>NZ_CP033092.2 GCF_003697165.2 Escherichia coli DSM 30083 = JCM 1649 = ATCC 11775
GTGTCACTTTCGCTTTGGCAGCAGTGTCTTGCCCGATTGCAGGATGAGTTACCAGCCACAGAATTCAGTATGTGGATACGCCCATTGCAGGCGGAACTGAGCGATAACACGCTGGCCCTGTACGCGCCAAACCGTTTTGTCCTCGATTGGGTACGGGACAAGTACCTTAATAATATCAATGGACTGCTAACCAGTTTCTGCGGAGCGGATGCCCCACAGCTGCGTTTTGAAGTCGGCACCAAACCGGTGACGCAAACGCCACAAGCGGCAGTGACGAGCAACGTCGCGGCCCCTGCACAGGTGGCGCAAACGCAGCCGCAACGTGCTGCGCCTTCTACGCGCTCGGGTTGGGATAACGTCCCGGCTCCGGCAGAACCGACCTATCGTTCTAACGTAAACGTCAAACACACGTTTGATAACTTCGTTGAAGGTAAATCTAACCAACTGGCGCGCGCGGCGGCTCGCCAGGTGGCAGATAACCCTGGCGGTGCTTATAACCCGTTGTTCCTTTATGGCGGCACGGGTTTGGGTAAAACTCACCTGCTGCATGCGGTGGGTAACGGCATTATGGCGCGCAAGCCGAATGCCAAAGTGGTTTATATGCACTCCGAGCGCTTTGTTCAGGACATGGTTAAAGCCCTGCAAAACAACGCGATCGAAGAGTTTAAACGCTACTACCGTTCCGTAGATGCACTGCTGATCGACGATATTCAGTTTTTTGCTAATAAAGAACGATCTCAGGAAGAGTTTTTCCACACCTTCAACGCCCTGCTGGAAGGTAATCAACAGATCATTCTCACCTCCGATCGCTATCCGAAAGAGATCAACGGCGTTGAGGATCGTTTGAAATCCCGCTTCGGCTGGGGACTGACTGTGGCGATCGAACCGCCAGAGCTGGAAACCCGCGTGGCGATCCTGATGAAAAAGGCCGACGAAAACGACATTCGTTTGCCGGGCGAAGTGGCGTTCTTTATCGCCAAGCGTCTACGATCTAACGTACGTGAGTTGGAAGGCGCGCTGAACCGCGTCATTGCCAACGCCAACTTTACCGGACGGGCGATCACCATCGACTTCGTGCGTGAGGCGCTGCGTGACTTGCTGGCATTGCAGGAAAAACTGGTCACCATCGACAATATTCAGAAGACGGTGGCGGAGTACTACAAGATCAAAGTCGCGGATCTCCTTTCCAAGCGTCGATCCCGCTCGGTGGCCCGTCCGCGCCAGATGGCGATGGCGCTGGCGAAAGAGCTGACTAACCACAGTCTTCCGGAGATTGGCGATGCCTTTGGTGGTCGTGACCACACGACGGTGCTTCATGCCTGCCGGAAGATCGAGCAGTTGCGTGAAGAGAGCCACGATATCAAAGAAGATTTTTCTAATTTAATCAGAACATTGTCATCGTAAACCTATGAAATTTACCGTAGAACGTGAGCATTTATTAAAACCGCTACAACAGGTGAGCGGTCCGTTAGGTGGTCGTCCTACGCTACCGATTCTCGGTAATCTGCTGTTACAGGTTGCTGACGGTACGTTGTCGCTGACCGGTACTGATCTCGAGATGGAAATGGTGGCACGCGTTGCGCTGGTTCAGCCGCACGAACCAGGGGCGACGACCGTTCCGGCGCGCAAATTCTTTGATATCTGCCGTGGTCTGCCTGAAGGCGCGGAAATTGCCGTGCAGCTGGAAGGTGAGCGGATGCTGGTGCGCTCCGGGCGTAGCCGTTTTTCGCTGTCTACCCTGCCAGCGGCAGATTTCCCGAACCTCGATGACTGGCAGAGCGAAGTCGAATTTACCCTGCCGCAGGCGACGATGAAGCGTCTGATTGAAGCGACCCAGTTTTCTATGGCGCATCAGGACGTTCGCTATTACTTAAACGGTATGCTGTTTGAAACCGAAGGTGAAGAACTGCGCACCGTGGCGACCGACGGCCACCGTCTGGCAGTCTGTTCAATGCCAATTGGTCAATCTTTGCCAAGCCATTCGGTGATCGTGCCGCGTAAAGGCGTGATTGAACTGATGCGTATGCTCGACGGCGGCGACAATCCGCTGCGCGTGCAGATTGGCAGCAACAACATTCGCGCCCACGTTGGCGACTTTATTTTCACCTCGAAACTGGTGGATGGTCGCTTCCCGGATTACCGTCGCGTTCTGCCGAAGAACCCGGACAAACATCTGGAAGCTGGCTGTGATCTGCTCAAGCAGGCGTTTGCTCGTGCGGCAATTCTCTCTAACGAGAAATTCCGCGGCGTGCGTCTGTATGTCAGCGAAAACCAGCTGAAAATCACCGCCAACAACCCAGAACAGGAAGAAGCGGAAGAGATCCTCGACGTTACCTATAGCGGTGCGGAGATGGAAATCGGCTTCAACGTCAGCTATGTGCTGGATGTTCTCAACGCACTGAAATGCGAAAACGTCCGCATGATGCTGACCGATTCGGTTTCCAGCGTGCAGATTGAAGATGCGGCCAGCCAGAGCGCGGCTTATGTTGTCATGCCAATGAGACTGTAATGTCCCTCACCCGCTTGTTGATCCGCGATTTCCGCAACATTGAAACCGCGGATCTCGCCTTATCTCCCGGCTTTAACTTTCTGGTAGGTGCCAACGGCAGTGGCAAAACCAGCGTGCTGGAAGCCATCTATACGCTCGGCCACGGTCGGGCGTTTCGCAGTTTGCAGATTGGTCGCGTCATTCGCCACGAGCAGGAGGCGTTTGTTCTCCACGGGCGATTACAGGGCGAAGAGCGCGAGACGGCGATTGGTTTAACCAAAGACAAACAAGGCGACAGCAAAGTCCGTATTGACGGTACAGACGGGCATAAAGTCGCGGAGCTGGCGCACCTGATGCCAATGCAGCTGATAACGCCAGAAGGGTTTACTTTACTCAACGGCGGCCCCAAATACAGAAGAGCATTCCTCGACTGGGGATGCTTTCACAACGAACCCGGATTTTTCACCGCCTGGAGCAATCTCAAGCGATTGCTCAAGCAGCGCAATGCGGCGCTGCGCCAGGTGACTCGTTACGAACAGCTACGCCCGTGGGATAAAGAACTGATCCCGCTGGCGGAGCAAATCAGCACCTGGCGCGCGGAGTATAGCGCCGGTATCGCGGCTGATATGGCCGATACCTGTAAGCAATTTCTCCCTGAGTTTTCTCTGACTTTCTCTTTCCAGCGCGGCTGGGAGAAAGAGACAGAATATGCTGAGGTGCTGGAACGTAATTTTGAACGCGATCGCCAGCTAACCTACACCGCGCATGGCCCGCATAAAGCGGACTTACGCATTCGCGCCGACGGTGCGCCGGTGGAAGATACCTTATCGCGTGGGCAGCTTAAGCTGCTGATGTGCGCCTTACGTCTGGCGCAAGGAGAGTTCCTCACCCGTGAAAGCGGGCGGCGGTGTCTCTACCTGATAGATGATTTTGCCTCTGAGCTTGATGATGAGCGTCGCGGGCTGCTTGCCAGCCGCTTAAAAGCGACGCAATCACAGGTCTTTGTCAGCGCGATCAGTGCTGAACACGTTATAGACATGTCGGACGAAAATTCGAAGATGTTTACCGTGGAAAAGGGTAAAATAACGGATTAACCCAAGTATAAATGAGCGAGAAACGTTGATGTCGAATTCTTATGACTCCTCCAGTATCAAAGTCCTGAAAGGGCTGGATGCGGTGCGTAAGCGCCCGGGTATGTATATCGGCGACACGGATGACGGCACCGGTCTGCACCACATGGTATTCGAGGTGGTAGATAACGCTATCGACGAAGCGCTCGCGGGTCACTGTAAAGAAATTATCGTCACCATTCACGCCGATAACTCTGTCTCCGTACAGGATGATGGGCGCGGCATTCCGACCGGTATTCACCCGGAAGAGGGCGTATCGGCGGCGGAAGTGATCATGACCGTTCTGCACGCAGGCGGTAAATTTGACGATAACTCCTATAAAGTGTCCGGCGGTCTGCACGGCGTTGGTGTTTCGGTAGTAAACGCCCTGTCGCAAAAACTGGAGCTGGTTATCCAGCGCGAGGGTAAAATTCACCGTCAGATCTACGAACACGGTGTACCGCAGGCCCCGCTGGCGGTTACCGGCGAGACTGAAAAAACCGGCACTATGGTGCGTTTCTGGCCAAGCCTTGAAACCTTCACCAATGTGACCGAGTTCGAATATGACATTCTGGCGAAACGTCTGCGTGAGTTGTCGTTCCTCAACTCCGGCGTTTCCATTCGTCTGCGCGACAAGCGCGACGGCAAAGAAGACCACTTCCACTATGAAGGCGGCATCAAGGCGTTCGTTGAATATCTGAACAAGAACAAAACGCCGATCCACCCGAATATCTTCTACTTCTCCACCGAAAAAGACGGTATTGGCGTCGAAGTGGCGTTGCAGTGGAACGATGGCTTCCAGGAAAACATCTACTGCTTTACCAACAACATTCCGCAGCGTGACGGCGGTACTCACCTGGCAGGTTTCCGTGCGGCGATGACCCGTACTCTGAACGCCTACATGGACAAAGAAGGCTACAGCAAAAAAGCCAAAGTCAGCGCCACCGGTGACGATGCGCGTGAAGGCCTGATTGCGGTCGTTTCCGTGAAAGTGCCGGACCCGAAATTCTCCTCACAGACCAAAGACAAACTGGTTTCTTCTGAGGTGAAATCGGCGGTTGAACAGCAGATGAACGAACTGCTGGCGGAATACCTGCTGGAAAACCCAACCGACGCGAAAATCGTGGTCGGCAAAATTATCGATGCTGCCCGTGCCCGTGAAGCTGCGCGTCGCGCGCGTGAAATGACCCGCCGTAAAGGTGCGCTCGACTTAGCTGGCCTGCCGGGCAAACTGGCAGACTGCCAGGAACGCGATCCGGCGCTTTCCGAACTGTACCTTGTGGAAGGGGACTCCGCGGGCGGCTCTGCGAAGCAGGGGCGTAACCGCAAGAACCAGGCGATTCTGCCGCTGAAGGGTAAAATCCTCAACGTCGAGAAAGCGCGCTTCGATAAGATGCTCTCTTCTCAGGAAGTGGCGACGCTTATCACCGCGCTTGGTTGTGGTATCGGTCGTGACGAGTACAACCCGGACAAACTGCGTTATCACAGCATCATCATCATGACCGATGCGGACGTCGACGGCTCGCACATTCGTACGCTGCTGTTGACCTTCTTCTATCGTCAGATGCCGGAAATCGTTGAACGTGGTCACGTCTACATCGCTCAGCCGCCGCTGTACAAAGTGAAGAAAGGTAAGCAGGAACAGTACATTAAAGACGACGAAGCGATGGATCAGTACCAGATCTCTATCGCGCTGGATGGCGCAACGCTGCACACCAACGCCAGTGCACCGGCGCTGGCTGGCGAAGCGTTAGAGAAACTGGTGTCTGAGTACAACGCGACGCAGAAAATGATCAACCGCATGGAGCGTCGTTATCCGAAAGCAATGCTGAAAGAGCTTATCTATCAGCCGACGCTGACGGAAGCCGATCTCTCTGATGAGCAGACCGTTACCCGCTGGGTGAACGCGCTGGTCAGCGAACTGAACGACAAAGAACAGCACGGCAGCCAGTGGAAGTTTGATGTCCATACCAATGCCGAACAAAACCTGTTCGAGCCGATTGTTCGCGTGCGTACCCACGGTGTGGATACTGACTATCCGCTGGATCACGAATTTATCACTGGCGGCGAATATCGTCGTATCTGCACGCTGGGTGAGAAACTGCGTGGCTTGCTGGAAGAAGATGCATTTATCGAACGTGGCGAACGTCGTCAGCCGGTAGCCAGCTTCGAGCAGGCGCTGGACTGGCTGGTGAAAGAGTCCCGTCGCGGCCTCTCCATCCAGCGTTATAAAGGTCTGGGCGAGATGAACCCGGAACAGCTGTGGGAAACCACCATGGACCCGGAAAGCCGTCGTATGCTGCGCGTTACCGTTAAAGATGCGATTGCTGCCGACCAGTTGTTCACTACGCTTATGGGCGACGCCGTTGAACCGCGCCGTGCGTTTATTGAAGAGAACGCTCTGAAAGCGGCGAATATCGATATTTAATGGCGTTAACAATGCGAGCGTGCCTGATGCGCTACGCTTATCAGGCCTACGAGACTCCTGCAATATATTGAATTTGCATGTTTTTGTAGGCCGGATAAGGCGTTCACGCCGCATCCGGCAAGAAGCTATAAGAAAAGGGCGGAGATCATCTCCGCCCTTTTTATTTCTGCAATCCGCAATTATCATCCCGCAGATCTATACTTTTTGGGTCAACACGTAACGCTTTACAGGTGATTATCATGGGGCTTTTTGATGACGTTGTCGGTGCCTTTCTGAAAGGCGATGCGGGGAAATATCAGGCCATTTTGAGCTGGGTTGAGGAACAGGGCGGCATTCAAGTGCTGTTGGAAAAACTGCAAAGTGGCGGCTTAGGGGCCATTCTCTCAACCTGGCTGAGTAATCAACAGAGCAATCAATCAGTTAGCGGCGAGCAAGTGGAATCGGCGCTCGGCACAAATGCGGTGTCCGATCTCGGGCAAAAACTTGGCGTGGATACCAGTACAGCTTCCAGTTTACTGGCAGAACAATTGCCGAAGATTATTGATGCGCTCTCACCGCAAGGTGAAGTGTCACCACAAGCCCATAACGATCTGCTTTCCGCAGGCATGGAACTGCTGAAAGGGAAACTTTTCCGCTAAGCAAAAGGGGAGCACGCAATGCGCGTTGCATCCCCCTTTTCCCTCGGGTGTTGTACTGATTTTTGAGCGGAATCGCGTTAGCATGGGTCAGGAACCAATCTACCTGGGGAACTCATGGCTATCAAACTCATTGCTATCGATATGGATGGCACCCTTCTGCTGCCCGATCACACCATTTCACCTGCCGTTAAAAATGCGATTGCCGCAGCTCGCGCCCGTGGCGTGAATGTCGTGCTAACGACGGGTCGCCCTTATGCAGGTGTTCACAATTACCTGAAAGAGCTGCATATGGAACAGCCGGGCGACTACTGCATTACTTATAACGGCGCGCTGGTACAGAAGGCCGCTGATGGTAGCACCGTGGCGCAAACCGCTCTCAGCTATGACGACTACCGTTTCCTGGAAAAACTCTCTCGCGAAGTCGGTTCTCATTTCCACGCGCTGGACCGCACCACGCTGTACACCGCCAATCGTGATATCAGCTACTACACGGTGCATGAATCTTTCGTTGCCACCATTCCGCTGGTGTTCTGCGAAGCGGAGAAAATGGACCCCAATACCCAGTTCCTGAAAGTGATGATGATTGATGAACCCGCCATCCTCGACCAGGCCATTGCGCGTATTCCGCAGGAAGTGAAAGAAAAATACACCGTGCTGAAAAGTGCGCCGTACTTCCTCGAAATCCTCGATAAACGCGTTAACAAAGGTACGGGTGTGAAATCACTGGCCGACGTGTTAGGTATTAAACCGGAAGAAATCATGGCGATTGGCGATCAGGAAAACGACATCGCAATGATTGAATATGCAGGCGTCGGTGTGGCGATGGATAACGCTATTCCTTCGGTGAAAGAAGTGGCGAACTTTGTCACCAAATCTAACCTTGAAGATGGCGTGGCATTTGCTATTGAGAAGTATGTGCTGAATTAATCAGTGAACGGGCAAACGGCATGAATGCGTTTGCCCGCAGCGATTAACAATTTCTGGTCGTGCATAAAATCAGGAACTGGAGTGGTGACGTTACTATATCCAGCGTAAGAGTGACTGGCAGCAGCGCATTAACGAGGCCGTGCGGGACGCCATCTGTTGCTTTGTACTCATAAAATCCCACCGTAAAGGGTTGATGGAAAACCATCACGTTTGAGTAATCCGCTTTTTTATTTTTCTGGTGGATTGAGCCTTTCAAACCGTCCAGCATCCATGTACAACGCCGGGTATCACAAATAAAACCATATTGTGTTGCCAGTGCCTTATCTTCTTCGTTGTTCCAGTCGTAATAGAGCGTAATAGCACCAGAGAAATTCTTATTACTGCTGCTTAAAATAAATTTCGCGTTATCAGAAACGGTGATTCTTTCACCATGGATTGCCGGATCGTTCAGCATTTTAACCACCTCATCGCCGCCGGTGGTCAACAGATAGTCCAACGATTCACCAACAAAAACATAGCCTTTCGTACCGTTACTATCTTCTGCCAGCGATAAACCCTTAATCGTGTCTGACCGCCATTGCTCGGCATGTGGACGGCTTGCAGTATTGGAAACCAATCCCCAGGTGATACATCCGGTCAACGCAAATGCCAAAGAACACAAACTGGCAGCCTTGAAAAATCCCTTAAGATTCAACTTCATGATTAATCCTTTAAACAAGAGTACTAAGCCGTTGAAAGCATACTCTTCTTTCCCTCCTGTTTAGCGCCTGATCTCCCTTTTCAGATTTTTGCCCGACGTAGAACATTTTCTTATGGATTGTTCTTTTTGTGATCTAAATTGTAGTACAATAATATAACTTTGTACTACATTAGGCGCACAGCAAACGCGAACGTCATCACGCTGGTACTACAAAATTGCCGCGTTATGCATCGATCGGGGTAAAGTAGAGAAGAACATACAGAGCACAAGGACTCTCCATGACTCTCAATAAAACCGATCGCATCGTTATTACGCTGGGTAAACAGATCGTTCACGGCAAATACGTGCCAGGCTCGCCGCTTCCGGCTGAGGCAGAACTCTGTGAGGAGTTTGCAACCTCGCGCAACATCATCCGTGAGGTATTTCGTTCGCTGATGGCGAAGCGGCTGATTGAAATGAAACGTTATCGCGGGGCGTTTGTGGCTCCGCGTAACCAGTGGAATTACCTCGACACTGACGTACTGCAATGGGTGCTGGAAAACGACTACGACCCACGGCTTATCAGTGCAATGAGCGAAGTGCGAAATCTGGTGGAACCGGCGATTGCCCGTTGGGCAGCAGAACGCGCGACCTCCAGCGATCTGGCGCAGATTGAATCGGCGCTGAACGAGATGATTGCTAACAATCAGGACCGCGAAGCGTTTAACGAAGCGGATATTCGCTACCACGAGGCGGTGCTGCAGTCGGTGCATAACCCGGTGTTACAGCAACTGAGCATTGCGATCAGTTCGCTGCAGCGGGCGGTTTTTGAACGAACCTGGATGGGCGATGAGGCCAACATGCCGCAAACGCTCCAGGAACATAAGGCGCTGTTCGATGCGATAAGGCATCAGGACGGCGATGCGGCAGAGCAGGCGGCGCTTACCATGATCGCCAGCTCGACACGAAGGTTAAAGGAAATCACATGACAGCTCGCTACATCGCAATTGACTGGGGATCGACCAATCTGCGCGCCTGGCTTTATCAGGGCGACCACTGCCTGGACAGCAGGCAATCAGAAGCAGGCGTCACGCGCCTGAACGGAAAATCTCCGGCTGCGGTGTTAGCAGAAGTGACGACCGACTGGCGTGAAGAGAATACGCCAGTGGTAATGGCAGGAATGGTCGGCAGCAATGTCGGCTGGAAAGTTGCGCCATATTTATCCGTTCCAGCCCGTTTCTCGTCTATTGGCGAACAATTAACATCTGCTGGCGACAATATCTGGATTATTCCCGGATTATGCGTCTCTCATGACGATAACCACAATGTGATGCGCGGCGAAGAAACACAATTGATCGGCGCGCGCACTCTCGCTCCTTCCTCTCTTTATGTCATGCCCGGTACGCATTGCAAATGGGTGCAGGCCGATAGCCAGCAAATTAACGATTTTCGCACCGTGATGACCGGTGAATTACATCATTTACTGTTAAATCACTCATTGATTGGCGCAGGTTTGCCGCCGCAGGAAAACGCTGCCGATGCTTTCGCGGCTGGTCTTGAGCGTGGCCTTAATGCTCCCGACATATTGCCGCAGCTTTTTGAAGTTCGCGCCTCGCATGTGCTGGGAACACTTCCCCGCGAACAGGTCAGCGAATTTCTCTCTGGTTTGTTGATTGGCGCAGAGGTCGCCAGTATGCGCGACTATGTGACCCATCAACAAGTCATCACCCTTGTCGCCGGAACATCGCTGACCGTGCGCTACCAGCAAGCCTTTCAGGCGATGGGTTGCGACGTGACGGCGGTGGCAGGCGACACGGCATTTCAGGCTGGTATAAGGAGCATCGCTCATGCAGTGGCAAACTAAACTCCCGCTGATCGCCATTTTGCGCGGCATTACGCCCGACGAGGCACTGGCACATGTTGGCGCGGTGATTGACGCCGGGTTCGACGCGGTTGAAATCCCGCTGAATTCTCCACAATGGGAGCAGAGCATTCCCGCCATCGTTGATGCGTACGGCGATAAGGCGTTGATTGGCGCAGGTACGGTACTGAAACCTGAACAGGTCGATGCGCTCGCCAGAATGGGCTGTCAGCTCATCGTTACGCCCAATATCCATAGTGAAGTGATCCGCCGTGCGGTGGGCTACGGCATGACCGTCTGCCCCGGCTGTGCGACGGCGACCGAAGCCTTTACCGCGCTCGAAGCGGGCGCGCAGGCGCTGAAAATATTCCCGTCATCGGCTTTTGGTCCGCAATACATCAAAGCATTAAAAGCGGTATTACCACCGGACATCGCGGTCTTTGCCGTTGGCGGTGTGACGCCAGAAAACCTGGCGCAGTGGATAGATGCAGGCTGTGCCGGAGCGGGCTTAGGTAGCGATCTCTATCGCGCCGGGCAGTCCGTAGAACGGACTGCGCAGCAGGCAGCAGCATTTGTTAAGGCGTATCGAGAGGCAGTGCAATGAAAATCACCAAAATTACCACGTATCGTTTACCTCCCCGCTGGATGTTCCTGAAAATTGAAACCGATGAAGGCGTGGTCGGTTGGGGCGAGCCCGTGATTGAAGGCCGCGCTCGCACGGTGGAAGCGGCAGTCCACGAGCTGAGTGACTATTTGATTGGTCAGGACCCGTCACGCATCAACGACTTATGGCAAGTGATGTATCGCGCCGGATTTTATCGTGGCGGTCCAATCCTGATGAGCGCCATCGCCGGGATCGACCAGGCGTTATGGGATATCAAAGGCAAAGTGCTGAATGCGCCGGTCTGGCAACTGATGGGCGGCCTGGTTCGCGACAAAATTAAAGCCTACAGTTGGGTCGGCGGCGATCGTCCGGCGGATGTTATCGACGGCATTAAAACGCTACGCGAAATCGGCTTCGATACCTTCAAACTGAATGGTTGTGAAGAACTGGGGCTAATTGATAACTCCCGCGCGGTAGATGCGGCAGTCAACACCGTGGCGCAAATTCGTGAAGCCTTTGGTAATCAGATTGAGTTTGGTCTGGACTTCCATGGTCGCGTCAGCGCGCCGATGGCGAAAGTGCTGATTAAAGAGCTGGAACCGTATCGTCCGCTGTTTATTGAAGAGCCGGTGCTGGCGGAACAGGCCGAATACTACCCGAAACTGGCGGCACAAACGCATATTCCACTGGCGGCGGGTGAGCGCATGTTCTCACGCTTCGATTTTAAACGTGTGCTGGAGGCAGGCGGTATTTCGATTCTGCAACCGGATCTCTCCCACGCAGGCGGTATTACCGAATGCTACAAAATTGCCGGAATGGCAGAAGCCTATGACGTGACCCTTGCGCCGCACTGTCCGCTCGGACCGATTGCACTGGCGGCTTGCCTGCATATCGACTTTGTTTCCTATAACGCCGTCCTTCAGGAACAAAGTATGGGCATTCATTACAACAAAGGCGCGGAGTTACTCGACTTTGTGAAAAACAAAGAGGACTTCAGCATGGTCGGCGGTTTCTTTAAACCATTAACGAAACCGGGCTTAGGCGTGGAAATCGACGAAGCTAAAGTTATTGAGTTCAGTAAAAATGCCCCGGACTGGCGTAATCCGCTCTGGCGTCATGAAGATAACAGCGTAGCAGAGTGGTAATTCCTGCCACGTAAGCCCCTCATCGGGCACTAAAACAGCAATACAAAAATATAACCCTCTGTAAATTACAGGGCATGGTGAGCGGCTTCGCTATGCCCAAAATCTGGAGAAAGCTCGCTATGGATATTCCCGTTAATGCAGCAAAGCCGGGGCGTCGGCGTTATCTGACGCTGGTGATGATCTTTATTACGGTGGTCATTTGTTATGTTGACCGCGCTAACCTGGCCGTGGCTTCTGCCCATATTCAGGAAGAGTTTGGTATTACTAAAGCGCAAATGGGCTATGTATTTTCGGCCTTCGCCTGGCTTTATACGCTATGTCAGATCCCCGGTGGTTGGTTTTTAGATCGCGTAGGTTCACGCGTGACTTATTTTATTGCGATATTTGGCTGGTCAGTGGCGACGTTATTCCAGGGCTTTGCCACGGGCTTAATGTCATTAATTGGTCTGCGCGCGATAACCGGTATTTTCGAAGCGCCCGCGTTCCCGACCAATAACCGGATGGTAACCAGTTGGTTCCCGGAACATGAACGTGCTTCTGCCGTTGGTTTTTATACGTCTGGTCAGTTTGTCGGTCTGGCGTTTCTGACTCCGCTGCTGATCTGGATTCAGGAGATGTTGAGCTGGCACTGGGTGTTCATTGTCACCGGTGGTATCGGCATTATCTGGTCGCTGATTTGGTTTAAGGTTTATCAGCCGCCGCGTCTGACCAAAGGCATCAGCAAAGCTGAACTGGATTACATTCGTGATGGCGGCGGTCTGGTGGATGGCGATGCGCCGGTGAAGAAAGAGGCGCGTCAGCCGTTAACAGCCAAAGACTGGAAACTGGTGTTCCATCGTAAACTGATCGGTGTCTATCTTGGGCAATTTGCGGTGGCTTCTACACTGTGGTTTTTCTTAACCTGGTTCCCGAACTATTTAACCCAGGAAAAAGGAATCACAGCGCTGAAAGCAGGCTTTATGACCACGGTGCCATTCCTCGCGGCGTTTATTGGCGTCCTGCTCTCTGGCTGGGTCGCGGATCTGCTGGTACGTAAGGGCTTTTCACTGGGCTTTGCGCGTAAAACGCCGATTATCTGCGGCTTGCTGATCTCCACCTGCATTATGGGTGCGAACTACACCAACGATCCGATGATGATTATGTGCCTGATGGCGCTGGCATTCTTCGGCAACGGTTTTGCTTCGATAACCTGGTCGCTGGTCTCTTCTCTGGCACCGATGCGCCTGATTGGTTTAACCGGCGGTGTGTTTAACTTTGCCGGTGGTCTGGGCGGCATCACCGTTCCGCTGGTGGTGGGGTACCTGGCGCAGGGTTACGGTTTCGCGCCTGCACTGGTTTATATCTCCGCCGTCGCGTTGATTGGCGCGCTCTCTTACATCCTGCTGGTGGGCGATGTGAAGCGCGTTGGATAATCTTTCAACTGTGGAATATGCGCCACTCCACTGCGCATAATCCACTTTCTTAAAGCCGGTGCGGTCAGGCATCGGCTTTTTACTATCTTGCCGAAGAGTTTTAAACGCAGTTTGCGAGTGGCGCGCCAGTAAGCGGTATTGAGCTTCTCTGGCAGCTTCAGTAATACCGAACGCAGAATCTCTGCGCTATCCAGCGCATAGCTAATCCCCTCCAGCGAGCTGGCGCTGATAAATCCCGCCGCTTCGCCAATCAGAAAGGCGTTGTCCTTGCCGCAGACAAAATCCTGCCAGCGTGAGGGAAACAGCACCGTGCATTTTTCGCTTTTCACCGCCTTACCAAACTGGAACTGAAAGGCGCTCATTTTCTCTTTTAGCGTCGTGAAACGCGTCTGACCGTCTTTCATCGGATAGGCACCGCCAAAGATAAAATAACCGTCTTTGCTGATACTCCATGAGTAACAGTCAGTTATCGCATTATCAAAGATGCAGGAGTAGAACGGCACCGGATGTTTCTCTGCGAACCACTGCTGGATGGCGACATATTTACGAATCTGATGATCCGGGTAGAGATGTCGCCGCACCATCGAGTTGGCACCATCGGCACCGACCAGATAGCGGGCGGTAATATGCTGCTCCCAGCCGTCTGCGCGAAAAATGACATGCCATTTATCATCCTCACGCCAGATTTTTCGACACAGGCTGTCGTGGTAAACCTCAACGCTGGCGGGGATCAGCGATTTCATCCACAAGTCGAAAGCATGGCGATTAATATTGATATAGCTTCGCTGGTAGTTACGCGTGAGCGATGCGGCGACGTCGACGGTTTTGACGCTGAAAATCTGCGGGTTGGCGATGACATCGACAGGAAGCGTCAATCCATCGCGAATAAAAGATCGCTGCGCGTCCGGTGCCAGCAGACCGCCACAAGGTTTGCTGAAACCTTCAGTACCATGCTGGTGCTTTTTATCCAGCGCGATCACCTGCATTTTGCCTGCTAACTTTCGCGCCAACGCCGACCCTGCCGGGCCGAGGCCAATAATCGCCACGTCGAAATGTTCCATCTTTTCACTCACATTCATCACGATGGCAAAAGACTATTGTCTGAAAGTGAAGTCCTTGTGAAGTATTATGGCGGGAACCGTTTTGTATCAGGACCGCGCCATGAAACAGATAACCTTTGCTCCTCGTAATCACCTGCTCACCAATACCAATACCTGGACGCCCGACAGCCAGTGGCTGGTGTTTGACGTGCGGCCTTCTGGGGCGTCGTTTACCGGCGAGACCATTGAGCGTGTGAATATCCATACCGGCGAGGTCGAGGTTATCTATCGCGCGTCACAGGGCGCATACGTCGGCGTGGTGACCGTTCATCCGAAGTCAGAGAAGTATGTCTTCATCCACGGCCCGGAAAATCCTGATGAAACATGGTATTACGACTTTCATCATCGGCGCGGAGTGATTGTTGAAAGCGGCAAGGTGAGCAATCTCGATGCAATGGATATTACCGCGCCATATACGCCAGGAGCGCTACGTGGCGGCAGCCATGTACATGTCTTTAGCCCGAACGGTGAAAGGGTGAGCTTTACCTACAACGACCATGTAATGCATGAACTCGATCCGGCGCTGGATTTGCGAAACGTCGGTGTTGCTGCACCGTTTGGCCCGGTCAACGTACAAAAGCAGCATCCGCGTGAATACAGCGGTAGCCACTGGTGCGTGCTGGTAAGTAAAACCACGCCCACGCCACAGCCTGGCAGTGATGAAATCAATCGTGCTTATGAAGAAGGATGGGTAGGAAATCACGCGCTGGCGTTTATTGGCGACACACTTTCGCCAAAGGGCGAGAAAGTGCCGGAGCTGTTTATTGTCGAGTTGCCGAAAGATGAAGCTGGCTGGAAAGCGGCAGGTGATGTGCCGTTAAGTGGAACGGAAACAACCCTGCCTGCGCCACCGCGTGGTGTCGTGCAGCGACGTTTAACCTTTACGCACCATCGTATTTACCCGGGCCTGGTTAACATTCCGCGCCACTGGGTGCGTTGTAATCCTCAAGGAACACAAATTGCGTTTTTAATGCGTGATGATAACGGCATTGTGCAACTGTGGCTTATCTCGCCACAGGGCGGTGAACCACGCCAGTTAACCCATAATAAAACGGATATTCAGTCTGCATTTAACTGGCATCCATCAGGCGAATGGCTGGGATTTGTGCTGGATAATCGGATTGCTTGTGCCCATGCGCAAAGCGGCGAGGTTGAGTATTTAACCGAAAACCACGCCAATCCACCTTCTGCGGACGCCGTGGTTTTCTCGCCGGATGGTCAATGGTTGGCGTGGATGGAGGACGGTCAGTTGTGGATCACCGAAACTGACCGCTAGCTCTCAGTTTGCAGGCATTTTGGCGGGGGGAATGACGTTATTGGTTTCTTGCGCGTTGGCTTCGCTTTTTTCAACGCGCGAGCGCACTGAGCTGTCTTTGCGGAACACATCCCACGGTAGTAATATTGTGTCCAGTACTGCGGTAAATGGCATGTCGAGTATCGCCAGCGATTTTGTGCCCCAGTTGGTTTCATCGTCGCCAATCATGGTTGCGCTGGCGCGGGTGCCAGGATACGTTCCTTCTTTCCCCCCGGTATGGGACATCACGCTGGAGCATCCTCCGAGTAATGTCATTCCGCTGCATATCATGAACGCTAACAACACATTTCTTATCATAATAAATTCATCTGTTGATCGTGGGTGTTGGCCTGATGAGTTATAGCGATCCCTTGCTGAAAATAACATCATCATTACGTCGCACTGTGGCGGCTATCGCACTTTAACGTTTCGTGCTGCCCCCTCAGTCTATGCAATAGACCATAAACTGCAAAAAAAAGTCCGCTGATAAGGCTTGAAAAGTTCATTTCCAGACCCATTTTTACATCGTAGCCGATGAGGACGCGCCTGATGGGTGTTCTGGCTACCTGACCTGTCCATTGTGGAAGGTCTTAGATTCTCGCTGATTTCAGGAGCTATTGATTATGCGTAACTTTGATTTATCCCCGCTTTACCGTTCTGCTATTGGATTTGACCGTTTGTTTAACCACTTAGAAAACAACCAGAGCCAGAGTAATGGCGGCTACCCTCCGTATAACGTTGAACTGGTAGACGAAAACCATTATCGCATTGCTATCGCTGTGGCTGGTTTTGCTGAGAGCGAACTGGAAATTACCGCCCAGGATAATCTGCTGGTGGTGAAAGGTGCTCACGCCGACGAACAAAAAGAGCGCACCTATCTGTACCAGGGCATCGCTGAACGCAACTTTGAACGTAAATTCCAGTTAGCTGAGAACATTCATGTTCGTGGTGCTAACCTGGTGAATGGTCTGCTGTATATCGATCTCGAACGCGTGATTCCGGAAGCGAAAAAACCGCGCCGTATCGAAATCAACTAATTCCCTAAGGCCGCCTGGCGCGGTCTGACATTTTCATGCTCGCCGTCAGGGAGCATATGCGAATCTTCGGATTTGCAGGTACTTACTCGCTTCTTAGAAGGAGAAATGACTATGCGTAACTTCGATTTATCCCCACTGATGCGTCAATGGATCGGTTTTGACAAACTGGCCAACGCACTGCAAAACGCCGGTGAAAGCCAGAGCTTCCCGCCGTACAACATTGAGAAAAGCGACGATAACCACTACCGCATTACCCTTGCGCTGGCAGGTTTCCGTCAGGAAGATTTAGAGATTCAACTGGAAGGTACGCGCCTGAGCGTAAAAGGCACGCCAGAGCAGCCAAAAGAAGAGAAAAAATGGCTGCATCAAGGGCTTATGAATCAGCCTTTTAGCCTGAGCTTTACGCTGGCTGAAAATATGGAAGTCTCTGGCGCAACCTTCGTAAACGGTTTACTGCATATTGATTTAATTCGTAATGAGCCTGAACCCATCGCAGCGCAGCGTATCGCTATCAGCGAACGTCCCGCGTTAAATAGCTAACTAGCTATTCTCTTTGCCCCGCCATTCTGGTGGGGCTTTTTTTTGTCTTTTTTCTTCAGCAATGCGTTAAATTTCGCCTGTTTAAGATATTTCGGCACGTTCTTTCCCGTGATAATGTGCGCTATAAGGCAAATCTGCTTCACCGATTCAGCCATAATCCGTAGCAATTAAAATGTTATTTCAAGAGAAATGGACGATGAGTGATATAGCATTAACGGTCAGTATTCTGGCTTTGGTGGCGGTCGTCGGGTTGTTTATCGGCAACGTCAAGTTTCGCGGTGTTGGATTGGGCATTGGCGGCGTGCTGTTCGGTGGGATCATCGTCGGCCATTTTGTTTCTCAGGCGGGGATGACATTAAGTAGCGATATGCTGCATGTTATTCAGGAGTTTGGCCTGATCCTGTTCGTTTATACCATCGGGATTCAGGTAGGGCCGGGCTTCTTTGCCTCATTGCGCGTCTCCGGATTACGCCTCAACCTGTTTGCTGTTCTGATCGTCATCATCGGTGGTCTGGTTACCGCCATCCTGCATAAACTGTTTGATATTCCACTGCCGGTAGTGCTGGGGATTTTTTCCGGCGCGGTCACCAATACGCCAGCGCTGGGGGCAGGGCAGCAGATCTTGCGCGACCTGGGGACACCGATGGCGATGGTCGATCAAATGGGGATGAGCTATGCGATGGCGTATCCATTTGGGATTTGCGGCATTTTGTTCACTATGTGGATGCTGCGGGTTATTTTCCGCGTCAATGTTGAGACTGAGGCCCAGCAGCACGAGTCCACGCGAACCAACGGCGGTGCGCTAATCAGGACGATTAACATCCGAGTTGAGAATCCTAATTTGCATAATTTAGCCATTAAAGATGTGCCGATTCTCAATGGCGATAAAGTTATTTGCTCACGATTGAAACGAGAAGAAACCCTAAAAGTGCCTTCGCCAGAAACCGTTATTCAACTGGGCGATTTGCTGCATCTGGTGGGGCAGCCTGCGGATTTACATAATGCGCAACTGGTGATTGGTCAGGAGGTCGATACCTCGCTGTCTACGAAAGGCACTGATTTGCGCGTCGCGCGTGTGGTGGTCACCAATGAAAACGTGCTCGGTAAACGTATTCGCGACCTGCACTTTAAAGAACGCTATGACGTTGTTATCTCGCGCCTGAACCGTGCTGGTGTTGAATTAGTTGCAAGTAGCGATATCAGCCTGCAGTTCGGCGATATCCTCAACCTGGTGGGGCGTCCGTCCGCAATTGATGCCGTTGCCAATGTGCTGGGGAATGCGCAGCAAAAACTGCAACAGGTTCAGATGCTGCCAGTGTTTATTGGTATCGGGCTTGGCGTATTGTTAGGTTCTATTCCCGTCTTTGTGCCTGGGTTCCCGGCGGCGTTGAAACTCGGGCTGGCGGGCGGTCCGCTGATTATGGCGTTGATCCTCGGGCGTATCGGCAGTATCGGCAAGCTGTACTGGTTTATGCCACCAAGCGCTAACCTGGCGCTACGCGAGTTAGGCATTGTGCTCTTTCTCTCGGTGGTTGGCCTGAAATCCGGCGGCGATTTTATCCATACACTGGTGGATGGCGAAGGGCTAAGCTGGATTGGTTATGGTGCCCTGATCACCGCCGTTCCGCTGATTACTGTTGGCATTCTGGCGCGGATGTTAGCCAAAATGAATTACCTGACCATGTGCGGGATGCTGGCAGGTTCCATGACCGATCCTCCGGCGCTGGCGTTTGCTAATAATCTTCATCCAACCAGCGGTGCGGCGGCGCTCTCTTACGCCACTGTCTATCCGTTAGTGATGTTCCTGCGCATTATCACACCCCAATTACTGGCGGTGCTCTTCTGGAGTATCGGTTAACTCTTTTCCCGGTGGAGTCGCCGTAAATGGTACTCCGCCTGGTATTTCTGAACATCATCGAGTCATTTACACACTCGCCATTCTGGTTATTACCTGTCCGTATTCTTCAGCACAGCTGACGGCGCATAACCAAATTTATGCTTAAAGGCTTTGCTGAAATGAAAGGAGTCGAAGAAGTTGAGCGTATCAGCGACTTCGCCAACCGAGTTCCCTTGTTGCTTTAATAGCGATAGCGCCAGATCCAGACGCGCATCGAGGTAATATTCTTTCGGCGTCTTGCCGGTATAGCGTAAAAACAGACGACGCAACCAGGCCTCGCTACAGGGGATCGTGGCAGCCATATCAGCTACGCTCCAGCGTTGTTGTAGATTGGCATGTAAAGTGGCAATTAATTTTTCAATTTGCCGCCGTTGTGGATCTTTTTTACCGACTGTGTGCATAAGACAAATCCACTGATAAATAATTTTCGTCAGAAAAGCGACTGCCAGATTATTTTTTATTGCTTCTGGTGAAGTAATTAACTCAGCAACTTCGGTGAGTTCCTGATTATAAACTTCGCCATTATAAATAACGCTTTGCTGACCGACGGGAATATCCATCATACTGGTGGGGGTAAATTCCATCCAGTACTGTTCCCAGACCAAACCTTCACAGTGATAAGAGTGAATATCCATTGGCTTTAAAAATATAATACAGTTGCCATGCAGAGTTATTTGTTCGTCATTCTTTAAAAGAATTTTCCCACATCCTTGTACGGTATACACCGCAACCCATGAGTTGGCGATAAGCGGTTTCTTCTTGTCCCGCGGCCAGATCACCCGATAATGCTCGTCGGCGTAGGTATGCCAGAGCGATATCAGAGAAATTCCGCTGGAGATCACATTTTCGTTAATCAATAAGGGAATATTGTACGGAGTTTCGTTTTTTACATCCGAACTTTGCAATTTTCCATTCATTTTAATATCCCTCCGGCGAATTATGCTCACAACCTGAACTTAACAGAAAACAATCCGTTCAGGGATACGACGTTTGTATTTTAAGAATCTGACTGCCTGACCCGACGCATTTTACCTCTCCCTATATTCATGCGTCCGGGACATAAACATAAATAAGGGCTATGAGATGAATTCGTTACAAATCTTGAGTTTTGTCGGTTTTACGCTGCTGGTAGCGGTCATCACCTGGTGGAAGGTCCGTAAAACAGATACCGGATCGCAACAAGGCTATTTTCTTGCCGGACGTTCACTAAAAGCGCCGGTTATTGCCGCTTCGTTAATGCTAACCAACCTTTCCACGGAGCAACTGGTCGGCCTTTCCGGGCAGGCCTACAAAAGTGGCATGTCGGTGATGGGCTGGGAAGTCACCTCTGCAGTGACGCTGATCTTCCTCGCGCTAATCTTTTTACCGCGCTATCTGAAGCGCGGCATTGCCACCATCCCCGATTTTCTGGAGGAACGTTATGATAAAACGACGCGTATTATCATCGACTTCTGCTTCCTCATTGCCACCGGCGTCTGCTTTCTGCCGATTGTTCTCTATTCCGGCGCGTTGGCGCTCAACAGCCTGTTTCATGTGGGTGAGTCGCTACAACTTTCCGATGGTGCGGCTATCTGGTTACTGGTGATTTTGCTTGGTCTGGCGGGAATTTTGTATGCGGTGATCGGCGGACTGCGCGCAATGGCAGTGGCGGACTCCATTAACGGTATTGGGCTGGTTATTGGCGGGTTGATGGTGCCGGTATTTGGCCTGATCGCGATGGGCAAGGGCAGCTTTATGCAGGGCATTGAGCAACTCACCACCGTTCACGCCGAGAAATTAAACTCAGTCGGCGGCCCGACCGATCCCTTGCCGATTGGCGCGGCATTTACCGGTTTGATTCTGGTGAACACCTTTTACTGGTGTACAAATCAGGGCATCGTGCAACGCACGCTGGCGTCAAAAAGCCTGGCGGAAGGGCAAAAGGGGGCGCTGTTAACGGCGGTGCTGAAAATGCTCGACCCGCTGGTACTGGTGCTGCCAGGGTTGATTGCGTTTCATCTGTATCAGGATTTACCGAAAGCCGACATGGCCTACCCGACGCTGGTCAATAACGTTCTGCCGGTGCCACTGGTGGGCTTCTTCGGTGCGGTGTTATGTGGTGCGGTGATCAGTACCTTCAACGGCTTTCTGAATAGCGCCAGTACGTTATTCAGTATGGGTATTTACCGGCGCATCATTAACCAGAATGCCGAGCCGCAACAGCTGGTCACCGTCGGGCGCAAATTTGGTTTCTTTATCGCCGTCGTTTCGGTGATGGTCGCGCCGTGGATCGCCAACGCGCCGCAGGGGCTGTATAGCTGGATGAAACAGCTCAACGGTATTTACAACGTGCCGCTGGTTACCATCATCATTATGGGCTTTTTCTTCCCGCGCATTCCGGCGCTGGCGGCAAAAGTGGCGATGGGGATTGGCATAATCAGCTACATCACCATCAACTATCTGGTGAAGTTCGACTTCCATTTCCTCTATGTGCTGGCCTGTACGTTCTGCATCAACGTGGTCGTGATGCTGGTGATCGGTTTTATCAAACCGCGCGCCACGCCGTTCACCTTCAAAGATGCGTTTGCGGTGGACATGAAACCGTGGAAAAACGTCAAGATTGCGTCAATTGGTATCCTGTTCGCGATGATTGGCGTCTATGCCGGGCTGGCTGAATTCGGTGGCTACGGTACGCACTGGTTAGCGATGATCAGTTATTTCATCGCCGCCGTAGTGATTGTCTACCTGATTTTTGACAGCTGGCGGCATCGTCACGACCCAGCCGTCACCTTTACTCCCGATGCGAAGGATAGCCTATGAAACGCCCCAATTTTCTGTTCATCATGACCGATACCCAGGCCACCAATATGGTCGGTTGCTATAGCGGTAAGCCGCTGAATACGCAAAATATTGATAGTCTGGCGGCAGAAGGTATTCGCTTTAATTCTGCCTACACCTGTTCACCGGTTTGTACACCTGCACGGGCCGGACTATTCACCGGTATCTACGCTAACCAGTCCGGCCCGTGGACCAACAACGTCGCGCCGGGCAAAAACATTTCCACCATGGGGCGCTACTTTAAGGATGCGGGCTATCACACCTGCTACATCGGCAAATGGCATCTCGATGGACATGACTATTTCGGCACTGGCGAGTGTCCGCCGGAGTGGGACGCTGATTACTGGTTCGATGGCGCGAACTATCTTAGTGAACTGACGGAGAAAGAGATTAGCCTGTGGCGCAATGGCCTAAACAGCGTTGAGGATTTACAGGCGAACCATATTGACGAAACCTTCACCTGGGCGCACCGCATCAGCAATCGGGCGGTGGATTTTCTGCAACAGCCCGCGCGCGCCGACGAACCTTTCCTGATGGTGATTTCGTATGATGAGCCGCATCACCCGTTCACCTGTCCGGTGGAGTATTTAGAGAAATACACTGATTTTTACTACGAACTGGGTGAGAAAGCAGAGGATGACCTGGCGAACAAACCGGAACATCACCGCTTATGGGCGCAGGCGATGCCATCGCCAGTCGGTGATGACGGGCTTTATCACCATCCGCTCTATTTTGCCTGCAATGACTTTGTTGATGACCAAATCGGACGGGTCATCAACGCCTTAACGCCAGAGCAACGTGAAAATACGTGGGTTATTTATACCTCCGATCACGGCGAAATGATGGGCGCACATAAGCTGATCAGTAAAGGAGCGGCGATGTATGACGACATCACCCGCATTCCGCTGATCATCCGTTCGCCGCAAGGGGAGCGGCGACAGGTCGATACGCCAGTCAGTCATATTGACTTACTGCCGACAATGATGGCGCTGGCAGATATTGAAAAACCAGAGATTCTGCCGGGGGAAATATCCTTGCCGTAAAAGAACCACGTGGCGTGTTGGTGGAATTTAATCGCTACGAGATTGAGCATGACAGCTTTGGCGGTTTTATTCCGGTGCGTTGCTGGGTAACGGATGACTTTAAACTGGTGCTCAACCTCTTCACCAGTGATGAACTTTACGATCGCCGTAATGACCCAAATGAAATGCATAACCTGATCGATGATATCCATTTTGCCGACGTTCGCAGCAAAATGCATGACGCCTTATTGGATTACATGGACAAAATTCGCGATCCGTTCCGCAGTTATCAATGGAACCTGCGTCCGTGGCGCAAAGATGCACAACCGCGCTGGATGGGGGCGTTTCGTCCACGCCCACAGGATGGTTATTCTCCAGTGGTACGCGACTATGACACCGGTTTACCGACACAAGGGGTGAAGGTGGAAGAGAAAAAACAGAAGTTCTGATGCATTATTGCTGTTCCTGGCCTAATTTTTCGGCGAGGAACAGTTTACAAGGAGCAACAATGAAAATTTCCCGCCTCGGAGAAGCGCCCGATTACCGCTTCTCGCTGGCTAATGAGCGTACTTTTCTGGCGTGGATCCGTACTGCACTAGGATTTCTGGCGGCGGGGGTTGGGCTTGATCAACTTGCGCCAGATTTCGCCACGCCCGTCATCCGCGAACTGCTGGCGTTGTTGTTGTGTCTGTTTTCCGGCGGGTTAGCGATGTATGGCTACTTGCGCTGGTTACGCAATGAAAAAGCGATGCGCCTGAAAGAGGACCTGCCCTATACCAACAGCTTATTAATCATCAGTTTAATATTGATGGTCGTGGCAGTGATCGTCATGGGACTGGTGTTGTATGCCGGATAGCCGCAAAGCCAGACGCATTGCCGACCCAGGGCTGCAGCCGGAACGCACATCACTGGCGTGGTTTCGTACTATGCTGGGCTACGGCGCGTTGATGGCGTTGGCTGTCAAACACAACTGGCACCAGGCGGGCATGTTATTCTGGATTTCGATTGGCATCCTCGCCATCGTGGCGCTG
Organism: Escherichia coli DSM 30083 = JCM 1649 = ATCC 11775; assembly: GCF_003697165.2. Lineage (GTDB taxonomy): Bacteria > Pseudomonadota > Gammaproteobacteria > Enterobacterales > Enterobacteriaceae > Escherichia > Escherichia coli. The sequence goes on from NZ_CP033092.2 coordinate 24,030, forward strand.
ATCCTCTGGCACTACACCCGTAATCGCAATTTAATGGATGTCACGAATAGCGATTTTTCCCAATTTCACGTAGTCCGTGACAAATTTTTGATCTCCCTCGCGGTGTTATCTCTCGCAATACTGTTTGCTGTAACGCATATACATCAACTTATCGTATTTATTGAGAGAGTCGCATGACAGGAAGTCAGGTCATTGATGCTGAAGAGGACAGGCATAAACTGGTTGTAGAGTATAAGGATGCTCTGCAACCTGCCGATTTTTATCACAATTTCAAACAGCTGGGCATCCGCTCAGTACAGCTTATTCCCCATCTTGAATTTGATGACCGGGGCGATCTGACGGCCGCTTCGGTGACAGCAGAGCTGTGGGGGAAATTTTTAATTGCCCTGTTCGAGTGTTGGGTGCGGGCAGATATCAGTCGTATTTCGATTGAACTTTTTGACACCACCTTACAAAAATGGTGTGGCAGCGAAAAGTCGCAACCGCGCCGTGACTGCCAGGCGTGCGACTGGCATCGGCTGTGCCCGCACGCTCGGGAAGATAAACCAGACAACGTGCTTTGTGCGGGCTATCAGGCGTTTTATTCTTACTCCGCGCCGCATATGCGGGTGATGCGTGATCTGATAAAGCAGCATCGTTCTCCCATGGAGCTGATGACGATGCTGCGGTGACGTGAGCTTAAACAGGCTGCCCCTGATGCGACATCCGCGTCGCCAGCGGTAGCCAGCACAGCACGATCAACAATCCCATTAAGGTCATCAACAATCCCAGGCTGCCCTGACCGGTTTGCGGCAACATCGCAGAGAGCGACGCCAGCACGCCGGAACCAATGTTTTGCAGACCGCCGACCAGCGCGCCAGCGGTGCCCGCCAGGAAGGGGAACGGCTCCATCGCGCCGCTGGTAGCCAGTGGAAACAGCATCCCGGCACCGAAAAAGAACAGCGCGGCGGGAATGAGCAGCGTCCAGACATTCATCACGCCAAACCAGTCGGGGATCCACATCAGCAAGCCAGCCAGCAGGCAACAGATAACCGACTGCCACATCAACGTTGAGAAGCGTTTATTGGGACGTCCGGCAAACCATGCGCCAAAAAATGCCGCCGGAATCGGCAGAATAAACAAAATACTGACCGTCATACTGCTCAGCCCTAACACCGCGCCCATCAGCACGCCGGAGCAGGCTTCAAAGGCGGCAATCCCGGCCAGACCGCCAATCAGCATCAGCAAATAACAGTTAAAACCGCTGTTACCGAAAAGCGTTTTATAACTGGTAAGCAGGCGCGTGCGCGGTGCGTCGACCGGACGCGTTTCCGGCATCCAGCGGGCCATACTGAAAGTCACACCGGCACAAAGTACCAACAAAAAGAGATAACAGGCGCGCCAGTTCCACATCGTATCCAGCAGACCGCCGATTAGTGGTGCGAGCAGTGGACTGACAAGAATCCCCATGTTTAACAGGCTGTTAGCGTGGCGCAACTGTGTCCGTTCATATAAATCGCGCGGCAAAGTACGCGCCATTACGCCGCCAACGCCGGTGCCCATCCCCTGCATCGCGCTGGCGGCAATCAATACCATCAAACTGGAGGTCGTGACCGCGACCAGCGTTGCCAGCATAAAAATGGACATTCCGACGAGGATCACCGGTCGGCGACCCACGCGATCGGAAATTGGGCCATAAAACAGCTGTGAGACACCGTAAGTCAGCAGATAAGCGCCCATTACGCTCTGCACCGCCCCTTCACGGACATTGAGATCGCGCGCCATATCGGCAATAGCTGGAATATAAATGGTTTGCGCCATCTGACCGACGGCCACGAGTAATACCAACATCAATAACAAATTGACGTTTCTATGCCTTTTCATTATCACGGATGCTTTTATAAAAATAATTAGAATAAGTCACTACGCATTCCCATAAATGCGGGAGAGGAATCTATCACATTGATGAATGTTAGCCAGATATACGCCAGGAATGGGGAATTGTTTAGCGGCAGAATATGTAAACAAAAGCGGCAATAAATGTTGCCGGAAACAGTGATGGTGCGGTTGGTAGGGTAAGGTGTTTACGCTGTATTCGACATGAATAAGGCGCACTCTGTCAACAATCTGACCGTCTTTCAGGTGATGATGCTTTATTGCCTGAGTTTCAGTTCAAAATGTGATCTGCCACGTATTTTTATCCGGAAGAAAAATTTTCCATTGTCTCCCCTGTAAAGCTGTGCTTGTATAAATATTGTTAAACACAAAACCAACAAGGTCCCCAATGACTACTTCCATGTTCAACGCAAAACTACTACCAACTGCGCCATCCGCCGCAGTGGTCGTCGTGCGTGTGGTGGTGGTCGTCGGCAATGCGCCGTAGGGACTGGAACAACACACGATTCCAAAACCCCGCCGGCGCAAACCGGGCGGGGTTTTTCGTTTAAGCTCCTCCCGGAAAGTCGGCCCAGAAGAAAAGGACTGGAGCATGGCAAGTTCGGGCACAACATCGACGCGTAAGCGCTTTACCGGCGCAGAATTTATCGTTCATTTCCTGGAACAGCAGGGCATTAAGATTGTGACGGGTATTCCGGGCGGTTCTATCCTGCCTGTTTACGATGCCTTAAGCCAAAGCACGCAAATCCGCCATATTCTGGCTCGCCATGAACAGGGCGCGGGGTTTATCGCTCAGGGAATGGCGCGCACCGACGGTAAACCGGCGGTCTGTATGGCCTGTAGTGGACCGGGTGCGACTAACCTGGTGACCGCCATTGCCGATGCGAGGCTGGACTCCATCCCGCTGATTTGCATCACTGGTCAGGTTCCCGCCTCGATGATCGGCACCGACGCCTTCCAGGAAGTCGACACCTACGGCATCTCTATCCCCATCACCAAACACAACTATCTGGTCAGACATATCGAAGAACTCCCGCAGGTCATGAGCGATGCCTTCCGTATTGCGCAATCAGGCCGCCCTGGCCCGGTGTGGATAGACATTCCTAAGGATGTGCAAACGGCAGTTTTTGAGATTGAAACACAGCCCGCTATGGCAGAAAAAGCCGCCGCACCCGCCTTTAGCGAAGAAAGTATTCGTGACGCGGCGGCGATGATTAACGCCGCCAAACACCCGGTGCTTTATCTGGGTGGTGGTGTGATCAACGCGCCTGCGCGAGTGCGTGAACTGGCGGAGAAAGCACAACTGCCTACCACCATGACTTTAATGGCGCTGGGTATGTTGCCAAAAGCGCATCCGCTGTCGCTGGGTATGCTGGGGATGCACGGTGTGCGCAGCACCAACTATATTTTGCAGGAGGCGGATCTGCTGATTGTACTCGGTGCGCGTTTTGATGACCGGGCGATTGGCAAAACCGAGCAGTTCTGTCCGAATGCCAAAATTATTCATGTCGATATCGACCGCGCAGAGCTGGGCAAAATCAAGCAACCGCATGTGGCAATTCAGGCGGATGTTGATGACGTGCTGGCGCAGTTGATCCCGCTGGTGGAAGCGCAACCGCGTGCAGAGTGGCACCAGTTGGTGGCGGATTTGCAGCGTGAATTCCCGTGTCCAATCCCGAAAGCGTGCGATCCATTAAGCCATTACGGCCTGATCAACGCCGTTGCCGCCTGTGTCGATGACAATGCGATTATCACCACCGACGTGGGTCAGCATCAGATGTGGACCGCGCAAGCCTATCCGCTCAATCGCCCACGCCAGTGGCTGACCTCCGGCGGGCTGGGCACGATGGGTTTTGGCCTGCCTGCGGCGATTGGCGCGGCGCTGGCGAACCCGGACCGCAAAGTGTTGTGCTTCTCCGGCGACGGCAGCCTGATGATGAATATTCAGGAGATGGCGACCGCCAGTGAAAATCAGCTGGATGTTAAAATCATTTTGATGAACAACGAAGCGCTGGGGCTGGTGCATCAGCAACAGAGTCTGTTCTACAAGCAGGGCGTTTTTGCCGCTACCTATCCGGGCAAAATCAACTTTATGCAGATTGCCGCCGGATTCGGCCTCGAAACCTGTGATTTGAATAACGAAGCCGATCCGCAGGCTGCATTGCAGGAAATCATCAATCGCCCTGGCCCGGCGCTGATCCATGTGCGCATTGATGCCGAAGAAAAAGTGTACCCGATGGTGCCGCCAGGTGCGGCGAATACTGAAATGGTGGGGGAATAAGCCATGCAAAACACAACTCATGATAACGTGATTCTGGAACTCACCGTTCGCAACCATCCGGGTGTAATGACCCACGTTTGTGGCCTTTTTGCCCGTCGCGCTTTTAACGTTGAAGGCATTCTCTGCCTGCCGATTCAGGACAGCGACAAAAGCCACATCTGGCTACTGGTCAATGACGACCAGCGTCTGGAGCAGATGATAAGCCAAATCGACAAGCTGGAAGATGTGGTGAAAGTGCAGCGTAATCAGTCCGATCCGACCATGTTTAACAAGATTGCGGTGTTTTTTCAGTAACCGCTCAAGGCTTGAACAACATCGCGCTTATCGTTAAGGTAAGCGCGTTTTATTACCCTCCAGGACAAGATCATGATCACCGTTGCCCTTATAGACGATCACCTTATCGTCCGCTCCGGCTTTGCGCAGCTGCTGGGGCTGGAACCTGATTTGCAGGTAGTTGCCGAGTTTGGTTCGGGGCGCGAGGCGCTGGCGGGGCTGCCGGGGTGCGGTGTGCAGGTGTGTATTTGCGATATCTCCATGCCTGATATCTCCGGTCTGGAGCTTCTAAGCCAGCTGCCGAAAGGCATGGCGACAATTATGCTCTCCGTTCACGACAGTCCGGCGCTGGTTGAGCAGGCGCTTAACGCCGGGGCGCGCGGCTTTCTCTCCAAACGCTGTAGCCCGGATGAACTCATTGCTGCGGTGCATACGGTTGCCACTGGCGGCTGTTATCTGACGCCGGATATTTCCATTAAACTGGCATCCGGTCGCCAGGACCCGCTAACCAAACGCGAACGCCAGGTGGCAGAAAAACTGGCGCAAGGAATGGCGGTGAAAGAGATTGCCGCCGAACTGGGCTTGTCGCCGAAAACGGTACACGTCCATCGCGCCAATCTGATGGAAAAACTGGGCGTCAGTAACGACGTTGAACTGGCGCGCCGCATGTTTGATGGCTGGTGATGAAGACGTTGTTCTCCCGCTTAATTACCGTTATTGCCTGCTTTTTTATCTTCTCTGCCGCATGGTTTTGCCTGTGGAGTATCAGCCTGCACCTGGTTGAGCGCCCTGATATGGCGGTGCTGTTATTTCCGTTTGGCCTGCGGCTAGGGCTAATGCTGCAATGCCCGCGCGGATACTGGCCGGTGCTACTGGGTGCGGAGTGGCTGCTGATTTACTGGCTAATGCAGGCGGTCGGTTTAACCCATTTCTCCTTATTGATGATCGGTAGTTTACTGACGTTATTGCCCGTGGCGCTGATCTCGCGCTATCGCCATCAACGTGACTGGCGCACCTTGCTGTTACAGGGTGCGGCGTTAACTGCGGCGGCGTTGTTGCAGTCGCTGCCCTGGCTTTGGCACGGCAAAGAGTCGTGGAATGCGCTGCTGCTGACTTTAACTGGCGGCCTGACGCTGGCCCCGATATGTCTGGTGTTCTGGCACTATCTGGCGAATAACACCTGGCTGCCGCTCGGCCCGTCACTGGTTTCTCAGCCAATCAACTGGCGCGGGCGACATCTGGTCTGGTACTTGCTGCTGTTTGTTATCAGTCTCTGGCTCCAGTTGGGATTGCCAGACGAACTGTCGCGCTTTACGCCATTCTGTCTGGCGCTGCCGATTATCGCGCTGGCCTGGCACTATGGTTGGCAAGGAGCGCTGATTGCGACATTGATGAACGCCATCGCGCTGATCGCCAGTCAAACCTGGCGCGATCATCCGGTGGATTTATTGCTCTCGCTGTTGGTGCAAAGTCTGACAGGGTTGTTACTGGGCGCAGGCATCCAGCGGTTGCGTGAACTTAACCAGTCGCTGCAAAAGGAACTGGCGCGCAATCAGCATCTCGCTGAACGGTTGCTGGAAACCGAAGAGAGCGTGCGCCGTGATGTGGCACGTGAGCTGCACGATGATATCGGTCAGACCATTACTGCTATTCGAACTCAAGCGGGCATTGTTCAGCGGCTGGCGGCAGATAACGCCAGCGTGAAACAGAGCGGGCAGCTCATCGAACAACTATCGCTGGGCGTTTACGACGCGGTGCGCCGTTTGTTAGGTCGGTTACGTCCGCGCCAGTTGGATGATCTCACCCTGGAGCAGGCCATCCGCTCACTGATGCGGGAAATGGAGCTGGAAGGGCGCGGCATTGTCAGCCATCTCGAATGGCGAATCGATGAATCAGCGTTAAGCGAAAACCAGCGAGTGACGCTGTTTCGTGTCTGCCAGGAAGGGCTGAACAACATTGTGAAACATGCTGATGCCAGCGCGGTCACCCTGCAAGGCTGGCAGCAGGATGAACGGTTGATGCTGGTGATTGAAGACGATGGCAGCGGTTTACCGCCAGATTCCGGGCAACACGGTTTTGGCCTTACCGGAATGCGCGAGCGCGTAACGGCGCTGGGTGGCACATTGACCATTTCCTGTCTGCACGGCACGCGTGTCAGCGTTTCTCTACCTCAACGTTATGTCTAAGGTTCGATGATGTTGCCGTTTCTGAAAGCGCCCGCCGATGCGCCATTAATGACTGATAAACATGAAATTGATGCCCGCTATCGCTACTGGCGTCGGCATATTCTGCTGACCATCTGGCTGGGTTACGCGCTGTTTTACTTCACGCGTAAAAGTTTTAACGCCGCCGTACCAGAAATCCTTGCTAACGGCGTGCTCAGCCGTAGCGATATTGGCCTGTTAGCGACCCTGTTTTACATTACCTACGGCGTGTCGAAGTTTGTCTCCGGCATTGTCAGCGATCGCTCAAATGCCCGTTATTTTATGGGGATAGGGCTTATTGCCACGGGCATTATCAACATTCTGTTTGGCTTCTCGACGTCGCTATGGGCGTTTGCCGTGCTTTGGGTGTTGAACGCCTTTTTCCAGGGCTGGGGTTCACCGGTGTGTGCGCGTCTGTTAACCGCCTGGTATTCTCGTACCGAGCGCGGCGGTTGGTGGGCATTATGGAACACGGCGCATAACGTCGGCGGCGCACTCATTCCCATTGTGATGGCAGCGAGCGCGCTGCATTACGGCTGGCGTGCCGGGATGATGATTGCGGGTTGTATGGCGATAGTCGTGGGGATTTTTCTCTGCTGGCGGCTGCGCGATCGCCCGCAGGCGTTAGGTTTACCGGCGGTTGGTGAATGGCGGCACGACGCACTGGAGATTGCTCAACAACAAGAAGGGGCAGGGCTGACGCGTAAAGAGATCCTCACCAAATATGTGTTGCTGAATCCGTATATCTGGCTGCTTTCGTTTTGCTATGTGCTGGTCTATGTGGTTCGGGCGGCGATCAACGACTGGGGCAATTTGTATATGTCCGAGATGCTGGGCGTCGATCTGGTCACGGCGAATACGGCAGTGACAATGTTTGAACTGGGCGGATTTATCGGTGCGCTGGTAGCGGGTTGGGGTTCGGACAAACTGTTTAACGGCAACCGCGGGCCGATGAATTTGATTTTCGCCGCCGGAATTTTGCTTTCAGTCGGCTCGCTGTGGCTGATGCCATTTGCCAGCTACGTGATGCAGGCAACCTGCTTCTTCACCATTGGTTTTTTTGTCTTTGGCCCGCAGATGTTAATCGGCATGGCGGCGGCAGAGTGTTCCCACAAAGAGGCGGCAGGGGCGGCGACGGGATTTGTCGGCTTGTTTGCTTATCTTGGTGCGTCGCTTGCTGGTTGGCCGCTGGCGAAAGTACTCGATACCTGGCACTGGAGCGGATTTTTTGTGGTTATCGCCATCGCCGCCGGGATTTCCGCACTGCTATTACTGCCCTTTTTGAACGCCCAGACACCGCGAGAAGCGTGATGCATCTCACCTTTTCACTTCATATCCGGCAAAACTAAGAAATTTTCCAGGTTTTGCCTGGACGCTATCTCAGGCCTGATTTGCTGCTGATTTTTACAATGCATGCCTCACGCAGGTATTCATTTCAGGAGTAACCCATGCTGGCTTTCTTAAACCAGGTTCGCAAGCCGACCCTGGACCTTCCGCTCGAAGTGCGGCGCAAAATGTGGTTCAAACCGTTCATGCAATCCTACCTGGTGGTCTTTATCGGCTACCTTACGATGTACCTGATTCGCAAGAACTTTAACATCGCGCAGAACGACATGATCTCGACCTACGGGTTGAGCATGACGCAGCTGGGGATGATCGGCCTGGGCTTCTCCATCACTTATGGCGTGGGTAAAACGCTGGTTTCTTACTACGCCGACGGCAAAAACACCAAACAATTCCTGCCGTTCATGCTGATCCTGTCTGCCATTTGTATGCTGGGCTTCAGTGCCAGTATGGGCAGCGGCTCGGTTAGCCTGTTCCTGATGATTGCCTTCTACGCCTTGAGCGGCTTTTTCCAGAGTACCGGCGGTTCGTGCAGTTACTCCACCATCACCAAATGGACGCCGCGTCGTAAACGCGGGACATTCCTCGGTTTCTGGAACATTTCTCACAACCTTGGTGGTGCAGGCGCAGCAGGTGTGGCGCTGTTCGGCGCAAATTACCTGTTCGATGGTCATGTCATCGGCATGTTTATTTTCCCGTCGATTATCGCGCTGATTGTTGGTTTTATTGGTCTGCGTTACGGCAGCGACTCCCCGGAATCTTATGGCCTCGGCAAAGCTGAAGAGCTGTTTGGCGAGGAGATCAGTGAAGAGGATAAAGAGACAGAATCTACCGATATGACCAAGTGGCAGATCTTTGTTGAGTATGTGCTGAAAAACAAAGTGATCTGGCTGCTGTGCTTTGCCAACATTTTCCTCTATGTGGTGCGTATTGGTATCGACCAGTGGTCAACCGTGTATGCGTTCCAGGAACTGAAACTCTCTAAAGCGGTGGCGATTCAGGGCTTTACGCTGTTTGAAGCTGGTGCGCTGGTCGGTACGCTGCTGTGGGGCTGGCTCTCTGACCTGGCGAACGGTCGCCGTGGCCTGGTGGCCTGTATCGCGCTGGCGCTGATTATCGCCACGCTCGGTGTGTATCAACACGCCAGCAACGAATATATCTACCTGGCTTCTCTCTTTGCGTTGGGTTTCCTGGTCTTTGGCCCGCAATTGTTGATTGGTGTGGCGGCTGTTGGCTTTGTACCTAAAAAAGCGATTGGCGCTGCCGATGGTATTAAAGGCACCTTCGCTTACCTGATTGGTGACAGCTTTGCCAAGTTAGGTCTGGGAATGATTGCCGATGGGACGCCGGTATTTGGCCTTACCGGCTGGGCAGGCACCTTCGCCGCGCTGGATATCGCCGCGATTGGTTGTATCTGCCTGATGGCGATAGTGGCGGTGATGGAAGAACGCAAAATCCGCCGCGAGAAAAAAATTCAGCAGTTGACAGTGGCATAAACGTAACTGGTGACTTTTGCCCGGCATGACGCCGGGCTTTTTTTTATTATTCCGTGAATTCCAGCGTAGTGAAGGCAAACTTCTCGCCATCAAACAGCCCCTGACTGGTTAGTTTCAGCGCGGGGATCACTGGCAGGGAAAGAAACGCCATCTGAATAAACGGCTCATCGGGTAACGGACCGCATTCACGGGCGGCGGCTTTCAAGGCGTCAATTTGCTCCGCCAGTGACTGCGCCGTGTCGGTGCTCATTAGCCCGGCAATGGGCAACGGTAGATGACTTTGTACCTGGCCGTTACGGACCACGCACAGCCCGCCGCCATCCTGAATCACCTGATTGACCGCCAGCGCCATCTCTTCTGCGCTACGACCGATCACTACAATATTATGGCTGTCATGGCTGACCGTCGCAGCCAGCGCACCTTCATTCAGGCCAAAGCCGCCGAGCAAACCACAGGCCGGAGCCAGTCGTTGTCCGTAACGCTCAAGAACGGCAATAAAGCACACATCATCGCGATCAAAACCGTTTTCGCTGTAGACGCTGGAGCGGGAGTGCGTGATCAGTTCGTTATGGATTACCTCAATAACGCGATAGCGTTTTCCGGGGGTAAATTGCAGGGCAAAGTCGCTGGCGGAAACTGGCTGGCGATCAATGGTATTGCCATATGGCGGGGCGGATTGTGCCAGTCTCGCCGACTCTTCCGCCTGTAAGGTTTGTGCATCGATCGGCTCGCCTTTCACCAGTACCTGCTGCACCGTGACCTTACGCGCATCGCTCAACAGGACGATATCGGCCTGCTTGCCGGGTGCCAGTAAGCCGAGGTGATTCAGACCAAAATGGCGCGCCGTCGACCAGCTGGCTACGCGATATGCCACATGCAGCGGTACATTGTGTTGTTCGATCAGGCGGCGAATTAAGGCATCGATGTGTCCTTCATGGGCGATCTCCCACGGGTTACGGTCATCGGTACAGAGCATGCATTGCGGGCTGTTAAATTCGTTGATCAACGGTGCCAGCGCGTTGAGATTGCGGGCTGCGGACCCTTCACGGATCATCAATGACATGCCGAGTTGCAATTTCCGGCGTCCTTCTTCCAACTGATAACTTTCGTGGCAGTTTTCAATACCCGCAGCAATATAGGCGTTAAGTTCTTTACCACCCAAACCCGGGCAGTGACCGTCCAGCGTCAGGTGGCGAAATGCGTCCAGTTTATCGAGCAGCGCATTCTGCCCGCTAATTACGCCAGGGTAGTCCATCATTTCTGCAAGGCCGGTAACCTGCGGATGGTCCCGCCAGGCGAGCATCTGTTCAAGGGTAAAACTGGCACCATTAACATCGCAGCCTTCCAGTGCGGGTACGCAAGAGCTGACCTGTAAGTACTGGTTTTGCCTTGCCTGTTCGGCACAGCGGGCAAACCAGGCGAATCCGGCTTCGCCCATCACGTTGACGATTTCATGAGGGTCGCAAATAACGGTCGTCAGGCCGCGCGGCAGGGTCGCGGTTTCAAAAGTGACTGGCGTCATCATGCTGGATTCAATATGCAGGTGAGCATCAATAAACCCTGGCACCGCCGTTGCGCCGCGGGCATCAATCCGCTGCAAAGCCGGAGCATCAGCGTATTCTGCGCCAACACCGGCAATGTAACGTCCTTTAATCACAATTGGGCCGGAAATTTCTCCGCCATTGATCAGGTCGAGAATAGAGACATTATCAATAATATAATCGGCAACAGCGTCTCCACGGGAAACGGCTAACAATTCCTGGTATTCAGTCCGGCTAATGTGATGAAATTTATGGTTAATAGAATTATTCATATTTTTCTCATTTTGATTTTATCAATTTGATTATTATTTATCATAAAGAAACGTCGCGAGATTATTAAAGAATATCCATTAATGTGCAATTGAAATGTGATAATTATCACTGAACCGTTGTTGTCATTTGTTTTACAAAAGCAAGGGATTAAATCTCCTCCAATGGACAAAAAAATGAATAATGACAATACCGATTACGTGAGTAATGAATCAGGGACGCTTTCGCGATTATTTAAACTATCTCAGCATGGGACCACCGTCCGCACAGAATTGATTGCGGGGATGACCACTTTTTTAACCATGGTGTACATCGTTTTTGTGAACCCGCAAATCCTCGGCGCGGCACAAATGGACCCGAAAGTGGTGTTTGTTACCACCTGTTTGATTGCCGGTATCGGCAGTATTGCGATGGGGGTATTTGCTAACTTACCCGTGGCACTGGCTCCGGCAATGGGCCTGAACGCCTTCTTTGCCTTCGTGGTCGTGGGGGCGATGGGTATCTCCTGGCAGACCGGGATGGGCGCGATATTCTGGGGCGCAGTTGGGCTATTTTTGCTCACGCTGTTTCGTATCCGGTACTGGATGATCTCCAACATTCCATTAAGTTTACGTATTGGTATCACCAGCGGAATCGGATTATTTATCGCCTTAATGGGATTAAAAAATACTGGCGTTATTGTCGCCAATAAAGACACCCTGGTGATGATTGGCGATTTAAGTTCTCACGGCGTGTTGTTAGGTATTTTAGGGTTTTTTATTATAACCGTGTTGTCATCACGTCATTTTCATGCCGCGGTGCTTGTTTCTATTGTGGTGACGTCTTGCTGTGGATTGTTTTTCGGTGATGTTCATTTTAGCGGCGTCTATTCCATTCCGCCTGATATTAGCGGCGTCATTGGTGAAGTGGATTTGAGCGGTGCGTTATCACTTGAACTCGCCGGTATCATTTTCTCCTTTATGCTGATCAACTTATTTGATTCATCAGGGACATTAATTGGTGTGACTGATAAAGCTGGCTTAATAGATAGTAACGGTAAATTCCCCAATATGAATAAGGCGCTGTATGTTGATAGCGTCAGTTCGGTGGCGGGTGCGTTTATCGGTACCTCGTCTGTTACCGCCTATATTGAAAGTACTTCAGGTGTGGCTGTCGGTGGTCGCACGGGGCTGACGGCTGTCGTAGTCGGCGTTATGTTCCTGTTAGTTATGTTCTTCTCACCGCTGGTGGCGATGGTTCCTCCTTACGCAACCGCCGGAGCGTTAATCTTTGTTGGCGTGCTGATGACTTCAAGCCTGGCGCGCGTTAACTGGGATGATTTTACCGAATCGGTGCCTGCGTTTATTACCACGGTGATGATGCCCTTTACTTTCTCGATCACCGAAGGGATTGCACTAGGCTTTATGTCGTACTGCATCATGAAAGTGTGCACCGGGCGCTGGCGCGATCTGAACCTGTGTGTGGTGGTGGTCGCAACTCTGTTTGCACTGAAGATTATTCTGGTGGATTAGTAACTGGCGAGGGTTTCCAGATATCATGAGTTCTGATTACGCAGGAGAACTCATGATCTGGATAATGCTCGCCACGCTGGCGGTAGTGTTTGTGGTTGGTTTTCGGGTGCTGACATCCGGGGCCAGAAAAGCGATTCGCCGTCTCAGCGATCGGCTGAACATCGATGTCGTACCCGTGGAGTCGATGGTCGATCAAATGGGAAAGTCAGCCGGTGACGAATTTTTACGTTATTTGCATCGCCCGGATGAGTCGCACCTGCAAAACGCCGCGCAGGTGTTGCTCATCTGGCAAATTGTCATTGTCGATGGTAGCGAACAGAACCTGCTGCAATGGCATCGGATTTTACAAAAAGCCCGCCTTGCCGCGCCGATTACTGATGCTCAGGTCAGGCTGGCGCTGGGTTTTCTGCGCGAAACCGAACCTGAAATGCAGGATATCAATGCTTTTCAGATGCGCTATAACGCGTTCTTTCAGCCTGCCGAGGGCGTTCACTGGCTGCATTAAAACCGCTTCGTCTTATCAGCCTACAGACCGCGCCTGACCTGGTGGGTGGATAAGACGTTCACACCGCATCCGGTAATCTTTGCCCTGTTCCGTTTCGATCTTAACTCCAGCTCAAGCAACACCGTAAAAGTTGCAAAAACGTTAAATACGTCACACATTTCAATGTTAAAGTGGTCGGCTTTCCCTCTGAAACATGCCACGGGTAACACCATGAGTGAATTTATTGCTGAAAACCGCGGCGCGGATGCCATCACCCGACCGAACTGGTCAGCCGTTTTCTCGGTGGCGTTTTGCGTCGCCTGTCTGATTATCGTTGAGTTTTTGCCTGTCAGTTTGTTGACGCCAATGGCCCAGGATTTAGGCATTTCGGAAGGGGTTGCCGGCCAATCGGTGACCGTGACCGCCTTTGTGGCGATGTTTGCCAGTTTGTTTATTACCCAGACCATTCAGGCCACTGACCGCCGCTACGTTGTCATTCTGTTCGCCGTTTTGCTGACGCTTTCCTGTTTGCTGGTTTCCTTTGCCAACTCATTCAGTCTGCTGTTAATCGGCCGCGCCTGTCTGGGTCTGGCGCTGGGCGGGTTCTGGGCGATGTCGGCGTCGCTGACCATGCGTCTGGTACCGCCGCGTACGGTGCCGAAGGCGCTGTCGGTGATCTTCGGCGCGGTTTCTATTGCGCTGGTGATTGCCGCGCCGTTGGGCAGTTTTTTAGGCGAGCTTATCGGTTGGCGCAATGTCTTTAATGCGGCGGCGGCGATGGGCGTGCTGTGTATTTTCTGGATTATCAAATCACTGCCTTCGCTGCCAGGTGAACCTTCGCATCAGAAACAAAATACTTTCCGCTTATTACAACGTCCGGGAGTGATGGCCGGGATGATCGCCATCTTTATGTCCTTTGCCGGACAGTTTGCTTTTTTCACTTATATTCGCCCAGTGTATATGAATCTGGCGGGATTCGGTGTTGATGGCTTAACCCTGGTGCTGCTGAGTTTTGGTATCGCCAGCTTTGTCGGGACATCGCTTTCGTCGTTTATTCTCAAACGTTCGGTGAAACTGGCCTTAGCGGGCGCACCGTTTGTGCTCGCCCTGAGCGCGCTGGTACTGACACTGTGGGGAAGCGATAAAATTGTTGCTACTGGTGTGGCGATTATCTGGGGGCTGACCTTTGCTTTAATTCCCGTTGGTTGGTCAACGTGGATCACTCGCTCATTGGCCGATCAGGCAGAAAAGGCTGGATCTATTCAGGTGGCCGTTATTCAGCTTGCTAACACCTGCGGTGCGGCAATCGGCGGTTATGCGTTGGATAACATTGGTCTGACTTCGCCGCTGATGTTGTCCGGCACATTGATGTTGCTGACTGCATTGTTGGTGACTGCAAAGGTGAAAATGAAGAAATCCTGATATCAGGTAAAGAAGCGTTGGTCAGTGGTTGTTGCCGTTCTTACATATCCGGGCATTCTACCTTACCCAACGCTTCCCAATAATTGCTCTGATTATTACGTTCCATCGCCACGATGGCCTCGCGTATATGTTGTTTATTGTTTTCATCTGACAACATTAACTTTTCCCACGCTTCATCTGATAATGACGCCTGTGGCGTGCAAATTTTACGTAAATCTTGCAATACCGTGGTTTTCTCTTTTGCCGACTGTAGAGAACTGAATGGCGACTCGGCCTGAGAAATGGCTGGAAAAATCAGGAATACGGTAATCATGAGTAGCATCGTTGGCTTCATAGCGGCAACCTTCTGCAAATGTGCATCGAATGAAGCATAAGTGTAGTTTGCTTTTGCCGCTCTCATCATGCTGTACGAAAGGTGTTTGCGTGGTCAGTAAGAAGTGCCAGACTTTATATTCCACTTTTATTCCTTTTTATTCTTATCGATAGCGTTTCGTTTTTTAAACTGCAGCGACCTTACCGCTATAGTCAGGTAATCATTAATAAAAGGATAAAAAAATGAAACTGACAACACATCATCTACGGGCGGGGGCCGCATTATTACTGGCAGGAGTTCTGCTGGCAGGTTGCGACCAGAGCAGCAGCGATGAAAAGCATATTAAAGTTGGCGTTATTAATGGCGCAGAACAAGATGTCGCGGAAGTCGCTAAAAAGGTAGCAAAAGAGAAATATGGTCTCGATGTTGAACTGGTAGGATTTAGCGGTTCGTTGCTACCGAACGATGCGACAAATCATGGCGAGCTTGATGCGAACGTCTTCCAGCATCGACCCTTTCTTGAACAAGATAATCAGGCGCATGGTTATAAACTGGTAGCGGTGGGAAATACGTTTGTCTTCCCCATGGCGGGCTATTCCAAAAAAATCAAAACAGTGGCGCAAATAAAAGAAGGTGCGACAGTGGCGATCCCCAACGACCCGACTAACCTTGGTCGCGCGCTTTTACTGCTGCAAAAAGAGAAGCTAATTACTCTGAAAGAAGGAAAAGGGTTATTACCTACCGCGTTGGATATAACCGATAATCCACGCCATTTGCAGATAATGGAGCTGGAAGGGGCACAGTTGCCACGTGTACTGGACGACCCGAAAGTGGATGTAGCGATTATCAGCACCACTTACATCCAGCAAACAGGACTTTCTCCGGTTAACGACAGCGTATTTATTGAAGATAAAAATTCGCCGTATGTGAATATTCTGGTGGCACGGGAAGATAATAAGAATGCAGAAAACGTGAAGGAATTTCTGCAATCTTATCAATCACCCGAAGTCGCTAAAGCGGCAGAAACCATCTTTAACGGAGGCGCGGTGCCTGGCTGGTAATTCTCACTCATGCCGCGCCGGACGATTTATTTTTCTGGCGCGGCGGCGGGAATCCATTGAAATCAAAATCACCGATGACAGAATCAGCAGCGTTCCCAGCCAGTCCGGCAATGTGAAGGTGATCCCCAGCAACAACAAAGAGAGCAGCGCGCTACTTAATGGTTCTGCACAGCTTAAAATGCTGGCTTTTGGACCGCCAATTAATTGTGCTCCTTTCAGGTACAGACTAAATGTCAGGGACGTACCAATGACCACCAAATAAAAAAACGCCAGAATCAAACTGCCGTTAACGACAAAGTTTGTCCCTTGTCTGGCATAAAAGGGCAGCAGGATCAGACCGCCAATCAGCATACTCCAGCCGACGACCGGTAACGTGCCATAGCGGGCAATCAGCGTTGAGGGATAGGTGGTATAGAATGCAGCAGCAAATGCCGAGGCAATCCCCCAGAATAACGCGGCAGGAGAGATCGATAATGACGTCGGATTACCGTGTGTCACCAATAAAAAAGTCCCGATCAGCGATGTCAAAATAGCGCAGAAAACCAGAATGCCCGGGCGGGATTTACGCACCAGTGAGAACCAGGCGACGATAATAGTCGGTGAGAGGAATTGCAGCACCGTTGCCGTGGCTGCGTTCGATTTTTCGATGGTTAGCAAAAAAGTGAGCTGTACGGTTAGCGCGCCAACCACGGAAAAAATCAGTAGGCTAATGGCATCTTTGTGATTGTTAATAATAGAAAAGATTTTATCACCATGAATAAATGATAGCGTCAGCAGAATCAAACCGGCGAATATCAAACGCGTCATAGTCAAAAACTGCGACGACATCTGGCTTTGCTCCATGATGTATTGCGCGCAGACCCCTGAACTTCCCCACAACACGGCGGCAATCAGAACGTTCAGCATCCCCTTTCTGGTGGAACCCATTTTTCCCTCTGCATACTGTTTTGTCTTTTCATCAATATACGTTAAGGATACCACTACCGATGACGGTGAGGGAGTAGAGTAATCAATCAGTTTTAGTGAATGGAGGAAATAATGACATATAACAATTATTCATATGGTGTTTAAAAAAACTCAATATGAAATTTAATTATTTAATGTTCAATAACTCTATGGCTTTAGTATATTCATCAGGAATACCAATTGTAAAACAAGGTGCGGTATCGGTAGGTAGATTTTCTTTGTTATCATCATCCAGAACAGAAATAGAAAACTGTCGTTCAGGTGTTGATGTCGTTGGTTATTAAAATGGTTGGATTAGGAAGAGAAACATATGTTGTATCATTTTTTAGTTTTATTTCTTTGATGTTTTCTTTGTTAATTTTATCAATCGTTTCAATAGAGAAAAAAGAATCATACCCCATTCGCAGTTCAATTTTATTATCGTTTTTGAATAAATAAATGGCATTATTGTTTTGAAGCAGATTGAATATATTGTTAGCGCAAGTTTGAGTTGCTAGCCAGGATGCCGCTGGATGACTCAAATTAATATGCGTGCTAAAGACTTTGACGCGACTACTTCTGTTTTTCTCTTTACTTTCAATTAAATGCCTAGCGCTTTTGGCTGCTTTACAAGTTCCATGCCCCACACGGCAAAAATAATCTCCTGAAAGGATACTTACAATCAGTATTACACCAATGACGACAGAAAAAATAGTTCCGATGAGTTTGATGATGACAATCCTTGTGCAGTGTTATTTTCACCATGGATTATAATGTTATAGTGAAATTATTGCGCATGTAATTTTTCTTTGATTGTTTTAACATCACATTTATGCACTTCTTCATCTTTGTAGCAGGTAAAAGCCATATATGGATGGCTGGTGTCCGGTGCAGATAAAATGCAACTTATTCTTGATAGCTTGAAAAAAAGAGAGGTTTTTTTGAGTGACGGTTGATAGTCGGTGGCAAGGAAGACGTTTTCGTACACTCGGCAAGAAAAACGAATCACTCTGTCATACTACCAGATACATCAGCAGGGTCAGGTTGCTCAGAAATAAGCAGGATGGGGATCACTGAAGAGGCATTTTGGCGATCACAGGAGTCGCATTTGATGGTTAAGTTATTGATTTAATGTTTATATTTTGAATTTGATAAATGAGTAACCCCATAAGTACCCCCAAATGGTTTTGCGTATGGCGTTTGGGGGGATTCCGGGCTACTTTTTCGACTCTTTATTCCACTGTAGCAAACCAGCGATATCCTTCTCGCCTTCGGCTTCTTTTAAGCGCCGTTGTTGTTCGGCAAACTGAACATACTCCGCCTGCGCTTTTTCATCGGCCATTTTCTTGCTGATTTTACCAGCGCCCTGTAGAACCTCTCGGTCGTTAAATTGCAGGAACTGATCCAGCTTATCCTGCCAGTCGCGCAAAAAGACTTGCTGACGACGACGGGCCTGATCCTCGGCAAAGTCCAGCCACATATTAACCACGCGATTAAGTTCGCTGACCTCATCCTGGGTGAGATAATTTTTTGCCACCGTCACGTCGCCCTTACGTACCTCTTCACCTTTATAACTGGTCAAGCCCATGTGCGGCTGGCTGGCATCTGCTCGTTTGTGGATGAGTTCCGCAGCGGTATGCCCGGTACAGGCAAAATGCAGTTTATTCTGGATGGTTTGAAAAAATTGCGTGGTTTCTTTAAGCGATGGCTGATAGTCGGCAGCTAAAGCAAAGATCTCCCGCACCCGCAAATATACCCGACGCTCGCTGGCGCGAATATCGCGGATGCGTTCAAGCATCTCATCAAAATAGTCGGGCACAACCGATGAACCGACAGGCGGATTCTTCAGCCGCTCATCGTCCATCACAAAACCTTTGATCAGGTATTCCTGAAGCGTCTGCGTTGCCCACTGGCGGAATTGCGTGCCTCGAGGCGAGCGAACGCGATAGCCGACAGCGAGAATGGCTTCGAGGTTGTAATGGTCTATCTCTCTGGAAACCTGACGTTTTCCTTCCTGGCGAACTATCCGGAATTTCCGGATGGTTGAGTTTTGAACAAGTTCACCTTCGGAAAATATATTGATTAAATGTTCGTTAATAGTGCGAACATCTTTATCGTACAGTTCAGCCATTGCCGCCTGGGATAACCAGATTGTGTCTGACTCAAAGCGACATTCAACACGCACTCTTCCGTCACCGCTGGCAAACATAATAAACTCGCCTGCTGGGGGCTGGGTTAAGTCTTTGTCTGACATGTCGCCTCCGAAGGAGTGTTGTTGACGTCGGGAGAGTTCAGGAGAGGCATTTTGGCGGAAGATCACAGGAGTCGAACCTGCCCGGGACCGCTGGCGGCCCCAACTGGATTTGAAGTCCAGCCGCCTCACCGGAGACGACGATCTTCCGCGCCTCGATTGCTACATGGAGGCGGGGCGCATTATAGCTACTTCCTTGAGTTTCTACATCCCCCAGATCAGTTTTTTCCGCCTAATACACGCAGCGTATTATCACAAAAGCATTATAGTTCATATAAAACTCATATTTTACAATGATATATGAGCGAAATTAACGCTACCACGATCACATAAAACAAGAATCATAAATTAATAACCAGATATCGGAATATTCGCTCTCGCAGGGATGGTTTACAAAATGCGTTATCGGTCTCAGCACCCCTATAGCATCAAGGAAAAGCAGATGAAGAGTGAAGTGTTGTCCGTTAAAGAGAAAATTGGTTATGGCATGGGAGACGCCGCCAGCCACATTATTTTCGATAACGTAATGTTATATATGATGTTCTTTTATACCGATATTTTTGGCATTCCTGCCGGATTTGTCGGAACCATGTTTTTGGTCGCTCGTGCACTGGATGCGATTTCCGATCCTTGCATGGGGTTGTTGGCCGATCGAACGCGCTCTCGCTGGGGTAAATTTCGGCCGTGGGTGCTGTTTGGCGCACTGCCATTCGGGATCGTCTGTGTACTGGCCTATAGCACGCCAGATCTCAGTATGAACGGAAAAATGATTTATGCAGCAATTACTTACACCCTACTTACCTTACTTTATACCATCGTCAATATCCCTTACTGCGCATTGGGTGGTGTAATCACCAATGACCCGACTCAGCGTATCTCGCTGCAATCCTGGCGTTTTGTGCTGGCGACCGCGGGAGGCATGCTCTCTACTGTTCTGATGATGCCACTGGTTAATTTAATTGGTGGTGATAATAAACCACTCGGTTTCCAGGGCGGTATCGCGGTCCTTTCCGTGGTGGCATTTATGATGCTGGCATTCTGTTTCTTCACCACTAAAGAACGCGTTGAAGCACCACCTACAACGACGTCTATGCGGGATGATTTACGTGATATCTGGCAAAACGACCAGTGGCGTATTGTCGGTTTCCTGACCATTTTCAATATCCTGGCGGTGTGCGTACGCGGTGGGGCGATGATGTATTACGTCACATGGATTTTGGGCACGCCGGAAGTATTTGTCGCTTTTCTCACCACTTATTGCGTGGGTAACCTGATTGGTTCCGCACTGGCGAAACCGCTGACCGACTGGAAATGTAAAGTCACTATCTTCTGGTGGACGAACGCCCTGCTGGCAGTGATTAGCCTCGCGATGTTCTTTGTTCCTATGCAGGCCAGCATCACCATGTTTGTCTTCATCTTCGTGATTGGTGTGTTGCATCAACTGGTGACACCTATCCAGTGGGTAATGATGTCCGATACCGTCGACTACGGCGAGTGGTGCAATGGTAAACGCCTGACCGGGATCAGTTTTGCTGGCACGCTGTTTGTGCTCAAACTGGGGTTGGCCTTCGGTGGTGCCCTTATCGGCTGGATGCTGGCTTATGGCGGATATGATGCGGCAGAAAAAGCGCAGAACAGCGTCACAATTAGCATCATTATCGCGCTATTCACGATTGTTCCGGCGATCTGTTACTTGCTGAGCGCGATTATCGCTAAACGCTACTACTCGCTCACGACGCACAATCTGAAAACCGTTATGGAACAGCTGGCGCAGGGCAAACGCCGTTGCCAGCAACAATTCACCTCTCAAGAAGTGCAGAACTAAGGAACGGCAATGAAAATTAGCGACGGAAACTGGTTGATTCAACCTGGCCTCAATTTGATTCACCCGCTTCAGGTGTTCGAGGTTGAACAGCAGGATAATGAAATGGTGGTCTATGCTGCCCCTCGTGATGTGCGTGAACGTACCTGGCAGCTTGATACGCCTTTATTTACGCTGCGCTTTTTCTCCCCACAGGAAGGTATTGTCGGTGTACGGATTGAGCATTTTCAGGGGGCGCTGAATAACGGTCCTCATTACCCGCTCAATATTTTGCAGGACGTGAAGGTCACTATCGAAAACACAGAACGTTACGCTGAGTTTAAAAGTGGCAACTTAAGTGCGCGTGTCAGCAAAGGTGAGTTCTGGTCACTGGATTTTCTGCGCAACGGCGAACGTATTACCGGTAGTCAGGTGAAAAATAACGGCTACGTGCAGGACACGAATAATCAACGGAATTATATGTTTGAACGGCTTGATCTTGGCGTTGGCGAAACAGTTTACGGCCTGGGAGAGCGCTTTACTGCCCTGGTGCGCAATGGTCAGACGGTAGAAACCTGGAACCGGGACGGCGGCACAAGTACTGAACAGGCGTATAAAAATATCCCGTTTTATATGACTAACCGTGGTTATGGGGTACTGGTCAATCATCCTCAATGCGTCTCTTTTGAAGTGGGATCAGAGAAAGTCTCCAAAGTACAGTTCAGCGTTGAGAGTGAATATCTCGAATACTTTGTTATCGACGGCCCGACGCCGAAAGCGGTACTTGATCGTTATACCCGTTTTACTGGCCGTCCGGCGCTGCCGCCCGCGTGGTCCTTCGGTCTGTGGCTAACCACTTCATTTACCACCAACTACGACGAAGCGACGGTAAACAGCTTTATCGATGGTATGGCGGAACGCAATCTGCCGCTGCATGTTTTCCACTTTGACTGTTTCTGGATGAAAGCCTTCCAGTGGTGCGATTTTGAGTGGGACCCGCTGACTTTTCCGGACCCGGAAGGGATGATCCGCCGTCTGAAAGCGAAAGGGCTGAAAATCTGCGTCTGGATTAACCCCTATATTGGGCAAAAATCCCCCGTCTTTAAAGAGTTACAAGAGAAAGGTTATTTACTCAAACGCCCGGACGGTTCGCTGTGGCAGTGGGATAAATGGCAGCCAGGTCTGGCGATTTATGACTTTACCAATCCGGATGCCTGCAAATGGTACGCCGACAAACTGAAAGGTCTGGTCGCGATGGGCGTTGATTGCTTTAAGACCGACTTTGGCGAACGTATTCCAACCGATGTTCAGTGGTTTGATGGTTCCGATCCGCAGAAAATGCATAACCATTATGCGTACATCTACAACGAACTGGTGTGGAACGTGCTCAAGGACACCGTTGGTGAGGAAGAAGCCGTCTTGTTTGCCCGCTCGGCCTCCGTTGGTGCGCAGAAATTTCCGGTACACTGGGGTGGCGACTGTTACGCTAACTACGAATCAATGGCGGAAAGCCTGCGCGGTGGTTTGTCTATTGGCCTTTCAGGTTTTGGCTTCTGGAGCCACGATATCGGCGGCTTTGAAAATACCGCTCCGGCGCACGTTTACAAACGCTGGTGCGCGTTTGGTTTGCTTTCCAGCCATAGCCGTTTACATGGCAGCAAATCTTATCGTGTGCCGTGGGCCTACGATGATGAGTCCTGTGATGTGGTGCGCTTCTTCACGCAACTGAAATGCCGCATGATGCCGTATCTGTATCGTGAAGCTGCACGTGCAAACGCCCGGGGTACGCCGATGATGCGGGCCATGATGATGGAGTTCCCGGACGATCCGGCTTGTGATTACCTTGACCGTCAATATATGTTAGGCGACAACGTGATGGTTGCGCCTGTGTTCACAGAAGCGGGCGATGTGCAGTTCTACCTGCCGGAAGGTCGCTGGACACACCTGTGGCACAACGATGAACTCGACGGTAGTCGCTGGCATAAACAGCAGCACAGCTTCCTGAGTCTGCCCGTTTATGTGCGTGATAGCACCCTACTGGCGCTGGGCAACAACGATCAACGTCCCGATTACGCGTGGCACGAAGGTACGGCATTCCACCTCTTTAATCTGCAAGACGGGCATGAAGCCGTCTGTGAAGTGCCCGATGCTGACGGTTCGGTGATCTTTACTTTAAAAGCAGCACGTACTGGCAACACGATTACTGTGACTGGTACGGGCGAGGCGAAGAACTGGACACTGTGCTTGCGCAATATTGTGAAAGTAAATGGTCTGCAAGGCGGTTCGCAGGCTGAAAGTGAGCAGGGACTGGTGGTGACTCCTCAAGGGAATGCGCTGACAATTACGTTGTAATCTATTGAAGAATGCCGGATACGAATGGTTTTGTGTCGTATCCGGTAAATAATCTCACATCTGGTAATAAATATTTCTTCCATCGTATTTGCGAGCATGATCACGATTATTCATCACGAAAATGTGATCTGTGTTGAAAAATATCCCTTAACCGCCTTGCTTTGTTTTATCACTGTCCGGATTACGGACAGATTTTAGTATTGTTGTGAAATTATTCTGCTTTATATTTACCCTCAGAGATGGCAACTGAAGCTCTTCCATATGGGGCTTCTTAATCTGTGATAAGGGTAAAAAATGCAAATGATTACCTCGCGACAAAACAGATTATTACGATTCCTTTTACCTCGAAGGGAATATACGACTATTGTTACGATTGCCGGCTATTTAAATGTTTCGGAAAAAACCATTCAACGTGATTTACGTTTACTTGAGCAATGGCTGGGACAATGGAGAATAAATGTTGAGAAGCGTGCTGGCGCGGGTGTGATGTTAAGTGCGGAGAATATTGCTGATTTGCTGCATCTTGATCATTTGTTGGTGGCAGAATGTGAAGAGATTGATGGTGTAATGAATAATGCCAGGCGCGTTAAAATAGCGTCGCAGTTATTAAGTGAAACACCGAATGAAACGTCGATCAGTAAATTGTCAGAACGCTACTTTATCAGCGGAGCCTCTATTGTTAATGACCTGAGAGTAATTGAGTCCTGGCTTGCGCCGTTGGGGTTATCGTTGATCCGCAGTCCAAGTGGTACGCATATTGAAGGTAGTGAAGGGCAAGTCCGACAGGCAATGGCATTACTGATTAACGGCATTATTAACCATAATGAGCCGCAAGGTGTCGTGTATTCACGTCTGGATCCCGGAAGCTATAAAGCATTAGTCCATTATTTTGGAGAAGAAGAGGTGTTATTTGTCCAGTCATTGTTACTGGATATGGAAAATGAATTAAGTTGGTCTTTGGGAGAACCTTATTACGTTAACATTTTTACTCACATCCTTATTATGATGTATCGCAACACGCACGGGAATGCGTTATCAAGAGAAGAAGATCAAACCAGACAATATGATGAAAATATCTTTAATGTTGCCAGTCAGATGATTCATAAGATAGAACAACGAATTGCACATACATTGCCCGATGATGAAGTCTGGTTTATTTATCAATATATCATTTCATCAGGTGTGGCGATTGATGGACAAAAAGATGTTAGCATTATTTCACATATGCAGGCCAGCAATGAAGCGCGTCTGATTACCTGGCGTTTAATTACGGTATTCAGTGACATCGTGGACTGCGATTTTAGTGAAGACAGCGCATTATATGATGGCTTATTGGTGCATATTAAGCCGCTGATTAACCGTCTAAATTATCGCATTCATATCCGTAATCCATTGCTGGAAGATATTAAAGCAGAATTAGCGGATGTCTGGCGGTTGACGCAATATGTGGTGAATCAGGTATTTAAAACCTGGGGTGAGAATGCAGTGAGCGAGGATGAAGTGGGTTACCTGACCGTTCATTTTCAGGCTGCGATGGAGCGGCAAATTGCCCGTAAACGTGTATTACTGGTCTGTTCAACCGGAATCGGAACTTCGCATCTACTGAAAAGCCGTATTCTGCGAGCATTTCCTGAATGGACGATTGTTGATGTTATTTCAGCAGCGAATTTATCACAGGTTTTGCCTGACAATATCGAACTGATTATTTCGACCATTAATTTGCCTACAGTCACTATGCCGGTCGCTTATGTTACCGCTTTTTTTAATGATGCCGATATTAAGCGGGTCACTGAAATGGTGATTACGGAAAAATTACATCATGCGACGTCTCGGGTCGTTGAAATTTAATGTCAGAATTTTATGAGGTATGACGAATGGACATAACAAAAATCCTGAATACGAATCGCGTTATTTTAGATATGCAAGCGACGAATAAAGCGGAGGCGATTGAAGAATTAACTAATCTTCTCAAAAAAGATGGTGCGATCGATTGTCGGGAAACCTTTATTAAAGATGTCTGGCAGCGCGAAGCGGAAGGCTCGACTGGTTTTGAAAATCATATTGCGATCCCGCATGGTAAATCTTCAGCTGTGATTAATACTACGCTGGCAATTGGCCGTACCCGCCAGGATATTCCCTGGGAAACGCTGGATGGCAGTAGCGTGCGCTGTATTATTTTATTTGCGGTACGTCTTGAAGATCAAAATACCACCCATATCCGTTTACTTTCCCAGGTCGCGGGCGCGCTGGCGGATGATGACATCATAGAACAATTGTTAGTTGAGACGAGTCCGCAAAAAATCATTGATCTCTTTAGTCAGTATGCACAATCCGATGTCTTCTAAATAACAGGGAGTATGTCATGAATATTGTCTGTGTTGCCGCCTGTACGGCGGGTATTGCTCATACCTATATTGCTCGTGAAAAGTTAATCAAAGGAGCAAAAGCTCTGGGCCATACCATTAAAGTTGAAACCCAGGGAACCATTGGTACAGAAAATGAATTACAGGCGGCAGATATCTCTGCTGCTGACGTCGTGATTCTTGCTGTAGATGTGAAAATAAAAGGAGAAGAACGCTTCACCAATAAACGTATTGTGCGAGTAAAGACAGAGATCGTCATTAAATCGCCCGTTCAATTTCTTGAAAAGGTCGAAAAATCACTGGGAAACAAATGATCCTTATACTGGAGGGATCTTAATATGAAAGAAAATAAAATTCCGGTTTCACAGGAAATTAAAAAACATTTATTAACCGGCATCTCGTGGATGATACCCCTTATTGTGGCCGCCGGGATATGTATTGCGTTGGGGCAAGTTCTTGGCGGTACAGATGTTGGTGAAAAAACAGGAACAATCCCGTGGATGCTTAATCAGATTGGCGGCTGGGGAATGGGGCTGATTGTGCCGCTGATTAGCGCGGCAATTGCCTATTCTATTGCCGATCGTCCCGGATTTGCCCCGGGCCTGATTGTCGGCTTTCTCTGTGGGCAAATCCATACCGGATTTATTGGCGGTATGTTGGGTGGTTTCCTGGTGGGCTACACCATTTTGCTACTTAAACGCTATATCCGCCTGCCGCAGTCGATGCAAGGACTCATGCCAATCATGGTGTTGCCGGTATTAAGCACCATTATCGGTGGGCTGTTAATGATGACGCTGATTGGTAAACCCATCGCCTGGTTACAAGAAGCACTGATTCATTTGCTCGAGTCGATGCAGGGCGGATCGCGCTTCCTGATGGGGGCCATACTTGGCGCGATGGCAACCTTCGATTTCGGTGGTCCGGTCAACAAAACCATGTCGCTGTTTTCCGATGGCTTGCTGGTCAGTGGCGTCTACGGACCAGAAGCCGTGAAATTTGTCGGCTCAATCATCCCTCCGTTTGGCATCACACTTTCGTTCTTACTGACACGCCATAAATACACCCGTGCGGAGCGCGAGGCGCTGAAAGCCGCGTTTCCGATGGGGATCTGCATGATCACTGAAGGAGTCATTCCGATCGCCGCGCGTGACCTGCTGCGAGTAGTGGGATCTTGTGTGGTGGCATCGGCGGTCGCGGGCGGCTTAATCATGGTGTGGGGCGTGGAGAGTCCGGTTCCGCATGGCGGCATGTTTGTTGTGCCTCTGTTCACCCATCCTCTGCTGTTTTGCCTGGCGCTGGGTATAGGCACGGTGATTTGTGGCGTGATGCTTTCACTCTGGAAGAAACCGGTAACGGAACGCGACGAAGAGTTTGACGAACTGAGCGATCAAAAGCTGAAAGATGAAGAGATCACTTTCACCCTCGAATAACCGGAGGCCCTATGTTTGCCGATATGAAAAGTATGGTGATGAAAGCCTGGCATGAACATTACGCCTTGCTGGCGATCAACTGTATGAATCTGGAAAGTGCTCACGCAGCTATCCGCGTGGCGGAGAAGAATCGCGCTCCGATCATTCTCAATCTCTATCAGGGGCATCTGGCGCATTTTCCTGCACCCGTCGCGGCGGCAGTGGTTAAAACGCTCGCGGAATCTGCCTCAGTACCGGTCGCTCTGGCGCTTGATCATGGCAAAAATCCGGACTGTATTCGTCAGGCGTTTCGTGCTGGTTTCAGCGGATTAATGATTGATGCTTCTGCTTTTCCCCTGGAGGAAAACGTGCGCCAGACCAGGGCGGTGGTGGAACTCGCCGCCAGCGCGCAGCTCTGCGTGGAAGGCGAACTGGGCCATCTGGCAGATGCGCCGCGTTACGACCAGGCCGCCAATGCAGACCTGATGACGCAACCCACTGATGTGGAACCGTTTATCGCGCAGACAGGCATTGATCTACTGGCCGTCTCGGTAGGCACGGCGCACGGCATGTACGCGCCTGGCGTTGTACCTGCTATTGATTTTCAGCGTCTGGCGGAGATTTCGCGCTGCTCGAGCGTGCCTCTGGCATTACATGGCGGTAGCGGTACGCCGTTCGATCAGCTCCAGCTCTGTACGACGCTGGGGGTAGCAAAAATCAACGTGGGGGCGGCCATTTTTGAACGGGGGAAATCCGCGCTCCTGCATACCCTCTGTCACGATATATCCATTGAACTGGTGGACGCGCTGAAAGCTATGGAACTGGCCTTCGAAGAAGCGATTACACCGTATTTACAGGCGAGCGGCTCTATCGGCAAAGCCTGATTCATTTTCTGTCATGGCCTTTATGCCAGTGCAATAACGCACCGGCAGGGCGGACTACACGCTGAAACTGGAGATTTAACATGTTAGTTTCGATGAAAGAATTACTGCAACCTACCCGCCAGCACGGCTTTGCCATTGGCGCATTTAATGTGGCGGATAACTGTTTCCTTCGCGCAGTCGTGGATGAAGCAGAAGCGACAAATACTCCGGCGATTATTGCCATCCATCCCAGCGAACATGATTTTGTGGGCGATGCCTTTTTCGCTCACGTTCGCGAAATTACCCAGCGTAGTCCGGTCCCGTTTGTACTGCACCTCGATCATGGTGCCTCTGTAGAGCATGTTTTGCGTGCGATTCGCTGCGGATTTACCTCAGTAATGATCGACGGTTCGCTGCTGCCGTATGAAGAAAACGTGGCGCTGACCGCAGAAGTGGTTCGCCTCGCTCACGCGGTTGGCGTGTCGGTTGAGGGTGAACTGGGAACCATCGGACAAACAGGAACGTCGGTAGAAGGTGGTGTTTCACAAGTGACCTACACAGATCCGGCGCAGGCCGCCGATTTTATTGCTCGTACAGGTGCCGACACACTGGCTGTGGCGATTGGTACAGCGCATGGCATCTATCCAAAAGGGATGCAGCCGAAGCTGCAAATGGACATTTTGCGCGACATTGCCGGACGTATTGATATTCCGCTGGTGCTACACGGTGGTTCGGCAAACCCGGACGCGGAGATTGCTGAATCAGTTACGCTCGGCGTCGGCAAAATCAATATCTCCAGCGATATGAAATACGCCTATTTCCAGAAAGTGCGTGAAATTCTCGCTAAAGAGAGCTGGTGGGACCCGAACGTCATCTATCCGGATGCGATTAACGCGGCGCGGGAAGTCATTCGCCACAAAATGAAACTGTTCGGTTCGCTCGGTAAAGCATCACTGTACTAAGCCAGAAGGGCGGGGTGACCCGCCTTTTACGCAACAAGGAACGAGATATGCACTATCTGGGGTTGGATATTGGTGGGACCAAAATCGCCGCCGTTGTCATGGATGCGCATGGCTGGGAGATTCGCCGTTACCGCTGCCCGACGCAAAAGTCGACATATCAACAATTTGTCTCATGCGTTGTGGCGCTTATCGAGCAGATTAGGCGGGACGTTCAACGACCGATGCTGACAGGGATCGCCTTACCCGGCAGTATCTCGCCACTCACTGGCCTGATTAAAAACGCGAATATTCAGGTGATTAACGGTCATGCGTTACAGGCTGATTTGCAGCAATTGCTTGGGCAACCGGTGGTGATAGCCAATGATGGTAACTGTTTCGCGCTATCAGAAGCTTGCGACGGTGCCGGGCAAGATTATGACGTGGTATTTGGTATTACGCTTGGTACGGGCTGCGGCGGTGGCATTGCCATCAAGCAACGACCGTTTATAGGGGCCTGGGGAAATGCTGCCGAATGCGGTCATATCACGTTGCCAGGCTATACGGAGCAGGAAGATGGTCCATCAGTCAGTTGCTATTGCGGCAAACACAACTGCGTGGAGTCGTTTGTTTCCGGCAGCGGTTTTAGTGAACGCTATCAACAGATGACTGGTAACTTGCTCACTCCTGCGGCGATTGTCACCCTGGCACAACGTGGTGATGCTTGTGCCATGCAGCAGGTGGCACGTTTTCGCCAACAGCTTGCCCGCACGCTGGCAACCATCGTTAATGTTGTTGACCCTGGCGTGATTGTGATCGGCGGCGGGCTTTCGAATGTGGAACTGCTTATCACCGATCTGAACGCAGAAGTCGCTCCACTGGTTTTCACCGATCAATTCACCACTCCCATTGTAAAAGCACAGCACGGCGACAGTAGCGGAATGCGTGGCGCTGCCTGGCTTGCTATGCGCAACGGAGAAGCCAATGAAACGTTCACAAATTAATTATGTTATTGATAAAGCACATGCCATTGCGCAGACCTTCCGCGTTTGTTTGCCAGAGTTCGCCTATTTTACGGTGGATGACTGGCTGCAGCGGGAACGGGATAACTGGCAAGAAGTGGTCGACTTACAGCTCGGTTGGGATATCACCGATTTTGGTCGTGGTGATTTCAACCAAACGGGACTAACACTGCTAACGATGCGCAACGGCGCGCTGGGGTCGGCGGCATATCCAAAACCGTATGCTGAGAAAATGTTGCAGATCCAACAAGATCAGCAGACTCCCTGGCATTTTCACACCCACAAAATGGAAGATATCCTCAATCGGGGCGGTGGAGACTTATGCATGCGGTTGGCCTGGGCCAACGAAGCCAATCTCTGTGATGATCAACGAGTCATTACCGTGAGTGTTGATGGTCAGCGGCGTACCATGAAACCTGGTGAAACGCTGGTGCTAAAGCCGGGGCAGGGCATTTGCCTGCCGCCGCGTCTGTATCATCGCTTCTGGGCGGAAAAAGCGTTTGTTCTCGGCTGGGAAATCTCGATGGTAAATGATGACCAACACGATAATTATTTTCTTGAGCCGGGAGGACGTTTTCCGGCGATAGAAGAAGATGAACCGGTGAAATGGTTATTGTGCGGTGAGTATGGAATTTTGCGCTAATAACGGGGAACGCTAGCGCTGATATCCGCTAGCGTCCTTATTTTTACTGCACCGGCTCCGTCGACGTAACTTCACCACTGGAAACTACGCCCGCATTCATGGTTTGAGTCACTTGCTGCTTTGCGGCATTCACGGCATGCAATTGCCCGCTAACCGTAGGTTTCAGCGGGACATTGACCTGAATATCGCCACTGGCGGTAAGCTGAATATTGCCGTCGCCAGTCAACGGTAATTCAGGCCATCCCCAATGTTGCAAAATATTCACCGGCACACCGCGTCCATTCAGGCTGATATGGGTCTGACGTTGTGGCGTTTGTGAAACACTGGCGGTGGCTTCCAGAATGCCTTTTTCAGTAAATGCACTCAGTTCGCTGATATTCACCGTGCTGCTGTTGGCAGTTAGCGCCAGCGACGGACGACGGACATCAACACGATTAAACGTTGCGGCGGCGGCATTCAGATTCGCCGAGCCACTCCAGACGCCCCATTTATGATCGGTAACCAGCGTCAGATTGGCACCGTAACCATCGAGCGCGGTGAGCTGCCACGGGAAGTCAGGGTCGATATCAATGATCAGATTGCGGCTGGCGCTAAATCTCTTCAGTTGCAGGCTGTTTAACCAACCGGGTGTCGTTTCCATCCACAACTGTTGCCAGTTTTTGGGCAAGGTATATTCCAGTCCGGCAATTGCCGCATCATCGAGGATCAGCGTTTTCCCGTCGCGTTGCCAGTTTCCTGACGTTCTGACCATACCCCCTTCCCAGCGGCTGGTGAACTGGCGCAGTGCTACGCCCTGCGGGGAAAATTCCGCGTTTATAATCGGATCAAATAAATGCAGCGAGCCATAAATAAACTCGCTGGCGTTCATCGACAGTTTACCTTCCTGTGTCTGCCAGTCATCTTTACTGAAGGTCATGTTGCGCAAGCTGAGATCGAGGTCGGCCACCGCCCAGTCCGGACCTTGCAAACGAGCGTCGATGACTTCCAGGCGACCAATCTGCAACGACGGGACAGAGCGTAATGGTGCAAAGAAGTCGGTTAGCGATTTTTCGCTTTGTAGACGGATATCCGCCATGCGCAGGTTTTCCACTTGCCAGCTGCCGTCAGCGTTACGCTGCGCGTTTCCGGTTAATGTCCCGCGGGCGATGTCGGCACCCAGGTTAGTCAGCGTAACGCGATCGTTATCAATACTGCCTTCAATCAGTACATTGGTGGCAGGAACATCATTGAGCGAAAGCGATCCGGCACTAAACTGAATCTGTGCCTTCGTACCCAGCACTTTACCGGCTTCTGGTGACCACGGAACCACGCCGCCATTTACCCGCTGCGCGCTCAGTTTCCATTCGCTATTCGGGCTATTAAACGCCATATCACGCAGTTGCAGACGATCGGCTTTAAACGGTAGCGGCGCGGTCTGGTCGGTGAGATTCAGCGTCCCGTTTTCCAGCAGGATGGTATCGACATGGCGTGGTTCGGTCAGTTGCCGACTGCTTAGCGCAATGTCGACACTTTTTGCCACCAGGGTCGCGGGCTGGCCATCACGGCCAAACGTGACGTTCTCCAGCACGATATGAGATGGCGCGGAAAAACGGTGATCCATCGCCCCGAAGGCCAGATGATAGTCGCTATTCTCGGAAACCCATGCGCTGATATGTTCTGCTCCCCAGCGAGTTTGCAGAAGAAAATAGAGGCCAGCGATCACCACTAACAGAGCGATGAGAATGTAGAGAAGCAGCTTCCCAATAAATTTCATGGTCTTCCATCCCGTGAAATGCACATAAGGGAGTTATGCACGATTTACGCGCAATCCTCAAGGCGGGAATGGTGAAAGAGGTGAGACTGCGGCGGTAATTATCTTACCGCCGCCAGTGAATTACTGTTTTTCTGGTGGGAAAATCAGATTCAGCACGATGGCAGTAATACCGCCCGCGGCAATCCCGGAGGAGAGTAGGTTTTTCAGCCATTCAGGGGCAAACTGCAAAATCAGCGGCTGCTGAGACACGCCCAGACCGACCGCCAGCGACAGCGCGATAATCAGAATCGCCCGGCGGTTCAGCGGCTCACGAGAAACGATACGCACACCGGAGGCGGCGATGGTGCCAAACATTACAAGCGTTGCGCCGCCCAGAACCGGTTCTGGAATGTGTTGTACAAAACCGCTCACTGCCGGGAACAGACCCAGCACGATCAACATCAGCGCGACGACAAAACCGACATAGCGGCTGGCAACACCGGTTAACTGGATCACCCCGTTGTTCTGCCCGAAGCAGGAGTTCGGGAAGGTATTAAATACCGCCGAGACAAACGAGTTCAGGCCGTTTGCCAGTACGCCGCCTTTCAGGCGTTTCATGTACAGCGGACCGGACACTGGCTGTTCGGAAACGTCAGAGGTCGCCGTGATATCGCCAATGGTTTCCAGCGAAGTGATCATAAAGACCAGCATCAGCGGCAGCAGCAGACTCCATTCAATGCCAAGACCGTAATAGAGCGGCGTTGGCACCATAATCAGTTCTTGTGTCATCGGTTCGTTGCTTTCTGGCAACATGCCCATAAACCACGCCAGCGCATATCCGGCCGCCATCGCAATCACCAGTGAGGCCACGCGTAAGTAAGGGTTACGTTGACGGTTAAGCAGGATAATTAAGGCTAAGACCACGCCTGCCAGCAGCAGATTTTTCGGTGCGCCGAAGGTGTTATCGCTCATGGCTGCGTAACCGCCGCCAATGGAGGTCAGCCCAACCTGAATTAGCGACAGGCCGATAATCATCACCACAACGCCAGAAACCAGCGGCGTAATAATGCGGCGCGCCAGATGCAGAACGCGGGAGATCACCATCTCGGTACAACTTGCCAGCATCAACGTGCCGAACAAAGCTGCCATCATGGTAGGAACATCAGCACCACCGGTCTTCAGCGCTGTGCCGCCCATAATCAGCGGAGCAACAAAGTTGAAGCTGGTGCCCTGAATAGACAACAACCCGGAGCCAACCGGACCCCAGGCCTTAATTTGAATAATCGATGCCACACCGGAGGCAAACAGCGACATACTAATAATGTGTTGCGTGTCTTGTGCCGGTAAACCCAGCGCCTGGCAGATTAATAGCGCTGGCGTGATCACCGCAACGAACATCGCCAGCAAATGCTGACAGGCGGCAAACAGGGTTTGAGGAAGCGGCGGACGATCTTCAAGACGGTAAATCAGTTCGCTGTTTTGAGTCTGCGCAACCGGTTGCGCATTTTCTGACTCGAGGGTGGAAACAGACATCGAAAACAATCCCGTGGTAGCAAAGCGGGCATTTTAGCTGACCGAAAGAGAAAAGCAAACGTTTGCCACATCCTCATCTAAATATTTAAATGAGATAAATGTACTTTTTTATATAACTTTTAGTTGTTTTCTGCTTAAAATCCATGCCATTTTTCTAGTTTCAGCTAAGAATTCGAACCAGGAAAGCATGACTCGATACTCGTCATATTTCGCCTTACTGCAAATGCGCGATGAAGTATGACGAGTATGAAAGAGTGATGCGGACACAAAGGAGTAACTATGTTTCATCTCGATACTTTAGCAACGCTTGTTGCCGCAACGCTGACGTTGCTGCTCGGGCGCAAGTTGGTCCATTCCGTCTCCTTTTTGAAAAAATACACCATACCGGAACCTGTTGCGGGTGGTTTATTAGTGGCGCTGGCGCTGCTGATACTGAAAAAAAGCATGGGCTGGGAAGTCAACTTTGATATGTCCCTGCGCGATCCGTTGATGCTGGCTTTCTTCGCCACCATTGGCCTGAACGCCAACCTTGCCAGTCTGCGAGCTGGTGGGCGTGTGGTGGGGGTTTTCCTGATTGTGGTTGTTGGCCTGTTGGTGATGCAAAATGCCATTGGCATTGGTATGGCTAGCCTGTTAGGGCTTGATCCGCTGATGGGGCTGCTGGCCGGTTCTATTACGCTTTCGGGCGGTCACGGTACGGGTGCTGCATGGAGTAAATTGTTCATTGAACGTTATGGCTTCACCAATGCGACAGAAGTGGCGATGGCCTGTGCAACGTTCGGTTTGGTGCTGGGCGGGCTGATCGGTGGCCCGGTGGCGCGTTATCTGGTGAAACACTCCACCACACCGAACGGTATTCCGGATGATCAGGAAGTTCCGACTGCGTTCGAGAAGCCGGATGTGGGCCGCATGATCACCTCGCTGGTGCTGATTGAAACTATCGCGCTGATTGCTATCTGCCTGACGGTGGGGAAAATTGTTGCGCAACTTTTGGCTG
Source organism: Escherichia coli DSM 30083 = JCM 1649 = ATCC 11775 (assembly GCF_003697165.2). Taxonomy (GTDB): domain Bacteria; phylum Pseudomonadota; class Gammaproteobacteria; order Enterobacterales; family Enterobacteriaceae; genus Escherichia; species Escherichia coli. The sequence goes on from NZ_CP033092.2 coordinate 58,954, forward strand.
GTACTGCTTTTGAACTACCGACCTTTGTCTGTGTACTATTTGTTGGCGTGATTCTGAGCAACGGTCTGTCAATGATGGGCTTTTACCGCGTCTTTGAGCGAGCGGTATCCGTGCTGGGTAACGTAAGCCTGTCGTTGTTCCTGGCGATGGCGCTGATGGGGCTGAAACTGTGGGAGCTGGCTTCGCTGGCGTTGCCGATGCTGGCGATTCTGGTGGTACAGACCATCTTCATGGCGTTGTATGCCATCTTCGTTACCTGGCGCATGATGGGCAAAAACTACGATGCGGCAGTGCTGGCTGCGGGTCACTGTGGCTTTGGCCTTGGTGCGACACCAACGGCAATCGCTAACATGCAGGCGATCACTGAACGCTTTGGCCCGTCGCACATGGCGTTCCTGGTCGTGCCGATGGTCGGTGCGTTCTTTATCGATATCGTCAATGCGCTGGTGATTAAGCTGTATTTGATGTTGCCGATTTTTGCCGGTTAACCGATGAAGCGGCGGTCTTCTCACCGCCGCTTTTTACGCATTCGAGTAACGTTCTGTTTCTGGCATCCAGCGTTCTATCAGGGCTTTTGCCTGTTGTGGGTAACGTTCGTGAATATGTCGCGCCAGGCGCTGAACTTCCGGGATCATCGCCTGATCGCGCAGTAAATCCGCCACTTTAAATTCAGCATTCCCCGTCTGACGTGTACCTAACAATTCGCCAGGGCCGCGAATCTCCAGATCTTTCTGTGCAATCACAAAACCATCGTTGCTGTCGCGTAGTACCTGCAGGCGGATTTGCGCGGTTTTGGAGAGCGGCGTTTTGTAGAGCAGCACGCAGTGAGAGGCCACCGCGCCACGACCCACGCGGCCACGTAACTGGTGTAACTGCGCCAGACCCAGACGCTCCGGGTTTTCGATAATCATCAGACTGGCATTGGGTACATCAACACCGACTTCAATGACAGTAGTGGCAACCAGCAGGTGTAGTTCACCTTGTTTAAACGACGCCATCACCGCCTGTTTCTCGGCGGGTTTCATCCGTCCGTGTACCAGGCCAACATTCAACTCTGGTAGCGCCAGTTTCAACTCTTCCCAGGTCGCTTCCGCCGCCTGCGCTTCCAGTAATTCCGACTCTTCAATCAACGTACAAACCCAGTACGCCTGACGCCCTTCAGTCATACAGGCGTGGCGCACGCGGTCAATGATATCGGTACGGCGGGTATCAGGAATAGCGACCGTAGTCACTGGCGTGCGGCCTGGTGGCAGCTCATCTATCACCGAGGTATCGAGATCGGCATACGCAGTCATCGCCAGCGTGCGGGGGATGGGCGTGGCGGTCATGATCAACTGATGCGGATGGAAGCCCTGCTGCTGGCCTTTCTCCCATAACGCCAGACGCTGATGTACGCCAAAACGATGCTGTTCGTCGATAATCACCAGCGCCAGGCCGTTAAACTGCACCTGTTCCTGGAAAATGGCGTGCGTACCAACAATCATCTGCACCTGACCGCTGGCGATGGCTTCTTGCTGAGCCAGTCGTGCTTTACCTTTCTGTTTTCCGGCGAGCCAGCCTACTTCGATACCGAGCGGTGCAAACCAGTTACGAAAGTTATTGGCGTGCTGCTCGGCGAGTAATTCGGTTGGTGCCATCAGGGCCACCTGTTTGCCGTGGGCAACCGCACGCAACGCGGCGAGGGCAGCGACCAGCGTTTTACCGGAACCTACATCGCCCTGCACCAGACGCATCATCGGCACATCCAGCGCCATATCGCGCTCGATCTCCGCCACTACGCGTGCCTGTGCGCCCGTTGGCTTGAACGGTAAGGCGGCGAGGAGTTTATTTTTCAGCGCGTCATTGGCGCTCAGCGGCTGAGCATGAAAACGTTGTGCACCGGCACGTAACGCCAACATGCTGAGGTTGTGCGCCAGCAACTCTTCCAGAATCAGCCGGCGTTGTGCCGGATGCTGCCCGGTTTCGAGATCGCTAAGCTGTAGCGTCGGCGGCGGGCGGTGCAAAGTGCGCAACGCTTCCGGTAGCGTCATCATTCCTTGTGACAGTTCCGGCGGCAGGAGTTCTTCAATGGCGCATGTGTCGAGCAGATCCAGCGCCTGGTCGGTTAATTTACGCAGCGTAGCCTGCTTTACGCCTTCCGTAGTTGGGTAAACCGGCGTGAGCGTTTCCTGTAACTCTGGCGTGCTGAGATCGCCCTGTACGCGGTATTCCGGGTGGATCATCTCCGCACCATATTTGCCGCGCTTTGCTTCGCCATAGGCCAGCACGCGGCGGCCTGTCGCCAGGCTATTTTTCATTGCCGCATTGAAGTTGAAAAAGCGCATAGTGAGAATGCCGGAACCGTCGCTGATCTGGCAGGTCATCATCCGCCGACCGCCGAAGGAGATATTGCAGTTCAGCACTTCGCCTTCCACCGTGGCATAAACACCCGGCAGTAGTTCACCGATGGGGTAGAGATGTGTGCGATCTTCGTAGCGCAGAGGAAGGTGTAAGAGCAAATCCTGTACGGTATGCAGGTTGATTTTCGCCAGCTTGTTACTAAGCGCTGCGCCAACGCCCGTTAGGGAACTGAGCGGGACAGCATCTAACAGGCGACCTTTCATCGCGCTTACCCTGCGGCCTGCATGGTGGACCACCAGTCAGCATCGGCTTCAATCTCGCCTTGCTGATTAACGTGGGGGTAGGGCAGACCTTTGCGTTTTGCGACTTTCGCCAGCACCGGATAGCCGCCTTCAAACAGCAGGCGTTGTTGCTCGGCTTCCGGCAACATGCTGTTTTCACGCAGGTACATGCCCGCATTTTGCCGCTGGCGCTGGGCTTCGTAAAGAATGAGGGCTGAGGCAACGGAAACATTCAGCGACTGCACCATGCCGATCATCGGAATGATGATATCCTGATCCGCCAGGGCCAACGCTTCCTGCGTGATGCCCGTTTTCTCCTGTCCCATCAAAATACAGGTCGGGCGAGTGTAATCAATTTCGCGGAAATCAACAGCGTTATCAGAAAGATGGGTTGCCAGAATCTGCATGCCCTGGCCTTTCAGATGAGCGACGGCATCGCCAATGGTGCGGTGCGTTTTCACCTGTACCCAGCTGTTACTACCCGCAGCTGCCGAAGCCATGGTGCGCATCCGGCTGCCAGGCCAGACAGCATGAACTTCATGTACGCCAACGGCATCTGCGGTACGAATAATCGCAGAAACGTTATGAGGTTTGTGGACCTGCTCCATGCAGACGGTCAGATCAGGCTGCCGCCTGGCGAGCATTTCGCAGATGCGTGCATAACGTGTTGGGTTCATAAAACATTAATTTCGGTTTCGGGTGACTTTAATCACGTCTGGCATCACGCGGATTTTGCGCATGATATTCGCCAGATGCACACGGTCACGGGCGGTCAGACGAATAAAGGCGCTATAGACGCGACCATCTTTCTCTTCCGTATTCAAACTTTGAATATTCGAGGTCGTGGTGTTAATTGCCGCCGTCAGGTTTGCCAGCGCGCCCTGATGATTGAACATCTCCACCTTGATTTCGGTGATGAATTCCTGCGCCGTCTCTTTATCCCATTCAACAGCCATAAACTTCTCTGGCTCTTTCTGGTAGCCACGGATGTTACGGCAGGATTCATGGTGGATCACCAGACCTTTACCGGGGCTGACGTGGGCGATAATCGGGTCGCCAGGAATTGGGCGGCAGCATTTCGCAAAGGTGATCAGCACGCCATCGGCACCTTTAATGGGCAGATGTCCGTGACTTTGGGTTGCCGGTGGAATGGAGGCGTCCCCATGTTGCAGATTTTTCGCGACCACCACGCTCATTGCGTTACCAAGGCCGATTTCTGCCAGCAGATCGTCAAGCGTTGCCAGCTTCATGCGGTCCAGCTCGCGCTGAATATTTTCCTGCGGGATTTCATTGAGCTTACGGCTACCACCCAACGCATGGTTGAGCAGACGACGGCCCAGGCTTACAGAATCATCACGCTTGAGGTTTTTCAGCAACTGACGAATTTTGGCGCGCGCTTTCGAGCTGACGACAAAGTTCAGCCACGCGGCATTCGGGCGAGCACCCGGTGCGGTAATGATTTCAACGGTTTGACCGCTAGTAAGCGGCTGCGACAGCGGGTAAGGCTGGCGGTCGACGCGTGCGCCCACGCAGGCATGGCCGATATCGGTATGCACCGCATAAGCGAAGTCGACGGGCGTTGCACCGGCAGGCAGTTCGACAATGCGCCCTTCTGGTGTGAAAACGTAAATCTCATCCGGGAAGAGATCGGATTTAACGCTCTCGATAAATTCAAACGAGCTACCGGCACTCTGTTGCAGCTCCAGCAGGCTTTGCATCCAGCGCTGGGCGCGTATTTGCGCGGTAGTGCTGGTTTCGCCGTGCTCTTTATAAGCCCAGTGCGCGGCAACACCCATCTCCGCCATCTGATCCATATCTTCGGTACGGATCTGGACCTCAACCGGCACGCCGTGCGGGCCAATCATCGAGGTGTGCAAAGACTGATAGCCGTTCGCTTTTGGAATGGCGATATAGTCTTTCACGCGGCCCGGACGCGGCTTGTACAGGCTGTGCATCTGGCCCAGCACGCGATAACAGGTGTCAGAATCATTGACGATCACGCGGAAAGCGTAGATGTCCATGATTGAGTGAAAACGCTGCTCTTTGAGCACCATTTTGCAGTAAATCGAATAAAGATGTTTTTCGCGACCACTGACGCGGCACGGTATTCCCGCTTCCTGCAAACGCCCTTCGATTTCAGAAAGAATCTTCTGGATCATCTCTTTACGGTTGCCGCGCGCGGCTTTCACCACTTCTTTGATTACGCGATAACGGTTGGGATACAGCGCCTCAAAACCCAGCTCCTCGAGTTCGGTTTTAATGTGGTGGATACCTAAACGGTGCGCCAGCGGGCTGTATATTTCGAGAGTTTCACGGGCGATGCGGCGACGTTTGTCCGGGCGAAGTGAGCCCAGCGTGCGCATGTTGTGGGTACGGTCGGCAAGTTTGATGAGAATGACGCGGATATCCTGCACCATCGCCATAATCATCTTGCGAAAGTTTTCGGCCTGCGCCTCTTTCTTATCGCGGAACTTGAGTTTATCAAGTTTCGACACCCCCTCTACCAGCTCGGCGACGCTTTTACCAAAAAGCTGTTCCATGTCCTGGTAGGTGGCGGGTGTATCTTCAATCACATCATGCAGCAGCGCCGCCATCAGCGTTTCATAGTCGAGTTTCATCTCGGCCAGAATGCAGGCAACCGCCACCGGGTGCGTGATATAGGGTTCACCGCTTGAACGTGTTTGCCCCTCGTGAGCATCACGTGCAACGAGATACGCCTGCCGCAGACGCTTGATTTGGTCTTCCGGCAGGTAGTTTTGAATCAGCTGATTCAGGCTTTCAAACAGATACAAGGGCGACCCGCTTTGTGATTAACGACGACCTTCAGCAATAGCGGTAACGGCTTGTAATTCAGCGGCTTCCTGCTCTTGCTGTTCCTGGCGTTCGCGAACGTCGAGGATCTGGTTGTTGATCAGACCTTCTTCGATTTCGCGCAGCGCGATTACAGTGGTTTTATCGTTTTCTTCCGGTACCAGCGGATCCTTTCCGCCTACCTGCATCTGACGAGCGCGACGCGCGGCGACCAGTACCAGGTCAAAACGGTTACCAATTTTCTCTACAGCGTCCTGAACAGTTACGCGTGCCATACTTAAAAAGCTCCACAGGTGAAGAAATGACTGGGCATGATACTGAAATCAGGTTCAGTCTGCCAACAATTTGCTGATTAAAGCGTCATGACGCTGCTTTTGGCGGCTCATGCGCAGACGTTCGGCGCGAATAATGGTCTTCAAATCGGTCAACGCGGTATCGAAGTCATCATTCACAATCAGGTAATCATATTCGGCGTAATGGCTCATTTCTGCAACAGCTTGCGCCATACGCTTTGCAATGACCTCTTCGCTGTCCTGACCGCGACCGCGTAGACGGCGGTCCAGTTCGATTTTAGACGGCGGTAAAATAAAGATACTCCGCGCGTGCGGCATCTTCTGGCGAATTTGCTGCGCACCCTGCCAGTCGATATCGAGAAAAACATCGACACCGGTCGCCAGTACTTGCTCAATGGCCTCACGCGAAGTGCCATAGTAATTACCAAAAACTTCTGCGTGTTCGAGGAACGCATCTCTACTAATCATTTCTTTAAATTCATCATGATTAACAAAGAAATAATGTTCACCGTGGACTTCACCAGGACGCGGTTGGCGTGTGGTGTGTGAAACAGAAACCTGGGTGTCATACAACGGTTGGGTTTTTAATAAAGCCTGAATCAGGCTGGATTTACCCGCGCCACTGGGGGCAGAAACAATATAAAGCGTGCCTTGAGCCATGAGTATCTTTCGTATGTGATTAGCGAAATAAAGCCTACATACGAGCTTATTATACACGGCGCGGCCATGTGACGTAGCCCTTGCTCACACTTTTTGCGCAAAGTTGTTGCATTTTGCGTAGCTGCTTCCGCATTTGCCTGTGATTCACTGCAATAAAGACGATTCTCAGGAAGCGTCCTCGCAGACTCCGTTTTTGCCACTCGGCTTTGCTTTCACCACGTTGTATATCTGCCTGACTATCTACAGCGGAGGTGATGATGAAAGTATGGATGGCGATATTAATAAGTATCTTGTGCTGGCAATCATCGGCGTGGGCGGTCTGTCCGGCCTGGTCGCCAGCCAGAGCACAGGAAGAAATTTCCCGCCTGCAACAGCAAATAAAACAGTGGGACGATGACTACTGGAAGGAAGGGAAAAGTGAGGTGGAAGACGGTGTTTACGATCAGTTAAGCGCCCGTCTCACGCAGTGGCAACGCTGTTTTGGGAACGAGACTCGCGATGTGATGATGCCGCCTTTAAACGGTGCGGTTATGCATCCGGTTGCCCATACGGGTGTACGCAAAATGGCGGATAAAAACGCATTAAGTCTGTGGATGCGCGAACGTAGCGATCTTTGGGTGCAGCCAAAAGTTGATGGCGTTGCGGTAACCCTGGTTTATCGGGACGGGAAACTGAACAAAGCAATCAGTCGCGGTAATGGCCTGAAAGGCGAGGACTGGACGCAGAAAGTTCGCTTAATTTCCGCTGTGCCGCAAACCGTTAGCGGGCCTTTAGCCAACAGCACGCTTCAGGGGGAAATATTTCTCCAGCGCGAGGGGCATATCCAACAACAAATGGGGGGAATAAATGCCCGCGCAAAAGTTGCTGGCCTGATGATGCGCCAGGGGAATAGCGATACGCTAAACTCACTGGCTGTTTTTGTCTGGGCATGGCCGGATGGACCGCATTTAATGACCGATCGTTTAAAGGATCTGGCTACCGCAGGTTTTACTTTAACGCAGACGTATACCCGCGCGGTTAAAAATGCTGATGAGGTTGCGCACGTACGCAATGAGTGGTGGAAAGCAAAATTACCCTTCGTCACCGATGGCGTGGTTGTGCGAGCGGCGAAAGAACCCGAATCCCGTCATTGGTTACCGGGCCAGGCGGAGTGGCTGGTGGCCTGGAAATATCAACCTGTAGCTCAGGTTGCCGAAGTGAAGGCGATTCAGTTTGCGGTGGGTAAGAGCGGTAAAATATCGGTGGTGGCGTCACTCGCACCTGTCATGCTGGATGATAAAAAAGTCCAGCGGGTGAATATTGGTTCCGTCAGGCGCTGGCAGGAGTGGGATATTGCGCCTGGTGATCAGATCCTCGTCAGCCTTGCCGGTCAGGGGATTCCTCGCATTGATGATGTGGTCTGGCGCGGAGCAGAACGTACAAAACCGACACCACCAGAAAACCGCTTTAACTCGTTGACCTGCTACTTTGCTTCTGATGTTTGTCAGGAACAGTTCATTTCACGCTTAGTCTGGCTGGGGTCAAAACAGGTTCTGGGGCTTGATGGCATTGGTGAGGCCGGCTGGCGCGCCCTGCATCAGACTCATCGCTTTGAGCATATCTTTTCCTGGCTTTTATTAACGCCAGAGCAATTACAGAACACGCCGGGGATCGCGAAAAGTAAAAGTGCGCAGTTATGGCATCAGTTTAATCTGGCTCGTCAGCAGCCTTTTACTCGCTGGGTGATGGCAATGGGAATACCGCTAACCCGGGCGGCGCTTAATGCCAGTGATGAACGGTCCTGGTCGCAACTTTTATTTAGCACGGAACAGTTCTGGCAGCAGCAGCCGGGGACTGGATCGGGGCGCGCCAGACAGGTTATTGAATGGAAGGAAAATGCGCAAATCAAGAAGCTGGGCAGTTGGCTGGCTGCCCAGCAGATCACAGGTTTTGAACCTTAGTGACCTTCGTGGCTGTAGTAAAAGACCGGTAATCCCAGCTTAAGACGTAGCGCCAGTAAACGGGCAAAAAAGCCGAATACCAGGGTGGAGATAATCACAACATCATGGTTAGAAACATAGTGTTGCAGCGCGATGTACAGCACGGCGGAGGCAAATGAGACACCGGCATACAACTCTTTCTGGAATACCAGTGGAATGCGTTTACAGAACATATCGCGCAAAACGCCGCCAAACACGCCGGTGGTTACCGCCGCGACAACGGCAATAATTGGGCCGTGCCCCATATCCAGTGCAACCTGTGCGCCGATGATAGAAAAGACCACCAGTCCGAGCGCATCGAGCACCAGAAACACTTTGCGCAGATAAGGCATTACAGGAGCAACGATAGTGGTGAGTACTGCGGCGGTAGCGACGATAATCACATATTCCGGGTGTTTGACCCAGCCGAGCGGATAGTGGCCCAGCAGAATATCGCGCACTGACCCTCCGCCAATTGCCGTGGCGGTCGCAATAATAATTACGCCAAATGTATCCATGCGCCGTCGTCCGGCCGCCAGCGCCCCCGTCATGGCTTCGGCAGTAATGCCAACCAAATACAAAATGTGTAACAGCATGGTTCTCTCCCTAAAAATCTGTCTGGCAGGGTAGCGATTTGTGCGTATTGTCACGATTGAGATTTTTTAAGGTGAGAGGAAATTGATAACTTGTAGTTATGTGAAATCGCTATTTTCTGTAGCGTAGATGCATTCTTCTGACTTCTTGTCTGAGAAAATGCATAAGAAAAAATAGGTTAAAATTGAGGGGTGGAAAAGAAAGGTGCAATGTTTAGCCATTGTGTTCACCGCACCTGGACTTTGGCTTACGCATCGGGTATCTCAATCAACAAAAAGAGTTTTTATTTTCTGCTATTTCTTCTCTGTAATTTTTACACTGTTTTCCAACTGCTTGATGCTGACCTGCGGGGTCGGCAACTCCTCAGGCATGGTTCCGCCAAGTTCCTGAATGGTTTGCCTCACCTTGCGACCCACGTCAAAGTGTGTGGTATTAGCTTGCTGTTTTGAATTCACGCCATCCCGCTTGAGTTTTTCTTCTGTTTGGGTAGCTCGAAAGAGATTAGCCGCCAGTTCTGTTGAACCCATATGATCCAGGATCTTCTGACTCTTTTTCAGCCCCTTCCGCTGATGGATGGCTTTCTGATCTAATCCACCATACAGTCCCCGGTAACCATGATTCTGAAATATGGCGAAATCGATAGCTGTCGCTACCCCAGCTTGCTGCGCTGCCTCAACTAATTGTTTGTTATGTTCTTTCAACTCATTTCTCAGAAAAAGACGCTTTTCGTCTTCACGAAGTTGCCTGAAAGCTTCATCGTCAGCCAGCTCCTGCCGTCGGGTCTGGATAGCAAAATAAGTTTGCCCTGCCGCAATAACCGGTTTCGCAGGGTCGCCGTTTTGTACTACCAGGTAACAGGCATAGCGGGAGAGATGAACATCTTCAAGTTCTCGTTGAGCCCCTGAACCTAATACAACCATTTTGGTGGTTTCAACGAAATGGTCAGATGCAGCTTGATTGCTGGCTTCGCACGCTTGAGTCGCGCGGGCCAGTACCTTTTGAAAATTGCGCCAGTCCCGATAATCCAGTAACGGTGCCAATTCTCTCGCTGACCAAAATTCTTGCCCTTCAGTGCCATAATGCCGTATTTCTTCAAAAGGTTGATGATGTTCGTTCATTGCCCACTCCATATGATATCGATTGCAAGGAAAGTAAGTTTACAACTGTGTTTATATACAGTTGTGAGTATCTCACGTTCTCACTGCGCTGGGCAAAAAAACATCGCAAAATCTGGAGCAGGCACGCAAAACAGAATTGAATGTTGCGGGGAGGAAAAATGCCGCTCTGTTTGAGTGGGCGGCATTTGTGAAGGCTGAAAAGGAAGAATTGGCGTTACGAGTTATTCAATGTTCTGGATCTGCTCGCGCATCTGCTCAATCAACACTTTCAGCTCGATGGCAGAATTCGTCACTTCGGCATTGATAGATTTCGAAGCAAGAGTGTTCGACTCGCGGTTGAACTCCTGCATCATAAAGTCCAGACGACGGCCAACCGCTTCTTTTTTCTTCAGAATGTTGTAGGTCTCTTTGACATGCGCTTCGAGGCGGTCCAGTTCTTCGGCAACGTCAATTCGTTGTGCCAGCAGAACCAACTCCTGCTCCAGACGGTTGTTTTCCAGTTGCACCTGAGCATCTTCCAGCTTCGCTACCAGACGCTCACGCTGCCATTGCAGGATTTCCGGCATATGGGCGCGGACTTTGACCACTTCGGCGGTGACGCCTTCCAGACGCTGCTCAATCAACACTTTCAGCGCCTGACCTTCGGTTTCGCGCGCGATGATAAAGTCATCCAGGGTGCCATCCAACGCCGCGAGAATTTCAGCTGCAATCGCGTCGAGATCTTGCTCCTGGGCTGCCATCACGCCCGGCCAGCGTAGAATATCAACCGGGTTGATTTCTCCTTCGTCGCTCTGCATTTTTACCCAGTTCGCGGCAGTTACCAGCTGTTTAGCCAGTTTTTCGTTGAGGATCAGCTCACCTTGCGCGCTAACATCTGGCTCATAGCGCAGGGTACATTCCACTTTACCGCGCGTCAGGCGAGAACGAATACGCTCGCGAACGACAGGTTCAAGGCTACGGAACTGCTCCGGCAGACGAAAGTAAGTTTCCAGATAACGCTGGTTTACCGAGCGCATTTCCCAGGTTGCGCTCCCCCATTCACCCTTGATTTCACGCCGGGCGTAGGCGGTCATACTGCGGATCATAGACGTTCCTGTTTATAAAAGGAGAGGTGGAAGGATTATAGCCATCGATGCCTTGTCAGGATAGGAATAACCGCCGGAAGTCCGTATAATGCGCAGCCACATTTGTTTCAAGCCGGAGATTTCAATATGCGTCCAGCAGGCCGTAGCAATAATCAGGTGCGTCCCGTTACCCTGACTCGTAACTATACAAAACATGCAGAAGGCTCGGTGCTGGTCGAATTTGGCGATACCAAAGTGTTGTGTACCGCCTCTATTGAAGAAGGCGTGCCGCGCTTCCTGAAAGGTCAGGGCCAGGGCTGGATCACCGCAGAGTACGGTATGCTGCCGCGTTCTACCCATACCCGTAACGCGCGTGAAGCGGCGAAAGGTAAGCAGGGTGGACGCACAATGGAAATCCAGCGTCTGATCGCCCGTGCTCTTCGCGCGGCAGTAGATTTGAAAGCACTGGGTGAGTTCACCATTACGCTGGACTGCGACGTGCTTCAGGCTGATGGTGGCACGCGTACCGCTTCGATTACGGGTGCCTGCGTGGCGCTGGCAGATGCGCTACAGAAGCTGGTGGAAAACGGCAAGCTGAAAACTAATCCAATGAAAGGGATGGTAGCCGCGGTCTCTGTCGGGATTGTGAACGGCGAAGCGGTTTGCGATCTGGAATATGTTGAAGACTCTGCCGCAGAGACCGACATGAACGTAGTGATGACCGAAGACGGGCGTATCATTGAAGTGCAGGGGACGGCAGAAGGCGAACCGTTCACCCACGAAGAGTTACTCACCTTGTTGGCGCTGGCCCGAGGGGGAATCGAATCCATTGTAGCGACGCAGAAGGCGGCGCTGGCAAACTGATTTTTAAGGCGACTGATGAGTCGCCTTTTTTTTGTCTGTAGAAAAGTAAGATGAGGAGCGAAGGCATGAAACCATATCAGCGCCAGTTTATTGAATTTGCGCTTAGCAAGCAGGTGTTAAAGTTTGGCGAGTTCACGCTGAAATCCGGGCGCAAAAGCCCCTATTTCTTCAACGCCGGGCTGTTTAATACCGGGCGCGATCTGGCACTGTTAGGCCGTTTTTACGCTGAAGCATTGGTGGATTCCGGCATTGAGTTCGATCTGCTGTTTGGCCCTGCTTACAAAGGGATCCCGATTGCCACCACAACTGCCGTGGCGCTGGCGGAGCATCATGACCTGGACCTGCCGTACTGCTTTAACCGCAAAGAAGCAAAAGACCACGGTGAAGGCGGCAATCTGGTCGGTAGCGCGTTACAAGGACGCATAATGCTGGTGGATGATGTGATCACCGCCGGAACGGCGATTCGCGAGTCGATGGAAATTATTCAGGCCAATGGCGCGACGCTTGCTGGCGTATTGATTTCGCTCGATCGTCAGGAACGGGGGCGCGGCGAGATTTCGGCAATTCAGGAAGTTGAGCGTGATTACAACTGCAAAGTGATCTCTATCATCACCTTGAAAGATCTGATTGCCTATCTGGAAGAGAAGCCAGAAATGGCGGAACATCTGGCGGCGGTTAAGGCCTATCGCGAAGAGTTCGGCGTTTAAAGAAACTCGCCGGATGAAAAGTCATCCGGCGTCATATTACTGCAACTGTGCAGCAATTAGCGGCCAGCGGGCGTCAAAGTCATCCGTCGGGCGGTATTTAAACTCGCTGCGGACAAAGCGTGACAGCATACCTTCACAGAAGGCCAGGATCTGGCTTGCCAGCAGGGTTTCATCCGTCGCGTAGCCTTCGCCCTCACGCATTCTCTTTTCACGCAATACCTGACGCAACTGCGCTTCAATACGCTCGAATAGCTGGTTGATGCGCCCTTGCAGGCGATCCTGTTCAAACATTAGTGCATGACCAGTGAGGATGCGGGTCAGGCCAGGATTACGCTCACCAAAACCGAGAAGCAGCAACACAATCAGACGCAGGCGCGCTGTGGTGTCCTTCTCATCTTTCAGAATCAGATTGATGCGAGTAATCAGGCTATCTTCGATAAACTCAATCAGGCTATCGAACATGCGGGTCTTACTGGGGAAGTGGCGATACAGTGCCGCTTCGGAAACGCCGACAGAGGCGGCCAGTTTTGCCGTCGTGATACGTTGGCTTCCATCGCTGGATTCCAGCATCAGCGCCAGAGACTGAAGTATTTCCTCGCGACGGTTCCTTTTCGCAGTTTGTTTTTCTGCCATGTTACAAAATACCCCTGAAAATAAGCACTTGCCAGGCGGCACCCACGCTATGACCGCAAACGAAATGTTTGCGGCTATGTTATGACGTTATTCGGATGCGTATGTGTTACTGACGACCAGAGTGACCAAAGCCGCCTTCACCGCGGTCGGTGGCGTCGAAATCTTCCACCAGATTAAATTCAGCCTGTACTACCGGAACAAAAATCATCTGGGCGATGCGTTCGCCAGGTTGAATGGTGAAGTTGTCCTGACCACGGTTCCACACGGAAATCATCAACTGGCCCTGATAGTCAGAATCGATCAATCCTACCAGGTTACCAAGCACGATACCGTGCTTATGTCCCAATCCGGAGCGCGGCAGCATCATTGCCGCCAGTGAAGGATCGGCAATATGAATCGCCAGCCCGGTCGGAACCAGCGTAGTGTCACCCGGAGCCAGTTCTACGGCGTCGTCGAGACAGGCACGCAGGTCAAGTCCGGCAGAGCCAGAGGTGGCATAAGTCGGGAGCGGAAATTCCTTCCCAACGCGCGGGTCCAGAATCTTAACGTCGATTTTTTTCATCATAACGGGTCACGATCTCGTCGAGTAATAATTGGCCAAGGAGCTCTTTGCGCTCAAGCGGTAAGACTTTATCTCCGTCCTGCCAGAAAAGGTGTAATGCGTTGTTGTCGCTGTTAAATCCTTGAGTTGGCTGGGAAACATCGTTCGCGCAGATCAGATCAAGGTTTTTACGGATACGTTTTTGCCGGGCGTATTCTTCCACATTATTTGTTTCGGCGGCAAATCCAACGACGTAGGGTCGATGGTCTTTTAGTGCGGCAACGCCTGCGACGATATCGGGGTTTTTAACCATTTTTATTGTTAATTCATCACCCTGCGTGGCCTGCTTTTTGATTTTTTCTGGGGCCACGGTAGCTGCGCGATAATCCGCCACGGCGGCGCAACCGATAAAAATATTTTGCTGCTGTACTGAAGCATTCACGGCGGCTTCCATTTCCAGCGCGGTCATCACATCAACACGGTTAACAAACGGTGGCGTCGGTAATGAAACCGGACCTGATACCAGCGTGACGTTCGCACCACGACGGGCTGCGGCGGCGGCGATAGCAAAACCCATCTTGCCGGAGCTGTGATTAGAGATATAACGCACGGGATCGAGCGGTTCACGCGTCGGACCGGCGGTAATCATAATGTTCAGATGTTTCAGGTCGTTGACGGGCGAAAAATGCGCTACCGCCATATCCACAATGGTTAACGGATCGAGCATTCGCCCTGGGCCGATATCACCACAAGCCTGACTGCCGCTGTCTGGCCCCCAGATGAGCAAACCACGCGAGGCAAGCACCTCTAAATTATGCTGGGTGGCGGCGGCACGGTACATCTGCTGGTTCATGGCGGGGAGCACGGCTACAGGCGCAGGTGTAGCCAGACAAATCGTCGATACCAGGTCATTCGCCATTCCGGCTGCAACACGGGCAATTAAATCTGCCGTGGCAGGGGCGAGAATCACTAAATCAGCCCATTTTCCCAGCTCAATATGGCCCATAGCGGCTTCGGCTGCCGGGTCCAGCAGACTGTCGGAAACGGGATAACCAGAAACCGCCTGCAAGCTAAGTGGGGTGATAAAGGCTTTTGCCGCTTCGGTCATGGCTACGCGGACATCGGCCCCGCGATCGCGCAAACGACGCACCAGTTCAGGGGTTTTATAGGCAGCAATACCGCCGCTAACGCCGAGAACGATTTTTTTACCGGCCAGGCTCATGATGATTTTTCCTGTTGGGTGACACCAGAAGTTGGCGATTTTATCACAATACTTTTGTTGTCGTGCCTTCACCTGAGATTCACTTTGCGAGGCGCTTTCCAGGATTGAAAACTGGCCGTCGATTTAAAGGAACGGCTATGACAGGATGCGAGCACCACAAAGGAGGTGAAGGTGAAAAACAATGCACAGCTGTTGATGCCGCGCGAAAAAATGCTGAAGTTTGGTATTAGCGCCTTAACGGATGTCGAGCTGTTGGCGCTATTTCTGCGTACCGGAACGCGCGGTAAAGATGTATTAACCCTGGCAAAAGAGATGCTGGAGAATTTCGGCTCTCTTTATGGCTTGTTAACCTCTGAATATGAGCAATTTAGTGGCGTTCATGGAATTGGCGTGGCGAAATTCGCCCAGTTAAAGGGGATTGCCGAACTGGCGCGGCGTTACTACAACGTACGGATGCGTGAAGAAAGCCCTTTACTCAGCCCGGAGATGACGAGGGAATTTTTACAAAGCCAGCTCACGGGCGAGGAGCGGGAGATCTTTATGGTGATCTTTCTCGACTCCCAACACCGGGTTATAACGCATAGCCGTCTTTTTTCCGGCACGCTAAACCATGTTGAAGTCCATCCTCGGGAAATTATCCGCGAAGCGATAAAAATAAACGCCTCGGCGCTGATCCTTGCGCATAATCACCCTTCGGGTTGTGCTGAACCCAGTAAAGCGGATAAACTCATTACTGAACGGATAATAAAGAGTTGTCAGTTCATGGATTTACGCGTGCTCGACCATATCGTGATTGGGCGTGGAGAGTATGTTTCTTTTGCCGAACGCGGCTGGATTTAACCCGCTATGCGCGATCCTTCGGGATCTTTGTCTGTTCGGGACTTGAGCACATCGCTGAGTCAGCGTATACTACGCCACCTTTGAGAATCTCGGGTTTGGCATTTGGGCCTGGCAATCGAGAGTTCACATAGAACTGCGATGACCGGGCTGTAAAGCCTGACGAGGCGCCAATACCCCATACGAAGCTCGAGCTAATTTGATTTTTGGAGAATAGACATGTCCCGAGTCTGCCAAGTTACTGGCAAGCGTCCGGTGACCGGTAACAACCGTTCCCACGCACTGAACGCGACTAAACGCCGTTTCCTGCCGAATCTGCACTCTCACCGTTTCTGGGTTGAGAGCGAGAAGCGTTTTGTCACCCTGCGCGTATCTGCTAAAGGTATGCGTGTAATCGATAAAAAAGGCATCGATACAGTTCTGGCTGAACTGCGTGCCCGTGGCGAAAAGTACTAAGTACTTAGAGGAAATAAATCATGGCTAAAGGTATTCGTGAGAAAATCAAGCTGGTTTCTTCTGCTGGTACTGGTCACTTCTATACCACTACGAAGAACAAACGTACTAAGCCGGAAAAACTGGAACTGAAAAAATTCGATCCAGTTGTTCGCCAGCACGTGATCTACAAAGAAGCGAAAATCAAATAATTCTCGCTTTGATGTAACAAAAAACCTCGCCCCGGCGGGGTTTTTTGTTATCTGCTTGCCCCCATATTGACTGCATCTGTTCATTCCTGGAGATGCTATGCCTGAATTACCCGAAGTTGAAACCAGCCGTCGCGGCATAGAACCGCATCTCGTTGGTGCAACCATTCTTCATGCGGTGGTGCGCAACGGACGCTTGCGCTGGCCGGTTTCAGAAGAGATCTACCGTTTAAGCGACCAACCAGTGCTTAGCGTGCAGCGCCGGGCTAAATATCTGCTGCTGGAGCTGCCTGAGGGCTGGATTATCATTCATTTGGGGATGTCTGGCAGCCTGCGCATCCTTCCAGAAGAACTTCCCCCTGAAAAGCATGACCATGTGGATTTGGTGATGAGCAACGGCAAAGTGCTGCGCTACACCGATCCGCGCCGCTTTGGTGCCTGGCTATGGACCAAAGAGCTGGAAGGGCACAACGTGCTGGCCCATCTTGGACCGGAGCCGCTTAGTGACGATTTCAACGGTGAGTACCTGCATCAGAAGTGCGCGAAGAAAAAAACGGCGATTAAACCGTGGCTGATGGATAACAAGCTGGTGGTAGGCGTAGGGAATATCTATGCCAGCGAATCGCTGTTTGCGGCGGGGATCCATCCGGATCGGCTGGCGTCATCACTGTCGCTGGCGGAGTGTGAATTGTTAGCTCGGGTGATTAAAGCGGTGTTGCTGCGTTCGATTGAGCAGGGCGGTACAACGCTGAAAGATTTTCTGCAAAGTGATGGTAAACCGGGCTATTTCGCTCAGGAATTGCAGGTTTACGGGCGAAAAGGTGAGCCGTGTCGGGTGTGCGGTACGCCGATTGTGGCGACTAAACATGCGCAGCGGGCAACGTTTTATTGTCGGCAGTGCCAGAAGTAATTGATGCGCGCCGGATGGCATACCATCCGGCATAAACTCTACGCTAACTTCGCCATCAGCGCCTGATGGACATTCTCCGGCAGGAAATGGGTGACATCGCCCTGATGGCGCGCCACCTCTTTCACCAACGATGAAGAGATAAACGACCACTCTTTCGACGGCATCAGAAACACACTTTCCAGCTCCGGCATTAAGTGGCGATTCATATGCGCCAGCTGCATTTCATATTCAAAATCCGCCACCGCACGCAGGCCACGAATCAGCACCGTAGCGTGTTGATTACGGGCGAAGTTCGCCATCAAATCACTAAACCCGACCACTTCCACGTTCCCCAGATGTGCGGTTGCCTGCTGTGCCAGTTCCACACGCTCTTCAAGGGTAAACATCGGTTTTTTACTGGGACTAGCGGCAATCGCCAGAATAACGTGATCGAACATCTGCGTGGCGCGCGTCACGATATCGATATGACCATTGGTAATGGGATCGAAAGTACCCGGATAAATCGCCCGTTTTTGCATAACAACCTCAATGCGTTTTCGGTGGCAGGTAAGGTTCCAGCAGTTGAAGCAGACGCTGTAGCGCGCCCTGGTTTTGATACAGCACTTCAACGGCATGACGGCCATAGAAACTACGGTAATCGGCGTCGGTGAGTAAAGAGGAAACCTCTTTTGCAAGCGTAGTGGCATCGGTAACGGTAATCAGCCCGCTTGCCTGCTCCAGCCGCGCGCAAATGTCTTTAAAGTTAAACGTATGCGGCCCCATCAATACCGGAATAGCGTGTGCGGCCGCTTCCAGCGGATTATGCCCACCACGTTCAACCAGTGAACCGCCAACAAAGGCGAGATCGGCAATGCCGTACAGTAACATCAACTCGCCCATCGTATCGCCAACCACAACCTGCGTGCTGGTGGAGGGGACTTCCCCTGAAGATCGTGTGATATAGCTTAGTCCAGCCTGGCGGACAAGGTTAATCGCATCCGGGAAGCGTTCTGGATGACGGGGTACCAGGATGAGCAATAAATTCGGGAATTGCTGTAACAATGCCTGATGTGCGGCGATCACCACACTCTCTTCGCCTTCATGAGTGCTGGTGGCAATCCATACCGGGCGGTGTGGTGCCCACTGGCGGCGCAGCGTCACGGCTTTAGCAGCCAACTGCGGCGTTACAGAAATATCGAATTTCAGGCTACCGGTAACGGTCACCTGATTATTTTTTGCGCCCAGCGCCACAAAACGTGCACCATCTTCTTCATTTTGGGCGGCAATCAGCGTAATACGACGCAGCAAGCGGCGGACGAATTTACCCAGTTTGGCATAACCTGCGGCCGAGCGGGCAGAGAGTCGCGCGTTAGCGATCACCAGCGGAATTTTACGTTTATGTAGCGCCGCAATCAGGTTAGGCCATAGTTCGGTTTCCATAATCAACACCAGTTTAGGGTCGACTTTATTCAGGAAACGGTTGAGTGCATCGGGCAGGTCATACGGCAGATAAACGTGCTGAACATCCTTCCCGAAAGCCGATTGTACGCGCTCCGAACCGGTTGGAGTCATGGTTGTTACGGTAATCGGTAAATCAGGATAACGATGACGCAGTGCGCGCACCAACGGGATCGCCGCCAGAGTTTCACCGACGGAGACGGAGTGCAGCATAATGCCGCCTGGTTTTAGCGGATGGCGGTAAAAACCGTAACGTTCACCCCAGCGTTTTCGATAGGCCGGAGCCTTACGTCCGCGCACCCAGAGCCGTATCCAGATCAGCGGCTGAATAAGGTAGAAAAGGGCGGTGTAAAGCAATTCGAGCATAGTAAATAGCTGACTTATGGATGTGCTGGGGATTCTATGTATTTAGCTGTGGCTTTACCATTACTTTTCCCGTTTTTGACTTAAATAGCAATTTACCCGCCAATTCTTGCTGAACATCTATACTTTTTTTGTATTTTTATGCGATTCATTGATTTCTGCAGTACGTGCAGGAAGGAATCGCAGAGCAACAGTAAAAGAATATGGTTGCTAATGATTTTATTTGATTGATTTCTTTATTGAAAATCAACAATGTGCTTAAAAATCATTCGAGTCGGATTGCCGCGAAAGAAGTGATACACTAGCGCGTCAATATCAGTGCGGTATCAGTATTCAGGTAGCTGTTGAGCCTGGGGCGGTAGCGTGCTTTTTCTGCTTCACCTTAATCGGATAATCTCAACAAAAAGAGTTACTTGTGGATAAGCCATTTCGAAGAATTTTGCTCATTAAGATGCGTTTTCATGGGGATATGTTATTAACTACTCCCGTCATTAGTTCGCTGAAAAAAAATTACCCTGACGCAAAAATCGATGTGCTGCTTTATCAGGACACCATCCCGATCCTGTCTGAAAATCCAGAGATTAACGCGCTCTACGGCATAAAAAATAAAAAAGCAAAAGCCTCAGAAAAAATTGCCAACTTTTTTCATCTCATCAAGGTATTACGTGCCAATAAGTATGACCTTATCGTTAATCTTACCGATCAATGGATGATTGCTATACTGGTTCGTTTATTAAATGCCCGTGTGAAAATTTCCCAGGATTATCATCATCGGCAGTCTGCTTTTTGGCGTAATAGTTTCACTCATTTGGTGCCGTTGCAGGGTGGAAATGTGGTGGAAAGTAACTTATCCGTGCTGACGCCATTGGGACTTGAATCGTTGGTGAAGCAGACAACCATGAGTTACCCGCCTGCAAGCTGGAAACGTATGCGTCGCGAACTTGATCATGCAGGTGTTGGACAAAATTATGTGGTTATCCAACCTACGGCGCGGCAAATCTTCAAATGCTGGGACAACGCCAAGTTTTCCGCTGTGATTGATGCCTTACATGCTCGTGGTTATGAAGTCGTTCTGACGTCCGGCCCAGATAAAGACGATCTGGCCTGCGTCAATGAAATTGCCCAGGGATGCCAGACGCTACCAGTAACGGCGCTGGCCGGAAAGGTGACCTTCCCGGAACTTGGTGCGTTAATCGATCATGCCCAGCTGTTTATTGGCGTTGATTCCGCACCGGCGCATATTGCCGCTGCAGTTAATACGCCGCTGATATCGCTGTTTGGTGCGACAGACCATATTTTCTGGCGTCCCTGGTCAAATAACATGATTCAATTCTGGGCGGGAGATTACCGGGAAATGCCAACGCGCGATCAGCGTGACCGAAATGAGATGTATCTTTCGGTTATTCCGGCGGCAGATGTCATTGCTGCTGTCGATAAATTACTGCCCTCCTCCACGACAGGTACGTCGTTATGATCGTTGCTTTTTGTTTATATAAATATTTTCCCTTTGGCGGTTTGCAGCGCGATTTTATGCGTATTGCTCAGACAGTCGCCGCCCGAGGTCATCATGTTCGGGTTTATACCCAGTCGTGGGAAGGCGAATGCCCTGATGTATTTGAACTGATCAAAGTGCCGGTTAAATCGCATACCAATCACGGGCGCAATGCGGAGTATTTTGCCTGGGTGCAAAAACATTTACGCGAACATCCCGTCGATAAAGTCGTTGGATTCAACAAAATGCCGGGGCTGGACGTTTATTATGCCGCTGATGTTTGCTATGCCGAGAAAGTAGCGCAGGAAAAAGGCTTTTTCTATCGCCTGACGTCACGTTATCGCCATTATGCCGCCTTTGAGCGGGCAACCTTCGAACAGGGCAAGCCGACACAGCTGCTGATGCTGACAGATAAGCAAATCGCCGATTTCCAGAAACATTATCAGACTGAAGCGGAGCGTTTTCATATTCTGCCTCCGGGGATTTATCCTGATCGTAAATATAGCCAGCAGCCAGCCAATAGCCGTGAAATCTTCCGTAAGAAGAATGGAATAACCGAACAACAATATTTATTGTTGCAGGTTGGTTCAGACTTCACGCGTAAAGGTGTCGATCGTTCCATTGAAGCACTTGCTTCGTTACCGGATTCGCTGCGCCACAACACATTACTATATGTTGTTGGGCAGGATAAACCGCGAAAATTTGAGGCGCTGGCAGAAAAACGCGGCGTGCGCAGTAATGTTCACTTCTTCTCGGGGCGCAACGATGTCTCGGAATTAATGGCAGCGGCGGATTTATTACTTCATCCTGCCTACCAGGAAGCCGCGGGAATTGTACTGCTGGAAGCGATAACTGCAGGATTACCGGTACTAACAACAGCCGTTTGTGGCTATGCGCATTATATTGTCGACGCCAATTGCGGCGAGGCTATTGCTGAGCCATTCCGCCAGGAAACATTGAATGAGATTTTACGCAAAGCGTTAACGCAATCTTCATTGCGCCAGGCATGGGCGGAAAATGCGCGACATTATGCTGATACACAAGATTTATACAGTCTGCCAGAGAAAGCGGCGGACATCATAACGGGTGGTCTGGATGGTTGAACTTAAAGAGCCGTTTGCCACGTTATGGCGCGGTAAAGATCCTTTTGAGGAAGTTAAAACCTTGCAGGGTGAGGTATTTCGTGAACTGGAAACTCGCCGCACTCTGCGCTTTGAAATGGCGGGCAAAAGCTATTTTCTCAAATGGCATCGCGGCACGACCCTGAAAGAGATAATCAAAAATTTACTCTCATTGCGGATGCCAGTATTAGGCGCAGACCGCGAATGGAATGCGATTCATCGACTGCGGGATGTCGGCGTTGATACTATGTATGGGGTGGCATTCGGCGAAAAAGGCATTAATCCGCTGACCAGAACCTCGTTTATTATTACCGAAGATCTGACACCAACCATCAGTCTGGAAGATTACTGTGCTGACTGGGCGACCAACCCACCAGATGTTCGCGTAAAGCGTATGCTTATTAAGCGTGTCGCGACGATGGTGCGCGATATGCATGCTGCGGGCATTAACCACCGTGACTGTTATATCTGTCATTTCCTGCTGCACTTGCCTTTTTCCGGTAAGGAAGAGGTGTTAAAAATTTCAGTAATTGACCTGCACCGGGCGCAGATACGTGCAAAAGTACCGCGTCGTTGGCGGGATAAAGATCTTATTGGACTTTATTTTTCTTCGATGAATATTGGCCTGACTCAGCGGGATATCTGGCGGTTTATGAAAGTGTATTTTGTCGCCCCGCTTAAAGACATTATCAAGCAGGAACAAGGGCTGCTGTCGCAAGCAGAAGAAAAAGCCACAAAAATCAGGGAAAGAACGATTCGAAAATCGTTGTAATTTCCGGAGAGAAATATGAGTGCCCACTATTTTAATCCACAAGAGATGATCAATAAGACAATCATCTTCGATGAAAGCCCAGAGGCGTCAGTGGCATCATCATTCCATGTTGCTTATGGCATTGATCAGAACTTTCTTTTTGGTTGTGGTGTTTCAATCACGTCAGTTTTGTTACATAACAACGACGTGAGTTTTGTCTTCCACGTTTTTATTGATGATATCCCTGAAGCCGATATCCAGCGTTTATCCCAATTAGCGAAAAGCTATCATACCTGTATCCAGATCCATCTGGTGAATTGTGAACGGCTTAAGGCATTACCGACGACCAAAAATTGGTCTATTGCCATGTATTTCCGTTTTGTAATTGCAGATTACTTTATTGATCAACAAGATAAGATCCTGTACCTGGATGCTGATATCGCCTGTCAGGGAAACTTAAAGCCGCTGATAACAATGGATCTTGCCAATAACGTTGCTGCTGTTGTTACTGAACGCGATGCTAACTGGTGGTCGTTACGGGGTCAAAGTCTGCAGTGTAATGAACTTGAAAAGGGTTACTTTAATTCAGGTGTCCTGTTAATTAATACACTAGCGTGGGCGCAGGAGTCCGTTTCTGCTAAAGCGATGTCGATGCTTGCTGATAAAGCCATCGTTTCCCGTTTAACCTATATGGATCAAGATATCCTTAATCTTATCCTGTTAGGGAAAGTTAAATTCATTGATGCTAAATACAATACGCAATTTAGTTTAAATTATGAATTAAAAAAATCATTTGTTTGTCCAATTAATGATGAAACCGTATTAATTCATTATGTCGGCCCGACAAAACCCTGGCATTACTGGGCCGGTTATCCAAGTGCGCAACCTTTTATCAAAGCCAAAGAAGCATCGCCCTGGAAAAATGAACCGTTAATGCGGCCAGTTAACTCAAATTATGCTCGTTATTGCGCTAAGCATAATTTTAAACAAAACAAACCAATTAACGGGATAATGAATTATATTTATTATTTTTATTTAAAGATAATAAAATGATATTGAGAAAAGTTAAATGAATGAATTTATAAAAGAACGGTTTTCGTATTTAGCAGATAATAAAAAAGAAAACGCCCCAGAGCTAAATGTTTCCTACGGTATCGATAAGAATTTTTTGTATGGTGCTGGCGTTTCAATTTCTTCCGTTTTGATTAATAATTCAGATATTAATTTTGTCTTTCATGTTTTCACTGATTATGTGGATGATGATTATTTAAAGTCATTTAATGAAACAGCAAAACAATTTAATACCTCAATTATTGTATATTTAATTGACCCAAAATACTTTGCTGATCTGCCGACGTCACAGTTTTGGTCGTACGCGACATACTTCAGGGTATTGTCCTTTGAATATCTGAGTGAAAGTATTTCCACACTGCTGTATCTGGATGCCGATGTCGTTTGTAAAGGAAGTCTGAAACCTCTCACAAAAATTATATTTAAAGATGAGTTTGCTGCGGTTATTCCTGACAATGATAGTACTCAGGCGGCATGTGCAAAACGTCTTAACATTCCCGAAATGAATGGACGTTATTTCAATGCAGGCGTTATCTATGTCAATCTTAAAAAATGGCATGAAGCAAATTTGACACCGTATTTACTCACGCTTTTACGAGGGGAAACTAAATATGGCTCTCTTAAATATTTAGATCAGGATGCGTTGAATATCGCATTTAATATGAATAATATCTACCTCGCGAAGGATTTTGATACTATTTATACCCTGAAAAACGAACTTCATGATCGTAGTCATCGAAAGTATCAGCAAACCATTACCGATAAAACAGTATTGATTCACTATACAGGGATAACTAAACCATGGCATAGCTGGGCTGGATATCCGTCTGCATCATACTTTAATATCGCGCGTGAACAATCTCCCTGGAAGAAATATCCTCTTAAAGAGGCGCGGACTGTTGCAGAAATGCAGAAACAATATAAGCATCTGTTTGCCCATGGTGAGTATATTAAAGGTATAACTTCATTAATTAAGTACAAGCTTAAGAAATAAATTACTCTTATGATTACAAGTATACGCTATCGCGGCTTCTCATTTTATTACAAAGATAACGATAATAAATATAAAGAAATCTTTGATGAAATACTGGCCTATAATTTTAAAACAGTAAAAGTATTACGTAATATTGATGATACCAAAGTATCGTTGATTGATACGAAATATGGTCGCTATGTTTTTAAAGTCTTTGCCCCGAAAACGAAAAGGAATGAACGTTTTTTAAAATCTTTTGTAAAAGGTGACTACTATCAGAATTTGATCGTTGAAACCGATCGTGTCAGAAGTGCAGGTCTTACTTTTCCTAATGATTTTTATTTTCTGGCTGAGCGTAAAATTTTCAACTATGCCAGTGTTTTTATCATGCTTATCGAGTATGTCGAGGGCGTAGAGCTCAATGATATGCCGATTATTCCAGAAGATGTTAAAGCAGAAATTAAGGCTTCAATGGAAAAATTGCATGCCTTAAATATGCTATCGGGCGACCCACACCGGGGTAACTTTATCGTTAGTAAAGATGGTGTCAGGATAATTGACCTCTCCGGTAAAAGCTGTACGGCAGAGCGGAAAGCCCGTGATCGTCTGGCCATGGAACGTCACCTGGGTATTGCCAACGAAATAAAAGATTATGGCTACTATTCAGTAATCTACAGAACCAAACTACGCAAATTTATTAAAAAATTAAAAGGCAAAGCGTAAACCACACAGTCAAAACGGAACCAACATGGATTTATTAGCTGAGAGTATTACTGAAGTCGCTGTCTCTGGGGAAATTGCTAACACCGATCGTGTGTTAAATATCGCTTACGGTATTGACCGCAACTTTTTATTTGGTGCGGCAGTATCTATGCAATCAGTTGTTATGCATAACCCGGACCTTGCGGTTAAGTTTCATCTCTTTACTGACTACATTGATGAAGATTATCTACAACGTGTTAATGCTTTTACCAGCAAAAATGCTAACGTTGAAGTAAGAATTTATAAAGTATCCAGTGCCTTTATTGATATCTTCCCCAGCCTGAAACAGTGGTCTTATGCAACATTCTTCCGTTTAGTTGCGTTCCAGTATCTGAGTGAAACTATTGAAAATCTGTTATATATCGATGCTGATGTCATATGTAAAGGCTCATTAGCTGGATTGCTTGATATTAATTTTGATGGCGATAAGTTCGCGGCTGTTATTAAAGATGTGCCTTTTATGCAGGAAAAACCTGCGAAGCGTCTGGCTATAGAGGGACTTCCAGGGAATTATTTCAACGCCGGTGTAGTATATCTGCAGCTTGAAGCATGGGCGAAAAATGATTTTATGAATAAAGCCATTGCTATGCTGGCAAGTGACCCGCAGCACACGAAATATAAATGCCTTGATCAGGATATTTTAAATATTCTGTTCTTTAGTCATTGTATTTTTATTAGCGGCGATTATGATTGCTTTTATGGCATTGACTATGAGTTAAAAAATAAAAGCGATGAAGATTATAAAAAGACCATTACCGATGATACTAAGCTGATTCATTATGTTGGCGTAACGAAGCCCTGGAACGACTGGACGAATTATCCCTGCCAGAAGTATTTTAATGAGGCTTATCAGGTTTCTTGCTGGAATGATGTGGCGTTTATTCCAGCCACGAATGAAAAGCAGTATCAAGTGAAATACCAACATGCAAAGAAAAATGGTGATACGTTTAACGCTTTTATTTACTTCATTAAATTCAAATTAAATAAGTATAAAAGAAAACTATTTGGGCAATAATAAAAATCATGGATGTCTGAGTTACAATAATAATTAAGGATGAGTACTATAATATTTTATTAGTTCAGGCAAGAGAACACGATGAGCAATGATTACCCTTTAGTATCCATAATAATACCGACGTATAATTCATCTGATTACATTACTGAAACTCTAACGAAATTAGAAAAACAAACTTACCCAAATTTTGAAATTGTTATTGTTAATGATGGTTCTAAAGATAACACATCAAGTGTTTTGAGAGAGTATGGGTTAACCCACTCTCGATTAATTATTATCAATAAAGAAAATGGCGGTGTTTCGTCTGCCAGGAATACAGGTATCCGCAAGGCGCAAGGACAGTTTATATGTTTTATGGATGATGATGATGAGATAGATCCTAACTATCTGCTGAAGATGTATTCCAGACAACATGAGACGGGAGGGGATGCGATTTATTGTGGGCTTTATGGCCATCATATAAAAAATGGTGTTACTTACTCACCTATAAATACAGATTTTAATGAAGGGTCTTTACTTTTCGATTTTTTTTATAAAAAGGTCAGATTCCATATAGGATGCTTGTTTATAAGAAAACAACTCCTGGAAGATAATAATCTTTTTTTTGATGAAGATTTACGACTAGGAGAAGATCTGGATTTTATCTATCGACTGCTAATTACATGCGATATGTATGCGGTTCCATATTATATGTATAAGCATAACTATAGAGAAAATTCCTTAATGAACTCATGTAGAACCATCACTCATTATCGACATGAGTCATTTGCGCACGAAAGAATCTACTCTTCTGTGATGCAGTTATACAAAGGTAACCGGAAAGAAGAAATTCATACATTATTGAGTAAAAATAGAACTTATCATAAAACTCGTTATTTATGGAATGTTCTACTTAATGGCGATTTTGAATTATTAAATCAATTAGTTGAAAGCAATGAAAAAGAATTGAAAGATTGTAATCTTCTTGGCAAGAGAGATAAGAGGCGAGCAAAGATATTAGCATCAAAAAACTATATTCTCTGGAGGATGGTAAGACTGGTAAATAGAAAAAAGAATAAACGTTAGGTCTTGCATTAAATAACCCATCCTCGTAGCATAGGTTGAAATTATATGTCGTTTTGTTGGAATGAAATTAACTCTGGTGTCAAGTCTTTAATTCTCATATTATGTATGTTGTCTTTAATGACTTTGTCTTTGTGGGATGATGTTGCAACAAAGTTTCTTCATGCAGCTGGAATTATATCTGCATTATATTTTCTAGCGACACCAAAAAAAACAATAACTAATAATCCTACTTTGTTAATTTTCATCTCATTATGTCTTTTGGGTATCGTTAATATCATCTGGTATTCACATTATAAAGTTTCAGGCTCGGTTTATACCAATGCATATCGTGGCCCAATGGAAACTGGAAAAATTGCCTTGTGTAGTGCTTTTATTTTCTTAGTTCTTTTTGCTAAAGATGAGATGAGAACCAAAATAAAATTTGGGAAACTAATTCTGTTCGCATCCTTGGCAACGCAGTTACTTTTTTTTGCGCATGCCATGTGGCAACATTTCTATTTAAACGTCGACCGTGTTGCATTATCAGCTTCCCACGCTACAACAGCAGGCTACATCATCCTTTTCCCTTCTTTACTGGCATCAATTCTCATTTTAAAATCCGACTTTAGACATAAAACAACATTATATACAATTAACTTCATGCTTAGCTTATGTGCTGTTATAGTAACTGAAACGCGTGCAGCCATATTAGTGTTTCCATTCTTTGCGTTACTATTAATCGTAATGGATAGTTATATTAATAAGCGAATTAATTATAAGTTATATTGTTTTATTGCGATTGCATTATTAGCAGGTGTATTTTCTTTTAAAGATACATTACTTACGAGAATGAATGACTTAAATAGGGATTTAGTTAATTATTCGCATGATAACACCAGAACTTCAGTCGGTGCCCGTCTGGCAATGTATGAAGTTGGTTTAAAAACATATTCTCCAATAGGACAATCACTGGAAAAACGTGCGGAAAAAATACATGAACTAGAAGAGAAAGAGCCTAGATTAAGTGGTGCTTTACCCTTTGTAGATTCTCATTTGCATAACGATCTCATAGATACGTTATCAACGCGTGGTATTCCTGGAGTAGCATTAACAATTTTAGCCTTTTCAGCAATATTCATATATGCCTTAAGAACTGCTAAAGAACCTTATATTTTAATCTTGCTTTTTTCACTACTGGTAGTAGGCCTAAGTGATGTAATACTCTTTTCTAAACCGGTTCCGACTGCTGTGTTTGTCACCATAATATTGCTTTGTGCTTATTTTAAAGTACAATCGGACCAATGTTTATTAGATAAGTAATGAATATGTGAAATAAAATCAGCAAGGAAGCTGATTTTATTTCAAAATTATCTATTAAAGAGTTGTAATTTAAATCATGGCAGCTTTTTCAGCGTTTTCTTCAATGAATTGCTTAACAGCATTTGCTGTCAATTGAGACAACTCATTCCCCGGAGCCCTACAAACCATCTGATTCTTCCCATACCCACCAATTAATCCCGGATCGGTAGGTCCATAAACCGTGATATTGGGTCTATCCAGTGCCGCCGTTAAATGGCTTAACCCCGTATCCACCGACACTATAAATTTAGCCCCGGCCAGTACGCGGGCAACGCCTTCCAGACTCATCTTCGGCAATACTTCAACATAAGCAAATCCTTCCGCCAGTCGTTTCGCCCGTTCTTCCTCATGCGGCGCGCCCCACGGAAGTTTAATCCGTATTCCTGAATCAGCCAGTAAACCAATCAATTCTCGCCAGTGTTCTTCCGGCCAGTGTTTATCATCTCGGGTTGTTGCATGAAGAAATACGGCATATTCGCCAGCATCTGTAGGCAGGTTCGTCAGGAAATGCTGTGCGATAGCATAATCGCCCTGGGTTTGTGGTTTGCTATAGCCCAGACTTTTGGCAAACAGTTCGCGGGTGCGTTCTACGGCGTGCTGCTGTTTTGCAATATGATGTTTACGATTGTAAAACAGGCTGGCTAACGGTTCGCGAGCGGTTTGCCAGTCCATTCCATGCTTTACGCCATGCGCCAGACGCGTCACCAGCGCCGCGCTTTTTACCAGCCCCTGGGCGTCGATAACTGCGTCATAGTTCTTTGCTTGTAGCGCTTCACGAAACGCTTTGCGTTCAGCTTTTATGGGAGCCGAGAACCAGGCTTTACGCCAGCGACGTATTGCCACAGGAATAACTCGCTCAACGGCAGCGTGCCAGGAAGGAATCTGTGCGAACCCTTCTTCCACCACCCAGTCAAACTTAATCCCTGGGATTGCCTGCTGGGCATCAGTGAGTGCGGGCAGCGTGTGGAGAACATCGCCCATCGACGATGTTTTAACGATCAGAACCCGCATCCGTCAGGCTTCCTCTTGTAACAATAGCGCGTTGAGTTCTTCCAGTACGCGCTGGGGAGTAATGTCGATCAAGCTCTGGTGATAACCCTCCGCAGCGTCACCTTTACGCACTTTGTGATAGCCGGTAATCAGGCGGATCACGCGTGCTTTATGGGATAGCGGTGGTGTGAAGTCCGGGCTGCTTGGTCCATACAGGGCAACCAGCGGACGATTGAGCGCCGCCGCAACGTGCATCAGACCAGAATCGTTAGTAACAATGGCTTTACAGGCTGCAATCAGGATAACCGCTTGATCAAGCTGTGTTTCTCCCGCCAGATTCCGACACCATGCCTGCTGCTCTGTATTCAAAGCGGCAAGAATCTCATTGCCCGCCTCATGATCTTTCGCCGAGCCAAACAGAACCACCTGATAACCTTCATCAATCAGCTGCTTTGCCAGCTCCGCATAGTGGTAGTGTGGCCAGCGTTTTGCCGGACCAAACTCCGCACCCGGGCAAAAACCAATCATCGGACGTTCTGATGAAAGCGAAAATTGATTACAGGTATATGATTTTTCACCTTCGCTCACCTGCAACTGCGGCCATAACAATGGCTGCGGCAGATCTTGTGCGGTACGCATAATACCTTTGTCATAGGCCAGCGCGACATAGCGTTCCACCATTAGCGGCCAGGCTTCTTTATCGAGCACGCGTACATCGTTGAGTAAACCGTAGCGCATCTCGCCGCGCCAGCCGGTGCGATGAGGAATACCTGCGAAGAAAGGCACTAATGCGGATTTGAAGGAGTTAGGTAAGACGTAGGCGCGGTCGTAGCGCTTTTCACGCAGACTATGACCCAGTTTGCGGCGTTCGCCGATTTCCAGCGCTCCGTGACCGAGAGGCATAGGGATCGCTTCGTTAACTTCCGGCATCCGCGATAATAATGGACGGCACCATGCCGGTGCCATCACGTCGATTATCGCCTGGGGATAGCGCGCCTGGAGCGTGCGATAGAGACTTTGCGACATCATCATGTCGCCAACCCAAGACGGGCCGATCACCAGTATTTTCATGCAGAGCTCTTATGCGTCACGATTCAGCCAGGCCATGTATTCCGTTACGCCTTCGGCAACGGTTTTGAACGGTTTATCGTAACCCGCCGCGCGCAGATTCGTCAGATCTGCCTGAGTGAACGCCTGGTAGCGGCCTTTCAGTTTATCCGGGAACGGAATGTATTCGATTTGGCCTTTCTTGTGATAAGCAAGCGTAGCATCTGCTACTGCCTGGAAGGATTCCGCACGACCGGTGCCGAGGTTGAAGATGCCGGAAACGCCATTTTCCAGGAACCACAGGTTTACATCTGCCACGTCGCCCACATAGACGAAGTCACGTTTAAAGTTCTCGCTACCTTCGAACAGCTTCGGTGATTCACCGTTATTAAGCTGGGTGTTGAGATGGAAAGCGACGCTCGCCATGCTGCCTTTATGGCCTTCACGCGGTCCATAAACGTTGAAATAACGGAAGCCAACAATCTGTGAGTTCGCTTCAGGCAGGATTTGGCGAACATATTCATCAAACAGGAATTTTGAGTAACCGTAGACATTCAACGGTTTTTCATATTCGCGGGATTCAATAAAGTCGGAGGTGCGTCCACCGTAAGTGGCTGCGGAAGAGGCATACAGGAACGGGATTTCGCGCTCCAGACAGTAGTGCAGCAGCTCTTTGGAGTATTGATAGTTGTTATCCATCATATACTTGCCGTCCCACTCGGTGGTGGAAGAGCACGCGCCTTCGTGGAAAATCGCTTCGACATCGCCGAACTCTTCGCCAGCCATAATCTGGATCAGGAAGTCTTCCTTATCCATATAGTCCGCGATATCCAGATCCACCAGGTTCACAAACTTGGTGCCGTCTTTCAGGTTGTCCACCACCAGAATATCGGTGATGCCTTTATCATTCAGGGCTTTAACGATGTTGCTTCCGATAAAGCCCGCGCCGCCGGTAACGATGATCATAACTGTAACCTTCGAATTATGGAGTCAGAGACAATCTCAGACACGAATACTTCTATCATATCACTACATGACGTTGGCTTCAGCCATTCACCAAAAGTGAGGGGGC
This sequence comes from Escherichia coli DSM 30083 = JCM 1649 = ATCC 11775, assembly GCF_003697165.2. GTDB lineage: Bacteria > Pseudomonadota > Gammaproteobacteria > Enterobacterales > Enterobacteriaceae > Escherichia > Escherichia coli. Next base: position 90,925 of record NZ_CP033092.2, read on the forward strand.
TGGACGTTATTTATCCTGAATTTTGCAGAAGTGTTAACGCGTCATCTCGTCGCGACCTATAAGTTTGGGTAATATGTGCTGGAATTTGCCCTGTCTGGAGAATCGCAATGCGTGGAGAATTTTATCAGCAGTTAACCAACGATCTGGAAACCGCACGGGCGGAAGGGTTGTTTAAAGAAGAGCGCATTATTACGTCTGCGCAGCAAGCAGATATCACTGTGGCTGATGGAAGCCACGTCATTAACTTTTGTGCCAACAACTATCTCGGACTGGCGAATCATCCGGATCTGATTGCGGCGGCAAAGGCGGGAATGGATTCTCACGGTTTCGGCATGGCTTCGGTGCGTTTTATTTGCGGCACTCAGGACAGCCATAAAGAGCTTGAACAAAAACTGGCGGCCTTCCTGGGGATGGAAGATGCGATTCTCTACTCTTCCTGCTTTGATGCTAACGGCGGCCTGTTTGAAACGCTGCTGAGCGCGGAGGACGCCATTATCTCCGACGCACTGAACCACGCGTCTATTATTGATGGTGTGCGTCTGTGTAAAGCCAAACGCTATCGTTATGCCAACAACGATATGCAGGAGCTGGAAGCACGTCTGAAAGAAGCGCGTGAAGCCGGTGCGCGTCATGTGCTGATTGCCACCGATGGTGTGTTCTCGATGGACGGCGTGATTGCCAACCTGAAGGGCGTTTGCGATCTGGCAGATAAATACGATGCCCTGGTGATGGTAGACGACTCCCACGCGGTCGGTTTTGTCGGTGAAAATGGTCGTGGTTCCCATGAATACTGCGATGTGATGGGGCGTGTAGACATCATTACCGGTACGTTGGGTAAAGCGTTGGGCGGGGCTTCTGGTGGTTATACCGCGGGGCGCAAAGAAGTGGTTGAGTGGCTGCGCCAGCGTTCTCGTCCGTACCTGTTCTCCAACTCGCTGGCACCAGCGATTGTCGCCGCATCCATCAAAGTACTGGAGATGGTCGAAGCGGGTAGCGAGCTGCGTGACCGTCTGTGGGCGAACGCGCGTCAGTTCCGTGAGCAAATGTCGGCGGCGGGCTTTACCCTGGCGGGAGCCGATCACGCCATTATTCCCGTCATGCTTGGCGATGCGGTAGTGGCGCAGAAATTTGCCCGTGAGCTGCAAAAAGAGGGCATTTACGTCACCGGTTTCTTCTATCCGGTCGTTCCTAAAGGTCAGGCGCGTATTCGTACCCAGATGTCTGCGGCGCATACCCCTGAGCAAATTACGCGTGCAGTAGAAGCATTCACGCGTATTGGTAAACAACTGGGCGTTATCGCCTGAGGGTGTGAGATGAAAGCGTTATCCAAACTGAAAGCGGAAGAGGGCATCTGGATGACCGACGTTCCTGTACCGGAACTCGGGCATAACGATCTGCTGATTAAAATCCGTAAAACAGCCATCTGCGGGACTGACGTTCACATCTATAACTGGGATGAGTGGTCGCAAAAAACCATCCCGGTGCCGATGGTCGTGGGCCATGAATATGTCGGTGAAGTGGTAGGTATTGGTCAGGAAGTGAAAGGCTTCAAGATTGGCGATCGCGTTTCTGGCGAAGGCCATATCACCTGCGGTCACTGTCGCAACTGTCGTGGCGGTCGTACCCATCTGTGCCGCAACACGATCGGCGTCGGTGTTAACCGTCCGGGCTGCTTCGCCGAGTATCTGGTGATTCCGGCGTTCAACGCCTTCAAAATCCCGGACAATATCTCCGACGACCTGGCTTCCATTTTTGATCCCTTCGGTAACGCTGTGCATACCGCGCTGTCGTTCGATCTGGTTGGCGAGGATGTGCTGGTCTCTGGTGCAGGTCCGATAGGTATTATGGCTGCGGCGGTGGCGAAACACGTTGGTGCACGCAATGTGGTGATCACTGATGTTAACGAATACCGCCTTGAGCTGGCACGCAAAATGGGTATCACCCGTGCGGTTAACGTCGCTAAAGAAAACCTTAATGATGTGATGACAGAACTGGGCATGACCGAAGGCTTTGATGTCGGTCTGGAAATGTCCGGTGCGCCGCCAGCGTTTCGTACCATGCTCGACACCATGAACCACGGCGGTCGTATTGCGATGCTGGGTATTCCACCGTCCGATATGTCTATCGACTGGACCAAAGTAATCTTTAAAGGCTTGTTCATTAAAGGTATTTACGGTCGTGAGATGTTTGAAACCTGGTACAAGATGGCGGCGCTGATTCAGTCTGGCCTCGATCTCTCGCCGATCATTACCCATCGTTTCTCTATCGATGATTTCCAGAAGGGCTTTGACGCTATGCGTTCGGGCCAGTCCGGGAAAGTTATTCTGAGCTGGGATTAACACGAACAAGGGCTGGTATTCCAGCCCTTTTGCCTGAGGATAATCCGTTAAATATGTAAAATCCTGTCAGTGTAATCAAGATATCGTAATTGCGCTGATCTCTTATATAGCTGCTCTCATTATCTCTCTACCCTGACGTGACTCTCTCACCGGTAAAAATAATATCTCACAGGCTTAATAGTTTCTTAATACAAAGCCTGTAAAACGTCAGGATAACTTCAGAGGTCGTCGGTAATTTATGATGAACAGCACCAATAAACTTAGTGTTATTATTCCGTTATATAATGCGGGCGATGATTTCCGCACTTGTATGGAATCTTTAATTACGCAAACATGGACTGCTCTGGAAATCATTATTATTAACGATGGTTCAACGGATAATTCTGTTGAAATAGCAAAGCATTACGCAGAAAACTATCCGCACGTTCGTTTGTTGCATCAGGCGAATTCTGGCGCATCGGTGGCGCGTAATCGTGGGATTGAAGTGGCAACGGGAAAATATGTCGCTTTTGTCGATGCTGACGATGAGGTCTATCCCACCATGTACGAAACGCTGATGACCATGGCGTTAGAGGACGACCTCGACGTGGCGCAGTGCAACGCTGATTGGTGTTTTCGTGAAACGGGTGAAACCTGGCAATCCATCCCTACCGATCGCCTTCGCTCAACCGGTGTATTAACTGGTCCGGACTGGCTGCGGATGGGACTTTCTTCCCGCCGTTGGACACACGTGGTCTGGATGGGGGTTTATCGCCGCGATGTTATTGTTAAAAATAACATTAAATTTATTGCCGGATTACATCATCAGGATATTGTCTGGACAACAGAATTTATGTTTAACGCGCTGCGTGCGCGATATACCGAGCAATCATTATATAAATATTATCTGCATAATACGTCAGTGAGTCGGTTGCATAGACAAGGGAATAAAAACCTTAATTATCAACGTCACTATATTAAGATTACCCGCCTGCTGGAGAAATTAAATCGAAATTATGCCGACAAAATTACGATTTATCCGGAATTTCATCAGCAAATAACTTACGAAGCATTGCGTGTTTGCCATGCGGTGCGCAAAGAGCCGGATATTATTACCCGCCAACGGATGATTGCTGAGATATTTACTTCCGGTATGTATAAGCGCCTGATTACCAATGTGCGCAGCGTGAAGGTGGGTTACCAGGCGTTACTGTGGTCTTTCCGCTTATGGCAATGGCGCGACAAAACGCGGTCGCACCATCGCATTACGCGTAGCGCCTTTAATTTGCGCTAGCGTTAAGTTTTGCCGATTCGGGCTGTTTGCCCCAGCCTTGCCACTGATGCTGGAAGTAAACGATCAGCGTGCTCTGGCTGATGCTTTCGCTTAATACTTCAAAGAAGCGATTAGCATAAACAGGTTCTATCGGCTTCTTCGGTTTGCACAGCTTCACGCCACGGAATGGATTACGCGGTGTGTCGGGCACAGTGTTTTTCGGCGGTGTAGACGTATCAACCTGCGGTTCATTCAACAAGCTGCTGGCTTTCACCAGCGTAATGTCTGGCGGCAGGTTATAAACCATCTGTTGTAGCACGCGTACCGTTGAAGGGTGAGGATGTCCAATGGCAATGGTTGAACCGTTGCGACGTGCCAGGTCAATTGCGCGATTAAATTGCATACGGATGTCCGCTTCATTTTGCGAATCGTCGAGGAACACCTTCCGTTTGATCACCTTCACGCCAGTGCCTTGCGCGGCGCGCATCGCCTGGGTATTACCGATGGTTACGCTGTCGAGGAAGTAAAGATTGTAACGCTCCAGCGCCTGCATCACTTTCTGCATACCAAACAGGTTAGAGGTCATCTTGCTGCCCATGTGGTTGTTGATCCCCACGGCATAGGGCACGTTATTGACCGCACTACGAATAATGCGCTCAATTTCGTCGCTGCTCATCTCCGGGCGTAGCGTATTTTTCTCCAGCGGCTGTTTACTCAGTGGTGCCATCGGTAGATGAATCAACACTTCGTGACCGCTGTTATGTGCTTTGGTCGCCATCTCTCTGGCGTGCGGTGAATCGGGTAATACAGCGACGGAGATAGCGGAAGGCATCGCCAGCACCTGGTTTTCGTTGTGCGGGCGATACCCAAAATCATCAATGACGATGGCAAGTTTGCCAGCAATTACGGGGGAGGAGAGCGCCAACAGAGCGGCAAATGCAAGAACGTTACGACGAAATGGAAACAAAACTTATCTTCCCAACCACGGCTGTGGATTGACCGCCTGACCCTGGCGGCGAATTTCGAAATAGAGTGAAGGCCGACCCTGACCGCCACTGCTGCCCACCAGTGCAATTGGCTGGCCCGCGCGAACCTGCGAACCAACGCTCACCAGTGCGCTCTGATTATAGCCGTAAAGACTCATGTCGCCTTTACCATGCTCAACCACCACCACCAGACCGTAGCCTTGCAGCCAGTCAGCCAGAATCACCCGGCCGTCGGCAATCGCTTTAACTTCAGTACCTTCAGAGGCACCAATCACCATCCCTTTCCAGCGTAATTCACCCTGTAGCTGTTCGCCATAGCGATGCAGCGTCGGCCCGCGAACTGGCCAGAATGCCTGACCGCGCGGTGCGCCCAGACCACCGGTACGGGACATCAGCGATTTTTCGCTTTCGGTCGGCTTGTAGGTGGTGCCTTTGCGCGTCGCTTCTTTCTGGCGGTCGCGAACCGCCTGGGCTTCGCGCGCTTCACGTTCAGCACGCGCTTTCGCCGCGGCTTCCGCACGGGCAATGCTGTTACGCAGACGGGATTCGTTGGCGCGCAGCTCGCTCAACTGTTGCTGACCTTGCTGGATGGAAGACTCCAGCCCTGCCAGTGTTTTCTTACGCTCGCTCAACGCCTGGGTCAGCTTCGCCTGTTGGGCGCGCTGCTCATATAAAAGCGTTTGTTGCTCGCTCTGTTTCTCTTCCAGTTCGGCACGCTGCATAGCGACTTCTTCACGCGTTTGTTTCAACTGAGCAATGGTTTCTTGTCGCGCCTGGTTGAGATAGCCGAAATAAGCCTGTAACCGCTGCCCACGCTGGCTTTCTTCACCGCTGAGAATCAGCTGAATACCGGTATGTTCACCCTGACGAAACGCGGCATCCAGTTGCGCGGCGAGGCTGCGCTCCTGGGCGGCTTTTTGCTGCTCTAGTTTGGCAATCGACGCGTTCATCTCATCAATCTGTTTATTCAGTTGATTAAGCGTGTTTTGCGTTTCGCGCAGTTTACGGGTGGCTTCAGAGATCGCTTCTTCCTGCTTTTTCAATTGTGCGAGCAGGCTTGCGCGTTGTTGTTGCTTTTGGCGTACCGCGCGCTCTTTCGCGGCGATGTCAGCCTGAATGGATTTGAGTTGGTCACGCTCATCCGCGTGGGCGGAAAAGGCGCACAACAATACGCCAGCGCTCAGAACGCTGGCGTAGATGATGGGCCTGATTGCAAACCTGCGCGGTTTCACGGCCCGTGTCATGGTATTAATCGCCTTTCCCCTCATGGGGAGGGATTATTCCACGATGAACAGCGGCTTACCAGTCATCTCTTGCGGGATTTCCATACCCATCAGCGACAACATGGTCGGCGCGATGTCAGAAAGTTTGCCGCCTTCAACCGCTTTCACGTTCTTATCACCAACGTAAATCAGCGGAACTGGCAGGTTGGTGTGTGCTGTGTGTGCCTGACCCGTTGCCGGATCGCGCATCTGTTCAGCGTTACCGTGGTCAGCGGTGATCAGCAGTTGTCCACCCACGGACTCAACCGCTTTCGCGACTTCTTCCACGCAGTGATCCAGCGCTTCAACCGCTTTAACCGCCGCTTCCATCACCCCGGTGTGACCTACCATGTCGCCGTTCGGATAGTTACAGATAATGGTGTCGTATTTGCCGCTCTTGATTGCCGCAACCAGTTTTTCGGTCAGCTCTGCGGAGCTCATTTCCGGTTGCAGATCGTAGGTAGCCACTTTCGGTGAGTTGATCAGAATGCGATCTTCGCCTTTGAACGACTCTTCTACGCCACCGTTGAAGAAGAAAGTAACGTGGGCATATTTTTCGGTTTCGGAAATACGCAGCTGAGTTTTGTCGTTTTTCGCCATCCACTCGCCGAAGGTGTTAACCAGGGAAGCGGGTGGGTAAGCCACTGCGGTTTTGATGTCGGCAGCGTATTCGGTCAGCATCACGAAATCGACGTTAACCACTTTCTTACGCGCGAAGCCATCGAAATCAGCGTTCACGAAAGCACGAGTGATTTCACGCGCGCGGTCAGCACGGAAGTTCATGAAAATCAGCGCATCGCCGTCTTCCATTGCCGCATCTGGCTGACCTTCTGCACGAATAACGGTCGCTTTCACGAACTCGTCGTTTTCGTCGCGAGCATAAGCAGCCTGCAAACCGGCAACGGCGGTATCGGCCTGGAACTCACCTTGCGCCAGAGTCAGCAGGTCATAAGCTTTTTCAACGCGATCCCAACGGTTATCGCGGTCCATCGCGTAGTAACGACCAATGATGGACGCTACGCGGCCTTTACCCAGCGCGGCAAATTTCTCTTCGAATTTTTTCAGCGAGGATTCAGCACTGCGCGGCGGAGTGTCGCGACCGTCAAGGAATGCGTGTAGGTAGATTTTTTCTGCGCCGCGTTCAGCTGCCAGTTCTACCATCGCCATGATGTGATCTTCGTGGCTGTGTACACCACCTGCGGAGAGCAGACCCATAATGTGTACTGCTTTGCCTGCGTTTTTCGCTTTATCTACTGCACCAGTCAACACCGGATTAGCAAAGAAAGCGCGATCTTTGATTTCAACGTCCAGACGAGTCAGGTCCTGATACACGATGCGGCCGGCACCCAGGTTAACGTGGCCTACTTCGGAGTTGCCCATCTGACGGTCAGGCAGACCGACTTCCAAACCGGAAGCGTCGATCAGGGTATGCGGACGATTGGCCCACAGTGCATCCATTACCGGGGTTTTAGCACTAAAAATGGCGTTATCCTGCTGTTCTTCGCGATAGCCATAGCCATCCAGAATCACCAGTACCATAGGTTTTTTAGAAACCGACATTGCGACAACCTCATACTCAAGAGTCAAAATTTGCGTAATTTTACTACAGCTGAATCGATAAAATAGCCTCTGAAGATCAAAATATACGACCGCTCGCGGCAAGCAGATGCCAGATTTACGCTTTTTTTTCGTAGCGCCCCGCAAAATTGCATTCCAGTTAACGCGCTGGCTGTATTTGCCGCACTGCGCAGGTATACTCCTTTCCTGGTTTTTTTAATCACTACGTCGGGAGTTGTTACCCCCCATGCAAGAAATTATGCAATTTGTTGGCCGTCATCCCATACTGAGTATCGCCTGGATCGCGTTACTGGTGGCGGTTCTTGTGACTACGTTTAAGAGCCTGACCTCGAAAGTGAAGGTGATTACTCGTGGTGAAGCTACGCGTCTGATCAACAAAGAAGACGCTGTGGTTGTGGATTTACGTCAGCGTGATGACTTCCGTAAAGGCCATATCGCAGGTTCTATCAACCTGTTGCCGAGCGAAATCAAAGCCAACAATGTTGGTGAGCTTGAGAAGCACAAAGACAAACCGGTTATCGTGGTAGATGGTTCTGGCATGCAGTGCCAGGAGCCTGCAAACGCGCTGACGAAAGCTGGTTTTGCGCAAGTATTCGTACTGAAAGAAGGCGTCGCTGGCTGGGCTGGCGAAAACTTGCCTTTGGTGCGCGGCAAATAATTTACCTGCCGTTTTTCATGATGCAGGCCGTTAGCTGCAATTAGGCCCCCAGCGACTTATTGATATAAGCTTCTGGGGACACTCCATTTTGCTGCCGCCCTGCAACATGAAATTTCAGGGTAAAAAACAGGAGCTAATTTATGGCCAATGTTGAAATCTATACCAAAGAAACCTGCCCGTATTGCCATCGTGCAAAAGCACTGCTGAGCAGCAAGGGCGTGAGTTTTCAGGAGTTGCCGATCGATGGCAATGCCGCTAAGCGTGAAGAGATGATCAAACGCAGCGGTCGCACTACGGTTCCACAGATTTTTATTGACGCACAGCACATTGGTGGCTGTGATGACTTGTATGCATTGGATGCACGTGGTGGACTGGATCCCCTGCTGAAATAACGTGTGAACGTTGGCATTACATTGCGCAGTATTTTAAGGACAACACTTAAGGGTTTTCTACACATGTCAGAACAAAACAACACCGAAATGACTTTCCAGATCCAACGTATTTATACCAAGGATATTTCTTTCGAAGCGCCGAACGCGCCGCACGTTTTCCAGAAAGATTGGCAACCAGAAGTTAAACTTGATCTGGATACGGCATCTACTCAACTGGCAGATGACGTTTACGAAGTGGTACTGCGTGTTACCGTAACGGCCTCCCTGGGCGAAGAAACCGCGTTCCTGTGTGAAGTTCAGCAGGGCGGTATTTTCTCCATCGCGGGTATCGAAGGCACCCAGATGGCACATTGCCTGGGCGCATACTGCCCGAACATTCTGTTCCCGTATGCTCGTGAGTGCATCACCAGCATGGTATCCCGCGGTACATTCCCGCAACTGAACCTTGCGCCGGTTAACTTCGATGCGCTGTTCATGAACTATTTGCAGCAGCAGGCTGGCGAAGGTACTGAAGAACATCAGGATGCCTGATGAACCAACGTAATGCTTCAATGACTGTGATCGGTGCCGGCTCGTACGGCACCGCTCTTGCCATTACCCTGGCAAGAAATGGCCACGAGGTTGTCCTCTGGGGCCATGACCCTGAACATATCGCAACGCTTGAACGCGACCGCTGTAACGCCGCGTTTCTCCCCGATGTGCCTTTTCCCGATACGCTCCATCTTGAAAGCGATCTCGCCACTGCGCTGGCAGCCAGCCGTAATATTCTCGTCGTCGTACCCAGCCATGTCTTTGGTGAAGTGCTGCGCCAGATTAAACCGCTGATGCGTCCTGATGCGCGTCTGGTGTGGGCGACCAAAGGGCTGGAAGCAGAAACCGGACGTCTGTTACAGGACGTGGCGCGTGAGGCCTTAGGCGATCAAATTCCGCTGGCGGTTATCTCTGGCCCAACGTTTGCGAAAGAACTGGCGGCAGGTTTACCGACGGCCATTTCGCTGGCCTCGACGGACCAGACCTTTGCCGATGACCTCCAGCAATTGCTGCACTGTGGCAAAAGTTTCCGCGTTTACAGCAACCCGGATTTCATCGGTGTGCAGCTTGGCGGCGCGGTGAAAAACGTCATTGCCATTGGCGCGGGGATGTCCGACGGTATCGGTTTTGGCGCGAATGCGCGTACGGCGCTGATCACTCGTGGGCTGGCTGAGATGTCGCGTCTTGGCGCGGCGCTGGGTGCCGATCCTGCCACCTTTATGGGCATGGCGGGGCTGGGCGATCTGGTGCTTACCTGTACCGACAACCAGTCGCGTAACCGCCGTTTTGGCATGATGCTCGGTCAGGGCATGGATGTACAAAGCGCGCAGGAGAAAATTGGTCAAGTGGTGGAAGGCTACCGCAATACGAAAGAAGTCCGCGAACTGGCGCATCGCTTCGGCGTTGAAATGCCAATAACCGAGGAAATTTATCAAGTATTATATTGCGGAAAAAACGCGCGCGAGGCAGCATTGACTTTACTAGGTCGTGCACGCAAGGACGAGCGCAGCAGCCACTAAACCCAGGGAACCTTTGTTACCACTATGACCCGGCCCGCGCAGAACGGGTCGGTCATTATCTTATCGTGTGGAGTAAGCAATGTCGTGTGAAGAACTGGAAATTGTCTGGAACAATATTAAAGCTGAAGCCAGAACGCTGGCGGACTGTGAGCCAATGCTGGCCAGTTTTTACCACGCGACGCTACTCAAGCACGAAAACCTTGGCAGTGCACTGAGCTACATGCTGGCGAACAAGCTGTCATCGCCCATTATGCCGGCTATTGCTATCCGTGAAGTGGTGGAAGAAGCCTACGCCGCCGACCCGGAAATGATCGCCTCTGCGGCCTGTGATATTCAGGCGGTGCGTACCCGTGACCCGGCGGTGGATAAATACTCAACCCCGTTGCTATATCTGAAGGGTTTTCATGCTTTGCAGGCGTATCGCATCGGTCACTGGTTGTGGAATCAGGGCCGTCGCGCGCTGGCTATTTTTCTACAAAACCAGGTCTCTGTAACGTTCCAGGTTGATATACACCCGGCAGCAAAAATTGGTCGCGGTATCATGCTCGACCACGCGACAGGCATCGTCGTTGGTGAAACGGCGGTGATTGAAAACGACGTATCGATTCTGCAATCCGTTACCCTTGGCGGTACGGGTAAATCTGGCGGAGACCGTCACCCGAAAATTCGTGAAGGCGTGATGATTGGCGCAGGCGCGAAAATTCTCGGTAATATTGAAGTTGGGCGCGGCGCGAAGATTGGCGCAGGTTCCGTGGTGCTGCAACCGGTGCCGCCGCACACTACTGCCGCTGGCGTTCCGGCACGCATTGTCGGCAAGCCGGATAGCGATAAACCGTCAATGGATATGGATCAGCATTTCAACGGCATTAACCATACGTTTGAGTATGGTGATGGGATCTGACATTCTGTGATCGTGCCGGATGCGGCGTGAACGCCTTATCCGGCCTACCGCATCTTAATCTCTCAACACCGCTCCCGGATACCCCAGCTGGCGCCAGGCTTCATACACCACCACCGACACCGCATTGGACAGGTTCATGCTGCGGCTGTCCGGCACCATTGGAATACGAATTTTTTGTTCAGCGGGCAGGGCATCAAGAATGCTCGCTGGCAGGCCGCGCGTTTCCGGGCCAAACATTAGATAGTCGCCATCCTGATAGCTTACGGCGCTGTGAGCAGGCGTACCTTTCGTGGTGAGGGCAAACAGGCGCTGGGGATTTTCTGCTTCGAGAAACGCGCGATAGTCATGATGACGCGTAACGGCGGTAAACTCGTGATAGTCCAGCCCCGCGCGGCGCAGGCGCTTATCGTCCCAGGCAAATCCCATCGGTTCGATGATATGCAGACGAAAGCCGGTATTAGCGCAAAGACGGATGATGTTGCCAGTATTTGGCGGAATTTCTGGTTCGTAAAGTACGATGTTTAGCATACTGCCCCCTTAGTGCGGGGGCAGGATAGCAGATATTCGTCTAACCCTTAAGCTGCATTCCCTTTCGCCATCGGAGCCAATGCCGCCGGCAACTCTTTACCCAGCACCTGCACCAGCGAATCTTGCGTAATTTCGCTAATCGATTTCGCGCCAGTCAGCGTCATCGCCACTTTCATCTCTTTTTCGATCAGATTTAGCAGATTAGCTACACCCGCCTGGCCCGCTGTTGCCAGCGCATACAGGAAAGCGCGGCCCAGCAGTACGGTATCAGCACCGAGCGCGATCATACGCACAACGTCCAGCCCGTTACGAATCCCGCTATCTGCCAGAATGGCGATATCACCTTTCACGGCATCTGCAATAGCAGGCAGGGCACGCGCAGAAGAGAGCACGCCGTCCAACTGACGACCGCCGTGGTTAGAAACCACAATTCCGTCAGCGCCAAAGCGTACTGCATCCCGCGCATCTTCCGGATCAAGTATCCCTTTGATTACCATCGGGCCATCCCAGAAGTCGCGGATCCACTCAAGGTCTTTCCATGAGATGGACGGATCGAAGTTATTGGCCAGCCAACCGATGTAATCTTCCAGTCCGGTCGGTTTGCCGAGGTAAGCCGAGATATTACCTAAATCATGCGGACGACCGTTCAGGCCCACATCCCACGCCCATTGCGGATGCGTCACCGCCTGTAAATAGCGGCGCATTGCCGCGTTCGGGCCGCTCATCCCAGAATGCGCATCACGATAACGCGCTCCCGGTGTTGGCATATCCACGGTGAAAACCAGCGTCGAACAACCCGCGGCTTTTGCTCGCTCCAGGGCGTTACGCATAAAGCCGCGATCGCGCAGCACATAAAGCTGGAACCACATCGGACGTTTGATAGCCGGAGCCACTTCTTCAATCGGGCAAACGGAAACCGTCGAGAGAGTAAACGGAATGCCATGCGCATCTGCTGCTTTGGCAGCCTGAACTTCGCCGCGTCGCGCATACATGCCACACAAACCTACCGGACCTAGCGCCACCGGCATCGACAATTTCTCATTAAACAGCGTCGTTTCCAGGCTTAAGTCAGACATGTTTTTCAGAATACGCTGGCGCAGCGCCACTTCTGACAAATCTTCCACGTTGCGGCGCAGCGTGTATTCAGAATATGCCCCCCCATCCATATAGTGGAACAGGAACGGCGGCAGAATGCGTTGCGCTGCGGCGCGATAATCGCTGGCTGCGGAAATAATCATGCGTTTTTCTCCCTCGAATGCTCATTATGGTCACCAGGCAGGCGGGTAATACGTGCATGGCGAGCCTGATCTTCATCGAATCGTTTCATGGTGGTGTGAACAAAGCTAAGGTGCGCCATCATTGCTTTACGCGCCCCGTCAGCATCACCGGCAAAAATGGCGTCAATGACCGCCTGATGTTGTTCGGTCAGCTGTGAAAAAACCGGGGGTACCAGGTACATCCGCTGGCGGCTATGCTTCACAGAGGATTGCAGGACATCGAAGAAACCGCGCATGGTTTGCAGCAACACAATGTTATGTGAAGCTTCGGCAATCGCCAGATGAAAACGAACGTCCGCTTGTGAGGCGAGATCCGGGTCTTCACTTAGCGTTGCTTCAAAGCAAAGCTGAATCTTTTCTTTTTCGCCAGGTGTGGCGCGCATTGCTGCATGCCATGCGGTGCTGGCTTCAATGGCGTATCGGGCTTCCAGAATATCGAAACTGTAATCCGGATCATCGGCCATCAGCGTTTTCAGCGGCTGGACGATGTTTTGCTCCGACCATGTGTCATGACGCCAGCGAATAAACGTCCCGCCGCCACGTCGACTGAGCAGCACACCTTCGCTTACCAGTTTCGCCAGCGCCTCGCGCAGTGAATTTCTCGACACGCCGAGTTGCATCGCCAGTTGACGTTCAGCGGGCAACTTCATGCCCGCTTCCAGGTTTTTTTCATCAATCAGCGCCCGCACACGATCGGCAACCTCGTCTGACAGGCGTCTGGGTAAAACAATCATTAAGGAATCATCCACGTTAAGACATAGGCCTGAAGCGTGGTGATCACGCCCACCATACAGGTGAAGATCAGGCTGTGTTTGACAGTAAAGCGGAACAAATCAGACTCTTTGCCCACCAGACCTACCGCCGCACAGGCGATAGCGATAGATTGCGGAGAGATCATTTTGCCGGTGACACCACCGGTGGTGTTGGCTGCAACCAGCAACAGGTCAGAAACGCCAATTTGTTGTGCGGCGGTAGCCTGCAAAGCGGCAAACAAAGCATTAGATGACGTATCCGACCCGGTCAGGAATACCCCAAGCCAGCCGAGGAACGGCGAGAAGAAGGTGAATGCATGACCGGTGTGCGCCAGTGCCAGCGCCAGTGTTGATGACAGTCCTGAATAGTTCGAGATAAAGGCGAATGCCAGCACCATACCGATGGAGTAGATGGGCAGAGCCAGTTCTTTCAGCGTGCTGCCGAAGGTGCTGATAGCGTCAGATGGTTTCATCTTCAGCCAGACAATCGAGAGCAGGGCAGCAAACAGAATGGCGGTGCCAGTGGCAGAGAACCAGTCAAACTTAAACACGGCGGCATACGCTGTCGCTTCGCTGACCACTGGCGGCATACGGGCAACCAGTTTATCGAGGTACGGCACCGGAATGTTGATCACCCACTCATACAGCGCACCGCCTGAAGCGAACAGGGCTTTAAACGGCGGGATACTCCACAGCGTTACGGTGGCGGTCAGGAACAGGAACGGTGTCCAGGCGCGCAGCACCTGACCTGCCGTGTAACCTGTGTGAGCCAGCGTCATATCAACCTGTGACGCCCCTAAGTCACCGAAGCGGAATACGCGCACTGGTTGCCAGCGTTTGAGGAACAGTGTCAGACAGAGCAGCGATACCAGCGAAGAGATAATGTCTGGCAGTTCCGGCCCAATAAAGTTAGAGCTGAGGTATTGAGCAATGGCAAACGACCCGCCCGCAACCACGACCGCAGGCCACGTCTCTTTGATACCGCGCCAGCCGTCCATAATCGCCATGATCCAGAACAGCACGATAATGGTCATAAACGGCAGCTGACGCCCCACCATCTGACCAATCTCAAAGCTGTCGATGCCTGTTACCTGCCCGGCGACCAGAATCGGAATACCCATCGCACCAAATGCCACTGGCGCGGTGTTAACAATCAGGCACAGCCCGGCGGCGTACAGTGGTTTAAAGCCCAGACCGACCAGCAATGCGGCGGTAATTGCTACCGGTGCGCCAAAGCCTGCGGCTCCTTCAAGGAAAGCGCCGAAACAGAAACCGACGATCAGCATTTGCAGGCGCTGGTCAGGGGTTATCGAAAGAATAGACGAGCGGATGATGTCAAACTGCCCGGTTTTCACCGAGATCTTATAGACGAACACCGCTGCAATAATGATCCACGCGATGGGCCACAACCCGTAGAAGAAGCCATAAACCACCGAGGCCAGCGCGTTAGCGACCGGCATTTTATAGAACAGCAAAGCCACGGCAAGGGCGATTGCCACCGTCCATGAGGCGGCGACGTATCCTTTCAGTTTGAGCTTAATCAGCGCAAAGAAGAAAAACAGGATGGGAAGCGATGCTATCAGGCTGGAAAGCCAGATATTCCCGGCGGGATCGTAGTTTTGTTGCCAGAGATTCATTGCAGGTCTCCTGCAGTCCACACACGCCGTGTAATGAGTCTGTTGCTCATCTCCTTGTCACACGTTGTGTAAAAGTGGCACTGCCAATTGTGTTGTGTAGGGATAATGACAATGGATAGTTAACTAAATGTTATGCATTGGCAACATTGATGTGAGTTTTGATTGGGGAATTGTGAACCAGAGGTCAGATAAGCGAAGAATTGGTAGGGCCAATTCTGGGAGAGAGGTAATAAAGAAAAGGGCAATTCCCATCAGAGAATTGCCCTCAGATTGTTGATCTGGTGCGCCTTATCTTGCCGGATGCGGCGTGAACGCCTTATCCGGCCTACAGGGGAGTGCTGAATCACCCCGTAGGCCTGATAAGCGTAGCGCATCAGGCAATGTGGCGTACCCATTTGTTAATGGATCATTACCACTGAATACCGGCACCGAGCGCGGCGGAGTATTCACCCTGGCTATTGGTACTACCTTGTAATTTGTAGACCCAACGACCATTGGCGCTCACCATCGACACACCTAAAGCAACTGCCGATTCACCGTTGTAAGTACCACCACCAATAGAGGCCATGCTGGCTCCCGGCGTGTAAGCCTGCGGCAGACCGGTCATTGCCATTGCAGAAGCGATACCACCACTCAGCTTGCTTTCAGTTTTGGACAGTTTGTTATCCATCTCAACCATGCGCTGATCGGTGTATTGCTTCGTTTCCTGCACACTTTGCTTCAACTGCGCATAGTTCACTGCGTCGTTGTTGTTCACGCCAGCAGAAACGTTGCTGATGCGAGTCGTACCGCTATTGCCGCCACCGAGAGTGATGTTGCTGTAGTCGATAGAGCCATCAGCTTTGGTGTCGTAGCGCACGCCGCCTGCTTCAGAAGACTTCAGTTGTGAAACGTTAACCGCATCGGTGGCATTAACACCGGCAGCAACGTTGGTGATACGGCGCTGGTTGGTAGAAGAACCCACAGAGATCGTATTTTCTTCGTCTGCTACGGAACCCGTGCCCAGCGCGACGCTGTTATCAGCGGCAGCAATGGAACCAGAACCAATCGCAACACTGTCTTTACCCTGCGCGTTGGCGTCTGCGCCATCGGTGTTGGTCTTGAAGTACTTAGTACTACCGGTGGTTACGATATCGCCAATGCCATTTTCGATATTGGTCACGCGAGTATCCAGATTAGTGACCTGAGTGTTCAGGTTAGTAATGCTCTGGGTATTCTGGGAAACCTGCGCGTCCGTTACTTTCAACTGACCCACGTTAACCGCATCGGTATCCGCCGAACCTGCTGCGACGTTGGTGATCTGACGTTGACCGTCTTCGCTACCTACGGAGAATTCACCCACAGAGTTCTGCGGTGCATCCATGTTGTAGGCAGTGTAGTTGGTCTGTGCACCACGGGTAGTCTGAGAACCATTACCCATTGCAATGCTGTCGGCATGATTTGCGCGTGCGTTAGAACCGATAGCAATACCGTTGATCGCATCAGCCAGAACTAAAGTGTTCAGGCCGATACCAATACCCGCATTACCATTAACGATGGTTTTCGCGCCCATTGCCAGCGAGTCTTCACCGACTGCCAGTGAGTCTTCAGCCGTTGAGTTGGCGTGATAGTATTTGGTTGGTGTGGTTGCGACTGCACCAATGGCGTTCTGCAACTGGCGAACCGTAACAGCGTCATGGGCTTCAGAACCATCCGCGACGTTGATGATTTGACGATATTTACCATCATCACCGATCGACAATGCACCAAGCAGTTCGCCATCCGTGGTGTCATAACCAATCACAACACCTTCTTCCGATACGCTGGTGTTACGAGAACCTTTAACTATTACACGGCTGGAAACGGAGCTGCTACCCAGAGCGATACCCGTATCAACGCCGCTGTAGCTGCCCTGACCGATGGCCACGCTGCTATCGCCTTTGGCAAAAGAGTTATAACCCATGGCCACGCTGCTATCGCCTTTGGCAACAGTGTTATACCCCACAGCGGTAGAGCCAATACCTGCTGCGCTGGCATCGGTGAAGGTTAAACCGGTATCATTGGTACGCACATAGTTAATACCTGCACCATTTTCTTCGATGTAGGTTTCACTGGTGTTACCGGCAAGCTGGTTAATCATTTGGCTATTTTGCGTAACCAGAATATTGGTTGCGTTTAACTGGGAACCGTTAACAGCATCGGTACTGGTTGTGGAGAGATCACCAGCCGCAACGTTGGTGATTTTGCTGGCATTGCCATCATGGCTGGCGTTGTAGGCACCTGCGTCTTCATCCCACAGCAGAGCGTTATTATCGAGCGCATCCAGGGCTTCACCGACGTTGTTGTAATCGGTATTTGCAATGGTGTAAGTCGGTGCAGTGATAGTTCCGTCAGCGTTGACTTCTGCATCACCACCCAGCGCATCAGCGATGTACTTATTGGTGCTATAGAGCTGTGAGCCATTAATGGCATCGCTGCTGGTGGCAGAGACTGCACCGTTAGCGACGTTAGTGATTACACTGGCAGTTTTATCTTTCCCGTGAGCGGCGCTAAATGCACCGTTACCGCCATTGGCTGTTGTATCCCACAGCAGAGCATCATCCAGCGTGGTATCGATCGCTTCCAGCGCGTCACCGACGTTGTTGTAACTGCCGCCAGCGATGGCATAAGTCGGTGTAGTGATACTGCCGTCAGTGTTCACCACAGCATTCCCGCCCAGAGCATCGGCAATGTAGTCACTAACACCATAAAGTTGTGAACCGTTAATGGCGTCGCTGCTGGTGGACGAGACTGCACCGTTTGCAACATCAGTGATTACACTGGGAGCATTATTAATGCCGTGTTTGGCGCTGAATTTGCCTGCGGTTGCATCCCAAAGTAGGGCGTCGCCGAGTGATGTGCTAAATGATGTGTTAATGGCTGCCAGAGCATCACCGACGTTAGTGTAGTCAGTACCACCAATAGTGTAGGTTGGCCCACTTAATACACCCGTATCGCTGATATCAGCACCACCACCAAGATATGACGTAAATGAATCCGCTACGCCATAAAGTTGTGAGCCATTAATGGCATCAGTGCTGTTAGAAGATATCTTGCCAGCCAGTAAGTTGGTGATCTTGCTGGTAGCTTCGGTACCGTGCGCGGCGCTGAATGCGCCAGCCGCTTTGTTCCACAGCAGAGAATCGTCCTTAAGGTCGCCAACGGAATCCGTCAGGTTGGTGATGTTGGTGGTGTTAGTGGCGATGTTGGTGGTGTTGGTCGACACGTTATCGTTGGTGGTTTTGAGCTGGGAGCCGTTAACGGCGTCAGTGCTGCCAGCTGTCAGGTCACCGGCTTTGACATTGGTGATCTTGCTGGTGGCGTCAGTGCCGTGAGCGGCGCTGAATGCGCCAGCTGTTTTGTTCCATAGCAGGGAGTCGTCACCGAGACTGTCAACAGCGTCAGTCAGGTTGGTGATGTTGGTGGTGTTAGTGGCGATGTTGGTGGTGTTGGTCGTCACGTTGTCGTTGGTGGTTTTGAGCTGAGAGCCGTTAACGGCGTCAGTGCTGCTGGCAGTCAGGTTGCCAGCGGTGACGTTAGTGATTTTGCTGGTGGCTTCGGTGCCGTGCGCGGCACTGAATGCTGTGCCGTTCCACAACAGAGCATCCTGCTGCAGGTCATACAACTGAGAGCCGTTAACCGCATCTTTACTGGCTGCTGAAATCGTACCGTTCGCCACATCAGTGATTACGCTGGTCGTTGAGCTACCATGAACGGCGCTGTATTTGCCTTTGATTTGGTCCCATTGCAGGGTGTTTTCATCAAGTACAGTGAGCGCACTGCCAACGTTATTTTTGTTACCATTTTTTAAATTGTAGGTTGGTGCGTTAACTGTACCGTCGTCAGGGTTTACCGATGAGCCTCCTCCAAGCCTTTTGGCTATTGAGTCGCTGATGGCATAAAGCTGTGAGCCATTAATGGCGTCGTGGCTGTCAGCCTTGATCGCGCCATTTTTTACATTAACGATCTTGCGTTGTAATGAGCTACTGCCGACAGAAACGGAATTGTCTTGATCCGCAATGGAATCTGCACCTAGCGCGACAGAGTTAATACCATTGGCATTGGTATTACTACCAAGCGCAAGACTATTATCGCCAGTGACAACACTGGTCTTGCCCAGGGCAATCGAGTTTAAGCCGCTCGACAGGCTAGCATTACCCAGAGCGATAGCATCAGTGCCATTAGCCTTGTTGCCCTGACCAATAGCAATTGCGTTATCTGCCAGAGACTGGCTGCCATTACCCAACGCGATAGTATTGACTTTATCGGCAATGCTCCCGGAGCCCATCGCGATGCTATTCACCCCTTTTGCATGCGCGTTATTGCCAATAGCCGTCGCATTTTCAGCAGCTTCGCTCTCTGCACCCATAGCAATGGCGTTTGCTGCGCTGGCTACGGATAGTCTACCTAAGGCAAGGCTGTCTACGCCTGCCGCAGCACTGTTGCGGCCTACGGCAATCGCGTTAGCCGCAGATGCGGCGCTACTTACTCCCAGCGCCATAGAATATTCTTTCGAGGCATTGGCAGTGTCACCAAGAGCAATGCTCATAATTTCAGTAGCTTTAGCTGCATTTCCTAGCGCAATAGCTTTCGCGCCCGCCGCATTACTGTTACTCCCCACCGCAGTGGCGTTCAAACCAGCTGCATTGGATCTGTCCCCTTGCGCGAGCGAAAACATACCACCCGAACTTGCATATCGTCCAAGCGCTATTGAATACTCACCGAGTGAGCTTGATGATGCACCCATAGCAATACTTCGTTGACCGGTTGAAACGGCATTAACACCGAAGGCCATTGAAGAATCACCAAGTGCACTGGTAAGTGCACCAATAGCGGAACTCCAGACTCCCTGGGCGTTAGATTTATAACCGACCGCAGTACTGGCACCATTACTATCTGTATAGGCGGTTGCCTTTGCGCTTTCACCAATAGCAACCCAGCCTGTGCCTGTTCCAATACCCTGACCGTCGTCATTCCCGGCGTTTGCCCATACGCTAAAAGAAGACAGCAACCCACCCGCAACCAGTGCAGAAATTAACAGCTTACTGCGCCCGCTTTTTTTACCACGACTTTTTGCTGTTTCACTGGCAACGGTGTAACTGCCTGTCGCCGGATTCCAGATAACTTTAAATATTTTGTTCATTATTGATGCTCTCTATTCCTTGATATAAGCGCAGAAGCTGCATTTATTTTTTGTTTTTCCGCTGTGGAGATTCAGCAGGTTGAAGACGGTCGAACTGAATATTTGCCATGTTGATGGCTAATTTCAGATATTTGAGGTTGTTGGGCGAGACACCTTTTAGCGTCAAATTAATGTCTTGCCATTGACCTGGTAATAATTTCAGGGAGGAGTTCATTGAGGTACTAAATAGCAATTGCTGCCATTTTGCTAATGCGTTGATGTCGGTGGGTTTTTCTCCCCCCCATGTCGCGTAGAAACCCATATTTGATACAGGAACACTTAATAAGTTAACCAGTGAAATACGAATAACGCTGCCGTTTTCTACTGCGTCAATAGACAGTATTTTCCCTGCCAAACCAACAGAACCGTTATTTAAAATGAAGTATTGGGTTTGTGCCGGGTTAAATTCTGTAAAGACAAATTCGTCCTGTTTGTCTTTAACTGCCTTCACCACGCCAGCGAGCGTTTTGGTACTGTTTATGATGGTAATTTGTTGTTTTTCAAAGTGTTCTATCTTGCGCTTGTCGAGTTATTGTTGTTTTTCAAGCGCCTCGATTTTGCTTTTTTGTAACTCTTGCTGTGTAACGAGATCGTCGACCTTACTCGCTTTTTCAATATAGTCACACCCTACCAATAAGCAAAGTTGCAATATCATTAACACGCTTAACAGTGTTTTCTTTAGGTTCATAGGATGAATTCCTTTTCATAATCCCGATACAGTTGATAATTACGGCACAATCATTTTTTTTATGAATGATTGGAGTGGGGCATATCCGCAAAATAAATTTGTTAGAGAGTTTTTGTATTAATTGGTTGTGCGAATATTTTATTAAATGTCAAACGATTTCAGTTTGTAGCCAATAATATTAATCGCGCGGATTTTAATGATCGGTGTCAATCGATGTCAAATGTTTCACCGGATAAAGGCACAGGGCGGGGAAAGATAAATATTCAGTTGAGTGATGTTTTATTGTGGAATTTGCGAAGCTGATTGAAAAATTTAAATAATTAATTATGTTTCAAGCATTGATATGCGGAAATTCATTGTTAATATTGATACATCGTTCTTTAATTTGTACCTGATTTTCAGAATTTAGCCTGGCATGTGCGCTAAAAAGAATAGAGGAGATTGAATATATAATGTTAAGAACGTTATAAATATTCGATCTCTGAAACAGGCTCCTGCATGTGCCAGCAGGAGCGAGTAAATGGTGAGAGGCTGTGATTACAGCGACGAGAAAGGAACTTAAAACGCAGTCTTTGAGAACCCTGTCATCTCTTGCAGGCCCATTTCACGGCCCAGCGCGGTCATTGGGTGCACAACCACCAGTCCGCGAACACTTTTTTTCAGTTTGCCCATATCAGCCTGCTCTTTTTTGGTGATTGCACGCTGGAACGGCATCTTCATCAGTTTCTGCGCTTCTTTGCTGAGTTTCTGGCTGTGAACTTCGCGCAGGCGAGCAATTTCTGCTTCCAGCGTGGCTTTCTCTTTTTCCAGTTCGGCATATTTGTCTGCGGCTTCAACCAGCGATAGATCGGCCTGCTGGTGACGGATGGCGTCCAGACGATCGCTGAGACGTTTGATTTCGTTTTTTTCGACTTCTTTCATGTGATGACTTCTGATAGAGATAAATTTATAGCCTCTAGTATGCGCGACCAGGTGCTTTGTTCACAACTGATGGCATTGTAATAGTTCCAGATTGTAACCATTAATGCGTTAAAAAATCACCCAATACATTGATTAGTTAAGAAATTTAAAGAAAAAAGATAGTCAACAGAAGCAGGTGATTATTGAGGATTGAGCACGTTTTCCTTAATGTCATTTATATCGGGATCTAAACTAAAATTGGCGGCCGCGCATTCCCGGCGCGGGGTAATACGGAGATATCATCATGGGCAAATTAGGTGAAAACGTTCCGCTTCTTATCGATAAAGCCGTAGATTTCATGGCATCCAGCCAGGCGTTCCGGGAGTATCTGAAAAAACTACCTCCCCGTAACGCGATTCCGTCCGGAATACCTGATGAAAGCGTGCCGTTATATCTACAACGTCTGGAGTATTATCGTCAGCTTTATCGTCCGAAACAGGTAGAGGAGAAGTAAGCGAAAGTACTTACTTTTGAAAGGCTTTTTTTAAGCTGATTTTTGAAATCAGCTCTGTCAGTGAAAGGACCATTGTTGATCGTACAGCCTGTTGGTAACGCTGAATTTGCATTGCATACAAACTGGAGTCTGCAGGTTCAAACTGTGGCGGCGGTGGTAACGCCGCCACGCAATGCAGTTCACCAAAGGGTCCAAGGATTTCGTCGTCGGTAAAAGCGTACTCGTTGCCGTCGTGATTTAGCTCTTCACGCAATGCCATCAGCAGTTCCGCATCTTCGTATTCCTGGCGGTTAATGACGCCCAACCCGTAAATGAGTTTTAAACGCACAGAAAGATCGCCCAGCGGACCATCGCCGTCGAGTAACGGTTCTACAGCATACTTCACCGCGTAATCGTCTTTGCGGAATACCTGAAGCACCAGAAGATTTACCGCCTCGGTCAAAAGCTCGACGGCGGTGATCAGAAAGCTTCGCACGGTTTTGCCAGCATTCAGACGCTCAAGCACACGGTTTTCAAAGGCCTGGGTTTGTTCCATTGTTGCCTGCATATCTGACAATCTGTTATTCGGGCGCAGGGTATCCTGCGCCTGGTCCACCATTATTGCATTGCTTTATAAGCGGTTACCGCCTCGGATACAACCTCGCTGTTGGCATCAAGACCGGAAATCTGTGCCAGCGCGGCTTGTGGGCCTTTGTCGGCAATCAGCGCTGCCAGTTCCTGAGCCTGCGGGTCATCTTCACTGCGGAAGTGCATTGCAGCGGCAATACCTTCAATCAGGTTTTTATGTGGCAGACCATATTCCAGGGTTCCGAGCAGTGGCTTGATCAGACGGTCGCCAGCACTCAGTTTACGCAGCGGCTGACGGCCTACGCGTTCTACATCATCTTTCAGGTACGGGTTCTCGAAACGACCGAGGATTTTCTGGATGTATGCCGCATGTTTGTCAGCATCAAAGTCGTAGCGCTTGATCAGTACCGCGCCGCTTTCTTCCATTGCCCCTTTTACCACCGCGCGGATTTTCTCGTCGAGAATTGCGTCACGAATGGTCTGATGACCGGCCAGTTTTCCGAGGTACGCGGTTATAGCATGACCTGTATTCAGGGTGAAGAGTTTACGTTCGACAAATGCCATCAGATTGTCGGTTAATTCCATGCCAGGGATGTTTGGCAGCGTGCCTTTGAACTGCGTTTTATCGACAATCCATTCGCTGAAGGTTTCTACCGTCACTTCCAGCGGATCGTTAGTTGCCGAAGCCGAAGGCGGTACGATGCGGTCAACGGCGGAATCAACAAAGCCAACGTGTTCTTCTACCCACGCTTTGGCATCTTCCGGCAGGGCGTTCATCACATGGCCTTTCAGCTGCGTGGTGCCGCGGACCATGTTTTCACAGGCGATGATGTTCAGTGGGGATTCATTACCTTGTTCTTTACGTTTCACCAGCCCTTTGGCGATGGCCGGAGCAATACGTTCCAGCACGACAGGGCCAACGGCGGTAGTGACTAAATCGACCTGAGCAATCAGATCAACGACATCATCGCCAATGCTGCTGACGGCATCGACGCCAGAAACGGTATCCACCTGCTCGGTTTCGCCGACCACATGAACCTGATAGCTATGACGGGCATTCAGGGCATCAAGTACCACCTGATTTACATCGGCAAACGTCAGTTGGATACCCGCGTCCGCCAGCAGTTTACCGATAAAGCCACGACCGATATTACCTGCGCCAAAATGTAATGCTTTCATAGTATTAACCTTCATCAATGTTTTTACCCGAGAGGGCTGGGGTGAGGCTTTTCCCTCACCCAAACCCTCTCCGTGAGGAGAGGGGCTTTTTGCCGGATGCGGCGTAAACGCCTTATCCGGCCTACGTGTTTGGCACTGACCTGTAGGCCTGATAAGACGCGTCAGCGTCGCATCAGGCATTGTGTACCGACTGCCGGATGCGGCGTAAACACCTTATCCGACCGACAAAACAAATTGTGCTTTATGTTGTAGGCCTGATAAGCGAAGCGCATCAGGCAATTAGCCTCACCTTCTTCATGCGGAGAGGGTGGGAATGGATTACTTACGACCTGCCAGCAGTTCCAGCACTTCATCCACGCTGGTGGTGTGTGCCAGACGCTCGATGACAGACTCATCATCCAGTGCATTGGTCAGGCTGGTGATAACCTGAATGTGCTCGTTGTTACGGGCAGCAATACCAATCACCAGACGGGCAATGTCATCTTCTTCTTCACCGAAGCGCACGCCTTCCGGATACTGGCAGAACACCACGCCCGTTTTCAGTACGCGATCTTTCGCTTCAACCGTACCGTGTGGCACCGCGATAGACTCACCCAGATAAGTCGGGGTCAGTTTTTCACGATCCAACATCGCCTGAACGTATTCCGGCTCAACGTAACCGCCTTTCACCAGCTGCTCGCCAGCAAAACGAATCGCTTCTTCTTTGGTGGCCGCTTTGCGACCGAGGAAGATGTTCTCCGCGCCCAGTTTGAACAGATTAGCACTGGAATCGTCAAAGCTGTCTTTCAGACTGTCTTTCACTTTCACTTCGTTTTCAGTATGGCGCTGGGCAGCAACCAGACGTTCGGTCAGGCTGGTGTACAGGCCGCTGTCGAGGAAGTTGGTCAGCGAAATATGCTGTGCCTGCGGAACCTGGCGCATAGCGCGTTCGGTCAGGTCACGGTGAGTGATGACCAGGTCCACATCTGGCGGCAGGTTGTTGATCGCGCTGTTAGTGACCGAAATCTGCGACAGACCTGCATCCTGAATTTTCTTACGCAGCACGCCTGCGCCCATCGCACTGGAACCCATACCGGCATCACAGGCAACGATGATTTTACGTACGTGGCTCAGGTCGTTAGTCACATCGCCCGCAGACAGTGGAGACGCGCCTTTAGACTCAGCTTTCATGTCCTGCATACGACGAGTTGCTGCTTCAATATCATCTTCTTCTTTCACTTTGCTGGTTTTCAGCAGAATGGCAGAGACAACGAAGGAGACAGCCATCGCCGCACACACACCCGCGATGTTAGCGAAGTATGCACCTTTTGGTGTCATCGCCAGTACAGCAAGGATAGAACCCGGAGATGCCGGAGAAACCAGCCCACCGCCCAGGATAGTCAGCGTAAACACGCCAGTCATACCACCGAGGATAACGGCCAGAATCAGACGCGGATTCATCAGCACATACGGGAAGTAGATTTCGTGGATACCGCCCAGGAAGTGGATGATTGCCGCACCGCCCGCAGACTGTTTAGCGCTACCACGACCAAAGAACATGTACGCCAGCAGCACGCCCATACCCGGACCTGGGTTAGCTTCAATCAGGAAGAAGATGGATTTACCCAGTTCATGGGACTGCTGAATACCCAGCGGCGAGAAGATACCGTGGTTAATGGCGTTGTTGAGGAACAGGATTTTCGCCGGTTCAACAAAGATAGACGCCAGCGGCAGCATGTCATGGACAACCATGAAGTTAACGCCCGCCGCCAGCATTTTAGACAGGGCTTCAACAACCGGGCCAATGCCGAGAAATGCCAGAATAGCGAGGATCATCCCGATGATGCCTGCGGAGAAGTTATTCACCAGCATTTCAAAACCGGATTTGATCTTACCGTCTACCCAGCGGTCGAAGTGCTTAATGCACCAGCCGCCCAGCGGACCTGCAATCATAGAGCCGAGGAACATCGGCATATCTGCGCCGACGATAACGCCCATGGTGGTGATGGCACCGACTACGCCGCCACGTTCGCCGCCTACCAGCTTACCACCGGTATAACCGATCAGCAGCGGCAGGAGATAAGTGATCATCGGCCCGACCAGCTTCGCCAGCGTTTCGTTCGGTAACCACCCTGTTGGAATAAATAACGCGGTGATGATACCCCACGCGATAAACGCGCCGATATTTGGCATCACCATGTTGCTGAGGAAACGACCAAAGCTTTGCACTTTGATCTTAATATCGGATGACATAAAAACACCCCTTCTTATGTTTGCTGTCGCGCAGGCTGGAAGCCCGAGGTTTTTTGTTAATGTGGCGGCAGAGGTAGCCGGACCTTGTAGATACTGCGAAATCTGGCACTGAATCGGTTAACTGTCCAGTCGGCGGCCTTTTGTGTGATATCAGTCACATAAATGTAGGGGGTAGAGAGGTAATTGACGTGATGTTCATCACAAAATGCTTGTGTAAAAAAGCAACAAGGCGGCGATTTTCGCTAAAAATGGCATTTAAATGTGAGTTATGTCACATTTTTATTTTGATGGTTTGTTGAATCTTTGTGATCTGAATCACAAGATATTTTCTTACGGCGTTCACCTGATGTGATCTACAGCATGTTATGCCTTCGTCATAAAATCGTTATGTAACTAAGCAACTCATCACCTCTTAAATTATTCTTTGGTGTTATGGCGAGAATCGCGAACCCGGATTATTGTCAAAATATCAGCCTGACTCCCTTCTGGCTGCCAGCCAAAAAACAACACTGATAAACGTGAATCCGAGGCAGATATGTTTCTAAACTATTTCGCGTTGGGAGTGCTGATCTTCGTCTTTCTGGTGATTTTTTATGGAATCATCGCGATACATGACATCCCTTATCTGATTGCCAAAAAGCGCAACCATCCCCATGCCGACGCTATTCATACGGCGGGCTGGGTAAGCCTGTTTACCCTGCATGTTATCTGGCCGTTCCTGTGGATCTGGGCGACGCTCTATCAACCGGAGCGCGGCTGGGGCATGCAGTCGCATGTTACGCCGCAAGAGAAAACGACTGACGCGGAAATCGCCGCACTTTCTGACCGGATTTCCCGGCTGGAGCACCAACTCGCCGCCGAGAAAAAGACTGACTATTCCACGTTTCCGGAGATCTAATTATGGATCTATTGATTGTTTTAACTTACGTGGCGCTGGCGTGGGCGGTCTTTAAAATCTTCCGCATTCCGGTGAATCAGTGGACGCTGGCGACGGCGGCGCTGGGAGGCGTGTTTCTGGTGAGTGGTTTGATTTTGTTGATGAACTACAACCACCCTTACACTTTTACCGCGCAAAAGGCAGTGATAGCGATCCCCATCACGCCACAGGTGACGGGAATTGTTACTGAAGTCACCGACAAAAATAATCAGCTTATTCAGAAGGGCGAGGTGCTTTTTAAGCTCGACCCGGTTCGTTACCAGGCGCGAGTTGACAGGCTTCAGGCAGACCTGATGACGGCGACGCATAATATAAAGACGCTGCGCGCGCAGCTCACTGAAGCGCAGGCCAACACCACCCAGGTTTCAGCGGAGCGCGACCGTCTGTTTAAAAATTATCAACGTTATCTGAAAGGCAGCCAGGCGGCGGTGAATCCGTTCTCGGAACGTGACATCGACGATGCGCGGCAAAATTTCCTCGCGCAGGATGCGCTGGTGAAAGGCTCGGTGGCGGAGCAGGCGCAGATCCAGAGCCAGCTCGACAGTATGGTTAACGGCGAGCAATCGCAGATTGTGAGCTTAAGAGCGCAACTTACTGAAGCAAAATATAACCTTGAGCAGACTGTCATTCGCGCACCGAGCAATGGCTACGTCACTCAGGTACTGATCCGCCCAGGTACATACGCAGCTGCCTTGCCGCTGCGTCCGGTGATGGTCTTCATCCCCGAGCAAAAACGGCAAATTGTCGCCCAATTTCGGCAAAACTCGCTGTTACGTCTGAAACCCGGCGATGATGCGGAAGTGGTGTTTAACGCGCTACCTGGGCAGGTGTTTCACGGCAAACTGACCAGTATTTTACCTGTCGTGCCAGGCGGTTCTTATCAGGCGCAGGGGGTATTGCAATCATTAACGGTCGTGCCCGGCACGGACGGTGTGCTGGGAACCATTGAACTGGACCCTAACGCTGATATCGATGCCTTACCCGACGGCATCTACGCCCAGGTGGCAGTTTACTCCGACCATTTCAGCCATGTTTCGGTGATGCGGAAAGTGCTGCTAAGAATGACCAGTTGGATGCATTATCTTTATTTGGATCATTGAGACTTGTATCACCTGTGTTTTGCGCGAGCCTGAGCCATACTGATATTTTTCCTCGCACAAAGGACTCGGCATGAAACTCGTCGGTAGCTACACCAGCCCGTTTGTACGCAAACTTTCTATTCTGTTGTTAGAAAAGGGCATAACGTTCGAATTTATTAATGAACTGCCCTATAACGCGGATAACGGCGTGGCGCAATTTAACCCGTTAGGAAAAGTGCCGGTGCTGGTGACCGAAGAGGGCGAATGCTGGTTTGATTCGCCGATCATCGCTGAATATATTGAATTAATGAATGTTGCTCCGGCGATGTTGCCGCGTGATCCGCTGGAGTCGTTGCGGGTGCGCAAAATTGAGGCGCTGGCGGATGGCATTATGGATGCCGGGCTGGTATCGGTGCGTGAACAGGCGCGTCCGGCGGCGCAGCAGTCTGAAGATGAATTGTTACGTCAGCGTGAGAAAATCAACCGCAGTCTGGATGTGCTGGAAGGATATCTGGTCGATGGCACACTCAAAACCGATACGGTCAATCTGGCGACTATCGCCATTGCCTGTGCCGTCGGATATCTCAATTTCCGCCGCGTTGCGCCAGGCTGGTGTGTCGACCGCCCACACTTAGTCAAACTGGTCGAAAACCTGTTTAGCCGCGAAAGTTTTGCTCGCACCGAACCGCCAAAGGCTTGATGCGCGATATGTCCTCCTGACCCATCTCACGTTACAATCCGTGGTTATGTTAAACGCCCTTCTCCGTGTGAGAGGGCCTTGATCAGCCAGGTTTCCTATGACAACCGAAACGCGTTCCCTCTATAGTCAACTTCCGGCTATTGATCGCTTATTGCGCGATAGCTCCTTCCTTTCTTTGCGTGATACTTATGGTCACACCCGCGTGGTGGAATTGCTGCGTCAGATGCTTGACGAAGCGCGAGAAGTGATTCGTGACAGCCAGACGCTGCCCGCGTGGTGTGAAAACTGGGCGCAAGAAGTCGATGCCCGGTTGACGAAAGAGGCGCAAAGCGCGCTGCGTCCGGTGATCAACCTGACGGGAACCGTGCTGCATACCAACCTTGGGCGAGCTTTACAGGCGGAAGCCGCGGTGGAAGCCGTTACGAAGGCTATGCGTTCGCCAGTGACCCTCGAGTACGATCTGGACGACGCCGGACGCGGACATCGCGATCGGGCGCTGGCGCAGCTGCTGTGCCGTATTACGGGGGCGGAAGATGCCTGTATTGTTAATAACAATGCGGCGGCGGTGTTATTGATGTTGGCGGCCACTGCCAGCGGGAAAGAGGTGGTGGTTTCTCGCGGCGAACTGGTGGAGATTGGCGGCGCGTTTCGTATTCCTGATGTCATGCGTCAGGCAGGCTGCACCCTACACGAAGTGGGGACCACCAACCGCACGCACGCTAATGATTATCGCCAGGCGGTGAATGAAAATACCGCGCTGTTGATGAAAGTACATACCAGTAACTACAGCATTCAGGGATTCACCAAAGCGATAGATGAAGCGGAACTGGTGGCGCTCGGCAAAGAGCTGGATGTCCCCGTAGTGACTGATTTAGGCAGTGGCTCGCTGGTCGATCTTAGCCAGTACGGTTTGCCGAAAGAGCCAATGCCGCAGGAGTTGATTGCGGCGGGCGTCAGTCTGGTGAGCTTCTCCGGCGACAAGTTGTTAGGCGGGCCGCAGGCAGGAATTATTGTTGGTAAAAAAGAGATGATCGCCCGACTGCAAAGCCACCCGCTGAAGCGTGCATTACGCGCGGATAAAATGACCCTTGCGGCGCTGGAAGCCACGTTGCGTCTTTATTTACACTCTGAAGCGCTGAGTGAAAAATTACCGACCCTGCGCCTGCTTACCCGCAGCGCAGAGGTCATTCAAATCCAGGCACAACGTTTACAGGCTCCCCTTGCCGCACATTACGGCGCGGAGTTTGCGGTACAGGTTATGCCATGTCTTTCGCAGATTGGCAGTGGTTCGCTGCCGGTTGATCGCCTGCCGAGCGCGGCATTAACGTTTACACCCCATGATGGACGCGGTAGCCACCTTGAGTCATTAGCCGCCCGCTGGCGTGAATTGCCAGTGCCGGTGATTGGTCGTATTTATGACGGACGATTGTGGCTGGATTTACGCTGCCTTGAAGATGAGCAACGGTTTTTGGAGATGTTGTTGAAATGATTATTGCGACTGCCGGACACGTTGACCACGGCAAAACAACCTTGTTGCAGGCGATTACGGGCGTAAATGCCGACCGTCTGCCGGAAGAAAAAAAGCGCGGCATGACCATCGATCTCGGCTATGCCTACTGGCCGCAGCCGGATGGTCGCGTGCCTGGTTTTATCGACGTACCCGGTCATGAAAAGTTTCTTTCCAACATGCTGGCGGGCGTTGGTGGTATTGATCACGCGCTGTTGGTGGTGGCGTGCGATGACGGCGTGATGGCACAGACCCGTGAGCATCTGGCGATTTTGCAGCTGACCGGTAACCCGATGCTGACAGTGGCGCTGACCAAAGCCGATCGCGTGGACGAAGCGCGTGTTGATGAGGTTGAACGCCAGGTAAAGGAGGTGCTGCGGGAATACGGTTTTGCTGAGGCAAAACTGTTTATCACCGCAGCAACCGAAGGTCGGGGAATTGATGCCCTGCGCGAGCATCTGCTTCAGTTACCAGAACGTGAACACGCCAGCCAACATAGTTTCCGCCTCGCGATCGACCGTGCATTTACCGTAAAAGGTGCCGGGCTGGTCGTCACCGGTACGGCGTTAAGCGGGGAAGTGAAGGTAGGCGATTCACTATGGCTGACTGGTGTAAATAAACCGATGCGCGTGCGTGCGCTACATGCGCAAAATCAGCCAACAGAAACTGCCCATGCCGGGCAGCGTATCGCGCTTAACATCGCGGGTGATGCGGAAAAAGAGCAGATTAACCGTGGCGACTGGCTGCTTGCCGATGTGCCGCCGGAGCCGTTCACACGGGTGATTGTCGAGCTTCAAACCCATACACCGCTGACCCAGTGGCAGCCGCTGCATATTCACCACGCCGCCAGCCACGTTACGGGACGCGTTTCGCTGCTGGAAGATAACCTTGCCGAGCTGGTGTTCGACACGCCGCTGTGGCTGGCGGATAACGATCGCTTAGTGCTGCGCGATATCTCGGCCCGCAACACGCTGGCGGGGGCGCGTGTGGTGATGCTTAACCCGCCGCGCCGCGGTAAGCGTAAGCCGGAATATCTGCAATGGCTGGCGTCTCTTGCACGGGCGCAGAGCGATGCCGATGCGTTATCTGTTCATCTGGAACGCGGCGCGGTTAACCTTGCGGATTTCGCCTGGGCACGGCAGCTCAACGGCGAAGGGATGCGCGAACTGCTGCAACAGCCTGGTTATATTCAGGCTGGTTACAGCTTGTTGAATGCGCCAGTTGCCGCCCGCTGGCAGCGGAAAATTCTCGACACATTAGCGACTTATCATGAGCAACATCGCGATGAACCTGGTCCTGGGCGCGAACGTCTGCGACGTATGGCGTTGCCAATGGAAGATGACGCGCTGGTACTGTTGCTGATTGAAAAGATGCGCGAAAGCGGCGACATCCACAGCCATCACGGCTGGCTGCATCTGCCGGATCATAAAGCGGGCTTCAGCGAAGAGCAGCAGGCCATCTGGCAAAAAGCAGAGCCGCTGTTTGGTGACGAGCCATGGTGGGTGCGTGACCTGGCAAAAGAGACGGGAACCGACGAGCAGGCAATGCGCCTGACGCTACGCCAGGCGGCGCAACAGGGGATAATTACTGCGATCGTCAAAGATCGTTATTACCGTAACGATCGGATTGTCGAATTTGCCAATATGATCCGCGATCTCGATCAGGAA
This sequence comes from Escherichia coli DSM 30083 = JCM 1649 = ATCC 11775, assembly GCF_003697165.2. GTDB lineage: Bacteria > Pseudomonadota > Gammaproteobacteria > Enterobacterales > Enterobacteriaceae > Escherichia > Escherichia coli. Next base: position 123,207 of record NZ_CP033092.2, read on the forward strand.
TGCGGTTCAACCTGCGCGGCGGATTTCCGCGATCGCTTAGGCGTAGGCCGCAAGCTGGCAATTCAGATTCTGGAATATTTTGACCGTATTGGCTTTACGCGTCGTCGTGGAAATGATCATTTATTGCGCGACGCATTATTATTTCCGGAAAAATAAGGAAATGATTAATTCATAATAAATATGAATTAATACAAAATTTCTTATTAATGTTAAGAAGGCACGTTATTTGATGAATGTAACGTGCTTTTTATTAAAAATATTTTAATAAACGGTAATGTTGATCATATTTTCAAATGAAAATCCTCAGTAAGCTGCCCGCCCTTTTTTACACTTTCAGGAGTGTGTTATGGCAGCTTCAACCTTTTTTATTCCTTCCGTGAATGTTATTGGTGCTGATTCATTGAATGATGCAATGAATATGATGGCAGATTATGGATTTACCCGTACCTTAATTGTCACCGACAATATGTTAACGAAATTGGGTATGGCGGGTGATGTGCAAAAAGCACTGGAAGAACGCAATATTTTTAGCGTTATTTATGATGGCACCCAACCTAACCCCACCACGGAAAACGTCGCCGCAGGTTTGAAATTACTTAAAGAAAATAATTGCGATAGCGTGATTTCTTTAGGCGGTGGTTCTCCACACGACTGCGCAAAAGGTATTGCGCTGGTTGCAGCCAACGGCGGTGACATCCGCGATTATGAAGGCGTTGACCGCTCTGCAAAACCGCAGCTGCCGATGATCGCCATCAACACCACGGCGGGTACGGCCTCTGAAATGACCCGTTTCTGCATCATCACTGACGAAGCGCGTCACATCAAAATGGCGATTGTGGATAAACATGTAACTCCGCTGCTTTCTGTCAATGACTCCTCTCTGATGATTGGTATGCCGAAGTCACTGACCGCCGCAACGGGTATGGATGCCTTAACGCACGCTATCGAAGCGTATGTTTCTATTGCCGCCACGCCGATCACTGACGCTTGTGCACTGAAAGCCGTGACCATGATTGCCGAAAACCTGCCGTTAGCCGTTGAAGATGGCAGTAATGCGAAAGCGCGTGAAGCAATGGCTTATGCCCAGTTCCTCGCCGGTATGGCGTTCAATAATGCTTCTCTGGGTTATGTTCATGCGATGGCGCACCAGCTGGGCGGTTTCTACAACCTGCCACACGGTGTATGTAACGCCGTTTTGCTGCCGCATGTTCAGGTATTCAACAGCAAAGTCGCCGCTGCACGTCTGCGTGATTGTGCCGCTGCAATGGGCGTGAACGTGACAGGTAAAAACGACGCGGAAGGTGCTGAAGCCTGCATTAACGCCATCCGTGAACTGGCGAAGAAAGTGGATATCCCGGCAGGCCTACGCGACCTGAACGTGAAAGAAGAAGATTTCGCGGTTCTGGCGACTAATGCCCTGAAAGATGCCTGCGGCTTTACTAACCCGATTCAGGCAACTCACGAAGAAATTGTGGCGATTTATCGCGCAGCGATGTAATCATCATTCCCACAACGGCTGGCGAGTTGTCAGCCGCTTTTTCAACTATCTCAAAACTTGCTTTTTTTGAGATAGTTTCTCTTTCCTGCTATACACTATCTCAATATTGCGCTTTTTTGAGATAAGCACATGGCTATCAAATCACCTCCCGGACTTATTCCTTTATCACACTTATCGGGTGAGGAACTCCTGGCCCACCTGCGCTTTAACCGGGTTACCGATGAAAAAGGACGTTATCTGCCTTTTGATGAGTTGCAGTACCGCATCAAAAAAGGAGAAAACGTCGATGTGGCGTGGACGCTTACCCGTCTGGCGCGCAACGCGGCGATCCAACGAATTAATTATTGCAATGAAGCGGGTGAACAGGCCGGATTCAACATTACCCCGGTGATTGCAGAAGCGTGCGAGCTTGTCGACAAACGTGCTACCGCGCTGGCGCTGAAAGATCAGACTGAACGGTTACGCGGGGCCGGAGCCGAGTTAAGCCAGTTACGCCTGGAAGAGCCGATCACCAGCTCCCAGCTGGAAGGTGCGAATACTACAACGCTGGTGGCGAGAAAAATGCTGGAAACAGGGCGGTCGCCACGCACTGAAGACGAGCATATGATTGCGGGAAATGCCCGGCTGATGGCGGAAATTCCGCACTTACTCGCAGAACCGCTGACACCTGCGCTTATTCGCCAGTTACATGCCATTGGTATGGGTGGAATCAATGACGCGAAATATCGTCCGGGAGAATTTCGTGAAACAGATGATGTTGTGATCGCCGACTATGATGGCAATATAGTGCATCAACCGTCCGCTGCGGCATTGTTACCGGAACGGCTGGAAAAAGTTTGCCAGTGGTTAAACAGCCATGAAGGGTATATTCATCCGTTGGTCCGTGCCTGCATTCTGCATTTTATGCTGGCCCATGAACATCCATTTCGCGATGGCAACGGGCGCACCAGTCGGGCGCTGTTTTACTGGTATATGCTGAAATCGGGCTACGATGTCTTTAAATATATTTCCATCAGCAGTTTGCTTCATGCTGCACCGGTCAAATATGCCGCCAGCTACCAGTACACTGAATCAGATGGTATGGATCTGACTTATTTCCTTGAATATCAGGCGGGTGTCATTAAACGTGCTCTGCAAAACTGGCAGCAGCATATCGATGAAATTACACAACGAAGCGCAAAACTCGATAGTGTGCTGTTTAGCTCTGGTGTGCTTAAACGCCTGAATCCGCGCCAGGTAACGCTCCTGAATGTGATGCTCGCCAATCCGGGGAAAGAGTACACAGTTGCTGAAATTAGTGTGAGTCTGAGCGTCTCGGATAATACGGCGCGGACCGATTTACGGACAATTGTTAAAGAAGGATTCGCGCAAGAGAAAAGAATTAATAACCAGCAAGCAGTGTACGTCGCACACTACCCGCTGTAGCTTTTGCCCGTAAATTCGTGATAGCCGTCGTAAAGCTGTTACCGACTGGCGAAGATTTCGCCAGTCACGTCTACCCTTGTTATACCTCACACAGCAAGGAGACGATCATGACCAATAATCCCCCTTCAGCACAGATTAAGCCCGGCGAGTATGGTTTCCCCCTCAAATTAAAAGCCCGCTACGACAACTTTATCGGTGGCGAATGGGTAGCGCCTGCCGATGGCGAGTATTACCAGAACCTGACGCCGGTGACCGGGCAGCTACTGTGCGAAGTGGCGTCTTCGGGCAAACGAGACATCGATCTGGCGCTGGATGCTGCGCATAAAGTGAAAGATAAATGGGCGCACACCTCGGTGCAGGATCGCGCGGCGATTCTGTTTAAGATTGCCGATCGAATGGAACAAAACCTTGAACTTTTAGCGACGGCAGAAACCTGGGATAACGGCAAACCCATTCGCGAAACCAGTGCTGCCGACGTGCCGCTGGCGATTGATCATTTTCGCTATTTCGCCTCGTGTATTCGGGCGCAGGAAGGTGGGATCAGTGAAGTGGATAGCGAAACCGTGGCCTATCATTTCCATGAACCGTTAGGCGTGGTGGGGCAGATTATCCCGTGGAACTTCCCGCTGCTGATGGCGAGCTGGAAAATGGCTCCCGCGCTGGCGGCTGGCAACTGTGTGGTGCTGAAACCCGCACGTCTTACTCCGCTTTCTGTACTGCTGCTAATGGAAATCGTCGGTGATTTACTGCCGCCAGGGGTGGTGAACGTGGTCAACGGCGCAGGTGGGGAAATTGGCGAATATCTGGCGACCTCGAAACGCATCGCCAAAGTGGCGTTTACCGGCTCAACGGAAGTGGGCCAACAAATTATGCAATACGCCACGCAAAACATTATTCCGGTGACGCTGGAGCTGGGCGGCAAATCGCCAAATATCTTCTTTGCTGATGTGATGGATGAAGAAGATGCCTTTTTCGATAAAGCGCTGGAAGGCTTTGCACTGTTTGCCTTTAACCAGGGCGAAGTTTGCACCTGTCCAAGCCGTGCTTTAGTGCAGGAGTCTATCTACGAACGCTTTATGGAACGCGCTATCCGCCGTGTCGAAAGCATTCGCAGCGGTAACCCGCTCGACAGCGTGACGCAAATGGGCGCGCAGGTTTCTCACGGGCAACTGGAAACCATCCTCAACTACATTGATATCGGTAAAAAAGAGGGCGCTGATGTGCTCACCGGCGGGCGACGCAAGCTGCTGGAAGGCGAACTGAAAGACGGCTACTACCTCGAACCGACGATTCTGTTTGGTCAGAACAATATGCGCGTGTTCCAGGAGGAGATTTTTGGCCCGGTGCTGGCGGTAACCACCTTCAAAACGATGGAAGAAGCGCTGGAGCTGGCGAACGATACGCAATATGGTCTGGGCGCGGGCGTCTGGAGCCGCAACGGTAATCTGGCCTATAAGATGGGGCGCGGCATTCAGGCAGGGCGCGTGTGGACCAACTGTTATCACGCTTACCCGGCACATGCGGCGTTTGGCGGCTACAAACAATCAGGCATTGGCCGTGAAACCCACAAAATGATGCTTGAGCATTACCAGCAAACCAAGTGCCTGCTGGTGAGCTACTCGGATAAACCGTTGGGGCTGTTCTGATGTGAAAGGCTGCCCGGCGTGTATTGCCGGGCACTCTCAGGTATGGCTACTGCCCGTAATAGGCATTGGCCCCATGCTTACGCAGGTAGTGCTTATCCAGCAGTTCGTTTTGCATCGCAGGGAGCTGTGGCGCAAGCTGGCGCGAGAACAGACCCATATAGGCGCACTCTTCCAGTACCACGGCGTTATGCACCGCATCGGCGGCATTTTTTCCCCAGGCGAACGGGCCGTGAGAATGCACCAGTACCGCCGGGATTTGTGCCGGGTTCAACCCACGCTCTTCGAAGGTTTTAATGATCACTTCGCCGGTCTGGTATTCATACTCGCCGTTGATCTCTTCTGCGGTCATCAGGCGCGTGCAGGGGATGGCTCCGTAAAAATAATCGGCGTGAGTAGTGCCCCAGGCGGGGAGATCAAGTCCGGCCTGCGACCAGATGGTGGCGTGGCGCGAGTGGGTATGCACTATGCCGCCAATCTCCGCAAAGCGACGGTAAAGCGCCAGATGCGTTGGCGTGTCGGAAGAGGGCTTTTTGCTGCCTTCCACCACCTTGCCGCTGGCTATCTCAACCACCACCATATCGTCGGCGGTCATTACCTCATACTCAACGCCGGAAGGCTTAATCACCATCCATTGCCGCGTTTCGTCTATCGCGCTGACATTGCCCCAGGTGAACGTCACCAGATGATGAACGGGAAGCGCCAGGTTTGCCGCCAGCACGTCAGCTTTCAGTTGCTCTAACATATAAATCCGGCCTCCTGCATACGCGCTTCAATCCAGCGCCGCGCCTGAATAATCTCCAGCACCGGCTCTTTGGCTTTTTCGGTCCACATTTCAATCAGAAATGATCCGCGATAGTTCAGCTCATGCAGCGTTTTGAAGATGCCAACAAAATCGACACAGCCTTCGCCAAACGGCACATCGCGGAACTGTCCGGGGCTATGTTCGGTAACGGGTTGAGTGTCTTTCAGGTGGATGGCGGCGATACGGTCGATGCCCAGTTTCAGTTCGGCGGGAACATCATTGCCCCAGGCGCTGAGATTGCCTACGTCCGGGTAAACGGTGAACCACGGTGACGCAAGCATTTCGTCCCACTTTTTCCATTTGCTGATAGAGTTCATAAACGCGGTGTCCATAATCTCCACCGCCAGCATGACTTGTGATGCCGCTGCCTGTTCAACCGCCCACGCCAGCCCTTCAGCAAACCGTTGCTGGGTGCCTTCGTCATGATCCTCGTAATAGACGTCGTAACCTGCCAGTTGAATAGTACGAATGCCGAGATCGCGCGCCAGGCGAATCGCTTTACTCATAATCTCCCGCGCCCGCTGGCGCACGGCGTCGTCCCGGCTACCAAAAGGAAAACGACGATGTGCGGACAGGCACATTGACGGAATAGCAACACCCGTTTCGATCATCGCAGTGACCAGCGAAGCACGTTGTGCGGCGCTCCAGTCAAGACGTGACAACCGTTCGTCGGTTTCATCCACCGACATTTCGACAAAATCAAAACCACAGCTTTTTGCCAGCACCAGCCGCTCCGGCCAGGAGAGATCTTTCGCCAGCGCTTTTTCATAAATGCCTAACGGATGATTACGCACGCTTGCCTCCCCAGATGGAGTCGATTTGCGCATGGAAATCGCCAGCCACTTGCGCCGGATTTGCTGCGCCTGCCAGCGCCCGTCCGGCAATAAACGCTTTCACGCGGATCTCTTTAAACAGCGGCAGGTCAGCAGGGGTAATCCCGCCGGTAATGGAAAGCTCAAGGCCGATATCGGAAAGCGCCTTCATGCGTGCCAGATCGGCCTCGCCCCACTGTTGCCCGCTGGCCTGCGCGTCACGACCACGATGATAAATGGCCTGCCGCACGCCAATACGATGCCAGTCACGGGCATCGTCCAGCGTCCAGTTGCCGAACAGCTCGATCTGGATTTCACCGCCGCAGCGTTGCGCCATCGCGTGGCCTTTTTCCACCGTGGCGAGCGGCGCGGCGCAGATGATGGTCATCCAGTTAGCGCCTGCGCCAAATGCCTGTTGCGCGAGCGTTTCACCCGCGTCGGCGACCTTCCAGTCGGCAACGATGATTTTGTCAGGGCACTGTTCGCGCAAGGCTTTCACGGCGCCAAGCCCTTCGTTTAAACAGAGAATGGTGCCTGCTTCGACAATATCGACGCTGTCTTTTAACCGCGTCACGTCGCGCTGCGCGGCTTCAAGTGATGAGTGGTCGAGGGCCAGTTGCAGAAGTGGTCGACTCATAATGTGTGCTCCTTGATGCGGGCGTGATAACCCTGAAGTGCGGTAATGAGATGTTGATAGCGTTGGTATTTTTGTTGGTAAAGCTGATGGGCGGCCATATCCGGCAGCAGGGTGCGTACCGGGTGTCGCAAGTCACGTTGGGCTTCGCTGAAATCGCGATAAACCCCGGTACCGACGCGGGCGGCAAGTGCCGCACCAAAGCAGCCGGTTTCTTCCACCTGCGGCAGCTCGATACGCAGACCGCTGACGTCCGCCAGCATTTGCATCCAGACATCGGAGTGCGCCGGGCCGCCAGTGACGCGCAGGGTGTGCACATCAGTAAAACGTTCGCGCATCCGGTTGAGATGGGTCATATGGCTGAACACCACCCCTTCATAGATGGCCTGTAAGAGGTGTGCACGGGTGTGAATGGCCTGCATCCCGTAGAAACCACTGGTCATTTCGAGTCCGGCGTTGCTGCCGTACAGGAACGGCAGGAAGAAGAGATCGCCACCGGCTTTCGGCAAACTGGCAACGGCCTGATTAATCTCAGCAAATGAGATTTCTCCCCACTGTGCGGTAAACCATTCGAGATTGCCGGAAGAGGTGGGGCTGGCTTCGTGAACGATAAATTGACCATCGTTAACGTAGCGACCATAGACATACGGATGCGCTTCACCGTCACGTAAACCGTGGGTTATGCCGCTGGTCACCGCCCAGGTCCCCATCACCGCATTGAGGGTGAATTCGTCTTCGAGTCCGGCGCAGAGTGCGGTGGAAACCACATCAAACAGGCCGCCGACAACGGGGGTACCCGCTTTCAGACCGGTCAGTACGGCTGTCTGAGCGGTGATTTCCCCGCAGATTTCGGCAGATCCGACAACAGGCGGCAGGGCGTGATTGATTTCAGCGATCCCCAGCCAGTCGGTAAGGTACGGGTCATATTCCCCGCGACCCATGTTGTAGAGATTGGACTCAGAAATATTGCTCTCTTCGCAACCTTTGACGCCGGTTAAACACCAGCGCAGGTAGTCGTGCGTCATCATCACGCAGCCAATTTGCGCGTAGCGTTCTGGTTTGTGCTCTTTCAGCCAGCGTAACAGCGACACCGGATGCCCGGTCCATAAGGTTTGTCGGGTCAGCGGATAGAGTTTTTCCGGGATGCCATCTTTCTGCCAGCGACGAACGATTTCCATCGCCCGGCGATCCGAGGACAAAATGGCGTTACCGAGCGGTTTGTCGTTTTTATCAAGTAGAAATAAGCCCTTTCCCTGCGCGGAGATGCCGATACCGACAATTTGTTCCCCGCTGACGCCAGAATGGGTAAGCAGGGCGCGAATGACAGCAGTGCAACATTGCCACAGTTCTGCCATGTCGCGCTCTGCCCAGCCTGGCTGTGGACTTAATGCGCACAGCGGCAGGCGCTGCACGCCCGCCTCCCGGCCTTCTCGGTCATACAGCCCGGCTTTCAGCCAGCTACCGCCACAATCTAACCCCAGCCAGTATTGCGTCATGGTTTATTGCACCTCATCCACGGCTTTCAGCAGATCAGCACCCTGCGGAACATCTTTAACAAACATGTCACGGACCTGGGTACCCAGCGCATCGCTAAAGGCTTTGCGGTCGAGATCGGTGATGACTTCCACGCCCGCTTCTTTCATACCGTCGATGATTTTTTGCTGATCTTCGGCGACCAGTTTGCGCTGATAGCTACCCGCTTCCTGTGCAGATGAGATCAGTGCTTGCTGGAACTCCGGGGTTAAGCCATCAAACTTCGCTTTGTTGATCACCACCAGAAGCGGCGAATAGGCGTGATGGGTCAGAGAAAGGTACTTCTGCACTTCATAAAATTTTGCTGACCAGACGACGTTGATCGGGTGTTCCTGAGCGTCGATAGTGCGGGTTTCCAGCCCGGTATAGACTTCGGCAAACGGCATCGGGATCGGGTTAGCGCCAAAAACTTTAAATGCAGCGATATTCATCGGGCTGTTGTTGGTGCGGATTTTCAACCCTTTCAGGTCGGCAGGCGTTTTGACCGGTGCACGCGAGTTGGTGACATCGCGCCAGCCGTTTTCCCAGTAGGCCAGTACTTTCAGCCCCTTACCTTCAAGGGAGACTTTCAGGTCATCACCGACTTTGCCGTCGAGCGTTTTATGCGCGTGAGCGGTATCGCGGAACAGGAACGGGACATCGAGCAGGTTGATGACGGGCGAGAGTCCCGTAAAGTTGTTAGAGCCAGACATCTCCATATCAATAGTGCCGCCACGCACGCCGCTGATCATCGCCTGCGCATTACCAAGGGTGCTATCCGGGAACAGTTTTAATTTCAGTTCGCCTTTGGTTTTTTCCTGCAGTAATTCATTAAATTTTTTCGCCGCAATATGTTGTGAATCGGTTTGTGAGGTTTCATAACCGAAACGTAATGATTGTGCCGCCAGAGAAGATGTGCTGAACGTCGCCACTCCGGCAATTAATAAAGCGTAGGTTACAGAACGTAATTTCATTATGATTTCCTTTTAACTCATCCATTTAAGAGGAGCGGTAATGAGCTCCGGTATAAAAATAAATAATGCTAACAACATGAATAAAACCATGACGTAAGGCGCAACGCCTTTTACCGCATCGTCAAATTTAAGTTTCGCCACGCCGCATACCACGTTAAGAACATTACCGACTGGAGGCGTAATCAGTGATATTGAACAGTTGATAATAAACATGATGCCGAAATAGACCGGATCTATTCCCGCTTCTTTCACTAATGGCATTAATACTGGTGTAAGAATTAATACGGTAGGCGTTAAGTCCATGACCGTACTGATCACCATAATAGCGAGCATAATGACGATGAATAATAAGCGAGGCGAATCAACCAACGGTTGTAATAGCTCCGATACCATCATGGGTAATTCGGCGATCGTAATAAGCCATGCAGATACCGCAGCAGAGGCCACCAGGAACATCACCACGGATGTGGTTTTTGCCGCGTTAATCAGCACATGATAAAGCGTGGAGAAGGTCATCTCGCGATAGACCACCACCGAGACGAACAGAGCGTAGAAGGCGGCAACCGCGCCTGCTTCGGTCGGTGTAAATAACCCCGAACGGAAACCGCCAATAATAATTATCGGTAAAAAGAGCGCCCAAATACCGGAAACTAAGGATTGCCAGACTTCTCGCAGTGAGGCTTTCGGCTGACAAGGTAAATTCAGTCGTTTTGCCTGCCACCACCAGGTAACCATCAGCGTGACGCCCATCATGATGCCTGGCGCAATGCCCGCCATAAACAGTTTGCTGATGGAGAGTCCGCTGGAGACGCCGAAGATAATGAGTGGTATGGAAGGCGGGATAATGGCCGCAATAATCCCCCCGGAACCGATAAGCCCGGCGGCGCGGTTTACCGGATAGCTGGCCTGGCGCATCATCGGCACCAGCAGCGCCGCGACAGCTGCGGTATCAGCAACCGCAGAACCGGACAGGCTTGCCATGATCATCGCTGCCAGCACGCCCACGTAACCCAGACCGCCTGGCCTGTGGCCTACCAGTTTCATTGGCAAGTCGACGATACGTTGCGACAGGCCGCCCGCGTTCATGATCTCACCCGCCAGTACAAAGAAGGGGATGGCTAACAGGGAGAAGCTGTCTGCGCCATTTACCAACGTTTGTGCCAGAATTTGCACATCAAAGATATCCATCCAGAACATCAATGAAATGCCGCACAGTAATAATGCCCAGGCGATGGGAACGCCAATTGCGATAGCCCCTAACAAACTGACAATAAATATAAGGATTGTCATCGTCAGGCTCCTTGTTGGTTTCGGCTGGGGGTATTTGTGAACTGCCGGTATAAGTGACGCAATTCCAGCAATGCGATAATCAGACTGGTGGGGATAGCGGCGGCGTACATTAAGCCAATGGGGACGCCAAGAATGGGCGATAAGTTGCTCCAGTCTTGCGCTGTTTTTTCTATAGCGCCCCAGGCCAGCCCCAGACACAGCAATAAAATGAGCGTATGGGTTAGCAGCGAAACACGTTGTTGATTAGCCGGTGAGAGTTTTTCGACTAAAAAAGTAACCTGCACATGGCTGTTGTCCATATAAGCAACGATTGCGCCAATAAAGGTTAACCAGACAAATAAAAGTCGGGATAATTCATCAATCGATAATATACTTGTGTGGAATCCATATCGAAGAATGATATTAATAAAAATAATACAAGACAGTATTGCGATGATGATCGCAAGAATGCCTTCGAGTATCCGTTTCATAACGAGTCCTTCTGGTTATGCAATATTTTTTATGCGCTAATGTTGTTAATATTCGTAATAATTATCAGAAAACGGCTAATTAGATATTCAAAGTGATATATAAATGGTTCTGTTTAACGAGATTCATTCAGAGAGTGAATGCCGTTGCGTAATATTTCGATGCGATGGTGCACATCAGCCGTCGCATTTATTTCCAGTAGCTTGATCCCAGCAAAATGCAATGTTGACGATTCTGCTACATTAAATAACTCGCGAACATGATCTGTGGTCATCAGGCTTTCTGCGCAGAATGGTGCAAACGGTGCGTGTAAATCCTGCCATTCGCCGTATGCCCCGTTTAGCGTCGTACCAGAGAACATTAACGCGCCGAGTTTTCCGGCTTGTTTCGCCATTTGGGTGTGGGTCAGCGGCAGCGTTGTATTGCGCCCTTCAATGGCAGAGCGCGCCCAGTTGATACAGATGCTGATGTCATAATCGGTAATAACTTCCAGCACATTTTCTAAAGGCAAAAAGCCTTTTCGGGGGGAAGAAGATGTCATGGCGTCGCAGTGTTCCAGCACCAGCTTGCACGGCCAGTCCCAACTGGCGATTTCTTTCAATGAGCGGGCAAAAGCGTCCGTCGCTTGCATAACATTAGGATTCGTTGCTAACGGTGCAGCCTGGAGCTCCAGTGCGAGCACTTTATTAGCCTGCAATGAGTTGATTTTATTGAACAGGTGGCGATAGTACGCCACGCAGGCCTGGCGCTGTTCTTCATCACTGGAGGCGAGACCAAACCCGCTGTTTTCGCTGCGGCGACGCATGGTTTCCATCACTGCGGTGACGACAAATTTCCAGCTCTCTGGCGTATGACGGAGTAACCATTGATCGCCCAGCGGGTGAAAATTTTCCAGGCAAGGTTGTTCCAGCCCCAAAATGTCTGGAGTCTCAGATAATTGTCGCCAGAAATCCTTCTCTTCCTCTTCACTTCTTTGGTGAAAAGAAGGTGCACAGGGATACGCGCCGATAATATAACCGGCATTATTCGTTTTCATTATGTGCTCCAGTAATCATTTTTTATAAAGCAGCGAGGGCCACTTTAACCACGATCTTGCGTATTGCCGTAGTGGCATTTTTATTACATGCCGGGCGATGTACATCCTGCGGGAAGAAAATAGCGTAACTACCCGGTATCATTTCTATAAATGATTCATGTTTACTATCGTGATAAAAAATAATATCGCGCTGCTCTAATAGTGATTCGCTGACTTTATTGTTTCCCGTATCAATGGCAATGCCGATTTTCTCTTCACCCCACGCCAGAAACTGAATATCGATATACCGACGATGCACTTCCGGACGGTTTTCTACCGCCTCGCGTGTGGTTAAATCGATAATTTGCGCATAAATATTCTTGCCGTCGATTTCGACAACGCCCGGTTCCAGGGCGTTGAAGTCGGTGGTGCGCAGAAAATCGAGCGCCTTTTCAATGGCGGCGGGCAAACGGCACGGATTAGGCTGCGCGATATGTCCAAAAATCATGGCTTATCTCCTTATAACGCCTGGATTTTTGCCCACACGCTGTCATCAACGGTAATACCGTTACGGCGGTTTTCTGCCAGCAGGGTAGTAAATTCGTGGCCGGGTAAACGAATAGCCTGGTTTTCGTCAGCACGCTCGGCACTGGTAACGTAATCCATAATGCGTTGCAGTTTGGCATCGCGGGTGGGACCGTCGATAAGCTTGTCCACTTCAATGGCAATAAAAATTTGTGAAATGCCGTATTCGTCGCTGTTGTCCTCGGTGACTTCGGCAACCGATGCGCCGTCAGAAAGGAGGGTAGCGATCATATCCAGCACAATCGACATGCCCGAACCTTTCCAGTAGCCCATCGGCAAAATGCGGCGATTTTTCTCGATAACGCCAGGTTCTTTGGTCAAATTGCCCTCATCATCAAAGCCACCATCTACCGGGAGCTGACGACCAGCCAGGCGATTAACTTCTAACATGCCGTAAGAGAACATCGACATCGACATATCGACCATGGTGATCGGCGTGGAAGGAATGGCGACGATCAGCGGGTTGGTGCCGATGCGACACTCTTTTGCGCCCCACGGTGGCATTACGGCGATGGAGTTGGTCCAGCAAATGCCAATATAGCCTTTTTCCGCCGCCTGCCAGCCGTAGCTGCCGCCGCGCATCCAGTGGTTGGCATTACGTAGTGCCACCAGACCAATACCGTGATCGGCAGCCAGTTCAATGGCGCGATCCATCATCTTTTTCGCTGTCAGGTTACCGATCGAACGCTGGGCGTCCCACTGTTCAATTGCGCCGAGGCTGGTTATACGTTTGGGTTGGGCATCAGGAATGATATCGCCGTTTTCCAGTTGTTGAATGAAACGAGGGAAACGATTAACGCCGTGAGAATAAACGCCGGATTCGGTGGTGCGGGCGAACATCTCTGCACAGGCGTCAGCCGTTTCGTTGTCAACGCCGCGTGAAATTAAGACCCGATTAAAGGCTGCTTTTAACTGCTCAAATGTCACTTTCATCCCAGGCTTCCTTGTTTTTTTGATCGCTTTTTTGGCTTAAAATTTCAATATGCGAAACTTGATTTCAAATATATCGATCACTTTTTAACAAAGCAATCTGATTGATGAATTTCAAAAAACTTAAAAATCAAGTGGTTATAAATTATCTGTCGAGATCGTGAACTACGGCACACTTTGCGCTACCATCAGGACGCGACAAAATGGGGAAAGAAGTGATGGGAAAAAAAGAGAACGAGATGGCGCAGGAAAAAGAGCGCCCAGCCGGAAGCCAGAGTCTGTTTCGTGGGTTGATGCTGATTGAGATTTTGAGCAACTATCCAAACGGTTGTCCGTTGGCGCATCTTTCGGAGCTGGCTGGTTTAAATAAGAGTACCGTCCATCGCTTATTGCAGGGATTACAGTCCTGCGGCTATGTGACCACCGCGCCCGCCGCAGGGAGTTATCGCCTGACCACCAAATTTATTGCCGTCGGGCAGAAGGCGCTATCTTCGCTGAATATCATTCATATCGCCGCTCCGCATCTTGAGGCTCTGAACATCGCCACTGGTGAAACTATTAACTTCTCCAGCCGCGAAGACGATCACGCTATTTTGATTTATAAGTTGGAACCCACAACCGGGATGCTGCGAACCCGTGCCTATATAGGCCAGCATATGCCGCTCTACTGTTCCGCAATGGGCAAGATCTACATGGCGTTTGGTCACCCGGACTACGTGAAGTCATACTGGGAAAGCCATCAGCATGAGATCCAGCCGTTAACCCGCAATACCATTACCGAGCTGCCCGCGATGTTCGACGAACTGGCGCACATTCGTGAAAGTGGAGCGGCGATGGACAGAGAAGAAAACGAACTCGGCGTCTCCTGTATTGCTGTTCCGGTGTTTGATATTCATGGGCGGGTGCCGTACGCCGTGTCGATTTCGCTTTCGACATCACGTCTGAAACAGGTGGGAGAGAAAAATCTCCTGAAACCACTGCGTGAAACCGCGCAGGCTATTTCTAATGAACTGGGATTTACTGTCAGGGACGACCAGGGCGCGATTACATAACCCTTTGGACAAGTGCCAAAACTTTAACATTTCCTTCGTTGGATCAAAGCAGTAGGGACGCGCTCTCTGGCACTCTGCTGTTTTAGTGCAAAGGAGTGATCATGAACCGGTTTATTATTGCGGATGCGACGAAATGTATCGGTTGCCGTACCTGTGAAGTGGCTTGCGCAGTGTCGCATCAGGAGAATCAGGATTGCGCTGCGTTGTCACCAGACGAGTTTATTTCCCGTATTCGTGTCATTAAAGATCATACTTACACCACGGCAGTAGCCTGTCATCAGTGTGAAGATGCACCGTGCGCAAATGTGTGCCCTGTTGACGCGATAAGCCGCGAACATGGGCATATTTTCGTTGAACAATCACGTTGCATTGGCTGTAAAAGCTGTATGCTGGCTTGCCCGTTTGGTGCGATGGAGGTCGTTTCTTCGCGCAAAAAGGCGAGGGCGATTAAGTGCGATCTGTGCTGGCATCGGGCGACGGGGCCGGCCTGTGTTGAAGCCTGCCCGACAAAGGCGTTGCAGTGCGTGGATGTCGAGAAAGTGCAGCGGCATCGGCTACGGCAGCAGCCTGTTTGAAACGTTTTTCCGGCGTTTCTCAACGCAGGGATAGTGCGCTTTGTTTATGCCGGATGCGGCTAAAACGCCTTATCCGGCCTACAAATTCTACCAAATTCAATATATTGCAGAAATCATGTAGGCCTGATAAGCGTAGCGCATCAGGCAATTTTTAGTGGCTTTCAGCCCAGGCTCTTTCTATCTCTTCCGCCAGAATCTTCACACCCGCCTCAATTTTCTCCGGCTCTGGTACGTAGTTCATGCGCATACATTGATGCGTATGCGGCCACGGTTTATCCAGTCCCGGGAAGAAGTTGTGCCCCGGCACCATCAGCACGCCGCGTGCTTTCAGGCGCTGGTAGAGCTGCTCGGTCGTAATGGGCAAATCCTTAAACCATAGCCAGAGGAAAATGGCTCCTTCCGGTTTATGAATCAGGCAGCGATCTTCCGGTAAATAGCGGCGAATGATAGCGATAGTTTCCTGAACACGCTGGTAGTAAAACGGTTTGATGACTGTTTCAGACAGGCGCAGCAGATCGTTACGCTTAATCATTTCACACATCATCGCCGGACCAATACCGCCAGGTGCCAGGCTGATAATGCCGTTCATATTGGTGATGGCGGTGATGATTTTTTCATTGGCGATGATAATGCCGCAGCGGGAGCCAGGTAGCCCCAGCTTGGAAAGACTCATGCACAGCACGATATTCGGATTCCATAGCGGGCGCGCTTCGCTGAAGATGATACCCGGGAACGGGACGCCATAAGCGTTATCAATCACCAGCGGAATACCGTGTTGATTCGCCAGCGCGTCAAGCTTCAGCAACTCTTCGTCAGTAATCACATTGCCTGTTGGATTCGTCGGCCGGGAGACGCAAATCATCCCTGTTTCTTCGCCAATATGTAGATGCTCAAAATCGACGTGGTATTTAAACTGGCCTTCCGGCAGCAGTTCAATATTCGGACGCGCAGAGACAAACAGATCTTCTTCCAGTCCGGCGTCAGCGTAGCCAATGTATTCCGGTGCCAGCGGGAACAGCACTTTTTTGACCCGACCATCGGCACGGCGTCCGGCAAACAGATTAAATAAGTAGAAAAACGCGCTCTGGCTGCCGTTTGTTAGTGCAATATTCTGTGGTTCGATATCCCAACCCAACTTCTCGCGCAGCATTCCGGCAAGCAGTGTGAGTAGCTCCGTTTTCCCCTGTGGACCGTCATAATTGCACAGTGCATCAGTCGCTTTGCCACTTTCCAGCATGTCGGTCAGTAGCGTCTGGAAGTAGTCCTGCATTTCAGGGATCTGCGCCGGATTACCGCCGCCGAGCATAATCGCGCCAGGCGTGCGTAAACCGTCGTTCAGATCTTCCATCAGCAGCGTAATGCCGGAGTGGCGGGTAAATTTGTCACCAAAAAGGGAGAATGTCATAGCGGGATATCTGTCGAACTCTGTAGCAAGGAAGGTAACAATAACGCTACATTTGCTGGGGTGCAAATCGGTCTGTTGAAGAGTGAGCGGTGCTTTATCCTGCAATGCTGATTAGGGCTGACATTTTATCCTGGTTGGCAGCTTCCCGAGGTACTGACGAACGGGAAGCCGGAAAAATCACTGTTGCCCAGCCCAGATGACCAGCACTTTATCGTCGCCATGCTCACGAACAAAGCCGTAGCCCTGCTTCAGCGAAAGTGTCGTTTGTTTGCCCGCGCCAATTGCGGGATGGCGGGCGCGGAACTGGCTGATTTTCTGCCAGTGCGCGACGCTGGCGGCAGATTTACCGCTAACATCCTGCCAGTTCATATCCGAACGCGTACCTTGCAGCGGATCAGAACCGGTAGGACCGAACGGACGCGAGGATTCATCGCCATAAAAGATTTGTACCGCGCCTGGCGCTAATAATAATAACTCTGCTGCTTTGTCGCCCCCTTCACGGAACAGGCGGGTATCATGCGACGAGAGGTAGCTCAACACGTTGAAATCCTGCAATTTCTCCGCCATTTGCTGCCAGGTCGTATCCATCTGCGCCAGACAATCGACTGCTTTCGCCGCCTGCTCCTGATAATCGAAATTGATCATCGCATCGAAGCCGTGGCGATAGTAGTCACTTTGCATCACGCCGTGGCCCCAGGCTTCACCGGTCATCCAGAAAGGTTTGTCATCTAATGCTTTGTCGGGGTTAGCTTTTTTCCATTCGCGAAGTGCAGCGCTGGCTTCGGTTTTCAGTTGCTGCCAGGCGGGCAACTCAACATGTTTGGCGGTATCGACCCGAAAACCATCAATCCCATAGTCGCGGACCCACTGACTTAACCAGTGGGTTAAGTAATCGCGAGGGGTAAAGCCGTCGATGACTTTAGCGTGGGTATCCGTTTTGTTTTTATAGAACACTGGCAGACCAGAAGCGGTAGTTGATTCGGTTTTGATATCCGGCAAAAAGGCCAGCGACATAGTGAGATCGTCGAATCCAGGATTGTCGTAATCGCCGATATCCGTTCTGATCCAGTTTTTTCCCCACCATTTATCCCAGCCTGTTTTGTCGCTGAAATTAATGTAATCGTTAAAGCTATGCCAGGTTTGCCCGGCGGCAGGTTTCCAGTCGCTCCAGCGTTCACCCAGCGTTTTTTTCAGCTCGTCACCAGAAAGATATAACGCGCCAAACTGATACTCCTGCATATCCGCCAGCGTGGCATAGCCAGTGTGGTTCATCACGATATCAAAGAGAATACGAATACCGCGCTGATGCGCGCTATCAACCAGCGTCCGTAGATCGGCTTCACTGCCCATATTGGCATCAAGATTCGTCCAGTCCTGAGTGTAATAACCATGATAGGCATAATGCGGGAAATCACCTTTTGTACCGCCGCCGACCCAGCCGTGAATTTGCTCAAATGGGGCGCTTATCCATAAAGCATTAACGCCCAACTGCTGGAGATAATCCAGTTTGTTGGTCAGGCCGCGTAAATCGCCGCCGTGAAAAGTGCCAATTTCCGCCATACCGTCTTTATGACGTCCGTAACTCTGGTCATTACTGGGATCGCCGTTTTCGAAACGATCTGTCAGCACAAAGTAAACCGTGGCGTTATGCCAGTCGAAAGGGGCGGATGTGTCAGTTTCTGCCCGATCCAGCAGGAGTAAACCGTTGCTGGTGGCAGCGGGTTGTAACGTTATTTGACCGTTCTTCACTATCGCAATTTGCTGGCTGTAATAATCCCGGACGGCGGCTCCCTCCGCAAAAGTGGCGCTGACATCCAGTGTGAGCGGTAATCCATCCCATTTCGGGCATTCACGGACCAGGCTTGCTACCGGTTCGACGGTGTTCTGGAGGGAAATCATCAATGTTGGCGTACCGGAGCGGGTGTCTAGTTGCAGCGTATATTCGCCGTCCCTGAACAATCGCCATTGAGGTGGCGTGTTGCTACAAGGTTGCAGGGAAAGCATCTGATTGAGTTTTATCGCATCCGCAGGCTGCCAGCACTGTTGGTCAAAATTTAGCGTTAGTGGACGCGTACCTTTGGGCAACTGCGCGTGGCTGACAAATGTTCCCGTCCCCTGTTCGCTAAAGGCGGGAAACCCCGGAGAAGTCCAGCTGGCGGCAACGGCGAAGCCAGGAAGGAGTGTCAGAAAACAGGCGGCGAGTTTCATGGCGGATGAGTCCTTATTGCTGCGATTTCAGACAGTTTGCCAGCGATAAGCCAGACAAAACTCATCCCTGAGCGGTAAGTCCACAGGATGAGAAGCAAGGGTGAGCGATCGCGCGCAAAAAACGGCTGAATTTTGCGATAAACCCCACATTTTCTGCGATTTAGCGCCAATCTGAATCGTTAACTCGTGACATAGTTTCAGATTTGGACTATTCCTTGGGGTGCTCTTGACAGCTATTTTTGATATGATTTGAGATTCAACTCTCAAATTTGTAAAAAATATAAGGTGTTGGAATGATTAAATCCGACCAGGAGACCTGATGATTTTGACTCCCATACGACGATATGGGGCGATGATTCTTATGTTACTCACTCTGGTGTTTTCGAGTGAGGTGTTAGCGAAGACGCACACAACAACAGCGAGTCAAAAGTCCCACTTAACTAAAGCTAGTAATAAACAGGTAAGCAGTAAACAAGAGTATTCTCGCAATAGTGCAAAGAGTAGTTCACTTCCTGATTTGCGAAAATACCCTTCCGGAACACCAAGGAAAAAGGCGTTTCTCCGGACTGTAATGCCTTACATTACCAGCCAAAATGCGGCCATTACTGCGGAACGTAACTGGCTGATTTCAAAACAGTATCAGGGCCAATGGTCACCTGCTGAGCGTGCGCGTCTGAAAGACATCGCCAAACGCTACAAGGTGAAGTGGTCTGGTAATACGCGAAAAATCCCGTGGAATACCTTGCTTGAACGCGTAGACATTATCCCTACCAGTATGGTGGCGACGATGGCTGCAGCAGAAAGCGGTTGGGGAACGTCAAAGCTGGCGCGCAACAACAACAATCTGTTCGGCATGAAATGCATGAAAGGACGTTGTACCAATGCGCCGGGTAAAGTGAAAGGGTACTCACAGTTTAGTTCTGTTAAAGAATCGGTGAGCGCCTATGTCACTAACCTCAATACGCACCCGGCTTACTCTTCGTTCCGTAAATCGCGTGCACAGCTGCGTAAAGCGGATCAGGAAGTGACTGCCACAGCGATGATTCACAAGCTGAAGGGCTACTCGACCAAAGGGAAGAGTTATAACAACTACCTGTTCGCAATGTACCAGGATAACCAACGGTTAATCGCGGCGCATATGTAATTGCATTTCCTCGAGCCTTATCCGACTTGTCAGGCGGATAAGGCTTTTGCTCGTATCAGGTGGTTGTGCTGAGTTACCTGATGCGACGCCGATAATTCTCATCATCGCTACAACATGACCTCGCTATTTACATCGCGATACTCTTTTGGCGTTGTGTTTAAAAACAGAGTAGAAATATTGCAGCGATGGATAACCGCACATTTGCGATATCTCGTTAATTGACAAGGTAGTAGAAATCAGCAGGCTGCGCGCTTTCTCCAGCTTTTCGGCATGAATCATGGCGTGAATGGTTTCGCCCACCTCTTCTTTAAAACGCTTCTCAAGATTGGAGCGTGATATGCCCACCGCATCCAGTACCTGATCCACTTTAATCCCTTTACAGGCGTGATTACGAATGTAATGCATGGCCTGAATAACGGCGGGATCGGTCAGCGAGCGGTAATCTGTTGAGCGTCGTTCAATCACGCGGACTGGCGGGACCAAAATCCGTTGCAACGGCATCTCTTCTTTATCCAATAAACGATGCAACAGTTTTGCCGCCTGATAGCCCATTTGCCGCGCGCCCTGAGCGACCGAAGAAAGGGCGACACGCGACAGATAGCGGGTCAGTTCTTCGTTATCGATGCCAATCACGCATAATTTTTCCGGTACGGGAATATGTAGATGTTCACATACTTGCAGAATATGCCGCGCCCGGGCGTCAGTAACGGCAATAATCCCGGTTTGCGGTGGCAGCGTTTGTAGCCAGTCTGCCAGCCGATTTTGCGCGTGTTGCCAGTTCTCTGGCGCGGTTTCTAACCCCTGATAAACCACTCCGCGATACTTTTCTTCGGCGACAAGCTGACGAAATGCATATTCGCGTTCAGTGGCCCAACGTTTACCGCTTGATTCCGGAAGACCATAAAAAGCAAAGCGGTTAACGCCTTTCTCTTTTAAATGCAAAAATGCGCTTTCAACCAGCGCATAGTTATCGGTGGCAATGTAATGAACGGGTGGGTAACTTTCGGCAAGGTGATACGAGCCACCAACCCCAACAATGGGGACGTCGACATCAGCCAGCGCTTGCTCGATTTGTTTGTCGTCGAAGTCGGCAATGACGCCATCTCCTAACCAGTCCTTGATTTTATCAATGCGGGCGCGGAAATCTTCTTCAATGAAAATATCCCATTCCGATTGTGACGCCTGTAAATATTCCCCTACGCCTTCTACTACCTGCCGGTCATAGGCTTTATTGGCATTGAACAGTAATGTGATGCGGTGACGTTTAGTAAACATGGTTCTTTTCCTGCTGAATCATGCAAAAACTCAAAACCGGTAATACGTTACCGGCTTTGAGAAAATTTTTATCAAAATCAAGAACGGCGTTTGGTTGCGGAATCCATCCATACAGCCAGCAACAGAATCGCACCTTTAACGATATACTGCCAGAAGGTCGGTACATCCATCATACTCATGCCGTTATCCAGTGAAGCCATGATGAATGCCCCCATTACCGCTCCAGCCACGCTCCCGACGCCGCCTGCCAGACTGGTGCCGCCAATCACACATGCTGCAATTGCGTCCAGTTCGGCGATATTTCCCGCAGAAGGTGAACCAGCGCCGAGTCGAGAACTGAGGATTAATCCGGCGATGGCTACCATTAATCCGTTAATAGCGAACACGGCAAGTTTGGTGCGTTCAACGTTAATCCCGGAGAGACGTGCCGCTTCCAGATTGCCGCCGATGGCATAAATGCGTCGTCCAAATGCCGTCCGCGTTGCCATAAACATTCCGCCGAGTAACAGCAACGTCAGCAGCAGAACAGGAGTGGGAACACCACGGTAATCATTCAACAGCCAGATTGCGCCTAATACGATGATAGCGGTTAAAGCCTGGCGACCGACTACTGCGGTAGAGGCCGGAGACTGCAAACCCAAAGCCTGACGGCGCATTCTTCCGCGCCATTGCCAGCCAACAAAAGCCATTAAGCCAAGCGCGCCAATGATGAAGCCGGTGCTGGCAGGTAGATAGCTTTGCCCAATTTGTGACATCGCGGCGCTGGTGGGGGATACAGTCGTGCCGTTGGTGATGCCAATGAGTATGCCACGAAATGCCAACATGCCCGCGAGGGTGACAATAAATGAAGGGACTTTACGGTACGCGACCCACCATCCGTTCCAGGCACCGAGAAGCAGTCCCAGAACCAACGTCACAATGATGGTCAGTGGCAAAGGCCAGCCTAACCAGACGTCACAAATCGCCGCGACGCCACCTAACAGCCCCATCATTGAGCCGACGGAAAGGTCGATTTCAGCAGAAATTATGACGAACACCATTCCTACCGCGAGGATACCGGTAATCGCGGTTTGGCGTAACAGGTTGGAGACGTTACGGGCGCTTAAGTAGGCACCATCGGTGGTCCAGGTAAAGAACAGCATGATCGCGATGATCGCTGCAATCATCACGAAGACCTGCAAATTCAGTGATTTCAGCCCGGAAAAGCCACCGGATGTCGGTACGGCTAATTTCACTTCAGACGGATTGCTTTTCGACATGATGTTCGCTCCTCAATGCGGCTTCCATCACCTGCTCCTGAGTCAGGTTATGATTTATCAGGTTGGCTTTTAGTTTCCCTTCATGCATCACCAGTACACGATCGCTAAGGCCGAGCACTTCAGGTAATTCGGAAGAGATGACAATAACGGCAATACCCTGCTGGACGAGTTGGTTAATTAATTTGTAGATCTCGTATTTCGCGCCAATATCGATACCCCTGGTGGGTTCATCAAGAATGAGAATGCGCGGGTTAAGTAACAGACAGCGAGCGAGGATCGCTTTTTGTTGATTGCCGCCGCTCAAACGTCCAATAGCAAGGTCGGAGGACGACGTTTTAACTTTGAGTTGCTGGATTGATTCCAGAATACATTTTTGCTCTGCCGCGTCATCAAGCTGGCTAATACCGCCGGTAAATTTATTGAGTGCGGCGAGGGTAATATTTTTACCAACCGCCATTACCGGAACGATGCCGTCGCGCTTTCTGTCTTCGGGTACCATCGCAATCCCCTGGGCGATGGCTTGCTGACAATTACGAATATCTACCTGTTTGCCATCAATATAAATTTTTCCTTCCCATTGTCCGGGCCACACGCCAAACAGGCACTGAATGGTCTCGGTACGTCCGGCACCAACGAGTCCGGCAATACCCAGTATTTCGCCACGTTTCAGGGAAAACGAGACATCATTAACTCGTTTAATATGACGATTAACCGGATGCCATGCCGTCAGATGTTCAATACGTAATATTTCATCTCCGGTGGTATGTGGTTCATTAGGGTAAAGCGCGGTTAACTCCCGCCCGACCATCATGGTGATAATATCGTCTTCACTCATTCCAGCAGCATCACGCGTGCCAATGTGCTGACCGTCGCGAATAACGCAAATCGTATCGGAAATCGCTTTGACTTCGTTGAGTTTGTGCGAAATATAAATACAGGCGATACCGTGCTGTTGTAGATCGCGAATAATATCCAGTAAAACCGACGTTTCCTGCTCAGTTAATGAGGCTGTCGGCTCATCGAGAATTAACAAACGCACCTGTTTATTAAGTGCCTTGGCAATTTCAACCAGTTGTTGTTGCCCAAGTCCTAAATCGCCAACGCGGGTATCAGGTGAAATGGATAAACTGACCTGTGCGAGCAGCTTCTGACAGCGTAGCGTCATCAGGTCATAATCCATAATGCCATTATGGGTTATTTCGTTACCCAGGAAGATATTTTCCAGCACGGTCAGTTCTTTCACCAGCGCCAATTCCTGGTGAATAATGGCGATACCTTTGCGTTCGGTATCGCGGATGTGACTCGCCTGAATCTCTTCTCCCGCAAAAATAATTTCGCCTTCGTAGGAACCATGGGGATAAATACCACACAGCACTTTCATCAGCGTTGATTTACCTGACCCATTTTCCCCACAGAGTGAGACGATTTCGCCAGCATTCAACCGCAAGCTGACGTTATCAATCGCCTTCACACTGCCGAAGGTTTTGGTAATATTTTTCATTTCAAGTAGATAAGGCATAACGACTCCACCTAAGCCAATCAATTCACGCGGCATGGAGAGAAATCACGCCCCCGCTCCGCGCCGGGGCGTAACGCTTACAGCTCGCTCTCTTTGTGGAATCCGTCTTTAACTACCGTATCTTTGATGTTGTTTTTATTCACATCGATCGGTGTCAGCAGGCGGGAGGGAACATCTTTCAGGCCATTATTCAGTGTGGTATCCGCTTTTGGCTCCTGACCATTGCCCAACTCAACGGCAATTTCTGCGGCAGTATTTGCCAACAATGTAATAGGTTTATACACCGTCATAGTTTGCGTACCGGCAGCAATACGTTTAATACCTGCAAGATCCGCATCCTGGCCGGAAATTGCTACTTTCCCTGATAAACCTTGCGCGCTTAATGCCTGAATTGCCCCTCCTGCGGTGGCATCGTTTGAGGCAACTACAGCATCAATTTTGTTATTATTGGCGGTTAGCGCGTTTTCCATAATTTTCAATGCGTTTTCCGGTAACCAGCCATCAACCCATTGGTCACCAACGACTTTAATTTTTCCGGAATCAACATAAGGTTTTAATACTTTCATTTGCCCGGCGCGGAACAGCTTGGCGTTGTTATCTACCGGCGAGCCGCCCATCAGGAAGTAATTACCTTGCGGAACAATATCGACCAGGGCTTTTGCCTGCAGTTCACCGACTTTTTCATTATCGAAAGAAATATAAAAATCGATATCCGCATCGTTAATCATACGGTCGTAAGCTAATACTTTAATACCTTCTTGTTTGGCTTCTTTTACAACGTTACTTAATACCTGACCGTTATAAGGAATAATGACAAGAACATCGACACCCCGGTTAATCATGTTTTCAATCTGCGACATTTGTGTTTCTTCATTGCCATTTGCAGACTGTACAAATACTTTCGCGCCGAGAGATTCTGCTTTTTTCACAAAAATATCTCGATCTTTTTGCCAGCGTTCAAGACGGAGATCATCAATCGCCATACCTATTTTGACTTCTTTGGCGTGTGCCGCAACGTTGGTAAGCAGAAGTGAGGTGCAAAGGGTGAGTAGAATGTTCTTTATTTTCATGGTGTAGGGCCTTCTGTAGTTAGAGGACAGCTTTAATAAGTAACAATCACCGCGATAAACGTAACCAATTTTTAGCAACTAAACAGGGGAAAACAATTACAGATTTTTATCTTTCGATTACGATTTTTGGTTTATTTCTTGATTTATGACCGAGATCTTACTTTTGTTGCGCAATTGTACTTATTGCATTTTTCTCTTCGAGGAATTACCCAGTTTCATCATCCCATTTTATTTTGCGAGCGAGCGCACACTTGTGAATTATCTCAATAGCAGTGTGAAATAACATAATTGAGCAACTGAAAGGGAGTGCCCAATATTACGACATCATCCATCACACGCGGCATTACCTGATTATGGAGTTCAATATGCAAGCCTATTTTGACCAGCTCGATCGCGTTCGTTATGAAGGCTCAAAATCCTCAAACCCGTTAGCATTCCGTCACTACAATCCCGACGAACTGGTGTTGGGCAAGCGTATGGAAGAGCACTTGCGTTTTGCCGCCTGCTACTGGCACACCTTCTGCTGGAACGGGGCGGATATGTTTGGTGTGGGGGCGTTTAATCGTCCGTGGCAGCAGCCTGGTGAGGCACTGGCGTTGGCGAAGCGTAAAGCAGATGTCGCATTTGAGTTTTTCCACAAGTTACATGTGCCATTTTATTGCTTCCACGATGTGGATGTTTCCCCTGAGGGCGCGTCGTTAAAAGAGTACATCAATAATTTTGCGCAAATGGTTGATGTCCTGGCAGGCAAGCAAGAAGAGAGCGGCGTGAAGCTGCTGTGGGGAACTGCTAACTGCTTTACAAACCCTCGCTATGGCGCGGGTGCGGCGACGAACCCAGATCCTGAAGTCTTCAGTTGGGCGGCAACGCAAGTTGTTACAGCGATGGAAGCAACCCATAAATTGGGCGGTGAAAACTATGTCCTGTGGGGCGGTCGTGAAGGTTACGAAACGCTGTTAAATACCGACTTGCGCCAGGAGCGTGAACAGCTGGGCCGCTTTATGCAGATGGTGGTTGAGCATAAACATAAAATCGGTTTCCAGGGCACGTTGCTTATCGAACTGAAACCGCAAGAACCGACAAAACATCAATATGATTACGATGCTGCGACGGTCTATGGCTTCCTGAAACAGTTTGGTCTGGAAAAAGAGATTAAACTGAACATTGAAGCTAACCACGCGACGCTGGCAGGTCACTCTTTCCATCATGAAATAGCCACCGCCATTGCGCTTGGCCTGTTCGGTTCTGTCGACGCCAACCGTGGCGATGCGCAACTGGGCTGGGACACCGACCAGTTCCCGAACAGTGTGGAAGAGAATGCGCTGGTGATGTATGAAATTCTCAAAGCAGGCGGTTTCACCACCGGTGGTCTGAACTTCGATGCCAAAGTACGTCGTCAAAGTACTGATAAATATGATCTGTTTTACGGTCATATCGGCGCGATGGATACGATGGCGTTGGCGCTGAAAATTGCAGCGCGCATGATTGAAGATGGCGAGCTGGATAAACGCATCGCGCAGCGTTATTCCGGCTGGAATAGTGAATTAGGCCAGCAAATCCTGAAAGGCCAAATGTCACTGGCAGATTTAGCCAAATATGCTCAGGAACATAATTTGTCTCCGGTGCATCAGAGTGGTCGCCAGGAGCAACTGGAAAATCTGGTAAATCATTATCTGTTCGACAAATAACGGCTAACTGTGCAGTCCGTTGGCCCGGTTATCAGTAGCGATACCGGGCATTTTTTTAAGGAACGATCGATATGTATATCGGGATAGATCTTGGCACCTCGGGCGTAAAAGTTATTTTGCTCAACGAGCAGGGTGAGGTGGTTGCTGCGCAAACGGAAAAGCTGACCGTTTCGCGCCCGCATCCACTCTGGTCGGAACAAGACCCGGAACAGTGGTGGCAGGCAACTGATCGCGCAATGAAAGCTCTGGGCGTTCAGCATTCTCTGCAAGACGTTAAAGCATTAGGTATTGCCGGACAGATGCACGGTGCAACCTTACTGGATGCTCAGCAACGGGTGTTACGCCCTGCCATTTTGTGGAACGACGGGCGCTGTGCGCAAGAGTGCACTTTGCTGGAAGCGCGAGTTCCGCAATCGCGGGTGATTACCGGCAACCTGATGATGCCCGGATTTACTGCGCCTAAATTGCTATGGGTTCAGCGGCATGAGCCGGAGATATTCCGTCAAATCGATAAAGTATTATTACCGAAAGATTACTTGCGTCTGCGTATGACGGGGGAGTTTGCCAGCGATATGTCTGACGCAGCTGGCACTATGTGGCTGGATGTCGCAAAGCGTGACTGGAGCGATCTCATGCTGCAGGCTTGCCACTTATCTCGTGACCAGATGCCCGCATTATACGAAGGCAGCGAAATTACTGGTGCTTTGTTACCTGAAGTTGCGAAAGCGTGGGGTATGGCGGCGGTGCCAGTTATCGCAGGCGGTGGCGACAATGCAGCTGGTGCGGTTGGTGTGGGAATGGTTGATGCTAATCAGGCAATGTTATCGCTGGGGACGTCGGGGGTCTATTTTGCTGTCAGCGAAGGGTTCTTAAGCAAGCCAGAAAGCGCCGTACATAGCTTTTGCCATGCGTTACCGCAACGTTGGCATTTAATGTCTGTAATGCTGAGTGCGGCTTCGTGTCTGGATTGGGCCGCGAAATTAACCGGCCTGAGCAATGTCCCTGCTTTAATCACTGCAGCTCAACAGGCTGATGAAAGTGCCGAGCCAGTTTGGTTTCTGCCTTATCTTTCCGGCGAGCGTACACCACACAATAATCCCCAGGCGAAAGGGGGTTTCTTTGGTTTGACTCATCAACATGGCCCCAATGAACTGGCGCGAGCAGTGCTGGAAGGCGTGGGTTATGCGCTGGCAGATGGCATGGATGTCGTGCATGCCTGCGGCATTAAACCGCAAAGTGTTACGTTGATTGGTGGCGGGGCGCGTAGTGAGTACTGGCGTCAAATGCTGGCGGACATCAGCGGTCAGCAACTGGATTACCGCACGGGTGGCGATGTGGGGCCAGCACTGGGCGCAGCAAGGCTGGCGCAGATTGCGGCGAATCCAGAGAAATCGCTCATTGAGTTGTTGCCGCAACTACCATTAGAACAGTCGCATCTACCAGATGCGCAGCGTTATGCCGCTTATCAGCCACGACGAGAAACGTTCCGTCGCCTCTATCAGCAACTTCTGCCATTAATGGCGTAAACGTTATCCCCTGCCTGACCGGGTGGGGGATAATTCACATCTATATATCTCAGTAATTAATTAATATTTAGTATGAATTTATTCTGAAAATCATTTGTTAATGGCATTTTTCAGTTTTGTCTTTCGTTGGTTATTCGTAATGTATCGCTGGTAGATATGGAGATCGTTATGAAAACCTCAAAGACTGTTGCAAAACTATTATTTGTTGTTGGGGCGCTGGTTTATCTGGTTGGGCTATGGATCTCATGCCCATTGTTAAGTGGAAAAGGCTATTTTCTTGGCGTGTTAATGACGGCAACTTTTGGCAACTATGCATATCTTCGCGCAGAAAAACTTGGGCAACTGGATGATTTTTTTATCCACGTCTGTCAGTTGGTAGCGTTAATCACTATCGGTCTCTTGTTTATCGGTGTTTTAAACGCACCTATCAATGCTTATGAAATGGTGATCTATCCCATCGCCTTTTTTGTCTGCTTGTTTGGTCAAATGCGTTTGTTTCGCTCGGCATGAGCAACATAAAGTTCTTACACATTCAGGAATGAAAGGAATACTGTGATGGACAACAAAATATCAACCTATTCTCCGGCATTTAGTATTGTTTCATGGGTAGCCCTTATTGGCGGTATTGTTACCTATCTGTTAGGACTATGGAATGCAGAGATGCAGTTAAATGAAAAAGGGTATTATTTTGCCGTACTGGTATTAGGTTTGTTTTCCGCGGCGTCTTATCAAAAGACCGTTCGGGACAAGTATGAAGGCATACCTACCACCCCCATTTATTATATGACTTGCCTTACGGTCTTTATTATCTCTGTTGCGTTGTTGCTGGTAGGTCTATGGAATGCAACGTTATTACTCAGCGAAAAAGGCTTTTATGGGCTGGCTTTCTTCTTAAGCTTGTTTGGTGCAGTAGCGGTGCAGAAGAATATTCATGATGCCGGAATAAACCCACCAAAAGAAACACAGGTTACCCAGGAAGAATACAGCGAATAATTCACGTAAGCCCGGTCAGTCCAATGTGACCGGGCTTCTACTTAACTCACTAATCTGTTTCTGTCGATTCGTTGTACCAGCATAGAAAGTAATAAACTCACTGCCAGAGTCGCACAAAAGATCCAAATAATATCCAGTATTGGCCAGTTTTTAAGCTCAATCCCCCGGGTGCGCAGTGCATGGATAATCAATGCATGGAACCCGTATATACCTAACGAATGGCGGGAGATTAAGCCAAGTCCGCAAATGGTACGCGTATACAGCGTGTTTTTAACCAGAGTCAATAACGCGATTGCGCAGATAAAAACCATCGGCCCACAGTAAAGATACCAGGTATCGGCAAAATTTCCGCGCCACTGTAATTCATATAATGTCCCGCGAGAGATAATAAAAACCCCCGTCGCAAACAGTGCGGCGCTCACCCACGACAGTGCTTTATGCTGTGTGTCCATCATCCCTATAGCGCGGCCCAACATGCCATAAAGGATGTAGTAAAAAGTATCGCCATTGATATATAAGTTAATTGGCAGCCATTCAAAACCGTCGATTTTCTGCGGCACGGTGTTTGGGTTAGCGATGATACCAATCACCACCATTAGCACCAGCAACATTTTTCCGCCGACGTTCTTCACCTGAATCAGCGGTGAAACCAGATAAATCACTGCAATCGCGAAGAAAAACCATAAATGGTAAAACACTGGCTTTTGCAGCAGGTTTTTCAGCGCTAACTCCACATTGATGGAGGTAAACAGCGCAATGTAGAGCAGCGCGATTGCGCTATAAAAAAACAGGCATAAGCCGATACGCAAGAAATGACGCGACTGGGCGCTGCGTTCGCCAAAAAAGAGATAGCCGGAAATCATGAAAAATAGCGGCACACTGACACGAGAGGCAGAATTCAGAACATTGGCGATATCCCAGGTGATGGGGCTAACACTATGAGCATTGGTCACATACCAGGTAGTGGTGTGAATCATCACCACCATTAAACACGCTATCCCTCGCAGGTTATCAATCCAGTAAATTTTGGGCTGCATCTGTGTCTCTGTATCTGGTTAAAAAAAGTCTGACCGATAAATCATTCAGTTGGCGCACTGGAATAATCTGAGTTTTATCACTACAGCTTATAGAGGCTTAAGGAAATTCGTAAGATATCAGCCACTATACCGATATAAATAATAAGACTCACCTGCAAACCAGACGGTAATTTAATGATGATGAACGCTTTCTTTCCAGCAATGGCGCTTATTGTGCTAGTGGGTTGTTCTACACCGCCACCCGTGCAGAAAGCACAACGGGTAAAGGTTGATCCTCTGCGTTCGTTGAATATGGAAGCGTTATGCAAGGATCAGGCGGCAAAACGTTATAACACCGGCGAGCAAAAAATCGACGTCACCGCCTTCGAACAGTTCCAGGGAAGCTATGAAATGCGCGGTTATACCTTCCGGAAAGAGCAGTTTGTCTGTTCTTTTGACGCGGATGGCCATTTTTTGCATCTTTCCATGCGTTAAGCCCTGCTTTTTCCCGTTTCGTACTGTATATCTTCCATCCAGCGGGTATACTGATCCCTTCCTTTAAATCCACACGTATCCAGCACGAAATAATATGCAAAAGTTTGATACCAGGACCTTCCAGGGCTTGATCCTGACCTTACAGGATTACTGGGCTCGCCAGGGCTGCACCATTGTTCAACCATTGGACATGGAAGTCGGCGCGGGAACCTCTCACCCAATGACCTGTCTGCGCGCGCTGGGGCCAGAACCGATGGCGGCTGCTTATGTTCAGCCTTCTCGTCGCCCGACCGATGGTCGCTACGGCGAAAACCCCAACCGTTTACAGCACTACTATCAGTTCCAGGTGGTCATTAAGCCATCGCCGGACAATATTCAGGAGCTGTACCTCGGTTCTCTGAAAGAGCTGGGCATGGACCCGACCATCCACGACATCCGTTTCGTGGAAGATAACTGGGAAAACCCGACGCTGGGTGCCTGGGGGCTGGGCTGGGAAGTGTGGCTAAACGGCATGGAAGTGACGCAGTTCACTTACTTCCAGCAGGTTGGTGGTCTGGAATGTAAACCGGTTACCGGTGAGATCACCTACGGTCTGGAACGTCTGGCCATGTACATTCAGGGCGTAGACAGCGTTTACGACCTGGTCTGGAGCGACGGCCCGCTGGGTAAAACCACCTACGGCGACGTGTTCCATCAGAACGAAGTGGAGCAGTCCACTTACAACTTCGAATACGCGGATGTGGACTTCTTGTTCACCTGCTTCGAGCAGTACGAGAAAGAAGCGCAGCAGTTGCTGGCGCTGGAAAATCCGCTGCCGCTGCCAGCCTACGAGCGTATTCTGAAAGCCGCCCACAGCTTCAACCTGCTGGATGCGCGTAAAGCCATCTCCGTCACCGAGCGTCAGCGCTACATTCTGCGCATTCGCACCCTGACCAAAGCAGTGGCAGAAGCATACTACGCTTCCCGTGAAGCCCTCGGCTTCCCGATGTGCAACAAAGATAAGTAAGAGGCGGCTATGTCTGAGAAAACTTTTCTGGTGGAAATCGGCACTGAAGAGCTGCCACCAAAAGCACTACGCAGCCTGGCTGAGTCCTTTGCTGCGAACTTTACTGCGGAGCTGGATAACGCTGGCCTCGCACACGGCACCGTTCAATGGTTTGCGGCTCCACGTCGTCTGGCGCTGAAAGTGGCTAACCTGGCGGAAGCGCAACCGGATCGTGAAATCGAAAAACGCGGCCCGGCAATTGCCCAGGCGTTCGACGCTGAAGGCAAACCGAGCAAAGCGGCAGAAGGCTGGGCGCGTGGCTGCGGTATTACCGTTGACCAGGCCGAGCGTCTGACCACTGACAAAGGCGAATGGCTGCTGTATCGCGCCCATGTGAAGGGCGAAAGCACCGAAGCACTGCTGCCGAATATGGTTGCGACTTCGCTGGCGAAACTGCCGATCCCGAAACTGATGCGTTGGGGCGCAAGCGACGTGCACTTCGTGCGTCCGGTGCACACCGTGACCCTGCTGCTGGGCGACAAAGTTATTCCGGCAACCATTCTGGGCATTCAGTCCGATCGCGTGATTCGCGGCCACCGCTTTATGGGCGAGCCGGAATTCACCATCGATAATGCCGATCAGTATCCGGAAATTCTGCGTGAGCGCGGTAAAGTCATCGCCGATTACGAAGAACGTAAAGCGAAGATTAAAGCCGATGCCGAAGAAGCGGCGCGTAAGATTGGCGGTAACGCTGACTTAAGCGAAAGCCTGTTGGAAGAAGTCGCTTCGCTGGTGGAATGGCCGGTTGTGCTGACCGCAAAATTCGAAGAGAAATTCCTCGCGGTGCCGTCTGAAGCGCTGGTTTACACCATGAAAGGTGACCAGAAGTACTTCCCGGTGTATGCGAACGACGGCAAACTGCTGCCGAACTTTATCTTCGTTGCCAACATCGAATCGAAAGATCCGCAGCAAATTATCTCTGGTAACGAGAAAGTCGTTCGTCCACGTCTGGCGGATGCTGAGTTCTTCTTCAATACCGACCGTAAAAAACGTCTGGAAGATAACCTGCCGCGCCTGCAAACCGTGCTGTTCCAGCAACAGCTGGGGACGCTGCGCGACAAAACTGACCGCATCCAGGCGCTGGCTGGCTGGATCGCCGAACAGATTGGCGCTGACGTTAACCACGCTACCCGTGCGGGCCTGCTGTCTAAGTGTGACCTGATGACCAACATGGTCTTCGAGTTCACCGACACCCAGGGCGTTATGGGGATGCACTACGCGCGTCACGATGGCGAAGCGGAAGATGTCGCGGTGGCGCTGAATGAGCAGTATCAGCCGCGCTTTGCCGGTGATGACCTGCCGTCCAACCCGGTAGCCTGTGCGCTGGCGATTGCTGACAAGATGGATACCCTGGCGGGTATATTCGGTATCGGTCAGCATCCGAAAGGCGACAAAGACCCGTTTGCGTTGCGTCGTGCCGCACTTGGCGTGCTGCGTATTATCGTTGAGAAGAACCTCAACCTTGATCTGCAAACGCTGACCGAAGAAGCGGTGCGTCTGTATGGCGATAAGCTGACTAATGCCAACGTGGTTGATGATGTTATCGACTTTATGCTCGGTCGCTTCCGCGCCTGGTATCAGGACGAAGGTTACACCGTTGACACCATCCAGGCGGTACTGGCGCGTCGTCCGACTCGTCCGGCTGATTTCGATGCCCGTATGAAAGCGGTATCGCACTTCCGTACCCTGGAAGCAGCTGCAGCACTGGCGGCGGCGAACAAACGTGTATCTAACATTCTGGCGAAATCTGACGAAGTGCTGAGCGATCGCGTGAATGCCTCTACTCTGAAAGAGCCGGAAGAAATTAAGCTGGCTATGCAGGTTGTGGTGCTACGTGACAAGCTGGAGCCGTACTTTGCGGAAGGTCGTTACCAGGATGCGCTGGTCGAACTGGCTGAGCTGCGTGAACCGGTCGATGCTTTCTTCGATAAAGTGATGGTCATGGTTGATGATAAAGAATTGCGTATCAACCGTCTGACCATGCTGGAAAAACTGCGCGAACTGTTCCTGCGCGTTGCGGATATTTCGCTGTTGCAGTAATAACGCCGTTATTAAAAAGCCTGCCATCTGGCAGGCTTTTTTTATCGCTAAATAATACAGCAACCTTTAATAATCTTCTGCTGAATAAAGATTATCTCATATATTAATTTTATGAGATTTTTTTAGGATTATATCAAGGAGAAGAAACGAACTTATTAAGCTGGAATAGCTGCGGGTGCTTGAGACTGTTTGTCTCAGGTATTCACCGAAAGGCAGACAGAGAAAAGCCCCACCTGACTATAAATCAAAGTGAGGCCCCTCTATGCATAGACACCATAAGGTTAGCCTCTTACTCGTTGGAAATCAACACAGGGGGCTGGGAATGCCGCAGAAATATAGATTACTTTCTTTAATAGTGATTTGTTTCACGCTTTTATTTTTCACCTGGATGATAAGAGATTCACTGTGTGAATTGCATATTAAACAGGAGAGTTATGAGCTGGCGGCGTTTTTAGCCTGCAAATTGAAAGAGTAAGCGTCTTCGGCGGGAAATTATTCCCGCCTTTCTTACGGTGTTGCGCATTCTCATTGCACCCAAATTTATTCTTCACAAAAATAACACTAGATTCTATTACGCGATCGATTATTTATTTCCTGAAAAACAAATAAAAAAATCCCCGCCAAATGGCAGGGATCTTAGATTCTGTGCTTTTAAGCAGAGATTACAGGCTGGTTACGTTACCAGCTGCCGGGCCTTTAGCGCCGCTTTCGATGGTGAAGGACACTTTCTGACCTTCGTCCAGAGATTTGTAACCATCGTTCTGGATAGCAGAGAAGTGTACGAACACGTCTTTAGAGCCATCGTCAGGAGTGATGAAGCCGAAGCCTTTGTCAGCGTTGAACCATTTTACGATACCAGTCATTTTACCGGACATAGTGTATTACCTTTAATAATTAATTGTGCCTTTCGGCGATATGGCGTGCTTTACAGATTTTGAAGCGTTAAAGGAATGTGCACTACGAGGGGTATCAACGATAACTCTTGAAGGGACTTGCCTTACTACACTGCTTTAATGGTCTGTACGTCAAACCGTTGATGTGCATTAAGCCACGCATTGGTGGGTGATGCAACAATTATTTTTCATATTTATGATTAATCGGTTGGAAAACGGTCCTGTTATCAGGACCGTAAACAGAAATAAAGTGGATAAAAGTCTATTCCATCAACTGCTTACTTAATGCCGGGTTGGCTTGAATCAAACGCATCAATTTTAGTTCGGCACTTGAAGGCTTCACGCGTCTGGATTCCCATTCCTTTACCATGGCGACTGATACGCCCAAAACCCGGGCAAAATCATCGATTTTTAATCCTGTCCCTTTTCGTAACTGCTCAATTTCGGTACAGGACGTTGTTCTGTGCGTCAGGGTAATTTTCTGCGTTTCATCTTTAAAAACAATCTGTTCCAGGCTGCTCAACAGCTCATGCATTGGATCTTTATATTCCATTGAAAACTCCTCAAATCACACTGCGGGATCGTGAATTGCATCGAAGCTCATTAAGAATAGTCGGGAAAAACAGACACAGCGGGGTGTAGTCAGGGCATACTCTGACTATGATTCGATTCAGCCAGTCATTTAGCGTGACTTATAGCCACCTAACGATCTGATAAATGCCGATATATCTCTTACCACTCCCGGTTTGTAAAGATTTCGAAAATCTAACGTTCTGCGAAGGCGTAAATCTCTGGCTACAAAAAAGGCAACGGCAATATCATTTTTTAACAATGAAACAACAAATTAACCTTGTTTCATTTTCTCCATGATTTTACCAGGAAGATTACGTAGAAAGGGTATCCTGCAAGCCTGTCCTGGACTATCCTTGTCACGTCAGACACGCGTGTGTCGTTGTGCGCTTTTTTTGGGTGAAAGGAGTAAGAAAATGGCGACAGGAAAGTCCTGCTCTCGCTGGTTTGCGCCTCTTGCGGCGTTATTAATGGTAGTTAGCCTGAGTGGGTGTTTTGATAAAGAAGGCGATCAGCGTAAAGCGTTTATCGACTTCCTGCAGAATACAGTGATGCGTAGCGGTGAACGTCTACCAACCCTGACTGCCGATCAGAAAAAACAGTTTGGTCCTTTTGTCTCTGATTACGCGATTCTGTATGGTTATTCTCAGCAGGTGAATCAGGCGATGGATTCCGGTCTGCGCCCGGTTGTAGACAGCGTTAACGCAATTCGCGTACCGCAGGATTACGTTACGCAAAGCGGTCCGCTGCGTGAAATGAACGGTTCGCTGGGTGTGCTGGCGCAACAGCTGCAAAATGCGAAGTTGCAGGCCGATGCTGCGCACTCTGCGTTAAAACAGAGTGATGACCTGAAACCGGTCTTTGATCAGGCATTCACCAAAGTGGTAACGACGCCAGCTGATGCATTGCAACCGTTGATTCCGGCGGCACAAACTTTCACGCAACAACTGGTGATGGTTGGAGACTACATTGCTCAGCAAGGTACTCAGGTGAGCTTTGTCGCAAATGGCATCCAGTTCCCGACTTCACAGCAGGCAAGTGAATATAACAAACTGATTGCGCCATTACCGGCACAACATCAGGCGTTTAATCAGGCCTGGACTACAGCTGTTACTGCAACCCAATAAAGAGTAAAAGCCCGAGCGATTATCGGGCTTTACTCCACGCAGTCGCGGCTTAGTCCGCGACGTGCGGATTCACACAGTTCTTTTCAACCTTTCCTTGTAACGCATCAATCAAATTATCCACGGCACAGGCGGCCATGCCATAACGCGTCTCATGGGTGGCAGATCCAATATGCGGTACTGCGACGACGTTGGCCATTGAGAGCAACGGCGAATCTACGGACAGTGGCTCTTGTTCGAAGACATCCAGCCCGGCGGCGTGAATTTCCCCTTTCTGCAATGCAGCAATCAGTGCATTTTCATCAACCACCGGGCCACGTCCGGCATTAATGAAAATGGCGGAGGATTTCATTTTGGCGAATTGTTCTGCGCCAAACAGATGATGCGTCTCATCCGTTAACGGCAGGATCAGGCAAACGAAATCTGACTCTTGTAACAGAGTATCCAAATCGCAGTAGCGGGCGTTGAAGCGTTCTTCTGCTTCTTTATGGTGGCGGCGCGCGTTATAGAGGATGGGCATGTTGAAACCAAAGTGCGCACGTTGTGCCAGCGCCATACCGATCCGTCCCATCCCGACAATGCCCAGTGTTTTATGGTGAACGTCAGTGCCGTACCAGTCCGGGCCTATGCTCGCGGTCCATTCGCCTGCTTTTACCCGTTCTGCTACCTCCACAACCCGACGAGCGGTAGACAACACCAGCGCCATCAGCGTATCGGCGACGGTTTCTGTTAATACGGTTGGTGTGTGCATCAGCAGAATTTTTCGGGCGGTAAGCGCATCGACATCAAAATTGTCATAGCCGACGGAGATCGTTGATGTGGCACGCAGTTTCGGCATTTTTTCCAGCAATGCGGCATCAACATTCTCATTTGAACCCAGCAAGCCTTCAGCTTCGGCAAAAATTGCTGCATTTTGTTCGACGGTTTGTGGGCTGAGGTTTGCCACCTGGTGAACGGTGAAATGTTCTTGCAGGCGTTGCAGTAAATCATCAGGTAAGGCTTTGTAGAGGATAACGGACGGCTTCATGCTTCTCTCCATTCACTGATAAGGCGATCACCTTAGCCTGAAATATGATGAAGGAAAACTGAAGAATGCCAGGTGATTTCTGCATCACCTGACATGAAAGGGATTACAGTGGGCTTAAGGTAATTTCTACACGGCGGTTTTGCGCTTTACCTTCTGCGGTGCTGTTGCTGGCGATTGGGTTAGCCGGGCCAAGGCCTTGAGTACGGATGCGGCTGGCGTCCACGCCCTGGGTGATCAACGCGCTGGCAACGGAATCCGCACGCTGCTGGGAGAGACGCATGTTCAGGTCGTGACTCCCCGTGCTGTCGGTATAACCAATCACGTTAACCGCCGTTTTCGGATACTCTTTCAGTACCATTGCCACGCCGG
Organism: Escherichia coli DSM 30083 = JCM 1649 = ATCC 11775; assembly: GCF_003697165.2. Lineage (GTDB taxonomy): Bacteria > Pseudomonadota > Gammaproteobacteria > Enterobacterales > Enterobacteriaceae > Escherichia > Escherichia coli. The sequence continues at coordinate 161,091 of NZ_CP033092.2, forward strand.
TCAGGGTGTTAGCGCCCGCCGGTTTCAGGGTTGCGCTGCTGCTGTCGAAGGTCACATTGTTCGGCATATTGAGGATAATGTTATCCCCGCTGCGGGTTACGCTAACACCAGTGCCGCGCATTTTGTCACGCAGCTTCGCTTCCTGCACATCCATGTAATAACCAACGCCGCCGCCCAGAGCTGCGCCTGCTGCTGCGCCAATGAGCGCGCCTTTACCGCGATCTTTCTTCGAAGAAGAGAGCGCACCAATACCCGCGCCAACGAGAGAGCCCAGACCTGCGCCGATAGCAGATTTACCTGCTTCGCGTTCGCCGGTGTAAGGGTTAGTTGTACAGCCAGATACCGCCAGAGCGCCACTCACTACGGCGGCAATAAGATAAACACGTTTCTTCATTGTTAATCCTTAATAACCTTTTTATTCTTTGCCACGGGTTCCGTGGCGGGAGATTATGCCGCGTGAGCATGAAGATTATTCCTGGGAATACTCGGAAATTTGTAAGTAATATTTAACTGCTCAATACATCTAACCTTTCAGGAGTCTTCGGTTTGGCCAACTCATCCTCACGATATTCCGTTCTGACTGCCGCCCACTGGGGGCCTATGCTGGTTGAAACCGACGGCGAAACCGTGTTTAGCTCGCGTGGCGCGTTAGCCACAGGAATGGAAAACTCCTTGCAGAGCGCGGTTCGCGACCAGGTTCACAGCAATACGCGGGTGCGATTTCCAATGGTGCGCAAAGGCTTTCTTGCGTCACCGGAAAATCCGCAAGGCATTCGTGGGCAGGATGAATTTGTTCGCGTGAGTTGGGATGAGGCGCTGGAGCTTATTCACCATCAACATAAACGCATTCGTGAGGCTTATGGTCCGGCATCGATTTTTGCTGGTTCCTACGGCTGGCGTTCAAACGGCGTGCTGCATAAGGCCTCGACATTATTACAACGCTATATGGCGTTGGCAGGCGGTTATACCGGGCATCTGGGGGATTATTCGACCGGCGCGGCACAGGCGATCATGCCGTATGTCGTGGGTGGCAGCGAAGTTTATCAACAGCAAACCAGTTGGCCGCTGGTGCTGGAACATAGCGATGTCGTGGTGCTGTGGAGTGCTAACCCACTCAATACGCTGAAAATTGCGTGGAATGCATCCGATGAGCAGGGGCTTTCTTACTTTTCCGCACTGCGTGACAGCGGGAAAAAGCTGATCTGCATTGATCCAATGCGATCGGAAACCATCGATTTCTTTGGCGATAAAATGGAGTGGGTGGCACCACACATGGGCACCGATGTTGCGTTGATGCTGGGGATCGCCCATACGCTGGTGGAAAATGGTTGGCACGACGAAGCGTTTCTGGCGCGTTGCACCACAGGTTATGCCGTCTTCGCCTCTTATTTGCTGGGCGAGAGTGACGGTATAGCGAAAAACGCCGAATGGGCGGCAGAGATTTGTGGTGTTGGCGCAGCGAAAATCCGCGAGCTGGCGGCTATTTTCCACCAAAATACAACCATGCTGATGGCAGGCTGGGGAATGCAGCGCCAACAGTTTGGTGAGCAAAAACACTGGATGCTCGTCACGCTGGCGGCAATGTTGGGGCAAATCGGCACACCCGGCGGCGGTTTTGGTCTTTCTTACCATTTTGCCAATGGTGGTAACCCCACGCGCCGCGCTGCGGTGCTCTCTTCCATGCAGGGCAGCTTGCCGGGTGGCACCGATGCGGTAGATAAAATCCCTGTCGCCCGCATTGTTGAAGCACTGGAAAACCCTGGTGGCGCATATCAACATAACGGTATGGACCGACATTTCCCGGATATTCGTTTTATCTGGTGGGCGGGTGGTGCCAACTTTACTCATCATCAGGATACCAATCGCCTGATCCGTGCCTGGCAAAAACCGGAGCTGGTGGTGATCTCCGAATGCTTCTGGACGGCTGCGGCGAAACACGCGGATATCGTTCTGCCTGCGACAACCTCTTTTGAGCGTAATGATCTCACCATGACCGGTGATTACAGTAATCAGCATCTGGTGCCGATGAAGCAAGTGGTGCCGCCACGCTATGAAGCGCGTAATGATTTTGATGTTTTTGCCGACTTGAGTGAACGTTGGCAGAAGGGCGGTTATGCACGTTTTACGGAAGGAAAAAGTGAGCTGCAATGGCTGGAAACGTTTTATAACGTTGCCCGGCAGCGCGGGGCAAGCCAGCAGGTTGAATTGCCGCCATTTGCTGAGTTCTGGCAAGCCAACCAGTTAATTGAGATGCCGGAAAACCCGGACAGTGAGCGGTTTATTCGCTTCGCCGATTTTCGCCGCGATCCGCAGGCGCATCCATTAAAAACCGCCAGCGGTAAGATTGAAATCTTCTCGCAGCGTATTGCCGATTACGCTTATCCGGATTGCCCGGGGCATCCAATGTGGCTGGCGCCGGACGAATGGCAGGGCAGTGCCGAACCGGAACAGTTGCAGGTACTTTCTGCTCATCCGGCGCATCGTCTGCACAGCCAGCTGAATTACAGTTCTCTGCGCGAATTGTACGCGGTGGCAAATCGTGAGCCTGTCACCATTCATCCTGACGATGCCCAGACGCGCGGCATACAAGATGGCGATACTGTTCGGCTGTGGAACTCACGCGGGCAAATTCTTGCCGGCGCGGTCATTAGCGAGGGAATTAAACCTGGCGTGATTTGTATTCACGAAGGCGCATGGCCGGATTTGGATTTAACCGCTGGCGGCATTTGTAAAAACGGCGCAGTGAACGTGCTGACCAAAGATCTCCCCAGCTCGCGGCTGGGGAATGGCTGTGCGGGTAATACGGCGCTGGCATGGCTGGAAAAATACACCGGTTCGGAACTGACACTTACAGCGTTTGAACCACCGGCCAGCTCATAATCCAGGTGGGTAGTTGGGTTTCATCCTGCCATGCGCAATCGACAATGTGAAAACCCTGCGCATGGTAGAAATCTATCGCCGGTTGATTTTTTTGATAAACCTCCAGCATCAGATGGGGATGGCGCTGCTGCACATACTGCATTAGCGCCTTACCAATACCGCGTCTGACGGCCTTCGGTGCGACAAACATTGCTGCGAGGAATCGGCCTTCCATAATGCTGACAAAACCGAGAAGCTTACCGTCTTCTTCCCAGACCCAGTTTTGCGCGTTGGCAAGATACGCATCCCGCACCAGCGGAATGCAGTCACGCCAGTAACTCGATTTTATAAAGGGATGCCCCCAGGTTGTACTTTCCAGCCACAGTTGGAGGATCGCGGGGAGTTCTGAACGTTGCACTTCCCGAATCATGGTTTATTTCCCGGATGGCAACAGCAGCCAACCACATGATCATTCACCAGCCCACATGCCTGCATAAAGGAGTAACAGATTGTGGTACCGACAAACTTAAAACCACGTTTTTTTAGTGCCTTAGATAGGGCGTCGGAGGCGGGTGTAGATGTGGGGATTTCGCTCAACGTTGTGGCTTGTGTCACCTGTGGTTGATGATTGACAAACGACCAGACAAAGTCGGCAAACGGTTCGCCGTTCTGTTCCATTTGCAGGTACGCCCGCGCATTACCAATAATTGCCTGAATTTTCCCACGATGGCGGATAATCCCGGCGTCCTGTACCAGTCTTTCGATATCCTCTTCCTGCATTGCGGCAACTTTCACCGGATCGAACTGATGAAAGCATGCGCGATAGTTTTCGCGTTTTTTGAGGACGGTGATCCACGATAACCCAGCCTGCTGCCCTTCAAGGCAGATCATTTCGAACAGTTTTTTACTGTCAGTTTCAGGCACGCCCCATTCATTATCATGGTAGGCAATATAAAGCGGGTCCTGACTCACCCAGCCGCAACGTTCCATACTTTCCCTCGCTATGTACCCGATCGTAAAAATTTCAGCCGCTTTTCTTGACGCATCGGTGAAAAAGTCAATATTTAATACAGGGCTACTATGCCCGATATCCTTCATACAATGACAATAATATTGCCGAATTCGGCTCTTCCCTGGAGTCGTGTTAATGATCATAAAAAAAAGCGGTGGTCGCTGGCAGCTAAGCCTGCTTGCGAGCGTGGTAATCAGTGCCTTTTTTCTCAACACAGCTTACGCCTGGCAACAAGAATATATCGTTGATACGCAACCCGGACATTCCACAGAGCGTTACACCTGGGATAGCGATCATCAACCTGATTACAACGATATTTTGTCGCAACGTATTCAAAGTAGCCAAAGGGCGCTGGGACTGGAAGTCAATCTGGCGGAAGAAACCCCTGTGGATGTGACCAGCAGTATGAGTATGGGCTGGAATTTTCCTTTATATGAGCAGGTTACAACCGGCCCGGTCGCGGCATTTCATTACGATGGCACAACCACCTCGATGTATAACGAGTTTGGCGACAGTACTACCACGCTGGCCGATCCGTTATGGCATGCCAGCGTGAGTACCTTAGGCTGGCGTGTTGACTCCCGGCTTGGCGATCTCCGACCCTGGGCGCAAATCAGCTATAACCAGCAATTTGGCGAGAATATCTGGAAGGCGCAATCAGGCCTGAGCCGGATGACGGCGACAAACCAGAACGGCAACTGGCTGGATGTCACCGTAGGCGCTGATATGTTGCTCAATCAAAATATTGCTGCCTATGCTGCGCTATCTCAGGCAGAAAATACCACTAACAATAGCGACTATCTGTATACGATGGGGGTTAGCGCCAGATTTTAACGTTATAGATACAATTGAAACCCATAAATAACAACTAATGTGGCGATAGTGGGGACTAACTTACTAAATAATAAATTTGGCGAATAATTGTCGAGTCATTCATTCCTGAACTAATGCATTTCATTCCGTTCTGATGGCATTTCATGCCGTTTTTCCCCAGGCATAAAGCGCACTTCGTTATGGTTGTCAGCAGAGATTTTTCCTTTTTATTACTGCAGGAATACTGCCATGACACCTTCAAATTATCAGCGTACTCGCTGGCTGACACTCATCGGTACTATCATTACCCAGTTTGCTCTGGGGTCGGTTTATACCTGGAGTCTGTTTAACGGTGCGCTTTCTGCCAAGCTGGGGGCTCCTGTAAGCCAGGTTGCTTTCTCTTTCGGCTTGTTAAGTCTGGGGCTGGCAATTTCGTCTTCTGTTGCGGGCAAATTGCAGGAACGTTTTGGTGTTAAACGCGTCACTATGGCTTCCGGCATTTTGCTGGGATTAGGTTTCTTCCTGACAGCACATTCCAACAACCTGATGATGCTGTGGTTAAGCGCCGGTGTGCTGGTCGGTCTGGCGGATGGCGCGGGTTACCTGTTGACGCTCTCTAACTGCGTGAAGTGGTTTCCGGAGCGTAAGGGACTTATCTCTGCTTTTGCTATCGGTTCTTATGGTCTGGGCAGCCTGGGTTTTAAATTTATCGACACGCACCTGCTCGAAACGGTGGGTCTGGAAAAAACCTTTGTTATTTGGGGCGCGATTGTACTGGTGATGATTGTCTTTGGCGCAACGTTAATGAAAGATGCGCCGAAGCAGGAAGTGAAAACCAGCAATGGTGTGGTGGAGAAGGACTACACCCTGGCAGAGTCGATGCGTAAACCGCAGTACTGGATGTTAGCGGTTATGTTCCTGACTGCGTGCATGAGTGGTCTGTATGTGATTGGTGTAGCGAAAGATATCGCTCAAAGTCTGGCGCATCTTGATGCAATTTCCGCAGCCAATGCTGTGACGGTTATTTCCATCGCCAACCTTTCTGGTCGTCTGGTGCTGGGCATTCTGTCTGACAAAATCGCCCGTATCCGTGTTATCACCATTGGTCAGGTGATTGCGCTGGTGGGGATGGCGGCCCTGCTGTTTGCACCATTGAATGCAGTGACGTTCTTTGCAGCGATTGCCTGTGTGGCATTTAACTTTGGTGGCACGATTACTGTGTTCCCGTCGCTGGTTAGTGAGTTCTTCGGCCTCAATAACCTGGCGAAAAACTACGGCGTCATTTACCTCGGTTTCGGTATCGGCAGCATTTGTGGTTCGATTATCGCTTCACTGTTTGGCGGATTCTATGTGACTTTCTACGTGATTTTCGCCCTGCTGATTCTGTCACTGGCGCTTTCTACGACCATTCGCCAGCCAGAGCAGAAAATGTTGCGTGAGGCGCATGGCTCCCTTTAATCATCTGCCGCGAGCTACTGGGCTTCAGCTTCAGTGTGCATCAAACGCATCAACGAAATGTATAAACAATAACGCATAAAATTTGGGCCAGTTAGCTGGCCCTTTTTACTGCTTTTTGTAACGCTAAAGTCTCTTTTCAAACTTGCATTTTTGTAAATTTGTGCTTCGTGCACACTCTTTCCCCACACTTTTTCCCTTTGCTGTGGTCTACTTATTCGCGCGTGTAGATTTTACTTATCTGACTACCTCCGCACTTTTCCCCTGCCAGGCCTGAAAAGCCACTAAGCAGGGTGTTATCACCTGTTTGTCCAGGGTTTGTTTGCATGAGATACATCAAATCGATTACACAGCAGAAGCTGAGCTTTTTGCTTGCAATCTATATTGGCCTTTTTATGAATGGCGCGGTTTTTTACCGCCGTTTCGGCAGCTATGCGCACGATTTTACCGTCTGGAAAGGCATTTCTGCTGTTGTTGAACTGGCCGCCACCGTACTGGTGACCTTCTTTTTACTGCGTCTTCTTTCGCTGTTTGGCCGCCGCAGCTGGCGTATTCTGGCATCGCTGGTGGTGCTCTTTTCCGCAGGTGCCAGCTATTACATGACCTTCCTTAATGTAGTCATTGGTTATGGCATCATCGCATCCGTCATGACCACCGATATCGACCTGTCAAAAGAAGTTGTTGGTCTGAACTTTATTCTCTGGTTAATCGCCGTAAGCGCGTTGCCTCTTATCCTTATCTGGAATAACCGCTGTCGTTACACCTTGCTCCGACAACTGCGAACCCCAGGGCAACGTATTCGCAGCCTGGCGGTCGTCGTACTGGCAGGTATTATGGTTTGGGCACCGATTCGTTTGCTGGATATCCAGCAGAAGAAAGTGGAGAGGGCGACAGGTGTTGATTTGCCGAGTTATGGCGGCGTCGTCGCGAACTCTTATCTGCCATCAAACTGGCTTTCGGCATTAGGTCTTTATGCCTGGGCGCGGGTCGATGAATCTTCCGATAACAATTCTCTCCTTAACCCTGCGAAGAAGTTTACGTACCAGGCTCCACAAAACGTTGATGATACATATGTCGTTTTCATTATTGGTGAAACCACGCGCTGGGATCATATGGGCATTTTCGGCTATGAACGCAATACCACACCGAAGCTGGCTCAGGAGAAAAATCTGGCGGCGTTCCGTGGTTACTCCTGTGATACTGCAACCAAACTCTCACTGCGTTGCATGTTTGTACGTCAGGGTGGAGCAGAAGATAATCCGCAGCGCACATTAAAAGAACAGAACATTTTCGCGGTATTGAAGCAGTTAGGATTCAGTTCTGATCTCTACGCTATGCAAAGCGAAATGTGGTTCTACAGCAATACGATGGCGGACAACATTGCTTATCGTGAGCAGATTGGTGCGGAGCCACGTAACCGTGGCAAACCGGTAGATGATATGTTACTGGTAGACGAAATGCAGCAATCGCTGGGGCGCAACCCGGATGGTAAACATCTGATCATTCTGCATACCAAAGGCTCACACTTTAACTACACCCAGCGTTACCCGCGCAGCTTTGCGCAGTGGAAGCCGGAATGTATTGGTGTTGATAGCGGCTGTACCAAAGCGCAGATGATCAACTCATACGACAACTCGGTGACCTATGTGGATCACTTTATTTCCAGCGTGATTGATCAGGTTCGCGATAAGAAAGCGATTGTGTTCTATGCAGCTGACCACGGTGAGTCAATTAATGAACGCGAGCACCTGCACGGCACGCCGCGTGAACTGGCACCGCCGGAACAGTTCCGTGTGCCGATGATGGTCTGGATGTCGGATAAATATCTGGAAAATCCGGTCAATGCGCAGGCATTTGCGCAGCTGAAAAAAGAAGCCGACATGAAAGTGCCACGCCGTCATGTAGAGCTGTACGACACCATCATGGGTTGTCTTGGCTATACTTCACCGGATGGTGGAATTAACGAAAACAACAACTGGTGTCACATCCCGCAGGCAAAAGAGGCGTCGGCTAACTAGGCCTGCTGACTTTCTCGCCGATCAAAAGGCATTTTGCTATTAAGGGATTGACGAGGGCGTATCTGCGCAGTAAGATGCGCCCCGCATTCGGTGATTGGCGCAGCCTGGTAGCGCACTTCGTTCGGGACGAAGGGGTCGGAGGTTCGAATCCTCTATCACCGACCAAATTCGAAAAGCCTGCTCAACGAGCAGGCTTTTTTGCATCTGTAACTCATGAGGAAGAGAACCTCCGGGGGCGGGGAGGTTCGACTCGACGTAGGCCTGATAAGACGCGCCAGCGTCGCATCAGGCAAATGTACCGGCCCATTGTCGGATTCGGCGCGACCGCCTTATCCGATCTACACACCACACATTTCCCTGCCAAATTTGCGCCCCATATCTCACTATCCATTAACGGATTTGTGACAGAAACCATTGTCTTTTTTTATATTTGCTTAAATCTTTTTTTGCGTTACTTATGGCTGGCGCTGGCATTTTCCGCTGTGCGTTTTAGCGTTCATGGTATTAATCGCTCAGATATCCACCTTTACCTCAGATTTTTTTCATTAAATGCATAAAACTTAATCACCAAATGTTGCTAAATATTAAGCTGATTGTTCTGGTTGTGTTGGCGTAGCACAAATTTCTCTGCTGCAAATAGCTGTTTGAAGTTTTTTTAATCTTTGTTTGTGGATTCTCACCGTTGGTGTAAATCCCGGTTGGCTGTATTGACGTTTTCACATTCTGTTGACAGATTGTAGGTCACGAGGGGCATTTTATGGAGGATCCGCACTGTTACACTGATGTTAATTAGTACGGCATCCCCACCTCATAACGTTGACCCGACCGGGCAAAAAACAAAAAAGGTCAGGCAGCGACAACCCACTGCAAAGGGTTAAAACAACAAACATCACAATTGGAGCAGAATAATGCGTATTTCCTTGAAAAAGTCAGGGATGCTGAAGCTTGGTCTCAGCCTGGTGGCTATGACCGTCGCAGCAAGTGTTCAGGCTAAAACTCTGGTTTATTGCTCAGAAGGATCTCCGGAAGGGTTTAACCCGCAGCTGTTTACCTCCGGCACCACCTATGACGCCTCTTCCGTACCGCTTTATAACCGTCTGGTTGAATTTAAAATCGGCACCACTGAAGTGATCCCGGGCCTCGCTGAAAAGTGGGAAGTCAGCGAAGACGGTAAAACCTATACCTTCCATCTGCGTAAAGGTGTGAAGTGGCACGACAATAAAGAATTCAAACCGACGCGCGAACTGAATGCCGATGACGTAGTGTTCTCGTTCGATCGTCAGAAAAACGCGCAAAACCCGTACCATAAAGTCTCTGGCGGCAGCTACGAATACTTCGAAGGCATGGGCTTACCAGAGCTGATCAGCGAAGTGAAAAAGGTGGACGATAACACCGTTCAGTTTGTGCTGACTCGCCCGGAAGCGCCGTTCCTCGCTGACCTGGCAATGGACTTCGCCTCTATTCTGTCAAAAGAATATGCTGACGCGATGATGAAAGCCGGTACACCGGAAAAACTGGACCTCAACCCAATCGGTACCGGCCCGTTCCAGTTACAGCAGTACCAGAAAGATTCCCGTATTCGCTATAAAGCGTTTGATGGCTACTGGGGCACCAAACCGAAGATCGATACGCTGGTCTTCTCTATTACTCCTGACGCTTCCGTGCGTTACGCGAAATTGCAGAAGAACGAATGCCAGGTGATGCCGTACCCGAACCCGGCAGATATCGCCCGCATGAAGCAGGATAAATCCATCAACCTGATGGAAATGCCGGGGCTGAACGTCGGTTATCTCTCGTATAACGTGCAGAAAAAACCACTGGATGACGTGAAAGTTCGCCAGGCTCTGACCTACGCGGTGAACAAAGACGCTATCATCAAAGCGGTTTATCAGGGCGCGGGCGTATCAGCGAAAAACCTGATCCCGCCAACCATGTGGGGCTATAACGACGACGTTCAGGACTACACTTACGATCCTGAAAAAGCGAAAGCCTTGCTGAAAGAAGCGGGTCTGGAAAAAGGTTTCTCCATCGACCTGTGGGCAATGCCGGTACAACGTCCGTATAACCCGAATGCTCGCCGCATGGCGGAGATGATTCAGGCAGACTGGGCGAAAGTGGGCGTGCAGGCCAAAATCGTCACCTACGAATGGGGTGAGTACCTCAAGCGTGCGAAAGATGGCGAGCATCAGACGGTAATGATGGGCTGGACTGGCGATAACGGGGATCCGGATAACTTCTTCGCCACCCTGTTCAGCTGCGCCGCCTCTGAACAAGGCTCCAACTACTCAAAATGGTGCTACAAACCGTTTGAAGATCTGATTCAACCGGCGCGTGCTACCGACGACCACAATAAACGTGTTGAACTGTACAAACAAGCACAGGTCGTGATGCACGATCAGGCTCCGGCACTGATCATCGCTCACTCCACCGTGTTTGAACCGGTACGCAAAGAAGTTAAAGGCTATGTGGTTGATCCATTAGGCAAACATCACTTCGAAAATGTCTCTATCGAATAATTAAAAGCCATACCCGGTGGCGCTGTGCCTCTGCGTGCAGCGCCATCCGGCAGCAATACTTCATTCCCTGTTCCACAAGGGCGGGAATTGATTTGTGAGCAATACAGACACGCAGTTCCAGGCTGCGGGTCATTATAGAGAATCCGGGTTATGTTGCAGTTTATTCTCCGACGTTTGGGACTCGTCATCCCCACGTTTATCGGTATTACCCTTCTCACATTTGCCTTTGTCCACATGATCCCGGGCGATCCGGTGATGATCATGGCGGGCGAACGTGGGATCTCCCCAGAGCGTCACGCGCAATTGCTGGCTGAACTCGGCTTAGATAAACCGATGTGGCAGCAGTATCTCCATTACATTTGGGGCGTAATGCACGGTGATTTAGGCATTTCGATGAAAAGCCGAATTCCGGTATGGGAAGAGTTCGTGCCGCGCTTTCAGGCCACGCTGGAACTTGGCGTCTGCGCGATGATTTTTGCGACCGCAGTCGGGATTCCGGTTGGTGTGCTGGCTGCGGTTAAACGTGGTTCCATTTTCGATCACACAGCGGTTGGCCTGGCGCTGACCGGCTACTCGATGCCAATTTTCTGGTGGGGCATGATGCTGATCATGCTGGTTTCGGTGCACTGGAACCTGACGCCTGTCTCCGGTCGTGTGAGCGACATGGTGTTCCTCGATGATTCCAATCCGTTAACCGGTTTTATGCTGATCGACACCGCCATCTGGGGTGAAGACGGTAACTTTATCGATGCCGTCGCCCATATGATCCTGCCCGCCATTGTGCTGGGTACCATCCCGCTGGCGGTCATTGTGCGTATGACGCGCTCCTCGATGCTGGAAGTGCTGGGCGAAGATTATATCCGCACCGCGCGTGCCAAAGGTCTTACCCGGATGCGGGTGATTATCGTCCATGCGCTGCGTAACGCGATGCTGCCGGTGGTGACCGTTATCGGCCTGCAGGTGGGAACATTGCTGGCGGGGGCGATTCTGACTGAAACCATCTTCTCGTGGCCCGGTCTGGGGCGCTGGTTGATTGACGCACTGCAACGCCGCGACTATCCGGTAGTGCAGGGCGGCGTATTGCTGGTGGCGACGATGATTATCCTCGTCAACTTGCTGGTCGATCTGCTGTACGGCGTGGTGAACCCGCGTATTCGTCATAAGAAGTAAGGGGACATCATGTCACAGGTTACTGAAAATAAAGTGATTAGCGCACCGGTGCCGATGACCCCGTTACAGGAGTTCTGGCACTATTTTAAACGCAACAAAGGCGCGGTCGTCGGGCTGGTTTACGTCGTCATCGTGCTGTTTATCGCGATCTTTGCCAACTGGATTGCACCCTATAACCCGGCGGAACAGTTCCGCGATGCACTGCTCGCCCCGCCAGCCTGGCAGGAAGGCGGCAGCATGGCGCACTTGCTGGGCACCGATGACGTAGGCCGTGATGTGCTGTCGCGTCTGATGTACGGTGCGCGATTGTCACTGCTGGTTGGCTGTCTGGTAGTTGTGTTATCGCTGATTATGGGCGTTATTCTCGGCCTGATCGCCGGTTACTTCGGCGGCCTGGTCGATAACATCATCATGCGCGTGGTCGATATCATGCTGGCGCTGCCAAGTCTGCTGTTGGCACTGGTGCTGGTGGCGATTTTCGGCCCGTCGATTGGTAACGCAGCGCTGGCGCTGACCTTTGTTGCCTTGCCGCACTATGTGCGCTTAACCCGCGCCGCCGTGCTGGTGGAAGTGAACCGCGATTACGTTACCGCGTCTCGCGTGGCAGGTGCCGGGGCGATGCGCCAGATGTTTATTAACATCTTCCCGAACTGCCTTGCGCCGCTGATTGTTCAGGCGTCGCTCGGTTTCTCTAACGCCATTCTCGATATGGCTGCTCTTGGTTTCCTCGGCATGGGCGCGCAGCCGCCAACGCCGGAGTGGGGCACCATGCTCTCTGATGTGTTGCAGTTCGCGCAAAGCGCCTGGTGGGTCGTGACCTTCCCGGGTCTGGCGATCCTGCTGACGGTGCTGGCATTTAACCTGATGGGTGACGGTCTGCGTGACGCGCTCGATCCCAAACTGAAGCAGTAAGAGGTTCGAGATGGCGTTATTAAATGTAGATAAATTATCGGTGCATTTCGGCGACGAAAGCGCACCGTTCCGCGCCGTAGACCGCATCAGCTACAGCGTAAAACAGGGTGAAGTGGTCGGGATTGTGGGTGAGTCCGGCTCTGGTAAATCGGTCAGTTCGCTGGCGATTATGGGGCTGATTGATTATCCGGGCCGCGTAATGGCGGAAAAGCTGGAGTTTAACGGTCAGGATTTGCAGCGTATCTCAGAAAAAGAGCGCCGCAACCTGGTGGGTGCCGAAGTGGCAATGATCTTCCAGGACCCGATGACCAGCCTTAACCCGTGCTACACCGTGGGTTTCCAGATTATGGAAGCGATTAAGGTGCATCAGGGCGGCAACAAAAGTACCCGCCGTCAGCGAGCGATTGACCTGCTAAATCTGGTCGGTATTCCCGATCCGGCATCGCGTCTGGATGTTTACCCGCATCAGCTTTCCGGCGGCATGAGCCAGCGCGTGATGATCGCCATGGCGATTGCCTGTCGGCCAAAACTGCTGATTGCCGATGAACCAACCACTGCGCTGGACGTGACCATTCAGGCGCAAATTATCGAACTGCTGCTGGAGCTACAGCAGAAAGAGAACATGGCGCTGGTGTTAATTACCCATGACCTGGCGCTGGTGGCGGAAGCGGCACATAAAATTATCGTGATGTATGCAGGCCAGGTAGTAGAAACGGGCGATGCGCACGCTATCTTCCATGCGCCGCGTCACCCGTATACTCAGGCATTGCTGCGTGCGCTGCCGGAATTTGCTCAGGACAAAGAACGTCTGGCGTCGTTGCCAGGTGTCGTTCCCGGCAAGTACGACCGCCCGAACGGCTGCCTGCTTAACCCGCGCTGCCCCTACGCCACTGACAAATGCCGTGCTGAAGAACCGGCGCTGAATATGCTCGCTGACGGGCGTCAGTCCAAATGCCATTACCCACTTGATGATGCCGGGAGGCCGACACTATGAGTACGCATGAGGCCACCTCGCAACAACCGCTGTTGCAGGCTATCGACCTGAAAAAACATTATCCGGTGAAGAAAGGCATGTTCGCGCCGGAACGTCTGGTGAAGGCGCTGGATGGCGTTTCGTTTAACCTTGAACGTGGCAAAACGCTGGCAGTAGTAGGTGAATCTGGCTGCGGTAAATCGACCCTCGGTCGGTTGCTGACGATGATTGAAACGCCCACCGGCGGCGAACTGTATTACCAGGGGCAGGATCTGCTCAAGCACGATCCGCAGGCGCAGAAGCTACGTCGGCAGAAAATCCAGATTGTCTTCCAGAACCCTTACGGTTCGCTGAATCCGCGTAAAAAAGTTGGGCAGATTCTCGAAGAGCCGCTGCTGATCAACACCAGCTTAAGCAAAGAACAGCGTCGGGAAAAAGCCCTGTCGATGATGGCGAAAGTCGGCCTGAAAACCGAGCATTACGACCGCTATCCGCATATGTTCTCCGGCGGTCAGCGTCAGCGTATCGCCATTGCCCGAGGTCTGATGCTCGACCCGGATGTGGTGATTGCCGATGAGCCGGTTTCTGCGCTGGACGTCTCAGTGCGTGCGCAGGTGCTGAATCTGATGATGGATTTGCAGCAGGAACTGGGGCTATCTTATGTCTTTATCTCGCACGATCTGTCGGTGGTGGAGCACATTGCTGATGAAGTGATGGTGATGTACCTGGGCCGCTGCGTGGAGAAGGGGACGAAGGACCAAATCTTCAATAACCCGCGCCACCCGTACACTCAGGCATTGCTCTCCGCGACACCACGCCTGAACCCGGACGATCGTCGCGAACGTATCAAACTTACCGGTGAACTGCCAAGCCCGCTGAATCCACCGCCAGGCTGCGCCTTCAACGCCCGCTGTCGTCGGCGCTTCGGCCCCTGCATCCAGTTGCAGCCGCAGCTAAAAGACTACGGCGGTCAACTGGTAGCCTGTTTTGCCGTTGATCAGGATGAAAATCCGCAGCGTTAACTCACAAAACCGGGGCCATGCGCTCCGGTTTACTCAATCAACTTCAACAGTGGCGACAAGCATAACAAAATGCCGTACAGCAGAATCATCCAGGCTTTAAACCCGCGAAGTTTTTCCAGTTGTGAGACTTTATAGATCAGGAAAAACGGAATGAGGCACGACACAATGCCATATAACGGGCTTCCCAACTGAAAGAACACCAGCACCGATACACGAAACGAAACCCAAATCGTCAACGTAATGACGATAAAAGTGCAGATCGCCAGAGTCAGCATGCGTGAGTTAATTTTCCTGGTATCAATAATTCGGCTTAACAGATTGAGAATAATGCCTTTAATGGCCTCGTGGAAACCGAGATAAATGCCAAAGAATGCAGTCAGTACGGCAAAGATATTCAGTACCGTAGAGGTGATATGAATGATATGCCCAGGGATCACCTGCGCGGCCAGTGCCAGTGCCGAGATATTTT
Organism: Escherichia coli DSM 30083 = JCM 1649 = ATCC 11775; assembly: GCF_003697165.2. Taxonomy (GTDB): domain Bacteria; phylum Pseudomonadota; class Gammaproteobacteria; order Enterobacterales; family Enterobacteriaceae; genus Escherichia; species Escherichia coli. The sequence continues at coordinate 176,310 of NZ_CP033092.2, forward strand.
GTTCAAAGGCAGAAACGGCTTCTTCGTGGCTAATTGAGAAGGTAAACGAAAAGGCAAAAAACAAGATCACCGCAATGAGCGTGATATAGCTAATCCGGTGGGTACGCAGCGCGAGCCGGGTTGCCAGTACTTTATCAGCTTCCCGTTTACGATAGGCAATATTCATTGGGTTAAGTACCTGAATAAATACCGCGGAAAAGAAGCAAAATGGAATAGTAAGCAGGACATCGCGGAAAAAGTCGGAGGCTTGCGGGAAGGCGGTTATATTGGCGAAATTCCAGTGCGGGATCATCGCAAAACCGAACACGACAATAATCCCCACTTTGACCACCACCATTGGTCCGGAAATCTTAAACAGTAATCGTTCACCACCAGACGCAATCGCCACCAGTACGGCGAAAATGGCGACTTTATAAAATAGAGATTGAGAAAGATCGGCATCGGTTAAACCGAAGGTTTTCAGGTACGAGGCGCTGTCGAAAACCACGGAGAGAGAGTAGATAAAAATCCCGTGGATAATCATCAAAAAGTAGATAACCCCGAGGAAAATTCCCCAGTTCTTCCCCAGGTAATGACTGATAATATCGGTGTAGTCATTACAGGAATCGCTTTCAGAAAGGGTTTTTAAATAAATGTCCTGTACTACCCAGGTGGCAGGATAAGCAATGATCGCTGCGGTAATAAATACCCAAATTCCCTTCAAGCCAATTTGTACTGGCATCAGCACGGTTCCGGCACCAATCGCCATGCCTATGCATAATAAAACCCAGCCGAAGTCGTAGCGTGTAAACGGCAATTTCTGATCGTGTTTCGGTAGTGTGTTGTGCTGCATAAAGTCCTGTCCAGAAAGAAGTCGGCCTCGCAAAAATGAATAAACCCAGTTTCTCTTGCGCAACAGGTGGAGAAGTCGAATACGCAGTATGTAAAAAATGAGGCAACAGATTCACTGGGGAGGTCGCGAGGAGGCGCAATTCTACAAAATTGCGCATTTCACTACTAGTCTGGAGTCAGCCCGGATATGAGCTGCAACTATTGCAAATAAAGAAATTAAGCTGGAAGGCATCACGCAATGAGGAAGATTGCCGGATGCTGACGGTAAAAAGCAATCGTAAAATCAGCGGCAAGCCGGAAAGGTTCCGGTGAGGCGCAATGTTGCGGGGGCTTTATCCCTGGTGGCATTGGTTGCTGGAGAGAGAAAACCCCCGCACGTTGCAGGTATGCACCTGACAACATCACGGGGGCTAATCTTGAACCTGAACAACTCAAGAATAGCCGCGAAACGTTGTCATTACAACACAGGCGGCTATATGACGCTCGCAGAGCTGGGCATGGCCTTCTGGCATGATTTAGCGGCTCCGGTCATTGCTGGCATTCTTGCCAGTATGATCGTGAGCTGGCTGAACAAGCGGAAGTAACGTGTCATGCGGGCGTCAGGCTGCCGTAATGGCAATTTGCGCCCGGATCAGGCCGCAGGGGGAAACTCTGCGGCCTTTTTCGTAAGAAAAATGCAACGGTTGCAAGCGGATAATATTCTGCGGAATGCGCAGCACAGAGTGAAGAAGTGACGGATTCCGGAGCAGAAAAACAATCGTAGAATCAGCTGCAAGCCGGAAAGGTTCCGGTGAGGCGCAATGTTGCGGGGGCTTAATCCCTGGTGGCATTGGTTGCTGGAGAGAGAAAACCCCCGCACGTTGCAGGTATGCACCTGACAACATCACGGGGGCCATTCTTGCATCTAGACCATTCAAGAATAGCCGCGAAACGTTGTCATTACAACACAGGCGACTATATGACGCTCGCAGAGCTGGGCATGGCCTTCTGGCACGATTTAGCGGCTCCGGTCATTGCTGGCATTCTTGCCAGTATGATCGTGAACTGGCTGAACAAGCGGAAGTAACGTGTCATGCGGGCGTCAGGCTGCCGTAATGGCAATTTGCGCCCGGACCAGGCCGCAGAGGTGAAACTCTGCGGCCTTTTTCGTAAGAAAAATGCAACGGTTGCAAGCGGATAATATTCTGCGGAATGCGCAGCACAGAGTGAAGAAGTGACGGATTCCGGAACAGAAAAACAGTCGTAGAATCAGCGGCAAGCCGGAAGGGTTCCGGTGAGGCGCAATGTTGCGGGGGCTTAATCCCTGGTGGCATTGGTTGCTGGAGAGAGAAAACCCCCGCACGTTGCAGGTATGCACCTGACAACATCACGGGGGCTAATCTTGAACCTTAACAACTCAAGAATAGCCGCGAAACGTTGTCATTACAACACAGACGGCTATATGACGCTCGCAGAACTGGGCATGGCCTTCTGGCATGATTTAGCGGCTCCGGTCATTGCTGGCATTCTTGCCAGTATGATCGTGAACTGGCTGAATAAGCGGAAGTAACGTGTCATGCGGGCGTCAGGCTGCCGTAATGGCAATTTGCGCCCGGATCAGGCCGCAGGGGGAAACTCTGCGGCCTTTTTCGTTCTTACTGCGGGTAAGGCACCCAGTCGCCGCCGTTCAGGCGAACGTACGGTTTATCCTGGTATTGAATAACTACTGCATTTGAGTTCTCAGAGACCGGTGCTGTTTGTGGTAACCCACTGGTGAGTTTTTTCCAGTCAACATTGTCTTCGGAGAAAATCTTGCCATCAAGAACGCGAACTACCAGATCGGAGATAGCCAGGAAGCTGCTCGGTTGGTCGATGACAATCGGAGCCCCCTGATGTGGTGCCTTCATGCCGAAGAATTTCACCCCAACGGGGACGTCTGTGATAGACGGGCTAGGGATATCACGTAGACCAGATACCTGCATTCTGTCGCCCTTCAGCGCGCCGCCGTGTTCCGGCACCACTACCACCATCACTTTACGACCCGATTTCTCCAGTTCAGTAAAGAAGGCGTCCAGTTCATCAAAGAATTTTTGCGCCCGCGCTTTGTAATCCGCTGTTTTGCTGACGCCCGGATAATGGTTGCCGTCATGCAGTGGAAGCGTGTTGTAGAACGTGGCACTACGGCTGTTTTTATCTTTTTCGGTAACGTCCAGCCAACGGTTAAGCACGGCGGTATCGTCATAAACCGGCGAACCATCAAAGCCCAGCAAAATAACCGGCAGATTTGTTTGATCCATCAATTCGCTCTGCATGCCGCCATTTTCGCGAACTTCCTTCAAAAAACCACCGAACTGGCCGTTATGTCCCATCATCAGGTGCTGGGTAAAGCCCAGTTTCGACAGGTTATCAAACAGATAGCAGTCGTTATTTGCCGGTTGATACAGATTAGTGTGCGAAGTCTGCCCGCAGCTGGCGCGCAGTAAACGGATCGCCGCCGGGCCACTGTAGGAGGTGGCGGAGTTAAAGTTCTTGAACTCAATATCGAAATGCGACCACAGTGGATGCGACATCAATCCGGCGGCTTCAATATCCGACCAGGAAAGCGAACAGATATTAATCACCAGTAGTTCAAATGGCTGAGCATCAGCGGGCAGCGAAGACGGGAAGATCGATTTACGTTTCGCCTCCGCGTTATAGAAATTATTCAGCCAGGTGTTAAGGTTTGCTGTTGTTGGCGGTGCAGTTTGTGCGGGTATATCACCCACTACCGGTGCGCCACCCGTCGCCGCAACGGTTGCCGCTGCGTTACCACCCGTCGTTGTTACAGTGGTCGTCGGTTGACCGGCTGGCCACAAGGAGAAACTTGGTCCCGCCAGGGTAAGTACGTTCAGCCATAGCAGAATGGCAACCACAAAAACGGTAATGCGAATCCATTGTGACAGGAATAACCAGGCCACGAATAAAACAAAAATGGCCCCAATCATCTGCCAGTTAATAAAGCGTGTGACAAGATCGATTAAATAATCGGTACTGAACCCCGCCACCTGCGAACCCTGGCTCATTATGCTTTCCGGGCCAGGCAACCAGGTGTCATGCCAGAACAAAGCAAAGCCGATCGGCAGGGCAATCCAGTGGCGCAAGCGATGCAGGCTGTAGCGCGGAATGGGCATCAGCAGAAACGCGGCAAACACCAGATTGAGGAGCGGATGGAAGTTAAGATATCCCGCCCACAACAGGCCGAACTTAACCAGAAAATAGAAGTTCCAGCCGGAAAGGCCGCGCCAGTATTGCCAGAGGGAAGAAGGCATGGCGGTATTTTGCGTAAATTGAGTCATTTTTTGGTTGCCCTGGCTTTTTCCGTGCGGCGTAACGTCCCGGCCGGTTTAACATAACGAGGTTTAGCAAAGAACAAACGTAAGGTGTCGCGAATGCGTCGCAAAGAGTGCCGCGCCAGATAGCCCAGCGGGAAAAATATCAGTGCGCAAACGACAATAATTTCAATGATATCGCTGATGGTCATCATGATGAGCGCTCCACAGCATCATCTAACAGTCGCATTGGTTCTGGTATTCGTCGCCAGTGGCGACCATCGTGCTCGGCATTGATGACCGGTTTAGAACTTTGCGCTAAAGGCAGCGGCATGCCCCATTGTTCTGGGGCAAGCAGGCGCATCTGCACCAGCTCGGCACTGATTTGATCATCTTCAAACCAGACCATTCGGTTTGAGAAAATGTCGCCAGTAGGCAATGGGAAAATATGATTCAACGCGGTATCCAGATCGTTAATCCGACAGAATGAGAGAAACAGCACCAGCCGATTACCGCCAATGGTCATGATATCGCCGGTACGGTTAGGGCGACATAGCGTCAGGGCTTGCTCAACGCGGATACCCGGTACCGGACGTAGGGCAACCAGAACGCCTTTACCGTGGGCAGGTAATAGAGGGTTATTCATCATGTTGTTGACGGCATTACAGAACACATCCCACTTCTGGAAACCACGCAGTTTGAGCGGCTGGGTCATTGACAGCAAGGTAGTGATATCTTCCGGCACATAGCGACTAAACTTCTGCCCTTGCACGCTTTCGATCATCGTCAGACAGCGGGAGAGTGGCGCATTCCACGGGATAACCATATTTGCACCGCAGGCCAATAATAAACGTTCATCGGTGGCGCGCAGGCTGGCGGTATTTTCCCGTACGAGGATTTTCATCGCACTACCGCGCTGGCGACGCAGAGTATGAATGCTGCGGGCCAGTGGCTCGATTTGTGCATTTTGCTGTAAAGAAAAGACCACCGTCGCCGCCTGAGCGGTACGGGCTTCATTGAACAGGACTTCGTTATTGTTGAACAGTTGCCAGTGTTCCGATAGCGGCGGAGCACCCTCCAGTACAGCAACATTACTCAGAATGCGTTTTTCGTCGCTGCGTGGTTGGATTTCCGCCTCCTGGTGTTGAACTAATGTCCAGCAACCATTTTGTTGCTGAACGCTAAGCTGCTGACGGGCGCTGACCCCTTTTTCGTTGCACCAGAAAGCAATATCCAGCAAATGTTGGTCGCCCTGAAAACGCAAACTGGCAAGACCAAAAAGTGAACGGTATTCCTCAAGTAACAATGAAAATTGTTTATCGTTATTATTTCCGGAATTAATTACCAAAAGCGAACAATGGTTTAGCCGGCTCCATTTATTCATTTTATCCAACCATGAGCGAAGCCGCTCGGCAGGAATGTTTTGCCATGCGTTATTTGCGCAAACAAGAATAAAAAGGTAATTATGGGGATCAATAGAACACTGCAAATCACGGGCCAAATAGTATAGACCTTTTTCATGATTTAGCATTGAAAATAATGTTATTTTTTCCGGCCCTTGAGAATCATCTAATTGAAAGATTTTCGCTGGATCGCTGTCCATGCTAATGACCGCGACGTGTGCGGTTTCAGCCTGGGATGCAATTGTTTGATTCGCCAGACTGATAGCATCTTCATGGCGATCGACGTTAAACCACCAGACGCCGCCTGCTGGCATATGTCGCAGCTCATTCCATAATGATGAGATACCGATAGAGAATACAGGGTCCACAATGTCCCTCATGTCAACATTTTGTCTGATTATCAGTTTACTAGCGAAAGCTAAGAAATAAACCTACCATTGAAATTAAAACTTATCAGATTTAGCATGTGAATCAATTTAGCAGGTCACAAGACATGTGATTTTAGTCTTTTCGTTTTTAACTTTTTCTGTTGCGTAACGGAAAGTCAAAAAGTGAGCACATTCCCGTCTCGCCGTAAACAATAAACCGACGAAATGCTCACAGTTAGAATTGTCTCATGAACGGTACGGTTATTTCATAGGGATCAAGAAAAATGAATAACAATGAACCAGATACTCTGCCTGATCCCGCGATAGGCTATATCTTCCAGAATGATATTTTGGCGTTAAAGCAGGCATTTTCACTGCCTGATATTGATTATGCCGATATTTCCCAACGCGAACAGTTGGCCGCGGCATTAAAACGCTGGCCGTTGCTGGCAGAGTTTGCGCAACAAAAGTAGGGGATTGGTGAATGGCCGTACTGGGATTGCAGGGGGTTCGGGGAGGCGTGGGGACAACAACCATCACCGCCGCATTAGCCTGGTCATTACAAATGTTGGGAGAAAATGTCCTGGTGGTCGATGCCTGCCCGGACAACTTGTTGCGCCTGTCATTTAACGTTGATTTTACCCACCGTCAGGGTTGGGCCAGAGCTATGCTGGATGGCCAGGACTGGCGTGACGCCGGGTTGCGCTATACCTCGCAGCTCGATTTGCTGCCTTTTGGTCAGTTATCCATTGAAGAACAAGAAAATCCACAGCACTGGCAAACCCGGCTGAGCGATATTTGCACCGGCTTACAGCAACTAAAAGCCAGCGGGCGTTACCAGTGGATTTTAATTGACTTACCGCGTGATGCCTCGCAGATAACCCACCAGCTGCTGAGTTTGTGCGATCACTCGCTGGCAATCGTCAATGTGGATGCCAACTGCCATATCCGACTGCATCAGCAAGCGCTGCCGGATGGTGCACATATTTTGATTAATGACTTCCGTATTGGCAGCCAGGTTCAGGACGATATTTACCAGCTTTGGTTGCAAAGCCAGCGCCGATTGCTGCCGATGCTCATTCATCGTGATGAAGCGATGGCTGAATGTCTGGCAGCTAAGCAACCAGTCGGTGAATATCGCAGTGATGCGCTGGCGGCTGAAGAGATACTGACGCTGGCTAACTGGTGCCTGTTAAACTATTCCGGGCTGAAAATGCCAGTCGGGAGTGCATCATGAGTATCCTGACCCGGTGGTTGCTTATCCCGCCGGTCAACGCACGGCTTATCGGGCGTTATCGCGATTATCGTCGTCACGGCGCGTCGGCTTTCAGCGCGACGCTCGGCTGTTTCTGGATGATCCTGGCCTGGATTTTTATTCCGCTGGAGCACCCGCGCTGGCAGCGTATTCGCGCAGAACATAAAAACCTGTATCCGCATATCAACGCCTCGCGTCCGCGTCCGCTGGACCCGGTCCGTTATCTTATTCAAACATGCTGGTTACTGATCGGTGCATCGCGCAAAGAAACGCCGAAACCGCGCAGGCGGGCATTTTCAGGTCTACAAAATATTCGTGGACGTTACCATCAATGGATGAACGAGCTGCCTGAGCGCGTTAGCCATAAAACACAGCATCTTGATGAGAAAAAAGAGCTCGGTCATTTGAGTGCCGGGGCGCGGCGGTTGATCCTTGGTATCATCGTCACCTTCTCGCTGATTCTGGCGTTAATCTGCGTTACTCAGCCGTTTAACCCGCTAGCGCAGTTTATCTTCCTGATGCTGCTGTGGGGGTAGCGCTGATCGTACGGCGGATGCCGGGGCGCTTCTCGGCGCTGATGCTGATTGTGCTGTCGCTGACCGTTTCTTGCCGTTATATCTGGTGGCGTTACACCTCGACGTTAAACTGGGACGATCCGGTCAGCCTGGTGTGCGGGCTTATTCTGCTGTTCGCTGAAACGTACGCGTGGATAGTGCTGGTGCTCGGCTACTTCCAGGTCGTATGGCCGCTGAATCGTCAGCCGGTGCCATTGCCGAAAGATATGTCGCTGTGGCCGTCGGTGGATATCTTTGTCCCGACTTACAACGAAGATCTCAACGTGGTGAAAAATACCATTTACGCTTCGCTGGGTATCGACTGGCCGAAAGACAAGCTGAACATCTGGATCCTCGATGACGGCGGCAGGGAAGAGTTTCGCCAGTTTGCGCAAAACGTGGGGGTGAAATATATCGCCCGTACCACTCATGAACATGCGAAAGCGGGCAACATCAACAATGCGCTGAAATATGCCAAAGGCGAGTTCGTGTCGATATTCGACTGCGACCACGTACCAACGCGATCGTTCCTGCAAATGACCATGGGCTGGTTCCTGAAAGAGAAACAGCTGGCGATGATGCAGACACCGCACCACTTCTTCTCGCCGGATCCGTTTGAACGCAACCTGGGGCGTTTCCGTAAAACACCGAACGAAGGCACGCTGTTCTATGGTCTGGTGCAGGACGGCAATGATATGTGGGATGCCACTTTCTTCTGCGGCTCATGTGCGGTGATTCGCCGTAAGCCGCTGGATGAGATTGGCGGTATTGCTGTCGAAACGGTAACCGAAGATGCGCACACTTCTCTGCGTCTGCACCGTCGTGGCTACACCTCAGCGTATATGCGTATTCCGCAGGCAGCGGGGCTGGCGACCGAAAGTCTCTCGGCGCATATCGGTCAGCGTATTCGCTGGGCGCGCGGGATGGTGCAAATCTTCCGTCTCGATAACCCGCTCACCGGTAAAGGGCTGAAGTTTGCTCAGCGGCTGTGCTATGTCAACGCCATGTTCCATTTCTTGTCGGGCATTCCACGACTGATCTTCCTGACTGCGCCGCTGGCGTTCCTGCTGTTTCATGCCTACATCATCTACGCGCCAGCGTTGATGATCGCCCTGTTCGTGCTACCGCATATGATCCATGCCAGCCTGACTAACTCGAAGATCCAGGGCAAATATCGCCACTCTTTCTGGAGTGAAATCTACGAAACAGTGCTGGCGTGGTATATCGCACCACCGACGCTGGTGGCGCTGATTAACCCGCACAAAGGCAAATTTAACGTCACCGCCAAAGGTGGACTGGTGGAAGAAGAGTACGTCGACTGGGTGATCTCGCGGCCCTACATCTTCCTTGTTCTGCTCAACCTGGTGGGCGTAGCGGTTGGGATCTGGCGCTACTTCTATGGTCCGCCAACCGAGATGCTCACCGTGGTCGTCAGTATGGTGTGGGTATTCTACAACCTGATTATTCTCGGCGGCGCAGTCGCAGTATCGGTAGAAAGCAAACAGGTACGCCGATCGCACCGCGTGGAGATGACGATGCCCGCAGCAATTGCCCGCGAAGATGGTCACCTCTTCTCGTGTACCGTTCAGGATTTCTCCGACGGTGGTTTGGGGATCAAGATCAACGGTCAGGCGCAGATTCTGGAAGGGCAGAAAGTGAATCTGTTGCTTAAACGCGGTCAGCAGGAATACGTCTTCCCGGCTCAGGTGGCGCGCGTGATGGGTAATGAAGTTGGGCTGAAATTAATGCCGCTCACTACCCAGCAACATATCGATTTTGTGCAGTGTACGTTTGCCCGTGCGGATACATGGGCGCTCTGGCAGGACAGCTACCCGGAAGATAAGCCGCTGGAAAGTCTGCTGGATATTCTGAAGCTCGGCTTCCGTGGCTACCGCCATCTGGCGGAATTTGCGCCTTCTTCGGTGAAGGGCATATTCCGTGTGCTGACTTCTCTGGTTTCCTGGGTTGTATCGTTTATTCCGCGCCGCCCGGAGCGGAGCGAAACGGCACAACCATCGGATCAGGCTTTGGCTCAACAATGATGATAACGCGATGAAAAGAAAAATATTCTGGATTTGTGCAGTGGCTCTGGGGATGAGTGCGTTCCCCTCTTTCATGACGCAGGCGACGCCAGCAACGCAACCACTGATCAATGCTGAGCCAGCTGTAACCGCCCAGGCGGAGCAAAATCCGCAGGTGGGGCAAGTGATGCCGGGCGTGCAGGGCGCAGATGCGCCAGTCGTGGCGCAGAACGGTCCTTCCCGTGATGTGAAGCTGACCTTTGCGCAAATTGCGCCGCCGCCGGGCAGCATGGTGCTACGTGGCATTAACCCGAACGGCAGCATTGAGTTTGGTATGCGCAGCGATGAAGTGGTGACGAAGGCGATGCTCAACCTCGAATACACGCCATCGCCATCATTACTGCCTGTCCAGTCGCAGTTAAAGGTTTATCTCAATGATGAACTGATGGGCGTGCTGCCAGTGACCAAAGAACAGTTGGGTAAAAAAACGCTGGCACAAATGCCCATTAACCCGCTGTTTATTACTGATTTCAACCGTGTGCGGCTGGAGTTTGTCGGCCATTATCAGGACGTGTGCGAAAACCCGGCCAGCACCACGCTTTGGCTGGATGTTGGGCGGAGCAGTGGACTGGATCTGACCTATCAGACCCTGAATGTGAAGAATGACCTGTCACACTTCCCGGTGCCATTCTTTGACCCGCGTGATAACCGCACCAACACCTTGCCGATGGTCTTTGCGGGTGCGCCGGATGTTGAGCTGCAACAAGCATCTGCCATTGTCGCCTCGTGGTTTGGTTCGCGTTCAGGCTGGCGTGGGCAGAACTTCCCGGTGCTCTATAACCAACTGCCGGATCGCAATGCCATTGTCTTTGCCACCAATGACAAACGCCCGGACTTCCTGCGCGATCATCCGGCGGTAAAAGCCCCGGTGATTGAGATGATTAACCATCCGCAGAATCCTTACGTCAAACTGCTGGTGGTGTTTGGTCGTGACGACAAAGACTTGTTGCAGGCAGCGAAAGGTATCGCTCAGGGTAACATTCTGTTCCGTGGTGAAAGTGTGGTAGTGAATGAAGTGAAACCGCTGCTACCACGTAAGCCGTACGATGCGCCGAACTGGGTGCGTACCGATCGTCCGGTCACCTTTGGTGAACTGAAAACCTATGAAGAACAATTACAATCCAGCGGTCTTGAGCCAGCAGCGATTAACGTTTCGCTAAACCTGCCGCCGGATCTCTACCTGATGCGCAGTACCGGCATTGATATGGATATTAATTACCGCTACACCATGCCGCCGGTGAAAGACAGTTCGCGGATGGATATCAGCCTGAATAACCAGTTCCTGCAATCCTTCAACCTGAGCAGCAAACAGGAGGCGAACCGCCTGCTGCTGCGGATTCCGGTATTACAAGGTTTGCTGGATGGCAAAACGGATGTCTCTATTCCGGCGCTGAAACTGGGCGCGACCAACCAGCTGCGGTTCGACTTTGAGTATATGAACCCGATGCCGGGCGGTTCGGTGGATAACTGCATTACCTTCCAGCCGGTGCAGAATCATGTGGTGATTGGTGACGACTCCACCATCGACTTCTCGAAGTATTACCACTTCATCCCGATGCCGGATCTACGCGCCTTTGCTAACGCGGGCTTCCCGTTCAGCCGGATGGCGGATTTGTCGCAAACCATCACCGTGATGCCGAAAACGCCAAACGAAGCACAGATGGAAACCTTGCTGAATACCGTTGGCTTTATCGGTGCGCAGACGGGCTTCCCGGCGATTAACCTGACGGTGACCGATGATGGCAGCACCATTCAGGGCAAAGATGCCGACATCATGATCGTCGGTGGTATCCCGGACAAACTGAAAGACGATAAGCAGATCGACCTGTTGGTGCAGGCTACCGAAAGCTGGGTGAAAACGCCGATGCGCCAGACCCCGTTCCCCGGTATTGTGCCGGACGAGAGCGATCGCGCGGCAGAAACCCAGTCAACGCTGACCTCTTCCGGTGCGATGGCGGCGGTGATTGGTTTCCAGTCGCCGTATAACGACCAGCGCAGCGTGATTGCGCTGCTGGCAGATAGCCCACGCGGTTATGAAATGCTTAACGATGCGGTGAACGATAGCGGCAAACGCGCCACCATGTTCGGTTCGGTCGCGGTGATCCGCGAGTCCGGTATCAACAGCCTACGTGTTGGCGATGTTTATTACGTAGGTCATCTGCCGTGGTTCGAGCGCTTGTGGTATGCGCTGGCAAACCATCCGATTCTGCTGGCGGTGCTGGCGGCTATCAGTGTGATATTGCTGGCGTGGGTACTGTGGCGTCTGCTGCGTATTATTAGTCGTCGTCGTCTTAACCCGGATAACGAGTAATTGAAGATGAATGTGTTGCGTAGTGGACTCGTGACGATGCTGCTGCTGGCTGCCTTTAGTGTTCAGGCAGCCTGTACCTGGCCTGCCTGGGAGCAGTTTAAAAAGGATTACATCAGTCAGGAAGGGCGCGTCATCGACCCCAGCGACGCGCGCAAAATCACCACCTCCGAAGGGCAAAGTTACGGCATGTTCTTTGCCCTGGCGGCTAACGACCGTGCAGCTTTCGATAATCTTCTCGACTGGACGCAGAACAATCTCGCTCAGGGTTCTTTAAAAGAACATTTGCCCGCCTGGCTGTGGGGCAAGAAAGAGAACAGTAAGTGGGAAGTGCTGGACAGCAATTCGGCCTCCGATGGTGATGTCTGGATGGCCTGGTCGTTGCTGGAGGCGGGGCGTTTGTGGAAAGAGCAGCGTTATACCGACATCGGCAGCGCATTGCTAAAACGTATCGCGCGGGAGGAAGTGGTGACGGTGCCTGGGCTGGGCTCCATGTTGTTACCGGGCAAAGTGGGTTTTGCTGAGGATAACAGCTGGCGTTTTAACCCCAGCTACCTGCCGCCGACGCTGGCGCAGTATTTCACCCGCTTTGGCGCGCCGTGGACCACGCTGCGCGAAACCAATCAACGTTTATTGCTGGAAACCGCCCCGAAAGGCTTTTCGCCAGACTGGGTGCGCTATGAGAAAGACAAAGGCTGGCAGCTAAAAGCCGAAAAAACATTGATCAGCAGCTACGACGCTATCCGCGTTTACATGTGGGTAGGCATGATGCCTGACAGCGATCCGCAAAAAGCGCGGATGCTCAACCGGTTTAAACCGATGGCGACATTCACTGAGAAAAACGGTTATCCGCCGGAAAAAGTGGATGTGGCTACGGGGAAAGCGCAGGGTAAAGGACCGGTCGGTTTTTCTGCCGCCATGCTGCCCTTTTTACAAAACCGCGATGCGCAGGCCGTTCAGCGCCAGCGCGTGGCCGATAACTTTCCCGGCAGCGATGCCTATTACAACTATGTGCTGACCCTGTTTGGACAAGGCTGGGATCAACACCGTTTCCGCTTCTCGACAAAAGGTGAGTTATTACCTGACTGGGGCCAGGAATGCGCAAATTCACACTAAACATATTCACGCTTTCCCTCGGTCTGGCCGTCATGCCGATGGTCGAGGCAGCACCAACCGCTCAGCAACAGTTGCTGGAGCAAGTTCGGTTAGGCGAAGCGACCCATCGTGAAGACCTGGTGCAACAGTCGTTGTATCGGCTGGAACTTATTGATCCGAATAACCCGGATGTGATTGCTGCCCGTTTTCGTTCTCTGTTACGTCAGGGCGATATTGATGGCGCACAAAAACAGCTCGATCGGCTGTCGCAGTTAGCGCCGAGTTCAAATGCGTATAAATCGTCGCGGACCACAATGTTACTGTCTACGCCGGATGGTCGTCAGGCACTGCAACAGGCTCGATTGCAGGCGACTACCGGTCATGCGGAAGAGGCCGTGGCGAGTTACAACAAGCTGTTCAACGGTGCGCCGCCGGAAGGTGACATTGCTGTCGAGTACTGGAGTACGGTGGCGAAAATTCCGGCTCGCCGTGGTGAAGCGATTAATCAGCTAAAACGCATTAATGCGGATACGCCGGGCAATACGGGCCTGCAAAACAATCTGGCGCTATTACTGTTTAGTAGCGATCGCCGTGACGAAGGTTTTGCCGTCCTGGAACAGATGGCGAAATCGAACGCCGGGCGCGAAGGGGCCTCTAAAATCTGGTACGGGCAGATTAAAGACATGCCCGTCAGCGATGCCAGCGTTCAGGCACTGAAAAAATATCTCTCGATCTTTAGCGATGGCGATAGCGTGGCTGCTGCACAATCGCAACTGGCAGAACAGCAAAAACAGCTGGCCGACCCTGCTTTCCGCGCTCGTGCGCAAGGTTTAGCGGCGGTGGACTCTGGCATGGCGGGTAAAGCCATTCCCGAACTACAACAGGCGGTGCGGGCGAACCCGAAAGACAGTGAGGCTCTGGGGGCGCTGGGCCAGGCGTATTCCCAGAAAGGCGATCGCGCCAATGCAGTGGTGAATCTGGAAAAAGCCCTCGCGCTGGATCCGCACAACAGCAATAACGACAAATGGAACAGCCTGCTGAAAGTAAACCGCTACTGGCTGGCGATCCAGCAGGGCGATGCCGCGCTGAAAGCCAATAATCCTGACCGGGCAGAACGGCTGTTCCAGCAGGCACGTAATGTCGATAACACCGACAGCTATGCAGTGCTTGGGCTGGGCGATGTGGCGATGGCGCGCAAAGATTATCCCGCCGCCGAACGCTATTACCAGCAGACCTTGCGTATGGACAGCGGCAACACTAACGCCGTGCGCGGGCTGGCGAATATTTACCGCCAGCAGTCGCCAGAAAAAGCCGAAGCGTATATCGCCTCGCTCTCTGCCAGCCAGCGGCGCAGCATTGATGATATCGAACGCAGCCTGCAAAACGACCGTCTGGCACAGCAGGCAGAGGCACTGGAAAACCAGGGGAAATGGGCGCAGGCGGCAGCACTTCAGCGGCAACGACTGGCGCTGGACCCCGGCAGTGTATGGATTACTTACCGACTTTCGCAGGATCTCTGGCAAGCCGGACAACGCAGCCAGGCCGATACGTTAATGCGCAATCTGGCGCAGCAGAAGCCGAACGACCCGGAGCAGGTTTACGCTTACGGGCTGTACCTCTCCGGTCACGACCAGGACAGAGCGGCGCTGGCGCATATCAACAGCCTGCCGCGCGGGCAGTGGAACAGCAATATTCAGGAGCTGGTTAATCGACTGCAAAACGATCAGGTGCTGGAAACCGCTAATCGCCTGCGAGAAAACGGTAAAGAGGCAGAAGCGGAAGCGATGCTGCGCCAGCAACCGCCTTCCTCGCGTATTGACCTCACGCTGGCTGACTGGGCGCAGCAGCGACGTGATTACACCGCCGCCCGCGCTGCATATCAGAATGTCCTGACGCGGGAGCCAACTAACGCCGATGCCATTCTTGGTCTGACGGAAGTGGATATTGCTGCCGGTGACAAAGCGGCGGCACGTAGCCAGCTGGCGAAACTGCCTGCCATTGATAACGCCTCGCTGAACACACAGCGGCGCGTGGCGCTGGCACAGGCGCAGCTTGGCGATACCGCAGCGGCGCAGCAGACATTTAATAAGTTGATCCCGCAGGCAAAATCTCAGCCACCGTCGATGGAAAGCGCGATGGTACTGCGTGATGGTGCGAAGTTTGAAGCGCTGGCGGGCGATCCAACGCAGGCGCTGGAAACCTACAAAGACGCTATGGTTGCATCCGGTGTGACCACGACGCGTCCGCAGGATAACGACACCTTTACCCGGCTGACCCGTAACGACGAGAAAGATGACTGGCTGAAACGCGGCGTGCGCAGCGATACGGCGGACCTCTATCGCCAGCAGGATCTTAACGTCACTCTCGAGCACGATTACTGGGGTTCGAGCGGTACCGGTGGTTACTCCGATCTGAAAGCGCACACCACTATGTTGCAGGTGGACGCGCCCTATTCTGACGGGCGGATGTTCTTTCGCAGTGATTTCGTCAATATGAACGTCGGCAGTTTCTCCACTAATGCCGATGGCAAATGGGATGACAACTGGGGCACCTGTACATTACAGGACTGTAGCGGCAACCGCAGCCAGTCGGATTCCGGTGCCAGCGTGGCGGTCGGCTGGCGAAATGACGTCTGGAGCTGGGATATCGGTACCACGCCGATGGGCTTCAACGTGGTGGATGTGGTCGGCGGCATCAGTTACAGCGATGATATCGGGCCGCTGGGTTACACCGTTAACGCCCACCGTCGGCCTATCTCCAGTTCTTTGCTGGCCTTTGGTGGGCAAAAAGACTCTCCGAGCAATACCGGGAAAAAATGGGGCGGCGTGCGTGCCGACGGCGTGGGGCTAAGTCTGAGCTACGATAAAGGTGAAGCAAACGGCGTCTGGGCATCGCTTAGCGGTGATCAGTTAACCGGTAAAAATGTCGAAGATAACTGGCGCGTGCGCTGGATGACGGGCTATTACTATAAGGTCATCAACCAGAACAATCGCCGCGTCACAATCGGCCTGAACAACATGATCTGGCATTATGACAAAGACCTGAGTGGCTACTCACTCGGTCAGGGCGGTTACTACAGTCCGCAGGAATACCTGTCGTTTGCCATACCGGTGATGTGGCGGGAGCGCACGGAAAACTGGTCGTGGGAGCTGGGGGCGTCTGGCTCGTGGTCGCATTCACGCACCAAAACCATGCCGCGTTATCCGCTGATGAATCTGATCCCGACCGACTGGCAGGAAGAAGCTGCGCGGCAATCCAACGATGGCGGCAGCAGTCAGGGCTTTGGCTACACGGCGCGGGCATTACTTGAACGACGTGTTACTTCCAACTGGTTTGTCGGCACGGCAATTGATATCCAGCAGGCAAAAGATTACGCCCCCAGCCATTTCCTGCTCTACGTACGTTATTCCGCCGCCGGATGGCAGGGTGACATGGATTTACCGCCGCAGCCGCTGATACCTTACGCCGACTGGTAAGTTTTCAGATAGCGCCTCTCTTAATGCCGCTGCGATCGGGTATACTCGGGCGGCAATCTGGGATTTCCGGGGGGAGACAATTTGCGCGTAAGTCGCTCGTTAACAATCAAGCAGATGGCAATGGTGGCAGCCGTTGTCCTGGTGTTCGTTTTTATTTTTTGCACCGTTTTGCTGTTCCATCTGGTCCAGCAGAATCGCTATAACACGGCTACGCAACTGGAAAGCATTGCTCGCTCTGTCCGCGAACCCTTATCTTCTGCCATTTTGAAAGGCGATATTCCCGAAGCGGAAGCTATTCTTGCCAGCATTAAACCGGCAGGCGTGGTCAGCCGTGCCGATGTAGTGCTGCCTAACCAGTTCCAGGCGCTGCGTAAAAGTTTTATTCCAGAGCGTCCGGTGCCGGTAATGGTTACTCGCCTGTTTGAGCTACCGGTGCAAATCTCGCTGGGCGTTTACTCGCTGGAACGTCCGGCAAACCCGCAGCCAATTGCCTATCTGGTGTTACAGGCGGATTCCTTCCGCATGTATAAGTTCGTGATGAGCACCCTCTCAACGTTAGTGACCATTTACTTACTTTTGTCGTTAATATTGACGGTGGCGATTAGCTGGTGCATTAACCGCCTGATTTTGCATCCGTTACGCAATATTGCTCGCGAACTTAACGCCATCCCACCCCAGGAGCTTGTTGGTCACCAACTGGCATTACCGCGTCTGCATCAGGACGATGAAATCGGTATGTTGGTGCGCAGTTACAACCTCAACCAGCAATTGCTGCAGCGCCATTATGAAGAACAGAACGAAAATGCGATGCGCTTCCCGGTGTCGGATTTGCCGAACAAAGCCTTGCTGATGGAGATGCTGGAGCAGGTGGTGGCGCGTAAACAAACTACCGCGCTGATGATCATCACCTGTGAAACCCTGCGTGATACTGCGGGTGTGCTGAAAGAGGCGCAACGAGAAATTCTGCTGCTGACGCTGGTGGAAAAACTCAAATCGGTACTGTCGCCACGCATGATCCTCGCGCAGATTAGCGGTTATGACTTTGCTGTCATTGCCAACGGTGTACAGGAACCGTGGCACGCTATCACATTAGGTCAGCAAGTGCTCACTATCATGAGCGAGCGCCTGCCGATTGAACGTATTCAACTCCGTCCGCACTGTAGCATTGGCGTGGCGATGTTCTACGGCGATCTCACCGCCGAACAGCTTTACAGTCGCGCTATTTCTGCGGCATTTACCGCTCGCCATAAAGGCAAAAATCAGATTCAGTTCTTTGATCCGCAGCAGATGGAAGCCGCCCAGCAGCGGTTGACGGAAGAGAGCGATATCCTTAATGCACTGGAAAATCATCAGTTTGCGATTTGGTTACAGCCACAGGTCGAGATGACCAGCGGTAAACTGGTCAGTGCGGAAGTGTTACTGCGTATCCAGCAACCGGATGGCAGTTGGGACCTGCCCGATGGCTTAATCGATCGCATTGAGTGCTGTGGGCTGATGGTTACCGTCGGTCACTGGGTGCTGGAAGAGTCCTGTCGATTGCTTGCTGCCTGGCAAGAGCGCGGCATTATGCTGCCCTTGTCGGTAAACCTCTCAGCGCTGCAACTGATGCATCCAAATATGGTGGCGGATATGCTGGAATTGTTAACCCGCTATCGTATTCAGCCGGGAACACTGATTCTGGAAGTGACAGAAAGCCGACGTATTGACGATCCTCATGCTGCGGTGGCAATCCTCCGTCCGCTGCGCAATGCCGGAGTTCGGGTGGCGCTGGATGATTTCGGCATGGGCTACGCAGGGCTGCGTCAGCTGCAGCATATGAAATCGTTGCCAATCGACGTACTGAAAATCGACAAAATGTTTGTTGAAGGTTTGCCGGAAGATAGCAGCATGATTGCTGCAATTATCATGCTGGCGCAGAGCCTGAACCTACAAATGATTGCCGAAGGCGTGGAGACTGAAGCACAACGCGACTGGCTGGCAAAAGCTGGCGTTGGTATTGCCCAGGGCTTCCTTTTTGCTCGCCCACTCCCTATTGAAATCTTCGAAGAGAGTTACCTGGAAGAAAAGTAGCTACCCCAAACTGATTACAAAACTTTAAAAAGTGCTGGTTTGTGCGAGCCAGCTCAAACTTTTTAACCTTTTTGTTTCAATTATGATCCAGGTACATTTCTGTGATGTTGTCTGGGTGTTATTTTAAGGCCGCAGGTACCCCATAACCTTACAAGACCTGTGGTTTTACTAAAGGACACCCTATGAAAACCTCTCTGTTTAAAAGCCTTTACTTTCAGGTCCTGACAGCGATAGCCATTGGTATTCTCCTTGGCCATTTCTATCCTGAAATAGGCGAGCAAATGAAACCGCTTGGCGACGGCTTCGTTAAGCTCATTAAGATGATCATCGCTCCTGTCATCTTTTGTACCGTCGTAACGGGCATTGCGGGCATGGAAAGCATGAAGGCGGTCGGTCGTACCGGCGCAGTCGCACTGCTTTACTTTGAAATTGTCAGTACCATCGCGCTGATTATTGGTCTTATCATCGTTAACGTCGTGCAGCCTGGTGCCGGAATGAACGTCGATCCGGCAACGCTTGATGCGAAAGCGGTAGCGGTTTACGCCGATCAGGCGAAAGACCAGGGCATTGTCGCCTTCATTATGGATGTCATCCCGGCGAGCGTCATTGGCGCATTTGCCAGCGGTAACATTCTGCAGGTACTGCTGTTTGCCGTACTGTTTGGTTTTGCGCTCCACCGTCTGGGCAGCAAAGGCCAACTGATTTTTAACGTGATCGAAAGTTTCTCGCAGGTCATTTTCGGCATCATCAATATGATCATGCGTCTGGCACCTATTGGTGCGTTCGGGGCAATGGCGTTTACCATCGGTAAATACGGCGTCGGCACACTGGTGCAACTGGGGCAGCTGATTATCTGCTTCTACATCACCTGTATCCTGTTTGTGGTGCTGGTACTGGGTTCAATCGCTAAAGCGACTGGTTTCAGTATCTTCAAATTTATCCGTTACATCCGTGAAGAACTGCTGATTGTACTGGGGACTTCATCTTCCGAGTCGGCGCTGCCGCGTATGCTCGACAAGATGGAGAAACTCGGCTGCCGCAAATCGGTGGTGGGGCTGGTCATCCCGACAGGCTACTCGTTTAATCTTGATGGCACATCGATATACCTGACAATGGCGGCGGTGTTTATCGCCCAGGCCACTAACAGTCAGATGGATATCGTCCATCAAATCACGCTGTTAATCGTGTTGCTGCTTTCTTCTAAAGGGGCGGCAGGGGTAACGGGTAGTGGTTTTATCGTGCTGGCGGCGACGCTCTCTGCGGTGGGCCATTTGCCGGTAGCGGGTCTGGCGCTGATCCTCGGTATCGACCGCTTTATGTCAGAAGCTCGTGCGCTGACTAACCTGGTCGGTAACGGCGTAGCGACCATTGTCGTTGCTAAGTGGGTGAAAGAACTGGACCACAAAAAACTGGACGATGTGCTGAATAATCGTGCGCCGGATGGCAAAACGCACGAATTATCCTCTTAATCTCACCACTTATGCCCGCACTCCCTTCCCCGAGTGCGGGTGTTTGCGCATAATTGACCCCTGTGCCTGAACTTACCACCTGGGTGAGTTCAGGTTTATTTCACTTCTTCCGTGACATTTTCATGTTCTTGCGGTCTAACACGAAGTGTTTTTAACGTCATTTAGACTGACCGACAACGGGCAGTTTTTTATTACCAGGATAGTTGATCAGGGGTTCACATGCAGGGCACAAAAATTCGACTTTTAGCGGGCGGTTTGCTGATGATGGCCACTGCTGGCTATGTGCAGGCAGATGCGCTCCAGCCTGATCCAGCATGGCAACAGGGGACGCTTTCCAACGGTTTACAGTGGCAAGTGCTGACTACGCCCCAACGTCCCAGCGATCGTGTTGAAATTCGCCTGCTGGTTAATACCGGTTCGCTCGCCGAAAGTACACAACAGAGCGGTTACAGTCACGCCATCCCTCGTATTGCGCTAACGCAAAGCGGTGGCCTTGACGCAGCGCAGGCGCGTTCATTGTGGCAGCAGGGGATCGACCCTAAACGCCCGATGCCGCCGGTAATTGTCTCTTATGACACCACGCTGTTTAATCTGAGTTTGCCCAATAACCGTAACGACTTGCTGAAAGAGGCGCTCTCTTATCTGGCAAATGCCACTGGCAAACTGACTATCACGCCAGAAACCATCAACCATGCGTTGCAAAGTCAGGACATGGTGGCAACCTGGCCTGCCGATACTAAAGAGGGCTGGTGGCGTTATCGTCTGAAAGGATCAACCTTGTTAGGTCACGATCCTGCCGATCCGCTGAAACAACCCGTTGAAGCGGAAAAGATTAAAGATTTCTATCAGAAATGGTACACCCCGGATGCAATGACGCTGCTGGTGGTGGGAAACGTGGATGCGCGCTCGGTCGTCGACCAAATCAATAAAACGTTTGGCGAACTGAAAGGCAAACGTGAAACACCGGCTCCGGTGCCGACGCTTTCTCCGCTGCGTGCGGAAGCGGTGAGTATTATGACCGACGCGGTGCGTCAGGACCGGCTATCTATCATGTGGGATACGCCGTGGCAGCCGATTCGTGAATCAGCCGCACTGCTGCGCTACTGGCGTGCGGACCTGGCCCGTGAGGCGCTGTTCTGGCATGTTCAGCAAGCGTTAAGCGCCAGTAACAGTAAAGACATCGGTCTTGGATTTGACTGTCGTGTGCTGTATCTGCGTGCGCAGTGTGCCATCAACATCGAATCACCAAACGACAAGCTGAACAGCAACCTTAATCTGGTGGCGCGTGAACTGGCGAAGGTTCGCGATAAAGGTCTGCCGGAAGAAGAGTTCAATGCGTTAGTGGCGCAAAAGAAACTGGAGCTGCAGAAACTGTTTGCCGCCTATGCGCGAGCTGATACCGATATTCTGATGGGGCAGCGGATGCGTTCGTTGCAAAATCAGGTCGTCGATATCGCGCCGGAGCAATATCAGAAACTGCGTCAGGATTTCCTTAACAGCCTGACGGTGGAGATGTTAAATCAGGATCTGCGTCAGCAGTTGTCGAATGATATGGCGTTAATACTGCTGCAGCCGAAAGGCGAGCCGGAATTTAACATGAAAGCGTTGCAGGCGGCCTGGGATCAAATCATGGCCCCATCGACTGCGGCTGCCGCCACATCTGTCGCCACGGATGACGTACATCCTGAAGTGACGGATATTCCACCTGTACAGTAATGCCTGATGGTGATGAGTTAGCACAACCATCAGGTATTTATGGATGAGCTGGATAGAGGGGTAACACTCTATCCAGCCTTTTGCATATGCTGCTTTTACGCTGGCATCGCTTCACGCGGGATAATCGCGCCGCGATACTGAATAACGGTACTTGCGGTCAGGTGCCCGCGTTTCGCTGCGTCTTCCGCAATTCCGCCCGTCAAACGTACCGCCAGATAACCGGCACTGAAAGAGTCGCCAGCTGCGGTGGTATCGATCACTTTTTCTTTCGGCAGTTTTACCGCCGGAACATCCACTAACCCTTCGCCAGCAATGGACACCAGGCAAGAATCCGCCCCGCGTTTCACCACCACTTCTTTCACGCCCGCGTTATGGGTGCGCGCAATGACGTCTTCCACCGGCTGTTGACCCCACAGCGCGTCTTCATCGTCCAGCGTCAGGAAGGCGATATCCGTGCATTCCAGCATTTGTTGGTACACCTGCTGTGTCTCTTCTTTGCTGGCCCACAGGCGCGGACGATAGTTATTGTCGAAAATCACTTTTCCGCCGTTGGCGCGGCATTCGCGCAGCAGGGAAAGCAGCTTTTCGCGGCTGGTCGGGCTTAAGATCGCCAGGCTAATCCCGCTCAGGTAGAGATAATCGAAATTCGCCAGCTCTTCGCAAATCGCCGCGGATTGCTCACTCTCCAGCCAGAATTTGGCGGCGGCTTCGTTACGCCAGTAGTAGAACGTACGTTCGCCGGTGCTGTCGGTTTCAATGTAGTAAAGGCCCGGCAGACGGTTTTCCATCCGTTGGGTCAGGGAAGTATCAACGTTCTCGCCGCGCCAGGCGTCCAGCATCTGCTGGCTAAAACTGTCCGTTCCCAGCGCCGTTACGTAATGAACGGTTAATGCCGCAGGATCGACCTGACGGGCGATATAGACGGAAGTGTTCAGGGTATCGCCGCCGAAACCGCGCTTAACGTCCGCGCCTTTCTCGGAAAGCTCAATCATGCATTCGCCAATCACGGCAATCTTTTTGGACATAGTCGTGAACCTGATCTGTAAAAAATTAGCGTTAGTTTGCGCTGTGGTGGTTTGCTGGTCAACCATATTAAAACAGTGTTCCATTATTTTTTTGAGCCAGAACGTATTCCTGAAAGATTCCGTTGTGGAGTGGGGAAATTTACCCCGGCCAGGCGGTAAAGTTCTGCCCTTGCGCGCCGATAATCTTTGTCGAGTCCGGGCAGCATCACTTTTAAACACAGGACATCTTTGATGATAAGGCAGGTTATCCAGCGAATAAGCAACCCTGAAGCAAGCATCGAGAGCTTGCAGGAACGGCGTTTTTGGTTGCAGTGTGAGCGTGCTTACACCTGGCAGCCGATCTATCAAACATGCGGGCGGTTAATGGCCGTGGAGCTATTAACGGTGGTCACGCATCCCTTGAACCCTTCGCAACGCCTGCCGCCGGATCGCTATTTTACTGAAATCACCGTTAGCCATCGGATGGAGGTTGTGAAAGAGCAGATTGATTTGCTGGCGCAAAAAGCCGACTTCTTTGTAGAGCACGGCCTGCTGGCATCGGTCAATATTGATGGCCCTACGCTCATCGCCCTGCGTCAGCAACCAAAAATCCTGCGCCAGATTGAGGATCTTCCCTGGCTGCGTTTCGAACTGGTGGAACACATCCGCCTGCCGAAAGATTCAACCTTTGCCTCGATGTGTGAATTTGGCCCGCTGTGGCTGGATGATTTTGGTACCGGGATGGCAAATTTCTCTGCACTAAGTGAAGTGCGTTATGACTACATCAAAATCGCGCGAGAACTGTTTGTGATGCTGCGTCAGTCGCCGGAAGGACGCACACTCTTTTCTCAGCTTTTACATCTAATGAATCGCTATTGTCGCGGGGTGATTGTCGAGGGCGTAGAAACACCGGAAGAGTGGCGTGATGTTCAGAACTCGCCCGCATTCGCCGCACAAGGCTGGTTTCTTTCACGCCCGGCACCGATAGAAACGCTGAATACGGCGGTTCTGGCGCTATAAGTTGCCTCATTTTCCGCCTGGCTGGACTATCTTTAGGACTGGCACAGGAAGAATATGAGGAAGCGAACGATGAGCAAGGCAGGCAAAATAACCGCTGCGATTTCAGGGGCTTTCTTGTTGTTGATTGTCGTGGCGATCATTTTGATTGCAACTTTTGACTGGAATCGACTCAAACCGACCATCAACCAGAAAGTCTCTGCGGAGTTGAATCGTCCGTTCGCTATCCGTGGCGATCTGGGCGTGGTGTGGGAGCGGCAAAAACAAGAAACTGGCTGGCGCAGCTGGGTGCCGTGGCCCCATGTACACGCGGAAGACATCATTCTTGGCAATCCACCGGATATTCCCGAAGTCACAATGGTGCATTTGCCGCGAGTAGAAGCGACGCTGGCCCCGCTGGCGCTGCTGACCAAAACGGTCTGGTTGCCGTGGATCAAGCTCGAAAAGCCCGACGCGCGCCTGATTCGCCTCTCCGAAAAGAACAATAACTGGACGTTTAATCTCGCCAACGATGACAACAAAGACGCGAATGCAAAGCCGTCGGCGTGGTCGTTTCAGCTGGATAATATTCTTTTCGATCAAGGGCGGATCGCCATTGATGACAAAGTAAGCAAAGCGGATCTGGAAATTTTTGTCGATCCGTTAGGCAAGCCGCTGCCGTTCAGCGAAGTTACCGGATCGAAAGGTAAAGCGGATAAAGAAAAGGTGGGCGATTACGTTTTTGGCCTGAAGGCGCAGGGACGTTATAACGGTGAACCGCTCACTGGTACGGGAAAAATAGGCGGTATGCTGGCGCTGCGTGGCGAAGGAACGCCGTTTCCGGTACAGGCTGATTTCCGCTCTGGTAACACCCGTGTTGCTTTTGATGGCGTTGTGAATGACCCAATGAAGATGGGGGGTGTCGATTTACGGCTTAAATTTTCTGGCGATTCGCTGGGTGATCTCTATGAACTGACGGGCGTTCTGCTGCCCGATACACCGCCGTTTGAAACGGATGGTCGGCTGGTAGCGAAAATCGACACTGAAAAATCGTCGGTCTTTGATTATCGCGGTTTTAATGGGCGCATTGGCGATAGCGATATCCACGGTTCTCTGATCTATACCACCGGCAAGCCACGACCAAAACTGGAAGGTGATGTCGAGTCGCGGCAATTGCGGCTGGCGGACCTGGGACCGTTGATTGGCGTTGATTCCGGGAAAGGGGCAGAAAAGTCGAAACGGTCTGAACAGAAGAAGGGCGAAAAAAGCGTTCAGCCTGCGGGCAAAGTGCTGCCTTATGACCGCTTCGAAACCGATAAATGGGACGTTATGGATGCCGATGTTCGCTTCAAAGGGCGGCGCATTGAGCATGGCAGCAGCCTGCCGATTAGCGATCTTTCTACTCATATCATCCTCAAAAATGCTGACCTGCGCCTGCAACCGCTGAAATTTGGCATAGCGGGCGGCAGCATTGCGGCGAATATTCATCTGGAAGGCGATAAAAAGCCGATGCAGGGGCGGGCAGATATTCAGGCTCGTCGACTGAAACTGAAAGAACTGATGCCGGATGTGGAACTGATGCAGAAGACGCTGGGGGAAATGAACGGTGACGCGGAACTACGCGGTAGCGGTAACTCGGTGGCGGCGCTTTTAGGCAACAGTAATGGCAACCTGAAACTGTTGATGAATGACGGGCTGGTGAGCCGCAACCTGATGGAGATTGTCGGGCTGAATGTTGGTAACTACATTGTCGGTGCGATATTTGGTGACGATGAGGTGCGGGTGAACTGCGCGGCAGCGAATCTGGATATTGCCAACGGTGTGGCGCGTCCGCAGGTTTTCGCTTTTGATACCGAGAATGCGTTGATCAATGTTACCGGCACGGCAAGTTTTGCTTCGGAACAGCTGGATTTAACTATCGATCCAGAAAGTAAAGGGATTCGCATTATCACGCTGCGTTCGCCGCTGTATGTGCGTGGGACGTTTAAAAATCCGCAGGCTGGGGTGAAAGCCGGGCCGTTGATTGCCCGTGGTGCTGTTGCGGCGGCACTGGCAACGCTGGTTACGCCAGCGGCAGCATTGCTGGCACTGATCTCACCTTCCGAAGGGGAGGCTAATCAGTGCCGGACAATTTTGTCGCAGATGAAGAAGTGATGATAGTTGCCGGATGTCTGACATCCGGCAGTTAAAACGACTACAACGACTGGTGCCGCGTCTCATGCGTTAACAGCAGGGCAATTAACGTCAGTCCGGCCATCGCCGCCAGATATAACCCCACCGCGCCTAACCCATAGTTAGTCTGCAACCAGGCCGCGATATACGGCGCAACAGACGCCCCGAGAATCGACGATACGTTATAGGAGAACGATGCTCCGGTATAACGGACTTCCGTCGGAAACAGCTCCGGCAGCAGCGCCCCCATCGGACCAAAGGTCAGGCCCATCAAACTCAAGCCCAGCAGCAGGAAAACAAACACCAATGCTGGATTACCAGAACCCAACAGTGGGTTAAAGGCAAACAGGGCAAACAGAATGATAAGCGTAGTGATCACCACCATACTTTTACGGCGACCAAAAGCATCTGCCAGCAGACCCGCCAACGGAACCATCACTGCAAAACCGATAACCGCCATCATCAACATCCACAGTACTTCGTTACGCGGTAAACCAAGCCCAACTGGCGCGGCGGCGGTACTAAAGGTCATAGAGTAGACCGTCATGATGTAAAACAGCGTATAGGTTGCCAGCATAATGAACGTACCCAGTACGGTTACGCGAACATGTTTGGTCAGCAGCGTACCCAGCGGGATCTTCACCTGTTTTTTCGCTTTAGCGACTTTCTCAAACACCGGCGACTCATGCAGCGACACGCGAACATACAGGCCGATAATGACCAGCACCGCCGAGAAGATAAATGGCACACGCCAGCCCCAGCTCATAAACTGCTCGTCGGTCAGTAGCCAGGAAAGCAGCAAGAAAGTGCCGTTGGCAAAGAAGAAGCCAATCGGTGCGCCCAGCTGCGGGAAGGAGCCGTACAATGCACGTTTGCGCGGTGGGGCGTTTTCAGTCGCCAGCAGCGCCGCGCCGCCCCATTCACCACCTAAGCCCAGACCCTGACCAAATCGAGCCAGCGCCAGCAGCAGCGGGGCGAAAATACCAATCGTGGCATAGCCTGGCAGCAGACCAATCACCACGGTCGAAATCCCCATCGTTAGCAACGAGGCGACCAGCGTCGCTTTACGCCCAACGCGATCGCCAAAATGACCAAAAACGGCAGAGCCAATGGGGCGCGCGACGAAGGCGATGGCGAAGGTGGCGAGCGACTGTAGCGTTGCTGCCGTTGGATCGCCCTGCGGGAAGAAGATATGCGGAAACACAATAACGGCCGCAGTGGCGTAAATGTAAAAGTCGAAGAACTCAATGGCCGTGCCAATGAGAGAGGCGACAAGGACTTTATTACGCGAGTTGATCGGCGTGTATTCTTGCTCGTGGTCGAGTGTTGTGGCTGTTGCTTGCATAATCTTTTCTTATTTTTTGGCTAACGAATAGCCATATTACGCACAGCAAAAGTGATATTTCAATGTGTAACAAATCGCGGAAATGGTCAAAAATCATGCAAAAAGGGGATAATGTTTAGGCCAGTGATTTTTCTTCTATGAAATGCTTCACATAATTTTATAAATGGTGGATTAAACTGGTTTTAGGTTAAATAAAAGTTACCAACTGGATTTATATGCTGGGGTTATGAGTTGGAATGAAATTGTTTGCTCCTGAATAGATGGCTAAAGAGGCTCTGGGAAAGAGTTTCAAGAGGTTATGTGCGCATTATAGCCGGATGCGATGCTGGCGCATCTTATCCGGCCTACGGGGAGCCAGGCCGAATAAATTCGTACGCCGCATCCGGCCTATTTTAAGGCTGCGTTTTCCCCGGCATTCGCGGGTCGTCTTTATATTCGGCGGTGGCAATCCACGCCGCGCAAAACAGCGTCAAACGGGCGAAGAAGTAGAAAAATGCCATCAGCCCCAGCACGGAACCAAATGCTGCGCCAGAGGGTGATTTCATCAACGATGGCAGGGTGTAGGTCATCACGATTTTAATCACTTCAAAACCAATAGCAGCCAGAAATGTTCCGCGGATCAGGGCTTTTTTGCGCGGACGGTGGCGCGGCAACCGCCAGAAGATCCAGAAGAAAAGCAGATAGTTGGCGAAGATGGAAATCGCCAGGCCAATCAACCGCCATGTCGGTTTCAGCCACTCAATGCTGTTCAGGTGCAGGGCGCTAATAATCATTTGCTGCGCAGAACCGGCAACCGAGGTGATAGAAAGCGTCACAATCAGCGCAATCAACAAACCAATCAGCGAAATAAAATCACGCAGATATTTTACCCAGAACTTCTCCTGATCTTGCGGCGAGCGTTCCCAGACATCGCGTGACTGGGCGCGAATCGCTTCACGCAGGTTACCCATCCAGTTGATGCCGGAATAAAGCGCCACTGCCAGACCGACAAGCCCTACAGTCGTACGCTGCTGAACGGCGGTGTTGATGGTGTTTTTCAACGTGGCGGCTAGCGTCGGATCGCTAATGTTTTGCAGAATTTTGTCGAAGATATCCTGTAGCAACATCGGATGGGAGGCCAGCACAAAGCCCCCTGCGGCAAACGACACCATCAAAATGGGGATCATCGACAAAAATGAGAAATAGGTGATAGCCGCCCCAAACTGGTTACCCAGCCGATCGTTAAAGCGTTCTGTCGCGCGAATCAGGTGCGCAATAACCGGTTGGCGTTGGACTTTCTCGGCAGTGGTGGTGACGGTTTCCAGCGCCTGGCTAACTTTGCCGCCTTTCTCGCTATTATCCAACTGCTTAATCGGCTCGTGCTCCAGATCCTGGGTGGGACGTTTGATCTCGTTTTCCTGCGTCATCCGCTCTTTTGTCCTTCTGTCGTGGTTATTCTTAAAAAGTATAGTCGGTCAGTCCAGGTGCTCTTTCATTACGCCAGCCAGCCACTGCATAAACAGGTTTACACGCCGGGAAAGCTCCCGACGCTGCGGATAAACCAGTGAAAGGGACAGCGGCTCGGCACGGTAGCCAGGCAACACTTCAATAAGCCGCCCGGCACGCAGGGCTTCGCGCACGGCAATGCGCGGGATCTGAATAATCCCCAGACCGGCAATACCGGCGGCGAGATAGTTTTCGCTACTGTTTACCGTCAACATGCCGCCAGACTTAAACCACTGGACGCCATTAACGCTGGCAACCTCAAAACCTAACGGATGTACACCCAGGTGCGGTGTATAACGCACTATTGCGTGTGAAGTCAGATCATCGGGGCTTTGCGGATAACCAAAGCGCGTCAGATAGTGTGGACTGGCACAGTTGACCATGGTCAGTTTGCCGAGAGAACGGGCGATAACGCCATCTTCCGGTAATGCGCCAGTGCGTATCACGCAATCAAAACCATCATGAAGAATATCTACCGGACGGTCATGGCTACTCAGTTCCAGCTCAATTCCCGGATGCAGATAGAGAAATTCCGACAAGCGCGGCAGTAACAGGCTTTTCGCGATTCCTGACGGGATGTCGATGCGTAATTTACCGCTGATACTGGTGGCATCCTGTTGAAACAGACCGTCCAGTTCGCTGAGATTACTCAACACATCTTTTGCCCGTTGATAATAGGTTATGCCTTCTGGCGTGAGTTTGACCCGTCGCGTGGTGCGCTGGAGAAGCTGGGTGCCAAGTTGATGTTCCAGTGCCTGTATCTGGCGCGAAACACTTCCCTTTGGCAAAGCAAAGAAATCCGCCGCGCGGGAAAAACTTTCCAGCTCCGCGACTTTGATGAACAACTGCATTGCGTGAATTTTATCCATTTCTTTGACCGATTGTTGTTCACAACGAAACAGTAGCGCGCATATCGCATTGTTTATTGTTTTTTCTAACATCTAATGCCGGGTTTCACAATGTTGTCATGATGAATGTGGCGATTTCTCAGCAGGAAAAGGGAGGAATAGCTTTATGAGAAAGGTGAATTCCCTTAAACAGAGCGTATTTTTCAGCGATTCCCTTTAAAGTGAATAGAAGATGTATTGGCTATTTGTGCTTATTTTTATCTCATTGCCGTTTGTTATTTTTGTTTATGGTCGCGGAATTTCATTTTTAATTGCATGCGTACTAACTACCGATATAAGGAAATCCTCAAAAATGTTTTAAATAGTGCCCTCGACATGTAATTTCAGGCGTTTAGCTGTAACTATTTATATCGGTAACTATTTTCTACGCGTCATCTCTGTAGAATGGCCACCGCCAAATGGCGAATTCTTATTTTTTCTCGCGGGTAATACCCTTCCACTACTTAAGTCTTTTTAACGTATTCAGGTGGAGATTCAGTTATGCAAATAGTCATGTTTGACAGGCAGTCAATATTTATTCATGGAATGAAAATCAGTTTACAGCATCGTATTCCAGGAGTGAGTATTCAGGGGGCCAGTCAGGCAGACGAGTTATGGCAAAAGCTGGAAAGTTACCCTGAAGCCTTAGTGATGCTCGATGGCGATCAGGATGGTGAGTTTTGCTACTGGTTGCTGCAAAAAACCGCGGTGCAATTTCCTGAGGTTAAGGTGTTAATTACGGCGACGGATTGCAACAAACGGTGGTTACAGGAAGTTATTCATTTTAATGTGCTGGCCATTGTGCCTCGTGATTCAACCGTCGAGACATTTGCGTTGGCGGTAAATAGTGCGGCGATGGGGATGATGTTTCTGCCTGGAGACTGGCGAACGACGCCGGAAAAGGACATTAAAGATCTCAAATCGTTAAGCGCCCGCCAGCGGGAGATTTTAACCATGTTAGCGGCGGGCGAATCAAATAAAGAGATAGGCAGGGCGCTGAATATCAGTACCGGAACGGTAAAAGCGCATCTGGAATCACTGTATCGCCGTCTGGAAGTCAAAAATCGCACCCAGGCGGCAATGATGTTAAATATCTCCTCCTGAAGAGGATAATTTTACAGCCAGCAGGAAGTTAGCGGCTGGCTGTAAAAATATTATGGTTCGCCGTACAAACCAATTAAACGGCGTACCACACCGTTAGTCCAGCCAAACCCATCCTGCAACGGATACTCGCCACCGCCGCCTTCGCGAGGAACACCATCGGCAATATGGTATTTCTCGATCAGTTTGTGCTGTTCCAGATAGAACTGATTCACCGTCTTCAGCCAGTTGCGCGCGATTTCATCACCCAGAAGGTCATCGCCGTACATTTTAAATCCCTGAATTGCCATCCACTGTAACGGTGCCCAGCCGTTGGGTTTATCCCACTGTTCACCGGTTTCGTACTCGCTTGCCAGAATCCCGCCAGGTGTCAGTAACCGGCTGCGCACGGCGTTTGCCAGACGATCGGCCTGTTCATGGTTCGCCATACCGACATAGAGCGGCACAATGGCGGCAGCGGAAAACAGCGCCAGTTGCTCGCGTCGCCAGTCGTAATCGCGGTAGATACCGTTTTCATCATCCCAGAGGTAACGGTTTACCGCATCGCGACGGGCACTGGCCTTCTGGCGGAACAGTGCTTCTGTCTCTTTCTCGCCTTTCAGCGCCGAGATGTTGGCGATGGCGCTCTCCAGTTTAAACAGGAAGGCATTCAGATCGATGGGGATGAACTGGGTGGTACGAATGCTCGCCAGACGACCAGTATCACGCAGCCAACGGGAAGAGTAATCCCAACCGGAGGCCGCCCCCGCGCGTAAATCGCGGTACACCTCGTTGGGCGGGCGACCAGAATGTTTCGCGGTTTCAACGTCC
This sequence comes from Escherichia coli DSM 30083 = JCM 1649 = ATCC 11775, assembly GCF_003697165.2. Taxonomy (GTDB): domain Bacteria; phylum Pseudomonadota; class Gammaproteobacteria; order Enterobacterales; family Enterobacteriaceae; genus Escherichia; species Escherichia coli. The sequence goes on from NZ_CP033092.2 coordinate 208,023, forward strand.
TCAAGCCAGGATTCGTCACGCGGTGTGTCGCGATCGTCCCAGTAACGGTTGAGCAGCGAGCCGTCCGGCATCCGCACAACATGGCGATAGGCCTGATTAGGGATCAACGATTCTGCACCGTCCATCCAGAAGGCATATTCCATTTTCAGGTGGTCGAGATAGCGGCGCGCGCCGCGTACACCATCTTCTTCAAACAACTCCACCATCAGCGCAAAAACCGGTGGTTGCGAGCGGCTCAAATAATAGGTGCGGTTGCCGTTGGGGATGTGGCCGTAGTTTTCGATCATCCAGGCGAAGTTATCAGCCATGCATTTCAGCAAATCTTCCCGACCACTTTCCGCCAGCCCCAGCATGGTGAAATAGGAATCCCAATAGTAGGTTTCGCTAAAACGGCCGCCCGGGACAATATATGACTGCGGCAGCGCCAGCAGAGAAGACCACGGAATGTGATCCTGTGGTTCACGGGTTAGCACCGGCCACAGCTGGTCGATATGCTCTTTCAGGGAATTTTGCGGGTCCGATACATACTCGCTGGAGTAGACCTCCGGCAGCCAGAAGTGGTTTTCAACAAACTTGCGCAAGTCAAAATCACGATGACGGCGCACTTTACGGTAGCGGATTAAAATATCCAGCGGGTCCATTTTGGGTGCGCAGTCGGGAAAGGTTTTACTGTCGGGGAAAATTTTCGCCGACTGAACATGCTCGAACAGTTCGAGATAGCGATCGGCAGGCGTCAGCGCATCAGAGGCGGGCAGCCCTTCAATCATCTCGGGTTCCGGTTCTGCCTCGATCATCTCATCCAGTTTTAATTCATACGGGTCCAGCTCATAGCAGAGATCGACCTCGATCATCAGTTCGTCTGGATTAGGGTTTTGAATTTTCTGATTGAGCATAAGGATCCGACCTCCGAAATTCGTCGCTAATTATCGGGCTTTTCTTTAAGGGTAGTCATTCGCTCCGCCTGGTGGGCGACAAAGCGTGCGGTGGATCACGTTTATTAACCTGCCAAAAAATATAACGCACTAATATCAATGGAATTTATAAAAATACGGATTTCGTGTTGTTTTTCATTTTCAGAACATTCAATCCTGCTCTCGCCGCAATCATGATATGCCATTCCTGAGCTGGATAATAGGCACTGGCTATCTTATTGATAGTTTATATTCATGTAATTGATTGATTCCTATCAAAAAGCATATCTCCCTGTTTTTTATGATGGCTTTGTCTCGCAGAGACGTTTGCAGCATTCTGGAAAATTTTCTGGGTCACAATAACTCACCACCGTGAGGGAAGAATAATGAAAATGGTCTCACGTATTACCGCGATCGGCCTGGCTGGCGTCGCGATTTGCTATTTAGGGTTATCTGGTTATGTGTGGTACCACGATAATAAACGCAGTAAACAGGCCGATGTTCAGGCATCTGCTGTCAGTGAAAATAATAAGGTTTTAGGCTTTCTCCGCGAAAAAGGATGCGATTATTGCCATACGCCTTCGGCAGAATTACCTGCCTATTATTATATTCCCGGCGCGAAACAGTTGATGGATTACGACATAAAGCTTGGATATAAATCTTTTAACCTCGAGGCCGTGCGTGCGGCTCTGCTGGCTAATAAACCCGTTTCGCAAAGCGATCTGAATAAGATTGAATGGGTGATGCAGTATGAAACTATGCCGCCAACGCGTTATACCGCGCTTCACTGGGCGGGTAAGGTGAGTGATGAAGAGCGGGCGGAAATACTGGCCTGGATTGCAAAACAGCGCGCGGAATATTACGCCAGCAATGATACTGCTCCGGAGCATCGCAATGAACCGGTGCAGCCCATCCCGCAAAAACTGCCTACCGATGCGCAAAAAGTGGCGTTGGGTTTTGCGCTGTATCACGATCCCCGTTTATCGGCTGATAGCACCATTTCATGCGCTCATTGCCATGCGTTGAATGCGGGGGGCGTCGATAGCAGAAAAACATCGATTGGTGTTGGTGGCGCAGTTGGGCCGATTAACGCGCCGACGGTATTTAACTCAGTATTTAACGTTGAGCAGTTCTGGGATGGTCGTGCGGCAACATTGCAGGATCAGGCTGGTGGACCGCCGTTGAACCCGATTGAAATGGCGTCGAAATCCTGGGACGAAATTATTGCTAAGCTGGAAAAAGATCCGCAGCTTAAAGCGCAGTTCCTCGAAGTCTATCCGCAAGGTTTCAGTGGCGAAAATATTACTGATGCCATTGCTGAATTTGAGAAAACATTAATTACGCCGGATTCCCCATTTGATAAATGGTTGCGTGGAGATGAGAATGCTCTGACGGCGCAACAGAAAAAAGGCTATCAATTATTTAAAGATAATAAATGTGCAACTTGTCATGGTGGTATTATTCTCGGCGGACGTTCCTTTGAACCGTTGGGGCTGAAAAAAGACTTTAACTTTGGTGAAATTACGGCGGCGGATATTGGTCGTATGAATGTTACTAAAGAAGAGCGTGATAAATTGCGTCAGAAAGTACCCGGTTTACGTAACGTTGCTTTAACGGCACCGTACTTCCATCGCGGTGACGTGCCGACGCTGGACGGGGCGGTGAAACTGATGCTGCGCTATCAGGTAGGCAAAGAGCTGCCGCAGGAGGATGTGGATGATATCGTCGCTTTCCTGCACAGTCTGAACGGGGTTTACACGCCGTATATGCAGGATAAACAATAATTAATTTGATCGCCCGAACAGGAGTGTTTGGGCGATTTTTATTACGATAATAAAGTCTGTTTTTAATATTATCATATTAAATGTTTATATTATAAAAAGTCGTTTTTCTGCTTAGGATTTTGTTATTTAAATTAATCCTGTAATACCTTGCTTCCATTGCGGATAAATCCTACTTTTTTATTGCCTTCAAATAAATTTAAGGAGTTCGAAATGGACCAGAAGCTGTTAACGGATTTCCGCTCAGAACTACTCGATTCACGTTTTGGCGCAAAGGCCATTTCTACTATCGCAGAATCAAAACGATTTCCGCTGCACGAAATGCGCGATGATGTTGCATTTCAGATTATCAATGATGAATTATATCTTGATGGCAACGCTCGTCAGAACCTGGCCACTTTCTGCCAGACCTGGGACGACGAAAACGTCCATAAATTGATGGATTTGTCGATCAATAAAAACTGGATCGACAAAGAAGAATATCCGCAATCCGCTGCAATCGACCTGCGTTGCGTAAACATGGTTGCCGATCTGTGGCATGCGCCTGCACCGAAAAATGGTCAGGCCGTTGGCACCAACACCATTGGTTCTTCCGAGGCCTGTATGCTCGGCGGGATGGCGATGAAATGGCGTTGGCGCAAGCGTATGGAAGCTGCAGGTAAGCCGACTAACAAACCGAACCTGGTGTGCGGTCCGGTACAAATCTGCTGGCATAAATTCGCCCGCTACTGGGATGTGGAGTTGCGTGAGATCCCTATGCGCCCCGGTCAGTTGTTTATGGACCCGAAACGCATGATTGAAGCCTGCGACGAAAACACCATCGGCGTGGTGCCGACTTTCGGCGTGACCTACACCGGTAACTATGAGTTCCCGCAGCCGCTGCACGATGCGCTGGATAAATTCCAGGCCGACACCGGTATCGACATCGACATGCACATCGACGCCGCCAGCGGTGGCTTCCTGGCACCGTTCGTCGCCCCGGATATCGTCTGGGACTTCCGCCTGCCGCGTGTGAAATCGATCAGTGCTTCAGGCCATAAATTCGGTCTGGCTCCGCTGGGCTGCGGCTGGGTTATCTGGCGTGATGAAGAAGCGCTGCCGCAGGAACTGGTGTTCAACGTTGACTACCTCGGCGGTCAGATTGGTACTTTCGCCATCAACTTCTCCCGCCCGGCGGGTCAGGTGATTGCACAGTACTATGAATTCCTGCGCCTCGGTCGTGAAGGCTATACCAAAGTACAGAACGCTTCCTACCAGGTTGCTGCTTATCTGGCGGATGAAATCGCCAAACTGGGGCCGTATGAGTTCATCTGTACGGGTCGCCCGGACGAAGGCATCCCGGCGGTTTGCTTCAAACTGAAAGATGGTGAAGATCCGGGATACACCCTGTATGACCTCTCTGAACGTCTGCGTCTGCGCGGCTGGCAGGTTCCGGCCTTCACTCTCGGCGGTGAAGCCACCGACATCGTGGTGATGCGCATTATGTGTCGTCGCGGCTTCGAAATGGACTTTGCTGAACTGTTGCTGGAAGACTACAAAGCCTCCCTGAAATATCTCAGCGACCACCCGAAACTGCAGGGTATTGCCCAGCAGAACAGCTTTAAACACACCTGATAACATCACGTTGTAAAAACCGAATGCCCAACCTTTAAAAACAGGTGGGTATTCGGCTACTTATTAATTGCAATAATATATTACCTGTCTATTCATCGTGTTGATAAGATATATGTTATATGAATGTTATGGAGCATAGCGATACTGCTTAATATTACGATGATGAATTATTTGCTTACTATTAATTCCTCTGCGTTCTTAAGTCCCCTTTTTATATAATAAATCCAGTCATCCAGCCCGAGTATCATCGCTCATTATCATCCTGTTTTCCCGCTTCGTTTAAATTTATTTATCAATCAATTTGACTTAAGAGGGCGGCGTGCTACATTAATAAACAGTAATATGTTTATGTAATATTAAGTCAACTATGCAACCACTACATGGTAATTGTCTAATTGCGTACGCAAGACATAAATATATTCTCACCATGGTTAATGGTGAATATCGCTATTTTAATGGCGGTGATCTGGTTTTTGCGGATGCAAGCCAAATTCAAGTGGATAAGTGTGTTGAGAATTTCGTATTAGTTTCAAGAGACACGCTTTCATTATTTCTCCCGATGCTCAAGGAGGAGGCATTAAAACTTCATGTACATAAAAAAGTTCCTTCATTACTCGTTCATCACTGTACCAGAGATATTCCTGTTTTTCAGGAAGTTGCGCAACTATCGCAGAATAAGAATCTTCGCTATGCAGAAATGCTACGTAAAAGGGCATTAATCTTTGCGTTGTTATCTGTTTTTCTTGAGGATACGCAGTTTATACCGTTACTTCTGAACGTGTTGCAACCGAATATGCGAACACGAGTTTGTACGGTCATCAATAATAATATCGCCCATGAGTGGACATTAGCCCGAATTGCTAGCGAATTGTTGATGAGTCCAAGCCTGTTAAAGAAAAAATTGCGCGAAGAAGGTACGTCATATTCACAGTTGCTTACTGAGTGTAGGATGCAGCGTGCTTTACAACTTATTGTTATATATGGGGTTTCAATTAAGCGAGTTGCAGTATCCTGTGGATATCACAGCGTGTCGTATTTCATTTACGTTTTTCGAAATTATTATGGGATGACGCCCACAGAGTATCAGGAGCGATCGGCGCAGGAATTACCGAACTGTGGCTCGGCGGCAAGTATGGCTGCGCAAGGGATTTTTTACGGCACTGACCGTTCTGCGGAAGGAATAAGATTATAGAGTTTTACTCAGACATAAAAAAAACCCGGCATAGGGGACCGGGAAGAGGATAGTCTGCCGTCTCCAGACTAATAAACCGTTATAACACTCCCTGTTGGCACGGGAAACTTTGTGCTCTCAGTAAGTTAAATATAACTTTTACTGGAAATAAGATCAGCCATTTTTTTATAAACATAAGCTATACGCTGTGTGAAAATATAATCGTGTTGCATTTACTTATTATCAATTAACTGTTATGCAAAACTACTTTGTGGATAAAATTTGGTCCTACCAAATATGGCAGTTTTTGCACACAGAAACAGTCTGGCGTCATTTCATTAGTATACTGACATTGAAATAATCGCAGTAATGAAATATAAAGGATAGTCATGGCTCATGTCTGCTCGGTGATCCTCGTTCGTCGTTCATTCGATATTCATCATGAACAGCAAAAAATATCGTTGCATAACGAGAGTATCCTGCTGCTGGATAAAAATTTGGCAGACGATTTTGCGTTTTGTTCACTTGATACGCGACGGCTGGATATCGAAGAGCTGACAGTTTGCCATTACTTACAAAATATTCGTCAGTTGCCACGCAATTTAGGATTGCATAGCAAAGACCGTTTGTTAATTAACCAGTCACCCCCCATACAGCTGGTGACGGCGATTTTTGATAGTTTCAATGACCCCCGGGTCAATTCGCCGATACTGAGCAAAATGCTCTATCTTTCCTGTTTATCAATGTTTTCTCATAAGAAAGAACTGATCCCCTTACTTTTCAATAGTATCAGTACTGTTTCAGGAAAAGTTGAACGCCTTATTAGCTTTGATATCGCTAAACGTTGGTATCTACGCGATATCGCAGAAAGAATGTACACCAGCGAGAGTCTCATCAAAAAAAAGTTGCAGGATGAAAATACCTGTTTCAGTAAAATATTACTCGCCTCCAGGATGTCGATGGCCAGACGATTACTCGAGTTACGTCAAATACCTCTGCATACTATTGCGGAAAAATGTGGCTATAGCAGTACGTCATACTTTATAAATACATTTAGACAATATTATGGTGTAACGCCACATCAGTTTTCGCAACATTCGCCGGGTACCTTTTCCTGACATATTTCGCATTTGAATATTGGTCAGGATCTCACGTCTGCTTCATGTGAAACTCTTTCCTGATGATTTCTGCCGGGCTACCGGCTAGTTCTCTTTCGTAGTTTGCCAGGCGGTATAGGTATTTTCAGGAGGAAAAGACTCGGCATGTTTGGGATTATTAAGCTAACAATTCATACGATTACGGGAATGTGGGTCAGTATTGTGCTGTTCAAATTGATGACGAATGGCTGGAGTGGTTTCTACTTTCAGTGCTGTGTACTAAGCCTGGTATTCCTGACGGTTAGCTGGTTGTTGAGTGGTGAATGGTTAGCAGGAAAGAGTAAGGCTGAACCCTCACGTTCAACCTTACTCTCATTTACACGTTACGCTTTTTTAAAGCGGGCAAAGAGATGTTCCACTACAACGAAAAAGACCGGAACGAAGTAAATTGCCAGCACTGTTGCGGCAAACATCCCGCCCATTACGCCGGTACCTACCGCGTTTTGCGCGCCAGAGCCGGCACCATGACTGATAACCAGCGGCAGCACGCCGAGAATAAAGGCCAGAGAAGTCATCAGGATTGGGCGTAAACGCATACGCGCTGCTTCGATGATTGCCTCTACCGGCGTTTTCCCTTCTTTCTGCATCATCTCAACGGCAAATTCGACAATCAGGATGGCGTTCTTGGCGGAAAGCCCGATGGTGGTCAGCAAACCAACCTGGAAGTAAACGTCATTACTTAAGCCGCGCAGATCGGTGGCCAGTAATGCGCCAACGACGCCTAACGGAACAACCAACATCACCGAGAACGGAATTGACCAGCTTTCATAAAGTGCGGCGAGGGCGAGGAACACCACGACCAGTGAAATGGCATATAGCGCGGGAGCCTGGTTTGAGGATAACGCTTCCTGATACGACAGTCCGGTCCATGAGTAGCCGACGCCTGCCGGAAGTTTTGCGACCAGGTCTGCCATAAATTTCATGGCGTCACCGGTACTTTTCCCGGCAGCCGCTTCACCTAAAATCTCCATTGACGGGATGCCGTTGTAGCGTTCCAGTCGCGGTGAACCATAGGTCCATTCGGTAGACGAATAGGCAGAAAGCGGTGCCATCGTGCCAGAGGCGTTGCGTACATACCATTGGTTGATGTTATCCGGCAACATACGGAACGGCGTGCCTGCCTGGACATACACTTTTTTCACCCGCCCCTGGTTGAGGAAGTCGTTCACGTAGCTGCTGCCGAAGGCGGTGGAAATTGTCTGGTTGATATCAGACAGCGCCACACCCATAGCCTCGGCTTTCGCGGCGTTGACGTTCACTTTGAACATCGGCGTATCTTCCAGGCCGTTCGGGCGTACCCCGATGACCTGATTCGGTGATTGCGCTGCCAGTGATAACAGCTCGTTTCGCGCCTGGGTCAGCTTTTCGTGCCCCAGATTGCCGTTGTCCAGCAGTTCCATATCAAAACCTGACGCGGTACCCAGTTCAGCCACCGCGGGTAAGTTGAACGGGAAGACGACGGCTTTATTGATACTGCTTAGCGCAATCATTGCCCGCTGAATAATCGCGGTAACCGAGTTTTCCTCGCCGACACGTTCAGACCACGGCTTGAGGCTGATAAACGCCAGACCGTTGTTTTGCCCCTGACCACTGAAGCCAAAGCCACCAACGGTAAACACCGACTGAACATTATTTTTCTCTTTTGTCAGATAATAATCCGTCACCTGTTGTAGCACTTTCGTGGTGTTAACCATGGTTGCACCGGAAGGTAACTGCGCGGTGGTCATAAATACCCCCTGATCCTCTTCTGGTAAGAAAGAGGTCGGCGTACGCAGGAACAGCACCGCCATCCCGGCGCAAATCAGCAGGTAGACCACCATGTAGCGACCGGTACAACGCAACAGCGAGCGGGTGCTGTCGGTATAGTGCTGAGTTGATTTTTCAAACAGCGTGTTGAAGCGTGCGAACAGGGCGTTAGGTTTGTGACCGCCCTCCGGCGCGGCTTTCAGAATGGTGGCGCACAGGGCAGGGGTCAGGCTCATTGCTACAAATACTGAAAGCAGCATGGAGGAGATCAGCGTGATGGAGAACTGGCGGTAGATCTCCCCGGTCGCACCGCTCATAAAGGCCATCGGCATAAACACTGCGGAAAGAACAACGGCAATCCCGACCAGCGCACGTTGGATCTGCCCCATCGATTTATGCGTCGCTTCCTTCGGCGGTAGCTTATCTTCCGCAATGACACGCTCGACGTTCTCCACCACCACGATGGCGTCATCCACCAGTAACCCTATCGCCAGCACCATCCCGAACATAGTTAACGTGTTGATGGTGAAACCGACCGCCGACAAGATCGCAAACGTCCCGAGAATAACCACCGGTACGGCAATCGTCGGGATGATTGTGGCGCGGAAATTCTGCAAAAACAGATACATGACCAGGAAGACGAGGATGATAGCCTCAACCAGCGTTTTGAAAACTTCCTGAATAGAAATTTTGATAAACGGTGTGGTGTCGTAAGGATAAACCGTCTTCAGGCTTGCAGGGAAATAAGCCGATAAACGGTTCAGCTCCTCTTTCACCGCTCGCGAGGTATCCAGGGCGTTTGCTCCGGTAGCCAGTTTGATGGCGATCCCGGCAGCAGGTTTGCCGTTATAGCGCGCCACGGTGGAATAATCTTCCGCCCCAAGTTCGACGCGGGCGACATCACGCAGCAGCACTTGCGAACCATCTTGCTGAACTTTCAACAGGATTTTGCCAAATTCTTCCGGCGTTTGCAGACGCGTCTGCACAATGATCGAGGCGTTCAGTTGCTGGTCTGCCGCCTGTGGCATGCCACCCAGTTGACCACCGGAAATCTGGTTGTTTTGCACCTTAATCTGGGAAATAACATCGGAAGGTACCAGGTTATATTTATTGAGTTTTTGCGGGTCCAGCCAGATACGCATGGCGTACTCGGAACCAAAGAGCTGTACGCTACCAACGCCCGCGGTACGGCTTAGCGGGTCTTTGATATTAGACGCTACATAGTCCGCGATATCGTACTGGTTGAGGCTGCCGTTATCAGAAATAAATGCCGCTACCATCAGGATATTACTGCTCGACTTATCGACGCTAATTCCCTGCTGCTGCACCGCTTCAGGTAATGAAGGCATAGCGAGTTGCAGTTTATTTTGCACCTGAACCTGTGCGATATCAGGTGATGTCCCCGTCTCGAAGGTCAGAGTGATGGAGGCATTACCTGCCGCATCGCTGGTTGAAGACATGTACATCAGGCCATCAAGCCCATTCATATTTTGCTCAATCACCTGAGTGACCGAGTCTTCTACCGTTTGCGCATCGGCACCCGGATAGGTAGCGCTGATGGTAATGGTCGGTGGCGCAATCTGCGGATACTGCGCAACCGGTAAGTTCATGATCGCCAGACCGCCTGCAAGCATCATAATAATGGCAAGTACCCAGGCAAAAACCGGGCGATCAATAAAATAGTTAGCCATGAAAGTCCCCTTAAGCCTGCAACGTTATTGTTTCGATTCGGTGCTGGCGTTTTCCTGGCTGGAGGAAATTGCACGTGCTTTGATACCCGGACGAATGCGTTGCAAACCGGAAACGATCACCCGATCGCCAGCCTGCAAGCCAGAGGTGACAACCCACTGGTCGCCGATGGCTTTGCTGGCTTCGATTTCGCGTAGCTGCACGACATCGTCTTTATCCAGAATGAGTGCCGTTGCTTTACCCTGGGCGTTGTGGGTGACGCCTTCCTGCGGCACCAGTAATACATTCTGGCGGCTACCTTCATCCACTAATGCCGTGACATACATGCCAGGCAGCAAGTCACCATTTGGGTTGGGGAAAATCGCCCGTAACGTCACGGAGCCCGTGGTTTCATCCACCGTCGGGTCGGAGAATTTCAGCGTGCCGGTCTGGCCGTAACGTTTACCATTTTCCAGATTGAGCTGTACTGGCGTACTGCCCTGAACCTGTTTGATTTGCCCACTGGCGACCTCTTCTTTCATGCGCAAGAAATCCTGCACCGACTGCGTGAGATCGACATAAATCGGGTCCAGACGTTGTACGGTAACCAGCGAATCTGCCTGATTAGCGGTAACGAGTGCGCCGACGGTCACCGACGATTTCCCGCTGACGCCCGTAATCGGCGAGGTGACATTCGCGTATTGCAGATTGATCGTCGCCTGTTCAACAGCCGCTTTGGCGACGGTGACATTGGCTTCTGCTTCATTCAACTGGGTGCGCGCGGTGTCATAATCCTGACGGCTAACATAGTTGGTCTTCAGCAACGATGCCTGGCGGTTAAAGGTGATGCGGGCATTGCTGGCGGTAGAGAGCGCTTTCGCCAGCGAGCCTTTGGCGGAGTTCAGCTCTGCCTGTAAAGGCGCAGGATCAATCTGATACAGCGAATCGCCCTGGTTCACTTTATCGCCTTCGATAAAGTTGCGTTTAATGATAATACCGCCCACCTGGGGACGTATCTCGGCAACTTCATAAGGAACGGTTCTACCGGGCAATTCGCTCAACACATTGACCGAACCGGGGGAGAGTGTGACGACACCGACCTCAGGCGTCATGGCGGCGGCGTTTTCCGCCGATTTGTCATCGCAGGCGGTGAGCATCGCGCCGCAGAATAACAACGGTATTAACAGTTTTCTTCTTCTGTTCATTTTAGTCCCTGAAAATTCTTGAGAAATAACGGTTCTTTAAATTGCGCGCGAGGAGAGATATGAGGGATTTACAGACCAGCGGCATAGTGGGGTTGTCAGCCAGTAAGATGGGATGCAAGCACAGTGATCGACATGGTGAGGTCAACGACAAAAAAAATGTTGCCGTTCTGCCAACAGTTTCTGCCAGCATGCGGGCAACGAAGGGTTCTACTGGTGGATACACATACCAGGGGAATAAAGTCGTTTTCGTCTCTCCTTCAATAATCACCGGGGGTATTGAAATCAGCATCTGCATCCCTCGTCATGCCAGCCATCAATTTCAGTTGCTTATGTCCTTACTAAAAATAAGATGTGATACCCAGGGTGACGATGTCGCTCATACGTCTTAATTTCAGCTTGTACATAATGTTGAATTTCTGAATCTTTAATGTTTGTTGCGAAATGTTGAGCGTTGACGTGATATTGCTTTCATTTTTGTTTTTCAGAATCAGTTGCATAATTTTGAACTGATTATGTGAAAAACATAGTTGTGAATTCTTATGGGGCAAGTGTTTACCATAAGTAATCTCAAGAAGATTTTTGATACTTTCTTTACGGCTGACAAAATAAATAGGCGCTTTAGCTTTTAGTTTACTGATGTGATAAGGTGCCAAAACAATAATTCTCTCGGCATCTAATTTCTCCAGGAATTTAATCGCTTCTTCATCAAGGATATGGTTGTGATAGGTGTCAATGATCACCTTGAAGGGTTTATTGCCTACTTTTTTGATCTCTGACAGGGAATTGATTTTTATCATTTCGTGATTATCTTTCAACTGCCAAAAGCCCTGTAAAAGAAAAGAATCTTTCGTCATGAGAAAAATCATAACTTGCTCCTTAGCCGTTATCGTTTCGAACATGTCATCCTTTTCATTATTTACATCCTTGTCCGAATCGTTGTTCAATATAGTAAACGCCTATAAGAACTTTGCCCTTCGTGAACTAATACGTCTATTAACACTAATCAATACTTCAGATTTATCCATCACACACTCCATATATTGGTCCTAAGTAAGATTCCTGGTTGTTATCAGTTTGTAACTAGTAAACAAAAGGTTAACTTTTGCGGATTACTGCCCAAGAATAAGTTATCAATAACCAGTTTGTGATCTCTGAAGAATATTACTAAAGTTAAAATGTAATCCGATTTAAATATCGAGTCTCCTTGTTTCGACTTAGGCTGGCAATTGGATTGCCAGCTTTCTTTTAACGCATTGAAATTACCTGATTAAATAACTCATTCATGTCTTCAGGTTTTTATATAGCGTCTGGAGACACGGATATTTATGCAATGTAATCAACGCCAGTTGCAAAAAAATGAACCCGGATTACTTATTTAACCGCCCATAGCATCAACGCTTACGGAACTCTTTGTTCACTTTCCCACAGCACTTTTAAAACATTAAACCTGACCACGGAAAATATCAGCCATGATAATGTTTGAAATGGCTAATTTGCCATGGAACGAAAAAAATCAGATTAAATTCAGTAGGTTGAAATAATCAACAGCAGGCAATTGTTTCAATGATAGTGCGTAATTGAACTGAAACACTGTATAGCTAAGAGAGTATTAACTGGATCATAGTCACTTAATGTGACTATGATCCAGGTGGAAATAGGGATAATTATTGCTTTTTAACGAACAAACTGGCGAAGCTGAACAGACTGGCGGCGCTAAATATCAGTTCAATTCCCACCAGTGTGGAAACCAGCGTTACCGACACCATCGGCGTAGCACCAAGGAATATCCAGGCAATGACGATATCCAGCACACCAATAACGAGCTGTAGCCAACTGCCTTTCATTGAACGCTGACGATACCAACTCATCAGGCGAATAACCCCTGCCACACAGAACAAACCGGCAATAAATGCCGCAATGGCAAAAATGCCCAGCTCTGGTGCGCGGATGAAGAAATAGCCGATCAATAAATAGGCGACTGCGACGAGGAAACCGGATAATACCGGCCAGAAATTATGACTGCGGTTGCTGAATAGCCCGACAATAAGCGCAATGCCCGAGCAGATTAATAATGCACCCACTACTGTGCTTAAAATGTCGCCAGAGACGAACGGAAAACTGATACACAGCAACCCGACGATAAACAGCAGCACGGCAATAAACTGGATTGCTCTGCGATGTTTTTTAAGCATCTCCAGATCAAACTTCAAAATTGTTGCCTTATCTATATATAACATAGAACCACCCTATAAAATTAAGAAGAAAATCCCCTGCTATCAATCTATGCCAAAAACGCGTCTAAGAATGCAGTCGATTTAATAAAAATTTCCTAATTACAGTATCTGATGCATCTGTAACTCATTGTATTGAAATAAAAATATCTGATTTTGATATTTTCCATCAACATGACATATACAGAAAACCAGGTTATAACCTCAGTGTCGAAATTGATTCGTGACGGCTCTTTCACTTTATAGTTGAGGATATTACGATGAAAAAAGTATTAGGCGTTATTCTTGGTGGTCTGCTTCTTCTGCCAGTAGTGAGCAATGCAGCGGATGCACAAAAAGCAGCTGATAACAAAAAACCGGTCAACTCCTGGACCTGTGAAGATTTCCTGGCTGTGGACGAATCCTTCCAGCCAACTGCAGTCGGTTTTGCTGAAGCACTGAACAACAAAGATAAACCAGAAGATGCGGTTTTAGATGTTCAGGGTATTGCAACCGTAACCCCAGCTATCGTTCAGGCTTGTACTCAGGATAAAAAAGCCAGCTTTAAAGATAAAGTTAAAGGCGAATGGGACAAAATTAAGAAAGATATGTAATTCCGGGAATGCGTTACATCGTATTTCCTTGCATATTGAACAGGCCGGAATATCTTCTTTAAAAGCAGCTATTCCTCCTGTTTGTATATAATCTCTATATTGAATGGGTTACAAAATGAACATTTCATCTCTCCGTAAAGCGTTTATTTTTATGGGCGCTGTAGCGGCTTTGTCACTGGTGAACGCACAATCTGCGCTGGCAGCCAATGAATCCGCTAAAGATATGACCTGCCAGGAATTTATTGATCTGAATCCAAAAGCAATGACACCAGTTGCGTGGTGGATGCTGCATGAAGAAACAGTATATAAAGGTGGCGATACCGTTACTTTAAATGAAACCGATCTCACTCAAATTCCTAAAGTGATCGAATACTGCAAGAAAAACCCGCAGAAAAATTTGTATACCTTCAAAAATCAAGCATCTAATGACTTGCCGAATTAATAAGGTACAAGTAAAAAGGAGTAGCAAGTTGAGCCATCTTGCTGCTCCTTTTTGCATTTTTATATGACAGCAGAATTTATTATACGACTTATACTTGCGGTAATTGCCTGTGGCGCTATTGGCATGGAAAGGCAAATGCGCGGCAAAGGAGCAGGGTTACGCACACATGTATTAATTGGCATGGGAAGCGCCCTGTTTATGATTGTTTCGAAATATGGTTTTGCTGACGTGCTGTCTTTAGGTCACGTCGGACTGGATCCCAGCCGTATTGCTGCTCAGGTTGTGACGGGCGTCGGGTTTATCGGTGCAGGTAACATTCTCGTTCGTAACCAAAATATTGTAGGTCTGACGACGGCAGCGGATATCTGGGTGACCGCCGCCATTGGTATGGTTATTGGCAGCGGTATGTACGAACTGGGTATTTATGGTTCAGTGATGACCTTGCTGGTGCTGGAAGTCTTCCATCAATTAACCTTCCGCCTGATGAACAAAAATTACCATTTACAGCTGACATTAGTGAACGGTAATACGGTATCAATGCTCGACTGGTTTAAGCAGCAAAAAATAAAAACGGATTTAGTTTCGTTGCAGGAAAATGAAGATCATGAAGTGGTCGCCATTGATATCCAGCTTCATGCCACGACGTCGATAGAAGATCTGTTGCGATTATTAAAAGGTATGGCAGGGGTGAAAGGCGTTTCAATTAGCTAATCTGTATAGTTATTTATTCGCAGGAGTACCAGTGCGGTACTCCTGTTGGTTTTAATGATCGAGGACGATCAGTGGTGAATGGTTGGCAGGATCTTTAAGTACGGTAATATCCGCGCCGTAGAGCATTGTCAGCGCCTGCTGTGTCAATACGTCCTGCGGCTTACCATTTGCGATAACCTTTCCTTTTTGCATTAATACAACACGGTCTGCATAACGCGCGGCAAGATTTAGATCGTGCAATACGCAGCAAACATTGAACTGCCGTTCGTGAACTAACTGGCGTAATAAACGAAACAAGTGCTGCTGATGGTGAATATCCAGCGCCGAAGTTGGTTCATCAAGAAATAACCATTTCGGTGAGGGAGTAGGTTCCCAGAGTTGCACCAGCAGGCGCGCTAATTGCACGCGCTGTTGTTCACCACCGGATAATTGCCGATAGTTGCGGTTTGCTAACGCCTGACAGTCACATAACGCCATTATTTGTGCTGTTTCATTATCCTGATTACCAGTACGATGCGGATGCCGCCCCATCTGGATAACTTCTTGTACGCTGAATGGAAACGCCATGTGGCTATTTTGACGCATCACGGCCCGGTGTTTCGCCAGTTCAGTAATCGACCATTCATTTAATGGCTTATTAAACAACCGACATTCGCCGCTATCAGGTTGAAGATAGCCGGTTAGCTGGCGAAGCAGCGTAGATTTTCCCGCACCATTAGGCCCGAGGATGGCAACAATTTCCCCACCGGGAAAAGTCAGCGAGACATTATCAGTCAGACGCCGCCCCTGAAGGCTATAAACCAGATTCTGGGCGCTGATCATGTGATCCTCCGGTTGCGCAGAATCAACCACATAAAATAAGGGCCACCAAGCAGGCTGGTTAATAATCCCACGGGCATTTCTGCTGGCTGTACCAGCGTGCGGGCAAGCGTGTCTGCCATCAGCAATAAACAGGCTCCGGCGAGGGCGGAACAAGGGATTAGCCAGCGGTGATTTGCCCCGGTAGTCATGCGAATCAGATGCGGGATCACCAGGCCAATAAAGCCGATAATGCCGCTTACCGATACGGCAGCACCAACGAGCAGTGAGCTCACTAACAGTAATTGCTGGCGTTTACGCTTCACGTTCACGCCGAGGTAGTGGGCTTCTTCATCACCGAGCTGCAGTAAATTCAGCGTTCCGGCGAGACAAGTTGTTGCGATAATGGCCGGTAGGATGAATGAACTGGCAACCAATAACGTCGGCCATTGCGCCTGTCCAAGATTGCCCATCATCCACAATGTGAGTTGTCGTAGCTGCTGCTCATCGCCGATATAGCTCAGGATGCCGATCGCTGCGCCGCACAGGGCATTGATGGCGATACCGGCGAGTAATAATTGCATCATGCTGCCATCGCGATGGCGCTGCGTGATGAGAAAAATGATGGTGCAGACCACTAAACTTCCGGCAATGGCAAACACCATTTGCTCATAGAGCACCAGCACCACTGGGAAGGAGAAGGGCAGCACAATAGCAACGCCAACCATTAATGCAGAACCGCTACTGACGCCAAGTAATCCAGGGTCAGCCATTGGGTTGCGAAAAAGCCCCTGCATAATTACCCCTGCGGTTGCCAACGCTGCACCTACCAGCACCGCCAGCAAAACCCGTGGTAGACGAATATTGAGCCAGATATCGCGGTATTCCTCATCAAAAAGGGCATCAAAACTGATCTTTAACGCTCCCTGACTGGCACCAAACAGCACCAGAGCTAGCAATAATAGTGATAGCCCCATAAAGACCCTGGCGGAAGAGAGTGAATCCTTGAGCACGCAAAACTCCGTTACGACATTACGGCGCGGACATGCCGCGCCGGGGGATCACGCCGGTTTCAGGTCCGGTTCAATCAGACTGTAGACCTGCTGGTTAAGTGCTGGCGCATTTGCCAGTTCATGGATATGTGCGGCGACATCAGCACGGTTAACAAAACCATGACACTCCTGATTTTGTATCCGTTGTGCTTTGCCCGTTGCCGCACCATCAAGCAGACCGCCAGGGCGGAGAATGGCATAATCAAGCTGGCTGGTTTGCAACCAGCTTTCCGCCAGCGTTTTTTCCCGTACCGCCTGACCAAACGCAGCCTTTGCCCGCTCTGATAAAAACGGCCAGCTATCGCCGCATCCCAAAGAGGTCACCAGAATCATGCGACTGATGCCAGCCTTCTCGGCCTCATCAATCACTGTTCTGTGCGCCAGATAATCCTGAGCTCCGCCCATTGTTGAGATGATAAGCGCATCCGGGCCAGTTGCGCGGCAAGCAGCCGCGACTACGCTGGCATCACAGGCGTCGCCTGTAAAAACCTGTACGCCTTGTTGCGCCAGTTTCGTGGCGGCATCGGCATGACGAATGACAGCAACGACCGGACGTTGTTCCGCCAGCGCCAGTTCAAGCGTTCTGGCACCCACACCTTTTCCGCCTGCGCCAAAGAGTAGCCACGGTGTCATCAGGCGTGTTCCTTTAACGATGCTGCCAGAGCATGGAAGGCGCTGACTTGTTCGCTCAGGAGCTGACGATGATCATCCCTACCGAGGAAGATTTTCAGCATTGCGCTGCCTTCCTTATTGAAAAAGAGAATAGAGGCGGTATCCATGCCCATAAATTTACGTTCGATCAAGGCAATATGCGTGCAGTTTTCTGCTTTGATATGCCCGGACATGCCGTGCTTTCCGCGTAGGTTGAAATAGCCGTGGCGATGGAAACCCGAAGGCAGTTCGCCGCTAAATTCGAGTATTACATCGGTAGTATGTACTAACGTGGTGACGTTGCCCCATTCGCAGACGGTATCCCAGACAGTATCGAATTTATCACCTGACACAACAGTCGGAGAGGGCAGATTTTTCACTACCTCCAGCAGCGTGGTGTTGTATTGTTCGGCGATCGCCTCCAGCGTACCGTCTGGCTCCGTTTTCAAAAATTCCTGTAACGAGACATGGCTCATAAATCACTCCTGTTATGGTTTTTCAAGCGCAATTGCTGGCGCATTAAGTACCTGAATCAGTTCATTAAGAGACTGCAAAATGTTGCTTGCCCAGAAACGACCTTCATTGGTCAACCGCAGACACGTTGACGCATCGCGGCTTAAGCCTTTTTGGTGCCACTGGGCCAGTAACGGCGCGAGTTTTTCGGCATGTGGCGTAAGTTCGTCCAGCGGTACACGCGCCGTTTCAATGCCCGACTGCAAGGTATGACGCCATTGCGCATTACGTTCGGCGTTACGCATGATCATCATCAGCGGTTTTTTGCCTGCCGCGACGGATTCATGCCAGGTCTGAAGATTGCGTTCGTTCATCCAGGAGTACCCATTAATCGAACCGCCGGCTCCGGAACCAAAGGCCAGACAATCGGCACCTTGTTTAATCAGCAGGTTATAGAGATTGCGTTCGCGTGTGGTACGGCCCCAGTGGCTGTTACTGATGCAGCGCCAACCGGCATCGTCCATAAAATCACATCCTTGCAGGTAAAGATCGCGACGTTCTGCCGGAGAGGGCACGGTAGTACGCCCATTTTCCACGGCTTTGCCCAGCGGTGTATTGGGCAGGACATTGAGCGCATAGAGATCGACGCCGTCGAGACCGATATCGCGGGCAATAGCCAGATCTTCTCCCCAGGTTTGCGCATCCTGACCCGGCAGACCAAACAGCAGGTCACAGACCACCGCGGCACGATCGCGTTTGACCAGGCTTTCCATAAACGCAATAGCGGTTGGGCCATCCGAGGTGCGGGCCATTTTCTTGCGGATTTTGCTGTTAAACGACTGAATACCAATTGAGAAGCGGTTTGCTCCTGCATCAAGGCAAGCATCGATTCGCTCAGCGTCAAAATTCAGTACCCGGCCTTCGATAGTGATTTCACAATCAGGGGCCAGTGGCAGCTTTTCTCGTAATGTGGTGATGATTCTGGCCAAATCGTGTGCTGAAAGCGCGGAAGGCGTACCGCCACCGAAATAGACCGCGTGGATGGGGGCCGACTGATGCAATACGCTGTCTGCTTCCATTTCTATTTCACGAATCAGGGCATCGGTATAATGAGCACACGCATCTTCATTAAAACGGTTCTGATAAAAACCACAAAACGTGCAGTGTGTCGCACAAAAAGGAATGTGTAGGTAAACCAGTCGCTTACGTGGTGATACCGTTTGATTGATCATCTCTTGCCAGGTCTGTGCCAGTTGCTCTTTGGCAACCGGAATGGCCCCACGAAACGGCATCATGGCGCGCCTGTCTTTAAAGGGCTGATCACCGTCTAAAGCAAAATGTGGCGTGAGATCCAGGGTGTTATTTGTGTTCATTCGTCTGATTTAAATCCATTTATTGCGGCCAAAGCTGCTGGTGTAAAGACTCAACGACATCAGCAATACGCGGACCCATTCCCAGAATCAGGTTTTGATCAACGGTGATAATGCGCTGGTTTTTCCATGCGGCAGTGTGGGTAATTCCGGCAATAGAACGTAGCCGATTAATATCGCCATCGACCATTTGTGAGGTGACGACAATCACTTCAGGGTTAGCCGCAATCAGCGATTCCGCGCTGTAGCTTTTGTACTGCTGGTGGGTAGCGACGTTTTCTGCTCCGGCAAGCGAAAGAATGGCGTCCGCGACGCTGCCTTTACCGGCAACCTGTGGCGCACTTCCGCCTGCGGAGAGAATAAACATGGCTTTAACCGGGGCTTTTTTGGCCGCCACGTTTTGCTGTACTCGCTCCAGGCGTTGGTTGATCTGTGTCACCAGCGCCTCGCCTTGTTCAGGAACCTGTAACGTTTTTGCCAGTTGGCGAATGTTGGCGTACATCTGCTCAAGGGTGGCTGGTACACGCGGCAGAGTGACGACGTTGACTTTTTGCGCCCGCAGTTGGTCGAGCACAATTTGCGGTCCTGCATCCTGCCAGGTAATTACGCTATCCGGGCGAAGTGACAAAATGCCTTCGCTGCTGAGTTGTTTCCAGTAACCAATATGCGGCAGTTTGGCGGTTTCTGGTGGATAAGATGTCGTTTCATCGACACCAACCACGCGTTTGCCAGCGCCCATCGCGTAGATTAGCTCCGTCAGCGATCCTCCTGCGACCACGATACGTTCGGCAGCCGTTACGCTAAAAGTCCAGCTAAGAGCCAGTAATGCCGTAAACAATTTTTTTCGTTTTACCATGGTCTTCGCGGCAGAGGCCACGGCTGAAATACATAACGTTAGTGGGGAAAAAAGAAACGGCCTGGTGATGATCCTTGGCATAATGTGAGAACTCTTATCAAATTGAGAATGATCATGATTATCATTTGAGTTATATATGAAATACAACCGTCGATTCAATACGCACGGCGTTACAAGCGTATTTATTTTTGATTTTTATCAAGATGCTTCGTCAGCTAATGTTCTTGTTACCGATTAAATTTCAGCGCGGGAAAAAGCTGAGAACCCGGAGATATCGCGGCTTGCAGAGCAAAGAGAAGAGAAAATTATCACTGTTAACGACAACGTTTTGTGATGAGGTTGTGGGGGGATAGCCATAAACACAGGATGGTTTTCTGGATGCTGGATAGATTTCATAACCCCCTGTTTATTGTGTTAATGGCGGTTAAAAAAAGCTTGATCATAAAAAATTGATCGATAATAATTCTCATTATCACGTTTGAGTTTAACAAAATATGACATCATGGATAACAAAATCATATCTTTTGTAAGGGAAAACGCACAGCACTCTTCACTTCAGACGTGGCGTACTACTTTGCCTGACAAAGAGGGCGTGCTTTTGCTGAATTATCAGAAATATTCGGCAATTTTACGGGATATATACGCTAATAGCTTCCCGTGGTGATATCTAATTATTTGAATTGTAAATAAATTTATTTTTCGCCAGCCACCCCGGTATTAACCCAGGCAGCCAGCATTTTTTATTTTCCTCATGGAGAATCGCTATGTCACGTCCGCAATTTACCTCGTTGCGTTTGAGTTTGTTGGCTTTGGCTGTTTCTGCCACCTTGCCAACGTTTGCTTTTGCTACTGAAACCATGACCGTTACGGCAACGGGGAATGCACGTAGTTCCTTCGAAGCGCCTATGATGGTCAGCGTTATCGACACTTCCGCTCCTGAAAATCAAACTGCTACTTCAGCCACTGATTTGCTGCGTCATGTTCCTGGAATTACTCTTGATGGTACCGGACGAACCAACGGTCAGGATGTAAATATGCGTGGCTATGATCATCGCGGCGTGCTGGTTCTTGTCGATGGTGTTCGCCAGGGAACGGATACCGGACACCTGAATGGCACTTTTCTCGATCCGGCGCTGATCAAGCGTGTTGAGATTGTTCGCGGACCTTCAGCATTACTGTATGGCAGTGGCGCGCTGGGTGGAGTGATCTCCTACGATACGGTCGATGCAAAAGATTTATTGCAGGAAGGACAAAGTAGTGGTTTTCGTGTCTTTGGTACTGGCGGCACGGGGGACCATAGCCTGGGATTAGGCGCGAGCGCGTTTGGGCGAACTGAAAATCTGGATGGTATTGTGGCCTGGTCCAGTCGCGATCGGGGTGATTTACGCCAGAGCAATGGTGAAACCGCGCCGAATGACGAATCCATTAATAACATGCTGGCGAAAGGGACCTGGCAAATTGATTCAGCCCAGTCTCTGAGCGGTTTAGTGCGTTACTACAACAACGACGCGCGTGAACCAAAAAATCCGCAGACCGTTGAAGCTTCTGATAGCAGCAACCCGATGGTCGATCGTTCAACAATTCAACGCGATGCGCAGCTTTCTTATAAACTCGCCCCGCAGGGTAACGACTGGTTAAATGCAGATGCAAAAATATACTGGTCGGAAGTCCGTATTAATGCGCAAAACACGGGGAGTTCCGGCGAGTATCGTGAACAGATAACAAAAGGAGCCAGGCTGGAGAACCGTTCCACTCTATTTGCCGACAGTTTCGCTTCTCACTTACTGACATATGGCGGTGAGTATTATCGTCAGGAACAACATCCGGGTGGCGCGACGACGGGCTTCCCGCAAGCAAAAATCGATTTTAGCTCTGGCTGGCTACAAGATGAGATCACCTTACGCGATCTGCCGATTACCCTGCTTGGCGGAACCCGCTATGACAGTTATCGCGGTAGCAGCGACGGCTACAAAGATGTTGATGCCGACAAATGGTCATCTCGTGCGGGGATGACTATCAACCCGACCAACTGGCTGATGTTATTTGGCTCATATGCTCAGGCATTCCGCGCCCCGACGATGGGCGAAATGTATAACGATTCTAAACACTTCTCGATTGGTCGCTTCTATACCAACTATTGGGTGCCAAACCCGAACTTACGTCCGGAAACTAACGAAACTCAGGAGTACGGTTTTGGGCTGCGTTTTGATGACCTGATGTTGTCCAATGATGCTCTGGAATTTAAAGCCAGCTACTTTGATACCAAAGCGAAAGATTATATCTCCACGACCGTCGATTTCGCGGCGGCGACAACTATGTCGTATAACGTCCCGAACGCCAAAATCTGGGGCTGGGATGTGATGACGAAATATACCACTGATCTGTTTAGCCTTGATGTGGCCTATAACCGTACCCGCGGCAAAGACACCGATACCGGGGAATATATCTCCAGCATTAACCCGGATACCGTTACCAGTACCCTGAATATTCCGATCGCTCACAGTGGCTTCTCTGTTGGTTGGGTCGGTACGTTTGCCGATCGCTCAACACATATCAGCAGCAGCTACAGCAAACAACCTGGCTATGGTGTGAATGATTTCTACGTCAGTTATCAAGGACAACAGGCGCTCAAAGGCGTGACCACTACTCTGGTATTGGGCAACGCCTTCGATAAAGAGTACTGGTCGCCGCAAGGCATCCCACAGGATGGTCGTAACGGAAAAATTTTCGTGAGTTATCAATGGTAATCATCTGCCCCGATATTTCGGGGCATTTATCTGGAAGGAAGAGAGACAATGAACCACTACACACGCTGGCTTGAGTTAAAAGAACAAAATCCCGGAAAGTACGCGCGTGACATCGCAGGTTTAATGAATATCAGCGAAGCAGAACTGGCATTTGCACGCGTCACGCACGACGCGTGGCGGATGCGCGGCGATATTCGTGAAATTCTGGCGGCGCTGGAAAGCGTTGGTGAAACCAAATGTATTTGTCGTAATGAATATGCAGTCCATGAGCAAGTTGGCTCGTTCACAAACCAGCATTTGAACGGACATGCCGGATTGATCCTCAATCCGCGCGCGCTGGATTTACGTCTGTTTCTCAATCAATGGGCCAGTGTTTTCCACATCAAAGAAAACACGGCTCGTGGCGAACGCCAGAGTATTCAGTTCTTTGATCATCAGGGCGATGCATTACTAAAAGTTTATGCCACCGACAATACCGATATGGCGGCATGGAGTGAGCTTCTGGCACGGTTTATCACCGATGAGAATACGCCGCTTGAGTTAAAAGCCGTTGATGCGCCAGTTGTTCAAACGCGAGCCGATGCCAGTGTGGTCGAGCAAGAGTGGCGGGCGATGACCGACGTTCATCAGTTTTTTACGTTGCTCAAGCGCCACAACCTGACGCGCCAACAGGCGTTCAATCTGGTGGCAGACGATTTGGCCTGCAAAGTATCCAACAGTGCGTTGGCGCAAATTCTTGAATCTGCACAGCAGGATGGCAATGAAATCATGGTGTTTGTTGGCAACCGTGGCTGCGTACAGATTTTCACCGGTGTGGTAGAAAAAGTGGTGCCAATGAAAGGTTGGCTGAATATTTTCAACCCGACGTTTACCCTTCATCTATTAGAAGAGAGTATTGCTGAAGCCTGGGTTACCCGTAAACCGACCAGCGATGGTCACGTAACCAGTCTGGAATTGTTTGCCCATGATGGTACGCAGATAGCGCAACTTTATGGTCAACGTACAGAAGGTGAACAGGAGCAAGCGCAATGGCGTAAGCAAATTGCTTCGTTGATACCGGAAGGCGTTACTGCATAACGTATAATTAACGGGAGGTCTGGCTGTTGCTGGGCCTCTTTATATTGTTCAATCGTTCACACCAGATAATTAATATGCTGATGGCGTACCAGCTCATTGATCCGCTTAAGATTGAGGATCATCATGATATTGTGTTTATGGCAGTAGAACGTTTTTAGCGATATTTTCAGTTTCTCCAGAATATCTTCCGTTGTCATTTGATTCGCAATGCAGCTCAGAACCTGATGCTGCTTGCGCGAGAGGGACACATCCGCTTCAGGCACAGAGCAGTAACTGCCATTGATGAGTGCGACAAAGTCGATGATGGCGATAGTTCGCGGAACAAAGGTCACCGGTACTTTCCCCAGGCAGCGTTTAATATTAAAGGGGGAGAAAATAATTACATGGACAGGTTTTAATCGTTCAATTTGAGTGAGAAAATTAGAATGAAATACATTATTCATTAATGTATCAATAATGACGAAGGCATTCTGATGCAACATTACGTCGATCTCTTCTTCGTTCTGTATATGAACGACATTACCTTTACTCAGAATGTTTTTCATCGCGGTGAAAAACATCGTATCCCTGGTAATTATAAGAAACATAACCGACTCCTGGTACGGACATTAACTTTATAATAAGTTTGCCAAAGGTAATTAACAGGACAGGGCTTATAATAATAGTTAGCTTACTGTGTATTAATTTGATGTAATGCATGATGCAGATACTGAGAAAGCATCTGCATCTTTCGGTGGTGTTATTTGACCAGCTCAGGTGTTACCTGACTCACCGCATTGGTGTAGTAAGGAGCCCCCCAGCCCGGTTCCGGCCAGAATGCACCATAGCCGTAATCCCACAAGTTATAGGTGGTATTAACCACTTCTCTCAAATGCCACACCTGGATGCCCTGCATATTCACTTCCAGGAAGTTATACGGGACTTTATTGATAAAGCCAGGTTGTTCACCCTGAATGGTACCGAGGATGGTAACAAAGTGATTACGATAGTTCACTGGATCAAGGAAGCCGCTTTGTCTGGCGAGCAGTCGGCCCTGATAGTTGGCTTCAATATCAGGCTTCGCATAGCTATCCAACGGTAATACAGCGATTTCTAACAACGTATCCGTTTTGCCATTGATAACGTTGATAACCTTCCCGCCAAAGCGCGCTTGTTGACCAACATATAACCCCGGCTGGTTATGAACAGCAACAAAACTTTTTTGAATATCAGGTTGGTTATTGCCTTTGATATTTTGCGGAATTGAACTACATGCGGCAAGCAAAAATGAAAGGCTGAGGATGAGTGCACCTTTTGTCATGTTCATGTTACTATCCTTATCAACAAATATTAAAACCATAATAGATATTTCTTTATAGTTTTCATCTGATTCTGAGGCGATATGCCTGATAGTAACGTAAACCTGTCTGATGTTTATATCTCTTCTGTTTAGTTGAGCTCAGTTAATTTTTGGGCGTGGCATGAGTATCCATTGTTCCATAATCTATATTCAGAGGTTTTTAATCTTTTCGTGTCTAATATTATTTATCTGATTAAGTATTGATTGTGTCTTTTGCGGAAGTGGTGTCGAGCTTATCGTTTCAATGTTATTAATAAGACTTACAAGTTGAGCCTCAACTTTGAGTAGTCTGCATTTGTATATGTGGTGTTCGTATGGCACGCATTAATTTGTTGGCGTTGTTGCGCTAAATCAAATTGTTCAGAGGTGTATCCATTCTCCAGAGAATGGGGCATTAATGGGGTGTTGTTCTTCCCGGTTATCACAAGGCCACTTCGGTGTGTCTGGCGTTTTAACATTATCGGTATTTGTTGTGCAGTTATAAATATCACCGTTATATGTATTTATTACACCTGGGGTAAAGTCAATTGACATAACATTCCTTATTCATCATTTGTTTTATGCTAAGATTTTTAAATTGGATAATTAGAACAGGAATGGATTTTCTTCTACATACAGTAAATATAATGCGTCATATCTTCCTGATATAATTACCTTTGACTTCTCTTTTATTTCCATCTGGTAATATTTGAGTGCAAAAAAAGGCAATAATCATATCGCAAAAGAAAACGTTAACAACTATCGAAAATGCTCGTTTTAAAAAGGTATGATGTTCTCTGATAGTGTGTGAAGTGATATTTTTGTGATGTTTTAGATATGTAATAATAAAATAGGTTAACGTATGTTGAAATTATTTATTGTGTAAACCACTGATAAATCATAATCCAGTACATCTTTAAACTGCTGCACTGTATCGCTGATAACTAAGCAGCTCACTGATACACCATGCTGGACGCGATAATTGGAATCTCACGCAGGGAGTACTGTGTAAATAGCAAAATCGCCTGATACGCTACGACTGTCAGGCCTACAAATAACATACAATTCATCGAATTATCATAACTTTGTAGGTCGGATAAAATGCGCCAGCGTCGCATCCGACATAAATAAAGCGCATTTTTCTAACAACCTGTGGGGGAATATAGCCGCTTTATTTCAGGCGATTACCCGCCTCATCAACCACTTTCTCGCCATCTTCCTTGGTGAACGCGCCTTTTTGCGCATCTGGCAGAATTTCCAGCACGACTTCTGAAGGGCGGCACAGGCGAGTTCCCAGCGGCGTCACCACAATCGGGCGATTAATCAGAATCGGGTGCTGAAGCATAAAGTCGATTAACTGATCGTGAGTAAATTTATCTTCTGCAAGGCCCAGTTCCTCATACGGCTCGACGTTTTTACGTAGCAGCGCGCGTACGGTAATCCCCATATCGGCAATGAGTTTTACCAGCTCATCGCGCGTCGGTGGTGTTTCCAGATAATAGATAATGGTCGGTTCTGTACCGCTGTTGCGGATCATCTCCAGCGTATTACGTGACGTACCGCAGGCCGGGTTGTGATAAATGGTAATGTTGCTCATATCAGTATCTCATTACGATGTGAAAGAGAGGTGTAGCGCCAGCGCCACCAGAGTTACAAACCAAAGCGGACAAGTCAAAAACACATATGGTTTAACGAATATGTAAGTGTAGAGAAAGGTGTAGGTGTGAATTAAGCGTTGGGCATTCATTTGAAAGGAGGTCTGAATCAGGACGTAAAAAAACCGACTTCGCGTCGGTTTTTTTACTGTTCAGCCCTGAGTTGGTGGCTCTGGCTGGAGTGAGATAGCCATCATCTAACGCATCAATGCTAATACCATACTGAAACTATTGCAAGGACATGCTGGTTTTATAACCCGCAAGTACTGTATGATTATCCAGTTAGCTCTGAGACATTTTCACTCTGGCAATGCGCATAAACGCTTTCAAAGTCCTGGTCTGAAGTACGGGTGGTGCCGTTAACTGATGCTCTGGCCGGAGTGAGATAGTCGTCATCTAACAATGAGACATGCGCCGTGACAGGCAATGGATGAGTAAGCGGATGCATTCTCACTCCATCGCATGGAGAAAACGGGTGATTGATAAAGCAATCATCGTTCTTGGGGCGTTAATTGCGCTGCTGGAACTGATCCGCTTTCTGCTTCAGCTTCTGAACTGATAGCGGAAACGTAGCTAAGGGCTAAGAGCACACTACTCTTAGCCCTTTAACATTTAACGCATTGTCACGAACTCTTCTGCCGCTGTCGGGTGAATGGCAACCGTGTTGTCGAAGTCTTTTTTGGTTGCACCCATCTTCAGCGCCACCGCGAAGCCCTGCAACATTTCGTCCATACCAAAACCAATGCCGTGAATACCGACAATCTTCTCTTCCGGTCCAACGCATACCAGTTTCATGCGACACGGCTGGCGGTGAGTGGTGACGGCGGTATACATCGCGGTGAAAGAGGATTTATACACTTTCACCTGATCGTCGCCGTACTGCTCGCGCGCCTGCGGCTCCGTTAAACCAACAGTACCAATCGGCGGATGGCTGAAGACCACGGTCGGAATGTTGCTGTAATCCAGATGCTCATCCGGCTTGTTATTAAACAGGCGTTCAGAGAGACGGCGACCTGCTGCAACAGCCACCGGTGTCAGTTCCACTGCACCCGTGTTATCGCCCACCGCGTAAATACCTTCAACGTTGGTGTTTTGATATTTATCGACGACGATATAGCCTTTTTCGTTGGTTTTAACGCCAGCGGCTTCCAGGTTGATGTTGTCATTGGCAGGCTCGCGACCAATCGCCCAAATCAGGCAATCCACCGTTTCACTGCGACCATCTTCCAGCTCCAGCGTCAGGCTACCATCGGCATTTTTCACTACCGCTTTCGGGATGGCGTTGGTGTGCAACTGCGGGCCTTCGGCGTTCATCACTTCAACCAGCGTTTCAGAGAGCATCGGGTCGAAGCTGCGCAGCGGCGCATGTTTACGCACAAACAGATGCGTCTTCGCACCGAGGCCGTTAATCACGCCCGCCAGTTCAACGGCGATGTAACCCGCGCCAACAACCGCTACGCGCTCTGGCAAAGCCGGAAGGGCGAAGAAGCCATCAGAATCAATACCGTATTCCACGCCCGGAATATCCGGGTGGCTCGGACGACCACCGGTGGCGATCAGAATATGATCGGCCGTGATGGTTTCGCCGTTGACTTCAATGGTTTTGGCATCAACGAAGCGGGCAAAGCCTTTGATTACATCAACGTTATTTTTACCGAGCACGTTCTCATAGGAAGTATGAATACGGTCGATATAGGCGGTACGGCTGGCGATCAACGTTTCCCAGTTGAATTTATTGATAGTGGTATCAAAACCATAATCCGGGCCGTACATATGGATCGCTTCACGGATTTGCGCCGCGTGCCACATCACTTTTTTCGGCACACAGCCAACATTTACGCAGGTGCCGCCCAGCTCTTTGGCTTCAATCAGTGCGCATTTCTGGCCGTACATAGCCGCGCGGTTGATGGAGGCGATACCGCCGCTGCCGCCGCCGATGGCGATGTAATCATAGTGTTTAGTCATGACATATTGTCCTTATCGTTGATTACCGCGATTGTAGCGCGAGACGTAATAGGTGCCAGCAATGGCTGCAATTACTCTGGCACGATCCAGCTTACGGTGGCGTGCCCGGTGCCTGCCGGAACCAGTTTGCTGTGCAGCCACGGCAGCACGTTATTCATCTGCTGTTCCAGCTTCCACGGCGGGTTAATCACAATCATGCCGGAAGCGGTCATGCCACGGCGATCGCTGTCTGGCAGCACCGCCAGTTCAATTTGCAGAATTTTGCGAATGCCGGTCGCTTCCAGGTCGTGGATCATGCGCTTAATTTGCTGGCGCAGCACCACTGGATACCACAATGCGTAAGTGCCAGTGGCGAAACGTTTGTAACCTTCTGCTATCCCGCTGACCACCGCCTGATAGTCGGTTTTCATTTCATACGGCGGGTCGATAAGGATTAAACCACGGCGGGAAACCGGCGGCAGCTTGGCCTTAAGCTGCTGGAAACCGTCGGCTTTTTCGACGCGCGCACGGCTGTCTTTCTGAAATTCAGAACGCAGCAACGGGTAATCGCTCGGGTGCAGTTCGGTCAGTTGCAGGCTGTCCTGTTCACGCAGTAGCTGGCGAGCAATCAACGGCGAACCGGGGTAATAACGCAACTGCCCGCTACGGTTGAAGTGTTTTACCACATTGATGTACGCCTCCAGCTCCGCAGGCAAATCGTCCTGCTGCCAGATACGGGCGATGCCTTCGAGATATTCGCCGGTACGCTCGGCATGTTCGCTGCCTAACTGATAACGCCCGGCCCCTGCGTGGGTGTCGAGATAGAGAAACGGTTTATCTTTCTCTTTCAGCGACTCAATGATCAGGCTCTGAACGGTATGTTTAAGGACGTCGGCGTGGTTGCCAGCGTGAAAGCTGTGGCGATAACTGAGCATGGGTAAAGGTGTTCCGGTAAGTAAAAATCGGCCCGTATTCGGGGCGCACAAAAGCCTATCAGGACAGTATACCGAAAAGAGGCCGCCGCCGCGAAAGCGTAACGTTTCTCATTGAAATTCACTACACTTAACCCCATGCTACAAACATTATGTAAAGCGCCTGTTGAGCGCTTCCTTAACCTCTTTAACCAGGACTGCGCTAATGACGAATCCGTTACTGACTCCCTTTGAATTGCCTCCGTTTTCTAAAATTCTCCCGGAACATGTCGTTCCAGCCGTGACTAAGGCGCTGAACGACTGCCGCGAAAATGTGGAGCGCGTAGTAGCGCAAGGGGCACCGTACACCTGGGAAAATCTCTGCCAGCCGTTGGCGGAAGTGGACGATGTGCTGGGGCGTATCTTCTCCCCGGTCAGCCATCTGAACTCGGTGAAAAATAGCCCGGAACTGCGTGAAGCGTACGAACAAACCCTGCCGCTGCTGTCAGAATACAGCACCTGGGTAGGGCAACATGAAGGGCTGTATAAGGCATATCGCGACCTGCGCGATGGCGATCATTACGCCACGCTGAACACGGCGCAGAAAAAAGCGGTTGATAACGCACTGCGCGACTTCGAACTCTCTGGCATCGGTCTGCCGAAAGAGAAACAGCAGCGTTACGGCGAAATTGCTACCCGTCTTTCTGAACTGGGCAACCAGTACAGCAACAACGTCCTCGATGCGACGATGGGCTGGACCAAACTCGTTACCGACGAAGCGGAGCTGGCGGGGATGCCAGAAAGCGCGCTGGCTGCGGCAAAAGCCCAGGCTGAAGCGAAAGAGCTGGAAGGTTATTTGCTGACGCTGGATATCCCAAGCTACCTGCCGGTAATGACCTACTGCGACAACCAGGCCCTGCGCGAAGAGATGTATCGCGCTTATAGCACTCGTGCTTCCGATCAAGGTCCGAACGCCGGTAAGTGGGACAACAGCAAGGTGATGGAAGAGATCCTCGCGCTGCGTCACGAACTGGCGCAACTGCTGGGCTTTGAAAACTACGCCTTCAAATCACTTGCCACTAAAATGGCAGAAAACCCGCAGCAGGTGCTGGATTTCTTAACCGATCTGGCAAAACGCGCGCGCCCGCAAGGCGAAAAAGAGCTGGCGCAACTGCGCGCCTTCGCCAAAGCCGAATTTGGCGTCGATGAGTTACAACCGTGGGATATCGCTTACTACAGCGAAAAACAGAAACAGCACCTCTACAGCATCAGCGATGAACAACTGCGTCCGTACTTCCCGGAAAACAAAGCGGTTAACGGCCTGTTTGAAGTGGTGAAACGTATTTACGGCATCACCGCTAAAGAGCGTAAAGATGTTGATGTCTGGCATCCGGATGTACGTTTCTTCGAGCTGTATGACGAGAACGACGAACTGCGCGGCAGCTTCTACCTCGACCTGTATGCCCGTGAAAACAAACGCGGCGGGGCGTGGATGGATGACTGCGTAGGCCAGATGCGTAAAGCCGACGGTTCGCTGCAAAAACCGGTCGCGTATCTGACCTGCAACTTCAACCGCCCGGTAAATGGTAAACCGGCGCTGTTTACCCATGACGAAGTGATCACCCTGTTCCACGAGTTCGGTCACGGCCTGCACCATATGCTGACCCGCATTGAAACCGCTGGTGTTTCCGGGATCAGTGGGGTGCCGTGGGATGCGGTCGAACTGCCGAGCCAGTTTATGGAAAACTGGTGCTGGGAGCCGGAGGCGCTGGCGTTTATCTCCGGTCACTATGAAACCGGCGAGCCGCTGCCGAAGGAGCTGCTGGATAAAATGCTGGCAGCGAAAAATTACCAGGCGGCGCTGTTTATTCTGCGCCAGCTGGAGTTCGGCCTGTTCGATTTCCGCCTCCATGCCGAGTTCCGTCCGGATCAGGGGGCGAAAATCCTCGAAACTCTGGCAGAAATCAAGAAACTGGTTGCCGTGGTACCGTCTCCGTCATGGGGCCGTTTCCCGCATGCTTTCAGCCACATTTTTGCCGGTGGTTATGCGGCAGGTTACTACAGCTACCTGTGGGCCGATGTGCTGGCGGCAGATGCCTTCTCGCGTTTTGAGGAAGAGGGCATTTTCAACCGTGAAACTGGGCAGTCGTTCCTCGACAACATTCTGAGCCGTGGCGGTTCAGAAGAGCCGATGGAGCTGTTCAAACGCTTCCGTGGTCGTGAACCACAGCTGGATGCGATGCTGGAGCATTACGGCATTAAGGGCTGAACATTCAGTGAAAATCTGCTTAATTGATGAAACAGGCGCCGGAGACGGCGCCTTATCTGTTCTGGCGGCCCGCTGGGGGCTGGAGCACGATGAAGACAACCTGATGGCGCTGGTGTTAACGCCGGAGCACCTGGAACTGCGCAAGCGTGATGAGCCGAAGCTGGGCGGCATCTTTGTTGATTTTGTTGGCGGGGCGATGGCGCACCGACGCAAATTCGGCGGTGGTCGCGGAGAGGCGGTGGCGAAAGCGGTGGGCATTAAAGGCGATTATTTGCCGGATGTGGTGGACGCCACCGCAGGATTAGGGCGCGATGCCTTTGTGCTGGCTTCGGTCGGCTGCCGCGTGCGGATGCTGGAGCGTAATCCAGTGGTTGCCGCGCTGCTCGACGATGGCCTGGCGCGTGGTTATGCGGATGCGGAAATCGGCGGCTGGTTACAGGAACGTTTGCAGTTGATTCACGCCTCCAGTCTGACGGCGCTGAGCGATATCACCCCGCGTCCGCAGGTAGTTTATCTTGACCCAATGTTCCCGCATAAGCAGAAAAGCGCGCTGGTGAAAAAAGAGATGCGCGTGTTTCAGTCGCTGGTGGGGCCGGATCTTGATGCCGATGGATTGTTGGAGCCTGCGCGGTTGCTGGCAACCAAACGCGTGGTGGTGAAGCGTCCGGACTATGCGCCGCCGCTGGCGAATGTCGCCACGCCAAACGCGGTAGTCACTAAAGGGCATCGCTTTGATATTTACGCCGGAACGCCGGTGTAAAAGTAAAGCGGGGTAGCGATAACGCTACCCCGCTTTCTGCAAGAATAATTAATGGCTTTCCGGCGTCGCAATCATGCGTTTCAGCCACGGCACCATCAATAGCATCACTACTGCAACGCCCAGCGTAACCAGGCCAATCTTACCAAACACGTTGGTATAGACGGGCAACGTCTCAAGTGGATCGGTAATGTTGTCTGGTACTGCGGTAAATGTTGCCACATAGCCGCCCAGCAAGAACGCGGCAGCCTGCGTCAGGAACCACATCCCGAGAATAAAGCCCATCAAATGCTGCGGCACCAGGGCAGCAATCATCGCCAGGCCAAGGGCGCTAATAAACAGTTCACCTAAGCTCTGGAATAAGTACACCAGCACGATAAACCATGGCGATGTCAGCCCCTGGGCATCCGCAAACCACATTCCAGCAGCTGCAGCCGTCAAAAAGCCCAGTGAGCACATAAACATGCCGAGAGTAAACTTCATCGGCATCGAGAGATCTTTGCCTTTGTTACCCAGATGCGTGTAAATGCCTGCCAGTATTGGGCTGGCGAGTACCACCCAGAACGGGTTAAGCGCCTGGAAGCTGACCGGGTTGATGGAAAAGCCGAGAATTTCATGATGCACGTTGTTGATGGCAAAGAAGTTCAGCGACGTTGGCATCTGGGCGTAGAGAATGTAAAACACCACCGCTTCGAGCATCAGGACAAAGGCGACAAACATTTTATTGCGCCCGGTTTTATCCAGCTTGAATGCCTGACGAAAGAAGATGATGGTGACGACGATGGAGAGAACAATCAGAACCAGATTGGCGACTTCTACGTTGTGCATCAGCCAGGCGCAGACGAAGATCATCACCACGCTGCCAAGTAATACGTACAACAGTTTACTGAAGCTCATCGGCCGGAAGTCGGGTTCAGAACCAATGTCTTTCACCATTCCACGACAGGCGATGTAAACCAGTAATGCGATAATTAACCCTGCACCGCACAGGTTGTAGGTGACTGAATAGCCGAATTTATCAGCGATCACAGGGGCCAGCGATAACGCTATCAACGAGCCGATATTGATCGACATATAGAACAGGGTGAATGCGCCATCAAGCCGCGGATCTTTCGGCGGGTAGCACTTCGAAAGCAAGCTGGCTGGGTTAGCTTTAAACAGGCCGTTACCGACAGCGATAGTCCCCAGGGCGATGAAAATCAGGTCAGGCTTAAGTAGCGACATGCCGGTCATGAAGTAGCCAATCGCCAGCACAAGTGCTCCGAGAACAATGGTGCGTTTGGTTCCCAGCAGGTGGTCGCCAACATAGCCACCAATGGAAATGAGGCCATAGACCAGCGCAGCAAAAGCACCAAAAGTGACAAAAGCCTGTTCTTGCGAGAACCCAAGCTGTTTAACGAAGAAAACCGCCAGTACGCCCTGCACGCCGTAGTAGCCGAATCGCTCCCATAACTCGACAAAAAAGATCATGAAAAATGGGCGAGGTTGCTGCAGCATCCCCATGGGTGTTGTTGTATTCATATTTATTAACCTTCCAATACCATCCTGAAAAGTATTAACGCGTAAGGGATAACGCGCGAAAAAGTTTACATCTGTCAGAGATTCTTAATATTGATGCGGAGAATAGATTAATACACTATTACAACAGAAAATAACCAGCTGATCACACTAATGATAGAAAATATGATGGTGTTAAATGTTGTATTGGCAGGGGTTTTGATTGCGTACGCAGACCGCAGGCCAGATAAGGCGTTTACGCTGCATCAGGTAACAAGGCGCGCCAAAAAGCAAAACGCCCGCATATGCGGGCGTTCAGGAACACGTCGTGGAGGGAAGATTATTCTTCTTCGTCGCGCAGCGGAACAATCAGCATATCAACGTGAACGGTGTTGATCAGCTGACGTGCGGAAGACATCAGTTTGCTCCAGAAGTCCTGGTGGTGACCACAAACCACCAGATCCATATCGTATTTCTTGATTGCATCGACCAGTACCTGGCCCAGATCGCCGCTGCCGCTCAGGGTTTCAGTGATTGGGTAGCCTGCATTGGTTGAAAGCTCGGTCAGTGCATGATGTGTCTCTTCAGAGATGCGTTTCTGCATATCACCCAGATTCACATCGATAAGCCCGGTGTATAGGTCAGAGTAGTTTACATCTACGTGGATCAGAGAAACTTTCGCATTGTAGGGGCGAGCCATAGAGACTGCTTTCTCTACCAGAACTTTGCTTTCCGGGGAGAGGTCGACCGCGATGAGAATGTGTTTATAAGCCATAGTGTTACTCCTTCCATAAAGTTGTCGATGACTGGCCAGCTAGCGTTTCTTGTGCCGTTACGTCACCCGCGTCCTGCGAACTACGTGCGCGGGGCTAACCCAGCCGTAAAGATTCAGTGTTAAGACCATCCTTACCTTATAGCGACCCGGATGATCCGTCAATCCGCCTTGCTTACTCGTTAGATAAACAAATTTTCGACATGAATATATTGATAGTGGTTAACCTTCTGGAAAAAAAACAACCTGATCTCCTACACTATCTATAGAGCCGCTCGGATGTTGGTCACCACAAAAGCGGTTTCTCCAGGACCTGGTGTTAACTGATTGGCAGCGTATCGGGAGCGGTAGCCCCGGGGTGGAACTCCGCGGGCAGGTCGCCGGGGAGGAGGTATGATAAGCACCGTCGCATTATTTTGGGCTTTATGTGTCGTTTGCATTGTTAACATGGCGCGCTATTTCTCATCACTACGCGCGTTGTTAGTGGTACTGCGTAACTGCGATCCATTGCTCTATCAATATGTTGATGGAGGGGGCTTTTTTACCTCACATGGCCAACCCAACAAACAGGTGCGTCTCGTTTGGTATATCTATGCCCAACGTTATCGCGATCATCACGATGATGAGTTTATTCGCCGCTGTGAGCGGGTGCGTCGGCAGTTTATTCTGACCAGCGCATTGTGTGGTCTGGTGGTGGTCAGCCTGATTGCATTGATGATTTGGCATTAAGCACTTCAGCAATAATGACGCATAAAAAAAGCGGGCCAGTAAACTGACCCGCTCGTTTTGGTGCGTACGATTACAGGAACTGCAAGGAGAGCCAGTACAGCCCGCCGGAAAGCAGTACCGCAGCCGGAAGGGTAAATACCCAGGCCATCAGAATACTGGTTACGGTTTTACGCTGTAAGCCGCCGCCATCTACCACCATCGTCCCCGCGACAGAAGAGGAGAGTACGTGAGTAGTGGAAACCGGCATCCCGGTATAACTTGCCAGGCCGATAGACACAGCCGCCGTCATCTGGGCAGACATCCCCTGAGCGTAGGTCATGCCTTTCTTACCGATTTTCTCACCGATAGTCGTTGCCACACGACGCCAGCCAATCATCGTACCGATACCTAACGCCAGCGCGACCGCCATGATGATCCACACCGGCGCATACTCGATGGTGCTAAGCATGTCGGACTTCAGTTTCTTCAACAGGCGCTGATCGTCAGCACTCACGCCAGGCATCTTCACCACTTTGTCGATAGTGTCAGAAACGCACAGCATAATGCGGCGCATCTGGCTACGTTGATCAAGCGACAGCTTGTCGTAGCTTTCCACATCGGTAGTCAACATGCCTTTCAGGCGGTTGAGCGCGTTAATGGTATTCGACGGATGGCAATGGAACTCCGCGGGTTGCGTTGCGCCAGCTTCCGGAGCCGGTACTAACTGATCAGCACCGGTCGCTTGTTTCAGCAGCGCAGGATGCTGCTCAAAGTAAGCTTCGACGTTGTTGATGGCATCACGGGTACGGGTGATTTCGTAGCCAGTGGCATTCATGTTCACCACGAAGCCTGCTGGTGCGACACCAATCAATACCAACATAACCAGACCAATGCCTTTCTGACCATCGTTCGCGCCATGCGAAAACGCCACGCCGATAGCGGAAAGGATCAGCGCAATACGCGTCCAGAACGGCGGCTTTTTCTTGCCGTCTTTCTTTTCACGCTCCGCTGGGGTCAGGTGGATACGGGCGCGTTTCTTGGTGCCGCTCCAGTAGCGACGCAGCAAGAAAATCAGACCGCCAGCAAACACCAGGCCGACAATAGGGGAAACGATCAGGGAACCGAAAATACTTAATACTTTCGGGATATTGAGTGCATCCACCACTGACGTCCCGGTCATCAACGCATTGGTTAAACCAATCCCGATGATCGCGCCAATCAGCGTATGAGAGCTGGATGCAGGTAAACCAAAGTACCAGGTACCTAGGTTCCAGATAATCGCCGCCAGCAACATAGAGAACACCATGGCAAGGCCATGAGACGATCCCATATTAAGCAGCAGATCCGTCGGCAGCATATGCACAATGGCATAGGCAACACTCAGACCACCCAGCAAAACACCCAAAAAGTTGAATACCGCCGCCATAACCACGGCGAGCTGAGAACGCATCGCGCGGGTATAGATAACGGTTGCCACGGCGTTGGCTGTGTCATGGAAACCATTGATGGCTTCGTAGAACAGCACAAAAGCCAGTGCAAGCAATAATAACAGCCCGGTATGCAAATCCAGGCCAGCAAACAAATGTAGCATAGGACGTTACGCCATTTTGAGGACATGAACGCGGCGCATTATCAGTGACTTTCGCGGCGCGGGCAAAGTGAAATATAGACTTTTTTTGATTTGCCTCCTGTATGGATTACACTCAAAAAATAATTATCTTATATAATTCAGGCAAATACTTCCTTTTAGTAATATTGATGCTGGTGCGACCACTGAGGAATCTTTACAATTCACGCCCGTTTTTTCTTAGAGGAGCGCAACGTGGAAAGGTTTGATGCCATTATTATAGGCGCTGGTGCGGCAGGGATGTTCTGTTCTGCGTTGGCAGGTCAGGCAGGACGCCGGGTTCTGCTGATCGATAATGGTAAAAAACCAGGGCGCAAAATCCTCATGTCTGGCGGTGGGCGCTGCAACTTTACCAACCTTTATGTCGAACCGGGCGCTTATCTGAGCCAGAATCCGCATTTTTGTAAGTCTGCACTCGCGCGTTTTACCCAGTGGGATTTCATTGATCTGGTCAATAAACACGGCATCGCCTGGCACGAGAAAACGTTAGGGCAGCTCTTCTGCGATGACTCCGCGCAGCAGATTGTCGACATGCTGGTGGATGAGTGCGAGAAGGGCAATGTGGCCTTCAGATTGCGTAGCGAAGTGCTGAGCGTGGCGAAGGATGATACAGGCTTCACGCTTGAACTGAACGGCATGACTGTCGGTTGCGAAAAGCTGGTCATTGCGACCGGTGGACTGTCAATGCCGGGGCTGGGTGCATCGCCGTTTGGTTATAAGATTGCCGAACAATTCGGCCTCAACGTGCTGCCGACCCGTGCGGGTCTGGTGCCATTCACTCTGCATAAACCGTTGCTCGAGGAGTTACAGGTGCTGGCGGGCGTGGCGGTGCCTTCCGTGATTACCGCTGAAAACGGTATCGTTTTCCGTGAGAACTTACTCTTCACCCACCGCGGCTTATCTGGACCGGCGGTGTTGCAGATTTCCAGCTACTGGCAACCGGGTGAATTTGTCAGCATCAATCTGCTACCGGATGTGGACCTCGAAACCTTCCTGAATGAGCAGCGTAATGCACATCCGAATCAAAGCCTGAAAAACACGCTGGCGGTTCATCTGCCGAAGCGGTTGGTTGAACGGTTACAACAACTCGGGCAAATCCCGGATGTCTCGCTAAAACAGCTCAACGTGCGTGACCAACAGACACTGATTAGCACATTGACTGACTGGCGCGTACAACCCAACGGCACTGAAGGCTATCGCACTGCCGAAGTGACGCTCGGCGGCGTGGACACCAACGAACTCTCTTCACGGACGATGGAAGCGCGCAAAGTGCCTGGGCTGTACTTCATCGGCGAAGTGATGGACGTCACCGGCTGGCTGGGGGGCTATAACTTCCAGTGGGCGTGGTCGAGTGCATGGGCTTGTGCGCAGGATTTGGTGGCAGAATAAGAAGCAAAATGCGCTCTCGATACCAGAGGGATTAACCTGAATAAAACCAGATAAGGCGCTCAACGCCTTATCTGAAGCCTTTTTTATTATTTTTTCGCTGAACCCGCTTCTAATATAGAAACGATGGAAAACAGTGTAAAACAAACTGCACCTAAGCCAACCAGAACTCGCGAAGGAATAAAGTAAGCCATATCGGTTTGCGCAATTTCAGCCAGGAACGCAGCAAGGAACAGACAAAACAGACAGGTAAATACCGGAATCATGGGTATTCTGTTGGCTAACGAACATGTGCGTCGCCATACCAGCGCTAACAACCACACTTTGGAGAAAATACTGTAGCAGATCATCCCCAGGCAAATGAGAATAATGCCGGGGGCCAGGCGGGCGCTTGCATCTGAACTGATTAATACGTAGATACCAAAAATAATGGTAAGTGAGCCAAGCAAAATAACCCAATAGCACCACAGCCAATGTTCTTTCACTGAGAACGTATTCCGCGTTTGATGGACAATAGTGGCGACAAGGCCAATAAGACAAGCGCAAATTGCCGTTAACCCCATTAGTACGTGACCTGCAACATAATGTGGTGTGATATCTGCACTACGTAACAGTACGACTGACCAAATGAAACCAAAGAGAGTAAGCAGAACGGGAACGGCAATTAAGCAATTACCGATTGTTGAAGAATAGGCCTGCAATGGCGTACCGTCACTCTTACTGCCCGAGGCGTTTTTGGGGATCAACAGAAAATGTCCGGAAGATGCCGCTACGGTTGATACACAAGCGGCAATCATGCCAACGCCGAAAATAACATGACCGGCGACAAATTCATCTGCCATCACATTATTGCTTGCCAACAGTGACCATCCCCAAATCATAGTTGTAGCAGAACCGGCATAACCAATAACAGGAAATAACCTGTTGTAGAATTTATTCATGCCGTGAGTTAACTGAGATATAATAATAAATGCGGTAGTGAACAATGCTAGACATATCGCAGAAAGAGAAATCAGAACATGCCCTGCAACGAAATATTCACTTTGCCCAGAACCGGTTAATACAAACTCACCTAATGCGATGCATATTATACCCATCAGTAAAGGAATTAATTTAAACAACCATCCGATATATATATTCATTTTAAACCCCATATATATTTTCTGCTACACTTCGAAAAACATATGATTCGTCTTTTCAGTTAGTTAAATATGTCTATAAGATGCCATCAATTAAAAAAAGTAACTTCACTATAATCGGATTTAGCGTTATGGGGATCAACTTTTAGCGGTGAGTTAATGCTATTAAATAAATATTTATCCTAAGATAAACTCTGAATTAATATCTTTATCTTATTTTGTTGTTTTAAATGAATCTTTTAGGGAATATTTTATTAAACCCACGAACCTTTATCATCTATCATCTTTTCAGAATAAATTATTTTATATTCGGTATTTATTCGCACATCAGGCGATAATAACGTTATGTGATAGTCATCAGGTTTCCCTGTTACGGAAACCTGTGCAACAGAATCTGTGAACCTGTACAGAATATTTTTGGAAAAAACACCAGCGAACGGAAGAACATCGCGATGTATCACAAGTTGATGGCAATCAAATAGACAACATGAATATAACTGTTAGTATTTAATTGATTTCACTTATGAGTATGCGTGTTTCATTTACGGCCAGGAATGCTGATGATGACAACATTACTACCCGTTTTCACTAAGCCTTCCCCATTGGCGCTCAATGCTCTGTGCGCTGGTCGTATTTGCCATTTCCTTCTTATCCCGGATGGAAGAATCCGCTGAACATCGTTCGGTGGCAGTTGTAACACGCGTCGATTGCTTACAGGGATTATGGCGGATCGATTATGGATAAGAGTAAGCGCCATCTGGCGTGGTGGGGTGTCGGGGCACTGGCGGTGGCTGCCGTCGTGGCGTGGTGGCTGTTGCGCCCGGCGGGTGTGCCGGAAGGCTTTGCTGTCAGCAATGGGCGCATTGAAGCGACGGAAGTGGATATCGCCAGCAAAATTGCCGGGCGTATCGACACCATTCTGGTGAAAGAAGGCCAGTTTGTTCGAGAAGGTGAAGTGCTGGCGAAGATGGATACTCGCGTGTTGCAGGAACAGCGACTGGAAGCCATCGCGCAAATCAAAGAAGCACAAAGTGCCGTTGCCGCCGCGCAGGCTTTGCTGGAGCAACGCCAAAGCGAAACTCGTGCCGCACAGTCGCTGGTTAATCAACGCCAGGCAGAACTGGACTCCGTAGCAAAACGTCATACGCGTTCCCGCTCACTGGCACAACGGGGGGCAATTTCTGCGCAACAGTTGGATGACGACCGCGCCGCCGCTGAGAGCGCCCGAGCTGCGCTGGAATCGGCAAAAGCTCAGGTTTCTGCTTCTAAAGCCGCTATAGAGGCGGCACGCACCAATATCATTCAGGCGCAAACTCGCGTCGAAGCGGCACAAGCCACTGAACGGCGCATTGCCGCAGATATCGATGACAGCGAACTGAAAGCCCCGCGTGACGGACGCGTGCAGTATCGGGTTGCCGAGCCAGGCGAAGTGCTGGCAGCAGGCGGTCGGGTGCTGAATATGGTCGATCTCAGCGACGTCTATATGACCTTCTTTCTGCCAACCGAACAGGCGGGCACGCTGAAACTGGGCGGTGAAGCACGTTTGATTCTTGATGCTGCACCAGATCTGCGTATTCCTGCAACCATCAGTTTTGTCGCCAGCGTCGCCCAGTTCACGCCAAAAACCGTCGAAACCAGCGATGAGCGGCTGAAACTGATGTTCCGCGTCAAAGCGCGTATCCCACCGGAATTACTCCAGCAGCATCTGGAATATGTCAAAACCGGATTGCCGGGCGTAGCGTGGGTGCGGGTGAATGAAGAACTTCCGTGGCCTGACGACCTGGTGGTGAGGTTGCCGCAATGACGCATCTGGAACTGGTTCCCGTCCCGCCTGTCGCGCAACTGGCGGGCGTGAGCCAGCATTATGGAAAAACCGTTGCGCTGAACAATATCACACTCGATATTCCGGCCCGTTGCATGGTCGGGCTGATTGGACCGGATGGTGTCGGTAAATCGAGCTTGTTGTCGTTGATTTCCGGTGCCCGCGTCATTGAGCAGGGCAGCGTGATGGTGCTGGGCGGCGATATGCGCGACCCGAAGCATCGCCGCGACGTCTGCCCGCGCATCGCCTGGATGCCGCAGGGGCTGGGCAAAAATCTCTACCACACCTTGTCGGTGTATGAAAACGTCGATTTTTTCGCCCGCCTGTTCGGTCACGACAAAGCGGAGCGGGAAGTGCGAATTAATGAGCTGCTGACCAGCACCGGATTAGCACCGTTTCGCGATCGTCCGGCAGGGAAACTCTCCGGTGGGATGAAGCAAAAACTTGGGCTGTGCTGTGCGTTAATCCACGACCCGGAATTGTTGATTCTTGATGAGCCAACAACGGGGGTTGACCCGCTCTCCCGCGCCCAGTTCTGGGATCTGATCGACAGTATTCGCCAGCGGCAGAGCAATATGAGCGTGCTGGTCGCCACCGCCTACATGGAAGAGGCCGAACGCTTCGACTGGCTGGTAGCGATGAATGCCGGAAAAGTGCTGGCAACTGGCAGCGCCGAAGAGCTGCGACAGCAAACGCAAAGCGCCACGCTGGAAGAAGCATTTATTAATCTGTTACCGCAAGCGCAACGCCAGGCGCATCAGGCGGTAGTGATCCCACCGTATCAACCTGAAAACGCAGAGATTGCCATCGAAGCGCGCGATCTGACCATGCGTTTTGGTTCCTTCGTTGCCGTTGATCACGTCAATTTCCGCATTCCACGCGGGGAGATTTTTGGTTTTCTTGGTTCGAATGGCTGCGGTAAATCCACCACCATGAAAATGCTTACCGGATTGCTGCCCGCCAGCGAAGGTGAGGCGTGGCTGTTCGGGCAGCCGGTTGATCCAAAAGATATCGATACTCGTCGCCGGGTGGGCTATATGTCGCAGGCGTTTTCGCTCTATAACGAACTCACCGTGCGGCAAAACCTGGAGTTACATGCTCGTCTGTTTCATATCCCGGAAGCGGAAATTCCCGCGCGAGTGGCTGAAATGAGCGAGCGTTTTAAGCTCAACGACGTCGAAGATGTATTGCCGGAGTCATTGCCGCTCGGCATTCGCCAGCGGCTATCGCTGGCGGTGGCGGTGATTCATCGCCCGGAGATGCTAATCCTCGATGAGCCGACTTCTGGCGTCGATCCGGTGGCGAGGGATATGTTCTGGCAGTTGATGGTGGATCTCTCGCGTCAGGACAAAGTGACTATCTTCATCTCCACCCACTTTATGAACGAAGCGGAACGTTGTGACCGTATCTCACTGATGCACGCTGGAAAAGTGCTCGCCAGCGGTACACCGCCGGAACTGGTTGAGAAACGCGGAGCCGCCAGTCTGGAAGAGGCATTTATCGCTTATTTGCAGGAAGCGGCAGGGCAGAGCAACGAAGCCGAAGCGCCGCCTGTGGTACATGACACTACCCACGCGCCACGTCAGGGATTCAGCCTGCGCCGTCTGTTTAGCTACAGCCGCCGCGAAGCGCTGGAACTGCGACGCGATCCGGTACGTTCGACGCTGGCGCTGATGGGAACGGTGATCCTGATGCTGATAATGGGTTATGGCATCAGTATGGATGTGGAAAACCTGCGCTTTGCGGTGCTTGACCGCGATCAAACCGTCAGTAGCCAGGCGTGGACGCTCAATCTCTCCGGTTCCCGTTACTTTATCGAACAGCCGCCGCTCACCAGTTATGACGAGCTTGATCGTCGGATGCGTGCGGGCGATATCACGGTGGCAATTGAGATCCCTCCTAATTTCGGGCGCGATATCGCGCGTGGTACGCCCGTGGAACTCGGTGTCTGGATCGACGGTGCGATGCCGAGCCGCGCCGAAACGGTAAAAGGTTACGTGCAGGCCATGCACCAGAGCTGGCTACAGGATGTGGCGAGCCGACAGTCCACACCCGCCAGCCAAAGCGGGCTGATGAATATTGAGACGCGCTATCGCTATAACCCGGACGTAAAAAGCCTGCCGGCGATTGTTCCGGCGGTGATCCCGCTTCTGCTGATGATGATCCCGTCAATGCTAAGCGCCCTTAGCGTGGTGCGGGAAAAAGAGCTAGGGTCGATTATCAACCTTTACGTGACCCCCACCACCCGTAGCGAATTTTTACTTGGCAAACAGCTGCCATACATCGCGCTGGGGATGCTGAACTTTTTCCTGCTCTGCGCCCTGTCGGTGTTTGTGTTTGGCGTACCGCATAAAGGCAGTTTCCTGACTCTCACCCTGGCGGCGCTGCTGTATATCATCATCGCCACCGGAATGGGGCTGCTGATCTCCACCTTTATGAAAAGCCAGATTGCCGCCATTTTCGGTACGGCAATTATCACGTTGATCCCGGCGACACAGTTTTCCGGGATGATCGATCCGGTAGCTTCGCTG
This sequence comes from Escherichia coli DSM 30083 = JCM 1649 = ATCC 11775, assembly GCF_003697165.2. Taxonomy (GTDB): domain Bacteria; phylum Pseudomonadota; class Gammaproteobacteria; order Enterobacterales; family Enterobacteriaceae; genus Escherichia; species Escherichia coli. The sequence goes on from NZ_CP033092.2 coordinate 252,593, forward strand.
GAAGGTCCAGGACGTTGGATCGGCGAGGTTTATCCCACCAGTCATTTTCTGACTATCGCCCGCGGAACGTTCTCGAAAGCGCTGGATCTGACTGATTTGTGGCAACTTTTTATCCCGTTGCTGATAGCCATACCGCTGGTGATGGGCTTAAGCATCCTGCTGCTGAAAAAACAGGAGGGATGATGCGCCATTTACGCAATATTTTTAATCTGGGTATCAAAGAGTTGCGCAGTCTGCTCGGTGATAAAGCGATGCTGACGCTGATTGTCTTCTCGTTTACGGTGTCGGTGTATTCGTCAGCGACCGTTACGCCAGGATCGTTGAACCTCGCGCCGATCGCCATAGCCGATATGGATCAATCGCAGTTGTCGAACCGGATCGTTAACAGCTTCTATCGCCCGTGGTTTTTGCCACCGGAGATGATCACCGCCGATGAGATGGATGCCGGACTGGACGCCGGACGTTATACCTTCGCGATAAATATTCCGCCTAATTTTCAGCGTGATGTCCTCGCCGGACGCCAGCCGGATATTCAGGTGAACGTCGATGCCACGCGCATGAGCCAGGCATTCACTGGCAACGGTTATATCCAGAATATTATCAACGGTGAAGTGAACAGCTTTGTCGCGCGCTACCGTGATAACAGCGAACCGTTGGTATCGCTGGAAACCCGGATGCGCTTTAACCCGAACCTCGATCCCGCGTGGTTTGGCGGGGTGATGGCGATCATCAACAACATTACCATGCTGGCGATTGTGTTGACCGGATCGGCACTGATCCGCGAGCGTGAACACGGCACGGTGGAACACTTACTGGTGATGCCGATAACGCCGTTTGAGATCATGATGGCAAAGGTCTGGTCGATGGGGCTGGTGGTGCTGGTGGTGTCGGGATTATCGCTGGTGCTGATGGTGAAAGGCGTGCTGGGCGTACCGATTGAAGGCTCGATCCCGCTGTTTATGCTGGGCGTGGCGCTCAGTTTGTTTGCCACCACGTCAATCGGCATTTTTATGGGGACGATAGCGCGTTCAATGCCGCAACTGGGGCTGCTGGTGATTCTGGTGCTGCTGCCGCTGCAAATGCTTTCCGGTGGTTCCACGCCGCGCGAAAGTATGCCGCAGATGGTGCAGGACATTATGCTGACCATGCCGACGACACACTTTGTTAGCCTCGCGCAGGCCATCCTCTACCGTGGTGCCGGATTCGAAATCGTCTGGCCGCAGTTCCTGACACTGATGGCAATTGGCGGCGCGTTTTTCACCATCGCACTGCTGAGATTCAGGAAGACAATTGGGACAATGGCGTAATTACAGTTGCCCGATGCGTAAGCTTATAGGGTCTACGCATTGGTGCAATTTATTGAATTTTAGTGGTTTTGTAGGCCGGATAAGGCGTCACGCCGCATCCGGCGAAGATTTACTTACCCAACCGATGCCCCTCATTCATCATCAGGATTTTGCTATACACATCTTCCTCGACGGCGTTTTTTGCTGATGCCATCACCCGTGCCAGATTCGCCTCGTTGTGATTATTCACATACGCTTTGCCGACTGCGGTGATAAACGCTTTGCGCAGATCGCTGGCGATATTCACTTTAGCGACGCGATAATTAACGAAACTGCGTAATATCTCCGGGGCGATACCGGAGCCGCCGTGAATAACCAGCGGCACCGGGCTGACTTCGGCAATGCGCTTCAGCAGGGGGATATCGATCCGCGGTATATCGTCCAGGCCATGAACGTTACCAATAGAAACTGCCAGCATGTCGCAACCGGTGCGTTCGACAAAGGTCTTCACCTTTTCCGGTTCCGTTTTGCAATCGGCTTCGCTGACGTGATCGTCTTCTTTGCCGAGAATCGCCCCCAGCTCCGCTTCAACCGGTACGCCATAGGATTTACAGAAATCGACAGCTTCCTGGGTGAAAGCGATATTCTCTTCAAAAGAGAATGCGGCACCGTCAATCATGACCGAGGTAAAGCCCGCGCGCACCGCCTGTTTAACATCCTCCTGAGTTTTCCCGTGATCAAGATGAAGACTGACCGGAACATCCATTTTATCAGCGTGACGTTTCACGATTTCATAAATGTAATCGTATCCCGACAGTTGTGCATTGGTGGGCGCAATCTGAATGAAGTTGGGTAATCCTGAACGCTCAATGGCGTTTAAAATTGAAATCGTTGTCTCCAGATTGGTGGTATTAAATGCGCCCGCTAATACCCGTTTTTCCTGAATGCGGTCGAGCAGTATCCGTCCATTAACTAATGGCATATTGAAAACCTCATCTTTTAATATCAGTTAATTATTCAGCTTCACCGAAGCGGTCGCGAAATAAGGTAGTGAGAGTTTGTATTGCCTCGTTTTCATCATCACCTTCGCAGCGTATTTCCACCGTTTTTCCGCCTTTTATTCCGGCGCGCATAATATTCATCATGCTGGTGGCATTAATATCATTACCTTCATAGTGCAGCGTCACTTTACAGCTATATTTTTTGGCGGCTTTCGCCAGACAGGCCGCCGGACGTGCATGCAGGCCAGTACTGTTTCTGACTTCCACGGTTTTACTCAACATAGTGCTCCTCCCGATGATGTAATGGCATCACGCCTTCTTGCTGTAATTTCAACTGATACCAGCTTTTCCATTTGTGCTGATAACGCTGTAATTGATGGTATCTCGCCCGATTCGGTAACAAACGTTGGGCTATGGTGACTTGCGGCGGTGGAATATCCGGTGCGGCGGTTAATAATGCTCCGACAGAAACCGCCTCGTTAAATGCAATTGCTTCAACCGGACGCTGTAAAATATCCGCCTTTAATTGCAGCCAAAGGGGATTATGGGTTGCCGGACCTATCACTTTTAACGCGCTGGTGCCGGGCACATTAAAACAGGCGAAGCAGTTGGCAAATTCCATGGTTAATCCCAGTGAGACGCTGGCAATTAACATATCGATATTTAACGTATCGCCAAGCCCATAAAATAATCCTCGGGTATGGCGATTTTTATAGGGCGAACCCGAACCGCGAAGATGCGGAATAAAAACGGGAATGTCATCGAGCGACCAGTTCCCCGCCAGGTAATCCGCATACCCACGATTGAGCGACACGGCGATCTCCTCATCGGTTAGCCGGAACGTGTTACGCAGCCACTCCAGCGCGAAACCGCCCACGGGCAGAGAAGCAAACAGGGTGAACTGGTTGGCAAGCGAGTAACAGCCGTTTGCCAGCTTGTCACGTTTGGCCTGTTCATCCAGCGTCGGTTGTGTATCCAGTTGCAGAATGCCTTCCGTGGTGCCCGTCGAGTTAAGGATATCGCCCGGCATCATCTGCAACGCCCGCGCACCCACCATATGGTCATGTCCGGCCAGCGTCACGCTGACCGATTGCGAGAACCCAAGCGTTTTGCAGAGCGACTCACTGACCCATCCGGCGTGCTCACCTGGCTGCAACAATGGCGCAAATGCTGAACAGGGAACGTGTAACAACGCCGCCGCTTTCGCTGACCATTCGCCTTTGCGCACGTCCAGACACAGTGTACGGCTGGCTAAGGTGATATCCGTTCGCTGTTCGCCAGTCAGCCGCCAGAGCAGCACTTCCGGTGCATGTAGCCAGCGCAGGCCGCGACGATTGCGCAGCGGATAATGCTCCAGCAACCAACGCATTTTGAAGGCAGAGTAATTGCTGTGCAGTGGTAACCCGCAAATGTCATAAAGTGCCGCACTGTCTGCCTCGCTAAGCGTTGCCAGATACTCTTCACCGCGACGGTCATACCATGCCAGCATTGGCGTCAGAATCTCGCCATGTTTGTCAAGAAACACCCCTGACTCGCCAAAACTGGCAATGCTGATCCGCCTGACTGGCAGCGGCGAAGCGGCGTTCAGTTGCGCTATCGCCTGGCGGACCTCCTGCCAGAGGGCGTCGATATCGAAATCGACATTGCCCTGTGGGGAGATCTGTTTTGCCGTCACGAATTTATGCGCGCCCAACGTCGTTGCGTCCAGGCAGGAAAAGCAGGTGACTTTGCAATTGGTGGTGCCAATATCGATAACGATAGCTGCGCTGTTATCAGGCATAAACCGTGCTCCGCGTCATTCGGAAAATACCATACAGTACCAGGGCGATAACCGGCACCAGACCAATGGCGATGAGATTGCCGTTGAAGATTTCCAGCAGCCAGAAGCGGAACGGGTTACCGCCATCAAGGAAACTGGAGACCTGGCCGCTGGAGCCTTCGGCAAATTTGAAATTAACGTCTTTCGCCATTCCGGTAATAAACGGCGCGATTTTAGTCGCAATCCACAGATCGGCAATAATCACCGGAATCGCCGCCAGAACGGTGCGGAAAATGTTGCCACGGCTGGCTAAAGCAATCATCGACGCCATTACCGCCAGGTTGGCAAGGTCCCCAAGCGGCAGGACTTCATTACCCGGAAGGACAAACGCGATAAAGACCGAGATTGGCGTCAGCAGCAGGGCGGTGGAGATAATCGCCGGGTTACCTACGGCAACGGCGATATCCAGGCCGATATAGAGATCGTCACGGTCAGGGTATTTGGCATTGAGATACTTTTTAATGGCTTCAGACAGCGGTAATAAACCTTCCATCAGAATGCGAACCATGCGTGGCAGGATGAACATCACACCGCCAATGCTGATGCCAAGCAGCAAGACTTTTTTGAAATCGTATCCGGCAATTACGCCGAGCAGAATGCCCAGAATAGTACCAACCATCATCGGTTCGCCGAATATGCCAAACTTTTTCTGTACGGTTTCCGGATCGATATGAATACGATTGAGGCCGGGGATATGGTCGATGATTTTGTCGACCAACAGACCGACCGGAAAGAACACCACCGAAGAGAGCGTCGGCAAAGAGATCCCTTCCAGGCCAAAGTATTTTTGTACCAGTGGCGCAGACCAGTCGGCGAGTTTAAGTACTACCACCGCAGCAATCGCCGCTGCCAGCAAACCAAAGAACAGGCTGCCGGTGCTGTAATAAACCAGCGTACCGGCAAGGGCAAAATGCCAGTAGTTCCACATATCTACGTCAACGGTGCGGGTTTTATTTAACGCCAGCATCGCCACGTTAATCAGAATAGTCAGGGGAATAACAAACGGGGCAATTGGCGAACCCCATGTAATAGCGGAAAGCGGCGGCCAGCCTAAATCCACCACCGGTAAATTAATTCCGGTGCGTTCAACCATCGCCTGGGCCGCTGGCCCGACATTGCTGGTAAGAATATCGAAAATGGCATAAATACCGACAAAACCAATGCCGACCGTTAATGACGAACGTAAGGCTTTAGCGGGTTTTACTTTAAAAAAGAGAGCAAGAATAAATAACACCAACGGCAACATTACCGTGGGACCAAATCCCAATATATATTGCACAATATTATAGAGGGTATGCGCGATATCGTTCATAATAAACCTCTTTTTCAGGCGAGAGCGCACCTCGCGTTAGCGCCTGATGGAGTGGGTTGAAATTAATTATTATTAATTACTTTTTAAGGATCGAAACAATTTGCGCCAGTACTTTCTCTTCGCCAATACCGGTAATAATCGGCAAGCCGTTAACCACCGGGACGTCGAGTTCATAAGGCACTTTAGTCGTTGAGACTACCAGTGCTACGCCGTCAGTATTTCCAGGTAAAGAGGCAACGTTGGTTTGGGAATAATTGACGTTAAGACCGTGCTCTTTACAATATTCCATGACTTTTTCTGTTACTGCCGTGGATGTGGCAATACCCGTGGCGCAGACAAATAAAATGGTTTGACTCATATTTCACCTCGTTCTTTCATTTTGTTTAAGATTGCTGTGTGTATTTCTGTTGTTTCCATCGTAAGCAGGGCGCGCATAAAGGGCGTATCCTGAATCATCTCCATAATCCAGCCCAGGGCATTTAATTGTTTATTACTTTCGCCTAAGGCGAGCAAAAAAATCACCCTGACAGGTACGGGATCAGAGTCGCCGCCCATATCGGCAAACACTACCGGTTCCGGCAGGATACCGACGGCAATTGCATTGTGCCTGACATGTTTATGGTCCGTGTGCGGAATGGCGACACACGGTGGTTCGGTAGGCAGTCCCGTTGGGTACGTCGCCTCACGTTCCAGTACATGATCGGCAAAATCAGGGACCACCAGTTCGGCGGTAACCAACGGTTGCGCTAACTGATGGATGATCTGTTCAACGCTTAACCCTGCCGGAAGTCGTTGAATAAAATTTTCCTGAAACTGTATGCCTTGCATTTTATTCCTCTTAAAAAAGTGTACTTAACTCACTTCCCGCCGTTGCAGCACGGTGCCAAGATAGTATTTATTTCCTTTTAACCAGACGTTGCCAAACTCAACGGGTAATCCTCGGGAGAAAAAGACTAACTGCTCCAGATGCAAAACGGGTGCATCTTCACTGATATCTAAAAAATGACCGCGTTCATTACCAATTAATCGCGCGGCATAGCGACTTTCCGAGTAACGAATTTTTCTTTGCGACAAACTTTCTATTGTTGGAAATAAATTGTGTTGATTAAAATCGATTTCCACGATGCCGGGGCATAGCTCAATATTGATACGGTTCTCTATCAGCATCGCTTTTTCATCACCAATTGAACGTAAACGCTCAAGGTAAAGAATATCCTGACCGGGCGTTATTCTTAATTTCTCTGCCACATAACGATTAGCCGGTTCAATCCGTGACGTAATAACTTCAGTGGTAAAATGTATTTTCTGGCTTTCCAGCGATTCCGCGAATGACAATAATCCTTCACCTAACGGATATGCCACGTTCTCTTTTTTGACAAATGTTCCCTTCCCCTGGACCTGTATCAACACGCCTTCTTTTACCAGTTGGGCGACCGCTTTTTTAACGGTTCCCCGGCTCACTTCCAGCATATCCATAATCTGGTATTCCGAAGGAATGCGATCGTCTTCCACCAGATCCCCGGTATAAATACTTTCTCTTATCCACTCCACCGCTTGTTGATAGAGCGGTATTTGTGACGACTTACTCAATGATTTCATGGCGCGCACCTGAACATTTACAGTTGTCTATGGACAATCATGGACAACTTCAAGCGTATAGTAGGTGAACAGGCGAAAAAGAGGATCGAAGCGTCTCACATTTTAGGGGACCAAATCGTGATCAACAAAATGTGACGTGAGTCGATATTTGGCAGAAGTCTACTGCGCCGTCAGGAAATAACGGCGCGTTGGGAGGTGTTAATCTTCCTTCGGCAGGCACTGCAAATGCCCGTGCCGCACGCCGCGCTGGGCGATGACGTCATCGGCAAAATGCTGCACGTCGCCCATGTCACCTTTCAACACGGCGATTTCCAGACAGTCGTCGTGATTAATGTGCACATGCAGAGTAGCAACCGAGAGATCGTGGTGATGATGCTGGGTGGAGACAATACGGCTGGCTAAGTCACGTTTTTCGTGTTCATACACATACGACAGCACCGCGAAACCTTGTGTGCCGTGTTGTTGAGTGGCTTCCTGCGCCAGGGCGCTACGCAGAATATCGCGGATCGCCTCGGAACGGTTGTTATAACCACGACGCTGGCTCAGGCTGTCCAGCGTCTCCAGTAAATCGTCATCAAGCGTGATGGTGACTCGTTGCATTTGCGTTAAACCTTTTCTGTGGTGCGACGGCGCACGGGGAATGCGGGTAATACCGCGTTTTGTAGCACACGTCCGGCGTCAGAGGAAAAGGTTAATTTATCTCCCACCACCTGGGTTTCGACGATTTGTCCGTTGTCCATCACCATCACCCGCTGACAGAAGCGTTCCACCAGGCGTAAGTCGTGGGTGATGAACAGGCAGGCGGTGCCAAACTGTTGTTGCAGCTTTTTCAGCAGGCGAATGACGCCCGCTTGTAACACGAGATCAAGGTTCGAAACCGCTTCATCCAGAATCAGCAGTTTCGGTTCGACCGCCAGCGCGCGTGCCAGGCAGACACGCTGGAGCTGGCCGCCGCTTAACTGCGGTGGGCGTTTGTCGAGCACGCTGTCGTCGAGATCGACCGCCTTCAGCATTTCACTGGCGCGCGCCAGTTGTTCGGCTTTTTTCAGCGATAGCAGGTGGCGCATCGGTTCACGCAGGATCTCGCGCACGGTTTTGCGCGGATTCACGGCGCTGATGGAGTCCTGAAACACCATTTGAATATCACGGCGGAACGCTTTACGTTGCGCGCGATTGAGCTTCGCCAACGGTTCGCCGCGCCAGCTAATATTTCCCTGTGAGGGCGACTCTAACCCTACCAGCAGCCGCGCGAGGGTACTTTTTCCGCAGCCGCTGCGCCCCAGCAGGGCGACGGTTTCACCGCTTTTCAGGGCCAGGGAAACGTTATTCAGCACCGCCTGGTGTTGATGTTTGCCGCTAAATCCACCGTGCGCGTAGTGATGGGAAAGGTCGGAGACGTTAAGTAAAGTCATGATGCCAGCTCCATACCGTAGAGGGCGAGATGAGCGGAAACCAGGCTGCGCGTTACCGCATGTTTGGGGGCGTTAAACAGCGTTTCTACATCGCCCTGTTCAACAATCTTACCGTGAGACATTACCGCCACATCGTCTGCCAGACGCGCTACCACGCCCATATCATGGGTAACCAGCAGCATTCCCGGTGCTTGTTTTTGCATAATGCTTTCCAGCAGATCGAGGATGCGCGCCTGTGCTACCACGTCGAGATCGGTGGTCGGTTCATCGGCGATGATAAATGGTGATTCGCACAGCACCGCCATCGCAATCATCATGCGCTGCAACATGCCGCCGCTCATCTCGAACGGGTAGAGCTTCAGCACGCGCGCGGCGTTTTCCAGCCCCACCGCTTCTATGGCAGCGGTAAGCGTAGCGTCATCGGCGGGTTTCCCCAGCGCCAGGCAGGTTTCACGCGCGTGGGTGTGCATGGTGTGCAGCGGATTAAAGGCACTGCGCGGGTTCTGCATGATGGTGGCAATTTTGATTCCGCGCAGGGCGCAGGGAGAAACCGGTTTTCCATCGGCCAAAATTTCCCCCGCCGTCTGGCGAACGCCAGCAGGCAGAATGCCCAGCGTCGCGGCGCAGGTCAGCGACTTCCCGCTGCCACTACCGCCGACTAACGCCAGCACACGCCCACGTTGCAGGGTTAACGATACGCCGTGCACCAGCGGCTGCGCGGCCTGTAGCGCGATATTACGGAGCTCAATCTGTTGTGGCATTAGTGTGCGTGCTCCGTCACCAGATGAGGGTCCAGATGATCGCGCAGTGCGTCACCCACCAGGTTAAAGGCCATCACGCTGATAAACAGCGCCAGCCCCGGCCAGAACATTTGCAGCGGCTGGGTCCAGATATACTGACGTGCATCGTTAATCATCACGCCCCATTCGGCGGTCGGCGCGGTCACGCCGAGGCCGAGGAAGGACATCCCCGCGACGTGTAGCATCATATGACCGATATCCAGCGTCGCCAGCACCAGCAGCGAGGGGATCACCGCACCTGCCAGATGATCAATAAACACCCGCACATGGCCCGCGCCAGAAAGCCGTGATGCCAGCACAAACTCGCGCTGGCGCAGTGAAATCACCAGACTGCGCACCATGCGCGCGTACCATGCCCAGTGCGAAAGGGCGATAGCGATAATTACGTTGGTCAACCCGGTGCCAAGCACGCCGACCATAAAGAACGACAGAATCGAGGTTGGGAAGGTCATAAACATATCCGCGACGCGCATGGTGGCCTGATCAACGCGCCCGCCAATCAGCCCGGCGCTGCCGCCAATAATCAGCCCTAATGTCAGCACCAACAGCAGGCAGGCCATTACCGAGCCGAGCGACACGCGGGTCGCTGCCATCAGCCGCGAGAAAATATCGCGCCCTAAATGATCGGTGCCCAGCCAGTGCTGCGCATCCGGCGAGAGCAGGCGCGACGGCAAATCAATAGCCTGAGGGTCATACGGCAGCCACCACTGGCTGGTGAGCGCAATCAGCGCCAGCAGGGCGATAATGATCAGCGCCAGGCGAACCGACCAGCGGGAGGAGAGGAAAAAGTTCACGCGTGCGCTCCTTCATGACGACGAATACGCGGGTCCAGCGCGGCGTTGAGCAAATCGACAATCAAATTACAGACCACAAAAACCACCACCATCATCAGCGTAAAGCATTGGATCACCGGATAGTCACGGTTAAAAATCGCCGACACCGCATAGCGCCCGACGCCCGGCCAGGCAAAGATGTTTTCGATAATCATCGTCCCGCCAATCAGTTCGCCAATGTGCATCCCCACGGCAGTGATCATCGGCAGCGAGGCATTGCGCAGAATATGGCGGCGTTCGGTCTGTTTGTCGCTCAGACCACGCAGTCGTGCCCAGGTGACGTGACGCTGACCGGCGACGCCCAGCATACTGGCGCGCAGCAAACGCGCGTTAATCGCCAGCGACATAAAGGCGATGGATACCGCAGGCAAAATGATGTGCTGCCAGCCGCCGTAACCCATCGCGGGTAGCCATTGCAGATACACCGAAAACGCCATCACCAGTAAAAACGCCAGCCAGAAGTTAGGCATCGACACGCCGAGAAACGCGATGAAACGGACGGCGAAATCCGGCAGACGATCGCGATGGCGCGCCGCCCAGATACCGAGCGGCACGGAGGTGAGCAGAATTAATACCAGCGCCGCACCTGCAAGTTCCAGCGTGGCGGGCAGGAAATTCAGCATATCGTCCAGCACCGGGCGTTGGCTGGCGAATGAGATACCAAAGTCAAGATGCAGCGCCTTCCACAACCAGGTGCCGTACTGGACATACAGCGGCTGATCCAGCCCCAGCATGGTGCGGGTAGAGGCCAGCATCTCCGGCGTCGGCGGCAGGTTAGATAAACGCAAATAATCAAGCGCCGGGTCGCCGGTGCCGAGGCGCAGCATCAAAAAAATGATCACCGAGGCGGCGAGCACCATCGGGATCAGCAGCAGAAAGCGGCGTAATACATAACGCAACATTAAGGTTTCACCGGTTTAATCTGTTCGAACGGGATTTCGGTGGCGATCGGTGCGTAGGGGATGTTACCCAGTTCCGGTTTTGAAACCACCATCATTGAGATGTAACTGATAGGCAGATAAACCGCCTCGTCATGCAGACGGGTCAGAATGTCGCGATACAGCGCCTGACGTTGCGTTTCGTCATGGGTCGCCAGCACTTCGCCGATCTCTTTATCAATCAGCGGCTTGTCGGCTAAACCTTGCTGTGCCTGGAAGTCAGCGTGCGACGGTACGCGCATTGAACTCAGGAAGGCGTGTGGATCGTATGGCGCGCCCCAGGTGCGGTGGAAAATCATGCCAAAACGACCGTCGCGCTGACGAGCATAGATACTGCTCTCTTCTTCGCCAATCAGCGAGACATCTGCGCCAATCTGGCGCATATCAGCCTGAATGATTTCCGCCATCGATTTGCTTAACGCATCGGTGCCGATGAACGACAGTTCAATGCGCAGCGGCTGACCATTTTTCTCGCGGATGTCTTTGCCTGCAGGCAGCGTCCAACCGGCTTTTTCCAGCAACGCTTTCGCTTTCTGCGGATCGTACTGGCGCGGTTTCAGGCCGAGGTTGGCGTAGGGCACAGAAGGGGCAAACAGGGTGTCGGCGACCTGCTGGGTACCATACAACGCGTTATCAATCAGCGATTTTTTGTTCACCGCGTAATTAAGAGCTTCACGTACTGCCAGCTCGTTGGTGGGGGCTTTGGCGGTATTGAGCGCCAGCATCACGGTTTCGATCGGCTGTGACAGTTGAGTGTGGTAAGCCGGGTTCTGGCTAAAGCGGGCGAAGGTATCGAGCGGTAATAACCCTTCGTTTCCGTACAGCAGGTCGATATCGCCAGTTTCAAACGCCACCGCGCGGGTAGTCGGGTCCGGGATCACGTTAAAGGTGATCTTTTTAATCGCTGGCTTTTCGCCCCAGTAGTTTTCGTTACGGACGAAGACATCGTACTGATTCAGTTTCGATTCCTGTAAAACCCACGGCCCGGTGCCAATCGGCGCTTTAATTCCGTTCATGGTTTCGTGGTTTTTAAACTGCGAGGGTGCGATAAAACGGAAAGGACGGGGCAGGGCCAGTTCTTGCAGGAAAGGATAGTAGGCGCTTTTCAGGGTGATTTGCAGCTCGTTTTTGCTGAGTGCTTTGACATCAACAATCTGGTTTGCCAGCTCCAGCCAGGCGTGACGTTGACGGTTATCGAGCACTGCACGGAAGTTTTCTGCCGCCGCCTCTGCATCAAACGGTTCGCCGTTGGAGAATTTCACGTCATCACGCAGGGTGAAGGTCCAGGTTTTACCATCTTCTGAATGAGTCCAGCTTTTTGCCAGCCACGGGATCACCGAACCGTCTGCCTGATATTTCACCAGCGGTTCATAAACCATGCTCTGGGCGAACATTTGGTTAGGCGTGTAAAGGTGCGGGTTTAGTGGCCCGACATTCACCGGCCAGGCGGTGGTGATTTCATCTGGTGCAGCGGCATGGACGATAAAAGACGCACAAGCCAGCAGCGCAAATAGAGTGCGGCGGAGTGTAGAGAACATGGTAACCCCAATGGATTAAAATAGATGGCGGAAATAAGTATGACGATTTTAAGTATTCGTCATACTGATTACCTGTTCTGGATCAATAGATGGGCAGTCGGGTGGGCGGATCAGTTAACTGAATCGATCCATTGCACACTGTCGGCGGTGAGCGTAAAGGGGGTAGGGGTGCAGATCGCCAGGCTTAAATTTTCTAGCTGACAATGGCTGACTGACAGCGAGGAGTTATAGGTGCTGTCTACGCTGACGATTTGCCAGGCGCTGCCGCCACGCTGTTTAACGATGGCTTCTTTGCGCGTCCAGATGCGCCAGAACATTTCCAGTTGCTGATCAGGATGCACGGCGTCCATCTCGGCATGTTCCCCAAGGCTGAATACGGCGTTCGCCAGCCAGCGCCAGTTGGCGCGCGGGCGAATCACTTCGATATCGCAGCCGACTTCGCCTTCATCGCTCAACAGCAGGGCGATATCGTCACCGCTATGGCTTAAGTTGAACCATAGCGGCGTTTCCGGCGCGAATGCAGGTTTGCCTTGTTCGCCATAGATGATCTCCGGTAGCGGGGAAAGCGTGTGCGAAAGCAATGCACGCCCCGCCAGCCAGCGTTCACGTCGTGGACCTTGCGGTGCTTGCTCGCGTAAACCCGGTGGCAGAGGAGCTGCGCTTAAGGTCGAAACTTTCCCCAGAACTATCCGATACATATCAGGGCCAACGTTTAATGGAAAATGAAAGTGCGTATCGTAACACTTGTCGCCTCATCCCGGTAACCGACTTTTCGGTCTGCCTGGCCCCAGTAGAATCGCCAGTTTGCTGCCGCCTTTGGTGGTTTCCATCCAGATTTTACACACGCTGGTTAATGGCACCGAAAGTAGCATCCCTACCGGGCCGAGCAGCCATCCCCAAATTAACAATGAAAGAAATACCACCATGGTGGACATCCCCAGGCGATGGCCCATCATCCGTGGTTCTAAAATATTGCCGATGACCATATGGACCACTAAAAACAATGCGCCGACCAGAATACATTCGTAAATACCATTAAACAGCAGCACCTGAATCATTGGCGGTACGGCGGAAATTACCGCACCGATATTGGGCACGTAGTTGAGCAAAAACGCCAGTACTGCCCACATCAGCGCAAACTGCACCCCCATCAGCTCCAGCCCCAGCCAGACGATTATGCCTGTCCATAAACTGAGTAGCGTCTTTAACGCCAGATAATGCGAAACGCCTTTAAGTGCGCGGTGTAGTCCGGCGATGTGAATCTGTGGATTATTCAACGCGAAACGCATTTTGTAAGGGACGTGGCGCACTTCAAACAGCATAAAAACTACGGTCATCACCAGCAAAAGCACGCTCGCCATTGCCCCGGAAAGCCCGGTCATTAGCGCCGTGGTGAAGGTAACCACTTTTTCCGAGTCCATCCGCTGTAGTATTCGCTCCGGCGACATATGCAAATTAAGAAAAGGCAACATCTCCTGCAATTTAAAAAGTTTGCGCGTCAGCTCCTTATTAAACCTCGGCAGCATAGAGATAAATTCGTTAAACGATGCCGCCAGTACGCCGACCAGCGCGGTGAGTGCGATCAGCATCACCACAACCACAATCGTAATGGCAACGGGGCGTTGTACCCCCCGACGAATAAACCAGGTGACGAGCGGGTTGAGAACGATGGCAAAAAACAGCGCCAGTAATAGCTGCACAATGATATCTGCCGCTGCGTGAATGCCCGCGAGGATCACTACCAGCGAGGCCAACTTGAGCAGAATGTGCATGCCCGTTTTATCGGGTTGAGGGGTTTCCATTGGGGCTTCCTTGTGACTTTTTGTATTAAGTGTAGCGGGAGTCACGCCAGCAATATTCTGATTCTTACTGCTGTTTTTCACGTCAGCACATGGTAAAAATGAAACACTGTTGTAAAAATGTGGTGATCCTCATGCCCGAACCCGTAGCCGAACCCGCGCTAAACGGATTGCGCCTGAATTTGCGCATTGTCTCCATTGTCATGTTTAACTTCGCCAGCTACCTCACCATCGGGTTGCCGCTCGCTGTATTACCGGGCTATGTCCATGATGTAATGGGATTTAGTGCTTTCTGGGCAGGATTGGTTATCAGCCTGCAATATTTCGCCACCTTGCTGAGCCGTCCTCATGCCGGACGTTACGCCGATTTGCTGGGACCCAAAAAGATTGTCGTCTTCGGTTTATGCGGCTGCTTTTTGAGCGGTCTGGGATATCTGACGGCAGGATTAACCGCCAGTCTGCCCGTCATCAGCCTGTTATTACTGTGCCTGGGGCGCGTAATCCTTGGGATTGGACAAAGTTTTGCCGGAACGGGATCGACCCTGTGGGGCGTTGGCGTGGTTGGTTCGCTACATATCGGGCGGGTGATTTCGTGGAACGGTATTGTCACTTACGGGGCGATGGCGATGGGTGCGCCGTTAGGTGTCGTGTTTTATCACTGGGGCGGATTGCAGGCGTTAGCGTTAATCATTATGGGCGTGGCACTGGTAGCCATTTTGTTGGCGATCCCGCGTCCGACGGTAAAAGCCAGTAAAGGCAAACCGCTGCCGTTTCGTGCGGTGCTTGGGCGCGTCTGGCTGTACGGTATGGCGCTGGCACTGGCTTCCGCCGGATTTGGCGTTATCGCCACCTTTATCACGCTGTTTTATGACGCTAAAGGTTGGGACGGTGCGGCTTTCGCGCTGACGCTGTTTAGCTGTGCGTTTGTCGGTACGCGTTTGTTATTCCCTAACGGCATTAACCGTATCG
Source organism: Escherichia coli DSM 30083 = JCM 1649 = ATCC 11775 (assembly GCF_003697165.2). Taxonomy (GTDB): domain Bacteria; phylum Pseudomonadota; class Gammaproteobacteria; order Enterobacterales; family Enterobacteriaceae; genus Escherichia; species Escherichia coli. Next base: position 267,899 of record NZ_CP033092.2, read on the forward strand.
GCGGCTTAAACGTGGCGATGATTTGCTTTAGCGTTGAGATAATCGGCCTGCTACTGGTTGGCGTGGCGACTATGCCGTGGATGGCGAAAATCGGCGTCTTACTGGCGGGGGCGGGGTTTTCGCTGGTGTTCCCTGCATTGGGCGTAGTGGCGGTAAAAGCGGTTCCGCAGCAAAATCAGGGGGCGGCGCTGGCAACTTACACCGTATTTATGGATTTATCGCTTGGCGTGACCGGACCACTGGCTGGGCTGGTGATGAGTTGGGCGGGCGTTCCGGTGATTTATCTGGCGGCGGCGGGACTGGTTGCAATCGCGTTATTACTGACGTGGCGATTAAAAAAACGGCCCCCGGTGGAAATACCTGAGGCCGCCTCATCATCTTAAAACTTACTGAATAACCAGCGTATTAATGATGTTTTCTGCGGTGGTCTGTGCTTTTTGCTGATTGTCAGCGGGCAGCGTAATTTGCATGGTTAGCAGTTGATTACCCACGTTACCCAGAATAACGGAAGAGTACGCCGTCTGGCCTTTCGCGGAGATAATGCTGTCTAACTGCTGCATTTTGTGACCTTTCAGCTCAATGGCTTTATTGGTTACCACTTGCAGCTGCGGATCGCGGCTACGTTGCTGATCTTCCAGACGCTTCGCCAGCACCGCCAGATCTTCTTTCGGATCATCGCCCATGATGACGATGACTGCTTTCTGCCCGGTGGCGTCGGACCAGACATGCATGTTATTGGCCTGCGTTCCCAGCTTACCGCTCTGGTCGGTCATATCCGCTGGCAGCGAGAAACTTAACTTGCCATCAAGCAGGTTGACGGGATTCCCGGTCGCGTTACTTTCTGCGACCGAACCCTGCGCCGTAGCGTTAGTGTCTTTATCATCACAGGCCGCAAGCCCCATAACCAGCAGGCCAATTCCGACATATTTAACCAGATTGCGCATTGACTTCTTCCTTTCGATAAACGGCCATAACGGCTCATTCATCCATCTTATCACAACTCTGATAACGAACCTTTAACTCGCCTGCAAAGCGTTGATTTCGGATTTATCTGCCAGTCTTTTCAACAGCATATTGAGTAGTACGCCATACATTGGCAGGAAGAAAACGATACTGATTAACACTTTGAAACAGTAATCGACCAGCGCGATTTCCATCCAGTGTTCAGCCATAAAGGCATCCGGGCTACGCCAGAAGGCAATGAAGAAGAAGGCCAGCGTGTCGCTGACGTTACCGAACAGTGTGGACGCTGTCGGTGCCAGCCACCAGTGACGACTCTGACGCAGGCGGTTAAAAACGTGCACGTCGAGGATCTGCCCCAGCGCGTAGGCCATGAAACTGGCGGTGGCGATACGGGCGACAAACAGGTTGAAGTGGGCGAGCGCGCCGAATCCTTGCCATGACCCCATATAAAACAGCGATGAGATGACGTAGGAGATCAGCAATGCGGGGATCATTACCGCAAAGATGATGCGACGAGCCAGCGGCGCGCCAAAAATACGCACGGTCAGGTCAGTAGCGAGAAAGATAAACGGAAAGCTAAACGCGCCCCAGGTGGTATGAAAACCAAAAATGGAGACCGGAAGCTGAACCAGATAGTTACTGGAGGTGATCACCAGAAGATGAAATAACGATAACCAGAACAACGCCTTATAGCGTTGCGTTTGCGAGAAAACGTTCATATTGTACCTTTTTGATTAACCATTGGGGTGAGGGAACCCAATACGTACGACACGTCTGTTACCTTAACATAATAACGTGCTGACCCTTTTTTCGAGCCGCCGCATGATACTGCTTTACGTTGACAATGCAATGGTTAATTTTCACGCAATCGTTAACCTGGTTTGCTTACGGACTCACAGGGCGTAAACTAGCGCCGTTTTTTTATGTGATGAGAAGAAAATGACCGATCTCTTTTCCAGCCCTGACCACACACTCGACGCGCTTGGCCTGCGCTGCCCGGAACCAGTAATGATGGTGCGCAAAACTGTGCGCAATATGCAGCCAGGTGAAACGTTGCTGATTATTGCTGACGATCCGGCGACGACACGCGATATTCCTGGGTTTTGTACCTTTATGGAACACGAACTGGTTGCGAAAGAGACCGATGGACTGCCTTATCGTTATTTGATTCGTAAAGGCGGTTGATGGGGGAAGATTGGCTTCGATGCCGCCTTTTGCCCTCACCCTAACCCTCTCCCCAGAGGAGCGAGGGGACCGATCGCGCTCAATGTTGCTGCTTGAAACCGGTTTGTAGGCCGGATAAGGCGTTCAAGCTGCATCTGGCGATACGGTGCACAATGCCTGATGCGACGCTGTCGCGTCTTATCATGCCTACGAGTTCGATGCTCTGTGTAGGCCGGATAAGGTGTTCACGCCGCATCCGGCATTGTTGGACCGTAGACTGATAGCCTCTTTATTTCCTGCGCAATAACCGTAACGCATTCGCCGTCACCAGCACCGTCGCACCCGTATCTGCCAGCACTGCCAGCCATAGTCCGGTCATCCCTAACAGCGTGGTGACGAGGAAAACGCCTTTCAGCCCCAGCGCAATGGTGATGTTCTGGCGGATATTGGCGTGAGTGGCGCGTGCCAGTTCAATCATTTGCACCAGGCCGCGCAGGTGGTTATGGGTTAATGCTGCATCTGCGGTTTCCAGGGCCACGTCCGTGCCACTGCCCATTGCAATCCCGATGGCGGCAGCTTTCATCGCTGGCGCGTCGTTAATACCGTCGCCGACCATCGCCAGCGGCGCATGTTGATTCAGCTCGGTCACCGCTTTAACTTTATCTTCCGGCAAGAGGCCCGCTTTAAATTCCAGCCCCAGTTCCCCGGCGATTGCCGCTGCTGCGCGTGGATTATCGCCGGTGAGGATCACCCCTTTGACACCCAGCGCGTTCAGTTCACTGATAGCAGTTGCAGCATCGGCGCGCAAGGTATCCTGCAACGCAATGACACCCAGCACGTCATCATTACGTACTACCAGCACTACCGTTTGCCCGGCGCTTTCCAGTTCATTAATCAAACCAGCAAATGCATCAGCAGGATGTTTTCCGGCAGCGCATATCAACACGCGCTCACCGTTAACCTGCGCTTCAATGCCAGACCCGACCAGCGCCCGCTGTGATTGGGCGGTGGGAATGGCGAGTTCAGCAACCTGTGCTTCGCGCACAATGGCCTGTGCCAGTGGATGCGTCGCGCCTTGCTCGACCGCCGCCGCCAGTGTCAGCAGTTCAGATTCACTAATACCCGTTGCCGGATGAATCGCGGTAACGCGCGGTTTACCGACGGTCAGCGTACCGGTTTTATCAAACGCCACCTGGGTAACACGACCCAGCTGCTCCAGCGCCGCGCCGCCTTTAATCAACGCCCCACGACGCGCTGCTGCCGCCAGCCCGGAGGTAATCGCCGCGGGCGTGGAGATAACTAACGCACACGGGCAGCCAATCAGCAGCAGCGTCAGCCCTTTATAAATCCACTCCTGCCAGCTGGCGGCAAACAGCAGTGGTGGCACCAGCGTCACCAGCAGAGCGACGGCCATAATCGCGGGCGTATAGATACGGCTGAAACGGTCGATAAACCGCTCAATGGGTGCGCGACGCTCTTCGGCTTCTTCGATCAGTTTCAGAATCCGGTCAATGGCGCTGGCACCCGGTTCTGACAGCACTTCCAGCGTTACCAGACGGTCTACGCTGGTGGCACCAGCAGGGACTTTATCGCCCGTTGCGCGCTCCACCGGAATGGATTCGCCGGTCAGGGCGCTTTCATCAAAACTGGCAAACGGTGAGAGCAGTTTACCGTCGGCAGGCAAACGTCCACCTGCGGCGACTTCAATCACATCGCCAGGGCGCAGGCTGTTAATCGCCACCTCTTCACGCTCACCGTTACGCAGGCGCGTGGCGGTTTCTGGTTTCAGCGCCATTAACGCGCTAACGCCCTGACGCGCGCGGCTGGCGGCCCAGCCTTCCAGTCGTTCACCAATCAAAAACAGCAGCAACACCATCGCAGCTTCAGCCGTTGCGCCAATAAACAGTGCACCAATAGCGGCTATGCTCATTAAGGTTTCAATGGCGAAGTAGCTGCCAGATTTGATCAGCCGTAATGCCTGACGAGCAATTGGGTACAGCCCAACCAGCGTGGTCGCGATAAACGCCAGTTGACCAAACGGATGATTGAACTGCTCCAGCCCCCAACTGATTGCCATCATCACGATAAGCGTAATCAGCGGCAGATTCTCTTTCAGGCGTGATTCTTGTGGTTCGTCGGAGGCCTGTTCATCGCGCAGGGAATAGCCCGCTTTTTGCACCGCAGATTCAACTTGTGCCCGGATGTCATTGTCGGCATCCACCACCAGTTTTTCGGTGGCGAACAACACCTGTACCTGATTCACGCCTGCAAGCTGGCGCACGGCATTTTCCACTTTGCGCGCACAGGCGGCGCAGTCCATACCGCTGACTTTCCAGCTATAGCGGGTGCCGGAGACGTTTTCAGAGAGAGTTGGCGTGCTGGAACATGCGCCGTCGCAGCAACAGTCGTTGGTGTTCTGTACCGTAGTTAGCGGTTTGAACGCAGCAAATTGAGGGGCTTTCTTGCCGTGATTGTCAGGAGTCGACATGGCATCCTCCGGTTAAGTTTTTTCTCATTAACCGAAGGATACACTCTGGAGTCGACTCCAGAGTCAAGTTTTATCAGAGATACAGCGAGCGGACGATGAGGAAGTGACCAGCAAAGTAGCAGGCCGCGGCAATGGCGTTATCCGCACGGAAGCGTCGGCGATAGTGACTACCCAGCCAGACAAAGTTACTGATAAACAGCAACGAAGCGCCGACAAACGCAGAGAGCGCCGGAGCGGTCGGACGGAAGAACCACAGTTCACCTGCCAGCCACACCATCACCAGCGTCATGCCGATAAACGTGCAGATAGGCCAACGATACTCTTCCAGACGCGTCCAGATAATCGCCAGTAACAGCGCGCCCAGAACCAGCAGCACCAACGGCAGAGGCCAGAAGAAGGAGAGCGTCATCTGACTGGCGAAATAGATGGTGTACAGCAGGTGCGAGAGGAAAAACGCGCCGATGGCGTACATCAGACGTTGACGTGGCAACAGGGTTAGCGTATCGCCCAGCAGTGAGGCACACAGCCCCGCCAGCACCAGATAGCTAATGGCGTCGAACATCGGCGCTTGCCAGGCCAGCAACAGCAGGAGAAGAAGGGTTAACGGTTTAAACACCCAGCGTTGCCAGGTTGGCCCACGATACGATGCATCCACAGATAGCCATGCGGAAAGACAGACAGCGATAAACGACCAAAGCATCTTAGTTCCTTGAATTCGTTATTTTTTCGTAAGCGGAATGCCTACGGTCTTGCTTCCAGTTTAGTGGCGAGGGTGGACGGATGACAACACCATAACTGGCAGGGTATGCTTATTTCCGCATTTTCCGATGAGGGATAAAGATGAGTAAACCACCTCTTTTCTTTATTGTTATCATTGGCTTAATCATCGTCGCCGCATCGTTTCGTTTTATGCAACAACGACGGGAAAAAGCTGATAATGATATGGCACCGCTCCAGCAAAAGCTGGTGGTGGTGAGCAACAAGCGGGAAAAACCGATTAACGATCGCCGTTCGCGCCAGCAGGAAGTGACTCCGGCAGGCACCAGTATGCGCTATGAGGCAAGCTTCAAACCGCAAAGCGGAGGAATGGAGCAGACGTTTCGCCTCGACGCCCAGCAGTACCACGCCCTGACAGTGGGTGATAAAGGTACGCTGAGCTATAAAGGAACGCGCTTTGTCAGCTTTGTAGGCGAACAATAAGGTTATTTTTTAACTTTAAATTTCTTCTGCCAGACCAGCAGTTCAAACACGCCGAAAAGGAAAATCCGCACCTTTTCGGCGGTGGTCATCTGCGGGCCATCTTTCGGTAAAGTGGATTTCAATAGCGCCAGCTGCATACCATGCATCAGCACGGTAAAAATCAGCGCCACGTTAACGAAAATATTCAGCGGGCGTGGGAAGGGATGCACCAGGTTGAGGATTAAAAATCCCCAAACACAGAGCATTAACAAACGACCAATATTAATCAGCATCACTTTCTCCTTGTGCTTCGCGTTGATACAGCCGATAAGCCACCTGACCCGCCACTTTTTCCCGATGTAATGACCAGTTTGCCGGAACAGTGGGCAGACCGTTTTCGACTTCGCTTTCGACATAAATCAGGGCTTCGTCAGCCAGCCAGCCGTTATCTTCCAGTAAATTTATCGTCTCTTCTAACAAGCCACGGCGGAACGGTGGATCGACAAACACGATATTATGCGGTGTGCCTTTTTGCGCCAGGAATGACATCGCGTTGCTGTTCACCACGCGTGCATTGCCTGCTTTTAGTGTCGCCAGATTCTTAATTAACTGCTGAGAAACCGCACGATCCATCTCAATCAACGTGGCCCCCGCAGCGTAGCGCGATAACGCTTCCAGCCCCAGCGCGCCGCTCCCGGCGAAGCAATCCAGACATTGGGCGTCAACAATGACCGGAGCCAGCCAGTTAAACAACGTTTCGCGTACGCGGTCGGTGGTGGGGCGCAGACCTGGACTATCAGGAACCGGGAGTTTACGGCCTCGCCACTGCCCGCCAATAATGCGGATTTGGCCGCTGCCGGAATGATTCGGTTTTTTCATGATAAATTGCTCAATCCGCCAGATAACACATACTTGCAGGCGGTGATGTGAATTAAGTTAAGTGATAGACTATTTCATCATTTTTTTAGCTGCTATGTACATAGCGTTAACGCTGTGCCATGAAGCAACAGCGAGGAGTGTAGTCGCAAATGGCGAAAGAAAAAAAACGTGGCTTTTTTTCCTGGCTGGGCTTTGGTCAAAAAGAGCAGACCCCGGAAAAAGAGACAGAAGTTCAGAATGAACAACCAGTTGTAGAAGAAATCGTTCAGGCGCAAGAGCCTGTGAAGGCTTCTGAACACGCCGTTGAAGAGCAGCCGCAGGCGCATACTGAAGCCGAGGCGGAAACTTTTGCTGCCAACGTTGTGGAAGTTACTGAACAGGTTGCTGAAAGTGAAAAAGCGCAGCCTGAAGCGGAAGTCGTTGCACAGCCGGAATCGGTCGTAGAAGAAACGCCGGAGCCAGTGGCTATCGAACGTGAAGAACTGCCGTTGCCGGAAGACGTCAACGCCGAAGCGGTTTCGCCAGAAGAGTGGCAGGCCGAAGCGGAAACCGTAGAGATTGTCGAAGCGGCGGAAGAAGAAGCGGCTAAAGAAGAAATCACCGACGAAGAGCCGGAGGCACAGGCGCTGGCTGCCGAAGTGGCAGAAGAGGCGGTAATGGTGGTTTCTCCGGCAGAAGAAGAGCAGCCGGTGGAAGAAATCGCTCAGGAGCAGGAAAAACCGACCAAAGAAGGTTTCTTCGCGCGCCTGAAACGCAGCCTGTTAAAAACCAAAGAAAATCTCGGTTCCGGATTTATCAGCCTGTTCCGCGGTAAAAAAATCGACGATGATCTGTTTGAAGAGCTGGAAGAACAGCTGTTGATCGCCGATGTGGGCGTGGAAACCACTCGTAAAATTATCACCAATCTGACGGAAGGCGCATCCCGCAAGCAGCTTCGTGATGCCGAGGCGCTCTATGGCCTGCTGAAAGAAGAGATGGGCGAGATTCTGGCGAAAGTCGATGAGCCGCTGAATGTTGAAGGTAAAACGCCGTTCGTGATCCTGATGGTGGGCGTCAACGGTGTGGGTAAAACCACGACGATTGGTAAGCTGGCGCGTCAGTTTGAGCAGCAGGGTAAATCGGTGATGCTGGCGGCAGGCGATACTTTCCGTGCGGCAGCGGTTGAACAGCTTCAGGTCTGGGGGCAGCGCAACAATATTCCGGTGATTGCCCAGCATACCGGTGCGGATTCCGCTTCTGTTATCTTCGACGCCATTCAGGCCGCTAAAGCGCGTAACATCGACGTCCTGATTGCCGATACCGCCGGACGCCTGCAGAACAAATCGCACCTGATGGAAGAGTTGAAGAAAATCGTCCGCGTGATGAAGAAACTCGACGTTGAAGCTCCGCATGAAGTTATGCTGACTATTGATGCCAGCACCGGGCAGAATGGGGTAAGCCAGGCCAAACTGTTCCACGAAGCCGTTGGCTTAACCGGCATCACGCTAACGAAACTGGACGGCACGGCGAAAGGCGGGGTAATTTTCTCGGTGGCTGACCAGTTTGGTATCCCTATCCGCTACATTGGTGTCGGCGAACGTATTGAGGATTTGCGTCCGTTTAAGGCGGACGACTTTATAGAGGCACTTTTTGCCCGAGAGGATTAACAATGATTCGCTTTGAACATGTCAGCAAGGCTTATCTCGGTGGGAGACAGGCGCTGCAGGGCGTTACGTTCCATATGCAGCCGGGTGAGATGGCGTTTCTGACCGGTCATTCCGGCGCAGGGAAAAGTACCCTCCTGAAGCTGATCTGTGGGATTGAGCGGCCCAGCGCCGGGAAAATCTGGTTTAGCGGCCATGACATCACGCGTCTGAAAAACCGTGAAGTTCCGTTTCTGCGCCGCCAGATTGGCATGATTTTCCAGGATCACCATCTACTGATGGACCGTACTGTCTATGATAACGTGGCGATCCCGCTGATTATCGCCGGTGCCAGCGGTGATGACATTCGTCGCCGGGTGTCGGCGGCGCTGGATAAAGTCGGGCTACTGGACAAAGCGAAGAACTTCCCTATTCAGCTTTCCGGCGGTGAACAACAGCGTGTTGGCATTGCCCGCGCGGTGGTGAACAAGCCCGCGGTACTGCTGGCGGATGAACCGACCGGTAACCTGGACGACGCGTTGTCGGAAGGCATTTTACGTCTGTTTGAAGAGTTTAACCGCGTTGGGGTAACCGTATTGATGGCAACGCACGACATCAACCTGATCTCGCGGCGTTCCTATCGCATGCTCACCCTGAGCGATGGTCACTTGCATGGAGGCGTGGGCCATGAATAAGCGCGATGCAATCAATCATATTCGGCAGTTTGGCGGGCGTCTGGATCGCTTCCGTAAATCGGTCGGCGGCTCTGGCGACGGCGGTCGTAACGCGCCAAAACGGGCGAAATCCTCGCCAAAACCGGTAAATCGCAAAACCAACGTTTTCAACGAACAGGTGCGCTATGCCTTCCACGGCGCATTGCAGGATCTGAAAAGCAAACCGTTCGCCACGTTTTTAACGGTGATGGTTATCGCCATCTCCCTGACGCTGCCCAGCGTCTGTTATATGGTGTACAAAAACGTTAACCAGGCGGCGACGCAGTATTATCCGTCACCGCAAATCACTGTTTATCTGCAAAAAACGCTGGATGATGACGCCGCTGCGGGTGTGGTGGCACAGTTACAGGCCGAGCAAGGCGTAGAGAAAGTGAATTATCTTTCTCGTGAAGACGCACTGGGCGAGTTCCGTAACTGGTCTGGTTTTGGTGGTGCGCTGGATATGCTGGAAGAAAACCCGCTTCCGGCAGTGGCGGTGGTGATCCCGAAACTCGATTTTCAGGGGACGGAATCACTGAATACGCTGCGTGATCGTATCACCCAGATCAACGGCATTGACGAAGTGCGGATGGATGACAGCTGGTTTGCCCGTCTGGCGGCGTTAACCGGGCTGGTCGGGCGCGTTTCCGCGATGATCGGCGTGTTGATGGTGGCGGCAGTGTTCCTCGTCATCGGTAACAGTGTGCGCCTGAGTATCTTTGCTCGCCGTGACTCCATTAACGTGCAGAAACTGATTGGTGCGACGGATGGTTTCATCCTGCGTCCGTTCCTGTACGGTGGCGCATTGCTGGGATTTTCTGGCGCATTGTTGTCACTAATTTTGTCAGAAATTCTGGTACTGCGTTTGTCATCGGCGGTTGCAGAAGTGGCACAGGTTTTCGGAACGAAGTTTGATATCAATGGCTTATCGTTCGATGAATGCCTGCTATTGCTGCTGGTATGCTCGATGATTGGTTGGGTGGCAGCGTGGCTTGCCACGGTACAACATTTACGCCACTTTACGCCGGAATAATAAAAGCGTGTTATACTCTTTCCCTGCAATGGGTTCCGTAGCAGGGAAAGAGACCCCGTTGTCTCTTCCCGGTATTTCATCTCTATGTCACATTTTGTGCGTAATTTATTCACAAGCTTGCATTGAACTTGTGGATAAAATCACGGTCTGATAAAACAGTGAATGATAACCTCGTTGCTCTTAAGCTCTGGCACAGTTGTTGCTACCACTAAAGCGCCAGAAGATATCGATTGAGAGGATTTGAATGACTGACAAAATGCAAAGTTTAGCTTTAGCCCCAGTTGGCAACCTGGATTCCTACATCCGGGCAGCTAACGCGTGGCCGATGTTGTCGGCTGACGAGGAGCGGGCGCTGGCTGAAAAGCTGCATTACCATGGCGATCTGGAAGCAGCTAAAACGCTGATCCTGTCTCACCTGCGGTTTGTTGTTCATATTGCTCGTAATTATGCGGGCTATGGCCTGCCACAGGCGGATTTGATTCAGGAAGGTAACATCGGCCTGATGAAAGCAGTGCGCCGTTTTAACCCGGAAGTGGGTGTGCGCCTGGTCTCCTTCGCCGTCCACTGGATCAAAGCAGAGATCCACGAATACGTTCTGCGTAACTGGCGTATCGTCAAAGTTGCGACCACCAAAGCGCAGCGCAAACTGTTCTTTAACCTGCGTAAAACCAAGCAGCGTCTGGGCTGGTTTAACCAGGATGAAGTCGAAATGGTGGCCCGTGAACTGGGCGTAACCAGTAAAGACGTACGTGAGATGGAATCACGTATGGCAGCACAGGACATGACCTTTGACCTGTCTTCCGACGACGATTCCGACAGCCAGCCGATGGCTCCGGTGCTCTATCTGCAGGATAAATCATCTAACTTTGCCGACGGCATTGAAGATGATAACTGGGAAGAGCAGGCAGCAAACCGTCTGACCGACGCGATGCAAGGTCTGGACGAGCGTAGCCAGGATATCATCCGCGCGCGCTGGCTGGACGAAGACAATAAGTCCACGTTGCAGGAACTGGCTGACCGTTACGGTGTTTCCGCTGAGCGTGTGCGCCAGCTGGAAAAGAACGCGATGAAAAAACTTCGCGCTGCTATTGAAGCGTAATCGCGCAGCGCGTTAAGTTGCCACAGATAACCCCTGGATTTGAGTCCGGGGGTTTTTGTTTACGCTATCTTGTAGGACAAGAGATACATCCGGCATTTGTCCTTTACAGGAAATTATAGCCTTTCAACATTTCCTTGATGTCTTCAACGATCGCGTCGTTTGGCATATGAATTGGTCTACGTGTAATACCTGCCTTCACACCCATCAGGTTTAATGCTTCCTTCATTACTGCAGGCGCGGTCATTTTCTTGATCGTCATGCGCAGTGCATCCATTTTATTACGCTCTTCCTGCGCCTTCTCCATTTCACCGGCCATGAAGTAATTATATAAATCGACTTCAATCGTAGGCAGAACATTCGACGTTGCAGCGACAGCAGCCACAGAACCTTCTTTAAATGCATCCAGCATTAACGAGTCAGAGCCGTTTAATACCTTAAAGTTTTTATGTTTAGCGATTTCCAGATACTGTTTCTGGACTTCGAATTTACCGCTACTGTCTTTTATCGCTACGATATTTTTGATATCGGCTAAACGATTTGCCGTTTCGTATTCGATGCTTAATCCTGTCTGGCCCGGCAGGTTATAGAGAATGATGGGGGCTGTTGTGCTAAAGGCAATATCGTAATAGTGACGGTATAAATCTTCCTGATTTGGTACCAGATAGTACGGCGTGACAACAGAAATATAATCGGCACCCGCATCAACTAACCGTTTAGTCAATTCGATGGTTTGTTTTGTGCTGCAGCACCCAGCACCTGCACAAATGGTAACTTCATTACCGACCTCTTCAACGACGGCTTTTGTTAACTCAACTTTTTCGTCATCGGAAAGCAAATGGAATTCACCATTAGTTCCGCAAATGAATAAACCATGAACACCATTATCTACTAACCAGCGCGCCATTTTTTTCGCCGCAGTGATATCCATTTTTTCCGTTTCATCGAAAGGCGTTACCATTGCGGTAATAATCCCTTTGAGCTCTTTCATTACTCTTTCTCCAGTTCCTGTAATACGTTTTTAATAGAAATTTGCATTGTGTTATGGTCGGCCTCATCGGTAAATGAAGCGGCATGAGGGGTAATAGAATAATTTTTAAGTTCGGTGAGTTCTTTTGAACGTTCTCTCAGTTCAATATCTTCACTGGCAAAAGCAATTTTCTGATTGCTAAGTGCGGTATATAAACTTTTCTCATCGACCAATCCACCCCTGGCTGTATTGATTAAAATAGCCGAAGATTTCATTTTCTCAAATACAGAGTCGTTAATTATATTGCGAGTACTGTCCAGTAAAGGTAAATGCAGAGAAATTACATCGCTGTACTGATATATTTCATCAGGTGATTTAAGTTCTATATAGGATGGAACCTTGCTTTTATCAATATGAGGATCATGAGCAGTAATCGTCATTCCCATAGAATGAGCAATATGAGCAACATGTTGACCAATTGCACCAAGTCCAATTAATCCCAGATTTTTTTGATATAGCTCATACCCGACAAGCCTGATGTCCTTACCATTTCTTGCCTGACTCTCGATTTCAACATATTTTCGGGAACTGGAGAGCATCATCAGAATGGTCATTTCTGCAACAGAAATAGAGTTAGCATTAAGAGCTTTATGTACCACGATGTCTTTACTATTTGCGTAATCGACATCTATGTTATCTAACCCTACGCCATATTTTGAAATAACCTTCAGGTTTTTTGCCTGATCAATAACTTCTCTGCTCAGAGGATCGTTTCCGGTGATAATGGCATTCGCGTCTTTAATTTTCTCGATGAGTTCTTCCTTGCTATATCGACCTCCACTGTTATTACATTCAACTTGATAACCTGCGGATTTTAACTTATCAATATAGACCTTGCCTTTACCCACAAAAGGCCGGGGAGTGATAATTATCTTTTTCATTTTATAAAAGGCCAAAGAAAGAAAATGCAAGACTCAAAACAAGAATAGTGACCAGAATACGTAAGAAATGAGGGCCACATTTTTGTATGTAAAAATAAATACCCAACACGGCAATAAGTGGCAACATGTTAGGGACAATTTTATCTAGCATATCCTGTAAGACAATGGTATTGCCACCGCCGGTTGTAATATGCAATGGCGTCTTAATTTTTACATACGTTGCTGAAAGCGCCCCCATCATCAACAGCCCGAACATTCCAGCACCTTCGATAATTCGATGTATGCTCCCGGAATGCAAGATTTCCAGAATTGACTCTTTCCCTTTTTTATAGCCGATATTAAGAGCAAATCGACTGGCGAAGAACATATAACTAACCTGGTAAATCAGGGGGAGAAGTGCAGCAATAACATATCCCTGAATAACAAACGGGATACAGACACCAATAACAATGGGACGCAATGTACCAAAGTCTAACGTGTCACCAATACCCGATACAGGCCCCATAAGACCAGTTTTTAAACCCGTAACAAGTTGTGTTGTTGATTCACGTTGTTCTTCTGATTCCTGGGCGGCTTTTTCCTCCAGTGCAATACTAATACCAGCGATAACCGAGCCCCAGTTAGCCTGTGTGTTGAACATGGTTAAATGGCGCTGTAAGGCTTTGGCGAGATCTTTTTCATCTGGGTATAGCTTCGCCAATACGCCTGTCATTGCATTGCAAAATGCCAGTGCTTGTAAACGTTCAAAGTTCAATGATGTTTCAGAGAACGCGTGCCATTTTAGCCAAACAATCTGAACGTCTCTTTTCGTAATAGGGGAGGATTCTGAGTATCCTGACTCAATTATATTATCCATTTTTAGTTCCTTTTGTATTTTGTGACTGCATATATAAGAGGACGGCACAGAGTCCAAAAATAGAGATGCCAATGGTATTCAAGCCTGAATAGGTCACGAGGAAAAAGCCAATAATGAACAGAGGGATGTATTGTTTCTTACCGATAACAATTATGGTTATCGCAAAACCGAGTGCAGGCAGAATATTACCGGCAATTGCCAGGCCATTCGTCGACCAGGCGGGAAGCAGGTTTACAAAAGAGGCAATGGCATCCGGGCCATACAGGCAGGCGATGAATACCGGTACAAAACGCATCGGAAAGGCTAACAGGAGAGGATATATTGTGGCTGCGCGTTGGATGCCTTTTATATCACCTTTTTCTGCGTAGCGATCAGCCATGTGGATAAATGTGGTATTCAGTGTTTTACGTACGTTTTCCAGAACAACGCCGAGCAATCCCAGTGGAATAGCCAAAGAGATAGCAATTTCTGGTTTAATACCTGCGGTAAGTGCAATTGGAATTGCTATACACGAGGCTAGACCTTCATCTGCAGGAGGATTTCCTCCCGGGGCAATACTCCCGATATAGATCATCTGTAAGGTGGCCCCAACAGATAAAGCAGTTGGCATATCATTAAAGATGAGTCCCATAATAGGTGCTATCGATAATGGCATACGCATAATAGAAAAGCCGTACCATACTTTTGCTTGGGATATCCAATATACCAGGGCAATCATTGCTGCTGTAAAAATAGACATAAGCTCCTCTCCTTAATTAAGGTAACTTATTTTTGATTTTTTGTAGGCTGGCAGGATCTTCTTCAGGAATAGTTTGGAAATAAACTTTGATATTCTTATCTTCGATGATTTGAAGTTTGTCGGCATCTTCGTGGTTGAGTGATATTTGGTTAAAGACAATTTTTCTTCCCGGAGTATTTTCAACACCACCGACTTGTAATTCCTCTAACATCAAACCACCTTGTATAGTTTTTAATGCAGAATCGATCGATTTGAAAAGAATTAGTAATTTACCTTCATAGAAACTATTGCTGTTCCAGCGTTGTAACGTATCTTCAATGGAGGTCATTATGACTTCAACACCACTTGGCGCTGCCATCTTATAGACTTCAGCCAGGAAAGGATTGCGTGACAAGGGATCATCAATAACAATTATTTTATTTGCATCACTCCTTTTTAGCCATTTTGTTATGACTTGTCCATGAATTAAACGGTAATCAATACGGGCATGTACTATACTCATAGTTTATCATCCTTTATTAAAACAATAAGTTTGAATCATCTCTTTACCAGCATCATGTATATGCTGAATATATTCATCAAAGGACTGTTCTTCGTCAGAATCCTGTAACATGTTGGCTTCAATTAACATTGCCAGATTGACACCGCTGATGCAGCGAATGGGAAATTCTCGTGAAAGAAGGTAGGCGATATTTGAAGGTGTGCCGCCATAAATATCCGTAAATATGATTGTTTCTACATCAGGATTGAGTATGGTTTTTACTTGTTGCATAAGTGCTTCAGGTGACATTCCCGGCATCAGAGAAATAGCTGTAGTATGCGGTGTTTTACCTACAATCATTTCGCTACTGGCGAGTAAAGCATTCCCTGCCTCACCGTGTGTCAGAATTATAATATTGAACTGGTTCAAATGATAAATTCCTTTTAATATGTACAGAGGATAGATAATAAATAATATTCAACACATGAATGTTTTTAGCTTTCAGCAAGGTAACCTTTGGCCTTTGATTATATTGTTTTTATTTGGCGATAATGTTAGCAAGATCACAGTTGATAGCATTAGCTAAAATTGCTAATAAATTGTTTGTAATAAAAAACAGGGCTTATGATGTGCTGTTCATCATAATTAATGATAATTGAATACTTTTATATTTATTTAATGAATATATTCCAGTGAACCAAAAATACGTCGAGTAAATAAATCAACACTTATGATTTATAAGAATTATATATAAAAAGAGGACGTATTACGCTTAAAGAAGATAGACTTTATGCTAATTATATATATTTAATGCTTGTTTTAAATTTCAGGATGGGAAAAGGGATATGCTCAATCTGGAAAAACACAATTGAGCTATAGCCGTTTCTACTAATAGATTAAATGCTATAGAGCAACATTTGGGGGGTATGAGGAATATTTGAAACCAGACAACATATCAGGAAAAATGCTCAAGGGAGGTCCATTCCAAAACTGAGTACAGGCTAGTTATCAGCAATGTTTATTGCCATTACTTTGTTTATTTGATTACGGGAATTGTGATGTATTTTGCTCGGTAAGCTTTATCGTGCTCAGGTTTGAGGTATGCGTGATGGCATCATCATTTGATGTACCAGGCTATTTTTACCCCAACGCTTGTTTAGGTGAATTTCTTCTTGTAGAAAAAGCCAACTGTCCCGCAGATTGTTAATAAACTGTCAAAATAGCTATTCCAATATCATAAAAATGGGGTATGTTTTAGCAGAGTATGCTGCTAAAGCACGGGTAGCTACGTATAAAACGAAATAAAGTGCTGCACAACAACATCACAACACACGTAATAACCAGAAGAGTGGGGATTCTCAGGATGAACATAAAGGGTAAAGCGTTACTGGCAGGATGTATCGCGCTGGCATTCAGCAATATGGCTCTGGCAGAAGATATTAAAGTCGCCGTCGTAGGCGCAATGTCCGGTCCGGTGGCGCAGTACGGTGACCAGGAGTTTACTGGCGCAGAGCAGGCGGTTGCGGATATCAATGCTAAAGGTGGTATCAAAGGCAACAAACTGCAAATCGTAAAATATGACGATGCCTGTGACCCGAAACAGGCGGTTGCGGTGGCGAACAAAGTCGTTAACGACGGCATTAAATACGTGATTGGTCACCTCTGCTCTTCATCAACGCAGCCAGCGTCTGACATCTACGAAGACGAAGGCATTTTAATGATCACCCCAGCGGCAACCGCACCAGAGCTGACCGCCCGTGGCTATCAGCTGATCCTGCGCACCACCGGCCTGGACTCAGACCAGGGGCCGACGGCGGCGAAATATATACTTGAGAAAGTGAAACCGCAACGCATTGCTATCGTTCACGACAAACAGCAGTACGGCGAAGGTCTGGCGCGTGCAGTGCAGGACGGCCTGAAGAAAGGCAATGCTAACGTGGTGTTCTTTGATGGCATCACCGCCGGGGAAAAAGATTTCTCTACCCTGGTGGCGCGTTTGAAGAAAGAGAATATCGATTTCGTTTACTACGGCGGTTATCACCCGGAAATGGGGCAAATCCTGCGTCAGGCACGCGCGGCAGGGCTGAAAACTCAGTTTATGGGGCCAGAAGGCGTGGCTAACGTCTCGCTGTCTAACATTGCGGGCGAATCAGCGGAAGGGCTGCTGGTGACCAAGCCGAAGAACTACGATCAGGTTCCGGCGAACAAACCGATTGTTGACGCGATCAAAGCGAAAAAACAGGACCCAAGCGGCGCGTTCGTCTGGACCACCTACGCCGCGCTGCAATCTTTGCAAGCGGGCCTGAATCAGTCTGACGATCCGGCGGAGATCGCTAAATACCTGAAAGCGAACTCGGTTGATACGGTGATGGGGCCGCTGACCTGGGATGAGAAAGGCGATCTGAAAGGCTTTGAGTTCGGTGTGTTTGACTGGCACGCCAACGGCACGGCGACTGATGCGAAGTAATCATTAATCGGCAACTTTGGGTTGCCGCCAAATTGCTAATATCGAGTACGTTGCTTCATGCCGGATGCGGCGTAAACGCCTTATCCGGCCTACAAGATTCAAAGAAATCAGTAAATTGCAGCACACATTGTAGGCCTGATAAGCGTAGCGCATCAGGCAATATCACTTGTGAAATCAAACTTGACGATTAACGCTTCTCCCAGCCACCCTGTTGTGCCGTAAATCCCAGTGCTCGCATAAACGCCGTCATCACGCCGCGATCTTCCACGCCAGCATCCGCCATCCACCAACATGAAACGCCAGGATTGTTACGCAAAACCTCTTCCAGCAGATATTGCCCCACACCGCGACGGCGGGTGACTTCCCTCACACGCAGGGAATCCAGTGCCCCCTCGGTGCCGCTTAAGGTTACCCGCACGGCCGCGAGAAGGCGCTCGTTAAAACGCGCGGCGTAGATACGGTGGTTATCGTCAACCTGTAAAGAGGAAGGGGAATACTCCGGCCAGATCTTTTGCAGGTCAATCCGGTCCTGGTCGCTAAAGTTTTCTAATCGAATGATGGTCAGCTTCATGGGTAACCCGTGTAAATCACAAAAGTGGAACCAGTGTAGCGAAATAATTTAATCGGAGGCTTTCTCTTTTTTAATTCTTTTGGCAGGTGATTAATTTTTTAACAGCAATAATTACAAAGTTAAAACATTAGAGAATGAAAAATACCCAGCATAATCCCCTGAATGGTAGTGAATTATTCCGCCCTTTGTGCCGTTATTTTATGCTGACAAAGGCACTTTTTTCTGTTTATCTATCAATAAATTCAGAATATTATCTGTTCTTAATCGACTGAAAAATAGGGATTTTAATCGCTATCATCACAAAATACTGCGCTAAACCCTTAATCAGACAGGTAAAAACAGTGCAGTATAAAAAAAGAACAGTCTGATTTGTTAACACATAAAAACAAAGCAACACAACATCACGAATGGGGATTTTTGACTATGAAACGGAATGCGAAAACTATCATCGCAGGGATGATTGCACTGACAATTTCACACACCGCTATGGCTGACGATATTAAAGTCGCCGTTGTCGGCGCGATGTCCGGCCCGATTGCCCAGTGGGGCGATATGGAATTTAACGGCGCGCGTCAGGCAATTAAAGACATTAATGCCAAAGGGGGAATTAAGGGCGATAAACTGGTTGGCGTGGAATATGACGACGCCTGCGACCCGAAACAAGCCGTTGCGGTCGCCAACAAAATCGTTAACGACGGCATTAAATATGTTATTGGTCATCTGTGTTCCTCCTCTACCCAACCTGCATCAGATATCTATGAAGACGAAGGTATTCTGATGATCTCGCCGGGAGCGACCAATCCGGAGCTGACCCAACGCGGTTATCAATACATCATGCGTACTGCCGGGCTGGACTCTTCCCAGGGGCCAACGGCGGCAAAATACATTCTTGAGACGGTGAAGCCCCAGCGCATCGCCATCATTCACGACAAACAACAGTATGGCGAAGGGCTGGCACGTTCGGTGCAGGACGGGCTGAAAGCGGCTAACGCCAACGTCGTCTTCTTCGACGGCATTACCGCTGGAGAGAAAGATTTCTCCGCGCTGATCGCCCGCCTGAAAAAAGAAAACATCGACTTCGTTTACTACGGCGGTTACTACCCGGAAATGGGGCAGATGCTGCGCCAGGCCCGTTCCGTTGGCCTGAAAACCCAGTTTATGGGGCCGGAAGGTGTCGGTAATGCGTCGCTGTCGAACATTGCCGGTGATGCCGCTGAAGGCATGTTGGTCACCATGCCAAAACGCTATGACCAGGATCCGACAAACCAGGGCATCGTTGATGCGCTGAAAGCCGACAAGAAAGATCCGTCCGGGCCCTATGTCTGGATCACCTACGCGGCGGTGCAATCTCTGGCAACTGCCCTTGAACGTACCGGCAGCGATGAGCCGCTGGCGCTGGTGAAAGATTTAGAAGCTAACGGTGCAAACACCGTAATTGGGCCGCTGAACTGGGATGAAAAAGGCGATCTTAAGGGATTCGATTTTGGTGTCTTCCAGTGGCATGCCGACGGTTCATCCACGGCAGCCAAGTGATCATCCCACCGTTCGTGAAAAACGGGCGGGTTTAGAAAGGTTACCTTATGTCTGAGCAGTTTTTGTATTTCTTGCAGCAGATGTTTAACGGCGTCACGCTGGGCAGTACCTACGCGCTGATAGCCATCGGCTACACCATGGTTTACGGCATTATCGGCATGATCAACTTCGCCCACGGCGAGGTTTACATGATTGGCAGCTACGTCTCCTTTATGATCATCGCCGCACTGATGATGCTGGGCATTGATACCGGCTGGCTGCTGGTGGTGGCGGGATTCGTCGGCGCAATCGTCATTGCCAGCGCCTACGGCTGGAGTATCGAACGGGTAGCCTATCGCCCGGTGCGCAACTCTAAGCGCCTGATTGCACTCATCTCGGCAATCGGTATGTCTATCTTCCTGCAAAACTACGTTAGCCTGACCGAAGGTTCGCGCGACGTGGCGCTGCCCAGCCTGTTTAACGGTCAGTGGGTAGTGGGTCATAGCGAAAACTTCTCTGCCTCTATTACTACCATGCAGGCGGTTATCTGGATTGTCACCTTCCTCGCCATGCTGGCACTGACGATTTTCATTCGCTATTCCCGTATGGGGCGAGCCTGCCGTGCCTGCGCGGAAGATCTGAAAATGGCGAGCCTGCTTGGCATCAACACCGATCGGGTGATTGCGCTGACCTTTGTGATTGGCGCGGCGATGGCGGCAGTGGCGGGCGTGCTGCTCGGTCAGTTCTACGGCGTAATTAACCCTTACATCGGCTTTATGGCCGGGATGAAAGCCTTTACCGCTGCGGTGCTCGGTGGGATTGGCAGCATTCCGGGGGCGATGATTGGCGGGCTGATCCTGGGGATTGCGGAGGCGCTCTCTTCTGCCTATCTGAGTACGGAATATAAAGATGTGGTCTCATTCGCCCTGCTGATCCTGGTGCTGCTGGTGATGCCGACCGGTATTCTGGGTCGCCCGGAGGTAGAGAAAGTATGAAACCGATGCATATTGCAATGGCGCTGCTCTCTGCCGCTATGTTCTTTGTGCTGGCGGGCGTCTTTATGGGCGTGCAACTGGAGCTGGATGGCACCAAACTGGTGGTCGACACGGCTTCAGACATCCGTTGGCAGTGGGTGTTTATCGGCACTGCGGTGGTCTTTTTCTTCCAGCTTTTGCGACCTGCTTTCCAGAAAGGGCTAAAAAGCGTTTCCGGGCCGAAGTTTATTCTGCCCGCGATTGATGGCTCCACGGTGAAGCAGAAACTGTTCCTCGTGGCGCTGCTGGTGCTTGCGGTGGCGTGGCCGTTTATGGTGTCGCGTGGGACGGTGGATATCGCCACTCTGACCATGATCTACATTATTCTCGGTCTCGGGCTGAACGTGGTTGTTGGTCTTTCTGGTCTGCTGGTGCTGGGATACGGCGGCTTTTACGCCATCGGCGCTTACACTTTTGCGCTGCTCAATCACTATTACGGTCTGGGCTTCTGGACCTGTCTGCCGATTGCCGGGTTGATGGCGGCGGCGGCGGGCTTCCTGCTCGGTTTTCCGGTGCTGCGTCTGCGCGGTGACTATCTGGCGATCGTTACCCTCGGGTTCGGCGAAATTGTGCGCATATTGCTGCTCAATAACACCGAAATTACCGGCGGACCGAACGGTATCAGTCAGATTCCGAAACCGACGCTCTTCGGACTCGAGTTCAGCCGTACCGCCCGCGAAGGCGGCTGGGACACGTTCAGCAATTTCTTTGGCCTGAAATACGATCCCTCCGATCGCGTCATCTTCCTCTACCTGGTGGCGTTGCTGCTGGTGGTGTTAAGCCTGTTTGTCATTAACCGCCTGCTGCGGATGCCGCTGGGGCGTGCGTGGGAAGCGTTGCGTGAAGATGAAATCGCTTGTCGTTCGCTGGGCTTAAGCCCGCGTCGTATCAAGCTGACTGCCTTTACCATCAGCGCTGCGTTTGCCGGTTTTGCCGGAACGTTGTTTGCTGCGCGCCAGGGCTTTGTCAGCCCTGAATCCTTCACTTTTGCCGAATCGGCGTTTGTGCTGGCGATAGTGGTGCTCGGCGGTATGGGCTCGCAATTTGCAGTGATTCTGGCGGCTGTTTTGCTGGTGGTATCGCGCGAGTTGATGCGTGATTTCAACGAATACAGCATGTTAATGCTCGGTGGTTTGATGGTGCTGATGATGATCTGGCGTCCGCAGGGCTTGCTGCCCATGACGCGCCCGCAACTCAAGCTGAAAAACGGCGCAGCAAAAGGAGAGCAGGCATGAGTCAGCCATTATTATCTGTTAACGGCCTGATGATGCGCTTCGGCGGCCTGCTGGCGGTGAACAACGTCAATCTTGAACTGTACCCGCAGGAGATCGTCTCGTTAATCGGCCCTAACGGTGCCGGAAAAACCACGGTCTTCAACTGCCTGACCGGATTCTATAAACCCACCGGCGGTACCATTTTACTGCGCGATCAGCACCTGGAAGGTTTACCGGGGCAGCAAATTGCCCGCATGGGCGTGGTGCGCACCTTCCAGCATGTACGTCTGTTCCGTGAAATGACGGTGATTGAAAACCTGCTGGTGGCACAGCATCAGCAACTGAAAACTGGGCTGTTCTCCGGCCTGTTGAAAACCCCCTCTTTCCGTCGCGCCCAGAGCGAAGCGCTCGACCGCGCCGCTACCTGGCTTGAGCGCATTGGTTTGTTGGAACATGCCAACCGTCAGGCGAGTAACCTGGCCTATGGTGACCAGCGTCGTCTGGAGATTGCCCGCTGTATGGTGACGCAGCCGGAGATTTTAATGCTCGACGAACCGGCAGCAGGTCTTAACCCGAAAGAGACGAAAGAGCTGGATGAGCTGATTGCCGAACTGCGTAACCATCACAACACCACTATCTTGTTGATTGAACATGATATGAAGCTGGTGATGGGGATTTCAGACAGAATTTACGTGGTCAATCAGGGGACGCCGCTGGCAAACGGTACACCGGAGCAGATCCGTAATAACCCGGATGTGATCCGTGCCTATTTAGGTGAGGCATAAGATGGAAAAAGTCATGTTGTCCTTTGACAAAGTCAGCGCCCACTACGGCAAAATCCAGGCGCTGCATGAGGTGAGCCTGCATATCAATCAGGGCGAGATTGTCACCCTCATTGGCGCGAACGGGGCGGGGAAAACCACCTTGCTCGGCACGTTATGCGGCGATCCGCGCGCCACCAGCGGGCGAATTGTGTTTGATGATAAAGACATTACCGACTGGCAGACGGCGAAAATCATGCGCGAAGCGGTAGCGATTGTCCCGGAAGGGCGTCGTGTCTTCTCGCGGATGACGGTGGAAGAGAACCTGGCGATGGGCGGCTTTTTTGCCGAACGCGACCAGTTCCAGGAGCGCATAAAGTGGGTCTATGAACTGTTTCCACGTCTGCATGAGCGCCGTGTTCAGCGAGCGGGCACTATGTCTGGCGGTGAACAGCAGATGCTGGCGATTGGTCGCGCGCTGATGAGCAACCCGCGTTTGTTGTTGCTTGATGAGCCATCGCTCGGGCTGGCACCGATTATCATCCAGCAAATTTTCGACACCATCGAACAACTGCGCGAGCAGGGGATGACCATCTTCCTTGTCGAGCAGAACGCCAACCAGGCGCTAAAGCTGGCGGATCGCGGCTACGTGCTGGAAAACGGTCATGTAGTGCTCTCCGATACCGGCGACGCGCTGCTGGCGAATGAAGCGGTGAGAAGTGCGTATTTAGGCGGGTAATAACACGTTGATTGATAAGGAGTCAAAAGACTCCTTTGAGACAGGTGACAAATGTAAAATTGCCTGATGCGCTGCGCTTATCAGGCCTACTGGGTGAGTTGCAATATATTGAATTTGCACGATCTTGTAGGCCGGATAAGGCGTTTACGCCGCATCCGGCATGAAACGATGAGTAATCTGTAGAGTTTGATTCAGACCTTCTATTTTTCCGCTTATCCGTGCCCCATCTCCCATTTTCCCTCGCCCGCGCCGTCACCGCCTTGTCATCTTTCTGACACCTTACTATCTTAAAAATGTAACAAAATAGTTATTTTTCTGTAATTCGAGCATGTCATGTTACTCCGCGAGCATAAAACGCGTGAATTCGCGCATTCGGTACAACAAGAGAGATAATCAATGAAACCGTTACGTTATACAGCTTCAGCACTGGCGCTCGGACTGGCTTTAATGGCAAATGCGCAGGCAGTGACGACCATTCCGTTCTGGCATTCGATGGAAGGGGAACTGGGTAAAGAGGTGGATTCTCTGGCCCAACGTTTTAACGCCGAAAACCCGGATTACAAAATTGTACCGACCTATAAAGGCAACTACGAACAGAATTTAAGCGCGGGGATTGCCGCATTTCGTACCGGCAACGCTCCGGCTATTTTGCAGGTTTATGAAGTTGGCACCGCCACCATGATGGCGTCGAAAGCCATTAAACCGGTGTATGACGTGTTTAAAGAGGCGGGGATTCAATTCGATGAGTCGCAGTTTGTGCCGACGGTTTCAGGCTACTACTCCGACAGCAAAACCGGCCACTTACTCTCCCAGCCGTTCAACAGCTCGACTCCCGTTCTCTATTACAACAAAGACGCCTTCAAGAAAGCAGGATTAGACCCGGAACAGCCGCCAAAAACCTGGCAGGATCTGGCGGACTATGCCGCAAAACTGAAAGCCTCCGGTATGAAGTGCGGCTACGCCAGCGGCTGGCAGGGATGGATCCAACTGGAAAACTTTAGCGCCTGGAACGGTTTGCCGTTTGCCAGCAAAAACAACGGCTTTGACGGCACAGACGCGGTGCTTGAGTTCAACAAGCCGGAGCAGGTGAAACACATCGCCATGCTCGAAGAGATGAACAAGAAGGGCGATTTCAGCTACGTTGGGCGTAAGGATGAATCCACCGAGAAGTTCTATAACGGTGATTGCGCGATGACCACCGCCTCTTCCGGTTCTCTCGCCAACATTCGCGAGTACGCCAAATTTAACTATGGCGTAGGCATGATGCCTTACGATGCCGATGCGAAAGATGCGCCACAAAACGCCATTATCGGCGGAGCCAGTCTATGGGTAATGCAGGGTAAAGATAAAGAAACCTACACCGGCGTGGCGAAGTTCCTCGACTTCCTCGCAAAGCCAGAAAACGCTGCCGAGTGGCATCAGAAAACCGGCTATCTGCCAATCACTAAAGCGGCGTATGACCTGACCCGTGAGCAGGGCTTTTACGAGAAAAACCCAGGAGCGGATATTGCCACGCGTCAGATGCTGAACAAGCCACCGTTGCCGTTCACCAAAGGTTTGCGTCTGGGCAACATGCCGCAGATCCGCGTGATTGTGGATGAAGAGCTGGAGAGCGTGTGGACCGGTAAGAAGACACCACAGCAGGCGCTGGATACTGCCGTTGAGCGTGGGAACCAGTTACTGCGCCGCTTTGAGAAATCGACGAAGTCTTAATCAGTGTAATGTCGGATGCGTTTCGCTTATCTGACCTGGCATCGCGTGTAGGCCGGATAAGCGAAGCGCATCCGGCACAGTTCAGGAATTAATTGTAATGTCATCATCCCGTCCGGTGTTCCGCTCGCGCTGGCTGCCTTATTTGCTGGTCGCGCCGCAGCTCATCATCACCGTTATCTTTTTTATCTGGCCTGCGGGCGAAGCGTTGTGGTACTCGCTACAAAGCGTCGATCCGTTTGGTTTCTCCAGCCAGTTTGTCGGCCTGGATAATTTCGTCACGCTGTTTCACGACAGCTACTATCTCGACGCCTTCTGGACGACGATAAAATTCAGCACCTTTGTCACCGTCAGCGGTTTGCTGGTATCGCTGTTCTTCGCAGCGCTGGTGGAGTACATCGTGCGCGGCAGTCGTTTCTATCAAACCTTGATGCTGCTGCCGTATGCCGTGGCTCCCGCCGTTGCCGCCGTATTGTGGATCTTTCTGTTTAACCCTGGTCGCGGGCTGATCACCCATTTTCTCGCTGAGTTCGGCTACGACTGGAACCACGCGCAAAACAGCGGTCAGGCGATGTTCCTGGTGGTGTTTGCCTCAGTGTGGAAGCAAATCAGCTACAACTTTCTGTTCTTCTATGCCGCGCTGCAATCCATCCCCCGTTCGTTGATCGAAGCCGCAGCCATTGATGGGGCAGGGCCGATTCGCCGCTTCTTTAAGATTGCGCTGCCGCTTATCGCTCCGGTGAGTTTCTTCCTGCTGGTGGTGAACCTGGTGTATGCCTTCTTCGACACCTTCCCGGTGATCGACGCCGCCACGTCCGGCGGGCCAGTACAGGCCACCACGACGCTGATTTATAAGATTTACCGTGAAGGCTTTACCGGACTGGATTTGGCTTCGTCTGCCGCGCAGTCGGTGGTGTTGATGTTCCTCGTCATCGTGCTGACGGTGGTGCAGTTCCGCTATGTTGAAAGCAAGGTACGTTACCAATGATTGAGAACCGTCCGTGGCTGACAATATTCAGCCATACCATGCTGATCCTCGGGATCGCGGTGATCCTCTTCCCGCTGTACGTGGCGTTTGTCGCGGCGACGCTGGATAAACAAGAAGTCTATGCCGCACCGATGACGCTAATCCCCGGCACACATCTGCTGGAAAACATCCACAACATCTGGGTAAACGGGGTAGGCACGAATAGCGCGCCGTTCTGGCGGATGTTGCTTAACAGCTTTGTGATGGCGTTCAGCATTACGCTCGGCAAAATTACCGTCTCGATGCTCTCGGCATTTGCCATTGTCTGGTTTCGTTTTCCGCTACGTAACCTCTTCTTCTGGATGATTTTTATCACCCTGATGTTGCCGGTTGAAGTGCGTATCTTCCCGACGGTGGAAGTCATCGCCAACCTGAAAATGCTCGACAGCTACGCAGGTTTAACGCTGCCGCTGATGGCCTCGGCGACCGCCACGTTTCTGTTTCGCCAGTTCTTTATGACCCTACCGGATGAACTGGTGGAAGCCGCGCGGATCGACGGCGCGTCGCCAATGCGTTTCTTTTGCGACATCGTTTTTCCGCTGTCCAAAACCAATCTGGCGGCGCTGTTTGTGATTACCTTTATTTACGGCTGGAACCAGTATTTGTGGCCGTTGTTGATTATTACCGACGTTGATCTCGGCACCACCGTGGCAGGGATTAAAGGGATGATCGCCACAGGCGAAGGCACAACGGAATGGAACTCGGTGATGGCGGCGATGTTGTTAACCCTGATCCCACCAGTAGTGATTGTTTTAGTGATGCAGCGTGCCTTCGTGCGCGGCCTGGTCGATAGTGAGAAATAAGATGGCAGGACTGAAATTACAGGCAGTAACCAAAAGCTGGGATGGCAAAACCCAGGTCATTAAACCGCTGACCCTTGATGTGGCGGATGGCGAATTTATCGTGATGGTCGGGCCGTCTGGCTGCGGGAAATCGACGTTATTGCGAATGGTTGCCGGACTGGAGCGGGTAACGACGGGCGATATCTGGATCGACCGCAAGCGTGTCACCGAAATGGAGCCGAAAGATCGCGGGATTGCGATGGTGTTCCAGAACTACGCGCTCTATCCGCATATGAGCGTAGAGGAGAACATGGCGTGGGGGCTGAAAATTCGCGGCATGGGCAAGCAACAAATTGCCGAACGTGTTAAAGAAGCGGCGCGCATTCTGGAGCTGGACGGCCTGCTTAAGCGCCGCCCGCGTGAGCTATCTGGCGGTCAGCGTCAGCGTGTGGCGATGGGGCGTGCGATTGTGCGTGAGCCGGCAGTGTTCCTGTTTGATGAGCCGCTCTCTAACCTCGATGCCAAGTTGCGTGTGCAGATGCGTCTTGAACTGCAACAGCTGCACCGTCGCCTGAAAACGACTTCACTCTACGTTACCCACGATCAGGTTGAGGCGATGACGCTCGCCCAGCGAGTAATGGTGATGAACGGCGGCGTCGCCGAACAGATTGGCACGCCAGTTGAAGTGTACGAAAAGCCCGCCAGCCTGTTTGTGGCGAGTTTTATCGGCAGCCCGGCGATGAACCTACTGGCTGGCCGCGTGAATAACGAAGGTACGCATTTCGAACTGGATGGTGGTATTACGCTGCCGCTAAACGGTGGCTACCGTCAGTATGCCGGGCGTAAAATGACCCTCGGCATTCGCCCGGAACATATAGCGCTAAGCTCGCAGGCAGAAGGTGGTGTGCCGCTGGTGATGGACACGCTGGAGATCCTCGGCGCAGATAACCTGGCGCACGGACGTTGGGGCGAACAGAAGCTGGTGGTGCGACTGGCACATCAGGAGCGCCCGACGGCAGGCAGCACGCTGTGGCTGCATCTGCCGGAAAATCAGCTGCATCTTTTTGATGGTGAAACAGGACAACGAGTATGAGTAACTGGCCTTATCCCCGCATCGTCGCCCATCGTGGTGGCGGTAAGCTGGCCCCGGAGAACACCCTGGCGGCAATCGACGTCGGGGCAAAATACGGTCATAAGATGATCGAATTTGACGCGAAGTTATCGAAAGATGGCGAGATCTTCCTGCTCCATGACGACAATCTCGAACGTACCAGCAACGGCTGGGGCGTTGCGGGCGAGCTGAACTGGCAGGATTTACTGCGCGTGGATGCAGGCAGTTGGTACAGCAAAGCGTTTAAAGGTGAGCCGCTGCCGTTGCTTTCGCAGGTGGCGGAACGCTGCCGCGAACACGGGATGATGGCGAATATCGAAATCAAACCCACCACTGGCACTGGACCATTAACGGGCAAAACGGTGGCGTTGGCGGCACGCGAACTGTGGACCGGTATGACGCCGCCGCTGCTGTCATCGTTTGAGATTGATGCTTTAGAAGCCGCGCAACAGGCAGCACCGGAACTGCCGCGTGGTTTATTGCTTGATGAATGGCGCGACGACTGGCGAGAATTGACCGCGCGACTGGGCTGCGTCTCTATTCATCTCAATCATAAGTTGCTCGATAAAGCGCGAGTGATGCAGTTGAAAGATGCCGGATTACGGATTCTGGTTTATACCGTCAATAAACCCCAGCGCGCGGCAGAGTTGCTGCGCTGGGGCGTGGATTGCATCTGTACCGATGCGATTGACGTGATTGGTCCGAACTTTACGGCCCAATAGTTTTCAACGGAATGTCAGGCTGCGGCGTGCTGGGCTGATTCAGCATGTCGCCGTTTCTCCTCTCCGGCAGCATATGCTGCTGATTCAACGAACTATCCGGATTACGGTTGCTGTTTAACATCCCGCCGTTGGTGTTGGGCAGCATTTGCTGCCGGGCGGGATTTCGCTCCCCCGGCTGTGACTGCAACACCCGCTGAGAATTATTGTTTATCTGGTTTTCTAAATGCTGCTGTTGCAGCTGCGTTTGCGTTTTCAGTTGCTGGTTCAGCATCCCTTTTTGCTGGATTTGCTGCGTCTGCATTTGAGTTTGCATCCGCTGCTGGCTGGGGATCTGATATCCCGGCTGGTTAGGGTTGTTCAGAGTATTAATGGGCTGTGCAAAGCCGACAAACGGCAGGAGTGCCGTCAAAAGCAGAAGTCGTTTCATCGCGTATCCTCCTCTGAAGATATTCTTTAAGTTTACTCGCTTCCCGGCAAAACGATGATTAATTCAGAGTTATATACCAGGCTTAGCTGGGGTTGCCCCTTAATCTCTGGAGAATAACGATGATAAAACCGACGTTTTTACGCCGGGTGGCCATTGCTGCTCTGCTCACAGGAAGTTGTTTTAGTACGGTAGCCGCGCCACCTGTTTCTTATGGTGTGGAGGAAGATGTCTTTCATCCGGTACGCGCTAAGCAGGGAATGGTGGCGTCTGTAGATGCTACTGCCACTCAGGTGGGGGTGGATATCCTCAAGGAGGGCGGGAATGCCGTTGATGCCGCCGTGGCGGTGGGCTACGCGCTGGCAGTAACGCATCCGCAGGCAGGGAATCTGGGCGGCGGTGGTTTTATGCTGATCCGCTCGAAAAATGGCAATACCACGGCTATCGATTTCCGCGAAATGGCACCCGCCAAAGCGACCCGCGATATGTTCCTCGATGATCAGGGCAACCCGGACAGCAAAAAATCACTCACTTCGCATCTGGCTTCCGGCACACCCGGTACGGTAGCGGGTTTCTCGTTGGCGCTGGATAAATACGGCACCATGCCGTTGAATAAAGTGGTGCAACCGGCGTTTAAACTGGCACGCGATGGTTTTATCGTTAACGACGCGCTGGCTGACGATCTCAAAACCTACGGCAGTGAAGTGCTGCCGAACCACGAAAACAGCAAAGCTATCTTCTGGAAAGAGGGCGAACCGCTGAAAAAGGGCGACAAGCTGGTGCAGGCGAACCTGGCAAAGAGCCTGGAGATGATTGCCGAAAACGGCCCGGATGAATTCTACAAAGGCACGATAGCGGAACAGATTGCCCAGGAGATGCAGAAAAACGGTGGCTTGATCAGCAAAGAAGATTTAGCGGCATATAAAGCGGTCGAACGCACACCGATAAGCGGCGATTATCGCGGGTATCAGGTTTACTCCATGCCACCGCCATCTTCCGGCGGTATTCATATCGTACAAATCCTCAATATTCTGGAAAACTTCGATATGCAGAAGTACGGCTTTGGCAGTGCCGACGCGATGCAAATCATGGCAGAAGCTGAGAAATACGCCTATGCCGACCGCTCGGAATATCTTGGCGACCCGGATTTTGTCAAAGTACCGTGGCAGGCGCTGACCAATAAAGCCTATGCCAAATCTATTGCCGATCAAATCGATATCAATAAAGCGAAGCCATCCAGCGAAATTCGTCCTGGCAAGCTTGCGCCTTATGAGAGTAATCAAACTACCCATTACTCAGTAGTGGATAAAGACGGTAACGCCGTGGCGGTGACCTATACGCTGAATACCACCTTCGGTACGGGCATTGTCGCGGGCGAGAGCGGTATTCTGCTTAATAACCAAATGGATGATTTCTCCGCCAAACCAGGCGTACCGAACGTTTACGGGCTGGTGGGCGGTGATGCCAACGCCGTCGGGCCGAATAAACGCCCGCTGTCGTCGATGTCACCAACCATTGTGGTCAAGGATGGTAAAACCTGGCTGGTCACCGGAAGCCCAGGCGGTAGCCGGATTATCACCACTGTGCTGCAAATGGTGGTGAATAGCATCGATTATGGAATGAACGTCGCCGAAGCGACCAATGCGCCGCGTTTCCACCATCAGTGGTTGCCGGACGAGCTGCGTGTCGAAAAAGGGTTTAGCCCGGATACGATCAAGCTGCTGGAAGCAAAAGGTCAGAAAGTGGCGCTGAAAGAGGCGATGGGCAGTACACAAAGCATTATGATTGGGCCGGACGGTGAGCTGTACGGTGCATCCGACCCGCGCTCGGTGGATGATTTAACGGCGGGGTATTAAGGTTAGCGGCCCTCTTAGTGGGAAGAGGGCCGTATTGTCAGGGCAAGCCGAAGGTAGCCTTTTTTATTTCATAATCCTGTAGATATTCTTCCAGTGGCTTTGCCGTTCCCAGAGAATGAATTTCACCACTGCCTTTATCAACAATAAAAGGTGCGTTACCAGCTAAGCGCGCGGCCTCATCTCCAGTTTCGAGAAATTCTCGTGCTTCGAAACAGAAATACCAGCCCTGGCTAAAGCGTCCATGTAGAGTAATGACGACCGGGAGATTTGCATCATCAAGGTAATTGTTCGCTTTCGCGAATGCGTCGTGATAAGTAATCATAATTATAATAAATATTATTGTTTAGCGTTATATTATTATTCCTGCGTTATACATTGAGCAAAGACGCGTTCATCTTCGTCAAAGATATTATTAAATGCTGGTTTTGAAAAGAGTTCATCGGATAAGGTATAGTCACAAAATAAGTATCTGCTAATATTTTGTGATTTATTTTCCAGAACGTCGAACCGGATTTGCTCATTTAAGATATCAGAATCTTATGATTCGGGTAAAATTCTAACCAAATCAACATGTCACTAAGATCATCATCGCCATTAGCTATTTCAGTTTAAATAGCGACTACATGTCTTCGGTCCATCTCACTTAAGGAGTGTAGTTCCGTTGTAAGTTTTTCTATAGCTTGTATTGATAAATTTCGATCAAGAAATTTACTGCTGGTAAACTCTAAAAAGATGGCATGGTTTACAATGATTTTGGTTACCTTTTTATTATTATGAACAACTGTCCATGATTTCGTTTAAGAATGAAGAGAAATCACTAAACGAACTGAATATATTTTCTGTGCCAATATTATCTCTAATTTCAAAAAAGTTACTTTTAATGTCATAAGTAAATATTGAAATGCTATCATTCCCGATCACTAACCGTTCTTGTAAGTCAGGATTTATGAAATCATCATTATCTCTATAAAATTCATTTACGGCAAAAAGGTTTTTAACTGAAGGTTCTGGAATCGAGAGGCTAAATAATCGTAATCCATTAACTTCGAATCCATCCATTGCTCTTAAAAAAGTAAGATAATCAGGTTGATTATTAAAGAGAATACTAACTTCATTACATAACTTCTCCAGGCAATTAGTTGAGTTAGAATTAAATTTTATTTGGATTATACTTTCAATAAATGATTCCTTGAGCGGTGCTTCAAATGGATAGTCTAAATCATTCATCATTTTTTTTAATTTATTTATTTGGGTTTTAGTCATCATTTTGTGGGTTCCATAATATTTTTCATGGGAGGATAAATTGAGCCAGATGGAATGGCCCAGGGAGTGATTTTGCTTTCACCCACTAATATTCCCTTAGCTATTCGTGATTGCATGTTAGTAAAAACCTTATGATATGGTTCGTTTTCGATTAATACTAAATTTTCCAAATCATTAGTACCACCATCATCTAGAGATAGTTTATGGTGTACATTATAATTTAGAGGAACATTGCCCTTTCTCATTCTTAAAAGGTCTTCGGCGTTGAATCTTCCAGATGCTTCGGAGGTTTTTGCAAGTTTGATAAGAAAATTTTTTCTTACATTTTTATTAAACTCCTTTCGTAAGTTAGCTAAGTCTTTTGAAGGTCTCTTAATTTATATTATTTCTATTATGTCTATACTATCAAGAAGTTTTTGTTGGCCTCTAAGTTTGCCTAAGTAACTATTTATTTCTGTATATGTATCAACATTAGAACGCTTTGTTAAAAGAATAGATGCTGTTGCTATCGCTATGCCCGCTGTTTTTTCATTTAGTATTTGATCATAGCCTTTGATTGCATCTCCACCCAGTTTTTCCGCAGTATCTCTGAATCCTTCAATGTTCCCATTGTATACGCCACCAGCAGCAAGTAGCCTGCCAACAGCTTCGCTGTTTAACGTTTTTAAACCATTATTTGTTTTGTTTTTTGAATTTGGTAAAAACAAGCGGTTATAATTTTCAGGGAGTGCCAAATAGCTGAACTCGGTGTTAGTGATAAGATGTTGGCAGAGGATAAATTCATAACTAACAGTTATTGTTTCTGTATCCAGTTGGTTTTCAAAGATCTGGTGATGAATAGCCGATAAAAAAGCGCCTCTTAGTTGTATATAATAATACTTTTCCCATCTACCAAATCTATTTATTCGATAGAAGTCAAATTCCATAAATAATTGTTCATTATTGTTAATGGAATTAATAAATAATGGAGTGCTTTTATCAATTAATTTACAAAATGTTATACCATGGAACTGTGAACCAAGCCCCGTATTAGTAATACTATTTAAGAGTGAGAATGTAAATATTTCATCCTCATGACCGCTCTGCCAGCGATTACCTATAGATTCAGTAGTCCCACAACCTGCGGAGATGCTTCCTTGTTGTTCTCCCGTTACTGTCAGATAAACAATATTACTCATCCCTGAAAAGTCCTTTTATGGCATGCTATTTTATCAATGGCAATATTATGCTTGTTAATTGTTATTTATTTACTCCAGGAAATTGTAGGCGTATATATTAAAAAATAAAATATTACACTTTAGGAAGTAATTATGAGGTAAATCTCATATATTTATTGGGAAAATAAATACATTAAAGGAAGGTATGCCGATTTTGAATGACACCCTTTTTCCATCTCAGAAAAAGGGCACTATCTTACTTCACCCGCGCCATATAATACGCATCGACATATTCACCATTACGTAATGCGTACTTTTTGCCAGTCCCTTCAATCTCAAAGCCGAATTTTTTATAGACCTTAATTGCTGGCGCGTTATCGACGAACACCGTTAGCTCGATGCGATCTACCCGCAACCAGTTGTCGCACATATCAATCATTTCGCGCATCAGGGCGCTGGCGACGCCGCGGTTCTTCCAGCGAGAGTCGACACAGATACCAAAATCGGCAACATGACTGCGGCGTGGGCGTTGTTGCACGTCAATGGTGAGATGGCCTACGACGATTCCATCAATACAGGCGACTAACTGCTTGATGCCAGGGCGAGCGGTGAGTCGTTCCAGCCACATTTGTTCTGAAGGATGAGGCACCTGTAGCGTGTTGTAATACACCTCCGGCTGGGCGTGAATCTGCCTGATGGCTTCGTGATCGCGTGTTTCTGCGTGGCGTATTACTATCTCACTCATTCCTTTGTCCTCTTTGGGGTAAATGTCCCTTTCAACATCATTGACTTTCAAATGCGAGTCAAATGCATTTTTTTGCAA
The DNA here is from genome assembly GCF_003697165.2 of Escherichia coli DSM 30083 = JCM 1649 = ATCC 11775. Taxonomy (GTDB): domain Bacteria; phylum Pseudomonadota; class Gammaproteobacteria; order Enterobacterales; family Enterobacteriaceae; genus Escherichia; species Escherichia coli. Next base: position 302,196 of record NZ_CP033092.2, read on the forward strand.
AAAGTGTTGGACAAGTGCGAATGAGAATGATTATTATTGTCTCGCGATCAGGAAGACCCTCGCGGAGAACCTGAAAGCACGACATTGCTCACATTGCTTCCAGTATTACTTAGCCAGCCGGGTGCTGGCTTTTTTTTTGACCTTTCGTTCTCAATTTATCCTCGGGAAGTGCTTGTGTTCGTTATGCGCACTCCAGTAGGAACCACGTCCGCTTTGCGCTAAGGTGTAAATAACCACCTTAAAAAGGACGAAATCATGGTCATTAACTGCGCCTTTATTGGCTTCGGCAAAAGCACCACCCGTTACCATCTGCCGTATGTACTTAACCGCAAGGATAGCTGGCATGTCGCGCATATTTTTCGCCGCCATGCGAAGCCGGAAGAACAGGCCCCCATTTATTCCCATATCCATTTCACCAGCGATCTCGACGAAGTGCTAAACGATCCCGATGTTAAGCTGGTTGTCGTCTGCACCCACGCGGACAGCCACTTCGAGTACGCGAAGCGCGCGCTGGAAGCCGGGAAAAATGTGCTGGTCGAAAAACCGTTCACTCCGACAATTGCGCAGGCGAAAGAGCTGTTTGCACTGGCGAAAAGCAAAGGGCTGATCGTTACGCCGTATCAGAATCGTCGCTTTGATTCCTGCTTCCTGACAGCGAAAAAAGCGATTGAAAGCGGCAAGCTGGGAGAGATTGTCGAAGTGGAAAGCCATTTTGACTATTACCGCCCGGTGGCAGAAACCAAACCGGGGCTGCCGCAGGATGGCGCGTTCTATGGCCTTGGTGTGCATACGATGGACCAGATTATTTCTCTGTTCGGTCGCCCGGATCACGTCGCTTATGACATCCGCAGCCTGCGTAATAAAGCCAATCCGGACGACACCTTTGAAGCGCAGCTGTTTTATGGCGATCTAAAAGCCATCGTCAAAACCAGCCATCTGGTGAAAATCGATTATCCGAAATTTATCGTTCACGGTAAGAAAGGTTCGTTTATTAAATACGGTATCGACCAGCAGGAAACCAGCCTGAAGGCTAATATTATGCCGGGCGAACCAGGATTCGCAGCGGATGATTCGGTCGGTGTGCTGGAGTATGTCAATGACGAGGGCGTGACGGTAAGAGAAGAGATGAAGCCAGAGATGGGCGATTATGGGCGCGTTTATGATGCGTTGTATCAAACCATCACCAACGGTGCGCCAAATTACGTCAAGGAATCTGAAGTTCTTACGAATCTGGAAATCCTTGAACGCGGTTTTGAGCAATCTTCTCCCTCCGCAGTGACTCTCGCGAGGTAAGTTTGATGGCCCCTCGAATAGTTCAATTTTTTTGAACAGAGGGGTCAATTTTCACCCTCTATCATCCCAGGCGGATCGGGTCCACACTAAGCCCATCGAAATCATTCAGGGGGCGAATACAAATGATCTACTTACGCAAAGCAAATGAACGCGGTCATGCAAATCATGGCTGGCTGGACTCCTGGCATACTTTCTCTTTTGCCAACTATTACGATCCGAATTTTATGGGCTTCTCTGCGCTGCGCGTGATTAACGACGACGTGATTGAAGCAGGGCAGGGCTTCGGCACTCACCCGCATAAAGATATGGAAATTTTGACCTACGTGCTGGAAGGTACTGTTGAGCATCAGGACAGCATGGGCAATAAAGAGCAGGTTCCGGCGGGCGAGTTCCAGATTATGAGTGCGGGTACGGGTATTCGTCACTCAGAGTACAACCCAAGCAGCACCGAGCGTCTGCATCTGTATCAGATCTGGATCATGCCTGAAGAAAACGGCATTACGCCGCGTTATGAACAGCGTCGCTTCGATGCCGTGCAGGGCAAACAACTGGTGCTTTCGCCGGATGCGCGTGATGGTTCATTGAAAGTGCATCAGGATATGGAACTGTATCGTTGGGCGCTGGTGAAAGATGAGCAGTCGGTGCATCAGATTGCCGCTGAACGCCGCGTCTGGATCCAGGTGGTGAAAGGCAATGTCACCATTAACGGCGTGAAAGCCTCGACCAGCGATGGCCTGGCAATCTGGGATGAGCAGGCGATTTCCATCCATGCTGATAGCGACAGTGAAATCCTGCTGTTCGATTTACCGCCAGTCTAAATTTATCTCACAAACCTTCCTGAGGAATCGGGAAGGTTCTGATGCGTCCGTGTTAAACTAAGAGAATCTATCTCTTTTGTACCTTCAGGACGATGAAAAAGAAAAGACCCGTACTTCAGGATGTGGCTGACCGTGTAGGCGTGACCAAAATGACGGTCAGCCGTTTTTTACGCAACCCGGAGCAGGTTTCCGTCGCTCTACGCGGCAAGATTGCCGCCGCTCTTGATGAACTGGGTTATATTCCCAATCGCGCGCCCGATATACTCTCTAACGCTACCAGCCGGGCGATTGGCGTCCTGTTACCTTCTCTCACCAACCAGGTTTTCGCGGAAGTATTACGCGGAATCGAAAGCGTCACCGACGCGCACGGTTATCAAACCATGCTGGCGCACTACGGTTATAAACCGGAAATGGAGCAAGAACGCCTCGAATCAATGCTCTCATGGAATATCGACGGCCTGATCCTCACCGAACGTACCCACACGCCGCGTACCTTAAAGATGATTGAAGTGGCGGGGATTCCGGTGGTGGAGTTGATGGACAGTAAGTCGCCGTGCCTCGATATCGCCGTCGGTTTTGATAACTTTGAAGCGGCACGCCAGATGACCACCGCCATTATTGCTCGCGGGCATCGTCACATTGCCTATCTCGGCGCACGCCTCGACGAACGTACTATCATCAAACAGAAGGGATACGAACAGGCGATGCTGGATGCAGGCCTGGTGCCGTATAGCGTGATGGTTGAGCAATCTTCTTCTTACTCTTCCGGTATTGAACTGATTCGCCAGGCGCGGCGGGAATATCCGCAGCTGGATGGCGTGTTCTGTACTAATGATGACCTGGCGGTCGGCGCGGCGTTTGAATGTCAGCGTTTGGGGTTGAAAGTTCCTGACGATATGGCGATTGCCGGTTTCCACGGTCATGACATTGGTCAGGTGATGGAGCCACGGCTAGCGAGTGTGCTGACGCCGCGTGAGCGGATGGGCAGCATTGGCGCTGAGCGCCTGCTGGCGCGTATTCGTGGCGAATCTGTGATACCGAAAATGTTAGATTTAGGTTTCACCTTGTCACCGGGCGGATCTATTTAAGCCTACAAATTTGAAGTAGCTCACACTTATACACTTAAGGCACGGATGGATATTGCTTCTGATATTGTCCGGCTGGACAATGTTACCGATAACAGTTACCCGTAACATTTTTAATTCTTGTATTGTGGGGGCACCACTTTGAGCACGACTAACCATGATCACCACATTTACGTCTTGATGGGCGTATCGGGCAGCGGCAAATCTGCGGTCGCCAGTGAAGTGGCGCATCAACTTCATGCCGCGTTTCTTGATGGCGATTTCCTCCATCCGCGCTGCAATATCGAAAAAATGGCGTCTGGCGAACCGCTGAATGACGACGATCGCAAACCGTGGTTGCAGGCGCTGAACGACGCCGCGTTTGCTATGCAGCGCACCAATAAAGTATCGCTGATCGTCTGTTCTGCACTGAAAAAACACTATCGCGACTTGCTGCGTGAAGGTAATCCTAATCTCTCTTTCATCTACCTGAAAGGCGATTTTGATGTGATTGAAAGCCGCCTGAAAGCGCGCAAAGGCCATTTCTTTAAAACCCAAATGCTGGTGACGCAGTTTGAAACGCTGCAGGAGCCGGGTGCGGACGAAACCGATGTACTGGTGGTGGATATTGATCAACCGCTGGAAGGTGTTGTGGCAAGCACCATTGAGGTTATTAAAAAAGGCAAATAAGTAGTGACTACATTAACGCTTGTTTTAACAGCAGTAGGGTCTGTTTTACTGCTGCTGTTTTTAGTCATGAAGGCGCGTATGCACGCTTTCCTGGCTTTAATGGTGGTGTCCATGGGGGCTGGCCTTTTTTCTGGTATGCCGCTCGATAAAATCGCAGCGACGATGGAAAAAGGGATGGGAGGCACCCTCGGCTTCCTGGCGGTGGTTGTCGCCCTGGGAGCCATGTTTGGTAAGATCTTACATGAAACCGGCGCGGTCGATCAGATTGCCGTCAAAATGCTCAAATCCTTCGGTCACAGCCGCGTGCATTATGCTATCGGCCTTGCGGGGCTGGTTTGTGCGCTACCGCTGTTCTTTGAAGTGGCGATTGTTCTGCTGATTAGCGTTGCTTTCTCAATGGCGCGCCACACCGGCACGAACCTGGTGAAGCTGGTAATCCCATTATTTGCAGGCGTGGCGGCAGCGGCTGCGTTCCTGGTGCCTGGGCCAGCGCCAATGCTGCTGGCATCGCAGATGAACGCCGACTTTGGCTGGATGATCCTGATTGGCCTGTGCGCGGCAATTCCGGGAATGATTATTGCCGGGCCGCTGTGGGGTAATTTCATCAGCCGCTACGTGGAGTTGCATATTCCTGACGACATCAGCGAACCGCATCTCGGCGAAGGCAAAATGCCGTCCTTCGGATTCAGCCTGTCGCTGATCCTGTTGCCACTGGTGCTGGTGGGGCTGAAAACCATTGCCGCGCGTTTTGTGCCAGAAGGTTCTACCGCTTACGAATGGTTTGAGTTTATCGGCCATCCGTTTACCGCGATTCTGGTTGCTTGCCTGGTGGCGATTTACGGTCTGGCAATGCGTCAGGGTATGCCAAAAGACAAAGTGATGGAGATTTGCGGTCACGCGCTGCAACCGGCGGGGATCATTCTGCTGGTGATTGGTGCGGGCGGCGTGTTCAAACAGGTGCTGGTTGACTCTGGTGTCGGTCCGGCACTGGGCGAAGCGTTAACCGGCATGGGCCTGCCGATTGCCATCACCTGCTTCGTGCTGGCAGCTGCAGTGCGCATCATTCAGGGTTCTGCCACCGTTGCCTGTTTAACGGCGGTGGGACTGGTGATGCCGGTCATTGAACAACTGAACTACTCCGGTGCGCAAATGGCGGCGCTGTCGATTTGTATCGCCGGTGGTTCGATTGTTGTCAGCCACGTTAACGACGCGGGTTTCTGGTTGTTCGGTAAATTTACCGGCGCGACCGAAGCCGAAACGCTTAAAACCTGGACCATGATGGAAACCATCCTCGGCACTGTCGGTGCCATCGTTGGGATGATTGCGTTCCAGCTGTTGAGTTAAGTTTGTTTACCCGGTAGTTCTGACGCTACCGGGCTCTTTTCGAAAAACTCTCCTTGTTACCCCTTCATCCACATTCGAATGCCGTCGAGGAACATCTGAGTTGCCATCATCACCAGAATCAATCCCATCAGGCGTTCAAGTGCGTTCACCCCTTTCTCGCCCAGCAGACGTAAAAATAGCGAAGACTGTAGCAGGATGACAAAGGTGCCGCCCCAGGCCAGCAGCAGAGCAATCACCAGATGTCCCATCTGATTCGGGTACTGATGAGACAACAACATCAGCGTGGCGAGAATAGTCGGCCCGGCGACCAGCGGAATTGCCAACGGCACGATAAATGGCTCTTCACCTGCCGGAAGCCCGCTGCTATTTCCTGAAGCGCTGGGGAAAATCATCTTAATGGCGATCAGAAACAGAATGATGCCGCCAGAAATGGAGACGGTTTCTGCCCGCAGGCTAAGAAATGCCAGAATTTTCTCGCCCGCAAACAGGAACACCAGCATCACAAGGAGAGCAATAAGCAACTCTCGCACCATGATTGCCCGCCGTCTTTTCGGTTCAGTATGTTTCAGTACGGACATGAAAATAGGTAGGTTTCCGAGCGGATCCATAATCAGGATCAATAAAACTGTTGCAGAAATGATTTCATTCATAACTCAAATTCCCTGATAATTGCCGCGGACTTTCTGCGTGCTAACAAAGCAGGATAAGTCGCATTACTGATGGCTTCGCTATCATTGATTAATTTCACTTGCGACTTTGGCTGCTTTTTGTATGGTGAAAGATGTGCCAGGAGGAGACCGGCACATTTATACAGCACACATCTTTGCAGGAAAAAACGCTTATGAAAAATGTTGGTTTTATCGGCTGGCGCGGTATGGTCGGCTCCGTTCTCATGCAACGCATGGTTGAAGAGCGCGACTTCGACGCCATTCGCCCTGTCTTCTTTTCTACTTCTCAGCTTGGTCAGGCTGCGCCGTCTTTTGGCGGAACCACTGGCACACTTCAGGATGCCTTTGATCTGGAGGCGCTAAAGGCCCTCGATATCATTGTGACCTGTCAGGGCGGCGATTATACCAACGAAATCTATCCAAAGCTTCGTGAAAGCGGATGGCAAGGTTACTGGATTGACGCAGCATCATCTCTGCGCATGAAAGATGACGCCATCATCATTCTTGACCCCGTCAATCAGGACGTCATTACCGACGGATTAAATAATGGTATCAGGACTTTTGTTGGCGGTAACTGTACCGTAAGCCTGATGTTGATGTCGCTGGGGGGTTTATTCGCCAATGATCTTGTTGATTGGGTGTCCGTTGCAACCTACCAGGCCGCTTCCGGCGGTGGTGCGCGACATATGCGTGAGTTATTAACCCAAATGGGCCATCTGTATGGCCATGTGGCAGATGAACTCGCGAACCCGTCCTCTGCTATTCTCGATATCGAACGCAAAGTCACAACCTTAACCCGTAGCGGTGAGCTGCCGGTAGATAACTTTGGCGTGCCGCTGGCGGGTAGCCTGATTCCGTGGATCGACAAACAGCTTGATAACGGTCAGAGCCGCGAAGAGTGGAAAGGGCAGGCGGAAACCAACAAGATCCTCAACACATCTTCCGTAATTCCGGTAGATGGTTTATGTGTGCGTGTCGGGGCATTGCGCTGCCACAGCCAGGCATTCACTATTAAATTGAAAAAAGATGTGTCTATTCCGACCGTGGAAGAACTGCTGGCTGCGCACAATCCGTGGGCGAAAGTTGTTCCGAACGATCGGGAAATCACTATGCGTGAGCTAACCCCAGCTGCCGTTACCGGCACGCTGACCACGCCGGTAGGCCGCCTGCGTAAGCTGAATATGGGACCGGAGTTCCTGTCAGCCTTTACCGTGGGCGACCAGCTGCTGTGGGGGGCCGCGGAGCCGCTGCGTCGGATGCTTCGTCAACTGGCGTAATCTTTATTCATTAAATCTGGGGCGCGATGCCGCCCCTGCTAGTGCGTAATACAGGAGTAAGCGCAGATGTTTCATGATTTACCGGGAGTTAAATAGAGCATTGGCTATTCTTTAAGGGTGGCGGAATACACGAGTATTCACAGCCTTACCTGAAGTGAGGACGACGCAGAGAGGATGCACAGAGTGCTGCGCCGTTCAGGTCAAAAAAATGTCACAACCAGAAGTCAAAAATTCAGTTGGATGGGGTGACACAATAAAACAGGAAGACAAGCATGTCCGATCGTATCGATAGAGACGTGATTAACGCGCTAATTGCAGGCCATTTTGCGGATCCTTTTTCCGTACTGGGGATGCATAAAACCACCGCGGGACTGGAAGTCCGTGCCCTTTTACCCGACGCTACCGATGTGTGGGTGATTGAACCGAAAACCGGGCGCAAACTCGCAAAACTGGAGTGTCTCGACTCACGGGGATTCTTTAGCGGTGTCATTCCGCGACGTAAGAATTTTTTCCGCTATCAGTTGGCTGTTGTCTGGCATGGTCAGCAAAACCTGATTGATGATCCTTACCGTTTTGGCCCGCTAATCCAGGAAATGGATGCCTGGCTATTATCTGAAGGTACTCACCTACGTCCGTATGAAACCTTAGGCGCGCATGCAGATACTATGGATGGCGTCACAGGTACGCGTTTTTCTGTCTGGGCTCCAAACGCCCGTCGGGTCTCGGTGGTTGGGCAATTCAACTACTGGGACGGTCGCCGTCATCCGATGCGACTGCGTAAAGAGAGCGGAATCTGGGAACTGTTTATCCCCGGGGCGCATAACGGTCAGCTCTATAAATACGAGATGATTGATGCCAATGGCAACTTGCGCCTGAAGTCCGACCCTTATGCCTTCGAAGCGCAAATGCGCCCGGAAACCGCGTCTCTTATTTGCGGCCTGCCGGAAAAGGTTGTGCAGACTGAAGAGCGCAAAAAAGCGAATCAGTTTGATGCGCCAATCTCTATTTATGAAGTTCACCTTGGCTCCTGGCGTCGCCACACCGACAACAATTTCTGGTTGAGCTACCGCGAGCTGGCCGATCAACTGGTGCCTTATGCTAAATGGATGGGCTTTACCCATCTCGAGCTACTGCCTATTAACGAGCATCCCTTCGATGGCAGTTGGGGTTATCAGCCAACCGGCCTGTATGCACCGACCCGCCGTTTTGGTACTCGCGACGACTTCCGTTATTTCATTGATGCCGCACACGCAGCTGGTCTGAACGTGATTCTCGACTGGGTGCCAGGCCACTTCCCGACCGATGACTTTGCGCTTGCCGAATTTGATGGCACGAACTTGTATGAACACAGCGATCCGCGCGAAGGCTATCATCAGGACTGGAACACGCTGATCTACAACTATGGTCGCCGCGAAGTCAGTAACTTCCTTGTCGGTAACGCACTTTACTGGATTGAACGTTTTGGTATTGATGCGCTGCGCGTCGATGCGGTGGCGTCAATGATTTATCGCGACTACAGCCGTAAAGAGGGGGAGTGGATCCCGAACGAATTTGGCGGTCGCGAGAATCTTGAAGCGATTGAATTCTTGCGTAATACCAACCGTATTCTTGGTGAGCAGGTTTCCGGTGCAGTGACAATGGCGGAGGAGTCTACCGATTTCCCTGGCGTTTCTCGTCCGCAGGATATGGGCGGTCTGGGCTTCTGGTACAAGTGGAACCTCGGCTGGATGCATGACACCCTGGACTACATGAAGCTCGACCCGATTTATCGTCAGTATCATCACGATAAACTGACCTTCGGGATGCTCTACAACTACACTGAAAACTTCGTCCTGCCGTTGTCGCATGATGAAGTGGTCCACGGTAAAAAATCGATTCTCGACCGGATGCCGGGCGACGCATGGCAGAAATTCGCTAACCTGCGCGCCTACTACGGCTGGATGTGGGCATTCCCGGGCAAGAAACTACTGTTCATGGGGAACGAATTTGCCCAGGGCCGCGAGTGGAACCATGACGCCAGCCTCGACTGGCATCTGTTGGAAGGCGGCGATAACTGGCACCACGGTGTCCAGCGTCTGGTGCGCGATCTGAACCACACCTACCGCCACCATAAAGCAATGCATGAACTGGATTTTGACCCGTACGGCTTTGAATGGCTGGTGGTGGATGACAAAGAACGCTCGGTGCTGATCTTTGTGCGTCGCGATAAAGAGGGTAACGAAATCATCGTTGCCAGTAACTTTACACCGGTGCCGCGTCATGATTATCGCTTCGGTATTAACCAGCCGGGTAAATGGCGTGAAATCCTCAATACCGATTCCATGCACTATCACGGCAGTAATGCAGGCAATGGCGGCGCAGTACACAGCGATGAGATTGCCAGCCACGGTCGTCAGCATTCACTGAGCCTGACGCTACCACCTCTGGCCACTATCTGGCTGGTTCGGGAGGCAGAATGACACAACTCGCCATTGGCAAACCCACTCCCCTCGGCGCGCATTACGACGGTCAGGGCGTCAACTTCACACTTTTCTCCGCTCATGCCGAGCGGGTAGAGCTGTGTGTCTTTGATGCCAATGGCCAGGAACATCGCTATGACTTGCCAGGGCACAGTGGCGACATTTGGCACGGTTATCTGCCGGATGCGCGCCCGGGTTTGCGTTATGGTTATCGCGTTCATGGCCCCTGGCAACCCGCCGAGGGGCATCGCTTTAACCCGGCGAAGTTGTTGATTGATCCTTGCGCGCGGCAAATTGACGGGGAGTTTAAAGATAACCCGCTGCTGCACGCCGGTCATAATGAACCTGACTATCGCGACAACGCCTCCATTGCGCCGAAATGCGTAGTGGTGGTTGATCACTATGACTGGGAGGATGATGCCCCGCCGCGCATGCCGTGGGGCTGCACCATCATTTATGAAGCCCATGTCAAAGGATTAACGTATCTGCACCCGGAGATCCCGGTCGAGATCCGTGGCACTTATAAAGCCCTGGGGCATCCGGTGATGATCAACTATTTGAAACAGTTGGGCATTACCGCGCTGGAGTTGCTGCCGGTGGCACAATTTGCCAGCGAACCACGTCTGCAACGCATGGGGCTTAGTAACTACTGGGGGTACAACCCGGTGGCGATGTTTGCGCTGCATCCGGCGTATGCCTGCTCGCCAGAAACGGCGCTGGATGAGTTTCGCGATGCAATCAAAGCACTGCATAAAGCGGGTATCGAAGTCATTCTTGATATCGTGCTCAACCATAGTGCGGAACTGGACCTCGACGGCCCGTTATTCTCGCTGCGTGGGATCGACAACCGTAGCTATTATTGGATAAGAGAAGACGGCGATTATCACAACTGGACCGGTTGTGGTAACACGCTCAATTTGAGTCATCCGGCGGTGGTAGATTATGCCAGCGCCTGCCTGCGTTATTGGGTAGAAACCTGCCACGTCGATGGTTTCCGCTTTGATCTGGCGGCAGTCATGGGCCGTACGCCAGAGTTTCGTCAGGATGCGCCGTTGTTTACCGCTATCCAGAACTGCCCGGTGCTCTCGCAGGTGAAGTTAATTGCTGAACCGTGGGATATCGCTCCTGGTGGTTATCAGGTGGGAAATTTCCCGCCGCTGTTTGCCGAGTGGAACGATCATTTCCGCGATGCAGCCCGTCGTTTCTGGCTGCATTATGATTTACCTCTGGGAGCGTTTGCCGGGCGTTTTGCTGCCTCCAGCGATGTTTTTAAACGTAATGGTCGTCTGCCGAGTGCCGCGATTAATCTCGTCACCGCGCATGACGGTTTTACGCTTCGCGACTGCGTTTGCTTCAACCATAAACACAATGAAGCAAACGGAGAAGAAAATCGCGACGGGACCAACAACAATTACAGTAACAATCATGGTAAAGAAGGGTTAGGCGGTACTCTTGATCTGGTTGAACGGCGGCGCGACAGCATTCACGCCCTGTTAACAACGTTGTTGCTCTCCCAGGGTACGCCGATGTTACTGGCCGGTGACGAACATGGTCACAGCCAGCGTGGCAATAACAATGCCTACTGTCAGGATAACCAATTAACCTGGTTGGACTGGTCGCAGGCAAGCAGTGGTTTAACCGCATTTACCGCCGCGTTAATCCATCTGCGCAAGCGCATTCCCGCTTTGATGGAGAATCGCTGGTGGGAAGAAGGCGACGGCAATGTCCGTTGGCTAAATCGATATGCTCAACCTTTAAGCACGGATGAGTGGCAAAACGGGCCGAAACAGCTGCAAATTCTGCTCTCGGATCGCTTTTTGATCGCAATTAACGCCACGCTTGAGGTAACAGAGATTGTTTTACCTGCTGGGGAGTGGCACGCCATTCCCCCATTCGCTGGAGAGGATAACCCAGTGATTACGGCTGTCTGGCAGGGACCTGCACACGGATTGTGTGTGTTCCAGAGATGATAAAAAAGGAGTTAGTCATGGTTAGTTTAGAGAAGAACGATCACTTAATGTTGGCGCGCCAGCTGCCATTGAAATCTGTTGCCCTGATACTGGCGGGAGGACGTGGTACCCGCCTGAAGGATTTAACCAATAAGCGAGCAAAACCGGCCGTACACTTCGGCGGTAAGTTCCGCATTATCGACTTTGCGCTGTCTAACTGCATCAACTCCGGGATCCGTCGTATGGGCGTGATCACCCAGTACCAGTCCCACACTCTGGTGCAGCACATCCAGCGCGGCTGGTCATTCTTCAATGAAGAAATGAACGAGTTTGTCGATCTGCTGCCAGCACAGCAGAGAATGAAAGGGGAAAACTGGTATCGCGGCACCGCAGATGCGGTCACCCAAAACCTCGACATTATCCGCCGTTATAAAGCGGAATACGTGGTGATCCTGGCGGGCGACCATATCTACAAGCAAGACTACTCGCGTATGCTTATCGACCACGTCGAAAAAGGTGCACGTTGCACCGTTGCTTGTATGCCAGTACCGATTGAAGAAGCCTCCGCGTTTGGCGTTATGGCGGTTGATGAGAACGATAAAATTATCGAATTCGTTGAAAAACCAGCTAACCCGCCGTCAATGCCGAACGATCCAGGCAAATCTCTGGCGAGTATGGGTATTTACGTCTTTGACGCCGACTATCTGTATGAACTGCTGGAAGAAGACGATCGCGATGAGAACTCCAGCCACGACTTTGGCAAAGATTTGATTCCCAAGATCACCGAAGCCGGTCTGGCCTATGCGCACCCGTTCCCGCTCTCTTGCGTACAATCCGACCCGGATGCCGAGCCGTACTGGCGCGATGTGGGTACGCTGGAAGCTTACTGGAAAGCGAACCTCGATCTGGCCTCTGTGGTGCCGGAACTGGATATGTACGATCGCAATTGGCCAATTCGCACCTACAATGAATCATTACCGCCAGCGAAATTCGTGCAGGATCGCTCCGGTAGCCACGGGATGACCCTTAACTCACTGGTATCCGGCGGTTGTGTGATCTCCGGTTCGGTGGTGGTGCAGTCCGTTCTGTTCTCGCGCGTTCGCGTGAATTCATTCTGCAACATTGATTCCGCCGTATTGTTACCGGAAGTATGGGTAGGTCGCTCGTGCCGTCTGCGCCGCTGCGTCATCGATCGTGCTTGTGTTATTCCGGAAGGCATGGTGATTGGTGAAAACGCAGAGGAAGATGCACGTCGTTTCTATCGTTCAGAAGAAGGCATCGTGCTGGTAACGCGCGAAATGCTACGGAAGTTAGGGCATAAACAGGAGCGATAATGCAGGTTTTACATGTATGTTCAGAGATGTTCCCGCTGCTTAAAACCGGCGGTCTGGCTGATGTTATTGGGGCATTACCCGCAGCACAAATCGCAGACGGCGTTGACGCTCGCGTACTGTTGCCTGCATTTCCCGATATTCGCCGTGGCGTGACCGATGCGCAGGTAGTATCCCGTCGTGATACCTTCGCCGGACATATCACGCTTTTGTTCGGTCATTACAACGGGGTTGGCATATACCTGATTGACGCGCCGCATCTCTATGATCGTCCGGGAAGCCCGTATCACGATACCAACTTATTTGCCTATACCGACAACGTATTGCGTTTTGCGCTGCTGGGGTGGGTTGGGGCAGAAATGGCCAGCGGGCTTGACCCATTCTGGCGTCCTGATGTGGTGCATGCGCACGACTGGCATGCAGGCCTTGCGCCTGCGTATCTGGCGGCGCGCGGGCGTCCGGCGAAGTCGGTGTTTACTGTGCACAACCTGGCCTATCAAGGCATGTTTTATGCACATCACATGAATGACATCCAATTGCCATGGTCATTCTTTAATATTCATGGGCTGGAATTCAACGGACAAATCTCTTTCCTGAAGGCCGGTCTGTACTATGCCGATCACATTACGGCAGTCAGCCCAACCTACGCTCGCGAGATCACCGAACCGCAGTTTGCCTACGGTATGGAAGGTCTGTTGCAACAGCGTCACCGTGAAGGGCGTCTTTCCGGCGTACTGAACGGCGTGGACGAGAAAATCTGGAGTCCAGAGACGGACTTACTGTTGGCCTCGCGTTACACCCGCGATACGTTGGAAGATAAAGCGGAAAATAAGCGCCAGTTACAAATCGCAATGGGGCTTAAGGTTGACGATAAAGTGCCGCTTTTTGCAGTGGTGAGCCGTCTTACCAGCCAGAAAGGTCTCGACCTGGTGCTGGAAGCCTTACCTGGTCTTCTGGAGCAGGGCGGGCAGCTGGCGCTACTCGGCGCGGGCGATCCGGTGCTGCAGGAAGGTTTCCTTGCGGCGGCAGCGGAATACCCCGGCCAGGTGGGCGTTCAGATTGGCTATCACGAAGCATTTTCGCATCGCATTATGGGCGGCGCGGACGTCATTCTGGTGCCCAGCCGTTTTGAACCGTGCGGCTTAACGCAACTTTATGGATTGAAGTACGGTACGCTGCCGTTAGTGCGGCGCACCGGTGGGCTTGCTGATACGGTTTCTGACTGTTCTCTTGAGAACCTTGCAGATGGCGTCGCCAGTGGGTTTGTCTTTGAAGATAGTAATGCCTGGTCGCTGTTACGGGCTATTCGACGTGCTTTTGTACTGTGGTCCCGTCCTTCACTGTGGCGGTTTGTGCAACGTCAGGCTATGGCAATGGATTTTAGCTGGCAGGTCGCGGCGAAGTCGTACCGTGAGCTTTACTATCGCTTGAAATAGTTTTCAGGAAACGCCTATATGAATGCTCCGTTTACATATTCATCGCCCACGCTTAGCGTAGAAGCTCTTAAGCACTCTATCGCTTACAAGCTGATGTTTACGATTGGCAAGGATCCGGTCGTCGCCAATAAACATGAATGGCTGAACGCAACGTTATTTGCTGTGCGCGATCGTCTCGTGGAGCGCTGGTTACGCTCAAACCGTGCCCAGTTGTCGCAAGAAACTCGTCAGGTTTACTACCTGTCGATGGAGTTTTTGATTGGCCGTACGCTTTCCAACGCCATGTTGTCGCTAGGAATTTACGAAGATGTACAGGGCGCACTGGAAGCGATGGGATTAAATCTCGAAGAGCTGATTGATGAAGAAAATGACCCGGGCCTCGGTAACGGTGGCCTGGGCCGTCTGGCGGCTTGCTTCCTCGATTCTCTGGCGACGTTAGGGTTGCCGGGGCGCGGTTACGGCATCCGCTATGACTACGGTATGTTCAAGCAGAACATCGTTAACGGTAGCCAGAAAGAGTCGCCTGACTACTGGCTGGAATACGGTAACCCGTGGGAATTCAAACGCCACAACACGCGCTATAAAGTCCGTTTTGGCGGTCGCATTCAGCAGGAAGGTAAAAAAACGCGCTGGATTGAAACCGAAGAGATTCTGGGAGTAGCTTACGATCAGATAATCCCAGGTTACGACACCGACGCGACCAACACGTTGCGTTTGTGGAGTGCCCAAGCCAGTAGCGAAATTAACCTCGGTAAATTCAACCAGGGCGACTACTTCGCGGCAGTGGAAGATAAAAACCACTCCGAGAACGTATCTCGCGTACTGTATCCGGACGACTCCACCTACTCCGGGCGTGAGCTACGACTGCGTCAGGAATACTTCCTGGTTTCCTCGACCATTCAGGACATTTTAAGCCGCCATTATCAGTTGCATAAAACCTACGATAACCTGGCGGATAAAATTGCGATTCACCTCAACGATACTCATCCGGTGCTGTCGATTCCTGAGATGATGCGTCTGCTGATCGATGAGCACCAATTTAGCTGGGACGACGCGTTTGAAGTGTGTTGTCAGGTCTTCTCCTACACCAACCACACGCTAATGAGCGAGGCGCTGGAAACCTGGCCAGTCGATATGCTGGGTAAAATTCTGCCGCGTCACCTGCAGATCATCTTTGAAATCAACGACTATTTCCTGAAAACCTTGCAGGAACAGTATCCGAACGATACCGATCTGCTGGGACGGGCGTCGATCATTGATGAATCCAACGGTCGTCGTGTGCGTATGGCCTGGCTGGCGGTTGTGGTGAGCCACAAAGTTAACGGTGTATCGGAGCTGCACTCTAACCTGATGGTGCAATCGCTATTTGCCGACTTTGCGAAAATCTTCCCGGGTCGTTTCACCAACGTCACCAACGGTGTGACGCCGCGTCGCTGGCTGGCGGTAGCGAACCCATCGCTTTCAGCCGTGTTGGACGAACACCTGGGCCGCAACTGGCGCACCGACCTTAGCCTGCTTAATGATCTGCAACAACACTGTGATTTCCCAATGGTTAATCACGCGGTGCATCAGGCGAAGCTGGAGAACAAAAAGCGTCTGGCGGAGTATATCGCCCAGCAGCTGAATGTGGTGGTAAATCCGAAAGCGCTGTTCGATGTGCAAATCAAACGTATTCACGAATACAAACGTCAATTGATGAATGTGTTGCACGTGATCACCCGCTATAACCGCATCAAGGCCGACCCGGATGCGAAGTGGGTACCGCGCGTGAATATTTTTGGCGGTAAGGCGGCTTCGGCCTATTACATGGCGAAGCACATTATTCATTTGATCAATGACGTAGCGAAAGTGATCAACAACGATCCGCAGATTGGCGACAAGCTGAAAGTCGTGTTCATCCCGAACTACAGTGTTAGCCTGGCGCAGTTGATCATTCCGGCGGCCGATCTGTCTGAACAGATTTCGCTGGCGGGGACGGAAGCTTCCGGCACCAGTAACATGAAGTTTGCGCTTAACGGCGCGCTGACTATCGGTACGCTGGACGGTGCGAATGTCGAGATGCTGGATCATGTCGGTGCTGACAATATCTTTATCTTTGGTAACACAGCGGAAGAAGTGGAAGAACTGCGTCGTCAGGGCTACAAACCGCGTGAATACTACGAGAAAGATGAGGAGCTGCATCAGGTGCTGACGCAAATCGGCAGCGGTGTATTCAGTCCGGAAGATCCGGGTCGCTATCGCGATCTGGTTGATTCGCTGATCAACTTCGGCGATCACTACCAGGTACTGGCGGATTATCGCAGTTATGTCGATTGTCAGGATAAAGTCGACGAACTCTACGAGCGTCAGGAAGAGTGGACCGCAAAAGCGATGCTGAACATTGCCAATATGGGCTACTTCTCTTCTGACCGTACGATCAAAGAGTACGCCGATCATATCTGGCATATTGATCCGGTGAGATTGTAAGTTCAAATACGGCTAAATACCGTGTGTTCCGCTGAAGTAATACAGAGTGGAACTCACGGTATTTCTATACACAATAAACAATAACTTTGATGTATGTTATTCTATTTAATATATACCATTAATATATATTAAATAACGATTGATGATAATGTTTTTGGTATTTTGTTATTTCAAATAATATTAATTTATTATGAATGCATTAATATTATTCATGTGATTTATGTTTTATTGCCCCTCTTACAACTCCACGTAAAAATAAATTTTATCATTATCAGTGTGTTATATGTGAGTATAAACTCACTTATTGCGGCTTTGGATTATTTTAGGTACATTACTAAGCAGCATATATAATATTATTCACTCAATTACTCTTCTAAAGAACCTTCTGGAATTAGCCAACGTCAGCTTATTTTTTTTGTGAGATATAACTTATTAACGCAGAATGTAAAAACACCAATGTTGCTTGGGTTTTTTAACAAAAGGAAAGGTATAAATGAAATTCAATTTATCTAATTTATCCGCAGTATTACTGGCATCAGGTATGCTGATGTCTACTGCGGTAACCGCAGCACCCGGCGATGCAACACAATTTGGTGGGGCGGATACTGACTGGAGCACCGTTGATTATCCCAGGCTCACTGATATGGATGACAACGTTGATTCAATGGGGGGGAAAATCCGCTTTACTGGCCGTGTAGTGAAAGCTACCTGTAAGGTCGCAACCGATTCAAAACAGATTGAAGTTGTCCTGCCGGTTGTGCCTTCCAACCTTTTCACTGGTATCGACGTAGAAGCACAGGGGGCGAGCAACCAGACCGATTTCAATATTAATCTGACCGAATGTAGCAATACAGATGATCAGAAAATTGAGTTCCGTTTTACCGGTACTGCAGATAGCGCTAATAAAACGCTCGCTAACGAAGTAGAAGGATCAACGGATGCTGACAACAGCGGCAATGCGGGGGCGACTGGTGTAGGGATTCGAATTTACTCCAAAGGTACGACGAATAATGGTCTGATTAACCTGAATACCACTGCGGCAGAGGGTAGCGCCTCCACCGCCGCTTATACAATTCCAGGAAATGCTACGACCCATGATTTCAGCGCGGCCTTTACTGCAGGTTATGCTCAAAACGGTAGCACTGTTGCACCAGGTGTAGTTAAGTCAACAGCAAGTTTTGTTGTGCTGTACGAGTAAATATAAATACGATTTCAGGTTACAAAAAGTTGTAACCTGAGATTGAAATTATTTAATAGAGTATGAATAACAGATGTTATTTCATCAACAAGGATGCTGTATGAAATGTATTATTGGAAATAAAAAATGGGTTTGTGGATTCAGGGATGAATTAAAAGTATCACAAAATATTATACGCTCAGGGATTCTTTTTTTACTATCGATATTATTTATTAATAATGCGTCCGCGGGCGGGTTTGGCCTTGGCGTAACGCGATTGATTTATCCGGCAGAAAGTAAGCAAATAACACTCAGTGTGCAAAATAGCGGTGACAACACCAGTTATTTAATTCAATCATGGGTTGATGACAGTAAAACGGAAAAAAAGAGCCAGGATTTTGTTATCACTCCTCCCCTCTTTATGTTGCCAACGCGTAAAGAAGCTTCATTACGTATCATGTTTCTTGGTAAGACTAATTTGCCGACCGATCGTGAAACTTTGTATTGGATGAATGTTAAAGCAATTCCGCCAACAGATGAGAAAAATACACAGAAGAATACCTTACAGTTGGCATTACAAAACAAAATCAAGCTATTTTATCGCCCGGAAAATCTACCTGTGCAACCAGGAAAAGCACGAAATATGTTGCGGTTTAAGTATGAGGGAAAACAACTAAAAGTTATCAATCCTTCGCCTTATTACCTGACACTGACAGGAATTAAAGTACAAGGGAGTAAATTGCCCAATATGTTTGTACCACCGAAAAGTGATATTACGGTCTCGTCGCCAGTGACGTTGGCTGGTGAAATTACTTATCAAACAATTAATGACTTTGGTGCTACGACGGAGCGGCAGAAAGGAATAATGCAGTAACAACGGAATAGTTCAGATGCAACACAGGTCAGGGATATGAACCTAAAGCTCAAAAGATGCGAATATTGGATGGCGGCACAAAAGCAGATGAAACGGGTTGTGCCGCTTCTTCTGGTTATTATGCCTGCATGTTCAATCGCGGGAATGCGCTTTAACCCTGCTTTTCTGTCGGGTGATACTGAAGCTGTTGCTGACTTATCCCGCTTCGAGAAAGGGATGACTTATCTTCCTGGTAGCTATGAAGTCGAAGTTTGGGTCAATGATTCCCCTTTACTCTCTCGTACTGTAACTTTTAAAGCAGACGATGCGAATCAACTGATTCCCTGCCTTTCACTTGCTGACTTATTAAGCCTTGGAATTAACAAAAATGCGCTGCCAGAGCAGGCTTTGGCTTCATCTGAAAATAGTTGCCTTGATTTGCGTATCTGGTTTCCTGATGTGCATTACATGCCGGAGCTGGATGCACAGAGACTTAAACTGACCTTTCCGCAGGCGATAATAAAACGTGACGCCCGCGGATATATTCCACCAGAACAGTGGGATAACGGTATTACAGCTTTTTTGCTGAATTATGACTTTTCTGGTAATAACGATCGTGGTGATTACTCTTCAAATAACTATTATTTAAATCTTCGCGCTGGGATCAATATTGGTGCATGGCGTTTTCGCGATTATTCAACCTGGAGTCGTGGGAGTAATTCAGCAGGTAAACTGGAGCATATCAGTAGTACGTTGCAGCGCGTTATTATTCCTTTCAGAAGTGAATTAACGCTAGGAGATACATGGTCATCATCAGATGTTTTCGACAGTGTTAGTATTCGTGGCATAAAACTGGAATCTGACGAAAATATGTTGCCCGATAGTCAAAGTGGTTTCGCTCCCACGGTGCGCGGAATTGCGAAAAGTCGCGCTCAGGTAACAATCAAACAGAATGGTTATGTCATTTATCAAACCTATATGCCGCCGGGACCGTTTGAGATTAGCGATCTTAACCCGACATCATCTGCGGGAGATCTGGAAGTTACCATCAAAGAGTCTGATAATTCAGAAACTGTCTATACCGTACCTTATGCCGCTGTCCCCATCCTGCAACGAGAAGGTCATTCAAAATATTCTACTACGGTTGGCCAATATCGAAGCAATAGCTATAACCAGAAAAGTCCTTATATATTTCAGGGGGAATTAATTTGGGGTTTACCCTGGGATATTACGGCTTATGGTGGGGCACAATTCTCTGAGGATTACCGGGCGTTGGCGCTCGGCCTTGGCCTGAATCTGGGTGTATTTGGTGCAACATCGTTTGATGTTACTCAGGCTAACAGTTCGCTTGTGGATGGGAGCAAACATCAAGGGCAATCTTATCGTTTTCTTTATTCCAAATCGTTAGTTCAGACAGGAACAGCATTCCATATTATTGGCTATCGTTATTCAACCCAGGGCTTTTACACTTTAAGTGATACGACATACCAACAAATGTCAGGGACTGTTGTTGATCCAAAAACGTTAGATGATAAAGATTACGTTTATAACTGGAATGATTTTTATAACTTGCGTTATAGCAAACGTGGAAAATTTCAGGCTAGTGTATCGCAACCTTTCGGTAACTACGGGTCTATGTATTTATCGGCTAGTCAGCAAACATACTGGAATACTGATAAAAAAGATTCTTTATACCAAGTTGGTTATAACACCAGTATTAAGGGTATCTATCTAAATGTTGCGTGGAATTACAGTAAATCACCAGGGACAAATGCGGATAAAATTGTCTCGCTAAATGTCTCATTACCTATAAGTAATTGGTTATCTTCCACGAATGATGGGCGCTCATCATCGAATGCCATGACTGCAACGTATGGTTATAGTCAGGATAACCACGGACAGGTAAACCAATATACGGGGGTATCTGGTTCTCTGTTGGAGCAGCATAATCTCAGTTATAACATACAACATGGTTTTGCTAATCAGGATAATAGCAGTAGTGGTTCTGTTGGTGTTAATTATCGTGGGGCATATGGTTCCTTGAATTCCGCCTACAGTTACGATAATGAAGGTAATCAACAAATAAACTATGGCATCAGTGGTGCTCTTGTTGTACATGAAAATGGTCTTACGTTGAGTCAACCATTAGGTGAAACTAATGTTTTGATAAAAGCGCCTGGAGCGAATAATGTGGATGTTCAGCGGGGGACAGGAATATCCACTGACTGGCGTGGATATGCAGTTGTTCCTTATGCAACAGAATATAGACGTAATAATATTTCATTAGATCCTATGTCAATGAATATGCATACTGAACTGGATATCACTTCCACTGAAGTTATTCCGGGAAAAGGTGCGTTAGTTCGTGCAGAGTTTGCTGCTCATATCGGTATTCGTGGTTTGTTCACAGTTCGTTATCGTAATAAATCAGTCCCATTCGGTGCTACAGCCAGCGCTCAGATTAAAAACAGTAGTCAAATTACCGGGATTGTCGGCGATAATGGACAACTTTATCTCTCAGGATTGCCTTTAGAAGGTGTTATTAATATCCAGTGGGGAGACGGTGTTCAGCAAAAATGTCAGGCTAATTACAAGCTCCCTGAAACAGAACTGGATAATCCTGTTAGCTATGCAACTCTGGAGTGCCGCTAATGAATTTAATATTCTCTAAATATTCTGTATTTTTTATTCTTTTCGCTTTTTTTGCTTTTCCGCTCTCAGGGCAGGCCAATGATTCAGTTGTTGTTACATTTACTGGGATTTTGTTGGCAAAAAGCTGTGACATTACTACCGGAAGTAAAGATCAGTCGGTAAAAATGGGCACTTATGATGCTAATGAATTTTTAAATGTAGGTGATGTTTCTCCGAGTCAAACGTTTACGATTAATGTACAAGGATGCCCGACTGCAAAAAGTACTGTTTATAGTTCTGGTGTGAGCGCCAATGTGCGGTTTACTGGTGATGCAGATGCCATTAATAGCGCATTACTGCGTCTCTCCGCCGGTGCAGATAGTGCGACTGGACTGGGAATAGAAATATTGGATAACAATGATGTGGCGATTGCCATTAATGGTGAATCAGGTTTTCGTGATTTAGTGTTAAATGAAAACGGTGATGCTAATTTGACGTTTAAACTTCGCTATAAATCAACTCAGGAAAATGTACATGCCGGGCAAGCAAATGCTCTGTTGTATTTTGATATCGATTATCAGTGAGGGAGATATGAAGATATTCATTAGTTTATTTTTGTTTATAATATCAACAAATTCTTTTGCTGATGATATCACTCATGCCGGAGTGGTTCGTATTGAAGGGTTAATTACCGAAAAAACCTGCATTATTTCTGATGAGTCAAAAAATTTTACAGTTAATATGCCAGACGTACCCAGTAGTTCGGTAAGGAGTGCAGGGGATGTTACTGAAAAGGTTTATTTTTCCATAACGTTAACCCGCTGTGGTAGTGATGTTGGCAACGCGTATATAAAGTTTACCGGCAATACAGTTTCTGAAGATGCCAGTTTATATAAGCTGGAAGATGGCTCGGTAGAGGGGCTTGCACTTACGATTTTTGATAAGAACAAAGGCAGTATTAGTAATGATGTTAAAAGCATGGGTTTTTCACTTACATCATCAGTTGATAATATATTGCATTTTTTGCGGCTTACAAAGCATTAAAAAATAATGTCCAACCAGGGGATGCAAATGCGTCAGTATCGTTTATTGTCACCTATGATTAAGGTAGTCATAGTATTATTTTCCCTTTTATTCTCTACAGCACAAGCAGGCTTAGTGATCGGTGGAACGCGTTTTGCGTATCCGGAAAATCAGTCCTCAATATCTGTTGAACTCAAAAACACTTCAGACAGAGATATGTTAGTCAAGGTTGCTGTCTCCCCTGATGATGCTCGTCAGTTGACGGGAACGGTTGAATCTTTGCCCTCATATTCTGAAACGGTATTTATCGCAACTCCGCCACTGTTTGTTTTGAAGCCTGACAAAAATACAAAAATAAGAATTAATCGTGTTGGTGGCAGTTTATCTGCCGACCGGGAAAGTTTATTTATACTGAATGTTGCAGCATTACCAACGTTGGAAAATAGTCATTCAGTCAAAACTGATAATCAATTGCAAATAGCAGTCCGCAATCGTATGAAAATATTCTATCGGCCATCAAATTTGTCTGAAGACCCGAATATGTCATATCAGAAATTACGCTGGGCACGAAAAAATGAAATTGTTACCGTTTATAATCCAGGCCCCAGATATGTGACACTCTATAACCTACATGTTGATGGTAAAGTTATAGATGGTGGTATGGTCGCACCATTTAGCCATCGCCAACAATCATGGTGTAAATCGCAAGGGGTTTGTGAAATAGCATGGCAGACATTGGATGTTTATAATAATGTTTTACCTGCATGGAAAGTAAAGATGAATCTGTTGCAGATGGATGTGTCAGGTTTACAAGTTAAAACGGATTAGTAAAAGGAAATAATATGATTACTTATACCGGATATAAGCTGAAAGTTATTTTTATAATCTTTTTATTCTTGGGTTACCATGTTGTAGCCTATGCTGAAATGGGCCGGGATCGTGAGTTTTGCTATCCTGGATCTCCAGAAAACAATACCACACCGGCTGTTTTTTATTATAATTTTGGCACAACGATTATTTCAGATATAAATAATAATATACCAGGTACTATTCTGCCCGAAAAAAACTGGAAAATTGGTCTGTATAAGGCTTATTGTAATTCCATTAGCAATTATGAGGTATATTTTAGCGGAGTGTCAGGTATTGATCCATCTGGTACATCTGGTATTCAACAGGGGAGTGATATATTTGTTCCAGTGACGCATGAAATATCAATTTCTACACATGTTAAACTCTATAATAAAAATGGGACACAGACAGATAAAACAGTACCATTTTATAATTATAGTACTAATTATCCAACGGATAGAAGTAAACCATCAAATTGGTCTTCAGGAACAGAGGGCTATATTAAAATTAAATTGGATAAAAAGATTATCTCTGATATCTCTCTGAATAATGTACTTTTAGTTTCATTGTATGCCAGTCAGCGGCAAACGGAACATGGGCCAGTACCATTATTTAATGCCTGGATCAGCAACCTGGATATTCAGGTTCCGCAAGGTTGCACAATTAATGAGGGTACGAGTTTTACTGTTAATATGCCGGATGTGTGGGCCAGTGAATTGAGCCGGGCTGGTGCCGGAGCGAAGCCCGCTGGTGTTACTCCTGTAGCAACCACTATTCCGATTAATTGTACGAATAAAGATACAGATGCGGTAATGACGTTGGTATTCGACGGTAACATTTCAGCTACACGTGATACCAATGGGAAACAAAGTATTATTCAGGCACAAGATAATCCTGATGTTGGTATTATGATTATGGATAGTCAGCAAAACTCCGTAGATTTAAATGCTCTGGCAACATCAGTAGGCGTTCCATTCAGATTGGTGGAAAACCAGACGGCTTCTGCGCAAACTGCTGATGTTACTTTCCTGACTTTACCTGTTAGTACAACTGGAAAAGTGCCTGCGGCAGGTCGTTATAATGCACTGGCTATATTGCGAGTGGAATATCAGTAATTTTTGAGCCAGTACCGAATCGGTTTAGCCATCACCGCAAAATAAAATGCAATAATAGGGATGAACAGAATGTAAAATAAAAAATATTTTTAATTCTACAGGGGCAAAACCTGGTAGAAAATGTAGGTTATGTGCCGATGAATAAAATGTTGCATTAAGCCGGATAATAAAAATGGAGTTAGTTGATACGTTATTTGCAAACTTCTCCGGTACTGATCCATTCACTGGCGTGGATATTACGATTGCCCACTGCAAATCAACATACTGGGATGAAGGCATTGTTCAGCAACTCATTAACCAGGTCCTGGATGAAGGGGAAAAGTTCGCCGGTGCTGCCGGTCTTGAGGGATTATCTCGATACGATGTCACATTAAATATTGGTTTAACGTCCAGCAATGTATGGCCGGGATTTTCCCTCGATACCGCCACCATTAGCCGTCTTTGTGCCTGTGGTGCTGACTTTGGATTTGCCCTCTATATCAGTGATGTACCAGATGTTCAATGTGATCTGAACACAACAAATGACTTCACCGTACAATTTACGGCGATGCTCAACCCGGATGAGCGGGTGATCATAGCAAAGCGCCCGCTTAAAAAATGTGACGCCTGGATTGAGGATGTTTATATCTTTCAAGTGTTTAAAGAAGCCTGGCAATTTCAAAACGATAACAGTTTACGCGGATTTCGCGATAAGCAGGCTGAACTGAAACTCTACGCGCGTCATTACTCAGTGGAAAATTGCACAGAGGAAAGCTGTTGGGACTGTAATTATTGCATTCGGCCCAGCTTTTCCCTCTCTCGTAGTGCCATTATTCGCCTGAATGCGGCGAATGCTCGTTTTGTCTATCAACCCTTTACACGCGATCAGCGGGCGAGGGGGTAATTATGCCCCCCACTCCTGCCATGCAGGCATTAATTGAGCAGATATATCATATTTTTCGTCGTTATCCGGCGCCGAAGCAATTTGTGGTTTGTTGTGAATATTGTCTGAGTCAACAGGAACAAAAAGCATTACGGAATACATCGTTGCGAGCGATTCCTTATTCCTTAATCAATGCCTGGAATAGTAGTCCAGGACCTGATCCGCAAAACAGCGATGAGGTTCGTTATTTTCTGCCTCGTTTACTGGAGTTTGTTGCGCAGGGGCAATTTGACAATATTCACGAAGTATTTTCTCTACGGCGTATAAACCTTGCCAGTAAAGAAAACTGGCGTGAGGATGAACGGGAAATATTGCAGCAATTTGCTTGCCAGTATATGACTGATTGGGTATCCGGGGATGAGGCTGTCGAATTACAGTACAAGCTGGAAATGTTTTTCCGTGCCGATATCGCTCTTTCGCCATTGCTTGATGCCATTATTTCAGTTCCCGGATTTTGGTCGGCAGCGTCTCTTGCCTGTTTATTGAATACGTATCGTGACGGTTATATCAGAGATAACCAGGACGATATCGATAAAGCCATTACCGCCCAAATCAATGCCTGGGCCTTCAACAATCAATCCATCCTGAAAGAACGCGCGCGGCAGGCGATTGAGAACCCGCTTAAGCAGCCCGAACAGGGCACACAGTATCAGATCTGGGAAGACGACTGGATGATTGATGAGTGTTTATGCGCGATGTATGACGCATCATCCGAATCACCAGGAAAATAAAAATGATTAAATTCCGGCTTTATATTCCCCCTGTAATTCTCGGTTTTGTTATCGTACCATTATTGGTATGGCCGACGGTTATTGCCTTAGCCGTACTTATATTCACGTTAACTTTTCTGGCGGAAATAATATTCTCCTTTCCGCTCCTGGTTGTGCGTATTTCTCTTCAGGAATTACAACTTGAGTTATTGGTTGAATATGCACTTTTTTTCAGTGTAATGGGTGGCATCGGTTGGCAATTCTCCCGCAGAATGCCTCCTGAATTAAAAAACAGGCTACATTGCTGGCTGGTCTTTTCTCCGGTCTATTTCTGGTTAATTCTCTCGAATTTCATTCTTTATATTTCTCCAGAGAAATCAGCGTTGCTGGAAAATATCCGAAATTTCTTTCTGACATTTGTCTGGCTTCCCCTGAATTTTTCCCCTTTTTGGCCGCAGCCGTGGACTGATTTTGTCGGCCCGATTAGTGCCCAGCTTGGTTTTGCGTTGGGATATTATTGCCAGTGGCGTAGCAAAAATAGAAGCCATAGGAAGAAGTGGGGCGATTGGGTAACGTGCTTAAGTTTGGCGATTTTAGCTCTGGGGCCGTTATTCAATTATTTACAATGAATAGTCTAAGGAATTCAAATAGCCCGGTTGCACTTCGCAACCGGGCATCATCCTTACGACGCCAGCGACAACCTCTGCTGCGTATATTCCATCAGCCACTGACTCACACGAGATTGTTGATCCGCATTTAGCCACATGCCTTGTTTCGTGCGACGCCACAGGGCATCGTCGGCGCGGCGGACCCATTCGTGGTCGACCAGATATTTCAGCTCCGCTTCGTAGAACTCATGACCGAAATTTTCACCGAGGTCGCTTATCGCCCCTGCATTGCCGAGCAACAGTTCGCTGTTGCTGCCGTAAGTGCGCGCGTAGTGACGTGCCAGCGATTCGGTCAGGAACGGGTAACGGCGGCGCAGGCGGGCGGCGTAATCGTCACGGTCGCCTTCAATGGCACCACCCGGCAGCACGCTCTCTTTCGTCCACGCCGGACCAATGCCCTGATAATATGGCGTCAGTTTTTCCAGCGCGTGCTCCGCCAGTTTGCGGTAGGTGGTCAGCTTACCGCCGAATACCGACAGCAGCGGGGCTTTGCCGTCTTCATCATGGATATCAAGGGTGTAATCACGGGTAATGGCCTGTGGCGAGTCGGACTCATCATCACATAGCGGACGCACGCCGGAGTAGGTCCAGATGATATCGTCCCGGCTTAACTGCTTTTTAAAGTGCGTGTTATACACTTTCAACAGGTAATTGATTTCACTCTCTTCAATCTTCACTGCTTTTGGATCGCCTTTGTATTCCACATCGGTGGTGCCGATGATGGAAAACTCGTCCATCCACGGGATCACGAAGACAATACGTTTATCTTCGTTTTGCAGAATGTAGGCTTGCTTCTGGGTATGCACACGCGGCACCACAATATGGCTGCCTTTGATCAGGCGAATGCCATAAGGCGAAGGCAGATGCATCCCGTCGTCGAAAAATTGTTTCACCCACGGGCCGGTAGCATTAACCAGGCCGCGCGCCTGCCATGTATATTTTTTGCCGGTATCGATATCTTCCGCCTCCACAATCCACAGGCCGTTTTCGCGGCGAGCAGACGTGGCACGAGTACGAGTAAGCACTTCACCGCCTTTACGCACCACCATCTGGGCGTTGGCGAGTACCAGACGGGCGTCGTCTACCCAACAGTCAGAATATTCGAATCCGCGCTTAATTTCCGGTTTTAACACTGAGTTTGCGCCAAAACGCAAACCGGTTGATCCCGGCAGGCTGGTGCGCTTACCCAGATGATCGTACATAAACAGACCAATGCGAATCATCCACGCCGGGCGTAGATGCGGACGATGCGGCAGGCGAAAACGCATCGGGAAGGCGATATGCGGGGCCATTTTCAGTAGCACTTCACGTTCAGCCAGCGCCTCGCTGACCAGTCGGAATTCATAGTGCTCAAGGTAGCGCAGGCCACCGTGAATGAGTTTTGAACTGGCGGAAGAGGTCGCGCAAGCGAGATCCTGCGCCTCCAGCATCAGCACGGATAAACCGCGTCCAGCGGCGTCTGCCGCGATACCAGCACCATTGATGCCGCCACCTATCACAATCAGATCTTTGGTTTCCATGCTGCCCTCATTCACTTTCGTTAAAGTTCATAAATGTTCGTTATCGAACATATTAGCAAAGAATCGCGCTTTGGGTAACATTGAAAAAACATTTTAGAGTGATATGTATAACATTATGGCGTTTATCTGCCGCTTCGACGTAAACTGTGCGGTAAATTTGCCCACTTGTTTGTAAAGAAAGAGAGACGCATGGATCAGTTCGAATGTATTAACGTTGCCGACGCGCACCAGAAGTTGCAGGAAAAAGAGGCGGTGCTGGTCGATATTCGCGATCCACAGAGTTTCGCAATGGGGCATGCGACCCAGGCTTTCCATTTAACTAACGACACACTGGGCGCGTTTATGCGTGATAACGACTTTGACACACCGGTGATGGTGATGTGTTATCACGGCAATAGCAGCAAAGGCGCGGCGCAGTATCTGCTGCAACAGGGCTACGATGTGGTCTACAGCATTGATGGCGGTTTTGAAGCCTGGCAGCGCCAGTTTCCCGCAGAGGTGGCGTACGGCGCGTAACGCTTTATACTGTCCCCTTTTGTGTGGAATAAGCGACAGCAACGATGTTGATGATTACCTCTTTTGCTAACCCCCGCGTGGCGCAGGCGTTTGTTGATTACATGGCGACGCAGGGTGTTATCCTCACGATTCAACAACATAACCAAAGCGATGTCTGGCTGGCGGATGAGTCCCAGGCCGAGCGCGTGCGGGCGGAGCTGGCGCGTTTTCTCGAAAACCCGGCAGATCCGCGTTATCTGGCGGCCAGCTGGCAGGCGGGCCATACCGGCAGTGGCCTGCATTATCGCCGTTATCCTTTCTTTGCCGCCTTGCGTGAACGCGCAGGTCCGGTAACCTGGGTGATGATGATCGCCTGCGTGGTGGTGTTTATCGCCATGCAAATTCTCGGCGATCAGGAAGTGATGTTATGGCTGGCCTGGCCATTCGATCCGACGCTGAAGTTTGAGTTCTGGCGTTACTTCACCCACGCGTTAATGCACTTCTCGCTGATGCATATCCTCTTTAACCTGCTCTGGTGGTGGTATCTCGGCGGTGCGGTGGAAAAACGCCTCGGTAGCGGTAAGCTAATTGTCATTACTCTCATTAGCGCCCTGTTAAGCGGCTATGTGCAGCAAAAATTCAGCGGGCCGTGGTTTGGCGGGCTTTCTGGCGTGGTGTATGCGCTGATGGGCTACGTCTGGCTACGTGGCGAACGCGATCCGCAAAGTGGCATTTACCTGCAACGTGGGTTAATTATCTTTGCGTTGATCTGGATTGTCGCCGGATGGTTTGATTTGTTTGGGATGTCGATGGCGAACGGAGCACACATTGAACCGCCCCGGGTTAGCCGTGGGTTTAGCGATGGCTTTTGTTGATTCGCTCAATGCGCGAAAACGAAAATAATTCCAGGGATTTATCAATGAAACAAACACAACGTCACAACGGTATTATCGAACTGGTTAAACAGCAGGGTTATGTCAGCACCGAGGAGCTGGTAGAGCATTTCTCCGTTAGCCCGCAGACTATTCGCCGCGATCTCAACGAGCTGGCAGAGCAAAACCTGATCCTGCGCCATCATGGCGGTGCGGCGCTGCCTTCCAGTTCGGTTAATACGCCGTGGCACGATCGCAAGGCCACCCAGACCGAAGAAAAAGAGCGCATCGCCCGCAAAGTGGCGGAGCAAATTCCCAATGGCTCGACGCTGTTTATCGATATCGGCACCACGCCGGAAGCGGTGGCGCACGCGCTGCTTAATCACAGCAATTTACGCATTGTGACCAACAATCTCAACGTCGCTAACACGCTGATGGTAAAAGAGGATTTCCGTATCATTCTTGCCGGTGGCGAATTACGCAGCCGCGATGGCGGGATCATTGGCGAAGCAACGCTCGATTTTATCTCCCAGTTCCGCCTCGATTTCGGCATTCTGGGGATAAGCGGCATCGATAGCGACGGCTCGCTACTGGAGTTCGATTACCACGAAGTTCGCACCAAACGCGCCATCATTGAGAACTCGCGCCACGTTATGCTGGTTGTCGACCACTCAAAATTTGGCCGTAACGCAATGGTCAATATGGGTAGCATCAGCATGGTCGATGCTGTCTACACCGACACGATGCCGCCTGCGAGCGTGATGCAGGTGCTGAAGGACCATCATATTCAACTGGAGCTGTGCTGATCCTGCATTGCTTCCCATGTCAGACCAAAACGCGCCAGGTATTTGCGTAGCCGATCCGCGTCATTGACGCTGGCTTTACCCTGGCGCGAAATGTCAAACAGTTCACGTCCGGCAGCAGAAAGCGACTTTGCCTGGCGGCAGATAGCGATAACGTGTTCCAGTTGCATACGGTCGAAGAGATCGATGTTTTCTGCCTCTGCGCCCAGCAACGCCGTAAGCGTGGAGGGCGACTCTCCTGCCAGTTATAGCGCAGACGGTTGATCTCATCTTCCACCGTATCCAGTGTGATGCGTCCGCTAGTGGCAAAGGTGGCCATCCGCGTGACGCTGGCAGAAAGTTCGCGAAAGTTACCGCGCCATGTTGCCTGGGGAGAGGTCGCAAAGGCCAGCCAGGCACGCCGCGCTTCGGTGTTAAAACGCACGCTGTCGCCAGTGAGTGAGGCGTGGCGCTCCACTTCATAATCCAGGTTCGGTTCAATATCTTCCTGGCGTTGGCGTAATCCTGGCAAGGTGAAGGTCCAGAGATTTATTCGCGCGTACAGGTCTTCACGAAATTTGCCTTCGGCAACCAACTGGCGCAAATCGCGCACCGTTCCGGCGATAAGCTGAAAATCACTGCTCACCTGGCGATCGCTGCCAAACGGGTAAAAGGTTTTCTCTTCAATGGCTTTCAGCAACATCGCCTGTTCGTCTGCGCCCAGTTCGCCAATCTCATCAAGAAACAACATTCCGCCGTTGGCGCTGCGTAATAATCCTTCACGCGATTCCCGCGCCCCGGTAAACGCGCCTTTCACATGACCAAACAGCGTCGACATGGCGGTATCGCCGCGCAGGGTGGCGCAGTTCACTTCCACAAACGCGCCGCTAAACTGATGCCGCGCCTGTTTTAGCTCGAAGATGCGTCGTGCCAGAAATGACTTACCTGCACCGGTCGGGCCGTTAAGCAGGATCGGTGCGCGGGATTTTATCGCCACTTTTTCAATCTGCTCAATCATGCGGTTGAAGTGGGAGTTACGCGTGGCAATGCCGGACTTAAGAAAATCAAGCGTTTGCTGGCGTTCCTCGGCAAAGCGGCTGGCGATGGCGTTATAACGGCTTAAATCGAGATCGATAATCGTCACTGCGCCAGGGCTATCGGGCCGCTCTTTTTTGCGCGGTGGTGAAGATTGTATCAACCGGGCGGGCAGGTAACGCGCTTCTGCCAGCAGAAACCAGCAAATCTGCGCGACGTGGGTACCGGTGGTGATGTGAATTAAATAGTCTTCTTTATCAGCTTGGAACGCGTAACCACGGGCGAAATCATGCAGGCAGGCGTAAACCTCTTCGAAATCCCACGGATTATGCAGTTCAATCTCAACGCCCACTACCTCTGTTTCTGGCGAAACGCTGGCGATATCGCGTTTAAGCGTTTCAAACAGCGAGCGCGAGCGGGCGTCGTGCAATAATTCCAGCCGATCGATAACTAACGATTCTTGCTGGCATAGACAGAGTGTCGGACGCCATTTTGACCAGCGCTGACTGCCGCGCCCGGCATAATCCAGCACCGTTCCGACAAAGCCAAAAGCCACTGTTTTACGCATCTTAGATATCCTTATAAAAGACGAGATTTCATTATCGGTAAATCGGCTTTGCGGGAAATCTCCGTTTACGGACGTAAAAATATAATATTTTTAAAAACAATGAATTAAAAAATTAAGATGCTTATTTGATTTTCTGGCACGACGGTTGCAATTATCAGGACAGCAAACAACGAAAAGAGAAAAACAAAATGAATTACGAATTACTGACCACTGAAAATGCTCCGGTAAAAATGTGGACCAAAGGCGTGCCGGTAGAAGCCGATGCGCGTCAGCAACTTATTAATACCGCGAAGATGCCGTTTATTTTCAAACATATTGCGGTAATGCCTGATGTACACCTGGGTAAAGGTTCCACCATTGGTAGCGTGATCCCGACCAAAGGGGCGATTATTCCGGCGGCGGTGGGCGTGGATATTGGCTGTGGAATGAACGCACTGCGTACCGCGTTAACGGCGGCGGACCTGCCTGAAAACCTGGCAGAGCTGCGTCAGGCGATTGAAACGGCCGTACCGCACGGACGTACTACCGGGCGTTGTAAACGTGATAAAGGCGCATGGGAAAATCCGCCTGTTAACGTCGATGCGAAATGGGCTGAGCTGGAAGCCGGTTATCAGTGGTTAACGCAAAAATATCCCCGTTTCCTTAACACTAACAACTATAAACACCTGGGAACGCTGGGAACGGGTAACCACTTTATTGAAATCTGCCTTGATGAGTCGGACCAGGTGTGGATTATGCTGCACTCCGGTTCACGCGGAATCGGTAATGCCATCGGAACTTACTTTATCGATCTGGCGCAAAAAGAGATGCAGGAAACGCTTGAAACGTTGCCATCGCGTGACCTGGCGTACTTTATGGAAGGTACGGAATACTTTGATGATTACCTGAAAGCCGTGGCCTGGGCGCAGCTTTTTGCCAGCCTTAACCGCGATGCGATGATGGAAAACGTGGTAACGGCGTTGCAGAGCGTTACGCAGAAAACGGTAAAACAGCCACAAACGCTGGCGATGGAAGAGATCAACTGTCACCACAACTATGTGCAAAAAGAACAGCACTTTGGCGAAGAGATCTATGTGACGCGTAAAGGCGCGGTGTCTGCGCGTGCTGGTCAATATGGAATTATTCCCGGTTCGATGGGGGCGAAAAGCTTTATCGTCCGTGGGCTGGGAAATGAAGAGTCGTTCTGTTCGTGCAGCCACGGTGCCGGGCGGGTAATGAGCCGTACTAAAGCGAAAAAACTGTTCAGTGTGGAAGATCAAATCCGTGCCACCGCGCATGTGGAGTGCCGTAAAGATGCCGAGGTGATCGACGAAATCCCGATGGCGTATAAAGATATTGATGCGGTGATGGCGGCACAAAGCGATCTGGTGGAAGTTATCTATACCCTGCGTCAGGTGGTGTGCGTAAAAGGATAAATGATGAAAAGGATGATTGCGCTGGATGGCGCACAGGGCGAAGGCGGCGGGCAGATCCTGCGCTCGGCGCTGAGCCTGTCGATGATAACCGGCCAGCCATTTACCATCACCGGCATTCGTGCCGGGCGGGCGAAACCGGGGCTGTTGCGCCAACATCTGACCGCGGTAAAAGCGGCTGCGGAAATTTGTAGGGCAACGGTGGAAGGCGCTGAGCTGGGGTCGCAGCGTCTGGTCTTCCGACCTGGCACCGTGCGCGGCGGCGATTACCGCTTTGCTATCGGTAGCGCCGGAAGTTGTACGCTGGTGCTGCAAACGGTGCTGCCCGCGCTGTGGTTTGCCGATGGACCTTCGCGTGTTGAAGTGAGCGGCGGCACCGATAACCCGTCGGCCCCGCCTGCGGATTTTATCCGTCGGGTGCTGGAGCCGCTGCTGGCGAAAATAGGAGTTCATCAGCAAACCACGCTGTTACGTCACGGTTTTTATCCTGCCGGAGGCGGCGTGGTAGCAACGGAAGTCTCACCGGTGGCATCGTTTAATAGCTTGCAACTTGGCGAGCGCGGGAACATTGTGCAGATGCGTGGAGAGGTGCTACTGGCTGGTGTGCCGCGCCATGTTGCTGAGCGTGAAATCGCTACACTGGCGGGTAGTTTTTCCTTGCATGAACAGAATATTCATAACCTGCCGCGCGACCAGGGGCCGGGTAATACCGTCTCGCTTGAAGTCGAAAGTGAAAATATCACCGAACGCTTTTTTGTCGTCGGTGAAAAGCGCGTCAGTGCCGAGGTGGTCGCGGCACAGTTGGTGAAAGAGGTGAAACGCTACCTGGCAAGCCCGGCGGCGGTGGGGGAATATCTCGCCGACCAACTGGTGCTACCGATGGCGCTGGCGGGTACGGGGGAATTTACGGTCGCCCATCCCTCATGCCATCTGCTGACCAATATCGCCGTGGTGGAGCGTTTCTTGCCGGTGCGGTTTGGTTTGATAGAAACAGATGGCGTAACGCGGGTGAGCATTGAATGATGTAAAGATGTAAGCCGGATCTGGCGCATTATCCGGCTAAACTCATACCCCATATCCCATCATCTTCAGCAGTTTCTGCGCGTGTTGTACCGCGGCCTGACGGTGGGCGACACCGAGTTTTTGGTACAGATTACGGATATGCGTTTTGATGGTGGTTGCCGCCACTTCCAGCTCGCCTGCAATTTGCTCATTGCTGTAACCGGAGTAAATCAGCCCCAGGACCTGCCATTCACGTTGGGTCAACGGGCTAGTGCGGATCAGCTCTGGCACTTCCGGATGATTTAGCAGACGTTCAACGAAATTCTCATCGAAATGGGCGAATTTATGCCGATGATGTTGATTGATTTCTCGCAGAATACGCTGTGCGCGATGCTGTTCCAGCTCCGGCAGCGTATTGAGTTGAATAAGCTGGCGCAGTTGTTGCGCCATCGCTTCGCCTTCGATGACAAAATGACTGATAAATCCGGTACGATTCGCCAGTTTTAATGCGTCCAGCAACACACGCTGGGCGTCACTTTTACGTCCGGCCTGCCAGTACAGTTGATTAAGCAGCAACAGGTTACGGTTGAGATCGCTCATCAACCGCAGACTGCGGGCATTTTCATTGAGTTCTTCGAGGACAATTTCCGCAGATTCAAACTCGCCCAGCAAGATTTGTGCACGGGCAATGTTGCGCCATTGACCTTGCAGGAAGTGGTTGTTCGCAAACTCCGGTTTAGCCGTATGACGCAACCAGTTGGCAGCGGCGGCTTTATCGCCGGTCATTTGCCAGTAAATCACCCGGACTTTGTTGGCGTTAGAGATCCAGTCGCTGTGATATTTGCCATTCCCCAGCAGGTTTTCCAGACGGTTCAGCTGGCTACGGGCGTTATCTAAATCACCACGGGCCA
The DNA here is from genome assembly GCF_003697165.2 of Escherichia coli DSM 30083 = JCM 1649 = ATCC 11775. Lineage (GTDB taxonomy): Bacteria > Pseudomonadota > Gammaproteobacteria > Enterobacterales > Enterobacteriaceae > Escherichia > Escherichia coli. The sequence continues at coordinate 337,536 of NZ_CP033092.2, forward strand.
GCGAGCATTGAATCAACATTGCCAGGCACTGAAGCTGTTGCTGTGGCTGATAAGACGATAAGACTTCAATCCCGCTGCGCGCCGACGCTTCGGCTTCATCCAGCCGTGCCCAGGCCCATAACAGCTGCGCACGGATGCGTACCAGAAACTCATGCATTGGCAGCTGTTCCAGATGCTGCTCGTTGATCAGCTGGAACGCTTTTTCCTGCGTTTCCCACGCGGTTTGCAGGAACCCTTGGGCAAACAGAATTTCACTTTGCTGGATTAAACTCCACAAAGCGTAGTGCCAGACATCGTGCTGGCGTGCCATCTGTTCGGTTTGCTGCATTAACGCCAGTGAGCGGGTCAATTCGCCTTTGCAGTGCAACACTTCACCCAGCACCGAGGTTGCCACAATGCGGCTATAGAACCAGCCTGGCGGCAGCTCTTCCAGTGCCAGTTTTGCCAGCCGTTCCGCTTCATCCGGGTTACCATCATTAATCGCCACCTGGGCGCGCAGAGCGTTAAATTCTGCGTGCATGGTGCCTTCTCTGATGTCCTTGATTTCATGTTCAGCGCGGGCCAGCAGGGTGTTAACTTCGCCGTAGCGATGCTGGCTTTGCATCAGCCACGCCTGCAATAATACCAACTGCGGATTTTCCAGCAAACTGTCCCACGGCAGGGCCTTAAGCGACTCTTCCAGCAGCGACAGTTCGCTATGGTTGAACAAACTCCAGGCGTGATTAAGCAGAATATCGCGCAGCATCAGCGCATCGCCTGCCGCCAGCGCATGATGAATCGCTTCGCTGGGAAATCCCTGGGCCATCCAGCTTTCTGCGGCGGCACGGTGGATTTCCGGCAGCTCCGCCGCCAGTTCCCACTGGCAGCGCTGGCGCAGGAAGTTACCAAACAGTGGGTGATAGCAAAACCACTCGCCGGTATCATCCATCCGCTGTAAAAACAGCCCCTGACGCTCAATCTCTTCGAGGCGCATTTGCCCGTTTTCTTCGCCGGTCACACGGGTGATGAGTGCATCGTTCATTGAGCGCAAAATGGCGCTTTTCAACAGAAAATGGCGCGTTGCGAGATCGACGTTATCCAAAACCTCATCGACCAGATAATCCGAAAGATGGCTGGCATTGATTCCCGCCAGGCGGCGTGCCGACTTATGGGCTGAGTGAGTATTCTGCCGGGCGGAGAGGGCGATTAGCTGCAGTGCCGTCGCCCAACCGGAAACATCATCACAAATCCGACTGCTTTCTGCAGCTTCAATCGGCGATGACAGACGGCAATCAAAAAACTGCTTCGCTTCCTGATGGGTAAATGCCAGTTGCTGACTGCCAATTTCCAGCAGCTGGTCACGAACACGCAGATTGGCAATGCCCAGTTGCGGAAGGTTGCGTGACAACACCACAAGGGTGAGATTTTCTGGTTGATGGCGAATAAAGAAGCGCATTGACTCGTGGATCACAGGATTAGTGATCAGATGATAGTCATCGATGACCAGATAAAGTGGGCTATGCCATTCCGCCAGCTCAATGAAAAGCTGGGCGAAGAGTGACGTCAGGCTGGCATATTGCCGTTTTTGCGCCATCGTCTCACATATCGCGCAGTGACCGTTGGTTGCCTGTTGCACGGCGGCAATGAGATAGCTGGCGAAACGCTCTTGCTGGTTATCACCTTCATCCAGCGAGTACCAGCCGATATCGTTTTTGCCTGCCGCCCACTGGGAAATGAGCGTGGTCTTTCCGTAGCCCGCAGGACTTGTGATCAGCGCCAGCCGGAAGTTGTTCGCGCCGGAAAGTTTAGCCAGCAGGCGCTCACGAACCACGGTATGGTCGAGTCGAACCGGACGACTTAATTTTGACGGAATCAGCATAGTTAATCACTTCACTGTGGAAAATGAGGAAATATTATTTTTTTTGCGCTTCGTAATTAATGGTTATAAGGTCGGCCAGAAACCTTTCTAATGCAAGCGATGACGTTTTTTTATGTGTCTGAATTTGCACTGTGTCACAATTCCAAATGTTTATTAACAACTCACCTAAAACGACGCTGATCCAGCGTGAATACTGGGTTGTACGGTATTTTCCTTATGTTCATCAGTTTCATTTAAGCAAGGGTTTCTTCTTCATTTCTGATGAAAGTGCCATCTAAAAAGATGATCTTAATAAATCTATTAAGAATGAGATGGAGCACACTTGATATTTTACTTGTGAAACTGTTTCACTCCTTTACTTAATTTATAGAGTTACCTTCCGCTTTTTGAAAATACGCAACGGCCATTTTTTGCACTTAGATACAGATTTTCTGCGCGGTATGGCATTGATTTGCTGCTAATCCTGTGGATTGCACTAGCTTTAAGTGGTCGAGATCACATTTCCTTGCTCATCCCCGCAACTCCTCCCTGCCTAATCCCCCGCAGGATGAGGAAGGTCAACATCGAGCCTGGCAAACTAGCGATAACGTTGTGTTGAAAATCTAAGAAAAGTGGAACTCCTATGTCACAACCTATTTTTAACGATAAGCAATTTCAGGAAGCGCTTTCACGTCAGTGGCAGCGTTATGGCTTAAATTCTGCGGCTGAAATGACTCCTCGCCAGTGGTGGCTGGCAGTGAGCGAAGCACTGGCCGAAATGCTGCGTGCTCAGCCATTCGCCAAGCCAGTGGCGAATCAGCGACATGTTAACTACATCTCAATGGAGTTTTTAATTGGTCGCCTGACGGGCAACAACCTGTTGAATCTCGGCTGGTATCAGGATGTACAGGATTCGTTGAAGGCTTATGACATCAACCTGACTGACCTGTTGGAAGAAGAGATCGACCCGGCGCTGGGGAACGGTGGTCTGGGACGTCTGGCGGCGTGCTTTCTCGACTCAATGGCAACTGTCGGTCAGTCTGCGACGGGTTACGGTCTGAACTATCAATATGGTTTGTTCCGCCAGTCTTTTGTCGATGGCAAACAGGTTGAAGCGCCGGATGACTGGCATCGCGGTAACTACCCGTGGTTCCGCCACAACGAAGCACTGGATGTGCAGGTAGGGATTGGCGGTAAAGTGACGAAAGATGGACGCTGGGAGCCGGAGTTTACCATTACCGGTCAAGCGTGGGATCTCCCCGTTGTCGGCTATCGTAATGGCGTGGCGCAGCCACTGCGTCTGTGGCAGGCGACGCATGCGCATCCGTTTGATCTGACTAAATTTAACGATGGTGATTTCCTGCGCGCCGAACAGCAGGGTATCAACGCGGAAAAACTGACCAAAGTTCTCTATCCAAACGACAACCATACTGCCGGTAAAAAGCTGCGCCTGATGCAGCAATACTTCCAGTGTGCCTGTTCGGTAGCGGATATTTTGCGTCGCCATCATCTGGCGGGGCGTAAACTGCACGAACTGGCGGAGTACGAAGTTATTCAGCTGAACGATACCCACCCAACTATCGCCATTCCAGAACTGCTGCGCGTGCTGATCGATGAGCACCAGATGAGCTGGGATGACGCCTGGGCCATCACCAGCAAAACTTTCGCTTACACCAACCATACCCTGATGCCAGAAGCGCTGGAACGCTGGGATGTGAAACTGGTGAAAGGCTTACTGCCGCGCCACATGCAGATTATTAACGAAATTAATACTCGCTTTAAAACGCTGGTGGAAAAAACCTGGCCGGGCGATGAAAAAGTGTGGGCCAAACTGGCGGTGGTACACGACAAACAAGTGCATATGGCGAACCTGTGTGTGGTTGGCGGTTTCGCGGTAAACGGTGTTGCGGCGCTGCACTCGGATCTGGTAGTGAAAGATCTGTTCCCGGAATATCACCAGCTATGGCCGAACAAATTCCATAACGTCACCAACGGTATTACCCCACGTCGCTGGATCAAACAGTGCAACCCGGCACTGGCGGCTCTGTTGGATAAATCACTGAAAAAAGAGTGGACTAACGATCTCGATCAACTGATCAATCTGGAAAAATTCGCTGATGATGCGAAATTCCGTCAGCAATATCGCGAGATCAAGCAGGCGAATAAAGTCCGTCTGGCAGAGTTTGTGAAAGTTCGTACCGGTATTGAGATCAATCCACAGGCGATTTTCGATATTCAGATCAAACGTCTGCATGAGTACAAACGCCAGCACCTGAATCTGCTGCATATTCTGGCGTTGTACAAAGAAATTCGTGAAAACCCGCAGGCTGATCGCGTACCGCGCGTCTTCCTCTTTGGCGCGAAAGCGGCACCGGGCTACTACCTGGCGAAAAACATTATCTTTGCGATCAACAAAGTGGCTGACGTGATCAACAACGATCCGCAGGTTGGCGACAAATTGAAGGTGGTGTTCCTGCCGGATTATTGCGTTTCGGCGGCGGAAAAACTGATCCCGGCGGCGGATATCTCCGAACAAATTTCGACGGCAGGTAAAGAAGCTTCCGGTACCGGCAATATGAAACTGGCGCTCAATGGTGCGCTTACTGTCGGTACGCTGGATGGGGCGAACGTTGAAATCGCCGAGAAAGTTGGTGAAGAAAATATCTTTATTTTTGGTCATACCGTGGAACAAGTGAAGGCAATTCTGGCCAAAGGCTACGACCCGGTGAAATGGCGGAAGAAAGATAAGGTGCTGGACGCAGTATTGAAAGAGCTGGAAAGCGGCAAATACAGCGACGGCGATAAGCATGCCTTCGACCAGATGCTGCACAGTATCGGCAAACAGGGCGGCGATCCGTATCTGGTGATGGCGGATTTCGCAGCCTATGTAGAGGCACAAAAGCAGGTGGATGTGCTATACCGCGACCAGGAGGCCTGGACTCGCGCGGCGATCCTCAATACCGCCCGCTGCGGTATGTTTAGCTCGGATCGCTCTATTCGCGATTATCAGGCTCGTATCTGGCAGGCAAAACGCTAAGGAAGCTCGATGGAAAGCAAACGTCTGGATAATGCCGCGCTGGCGGCGGGTATTAGCCCCAATTACATCAATGCCCACGGTAAACCGCAGTCGATTAGCGCCGAAACCAAACGGCGTTTGCTTGACGCGATGCATCAACGTACCGCCACGAAAGTGGCGGTAACGCCAGTCCCGAATGTCATGGTTTATACCAGCGGCAAAAAAATGCCGATGGTGGTGGAGGGCAGCGGCGAATATAGCTGGCTGCTGACCACCGAAGAAGGAACGCAGTACAAAGGCCATGTAACGGGGGGCAAAGCGTTCAATCTACCGACGAAGCTGCCGGAAGGTTATCACACGCTGACACTCACCCAGGACGACCAGCGCGCGCATTGCCGGGTGATTGTCGCCCCGAAACGCTGTTACGAACCGCAGGCGTTGCTGAATAAACAAAAGCTGTGGGGTGCCTGCGTTCAGCTTTATACGCTGCGATCGGAAAAAAACTGGGGTATTGGGGATTTTGGCGATCTCAAAGCGATGCTTGAGGATGTGGCAAAACGTGGCGGGTCGTTCATCGGTCTGAACCCGATTCATGCGCTCTATCCGGCAAATCCGGAAAGTGCCAGCCCGTACAGCCCGTCTTCTCGCCGTTGGCTGAATGTGATTTATATCGACGTTAACGCAGTTGAAGATTTCCATCTTAGCGAAGAGGCTCAGGCCTGGTGGCAGTTGCCGACCACGCAACAGACGCTGCAACAGGCGCGGGATGCCGACTGGGTTGATTACTCCACGGTTACCACCCTAAAAATGACAGCATTACGAATGGCGTGGAAAGGTTTCGCGCAACGTGATGATGAGCAGATGACTGCGTTTCGCCAGTTTGTTGCAGAGCAGGGCGACAGCCTGTTCTGGCAGGCAGCCTTTGATGCGCTACATGCCCAGCAAGTGAAAGAGGACGAAATGCGCTGGGGCTGGCCAGCATGGCCAGAGATGTATCAGAACGTGGATTCACCAGAAGTGCGCCAGTTCTGCGAAGAACATCGTGATGACGTCGATTTTTATCTCTGGTTGCAGTGGCTGGCTTACAGCCAGTTTGCCGCCTGCTGGGAGATAAGCCAGGGCTATGAAATGCCGATTGGCTTGTATCGTGATCTGGCCGTTGGTGTAGCAGAAGGTGGGGCAGAAACCTGGTGCGACCGTGAACTGTATTGCCTGAAAGCGTCGGTTGGCGCGCCGCCGGATATCCTCGGCCCGTTGGGGCAGAACTGGGGATTGCCGCCAATGGACCCGCATATCATCACCGCGCGTGCCTATGAACCGTTTATCGAGCTGTTGCGTGCCAATATGCAAAACTGCGGCGCATTACGAATTGATCACGTGATGTCGATGCTGCGTTTGTGGTGGATACCGTATGGCGAGACGGCAGATCAGGGCGCGTATGTTCACTATCCGGTGGATGATCTGCTCTCGATTCTGGCACTCGAAAGTAAACGTCATCGCTGTATGGTGATTGGTGAAGATCTCGGTACCGTACCGGTAGAGATTGTCGGTAAGCTGCGCAGCAGCGGTGTGTACTCCTACAAAGTGCTCTATTTCGAAAACGACCACGAGAAGACGTTCCGTTCACCGAAAGCGTACCCGGAGCAGTCGATGGCGGTTGCGGCGACACACGACCTGCCAACGCTGCGTGGTTACTGGGAGAGCGGGGATCTAACGCTGGGCAAAACCCTGGGGCTGTATCCGGATGAAGTGGTACTGCGCGGTCTGTATCAGGATCGCGAACTGGCGAAGCAAGGGCTGCTGGATGCACTGCATAAATATGGTTGTCTGCCAAAACGTGCCGGGCATAAGGCATCGTTGATGTCGATGACGCCGACGCTGAACCGTGGTTTGCAGCGCTACATTGCCGACAGTAACAGTGCTCTGTTAGGACTACAGCCGGAAGACTGGCTGGATATGGCCGAACCGGTGAATATTCCTGGCACCAGTTACCAGTATAAAAACTGGCGACGCAAGCTTTCCGCAACGCTTGAGACGATGTTTGCCGATGATGGCGTGAACAAGTTGCTGAAGGATTTGGACAGACGGCGCAGAGCTGCAGCGAAGAAGAAGTAGAGTGCGGTTGATGCCGGATGCGATGCATCCGGCAGTCAGTGTTATCAAATCACCATATTCAGCAGCAGACAGCCTACCAGACCGCACACCGAGATAATGGTTTCCAGCATCGACCAGGATTTGATGGTCTCGCCGATAGTCAGGTTAAAGTACTCTTTGAACAGCCAGAAGCCCGGATCGTTCACATGAGAGAAAATCACACTACCGGAACCCACCGCAATAACCATCAGCTCCGGGCTAACACCCGTCGTTGCAATCAGCGGTGCCGCGATACCACCCGCAGTGATTGCCGCAACGGTTGCGGAACCCAGCGCGATACGCAGTACGGCAGCAATCGACCAGGCCATCAGCAGCGGAGAAATGTTGGTTTCGTGCATCATGGAAGCAATGTATTTGTCCACGCCGCTGTCTACCAGCACCTGCTTGAACGCACCGCCACCACCGATGATCAACAGCATCATCGCAATGATTTTGATGGAAGAAACCAGCGTGTCGTTAATCTGATCCATTGAACGACCACGGTTTAGACCAAAGGTGAACATCGCAATCAGCACGGCAATCAGCGTAGCCATTACCGGGTCACCGAGGAACTCCGCTACCGGCAGGAAAGCGTGACCTTTCGGCAGGATCATTTCGGCAATCGCACGCATCGCCATCAGTACTACCGGCACCAGAGAGGTCCAGACGCTGACGCCAAAGCTCGGCATCTCTTCTTCGCTGAAGGTTTTCGCGCTGTAGAGACCTTCCGGAATTGGCTTATCGATACCTTTCAACACGCGAGCGTAAACCGGACCGGCGAGAATCACGGTCGGGATTGCCAGAATAGTACCGTACAGCAGGGTTTTACCCATATCGGCATTGAAAATGGTGGCAATCGCAGTCGGACCCGGATGCGGTGGCAGGAAGCCGTGGGTCACAGACAGTGCAGCTGCCATTGGTACACCAACATACAGCAGTGGAATATTCGCAGAAGCCGCGATGGTAAACACCAGCGGCAGCATCAGCACAAAGCCCACTTCATAGAACAGGGCAAAACCAACGGTAAAACCGGTCAGTACCACCGCCCACTGGATGTGTTTTTTACCAAATTTGGCAATCAGCGTGGTGGCGATACGTTGTGCGCCACCGCAGTCTGCCAGCATTTTGCCCAGCATTGCGCCAAAACCCATGATCAGGGCAAGGCTACCGAGCGTTCCGCCGACACCAGCTTTGATGGAGCCAATAACTTTATCCAGCGGCATTCCTTGCATTAATCCAACAGCAAGCGCCACGAGGACGAGAGCGATGAAGCCGTTCATTTTGAAGCGGATCATCAGGAGTAATAACAAGATTACACCGATAGCAACAATGACTAATGGCATGATTTACCTGGCCTTTCATTTGTTATGGGTAACGTCAATTTTCTGACGACAAACTCTAATTATCCCAATCGGGAACAGAGATATTGCGGCACCACGACTGATACCCACTAAAACTAATTATTGTAGTCAGATGTCAGGAGTATGTTTGGTACCCACGTGAATGATACGGGTAACATCCGGCGTTTGAGAATCACCAGAGCGGGGTAAATTTAAATTATGAGAGGTTGGTCATATTATCGCGGGGAAACGAAGGGAGGGGTTTGCCAAAGCAATGCTGCGCCAACGTCTGGCACATGTTCAACGTAGGCCCGAAATGACGCTTTAGCGTCGCATCGGGCAATCTACAAAAGAGGGGATAACTTAGTAGTAGGAGTGCTCGCCGCGCTGGTGTTCGGTGAGATCGCGCACACCTTTCAGCTCCGGGAATTCGTTCAGCAGCTGCTTCTCGATCCCTTCTTTCAGCGTCACATCTACCATAGAACAACCGTTACAGCCGCCGCCAAATTGCAGAATGGCGTAACCGTCTTCGGTGATTTCCATCAGCGAAACGCGACCACCGTGACCAGCAAGCTGTGGGTTGATCTGCGACTGCAGCATATACTCCACGCGCTCCATCAGCGGTGCATCGTCTGCGACTTTACGCATTTTGGCGTTAGGCGCTTTCAGCGTTAACTGGGAACCCAACTGGTCTGTAACAAAGTCGATCTCTGCATCTTCCAGGTAAGGAGCGCTTAACTCATCAACATACGCGGTCAGCAGGTCAAATTTCAGGGCAGTGTCGGTGGCTTCTACAGCGTCCGGCGGACAATAAGAAACGCCACATTCAGCGTTAGGCGTGCCAGGGTTAATCACAAATACGCGGATTTGTGTCCCTTCTTCCTGATTTGCCAGCAGTTTGGCAAAGTGCGCTTGTGCAGCATCGGAAATACGGATCATAGTAATGGCCTAATAGTTGACTATTTTAGTTGGTTATAATACGCCCATCATCGAGGCTCTACAAGGTTCGACAAAGGCACCAGACCTGGACAGTCGCCGCACCATTGCGTAAAAGCAACTGCGCAATCTCTGCGACGGTACTTCCGGTGGTGACGACATCATCCACAATCACCATATGGCGACCTTGCACGGGCAATTCAAGACGAAAGGCATTTTTCAGGTTGCGTTTGCGTAGCCGGGCACTGAGAAAATGCTGGGTCGCAGTGGCCCGTGTTCGTGTGACGGCTTCGCTATCCCATCGGCAGTGCAACCAGCGTGATAACGGCTGACACAGCAAATCGCTCTGATTAAATCCCCGACGCCAGTGACGCCGCTGCCATAACGGAACGCTGATGATGCGATCCGGCAATTGCAACCCGGTGGTGCGACGAGCGTGTAAGACCTCCAATAGTAACAGACGTGACAGGGCGCTGGCGATTTCGCTGCGCCGGGAAAACTTAAGCTGGTGGATTAGCGGGCTTAACGGCGGCGCATAGTCGGCAACCGTGACCAGTCTTTGCCAGGGCGGCGGTTTTTGCAGGCAGCGACCGCAGGGAAGATGTGAGTGTGTGGCGGGTAATCCACATTGGGGGCATAACGTTTTATCTGTACGGGCGGCGCGTGAGCATACCGAACAAATCCCCCAATGACCTAACGCCAGCGGCATTCGGCATAGCCAGCATAATCCCGGTACTGTTAGCATATGTTCATCCTTGTAAGTCAAAAGAGAACAATAGCGGATGAATAACATCTGGTGGCAGACCAAAGGTCAGGGGAATGTTCATCTTGTGCTGCTGCACGGATGGGGACTGAATGCCGAAGTGTGGCGTTGCATTGACGAGGAACTTAGCTCGCATTTTACGCTGCACCTTGTTGATCTGCCCGGTTTCGGGCGCAGTCGGGGATTTGGTGCGCTGTCGCTTGCTGATATGGCCGAAGCCGTGCTGCGACAGGCACCTGATAAAGCCATTTGGTTAGGCTGGAGTCTGGGCGGGCTGGTGGCAAGCCAGATTGCGTTAACCCATCCCGAGCGTGTTCAGGCGCTGGTCACCGTGGCGTCGTCGCCTTGTTTTAGTGCTCGTGACGAGTGGCCGGGGATAAAACCGGACGTGCTGGCGGGATTTCAGCAGCAGCTGAGTGATGATTTTCAGCGTACAGTGGAGCGGTTCCTGGCGTTACAAACCATGGGTACTGAAACGGCGCGCCAGGATGCGCGGGCGTTGAAGAAAACCGTACTGGCGTTACCGATGCCGGAGGTGGACGTGCTCAATGGTGGGCTGGAAATCCTCAAAACGGTCGATCTCCGTCTGCCGCTGCAAAACGTGTCCATGCCGTTTTTGCGATTGTATGGCTATCTTGATGGTCTGGTGCCGCGCAAAGTAGTGCCGATGCTGGATAAACTCTGGCCGCACAGCGAGTCGTACATTTTCGCCAAAGCGGCCCATGCGCCGTTTATTTCGCATCCGGTCGAGTTTCATCACCTGCTGGTGGCGTTGAAGCAGAGGGTGTAGACAGCTTTTGAAATGGCGAGACAGAACTTTACTGACTCGCCGCAGCCAACTCTTCTTCTGACACCCCGGTAAAACGCATGATGTCCGCAAGAGGGACTCCGGATTACAGCATTCTTTTGGCGATATCCAGGGCTTCCAGGCGTCGACCCAATAAATAACCAATCAGGTAAATAATAAGATATTCTCTTTCTGCATCTGTCATTAAAACCATCCTTTACGTTATTGATGATTTATTTCAGCAAGGTCTTCAACCGTCAGGCTGGTAAATCGCAGAACGTCCTCAAGAGAAACTCCGGCGTCCAGCATGGTTTTGGCAATATTTAGGGCGTTGGTACGTATACCTTTCTGAAACCCTTCCTGCCGCAATCTTTCCGCAATAGTCATTAAGTTCTCCTTGTGTTTCGGTGAATGTTCGGCAACGCCGTCGATAAAATCGTTAAAACGTACCGCATCGCCGGTTTGCAAGATGTAATTAAACAGCCCTTTGATTTGTCTGTCATTAGCGTATCCACTACTTAATAAGCAGGCCATTTGCTCTACCAGCCCCATCAGGTCGCGTTGACGAATATGTTTTTGAATTAACTCCAGCAGTGCCATACGTCGGTGCTGCATGATTTCATCATCAGGCATGACGGTGACATCAATCAGCGGAAATGCAGAGGCATAAAGCTGCCTTGCCAGGTTGAGATCGGCGAAACAATCAAGCCAACACAGCGAATAGGGATAGGGGCTTTCAATACCGTGGTAAAACAACAATGGCACCACCATCGGCAAGGTTTTGTATCCGGCATCCAGGTGATTTTGCATTGCGGCAATGGCGTAGCGCATCATGCGAAATGCGATCAGTTTGTTTGAGGTGCTTTGATGTTCAATCAGACAATAGATGTATCCTGGTCCTTGTTCCGTTTTCACCGACCACAGCACGTCGGAATAGCTTTCACGCAGATCGTCATCAATAAAGCTGCTCGACTCCAGCTTGAGGGTTTTCATATCACAGAGCGCGTGAATGGGTGCCGGTAAATGAAACGCAAGAAAATCGCGTGCCGTCTCCGGTTGGCGTAAAAAGAGTTTGAACAGCGCATCGTGTGGGGTGGAACTCTGCTTTTTGCTCATGGCGTTCCTTCACCTGTTGTTTGAATGCCGCGACTCTACGCGCCACTCCACACCTGTGCATTAGCGAGTTTTCATCCCTGCGAGACGCTTTCAGAGGAATTTACGTCGCGCTGCAAGGGTTGCATTTTTATGGAAAGCCGCACGCAAAAAAGCCCGGATGCAAACGCATACCGGGCTTTTCAAAACAGGTGATGGAGTATGGTTAACGCAACGCCCACCATTCGTGCAGACAGGCTTTTCCTTCCGGGCAGCTTTTACAACTGCCGGAAAGACAGCCGTCAGGTTCTTCCTGAATCCGCACTGCTTTTCCCATACTTTCTAGCTGTTTCAGCATGGCGTTAATCATTGGCTGCGGAGTGTTCAGTGTCTGGCTAATCTGGGCCGCTTCCATACGGCCCCGTAATGCCAGTAAATCACGCACTTGAATGAGCGAAGCCATTGTCGTGTCCTTAGTGGCAATCGCCAGTGGTACTGGCCGCACAGCAACTGCTTACCGATTTGCGCGTTGCCAGCAGTTCGACATCTACCCGGCTACGCGCGCGGCGCAGCAGACCGATAACCACGATGTTAAACAGGATAACTGCCAGAATGCACACCAGGCTGTAAGTTGGATGCTGGCTGTAGCTGGCGACCTGATAGAACAATGTTGCCAGTGAGTAAGCAATATTCAGCCCCCACAGGATGGAGAAGCCCATCCAGCCACGGCTTGATTCACGCGCGATAGCCCCCATCACCGAGATGCACGGTACGTACAGCAGGACGAAAATCAGGTAGCTGTATGCGGCAGCTGCGCTACCGAATTTCTGATCCATCACGCCCATCGCCCCGGTACCCATTTCGCCGTCGCCTTTGCTGGCTTCAATGGGGTTCATCAGTACGCTAAGGCTGAAGGTGTCTTTCAGGCTCTGCCAGGTTTCATCTACCGCACTGAACAGCTCTTCACCGAGGTTAAATTCCGCCGGATTGAACTCTTCGTCCTGAATATTTTCTGCGGTGTAGAGGGTGTTGAGCGTACCCACCACCACTTCTTTCGCCATGGCACCTGTAAACAGGCCAACCGTTGCCTGCCAGTTATCTTCATGTACGCCAATCGGCTTGAAGACCGGGGTGATCACCCGGCTGACGGAAGCCAGCGCCGAGTCGTTGATGTTATCGACGATTTTTCCGCTCAGCGAGAAGCTGTTGAAGGCGCTCAGGAAAATGCTGACAATGATAATCACTTTACCAGCACGCAGAACGAAGCCTTTCAGACGCTGCCAGGTCTGGATAACCAGGCTTTTAACGTGTGGTACATGGTAGACCGGCAGCTCCATGACAAACGGCGTCGCTTCACCGCGCATGATGGTGTACTTGAGCATCAGGCCCGTCAGCACCGCCATTACGATACCCAGCATATACAGCGAGAAGACCGCCAGCGCACCGTTCTGCCCGAAGAAGGCAGCCGCGAATACTGCGAAGATAGCCAGACGCGCGCCGCAGGACATAAACGGTGCCATCATGATGGTCATCAGACGTTCACGCGGTGCATCAAGCGTACGTGCGCCCATTACCGACGGTACGTTACAACCGAAACCAACGATCAGCGGTACAAAGGATTTCCCCGGCAAGCCCAGCGCCTGCATCAGACGATCCATCACAAACGCCGCACGCGCCATATAGCCGGAGTCCTCAAGGAAGGAGAGGAACAGGTACATCATGCCGATCTGCGGCACCAGTGGCAGCACGGTGTTAATACCACCGCCCAGGCCTTGGGCGAGGAAGATAGTCAGCCAGTCCGGGAAGTGGAGCGTGTAGCCAATCCACTGAATACCATGCACAAAGAGTGCTACGGAGCCGACGTCAAACAGCGGCTGTAACGCCCCGCCGATGTTGATAGCCAGCAAGAACATCAGGTACATCACAAAGAGGAAAATCGGCAGACCGAGGAAACGGTTGAGCACGATTTTATCTACCGCAGTGGTGAAACGGCTGGGTTCTGCCGTCAGGGTGTTGCTTACCACATCACAGATGGCAGCAATGCACTGGTAACGCGCATCGGCAATGTGCAGCGCCGGATCGTCCATCTCATTACGCAGACGGGCGAGGGCGGCATCCAGATGCTGCGACGCTTCACCGGCGTAGGCGCGGCTGTAGATATCGCCTTCCAGCATTTGCAGGCCCAGCCAGCGACGTTGTTTCAGCGGGATGTCGGAAGGCATCACTTTTGCCAGTGAATCTGCTTCGTTGAGCAGCGGCTGAGCGTAATGCACCAGTTCCACATTTTCGTTAGCTTTATAGCGATCAATCGCCAGCTTGAGCGCTTCAATACCGCGACCACGGGTTGAAACCAGCGGGATCACCGGGCAGCCAAGACGCGCCGACAGAGCATCAATTTCAATGCGAATATTTTGCTTCTCGGCAATGTCGAGCATGTTCAGCGCCACGATGCAGGGAATGCCGAGTTCCAACAGTTGCAGCGTCAGGTACAGGTTACGCTCAAGGTTAGACGCATCCACCACGTTAATCAGCAGGTCTGCGTCGCCACTCAAAATGTAGTGACAGGCGATTTGCTCATCGAGCGAGGTCTGCGATGAGATGGTGGTCAGAGAATAGGTGCCGGGCAGGTCCACCAGCGTGACCTGATGATCGGTGGTGGAGAATTGCCCTTCTTTACGTTCGACGGTAACGCCAGCCCAGTTACCTACACGCTGACGTGAGCCAGTGAGCTGGTTAAATAACGTTGTCTTGCCAGAATTTGGATTACCAATTAAGCCAATGGTTAATTTTTTCATTGTTGTTATCACCGTATTAACAGGAAACCGCTTCCACTTCTAATAAGGCCAGATCTTTTTTGCGTAATACCAGGCTCACACGACGGGTTTCGATATGAATGGGGTCGCCGAGTGGAGCGACGCGCACCACATTAAAAGAGGAGCCAGGTAACATGCCAAGAGAAAGCAGTTTTTGGCGATATGCCGGGCTGATTTCACGGGAAAAGCCAGTAATTTTCCACGCAGTATCTGGAGTGTATTGCATAGGTGCCTACTTGTTTCTCATTAACTGGATAACTACCTCATGGGGCGTTTGACAGCGACATGAGACCAGATGATTTGCCAACGAAGGAGAGATTAAATAATCAACAGTACAATGATAATGAGAATGGTTTCTATCAGCAATACTTAAAATGTGTGTGAATGTTGGTTTGAATAATAATCTGACTCAATGTTGATATGGCTCAAGGTTATATCGCAGCGAAAATATAATTCGCATGACGAATTATTAGGGCTGGTTAATGTTTAATTAAGGTTTCAGTTGTTAATGAAGTGATAAATATTAACGGGATATATTATGAGTTTGCTTGTGGAATAAAAAGGCCGGAGATATTCTCCGGCACTTTTATGTCAGGCAAGGCGTTCGTTGCCAGATGCGGCGTGAACGCTTTATCTGGCAGGTTTACGTTTGTCTATCAGGGCGTTTAACGTTTTTTGCCCATTGCCGCCGCCAGCGCATCCATCATCGCGCTGTTACCGGCAGGCTGCGCTTCACGCCCACGCGGTTTGGCTGCCGGGCGGTTGTTTTGCGGGCGTTCATTACCGCCGCCGCGACGGGCGTTGGTTTCGCCAGGCTGCTCGTCCAGACGCATGGTCAGGGCGATACGTTTGCGCTGAAGATCCACTTCCAGCACTTTCACCTTCACAATGTCGCCCGCTTTCACCACGGTATGCGGATCTTCCACAAACTTGTTCGACAATGAAGAGATGTGGACCAGGCCGTCCTGATGCACGCCAATATCGACAAACGCGCCAAAGTTGGTGACGTTGGTCACCGCGCCTTCGAGGATCATACCCGGTTGCAGGTCGTTCATTGTCTCGACGCCATCAGCAAACTGAGCGGTTTTAAATTCCGGACGCGGATCGCGACCCGGTTTTTCCAGCTCTTTGATGATGTCAGTTACTGTCGGCACACCGAATTTCTCATCAGTAAAGTCAGACGCTTTCAGGTTACGCAGCTCGCTGCTGTTACCCATCAGATCTTTCAGTGCCTGCTGTGTTGCTGCCAGAATGCGTTCCACCACCGGATAGGCTTCCGGGTGAACGGTAGAGGCGTCCAGCGGGTTATCGCCGTGGTTAATGCGCAAGAAGCCCGCGCACTGCTCGAAGGCTTTCGGCCCCAGACGGCTCACTTTTAACAGTTGCTGACGGTTCTGGAACTGGCCGTTCTCATCGCGCCAGGCCACGATGTTTTGCGCCATCATGCGCGTCAGGCCCGCCACACGGGTTAATAGAGGAACAGAAGCGGTGTTGAGATCGACGCCAACGGCGTTTACGCAGTCTTCTACTACTGCATCCAGTTTGCGTGCCAGCTGCGTCTGGCTGACGTCATGCTGATACTGACCTACGCCGATAGATTTCGGATCGATTTTCACCAGCTCTGCCAGCGGATCCTGCAAACGACGGGCGATAGACACCGCGCCACGCAGCGAAACGTCGAGATCCGGGAATTCCTGTGCTGCCAGCTCGGAAGCCGAGTAAACCGACGCGCCAGCTTCGCTGACGATCACTTTCTGCGCGGTCACTTTCGGGAACTGCTTCTGCACGTCGAGATAGAAACGTTCGGTTTCGCGGGAAGCTGTACCGTTGCCAATCGCCACCAGTTCAACGTTATGCTTTTCACACAGCGCAGCAACGGTCATCGCTGCTTTTGCGGCCTGCCCGGTATGCGGATAAATGGTATCGGTCGCCACCAGTTTACCTGTCGCATCGACTACCGCCACTTTTACCCCGGTACGCAGACCCGGATCGAGGCCCATCGTTGCACGCAGTCCGGCAGGGGCCGCCATCAGCAGATCGTGCAGGTTACGGGCAAAGACGTTGATTGCTTCATCTTCCGCGCGTTCGCGCACGGTGCCCATCAGTTCAGTTTCCAGATGCATCAACACCTTGATGCGCCACGTCCAGCTCACCACACCTTTGCGCCAGCTATCCGCCGGGGCATTGTTCAGGCGCAGGCCAAGGTGTTCCATGATGATTTGCTCGCAATAGCTCTCTTTCGGCGGCTCTTCGAACTGCGGATCGGCATTCAGCGAAAGCTGAAGTATGCCTTCGTTACGACCACGGAACATCGCCAGCGCGCGGTGAGAAGGCACCGTTGACAGTGGTTCGTGATGATCGAAATAGTCGCGGAATTTTGCCCCTTCCTCTTCTTTACCGCTCACCACGGTTGAGACCAGATGCGCGTTCTTCCACAGATAATCACGCACTTTCGCCAGCAGCGCAGCATCTTCGGCAAAACGTTCCATCAGGATATAGCGCGCGCCGTCCAGCGCGGCTTTGGTATCTGCCACGCCTTTATCGGCATCAATATATTGTGCAGCGGCGACTTCTGGCGTGTGTGACGGATCGCTCCACAGCAGATCGGCCAACGGCTCAAGCCCTGCTTCAATGGCGATTTGCCCACGGGTGCGGCGTTTAGGTTTGTAGGGCAGGTAGAGGTCTTCGAGTTCGGTTTTGCTTAGGGTGGCGTTGATGGCATTCGCCAGATCATCGGTGAGTTTGCCTTGCTCGGAAATGGACTTGAGGATCGCCTGACGTCTCTCTTCCAGCTCGCGCAGATAGCTCAGACGCGTTTCCAGATTACGCAGCTGCGTGTCATCCAGACCGCCGGTGATTTCCTTACGATAACGTGCGATAAACGGCACGGTATTCCCTTCGTCAAGCAGGCGAACGGCAGCGTCAACCTGTTCCGGGCGCGCCTGAATTTCACCCGCAATAATGCGGCAGAACGAATCATTCATCATGGTTTGAGTTCATCTTTTCGGATCAAAAATCAGGGGATAGTTATACGGACTGGCTGGCAAAAATGCCAGCCATCGGCAGGAGGTTAAGACTCTTCCTTACGGTTTCACGTACTCGATAGCATTAACATACCAGCTCGCTTCCCCGGCAGGGGTATTCACCACCGCCAGATCGCCGACTTCTTTTTTCAGCAATGCGCGGGCCATCGGGGAATCGATAGAGATGTAATCTTTACGGCCAAAAATTTCATCGTAGCCGACAATACGGAAACGGTGAGTCACACCATCGTCGTTTTCAATCTCCACCCACGCGCCAAAAAAGACTTTGCCTTCCTGCTGCGGGGAGTAATCGACGATTTTGAGATTTTCCATGCATTTAGTGAGATAGCGCACGCGACGGTCGATTTCACGCAGGCGCTTTTTATTATACTGATAGTCAGCATTTTCGCTGCGGTCGCCCAGACTTGCGGCCCAGGTCACTTTCTTTGTGACCTCCGGGCGTTCTTCACGCCAGAGATAATTAAGCTCTTGTTTGAGTTTTTCATACCCTTCCCGGGTAACCAGGGGCGTTTTCATCTCGTTGATTCCCTTTGTCTGTTTGATAATGCGCACATTGGGTATAACGTGATCATATCAACAGAATCAATAATGTTTCGCCGAATAAATTGTATACTTAAGCTGCTGTTTAATATGCTTTGTAACAATTTAGGCTGAAATTCATACCAGATTTAGCTGGTGACGAACGTGAGCTTTTTTAAGAATACACGCTTACAAATTGTTGCGAACCTTTGGGAGTATAAACAATGCAAGAGAACTACAAGATTCTGGTGGTTGATGACGACATGCGCCTGCGCGCGCTGCTGGAACGTTATCTCACCGAACAAGGCTTCCAGGTTCGAAGCGTCGCTAATGCAGAACAGATGGATCGCCTGCTGACTCGTGAATCTTTCCATCTTATGGTACTGGATTTGATGTTACCTGGTGAAGATGGCTTGTCGATTTGCCGACGTCTTCGTAGCCAGAGCAATCCGATGCCGATCATTATGGTGACGGCGAAAGGGGAAGAAGTGGACCGTATCGTTGGCCTGGAGATTGGCGCTGACGATTACATTCCAAAACCGTTTAACCCGCGTGAATTGCTGGCCCGCATTCGTGCGGTGCTGCGTCGTCAGGCGAACGAACTGCCAGGCGCACCGTCACAGGAAGAGGCGGTAATTGCTTTCGGTAAGTTCAAACTTAACCTCGGTACGCGCGAAATGTTCCGCGAAGACGAGCCGATGCCGCTCACCAGTGGTGAGTTTGCGGTACTTAAGGCGCTGGTCAGCCATCCGCGTGAGCCGCTCTCCCGCGATAAGCTGATGAACCTTGCCCGTGGTCGTGAATATTCCGCAATGGAACGCTCCATCGACGTGCAGATTTCGCGTCTGCGCCGCATGGTGGAAGAAGATCCGGCGCATCCGCGTTACATTCAGACCGTCTGGGGTCTGGGCTACGTCTTTGTACCGGACGGTTCTAAAGCATGAGGCGATTGCGCTTCTCGCCACGAAGTTCATTTGCCCGTACGTTATTGCTCATCGTCACCTTGCTGTTCGTCAGCCTGGTGACGACTTATCTGGTGGTGCTGAACTTCGCGATTTTGCCGAGCCTCCAGCAGTTTAATAAAGTCCTCGCGTACGAAGTGCGTATGTTGATGACCGACAAACTGCAACTGGAGGACGGCACGCAGTTGGTTGTGCCTCCCGCTTTCCGTCGGGAGATCTACCGTGAGCTGGGGATCTCTCTCTATTCCAACGAAGCTGCCGAAGAGGCAGGTCTGCGTTGGGCGCAACACTATGAATTCTTAAGCCATCAGATGGCGCAGCAACTGGGCGGTCCGACGGAAGTTCGCGTCGAGGTCAACAAAAGTTCGCCTGTCGTCTGGCTGAAAACCTGGTTGTCGCCCAATATCTGGGTACGCGTGCCGCTAACCGAAATTCATCAGGGCGATTTCTCCCCGCTGTTCCGTTATACGTTGGCGATTATGCTATTGGCGATAGGCGGGGCGTGGCTGTTTATTCGTATCCAGAACCGACCATTGGTCGATCTCGAACACGCAGCCTTGCAGGTGGGTAAAGGGATTATTCCGCCGCCGCTGCGTGAATATGGCGCTTCGGAGGTGCGTTCCGTTACCCGCGCCTTTAACCATATGGCGGCTGGTGTTAAGCAACTGGCGGATGACCGCACGCTGCTGATGGCGGGGGTAAGCCATGATCTGCGCACGCCGCTGACGCGTATTCGCCTGGCAACCGAGATGATGAGCGAGCAGGATGGCTACCTGGCAGAATCGATCAATAAAGATATCGAAGAGTGCAACGCCATCATTGAGCAGTTTATCGACTACCTGCGCACCGGGCAGGAGATGCCGATGGAAATGGCGGATCTCAACGCAGTACTCGGTGAGGTTATTGCTGCCGAAAGTGGCTATGAGCGGGAAATTGAAACCGCGCTTTACCCCGGTAGCATTGAGGTGAAAATGCACCCGCTGTCGATCAAACGCGCGGTGGCGAATATGGTGGTCAACGCCGCCCGTTACGGCAATGGCTGGATCAAAGTCAGCAGCGGCACGGAGCCGAATCGCGCCTGGTTCCAGGTAGAAGATGACGGTCCGGGTATTGCGCCGGAACAACGTAAGCACCTGTTCCAGCCGTTTGTTCGTGGCGACAGTGCGCGCACCATTAGCGGCACGGGATTAGGGCTGGCGATTGTGCAGCGTATCGTGGATAACCATAACGGGATGCTGGAGCTTGGCACCAGCGAACGGGGCGGGCTTTCCATTCGCGCCTGGCTGCCAGTGCCGGTAACGCGGGCGCAGGGCATGACAAAAGAAGGGTAAAAAAACGGGAGGTGAAGGTGCCTCCCGTTTTGCTTTCTATAAGATACTGGATAGATATTCTCCAGCTTCAAATCATTACAGCTTCGGACCAGCCGCTACCAGCGCGGCACCCGCTGGGGTGTCGGTGTATTTATCGAAGTTGTCGATAAACAGTTTTGCCAGCGTTTCGGCTTTTTCCTGCCACTGTTCCGGAGAAGCGTAGGTGTTACGCGGATCGAGAATCTTCGTGTCTACGCCCGGCAGTTCGGTTGGGATCGCCAGGTTAAACATCGGCAGAGTGAAGGTTTCTGCGTTATCCAGCGAACCGTTGAGGATGGCGTCGATAATGGCGCGGGTATCTTTAATGGAGATACGTTTGCCAGTGCCGTTCCAGCCGGTGTTAACCAGATACGCCTGCGCGCCTGCCGCCTGCATACGTTTCACCAGCACTTCTGCGTACTGAGTCGGGTGCAGCGACAGGAATGCCGCGCCGAAGCAGGCGGAGAAAGTTGGCGTCGGTTCGGTGATGCCGCGCTCTGTACCAGCCAGTTTGGCGGTGAAGCCAGAGAGGAAGTGGTACTGGGTTTGATCGGCAGTCAGACGAGAAACCGGCGGCAGCACACCAAAGGCGTCTGCGGTCAGGAAGATAACTTTCGTTGCGTGGCCCGCTTTGGACACCGGCTTAACGATGTTTTCGATGTGATAGATCGGATAAGAAACGCGGGTGTTCTCGGTTTTTGAACCATCATCAAAGTCGATAGTGCCATCTTCACGCACGGTGACGTTTTCCAGCAGCGCATCACGACGGATAGCGTTGTAGATTTCAGGTTCCGCTTCTTTCGACAGCTTGATAGTTTTTGCGTAGCAGCCGCCTTCAAAGTTAAACACGCCGTCATCGTCCCAGCCGTGCTCGTCATCGCCAATCAGGCGACGTTTCGGGTCGGTGGAAAGGGTGGTTTTACCGGTGCCGGAAAGGCCGAAGAACACCGCAACATCGCCTTTCTCGCCAACGTTGGCGGAGCAGTGCATAGAAGCGATACCTTTCAGCGGCAGCAGGTAGTTCATCATTGAGAACATCCCTTTCTTCATTTCGCCGCCGTACCAGGTGCCGCCAATCAGCTGCATGCGCTCGGTCAGGTTAAACGCCACGAAGTTTTCGGAGTTCAGACCCTGTTCTTTCCACTGCGGGTTAGTGCACTTCGCGCCGTTCATAACGATAAAGTCTGGTTTGAAACCTGCCAGCTCTTCATCGCTCGGGCGAATAAACATGTTTTTGACAAAATGCGCCTGCCAGGCCACTTCGGTGATGAAACGGACGGAAAGACGAGTATCCGGGTTCGCACCACAGAAGGCGTCGACAACGAACAGACGTTTGCCGGAAAGCTGTTTGGTCACCAGGCCTTTCAGATGCTGCCAGGTTTCCGGAGAGAGAGGTTTGTTGTCGTTCTTACCTTTGCCTTTGTCTGCCCACCAGAAAGTATCGCGAGTGGTATCGTCACGAACGATATACTTATCTTTTGGTGAACGACCGGTGAAGATCCCGGTATCGACGGCAACGGCACCCAGATTAGTTAACACCCCGCGCTCATAACCGGTCAGGCTCGGGTCCAGCTCTTCCTGATACAGCAGATCGTAGCTTGGGTTGTAAACGATATCATGTACGTCACTGATACCATAAGCCTCGAGTTCTTGCGGGGTCAAACCATTGTTAACGCGCATTTCACTGCTCCTTAGCCAATATGTATTGCCTGAATAGTAAAGTCTTTTTGGGGGTGTTAACCGCGACAAGGCTCATAGATTTACGTATCTGGAGAAATTCATATTTGACAAAAAACTCCGTGATTCCTGTCACGAAACGGTTGCTATTATCGCAGAAATAGCATTTTAGGTGTGGAAAATGTTCTCAAAAGGTTAAAACTTGGTTTATATGGCGGGAATATTGTGAGTGGAATCGCATTCATGAATGAAATTGATGCAAATTCAATCGGTAAAGTATCGATTCACCACGCTAACTTTTTTTGATTATTTTTTGAAAAAAGCAAAATACTACTGCCCGGATGCGATAATTAACCCACCTTTTGATTCTGGATAAACAACATGGATAACGTTGAACTTTCACCGGCAACACGCTGGGGGATGATTGCTACCGGATTACTTCAGGGGGTGGTTTGCTACCTGCTGATCGCCTGGCTTGCCGGAAAAAATCTCAGTTGGATTGTTTATGGCGTGCCTGCGACCGTCGCGTTTTCATCCGTTTTACTCTTCTCCGTGATCTCCTTTAAACAGAATCGCCTTTGGGGATGGCTGGCGCTGGTGTTTATTGCCACGCTGGGAATGAGCGGCTGGCTGAAGTGGCAAACTGATGGCATGACCCCCTGGAGAGCTGAAAAGGCGCTTTGGGATTTTGGCTGCTATCTGCTGCTGATGGCAATGTTGTTGCTACCGTGGATACAACAAAGCCTTCGCATCCGCAATGACAGTAGCCGCTATCGCTACTTTTACCAGTCAGTATGGCATAACGTACTTATATTACTGGTGATTTTTCTCGCCAATGGCCTGACGTGGCTGGTGCTTTTACTGTGGAGTGAGTTGTTTAAACTTGTTGGCATCACGTTTTTCAAAACGCTCTTTTTTGCAACCGACTGGTTTATTTATCTCACGTTAGGTCTGGTTACCGCGCTGGCGGTGATCCTCGCGCGAACACAGTCACGTTTAATCGACTCTATTCAAAAGTTGTTCACGTTAATCGCCACGGGGTTGCTGCCGTTAGTATCATTGCTAACCCTGATGTTTATTATCACCCTGCCGTTTACGGGCCTGAGCGCGATTTCTCGCCACATCTCCGCCGCTGGGTTGCTGTTAACGCTGGCCTTTTTGCAATTGATCTTAATGGCTATTGTCCTCGATCCGCAAAAAGCGTCACTTCCCTGGACGGGGCCATTGCGTTGCCTGATTAAAACCGCTTTGCTGGTTGCTCCGCTGTATGTGTTCGCCGCCGCCTGGGCGCTATGGCTGCGGGTCGCTCAGTACGGCTGGACTGCCGACCGCTTGCAGGGCGCGCTGGCGGTGCTGGTGTTACTGGTATGGTCGCTGGGGTATTTTGTCAGTATCGTCTGGCGTAAAGGGCAAAATCCCCTTGATCTTCAGGGCAAAGTGAACCTTGTGGTTTCGTTATTGGTGTTGGTAATACTGGTGCTTCTTAATTCGCCGGTGCTGGACAGTATGCGCATTAGCGTGAACAGTCATATGGCGCGTTATCAGAGCGGCAAAAACACGCCAGACCAGGTAACTATCTACATGCTCGAACAGAGCGGTCGCTATGGACGTGCGGCGCTTGAGTCGCTGAAAAGCGATGCCGAGTATATGAAAGACCCGAAACGCGCGCGGGATCTGCTGATGGCGTTAGATGGAGAGCAACATCTTCAGGAACAGGTATCGGAAAAAGTATTAGCCGATAATGTGTTAATTGCCCCAGGTTCTGGTAAACCGGATGCGACATTCTGGTCGGCCTTAATCCAGGATCGCTATAACGTGATGACCTGTATTGAAAAAGACGCCTGCGTACTGGTCGAGCAAGATCTGAATAGTGATGGTCAGGCGGAGCGGATCCTGTTTGCTTTTAATGATGACAGAGTCATTGTCTATGGCTTTGACTCAGCCAGAAAAGAATGGGACGCGCTTGATATGAGTTTACTTCCGCGCCAAATAACGAAAGAAAAATTACTCGCTGCTGCGAAGGATGGAAAGCTGGGGACGAGGCCTAAAGCGTGGCGCGATCTTGTAGTGGATGGTGAAAGGCTGGATGTGAATCTGAATGAGTGACAAAGCGCATCAGGTGTATTAGTCGTAAAATCCGGCAGAGTCCTCTCTGCCGGACATACTCATTAATGAACTTGCGGATCTGCCGGAGACGCGTTGTTGCGGATCTCGGCAATATCCATCGCATTGAACAGATAGTGGTTACCGCAGTAATCACAATGCATGTCAATTTCGCCATCTTCCGCCAGGATGCTATCGACTTCTTCATCAGGCAGCGTTTTCAGCGCATCGGCGCAACGTTCACGCGAGCAGGTGCATTTGAACTCCACATCCTGCGGATCGTAAACCGTCACCTCTTCTTCGTGATACAAACGCCACAACACTTCGTTTGCCGGTAAAGTCAGCAGTTCTTCGGTTTTGATGGTTTCGGTTAGCGTCGCCAGGTGGTCAAAGTCGTCCTGCTGGGCATTTTGCGCAGGCATTACCTGCAACAACATTCCGCCTGCAGCCGGTTTGCCGTCTACGTCGCCGGTGCGAATAAACAGGCGCGTCGGCAGCTGTTCAGAACGCATAAAGTAATCTTCCAGGCAGGCCGCCAGGGTATCACCTTCCAGACCAACCACGCCCTGATAGCGTTCGCCTTCGCTCGGAGTGATGGTGATCACCACGTAACCATTGCCGACCAGCGTTTTCAGGTCGGCATTTTCTGGAATTTCGCCCTGCACGCGCGCCACACCGCGCATCTGCTGGTTGTTGTTACCGTTAATAACCGCCAGATTCATCGGACCGTCGCCTTGCAGCTGTACGGTGATATCACCATCAAACTTCAACGTAGCGGTTAACAGGCTGGTCGCAACCAGCAGTTCTGCCAGCACGTTTTTAACGGGCTGCGGATAATCGTGATTCTCAAGGATCTGTTGCAGGGTTTCCGAAACGGTTACCAGTTCGCCGCGAACGGCAAAGTTTTCAAACAGATAGCGATGTAATTGGTCATGTTGCGGCATAATCATCTCTCTTGCAGGTGACAGTTATTCACTGTCGCCGTGTTTAAATCGTAACAGGTCGCGGCGCTCTTTTTTGTCCGGGCGTCGGTCCGGATGCGGCATGGTTAAGGCATTAAGTTTACGTGCCAGCGCCATTTTTTCGCGTTTCTCTACACTTTCCGCAGTCTCTTCATACAGCAAGGCTGCCTCGCTGGCGGGGCGACGCTGTTCAGTAATCGCCTTTACAATCACCGTGCGTTCGTCATTTCCCTGGCGCAGAGTGAGCGTGGCATTCAGCTCGACGATTTTGCTTGGCTTGCTGCGCTGCCCGTTGTAATGCACCTTACCGCCTTCAATCATTTCACGGGCCAGCGCGCGGGTTTTATAAAAACGGGCAGCCCATAGCCATTTATCCAGTCGAACCTCAACAGCAGGTTTTTCTTTCATGGCATCTCCTTCACATTAGCGAGGGGATCAGGCGGCGGTAGTCATTCAGTGACGGATGGCGTTGATACTGTTTCTCGGCAATCCCGGAGTCAGGATTAGTCACACCGAGGCAGTAACGAATACCAAATTGCGCGGCAGCATCGAGAATCGCTTCGCTGTCATCAATAAACAGCGTTCTTTCAGCTTTAAGACCCGTAGCTTCGGCCACCGCATGCCATAACCGCTGATCCTCTTTCGGATAACCAAATGTGTGGGTGGAAAGTAATAAATCAAGGTGTGCGTCCAGACCGGTATGCTCAAGTTTTACCGCCAGGTTGTGCGGATGCGCATTGGTGAGCAAAATTCGCTGTTTACCGCTGGCTTTCAGTGCCTCAAGAAACGGAATGGTATCTTCACGCAGTACGGCACGCGGTCCCATCTCGGTGGTCATCGCACAGATATCCAGACCCAGTTGCTCACTCCAGTAATCAAGACAGTACCAGTTTAGCGTATGCTGTACGTCGTGATATTGCTGGCGCATATATTCCATCGCTTCCTGTGGCGTAACTCCGTTTTTCGCGCCCCATGTTTCAGGCACCAGCTTTTGCCAGAAATAGTTATCGAAGGCGAGGTCAAGCAACGTGCCGTCCATATCCAGCAGAACGGTATCTACGTCCTGCCAGGCAATGTTGATATGCATGAGGGAAATCTCCAGAGTGAAGCAATTTGCGCGACAGGGTAGCATAACCTGCCGCGCAAACGTGTTATTCGATAAGGCTTTCTGAAGGGGTGATCAGTTGCGGGTTCAGGCAGCTTTCATAATAGGCCTGAATCTTCATCATGCGAGTACGATGGCGCTGGTAACGACGCCAGGCCTGTACGCCATTATAAATGGCGCTACCCAGCATCGTCAGTAGCAGCAGCGTGGTGCTGAGATAGCGCCACAGGCCGGAACGATCCGGGATCGGATGAAGGCCAATATGCTGCGTACCATTGGCGTCAGTGAAGATTTTTGTGACGATACCTTCGGCGTTAAACGGCGTATGCATCAGCATTTGTGCCAGTTTCTGGAAAGCGTTCCACTGTTCTTGCGGCGGATAGTCGTAAAGTGATGCCGAAGGCCAGGGCTGATCAACAAAATCTCTGCCTTCGTCGCTGACAATCAGGAACCCGCCGGGGGCCGGACTGTTTAGTGATTGTGCCGCTCGCGCCGTTTCATGCGTGATAAACGGCGCGGTAGAGGTGGCCACCAGGTTATCCAGCGATTCCGCACTCACCGGGCGTAATAACACATTCACGCCATCGAGTTTCCCGGCGTTGGCGCGTTTTACCAGCGCGTCCCAGTCTTTACTGTTGCCGAGATTGACCAGCGCATTTTTCAGTCGCACACAGTCATCTTTGGCAGAACACAGATCTGCTGTCTTCAGAACAATGTCGCCAAAATCATCAAGCAATACCATACCGGATTTTTGAATTGCTGAACGTAATGAGGCACTGACGCGAGATTCATCTTCCGGTTTAGGGTGCAGCTGGCGATTAACTGCTTCGGTCAATGCCGTCGCTTTGTTGACCAATTCAGATTCTGGTAATGGCAATGAGCGGGCGTCATTCCAGATGATCTGCGAGCAGTCAAACGGTAAAAAAGGTGAGTTGGTTTTCGCGCTCCAGGTACCGGAAGTGCGAATATTACACATTCCCGTACCGCTAATACGCAATGTATCGCCAACCCGCACGCCAGCGTCAGCCAGTTGTTTCACGCTGGTGGCTTCAATGGTCTGCGCGCCTTTCATCCACGAGAGGGTGAATTTCAGCGGCATATCCAGCGGGATCCAGAATAACAGCATAAACAGCACCAATAGCGAGCCCGCAGCAATAATCGTACTGCGCAGCCAGTGCTGTAACGGAAAGTTTTTTACTTCATCATGCAGCGAAAGATATCGCCCCTGACGCACTACGTGGCGGTCGAGATAGATATCGATATCGGTTTGTTGACCAAGATCCTGAGCAATGTATGGCTGCCAGTGTGCGGGATAGACCAGGTCGATAATACCGAGTGAAATATTGTTGATCTGTTCCTGATCGTTTTCGCCAAACAATCCCCAACGACGGGGTGTACCGCGCAGACAATGAATTTCCCGCAGGGAGGATTTTGCCGGGGGCGCGAATAGCCCCCACAGACCTGCGCCCAGCAGCAGTAACGCGCCGCCTGCCAGCCACGGAACAAAGACATCCGGGGTAATCAGGCAGAAAAAGAACATCAGGAAGGAGGCGACAATCAGCAACGCTTCGCGCAGCCCGCGCGGACGACTCAGCGCATACTCTTCGTGCGTTTCTTTGCGAATATTGAGCAGTTCTATTTGCTCGCTCTCTTCCCCGCGAATCGACGCCTGCGTTGACGGAACAGGTTGCAAGGCATAGCCGCGAATTTCCTGCATGTACTCCTGCAGCGTATGACCGTTGAGTGAAATAACCAGCGGCAGCGAATCGGTATGAATCAGTTCAACGGTATTCTCATCGTTGATGTACTGTTCCCAGAAAGGCGGCAGGTGGACTTCTACCGAATCGAGGTAGTAACGCCATTTATTCGGATCGTCGGTAGAGATGCCATAACGCGTGATAGCGTGTGTCAGCATCATGACGTTGTTGCTTTCGGCATTCAGCGCCAGAGAGATCGGTGCCGCGCTGGCTCCCGTTGGGCCAGGCACCTGTAATACCTGCGTCAGGCTCTCAAGATAATTTTCAACGGCGCTACGTTCTTCAGATGTGAGTTTACGCGTTTGCGCATCCACGAAGGCGTTGGTCCAGGGCAGCTGACGCCGTCTGGATCGCACTTTTATCAGCCATCCCGCAAGTAGTGAGCAGGCCAGCAAAGCAGCTAAAAAAATCACAATGGTGCTCATGCTTTCCCCATCTTACTTAGTCTGTCAGGCGTGGTCAGTCGCACCGGACACAATACATGATTCTGCGGTTGGCTATCGGCAAGCGTGGAGTTTAACTTGAGCATCATTAAGCACATCACAGTAACCGCTGATCATAGCAAACCCTCTGAAGGCGGAATATCAGCAAATTCCTGGAGTTATTTCAACCTATTGACTTTTAATTTGATTTGAGGACGATTATTTATTAAGTTACATAAATGTAAATAACATGCAATTCACATTGCCGAAAGCGTGTCCGATATCGCACAATAACCGCTGATTTCACAGCATAGATCCCACGATGAGCAAATCATTACAAAAACCCACCATTCTGAATGTTGAAACTGTAGCCCGTTCCCGACTGTTTACCGTCGAAAGCGTGGATCTGGAGTTCAGCAATGGCGTGCGGCGTGTTTATGAACGAATGCGTCCAACCAACCGGGAAGCAGTGATGATTGTGCCGATTGTGGACGATCACCTGATCCTGATCCGCGAATACGCAGTGGGAACTGAATCCTACGAATTAGGTTTTTCGAAAGGATTAATTGATCCGGGTGAAAGCGTCTTTGAAGCCGCTAACCGCGAGCTAAAAGAAGAGGTTGGATTTGGTGCGAACGATCTGACTTTTTTGAAGAAGCTCAGCATGGCACCGTCTTACTTTTCCAGCAAAATGAATATCGTGGTAGCGCAAGATCTCTACCCGGAATCACTGGAAGGCGATGAGCCAGAGCCGTTACCACAGGTGCGCTGGCCGCTGGCGCATATGATGGATTTGCTGGAAGCCCCTGACTTCAACGAAGCGCGTAATGTCAGCGCGCTGTTCCTCGTGCGCGAATGGTTGAAAGGGCAGGGGCGAGTGTAAATGCGTGAAGTTTGCCTGATGCACAACGCTTATCAGGCTTACGAAGTTCCTGCAATTTATTGAATTTTCAATTTTTTGTTGGCCGGATAACGCGTTCACCCGCATCCGGCATAAACAAGTGCACTTTGTCAGCAAACTGAAAAAGGCGCCGAAGCGCCTTTTTAATCAGAACAATTCCTGTGCCTCGCCATTATCGATAATGGTCGTTCCCACCTCGTGCACCGCCTGTTGTGTCGGCTGCGTACCTTCGATGAAATACTCTTCGCGGCTGTTGCCACCATTAGCTAATTGCCCGGTGCTGCGATCGATATTCACCGTCACAATACCCGGTGGCGGCGTCAGCGGCTGTTCCGGCACACCTTCAAGAACGGCTTTCATATAAGCGTCCCATGCAGGCTGGGCACTCTTGGCACCGCCTTCGTAACCTGAGATCTGATCTTTAATCGCTCCGGAAGCCGTTGTATGACCGAGATTACGACGGTGATCATCAAAGCCAATCCAGACCGAGGTCACAACGCCCGGACCGTAACCCGAGAACCACGCATCTTTCGAACTGTTAGTGGTACCCGTTTTTCCGCCTATATCATGCCGTTGTAAATCACGACCTGCTCGCCAGCCAGTACCCTGCCAGCCTGGTTCACCAAAAATATTGGTGTTCAAGGCACTCTTAATCAGGAATGCCAGCGGTGTGTTGATGACGTGCGGTGCGTACTCCTGCGCGCCAGTCTTCGCCACTAACGCCTGATTTGCCTGCTCCAGCTGCGGCATTGGTACAGAAACATTCTGCTGCTCGCGGGAGATAGCGACATCTTCAACATCGTTATTTTCCAGCACGTTCGATTTCTGCGTATCACCGTAAATCACCGGAATATCGCATTCCGGGCAGGCTACTTTCGGTTTCGCTTCGAAAATCACGCCGCCCTGATCGTTTTCAATTTTGCTGATAAACCACGGGTCCACCAGGAAGCCGCCGTTCGCCATGACCGCGTAGCCGCGCGCCACCTGCATTGGGGTGAAGGAAGCTGAACCCAGCGCCAGCGATTCGGTGTGGACAATGTTTTGTGCCGGGAAGCCGAAGCGTTGCAGATATTCTGCAGCGTAGTCGACGCCCATCGCCCGCATTGCGCGTACCATCACCACGTTTTTCGACTGACCCAGCCCCTGACGTAAGCGAATTGGACCGGCATATTGCGGTGGTGAGTTCTTCGGCTGCCAGTCAGAACCGGCACCTGCATCCCAGCGGGAAATTGGCACATCGTTCAACATACTTGCCAGCGTTAGACCTTTATCCATCGCCGCGGTGTAGAGGAACGGTTTGATGTTGGAACCCACCTGACGCAGTGCCTGGGTGGCGCGGTTAAACTTGCTCTGATTGAAATCAAAGCCACCGACCAGCGCCATAACGGCACCGTTTTGCGGATTGATCGACACCAGCGCCGAGTTCACTTCCGGCACTTGCGCCAGCCACCATGCATCGTCAACTTGACGAACCCAGATTTGCTGACCCGTTTGCAGAACATCGGTCACTTTACGCGGCGTCGGTCCCTGCTGAGTATCCGAACGGTAAGGACGCGCCCAGCGAACACCTTCCATACTCAATACGACGGTCGACCCGTCTGCCAGCATCGCCGTTGCTTCCTGAGGATTGGCGCTGGTGACTGCGGCAGGCAGCAGCGGACCATAGGTCGGCAGCGCCTTCAGCGTATCGGTAATTTTGTTGTTGTCCCACGCCGATTCGCCCACTTTCCACAGCACATTTGCCGGGCCGCGATAGCCGTGGCGCATGTCGTAGTCCAGCACGTTATTACGTACCGCCTGCTGTGCGGCCTGCTGCACTTTGCGGGTGATGGTGGTGTAAATGCGATAACCGTCTTCATAGGCACTTTCGCCATAACGGTTATACATCTCCTGGCGCACCATTTCGCTCAGGTATGGCGCAGAGAAAGCAATCTCCGGCGCGTGATAGTTAGCGTTAATCGCCTCAGTGCGTGTCTGATCGAACTGTTGTTGGGTGATATATCCTTCATCCAGCATCCGCGACAGCACGACGTTACGCCGCGCGACGGCACGATCCATTGAGTAGAGCGGGTTGAAGGTGGAAGGCGCTTTCGGCAGCCCGGCTATCACCGCCATTTCGTTCAACGTCAGTTGGTCGACCGTTTTACCGAAATAGACTTGTGCCGCAGCACCGACACCATAGGCGCGGTAACCGAGGTAAATCTTGTTCAGATAAAGCTCGAGGATCTCGTCTTTCGTCAGCAACTGTTCAATGCGAATCGCGAGGAAGACTTCCTTAATCTTGCGCATCAGCGTGCGTTCTGGACTGAGGAAGAAGTTTCTCGCCAGCTGCTGGGTAATAGTACTCGCCCCTTGTGACGCGTGACCGGAGAACAGCGCCACGCTTGCCGCACGGAAGATCCCCACCGGGTCAACGCCGTGATGCTCGTAGAAGCGGCTATCTTCCGTCGCGATAAAGGCTTTCACCATCTCCGGCGGGATTTGATCCAACGTAACCGGAATACGACGTTTCTCACCGTATTGAGCAATCAGCTCGCCATCGGCGCTGTAAATCTGCATCGGAATTTGCAGGCGAACATCTTTTAATGTCGCCACATCCGGCAGTTGTGGCTCGATGTAGCGGTATAGGCCATAAATCGAGCCTGCTCCCAGCAGAATGCAACAGACTGCAAGGATCAAAAAATACTTTACGAACTTCACTGGAAATTTCCCATTTAGTTTCATTTGGGCAGTTTATAAACAAACGCGCGGTAGTATAAAGGCAAGCCAGACGCATTGATATACCTGTCAGAGTGACGGGTGATAAGGAGATCATCACAATGGCATTTAAGAACTGGCAAATTGGTTTGCATTTACAACAGCAAGAAGCGGTAGCGGTTGCTATCGTGCGGAGCGCAAAAGAATGCTTATTGCACCGCTGGTGGCGGTTGCCACTGGAGAACGACATTATCAAAGATGGGCGGATTGTTGATGTGCAGCGGCTGGCTAACACGTTGTTACCGTGGAGTCGTGAACTGCCGCAGCGTCATCACATTATGTTGGCGTTTCCCGCCAGTCGCACATTACAGCGGTCATTTCCACGCCCGTCGATGTCCCTCGGTGAGCGGGAGCAAATGGCCTGGCTGTCCGGGACGATGGCCCGTGAACTGGATATGGATCCGGACTCCCTGCGCTTCGATTACAGCGAAGACGCACTCAGTCCCGCCTATAACGTGACTGCCGCGCAAAGCAAAGAGCTGGCAACGCTGCTTACTCTGGCAGAAAGGTTGCGTGTTCATGTTAGCGCGATCACTCCGGATGCCAGTGCATTACAGCGATTCCTGCCTTTTTTACCTTCTCATCAGCAATGTCTGGCCTGGCGTGATAACGAACAGTGGCTGTGGGCGACGCGCTATAGCTGGGGGCGCAAACTGGCGGTGGGGATGACTAGCGCGAAGGAGCTGGCGGCAGCGTTATCTGTTGATCCCGAAAGCGTCGCGCTATGTGGCGAAGGCGGATTTGACCCCTGGGAGGCGGTTTCTGTTCGTCAGCCGCCGCTACCGCCACCAGGTGGAGACTTTGCCATCGCGCTGGGGCTGGCGCTTGGGAAGGTGTACTGATGAACCCGCCAATTAATTTTTTGCCCTGGCGACAGCAACGCCGGACCGCTTTTCTTCGTTTCTGGTTGCTGATGTTCGTTGCGCCTTTGCTGCTGGCCGTCGGGATAACGCTAATACTGCGTCTGACAAGCAATGCCGAAGCACGCGTAAACGCCGTTTTGCTTCAGGCGGAACAACAACTCGCCCGCAGCTTACAGATAACGAAACCACGTTTGCTGGAACGCCAGCAGTTACGCGAACAGCGTTTGCAACGTCAGCGCCAGCGACAATTTACCCGCGACTGGCAATCTGCGCTGGAAGCACTGGCGGCGCTTTTACCCGAACATGCCTGGCTGACAACGATAAGCTGGCAGCAGGGAACGCTGGAGATCAAGGGGCTGACAACAAGCATTACCGCGTTAAACGCACTAGAAACGTCACTACGCCAGGATGCTTCTTTTCATCTCAATCAGCGGGGGGCCACGCAGCAGGATGCGCAGGGACGCTGGCAATTTGAGTATCAGTTAACAAGGAAGGTTAGCGATGAACATGTTCTTTGACTGGTGGTTCGCCACATCACTCCGCCTCCGCCAGTTTTGCTGGGCAGTCTGGTTGCTGGTGTTAGTTACGCTCATTTTTCTGTCATTGACACACCATGAAGAGAGCGATGCATTAATTCGACTACGGGCAAATCATCACCAGCAGTGGGCTGCACTGTATCGCCTGGTAGACACCACTTCCTTCAGCGAAGAAAAAACGCTGCCCTTTTCGCCACTGGATTTTCAGTTATCCGGCGCGCAACTGGTTTACTGGCATCCATCCGCGCAGGGAGGTGAGTTGGCGTTGAAAACGCTGTGGGAAGCAGTGCCGTCGGCATTTACACGGCTGGCAGAGCGCAACGTCAGCGTGAGCCGTTTTTTGTTAAGCGTGGAAGGTGATGACCTTTTGTTCACGCTACAACTGGAGACGCCGCATGAGGGTTAAACGCTGGTTGTTGGCAGGCATTGCATTGTGCCTTTTAACCGGTATGCGTGACCCTTTTAAACCGCCGGAAGATCTATGCCGGATTAGCGAACTTAGCCAGTGGCGCTATCAGGGGATGGTAGGGAGAGGCGAGCGCATCATCGGTGTAATAAAAGATGGGCAAAAAAAATGGCGACGGGTGCAGCAAAACGATGTGCTGGAAAACGGCTGGACGATCTTACAGCTGACGCCAGACGCACTAACGCTGGGAACCGGGACAAACTGCGAACCGCCACACTGGTTGTGGCAACGGCAAGGAGATACAAATGAAGCAATGGATAGCCGCACTACTGTTGATGCTTATACCCGGCGTACAGGCGGCAAAGCCGCAAAAAGTGACGCTGATGGTGGATGACGTTCCGGTAGCTCAGGTGTTGCAGGTGCTGGCTGAACAGGAGAAGTTGAACCTGGTGGTTTCGCCAGACGTCAGCGGTACGGTGTCGTTACATTTAACTGACGTTCCCTGGAAGCAGGCACTACAAACTGTAGTGAAAAGCGCCGGATTGATAACGCGCCAGGAGGGCAACATTCTCTCGGTGCATTCCGTTGCCTGGCAGAATGACAATATCGCCCGCCAGGAGGCGGAGCAGACGCGGGCGCAGGCAAATCTGCCGCTGGAAAATCGCAATATTACTCTGCAATACGCCGACGCCGGAGAGCTGGCGAAAGCGGGGGAGAAGCTACTGAGTGCCAAAGGGAGTATGACCGTCGATAAACGCACCAATCGCCTTTTGCTGCGAGATAACAAAACGGCGTTAAGCACGCTTGAACAGTGGGTATCGCAAATGGATCTGCCGGTCGGGCAGGTTGAGCTCTCGGCGCATATTGTCACCATTAATGAAAAAAGTTTGCGTGAGTTAGGTGTGAAATGGACGCTGGCCGATGCGCAACAAGCTGGTGGCGTTGGGCAAGTCACCACGCTTGGCAGCGACCTCTCCGTAGCGACGGCGACAACGCATATCGGTTTTAACATTGGACGCATCAACGGACGTTTACTGGATCTTGAGCTTTCCGCGCTCGAACAAAAACAGCAGCTGGATATTATCGCCAGTCCGCGTCTGCTGGCCTCACATCTTCAGCCTGCCAGCATTAAACAGGGGAGCGAAATTCCATATCAGGTTTCCAGCGGGGAAAGTGGCGCGACGTCGGTGGAATTTAAAGAGGCCGTCCTGGGGATGGAAGTCACGCCCACGGTGTTACAAAAAGGTCGCATCCGGCTGAAATTACACATCAGCCAGAACGTTCCGGGGCAGGTGCTACAGCAGGCAGATGGCGAAGTGCTGGCGATTGATAAGCAGGAGATCGAAACGCAGGTCGAGGTCAAAAGCGGAGAAACGTTGGCGCTGGGCGGCATTTTTACCCGTAAAAATAAATCGGGTCAGGATAGCGTACCGTTGCTTGGCGACATTCCCTGGTTCGGGCAATTATTTCGTCATGACGGAAAAGAAGATGAACGACGCGAGTTAGTGGTGTTTATCACGCCACGACTGGTTTCCAGTGAGTAAACAGCCGTAAAAGCGGTAATGTTTTTACGCTGAACGTGTTTCATCTATTTGACGCGCGCAGGTATTTAGCATACAAGGAGTACCGATTTGAGAGTTGGTGCTCTTCGCTGCCTGCGTTCCATGATGATGATTTATCATTCAGGCGGCATTTTGCTGTCTTTTTTACGCTAATCTTACCCGGTGATTTATCGCCAGAGCGGTGGTAGCAAGGCAGCGCGCTTGCAGCGACCAGATATGCAGAGGGATGGGTGATTTATTCAGTTGCCAAACCCGCTGGAGTATTGAGATAATTTTCAGTCTGACTCTCGCAATATCTTATGAGGTTTCAGTTCATGTCCTGCGGCGCTCTCTGAGCGAAGCGGGTTTATCATTAACGAATAGTCTTAGTAGTACCGAAAAAATGGCAGAGAAACGCAATATCTTTCTGGTTGGGCCTATGGGTGCCGGAAAAAGCACTATTGGGCGCCAGTTAGCTCAACAACTCAATATGGAATTTTACGATTCCGATCAAGAGATTGAGAAACGAACCGGAGCTGATGTGGGCTGGGTTTTCGATTTAGAAGGCGAAGAAGGCTTCCGCGATCGCGAAGAAAAGGTCATCAATGAGTTGACCGAGAAACAGGGTATTGTGCTGGCTACTGGCGGCGGCTCTGTGAAATCCCGTGAAACGCGTAACCGTCTTTCCGCTCGTGGCGTTGTCGTTTATCTTGAAACGACCATCGAAAAGCAACTTGCACGCACGCAGCGTGATAAAAAACGCCCGTTGCTGCACGTTGAAACACCGCCGCGTGAAGTTCTGGAAGCGTTGGCCAATGAACGCAATCCGCTGTATGAAGAGATTGCCGACGTGACCATTCGTACTGATGATCAAAGCGCTAAAGTGGTTGCAAACCAGATTATTCACATGCTGGAAAGCAACTAATTCTGGCTTTATATACACTCGTCTGCGGGTACAGTAATTAAGGTGGATGTCGCGTTATGGAGAGGATTGTCGTTACTCTCGGGGAACGTAGTTACCCAATTACCATCGCATCTGGTTTGTTTAATGAACCAGCTTCATTCTTACCGCTGAAATCGGGCGAGCAGGTCATGTTGGTCACCAACGAAACCCTGGCTCCTCTGTATCTCGATAAGGTCCGCGGCGTACTTGAACAGGCGGGTGTTAACGTCGATAGCGTTATCCTCCCTGACGGCGAGCAGTATAAAAGCCTGGCTGTACTCGATACCGTCTTTACGGCATTGTTACAAAAGCCGCATGGTCGCGATACTACTCTGGTGGCGCTTGGCGGCGGCGTAGTGGGTGATCTGACCGGCTTCGCGGCGGCGAGTTATCAGCGCGGTGTACGTTTCATTCAAGTCCCGACGACGTTACTGTCGCAGGTCGATTCCTCCGTTGGCGGCAAAACTGCGGTCAACCATCCCCTCGGTAAAAACATGATTGGCGCGTTCTACCAGCCCGCTTCAGTGGTGGTGGATCTCGACTGTCTGAAAACGCTTCCCCCGCGTGAGTTAGCGTCGGGGCTGGCAGAAGTCATCAAATACGGCATTATTCTTGACGGTGCGTTTTTTAACTGGCTGGAAGAGAATCTGGATGCGTTGTTGCGTCTGGACGGTCCGGCAATGGCGTACTGTATTCGCCGTTGTTGTGAGCTGAAAGCAGAAGTTGTCGCCGCCGACGAGCGCGAAACCGGGTTACGTGCTTTACTGAATCTGGGACACACCTTTGGTCATGCCATTGAAGCTGAAATGGGGTATGGCAATTGGTTACATGGTGAAGCGGTCGCTGCGGGTATGGTGATGGCGGCGCGGACGTCGGAACGTCTCGGGCAGTTTAGTTCTGCCGAAACGCAGCGTATTATAACCCTGCTCACGCGGGCTGGGTTACCGGTCAATGGGCCGCGCGAAATGTCCGCGCAGGCGTATTTACCGCATATGCTGCGTGACAAGAAAGTCCTTGCGGGAGAGATGCGCTTAATTCTTCCGTTGGCAATTGGTAAGAGTGAAGTTCGCAGCGGCGTTTCGCACGAGCTTGTTCTTAACGCCATTGCCGATTGTCAATCAGCGTAACAACAAGAAAGGTCAGGCCGCTTATCAAGCGGTCTATTAGCTTCAGGTTAATTGCAACGTGGTAAGCATTAACCTTTTAGTGGGGTGTTAAATGGATGAATTCAAACCAGAAGACGAGCTGAAACCCGATCCCAGCGATCGTCGTACTGGTCGTTCTCGTCAATCTTCTGAACGTTCTGAGCGTACTGAACGTGGCGAACCGCAGATCAATTTTGATGATATTGAACTTGATGACACTGACGATCGCCGTCCGACTCGTGCGCAAAAAGCGCGTAATGAGGAACCGGAAATCGAAGAAGAAATTGACGAATCCGAAGATGAAACCGTGGATGAAGAGCGCGTAGAGCGTCGTCCGCGTAAGCGCAAAAAAGCAGCCAGTAAACCCGCTTCTCGTCAGTATATGATGATGGGTGTCGGCATTCTGGTTCTACTGCTGTTGATCATCGGTATCGGTTCTGCGCTAAAAGCCCCCTCGACCTCTTCCAGCGATCAAACCGCGTCTGGCGAGAAGAGTATTGATCTTGCAGGCAATGCGACCGATCAGGCCAATGGCGTGCAGCCAGCGCCGGGAACCACGTCTGCGGAAAATACTCAGCAGGATGTTTCTCTGCCGCCGATCTCTTCTACGCCGACTCAAGGGCAAACCCCGGTGGCAACGGATGGTCAACAACGTGTTGAAGTGCAGGGTGACCTGAACAATGCGCTGACCCAGCCACAAAATCAGCAACAGTTGAACAATGTGGCGGTCAATTCTACATTGCCGACTGAACCCGCAACGGTTGCGCCTGTTCGCAATGGCAATGCATCGCGTGACACGGCGAAAACGCAAACCGCTGAACGTCCGGCCACTACGCGCCCGGCTCGTCAGCAGGCGGTGATTGAACCGAAAAAACCGCAAGCAACCGTGAAAACGGAACCGAAGCCAGTCGCACAGACGCCGAAGCGAACTGAACCAGCTGCCCCTGTGGCGAGCACAAAGGCACCGGCTGCGACTTCTACGCCAGCACCAAAAGAGACGGCGACTACGGCTCCAGTACAGACGGCATCCCCGGCGCAAACCACGGCAACACCAGCCGCTGGAGGGAAGACCGCAGGTAATGTTGGTTCGTTGAAATCGGCACCGTCCAGCCATTACACTCTGCAGCTGAGCAGTTCCTCTAACTACGACAACCTGAACGGTTGGGCGAAGAAAGAGAATCTGAAAAACTACGTTGTCTATGAAACGACGCGTAATGGTCAGCCGTGGTATGTCCTGGTTTCTGGCGTGTATGCTTCGAAAGAAGAGGCGAAAAAAGCGGTATCTACATTGCCAGCAGATGTCCAGGCCAAAAACCCGTGGGCGAAACCGCTGCGTCAGGTACAGGCCGATCTGAAGTAATCAAGGTTATCTCCCGCAATGGTTTATCATTGCGGGCGTTGCCTGAAGCGCTGGATGCTGTCGGAGCTTTCTCCACAGCCGGAGAAGGTGTAATTAGTTAGTCAGCATGAAGAAAAATCGCGCTTTTTTGAAGTGGGCAGGGGGCAAGTATCCCCTGCTTGATGATATTAAACGGCATTTGCCCAAGGGCGAATGTCTGGTTGAGCCTTTTGTAGGTGCCGGGTCGGTGTTTCTCAACACCGACTTTTCTCGTTATATCCTTGCCGATATCAATAGCGACCTGATCAGTCTCTATAACATTGTGAAGATGCGTACTGATGAGTACGTACAGGCCGCACGCGAGCTGTTTGTTCCCGAAACAAATTGCGCCGAGGTTTACTATCAGTTCCGCGAAGAGTTCAACAAAAGCCAGGATCCGTTCCGTCGGGCGGTACTGTTTTTATATTTGAACCGCTACGGTTACAACGGCCTGTGTCGTTACAATCTGCGCGGTGAGTTTAACGTGCCGTTTGGCCGCTACAAAAAACCCTATTTCCCGGAAGCAGAGTTGTATCACTTCGCTGAAAAAGCGCAGAATGCCTTTTTCTATTGTGAGTCTTACGCCGATAGCATGGCGCGCGCAGATGATGCATCTGTCGTCTATTGCGATCCGCCTTATGCGCCGCTGTCTGCGACTGCCAACTTTACGGCGTATCACACAAACAGTTTTACGCTTGAACAACAAGCGCATCTGGCGGAGATCGCTGAAGGTCTGGTTGATCGCCATATTCCGGTGCTGATCTCCAATCACGATACGATGTTAACGCGTGAGTGGTATCAGCGCGCAAAATTGCATGTCGTCAAAGTTCGACGCAGTATAAGCAGCAACGGCGGCACACGTAAAAAGGTGGACGAACTGCTGGCTTTGTACAAACCAGGAGTCGTTTCACCCGCGAAAAAATAATTCTCAAGGAGAAGCGGATGAAACAGTATTTGATTGCTCCCTCAATTCTGTCGGCTGATTTTGCCCGCCTGGGTGAAGATACCGCAAAAGCCCTGGCAGCTGGCGCTGATGTCGTGCATTTTGACGTCATGGATAACCACTATGTTCCCAATCTGACGATTGGGCCAATGGTGCTGAAATCCTTGCGTAACTACGGCATTACCGCCCCTATCGACGTACATCTGATGGTGAAACCCGTCGATCGCATTGTGCCTGATTTCGCTGCCGCTGGTGCCAGCATCATTACCTTTCATCCAGAAGCCTCCGAGCATGTTGACCGCACGCTGCAACTGATTAAAGAAAATGGCTGTAAAGCGGGTTTGGTATTTAACCCGGCGACACCTCTGAGTTATCTGGATTACGTGATGGATAAGCTGGATGTGATCCTGCTGATGTCCGTCAATCCTGGTTTCGGCGGTCAGTCTTTCATTCCTCAAACACTGGATAAACTGCGCGAAGTACGTCGTCGTATCGACGAGTCTGGCTTTGACATTCGACTGGAAGTGGACGGTGGCGTGAAGGTGAACAACATTGGCGAAATCGCTGCGGCGGGCGCGGATATGTTTGTTGCTGGTTCGGCAATCTTCGACCAGCCAGACTACAAAAAAGTCATTGATGAAATGCGCAGTGAACTGGCAAAGGTAAGTCATGAATAAGTTTGAAGATATTCGCGGCGTCGCTTTTGATCTCGACGGTACGCTGGTTGACAGTGCCCCCGGTCTTGCTGCTGCGGTAGATATGGCGCTGTATGCGCTGGAGTTGCCTGTCGCAGGTGAAGAACGCGTTATTACCTGGATTGGTAACGGCGCAGATATTCTGATGGAGCGCGCATTGACCTGGGCGCGTCAGGAACGTGCGACTCTGCGTAAAACAATGGGTAAACCGCCCGTTGATGACGACATTCCGGCAGAAGAACAGGTACGTATTCTGCGTAAACTGTTCGATCGCTACTATGGCGAGGTTGCCGAAGAGGGGACGTTTTTGTTCCCGCACGTTGCCGATACGTTGGGCGCGTTGCAGGCTAAAGGCCTGCCGCTAGGCCTGGTCACCAACAAACCGACGCCGTTCGTCGCGCCGCTGCTCGAAGCCTTAGATATCGCCAAATACTTCAGCGTGGTTATCGGCGGCGATGATGTGCAAAACAAAAAACCGCATCCGGACCCGCTGTTACTGGTGGCTGAACGGATGGGCATTGCTCCACAACAGATGCTGTTTGTCGGCGACTCACGCAATGATATTCAGGCAGCAAAAGCGGCAGGTTGCCCATCAGTTGGCTTAACCTACGGATATAACTACGGCGAGGCTATCGATCTCAGCCAGCCTGATGTAATTTATCAGTCTCTAAATGACCTTCTGCCCGCATTAGGGCTTCCGCATAGCGAAAATCAGGAATCGAAAAATGACTAAGCCCATCGTTTTTAGTGGCGCACAGCCCTCAGGTGAATTGACCATTGGTAACTACATGGGTGCGCTGCGTCAGTGGGTAAACATGCAGGATGACTACCATTGCATTTACTGTATCGTTGACCAACACGCGATCACCGTGCGCCAGGATGCACAGAAGCTGCGTAAAGCGACGCTGGATACGCTGGCGTTGTATCTGGCTTGTGGTATCGATCCTGAGAAAAGCACCATTTTTGTTCAGTCCCACGTGCCGGAACATGCGCAGTTAGGCTGGGCATTGAACTGCTATACCTACTTCGGCGAACTGAGCCGCATGACACAGTTTAAAGATAAATCTGCGCGTTATGCCGAGAACATCAACGCTGGTCTGTTTGACTATCCGGTGCTGATGGCAGCGGACATCCTGCTGTATCAAACTAATCTGGTGCCGGTGGGTGAAGACCAGAAACAGCACCTGGAACTGAGCCGCGATATCGCCCAGCGTTTCAACGCGCTGTACGGCGATATCTTTAAGGTGCCAGAGCCGTTTATTCCGAAATCTGGCGCGCGCGTAATGTCGCTGCTGGAGCCGACCAAGAAGATGTCCAAGTCTGACGATAACCGCAATAACGTTATCGGCCTGCTGGAAGATCCGAAATCGGTAGTGAAGAAAATCAAACGCGCGGTCACTGACTCCGACGAGCCGCCGGTAGTTCGCTACGATGTGCAGAACAAAGCGGGCGTTTCCAACCTGCTGGATATCCTTTCTGCGGTAACGGGCCAGAGCATCCCGGAACTGGAAAAACAGTTCGAAGGCAAGATGTATGGTCATCTGAAAGGTGAAGTGGCTGATGCCGTTTCCGGTATGCTGACTGAATTGCAGGAACGTTACCACCGTTTCCGCAACGATGAAGCCTTCCTGCAACAGGTGATGAAAGACGGCGCAGAAAAAGCCAGCGCACACGCTTCCCGTACGCTAAAAGCGGTGTACGAAGCGATTGGTTTTGTGGCGAAGCCGTAATTTAACATTAATGCCAAAAACCGGGGAAACCCGGTTTTTTTATCCTCATTTGCAATAATCCGAAAAAATGTGAAGCGCCTCGCCGTTTCCACATCTCGCTGTTGCGCCTTATCTTCAAATTCCTGAAGATATAAACATTCATTTTATTGAAAATATATTATGCGTCGAACGTTTATCAAAAAAGAAGGCGTCGTTATCACGACACTGGCCCGTTATTTGTTGGGTGAAAAGTGCGGTAATCGACTGAAAACCATAGATGAGCTGGCAACTGAATGCCGTTCATCGGTTGGCCTGACGCAGGCCGCGTTGAAAACGCTGGAATCAAGCGGAGCGATACGGATTGAACGCCGTGGGCGCAATGGCAGTTATCTGGTCGAGATGGATAACAAAGCATTGCTGACTCATGTGGATATCAACAACGTGGTATGTGCGATGCCCTTGCCCTATACCCGTTTGTACGAAGGCCTGGCGAGCGGATTGAAAGCCCAGTTTGATGGCATTCCTTTTTACTATGCGCATATGCGCGGCGCGGATATTCGCGTGGAGTGTTTACTTAACGGCGTGTATGACATGGCGGTGGTTTCGCGACTGGCGGCGGAAAGTTATCTCACGCAAAAAGGATTATGCCTCGCGCTGGAGTTGGGACCGCATACCTACGTTGGCGAGCACCAGTTGATTTGCCGTAAAGGCGAGTCCGCAAACGTGAAGCGCGTGGGGCTGGATAACCGTTCGGCAGATCAGAAAATCATGACCGATGTCTTTTTTGGCGATAGTGATGTGGAACGAGTCGATCTCTCTTATCACGAGAGTTTACAACGCATTGTTAAAGGCGATGTTGACGCGGTTATCTGGAACGTAGTGGCGGAAAACGAACTGACTATGCTGGGATTAGAAGCGACGCCGCTCACAGACGATCCGCGATTTTTACAGGCCACCGAAGCCGTGATCCTGACGCGTGCCGATGATTACCCAATGCAACAACT
The DNA here is from genome assembly GCF_003697165.2 of Escherichia coli DSM 30083 = JCM 1649 = ATCC 11775. Taxonomy (GTDB): domain Bacteria; phylum Pseudomonadota; class Gammaproteobacteria; order Enterobacterales; family Enterobacteriaceae; genus Escherichia; species Escherichia coli. Next base: position 380,974 of record NZ_CP033092.2, read on the forward strand.
GCTGCGTGCAGTTGTTGATAAACATGCCCTGCTTGCTCATCAACAGCGAGTAGTCAGTGGGGAACAGGAACCCAGTTATTAAACGAAAGGCATCTGATATGGAAACCAGACTCAACCTGCTTTGCGATGCAGGCGTTATTGATAAGGACATCTGCAAAGGCATGATGCAGGTCGTCAATGTACTGGAAACAGAGTGCCATCTACCGGTGCGCAGTGAGCAAGGAACGATGGCGATGACACATATGGCGAGTGCACTGATGCGCAGTCGCCGTGGTGAAGAAATAGAGCCGCTGGATGACGAATTGCTGGCGGAACTGGCGCAATCCAGCCACTGGCAAGCCGTTGTGCAATTGCATCAGGTATTGTTGAAGGAATTTGCACTGGAAGTTAACCCGTGTGAAGAAGGCTATTTGCTGGCCAACCTTTATGGATTATGGATGGCTGCTAACGAAGAGGTTTGAAGCTCCCGATAAATCCACGTCGTACAACCTAAATATTCAAAAAAATGAATATTTAATTCAAGGAACAGAAACGAGGCAACAAGATGTTTGTAGAAGCATTGAAACGCCAGAATCCGGCGCTGATTTCCGCCGCACTAAGTTTGTGGCAGCAGGGCAAGATCGCCCCGGACAGTTGGGTGATCGACGTGGATCAAGTTCTGGAAAACGGCAAGCGGCTGATTGAGACGGCGCGGCTTTACGGCATTGAACTGTATCTGATGACCAAACAATTCGGTCGTAATCCGTGGCTGGCAGAAAAACTGCTGGCTCTGGGCTACAGCGGCATTGTGGCGGTGGATTACAAAGAGGCGCGAGTCATGCGCCGCGCCGGTTTGCCGGTAGCGCATCAGGGGCATCTGGTACAAATCCCTTGTCATCAGGTTTCTGACGCCGTTGAACAGGGAACCGACGTCATCACTGTGTTTACCCTCGACAAAGCGCGGGAAATTTCTGCGGCAGCGGTGAAGACCGGACGTGTGCAGTCTGTGCTGCTCAAAGTTTATAGCGACGATGATTTTCTTTATCCGGGGCAGGAGAGCGGTTTTGTACAGCATTCGCTGCACGAGGTGGTTGCTGAAATCCAGAATCTGCCGGGGCTACATTTGGCGGGACTTACCCATTTCCCTTGCCTGCTTTGGGATGAGGCTGCCGGGAAAGTTTTGCCGACACCGAATCTTCACACGCTGGTACAAGCACGGGATCAACTGGCGAAATCTGGTATTGCGATTGAGCAACTGAACGCGCCTTCAGCGACCAGCTGCACGTCGCTGCCATTGCTGGCGGAATACGGTGTGACTCATACCGAACCCGGTCATGCGCTGACGGGTACTATTCCGGCAAATCAACAGGGCGATCAGCCTGAACGTATCGCGATGCTCTGGTTAAGTGAAATCTCCCATCATTTCCGTGGCGACAGCTACTGCTACGGCGGCGGTTACTACCGTCGTGGTCACGCGCAACATGCGCTGGTGTTTACGCCAGAAAATCAAAGAATTACTGAAACATATCTCAACGCCGTTGATGACAGCAGTATCGACTACACCCTGCCGCTGGCAGGCGAGCATCCGGTAAGCAGTGCAGTGGTGCTCTGTTTTCGCACGCAGATTTTTATCACCCGTAGCGATGTGGTGCTGGTGTCCGGTATTCACCGTGGCGAACCAGAAATAGTTGGTCGTTATGACAGCCTCGGCAACCCTCTGGAGGCGTAAATGGCGCGATTTGTGGTGTTAGTGATTGATAGCTTTGGCGTAGGGGCAATGAAAGATGTCACGTTGGTGCGTCCGCAGGATGCCGGGGCGAATACCTGTGGTCACATCCTGAGCCAGTTGCCGCATTTGCAGCTACCAACGCTGGAGACGCTGGGGCTAATCAACGCATTGGGTTATGCGCCTGGCGATATGCAGCCGTCAGACTCCTCCACCTGGGGCGTGGCGGAACTGCAACATGAAGGTGGCGATACCTTTATGGGGCATCAGGAGATTTTAGGTACGCGCCCATTACCGCCGCTGCGGATGCCCTTTCGTGATGTGATTGACCGTGTTGAGCAGGCATTAGTATCCGCCGGTTGGCAGGTGGAGCGTCGTGGCGATGATCTGCAATTTCTGTGGGTCAATCAGGCGGTTGCGATTGGCGATAATCTCGAGGCGGATTTAGGCCAGGTCTATAACATCACCGCCAATCTCTCTGTGATCTCTTTTGACGACGCAATCAAAATGGGTCGTATTGTGCGTGAGCAGGTACAGGTCGGTCGGGTCATTACATTTGGCGGCCTGTTACCCGACAGTCAACGCATTCTCGATGCCGCAGAAAGCAAAGAAGGGCGCTTTATTGGCATCAATGCGCCGCGTTCTGGCGCCTATGACAACGGTTTCCAGGTCGTACATATGGGCTACGGTGTTGATGAAAAAGTGCAGGTGCCGCAAAAACTGTATGAAGCGGGCGTGCCAACCGTGCTGGTGGGTAAGGTGGCAGATATCGTCAGCAATCCTTATGGCGTGAGCTGGCAAAACCTGGTGGATAGCCAGCGGATTATGGATATCACCCTCAACGAATTTAACACCTATCCGACGGCGTTTATTTGTACCAATATCCAGGAAACCGACCTCGCTGGTCATGCAGAAGACGTCGCACGTTATGCCGAACGTTTGCAGGTCGTTGACCGTAACCTTGCCCGGCTTGTTGAGGCGATGCAGCCAGATGATTGCCTGGTCGTGATGGCGGATCACGGTAACGATCCGACCATTGGTCACAGCCACCATACCCGCGAAGTGGTGCCAGTGCTGGTTTATCAGCAAGGACTGGTCGCTACGCAGCTCGGTGTGCGCACCACGCTTTCTGATGTGGGGGCTACAGTGTGTGAATTTTTCCGTGCGCCACCGCCACAAAATGGTCGCTCTTTTCTTTCCTCCTTCCGGTTTGCAGGAGACACCCTATGAGTTTTGATCCGACGGGCTACACCCTTGCCCATGAGCATCTGCATATTGATCTTTCCGGCTTTAAAAACAACGTGGACTGCCGCCTTGATCAGTATGCGTTCATTTGCCAGGAGATGAACGACCTGATGGCCCGGGGCGTGCGTAATGTGATTGAGATGACCAACCGTTACATGGGGCGCAATGTGCAATTTATGCTCGATGTAATGCGCGAAACCGGGATCAACGTGGTGGCCTGTACCGGTTATTACCAGGACGCGTTTTTCCCGGAACATGTGGCGACCCGCAGCGTGCAGGAACTGGCGCAGGAGATGGTCGATGAAATTGAGCAGGGTATCGATGGCACTGACCTGAAAGCCGGGATCATCGCGGAGATTGGCTCCAGCGAAGGGAAGATTACGCCGCTGGAAGAGAAGGTGTTTATTGCCGCCGCGCTGGCACATAACCAGACCGGACGCCCGATCTCCACGCATACGTCGTTCAGCACGATGGGGCTGGAGCAACTGGCTCTGTTGCAAGCCCACGGAGTTGATCTTTCGCGCGTCACCGTCGGCCACTGCGATCTGAAAGACAATCTCGACAACATTTTGAAGATGATCGATCTCGGCGCGTATGTGCAGTTCGACACCATCGGCAAGAACAGTTACTACCCGGACGAAAAGCGCATTGCGATGCTCCATGCGCTACGTGACCGTGGGTTGCTGAACCGCGTCATGCTGTCGATGGATATTACGCGGCGCTCTCATTTAAAAGCCAACGGTGGTTATGGCTATGACTTTTTATTGACCACCTTTATTCCGCAATTGCGCCAGTCAGGATTCAGTCAGGCCGATGTGGATGTGATGTTACGTGAAAATCCCTCTCAATTTTTCCAATAAGGACAGACTCATGAAAAAGATTGGCGTTGCAGGCTTACAGCGTGAGCAGATTAAAAAAACCATTGAAGCGACGGCTCCTGGCTGTTTTGAAGTTTTCATTCACAACGACATGGAAGCGGCAATGAAAGTGAAATCCGGGCAACTGGATTACTACATCGGTGCGTGTAATACCGGTGCGGGCGCGGCATTGTCGATTGCTATCGCGGTGATTGGCTATAACAAAAGTTGCACCATTGCCAAGCCGGGCATTAAAGCGAAAGACGAACATATCGCCAAAATGATCGCTGAAGGAAAAGTGGCGTTTGGCCTTTCCGTTGAGCACGTTGAACACGCGATTCCGATGCTGATTAACCATCTGAAATAAAAGGCACGACTATGGATCTGTATATTCAGATTATCGTGGTGGCGTGCCTGACGGGTATGACATCGCTTCTGGCGCATCGCTCGGCGGCCGTTTTTCATGACGGTATCCGCCCGATCCTGCCACAACTGATTGAAGGCTATATGAACCGTCGCGAGGCGGGGAGTATCGCTTTTGGTCTGAGCATTGGTTTTGTGGCCTCGGTGGGGATCTCTTTTACCCTGAAAAACGGGCTGCTCAACGCATGGTTACTCTTTCTTCCTACCGATATCCTCGGCGTACTGGCGATAAACAGCCTGATGGCGTTTGGTCTTGGTGCTATCTGGGGAATATTGATCCTCACCTGTCTGTTGCCAGTAAACCAGCTGCTGACCGCGCTACCGGTGGATGTATTAGGTAGCCTGGGGGAATTAAGCTCGCCGGTGGTTTCAGCTTTTGCACTGTTCCCGTTGGTGGCGATTTTCTACCAGTTTGGCTGGAAGCAAAGTCTGATCGCCGCCGTGGTGGTACTGATGACTCGTGTGGTGGTAGTGCGCTATTCCCCACATCTTAACCCTGAATCCATCGAAATCTTTATTGGCATGGTGATGCTGCTGGGGATCGCAATAACTCATGACCTGCGTCATCGTGATGAAAATGATATCGATGCCAGCGGTATGTCGGTGTTTGAAGAGCGTACATCACGGATTATCAAAAACTTACCGTATATCGCCATCGTGGGTGCATTGATTGCTGCCGTTGCCAGCATGAAGATTTTCGCCGGTAGTGAAGTGTCGATCTTCACACTGGAGAAAGCGTACTCCGCAGGCGTAACGCCGGAACAATCGCAAACACTAATCAACCAGGCGGCACTGGCAGAATTTATGCGCGGGCTGGGTTTTGTGCCGTTGATTGCCACCACGGCGTTAGCCACCGGTGTGTATGCAGTTGCGGGCTTTACCTTTGTTTATGCGGTGGGCTATCTCTCGCCGAATCCGATGGTTGCAGCGGTATTAGGCGCAGTGGTTATTTCGGCGGAAGTCTTGCTGCTTCGTTCGATCGGCAAATGGTTGGGGCGCTACCCGTCGGTACGTAATGCGTCGGATAACATCCGTAACGCCATGAATATGCTGATGGAAGTGGCGTTGCTGGTCGGTTCGATCTTTGCAGCAATCAAAATGGCGGGCTATACCGGATTCTCTATCGCGGTTGCCATTTACTTCCTCAACGAATCCCTGGGCCGTCCGGTACAGAAAATGGCGGCACCGGTCGTAGCAGTAATGATCACCGGCATCCTGCTGAATGTTCTTTACTGGCTTGGCCTGTTCGTTCCGGCTTAAGGAAGGCACCTATGAAGACGTTTCCTCTGCAAAGCCTGACGCTTATTGAGGCGCAGCAAAAGCAGTTTGCGCTGGTGGACACGATTTGCCGTCATTTTCCTGGCTGCGAGTTTCTTACCTGCGGTGATTTGGGCTTAACGCCGGGGCTAAATCAGCCCCGCATTACCCAGCGTGTGGAACAGGTGCTGGCTGACGCGTTTCACGCACAGGCCGCGGCGCTGGTACAGGGCGCGGGTACTGGCGCGATCCGTGCGGCACTGGCGGCTTTGCTCAAATCGGGGCAGCGTCTTCTGGTGCATGACGCGCCTGTTTACCCGACGACACGGGTTATTATTGAGCAGATGGGGCTAACGCTCATTACGGCTGATTTCAATGATCTGTCGGCACTGAAGCAGGTTGTTGACGAGCAACAACCTGATGCAGCGCTGGTGCAGCATACGCGCCAGCAGCCGCAGGACCGCTATGTGCTGGCAGACGTGCTGGCAACGTTGCGCGCGGCAGGTGTTCCAGCGTTAACCGATGACAACTATGCGGTGATGAAGGTAGCGCGAATCGGCTGCGAATGCGGGGCGAATGTGTCGACATTTTCCTGCTTCAAGCTATTTGGGCCAGAGGGCGTTGGTGCGGTGGTAGGCGATGCCGATGTTATTAGCCGGATTCGCGCCACGCTCTATTCCGGCGGCAGTCAGATTCAGGGGGCGCAGGCATTAGAGGTGTTGCGTGGTCTGGTGCTCGCGCCAGTGATGCACGCGGTGCAGGCGGGGGTATCTGAACGGTTGCTGGCTTTGCTTAACGGCGGCGCGGTGGCGGAAGTGAAAAGCGCCGTCATTGCCAATGCACAGTCGAAGGTATTGATTGTGGAGTTTCATCAGCCGATTGCCGCCAGAGTGCTGGAAGAGGCGCAGAAACTCGGTGCCTTGCCTTACCCGGTTGGTGCAGAGTCAAAATATGAAATCCCGCCGCTCTTTTATCGACTTTCCGGAACGTTTCGCCAGGCGAATCCGCAGTTAGAACATTGCGCGATTCGCATTAACCCAAATCGCAGCGGTGAAGAGACGATATTGCGGATCTTGCGTGAAAGTATTGCCAGCATTTAATCGTTGTAAACGATATTTTTGAAAAGAATGCAGAAACAAATACGCCCTCGGATAACTCCGAGGGCGTCAGGCAATTAAACCGGCGTTAGCCGATTTCTGTCAGAGACTTACTGTGCAGTCGGACCGCAACCGCCAATGATTTTAGAAATAGAAATAGCCGGGTGCAGCAGGTAGTCGTAAGAGCAGTTCTTATCACGGTTTTCAATATGACCAGTACATGCAGTTAACGTAGCCAGTACTGCGCCTACCAGTGCAACTTTAATAAATTTGTTCATTTACATTCCCTATGTATTATATATTAATTAATATTCATTGATTATATGAATATAAGCAGACTGCTCATTAAGAACGATACAGGAATATTCAATTAGCGTCAGTAAGCGATTGACTTAATTTTGTAAGTCGCTGTAACGGTGAATATAACCCATTAGCAGACAATATTTATTAAGGGGTTATGTTTTTATCTGCTGAATATATAAAGAGAGTTGTAAACGAAAAAGGCCAGACTTCTCTGGCCCTGGTTAAATTAATGGTTAGAGAACCAGTTCAATTTATCGCGCAGGCCAACAACCCGACCAATAATAATTAGCGATGGACTGTTCATTTGCTGCGCCAGTTCGCCCAGCTGCGTGAGCGTACCGTCAATCACGCGCTGCGTGACTGCCGTTCCGTTTTCGACAATTGCCACCGGCATTTCACCAGGCATACCGTATTCAATCAGCTTTTGCTGAATAGTTGCAGCCTGATTCAGCCCCATATAGAACACCAGCGTCTGTTTTTCTGCCGCCAGGTTTTCCCAGTCCAGCTCGCCACCGGTTTTTAAGTGTCCGGTAATTAAGCGTACGCTCTGGGCATAATCGCGATGCGTGAGCGGAATACCCGAATAGGCAGAGCAACCAGAAGCTGCGGTAATACCCGGAACCACCGAGAACGGAATACCCGCGTTGCACAGTGTTTCCAGCTCTTCTCCGCCACGCCCGAAAATAAACGGATCGCCGCCTTTCAGACGCACCACGCGTTTACCTTTTTGCGCTTCCCGCAGCAAGATCTGGTTAATCTCTTCCTGCGGTACGCAGTGGTATCCCGCGCGTTTGCCGACGAAAACGCGATCAGCATCGCGGCGTATCAGATTCATAATATCGTCAGAAACCAGACGGTCGTAGACCACCACATCTGCCTGCTGAATTTGTTGCAGACCTTTCAGTGTCAGCAGCCCGGCATCGCCCGGACCTGCACCAACCAGCACCACTTCACCGCGATGGTCGAGCGGTTCATTGATTAACTGTTCGGTGGTTTCAGTAATGGCTTTCTGATCGTTGTTGGCCAGCGACTGCGCCAGGCGGTCGTTAACGAACAATTTCTCCCAGAAACGGCGACGCTCACCCATCGTGGCGAACTGCTGTTTTACTCGCCCGCGTAATTGCCCGGCGTATTTCGCTACCTGGCCCAGATGTAACGGCAGCAGTGATTCGAGTTTTTCGCGCAACAGGCGCGCCAGAACCGGAGAAGTACCGCCAGAGGATACCGCTACCATGAGCGGTGAGCGGTCAATAATCGACGGCATAATAAAGCTGGCGGCTTTCGGCGCATCGACCACGTTACAGAAGATACGACGAGATTCAGCGGCTTCGCTGACGCGCTGGTTAAGCGCGTCATCATCTGTCGCTGCAATCGCCAGCCAGCAGGTGTCGAGAAGGCTTTCATCAAATGGCCCTTCGACGAGGGTTAACATGCCTGCATCTGCCCATGCGGTGAACTGTGGAATAAACGCTAATGCATTCACCGTTAAGCGAGCGCCTGCGTCTAACAGCAACCTTGCTTTGCGTTCCGCGACATCACCACCGCCGACAATCAGACAGTCGCGATCGCGTAATTGGCAAAATATAGGCAAATGATCCACGTAAAAACCCCTTAGTAATTAACCGGCAGCCGTTTCAGTTTGATTAAATTTGTCCGCAACCGGACGATTCGCTTTCGGCGTAGCATACCAATAACCCAATCCCATGAATACGGCACCTGATAAAGTATTACCCAGCGTCACCCACAGCAGGTTATGACCAATACCCGCCAGCGTGTAGGCTTCGCTGTGGTTGCCGAACCAGGAGAGGGCGAACAGCGTCATGTTAGCGATGGAGTGCTCGTAGCCGGACGCGATAAATGCCAGCAGACACCACCAGATAGCGATAAATTTCGCCGCCCCTTCTGTACGCAATGCCATCCAGATAGCCAGGCAAACCAGCCAGTTACACAATGCACCTTTGAAGAACAGTACCATTGCCGGTGCAGTGGTTTTAGCCAGCGCAACGGAGTGAACGATGCTGGTATCGACCGGCAGCAGGCTACCGCCGCCCCAGCTATAAAGCATGGCAACGAAGACGGAACCGACCAGGTTACCCAGCCAGGTTTGCGGCAGGATTGCCCACATTTGCCCGTGGCTGATAGTGCCCGCTTTCACCCCAAAGGTGAGGAACATGGTGTGTCCGGTGAACAGTTCAGAACCAGCAATAATGACCAGCGTTAAGGCGATACCAAAGGTCGCGCCCATCACCAGAGGACGTACGGACGGGTCGAGCAAATTACCGAGCGTGAAAATCAGGATGATCCCAAGACCCACATACGCGCCCGCCATGGCGGAGCTGACCCAAAAGCCGAGCGGGTTATTTGCCGACAGGCGTGCAATGCGCGCAGCGTTAGCCGCACACTTAGTAATAGTGTCTGTAAACATTTGATTATCCTTTAAAAAATAAAAACAAAAAATAAAACAAAAAGTTTAAAAAATGTCCTGCAATATACCGAAGGTTATTACAGGACCATGCAAAAAGGGGAGGCATTGCGCCTCCCGTTAAAATATTAACCGCGCAGCTGTACCACGCCGTCTTTCACTCGCGCGTCGTAATGCTTGACGGAAAACTGTTCGTCTTCCATGCACAAGCCGTCGCTTAAGCGAAAACGCTGCTTTTTCAGCGGACTGGCGACCCACAGCTCGCCCTGGTGTTCCGCAATCAACCCGCGTGACAGCACGCTGGACTCGAAGAACGGGTCGATGTTGCTGATCGCAAACACCTGATCGCTGTGATACGGGCGGAAAATTGCTACTTGTTCGTCACCTAACAGCGCGCAGACGCCGGTTTCAGGCAGGATGTCATCGATTTTGCAGATGTCTTTCCACTGGCTCATGCGTTGTCCTCCACCAGAGTTACCGGGATACGTTCATACGGCGTTGCCGGACGGTGCTGTTCGCGCTCTGGCACCATCTGCACGTTCGGGTCACGCTTATCGCTGTTGATGAAGTGTTTGAAGCGAGTCTGCGCAGACGGGGTATTGACCGTTTCAGTCCACTCACACACTACCGCTTCACGCAGGCGCGCCATCTCTTCTTCCAGATGTGCGTTCAGCCCCAGTTTGTCGTCAATGATCACCGCTTTCAGGTAATCGATGCCACCTTCGAGGTTTTCTAACCACGGCGCGGTACGCGTCAGTTTGTCGGCAGTACGGATGTAGAACATCATGAAGCGGTCAAGATATTTAATCAGCGTTTCGCGATCGATATCCGCTGCCAGCAGATCCGCATGACGCGGTTTCATGCCGCCGTTACCGCAAACATACAGGTTCCAGCCTTTTTCGGTGGCGATAATACCCACGTCTTTACCCTGAGCTTCTGAACATTCACGGGTACAGCCGGAGACACCGAACTTCATTTTGTGCGGCGTACGGATGCCTTTGTAACGGTTTTCCAGTTCCACGCCGAGGCCGACGCTGTCGCCAACACCGTAGCGGCACCAGGTGCTTCCCACGCAGGTTTTCGCCATACGCAGTGCTTTCGCATAGGCATGACCGGTTTCGAAGCCGGCTTCAATCAGTTGACGCCAGATCTCCGGCAGATCGTCTTTCTGTGCGCCAAACATCGCCAGGCGCTGAGAGCCGGTGATTTTGGTGTAGAGATTAAATTCACGCGCGATACGACCCACTGCCATCAGCCCTTCCGGGGTGATTTCACCGCCCGGAGAACGCGGGATCACCGAGTAGGTGCCGTCTTTCTGGATGTTCGCGAGGAAGTTGTCGTTAGAATCCTGCAGCGGAGTATGTTCCGGCTTCAGAATGTATTCGTTCCAGCAGGAGGCCAGCAGCGAACCGACGGTCGGTTTACAAACTTCACAACCGTAACCTTTGCCGTGTTTCGCCAGCAGTTCTTCGAAGGTTTTAATGCCTTCAACGCGGATCAAATGGAACAGTTCCTGACGCGAATAAGCAAAGTGTTCACACAGGTTGTTGTTAACTTCGATACCCTGTTTCGCCAGTTCCGCGTTCAGTACCTGAGTGACCAGCGGAATACAACCGCCGCAGCCCGTACCGGCTTTGGTTTCGGCTTTCAGCGCCGCAACGGTGTGGCAGCCTTTGTTGATAGCAGCAATCAGGTCGCCTTTGGTGACGTCGAAGCAGGAGCAGATTTGCGCGCTGTCCGGCAGTTTATCAACACCGATAGACGGCTTACCGCTACCCGAGTGCGCTGGCAGGATCAGGGAATCCGGGTTTTCCGGCAGCTCGATAGCGTTCAGCACCAGTTGCAGCAGGTTGCCGTAGTCGCTGGTATCGCCCACCAGTACCGCACCGAGCAGGGTTTTGTTGTCTTCGCTGACAATCAGGCGTTTGTAGATCTCTTTGCTTTCGTCGAGGTAAACGTAGCTACGTGCGCCAGGCGTGCGACCGTGCGCATCACCAATACCGCCTACGTCTACGCCCAGCAGTTTCAGCTTGGCGCTAAGGTCTGCACCTTCAAAGGCGTTTTCGCTACCAAGAATATGGTCAACGGCGACCTGCGCCATTTTGTAGCCTGGTGCTACCAGACCAAATACACGGTTGTTCCAGCTTGCGCATTCACCGATGGCGTAGATATCCGGATCGGAAGTCTGGCAGGAATCATTTATGACGATACCCCCACGCGGAGCAACGTCCAGACCACACTGGGTTGCCAGCTTATCGCGCGGACGGATACCGGTAGAGAAGACGATAAAGTCGACTTCCAGTTCGCTGCCGTCGGCAAAACGCATGGTTTTACGCGCTTCAACACCTTCCTGCACAATCTCAAGAGTGTTTTTGCTGGTGTGAACGCGCACGCCCATACTTTCGATTTTGCGACGCAGCTGCTCGCCGCCCATCTGATCAAGCTGTTCCGCCATCAGCATAGGGGCAAATTCGATAACGTGGGTTTCAATGCCTAAGTTTTTCAGCGCGCCAGCAGCTTCCAGACCTAACAGGCCGCCACCAACAACGGCACCGCGCTTGCTGCGACGAGCGCAGGATTCAATGGCGTTGAGGTCTTCAATGGTGCGATAGACAAAGCAGTCCTGAGTATCAGAACCTTTAATTGGCGGGATCCACGGGTAGGAACCGGTCGCCATGATCAGCTTGTCATAAAAAACGGTACGTCCGGCGCTGGAGTGAATCACCTTCTCCTGACGGTTGATGGTGATAGCGCGTTCGCCGACCAGAACTTTGATGCCGTGTTTCTCGTAGAAGCCTTCGCGCACCAGCGACAGCTCTTCGGCGGTGTGGTGAGAGAAGTAAGACGAGAGGTGTACGCGGTCATAAGCGATGCGCGGTTCTTCACAGAAAACGGTAATATCAAAGTTGGCCGCATCAGATTTATCAAGAAGATCTTCGATAAAGCGATGGCCGACCATACCGTTACCGATAATTGCGAGTCTGACTTTGCTCATTTTTGCCTCGATTTCTTTTCTATTACCGCCTACCTTAACGATTCAGCAACCCCGCTTATTGATGTAAATCAAATTCACCTTTATATACTCCTTAAGGGGTATATTGCTGATTTGTATAAATTTTCTTAAGTCACGGAATTGTCTGACATTTCATGTTTGTGCAAAAAACAGACAAATTGAACGGATTTATAGAAATAGATGTACGTAGCAGAGTAAGAGAGGAAAAGGCCGGACGACGATAGTGCCGCCCGGCATGAACAATTAATGAGAGGTCAGGGTGTTATGCTGACGGTGACGGCTGACGAAACCTAACAGGAAGCACATCACAAAGACGACAGCGTACAGACCGTTTGCCGTCAGCAGCGCCGCCTGCGGACCACTATGTTCAACAATCGGGCCGGTAACCACAAAGGTCAACATAGTACCGATGGTCCCGCAGGTCAGGACAAAGTTAACCAGTTTTGGCGACGGTACTTTGGTCTGCTGTGAACCCAGGGTGATGATGGTGGTATAGATCGCGCTGGAGAAGAAGCCCAGGGCGAGAATTGACCACGCCATATGTGCCGGTGTTCCGGTGTTAAAGACGTACATCAGAATCGCAGCCAGACCAGCCAGTACGGTCAGGATACGTTGCAAATCAAAGAAGCGAAGAATAAAGCTGAACGCCCACATGCCGACCATGTACGACATCCAGAAGTTACTTACCAGCGTGCCAGCGTCATTCAGGCTCATGCCCAGGCCTTTGGCATATTCTGGCACCCAGGAGATAAAACCTAACTGACCGAGGATGTAGCACAGCGCCGCAACAGAGAGAAACAGTACGCCGATCCCCCACTTTTCTTTCTCTACCGGAGCATCTGTTTTTGGCGCATGTTTGCCCAGTGCCGGGAATTCACAGCCGAAGGTCAGAATAAAAATAGCGACATACACCAGCCCGATGCAGGCATAAACCCAGTACCACTCAATGCTACGTGCCAGCAGAAACGCGGCGATCATTGGGAAAATCATCCCGGCCATACTGAAGAAGGAGTCGGTAAATAACAGGCGTGAACCGCGCTGACGTCCTTCATACATTTGTGTTACCAGGAATGTACCAATCGACATGGTGATGCCGCTGACCACCCCGAGAATGAACATCGCCGCCGAGAACAGCGCCAGGCTGTGGCTGAACATCAAACCGGCAACCGCCAGCACCATCAGGAGAAAGCCAAAACGTAACTGCGTTTTCAACGGGACGATTTCCATCAGCCAGGCGTTGAGGAAGATAGAGATTAAAATGCCGGCATTGAGGAAGGTGAAGGTGTTACTCATGCTGGAAACAGGCAGATTGAAATAATCGGCGATATTTCCCATCACCATCCCGGTGACAATAACCAACGCACCGGTCAGTGCGTAGGAAAGAAAGCTAATCCATGTGAGCTTGATGCGATTGCTGTTAGTCATGATTGGCCTGCGTTCAAAAATAAAATGGCATAGCGGGCTATGCCGCGAGCGGGCGATTTTAGGCGATTTTGTGATCTGATTAAATGTTTTATTGCAATCGGTTGCTAAATTGCATTTTAAGAGGTGATTTTGATCACGGAATAAAAGTTATCCTCAGGTTACATATATTTCAGATACGTAAAATTAGGTAAAGGGATGGCCTTGTTCTTGAAGGCTATTTAGAATCTCTTCACTTGCTTTTTTTCTGCTCTGTTTGTTAAGGAAATCTCATGTTCAAATCGACCCTGGCGGCGATGGCTGCTGTTTTCGCTCTTTCTGCTCTTTCTCCCGCAGCAATGGCAGCGAAAGGGGACCCGCACGTATTGTTGACAACCTCAGCTGGTAACATCGAACTGGAACTGGATAAACAAAAAGCGCCAGTGTCTGTGCAAAACTTTGTCGATTATGTGAACAGTGGTTTTTATAACAACACGACCTTTCACCGCGTCATTCCTGGCTTTATGATTCAGGGCGGCGGTTTCACCGAGCAGATGCAGCAGAAAAAACCAAACCCGCCAATCAAAAATGAAGCAGATAACGGCCTGCGCAACACGCGTGGCACCATCGCGATGGCGCGTACCGCTGACAAAGACAGCGCCACCAGCCAGTTCTTTATCAACGTTGCCGATAACGCCTTCCTTGACCACGGTCAGCGTGATTTCGGTTACGCGGTATTTGGTAAAGTGGTGAAAGGCATGGACGTTGCCGATAAGATTTCCCAGGTGCCGACTCATGACGTTGGTCCGTACCAGAATGTGCCGTCAAAACCGGTAGTTATCCTTTCCGCTAAAGTCCTGCCGTAATGATTTCTCGCGCGGGCAATCTTGCCCGCGCTTCTGCTCTCCCGGCGTAACCCGGATTTGCCGCTTATACTTGTGGCAAATGGACACGTTCAGGGAGGCATCAAGTGAAGAAACTCACCGATAAGCAAAAGTCCCGTCTCTGGGAGCTTCAGCGTAATCGTAATTTCCAGGCCAGTCGCCGTCTTGAAGGCGTCGAGATGCCTTTAGTCACTCTTACTGCCGCAGAGGCTTTAGCGCGCCTTGAAGCGCTGAGGAGGCACTATGAGCGATAAATTCGGCGAAGGGCGCGATCCGTATCTTTATCCAGGCCTTGATATCATGCGTAACCGGCTGAACATCCGCCAGCAGCAGCGGCTGGAACAGGCCGCTTACGAAATGACGGCGCTGCGTGCTGCGACCATTGAACTTGGCCCGTTGGTTCGGGGTTTACCGCATTTGCGTACTCTTCATCGCCAGTTGTATCAGGATATTTTCGACTGGGCGGGGCAACTGCGCGAAGTCGATATTTATCAGGGAGATACGCCGTTCTGCCACTTTGCCTATCTCGAAAAAGAGGGCAATGCCCTGATGCAGGATTTGGAGGAAGAGAAGTATCTGACTAGCCTTGAGAAAGATAAATTCGTCGAGCGGCTGGCGCATTACTATTGTGAAATCAACGTGCTGCATCCCTTCCGGGTGGGAAGTGGTTTGGCACAGCGGATCTTCTTCGAGCAACTGGCGATTCATGCCGGATATCAACTGAGCTGGCAGGGTATCGAAAAAGAGGCCTGGAATCAGGCAAATCAGAATGGGGCAATGGGGGATCTCACCGCGCTGCAGATGATATTTAGCAAAGTGGTAAGCGAAGCCGGGGAATCTGAGTAAAATAGCGCGGTTCTTTCGTACCGGAGCCGCCATGATCCTGCTTATTGATAACTACGATTCTTTTACCTGGAACCTCTACCAGTACTTTTGTGAACTGGGGGCGGATGTGTTGGTTAAGCGCAACGATGCGTTGACGTTGGCGGATATCGACGCCCTTAAACCACAAAAAATTGTCATCTCACCCGGCCCCTGTACGCCAGATGAAGCCGGGATCTCCCTTGACGTTATTCGTCACTATGCCGGACGCTTGCCGATTCTTGGCGTCTGCCTCGGTCATCAGGCAATGGCGCAGGCATTTGGCGGCAAAGTTGTGCGCGCCGCAAAGGTCATGCACGGCAAAACCTCGCCGATTACACATAATGGTGTGGGCGTATTTAAGGGGCTGGCAAATCCACTCACCGTGACACGCTACCATTCGCTGGTGGTGGAACCTGACTCATTACCGGAGTGCTTTGAAGTGACGGCCTGGAGCGAAACCCGCGAGATTATGGGGATTCGCCATCGCCAGTGGGATCTGGAAGGTGTGCAATTCCATCCAGAAAGTATTCTTAGCGAACAAGGACATCAACTGCTGGCTAATTTTCTGCATCGCTGATTTCTGATTGCCATTCAGTGATTTTTTATGCATATTTTGTGATTATAATTTCATATTTATTTATGCGTAACAGGGTGATCATGAGATGGCAATTGAACAAACAGCAATTACACGCGCGACTTTCGATGAAGTGATTCTGCCGATTTATGCTCCGGCAGAGTTTATTCCGGTAAAAGGTCAGGGCAGCCGAATCTGGGATCAACAGGGCAAGGAGTATGTCGATTTCGCGGGTGGCATTGCAGTTACGGCGTTGGGCCATTGCCATCCTGCGCTGGTGAACGCGTTAAAAACCCAGGGCGAAACTCTGTGGCATATTAGTAACGTTTTCACCAATGAGCCGGCGCTGCGTCTTGGCCGTAAACTGATTGAGGCAACGTTTGCCGAACGCGTGGTGTTTATGAACTCCGGCACGGAAGCTAACGAAACCGCCTTTAAACTGGCACGCCATTACGCCTGTGTGCGTCATAGCCCGTTCAAAACCAAAATTATTGCCTTCCATAACGCTTTTCATGGTCGCTCGCTGTTTACCGTTTCGGTGGGTGGGCAGCCAAAATATTCCGACGGCTTTGGGCCAAAACCGGCAGACATCATCCACGTGCCTTTTAACGATCTTCACGCAGTAAAAGCCGTGATGGATGACCATACCTGTGCGGTGGTGGTTGAGCCGATTCAGGGCGAGGGCGGCGTGACGGCAGCGACGCCAGAGTTTTTGCAGGGCTTGCGCGAGCTGTGTGATCAGCATCAGGCATTATTGGTGTTTGATGAAGTGCAGTGCGGGATGGGGCGGACCGGCGATCTGTTTGCTTATATGCACTACGGCGTGACGCCGGATATTCTGACCTCTGCGAAAGCGCTAGGTGGCGGCTTCCCGGTTAGCGCCATGCTGACCACGGCGGAGATTGCTTCCGCGTTTCATCCTGGTTCTCACGGTTCCACCTACGGCGGTAATCCTCTGGCCTGTGCAGTAGCGGGCGCGGCGTTTGATATCATCAATACCCCTGAAGTGCTGGAAGGTATTCAGGCGAAACGCCAGCGTTTTGTTGACCATTTGCAGAAGATCGATCAGCAGTACGATGTGTTTAGCGATATTCGCGGTATGGGGCTGTTGATTGGCGCAGAGCTGAAACCACAGTACAAAGGTCGGGCGCGTGATTTCCTGTATGCCGGTGCAGAGGAAGGCGTAATGGTGCTGAATGCCGGGCCTGATGTGATGCGTTTTGCGCCGTCGCTGGTGGTGGAAGATGCGGATATCGATGAAGGGATGCATCGTTTCGCCCACGCGGTGGCGAAGGTGATTGGGGCGTAAATAAGACGCATCAGGCAAAAGATGTCGGATGCGGCGTGAACATCTCATCCGATGGTTTAGCCTGTATTACGCCTTCGAATCCCGCAACTTGCGACTCAGCCAAATCCCGTGATGCGGTCGCTGCCGCCATGCCATCGACGAAATGGTGTGCATGGTGTTCAGATGACCAATAACCCGTTGTAAATGCTGCTCCAGCGTACCTGCCGCGCCTTCGTGCGGCTGCATCTCCGGCGCATCCATGATATTGGCATCGCCAGAACTACCCGGTTCGTCATACTCCAGTCGCTGCTGACAACGCTGAATGGCGATTTCACAAGACTGTAAATACTCTTGTGCCAGTTCCGGTGGCAATGCCCGGTGTTCCCGCGCCAGCGTGGTCATGGCATTAATATGCTCAACAATGAACTGGCTGTGCGTTACCCACAGTTTCATATCTGCCAGATAATGGCTGTTAAACGCCGGTTCCTGCATCGCCTGATTCAATGAGTTATACAGAGTGTTATGCGCCTGATTCACCCGCATTCGCTGCCAGGCCAGTGGCGTAGGTTGCGGGTCCTCGCTCAGAATCAAGCGAATCGCGTCCTGATAGGCTTCTAAAGCGTCATGGGCGTTCTTACGCAATAACCCGCTCTGCCACTGCGGCCACAGCCAGACAGTACCGCCGAAAGCAATTAAACAACCAATAATGGTATCGATAAGACGCGGAAGGATGTACTGCTCACCGTTCAGCCACAACAGTTGCAGGGTATACACTGCGGTAATAGTAAAACCGACCGTCGCCCAGCCGTAGTTTTTGCGCAATATCAGGTAGCTGGCGAGGGTGGTAATCAGCATCAAGGTCAGGGTGTAACCTTCGGGAATTTTAAAGTGTAGCGTCACGCCTGCAATGATTAACCCGACCACGGTTCCCACGGAGCGATTTACAATCCTCAGACGGGTTGCGCCATAGCCATTTTGCGTCACCAGCAATACTGTCATCAGGATCCAGTACGACTTCGGCAGATGAAGCGCGGTGCCCATCAGGCTGGCAACGCTTAACATCACACTGAGTCGTCCGGCATTGCGTAGCGCTGGAGACTTTAGTGACAGATAACTTTTCAGCGCCGGAAGTAATGGCATTCGCCGCTGTTTATCGGCCAGTAAGTCACGGGCATAGAGCGGTTTTTGGGTGCGCAGCACACGAGCAATGCGGCTGAAATGCCAGTAGCAGAATTGCCCAACCGGATTATCCGGGTGTTGGCGGGCGATTTTTTCCAGTGCGCCAATTTGCTTTTCCATCGTAAAACGCGTTGGCAGGCGATGGTAAAGAATGTCATCAGCCAGCACGCGCAGGCGAGCGGCGACGGTTTGCGCATTCCAGCGGATAACTTCTTCCGCATGGCTACGCTCGACCAGCTTTTGCACCTCTTCCGTCTGATGCAAACTGACCGAAATATGTTCCTGCAAATCCAGCGCCTCCTGGAAAATACGCAGCATCCGCTTGTAATCGGTATTATTTTGCGCGGAAAGCATATGCATTTGCTGATAGCACTGGGTAATTAGATCGACCGCTTTTTGCTGGCGCACCAGCAGCGGCGGCAGCGCTTTATCAGGGTCGGTGTGCTGGGTAAGCAGGCTGTATTTGGCTTCACAGTAATCTGCCAGTTCACGGTACAGCAGACTTAGTGACTCGCGTAGCGGTTGTTCGCGCCAGATCCAGAACCAAAACCAGTTAAACAATCCGTACCACAAAGTGCCCAGCGCATAGATGAGCAACGGTTCCCAGACCGGCATGTATCCCGCCAGACTGAGGGTAAAAATGGCAGCGAGCAGCGATGCGGGAAGCAATTTTGCGTGCAATGGCCCCAGTTCAGCAGTGACGCCAAGTACCAGCGTTAATCCGGTCAGCAAAAAGGGCAGGGGAACATCTTTTGCCAGTAGCACCTGTGTCAGCAAGCTACAGGTGGCAAACAGCGACGCACCAATGATTAAGCGTTTGAAAAAACGTTTATGAGGCGTATCAAGGCCCGCAATATTGCAACAGGCAGGAACGAGGGAGAAGAGCAGGCCGAATCGTAATTCGCCAAGCATTAACCCAACGGCCACGGGCAAACATAGCACCAGCGTTTGTCGAAGTGCATAGTTGATATCGGGGTGATAAATCAGTCTGCGCCACATCGGGGGAAACAAAATGGCGCGCTACCAGGTAACGCGCCACTCTGACGGGATTAACGAGTGCCGTAAACGACGATGGTTTTACCGTGTGCGGAGATCAGGTTCTGATCTTCCAGCATCTTCAGAATGCGTCCCACGGTTTCACGAGAACAGCCGACAATCTGACCGATTTCCTGACGGGTAATTTTGATTTGCATACCGTCCGGGTGAGTCATAGCATCCGGTTGTTTTGCCAGATTCAGCAGAGTCTGTGCAATGCGGCCCGTCACGTCGAGGAACGCCAGGTTGCCCACTTTCTCTGAAGTGACTTGCAGACGACGCGCCATCTGTGCAGACAGACGCATCAGAATGTCCGGGTTTACCTGAATCAATTGGCGAAATTTTTTGTACGAAATTTCAGCCACTTCACAGGCGGTTTTCGCACGTACCCATGCGCTACGTTCCTGGCCCTCTTCAAACAGGCCCAGTTCGCCAATAAAATCACCCTGATTCAGATAGGAGAGGATCATTTCTTTACCCTCTTCGTCTTTGATCAGCACTGCCACAGAGCCTTTAACGATGTAGTACAGCGTTTCCGCTTTTTCACCCTGGTGAATAAGCGTGCTCTTGGATGGGTACTTATGAATGTGGCAATGAGACAAGAACCATTCGAGAGTCGGGTCTGTTTGCGGTTTGCCAAGCACCATGCGCGGTTATCCTCTGTTATAAGCTTTCTCCAGAGCCAGATAACGCCGCTGTCTCTGGATTGCCGAAATATGCTTCCCGCTACCTGGGAAGGGGCTATCAACTGTACTGCACGGTAATGTGGCGTCCTTTGCATACATGCAGTACATCAATATATTACTGTAGCATCCTGACTGTTTTAGCATAGCTTTCGCTTTGTGTCTCCTGGTGTCTCGCTTCAGCATGACCCAGGTCGCCTTCCGTTGCGCGATTTGGTTAGTACGCGTACTCTGTCAGGAAAATTGACGCAGTGGAGTAGCAAAAATGCAAGCGCGAGTGAAGTGGGTCGAAGGGTTAACTTTTCTGGGCGAATCCGCCTCTGGTCACCAGATTTTAATGGACGGCAACTCAGGCGATAAAGCACCAAGCCCGATGGAAATGGTGTTGATGGCAGCGGGTGGTTGCAGTGCCATCGATGTGGTTTCTATCCTGCAAAAAGGGCGTCAGGATGTGGTCGATTGTGAAGTAAAATTGACCTCTGAGCGCCGCGAAGAGGCACCACGCCTGTTTACGCACATTAATCTGCATTTTATCGTCACCGGTCGCGACCTGAAAGACGCAGCGGTTGCGCGTGCAGTTGATCTTTCTGCCGAGAAATATTGTTCAGTGGCGCTGATGCTGGAAAAAGCGGTGAATATTACTCACTCGTATGAAGTGGTTGCCGCGTGATTTAACTATCCCGTTGTGAAGCCGGATAGTATTTTATCCGGCGTAATAGCAGCGTTACTCGATTTTCTTTCCTTCCATCAATCGTTGCACCAGCGGCAGCATAATTAATTCCATTGCCAGACCCATTTTGCCGCCAGGCACCACTAACGTATTGATGTGGGAAATGAATGAGCCTTGCAACATCGCCAGCAGCCAGGGGAAATCGATCCCTTCCAGATTACGAAAATGGATCACCACAAAGCTTTCATCCAGCGACGGGATACCTTTTGCCGCGAACGGGTTTGAGGTGTCGACGGTGGGAACGCGCTGGAAGTTAAGATGGGTGCGGGAAAACTGCGGTGTGATGTAGTTGATATAGTCTTCCATTGAACGCACTACCGAGTCCATCACTGCTTCTCGTGAGTGCCCGCGCTCGCTGGTGTCGCGGATCAGTTTTTGAATCCACTCAAGGTTAACGATAGGCACCACGCCGACCAGTAAGTCCACATGCTGCGCAACGTTATGCTGTGGCGTGACTACGCCGCCGTGTAAACCTTCATAAAACAGTACATCAGTGGGTTCCGGTAAAGATTGCCAGGGGGTGAATGTCCCCGGTACCTGATTCCACGGTACGGCTTCATCGTAGGTATGCAGATATTTGCGAGATTTCCCTTTGCCACTCTGACCGTATTCAATGAAGGTTTGTTCCAGAAGGCCGAAGTCGTTCGCTTCGGGGCCGAAGTAGCTGATATGCCGCCCGGCGTCGCGCGCTTTGCGGATCGCCATGTCCATTTCCGGGCGGGTATAACGGTGAAAACTGTCGCCTTCCACCTCGGCTGCATGCAGATTTAACTGCGCGAATATTTTACGAAACGCGAGGCTGGTGGTGGTGGTCCCCGCGCCGCTGGATCCTGTTACCGCAATGACCGGATGTTTGGCAGACATAGTAACTCCATGACTTAGCTATCATTATTATCTCGTCCGCCGACGGTTGCAGGTTATTCGCGAAACTGACTGCGCGGCATGATATTGACCGTTTCGTGCAGCTCCGACCATACCAGCACCGCTTCTCCGCACTGTAGCTGGCGTTTGACGTCGGAGACTTTCTGTTCAAGTGTACGCTCATGTTCACCATAATCGGTGCCTTCACGTAACACAAAGCTTTCAATTAAATTTTCCAGCGTTTCGGGGGAGAGGTCTTGCCACGGAATCAACATGATTTCGCCTCCAGATACGTTGTTAACCAGTCAGGAATGCGTGACTCCAGCCACATTTGCGGATGAAGTAATGTACCGCCAATAAAGCCAACATGACCGCCATGTTCAGTCAGCTGATACTCCACCTGCGGGGGGAGACTTTCCGGTTTCGGGATCACCTGATGATCCATAAACGGATCGTCTTTGGCGTGAATAATCAGTGTCGGTTTGGCTATCCGATTGAGCATCGGCATGGCGCTACACTGACGATAATAGTCGATAGCGTCAGCGTAGCCGTGAATTCTGGCGGTGATGAGATCGTCAAATTCACGGATGCGACGTACCGATTTTAACTGCGTGAGATTAATCGGCAGTGTTCCGGGGTAGGCTGCCAGCTTGCGCGCGGCATTGGCTTTTAACAGGTTCAGCAAGTAACGCTGATAAATGCGGGAAAAGCCCTTTTCCATATGGTAACTACAGGCCTCCAGCATAAACGGCGCAGAGACAATCACTGCCGCATCAATCGGGAGATCATTGCCTTCTTTTGCCAGCAAACAGGCCAGCATATTACCGCCGAGCGAATAGCCGACGGCAGCCGTTGGCGCATGACCAAACTCGCGTTGCAGCCAGCGTAAAAACCAACTGGCGTCTTCGGTTTCGCCCGAATGGTAAATGCGGTGCATACGGTTTGGTTCACCGCTGCATCCGCGAAAATGCATCACCACGCCCAGCCAGCCGCGCTTTTGCGCCGCCTCAACCAGACCGTGAGCGTAAGGGCTATTGAGACTGCCTTCCAGCCCGTGAAATACCACTAAACGCGGTTTATGCCGCGCCTGTGCAGGATCTTCACTCCACGCGAGATCGACAAAATCGCCGTCGGGCAACTCCAGCCGCTGCCAGTACGGGGTGAATTTCACCTTGCGACGGAACAGACGCGGCAGCATGGTTTGTAGATGACAATTGCTAAAGCCGCGCATAGGGGTGAATTTAGCACTGCTGCTAAATTCATTGGCATCGGTCGTTGTTATCTGCGCCATCAGTTGCTTTGGCCTTCCAGCAGCATCTGCTCAAGCTGCTCCTGGGCTTCCAGCCATGCCATTTCGCACTCTTCCAGGCCGGATTTGGCGCTGGCTTGCTGTTGCAGGCAGGCGGTCAACTCCGCTTTACGGCTTTGATCGTACAGTTCGCTGTCGCCGAGTTTCTCTTCCGCCTGCGCCAGTTGCGCGTTCAGCTTCTCCATCTCTTTTTCCAGACGGGCAATCTCTTTACGCAGTGGCTGGGTTTGCGCACGCAGCTCCGCTTCCCGACGCTTCTGATCTTTACGTGCCTGGGCGCTGTTCGCGTTCTCTTTTGGCGCTTCGTCGGTCTGGTTTTCCTGCTTTTGTACGTCGCTCAACCACTGTTGATAATCTTCCAGATCGCCGTCGAACGGTTCGACTTTACGATCGTGAACCAGGTAGAGATCGTCAGTGGTGGAACGCAGCAAATGACGGTCGTGCGAGACGACAACCAGCGCGCCTTCGAACTCGATTAATGCTTCGGTGAGTGCCTGACGCATGTCGAGGTCAAGGTGGTTGGTCGGTTCGTCGAGCAGCAGCAGATTCGGACGCTGCCAGACAATTAATGCCAGCACCAGGCGGGCTTTTTCCCCACCGGAGAAGCGGCGCGTTTCTTCGGTTACTTTATCGCCCTGGAAACCAAAGCCGCCGAGGTAGTCACGCAGTTTTTGCTCCAGCTCCTGCGGCGCTAAACGTGCCAGATGTTGAATAGGCGATTCGTCGGCGCGCAGGTATTCCAGTTGATGCTGGGCGAAGTAGCCGAGCTTGATCCCTTTCGCCAGACCAATTTCACCGCTGACTGGCGCAAGTTCGCCGGCTAACAGTTTGATTAATGTCGATTTACCCGCGCCGTTGCGGCCTAGCAGACCAATGCGCGAGCCGGGGACCAGATTCAGTTTAATCGAGTCGAGAATAATGCGATCGCCATAGCCTGCGCTGACTTTTGCCATCTTCAGTAACGGATTTGGCAGGCTTTCCGGCGCGCGGAAGCTAAAGCGGAACGGGTTGTCGACGTGCGCGGGGGCAATCAGCTCCATACGCTCAAGCATCTTAATGCGGCTCTGGGCCTGCTTCGCTTTGGTGGCTTTGGCACGGAAACGGTCGATATAACTTTGCAGATGCGCTACGCGTTCCTGCTGGCTTTCATACATCGCTTGTTGCTGCGCCAGACGGGTGGCGCGCTGTACTTCAAACGAACTGTAGTTGCCGGTGTACTCGAACATGCTTTGTTGTTCGATATGAATAATTTTATCAACGATCGGATCGAGGAAATCGCGATCGTGAGAGATCAGGATCAGCGTGCCCTGATAGCTCTTCAGCCATTTTTCCAGCCAGATAACGGCATCGAGATCGAGGTGGTTAGTCGGTTCGTCGAGCAGCAGCAAGTCTGAACGGCAAATCAGCGCCTGGGCAAGGTTAAGACGCATACGCCAGCCACCGGAGAAATCACTTACCGGGCGCTCCAGTTGTTCATTGCTGAAACCGAGGCCGTGCAGCAGGCTGGCGGCACGGGAGCGAATACTCCATGCGTCAATAGCATCCAGCTTGCCATGAATGGTCGCAATGGCGTGCCCGTCGTTACGTTCGTTGGCGTCGTGTAGCTGCGCTTCCAGTTGACGATATTCACGGTCGCCGTCAATGACATATTCCAGCGCCGCTTGCGGTAACGCCGGTGTTTCCTGATTCACCCACGCCAGTTGCCAGCTTACCGGAAAGGTGTAGCTGCCGCCGTCGGCGCTGATTTCATTTTTCAGCAATGCCAGCAGAGTAGATTTACCACAGCCGTTTTTACCCACCAGGCCGACTTTCTGCCCAGGGTTGATGGTGGCGGTGGCATTATCCAGCAGGATGCGCACGCCGCGACGAATTTGTAACGAGGAAAAAACAATCATAAGGCGCCGTATGTTCAGACTATGTTAACTTATCATTATGATAATGTAATGTATGGGCGAGCTGCCGCACCGGGCGCAATGGTAGCCCAAAACAGCGACTATACACAAAAACCATACCGGGAGGGGGATGATGTCTCAGCCAGCGAAAGTTTTGCTGCTGTATGCCCATCCGGAATCTCAGGACTCGGTGGCAAACCGGGTTCTGCTTAAACCGGCCACGCAGCTCAGCAATGTTACCGTGCACGACCTTTACGCGCACTATCCCGACTTTTTTATTGATATCCCTCGTGAGCAGGCATTACTGCGCGAGCACGAGGTGATTGTCTTTCAGCATCCTCTTTATACCTATAGCTGCCCGGCGCTACTGAAAGAGTGGCTGGACCGGGTATTAAGCCGTGGTTTTGCCAGCGGACCGGGGGGAAACCAACTGGCGGGAAAGTACTGGCGTAGCGTGATTACCACCGGGGAGCCGGAAAGTGCTTACCGTTATGACGCGTTGAATCGCTATCCGATGAGCGATGTTCTGCGCCCCTTTGAACTGGCGGCGGGCATGTGCCGGATGCATTGGTTAAGCCCCATCATTATTTACTGGGCGAGACGGCAAAGCGCACAGGAGCTGGCGAGCCACGCCAGAGCCTACGGTGACTGGCTGGCAAATCCGCTGTCTCCAGGAGGCTGCTGATGGAAGGTTCTGATTTTTTACTCGCAGGAGTGCTGTTTCTCTTCGCGGCGGTGGCTGCGGTGCCGCTGGCATCGCGGCTGGGTATTGGTGCAGTGTTGGGATATTTGCTGGCGGGGATTGCGATTGGCCCGTGGGGGCTGGGGTTTATTAGCGACGTCGATGAGATCCTCCACTTTTCGGAACTCGGCGTGGTATTCCTGATGTTTATCATCGGCCTTGAGTTGAATCCCTCCAAGCTTTGGCAACTGCGGCGTTCGATTTTTGGCGTAGGCGCGGCACAGGTGCTGTTAAGCGCGGCGTTGCTGGCAGGATTATTGATGCTGACCCATTTCTCATGGCAGGCGGCGGTGGTCGGTGGCATTGGCCTTGCGATGTCTTCAACTGCAATGGCGTTGCAATTGATGCGTGAGAAAGGGATGAATCGCAGCGAATCCGGCCAGTTAGGTTTCTCGGTACTGCTGTTTCAGGATCTGGCGGTGATCCCGGCACTGGCGTTAGTGCCGTTGTTGGCGGGTTCGGCAGACGAACATTTCGACTGGATGAAGATCGGCATGAAGGTGCTGGCGTTTGTCGGCATGCTGATTGGCGGGCGCTATTTACTGCGTCCGGTATTCCGTTTTATTGCAGCTTCTGGTGTGCGGGAAGTGTTCACCGCCGCGACGCTGCTGCTGGTGTTGGGTTCCGCATTGTTTATGGATGCGCTGGGGTTGTCGATGGCGCTCGGTACGTTTATTGCGGGTGTGCTACTGGCGGAAAGTGAATATCGCCATGAACTGGAAACGGCTATCGATCCCTTCAAAGGCTTGCTGCTTGGTTTGTTCTTTATCTCTGTCGGCATGTCGCTCAACCTCGGGGTGCTTTATACCCATCTGTTGTGGGTAGTGATAAGTGTGGTTGTGCTGGTGGCGGTGAAAATTCTCGTGCTGTATCTGCTGGCGCGATTGTATGGCGTGCGCAGTTCTGAGCGGATGCAGTTTGCTGGCGTGTTGAGTCAGGGCGGTGAGTTTGCCTTTGTCCTCTTTTCTACCGCTTCTTCACAACGCTTATTCCAGGGCGACCAGATGGCGCTGTTGCTGGTGACGGTGACGCTTTCCATGATGACCACGCCGCTGCTGATGAAGCTGGTCGATAAATGGCTATCCCGCCAGTTTAACGGACCGGAAGAAGAAGACGAAAAACCATGGGTCAACGATGATAAACCGCAGGTCATTGTCGTGGGCTTTGGGCGTTTTGGTCAGGTGATTGGTCGTTTGCTGATGGCAAATAAAATGCGCATTACTGTACTGGAGCGGGATATCAGTGCCGTTAACCTGATGCGCAAATATGGCTACAAAGTTTATTACGGCGACGCCACGCAGGTAGATCTTTTACGTTCTGCGGGTGCAGAGGCCGCTGAGTCTATCGTCATTACCTGTAACGAGCCGGAAGACACTATGAAGCTGGTGGAAATATGCCAGCAGCACTTTCCGCATTTGCATATTCTTGCGCGAGCGCGCGGACGTGTGGAAGCGCATGAGTTATTACAGGCAGGGGTGACGCAGTTTTCCCGTGAAACATTCTCCAGTGCGTTAGAGCTGGGGCGCAAGACGCTGGTCACGCTTGGCATGCATCCGCATCAGGCGCAGCGCGCGCAACTGCATTTTCGCCGCCTGGATATGCGAATGCTGCGGGAGTTAATCCCGATGCATGCTGATACCGTACAAATTTCTCGCGCCAGGGAAGCCCGACGTGAACTGGAAGAGATTTTCCAGCGTGAAATGCAACAAGAACGACGCCAGCTGGACGGCTGGGATGAATTTGAGTAGAGGGTAAAGATGGCAATCCGAAAACGTTTTATTGCGGGCGCAAAATGCCCGGCCTGTCAGGCACAGGATTCAATGGCGATGTGGCGCGAAAATAATATTGATATCGTAGAATGTGTTAAGTGTGGACATCAGATGCGAGAAGCAGACAAAGAAGCCCGCGATCACGTCCGCAAAGATGAGCAAGTGATCGGGATTTTTCATCCGGACTAGCGATATGCGCCGAGTTTTTTTAAGCTAGTGAGTACACGGCTGCAGAATTCCGCTACAATCTGCGCCACTATTCTTCCCATGCTCAGGAGATATCATGAAAGTAGCAAAAGACCTGGTGGTCAGCCTGGCCTATCAGGTACGTACAGAAGACGGTGTGTTGGTTGATGAGTCTCCGGTGAGTGCGCCGCTGGACTACCTGCATGGTCACGGTTCCCTGATCTCTGGCCTGGAAACAGCGCTGGAAGGTCATGAAGTTGGCGACAAATTTGATGTCGCTGTTGGCGCGAACGACGCTTACGGTCAGTACGACGAAAACCTGGTGCAGCGCGTTCCTAAAGACGTATTTATGGGCGTTGATGAACTGCAGGTAGGTATGCGTTTCCTGGCTGAAACCGACCAGGGTCCGGTACCGGTTGAAATCACTGCGGTTGAAGACGATCACGTAGTGGTTGATGGTAACCACATGCTGGCTGGTCAGAACCTGAAATTCAACGTTGAAGTTGTGGCGATTCGCGAAGCGACCGAAGAAGAACTGGCTCATGGTCACGTTCACGGCGCGCACGATCACCACCACGATCACGACCACGACGGTTGCTGCGGTGGTCATGGCCACGATCACGGTCATGAACACGGTGGCGAAGGCTGCTGTGGCGGTAAAGGCAACGGCGGTTGCGGTTGCCACTAATACCGAAAAGGTGACAAAAAAGCGGGGAATCCCCGCTTTTTTTACGCCTTAATAATGTGGCGGAGGCGTTTCTTCAGCCTGCGACGCGATGTTCGACGGCTGGCTGGCTTTTAACTTCTCGGTCAGCAGACGCAGATGATCGCGCAGTTTCGCCATCTCCATTTCATGAGCGGTCACCGTGACGTTCAGTTCTTCAATGGTGATTTCCTGAAAAGCCAGTCGGCTCTCCAGCTCTGCCAGGCGTGCTTCCAATGATAAATCCTGCATGATTCACCTCTTTTGTCGAATGGTCGCCGCGGATTCTACTTAACTTTGCTGCCCGAGACAGCACTCATTTCGCGGTCATCGAAACTAATTTAAACAAAAAGAGTCTGAAAATAGATGATAATAGGGCGTGTCTGTATGTAGATTTGTTCGACAACGCTTTATAGTACCCTTCTGATAATAGTTAACCCTGGGGTGAGATGCCCCGATCCTGGAGATATGGATGAAATCACTGTTTAAAGTAACGCTGCTGGCGACCACAATGGCCGTTGCCCTGCATGCACCAATCACTTTTGCTGCTGAAGCTGCAAAACCTGCTACAACTGCTGACAGCAAAGCAGCGTTCAAAAATGACGATCAGAAATCAGCTTATGCACTGGGTGCTTCGCTGGGTCGTTACATGGAAAACTCTCTTAAAGAACAAGAAAAACTGGGCATCAAACTGGATAAAGATCAGCTGATCGCTGGTGTTCAGGATGCATTTGCTGATAAGAGCAAACTTTCCGACCAAGAGATCGAACAGACTCTGCAAGCATTCGAAGCTCGTGTGAAGTCTTCTGCTCAGGCGAAGATGGAAAAAGACGCGGCTGATAACGAAGCAAAAGGTAAAGAGTACCGCGAGAAATTTGCCAAAGAGAAAGGTGTGAAAACCTCTTCCACTGGTCTGGTTTATCAGGTAGTAGAAGCCGGTAAAGGCGAAGCCCCGAAAGACAGCGATACTGTTGTAGTGAACTACAAAGGTACGCTGATCGACGGTAAAGAGTTCGACAACTCTTACACCCGTGGTGAACCGCTCTCTTTCCGTCTGGACGGTGTTATCCCGGGTTGGACAGAAGGTCTGAAGAACATCAAGAAAGGCGGTAAGATCAAACTGGTTATTCCACCAGAACTGGCTTACGGCAAAGCGGGTGTTCCGGGGATCCCACCGAATTCTACCCTGGTGTTTGACGTAGAGCTGCTGGATGTGAAACCAGCGCCGAAGGCTGATGCAAAGCCGGAAGCTGATGCGAAAGCCGCAGACTCTGCTAAAAAATAAGCACTAAGAACCGCCGCCTGACCAGGCGGCGGTTTTTTTATTACAGGCCGGATATAATTAGTGCTGGAAAGCGGAACCTCCGCTGTATTAATTTAGTTACCCGCATCATTAATGAGCCTGCCCTGAAAAGTTAACGACAGGCTCCTGAAAAGGAGTGTTTTTTTTCATGTCCAGGTCGCTTTTAACCAACGAAACCAGTGAGTTGGATTTACTGGATCAACGTCCTTTTGACCAGACCGATTTTGATATTCTGAAATCCTACGAAGCGGTGGTGGACGGGTTAGCGATGCTTATTGGCTCCCACTGTGAAATCGTTTTGCACTCTTTGCAGGATCTAAAATGTTCAGCCATTCGCATTGCTAACGGTGAACATACAGGCCGGAAGATTGGTTCGCCAATTACTGACCTGGCGCTACGTATGCTGCACGATATGACGGGAGCGGATAGCAGCGTTTCTAAATGCTACTTTACTCGCGCCAAAAGCGGCGTATTAATGAAGTCCCTGACTATCGCGATTCGTAACCGCGAACAGCGTGTAATTGGTCTGCTGTGCATCAATATGAATCTTGATGTTCCCTTCTCGCAGATTATGAGCACTTTTGTGCCGCCGGAAACTCCGGATGTCGGTTCAAGCGTCAACTTTGCCTCTTCTGTTGAAGATCTGGTTACCCAAACGCTGGAGTTTACCATCGAAGAAGTGAATGCCGATCGCAATGTTTCTAATAACGCCAAAAATCGTCAGATCGTGCTAAATCTCTACGAGAAAGGGATCTTCGATATTAAAGACGCGATCAACCAGGTTGCTGACCGCCTGAACATCTCCAAACACACTGTCTATCTCTACATCCGCCAGTTCAAGAGCGGTGATTTCCAGGGGCAAGATAAGTAATGCGTTTTGCCATCGTGGTGACCGGGCCAGCATACGGTACGCAACAGGCGAGTAGTGCTTTTCAGTTTGCGCAGGCGCTAATAGCAGAAGGCCATGAGTTAAGCAGCGTTTTTTTCTATCGGGAAGGGGTCTATAACGCTAACCAATTGACCTCACCGGCAAGCGACGAATTTGACCTTGTGCGCAGCTGGCAACAGTTGAATATGCAACATGGTGTGGCGCTGAATATCTGCGTAGCGGCGGCATTACGCCGTGGCGTTGTTGATGAAACGGAAGCCGGAAGACTGGGGCTGGCTTCGTCAAACCTTCAGACGGGATTTACCTTAAGCGGACTTGGCGCGCTGGCGGAAGCCTCGCTGACCTGTGACAGGGTGGTACAGTTCTGATGAAACGAATTGCGTTTGTTTTTTCTACTGTGCCTCATGGCACCGCGGCTGGCCGCGAGGGATTAGATGCTTTACTCGCAACTTCCGCATTAACTGACGATCTGGCCGTCTTCTTTATTGCTGATGGCGTTTTTCAGCTGCTGCCAGGACAAAAGCCCGATGCAGTGCTGGCGCGTGATTACATTGCCACTTTTAAATTGTTGGGTCTGTATGACATTGAACAGTGCTGGGTTTGTGCGGCTTCACTGCGCGAACGCGGGTTAGATCCGCAGACACCTTTTGTGGTCGAAGCCACGCCGCTCGAAGCAGATGCCTTACGCCGCGAACTCGCCAACTACGATGTTATTTTGAGGTTTTGAGGCGTTATGCTGCACACATTACATCGTTCACCCTGGCTGACGGACTTTGCTGCGCTGCTGCGTCTGCTCAGTGAAGGTGACGAACTGCTATTATTGCAAGATGGCGTAACTGCCGCAGTTGACGGCAACCGCTACCTTGAAAGTCTGCGTAATGCCCCCATTAAGGTCTATGCTCTGAACGAAGACCTTATTGCCCGCGGTTTGACTGGTCGAATTTCGAACGACATCATTCCCATTGACTATACTGATTTCGTCAGACTTACGGTTAAGCACTCCAGCCAGATGGCCTGGTGATGGCGGGATCGTTGTATATTTCTTGACACCTTTTCGGCATCGCCCTAAAATTCGGCGTCCTCATATTGTGTGAGGACGTTTTATTACGTGTTTACGAAGCAAAAGCTAAAACCAGGAGCTATTTAATGGCAACAGTTAACCAGCTGGTACGCAAACCACGTGCTCGCAAAGTTGCGAAAAGCAACGTGCCTGCGCTGGAAGCATGCCCGCAAAAACGTGGCGTATGTACTCGTGTATATACTACCACTCCTAAAAAACCGAACTCCGCGCTGCGTAAAGTATGCCGTGTTCGTCTGACTAACGGTTTCGAAGTGACTTCCTACATCGGTGGTGAAGGTCACAACCTGCAGGAGCACTCCGTGATCCTGATCCGTGGTGGTCGTGTTAAAGACCTCCCGGGTGTTCGTTACCACACCGTACGTGGTGCGCTTGACTGCTCCGGCGTTAAAGACCGTAAGCAGGCTCGTTCCAAGTATGGCGTGAAGCGTCCTAAGGCTTAATGGTTCTCCGTTAAGTAAGGCCAAACGTTTTAACTTAAATGTCAAACTAAACTCGTAGAGTTTTGGACAATCCTGAATTAACAACGGAGTATTTCCATGCCACGTCGTCGCGTCATTGGTCAGCGTAAAATTCTGCCGGATCCGAAGTTCGGATCAGAACTGCTGGCTAAATTTGTAAATATCCTGATGGTAGATGGTAAAAAATCTACTGCTGAATCTATCGTATACAGCGCGCTGGAGACCCTGGCTCAGCGCTCTGGTAAATCTGAACTGGAAGCATTCGAAGTAGCTCTCGAAAACGTGCGCCCGACTGTAGAAGTTAAGTCTCGCCGCGTTGGTGGTTCTACTTATCAGGTACCAGTTGAAGTCCGTCCGGTTCGTCGTAATGCTCTGGCAATGCGTTGGATCGTTGAAGCTGCTCGTAAACGCGGTGATAAATCCATGGCTCTGCGCCTGGCGAACGAACTTTCTGATGCTGCAGAAAACAAAGGTACTGCAGTTAAGAAACGTGAAGACGTTCACCGTATGGCCGAAGCCAACAAGGCGTTCGCACACTACCGTTGGTAATCCCTTCGGAGTTTTAGTCACCAGGCGGGCGCTTCCAGTAAGCAGCCCGCTTTGGGCTACTTAAATTGAACGCCTAAAAGATAAACGAGGAAACAAATGGCTCGTACAACACCCATCGCACGCTACCGTAACATCGGTATCAGTGCGCACATCGACGCCGGTAAAACCACTACTACCGAACGTATTCTGTTCTACACCGGTGTAAACCATAAAATCGGTGAAGTTCATGACGGCGCTGCAACCATGGACTGGATGGAGCAGGAGCAGGAACGTGGTATTACCATCACTTCCGCTGCGACTACTGCATTCTGGTCTGGTATGGCTAAGCAGTATGAGCCGCATCGCATCAACATCATCGACACCCCGGGGCACGTTGACTTCACAATCGAAGTAGAACGTTCCATGCGTGTTCTCGATGGTGCGGTAATGGTTTACTGCGCAGTTGGTGGTGTTCAGCCGCAGTCTGAAACCGTATGGCGTCAGGCAAACAAATATAAAGTTCCGCGTATTGCGTTCGTTAACAAAATGGACCGCATGGGTGCGAACTTCCTGAAAGTTGTTAACCAGATCAAAACCCGTCTGGGCGCGAACCCGGTTCCGCTGCAGCTGGCGATTGGTGCTGAAGAACATTTCACCGGTGTTGTTGACCTGGTGAAAATGAAAGCTATCAACTGGAACGACGCTGACCAGGGCGTAACCTTCGAATACGAAGATATCCCGGCAGACATGGTTGAACTGGCTAACGAATGGCACCAGAACCTGATCGAATCCGCAGCTGAAGCTTCTGAAGAGCTGATGGAAAAATACCTGGGTGGTGAAGAACTGACTGAAGCAGAAATCAAAGGTGCTCTGCGTCAGCGCGTTCTGAACAACGAAATCATCCTGGTAACCTGTGGTTCTGCGTTCAAGAACAAAGGTGTTCAGGCGATGCTGGATGCGGTAATTGATTACCTGCCATCCCCGGTTGACGTACCTGCGATCAACGGTATCCTGGACGACGGTAAAGACACTCCGGCTGAGCGTCACGCAAGTGATGACGAGCCGTTCTCTGCACTGGCGTTCAAAATCGCTACCGACCCGTTTGTTGGTAACCTGACCTTCTTCCGTGTGTACTCCGGTGTGGTTAACTCTGGTGATACCGTACTGAACTCCGTGAAAGCTGCACGTGAGCGTTTCGGTCGTATCGTTCAGATGCACGCTAACAAACGTGAAGAGATCAAAGAAGTTCGCGCGGGCGACATCGCAGCTGCAATCGGTCTGAAAGACGTAACCACTGGTGACACCCTGTGTGACCCGGATGCGCCGATCATTCTGGAACGTATGGAATTCCCTGAGCCGGTAATCTCCATCGCAGTTGAACCGAAAACCAAAGCTGACCAGGAAAAAATGGGTCTGGCTCTGGGCCGTCTGGCTAAAGAAGACCCGTCTTTCCGTGTATGGACTGACGAAGAATCTAACCAGACCATCATCGCGGGTATGGGCGAACTGCACCTCGACATCATCGTTGACCGTATGAAGCGTGAATTCAACGTTGAAGCGAACGTAGGTAAACCGCAGGTTGCTTACCGTGAAACTATCCGCCAGAAAGTTACCGATGTTGAAGGTAAACACGCGAAACAGTCTGGTGGTCGTGGTCAGTATGGTCATGTTGTTATCGACATGTACCCGCTGGAGCCGGGTTCAAACCCGAAAGGCTACGAGTTCATCAACGACATTAAAGGTGGTGTAATCCCTGGCGAATACATCCCGGCCGTTGATAAAGGTATCCAGGAACAGCTGAAAGCAGGTCCGCTGGCAGGCTACCCGGTAGTAGACATGGGTATTCGTCTGCACTTCGGTTCTTACCATGACGTTGACTCCTCTGAACTGGCGTTTAAACTGGCTGCTTCTATCGCCTTTAAAGAAGGCTTTAAGAAAGCTAAACCAGTTCTGCTTGAGCCGATCATGAAGGTTGAAGTAGAAACTCCTGAAGAGAACACCGGTGACGTTATCGGTGACTTGAGCCGTCGTCGTGGTATGCTCAAAGGTCAGGAATCTGAAGTTACTGGCGTTAAGATCCACGCTGAAGTACCGCTGTCTGAAATGTTCGGATATGCAACTCAGCTGCGTTCTCTGACCAAAGGTCGCGCATCATACACTATGGAATTCCTGAAGTATGATGAAGCGCCGAGTAACGTTGCTCAGGCCGTAATTGAAGCCCGTGGTAAATAAGCCTAAGGGTTAATACCAAAGTCCCGTGCTCTCTCCTGAAGGGGAGAGCACTATAGTAAGGAATATAGCCGTGTCTAAAGAAAAATTTGAACGTACAAAACCGCACGTTAACGTTGGTACTATCGGCCACGTTGACCACGGTAAAACTACTCTGACCGCTGCAATCACCACCGTACTGGCTAAAACCTACGGCGGTGCTGCTCGTGCATTCGACCAGATCGATAACGCGCCGGAAGAAAAAGCTCGTGGTATCACCATCAACACTTCTCACGTTGAATACGACACCCCGACCCGTCACTACGCGCACGTAGACTGCCCGGGGCACGCCGACTATGTTAAAAACATGATCACCGGTGCTGCTCAGATGGACGGCGCGATCCTGGTAGTTGCTGCGACTGACGGCCCGATGCCGCAGACTCGTGAGCACATCCTGCTGGGTCGTCAGGTAGGCGTTCCGTACATCATCGTGTTCCTGAACAAATGCGACATGGTTGATGACGAAGAGCTGCTGGAACTGGTTGAAATGGAAGTTCGTGAACTTCTGTCTCAGTACGACTTCCCGGGCGACGACACTCCGATCGTTCGTGGTTCTGCTCTGAAAGCGCTGGAAGGCGACGCAGAGTGGGAAGCGAAAATCCTGGAACTGGCTGGCTTCCTGGATTCCTACATTCCGGAACCAGAGCGTGCGATTGACAAGCCGTTCCTGCTGCCGATCGAAGACGTATTCTCCATCTCCGGTCGTGGTACCGTTGTTACCGGTCGTGTAGAACGCGGTATCATCAAAGTTGGTGAAGAAGTTGAAATCGTTGGTATCAAAGAGACTCAGAAGTCTACCTGTACTGGCGTTGAAATGTTCCGCAAACTGCTGGACGAAGGCCGTGCTGGTGAGAACGTAGGTGTTCTGCTGCGCGGTATCAAACGTGAAGAAATCGAACGTGGTCAGGTACTGGCTAAGCCGGGCACCATCAAGCCGCACACCAAGTTCGAATCTGAAGTGTACATTCTGTCCAAAGATGAAGGCGGTCGTCATACTCCGTTCTTCAAAGGCTACCGTCCGCAGTTCTACTTCCGTACTACTGACGTGACTGGTACCATCGAACTGCCGGAAGGCGTAGAGATGGTAATGCCGGGCGACAACATCAAAATGGTTGTTACCCTGATCCACCCGATCGCGATGGACGATGGTCTGCGTTTCGCAATCCGTGAAGGCGGCCGTACCGTTGGCGCGGGCGTTGTTGCTAAAGTTCTGGGCTAATTACACGTTAATTAGTTTTGAATTGAAAAGGGCGCTTCGGCGCCCTTTTTGCATTTGTTGACTGCATATCTTATTCGTACTGTCAGAACGAATAAATTATTCATATTTAAAATATCAATTCAATTTAATATTTTAAATATGAATGTTTCTGTTTTTAAAATGCTTCATTTGTCAGGCTTTTTTCTTATTTTTCATGCCGCACTTTAATTCATATTGAAGGGTTCTCGTAAAACGTAAATAATTCCTGCGTAGGACTTTTGTTTTGCAGTTTTTACGTTACAAGGGATTATAATGAAATTAAATATATTTACTAAATCTATGATTGGTATGGGGCTGGTGTGTTCCGCTCTGCCAGCATTGGCAATGGAAGCATGGAATAACCAACAAGGTGGTAATAAATATCAGGTTATTTTCGATGGCAAAATTTATGAAAATGCCTGGTGGGTTTCTTCTACAAATTGCCCGGGAAAAGCGAAAGCAAATGATGCAACTAACCCGTGGCGTTTAAAGCGTACCGCAACAGCTGCTGAAATTAGTCAGTTTGGCAATACACTTTCCTGCGAAAAGAGCGGAAGCTCATCTTCTTCAACTTCAAATACGCCAGCATCTAATACGCCCGCTAATGGCGCTTCGGCTACACCAGCACAGGGCACTGTTCCGTCTAATTCTTCTGTAGTTGCCTGGAATAAACAGCAGGGCGGTCAAACCTGGTATGTCGTCTTTAATGGTGCGGTATATAAAAATGCTTGGTGGGTAGCCTCTTCTAACTGCCCGGGTGATGCGAAAGGCAATGATGCCAGCAACCCATGGCGTTATGTTCGTGCCGCTACGGCAACGGAAATCTCAGAAACCAGTAATCCACAGTCTTGTACTTCAGCACCACAGCCTGCACCGGATGTGAAACCGGCACCGGACGTTAAACCGGCTCCTGATGTTCAGCCAGCCCCAGCTGATAAGTCAAACGACAACTATGCTGTCGTAGCCTGGAAAGGTCAGGAAGGTTCTTCTACATGGTACGTTATCTACAACGGCGGCATTTATAAGAACGCCTGGTGGGTGGGCGCGGCAAATTGCCCAGGCGATGCGAAAGAAAACGATGCCAGCAACCCATGGCGTTATGTTCGCGCGGCAACGGCAACAGAAATCACTCAGTATGGTAACCCAGCCTCCTGTTCCGTTAAGCCGGATAATAATGGCGGTGCTGTGACTCCGGTTGATCCAACTCCGGAAACACCGGAAACTCCAGTTACTCCAACTCCGGATAACAACGAGCCATCAACACCAGCGGATAGCAGTAACGATTACTCACTGCAGGCGTGGAGTGGCCAGGAAGGCAGCGAAATTTACCATGTTATCTTCAATGGTAATGTTTATCAGAATGCCTGGTGGGTTGGTTCTGAAGATTGCCCGCGTGGCACCAGTGTAGAAAACTCCAATAACCCATGGCGCCTCGTGCGTACAGCTACCGCTGCGGAAATGAGTCAGTACGGTAACCCGACTACCTGTGAAATTGATAATGGCGGCGTCATTATTGCGGATGGTTTCCAGGCCAGCAAAGCGTACAGCGCGAACAGCATCGTAGATTATAACGATGCACATTATAAAACCTCTGTCGATCAAGACGCATGGGGCTTTGTCCCCGGCGGCGATAACCCGTGGAAGAAATACGAACCGGCGAAAGCATGGTCCGCTTCCACCGTGTACGTGAAAGGTGATCGCGTTGTTGTTGATGGGCAGGCTTATGAAGCGCTGTTCTGGACGCAAAGTGACAACCCTGCTCTGATTGCGAACCAAAACGCCACCGGTAGCAATAGTCGCCCGTGGAAGCCGTTAGGTAAGACTCAGAGCTATAGCAACGAAGAGCTGAATAATGCGCCGCAGTTTAATCCAGAAACGCTTTATGCCAGTGATACGCTGATTCGCTTTAACGGTGAGAACTACATTTCTCAGAGTAAAGTGCAGAAAGTTTCTCCTTCTGACAGCAACCCGTGGCGTGTTTTTGTTGACTGGACCGGAACCAAAGAGCGCGTAGGTACGCCGAAGAAAGCGTGGCCGAAACACGTTTATGCACCGTATGTCGACTTTACGCTGAATACGATCCCGGATTTGGCTGCGCTGGCTAAGAGTCATAACGTCAACCACTTCACGCTGGCGTTTGTGGTGAGTAAAGATGCGAACACCTGTCTACCGACATGGGGTACCGCTTACGGTATGCAGAATTACGCTCAGTACAGCAAAATCAAAGCTCTGCGTGAGGCTGGCGGTGATGTGATGCTGTCTATCGGTGGTGCTAATAATGCCCCGCTGGCAGCTTCCTGTAAGAACGTTGACGATCTAATGCAGCATTATTATGACATCGTTGATAACCTGAACCTCAGAGTCCTGGACTTCGATATCGAAGGCACCTGGGTTGCGGATCAGGCATCTATTGAACGTCGTAACCTTGCTGTGAAGAAAGTGCAGGATAAATGGAAGTCAGAAGGCAAAGATATTGCTATCTGGTATACCTTGCCAATTCTGCCGACAGGCCTGACGCCGGAAGGGATGAATGTCCTGAGCGATGCCAAAGCGAAAGGTGTTGAGCTGGCGGGTGTGAACGTGATGACAATGGACTACGGTAACGCGATTTGTCAGTCTGCAAATACCGAAGGCCAGAACATTCACGGTAAGTGTGCAACGTCTGCGATTGCCAACCTGCATTCACAATTGAAAGGCCTCCATCCCAACAAGAGCGATGCAGAAATTGACGCTATGATGGGTACCACGCCGATGGTTGGCGTGAACGACGTTCAGGGCGAGGTGTTCTATCTCTCTGATGCTCGTCTGGTCATGCAGGATGCGCAGAAGCGTAATCTCGGTATGGTTGGTATCTGGTCAATCGCGCGCGACCTGCCAGGCGGCACTAACCTGTCTCCGGAATTCCACGGCCTGACTAAAGAACAGGCACCGAAGTACGCATTTAGCGAAATCTTCGCGCCGTTTACTAAGCAATAAATGTGTTGGCGATACCTTCCGGTATCGCCGCATTTTTTGTCAATGGGCTACTTTTGGTAGCCCATTATTTTTATTCATATTTCTATTCTTTGCTTAAAAAAGAGTCTTTCCGTAATTGAAATAAGAACTATTTTCATTTATTTTTGAAAAAAGTATACGGGAGTCTCTATGTACGTTTGTCTTTGTAATGGTATCAGCGATAAAAAAATTCGTCAGGCTGTGCGTCAGTTTTCCCCCCACTCGTTCCAGCAATTAAAAAAATTCATTCCGGTCGGCAATCAGTGCGGTAAATGTGTCCGGGCCGCGCGTGAAGTGATGGAGGATGAATTAATGCAACTGCCGGAGTTTAAGGAGTCCGCATAAACGGAGTGTGTTTTTTGACTTACTCGTAAGCCGTTCTACGCTTCAAAGAGTGGAAGCGAAGGAGTCAAAAAATGAAAGGTGATACTAAAGTTATAAATTATCTCAACAAACTGTTGGGAAATGAGCTTGTCGCAATCAATCAGTACTTTCTTCATGCCCGGATGTTTAAAAACTGGGGTCTCAAACGTCTCAATGATGTGGAGTATCATGAATCCATTGATGAGATGAAACACGCCGATCGTTATATTGAGCGCATTCTTTTTCTGGAAGGTCTTCCAAACTTACAGGACCTGGGCAAACTGAACATTGGTGAAGATGTTGAGGAAATGCTGCGTTCTGATCTGGCACTTGAGCTGGATGGCGCGAAGAATTTGCGTGAGGCAATTGGTTATGCCGATAGCGTTCATGATTACGTCAGCCGCGATATGATGATAGAAATTTTGCGCGATGAAGAAGGCCATATCGACTGGCTGGAAACGGAACTTGATCTGATTCAGAAGATGGGACTGCAAAATTATCTGCAAGCACAGATTCGCGAAGAAGGTTGAGCCGTGTCGGGAGGGAGAACCCTCCCGGTTAATAAGAGATCCAGGCCAGATATCCCAGGTTTATCATGCTGCCGAGCGCAAGCCACGGGCCGAATGCGATAGTGGTTATAGTCCGGCGTTGCAGAAGTTGTGAAACGATGGCGTAACCAATGCCACCCAGCGAGGCAATCAGCAGTATCATTGGCAACGTTTGCCAGCCACACCACGCGCCTGCAGCGGCCAGTAGCTTGAAATCACCGTAGCCCAATCCCTCTTTGTGACAAACTAACCAGACGCCCCAGTAAACACACCACAGCACCCCATAGCCAGCGACCGCGCCATAAACCGCATCATGTAAATCAATTAATCCAGACTGCGCATTAAATACCAAGCCAAGCCAGAGCAGCGGTAAGGTGAGTTTGTCGGGCAGGAGCTGAGTGCGAAAATCAATAACACTGAGCGTGAGTGCGAAACAGAAATAGAGAAAGAGTGCGCCAGTCACAATGGGCGTGAAAGGTGCCAGGGCGCAGGCGATAGCAGCAGCAACGCAAAGTATCAGGGGCACTGTATCATGCCAGGCATATTTTTTTTGCCAGAAATGAACCAATACCTGGCGAAACGTTAACGCCGTTTTATCCTCCAAAGGCGAGAGGTGATAGGCCATGACATTAACAAAATAACCTGCAATAAAACCAACCAGAATGAAGAGCGGCAGTAGCATTGTCATTATTGTTGCTCCCTGAAGGACAAATGCTTGAGGGTGATCTCTTCGTTTCCGGCAAGAGTAAACTGAAGGTCTTCAATAACAATACCGTATGTTATCTGTGCCGTAGTGAGCCAGCGGGAGACGTTTTCGAGGGGAGCTGTGACAGGGTTAATTGTCAGAGTATTGTCCGGACCGTTTTCCAGCGTGATAGTCAAATTCTCACGTTTTGCTTCTTCGAGAAGGATATTTTTGATGGGCTGCGTAAGCGCTGGATGACCGAGTAAACCATGGGTGCTCGCTTGATCCTGCATCCATTTGATGTCCTTCTTAATTTTTTGCGCGTGGGACTGATGCTCTTCAATGTAGGTATCTATCGGTTTTATCACCGCAAGCCAACAAAAAACGCCGAGCGAGAGAACCGCCAATGCCGCAACGATCTGTTTTTCCGATGTGGATTTTTCTGCCCACCATGATTTAATCATTTCCCTGAGTTCCTTACTGTCCATACACCACTGACCGGATCTTTTTCTGTTTTTTCCATCGGAAGCCAGGACTGTGTTAACTCACAGAAACGATCGATATTGGCTTCACTCTTAGCACTCATTTTTAAGGTCAGCGACTTTTGCCTCTGGCTATAGTTCGCCTCCATTAACTGCAGTTCAGGGTGTTCAAGCAGAAGTGTTTGTAAATGATAGAGCAACGGTACAGCTTCAGGATATTGCTGAGCGAGTTGCTGCTTAAAGTAAAAACGAAAGTTGTGGGTGTGTTTGATCTGCGGGAAATAACGTTGCCAGGTTTCTTGCTGTTGTTGCTGAAGTTGATCTTCAATCTTAAGCGTTTGCCAGAACGCGATGCCCCGGCTGCCAACAAAAGAAAGAATGGCGAGAACGAGACAGCTTACTGCCAGGCGGGCGAGCCATTTTCCCGATTTGCTTACAGTTTTCTGTTTACGAAAAACACCATGCAGCATGTCATAGCGCTGGAATGCAATATCGGCAGAATACAAACTCAGTGATGGTATTTCAGGATGCTGGATAAGTGGATTGGCCGCTGCAACGCCGTGAGGCGCTACACCATAACAACGCATATTCTCTGGCGGAAACTGGTTAGCAAGATGCTGTAACCAGTGTTCATCCAGTTCGTTGAAGGCATGTGCGGCACTGCGAATAAGCCAGCTTGTTTGCTGGTTAACCAGAGTCCAGCTATCTACTTCCCAGGGAAGATAGCAGCCATCTGGCAAAACCCGCGTCACGTTGAGTCCGGCAGTATGTAAACGCTCAAGATAACGACTGAGTTTCTCCGACTGAATGCCTATCACCTCGACACTTTCGTTTTGTTTATCGACAACCATCCAGTGCCAATTTTGGCTGGCGTCGGGTAATGTCTCCTCCGCCAACCACTGTAATGTTTGCGCGGTGAGTTTGTATTTGGCGTTGGGCAGCGTGAGGGAACGATATAAAAGACCCTCAGGTGGGATCAAAAGGTGAACATTTCCGGCACCGGGCTGATCGGCCAGCGACTCCAGCGGAAGATCGTCTGTGAGCGTATGTACCGAAGATACGCTATCTGCGGAGAACGTCATCCATTCCCAATGCTTACGCAGCGTCGAGAAAGAACGTATTACCATCAACGATTCAGGCATCACGATCCTTATGATTAGTAGAGTTGCAGCGTACGCCGATAGATTTGGGCGCTCTGCTGTTTACGGTTGAAAAAAATATGGCTTTGCCATCCCTGGGATTGTTCGTCGCTGATACTTTCCGTACTCAGCGTAAAATAGCGGCTATAGGGAAAGAGATGCCCTTTCACCTGAGCAACCAGGGGCTTCACGCCGGAGAAATCCTGCTGCGCCCAGTAAAGAAATGCATCTGTGGTGAGCCAGCCTTCCCTGGGCCTTTTTTGTAATAAGACCCGAGCGTCAGCATCCGTGATGTTATTGAGGAATAATGCTCTGAAGAGCGGAATATCGTTCTCCGTTAGCATATTAAGATTGATGCTAAGTTCCGAGGTCGGGAGAACGCAGACATACGGGATAAGCCGCTGATAGATGTTTTCGGTTATGCCTTTTATCTGACGCAATTCACCGGTCAGAAAAAGCATTTGATTGGCGCTATGGCGAGGCGGCGTTTGGCTTTGGTAAAAGTTATCTTCTGCGCCGTGAAAGCGTGGCGAATCATCGGCATCAATATAGTCAGCGATTGATTGCACGATCTCATCGGTGTTTCCGCGATCGATACCGGCGTTAATCAGCAGGGCACTGAATACCTGGGCGGGGAAATCAGGGGAAGCCAGTGGGGCGTCAGATATTTTTGCTAAGGCATTGAGATTAAAACAGTGCTGGGCATCGCGTAACTGCCACTTCACTGTATTGCCATTTTCCAGCTGCAACTGTTGCGGTTGTGCCCAGTACTGCTGCAACGTGGTTTGTCTGTCGTTATCTTTAACGTCCTGGGTGAGGCTGGCAAGCGCAAGTTTCTCCGCCAGCTCAATATCATATTGCCGTTGCAAATGATGGTTTACCTGGCGGGTTCGATGAAGCTGGCCGTGAAAACTGATCGTCATGTCTGCAGCCAGAGCAGCCATGAGCGCCAGTAACATGAGTACAATGAGCAGTGCTACGCCGCGTTGTTCATTATTCATGGTTATTATTCCCGGCCTGCGTCTGAGCTGGCGACTCTTCTCTCGCTAACTGCTCAGGTAATGCAAAACGGCGCTGTAACGCCCCATATTGCTGAGTCTTCAGATGTAACGTGACTGAGAGAGGAAGCTCCTGGCTTTCTCC
Organism: Escherichia coli DSM 30083 = JCM 1649 = ATCC 11775; assembly: GCF_003697165.2. Lineage (GTDB taxonomy): Bacteria > Pseudomonadota > Gammaproteobacteria > Enterobacterales > Enterobacteriaceae > Escherichia > Escherichia coli. The sequence goes on from NZ_CP033092.2 coordinate 424,514, forward strand.
GCTGTTACTTTCCAGAAGAAAGCTCTCGACATGTTCCAGCATCGCCTGGGCGGGTTGATCCTTCCTGCCATCCACAGAAGTACGAACAGCACGGTAGAGCGTATGATTTCGCAGATACCAGTGAACAGTGAGTAAGGTTTGTGCTTCACTGAGAGGGGCCAGCGGATCGCGACTTTGCGTGGTAAAAATCGCTTCTTCACCCAACACCATGATTTTATCCGTACTCCGATTCCGCCGGGCGACCAGTTGCAGGAGATCGTTATCAAGAATGGTGATGGTGCGCTGTAGCTGATTGAACTGCTGGATTTCTTTCTGTGAACGTTGATGCAACTCGGAAGCTTGAGAAAAAATCATAAACGCCAGCACGCTAAGCATTGAGAAAATCGCCAGCGCCGCCATGACTTCCAGCAATGTGAAACCCTGCTGGCGATTAATCATCTTGTGCCTGCCCGGATTTATTATTGATGCTTTGATAGCGCGTAAGCGAGGTTGTCTGACCGCTGGGTAATGTCACCGTTATGGTGTGTTCCAGAAGCGTGCCGTCTTTGCTTGAGTGGATATCGCTGCGCCAGTTCCACTCTTCGCCATTTATTAACTCTTCGCCATTTATTAACTCTTTGCCAGAACTGGACGTGTTTTCCTCGTCGAATGAATCTTGTGACTGAAGCTGGTTATCCGCTATCCACAATGCCAGCGTCTCATTACGCATCCGCTCGATGGCAGTTCGTTGCCCTTGCATACTGCTCATTAAAGTCAGCGCAACAGCGGTGAAAATACTCATCGCCAGTAAGACTTCAAGCAGTGTCATCCCTGATTGTTTGTTCATGGGCGGGTATCTCTGGCGAGCGTTTGATCCAGGGGCCATGAGCCTGAACTGACTAACGTCAGGAGCGGCTTACTGGTCCCGGCATTAGCCATCAACAAAGAGAAGGGCGTGATTTGTCCGTCGGCCAGAATCACCACCTGCGGTTGGTTGCTGTCATCAGGTTTAAATGGCTGAAGTTGAATTGAGAGTTCTTCACCCCAGTCATTTTTGCTCTCGTCTGCGGCATCTTCTTGTAATGGAACCCAGCGCCAGGCTGATGGTGTTTTGCCCGGTACCATAATGCGCCATGCTGAATCAGAGAAATGGATACCGACAGGCTGACCACTGAGCGTGGCGCGGTCGATGGCTAATTCAAGTGCAGCGGTAAACCGCGCCGCTGTTTCGCGCGCACGAGTGCTGGCGGCATCCTCCCGACCATATGTGAAGAGCACCACACTTGCCGTGATAGCGACCAGCGCCAGCACCAGCATCATCTCCAGCAGGGTAAACCCGCGTTGCTGATTCATCGCTGACTTACTTTTTCTTCTTGCTCAAACCCCAGTTGGTGATGTCGTCCTCGGTTCCCATTTCACCATCGGGTCCTGCTGAAAGCAGATCGTATGCACCATGCTCACCAGGATTAACGAGGACATAATCATTGCCCCAGGGATCGGCAGGCAGACGCTTGATATAACCTTCCTTGTTATAGTTTGCGGCCAGCGGTGGCAGTGTCGGCGCTTCTACTAAGGATTCAAGCCCCTGATTTGTGGTTGGATAGCGATGATTGTCGAGCTTGTACATATCCAGGGCGTTTTCCAGCGCCACAATATCGCTGACGGCTTTTTGTTTATCCGCCTTTTCTTTATTGCCCATCAGGTTGGGAACCACCAGGCTGGCGAGTACGCCAATGATGACAATTACCACCATAATTTCCAGTAATGTAAAACCGCGTTGCTTATCCGTTGCGCGCATATGATTTCCTTAATTAATCATTGAGTTAAGTTGAAGAAGAGGTTGGAGTACCGACACGACAATAAACAGGACGATCAGTGCCATCGTAATAATGAGTGCTGGCTCGAAGATGGAGAGCGTTAAGGCGATCCGATTTTGTTGGAGTGTCTCCTGGTTATCTGCGGCTCTGACCATTAACGTGCCGAGTTGCCCGCTTTTTTCGCCAGAGGCCACCATGTAGAGCATCATCGGCGGGAAAATTGCGGTTTGTTCCAGTGAAAGATGAATGCTGTTACCCTGGCGAACGTTTTCTGCCGCATTTGCCAGGCGCTGGCGAATTTCGAGGTTGTTGAGGCTTTCGGTGGACAAATTCATCCCATCCAGCAGAGGGACGCCGCTGGATTGCAAAATACTTAAAGTGCGGAGATAGCGTGCGCTGTTAATGGCGCAAATCAGCGGGCCGATGAGCGCAACGCGCAGTAACATGGCATGAAAACGGTGGCGGTTATTGCCGCGTTTTAACCAGAGCCAGAAACCCACAGCGACAATAAATACTGTCGCTAATAATGTCGGGCCGGTACGTTGCAACGTGTCGCTCAGACCTAAAAGAATGCGTGTACTCAGTGGCAGTTGCTGCTTCATATGCACGAACTGTTCGGTAATTTTGGGCACGACAGCAGTGAGGAGAATAATCACGACCACAATCGCCACCGTAGTGAGCATGCAGGGGTAGATCAGTGACTGAATGAGCTTGCTGCGGATTTTCTGCCGGTTTTCATTGTAATCAGCCAGCTTTTCCAACACCGGGGCCAGCAGACCGCTCTTTTCGCCCGCTTTTACCAGGGTACGGTAGAGCGAATCGAAAAGCGTGGGAAAATGTTGTAACGCATCGGAAAGGGGATGCCCTTCAAGGATGGCGCTGCGTACCTGATTTAACACGTCAGCCAGTCGATTATTACTGCTTTGTTGACCAATTACGGCAAGGCTCTCTTCCAGGGGTAATGCCGCTGCGCTTAAGGTTGCCAACTGCCGGGTGAAAAGCGTTAGTTCACTATGGCTGATCCTCGGGCGACGTGTTTTTACTCCCGAACTTTTTTGGGGGCGAATATCCAACAGGAAAAGCCCTTCTTCACGCAGCCGCAGTCGTGCCTGACGTTCATCGTTAGCATCAATGATCCCCTGCAATTTTTGACCATCCTGGGTCATGGCGCGATAGCGATAATTCATGCTTCGTTCTCCAGCGTGGCACTGGCGACGCGCATAACCTCATCCCAGGAGGTGTCACCGCGTATCACTTTTTGCAGGCCATTTTTGATTAAGGCATTGTGTTGTTGCCGGACCAGTCGCTCCAGTGCTTGTTCATCCACATTTTCATGAATAGCGGCCCGCAATTCCGGCGTCACCACCATCATTTCGTGGATCGCCATGCGCCCCTGGTAGCCGGATTGATGGCAATGAGGGCAGCCTACGGGAGTGCCAATTGTCGTCACCGCGAGCTGATGATGTTTAAACATCTGCGCTTGTTGCGGCGATACAGGCGTGAATTGTCGGCATTGCGGACACAGACGACGAACCAGACGTTGCGCGATAATCCCTGCCAGTGAAGACGAAAGCAGGAATGATTCGACGCCCATGTCGCGGAGCCGGGTCACTGCGCCTGATGCACTGTTAGTGTGGAGTGTTGAGAGTACCAGATGGCCGGTGAGCGAGGCCTGAACCGCAATTTGCGCGGTTTCTGTATCACGAATTTCCCCCACCATGACGACATCCGGGTCCTGGCGAAGTATGGCGCGCAGGCCGCGAGCGAAAGACATATCCACACGGGTATTCACCTGCGTTTGTCCTATGCCTTCCAGTTCATATTCCACGGGATCTTCTACCGTCAGAATATTGCGGCCGGGAGTATTCAGCGCCGAAAGAATGGCGTAGAGCGTGGTACTTTTACCGGAGCCTGTCGGTCCGGTCACCAGGATAATACCGTGTGGAAGCTGGATGAGATTTTCTAAATCCTGTTTATCCGCTGCCGTCATCCCCAGGTTGTTCAATGAAAGCTGGAGGCTGTTTTTATCCAGCAGACGGAGCACGGCGCGTTCACCATAGATGGACGGCAGTGTGGATACGCGGACATCTATGTTACGTCGCCCGATACGCAAACTAATACGTCCATCCTGTGGAATACGTTTTTCGGCGATATCAAGACGAGCCATGACCTTAATTCGGGAGATAAGCAGTGCCGCCAGTTTTTTGTTTGGCTGTAAAATTGTCCGCAAAACGCCGTCGATGCGAAAACGGATCGACATTGTTTTTTCATAGGTTTCAATGTGGATATCGGAGGCGGTTTCTTTGATGGCCTCACTCAAAATAGCATTGATCAAGCGGATAACCGGTGCCGCTGAATCTTCATTCAGGAGATCTTCATTTGCGGGCATCTCTTCCGAAAGCGAGAGAAGATCGACGGATTGATCGATATCTTGCGCAATCTGTTGCGACTCACCGGTATTCTGATGGAACACCGCTTCCAGCCGGGCTTCAAAATCAGCCTGTGACAAGCTGGTCATGGTCTGGCACTGGCCAACCTGACGTTGAATATCGAGTAACCGTTCGAATGGCGTATCGGCGAGATAAATAATCTCGCCCTCTGAATAGAGATAACCAATTCGTTGTGCCAGCGCCCAACTGGCGGGGTACGGTGAGTGAATTCTCATAAGAATGCCTCACCGTGACGATGGCGCAGGAGCGTGACTGTTGAACGTGTTCTCATCCAGCACCGGCAAATCTTCCGAGCCAATCAGCGCTTTTGATTTCCCGTCGATTCGCAGCTGTTGCTCCTGGCGGTAGCGGGTGTATTTCTCTTTTGACAGTGAGCGATAAACATCATCGTCACGGATAATCGTCGGACGGATAAATACCATCAGGTTGCGTTTAGCGCGCTCGGTCGAGGTATAGCGGAAGAGTTGTCCCACTAAAGGAATATCGCCAAGCAGAGGAACCTTTGACACTTGCTCTTTAGAAAAATCATCCAGCAATCCGCCCAGGACCACCGTTTCACCGGTTTTAACCAGCACGGCGTTTTGAATAGTACGGGTGTTAAATGTCGGGCCGAGCGTCGAATTAGACGAAGAGTCAACGCTGGAAACCTCCTGCTCTATTTCGAGCAGTACCGCGTCGCCTTCATTGACCTGCGGAGTGACTTTGAGTTTTGTGCCCACCGTTTTGCGTTCGACAGTATTAAAGACGTTATCCCCAGAAGTGGTCTGAGAGCCGGATAGCACCGGCACATCCTGACCAACGTTGAAGGACGCGAGTTTATTATCCAGCGTTACGATGCTCGGGGTGGCGAGGATGTCATTTTTATTGTTACTGGCCAGCGCAGTCAACAATACGCCCCAGTCGCCATTGAAGAAGCCTGCAGCCATGCCATTGTAGGCGCTAAACATATCCCAGGCAGGATTCGCGCTGGTGATCCCGCCATTCTTTTTATAATCAGCTACACCTTGCGCAGCGTTAAAAACCGGTAATCCCGTATTGGTAAATTGCTGTGCGCCAACGTTTTTATTCGCCCATTGCACGCCGAGGTTGAGTCCATTTCCATCCTGAACTTCGACGATGATTGCCTCAACCAGCACCTGTGCACGGCGAATATCCAGACGCGCAATTACCGTGGCGAGTTTCTCCTGGACGGACTGGTCAGCGGTAATGACCAACGAGTTGGTCTGTTCATCGGCGGTAATGGCCACATTATCCATCGCAGAAGTAGAAGAAGGCTTACGCGAATTCCCTTTTTCATCTTTCAGCTTTTCGGAAACACCGGTTAGCACTTCCACCAGATTCGTGGCTTTAGCATATTTCAGGTAATAGACCCGGGTATTTCCTTCCTCGCTCTCTTCTACATCAAGGCTTTTCAGTAATGAAGTTATGCGCTGGCGTGCTTTTTCCGGCCCGCTGATGATAAGAGAGTTGGTTCGCTTATCCGCCACAATCTTCGCGGAAAGGAGGGCAGGCATCTGGCTTTTACCGTGGCTTTCGCTGATTAATTGATTAAGAATCTCGGCGAGATCTTCCGCTGATGCATATTCCAGATGAATAATTTGCTGCTTCTCTGTGCCGATGACATCAACGCGCTTTATGACTTCAATCAGTTTATTAATGGTGGAGGCACGACCGGTCAGAATAAGAACGTTGGAGGGTTCATAATGCACAACATTACCGACGCTACCCGCATCCATCATCTGGCGGAGCAGGGGAGCCAGGTCACGAGCAGGAACGTTCTCAAGCGGTACGATTCGGGTGACCAACTCATCACCTACGCCTGGACGAGAACTGTCAGCAATCATCCCTGGCGATGTTTTTACATTAGCTGAGCGCACCACTTTCAGAAAACCATTGTCCAGTGTGATCACGGAATAACCGTAAAGATCAAGAATACTTAAAAAGAACTGGTAGTACTCCTGTTGGCTAAACGTATCATTACTGCGTACGGAAATGGTTCCCTGTACCGAAGGGTCGATCAGGATCGTTTTGCCAAGATGCTGACCCACTATTTCCACGAACTGGCGGATATCGGCGTTATTGAAGTTAGCGCCGTATTGTTCGTTCTCAGCGTGTCCTGCACAAGGCATGAGTAGTGCTGCCAGCAAGCAGCAGGTGATTTTATTGAGTCCCTTCATTGCGCTGTCCATTCATTCCTGTAAGTTCCGCGACGGAAACATTTATCAAGCGGGGTACGCCGTTGCGACGAATTGTAAACTGAGCACTTTGTTGAGTTAGCAGTAAACTTAATGCCTGTGAAACCTCATCAGGGTGGGTCAGCGAAAGATTATTGATCCTGAGGGCGATATCCCCAGGTTGCAGCAAGCTGGTGGTAAATGCATTGAGACCCTTACGAGGATTCAATCGAAGACCGTATATCTGTTCTCCATCACGTATAGGTGTGGCGATAATATAATCGGCGAGTACATTTTGATTTTCCGAATCAGGCTGCTTGATGATGTCAGGTAGCCCTGGATGGAGAGTTACTTTTTCGTAATGCCCGTGAGTTTCAAACACAACGCTGGTTTTATTTATTTTTCTAATAAACGTTCCCGGCGCTGACTCAAGGGCTTCGTTGAGGGAGTATCGCTTTTGTTCGTTCCCCTCATTAATTAAGACAAAAGAAGTCTCATCATTCGATGTGAGTACAATGCCATTAAGCGCTATAGAGAGCTTAGGTGTTTCCTGATTAACTGCCACGGGATTTGCATCTTTTACCCCAGCATGATTTTCGTTGCGCCATAAAGCGGCAAGGCTGAATTCAGACTGAAATGCATTTGTTGGTTGATTAATGATCTGTTCATTTTTAACTATAGTTGTATGGAAATAATTCACATTAAAAATAATCAACCCTATGCTTATAAATATAATCAATATATTGATGGCAGCATCTTTATTATGATTCGCCAGATGGAAAGGGAAAGGTAGTGTGGGCACGATGTATGTTCTAATAAAATAGATTGGGTGGGTTGTATATTGACGTTAGTATAAATAGTATTAATGCCGCTTGCATGAATCAAGCAAAATTTATTTATATTAGTAATATGTATTTAATTAATAAATACATACATTATTTTTATGATTAAGGATAATCAATAATTAAAACAGGAAGTTCTATGTCTACGAGAAGAGAAGTCATTCTTTCCTGGTTGCGTGAGAAACGTCAGACCTGGCGTCTGTGCTATTTGTTGGGTGAGGCTGGAAGTGGAAAAACCTGGCTGGCGCAGCAACTACAAAAAGATAAACATCGCCGTGTGATTACTTTAAGCCTCGTTGTTTCCTGGCAAGGTAAGGCCGCATGGATCGTTACCGACGATAATGCGGCTGAACAGGGCTGCCGTGACAGCGCCTGGACGCGAGATGAGATGGCGGGTCAATTACTGCATGCACTTCATCGAACTGATAGTCGCTGCCCTCTTATTATTATTGAAAATGCTCACCTGAATCACCGCCGCATACTTGATGATCTCCAACGCGCGATATCTCTTATTCCTGACGGTCAATTTTTGCTGATCGGCAGACCCGATCGAAAAGTTGAACGTGATTTTAAAAAACAGGGCATTGAACTTGTCTCGACAGGTCGTCTGACGGAGCACGAGCTTAAGGCAAGCATCCTTGAAGGTCAGAATATTGACCAGCCCGATCTCCTTTTAACCGCCAGAGTTCTGAAACGGATAGCTTTATTATGTCGGGGAGATCGCAGAAAGCTGGCGCTTGCCGGCGAAACAATTAGCTTATTACAGCAAGCCGAGCAGACCCGCGTTTTCACTGCAAAACAATGGCGAATGATTTACCGCGTATTAGGTGATAAGCGCCCCCGGAAAATGCAGCTTGCCGTGGTGATGAGTGGAACCATTCTCGCACTTACCTGTGGTTGGCTACTGCTGTCCTCTTTCACAGCTCCGTTACCCGTTCCTGCGTGGCTGATACCCGTAACGCCAGTAGTTAAACAAGATATGACTAAGGATATTGCTCATGTGGTGATGCGCGATAGTGAGGCGCTAAGCGTGTTATACGGCGTATGGGGGTACGAGGTTCCAGCCGATTCGGCCTGGTGCGATCAGGCAGTAAGAGCGGGGCTGGTATGTAAAAGTGGGAACGCTTCTTTACAAACATTGGTAGATCAGAATTTGCCCTGGATCGCATCGCTTAAAGTCGGGGACAAAAAATTGCCTGTTGTGGTCGTTCGCGTCGGTGATGCTACCGTTGATGTACTCGTAGGGCAGCAAACCTGGACGCTGACACATAAATGGTTTGAGTTGGTATGGACGGGTGATTATCTTCTGTTGTGGAAAATGTCGCCGGAAGGGGAGAGTACCATTATGCGTGATAGCAGCGAGGAAGAGATTCTCTGGCTGGAAACGATGTTAAACCGCGCATTGCATATTTCGACAGAATCTTCGGCAGAGTGGCGTCCCTTGTTGGTAGAAAAAATAAAGCAATTTCAAAAAAGCCATCACTTGAAAACTGACGGTGTTGTTGGCTTTTCAACGTTAGTACATCTCTGGCAGGTGGCGGGGGAGAGTGCCTACTTATATCGGGATGAAGCAAATATTTCCCCAGAAACAACAGTGAAGGGGAAATGACATGTTTGAATTCTATATCGCCGCGCGTGAGCAGAAAGAAACGGGTCACCCTGGTATCTTCTCCCGACAAAAACACAGCACCATAATATATGTCATTTGTTTATTGCTGATTTGCCTGTGGTTTGCAGGAATGGTGTTGGTTGGTGGGTATGCCCGGCAGCTATGGGCACTTTGGATAGTAAAAGCAGAAGTCACTGTAGATGCTGAAACGCCCGCTTTTAAACAATCAACACAACACTATTTTTTCAAAAAACAGCCACTCCCCGTCGTCGAATCCGTCGAGGAGGAAGATGAACCAGGCGTCGCGGTTGAGAATGCCCCCTCTTCTTCTGAAGACGAAGAAAATACTGTAGAAGAAAGCGACGAGAAAGCCGGTTTAAGAGAGCGTGTCAAAAATGCGCTGAACGAACTTGAGAGATAACCCAAAGGCTGTTTACTTTACTAGCAATACGCTTGCGTTCGGTGGTTAAGTATGTATAATGCGCGGGCTTGTCGTAGTTGACAGCAGGTTCAATCTGAACCTCAGTTAGCCGAATTTGGCTACCTAACAATGCTCCCAATCGGGGAGCTACGTAAGAACGGTTACACTCTCCCATCAATCGTAATGGGTCTGAGGAGTAATCATTTTCGTTTATAAAATAATTGGAGCTCTGGTCTCATGCAGAACCAAAGAATCCGTATCCGCCTGAAAGCGTTTGATCATCGTCTGATCGATCAAGCAACCGCGGAAATCGTCGAGACTGCTAAGCGCACTGGTGCGCAGGTCCGTGGTCCGATCCCGCTGCCGACACGCAAAGAGCGCTTCACTGTTCTGATCTCCCCGCACGTCAACAAAGACGCGCGCGATCAGTACGAAATCCGTACTCACTTGCGTCTGGTTGACATCGTTGAGCCAACCGAGAAAACCGTTGATGCTCTGATGCGTCTGGATCTGGCTGCCGGTGTAGACGTGCAGATCAGCCTGGGTTAATCAGGTCATTGAGCGATTGAGAGGTTGAAACAATGATTGGTTTAGTCGGTAAAAAAGTGGGTATGACCCGTATCTTCACAGAAGACGGCGTTTCTATCCCAGTAACCGTAATCGAAGTTGAAGCAAACCGCGTTACTCAGGTTAAAGACCTGGCTAACGATGGCTACCGTGCTATTCAGGTGACCACCGGTGCTAAAAAAGCTAACCGTGTGACCAAGCCTGAAGCTGGACACTTCGCTAAAGCTGGCGTAGAAGCTGGCCGTGGTCTGTGGGAATTCCGCCTGGCTGAAGGCGAAGAGTTCACTGTAGGTCAGAGCATTAGCGTTGAACTGTTTGCTGACGTTAAAAAAGTTGACGTAACTGGCACCTCTAAAGGTAAAGGTTTCGCAGGTACCGTTAAGCGCTGGAACTTCCGTACCCAGGACGCTACTCACGGTAACTCCTTGTCTCACCGCGTTCCGGGTTCTATCGGTCAGAACCAGACTCCGGGCAAAGTGTTCAAAGGCAAGAAAATGGCAGGTCAGATGGGTAACGAACGTGTAACCGTTCAGAGCCTTGACGTAGTACGCGTTGACGCTGAGCGCAACCTGCTGCTGGTTAAAGGCGCTGTCCCGGGTGCAACCGGTAGCGACCTGATCGTTAAACCAGCTGTGAAGGCGTAAGGAGATAGCAATGGAATTAGTATTGAAAGACGCGCAGAGCGCGCTGACTGTTTCCGAAACTACCTTCGGTCGTGATTTCAACGAAGCGCTGGTTCACCAGGTTGTTGTTGCTTATGCAGCTGGTGCTCGTCAGGGTACTCGTGCTCAGAAGACTCGTGCTGAAGTAACTGGTTCCGGTAAAAAACCGTGGCGCCAGAAAGGCACCGGCCGTGCGCGTTCTGGTTCTATCAAGAGCCCGATCTGGCGTTCTGGTGGCGTGACCTTTGCTGCTCGTCCGCAGGACCACAGTCAAAAAGTTAACAAGAAGATGTACCGCGGCGCGCTGAAAAGCATCCTGTCCGAACTGGTACGTCAGGATCGTCTGATCGTTGTCGAGAAGTTCTCTGTAGAAGCGCCGAAAACTAAGCTGCTGGCACAGAAACTGAAAGACATGGCTCTGGAAGATGTGCTGATCATCACCGGTGAGCTGGACGAGAACCTGTTCCTGGCTGCGCGCAACCTGCACAAGGTTGACGTACGCGATGCAACTGGTATCGACCCGGTTAGCCTGATCGCCTTCGACAAAGTCGTAATGACTGCTGATGCTGTTAAGCAAGTTGAGGAGATGCTGGCATGATTCGTGAAGAACGTCTGCTGAAGGTGCTGCGTGCACCGCACGTTTCTGAAAAAGCGTCTACTGCGATGGAAAAATCCAACACCATCGTACTCAAAGTTGCTAAAGACGCGACCAAAGCAGAAATCAAAGCTGCTGTGCAGAAACTGTTTGAAGTCGAAGTCGAAGTCGTTAACACCCTGGTAGTTAAAGGGAAAGTTAAACGTCACGGACAGCGTATCGGTCGTCGTAGCGACTGGAAAAAAGCTTACGTCACCCTGAAAGAAGGCCAGAATCTGGACTTCGTTGGCGGCGCTGAGTAAGTCGGAGGAGTAATACAATGGCAGTTGTTAAATGTAAACCGACATCTCCGGGTCGTCGCCACGTAGTTAAAGTGGTTAACCCTGAGCTGCACAAGGGCAAACCTTTTGCTCCGTTGCTGGAAAAAAACAGCAAATCCGGTGGTCGTAACAACAATGGCCGTATCACCACTCGTCATATCGGTGGTGGCCACAAGCAGGCTTACCGTATTGTTGACTTCAAACGCAACAAAGACGGTATCCCGGCAGTTGTTGAACGTCTTGAGTACGATCCGAACCGTTCCGCGAACATCGCGCTGGTTCTGTACAAAGACGGTGAACGCCGTTACATCCTGGCCCCTAAAGGCCTGAAAGCTGGCGACCAGATTCAGTCTGGCGTTGATGCTGCAATCAAACCAGGTAACACCCTGCCGATGCGCAACATCCCGGTTGGTTCTACTGTTCATAACGTAGAAATGAAACCAGGTAAAGGCGGTCAGCTGGCACGTTCCGCTGGTACTTACGTTCAGATCGTTGCTCGTGATGGTGCTTATGTCACCCTGCGTCTGCGTTCTGGTGAAATGCGTAAAGTAGAAGCAGACTGCCGTGCAACTCTGGGCGAAGTTGGCAATGCTGAGCATATGCTGCGCGTTCTGGGTAAAGCAGGTGCTGCACGCTGGCGTGGTGTTCGTCCGACCGTTCGCGGTACCGCGATGAACCCGGTAGACCACCCACATGGTGGTGGTGAAGGTCGTAACTTTGGTAAGCACCCGGTAACTCCGTGGGGCGTTCAGACCAAAGGTAAGAAGACCCGCAGCAACAAGCGTACTGATAAATTCATCGTACGTCGCCGTAGCAAATAATTTTAGAGGATAAGCCATGCCACGTTCTCTCAAGAAAGGTCCTTTTATTGACCTGCACTTGCTGAAGAAGGTAGAGAAAGCGGTGGAAAGCGGAGACAAGAAGCCCCTGCGCACTTGGTCCCGTCGTTCAACGATCTTTCCTAACATGATCGGTTTGACCATCGCTGTCCATAATGGTCGTCAGCACGTTCCGGTATTTGTAACCGACGAAATGGTCGGTCACAAACTGGGTGAATTCGCACCGACTCGTACTTATCGCGGCCACGCTGCTGATAAAAAAGCGAAGAAGAAATAAGGTAGGAGGAAGAGATGGAAACTATCGCTAAACATCGCCATGCTCGTTCTTCTGCTCAGAAGGTTCGCCTTGTTGCTGACCTGATTCGCGGTAAGAAAGTGTCGCAGGCTCTGGATATTTTGACCTACACCAACAAGAAAGCGGCTGTACTGGTCAAGAAAGTTCTGGAATCTGCCATTGCTAACGCTGAACACAACGATGGCGCTGACATTGACGATCTGAAAGTTACGAAAATTTTCGTAGACGAAGGCCCGAGCATGAAGCGCATTATGCCGCGTGCAAAAGGTCGTGCAGATCGCATCCTGAAGCGCACCAGCCACATCACTGTGGTTGTGTCCGATCGCTGAGACTCTGGAGACTAGCAATGGGTCAGAAAGTACATCCTAATGGTATTCGCCTGGGTATTGTAAAACCATGGAACTCTACCTGGTTTGCGAACACCAAAGAATTCGCTGACAACCTGGACAGCGATTTTAAAGTACGTCAGTACCTGACTAAGGAACTGGCTAAAGCGTCCGTATCTCGTATCGTTATCGAGCGTCCGGCTAAGAGCATCCGTGTAACCATTCACACTGCTCGCCCGGGTATCGTTATCGGTAAAAAAGGTGAAGACGTAGAAAAACTGCGTAAGGTCGTAGCGGACATCGCTGGCGTTCCTGCACAGATCAACATCGCCGAAGTTCGTAAGCCTGAACTGGACGCAAAACTGGTTGCTGACAGCATCACTTCTCAGCTGGAACGTCGCGTTATGTTCCGTCGTGCTATGAAGCGTGCTGTACAGAACGCAATGCGTCTGGGCGCTAAAGGTATTAAAGTTGAAGTTAGCGGCCGTCTGGGCGGCGCGGAAATCGCACGTACCGAATGGTACCGCGAAGGTCGCGTACCGCTGCACACTCTGCGTGCTGACATCGACTACAACACCTCTGAAGCGCACACCACTTACGGTGTAATCGGCGTTAAAGTGTGGATCTTCAAAGGCGAGATCCTGGGTGGTATGGCTGCTGTTGAACAACCGGAAAAACCGGCTGCTCAGCCTAAAAAGCAGCAGCGTAAAGGCCGTAAATAAGGAGCGTCGCTGATGTTACAACCAAAGCGTACAAAATTCCGTAAAATGCACAAAGGCCGTAACCGCGGTCTGGCGCAGGGTACGGATGTTAGCTTCGGCAGCTTCGGTCTGAAAGCTGTTGGCCGTGGTCGTCTGACTGCACGTCAGATCGAAGCAGCACGTCGTGCTATGACCCGTGCAGTTAAGCGTCAAGGTAAGATCTGGATCCGTGTGTTCCCGGACAAACCGATCACTGAAAAGCCGCTGGCAGTGCGTATGGGTAAAGGTAAAGGTAACGTGGAGTATTGGGTTGCCTTGATTCAGCCGGGTAAAGTCCTGTATGAAATGGACGGTGTTCCGGAAGAGCTGGCCCGTGAAGCATTCAAGCTGGCAGCAGCGAAACTGCCGATTAAAACCACCTTTGTAACTAAGACGGTGATGTAATGAAAGCAAAAGAGCTGCGTGAGAAGAGCGTTGAAGAGCTGAACACCGAGCTGCTGAACCTGCTGCGTGAGCAGTTCAACCTGCGTATGCAGGCTGCAAGTGGCCAGCTGCAACAGTCTCACCTGTTGAAGCAAGTGCGTCGCGATGTCGCACGCGTTAAGACTTTACTGAACGAGAAGGCGGGTGCGTAATGACCGATAAAATCCGTACTCTGCAAGGTCGCGTTGTTAGCGACAAAATGGAGAAATCCATTGTTGTTGCTATCGAACGTTTTGTGAAACACCCGATCTACGGTAAATTCATCAAGCGTACGACCAAACTGCACGTACATGACGAGAACAACGAATGCGGTATCGGTGACGTGGTTGAAATCCGCGAATGCCGTCCGCTGTCCAAGACTAAATCCTGGACGCTGGTTCGCGTTGTAGAGAAAGCGGTTCTGTAATACAGTACACTCTCTCGATACGAATAAACGGCTCAGAAATGAGCCGTTTATTTTTTCTACCCATATCCTTGAAGCGGTGTTATAATGCCGCGCCCTCGATATGGGGATTTTTAACGACCTGATTTTCGGGTCTCAGTAGTAGTTGACATTAGCGGAGCACTAAAATGATCCAAGAACAGACTATGCTGAACGTCGCCGACAACTCCGGTGCACGTCGCGTAATGTGTATCAAGGTTCTGGGTGGCTCGCACCGTCGCTACGCAGGCGTAGGCGACATCATCAAGATCACCATCAAAGAAGCAATTCCGCGTGGTAAGGTCAAAAAAGGTGATGTGCTGAAGGCGGTAGTGGTGCGCACCAAGAAGGGTGTTCGTCGCCCGGACGGTTCTGTCATTCGCTTCGATGGTAATGCTTGTGTTCTTCTGAACAACAACAGCGAGCAGCCTATCGGTACGCGTATTTTTGGGCCGGTAACTCGTGAGCTTCGTAGTGAGAAGTTCATGAAAATTATCTCTCTGGCACCAGAAGTACTCTAAGGAGCGAATCATGGCAGCGAAAATCCGTCGTGATGACGAAGTTATCGTGTTAACCGGTAAAGATAAAGGTAAACGCGGTAAAGTTAAGAATGTCCTGTCTTCCGGCAAGGTCATTGTTGAAGGTATCAACCTG
Organism: Escherichia coli DSM 30083 = JCM 1649 = ATCC 11775; assembly: GCF_003697165.2. Lineage (GTDB taxonomy): Bacteria > Pseudomonadota > Gammaproteobacteria > Enterobacterales > Enterobacteriaceae > Escherichia > Escherichia coli. The sequence goes on from NZ_CP033092.2 coordinate 439,669, forward strand.
GTTAAGAAACATCAGAAGCCGGTTCCGGCCCTGAACCAACCGGGTGGCATCGTTGAAAAAGAAGCCGCTATTCAGGTTTCCAACGTAGCAATCTTCAATGCGACAACCGGCAAGGCTGACCGTGTAGGCTTTAGATTCGAAGACGGTAAAAAAGTCCGTTTCTTCAAGTCTAACAGCGAAACTATCAAGTAATTTGGAGTAGTACGATGGCGAAACTGCATGATTACTACAAAGACGAAGTAGTTAAAAAACTCATGACTGAGTTTAACTACAATTCTGTCATGCAAGTCCCTCGGGTCGAGAAGATCACCCTGAACATGGGTGTTGGTGAAGCGATCGCTGACAAAAAACTGCTGGATAACGCAGCAGCAGACCTGGCAGCAATCTCCGGTCAAAAACCGCTGATCACCAAAGCACGCAAATCTGTTGCAGGCTTCAAAATCCGTCAGGGCTATCCGATCGGCTGTAAAGTAACTCTGCGTGGCGAACGCATGTGGGAGTTCTTTGAGCGCCTGATCACTATTGCTGTACCTCGTATCCGTGACTTCCGTGGCCTGTCCGCTAAGTCTTTCGACGGTCGTGGTAACTACAGCATGGGTGTCCGTGAGCAGATCATCTTCCCAGAAATCGACTACGATAAAGTCGACCGCGTTCGTGGTTTGGATATTACCATTACCACTACTGCGAAATCTGACGAAGAAGGCCGCGCTCTGCTGGCTGCCTTTGACTTCCCGTTCCGCAAGTAAGGTAGGGTTACTAAATGGCTAAGCAATCAATGAAAGCACGCGAAGTAAAACGCGTAGCTTTAGCTGATAAATACTTCGCGAAACGCGCTGAACTGAAAGCGATCATCTCTGATGTGAACGCTTCCGACGAAGATCGTTGGAACGCTGTTCTCAAGCTGCAGACTCTGCCGCGTGATTCCAGCCCGTCTCGTCAGCGTAACCGCTGCCGTCAAACAGGTCGTCCGCATGGTTTCCTGCGGAAGTTCGGGTTGAGCCGTATTAAGGTCCGTGAAGCCGCTATGCGCGGTGAAATCCCGGGTCTGAAAAAGGCTAGCTGGTAATTGTCACCAATTGAATCACGGGAGTAAAGACAGATGAGCATGCAAGATCCGATCGCGGATATGCTGACCCGTATCCGTAACGGTCAGGCCGCGAACAAAGCTGCGGTCACCATGCCTTCCTCCAAGCTGAAAGTGGCAATCGCCAACGTGCTGAAGGAAGAAGGTTTTATTGAAGATTTTAAAGTTGAAGGCGACACCAAGCCTGAACTGGAACTTACTCTGAAGTATTTCCAGGGCAAAGCTGTTGTAGAAAGCATTCAGCGTGTCAGCCGCCCAGGTCTGCGCATCTATAAACGTAAAGATGAGCTGCCGAAAGTTATGGCGGGTCTGGGTATCGCAGTTGTTTCTACCTCTAAAGGTGTTATGACTGATCGTGCAGCGCGCCAGGCTGGTCTTGGTGGCGAAATTATCTGCTACGTAGCCTAATCGGAGGAAAAAATGTCTCGTGTTGCTAAAGCACCGGTCGTTGTTCCTGCCGGCGTTGACGTAAAAATCAACGGTCAGGTTATTACGATCAAAGGTAAAAACGGCGAGCTGACTCGTACTCTCAACGATGCTGTTGAAGTTAAACATGCAGATAATACCCTGACCTTCGGTCCGCGTGATGGTTACGCAGACGGTTGGGCACAGGCTGGTACCGCGCGTGCCCTGCTGAACTCAATGGTTATCGGTGTTACCGAAGGCTTCACTAAGAAGCTGCAGCTGGTTGGTGTAGGTTACCGTGCAGCGGTTAAAGGCAATGTGATTAACCTGTCTCTGGGTTTCTCTCATCCTGTTGACCATCAGCTGCCTGCGGGTATCACTGCTGAATGTCCGACTCAGACTGAAATCGTGCTGAAAGGCGCTGATAAGCAGGTGATCGGCCAGGTTGCAGCGGATCTGCGCGCCTACCGTCGTCCTGAGCCTTATAAAGGCAAGGGTGTTCGTTACGCCGACGAAGTCGTGCGTACCAAAGAGGCTAAGAAGAAGTAAGGTAACACTATGGATAAGAAATCTGCTCGTATCCGTCGTGCGACCCGCGCACGCCGCAAGCTCCAGGAGCTGGGCGCAACTCGCCTGGTGGTACATCGTACCCCGCGTCACATTTACGCACAGGTAATTGCACCGAACGGTTCTGAAGTTCTGGTAGCTGCTTCTACTGTAGAAAAAGCTATCGCTGAACAACTGAAGTACACCGGTAACAAAGACGCGGCTGCAGCTGTGGGTAAAGCTGTCGCTGAACGCGCTCTGGAAAAAGGCATCAAAGATGTATCCTTTGACCGTTCCGGGTTCCAATATCATGGTCGTGTCCAGGCACTGGCAGATGCTGCCCGTGAAGCTGGCCTTCAGTTCTAAGGTAGAGGTGTAAGATGGCTCACATCGAAAAACAAGCTGGCGAACTGCAGGAAAAGCTGATCGCGGTAAACCGCGTATCTAAAACCGTTAAAGGTGGTCGTATTTTCTCCTTCACAGCTCTGACTGTAGTTGGCGATGGTAACGGTCGCGTTGGTTTTGGTTACGGTAAAGCGCGTGAAGTTCCAGCAGCGATCCAGAAAGCGATGGAAAAAGCCCGTCGCAATATGATTAACGTCGCGCTGAATAACGGTACTCTGCAACACCCTGTTAAAGGTGTTCATACGGGTTCTCGCGTATTCATGCAGCCGGCTTCCGAAGGTACCGGTATCATCGCCGGTGGTGCAATGCGCGCCGTTCTGGAAGTCGCTGGGGTTCATAACGTTCTGGCTAAAGCGTATGGTTCCACCAACCCGATTAACGTGGTTCGTGCAACTATCGATGGCCTGGAAAATATGAATTCTCCAGAAATGGTCGCTGCCAAGCGTGGTAAATCCGTTGAAGAAATTCTGGGGAAATAAACCATGGCAAAGACTATTAAAATTACTCAAACCCGCAGTGCAATCGGTCGTCTGCCGAAACACAAGGCAACGCTGCTTGGCCTGGGTCTGCGTCGTATTGGTCACACCGTAGAGCGCGAGGATACTCCTGCTATTCGCGGTATGATCAACGCGGTTTCCTTCATGGTTAAAGTTGAGGAGTAAGAGATGCGTTTAAATACTCTGTCTCCGGCCGAAGGCTCCAAAAAGGCGGGTAAACGCCTGGGTCGTGGTATCGGTTCTGGCCTCGGTAAAACCGGTGGTCGTGGTCACAAAGGTCAGAAATCTCGTTCTGGCGGTGGCGTACGTCGCGGTTTCGAGGGTGGTCAGATGCCTCTGTACCGTCGTCTGCCGAAATTCGGCTTCACTTCTCGTAAAGCAGCGATTACAGCCGAAGTTCGTCTGTCTGACCTGGCTAAAGTAGAAGGCGGTGTTGTAGACCTGAACACGCTGAAAGCGGCTAACATTATCGGTATCCAGATCGAGTTCGCGAAAGTGATCCTGGCTGGCGAAGTAACGACTCCGGTAACTGTTCGTGGCCTGCGTGTTACTAAAGGCGCTCGTGCTGCTATCGAAGCTGCTGGCGGTAAAATCGAGGAATAAGTAGCAGATGGCTAAACAACCGGGATTAGATTTTCAAAGTGCCAAAGGTGGCTTAGGCGAGCTGAAACGCAGACTGCTGTTTGTTATCGGTGCGCTGATTGTGTTCCGTATTGGCTCTTTTATTCCGATCCCTGGTATTGATGCCGCTGTACTTGCCAAACTGCTTGAGCAACAGCGAGGCACCATCATTGAGATGTTTAACATGTTCTCTGGTGGTGCTCTCAGCCGTGCTTCTATCTTTGCTCTGGGGATCATGCCGTATATTTCGGCGTCGATCATTATCCAGCTACTGACGGTGGTTCATCCAACGTTGGCAGAAATTAAGAAAGAAGGGGAGTCTGGTCGTCGTAAGATCAGCCAGTACACCCGCTACGGTACTCTGGTGCTGGCAATATTCCAGTCGATCGGTATTGCTACCGGTCTGCCGAATATGCCTGGTATGCAAGGCCTGGTCATTAACCCGGGCTTTGCATTCTACTTCACCGCTGTTGTAAGTCTGGTCACAGGAACCATGTTCCTGATGTGGTTGGGCGAACAGATCACTGAACGAGGTATCGGCAACGGTATTTCAATCATTATCTTCGCCGGTATTGTCGCGGGACTCCCGCCAGCCATTGCCCATACTATCGAGCAAGCGCGTCAAGGCGACCTGCACTTCCTCGTGTTGCTGTTGGTTGCAGTATTAGTATTTGCAGTGACGTTCTTTGTTGTATTTGTTGAGCGTGGTCAACGCCGCATTGTGGTAAACTACGCGAAACGTCAGCAAGGTCGTCGTGTCTATGCTGCACAGAGCACACATTTACCGCTGAAAGTGAATATGGCGGGGGTAATCCCGGCAATCTTCGCTTCCAGTATTATTCTGTTCCCGGCGACCATCGCGTCATGGTTCGGGGGCGGTACTGGTTGGAACTGGCTGACAACAATTTCGCTGTATTTGCAGCCTGGGCAACCGCTTTATGTGTTACTCTATGCGTCTGCAATCATCTTCTTCTGTTTCTTCTACACGGCGTTGGTTTTCAACCCGCGTGAAACAGCAGATAACCTGAAGAAGTCCGGTGCATTTGTACCAGGAATTCGTCCGGGAGAGCAAACGGCGAAGTATATCGATAAAGTAATGACCCGCCTGACCTTGGTTGGTGCGCTGTACATTACCTTTATCTGCCTGATCCCGGAGTTCATGCGTGATGCAATGAAAGTACCGTTCTACTTCGGTGGGACCTCACTGCTTATCGTTGTTGTCGTGATTATGGACTTTATGGCTCAAGTGCAAACTCTGATGATGTCCAGTCAGTATGAGTCTGCATTGAAGAAGGCGAACCTGAAAGGCTACGGCCGATAATTGGTCGCCCGAGAAGTTACGGAGAGTAAAAATGAAAGTTCGTGCTTCCGTCAAGAAATTATGCCGTAACTGCAAAATCGTTAAGCGTGATGGTGTCATCCGTGTGATTTGCAGTGCCGAGCCGAAGCATAAACAGCGCCAAGGCTGATTTTTTCGCATATTTTTCTTGCAAAGTTGGGTTGAGCTGGCTAGATTAGCCAGCCAATCTTTTGTATGTCTGTGCGTTTCCATTTGAGTATCCTGAAAACGGGCTTTTCAGCATGGAACGTACATATTAAATAGTAGGAGTGCATAGTGGCCCGTATAGCAGGCATTAACATTCCTGATCATAAGCATGCCGTAATCGCATTAACTTCGATTTATGGCGTCGGCAAGACCCGTTCTAAAGCCATCCTGGCTGCAGCGGGTATCGCTGAAGATGTTAAGATCAGTGAGCTGTCTGAAGGACAAATCGACACGCTGCGTGACGAAGTTGCCAAATTTGTCGTTGAAGGTGATCTGCGCCGTGAAATCAGCATGAGCATCAAGCGCCTGATGGATCTTGGTTGCTATCGCGGTTTGCGTCATCGTCGTGGTCTCCCGGTTCGCGGTCAGCGTACCAAGACCAACGCACGTACCCGTAAGGGTCCGCGCAAACCGATCAAGAAATAATCGGGGTGATTGAATAATGGCAAAGGCACCAATTCGTGCACGTAAACGTGTAAGAAAACAAGTCTCTGACGGCGTGGCTCATATCCATGCTTCTTTCAACAACACCATCGTGACTATCACTGATCGTCAGGGTAACGCGTTGGGTTGGGCAACAGCCGGTGGTTCCGGTTTCCGTGGTTCTCGCAAATCCACTCCGTTTGCAGCACAGGTTGCAGCAGAGCGTTGCGCTGACGCCGTGAAAGAATACGGCATCAAGAATCTGGAAGTTATGGTTAAAGGTCCGGGTCCAGGCCGCGAATCTACTATTCGTGCTCTGAACGCCGCAGGTTTCCGCATCACTAACATTACTGATGTGACTCCGATCCCTCATAACGGTTGTCGTCCGCCGAAAAAACGTCGCGTATAACGCCTCGTTTTCCAGGTTTGTTGGAGAAAGAAAATGGCAAGATATTTGGGTCCTAAGCTCAAGCTGAGCCGTCGTGAGGGCACCGACTTATTCCTTAAGTCTGGCGTTCGCGCGATCGATACCAAGTGTAAAATTGAACAAGCTCCTGGCCAGCACGGTGCGCGTAAACCGCGTCTGTCTGACTATGGTGTGCAGTTGCGTGAAAAGCAAAAAGTTCGCCGTATCTATGGTGTGCTGGAGCGTCAGTTCCGTAACTACTACAAAGAAGCAGCACGTCTGAAAGGCAACACCGGTGAAAACCTGTTGGCTCTGCTGGAAGGTCGTCTGGACAACGTTGTATACCGTATGGGCTTCGGTGCCACTCGTGCAGAAGCACGTCAGCTGGTTAGCCATAAAGCAATTATGGTAAACGGTCGTGTTGTTAACATCGCTTCTTATCAGGTTAGTCCGAATGACGTTGTAAGCATTCGTGAGAAAGCGAAGAAGCAGTCTCGCGTGAAAGCCGCTCTGGAGCTGGCTGAGCAGCGTGAAAAGCCAACCTGGCTGGAAGTTGATGCTGGCAAGATGGAAGGTACGTTTAAGCGTAAGCCGGAGCGTTCTGATCTGTCTGCGGACATTAACGAACACCTGATCGTCGAGCTTTACTCCAAGTAAAGCTTAGTACCAAAGAGAGGACACAATGCAGGGTTCTGTGACAGAGTTTCTAAAACCGCGCCTGGTTGATATCGAGCAAGTGAGTTCGACGCACGCCAAGGTGACCCTTGAGCCTTTAGAGCGTGGCTTTGGCCATACTCTGGGTAACGCACTGCGCCGTATTCTGCTCTCATCGATGCCGGGTTGCGCGGTGACCGAGGTTGAGATTGATGGTGTACTACATGAGTACAGCACCAAAGAAGGCGTTCAGGAAGATATCCTGGAAATCCTGCTCAACCTGAAAGGGCTGGCGGTGAGAGTTCAGGGCAAAGATGAAGTTATTCTTACCTTGAATAAATCTGGCATTGGCCCTGTGACTGCAGCCGATATCACCCACGACGGTGATGTCGAAATCGTCAAGCCGCAGCACGTGATCTGCCACCTGACCGATGAGAACGCGTCTATTAGCATGCGTATCAAAGTTCAGCGCGGTCGTGGTTATGTGCCGGCTTCTACCCGAATTCATTCGGAAGAAGATGAGCGCCCAATCGGCCGTCTGCTGGTCGACGCATGCTACAGCCCTGTGGAGCGTATTGCCTACAATGTTGAAGCAGCGCGTGTAGAACAGCGTACCGACCTGGACAAGCTGGTCATCGAAATGGAAACCAACGGCACAATCGATCCTGAAGAGGCGATTCGTCGTGCGGCAACCATTCTGGCTGAACAACTGGAAGCTTTCGTTGACTTACGTGATGTACGTCAGCCTGAAGTGAAAGAAGAGAAACCAGAGTTCGATCCGATCCTGCTGCGCCCTGTTGACGATCTGGAATTGACTGTCCGCTCTGCTAACTGCCTTAAAGCAGAAGCTATCCACTATATCGGTGATCTGGTACAGCGTACCGAGGTTGAGCTCCTTAAAACGCCTAACCTTGGTAAAAAATCTCTTACTGAGATTAAAGACGTGCTGGCTTCCCGTGGACTGTCTCTGGGCATGCGCCTGGAAAACTGGCCACCGGCAAGCATCGCTGACGAGTAACCGGATCACAGGTTAAGGTTTTACTGAGAAGGATAAGGTCATGCGCCATCGTAAGAGTGGTCGTCAACTGAACCGCAACAGCAGCCATCGCCAGGCTATGTTCCGCAATATGGCAGGTTCACTGGTTCGTCATGAAATCATCAAGACGACTCTGCCTAAAGCGAAAGAGCTGCGCCGCGTAGTTGAGCCGCTGATTACTCTTGCCAAGACTGATAGCGTTGCTAATCGTCGTCTGGCATTCGCCCGTACTCGTGATAACGAGATCGTGGCAAAACTGTTTAACGAACTGGGCCCGCGTTTCGCGAGCCGTGCCGGTGGTTACACTCGTATTCTGAAGTGTGGCTTCCGTGCAGGCGACAATGCGCCGATGGCTTACATCGAGCTGGTTGATCGTTCAGAGAAAGCAGAAGCTGCTGCAGAGTAATCTGAAGCAACGTAAAAAAACCCGCCCCGGCGGGTTTTTTTATACCCGTAGCATCCCCACTTATCTACAATAGCTGTACTCTTTTTATTCATCCCCTGGAGTATTTATGTGGTTACTTGACCAGTGGGCAGAGCGTCATATAGCAGAAGCGCAAGCGAAAGGTGAGTTTGATAACCTGGTAGGTAGCGGCGAACCATTGATACTGGATGATGATTCTCATGTGCCACCGGAATTACGTGCGGGGTATCGCTTGCTGAAGAATGCTGGTTGCTTACCGCCAGAACTTGAGCATAGGAGGGAAGCAATACAGCTTCTGGATATTCTCAAAGGTATCCGTCATGATGATCCGCAATATCAAGAGGTTAGTCGTCGATTGTCATTACTGGAATTGAAGCTGCGACAAGCTGGATTGAGTACCGATTTTTTACGCGGCGATTATGCTGACAAGTTGTTGAACAAAATCAACGATAACTAGTGGAGTATGTATGTATCGCATTGGTGAGCTGGCAAAAATGGCGGAAGTAACACCCGACACGATTCGTTATTACGAAAAGCAGCAGATGATGGAGCATGAAGTACGCACCGAAGGTGGGTTTCGCCTGTATACCGAAAGCGATCTCCAGCGATTGAAATTTATCCGCCATGCCAGACAACTAGGTTTCAGTCTGGAGTCGATCCGCGAGTTGCTGTCGATCCGTATCGATCCGGAACACCATACCTGTCAGGAGTCAAAAGGCATTGTGCAGGAACGATTGCAGGAAGTCGAAGCTCGTATAGCCGAGTTGCAGAGTATGCAGCGTTCCTTGCAACGCCTTAATGATACCTGTTGTGGGACCGCCCATAGCAGTGTTTATTGCTCGATTCTTGAAGCTCTTGAACAAGGGGCGAGTGGCGTTAAGAGTGGCTGTTGATTTTTTGCACTGGCAGGATTACACTCGCGCCGTTAAATAACCAACTGGAGTTTTTATGAGCCGATATCAGCATACTAAAGGGCAGATAAAGGATAATGCGATAGAAGCATTACTACATGATCCCTTATTCCGACAGCGAGTAGAGAAAAATAAGAAAGGGAAAGGCAGTTACATGCGAAAAGGAAAACATGGCAATCGGGGGAACTGGGAGGCCAGTGGCAAGAAAGTAAATCACTTTTTTACCACTGGCCTTCTGCTTTCAGACGCTTGTTAAGAGCGGTTATTCTGCTCTTTCAGCAAATCACGAATTTCTGTCAGTAATACTTCTTCTTTAGTTGGTGCAGGTGTTGCTGCTGCTGGTTCTTCTTTTTTCCGATTCAGTTTGTTGATTAGCTTAATCGCCATAAAGATGGCAAAGGCTACTATCAGAAAATCAAAGACGTTTTGAATGAAGACACCGTAATGCATCACAACAGCAGGGATATCCCCTTGGGCCTCGCGTAGCGTGACAGCAAACTGTTTAAAGTCGATCCCGCCAATTAATAAGCCCAGAGGTGGCATGATGATATCGGCAACCAGTGAAGATACAATCTTCCCGAATGCCGCTCCGATAATGACACCCACTGCCAAATCCACCACGTTCCCGCGCATCGCAAATTCGCGAAATTCTTTAATAATGCTCATGTTATTCTCCCTATGAAGCCGACAACCATAAGTCTAACAAATGTTAAGCCATTTTCCTGCCAGGAATGGATTTAATTAATCCTTAATAATCAAAGGGAAATAATAAGGCGTCATTAGACGCCTTATTAATTACAAGAAGAAAGGACTTGGCTGGAAGAGTCTTTCGACGTCGGTAATAAACTTTTTATCTGTGAGGAACATAATTACGTGATCGCCTTGCTCAATGCGCAGATTGTCATTGGCAATCATCACATCGTTTCCACGTACCACCGCTCCAATAATCGTTCCTGGCGGTAGCTTGATTTCGTCAATGACTCTGCCGACAACGCGTGAGGTGCTTTCATCACCGTGAGCAACGGCTTCAATAGCTTCTGCTACGCCGCGGCGTAATGAGGAAACACCAACAATATCTGCTTTTCGCACATGGCTAAGCAACGCAGAAATAGTTGCTTGTTGTGGTGAAATCGCAATATCGATCACGCTCCCCTGAACCAGATCCACATAAGCGCGACGTTGGATCAATACCATCACCTTTTTCGCACCCATACGTTTGGCAAGCATGGCGGACATGATATTGGCCTCGTCATCGTTGGTGACGGCAATAAACAGATCAACTTGATCGATATGTTCTTCGGCCAGCAGTTCTTGATCCGACGCATCACCAAAAAAGACGATCGTATTCTGCAACTTTTCCGCCAGTTCGGCAGCGCGCTGCTGATTACGTTCGATGAGTTTAACGCTGTAATCTTTTTCCAGACGACGCGCCAGCCCTGCACCGATATTACCGCCACCAACCAGCATGATCCGCTTATACGGTTTTTCCAGTCGCTGTAATTCACTCATCACCGCGCGGATATGCTGTGAAGCGGCAATAAAGAACACTTCATCACCAGCTTCAACAATGGTCGAACCTTGCGGACGAATGGGGCGATCGTGGCGGAAAATTGCTGCCACACGAGTATCGATATGTGGCATATGTTCGCGCATGGTCGAAAGTGCATTACCAATCAGCGGGCCGCCATAATAGGCTTTAACCACAGCCAGGCTGACTTTACCCTCAGCGAAGTTCACCACCTGCAATGCGCCGGGATACTCAATCAGTCGGTAAATATTATCGATAACCAACTGCTCTGGTGCGATCAGATGATCAATCGGAACAGCATCTGAATGAAATAGCTTATCGGCATCGCGCACGTAGTCTGGTGAGCGGATACGAGCGATGCGATTAGGGGTGTTGAAAAGTGAGTAGGCTACCTGGCAGGCAACCATATTGGTTTCATCTGAACTGGTTACAGCAACCAGCATATCGGCGTCGTCGGCACCTGCCTCCCGCAATACGCGTGGATGAGAGCCATGCCCCTGCACGACTCGCAGGTCAAATTTATCCTGTAAGGTCCGCAGACGCTCACCGTTGGTATCGACAACAGTAATATCGTTGTTCTCGCCAACCAGGTTTTCCGCCAGTGTGCCGCCAACCTGGCCGGCACCCAGAATGATAATTTTCATCAGTCGCGACCCGTTATCTCATCACTTTTTGATTAGCTTAGCGTAAAAGAAGCCGTCGCCCTCTTCGGCACCGGGCAAATTTTGTTTACCCGGTTGCTCTGGTGTTCCTGTTTCGCAAAGTTCGGCATCAGCGGTACGTTGCAAAAAGGCTTTAATCTGCAGGCTATTCTCTTCCGGTAACATCGAACAGGTGGCATAGACCAGGGTTCCTCCGGATTTTAAATGCGACCAGATGGCGTCGAGAATTTCAGACTGCAACTGCGCGAGTTCTGGGATATCGCGATCGCGGCGTAACCATTTAATATCCGGATGGCGACGAATTACACCAGTTGCCGAACAAGGTGCATCTAATAAAATGCGATCGAACTGTTGCTCACCACACCATTGGGAAGGGTAACGGCCATCACCTTGTTTTACGGTTGCCTTCATACCAAGGCGTTTTAAATTGTCGTAAACGCGAGAGAGGCGCTGCTCATCAATATCGACCGCCAGAACTTGCGCCTCTGGAGCAACCTCAAGAATATGCGTTGTTTTACCGCCTGGGGCGGCGCAAAGATCCAGAATGTGTTCACCATTTTGTGGAGCAAGCCAGGTCATGCAACCTTGTGCTGAAGCATCCTGAACGGTAACCCATCCTTCTTCAAAACCGGGTAGCGCATGAACAGGTGCAGGTGTTTCCAGCTGTACAGCATCAGGGTAATCCGCATGCGGGAAACCTTTCATTCCTGCTTCATCCAGCAATGCAAGCCAGCTGTCGCGGGAATGATGCGTACGATTAACGCGCAGCCACATTGGCGGACGCTGGTTATTGGCTTCGACGATGGATTGCCACTGCTCGGGATACGCCTTTTGCAGACGCTTCAGCAACCAGGAAGGATGCAGATAACGTGCATCACTGGCATTAAACTCGGCTAATAACTCATCTTGCTGACGCTGGAACTGACGTAATACACCGTTAATCAATCCCTTAAGTTGCGGGCGCTTAATTGCAACTGCGCCTTCAACCGTTTCAGCCAGCGCGGCATGAGGTGGAATGCGGGTATAAAGCAGTTGATACAAACCAACCATAATCAGGTAATGAACAGTACGCTGTTTGCCTGTCATCGGACGGGCCATTAGCTTATTAATCAGCCAGTCTAACTGTGAGAGCGTACGCAGTACGCCAAAGCATAACTCCTGGAGAAGAGCTTTATCTTTATCGGAAACTTTTTGCTGGAGCGGTGGCAGAATGTTGCTCAGTGATTGCCCTTGCTCAACGACTTGTTCAATGGCCTGGGCCGCCATGCTACGTAAATTACGTTGTTTTTTCATAAGTATAAATATAAAGATGCCCGGTAAGACCGGGCTTAGAAGAGTGGACTATCAGGCCAGACGGTTGCCCGGTACAAACCATTCCCGACGAGAATTCAGGAGGTCTTGCACGCTCATCGCTTTCTTACCTGCAGGTTGCATTGAGAGCAGATTCAGGATGCCATCACCTGTCGCTACCTGAATGCCTTGTTTATTGGCTTCAAGGATTGTTCCTGGCGCAGCCTTTGTTGTCGTATCGATGACAGATGCTTTCCAGACTTTAACCGGCTGCCCTTCAATTTCCAGCCAGCTCATTGGCCATGGATTGAAAGCGCGAATGCAACGTTCAAGCTGTGCTGCCGAAAGTGACCAGTCAATACGCGCTTCTTCTTTACTCAACTTTTCGGCGTAAGTGACAAGAGTTTCGTCCTGAACTTCTGGTTTCGCCGTGCCGTCTGCCAGTTGTTTCAACGTAGTAATAAGCCCTTGTGGGCCAAGCTCTGCCAGTTTGTCGTACAGCGTACCACTGGTATCTTCTGCAGTAATCGGGCAGGAGAGCTTATAAAGCATGTCACCGGTGTCTAAACCAACATCCATTTGCATAATGGTCACACCAGTTTCTGCATCACCCGCCCATAGTGAGCGTTGGATTGGTGCAGCACCGCGCCAGCGTGGCAGCAGTGAACCATGAACGTTGATACAGCCAAGACGCGGCATCTCCAGCACAGCTTTAGGCAGAATTAAACCATAGGCGACGACGACCATAACATCAGCCTGCAGATCGGCGACCAGTTGCTGGTTTTCTTGTGGACGCAGGGAAACAGGTTGAAAAACGGGCAGACCTTTGTCCTCAGCCAGAACTTTAACCGGGCTGGGCATCAGTTTTTTACCGCGTCCTGCCGGTCGGTCTGGCTGGGTAAACACGCCAACGATGTTATGACCAGAAGACAACAGCGCGTCGAGATGACGCGCTGCAAAGTCAGGTGTACCCGCAAAAATAATACGTAGTGATTCTGACACGTTAATTCTTATCCTTAAGCCCGGGCTTTCAGACGATCCAGTTTTTCAACTTTCTGACGAATACGTTGTTGTTTCAGCGGTGACAGATAATCCATAAACAGTTTGCCGACCAGGTGATCCATCTCATGCTGAATACAGATGGCTAACAGACCGTCTGCTTCCAGTTCAAATGGTTTACCGTCGCGGTCCAGGGCGCGAATTTTAACTTTCTCTGCGCGTGGCACTAAAGCACGTTGTTCAGGGATCGACAGGCAACCTTCTTCAATGCCTGTTTCGCCGCTTTTTTCTAAAAGCTCCGGATTGATTAACACCAGCCGTTCGTCACGGTTTTCCGAAACATCAATTACAATGATACGTTGATGGATATCAACCTGGGTTGCCGCCAGGCCAATACCTTCTTCTGCGTACATCGTCTCGAACATATCATCGACGATACGCTGAATTTCTGCATTCACTTCTTCTACCGGTTTAGCAACTTTGCGAAGCCGCTCGTCCGGAATATGTAACACTTGCAAAACTGACATAAATCTCCAGAGATGTGTTCAGGAGTTAGAAAGATTATTTCTTCTATTCTAGACAAATCCCCCTCTGATTGACAGCATCACTGACCAATCGCAAAGATTGCTAAGGCTGCTTATGGCAGGGAGATAAGGATGGTTGATACAGAAATTTGGCTGCGTTTAATTAGCATCAGCAGCTTGTATGGCGATGATATGGTCCGTATAGCTCACTGGCTGGCAAAACAGTCGCATATTGATGCGGTTGTATTGCAGCAAACAGGGCTTACATTGCGGCAGGCACAACGCTTTCTTTCATTTCCGCGAAAGAGTATCGAAAGCTCACTTTGTTGGTTGGAGCAACCCAACCATCATTTAATCCCTGCGGACAGCGAATTTTATCCTCCTCAACTTCTGGCGACGACAGATTACCCCGGCGCACTGTTTGTTGAAGGAGAACTGCACGCGTTGCATTCATTTCAGCTTGCCGTAGTGGGGAGTCGGGCGCATTCATGGTATGGCGAGCGATGGGGACGATTATTTTGCGAAACTCTGGCGACGCGTGGAGTGACAATTACGAGTGGACTGGCGCGTGGAATCGATGGTGTGGCGCATAAAGCGGCCTTACAGGTAAATGGCGTTAGCATTGCTGTATTGGGGAATGGACTTAATACCATTCATCCCCGCCGCCATGCTCCACTGGCTGCCAGTCTACTTGAGCAAGGTGGTGCTCTCGTCTCGGAATTTCCCCTCGATGTTCCACCCCTTGCTTACAATTTCCCACGAAGAAATCGCATTATCAGTGGTCTAAGTAAAGGTGTACTGGTGGTGGAAGCGGCTTTGCGCAGTGGTTCGCTGGTGACAGCACGTTGTGCGCTTGAGCAGGGGCGTGAAGTTTTTGCTTTGCCAGGTCCAATAGGGAATCCGGGAAGCGAAGGGCCTCACTGGTTAATAAAACAAGGTGCGATTCTTGTGACGGAACCGGAAGAAATTCTGGAAAACTTGCAATTTGGATTGCACTGGTTGCCAGACGCCCCTGAAAATTCATTTTATTCACCAGATCAGGAAGACGTGGCATTGCCATTTCCTGAGCTCCTGGCTAACGTAGGAGATGAGGTAACACCTGTTGACGTCGTCGCTGAACGTGCCGGCCAACCTGTGCCAGAGGTAGTTACTCAACTACTCGAACTGGAGTTAGCAGGATGGATCGCAGCTGTACCCGGCGGCTATGTCCGATTGAGGAGGGCATGCCATGTTCGACGTACTAATGTATTTGTTTGAAACCTATATTCACACAGAAGCTGAGTTGCGTGTGGATCAAGACAAACTTGAACAGGATCTTACCGACGCAGGATTTGATCGAGAAGATATCTACAATGCCCTGCTTTGGCTGGAAAAGCTTGCGGATTATCAGGAAGGACTGGCAGAACCGATGCAACTGGCCTCTGATCCACTCTCCATGCGTATTTATACCCCTGAAGAGTGTGAAAGACTGGATGCCAGCTGTCGTGGTTTTCTGCTTTTCCTTGAGCAAATTCAGGTGCTTAACCTTGAAACCCGTGAAATGGTGATAGAGCGAGTGCTCGCGCTGGATACCGCTGAGTTCGACCTGGAAGACCTGAAATGGGTAATCCTGATGGTGTTGTTCAATATTCCGGGCTGCGAAAATGCGTACCAGCAAATGGAAGAATTACTCTTTGAAGTGAATGAAGGTATGCTGCATTAATCATTTCTTTAATTCAGCATAAGTAGTTATGGCGAAATCAGCACTGTTCACGGTGCGTAATAATGAGTCCTGCCCAAAGTGCGGGGCTGAACTAGTTATTCGATCCGGGAAACACGGTCCGTTTCTTGGATGCTCACAGTATCCGGCGTGTGACTACGTCCGTCCTCTGAAATCTTCAGCGGATGGACATATTGTCAAAGTTCTGGAGGGGCAGGTTTGCCCTGCATGTGGCGCAAATCTGGTATTACGCCAGGGACGCTTTGGTATGTTTATTGGTTGCAGTAACTACCCTGAATGCGAACATACCGAACTTATCGATAAACCGGACGAAACAGCAATTACATGCCCCCAATGCCGGACGGGCCATCTGGTTCAGCGCCGCTCCCGTTATGGCAAAACATTTCACTCCTGTGATCGCTACCCGGAGTGTCAATTTGCCATTAACTTCAAACCCATAGCTGGAGAATGCCCTGAGTGCCATTATCCGCTACTCATCGAAAAGAAAACCGCGCAGGGTGTAAAACACTTTTGTGCCAGTAAACAATGTGGAAAGCCGATTTCGGCGGAATAATAACGTGAATAATAACCTGCAAGGAGACGCTATCGCAGCTGCGATAGATGTCCTCAATGAAGAACGTGTCATCGCCTATCCAACGGAAGCCGTTTTCGGTGTCGGGTGCGATCCTGATAGCGAAACAGCAGTGATGCGACTGTTGGAGTTAAAACAGCGTCCGGTTGATAAGGGGCTGATTCTAATCGCCGCAAATTACGAGCAGCTTAAACCCTATATTGATGACACCATGCTGACTGACGCGCAGCGTGAAACTATATTTTCTCGCTGGCCAGGTCCTGTCACCTTTGTTTTTCCCGCGCCTGCGACAACACCGCGCTGGTTGACGGGCCGCTTTGATTCGCTTGCTGTACGAGTCACCGACCATCCGTTGGTGGTTGCTTTGTGCCAGGCTTATGGTAAACCGCTGGTTTCTACCAGTGCCAACTTGAGTGGATTGCCACCTTGTCGAACAGTAGACGAAGTTCGCGCACAATTTGGCGCGGCGTTCCCGGTTGTGCCTGGTGAAACGGGGGGGCGTTTAAATCCTTCAGAAATCCGCGATGCCCTGACGGGTGAACTGTTTCGACAGGGGTAACATAATGGAAACCTATGCTGTTTTTGGTAATCCGATAGCCCACAGCAAATCGCCATTCATTCATCAGCAATTTGCTCAGCAACTGAATATTGAACATCCCTATGGACGCGTGTTGGCACCCATCAATGATTTCATCAACACACTGAACGCTTTCTTTAGTGCTGGTGGTAAAGGTGCGAATGTGACGGTACCTTTTAAAGAAGAGGCTTTTGCCAGAGCGGATGAGCTTACTGAACGGGCAGCGTTGGCTGGTGCTGTTAATACCCTCAAGCGGTTAGAAGATGGACGCCTGCTGGGTGACAATACCGATGGTATAGGTTTGTTAAGCGATCTGGAACGTCTGTCTTTTATCCGTCCTGGTTTACGTATTCTGCTCATTGGCGCTGGTGGAGCATCTCGCGGCGTACTACTGCCACTCCTTTCCCTGGACTGTGCGGTGACAATCACTAATCGGACGGTATCTCGCGCAGAAGAGTTGACTAAATTGTTTGCGCACACTGGCAGTATTCAGGCGTTGGGTATGGACGAACTGGAAGGTCATGAGTTTGATCTCATTATTAATGCAACATCCAGTGGCATCAGTGGTGATATTCCGGCGATCCCGTCATCGCTCATTCATCCAGGCATTTATTGCTATGACATGTTCTATCAGAAAGGAAAAACTCCTTTTCTGGCATGGTGTGAGCAGCGAGGCTCAAAGCGTAATGCTGATGGTTTAGGAATGCTGGTGGCACAGGCGGCTCATGCCTTCCTTCTTTGGCATGGCGTTCTGCCTGATGTAGAACCGGTCATCAAACTATTGCAACAGGAATTGTCAGCGTGAATCAGGCCATCCAGTTTCCGGATAGGGAAGAGTGGGACGAGAATAAAAGATGTGTATGTTTTCCCGCTCTCGTGAATGGTATGCAACTGACATGTGCGATCTCTGGCGAGAGTCTGGCGTATCGCTTTACTGGAGATACGCCAGAACAGTGGTTAGCGAGTTTTCGTCAGCATCGCTGGGACCTGGAAGAAGAAGCGGAAAACTTAATTCAGGAACAAAGTGAAGATGATCAAGGTTGGGTCTGGTTACCTTGATCCAGATATTCGTCCTTCCATTTCACGTAGTTATTTGCGGAATAGCGTAACCCAGCCTTCTCTTCATCACTTAACGGGCGGATCTGTTTGACGGGGCTACCGAGATACAGATATCCGCTCTCCAGCCGTTTATTTTGTGGGACCAGGCTACCCGCACCAATCATCACATCATCTTCTACTATTGCGCCATCAAGTAAAATTGAGCCCATCCCAACCAAAACTCGATTGCCAATGGTGCAGCCGTGGAGCATCACCTTGTGACCAACAGTGACATCTTCGCCAATGGTTAATGGGTTGCCATCTGGGTTGTACGAGGATTTATGAGTGACATGCAACATACTGCCATCCTGGATATTGGTGCGTGCTCCGATCTGTACATAATGTACATCTCCACGAATCACAACGAGCGGCCAGATCCCCACATCATCAGCCAAACGAACGTCACCAATCACGACGCTGCTATCGTCGATCATTACGCGCTGACCGATTTGTGGAAAAAGATCGCGGTATGGGCGTAAAACATCAGACATACTCACCTCAACAATAAATGATTTACTAATGACTTTGGGTGCATTATTGGCCTTGTGCAAGTCTTTTAGCATGCAAAAAAGCACCGTTTTGTGTGCGAATGCAGCAAAAAGGGTGAAAAAGCAACAAACAGAAAAAAAGATCAAAAAAGTACTTGTGCAAAAAATTGGGATCCCTATAATGCGCCTCCGTTGAGACGACAACGTGAAACACTTCACAAGATGGTCGTAACAACAAAGAGAAAAAATCCTGAAGTTCAGGGTTGACTCTGAAAGAGGAAAGCGTAATATACGCCACCTCGCGACAGTGAGCTGAAAGCCGCGTCGCAACTGCTCTTTAACAATTTATCAGACAATCTGTGTGGGCACTCGAAGATACGGATTCTTAACGTCGCAAGACGAAAAATGAATACCAAGTCTCAGGAGTGAACACGTAATTCATTACGAAGTTTAATTCTTTGAGCATCAAACTTTTAAATTGAAGAGTTTGATCATGGCTCAGATTGAACGCTGGCGGCAGGCCTAACACATGCAAGTCGAACGGTAACAGGAAGCAGCTTGCTGCTTTGCTGACGAGTGGCGGACGGGTGAGTAATGTCTGGGAAACTGCCTGATGGAGGGGGATAACTACTGGAAACGGTAGCTAATACCGCATAACGTCGCAAGACCAAAGAGGGGGACCTTAGGGCCTCTTGCCATCGGATGTGCCCAGATGGGATTAGCTAGTAGGTGGGGTAACGGCTCACCTAGGCGACGATCCCTAGCTGGTCTGAGAGGATGACCAGCCACACTGGAACTGAGACACGGTCCAGACTCCTACGGGAGGCAGCAGTGGGGAATATTGCACAATGGGCGCAAGCCTGATGCAGCCATGCCGCGTGTATGAAGAAGGCCTTCGGGTTGTAAAGTACTTTCAGCGGGGAGGAAGGGAGTAAAGTTAATACCTTTGCTCATTGACGTTACCCGCAGAAGAAGCACCGGCTAACTCCGTGCCAGCAGCCGCGGTAATACGGAGGGTGCAAGCGTTAATCGGAATTACTGGGCGTAAAGCGCACGCAGGCGGTTTGTTAAGTCAGATGTGAAATCCCCGGGCTCAACCTGGGAACTGCATCTGATACTGGCAAGCTTGAGTCTCGTAGAGGGGGGTAGAATTCCAGGTGTAGCGGTGAAATGCGTAGAGATCTGGAGGAATACCGGTGGCGAAGGCGGCCCCCTGGACGAAGACTGACGCTCAGGTGCGAAAGCGTGGGGAGCAAACAGGATTAGATACCCTGGTAGTCCACGCCGTAAACGATGTCGACTTGGAGGTTGTGCCCTTGAGGCGTGGCTTCCGGAGCTAACGCGTTAAGTCGACCGCCTGGGGAGTACGGCCGCAAGGTTAAAACTCAAATGAATTGACGGGGGCCCGCACAAGCGGTGGAGCATGTGGTTTAATTCGATGCAACGCGAAGAACCTTACCTGGTCTTGACATCCACGGAAGTTTTCAGAGATGAGAATGTGCCTTCGGGAACCGTGAGACAGGTGCTGCATGGCTGTCGTCAGCTCGTGTTGTGAAATGTTGGGTTAAGTCCCGCAACGAGCGCAACCCTTATCCTTTGTTGCCAGCGGTCCGGCCGGGAACTCAAAGGAGACTGCCAGTGATAAACTGGAGGAAGGTGGGGATGACGTCAAGTCATCATGGCCCTTACGACCAGGGCTACACACGTGCTACAATGGCGCATACAAAGAGAAGCGACCTCGCGAGAGCAAGCGGACCTCATAAAGTGCGTCGTAGTCCGGATTGGAGTCTGCAACTCGACTCCATGAAGTCGGAATCGCTAGTAATCGTGGATCAGAATGCCACGGTGAATACGTTCCCGGGCCTTGTACACACCGCCCGTCACACCATGGGAGTGGGTTGCAAAAGAAGTAGGTAGCTTAACCTTCGGGAGGGCGCTTACCACTTTGTGATTCATGACTGGGGTGAAGTCGTAACAAGGTAACCGTAGGGGAACCTGCGGTTGGATCACCTCCTTACCTTAAAGAAGCGTACTTTGAAGTGCTCACACAGATTGTCTGATGAAAATGAGCAGTAAAACCTCTACAGGCTTGTAGCTCAGGTGGTTAGAGCGCACCCCTGATAAGGGTGAGGTCGGTGGTTCAAGTCCACTCAGGCCTACCAAATTTGCATCGCAAATTTGAAGAGGTTTTAACTACATGTTATGGGGCTATAGCTCAGCTGGGAGAGCGCCTGCTTTGCACGCAGGAGGTCTGCGGTTCGATCCCGCATAGCTCCACCATCTCTGTAGTGATTAAATAAAAAATACTTCAGAGTGTACCTGCAAAGGTTCACTGCGAAGTTTTGCTCTTTAAAAATCTGGATCAAGCTGAAAATTGAAACACTGAACAACGAAAGTTGTTCGTGAGTCTCTCAAATTTTCGCAACACGATGATGGATCGCAAGAAACATCTTCGGGTTGTGAGGTTAAGCGACTAAGCGTACACGGTGGATGCCCTGGCAGTCAGAGGCGATGAAGGACGTGCTAATCTGCGATAAGCGTCGGTGAGGTGATATGAACCGTTATAACCGGCGATTTCCGAATGGGGAAACCCAGTGTGTTTCGACACACTATCATTAACTGAATCCATAGGTTAATGAGGCGAACCGGGGGAACTGAAACATCTAAGTACCCCGAGGAAAAGAAATCAACCGAGATTCCCCCAGTAGCGGCGAGCGAACGGGGAGGAGCCCAGAGCCTGAATCAGTGTGTGTGTTAGTGGAAGCGTCTGGAAAGGCGCGCGATACAGGGTGACAGCCCCGTACACAAAAATGCACATATTGTGAGCTCGATGAGTAGGGCGGGACACGTGGTATCCTGTCTGAATATGGGGGGACCATCCTCCAAGGCTAAATACTCCTGACTGACCGATAGTGAACCAGTACCGTGAGGGAAAGGCGAAAAGAACCCCGGCGAGGGGAGTGAAAAAGAACCTGAAACCGTGTACGTACAAGCAGTGGGAGCCTCTTTATGGGGTGACTGCGTACCTTTTGTATAATGGGTCAGCGACTTATATTCTGTAGCAAGGTTAACCGAATAGGGGAGCCGAAGGGAAACCGAGTCTTAACTGGGCGTTAAGTTGCAGGGTATAGACCCGAAACCCGGTGATCTAGCCATGGGCAGGTTGAAGGTTGGGTAACACTAACTGGAGGACCGAACCGACTAATGTTGAAAAATTAGCGGATGACTTGTGGCTGGGGGTGAAAGGCCAATCAAACCGGGAGATAGCTGGTTCTCCCCGAAAGCTATTTAGGTAGCGCCTCGTGAATTCATCTCCGGGGGTAGAGCACTGTTTCGGCAAGGGGGTCATCCCGACTTACCAACCCGATGCAAACTGCGAATACCGGAGAATGTTATCACGGGAGACACACGGCGGGTGCTAACGTCCGTCGTGAAGAGGGAAACAACCCAGACCGCCAGCTAAGGTCCCAAAGTCATGGTTAAGTGGGAAACGATGTGGGAAGGCCCAGACAGCCAGGATGTTGGCTTAGAAGCAGCCATCATTTAAAGAAAGCGTAATAGCTCACTGGTCGAGTCGGCCTGCGCGGAAGATGTAACGGGGCTAAACCATGCACCGAAGCTGCGGCAGCGACACTATGTGTTGTTGGGTAGGGGAGCGTTCTGTAAGCCTGTGAAGGTGGCCTGTGAGGGTTGCTGGAGGTATCAGAAGTGCGAATGCTGACATAAGTAACGATAAAGCGGGTGAAAAGCCCGCTCGCCGGAAGACCAAGGGTTCCTGTCCAACGTTAATCGGGGCAGGGTGAGTCGACCCCTAAGGCGAGGCCGAAAGGCGTAGTCGATGGGAAACAGGTTAATATTCCTGTACTTGGTGTTACTGCGAAGGGGGGACGGAGAAGGCTATGTTGGCCGGGCGACGGTTGTCCCGGTTTAAGCGTGTAGGCTGGTTTTCCAGGCAAATCCGGAAAACCAAGGCTGAGGCGTGATGACGAGGCACTACGGTGCTGAAGCGACAAATGCCCTGCTTCCAGGAAAAGCCTCTAAGCATCAGGTAACATCAAATCGTACCCCAAACCGACACAGGTGGTCAGGTAGAGAATACCAAGGCGCTTGAGAGAACTCGGGTGAAGGAACTAGGCAAAATGGTGCCGTAACTTCGGGAGAAGGCACGCTGATATGTAGGTGAAGCGACTTGCTCGTGGAGCTGAAATCAGTCGAAGATACCAGCTGGCTGCAACTGTTTATTAAAAACACAGCACTGTGCAAACACGAAAGTGGACGTATACGGTGTGACGCCTGCCCGGTGCCGGAAGGTTAATTGATGGGGTTAGCGGTAACGCGAAGCTCTTGATCGAAGCCCCGGTAAACGGCGGCCGTAACTATAACGGTCCTAAGGTAGCGAAATTCCTTGTCGGGTAAGTTCCGACCTGCACGAATGGCGTAATGATGGCCAGGCTGTCTCCACCCGAGACTCAGTGAAATTGAACTCGCTGTGAAGATGCAGTGTACCCGCGGCAAGACGGAAAGACCCCGTGAACCTTTACTATAGCTTGACACTGAACATTGAGCCTTGATGTGTAGGATAGGTGGGAGGCTTTGAAGTGTGGACGCCAGTCTGCATGGAGCCGACCTTGAAATACCACCCTTTAATGTTTGATGTTCTAACGTTGGCCCGTAATCCGGGTTGCGGACAGTGTCTGGTGGGTAGTTTGACTGGGGCGGTCTCCTCCTAAAGAGTAACGGAGGAGCACGAAGGTTGGCTAATCCTGGTCGGACATCAGGAGGTTAGTGCAATGGCATAAGCCAGCTTGACTGCGAGCGTGACGGCGCGAGCAGGTGCGAAAGCAGGTCATAGTGATCCGGTGGTTCTGAATGGAAGGGCCATCGCTCAACGGATAAAAGGTACTCCGGGGATAACAGGCTGATACCGCCCAAGAGTTCATATCGACGGCGGTGTTTGGCACCTCGATGTCGGCTCATCACATCCTGGGGCTGAAGTAGGTCCCAAGGGTATGGCTGTTCGCCATTTAAAGTGGTACGCGAGCTGGGTTTAGAACGTCGTGAGACAGTTCGGTCCCTATCTGCCGTGGGCGCTGGAGAACTGAGGGGGGCTGCTCCTAGTACGAGAGGACCGGAGTGGACGCATCACTGGTGTTCGGGTTGTCATGCCAATGGCACTGCCCGGTAGCTAAATGCGGAAGAGATAAGTGCTGAAAGCATCTAAGCACGAAACTTGCCCCGAGATGAGTTCTCCCTGAGACTTAGAGTCTCCTGAAGGAACGTTGAAGACGACGACGTTGATAGGCCGGGTGTGTAAGCGCAGCGATGCGTTGAGCTAACCGGTACTAATGAACCGTGAGGCTTAACCTTACAACGCCGAAGATGTTTTGGCGGATGAGAGAAAGATTTTCAGCCTGATACAGATTAGATTAACCGGCGACAAGCGGGTTAATGAAACAGAATTTGCCTGGCGGCCTTAGCGCGGTGGTCCCACCTGACCCCATGCCGAACTCAGAAGTGAAACGCCGTAGCGCCGATGGTAGTGTGGGGTCTCCCCATGCGAGAGTAGGGAACTGCCAGGCATCAAATTTAGCGTGCTGATATGGCTCAGTTGGTAGAGCGCACCCTTGGTAAGGGTGAGGTCCCCAGTTCGACTCTGGGTATCAGCACCACTTTTTAGGTTAAAGTTCGGCAGATTAGAAAAGAATTTGTCTGGCGGCAGTAGCGCGGTGGTCCCACCTGACCCCATGCCGAACTCAGAAGTGAAACGCCGTAGCGCCGATGGTAGTGTGGGGTCTCCCCATGCGAGAGTAGGGAACTGCCAGACATCAAATCAAGCGAAAGGCCATCCGAAAGGATGGCCTTTTTGCTTTTCGAACTAACATTCAATTAATGGATTACCTGCGATAAAAATGTCCTCGTACGCTCTGATTTAGGATGCGCAAAAAATTCATTAGGTGCAGCTTGCTCCACTATTTCCCCACGATCCATAAAAATCACCCGGTCAGCGACGGTTCGTGCAAACCCCATCTCATGTGTTACACACAACATTGTCATACCCGACTGCGCCAGCCCAATCATCGTATCCAGCACCTCTTTCACCATCTCAGGATCGAGCGCCGACGTTGGCTCATCAAACAACATAATTTTCGGCTTCATACACAGCGAACGTGCTATGGCAACACGTTGCTGCTGACCACCAGAAATCTGTCCGGGAAACTTCTGGGCATGTTCGGCAATTCTCACCCGCTCAAGGTAATGCATCGCCAGAGCTTCAGCCTCTTTCTTTGGCATCTTGCGTACCCAAATCGGTGCCAGGGTACAGTTCTGCAACACGGTCAGATGAGGGAAGAGATTGAAATGCTGAAAGACCATTCCCACTTCCTGCCTGACGCGCTCAATATTGCGGATATCTTCATTAAGTTCGATGCCATCTACCACGATCCGTCCCTGTTGATGTTCTTCCAGATGATTAATACAACGAATGGTTGTCGATTTACCGGAACCTGAAGGGCCACACAGAACGATCCGTTCGCCCGGTTGCACGATTAAATTTATATTTTTCAAAACATGGAATTGTCCATACCATTTATTGACGTTTTCCAGCGTAATCATCGCGTTAGCAGGTTGCAGTAAAATTTGGCTCATAGTGTCCTCAATGCGGTGTACGCCCGGTGTTAAAACGTTTTTCCAGATGTTGGCTATAACGTGACATGCTGAAACAGAAGATCCAGTAGATCAGCGCGGCGAAAACATACCCTTCCGTCGACATACCCAACCAGGCGGGATCAACGGTTGCCTGCTGAACGCTACTGAAAAGATCGAACAACCCGATGATGATCACCAGACTGGTATCTTTGAAGAGTGCGATGATGGTATTTACCAGCCCAGGAATTACCAGCTTCAACGCCTGTGGCAGAATAACCAGCCCCTGAGTTTTCCAGTAACCCAATGCCAGCGACTCTGCCGCTTCATATTGCCCTTTAGGCAGCGCCTGCAATCCGCCTCGCACGACTTCCGCAACATATGCTGACTGAAATAGGATCACGCCAACCAGCGCGCGGATCAGTTTGTCGATACTGGTGCCTTCTGCCATAAACAACGGCAGCATGACCGAAGACATAAACAATACGGTAATCAGCGGTACGCCGCGCCAGAACTCGATAAAAATGACCGATAAGATACGCACAATCGGCATATGGGAGCGGCGACCTAACGCCAGTAAGATCCCCCACGGTAGCGCCCCCGCAATCCCAACTGATGCAATAATTAAAGTTAGCGTCAACCCGCCCCATTGCCGGGTTTCAACCCGATCAAGACCAAGAAACCCACCATACATCAGCCACCAGACAACCAGTGGGTAAATCACCGCCCAGACCGCAATATAGCGACTGCGATGCGGAAGTATTTTCCAGAACATTGGTGCGATAGAAACAAGGCCAATCAGTAATGCCAGGTTAATTCGCCAGCGTTGGTCGTGTGGGTAAAGTCCATACATAAACTGACCAAATCGTTCGTGGATGAAGACCCAACAGGCACCGGATTTTGTGCAGTCGGCACGCGTTGAGCCAACCCAGTTAGCCTGCAAAAATGCCCAGTTCAGCAACGGTGGGATCAGTTCCCACATCAACCATATGCAGCCAATAGTCAGCAGGCTATTGCTCCAGCTGGAGAACAGATTTTTTCGCACCCACACCATCGCGCGGCTTGAGTTATGGCTCGCCAGGCGCGGGGGATGAGACAGCAATACTTTTGTCATCATGACTCCTTAGCGTTCAACGATCGCGATGCGGCGGTTATAGATATTCATCAGCAGCGAGATAGTCAGGCTGATAATCAGATAGACCGACATGGTCATGGCTATCGTCTCGATGGCTTGCCCCGTTTGGTTCAGCACGGTGCCAGCAAACAGCGAAACCATATCGGGATAGCCAATAGCGGCGGCAAGAGAGGAGTTCTTGACGATGTTGAGATACTGGCTGGTTAACGGTGGAATAATCACCCGCAATGCCTGGGGAATAATGACCCGGCGTAGCGTTACCGGGTTGGGTAATCCCAGTGATCGAGCCGCTTCATGTTGACCATAAGGCACTGCCTGGATCCCTGCGCGGATAATCTCGGCGATAAATGCAGAGGTATAAATCGAAAGTGCTAGCGTTAAGGCTGCCAGTTCAGGAATTAAAACCATCCCGCCGCGGAAATTAAAGCCTCGAAGGGCTGGGACATCCCAGTGTAGTGCTGCGCCAAAAAGCCATTGCGCCAGTAAAGGCAAACCAATGATCAACACTGCGGCAATCGGCCAGGTGCGGCGCAGTTGTCCGGTCTTTATCTGGTGTGTTTTATTAAAGCGGAATAGCCCAACAGAAAGGACTATAGCTATAACAACAGCCAGGATAAACGCAAGAAACCCATCTCCCAGCTGCGGCGACGGAATATAAAGCCCACGATTGCTCAGAAACACCAAATCCAGTGCGCTCACTGCCTGGCGTGGCCCGGGCAAATTGCGCAACACGGCAAAGTACCAGAAGAAGATTTGCAGCAATGGCGGAATATTACGGAAGATCTCAATATAAATTGTGGAAAGCTTTCGTAGCAGCCAGTTATCCGAAAGTCTCGCCAGACCGATAAAGAAGCCCAAAACAGAAGCGAACACAATACACAATGCAGAAACCAGTAGCGTATTGAGCAGGCCGACAATAAAAACGCGTCCGTAAGTGTCGCCTTGCTGATAATCAATCAAATGCTGAACGATGCCAAAACCGGCCCCGCGGTCAAGAAAAGCAAATCCTGATGTTATGCCGCGATTACTGAGATTCGTTACAGTGTTGTGAAATAACCAACCAATAATGCCGACAACAGCAACAACGGCAAGGATCTGGAATAACCAGGCGCGAACCGTAGGGTTGGCAAAAGAGAGTGAGCCTTTAACGGTTGAGCGGCGATGAGACATAGAAACCTCGGAAAGCATAACGCTGAAGAGAGCGCCGCCGTAGCGACGCTCGTTACCTCACACCGACTTAACGCACGGGCGGCGCGTACTGAATACCGCCGTTATTCCAGAGATTATTTTGCCCACGTTTAATTTTCAGCGGGCTTTCTGAACCTACGTTACGCTCGAAAATTTCCGAGTAGTTACCCACCTGTTTGATGATGTTAAAGGCCCATTTATTATCCAGCTTCAGATCCTTGCCGTAATCGCCTTCTTTACCCAGCAGATGTGCCATATCAGGCGTTGCTGGATTAGCCGCTTTTTCATCGACGTTCTGGGAATTGATGCCCATCTCTTCAGCATTCAGCATGGCGAAAAGCGTCCAGCGTACAATCGAGAACCATTCATCATCGCCACGACGAACTACCGGCCCAAGTGGTTCTTTAGAGATAACTTCCGGTAAGACAATCCATTCAGCTGGGTTGCTTAATTTGATGCGTAGGGCATACAGTTGTGATTGATCCGAGGCCAGAGTATCACAGCGGCCTGATTCCAGAGCTTTCGCTGATTCGTCTGAGCGATCGAAGGTTACTGGCGTGTACTTCATATTATTTGCCTTGAAGTAATCGGCGACGTTGAGTTCGGTATCAGTCCCCGCCTGAATACAGACGGTAGCGCCATCCAGTTCTTTCGCGCTTTTTAGCCCCGCTTTATCGTGCGTCAGGAAGCCAATGCCGTCGTAATAAGTGACGCCAGTAAATGCCATTCCCATCCCGGCATCGCGAGATGAAGTCCAGGTCGTATTACGGGAGAGCAAATCCACCTCCCCTGACTGTAAAGCGGTGAAGCGTTCTTTTGCAGTGAGCGGGGTATATTTCACTTTCGTATCGTCACCGAATACAGCAGCGGCAACACCACGACAAACATCTACATCAATACCTGAAAACTTACCGTCAGCATCGGCATAAGAGAACCCAGGTAATCCATCACTGATCCCGCATTGCACAAAACCTTTTTTCTGAACGGCATCAAGCGTCGCGCCAGCATGCGCCTGATTTGCAACGGCAAGCAGCACGCTGGCGGCAGCCAGTGTGGCTATCATCATCTTTTTCATAATGCTTCCTGTGAGGCGAAAATTATCGTTATAGGACGTTTGGGAAACGTCTTTTACCTGTCTGTGGCCATCCTCTTATAAGCAAAAGTAGTGCCAGCTTTTGCGCACGATTTCGCGTCGCAATAAGCTGAGTGTAGACAGGAAATAATAAAAACAGCGCCCCGCAATGGTGCGAAAATGAAACATGCGCCACATTTTGGCGCAAAATATTTACGCGTTTTTTACTAAGCAGAATAATGATTGTTAGCGTGAGTATATTTCTGGTGGGATGTGTGAAAGTTAAATTGATGCGTTATTTCGAAAGCAGCGAAATAACGTGATATAACATGCTAAATCAGCAGGGAATTACCCAGCAGAATATAGCAATATTTTATCTTATGGAAAGATACTGTATCGTTAAAAAGAGCGCGGAGCTCCGCGCCCTGTTTAGTTATTTCGACAGAGCGATGATCCCCATCGTCAGGCCAGCAACAGCTGCTGCCCCGCCGGCAATAGCCCCAGCCGTTTCCCAGTTATCCTGAGTCGTGCCTTTCATACAGGTATTGGTGTGAACCAGACGACCCTGATCGTCATAAACCGGAACGCAGGGCGAATCGTGAGCACAGCCCGCCAGCAATGCGGTGAGCAATGTCACAGGAATTAATCTTTTCATGGTGTTACCTCAGTAATAAACGCTAACGCTTAATAAGTTAACTCTCTTATTAACGAGCTGAATGCCATTTTATCACTGGAGGTTATAAATCTTGCGGAATGAATAATGACAATTTATGTGAATTGTAAAAATAGTGAAGGGAGCGGGAACTATAGAAAGTTTTTAAAGAGTGAGAAGAAGAATATCTTATTAATTTTTATGGGGTTCACTGAAAATAAAAAAGGCGCCTGAAAGCGCCTTTATGTTTCTGATTTATCCTTTAAAGCATCGACGGATCACCACAAAGAACACTGGCACGAAGAAGATTGCCAGCAACGTTGCAGAGACCATTCCGCCCATTACCCCGATACCGACTGCGTTTTGCGCGCCACTGCCGGCCCCGTTACTGATAGCCAGCGGTAATACGCCGAGAATAAAGGCGAGAGAGGTCATCAGGATAGGACGCAGACGCATACGTACTGCCATTAGTGTCGCTTCAACAACACCTTTACCCTCTTTCTCCATGAGATCTTTAGCGAACTCAACAATCAAAATAGCGTTTTTGGCCGACAAGCCAATTGTCGTTAGCAAGCCCACCATAAAGTAGACGTCATTTTTTTGATTAAAGAGTGTTGCCGCCAGTAGCACGCCGACAATCCCTAACGGCACGACCAACATAACCGAGACAGGAATTGACCAGCTTTCATAGAGTGCAGCAAGGCACAGGAAAACAACCACAAAGGAAATTGCTACCAGAGCGGGAGCCTGGTTTCCCGATAAACGTTCCTGATATGACATACCCGTCCAGTCATAACCAATGCCCGCCGGTAATTTTGACGCAAGGTTTTCCATCAACGCCATAGCATCGCCGGAACTGGTTCCTGGCGCGGCTTCCCCCTGAATCTCCATTGACGGCAGACCGTTGTAGCGTTCCAGTCGCGGAGAGCCATACACCCAATGTGAAGTGGTAAAGGCAGAGAATGGCACCATTTCGCCGTTGGCGCTGCGGACATAAAGTTTATCGACATCTTCTGGCAGCATACGGAATTTGGCATCCGCCTGAACATACACCTTTTTCACGCGACCACGGTCGATGAAGTCGTTAACGTAAGTCCCACCCAACGCCGTTGAAATGGTCTGATTGATGTCAGAAAGTGAAACACCTAATGCCTGCGCCTTTTCCTGGTCAACTTCCAGTTTAAACTGCGCGGTGTCTTCCAGGCCATTAGGGCGCACGCTGACTAAGCTGGCAGGATGTTGCGCCGCCATGCCAAGCAACTGGTTACGGGCCTGGGTCAGGGCATCGTGACCCAGCCCAGCCTGATCAATTAACTCAAAGTCGAAACCCGTTGCCGTGCCTAGTTCAACAATGGCTGGCATATTAAATGGAATGACAAAACCGTCGCGGATCTTGCCCAATTCCATTTTGGCACGATGGATTACTGCTTCCGCACTGTTTTCGTCACCACTACGCTCTTCCCACGGTTTCAGACTGACGAAGGCCATACCGGCGTTTTGTGCCTGGCCGCTGAAGCTAAAGCCGTTAACTGTAAAGACACTTTCAACGTTCGCTTTCTCGTTCTTCAGATAGTAATCCGTCACTTGATCCAACACTTTTTGCGTCCGCTCTTGCGTCGCGCCAGCGGGTAACTGAATCATGGTCAGAAAGACACCCTGATCCTCTTCAGGTAAGAAGGAAGACGGAAGACGTAAAAACAACACCACCATTCCTGCAACAATCAGCGCATAGATCAGTAAATATCGCCCTGTGGAACCGAGGATTTTGCCAACGCTATTGGTGTAGTGATTAACGCTATGATCGAAAGTGGTGTTAAACCAGCCGAAGAATCCTCCCTTATTTTCGTGATGCTCGGCAGAGACTGGTTTCAGCAATGTTGCACATAACGCGGGGGTGAGAATCAGCGCAACCAGTACTGAAAGCGCCATTGCTGAAACAATAGTGATAGAGAACTGGCGATAAATTGCCCCTGTTGAGCCACCGAAGAATGCCATCGGAATAAATACCGCCGACAGTACCATCGCGATACCTACCAGCGCGCCCTGGATTTGCGACATCGATTTTTCCGTCGCTTCTCTGGGGGGGAGTTTATCCTCCATCATTACGCGCTCGACGTTCTCCACAACGACTATCGCATCATCAACAAGAAGTCCGATGGCAAGTACCATCCCAAACATCGTTAGCGTATTGATGGAGTAACCAAAAGCGGCGAGTATGGCAAATGTCCCTAACAACACGACAGGTACAGCAATGGTGGGTATCAATGTTGCCCGCATGTTCTGCAAGAACAGATACATCACCAGGAACACCAGCATAATGGCTTCGAACAGCGTTTTCACCACTTCCTGGATAGAAAGCTGGACGAAAGGCGTGGTGTCATAAGGGTAAAGAACCTTCATTCCCTGCGGGAAGAATGGCTGTAATTCCGCCAGTTTTGCCTTAATGGCTTTCGCGGTATCGAGAGCATTCGCGCCGGTTGCCAGCTTAATCCCCAGGCCCGCCGCCGGTTTTCCGTTGATGCGAGCGATAACGTTATAGTTTTCACCGCCAAGTTCAACCCGTGCGACATCTTTCAGACGCACCACCGAGCCGTCACTGTTTACGCGCAGGGTCACTTTGCCGAATTCTTCCGGATTTTTTAACCGCGTCTGAGCAATAATCGAGGCGTTCAACTGTTGCCCTGGTAACGCTGGCGTTCCGCCCAACTGTCCGGCAGCGATCTGATCGTTCTGTACCTTCAACTGGTTAATCACATCAACCGGTGTCAGTTTATATTTGTTTAGCAGATCGGCGTCCAGCCAGATACGCATCGCATACTGTGCGCCGAAAAGCTGTACGTCACCGACGCCATTCAGACGGCTAAGCGTATCTTTAACGTTAGAGGCCACATAGTCCGAGATATCGTCCTGTGTGGTGCCAGGGTTATCAGAGACAAAGCCCGCCACCATCAAATAGCTGCTACTGGACTTTTCAACACTGATCCCCTGCTGCTGAACCTCCTGCGGCAGCAACGGCGTGGCGAGCTGGAGTTTGTTCTGCACCTGTACTTGCGCGATATCAGGATCGGTCCCGGACTGGAAGGTAAGGGTAATTGTCACGCTACCGGCGGAATCGCTGGTGGAGGACATATACATCAGGTTATCGATACCGTTCATATTCTGTTCGATAACCTGCGTCACTGTATCCTGCACGGTCTGCGCATCAGCACCCGGATAGTTTGCCGAAACAGAAACCGCAGGCGGCGCAATGGTTGGATACTGGGCGACGGGCAATTGTAGGATCGCCAGTGCGCCCGCCATCATCAGAATAATGGCCAGCACCCATGCAAATATCGGTCGTCGAATAAAAAAGTTTGCCATGTCAGATTGCCTTACTTCGATGCAGTATCTGCGGGGGTATCGGTAGTGGCTTTAACCTGCTCTCCCGGACGCGCTTTTTGCAGGCCGCTGACAATGACTTGATCGCCAGATTTCAGACCTTCGCTAATCAACCATTTATCGCCAATCGCCTGACTGGCAACGACAGGGCGCGCTTCAACCTGACTTTTATTGTTAACAATCAGCACGGTTGCATCACCACGTGGTGTGCGGCTAACGCCTTGTTGCGGGATAAGAATGGCGTCAGGTTGGACGCCTTCATCAATCCGTGCGCGCACAAACATACCCGGCAAAAGCGTATGTTGCGGGTTAGGGAAGACAGCACGTAGGGTTATGGAGCCGGTGCTTTCATCAACGGTCACATCGGAGAATTGCAGCGTACCTTTCAGGGGATAGGTTTGACCGTTCTCCATGACCAACTCTACGTTGCTGGTGGCGTTTTCCTTATGCAAATTTCCTTGCTCTACGGATTGCTTCAGCCTCATAAAATCGTTGCTGGATTGGGTCACATCAACGTAGATAGGATCGAGCTGCTGGACAGTCGCCAGTTCAGTCGTTTGCCCATTAGTGACAAGAGCGCCTTCGGTCACGGTCGATTTGCCGATACGTCCGCTAATTGGCGCAGTCACTTTGGTATAAGCGAGATTGATGCGAGCGCTTTCGACTGTGGCTTTTGCGGCAATCACGGCGGCATCGGCCTGGCGAGCATCAGCAATGGCCTGGTCGTACTCCTGCTGACTGATGTATTTCGTACCCACGAGCGGAACGTAACGTTTTACCGTCAAATGCGCGATGGCGGCGGCGGCTTCACTTTTCGCCAGTTCGCCTTTCGCGCTGTCATAACTTGCCTGATAGGTCGCGGGATCGATCTGGTACAGGGACTGGCCTGCTTGCACATCGCTGCCTTCAGTGAAATTGCGATTCAGTACGATCCCGCTAACCTGTGGGCGAACTTCGGCTATACGGTAAGCATTGGTGCGGCCTGGTAATTCAGTCTTAACTTCTAACGGGGCCGTTTTCACAATATGAACGGTAACCTGCGGTTCACCGACGTGAGCTTTCTCTTCTCCCTTATCGTTACAACCGGCGATTAAAGCCGCGGAGATCAGAATAAAGGAGGGCAGGAGGAAAAACCTGGCATGTTTCGTCATTACTATTCCTCAAAAAACCAAAAGCGCGTTATTTGCCCAAAAAGGCAATGCGTTAACTCGCAGAAAGAAAAATACAGTTCGCTATCCTACAAATTATCATTCGTCGATGTAAGGAATAGTTATGAATACTGGCAACTCAAGGCACATAAACACAAAAAAAGATTAATATTCTACTGTTTTGTTTTGACGCGGAATGAAAGAAATAGAATTAAAATCTCGTAAATTGAAATATGTATAGGTCAAGTGAATGTATTTTATGTAAATAATACATATCATTTATTTGACGATTTATAGCAACGCAATATTAGCCTCTCGTATAAATACACATTAGGTGATAGATTAACCTTCGCTATTTTCTCATCCTGTGTCGAATATATTTATTTCCTGAATAATTAATCATGGCAAAAAGAACCAAAGCTGAAGCCCTGAAGACCCGGCAAGAACTGATTGAAACTGCCATCGCCCAGTTTGCGCAGCATGGCGTAAGCAAGACGACGCTCAACGACATTGCCGACGCTGCTAACGTTACGCGTGGCGCTATCTACTGGCACTTCGAAAACAAGACTCAACTGTTTAATGAGATGTGGTTGCAACAGCCTTCATTGCGGGAGTTAATCCAGGATCACTTGACCGCTGGGTTAGAGCATGACCCGTTTCAGCAATTGCGTGAAAAATTGATTGTCGGTTTGCAATATATTGCCAAAATTCCCCGCCAGCAGGCGTTGCTGAAAATCTTATATCACAAATGTGAATTTAATGATGAGATGCTGGCCGAGGGAGTGATACGCGAAAAGATGGGCTTTAATCCGCAGACTCTCCGCGAAGTATTGCAGGCGTGTCAGCAACAAGGTTGTGTAGCAAATAATCTCGATTTAGATGTTGTGATGATTATTATTGATGGTGCCTTCAGCGGAATTGTTCAAAACTGGTTAATGAATATGGCGGGTTATGATCTTTATAAACAAGCCCCCGCTCTGGTCGATAACGTATTAAGAATGTTCATGCCAGATGAAAACATAACGAAATTAATTCATAAAACGAATGAATTAAGTGTCATATAAATTCACATTCTGTCCTGAAAATTCAGTTCGTCACAGTTAACCAGTTTTAGTGGATTAACTGAGTTCATATTGCGGCATTTGTCTGTTTCTGTTGCCAGCAGTTCAATCCACTGCATCAGTAAAGTATCAAACAGAAAAACGAAGACAGCGAAAACGACGAGCCACCAATACTTGCGAATCATTACCTGAGCCTGTGCATGTTTAACCAAGTCTGGCAGGAAATATACACGAAATGAATAATCTGAAAACCAGGCTTACACTTCCTTTACTTTGCAATGAGATCGGGGTCAACTTCGCTTAACCGGCTTCGTTTTGACAGGTTGCCGGTCTTTCTTTTTTTCACTTTCGCCAGTTCTTCCGCAGAGTAATGCGACGCGACATCCAGCCGTCGAAGCCCCATTTTGATGTACTCGCTGTTGATCTCAATACCAATGAATTTTCGCCCGCTGGCGACGGCTACGGCACCGGTAGTAAAGCTACCGGCAAACGGGTCGAGAACGATATCGCCTGGGTTGGAAGAGGCGAGAATAATGCGTTTCAGCAAGGCTTCCGGTTTTTGCGTCGGGTGGTTTTCATATTCATCCATCAAATAACGCACGCGCGGAAAATCCCAGACGTTACCCGGTACTTTTTGATGATTGTAAGGCTGTGGAGGATTTTTGCGATAATTGATCAACGCGCGCTGCGATCCGGTTTTGGCTTCTACCAGAATAGCATCACCGTTGAACGTGTAGTTCTTTGCGTCTTTCACCATCATCAGGATGGGTTCGTACATGGAGCCGTAGTGTTTTTTCGCCTGCACTCCAGAACTGTCATATGACCAGACGATGCGACTTTTGATGGTAAAAAGCTTGCGGCACTGGAGATCGATAAAGGGCATGTTTTCCGTGCTATTCATGATGTACATGCTGCCCTGCTTTTTCAGAACGCGATGGCACTCTGCAATCACTTCAAACAGCCAGTCGATAAACAGATCTTCTTTCCAGGCTTCGATCAGACCATCAAAATTTTTACCGATGTTATACGGTGGGTCGGCAAAGATCAGATCGACACTTTCGGCGGGGAGCTTTTTAAGTTCGGTTAATGCATCACCCTGGATGATGGTCTTTGCTTCATTACCAAATCGGGTCGGTTCACATCCTGTTCTCATGGTCACTCCCTTTGTGACACCTATAAAAAAGGCGCTTCCCCATGCCGAGTAGCGCCTTTTTAATCAAGCATTTAGCTAAAACCTGAATTAGTTCATGCCGTATTTTTTCAATTTTTTACGCAGCGTACCACGGTTGATGCCCATCATCAGAGCAGCACGGGTCTGGTTACCACGGGTGTATTGCATCACCATGTCCAACAGGGGCTGTTCTACTTCAGCCAGTACCAGCTCATAGAGGTCATTCACATCCTGACCATTCAGTTGAGCAAAATAGTTCTTCAGTGCCTGTTTAACCGAGTCACGCAGGGGTTTTTGGGTTACCTGATCCTGAGAGTTAACGGTAGAAACGGTCAGTACGTCAGAATTTACGCGTTGTTCGAACATAGTTCTGTCAGCTCTTTATTTCTGTTTACGCAAAATTTTCGAAGTATGCCTCCAACGCCTCCAGCTGTTCGCTGGCATCCTCAATGGCGTTGAATGTGCGCCGAAACTGGTCATTTGGAGCGTGTTCCTGGAGATACCAGGAAACGTGTTTACGTGCAATTCGGTACCCTTTTGCCGGACCATAAAAGTCATGCAGTTCCCGAACGTGCGCGCAAAGCAAGCGCTTAACCTCTGCCAAAGGCAGCGGGGGCAGCAACTCCCCAGTGTCCAGATAATGCTGGATTTCCCGAAAGATCCAGGGTCTTCCCTGAGCTGCGCGGCCTATCATCAGGGCATCCGCCCCTGTATAGTCGAGCACAGCTCTGGCTTTAAGCGGGTCAGTAATGTCACCATTCGCGATAACCGGAATGGAAACTTTCTGCTTAACTGCCCGAATACTGTCGTACTCAGCTTCTCCATTGAACAA
This sequence comes from Escherichia coli DSM 30083 = JCM 1649 = ATCC 11775, assembly GCF_003697165.2. Classification (GTDB taxonomy): domain Bacteria; phylum Pseudomonadota; class Gammaproteobacteria; order Enterobacterales; family Enterobacteriaceae; genus Escherichia; species Escherichia coli. The sequence continues at coordinate 476,363 of NZ_CP033092.2, forward strand.
ACAGGCGCGTGTACGGCCATGAATGGTCAGAGCCTGAATGCCACAGTCTTCAGCCAGTTGGGCAATCTCTTCGCAGTTACGGTGTTCCGGTGCCCAGCCAGTGCGAATTTTCAGGGTAACAGGAACGTCCACTGCATTGACGACCTCGGTAAGGATCGATTTAACGACATCCGGGTACTGCAAGAGGGCTGAACCTGCGAGCTTGCGATTCACTTTTTTAGCCGGGCAACCCATATTGATATCAATAATCTGGGCACCGCTTTCCACGTTAATACGTGCTGCATCTGCCATTTCTTTCGGATCGCTACCAGCAATTTGCACGGTGCGAATACCGGGTTCATCAATGTGCACCATCCGTAAACGAGATTTGTCGCTTTCCCAAACCTGTGGGTTAGAAGACATCATCTCGGATACTGTCAATCCGGCTCCCATCTCGTAGCACAACGTCCGAAAAGGTCTGTCTGTAATGCCAGCCATGGGCGCTGCGATCAGGCGATTTCTGAGCTGATATTGTCCGATGCGCATGAGTTAAGAAATGACCATACTGTGACTGCAAGGCGGCGTATATTACGCATTTTTTGCACGAGATGAAAGGCCAAACTTTGACCAATCCTCTGAGATGGATCAAAGAATTGCATTTAAAATGAGCGTAGCGCGATAATTACTCATAAAAATCATCATATTAGAAAATAGTGACTAAAATTTACACTCAAAGAAATTTGAGTAAGTTCTCAATTTTTCTTTATGAATGAAAATTTTGGCACGCAAATTTGCGTAAATAATCGGCAAATTAACGTGCCTTTTGTGACATCGCTCGCACTTCGCTCTGCGTCGCCATACGGCGATGCGAAGGTTAATTCTTACGACCGGTAATGCGGCACCACTCTTCTTTTTCCACGACCGGGTCCAGAGCGAAGCTGTCGGCATAAGCTTCGCAAACGCTCTCTGCCTGGCTTGCCAGAATACCGGAAAGGCCCAGCAAACCGCCTGAAACTGGCAGGACGCTGATTAACGGTGCCAGTTCACGTAATGGACCTGCAAGGATGTTAGCGACCACCACGTCGGCTTTCATTTCTTCTGGCTGATCTTTCGGTAAGTAGAGTTCCAGACGATCAGAAACGCCATTACGTTCAGCGTTGTCGCGGCTGGCCTGAATCGCCTGCGGATCAATATCAATACCAATGGCTTTTGCTGCACCCAGTTTCAGCGCCGCGATAGCCAGAATGCCGGAACCGCAGCCAAAGTCGATGACTGTTTTACCGGTTAAATCGAGGCTGTCGAGCCATTGCAGGCACAGAGAGGTAGTTGGATGGGTACCCGTACCAAACGCCAGCCCTGGGTCTAACATCACGTTGACGGCGTTTTCGTCCGGCACATCACGCCAGCTTGGGCAGATCCACAGCCGTTCACCAAAGCGCATCGGGTGGAAATTATCCATCCATTCGCGCTCCCAGTCTTTATCTTCCAGTTGTTCGATTTTATGCGCGAAGCCCGCGCCGAGCAGCGGATGGTTTTCCAGAATCGCCACCACGTCGTTCATATCGGTTTCAGCGTCGAACAGACCAATCACATCGGTGTCGCCCCACAGGCGCGTTTCGCCCGGCAGCGGCTCAAATACTGGCGTATCGTGGGTATCCTGAAAAGTGATAGAAACGGCACCCGCTTCCATCAGCGCATCGCTAAGATCTTCCGCGTTCGCGCCGGTAGTGTTCAGTTTCAGTTGGATCCAAGGCATGGCAAAACTCTTTATTTATCAGTAGTCAAAACGGTAGCTTGCGGGACGGATGTACCGAAACGGTTTCCGACCAGGAAAGCCAGCAAACTTAGTAGTAACGAGGGCACGATAGGGTGGAAGCCCAGGTACTGAATATTCAGCTTCGCGAGTACGGCATACAGCACGCCGCCAACGATCATCGCACTTAGCGCGCCTTTGGCGTTGGCACGTTCCCAGTAAAGACCCAGCACCAGCGGCCACAGGAAAACGGCTTCCAGCCCACCGAAGGCCAGCAAATTCAGCCAGATGATCATTTCTGGCGGCTTCCAGGCGGCAAGCAGCAGCAACGCACCGAGAACCAACGTGATCACCGCCGACATCCGCTTCAGACGCGTCTCGTTTTGCATTTGATCCGGACGGATATTCAGATAGAGATCTTTAATGATCGTAGCGGAACTTTGCAGCAGTTGGGCGTTAATTGTCGACATGATCGCAGCCATCGGTGCAGCCAGGAAGATCCCGGCGGCAAACGGTGGCAGCACTTTTACCATTAACGTCGGGATCACCAGATCCGGTACGGTGAGATCGGGGATCACCGCCCGACCTAACGCTCCGGCCAGATGCATACCGAACATCAGGATTGCGACTACAATCGTACCGATAATGATCCCCCGATGTACGGCTTTGCTGTCTTTATAAGAGATACAGCGCACCGCAGTATGCGGCAGGCCTATAACGCCAAAGCACACCAGTACCCAGAACGACGTCATAAAGGCAGGCGACAGAATATCGTCAGCGCCTTGTGGCGTAACCAGTTGCGGATCGATGGTTTGCAGCGTGTCTACCGCATTACTTAAACCACCTGCGGCATGTACCACGCCAATAAGCAGCACAACGGTGCCAATCAGCATCACCAGCCCTTGCATGGTGTCGTTCAGCACGCTGGCGCGAAAGCCGCCAAAGGCGGTATACAACGCAATGCTGATACCGAAAATCAGCAGCCCGGTTTCATAAGGAATACCCGCCGCGGTTTCCAGCAGGCGCGCACCGCCGATAAACTGCACGGTCATCGCACCAACGAACGCAACCAGCAAACTCAAACTCGCCAGCCATACCAGAAGACGACTCTGGTAGCGGGCAAACAGCATATCGTTCAGCGTCACCGCATTGTAGCGGCGCGCAAGAATTGCGAACTTCTTGCCGAGAATACCGAGCGAAAGCCAGACTGCAGGAAGCTGAATCATCGCTAGCAATACCCAGCCCAGGCCGTATTTATAAGCAGCTCCAGGCCCGCCGATAAACGAACTGGCACTGATATAGGTCGCGGTGAGCGTCATCGCCAGCACAATACCGCCCATAGAGCGGCTGCCGAGGAAATACTCATTAAGGAAGGTGCCAGTGCTCCGTTTACGCATCGCATAAACAGAGATACCGAACACCACCACCAGATAGGCGACCAGCGGTAGAATCACTTCAAGCTGCATCGTCATCCTCCAGCGGGATATCGCGATAGATAAATTTCACCATCGCCCAGCACAGTCCAATAAACAGCAGCGGCGTCAGGATGCAGGCCATCTCAAACCAGCGCGGAAAGCCGGTAAAACCGGGGGCAACGCCAGGTAAGTAAGCGGCTACTAACCATACCGCCAGATACAAAAGGGTCAGCCCCAGCGCCCAGCGCGCCTCTTTATGGGCCTGAACAAAACGAGTGTCCACGGAAGGGGTCCTCCTCATGGGGGGATACGAGAAACGGGCAATTCTACGGCAAGTCTTCAGGCAGGGAAAATAATCTGACAGAAAATTGCCGTTCAGTGCTGCTGCAAAAAGTCTTCAATGTCTGCCAGTGAGGATATCCCTTCCATCGGACCTTGCCGCATTACGGCGAGCGCGCCACTGGCATTTGCATATTGCAGCGCCTTGTGTGCCGGGAAACCGGATAAGAAAAGAGTGATAAACGTTGCGCCAAAGCAGTCGCCTGCACCCGTTGGATCGATAATTTCGATATCGTGACCTGCAACATGCTGGGCGTGTAATGTACCGTTTTTAAGCTTGTAATAGCTGGCCCCACGCTGGGCGCGTTTTATCGCCACATGTTTTACGCCGCCGTGGAGAAGATCGCTAACAATCTGTTCCTCTGACAGATTTTTGTGACGCGCGAAGAAAGGGAGTTAGCTTTCGCTGGGGATAAAAATATCCGTATATTCAATCAAATAATCGAGAGCCTGCGCCATTTCAGGAATGCTCAGCATCTCTTTGCGAATATTGGGATCGAAAGAAACGGTGCCGCCAGCCGATTTGATCGTCGTTATTGCTTTACGCATGACATCGATCATGCGAAATGAGAACAACGATGAGCCCACAATATGCAGATGGTTACACTGTTTAAGCAGATCCTTATCAATGTGCTCGGCAGTAAACAAACCGCAGGCGCTGTTAGGGATATTAAAGACGAAATCCCGCTGCTGGGGATTTTGATAACTCACGAACGCCGTACCTGTGACGGCATTGTTCATAACATGGATCCCATCGGTAATGACACCTTCATGACGGAGACGCTCTATAATGAGTCGGGCAAAATCATCATTACCAACACATCCAAAGAAGATGGCCCGATGGGACAGTTTTGCCACCTGAGCAGCAAAAATTGCTGGCGCACCGCTGGGAAATGGCCCGATAAACTCCCCAGGCTGAGTGAATTTTTGATGTGGGTTGCGGGACAAAAACTCGGCCAGCAATTCGCCCATAGCGCAGATAGTTATTGTCACAAAACCCCTCTCATTCCTGAAGCCTTTCGCGATTGGACCAGGTAAAGCACTCATTACTGGTATAAAGGATAACGAAATCAGCCGACTGCAATTGTTGCTGATATTGTTCGTTAATGCTGCGGCTGACGATCACATTTTCTGCCTGATGCAAATGCCCGATAGCAGCCGTTGATGGCGCAGGATCGGCGGCAACGATAACCGTCTTATTCTGGGCATGATCGAAACAGAGCTGCCAGGCAGCGGCGAGTCTGGGAACGTTGATATTTAAAGTACCATCAGCATCCAGATGGCTGATTTCCAGAATGCTATGTGTAATGGTGAAATGCTGAAGTGCCTGTTCAAGCGGTTTTCCGGCCAGTGCGGTGTCGGGGCGCAGCATTTCACTGCCAGCCAGTATTATTTCGCCATCAATAAACTGATTTGCCAGCAGCGCATGTTCGGGATCGTTGGTGATCAGACGCAGTTTTTTCACTTCGCTGAGCAATGGAATGATCTTACGGCAGATTGTCCCATGTCCAAGAAATAGCGTGTCACGATCGCGAATTAACCGTGCGCAATGTCGTGCTATTTCCATTTGTTGTGCCAGAGACAATGGCGCGATCGGTTGTATCGCTTCTGGTTCAGAGGAGAGTGGTGTCGCAATAGCACCGCCAAATGATCGCTTTAAATATCCCTGTTGCTCCAGATAACTGAGATCGCCGCGGATCGTCACGCCAGAGACACCAAGTTGCGCAGATAAGTCATCAACTTTGATTTCACCCTGGGCGGCAACAATTTCTGCAATTTTTAATCTGCGTTTCAGTAGGTTAGACGATTTTCTCGGCACGTTAACACTCTTCATTGGCCTTTAATGCGTAACACTATAGCCCCTTGTATTTTTCTTTGAAAGTTATCCTTCAATCATATCGACAATTCGAAAAGAAAATCATGGGTCAAAAATTGCAACGAAAATAGCTTAATACATTGAAAAATAAATGAATATATTCATATTTATGCAGGGTTTCCATTGGTTTCACTTGCAAAGTGAAAAATAAATTAAGTTATTTTTGTAAGTTATTTTGATGATGTTCGACATGCATCACGCTTTTTGCTGCTTTTGCTGTGCTAGTTTGCTTTCAAAATGAAAGTGAAGATTCTCTTTCTTCATTTTGTAAGGCGAACGACAAATAACAGGAGCTGCGATGTATATTATTTCAAGCAAAAACATGCTGAAAAAAGCCCAGTCAGAGGGATATGCCGTCCCTGCTTTCAACATTCATAACCTTGAAACTTTACAGGTAGTTGTTGAGAGCGCTGCACAACTTCGCTCTCCCGTTATGCTGGCGGGAACACCCGGTACATATCGTTATGGTGGCGTGGGAAGTTTAATTTCGTTAGTACAATCGCTGGCTCGCGAGTACAACCTGCCGTTAGTCCTGCATCTCGACCATCATGAAGAGAGTGATGACATTTTTAACAAGGTTCGCGCAGGGATCCGTTCTGTCATGATTGATGGCTCCCATTTGCCATTTGAAGACAACATTGCGCGAGTGCAAGAAGTTACCACCTTTTGCCATCGCTTTGATGTTAGCGTTGAGGCCGAGCTAGGGCGTCTTGGCGGCCAGGAGGACGATCTGCGGGTGGATGAAAAAGATTCCGCTTATACCTCACCAGCCGCAGCTGCAGAGTTTGTTCAACGTACCCAAATTGACTCCCTGGCGGTAGCAATCGGCACAGCACATGGTTTATATGCGCATGAACCACGACTGGATTTTGTGCGGCTGGAACAGATTCGTCAGCGAGTGGAGATTCCGCTGGTGTTGCATGGTGCTTCGGGCTTATCGGAACAGGACGTTCAGCACTGTATTCGTCGCGGTATTTGTAAAGTAAATGTCGCGACAGAATTGAAAATTGCGTTTGCCGATGCGTTAAAAGGATATTTCTACAACAATCCTGCGGCAAATGATCCACGTCACTATATGCAGCCCGCAAAGGCCGCCATGAAAGAAGTCGTAATTCGTATTATTGGCGTCTGTGGTAGTGAAGGAAAAATTTAATACGTTGTACCCTACAAAAACAATGAGGATTGTTTATGAAAAATATTAAATTACTTGGTTCAGCTATGTTGGTGAGCCTGGCATTGTTCTCGCAAAGTTCGTTGGCAAAAGAGTATAAAATTGGTGCGTCATTATTAACACAACAACATCCATTCTATATTGATCTTGCGAATGCCATGAAAGAAGAGGCAAAAAAAGACAATGTCAATTTAAGTGTCTCTATTGCCAACCAGGATTTAAACAAACAACTTTCTGATGTTGAGGATTTTATTACTAAAAAAGTGGATGCCATTATTGTCTCTCCGGTCGATTCGAAAGGCGTCCAGGCAGCGATAATTAAAGCCGATAAGGCCGGTATTCCCGTTATCACCGTCGACGTCGCTGCGGAAGGCGTTCCGGTCGTATCGCATGTTGCGACCGATAACTATGCGGGAGGCGTTGAAGCAGGCAAGTTAATGGGTAAACTTTTGCATGGTAAAGGTACTGTAGCCATTATTTCTTATCCGGCACTACAATCGGTGGTTGCGCGCGTTGATGGTTTTAAGAAAGGGTTAAGCGATACACCGGATATTAAAATTGTTGCTGAACAGCCTGGTATTACGCGGGCTGAAGCGTTAACGACTGCGCAAAACATTATGCAGGCAAACGCCAACCTGAATGGTCTGTTTGGCTTTGGTGATGATGCGGCGCTGGCAGCGGTTATCGCAGCAAAATCTGCGCATAACGACAACATCAAAATCATTGGTTTTGACGGCATGAAAGAAGCGTGTGATGCTGTTGACAGTGAAAAAACGTTTGCGGCCGTGATTCGGCAATATCCCGATCAAATGGGGGCTAAAGCCATTGATGCCGCTGTTGATCACCTCAATGGTAAACCGGTAGAAAAAATGATCCCGGTACAACCCGGCGTTTATACAGGTAAATAGTAAATATCTTCACCTCACAACAAAACGTTATTGGCGTTTTGTTGTGACACCGAGGTCATTATGACGGATGTTATTCTTGATGTTTCGCATATTGCGAAGACATTTGGTCATGTTCAGGCATTAAAAGATATTACACTCTCTTTACGTAAAGGGCGGGTGCATACTTTATTAGGCGAGAATGGTGCCGGTAAATCGACATTAATGAAAATACTGGCCGGTGTTTATCCGCCAACCCAGGGAACGATAACACTACGTGGTGAAACCATCACCATTAATAATCCGCAGCATTCTCGCCAGTTAGGGATTGCGATTATTTTTCAGGAACTGAGCCTGAGTAATAATATGACCGTGGCGGAAAATATTTATGCCAATAATGAACCGCGACGTTTTGGCATCATTAACGATAAAAAAATGCTCGCAGATTGCCAGAATCTCCTCGCGGACCTGGGCATACCACTAGACCCACTGGAAATGGTCGGCAATATGTCGATGGCACATAGGCAACTGGTAGAAATTGCTAAAGCCTTAAGCTATGCAGCGGATGTCGTGATTATGGATGAACCGACATCCTCGCTAAGTGATAATGAAGCGGAGATCCTGTTTAACATTATTGAAAAATTAAAGCAGCGAGGCTGTGCGGTTATTTATATCTCTCATCGCATGGATGAAATTATGCGGATTTCAGATGATATTTCGGTGATCCGCGACGGTGAGTATATCGCTACGCATGAAAAGAAAAACAGTGATATCCAGCACTTGATTGCCCAAATGGTTGGTCGGGAAATGAAAAATATTTGGCCAGCACGTCTTGGGGAAAAACCGGATGAAAATGTTCCTGCAAAACTGGAAGTAAAAAATCTTTCCCATCCTTCGCTTTTTAAAGAGGTCAGTTTCGCTGTGCGTCCGGGGGAAGTCCTCGGATTTTTTGGCCTGGTGGGGGCCGGGCGTTCCGATGTGATGAAGGCGCTATTTGGCCTCGTTTCGTATCACGGGACTGTGTTGATTGATGGTAAGGAAGTCAGGATCGCTAATCCCAAACAGGCTATTGATCATGGCATTGCTTTTGTGACCGAAAACCGCAAGGAAGAAGGGTTAGTGCTGATGCACGACGTCAATATGAACACGCACCATGTGGCGTTTCAATATAACGCTTCGCGGATGGGACTCATCAATCACCGACAAGAAGAGGCGAAGACGCTGCAATCAATTGCCAGAATGAACACTAAAGTGAGTTCTGTGCATCAGGCAGTGGGAGCACTGAGCGGCGGTAATCAACAGAAAATCGTGTTATCGAAGTGGCTGGAGAAAACTCCGCGTATTTTATTGCTCGATGAGCCAACGCGCGGAGTGGATGTCGGCGCAAAATTTGAAATCTATAACGTGATACGTCAACTGGCTGCGGCAGGGACAGCAATTATTCTGGTGTCCTCTGAACTGCCAGAAGTCATGGCACTTAGCGATCGTCTGGTGGTAATGCGTAATAAAACGATTGCCGATATTTATTCATGTGAAAATTTAACGCAGATACAGGTAATGACCGCTGCAACAGGAGTACGTTAAATGACAGAGAAAACTCTTGCCAGTCCGAAACCTTCGGAAATTCCCATTGCAAATAATTTTAAAAAAGTCTTCAGGCAATATGGTGGTATCCTCAGTGGAATGGTGGTGTTAATCATTCTGTTCAGTTTTATTAATGACAGTTTTTTTACCGCCAATAACATTACTAATATTATTCTTCAGGTTTCGATAATTGCAATTACCGCCTATGGAATGACTTATGTGCTTTTGCTTGGCGATATTGATTTATCGGTCGGTTCAACCATTGCATTGATTGGCACATTTGCTGCGCTTGGGGCTTCATGGGGAATTCCATTTGTTTTATTGGTCCCATTATCCATTATTGCAGCACTGACTCTGGGGATGATAAATGGTGGCTTGACGGCTATAGCGGGGATCCCGTCGTTTATTGTCACCGTTGCTACTATGGGGATCTTCCGTGGTATCGCTTATATAGTGACCGATGGTATGCCCATCATGATTAAAGATGATGCCTTTCTGGCGCTGGGGAATGGAGAATTTCTCTATATACCTATTCCAATCTGGATATTAATTATCTTATTGCTGATTAACCATTTCATTCTTACTAAAACAACCTTTGGACGAAAGATTTATATCACTGGTGGTAATAAAGAAGCGGCAATTTATTCAGGGATAAATGTCACCCGCTTGAAAATTAAAGTCTTTATGATTACAGCCGTGCTGGCAGGTATCAGCGGGATGATCCTTGCCTCACGCCTCTATTCCGGGCAACCGAATTCCGCGTTGAGCTACGAACTGGATGCTATTGCCGCGGCTGTACTGGGAGGCACCAGCCTGAACGGCGGCTATGGAACCGTGGTGGGGACGGTGATCGGCGCATTAACCATCGGCGTTATTAATAATGGCATGAACTTAATGAATGTTCCTTATTTTTACCAGATGGTGGTTAAAGGATTAGTCATTCTTGTAGCCGTTTATTTTGACGTAAGAAATAAAAGAAAACGCAGCTAATCATTTCAAGGAATTAATCATATGAGTAAGGTCTTCACAATTGGAGAAATTCTGGTTGAAATTATGGCGAGTAAAATCGGCCAGCCATTTGATCAACCAGGTATCTGGAACGGCCCTTATCCCAGTGGTGCGCCCGCTATTTTTATCGACCAGGTGACACGTCTTGGCGTCCCGTGCGGCATCATTAGCTGCGTGGGGAATGATGGCTTTGGTGATATTAATATACATCGTCTGGCTGCTGACGGTGTGGACATCAGGGGGATTTCAGTCTTACCTCTGGAAGCCACCGGTAGTGCCTTTGTTACTTATCATAACTCTGGCGATCGCGATTTTATTTTTAATATCAAGAATGCCGCTTGCGGTAAATTATCGGCACAGCATGTTGATGAAAATATTCTGAAGGATTGTACCCATTTTCATATTATGGGTTCATCCCTGTTTTCATTCCATATGGTAGACGCAGTAAAAAAAGCAGTAACCATCGTTAAAGCAAATGGTGGCGTTATTTCTTTCGACCCGAATATTCGTAAAGAAATGCTTGATATTCCAGAAATGCGCGATGCCCTCCACTTTGTTCTTGAGTTAACGGATATCTATATGCCCAGTGAGGGGGAAGTGTTGCTCTTGTCGCCACACTCGACGCCGGAGCGTGCAATCGCTGGTTTTCTTGAAGAAGGTGTTAAAGAGGTGATTGTGAAGCGCGGCAATCAAGGAGCCAGTTACTACTCCGCGAATGAGCAGTTTCATGTTGAGAGCTATCCGGTGGAAGAAGTTGACCCGACCGGTGCGGGAGACTGTTTTGGTGGCGCATGGATTGCCTGCCGCCAGCTAGGGTTTGACGCCCATCGGGCATTACAATATGCCAACGCCTGCGGTGCACTGGCGGTAACCCGACGTGGCCCAATGGAGGGAACGTCTCGCCTTATGGAAATAGAAACGTTCATCCAGCGCCATGACATGTCCATTCGGGAAGCAGCACAATGAAAAACGAAATTTGGTCGTGGATTGGCGATCTCTCGCAGGTTGCCGGAATTAAACACTATGAGTTACGTAGTGGCAGAGCAAAGGGTACAGAAGCGTTTGATGTCCGTACTGGTGCGGGACTGGCATTTACGGTGGTAAAAGATCGCGCGCTGGATATTGCATGGGCCAGCTACAAGGACACTGCGCTCTCTTTTATCACCCCCAACGGTGTTGTCGCCCCCGCTTTTTTTGAGTCTCAGGGCAACGGGTTTTTACGTAGCTTTTACGCGGGGTTACTGACTACCTGCGGACTTAGCTACATTGGCACGCCCTGTGAGGATGAAGGAGAAACGCTGGGGTTACACGGGCGTTTGGCTGCGACTCCAGCAGAAGAGGTGGGGTATCGCACAGAACGGACCGACGACAGCATTGAATTTGTCATCAATGGCAAAGTACGGGAAACACGATTGTTCGGTGAAAATCTGACGCTGGAAAGGACCATTCGCTGCCGTTATGGCGAAAATGTAATGCGCATTGAAGACAAGGTGACTAATCATGGTTTCACCCGCCAGCCGCTGCAAATTCTTTATCACTTTAATTACGGCTGGCCTTTATTATCGCCACAGGCAGAAATCTTGCTGTCGGCTAAAAGCATAACGCCACGAACTCCGCATGCGGCGGAAGGGTTAGCCAGTCATCTGGAGATTTGTACCCCACAGCCCGGTTTTGACGAGCAGGTTTACTATCTCACGTTGAATAGCGACAGTCAGGGGATGAGTAAAGTTGCGCTGGTGAACGCCGAACTGGGGTGGGGAATTTACGAGAAATTCGACACCATGCAGCTACCCAACTTTATCCAGTGGAAAAATTTAGGCGCGGGTGAATATGTTATGGGGCTGGAGGTCAGCAATAGTTTTCCTGACGGTCGTGATAAAGAACGAGCGCAGGGGCGTCTGCCCTTTATAGAGCCAGGGGAAACAAAGACATACTGCTTTGAGCTGGGAATTGTTGATGGCGATGCTGAAATTAGCGCGTTGAAAGCGGAAATTGCAAGCTACCGTTAGCTAACGGCAATAAAAACGCCGGGCAGCGTTAACAGGCCCGGCGTTGATTACGTTCTTTGCTAAGCGCGATGGAAACACCGCGCGTCACAAATTATTTTTCCTGAAGACCGAGTTTTTTCTCCAGATAGTGGATATTAGTGCCACCATGCTGGAAGTTTTCGTCATTCATGATGCGGATCTGCAGATCAACGTTGGTTTTGATACCGTCGATGATCAGCTCCTGCAGCGCATTCTTCATGCGAGCAATCGCCACGTCACGGTTTTCACCGTAGCAAATCAGCTTACCGATCATTGAGTCATAGTACGGCGGTACGGTGTAGCCCGCGTAGATATGAGACTCCCAACGTACGCCAAAACCACCAGGTGCGTGGAAACGGGTGATTTTGCCCGGACTTGGCAGGAAGGTGTTCGGATCTTCGGCGTTGATACGGCATTCCACCGCATGGCCGCGAACGTGAACTTCTTCTTGCTTGATCGACAGCGGTTGACCGGCAGCGATACGCAGTTGTTCTTTGATCAGGTCAACGCCGGTGATCATTTCAGTAACCGGGTGTTCTACCTGAATACGGGTGTTCATTTCGATGAAATAGAACTCGCCGTTTTCGAACAGGAACTCGAAAGTACCTGCACCGCGATAGCCGATATCAACACACGCTTTAGCGCAACGTTCGCCGATGTAGCGACGCAGTTCCGGGGTAATGCCCGGTGCCGGTGCTTCTTCGACCACTTTCTGGTGGCGGCGCTGCATGGAGCAGTCACGTTCCGCCAGATAGATAGCGTTGCCCTGACCGTCAGCCAGTACCTGAATCTCGACGTGGCGAGGATTTTCCAGGTATTTCTCCATGTAAACCATATCGTTGCTGAAAGCTGCTTTCGCTTCCGCACGGGTCATGGAGATGGATTGTGCCAGTTCAGCGTCGCTGCGCACTACGCGCATACCGCGACCACCGCCGCCGCCGGAGGCTTTGATAATCACCGGATAACCAATGCGTTTAGCAATGGCGCGGTTTTTATCCATATCGTCGCCCAGCGGGCCGTCAGAACCCGGTACGCAAGGAACGCCTGCTTTTTTCATCGCCGCGATTGCGGATACTTTGTCGCCCATCAGGCGAATGGTTTCTGCTTTCGGGCCGATGAAGATAAAGCCGGAGCGTTCAACCTGCTCGGCAAAATTGGCGTTCTCGGAGAGGAAGCCGTAACCCGGATGGATTGCTACTGCGCCGGTGATTTCAGCGGCGCTGATGATTGCCGGGATGTTCAGATAACTTTTTACTGACGGAGCAGGGCCGATACAGACCGTTTCATCTGCCAGTAATACGTGTTTTAGATCGCGATCCGCACTGGAGTGCACAGCGACAGTCTTGATGCCCAGTTCTTTACAGGCACGAAGAATACGCAATGCAATCTCGCCGCGGTTGGCAATAACAATTTTATCCAGCATGTTCGCCTCGTTACTCGATGACGACCAGCGGCTCGTCAAATTCTACCGGTTGTCCACTTTCGACCAGAATTGCTTTCACGGTACCGGATTTGTCCGCTTCGATCTGGTTCATCATTTTCATGGCTTCAACGATGCACAGGGTATCGCCCACGTTGACTTTCTGACCCACTTCGATGAACGCTTTTGCGTCCGGGCTTGGAGTGCGGTAGAAAGTACCAACCATCGGGGAACGTACGATGTGACCACTGATTTCCGCTGCTGCTGGCGCTTCCATGGAAGGAACGGTCGCCGGAGCGGCTGCGTTAGATTGAGCTGGCTGCTGCATCATAGGTGCAGCGTAAGCTTGTTGCATCACAGGGAAACTTGCGGCAGGAGCTGCACGGCTAATGCGTACTGACTCTTCACCTTCAGAAATTTCCAGTTCGGAGATGCCTGATTCTTCAACCAGCTCGATCAGTTTTTTAATCTTACGAATATCCATGAGTGGGTTCCGTACTCTTTGTTTAGTGTGATTGTGACAGGCGTTTCACCGCCGTCTGTAAAGCGTATGCCCCGACAGCTGTATGCATAGCGATAAATTCCAGCAGGCCGGGACGCCGGTCTATTTTGCCCCAGAGTGTCAATGTTAGACTTGACGGACATTGTGCAGCGATCTGCTGCTATCCTCCGGCAAAAAACAAAATATACCTTCGTTGCGCCAATGTCACCTTTTCCGCAGCGCAAAAACTGCGTCAGGGAGGACGAGGTCGCACATTATAACGATTTCGTAGCAATTGGCAGCTAAATACTGGTCTTATCAGGGAAGATAATCAACAGCTAACATGTAAATAACCTTCAACACCGTGTAATTTGCAACAAGCCGCACAATTCACGAAATTAGCGCCATCATCGACGGAACTTCTTATAACGTAAGGTGAAAAGCTGTAAAGCCAGCCCTGCGAAGATGGGGGGCTGCAATGAGATAATCTTCACAGACCACAAATAATGTAGGGATGCCAGGATCGCGACAAGATAGACGACATTACGCAGCGGTTGCTGGGGATTACCCAATTTTCACTGCATCGTCCGGAAAGATGTGAATGCTAAAGCACGCAAAATTAACCGACTGACAATGTTCCGCATTCAATAGGTTTAAGTGGTTAATTTGTAATCAAATAAAATCAGATTATTCCCCCCATGGTACCAGAAATCAGTAACAGATTAAGCGTAGCGTCGCCAAGGCAAAGCACCATAAACCTAACAGGCGACGGAGGCGTATCAATAATGGCTGTTTGGTGGAGTATCAATGCGCATCAATTTATGGTCAGTCGAAATCATGACTTTCCAGTTTGGATGATGTTGTACAACTTCCTGACCAAGGTGTTCGACGAAAGCTGTCCGACTAACCGCTTTTTCCGTTAACCGATTGAATAATGATTTCAAAATGAGTTCCCTCTCTTATTAATCCTTGCTAAATGGTTAGTTAACCTTCACCAGCGTGCGACCCTGGATCTGGTTATTAATGATGGCCTCGGCAAACTTCGGTGCCTCTGCCAGAGATATCTCTTTTGCCGCCTGGGTATAGAATGATTCCGGTAAATCGGCGACCAGTCGCTGCCAGGCTTGTGCGCGGCGTGCTGGTGGCGTCATTACTGAATCCACCCCTTGCAAACGGACATTACGCAGAATAAATGGCATGACCGTGGTTGGCAGAGTAAAACCACCCGCCAGACCACAGGCCGCCACGCAGCCGCCGTAATTCATTTGCGCCAGCACTTTTGCCAGCACTTTGTCGCCAACGGTGTCAATTGCCCCAGCCCAGACTTGTTTTTCCAGAGGACGGGATTCAGCAAACTCATCGCGAGGAAGAATACGGCTGGCACCTAAACTTTTCAGATATTCATGGGTACTTTCGCGACCGGAAACAGCAACGACCTGATAACCCAACTTATGCAGCAGCGCCACGGCGGTACTGCCGACGCCACCACTGGCACCCGTCACGACAATCTCCCCATCCTGCGGGCGAACACCGGCATCTTCCAGCGCCATCACACACAGCATGGCGGTAAAACCGGCAGTACCGATAATCATTGCTTTACGCGCGTCCAGCCCTTGCGGCATGGCAACCAGCCAGTCACCTTTCACTCGCGCCTGTTCCGCCAGCCCACCCCAGTGGTTTTCACCAACGCCCCAGCCAGTGAGTAACACCTCCTGACCGGCATGAAAACGCGGATCTTCGCTGGTGCGTACAGTTCCGGCAAAATCGATCCCAGGAATCATCGGAAAATTACGGATGATTTTTCCCTTACCGGTAATCGCCAGCGCATCTTTGTAGTTCAGGCTCGACCAGTGAACATCAACCGTGACATCGCCTTCCGGCTGGCGACTTTCGTCCAGAGTCTGTACTGATGCGAGAGTTTTGCCGTCCTGCTGTTCTAAAAGTAACGCCTGCATAAGTGGTCCTCATGTGCATGATGGATTGGAAAATAATTTCTGAAGACTATACTCGCTAATGGAAAAGCAAAGCCGATGAAGCGCAATAAATTGCGAGATAAATCTGATTTGCTAGTATGCCCGCTTCCTCACTATCGGAGTTAACACAAGGATGAGATTAACGACGAAATTTTCGGCCTTTGTCACGCTGCTCACCGGGTTAACAATTTTTGTGACTTTGCTGGGCTGTTCGCTAAGTTTCTACAACGCCATTCAGTATAAGTTTAGTCATCGTGTTCAGGCGGTGGCGACGGCGATTGATACCCACCTAGTGTCGAATGACTTCAGCACATTAAGGCCACAAATTACCGAATTAATGATGTCGGCAGATATCGTTCGTGTAGACCTGCTCCATGGTGATAAGCAGGTTTATACCCTGGCCAGAAATGGTAGTTATCGTCCGGTTGGCACCAACGATCTGTTTCGTGAACTGAGCGTTCCGTTGATAAAGCATCCGGGGATGTCGCTGCGTCTGGTTTATCAGGATCCGATGGGCAACTATTTCCATTCTTTAATGACCACCGCGCCGCTCACGGGGGCGATTGGCTTTATCATTCTTATGCTCTTCCTGGCGGTACGCTGGTTACAACGGCAACTTGCCGGGCAAGAATTGCTGGAAACCCGGGCTACTCGTATCTTAAACGGTGAGCGTGGCTCTAATGTGTTGGGAACCATCTATGAATGGCCGCCCAGAACCAGCAGTGCGCTGGATACGCTGCTTTGTGAAATTCAGAACGCACGCGAACAACACAGCCGTCTTGATACGCTGATCCGCTCTTATGCCGCCCAGGACATGAAAACCGGCCTCAATAACCGACTCTTTTTCGATAATCAGTTAGCAACGTTACTGGAAGATCAAGAGAAAGTAGGTACCCACGGGATCGTGATGATGATTCGTCTGCCGGATTTCAATATGTTGAGTGATACCTGGGGGCACAGCCAGGTTGAAGAACAGTTCTTCTCTCTGACGAATCTGCTATCGACATTTATGATGCGCTACCCTGGCGCACTGCTGGCGCGTTACCACCGCAGTGATTTTGCTGCGCTGTTACCGCACCGGACGTTAAAAGAGGCAGAGAGCATCGCCAGTCAGTTAATCAAAGCCGTCGATACCTTGCCGAACAATAAAATGCTCGATCGCGACGATATGATCCACATTGGTATCTGTGCCTGGCGTAGTGGTCAGGATACCGAGCAGGTAATGGAACATGCAGAGTCTGCCACGCGTAATGCGGGATTGCAGGGCGGCAATAGCTGGGCTATTTACGATGACTCGTTGCCTGAAAAAGGACGCGGTAATGTTCGCTGGCGTACGCTTATCGAGCAAATGCTCAGTCGCGGCGGCCCGCGCCTTTATCAAAAACCGGCGGTTACTCGCGAAGGCCGGGTTCATCATCGTGAACTCATGTGCCGCATCTTCGATGGTAATGAAGAGGTTAGCTCGGCAGAGTATATGCCGATGGTCTTGCAGTTTGGTTTATCGGAAGAGTATGACCGCCTGCTAATCAGCCGTCTTATTCCACTATTGCGTTACTGGCCAGAGGAAAATCTGGCGATTCAGGTTACCGTTGAGTCGCTGATTCGCCCGCGTTTTCAGCGTTGGCTGCGCGATACGTTAATGCAATGTGAAAAATCGCAACGAAGACGCATAATTATTGAACTTGCAGAGGCCGATGTAGGTCAACATATCAGTCGCTTACAACCTGTTATTCGTTTAGTGAATGCTTTAGGGGTACGGGTAGCCGTCAACCAGGCTGGTTTGACGCTGGTAAGCACCAGTTGGATCAAAGAACTTAATGTTGAGTTACTCAAGCTCCATCCGGGGCTGGTCAGAAACATTGAGAAGCGAACGGAGAACCAGCTGCTGGTTCAAAGCCTGGTGGAAGCCTGCTCCGGGACCAGCACCCAGGTTTACGCCACCGGCGTACGTTCGCGAAGCGAGTGGCAGACCCTGATTCAGCGCGGTGTTACAGGTGGGCAAGGGGATTTTTTCGCGTCCTCACAGCCACTTGATACTAACGTGAAAAAATATTCACAAAGATACTCGGTTTAACCTGCCGTTTAATCCGTTTTCACGTAGAATAACGCGCGCTGCGTCTCATGGGAGTGTGCTTGTCTGCTCGCCAGATTGTTGCAGCACATATGCAGATGAATGACCTTACGCGGTTGCAAACAGGCGAGGAATGCTGCTGATGCATTAAGCCTTTCTGGACTCAGGCAGAGATTTGTAACAAAGGAAACGAACTGCACTAATTTTCACCGTAGCAGATGATTTTTGCGCCTTGTCGCTGCTGCGTGTGGTTGGTAAAGTAAGCGGATTTTCTTTTCCGCCCCAGCTTTCAGGATTATCCCTTAGTATGTTGAAAAAATTTCGTGGCATGTTTTCCAATGACTTGTCCATTGACCTGGGTACTGCGAATACCCTCATTTATGTAAAAGGACAAGGCATCGTATTGAATGAGCCTTCCGTGGTGGCCATTCGTCAGGATCGTGCCGGTTCACCGAAAAGCGTAGCTGCAGTAGGTCATGACGCGAAGCAGATGCTGGGCCGTACGCCGGGCAATATTGCTGCCATTCGCCCAATGAAAGACGGCGTTATCGCCGACTTCTTCGTGACTGAAAAAATGCTCCAGCACTTCATCAAACAAGTGCACAGCAACAGCTTTATGCGTCCAAGCCCGCGCGTTCTGGTTTGTGTGCCGGTTGGCGCGACCCAGGTTGAACGCCGCGCAATTCGTGAATCCGCGCAGGGCGCTGGTGCCCGTGAAGTCTTCCTGATTGAAGAACCGATGGCTGCCGCAATTGGTGCTGGCCTGCCGGTTTCTGAAGCGACCGGTTCTATGGTGGTTGATATCGGTGGTGGTACCACTGAAGTTGCTGTTATCTCCTTGAACGGCGTGGTTTACTCCTCTTCCGTGCGCATTGGTGGTGACCGTTTCGACGAAGCTATCATCAACTATGTACGTCGTAATTACGGTTCTCTGATCGGTGAAGCCACCGCAGAACGTATCAAGCACGAAATCGGTTCGGCTTACCCGGGCGATGAAGTCCGTGAAATCGAAGTTCGTGGCCGTAACCTTGCAGAAGGTGTTCCACGCGGTTTTACCCTGAACTCCAACGAAATCCTCGAAGCACTGCAGGAACCGCTGACCGGTATTGTGAGCGCGGTAATGGTTGCACTGGAACAGTGCCCGCCGGAACTGGCTTCCGATATCTCCGAGCGCGGCATGGTGCTCACCGGTGGTGGCGCACTGCTGCGTAACCTTGACCGTTTGTTAATGGAAGAAACCGGCATTCCAGTCGTTGTTGCTGAAGACCCGCTGACCTGTGTGGCGCGCGGTGGCGGCAAAGCGCTGGAAATGATCGACATGCACGGCGGCGACCTGTTCAGCGAAGAGTAATCGGATGCAGGCAGGGGAAGTGTCTGTTTACCCTGCCTGGTCTGATACGAGAATACGCATAACTTATGAAGCCAATTTTTAGCCGTGGCCCGTCGCTACAGATTCGCCTTATTCTGGCGGTGCTGGTGGCGCTCGGCATTATTATTGCCGACAGCCGCCTGGGGACGTTCAGTCAAATCCGTACTTATATGGATACCGCCGTCAGTCCTTTCTACTTTGTTTCCAATGCTCCTCGTGAATTGCTGGATGGCGTATCGCAGACGCTGGCCTCGCGTGACCAACTAGAACTTGAAAACCGGGCGTTACGTCAGGAACTGTTGCTGAAAAACAGTGAACTGCTGATGCTTGGACAATACAAACAGGAGAACGCGCGTCTGCGCGAGCTGCTGGGTTCCCCGCTGCGTCAGGATGAGCAGAAAATGGTGACTCAGGTTATCTCCACGGTTAACGATCCTTATAGCGATCAAGTTGTTATCGATAAAGGTAGCGTTAATGGCGTTTATGAAGGCCAGCCGGTCATCAGCGACAAAGGTGTTGTTGGTCAGGTGGTGGCCGTCGCTAAACTGACCAGCCGCGTGCTGCTGATTTGTGATGCGACCCACGCGCTGCCAATCCAGGTGCTGCGCAACGATATCCGCGTAATTGCAGCCGGTAACGGTTGTACGGATGATTTGCAGCTTGAGCATCTGCCAGCGAATACGGATATTCGTGTTGGTGATGTGCTGGTGACTTCCGGTCTGGGCGGTCGTTTCCCGGAAGGCTATCCGGTCGCGGTTGTCTCTTCCGTAAAACTCGATACCCAGCGCGCTTATACTGTGATTCAGGCGCGTCCGACTGCAGGACTGCAACGTTTGCGTTATCTGCTGCTGCTGTGGGGCGCGGATCGTAACGGCGCTAACCCGATGACGCCGGAAGAGGTGCATCGTGTTGCTAATGAACGTTTGATGCAGATGATGCCGCAGGTATTGCCTTCGCCAGACGCGATGGGGCCAAAGTTACCTGAACCGGCAACGGGGATCACTCAGCCGACTCCGCAGCAACCGGCGACAGGAAATGCAGTTACTGCGCCTGCTGCGCCCACACAGCCCGCTGCTAATCGCTCTCCACAAAGGGCTACGCCGCCGCAAAGTGGTGCTCAACCGCCTGCGCGTGCGCCGGGAGGACAATAGTGGCGAGCTATCGTAGCCAGGGACGCTGGGTAATCTGGCTCTCTTTCCTCATTGCGCTGTTGCTGCAAATCATGCCCTGGCCGGATAATCTGATTGTTTTCCGGCCAAACTGGGTGTTACTCATCTTGTTGTATTGGATCCTGGCCTTGCCCCATCGCGTAAATGTGGGCACAGGTTTTGTGATGGGTGCCATACTGGATCTGATCAGCGGCTCGACGCTTGGCGTACGCGTATTGGCGATGAGCATCATTGCTTACCTGGTGGCGCTGAAATACCAGCTTTTCCGCAACCTCGCATTATGGCAGCAGGCGCTGGTCGTCATGTTGCTTTCGCTGGTGGTGGATATTATTGTTTTCTGGGCAGAGTTTTTAGTGATTAACGTCTCTTTCAGACCGGAAGTGTTCTGGAGTAGTGTAGTCAATGGGGTGCTCTGGCCGTGGATTTTCTTGCTGATGCGTAAAGTCCGTCAGCAGTTTGCAGTGCAATAAAGGTTTCTATGACTTCTCTGTATTTAGCTTCCGGTTCTCCGCGTCGTCAGGAGTTACTTGCGCAACTTGGCGTGACCTTTGAACGTATTGTTACGGGCATTGAGGAGCAGCGTCAGCCGCAGGAGAGCGCGCAGCAGTATGTTGTGCGTCTGGCGCGCGAGAAAGCACAGGCGGGTGTCGCGCAAACGGCGCAGGATCTCCCGGTGCTGGGTGCGGATACTATCGTTATCCTGAACGGAGAAGTGCTCGAGAAACCGCGCGACGCAGAGCATGCGGCGCAGATGTTGCGCAAATTATCGGGTCAGACCCATCAGGTGATGACGGCAGTGGCGTTGGCTGACAGCCAGCACATTCTCGATTGCCTGGTGGTCACCGATGTGACTTTCAGAACGTTAACAGACGAAGACATCGCGGGCTATGTCGCCAGCGGCGAACCGTTAGATAAAGCAGGTGCATACGGTATTCAGGGGCTGGGTGGCTGTTTTGTCAGGAAGATAAATGGCAGCTTTCACGCCGTAGTCGGCTTACCGCTGGTTGAAACGTATGAATTATTAAGTAATTTTAACGCACTGCGTGAGAAAAGGGATAAACATGACGGCTGAATTGTTGGTAAACGTAACGCCTTCGGAAACTCGAGTGGCGTATATTGATGGCGGTATTCTGCAGGAAATTCATATTGAACGTGAGGCGCGACGCGGAATAGTAGGCAATATCTACAAGGGTCGTGTAAGTCGTGTACTTCCGGGTATGCAGGCGGCTTTTGTAGATATTGGGCTGGATAAAGCCGCGTTTCTTCATGCATCTGACATCATGCCGCACACTGAATGTGTGGCGGGTGAAGAACAAAAGCAATTCACGGTGCGCGACATCTCGGAACTGGTCCGTCAGGGGCAAGATCTGATGGTGCAGGTGGTGAAAGATCCGCTTGGCACTAAAGGTGCGCGCCTGACCACCGATATCACGCTGCCTTCTCGCTATCTGGTGTTTATGCCAGGGGCTTCTCACGTTGGGGTATCCCAACGAATTGAAAGCGAATCAGAACGTGAACGCCTGAAAAAAGTGGTCGCAGAGTATTGCGACGAGCAGGGCGGGTTTATCATCCGTACTGCAGCGGAAGGGGTTGGCGAGGCTGAACTGGCCTCCGATGCCGCTTATCTGAAACGCGTCTGGACCAAAGTTATGGAGCGTAAAAAACGCCCGCAGACCCGTTATCAGCTGTACGGAGAACTGGCGCTGGCGCAGCGTGTTCTGCGTGATTTCGCCGACGCCGAACTCGACCGCATTCGCGTTGACTCACGCCTGACTTACGAAGCATTGCTGGAGTTTACCTCGGAGTACATTCCCGAGATGACCAGCAAGCTGGAGCATTACACCGGACGCCAGCCGATTTTCGATCTCTTTGATGTCGAAAACGAAATTCAGCGAGCGCTGGAACGCAAAGTAGAACTGAAATCCGGTGGTTATCTGATTATCGACCAGACCGAAGCGATGACCACCGTGGACATCAATACCGGAGCGTTTGTCGGTCATCGCAATCTGGACGACACCATTTTCAATACCAATATTGAAGCGACGCAGGCTATCGCTCGCCAGTTACGGTTGCGCAATCTGGGCGGGATTATCATTATTGATTTCATCGATATGAATAATGAAGATCACCGTCGCCGCGTGCTGCACTCGCTGGAGCAGGCGCTGAGCAAAGATCGGGTGAAAACCAGCGTTAATGGTTTTTCGGCGCTGGGGCTGGTGGAGATGACGCGTAAACGCACCCGCGAAAGCATTGAGCACGTACTGTGTAACGAATGCCCAACCTGCCACGGTCGCGGAACGGTGAAAACCGTGGAAACGGTATGCTATGAAATCATGCGCGAGATTGTTCGTGTCCACCATGCTTACGACTCCGACCGTTTCCTGGTCTATGCTTCTCCGGCAGTAGCCGAAGCCTTGAAAGGCGAAGAGTCACACTCGCTGGCGGAAGTGGAAATTTTCGTTGGCAAACAGGTTAAAGTACAAATTGAACCGCTCTATAACCAGGAGCAGTTTGACGTCGTAATGATGTAAACAGATGCTGGGCCGCCATCCGGCAAAGGGTTTTTGAGTCACATTTTTAGCAGACAAGGAGTGACGGGTGAGGCGATTGCCGGGGATTTTACTGCTTACTGGAGCCGCGCTCGTTGTGATCGCTGCCCTGCTGGTTAGCGGCCTGCGTATTGCTTTACCGCATCTTGACGCCTGGCGTCCGGAAATCCTCAACAAAATAGAATCCGCGACTGGCATGCCGGTAGAAGCCAGTCAGCTCTCAGCCAGCTGGCAGAATTTTGGTCCGACGCTTGAAGCGCACGACATCCGTGCAGAACTAAAAGATGGCGGCGAATTTTCGGTTAAACGCGTTACTCTTGCGCTGGATGTCTGGCAGAGCCTGTTACATATGCGCTGGCAGTTTCGCGACCTCACTTTCTGGCAGCTGCGCTTTCGCACCAACACTCCTATCACCAGCGGCGGTGGTAATGATAGCCTGGAAGCCAGTCACATCAGCGATCTGTTTCTTCGTCAATTTGACCATTTCGATCTCCGCGACAGTGAAGTCAGTTTCCTGACGCCATCCGGTCAGCGCGCCGAGCTGGCGATCCCACAGCTCACCTGGCTGAACGATCCACGTCGACACCGTGCGGAAGGCCTGGTAAGCCTCTCCAGCCTTACCGGACAGCACGGCGTGATGCAGGTGCGTATGGATTTGCGCGATGATGAGGGGTTGTTAAGCAATGGTCGCGTCTGGCTCCAGGCGGATGACATCGACCTGAAGCCGTGGCTCGGTAAATGGATGCAGGACAATATTGCGCTGGAAACGGCACAGTTCTCCCTTGAAGGCTGGATGACGATCGACAAAGGCGATGTAACCGGCGGTGACGTCTGGCTGAAACAGGGCGGTGCCAGCTGGTTGGGCGAGAAGGAAACACATACGCTGTCGGTGGATAATCTGACTGCGCATATTACGCGTGAAAATCCGGGATGGCAGTTCTCTATTCCCGATACACGGATCACGATGGACGGCAAACCCTGGCCGAGCGGAGCATTGACGCTGGCCTGGATACCGGAACAGGACGTTGGCGGCAAAGACAATAAACGCAGTGACGAACTCCGGATTCGCGCCAGTAATCTGGAGCTGGCAGGCCTGGAGGGCGTACGCCCGCTGGTCGCGAAACTTTCACCTGCACTGGGTGATGTTTGGCGCTCCACACAACCGAGCGGCAAGATTAACACTCTGGCGCTGGATATCCCGCTTCAGGCGGCAGACAAGACCCGTTTTCAGGCATCGTGGAGCGATCTGGCCTGGAAGCAATGGAAATTATTACCGGGTGCGGAACACTTCTCCGGGACGCTTTCCGGCAGCGTAGAAAATGGTTTGCTTACTGCGTCGATGAAGCAGGCAAAGATGCCTTACGAAACGGTATTCCGTGCGCCACTGGAAATCGCCGACGGCCAGGCAACGATAAGCTGGCTGAACAATGACAAAGGTTTCCAGCTGGATGGGCGTAATATTGACGTTAAAGCCAAAGCCGTCCATGCGCGCGGCGGTTTTCGTTACCTGCAACCTGCTAACGATGAACCCTGGCTGGGTATTCTGGCTGGCATCAGTACCGATGATGGTTCACAAGCCTGGCGCTATTTCCCGGAAAACTTGATGGGTAAAGACCTGGTTGATTACTTAAGTGGCGCGATTCAGGGCGGTGAAGCGGATAACGCGACGCTGGTTTATGGTGGCAATCCGCAACTCTTCCCCTATAAACACAACGAAGGTCAGTTTGAAGTGCTGGTGCCGCTGCGCAACGCGAAGTTTGCCTTCCAGCCGGACTGGCCTGCATTAACTAACCTTGATATTGAACTGGACTTTATTAACGACGGTTTATGGATGAAAACCGATGGCGTTAATCTGGGCGGCGTGCGCGCGAGTAATCTCACCGCAGTGATCCCTGACTACTCAAAAGAAAAACTGCTGATTGACGCTGACATTAAAGGTCCGGGTAAAGCCGTTGGCCCTTACTTTGATGAGACACCGCTGAAAGATTCCCTGGGTGCGACCCTGCAAGAACTCCAGCTCGACGGCGATGTGAATGCTCGCTTACATCTTGATATCCCGCTGAACGGCGAGTTGGTAACCGCGAAAGGTGAAGTGACGCTGCGTAATAACAGTCTGTTTATCAAACCACTCGACAGCACCCTGAAAAATTTGAGCGGTAAATTCAGCTTTATCAATGGCGATCTGCAAAGTGAACCACTGACAGCAAGCTGGTTTAATCAGCCGTTGAACGTGGATTTTTCCACCAAGGAAGGGGCAAAAGCCTACCAGGTAGCGGTAAACCTCAACGGTAACTGGCAACCGGCGAAAACCGGCGTTCTGCCTGTAGCGGTGAACGAAGCATTGAGTGGCAGCGTGGCGTGGGATGGTAAAGTGGGCATTGATCTGCCTTATCATGCTGGCGCGACCTATAACGTAGAGCTGAACGGCGATTTGAAGAATGTGAGCAGTCACTTACCTTCACCGTTAGCCAAACCTGCGGGTGAACCACTAGCGGTAAACGTTAAGGTTGATGGCAATCTCAACAGCTTTGAATTAACCGGACAGGCTGGTGCGGATAACCATTTCAATAGCCGCTGGTTGCTCGGTCAAAAGCTGACGCTCGATCGTGCTATTTGGGCGGCAGACAGTAAAACGCTCCCGCCGTTGCCGGAACAAAGTGGCGTTGAACTCAATATGCCGCCGATGAATGGTGCCGAGTGGCTGGCCCTGTTCCAGAAAGGCGCGGCGGAGAGTGTCGGTGGTGCAGCGAGTTTCCCACAACACATAACGTTACGTACGCCTATGTTGTCGCTGGGAAATCAGCAATGGAATAACCTGAGTATTGTTTCGCAACCGACGGCAAATGGCACCCTGGTTGAGGCGCAAGGGCGTGAAATCAACGCCACGCTGGCGATGCGTAATAACGCACCGTGGCTGGCGAATATCAAATATCTTTATTACAACCCAAGCGTGGCGAAAACTCGTGGTGATTCAACACAGTCATCACCTTTCCCGACAACGGAACGCATTAACTTCCGTGGCTGGCCAGACGCACAAATACGATGCGCAGAGTGCTGGTTCTGGGGGCAAAAATTCGGTCGTATTGACAGTGATATCACCATTTCTGGCGATACGTTAACGCTGACTAATGGACTGATTGATACTGGTTTTTCGCGGCTCACTGCCGATGGTGAATGGGTTAACAATCCGGGGAATGAACGTACCTCGCTGAAAGGAAAACTGCGCGGGCAGAAAATTGATGCCGCCGCAGAATTTTTTGGTGTCACGACGCCCATACGCCAGTCGTCATTTAATGTGGATTACGATTTACACTGGCGCAAAGCACCCTGGCAGCCAGATGAGGCGACGTTGAATGGCATCATTCATACTCAACTGGGTAAAGGCGAAATTACCGAAATCAATACCGGACATGCCGGGCAATTGCTGCGCTTATTGAGCGTAGATGCCCTGATGCGTAAGCTGCGTTTTGATTTCAGAGACACTTTTGGCGAAGGGTTCTATTTTGACTCCATTCGCAGCACCGCGTGGATTAAAGACGGCGTTATGCACACCGACGACACGCTGGTGGATGGCCTGGAAGCGGACATCGCTATGAAAGGGTCGGTAAATCTGGTACGTCGCGACCTGAATATGGAAGCGGTTGTCGCACCAGAGATTTCTGCGACGGTCGGCGTGGCTGCGGCCTTTGCGGTTAACCCCATTGTTGGCGCGGCAGTGTTTGCCGCCAGTAAAGTGCTGGGACCGCTGTGGAGCAAA
Organism: Escherichia coli DSM 30083 = JCM 1649 = ATCC 11775; assembly: GCF_003697165.2. Lineage (GTDB taxonomy): Bacteria > Pseudomonadota > Gammaproteobacteria > Enterobacterales > Enterobacteriaceae > Escherichia > Escherichia coli. The sequence continues at coordinate 503,188 of NZ_CP033092.2, forward strand.
GTCTCCATTTTGCGCTATCACATTTCGGGTCCGCTGGACGATCCGCAAATCAACGAAGTGTTGCGACAACCGCGCAAAGAAAAAGCGCAATGATTTGACGAGGGCGCGTAATTGCCCCAATCTCATATGATAATCGTTGCCAAAGGCCAACGAGCCAGAACATAACCGTAGGCCGGATAGGGCGTTCACGCCGCATCCGGCAGCCGTAAAAAATCCTCTACTGCAGTAACTAACGAGTAGCAAAAACGATGAGTCTTAACCTGGTAAGTGAACAATTGCTAGCGGCGAACGGCCTGAAACATCAGGACTTGTTCGCGATCCTCGGTCAACTGGCCGAACGTCGCCTTGATTATGGCGATCTCTATTTTCAGTCGAGCTATCACGAATCCTGGGTTTTAGAAGACCGCATTATTAAAGATGGTTCTTACAACATCGATCAGGGCGTTGGTGTGCGTGCAATCAGCGGTGAAAAAACCGGATTTGCTTACGCTGACCAAATCAGCCTGCTGGCGCTGGAACAAAGTGCGCAAGCGGCGCGCACCATCGTCCGTGATAGTGGTGATGGCAAAGTACAGACGCTGGGCGCGGTAGAGCATAGCCCGTTGTATACCTCGGTAGATCCGCTGCAAAGCATGAGCCGTGAAGAGAAGCTGGATATCCTGCGTCGCGTCGATAAGGTTGCCCGCGAAGCGGACAAGCGCGTACAAGAAGTGACTGCCAGCCTCAGCGGCGTTTATGAATTAATTCTGGTTGCGGCCACCGACGGCACGCTGGCGGCGGATGTTCGTCCGCTGGTGCGTCTTTCCGTGAGCGTTCTGGTCGAAGAAGATGGCAAACGCGAACGCGGTGCCAGTGGCGGCGGCGGTCGTTTTGGTTATGAGTTCTTCCTTGCCGATCTCGACGGTGAAGTCCGTGCGGATGCATGGGCAAAAGAAGCTGTGCGTATGGCGCTGGTCAATCTTTCTGCCGTCGCCGCACCAGCAGGCACCATGCCGGTAGTACTTGGCGCAGGTTGGCCGGGCGTGCTGTTGCATGAAGCGGTGGGTCACGGTCTGGAAGGCGACTTCAACCGCCGTGGCACTTCAGTATTTAGTGGACAGGTCGGGGAGCTGGTGGCTTCAGAACTGTGTACCGTGGTTGATGACGGTACGATGGTCGATCGCCGTGGTTCGGTGGCGATTGATGACGAAGGTACGCCAGGCCAGTACAACGTGCTGATTGAGAACGGCATTCTGAAAGGCTACATGCAGGATAAACTCAACGCGCGTTTGATGGGGATGACGCCGACTGGCAACGGTCGCCGTGAATCCTACGCCCATCTGCCCATGCCGCGTATGACCAACACCTATATGCTGCCGGGTAAATCGACCCCGCAGGAAATTATTGAATCCGTTGAGTACGGTATCTATGCACCGAACTTTGGTGGCGGTCAGGTGGATATCACCTCCGGCAAATTCGTTTTCTCCACTTCAGAAGCGTATCTGATTGAAAACGGTAAAGTAACGAAGCCGGTGAAAGGCGCAACGTTGATTGGTTCCGGTATCGAAACCATGCAGCAGATTTCGATGGTTGGCAACGACCTGAAACTGGATAACGGCGTGGGTGTCTGCGGTAAAGAAGGGCAAAGTTTGCCGGTTGGCGTGGGCCAGCCAACGCTGAAAGTTGATAACCTGACTGTTGGCGGTACTGCGTAATAATTTCAGTATTTTCAGAAGGATAATTAATCCTTCTCCGTGTACGAACGGTCCCCTCGCCCCTCTGGGGTTAGGGTGAGGGGAACCCGTTGGCACAGGTTTGTACAACGTAACAGTACAATATTAATTACTTCTCTTTCCCGCGCCCGTGCATCTCCTGAAACAATTTACCGACCTCAACAAAATAATCCGTTAGCGAGTTGATCACGACTTGTACCTTCAGCGGCAGCTTATCTTTTTCGGTATATAACGCATAAACCGGGCGTGGGTCTGACTGGTAACGTGGCAGCAGGATCTCCAGTTCCCCGCGATTGATCTCGTTGATCACCCACATCAACGGCACGTAGGCGATCCCAGCGCCTGCAGTCAGCCAGCGCACCAGCGTCATCGGATCATTAGTCACAAATCTCCCTTGCGGGATCAGGCGAGTCGAGATCCCTTCCGGTGCGATCAGTTCAAATTCATTGTCGGGTCGCACGCTGTATTCAAGCCATGAATGACTACTTAAATCGGCGGGTTTTTCTGGTATGCCGTATTGTGTGAGATAGCTTTTTGCGGCGCACACCACCATTGGCATCGCGCCCAGACGGCGGGAAAACAGGCTGGAATCTTGCAACGCGCCGACGCGGATCACCACATCCAGACCGTCGGCAATCAGGTCGGGGGCAGGAATTCCGGTAACCAGATTGACACTCAAACCTGGGTATTCTTTCAGCATTTTTGCCGTCAGCCCGGCGAGAACATTTTGTGCCATAGTTGAAGAACAGCCAATGCGCAGCGTCCCGATGGGGGTGTTATTGAAGGCATACAGTTGCTCATGAACATCCTGCACTTCATGGAGCATCCGACGGCAGCCCTGGTAGTAAATTCTGCCGGCTTCAGTCAGGCCAATGCTGCGTGTACTACGGTTTAACAGCTTTACCTGTAACTCATCTTCCAGTTTTGACACCGTCTGACTGATGGACGAAACGCTCATCTGTAGCTGTCTGGCGGCGGCGGTAAAAGAGCCAAATTCAACTACTTTGGCAAACACCGACATGCGTTTTAGTCGTTCCATTATTCACTCTGACTTAAAAGTGATTTAGATCACATAATATAGATAACAGCATAACAGTTACGTTAATATATTAAATATCAATCTACAGCAATGTTGCTCTCGCCCGGCTTTCCATGCCCTTCTCTGCGGCGACAGATGCTGAAAATAATAACGCCTGCTCTCTCTATACAACCAAGGTCAACATGAGTCTGTTTCCCGTTATCGTGGTGTTTGGGCTGTCCTTCCCACCGATATTTTTCGAATTGCTTTTATCACTGGCGATTTTCTGGCTGGTGCGCCGGGTACTTGTGCCAACAGGTATTTACGACTTTGTCTGGCATCCGGCGTTGTTCAACACCGCGCTCTATTGCTGCTTGTTTTATTTGATATCGCGACTGTTCGTTTGAGGTTGAAGTGAAAACACTAATAAGAAAATTCTCCCGTACGGCCATCACGGTCGTATTAGTCATTCTGGCCTTCATCGCAATTTTTAATGCCTGGGTCTATTACACCGAATCCCCGTGGACGCGTGACGCGCGCTTTAGCGCTGACGTCGTTGCGATCGCGCCGGACGTTTCTGGACTCATTACCCAGGTGAATGTTCATGATAACCAGCTGGTGAAAAAAGGACAGGTACTGTTCACCATCGACCAGCCGCGCTATCAAAAGGCGCTTGAGGAAGCGCAAGCCGATGTTGCTTATTATCAGGTACTGGCACAGGAGAAACGCCAGGAGGCCGGACGTCGTAACCGTCTCGGTGTGCAGGCGATGTCTCGCGAAGAGATCGACCAGGCGAACAACGTACTACAAACAGTTCTGCATCAGTTAGCGAAAGCGCAGGCGACCCGCGATCTGGCAAAACTGGATCTTGAACGTACAGTCATCCGCGCGCCAGCAGATGGCTGGGTGACCAACCTCAACGTCTATACCGGTGAGTTTATTACTCGAGGATCAACGGCGGTTGCGCTGGTGAAACAGAACTCCTTCTATGTACTGGCCTATATGGAAGAAACTAAGCTGGAAGGGGTGCGCCCTGGGTATCGTGCGGAGATCACGCCGCTTGGCAGTAACAAAGTGCTGAAAGGGACTGTTGATAGTGTTGCCGCAGGGGTCACCAATGCCAGCAGCACGCGTGACGACAAAGGGATGGCGACCATCGACTCTAACCTTGAATGGGTACGTTTGGCGCAACGTGTTCCGGTACGTATTCGTCTCGACAACCAGCAAGAGAACATCTGGCCTGCGGGCACCACTGCTACGGTGGTAGTCACTGGCAAACAAGATCGCGACGAAAGTCAGGATTCGTTCTTCCGTAAAATGGCTCATCGCCTGCGTGAGTTTGGTTAATCACGATGGGTATTTTCTCCATTGCTAATCAACATATTCGCTTTGCGGTAAAACTGGCGACCGCCATTGTACTGGCGCTGTTTGTTGGCTTTCACTTCCAGCTGGAAACGCCACGCTGGGCGGTACTGACAGCGGCGATTGTTGCCGCCGGTCCGGCCTTTGCTGCGGGAGGTGAACCGTATTCTGGCGCTATTCGCTATCGTGGCTTTTTGCGCATCATCGGCACATTTATTGGCTGTATTGCCGGACTGGTAATCATCATTGCGATGATCCGAGCACCATTATTGATGATTCTGGTGTGCTGTATCTGGGCCGGTTTTTGTACCTGGATATCCTCGCTGGTACGAATAGAAAACTCGTATGCGTGGGGGCTGGCCGGTTATACCGCGCTGATCATTGTGATCACTATTCAGCCGGAACCATTGCTTACGCCGCAGTTTGCCGTCGAACGTTGTAGCGAGATCGTTATCGGTATTGTGTGTGCAATTATGGCGGATTTGCTCTTTTCTCCGCGATCGATCAAACAAGAAGTGGATCGAGAGCTGGAAAGTTTGCTGGTCGCGCAATATCAATTAATGCAACTCTGTATCAAGCATGGCGATGGTGAAGTTGTCGATAAAGCCTGGGGCGATCTGGTGCGACGTACTACGGCGTTACAAGGTATGCGCAGCAACCTGAATATGGAATCTTCCCGCTGGGCGCGGGCCAATCGACGTTTAAAAGCGATCAATACGCTATCGCTGACGCTGATTACCCAATCCTGCGAAACTTATCTTATTCAGAATACGCGCCCGGAATTGATCACTGATACTTTTCGCGAATTTTTTGACACACCGGTAGAAACTGCGCAGGACGTCCACAAGCAGCTCAAACGCCTGCGGAGAGTTATCGCCTGGACCGGGGAACGGGAAACGCCTGTCACCATTTATAGCTGGGTCGCGGCGGCAACGCGTTATCAGCTTCTCAAGCGCGGCGTTATCAGTAACACAAAAATCAACGCCACCGAAGAAGAGATCCTGCAAGGCGAACCGGAAGTAAAAGTAGAGTCAGCCGAACGTCATCATGCAATGGTTAACTTCTGGCGAACCACACTTTCTTGCATTCTGGGCACGCTTTTCTGGCTGTGGACGGGCTGGACTTCCGGCAGTGGTGCAATGGTGATGATTGCGGTAGTGACGTCACTGGCAATGCGTTTGCCGAATCCACGCATGGTGGCGATCGACTTTATCTACGGGACGCTGGCAGCGCTACCGTTAGGGCTGCTCTACTTTTTGGTGATTATCCCTAATACCCAACAGAGCATGTTGCTGCTGTGTATTAGCCTGGCAGTGCTGGGATTCTTCCTCGGTATAGAAGTACAGAAACGGAGATTGGGCTCGATGGGGGCGTTGGCCAGCACCATAAACATTATCGTGCTGGATAACCCGATGACTTTCCATTTCAGTCAGTTTCTCGACAGCGCATTAGGGCAAATCGTCGGCTGTGTGCTCGCGTTCACCGTTATTTTGCTGGTGCGGGATAAATCGCGCGACAGGACTGGACGTGTACTGCTTAATCAGTTTGTTTCTGCCGCTGTTTCCGCGATGACTACCAATGTGGCACGTCGTAAAGAGAATCACCTCCCGGCACTTTATCAGCAGCTGTTTTTGCTGATGAATAAGTTCCCAGGGGATTTGCCGAAATTTCGCCTGGCGCTGACGATGATTATCGCGCACCAGCGCCTGCGTGATGCGCCGATCCCGGTTAACGAGGATTTATCGGCGTTTCACCGACAAATGCGCCGCACAGCAGACCATGTGATATCTGCCCGTAGCGATGATAAACGTCGTCGGTACTTTGGCCAGTTGCTGGAAGAACTGGAAATCTACCAGGAAAAGCTACGCATCTGGCAAGCGCCACCGCAGGTGACGGAACCAGTACATCGGCTTACGGGTATGCTCCATAAGTATCAACATGCGTTGACCGATAGTTAAGTCAAAACCGACGCCTGAAGCGTCGGTTTTTTCATGGCTATACTTAGCGATGAACGGCAGAACTCGCCGCGAAACGTGACGGTGGCAACAGATGAATATTTATACCTTTGATTTTGATGAGATTGAGAGTCAGGAGGATTTTTATCGTGACTTTAGCCAAACCTTTGGTCTGGCGAAAGATAAGGTACGCGATCTCGACTCACTATGGGATGTGTTAATGAACGATGTCCTGCCGCTACCACTTGAGATTGAATTTGTTCATCTGGGAGAGAAAACGCGTCGCCGTTTTGGCGCGTTAATATTGCTGTTTGATGAGGCAGAGGAAGAACTGGAAGGGCATTTGCGTTTTAATGTTCGTCATTAGCGCAAAAAAAGCCCCCGAACCGGGGGCAATATCGTCGGACAAGACGATGAGGGTTTATTTGTACAGTTCAGCCGTAGCGTGCCAGGTGTCACCACTACGAGCTTCAGTAATCTGGTAGGCCGTTGCGCCTTTCTCTTCCGCTTTTTTGTTCAGCATTTCACGCATATCCATTGGCGAAGACGCCACACCACTTACGGATACGGTCCCGATTGCTTCACGATTTTGTGCTTGTGCAGCATCAATGGAGTCGGCAGCGAATGCACCGAAAGAGAGAACAGAAAGCACACTTAATGCAGCAACAGTGGTTTTGATTTTCATGATTTTTACCTCGACATAATCTTTTAGCTGGGCCTTTGTTTCGTGACCCATATCACAAAATCAAGTATACACTAATTATTGAACTAATTAATACCACGCTAACTGTTTCAGTTGATACTAAGTGTTAAAAATGTGAATTTTAATAACAAAAAAGAATTAAAAACACGATCATTTATTGTTAATTATAGTATTTTCAATTAGATAATGAATTTTGCATAATGTGCTTTTTTACTATATGTATTCATTGTGTGAATGATATGTCGCAGTAAAACGCACTATTCGTTAAATGAATCGCAGGGGAAAGCAGGGGGTTGATAGGCAAAAGCAACATTTTCCCCGCCGCCAGAAGCGACGGGGCAGAGATTAAAGCTCCTGGTCGAACAGCTCTAAAATCGCTTCGTACAGCTCTTTGACGGTGAAACCGTTAGCAGGGGTAGTAAAGATGGTGTCATCGCCAGCGATGGTGCCCAGAATACCTTCTGCTTTGCCCAGTGAGTCCAGCAGGCGAGCAATTAACTGCGCCGCACCAGGGCTGGTATGAATCACGACAACTGCATCGTTGTAGTCGATATCCAGTACCAGATTCTTCAATGGACTGGAGGTGGTTGGTACACCCAGTTCAGCTGGCAGGCAGTAAACCATTTCCATTTTGGCATTGCGTGTACGTACAGCACCAAACTTGGTCAACATCCGCGAGACTTTAGACTGATTAATATTGTCAAAGCCTTGCTCCTGCAACGCGGCAACGATTTCGCCCTGGGAGCTAAATTTCTCTTCTTTAAGTAATGCTTTAAATGCTTTAACTAGTTCTTCTTGCTTAGCCGAGCTTCGCATAAGTCACCCGATATGGTGGTTGATACAACATTATTGTGCATACAGATGAATTTTTATGCAAACAGTCAGCCCTGAAGAAGGCTGAAATAATGTTATGAAAGAGCGGGATTTTATCAAATTTCGTTATTGAGAAACATGCCTGCGTCACGGCCTGCAAATTCTGCTTAAAAGTAAATTAATTGTTATCAAATTGATATTGTTTTGGCTGAGCGGTAGGGTATATTGTCACCACCTGTTGGAATGTTGCGCTAATGCATAAGTGACTGTTAATTACGTAAGTTAGGTTCCTGATTACGGCAATTAAATGCATAAACGCTAAACTTGCGTGACTACACATTCTTGAGATGTGGTCATTGTAAACGGCAATTTTGTGGATTAAGGTCGCGGCAGCGGAGCAACATATCTTAGTTTATCAATATAATAAGGAGTTTAGGATGAAAGTCGCAGTCCTCGGCGCTGCTGGCGGTATTGGCCAGGCGCTTGCACTACTGTTAAAAACCCAACTGCCTTCAGGTTCAGAACTCTCTCTGTATGATATCGCTCCAGTGACTCCCGGTGTGGCTGTCGATCTGAGCCATATCCCTACTGCTGTGAAAATCAAAGGTTTTTCAGGTGAAGATGCGACTCCGGCGCTGGAAGGTGCAGATGTCGTTCTTATCTCTGCAGGCGTAGCGCGTAAACCGGGTATGGATCGTTCCGACCTGTTTAACGTTAACGCCGGCATCGTGAAAAACCTGGTACAGCAAGTTGCGAAAACCTGCCCGAAAGCGTGCATTGGTATTATCACTAACCCGGTTAACACTACAGTTGCGATTGCTGCTGAAGTGCTGAAAAAAGCCGGTGTTTATGACAAAAACAAACTGTTCGGCGTTACCACGCTGGATATCATTCGTTCCAACACCTTTGTTGCGGAACTGAAAGGCAAACAGCCAGGCGAAGTTGAAGTGCCGGTTATTGGTGGTCACTCTGGTGTTACCATTCTGCCGCTGCTGTCACAGGTTCCTGGCGTTAGTTTTACCGAGCAGGAAGTGGCTGATCTGACCAAACGTATCCAGAACGCGGGTACTGAGGTGGTTGAAGCGAAAGCCGGTGGCGGGTCTGCAACCCTGTCTATGGGCCAGGCAGCTGCACGTTTTGGTCTGTCTCTGGTTCGCGCACTGCAGGGCGAACAAGGCGTTGTCGAATGTGCCTACGTTGAAGGCGACGGTCAGTACGCTCGTTTCTTCTCTCAACCGCTGCTGCTGGGTAAAAACGGCGTGGAAGAGCGTAAATCTATCGGTACTCTGAGCGCATTTGAACAGAACGCGCTGGAAGGTATGCTGGATACGCTGAAGAAAGATATCGCCCTGGGCGAAGAGTTCGTTAATAAGTAATTGATTAGCGGATAATAAAAAACCGGAGCACAGACTCCGGTTTTTGTTTTTTTACGCTGACCTTAGTTGGTCGCCGGATATTCCTGAATGGTGACCTGCAATGTTAACTGTTTATCGTCACGCATCACGACAACCGGGATCACCGAACCAGGGCGAATTTCTGCCACCTGATCCATCGTCTCCAGAGCAGAGATGGCCGGTTTGTTATCCACCGAAATAATCAAATCATTGACCTGAATACCCGCATTCGCCGCTGGGCCGTCAGGTGACACTTCATTAACCACGATCCCTTGCAGTTGATCTATACCACCGCCTTGCGCGTGCAGTGGTGCGATCTCACGTCCACCAATGCCAATGTAGCCGCGGATCACGCGACCATCGCGGATCAGCTTATCCATAATTTTGGTTGCTAACTGGAAAGGAATCGCAAAGCCGATGCCTTCCGGCGTTTCGCCATCGTTACTCTTATCAAACGATAGCGTGTTAATGCCCATCAGTTCGCCCAGCGAGTTCACCAGCGCGCCGCCAGAGTTACCGTGGTTAATGGAAGCATCAGTTTGCAGGAAGTTTTGCCGCCCGGTTGGGTTCAGACCAATTCGACCCGTGGCACTAATAATCCCCTGGGTAATGGTCTGCCCGAGGTTGTACGGGTTACCGATCGCCAGTACCACGTCGCCAATGTGCGGTACGCGACGTGCATTGATTGGAATGGTAGGTAAACCGCCAGTGGCATTAATTTTAAGTACCGCCAGATCGGTTAGAGAGTCAGATCCCACCAGCAATGCTTCAAATACACGTCCATCCTGTAAGGCGACGATGATCTGATCGGCGTCGTTGATCACGTGTTTATTGGTGATGATATACCCGCGTTGATCCATGATTACACCAGATCCCAGGGTGCGGATCTCAAGCTGGTTGTGAGAGTTGGTGTTCAAACCGCGGTTATAAACGTTAACCACCGCTGGCGCGGCGCGGCGAACCGCCAGATTATAGCTGGCAGGCGTCTCATCGGTACTGTCAAATTGCGGAGTGGAAAGCGGGTTAAGGCTGCGCAGCGAAGGCATGGCAACCAGCAGAATAGCGCCGACAATTAATCCAATCGCAACGGAACGTAAGAGCTTCACAAACATGATGGAGGCATCGTTAAAAAAGGGAACGGCAGCAGCATACCACGAGTTAACCGGACATCACACGTCAGCCTGATGCCCGGTTTACGACATTAACGCATTAGTAGGTAGAGGCTTTCATTGCCGCGTACAATTTGCAGGGCAATGATGGCCGGTTTTGCCGCCAGCACTTTACGCATTTCAGCAATCGAGTTCACCCGATCGCGGTTGACGCCAATGATCACATCGTCTTTTTGCAAGCCAGCCTGAGCAGCTGGGCTTCCTTTGACAACCTCATCGATCTTAATACCTTTGCCACCATCTTTTAGCTGACCATCGCTCAACGTTGCACCTTCCAGCGCTGGCGTGATCATTTCAGCGCTGGCCGACGAAGAGGTGCTGGTATCGAGCGTCACTTCTACTTCCAGTGGTTTGCCGTTACGCAGCAGGCCAAGCTTCACTTTTGTGCCCGGCTCGGTGGTCGCGATACGAGAGCGCAACTCAGCAAAGCTATTCAGCGGTTTGCCGTTGAGGCTGGTAATAATATCGCCCGCTTTGACGCCCGCTTTCGCCGAGCCAGAACCTGGCAACACTTCGCTGACAAACGCGCCACGCTGCACGTCAAGGTTGAAGGCCTTGGCGATATCGGCACTCATCTCGGTGCCTTTGATGCCTAACAGGCCGCGTTTGATTTCTCCAAAGTCGATAAGCTGCTGCGCCAGTGTTCGCGCCATATTACTGGGAATGGCAAATCCAATCCCGACGCTACCGCCGCCAGGCGCAAGGATTGCAGTGTTGATGCCAATTAACTCACCGTTAAGGTTTAACAGTGCACCGCCGGAGTTACCGCGGTTAATGGAAGCATCTGTCTGGATAAAGTTTTCCAGACCTTCAAGATTCAACCCGCTGCGGCCTAATGCGGATATAATGCCAGAGGTGGCGGTTTGCCCAAGGCCAAATGGGTTACCGACCGCCACGGCAAAATCACCGACGCGCAATTTATCGGAGTCGGCAATAGCGATTTGCGTTAATTTGCTCGGGTTTTGAATTTGCAACAGGGCGATATCGCTCTGGTCATCGCTACCAATCAGTTTTGCATCAAACTCGCGCCCATCATTGAGCTGAATACTGATTTTCTGTGCCTGATTAATCACATGGTTGTTGGTCAGCACATAGCCTTTATTGGCGTTGATGATGACACCGGAGCCTAAACCTTCGAAGGGTTGTGCAGGTTGATCCGGTAAATCATCACCAAAAAACTTTTTGAATTCTTCCGGGATTTTCTGTCCCTGACTGGCCGTTCCTTCCACCCGTACGCTCACCACTGCCGGAAGCACTTTTTCCAGCATTGGAGCCAGACTGGGGAGGGGGGCCTGATCGGCAACCTGGCCTGGAATCGACGCGACGGCCTGAAATGACGCCGAGAGAGTTAACCCGACACTTAACGCTAATGCACTCAACAGCTGGGTTTGTTTTTTCATTATTCCTGCTCTCGTACCTGAATGATAAGAAAAGAGATTCAAAACAGTTTGATGTTATTGAATTTTCAGACGGCTAACAATGAGACACCAGATTAAATGATAGTCGGGGAGGGAGAGAAGAGGAGGGCGCAATGGCTGCGCCCGAAAAATAAATTAGTCGCGCTTCGCGCCAGTACGCAGCAGGCCGGATGCGCCTTCAGAATAGTCGCGAGGCATCTGCACCGGTGCCTGATCGTTGCTGGCTTCAGACTCTGCCAGACGATTACGGAACGGGTTTGCTTCCGCAGACAGTTCCGGCAGCAGGCTACTGGAGCTTTTCGCCATGTGCTGATACAGCTGGCGATAGTCGTGCGCCATGGTATCCAGTAATTCCGCGCTGCGGGCAAAGTGGCTAACCAGCTCTTCGCGATACTCGTCCAGTTCAGCTTTATTCTTTTCCAGTTCGTACTGCAACGCCTGTTGCTGGCGTAGTTTACGATTACCAAAACGCATGGCCACAGCACCAATAATGATGCCGACGACTAACCCAATTAGCGCATATTCCCAGGTCATGAACATCTCCCGTTGTCTTTTGTTTCCGTAGGGTGTTGGCTTCAGGCTCCATGCCTGCGGCTGATTATGCCACTATAACCGTTAATTCCACAGAAGTGGAATCCCGACAGCATATCGCGTAGTGTAGAACGGCCTTTTTTTCGTCAACCGTGAACAACGGCGCACCGATTATTCAAGGAATAACAATAAGATCATGCAAAGCGTTACCCCAACATCGCAATACCTGAAGGCGCTCAATGAAGGCAGCCATCAACCCGACGACGTTCAAAAAGAGGCCGTCAGCCGCCTGGAAATTATTTATCAGGAACTCATCAATAGCACGCCACCAGCCCCCAGGACGAGTGGGCTAATGGCGCGGGTCGGTAAGCTGTGGGGTAAACGCGAAGACACAAAGCATATGCCAGTGCGTGGCTTATATATGTGGGGCGGTGTAGGACGCGGGAAAACCTGGCTGATGGACCTTTTCTATCAAAGCCTGCCGGGAGAGCGGAAACAGCGCCTGCACTTTCATCGTTTTATGCTGCGGGTACATGAAGAGCTAACTGCTTTGCAGGGGCAGACCGATCCGCTGGAAATTATTGCCGATCGCTTTAAAGCAGAAACTGACGTGCTCTGTTTTGACGAATTTTTTGTTTCTGATATTACCGACGCCATGCTACTTGGCGGCCTGATGAAAGCCCTGTTCGCTCGCGGAATAACGCTGGTAGCGACGTCAAATATTCCGCCGGACGAACTTTATCGAAATGGCCTGCAACGTGCGCGTTTTTTGCCTGCAATCGATGCTATTAAACGGCATTGTGATGTAATGAACGTGGACGCTGGTGTTGATTATCGACTGCGTACACTCACTCAGGCGCATCTGTGGCTTTCGCCCCTCAACGATGAAACCCGGGCGCAAATGGATAAACTATGGTTGGCGCTGGCGGGGGCGAAACGAGAAAATTCACCGACGTTAGAAATCAACCATCGGCCATTGGCGACAATGGGCGTCGAGAACCAGACGCTGGCGGTTTCTTTTACTACGCTGTGCGTCGACGCCCGCAGTCAGCATGACTATATTGCGCTCTCACGCCTCTTTCACACGGTCATGTTGTTTGATGTACCAGTTATGACGCGGTTGATGGAGAGCGAAGCGCGGCGCTTTATTGCGCTGGTGGATGAGTTTTACGAGCGCCATGTCAAATTAGTGGTGAGTGCAGAAGTGCCGCTGTATGAAATTTATCAGGGCGAGCGGCTGAAGTTTGAGTTCCAGCGTTGCCTGTCACGTCTGCAAGAGATGCAAAGCGAAGAGTATTTGAAGCGCGAGCATTTGGCGGGGTAAAACCTGCCACAAATCACAAAAAGGGGTCGATCTTTGACCCCGACTTCTCTATAATCCTGCGACCCCACGTTACAAGAAAGTTTTTTTTCCCGAAACTTTTTGTGTGCTGGCATAGGCTATTCGAAGGGGTAGGTTTGCCGGACTTTGTCGTGTGAACCTCAACAATTGAAGACGTTTGGGTGTTCACCAACGTGTAACTATTTATTGGGTAAGCTTTTAATGAAAACTTTTACAGCTAAACCAGAAACCGTAAAACGCGACTGGTATGTTGTTGACGCGACCGGTAAAACTCTGGGCCGTCTGGCTACTGAACTGGCTCGTCGCCTGCGCGGTAAGCACAAAGCGGAATACACTCCGCACGTAGATACCGGTGATTACATCATCGTTCTGAACGCTGACAAAGTTGCTGTAACCGGCAACAAGCGTACTGACAAAGTGTACTATCACCACACCGGCCACATCGGTGGTATCAAACAAGCGACCTTTGAAGAGATGATTGCTCGCCGTCCTGAGCGTGTGATTGAAATCGCGGTTAAAGGCATGTTGCCAAAAGGCCCGCTGGGTCGTGCTATGTTCCGTAAACTGAAAGTTTACGCGGGTAACGAGCACAACCACGCGGCACAGCAACCGCAAGTTCTTGACATCTAATCGGGATTATAGGCAATGGCTGAAAATCAATACTACGGCACTGGTCGCCGCAAAAGTTCCGCAGCTCGCGTTTTCATCAAACCGGGCAACGGTAAAATCGTAATCAACCAACGTTCTCTGGAACAGTACTTCGGTCGTGAAACTGCCCGCATGGTAGTTCGTCAGCCGCTGGAACTGGTCGACATGGTTGAGAAACTGGACCTGTACATCACCGTTAAAGGTGGTGGTATCTCTGGTCAGGCTGGTGCGATCCGTCACGGTATCACCCGCGCTCTGATGGAATACGACGAGTCCCTGCGTTCTGAACTGCGTAAAGCTGGCTTCGTTACTCGTGACGCTCGTCAGGTTGAACGTAAGAAAGTCGGTCTGCGTAAAGCACGTCGTCGTCCGCAGTTCTCCAAACGTTAATTGGCTTCTGCTCCGGCAGAAAACAATTTGCGAAAAAACCCGCTTCGGCGGGTTTTTTTATGGCTAAAATCTGCATCAGCGTAAAAAATGGAAAGTTGCTTTTTGCTGCCACCTGACAGACAGGTAAAACAAAAACCACATTGCCAATAAGGGACTAAGTCAACTATTTCAGACTAAAGCGCATCTCTTTTTCCCCATTTCCGGCATCGACTCACCACAAAGGTCGCAAAATCTGGTAAACTATCATCCAATTTTCTGCCCAAATGTCGGGTATTGCTCATTTTTTGTTTGATTTTCGAACAAAGAGAGTCGTTCCTTACTGGGTAACACAACTTCTGACTGGCCACCTGGTGGCTGGTAGCAGTAAAAATTCTGACTATACCTGGAGGTTTTCATGGCTGTCGCTGCCAACAAACGTTCGGTAATGACGCTGTTTTCCGGTCCTACTGACATCTATAGCCATCAGGTCCGCATTGTGCTGGCTGAGAAAGGTGTAAGTTTCGAGATCGAACACGTGGAAAAGGACAATCCGCCTCAGGATCTGATTGACCTCAACCCGAATCAGAGCGTTCCGACCCTGGTGGATCGTGAGCTGACCCTGTGGGAATCTCGCATCATTATGGAATATCTGGATGAGCGTTTCCCGCATCCGCCACTGATGCCTGTTTACCCGGTAGCTCGCGGTGAAAGCCGTCTGTACATGCATCGCATCGAAAAAGACTGGTACACGCTGATGAACACCATCATCAACGGTTCAGCTTCTGAAGCAGATGCCGCACGTAAGCAACTGCGCGAAGAACTGCTGGCGATTGCGCCGGTCTTCGGTCAGAAGCCGTACTTCCTGAGCGATGAGTTCAGCCTGGTCGATTGCTACCTTGCTCCGCTGCTGTGGCGTCTGCCGCAACTGGGCATCGAGTTCAGCGGTCCGGGTGCGAAAGAGCTGAAAGGCTATATGACCCGCGTCTTTGAGCGTGACTCTTTCCTTGCTTCTTTAACTGAAGCTGAACGTGAAATGCGTCTGGGCCGGAGTTAATCTGTATGGATTTGTCACAGCTAACACCACGTCGTCCCTATCTGCTGCGTGCATTCTATGAGTGGTTGCTGGATAACCAGCTCACGCCGCACTTGGTGGTGGATGTGACGCTCCCTGGCGTGCAGGTTCCTATGGAATATGCGCGTGACGGGCAAATCGTACTCAACATTGCTCCGCGAGCTGTCGGCAATCTGGAACTGGCGAATGATGAGGTGCGCTTTAACGCGCGCTTTGGTGGCATTCCGCGTCAGGTTTCTGTGCCGCTGGCTGCCGTGCTGGCTATCTACGCCCGTGAAAATGGTGCAGGCACGATGTTTGAGCCTGAAGCTGCCTACGATGAAGATGCCAGCATCATGAATGATGAAGAGGCATCGGCAGACAACGAAACCGTTATGTCGGTTATCGATGGCGACAAGCCAGATCACGATGATGAAACTCATCCTGACGATGAACCTCCGCAGCCACCACGCGGTGGTCGACCGGCATTACGCGTTGTGAAGTAAAATGAAAACAGGCCCATGTGGCCTGTTTTGCTATCTGTCATCTTTTCGCCTGACTTTGATACTGTGCTACGATAGCGTCGTTATTATCCGCTAACGCATTTTCCTGAATGAGTCCTATGAACGCATTTGATCCGCAAGCTGAAGATTCTACTACCACTATCGGGCGCAACTTGCGCAGCCGCCCGCTGGCGCGTAAAAAACTCTCCGAAATGGTGGAAGAAGAGCTGGAACAGATGATCCGCCGTCGTGAATTTGGCGAAGGTGAACAATTACCGTCTGAACGCGAACTGATGGCGTTCTTTAACGTCGGGCGTCCTTCGGTGCGCGAAGCGCTGGCAGCGTTAAAACGCAAAGGTCTGGTGCAAATAAACAACGGCGAACGTGCCCGCGTCTCACGTCCTTCTGCGGACACCATCATCGGCGAGCTTTCCGGCATGGCGAAAGATTTCCTTTCTCATCCTGGTGGGATTGCCCATTTCGAACAATTACGTCTGTTCTTTGAATCCAGCCTGGTGCGCTATGCGGCTGAACACGCCACCGATGAGCAAATCGATTTGCTGGCAAAAGCACTGGAAATCAACAGTCAGTCGCTGGATAACAACGCAGCATTCATTCGCTCAGACGTTGATTTCCACCGCGTTCTGGCGGAGATCCCCGGTAACCCAATCTTCATGGCGATCCACGTTGCCCTGCTCGACTGGCTAATCGCCGCACGTCCAACCGTGGCCGATCAGGCTCTGCATGAGCATAACAACGTTAGCTATCAACAGCATATTGCGATCGTTGACGCGATCCGCCGTCATGATCCTGACGAAGCCGATCGCGCGTTGCAATCGCATCTCAACAGCGTCTCTGCTACCTGGCACGCCTTCGGTCAGACCACCAACAAAAAGAAATAATGCCACTTTAGTGAAGCAGATCGCATTATAAGCTTTCTGTATGGGGTGTTGCTTAATTGATCTGGTATAACAGGTATAAAGGTATATCGTTTATCAGACAAGCATCACTTCAGAGGTATTTATGGCAACGAATTTACGTGGCGTAATGGCTGCACTCCTGACTCCTTTTGACCAACAACAAGCACTGGATAAAGCGAGTCTGCGCCGCCTGGTTCAGTTCAATATTCAGCAGGGCATCGACGGTTTGTACGTGGGTGGTTCGACAGGCGAAGCCTTTGTACAGAGCCTTTCAGAGCGTGAACAGGTACTGGAAATCGTCGCTGAAGAGGCGAAAGGTAAGATTAAACTCATCGCCCACGTCGGTTGCGTCAGCACCGCCGAAAGCCAACAACTTGCGGCATCGGCTAAACGTTATGGCTTCGATGCCGTCTCCGCCGTCACGCCGTTCTACTATCCTTTCAGCTTTGAAGAACACTGCGATCACTATCGGGCAATTATTGATTCGGCGGATGGGTTGCCGATGGTGGTGTACAACATTCCAGCCCTGAGCGGGGTAAAACTGACCCTGGATCAGATTAACACTCTGGTTACGCTGCCTGGTGTAGGTGCGCTGAAACAGACCTCTGGCGATCTCTATCAGATGGAGCAGATCCGTCGTGAACATCCTGATCTGGTGCTCTATAACGGTTACGACGAAATCTTCGCCTCTGGTCTTCTGGCGGGCGCAGACGGCGGTATCGGCAGCACTTACAACATCATGGGCTGGCGTTATCAGGGGATCGTGAAGGCGCTGAAAGAAGGCGATATCCAGACCGCGCAGAAACTGCAAACTGAGTGCAACAAAGTCATTGATTTACTGATCAAAACGGGCGTATTCCGCGGCCTGAAAACTGTCCTGCATTATATGGATGTCGTTTCTGTGCCGCTGTGCCGCAAACCGTTTGGTCCGGTAGATGAAAAATATCTGCCAGAACTGAAGGCGCTGGCCCAGCAGTTGATGCAAGAGCGCGGGTGAGTTGTTTCCCCTCGCTCGCCCCTACCGGGTGAGGGGAAATAAACGCATCTGTACCCTACAATTTTCATACCAAAGCGTGTGGGCATCGCCCACCGCGGGAGACTCACAATGAGTACTACAACCCAGAATATCCCGTGGTATCGCCATCTTAACCGCGCACAATGGCGGGCATTTTCCGCTGCCTGGTTGGGATATCTGCTTGACGGTTTTGATTTCGTTTTAATCGCCCTGGTACTCACCGAAGTACAGGGTGAATTCGGGCTGACGACGGTGCAGGCGGCAAGTCTGATCTCCGCAGCCTTTATCTCTCGCTGGTTCGGCGGCCTGATGCTCGGCGCTATGGGTGACCGCTACGGGCGTCGTCTGGCAATGGTCACCAGCATCGTTCTCTTCTCGGCCGGGACGCTGGCCTGCGGCTTTGCGCCAGGCTACATCACCATGTTTATCGCTCGTCTGGTCATCGGCATGGGGATGGCGGGTGAATACGGTTCCAGCGCCACCTATGTCATTGAAAGCTGGCCAAAGCATCTGCGTAACAAAGCCAGTGGTTTTCTGATTTCAGGCTTCTCAGTGGGGGCCGTCGTTGCCGCTCAGGTCTATAGTCTGGTGGTTCCGGTCTGGGGCTGGCGTGCGCTGTTCTTTATCGGCATTTTGCCAATCATCTTTGCTCTCTGGCTGCGTAAAAACATCCCGGAAGCGGAAGACTGGAAAGAGAAACACGGGGGTAAAGCACCAGTACGCACGATGGTAGACATTCTCTACCGTGGTGAACATCGCATTGCCAATATCGTAATGACACTGGCGGCGGCTACTGCGCTGTGGTTCTGCTTCGCCGGTAACCTGCAAAATGCCGCGATCGTCGCTGTTCTTGGGCTGTTATGCGCCGCAATTTTTATCAGCTTTATGGTGCAGAGTACGGGCAAACGCTGGCCAACGGGCGTAATGCTGATGGTGGTCGTGTTGTTCGCTTTCCTCTACTCATGGCCGATTCAGGCGCTGCTGCCAACGTATCTGAAAACCGATCTGGCTTATGACCCGCATACTGTCGCCAATGTGCTGTTCTTTAGTGGCTTTGGCGCGGCGGTGGGGTGCTGCGTCGGGGGCTTCCTCGGTGACTGGCTGGGAACCCGCAAAGCGTACGTTTGTAGTCTGCTGGCCTCGCAGCTGCTGATTATTCCGGTATTTGCGATTGGCGGCGCAAACGTCTGGGTGCTCGGTCTGTTACTGTTCTTCCAGCAAATGCTTGGACAAGGGATCGCCGGGATCTTACCGAAACTGATTGGCGGTTATTTCGATACCGACCAGCGTGCAGCGGGCCTGGGCTTTACCTACAACGTTGGCGCATTGGGCGGTGCACTGGCCCCAATCCTCGGCGCGTTGATCGCTCAACGTCTGGATCTGGGTACTGCGCTGGCATCGCTCTCGTTCAGTCTGACATTTGTGGTGATCCTGCTGATTGGTCTGGATATGCCTTCTCGTGTTCAGCGTTGGCTGCGCCCGGAAGCATTGCGTACTCATGACGCTATCGACGGCAAACCATTTAGCGGTGCCGTGCCGTTTGGCAGCGCCAAAAACGATTTAGTCAAAACCAAAAGTTAATCCTGTTGCCCGGTCTCTGTACCGGGCCTTTCGCTAAGGGAAGATGTATGTCGTTACTTGCACAACTGGATCAAAAAATCGCTGCTAACGGTGGCCTGATTGTCTCCTGCCAGCCGGTTCCGGACAGCCCGCTCGATAAACCCGAAATCGTTGCCGCCATGGCATTAGCGGCAGAGCAGGCGGGCGCGGTCGCCATTCGTATTGAAGGTGTGGCAAATCTGCAAGCCACGCGTGCGGTGGTGAGCGTGCCGATTATTGGGATTGTGAAGCGCGATCTGGAGGATTCTCCGGTACGCATCACGGCCTATATTGAAGATGTTGATGCGCTGGCGCAGGCGGGCGCGGACATTATCGCGATTGACGGCACCGACCGACCGCGTCCGGTGCCAGTTGAAACGCTGCTGGCACGTATTCACCATCACGGTTTACTGGCGATGACCGACTGCTCAACGCCGGAAGACGGCCTGGCATGCCAAAAGCTGGGAGCCGAAATTATTGGCACTACGCTTTCTGGCTATACTACGCCTGAAACGCCAGAAGAGCCGGATCTGGCGCTGGTGAAAACGTTGAGTGACGCCGGATGCCGGGTGATTGCCGAAGGGCGTTACAACACGCCTGCTCAGGCGGCGGATGCGATGCGCCACGGCGCGTGGGCGGTGACGGTCGGTTCTGCCATTACGCGTCTTGAACACATTTGTCAGTGGTACAACACAGCGATGAAAAAGGCGGTGCTATGACCACACTGGCGATTGATATCGGCGGTACTAAACTTGCCGCCGCGCTGATTGGCGCTGACGGGCAGATCCGCGATCGCCGAGAACTTCCTACGCCTGCCAGCCAGACTCCGCAGGCGCTGCGTGATGCCTTATCCGCATTAGTCTCTCCGTTGCAAGCACATGCGCAGCGGGTTGCCATCGCTTCAACCGGAATTATTCGCGACGGCAGCTTGTTGGCGCTGAATCCGCATAATCTCGGTGGATTGTTACACTTTCCGTTAGTCAAAACGCTGGAGCAACTTACCAATTTGCCGACCATTGCCATTAATGATGCGCAGGCCGCAGCATGGGCGGAGTATCAGGCGCTGGATGGCGATATAACCGATATGGTTTTTATCACTGTTTCCACCGGCGTTGGCGGCGGTGTAGTGAGCGGCGGTAAACTGCGTACCGGCCCTGGCGGTCTGGCGGGGCATATCGGGCATACGCTTGCCGATCCGCATGGTCCAGCCTGCGGCTGTGGACGCACAGGTTGCGTGGAAGCGATTGCTTCTGGTCGCGGCATTGCAACGGCAGCGCAGGGGGAGTTGGCTGGTGCGAATGCGAAAACTATTTTCACGCGCGCCGGGCAGGGTGATGAGCAGGCGCAGCAACTGATTCACCGCTCCGCACGTACGCTTGCAAGGCTGATCGCTGATATTAAAGCCACAACTGATTGCCAGTGCGTGGTGGTCGGTGGCAGCGTTGGTCTGGCAGAAGGGTATCTGGCGCTGGTGGAAACGTATCTGGCGCAGGAGCCAGCGGCATTTCATGTTGATTTACTGGCGGCGCACTACCGCCACGATGCAGGTTTACTTGGGGCTGCGCTGTTGGCCCAGGGAGAAATATTATGATGATGGGTGAAGTACAGTCATTACCGTCTGCCGGATTACATCCTGCGTTACAGGACGCGTTAACGTTGGCATTAGCTGCCAGACCGCAAGAAAAAGCGCCTGGCCGTTACGAATTACAGGGCGACAATATCTTTATGAATGTCATGACATTTAATACTCAATCGCCTGTTGAGAAAAAAGCCGAATTGCACGAACAATACATTGATATCCAGCTGTTATTAAACGGTGAGGAACGGATTCTGTTTGGCATGGCAGGCACTGCGCGTCAGTGTGAAGAGTTCCACCATGAAGATGATTATCAGCTTTGCAGCGCCATTGAAAACGAGCAAGCCATCATCCTGAAACCGGGAATGTTCGCCGTGTTTATGCCAGGAGAACCGCATAAACCGGGATGCGTTGTTGGCGAACCTGGTGAGATTAAAAAGGTGGTAGTGAAGATTAAGGCTGATTTAATGGCTTAAAATTTAGTTGGATCGCTCGTTTTATAAATTCGCCAGACACTGTCTGGCGAATTTATTGTTACCTCGCTTAAACTTCCAGCCAGTTCATAATGCCGTCCGCCGCTTTGCGACCTTCGGCAATGGCGGTAACGACCAGATCGGAACCACGGACGATATCGCCGCCAGCAAAGATTTTCGGGTTGCTGGTCTGGAAGGCGTTGTCGCTGCCTTCCGGGGCGATGATGCGGCCTTGTGAATCCAGCTCGACGCTGTGTTTTGCCAGCCATTCCATGTTGTGTGGACGGAAACCAAACGCCATGATCACCGCATCTGCCGGAACGATATGTTCTGACCCTGCCACGATCTCCGCGCGGCGACGGCCTTTGGCATCCGGTTCGCCCATTTCTGTGCGCACCATTTTCACGCCGCTGACTTTGCCGTTACCGTTCACTTCAATCCCCAGTGGCTGGATGTTGAATTTGAACTCTACACCTTCTTCCCGCGCGTTTTTCACTTCGCGGCGGGAACCTGGCATGTTCTCTTCATCACGACGATAGGCACAGGTAACGTGCTTTGCACCCTGGCGTACAGACGTGCGCACACAGTCCATCGCGGTATCGCCACCGCCAAGTACTACCACGCGTTTACCTTCCATGCTGACGAACGGTTCGTCGTTGGTTTCACCAAAGCCCATTAACTGTTTGGTGTTGGCGATAAGGAACGGCAGCGCTGCGTACACGCCATCGGCGTCTTCGTTTTCCAGCCCGCCGCGCATTGACTGATAAGTCCCGACGCCAAGGAACACGGCATCGTAATCACTCAGCAGGTCGTCCAGCTGTACGTCGCGGCCCACTTCGGTATTGAGTTTGAATTCAATACCCATACCGGTGAAGATTTCACGGCGGCGCGTCATTACCTCTTTTTCTAACTTGAAGGCCGGAATACCGAAGGTCAGCAATCCGCCAATTTCCGGGTGACGGTCGAAGACGACCGCTTTTACGCCGTTGCGCGTCAGGACATCCGCGCACGCCAGACCCGCCGGGCCAGCGCCGATAATCGCCACTTTTTTACCGGTTTGTTTCACGCCGGACATATCCGGACGCCAGCCCATCTCGAACGCTTTATCGTTGATATAGCGCTCAATGTTGCCGATGGTCACTGCGCCAAACTCATCGTTCAGGGTGCAGGAACCTTCGCACAGACGGTCTTGCGGGCAGACACGTCCGCACACTTCCGGCAGGGTATTGGTCTGATGCGACAGTTCCGCCGCTTCAAAAATACGCCCCTCGTTGGCGAGCTTCAGCCAGTTCGGGATGTAGTTGTGTACCGGGCATTTCCACTCGCAGTATGGGTTGCCGCACGACAGGCAGCGGTCAGCCTGCGCTTTGGCCTGGCCTTCGGAAAACGGCTCGTAAATTTCAACAAACTCAATTTTGCGGATCTTCAGCGGTTTCTTTGGCGGATCAACGCGCTGCAGGTCGATAAATTGATAAACATTCTGACTCATTGTTGCTACCCCTTACTGCGCCTGCACGCGCAACTCTGCTGCGCTACGACTACGGTGACCCAGCAGTGCTTTTACATCACTGGACTTCGGTTTAACCAGCGCGAATTTCGTGGCGAAGGTTGACCAGTTCGCCAGAATCTCTTCACCACGCTGGGAACCGGTATGCTGCACATGCTCGGTGATAAGACCACGCAGATGCTCTTCATGGATCGCCAAATCGTCAACGCTTAAGACCTCGACCAGTTCCGGGTTAACGCGTTTGCGGAAATCGCCGCTTTCATCGAGAACGTAAGCGAAGCCACCGGTCATGCCCGCGCCGAAGTTAACGCCGGTTTTACCCAGAATACAGACAATACCGCCCGTCATATATTCACAGCCGTTGTCGCCAATGCCTTCTACCACGGTGATAGCACCGGAGTTACGCACGCCGAAACGTTCACCCGCGCGGCCTGCGGCATACAGACGACCTCCGGTCGCGCCATACAGGCAGGTGTTGCCGATAATGCTTGCTTCATGGCTGCGGAAGGCTGAGCCAACCGGAGGACGAATGGCAATTAAGCCGCCCGCCATGCCTTTACCGACATAGTCGTTAGCATCGCCGGTCAGATACAGTTCCACGCCGCCTGCGTTCCACACACCGAAGCTCTGGCCTGCGGTGCCGTTGAAGTACGCCTTGATCGGATCGGCTGCCAGCCCCTGATCGCCGTGCGTCTGGGCGATATAGCCTGAAAGCGATGCGCCGACAGAACGGTCGGTGTTGCGGATATCGAACCAGAAGGTTTTGCTCTGGCGTTCATCAACAAACGGTTTCGCCTGTTGCAGCAACTGCGCGTTCAGCAGGCCGTTATCAAACGGCGGGTTGTTTTCGGTGCAGTAGAGCGCCTTACCTGGATGCGGCTCGGCAGTCTCCAGCAGCTTCGACAGCGCCAGTTTCTGCTGTTTGGCGGTGAAACCGTCCAGCTCTTTCAGCAGGTCGGTGCGACCAATCAGATCCACCAGACGTGTTACGCCCAGCTGTGCCATCAGCTCGCGGGTTTCACGGGCGATAAACTCAAAGTAATTCGTCACTTTGAACGGCAGGCCGTGATAGTGATTCTTACGCAGTTTGTCATCCTGAGTTGCTACACCCGTAGCGCAGTTGTTCAGGTGGCAAATTCGCAGATATTTACAACCGAGCGCGACCATTGGGCCAGTGCCGAAGCCGAAGCTTTCTGCGCCGAGAATCGCCGCTTTGATGATATCAACGCCCGTTTTCAGGCCGCCATCAACCTGCAAACGAATTTTATGACGTAAACCGTTGGCAACCAGCGCCTGTTGGGTTTCCACCAGGCCGAGTTCCCACGGACAGCCTGCGTATTTCACCGATGAAAGCGGACTTGCGCCGGTGCCGCCGTCATAGCCTGCGATGGTGATCAAGTCCGCATAAGCTTTCGCCACGCCGGTCGCGATGGTGCCGACGCCCGGTTCGGACACCAGCTTCACGGAGATCATCGCTTTCGGGTTAACCTGCTTGAGGTCGAAAATGAGCTGCGCTAAGTCCTCGATAGAGTAGATATCATGGTGCGGCGGCGGGGAGATCAGCGTCACGCCCGGCACCGAATAGCGCAGTTTGGCAATGTAAGGAGTGACTTTATCACCCGGCAACTGACCGCCTTCTCCCGGCTTCGCGCCCTGGGCGACTTTAATCTGAATGACGTCGGCATTGACCAGATACGCCGGAGTAACGCCGAAGCGACCGGACGCCACCTGCTTGATGCGCGACACTTTGTTAGTGCCATAGCGCGCCGGGTCTTCACCGCCTTCGCCGGAGTTTGAGTTACCGCCGATGCTGTTCATCGCTTCCGCCAGCGCCTCGTGGGCTTCCGGGCTTAACGCGCCGATAGACATCGCGGCGGTATCGAAGCGTTTAAACAGTTCGCTTGCCGGTTCAACATCAGCAATGTTGACCGCGTTTTCACCCGGCGTAATTGCCAGCAGATCGCGTAGCGTGGTTGCCGGACGCTCATTAACCAGCTTCGCGTATTCCTGATAGTCGCTATACTCGCCGCTTTGTACCGCCTGCTGCAGTGTGCGCACCACGTCCGGGTTGTAGGCGTGGTATTCGCCGCCGTGCACGTATTTCAGCAGGCCGCCCTGGCTGATGGGCTTGCGCGCCAGCCAGGCACGTTTCGACAGATTCAGCAGATCCTGCTGGAAGTCTTCAAAGCTCGCCCCGCCAATGCGGCTAACCGCGCCCTGGAAGCACAGGCCTACGACATCATCGTGCAGACCGACCGCTTCAAACAGTTTCGAGCAGCGGTAAGAGGCGATGGTGGAGATGCCCATTTTGGACATGATTTTGTACAAGCCTTTGTTGATGCCGTTACGGTAGTTGAGCATCACGGTACGATAATCTTTGGCAATCGCGTGGGTGTCTACCAGGCGGCCCAGCGTTTCATAGGCAAGGTACGGATAAATAGCCGTCGCACCGAAGCCCAGCAACACGGCGAAGTGGTGCGGATCACGGGCGCTGGCGGTTTCTACGATGATGTTGGCATCGCAACGCAGGCTTTGCTCGACAAGACGGGTCTGGATCGCGCCAACCGCCATCGGAGCCGGAACCGGCAGGCGATCTTTAGCGATATTCCGGTCGGAGAGCACCAGCAGCACGGTGCCACTACGTACCATTTTTTCGGCTTTGTCGCACAGCTCTTTCACCGTCGCTTCGAGCGTGGTTTTAGTGACGTCAAAGGTGATATCCAGCGTATCTGCGCGGTAGTGATCCTCTTTCATCGTCGTGAGCTGTTTGAAATCGGAATAGAGCAGAATCGGCGATTTAAAGCTTAAACGGTGCGCCTGGCCTTCTGCTTCACAGAAGACGTTCATTTCACGACCGATACTGGTGGCGAGCGACATAACATGCGCTTCGCGCAGCGGGTCGATTGGCGGGTTGGTTACCTGAGCAAACTGCTGGCGGAAGTAGTCGTAAATAATGCGCGGCTGGCTGGAGAGCACGGCGAATGGGGTGTCGTCGCCCATCGAACCGACCGCTTCCTGACCGTTTTCACCCAGTACGCGGATCACCGAATCCAGCTCTTCCGCGCTGTAGTTAAATTGTTTCTGGTAGCTGGCAAGCGTGTCGTCGTCCAGTTCGCGGCTACCCACTTCTTCATCGGGCAGATCTTCAAACGGTACCAGACGGCGGACGTTTTTCTCCATCCACTCTTTATAGGGATGGCGGCTTTTCAGGTCATCATCGGTTTCTGCCGAGTGTAGAATGCGCCCACTGCGAGTGTCGATCACCATCAGTTCGCCTGGCCCTACGCGGCCTTTTTCGACCACTTCGTCAGGCTGATAATCCCAGATACCGACTTCAGAGGCGCAGGTGATCAGTTTATCTTTGGTGATGACGTAGCGTGCCGGACGCAGACCGTTACGGTCGAGGTTACAGGCGGCGAAACGGCCATCGGACATCACGATCCCTGCCGGACCATCCCACGGCTCCATATGCATGGAGTTAAAGTCAAAGAAGGCACGCAGTTCCGGGTCCATATCCGGGTTGTTCTGCCAGGCGGGTGGTACTAACAGACGCATGGCACGGATGATATCCATCCCGCCTGCCAGCAGGAGTTCCAGCATGTTATCCATCGAACTGGAGTCAGAGCCGGTTTCGTTGACGAACGGCGCGGCGTCGTGCAGGTCAGGGATCAGCGGCGTCTGGAATTTATAGGTACGCGCACGCGCCCATTGGCGGTTACCAGTGATGGTGTTGATTTCACCGTTATGCGCGAGGTAGCGGAACGGCTGCGCCAGCGGCCAGCGCGGTACGGTGTTAGTGGAAAAGCGCTGGTGAAACAGGCAGATGGCCGATTCCAGACGCAGGTCAGCGAGGTCCAGGTAGAAGCGCGGCAGATCCGCCGGCATACACAGACCTTTATAAATATTGACCAGATTCGACAGGCTACAGACGTAGAAGTCTTTGTCGGCTTCGAGACGCTTTTCAATGCGGCGGCGGGCGATAAACAGACGGCGCTCCATATCGCGCGGACGCCAGCCTGCCGGGGCGTTCACAAAAATTTGCTCAATGCGTGGCAGAGAGGAGAGGGCGATTTCACCCAGCACGCCTTCGTTAGTGGGGACATCACGCCAGCCCACAATCGACAACGTTTCGCGTTGCAGCTCTTCTTCAACGATGCGGCGTGCGGCAGCGGCGAGTTCAGGATCTTTATTCAGGAAGAGCATCCCGACGGCGTAGTTTTTTGCTAAACGCCAGCCGCGCTCCTGCGCAACGATGCGAAAAAAACGATCCGGTTTTTGTAACAGCAAGCCGCAACCGTCACCGGTTTTACCATCGGCGAGAATCGCGCCACGGTGCTGCATGCGGGCCAGTGCGTGTATTGCAGTACGCACTACCTTGTGGCTAGGTTCGCCTTCTATGTGGGCGATCAGGCCGAAACCACAGTTATCCCTCTCAAGGGATTTATCGTACAACATATCGTGAACCTCCCCCAGGCTCTGCGGGAACCCCACTTCCGAACCGCTGCGCACGGGCACAGTAAGAGCGTGGCGACGGGGTTTGCGTGTCATACGCGCGCCTCGCATTCGCCCCCTTGTTGTCCTTTTCGCATCGGTTAATACGGTGAAGAGGGGATCTCAATTACTGCATAAATATGATGAGCAGGCTGCTCATCCAGAAAGCTTCCAGCGGATTTCCAACTTATCGGGAAAGCTGATACAGGTCAAATGGCAAGCTTATTGGTACAGAAATGTGCTTTAGCGCAAAATTCTTTATTAATTATCTGAAATTAAATTGGATTTTCTATTTAAGGCTAAAAGGGGCGTCGTTAGAGAAACAGCCAATACCTGACTGTCATAAAGGCGTGTTAACCCTTATCCTGCCTTGAACTGACGAGAAAACCAGCATTTTATACTGCCTTAATTGGTAATAACGTTTCATGCTACTGTTTTTGCCTAAAATCCATAAGGAGATAAAAAAATCTGACACAAGATAAGCAAAAGTGATTTATGTGATTGTGCATGAAATTTCGGTAATTTTGAT
This sequence comes from Escherichia coli DSM 30083 = JCM 1649 = ATCC 11775, assembly GCF_003697165.2. Lineage (GTDB taxonomy): Bacteria > Pseudomonadota > Gammaproteobacteria > Enterobacterales > Enterobacteriaceae > Escherichia > Escherichia coli. Next base: position 531,286 of record NZ_CP033092.2, read on the forward strand.
TGATTATGCAGTTGATAAAAGCAGGCCGGGACGATTGATCCAGGTCATCGCCGAATTGGGCTAAAAATGGCAGGCTTTGGCCTCTTTTCAAGGCGCGGTCTATCAGATTATGCAGTTACAGAAATTAGTCAATATGTTTGGTGGTGATCTCACCCGTCGTTATGGGCAAAAGGTGCATAAGCTGACGCTGCATGGCGGTTTTAGCTGCCCTAACCGTGACGGTACCATCGGGCGTGGCGGCTGCACATTCTGTAATGTTGCCTCGTTTGCCGATGAAGCGCAGCAGCATCGTTCCATTGCCGAGCAACTGGCGCACCAGGCGAATTTAGTTAACCGCGCTAAACGCTATCTGGCCTACTTTCAGGCGTATACCAGCACCTTTGCGGAAGTTCAGGTGCTGCGTTCGATGTATCAGCAGGCGGTGAGCCAGGCCAATATTGTCGGTTTGTGTGTTGGTACCCGCCCGGACTGCGTGCCGGATGCGGTGCTGGATCTGCTTTGCGAATATAAGGACCAGGGCTACGAAGTGTGGCTGGAGCTGGGGCTACAAACCGCCCACGACAAAACACTGCATCGCATCAATCGCGGTCATGATTTTGCCTGCTATCAGCGCACGACGCAGCTGGCGCGTGAGCGTGGGCTGAAGGTGTGTTCTCACTTAATTGTTGGCCTGCCTGGCGAAGGGCAGGCTGAATGTTTGCAAACGCTGGAGCGAGTGGTTGAAACCGGCGTGGACGGCATAAAGCTGCATCCGCTGCATATAGTGAAAGGCAGCATTATGGCGAAAGCCTGGGAAGCGGGGCGTTTGAACGGAATTGAACTGGAGGATTACACGCTCACTGCCGGAGAAATGATTCGCCATACGCCACCGGAAGTGATCTACCACCGCATTTCCGCCAGCGCCCGTCGCCCGACGCTGCTTGCTCCGTTGTGGTGCGAAAATCGATGGACGGGAATGGTCGAGCTGGATCGTTATCTGAATGAACATGGCGTACAGGGATCGGCGCTGGGACGTCCGTGGCTACCTCCAACGGCGTAGGCCATTGAGGGGAATTCCGCATTTCTCACACAATTTATAACGTAACTGTCAGAATTGGGTATTATTGGGGCAGGTTGTCGTGAAGGAATTCCCTAATGAAGCAAATTCGTCTGCTGGCGCAGTATTATGTTGACCTGATGATGAAGTTAGGTCTGGTGCGCTTCTCAATGTTGCTGGCGCTGGCCCTCGTCGTTCTTGCCATTGTGGTACAAATGGCGGTAACCATGGTGCTGCATGGTCAGGTCGAAAGCATTGATGTTATTCGTTCTATCTTCTTTGGTTTGCTGATTACGCCGTGGGCGGTCTACTTTCTATCGGTGGTCGTCGAGCAACTGGAGGAGTCACGACAACGTCTGTCACGACTGGTGCAAAAACTGGAGGAGATGCGCGAGCGCGATTTGAGCCTCAACGTTCAGTTAAAAGATAATATTGCCCAGCTAAATCAGGAAATCGCCGTTCGTGAAAAAGCGGAAGCAGAACTGCAGGAAACCTTCGGCCAACTGAAAATTGAAATCAAAGAGCGCGAAGAGACACAAATTCAGCTCGAGCAGCAATCCTCATTCTTACGTTCCTTCCTTGACGCTTCACCCGACCTGGTTTTTTATCGTAACGAAGATAAAGAGTTTTCCGGCTGTAACCGCGCGATGGAGCTGCTGACCGGAAAAAGCGAAAAACAACTGGTTCACCTGAAACCTGCTGATGTTTACTCACCGGAAGCCGCTGCGAAAGTCATTGAAACCGATGAAAAAGTGTTCCGTCATAATGTGTCACTGACCTATGAGCAGTGGCTGGATTATCCCGACGGACGCAAAGCCTGCTTTGAAATCCGTAAAGTACCGTACTACGACCGCGTGGGTAAACGTCACGGTTTGATGGGCTTTGGTCGCGACATTACCGAGCGTAAGCGGTATCAGGATGCGCTTGAGCGCGCCAGCCGCGACAAAACGACGTTTATCTCCACCATCAGTCACGAATTGCGTACACCGCTGAACGGTATCGTCGGCCTGAGCCGCATTCTGCTGGATACTGAACTCACCGCCGAGCAGGAAAAATATCTCAAAACCATCCATGTTTCGGCTGTCACGTTGGGGAATATCTTCAACGATATTATCGACATGGATAAGATGGAACGGCGCAAGGTCCAGCTTGATAATCAGCCGGTTGATTTCACCAGCTTCCTTGCCGATCTGGAAAATCTCTCCGCATTGCAGGCGCAACAAAAAGGATTGCGCTTTAATCTGGAGCCGACGCTGCCATTACCGCATCAGGTCATTACCGACGGGACGCGTTTACGGCAGATCTTGTGGAACCTCATCAGTAACGCCGTCAAATTCACTCAGCAAGGCCAGGTTACCGTGCGCGTGCGCTACGATGAAGGCGATATGCTGCATTTTGAAGTGGAAGACTCTGGTATCGGCATTCCGCAGGATGAGCTGGATAAAATCTTCGCCATGTATTACCAGGTGAAAGACAGTCATGGCGGTAAACCTGCCACCGGCACCGGTATTGGTCTGGCCGTTTCTCGTCGTCTGGCGAAAAATATGGGCGGCGATATTACGGTTACCAGCGAACAGGGCAAAGGTTCAACCTTTACGTTGACGATCCACGCACCGTCGGTAGCAGAAGAGGTTGATGATGCGTTTGATGAAGACGATATGCCTTTACCGGCGCTGAATGTGCTGCTGGTGGAAGACATTGAACTGAACGTGATTGTCGCGCGCTCTGTGCTGGAAAAGTTAGGTAACAGCGTTGATGTCGCCATGACCGGCAAGGCGGCGCTGGAGATGTTTAAACCGGGCGAATACGACCTGGTGTTGCTGGATATTCAGTTGCCAGATATGACCGGGCTGGATATCTCTCGTGAACTGACGAAGCGTTATCCGCGCGAGGATTTACCGCCGCTGGTGGCCTTAACCGCTAACGTGCTGAAAGACAAACAAGAGTACCTCAATGCTGGAATGGATGATGTGCTGAGTAAGCCGCTTTCTGTTCCGGCGCTAACCGCGATGATCAAGAAATTCTGGGATACCCAGGATGATGAGGAGAGTACGGTGACGACAGAAGAGAACAGTAAATCAGAAGCATTGCTCGATATTCCCATGCTGGAACAGTATCTCGAACTTGTAGGACCGAAGCTGATCACCGACGGGTTAGCGGTGTTTGAGAGGATGATGCCGGGCTATGTCAGCGTGCTGGAGTCGAATCTGACGGCGCAGGATAAAAAAGGCATTGTTGAGGAAGGGCATAAAATTAAAGGTGCGGCGGGGTCAGTGGGGTTACGCCATCTGCAACAGCTGGGTCAGCAAATTCAGTCTCCTGACCTTCCCGCCTGGGAAGATAACGTCGGTGAATGGATTGAAGAGATGAAAGAAGAGTGGCGTCACGACGTAGAAGTACTGAAAGCGTGGGTGGCAAAAGCCACTAAAAAATGACCCCGGCTAGACCGGGGTGCGCGAATACTGCGCCAACACCAGGGAAATCTTGGCTGCGCCGTAAATTATTATGATGAGTTACAAGGGCACAGCACTGTTTTTCAGGCCGCATGCAGTTAAGATAGCAAAACTTAAATGATTTGTTACATGAATCAGTTAAATGTGTGATGCGTAGCATTTTTATTAAAAAAATTAATGTGTTTCAGTCAATTGCGAAAGGAAGATCACAATGAAGAAAATTGGCGTAATTCTGAGCGGATGCGGCGTCTATGACGGTTCTGAAATTCATGAAGCGGTGTTGACGTTGTTAGCTATTTCACGCAGCGGTGCGCAGGCGGTCTGCTTTGCACCGGATAAGCAGCAGGTTGATGTTATCAACCATTTAACTGGTGAAGCGATGACGGAAACGCGCAATGTGCTGATTGAAGCGGCACGAATAACGCGCGGTGAAATCCGTCCTCTGGCCCAGGCCGATGCCGCTGAACTGGATGCGTTGATTGTGCCGGGGGGTTTTGGCGCGGTGAAGAATTTAAGCAATTTTGCCAGTCTTGGTAGCGAATGCACCGTTGACCGTGAATTAAAGGCGCTGGCACAAGCGATGCATCAGGCCGGAAAACCGCTTGGTTTTATGTGTATAGCACCGGCGATACTGCCGAAAATTTTCGATTTCCCGCTGCGTTTGACCATCGGTACTGATATCGATACCGCAGAAGTGCTGGAAGAGATGGGCGCGGAGCATGTGCCGTGTCCTGTCGATGATATCGTGGTTGATGAAGACAATAAGATTGTCACCACCCCGGCATATATGCTGGCGCAGAACATTGCAGAAGCGGCGAGCGGCATTGATAAGCTGGTTTCCCGCGTGCTGGTTCTGGCTGAATGAGTAAAAGCCGCTTAACGGTGTTTAGTTTCGTTCGCCGTTTTCTTCTGCGGTTAATGGTTGTCCTCGCCATTTTCTGGGGCGGGGGCATCGCGTTGTTTAGCGTTGCGCCTGTTCCTTTCTCAGCGGTAATGGTCGAGCGGCAAGTCAGCGCCTGGCTGCATGGCAATTTTCGTTACGTGGCACATTCTGACTGGGTCAGTATGGATCAAATCTCGCCGTGGATGGGACTGGCGGTGATTGCCGCAGAAGATCAGAAATTTCCTGAGCACTGGGGCTTTGATGTCGCTTCCATTGAGCAAGCCCTGGCGCACAACGAGCGCAATGAAAACCGTATTCGCGGTGCTTCAACGATTTCTCAGCAGACAGCCAAAAATCTCTTTTTATGGGATGGGCGTAGCTGGGTTCGAAAAGGGCTGGAAGCCGGATTAACGCTGGGGATAGAAACAGTCTGGAGCAAAAAGCGTATCCTGACGGTTTACCTGAATATCGCCGAATTTGGCGACGGTGTGTTTGGCGTCGAAGCTGCGGCACAACGTTATTTCCACAAACCCGCGAGCAAACTTACCCGGTCGGAAGCTGCATTGCTGGCAGCTGTATTACCTAATCCACTTCGTTTCAAAGTCTCCGCGCCATCGGGCTACGTGCGTAGCCGTCAGGCGTGGATTTTACGGCAGATGTATCAGTTAGGCGGTGAGCCGTTTATGCAACAACACCAGCTTGATTAAGCTTCGCGCGAAGTGAGGGCCAGCGTTTTGCTCTCACGAGGTTGCAGATCTTTCTGCAGGGCAATAGCCAGCGCCGGTTGGGCGATAAATCGTTTCCATAACCGCTCTTGCTTACGCAGACAACACCACTTCGACCAGGTCGCCAGTGGAATCAATGTGCTTTCACCAATGTTGTCGCAGACGACGGGGGTAACCTCTGACTCACTGATGCGGTGACAGAGGATATTCTGCGGCTTCAGCGACATCGTCACGATACGGTTATCCTGCAAATAACGCTTCAGCTGTTTCAGTAACTGGCGCAGTTGTGCAATGTCTTCTTCGTAACGGCATTGTTCTGCAAATTCGGTCAGCGTAATGGAAGGCTTGCCGTCGAAATCGGCAATCACATCGTAGACATAACCGGTTCCGCAATCCGTCTCAACGGTACCGTGATAGCGCGGTATTCCACTCCAGTCTTTTAACCGGCGACCAAGATGCGCGTAGTACTTTAACTCACGGCGGATCTCTTTATCGCCACCATCGCCACGATGGTAGACAATCTTGATACAGCGTTGGGCATCTTCCGGATGCGCATAACATTTCCGATGTCTTCCGGTGCCCAGGGGACTTTGTTCAGATAAGCGAATCATGCCATCTCCTGGAAATATTTTCTGACGATCTCCAGTATGGTCGATTAACTTAAACGAAATCTAAACAATGCTTCTTAAGGTTTTCTTAAGGTTCTTCTGAAAGTAAAAAAGCGCACGAAATGTACAATCGACGTTGATTGATAACGATTTCAGTACGCGCTTTTCTTATTGCCGGGGGAGCTTGAAGGGATTTGAATGTCAAAGTGATGAAGATTAATCTTCATCAAAACCAGAGTTAAAGAGGGCGATAACGGCGGCCAGTGCTTCCTCTTCCTGTGGACCGGTCGCTTCAACTTCAATCTGCCGTCCTTTGGCAGAATCCAACATCAGCAGCGCAATAACGCTGTTGGCTTCAGCCTCGGTGCCTTCGTCATTACGTAACAGCACTTCAGCGTCAAAACCCTGCATTAATTCAAACAGCTTCATTGCAGGCCGGGCATGCATGCCCAGCTTGTTTGTGATTTCAACAGTTTGCTTGACGGTCATGGTTTACGTTTTTCCAGCGTCCGATGGCGTGACTGGACGTTTTTACCGCGCGAGCGGAAGTAGTCTGCCAGTTGCTCTGCAATATACACCGAACGGTGCTTCCCGCCGGTACAACCAATGGCGACCGTCAGGTAGCTACGGTTGTTGGTTTCCAGCATAGGTAACCATAGCTCAAGATAGCTTCGCGTCTGGTAGATAAAATTGTGTACTTCTGTGTGGCGGTCGAGGAACGCGGCGACAGGTTTATCAAGACCTGTCATTGGGCGCAGTTTCGGATCCCAGTGCGGGTTCGGCAAGAAGCGCACGTCAAAGACGTAATCTGCATCGATAGGGATACCGTGTTTGAAGCCGAAAGACTCAAAGACCATGGTCAGTTCACGTTCACGTTTACCCAGCAGACGGGTACGCAGCATTTCTGCCAGCTCGTGAACGGACATTTCTGAGGTATCGACAATCAGATCCGCTCGCGAACGCAGAGGCTCCAGCAAATCGCTTTCTTTGTCGATAGCACTTTCCAGCGACAGGTTTTTGCTGGAAAGCGGATGCAGTCGGCGCGTGTCACTGTAACGACGAATTAAGGTATTACGGTCGGCATCCAGGAACAGTAGTTGCGGTGAGAAAGCGTCAGGCAGGTTACTCATCGCCTGTTCGAATATTTCTGGTGACTCCGGCATATTACGAACATCAATGCTGACGGCGGCAGAAATCTCTCGATCGGCCAGAGTTCGAGCCAGATCGGGTAACAACACTACGGGAAGGTTATCCACGCAGTAAAAACCCATATCTTCCAGCGCACGCAGGGCGACAGATTTACCTGAACCTGAACGTCCGCTGACGATCATCAGTACCATGTACTGTTTCTCCTCACAACGTCTAAAAGAGACATTACCGAATAACTACGCTTCATCCGGAGTACCTTCGGTATCCGTAATGATTTGATACAGCTCTTCATCGCTCTGGGCTGCGCGTAAACGGCGGCAGATGGTTTTGTCCGCCAGACGTTTCGCTACCAGCGACAGAGTATGCAGGTGCGTTTTAGTTTGGTCTGCCGGCACCAGCAGGGCAAAAAGTAAGTCTACCGGTTGGTTGTCGATGGCATCGAAAGCTATAGGCGTTTCGAGCTGAACGAAAACGCCAACGGCACGCAGAGTATCTTCTTCCAGTTTGCCATGCGGAATGGCAATACCATTGCCGATACCGGTACTGCCCATTTTTTCCCGCGTCAGGATAGCTTCAAAAACCACCTGGGGCGCCAGGCTAAGTTGTTTCGCCGCCAGCTCGCTGATGATTTCCAGGGCGCGTTTTTTGCTCTGACAGTGGACGCGGCTTCGCGTACATTCCCTGTTAAGAACACTGCTAAGCTGTAGAGTTGTATCATTATTTGTCATAATTTCACCTAAGAACCTGCCCACTCAAACAGTGGAACAGGCTCGGAGCATTAACCGTACAAATGGCCCGTTGTGCCGCACAACAGGCCGCCATGCACATGCTAATTGCCCGGACAATTAGTGTTGTTTCAGTTTATCTTTATGTTTGGTCAACTGGCGTGCCAGCTTATCAATTAAGCCATCAATGGCAGCGTACATGTCCTGACCTTCCGCGCTGGCATGAATTTCACCACCGTTTACATGCAGTGTTGCATCTGAGGTGTGGGTGACCTTCTCCACTTTCAGAACAACATAGACCTGGTTGATTCGGTCAAAATATTGCTCAAGTTTGGCAAATTTGGCTGTAACAAATTCGCGCAGTGCCTCGGTGATCTCGACGTTATTTCCGGTAATGTTGAGCTGCATAGTGTCTTCCTTATCGGTTGGGTCAAACGAGCTGTTTACGCTGGTTTGACGGCGGAATGGATAAAGACTCTCGGTACTTCGCAACAGTGCGGCGTGCCACCATGATACCTTGTTCCGACAGCAAAGAGGTTAACTTGCTGTCGCTCAACGGTTTCGCTGGGTTTTCCGCCGCGATTAATTTCTTCACCAGTGCGCGAATCGCTGTGGAAGAGGCTTCACCCCCGCCTTCAGTATTGACGTGACTGGAAAAGAAATACTTCAGTTCAAAAATGCCTCGTGGACTATGCAGGTATTTTTGCGTGGTCACGCGAGATATCGTCGATTCATGCATCTCGACGGCCTGGGCGATATCAGCCAGTACCATCGGTTTCATATATTCTTCGCCTTGCTCAAAGAAGGCTTGCTGCTGTTCAACGATACAGCGACTCACGCGCAGTAGCGTATCGTTACGGCTTTCCAGACTCTTGATCAACCATTTGGCATCCTGCAGATTGCTGCGGATAAACTGGCTATCACCATCGTTGCGCGCGTTATTGCACATCGAGGCGTAGTGCTGGTTGATTTGCAAACGCGGAATGCTGTCACTGTTGAGTTCTACCGTCCAGTGACCGTTATGCTTACGCACCAGCACATCTGGAATGACATACTCAGGTTCGCCAGTCTGGATCGACTGCCCGGGGCGCGGATCGAGCGACTGGATCAGATTGACGGCTTCTTTCAGCACATCTTCTTTCAGACGCGTGACGCGCATTAAAGTGCGGAAGTCGTGATTGGCTAATAGATCGAGATGATCGCTAATGATCAGTCTGGCCTCTTCCAGCCATGGCGTGGTCTTATCGAATTGGGAGAGTTGGATCAGCAGGCAGTCACGCAGATCTTTTGCCGCCACACCGACCGGATCAAACCGTTGGATCCGCTTAAGGACGGCTTCAACTTCGTCGATGTCAATCTCTTCATCGCCCATACTTTCGAGAATATCTTCCAGCGGGACAGTCAGATAACCGGTGTCATCAACGGCATCGACGATAGAGGTAGCAATCGCGCGGTCAGTGTCGGAAAATGGTGTCAACTCGACCTGCCACATCAGGTAATCCTGTAAGGTCTGTGTCGTTTCGCCCTGATAGACCGGCAGCTCGTCGTCAATGTAGTCACCGCTGGTGCCGGATGGTGTACCAGCGGTGTAAATGGTGTCCCAACTGGCATCGAGCGGCAGCTCTTCCGGCATCTCTTTTTGTTCGAGCGCGTCGGCGGTGTCCAGTGTTTCACTGTCTTGCGTTTCGCGGGTGTCGATTTCTTCATGAGTGTCGATTTGCTCAAGCAGCGGATTGCTCTCCAGCGCCTGCTGTAGCTCCTGCTGAAGTTCCAGCGTCGACAACTGCAACAGACGAATTGCCTGTTGGAGCTGTGGCGTCATCGCCAGTTGTTGGCTAAGCCTGAGTTGCAAACCTTGCTTCATGTTCAGAATCGTACTCTCCTGCTAAAACGTCGCAAACTTCTACCCTATCAGAGTCTGAAGTCTTCCCCAAGGTATACACGCTTAACGTGTTCGTCTTGTAAGATTTCTGTAGGCGTGCCGTGGGCGATCAAATGCCCCTGACTGACGATATAAGCGCGTTCACAAACCGCCAGTGTTTCACGCACGTTGTGGTCAGTGATCAGCACGCCCAGGCCGCTGTCGCGCAGGTGCTCAATGATGCGTTTAATGTCGATAACCGAGATCGGGTCAACCCCGGCAAACGGTTCGTCGAGCAGAATAAATTTCGGATTCGCAGCCAGTGCGCGGGCAATTTCTACACGGCGACGTTCACCCCCGGAGAGTGACTGCCCCATGCTGTCACGCAGGTGCTCAATGTGAAACTCTTCCATCAGCTCGTTCGCGCGGTCTTCACGTTGTTCAGCAGACAAGTCGTCACGAATTTGCAGTACCGCCATCAGGTTATCGTAAACGCTGAGGCGACGGAAAATGGAGGCTTCCTGCGGCAGATAGCCGATACCGCGGCGCGCGCGTGCATGCAGAGGCAGCAGACTGATATCGTCATCATCAATAATGATGTTGCCCGCATCGCGCGGCACAATGCCAACAACCATGTAGAAAGTGGTGGTCTTACCGGCACCGTTTGGCCCCAGCAGACCGACAATTTCCCCGGAGTTGACGGTCAGGCTGACGTCTTCTACCACGCGACGGCCTTTATAGGCTTTTGCAAGGTTCTTTGCAGTTAATGTTGCCATAACGAATTAATTACCCTTCTTCTGTGCCGGGGTCTGGCCTTTATTGTTTTTGTCCTGCAGCTGCGACGGCACCAGAACGGTGGTTACGCGCTTGCCTTTGTCGCTGAAAGCCTGCATTTTCTGCTCTTTCACCAGGTAAGTGATCTTATCGCCCTTAATGTTGCTATCGACCTGCTGCAGATAAGCATTACCCGTCAGAACGACAAAATCTTTTGCCAGTTCGTAGTGCATCTGTGAAGCGTGACCTTCAACGGGTTTACCGTTGTCCTGCATCTGGTAGAACGTTGCCGGTTTACCGTAGCCGTCAATCACTTCTTTACCTTGTTCGCCGCCCGGACGGGTAACGACCACTTTGTCGGCATTAATTTTGATGGTGCCCTGGGTGACGATGACATTGCCGGTAAAGGTAACCACGTTGCCTTGCATATCAAGAGATTGCTGGTCCGATTCAATGTGGATCGGCTGATCAGTGTCTCCGGTTACGGCAAATGCCGGAATGCTGGCGGCCAGAAGTGAGCTGGCAAGCACAAGATTAAGGCTGAGTTTGTTTGTTTTGAATTTCATAGGATGTTCTAACCTTTTCAATCAGCTCGGCGTTCTTGCTGCGTAAGTTGCCGCGCATTTTCAGACCGCTGGAGTTAAATGTTGTTCCGTATAACGTGACGAGGTCTTCAGAGGTAACATCCTGCGTCACCAGATTGATCTGCGCGTTATCCGTCGTGATTCTGCGAAGTTGAGAGTCCGGCACGAGTGCATTGACTTCAACGTGTCCATATAAATAGAGCATCCGGTCATTGGTCAGCTTGGCTTTATCTGCTTTTACGGACCATGTCGGGATTTTATCCTTATCAAACGTGGTAAGTACCGGCTGCGTAAACCACGAAACGGCCTGATCGGAATAATATTCAACGTGTTGAGCAATCAATCGATAGCTTAGTGCCCCTTCTGGGTTATAGACGAGCGTGTCCGTATGCTCGCTTTTATAGGTGGGATCATTGTTGTTGACGACCACCTGGGCGGTATCGTCTTTTTCGGCCATATTAATGCCGATCATCACCAGAACCGCCAGTGATAGCACAATGATAACCCAACGTCTGGCTTTACTCATATCGATTGCCCTTTGGCTTCATCCAGTTTGCCCTGCGCCAGGAGTAATAAGTCGCAAACTTCTCGCACTGCGCCACGACCGCCAGCAATGCGCGTCACGTAATCGGCGCGCGGGATCAACAGTGGATGCGCATCGGCCACGGCGACGCTTAAACCCACTTTTTCCATTACCGGCCAGTCGATGAGATCATCGCCGACATAAGCCACATTTTCCGGGGCAATCGCCAGTTTTTCCAGCAGATCGCTAAAGGCGATCAGTTTGTTTGACTGCCCCTGATACAAGTGAGTGATCCCCAATGTGGCACAACGATCTTCTACCAGTTTAGCCTTTCGCCCGGTAATGATAGCGACTTCAATATCAGAGGTGAGCGCACAACGAATGCCATAACCGTCACGAACATTGAACGCTTTCAGCTCTTCGCCGTTATTGCCCATATAAATCAGGCCATCTGACAGTACGCCATCAACGTCGAGGATCAGCAGACGAATGTTCTCTGCTTTTGCCATAACGTCGGCGCTGACAGGGCCGTAACAGGTCGCAAGCGACGCACCTGCTTTGCTCATTGTTGTTTATCCTTGAATCTTTACACTACGCCTGCACGCAGTAAATCATGCATATGTAACACACCGAGTAAATGGTCGCCATCGGCAACCATCACGGAGGTGATATGGCGGGACTGCATTAAGTTCAGTGCCTCAACGGCCAGAATGCCTGGGCGCACGCGTATTCCCCCCGGCGTCATCACATCGGCAATACTTAACTGACGAACATCCACGCCCATATCGAAGACACGGCGTAAATCACCGTCGGTAAAGATGCCTTCAATCATCATATTGTCATCGCAAATGACAGTCATACCAAGATTTTTGCGGGTAACTTCCAGCAATGCGTCACGCAGACTGGCCGTTTTCTTAACATGCGGGATCTCATCGCCCGTATGCATAATATCGTTTACGCGCAGCAGAAGTTTACGACCCAGTGCGCCGCCTGGGTGTGAGAGCGCAAAATCTTCAGCAGTAAAGCCGCGTGCTTTTAACAGCGCGACAGCGAGGGCATCGCCCATAACCAACGTGGCGGTTGTGCTGCTGGTCGGTGCCAGCCCTAACGGACAGGCTTCTTTCGCTACTTTAACACACAGATGCACATCTGCGGCGCGCGCCATGCTGCTCTCCGGGCGACCGGTGATGCAGATTAACGGTACGTGAAGACGCTTAAGCACTGGAATTAAGGCCGTGATTTCGCTGGATTCACCTGAGTTAGAGATAGCAATCACCACATCCTGTGGGGTGACCATGCCTAAATCACCATGCGCGGCTTCGCCAGGATGGACGAAAAATGAAGGTGTACCGGTGCTGGCAAATGTTGCTGCCATTTTGCGCCCGATGTGCCCCGATTTCCCCATCCCCATGACGACAACTTTCCCTTTACACCAGAACATCTTTTCACAGGCAAGCGTGAAATTCTGATTGATGTATTGATCAAGCTCCGCCAGGCATTCACGTTCAATCGCCAGGACTTCTTTACCTGCTTGCTGAAAGTCAAAACCCGGTTGTAACTCTACGTGCGACATAATGCGTTTCCAGTTATTCAACGAGTATTGGCGATAACCAGTACAACATCGCCAGCCATACGATAAATCCGCCAGTTAATAATACCCCTACACCACGGCCCGGTTGCGGGGAGCGCCGCCAGCACAGCAACGCAAAAATAATGCTCACCAGCAACATCACGCTGTAGTCACGACTGTACGCCAGTGGATCAATCTCTCCTGGCGTTATCAGCGCGGGTAAACCCAACACGATGACAATATTAAAAATGTTTGCACCAATGATATTTCCGACCGCAATGTCGTTTTCACCTTTGCGAACCCCCGCTATTGCGGTTGCCAGTTCCGGCAGGCTGGTTCCGATAGCAATTGCCGTCAGACCCATCGTCAACTCGCTAATGGCAAAGTAATTCGCCAGCACCGTGGCGTTATCAACTACCATCCGCGTGGCCACTGGCATAATGATCAGTGCGATGCCGAGCCATAAAAATGCGACGGGCAATCCACCTTCACGCGGCAGCTCTGCAAGCTGCTCTCTGGTCAGGCTGTCAGTCCCCTGACGTTCAGCCTGACGTGCAAGTTTAACAATGAACAGCAGCCATAGCACAGCCAGAAAGAGGAGAAAGATACCATCGCTGCGACTAAGTTGTCCGTCATAGAGTACGGAACCGGCCACCACGCTGACCAACAACATTAAGGGTAATTCACGGCGTAGAACATCAGAATGGACGGTAAAAGGACGAACCAGCGCAGCCAGACCGAGGATCAGCAATATATTGATAATGTTTGAGCCGAGGGCTGTACCAACGGCTAAATCGCGTTGTTCGTGCAAAGACGCGGCAAGCGAGACGATGATTTCTGGTAACGATGTACCAATACTGACCACCGTCATGCCGATGATCAACGGCGGGATGCCAAAGGTTCGGCAAAGAATAGACGCGGCAAAAACCAGGCGGTCGGCACTGTAAACGACCAAAAGTAAACCAACAATTAACAGTGCCGTAGCTAAAAGCATCTAACGTCCTTTCTTCAGGTATACTCGCCGGTCCGCTGAAGATTTTCAGAAAGCCGTAACAGATTCTTAATTTTGACTTTATGCGGCTAAAAAGTAAAACAAATGCCAGCTTTCGCTAACCACGGCAGGTAATATTCTGTAAATATGTTGGGTTCAAGGTTAAATTGAGCGCCATGCTTAGAAAATCAACGCAAGACGAAGGGTGAATTATGGAGCAGTCTGTGGCGAATTTAGTCGATATGCGCGATGTCAGTTTTACGCGTGGCAATCGCTGCATCTTCGATAATATTTCCCTGACCGTGCCGCGAGGGAAGATCACGGCGATCATGGGGCCATCGGGCATCGGTAAAACGACGCTACTCCGTCTGATTGGCGGGCAAATCGCACCAGATCATGGTGAGATTCTTTTCGATGGTGAGAATATTCCGGCGATGTCTCGTTCGCGCCTGTATACAGTGCGCAAACGGATGAGCATGTTATTTCAGTCCGGGGCGTTGTTCACTGATATGAACGTATTTGACAACGTCGCCTATCCACTGCGGGAACATACCCAACTTCCCGCGCCATTGTTGCATAGTACGGTGATGATGAAGCTGGAGGCCGTGGGGCTGCGTGGAGCGGCTAAACTTATGCCTTCTGAACTTTCCGGTGGGATGGCGCGGCGTGCAGCGCTGGCACGTGCGATTGCGCTGGAGCCGGATCTCATCATGTTTGATGAGCCCTTTGTTGGGCAAGATCCCATTACCATGGGCGTGCTGGTGAAGCTGATTTCTGAGCTGAACAGCGCGCTGGGCGTGACTTGTGTGGTGGTTTCTCACGATGTGCCGGAAGTGTTAAGTATTGCGGATCACGCCTGGATCCTGGCGGACAAAAAAATTGTCGCTCATGGCAGTGCCCAGGCGTTGCAGGCGAATCCTGATCCGCGCGTACGTCAGTTTCTGGACGGGATAGCTGACGGGCCTGTTCCGTTCCGCTATCCTGCCGGCGATTATCACGCTGATCTTTTACCAGGGAGTTAAGCCACTCATGCTGTTAAATGCGCTGGCGTCGCTCGGACATAAAGGGATTAAAACCCTGAGAACGTTCGGGCGGGCCGGGTTAATGTTATTCAATGCGCTGGTCGGCAAACCGGAATTTCGCAAACATGCACCGCTGCTGGTGCGCCAGCTCTATAATGTCGGCGTCCTGTCGATGCTGATTATTGTGGTTTCTGGCGTGTTCATCGGAATGGTGTTGGGGCTGCAAGGTTATCTGGTTCTGACCACTTATAGTGCGGAAACCAGTCTGGGTATGCTGGTGGCGTTATCGCTACTGCGTGAACTGGGGCCGGTGGTTGCCGCGTTGTTGTTTGCCGGGCGTGCTGGTTCGGCGCTAACCGCAGAAATCGGCCTGATGCGCGCTACAGAGCAACTCTCCAGTATGGAGATGATGGCGGTGGATCCGCTGCGTCGGGTTATTTCTCCCCGTTTCTGGGCTGGAGTTATTTCATTACCACTGTTGACGGTTATCTTCGTCGCCGTGGGGATCTGGGGCGGATCGCTGGTCGGCGTCAGTTGGAAAGGCATTGATAGTGGGTTCTTCTGGTCGGCAATGCAAAATGCCGTCGACTGGCGTATGGATCTCGTCAACTGTCTGATTAAGAGCGTGGTGTTCGCCATCACGGTGACGTGGATTTCGTTGTTTAACGGCTACGACGCCATCCCGACGTCTGCCGGGATTAGCCGGGCAACCACTCGCACCGTTGTCCACTCGTCTCTGGCTGTTCTGGGGCTGGATTTTGTGCTGACCGCATTGATGTTTGGGAATTGAGTTCATGCAAACGAAAAAAAATGAAATTTGGGTGGGTATCTTTTTATTAGCAGCACTGCTTGCGGCGCTGTTTGTTTGCCTGAAGGCAGCGAACGTGACGTCTATACGTACTGAACCGACCTATACGCTTTATGCGACGTTCGATAACATTGGCGGCCTGAAAGCCCGCTCTCCGGTCAGCATTGGTGGCGTTGTTGTGGGCCGGGTGGCGGATATTACGCTGGACCCGAAAACCTATCTGCCGCGCGTAACGCTGGAAATTGAACAACGTTATAACCACATTCCTGATACCAGTTCGCTGAGCATTCGTACTTCCGGCTTGCTGGGGGAACAATATCTGGCATTAAACGTCGGTTTTGAAGACCCGGAACTGGGAACTGCTATCCTGAAGGATGGCGATACAATTCAGGACACCAAGTCTGCGATGGTGCTGGAAGATCTCATTGGTCAGTTCCTTTACGGTAGTAAAGGCGATGACAATAAGAATAGTGGCGATGCGCCAGCTGCTGCGCCAGGTAATAATGAAACCACTGAACCTGTGGGTACAACGAAATAATTTCAGGAGAACCGACGCATGTTTAAACGTTTAATGATGGTCGCTTTGCTGGTGATTGCACCGCTGAGTGCGGCAACCGCGGCAGACCAGACCAATCCGTATAAGCTGATGGACGAGGCGGCGCAGAAAACGTTCGATCGCCTGAAGAATGAGCAACCGCAAATTCGGGCCAACCCGGATTATCTGCGTACCATTGTTGATCAGGAACTGTTGCCATACGTACAGGTGAAATACGCCGGTGCGCTGGTGCTGGGCCAGTATTACAAGAGTGCGACCCCAGCTCAACGTGATGCTTACTTTGCCGCTTTCCGTGAGTACCTGAAGCAGGCTTACGGTCAGGCGCTGGCGATGTATCACGGTCAAACCTATCAGATTGCACCAGAACAGCCGCTGGGTGATAAAATCATTGTGCCGATTCGCGTTACCATTATTGACCCGAATGGCCGCCCGCCGGTGCGTCTGGACTTCCAGTGGCGTAAAAACTCCCAGACGGGCAACTGGCAGGCTTACGACATGATTGCTGAAGGCGTCAGTATGATCACCACCAAACAAAACGAGTGGGGAACGCTGCTGCGTACCAAAGGTATCGACGGCCTGACTGCGCAACTGAAATCGATTTCTCAACAGAAAATCACTCTGGAAGAGAAAAAATAATGAGCGAGTCACTGAGCTGGATGCAGACGGGTGACACGCTGGCGTTATCCGGAGAGCTGGATCAGGACGTTCTGCTACCGCTTTGGGAAATACGTGAGGAAGCGGTGAAGGGGATTACCAGCATCGATCTTAGCCGTGTGTCTCGCGTGGATACGGGTGGACTGGCACTGCTGCTCCATCTTATCGATCTGGCGAAAAAGCAGGGCAACAATGTGACGCTTCAGGGGGTAAACGACAAAGTGTATACCTTGGCGAAATTGTATAATTTGCCTGCTGATGTTCTGCCTCGTTAAATTTTTTCAGGCCGGATATGGCGTTAACCGCCTGTCCGGCAAACCTGCCTGCAAGTCGAGCCTTGTCTGATTTATCAGCGAGGCTTTTTGCTTATTTATGCCAGCGCAACTTTGCTCTAAGATGTTTCGCTGATTTATTAACTGATGATTGAAGATCCCATGGAAAATAATGAAATTCAGAGCGTGTTGATGAACGCTCTCTCCCTCCAGGAAGTCCACGTTTCCGGCGATGGCAGCCACTTTCAGGTTATTGCCGTGGGTGAGTTGTTTGACGGCATGAGTCGGGTTAAAAAACAGCAGACGGTCTATGGCCCGCTGATGGAATATATTGCGGATAACCGCATTCATGCTGTGTCGATCAAAGCGTATACCCCTGCGGAGTGGGCGCGCGATCGCAAACTGAACGGCTTTTGAGCTATGGGCGATTCGCCGGTAGCGGATATGAATTGTTAACTGAGAACAAACTAAATGGATAAATTTCGTGTTCAGGGGCCAACGAAGCTCCAGGGCGAAGTCACAATTTCCGGCGCTAAAAATGCTGCTCTGCCTATCCTTTTTGCCGCACTACTGGCGGAAGAACCGGTAGAGATCCAGAACGTCCCGAAACTAAAAGACGTCGATACATCAATGAAGCTGCTAAGCCAGCTGGGTGCGAAAGTAGAACGTAATGGTTCTGTGCATATTGATGCCCGCGACGTTAATGTATTCTGCGCACCTTACGATCTGGTTAAAACCATGCGTGCTTCTATCTGGGCGCTGGGGCCGCTGGTAGCGCGCTTTGGTCAGGGGCAAGTTTCACTGCCTGGCGGTTGTACGATCGGCGCACGTCCGGTTGATCTACACATTTCTGGCCTCGAACAATTAGGCGCGACCATCAAACTGGAAGAAGGTTACGTTAAAGCTTCCGTCGATGGTCGTTTGAAAGGCGCACATATCGTGATGGATAAAGTCAGCGTTGGCGCAACGGTGACCATCATGTGTGCTGCAACCCTTGCGGAAGGCACCACGATTATTGAAAACGCAGCGCGTGAACCGGAAATCGTCGATACCGCGAACTTCCTGATTACGCTGGGTGCGAAAATTAGCGGTCAGGGCACCGATCGTATCGTCATCGAAGGTGTGGAACGTTTAGGCGGCGGTGTCTATCGCGTGCTGCCGGATCGTATCGAAACCGGTACTTTCCTGGTGGCGGCGGCGATCTCTCGCGGCAAAATTATCTGCCGTAACGCGCAGCCAGATACTCTGGACGCCGTGCTGGCGAAACTGCGTGACGCTGGAGCGGACATCGAAGTCGGCGAAGACTGGATTAGCCTGGATATGCATGGCAAACGTCCGAAGGCTGTTAACGTACGTACCGCGCCGCATCCGGCATTCCCTACCGATATGCAGGCCCAGTTCACGCTGTTGAACCTGGTGGCAGAAGGGACCGGATTCATCACCGAAACGGTCTTTGAAAACCGCTTTATGCATGTGCCAGAGCTGAGCCGTATGGGCGCGCACGCCGAAATCGAAAGCAATACCGTTATTTGTCACGGTGTTGAAAAACTTTCTGGCGCACAGGTTATGGCAACCGATCTGCGTGCATCAGCAAGCCTGGTGCTGGCTGGCTGTATTGCGGAAGGGACGACGGTGGTTGATCGTATTTATCACATCGATCGTGGCTACGAACGCATTGAAGACAAACTACGCGCTTTAGGTGCAAATATTGAGCGTGTGAAAGGCGAGTAATTGTCTGAGAGCTGGCAGCCCCGTTCGCGGGGCTACCGCCAGACCACTCATTTTTTCGGTTTAGTGTAGCTACGCATCAATTGCGTTCTGTCGATAAACTCATGGGTCTGCGGATCATGGTAGCGTGATGGCCAGATAACCCAGGGGTCAGTTCCCAGGGCTTTCGCAATAATCATCTCTCCTTTCGGCCATGGGCGTGATAATGCGTTCGCCAGCGTTGAGGAACTCAAACCATTTCTGCGAGACTCCGCCGCCATTGACGTTTCCTTCTTGCGCAAACCTGCAATGATGTCAGCGGGATGCCAGTCAATGAAATTACTTTCCATCTTTCCTCACTCCTTAAGTTAGTCGCTTTCATTCAGAACACTTCTTCTGTTTCTGTCGAGCATCACTATACTCCTGATGGCCTATTGCTCTAAAAAGTTCCTGTAAAGAGTGTGAATATTCAGAATATATAAAGATACACAGCCCCGTTTTTCAGGAGTTATAGAGCTGAATAAGTGTTTTATGGAATTTACTGGAATCATCCCGCGCACTGCGCGGGATGAGGGGAGGGGATTAACGATCGCGTTGAACAGCGATGTGCGCGAGGCCGACGAGTGCTTCTCTCCACGGGGTGTCCGGGAGCACCTGTAACGCTGCGATGGCTTTGTCTGCTTCTTCCTCGGCACGCTGACGCGTCCATTCAAGAGATCCACAAGCGTTCATTGCTTCCAGAACCGGTTCCAGAAGATGGCGACCGTTACCCTGTTCGATGGCGGTACGAATCATCTGTGCCTGTTCTGGTGTGCCATGATGCATCGCATGCAGCAGCGGCAGCGTCGGTTTACCTTCGTTCAGATCGTCGCCGACGTTTTTACCTAACTGTTCGCCATCGGCATTGTAATCGAGTAAATCGTCGATCAACTGGAAAGCAGTGCCGAGATAGCGCCCATAATCTTGTAGGCCTTTCTCCTCCTCCGGCGTACAGCCAGCTAGAATCCCGGAACACTGCGCGGCAGCCTCAAACAGACGCGCAGTCTTGCTGTAGATAACGCGCATGTAGTTTTCTTCAGTGATGTCCGGATCGTTAACGTTCATCAGTTGCAGAACTTCACCTTCTGCGATGACGTTTACGGCTTCTGACATGACTTCCAGCACTTTGAGTGAACCGAGGCTGGTCATCATCTGGAACGCGCGGGTATAAATAAAATCGCCTACCAGCACGCTGGCGGCATTGCCAAATGCGGCGTTGGCGGTAGCTTTACCCCTGCGCATATCTGATTCATCCACAACGTCGTCGTGTAGCAGAGTCGCCGTGTGGATAAACTCGATCAGGGCAGCAATGGTGACATGCGCATTTCCCTCATAGCCAACAGCTCGTGCAGCCAGTACAGCAATCATCGGACGAATACGTTTACCGCCGCCGCTGACGATGTAATAGCCTAACTGATTGATCAGTTGGACGTCGGAATTAAGCTGCTCAAGGATTGCCGCATTAACACCCGCCATATCTTGCGCGGTTAACTCATTGATTTTTTCTAAATTCATCGCAAAAGCCGGGCTTTTCGCCCCGATTACCTTACTGTGAACAAAGGCAACTTAGGGTTTATGGTTAGGAATATAGGGTGATTGTACTGAAAAAATGGCACAGATAAACGTTACCGTACAAGTTGTGTTTTTTTTCTTCGTGTATTGACTGTAGCACTTGTCAAAGGCGTGCGTTTTGCGTAATATTCGCGCCCTATTGTGAATATTTATAGCGCACTCTGAATCATTGAAAAGGTGTGCGCGGAAGCGGAGTTTTATATGTACGCGGTTTTCCAAAGTGGTGGTAAACAACACCGAGTAAGCGAAGGTCAGACCGTTCGCCTGGAAAAGCTGGACATCGCAACTGGCGAAACTGTTGAGTTCGCTGAAGTGCTGATGATCGCAAACGGTGAAGAAGTCAAAATCGGCGTTCCTTTCGTTGATGGCGGCGTAATCAAAGCTGAAGTTGTTGCTCACGGTCGTGGCGAAAAAGTTAAAATCGTTAAGTTTCGTCGTCGTAAACACTATCGTAAGCAGCAGGGCCATCGTCAGTGGTTCACTGATGTGAAAATTACTGGCATCAGCGCCTAAGACCTGAGGAGAGATTTCAAATGGCACATAAAAAGGCTGGCGGCTCCACACGTAACGGTCGCGATTCAGAAGCTAAACGCTTGGGCGTTAAGCGTTTCGGTGGCGAATCCGTTCTGGCGGGTAGCATCATCGTTCGTCAACGTGGTACCAAATTCCACGCTGGCGCTAACGTAGGTTGCGGTCGTGACCACACTCTGTTTGCTAAAGCAGACGGTAAAGTGAAATTCGAAGTTAAAGGCCCGAAAAACCGTAAATTTATCAGCATCGAAGCTGAATAAGTTTTTCGCGTCCCGGTAACGGATGAAAGCCCCGCAACACGTTGCGGGGCTTTTTACATTCGATAACCGGTAAAAATGCGCATGGTGCGATGTTAATCCGCAAATGCGCTTTGCAGGGAATACGGTATGAAGCAGCAGGCAGGCATTGGCATTCTTTTGGCGCTCACCACAGCAATTTGCTGGGGGGCGTTGCCAATCGCAATGAAGCAGGTGCTGGAGGTGATGGAACCTCCGACAATCGTGTTTTACCGTTTCTTGATGGCGAGTATTGGCCTTGGTGCCATTCTTGCGGTGAAGAAGCGGTTGCCGCCATTACGCGTGTTTCGTAAGCCACGCTGGTTGATTTTGTTAGCAGTGGCGACCGCCGGGCTGTTTGGGAACTTCATCCTGTTCAGCTCATCCTTGCAATACCTGAGTCCGACCGCTTCGCAGGTAATTGGGCAACTCTCGCCAGTTGGCATGATGGTTGCCAGCGTATTTATCCTGAAAGAGAAAATGCGCAGTACTCAGGTTGTAGGGGCATTGATGCTCCTGAGCGGCCTGGTGATGTTTTTTAACACCAGTCTGGTCGAGATATTTACAAAGCTCACCGATTACACCTGGGGAGTTATCTTTGGGGTCGGTGCGGCGACGGTTTGGGTGAGTTATGGCGTGGCGCAAAAGGTTTTATTGCGTCGGCTGGCCTCACCGCAGATCCTGTTTTTACTGTACACTTTATGTACAATTGCGCTCTTCCCTCTGGCAAATCCTGGAGTGATAGCGCAGCTTAGCCACTGGCAGCTCGCATGTTTAATTTTTTGCGGACTGAATACATTGGTAGGATATGGCGCCCTGGCGGAAGCGATGGCTCGCTGGCAGGCAGCGCAGGTGAGCGCGATCATCACGCTCACCCCACTGTTTACGCTGTTTTTTTCAGATCTTTTATCACTGGCCTGGCCCGATTTCTTCGCCAGACCGATGTTAAACCTTTTAGGTTATCTCGGTGCGTTTGTCGTGGTTGCGGGCGCGATGTATTCCGCCATTGGTCATCGTATTTGGGGCGGATTACGTAAGCATACAACGGTGGTATCGCAACCCCGCGCAGGCGAATGATTTACGGAGAATAAAATGAAGTTTGTTGATGAGGCATCGATTCTGGTCGTTGCAGGTGATGGCGGTAATGGTTGCGTGAGCTTCCGCCGCGAAAAGTATATTCCGAAAGGCGGCCCGGATGGCGGCGACGGCGGTGATGGTGGTGACGTATGGATGGAAGCCGACGAGAACCTGAACACGCTTATCGATTATCGTTTTGAAAAATCTTTCCGTGCAGAGCGCGGTCAGAACGGTGCAAGCCGAGACTGTACCGGTAAGCGCGGTAAAGACGTCACGATTAAAGTACCGGTAGGTACGCGTGTAATCGACCAGGGTACCGGTGAAACCATGGGCGATATGACCAAACACGGTCAGCGTCTGCTGGTTGCTAAGGGCGGCTGGCACGGTCTGGGCAATACCCGTTTCAAGTCGTCAGTTAACCGTACACCACGGCAGAAAACTAACGGTACGCCGGGCGATAAGCGTGAGCTGCTGCTGGAGCTGATGCTGCTGGCTGACGTCGGTATGTTGGGGATGCCAAACGCGGGTAAATCGACCTTTATTCGTGCGGTATCGGCGGCTAAACCGAAAGTGGCGGATTATCCGTTTACCACTCTGGTACCAAGCCTGGGCGTGGTGCGTATGGACAACGAAAAGAGCTTCGTTGTTGCCGATATTCCAGGACTGATTGAAGGCGCTGCAGAAGGCGCAGGTCTGGGCATTCGCTTCCTGAAGCACCTGGAACGTTGCCGCGTCCTGTTGCACCTCATCGATATCGATCCGATTGACGGCACCGATCCGGTTGAAAACGCGCGTATTATTATCAGTGAGCTGGAAAAATACAGCCAAGATCTGGCGGCGAAACCGCGTTGGTTAGTCTTCAACAAGATCGATCTGCTGGATAAGGTAGAAGCCGAAGAGAAAGCGAAAGCGATCGCTGAAGCGCTGGGCTGGGAAGATAAATATTATCTGATCTCTGCGGCGAGCGGACTGGGCGTGAAAGATCTCTGCTGGGATGTGATGACCTTTATCATTGAAAACCCGGTCGTGCAGGCTGAAGAAGCGAAACAGCCAGAGAAAGTCGAATTCATGTGGGATGATTATCACCGTCAGCAGCTTGAAGAGATTGCTGAAGAGGATGATGAGGACTGGGATGACGACTGGGACGAAGACGACGAAGAAGGCGTTGAGTTCATTTACAAGCGTTAATCAGCAAAACCCCGGCCATGTGCCGGGGTTTCTCTTTAGGCTAATTATTCTGATAAATATCTTTATACAAACGGCTTTCAAAACGCACTAACGGAATACGGCGATTACGCTGATCCGCCGGTTCTACTGCATAGCCAGAAAGATATTGCACAAACGCCATTCGTTGCCCGCTCACTGTGGTAATGAATCCCGCCAGGTTATATACCCCCTGCAACGAACCGGTTTTCGCTGAGACTTTTCCATCCACGCCCGCCTGATGCAGACCTGCACGGTACTGCAAAGAGCCGTCATAGCCCGCCAGCGGCAGCATGGAGATAAAGTTAAGTTCATTGTCGTGTTGGGCAATATATTGCAGCACCTGCATCATGGTGGCGGGGGCAATCAGGTTATGCCGCGAAAGCCCTGAACCATCGGCAATAATGGTGTTTCCGATATCGACACCGGCTTGCTGGCGCAGGATCTGACGCACGGCGTCCGATCCTGCCCGCCATGTTCCAGGCACATTGAAGCGCGCATGGCCGATCATGCGGAAAACCGTATCGGCAATCATGTTGTCCGACTTTTTCAGCATAATCTTAAGCAGATCGTGCAGCGGGGCCGACTGTTTACTGGCAACTACCGTTCCGGGTTCGTTAACCTGCGTCTGACGCAGCAGTGTTCCGCTCCAGGTGATACCTGCCTGTTTTAACTCATCTTTCAGAATTGCACCGGCATAGCTGGCTCCATCCTGCACGGCAAAAGCCAACGGGAGCGGCTCAGAACGTTGTGGCAGGCATCCGGTCAGCGTAAAGCGGTTCAGGTCGCCTGGCACCACATCCAGCTCGCAATATTGCGCTTCGGCAGAACCACGGGGGAGGGTGCGTACCTGGCTGAACATCGTAACGGGGTAATAAGATGCCACGCGTATAAAAGCCATATCACCAGGTTTTGGGGCACTGTAGAGCGAGATGGAGAAACAGTTGCGGTCAACTATGGCGGCGGCAGGCGGAGCGCTAAAGCATTGTGTCATGTCATTCCATGGCCAGCCGGGGGCTTTATCGTGGCTGGCGAAAATGGAGGTATCTATCAACACATTGCCATCGATTTGGTTGACGCCAGATTTTTTCAAAGTCGCGACCATATTGCGAATATCCTGACGTCTTAACGTCGGATCGGCACCAAATCGCGCCACTAAGTCACCCTTAAGTACGCCGTTTTCCACATTGCCTTTGGTTTCAAGCGTCGTGGTAAAACGAAAATCGGGGCCGAGTTGAATCAACGCCGCCAGTGCAGTAATCACTTTCTGCGTACTGGCGGGCAGCGCCATCTGCTGACTGTGGTAATCAATAGCGGGGGCCGACGCGCCGACTTTTTGCACCATCAGGGCAAGGTTGGCACCAGCGGGGAGTTGAGTAATGTACTCATCAACATTTGCGGCCTGAACACTGAACGCTATACAGCTGGTCAATCCGATGATAAATCTGGAAAATCGCATAATCTCGCGCTAACAACCTGGAATCGAGCCGTCATACTACGGCGCAACGCCCTATAAAGTAAACGATGACCCTTCGGGAACTTCAGGGTAAAATGACTATCAAAATGTGAATTGTAGCTGACCTGGGACTTGTACCCGGGTCGGTATTTTTTTGCTTCTGGTCCCGGTGAGGAGTTATGCCGGGCAGGCCGAACAGCCGGGGTGGGTGAAGACTTGCCCCATCAGGAATATTCAAGAGGTATAACAAATGCAAGCTATTCCGATGACCTTACGCGGCGCTGAAAAATTACGCGAAGAGCTGGATTTTCTGAAATCTGTGCGCCGTCCTGAAATCATTGCTGCTATCGCGGAAGCGCGTGAGCATGGCGACCTGAAAGAAAACGCCGAATACCACGCAGCTCGTGAACAGCAGGGCTTTTGCGAAGGCCGTATCAAAGACATCGAAGCCAAGCTGTCGAACGCGCAGGTGATTGATGTCACCAAAATGCCCAACAATGGGCGCGTTATTTTTGGTGCTACCGTAACGGTGCTGAATCTCGATTCTGACGAAGAACAGACTTATCGCATCGTTGGCGATGACGAAGCTGACTTTAAACAAAACCTGATTTCTGTAAACTCGCCTATTGCTCGTGGCCTGATCGGCAAAGAAGAAGATGATGTTGTGGTCATCAAAACGCCGGGCGGCGAAGTAGAATTTGAAGTAATTAAGGTGGAATACCTGTAAGAATTACCCAATACTCAAGATGTTGATGTATTGTAAAGAAAGGAAAAAGGCCGCTATGCGGCCTTTTATCAACGAACAGAGCGTGGCATTTTGCTCTCCTGCCTGCGGAAAACCCCTCGTTTTACACAGCGAATGTGTGTAACTTTAGGATAATCTTAGCGTGGCAGCGAGATTTTACGTTCTTTAGTTGGGCGATAAAGCACCAGCGTTTTACCGATGACCTGTACATTACAGGCGCCGGTTTCGCGCACGATAGCTTCCACGATCAAGGTTTTAGTTTCGCGATCTTCGGTGGCGATTTTCACCTTGATGAGTTCATGGTGCTCTAACGCTTGTTCAATCTCGGCCAGCACCCCTTCGGTCAAACCATTACTGCCAAGCAGAACAACTGGCTTGAGCGGATGTGCCAGACCTTTCAGGTGCTGTTTTTGTTTAGTACTCAGATTCATCGTATTTTTTGCTTACGTTGGGATTGAAAACGGGTCATTCTACCGCCATCTCCCATATATCACCAAATAGGCGCGTAAAAATTTACGCAATTGGTTACGATGAGTTATCCCCATGGGAAAGTTAAATGACAGGTAAGAAGCGTTCTGCCAGCTCCAGCCGCTGGCTTCAGGAACACTTTAGCGATAAATATGTTCAACAGGCACAGAAAAAGGGGTTACGTTCCCGTGCCTGGTTTAAACTTGATGAAATACAGCAAAGTGACAAACTCTTTAAACCGGGAATGACGGTTGTCGACCTTGGTGCTGCTCCGGGTGGTTGGTCACAATATGTGGTCACCCAAATTGGCGGCAAAGGCCGCATCATCGCTTGCGATCTTTTACCTATGGATCCTATCGTTGGTGTGGACTTTCTTCAGGGCGATTTTCGTGATGAACTGGTGATGAAAGCACTGCTGGAGCGCGTTGGCGACAGCAAAGTCCAGGTTGTCATGTCCGATATGGCACCAAACATGAGCGGAACACCGGCGGTGGATATCCCCCGTGCCATGTATCTGGTGGAACTGGCGCTAGAAATGTGTCGTGATGTATTAGCGCCAGGTGGCAGTTTTGTAGTGAAGGTGTTCCAGGGCGAAGGTTTCGATGAGTATCTAAGGGAAATTCGCTCCCTGTTTACGAAGGTCAAAGTTCGTAAGCCGGACTCTTCTCGTGCACGTTCGCGGGAAGTGTATATTGTAGCGACCGGGCGTAAACCCTAACCGGGAGATTTCAGACGAAAGTTTGAAAGATGCTGGATATAGAGTATCCTGACGCTGTTTTTAACACAGTTGTAATAAGAGGTTAATCCCTTGAGTGACATGGCGAAAAACCTAATACTCTGGCTGGTCATTGCCGTTGTGCTGATGTCAGTATTCCAGAGCTTTGGGCCCAGCGAGTCTAATGGCCGTAAGGTGGATTACTCTACCTTCCTACAAGAGGTCAATAACGACCAGGTTCGTGAAGCGCGTATCAACGGACGTGAAATCAACGTTACCAAGAAAGATAGTAACCGTTATACCACTTACATTCCGGTTCAGGATCCGAAATTACTGGATAACCTGTTGACCAAGAACGTCAAGGTTGTCGGTGAACCGCCTGAAGAACCAAGCCTGCTGGCTTCTATCTTCATCTCCTGGTTCCCGATGCTGTTGCTGATTGGTGTCTGGATCTTCTTCATGCGTCAAATGCAGGGCGGCGGTGGCAAAGGTGCCATGTCGTTTGGTAAGAGCAAAGCGCGCATGCTGACGGAAGATCAGATCAAAACGACCTTTGCTGACGTTGCGGGCTGCGACGAAGCAAAAGAAGAAGTTGCTGAACTGGTTGAGTATCTGCGCGAGCCGAGCCGCTTCCAGAAACTCGGCGGTAAGATCCCGAAAGGCGTCCTGATGGTCGGTCCTCCGGGTACCGGTAAAACGCTGCTGGCGAAAGCGATTGCAGGCGAAGCAAAAGTTCCGTTCTTTACTATCTCCGGTTCTGACTTCGTAGAAATGTTCGTCGGTGTGGGTGCATCCCGTGTTCGTGATATGTTCGAACAGGCGAAGAAAGCGGCACCGTGCATCATCTTTATCGATGAAATCGACGCCGTAGGCCGCCAGCGTGGCGCAGGTCTGGGCGGTGGTCACGATGAACGTGAACAGACTTTGAACCAGATGCTGGTTGAGATGGATGGCTTCGAAGGTAACGAAGGTATCATCGTTATCGCCGCGACTAACCGTCCGGACGTTCTTGACCCGGCCCTGCTGCGTCCTGGCCGTTTCGACCGTCAGGTTGTGGTTGGCTTGCCAGATGTTCGTGGTCGTGAGCAGATCCTGAAAGTTCACATGCGTCGCGTACCATTGGCACCCGATATCGACGCGGCAATCATTGCCCGTGGTACTCCTGGTTTCTCCGGTGCTGACCTGGCGAACCTGGTGAACGAAGCGGCACTGTTCGCAGCTCGTGGCAATAAACGCGTTGTGTCGATGGTTGAGTTCGAGAAAGCGAAAGACAAAATCATGATGGGTGCGGAACGTCGCTCCATGGTGATGACGGAAGCGCAGAAAGAATCGACGGCTTACCACGAAGCAGGCCATGCGATTATCGGTCGCCTGGTGCCGGAACACGATCCGGTGCACAAAGTGACGATTATCCCACGCGGTCGTGCGCTGGGTGTGACTTTCTTCTTGCCTGAGGGCGACGCAATCAGCGCCAGCCGTCAGAAACTGGAAAGCCAGATTTCTACGCTGTACGGTGGTCGTCTGGCAGAAGAGATCATCTACGGGCCGGAACATGTTTCTACCGGTGCGTCCAACGATATTAAAGTTGCGACCAACCTGGCACGTAACATGGTGACTCAGTGGGGCTTCTCTGAGAAATTGGGTCCACTGCTGTACGCGGAAGAAGAAGGTGAAGTGTTCCTCGGCCGTAGCGTAGCGAAAGCGAAACATATGTCCGATGAAACTGCACGTATCATCGACCAGGAAGTGAAAGCACTGATTGAGCGTAACTATAATCGTGCGCGTCAGCTTCTGACCGACAATATGGATATTCTGCATGCGATGAAAGATGCTCTCATGAAATATGAGACTATCGACGCACCGCAGATTGATGACCTGATGGCACGTCGCGATGTACGTCCGCCAGCGGGCTGGGAAGAACCAGGCGCTTCTAACAATTCTGGCGACAATGGTAGTCCAAAGGCTCCTCGTCCGGTTGATGAACCGCGTACGCCGAACCCGGGTAACACCATGTCAGAGCAGTTAGGCGACAAGTAAGTTCCCGTATCAGATGACTGTATTTGTACCGAAAACCCCGGGGCGTGCTCCGGGGTTTTTTCTTATCAATTCATACCAGGGATAACATCATGAAACTCTTTGCCCAGGGTACTTCACTGGACCTTAGCCATCCTCACGTAATGGGGATCCTCAACGTCACGCCTGATTCCTTTTCGGATGGTGGCACGCATAACTCGCTGTTAGATGCGGTGAAACATGCGAATCTGATGATCAACGCTGGCGCGACGATCATTGACGTTGGTGGCGAGTCCACGCGCCCAGGGGCGGCGGAAGTTAGCGTTGAAGAAGAGTTGCAACGTGTTATTCCTGTGGTTGAGGCAATTGCTCAACGCTTCGAAGTCTGGATCTCGGTAGATACATCCAAACCAGAAGTCATCCGTGAGTCAGCGAAAGTTGGCGCTCACATTATTAACGATATCCGCTCCCTTTCCGAACCTGGTGCTCTGGAGGCGGCTGCAGAAACCGGTTTACCGGTTTGTCTGATGCATATGCAGGGAAATCCAAAAACCATGCAGGAAGCGCCGAAGTATGACGATGTCTTTGCAGAAGTGAATCGCTACTTTATTGAGCAAATAGCACGTTGCGAGCAGGCGGGTATCGCAAAAGAGAAATTGTTGCTCGACCCCGGATTCGGTTTCGGTAAAAATCTCTCCCATAACTATTCATTACTGGCGCGCCTGGCTGAATTTCACCATTTCAACCTGCCGCTGTTGGTGGGTATGTCACGAAAATCGATGATTGGGCAATTGCTGAACGTGGGGCCGTCCGAGCGCCTGAGCGGTAGTCTGGCCTGTGCGGTCATTGCCGCAATGCAAGGCGCGCACATCATTCGTGTTCATGACGTCAAAGAAACCGTAGAAGCGATGCGGGTGGTGGAAGCCACTCTGTCTGCAAAGGAAAACAAACGCTATGAGTAATCGTAAATATTTCGGTACCGATGGGATTCGTGGTCGTGTAGGGGATGCGCCGATCACACCTGATTTTGTGCTTAAGCTGGGTTGGGCCGCGGGTAAAGTGCTGGCGCGCCACGGCTCCCGTAAGATTATTATTGGTAAAGACACGCGTATTTCTGGCTATATGCTGGAGTCAGCACTGGAAGCGGGGCTTGCGGCAGCCGGTCTTTCCGCGCTATTCACTGGCCCGATGCCAACACCGGCCGTGGCTTATCTGACGCGTACCTTCCGCGCAGAGGCTGGAATTGTAATTTCTGCATCGCATAACCCATTCTACGATAACGGCATTAAATTCTTTTCTATTGACGGTACTAAGCTGCCGGATGCAGTTGAAGAAGCCATCGAAGCGGAAATGGAAAAAGAGATCAGTTGTGTTGATTCGGCAGAACTGGGTAAAGCCAGCCGTATCGTTGATGCCGCGGGTCGTT
Source organism: Escherichia coli DSM 30083 = JCM 1649 = ATCC 11775 (assembly GCF_003697165.2). Lineage (GTDB taxonomy): Bacteria > Pseudomonadota > Gammaproteobacteria > Enterobacterales > Enterobacteriaceae > Escherichia > Escherichia coli. Next base: position 561,707 of record NZ_CP033092.2, read on the forward strand.
ATATCGAGTTTTGCAAAGCCACGTTCCCGAACGAACTTAGCCTCAGTGAACTGAAGATTGTGGTGGATTGTGCAAACGGTGCGACTTACCACATCGCGCCGAACGTACTGCGTGAACTGGGGGCGAACGTTATCGCTATCGGTTGTGAGCCGAACGGTGTAAATATCAATGCCGAAGTGGGGGCTACCGACGTTCGCGCGCTCCAGGCTCGTGTGCTGGCTGAAAAAGCGGATCTCGGTATTGCCTTCGACGGCGACGGCGATCGCGTGATTATGGTTGACCATGAAGGCAATAAAGTCGATGGCGATCAGATCATGTATATCATCGCGCGTGAGGGTCTTCGTCAGGGCCAGCTGCGTGGAGGTGCTGTGGGTACATTGATGAGCAACATGGGGCTTGAACTGGCGCTGAAACAGTTAGGTATTCCATTTGCGCGCGCGAAAGTGGGTGACCGGTACGTACTGGAAAAAATGCAGGAGAAAGGCTGGCGTATCGGTGCAGAGAACTCCGGTCATGTGATCCTGCTGGATAAAACCACTACCGGTGACGGCATTGTTGCTGGCTTGCAGGTGCTGGCGGCGATGGCGCGTAACCATATGAGCCTGCACGACCTTTGCAGCGGCATGAAAATGTTCCCGCAGATTCTGGTTAACGTGCGTTACACAGCAGGCAGCGGCGATCCGCTGGAGCATGAGTCAGTCAAAGCTGTGACCGCAGAAGTTGAAGCTGCGCTGGGTAGCCGTGGACGTGTGCTGTTGCGTAAATCCGGCACCGAACCGTTAATTCGCGTGATGGTGGAAGGCGAAGACGAAGCGCAGGTGACTGAATTTGCACACCGCATCGCCGATGCAGTAAAAGCCGTTTAAAACGATAAATGGCTGGCTAAAAAGGCGGCGATTGTCGCCTTTTTTCTCAGCGAACACATCGGTTTTGCTGTTTTTTTCCGCAGTTGATACAATGCAATAAAATTGCCCTTGCGAAGGTCATTCGCTTTGGTTAGTATTCACACCCGCTTCAGTGGGAAAGATTAAAAACTCCCGCTTTATTGGTTGAAGCATTGGTACGCGGCAACTCCGCAAGGAACAGGTTGATTATGTACGAAGCTCTTTTAGTAGTTTTCCTTATTGTGGCAATTGGCCTTGTTGGTCTGATCATGCTGCAGCAAGGTAAAGGCGCTGATATGGGAGCCTCCTTCGGAGCAGGCGCTTCCGCTACGCTGTTTGGTTCAAGTGGTTCTGGTAACTTCATGACCCGCATGACAGCGCTGCTGGCAACGTTATTCTTCATCATCAGTCTGGTGCTGGGTAACATCAATAGCAACAAAACCAATAAAGGTAGCGAATGGGAAAACCTGAGTGCGCCGGCGAAAACCGAACAAACTCAGCCAGCTGCTCCGGCTAAGCCGACCAGCGATATCCCGAACTAAAAAGTAGTATCCGTGCCGAGGTGGTGGAATTGGTAGACACGCTACCTTGAGGTGGTAGTGCCCAATAGGGCTTACGGGTTCAAGTCCCGTCCTCGGTACCAAATTCCAGAAAGACGCTGAAAAGCGTCTTTTTTCGTTTTGGTCCTGGTCTGAGGAATGGTTGTCAGGTATCTGTATCTCGTCCAGTTGCTTTACTCGTAGCTGGTACTTTGAAACGATGGTGCCGGTACGCCTTAGTTATAAACTTTTCCCTTCTGCTGACATAATTGGCACTTTATTGTGTCAACTCCAGTTCCGGTACGAATACGGATATGTTTACTTCTCGATAAACCATCCTGCTCCTGTCAGTATAACTACTGATGGCTACGTTCTGCGTAATGTTTAGAGACGCATTGATAATGTTATTTAATTACTGAGAACAATGGCCGCATCATTTAAAAAGAAAAAACTAACAGTGTTTCGGTCTGATATGGATCAGAGTTGAAAAACATGTCTGATATAAAATTGAACATTGTTGATAATTGTTTATATTGGTTGTGAACTTGGATTTCTGGATGACAGTATTCAACAAATTTGTTAGAAGTTTTAAATCTCATTGGTTGTTGTATCTTTGTGTTATTGTTTTTGGTATTACGAACTTAGTCGCCTCTTCCGGAGCACATATGGTTCAGCGATTGCTGTTTTTCGTTCTGACCATCCTGGTTGTTAAACGTATATCATCCCTTCCGCTTCGCCTGCTTATTGCCGTACCATTTGTGTTACTGACTGCGGCAGATATGAGTATTAGCCTCTATTCATGGTGTATCTTTGGTACAACTTTCAATGATGGATTTGCGATTAGTGTGCTGCAGAGTGATCCGGATGAAGTTGTCAAAATGCTGGGAATGTATATCCCTTATCTATGTGCTTTTGCCTTTTTATCCCTTCTTTTTTTTGCAGTAATAATAAAATATGATGTTTCCTTGCCGACAAAAAAAGTGACAGGAATATTATTGCTGATTGTCATTTCGGGCAGTTTATTTTCCGCTTGTCAATTTGCTTATAAAGATGCAAAAAATAAAGAGGCGTTCAGTCCATATATACTAGCGTCGCGATTTGCTACCTATACGCCGTTTTTCAATCTCAATTATTTTGCTTTAGCAGCGAAAGAGCATCAAAGATTACTCTCAATTGCAAACACGGTGCCGTATTTTCAACTATCAGTCAGGGATACAGGTATTGATACCTACGTGTTGATTGTGGGGGAGTCTGTACGTGTCGACAATATGTCTTTGTATGGATATACACGCTCTACGACACCGCAAGTCGAAGCACAAAGAAAGCAGATCAAACTGTTTAATCAAGCAATAAGCGGTGCACCTTACACTGCGCTGTCGGTTCCCCTTTCTTTAACTGCTGATTCTGTTTTGAGTCATGACATTCATAATTACCCGGACAACATTATTAATATGGCTAATCAAGCAGGATTTCAGACTTTCTGGCTAAGCTCGCAATCCGCTTTCCGGCAGAATGGTACAGCAGTTACCAGTATCGCCATGCGCGCCATGGAAACAGTCTATGTCAGAGGATTTGATGAATTGTTGTTGCCGCATTTATCGCAAGCGTTACAGCAAAAGACGCAGCAAAAAAAACTGATTGTTCTTCATTTAAATGGAAGCCATGAACCGGCTTGTAGCGCCTATCCGCAATCCAGCGCCGTGTTTCAACCGCAGGACGATCAGGATGCCTGCTATGACAACTCCATTCATTACACAGATAGTTTGCTAGGTCAGGTTTTTGAATTATTAAAAGATCGCCGCGCCTCGGTCATGTATTTTGCCGACCACGGCCTGGAACGCGACCCTACGAAGAAGAACGTCTATTTTCATGGAGGTAGGGAGGCTAGCCAGCAGGCATATCATGTCCCTATGTTTATCTGGTATAGCCCCGTTCTTGGGGATGGCGTGGATCGCACAACGGAAAACGATATCTTTTCCACTGCGTACAATAATTACCTTATTAATGCGTGGATGGGGGTAACAAAGCCGGAACAGCCGCAAACGCTGGAGGAAGTGATTGCACACTATAAAGGAGACTCACGGGTTGTAGATGCAAACCATGATGTTTTCGATTTTGTGATGCTAAGAAAGGAATTTACTGAGGATAAGCAAGGTAACCCCACCCCTGAAGGGCAGGGTTGATGTCGAATTACTGGCCTTTATTTTCCAGATTCTCCACCTGCGGCACGCCTGAAGTGGCAGAGGAGGAGAGCAGGCCAGTTTTGGCATAACCAAAAAGTTTCTCTCGGGTATCAGTGATATCCAGATTACGCATGGTCAATTGACCAATACGATCATCTGGCGAGAACACCGAGTCGCCTTTTTCCATCGTCAGACGCTCTGGCTTGTAGGTCAGGTTCTCTGAGACGGTATTCAGGATTGAATAATCGTTCCCGCGGCGCAGCTCCAGAGTAACTTCACCAGTGATCTGGCTGGCAACCCAGCGTTGCAGAGAGTCCCGCAGCATCAGCGCCTGGGAATCAAACCAACGCCCCTGGTACAGCAGACGGCCCAACTGACGACCATGTGCATGATACTGCTCGATGGTGTCTTCGTTGTGAATACCGGTCAGCAGACGTTCATAAGCGATATGCAGCAGCGCCATCCCCGGAGCCTCGTAAATACCACGGCTTTTCGCTTCGATGATACGGTTTTCAATCTGGTCGCTCATGCCCAGGCCGTGACGACCGCCGATGCGGTTAGCTTCCAGCAACATTTCTACGTCGTCGCTAAAGGTTTTACCGTTCAGCGCCACCGGATGACCTTGCTCAAAGCGTACTGTGACTTCTTCTGCCGGGATTTTCACGCTCTCATCCCAAAACTTCACGCCCATAATTGGGTTGACGATTTTGACGCTGGAGTTGAGGTATTCCAGATCCTTCGCTTCATGCGTTGCACCAAGCATGTTGGAGTCCGTGGAGTAAGCTTTTTCGACAGACATTTTGTAGTCGAAACCGCAGGCAATCATAAATTCAGACATCTCATGACGGCCGCCCAGTTCATCAATAAAGTCAGTATCAAGCCACGGTTTGTAAATCTGCAGTTCAGCATTGGTCAGCAGACCGTAACGGTAGAAACGTTCGATATCGTTTCCTTTATAGGTGCTGCCGTCACCCCAGATATTCACGCCATCTTCTTTCATAGCAGCAACCAGCATGGTGCCGGTCACGGCGCGGCCCAGCGGCGTCGTGTTGAAATAGGTCAGTCCACCAGTGGTGTTATGAAATGCGCCACACTGAATAGCGGCAATACCTTCGGCCACCAGTTGTTTGCGGCAGTCGATCAGACGTGCGTTCTCCGCGCCGTATTCCATGGCACGACGAGGGATCGCATCATAATCCTCTTCGTCTGGCTGGCCCAGGTTTGCAGTATATGCATAAGGAACAGCTCCCTTTTGTCGCATCCACAGCAGTGCGGCACTGGTGTCCAGACCGCCGGAAAAAGCGATACCAATACGTTGACCTACCGGGAGATGCTTGAGAATCGTCGTCATAAAATAACACCCTGCTTAATTAACTGATGATGAGCCTGGATTTCTGCTCTCACTGAATTTTTATGCAAAATAAATGAGTTTTCATTTAATCATCTTTTATCGGAGACAGGAAGAGTTTAGTGTGTTTTTTGTAAAATAATGCGCTTAAGGGAAAGCAGGAGAAGGTAAAAGTATTCAACAAATGAAAGTGAACTGGATATTCATTCACGTGATTAGCAATAAACGTTGACAAAATGTGGCGTGGATCACTATAATGCCTGCAGATTTTACGTCCCGTCTCGGTACACCAAATCCCAGCAGTATTTGCATTTTTTACCCAAAACGAGTAGAATTTGCCACGTTTCAGGCGCGGGGTGGAGCAGCCTGGTAGCTCGTCGGGCTCATAACCCGAAGGTCGTCGGTTCAAATCCGGCCCCCGCAACCACTTTCCCTTAGAGTCCTTTTTCAAATATACTGTGAAGACTTCGGCCTTCGTAGTGGGATTTGAAAAAATCCTTCTGGAAAGTGCTCCAGACCGCAGTTGCGGTTATAGGGTTCAGTTATATAAAGCCCCGATTTATCGGGGTTTTTTGTTATCTGACTACAGAATAACTGGGCTTTAGGCCCTTTTTTTATGTCTTGGGGGTGGGCTTGTCCACATTAGAGCAAAAATTAACAGAGATGATTACTGCGCCAGTTGAGGCCCTGGGTTTTGAACTGGTTGGCATCGAATTTATTCGCGGTCGCACATCCACACTGCGCATCTATATTGATAGTGAAGATGGCATCAATGTTGATGATTGTGCTGATGTGAGCCACCAGGTAAGTGCTGTGCTGGATGTTGAAGACCCCATCACCGTTGCTTATAACCTGGAAGTCTCCTCACCGGGTCTCGATCGCCCACTGTTCACGGCTGAACACTACGCCCGTTTTGTCGGAGAAGAGGTGACTCTGGTTCTCCGTATGGCGGTACAAAACCGTCGTAAATGGCAGGGCGTTATCAAAGCGGTAGACGGTGAAATGATCACAGTTACCGTCGAAGGTAAAGATGAAGTGTTCGCGCTGAGTAATATCCAGAAGGCGAACCTGGTTCCCCACTTTTAATAGTCTGGATGAGGTGAAAAGCCCGCGATGAACAAAGAAATTTTGGCTGTAGTTGAAGCCGTATCCAATGAAAAGGCGCTACCTCGCGAGAAGATTTTCGAAGCATTGGAAAGCGCGCTGGCGACAGCAACAAAGAAAAAATATGAACAAGAAATCGACGTTCGCGTACAGATCGATCGCAAAAGCGGTGATTTTGACACCTTCCGTCGCTGGTTAGTTGTTGATGAAGTCACCCAGCCGACCAAGGAAATCACCCTTGAAGCCGCACGTTATGAAGATGAAAGCCTGAACCTGGGCGATTACGTTGAAGATCAGATTGAGTCTGTTACCTTTGACCGTATCACTACCCAGACGGCAAAACAGGTTATCGTGCAGAAAGTGCGTGAAGCCGAACGTGCGATGGTGGTTGATCAGTTCCGTGAACACGAAGGTGAAATCATCACCGGCGTGGTGAAAAAAGTAAACCGCGACAACATCTCTCTGGATTTGGGCAACAACGCTGAAGCCGTGATCCTGCGCGAAGATATGCTGCCGCGTGAAAACTTCCGCCCTGGCGACCGCGTTCGTGGCGTGCTCTATTCCGTTCGCCCGGAAGCGCGTGGCGCGCAGCTGTTCGTCACCCGCTCCAAGCCGGAAATGCTGATCGAACTGTTCCGTATTGAAGTGCCGGAAATCGGCGAAGAAGTGATTGAAATTAAAGCAGCGGCTCGCGACCCGGGATCTCGTGCGAAAATTGCGGTGAAAACCAACGATAAACGTATCGATCCGGTAGGTGCTTGCGTAGGTATGCGTGGCGCGCGTGTTCAGGCGGTTTCTACTGAACTGGGCGGCGAGCGTATCGATATTGTCCTGTGGGATGATAACCCGGCGCAGTTTGTGATTAACGCAATGGCACCGGCAGACGTTGCTTCTATCGTGGTGGATGAAGATAAACACACCATGGATATCGCCGTTGAAGCCGGTAACCTGGCGCAGGCGATTGGCCGTAACGGTCAGAACGTGCGTCTGGCTTCGCAGCTGAGCGGTTGGGAACTCAACGTGATGACCGTTGACGACCTGCAGGCTAAGCATCAGGCGGAAGCGCACGCAGCGATCGACACCTTCACCAAATATCTCGATATCGATGAAGACTTCGCGACTGTTCTGGTAGAAGAAGGCTTCTCGACGCTGGAAGAACTGGCCTATGTGCCGATGAAAGAGCTGTTGGAAATCGAAGGCCTTGATGAGCCGACCGTTGAAGCACTGCGCGAGCGTGCTAAAAATGCACTGGCCACCATTGCACAGGCCCAGGAAGAAAGCCTCGGTGATAACAAACCGGCTGACGATCTGCTGAACCTTGAAGGGGTAGATCGTGATTTGGCATTCAAACTGGCCGCCCGTGGCGTTTGTACGCTGGAAGATCTCGCCGAACAGGGCATTGATGATCTGGCTGATATCGAAGGGTTGACCGACGAAAAAGCCGGAGCACTGATTATGGCTGCCCGTAATATTTGCTGGTTCGGTGACGAAGCGTAATAAACTGTAGCAGGAAGGAACAGCATGACAGATGTAACGATTAAAACGCTGGCTGCAGAGCGACAGACCTCCGTGGAACGCCTGGTACAGCAATTTGCTGATGCAGGTATCCGGAAGTCTGCTGACGACTCTGTGTCTGCACAAGAGAAACAGACTTTGATTGACCACCTGAATCAGAAAAATTCAGGCCCGGACAAATTGACGCTGCAACGTAAAACACGCAGCACCCTTAACATTCCTGGTACCGGTGGAAAAAGCAAATCGGTACAAATCGAAGTCCGCAAGAAACGCACCTTTGTGAAACGCGATCCGCAAGAGGCTGAGCGCCTTGCAGCGGAAGAGCAAGCGCAGCGTGAAGCGGAAGAGCAAGCCCGTCGTGAGGCAGAAGAATCGGCTAAACGCGAGGCGCAACAAAAAGCTGAACGTGAGGCCGCAGAACAAGCTAAGCGTGAAGCTGCTGAACAAGCGAAACGTGAAGCTGCGGAAAAAGACAAAGTGAGCAATCAACAAGACGATATGACTAAAAACGCCCAGGCTGAAAAAGCCCGCCGTGAGCAGGAAGCTGCAGAGCTCAAGCGTAAAGCCGAAGAAGAAGCGCGTCGTAAACTCGAAGAAGAAGCACGTCGCGTTGCTGAAGAAGCACGTCGTATGGCGGAAGAAAACAAATGGACTGATAACGCGGAACCGACTGAAGATTCCAGCGATTATCACGTCACTACTTCTCAACATGCTCGCCAGGCAGAAGACGAAAGCGATCGTGAAGTCGAAGGCGGCCGTGGCCGTGGTCGTAACGCGAAAGCAGCGCGTCCGAAGAAAGGCAACAAACACGCTGAATCAAAAGCTGATCGTGAAGAAGCTCGCGCAGCAGTACGTGGCGGTAAGGGCGGAAAACGTAAAGGTTCTTCGCTGCAGCAAGGCTTCCAGAAGCCAGCTCAGGCCGTTAACCGTGACGTTGTGATCGGCGAAACCATCACCGTTGGCGAACTGGCGAACAAGATGGCGGTTAAAGGCTCTCAGGTCATCAAAGCGATGATGAAACTGGGCGCAATGGCAACCATCAACCAGGTTATCGATCAGGAAACCGCACAGCTGGTTGCTGAAGAGATGGGCCACAAAGTTATCCTGCGTCGTGAAAACGAGCTGGAAGAGGCGGTAATGAGCGACCGTGACACGGGTGCTGCGGCTGAACCGCGCGCGCCGGTTGTGACCATCATGGGTCACGTTGACCACGGTAAAACCTCTCTGCTGGACTACATTCGTTCAACGAAAGTGGCCTCTGGCGAAGCGGGCGGCATTACCCAGCACATTGGTGCATACCACGTTGAAACTGAAAACGGCATGATCACCTTCCTGGACACCCCGGGGCACGCCGCGTTTACTTCAATGCGTGCACGTGGTGCGCAGGCAACGGACATCGTAGTCCTGGTTGTTGCTGCAGACGACGGTGTAATGCCGCAGACCATCGAAGCTATCCAGCACGCGAAAGCGGCGGGTGTTCCGGTGGTGGTTGCTGTGAACAAAATCGATAAACCAGAAGCCGATCCGGATCGCGTTAAGAACGAACTCTCCCAGTACGGCATCCTGCCAGAAGAGTGGGGCGGCGAAAGCCAGTTCGTACACGTATCTGCAAAAGCGGGTACCGGTATTGATGAACTGCTGGATGCTATCCTGCTGCAGGCGGAAGTTCTGGAGCTGAAAGCGGTACGTAAAGGTATGGCGAGCGGTGCGGTTATCGAATCCTTCCTCGATAAAGGTCGTGGTCCGGTTGCTACCGTTCTGGTACGTGAAGGTACTCTGCACAAGGGCGATATCGTTCTGTGTGGCTTCGAATACGGTCGTGTTCGTGCAATGCGTAACGAACTGGGTCAGGAAGTGCTGGAAGCGGGTCCGTCCATTCCGGTGGAAATCCTTGGCCTGTCCGGCGTACCGGCTGCGGGTGATGAAGTTACCGTTGTACGTGACGAGAAGAAAGCGCGTGAAGTTGCACTCTATCGTCAGGGTAAATTCCGCGAAGTTAAACTGGCGCGTCAGCAGAAATCTAAACTCGAGAACATGTTCGCCAACATGACCGAAGGCGAAGTTCACGAAGTGAATATTGTCCTGAAGGCAGACGTACAGGGTTCTGTGGAAGCAATTTCCGACTCCTTGCTGAAACTGTCTACTGACGAAGTTAAAGTGAAGATCATCGGTTCTGGCGTAGGTGGTATCACCGAAACCGACGCTACCCTGGCTGCGGCGTCCAACGCCATCCTGGTTGGCTTCAACGTACGTGCTGATGCCTCTGCACGTAAAGTGATTGAAGCGGAAAGCCTGGATCTGCGTTACTACTCCGTCATCTATAACCTGATCGACGAAGTGAAAGCGGCGATGAGCGGTATGCTGTCTCCGGAACTGAAACAGCAGATTATCGGTCTGGCGGAAGTTCGTGACGTGTTCAAATCACCGAAATTTGGTGCTATCGCAGGTTGTATGGTTACCGAAGGTGTGGTTAAACGTCACAACCCGATCCGCGTTCTGCGCGACAACGTGGTTATCTACGAAGGCGAGCTGGAGTCCCTGCGACGCTTCAAAGATGACGTTAACGAAGTCCGTAACGGTATGGAATGTGGTATCGGCGTTAAGAACTACAACGATGTCCGCACTGGCGATGTGATCGAAGTATTCGAAATCATCGAGATCCAACGTACTATCGCTTAAGGTTTTTAGGGTTCCATGCGGGATAAGGCGTTTATGTCGCATCCTGCATGGATTGCCTGATGCGACGCTGGCGCGTCTTATCAGGCCAACGTGAACAGCCCTTCCACCTGAAATTAATTTTAAAAAGGGGCTAACAGCCCCTTTTTTGTCAGGAGAATTTATTATGGCGAAAGAATTTGGTCGCCCGCAGCGCGTAGCGCAGGAAATGCAAAAAGAGATCGCTCTCATCCTGCAGCGTGAAATTAAAGATCCTCGTCTGGGCATGATGACCACCGTTTCCGGTGTCGAAATGTCTCGCGACCTGGCGTATGCCAAAGTATATGTGACGTTCCTCAACGACAAAGATGAAGACGCGGTTAAAGCGGGCATCAAAGCGTTGCAGGAAGCTTCTGGTTTCATCCGCAGCCTGCTGGGGAAAGCGATGCGCCTGCGTATCGTGCCGGAACTGACCTTCTTCTACGACAACTCTCTGGTTGAAGGGATGCGCATGTCAAACCTGGTGACCAGCGTGGTCAAACATGACGAAGAACGTCGTGTTAACCCGGACGACAGCAAGGAGGACTAATGAGTCGTCCTCGTCGTCGCGGTCGCGACATTAACGGCGTTTTGTTGCTGGATAAACCGCAGGGGATGTCCAGCAACGATGCGCTGCAAAAAGTGAAACGGATTTATAACGCCAACCGTGCCGGGCATACCGGTGCGCTGGACCCGCTGGCGACCGGCATGTTGCCAATTTGCCTCGGGGAAGCGACGAAGTTTTCCCAGTATCTGCTGGACTCCGACAAACGCTATCGGGTCATTGCGCGTCTTGGACAGCGTACCGATACTTCTGATGCCGACGGACAAATCGTTGAAGAACGTCCGGTAACCTTTAGTGCAGAGCAACTGGCGGCGGCGCTGGATACCTTCCGTGGCGATATCGAACAGATCCCTTCGATGTATTCAGCACTGAAATATCAGGGCAAAAAACTGTACGAATACGCGCGTCAGGGCATTGAAGTTCCGCGTGAAGCGCGCCCGATTACCGTTTATGAATTGCTGTTTATTCGCCATGAAGGCAATGAGCTGGAGCTGGAAATTCACTGCTCAAAAGGCACTTATATCCGCACTATCATTGACGATCTCGGCGAAAAACTCGGTTGTGGCGCGCATGTTATTTACTTGCGTCGTCTGGCGGTAAGTAAATATCCGGTTGAACGGATGGTGACCCTGGAACATCTGCGTGAACTGGTTGAGCAAGCCGAACAGCAGGATATTCCGGCTGCGGAGTTACTTGATCCATTACTGATGCCAATGGACAGTCCAGCTTCGGACTACCCAGTGGTGAATCTTCCGTTAACGTCTTCTGTTTACTTCAAAAATGGTAACCCAGTTCGTACATCCGGTGCGCCGCTGGAAGGACTGGTTCGCGTTACAGAGGGTGAGAACGGCAAGTTTATCGGTATGGGCGAAATTGACGATGAAGGCCGCGTTGCGCCTCGTCGCCTGGTGGTTGAATACCCGGCGTAATGTTAACCGTCTTGCGATAACAGGTCGCTACGAGTAGAATACTGCCGCTTAACGTCGCGTAAATTGTTTAACACTTTGCGTAACGTACACTGGGATCGCTGAATTAGAGATCGGCGTCCTTTCATTCTATATACTTTGGAGTTTTAAAATGTCTCTAAGTACTGAAGCAACAGCTAAAATCGTTTCTGAGTTTGGTCGTGACGCAAACGACACCGGTTCTACCGAAGTTCAGGTAGCACTGCTGACTGCACAGATCAACCACCTGCAGGGCCACTTTGCAGAGCACAAAAAAGATCACCACAGCCGTCGTGGTCTGCTGCGCATGGTTTCTCAGCGTCGTAAACTGCTCGACTACCTGAAACGTAAAGACGTAGCACGTTACACCCAGCTCATCGAGCGCCTGGGTCTGCGTCGCTAATTCTTGCGAGTTTCAGAAAAGGGGGCCTGAGTGGCCCCTTTTTTCAAGCTGACGGCAGCAATTCACTGGAAACTAATGTATTGTTGCTATGAATGATCTTCCGTTGCAGAGGTTCGCGCGGCTAATGAGAGGCTTTACCCACATAGAGCTGGGTTAGGGTTGTCATTAGTCGCGAGGATGCGCAGAAGATCGGGTATTAACACCAGTACCGTAAGGTACTGTCTAAGAAAGAGAAAGGATATTACATTGCTTAATCCGATCGTTCGTAAATTCCAGTACGGCCAACACACCGTGACTCTGGAAACCGGCATGATGGCTCGTCAGGCTACTGCCGCTGTTATGGTTAGCATGGATGACACCGCGGTATTTGTTACCGTTGTTGGTCAGAAAAAAGCCAAACCAGGTCAGGACTTCTTCCCGCTGACCGTTAACTATCAGGAGCGTACCTACGCTGCTGGTCGTATCCCGGGTAGCTTCTTCCGTCGTGAAGGCCGCCCAAGCGAAGGCGAAACCCTGATCGCGCGTCTGATTGACCGCCCGATTCGCCCGCTGTTCCCGGAAGGCTTCGTCAACGAAGTTCAGGTTATCGCCACCGTGGTTTCTGTTAACCCGCAAGTTAACCCGGATATCGTCGCGATGATTGGTGCTTCCGCAGCACTGTCTCTGTCTGGTATTCCGTTCAATGGTCCGATTGGTGCTGCCCGCGTAGGTTACATCAATGACCAGTACGTACTGAACCCGACTCAGGACGAGTTGAAAGAGAGCAAACTGGATCTGGTTGTTGCGGGTACTGAAGCCGCTGTACTGATGGTTGAATCTGAAGCTGAACTGCTGAGCGAAGACCAGATGCTGGGCGCAGTAGTCTTCGGTCATGAACAACAGCAGGTTGTTATTCAGAACATCAATGAACTGGTGAAAGAAGCCGGTAAACCGCGTTGGGATTGGCAGCCGGAGCCGGTAAACGAAGCGCTGAACGCGCGCGTTGCTGCGCTGGCTGAAGCTCGTCTGAGCGATGCTTACCGCATCACCGACAAACAAGAGCGTTATGCGCAGGTTGATGTCATCAAATCTGAAACCATCGCGACACTGCTTGCTGAAGACGAAACCCTGGACGAAAACGAACTGGGTGAAATTCTGCACGCTATCGAGAAAAATGTTGTTCGTAGCCGCGTACTGGCAGGCGAACCGCGTATCGACGGTCGTGAAAAAGATATGATCCGTGGTCTGGATGTGCGTACTGGTGTGCTGCCGCGTACTCACGGTTCTGCGCTGTTCACCCGTGGTGAAACGCAGGCGCTGGTTACCGCAACGCTGGGTACTGCTCGTGACGCGCAGGTTCTTGATGAACTGATGGGCGAACGTACCGATACCTTCCTGTTCCACTACAACTTCCCTCCGTACTCCGTAGGCGAAACCGGCATGGTCGGTTCTCCGAAGCGTCGTGAAATTGGTCACGGTCGTCTGGCGAAGCGCGGCGTGCTGGCAGTAATGCCGGATATGGACAAATTCCCGTACACCGTACGTGTTGTGTCTGAAATTACCGAATCCAACGGTTCCTCTTCTATGGCTTCCGTGTGCGGCGCGTCTCTGGCGCTGATGGACGCAGGTGTGCCAATCAAAGCTGCCGTTGCGGGTATCGCAATGGGTCTGGTGAAAGAAGGCGACAACTACGTTGTACTGTCTGACATTTTGGGCGACGAAGATCACCTGGGCGATATGGACTTCAAAGTTGCGGGTTCCCGTGACGGTATCTCTGCATTGCAGATGGATATCAAAATTGAAGGTATCACCAAAGAGATCATGCAGGTTGCACTGAACCAGGCTAAAGGTGCGCGTCTGCATATCCTGGGGGTAATGGAACAGGCGATCAACGCGCCGCGTGGCGATATCTCTGAGTTCGCACCGCGTATCCATACCATCAAGATCAACCCGGACAAGATCAAAGATGTTATCGGTAAAGGCGGTTCTGTAATCCGTGCTCTGACCGAAGAAACCGGCACCACCATCGAAATTGAAGATGACGGTACTGTGAAGATTGCAGCGACCGACGGCGAGAAAGCGAAACACGCGATTCGTCGTATCGAAGAGATCACTGCAGAAATCGAAGTGGGCCGCGTCTACAATGGTAAAGTGACCCGTATCGTTGACTTTGGCGCATTTGTTGCCATTGGTGGCGGTAAAGAAGGTCTGGTCCACATCTCTCAAATCGCTGATAAACGCGTTGAGAAAGTGACCGATTACCTGCAGATGGGTCAGGAAGTACCGGTGAAAGTGCTGGAAGTTGATCGCCAGGGCCGTATCCGTCTGAGCATTAAAGAAGCGACTGAGCAGTCTCAACCTGCTGCAGCACCGGAAGCTCCGGCTGCTGAACAGGGCGAGTAAGGTTGCCATTTGCCCTCCGCTGCGGCGGGGGGCTTTTAACCGGGCAGGACGCCTTGTTAGCAACCGGGAACAGGACGTTCATTCAACCGTGGTCTTCGGGAGTGGGAAATGAAGCCTTTTTTGCGCTGGTGTTTCGTTGCGACAGCACTTACGCTTGCAGGATGCAGTAATACTTCCTGGCGTAAAAGTGAAGTTCTCGCGGTACCATTGCAACCGACTTTACAGCAGGAAGTGATTCTGGCACGTATGGAACAGATCCTTGCCAGTCGGGCTTTAACCGATGACGAACGCGCACAGCTTTTATATGAGCGCGGAGTGTTGTATGATAGTCTCGGTCTGAGGGCATTAGCGCGTAACGATTTTTCGCAAGCGCTGGCAATCCGACCGGATATGCCTGAAGTATTCAATTACTTAGGCATATATTTAACGCAGGCAGGCAATTTTGATGCTGCCTATGAAGCGTTTGATTCTGTACTTGAGCTTGATCCAACTTACAACTACGCGCACTTGAATCGCGGGATCGCATTATATTACGGCGGTCGTGACAAGTTAGCGCAAGATGATCTGCTGGCGTTTTATCAAGACGATCCCAATGATCCTTTCCGTAGTCTGTGGCTTTATCTCGCCGAGCAGAAGCTCGATGAGAAGCAGGCTAAAGAAGTGTTGAAACAGCACTTCGAAAAATCGGATAAGGAACAGTGGGGATGGAACATTGTCGAGTTCTACCTGGGCAACATTAGCGAACAAACGTTAATGGAAAGGCTCAAGGCGGACGCAACGGATAACACCTCGCTCGCTGAGCATCTCAGTGAAACCAACTTCTATTTAGGTAAGTACTACCTAAGTCTGGGGGATTTGGACAGCGCCACGGCACTGTTCAAACTGGCGGTTGCCAACAACGTTCATAACTTTGTTGAGCACCGATACGCATTGTTGGAATTATCGCTCCTGGGCCAGGACCAAGATGACCTGGCAGAATCGGACCAGCAATAGCTGACGTACACATCAGCCCGTAATCTTTTTTGATTGCCATCACCTTAACGGGTGAGGGCGTTGTTGTTCGTTAATACACCTACTTTGAGCCGGTTCACACTTTTCAATGAAAATTGCTGATCAATTTCATGATGAGTTATGTAGACTGGCCGCCATTAATTTTGAGGCACACGTACTACATGGCTGAATTCGAAACCACTTTTGCAGATCTGGGCCTGAAGGCTCCTATCCTTGAAGCCCTTAACGATCTGGGTTACGAAAAACCATCTCCAATTCAGGCAGAGTGTATTCCACATCTGCTGAATGGCCGCGACGTTCTGGGTATGGCCCAGACGGGGAGCGGAAAAACTGCAGCATTCTCTTTACCTCTGCTGCAGAATCTTGATCCTGAGCTGAAAGCACCACAGATTCTGGTGTTGGCACCGACCCGCGAACTGGCGGTACAGGTTGCTGAGGCAATGACGGATTTCTCTAAACACATGCGCGGCGTAAACGTGGTTGCCCTGTACGGCGGCCAGCGTTATGACGTGCAATTACGCGCCCTGCGTCAGGGGCCGCAGATTGTTGTCGGTACTCCGGGCCGTCTGCTGGACCACCTGAAACGTGGCACTCTGGACCTCTCTAAATTGAGCGGTCTGGTTCTGGATGAAGCTGACGAAATGCTGCGCATGGGCTTCATCGAAGACGTTGAAACCATTATGGCGCAGATCCCGGAAGGTCATCAGACCGCTCTGTTCTCTGCAACCATGCCGGAAGCGATTCGTCGCATTACCCGCCGCTTTATGAAAGAGCCGCAGGAAGTGCGCATTCAGTCCAGCGTGACTACCCGTCCTGACATCAGCCAGAGCTACTGGACTGTCTGGGGTATGCGTAAAAACGAAGCACTGGTACGTTTCCTGGAAGCGGAAGATTTTGATGCGGCGATTATCTTCGTTCGTACCAAAAACGCGACTCTGGAAGTGGCAGAAGCTCTTGAGCGTAACGGCTACAACAGCGCCGCGCTGAACGGTGACATGAACCAGGCGCTGCGTGAGCAGACACTGGAACGCCTGAAAGATGGTCGTCTGGACATCCTGATTGCGACCGACGTTGCAGCCCGTGGCCTGGACGTTGAGCGTATCAGCCTGGTGGTTAACTACGATATCCCGATGGATTCTGAGTCTTACGTTCACCGTATCGGTCGTACCGGTCGTGCAGGTCGTGCTGGTCGTGCACTGCTGTTCGTTGAGAACCGTGAGCGTCGTCTGCTGCGCAACATCGAACGCACCATGAAGCTGACCATTCCGGAAGTAGAACTGCCGAACGCAGAACTGCTGGGCAAACGTCGTCTGGAAAAATTTGCCGCTAAAGTACAGCAGCAGCTGGAAAGCAGCGATCTGGATCAATACCGTGCACTGCTGAGCAAAATTCAGCCGACTGCCGAAGGTGAAGAGCTGGATCTCGAAACTCTGGCAGCCGCACTACTGAAAATGGCACAGGGTGAACGTACTCTGATTGTTCCGCCAGATGCGCCGATGCGTCCGAAACGTGAATTCCGTGACCGTGATGACCGTGGTCCGCGCGATCGTAACGACCGTGGCCCGCGTGGCGACCGTGAAGATCGTCCGCGTCGTGAACGTCGTGATGTTGGCGATATGCAGCTGTACCGTATTGAAGTGGGCCGCGATGATGGTGTTGAAGTTCGTCATATCGTTGGCGCGATTGCTAACGAAGGTGACATCAGCAGCCGTTACATCGGTAACATCAAGCTGTTTGCTTCTCACTCCACCATCGAACTGCCGAAAGGTATGCCGGGTGAAGTGCTGCAACACTTTACGCGTACTCGCATTCTCAACAAGCCGATGAACATGCAGTTGCTGGGCGATGCACAGCCGCATACTGGTGGTGAGCGTCGTGGCGGTGGTCGTGGTTTCGGTGGCGAACGTCGTGAAGGCGGTCGTAACTTCAGCGGTGAACGCCGTGAAGGGGGTCGTGGTGATGGGCGTCGTTTTAGCGGCGAACGTCGTGAAGGCCGCGCACCGCGTCGTGATGACTCTACCGGTCGTCGTCGTTTCGGTGGTGATGCGTAATCATCGCTGAACAGCGAACACAATCTGTAAAATAATATATACAGCCCCGATTTTAACCATCGGGGCTTTTTTTCTGTTTTTTGTACTCATGTACTGGTACAGTGCAATGCATAACAACACAGTCGCACTATTTTTCACTGGAGAGAAGCCCTCATGGCAACACTAACCACCACCCAAACGTCACCGTCGCTGCTTGGCGGCGTGGTGATTATCGGCGGCACCATTATTGGCGCAGGGATGTTTTCTCTGCCTGTGGTCATGTCCGGGGCGTGGTTCTTCTGGTCAATGGCGGCGCTGATCTTTACCTGGTTCTGTATGCTGCATTCCGGCTTGATGATTCTGGAAGCTAACCTGAATTATCGAATCGGTTCTAGCTTTGACACCATCACCAAAGATTTGCTGGGCAAAGGCTGGAACGTAGTCAACGGCATTTCCATTGCCTTTGTGCTCTATATCCTGACTTACGCCTATATTTCTGCCAGCGGTTCGATTCTGCATCACACCTTCGCGGAGATGTCGCTGAACGTCCCTGCACGGGCAGCTGGATTTGGTTTTGCACTGCTGGTAGCGTTCGTGGTGTGGTTGAGTACGAAAGCTGTCAGCCGGATGACAGCAATTGTGCTGGGGGCGAAAGTCATTACTTTCTTCCTCACCTTCGGCAGCCTGCTGGGGCATGTGCAGCCTGCGACATTGTTCAACGTCGCCGAAAGCAATGCGTCTTATGCGCCGTATCTGCTGATGACACTGCCATTCTGTCTGGCATCGTTTGGTTATCACGGTAACGTACCGAGCCTGATGAAGTATTACGGCAAAGATCCGAAAACCATCGTGAAATGCCTGGTGTACGGTACGCTGATGGCGCTGGCGCTGTATACCATCTGGTTGCTGGCGACGATGGGTAACATCCCGCGTCCGGAGTTTATCGGTATCGCCGAGAAGGGCGGTAATATTGATGTGCTGGTACAGGCGTTAAGCGGCGTACTGAACAGCCGTAGTCTGGATCTTCTACTGGTCGTGTTCTCAAACTTTGCGGTAGCGAGTTCGTTCCTTGGCGTAACGCTGGGTTTGTTTGACTATCTGGCAGATCTGTTTGGTTTTGACGACTCGGCTATGGGCCGTTTGAAAACAGCGTTGCTGACCTTTGCCCCGCCTGTTGTGGGTGGTCTGCTGTTTCCTAACGGATTCCTGTACGCCATTGGTTATGCTGGCTTAGCGGCTACCATCTGGGCGGCAATTGTTCCGGCGCTGTTGGCCCGCGCATCGCGTAAACGCTTTGGTAGCCCGAAATTCCGTGTATGGGGCGGCAAGCCGATGATTATGCTGATTCTGGTATTTGGCGTTGGCAACGCACTGGTCCATATCTTATCGAGCTTTAATGTGCTGCCGGTGTATCAGTAATCAGCGGTGCCTTATCCGACATTTCTGCTGCCTACACAATGCCTGATGCGCTTCGCTTATCAGGCCTACGTAGGACAGCGTTGCCAGCTCGGATAAGGCTTCCCGCGTTAAGACATACTATCCCAACAACTCTTCCTTAACATCCATCGCCAGTTCAAACGAATGCAGGCGCGCCTGGTGGTCGAAAATCTGCCCGTTAACCATAATCTCATCGGCGTCGGTTTCGCGCAGGATCGACTGCAAGCCATGACGCACTTTCGCTTTATCGCCCACCAGCGACATACTCAGCGCCTGCTGCACACCATACTGTTCGGACGGCGACCAGAACTGATCCATATTTTGAATCGGTGGCGGCAGTTGCCCGGTTTCGCCGCGGCGCAGCTTCACAAAGGCTTGCTGCATTGAGGTAAACAGGAATTCGGCATCGCGGTTGCTGTCGGCGGCGATAATATTGATGCACACCATCGCATACGGTTTCTCCAACCGTGCCGACGGTTTGAAGTTGCTGCGATAAAGATGCAGCGCCTGGAACAACATATCCGGCGCGAAGTGTGAGGCAAACGCAAACGGCAGACCAAGCTGCGCCGCCAGTTGCGCGCTGTAAAGGCTGGAGCCTAACAACCACACGGGGATTTTCTCGCCATAGCCTGGTACCGGGCGCACATGCGGATTGGGATCGCGGGCGTCAAACCAGTCCACCAGTTCCGCGACATCGCGGGGGAAATTATCAATATCGCCGCTCATATGACGACGCAGCGCCATCATGGTTCGCTGATCGCTACCCGGTGCACGACCCAGCCCCAAATCGATTCGCCCCGGATAGAGCGTATTGAGCGTGCCGAACTGTTCGGCGATCACCAATGGTGAGTGGTTAGGCAACATCACGCCGCCAGACCCCAGATGCAGCGTGGTGGTATTCGCCGCCAGATAGCCAATTAACACCGACGTTGCAGCACTGGCAATGCCGGTCATATTGTGGTGTTCCGCCAGCCAGTAGCGATGATAGCCGCGCTTTTCAGCCAGACGGGCGAGATCGAGAGAGTGGGAGAACGCATCTCGCGCTGAAGAACCTTCGGGAATGGGGGCCAGATCGAGTAACGAAAACGCAATGGTTTTATCAGTCATAACAGCTCACTTTGTTACCGATTAATCTTTAATACTGCATTAAAGAGTAGTTAAAGTTGTTAACAAAGTGAGCTATATACTTACGCTTGCAGCTCCAGCCCGGCCAGCCGCCGCCAGTAGCCGTTACAATCGCTGTTTGCCGTCAACGGCAGTGGTGCAGCGCCATTTTCATTGGCGCGGAAGGCGTCGAGCATTGCGAAAGTGTCAGTACCCTGCGGTGACAGGCGGACCACATCGACCAGCCCCTGCATGGATGCCAGCTCGTTACCGAGGTTGTAAACGTAGCCGCTCATGGTCTGAATGCCGTTGAGTACAAACACTTGTTGGTTTTCCTGCGACAGCACGTTGCGCCCGTTCGGATACTTAATGCAGCAGGTTTCGCACTCATCTTTCGGGCGGTCTTCCGAACGCGCGGTAAAGCAGCGAGCAGAGTAGGCCAGCGGCAGATGACCGTAGCTCAAGACTTCCACTTCAAACTGGTTACGAATGCCCAGCTCATCGCACTGATTAAGCAGATTCACCAGCCAGTCGCGGGAAAGCTCCACCGGCATACACCAGCGCATCATGCCCTGTTTGAGCAATATTTTCAGCGTCACCGCGTTGTAGCAGTTCAGCGCGTGCCCGGCGACGAACGGCAGTTTGCGTTCAGCGCACATATTCACCACGCCGAGATCGCTGGCTTCAATCAGAAACTCACCGTTCTCAACATAGCGTTTCAGTTCGCCCAGTTCGGAGGATGCCTGCACCAGCGCCAGCGTGGAGAGCACAATCTGCTTGCCACTTCCGGCGAGTGATTTTGCCATCTCCAGCCAGTCGCCAACTTTGGTTGCCCGGCGCTTGCTGCATACCGCTTCACCAAGATAAATCACGTCGGCGCTGCTGGCGGCGGCCTGCTGATAAAATTCTTCCAGCGTCTCTTTTGGCCAGTACCACAGCACTGGCCCTAAGGAATATTTCATTGCTTTTCTCACTGCCATTTACGGTGATATGCGCCAAGGGTGGTCTGCGTGCCTTCGGACATCGACCCGAGCGTCTCCATCCACGCGCTTTGCGGTATGAAGTTTTGCGGATCGGCCTTACAACGGTCGATAGCCTGACGCCAGACTTTCGCCACCTGGCTGACATACGCCGGGCTACGCTGGCGGCCTTCAATTTTCACCGAAGCGATATTCGCCGCCATTAACTCCGGCAGCAGTTCCAGGGTATTGAGACTGGTTGGTTCTTCCAGCGCATGATAGCGCTCGCCGTTCACCAGATAACGCCCTTTACATAGCGTCGGATAACCTGCGTTTTCGCCGTCCTGATAACGGTCGATCAGCACTTCGTTCAGGCGGGATTCCAGCCCCTGCGGCGTTTGTTGCCAGCGCACGAAACGGGCCGGAGAACACGCGCCCACGGTGTTGGGCGACTCACCCGTCAAATACGACGACAGATAGCAACGACCTTCCGACATAATGCACAGGCTGCCGAAAGCAAAGACTTCCAGTGGTACAGGTGTGACCCGTGCCAGTTGTTTCACCTGATGAATCGACAACACGCGCGGCAGCACCACGCGGGCAACGTCAAAATGGCGATGATAAAAGTTAATCGCCTCTTCATTGGTCGCCGAAGCCTGCACCGATACGTGGCGCTCAATATGCGGATAACGCTCGGCGGCGTACTCCAGCATGGCGAGGTCGGCGAGTATCAGCGCGTCGGCACCCAGTTGCGCCGCCATATCCACGGCGCGCTGCCAACGGGCGTAACCGTCCGGATGCGCAAAAGTGTTAATCGCGATGTGAAGTTTGCGGCGATGTTGATGGACAAAACTCACCGCTTCCTGCAATTTTTTCTCGGTAAAGTTAAGGCCGGCGAAGTGACGGGCATTGGTATCATCTTTTAGCCCGATATAAACAGCATCTGCGCCGTTTTCGATGGCCGCCTTAAGCGCCGGGAGATTTCCGGCAGGGCAGAGCAGCTCCATAATTTTTCCTGAAGGTTGCGCTATCAAAACGCAAAAATGTTAACGAACTGGGATTTTAGTTAACCTTGCTGCGACAATTTTTGATTTAAGGCAGTTAAAGTTGTATTGGTGGTAGCAGCAATTTCATATGGAATTGTTGATTTATACCGCTATGTTATTTTTCTGATATGGCAAAATAGGATGATTGTTGAAACAGGGAGTAAAACTCGTGTTGGATAAACTGCGTTCCCGTATTGTGCATTTGGGGCCATCTCTGTTGAGTGTACCGGTAAAACTGACGCCATTTGCGCTAAAACGCCAGGTTCTTGAGCAGGTCTTAAGCTGGCAATTCCGTCAGGCGCTGGATGATGGCGAGCTGGAGTTTCTTGAAGGTCGCTGGTTAAGTATTCATGTGCGTGATATTGACCTGCAATGGTTTACCTCGGTGGTGAATGGCAAACTGGTCGTTAGCCAGAACGCGCAAGCTGATGTGAGTTTTAGTGCCGACGCCAGCGATCTGCTGATGATTGCGGCGCGTAAACAAGATCCGGATACGCTCTTCTTCCAGCGTCGGCTGGTGATTGAAGGCGATACGGAGCTGGGGCTGTATGTGAAAAACCTGATGGACGCCATTGAACTGGAGCAAATGCCGAAAGCCTTACGCATGATGCTGCTGCAACTGGCGGATTTTGTTGAGGCGGGAATGAAAACCGCGCCTGAAACCAAACAGACATCGGTAGGTGAACCATGCTAATTCGAGTAGAAATTCCCATTGATGCGCCGGGTATTGATGCCCTGCTGCGTCGTTCATTCGAAAGTGATGCGGAAGCGAAGCTGGTTCACGATCTGCGTGAAGATGGCTTTCTGACGCTGGGGCTGGTGGCGACAGATGACGAAGGTCAGGTCATTGGCTATGTGGCATTTAGTCCGGTTGATGTGCAGGGCGAAGACCTGCAATGGGTCGGCATGGCACCGCTGGCGGTAGATGAAAAATACCGTGGACAGGGGCTGGCACGCCAACTGGTCTATGAAGGACTCGATTCGCTTAATGAGTTCGGCTATGCCGCAGTGGTGACGCTGGGCGATCCGGCGCTGTACAGCCGTTTCGGCTTTGAACTGGCGGCACATCACGATCTGCGTTGCCGCTGGCCGGGCACTGAAAGTGCCTTCCAGGTACATCGTTTAGCGGATGACGCGCTGAACGGTGTAACTGGTCTGGTTGAGTATCACGAGCACTTCAATCGCTTTTAATCTCCGGGGTTTGCAGGCTGCTCAACAGTTCTGCAAACACTGCACCTTCCGCTACCAGACGCTCTTTTTGCCGTTTGGTCAGTTGCTTAACGCGATATTCTGCCCGTAACGCCAGCGAACGATCGCCCACTGGTGCGGAAAACGCCAGCGTTAGTTCTCCCTTCCCGCGCAGTGCTTTCGCCCCTTTGCCGCTTTGGTGCTGCTGATAGCGGCGTTCGACATCCGTGGTGATCCCGGTATAAAGCTTATTGTCGGCGGTACGGATCAAGTAAAGAAACCAGGGTGTCATCGTCTGCGTCGCATGTTAAGGTCAGGCCCACAGTATAAAAGAGAACAGCAATGGAAACACTCACCGCCATCAGCCGTTGGCTGGCAAAACAACATGTTGTCACCTGGTGTGTGCAGCAGGAAGGGGAACTGTGGTGCGCCAATGCCTTTTATCTTTTTGATGCGCAGAAAGTCGCCTTCTACATTTTGACGGAAGAAAAAACGCGTCATGCGCAGATGAGCGGGCCGCAGGCGGCAATTGCCGGAACGGTAAACGGTCAGCCGAAAACGGTAGCGTTAATTCGCGGCGTGCAGTTTAAAGGTGAGATCCGCAGACTGGAAGGCGAGGAAAGCGACCTCGCACGCAAGGCGTACAATCGTCGCTTTCCGGTTGCCAGAATGCTGTCGGCCCCGGTATGGGAAATCCGGCTCGATGAAATCAAATTCACCGACAACACGCTGGGCTTTGGTAAAAAAATGATTTGGCTACGTAACTCAGGCACCGAGCAGGCGTAACGCCTCGCGGTTAAACGCTGGCAGATCGTCCGGTGTCCGGCTGGTAACCAGCTGATCTTTATCGACCACCACTTCCTGATCGTAAAATTCCGCGCCCGCGTTTTTAACATCAATCACGATCGGTTTAACGGCGGTCAGCTTACGACCAAGGATCACATCGGCGCTGATCAGCAACTGGGGACCGTGACAGATGGCGAAAACAGGTTTGCCGCTGTTCACAAAATCGCGTGTGAAGGTGACAAAACGGTTGTCACCACGCAGATAATCTGGTGAATGACCGCCCGGTAGCAGCAGGGCATCGAACTCTGCGGGCGTCACTTCATCGATGGATTTATCGATGGCCACGCTGGCTTCTCCTTTTTTGCCTTTCACCGTTTTACCCGCTTGTTTTTCAATGGTAATCACTTCGTGTCCGGCTTTACGGAACTCGTCTGCGGGTGAAGTAAATTCTGAATCCTCAAATTCATCAGTGATTAAAACGGCGATTTTCTTACTCATGCTTCCTCCGCGTTGTTGCATTGGATGAGGCGAATTTTCCACAATCGGGGATAATTACCTCATGATCTATTAAGCCTGGTGCATGAGCCGGGGAGCGCAAGGCAGACAATTCTGTAAAGGAGCGAAGATGAGTCAGGTACTGATTACAGGCGCAACGGGGCTGGTGGGCGGTCACCTGCTGCGGATGTTGATTAATGAACCGAAAGTTAACGCCATTGCTGCGCCGACGCGACGTCCGTTGGGCGATATGCCCGGGGTGTTTAATCCCCATGATCCGCAACTGACTGACGCGCTGGCGCAGGTCACCGATCCCATCGACATTGTGTTTTGTTGTCTCGGCACCACGCGGCGAGAAGCGGGGAGCAAAGAGGCGTTTATTCATGCCGATTACACGTTGGTGGTGGATACCGCATTAACCGGGCGGCGGCTCGGTGCGCAGCATATGCTGGTGGTCAGTGCTATGGGTGCTAATGCCCACTCGCCGTTTTTCTATAACCGCGTCAAAGGGGAGATGGAAGAAGCATTAATCGCCCAGAACTGGCCGAAATTGACCATTGCTCGCCCGTCGATGTTACTGGGCGATCGTAGCAAACAGCGGATGAACGAAACGCTTTTTGCGCCGCTGTTCCGTTTGTTACCCGGTAACTGGAAATCCATTGATGCGAGAGACGTGGCGCGGGTCATGCTGGCAGAGGCGATGCGGCCTGAGCATGAAGGTGTGACGATTTTAAGCTCTTCAGAATTACGCAAAAGAGCTGAATAATTATTCCCAAGAATTGATAGTGAGCGTAATATTCACGCGCTCAATTATCATAACTTATTCCTGGGGAATGCTATGACTGGTCAGTCTTCATCTCAGACGGCAACGCCCATTCAGTGGTGGAAACCCGCGCTTTTCTTTCTCGTTGTCATTGCCGGTCTCTGGTATGTGAAATGGCAACCTTACTACGGCAAAGCGTTTACTGCTGCCGAAACCCACAGTATCGGTAAATCTATCCTTGCGCAGGCGGATGCTAATCCGTGGCAGGCGGCGTTGAATTACGCGATGATCTATTTTCTCGCGGTATGGAAAGCGGCGGTGCTGGGGGTGATCCTCGGTTCGTTGATTCAGGTGCTGATCCCGCGTGACTGGTTGTTGCGTACGCTTGGGCAATCGCGCTTTCGCGGCACGCTGCTGGGAACGCTGTTTTCGCTGCCGGGTAT
The DNA here is from genome assembly GCF_003697165.2 of Escherichia coli DSM 30083 = JCM 1649 = ATCC 11775. GTDB lineage: Bacteria > Pseudomonadota > Gammaproteobacteria > Enterobacterales > Enterobacteriaceae > Escherichia > Escherichia coli. The sequence continues at coordinate 587,530 of NZ_CP033092.2, forward strand.
GATGTGTACCTGCTGTGCGGCTCCGGTCGCGGCGGGAATGCGTCGCCAACAGGTGTCGATGGGCGGTGCGCTGGCATTCTGGATGGGGAATCCGTTGTTAAACCCGGCGACGCTGGTGTTTATGGGGTTCGTCCTCGGCTGGGATTTTGCGGCGATTCGTCTGGTGGCGGGGCTGGTGATGGTGTTGCTGATTGCGACGCTGGTGCAAAAATGGGTGCGTGAAACACCGCAAACGCAGGCACCGGTCGAAATTGACATACCGGAAGCACAGGGAGGATTTTTTAGCCGCTGGGGCAGGGCGCTATGGACGCTTTTCTGGAGTACGATCCCGGTTTACATCCTTGCAGTACTGGTGTTGGGTGCCGCTCGCGTCTGGTTATTCCCCCATGCCGATGGTGCTGTCGATAACAGCCTGATGTGGGTGGTGGCGATGGCGGTGGCAGGATGCTTGTTTGTCATTCCCACGGCAGCAGAAATTCCGATTGTACAAACGATGATGCTGGCAGGTATGGGAACTGCTCCGGCGCTGGCATTGTTGATGACGCTCCCGGCGGTGAGTTTGCCGTCACTGATTATGCTGCGCAAAGCGTTCCCGACGAAAGCCTTATGGCTGACGGGGGCGATGGTGGCAGTGTCTGGTGTGATTGTCGGCGGGCTGGCGCTGTTGGTTTGATTTGAGGGAAAACATGTCGGATGCGGCGTAAACGCCTTATCCGACCTACGGTTTGCATCGTTGTAGGCCTGATAAGACGCTGCAAGCGTCGCATCAGGCATTACAAGGGCTGCTATTTAATAAACGTAAACGCCGTAGTTACCCGCTTCACGCCGCTTACCCGGCTGGCAATATCTGCCGCCGCTTTCGCTTCACGTTCAGTCACCAGCCCCATCAGGAACACTTCACCGTTTTCGGTGGTCACTTTCACGTTGGACGATTTCACCAGGTCGCTGGTTAACAGCTGCGAACGTACTTTGGTGGTGATCCACGTATCGTTAGACGCTTCGCCCAGACCAATCGGCTGGCCCTGACGAATCTCGTTATACACTTCGTTGGCACCGTCTACGCCCATAGCAATCTGTTTGGCGCGAGCCGAAAGTTCAGCGTTTGGTGACTGCCCAACCAGCAGCACTTTGCCCTGATAGGCCGTTACATTAATGCGCGCTTCTTTCTTAATTTGTTCGTCTTTCGACAATGCGCTGTTCACGCGCACTTCCAGGGTACCATCGTCTACCTGGGTGCCGACACTGCGTGGGTCAGTTGCGGCTTTGGTACCCACAGCAGCAGTACCCACTACGGCAGCGGCAACACAACCTTGCAACAGCAGCGCGGAAATAAGGACTGCGATTGGCGATAATGCCTTCATGTATTCTCCTTAAACATCCTGGTGAGGGAAAAGCGTGTTATCGATCAGATCGCACAGGCAATTTACCGTCAGCATATGCATTTCCTGAATGCGAGCACTACGATGCGAAGGAATGCGGATCTCCACATCCTGTGGCCCTAACAAACCTGCAAGTTCACCGCCGTCATAGCCGGTTAATGCCACAATGGTCATATCACGCGTAACGGCAGCTTCTACCGCTTTTACAATATCGCGGCTGTTGCCACGGGTGGAAATGGCTAACAATACATCTCCCGCATGGCCCAGCGCCCGCACCTGTTTTGCATACACTTCATCATGTAAGCGATCGTTGGCAATTGCCGTTAAGACAACATTATCAGTATTTAGTGCAATGGCAGGTAAGCTGGGCCGCTCCGTTTCGAAACGGTTGATCATGCTGGCAGCAAAATGCTGTGCATTGGCAGCGGAAGTTCCATTACCACAACAGAGGATTTTGTTGCCATTGAGCAGAGACTGAACCAGCGTCATGGCTGCACGGGAGATGGCATCCGGAAGCGCCTCTGCCGCCGCAATTTGAGTTTGAATGCTTTCAGTGAAGCAAGCTTTAATTCTTTCTTGCACGCTAATCCTTAAACCTTAATTATGAGTGGTCATTAAAGGCATCCTTAATCCACTCAACCTCATTCCCGGTGAAGGCTACCACATCGAACCGGCAATCCACAGTATCAAAACTCCCATTATGACGCGCGAGCCACAAGCGGGCAGTCTGTAATAATTTGTGTTGTTTGCTGCGGGTCACACTGGCTGCCGCGCCGCCATAAAGCGCAGAGCGGCGGTAACGCACCTCGATAAAAACGGTGGTCCGGCCTTCACGCATTATCAGATCGATCTCGCCGCCACGCTCGTTCACGTTAGCGGCGATAAACCGTAGTCCTTTGCCTTCCAGCCAGCGACGCGCTTGTGCTTCCCACGCATCGCCGGTCTGTTTGGTGGTTAACTGGCGGGGACTACCTGACCTTGTTGGTACTGTAGCCATGATAACTTCCTGTTAATCACGCAATCCGGGTTTGCCGTCAGGCTTCCGGTATTACCGTTGATTTCAAAACCCTGAACCTGGCGCATTTGTGAGAAATGATTTGCCAACGACCAGGCATCGACGCCCATCGCATACATGCGAGCCAGCGAATAATCGTTGTTCACCGCGCTGAGCGCCTGCTGCATTAACGGCAGATTACCGCCTGCCAGCATCGGGATTTCGCTGTACTGCAAGCCTTCCATCTCCAGGCGGAAATCCGGGCCAGCGGTCCCTTGCGCACTGCGGGAGCTGGCGTACAGCGTTGCACCGCTCTGGCTACCGTTACGCATGGCGATCATTGGTTTGATAAAAGCGATTTCACCCGGCGTTGCCACAATGTACACCGCATCGACACGACCGCCATTATTGGTGAACTGATCATCGGTTGGTGTGGTTTGCAGCGTTGGATTGTTGGTCGTCATGCCGGAGTCGGTTGTTTCTCTGGGAGTAATCGGGCTACCCGTTAAAGCGATACCCGAACCGCCGTTAACACCCGCGCGTAACTCGCTGGTGGAACCAAATTTTTGTTGCAGAACGGTGCCGCCGCCCAGTTTCTGCCACTCTTGCGCAAACGCATTGGCTACGCGATCGCCCAATGAACTGCGTGGGATCAGCACCAGCGGCGCTTGTTTACCCTGGTCACGAATATGACGCGCTGCATCGCGCGCTTCGTCTTCCGGTGAAAGCGCGAAGTAACAAATATTGACGCGGTTTTCGATGTTCTCCGGCTGGTTCAGTGCCAGCACGTTCAGCGGAGTGTTGCTCTTCAGCAACTCTTCAACGTTATTTTTCAGCAACGGACCGACCACAATACTCGCGCCATCCTGCTGAACCTGGCTTAAGATCTGGCTAAGTGGTTGTGATGAGGTATCGTAGATTTTCAGCTCTGCGGATGGATTTGCGGGTGCGCTTACCGCTGCGGTGCTTGTCGCCGGGGCGCTTACAGGCACCGACTGAGCCGCAGGCTGTTCACCGGTCAGATCGCTAACCGAAGCTTGTGCCGGGCTGGCAACGCCATCCACGGTTTGCGGCTGAGGTTGTTCTGCTACGTCTGCGGCAGGTGCGGCTGCTACCTGGGCCACCACTGGCTGAGTGCCGATATTTTTCGCCGCTTCAAAGCCTTGCTGAATAGTGCGACCAAATACCGCTGCCTGGCCATTCAGCGGCAACAGCAGGGCGATTTTGTTGGTCGATGCGGGTTTAAACGCTTTTACGTTAACCAACTGCGTTGGCAGCATTTTCGCGCCCGGGTTGTTCGGATAACGTTTCTGCCAGTCGGCGATCCCAGCTTTCATCATGTCAGGATCGTTACGGTTATCAAACCAGACGCGCTGCAAATCCAGCCAGCCTTGCAGAATATTTTCGTCGGCGTTGATCACCAGCGTATTCGCCTGCTCCTGAGTCATGGAGGAGAGCGCCTGCCATGTGGCGTCAATATTCTGCTGCTTTTCTTTCGCACCGAGCAGCGGTTCCTGAGCAATTAACGCGCGCAGTAAATCAATGGAAGGACGCCCCTGGCTGGCATCGATTTTTGCCTGCCAGTAACGGGCTTGCTGGTTTTGTTCTAAATCGGCAGGTGTGATTTTCGCCAGCAAGTTTTGCGCGCCAGCAAAATCTTTCTGCGCCAGTTTAATCTCTGCCGCCAGCAGTGTTTTCTCGCGACGCTGAGTATCATTCAGTTCTTGCGGTAGTTGGTTAAACAACTCAACTGCCTGCCCGGTTTTACCTTCTTTCACCAGTGCACGAATGGCGAGTAATTGCCAGTTGATCCTGGTATCATCAGAACTTTGCTGCATCTGTTGCAGGTAAAAGGCAGAATCAGCCTGCGCCGTGCCCTGCATATAAGCAGTGGACTGATCGGGAGTATGGGTGCCACAACCGGCGAAAATCAGGGCTGCCAGAACAACAGGCAGACAACGCGCGGCTTTCAAACGAGAAAATGTTGAGGGTACCATAATGTATCCAGTGATATTTTTTTTACGCAATGCTCAATATTAAATCGGCAATACGGACGACACAATGAAACAACACCAATCGGCGGATAATTCTCAGGGCCAGCTTTACATTGTACCGACGCCAATCGGCAATCTGGCGGATATCACCCAGCGTGCGTTGGAGGTATTACAGGCCGTTGATCTGATTGCCGCCGAGGATACGCGTCACACCGGTTTATTGCTGCAACATTTTGGGATTAATGCTCGGTTGTTTGCGCTGCACGACCATAACGAACAACAAAAAGCCGAAACGCTGCTGGCGAAGCTGCAAGAGGGGCAAAACATTGCGCTGGTTTCCGATGCCGGAACGCCGCTAATTAACGATCCTGGCTACCATCTGGTGCGTACCTGCCGTGAAGCGGGGATTCGCGTGGTGCCGCTACCCGGGCCGTGTGCTGCTATCACTGCGTTAAGCGCCGCGGGTTTACCATCCGATCGTTTTTGTTATGAAGGCTTTTTACCTGCCAAATCAAAAGGCCGCCGTGATGCGCTAAAAGCCATTGAAGCGGAGCCGCGCACGCTGATTTTTTATGAATCTACCCACCGTCTGTTAGATAGCCTGGAAGATATCGTTGCGGTATTAGGCGAATCCCGCTACGTCGTTCTGGCGCGTGAGCTGACCAAAACCTGGGAAACCATTCACGGCGCGCCCGTTGGCGAGCTGCTGGCGTGGGTCAAAGAAGATGAAAACCGTCGCAAAGGCGAAATGGTACTGATTGTCGAAGGCCATAAAGCACAGGAAGAAGACTTACCCGCCGATGCCCTGCGCACGCTGGCGCTGCTACAGGCAGAACTGCCGCTGAAAAAAGCGGCGGCGCTGGCAGCAGAAATTCACGGCGTGAAGAAAAATGCGCTGTATAAGTATGCGCTGGAGCAGCAGGGAGAGTGATTACAGGCGTCGCAGCAGGAATAGCGTTGCAACGCCTGTAGCAGGCGAGTTAACGACGACACATCTCATCAATCATGCATGTGAAATAGTTATGCAGCCATAAAAATGAAGCCGGGATAGCGGTAGAGACTTTAGCCGTGAGAAAACGTTCTGTCGCATCCTGTTTTCCTTCGCCAGTCACCAGTAACAAAACTTCGCGGGCATTGAGAATATCCTTCAGGCCTAAGGTGATCCCACGAGTCACGGGACGGTCCGCGGTTTTTAACATCTCATGTTGCTGTGTTCTGGCATCAAGTTGACTGATATGGCAGGCCGGTTGCAGGCTTTCTCCCGGTTCGTTCAGCCCAAGATGACCGTTTTTCCCCAATCCGAGAACGCATAAGTCCAGACCGCCTTTGCGCGCAATCAGGTTCGTTACCCGTTCGCACTCTGTCTCATTTATCTCTTCGGAGTGAAAGCTGATGAGCTGGTCTTCACGTAACCCCAGCGGCTGCACGATATGCTGTTGAAGGAAAGTTTCGCAGGTACCAGGCATCGTTAATGGCAGATCCACCCATTCGTCGAGCTTCACGAAGGTGAGCTGGCTGACATCAACCTGCTGCTGGTGGATTTTTTCTACCAGATAATGATACGTCAGTAATGGCGTGGCTCCGGTCGCCAGGCAAATCACGGCATCCGGTTTGCGACGGATCACGGCCAATAAATATTCGCTGGCACGTTCACTTAACGCCGTATAGTTTTCAACTTGTTGAAGGGTTTGCACAGGATGAAATTCCTTAAGTAAAGAGGCACCGCCAGACGCGGTGCCTCGTTCCATTTACAAAATGCCGAATGCAGAACAAACAATAGAAAGAACAAACGTCACGCCGATTAACAGCACCGGATGCGCTTTTTTCACCCGCAGGAAGTAATACATCAGCAGGGTGTAGGCCATCGGTAAAATATTCGGGAAGACTTTATCGAAGAAATCCTGTTGCAGTGCGACGCTGTGGGTACTGTCGATGGCAAACGACGTCACCACGTTAATATGCACATACGAAGCGATCAGCCCGCCGATTACTGTGATCCCGAGGATAGTTGCCGAACGAGCAATCATCTGCGAGTTCTCTCGCACTTTATCGATAGCCTTCACGCCGACTGAATAACCGACGTGGGTCCAGCCGACGCGCAGGAAAAAGATAAGCAGGTAAACGGCGAAAAACAAAATCGGTCCCAACAGGTTCCCCTGACTGGCAAACGATGAGCAAATCCCCGCCATAATTGGCAACAAGGTAAACCAGAAAATCGCATCGCCAATCCCGGCGATTGGGCCAAACAGCGCCACTTTGAGGCCTTTAATGGTGTCGCGGTTTTCTCCTTTTTCTTCCATCGAAATTAATAACCCCATCAGGAATCCGACCAGATTAGGGTGGGTATTAATAAATTCGAGGTTATCTTTCATCGCCGCGCTTAGGCCCGGTTTGTCGTCCTTATAAATCTTTTTCAGGATCGGCAACATCGCCCAGGTAAAACCGCCCGCCTGCATCCTTTCGTAGTTAAAGCTTGCTTGTAGCAGTGACGAACGAAAGCCCAGACGGGTGATATCTTTTTTACTGATTTCAGATCCCATTGCTGTAGTCCTCTTCTTCATTTTTACTGGCAACGGGCTGCGGTTGCGCTTGCTGCCGGGATTTCGCATTGAAAAACTCATACACCGCAAAGCCTGCGCCCAGTACGGCAACCGGCAACAGGTTGCTGACCTGGATGTAGCAAACAAACAGGAAACCGGCGATCAGGTAAGGGATATATTGTGCTTTGAACATCACGCGCAGCAGCAAGCCAAAACCAACGGCAGGCAGAATACCGCCAGCCACTTCAAAGCCGTGGGTCAGCCAGGCGGGCATCGCTTTCACCAGCGCCTGCATCGCCCCTTGTGCCAGGTAAGTACAGAGGAAAGCAATCACCGCATACGCTGAAGCGACGATGAGCATCGTTGCCCAGTTAAGTCGGGAAAATGCTGCCGTATCCGCCTCTTTTGCGCATTTATCGGCTTTGGTCATAAATAATGAGAAAGCGGAATAGAAGAACAGAATGACGTACTGCATTAACAAACTAAACGGCAGGCCAAGACCAATTGCCGTTTTGGCATCAACGCCCGTAGACCATGCAATGACAGTGGTCATCAGACCCGCCATAATAGGGTTGGGCGGCTGAACACCACCTGCAGGGGTTAATCCGGCGAAAGCCAACTCTGTCAGGCCACCGGTAATTAAGCCAGTCTGAATATCACCGAGAATAGCACCTGTAAGGGTACAAACGATTATCGGGCGGAATAAAAATAAGGCTTCCAGCCAAAAATCAATCCCCAGAAAGAAAACTAACGCCGCCAGGGATAATCCCTGGAGTAGGGTTATTTCATGCATTTTTATTACCTCAAACCAATATTAAGGCTATTTTAGATTTAGTCAGGGATTTGTTCTTTTTGATCGCCAGGGACGTCCTGAATGAAAACATTTACGCCACGTTGTTTAATAAAACGTAAATCCGTGAGATCCTGGTCATCGACATAAACTTTACTGCTGATTTGCTTTTTCCCTTCCGAGAAATGCATATTGCCGACGTTGACATCTTTCAGGTCAATACCACCTTCTACCAATTTACGTACCGTTTGTGGCGTACGGCAAATCAGGAAGATCTTCTGATGTGGTGCAGCTTTGCCGATGACGTTAATGGTTTTTTCGATAGTAAAGAAACGAATGCCAAAGCCGTAGGTTTCTGCGGTAATACCCATTAATTTCTGTTGAATATCATCGTTAGCGACAACATCATCCACGACTACTAACAGATTCGCACCGATGGTGGATGTCCAGGTCACGCCAACCTGACCGTGAACCAGACGGTTATCAATACGGGTTAAGAGAATATTTGGACTGCTCATTGTGTAATCCTCACCATAAAGTTGAATAATATAATCTTTTTAAATATATTATTGTTGCGATATTGTACTGATGTATTTATTAAGGTTTAGTTATCTCCTTTACCATTAAGGCACTCCCCGATATTAATCGGGAAGTACATTGGGATAAATCATAAAAAACTAATGATTATGCTGAAATTCGATTCGCTGAACCACAGACATTAATTTTATTTCTGACAACTTCTTTCATCGCATCCATTCCGACGCGCATATAATAACGAGGATCATTACCCTGAGGATTTTCCGCAAACCAGGCTTTAACCGCGCCAGCGAAGGCTATTTTTAATTCTGTGGCAACGTTCACTTTTGTTACGCCAAGTTCAATAGTGCGACGGACAAATTCATCCGGGACATCGCTGGCACCATGCAGCACCAGAGGAACATCCACCACTTCACGAATTTCCGCCAGCCGCTGGAAATCAATCTTCGGCGTTTTGCTGTATAAGCCGTGCGCCGTACCAATCGCTACCGCCAGGCTGTCGACGCCAGTCAGTTCGACAAAGCGTTTAGCTTCTTGTGGATCGGTCAGGAATGCACTTTCGGCGTCAACGCTCATGTCATCTTCAACACCGCCGAGGCGGCCCAGTTCTGCTTCCACGCTGCAATCCTGGGAGTGGCAGAAGTCGACAACCGATTTCACCAGCTTCACGTTCTCGGCAAACGGGAAATGACTGCCGTCGATCATCGCGCTGCGCACGCCTGCGTGGACTTTACGGCGAATATCATCCAGCGATTCGTGGTGATCGAGATGCAGTGCCAGCGGCATGTTATAGGTCGTGGAATAGGCGCTACACAGGGCGTAGATCTCTTCCAGCGCGATATGCTTAAAGGTCCCCGGCGTCCCGGCGAGGATCACCGGCGATCGCATTTCACTGCACACTTCGAGGATCGCCTGGATCGTCTCGGCGTTATGAATGTTAAAGGCAGGCACCGCGTAGCCATTGGCTTGGGCGTCCTGTAACAGATATTTGGTGGAGATAATGCTCATAATGCGATCCTCTTATGCCTGCCACGGATGAATGATTACGCCTTGCACCACGCGGTTAACGGTGCCACTGGCTGATGGGGTATCCGGCGTATTACCCATGTGCAGCGACTGCATCAGTGCAAATGTCTGGGCGTACATCAGGAAGCAAAATGCCTGCTCAACGTCGATAAAGTGACGGGACGGCGGCAGGATGATATGTGGACCGGCGGCAATAACGTCGTTGCTTTCCGCGGCGATGGCGATTACGCGCATTGCCTGGTTATCGCGGCGGAGTTCTGCCAGCAGATCAAGATCATACTGACGGGTGTAAGGGTGGCTGGAGACAAACACCACCACCAGCGTTTCGTTATCGACCAGCGATTTCGGGCCATGACGGAATCCGGTCGGGGAATCATAGAAGGCCGCCAGTTTACCCGCTGTCAGTTCCAGCACTTTCAGCGCCGACTCGCGTGCTGCGCCCTGTAAGCCACCGCTGCCGAGATAAACGATCCGTTTCCACGGTGCGTAACCAAACACACCTTCGCTGAAATCGCCCAGTGAGGTCAGGATCGCCTGGCAACGATCCGCCACATCGCGGAAGGTTTGGCTGTTGATCGTCTCAGGTGCGAAAACCGCGAGGCAGCTGGCCATCATGGTGGTAATGCTGCTGGTCATCGCGAAGCCGCGATCGTGCGTTTCTGCGGGCATCAGCAGGGCAAACGCGTTGTCGCTGTTGATCGCGTTTTGGTAAAGAGCGCCCGCTTCGTTGCAGGTGATCGGCAGGTGATAGCATTCTGGTACAAATTGATTTGCCAGTTCCACGGCGGCGACGCTTTCCGGGCTGTTGCCGGATCGACCGAAGGAGATCAACAGCAGCGGATGAGCTGGATTCAGGTAGTCCATCGGATTAGTGACCAGATCGGTGGTCGGTACGGCGCTGAAGTTTTTACCGGTATGGCTGGCGAGCCACGGCGCGATGATGTCACCGATAAATGCCGAGGTTCCGGCTCCGGTCAGGATGATCCGCAGATTCTCTTTGCGCAGTAACGGTTCAAGGAAGTTATTGAGCGCGGAACGTAGCGCGTCGATGTTGGTGAGTGAACGGATCCATGCGCGAGGCTGATGGCGGATCTCTTCTTCAGTCCATGTACCGGTTGCGGCAGCAGCAGGGGTGTAATTTTCTGGCATAACTCAATCCTTAGTCTGATGAACTTGACGTCGGCGTTGTCGCTTTCGCTTGCCTTTCGTTTCATTTCACTTGGTGATTTCTTTCGTTGGTTAAAATTTATAGAAAAGAAACTGAAAGTTCAATGAAGAAAAAGGAAATAAAACGAAATCTGTGATCGTTGAAAGAAAAGGCAAGGGAAGTAAAAGGGATTGCTGGATGCGGCGTAAATACTTTATCCGGCCTTACGGTCACCAACCGTAGGTCGGATAAGACGCATTAGCGTCGCATCCGACACCGCTGCACAGATCAAAACGAAAGAAAAAGAAGGCCTTACGGGGGAAGTGAAGGCCTAATAAAGGAGCAAACCATCAAAACGAAGCTAATTGACCCTGAATCCAGATTTGTTGCACATGCAGCCCGCTATCCAGCGCAACGACGCTGGCGCGTTTGCCCGGTTTAAGCGATCCCAGAACACCATCAACACCCAGCATTCGCGCCGGATGCAGCGACGCCATATGGATGGCTTCCGCAGGCGTTACGCCCGTCAACTCGACCATGTTGCGCACTGCCGCATCGACAGACAGCGTACTGCCCGCCAGCCCACCGGACGCGGTACGGACAACGCCACCGCGCATCTGCACTTCTTCACCACATAACGTATAGTGACCATCCGGCATCCCGGCTGCCTGCATCGCGTCGGTGATCAGTACGATCCTCTCTTTCGCACAGCAACAACAGAGCGACATTGCCGCCGGATGTACATGATGACCATCGGCTATCAGTTCCAGCCAGGCGCGCTTGTCTGTTAATCCCGCGCCAACCATTCCCGGTTCGCGGTGATGTAAACCTGTCATCCCGTTATAGCAATGCACCAGGCCGTCGGCACCAGCATCAAACGCGGCACGGGTTTGTTGCCAGGTCGCCGCGCTATGCCCCAGCATCACCCGTACGTTTTGCTGTTTAAGATGGCGGATGGCCTGCAATGCCCCTTCTTTTTCCGGTGCCAGCGCCACCACGCGCAAGGTATGCTGAGAAACGGCAATCAATTGATCCAGCTCGGCAATTTCCAGCTCGCGGAACAGCTCCGGTGGATGCGCGCCTTTATTCTGCGGCGTGAAGTACGGTCCTTCGAGATAACTCCCCAGCACTTGCGCACCAGGTCCGCCGCGTTGGCAACGTTGAGCAATACGTTCCAGCGCCGCATGAATGGTATTAAGCGGCGCGGTTACGGTGGTCGGTAACCAACTGCCGACACCTTCGCGTGCTTTGTGCATTGCCAGCTTGTCGAGCACATCCGGCGCGTCATCCATTACATCAACGCCCGCACCACCGTGTACATGGGTGTCGATGTAAGCGGGACAGAGCAGTTCCGCATCGCGTTCAGTCACGCCCACTGGAATCGGTTCGATTGCTGCGATTACACCGTCAGCAATACGCAACTGATGGTCATCGAGCCATCCCTCTTCAGTCAGCAGCCTTCTGGCGCGCAGAACGTGTGTCATATTCCTTCCTCGACCGGACATTCTTCATGGCAGCGGCCTAACTCGTCCACCAGACTGGTCAGCCCACGGTGTCCACACTCCAGCGCCTGCACACGGAACTCTTCACCGCTTAACCCTTCGCGCTCCAGCACCATTTCCAGTAGCAGTTGCAAATTGGTGCCGGTGATCACTTCACAGCCCGGTTTTTGCATCGCCAGCGTTGAAGCTACGCGAAACGGCGTGCCGCCCAGCAAATCCGTCAGAAAAACAATGCCGTCTTCACAATCCAGTTGGGCGATGGCCTCTTCAAGCTGCGATGTAAGCAGCGCGGTGCTTGAGGTTTCCGGAAAATCGATGGCGATAAACTGCGATTGCTCACCGAGAATTTGCTTCATTGCTTTTTCCATGCCGCTGGCAAATCCGCCATGCCCTGTCAAAATAATACTTAACATCTAATACCTCATTGTATTTAAAGGAAATGGCAGAATTTACCGACGATGCCGAGAACCACGGTAATCGCAATCAGGCGCAGCGGACTCCAGCCGCGGCGTACCAGCCAGAACATGGTCAGGGTGTAGACCAGCGGTAAGAAGGCTGGCATCAGTTTGTCGATAACATCAGCCTGTAACTTAACCACTGCGTCGCCCGCGGTGATTTCCAGCGTGGTGCTTAAACGAACATAGGTTGCCACCAGCGCGCCGATTACCGTCATCCCAACGATAGATGCCGCATGGCCGACTTTTTTGGTATTTGCTTTAATGAGTGGAATCGCCGCCACGCCCATGCGGTAAGCATAATGCGCCAGACCAAAACGCAGCCCCAGGTGCACCACGTTGAACAGCACAATAAAGACGACAGCGCCAAGAATAGAGCCTTGTAGCGCGAGGCTTGCACCTATCCCGCCACAAATCGGCAGTAGCGTTAGCCAGAACATCGCATCGCCAATCCCGCCGAGCGGCGCACCGACGGCAATTTTGGTGCTCTGAATACTGTTAACGTCCTGCTTAGAACGCTCCATCGCAAGGATAATGCCGATAACAAACGTCACCAGAAACGGATGGGTATTGAAGAAACCCATATGCCCCTTCATGGCGCGCGCCAGGTCGCGTTTATTAGTGTGGATCTTTTTCAGTGCTGGCAGCAGGCCGTACAGCCAGCCGGAAGCCTGCATACGTTCGTAGTTGAAAGAAGCCTGTAACAGCATGGAACGCCAGGCGACGCGGTTGATATCTTTTTTCGTCAGCTCTGCGCCAATGCTCTGATCTTCATACACGTTTTCATTGACGCCAGTCAGCAGTGTTTCTTCGTTTTCACTGACGTTCGGCAGGGTGGTTTGATTAGATGCCATCTTCAAATTCCTCTTTCTGTGCCGCAGGTTGAGTCGGTTCAGGAGATTTACGCAGCAGGTCGATCAGCGCCATCGCCAGCGCGGCGGCAGCAATAGCCAGCACCGGTAACTTGAGCCAGGCTGCGGCAACAAAGCCCAGGATGAAGTAGGGGATGTAGACGTTTTTCATCATGATTTTCAGCAGCACGGCAAAACCGATTGCTGGCATGATGCCGCCCGCGACGCCGAGGCCGTCGATTAATCGTTGCGGCAGGACATCAATGATGGTTTTTGCATGTTCCGCGCCGAAGTAGATAGGCAGGAAAGCGCAGAGAAAATAGAACGTGCCGAGTGCCAGCAGTGCCAGATAGTTCACGCGTTCAATGCCGCGAGTATCGGCGTTCTCCGCCATCCGGTCGCATCGGGACATCACGCCGGACATCACCGAGAACAGGAAGGTAATCCCCATCTGTACTGCGACAGCGAAAGGTACGGCGACACCGACCGCGACATCGGGTTTCACGCCAGTAGTAATGGCAAACGCCGTGCCGACGATAGTACCGATAATCACGTTAGGCGGCTGTGCGCCCGCCAGAGGGGCCAGCCCCATCCACACCAGTTCCAGCGTACCGCCGGTTAAAATACCGGTATGCAGATCGCCAAGTACCAGCCCGACCAACGGGCCGAGAACCACCGGGCGGTGCATATGGGTTAAGCCGTTAAACATATCCAGGCCAGCGATAAAGGCGATAATGCCCAACGCGAATGCCTGCAACAGACTGATTTCCATGATGAATCCCTCAAAGTAATTTAAAGAGGTCCACTGCAGGCTCTGTCGGGACGCCCTGAACGAAGCATTCCACCCCAGCGGCTTTCAGGTCGTTAAATGCTGCGATATCACCCGCATCCACAGAAACCGTTTTGGCGATTTGTTGCTTGCCATTGGCGTAGTGCATATTGCCAACGTTAATGCGATTCACCGGAACGCCACCTTTCACCAGCGTCAGGAAATCGGCCGGTGTTTTACAAACCAGCAGGATTTTCTGTCGATCGGCGGCGCGATGAATGTTATCGATGACTTTTTGCAACGTCCAGAAACGTACGGCGATCCCTTCTGCCAGTACCATTTCCATCAGGTTTTGTTGTACCAGATCTTCGGCAACCTCGTCGTTGGCTACCAGCACCAGATTTGCCCCCGCAAATCCGACCCACTGAACGCCGACCTGACCGTGAATCAAGCGTTCATCAATCCGACTTAAAACAATATTTGGCATAGCGTGTTCCTCTTTGTTTTGCTTATTGGCCTTCACAGGCTGTGTGGTACTGCGCCAGGATGTCCTGAATATGGTTGATAATGAGTTCCCGTGGCGTTGGCTGCAGCTCGCCGGAGCGAACTTTCACGTACTGCAGCGGCAGATACTGACTGATCAGCGGCAGCGGAATTGGTGAATCCGCCAGATTACGAACCAGATGAGCGAAAGCGTCATCAATCTGGCTGTCCGGCCAGTAATAGCGCACGCGATCCGAGTAGCTATAACCACGCGCCAGACGACGCGCGTTGCCGTCACCGTGGTAGTGGCTTTGCCAGTATTCCGGGCGGTCGAGCATCACGTTTTCCAGCACCTGACGCAGACCAGAACAGGCTTTTGCTGGCACCAGTTCTTCTTCAATCGCCGCCAGAGAGAACAGAGCTTCACGCAGGGCGAAGGTCAGCGCCGGGCCAACTTTCAGAATGGCAAAGTGGTCAATCACCAGCTGGCGCAGCGATTGCGGCGTTTGATAATCGGTAGAGTGCGCTTCGAAAATCAGCGTTTCGTAGTTTTCGACCATCTGGCTTAAGGCAGCGGCTTTGGCTGGCTGATAATCAATAACGTTGGTGTGATCGAATTCGACGCCGGGTTGAACCACCAGGGCAATGATGCGTGGCCAGATGGCATTCAGACCCTGCTTTTCAAAGGCGTGACGATGGGCTTCCAGCGTGGCGCGGGCGGCATCCGGCGTGGTGACCGCCAGCTCGCTTAAGGTTTCATGCGCGCCGCCAGGTACCGGCACTTCGGTACCAATGACATACTCCAGATCGGCTTCGCCAAAGTGTTCACGACAGGTTTCTTCCGCCACTTTCGCCAGACGGGCGGCGCGTTCAGCCACGATGTCATCAGTTAAGGGAATCGGATCGTCCTGACAGGACATGCTGCAATCAAGGTGAATTTTTTTGAATCCTGCCGCCACGTAGCTTTTAATCAAATCATCGGCATTGGCCATTGCCTGAGCGGCAGGCAGGTTTTGCCAGCGGTTTGGCCCCAGATGGTCACCACCCAGAATCAGCGCATCCTGCGGGAAATTCAACGAGTCGGCGAGCTGACAAACAAAGCCGCGAAAATCGGCGGGCGTCATTCCGGTATAACCGCCGAACTGGTCCACCTGATTGGAGGTTGCTTCAATCAGTAACGGCGTTTGGTTTGCACTGGCGTAGCGGATTGCAGCTTCCAGCACCAGCGGATGTGCGGAACAAACGGCATAAATCCCATTTGTTTTGCCCGCTTTGTGCTGTCTCACCATTTCTGTCAGATGTTTCACTTTCCTCTCCAGTTCAGATTACTGCGACATTAATCTTTCGTTTTGTTTCAGTTGATACTGCGTCATGGTGAGATAAAAATAAAACGAAAGATAATAGTTTTCTGATCTGATTCACAAAAGAAACATAATGAAAGCCACTGAAACGAGAGTAGCTTGCGCCAATGGGTAAGGTGGGCTTGCATTTGCTTAATAGAAAGGCGTTAATAGGCAAAACGAAATGAAACGAAAGTTTTACGAAAGGACTTACTATGAGTAATACCGACGCTTCAGGTGAGAAGCGAGTGACAGGCACCAGTGAGCGACGAGAGCAGATCATTCAACGCCTGCGCCAGCAAGGAAGTGTGCAAGTTAATGATCTATCGGCGTTGTATGGTGTATCTACTGTGACGATCCGCAACGATCTGGCGTTTCTGGAAAAGCAGGGGATCGCTGTGCGTGCCTATGGTGGCGCGTTGATCTGCGATAGCACAACGCCGTCAGTCGAGCCATCAGTGGAAGATAAAAGCGCGCTGAACACCGCGATGAAACGCAGCGTTGCGAAAGCTGCCGTTGAGTTGATTCAGCCTGGTCATCGGGTGATCCTCGACTCCGGGACCACCACTTTTGAGATTGCTCGTCTGATGCGCAAGCACACCGACGTAATTGCGATGACCAACGGTATGAACGTGGCTAATGCGTTGCTGGAAGCGGAAGGCGTTGAGCTGCTGATGACCGGGGGGCATTTGCGCCGTCAGTCGCAATCTTTTTACGGTGATCAGGCTGAGCAATCGCTGCAAAATTACCACTTCGATATGCTGTTTCTTGGTGTAGATGCGATCGATCTGGAGCGCGGCGTCAGCACGCATAATGAAGATGAAGCCCGTTTAAACCGTCGGATGTGCGAAGTTGCGGAACGGATCATCGTGGTCACCGATTCCAGTAAGTTCAATCGTTCTAGTTTACATAAGATCATTGATACTCAACGTATCGACATGATCATTGTTGATGAAGGCATTCCTTCGGATAGTCTGGAAGGACTGAGAAAGGCTGGGGTTGAAGTGATTCTGGTCGGGGATCACGCGTCTTCGCTGTGACTCAATATGCCCGATAAACGTGTGCTATCGGGCATAATACGAATTGAATTATCAGGTCACCGGTGCCGGGTTAAACACCGCCAGCTGGTTATGCAGTCCCCATTGATCCGAGAAAGTTTTCTTCTTCCCGCTGGCGACGTCGAGAATAAAGTGGAACAACTTCCAGCCCACTTCTTCAATGGTTTCTTCGCCGGTAGCGATAGTGCCCGCGTTAATATCCATTAAATCAAACCAGCGGTTCGCCAGCTCGGTGCGGGTCGCCATTTTAATGACGGGTACCGCCATCAGGCCGTACGGCGTACCACGACCGGTCGTAAACACTTGCACGGTGATACCCGAAGCCACCTGTTGCGTGCCACAGACAAAATCGCTGGCTGGCGTCGCGGCGTAAATTAATCCGCGTTTAGTCGGGCGTTGGCCGGGCGACAGCACTTCAACAATTGCACTTTTACCCGATTTAGCAATGGAGCCGAGTGCCTTCTCCACCACATTTGCCAGACCGCCTTTCTTGTTCCCCGGCGAAGGGTTGGCGCTGCGATCGGTTTTTCCCATATTGAGATAGTTATCGTACCACTCCATCTCCTCCAGCAGCCGTTTGCCGACCTCTTCGTTCACTGCGCGTGGTGTCAGCAGATGTATCGCGTCACGCACTTCTGTGACTTCTGAAAACATCACCGTTGCGCCGCAGCGCACCAATAGATCAGACGCATACCCAACCGCCGGGTTTGCCGTTACGCCAGAAAACGCATCGCTGCCACCGCACTGCATGCCGACAACCAGTTCTGAAGCCGGACAGGTTTCTCGCTGACGTTGATTCAGTTTTTGTAGATGGCATTCGGCGACCTGCAAAATATCCTCGACCATGGACTGAAAACCGACATGCTTTTCATCCTGCAAACTGACAATGCTGGCGCTTTCTACTGGAATAGCTTGCACATCATCCGTTCCAGTCAGTAGGCGTTCAGGCTGCAACTTTTCACAACCCAGACCAATCACCATTACTTCGCCGCCAAAGTTAGGGTTCAGCGAAATATTGTGAATGGTACGAATAGGTACAACTGCCGCGGGTGCGTTAATCGCCACGCCACAACCGTACAAATGATTCAGCCCCACCACGCCATCGACGTTCGGGTATTTCGGTAGCAGATCGCGTTCAATGATTTTTACTACGTAGTCCACCACGCCTGCCACACAGTGGACGCTGGTGGTGATGCCGAGCAGGTTTTTGGTGCCCACGCTGCCATCGGCATTGCGATAGCCCTCAAAGGTGTATCCTTCCAGCGGCGGTAAGGGTTCCGGGACTTTGGTTGCCAGTGGCAGTGTATGTAACGGCGGCGCTTCCGGTAGTACAACCATTGATTCGTCGATCCAGCTTCCGCGTGGGATTGCGCGCACGGCGTAACCAATCACCTCGCCATAACGAATAATTTCACCATTAGCCGGAATGTCCAGCAATGCGACTTTATGCCCCTGGGGAATATGTTCAATTAATTCCAGCCCATCCGGAAAACGCGTTCCTGCTTTCAGGCCATTATCATTAACAATAATTGCCACATTATCTGTGTCGTGAACTTTTATATAAAACGCAGTTGGCGTTTCTTGTCTGATTTCGATGTTGGCCATTGTGCAATATTCTCCAGCCAGGGACTATTAAAATGAGGACCTGGTCTCATTTAAAAATAAATAACTTCATTGGGTGAAATAAGAATGTCAGGAGTTTAAATGCAGAAATGTGATCAATGTCAATCATTTCAGGGATTGCAGTACCTCCCGGCAAGGTAAAGCGCAAATCTGTGCTTTAGCGCGCAACCTTATGTGCATATGCTCAAAATAATATTTAAATAGTATTAATTAAATTAGCATTTGCACAATGATTATTATTCTCGCGCTGCTTATACTAATTCCCGAGTTCATTGTCGTAACGGCATAAATGAAACTCATAAATAACACCTTCCCCATAATAATAAAAATCAGCATAAGTACCCGAGGTAAATAAAATGATGCTGGACACCGTTGACGAAAAAAAGAAAGGCGTGCATACCCGCTATTTAATATTACTGATTATTTTTATTGTTACCGCCGTTAACTACGCCGATCGTGCAACACTGTCTATTGCTGGTACCGAAGTGGCAAAAGAGTTGCAGTTAAGTGCGGTTTCGATGGGTTACATCTTCTCTGCTTTTGGCTGGGCCTACTTGCTGATGCAAATTCCCGGCGGCTGGCTGCTTGATAAGTTTGGCTCGAAGAAAGTTTACACTTACAGCCTCTTTTTCTGGTCGCTGTTCACCTTCCTGCAAGGCTTTGTCGATATGTTTCCGCTGGCCTGGGCTGGGATCTCCATGTTCTTTATGCGATTTATGCTGGGGTTCTCGGAAGCGCCATCATTCCCGGCGAACGCCCGTATTGTCGCCGCCTGGTTCCCGACGAAAGAACGTGGTACTGCCTCCGCCATCTTTAACTCGGCGCAATATTTCTCGTTGGCGCTCTTTTCGCCGCTGCTTGGCTGGCTGACTTTCGCCTGGGGCTGGGAGCACGTCTTTACCGTTATGGGGGTGATTGGTTTTGTGCTGACGGCGCTGTGGATCAAGTTGATTCATAATCCGACAGATCACCCACGTATGTCTGCGGAAGAGCTGAAGTTTATCTCGGAAAATGGCGCGGTGGTCGATATGGACCACAAAAAGCCGGGCAGTGCGGCAGCAAGCGGACCCAAACTGCATTACATCAAGCAATTGCTCTCTAACCGCATGATGCTGGGCGTATTTTTCGGACAATATTTTATCAACACCATCACCTGGTTCTTCCTCACCTGGTTCCCAATTTATCTGGTGCAGGAAAAAGGCATGTCGATTCTGAAAGTGGGTCTGGTCGCCTCGATTCCGGCACTGTGTGGCTTTGCGGGCGGCGTGCTGGGAGGTGTCTTCTCGGATTATCTGATCAAACGCGGTTTGTCCCTGACCCTGGCTCGTAAGCTACCAATTGTGCTGGGAATGTTGCTGGCTTCCACCATCATCTTATGTAACTACACCAACAACACCACGCTGGTGGTCATGCTGATGGCGCTGGCTTTCTTTGGTAAAGGATTTGGTGCGCTGGGCTGGCCAGTGATTTCTGACACCGCGCCGAAAGAGATTGTTGGCCTCTGCGGCGGCGTCTTTAACGTCTTTGGCAATGTTGCCTCCATTGTCACTCCACTGGTGATTGGCTACCTGGTAAGTGAACTGCACTCCTTCAATGCAGCACTGGTTTTTGTGGGATGTTCAGCGCTGATGGCGATGGTCTGCTACCTCTTCGTAGTCGGCGACATTAAACGTATGGAATTGCAGAAATAAGCAAAGGTATAAGCGATGAATAACGATGTTTTCCCGAATAAATTCAAAGCCGCACTGGCTGCGAAACAGGTACAAATTGGTTGCTGGTCAGCTCTCTCTAACCCGATTAGCACTGAAGTTCTTGGTTTGGCTGGGTTTGACTGGCTGGTGCTGGATGGTGAACATGCGCCAAACGATATCTCCACGTTTATTCCGCAGTTAATGGCCCTGAAAGGCAGCGCCAGCGCGCCAGTAGTGCGAGTGCCGACCAACGAGCCGGTAATTATTAAGCGTCTTCTGGATATCGGTTTCTATAACTTCCTGATTCCTTTTGTAGAAACAAAAGAGGAAGCAGAGCAGGCGGTGGCATCAACTCGTTACCCACCGGAAGGCATTCGCGGCGTCTCCGTTTCTCACCGCGCCAATATGTTTGGCACCGTGGCGGATTATTTCGCTCAGTCGAACAAGAACATCACTATTCTGGTCCAGATAGAAAGTCAGCAGGGCGTAGATAACGTCGATGCTATTGCCGCTACCGAAGGTGTAGACGGCATCTTCGTCGGCCCCAGCGATCTGGCTGCGGCATTAGGCCATCTCGGCAATGCCTCGCATCCGGATGTACAAAAAGCAATTCAGCACATTTTTAACCGTGCCAGCGCGCACGGCAAACCCAGCGGCATCCTCGCACCAGTCGAGGCTGATGCGCGTCGTTATCTGGAATGGGGCGCGACGTTTGTGGCCGTCGGCAGCGATCTCGGCGTCTTCCGCTCTGCCACTCAGAAACTGGCTGATACCTTTAAAAAATAACCACCACCGCAATAAGAGAGATGATTGATATGACTATGAAAGTTGGTTTTATTGGCCTTGGGATTATGGGTAAACCAATGAGTAAAAACCTTTTGAAAGCAGGTTACTCGCTGGTGGTTGCTGACCGTAACCCAGAAGCTATCGCTGACGTGATTGCTGCCGGTGCAGAAACAGCCTCTACGGCTAAAGCGATCGCTGAACAGTGCGACGTCATCATCACCATGCTGCCAAACTCCCCTCATGTGAAAGAGGTGGCGCTGGGTGAGAATGGCATTATTGAAGGCGCGAAGCCAGGTACGGTATTGATCGATATGAGTTCGATCGCACCGCTGGCAAGCCGTGAAATCAGCGAAGCGCTGAAAGCGAAAGGCATTGATATGCTGGACGCCCCGGTGAGCGGCGGTGAACCGAAAGCCATCGACGGTACGCTGTCAGTGATGGTGGGCGGCGACAAGGCTATTTTCGACAAATACTATGATTTGATGAAAGCGATGGCGGGTTCCGTGGTGCATACCGGGGAAATCGGTGCAGGTAACGTCACCAAACTGGCAAATCAGGTCATTGTGGCGCTGAATATTGCTGCGATGTCAGAAGCGTTAACGCTGGCAACCAAAGCGGGCGTTAACCCGGATCTGGTGTATCAGGCAATTCGCGGTGGGCTGGCGGGCAGTACCGTGCTGGATGCCAAAGCGCCGATGGTGATGGACCGCAACTTCAAACCGGGCTTCCGTATTGATCTGCATATTAAGGATCTGGCGAATGCGCTGGATACTTCTCACGGCGTCGGCGCGCAACTGCCGCTCACAGCTGCGGTTATGGAGATGATGCAGGCACTGCGTGCAGATGGTTTAGGAATGGCGGATCATAGCGCCCTGGCGTGCTACTACGAAAAACTGGCGAAAGTCGAAGTTACTCGCTAATGACGTCGTGCCCGGATGGCGTATTGCAATCCGGGCCTGGAATCCAGGCCGAATAAGAGAAACGCCCTCCGGCGTCATGTGGTAACAGGCATAGGTATGAAAATCGTAATCGCCCCAGACTCTTATAAAGAAAGTTTATCTGCCAGCGAGGTTGCGCAGGCGATAGAAAAAGGATTTCGGGAAATTTTTCCTGATGCACAGTATGTTTCTGTTCCGGTTGCCGACGGTGGTGAAGGAACGGTGGAAGCGATGATTGCAGCCACCCAGGGGGCTGAACGTCACGCCTGGGTTACAGGGCCGCTGGGCGAGAAAGTGAATGCCAGTTGGGGGATCTCCGGCGATGGCAAAACCGCGTTTATCGAAATGGCGGCGGCCAGTGGGCTGGAACTGGTACCTGCGGAAAAACGCGATCCACTCGTGACCACTTCACGCGGTACTGGTGAGTTAATCCTGCAGGCGCTGGAGAGCGGTGCGACAAACATTATTATCGGCATTGGCGGCAGCGCCACCAACGACGGCGGCGCAGGCATGGTACAGGCGCTGGGGGCGAAATTATGCGATGCCAACGGCAATGAAATTGGTTTTGGCGGCGGTAGTCTTAATACTCTGAATGATATTGATATTTCCGGTCTCGATCCGCGCTTAAAAGATTGTGTCATCCGCGTCGCTTGTGATGTCACCAACCCGTTAGTCGGCGACAGTGGTGCTTCGCGCATCTTTGGCCCACAAAAGGGAGCCAGTGAGGCGATGATTGTCGAGCTGGATAATAACCTCTCTCACTATGCCGATGTCATTAAAAAAGCGCTGCATGTTGATGTGAAAGATGTCCCCGGCGCAGGAGCTGCGGGCGGTATGGGCGCGGCGCTGATGGCGTTTCTTGGTGCAGAACTGAAAAGTGGTATTGAAATCGTCACTACGGCGCTGAATCTGGAGGAACATATTCACGATTGTACGCTGGTGATCACTGGTGAAGGGCGTATTGATAGCCAGAGTATTCACGGCAAGGTACCGATTGGTGTCGCAAACGTGGCGAAGAAGTACCATAAACCGGTGATTGGCATTGCGGGTAGCCTGACCAATGATGTTGGCGTTGTACATCAGCATGGCATTGATGCGGTCTTCAGCGTACTGACCAGCATTGGTACGTTAGACGAAGCATTCCGCGGAGCTTATGACAATATCTGCCGTGCTTCACGTAATATCGCCGCGACACTGGCGATTGGAATGCGCAACGCGGGGTGACAAGGGCGCGCAAACCCTCTATACTGCGCGCCGAAGCTGACCAGACAGTCGCCGCTTCGTCGTCGTCCTCTTCGGGGGAGACGGGCGGAGGGGAGGAAAGTCCGGGCTCCATAGGGCAGGGTGCCAGGTAACGCCTGGGGGGGAAACCCACGACCAGTGCAACAGAGAGCAAACCGCCGATGGCCCGCGTAAGCGGGATCAGGTAAGGGTGAAAGGGTGCGGTAAGAGCGCACCGCGCGGCTGGTAACAGTCCGTGGCACGGTAAACTCCACCCGGAGCAAGGCCAAATAGGGGTTCATAAGGTACGGCCCGTACTGAACCCGGGTAGGCTGCTTGAGCCAGTGAGCGATTGCTGGCCTAGATGAATGACTGTCCACGACAGAACCCGGCTTATCGGTCAGTTTCACCTGATTTACGTAAAAACCCGCTTCGGCGGGTTTTTGCTTTTGGTGCACAGGGTAAGATGAATATCTACGGTATTAATAACAGACTTTGTAAGAAGTTATTAAGTCTATATTGCATTTAAAAGGTCGTAATTATACGTATATTTCTCTCATTAATTGTAAGTTCGCAGGTATTGTCCGATCGTTGAATCATTTGGGCGTTATAACCTAAATTTTTACCGTCCAATAATCAATATTTCTATTGTGATTGTTAACCACTGCGTGCATTGACGGGATTGAAGGGTGAAAAATATGTGCAATTGAGAAGCCTTTCATTGATGCCTGCCTGTCATCATGACAAACAATAATAGATGCTTATTTTCCTCGCAGGGTTCTTTCGCACTATCAAAAAATGCTCATTTACCCGGCATTACAGTCAACGAAGCAACATTCTATGGCCTACGCTGATGTAAAGCACAGTGAGAATCCCCCTTGTTGTCTTCGTCTGACCTTATCGCGGCGACCAGCAATTATTCGTTTTGTGATCCTCAACACAAAATGCTATTCGTTGCCTATGAGGGGAGAAGAATTTATGGAAAACGATTGCATTCACAAAATGACGTCCTGCCAGAAGAGAAAAGGTTGACGTTAATCAATTGTTCGAGATGATCAATACCTGTATTCGAAATTTTAAAATATTGATAAAATAAATGTTTGTTCTCCAACAAATAGCGTGAAAAAATGTGACGTGCCGCATTATTTATCGCTGAAAATGGTTTGTTTATAATAAAATTTGAGAACTTACTCATTAAATTTAACTCAAATTTTGCCTGGTAATTATCCGGTAATTGCTTGAAATATAGTCTCAGCCCCTTTTTTGTATTAACCACATAAAGAATGATGTTATCGCCATAAAATATGGTTATCCCCGTCATTTTTTTTGACAAAAATCAGGGTTTATGCTGATTTTTCATACTTTAACTTGTTGATACTTAAGGGTATTTAATTTTGGTAACGATGCCATGGAAAGTATTGAAAGTTAATTTGTGAGTGGTCGCACATATCCTGTTCATTTCATTTTGATACACTTCATGCCGTCAATGAGGTAATTAACGTAGGTCGTTATGAGCACTATTCTTCTTCCGAAAATGCAGCACCTGGTAGTCTTTCAGGAAGTTATTAGAAGTGGTTCTATCGGCTCGGCTGCAAAAGAGTTAGGGTTAACTCAACCGGCCGTCAGTAAAATCATTAACGATATTGAAGATTATTTTGGTGTGGAGTTAGTGGTGCGGAAAAATACCGGTGTAACATTAACACCTGCCGGTCAATTGTTACTCTCCCGTTCCGAATCCATTACCCGTGAAATGAAAAATATGGTTAATGAGATAAGCGGTATGTCTTCTGAGGCGGTGGTGGAAGTCTCATTTGGTTTTCCTTCATTGATTGGTTTTACTTTTATGTCAGGGATGATCAACAAGTTCAAAGAGGTGTTCCCGAAAGCGCAGGTTTCTATGTATGAAGCGCAACTGTCTTCGTTCTTACCGGCAATCCGCGACGGCCGACTGGATTTTGCGATTGGTACGTTAAGCGCAGAAATGAAGCTTCAGGATTTACATGTTGAGCCGCTGTTCGAGTCCGAGTTTGTGCTGGTAGCCAGTAAGTCCCGAACATGCACCGGCACCACCACGCTGGAGTCGTTGAAGAACGAACAGTGGGTGTTGCCACAAACCACTATGGGGTACTACAGCGAACTACTTACTACGTTACAAAGAAATGGCATCAGTATTGAAAACATCGTTAAAACCGACTCAGTCGTGACAATTTATAATCTTGTTCTCAATGCTGATTTCTTAACTGTAATTCCTTGTGATATGACATCACCTTTTGGTTCTAATCAATTTATTACTATTCCGGTTGAAGAAACATTACCTGTGGCACAATATGCCGCGGTATGGTCGAAAAATTATCGTATTAAAAAAGCAGCATCGGTTTTGGTGGAATTAGCCAAAGAGTATTCATCTTATAATGGGTGTAGACGAAGGCAATTAATTGAAGTTGATTAGTTATTTGTTTTAATTTAAACATAAATAATCCACCTGTCTGTTTTGCAGGTGTCGGTTACCTACATATTTAATTCAGGCTAAGAGGTTTTATAATGCATATTACATACGATCTCCCGGTTGCTATTGATGACATCATTGAAGCAAAACAACGACTGGCTGGGCGAATTTATAAAACAGGTATGCCTCGCTCCAACTATTTTAGTGAACGTTGCAAAGGTGAAATATTCCTCAAATTCGAAAACATGCAGCGTACCGGTTCATTTAAAATTCGTGGCGCATTTAATAAATTAAGTTCACTGACTGATGCGGAAAAACGTAAAGGTGTAGTGGCCTGCTCTGCGGGCAACCATGCGCAAGGGGTTTCGCTCTCCTGCGCGATGCTGGGTATTGACGGTAAAGTGGTGATGCCAAAAGGTGCGCCGAAATCCAAAGTCGCGGCAACGTGCGACTACTCCGCAGAAGTCGTTTTGCATGGTGATAACTTCAACGACACTATTGCTAAAGTGAGCGAAATTGTCGAAATGGAAGGCCGTATTTTTATCCCACCTTACGATGATCCGAAAGTGATTGCTGGCCAGGGAACGATTGGTCTGGAAATTATGGAAGATCTCTATGATGTCGATAACGTGATTGTGCCAATTGGCGGCGGCGGTTTAATTGCTGGTATTGCGGTGGCAATTAAATCTATCAACCCGACCATCCGTGTTATTGGCGTACAGTCTGAAAACGTTCACGGCATGGCGGCTTCTTTCCACTCCGGAGAAATAACTACGCACCGAACTACCGGCACCCTGGCGGATGGTTGTGATGTCTCCCGCCCGGGTAATTTAACTTACGAAATCGTTCGTGAATTAGTCGATGACATCGTGCTGGTCAGCGAAGACGAAATCAGAAACAGTATGATTGCCTTAATTCAGCGCAATAAAGTCGTCACCGAAGGCGCAGGCGCTCTGGCATGTGCTGCATTATTAAGCGGTAAATTAGACCAATATATTCAAAACAGAAAAACCGTCAGTATTATTTCCGGCGGCAATATCGATCTTTCTCGCGTCTCTCAAATCACCGGTTTCGTTGACGCTTAATTAATTCGTTGAGGATAGGATATGAGTACTTCAGATAGCATTGTATCCAGCCAGACAAAACAATCGTCCTGGCGTAAATCAGATACCACATGGACGTTAGGCTTGTTTGGTACGGCAATCGGCGCCGGGGTGCTGTTCTTCCCTATCCGCGCAGGTTTTGGCGGACTGATCCCGATTCTTCTGATGTTGGTATTAGCATACCCCATCGCGTTTTATTGCCACCGGGCACTGGCGCGTCTGTGTCTTTCTGGCTCTAACCCTTCCGGCAACATTACGGAAACGGTGGAAGAGCATTTTGGTAAAACTGGCGGCGTGGTTATCACGTTCCTGTACTTCTTCGCGATTTGCCCACTGTTGTGGATTTATGGCGTTACCATTACCAATACCTTTATGACGTTCTGGGAAAACCAGCTCGGCTTTGCACCGCTGAATCGCGGCTTTGTGGCGCTGTTCCTGTTGCTGCTGATGGCTTTCGTCATCTGGTTTGGTAAGGATCTGATGGTTAAAGTGATGAGCTATCTGGTATGGCCGTTTATCGCCAGCCTGGTGCTGATTTCTCTTTCGCTGATCCCTTACTGGAACTCTGCAGTTATCGACCAGGTTGACCTCGGTTCGCTGTCGTTAACTGGTCATGACGGTATCCTGATCACCGTCTGGCTGGGGATTTCCATCATGGTTTTCTCCTTTAACTTCTCGCCAATCGTCTCTTCCTTCGTTGTTTCTAAACGTGAAGAGTACGAGAAAGATTTTGGTCGCGACTTCACCGAGCGTAAATGTTCACAAATCATCTCTCGCGCCAGTATGCTGATGGTTGCAGTGGTGATGTTCTTTGCCTTTAGCTGCCTGTTTACGCTGTCTCCGGCGAATATGGCTGAAGCGAAAGCGCAGAATATTCCAGTGCTTTCTTATCTGGCTAACCACTTTGCGTCCATGACCGGTACCAAAACAACGCTTGCGATTACACTGGAATATGCCGCTTCCATCATCGCACTCGTGGCTATTTTCAAATCTTTCTTCGGTCACTATCTGGGGACGCTGGAAGGGCTGAATGGTTTGATTCTGAAGTTCGGTTATAAAGGTGACAAAACCAAAGTGTCGCTGGGTAAACTGAATACTATCAGCATGATTTTCATTATGGGCTCCACCTGGGTTGTTGCCTACGCCAACCCGAACATCCTCGACCTGATTGAAGCCATGGGCGCACCGATTATCGCATCACTGCTGTGCCTGTTGCCGATGTATGCCATCCGTAAAGCGCCGTCTCTGGCGAAATACCGTGGTCGTCTGGATAACGTGTTTGTTACCGTGATTGGTCTGCTGACCATCCTGAACATCGTATACAAACTGTTTTAATCCGTAACTCAGGATGAGAAAAGAGATGAATGAATTTCCGGTTGTTTTGGTTATTAACTGTGGTTCGTCTTCGATTAAGTTTTCCGTACTCAATGCCAGCGACTGTGAAGTATTAATGTCAGGTATTGCCGACGGTATTAACTCGGAAAATGCATTCTTATCCGTAAATGGGGGAGAGCCAGCACCGCTGGCTCACCACAGCTACGAAGGTGCATTGAAGGCAATTGCATTTGAACTGGAAAAACGGAATTTAAATGACAATGTGGCCTTAATTGGCCACCGCATCGCTCACGGCGGCAGTATTTTTACCGAGTCCGCCATTATTACCGATGAAGTCATTGATAATATCCGTCGCGTTTCTCCACTGGCACCCCTGCATAATTACGCCAATTTAAGTGGTATTGAATCGGCGCAGCAATTATTCCCGGGCGTAACTCAGGTGGCGGTATTTGATACCAGTTTCCACCAGACGATGGCTCCGGAAGCTTATTTATACGGCCTGCCGTGGAAATATTATGAAGAGTTAGGTGTACGCCGTTATGGTTTCCACGGCACGTCGCACCGCTATGTTTCCCAGCGCGCGCATTCTCTGCTGAATCTGGCGGAAGATGACTCCGGCCTGGTTGTGGCGCATCTTGGCAATGGCGCGTCAATCTGCGCGGTTCGCAACGGTCAGAGTGTTGACACTTCCATGGGAATGACGCCGCTGGAAGGCTTGATGATGGGTACCCGCAGTGGTGATGTCGACTTCGGGGCGATGTCCTGGGTCGCCAGCCAAACCAACCAGAGCCTGGGGGACCTGGAACGCGTAGTGAATAAAGAGTCGGGATTATTAGGTATTTCCGGCCTTTCTTCGGATTTACGTGTTCTGGAAAAAGCCTGGCATGAAGGTCACGAACGCGCGCAACTGGCAATTAAAACCTTTGTTCACCGAATTGCCCGTCATATTGCCGGACACGCTGCTTCATTACATCGCCTGGATGGAATTATATTCACCGGCGGAATAGGAGAGAATTCAAGTTTAATTCGTCGTCTGGTCATGGAACATTTAGCTGTATTAGGCGTAGAGATTGATACAGAAATGAATAATCGCTCTAACTCTTTTGGAGAGCGAATTGTTTCCAGTGAAAATGCGCGTGTCATTTGCGCCGTAATTCCGACTAATGAAGAAAAAATGATTGCTTTGGATGCCATTCATTTAGGCAAAGTGAACGCGCCCGCAGAATTTGCATAATTTAGTTGAAGTATTGTAGAGAGATTATTTTTCATGAAGGTAGATATTGATACCAGCGATAAGCTGTACGCCGACGCATGGCTTGGCTTTAAAGGTACGGACTGGAAAAACGAAATTAATGTCCGCGATTTTATTCAACATAACTATACACCTTATGAAGGCGATGAATCTTTTCTCGCCGAAGCGACGCCTGCCACCACGGAATTGTGGGAAAAAGTCATGGAAGGCATCCGTATCGAAAATGCGACTCACGCGCCATTGGATTTCGATACCAATATTGCCACCACAATTACCGCTCATGATGCAGGATATATTGACCAGCCGCTGGAAAAAATAGTGGGTCTGCAAACGGATGCGCCATTAAAGCGTGCGCTGCATCCGTTCGGCGGCATTAATATGATTAGAAGTTCATTCCACGCGTATGGTCGTGAAATGGATAGCGAATTTGAATACATCTTTACCGATCTGCGTAAAACCCATAACCAGGGCGTATTTGATGTTTACTCACCGGATATGCTGCGCTGCCGTAAATCTGGTGTACTGACCGGTTTACCAGATGGTTATGGTCGTGGGCGTATCATCGGTGACTATCGCCGTGTGGCACTGTACGGCATCAGTTATCTGGTACGTGAACGCGAACTGCAGTTTGCCGATCTCCAGTCCCGTCTGGAAAAAGGCGAAGATCTTGAAGCCACCATTCGTCTGCGTGAGGAACTGGCAGAACATCGCCGTGCGCTGTTACAGATTCAGGAAATGGCGGCGAAATATGGCTTTGATATCTCCCGTCCGGCGCAGAATGCACAAGAAGCCGTGCAGTGGCTCTACTTCGCTTACCTGGCGGCAGTGAAATCGCAAAACGGCGGCGCGATGTCGCTGGGGCGCACGGCATCGTTCCTCGATATCTACATTGAGCGCGACTTTAAAGCAGGCGTACTCAATGAGCAGCAGGCACAGGAACTGATCGACCACTTCATCATGAAGATCCGTATGGTGCGCTTCTTGCGTACGCCGGAATTTGATTCGCTGTTCTCCGGCGACCCGATCTGGGCGACGGAAGTGATCGGCGGGATGGGGCTGGACGGTCGAACCCTGGTGACCAAAAACTCCTTCCGCTATTTGCACACCCTGCACACTATGGGGCCTGCACCGGAACCTAACCTGACTATTCTGTGGTCGGAAGCCTTGCCGATTGCCTTCAAAAAATATGCCGCGCAGGTGTCTATCGTCACATCCTCTTTGCAGTATGAAAACGACGATCTGATGCGTACTGACTTCAATAGCGACGATTACGCGATTGCCTGTTGCGTCAGCCCAATGGTGATTGGTAAGCAAATGCAGTTCTTTGGAGCACGCGCTAACCTGGCGAAAACGCTACTGTACGCAATCAACGGCGGAATGGACGAGAAGCTGAAGATTCAGGTTGGCCCGAAAACGGCTCCGTTGATGGATGACGTGCTGGACTACGACAAAGTGATGGATAGCCTCGACCACTTCATGGACTGGCTGGCGGTACAGTACATCAGCGCGCTGAATATCATTCACTACATGCACGACAAGTACAGCTACGAAGCTTCGCTGATGGCGCTACATGATCGTGATGTCTATCGCACCATGGCGTGCGGCATCGCGGGCCTGTCGGTGGCAACGGACTCCCTGTCTGCCATCAAATATGCTCGTGTGAAACCAATCCGTGATGAAAACGGCCTGGCGGTGGATTTCGAGATTGACGGCGAATATCCGCAGTATGGCAACAACGACGAGCGCGTAGACAGCATTGCCTGCGATCTGGTTGAACGCTTTATGAAGAAAATTAAAGCTTTGCCAACCTATCGCAATGCTGTGCCGACCCAATCGATTCTGACTATCACCTCTAACGTGGTGTACGGTCAGAAAACCGGGAACACGCCGGACGGTCGCCGCGCCGGAACACCGTTCGCGCCGGGCGCTAACCCGATGCACGGTCGTGATCGCAAAGGCGCCGTAGCCTCATTGACGTCGGTGGCGAAACTGCCATTCACCTACGCCAAAGATGGGATCTCGTACACCTTCTCCATCGTCCCTGCGGCGCTGGGCAAAGAAGATCCGATACGTAAAACGAACCTTGTCGGCCTGCTGGATGGGTATTTCCACCACGAAGCGGATGTCGAAGGCGGTCAACACCTCAACGTCAACGTAATGAATCGGGAAATGCTGCTGGATGCCATCGAGCACCCGGAAAAATATCCTAACCTGACAATCCGTGTCTCTGGCTACGCCGTGCGCTTTAACGCACTGACCCGTGAACAGCAACAGGATGTTATTTCACGTACCTTTACCCAGGCGCTCTGACGCCGGAGGATGTATGAAAAAGATTATCGAAACGCAACGTGCCCCAGGCGCAATCGGCCCTTATGTTCAGGGCGTTGATTTAGGCAGCATGGTCTTCACCTCCGGGCAAATTCCGGTTTGCCCACAGACCGGTGAGATCCCGGCTGATGTGCAAGATCAGGCGCGTTTAAGCCTCGAAAACGTCAAAGCGATCGTGGTTGCTGCCGGGCTGAGTGTGGGCGATATCATCAAGATGACCGTGTTCATCACCGATCTGAATGATTTTGCCACCATCAATGAAGTCTATAAGCAGTTCTTCGATGAACATCAGGCGACCTACCCGACCCGGAGCTGTGTGCAGGTCGCGCGTTTGCCGAAAGATGTGAAGTTGGAAATTGAAGCCATCGCAGTACGTAGTGCGTAAGGCCTCGTGAGCGGGACGGTCGCAAGGTCGTTCCGCTCCACTTTACTGAACGGCAATCCGAGGGTGTGGATATGATTAGTGCATTCGATATTTTCAAAATTGGGATTGGTCCCTCCAGTTCGCATACTGTGGGGCCAATGAATGCCGGAAAAAGTTTTATTGATCGGCTGGAAAGTAGCGGCTTATTAACCGCGACGAGCCATATTGTGGTCGATCTGTACGGGTCGTTGTCACTGACGGGCAAAGGCCATGCCACGGATGTCGCCATCATCATGGGACTGGCAGGAAACAGTCCGCAGGATGTTGTCATTGATGAGATCCCTGCATTTATAGAGTTAGTGACGCGCAGCGGGCGGTTGCCGGTGGCTTCTGGCGCGCATATTGTTGATTTTCCTGTAGCAAAGAACATTATCTTCCATCCCGAAATGTTGCCTCGCCATGAGAACGGAATGCGGATCACTGCCTGGAAGGGACAGGAAGAACTATTAAGCAAAACCTATTACTCTGTCGGCGGCGGGTTTATTGTCGAAGAAGAACACTTCGGCCTGTCGCACGATGTCGAAACACCCGTACCTTACGATTTCCACTCAGCAGGTGAACTGCTGAAAATGTGTGATTACAACGGCCTGTCTATATCTGGCCTGATGATGCACAACGAGCTGGCGCTGCGCAGTAAAGCGGAAATTGACGCAGGGTTTGCCCGTATCTGGCAAGTGATGCATGACGGTATTGAACGTGGAATGAATACTGAAGGCGTGCTGCCTGGTCCGCTCAATGTGCCGCGCCGTGCCGTAGCGCTGCGTCGTCAACTGGTTTCCAGCGATAACATCTCTAACGATCCGATGAATGTCATCGACTGGATCAACATGTACGCGCTGGCGGTTAGTGAAGAAAACGCAGCTGGCGGGCGCGTGGTAACGGCACCGACTAACGGTGCGTGCGGCATTATTCCGGCAGTGCTGGCTTATTACGATAAGTTCCGTCGTCCGGTAAATGAGCGGTCAATTGCCCGCTATTTTCTGGCAGCGGGGGCAATTGGCGCGCTGTATAAAATGAACGCCTCCATCTCTGGCGCGGAAGTCGGCTGTCAGGGGGAGATTGGCGTGGCCTGTTCAATGGCGGCGGCAGGGTTAACTGAACTACTGGGCGGCAGTCCGGCGCAGGTATGCAATGCGGCGGAAATCGCGATGGAGCATAACCTTGGGCTGACCTGCGATCCGGTTGCCGGACAGGTACAAATCCCGTGCATTGAACGTAATGCCATTAATGCCGTGAAAGCAGTAAACGCCGCGCGGATGGCGATGCGCCGCACCTCGGCACCGCGTGTTTCACTCGATAAAGTGATCGAGACGATGTATGAAACCGGCAAAGATATGAACGATAAATACCGCGAAACATCACGCGGAGGACTGGCTATTAAAGTGGTCTGCGGCTGACATTGCTGTCAGCTTTCATCCTTGGGTGCACAAATGTGCACCTTTTTTTTGTGATCTGCCGCAAATAGAGAATGAATATTCTCTTGCGATTAATTTAGTAGAAAATTCTTATCCATCTCCGTTATTTCAAAGTCTTGATTGTGAAGATTTTCTCTGACCTCGCGCGTATCATTTCTTTATTCTAATAACTCGCCTGCAAAAACGTAGACCGCATATCGCCTTGATGCGGCTCGGAAAAAAATAATAAGCCCTACAAAATATTGAGCGAGAAATTATGGAAATTGCATCGAATAAAGGCGTCATTGCAGACGCTTCGACCCCGGCGGGTCGTGCTGGAATGAGTGAGAGCGAGTGGCGAGAAGCGATCAAATTCGACAGTACTGACACCGGCTGGGTGATTATGAGTATCGGGATGGCGATTGGCGCGGGGATTGTTTTTCTCCCGGTGCAGGTCGGTTTGATGGGATTATGGGTATTTTTGCTCTCATCGGTGATTGGTTACCCGGCAATGTATCTGTTTCAGCGGTTGTTTATTAATACGCTGGCAGAATCACCGGAGTGTAAAGATTACCCGAGCGTCATCAGCGGTTATTTAGGTAAAAACTGGGGCATCCTGTTAGGTGCACTCTATTTCGTAATGCTGGTGATTTGGATGTTCGTCTATTCCACCGCCATCACCAACGATAGTGCTTCCTACCTGCATACCTTCGGCGTGACGGAAGGGTTGCTGTCAGACAGTCCCTTTTATGGTCTGGTACTGATTTGCATTCTGGTGGCGATCTCCTCACGCGGCGAGAAATTGTTATTCAAAATTTCGACCGGCATGGTGCTGACCAAGCTGCTGGTGGTCGCGGCGCTGGGCGTGTCGATGGTGGGAATGTGGCATCTGTATAACGTCGGTTCGCTACCGCCGCTGGGGCTGCTGGTGAAAAACGCCATTATTACGCTGCCGTTTACCCTGACGTCGATTCTGTTTATCCAGACGTTAAGCCCGATGGTGATCTCTTATCGTTCGCGGGAAAAATCAATTGAAGTGGCGCGGCATAAAGCATTGCGGGCAATGAATATCGCGTTTGGTATTTTGTTTGTCACCGTCTTTTTCTACGCCGTGTCGTTCACGCTGGCGATGGGACATGACGAAGCGGTAAAAGCCTACGAGCAGAATATTTCCGCGCTGGCGATTGCCGCACAGTTTATTAGCGGTGATGGCGCAGCGTGGGTGAAAGTGGTCAGCGTCATTCTCAATATCTTTGCTGTAATGACTGCATTCTTTGGCGTCTATTTAGGCTTTCGCGAAGCAACGCAAGGGATCGTAATGAACATCCTGCGTCGCAAGATACCTGCCGAGAAGATTAACGAAAATCTCGTTCAGCGCGGCATCATGATTTTCGCCATTTTGCTGGCCTGGAGCGCCATCGTACTGAACGCCCCGGTGTTGAGCTTCACCTCTATCTGTAGCCCGATTTTCGGCATGGTAGGGTGCCTGATCCCGGCGTGGCTGGTTTACAAAGTACCGGCATTGCACAAATACAAAGGGATGTCTCTGTACCTGATTATCGTCACTGGTTTGTTGCTTTGTGTTTCTCCGTTCCTGGCATTTTCTTGATTTACCTGAAATTTTAAGGTTTTTAATATGTTTGATTCGACTTTAAATCCGTTATGGCAGCGTTACATCCTCGCCGTTCAGGAGGAAGTAAAACCGGCGCTGGGGTGTACTGAACCGATTTCACTGGCGCTGGCGGCGGCGGTTGCTGCGGCTGAACTGGAAGGTCCGGTTGAACGTGTAGAAGCCTGGGTTTCGCCAAATCTGATGAAGAACGGTCTGGGTGTCACCGTTCCTGGTACAGGAATGGTGGGGCTGCCAATTGCGGCGGCGCTGGGAGCGTTAGGTGGAAATGCTAACGCCGGGCTGGAAGTGCTGAAAGACGCAACTGCGCAGGCAATTTCCGATGCCAAAGCACTGCTGGCGGCGGGGAAAGTCTCAGTTAAGATCCAGGAACCTTGCGATGAAATCCTCTTCTCACGCGCCAAAGTCTGGAACGGTGAGAAGTGGGCGTGTGTCACCATCGTCGGCGGGCATACCAACATTGTGCATATTGAGACGCACAATGGTGTGGTGTTTACCCAGCAGGCGTGTGTGACAGAGGGCGAGCAAGAGTCGCCGCTGACGGTGCTTTCCAGGACGACGCTGGCTGAGATCCTGAAGTTCGTCAATGAAGTCCCGTTTGCGGCGATCCGCTTTATTCTCGATTCTGCGAAGTTAAATTGTGCGTTATCGCAGGAAGGTTTGAGCGGTAACTGGGGGCTGCATATTGGTGCGACGCTGGAAAAACAGTGCGCGCGCGGTTTGCTGGCGAAAGATCTCTCTTCATCCATTGTGATTCGTACCAGCGCGGCATCCGATGCGCGTATGGGCGGCGCTACGCTTCCGGCAATGAGTAACTCCGGCTCGGGTAACCAGGGGATCACCGCAACAATGCCCGTGGTGGTGGTAGCAGAACACTTCGGAGCGGATGATGAACGGCTGGCGCGTGCGCTGATGCTTTCGCATTTGAGCGCGATTTACATCCATAACCAGTTACCGCGTTTGTCTGCGCTGTGTGCCGCAACGACCGCAGCAATGGGGGCCGCTGCCGGGATGGCATGGCTGGTGGATGGGCGTTATGAAACCATCTCGATGGCGATCAGCAGTATGATCGGCGATGTCAGTGGCATGATTTGCGATGGTGCATCGAACAGCTGCGCGATGAAGGTTTCGACCAGTGCTTCGGCTGCGTGGAAAGCGGTGTTAATGGCGCTGGATGATACCGCCGTGACCGGCAATGAAGGGATTGTGGCGCATGATGTTGAGCAGTCGATTGCCAACCTGTGTGCGTTAGCAAGCCATTCGATGCAGCAAACGGATCGGCAGATTATCGAGATTATGGCGAGCAAGGCCAGATAAACGCCAGTTTTGGGTATCGTGCCGGATGCGATGCTGGCGCGTCTTATCTGGCCTACGAATTGCACAATTTGTTGATGTTGTTGGGTTTTGTAGGCCGGATAAGGCGTTTACGCCGCATCCGGCACCTGTCTTTACGCGGTAGCTTCATCCTCGGCTAAACGCGTTTCAGCATCCGCGACGATGGCTTCCAGCTCGCTCAACATCTCTTCATAGCCAAAATTTTTGGCGGTGCGAGCAGGTTCTTTCGCCACCACGGGCTTCACTGGCTGACGCTTTTTGGCCGATTTTTTACTCATCATCATCTCCCTGTAAAAACAACTAGACAGGCAAATCTATCAGCAAAGCGCGCAGTGGGGAATCGGCAACCAGCGTAATGTTAGCCTCGTCACGAATAAACGCCCCATCACCGCAGGTCAGCGCCGCTTTCTCTTCATGATGCGTAAGTGCATGAAATTGCCCGTGAATCGATTGCAAATACGCGCGTGGCCCATGCAACTGGAAATTCGCACTTTCGCCTTTGTCGAGCACAATATGATGCAGCCATACTTGCTGGCGCAATTGCAGGCTTCCCATCCCACCTTCTGGCGAGGCGATTAATTGCTGCTTGTCCATATTAAGCGCTAGTTTTTGAATCAGCGGATTCTCTCGTTGTGGGCAGGCATCCAGCCAAAGTTGCATTCGCGTTAACGATTTGTCTTTGCTGAGATTGTGTTCGCTATAGCTGACACCCGGCTGGGTAGAGAGCAGCAACGCCTCACCAGCGCTGGCCTGAACATGATTGCCTTCGCTGTCGCGATACTCAGCTTCTCCATCCAGAATCACATTTAAAATATCGACTTTGGGATAGGTTCGCGGCTGAAAGGCGGCACCTGGGGCCAGCACTTCCTGGTTAAGCACGCGCAGGGAGGCATAGCCTAACAATTTCGGGTCGAAGTAGTGTCCAAAGGAAAAAGTATACCGGGCCTGCAACCATCCGTAGTCTGCTTGTCCACACTGCCTGGCAGTTCGGGTAGTAATCATAATTCTTGACCTCTCTTTACTTCCTTTTATGGTAAGGGGCTGGACGCTACATTGTTAGCCAGATATTCTGCCCGGTATGTTCAAATTTCCTGAATGAGAACGAAATGGCCAAAGAAAGGGCATTAACGCTGGAAGCACTACGGGTTATGGATGCGATCGATCGCCGGGGCAGTTTTGCGGCGGCGGCGGATGAGCTGGGACGCGTGCCTTCCGCACTTAGCTACACCATGCAAAAACTGGAAGAAGAGCTGGATGTGGTGCTGTTTGACCGCTCGGGCCATCGCACCAAATTCACCAATGTCGGGAGGATGTTGCTGGAACGAGGGCGCGTTTTGCTGGAAGCCGCAGATAAACTGACTACCGATGCGGAAGCCCTCGCGCGTGGTTGGGAAACGCATCTCACCATTGTGACCGAGGCGCTGGTACCGACACCTGCCTTTTTCCCGTTAATCGACAAACTGGCGGCAAAAGCCAATACCCAACTGGCAATCATCACCGAAGTGCTGGCGGGGGCGTGGGAACGGCTGGAGCAGGGGCGGGCGGATATCGTTATCGCGCCGGATATGCATTTTCGTTCCTCGTCGGAGATCAACTCGCGCAAACTCTATACCTTAATGAACGTCTATGTTGCCGCGCCGGATCACCCGATTCATCAGGAGCCGGAACCGTTATCTGAAGTGACGCGCGTGAAATATCGTGGAATTGCGGTGGCGGATACCGCTCGTGAGCGCCCGGTGTTGACCGTACAGTTGCTGGACAAACAGCCGCGCTTAACGGTGAGCACGATTGAAGATAAACGTCAGGCATTACTGGCGGGGCTTGGCGTGGCGACGATGCCGTATCCGATGGTCGAAAAAGATATTGCGGAAGGGCGGTTGCGTGTCGTCAGCCCGGAATCGACCAGCGAGATCGATATTATTATGGCCTGGCGTCGTGACAGTATGGGGGAGGCGAAATCCTGGTGTCTGCGGGAAATTCCCAAACTTTTTAGCGGAAAATAATCGATTAAGCACCTTTTACAAGGTGCTTAATTATTATTCTTGTTCCAGTTTCGGATCTGGTCCAAAGCGGTTTTCGCCTGGCGTACCCGCCTGGCAGTTAAAGACGATGATAATAAGCCAGCCGATGAACGGGATTAAGAATAGCAGTGCCCACCACGCCGAGCGGTCGGTGTCGTGCAGGCGGCGGAACTGAACTGCCCACCATGGTAAAAACACCAGAATACCGTAGATTGTCGTCAGGATGCCTTCGCCACCGGCACGTTGCCAGCCTAACATTTTATCCAGTAGCCCCAGCACGAACGTAAAGATGATGTTGACCAGAATAAACATCCAGTACTCTTTGCGCCGCGCACGACCCCGGAAACCGACATAATTTTTTAGTACTTTCAGATACCAGTCCATTTTTGCCTCAATTTTGCTCAATCACTTGTTTTTAAAGCAGCAAATTAAGAATAGACGTGAATGAAATGGCAGTAAATATTATCGCGATGAATTAATAAGGCGCTGTGAAGGATAAGGGCAAGCGCAAAATTGCCAGATGCGCTACGCTTATCTGGCCTGCGCGGTCATTGCAACATATTGAATATAAATGTTTTGTAGGTTTGATAAGGCGTTTACGCCGCATCCGATATGAACAACACGTACTTAGCTAATTATCAGAGGCACCTCGTAAGGTGCCTTTTTTTAACCGAAGCGAACATCTCGTCCATGCGGTTCATCGAGATCCTGCCACGGACCAATTGAAATAATCCCCGTAGGATTGATGGTCTTATGGCTGCGGAAGTAATGATTACGGATGTGATCGAAATTGACTGTTTCGGCAATTCCCGGCATCTGGTAGATATCGCGCAGGAAGCCATACAGATTCAGGTAATCGCTGATGCGGTGCTTATCACACTTGAAGTGGGTCACATACACTGGATCAAAACGCACCAGCGTGGTCCACAGGCGAATATCGGCTTCGGTTAGCTGGTTGCCGGTCAGGTAACGGTGCTGACCTAAAATCTGTTCCAGTCGCGCCAGCGATTCAAACACTTTCGCCACCGCCTCGTCGTAGGCTTGCTGGCTGGTGGCAAAACCGGCTTTATACACGCCATTGTTAACGGTGTCGTAAATCCAGCCGTTAAGTTCGTCAATTTTCGGTTGCAGGGCTGGTGGGTAGTAATCTCCAGCTTTCGCACCCAGCGCATCAAACGCGGTATTGAACATGCGTATGATTTCTGCTGATTCGTTGCTGACGATGGTGTGGTTTTTTTTGTCCCACAGCACGGGAACAGTCACTCGTCCGCTGTAGTGTGGATCGGCGTGGAGATAAAGCTGATACAGAAATTCATGTTGATAGAGCGTGTCGCCGGTTGCTCCCGGAAAACTGTCATCAAAGGTCCAGCCGTTTTCCAGCATCAGCGGGTTCACTACGGAAACGGAAATAAACGGTTCCAGTCCTTTGAGCTTACGCATGATCAGCGTGCGGTGTGCCCACGGGCAGGCGAGTGAAACATAGAGATGATAACGATCTTTCTCTGCGGCAAAACCGCCTTTGCCAGTGGGGCCTGGCGCGCCATCGGCAGTGAGCCAGTTACGAAATGCGGAAGCTGAACGTTGAAATTTACCGCCGGTGGATTTGGTATCGTACCAGGTGTCATGCCAGACGCCGTCAATCAGTTGACCCATTTTTCTATCCTCCAATAGCAAAAACGAGGAGCTTCCCCCTCGTTTTTTATCGTTAAGTATAGCGCGTGCTTACCACTTTTTATTCAGCAGGCGGTCGATGCTGAATGCGCCTGGACCGGTAATTGCCAGCAGCAGGAATCCGCCAGAAATAGTCAGGTTTTTCATAAACATCAGCGAGTTCATGCCTTCTGCAAAGTTGCTGTGAAATAAAAATGCCGTCAGCAGCGTAAAGCCCGCAGTAAACAGGGCTGTGGTACGTGTCAGGAAACCGAACAGGATTGCCAGACCACCACCAAACTCAAGCAGAATCACCAGCGGCAGCATAAAGCCGGGGACGCCCATTGCTTCCATATATTGTTGGGTACCCGCGTAGCCAGTAATTTTTCCCCAGCCTGCCGTAATAAACAGAATCGGCATTAAAATACGCGCTACCAGTACACCAACATCTTCTAATTTTTTCATCATACTCTCCACTGCGCCGCTCAGGCTGCTGATTGTTTTTTTGTGCAAGGGCGCGCTATTAGCGTCGTTGCTGTCGATGGAGAGAATCATAAACGTGACGAAGCGTGATTGTTAGCAAGGAAAACTGTCAAATATTTTCAAAAAATTTGAGGGATAAGGCCGGAATTTCTCCGGCCAGAGAGGAAGTTAACCGCGAAGCTGTTGTTGCTTGAGGGTTGTTTTCACCAGACGCCAGGCGCTCCATACACCAAAACCGCGTCTGGCCCAGCGGACCAGCATATTAGGATGGCGAATCGTCCAGATAGCCATCACGCTACTGCCAACCAGCGCCCAGGAGCGCAGACTCAACAGCATATTCCAGCGACGATCGTAAGCGCCTGTTGCCTCCAGCCATTCACGACGACTGGCGGAAAGATCCAGCCGTTGTTGCTGGATCTGGCTAAGCAGTTGCGCCTTACGTCGTTCACGTTCGACTTTACTGCTCACGGGACTCCTCCTCGAGCAGCTGCCGATCGTTTGCCAGCTCATGGCGCGTGTGGCGCAGCAACGTAGACTTACGCGATTTACGTAACGTCCAGATGCCGCCAATCAGTGCCAGTAGCAGCAACACCACGGTGGTGGCAATCATCGCATTCAGGCGATATTGCGGATCAACCGCCCAGATAACTAGCACCATCAGGCTCATAAGACCAAATGCAGCGAAAAGCATCGTCAGGCCCAGCATCAGTAAAAGTTGAAAGAGATTCGCTTTTTCCTCTTCCAGCTCCACCACCGCCAGCCGCAGACGTGTCTCCACCATTTCAACCATGATGGAAACAATTCGCTGCCCGATGCCCAGAACGCTTTTACCGGGCCCTTGCGCGTGATGAGTGTCCGCCATAATTAACGACGCGACAGCAGAACGCCGAGCACTACACCGATTGCTGCGCCAATGCCCACGCCCGTCCACGGATTTTCACGCACATACTCATCGGCACGCGCCGCCGCGACACGGGTTTGTTTGGCAATGGCATCACCGGTTTCACCCAGGCGATAACGGCTCTGTTTCAGTGCCTGCTCCGCTTTGCTACGAATCTTACTCAACTCTTCTTTTGACTTCTCGCCAGATGAGCTAAGCACCTCTTCCAGCGTATCGGAAAGGGATTTCAACTCAGCACGCAGATGTTCCGTAGTGTGTTCTTTCGACATAGTTTTCTCCAGGTGAGTAAGTAGTGACTATTGTGAGTTAGTAGTCGCGCGCTTTCAGCTTTTTCAGCTCTTCCTGCGCTTCTGCCAGTTTCCGTTCGCGTTTGGCAATCTTATCTGCATCGCCTTTTTGCTTCGCCTCGGCTAAATCTTGCTGGCGTTCCGCCACCTCATCTTTCTGCTTTGCGATTTTCTTCTGATGATCGGCACGCAGCTGGCTATCTGAACAGTTGGCCCGGACTTCACTCAGGGCTTTATTCAGACCGTCAATACGATTCTGGTTTTGGTGTTTTTCGGCATAGCTGATCTCCTTAAGGATATTTTGCTCCTTTTCCTGACACAGGGTAGTGGCATAACTACCGGCACTAAGAGCAAAGAGAGAAACAGCTAAAGCGATGCGGTATTTCATTCTTGAACCTTCCATTGTGATTCGGACCTATTACAAAGGAACGATTGTCCAGACAACGAAGCGGTAGTGTTAACCACCGCCTCATTAATCATAGACAGTTACGGTGAAATCACCAAAGTGAGTGATCTGTTTCGGATAACAGGAAGTTATCCGAAGCGATGAGAGTTATCCCGCAACCGGGTCAGCCACTGCATAGCCTGACTGTTATTGTCCTGCTGCGCAATGATGTAGCCATGGGGCAATGTTCTGTCGAGGACCGCTTTT
Organism: Escherichia coli DSM 30083 = JCM 1649 = ATCC 11775; assembly: GCF_003697165.2. GTDB lineage: Bacteria > Pseudomonadota > Gammaproteobacteria > Enterobacterales > Enterobacteriaceae > Escherichia > Escherichia coli. Next base: position 629,895 of record NZ_CP033092.2, read on the forward strand.
GCGGCGGCGCTCTGGTCGCTGGAGTCAAAGGTAATTAACAGAGTGTCGTTTTTGGGGGTGATACTTTTGAAAGGAATGCCGTGAGCGTCAAGGTGATGCCAGATTGAAAAACCGTCTGGCATCGTTGTCCCTTGATGAACGGCACGAATCGCCAGCGTAGACTCTTGCTGGCGAACCGCGGACCAGGCCAGCAATAGTGTGCTGACCAGAAGTAAAACAGCGCCGGACCAGGCTAGCTGGCGAAGTGACATGCGAGGTATTTGCATCCCTTACCCCCGATTTCCATATTTCTTTTTCCATAACACGACCAGAGAACCTGCCAGGCCAAACACCAGCAGCACCACCGGGAGCAGCATCAGGCATGACATCAGCTGGTCCTCGTACTTTAAAAATACCGGCGTTTTGCCGAGCATGTAACCCAGAGTTGTCAGGATCAACACCCACAGCAGACCACTCATCCAGTTGAAGAACTGAAAGCGCGCGTTATTCAGCCCTGATAACCCGGCAATCGTCGGCAGCAGTGTTCTGACAAACGCAATAAAGCGACCAATTAACAGCGCCGATAAACCGTGTTTATGAAAAAGATGGTGTGCGCGTTGATGATAATGCGCGGGTAAATGAGATAGCCAGTTTTGTACGGTGCGGGTATTGCCCAGCCATCGCCCCTGAATATAGCTGACCCAGCAACCGAGGCTGGCGGCAACGGTCAGCAGCAGAATCGTTTGCGGATAGCCCATCGCGCCTTTCGCAATCAATACGCCGACCAGTACCAGTAAACTGTCGCCCGGTAAAAAGGCCGCCGGAAGCAAGCCGTTTTCAAGGAACAAAATGACAAACAAGACAAAATACAACATGCCAATCATCGACGGATTGGCCAGGGTTTCAAAATCCTGCGCCCACAGGGCTTGCAGCAATTGGGTCAAAAGTTCCATTCATTATTCCTGGTGAATCGGTTAACGCCACGCTGGTTTTAAATGATGCACTACCGCAATGTTATTGCTGTCTTGGTATGTTCTGCGGGTTTGATACATCAACACAGCCTGAACTATTCCCTGTTAAATCGTGAGATAAGAAAGCATTCAAAAGCATAAATTCAAATTGAATCTAATTGTAACAAAGGTCAACGTTGTTCGTTATCAAAATTACATGTCCGTGGAGTCTGATTTTGCTGAATGCAGGGGAGGGAGGCGAGAGGATTTACACAGGCTGACACTTTATACTTTTCGCTTACCGACGAGACAAACAGGCGCACTGTAGCGCCTGTCGGACAGGAATTTCATTTACTGCCGCTGGTGGCTGTATCGAGATGCACCACCGGGTTTTCGGCGAACAGATAGCGGTCGGCATTGAACTCGAAATCGTCGCTGGTTTCGTTAAATAACATGATCTTGGTGTTTTCCAGGTGCTGCCACATTGCCAGCTTAGCAGCATGAGGATCTTTGCGAATCAGCGCCTTGAGGATTTGATCGTGGTCATCACACCAGTTATCGACGGTACGGGCATCAATGTGTTCGTGCAGTTTTTTCCAGTACGGGTTATGACTACGCTGGGTCCACATTTTTTCAACGATAGCCGCCAGGGCGGAGTTCTGCGTCGCCAGGGCTACCTGAATATGGAACTGCAAATCCCACTCGGAATCACGGAAGCATTGTTCGCCGCGCGCCTGCTCCTGGATGGCCATCAATTTCATGATGTCCTGTTTCGTTACCTGAGTTGCCGCGAACTCGGCAATATTACTTTCGATGAGCTGGCGAGCCTGGAGCAACTCAAACGGACCGTAATTGGCGAATTCCATATTATTGTCAGCCGCCTGCTGATGGCGAGGCTGGTTGGAAACCACATGAATACCTGAACCTTTACGCACTTCGACATAGCCTTCAACTTCCAGCATGATGATGGCTTCACGAACCACGGTGCGGCTGACGTTTTTTTCATCGGCAATAAAGCGTTCGGCAGGCAGTTTATCACCCACCAGATAGACGCCCTGTTCGATGCGCTCTTTCAGATCAGCGGCAAGTTGTTGATACAAACGGCGTGGTTCAGTGATTTCCATATGCGCTCCAGGCATGATACGGCAGACTATATTTGTTATACCACTTTTGCGAGTTTAGCTCTACTCGCAGTGATGAAAAAGCCGCCTGAGAAGGCGGCTTTGAAGGGAAACTAAAACTTACACGAAGCCTTAATGTTGCGGTGCGGGATCGTTATGTGATTCCTGCGCCACCTCAATCGCCGGTTTGTTCTGCAACACGGTCCAGATAACCAGCGCACCTAACAGGTCGAACACTGCCAGAACTGCGAACAGCGGGCTGAAGCCGATGGTGTCAGCCAGTGCACCGACTACCAGTGCAAACAGCGTACTTGCCAGCCATGCGGACATCCCGGTTAAACCGTTCGCCGTCGCCACTTCGTTACGACCGAACACGTCAGACGAGAGCGTAATCAGTGCGCCAGACAGTGCCTGGTGAGCAAAACCACCGATACACAGCAGCATAATCGCGACATACGGGTTGGTGAACAGACCGATCATACCCGGGCCAATCATCAGCACCGCACCCAGCGTTACGACCATCTTACGGGAAACGATCAGGTTCACACCAAACCAACGCTGGAACAGCGGCGGCAGGTAACCACCGAGGATACAACCGAGGTCAGCAAACAGCATCGGCATCCAGGCAAACATCGCGATCTCTTTCAGGTTAAAGCCGTAAACTTTAAACATGAACAGCGGGATCCACGCGTTAAAAGTACCCCATGCCGGTTCTGCCAGGAAGCGCGGCAGCGCGATACCCCAGAACTGACGGTTGCGCAGGATCTGACCAACGGACATTTTCTTCGCTGTGTCAACCTGGTGCTGGGCTTCCTGACCATTAATAATGTAGTCGCGTTCTTCATCGGTCAGATGTTTCTGGTCGCGCGGATGTTTATAGAAAATCAGCCATGCCATCGCCCAGATAAAGCTCAACGCACCGGAGATGATAAATGCCATCTGCCAGCTGTGCATCACGATTGCCCATACCACCAGCGGCGGCGCAATCATCGCACCAATCGAAGAACCTACGTTAAAGTAACCTACCGCGATGGAACGCTCTTTCGCCGGGAACCATTCGGAGCTGGCTTTCAGACCCGCCGGAATCATCGCGGCTTCCGCGGCACCGACCGCACCACGAGCAACCGCCAGGCCACCCCAACTACCTGCCAGCGCAGTTGCACCACAGAACACGGCCCACAGTACAGCAAACATTGCATAACCGATTTTCGTACCCAGCACATCCAGTACATAACCCGCTACCGGTTGCATGACCGTATAAGCAGCAGAATACGCTGCGATGATATAGGAATACTGTTGGGTGGAGATGTTTAACTCTTCCATCAGAGTTGGCGCAGCTGCCGCCACAGTGTTACGCGTCAGGTAACCAAGCACGGTGCCGAGCGTCACCAGTGCGATCATATACCAACGTAACCCTTTAATTTTACGCATGTAAAACCTCATCGTTTTGTTATATCCGCAGGAAGCGCGGCCATCATCCCGCCAGAGGCTGAAGATGTTAGTTACGACCGGGTAACCGAAAAAAAACCGGCACGCCCCGAACGTTGCCATGAAAGTTTCGTGCTAATTCGGCTTCCGTACCGGTTAACCCGATTCATCTAACAAATGAATGAATCGGCAATTTGCATTCCGTCGACTTATGATTTGCGACGGCAGAAAGATAACTTGTCATACAACTTTAAAAGGTGAGAGCCATCACAAATGTGCGAATATTTGTAGGGACATTACCTGACGACGGCGAGGCCAGTACTGGCGCGGCCTGCAGCGAGATTTACCACTTTGAGAGTAATTTTTTTAACTACGTTTATTGATCTAACTCACGAAAATATCTTCGGACTCTGGAAATTGGTGTGATAACTTTGTCAGCATCGCACCATAAGCAAGCTAGCTCACTCGTTGAGAGGAAGACGAAAATGACTCCGTTTATGACTGAAGATTTCCTGTTAGATACTGAATTTGCCCGCCGTCTGTATCACGACTACGCAAAAGACCAGCCGATTTTCGATTACCATTGCCATTTGCCGCCGCAGCAGATTGCGGAAGACTATCGTTTTAAAAACCTGTATGACATCTGGTTGAAGGGCGATCACTACAAATGGCGCGCTATGCGTACCAACGGTGTGGCCGAGCGTCTGTGCACCGGTGATGCGTCTGACCGTGAAAAATTTGACGCCTGGGCGGCGACTGTTCCGCACACTATCGGCAACCCGTTATACCACTGGACGCACCTCGAACTGCGTCGTCCGTTTGGTATCACTGGCAAATTGCTTTCTCCGTCAACTGCCGATGAAATCTGGAACGAATGTAACGAACTGCTGGCGCAGGATAATTTCTCTGCACGCGGCATCATGCAGCAGATGAACGTGAAAATGGTCGGCACCACCGATGACCCGATCGATTCTCTGGAGCATCACGCAGAGATCGCCAAAGACGGCTCTTTCACCATTAAAGTGCTGCCGAGCTGGCGTCCGGACAAAGCCTTTAACATTGAACAGGCGACCTTTAACGACTACATGGCGAAGCTGGGCGAAGTTTCCGATACCGACATTCGCCGCTTTGCTGACCTGCAAACTGCCCTGACTAAACGTCTGGATCACTTCGCCGCTCACGGCTGTAAAGTGTCTGACCACGCGCTGGATGTGGTGATGTTTGCTGAAGCGAACGAAGCGGAACTGGACAGCATCCTCGCGCGCCGTCTGGCAGGCGAAACCCTGAGCGAGCACGAAGTGGCACAGTTCAAAACTGCGGTGCTGGTGTTCCTTGGTGCCGAATATGCACGTCGCGGCTGGGTACAGCAGTACCACATTGGCGCACTGCGTAATAACAACCTGCGTCAGTTTAAACTGCTGGGGCCGGATGTCGGCTTTGACTCCATCAACGACCGTCCGATGGCGGAAGAGCTGTCTAAGCTGCTGAGCAAGCAGAATGAAGAAAACCTGCTGCCGAAAACCATTCTCTACTGCCTGAACCCGCGCGATAACGAAGTGCTGGGCACCATGATCGGTAACTTCCAGGGCGAAGGTATGCCGGGCAAAATGCAGTTCGGTTCCGGCTGGTGGTTTAACGACCAGAAAGACGGTATGGAACGTCAGATGACCCAACTGGCGCAGCTCGGTCTGCTGAGCCGCTTTGTCGGCATGCTGACTGACAGCCGTAGCTTCCTGTCATACACCCGTCACGAATACTTCCGCCGCATTCTGTGCCAAATGATCGGTCGCTGGGTGGAAGCAGGCGAAGCACCGGCGGACATCAACCTGCTGGGCGAGATGGTGAAAAATATTTGCTTTAACAATGCGCGTGACTACTTCGCCATTGAACTGAACTAAGGTCTGGGGTTGATATGCAATACATCAAGATCCATGCGCTGGATAACGTCGCGGTTGCTTTAGCGGATTTGGCTGAAGGCACAGAAGTCAGTGTCGATAACCAGACTGTTACGCTGCGCCAGGATGTTGCTCGTGGACATAAATTTGCGTTAACGGATATCGCAAAAGGGGCCAACGTCATTAAATATGGCCTGCCGATTGGTTATGCATTGGCGGATATTGCAGCGGGGGAACACGTTCACGCCCACAATACGCGCACGAATCTGAGCGATCTGGATCAGTATCGCTATCAACCTGATTTTCAGGATCTGCCTGCGCAAGCGGCAGATCGTGAAGTGCAGATCTATCGTCGCGCTAACGGCGATGTCGGGGTGCGTAATGAGCTGTGGATCCTGCCAACCGTGGGCTGTGTCAACGGCATCGCGCGGCAGATCCAAAATCGTTTCCTGAAAGAGACCAACAACGCTGAAGGTACCGACGGCGTGTTCCTCTTCAGCCACACCTACGGCTGCTCACAACTGGGCGACGATCACATCAATACTCGCACCATGCTGCAAAACATGGTGCGCCACCCGAACGCGGGCGCAGTGCTGGTGATTGGTCTGGGCTGTGAAAACAACCAGGTTGCCGCATTCCGTGAAACGTTGGGCGATATCGATCCTGAACGCGTTCATTTCATGATCTGCCAACAGCAGGATGATGAAATCGAGGCCGGGATCGCGCATTTGCATCAGCTGTATAGCGTGATGCGCAACGATAAACGCGAGCCGGGCAAACTCAGCGAACTGAAGTTTGGTCTGGAGTGCGGTGGTTCTGACGGTCTTTCTGGTATTACTGCTAACCCGATGCTGGGGCGTTTCTCTGACTACGTGATTGCTAACGGCGGTACTACCGTACTGACCGAAGTGCCGGAGATGTTTGGCGCAGAGCAGTTGCTGATGGACCATTGTCGCGACGAAGCAACGTTTGAAAAACTGGTCACCATGGTCAATGACTTCAAGCAGTACTTTATTGCCCATGACCAGCCGATCTACGAAAACCCATCACCGGGGAACAAAGCAGGCGGTATCACCACGCTGGAAGACAAATCACTTGGCTGTACCCAGAAAGCGGGTACCAGTGTCGTGGTTGACGTGCTGCGTTACGGCGAGCGTCTGAAAACGCCGGGGCTGAACTTGTTAAGTGCGCCGGGTAACGATGCCGTAGCGACCAGCGCCCTGGCGGGTGCGGGCTGCCATATGGTGCTGTTCAGTACTGGTCGTGGTACGCCGTATGGTGGATTTGTGCCGACGGTGAAAATCGCCACCAACAGTGAACTGGCGGCGAAGAAAAAACACTGGATCGACTTTGACGCGGGTCAGCTGATCCACGGTAAAGCGATGCCGCAGTTGCTGGAAGAATTTATCGACACCATCGTTGAGTTTGCCAATGGTAAACAAACCTGCAACGAGCGTAACGACTTCCGCGAACTGGCGATCTTCAAAAGCGGCGTAACGCTATAAAGTCGAAATGAGTTGTTAATAAAAAACGGCGTTTCATAATGTGAAGCGCCGTTTGCTTTTCCATACCTGCTAAGGATTTATCATGACCGCGTATTGGCTGGCCCAGGGCGTGGGTGTCATCGCCTTTCTGATTGGTATCACAACATTTTTCAATCGTGACGAACGTCGCTTCAAAAAGCAACTTTCGGTCTATAGCGCCGTTATTGGCGTACATTTTTTTCTTCTGGGCACCTATCCTGCCGGTGCCAGTGCCATCCTTAATGCCATTCGTACATTGATTACCTTACGCACGCGCAGCTTATGGGTAATGGCGATTTTTATTGTGCTGACTGGCGGAATTGGCCTCGCGAAGTTCCATCATCCTGTCGAACTATTGCCGGTAATCGGCACGATTGTCAGTACCTGGGCGCTGTTCCGCTGTAAAGGGCTGACCATGCGCTGCGTAATGTGGTTTTCAACGTGTTGCTGGGTGATTCACAACTTCTGGGCGGGGTCGATAGGCGGCACGATGATTGAAGGCAGTTTTCTGCTGATGAATGGCCTGAATATCATTCGTTTCTGGCGTATGCAGAGAAGGGGAATTGATCCGTTTAAAGTGGAGAAAACCCCTTCCGCCGTAGACGAAAGGGGCTAAGTATTAGTTACGCAGGGCGCTATTTGCCAGACGATCGTCTTCCGCCTGGCAAGCTGCCGCAGTGAACAGCACGTCAGTTGACGAGTTCAGCGCGGTTTCACAGGAGTCCTGCAATACGCCGATAATAAAGCCGACAGCAACCACCTGCATGGCGATATCGTTCGAAATACCGAACATATTACAGGCCAGTGGGATCAGCAACAGAGACCCCCCCGCCACGCCGGATGCGCCACAGGCACACAGAGAAGCCACTACGCTCAACAGCAGCGCTGTGGGCAGATCAACCGGAATACCCAGCGTATTAACCGCAGCCAGCGTCAACACGGTAATGGTGATTGCTGCGCCCGCCATATTGATGGTGGCTCCCAGCGGAATAGAAACGGAATAGGTATCGCGATCCAGATTCAGCTTTTCACACAGCGCCATATTCACCGGAATGTTCGCCGCAGAGCTGCGGGTGAAGAAGGCATACACGCCGCTTTCGCGCAGGCACAGCAGCACCAGCGGGAACGGGTTACGACGAATTTTCCACCATACCAGCAGTGGGTTAACCACCAGCGCCACCAGCAGCATACAGCCAACCAGTACCACCAGCAGTTGCGCGTAGCCCCACAGCGTGGAGAAACCGGTGGTTGCCAGGGTAGAAGAAACCAGACCAAAAATACCGATCGGTGCGAAGTGAATCACCAGTTTCACCATAAAGGTAACGGCATTCGACATATCGTTGACCAGGTTTTTGGTGGTTTCGTTACCGTGACGCAGTGCGAAACCGAGGCCAATTGCCCACACCAGGATCCCGATATAGTTACCTTTCAGCAGCGCGTCAATGGGGTTGGAAACCATGCTCATTACCAGCCCGCGCATCACTTCTACAATGCCTGACGGCGGCGAAATATCACCCGCGCTACTGGACAAGTGCAGGGTAGAAGGGAAGGCAAAACTGAAGATTACTGCGGCCAGAGCAGCAGAGAAGGTGCCCAGCAGATAGAGGAACAAAATAGGGCGGATATTGGTTTTCTGCCCGTGCTGGTGGTTAGCAATAGATGCCATTACCAGCATCAACACCAGGATGGGGGCAACGGCTTTCAGTGCGCCGACGAACAAAGTACCTAACAGACCAACAGCTTCCGCCGCGGGTTTTGAGATCCATGCCAGAAGAATCCCCAGAATAAGGCCGGCCAGGATTTGTTTTACCAGGCTGCCATGAGCCAGACGCCGGAATAGCCCCGGTGAATGTTGCGTAGTCATTTTTCGATCCTTTCATTGTGTTGTCGCACATCCCTGGTGCGTTCTGTCGACGCATCTTTCAGGATGTAACAAAGTGTTTGCAAGGTCGAGTATAAGGAAAGTTACAGCTTCGGGAAGCGAAATATGCTGGATTTTAAAGAGAAGTCATATTTCGCAACTTAATGGTTACATTTGTTTGACATGAAAATAAAGCCCAACGTGCGGCTTCCAGACTGATGACAACGTCAAAAAAGTACTCGGTCAGTCCCCTCGCCCCTTTTGGGGAGAGGGAGAAAACGGTGCTCATGTTGATGACAGAGTACACGGCTTAGGCAGATTAAAAATTATTCTACCCGCTGCTTATCATGCCGATAATTCACCCAGGCGTTGATAATAAACGTCATCACCAGAATGCCAAACACCACGCCCAGCGAGACAGCGATCGGAATATGGTAGAAGTCGACAATCAGCATCTTGATACCGATAAACACCAGAATCACCGCCAGACCATATTTGAGCATCGAGAAACGCTCTGCCACACCTGCCAGCAGGAAATACATCGCACGCAGGCCGAGGATCGCAAACAGGTTTGAGGTCAGCACAATAAACGGATCGGTGGTCACGGCGAAGATAGCCGGAATACTATCCACGGCGAAAATCACGTCGCTCAACTCCACCAGAATCAGCACCAGCATCAGCGGCGTGGCATACAACAAACCATTCTTACGCACAAAGAAATGCTCGTTGTCGATGGTGTCGGTCATGCGCAAATGACCGCGTAGCCAGCGCACCAGCGGCTTGTCGCCAATGCCTGATTCATCTTCATGGGCGAGCGCCATCTTCACGCCGGTAAACAGCAGGAAGGCACCGAAGATATACAAGATCCAGTCGAACTGTGAAATCAGCCAGCTACCAGTGAAGATCATGATGGTACGCAGAACAATCGCCCCGAGTACGCCATACACCAGCACGCGGCGTTGTAATGCCGCCGGAACAGAGAAATAGCTGAACAACATCAGCCAGACAAAGACGTTATCGACCGCCAGCGATTTCTCAATCAGATAACCCGTGAGAAAGGCCAGTGCCTGTGGATCGGCAACGGCGCGACCTTCGGTTTGCACCAGATACCACCAGAAAGCGGCGTTAAACAGTAACGACAGCGTCACCCAGACCAGCGACCAGGCCGCAGCCTGTTTCATGGTCATGGCATGTGCCCCACGACGCCCCTGCAACAACAGGTCGATAGCCAGCATAATGGTGACAACAACAGCGAATCCGCCCCATAGCAACGGCGTGCCGACAGTATTCATAGAAGTTCCTTACACATAAAAAAACGGCCAACGTCGGAAGACATCAGCCGCTGCTTTTTATGCATAGACCTCGCCTTCCGGCAAGGTCTCACTTACAACAAAAAAGGAATACGTCTGCGTATTCCTTTCGGGTTGCCCGGTGACCGGATGTGGTTTTTCACACATCGTAATGACGATCGACCGACAATGAAGTTACTCCCCTTTGCAGGTAACAAAGTATGACAGACCATTCAGTCAGTCAATGGTCTGTTACATACCTTTTACACTGTTTTACTTTGGCAATTATAGTTTTACGTTATCTGCCGGAAAAATCACCCCAGTCTGGCGGCGGATCTCAGTCAGCAGTTTGGCGGTGATACGACTGACCGCCAGCCCTGGATGATTCACCAGATGCTCATCCACCAGGGTAGCGAACAGCTCTGCTTCGTAGAGCATGGTATTAATATGCTGTGGCTGGGTGAGATCCTGCATCTGGCTGCCACGCGGTACAAAGCAAACTTTCTGGCATTCAGACAGTTTTTCAATCACCAGCGATCCCGCTTCGCCCTGAATCTCGCTTGCCAGGACAGAATCGCTCACTTTTGAGTGCTGCAACGTAACGCTGAAATCACCGTAATCCATCACCACCACGCCGTGGGCATCCACACCGCTTGCCAGCAAACTGGCGGTTGCCTGCACGCTTTTCGGTTCACCGAATAATGCCACCGCCGACGCCAGGCAGTAAAAGCCGATATCCATAATTGAACCGTTAGAGAATGTCGGATTAAAGGTGTTGGGATTCTCTCCGTCCAGGTAACGCTGATACCGCGAGGAATACTGGCAATAGTTGAAAAAGACTTTACGCAGTTTGCCGACTTTCGGCAGCGCCTGGCGCAGCAAATGAAAGTTCGGCAGGTAGGCCGTTTTAAATGCCTCAAACAGCACCACCTGATTTTCCCGCGCACAGGCAATGGCGGCATCCACTTCCGCCAGATTTGACGCCAGCGGTTTCTCGCAAATCACATGAATTTTGTGACTAAGGAAAAGTTGTGTCTGGGAAAAGTGCAGGGAATTCGGGCTGGCAATATACACCGCGTCAATGGCATCGCTTTCTGCCATCGCTTCCAGCGACGTAAACAGATGCTCGACAGAAAAATCATTGGCGAAGTGCTGGGCCTGTTCAAGACTGCGGGAATAAACGGCGGTTAACTTGTATTTACCGCTCTCATGGGCGGCCTCGACGAACTGGCGAGTGATCCAGTTCGTACCAATCACAGCGAAACGTATCATAACGCGTGGATACTCCATAAAGGGATTCTCTCGTCACTGTAGCACGCCTTTTTTATCTTCGACGTGCGCAGATACGCATTATTCTTTCGCCGGACAGCCATGCTCACTAAACGGCCCAATCATAACCAACGGCCCGAGATATTTCGGCTGGCGATGGAGGATTTTCGCATCAATCACCGCGCTGACTCTGGCAAGTTTTTCCCGCAGTTGAGTATATAAACCGTGCTTCATATTGAGGTCTGGCGCGTTAAAACCGATAGCATCGATACCATACTGTTTTGCCAGCCAGATGGCGCGTTGGTTATGAAATTCTTGCGAGATAATGGTGATATGATTTTCACTAAACACCTTGTTGGCACGCACCACCGAATCAAGCGTTGAGAATCCGGCATAGTCGCAGAAGATCACTTTTGCCGGTACGCCTTTAGCGATCAAGGCTTGCTGCATTCCTGACGCTTCATCGTAATTTTTACGTCCATTATCGCCGCTCACCAATAGCCATTTCACTTTTCCGGCGTGGTACAACGCTGCTGCGGTATCAATACGTCGGGTAAAGTAGCGATTACCCGGCCTCGCCCCCAGCAATAAACCCACGTTCCGCGCCGGAACGGCGTTGACATCGCTCCAGGTCAGCTGCTTGCTGGCGTTGACCATAACGCGATCGGCAATAAAAATGGTCGCTCCTGCTATAAGCAACAATAAACAGCCAAGCTTTAGAGTCCGGCGAGAAAAACAAATACGGAGAAGAAGGCGGGCAAAGGCGCGCAGCATGGTCGTTATCCTTAACGAAAGGGGGGAGGTCGATTTTAGGCGCTAAAGGAGGAAAAAATAACGCCTGACATCATTTTCAGATTTTGTCCTGCCCAAGCGACAACTGCGTTAGCCACAGCCGGGTGTCGAACTCAAGCTGGTGGTACTGCGGCTCCATATGGCAGCACAACTGGTAAAACGCTTTGTTATGCTCTTTCTCCTTCAGGTGCGCCAGCTCGTGCACCACGATCATGCGCAAAAACGGTTCCGGCGCGTTGCGAAACACGGTAGCGACGCGGATCTCTGCTTTTGCTTTCAGCTTGCCGCCCTGCACACGCGAAACGGCAGTATGTAATCCGAGCGCGTTTTTCAGCACGTGGATCTTATTGTCATACATCACTTTATTGATCGGCGGGGCATTGCGCAGAAACTGATTTTTAAGATCCTGGGTATATTGCCAGAGGGCTTTATCGGTGGCGTAGTCGTGTGTTCCCGGATAACGTTTTGCCAGCACATCGCCCAGACGCTGTTCGTTAATCAGCGTTCGCACCTGGGAAAGTAGCTGCTCGGGATAACCCTGAAGATAAGTAAGATTGCTCATAACCGCCCACGAAAAAGAGAAAAAGGGTATACTCACGCACCCTTTTCAGGGGCAACGTCGAAATTTTATCATTCAGGAGGGCCGATGAGCCACTTAGACAACGGTTTCCGTTCACTGACACTACAACGTTTTCCGGCGACGGATGACGTTAACCCGCTACAGGCGTGGGAAGCGGCGGATGAATATTTGCTGCAACAGTTGGACGACACAGAAATCCGCGGCCCGGTGTTGATCCTGAATGATGCCTTTGGTGCGTTAAGTTGTGCGCTGGCGGAACATAAGCCGTACAGCATTGGCGACTCATACATCAGTGAACTGGCCACGCGCGAGAATTTACGCCTCAACGGGATTGATGAATCGAGCGTGAAGTTTCTCGACAGCACCGCCGACTACCCGCAACAGCCGGGCGTGGTACTGATCAAAGTACCGAAAACACTGGCATTGCTGGAACAACAACTGCGTGCGCTGCGCAAAGTGGTCACGCCGGATACACGTATTATTGCCGGTGCCAAAGCCCGTGACATCCACACTTCCACGCTGGAACTGTTCGAAAAAGTGCTCGGCCCGACTACCACCACGCTGGCATGGAAGAAGGCACGCTTAATTAACTGTACTTTCAACGAGCCGCCGCTGGCCGATGCGCCGCAGACCGTTAGCTGGAAACTGGAAGGTACTGACTGGACTATCCACAACCATGCGAATGTCTTCTCCCGCACCGGGCTGGATATTGGCGCGCGCTTCTTTATGCAACATCTGCCAGAGAATCTCGAGGGTGAGATTGTCGATCTCGGCTGCGGTAATGGCGTTATTGGTCTGACGCTGCTTGATAAAAACCCGCAGGCGAAAGTGGTGTTTGTCGATGAATCGCCGATGGCGGTTGCTTCCAGCCGTTTGAACGTTGAAACCAACATGCCCGAGGCGTTGGATCGCTGCGAGTTTATGATCAACAACGCGCTCTCCGGCGTGGAGCCTTTCCGTTTTAATGCTGTGCTCTGCAACCCGCCGTTTCATCAGCAACATGCGCTGACCGATAACGTCGCCTGGGAGATGTTCCACCATGCCCGCCGCTGCCTGAAAATCAACGGCGAGCTGTATATCGTTGCCAACCGTCACCTGGATTACTTCCATAAACTGAAGAAGATTTTCGGCAACTGCACCACCATCGCCACGAATAATAAATTTGTGGTGCTGAAAGCAGTGAAGCTGGGGCGTCGTCGGTAAGATTGGCAGCTACCTGCCAGATAAGGCGTAAACGCCTTATCTGGCATACGTTCAGCACATTACCCCCAGGTCGGATAAGACGCGGCAAGCGTCGCATCCGGCACTTCAATGCACAATTTAAATCTCCAGCGCCAGCCGTGTTCCCTGGGCAATTGCCCGTCGTGCGTCCAGCTCCATAGCTACATCGCAGCCGCCAATTAAATGCACAGTTTTCCCGCTATCAATCAGCGGTTGCGCCAATGCGCGGTTTGGCTCTTGCCCTGCGCAGATCACCACATTGTCCACTGCTAATACCTGCGTTTCGCCGTTGATCACCACATGCAGCCCGTCATCGTCAATCTTCTGATAACTTACGCCTGGGATCATTTTCACACCGCGCGAGAGCAGGGTGGTGCGATGGATCCAGCCGGTGGTTTTGCCTAACCCCTGTCCCGGTTTGCTGGCTTTGCGCTGGAGCATCACAATCTGCCGTGGGCTACGCGGGATCTGCATTCCCTGCGGGCTTAAGCCACCAGCCTGTTGCAGGCTGCTGTCGATCCCCCATTCATTACAGAACCCGGCGATATTCTGGCTGGTGGATTCGCCCGGCTGACTTAAATACATCGCCGTATCAAAACCAATCCCGCCACAACCGATGATGGCAACTTTGTTGCCTACCTGCGCTTTGTCGCGCAGTACGTCGAGATAACTCAACACCTTCGGATGATCGATCCCGTCGATGGGCGGAATGCGCGGTACGATCCCACTGGCGAGGATCGTTTCATCGAACGCCTTTAACTGATCTGCGGTCACGGTGTGATTAAGTTTCAGTGTCACACCCGTCACTTCGATCATCCGGCGGTAATAGCGCAGCGTTTCGTAAAACTCCTCTTTGCCGGGGATCTGTTTGGCGATATTAAACTGCCCGCCGATCTCGCTGTGCGCATCAAACAATGTTACCTGATGCCCACGCGCCGCCGCGTTAATGGCAAACGCCAGCCCAGCAGGTCCCGCACCGACCACCGCCAGATTTTTTTTCTGCACGGCCGGAAGGATTGGCATTTTGGTTTCATGGCAGGCGCGAGGATTCACCAGGCACGAGGTGACTTTGCCAACGAAGATCTGATCGAGACAGGCCTGGTTGCAGCCAATACAAGTGTTGATCTCATCGGCTCGTCCCGATTGCGCTTTTGACAGCAGCTCCGCATCAGCGAGAAACGGTCGCGCCATCGATACCATGTCCGCATCACCGCGCGAGAGAATGTCGTCGGCAACCTGCGGATCGTTAATCCGGTTGGTGGTCACCAGCGGCAGCGAAACGTGGCCTTTCAGTTTGCGCGTGACCCAGCTAAATGCGCCGCGCGGCACGGGCGTGGCAATGGTCGGAATACGTGCTTCATGCCAGCCAATGCCGGTGTTGATAATCGTTGCGCCCGCCGCTTCAATGGCCTGCGCCAGCTCTACCGTTTCGGCAAAAGTACCGCCGCCTTCGACCAGGTCGAGCATCGACAAACGGTAGATAATAATGAAGTCGTTGCCGACACGTTCGCGCACCGCACCCACTACTTCTACGGCAAACCGCATCCGGTTGCGGTAATCGCCGCCCCACTGGTCACTACGCTGATTGGTGCGCAGCGTCAGAAATTCGTTGATCAAATACCCTTCGGACCCCATCACCTCTACACCGTCGTATCCTGCCTCCCGTGCCAATTGCGCGCAGTGGGCGAAATCGTCGATCAGTTGCAGGATCTCTTCATGGGTGAGTTCGTGAGGAACGAAACGGTTGATGGGGGCCTGCAATGCGGAGGGTGCGACCAGATGCGGTTGGTAGCTGTAGCGCCCGGTATGCAAAATTTGCAGGGCGATTTTGCCGCCTTCCTGATGTACGGCTTCGGTAATGGTGCGATGGTGTGGGATCTGGTTGGCGTCATTGAGCATTGCACCGCCTTCCATGCCAACGCCTGTTAAATCTGGTGCGATACCGCCGCTGACAATCAACGCCACGCCGTGACGGGCGCGTTCGGCATAAAACGCTGCCAGCCGTTCAGCGCCGTCCGGGTATTCCTCCAGCCCGGTGTGCATTGAGCCCATCAACACGCGGTTTTTTAACGTGGTAAAACCTAAATCCAGCGGGGCAAACAGCGACGGATAGCTCATAAAATTGTCCAGTATGTAAAATAATTGTTATGTGGTCGGATGAGTTCTAATTTAGCCGTCGCCGGAGAAAAGGGAAAAGGGGAGTGCGGGGTTTGTGATGGGATTCAAAAAGAATACGCCCGTTCGTCATGCCGGACGGCGGTAATACAGTCGTCCGGCATCGGGAAAAATTACTGCTTACGGAAAAAATCGTTATACAACATATACAAATGCGCGGCACTCCAGGAGAAATTTGGTGCGCCTTGCTGTGCGCCAGTCAGCGGGTTGTAATTCTCCTGAATTGGGCCATCGGCGGTTAATCCTTTGGCATGCTGGAAGAACGTATCCGCCAGTTTCAGGGCATCATCACGATAACCGTAACGCTCCATTCCTTTCAGACCAAACCAGAACTGATCTACCCATACGCGCCCGCGCCAGTAGATATCAGCGCCAAAAGCCGGGTTGGTTAACGCTGCCGTTCCCAGCGGTACAAAGGTGTTGAACTCTTTAGGATCGAGCATCACCTTCACCACCGCGTCGGCGTTGGCCTGCGTTGCCGCACCGTTAAACAGCGGCGACCAGCCTTCTGGCCCTTTACCGCGCTCAACAATCGGTTTGCCCGCGCAGCCGTTCGCCAGCGGTTTATCTTCAATACGCACGTCATAGTAGAACTGTGTAGTCGGGTCGAACATACAAGTGTTGATGTAGTCCGCGAGCTGTTGTGCTAACTGACGATAGCGTTTGGCCTCTTCCGGCTTACCGAGAATCGTCGCCATCTCCGCCAGATAATGGTTATCGCTGTACATATAGCTGGCCTGATCCACCGACTCCTGCAATAGCGAGTAGCCCAGCAACGTTCCGTCCTGACTGCGGTTCTCGGCGAATTTCACCGTCCAGTCGCTACGTTTGCCGCCGTTAGCGACATATTTATCCAACTGTTCCTTGTCGATAAACCCAAAAACGGCGGCATCATCACGACCCGATTCCCACGACGCGGCAACCTGTGCCGGAATTTCCAGACTGTCGTACTGGCCTTTCTCCACCACGCGGGCGTAGTTGTTCAGCCCAGACCGCGTCTCTTCTTTGTCGCCTTTTTTCACCGTAAACAGCATCTCGCCGCTCTCGGTGTTGTGGGCTTTGTCGCGGGTCGCGCCATATTCCGGCACGCCGTTGCCGTTATGATCGCGGTTACGTAACCACCAGTCGTGATAGGCCACCAGTTTCGGGTACATCTCTGCCAGCCAGGTTTTATCCTGGGTGACGTTGTACACTTCCATCACCGACCAGGCGGCAAGGCTGGGCTTGGTATTGCGTTCGTTCCAGTTGCCGCCATCGCCGCCACGCTCGGGGCTAAGGTTCCACGCAATCAGGTCGGGGACAAAGCCCACATCCTGCGGACGCACGCTGTCGCCTGGCTGGATCTGCCAGGAGAAGACCGCGCGGATATTCTCTTTGGCGATATCCGGATTGAAATGCGCCATCGCAAACGCCTGCTTCCAGGTATCCCACGGCCAGGTCTGATTGCCGGAGAACCAGCGCCCGGTCACCGACGGCGTGACGGTGTTATATTTCACCGCACCGCCCGGCGATCGCCAGTTACCGTTGAGCGTTTCGATGGCTTTCACCGCGACGCGCGTCTGTTCCGGCGTCGCATCCGGATTGGTTAACCCTTTCTTCAGATACTCTTCCCAGCGTTGCTGCGAGGCGGTGAGATAAAACGCCGGACGCGCCAGAATATCGCGGATCTGCATTTGCTCTTTGCTAACTTCCTGAGCGGTCAGCAGATGGGAGTAGGTGGTATAGAGCGTCGTCGAACCGTTGATATGCGCCTTACTGGTAAAGCGATTGCCGTTGATTTCAGTCTGCACTGGCAGGGATTTATGCACCTGATATTCTGATTCACCGGAGGTCAGCAGATCCCAGGTGGCGCGCACTTTGCCAAAGGTGACTTTCAGGCCATCACGGGTGGCGCTGATTTTGCGCTGATAGTCAGGGTATTCGCCAGCAATGGTTTTATCGGAAAGCGGTTTCCCTTCTTTCGCTTCCAGTTTTTCCAGCAGTTCGCCATCCCACACCAGATCCAGCGGTTTATCGCTGGTGATTTTGGTTTCCAGTAGTGATGTGCGCGGCGTGGCGAAGCGCAGAATCATTTCGACCTGTACATCTTTCGATATCAACTTTTGCACCAGCGCGCCGGGAATACTGTATGCCTCCAGCGTGAAATCGACTTTCTTGCCGTCTTGCCAGACGGTCAGGCGATCGAAATTGCTGGCCATAAAGTTGATGTATTCTTCCGTCAGCAGCGCAACGCCAGGAAAGCCGCCCATAGTGTTCGGGCCGTCTGGCAACAGATGACCATGCCAGGCTCCGAGATCGAAAAACGGATTAAAACGCTGGTGATCGTCGTAATCGTAATCCTTCATGTACTGCGGCGCGCCAGTACGGTTAATCACGTTTTTATAATTGTCAGCGTTAGCGGCATGGGCGGAAAAGCTCATCAGCAGAGCACAGGCTACTGGCGTTAAAATGGTTTTTATTTTCATGAGATTACTGTCCTTATTACCAGTAAAAATATTGCATCAGGAAGAGTTGGTCGCTGGGATCGTGAGAGGCATTTTTCATGTAGAAGCGGCTATCAAAAGCCGTTGCGAAACGTCCGCCGCCGTATTCGTACCAGATACCAAACTGCATGAAAGAGGTGGTTTCATCGTCAGCGTGGTCAGGGCGATGTTTGGCGTAGGTGTAAGCGGTGGAGAGATAAACGCCCTTTAACGCTTCATACATGGCGCTCACCATCATCCCGCTTTCACTTCCCGATACGTCCAGCCCGTCGGCGCGTCCGGTATGGTGCCAGGCGCGAGCGGCAAAGTTAGGGGTAAGCAGGCCCGTGAGATAGAGTTGGCCTGTGCCGTCGGTGATTTCCAGACCGTTCATCCAGGTGATACCTTCTGCAAGGTCATACTGGATGTAACCGTTCATCATTGCCGGATAGGTGTATTTGTCGTCGTAGCGATCGTACTTGCCAAAATGTAGCCAGGCTTTGCTTTCGTCATGATGTCCGGCAGGTGTGGCGGTAACGCTATAACGAAAGTTGCCGCTTAAGTTCTGTACCTTCAGCGCAGTCATAATGTCGCGGGTATTGGGAATGACGTAGCCCAGATCGGGCGTGAAATCGCCCCACCATTGCAGGTCATCCAGCGAGGAATCCTGACGCAGACTGAGCATGATTTCGGTGCCATCATTGGTACGATAACCGCCATAGAAACGGTTAATCCCACCTTCGAAACCACCCCAGCTATGGTCAGGCACCCAGGCATTACCGTCGTGGTCGGCCTGCACGGTCCAGCCTTCGCCGTAAATCAGGCCGAACCAGGAGCCGTACTTCATCTCCAGGCCACCTTCAATATAGGTGCCGTCGCTGTATTTATGTTTATTCTCACCCTCTAAATCCATATACCCACCAACCCCTAATTCGCCGTAAAAACGAAATGAAGGAGAAGATGTCGAGGTCATTGCGGGGGTTTTTGTGTCGTCATGTTCTGCCGGACGTGCTTCATCAGCGGTCACAGAAAAGGCGTAGCAAAACGGCAGCGCAAGTAATGCTCTGCATGGTGCAGTGATTAATTTCATTGTGTTAATCCATGAGCTAAAGAAAAAGTACAGCCTTTTATCGTTGTAATTATAAAAATATAAAGGCAGAAACTATTTTCCCTCTCCCCATCCAGGAAGAGGGAAAATGCCTGCTCATTTTTTATTATTTTGCTTAATCAACATTTCTGGCTGGCGTCGCTTCAATATGGCGCTCTTCAGCCGTTAATCCCTTTATATATTTACTGTATTTCCACCACGCAAAGCCGAGGAAGATAACAATACCGCCGACGTTATAAAAAATGATGGTCAGAATATTCGCGCCAGTCGGGAATGTCGAAGCGACAAACCCTACGGCAAATATCGCAATCAGCATTGAAACAACGATAATACCGGTGCGGCGGGAGCCCATACGGAAATCGCGTGGCAGGTGATCTAATTTGGCGCGTAAATTCAGGTAAGCCAGCATGATGAATAACGGCGGAAGCATGGACGCTGCGGCAGTCATATTAATAATAGTATTCATCAGATCCTGCACGGTATTGGAACCGAGCATCGGGATAATCATCAGCGGGATGACGATCAGGAACTGGATCCACGCTGCGCGCGCCGGAACGCCGTTTTCGTTCAGTTCGACGGTTTTCTTACCAAAGATGCCTTCCGGGATTTCGGAGAAGAAAATTTTCACCGGCGTTGCCGTCCACATCAGCAGGGAACCGAACATCGCGGTAAAGGACACCAGACCGACAAAGCGATTCATCAACGCTTCCGGTAGACCAAAATACGCCGCCATGCCGTGGAATACCTGCACCGATCCGCCAGTAAATTTCAACTCTTTGCTGCTGACGAAGACGTTAATCAGCACCGAGGAGACGGAATACAGTACGCCGATAAAAATCCCGGCGAGGATGATCACTTTAACGAACGATTTCGAACCGCCTTTGACGTCGTTAACGTACACCGCGACGGACTCCGCGCCACCTGCGGCCATAAAGATCCAGGTGGTCACGCCGAGGAACGCCCAGTTGAAGTTCGGGATCATCGCGTCAACAGTGATGGGGTCAGCAGGCTGTACGCCGCCAACCAGTGCCGTACCTGCCAGTAAAATGTAGGAGAGCGTTAACAGCAGCATCAGCGTTGAAGTGACGGAGGTAATTGGCCCCAGCATTTTCGCCCCATTGGTAGAAACCCAGGTGGAGAAGGCGAACAGCACCATACTGATAATGGTGGTGGCAACCGGCGTCATAATATATTCGTAGCCGAGGAAGGCATACGAAGCATAAGCAATAACGCGCGGTAACAGCGAGGTGAAAAAGAACAGGTTTACGAACCAGTAGGTATAGGCAGTAATAAATGCCCAACGTCCGCCCAGCGAACTTTTTACCCACGCGTAGACACCGGCTTCTGAGTTTTTATTTAACGAAACAAATTCTGCAATGATCAGACAGAAGGGAATAAAATAAAAAATCGTCGCGAGGAAAAACATCGGTGCCGAGGCCAGTCCAAGCTCAATATTATTATTGATAACGTTGTTAAAGCTGTAAACGGCGGCAAAAGTCAGCGAGAGCAAGCCGAATTTGCCGATTGTATTACGTTTGGTATCAGACATAACACATCTCCGAAAATGAGTAGGGTAGCAGTGGCGGCAAACTCCTTTTGCCGCCGTAGTTGTTATTTGTTATGGAAATAACCATCTTCGATGGTGACTTTGAGAACCACTTTTTTGACCGCGTTATTGCAGATAAACCGATACGCTTCATGGATATCGCAAATAACGATTTGCCCTTCGTGGACCTCTACGGTTTCTCCGCAGCCTTTTAAATATTCACGGTCAGTTTCATCACGATAATATTCCACTACCTGTAATGTCTCTTTCGGCGCATATTCAATTTTTTGCTGCCCTTGCAGGTAGTAATGCACTTCAAAATAGCGTCGATGCCCGGTAAATAGCGCATCGGTCGCGGAGTCCGTCTCCACGCGGTAAGTCAATGAGTCACCGATGGAGTGGGCGACGCCAGGCTGAATGTTGTCGATATTTTCAATCGCTTCAACGCAGCGTTGCCACTTCTTGCCAGAGGCGTAAATCTGGCGGAACTGTTCTAAGTTATCGATGATCCTCATTGCTTATTCTCGCTGTGCAAATTCGTGGAAAAGAACCCTGCGCCGAACTCATACGACGCCAGGCTTTGCGCGGTAGCTTCTCCGCCAGAAACCGGCAGCAACGTAAAGCCGTAGCTGAAGTCACGGAACCAGACGCGCCAGGAGTCCAGCACCTCGCTGCCCCAGGAGTTAGAGCCGAGGCCAAGCAACTGGTGGTCGAGATTCAGGGTGATGTCATCACTGCGCTGAAGCTCGTTACAGTGCTGTGCAGCGTGGATGTTTTCCTGGGTATAGTGCCAGGCGCTGAAGTTAATTGGTCGCTGCGGAACCACCAGCAGACCGTTGCCGTGGCGATTAGTCAGTGCCGTCCAGCGGACATGCTGACGGTTGCCGTTGTTCTGCGGGAAGGGATAGTTCTCGAACATGGCATCGACGGTACTGCGCCAGATATCAATGATGTTAGCCTGCTGGCTGTCGGCGTAGTTTTCGCCCGGTCCACGTCCGTAATACGCCACCTGGTCGTATTCGCCGTTAATTCCCATGGTGAAACCGATGCACGGAATGATGTGCGGATAGTCGCCATAACGTTCACCGGAAAGCGCCACATTAACCTGGCCATCGGCAGCGATGCGCCAGATGTAGGTGCAGCGCATCCCGAAGTCAAACACCGGTGGGGCAATAACCGTGCGGCTGACTAGCAACACTTCATCATCACTTTGCTCAACGACAAAATCGCGCAGATGCTCCTGCATGATCTGCAAATGATTTGGCTGCCACAGCCCTTCGTACTCCTGCTTATGGTTGTCGATCATCGGCTTGAAGAAGTTGATCTTTGGCTCGCGGGTCAGCAGCGACTCGCCATTCACTTGCCAGGATGTCGGTTTACCACTCGTTTTTGAGAAGGTGATCGCAAAGTTGTAGCCGCGAACAGTACAGCTCAAACGATCGTCTTCCAGCGTCAGCGGACGGGCGTTATTCGGTGCGAAAGGTACAGGCTGCGCGGTGTTTTCCTTCAGCGGGAACTGATAAGTGGCGATAGAATGCCCGGCTTCGCTGTAGCGGGTGCGGGAATCTTTGGTCACCGTAATGTTGAGGAACGCTTCGCGGGCGTCCAGCTGCGGCAGCGTGATCTGTAAGGGGGCTTCGCTGTTCGGCGCAACGTCGCGCAGTTTAATCTGTTGCGTCGCGAGCGTTTCACCTTCGGCGCGCACCTCTGCGTGCAGGGTGTAGTCATCAAGCGTGGTAAACCACAGTTTATTTTCGACTTTCAACTCGCCGCGAGTCAGATCCAGCGCGTGGATTTTTACCGGCGCAATAACCTGTTTGTACTCTTTCAGGCCTGGTCCCGGCGTCTGATCGGAATAGATCAAACCATCAAGACAGAAGTTATAGTTGTTGGGATAGTCGCCGTAGTCGCCGCCGAATTTGTACCAGACGTTGCCGTTGTCATCCTGCGCCTGGATCCCGTGGTCGCACCATTCCCAGACATAATGTCCCTGAATGCAATCGTGCTTATAGAAGACGTTCTGGTACTCCGTCAGCCCGCCCGGTCCGTTCCCCATCGCATGAGCATATTCACAGATGATGCGCGGCTTCGGATGCGGGTATTCACCAAACTCATTCATCAGAGGCACGCGGGTGTACATGGTGGAAATAATATCGACCACTTCAGCATCGCGATCTTCTTCGTAATGCACCAGTCGCGTGTCATCCAGCGCCTTCGCCGCATGGTACATCGCGCGGATGTTACAGCCATAGCCGGATTCATTGCCCAGCGACCAGATGATGATCGACGGATGGTTTTTCTGCGCGTGAATATGGCGAACAATGCGCTCGACGTAGACTTTTTCCCACTGCGGATCGTCGGTAATACGGCTGATATCGCCGACATTAGCAAAGCCGTGCGATTCGACGTCGGTTTCCGCCATCACAAACAGGCCGTAGATATCGCACAGTTCGTAAAAACGTGGATCGTTCGGGTAGTGAGCGGTACGCACGGAGTTGATGTTGTGCTGCTTCATCAACTGGAGATCTTTCTCGACGCGATCCATCCCAACGGCGCGGCCTTTGCGATGATCGTTGTCGTGGCGGTTGACGCCATGCAGCATCACATAACGGTTATTGATCCAGAACAGACCGTCGCGCACTTTGATATCACGGAAGCCAACGCGTTGTGGCACCACTTCCAGAACGTTGCCGTCGGCGTCTTTCAGCGTCATGACCAGATGGTAAAGATAAGGGGATTCTGCTGACCATTGCTGCGGCTGTTCGACAGTAAAAGCAAAACTGGCGCTGGTCAGTTTTTCAATTGCCAAATGATCAATGGCGCTGCTGTGCACCACGTGTTCGCCATCAAACAGGGTATATTCCAGCGTCGTGACGACAGGGGAGGCGGCGAGATTTTCCAGCACCACTTCGCAGGAAAGTGTGGCATCGCAATAGGCTTCGTCAAAGTCGGTACGAACGGTGAAATCGTTAATATGCGTGAGTTGTTTTCCGATCAGATAAACATCGCGGAAAATCCCCGCCGACCACCACATATCCTGGTCTTCCACGTAGGTAGAGTCCGCCCATTGCATCACACGCACACACAACAGGTTGTCGCCGGTTTTAACCATCGCGCTGATGTCAAACTCTGCGGTCAGGCGACTGCCCTTGCTGAACCCCACATACTGACCGTTAACGTAGACTTCAAAATAGGTTTCGACGCCGTCAAATTTAATCAGCGTCTGTTTACCCTGCCAGCCGTCGCTGAGGGTGAAAATACGTTGATAGGCACCGGTTGGGTTATCGCTGGGGACAAACGGCACATCGATGGGGAACGGAAAACCTTCGTCGGTATATTGCAGTTTGCCGTGACCTTCCATTTGCCACATGGCGGGGACGGTAATATGCCCCCAGTCAGCCATTAACTCAGAGGTGAAGGCTTCTGGCACTTGCAGCGGATGGTCAAAAAAGTGGAAATTCCACTGACCGCTTAAGAGCAGAAACAGGCTGCTGGTTTCACGGGCAAAAGTACGAGCCTGCGCAACAGAATCATATGAAAAAAAGTACGCACGCGGCGCAAGTCGGTTTTCGTGGGTGAGCTGAATGTTTTCCCAGCGATTCATAGGGCCTCCCGGTAGAGAGAAATCGGAACCATTCATGGTGATGGTAGTTTGTGTAATTGCTGGGGAGTTTAGTAAAAATTTTACTAAAAAGTAGCGGATAAATGCATTTACTTTAACTGGATCACGAAAATAAACGGCAGCACTGTCCGGCAAAAACGATTGCCGGACAGCGTGCAAGGGGATTTAACGGGTCGTGCCGCGCAGTTTTAATTTGCTGGGAACGAAGACCAACAGCGGCAGCGCGCGACCATCGCGGGCTTTTTCATACACTAGGTTAACGCCCTGACTTCCCATCATTTCGGAATGGATGCGCACGGTGGAGAGCGGCGGAAAGGTAAATCGCGCGGTGGGGATATCGTTAACGCTGATAAGCGAAATATCCTGTGGGATGTTCAGGCCACGTTCATGAATTGCCCGCAGTACGCCGATAGCAATGGAATCGGAAGCAACAAACAGTGCCTTCGGATAGTCTTCCCGCGCCAGCATCTGTTTTGCCAGTTCATAGCCCGACGAACTGGAAAAACCGCCGCGCCAGATATCCTCTTCGCGTACCACGTGTTTCAGACGACCATATTCCGCAAAGGCGACCTCACGAATATCCGCCTTGCCGGGTAAGTCTTCACCGCCAATAAAACCAATACGATTAACGCCCTGATTGATATAGAAATCGATGATTTCTTTACTGATACGTGCCAGATCGATATCCACCGCATCGTAACCGCTGCCGGGTTCGTGAAAGTCGATAAAACAGATATTGTCGGTCAACGCACAGGCGGCGGCGCGCAGGGCGGACGTGGGTTTGCCGACAATTAAAATACCGGTGACGTTTTTAATGTCTGGTAAGCCGTTGTGTTCATAACAGTTGGTCAGTTCGATCGCCAGCTTTTCGCACTGAGTTTCAATGCCGTGGCGGATCGCCAGATAGTAAGGATCGTTGATCTCCAGCTCCTGTTGGTAGCTGTAGATAGCCAGAATATGGTGTTGGTTGACTGCGCCTGTCTGGAGTTTACGGGCGCTACTGGTCTTGTACTCCAGCTTTTCGGCGATCTCGAGAATGCGATGTTTCGTCTCTTCTTTCACATTCAATGTCGGATCGTCATTCAAGACCCTGGATACTGTCGCCAGGGATACGCCAGCTTCGATTGCGATGTCTTTTAGTGTTGCCATGTTTACCTTTTTTACTTTCCCTGATGTGCGCCCCCATTGTAGAGGAAGTGCTTATCGGGTCACCTGTTTTCAGTAAATAAAGCGCGTTTCTTTGACGCTGTAACGGTAACACAGCGGCTTGCGAATGTGATCACGCCTGCATTCTCCATTTTTAGCCTACAGGATTGAGAAAAATTTTTGCTATAGTTTAGTAAAATTTTACTCGAAAGGAGGAAGCAATGGAAACCGTGGCTTACGCTGATTTTGCACGTCTGGAAATGCGCGTCGGAAAGATTGTGGAAGTGAAACGCCATGAAAACGCCGACAAGCTGTACATCGTACAGGTTGATGTGGGGGAAAAAACTCTGCAAACCGTGACCAGTCTGGTGCCGTACTACAGCGAAGAAGAGCTGATGGGAAAAACAGTGGTGGTCTTATGCAATCTGCAAAAAGCGAAAATGCGCGGTGAAACGTCGGAATGCATGCTGTTGTGTGCGGAAACCGATGACGGCAGTGAAAGCGTGCTGTTAACGCCGGAGCGGATGATGCCTGCGGGCGTACGTATCGTATAAAAAGATCGGATGGCGACGTCGTATCGCCATCCGATTTGATATTACGCTTCTTCGACACTGACTCGCATGGCCGCCAGCGCCTTACGCGCCGCTTTGATCACCAGTTCACACTGTTCAATGGTCAGTGTCAGTGGCGGTTCAATGCGGATCGTTTTAGCGTTGTTGAGTGTTCCGGCCACCAGTACGCGCTGGCGGAACATCTCGCTGGCAAAGTTATAGCCGATTTCGTTATCAACAAACTCAATCGCCATCAACATCCCTTTACCACGCGCTTCCTGTACCAGATCGGGATATTCCCGCGCCAGTTGACGAAAACCGTCCAGCAACATATCGCCTTTTTGTTCAGCCTGAGCCGGTAAGTTCTGCTCCAGCAACACATTGATGGTCGCCAGCGCCGCCGCACAGGCCAGCGGGTTGCCGCCAAAGGTGGTAGTGTGCAGGAACGGATTGTCGAACAGGACAGAGAATACCTCTTCAGTGGCGATGGTTGCGCCAATCGGCATCACGCCGCCGCCGAGGGCTTTTGCCAGACAAAGGATATCCGGCTGTACGTTCTCATGCTCGCAGGCGAACATCTTGCCCGTGCGCCCCATGCCCGTTTGTACTTCATCGAGGATCATCAGTGCGCCGAACTCATCGCACAGCTTACGCACGGCGGTGAGATAGCCTGGCGGCGGCAGAATTACGCCACCTTCGCCCTGAATCGGTTCGAGGATCACCGCAGCAACATCATCACCGGTTTTTTTGCACTCGTTAAGAGCCGTGCGCATGGCTTCGATATTGCCAAACGGTACATGACGAAACCCTGGCAGCAGTGGCATAAAAGGTTTGCGGAAGGTCGATTTCGCCGTGGCCGACAGCGCGCCAAGTGATTTACCGTGGAACGCGCCGCTGGTGGCAATAAAAGTAAACTTGCCGCGCGGTGACTGATAAGCCTTCGCCAGCTTCAGCGCCGCTTCAACGGATTCGGTGCCGCTATTACAGAAGAAGCTGTATTTCAGTTTACCGGGCGTTAGCGCCGCAAGGGTTTTCGCCAGCATCGCCCGTAACGGATCAAGCAGCTCCTGGCTGTGAAGCGGTTGTTTCGCAAGTTGATTCTGTACGGCGGAAACCACAACTGGATTACGGTGCCCCACGTTGAAAATTCCAAAACCTCCCAGGCAGTCGATAAACTCCTGTCCCTGGGTGTCGACAAGCGTATTTAAACCTCCCGCTTGCCACTCTACGGCTCCGTAATCCCCGCCGGCGGTAACAGATTTGCGATACTCTAAAAACCCCGGATTGACATGCTCTTTGAAGTATTCAATCACCTCCCGGTTAAGTGCTTTCATCTCCTCATGATCCAACGTTCGCTTTTCAATGAGATTCAGGGCGTGGGCGCTGCACGCTAAAGCTGATGCGCTCGAAGGTAACCTGTTCAAAATATGCTCCGGAGGCTCGCGTATCACATGATACCGATTTAAGTATTGCAGGGATTGCGCCACTCCGGCTGCGATCGCGAAAATCGGGATAAACACAAACATGGTTATCATTTGCGCAATATTTAATGCTATTTGCTAACATTTGCTGTTATTTTGCACGGTTTTTGTCGGGTATGGATTTGATGATTGCTGCGCAAATGCACGCTTTCAGGGCAATAATTGCCTGATTTTTGGGCAAGATAATTAACGTTTTCGTATAGTAACAGAGTGAAAGTATTTTAAATCAAGGAATTAGATTTGTGCTTTAATCGCAAATTGCGATCTAAATCAAATTAATTGGTTAAAGATAACCGCAGCGGGGCCGACATAAACTCTGACAAGAAGTTAACAACCATATAACCTGCACAGGACGCGAACATGTCTTCTCATCCGTATGTCACCCAGCAAAATACCCCGCTGGCGGACGACACCACTCTGATGTCCACTACCGATCTGCAAAGCTATATCACTCATGCTAATGACACTTTTGTGCAGGTGAGCGGCTATACCTTGCAGGAGTTACAGGGTCAACCGCACAACATGGTGCGTCACCCGGATATGCCAAAAGCGGCGTTTGCGGATATGTGGTTCACCCTGAAAAAAGGGGAGCCCTGGAGCGGCATCGTGAAAAATCGCCGCAAAAATGGCGACCATTATTGGGTGCGGGCCAATGCGGTACCGATGGTGCGCGAGGGAAAAATCAGTGGCTATATGTCGATTCGTACCCGGGCGACGGATGAAGAGATCGCGGCGGTGGAGCCGCTGTACAAAGCGTTGAACGCCGGACGTACCAGTAAGCGTATTCATAAAGGCCTGGTGGTGCGTAAAGGCTGGCTGGGTAAACTGCCTTCATTACCGCTTCGCTGGCGGGCGCGTGGCGTGATGACCCTGATGTTTATCTTGCTGGCGGTCATGCTTTGGTTTGTTGCTGCCCCGGTGGTGACGTATATCCTCTGTGCGTTAGTGGTATTGTTGGCAAGCGCCTGTTTTGAATGGCAGATTGTCCGCCCGATAGAAAATGTCGCCCGTCAGGCAGTGAAGGTGGCGACCGGAGAGCGTAATAGTGTTGAGCATCTGAATCGCAGCGATGAGCTGGGGCTGACATTACGCGCGGTAGGGCAGCTTGGCCTGATGTGCCGTTGGCTAATTAACGATGTCTCAAGCCAGGTGTCCAGTGTCAGAAATGGCAGTGAGACGCTGGCGAAAGGCACCGATGAACTGAACGAACATACCCAGCAGACAGTTGATAACGTTCAGCAAACGGTGGCGACCATGAACCAAATGGCGGCGTCGGTGAAACAGAACTCTGCCACGGCGTCGGCTGCCGATAAACTTTCTATCACCGCCAGTAATGCGGCAGTGCAGGGCGGGGAGGCGATGACTACGGTGATCAAGACAATGGACGATATTGCCGACAGTACCCAGCGCATTGGCACCATTACTTCGCTGATTAACGATATTGCGTTTCAGACCAATATTCTGGCCCTGAATGCGGCGGTGGAAGCGGCGCGTGCCGGCGAACAGGGCAAAGGTTTTGCAGTGGTGGCGGGGGAAGTGCGTCATTTAGCCAGCCGCAGCGCCAATGCTGCCAACGATATTCGCAAGCTGATTGATGCCAGTGCTGATAAGGTGCAATCTGGTTCGCAGCAGGTACACGCCGCCGGACGGACGATGGAAGATATTGTGGCGCAGGTAAAAAACGTCACCCAGTTGATAGCTCAGATTAGCCATTCAACGCTGGAACAGGCCGATGGGCTTTCCAGCCTGACCCGTGCAGTGGATGAGCTTAATCTCATCACCCAGAAAAACGCCGAGTTAGTGGAAGAGAGTGCGCAGGTGTCGGCGATGGTGAAACACCGCGCCAGCCGACTGGAAGACGCGGTGACGGTGCTGCATTAATCGGTATGCCGGATCCAGCGGTTGGAGCACAATGCCTGATGCGATGCTGGCGCATCTTATCAGGCCTACGGGGTGTGTAGCGGGTGTAGGCCGGATAAGGCGCGTCAAGCGTCGCATCCGGCAATTGCACCGCGCCACTGGCGGATGCGGCGATTAATCCAGTTGCGTAATATCAAAAGCGGCGCGGTCGATCACCGCAATGATCTTTTTTATTTGTGCATCAGTGATATCGCTCTGGTTGACGCGTAAATCCAGCACCGCTTTAAAATTATCCAGCGCCCGCTTCATTTGCGGGTTCTGGCGTAGCGCCGCGCCAACGCAACGCGCTTTGATGCGTTCTTCAATCATCTCCACCTGTTCGCGGTTTTCTTCCAGCCACTGCGCGCCCTGTTCGGTCAGCGCAATCTGCTTCTTACCACCTTCCTCTTCGCGGATGGTAATCAGCGACTGCTCCTGCAGAAAATCCAGCGTCGGGTAGATGACGCCCGGGCTTGGGGTGTAATTCCCCTGGGTCAGATTTTCAATCGCTTTAATCAACTCGTAACCGTGGCTGTCATCGCGCGAGAGAATATCCAGAATCACCAGACGCAATTCACCGTGACCAAAGAAACGCTGCCGACGACCGCCGCCGCGACCGTGGCGACCACCGCAGCATTGACCGTGTTCATGCTGGTGACCGTGTCCGCAGTGCTCATGTTCTGACTTCTCACCTTTGCAGCAGCCTTCATGGCGTGGCTGGCCTTCATGTTTACAACACCCTTCGTGATGATAGCTCATATCAGCCTCCTTTTGCTTAATTAGATATATCTAATTTATATCTGATATGAGCGCTTTTGCAAGTATAAAAATGATTTTTAAACGTGAATACACCTCACATCCAGGCCGGATAATTCGTTCACGCCGCATCCAGCAGCCTTGCTACGACGCTGAATGTCTTCTCATACTTCAGATATATCAGTTCTACAAATCGCTTGCATTTATCATGATTAACAATCATTATCATTTGCGAAATTTATTTAGATATATCTGATTACTATCACGAAGGCGATAACAATGAATAACTCCCCCCGCTACCCGCAGCGCGTTCGCAATGATCTGCGCTTCCGTGAATTGACTGTGCTACGCGCTGAGCGTATTAGCGCCGGTTTTCAGCGCATTGTCCTTGGCGGCGAGGCGCTGGACGGTTTTACATCGCGCGGCTTTGACGATCACAGCAAACTCTTCTTTCCTCAATCTGATGCTCACTTTGTGCCGCCAACGGTAACGGAAGAGGGCATCGTCTGGCCGGAAGGACCACGCCCACCGTCGCGTGACTATACGCCGCTGTATGACGAACTACGCCATGAACTGGCGATTGATTTCTTTATTCACGACGGTGGCGTCGCCAGCGGCTGGGCGATGCAGGCGCAACCGGGCGATAAACTCACGGTGGCAGGTCCGCGCGGTTCGCTGGTGGTGCCAGAGGATTACGCGTATCAGCTGTATGTCTGCGATGAATCCGGAATGCCCGCACTGCGCCGCCGCCTGGAAACGTTGAGCAAACTTGCCGTTAAACCGCAAGTTAGCGCGCTGGTTAGCGTGCGGGATAACGCCTGTCAGGATTATCTCGCGCACCTTGATGGTTTTAATATCGAATGGCTGGCACATGATGAGCAGGCGGTAGATGAGCGTCTGGCGCAGATGCAAATCCCTGCCGATGATTACTTCATCTGGATAACCGGCGAAGGCAAAGTCGTTAAGAATTTAAGCCGCCGCTTTGAAGCGGAACAGTATGACCCACAGCGGGTACGTGCAGCGGCTTACTGGCACGCAAAGTAACTGATATATAAAAAGAAAAAGGCTGACGATTTCTCGTCAGCCTTTGCTATATCTGGTGGCCCCTGCTGGACTTGAACCAGCGACCAAGCGATTATGAGTCGCCTGCTCTAACCACTGAGCTAAGGGGCCATGGTAGCGGATTATAAAGTAACTCCGTGTCGCAATCCAGCCATTACCGCGCGCCTGCTGTTTTTATAAACAATGTATTTTCAATCCGTTATACTTTTCCTGGTGATGTTAGAAAGGAGTAAATATGGTTGAGGATATTTTGGCTCCAGGGTTACGGGTCGTGTTTTGCGGTATCAACCCTGGGCTTTCATCCGCCGGGACTGGTTTTCCCTTTGCTCATCCGGCAAATCGCTTCTGGAAGGTGATATATCAGGCCGGGTTTACCGACCGTCAGTTGAAGCCGCAGGAGGCACAGCATCTGCTGGATTATCGTTGTGGCGTCACCAAACTGGTAGACCGTCCAACGGTGCAAGCCAATGAAGTTTCAAAGCAAGAACTACACGCAGGCGGGCGTAAGCTGATTGAAAAAATTGAAGATTATCAGCCGCAGGCGTTGGCGATTCTGGGCAAACAAGCATATGAACAGGGATTCAGCCAGCGCGGTGCACAGTGGGGGAAACAAACTCTCACCATTGGTTCGACGCAGATTTGGGTGCTGCCAAATCCCAGCGGTTTAAGTCGCGTTTCACTGGAGAAACTGGTTGAAGCGTATCGCGAGCTGGACCAGGCGCTGGTAGTGCGTGGGCGATAAAAAACGCCACCGAAAAGGTGGCGTTTGTGCGGAGGGACTAGTGCCGGGTGCGGCGTAACACCTGATCCGGCCTACCGATTAATCGTCCAGGAAGCTACGCAGCACTTCAGAACGGCTCGGGTGACGCAGTTTGCGCAGCGCCTTCGCTTCGATCTGACGGATACGTTCGCGGGTAACGTCGAACTGTTTACCCACTTCTTCCAGCGTGTGGTCGGTGTTCATATCGATACCGAAACGCATACGCAGAACTTTCGCTTCACGCGCGGTCAGGCCAGCCAGCACGTCGTGCGTTGCCGCACGCAGGCTTTCGGTGGTCGCAGAATCCAGCGGCAGCTCGAGGGTGGTATCCTCGATGAAATCCCCCAGATGCGAATCTTCATCATCACCGATCGGCGTTTCCATGGAGATTGGCTCTTTGGCGATCTTCAGCACTTTGCGGATCTTGTCTTCCGGCATCAGCATGCGTTCAGCCAGTTCTTCCGGCGTTGGTTCACGGCCCATCTCTTGCAGCATCTGGCGAGAAATACGGTTGAGCTTGTTGATAGTCTCAATCATATGCACCGGAATACGGATGGTGCGCGCCTGATCCGCGATAGAACGGGTGATCGCCTGACGGATCCACCAGGTTGCGTAGGTGGAGAACTTGTAACCACGGCGGTATTCGAATTTATCAACCGCTTTCATCAGACCGATGTTACCTTCCTGAATCAGGTCAAGGAACTGCAAGCCACGGTTGGTGTATTTCTTAGCGATAGAAATAACCAGACGCAAGTTCGCTTCAACCATCTCTTTCTTCGCACGGCGGGCTTTCGCTTCACCGATGGACATACGACGGTTGATATCTTTAACCTGCTCGATGGTCAGGCCGGTTTCTTCTTCAATCTGCTGCAGTTTCTGCAGGGCGCGATGCACTTCTTCAGAGACATCGTGCAGTTTTTCCGACCACGGCTTGTTCATCGCAATTGCCGCGTTGAACCAGGTATCGCTGGTTTCGTTGCCGGTAAACAGGGTAATGAAGTTTTTCTTCGGCATTTTGCACTGCTCAACGCAGAGCTTCATGATCAGACGTTCTTGCGTACGAACGCGGTCCATCATGACGCGCATGCTGTTGACCAGGTAGTCAAACTGCTTCGGCACCAGGCGGAACTGTTTGAATACTTCAGACAGTTTCAGGATCTCTTCCTGAGCGGCAGCGTGACTGCGGCCTTTCGCTTTGATGGTGTCACGCGTTACAATGTACTGAGCGCGCAGTTCCGCAAATTTTTCGCGAGCCAGTTCCGGGTCGATGCTGTTGTCATCATCGGCGGTATCGTCGTCACCATCTTCTTCGTCTTCATCTTCGTCATCGTCCAGATCTTCCTGGGAAAGCTCAGAACCGACGTGAGTGGCGGTAGGTGCCAAATCTTCTTCTGCGTTCGGGTCAACAAAGCCGGTGATCAGATCGGACAGACGCGCTTCTTCTGCTTCAACACGATCGTACTGTTCCAGCAGATAGGTGATCGCTTCCGGATATTCAGCAACGGAGCATTGAACCTGGTTGATCCCGTCTTCAATACGCTTAGCGATGTCAATTTCGCCTTCGCGGGTCAACAGTTCAACGGTGCCCATTTCACGCATGTACATGCGTACCGGGTCAGTCGTGCGCCCGATTTCAGATTCCACGCTGGAAAGCACCTGCGCGGCGGCTTCGGCAGCATCTTCGTCCGCGGTGTTTTCAGCCAGCATCAGATCATCGGCATCCGGTGCTTCTTCCATCACCTGAATGCCCATGTCGTTGATCATTTGGATGATGTCTTCGATCTGATCTGAATCGACGATATCTTCCGGCAGATGGTCATTGACCTCGGCATAGGTCAGATAGCCTTGCTCCTTACCACGGGTGACAAGAAGTTTCAGCTGTGACTGCGGGTTTTGCTCCATAAGACGGTATCCACACTTATTTCATGAGGTTGGTGTTGGGCGATTGACCCGATGTCCTTCAGCCGTTAACGCTGAAATCCAACGGTTGTTTACCGCCAACGATAATTACGAGGGCGTACTTATATATTTGCCGCTGCCTCTCAGTGCGGCTGTCGGGGGCTTCCCGATCGCTCTTCGGCACTTAAGCCGTTAAATCACTTTTTCGCCAGCTCCTGGTTTAATGTCCAGAGCTCCAGGCGTTCTTCGTTGCTTAAACCATGCGTGCGCTCACGAGCGATTAACTCTTCCTGGCGTAGTTCAAGCAGCGAATCAAACATATGGTTGAGTGAGTCGGTGAAGGTTTGCTCAGCAATATTCTTATCTGCTATATCGTCCCACATCGACAGTTTTTCAAGGGTGGCAGCATTATTTGTACCACGATAGTGCTCTAAAAGTTGCCCGGTGGTCAGACCTGGCTGGGAGAGACAAGTGTTGACTAGTTCTCTGAATAAGCCAAGTCCAGGGAGCTTATTTTCATCCAGATTCTCAAGCGGCGGGACCAGCGTCGCTAATTCTGGATTTTGCACCAGCAACCCTATAAGTATACGCATGGTCGTGCGTTTTAGCTGCGGAACAGGGCGAGAAACGCCGCTCTCTGCCGCTTTTGGCATTAATCGTTCAAGCTGGCTGTCATCAAGTATGCCTAATTTGTTGCCTAATTCCTGACGTAGATATATTCGCAGCGTTTCGCCCGGCACTTGCGATATCAGTGGCAGTGCCAGCGTACTCAAACGTGCGCGCCCGTCAGGGGTACTCAGATCAACTTGCGGCATCAGACTGTTAAACAGAAATGCGGAGAGTGGCATCGCCTGCTCCATCCGCGCTTCAAACGCTTCTTTACCTTCTTTTCGTACCAGCGTGTCAGGGTCTTCGCCATCAGGCAAAAACATAAAGCGTAGCTGACGACCGTCTGTCATGTAAGGCAGCGCCGTTTCCAGCGCTCGCCAGGCGGCATCGCGGCCTGCACGGTCGCCGTCATAACAGCAAATGACATTGTTGGTCGCGCGGAACAACAGTTGTATGTGATCGGCGGTGGTTGACGTACCTAACGACGCAACGGCGTAATTAATGCCGTATTGCGCCAGCGCCACCACGTCCATATAGCCTTCGACCACAAGCAGACGATTGGGTTCAGCGTTATCCTGCTGCGCTTCATAAAGACCGTAAAGCTGGCGGCCTTTATGGAAAATGTCCGTTTCCGGCGAGTTCAGGTATTTGGGGGTATCGTTGCCCAGCACGCGTCCGCCAAAACCAATCACCCGACCGCGTTTATCACGAATGGGGAACATCACCCGCTCGCGGAAACGATCGTAACTGCGACCCTGATCGTTAGTGACCAACATGCCCGCATCAACCAATGACTGGCGATTTTCTGGATTGCCGCCAAACCGCTTCAGGACGTTGTCCCAGCCGGGGGGCGCAAAACCAATCGCAAAGCGGGCGATAACCTCGTGGCTTAATCCGCGTTTTTCCAGATACTGGCGCGCAGACGTGGCAACAGGTTGTTGTAAAGATTGTTGGTAAAACGTATTCAGACCGTCCATCAACTGATAAAGCGTTTGCCGCTGATGGCGTTCGATCTGGCTGGGGCCGCTGCCTGCTTCAAATGGCACTTCAAGATTGTGCATTGCTGCCAGCTCTTCGACCGTTTCGACGAACTCGAGCTTGTCGTAGTTCATCAGGAAGTCGATCGCGTTGCCATGCGCGCCACATCCAAAGCAGTGGTAAAACTGTTTCTCACCGTTAACGGTGAATGACGGGGTTTTCTCGTTGTGGAATGGACAACACGCGTGGAAATTCTTGCCCTGCTTTTTCAGCTTCACACGGGCATCGATCAGATCGACGATGTCAGTGCGTGCCAGCAGATCATTAATGAATACGCGTGGGATTCGTCCAGCCATAGGCCCCGATTTTTAGCAATTCATAAACGAAAATAAGCCGCGCATTCCTTTCGGAAGCACGGCCTTACAACTACAACTCGGTCTGATCGGAGAGCAACGCTCTCGGGGAATTAGTACAGACGAGTGCGGCGTGCGTTTTCGCGAGCCAGTTTCTTCGCGTGACGTTTCACTGCAGAAGCTTTAGCGCGCTTACGTTCGGTAGTCGGTTTTTCATAGAACTCACGACGACGAACTTCCGCCAGAACACCTGCTTTTTCGCAGGAACGCTTGAAGCGACGCAGAGCTACGTCGAACGGCTCGTTTTCACGTACTTTAATTACCGGCATGTGCCTCTCACCTTTGATTAATTCGGTTTGCCGCTGGCATCAACGCCAGCTTATTTCAAAATGGTGCGGAATTTTACTGCAATTGCTGCTGCTTTGTAAAGCACCGCGGCCTTTTTTGAAAGGGACTTTTATAAGGGTGAGGAGTATACACGAGGCTTTCTCCAGGGGCGAACAAAGTTTTACATCAACCCGCATTGGTCCTACACTGCGCGGTAATAAAGCGAGGTAAAACAAGTCATGCGTGTACTGGGTATTGAAACTTCCTGCGATGAAACCGGCATCGCCATTTACGACGATGAAAAAGGTTTGTTAGCCAACCAATTGTATAGTCAGGTGAAATTGCACGCTGACTACGGCGGCGTCGTGCCTGAACTGGCCTCCCGCGATCACGTGCGTAAAACCGTACCGTTGATCCAGGAGGCGCTAAAGGAGTCTGGTTTAACGGCAAAAGACATTGATGCTGTGGCCTATACCGCAGGCCCAGGATTAGTCGGCGCACTGCTGGTTGGCGCGACCGTGGGGCGTTCTCTGGCGTTTGCCTGGGACGTTCCGGCAATCCCGGTACATCATATGGAAGGACATCTGTTAGCGCCGATGCTGGAAGATAACCCACCGGAATTTCCGTTTGTCGCGCTGCTGGTTTCCGGCGGTCATACGCAGTTAATCAGCGTGACTGGCATTGGTCAGTACGAGCTGCTCGGAGAGTCTATCGATGATGCGGCTGGTGAAGCGTTTGATAAAACCGCGAAGCTGCTGGGGCTGGATTATCCTGGCGGGCCATTACTGTCGAAAATGGCGGCTCAGGGTACTGCCGGGCGCTTTGTCTTCCCGCGCCCGATGACCGACCGTCCGGGGCTGGATTTCAGCTTTTCTGGTCTGAAAACCTTCGCGGCAAATACCATACGTGACAACGGCACTGACGATCAGACGCGTGCCGATATCGCCCGCGCCTTTGAAGATGCAGTGGTCGATACGTTGATGATTAAGTGTAAGCGAGCACTGGATCAGACGGGCTTTAAGCGACTGGTCATGGCAGGCGGCGTGAGTGCTAACCGCACACTGCGGGCGAAGCTGGCTGAAATGATGAAAAAGCGTCGTGGCGAAGTGTTCTACGCGCGTCCGGAATTTTGCACTGATAACGGTGCGATGATCGCCTATGCCGGAATGGTGCGGTTTAAAGCAGGCGCGACGGCGGATCTCGGCGTTAGCGTGCGTCCGCGCTGGCCGCTGGCAGAGTTACCGGCCGCGTAAAACTATTAGGTGCCGGAGAGCAATTTCCGGCACCGTCCTCACTTAAAGCAACACCATGGGCATCCACAGTAAGCCGGTAATCACCAGCAACACGAGGAATATCAGCCCAAAAATTGCCCCCAGTCGCCAGTAATCCACCGTTGGCAGATAACCACTACCGTAGTAAATCGGACTGGGTCCGGTGGCGTATGGTGTAAGAATGCTCCCCAGACCAATTGCCGCACCAACCATCAGGCAGAACACCGGCAGCGGGATTTCCGGCATCGCCAGCGCGGCGGCAATCATCATCGGTGCGAGAGCGGAGGTATACGCTGTGGCGCTGGCAAAAAAGTAGCGCAGCAGATAAAAGACCACAATCAACGCCACCATCACTATCGTTGGCGAATAACCGCTTAAGCTGCCTGCTAACAGTTTGCCAAACCAGCTAATAAAACCGGTGTTGTTGAGTCCGGTAGCGAGGGTGATAAGCGAGGCCAGCCAGAAGAAAACGTTCCACGCCGCTTTATTACTGACAATGTCGTCCCAGCAGATAATGCGCAGAAGCAGCATCAGCGCCACCACGCTGTAACCGACCATCGCGGCATCGATATAATCACCGCCAAAAATCCACAGCACCAGTGCGCCTACCATCAGCCCCAGCATCCGTTTTTCACGCGAACAGAGCGGGCCCATTGCCTGCAGTTCCGTCTCTGCCCAGCGCGGCACCTGATCGCCAGACTTCAGTATCGGCGGGTACAGCACGTAAGCCAGCCAGGGAACCAGCAGAACCAGTAAAATACTGAGCGGCAACATCCCGAGGAACCAGTCGCCCCAGCTCAGCGTGGCGTTAGATGCGCTTTTCATCAGTCCAATTAACAGCAAATTTGGAGCCATCGCCGTCAGGAAAATGGCGCTGGTCACGCAATCGGCAACAATCCCCATCCACATGATGTACGAGCCAATGCTGCGCGAACTGCTGTCGTTTGGTTGTGATTGATAGAGCGGTGGCAGGTTACGGATGATGGGATAGATAATCCCCGCACCACGCGCCGAGTTGGACGGTGTTACAGGCGCGAGTATCAGCTCGGAGAACATCACTGCATAGCCGAGAAACAGCGTGCGATGCCCCATTTTTTTCACCAGAATCAGAGCGATGCGACGTCCAAGCCCGGTTTTTTCATAGCCCGTACCAAACATAAAGGCGGCGAAAATAAGCCAGATAACTGAATTAGAAAAACCAGAAACCGCCCAGGAGAGGGATTTGGCGGTGAACTTAAAACCTGGCTGGGCGAGCTGCTCCGGGCTAAACAGCAGCCACGGCGAAAGAATGGCGATGATGGATATACCCACCATCGCCACCACGGCACCCGGCACGGGTTCGAGGATCAGTCCAACGATCACGCCAGTAAAAACGGCAAAGTAGAGCCAGGTATGACTCTCCAGCCCTGCGGGAAGCGGAAGTAGAGCAATAATGGCGATGACCGCCAGCGGCGCAAGGTATCGCCACCATTCAGTGGAAGGTTTCATCGTGTTATGCCTGAGAAAAAGGAGAGGGGCGAGCCTCTCCGGGAGGGTTATTTGATGTAGTGGACGTGCTCGCAGATCTCTTCCACGATGGGATCGCGGCGTTCGGCGAACAGCTTTTTGTTTTCGGCTATCAGGTTGTTGCCGTGGGTATCTATAGAGACAATCAGCGGGCCAAACTCTTTGACCCGGCAGACCCACAGCGACTCTGGCATCCCGAGTTCTGTCCAGTGTACCTCTTCAATCTCTTCCACTTGAGTTGCCGCCAGTACCGCACAGCCAGCCGGGAAAATCACATGCAGCGCCTTGAATTTCTGGCAGCCTTCTTCGGTCAGCGGCCCCATTCCGCCTTTGCCGACCACCAGTTTCACGCCGGTCTGCTCGATAAATTCACGTTCAAAACTTTCCATACGCATACTGGTTGTCGGGCCGACGGACACCATCTCCCATTTGTCGCCGTTTTTGCGCACGATGGGGCCAGCGTGGAAAATCGCTTTGCCGTTGAGATCGTAAGGGATCGGACGTTTCAGTTCGATCAATCGGCGGTGACAAACGTCACGGCAGGTCACCAGCGTACCGGTCAGGTAGATCACATCGCCGACGCGAATATCTTGCAGATCTTCAGCTTTGATCGGGGTTGTCAGGATCTTTTTCATAACGCGCTCCGGGTATGAGACAGATTTTCAAAGGTGAGATCGGCATGAACTCGCAGTGTGCCGCGACGATGCGCCCAGCAGCCGGTAGAAACAGCAACGCCGATGGTTGACGGATGGCGAGCGGCAGATTCGATATGCACGCCCATCACTGAACTGTTGCCAGTCAGCCCTTGTGGACCAATCCCCAGACGGTTGAGTCCTTCTTCCAGGCGTAGCTCCAGCTCTGCCGCTTTTGGATTGGGATGGCGGCTGCCAATCGGGCGCAAAATGGCTTTACGCGAGAGCACTGCGGCGGTTTCCACCGAGGTAGCGATGCCAACGCCCACAAGTACCGGCGGACAGGCGTTTACGGCGAGGGTGGAGATATTTTCGAAGACGAATTTCACTACGCCTTCGTAGCCTTCTGACGGCATTAACACTTTCGATCGGCCAGGTAGCGTGCAGCCGCCGCCTGCCATGTAAACTTCGATTTCCGCATCGTCACCGTCGGGGACGATATCCCAGGTGACCCACGGTACGCCACTGCCGGTATTTTTGCCGGTGTTTACTTCGTCAAAAATTTCTACCGCATTGTGACGCAGTGGCGCTTTGACGGTTGCCTCTTCCACGGCTTGTTTGAGTATGCTTTGCAGCTCGCCAAGCAGTGGGAAACGGGAACCGACCTTAACAAAAAACATGATTTCGCCGGTGTCCTGACAGGCAGGACGATTCAGGTCGATCGCTTTTTGCATGTTATCGAACATCGTGTGGTAGATGATTTTTCCCATCGACGATGTTTCGGCATCCTTTAGCTGTTTTAGTTTATCCACCACGTCATCAGGCATTCGGGTAGAAATCATGGCGGTAAAGTTAGCGACAATCTCCGTCAACTTATTCACTGCCTGTTGCTTATTACTTTCGCTCATCATGGCAACTCCAGTTTATGTATTTGTCTGGAAAAATTCACCGCCACAAACTACCACTAAAAATGTGGTTTTATATTTTTTGCCACCGTGAATATGTAATTAACAGTTCGTGAATCAACGCGAAAATAAGAACGAATATTGCGCCAGAGCAGGGAATGGTAATGTTTTGCGAAATACACTGCGTTTATCAAAACTGCGGATATTTAACAATGCTAAATAGCTGGCCTTTAGCCAAAGACTTGCAGGTACTGGTGGAAATCGTCCATAGCGGGAGTTTTAGTGCTGCAGCGGCGACGCTTGGGCAAACGCCTGCATTTGTCACCAAGCGGATCCAAATCCTTGAAAATACGCTGGCAACAACTCTGCTGAACCGCTCCGCTCGCGGCGTGGCGCTGACTGAAAGTGGCCAGCGTTGTTACGAACATGCGCTGGAAATCCTCACCCAATATCAGCGACTGGTCGATGACGTCACGCAAATCAAAACGCGCCCGGAGGGGATGATCCGCATTGGTTGCAGTTTTGGTTTTGGGCGCAGCCATATTGCGCCAGCTATTACCGAACTGATGCGCAATTATCCTGAGTTACAGGTGCATTTTGAATTGTTCGATCGACAAATTGATTTAGTGCAGGATAATATTGATCTGGATATTCGTATTAATGACGCAATTCCTGATTATTATATTGCGCATCTTTTGACAAAAAATAAAAGAATATTATGCGCAGCACCTGAGTATCTGCAAAAATATCCGCAGCCACAATCCTTACAGGAATTAAGTCGTCATGACTGCCTGGTGACCAAAGAGCGCGATATGACCCACGGAATATGGGAGTTGGGGAACGGTCAGGAGAAAAAATCGGTGAAGGTAAGCGGACATCTTTCCTCCAATAGCGGCGAGATTGTGCTGCAATGGGCGCTGGAGGGCAAAGGGATTATGCTGCGTTCCGAGTGGGATGTGTTGCCGTTTCTGGAGAGTGGCAAACTGGTGCGAGTATTGCCGGAGTATGCACAAAGCGCCAATATCTGGGCTGTTTACCGGGAGCCGCTCTATCGCAGCATGAAATTACGTGTCTGTGTGGAATTTCTGGCGGCATGGTGCCAGCAACGGCTGGGCAAGCCCGACGAAGGCTATCAGGTCATGTAGATCCACCAGAAATCACTCGGGATCCTTTTCGCGCTTTCTTTTGAATTTCGTCCAGATTTTTGTCTCCTGACGACGCCACAGACGCTGGATGTTGTCATGATGACGCAGCAGGATCAGGCAAGAGAGCATCGAAACCGGGAAGGTGAATTGTGGCTTAAACCACCAGACATAAAACGGAGCAATCAGTGCACTGACAATCGCTCCCAGCGACGAGTAACCACTCAATAGCACGGTCAGTAACCAGGTTCCCGCCATTACTCCAGT
This sequence comes from Escherichia coli DSM 30083 = JCM 1649 = ATCC 11775, assembly GCF_003697165.2. Lineage (GTDB taxonomy): Bacteria > Pseudomonadota > Gammaproteobacteria > Enterobacterales > Enterobacteriaceae > Escherichia > Escherichia coli. Next base: position 672,260 of record NZ_CP033092.2, read on the forward strand.
GAGATCCCAGCCAATGGGTGCGATGGCACCAAAAGCGGTAGCAACGCCTTTTCCTCCTTTAAAACCGAAGAAAACGGGCCAGATGTGTCCAAGACAGGCGGCGATGGCAATTAAGCCTAGCCAGAAGGGGCTGACACCTAATTCATACGCGCCCCAGACGGGCAACATTCCTTTCAGAACGTCGAAAATCAGTACTGCTACGGCTGCTCCCTTGCCACCGATACGTAACACATTGGTTGCGCCTGGATTGCCGGAGCCGCTGGTTCGCGGATCGGGCAACCCACACAAGCGGCAAACCAGAATGGCACTGGAAATGGAGCCGCAGAGGTACGCGATGAGGATCATTCCAGGCGCGATTGCACTCATAAGCTGTTCCGTTTTGAAAATTCGTGTTCAACGATGAATCTGTGGATAATACGCACATTTCGCCGGAAGTGGTATCCGGTTAGCCAAAAAGCAGGCAGGACGTGATGGATATTGTATTTATAGAGCAACTTTCGGTAATCACCACTATTGGTGTTTACGACTGGGAACAGACCATCGAACAGAAGTTAGTGTTCGATATCGAAATGGCGTGGGATAACCGTAAAGCGGCGAAAAGTGATGATGTGGCGGATTGCCTCAGTTACGCTGACATTGCAGAAACGGTGGTCAGCCACGTCGAGGGAGCGCGTTTTGCGCTGGTGGAACGCGTGGCTGAAGAGGTGGCGGAGCTGCTGTTAGCACGCTTCAACTCGCCGTGGGTGCGTATCAAACTCAGCAAGCCAGGCGCAGTGGCGCGGGCGGCGAATGTTGGCGTAATCATTGAGCGTGGCAATAATCTGAAAGAAAATAATTAATTTTACAGCTGTTAAACCAAACGATTATAACCTGGTCATACTGCAGTAGTTCGGACAAGCGTTACATTTTTATAATTTAGGGGTTTATTGATGAGCGATATGCACTCGCTGCTGATAGCGGCAATATTGGGTGTGGTCGAAGGATTGACAGAATTTCTGCCGGTATCCAGCACGGGCCATATGATTATTGTCGGTCACTTGTTGGGGTTTGAGGGCGACACGGCGAAAACCTTTGAAGTCGTGATCCAGTTAGGATCAATTCTGGCGGTAGTAGTGATGTTCTGGCGGCGTCTGTTTGGCCTGATTGGCATCCACTTTGGTCGCCCGTTGCAGCACGAAGGAGAAAGCAAAGGTCGTTTAACGCTGATCCACATCTTGCTGGGGATGATTCCGGCGGTGGTACTGGGGCTGTTGTTCCACGACACGATTAAATCATTGTTTAACCCGATAAATGTCATGTATGCACTGGTCGTTGGCGGTCTGTTGCTGATTGCCGCCGAATGCCTGAAGCCGAAAGAGCCGCGTGCGCCGGGTCTTGATGATATGACCTATCGTCAGGCGTTTATGATTGGCTGTTTCCAGTGTCTGGCGCTGTGGCCGGGTTTCTCCCGTTCCGGGGCGACCATTTCAGGTGGGATGCTGATGGGGGTGAGCCGTTACGCTGCTTCCGAGTTCTCGTTCCTGCTGGCGGTGCCGATGATGATGGGCGCAACGGCGCTCGATCTCTACAAAAGCTGGGGCTTCCTGACTACCGGCGATATCCCGATGTTTGCCGTTGGGTTTATCACCGCTTTTGTGGTGGCGCTGATAGCGATTAAAACCTTCCTGCAATTGATTAAGCGCATTTCGTTTATCCCGTTCGCCATTTATCGCTTTATTGTGGCGGCTGCGGTGTACGTTGTGTTCTTTTGATGTGAAGAACAGTGTCGGATATGATGCTGACGCGTCTTATCAGATTGCGTAGGCCGGATAAGGCGTTCACGCCGCATCCGGCAATCAACGCCTGATGCGACGCTCGCGCGTCTTATCAGGCCTACAACTGTCGTTGACATGTAGCCGGATAAGACGCTTACGTCGCATCCGGCAAAATATCCAACACTCACTCAGGTTTTGGGCAACGCTGTTCCTTCCAGCCAGCCACCGCCGCAATCCGCCGTCGGGTCAGCTCCTCGCGAATCTCCACACCTTTAAATCCCGCTTCAACGACGGCTTTTGTCGGCACTGACTGTGCCACTTCCCAGGCTTCGCGCAACCAGCGGCCTTGCGGGTAGTCGGCTGATTCAAAACCGGTTCTGCCGCGCACATCAGCCTCGCTGGTCAGCGCCAGTTGCTCGACACGCTGCGGTTTACGCCAGGCGTCGATGGAATCAAATAGTTTGACGATGGTTTTTGGGTTCAGCATTGGGAAGGTGTGGATGAGATCGTGAAACTCAGCCACCAGTCTGGCTAAATCGCGAATTTCATTTGGCACGCGCAGACGCTGGCATAGTTGTTCCACTAACTTCACACCCGCCGGGCCATGACCATGATGACGCGGCCAAAGTTCTGGTGGCGTCAGTCCTTTACCGAGATCGTGGCATAACGTTGCGAAACGGACATCGACCTGCGGACTCAGCATCGCCGCCATTGAGAGCGTCATTAAGGTATGAATACCGGTGTCGATTTCCGGATGCCACCTGGCAGGGGCCGGAACGCCAAACAGGGCGTCAATTTCCGGGAATAAAACGCGCAGTGCGCCGCAATCGCGCAGTACCTGGAAGAACACCTGGGGATTGCGGGTGGTGAGGGCGTTTTCCGTCTCTTTCCATACCCGTTCAGGCGTCAGGTGTTCCAGTTCACCCGCATGGGTCATCTCGCGCATCAGCGCCAGAGTTTCATCGGCAATACGGAAACAGAGGTGGGCATAACGCGCAGCAAAACGCGCTACGCGCAACACGCGTAACGGATCTTCGCCAAAAGCGGGGGAAACATGGCGCAACAGACGATTTTGCAGATCGCCCAGACCGTTGTACGGGTCGATAATCTCGCCGTTATCGTCCTGGGCCAGCGCATTAATGGTCAGATCGCGACGCTTAAGATCATCTTCCAGCGTGACATCCGGTGCGGCATAGCAGGTAAAACCGGTGTAACCGGAACCGGATTTCCGTTCGGTACGTGCCAGTGCATACTCTTCATGCGTTTGCGGATGCAGAAACACAGGAAAATCGCGGCCTACCTGCTGGTAGCCCGCGTCGAGCATCTCCTGTGGCGTACTGCCGACCACCACCCAATCTCTGTCTTTGACCGGTAGCCCTAACAATGCATCCCGAACAGCACCACCGACCAGATAAATCTTCACGCCATCATCCCTTCGTCAAATACACAATTCCTAATAATAAGACAGTGCAACGAAGAAGGCGATTTAGTTCATCCAGCGATCTTTGCGTTTGCGGCTTGGGATCAGGTGCGGCAGTACCAGACCGAGCAGCAAGCCAAGCCCCAGCACGCCACCGCCATACATAAACCACTGCATGATGATGGTGCGCTGTTTGTCATCCAGCTGTACGCTGGCGGCATCGACCTTTTTCTGCGCGACAATCAGCTCGTTTTTCAGTTTCTGATTTTCTTCTTTTAACCCGTTGATCACGCTGTCGCTCTGCGCCACTTTTTGCTGCATTTCTGCGGTGCGCTGATTCCAGGTGTTATCGATATTGGTGAGTTTATCGGTCAGGGTTTTGACCTGATTTTCCAGATCTGGCACACGGGAGCGCAGGCTTGGCTCAGTGCTAAGTTGTTTCAACGGGATCCAGGCGGTACGGCCAGAGCTGTCTTTCACCTGGGCATAATTGGTGTTGGCGTCAGTTTGTAATAAGGTCACTTCCTCGCCGGCGTTAACCGTGCCCACGAGGCGATAATGATCTCCCGGACCGCTACGGACCCAGGTATTCAGTTCATCAGAAACATAGCGCGTTTCTTCAGCGTGTGAGACGGCAGTGGCGCTAAGTGCGAGTAAAGTTAATCCGATCAGGCGTAATTTTGGCATCAGGCTGTCGTTATTGTCATGGAAAGTGGAACGATAGTAGTGGCATCAGTGTCGCTACGCAAAGCATTCGACATCAATCGGAATCCTCTGTGTCAGGTCTTGCCACTGCTTCAAACTTTTACGCCCGTCAAATTGCCCGTTGCATGGCAATTTGGCGCAAAATACTATCTACTGACAAAAAAGATCGCATTAAGTTCGCCGTTCATCGTCACTTATGTGACATAACCGATAAGTAAAGGCTATGGCTCAGGAAATCGAATTAAAGTTTATTGTTAATCACAGTGCCGTTGAGGCGCTGCGTGACCATCTCAATACGCTGGACGGCGAGCACCATGACCCCGTGCAGTTGCTGAATATTTACTACGAAACGCCGGATAACTGGCTGCGTGGGCACGATATGGGCTTGCGTATTCGTGGCGAAAACGGTCGCTATGAGATGACCATGAAAGTTGCAGGAAGAGTGACAGGCGGCTTACACCAGCGCCCGGAATATAACGTGGCGTTGAGCGCACCGACGCTCGACCTGGCGCAGTTACCGACGGAAGTCTGGCCGAACGGCGAATTGCCTGCCGATCTCGCTTCCCGCGTACAACCGCTGTTCAGCACCGATTTTTATCGCGAAAAGTGGCTGGTAGAGGTTGATGGTAGCCAAATTGAAATCGCCCTCGACCAGGGGGAAGTGAAAGCGGGTGAATTTGCTGAACCTATCTGTGAGCTGGAACTGGAACTGCTTAGCGGCGACATGCGTGCGGTGCTGAAACTGGCGAACCAACTGGTATCGCAAACCGGATTACGCCAGGGCAGCCTGAGCAAAGCAGCGCGTGGCTATCATCTGGCGCAGGGCAATCCGGCGCGTGAAATCAAACCGACCACCATTTTGCATGTTGCGGCAAAAGCTGATGTGGAACAGGGGCTGGAAGCGGCGCTCGAGCTGGCGTTAGCGCAATGGCAGTATCATGAAGAACTGTGGGTACGCGGCAACGATGCGGCGAAAGAGCAGGTGCTGGCAGCCATTGGCCTGGTCCGTCATACACTGATGCTGTTCGGCGGTATCGTGCCGCGTAAAGCGAGCACTCACTTACGTGATCTGCTGACTCAATGCGAGGCGACCATTGCTTCTGCGGTTTCTGCCGTAACGGCGGTCTACTCTACCGAAACGGCAATGGCGAAGCTGGCGTTGACCGAATGGCTGGTAAGCAAAGCCTGGCAGCCGTTTTTAGATGCCAAAGCGCAGAGTAAAATGAGCGATTCCTTCAAACGCTTTGCCGATATCCATCTTTCCCGCCATGCTGCTGAACTTAAAAGCGTTTTCTGCCAGCCGTTAGGCGATCGCTACCGTGACCAATTGCCACGCCTGACGCGTGATATTGACTCAATACTGTTGCTGGCGGGTTACTACGATCCTGTCGTCGCGCAAGACTGGCTGGAGAACTGGCAGGGGCTGCGTCACGCTATTGCGACCGGGCAACGCATTGAAATTGAACATTTCCGTAATGAGGCAAACAATCAGGAACCGTTCTGGTTGCACAGCGGAAAACGTTAATCAGGCAAGGATAAAATCGCTTATGAAGCCGCTCTCTTCACCGTTACAGCAGTACTGGCAGACCGTTGTTGAGCGGCTGCCAGAGCCTTTAGCCGAGGAATCACTTAGCGCACAGGCGAAGTCAGTACTTACTTTCAGTGATTTTGTGCAGGACAGCGTGATTGCGCATCCAGAGTGGCTGACGGAACTGGAAAGCCAACCGCCGCAGGCCGACGAATGGCAGCATTACGCTGCATGGTTGCAGGAGGCGCTCAGTAATGTGAGTGACGAAGCCGGGTTAATGCGCGAGCTGCGGCTATTCCGGCGGCGCATTATGGTGCGCATCGCCTGGGCGCAAACGCTGGCTCTGGTTACTGAAGAGAGCATATTGCAGCAGCTCAGCCATCTGGCGGAGACGCTGATTGTTGCGGCGCGTGACTGGCTGTATGACGCCTGCTGCCGCGAATGGGGAACGCCGTGCAATGCGCAGGGCGAAGCGCAACCGCTGCTGATTTTAGGCATGGGTAAGCTGGGCGGCGGGGAACTGAATTTCTCCTCTGATATCGATCTGATTTTTGCCTGGCCGGAACATGGTTGTACCCAGGGTGGACGCCGGGAACTGGATAACGCGCAGTTTTTTACCCGCATGGGGCAGCGGCTGATTAAAGTGCTGGATCAACCAACGCAGGATGGCTTCGTCTATCGCGTGGATATGCGGCTGCGTCCGTTTGGTGAAAGTGGCCCGCTGGTGCTGAGTTTTGCGGCGCTGGAAGATTATTACCAGGAGCAGGGGCGCGACTGGGAGCGTTACGCGATGGTCAAGGCGCGGATTATGGGGGATAGCGACGGCGTCTATGCTAACGAGTTGCGTGCGATGCTGCGTCCGTTTGTTTTCCGTCGTTACATCGATTTCAGCGTGATTCAGTCGCTGCGCAACATGAAAGGAATGATTGCCCGTGAAGTGCGTCGACGCGGTTTGACCGACAACATCAAACTTGGCGCAGGCGGCATTCGCGAAATTGAATTTATCGTCCAGGTGTTCCAGCTCATTCGCGGCGGGCGCGAACCGTCGCTGCAATCGCGCGCTTTACTGCCAACGCTCAGCGCCATTGCCGCGCTGCATCTGCTTTCTGAAAACGATGCTGAACAATTGCGAGTGGCGTATCTGTTCCTGCGGCGTCTGGAAAACCTGCTGCAAAGCATTAACGACGAACAAACCCAGACGCTTCCTTCTGATGAGCTTACCCGTGCGCGGCTGGCGTGGGCGATGGACTTTGCTGACTGGCCGCAATTGACCGGGGTGCTGACCGCACATATGGCCAATGTGCGCCGGGTGTTTAATGAATTGATTGGCGACGACGAAAGTGAAACTCAGGAAGAGTCGCTGTCGGAACAGTGGCGTGAGCTGTGGCAGGATGCGTTGCAGGAAGATGACACCACGCCAGTGCTGGCGCATCTTAGCGAGGATGAGCGCAAACAGGTGCTAATGCTGATTGCTGATTTTCGCAAAGAGCTGGATAAGCGCACCATCGGGCCGCGAGGACGTCAGGTGCTCGACCATCTGATGCCACATCTGCTAAGTGATGTCTGTGCGCGTGAAGACGCTGCTGTCACGCTGTCGCGCATTACCGCCTTGCTGGTGGGGATTGTTACTCGCACCACTTATCTTGAGCTGCTTAGTGAATTCCCTGCGGCGCTTAAACATTTGATTTCTCTGTGTGCTGCATCGCCGATGATTGCCAGCCAGCTAGCGCGTTATCCATTATTGCTGGATGAATTGCTCGATCCAAATACCCTCTACCAACCAACGGCGACGGATGCCTACCGTGATGAACTGCGCCAGTATTTGCTGCGCGTGCCGGAAGATGACGAAGAACAACAGCTTGAGGCGCTGCGTCAGTTCAAACAGGCGCAGCTGTTACGCATTGCGGCAGCGGATATCGCCGGTACGCTACCGGTAATGAAAGTGAGCGATCACTTAACCTGGCTGGCAGAAGCCATGATTGATGCCGTCGTTCAGCAGGCGTGGGTTCAAATGGTTGCCCGCTACGGTAAGCCAAATCACCTGAACGAACGCGAAGGGCGTGGTTTTGCGGTGGTCGGCTACGGCAAGCTGGGTGGCTGGGAGTTAGGCTACAGTTCCGATCTTGACCTGATCTTCCTCCATGATTGCCCAATGGATGCGATGACTGACGGCGAGCGGGAAATCGACGGGCGACAGTTTTATCTGCGTCTGGCGCAACGCATCATGCATCTGTTCAGTACGCGAACCTCTTCCGGCATTTTGTATGAAGTGGATGCACGACTGCGTCCGTCCGGGGCGGCGGGAATGCTGGTGACATCCGCAGAAGCATTTGCTGATTATCAGAAAAACGAGGCCTGGACGTGGGAGCATCAGGCGCTGGTGCGTGCGCGTGTAGTGTACGGCGATCCGCAGCTCACCGCGCACTTTGACGCAGTACGCCGGGAGATTATGACGCTGCCGCGCGAAGGCAAAACCCTGCAAACAGAAGTGCGGGAAATGCGCGAGAAAATGCGTGCCCATCTCGGCAATAAACATCGCGATCGCTTTGATATCAAAGCCGATGAAGGCGGAATTACCGATATCGAATTTATTACTCAATATCTGGTGTTGCGCTACGCTCATGAAAAACCGAAGTTAACGCGCTGGTCAGACAACGTGCGCATTCTGGAACTACTGGCGCAAAACGACATTATGGAAGAGCAGGAAGCGATGGCGCTGACCCGTGCTTACACAACGCTGCGCGATGAACTTCATCATCTGGCATTACAGGAATTGCCGGGCCATGTGTCGGAGGATTGCTTCACCGCAGAGCGTGAACTGGTGCGGGCAAGCTGGCAGAAGTGGCTGGTGGAAGAATGAAGTATGGTATTATCGCGCGCAAATTTTGAATCTCTCAGGAGACAGGAATGAAAGTAACGCTGCCAGAGTTTGAACGTGCAGGAGTGATGGTGGTTGGTGATGTGATGCTGGATCGTTACTGGTATGGTCCCACCAGCCGTATCTCGCCGGAAGCGCCGGTGCCCGTGGTTAAAGTGAATACCATCGAAGAACGTCCGGGCGGCGCGGCTAACGTGGCGATGAATATCGCTTCTCTCGGTGCTAATGCACGCCTGGTCGGGTTGACGGGCATTGACGATGCGGCGCGCGCGCTCAGTAAATCTCTGGCCGACGTCAACGTCAAATGCGACTTTGTTTCTGTACCGACGCATCCGACCATCACCAAATTACGGGTACTTTCCCGCAACCAACAGCTGATCCGTCTGGATTTCGAAGAAGGTTTCGAAGGGGTTGATCCGCAGCCGCTGCACGAGCGGATTAATCAGGCACTGAGTTCGATTGGCGCGCTGGTGCTTTCTGACTACGCCAAAGGTGCGCTGGCAAGCGTACAGCAGATGATCCAACTGGCGCGTAAAGCGGGTGTTCCGGTGCTGATTGATCCAAAAGGTACCGATTTTGAGCGCTACCGCGGCGCTACGCTGTTAACGCCGAATCTCTCGGAATTTGAAGCTGTTGTCGGTAAATGTAAGACCGAAGAAGAGATTGTTGAGCGCGGCATGAAACTGATTGCCGATTACGAACTCTCGGCTCTGTTAGTGACCCGTTCCGAACAGGGTATGTCGCTGCTGCAACCGGGTAAAGCGCCGCTGCATATGCCAACCCAGGCGCAGGAAGTGTATGACGTTACCGGTGCGGGCGACACGGTGATTGGCGTCCTGGCGGCAACGCTGGCAGCGGGTAATTCGCTGGAAGAAGCCTGCTTCTTTGCCAATGCGGCGGCTGGTGTGGTGGTCGGCAAACTGGGGACATCCACGGTTTCGCCGATCGAGCTGGAAAACGCAGTACGTGGACGTGCAGATACCGGCTTTGGTGTGATGACCGAAGAGGAACTGAAGCTTGCTGTAGCGGCAGCGCGTAAACGCGGTGAAAAAGTGGTGATGACCAACGGTGTCTTTGACATCCTGCACGCTGGGCACGTCTCTTATCTGGCAAATGCCCGTAAACTGGGTGACCGTTTGATTGTCGCTGTGAACAGCGATGCCTCCACCAAACGGCTGAAAGGGGATTCCCGCCCCGTTAACCCGCTCGAACAGCGTATGATTGTGCTGGGCGCACTGGAAGCGGTCGACTGGGTGGTGTCGTTTGAAGAGGACACGCCGCAGCGCTTGATCGCCGGGATCTTGCCAGATCTGCTGGTGAAAGGCGGCGACTATAAACCAGAAGAGATTGCCGGGAGTAAAGAAGTCTGGGCCAACGGTGGCGAAGTGCTGGTGCTCAACTTTGAAGACGGTTGCTCGACGACCAATATCATCAAGAAGATCCAACTGGATAAAAAAGGCTAACTGGAAAGCGGTTCACAGATCTCGCTTCGTAGCAGGCAGATCTATTGACGCTGTTGTTTTTTCAACCTAAAGTAAAGGAACAAGGGTAAGGGAGGATTTCTCCCCCCTCTGATGAGTTGTTAGTAAGTCGGGAAACTTAACAGTAACAACACAACCAGTATGATGACGAACTTCATCATAACCCTTTCCTTCTATAAGGCCCCTTCCTCGGGAGGGGCTTTCCCGTTTCAGCCCCTTGCTGACTCCCCGATTGTTGATGAGCGCCGGACCCCGCGCAACGCTTTCCCAGAGGCAGTTTTACCTTCCCCGAGCAGTCACGCAAAATGCTGCAACAGCCTGATCATTTGCACCTTTTAGCGGAACGCAGATATAAAAAATCCCCGGCTTTTTGGGCCAGGGATTATTCATAGAAGAGGGTTTACTCTGCTTTTTCTTCGACGGGAGTTGTTGAGCTTAAGGATGAAGTCAATGCCGCCAGTGAGCCGCCTGAAACGCCAATTTCATTGAGCAAGGAGTCAATCAGCGGTGCCTGTGTGCGGTAAGAGAGTGCGGCTGATAACGCTTGTTCTGCCAGGTTTCCGCCCCCCACATTCCCCGTGTTTGCATCACCCGTAGCGCCACCACGATTCAGCCCATCGACCTGAATAATTTTGATGCCGTCGATAGCCTTCATAGGCTCAACGGATTTCTCAATTACCGCAGGCAGCGCCTGCAATAATGCCAGTTTGAATTTAAGGCTGGTTTGTTCATCAGAAAGTACGTTGATAGCATCGTTCAGCGCACGTTGTGCTTCTGCTTCCGCCAGACCCTTTTTACGTGTAGCTTCGGCTAACTCAACGATAGCCGCCGCCTGCATCTCTGCGGCTTCTTTTTCTGCTTTCGCCCGCACGGTCAGTTCAACCGCTTTGGTTTCTGCATCCTGCGCTGCGGCGATCAACGCCACTTGTTTAGCACGATCGGCTTCGGCAGTCTGGCGAGTGGTTTCTACGTTTTGTTGGGCGCTTACTGCTTCTGCGAGTGCAAGGTTAGCACGCGCTTCTGCCTGGGACTGTTGTTCCGATTTGGCGGCAATAGCGATCGATTTCGTCTGGTTAGCGATTTCGGTGACCTGCTGCTGTTCGATCTCTTTAATGCGAACTTCACGTTCGGCCTCAACCTTTCTTGAGCGGACGGCCTGTTCGCGGTCGATTTCCGTTTCCTGAATCTGTCGTTCAGCCAGAATTCGCGTCTGCTCTGCTTCACGACGACGTTCAGCTTCAAAAGCCGCAATTTTCGCATTCTGCTCAGCGGTACGGGTTTTAACCTGCTGCTCCTGCTCAAGCGTCATAAACGCTTCTTGTTGTTCAATCTCCAACTTGCGCGAAAGTGCATCACGGTTTTTCTCACGCACTGCGACTTCCACATCCTGTTCAACTTCGTTACGTTCGCGACGACGGCGCTCCGTCTCCTGAGTCAGTTTGGTTAAACCTTCGGCGTCAAAGGCATTGTTCGGATTGAAATGTTCTTTCGAGGTCTGGTTAAAGTTGGTAAGTGAAACGCTTTCCAGTTCCAGGCCATTTTTCGACAGATCTTCAGCTACGGTATTTTGTACTCCCTGCACGAAGTTCTCGCGGGTATCCTGTAACTCATGCATGGTCATTTGTGCCGCTGTTGCACGGAGGGCATCGACAAATTTATCTTCCACCAGCATACGTAAGTCTTCAGGCGACAGGGTGCGTTGCCCCAGCGTCTGGGCCGCAGTGGCGATGCCTTCTACTGACGGTTTTACCCGTACAAAGAAAGCCACTACAACATCAACACGCATACGATCTTTCGTAATCAGGCTATCAATGGTTGAGCGGCTGACTTCCAGCTTCAGGGTATTCATATTGATGGGAATTATTTCATGAAAGATCGGCATCACGATTGCGCCACCGCTCATCACCACTTTTTGCCCACTTAAACCAGTACGAACAAATGCTTGCTCTGCCGAAGCGCGACGATAGAGCCTGGCGAAAATAATTCCAATAATAAACAGAATGCATACGGCGATAATCGCGGTAAACATCCAGGAGGGCACAGAATTAACGATATCATCCATTATTAAATTTCCTTTTGATTAATAAATCACAATATCTGGGGCCAGGGATTATTTTCCGCCAAATATCGCGTTGCAGAAAGTCGGCAAATAATTAACACTTTGTCTCCTTTAGTGAAAGTTTTTCCTTCTTCAGGCTCCAGTAGCAAATAATGTATTTGGCCAAATTGATCGGTGAGTTTTCCTTCGCAAGGGTTACCTGAAGTGGCTTGATGGCCGGTAATTAATGCCATGCTACCAACATATTCTTCTTCTGTAATAGCTGAACTATGGTCGCGTGGAATCCAGGGTGCAACGACTTTACCGGTATAATGCACTGCAATAATTGTAAACAGTAAACTGACAGGAACCACGAACAGGTTGGGGAGTGGTGATTGCCAGAGCGTAACGCAGGCATGTTGCAACAGGATGCCAATAAGACCAAAAAAACCAGCGAGTAAGCAGAGGACGACGAGAGCTGGTAATCTTCCAATATTGAGATAATGAAGTGCCTGGCTAATATGACCTGTGGTTATGGAATCATAATGGTCAAGATGTGCATCAAGAGCACCGGAGAGCATGTGACCGCAGATAAGTGCAAAAATTTCTAAAAGGCCGATCAAGAGTACAAAGGAAATAGCGAAAAGATAAGGGGTGTTATAGTCGGCGAATAAAATCATATGTCACTCCAATGTCCATTTAGTGACGCAATATTTACTTTGGAATAGTTTCCTTGCTTACATTTGTCTTTGTTAATAATAACACATGTTAGAGAGGTTCTGGAAGAGAAAGTCTTTTAATATGGTTTTTTTATTTTTCACTAAAAAGTGTGATCGGGGACAATATATTTACGCACGTTATGTTTAAAGGCACTACACTGATTGGGGAATACTGAAATCAGAAAAAGCATATGGCCTTAAAAGGTATGCAATAACCGGAGGATGTGCTTATGGATCATAGTCTTAATTCTTTAAATAATTTCGATTTTCTCGCGCGTAGTTTTGCCAGAATGCACGCAGAAGGTCGCCCGGTCGATATTCTGGCCGTTACTGGTAACATGGATGAAGAACATAGAACCTGGTTTTGCGCGCGTTATGCCTGGTATTGCCAACAGATGATGCAAACCAGAGAACTTGAATTAGAACACTGATATTACGGGCCGTCTGGCCCGTTTTTGTGGTGCTTTATTCTGCTTTATCAACTGGCGGGATAGCCGGAGGAGATTGAAGTTCTGCTATCGGATTATTGCGCGCTTCCAGTTCGCTGATGCGCTGCTCCAGTAACGCCAGTTTTTCACGAGTCCGTAACAGGACTTGCGTCTGAACGTCGAATTCTTCGCGGCTTACCAGATCGAGACGCGTCAGCTGCGCTTGTAGGGTTTGGCGGATTTTTTTCTCCACATCTTCCCCGAACTCCCTGATTCCTTTAGGCATTGATTCGTGAACCTGGCGAGCGATTTGCTCAATTTTTTTCGGGTCAATCATTGTAGTTTCCCTGTACTGATAGGTGTTGAGTGCCATTGTAGTGCGATAAGGGTAAGTCATAAACCAGAATTATGTGAAGCTATGCGTTGCTGGCGCTAATCATTAGCGTTATAGTGAATCCGCTTATTCTCAGGGCGGGGCGAAATTCCCCACCGGCGGTAAATCAACTCAGTTGAAAGCCCGCGAGCGCTTTGGGTGCGAACTCAAAGGACAGCAGATCCGGTGTAATTCCGGGGCCGACGGTTAGAGTCCGGATGGGAGAGAGTAACGATTCTGTCGGGCATGGACCCGCTCACGTTATTTTGGCTATATGCCGCCACTCCTAAGACTGCCCTGATTCTGGTAACCATAATTTTAGTGAGGTTTTTTTACCATGAATCAGACGCTACTTTCCTCTTTTGGTACGCCTTTCGAACGTGTTGAAAATGCACTGGCTGCGCTGCGTGAAGGACGCGGTGTGATGGTGCTTGATGATGAAGACCGTGAAAACGAAGGCGATATGATCTTCCCGGCAGAAACCATGACCGTTGAGCAGATGGCGCTGACCATTCGCCACGGGAGTGGTATTGTTTGCCTGTGCATTACTGACGATCGCCGTAAACAACTCGATCTGCCAATGATGGTAGAAAATAACACCAGCGCCTATGGCACCGGTTTTACCGTGACCATTGAAGCGGCTGAAGGTGTGACTACCGGTGTTTCTGCCGCTGACCGTATTACGACCGTTCGCGCAGCGATTGCCGATGGCGCAAAACCTTCAGATCTGAATCGTCCGGGCCACGTTTTCCCACTTCGCGCGCAGGCAGGTGGTGTACTGACGCGTGGCGGTCATACTGAAGCGACTATCGATCTGATGACGCTGGCAGGCTTTAAACCAGCTGGTGTGCTGTGTGAGCTGACTAATGACGATGGCACGATGGCGCGTGCACCAGAGTGCATTGAGTTTGCCAATAAACACAATATGGCGCTCGTGACTATTGAAGACCTGGTGGCATACCGTCAGGCACATGAGCGTAAAGCCAGCTAATGACGTGAAATACTAAATATGAAAATGCCGGGGTGTTCCCGGCATTTTGCTGTTCAGTTATAGTTTATTTTTACGATGAGATCTTTTTTGAAAGGCCCATAAACGAGAGTCTCCCCCGGTTTTTGTGAAAGTTCAGCCTGGTAATCACGGGTAACCATCGCTCCAGTCTGACCTGGAATATATGTGGTGAAGCGTTTGTACTGATTAAACTTAATGTCTTCTTGTGTTTTTTGATCAGTAATACGCATCAACAAACCATTACCCATTTCCAGATGCGTATCATCATGTAACGTATCTGTCGTATAAAAGCTGGTGGCAACATCAAATTGCTCGGTACAATCGGCAGCAACATCTTTTATAGTAGATACGCTAAATGCAGCTTTTGGTCGATAAGTAGCAATAGAGTTTGCAGCAATTTGCCCGAAATTAACTATCTGGCTTTCTGGAAAAATCCGGACGTCGACACTACAGTCAAGGAATGAAATATTATCTAATCCCGTAATCACATAGCGTAAATTCTTCGCGTTAGAGGACATGTTTGCCCCTCCTTCGCCATCGAATTGTAACACGTTGACTATGCCAAAGTTCACCGTCTGATCTCCTGCTGGGCGGCTTTTGAATTTTACATAGACGCGAAAATGGGCATTAAATGTTACATTTTTTTGAAGGGTACTGCCATTGCATACAGGGTCATAATAATACCCATTATAGTATTGCTCATATTTATCCAGGCATGCATGAGTATCAATTCTTTCATTTATCCCTTCATAATCTACACCATTATAAGTCACGCCAAAGGTTAAATATGGATTATTCAACATGTCGGCACTATTTATTTGGGGTAATTTGATCCAGGCATAGATATTTTCTGATGGATTGTCTGTTGTCCATCCTGGTGCATTGTCACAATAAACCGTGATATTAATATCTCCACTCTCCCAAATTTTTTGCCCAGGTTGCGCGTTCTCTGGAATTTTGAACGCTGGTAAATCTCCATTTATGAGGGTTGTTCCTCTGTACCCATCCTGATAGCAATCAACAGCAAAAGCTGAAACGTTAAAAAACAGGCAAAGAATCGCCAGTAAACGAAAAAGCGTAATCATATTTTCCCCTTCTTAGCAGGAGAGCTTTGGCAGAGGGATTGGATGGAATTACATTCGACTTTAAACATCTCCAGCCCGCCGTAGTCCGCCACAAAGCCTAACTGGAAGGTAGAGGGCAGGCTGCTTAGGTGTTGAGTTGCAGAAGTAAATGGTACCACCATAATACTGTCCGCACCGGGCATCAGTGTCTTGCCATTAGTGCCGATATAACCGACGGTAATATGATAAGGCGTCGGGTTATTCAGGGTCAGACCGGCGGCGGTGCGGGTAATCGTTACTTTTTGCAGAGGAATCATCTCCCCCTCTTTTAACTCAATCGCTTTTGGCCGCCAGAATAGCTTCAGGCGGCTTTGCATGGCGATTTGCATTACATTCTGTTCTTTGGCGCGCGGCGGAATTTCTCGCACGTTATAGTAGAACAACGTTTCTCGGTCCTGTGGTAAGTCGTTTAACGAGGCCAGTGCCATCAGGCGAATTTGTATCTGTTCATCAGGCTCAATACGTTCCATCGGCGGCAATGTCGAGATGTAATCACGCGTTTTTTTACCGCTGGCATCTTCAATCCACGACTGAGCCAGATAGGGATCGATTTTACTTTGGTTGGTCAGGCGAACCGTTGCGCTTTTATTCGAAGCATTAAAAATGATGCGTGTTCTGTCGGGAGAGACAGTCGCCTGGGCAAAGTTGCAGATCCCCAGTAAACAAATCATTCCTGTTGTGATTAATGGTGATTTCATTATATTCATCCTGAATTATTTGACTGTTTTACAAGGTAAAATTATTGCGCTTTCGCTAATGTTACTTTGGTTTGGCGGCGTGACTTCACAGGTATTATCACCCCAGGTTAAATGCAGAGTACTATTTTCCTGAATACCGCTGAGATAAACGAAGCCGTCTTCCGCGACCAGGCCCACATCTTTACCTGTCGCTTTATCCGTGACATTCACACCTAGTGGAGGGAAGCGCCCATTTTCCTGACGAATAACGCCGACGATTTGGTAACCGGTGGTGGCATTCAGTTTTGCGTAGCCGATGGCACCCTGGGTGAGCGTGGTGCGAATAACCGAGTTTTCGACATCGACACCTTCTGGCAGATCGTTATTGTTCACCCGCAACATGGAGGTGGTGTAGTTCGATAACGAAGGTATCACGGCGATGCCCAGCCCGTTGGTAACGGTACGGTTAGAGTTGATTTCAATGCCGGAGATGCCATCGGTATCGACCATCATGCGGGCGTTATCGCCATAGCTATAATCGTGAAGGGCGATACCATGACGTGTAGCGGTAAGTGAACCGTACCAGCCTGCGGTAACAGAATTGTACTGATTCGGCTGTACACTGCCATTAATGTTCAGACGTCCCCACGGCGAATAGTGCTGGTAGCTGCCGCGCAGTGTTGGTTCGCCATCACGTATATTGTCGTCCGTTGCCGACGCTGAAATATTCCAGATATTGTTGCGATCTGATGAATCGTACCAGGAAATCATCTGCGAAGTATTACTGCTTCCCGTTCGCTGCATACTGTAGGAGATGTTGCGGTTTTGTTGTAAAGGTAGAGAGAAAGAGAAGTAATATTGATTCTCTTCGTCGTCATCCCAGCGGATTCGACTTACTGCCAGCGATGCAGATATACCTTTGAAATCGCCAATATCAAAGTTTTTGCTTACAGATACGGAGTAGTTGGTATTGCTGGCGCTGTCCCAATAAGTATTGCGTGTAACGTTGAGATAAGAGTTTAATTCCAGCGTTTCAAAGTACTGGTTCAAGGAAATGACATAACTCTCTTTTTCATTATCGATTGACTCATCGCCATTACGCGAGCTGAGGTACTCACTCATCGACACGTAATCTTTATCTGAGAAGCGATAACCCGCGAAGGTAATCTGACTGCCTGTCGATTCGAAATGCTTTGCATAGTTGAAGCGATAGCTGTAACCACGCAGATTGCCGCTATTTTGTTGCTGTAAAGACGCGTCTGCTCCAGTGACATCAAAAGAAAGCGAACCGAATTGGTTAAGGTTAAAGCCAATACCGGTAGTGATAGCCTGATAATCATCAGCGGTGAACATGCCACCACCATACAACGACACATTGTTCAGCCAGCCCCAGGAGGCTTCCGCCGTCCAGAAAAAGGGATTATTGATATCGTTATGCCCGACGGATGTCGGTTTTCCCAGTGACGTTTTATAGCGCACTTGCCCTTTACGGGTTAAATAGGGAATGGATGCGGAGCCAACCTGGAAGGTGCTGGTGCGGCCATCTTCTTCTTCCACTGTGACATCCAGCAGCCCCTGAAACGATTGCCCCAAATCAGAAATAGTAAAAGGGCCTGGCGCGACAGTGGTTTGATAAAGTACACGACCATTTTGTGCCACAGTTACTTTCGCGTTGGTCTGCGCGATGCCGGTAATTTGTGGCGCATAACCCTGTAAATCTGGCGGCAGCATGCTTTCATCACTTTCCAGCGATGCGCCAGTAAAGTGGAAGGTATCGTAAAGATTGGAGCTCAGGTCGTACTGGCCCATAGTGAATTTTGACGACCAGGAGGGGATAGGGCGAAACAGATAAGTTCGCGCAAATTCGCTGTCGCGGTTTACCGAGCGTCCATCAGCAAAATTCTGATTATATTGGTAATCGCTACGTAAGCGCCATGCGCCGAGGTTAAAGCCTAACGTACCATAGGAGCTGACGTTTTGGGTGCTGTCTCCGTGATGTGGGGCATACTGGCTGGCGTACACGTTGTAATCAAGGATAAACCCGGCGATACCGGTATCCCAAAACTCTGGTGGCGTCCAGTTTGTTGCCTGGTATTTTAACCATGCCTGGGGAACACTTAGCGATAATATCATCGTAGCTTTATCAAGTCGTGTCGTTAACTCCTGACGTTGGCTTAAATCGAGACATTCGCTGCCAGCTATGTTTTGCAATGATTCAATAAATTCCGTATTAAGACCGAAATTAGTCAAATTTTCTTTGGTTAAGCAGAGTAACGAACCACTTTCATTATCGGCTTTTACCCATTCCAGTATTAACGTTTGTGGCAACATATTTTTATTTATTTGCACACGAACGAGGTATCTACCAGGGGGGATATAGCCTTTTTTCTCAAAACGAGAGATGTCGATATTCTCACGGTCTTCTGCGTCAATCATATCGACGTTGAATTCTACGGCGTGGACTGGCAAAACGAAGAGTAGGGAACACACAACGCCAGACAGGGCATTTTTAATTGCATGGGATAACTTATCCCGGGAAAACGTGTTTTTATTGTTCATAAAAATCCATTTCTAAAAAGGCCCAAAGTTGCCGATGAAATTTCATCGGCTTTACCGCCTGGCGTTGTGTAGGTATTGACTACCGATTACTTGTAGTCGAGTACGTAATTAGCCTGTGCCTGCACGTTACCCGGGGTCGCGGTGCGTCCCAGAGACTCCATACGGGCTTTAAAGTTCAACTCCTGGTAAGAGTTAGTCGTCGGGAAGTTGATAGTGATTGGAGTGCCAAGAGTCACGTTGGTGTTGTCTGATTTCACCAGACGTACGCCTACATCAGTTGCGCCGCCGATGTTACCTTCCAGAGTGTTTTTAAGCAGGTTGGAGTCGGTAGCGTCAACACTGGCAGAACTAAAGGTGATTTTGACTTTATCAACAGTGTTAGTGCCGTCAGATAAAATACAATCCTGCAAATGAATGGTGACATCTACAGGCAGTGATTTCTGACCGCTTTTTAATACGGTATCAGCAACTTCACCGAGGTTTATTGTCTGATCTTCATCACCAGGAGCAATAGAACAAGGTGCATCGATAACTTCACCTTTAAAAGTAATTTTACCTGAACCCTGATTAGCATCGTCAGCAAGAGCGTTAAAAGCAACGCCTGATAACAATGCGGTTGCGAACATAGATAACAATGTTTTTTTTAACATGACTATAATCCTTTATAAATGGATGAGGAAAATACAGGTTTGAATTTAATATTAATTCAGCTATGGACATTACCATAACCTGAGATAATTTGACTCGTTATTTATATTAAATGCTGATTAAGTAAAACTTAAAATATAATTCCCCGTTATATATTGAGGTGTATATATCTAGATGTTTGTTGTTTATCGTTATTTGTGATAATTTTTTTGTATGAATTGCGGCGAAAAAACAACCGTTTGTTGACAAAGGTTTACGCCTAATGTTGTAAAGGGGGGAGTGTATACTTATTATAACGAGTAGGGGCTTAATAATCGTGAAGATATAATATATATCTAGCGATGCTTATTAAGTTTTATTATTAATTAGTAATGTTTTATCGGGGGATAATATATATTAATAGCCTTGGTTGTTCTTTTTTTGACCAGATATGGTATATAATACAACACTTACTATGATCGAAATCATATACTTGATCCAGAATTATGCGAGTATATGAATGTATTCAACGATGGATATGTGAAATTTTAACGCTAAATGTTTAGTAATGTTAAATTTTGAAGGTGAAAAGGATGTTTATTGCCTGGTACTGGATTGTATTAATTGTTCTACTGGCTGGTGGCTATTTTCTTCATCTTAAACGTTACTGTAAAGCTTTTCGCCATGACAGAGATGCGCTGTTAGCTGCCCGAAGTAAATTAGATAAACGCTCCGATAAAGAAGTGTTTGAAAAGCATCAATAATACCTTTAATAACGATACAGATGTTGCCTTTAGCAATGGGCAACATCTGTCATTATCGTCTTTAACCAATTCCCGCCGTTTGTAGCAGCACTAAACTGAATCCCATCACTGACATTCCACATAGCACGCCATAGCTGGGGTTATTATTGGGGTCAATCTCTTTGGCGAGCGGCATTAATTCATCAACGGAGAGCGCCACCATAATTCCTGCAACCGCCGCCATGATTGCCGCCATGACCACCGGAGAAATCATGCTGCCAAGAATTAACCACGCCAGAACGCCACCGAGAATTTCAGCCAGTCCGGAAATGCCCGCCCACAGAATCGCGGTACGTTTCGATCCTGTTGCAGCGTAAACCGGGCCTGCAACCGCCAGACCTTCAGGAATATTGTGCAACGCTACGGCCAGGGCGATGCCAAATCCCAGCTCCAGGTTGCTGCTCGCCGTGACAAAGGTGGCAATCCCTTCCGGGAAGTTATGCAGACTGATGCCGAGAGTGAGCAGAATGGCTGTGCGCTTGATCGATTTTGGCAACGGCTGCACCGATTTTTGCATTAAATCCTGCGGATGCGCATGTGGCAACATGCGGTCCAGGCCAAAATAGCCAAGCAGACCGAAGATAAACATTCCATAACCCAACACAGGCGACATTCCTTCGGCGGCTAATGCGGCAGGAAGCATTTCCATTAATGAGATGAGCAACATGATCCCCGCCGCAAATCCTAGCGAAAACGCCAGTAAGCGGTTCGAGGGTTTTTGCCCGAGAACGCCGAGAAACGCGCCAATAAACGTGGCTGCCCCCGCCAGTATGGTCAGAATGAGAGGTACTGACATCGACAACTCCTTATAAATCTTCACCTTCAGGCAGATCGTCAAAATAACTGATGATCATCATCATTGTTATCCGGGTTCTTACTCCGCCGAACAAGCGTATTGTGAGGATATCAAAATGACACCTTTAGTTAAGGATATCATCATGTCTTCAACACGTATGCCAGCATTGTTTTTAGGTCACGGTAGTCCGATGAACGTGCTGGAAGATAATTTGTATACCCGCAGCTGGCAGACGTTGGGAATGACATTGCCACGCCCGAAAGCGATTGTGGTGGTTTCGGCTCACTGGTTTACCCGGGGAACAGGAGTGACCGCGATGGAGACGCCGCCCACGATTCATGATTTTGGTGGCTTCCCGCAGGCACTGTACGATACGCATTATCCTGCTCCGGGTTCGCCTGCGCTGGCACAGCGTCTGGTTGAGCTGTTAGCGCCGGTTCCTGTGGCGCTGGATAAAGAAGCCTGGGGCTTTGACCACGGTTCCTGGGGAGTGCTGATTAAGATGTACCCTGACGCCGATATCCCGATGGTGCAGTTGAGTATCGACAGTAGCAAACCTGCCGCCTGGCATTTCGAAATGGGGCGCAAACTCGCGGCGCTGCGTGATGAAGGGATAATGTTGGTCGCCAGTGGCAACGTGGTGCATAACCTGCGTACAGTGAAGTGGCACGGTGATAGTTCACCGTATCCGTGGGCGACGTCGTTTAATGAGTATGTGAAAGCGAATCTGACGTGGCAAGGGCCAGTGGAACAACATCCTCTGGTGAATTATCTCGACCATGAAGGTGGCGCGTTATCGAACCCAACGCCAGAGCACTATCTGCCGTTGTTGTATGTCTTAGGGGCGTGGGATGGGCAGGAGCCAATTACCATTCCGGTCGATGGTATAGAAATGGGCAGTTTAAGTATGCTGTCGGTGCAGATAGGTTAATAAAAGAACCCGAAGCCAGAACGACTGGCTTCGGGTGTTGCTGAGTTAGCCTCTGATGATTTTAAGCGCCCATGCGCCACTCATAATGACCAGCAGCACCAGACACATACCAAAAGCCAGCATACAAGCCTGAGCCATATTCATAAAATGCCATGGTGGTAGCAGATACCAGCCTTCAGATTGCTGATACATTTCCACAAACCACTGTTGCGTGCTGCTCAGTGTGACGCCATCAGGAACGATTGGTGCGTCATAGCCACAATCCCCGGTAGGCTTGAACCAATTTGGTGCCCACTGTGCCAGCGGCAGGTTAAAGGGAAAAGTGGGATCGGTAGAGCAACCCTGTACGCCAAACAGTGAATCGGGATCCGGATTATGTACTGCATGGTGGATATCGTTCAGTTTGAGCGAAAACTTCAGTCCCAAAATGCTGCCGTAAAATGCCATCACGCAGCCAATTAGCTTTAGGATGATGTTCTTTGGGTTGATCGCTGCAACCAATCCTCCAATAACCATCACAAACATGGCGTAGCGAATGTATACACATTGCTCACAGGGTGCCATGTAGAGATAGATCTGGAAGAAAGAGTGCGCCAGGATAATTAACGCGCCCATCGCAACGGCCATTAACAACCACAACAAGCGTTGCTCCTGCCATCTGACCAGTGTGTCAACTGGTGATGTGCGAAGATCTTTCCACATTCCCTTAATACCCATAGCCTGTTTCCCTGTTATTTGCTTGCTAACTCACGGATAAGGTCTGCCATCGCGTCGATGGATTTGATGCTCTTGGTGTAGATCAAGTACTTACCATTAACGACATAGGCTGGAACTCCCTGGATTTTGGCGACATCATAAGAGGCTTTCCATTTTTTCAGTGTTTCTTGAACCGCTGGTTCTTTCAGTGCCGCTTCAAAATCCGCCTGACTCATACCTGCGGCATCCAGACCGGTTTTGATAAAAGCAGCCGGATCTTTACCGTCAGACCAGCGTTCTTTTTTGTCGTGATAAGCCGCGTAGTAGGCAAACTTGGCTTTCTTAAACTGAGAGTTAGCATCAAATAAGGAAATGCCTGCTGCTTTATCTTTATTGATCAAGACCGCAAAGACTTCGCTTGCTTGTTTGCCGTATTCACCTTTTGTTTCCAGATGGAATGGCGTGAAAGCAACGATATCTTTCACTTTTTCCGATACCGGACCGGTAACCGCTTTGTCGTACTTGTAACAGAACGGGCAGGCGTAGCTAAATACCTTAATCAGCGTTTTGTCGGCATTCGGAATTGGTTTTTCCAGAACCATGTAATCCGTGCCTTCGGTAAATGCAGAAGCGGTAAATGAAACCGCCAGAGCTGCGGTAAGCAGTATGGTTTTAAATAGTGATGAGATCCCTAATTTCGACATTTTTATTCCCTTCTTAATTATTTGAACATCTGTTGTGGACGGACTAACAGCGCACGGTAGTGAGTCTGATTGGGTTTATCTGACAGCACGTCGATTTCCACTTTCACTTCTTTGGTTTTGTAATCGATTTCGTTCAACTTACCGACGGTTGGCTGCCCGACATCGAACAAATGAATAGAACCACCGAAGCCAAACATGGTGTTACGGTCGGCTTGATATTCAATGATGGAGGTAATCGGGCTATAGAAATCGTAGCCACGTTCTTTACCGTATTCCCACACTTGCTGAACGGTGCCTTTCTTCTCATCAATCTTATATTCCACAAAGCGAGAGTATTTCATGGTTGGTAAGGCAGGTTGTTCCAGATGACGCCCATCGCCATTATCAAAAATGGTGAGCGTTCCTTTGCTGGAAATCCAGGCGGTATGCTGGGTGTAGGTAAAGTCGAAGTCTGAGTTTTCGCACAGGCCATTTTCGTTACAGGTAATTGGCTTACCGTTAGCATCAACCGGTTTCAGCAGCTTGCTGGCCAGCGGTTTTTCCCAACCTTTAGAGGGCGCAAGGATCCATTTCACTTGCTTATCACGACCAATCTTCACAACACCCTGGTGGCGAGAGGAGAGGATGATAGAGTCATCTTTTGCGTCATAGGCGATAGAGTTCACGTGCGCCCAGTTGCGGCCTGGCCCTACACCCAGCGCGTCGCCGAACGGTGTATCTGGTTCCAGTTTTGCCTGTTGTCCTGCATGGGCAAGGTCAACGTTAACGCAAACTGCACCTGCATCCAGCGCGCCGAGCAGTGCATCGCGTTTCGGATCGAGGATCTTGGTCAGATCCCATACATCGACAACGCGACCAGATTTATCGACTTCGAGGATATGGTCACGAATGGTGGTGACGTGTACGCCGTCATCGCGACGATAGTTACTCTTACCTACGCGCAACAGTACCGTGCCATTTGGCGTCTCAATGGACTCATGAGTGGCGTCAGCAAATCCGCGCGGTAGTTTGTGATCTTCGAGCACCTGCCCCATCATGTCGAACTCGTACCAGTGCTGACCTTGTACAGCGGTAAAGGTGCCGCGTGGCGTTTCGCGGATACCCATCAGATAACCACGCTTGTTGATATCGCGGTCACGACCATCGTAGAAAGTGTCTTGATCCAGCCACCAGCGGTATTCACCTTCGGTATCGACGATGAAAGTAAAGGGCGCGATATCAAAAGGGAGTGCGCCGGTTGCCGGACCCGCATCAAGGATACCGGCATTTTTATCTTTCTCACCATGCCAGTGGAGATCGGAACCTTGGGCGGTAAAGGTGTGGGTATTAACCAGATAGAGGCGATCTTCAAAACCCGGTGCGACTTTAATAACTTTGGTCTGTTGTAAATCGGAGATAGAGCGGTTATCCATGTAATTATTGACGATGGCCGAAGTGTGCACCACATAATCATCTTTCATGACCTTGCCGTTTTCTTTCCACTCAACGGTCACTTTGTTAGCAAATTTCTGATAAAGACCAAAAATCGGTACACCATCGTAAGTTTTTAGTGATTCCTGACCCACGGGATAGCTGATTTCTACGCCTTTTTCGCCCTTCCCATGGACGGTAACTTTGACGTCAGAAATAACATGGCTATCTAAGTCAACCAAAGCGGTCAGTGGTGCATTGCCGTAGGGATCGACAATGACCGCACCCAGTTGCCCGGCAGGTGGCGCTGGTTTAAAACCCGCAGCCATCACCCCCGATGCTGACAAACCCAGGGTTATCGCCACAGTTCCGGCTACGAGTGTTTTTCTATATTTATCAAACATGGATATATCTCCTTATATAACGCAAATATATAATAATGATGAATATCGACTGTTGAGAGGGTGCTAATAAATTCGTTACGTGAATATAAATATTAATTCAATAAAGAGTGAGAATGCTTTTGTGTTTCTTTTAAATATGTTGTTATTCGGTGAAACAAATATTTATGTTTAATGGATAGTAGGGGGGCAATATATCAATCACAATGTTCAATACTGTGTAGTGTGATCCCTGCAACATTGTTTTTTAATTATTAAATTTAAATCTGGTGAGATAAAAGTAAAGTATTTAAATAATATCAAATAGTTATGTTGTGATGTATTCACTTACTTTAATTACAATATCGCTTGCATATGACGATTTAACATTAAATTGAGTATTAATGTTAAATAAAGGTTGGATATGTATGTGTTTATATATTGATGGGAGTTATGAATGGTGGATTATAAGAGATTGCCCCGCTTATCGGGGCAATATTAAGCTGTATTACTCAACAAAAATATGCGGATAAAACCGAGACATATCCTGGGTGATCAATGCACGGTCTTCACGAATGCCAATTCCGGCAGGTTGATCGTTCACCAGCCAGCTACCAATCAGCATATAGCTGTCGCCGAATTTCGGTAACGGGTGGAATTGCTGAACAATCATCCCTTCTTCGCCATACGGACCTTCCGCTGCTGCAATGGTTTTGCCGTTCTCAATGATCGACACGTTTGCGCCTTCACGGGAGAAGATCGGTTTAACCACATATTTTTCCATTTGCGGATGATCATCTTCCGCAAAATAAGCGGGCAGCAGGTTCGGGTGATTCGGGAACATCTCCCACAGTAGCGGTAGAAGCGCTTTGTTGGAGATAATGCTCTTCCACGCCGGTTCCAGCCAGCGTACGCCTGCATCCTCCAGCTTGGTGGAGAACATCTCACGCAACATAAATTCCCACGGATACAGCTTGAACAGGTTGGAAATCACCTGATCCTGTAAATCCGTGAACTGACCTTTTTCACCTAACCCGATATCGTCGATGTAGAGGAACTCGGTAGCGATTTCAGCTTCCGTCGCGCAGTCCTGCAAATACTGAATGGTTCCGCGATCTTCCACCGTGTCGCGACAGCAGGTGAGATGCAGCAACTGGAAGCCATACTGTTCACGCAGCTCAACGAAGCGATCGATCAGCTTTTCTTGCAAACTGTTAAACTGGTCGCTGCCCTCCGGCAAGTTACCGGCGTTAAGCTGATCTTCCAGCCAGATCCACTGAAAGAACGCCGCCTCGTATAGTGACGTTGGCGTATCGGCGTTATTTTCCAGAAGTTTAGGTTCGCCAGTGCCATCCCACGCCAGATCAAGACGCGAATAAAGCGATGGCTGGTGCGTCAGCCATGACTGGCGCACAAAACTCCAGGTGTGTTTTGGAATGCGGAATTTGGTCATCAGCTCATCGCTGGCGATCACTTTTTCCACCACTTTCAGGCACATCTGGTGCAGTTCGGCGGTGACTTCTTCCAGCTTTTCAACCTGGGCGAGGGTCAACTTGTAGTAAGCATCTTCACACCAGTACGGCTCGCCGTACATGGTGTGAAAATTGAAACCGTATTCGTGGGCTTTTTCGCGCCAGTCCGGGCGCTCGGTAATACTGACTCTTTCCATCGGTATCAGCCACCCATTGAACGAGAAGAGGTGCCGGTTGCGCTACGCTGCATAGTGCTTTGTTTGGCAACAGATTCACCAAAACCGCCACGGGTAACAGTAGTAGTGGTCGCCGGTTTTGGTGCCATTGCCGTCTTCGGTACGGTCATGGTGCGGCCTGGCTGGGCTGCGCCATAGTTTTTACCGGTCGCGTCGGTATATTTACCGTAAGCCGGGCTGGCCGGGTTTTTCGAGGAGAACAGCGGCTGCTGTGCAAATCCCGCGCCGCCGCCCATCAGACGTCCCATCATGTAACCGGCCATCAGCGGCATCCAGAAACTCCCGCTGGATTGCTGGGCCTGCGCCTGGTTTTCTGGTGCCATGCCAGCCTGGGCTGGTGCCTGCTGGCACTGACCTTCACCAAATTCAGCAACACAGTCTTCACGGGTGGCGTATTTCGGCGCAGTACGTTCGGCTTCTTTCAGCGCATTGTTGTACGCGGTGGTACATTCGGCGCTTTTGCCTGGGTTTGCAGCTGAACAGTCGTCAGCATTTTGATAGAGAGACACTGTTTCATCACTCTTTTCACAGCCAGCCAGCATAAAAACAGTGGCAACCGCGAGAGCGACTGGTGTCAGATGGCGTGCGCTCCAGTTTTTGCGGAACGATGCGTGGCGTATGGATTTTGTCCGTTTCATTTTTGTCTTCCGGGACCAGTGGTAAATACCCATCAGAATAGAGGATGGCTGGTCGAAATTGAAGCGAGAAGGGGGAAGAATGCGGCAGATAACCCGTATCTTTACGTTGCCTTACGTTCAGACGGGGCCGAAGCCCCGTCGTCGTCGTCAGTTACGGAAAGGGTTATGACCGTTACTGGTGGTAGTGCGTGCGGATGTTTGCTGAACGACGGGTGCCGGGCTATCAGGCGCATAACCATCAGCAATAGCATTCTGTTCCGGCGTTTGCGGGGCAACGTTTTCCGGATTAGTGGAAACCGGTTTGCTCAGCGCATTGTTCAGTGCCAGCAGATCCTGCTCGTTCAACGTACCCAGAGCTGACTTAATATTCAACTGGTTAATCAGGTAGTTATAACGCGCATTTGCCAGCTCTTGCTTAGCGTTGTACAGCGTGGTGGTCGCATCCAACACATCAACAATGGTACGCGTACCAACCGAGTAACCCGCTTCCATCGCGTCTAATGAGCTTTGAGCGGAAACTACGGCTTGTTTGTAGGCGTTAATGCTACTGATAGAAGCATTAATGTTGTTGAAGGAGGAACGTACGGTTTGCACGACGCTACGATGCGCGCTTTCCAGTTGCTCGCTGGCACCAACAAAGTTGTACTGGGCCTGTTTCACCTGCGAGTTAACCATTCCGCCCTGATAAATCGGCAGCGAGAAGCTCAGGCCAACTTTGTTCTGGCCCATATTGCTATCGTCATACTGGGTACCAGCGGCACCACGGGTTTTTGAACCGCTGTAAGAGGTGTCAGAAATTCCGGTAGAGGCCGTCAAATCCAGAGTCGGTAAGTGACCGTCCTGCGCCTGGCGAATTTGCTCGCGCGCCAGGTCCTGGCTCAAGCGCGCCTGTAACAACGACAGGTTACGTTTTTCGGCTTCTTTCAGCAGCGTGTTAACCGGCTGTGGTTTGTCGGTTTTAAAGTTTTCGACATTCAGCGCCGCCAGTTCCGGATAGTAGTTACCGGTGATCTGGCGCAGCTGCTCTACCGCGTTATCAAGGTTATTACGTGCGGTCACTTCGTTCGCCAGCACGGTATCGTACTGTGCGCGGGCGTTCTGCACGTCGGTGATCGCTACCAGGCCCACGTTAAAACGTTGGGTGGTTTGATCTAATTGACGGTAGATCGCTTCTTTTTGCGCCTGTGTATAGGAAAGAACGTCAATCGCATTCAACACGTTGAAATAAGCGGTCGCGGTGTTGAGGATCAAGGTTTGTTGATCGGTCTGATACGTGACGTCCTGAATCCCAGCTGCTTTTTCCTGCAGCGTTAACGCACGCCATTTCGACATATCAAAAATGGATTGAGTTAACTGCAGGGACGCACTGGTCGCGTTAGAGTTGATGCCGTTCGCGTCGCGGTAGCCGTTGCTATAGGTGTAATCTGCACCTAAACCTAGTTGTGGCAGTAATGGACTGCGCGCTTCATTAATTTTTTCAAAGGCAGCATCACGATCGGCGGCAGACTTACGCAATTCCGGGTTACTAAGGCGTGCTTGCTGATAAACTTGCATCAGGTTCTCGGCCTGGCTCAACGAACTGAACCCAGAGAGGCTCAGG
This sequence comes from Escherichia coli DSM 30083 = JCM 1649 = ATCC 11775, assembly GCF_003697165.2. Classification (GTDB taxonomy): domain Bacteria; phylum Pseudomonadota; class Gammaproteobacteria; order Enterobacterales; family Enterobacteriaceae; genus Escherichia; species Escherichia coli. Next base: position 701,246 of record NZ_CP033092.2, read on the forward strand.
CCGATAAGAATGGGGAGCAATTTCTTCATTTGCATTCCTTGTGGTGAAGCAGTATTTAGCGCGATCAAACTGTAAAATTATTGCGGATTCTAGCAGAAGCCGCTACCGCAAAAGGTTGGCGTTACGTGCCATAGGGCGTTAATGTGCCTCAATTTAACACATGACTGCTCAAACGGCAGTCAAACGTCGCTGAAATTCACATTTAATTCACTATTAGTGCCAGGACATTAACAATGCTTAAGCCAGACAACCTGCCCGTTACATTTGGCAAAAACGATGTAGAAATTATTGCACGAGAAACACTTTATCGCGGCTTTTTTTCATTAGATCTTTATAGATTTCGTCATCGTCTATTCAACGGGCAAATGAGTCATGAGGTACGGCGGGAAATTTTTGAGCGCGGTCACGCCGCAGTCTTGCTACCCTTTGACCCAGTACGTGATGAAGTTGTGCTGATTGAGCAGATTCGGATTGCCGCGTACGACACCAGCGAAACCCCCTGGCTACTGGAGATGGTTGCCGGGATGATTGAAGAGGGGGAAAGTGTGGAAGATGTTGCCCGTCGCGAAGCGATTGAAGAGGCGGGACTGATAGTCAAACGGACCAAACCGGTGTTAAGTTTCCTGGCAAGCCCGGGGGGCACCAGTGAGCGTTCGTCAATTATGGTGGGCGAAGTGGACGCCACGACCGCAAGCGGTATTCACGGTCTGGCTGATGAAAACGAAGATATTCGCGTTCATGTGGTAAGCCGGGAACAGGCATACCAGTGGGTAGAAGAGGGGAAAATCGACAACGCAGCGTCGGTCATCGCTTTGCAATGGCTGCAGCTGCATCATCAAGCGTTAAAAAATGAGTGGGCATAAATGAAGCGTTACACACCTGACTTTCCTGAAATGATGCGCCTGTGCGAGATGAACTTTTCACAATTGCGCCGTTTGTTACCGCGCAATGACGCACCCGGCGAAACTGTAAGCTATCAGGTGGCAAACGCACAATATCGGCTGACGATTGTGGAATCGACCCGATACACTACCCTGGTGACAATAGAACAGACTGCGCCCGCGATCAGTTACTGGAGCCTTCCGTCAATGACGGTGCGTCTGTATCATGACGCGATGGTGGCTGAAGTGTGTTCAAGCCAGCAGATTTTTCGCTTCAAAGCGCGGTATGATTATCCTAATAAAAAGTTGCATCAACGCGACGAAAAGCATCAAATTAATCAGTTTTTAGCGGACTGGTTGCGATACTGTTTAGCACATGGAGCGATGGCGATTCCGGTTTATTAGCGTCGTGAAACCTAAGGACACCATTTGGAAAGCCTGTTAACCCTTCCTCTGGCTGGTGAGGCCAGAGTCAGGATTTTACAAATTACCGACACTCACCTGTTTGCACAAAAGCACGAAGCCCTGTTAGGGGTAAACACCTGGGAAAGCTACCAGGCGGTGCTGGAGGCGATTCGGCCACACCAGCACGAATTCGACCTGATTGTCGCGACAGGTGATTTAGCGCAGGATCAATCCTCTGCGGCCTATCAGCATTTCGCTGAAGGCATCGCAAGTTTTCGTGCGCCCTGCGTCTGGCTGCCGGGCAACCACGATTTCCAGCCCGCGATGTACAGTGCGTTACAGGATGCGGGTATCTCCCCGGCGAAGCGCGTGTTTATTGGTGAGCAATGGCAAATCCTGTTGCTGGATAGCCAGGTGTTTGGCGTGCCGCACGGTGAGCTGAGCGAGTTTCAGCTTGAGTGGCTGGAACGTAAACTGGCCGATGCGCCAGAACGCCATACGTTGCTGCTGCTGCATCATCATCCGCTACCTGCAGGTTGTAGTTGGCTTGATCAACACAGCCTGCGTAACGCGGGCGAACTGGATACCGTGCTGGCGAAGTTTCCGCACGTCAAATACTTGCTGTGCGGTCACATTCATCAGGAGCTGGATCTCGACTGGAACGGTCGCCGCTTGCTGGCAACGCCGTCGACCTGTGTGCAGTTTAAGCCGCATTGTTCTAACTTTACGCTGGACACCATCGCGCCCGGCTGGCGTACTCTCGAGTTACATGCTGATGGCACGCTGACCACCGAGGTGCATCGCCTGGCGGACGCACGCTTCCAACCTGATACCGCTTCAGAAGGCTACTGATGTCTACGCTTCTTTATTTACACGGTTTCAACAGCTCGCCGCGCTCTGCAAAAGCGAGCTTGTTAAAAAACTGGCTGGCGGAACATCACCCTGACGTTGAGATGATCATTCCGCAGTTGCCCCCGTATCCTTCTGACGCGGCAGAACTGCTGGAATCTATTGTCCTGGAACATGGCGGCGATTCGCTGGGTATTGTCGGTTCGTCACTGGGGGGATATTACGCCACCTGGTTGTCGCAATGTTTTATGCTGCCCGCAGTGGTGGTCAACCCGGCGGTGCGCCCGTTTGAACTGCTGACGGACTATCTCGGTCAGAACGAGAACCCCTACACCGGGCAGCAATATGTGCTAGAGTCACGCCATATTTACGATCTCAAAGTCATGCAGATTGACCCGCTGGAAGCGCCGGATTTGATCTGGCTGCTGCAACAGACGGGAGATGAAGTGCTGGATTACCGCCAGGCGGTGGCGTACTACGCTTCCTGCCGCCAGACTGTCATAGAAGGCGGCAACCACGCATTCACGGGCTTCGAAGATTATTTCAACCCGATCGTCGATTTTCTTGGTCTGCACCATCTCTGACGATCAACTCGAATTGCTAACTTAAACCATGACGCAAACTTATAACGCTGATGCCATTGAGGTACTCACCGGGCTTGAGCCGGTTCGCCGCCGTCCGGGGATGTATACCGATACCACTCGCCCTAACCATTTGGGGCAAGAAGTTATTGATAACAGTGTCGATGAAGCACTGGCGGGCCACGCAAAACGCGTGGATGTAATCTTACATGCCGACCAGTCGTTAGAAGTGATTGACGATGGGCGCGGGATGCCGGTAGATATTCACCCGGAAGAGGGGGTACCGGCGGTTGAACTGATTCTTTGCCGTCTGCACGCGGGCGGTAAATTCTCTAACAAAAATTACCAGTTCTCTGGCGGCCTGCATGGCGTGGGGATTTCGGTAGTTAACGCCCTGTCGAAGCGCGTAGAAGTTAACGTACGCCGCGATGGTCAGATCTATAACATCGCCTTTGAAAATGGCGAAAAGGTGCAAGATTTACAGGTTGTCGGCACTTGCGGTAAACGCAATACCGGTACCAGCGTGCACTTCTGGCCGGATGAAACCTTCTTTGACAGCCCGCGTTTTTCTGTTTCACGCCTGACGCATGTGCTGAAAGCCAAAGCGGTACTGTGCCCGGGCGTTGAGATCACTTTTAAAGATGAGATCAACAACACCGAACAGCGCTGGTGCTATCAGGACGGTCTGAATGATTACCTGGCGGAAGCGGTAAACGGTTTACCGACGCTGCCAGAAAAACCGTTTATCGGTAATTTCGCTGGCGATACTGAAGCGGTGGACTGGGCGCTACTGTGGCTGCCGGAAGGCGGTGAACTGCTGACCGAAAGCTACGTCAACCTGATCCCAACGATGCAGGGCGGTACCCATGTTAATGGCCTGCGTCAGGGCCTGCTGGACGCGATGCGTGAGTTCTGTGAATACCGCAACATTCTGCCGCGTGGTGTAAAGCTGTCGGCGGAAGATATCTGGGATCGCTGCGCCTATGTGCTGTCAGTAAAAATGCAGGATCCGCAGTTTGCCGGGCAGACCAAAGAACGTCTCTCTTCGCGTCAGTGTGCGGCATTCGTTTCGGGCGTGGTGAAAGATGCCTTCATCCTGTGGCTGAACCAGAACGTTCAGGCGGCGGAGCTGTTGGCAGAGATGGCGATTTCCAGCGCCCAGCGTCGTATGCGTGCGGCTAAAAAAGTGGTGCGTAAAAAGCTAACCAGCGGCCCGGCGCTGCCTGGTAAATTGGCTGACTGTACCGCGCAGGATCTTAACCGTACCGAACTATTCCTTGTGGAAGGTGACTCCGCAGGCGGATCTGCCAAGCAGGCGCGCGATCGCGAATATCAGGCGATCATGCCACTGAAAGGTAAGATCCTTAACACCTGGGAAGTCTCTTCCGACGAAGTGCTGGCTTCGCAGGAAGTGCACGATATTTCGGTAGCTATCGGTATCGATCCTGACAGCGACGATTTGAGCCAGCTTCGTTACGGCAAGATCTGTATCCTGGCGGATGCTGACTCCGATGGTCTGCACATTGCCACGCTGCTCTGCGCTTTGTTTGTAAAACACTTCCGCGCATTGGTGAAACACGGTCACGTTTACGTTGCACTGCCACCGCTCTACCGTATTGACCTCGGGAAAGAGGTTTATTACGCGCTGACGGAAGAAGAGAAAGAGGGCGTACTTGAGCAATTAAAACGCAAGAAAGGCAAGCCAAACGTCCAGCGTTTTAAAGGTCTCGGGGAAATGAACCCGATGCAATTGCGCGAAACCACGCTTGATCCGAACACTCGCCGTCTGGTGCAGTTGACTATCGATGATGAAGACGATCAGCGTACTGACGCGATGATGGATATGCTGCTGGCGAAGAAACGCTCGGAAGATCGCCGCAATTGGTTGCAAGAAAAAGGCGACATGGCAGAGATTGAGGTCTGATAATCCTCCCGCCAGAAGAATAAAACATAGCCCGGTATACAAGTGTATACCGGGCTTTTTTGATCAAAATTCCATTTTCACCGTGAATTGCACTTCACGCGGATCGCCAATCTGGTTGCCCAGATTATTTGTGGCGATGGAAGAGGTGTAATACGTTTTATCAAACAGGTTTTTGACGTTTAATTGCAGAGTGACCGGATACTGCAATTTCATTTTGTATGCGGCGAAGGCATCGGCAACGAAATAGCCAGGCAGATAATAGTCAGCCCCATTGGTTGCCGAACGACGGCTTACACCATGTCCGCCACCGCCAAACGTCAGTGTGTTATTGCCTGGCATGTTATGAATATCATAGGTCAGGAATAGCGAACCGGTATGACGAGGAACATTCGGCAATGGTTTCCCTGCATAATCAGGATCTTCCAGAACCTTTGCATCGGTATAGCCGTAGCTGGCAATGATATTAATGTTTTCAGTTAATGCTCCCGCAAGGTCGACTTCTACCCCTCTTGAACGAACGCGGCCTGCCGTTTTGGCGATGGTTTCATCACCAATACTTTCGGTATACAACACATTACGTTTATGGATATCAAACAGCGCAATATCTGCGGTGATACCATCGAATAGCTCGAATTTTGCCCCGACTTCGTAAGCATTAGATGATTCTGGTGGAAGATCGCCAATGTAGCTGGCAATTGACGACTGCGGCATAAATGTTTGCGAATAATTGGCAAATAAGGATACCGATGGCGTCAGTTTGTAGACTAACCCCAGTTTGGGCGTCCATTGTTCATCGCGGCTGTCAGTATTGACATTAAAAGGACGGCCTTTACCCGCATATTGCGTGTAATACTGATAGCGGATCCCGGCGACGGCAATCCAGTTATCGGTCAGATAGAGCGCGTCCTGTGCATAAGCTGAGTAGTTCTCCTGTTTGATCGTCTGATCGCTGTCCGACGCCGAAACCGTTGTACATTTGCTGGTATTACCATAAACAGGGTTGTATATATTGAAATCTTTAGCTTTTTTACAGCGAATCATATCTGTACGCAGAAGATCATAATATTCATATGACACCCCACCCAGAATCTCATTATAGAATCCGGCAATATCAACATTCCCTTGCAGATCCGCACGAGTAGCATGCATACGCTGGGTAGATCCCTGAGTTGCATCAACACGCCGTGTCAGTGTTCCTGTCGTTGCATCATACGCGGTAACACGCGCCTGATTATCGCTGTATTTATCCTGGCTGTAGCTGTAATCAAAGCGCGCTGTCCACTGGCTATTGAGATGATATTCTGCGTTGAGTTGCGCCAGATCGGACTGACCATCTGTAATATTAAACGGTTCGTCAAAACGTATTTTTCGATCAACGTTTACGGGCTGTTTCGTCGTAAGGTCGAAAATCGTTCCACGATCGAATGGAGTTTTATAGTCCCGATGGGAATAGAGCATGGTTACTGTTGCATTATCACCAAACCAGGTGAGTGACGGGGCAATAAATGTACTGCGCTCTTTACCGAAGTTTCGCCAGTAATCTTCATCCTGCACTTCCCCGGTAAGGCGATACGCCAGCTGAGTGCCTTCAATGGGACCTGTGATATCAAGTTGCCCAGTGCCGCCACCAAAACTGGAGGAGGTGGCTGAAACCGAACCATGGAATGTTTTTTCCGGGCGCTTGGTCACGACGTTAATCAGTCCGCCAGGATCGAGAATGCCATACAGCGTGGAGGCCGGGCCTTTTAGCACTTCCACACGCTCTGTTGCGGCGTTGAAACTACGAGGAAGTACGGTTCGCAGACCGTTGGTCATGATGGAGCCATCCCGGTTTGCGCCAAACCCACGGCGTACAAAAGCATCCTGAGTCCCGCCTAATGTATTGGTCTGTACCACGTTACTGACGTTATAAAGCGCCTCATCCAGCGTTGTCGCATTCTGGTTTTCCAGAACCTGATCGCTAACCGTATTGACCACCTGCGGGATATCCAGCATCGGCATATCGGTTAATGTCGCCGTGGAGGTGCTCAGAGGTTGATAACCATCGGTTGCCTCAGTTGCGGTATTTGCATCTGCTGTAACAGTGATTGTTTCGCCATCTTTGGTCGTTACAGAGTCTGTTGCATGAATCATCGGTGCCGCAAAAAGCAGTGAAAAGAGCGCCCGACCTTTGAGTCCTGAGAATGAAGGTGTGAACATAGCCATTTAGTCTGTTATCCCAAAAACTCGCGGATTGTCGCGAGTGAAAATTGTTTCTTATTGCTCACTAAGCACTATCCGTTTGTTATTTCGCCATCGGATATGTAATTGAGAATCATTCAATCACGCAGTAATGTAGTAGTAAATGAGAAATAACAAAAAATTGCTACATGTGTTTTTATGAAAAGTTTATACAATTTGATTGCTTTTAATTTATTGATATTTAATGTTTTTATTTTTATGTATAAAAATAGTTTACCTGTTATTTACCTTGTTTTTGTGTGGCTTTTAACTGCTTGACTACTACATTTTGTGGCGTCAAACTCTCAAAGGAGAATGAGTTTTATTTTTGTTTGTCTTTGATTAAGTTGGCGTACACGTGGCACATAACGCAAAAGGGCAGGGGCTGATCCTCGACAATGTTTCTGCCGGGTATCACAAGAAGATCATTGTTGATGGTGTTTCTTTCTCCGTTCCCACAGAAAAAATGACCGTTCTGGTTGGGGCAAACGGCTGTGGAAAGTCGACGTTGCTCAGCACCATTGCACGTATCTTGCAACCCATGGGCGGTTCGATATTGCTTGATGGCAAAGCGATTCACGAGCAACCAACGAAAGCGTTATCCCGTAGACTTGGGATCTTGCCGCAGTCGCCATTATTGCCGGAGGGCTTAACCGTTTATGAACTGGTATCGCGTGGGCGTTTTCCCTGGCAAAATTTCATACGTCAATGGAGCGACGCCGATGAGCTGGCGGTGGAAGAGGCCCTGAAATTAACGGGTACGCAGGAGTTTGCACATTTACCTGTTGAAAAACTCTCTGGTGGGCAGCGCCAGCGTTGCTGGATTGCGATGGTGTTGGCGCAAAAGACGCCTTATATCCTGCTGGATGAACCCACAACCTGGCTTGATTTACGTTATCAGGTTGAAATTCTTGAGTTATTACATGATTTAACGCGTCATCACGGGCGTACAGTCGTCGTGGTGTTGCATGATCTGAATTTTGCCGTCAATTATGGTGATACGTTGATATTTTTACGCCAGGGGAAAGTGGTGCGTGTGTTGAATGAGGGGGAGCATTGCACGCCTGAGCTGGTAAAAGCGGTCTTTGACGTTGATGTTCACGCATCAATAAATCCTCTGACGGGAAAGCCGTACTTCATGCCGTTTCGTGGTGTAGAAAAAGTATGATGCGCACAGGGCTGGTTACTGTAATTTTCCTCGCCTTACTGCTGGTGGGATGCGTGGTATATCCAGGGATTGGTGCCCGATTTATTGCACCACAAACGGTGTTGCAGGCATTTCTTCATTTTGATCCGCAAAACTTCGATCACAACGTAATTGTAAGACTCCGTTTGCCGCGTTTAGCGGCAGCATTGCTTACCGGTGCTTCTCTTGGTGTTGCTGGTGCTTTGTTGCAGGCTGTCATTCGTAACCCATTGGGGGAGCCACATATTTTAGGCTTAAATGCCGGAGCCGCTCTTGCTGTCGTTGCCGCTAGTGCGCTTGGACTGGCCTTTCCGGTTGGACGCCCACTGCTGGCATCTACGGGGGGCGCGTTATTGTTCCTGTTGATATTGCTGCTTTCCTCCGCAGGGCGTTCAGGGTTAACGCCAATGAAAGTTACTTTATGCGGCGTGGCGCTATCGGCGTTCGTGTCCTCAATAACGGCTGCAATCCTGATTCTTGACGAACAAACACTGCTGGCGATGCGGACATGGCTAGCAGGTGATTTAGCGGGGCAGGATTGGGCGACGCTGGGTACGTCCGCCTGGTTTTCTCTGGGGGGATTTGTGTTAGCCCTTTACCTTGCACCCTCCCTTAACATGTTGGCACTGGGCGATCGCATGGCGCAGGGGCTGGGCGTCTCTGTACTCCGCACGCGAACATTCACCCTGCTTGCGATCGCGTTGCTCTGTGGCGCAGCCGTATCGATTGCTGGCCCCATTGGTTTTGTCGGCCTGCTAGTACCGCAGATTGTCCGGCGTCTGGTATCAGCGGATCTGCGCGTTCTGCTCCCTCTTTCAGCTTGTGTCGGCGCGCTTTTGTTATTACTGGCAGATATTATTGCCCGGACGCTTTTCACGCCCCATGAGTTAGCGACCGGTGTCATGACGGCGTTAGTTGGTGCGCCTGTTTTTGTCATTATGGCGACGAGGATGTTCAAATGAGTCGGATAATGAACGTCGGGCTACGCCCACTACGTGTTGGTAAGTTTTCGACACTGGTGCGCCCTAAAAATCTGCTGTTGCTTGGTGGGCTGTTCCTGCTTGCGGTTGGAATACTGATATTCGGTCTGATGCAGGGTTCTTTCTCTGTTCCGGCATCGGAAGTAGGACGAGCGTTGTTTGCTCCAGAAAACGTAAGCACAGACGCACGTTATATTGTGCAGGATATTCGCTTGCCGAGAGTCATCATGGCATTGCTATGCGGGGCCATGTTAGGTATGGCGGGGGCCGCGATGCAATCCATTGCGCGTAACGGCCTTGCCGATCCTGGTTTAATCGGCGTCAAAGAAGGATGTAGCGTGGCGGTGCTGTGGCTGATTTTCCAGTTTCCAATGCTGGGAATGTTCTGGCGTCCAGTGGCTGGTCTTGCTGGTGGTCTGTTGGTGGCTTTAATCGTGATTTTTTGTGCGCGCGATATTTCCCGCCCGCGATTTGTTCTGATTGGTATTGGTGTTTCCTGGTTTTTCGCCGCCGGTATCGGTGTATTTATGACCACTGCAGATGTTCGAGATGTACAAACTGCATTGATGTGGTTATCGGGAAGCCTGCATGCAGCTAACTGGATGTTAGTCGGTATTTCAGCCTGTTGGATGTTGCCAGCCGCTCTTTTATTGCTGTTCACCGCCAGGACTGCGGATATCGCTCTGCTTGGTCATCAGGTTGCAACCGGGTTAGGGGTGAATAGTTCTCGTCTGGCGTTGTTACGTGTCGCCGCACCCATAATCCTGACAGCCGTCTGCGTTTCGTGTGTTGGTAACATCGGTTTTGTCGGATTGATAGCACCCCATATATCACGTTTTATTCTACGTGGCGGGCAGACGACATTACTGCTGGGGAGCGCGGTATCGGGGGCGTTGTTAGTTATTCTGGCGGATAGCATTGGTCGTTTGGCTTTTTTGCCTTTGCAACTGCCTGCCGGAATCATTATCTCACTGATTGGTGGACCATTTTTTTTGCTACTGCTCTGGCAGCGCAGGAACAGTTTTTAACGGGAGTTATATGCGTTTATTTTTTTCTCTGCTGATACTGTTGTCATTTTTTTCCCGTGCAACAGAACCTGTTCAGGTATTTACTGATGATTTAGGGCGCAAAGTCACTGTTCCTGCTCATCCAAAGAGAATTGTCTCTTTACACGATCTTGATATCACTATTCCTCTGATTGAGCTCGGTGTACCTCCTGTCGCCAGCCACGGGCGAACTCGGCCTGACGGTAGCCATTTCATTCGATCTGGCGCGTTATTGACAGGTGTCGACTTTGATAATTCATCGATCGCCTTTATTGGTACCGCTGATATTGATATTGAAGCGATTGTGGCGGCAAAGCCTGACCTGATCATCACAGAACCGACCCGTAATACGCCCATTGAACAACTTGAAAAAATTGCGCCCACGGTGAGCATTGATCATCTCAAAGGGGGTGCGCCAGAAATCTATCGCAAGCTGGCAGAACTTACAGGAACGCAGTCGCAGCTGGCGATACTTGAACGCCGCTATCAGGCACAAATCAATGCGCTGAAGGCGACGCTGGACAGCCAAAAAATAACGGTATCGGTGATTCAGGCAAACCAGGGAAAAATTAATGTGATGCATAGCTATCATTCGCTGGGGCGGGTATTACGCGATGCTGGTTTTCGTTTTCCGCCGCTGATTGAGAGCATTCCTGAAGGTGGGCGAATGGATGTGAGCGCGGAGCGTTTACCTGAACTGGATGCCGATTTTGTTTTTGCAACCTGGCGCGGTGACACCGGTGGTAAACCTCAGGATGAGCTGGCAGCAATGGAAAAAGTCATGCCGGGATGGTGTCAGTTTCTGACTGCCTGTCGTTCCGGGCGTTATGTGCTGATTTCTCGTGAAGAGGCAATTTCTAACTCCTTTGCATCTCTGGGGCTGATGGCTGCGCAGATACAATCACAAATTGCAGGGCGACCTCTACCGGAGGCTAAATGATCCAGAAAGATAAAGCGCGGGTTGATATTTTTGGTGAGCGTTTTCGCACTCGCGCGAGTCAGTTAACGCCTGGGTTAAGAGCTGTCGCCAGCTACATTAATGAGCATCGTGAAGTGGTACTCGAGCAAACGGCGATGGAAATTGCGGCCACGTTGAACACTTCCGATGCCACAGTTATCAGGGCTATACAGGCCCTGGGGTTTGCCGGGCTGCGTGATCTGAAACGCACTCTGGAACAGTGGCTTGGTCCAGCCCTTAGTTCCAGCGAAAAGATGTCTACGACGGTGAGTAACTTGACGAGCGATGTTAACACCGCAATCGACTTTGTTCTTGAAGGGCATTTGTATACCTGTAATGTCCTGTCAGAGCCTGAAAACCGCCACGCGCTTGCGCAAGCTGTAGCGTTGTTGGTGCAGGCACGGCAAGTCGCAATTTTTGGCATTGGCGCTTCGGGTATTCTGGCGGACTATACCGCACGACTATTCAACCGCATAGGTTTGCCTGCCACGGCACTAAACCGTACGGGTATTGGCCTTGCCGAGCAACTGATCGCGCTTCAACGTGGCGATGTTCTGATCATGATGGCGCAAAAATCTGCGCACCGGGAAGGGCTGACAACGCTTCGTGAGGCGAGGCGGCTGGGGATCCCTGTTATTTTGCTGACAAACGCGCTGGATTCACGTTTTAGCAAAGACGCCAGTATCGTGATTCATGTTCCGCGCGGGGATGAAAAAGGGAAAACGCCGCTACATGGTACGGTATTGTTGTGTCTGGAAATGATTGTCTGGTCGGTAGCTTCCGCAGTGCCGCAGCGTGCGGTTAAAACCATTAAGCGAATTAACGATTTCCATCGAGGACTGAAAACGGGAAGAAAGAATGGCTAATCTGGGCTGAGACCGGTAGCAGCACCGGCCTCTTTTTAGAAATGTCAAAGCCCCGGCTGCAGGATACGAATATTCATCTCCAGCACGTCACCTTTTACGGCTTCGCTATATGCTTTCATGTGCGGGGTTTGCAGATGCGCTTCAAGATGCGCGATGCTTTCCCACTGCTCAATCATTACGATAGAATCCGGTGCCATAGACTGGAAACTCACGCCAGCAGCGCAATCCACCATTGGCGCATAGCCGTGGCAACCTTCTTCTTTCAGTACGGTTGGAACGATTTTAGCAAACTGATCCAACACTGCCTGACGGTGATGTTGACCAGGACGAGTACGGATTTCTGCGATTACTGTAATCATGGTTAACTCCTTCTAAAGCCAGAGCTCTAGTTAACCAAAAATTTCCACAAGATGCTTGCGATATTCTTCAGTATAGCGGGGAACATCAGGCATTTTTATCACGTCATTAGCGATAAATGTCGGCAGCGGTTCCATGCCAAGGAATTGGTTTGCTTTATGGAACGGCAGGTACACACCGTCAACACCAACGCCGTGGAAGAACTGATCTTTTTCGGTGAAGGCTTCCATTGGTGCGTTCCAGGTCAGTGAAAGCATATATTTTTTGCCCTGTACCAGGCCGCCGGAACCGTATTTTTTTGATGGATCTTTGCGGGTACGACCATCGCTGGCATACAGAGTCCCGTGACCTTCGGTGAATACATCATCAATATATTTTTTCACTGTCCACGGCGCGCCCATCCACCAGCCTGGCATCTGCCAGATCACCACATCAGCCCAGAGAAAGTTTTGTACTTCCGCTTTGACATCGTAGTCGCTGTCGGCGCGAACAATGCGGACATCATGCCCGAGGTCGCGCAGTGTGCCATCCGCGACTTCGGTCAGGGTGTCGTTCAGTTGACCATTGGAGTGGGCGAATTTTTTCGCGCCGTTGATAATCAGGATGTTGCTCATTTTTTAACCTCAAGGTGAGACGTTTGCCGACTATAGTACGTCACAGAGCGGTACGGTGAAATTAGCAAAATGTGCAAAGTCTTTTGCGAATTTAGCAAAAGTCTGATCTTTCTCTGATTCACCGATGCGGGATAAATATTTTCTGAAAATGACAATACTTAAATCAACTTCCCATAAGCTCCCACAGGAGAGATGTATTATGCAAATGATACAGGAGTTTTTCGGAAAAAATGATTATGGAGAATATATATGTCAAATATGATATACTTATCAATTAAAGGGAAAATACAAGGTTTGATCTCTGAGGGTTGTGGTTCGTATGCATCTATTGGTAATAAATATCAAATAAATCATGTGGATGAAATTTTTGTTTTACAGTTCGACCATTCTTTAAGTCGAGAGTATAATGTAGTGCATCACCCCATAAAATTTTACAAGCCAATAGATAAATCCTCCCCTTTATTAAATGCCGCTCTTTCTGAAAATGAAGAGTTATCAGCTGTATTTAATTTTTATAGAATTAATTCTGGCGGTTGTATTGAAAGGTTTTACACAATTGAATTGCAAGGAGCACATTTATCGAATATTCTGACATGTTATCCACACTCAATTACACATGCGGGTAATCAGCCGGAAGATGTCATTGTTCTTAATTATAAAAATATAACATGGAAGCACCATATCGCGAGTACGGAATCATATAGTTGTTGGGAAGAAAGGATTTTTTAAATATGAAAAGCGATCTCACTATAAAAAATAGATATTGTACAATTCCACAAGCGAAGTTCCGTAAATGGGATGAAATGGACGTTTTACTCTGGAAGTTAGGAAAAAATGATTCGCGTCGCCGTTCAGGAGTATATTATTTAAATGCTTATAAAGATGCATATGTACAATATAATAGAGACAAAATAATTAAACATGCATACGCCGCTGGAATTCGTCCAGAGTTACTGGGCGGCGTGGCCTGGATTGAGTCAGGAGGTATGCCTGAAAATTATAAGTTTCAGATATATGAAACAAAAAGAATGATCGGATTGTTAGATATGCCTGAAAATAAAACATCATTTGGCTCAATGGGTATACAAATACGAACCGCAGCGATTACTCTAGGTCTAGACCCTTCAGAATTAACTACCAGAAATCAGTTAGAGTTAGCGACATGCCTAATGGAGGATGATTTTACCTTTCAAATTGCTGCTACTTATTTAAGAGATCTTGTTCTTTTTGATTATCCCTCTTCGGCAACACTGTATATGACGAATGAGCAGTATATTATGGCTGGTATTAGATATAATCGTGGTGTTGAACGAGATTTGGGTTTTTTTATTTGTTTAATTAATAATTTGCCTGCGCGTGATACAGATGATTATAAATTCATCTCTTATGGTATGAGGTTGTTAGAGATTAGAGAACATATCAAAAAATTGATTAATGAGTAATCAGATATGTTAAAAAAACAACTACTATCAATATTTGAAGCACTATTATATATAATGCTTACTTATTGGTTAATAGATTCTTTTTTTGCTTTCAATAAGTATGACTGGATGCTTGAGTCGGGAGACAATATTTGCAGTATACCTTCTGTTTCAGGCGAAGATCGTATATTGCAAGCAATGATTGCAGCATTTTTTCTTCTGACACCACTTATTATTCTTATCTTAAGAAAACTCTTTATGCGGGAAATGTTCGAGTTTTGGCTATATGTATTCTCGCTCGTTATTTGTCTGGGTTGTGGTTGGTGGCTTTTTTGGGGACGGTTTATATTTTGCTATTAGTAAAGTCTATGAGAGTCGTTTTAACGGCTCTCATAGACAGAGAAGTTACCAGCTTACCTTCGCCTCAAATCCACCTTGTTCCGCATTCCCAAATTCAACATTCATGTCATGCAGCTTGGCGATTCGCTGGACAATCGATAGCCCAAGTCCACTGCCGGTAGCGGTTTGTCCGGGTGGGCGATAGAAGCGTTCGCCAATTCGCGCCAGTGCCTCTGGCGTCACACCGGGGCCGTTATCCCTCACGATGAAATTATCGGCATTCAGCGTGACGTCTACCACGCTACCTTGTGGACTGTAACGCACGGCGTTATCCAGCAAATTTCGCACCAACAAACTTAGCAATAGCGGTTGTCCGGTGCGTTTGATGCCGTTGGCATTGAGTGTCAGTCGCACGTCAATGTTCGCCTGCTGCGCCGTGTGGTAAATATCCATCACCGACGATTGCAGGAGATCTTCAAGCGGGATCTCCGCGACGTCCTGAAGGTTATCCAGTGAGTCCAGCCGCGATAGCGTGAGCAGTTGATCAACCAGACGAGTAGCGCGATCGATCCCGGAATGTAATTGGAGCAGCGCTTTTTTCCGCGCCTGCGGATCATCGTCAGAGAGCTGAGCAACTTCGGTTTGCACTTTCAGCGCCGTTAACGGGCTACGAAGTTCGTGAGCTGCGTCGGAGGTAAAGCGTCGTTCACGAACCATCATCGCATGTGTGCGGGCGAACAGTTGATTTAGCGACTCAACCAGTGGGCGCACTTCGCTGGGTACGCCCGTCGCGTTTAGTGGTTTTTCCGAGTCTGGGTCACGCATACGTAGTGCCAGCGCCAATTTGTTCAGCGGCGCGAGTTCACGACCCAGTAGTACCATCATGATGATTAACATAATCGGCAGTGCGACCAGCCACGGGATCAATTGTCCGGCAACAATCGCCAGCGCCATGTCTTCACGGTATTCCCATTCCTGACCCACAACGATGCGATATTTGCCATCAGGTGAGGTCATCCAGACAAAACGCCAGGGATCGTCTTCACCGACCAGTTGCCCGTCAGCAAAACCTTCCCGCTGATAGCTATAGGGAATATCTTCTCCGTTATCGCCATCGTTAAGGACCATTCTGCCGTCGTGGGTAAAGATGGCAAAAGTCAGCGCATCGTCATCAACATGACCGTGTTTTAATTTATTTGGCGTCTGTGCCATGCGATCCGCCGCGTTGATTTCGTTGAGATCGAGCGTACTTAACCGTTTGGCAAACAGCATCAGTTGGGTGTCGAACAACTCATCGACGTTATCCGTTGTTTGTTTCCAGGCGACAAAGCTGGAAAGCAGCCAGGTCACCGAGGCCAGAATTAAAAAGATTAGCGTCAGCCTGACTCGCAGACTAAGACGTTGGGTAAATTTCATTTCTCACCTAATGTGTAGCCAATACCATGCACGGTACGAATAAAATCACTGCCGAGTTTGCGTCGCAGATGATGCACATGCACTTCAACGGCATTACTGGTGACCTCTTCGTCCCAGGTATACAGTTTCTCTTCAATCAGTTTGCGCGGCAGTACCCGACCAGCGTTACGCATCAGTAATTCCAGCAGGGCAAATTCTTTTGGTTTCAGCGTTAAGGGTTCGCCAGCCAGCGTGGCGATACGTTTGCCGGGGTCGAGCATGACGTTGCCGTGGCGCAGCTCGTTGCTGGCCTGGCCGTTGGTTCGGCGCATCAGAGCTTCCAGCCTGGCGGCGACTTCTATCAACGCAAAAGGTTTACACAGATAATCGTCAGCTCCCAGACGCAGCCCTTCTACACGTTCCGCCAGCGCATCGCGCGCGGTCAGGATCAGTACCGGCTCACGCTGACCTTTTTCTCGCCATTCGCGCAAAATATCGCGACCATCCATGCCCGGTAAGGTTAAATCCAGGATCACCGCATCATAAGGTGCGCTATATAGCGCCTCTTTTCCCTGACGACCTTGTGTAAACCAGTCGACGCTAAAACCCATTTTACTAAGGCCCGTTTTGATGCCGTCGCCAATCAGCATGTCATCTTCTATCAGTAAAATTCGCATTTTTTCATCCCTGCGATAACCGTATTTGCTGCCAGTAAACCGTGTTGTAACGCGCTCTGTACAGCATTAAATTTTATTTTTTTCCCTTAAGAAGTTGTTAAGGACTATCTTGTTAAATGCTCGGAAACAGACATTAAAGGGAGTAATAAACATGAAAAAATTCGCAGCAGTAATCGCAGTAATGGCCCTGTGCAGTGCACCGGTTATGGCAGCAGAGCAGGGAGGTTTTTCTGGCCCATCGGCAACGCAAAGTCAGGCCGGAGGATTCCAGGGGCCGAACGGCAGCGTAACGACCGTAGAAAGCGCAAAATCCCTGCGTGACGACACCTGGGTAACCCTACGCGGCAATATCGTTGAACGCATCTCTGACGATCTCTACGTGTTCAAAGATGCCAGCGGTACTATCAATGTTGATATCGACCACAAACGCTGGAACGGCGTGACGGTGACGCCGAAAGATACGGTTGAGATTCAGGGGGAAGTCGATAAAGACTGGAATTCTGTTGAAATTGACGTCAAACAGATCCGCAAAGTAAATCCGTAATTGTTACCGCTCCCGGGACGCGTTCCCGGGAATAATTTCGCAGGGAGGCAAAATGACAAACCTGACACTGGATGTAAATATTATCGATTTCCCATCAATCCCTGTGGCGATGTTGCCGCACCGCTGTAGCCCTGAGTTGCTCAACTATAGCGTGGCGAAATTTATCATGTGGCGTAAAGAGACGGGGCTTTCTCCTGTTAACCAAAGCCAGACTTTTGGCGTCGCCTGGGACGACCCTGCCACCACCGCACCGGAAGCGTTTCGCTTTGATATCTGCGGCAGCGTTAGCGAACCGATCCCCGATAATCGTTATGGCGTGAGTAATGGCGAACTTACCGGTGGGCGTTATGCTGTTGCCCGCCATGTTGGCGAGCTGGACGATATTTCACACACGATATGGGGCATCATTCGCCACTGGCTACCTGCAAGCGGCGAAAAAATGCGCAAAGCCCCGATCCTGTTTCACTACACCAATCTTGCCGAAGGGATGACAGAGCGGCGACTGGAAACGGATATTTATGTGCCGTTGGCGTGATGGGGAATCTTTACCGGAGTGTGAGCCAAATCACTCGCGATAAGTTTGAGCAAACAATGCCACAGGCGTATTGTTGTCGGGCTTATAATTTCTCCGGTAAGGAATACCATGTATACGCGAAATTTATTATGGCTGGTCAGCCTGGTAAGTGCGGCTCCTCTCTACGCTGCTGACGTTCCCGCCAACACACCGCTCGCCCCGCAACAAGTCTTTCGTTACAACAATCATAGCGACCCAGGCACGCTCGACCCGCAAAAGGTAGAGGAGAATACTGCCGCGCAGATTGTGCTGGATCTGTTTGAAGGTCTGGTATGGATGGACGGTGAAGGCCAGGTGCAGCCCGCTCAGGCTGAACGCTGGGAGATACTTGACGACGGCAAGCGCTATATTTTCCATCTGCGTAGCGGTTTGCAGTGGTCAGACGGTCAGCCTCTGACGGCAGAGGATTTTGTCCTCGGCTGGCAGCGCGCGGTTGACCCGAAAACGGCAAGCCCTTTTGCTGGCTATCTGGCACAGGCGCACATTAACAATGCCGCGGCTATTGTTGCGGGTAAAGCAGATGTTACATCGCTGGGTGTCAAAGCGACGGATGATCGTACTCTTGAAGTTACGCTTGAGCAGCCAGTTCCTTGGTTCACGACGATGCTCGCCTGGCCGACGCTGTTCCCGGTTCCTCATCATGTCATCGCTAAACATGGCGATAGCTGGAGTAAGCCAGAGAACATGGTTTACAACGGTGCCTTTGTGCTTGATAAATGGGTAGTTAACGAAAAGATTACTGCACGCAAAAATCCAAAGTACCGCGATGCGCAACATACAGTATTGCAACAGGTTGAGTATCTGGCGCTGGATAATTCGGTCACCGGCTATAACCGCTATCGCGCGGGAGAGGTCGATCTCACCTGGGTTCCGGCGCAGCAAATTCCCGCCATTGAAAAATCACAGCCTGGCGAGCTACGAATTATCCCGCGTCTGAACAGCGAATATTACAACTTTAACCTTGAGAAACCGCCATTTAACGATGTGCGGGTGCGTCGGGCGCTATATCTTACGGTTGATCGACAGCTTATTGCGCAAAAGGTACTGGGGTTGAGAACGCCCGCAACCACGCTGACGCCGCCAGAGGTAAAAGGCTTTAGCGCGACGACGTTCGATGAACTGCAAAAGCCAATGAGTGAGCGCGTCGCGATGGCAAAAGTCTTGCTGAAACAGGCGGGATACGACGCCTCTCATCCGCTACGCTTTGAGCTGTTCTACAACAAGTACGATCTGCATGAAAAGACCGCGATAGCGTTGTCTTCCGAATGGAAAAAATGGCTGGGTGCACAGGTGACGCTGCGCACAATGGAGTGGAAAACCTATCTTGATGCCCGACGAGCCGGTGATTTTATGCTGTCTCGGCAGTCGTGGGATGCGACGTACAATGATGCCTCCAGCTTCCTGAACACGCTCAAAAGCGATAGTGAAGAAAACGTCGGTCACTGGAAAAATGCGCAGTATGACGCCTTACTAAACCAGGCCACGCAGATCACTGATGCGACAAAGCGTAATGCGTTGTATCAGCAGGCAGAAGTGATCATCAACCAGCAGGCACCGCTGATTCCCATCTACTATCAGCCGTTAATCAAACTGCTTAAACCCTACGTTGGCGGTTTTCCGCTGCATAATCCCCAGGATTATGTCTACAGCAAAGAGTTGTATATCAAGGCACATTGATGCCTTTATCGCCGCCGGAGCACGTCCGGCGGCGCTATTCACGCTGATCTCCTGTGACTCGACGCGGCAGATAATGTAGTATCTCCGGCAATATTGCCCCTTTGAAGGCTGGCGAATAAGTTGAGGAATCAGAATTAATGAGCGATATGGCAGAGCGCCTTGCGCTACATGAATTTACGGAAAACGCCTACTTAAACTACTCCATGTACGTGATCATGGACCGTGCGTTGCCGTTTATTGGTGATGGTCTGAAACCCGTTCAGCGGCGCATTGTGTATGCGATGTCTGAACTGGGCCTGAATGCCAGCGCCAAATTTAAAAAATCGGCCCGTACCGTCGGTGACGTACTGGGTAAATACCATCCGCACGGCGATAGTGCCTGTTATGAAGCGATGGTCCTGATGGCGCAGCCGTTCTCTTACCGTTATCCGCTGGTTGATGGTCAGGGGAACTGGGGGGCGCCGGACGATCCGAAATCGTTCGCGGCAATGCGTTACACCGAATCCCGGTTGTCGAAATATTCCGAGCTGCTATTGAGCGAGCTGGGGCAGGGGACGGCTGACTGGGTGCCAAACTTCGACGGCACTTTGCAGGAGCCGAAAATGCTACCTGCCCGTCTGCCAAACATTTTGCTTAACGGCACCACCGGTATTGCCGTCGGCATGGCGACCGATATTCCACCGCATAACCTGCGTGAAGTGGCTCAGGCGGCAATCGCATTAATCGACCAGCCGAAAACCACGCTCGATCAGCTGCTGGATATCGTGCAGGGGCCGGATTATCCGACTGAAGCGGAAATTATCACTTCGCGCGCCGAGATTCGTAAAATCTACGAGAACGGACGTGGTTCAGTGCGTATGCGCGCGGTTTGGAAGAAAGAAGATGGCGCGGTGGTTATCAGCGCATTGCCGCATCAGGTTTCAGGTGCGCGCGTACTGGAGCAAATTGCTGCGCAAATGCGCAACAAAAAGCTGCCGATGGTTGACGATCTGCGCGATGAATCTGACCACGAGAACCCGACCCGTCTGGTGATTGTGCCGCGCTCCAACCGCGTGGATATGGATCAGGTGATGAACCACCTCTTCGCTACCACCGATCTGGAAAAGAGCTATCGCATTAACCTCAATATGATCGGTCTGGATGGTCGTCCGGCGGTGAAAAACCTGCTGGAAATCCTCTCCGAATGGCTGGTGTTCCGCCGCGATACCGTGCGCCGCCGACTGAACTATCGTCTGGAGAAAGTCCTCAAGCGCCTGCATATCCTCGAAGGTTTGCTGGTGGCGTTTCTCAATATCGACGAAGTGATTGAGATCATTCGTAATGAAGATGAACCGAAACCGGCGCTGATGTCGCGGTTTGGCCTTACGGAAACCCAGGCGGAAGCGATCCTCGAACTGAAACTGCGTCATCTTGCCAAACTGGAAGAGATGAAGATTCGCGGTGAGCAGAGTGAGCTGGAAAAAGAGCGCGACCAGTTGCAGGGCATTTTGGCTTCCGAGCGTAAAATGAATAACCTGCTGAAGAAAGAACTGCAGGCAGACGCGCAAGCCTACGGTGACGAACGTCGTTCGCCGTTGCAGGAACGCGAAGAAGCGAAAGCGATGAGCGAGCACGACATGCTGCCGTCTGAACCTGTCACCATTGTGCTGTCGCAGATGGGCTGGGTACGCAGCGCTAAAGGCCATGATATCGACGCGCCGGGCCTGAATTATAAAGCGGGCGATAGCTTCAAAGCGGCGGTGAAAGGTAAGAGCAACCAACCGGTAGTGTTTGTTGATTCCACCGGTCGTAGCTATGCCATCGACCCGATTACGCTGCCGTCGGCGCGTGGTCAGGGCGAGCCGCTCACCGGCAAATTAACGTTGCCGCCTGGAGCGACCGTTGACCATATGCTGATGGAAAGCGACGATCAGAAACTGCTGATGGCTTCCGATGCGGGTTACGGTTTCGTCTGCACCTTTAACGATCTGGTGGCGCGTAACCGTGCAGGTAAGGCTTTGATCACCTTACCGGAAAATGCCCATGTTATGCCGCCGGTGGTGATTGAAGATGCTTCCGATATGCTGCTGGCAATCACTCAGGCAGGCCGTATGTTGATGTTCCCGGTAAGCGATCTGCCGCAGCTGTCGAAGGGCAAAGGCAACAAGATTATCAACATTCCATCGGCAGAAGCCGCGCGTGGCGAGGATGGCCTGGCGCAACTGTACGTTCTGCCGCCGCAAAGCACGCTGACCATTCATGTTGGGAAACGCAAAATTAAACTGCGTCCGGAAGAGCTACAGAAAGTCGCTGGCGAACGTGGACGCCGCGGTACGTTGATGCGCGGTTTGCAGCGTATCGATCGTGTTGAGATCGACTCTCCTCGCCGTGCCAGCAGCGGTGATAGCGAAGAGTAATATGCCGGGGAGGGCGCTGTTTCCTCCCGCTTGCAAGGAACGCCGGATGAAACGTTAAGTCGTCATCCGGCAGCGTATTCAACCCCCGGAAACGATAAAAATTCCCTTGAAACCGTTGTTTATTCATGCGTTGCGATTAACAATACGCTTTTCCAGAGAGCGGCTTTTAACAATGCCCTAACCTGATTTTCAGGTGACGTACAATGCCAGTCTCTCAGACCTTCAGAGGGTGTTATGCTATATATCTTTCGTCTTATTATTACCGTGATTTACAGCATCTTAGTCTGTGTATTCGGCTCCATTTACTGCCTTTTCAGCCCGCGTAACCCGAAACATGTGGCCACCTTTGGGCATATGTTTGGCCGTCTTGCGCCGCTTTTCGGCCTGAAAGTGGAGTGCCGCAAACCTGCAGACGCTGAAAGCTACGGCAATGCTATCTATATTGCTAACCACCAGAACAATTATGACATGGTGACGGCATCGAACATTGTGCAGCCGCCGACAGTGACGGTAGGTAAAAAGAGCTTGCTGTGGATCCCCTTCTTCGGGCAGTTGTACTGGTTAACCGGCAACTTATTGATCGACAGAAACAATCGCACTAAAGCTCACGGCACTATTGCGGAAGTAGTGAATCACTTCAAAAAACGCCGTATTTCCATCTGGATGTTCCCGGAAGGAACCCGCAGCCGTGGTCGCGGCCTGCTGCCGTTCAAGACCGGGGCATTTCACGCGGCAATTGCGGCGGGCGTCCCGATTATACCCGTGTGCGTCTCTACAACTTCGAATAAGATTAATCTTAATCGGCTACACAACGGTCTGGTGATTGTCGAAATGCTGCCGCCAATTGACGTCAGTCAGTATGGCAAAGATCAGGTTCGCGAGTTGGCTGCCCATTGTCGTTCGATAATGGAACAAAAAATCGCCGAGCTCGATAAAGAAGTCGCAGAACGCGAAGCCGCCGGAAAAGTTTAAGTCGGCAATCTGTATTTTTGCGGGGAACACTTTCCTGCACGGTATTACTTTAGCCAGTTTTACATGGAGCAAATATGTCACTCAGTCGGCGTCAGTTCATTCAGGCATCGGGGATTGCACTTTGTGCAGGCGCTGTTCCCCTGAAGGCCAGCGCAGCCGGGCAACAGCAACCGCTACCCGTTCCGCCGCTGCTTGAATCTCGCCGTGGGCAACCGCTGTTTATGACTGTACAACGTGCGCACTGGTCATTTACGCCAGGGACACGCGCGTCGGTTTGGGGAATCAATGGTCGTTACCTGGGGCCGACTATCCGCGTCTGGAAGGGCGACGATGTTAAGCTTATTTACAGCAACCGCCTGACAGAAAATGTCTCAATGACGGTGGCCGGGCTACAGGTACCTGGCCCGCTGATGGGCGGTCCGGCACGGATGATGTCGCCAAATGCTGACTGGGCACCCGTACTGCCCATTCGCCAGAACGCAGCTACTCTGTGGTATCACGCCAATACTCCCAACCGCACGGCTCAGCAGGTTTATAACGGCCTTGCCGGAATGTGGCTGGTGGAAGATGAAGTCAGTAAATCGCTGCCTATCCCCAACCATTATGGTGTGGATGATTTTCCTGTCATTATTCAGGATAAACGGCTGGATAACTTTGGTACGCCAGAATATAACGAACCGGGAAGCGGCGGCTTTGTTGGCGATACGCTACTGGTTAACGGTGTACAAAGCCCGTACGTTGAAGTCTCGCGTGGCTGGGTGCGCTTGCGTCTGTTGAACGCGTCGAACTCTCGTCGCTATCAACTACAGATGAGCGATGGTCGCCCGTTACATGTGATTTCTGGCGATCAAGGATTCCTGCCCGCTCCTGTATCGGTGAAGCAACTTTCGCTGGCACCGGGCGAGCGTCGTGAGATTCTGGTGGATATGAGCAACGGTGATGAAGTGTCGATTACCTGTGGCGAAGCGGCGAGCATTGTTGATCGTATTCGTGGCTTCTTTGAGCCATCCAGCATTCTGGTTTCTACGCTGGTGCTAACGCTGCGCCCAACCGGCCTTCTGCCGCTGGTCACAGACAGTCTTCCGATGCGCTTGCTGCCAACTGAAATCATGGCCGGTTCGCCGATTCGAAGTCGTGATATCAGCCTGGGTGATGACCCGGGGATTAATGGGCAGTTGTGGGACGTCAACCGTATTGATGTTACTGCGCAGCAAGGAACGTGGGAACGCTGGACGGTGCGCGCGGACGAGCCGCAAGCGTTCCATATTGAAGGCGTGATGTTCCAGATCCGTAACGTGAATGGCGCGATGCCGTTCCCGGAAGACAGAGGCTGGAAAGATACCGTTTGGGTTGACGGACAAGTGGAGCTGCTTGTTTATTTCGGTCAGCCTTCCTGGGCGCACTTCCCGTTCTACTTCAACAGTCAGACGCTGGAAATGGCGGACCGTGGCTCGATTGGGCAACTGTTGGTCAATCCGGTACCGTAATGGACCAATTCAATGCCCCACAGAGTGGTGGGGCATTGAAAATTACTCAGTATGCAGTCTTCATTGTGTATCAGGTCGAAAATAATCCTGGCAGCATCAGACTAAGCTGCGGGAAATAACAAATAATTGCCATTACTACAAACAATGCCAGAAACATCGGCAGTAATGGTTTTATTGCCCTGTCGATACTGACCTTACCAATGCTGCACCCCACAAACAGAATGGTGCCGACAGGTGGTGTGCAAAGGCCAATGGTTAAGTTGAAAACCATAATTATGCCGAAGTGAATCGGATCAATCCCCAGATGCTGGGCGATCGGCAGGAAAATAGGTGTAAATATCAGGATCGCCGGCGTGATATCCATAAAGGTACCGACGATCAACAGAATGATATTGATAATAAACAGAATGACCCATTTGTTATCCGAAACGCGGGTAATCAGTTCGTTGATCAACTCAGGAACATCAGCATTCGTCATGGCCCATGACATTCCCATTGAACAGCCTACCAGTAACAGAACAATTGAACTGGTTACTACCGAATCTAACAGAATATCATTGAGCTTCTTAAGAGTGATTTCCCGGTAAATCATCGCCAGGGCTAAACTATAAATTACCGCTATTGCTGATGCTTCTGTGGGCGTAAATACCCCTGCGATAATACCGCCAATAATGATAAAAATAAGCATCAGGCTAGGAATTGATTCGCGGAATACCTGTAAAAACTGACGGTAATTGATGCGTTCGGCCACTGGGTAATGGTGACGTCGTGCATAAAGTGCAGCTACAAACATTAAGGCAACAGCGGTGAGGATGCCCGGCAGATATCCAGCTAAGAACAACGCAGCGACAGAAGTCCCGCCACTGGCGAGGGAATAAACAATCAACACATTGCTCGGTGGGATCATCAGGCCAATGGGGGCAGAGGCAATATTAACCGCTGCTGAAAACGCCGGATCATATCCCTCTTTTTCTTGCAGTGGTGACATAATCCCACCTACCGCTGCGGCTGACGCAACGGCTGAACCTGAAATCGCACCAAACAGTGTATTCGCGAGGATATTACAATGAGCCAGTGAGCCAGGAAGACGCCCAACTAATGCTTGCGCCAGGTTAACCAGTCGTCTGGCTATACCACCGGTATTCATAATGTTTCCGGCTAACACGAAGAAGGGAATGGCTAATAGCGTAAAGCCATCCAGCCCTACAGTCATTTTTTGTGAAATAACAGAAATGGCGGCATCGGGTGGCAAGGCAGTAATAATAGATAACAGCGAAGAAAGACCAATCGCAAAAGTAATTGGCACACCTATTGCCAGCATGACGGCAAAACTGCCAAATAAAATTAAGACGGGGTAGATATATTCAAATTCCATATTTCCCTCGTTAATGAGAATTCCGTTTACGATAGTTGTCAATAATATTCATTACTGAATACCAGACCAGAATAAGCCCACTGACAGGCATAACCCAATATACTTTATCCATTGGCCATTTTAATACTGGAGAGATTTGTCCAACATGTTGTGCTTTTTCAACAACAATATTCCCGCCATAGATCATGAAAATAACCGCAAAGACCGTAATAATAATTTGGATAAAACTGTCAAGCGTCAGAACAGATGCAGCCGGAAGTTTTTGAGCCAACAAATCAATGGCCAGATGTTTTTTTAAACCCGCAGTATATACACCGCCAAGCAAAATCATCCACATAAATAAAATCTGGGTGAACTCATCAAGCACAGTGCTGGGAGCGTTAAAAATAAAACGTGCAATAACTTGCCAGGTTACGCAGAACACCATAATGGCGAGAATAATGCAGCAACATCCGGCAAGGATCTTATTAAGAATATGAGTGAGTGTTCGCATAAGTCTTCCATGAAAAGGCAGGAATTACCTGCCCATTAGGGTTACATACTTTCTACTAGCTCAAGGTTTTTGGCTGATTGTGCATCTTTCGCCTTGAATTCATCGTATAACGGTTTGACGCGTTCTTTGAAAGCGGATTTATCAACATCAACAACTGTTGCGTTCATCCCTTTCATTTTGTCGTAGGCTTCTTTTTCAGCCGCAGGCCAAATGACGTCCTTCATCTGCATCATTGACTCATCGGCTGCTTTTAATAATGCCGTGCGCTCTTTATCACCAAGTTTATTCAACACGTCGGTGCTGATAATTAACACATCAGGTACCATGGTGTGTTCATCACGTGAATAGACTTTTGCGACTTCGGCGTGACGCATATCGGCATAGACAACGGTATTGTTCTCTCCGCCATCAACCACACCTTGCTGAAGTGCGGTGTAGAGTTCGCCTTGCGCCATCGGGGTAGCGACACCACCGAGTGCTTTCATCATTGCAATGGCGCTGGGGCTTTGTTGAACCCTGATTTTCATTCCCGCTAAATCTTCAGGTTTTGTAATCGGTTTATTGGAATAAAAACTTCTCGCACCGCCGTCATAGTACGTAATACCAACAAAACCTTTTCTTTCTGATGAATTAAGTATTTTTTTACCTAAATCACTTTGCAGAACACGATAATAGTGATCACGGTCGCGGAATAAGAACGGCAGACTGAAAAGGCTGTAATCCGGAGCAAATGATTCTAGTGATGCGGCATTAACCTTAACCATCTGTAATGCACCGGAGTTCATTAATTCCAGTGATTCACGCTCATTACCTAATGTCGCATTTGGGTAAATGCGAATAACTAATTCACCATTAGAATACTCTTTGGTTTTATCCGCTAAATAGCTTAATGCTTTATGGACAGCATGGCTTTTATCCTGATTATGACTCAGTTTTAATGTTGTTTTTGCCAGTGTGGTATTAGATATTAATAAACAACTGGTTAACAGCATAAGCGATGCCGTCAGAGGACGAAGTGCTTTCATATCCTGCTCCTGGTTAATATAACAGAAACGATAAATACAGCGCTTTTCTATCGTTATAATAAAAAATAGTGATTAATTCTCTGCCAGATAATGGAATATTCCTGCCGGAACCGGAATACCTTCCTGTTGGCATTTTTCTTTGTAGTGCATTTGCGGATCGTTCGGCGCTAACACTTTTTCGACACCAGGAGCCGGTTTAACGGCATGCAGCTCCGTGACCATTTTCGCCATAGTTTTTGCAAAAACAGGATTGCCGAGCTTTTTCGGATCGATGGCAATAACCAAACTTGCCAGCTTACGCATCTTGTCATAATCACCATACATGCGAACAATATGGTTGCCAAAATTCGCATTCATCAGCACGCCAGTCAGTGCATCAATAGCCAGTGCAATGCCTGAACCTTTGTGTTGGCCGAAAGGTAGCAGGTTTTCAATCTTATACGGATCAGTGGTGCCATAACCGTTTTTATCTATCGCCAGCCCTTCACCAATATGTTTTCCGGTTTCCTTTGCATGAAGTATTTTGCCGAAAGCCGTGGCACTGGTCGCCATATCAACAATCATCGGATGGCTGTTTTCCACCGGGAAACCAAAGGCGATGGGGTTAGTTCCCAAAAAGCGCTCGGCGCCGCCATGGGGAGCCACACAGGTATCGGTTTGCGTCATTACGATAGCAACCAACCCTTTGTGGGTGATCATCTCTGCAAAATAAGATAACGCACCACAGTGAGACGTGTTTTTAACGCTAACAAAACCGAGGCCCTCTTGCTGGGCCAGTTTAATAGCGTGCTCAGTGGCGCTAATTAATGCGGAATGCCCCATTCCGTCGTCAGAGTCGAGAATGGCCACTGACGGTGAAATTTGCTCAATGCTAAACTGCGGGGCTTTATTTAACCCTCCGGCAGCAAGGCGGGTGCAATAATGTTCGACACGCATAACACCATGTGAATGCACACCGGTAATATCGGCATGTACTAAAACATCTGTCACCTGTTGTATGGTGTCGGTATCCAGCCCGGCGGTATGTAATTTGTGGTGCACCAGTGATTTTAAATTTTCTTCACTGACATAAACAGTTGTCATATTTGTTCCCTTAAAAAGTGATCACACCCTTGACCATATTTTTATTTTCTACAACGTTACGCTGGTAATCTTCGCCAACACTAAAGAAATTGAACGCCTGGTTTTTCATTAAATTTTCGTGAATTTTATTGCTGCGCATCAGTTCAATCACCAACGCAAAATCTTCCCGTGTGGCATTGCGGCTGCTGAGTAACGTTGTCTCTTTTTTATGGAAGGTCGGATCGTCAATAACAAGTTCACCAATATACAAACCGATGAAAACAATTTTGCCGCCATGACGAATAAGATTGACATCATGACTCATTGAAGCTTTATTTCCCGTCGCATCCAGGACTACGCAAGCCAGTTCGCCGCCAAACACTTCACTAAGCGCGGCAATAAAACCTTCCTGTGTTGGGTCGAAGACATTAATTGCCAGATGATCCACAACGTGCTGGCGACGTTGACAGTCAATATCAGCAACAACAACATGTGCCCCTTTAGCCCTGGCGATGGCTGCGGTAGCCAGACCGATTGGCCCAGCGCCAATCACCAGTACGTTTTGTTCAGCCTTGATCTCTGCCCGACGAACGGCATGTGCACCAATGGCGAAACATTCAACCAATGCTCCGGCACTGTCGCTGACCTCGTCAGGGAGAGGCACAAGGTTGTCTTCACGTACCGCAAGGTACTCACTAAAACCCCCATCCTGATGCACGCCATACAGCGAAACACGTTCGCAACAGTTCGTTTTCTCTTCCCGACAGGCTGCGCACTCGCCACACGGAATGCATGGGATGACGGAATAGCGCTGGCCTGATTGTGCTGTTTGGCACTGGCTGCCTCGCGAAACCGCTTCGGCGCATATTTCATGACCTAATACACGTGGGTAGCTAAAAAAAGGCTGTCTGCCGGCAAAAGCGTGAATATCCGTACCACAAATACCCACAGCTTTGATTTTTAACAGCACTTCATTATCTGCTGGTGTGGGAATATCCTTTTCCACATATTCCATAACGCCAGGCTGCTGACAAATTAATGTTTTCATTTCTGCTCATCCGATAATAATTGGCTGATGGTGGCCTTGATGCCTTTGTTTTTTATATTCGCAAAGGCGATTTTTATTTCATTTATAAATGGCTGATGGTTGCTTAAATCACCAAATATGGCGCTAAGGTGCAGTAATGCGAGCGCCTGTTGCCATGCGTCTTGTTGTTCCTTTATTAGCGCCTGAAATTGGTCATTCATTGGATCAGCGACAGACTGGCTTTTCTCAACAGCATCAATGACATAATGCAACCAACCAGCAACGAGCAGTGACAGAACAGCATTGTTTTGTTTTTGCTGATGCAATTTCAGCCAGGGCGTCAGTGCACGCTGGGGAAGCTTTTGTGAACCGTCCATGGCTATTTGCCCGGTACGGTGTGCAACGTTACGGTTGCTAAAGCGTTCAATTAACAGGTCGGCGTATTCCTGGATGTTGATATTTAAGTCTGGATTAAGTGTTCGGGCTTGTTCATTAATCATCAGTTGGTGGGTAATGGAACGAAAATTAGCGTCTTCCATGCATTGCCAGATAAACTCATAGCCAGCCAGTGAGCCGTTATAAGCCAGAAATGAATGGCTACCATTTAACATGCGTAACTTCATCTCTTCATAAGGCTGAACATTGCTGACAAACATCGCGCCGGCTTTATCCCATTCCGGTCGTCCGCGCACAAAATTATCTTCGATAACCCACTGACGAAATGATTCGCAGACGATCCCGCAGGGATCGGCATAACCGGTTTTAGTTTCCAGTAAGGCGAATTGCGATTCAGTCATTGCCGGAACAATGCGATCGACCATCGTGCCTGGAAATGAGACATTTTCTTCGATCCACTGAGCCAGGGGCTGGTCCAGTTGTCGGGCAAAACCGAGAACGGCATTGCGCGTCAGATGCCCATTGTCTGGCAAGTTGTCACAGGAGAGCACACTAAAAGCGGCGAGTCCTGCCGCTTTACGTTGTTGCAAAGCACAGACGATCACGCCAATAGCCGACTGAGGCGCATCCGGATTTTGTAGATCGTGGTTGATTAATCCATTGGTGAGATCAAGTGATCGCGTTTGCGGATCGAGACAATAGCCTTTCTCGGTGATAGTTAATGAAACGATTTTTACCTGAGGTTCAGCCAGTTTATGGATTGCTGCGGCAATGCCATCTCTGGGGGTATGAATACCGCCAGCCACCGAACGCACAAGGCGTGAGGTAGATTGCGATGCAGATGTTTCCACAACCGAAAACAGCCCATTTTGCGCATTTAAGTTTTCGATCAGTTGAGCATCACCAAACAGGTTGATCTCAAAGATCCCCCAGCGGGTGTCCGAAAGTTGATTAGCGAGATCCGTGTAGACAGCCTGGTGTCCGCGATGAAAAGCGCCAAAACCAATATGGACAATATCTGCCTGTAACCCGTCCCGAGGCCAGGTGGTTACCTGATCATAGTGGGCGGCAGCGATACTTTCGTTCCCTGACATTATGCTCTTACTCCTGACGACTTGTGTGTAGACCAATTTACATAATTCACTAGACCAAAAACAGAGAGATGCATCACGCTTGCAGAGAAAGGTAAAAGTACGAAACAGAACAACAAGGCGTTATTTATATCTGTATCAATGAGTTATATGAATAAAATGAAAGGAAAGTTTTTTAGAGGTCAGTTTTTAGGATAATTGCCGCTAATCTAAGATATCTGATGATAGTCGATTTATTAGACCAATTAAAAAGAGAGCGTGTACCAGTGGAGGGCGAAAGGCAGAGCCGGCGTTATTTTTCCCGCCAGCTCTGGACTAATGAAGGTTAACGAGCGAAGAAAAAGTCATCAAAATCGCTGATGGAAGCGTCTTGTTTGAAGATTTTGATCAGTTCATTTTTGCTGTTTTCCAGATGTCTCCAGGACGCTTCCCTGGCGAGCTCTGAATCTTTCTGTTGCAGAGCCAGGAAAATAGCCCGGTGATCTTCCAGCCATTGCAGACGCAAATGCTTTTCATGCAGGTACTTGTAGTTAAGTTTCTTCCAGCGGGGGTTTTCTGTACGAACTGCCCGCCATAATTCAGCAGCTTGTTTGATGAGTACCCGATTTTGCGTCGCTTCGGCAATAATGCTATGAAATCGGTGATCCAGGTCTTCAAATCTATCACTTTCCGCAGCGATAGCGTTTTCCTGCAAACTAATGATTTTCTTTAACTCTTGTAACTCGTTAAAGCTAATCTGGCTGGCTGCAAAACCGGTAATATTGCTCTCAATTACCTGACGTGCCTGTAACAGTTCAAACGGGCCAATTTCTGAATAGGGCATTAATGATTTCTGGTTGAGCTTATCGGTGGAGTCGACAAAGAAAATCCCTGACCCTTGCTTCACATTCAATACGCCTTTCAGTTCCAGCATAATGATGGCTTCACGAATGGTAGTTCGGCTGGTATTAAACCGCTCGCTCAGTTCACGTTCTGAAGGTAAGCGTTCTCCGGCCTTAAATACGCCTGAATACAGCAGCTCTTCAATCTGTAGACCAATATCGTAATAGCGGCGCTTTGTAATAACCTGTTCCATACCTTGCCTTACTGTGGGTGTCCTCGGATAGCCGATCGTCGTGCAATATGATTTGAACGTTGCTGATCGGCATAAATAGTAGCGGCAGTTGCCACGATACCGCCAGCCTTAAATGTGCTTGCCCAAGTCGGGCAGTGAAAAACCTCACCAGGGTATTTCGCCACCGTTCATCAACATCACTTCATTTCCGCGTGTGATACAGCGTATAATCCCCGGCCTTTGATTATTTTTTTACCATTTCTGGAAGCAAAATGAGCTCTATCTCCCTGATCCAACCGGATCGCGACCTGTTCTCCTGGCCGCAGTACTGGGCCGCCTGTTTTGGACCGGCACCGTTTTTGCCGATGTCACGTGAAGAGATGGATCAACTTGGCTGGGATAGCTGCGACATCATTTTGGTAACAGGTGATGCGTATGTTGATCACCCAAGCTTCGGGATGGCGATTTGTGGTCGTATGCTGGAAGCGCAGGGCTTTCGCGTGGGGATCATCGCTCAGCCAGACTGGAGCAGTAAAGACGATTTCATGCGTCTGGGTAAACCGAATCTGTTTTTCGGTGTTACTGCTGGCAACATGGACTCGATGATCAACCGCTATACCGCCGATCGCCGTTTACGTCATGACGATGCCTACACGCCAGATAATGTCGCGGGTAAGCGTCCGGATCGCGCCACACTGGTTTATACCCAACGTTGTAAAGAGGCGTGGAAAGATGTGCCGGTGATCCTCGGCGGTATTGAGGCCAGCCTGCGCCGTACCGCGCACTATGATTACTGGTCGGATACCGTGCGCCGTTCCGTGCTGGTGGATTCGAAAGCCGACATGCTGATGTTTGGTAACGGTGAGCGTCCGCTGGTGGAAGTGGCGCACCGTCTGGCGATGGGCGAGCCGATTAGTGAAATCCGCGATGTGCGTAATACCGCGATTATCGTAAAAGAGGCGTTGCCTGGCTGGAGCGGTGTGGATTCCACCCGTCTTGATACCCCAGGGAAAATCGACCCAATCCCGCATCCGTATGGCGAAGATTTGCCGTGCGCGGATAACAAACCGGTAGCTCCGAAAAAGCAGGAAGCCAAAGCTGTAACCGTGCAGCCACCACGCCCGAAACCGTGGGAAAAAACCTACGTGTTGCTGCCTTCTTTCGAGAAAGTGAAGGGCGATAAAGTGCTGTACGCCCATGCTTCGCGCATTCTGCACCACGAAACTAACCCAGGCTGCGCCCGCGCATTGATGCAAAAACATGGCGACCGCTATGTATGGATCAACCCGCCTGCTATTCCGCTTTCTACCGAAGAGATGGATAGCGTCTTTGCGCTGCCGTACAAGCGCGTGCCGCATCCGGCTTACGGTAATGCCCGAATTCCGGCTTACGAAATGATTCGTTTCTCGGTCAACATTATGCGTGGCTGCTTTGGCGGCTGCTCTTTCTGTTCTATTACCGAGCACGAAGGGCGCATTATTCAGAGCCGTTCCGAAGATTCGATTATTAATGAGATCGAAGCGATCCGCGACACTGTTCCAGGTTTTACGGGCGTGATTTCCGATCTCGGTGGGCCTACTGCCAACATGTATATGTTGCGTTGCAAATCGCCACGCGCTGAGCAAACCTGCCGTCGTTTGTCGTGCGTTTATCCGGATATTTGTCCGCATATGGACACTAACCACGAACCGACGATTAACCTCTATCGCCGTGCGCGCGATCTGAAAGGCATTAAAAAGATCCTGATTGCCTCTGGTGTGCGTTATGACATCGCCGTAGAAGATCCGCGCTATATCAAAGAGCTGGCGACCCATCACGTTGGCGGTTATCTGAAGATTGCCCCGGAACATACCGAAGAAGGGCCGTTATCGAAGATGATGAAGCCGGGCATGGGCAGCTATGACCGCTTTAAAGAGCTGTTCGATACTTACTCGAAACAGGCAGGTAAAGAACAGTATCTGATCCCGTATTTCATCTCCGCGCACCCGGGTACGCGTGATGAAGATATGGTGAATCTGGCGCTATGGCTGAAAAAGCATCGCTTCCGCCTCGACCAGGTGCAGAACTTCTATCCGTCGCCGCTGGCTAACTCGACCACCATGTATTACACCGGCAAAAACCCGCTGGCGAAGATTGGTTATAAGAGTGAAGACGTCTTCGTACCGAAGGGCGACAAGCAGCGTCGCCTGCATAAAGCGTTGTTGCGTTACCACGATCCGGCAAACTGGCCGTTAATCCGCCAGGCGCTGGAAGCGATGGGCAAAAAGCATCTGATTGGCAGCCGTCGCGATTGCTTAGTGCCTGCGCCAACCATTGAAGAGATGCGTGAGGCTCGCCGCCAGAACCGCAATACCCGTCCGGCGTTGACTAAACATACGCCGATGGCGACCCAGCGTCAGACGCCTGCTACGGCAAAAAAAGCGTCGTCTACGCAATCTCGCCTGCAGAATGCTGGTGCGAAGAAACGCCCTAAAGCGGCGGTTGGACGTTAAAAAATATCCCCGGTAACAGAATGCTGCCGGGGATTTTTTTATCATTCTGCGTACATACGCAAGCAGCGCAGGCAGTCGAAATAGTCCTGTGCATCAAGACGCGTATTGGCTCTGTTAGCTTCGGATTTGGCAGCATAGATTTGTGGGCGTAATGCTTTCATATCCTGCTCAAGCCGGGCGATTTTGGCATTTAATGTTTGCACATTGCTCGCCAGCTGATTGATCTTTTGCTCATTGACGCAGCCACTGAGCAAGCAGGTTGCCAGAACAACAGCTCCCACGGTGAAAATCGTTTTCATATAGTGTTCCCTTTTATTTATTGTTCCGGCTAATTGTTATTTAATTCAGCTCATTGTTTTAATCTGGCGGCGGTTTTTGCCTCAATCTGCTTAAGTAGGCTGCCGCTGTTCGGGCGGATAAAATCAGCGATTTCCCACTTACCTTCGCGCCGCTGTAAAATCAGTTCTTGCTCTTCGTTGTTGCCATTGGTCAGCGTAAAGCGAACATGAATGCGGGCGGAATCGGTGGTTTTCTCCAGGACTCGAATTTCATCAACGCGTGAAAATAACGACTCTTCGCCAAAACAGATCGGATTGTCGTAAATAAATTGCCGTTCTATTTGCATATCTTCATCGGGATTGTTGGCCGTCTTGAAGGTGGTTTTATAGAAGGCATTGACCGCCTGGCGGTAAGAGTCGGAAACCACCCACGTCCACGGCCAGCTATAATCAGCAATATGTTCAAAGAGTTCGGCAACAAAGGCTTCCGGCTGTTCTTTTTGCAACGAAGCTATAGCGGCCAGCGTTTTTTCATTCTCGCTATTAACCGCTTGTAAGACGCTGCCATGATTGCTGACAATATCGCCAATGACCCAACGACCATTTTCCGCCACCATTTTCAGTGTCTGCGAGGTCTTTTCTTTATCGTCTTTAAAGATACGAAAGCGCACAACGGCATCGGCATGATCGGCGTCAGTTTGGGTTATCGCTACGCTTTCTAACACCAGATCGCCAAAATCCTGACAATCACAAACCGGATCATAATCCAGCCAGCCAATATTGCCCGGCAGCGTAAGATTGTCGTTCAGGGTAAGCGCCTGTTGAATACGCGCAGAAGTTATCGCTCGCTCTCCGGTTTCACCAAAATAAGGGGCAGTGGCATCTGATTTATAGTTCTGATAAATATGCCGGACTGTTTGTTCTACGGTCTGTGAGGGGGGCTGTGCGTGTACGGTAAAACTTGCCAGGGCTGCTAAAAACAGAAGTATTATTTTCATCTGTTTTTCACCTCTCCGTTGCGTTTATCCCGGATATAGATGAGTTGTTCTTTTAAGAGCTTCCGGCTCTGCATGATGATGTCCTTATATTTGGCATTCCTGAACAAGGAAGAGTAGCAACGGGCGGGACGCGAGGGGAATAAATGATTTCTGAAAAGTCCGGTAGCGGAACATTACCGCCACCGGGAGAATTTGCACGTTAGCCGCCGAACTGGTCAGGATCGGGACCGAGACGCTTGCCCTGATCGAGTTTTGCAATTTCGCCAAGTTCGTCTTTGTCG
The DNA here is from genome assembly GCF_003697165.2 of Escherichia coli DSM 30083 = JCM 1649 = ATCC 11775. Taxonomy (GTDB): domain Bacteria; phylum Pseudomonadota; class Gammaproteobacteria; order Enterobacterales; family Enterobacteriaceae; genus Escherichia; species Escherichia coli. Next base: position 737,167 of record NZ_CP033092.2, read on the forward strand.
AGACGGAAATCCCAGACATCAAAGTTTTCGACAATGCGTGAAGGTGTGACCGATTTTGGGATCACCACCAGGCCGCTATCCAGATGCCAGCGGATAACAATCTGCGCAGGGGTTTTGCCGTATTTATCTGCCAGATCGCGAATGACTTTCTGATCGAAAACGCCTTTCCCTCCTTGCGCTAATGGGCTCCAGGATTCGGTCTGGATTTTGTGTGTCGCGTTCCAGGCATGTAGCTGGCGTTGTTGCATCAGCGGGTGAAGTTCGATCTGGTTTATCACAGGCGTCACGCCAGTTTCATCAATCAGGCGTTGCAGGTGATGGATCTGGAAGTTGCACACGCCGATGCTTTTGATTAATCCCTCTTTTTGCAATTCGATCATGCCTTTCCATGCTTCGACATAATGGTCGATAGCGGGAACGGGCCAGTGCATTAAATAGAGGTCGATATAATCAAGCTGGAGTTTTTTCAGGCTGTCGAGCAGGGCTTCGCGGGGGCGCTTGTGGTCGTCGTTCCACAGCTTAGTGGTGATGAACAGTTCTTCTCTGTTGACTGAGGCATTTTTCAGGGCTTTGCCGACACCTTCTTCGTTCTTGTAGGCTGCGGCGGTATCAATCGAGCGATAACCCACTTCTAACGCTTTTTGAATGGCGGTGATTACTTCCTCATTACTTGCTTGCCAGACGCCCAGTCCCAGCTGGGGCATGACATTGCCATCCTGTAGCTTAATAACGGTTGGATTAGCCATACGTTCCTCCTTTATATGAACTCACCGGAGCAGGCTCCGGTGAGGTGTTGTGAACTTAAGTCTGGACGAAATGCCCGAAAACGAAAGTTTGAGGCGTAAAAAGCTTAGCGGGCGGCTTCGTATATACGGCGGCTGACATCCAGCGTAATGTCATGATTTTCGCCCAGTTGGGTCATGCCGTGCTCTTCCAGTTTTTTCAGCAAAGCCGGGATGGAGCTGCCGTCCAGACCGTAGTCGGAGAGGTGGGTCGGCACGCCTAATTGCTCAAAGAAATTGCGGGTTGCGGCAATCGCGGCGTCAATACGCTCATCGTCTGAACCTTCAGTGATGTTCCAGACGCGTTCAGCATATTGCAGCAGCTTAGCGCGCTTGGTATCGCGTTTTTCATTCCACAGTGCAGGCAGGACGATAGCCAGTGTTTGCGCGTGATCCAGACCGTGCATCGCAGTCAGTTCGTGGCCCAGCATATGCGTTGCCCAGTCCTGCGGTACGCCAGCGCCGATCAAACCGTTCAGCGCCTGAGTCGCCGCCCACATGACGTTGGCGCGCACATCGTAGTTTTCTGGCTCTTTCAGGGCTTTCGGACCATCTTCGATCAGCGTCAGCAAAATGCCTTCTGCGAAACGGTCCTGAATTTTGGCATCAACCGGTTTGGTAACATACTGTTCCACGGTGTGTACAAAGGCGTCCACTACGCCGTTAGCCACCTGACGCGACGGCAGGGTGTAGGTATAAACCGGATCGAGCACGGCAAATACGGGCTGAACATGGGCAGAATGGAACGCCTGCTTGTCGCCTGTGGTTTTACGGGAGATCACCGCGCCTGCGTTGGATTCTGAACCGGTTGCTGGCAGCGTCAGCACACAGCCCATCGGGATGGCGCTTTTAATCTCTTTGCCGCCCGTTTGCAGAATGTGCCACGGATCGATATTTTCCGGATAGTTAGCCGCTGCGGCGATAAATTTGGTGCCGTCCAGTACAGAACCGCCGCCAACCGCCAGCAGAAAAGTCACTTTTTGTTCGCGAACCAGTTTCACGGCGTTCATCAGCGTTTCATAAGCCGGGTTTGGTTCAATACCGCCAAATTCCAGCACGTCCATGCCTTTCAGGGCATCCAGAACTTGATCGAGAACGCCGGTTTTTTTCACGCTGCCGCCGCCGTAGGTAATCAATACGCGAGCATCGTGAGGAATTTGTTCGCGTAAACCAGCGATTGCGCCTTTACCAAACAGAATGCGGGTTGGGGTGTGCAGATTAAAGTTGTTCATTACTTGCTCCCTTTGCTGGGTCAATATGAGGGCAGAGATCGGTCTGCCTGATGTTTTTCATTGTGGTCGCCAGCGCCGTACCTCTCAATGCTCATTTCTGCCAATGTCTTGCCTATTTCTCCAGAGTGCTGGAGAAATGCTACAAAATTGCGCACAATCAAATTGCCGCATTATTCCTAAGAAATTACGCGATATGAAACGTGAAGAGATTTGCCGCTTGCTGGCGGATAAAGTTAATAAACTGAAAAATAAAGAAAATAGTTTGTCAGAGCTGTTGCCCGATGTGCGTTTGTTGTATGGCGAGACGCCTTTCGCACGCACACCGGTGATGTACGAGCCTGGCATCATAATTCTCTTTTCCGGACATAAAATCGGTTATATCAATGAACGCGTGTTTCGTTATGACGCTAATGAATATCTCCTGCTGACGGTGCCGTTGCCGTTTGAGTGCGAAACCTATGCCACGTCAGAGGTGCCGTTGGCAGGGTTGCGTCTCAATGTCGATATTTTGCAGTTACAGGAACTGTTGATGGACATTGGCGAAGATGAACATTTTCAGCCGTCAATGGCAGCCAGCGGTATTAACTCCGCCACGTTATCAGAAGAGATTTTATGCGCGGCAGAGCGGTTACTGGATGTGATGGAGCGACCGCTGGATGCGCGCATTCTCGGCAAACAGATTATCCGCGAAATTCTGTACTACGTGCTGACCGGACCTTGCGGCGGCGCGTTACTGGCACTGGTCAGCCGCCAGACTCACTTCAGCCTGATTAGTCGCGTGCTGAAACGGATTGAGAATAAATACACCGAAAACCTGAGCGTCGAGCAACTGGCGGCAGAAGCCAACATGAGCGTATCGGCGTTCCACCATAATTTTAAGTCTGTCACCAGCACCTCGCCGTTGCAGTATTTGAAGAATTACCGTCTGCATAAGGCGCGGATGATGATCATCCACGACGGCATGAAGGCCAGCGCGGCGGCGATGCGCGTCGGCTATGAAAGCGCATCGCAATTTAGCCGTGAGTTTAAACGTTACTTCGGTGTGACGCCGGGGGAAGATGCGGCAAGAATGCGGGCGATGCAGGGGAATTAAATACGTTCCCGGTACAGCAACCGGGAACGGGGAAAATCGTCAGGCGTTACAGTATTTTTTTTTAATCACCACAAACAGCGTGCCCAACAAGCCAGCGGTTAACAAGGCAATTGGCAGGATCATCAGGAACGTCATTACCTGATCTTCATGTCGTTTAACGAACGGAATCATACTTAAGGCATAGCCGAAACTGGTTACCACGCTGACCCACAGCAATCCGCTTAACCAGTTGAAAAACTGGAAGCGGCGGTTTGGCAGACCGGAAATTCCCGCCATGGTTGGCAGCAGCGTACGGACAAATGCAAGAAAACGTCCAGCCAGCAGCGCCAGCAGACCGTGGCGGTCAAACATGCAGGTGGCGCGCTGGTGATATTTAGCAGGAAGCTGTGCCAGCCAGCCTTTCACCGTTTTGGTATTCCCTAACCAGCGCCCCTGAATATAACTTAGCCAGCAGCCCAGACTTGCTGCGGCGGTCAGAATCGCAATCGTAGGCAGAAAATCCATAACCCCCTGGGCAATCAATGCGCCTGCCAGTATCAACAAGCTGTCGCCTGGCAAAAATGAGGCGGGCAGCAAGCCGTTTTCTAAAAACAGCGTGGCAAACATAACAAAGTAAACAACGCTAACAATATGAGGGTCCGCCAGCGCGGCAAAGTCGTGTTGCCAGAGCGCAGCGATGATATCTTGAATAACAGCCATGGACTTTCCTGTGGAACAGCGTTTAAGCCTTTATCTGCCTATTGTACTCCTGAATCGTCCGGGACGCCTTGATCCCGGACGCAACAATTTAAGTCTTTTCACAATAAAATGTCTGCAAAATTGTCCAAAAGTGGCAATGTTATACAATTCGCGCAAAACCGGCGTCCAGATCGGCAATCAGATCGTCGACATCTTCCAGACCAATATGCAGGCGAATCAAGGTCCCGCTAAAATCGATCTTGCCTTGTGGGCGAATGGCGGCGATATGTTCTGGTTGATTTGCCAGGATCAACGATTCATACCCGCCCCACGAGTAGGCCATGCTGAATAAACTGAAGTTATCCAGATAGTTCGCCAGCTCTTCATCATTGAGTTTTTTCTTAAGCACAAAGGAAAATAGCCCGCTGCTGCCTGTAAAGTCTCGTTTCCAGAATTCGTATCCTTTACTGCCAGGCAGAGCAGGGTGGTTAACTCGTGCTACTTGGGGATGTTCTGCCAGCCATTCAGCCACTTTCAGACTGCTTTCATGATGTTGACGCAGGCGAACCCCCAAAGTGCGCAGGCCACGGCTGGTTATATAGGCGGTATCGGCATCGACCATCTGGCCCATCAGATAGGCATTCTCTCGCAGCTGCTCCCAGCAACGGGCATTGCACACGGCAGTGCCAATCATCGCATCTGAATGCCCAACCAGATATTTGGTGGCGGCCTGAATAGAAACATCGATGCCAAAATCCAGCGCCTTAAACAGCACACCGGCTGCCCAGGTGTTGTCGATCATAATGATGGCATCCGGGACCACACTGCGTACGGCGGCAACAATCGCCGGAACATCGTGGACTTCCATGGTGATGGAACCTGGCGATTCCAGAAACACGATTTTAGTGTTTGGCTGCAGATGATTAACGATATCGGCACCAATCAGCGGATCAAACCACGATGTCGTTACGCCCAGTTTGCTGAGGATTTTGCTACAGAAATCCTGACTCGGTTCATAGGCGGTGTTGGTCATCAACACATGATCGCCCTGTTCGACAAAAGCAAGAATGGAATTAGCAACCGCTGCCGCCCCGCAGGGAAATAGCACACAGCCTGCGCCACCTTCCAGTTCACACATCGCTTGTTGTAAGGAGAAATGGGTTAACGTTCCACGCCGTCCATAGAACAACTCGCCATTGGCGCGATTACGTGTCGCGTGTTTTTTGGCTTCCACACTGTCAAAGACCAGCGAAGACGCGCGCTGAATCACGCTATTTACCGCACCGAGCGTGTATTTTTTGCTGCGTCCTGCATTCACCAGTTGAGTATCAAGCTTTTTGTCCGCCATGTCGGGATTCCTGTTTTTATACGTCTGGATGTCTAAACTAGCATGAATATTCGCGGGCGCATCCTGAAGAATTGGCATAAAGCAGAAAATTTTCGCAAATGGCGTGCTGGTTACTTTTTTACTGCGTAAACGCAAGGAAAAGAAAGCAAAGGTACGGCAGTATGCAAATAGTAATGAGAACGACTATCAATTCGACGTCGTTTTGATATTATTATGCACAGATTTTGTGACTTGCGTCCTGGAGATACACAGTGGGTAATAATTTAATGCAGACGGACCTCTCCGTCTGGGGTATGTATCAGCACGCCGATATTGTCGTTAAGTGCGTGATGATTGGGCTTATTTTGGCCTCCGTAGTCACCTGGGCAATTTTCTTCAGTAAGAGCGTGGAGTTCTTCAATCAGAAGCGTCGTCTTAAGCGCGAGCAGCAACTGCTGGCTGAAGCGCGTTCCTTAAACCAGGCCAACGATATCGCCGCTGATTTTGGTAGCAAAAGCTTGAGCCTGCATTTGCTCAATGAAGCGCAGAATGAGCTGGAACTGTCAGAAGGCAGCGACGATAACGAAGGTATTAAAGAACGTACCAGCTTCCGTCTGGAGCGTCGGGTCGCCGCAGTAGGTCGTCAAATGGGCCGTGGTAACGGCTATCTGGCAACCATCGGCGCGATTTCGCCGTTCGTTGGTCTGTTTGGTACGGTCTGGGGCATCATGAACAGCTTTATTGGTATCGCGCAAACGCAGACCACTAACCTGGCAGTCGTTGCGCCAGGTATTGCAGAAGCTCTGTTAGCAACGGCAATCGGCCTCGTGGCAGCGATTCCTGCGGTCGTTATCTATAACGTATTTGCACGCCAGATTGGCGGCTTTAAAGCGATGCTGGGTGATGTTGCAGCGCAGGTATTGTTGCTGCAAAGCCGTGACCTGGATCTGGAAGCCAGCGCCGCTGCGCATCCGGTTCGTGTCGCACAAAAATTACGTGCAGGATAATGTCCGATGGCGATGCATCTTAACGAAAACCTCGACGATAACGGCGAAATGCATGATATCAACGTGACGCCGTTTATCGACGTGATGTTGGTTTTGCTGATTATCTTTATGGTGGCGGCACCGTTAGCGACGGTAGATGTGAAGGTGAATTTGCCTGCTTCTACCAGCACGCCGCAGCCGCGCCCGGAAAAACCGGTTTATCTGTCGGTGAAAGCAGACAACTCGATGTTTATTGGTAACGATCCGGTCACCGATGAAACAATGATTACGGCGTTGAATGCGTTAACCGAAGGCAAGAAAGACACCACCATCTTCTTCCGTGCGGATAAAACTGTCGATTACGAGACGTTGATGAAGGTAATGGATACGCTGCATCAGGCGGGTTACCTGAAAATAGGTCTGGTCGGCGAAGAAACTGCGAAAGCGAAATAAAAATGATGCCCGGTTGCTTTTCACAACCGGGCATTTTTTTAACCTAAATGCTCGCCGCCGCAGACACCGTGCACTTCTGCGGTGACGTAGCTCGACTCCTGACTTGCCAGGTAAACATATACAGGGGCCAGCTCCGCCGGTTGCCCCGCACGCTTCATCGGCGTTTTCTGACCAAACTGCGGGATCTTATCCTGCGTTTGTCCGCCAGAAATTTGCAGTGCTGTCCAGATCGGGCCTGGCGCGACAATATTCACCCGAATACCTTTCTCCGCGACCTGTTTTGCCAGGCCACGGCTATAGTTCAGAATTGCCGCCTTCGTAGCCGCATAGTCCAGTAAATGCGGGCTTGGCTGGTATGCCTGGATTGAGGAAGTGGTGATGATACTTGCACCTTTCGGTAGCAGGGGGATCGCTTCCTGGGTTAGCCAGAACAACGCGAAAACGTTAATGGCAAAGGTCTTTTGAAACTGTTCGCTGGTGAGGTCTGCAATATCAGGAATGGCAACCTGTTTCCCGGCTACCAGCGCCATAATATCCAGCCCGCCTAACGCCTTGTGTGCTTCGTGAACCAGCGAACGGGCGAATTTCTCATCGCTTAAATCGCCTGGCAGCAGAACGGCTTTGCGTCCGCATTCTTCAATGATCTTTTTCACATCCTGAGCGTCTTCTTCTTCCACGGGAAGATAACTGATCGCCACGTCAGCCCCTTCACGCGCGTAAGCAATGGCGGCAGCGCGACCGATTCCGGAATCGCCCCCTGTCACCAGTGCTTTACGATCTTTCAGGCGACCGCTACCAACATAGGTTTTCTCGCCGCAATCCGGTACCGGTGTCATCTTCGCCTGGATGCCTGGCGTCGGTTGTTTCTGTTTGGGATATTCACCAGTGTAATACTGCGTGGTCGGGTCTTTTAAATGAGACATCATTTTTCTCCCTTCAGGTTCAACGTCCTTTAAGGGTAGACGCTCTCGATGCGTTGATAAGGGAACCAGGAAGATCCCTAACCCTCAGAATTATGCGACAAAGGTTTAACGTATATGTTGATTTGCTGTTGCGTGCTGTTTACTTAATTGCGATATACTGTTGCCCGTTTTAACTACACGACAGGAATGTATGGAACGTTTTCTTGAAAATGCAATGTATGCTTCTCGCTGGCTGCTTGCCCCCGTGTACTTTGGCCTTTCGCTGGCGTTAGTTGCCCTGGCGCTGAAGTTCTTCCAGGAGATTATTCACGTACTGCCGAATATCTTCTCGATGGCGGAATCAGATTTGATCCTCGTGTTGCTGTCGCTGGTGGATATGACGCTGGTTGGCGGTTTGCTGGTGATGGTGATGTTTTCCGGTTACGAGAATTTCGTCTCACAACTCGATATCTCCGAGAACAAAGAGAAGCTGAACTGGCTGGGGAAAATGGACGCAACGTCGCTGAAAAACAAAGTAGCAGCGTCGATTGTGGCAATTTCTTCCATTCACTTACTGCGCGTCTTTATGGATGCGAAAAATGTCCCTGATAACAAACTGATGTGGTACGTCATTATCCATCTGACGTTTGTGCTCTCTGCATTTGTGATGGGCTATCTTGACCGACTGACTCGTCATAATCACTGATCTGATTCGGGCGCGGTTCTCGCGCCCGTTATTAACAGGTCATTTATCGGAAGACGCCTGCCACAGATTCAGCTCTCCATCGGCGATATGCTGATCAATCTGCGCCAGCTCCTCGGTGCTAAATGTCAGATTATTCAGCGCCTGCACGTTCTCCTCAAGTTGCTCCGCGCGGCTGGCACCAATCAATACCGACGTCACTCGCTCATCTTTCAGCAACCAGCTTAACGCCATTTGCGCCATTGATTGTCCACGCTGCTGTGCCATTTCATGCAATAAGCGCAGGCTGTTGAGGTTGGCTTCGGTGAGCATTTTCGGCGTCAGACCACGAACTTTATTCCCTTCACGATGCATCCGTGAATCTTGCGGAATACCGTTGAGATATTTTCCGGTCAGCAATCCCTGAGCCAGTGGAGTAAAGGCAATGCAGCCCACGCCGTTATTTTGCAGGGTATCCAGCAGGCCGCTTTTATCCACCCAGCGGTTCAGTAAATTGTACGAAGGTTGATGAATTAACAGCGGAATTTTCCACTCGCGCAGCAACTCGACCATTTTTTGCGTCCGCTCTGGCGAGTAAGAGGAGATCCCGACATACAGCGCCTTACCGCTTTGTACCGAATGAGCCAGCGCAGAGGCGGTTTCTTCCATCGGCGTATTTTCATCGACGCGATGAGAGTAAAAGATATCGACATACTCAAGCCCCATACGCTTCAGGCTTTGGTCGAGGCTGGCGAGCAGGTATTTACGTGAGCCGCCAGAGCCGTATGGACCGGGCCACATATCGTATCCGGCTTTGGTAGAGATAATCAGTTCATCGCGATAAGCGGCAAAATCCTCGCGCAGCAGGCGACCAAAGTTTTCTTCTGCGCTTCCTGGAGGCGGCCCGTAATTGTTGGCTAAATCAAAGTGCGTAATGCCTAAATCAAACGCTTTACGCAGGATCGCACGCTGTGATTCCAGCGCGTTAACGTGACCGAAATTGTGCCATAAACCGAGCGATAACGCGGGCAGGCGTAAACCACTTTTTCCGCAATAGCGGTACTGCATCCGCCCGTAACGTTCGGGATTCGCTAACCAGACCATGACCTCTCCTTTCCACCATTCAATTTCGAAACAATGTTTCTAGTTTAGCGATTCGCCAGCGCGTATCCCGTAGTCTGGCTCACAGAGTGACGAAAAACTGGGCAAAAACACGCGCTTATGCTTTGCTTAAAAAAACACCAGTTGAGGAGTGCAACGATGCCGCGTTTAACCGCCAAAGATTTCCCACAAGAGTTGCTGGATTACTACGACTATTACGCTCACGGGAAAATCTCGAAACGTGAGTTCCTCAACCTTGCGGCGAAGTATGCAGTGGGCGGGATGACGGCATTAGCGCTGTTTGATTTGCTCAAGCCAAATTATGCGCTGGCGACTCAGGTAGAGTTTACCGACCCGGAAATTGTTGCAGAGTACATCACGTATCCCTCGCCAAATGGTCACGGCGAGGTACGGGGTTATCTGGTGAAGCCCGCAAAAATGAGCGGCAAAACGCCAGCCGTGGTAGTGGTGCATGAGAATCGAGGGCTGAATCCGTATATCGAAGATGTGACGCGGCGAGTGGCGAAGGCGGGGTACATCGCCCTGGCGCCAGACGGTTTAAGCTCAGTAGGTGGCTATCCTGGTAACGATGATAAAGGCCGCGAACTGCAACAGCAGGTTGATCCAACCAAACTGATGAATGATTTCTTTGCCGCAATTGAGTTTATGCAACGCTATCCGCAAGCGACAGGCAAAGTGGGTATTAGCGGATTTTGCTATGGCGGGGGCGTATCGAACGCGGCAGCAGTCGCGTATCCGGAACTGGCCTGCGCGGTGCCGTTTTATGGGCGTCAGGCACCCACTGCCGATGTGGCGAAGATTGAAGCGCCTTTACTGCTCCACTACGCTGAACTGGATAGCCGAATCAACGAGGGCTGGCCCGCTTACGAGGCGGCGTTGAAAGCCAATAATAAGGTCTATGAGGCGTATATATATCCGGAGGTTAATCACGGATTCCATAATGATTCCACGCCCCGTTATGACAAATCTGCCGCCGATCTTGCCTGGCAAAGGACGCTGAAATGGTTCGATAAATATCTCTCCTGATGGGTTTATCTCTTACAGGATTACGTCTTAAACAAGCATGAAAAAATAGCGTGCGCAAATGTCGTTCTTTGCCTAAAATATCGCTATATATGACAATATATAACGAATGAGGTGAACGATGAATAACCATTTTGGTAAAGGCTTAATGGCGGGATTAAAAGCAACGCATGCTGACAGTGCGGTTAATGTGACAAAATTCTGTGCCGATTATAAACGCGGTTTTGTATTAGGCTACTCACACCGGATGTACGAAAAGACCGGAGATCGCCAGCTTAGCGCCTGGGAAGCGGGTATTCTGACGCGCCGTTATGGACTGGATAAAGAGATGGTAATGGATTTCTTTCGTGAGAATAATTCCTGTTCTACGTTGCGCTTTTTTATGGCCGGTTATCGCCTAGAAAATTGATCAAACATACGTATTATCTTGCTTTAATTAATTACACTAATGCTTCTTCCCTTCGTTTTAGTGCCCCGCCGCAGTATCATGATATCGATAACCATAATAAATGTGTGGTAAATGGCGCATCGATCGCATTATTGATTTTGCGATTGAGGCAAAATATATGCCAGGTCTTCGCAACGGAATAACTATAAATGACTGGAGATAACACCCTCATCCATTCTCACGGCATTAACCGTCGTGATTTCATGAAGCTTTGTGCAGCATTAGCCGCCACCATGGGGTTAAGTAGCAAAGCCGCTGCAGAGATGGCCGAATCGGTTACTAACCCGCAGCGTCCGCCAGTTATCTGGATTGGCGCGCAGGAGTGCACCGGTTGTACGGAATCTCTGCTTCGTGCAACGCATCCAACGGTAGAAAACCTCGTGCTGGAGACTATCTCTCTGGAGTATCACGAAGTGCTTTCCGCCGCCTTCGGTCATCAGGTCGAAGAGAACAAACATAACGCTCTCGAGAAGTACAAAGGGCAGTATGTGTTAGTGGTGGATGGTTCCATCCCATTAAAAGATAACGGTATTTATTGCATGGTTGCCGGTGAGCCGATTGTGGATCACATCCGCAAAGCGGCGGAAGGCGCAGCAGCCATTATCGCTATCGGTTCCTGCTCTGCGTGGGGCGGTGTTGCCGCAGCTGGAGTTAACCCAACTGGCGCAGTCAGCCTGCAAGAAGTTCTACCGGGCAAAACCGTTATCAATATTCCTGGCTGCCCGCCGAACCCGCACAACTTCCTCGCGACCGTTGCGCACATCATCACTTACGGCAAACCGCCGAAACTGGATGACAAAAACCGTCCGACTTTCGCCTATGGTCGTCTGATTCACGAACACTGTGAACGTCGCCCGCACTTCGATGCTGGTCGTTTTGCCAAAGAGTTCGGTGATGAAGGTCACCGCGAAGGCTGGTGCCTGTACCACCTCGGCTGTAAAGGGCCAGAAACTTACGGCAACTGCTCAACGCTGCAATTCTGCGATGTTGGCGGCGTGTGGCCGGTAGCGATTGGTCACCCGTGCTATGGCTGTAACGAAGAAGGTATCGGCTTCCATAAAGGCATCCATCAGCTTGCCAACGTCGAAAACCAGACTCCGCGTTCACAGAAACCGGACGTTAACGCTAAAGAAGGCGGCAACGTCTCGGCAGGCGCTATTGGTTTGCTCGGCGGTGTGGTTGGGCTGGTTGCCGGTGTCAGCGTGATGGCGGTGCGTGAACTGGGTCGTCAGCAAAAGAAAGATAACGCTGACTCACGGGGAGAATAACCGTGAACAGACGTAATTTTATTAAAGCAGCCTCCTGCGGGGCATTGCTGACGGGCGCGCTGCCGTCTGTCAGTCATGCGGCTGCTGAAAACCGCCCGCCAATTCCGGGATCGCTGGGGATGTTGTACGACTCGACCTTGTGCGTAGGCTGCCAGGCTTGCGTCACCAAGTGTCAGGATATCAACTTCCCTGAACGTAACCCGCAAGGGGAACAGACCTGGTCGAACAACGACAAACTGTCGCCGTATACCAATAACATCATTCAGGTGTGGACCAGCGGCACAGGGGTCAACAAAGACCAGGAGGAGAATGGCTACGCGTACATTAAGAAACAGTGTATGCACTGCGTCGATCCGAACTGTGTCTCTGTGTGCCCGGTCTCTGCGCTGAAAAAAGATCCGAAAACCGGCATTGTCCATTACGACAAAGATGTGTGCACCGGCTGCCGTTACTGCATGGTCGCCTGCCCATACAACGTGCCGAAGTACGACTACAACAACCCGTTTGGTGCGCTGCATAAGTGCGAGTTGTGCAACCAGAAAGGTGTGGAACGTCTCGATAAAGGCGGTCTGCCTGGCTGCGTAGAAGTGTGCCCGGCGGGCGCGGTGATTTTTGGTACGCGTGAAGAGCTGATGGCGGAGGCGAAAAAACGTCTGGCGCTGAAGCCGGGCAGCGAATACCACTATCCGCGTCAGACGCTGAAATCTGGCGACACTTACCTGCATACGGTGCCGAAATATTATCCGCATCTGTACGGCGAGAAAGAGGGCGGCGGTACTCAGGTTCTGGTACTGACGGGTGTGCCTTATGAAAATCTCGACCTGCCGAAACTGGACGATCTTTCTACTGGTGCGCGTTCCGAACATGTCCAACACACCCTGTATAAAGGCATGATGCTACCACTGGCTGTGCTGGCGGGCTTAACCGTGCTGGTTCGTCGCAACACTAAAAACGACCATCACGACGGAGGAGACGATCATGAGTCATGATCCACAACCGCTGGGCGGCAAAATCATCAGTAAACCGGTCATGATTTTTGGACCGTTAATCGTCATCTGTATGCTCCTGATTGTGAAGCGTCTGGTGTTCGGTCTGGGCTCTGTCTCCGACCTGAACGGCGGCTTCCCGTGGGGCGTGTGGATCGCGTTTGACCTGCTGATCGGTACCGGCTTTGCCTGTGGCGGCTGGGCGCTGGCGTGGGCAGTATACGTCTTTAACCGTGGGCAATACCATCCGCTGGTGCGTCCGGCGCTGTTGGCGAGTCTGTTTGGTTATTCACTGGGTGGCTTGTCGATCACTATCGACGTGGGTCGCTACTGGAACCTGCCGTACTTCTACATTCCGGGTCACTTCAACGTGAACTCGGTACTGTTCGAGACGGCGGTCTGTATGACCATCTACATCGGTGTGATGGCACTGGAGTTTGCTCCGGCATTGTTTGAACGTCTGGGCTGGAAGCTGTCACTCAAACGTCTGAACAAGGTGATGTTCTTTATCATCGCGCTTGGTGCGCTGCTGCCAACTATGCACCAGTCTTCAATGGGATCGCTGATGATCTCGGCGGGCTACAAGGTGCATCCGCTGTGGCAAAGCTATGAAATGTTGCCGCTGTTCTCGCTGCTGACGGCGTTCATCATGGGCTTCTCGATTGTCATCTTTGAAGGTTCGTTGGTGCAGGCGGGTCTGCGTGGCAACGGTCCGGATGAAAAGAGTCTGTTCGTTAAGCTGACCAATACCATCAGTGTGTTGCTGGCGATTTTCATCGTGCTGCGCTTTGGCGAGCTTATCTATCGCGACAAGCTGTCGTTAGCGTTTGCCGGTGACTTCTACTCCGTGATGTTCTGGATTGAAGTCCTGCTGATGCTCTTCCCGCTGGTCGTTCTGCGTGTGGCGAAGTTGCGTAATGATTCCCGCATGCTGTTCCTGTCAGCACTGAGTGCACTGTTAGGTTGTGCAACCTGGCGTCTGACCTATTCGCTGGTGGCATTCAACCCGGGTGGCGGTTACGCCTACTTCCCGACCTGGGAAGAACTGTTGATTTCTATTGGTTTTGTGGCTATTGAGATTTGCGCTTATATCGTACTCATTCGTCTACTGCCGATACTTCCTCCTTTAAAACAAAACGATCATAATCGTCATGAGGCGAGCAAAGCATGAGCCAGAGAATTACTATTGATCCGGTAACCCGTATTGAAGGGCATTTACGCATCGATTGCGAAATCGAAAATGGCGTCGTTTCGAAAGCATGGGCTTCCGGTACCATGTGGCGCGGCATGGAAGAGATCGTGAAAAACCGCGATCCGCGCGATGCATGGATGATTGTGCAACGTATCTGTGGCGTATGTACTACCACTCACGCGCTGTCTTCCGTTCGTGCGGCAGAAAGTGCGCTGAATATCGACGTTCCGGTTAACGCGCAATACATCCGTAACATCATTCTGGCTGCGCACACCACGCATGACCATATTGTTCATTTCTATCAGCTTTCGGCGCTGGACTGGGTGGACATCACTTCTGCACTGCAAGCCGATCCGACCAAAGCCTCCGAAATGCTGAAAGGCGTTTCGACCTGGCATCTGAACAGCCCGGAAGAGTTCACCAAAGTTCAGAACAAGATCAAAGATCTGGTTGCCAGCGGTCAGTTGGGTATTTTCGCCAATGGCTACTGGGGTCACCCGGCAATGAAACTGCCGCCGGAAGTGAACCTGATTGCGGTAGCGCACTACCTGCAGGCGCTGGAGTGCCAGCGTGACGCTAACCGCGTTGTGGCGCTGCTGGGCGGTAAAACGCCGCATATTCAGAACCTGGCGGTAGGTGGTGTCGCGAACCCGATCAACCTCGACGGTCTGGGTGTGCTGAACCTTGAGCGCCTGATGTACATCAAGTCCTTCATCGACAAGCTGAGCGACTTTGTTGAGCAGGTTTACAAGGTTGATACTGCAGTTATCGCTGCGTTCTACCCGGAATGGCTGACGCGCGGTAAAGGTGCGGTGAACTACCTGAGCGTGCCGGAATTCCCGACCGACAGTAAAAATGGCAGCTTCCTGTTCCCGGGCGGCTACATTGAGAATGCGGATCTGTCCTCGTATCGTCCGATCACTTCTCATTCCGATGAATACCTGATCAAAGGGATTCAGGAAAGCGCGAAGCACTCCTGGTATAAAGACGAAGCGCCGCAGGCACCGTGGGAAGGTACCACCATTCCGGCTTATGATGGTTGGTCTGACGACGGTAAATATTCCTGGGTGAAATCACCGACTTTCTACGGCAAAACGGTAGAAGTGGGTCCGCTGGCTAATATGCTGGTGAAACTGGCGGCAGGACGCGAGTCTACCCAGAACAAACTGAATGAAATCGTTGCGATTTATCAGAAACTGACTGGCAACACGCTGGAAGTGGCGCAGTTGCACTCCACGCTGGGCCGTATTATTGGTCGTACCGTTCACTGCTGTGAATTGCAGGATATCCTGCAAAATCAATACAGTGCACTGATCACCAATATCGGCAAAGGCGATCACACCACCTTTGTGAAGCCGAACATTCCGGCAACGGGTGAGTTCAAAGGCGTAGGCTTCCTCGAAGCACCGCGCGGTATGCTCTCTCACTGGATGGTGATCAAAGACGGTATCATCAGCAACTACCAGGCAGTTGTTCCATCAACCTGGAACTCTGGCCCGCGTAACTTCAATGATGACGTCGGTCCTTACGAGCAGTCGCTGGTGGGTACACCGGTTGCCGATCCGAATAAACCGCTGGAAGTGGTGCGTACCATTCACTCCTTCGACCCGTGCATGGCCTGTGCGGTACACGTAGTGGATGCCGACGGCAACGAAGTGGTTTCAGTGAAGGTTCTGTAATGCGTATTTTAGTCTTAGGGGTCGGCAATATTTTGCTGACCGATGAAGCCATCGGTGTGCGGATTGTTGAAGCGTTAGAGCAACGATACATTCTGCCGGATTATGTTGAGATCCTCGATGGCGGCACGGCGGGAATGGAGCTGCTTGGCGACATGGCAAATCGCGATCATCTGATTATTGCGGATGCCATTGTCTCGAAAAAGAACGCGCCGGGAACGATGATGATCCTGCGGGATGAAGAAGTTCCGGCGTTGTTTACCAACAAAATCTCTCCGCATCAGCTTGGCCTGGCCGACGTATTGTCGGCCCTGCGCTTCACCGGCGAGTTTCCGAAAAAGCTGACCCTGGTCGGCGTGATCCCGGAATCACTGGAGCCGCACATCGGTTTGACGCCGACGGTCGAAGCGATGATTGAACCTGCGCTTGAGCAGGTTCTGGCTGCGCTGCGCGAATCAGGCGTGGAAGCTATCCCACGGGAGGCGACTCATGACTGAAGAGATAGCAGGTTTCCAGACCTCCCCGAAGGTGCAAGTACAGGCAGCTTTTGAAGAAATTGCCCGGCGTTCGATGCATGATCTCTCTTTTCTGCATCCTTCAATGCCGGTGTATGTTTCTGACTTTACGCTGTTCGAAGGTCAGTGGACGGGGTGTGTGATCACCCCGTGGATGCTGAGTGCAGTTATCTTCCCCGGCCCGGATCAACTCTGGCCGCTGCGCAAAGTGAGTGAAAAAATTGGTCTGCAACTGCCGTATGGCACTATGACCTTTACTGTTGGTGAACTGGATGGTGTTTCGCAATACCTCTCCTGCTCGCTGATGTCGCCGCTTTCGCACAGCATGTCGATTGAAGAGGGCCAACGGCTGACGGATGACTGCGCCCGAATGATCCTTTCGCTGCCAGTCACCAATCCGGATGTACCACACGCAGGGCGTCGTGCCCTGCTATTTGGCCGCAGGAGTGGCGAAAATGCATGAGTTGTCGCTTTGCCAGAGCGCCGTTGAAATTATCCAACGGCAGGCGGAGCAGCACGATGTTAAGCGCGTCACCGCCGTGTGGCTGGAAATTGGTGCACTCTCCTGCGTTGAGGAGAGCGCCGTCCGTTTTAGTTTTGAAATTGTCTGCCACGGAACGGTAGCGCAAGGGTGCGATTTACATATCGTCTATAAACCCGCCCAGGCCTGGTGTTGGGATTGCAGCCAGGTGGTGGAGATTCATCAGCACGATGCGCAGTGTCCGATCTGTCATGGCGAGCGGTTGCGTGTCGATACCGGCGATTCGCTAATCGTCAAAAGTATTGAAGTTGAATAACCGGAGTTAACAATGTGTATTGGCGTTCCAGGCCAGGTGCTGGCTGTCGGTGAAGATATTCACCAGCTTGCGCAGGTTGAAGTATGTGGTATCAAGCGCGACGTGAATATCGCCCTGATTTGTGAAGGTAACCCTGCCGATCTGCTGGGCCAGTGGGTACTGGTACACGTCGGATTTGCCATGAGCATTATCGATGAAGACGAAGCCAAAGCCACATTAGACGCACTGCGCCAAATGGATTACGACATTACCAGCGCGTGATGATTAGCTTTTGTAGGCCTGATAAGACGCGGCAGCGTCGCATCAGGCATTGTGCTCGATTGCCGGATGCGGCGTGAACGCCTTATCCGGCCTACATTGGTCTGGATGGCTTGCTGCGACGAACGCTAACCATTACCCCTGACGCTTATCTTCCGTATTCGTCTCGAAATCACTGGCGTCATGGCGTTCATGCAACTGCTCGTTCAGCGGTCCGTTGATGCGGTTAACAATACGCCCACGCTTCACTGCCGGACGTTCGCCCACTTCTTTCGCCCAGCGTTGTACATGCTTATAACTGCCCGCATCAAGAAACTCTGCGGCATCATATACGCCGCCTAACACCACATTGCCAAACCATGGCCAAATCGCCATATCCGCAATGGTGTACTCATCGCCCGCAACAAACTTATGCTGCGCCAGTTGCTTATCCAGCACGTCGAGAAGGCGCTTGGCTTCCATAGTAAAGCGGTTGATGGCGTACTCAATTTTCACCGGCGCGTAATGGTAAAAGTGACCAAAACCACCGCCGAGGAACGGTGCCGCGCCCTGTAACCAGAACAGCCAGCTCATCGTTTCAGTACGCTTTGCCAGATCCTGCGGCAAGAAGTAGCCAAATTTCTCCGCCAGATAAAGCAGAATCGAGCCTGACTCAAACACGCGGATCGGCGGATTATGGGTATGATCGCGCAATGCCGGGATCTTCGAATTCGGGTTCACTTCGACAAAGCCGCTGGAGAATTGATCGCCATCGCCAATGCGAATCAGCCAGGCGTCGTACTCTGCACCAGTAACGCCCAGTGCCAGCAGCTCCTCAAGCATAATCGTTACTTTCTGACCGTTCGGCGTTCCCAGCGAATAAAGTTGCAATGGATGTTTGCCCACCGGCAGCGTTTTTTCATGCGTCGGACCAGAAACCGGGCGATTGATATTGGCGAACGCGCCGCCAGCGGATTTATCCCACGTCCAGACTTTCGCGGGCTGATAAGTATTGTCTGTCATAGTGAGTTGCCTTCTGAGTGGTAGTGTTGAAGCAGTGTAGCAGGTCACTTGCTGTACAGAATGTGAATTTTTTAACCCTTTGCGCCAGCCGCTGCGATGAGGTGTATGATTAGTCTGACCTCTGTCCGGTTAATGTCGCTGAGCAGGTAATCAGAGCACAACAATTACGCCAACTGCTTAGGTTGTATTGTTAAAGGTAAAGTGATGAGCAAAGGAACGACCAGCCAGGATGCCCCGTTCGGGACATTATTGGGCTACGCCCCAGGTGGGGTAGCAATCTACTCTTCAGATTACAGTTCTCTCGATCCGCAGGAATACGAAGATGACGCCGTATTCCGTAGCTATATCGACGATGAATATATGGGCCACAAATGGCAATGCGTTGAATTTGCTCGCCGTTTTCTCTTTCTGAACTACGGTGTAGTCTTCACTGACGTGGGTATGGCATGGGAGATTTTCTCACTGCGCTTCCTGCGTGAAGTGGTCAATGACAACATCCTGCCATTGCAGGCATTTCCTAACGGTTCGCCGCGTGCACCGGTAGCGGGGGCGCTTCTTATCTGGGATAAAGGCGGTGAATTTAAAGACACTGGCCATGTCGCCATCATTACCCAATTGCATGGCAACAAAGTCCGTATTGCGGAACAGAACGTGATTCATACCCCGTTGCCGCAAGGACAACAGTGGACACGCGAGCTGGAGATGGTGGTCGAAAACGGCGGCTATACCCTGAAAGACACCTTCGATGACACCACTATTCTGGGCTGGATGATCCAGACGGAAGATACCGAATACAGCTTGCCACAGCCGGAAATTGCAGGCGAACTGCTGAAAATCAGCGGGGCGCGTCTGGAAAACAAAGGCCAGTTTGACGGTAAATGGCTGGATGAAAAAGATCCGCTGCAAAACGCCTATGTACAGGCCAACGGTCAGGTGATCAATCAGGATCCGTATCATTACTACACCATTACCGAGAGCGCCGAGCAGGAGTTGATTAAAGCCACCAACGAGCTGCACCTGATGTATCTTCACGCCACCGACAAGGTGCTGAAAGATGACAACCTGCTGGCGTTGTTCGACATTCCGAAAATCCTCTGGCCACGTTTGCGTCTCTCCTGGCAGCGTCGCCGTCATCATATGATCACTGGTCGTATGGATTTCTGCATGGATGAACGTGGCCTGAAAGTCTACGAATACAACGCCGATTCTGCCTCCTGTCATACCGAAGCGGGCTTGATCCTCGAACGTTGGGCGGAGCAGGGCTATAAAGGCAACGGCTTCAATCCTGCGGAAGGACTGATTAACGAACTGGCTGGTGCCTGGAAACACAGTCGTGCACGTCCGTTTGTCCATATCATGCAGGACAAAGATATCGAGGAAAACTATCACGCGCAGTTTATGGAGCAGGCGCTGCAACAAGCAGGCTTTGAAACGCGTATTTTACGCGGGTTAGAGGAACTGCGTTGGGATGCTGCCGGGCAACTGATTGATGGAGAAGGGCGACAGGTTAACTGCGTATGGAAAACCTGGGCGTGGGAAACGGCATTTGATCAAATCCGCGAAGTGAGCGACCGTGAATTTGCCGCAGTGCCGATTCGGACCGGTCATCCGCAAAATGAAGTGCGTCTTATCGACGTATTGCTGCGCCCGGAAGTGCTGGTCTTTGAGCCGCTGTGGACGGTGATCCCCGGCAACAAAGCGATTCTGCCGATCCTCTGGTCGCTGTTCCCGCACCATCGTTATCTGTTGGATACTGACTTCACCGTGAATGATGAGCTGGTTAAAACCGGTTATGCCGTTAAACCGATTGCCGGGCGCTGTGGTAGCAACATTGACCTGGTCAGCCATCATGAAGAGGTGCTGGACAAAACCAGTGGTAAATTTGCCGAACAGAAAAATATTTACCAGCAACTGTGGTGTTTGCCGAAAGTGGACGGTAAATACATTCAGGTATGTACTTTCACCGTTGGCGGCAACTACGGTGGGACGTGTTTGCGCGGTGATGAATCACTGGTCATCAAAAAAGAGAGTGATATTGAACCGTTAATTGTGGTGAAAGAGTAATACATGTTGTAGCAACCCCGTACTGATTATGAAGAATAATCAGTACGGGGATTAATCAAAATATTCAATATTTATATATTTCAATATTTATTCATTTTATATATGAATATATTAACAAGTGAAATACCTGTGTTTTGATTATTTCTAAAGGTTTTGAATGAAGGCTTATTGTCTGATACACAAGAAATAACACGCTTTTTATCGTTAAAAAATGATATTTCACTTTGCCCACGCCGTGAAAGTCACTGATAATGCCTCCGTTCGTAAATTCAAAATGGCGTAATCTAATATATGCTAAATTTATTTGTTGGCCTTGATATATATACGGGGCTTTTGTTATTACTTGCTCTGGCATTTGTGTTGTTCTATGAAGCAATCAATGGTTTTCATGACACGGCGAATGCGGTGGCAACCGTTATTTATACCCGTGCCATGCAACCACAGCTTGCTGTGGTCATGGCGGCATTTTTTAACTTTTTTGGCGTATTGCTTGGCGGGCTTAGCGTTGCCTATGCCATCGTCCATATGTTGCCAACCGATTTGTTGCTGAATATGGGGTCAACTCACGGTCTGGCGATGGTCTTTTCCATGCTGCTGGCGGCGATTATCTGGAACCTGGGAACGTGGTTCTTTGGTTTACCGGCCTCCAGTTCGCACACTTTGATTGGTGCGATTATCGGCATTGGTTTAACCAACGCGCTGTTAACCGGCTCGTCGGTGATGGATGCGTTAAACCTGCGCGAAGTCACCAAGATTTTCTCTTCACTCATTGTCTCTCCCATCGTGGGGCTGGTGATTGCGGGGGGGCTAATTTTTCTGCTACGCCGTTTCTGGAGTGGGACGAAAAAGCGTGACCGTATTCATCGTATTCCTGAAGATCGCAAAAAGAAAAAAGGCAAACGTAAGCCGCCATTCTGGACGCGTATTGCCCTCATTGTTTCCGCTGCGGGCGTGGCGTTTTCGCACGGCGCGAACGACGGGCAGAAAGGAATTGGTCTGGTGATGCTGGTGCTGGTGGGGATTGCTCCCGCCGGGTTTGTCGTCAATATGAATGCGTCCGGCTATGAAATTACCCGTACCCGCGATGCCGTCACCAACTTCGAACACTACCTGCAACAGCATCCTGAACTGCCGCAGAAGTTGATTACGATGGAACCTCCATTGCCTGCGGCATCGACTGATGGCGCGCAAGTGACGGAGTTTCACTGTCATCCGGCAAATACCTTTGATGCGATTGCGCGCGTTAAAACGATGCTGCCAGGCAATATGGAAAGTTACGAGCCGTTAAGCGTGAGTCAGCGCAGCCAGCTGCGCCGCATTATGCTGTGCATCTCTGATACCTCCGCGAAGCTGGCGAAACTGCCAGGCGTCAGTAAAGAAGACCAGAACCTGCTGAAAAAACTGCGCAGCGATATGTTAAGCACCATTGAGTACGCACCGGTATGGATCATCATGGCGGTAGCACTGGCGCTCGGCATCGGCACCATGATTGGCTGGCGTCGTGTAGCGATGACCATCGGTGAGAAGATTGGTAAGCGCGGCATGACGTATGCGCAAGGCATGGCGGCACAAATGACGGCGGCAGTGTCTATCGGCCTTGCCAGTTATATTGGGATGCCCGTCTCCACAACACACGTACTCTCATCTGCCGTAGCAGGAACGATGGTGGTGGACGGCGGTGGGTTACAGCGTAAAACGGTAACCAGCATCCTGATGGCGTGGGTATTTACTTTACCGGCGGCGATTTTTCTTTCTGGTGGGTTGTACTGGATAGCATTGCAGTTGATTTAACCTTCCTGAAAATGCCCGGTCCTGGCGATCGGGCATTTCCATTTTTCACTAGTGATAACCACGCGCGGTCATAAAATCCGTAATCGCTTTTTCTGCATCAACCAGCACCTTTTCCAGTGGCTGATTGGCGTCGATATCAACCAGTTGTGCACCACCAAAGGTTAACTGTGGCGTTATGGCAATCTTCCTCGCCAGCGATTCCCGTTTATGGTCGGGTTTACGCGCGCAGGCAACTTCAAGGTCAACATTGAGTTTGATGACCAGATCGGGCTTGTGGCTCGCCATCCAGTGAAATGCTTTACGTTCCTGACTTGCCAGCCATGAGACAAAACGACCACCTTCAACGTTAGGCGGAAACACCGTACCATCATAAGCGCCAGGAATCTGGTCCTGCGGATAACGGTCGGTTAAAACAATTAACCCGCGACGACGACAGGCAAGCATATGACGAAAGCGCAGTAAGCGACGGGCGACAAACGCTGTAATTACCAGCGCCGGAACTGGTCCAGGCAATTTTTTTGCTGTTTTTACCTGATTTCGTTCAATTGTTTTATGTAAGGATTTTCCCATCAACGGTAATTTTGTCACTGCACGACCGACATTTCCGGCCTGTTTTCCTAAATGAACCCTTTCGGCAGCACCATATTTTTCGACAACGGTAATAAGATGTTCACACACCGTTGACTTGCCTGAACCATCGCTACCAATAACGGCAATTAATGGAGGTATTATTGACTGCATGAATATATCCTTAAATTTAAATATCCATCCAAAATATTTATTTGGTTAATATGTTTTTGATGAAAGCGTAATTCAGGTCAATGTCACAATTAACCATTGTCACAATAAGGTTGAACGGATATTCTGAGCACGGACCACGTAATATTCAATACATTATTTGCTGCCGGGTTTTTCGTGAATCAACGTAATATGTCAATAATTAATTCCACGCCAGTGCGTGTTATTGCCATTGTAGGATGTGATGGTTCAGGTAAATCGACCCTCACGGCAAGCCTGGTAAATGAACTGGCATCAAGAATGCCAACAGAACACATTTATCTCGGGCAATCGTCCGGGCGAATTGGCGAATGGATTTCACAGCTACCTGTTATTGGCGCACCTTTTGGGCGTTATTTGCGAAGTAAAGCGGCACATGTGCACGAAAAGCCCTCAACACCGCCTGGCAATATTACTGCGCTGGTTATCTATCTGCTTTCCTGCTGGCGGGCGTACAAGTTTCGCAAAATGTTGTGTAAAAACCAGCAAGGCTATCTGCTCATCACCGACCGCTACCCGCAGGTTGAAGTGCCGGGTTTCCGCTTTGATGGCCCGCAATTGGCAAAAACCACGGGCGGTAACGGTTGGATAAAAATGTTAAGGCAGCGTGAGCTGAAGCTGTACCAATGGATGGCGTCTTATTTGCCTGTATTGTTGATTCGTCTTGGCATTGATGAACAAACCGCGTTTGCGCGTAAACCTGACCACCAACTGGCAGCGTTACAGGAAAAAATCGCCGTTACGCCGCAACTGACATTCAATGGCGCCAGGATCCTTGAACTGGATGGTCGGCAACCAGCCGATGAAATTCTGCAAGCGTCACTACGCGCAATTCACGCCGCGCTTTCCTGATCACCAAAATGGATAGGGGATGATTAAACGAATGGATGCACTACAAACACAAACTGTTAAGAGTACAACCGCGCCGCAGCCCAACTACATTCCGGGGCTGATTGCGGTGGTCGGGTGTGATGGCACCGGTAAATCCACACTGACAAATGACCTGGTGAAATCGCTGCAACAACACTGGCAAACCGAGCGGCGCTATCTGGGGCTGCTCTCCGGCGAAGACGGCGACAAAATCAAACGATTGCCGTTGGTTGGTGTCTGGCTCGAACGGCGACTGGCGGCCAAATCCTCGAAAACCCAAAGCATGAAAACCAAATCTCCGGCGCTATGGGCGGCGGTGATTATGTACTGCTTCTCGCTGCGAAGAATGGCGAATCTGCGCAAGGTTCAGCGACTGGCGCAAAGTGGCGTTCTGGTGGTCAGCGATCGCTTCCCGCAGGCTGAAATTTCGGGCTTTTATTATGACGGACCGGGGATTGGCGTCGAACGTGCGACCGGGAAAATCAGCAGGTTTCTGGCGCAGCGTGAACGGCGTTTATACCAAAAAATGGCGCAATACCGTCCTGAATTAATCATTCGCTTGGGGATTGATATTGATACTGCCATCTCCCGCAAGCCTGACCATGACTATGCCGAGCTGCAGGACAAAATCGGTGTTATGTCGACGATTGGCTATAACGGCACAAAAATTCTTGAGATTGATTCCAGAGCGCCTTACAGCGAGGTGCTGGAACAGGCACAGAAGGCGGTTTCTCTGGTTGCCATCGTTTCTGACCGCCGAAGTTTAACTTAAGGCTGGCGGGATACTTTTTACTATCAACGATAAGGTCAGGCTGAATTGGCGGTTTTTAACATCAAACATTGGTTTGCAGATGGCGCGTTTCGCACCATTATTCGCAATAGCGCCTGGTTAGGCTCCAGTAATGTTGTGAGCGCTTTGCTGGGGCTGTTGGCGCTCTCGTGTGCCGGTAAAGGGATGACGCCCGCCATGTTTGGCGTACTGGTAATTGTGCAATCGTACGCCAAGTCGATCAGCGATTTTATTAAGTTTCAGACATGGCAGCTGGTAGTTCAGTACGGAACGCCAGCTTTGACCAACAATGATCCGCAGCAATTTCGCAATGTTGTCTCATTTTCCTTCTCGCTGGATATCGTCAGCGGCGCGGTGGCGATTGTCGGCGGCATTGCCTTACTGCCATTCCTTTCCCATTCATTAGGTCTGGATGACCAAAGCTTTTGGCTGGCGGCGCTCTATTGCACGCTCATTCCTTCAATGGCTTCCTCCACGCCGACCGGCATTCTGCGTGCGGTAGATCGCTTTGATTTGATTGCTGTACAGCAGGCGACGAAACCTTTTCTGCGCGCAGCGGGGAGCGTCGTAGCCTGGTATTTTGACTTTGGTTTTGCGGGTTTTGTTATTGCCTGGTACGTGTCGAATCTGGTTGGCGGCACCATGTACTGGTGGTTTGCCGCGCGCGAATTACGCCGCAGAAATATCCATAACGCCTTCAAATTGAATCTGTTTGAGTCTGCCCGACACATTAAAGGCGCGTGGAGTTTTGTCTGGTCAACCAACATTGCCCACTCCATCTGGTCGGCGCGTAACTCGTGCAGCACAGTGTTGGTGGGGATCGTGTTAGGACCCGCTGCCGCCGGGTTATTTAAAATCGCCATGACATTCTTCGATGCCGCCGGAACGCCAGCGGGTTTACTGGGCAAAAGTTTTTATCCAGAGGTGATGCGTTTAGATCCACGCACCACCAGACCGTGGTTGTTAGGCGTGAAGTCCGGTTTACTGGCGGGCGGAATCGGTATTCTGGTGGCGCTCGCGGTGTTGATCGTCGGCAAGCCGCTCATTTCGCTGGTGTTTGGCGTTAAGTATCTCGAAGCGTATGACCTGATTCAGGTGATGCTGGGCGCAATTGTGATTTCGATGCTGGGCTTCCCACAGGAGTCATTGCTATTGATGGCGGGAAAACAGCGCGCTTTTCTCGTGGCGCAAACCATCGCCTCAATCGGCTACATCGTATTGCTGTTCATGTTCTGTCATCTGTTTGGCGTGCTGGGGGCTGCATTTGCTTACTTCGGTGGGCAATGTCTGGATGTGGTGCTCTCGCTAATTCCGACCTTAAAGGCATTTTTTCAGCGCCATTCCTTGCTTTATAACTCAACCGGAGAGAAATCCTGATGATGAGAAAATATTTCCCGCTTGAGGCGAGCGAGCGTCTATTTGTTGCGATTGAAGAAGATGATGTTGTTGATGCACAGGTCAGTTTGCCGCCGACTATCGCACTAAGTTGTACCACCGAAATCATCCATGATAATTACGCGTTATGCCTGAAATTCTGGCTGGATGGTGTTAATCGTCAGGAGTTACTGCGTTTAATCCGCAAACAGGCGAAAGGCGATGAGCTGACGACAGACGAGCGCAAACAGTTTAAATACATGCGAGCGCGCTACAAGCATCTGCGTTTTGCGCAACGGCTGTATTTAAAGAAGCATCAGGCCGGATTTTTATTCGGCAAAACGACCGTTTTTCTTGGGCATTTTCAGGATGGCTTTCGTAACGGTAAGAAAAATATTGTGTCGTTTTACGGTAACCTGTTACGTGTTTATTTGAGCTCCCCTGTCTGGTGGCTGGTGAACTATTCATTGCGCCATGGCCAGTTAGAAACCGTGAACGGTTTTATCGCCTACCGCCAGAAGCAAATGTACATCCTGAAAGAGATTATTGCTAAACCGCAACTAACTGGCAGGGAATTTCATGATGTGCGAAAAATCATCAGCCAGCAGGTTTCTTATTACGACACCTTAAGATCGCTTGATCCTGAAAATAAAGAGGCGTTACTGATTTCCCGTTTTCTCGCCGCCATTAATGGTCTGATGGGGGATAAGCACGACGACATGGTGGCGGATGATATGGATAACCGTCGGTCATATGATGCACCGGTGGCGCTGGATAGCGATATTCGCCAGCGTTTAGAACTGCTTATTTCGCGTTTCCCACTCTATCCGGAGCAATAATGCCATCTCGTTGGATTGTCGCTCTGATCATCGCACTCTTAGCGCCAGGCGCGGCGGCACACAATTTCGTCACTGGCAAAACGGTTACTCCTGTTTATATCCAGGAAGGCGGCGAGCTGCTTCTGAATAGCGACGACGAAATTCACTACCAAAAGTGGAACAGCACACAATTGACGGGAAAAGTCCGCATTATTCAGTATATCGCCGGACGTAAGTCTGCGAAGAAAAAGAACTCACTGTTAATTAAAGCGGTTGAAGCGGCAAACTTTTCGCAGGATCGTTTTCAGCCCACCACTATTGTGAACACCGATGATGCCATCTTTGGTACTGGCTATTTTGTCGTTGGCAAAATCGAAAAAAATAAACGCCGCTATCCGTGGGCGCAATTCGTTATTGACGGCAATGGTCTGGGACGCGTTGCCTGGCAATTGCCGGAGCAGAGTTCAACCATTCTGGTATTGAATAAAGCCGGGCGAATTCAGTGGGCAAAGGACGGCAGCCTGACACCGGAAGAGGTAGATCATGTCATTGCGCTGGCGCAGAAACTGATCAATGAATAAAAAATTCAAAGGATTGAGGGCGTTAGCGAGATGAAGCTGGTTGAACACTACATCATGCGTGGTACGCGCCGTCTGGTGCTGATTATCGTCGGTTTTCTGATCTTTATTTTCGCCAGCTACTCCGCACAGCGTTATCTGACCGAAGCGGCAAATGGGACATTAGCTCTTGATGTTGTGCTGGATATCGTTTTCTACAAAGTGCTGATTGCACTGGAGATGCTGTTACCTGTTGGACTGTATGCGTCAGTTGGCGTGACGCTAGGGCAAATGTATACCGACTCGGAAATTACCGCTATCTCCGCGGCGGGGGGCAGTCCGGGACGTTTGTACAAAGCCGTCCTTTATCTGGCGATACCGCTAAGTATTTTTGTCACCCTTCTGTCGATGTATGGTCGTCCCTGGGCTTATGCGCAGATTTATCAACTGGAGCAACAATCGCAGTCGGAGCTGGATGTTCGTCAGTTGCGGGCAAAGAAATTTAACACTAACGATAACGGACGAATGATCCTTTCGCAGACGGTTGATCAGGATAATAATCGCCTGACTGACGCGCTGATTTATACTTCTACTGCCAATCGAACCCGCATTTTCCGCGCCCGTTCGGTTGATGTGGTTGACCCATCACCCGAGAAACCGACCGTTATGTTGCATAACGGTACCGCCTATCTTCTCGATCATCAGGGGCGTGACGACAACGAACAGATCTACCGTAATCTGCAATTGCATCTCAATCCGCTGGATCAAAGCCCTAACGTCAAACGCAAAGCAAAATCGGTCACGGAGCTGGCACGCTCCGTCTTTCCAGCCGATCATGCCGAACTGCAATGGCGACAAAGCCGTGGCCTGACAGCATTGTTGATGGCGCTGCTGGCCATTTCATTAAGTCGGGTAAAACCGCGGCAGGGGCGATTTTCAACGCTACTGCCACTGACGTTGCTGTTTGTTGCCATTTTTTATGGCGGCGACGTCTGTCGTACGCTGGTGGCTAACGGCGCGATTCCCCTCATTCCTGGTTTGTGGTTAGTGCCCGGACTCATGCTAATGGGCCTGTTGATGCTGGTCGCACGCGACTTCTCCTTGCTGCAGAAATTTCCCCGATGAATGTTTTCAGTCGCTATTTAATCCGTCACCTCTTTCTCGGTTTTGCCGCCGCCGCAGGGCTATTGCTGCCGCTTTTTACCACCTTCAACCTGATTAACGAACTGGATGATGTCAGTCCGGGCGGTTATCGCTGGACTCAGGCAGTGCTGGTGGTGCTGATGACCTTACCGCGCACACTGGTCGAACTTTCGCCGTTTATCGCGTTATTGGGGGGGATTGTTGGTCTCGGGCAGTTATCGAAAAACAGTGAGCTTACCGCCATTCGCAGCACGGGGTTTTCTATCTTCCGCATTGCACTGGTGGCGCTGGTTGCAGGGATACTGTGGACTGTTTCGTTAGGCGCGATTGATGAGTGGGTGGCGTCACCATTGCAGCAACAGGCGCTGCAAATCAAATCGACTGCCACCGCGTTGGGGGAGGACAATGACATTATCGGCAATATGCTTTGGGCCAGGCGCGGTAATGAATTTGTGACGGTGAAATCGCTGAACGAGCAGGGCCAGCCGGTGGGCGTGGAGATTTTTCATTACCGCGACGATCTCTCGCTCGAATCCTACATTTATGCGCGCAGTGCCACCATTGAAGACGATAAAACGTGGATCCTGCATGGTGTGAATTATAAAAAATGGTTGAATGGCAAAGAAACGCTGGAAACATTAGATAATCTTGCCTGGCAATCGGCCTTCACCAGTATGAATCTTGAAGAGTTATCGATGCCGGGGAATACTTTTTCTGTCCGTCAGCTTAATCATTACATCCATTATTTGCAGGATACCGGGCAACCCAGCAGCGAATACCACCTTGCACTGTGGGAAAAACTGGGGCAACCGATCTTGACTCTGGCGATGATTTTGCTGGCTGTGCCGTTTACCTTTAGTGTCCCGCGCTCGCCAGGGATGGGTAGCCGTCTCGCTGTAGGCGTCATCGTTGGTTTACTCACCTGGATCAGCTATCAAATCATGGTCAATCTGGGATTGCTATTTGCGTTGAGCGCACCTGTTACCGCGCTCGGTTTACCGGTAGCGTTTGTGCTGGTGGCGTTGAGCCTGGTGTATTGGTATGACAGACAACATTAAACCCGCCGTGGCGCAACACCACGGCGGGTTCACATTACTGCTTCTGAGTAGCAAATGCCTGAATGATGGCATCGATTTGCTCACGACTGTGGGCAGCGTTTACGCTACAGCGCAGCAGCGTGATGCCAGCAGGCGCGGCAGGTGGCAGGATAAGATTCACATAAACGCCCAGCGAAATAAGCTTGCGCCAGATGCGTAAACCTTCCTCTTTCGAACCGATTATTACTGGCACTACCGGGCTAATATGTGAACTTAACTCGTAACCCAGTTTTTGCAGACCATCATACAGATGGTTGGCGTTATCCATCAGCTTTTGGCGCAGCTCTGGTTGTGAGGCAATGGTTCTTAACGACGAGCGCACGGTCGCAATGCAGGACGGAGAAGGAGAGGCGGTAAAAATATACGGGCGGCTGCCGTAGCGCAGCACTTCCATCGCTTCCGAACCGACAGCAAAACCGCCAATCGAGGCCAGACTTTTACTGAAGGTGCCAACGATAATATCCACGTCGTCTTCAACGCCGACAGCTTCGGCCAGTCCGCGCCCCGTAGCGCCTAACACGCCAAACGAATGTGCTTCATCGACAATTAAATATCCGCCGAGACGACGTTTGATATCAACAATTTCTGCCAGCGGCGCAACGTCACCGAGCATACTGTAGATGCCTTCAACGATAATAATCGCCTCTTTCGCCCGTTCACCGAGGCGGACCATGCGCCGTTCCAGATCGTTGACGTCATTATGGCGGAAACGAATAATCTCCGCGCCGCCGAGAGAACAGGCGTCATAAATACTGGCGTGGCTGTCGGCATCCAGTAACACCACGGCGTTATGGTCGGCAAGTGTGCTGATGACGCCTAAATTAGCGGTATAACCGGTTGAAAAAACGATAGCGGTAGGGCGATTGAAAAACTCGGCAATCTCTTTCTCTAACGCCAGATGCGGCGCATAACTGCCGTTTGCCATACGAGAACCGGTGGTGCCGGTGCCTTGGGCCGCTAACGCTGCCTGACCTTCGCGGATAGCATCATGATTAAAGGTTAAACCGAGATAATTATTGGTCCCGGCCAGAATCACTTTTTTATTGCCGATCCGGCCTTCGGTGGCGGAATACACTTCATCAATACAGGTGCCAAATGGTGTTAACCCGTTGTCACTAAATTGCAGGCGCTCGCCAGCAAGGCGCGCATATTTATCGTATAGCCCCATTAGTTATTCTCCAGCCATGGAAGTAGAGTTTCCATTAATTGCGCAGGGGTTTTGACATCCAGCAGAATATTAATAGGAATGGAAATATCGAATCTGTCTTCCAGCATCATTAAGAGATCCATCACTTTGATCGACTCCAGGCCAAGATCGTTGACGAGATCGCTGTCGGGCTTAATTTCCACACCGTTTTCGACCAAATCCTGTAAACAGGAAAGGATGTAATCCATTACTATTTCACGATTTACCATAGAAACGTTAACACACCTTTAAACAAGACAATCAAAATAGCCCGTTGCGTAATGCGTGTTCCAGGCTAATCCCGGGAAACCAATTAATATCTTCAGAAATACGGTTATTACTTGCCGACCAGTCGGCATGGGTTAATTCACGGATTTTCGAACGAGTCAGCATCGGTTCTTTACCCGCCAGACGGTTCAACGCGGTACTGATATCCGCAAGGCAGGTGAGTAGCGGCTGAGGAATACCGACCATCCGCACGGAACCACAGCGGACATCGGCAACAAGCTGTTGGACACGTTGCCAGTCATAGCCTCCGGCGACGCCATCGCATAATTCATAGGTTTGCGTCTGTACAGTTTCGGCGCTTAACCACTGACTCACTGCTTGCGCAAAATCGGTGACGTGAAGAAAAGAGAGCTGTGTCTCTGGCGTGCCAAGTCGTGGCAGCAGACCGCGCAGCATCCAGTCAAACAGCGGTTTTAACTCTTTATCGCCGGGACCATACACGGCTGTCGGGCGAAAAACGCCCAACGTAATTTCGTCAGCCATTGCAGTCAGCCGTTGTTCAGCGACGTGTTTGGAATTTGCGTACCAGGAGAGTTCGGGATGGCGCGCCGCCAGCGAAGAGATAAACAGAAAACGTTGGCAAAAGCCGCTCTCTTTTGCCGCTTGCATCAGGCGCAGGCTGCCGTCAACGTTGCAGCGGGTAAAAATCTCTTCTTTGTGCCCGCGCACTTGCCCGGCGCAATGGACCACCGCGCTGGCTCCGGCAACCAGTTCGCTAAGCGAATGTGTATCTTCCAGCGAACCGCGCACCCAAGTGAGATTATCATTGACGTGAGCGCGGGCAGTACGCGTCAATGCGCGAACATGAAAGCCGCGGGCGAGCAGGTTATCAATAATATATTTACCGATAAACCCGGTAGCGCCCGTCACCGCGACAGTTTGATTCATGCCAGGGATTCCTGCACATGAAGACTGGCAGCATAAGCCTTCTGATAACGTTTTTTCGCTTCCGCACGGGCAGGCTTGCCGGAGGATGTTCGGGGAATACTGTGGGGCGGCAACAGATCGATATCCGCGGTAACGCCAAATTCGCTTTGGATCCGAGCTGCCAGCGCGTGGATAAGCTGCCCGCGACGTTCTTCGTCGCTGATCCGACACTGGATCTGCAAAATGATTTTTTCCTGGGCGGTAACAAAAGCAATCGCATCGCCAGAATGAATTTCCGGCTCCTGTTCCGCAATGTATTCAATATCCTGCGGCCAGATATTACGGCCACGAATAATAATCAGATCTTTAATGCGTCCGGTGACATACAGATAACCGTCCAGCAGATAACCAAGGTCGCCGGTGTCTAACCAGCCCGTCGCGGCAATCTCGTCTTGCGAAACCTGGTCGCCAAAGTACCCGCTCATCAGGCTGGGGCCGGAGATGCAAATATGGCCTACCACACGTTCCGCGACAGGTATATCTGCTTCATTGCGGATTTCAATGCCATGTTCCGGCAACGCTTTACCGCAGTTGACGAAAGTCGATACGGCGCGTGTTTCAGCACCCGGCGCGACGGCTTTACCCTGGTATTCGAGGATGTCGCGATCCACTTCGTTAACCACAACCCCGCAGGCTTCATCAGAGAAGCTGACAGCCAGCGCATTTTCTGCCAGTCCGTAGCACGGCATGAAAGTTTTATCGTCAAAGTTAACCTGACGGAAACATTCAGCGAATTGATGGAGTTGTTCTGCGGATATGGGTTCTGCGCCAATACCAGCGACGCGCCAGCAGGAAAGATCCAGTTCAGCGAGATCTTTTTCATTCACGCGGCGCTGGCACAATTCATAGCCAAACGGCGGTGCAACGGAAACGGTGCCACGATTTTTACTGATCAATTTAAGCCATTGCAGAGGACGCATGGCAAAATCCTGAGTGCGCAAATAATCTACTGAAAGCTGCGTGGCGACGGGGGTCAGGAGAAAGCCGACCAGTCCCATATCATGGTAGAAAGGCAGCCAGGAGACGCAGCGGTCGCCAGGGCGTAATTTAATCCCATCGTGGCTTATAGCACGTAGATTAGCCATCACTTCGTGATGGGTGATAATGACGCCACG
This sequence comes from Escherichia coli DSM 30083 = JCM 1649 = ATCC 11775, assembly GCF_003697165.2. GTDB lineage: Bacteria > Pseudomonadota > Gammaproteobacteria > Enterobacterales > Enterobacteriaceae > Escherichia > Escherichia coli. Next base: position 770,386 of record NZ_CP033092.2, read on the forward strand.
GGGAAAACGGGTGCTGCCGGAGGTGTACTGGAGGTAGGCGATATCGTTTGGAACTGGACGCTGGAGCACAACATCGGCTTCCGGTAATGCCTTAAACCAGGCGTGGCTTAAAACATGTAATTCGGGGTTGTTGTTATGCGTCGCGGCATTGACCAGTGGCAACCACTCATCACCAGTGATAATGGCTGCGGGCTGGCAACTTGCCAGTAAACCCTGCAGTTTGGCGCTCTAGGAATCCCGCTGACCTACGCCCATTGGAATCGCCAACGGGACGGCGACTAAGCCGGCATACTGGCAGGCAAAAAAAGCCTCTACAAACCCGCTACTCGTTTCGGCAATCAGCGCCACGCGATCGCCTTTTTTCAGGTTCAGCGATAACAACCTTTTCGCACCAGCTTCGGCACGCGCTTTTAACGTCTGATATTCCAGTTGATCTTCAAGTTGGCAACGTCTGTCATAAAAATTCATTCCGGCGCTACTCAGAGCGGCGTAGTCCAAAGCATCAACCAGCGTTGGAAAATCGGCATAGCGCATAGGTAGGGAATGCGTAAAGATTTTATTAGACATATACACCACGAAAAAATTGGATATCAAAAATAAAATGACAATAATGCGGTGGATTATATAGGCATAAAAGATAAATGAGATAGTATTTTCATCGGTGTGAAAATGAACATTGATTTAAATAATAAGTTTGGCTTTTTTGTTTTTATTGTGAATGATATTTAATTTGTGAATATATTAAGAAGGAGCCTTGTCCGGTCGCCTTAAATCGACAAGAGGCATTGTGGCGCTTCTGTGTAGTCTTTGACCTTATCGTAATCATTAATAAATACTATTTATTCTTTGTTTGTATTCATTGGGTTGATTATTAAGATGCCGTTCGTTGCTGTTGCAACCTGTTTTTCACCGTTAATTATTTGTTATCCACAGAGATATGGAATGCGATCTGCTGATGATTAAAATTGAAAAAGTAATTAATAAAAAAGACCTTAAGGCATTTATCGCTTTTCCGTCATCACTTTATCCCGATGATCCAAACTGGATACCCCCTTTATTCATTGAACGCAGCGAGCATTTGTCTGCGAAGAATCCGGGGACGGACCATATCATCTGGCAGGCGTGGGTAGCAAAAAAAGCCGGGCAGATAGTCGGGCGGATTACCGCGCAAATCGATACCTTGCACCGTGAGCGTTACGGTGAAGATACCGGTCATTTCGGCATGATTGACTCCATTGATGATCCGCAGGTTTTTGCCGCGTTGTTTGGTACAGCGGAAGCGTGGTTGAAGTCACAAGGTGCAAGTAAGATCAGCGGGCCTTTCAGCCTGAATATCAATCAGGAAAGCGGATTACTGATTGAAGGTTTTGACACTCCGCCCTGTGCGATGATGCCACACGGCAAACCGTGGTATGCCGCGCATATTGAACAACTGGGTTATCACAAAGGCATTGATTTACTGGCGTGGTGGATGCAGCGAACCGATCTCACTTTCTCTCCGGCGCTAAAAAAACTGATGGATCAGGTGCGCAAAAAAGTGACCATTCGCTGCATCAATCGCCAGCGGTTTGCCGAAGATATGCAGATCCTGCGTGAGATTTTCAATTCTGGCTGGCAGCACAACTGGGGATTTGTGCCGTTTACCGAACATGAATTCGCGACCATGGGCGATCAACTTAAATATCTGGTGCCGGACGATATGATCTACATCGCTGAGATTGATTCTGCACCCTGCGCGTTTATTGTTGGCTTGCCGAACATCAACGAGGCGATTGTCGATCTGAACGGATCGCTCTTTCCCTTCGGCTGGGCAAAATTGCTGTGGCGTTTGAAAGTCAGCGGTGTGCGAACTGCGCGAGTGCCGCTGATGGGCGTGCGGGACGAGTATCAGTTCAGCCGCATCGGCCCGGTGATTGCGCTGTTATTGATTGAAGCCTTACACGATCCGTTTGCCCGCCGGAAGATCGATGCGCTGGAAATGTCATGGATCCTCGAAACCAATACAGGCATGAATAACATGCTGGAACGCATTGGGGCGGAGCCGTACAAGCGTTACCGATTGTATGAAAAGCAGATTTGATGGCAGTCACCCCTGCTTCATCTCCAGCGGCACCGCCGAGCGAATCAAATGGTGGCCTTCCAGCTCGATATCGTGGAGATTCTTTTTCACGGTCCGCACATGATCGCGTGCTGCGCGCTGGGCAACGTGCGGCAGCCGCTGCAACACCGCGTTGTAGATCCGCGCATGCTGGCGATCGATCTGCTTTTTTTGCTGTGGTCGATGGTAGAGATTATTTACGCTGGCAAACACCGAATTAAACATCAGGTCGGTCAATGATTGCAGCGTAAACACCAGCACCTGATTGTGAGAAGCCTGACAAATGGCGAGATGGAAAGCGTGATCCAACTGCGCATGTTCGATCAGCGAAATCTCTTTGTTGTTCTCACTGGCGGCGAGCATTTTTTCATAACAGCGGGTTATCACAACAAAATCAGCCTGGGTTCCCAGCGTTGCCGCCAGCCTTGCCGATTCGCCCTCCAGTAATGCGCGAACGTCGAGCAGATCGTACAGCGTTCGCGGCTGCGTACTGAACAGATGGATCAGCGGGCTGGCGTCCTGCACCCGATTAAGCCGTGCGACACGAGAATCGCGACCCTGCGCCGTTTCAATAATCCCGCGCCCGCGCAGCACGGTCAGCCCTTCACGCAGTGCGGAGCGTGAGAAGCCGAGCTTTTCACACAGCCGACGTTCCGAGGGAAGCGGCTGACCGACCTTCAACACGCCGTCGATAATTAACCGTTCGATACTCTCTGCAACCACTTCGCAAATAGGGCGACGTTCATCTTTCATTCCCGGACCTCGTGCACAGGTAGGACCAATTTTTCTGTTCTTAACTCGCAAAACACGCACATCACGTAAGTGATTATGTTACATCAATTTAACATTAAGTTAGCCAAAGCAAGGTCACAGAGCTGGAAAAAAAATGGTCTGACCGGTAGCTAAAGAGATAGACGAAAACGAAAAGCCCGCTTAATAACTGTTCACAGAAGCAGCGCGAAAAAATCAGCTGCCACACAACACAACAAAGCGAACCCTACTCATGAGCATCTTGTACGAAGAGCGTCTTGATGGCGCTTTACCCGAAGTCGACCGCACATCGGTACTGATGGCACTGCGTGAGCATGTCCCTGGACTGGAGATCCTGCATACCGATGAGGAGATCATTCCTTACGAGTGTGACGGGTTGAGCGCGTATCGCACGCGTCCATTACTGGTTGTTCTGCCTAAGCAGATGGAACAGGTGACGGCGATTCTGGCTGTCTGCCACCGCCTGCGTGTGCCGGTGGTGACCCGTGGCGCAGGCACCGGGCTTTCTGGTGGCGCGCTGCCGCTGGAAAAAGGTGTGTTGTTGGTGATGGCGCGCTTTAAAGAGATCCTCGACATTAACCCCATCGGTCGCCGCGCGCGCGTGCAGCCGGGCGTGCGTAACCTGGCGATCTCCCAGGCCGTTGCGCCGCATAATCTCTATTACGCGCCGGATCCGTCCTCACAAATCGCCTGTTCGATTGGCGGCAATGTGGCGGAAAATGCCGGTGGCGTTCACTGCCTGAAATATGGTCTAACCGTACATAACCTGCTGAAAATTGAAGTGCAAATGCTGGATGGCGAGGCGCTGACGCTGGGATCGGACGCGCTGGATTCGCCTGGTTTTGACCTGCTGGCGCTGTTTACCGGATCGGAAGGTATGCTCGGCGTGACCACCGAAGTAACGGTGAAGCTGTTGCCGAAGCCGCCCGTGGCGCGGGTTCTGTTAGCCAGCTTTGACTCGGTAGAAAAAGCCGGACTTGCGGTTGGTGACATCATCGCCAATGGCATTATCCCCGGTGGGCTGGAGATGATGGATAACCTGTCGATTCGCGCGGCGGAAGATTTTATTCATGCCGGTTATCCCGTCGATGCCGAAGCGATTTTGTTATGCGAACTGGACGGCGTGGAGTCTGACGTACAGGAAGACTGCGAGCGGGTTAACGACATCTTGTTGAACGCGGGTGCGACTGACGTCCGTCTGGCACAGGACGAAGCAGAGCGAGTACGTTTCTGGGCCGGTCGCAAAAATGCGTTCCCGGCGGTAGGACGTATCTCCCCGGATTACTACTGCATGGATGGCACCATCCCGCGCCGCGCCCTGCCAGGCGTACTGGAAGGCATTGCCCGTTTATCGCAGCAATATGATTTACGCGTTGCCAACGTCTTTCATGCCGGAGACGGCAACATGCACCCGTTAATCCTTTTCGATGCCAACGAACCCGGTGAATTTGCCCGCGCGGAAGAACTGGGCGGGAAGATCCTCGAACTCTGCGTTGAAGTTGGCGGCAGCATCAGTGGGGAACATGGCATCGGGCGCGAAAAAATCAATCAAATGTGCGCCCAGTTCAACAGCGATGAAATCACGACCTTCCATGCGGTCAAGGCGGCGTTTGACCCCGATGGTTTGCTGAACCCAGGAAAAAACATTCCCACGCTACACCGCTGTGCTGAATTTGGTGCCATGCATGTGCATCACGGTCATTTACCTTTTCCTGAACTGGAGCGTTTCTGATGCTACGCGAGTGTGATTACAGCCAGGCGCTGCTGGAGCAGGTGAATCAGGCGATTAGCGATAAAACGCCGCTGGTGATTCAGGGCAGCAATAGTAAAGCCTTTTTAGGTCGCCCTGTCACCGGGCAAACGCTGGATGTGCGTTGTCATCGCGGCATTGTTAATTACGACCCGACCGAGCTGGTGATAACCGCGCGTGCCGGAACGCCGCTGGTGGCGATTGAAGCAGCGCTGGAGAGCGCCGGGCAAATGCTCCCCTGCGAGCCGCCGCATTATGGTGAAGAAGCCACCTGGGGCGGGATGGTCGCTTGCGGGCTGGCGGGGCCGCGTCGCCCGTGGAGTGGTTCGGTCCGCGATTTTGTCCTCGGCACGCGCATTATTACCGGCACTGGAAAACATCTGCGTTTTGGTGGCGAAGTGATGAAAAACGTTGCCGGATACGATCTCTCACGGTTAATGGCCGGAAGCTACGGTTGTCTTGGCGTGCTCACTGAAATCTCGATGAAAGTGTTACCGCGACCGCGCGCCTCCCTGAGCCTGCGTCGGGAAATCAGCCTGCAAGAAGCCATGAATGAAATCGCCCAGTGGCAACTCCAGCCGCTACCCATTAGTGGCTTATGTTACTTCGACAATGCGTTGTGGATCCGCCTTGAGGGCGGCGAAGGATCGGTAAAAGCAGCGCGTGAACTGCTGGGTGGCGAAGAGGTTGCAGGTCAGTTCTGGCAGCAATTGCGTGAACAACAACTGCCGTTCTTCTCGTTACCAGGTACCTTATGGCGCATTTCATTACCCAGTGATGCGCCGATGATGGATTTACCCGGCGAGCAACTGATCGACTGGGGCGGGGCGTTACGCTGGCTGAAATCGACAGCCGATGATAATCAAATCCATCGCATCGCCCGCAACGCTGGCGGTCATGCGACCCGGTTTAGTGCCGGAGACGGTGGCTTTGCCCCGCTACCGGCACCTTTATTCCGCTATCACCAGCAGCTTAAACAGCAGCTCGATCCTTGCGGCGTGTTTAACCCCGGTCGCATGTACGCGGAACTTTGAGGAGCAGGCTATGCAAACCCGATTAACAGAAGAGATGCGGCAGAACGCGCGCGCGCTGGAAGCCGACAGCATCCTGCGCGCCTGTGTTCACTGCGGATTTTGTACCGCAACCTGCCCAACCTATCAGCTTCTGGGCGATGAACTGGACGGGCCGCGCGGGCGCATCTATCTGATTAAACAGGTGCTGGAAGGCAACGAAGTCACGCTTAAAACACAGGAGCATCTCGATCGCTGTCTCACTTGCCGCAATTGTGAAACCACCTGTCCTTCTGGTGTGCGTTATCACAATTTGCTGGATATCGGGCGTGATATTGTCGAGCAGAAAGTGAAACGCCCACTGCCGGAGCGAATGCTGCGCGAAGGATTGCGCCAGGTAGTGCCGCGTCCGGCGGTCTTCCGTGCGCTGACGCAGGTAGGGCTGGTGCTGCGACCGTTTTTACCGGAACAGGTCAGAGCAAAACTGCCTGCTGAAACCGTGAAAGCTAAACCGCGTCCACCACTGCGCCATAAGCGTCGGGTTTTAATGCTGGAAGGCTGCGCCCAGCCTACGCTTTCGCCCAACACCAACGCGGCAACTGCGCGAGTGCTGGATCGTCTGGGGATCAGCGTCATGCCAGCTAACGAAGCAGGCTGTTGTGGCGCGGTGGACTATCATCTTAATGCGCAAGAGAAAGGGTTAGCGCGGGCGCGCAATAATATTGATGCCTGGTGGCCCGCGATTGAAGCAGGTGCCGAGGCAATTTTGCAAACCGCCAGCGGTTGTGGCGCGTTTGTCAAAGAGTATGGGCAGATGCTGAAAAACGATGCGTTGTATGCCGATAAAGCGCGTCAGGTCAGTGAGCTGGCGGTCGATTTAGTCGAACTTCTGCGCGAGGAACCGCTGGAAAAACTGGCAATTCGCGGCGATAAAAAACTGGCCTTCCACTGCCCGTGTACCCTACAACATGCGCAAAAGCTGAACGGCGAAGTGGAAAAAGTGTTGCTTCGTCTTGGATTTACCTTAACGGACGTTCCCGACAGCCATCTGTGCTGCGGTTCAGCGGGAACATATGCGTTAACGCATCCCGATCTGGCACGCCAGCTGCGGGATAACAAAATGAATGCGCTGGAAAGCGGCAAACCGGAAATGATCGTCACCGCCAACATTGGTTGCCAGACGCATCTGGCGAGCGCCGGTCGTACCTCTGTGCGTCACTGGATTGAAATTGTAGAACAAGCCCTTGAAAAGGAATAACAAAATGAAAACTAAAGTCATTCTTAGCCAGCAAATGGCGAGTGCAATTATTGCCGCAGGTCAGGAAGAGGCGCAGAAAAATAACTGGTCTGTTTCCATTGCTGTTGCCGATGACGGCGGTCATCTGCTGGCGTTAAGTCGCATGGACGATTGCGCGCCGATTGCGGCTTACATCTCCCAGGAGAAAGCGCGTACCGCCGCGCTGGGGCGTCGTGAAACTAAGGGCTATGAAGAGATGGTGAACAACGGACGTACCGCGTTCGTGACTGCGCCGTTACTGACGTCGCTGGAAGGTGGCGTACCGGTTGTTGTGGATGGGCAAATTATTGGTGCCGTGGGCGTTTCTGGTTTAACCGGAGCACAGGATGCGCAGGTCGCGAAAGCGGCAGCAGCGGTGTTGGCGAAATAAGCGAAAACGAGGAGATAAACAATGAGTCAAACCATAACCCAGGGCCGTTTACGCATTGACGCCAATTTTAAACGTTTTGTGGATGAAGAAGTTTTGCCTGGCGTGGAACTGGATGCTGCCGCGTTCTGGCACAATGTTGATGAGATCGTTCACGATCTGGCGCCAGAGAATCGTCAGTTGCTGGCAGAGCGCGATCGCATTCAGGCGGCGCTTGATGAGTGGCATCGCAGCAATCCGGGGCCGGTAAAAGATAAAGCGGCCTATAAATCTTTCCTGCGTGAACTGGGCTACCTGGTGCCACAGCCTGACCACGTTACGGTGGAAACCACGGGCATCGACAGCGAAATCACCAGTCAGGCGGGGCCACAGCTGGTGGTTCCGGCGATGAACGCCCGCTACGCGCTGAACGCGGCGAACGCTCGCTGGGGCTCACTGTACGATGCGTTATACGGCAGCGACATCATCCCGCAGGAAGGGGCGATGGTCAGCGGCTACGATCCGCAGCGTGGTGAGCAGGTTATCGCCTGGGTTCGGCGTTTCCTCGATGAATCACTACCGCTGGAAAATGGCAGCTATCAGGATGTGGTGGCGTTTAAGGTGGTCGATAAACAATTACGCATCCAGTTGAAAAATGGTAAAGAAACCACGTTACGTACTCCAGCACAGTTTGTCGGTTACCGTGGCGATACTGCTGCGCCGACCTGCATTTTGCTGAAAAATAACGGCCTGCATATTGAGCTACAAATCGATGCCAACGGGCGGATTGGCAAAGACGATCCGGCGCACATCAACGATGTTATCGTCGAAGCGGCCATCAGTACCATTCTCGACTGCGAAGATTCGGTTGCGGCGGTTGATGCGGAAGATAAAATCCTGCTGTACCGCAACCTGCTGGGCCTGATGCAGGGGACTCTGCAAGAGAAAATGGAGAAGAACGGTCGGCAAATCGTGCGTAAACTGAATGACGATCGTCAGTACACTGCCGCCGATGGATCTGAAATTTCTCTGCACGGACGCTCGTTGCTGTTTATCCGCAACGTGGGTCATTTGATGACCATTCCTGTGATTTGGGACAGCGAAGGCAATGAAATCCCGGAAGGCATTCTTGATGGTGTCATGACTGGCGCGATTGCCCTCTATGATTTAAAAGTGCAGAAAAACTCGCGCACTGGCAGCGTCTATATTGTGAAACCGAAAATGCACGGTCCGCAGGAAGTGGCGTTCGCCAACAAACTGTTTTCCCGCGTTGAGACAATGCTCGGTATGGCACCGAATACCCTGAAAATGGGCATTATGGATGAAGAACGCCGGACCTCGCTGAACTTGCGTAGCTGTATCGCTCAGGCGCGCAACCGCGTGGCGTTCATCAATACCGGTTTCCTCGACCGTACCGGCGATGAAATGCATTCGGTGATGGAAGCGGGCCCGATGCTGCGTAAAAACCAGATGAAATCGACGCCGTGGATCAAAGCCTACGAACGTAATAACGTGCTTTCCGGTCTGTTCTGTGGGCTACGTGGAAAAGCGCAAATCGGTAAAGGCATGTGGGCAATGCCGGACCTGATGGCAGACATGTACAGCCAGAAGGGCGACCAATTGCGTGCCGGGGCAAACACGGCCTGGGTTCCGTCGCCAACTGCCGCTACGTTCCATGCGCTGCACTACCACCAAACCAACGTACAGAGCGTGCAAGCCAACATTGCCCAGACCGAGTTCAATGCTGAATTTGAACCGCTGCTGGACGATCTGCTGACTATTCCGGTTGCTGAAAACGCTAACTGGTCGGCGCAAGAGATCCAACAAGAGCTGGATAACAACGTGCAGGGGATTCTGGGGTACGTGGTGCGTTGGGTGGAGCAGGGGATTGGTTGTTCAAAAGTGCCGGATATTCACAACGTGGCGTTGATGGAAGACCGCGCAACGCTGCGTATTTCCAGCCAGCATATCGCCAACTGGTTACGTCACGGTATTCTGACCAAAGATCAGGTGCAGGCGTCGCTGGAGAATATGGCGAAAGTGGTTGATCAGCAAAACGCTGGCGATCCGGCTTATCGTCCAATGGTGGAGAATTTCGCTAACTCGTGTGCTTTTAAAGCTGCCTGCGATTTGATCTTCCTCGGCGTGAAACAGCCAAACGGCTATACCGAACCGTTATTACACGCATGGCGTTTACGCGAAAAAGAAAATCATTAATAGCGTCAAAAAAAGCCCCGGCAAGATTTATTGTCGGGGCTATGATAGTAACTGCGGTAGTACATTTATCCCGGAAATAACCGGAGCGATTATCAGGGGTTAACAATATTAAATACCCGTAGCGCATCACTAGCGGGATTAAAACAACAATATGGACATCTTAACGATACTCTGCGCCTGCGTGTGCGGAACAGAAACCCTTACCCGATATACTTGTTATACCAGAGGTAGCAATTGCGTTAGCGGCGTACTGTTGCTGTAAAGTATAACGCCTATATTTTACAGTTCAGTCCTCTTTTGCTTATTACAACCTTAAGTATATCAAGCATATAAAGATAATAAGAGACTGAACAATATGGTTACCTGGACCCAAATGTATATGCCGATGGGAGGACTGGGGCTATCCGCTCTGGTCGCCCTGATCCCAATAATATTCTTCTTCGTTGCACTCGCGGTATTACGTCTGAAAGGACATGTCGCTGGAGCAATAACCCTTATATTATCTATTCTGATTGCGATATTCGCCTTTAAAATGCCGATTGATATGGCATTTGCTGCTGCGGGCTATGGCTTTATTTATGGTTTATGGCCTATTGCGTGGATTATTGTCGCGGCGGTATTCCTGTATAAATTAACCGTTGCCAGCGGCCAGTTCGATATTATCCGCAGCTCGGTTATCTCCATCACCGACGATCAGCGTTTGCAGGTGTTACTGATTGGTTTCTCCTTTGGTGCGCTGCTGGAAGGGGCGGCTGGCTTTGGCGCACCGGTGGCGATTACCGGTGCTCTACTGGTGGGCCTGGGCTTCAAACCGCTATACGCGGCGGGGCTGTGTCTGATTGCCAACACTGCGCCGGTGGCGTTTGGTGCGTTGGGCGTGCCGATTCTGGTCGCCGGTCAGGTAACGGGAATCGATCCGTTCCACATTGGCGCAATGGCGGGACGTCAGTTACCGTTCCTGTCGGTTCTTGTGCCGTTCTGGCTGGTAGCAATGATGGACGGCTGGAAAGGGGTGAAAGAGACGTGGCCAGCGGCGCTGGTTGCAGGGGGAAGCTTCGCTGTCACTCAGTTCTTTACCTCTAACTATATTGGTCCGGAACTGCCGGATATTACTTCGGCGCTGGTGAGTATCGTCTCACTCGCTTTATTCCTTAAAGTCTGGCGGCCGAAAAATACCGAAACGGCAATCAGCATGGGACAATCCGCAGGTGCGATGGTGGTGAATAAACCATCTTCTGGCGGTCCCGTGCCTTCAGAATATAGTCTGGGGCAAATCATTCGTGCGTGGTCACCGTTTTTAATCTTAACGGTGCTGGTCACCATCTGGACCATGAAGCCGTTTAAAGCGTTATTTGCTCCGGGCGGCGCGTTTTATTCACTGGTGATTAATTTCCAGATCCCTCATTTGCATCAACAAGTGTTGAAAGCGGCACCCATTGTCGCCCAACCAACGCCAATGGACGCGGTGTTTAAATTCGACCCTCTCTCGGCTGGCGGCACCGCTATTTTTATTGCGGCGATTATCTCTATCTTCATCCTCGGCGTGGGCATCAAGAAAGGGATTGGCGTCTTTGCCGAAACGCTAATTAGTCTGAAGTGGCCGATATTGTCGATTGGCATGGTGCTGGCGTTCGCCTTCGTCACCAACTATTCCGGTATGTCCACCACGCTGGCGCTGGTACTGGCAGGTACAGGCGTGATGTTCCCGTTTTTCTCACCGTTTCTCGGCTGGCTGGGCGTATTCCTTACCGGCTCGGACACCTCCTCTAACGCCCTGTTTGGTTCACTGCAATCGACCACGGCGCAGCAAATCAACGTCTCTGACACCCTGCTGGTGGCAGCAAACACCAGCGGCGGCGTAACTGGCAAGATGATCTCCCCGCAATCTATCGCCGTGGCCTGCGCCGCGACGGGCATGGTGGGGCGAGAATCTGAACTGTTCCGCTACACCGTGAAGCACAGTCTGATTTTTGCCAGCGTTATCGGCATTATCACGCTGTTGCAGGCGTATGTGTTTACCGGGATGTTAGTTTCGTAAGTCAATAATGCCGGATGATCGTTAATATCATCCGGCTTCGTTTACATTATTCTGTCTTATTAATGGAAAATTATTTCCTGCTTTATTATCCATGCAGCAATAATGTTTTGCGTTCAGATAACATGCTAAATAATTAAAAGCGTGAGAACATCTATTTTTTATCACGCAAAACAAGTCTGTATTAATTATGTTCGCTTGATGAGCAAACTCCGTTCTATCTGTTGCTTTTGCAATCTTAATCGTTAAAACTACCAACAAATTTATATAGTTACGTTGTGAATGGTTGTTAATTTTTTGTTTGTTGAAATTTCGTAAAAATAACCATCCAGACATCGAATAGGGGTTATTCTTATAAATTTTACCTGTTTTTCTATCAATGATGCCGTTTTCTTAAGAATGGAGGAAGTTATTAAAGAAGATAAAGCATAAAACTATTTCCTCGGTTACGAATCTTTTAACTTTGTTTTGTCACTTGCGTTATTAATGAATAAGAAATTTAAATATAAGAAATCGCTTTTAGCGGCTATTTTAAGCGCAACCCTGTTAGCCGGTTGTGATGGTGGTGGTTCAGGATCGTCCTCCGATACGCCGTCTGTAGATTCTGGATCAGGGACTTTGCCGGAAGTGAAACCCGATCCAACACCAACCCCGGAGCCGACACCTGAGCCGACGCCGGACCCAGAACCTACGCCGGATCCAACACCTGATCCTGAGCCGACACCAGAACCGGAGCCAGAACCTGTTCCTACGAAAACGGGTTATCTGACCCTGGGCGGAAGCCAGCGGGTAACTGGTGCTACCTGTAATGGTGAATCCAGCGATGGCTTTACCTTTACGCCAGGCAATACCGTGAGTTGTGTGGTGGGCAGTACGACCATTGCAACATTCAACACCCAGTCAGAAGCTGCGCGTAGCCTGCGTGCGGTTGACAAAGTGTCGTTTAGCCTGGAGGACGCGCAGGAGCTGGCGAATTCTGAAAATAAGAAAACCAACGCCATCTCTCTGGTGACGTCCAGCGACAGTTGCCCCGCAGATGCAGAACAGCTTTGTCTTACTTTCTCGTCAGTGGTTGATCGCGCGCGATTTGAAAAACTGTATAAGCAAATTGATCTGGCAACAGACAATTTCAGCAAGCTGGTCAATGAAGAGGTGGAAAACAATGCTGCGACTGATAAAGCGCCGTCCACCCATACCTCAACGGTAGTGCCAGTCACGACAGAGGGAACAAAACCGGATCTGAACGCGTCCTTCGTGTCGGCTAACGCGGAACAGTTTTATCAGTATCAACCCACTGAAATCATTCTTTCCGAAGGCCAACTGGTGGATAGCCTGGGGAACGGTGTTGCTGGCGTTGACTACTACACCAATTCAGGCCGTGGCGTAACTGACGAAAACGGTAAATTTTCCTTTAGCTGGGGCGAAACCATCTCCTTTGGTATCGATACCTTTGAACTGGGCTCAGTACGTGGCAATAAGTCGACCATTGCGCTGACTGAATTGGGTGATGAAGTTCGCGGGGCAAATATCGATCAGCTCATTCATCGTTATTCGACGACTGGTCAAAATAATACTCGTGTTGTTCCGGACGATGTACGCAAGGTCTTTGCCGAATATCCCAACGTGATCAACGAGATAATCAATCTTTCGTTATCCAACGGTGCGACGCTGGATGAAGGCGATCAAAACGTTGTGCTGCCTAACGAATTTATCGAGCAGTTTAAGACGGGTCAGGCCAAAGAGATCGATACCGCGATTTGTGCGAAAACCGACGGTTGTAACGAGGCTCGCTGGTTCTCGCTGACAACGCGCAATGTTAATGACGGCCAGATTCAGGGCGTTATTAACAAGCTGTGGGGCGTGGATACGAACTATCAGTCTGTCAGCAAGTTCCACGTCTTCCATGACTCTACCAACTTCTATGGCAGCACCGGTAACGCGCGCGGTCAGGCGGTGGTAAATATCTCCAACTCGGCATTCCCGATTCTGATGGCGCGTAATGATAAAAACTACTGGCTGGCGTTTGGCGAAAAACGCGCCTGGGATAAAAATGAGCTGGCGTACATTACGGAAGCGCCTTCCATTGTGCAGCCAGAGAACGTTACGCGCGATACTGCGACTTTCAACCTGCCGTTTATTTCGCTGGGGCAAGTCGGTGAAGGCAAACTGATGGTTATCGGTAACCCGCACTACAACAGCATCCTGCGTTGCCCGAACGGTTACAGTTGGGGCGGTGGTGTTAATAGTAAAGGTGAGTGTACGCTCAGCGGTGATTCTGATGACATGAAGCACTTTATGCAGAACGTACTGCGCTACTTGTCAAATGACATCTGGCAGCCAAATACCAAGAGCATCATGACTGTCGGCACCAACCTGGAGAACGTTTATTTCAAAAAAGCGGGCCAGGTATTGGGAAATAGTGCACCATTTGCTTTCCATGAGGATTTCACTGGTATCACGGTTAAACAGTTGACCAGCTATGGCGATCTGAATCCGGAAGAGATTCCGTTGCTGATCCTCAACGGCTTTGAATATGTGACTCAGTGGTCTGGCGATCCCTATGCTGTGCCTCTGCGTGCAGATACCAGCAAACCGAAGCTGACTCAGCAGGATGTGACCGATCTGATCGCTTATCTGAACAAAGGTGGCTCGGTGCTGATCATGGAAAACGTGATGAGCAATCTTAAGGAAGAGAGCGCGTCCAGTTTTGTGCGTCTGCTGGATGCCGCGGGTCTGTCAATGGCTCTGAACAAATCGGTGGTGAACAACGATCCGCAAGGGTATCCGGATCGCGTTCGTCAGCGTCGCGCGACTGGCATTTGGGTTTATGAACGTTATCCTGCTGCAGACGGCGCGCAACCGCCGTACACCATCGACCCAAATACAGGGGAAGTGACCTGGAAATACCAGCAAGACAACAAGCCTGATGACAAGCCGAAACTGGAAGTTGCGAGCTGGCAGGAGGAAGTTGAGGGCAAACAGGTAACGCGTTATGCCTTTATTGATGAAGCGGAATACACAACAGAAGAATCTCTGGAAGCGGCAAAGGCAAAAATCTTTGAGAAGTTTCCTGGGTTACAGGAGTGTAAGGACTCGACTTACCATTACGAGATTAACTGTTTGGAGCGCCGCCCAGGCACGGATGTTCCGGTAACAGGTGGCATGTATGTTCCGCGCTATACGCAACTGAATCTTGACGCCGACACCGCGAAAGCGATGGTGCAGGCGGCGGATTTAGGCACCAACATTCAGCGCCTGTATCAGCATGAGCTTTATTTCCGTACCAAAGGCAGTAAAGGTGAGCGTCTGAACAGTGTTGATCTGGAACGTCTGTACCAGAACATGTCGGTCTGGCTGTGGAACGATACGAAATATCGTTACGAAGAGGGCAAGGAAGATGAGCTGGGCTTTAAAACGTTCACCGAGTTCCTGAACTGCTACGCCAATGATGCCTATGCAGGCGGCACCAAGTGCTCCGCAGATCTGAAAAAATCGCTGGTCGATAACAACATGATCTACGGTGACGGTAGCAGCAAAGCGGGCATGATGAACCCAAGCTATCCGCTCAACTATATGGAAAAACCGCTGACGCGTCTGATGCTGGGCCGTTCCTGGTGGGATCTGAACATTAAGGTTGATGTGGAGAAGTACCCAGGATCCGTATCGGCAAAGGGTGAGAGCGTTACGGAAAACATCAGCCTGTACTCGAATCCGACCAAATGGTTTGCGGGTAACATGCAGTCAACCGGCCTGTGGGCACCGGCCCAGCAGGACGTCACCATTAAGTCTTCGGCGTCAGTCCCAGTGACTGTTACCGTGGCGCTGGCTGACGACCTGACTGGACGTGAGAAGCATGAAGTTGCGCTGAACCGTCCGCCAAGAGTGACTAAAACGTATACTCTGGAGGCTAACGGTGAAGTGACCTTCAAGGTGCCTTATGGTGGTCTGATTTATATCAAGGGCGACAGTAAGGATGATGTTTCTGCTAACTTCACCTTTACCGGTGTAGTAAAAGCGCCGTTCTATAAAGACGGCGAATGGAAAAACGATCTGGACTCACCGGCGCCGCTGGGCGAGCTGGAGTCTGCGTCGTTCGTCTATACCACGCCGAAGAAGAACCTTGAGGCCAGCAATTTCACTGGTGGTGTAGCAGAATTCGCTAAAGATCTGGATACCTTTGCCAGCTCGATGAATGACTTCTACGGTCGTAATGATGAAGACGGTAAGCACCGGATGTTTACCTATAAAAACTTGACGGGGCACAAGCATCGTTTCACCAACGATGTGCAGATCTCCATCGGTGATGCGCACTCGGGTTATCCGGTAATGAACAGCAGCTTCTCGACGAACAGCACCACGCTGCCGACGACGCCGCTGAACGACTGGCTGATTTGGCACGAAGTCGGTCATAACGCTGCAGAAACACCGCTGAACGTACCGGGTGCAACTGAAGTGGCGAACAACGTGCTGGCGCTGTACATGCAGGATCGCTATCTCGGTAAGATGAACCGTGTCGCTGACGACATTACCGTCGCGCCGGAATATCTGGACGAGAGCAACGGTCAGGCCTGGGCGCGCGGCGGTGCGGGTGACCGTCTGCTGATGTACGCACAGTTGAAGGAGTGGGCAGAGGAAAACTTTGATATCAAACAGTGGTATCCAGATGGTGAGCTGCCTAAGTTCTACAGCGATCGTAAAGGGATGAAGGGCTGGAACCTGTTCCAGTTGATGCACCGTAAAGCGCGCGGCGATGATGTTGGTAACAGCACCTTTGGTGGCAAGAATTACTGTGCTGAATCCAATGGTAACGCTGCCGACACGCTGATGCTGTGTGCATCCTGGGTCGCTCAGGCGGATCTTTCGGAATTCTTTAAGAAATGGAATCCGGGTGCAAGTGCTTACCAGTTGCCGGGAGCAACGGAGATGAGTTTCCAGGGCGGTGTGAGCTCTTCGGCTTACAGCACGCTGGCGTCACTCAAGCTGCCGAAACCGGAAAAAGGGCCGGAAACCATTAACAAGGTTACCGAGCATAAGATGTCTGCCGAGTAAGCCTGTAGGCCGGATAAGGCGTTCACGCCGCATCCGGCATGATATAAGGCGCATCGGGTCAACACATATGCCCGATGCGCCAGCTTATCGGGCCTGGAGGAAAGCCATATGGCATACACCCGCAGGCCCGCATCCGGCAAGTTACAACAAACAACCTTTAACCATGCTTTTTGATGTTTTTCAGCAATACCCCGCGGCGATGCCCATACTGGCAACCGTCGGAGGATTGATCATCGGCAGTTTTTTGAATGTGGTGATTTGGCGTTACCCCATCATGCTGCGCCAACAAATGGCGGAGTTTCATGGTGAAACGCCGAGTACGCAGTCAAAAATAAGCCTTGCGCTACCGCGTTCGCACTGTCCGCATTGCCAGCAGACTATCCGCGTTCGTGACAATATTCCGCTGCTCTCCTGGCTGATGCTCAAAGGGCGCTGCCGCGACTGTCAGGCGAAAATCAGCAAGCGTTATCCGCTGGTTGAGTTATTGACAGCACTCGCTTTTTTGCTGGCGAGTCTGGTGTGGCCAGAAAGTGGATGGGGGCTGGCGGTGATGATATTATCCGCGTGGCTGATTGCCGCGAGCATCATCGACCTCGACAACCAATGGCTGCCCGATGTTTTTACTCAGGGCGTATTGTGGACAGGACTGATTGCGGCATGGGCGCAGCAGAGTCCGTTAACGCTACAAGACGCAGTCACCGGCGTTCTGGTGGGGTTTATCACTTTTTACTCCCTGCGCTGGATAGCCGGAATAGTTCTGCGTAAAGAAGCATTAGGCATGGGCGATGTATTACTCTTCGCTGCGTTAGGTGGATGGGTGGGGCCGTTGTCGTTACCCAATGTGGCTTTAATCGCATCATGCTGCGGTCTGATATATGCCGTTATTACAAAAAGAGGATCAACCACACTGCCTTTTGGACCGTGTTTAAGTCTGGGCGGTATAGCAACACTTTATCTACAGGCATTGTTTTAATGATAACCACGTCATTATCAAAGTGACATTTTAACTCTTATTAATAACCTTAGAGATTATTTACCATGTCGATAAAACAGATGCCAGGGAGGGTATTAATATCGCTATTGTTGAGCGTTACAGGATTATTAAGTGGCTGCGCCAGCCATAATGAAAACGCCAGTTTACTGGCGAAAAAACAGGCGCAAAATATCAGCCAAAACCTGCCGATTAAATCTGCGGGATATACCTTAGTGCTGGCGCAAAGTAGTGGCACGACGGTAAAAATGACCATTATCAGCGAATCGGGTACTCAGACCACGCAGACACCTGACGCCTTTTTAACCAGCTATCAACGACAAATGTGCGCTGACCCAACGGTGAAATTAATGATCACCGAGGGAATTAATTACAGCATAACGATTAATGATACACGTACAGGTAACCAGTATCAGCGGAAACTGGATCGTACCACCTGTGGAATAGTCAAAGCATAACGTCGGGTAGATATAAATTGGCGCGGGTTGTTTTTCGTGACGCACGAATTTATCTCATTCAATGGCTGACTAAAATTCGTCACATTCTTAGCCAGAGACAATCTCTTAATACAGACAAAGAGCATCTGCGAAAAATGGTGCGCGGGATGTTCTGGCTCATGCTGCTTATTATTTCTGCAAAAATGGCGTATTCACTCTGGCGCTATTTCTCCTTTTCTGCGGAATATACGGCGGTTTCCTCATCGGTGAATAAACCGCTCCGTGCGGATGCAAAACCGTTCGATAAAAATGACGTGCAATTAGTCAGCCAACAAAACTGGTTTGGCAAATATCAACCCGTCGCCGCACCGGTAAAACAACCTGAATCTGCGCCTGTGGCAGAAACGCGTCTTAATGTGGTGCTGCGTGGGATCGCCTTTGGTGCCAGACCCGGCGTGGTGATTGAAGAAGGCGGCAAACAGCAGGTCTATTTGCAGGGTGAACGGCTTGGCTCTCACAACGCAGTGATTGAGGAAATCAACCGCGACCATGTGATGCTGCGCTATCAGGGGAAAATGGAACGTCTGAGTCTGGCAGAGGAGGAACGCCCCCCTGTGGCGGTGACCAGCAAAAAAGCCGCCAGCGACGAAGCAAAGCAAGCTGTTGCTGAACCTGTCGTCAGTGCGCCAGTGGAGATCCCGGCTGCCGTGCGTCAGGCACTGGCGAAAGATCCGCAGAAAATTTTTAACTATATCCAGCTTACGCCTGTGCGTAAGGAGGGAATTGTCGGTTATGCAGTGAAGCCGGGGGCAGATCGTTCTCTGTTCGATGCCAGCGGTTTCAGGGAAGGCGATATCGCCATTGCGCTAAATCAGCAGGATTTCACTGATCCACGAGCAATGATTGCTCTGATGCGGCAGTTACCTTCAATGGATTCCATTCAACTTACGGTTTTACGCAAGGGTGCGCGCTACGACATTTCCATCGCACTGCGCTAACCGCATTTAATCCAGGAGAATCATTCATCGTGTTTTGGCGTGATATGACGTTGTCTATCTGGCGTAAGAAGACAACTGGCCTCAAAACAAAAAAGCGTTTACTGCCGCTGATGCTGGCAGCGGCATTGTGTAGTTCACCGGTCTGGGCGGAAGAAGCCACTTTCACCGCTAATTTTAAAGATACCGACCTGAAATCGTTCATCGAAACCGTCGGCGCTAACCTTAATAAAACCATCATTATGGGGCCGGGCGTTCAGGGGAAAGTGAGTATTCGCACTATGACTCCGCTCAATGAACGCCAGTATTACCAGTTATTCCTTAACCTGCTGGAAGCACAGGGGTATGCGGTCGTACCGATGGAAAACGACGTGCTGAAGGTGGTGAAATCAAGCGCCGCGAAAGTCGAGCCGCTGCCGCTGGTCGGTGAAGGCAGTGACAACTACGCGGGCGATGAAATGGTCACCAAAGTCGTGCCGGTACGCAATGTGTCGGTACGCGAGCTGGCACCGATTCTGCGCCAGATGATTGACAGCGCAGGCTCAGGCAACGTTGTTAATTACGATCCCTCCAACGTGATTATGCTTACCGGACGCGCCTCCGTTGTGGAGCGCCTGACGGAAGTGATCCAGCGCGTGGATCACGCGGGTAATCGCACCGAAGAGGTGATCCCGCTGGATAACGCCTCAGCCTCGGAAATTGCCCGCGTGCTGGAAAGCCTGACCAAAAACAGCGGCGAGAACCAGCCAGCAACGCTGAAATCTCAAATTGTCGCCGATGAACGCACCAACAGCGTGATTGTCAGTGGTGACCCCGCCACGCGAGACAAAATGCGCCGTCTGATCCGTCGGCTGGATTCAGAAATGGAGCGCAGCGGCAACAGCCAGGTGTTCTATCTCAAATACAGCAAAGCCGAAGATCTGGTCGATGTGCTGAAGCAGGTCAGCGGTACGCTCACGGCGGCTAAAGAAGAGGCGGAAGGCACAGTTGGTAGCGGGCGTGAGGTTGTCTCCATCGCCGCCAGCAAACACAGTAATGCCCTGATTGTTACTGCGCCGCAGGACATTATGCAGTCGCTGCAAAGCGTGATTGAACAACTGGATATTCGCCGTGCTCAGGTGCATGTCGAGGCGTTAATCGTGGAAGTTGCCGAAGGCAGCAATATCAACTTCGGCGTGCAGTGGGGGTCAAAAGATGCCGGATTAATGCAGTTTGCCAACGGTACGCAAATCCCTATTGGTACGCTGGGGGCAGCGATTTCTGCAGCCAAGCCGCAGAAAGGTTCCACGGTGATCAGCGAAAACGGTGCTACCACCATAAATCCGGATACTAACGGCGATCTCTCCACGCTCGCTCAGCTTCTTTCTGGCTTTAGCGGTACGGCGGTTGGCGTGGTGAAAGGCGACTGGATGGCGCTGGTACAGGCGGTCAAAAACGACTCCAGCTCGAACGTGCTCTCCACGCCGAGTATCACCACGCTGGACAACCAGGAAGCCTTCTTCATGGTGGGCCAGGACGTTCCGGTATTAACCGGCTCTACCGTTGGTTCCAATAACAGCAATCCTTTCAATACGGTAGAGAGGAAAAAAGTCGGCATCATGCTGAAAGTCACGCCGCAGATTAACGAAGGTAACGCGGTACAGATGGTGATTGAGCAGGAAGTCTCGAAAGTGGAAGGGCAGACCAGTCTCGATGTCGTGTTTGGCGAGCGCAAACTGAAAACCACCGTGCTGGCTAACGATGGTGAGCTGATCGTGCTTGGCGGTCTGATGGACGACCAGGCGGGAGAAAGCGTGGCGAAAGTGCCGCTGCTGGGCGATATCCCAGTGATTGGTAACCTGTTTAAATCGACGGCGGATAAAAAAGAAAAACGTAACCTGATGGTGTTTATCCGCCCGACCATTTTGCGTGACGGTATGGCGGCAGACGGCGTGTCGCAGCGCAAATATAACTACATGCGCGCTGAGCAAATCTACCGCGATGAGCAAGGCTTAAGCCTGATGCCGCACACCGCGCAGCCGATATTGCCAGCGCAAAATCAGGCCTTACCGCCGGAAGTACGCGCGTTCCTCAATGCCGGGAGAACGCGTTAATGGTGCCTGTAGCACAGGAAACCACCGCTAACACCGTGCGTCTGCCCTACAGTTTCAGCCGTCGGTTTAGCCTGGTGGCATGGTGCGAAGCGTCGCTGGAGATCCTCCATGTTCATCCGTTGTCGCTCTCTGTTTTGCAGGAGCTACAACGGGGGCTGAACGCGCCCTTTACGCTGCGGCAAATCGACGAGGCCGAATTTGAACAGCGGCTGAATGCGGTCTGGCAGCGGGACTCTTCCGAAGCTCGCCAGCTGATGGAAGATCTCGGTTCCGCCGAGGACTTTTTTACCCTCGCTGAAGAACTGCCGGAAACGGAAGATCTGCTGGAAAGTGACGACGATGCGCCGATCATCAAACTGATCAACGCCATGCTGGCAGAGGCAATCAAAGAAGGCGCTTCGGATATCCACATTGAGACGTTTGAAAAGAGTCTGGTGATCCGTTTTCGTGTTGACGGCACATTACATGAAATGTTGCGCCCCGGTCGTAAACTGGCCTCGCTGCTGGTCTCGCGTATCAAGGTGATGGCGCGACTGGATATTGCCGAAAAGCGCGTACCGCAGGATGGCCGTATTGCGTTGCTGCTGGGCGGTCGGGCGATTGACGTCCGTGTATCTACCATGCCTTCCGCCTGGGGAGAACGGGTGGTGCTGCGACTGCTGGACAAAAACCAGGCTCGCCTGACGCTGGAGCGTCTGGGTTTAAGTCTCGAACTGACTGCGCAGTTGCGCCAGCTGTTACACAAACCGCACGGCATTTTTCTGGTGACGGGGCCGACCGGTTCCGGCAAAAGCACCACGCTGTACGCTGGATTGCAGGAGCTGAACAACCACTCGCGTAACATTCTCACGGTTGAAGACCCTATCGAATACATGATTGAAGGGATCGGTCAGACGCAGGTTAACACCCGCGTCGGCATGACATTCGCCCGTGGCCTGCGCGCAATTTTGCGTCAGGACCCGGATGTGGTGATGGTCGGTGAAATCCGCGATACCGAAACCGCAGAAATCGCTGTTCAGGCTTCACTGACCGGACACCTGGTACTTTCCACGCTGCATACCAACACAGCGGTGGGGGCGATCACACGTTTGCAGGATATGGGCGTGGAGCCTTTCCTGCTCTCTTCCAGTCTGACGGGCGTGATGGCGCAGCGACTGGTCCGCACGCTGTGCTCCGACTGCCGTCAGGCCGCGCCTGCCACCGACGAAGAAAAACGTCTTATGGGGATCTCCGATACGCATGCCGTCACGCTGTACCATCCGCAGGGCTGCCCCGCCTGTAATCACAAAGGTTTTCGCGGACGTACTGCCATCCATGAACTGATTGTGGTGGACGCCACATTGCGTGATTTGATCCACCGTCAGGCCGGGGAACTGGAGCTGGAACGTTATGTCCGGCAACACTCTGCGGGTATCCGCAGTAACGGCATTGAGAAAGTGCTCGCCGGAGAAACCTCTCTCGATGAAGTTCTGCGGGTAACCATGGAGGCGTAATGGCACTGTTTTACTATCAGGCGCTGGAGCGTAATGGTCGCAAAACCAAAGGCATGATTGAGGCGGATTCCGCGCGTCATGCCCGTCAATTGTTACGCGGTAAAGACCTCATTCCCGTGCACATTGAAGCCCGGATGAATGCATCGGCAGGGGGATTGTTGCAGCGTCGGCGGCACGCACATCGTCGCGTGGCGACGGCAGATCTGGCGCTGTTCACTCGTCAACTGGCAACGCTGGTGCAGGCAGCAATGCCGCTGGAAACCTGCTTACAGGCGGTCAGTGAGCAAAGCGAAAAACTGCATGTAAAAAGCCTCGGAATGGCGCTGCGCAGCCGGATTCAGGAAGGTTATACCCTGTCGGACAGCCTGCGCGAACATCCCCGCGTCTTTGACTCCCTGTTTTGTTCGATGGTCGCTGCCGGAGAAAAATCCGGACATCTCGACGTGGTGCTCAATCGCCTGGCGGATTACACCGAACAGCGGCAGCGTCTGAAATCACGCCTGCTGCAGGCCATGCTCTATCCGCTGGTTCTGCTGGTGGTGGCAACGGGCGTAGTCACTATTTTGCTGACGGCAGTGGTGCCGAAAATTATCGAACAGTTTGATCATCTCGGACACGCGCTACCCGCCTCCACCCGAATGCTCATCGCTATGAGCGACGCGTTACAGGCCAGCGGCGTGTACTGGCTGGCGGGTTTGCTGGGGCTTCTGGTGCTGGGGCAACGGTTACTCAAAAATCCTGCGATGCGCCTGCGCTGGGATAAAACCTTGCTGCGCCTGCCCGTGACGGGGCGTGTTGCGCGCGGACTGAATACGGCGCGTTTTTCCCGCACGTTAAGCATCCTCACCGCCAGCAGTGTTCCGCTGTTGGAAGGCATTCAGACCGCCGCCGCCGTGTCGGCAAATCGTTATGTCGAGCAACAACTGCTGCTGGCGGCAGATCGCGTCCGCGAAGGAAGCAGCCTGCGCGCCGCGCTGGCGGATCTGCGCCTGTTTCCACCGATGATGCTGTACATGATCGCCTCCGGCGAACAGAGCGGCGAGCTGGAAACCATGCTTGAACAGGCCGCGGTCAACCAGGAACGGGAATTTGATACACAGGTGGGGCTGGCGTTAGGGCTGTTTGAGCCGGCGCTGGTGGTGATGATGGCGGGTGTGGTGCTGTTTATCGTCATCGCCATCCTCGAACCGATGCTGCAACTGAACAATATGGTTGGAATGTAATTTACGGAGTTATCACATGAATTCGTTATCCCGCACACAAAAACCACGGGCAGGTTTTACCCTGCTGGAAGTGATGGTGGTGATTGTTATTCTTGGCGTCCTGGCAAGTCTGGTAGTGCCTAACCTGCTGGGCAACAAAGAGAAAGCCGATCGGCAAAAAGCCATCAGCGATATCGTGGCGCTGGAAAACGCACTGGATATGTACCGACTGGATAACGGGCGTTATCCGACCACCGAACAGGGACTGGAGGCGCTGATCCAGCAGCCAGCCAATATGGCGGACGCCCGCAACTACCGTACCGGTGGATACATCAAACGACTGCCAAAAGATCCGTGGGGCAATGATTATCAGTATCTCAGCCCGGGTGAAAAAGGGCTGTTTGATGTTTATACCCTGGGAGCAGATGGTCAGGAAAACGGGGAGGGCGCTGGCGCAGATATCGGTAACTGGAATTTGCAGGAGTTTCAGTAATCAGTGCCTGAACGCGGATTCACACTTCTGGAAATCATGCTGGTGATTTTCCTTATCGGCCTTGCCAGTGCGGGCGTGGTACAGACGTTTGCGACCGCTTCAGAGCCGCCTGCGAAAAAAGCGGCGCAGGATTTTCTGACTCGCTTTGCGCAGTTTAAGGACAGGGCAGTGATCGAAGGGCAAACACTCGGTGTGCTAATCGACCCGCCAGGTTACCAGTTTATGCAGCGTCGTCACGGGCAATGGTTGCCCGTTTCTGCGACCCGGTTATCGGCACAGGTTACGGTGCCGAAACAGGTGCAGATGCTGTTACAACCCGGCAGTGATATCTGGCAGAAGGAATATGCGCTGGAGCTGCAGCGTCGTCGCCTGACGCTGCACGATATTGAACTGGAGCTGCAAAAAGAGGCGAAAAAGAAGACGCCGCAGATCCGTTTTTCGCCTTTTGAACCCGCCACGCCGTTTACGCTGCGCTTCTACTCGGCGGCGCAAAACGCATGTTGGGCGGTAAAGCTGGCGCACGATGGCGCGTTATCCCTCAATCAATGTGATGAGAGGATGCCATGAAGCGCGGATTTACCTTGCTGGAAGTGATGCTCGCGCTGGCGATTTTTGCGCTGGCTGCCATGGCGGTGTTACAGATTGCCAGCGGTACGCTGAGTAATCAGCAAATCCTTGAGGAGAAAACGGTAGCGGGCTGGGTAGCTGAAAACCAGACTGCGCTGCTTTACCTGATGACCCGTGAACAACGAGCGGTCAGGCACCAGGGCGAGAGTGATATGGCAGGAAGCCGCTGGTACTGGCGAACGATCCCTCTGAATACCGGTAACGTGCTGCTCCAGGCGGTGGATATTGAAGTCAGTCTTCATGACGACTTTTCGCCAGTGATTCAGTCAAGACGCGCCTGGTTTAGCGCCGTGGGAGGCCAACAGTGAGAAGGGCTCGCGCTGGTTTCACGTTACTGGAAATGCTGGTGGCGATAGCCATTTTTGCCTCACTGGCACTGATGGCGCAGCAGGTGACAAACGGCGTTACACGCGTGAATAGCGCCGTCGCCGGACACGATCAAAAACTAAACCTCATGCAGCAAACGATGAGTTTTCTGACCCACGATCTGACACAAATGATGCCGCGTCCGGTAAGAGGCGATCAGGGCCAGCGTGAACCAGCGTTACTGGCGGGCGCTGGCGTTCTGGTGTCTGAGAGTGGAGGAATGCGTTTTGTGCGCGGCGGTGTGGTTAACCCGTTGATGCGTCTGCCACGCAGCAATCTGCTCACCGTCGGTTACCGCATTCATGACGGTTATCTCGAACGGTTAGCCTGGCCACTGACCGATGCGGCAGGCAGCGTGAAGCCAACAACGCAAAAATTAATCCCGGCGGATTCGCTCCGTTTGCAGTTCTACGACGGCACGCGCTGGCAGGAGAGCTGGTCATCAGTGCAGGCGATTCCTGTGGCAGTACGCATAACCCTGCATTCGCCACAATGGGGCGAAATTGAACGCATCTGGTTGTTACGCGGGCCGCAATTATCATGATCACCTCACCACCAAAACGCGGAATGGCACTGGTCGTGGTGCTGGTATTGCTGGCGGTTATGATGCTGGTGACCATCACGCTTTCCGGGCGGATGCAGCAACAACTTGGGCGAACGCGCAGCCAGCAGGAGTACCAGCAGGCGCTGTGGTACAGCGCCAGTGCAGAAAGCCTGGCGCTGAGCGCGCTCAGTCTGAGCCTGAAAAATGAAAAGCGTGTGCATCTGGCACAACCGTGGGCTTCTGGCCCGCGTTTTTTCCCACTGCCGCAGGGGCAAATTGCCGTCACTCTGCGTGACGCACAGGCCTGCTTTAACCTGAATGCCCTCGCTCAGCCGACGACGGCGTCGCGTCCGCTCGCGGTACAACAACTGATTGCCCTGATCTCGCGCCTCGATGTGCCTGCTTATCGGGCCGAACTGATAGCCGAAAGCCTGTGGGAGTTTATTGACGAAGACCGCAGCGTGCAGACGCGTCTGGGTCGTGAAGACAGCGAGTATCTCGCCCGCTCGGTGCCGTTCTACGCCGCTAATCAACCGCTGGCTGATATCAGCGAGATGCGCGTGGTGCAGGGAATGGACGCCGGGCTTTATCAAAAACTGAAACCGTTGGTCTGTGCGCTGCCGATGGCCCGCCAGCAAATCAACATCAATACATTAGATGTCACGCAAAGTGTGATTCTTGAGGCGCTGTTTGACCCGTGGTTAAGCCCTGTTCAGGCGCGGGCATTATTACAACAACGTCCGGCGAAGGGCTGGGAAGATGTCGATCAGTTTCTTGCTCAGCCGCTACTTGCAGACGTCGATGAGCGTACTAAAAAACAGCTAAAAACCATCCTGAGCGTGGACAGCAATTACTTCTGGCTGCGTTCAGATATCACCGTGAATGAGATTGAACTGACGATGAATTCGTTAATTGTCCGCATGGGCCCACAACACTTTTCTGTTCTCTGGCATCAGACAGGAGAAAGTGAGTGAGTTCCATGCTTGAGATTTTTTTCCCGCTTTGCGCCGCTGATCCCATCCGTTGGCAGCGCCATACACCCGACGTGGAGCACGGTATCTGGCCTGACGTTGCTGACGAACGTCTCCAGCAATGGCTGCAAACTGATGCGATTCGACTCTACATTCCTGGCGAATGGATCAGCGTCTGGCAGGTTGAACTGCCTGATGTGCCCCGCAAGCAGATACCGACGATTCTGCCCGCCTTGCTGGAAGAAGAGCTGAACCAGGATATCGATGAACTGCATTTCGCCCCGTTGAAAATCGACCAGCAACTGGCAACCGTAGCTGTGATTCACCAGCAGCATATGCGCAACATTGCGCAGTGGTTGCAGGCAAACGGCATCACCCGCGCTACCGTCGCGCCGGACTGGATGTCCATTCCTTGTGGGTTTATGGCTGGCGATGCGCAACGGGTTATCTGCCGCATCGATGAATGCCGGGGATGGAGCGCCGGGCGGGCGCTGGCTCCGGTCATGTTCCGCGCACAGCTCAATGAGCAGAATTTACCGATTTCACTAACTGTGGTCGGCATTGCACCGGAAGAACTGTCTGCATGGGCTGGTGCGGACGCCGAACGCCTGACCGTTACGGCTCTGCCCGCCATTACCACTTATGGCGAATCGGAAGGGAACCTGCTAACAGGGCCGTGGCAGCCTCGTGTCAGCTACCGAAAACAGTGGGCGCGCTGGCGGGTGATGATTCTGCCGATATTGCTGATTCTGGTTGCGCTGGTAGTGGAACGGGGCGTGACGTTATGGAGCGTCAGCGAACAGGTGGCGCAAAGCCGCACCCAGGCGGAAAAAAAGTTCTTAACACTGTTCCCGGAGCAGAAGCGGATTGTGAATTTGCGTTCCCAGGTGACGATGGCGCTGAAAAAATATCGCCCGCAGGCCGATGATACCCGGCTGCTCGCCGAGTTGTCAGCGATAGCCAGCACCCTGAAATCAGCATCACTTTCCGACATCGAAATGCGTGGTTTCACCTTTGATCAAAAACGCCAGACGCTCCACCTTCAGTTGCGGGCCGCGAACTTTGCCAGTTTCGACAAACTGCGTAGCGCACTGGCGGCAGATTATGTTGTGCAACAGGACGCGTTACAGAAAGAGGGTGATGCGGTTTCCGGCGGCGTAACGTTGCGGAGGAAATAACATGTTACGCGATAAATTTATTCACTATTTTCAGCAATGGCGTGAACGCCAGTTAAGCCGTGGCGAACACTGGCTGACACAACACTTGGCGGGGCGTTCTCCGCGCGAAAAGGGCATGTTACTGGCAGCGGTGGTGTTCCTGTTTAGCGTCGGATATTACGTCCTCATCTGGCAGCCGTTGAGCGAACGGATAGAACAACAGGAGACGATGTTGCAACAGCTGGTGGCAATGAACACCCGACTGAAGAACGCCGCGCCGGATATTATTGCAGCGCGAAAATCTGCCACAACAACGCCTGCGCAGGTATCGCGGGTCATCAGTGACAGTGCTTCCGCGCACTCGGTGGCCATCAAGCGGATAGCCGAGCGTGGGGAGAATATTCAGGTCTGGATAGAACCTGTGGTGTTTAATGACCTTCTGAAATGGTTAAACGCACTGGATGAAAAATATGCGCTGCGGGTGACACAAATTGATGTCAGTGCTGCTGAGAAGCCTGGGATGGTGAATGTGCAGCGGCTGGAGTTTGGACGGGGGTAGGTATTGCCATTTCCTTAACCCCACCTGATAACCCTTAGCCCAATGGTGAGTGCGGAACTGTCAAACCCGCTCACCGGGCTGAGTTTCGATGTAGCAAGAATTATCTCCCTCCAGACCACCACGGAATATTCGGTAACACTGAAGGAACCTGTTTTTCACCATGTAGCCTTCGTTAATCGACATCTTTCTAAGACTGTAAAGATGCTTAAGTGTTTTGATACATTATGATTATTAATAGTTGTAATAAATCATTGAGTAACAATTGATAGGTCAAAACATATAGGATAATTCTTATGTGATCTGTATTTTGTGTAGCCTGGAAATTAGTAAAATTACAGGAGATAATCAGAAAGGGAATTTCAAATAAGCATAATAATTTCCAGGGAAACTATTCGTCGATTTTAAGAAATGTCTGCTCAGGTATATCTACTGAGGGATGGTGTTGGTTGTAACACTGGTTAAAATAAATACACAAAATAATCAAGATGTATATTTTAATCGACGAAAATAATTACCTTCGGGATTATTGATGCAACTTAAATAACACCATTTAAATGTGATATAAATCACAAATATGGCTGTAAAGAGGGGGCTGTAGATATAAATAAGAAGTACACGAGTGAATTTTAAATAGGGAAATAGTTTCTCGGTGAACAATTTATTGGTAATCAATCGCGTGCGTTCTGGTTTGAAACAGATTGCAAGTGTTGTTACGCATAAAATCCATAGGGGATATTATAATCAAGTAGTTAACAGTAATAACAAAAAATAATTTCCTGAGAAATTAACTCTGCATTCTAAAACGGCCAGTTTTCTGAAATTACCAGAAGACCGAATACATTCATGCCTGAAGAATGGATTAGAAGAAACGAGACGGAAATAGATCTATTTATCCCTGCGGAAATAATTTCTGCTGAAATTTTTTTGCGGCTATTAAAAAGGTCAAACCGTCTGAGTAAATTTTATCCAGTTACAAACAAGTATTACCTCCAGTGTATTGGTAGCTGTTAAGCCAAGGGCGGTAGCGTACCTGAAGAGATTAGGATCACATCATCAAATGGCAAGAAGTGGATTTGAAGTTCAGAAAGTCACCGTAGAGGCATTATTTCTACGAGAAATACGAACACGCTTTGGTAAGTTTCGTCTGGGGTATTTGTGGGCGATTCTTGAACCCTCCGCGCATTTGCTGATACTGTTGGGAATTTTGGGTTACGTTATGCACCGCACTATGCCAGACATCTCGTTCCCGGTGTTTTTACTTAATGGCCTGATTCCCTTTTTTATCTTTAGTAGTATTAGCAAACGTTCTATTGGTGCTATTGAAGCGAACCAGGGACTGTTTAATTATCGACCAGTAAAACCCATCGATACGATCATTGCACGTGCACTGCTTGAGACACTGATTTACGTTGCTGTTTATATTTTGCTCATGCTTATCGTCTGGATGACAGGCGAATATTTCGAAATTACAAACTTTTTACAACTTGTGCTCACCTGGAGTTTGTTAATCATTCTTTCATGTGGCGTCGGCTTAATATTTATGGTCGTTGGTAAAACCTTTCCTGAAATGCAAAAGGTCCTGCCGATACTGCTTAAGCCGCTGTATTTCATCTCCTGCATCATGTTCCCTCTACACTCGATTCCAAAACAATACTGGTCATATCTACTCTGGAACCCATTAGTGCATGTTGTGGAGTTAAGCCGCGAGGCAGTTATGCCTGGCTATATCAGTGAAGGCGTGAGTCTGAACTACCTTGCAATGTTTACTCTGGTCACCCTGTTCATCGGCCTGGCATTATACCGAACGCGTGAAGAGGCAATGCTGACATCATGATTAAGATTGAGAATTTGACGAAGTCTTATCGCACGCCCACTGGGCGGCATTATGTTTTTAAAAATTTGAATATTATTTTTCCTAAAGGCTATAACATTGCCCTGATTGGTCAAAATGGAGCCGGTAAATCAACTTTACTTCGGATAATTGGTGGTATAGATCGTCCTGATAGTGGGAACATTATTACAGAACATAAAATTTCATGGCCCGTTGGATTGGCTGGTGGATTTCAAGGAAGTTTAACCGGTCGTGAAAATGTTAAATTTGTTGCCCGACTATATGCAAAACGCGATGAGTTAAATGAGAGGGTTGATTTTGTTGAAGAGTTTTCCGAACTCGGAAAATATTTCGATATGCCCATTAAAACTTATTCTTCTGGCATGAGGTCAAGGTTAGCTTTTGGATTAAGTATGGCTTTTAAATTCGACTATTATCTTATTGATGAAATCACTGCTGTTGGAGACGCAAAGTTTAAAAAGAAATGTTCAGATATATTCGATAAAATAAGAGAAAAATCTCATTTAATAATGGTGTCACATAGTGAACGAGCTTTAAAGGAGTATTGTGATGTTGCTATTTATCTTAACAAAGAGGGGCAAGGTAAATTTTATAAAAATGTTACGGAAGCCATTGCTGATTACAAAAAAGACCTATAGTGGTTACATTCCAATATTATGCCTTGGAAATATTTAACTGAGACATATCATGAGTAAAAAGTTAATAATATTTGGTGCGGGTGGTTTTTCAAAATCTATAATTGACAGCTTAAATCATAAACATTACGAGTTAATAGGATTTATCGATAAATATAAAAGTGGTTATCATCAATCATATCCAATATTAGGTAATGATATTGCAGACATCGAGAATAAGGATAATTATTATTATTTTATTGGGATAGGCAAACCATCAACTAGGAAGCACTATTTAAACATCATAAGAAAACATAATCTACGCTTAATTAACATTATAGATAAAACTGCTATTCTATCACCAAATATTATACTGGGTGATGGAATTTTTATTGGTAAAATGTGTATACTTAACCGTGATACTAGAATACATGATGCCGTTGTAATAAATACTAGGAGTTTAATTGAACATGGTAATGAAATAGGCTGCTGTAGCAATATCTCTACTAATGTTGTACTTAATGGTGATGTTTCTGTTGGAGAAGAAACTTTTGTTGGTAGCTGTACTGTTGTAAATGGCCAGTTGAAGCTAGGCTCAAAGAGTATTATTGGTTCTGGGTCGGTTGTAATTAGAAATATACCAAGTAATGTTGTAGTTGCTGGGACTCCAACAAGATTAATTAGGGGGAATGAATGAGTAATATATATATCGTTGCTGAAATTGGTTGCAACCATAATGGTAGTGTTGATATTGCAAGAGAAATGATATTAAAAGCCAAAGAGGCCGGTGTTAATGCAGTAAAATTCCAAACATTTAAAGCTGATAAATTAATTTCAGCTATTGCACCTAAGGCAGAGTATCAAATAAAAAACACAGGAGAATTAGAATCTCAGTTAGAAATGACAAAAAAGCTTGAAATGAAGTATGACGATTATCTCCATCTAATGGAATATGCAGTCAGTTTAAATTTAGATGTTTTTTCTACCCCTTTTGACGAAGACTCTATTGATTTTTTAGCATCTTTGAAACAAAAAATATGGAAAATCCCTTCAGGTGAGTTATTGAATTTACCGTATCTTGAAAAAATAGCCAAGCTTCCGATCCCTGATAAGAAAATAATCATATCAACAGGAATGGCTACTATTGATGAGATAAAACAGTCTGTTTCTATTTTTATAAATAATAAAGTTCCGGTTGGTAATATTACAATATTACATTGCAATACTGAATATCCAACGCCCTTTGAGGATGTAAACCTTAATGCTATTAATGATTTGAAAAAACACTTCCCTAAGAATAACATAGGCTTCTCTGATCATTCTAGCGGGTTTTATGCAGCTATTGCGGCGGTGCCTTATGGAATAACTTTTATTGAAAAACATTTCACTTTAGATAAATCTATGTCTGGCCCAGATCATTTGGCCTCAATAGAACCTGATGAACTGAAACATCTTTGTATTGGGGTCAGGTGTGTTGAAAAATCTTTAGGTTCAAATAGTAAAGTGGTTACAGCTTCAGAAAGGAAGAATAAAATCGTAGCAAGAAAGTCTATTATAGCTAAAACAGAGATAAAAAAAGGTGAGGTTTTTTCAGAAAAAAATATAACAACAAAAAGACCTGGTAATGGTATCAGTCCGATGGAGTGGTATAATTTATTGGGTAAAATTGCAGAGCAAGACTTTATTCCAGATGAATTAATAATTCATAGCGAATTCAAAAATCAGGGGGAATAATGAGAACAAAAATTATTGCGATAATTCCAGCCCGTAGTGGATCTAAAGGGTTGAGAAATAAAAATGCTTTGATGCTGATAGATAAACCTCTTCTTGCTTATACAATTGAAGCTGCCTTGCAGTCAGAAATGTTTGAGAAAGTAATTGTGACAACTGACTCCGAACAGTATGGAGCAATAGCAGAGTCATATGGTGCTGATTTTTTGCTGAGACCGGAAGAACTAGCAACTGATAAAGCATCATCATTTGAATTTATAAAACATGCGTTAAGTATATATACTGATTATGAGAGCTTTGCTTTATTACAACCAACTTCACCCTTTAGAGATTCGACCCATATTATTGAGGCTGTAAAGTTATATCAAACTTTAGAAAAATACCAATGTGTTGTTTCTGTTACTAGAAGCAATAAGCCATCACAAATAATTAGACCATTAGATGATTACTCGACACTGTCTTTTTTTGACCTTGATTATAGTAAATATAATCGAAACTCAATAGTAGAATATCATCCGAATGGAGCTATATTTATAGCTAATAAGCAGCATTATCTTCATACAAAGCATTTTTTTGGTCGCTATTCACTAGCTTATATTATGGATAAGGAAAGCTCTTTAGATATAGATGATAGAATGGATTTCGAACTTGCAATTACCATTCAGCAAAAAAAAAATAGACAAAAAATACTTTATCAAAACATACATAATAGAATCAATGAGAAACGAAATGAATTTGATAGTGTAAGTGATATAACTTTAATTGGACACTCGCTGTTTGATTATTGGGACGTAAAAAAAATAAATGATATAGAAGTTAATAACTTAGGTATCGCTGGTATAAACTCGAAGGAGTACTATGAATATATTATTGAGAAAGAGCTGATTGTTAATTTCGGAGAGTTTGTTTTCATCTTTTTTGGAACTAATGATATAGTTGTTAGTGATTGGAAAAAAGAAGACACATTGTGGTATTTGAAGAAAACATGCCAGTATATAAAGAAGAAAAATGCTGCATCAAAAATTTATTTATTGTCGGTTCCTCCTGTTTTTGGGCGTATTGATCGAGATAATAGAATAATTAATGATTTAAATTCTTATCTTCGAGAGAATGTAGATTTTGCGAAGTTTATTAGCTTGGATCACGTTTTAAAAGACTCTTATGGCAATCTAAATAAAATGTATACTTATGATGGCTTACATTTTAATAGTAATGGGTATACAGTATTAGAAAACGAAATAGCGGAGATTGTTAAATGAAAAAAATATTATACGTAACTGGATCTAGAGCTGAATATGGAATAGTTCGGAGACTTTTGACAATGCTAAGAGAAACTCCAGAAATACAGCTTGATTTGGCAGTTACAGGAATGCATTGTGATAATGCGTATGGAAATACAATACATATTATAGAACAAGATAATTTTAATATTATCAAGGTTGTGGATATAAATATCAATACAACTTCACATACTCACATTCTCCATTCAATGAGTGTTTGCCTCAATTCGTTTGGTGATTTTTTTTCAAATAACACATATGATGCGGTTATGGTTTTAGGCGATAGATATGAAATATTTTCAGTCGCTATCGCAGCATCAATGCATAATATTCCATTAATTCATATTCATGGTGGTGAAAAGACATTAGCTAATTATGATGAGTTTATTAGGCATTCAATTACTAAAATGAGTAAACTCCATCTTACTTCTACAGAAGAGTATAAAAAACGAGTAATTCAACTAGGTGAAAAGCCTGGTAGTGTGTTTAATATTGGTTCTCTTGGTGCAGAAAATGCTCTTTCATTGCATTTACCAAATAAGCAGGAGTTGGAACTAAAATATGGTTCACTGTTAAAACGGTACTTTGTTGTAGTATTCCATCCTGAAACACTTTCCACGCAGTCGGTTAATGATCAAATAGATGAGTTATTGTCAGCGATTTCTTTTTTTAAAAATACTCACGACTTTATTTTTATTGGCAGTAACGCTGACACTGGTTCTGATATAATTCAGAGAAAAGTAAAATATTTTTGCAAAGAGTATAAGTTCAGATATTTGATTTCTATTCGTTCAGAAGATTATTTGGCAATGATTAAATACTCTTGTGGGCTAATTGGGAACTCCTCCTCTGGTTTAATTGAGGTTCCATCTTTAAAAGTTGCAACAATTAACATTGGTGATAGGCAGAAAGGCCGTGTTCGTGGAGCCAGTGTAATAGATGTACCCGTTGAAAAAAATGCAATCGTCAGAGGGATAAATATATCTCAAGATGAAAAATTTATTAGTGTTGTACAGTCATCTAGTAATCCTTATTTTAAAGAAAATGCTTTAATTAATGCTGTTAGAATTATTAAGGATTTTATTAAATCAAAAAATAAAGATTACAAAGATTTTTATGACATCCCGGAATGTACCACCAGTTATGACTAGAAAAAAAGTGCTTTGTTTTGTCTTTCGTTATGATTCTCATTTTTTAGCTTTGAAAAATATTTTTGAGCAGATAGATGTTGATTCATATGATTTATTTTTTTGCTGCTTGGATAATTCTCTACAAGAGTTTGTAAAAAAAAATTTAGATGAAAAGATAGTTGTATTCTATCCTGATGACTTTGTTTGTTTTTTCACTTTTATTAATATTGAGTTTATTTTTTGTTCAACAGGAGGGAAGGACCTTCATGAAATTGTTAATACTGTAAGAACAAAAGATACCATAATTATATCTTGTTTTCCTGGCATTGTCCTTACTTCTCAGATAGAAGCTTTTATTTCAAAATCTAATAGTCACTATTTACTTATTAACTCCCCAAAAGATATTAAAACGTATAAAAAAATTTGTAAAATAATAGGGGTTCCTTTTAATGGAATTCTTTTTGGTCCACCATGGATTAAAAATGTCAATATCAATGCAAAAAGTGAGAATTCTTGTCTTATCGTTGATCAAGTTAATGAACCCTTGACGCCAATAAAGAGGATAGAATATGCACGTTTTTTGATTAGAGTAATTCAGAAACATCCACATATGAATTTTATTTTTAAAACTCGAAATCCTCTTATATCACCAGACTCAATTGTTTTTGATATTAAGGAATACATTGAACGCTTCGATTTGAAAAATATAACATTTAGCGATGATAATATTGATTCTTTAATTTCTAAAGTTGAATATTGTATTACAATATCTTCTTCGGTCGCAATATATTGTCTGGCTAATAAAATTAAGGTTTATTTAATAAATGGATTTAATCATACTTGCAATGGACAATGTTATTTTTCAAGATCTGGACTTATTGTTGACTATAATAAGTTTAATTTTAAACACATTCCACGTATTAAAAAAAAATGGATGGAGGAGAACTTTTATTACTCTAGGGATATTCAACATAAGATTTTGAATGATATTTTAAAAATGCCGCCAAATGTTAATGTTAGGACTTTTGGAATTAAAAGATCTACATTGATTATATTGTTTTTGATCTTTTTTAATTTCTTTTTCTCATTAGGACCAAAAAAAATAAAAACATTGAAAAAAATCCATAAAGTTTTATTAAGGTATAAGAAAGATGATATTTGATGCTAGTTTAAAGAAGTTGAGGAAATTATTTGTAAATCCAATTGGGTTTTTCCGTGACTCATGGTTTTTTAATTCTAAAAACAAGGCTGAAGAGCTACTATCACCGTTAAAAATAAAAAGTAAAAATATTTTTATAATTAGTAACCTGGGGCAATTAAAAAAAGCTGAGTCATTTGTACAAAAATTTAGCAAGAGAAGTAACTATCTTATTGTTTTGGCAACTGAAAAAAATACTGAGATGCCAAAAATTATTGTTGAACAAATAAATAATAAATTATTTTCTTCATACAAGGTACTATTCATTCCAACTTTCCCAAATGTTTTTTCACTTAAAAAGGTTATATGGTTTTATAACGTATATAATTATTTAGTTTTAAATTCAAAAGCTAAAGATGCTTATTTTATGAGCTATGCGCAACATTATGCAATCTTCGTATATTTGTTCAAAAAAAATAATATAAGATGTTCATTAATTGAAGAGGGGACAGGGACTTATAAAACCGAAAAAGAAAACCCAGTAGTAAATATTAATTTTTATTCAGAGATTATTAATTCAATTATCTTGTTCCATTATCCAGATTTGAAATTTGAAAATGTATACGGTACATATCCAATTTTGCTTAAGAAAAAATTTAATGCGCAAAAATTTGTTGAGTTTAAAGGTGCTCCATCAGTTAAATCATCAACCAGAATAGATAATGTTATCCATAAATATTCTATAACTAGAGATGATATAATATATGCAAATCAAAAGTATTTGATTGAACATACATTATTTGCGGATTCGTTAATTTCTATCTTACTTAGAATAGATAAGCCTGATAATGCAAGAATATTTATAAAACCTCACCCTAAAGAGCCTAAAAAAAATATTAATGCAATTCAAAAGGCAATAAAAAAGGCAAAATGTCGTGACATAATTCTTATAACAGAGCCAGACTTTTTAATAGAGCCGGTAATAAAAAAAGCAAAAATAAAACACTTAATTGGATTAACATCATCTTCTTTGGTATATGCACCTTTAGTTTCTAAAAGATGTCAGTCTTATTCAATAGCGCCTCTTATGATAAAGTTGTGTGATAATGATAAATCCCAAAAAGGGATTAATACGCTGCGTCTCCATTTCGATATTTTAAAGAATTTTGATAATGTTAAAATATTATCGGATGATATAACATCTCCCTCTTTGCACGATAAAAGGATTTTCTTGGGGGAGTAATAAAAGCTACATTTTATATTCTATTACAGTACCAGTCGTAAAATTAAATCTTAAAGTAGTATGTTTTATTACCTTTATGTTACTTTTCTTTGAAGAGGATGGAAATGATTTTTTGGCTACTTAAAATTCAAAAGATATTGACTTGAAATTTAATATATATTATGTTGGCAGTTTGTTGTGTTCCCCCCATAATAAACCCAATTAACCTGCGTCTTCATCAATAAATACCCCCGAAACTTCTTAAACAGTTTCATATCCGGTTTAAAATCGGCCTGCCAGAACTGGTGCAAATGCCCTTGATACGTCAAGCCCTTGATGTCGTACAGGGCATTGCCCATCACTTTGAGTGGTTTGTTATGAATCAGTGCAGAGATCCCCGCCGTACTGTTAATCGTCACCACCGCTTTTGCGTGGCGTAATAGTTCCGGCATCGGGAGATCGTGCACATAAATGACGCGCTCACTTAAGCCATATTCCTTACTTAACCGCTTAATTAATGGTCGATAGAGTCTGTGACCACGATCCATCGGATGATGTTTGATCACCAAATAACTTTCTTTCGGCGCTTTACGTGAAAATGAGTACATGACTTCATTAATATAGTCACGCACATCGTTATAATTGCTGTGGTTACGAATCTGGCTATCGTTATATACCTGCAAAACGGCAAGATAATAACGCTGGTCCAACTCGTTCATTAACCTCGGTAATACCTTACGCTGTGTTACCTTGTAAAGTTGCTTGCGCCAGTATGCACGAACCCAGCAACGTGCTTCATACCAGGGGGAAAACGATTTATGGTGGCGGTAGCGAGGGAACTCATGGCGGTAATGCCAGCCCATCAGGTAATACCACATCGCATGACCTATACGTTTCATCGTTGAAGGTTTTAAGTTCTCAACGTGCGGCGTAGGCATATCTGGTAACTTACGATAAAAATCCGGATCGCGCGGTAGCGATGAATATGCGTTCACTCCGTCTTCTTCAACGGTAATAAATTGCGGGCGTAAATATCCTTCCTCAAATGCCAGAAAGCGGATCCCTTTCGACTTTGCCCAGCGTTTTGCTTCTTTGTGCAATGGGCGGCAGTCACCAAAGCAGAGGATGGTATCAAAGTCATATTGCCGATGGAGATCCCGTAACCATCCGGGAAACTCTTTCGGCGTTTGGTAGTAAGCCAGGTATTGTCGATGACGGCAGTAAAAACGATCCCCACCGTTGAATACAACATTCACAGCGTTACGGCCTAATGACTCTAACCATTCGGCGACGTCATTGAAAAAAGGTCCCATCGGCCCCTGCAATAGCAGATATTTTTTACCGGATAATAAAACGGTTAGTGCATTACCTTGCATAAATAATTTGCGTAATAGTCAACTATGAAATTGTTTAGCCAAATCTGACCTTACAGAACATAATTAATTTGCGGTAATAACGTATTACTCGCCCCGCTTTTTTTCGGGTAATAAACATCGGCTTGCGCGGTGTCTGGATCAAATATTCCGCCGCCTCTTCAACCGTAATAGGTTGTAGCCGTGTTGGGTGGATATAGGTTGGATAAACAATCAGCGCCTGATAGATCAAATCCGCTAACGTTAATTTTCGCTCGCGACGCGGGCAACGATGTTCATCGACGGTTAAACCCCAACCGGCATAGAAGGGCAGGCCGTAACAATGTACGTGCTTGCCATGTAATAACGCTTCAAACCCCGACAGCGACGTCATGGTATGCACTTCATCTGCGCGCTGAATGCATTGAATAATATCGGCGTCCAGTGCCTGATAATCAGCGAGTTCAGCAGTCAGTTCTGCCGGAATATCGCCCTTGCGATTCCCCACCAGTACATCCGGGTGCGGTTTATAAACAATGTAGGCGTGCGGATTACGCTCGCGTACTGTGCGTAATAACTCAAGGTTGCTCTTAATCGAGACTGTGCCTGTTTTAATAGAGGCATCGTCCTCTACCTGACCCGGCACCAGGATAACTTTTTTATCTTTGGCTTTGGCTGGTAGAGAGAAATCGGCTCCCAGGTTGTACTTGCTCAGTTTACTTTCAACCAGTCGCTGGCGTAATTTTTCAGCTCGCATCTGCTGCGCCAGCGTTAGCTGGCTATGATTAAGCAGCACTTCCAGGTCGCTGGGGCGCGTGGCGTCATAGTAGATCCCGCGTTTATCCAGTACCAACGATAGCGGCGGCAGCAGGTCAGAGCCAAGTCCGGATGAACGCAGAAAACCATCTTCCATTCGCCATAATGGCAGTGATTTTCGCTGCGCTTCGGCTCGCCATTGCTGTTCCCCCTTTACACCCCATACCACGCAGGCGCTCGCCGCAGTACAGCGACGTGAAAAACTCAGCCGGTTTGTTGGCGTTCGTAAGAAGGGTTTCAGGATCGCCGACTTCCACAGCGTTAAGCCTGGCGCCCATAAATAACCATTACGCTGTTGCAGATGTCGACGTTGTAATTGCAGCCATTGCAGCACGGTAAATAGATCGCTTACTTCTCCCGTTTGCGGATCGATATAGCGACAGTAACGCAGGTATGCAGCGGCAAAAAGTTCCTCCAGCGTGGCAGAACCGCGTCGGGCAGATAACAAAGCGGACTGCGGATGGCGATCGTCGGTTAAGCCCCAGCTTGCATACCAGGGCTGGCCGAAACATGTTACTGGTTTTCCTGCCAGCAAGGCTTCAAAGCCGTATTGGGAGGTCACGACGTAAACCCGGGAAACGTGTCGCAACAGCGACTGCGGGCTGACATTCTCGGCAATTAAACGTACTCGTTGCGTGGCGCGCAGATCGGCGAAATAACCTGTTTTCTTTCCTTCCAGTACATCTGGGTGCACCTTCACCCAAATTTCGGCTTGAGGATTTTCCGCCATCGCGGCTTCCAGCATGGCAGCAAACTCATGCGGGCCAGCATTGCCATACGTCACTGACATATCATTAAATGTCTGATCGACAACCAGAACGATGTTTGTACGTTCTGACTCATCAGCCACAAACGCAGGCGCCAGATTATATTTCGACATATCCCCGGTCACGATGGTGTGCATCGCTTCTCTGGCCTGGCTTATCAGAGCTGTATTTCCGGCTTTATCCTGTACCAGTTTCTCCAGCGCCGAAGGCTTGCTGGCATCGTAGTAAATGCCACAATCATCCACCACCAGAGAAAGCGGCGGCTCGCCATTGACGCCAAGATCCAGCGAACGCACAAATCCATCTTCCAGACGAATGACGGGTTTTCCCGCTGCTTTGGCGATGGCGACTGGTTTCGCCGCGCTGGGACGATGTCCCCACACGGCGATAGCATTAACTTCTTGCGGAACAGGGCGCAGCAGAGAAAGTTTCTGGCACGGTTGCGCCAGAAATTTCTCCAGATGCGGAATACGCCAGATGCCAGGCGAGTAAATGCCAATCATGCGTTTTCAGCCAGTTCCTGTGCCATCAGGGCGCGCACTTTTTCCAGGCATGCTGGGGTGTCGACGCCCGGACCGGTTGCGGCAACCTCAAATGTGCGGATGTTGATCCCTGCGCTCATCAACCGCAGCTGCTCCAGTGATTCTGCCTGCTCTGGCATGGACTCTGGTAACTGGCTGTAGTTTTGCAGCACATCGCGACGATAAGCGTAAATACCGACGTGTTTCAGGTAGCGCGCTTTTTCAGCATTTCGCGGATACGGAATAGGCGAACGGCTGAAATAAAGCGCATCCTGGTGGGTATTTACCACCACTTTTACCGTGCTTGGCTCGGTCGCTTCTTCGGCAGAAATCGCGTGGCATAGCGTTGCCACTGGCAACGCGGGGTCATCACGCATTCCTTGTAACAGCGTATCTACATCCCGCGGGCGAATCATTGGTTCGTCGCCCTGCAGGTTAATGTAGATATCTGCCTCGACTTTATGCATCACCTCGACCAGCCGATCGGTGCCGGATTCATGATCGTTGCGCGTCATGATGGCTTTCCCGCCAAATGCCTGCACGGCCTTTTCAACACGCTGATCGTCTGTTGCCACCCAAACTTCCGCAACGCCCGCCACCTGTAACGCACGCTCGTAAACATGCTGGATCATCGGTTTACCAACAATATCGAGCAGTGGCTTACCCGGCAGGCGCGATGAGCCATAACGAGCCGGAATGACAATAACTGCTTTGCTCATTTCAACTCCTTACAAAGACAGAATCACTTTTGCACCCACCGCCAGCTGATAGAGGATGGTGGAAATACCACGGGTAACTTCAATGTTTTTCGATTCATATTTCGGCAGAACCATAATCTCATCGCCCGGTTTGAGTGAATCCACATCTTCTGCGTTGACGGCAGCACCGTTCTGACGAATGACGATAATTCTGGCGTTACCCGATTTCTGCGTCAGGCCACCACATTTCTCGATGTAATCCTCGGTGGTCATACCCTTCTGCCAGCTCACCGCGTTCGGGAACAGCACTTCGCCATGAACCATAACCAGCGATGTTTTCTCCGGAATATTGATGACGTCGCCATCTTCAAGCAGAACAGAATCAATATTGGATTCGTTGAGGATCACTTCACCTTTCGGAACTACGGTGCGTGCTTTCGCCACAAAGCGGCTGATCAGTTGCGCTTCCTGCATTCGCAGGCTGGCTTCTTCTTTGGTGGAGGACTGGGCAGAAAGTGATGCTTCCTCCAGTTTTTGCAGCGAGAGATTCAGCATCTCTTTCTGACGCTGAGCTACTGATGGGCGATAAAGCTGAACCGCGTTCATCTGCGACATGCTGTTCGGGCGGACTTTTTCCAGAACCGCACGCATAGTGGAACCATAAGGCAGTACCATGGCATGTTCACCGGAGTGTGCGCCTTCAACCCGCACCTGAATGGTGCCGGCATAGCGGTCAGTGCTCACGATTAAGGTATCGCCATTTTGCAACATACGGCCTGGCGCAGAACTGATCGGATAGTATTCGCTGCGTTTTTGCAGCCCCTGTTTACGCATAATCGTAATGTGAGTCGCGCCAGGCTTAGGGCGCGCCCAGCTCAACGCTTCCGTTACGGGAATGCTGCTTTCGCGGAACTCAAAGTCGTAGCTGTTAAAGACATCGCCCTGAACGCTGAAAGTATGCTGACGCGGCCCGACGATGATGGTGTCACCATCGGCGAACTGCGAAAGCCCCAGTTTGCCGTTCAGCAGGAAGTCGTACAGGTTGACGTTGGAGCGCACGCGGTTACCGCGCTTGACCACAATATCAACGTAACTTCCGCGCTCTGGATCAACGCCGCCAGCCTTGATCAGATAATTGAGTAACGAATCAGACGTCACACCGCCATACAGACCAGGATTACGCACAAATCCGGTCACGTACACTTTTACTGGCTGCGCCTGTAATAAGGAGGCGTAGACGTTGACGTTGGACTGGTATACTTCCTTCACTTTGGATGTGACCAGGGCATTTAGCTGACTATTACTGACGCCAGCAACTTTCACCGGACCAACGTTCGGCAGGAAAATATTACCTTTGGGATCAACCTGTAACGCACCATCAAAGGTGAACGCACCCCACAAGCGAACCTGAATGCTATCACCCGGATTCAGAATATAGTCAGGGTTGAATCCTACCGTCGCACCGCTATCCGCGCTGGTGCCGTTGAAAAGTTGAGCACCAAACATACGGCTCATTACCACCGGCGGTGAGGGCGGCGGGGTATTGTCGAAGCCGCTCATGTTTTGCGTATCCGACTGTTGCCCGTTCAGAATACCGGTAAGCGGCGCGGCTCCTGTAAGGTTTGGGTCAGCGTTAATATCAATGGCCGCGCTGGCCTGCGCCGCGTGACAGGCGGCAATCAGTAAAATTGATTTAAATAATTTCATCACAAACTCATTCAGCGACAGCGTTAGTCTCGGTGATCTTCAATAACAGCCAGCAACAGTTTCAGGGTGCCGAACAGCAGGCAGCACACCAGTAACCAGCAGGCGATCAAATAAGGGATATTTGGAAAAGACGATTCCTGCGGCAACTGTGGCGAACTGATCACTGACAGCACCTTGAGCTTACGAGCCGCTTCTACACGGGTCTTTTCAATGGAGGTCAGGGTCAGTTTGTACAGCTCGGTGTTGAACTCTACTTTTGATTTGATTTCTTCAAAATCCACTGCCATACGGTTTAGCTTGTCACCCTGTGGCGCAGTGATTTTGCTTTGTTCTTCATCGATTTGTGCCTGCAATGACTGAATCGCATTACGCGCACTCACTACTTGCGGGGCGTCCTCACGCAGATACGTCAGCAAGTTACGCAGATCCGCTTCCATCTGGATCTTCTGGCCCATCAGCGTATTGACTAACGTGCTCGCCGCCTGTGCCTGTGCCTGTGGATCCAGAACGTTGTTGTTGTCCTGATAAGAGAGCAATTCCGCTTTGCTGGCGTCCAGACGCTGGCGTGCCTTTTCCATCTCCGTTTCTGCAAAGGCAAGCTGGTCACGCGCGATGCGATGTGACATCTCATTGATAAAGCGCTCTGACTCTTTCAGCACGGTCTGGTTAAACTTAAGCGCAAACTCCGGGCTAAAGCCCTGCGTCTGAATATTCAGTAATCCGGTTTTATCGTCATACGAGACGTTGATACGGTCCTTGTAGTACTTCAGGAATCCTTCTGCGGTTTCATCCTTGCTAAGATGATTAAGAAAATCGAGCCCGCTGTGGCTAAATGCTTCACGAAAATTTAGTTGCTTATCCAGCGCCGCCAGCATATCCGGCGAGTTGATGTACTCTTTCAGATACAAAGCATCTTCTGCGGAACTGGGGTTAGAGGCACCCAGAAGCAGACCAAAATTCAGGCTGCCGCTGTTT
Source organism: Escherichia coli DSM 30083 = JCM 1649 = ATCC 11775 (assembly GCF_003697165.2). Lineage (GTDB taxonomy): Bacteria > Pseudomonadota > Gammaproteobacteria > Enterobacterales > Enterobacteriaceae > Escherichia > Escherichia coli. The sequence goes on from NZ_CP033092.2 coordinate 814,690, forward strand.
AAATCATCCGAGCGTTTAATGGCGACTTTCGACTCGCTCATATAGCGAGGCTGGCTGAAGATAGCCAGATAGATCAGCAGCATCGCCATCGGTGCCAGAATGATGATTTTCGCCAGGTGTTTTTGGATATCTGCCAGTGAGATGGCAGACAGACGAGCACGCATCCAGGATACGGCAGACTTCACTTTTATCAACATGTAACGATTATCAAAGTTTCAGTGGGGCGCAAACTCAATGAGAGACTAACCTCTCGAACCCCGTTGCTTAATTAGTCGAAAATGCGCACAAGGCCAGTGACTTTATTTGCCTTGTTGGTCACCAATAACGTTGAGACACGGTGTTTTTGCATTTTTTCTTCCGCTTCAATGATCATGGTGTCTTCCGGTAGCGTCAGCGGTTCACGTGTCATCATCTGCGCAGCCGTGGCGGATGTCAGAGAATCCTCTTTTTCCATAAAGCGACGCAGGTCACCGTCGGTGATAATGCCCGCTAGCCCACCTTCTGCGTCTTCTACCATCACCATTCCCTGGCATCCGCTGGTGATACGTTGAATCACGGTTTTAAATGACGCATCCAGCTGTACCGCAGGAACATCATGTTGCATGACATCAGCAACGCGGGTCAGCAGGCGACGACCTAATGAACCGCCCGGGTGATAGCGCGCAAAATCATTCGGCATAAATTTGCGTTGGCGGATCATGGCAATCGCCAGCGCATCGCCGATCGCCATCGTCAGCGTGGTAGACGTTGTTGGTGCAAGATTATTCGGGCAGGTTTCATTCGCCATATGGAGTTCCAGCACGGCATCAGCATTTTTCGCCAGCGTGGAATTTCCATTATTGGTAATGGCGATAATTCGGTTGCCGAAATTTTTCAGTGAAGGAACTAGCTTGAGGATTTCATCCGTTTCACCGCTGGCAGAAATAAGGATCAGAAGATCGTAAGGCGTAATCATGCCCAGATCGCCATGGAAAGCTTCTGCAGGATGAATAAAGAAACTAGGCGTACCCGTAGAGGCCAGCGTCGCTGACATTTTACGACCGACATGCCCTGATTTACCCATTCCCGAAAGAATAACGTGCCCTTTACAGTTCATTATCAAATTAAGGACACGCTGGTACTGCCCGGAATCCAGTTGTTTAGACAAGTTTTGTAATGCTGCGCCTTGTTCTGCCAGAGTCTGGCGAACAGAGGTAATTAGATATGGATCGATAGTACTGCTCTGGTCATCAGGTAAATGTCTTTCAGACATATCAGCTCCTTTGCACGGAAATAATGCCACAGTCACAACAAACCCGAACCCACTATAATTTATTTATGCTAAATCAATGGGTTGTAACAAAATTTTTAATGAATATAAAACCATGGTCAGTCCATGCTTATATGCAGGACTTATCACCTTCTTATTAAGTCGCAATGTCTCATGGAGGTGCGAAGATGCTGCAATATTACAGGCGAGAAGGGGAACCAAATTTTGCCCACCTATTTAACACACCCCTACATTATGAACAAGGAATTTAGGATTTTTATCATTTATTAAAATGTTTCTCACTTGACTATTAAGACCAAAAACAATTTATCAATTGATTATTTCCTCGTAAAAAAAGAACGTATGACCATGTTATTAATAAATAAAACACGTAAATAATGGTGATGTTGTTTTGTGATTAACTATTTAAAGCGGCATAATAAACAGGTTGACAATTTCTATGTAAAGAAGAGGAAAATAATAAAATTTTAGCGGTGACTATTGAATGATATGATAGTTGTGATGTTGATTATTTCTGGTAATGAATGCGGAATTAAATCTGGCCGGATTGTATTTTTGCTATATCTGTTTTTCAGGAGATTATTATTAAATATAAAAATAACAGTGGTGATTATCTCCGGTTGAGCTGGAGTCACGTATGCCAGCGAGTGCTTTCTTCCGGGCCTTCCTTCACTTCAGATAAAGAGCCTATGGAAAAGAGGCAATCATCAGGCTCTTTTTGAGTCATATGCGCCGATAATCAACTGTCTTGAACGTAAAAATTATGGAGCAACATGATGCTACGATTCATTTCACTCTTCGTTCTTTCTGAGCATTGCGTTCAGGATGGTCAGCAATTTACGCATACAGTCAACCAGCGCCATTTTTTTGGTTTTTCCGGCTGCTGACAGATGCATGTAAAATGCCTTTATCACCGGATTAAACCAGGTTACCACAAGCGCTGCCATGTGCAGGGCTGCTCTTGCCTCCGTACGCGCACTGGCGTCGTTCGGCCAGCAGATATGTGTGGGATTACAGGGATGTTATGTGAACTGAACTGTGTTTTGTTAACGGGGGATGTTTATTGATGATTCGGGAGTGTTTAAGACCTGATGGCGTTATGCTCCCAAGTTTATTTTATATAAAGATCCAAAAGCAAAAACCCGCCTTGTGGGCGGGTTCTTTAGAATAGTGGTGCCGGACTCGGAATCGAAGATTGCTTCTATCATGTTGAGATTGGTTAATTTTGTTTGGTTTGGTTAAAAATGTACCCTCTTTTGTACCCTCAGTCCCTTTTGCTGTGAAAAAGGAATCAAACCCGGGAGTTGGGAGATGAGGTGAAAGGGGGGGACGCATATCCTGGTCCATTTCAGTATGTGTTATCTCTGGTTTTTGCCGTTTCCGCTGTTGTATACCCACTCAGCAATAAACTGTTCAGCGGGTAGTGGAGGTGCATAGCGGTATCCCTGCAGATAGCAGCTTCCTTTCTCTGTCATGAACAATTCCTGTGATTCGGTTTCAATGACTTCGGCAATGATATCAATACCTAACCGGCGAGCCAGCTCAATAACATTTTCTACTATATGCCCGGAGATTTCATCCACGCCGACCATTTGTACAAACCCTTTATCGAGTTTGATGTAATCGACAGGAAACGACTGCAGGTAGCTGTGGGTTGCATAGCCAGTACCAAAATCATCCAGTGCAAACAATACTCCCTGTTGATGTAATTTCGCAAATAACGCTTTTGATTCTGCGGTGACGGATAGCTGGTTTCGTTCTGTCAGTTCCAGAACCAGTTTCACTTTCCCTTTCGGGAAGGTGGATAGAAACTTCATACAGCTATCCTCCAGTCCCGGAGACAGAAAATGCGCTGGTGAAATATTGATCCCAATATGAAATTGATTCGGTAAAAAATGCGCAACAGAATTAAGGCTATGTTCGACCTGAGACATCAACTGTTGCGTTATTGGGGCAATTAATCCGGTGGACTCTGCCAGCGGGATAAACTGATCTGGTGGGATAATTCCGCTGACGGGGTGATGCCAGCGAATCAGTACTTCGCAGCCGGTTAGCTGGTGATTTTTAGCGGAAATGATGGGCTGAAAATAAGGTCTGAACTCTCCGTGAGCAAGTGCATTTTTCAGCATATCGAGCGGGGAAGATGGACGTCGGCGGGACAGCAGAAAGGCTGTGAGTATTCCACCGAAGATGGCAACAGGGATCATATACCAGGCCTGTTTCCAGGCGTAGGTAAGTTGCATTTTCACCGGGATGATATAAATCAGGGAGAACGGATATTTTTTTGAATGACTTTCTTTTTGTATACCGCTGTCGTCCGGGAGCAGAGTGACATTTTTTCCGCTGGCTGACAGGACCGTGTTTCCCAAACGGAATCGTATTGCAGGAACCGCATGAACCACAGAGATGATGTCCTGAATAAAATAATAATCCGTGGCGGTAATGACCGTGCCGTTTTTGTAAGGTGTTCTTAACAGGATCCAGGGCAGAGTACCTGTATCTTCAGGAAAACGAATCAGCATATCGTGCCGCCACTGTTCCTTTTCAGCAACTGGACCGACAGGTAAACCGGGGTGGGTGCTACAAAATACAGCCTCTTGTCTTGCCAGGCTCAGTGCACGAAGTTGTGGGCGTTTCAGCAGCAGATTGCTTAATTCATGCTGAGTATCTGCGTTACAGTTATTCAGAAGCAAATGTTCTGCTTCCTGGCTGATGCTGTTGTTCTGATTGAGAATGTTTTCTATATAGCCAAGTGCGAAATTAACTCTGATCTGGCTGTCATTCACCAGCTCTGCTTTTTTCCAGAAAAATGTCAGCAGAATAATGAACAGAAATATCAGACTACCTGCCACCATAGCTGGAGTATGTTTTTTTACAAATAATCTGGAAAACATGTTTTTTTGCTCTGAATGACGCCAGATTTATCAGAATGTTTTTGTGTATGTACTGAGTCTGTGCTTTGGGTTAAACGGGCGATAAGGTTTCCGGATAGTATTTCGCAATAATATCATTCAGTCTGTCAACCAGCTCTGGTTTCCTGAACGTGATGTGCGCGGAGCCCTTCTTAAAGTATCTGATGCTGAACATCTCATCTTCATAGCACGCTTTACCCTGAACTGAGTGGATGTGATCATCCAGATGAATGGTTATGTTTTCCCGGTTGTCAGGAATCGGTTTGCCGCTGAACAAATACAGCATTCTTTCCAGGTCGGCAAGTCGATCTGCCTGTTGCCCGGTGATAAGATGAAATCCCCACCGGTCCCATCTCACCAGATTGTTGACGATAATTTTACTGCCAAATTTACAGGGGCAATTAGTTTTGTAATTCCAGTTCAGTCCCCTGAAGACGTTGATCACCCCTCGCTCAAACACTTCATCTATGTTCTGGTGCAGTTGTTCAAATGTGCTCAGAATGTTCGCTTCACTGATTTCCGGAAAATTATCATATTCCAGTGATCGGTACCATGTATCACGGGCCTGTGCATCCATTAAGGAAAGCATCCCTGAACGTTGCATCAGGTCACGCCAGATTTCTCGATCGAGATTGCGGGTGATGGCTTTCATTGCTGCTTCCGGTTTTTCCATCAGCCAGCAGCCACAGCGAAAATTCTGTTTCATCGCCCAGTCCAGGGCGGTTTTGCCGCCAATGCCTGCTGTCAGCACTGAGATTTCTGCCAGTTGCCGGATAAGCGTTTCGGTTTGTTGCAGTGCTGCATTCCGTACCGTCACAACGTGTCGGATACTGGTGGAGCAGATAACGTCCGTATGCCCGGTGACCACTTCCGGACGGGAGATTGTGATGTCTGACATTATCGGTTTTCCTTTTGGTTTATAGACGAAAACGCCAGCTGTATTCAGGCTGGCGTCAGGGGAATGAAGTATGGTGAGTGATATTCACCGGTTCTGGTGCAGAAGCTGCAGATGACGAACAGCACGGACATCCTCCCGGGCCTGTTCGATGCAGGGCAACAGTGCTGCTGAATCCGTCTTATCCTCATCGTTGTCGAAGATAATCCCGGATTCACAGTCGATATTGTCCTGCAGCCACGCAATCAGAATATCCAGTGCTGTTTCCGTGGTTAATGATTTCATGTTGTTCCTGGTTACCAGTTGAAAGTGGGTAAACCCGGCAGGCATTCAGCGCTGGCATCCAGATGAATGAGACTGACGCCATAACGTCGGGTAAGTGTGACAACCAGACAACGGAACGTTTTTGACAGGCCCAGGCGCTTAAGCCGCAGAACCGGGTATGACCACGCATCGGTACGTAACAGATAGCCGCTGCCTGTAAAATGAATCCATTCTGATTCGCCGTCGTCATTAGTCTGGTGTGACAGCGAGTACAGCCAGGCGTTGTCCGTTTCCGTGATATGTGCGGTGCTGCAACGTATGCAGGTAAGGGTTGTTAACGGTGGTGGTGTACTGGTTGCGTGTTGGTCGGATTTATCGACCACGCGGAGTAAATAACCGTTTTCAGAGACCTTGTTAATCAGTTCACTGAGATTAACACCATCGACGTCAACGACAATGCGCCCCATGTTCAGTGCCTGCACGTTAACGCTGTCGGCTTCCAGCGTCAGGGCCAGTTTCATTGTTTTGCCTCCGGATGCTTGCCCTGGGTAATGTTATTTACCATTCTGTAATTGTTCCGGGTCATCAGGCCGGTTGCCCTGCGAGCCCGGAGAATATCAATGCTGTTGATTAACTGCGACGGGGCTCCTGCGCTGAATCCCGGCTGGTCGGTACGTACCAGCGCGTATTTTTCAACGAGAAAGTTCACCGCGTCACACAGTGAAATCCCTGCCTCAATATGCTGCTCAATCACACGTTCATCAGCGAACGGTGTGTCATTCAGCGTGAGGCCATAGTGCTGGTCCAGCAGTCGGGTGAGCAGTGTCTGCCAGATGGTGACGGGAGACGGGCAGCCCGATGCCTCCCGTACGTGAGTGTCGGGTAATGTATTCATCTTAAGTTCTCTGTAACAGGTGGTGATAAAGGGGAGATATCCGGGGTTATACGGTGATTGCGGGCGCTGCCGGTGTCGGATAAACAGCCAGATAAACGTAACCACAACTGCCAAGGGTATCGGCTTCGCAGGTCAGCCCTTTCGCATACAGTGTGATGGTATGCTGATGGCGGGGATTCAGTTCACCGCTGGTGAGCATGAGTTCCAGTTGTTTCATCAGCAGCGGAAAGGCCTGGTCCAGGTGGTATGCATCCGCGTCGCTGAACCGGCCTCTGATACCGGCACGGTCGGCAAGGTAATGCAACCGGTTACCCTCCTGCACCAGACGTGCCCCGAAACAGGGCGTCACGGTGCAGGGCAGCCCCCACCAGGGGCGGTCGTGATTGTCGTCGGGATGCGTTGTCCCGGGCAGTGTGTCTGACACGATAAAGTCCTCACAGAAATCAGTTAAGAATGGTTCGATGGTGGCGATAATTCGGCTCATCAGAATGCCCTTCCTGACTCAGTTCAGGGTGACGCTCATCAGCCGGACATACGGGCCAAAACTGTCTTTACGGCGTTCTGCAAACACAGCCAGCACACCGGGAATATCCTGCACTTCACGACCGGTATACGCTTCAGTGCTGCCGTGCCAGCGGTATTTGCCGGTACAGAACGGAAAAAGACGGGATGCCGGATGTTGTTGGTGAATACGCATGGCTTCACCACGGGTGATGATTTTCATAGTGTGATACCTCTGAAGACAGAAGATAAAAGCGAAAACAGGTATGATGTGGTTGTAACGGTGACGGGTTAAAGCAGACCGTGTTCCGCAAAGGAGAAAACCTGGCTGCCACCGACTATCAGATGGTCCGGCACCCGGATATCCACCAGGCCCAGTGCCTGTACCAGACGTTCCGTGATAAGGCGGTCTGCCTTGCTGGGTGTGACTTCACCGGACGGGTGATTGTGCGCCAGTACCACGGCAGCGGCATTGTGGTACAGGGCGCGTTTAATCACTTCCCGGGGATGGACTTCCGTGCGGTTGATGGTGCCGGTGAAGAGGGTTTCACCGGCAATCAGCTTATTCTGGTTGTTCAGATACAGCACCCGGAATTCTTCACGCTCCAGTCCCGCCATGTTCAGAATCAGCCATTCCCGTGCCGCACGGGTGGAGGTGAAGGCCACACCGGGTTCATGAAGATGGCGGTCCAGGGTTTTCAGGGCCCGCTGAATGAGGCTGCGCTCGCCGGGCGTCATCTCTCCTGGCAGAAAGGAAAGCTGTTGCATTGTTCCAGCCCCTTTCAGTCAATGATGCGCATAATGGCGTTGCATTCCGGATGCTGCAGGGCGTAGTCCCGCAGACGGTAATAATGAACCGTCATGGCATAACACTCCGTGCGACAGGCATGATGACTGTACGTCATCAGACAGGCAGCAATGCCGGCGGCTTCCGGGCTCATTTCAGCACGGTTACCGTTCATGGCATTGAACAGTACCCATGTCTCGTCATCATCGTCATCCGGTTCGGGTGCCATAAATGCCCCGCCGTTGTTCAGGGTGTACAGATTCCAGATACCACCGCAGTAGTCTTCGCAAAGATGGTCCATCCAGCCGAAGACACGGGGTTCCAGGGTCACCCACTGTGGAATGAGGCCAAAATGCTGCGGCCAGAAGCTGATGCGCTGTTCATGAGGAACGAGAGTGGCAACCAGTTGAGGCTGGTCATTCTCTGAAGCTGTGACTACGGAAGCAGAAAGTGTACAGGTGTTCTGAGAAACAGTTTTCATGAGTGAAATCCTTATAAAACAAATAAATGCAGGGTTTTCGGGGAGCAGGGGGTAGGGGAGCCTGAATCACGTCTTCAGGGATGTGCTGCATCAGCGCATGTTCTCCAGCAGCGTTTCTGTCATTACCCACAATGCGCGATTGAGCTTAATGTCCGTGTCGATGCTGTGAATGGCACGGGTGTGGATACGTTTTCCTTTAGCGCTGCGACCGGAAATCCCGCCTTTCAGCATATTCTCCTGGATGGTCTGATATGCGCTCCACAGGTCCTTACCGTAATCCTCCCGGCGTCGCGGCGTCAGAATGTCGGCGGTGGTGACGGGCTGATGTTCGTCACCATAACGGTAAGTCAGTGCCGCCTGTGCCAGCGCCTGGCGTGCCGGTGGCGGCAGGACCAGCGACTGCATGGCGTCACGCTTTTCTTCAATCCGGTCAAAAACCCCCACCACCTCGTAAGCCCCTTCGATAACTTTCTCCACTACATTTCCCCGGTGTGGAACACGCACTTCCCCCAGAGACTGACCACAGACGCATCCGTTCTGGCAGACGAACCTGAAGTAACCCGGCAGCATCTGGTAGCTGGAGGTACCGTCATGGGAGTTCAGCAGGATGATTTCAGGGACATGTTGTCCGTTTATCTCCCCGTCACGGCGCAGACGCAGCATGTGTTTGGTGTATCCCCGGCGGCCCGGGTCGCGCACACGGGTCTGGCAGGCGAAGAATGGCTGAAAACCTTCCCGCTGCAGGCTTTCCAGCACTGTGATGGTGGGGATCCAGGTATAGTTCTCGCTTCTGGATGTGTGCTTATCTTCCCCGAATACGCTGGGGACGACCTGCATCAGTTCTTCACGAGTTAAGGGACGATCACGGCGTATCTGATTTACATGACCAAAACGACTGGCTAATTGCATACTTTGCTCCTTATGAATGAGTTAGCGGTATAAATGAAAAGGCCGCGTCTCCCGGAGAAGACGCGGCCTGATGGATGAAATGAAGACGTTTATTGCCTGAGAATTCCCTCACTGGCGAGATACGAATTTAGCTGTTTTCCGGCATCAGGTTCAAAATTCCAGCACCGCCAGCGTAGCTGCCCTTCGGCATTGCGGATAACCAGCCGGAAATGCGTTCCCTGGTCATCCTCAATAAGCACATTGCGGTAAGCTGTTGTGACGGCAACCGCCTGTTCGCGTGAGAAAGGGCCTTCGGGCAATAAAACAGGGTGGCAGTCCGACATACCGGCTATTTTCCGATAAATTCAACGCTGGCGCCGGTGGCATTACCGTCAGCACCAACCGTGACGGTCACTTTGTCGTACGCACGGTCTTCAGGATTGAATACTTCAAACTCAACCTTATTGCCTTTTACTTCGTAAGAGCCAAAATCAGCGGTTTCTGTTGTTTCCTCGTCATATTCCCGGGCGTATGCCTGTCGGGCAGCCTGCAGTACGGAGTCTTTATTAATAGTGGTCGTCTGTTTCGGGGAAAAAACGGCAAGTGATGTGACAAATTTCGGACAGACCTTCAGCATATCACCGCGGGTGAATTCCATTCGTACACCAAATGCCTGTAAAACGGACACATCACGCTCTGCTATGGAGTGAACGGCTTTTTTGACCATTTCCGGCGCCTGTCCGATTTCCACCTCAACAGCCCTGAATCCCGTCTGCTGATTACACATTTGTGATGTGGGGATCAGGTTACCGTTAATACTGATACGGCTGCTCAGGAGCGTCTGTACACCATTCGGGCATCCCTGCATCAGGCCGGTAATACCAATCGTGCCATTTTTCAGCATTACCAGCGCCTGACCATCTTCCGTCATGGTCTGACACCAGCCGTTTTTGACAGCCCAGTTGCCGGCGGAGGCGGAGAATGATGCCACAGTGAACAGCAGGGGAAAAAGAGCTCTGGTATTCATGACTGACCTCTGAAATGAACGTACGGTGTTATTGATAATGATGGAAGGTATGCAGTGACTGTTCAGGGAATGACGTAGCCGTATATTTAGTTTTCTGTTCAACATATTGTCTCCATACCTGTTGGGACGGCTTTGGCAGGCCGGCGATCACAGGTTAAAGGTGTTGATAAGTTTATGGATGAAAGAGAAATGTGGCAGGGCGGAGATAAAACGCTCTTCAGCGACCAGACTGTGGATGTGGCCTCTCCGTTCAAACCGTTCTGATGTCAGGCTGACTGATTTGATATCTGCCAGAGGAAAGACCTGCAGTTTTCCCTTCTGTAACGCGATCAGATACCAGCTACCGCTGTAATAAATGAGCCGGCAGGGCTCCAGTGACGGATACCATCGCTCAGCCATCAGAGAGATGTGGATACACTGTCTTATTGCCAGGATGAGTTGCGAGAAACACTCGGGGAACGTTGCAGTGATATCCGGCGCCGGTAGCCAGATAAGGCAGGGAGAGGGCTCCTGGTTGTCGGTAAGACAGGTTATCAGTCGTCCGTTCCGGAGCGGAAGTATCCGTGCGATCCCGGTATTCTGTATAAAAGAAAGCATTTCAGGGATCGCACCCGGGCTGCTCTGTCGTCTGAGGCTGTACCTGCCATTTCTGTACTCTAAATCCAGGTGAACCAGACGCTGATGAAAATCGCGCTGTAAAGTACGTTCTGTAACGCCAAATTCATCTGACAGTGTTTTTAGTGACAGAGATTCTCCGGTCATCAGTCGGCTGATAATGAGTGATAAGCGAACCGCCAGGCGATCATGCCGGGAACGATTATCAGACATAGATGTGCACTCCGTAAGAAAACATCTTTTATTTCATGATGTTATTATGCATCATGATGTTGAAAGGATGTGTCGCATCCGGATAATCAGGAATAAAATGCAGCAGAAAAAATATTCTTTTAATTATCTGATTTTTAAGCATGATTTCATAAAAAGAAGAATGCTCGTTAATCCAGCGACACATCCTGTCGGCGTGAGTGTGTCAGAACAGACGCTCCCACAGTGTGATCAGCAGGTGGATAATGCGGTCCCGGGTTTTGCGCAGAAGCTGTAACATCCAGGCCGGAAAACTGAAACGGGCAACGGCGTCGTCAAAACTTTTCCCGATGGTTTCACCAAAAGTCTGTTGTGCGTGTTTCCGGGCCTGTTCAGAGCGGTTTTCTCCCCGGATATGTGAATACACCGCGCTGGTTGCCTGTGGTGGCAGTGCGTGGATCATCAGCGACACAAACGCCGGAAGGTTCCAGCCGACAGGTGCAGCAACGGAGAGTACTGGAAATGATGAAGGGAACAGGGTTGCCACCCGGGCTGTCACCGTCGCCAGTGAGAGCGCCTGCTGACGGGACGGGCATTTTTCTGTGGCATTCCATTCTTCAGCAGGAAACACGCGATCGGCATGGCTGAGAACAAACAGAAAACGCGAGGGATCTGCGCCTTCATTCAGTAAAAACTGATGCATGGTAATGTCGGCGGCATACGCGCGTTCATCTGCCCGCAGGATCCAGATAATCAGATCCAGTTCCGGTAGCAGCTGACGATAAAGTGTCCGGTATTCCTGATCATGCTGCGGTGTTTCACCAATGCCGGGCAGATCGACCAGCGTCATTCTGCGTTCACCGAGTTGCAGGGTAAGACGATGAGCCTGGCGGGTGCAGCCGTTCAGGGGATGCGTGGCGCAGATACGGGACTGAAAAATGGCATTACACAGGCTGCTTTTGCCGGTGCCGGATTTACCCATAATGCCAATCACGGGCTCGTAATGAATAACACTGTGGAGATGTTCAAGGATTTTCTGGCGAATTTCTTCAGGAAGAAACGTCAGATATGATTTCACTTGTGCGGAGAGGGAAGAATGGCTGAATGACATACCGGTATCCTGTTGATTTCACTGAACCGGATCACACTAATCCGGTTTATCATTCAGGTAATATGGGCGTGAAAAAATCTGGAGTGACAAAGTTCGGGAGGAGTGATGGCATCACTGTCGATTAATACGCTACGCCGAATGAGCATTTGTAAAAGTCAGGCCTGGAAAGATACCCAGCGAATACTGAAGCGTAGTGGACTTGTGTACAGAGGGGAACGGTCAGAATCGTTTGATCCTGAGAAACATTTTAATCGTTATACGGTGCGTTATCTGTACCTGCTTAACATAATTGCGCTTAAGATAAGGTCGGTTAGTAAATTTTCCTGTTGGATCGAGGTGGGACAATGCCATCGTATGACTGGTAAACATTTATCTCTTAATGCCCCGCCTTTTATGCTGATTCCGCGTAGTATCCGGAGAAAAGTGGATGGATTCAGACAGTCAAAAGGTGAAGCAACCCCAAAATCGGCTCAACCGTTCACGGGCAGTTTGTATGAGGTTTTGAGCAAGGAGAGCGATTCAGCTAAGCTGGACGCATGGATTGCTGAACTGCCTCTGAACTTGCAGGAGGAGGGAAAGGAAATCTCAGTCATGGGATTTAGTCCACGGGCTGTGGCCCGACCTGTTCTTCGGTCAGCATCCCCGACGTTTGAACTGTTTTATCAGGAGTATCAATCCCTAAGATTAAAATCTGTTTTTAAATTTGAACCAAGATTTGAACAACTTTTAACAAGACTGAGCTTTAGAAAACAATCAATTCTCAGAAAACAACAATACAGGGTTAAATCGCAATTACTGGAGAGACTGGGGAATGTGTTGTTTTTCACGTCGCTTTATAACCAGGGATGTTTAGAGGAGTTTATAAATGCACTTGTGGAAAAGGAGGACATTTATCTGAAAATGTCCCCTGGGGAGGAAAAGGTGAAAGCACACCAGAAAATGGTTAACTACATTGAAGCGTTCTGCAACAAAATGACGGAAAAATACCTGATGCCCGCAGCAAGCAGACACTACAAAAAGAAGAAAATCGCTAGGAGCGAAAGTGGTGAAAGTTAATCCAGTCTACCGTACAGAATCAGTTGTTCCAGAATAGCCTGCTGTGTTGTTTTCCGCTCTCTGGTCAGTCTGTCCAGAGCGCTTTTTGCGGATGGCGATATCTTTACGTTGATTTGTACCCGTTTATCTTTTTTTCCATCGATAAACTGTTTTCTGAATGCATTGTGCATCTTGTCGAAAAATCTTTCTTTTGCAGCGAATCCTAGGTGAAATTCTTTTGGCGTCAGTAAACAGGGTGTGTCTGTGGGGAATAACATTTTTAGTAAAACTACAATGGCAATATATCTTTCGTTATCATTTACAGGATTAAACCAGGAAAGATATGTGGGTGAGATACGTGCATCAATATATTCCCATGCCCATTTCAGTTGTTCGGTATTCTTTTTAAGCCATTTGGCTTCGTTTCTCTTTTCGAGTCCCAGCCAGTTTTGATGCATTATTGAGATAATCCGATCTGCTTCCCCATAAAGGATTAACGCATTAATCCATTTCCCTATAACATTCAGTCGTGTTTCATGACTTGAAGGAATAATTGTCATGGGGTTATCCTTCATAACGATCACCCCCTTCAAGGCAGAATTGAACTCAGATTCATTATTAAGTTTAAGTTTTTCGGGAACTGTATGAGACATAATTAACCAGAACCAGAATGCTGCAATTTCATTTTTTCTGATCCATTCAGGTATGTGATTATCTGCCAGATTATTATCATTCAATAAATGCTCAGTTGTTTTATTTTTCCAGTCATATCTATTCACGTTATAACCGCCTTTATATTGTTTCATCTGATTACGCCTCAATCGTTTTCTTTTCTGGTGATTTTCACCATCACATGTCAGTTGTATATGCAAGGGAATCAATAAAAATATCACCCTGCAAGCACTTCAAAGCTGATTATGGGGATATTCTAGAACTATTCACAAAACTATTCCAGACATATCAAGAACTATTTCTTGATCTATTCATAATAAAATAAAACATGCTATCAACTACGGATCATATCCTCCTTAGGTGTGTCGTTGTACTGTTCGACTGTTCTTGTGGTCAGATTAACAATCTGAAGAGTAAAAGCGACAGTAATCTGTCTGTTATAGTGGCGATAAAAACACTGACTGCGCATCCTGTATGTGAAATCCTGTCATGTAGAGCAGTAAGCAATGACAGACATGCATGTTATATGTGAAGGGGCCGGGAGACGACATAATCAGTATGGCTGTCATTCTGGTTGTAAAACGCGATCACTTTCCGGGGGTAAAAGATGATATGGAGGTTGACAAACGGTTTGCTTCGGATTGTCTTTTCTGGGGCCTGAAGTACGGGGGCAGAAAAATAATTCCAGAGTAAATCTGCTCTGTTTTTAGGACAGAAAACTCCATGCTGGCTGTAAAAGTGAAAAATTAACACCTAGTATGTATGGAAGTCTGAAGATATTGAGAATGTCGGTATGATACTATATACACATATTTTACTAAGTATTTTTACTAAGCATTTCAGTAAGTGTTATACACGTATTTTCTACTAAGTGTTTTACCAGACATACACGTGTTTTCATAAACAGCCCTATAAGTGTTTTCATTAAGCATTGCTGTACACATTGCTTTGTCTGAAACACATCCAGTTTAGTAAATCTTTACGTTAGCTAAAATCAGTTTAAAGCTGCTGTAAAACCTTTTTGTTTAAGCAATCAATCTGCTATTCGATTTTACTGATGTTGCGTTTAACCTTTTCTGAGTTTTTGTGTTTTTAGTCGTTAACCTGAGACAAGTGTCTTTACGTAAAAACGCAAATCCGACTGAGATAACCTGGTGTGATTTACGGTGTGCTTGCGACGATTTTGTTAAATGGTTCTATGGATGATTTTGTGACGATGAGATTGATGAGATGATTAACTGGCCCTGGTGTTTTTTCTCAGTGCAAGGTGATTATCTTTATCATAAGGCTCTTTTCAGAAAAAGCGTGATGATTGGTTCTGGTGTTTTGATTCAGATGAGATTTACGTTATCGATGGTTAATCGTTTTTATGGTGTGTTGAAAAGTAACGTTTTCAGGATAAGAAAATCGATTCTGATATTGGTGAACTTTGTTCTTGTGGCAGGGTTATCTGTAAACAGGTTTTAAGTGCGCTATTCGGCTCTGTGATTGAGTTGTGTGGTTAAGCTGTAGGTTTTGGTGTTGTTGTTGATTTGCATTGCCAGGAAGCGTTCTGGTTGCGTTTCTGGTGTTTTGTTCGAATGTTCTGTGGATCCTTTTCCCTTCAGGCTTTTCTCGTCGTCCATGTCGTTTTTAAATCCATTCATGCTGTTGTTGCGTGTTTTGCTGCTGTGTGCAGGATTATCTTTTCGTTCCGGGATGGTTTGTTCCGTTTCAATCACTCTTAATCAGAGAGTTGTAGCATTGCTCAATGCCGGATGCCGTAAAGTTTTACCGCGTTGATGAATGATGTGAAGTCAATCCAAATCAACGGAGATCTCTCATCATGAATCAACCAATACACAATGCTTACTGGTTATCCCGTTTTGACATCCTTCTCGACAGTGCCCTGGCGCAGCACCGTGCCGTCTCGTTAATCCGAGTGGATTTACGTTTCCCTGAGTATATGCCTGTCACCATCATGGATCCCGATCCGGATTCAGCGGTGATTTCTCGTTTTTTTGCATCCCTGAAAGCCAAAATTCAGGCTTACCAGCGGAAAAAAAGATGTGCCAATCAGCGTGTGCATGCAACCAGCCTGCGTTATTTCTGGTGCCGGGAGTTCGGCAAGATGTATGGCAGGAAACATTATCACGTGATATTACTGCTCAACAAAGATACCTGGTGCTCGATCGGGGATTTCAGCGAACCGTCTTCGCTGGCGACGATGATCCAGGAGGCATGGTGCAGCGCCCTGCATCTTGAGCCCTGGCAAGGCGATGGCCTGGTCCATTTTTCCAGGTGGACGCCTTCCCGTAAACCAGCATCGTCTGATGCTCGCCCTTCTTCCGATGACACGCCTTTGTCGGGTGGATGTTCTGATACCTGGAAGGCTTCAGACAAAAAGCCGGGTGAAGCCGCTGTTCTCTGGATCAAGCGTGGTGATGTGGGAGCGCTGCAGAAAGCCCGGAACAGAGCCAGTTATCTCGTAAAA
The DNA here is from genome assembly GCF_003697165.2 of Escherichia coli DSM 30083 = JCM 1649 = ATCC 11775. Taxonomy (GTDB): domain Bacteria; phylum Pseudomonadota; class Gammaproteobacteria; order Enterobacterales; family Enterobacteriaceae; genus Escherichia; species Escherichia coli. The sequence continues at coordinate 830,705 of NZ_CP033092.2, forward strand.
TATGAAACGAAGTTGCATAACGGTTCCGGGCAACGTAATTATGGTTGCAGTCGTGGGCCGGGACGTCTACTGGATGGCAGGAGAAGCCTGTAAAACGGCATCCGGAGCCTGAGCTTATGCCACAGTAAGGGCGTCAGCCAACGCCCTTAGCTCGTTTTCTGAAAAAGTCGTCCTGAAGTCATGTATCTGCTTCCATTCTCATGTTCATATTTCACCTTACGCTTTCACTATCTGTTATTGGAAGTACCGATTTATTTTGGTGCTGCTCACTTACGGTCATTCACGGAAGAGGATGGTGGTGAACCGTACGATCCTGGCTGCTGGCGAGGGAAGGTTCAGGACTGGGATGGAGCAGGTTTAGTGGTGGAAGATGAGTCGGAATTTCTGACTGGTCAGTGAGGTGATGATCTGGTGTAACTCAATCTGCTAGGGTAAACTCTCCTTGCTTTTGCGCACAAGCAGTGGGCCCTGGTTCGCTTATGTCCTGCATCTACAAGCGAATGACTGACCGGAGACTCCCATATCTGGTCAGTCGCCCATTTTTATTTTCTACCAAATCAGACAAGCATACCGTAATAAATAACGCCAGTCCCCTGTCGCTCTCGTGTGCTCTACTGGAATGTTGTTGATGGAGATATCCAGATGAAAGAGCTTACATCTTCGACAGGACTATAAATTATGTAGTAAAGAGTTCCCCGGAGAAAGGGGCTGTTCTGCTGTTCTGCTGTTCTCATCAAGTCTGGCATGTTCAGGAAATTATTCGAAAATATTAACTGAATGAGCGAAATGTGATTTACCTTCTTTTCTGTTCATTGTAAATTTCCTCTTTGCTAACGCAAATCATTATCATTACGCCTTTGGCAAAGGGAAATTTATGAAGAACAAATATATCATTGCTCCGGGCATTGCCGTGATGTGTTCTGCAGTTATATCATCAGGTTATGCCAGTTCTGATAAAAAAGAAGATACGCTTGTTGTTACTGCCTCCGGGTTCACTCAGCAGCTCAGAAATGCCCCGGCCAGTGTCTCAGTCATTACTTCAGAACAACTGCAAAAAAAACCGGTTTCAGATCTGGTCGATGCAGTAAAAGATGTTGAAGGGATTAGTATCACTGGTGGGAATGAAAAACCGGATATCAGTATACGTGGTCTAAGTGGCGATTACACGCTGATTCTGGTCGATGGACGACGTCAGAGCGGTCGGGAATCCAGACCAAACGGCAGCGGCGGTTTTGAAGCCGGATTTATCCCTCCTGTGGAAGCAATTGAACGCATTGAAGTGATCCGTGGCCCTATGTCTTCCCTGTATGGTTCTGATGCCATCGGAGGGGTCATTAATATCATAACCAAACCAGTTAATAACCAAACATGGGATGGCGTACTTGGACTTGGGGGGATTATTCAGGAACATGGGAAATTTGGTAACTCAACCACAAATGACTTCTATCTGTCAGGCCCATTGATTAAGGATAAACTTGGTCTTCAGCTATATGGAGGAATGAACTATCGCAAGGAAGATAGTATCTCTCAGGGAACACCGGCAAAAGATAATAAGAATATAACGGCAACGCTCCAGTTTACTCCGACTGAAAGCCAGAAGTTTGTTTTTGAATATGGAAAAAATAACCAGGTGCATACATTAACACCAGGTGAGTCTCTCGATGCCTGGACTATGCGGGGAAATCTTAAACAACCAAACAGTAAAAGAGAAACGCATAATTCACGTAGTCACTGGGTAGCAGCATGGAATGCCCAGGGCGAAATACTGCATCCTGAAATTGCTGTTTATCAGGAGAAAGTTATTCGTGAGGTTAAATCAGGTAAAAAAGATAAATATAATCATTGGGATCTTAATTACGAGTCAAGAAAACCGGAAATAACCAACACAATCATAGATGCAAAAGTGACGGCATTTCTGCCGGAAAATGTACTGACCATCGGAGGTCAATTTCAGCATGCAGAGCTCCGTGATGACTCAGCCACGGGTAAAAAAACGACAGAAACACAGTCTGTTTCAATTAAACAGAAAGCTGTTTTTATAGAAAATGAATATGCAGCAACGGATTCTCTCGCCCTGACTGGAGGACTGCGTCTCGATAATCATGAAATCTATGGCAGTTACTGGAATCCAAGATTGTACGCTGTTTATAACCTGACCGATAATCTCACACTCAAAGGGGGGATCGCAAAAGCATTTCGGGCTCCTTCAATTCGTGAGGTGAGTCCTGGATTTGGAACACTGACGCAGGGTGGTGCCTCTATTATGTATGGAAACAGGGACCTGAAACCGGAGACCAGTGTAACCGAAGAGATCGGTATTATTTATAGTAATGATAGTGGTTTTTCGGCGAGCGCGACGCTGTTTAATACTGATTTTAAAAATAAGTTGACCAGTTACGATATAGGTACAAAAGATCCAGTCACCGGGTTAAACACTTTTATTTATGATAATGTAGGTGAGGCAAATATCAGAGGGGTGGAGCTTGCAACTCAGATTCCTGTGTATGATAAATGGCATGTATCTGCAAACTATACATTTACTGACTCTCGTCGAAAAAGTGATGACGAAAGTCTCAATGGCAAGTCGCTGAAAGGGGAACCTCTGGAAAGAACTCCCAGACATGCAGCCAATGCAAAACTGGAATGGGATTACACTCAGGATATTACATTTTATTCATCTCTGAATTATACGGGAAAACAAATCTGGGCAGCACAAAGAAATGGTGCTAAGGTTCCCCGCGTTCGTAATGGATTCACATCTATGGATATTGGTCTAAATTACCTGATTCTGCCAGACACGCTGATTAATTTTGCCGTTCTTAACGTCACAGACAGAAAGAGCGAGGATATCGATACCATTGATGGTAACTGGCAGGTCGATGAAGGACGCCGTTATTGGGCTAATGTAAGAGTATCCTTCTGAGAGTATATAAAGACAACCTGAGGCCGTGAGCCTCAGGTACCAGTGTAGTAATCAGTAATGTCAGTTTCCAGGTTGTAATGCTTTTAATCTTGATTAAAATAATCTTAATAATTTAAACTTGTTAAATATCGATGATTTTAATTTGAGAGCGTTCAGAATTCTGTGTCACGTTAAAAATTCTACAGCGTCATCACATTATTCAGCCGCCCTTCAAAATAAATGGCTAACTGCGACAATGTCAAATTCCAGCTTTGGATGGGCATTGTCCATTTCTCCTGTGCGTTCATCAGTCCCAGATAAAGTAGCTTCAACAGGCTGTTTTCATTCGGGAAAGCACCTTTAGGTTTTGGTCAGTTTCCTGAACTTGCGGTGGACTGATTCTATCGCGTTGGTTGTGTAGATCACCTTGCGGATATTCGCCGGATAGCGGAAGTACGCTGACAGATTTTCCCTCTTGCGGCGCCAGGACTGGAGCACCACCGGATATTGCTGCCCCCGTTTCGCTTCCAGCTCATCCAGCGCCGTTTCCGCTGCTTCTTTTGACACCGCACGATACACTGGCTTCAGGTCGGCCATGAACGCTTTATGGTGTTTTGACGCCACATATTTAATCGAGTTACGTATCTGGTGAATGACGCACAACTGTACCTCTGTCTGCGGATAAATGCTGTTTATCGCTTCAGGGAAGCCGGTCAGCCCATCCACGCAGGCAATCAGAATGTCTTCAACGCCACGGTTTTGCAGATCACTTAATACTGACAGCCAGAAGTTAGCGCCTTCGCTTTCCGACAAATACAGGCCCAGGACTTCTTTTTTGCCTTCCAGATTCAGCGCCAGTACGGTATAAACTGCCTTGCTCTGATAACACCCATCTTCGCGGATTTTATAGTGAATGGCGTCCAGCCAGACGAAGGGATAAACCTTTTCCAGCGGGCGCTACTGCCACTGTTTTAACTCAGGAATGACTTTATCGGTAACCGCACTGATGGTAGCCGTGGAAACACTGAAGGCATATAAATCTTCGATCTCCCGGCTGATATCCTGGTAGCTCATCCCCAGCGCGAACAGGCGAATGATCTTGCGCTCGAGCTCATCAGACAACGTGGTCTGGTGCTTCTTCACCAGTTGGGGTTCAAAATAACTATTACGATCACGTGGAGTTGCCAGCTCAAAGCTGCCAGTCGGGGCTTTAATGGTCTTTTTTCCGGAACCATTTTTACGATTGACTTCAACATCCTGAGCCAGATGGGAGTCGAGTTCAGCGGCCAGAGCGGTTTCTGTTAACTGTTTGATTAATGGCGTTAGGATACCATCCTTGCCGGTTAATGCTTGGCCGGATTGAACCGCCCCGGGAATCCTGGAGACTAAATTCCCTGAGAAAGAGGTAAACAGGATGACTAAAAAAACACTTTTTTCCCCCGAAGTCCGTCAACGGGCAGTTCGTATGGTTCTGGAAAGTCAGGGCGAATATGACTCACAATGGGCGGCAATTTGTTCCATTGCTCCAAAGACTGGCTGTACGCCGGAGACTCTGCGTGTCTGGGTTCGCCAGTATGAGCGGGATACCGGAGGCGGTGATGGTGGGCTTACCACCGCTGAACGTCAGCGTCTGAAAGAGCTGGAACGTGAAAATCGTGAACTGCACCGCAGTAACAATATCCTTCGCCAGGCTTCCGCTTATTTTGCGAAGGCGGAGTTCGACCGCCTCTGGAAAAAATAATGCCACTGCTGGATAAGCTGCGTGAGCAGTACGGGGTCGGACCGGTATGCAGTGAACTGCATATTGCCCCGTCAACGTATTACCACTGTCAGCAGCAGCGGCATCATCCTGATAAACGCTGTACCCGTGCGCAGCGCGATGACTGGCTGAAGAGAGAGATACAGCGCGTATACGATGAAAATCATCAGGTGTACGGTGTGCGTAAAGTCTGGCGTCAGTTGTTACGGGAAGGAATCAGGGTGGCCAGATGTACAGTGGCGCGCCTCATGGCGGTTATGGGACTTGCCGGTGTTCTCCGGGGTAAAAAGGTCCGCACTACCGTCAGCCGGAAAACCGTTGCCACAGGTGACCGCGTAAACCGTCAGTTCGTGGCAGAACGTCCTGACCAGCTGTGGGTGGCTGATTTTACTTACGTCAGCACATGGCAGGGCTTCGTCTATGTGGCGTTTATCATTGATGTGTTTGCTGGATACATCGTGGGGTGGCGGGTCTCATCGTCTATGGAAACGACATTCGTGCTGGATGCGCTGGAGCAGGCGTTGTGGGCCCGTCGTCCGTCTGGCACCATCCATCACAGCGATAAAGGCTCTCAGTATGTGTCACTGGCCTATACGGAGCGACTAAAAGAAGCCGGATTACTGGCATCAACAGGGAGTACAGGCGACTCGTATGACAACGCGATGGCTGAGAGCATCAATGGTCTTTACAAAGCGGAGGTAATACACCGTAAGAGCTGGAAAAACCGTGCAGAAGTGGAACTGGCCACACTAACGTGGGTGGACTGGTATAACAATCGACGATTGCTGGGAAGGCTGGGCCATACTCCTCCGGCAGAAGCAGAAAAAGCTTATTATGCTTCCATCGGAAACAATGATCTGGCAGCCTGAGTTCACAGATAAAACACTCTCCAGGAAACCCGGGGCGGTTCAGTTTATGGGTTTGGGATGAAACGGGAAAACCAACAAGAAAAACATGGGATCCTCAGACTGAAGACTGGTCAGAGGACAGCAAGGCCGGTGGAGCCGATAATGTTTTTAAATCACGTTTGCCAAGACCAATGCGAATTAGATCACTGGATGATGCAGCGACTACAGAAGAGACATTGCTCACTCTTGCGTTGACTCCCTTAGTGAAAGAGTTGAAGGCTCTGGAGTGTAATAAAGAGTCACAAATATCAAAAGTTAAAGCAGCTTTGGTTAAAGCTGTAAATGAGATCGCTGAACCTCATCAAGAACGATTTTCTTCTATTTCTCGACAAATTCAGACAGGGTTTCAACATGTCTTTCCTGCTCTTGGTGTTCAGCTCAGTGTTGAAATGAATCCACCTGAGCTTAAAATAGACAATTTATTAAAGCAGGGGTCTGGTTTATTAGTCAAAGAGGCTGCGGGAAACTCTCGCATTGGGCAACAGGGGACAGGAGCAAGACGAGCTCTTTTTTGGGCAATGCTCCAGGTTCATAATGAAATTAGCCGACAAAATGAAAAGCGAGAAGCTCTTCTTAAATCCTTTAGAGAACAACTTAAAAAAGAGGTGAGGAAAAATGTAAAAAGTGAAAATATAAATCTTCTGAAACAACAAATAGATGCTATTGAAAATGGCGCCCCTGTTCCTGAAGATACAGACGATCCAGCCTTGCCCGGATATATTCTTTTAATGGATGAGCCAGAAAATGCGTTACACCCAATGGCTGCCAGAGCGGCGCAAGCGCATCTTTATGAACTTGGTAAACATCCAGATTGGCAGGTGCTATTAACAACTCATTCACCATACTTTATAAACCCTCTTGAGGATCATACTACGATTGCTCGTATGCAACGTTCAACAGATGGGAAATCACTTTCTCCACGCTTGTATGTGGCTGATGAAGCTAACTTCTCACTTGATGAGAAAGATAATTTACAGGCACTACAACTTACAGATATTGGTTTTGCTGAAATATTTTTTGGGAGTTATCCAATTATTGTTGAAGGTGATACTGAACATGCGGCATTTATTTCAGCAATCACTAAAGAAAAACATGAGATGTCAGGTAAGGTAAGTATTGTCAGAGCCAGAGGTAAGGCGGTTCTGGTTCCTTTGATAAAGATGTTAAATCATTTTAAAGCAGATTTTGGGATTGTACATGATATTGATTGGCCTTATCGTAGAGATGGTTCGAATAATGGTTCATGGACGCTTAATACGATCATTAGAAATGAGATTATAAAATGCAGGAATAATGGGAAAAAAGTATATCATCGTTGGAGTGCCCCCGATTTTGAGCGTTTTTTAGGTGGTGAGGAGTTGGGGAAAGATAAACCCTATACAGCATTTAATCGAATTTCGCGCGATGAAAAATTAAAAGAAAAGATTCAAAATCTTATAATTAATTTGTTTGAAGGGGAGTGTTATGATCCTGATGACTTTGAACCCGATGATGATTTTAATGCTCAACTCATGGAACAATTAAAAATATGGGCAAAAAATAATGGTGAAAGTGATAATGTTCGCGTTATGGGATGCTGATTATAACATTGGTTAATGGCTGGGTTTCATATAAATGACTTTGCATAACTAATTCGTTTTTGCTGTTTTTATATAAAGCCTTTAGGACGTTGTGGAAGGGGAAGTGTTGCAATTTATTCAGTGAGATAGTTTGTTTGTAGGGTATTTAAACGCATTTTGGTGATCATTTGTTGTTCAGGATAGTGTGGCGAATATGAATGGTAAATATAATGTCAGGAGTGAATTGTTAGCTCGTTGTATCGGAACAGGTAGATTGAAAGGAGATGTGGTAAGTGATTTTATTGGGTTTAATGGTAGCAAACAGATAGGTTATGTTTTATTAACTTTATTTTTAATAAAAGTAATAAATCCTGATTTGCTCTCTCATTATCGTATATTTAATCGTTTTTTGCGTTATGAGAGAAAAGTTATGGATATATATAATTCTTTGAGTGATATAGAAGTTGATTGTATTTGCCGGGAAGTGATGGCTATATATGAACATACTCAGCGATGCTGCAACGAAAAGAAAATTACAACTGTCCAGTTAGGCAGGAAACTTAATGGCAGGTATGCAGATATGATTGCTGAGTTAAAAGAAACAGCAGAGATGAGGGGGGAGGGGGTAATTTCTTTTGAGATGGATATATTGAATTCTTTTAATGATGCGAATGAATATCACGGACGTGTTAAACTGGAATTGGATATACCTGCTTCAGATATATTATATTGCCATGATTTTATTGATTCAGAACATGTAAACTCCTGGCTGGTTGAACCACATGAGTGGGTGGTTATTAATCGTTCTCTTACTGGGATTGTTACAGTGCCAGTATCAGCAATAAAAATCTCTTATTGAAAAAATTTATGTATGTAGCTTACTTTATATATAAGGGTAAAAACGATCTCTGTAATAATTAATTAAATATTATTTAATGTTTGTTGCTATGTATTGGAGATATCAACGGGTTTCTTTTGCATAAAGTAAAAATAAATGAATGATAATTTATTAACGGAGAAAGTCCTTACTGGAGAGAATGTTCTGCGTGCAGCAATTGCTCGTATTGAGTGGATTTTTGAAACATTTCCATCAGTTTGTCTCTCTTTTTCCGGGGGTAAAGATTCCACCGTGCTTTTCCATCTTTTGGCTGATGTGGCCCGCAGGAAAAAACGTCGTTTCTCTGTACTGTTTATTGACTGGGAGGCTCAGTACCAGTGCACCATTGAACATATTCAGAAGATGCGGGAAATGTACCATGATGTGACGGAAACCTTTTACTGGGTGGCACTTCCCCTGACCACGGTAAACGGCGTCTCGCAGTTTCAGCCGGAGTGGATATGCTGGGAGCCAGGAGTGACCTGGGTTCGCCAGCCACCGGAAGAGGCCATTACAGACATGACGTATTTCCCATTTTATCGGTATGCCATGACGTTTGAAGAATTTGTTCCGGCATTTTCTTCCTGGTTTGCAGACAATAAATGTGGTGTGGCAGTACTGACCGGTGTCCGTGCGGATGAGTCCCTTAACCGGTTCATGGGACTGGTGTCCCAGCGCAAACTGAGATACGCCGATGATAAGCCCTGGACCACGGCATCGCCTGAAGGGTTTTACTACACCATGTATCCACTGTATGACTGGAAAACTCGTGATATCTGGATATATCACACCAGAACCCGTGCCATCTACAATCCCCTGTATGACCTGATGTACCGTGCCGGCGTACCGTTACGCAACATGCGTGTCTGTGAACCTTTTGGTCCTGAACAACGTAAGGGACTGTGGCTTTACCATGTTCTGGAGCCGGATACCTGGGCCAGGATGTGTGAGCGGGTATCAGGGGCTGCCAGCGGGGCACTTTATGCCAATGAAAGCGGTGCTTATTTTGCCCTGCGCAAGCGCATATCAAAACCAGCCCATCATACCTGGCGCAGCTACGCGATGTTTCTGCTGGATGTGATGCCGGAAAGAACAGCAGAACATTACCGCAACAAGATAGCTGTCTATCTGCGCTGGTATCAGACGCGGGGCTTCCCGGATGACATTCCCGATGAACAGGAGAATGACCTGGGCTGCCGGGATATCCCGTCCTGGCGACGTATCTGTAAGACTCTTATAAAGAATGATTTCTGGTGCCGGACGCTGTCCTTCAGCCCGAACAAACCCCGGCACTATGAACGTTACCTGCAGCGTATGAAGGAAAGGAGGAATGAATGGGGGATTCTGTGACACCTGAAGTGGAGGTACTGAGTGACATGATTCGTCAGTACTTCAGCCAGGAACGATCAGAAAAAGAGACTATACAGGCTCTGAATCATCTGCGCAGGGTACTTCATGAAGTCAGCCCTTTTGCACAGGAGCCTGTGGACTGTGTGCTGTGGGTGAAAGCAGATGAGGTGGTGGCCAACGATTATAACCCCAATGTCATGGCGCCGGGTGAGAAGAAACTGCTGAAGCAGTCACTGGAGAAAGATGGTTTCACCCAACCCGTGGTGGTGTCGGCGGAGAAGAACCCCTATCTGGTGGTGGATGGTTTTCATCGTCAGTTACTGGGCAGGGAAGCAGGTACAGGAAAACGCCTGAAAGGCTGGTTGCCAGTGGCCTGTATTAATCCGGAAAGAAAGGGACAGGCCACACGTATGGCGGCCACCATACGGCATAACCGGGCCAGGGGTAAACACCAGATAACCTCAATGTCTGATATTGTCAGGGACCTGTCACGCCTGGGCTGGACGGATGAACGCATTGGTACAGAGCCTGGGGATGGACCAGGATGAAGTGCTGAGGCTGAAACAGATTAGCGGACTGACGGAGTTGTTTCAGGAAGAGGATTTCAGCCCGGCATGGACGGTTCGCTGAGACCGTCATATATGAGTATTATTTCAGTGAGTTGATGTTTTGAGCAGGAAAAATAGTACCCCGGAAGTCGTGGAAGACATGGTTGCACAGAAGCTGGAGGCGGCGGGTTGCTGGCGCAGAGCTTCTGCCCGCTGGCTTTTTGTTATGGGAAATGTTGAATGTACAGAAGCACAACGGGAGTGGTTGTTGTTGCGCCGGAATTATTGTCTGGCGCAGATATCGTCCCCGCCGCTACCTGAAAAGCTGGATATCAGCGAAGTGGCGAAAGCTGCAGATGCCACGCTGAGGCGAATGGGGATTGCCAGCCCGTCCGGGGAGATATTCAGAAAAGGTACACCGGTCTGTTGATATTCAGGTAACAGGTATTAATGATGAAGAAAGATATGGCGGACAGTGTGTCAATGACATGGCAACTTTTATGCGATGAACATGGTTTTACCCGGGAGCACTACAATCAGCTGAAGAAGTTCAGCCCGGAGACATTACGTGAAATTATTGCTGAAATAGCCAGCTGTCATCCATCAACCAGTGTATTGCTCAGGAATAAGTGGCTGACACCGCCGGAGGATATTCTGGAGCAGATTACCCGTGAATACGAACGAAGAATACAAAACTGTCCATCGTTCAGGAGCGAGAAGGAAGCGGAATCCTGGTTAAATGAACTGTCTTTTGCTGTGATTGCTCCGCTATACCGTGTTGTCCCCGAACAAACAGAACAGGTTGAGTCCTTTGTTCTGCAGCTTATTGCCGAGCAGGAGCGGGTTTGGGAGCTTATTTTAACCAATGATGGTTATTCATGGCATTGCGCACTTTATGATATATTATTTCATCTGGTTTTACGAAATATGGAAGACCAGCCTGAACATCAGAGACAGCGAATAACAAAAATACTTAATGAGTCCGATACAAGACGGGTGGCAGAAGAGATTAAATTCCGGATTCAATATCTTCAGGATGAAGAACAAAAGAGAGTTTTAAGTGATCTGGTAAATGTCCTGATTTCAAAAAGATAAAACATGCCGGAGTAATTTTTCTATATGTTAATAAAACAGGTGCGTATTACCATGAAGAAGATCGGTGAGTAACCGTTATTGGATGATCTCCTTCCATAAAAATACGCGCAATCTAACGGTTCGCTCTGTGCCAAAAAAAGATATTGCTCACAATATCAAGTTAATCATTCGGCCGTTGAACATTTCCATTGAAAAATTTCTCAGTATAGAATATACCAATGTTGAGGGCATTCCTCTTACATCTCGAAGGATAACTATCATGGGTCTTAAACCAGGTCCAAAACCAATTGCTAAGTCGGTAGGAAAACCGGATCAACGCCGACGCGATAATAAAGATACTCCTGGCAATACTCCGGGACTAAAGCCAAGTAAGTCCACAGGTAAGTAAAAAAATAAGGGTATAAACAAGCATTTATACACTGACTATATATCCAGTCCACTGAAGGTGTTTCAGCAACCAGATGCTCGTTCTTTCTATATCATACGCCTTTGCCCCCTACCCTTTCGCAAGCAAAGACTCTGGTAAATACTCGTCATATTTATCCAGATCCTTATCAGGAACAACTGCAGCAAGCTCAAATTCTGAAGGTGCAAAATGGCATCTGAATCGATCACGACCTGGCATGAGCGAGAGAAGAGGCCAGTGATACAAGGCGTCGTGTACTACGCGGATCATCGAGACGGGCATGTCCAAACTGCTCGTTAGCCCATGAATAACAATCAGAAAGTACCATAACAGAGTCGAATAAAATGAAATATAAGAGAAGATCAACGGGTGAAGAAAAAGTTCAAAAAATGGCTACCGGGGAGGAAGGAAAGTACCGGATGGAAAGAGCCCCCCCTAAAGCAGACTGACAGACATCACAAATCCCCGGGTGGGGACTTGTGTATAAGAGACAGGTCTTACAGGGGGAGCGTCCGTCTTTTTATCAACATCAGGCAATGACATAACATTATGAACAAGCGCACAAGTCTGATGGTTAAATTTTATAATGCTCCTTACTAAGACCGTATTTTTTCATTCTGAGATAGAGTTTTTTCCGTGGGATTTGTAAATATTCAGCAACCTCATTGATACGCCCCTGATGGATATTAAGCGCCTCTGTGATTATCTGTCGCTCAGCGTCCTCCACTCGTCTGTCAAGCGGTGTCGGGGTTCCGACGTGCATCAACGGATTTGCTGTTTCTGCCAGCGGTAATACTCCTACAGTAAATAGTTCTGCTGCATTGGCCAGCTCTCGCACATTATTTGGCCACATGCGGCGCATCATCTCTTTGAGCATCTCTTTTCCCACTTCCGGAACAGGATGGTTAAGCCGTTGACATGCTTTACAAAGGTAATGGCGAAACAGTGGTTCAATATCGTCGGGGCGTTGAGTTAATGGCAGGCAAGCGATTTGTGTCATTGCAAAGCAGTAATAGAGCTCCGCGATGATATGGTTGCTGGCGGCCAGCTCGACCAGCGAGGTGTCTCCAATACCAATCAGGCGAAAAGGTCTGTGTTCCTGGCTTTGTAACTGAACCAGATGGTACTGCTGTTCACGCGTCAGGTGTTCAGGATGGCTGAGCACTAATGTTCCCCCCTGAGCCAGCGCAATGAAATCATTAAGCTGTGGTGCATTGTCTGGTGTCAGCTCGCGGTAGACAAATTCGCCTTGTGCATTACGTCCAAATTGGTGCAGATAACGTGCACCGGTCATCCGTCCTGTGCCAGGGGCACCGTAGAGCCAGACGGCAATATCTGTCTCAGACAACTGCTGTAAACGTCGCCGATACTGATTTATCCATTCACTTCTCCCTATCAACTCCACCTGCAATGTCTGTTGGCAATACTGACGACGCGCAATGATTGATTGACGCTGGCGTAGTGCCTCTTCAACCAGAGAAAGCAATTTGCCGGGATCGACCGGTTTTTGCAAAAAATCCCACGCGCCTTTTTTCACCGCATCAACTGCCATTGGCACATCGCCGTGCCCGGTGATAAGCAGAATGGGGAGCTGTTGATCATCCTGGTGGAATAACATCATCAAATCGATACCAGAGCAGCCAGGCATACACACATCACTTAGCACAATGCCTGGCCAGTCTGGTTGTATCCACGCCTGCGCCTCAAAAGGATTGTTACAGGCAAAAACACGATAGCCCGACTGTTCAAGTAACTGTGTGTAGGCGTCCAGCACGTCAGCATCATCATCAATCAGCAGAATCGAATATTCACTACTTAGCATCTTCCACATCCGTTAGTCTGAATTGCAGTACCACACAGGCATTCCTGGTCATCGTTGATGCCAGCCGCAATTCCCCTTTCATTTGCTCCATCAACGACACACAAATTGAAAGACCAATACCCAGTCCTACTTCTTTACTGGTGGTAAACGGCTTCAATAACGAAGGCAACAATGCCTCAGGCCAGCCCGGGCCATTATCGCCAATGAATACGTTCAGCGTTTTACCCTGCATTTGCCAGTTAACGGTAATGACAGCGCCTTGCCCACAAACATCAAGCGCATTCGCCAGTACGTTAACCAGTACCTGCTGGGTTCTGACCTCATCACCTGAAACTGTGGCTGTACCTTGCGGCAGAACAAGCGTAGCTTGCAGAGAGCGATGACGCATGGCCAGAAGTTCCCAGGCCGCACTGAACATCTGTGCTAAATCAACGGCATGGAGTGATGTTTCCAGTTCGGCGCGCCGGGTAAACTGCCGTAGTGAACGGATAATGGCGTCAATACGACTAATCACCCCTTCGGCTTTACCAAGCATCATGCTGGCCTGTTCTTTCTGGGTCTGTTCAATGGCCCTGCGGGCTGTAAACAGATACATTGACAGCGCATTTAGCGGCTGATTGATCTCGTGGGCCAGCGTGGTCATCGTTTGCCCGACTACCGCCAACTTTGCTGTCTGAATCAGTTCGTCCTGGGTGGCACGCAGATCGGCTTCTATCACCTTACGATCGGTAATTTCTTGTTCAAGTTGCTGTTTTTGCACATTGAGTTGGCCGAGAGTATGGCGTAATAATCCTGCAATTCTCCCCAGTTCATCATTCCCATAAACTGGAATAGTCGTTTCCGTGCCTCCCAGACCAATTTGCACAACGGCCTGATTCAGTAGGGTAAAGCGTTTCACCAACCGTGAGCGGATAAAATAATGGTTGAATACCCATGCAAGCAGTAACGCCAGTGCTGTCGCCACCAGGATCAGCCCACCGCTAACGTGAACAATTTGTTCCATTCGTTGATTAAACATCTGCATTTGTTGATGAGTACTGCCAAGCTGCGCTTCCAGTAACGTTCTGAAGCGACCCTGTGTCGCTTCCCTGGTGCGACTGGCATCCTCTAAGGCTTTTTGGGCGGCGACATATTCACGCATCGTATCCGGCATTTTGTTTTTTACGATTCCCATATCCAGCAATTCATCGATGGTCTGCCTCAGGGTAATGGTGCCAGGCCAGTCATCCAGCATACGTATATTTTCATCTGCCGTTTTTTTCAGATTTTCAAAATAACGGAGATGAGTTTCCACCTGTATGTCGTCATCACGTCCTGATTTGAGCTCATTGAGTCTGTCACGCAGATCGTCAACAATCTGATTTTCAATGCGTGCCAGGGTATAAACCTGCTGCTGTTCATTTTGCACTTCACGAGATCGCTTCAGGTATTGCGCCGTATCGCCCTGTCGGGAGGCGATTTGATCCAGCAGCGTTCCCTGCTGCCAGGTGAAATCCTGCACTAAAGAATTAAGCTCGGTAGTAAAATCATCGTGTAACCAGTCAATCCGCGCTGATAGCTCACTCACCTTTTCCCGTAGTAAAAACATGTTGTAAAGCGCACGATCCAACTCGGATAACAGTGATCGACTGTCCTGCAAAATGACCGTCAGTTGTTGGCGTTCCCGGGATGACAGTCCCCTACTAAGCCGTTCTATGGTGTCGAGATGCTGAATAATCTGGGTACGAAGTTGCAATCGCACCGTGGTGTTGGGAGCCTGCAAAAATTCATTTAGCTGGTCTACCACCAGATTCAGGTTCCCTTCAATAAGGAAAGCAGAGTGAATACGGGGAAAATACTTATCCAGCGAGTAACGAATTTGTGAGCTTTGTTCATGCCATGAATACAGACTGACACTACTGACAATCAGGGTCAGAAGTGCCCCCATCAGAAATGCGCAACGTAAGCTGGTACTGATACTGACCTGTCTTAAACGCTGCCACAGCGTTATGTTTTTCATTTCAGCTCTTCCAGTTTTTTTATCGCCAGGCGCTGGTTATTCAGAAACCAGAGTTGCCATTCCATCATTTGCTGCTCGGCAAAGCTTTTGTTATCGAACTGTGCCAGCCAGACGGGATCTTCACTACTGGCCGCTGCAACTGGCATTTGTGTTAACAGTGCACGTATTTCTGGTAATGGTTTCTTCAGGCGTGCCTCGGTACTGTGCAGCGCTCGCCAGGCATCTTTTAGCTGTGCGAACCGAAAGCTAATTGCCGTATCAAACAAGCGCTGCACCAGACGCTGACGTTTCAGGATAAGGTGATAATTCAGCGGGGGTTGATTCATCAGGAGCTGTTGTTGCGTTGCCCGCGGATTGTCTGCGGCAAGTGGTGTCACCGGATATTTTCCTGTATTGGCATCGGCCAGAATACGCTGTCCTTTCGGACTTAACAGGTAGTGAATAAAGCGACGGGCTGCATCGGCGTGTGGGCTTTTCCTGAGAATTGCAACGTAGGTGGGGGATACCGCAGACCGGGGGAAATAGGTAAAAGAGATATGGGGGTCATTTAACAGTAAATTAGCATAGTTATCGATAACGGGGCCGGCAACGCCGAGTCCGCTTTTTATTTTATCGGCTACGCCAAAACTGCGGGAGGAGATTGTCACCAGGTTTCCTGCACTTGTCAGCAACGTTTCCCATCCTTTCACCCAGCCTTTTTGCTGTAGTAATGACTCAACCATTAAATGGTTAGTATCTGAACGCGACGGACTACTCATCAATAAAGCGTCCTGATAGATCGGCAAAGCAAGATCGTCCCAGTCAGCAGGGGCAGGAAGGTGTTTTACAGAAAGCGCAGGACGATTAATAAGCAGACCAAAACCTGATATTGCTACTGCAACGGAGGTTGCACGGATCGACTCCGGCACCAGGTTTTGGCTTTCTGCGGGTGCATCATCAAACGGGGCCAGTTTCTGGTGCTCCTGAAGGTGCTGGAGCAGCATTGGTGATGAAGTCAGGATCAGATCGACGTTTTCTACGTTGGCCGTATCAAGCAACTGTTCCAGTGAGGCACTGGTGCGGTTAAGCGTACGGATCATTACCGACTCAGGCTCTGTTTGCCAGCGCTGTATTATCCACGCGATAGCTCCGGGTGAGAATGTGGTGGCCATCACCAGTTCATTTCGTTGAGCCCTGACGGCCCCGACATCCATCAACAACAGTAAAAGAATCATGGTTTTGATGCCGATTTCGCACCAACTAAAGAATCGGTTTGTGATCCAGGTCATAAATATTAATACACCGCAAAAATCGCATTGAGACAAAAATTACCCGTTTCAGACACTTCGTCTGATAACACGTCTGTTCAAAGAGACCGTTAATATATTAATCAGAGATTACCCGATAATCAGCATGAGATTTGTTAATATCCGCACATGCTAACAACAAACCAGATAAAGCATAAATCTGCCCTGTCTATGCATCAATAAAATGGGTCAAAAACAGGCTTTGATTTTATTATTTTGTGTCAATTGTGACACATTTTTTCAGTTTGATATTTCATCTCAATTATATAACTCTCATTGTCAGAATACTCCTGATGTTCATATCAATATAAAATACAGGTGAAGACATGTTATCAATATTTAAAACGGGGCAAGCGGCGGATAGTGTTCCGGCGGAGAAAATTCAGGTGACATATCGTCGCTATCGTATGCAGGCGTTACTTAGCGTATTTCTGGGGTATCTTGCATACTATATCGTGCGTAATAATTTCACCTTATCAACGCCTTATCTTAAAGAGCAATTAGATCTCAGCGCCACACAAATTGGCGTACTGAGTAGCTGTATGCTTATCGCCTATGGTATCAGCAAAGGAGTGATGAGTAGCCTTGCCGATAAAGCCAGTCCGAAAGTCTTTATGGCGTGTGGGCTGGTGTTATGTGCCATCGTTAACGTTGGCCTGGGATTCAGCACCGCATTCTGGATTTTTGCGGCATTGGTTATTCTGAATGGTCTTTTCCAGGGAATGGGCGTTGGTCCTTCTTTCATCACTATTGCTAACTGGTTCCCTCGCCGGGAGCGTGGTCGGGTTGGTGCTTTCTGGAATATCTCTCATAACATCGGTGGTGGTATTGTTGCACCGATTGTTGGTGCCGCTTTTGCCCTACTCGGCAGCGAGCACTGGCAAAGTGCGAGTTATATCGTTCCGGCCTGCGTGGCCATCGTTTTTGCGGTAATTGTGCTGATTCTCGGTAAAGGTTCCCCACATCAGGAAGGTCTACCCTCTCTGGAAGAGATGATGCCGGAAGAAAAAGTCGTCCTGAATACCCGACAGACGGTAAAAGCACCAGAAAACATGAGCGCCTTTCAGATTTTCTGCACTTATGTATTACGCAATAAAAATGCCTGGTATGTCTCACTGGTTGACGTATTTGTATACATGGTGCGCTTCGGGATGATTAGCTGGTTGCCTATTTATCTGCTGACGGTGAAACATTTTTCAAAAGAACAAATGAGCGTCGCATTTTTATTTTTTGAATGGGCCGCGATCCCTTCCACGCTACTTGCCGGTTGGTTGTCAGACAAACTGTTTAAAGGGCGTCGTATGCCATTGGCGATGATTTGTATGGCGCTGATTTTCATTTGCCTGATTGGCTACTGGAAAAGTGAATCGTTGTTTATGGTGACAATTTTTGCTGCCATTGTTGGTTGTCTGATTTACGTTCCACAATTTCTGGCTTCCGTTCAGACTATGGAGATCGTGCCCAGCTTTGCTGTTGGCTCCGCGGTAGGTTTACGTGGTTTTATGAGCTATATCTTCGGTGCATCTCTGGGCACCAGCCTGTTTGGTATTATGGTCGATCATATTGGCTGGCATGGCGGATTTTATCTTCTTGGCTGCGGTATTATTTGTTGCATCATTTTTTGCTGGTTATCACATCGTGGTGCAATTGAACTTGAACGTCACAGAGCCGCATATATAAAAGAGCACTAATTACCTTCCCCAGGGTCGTTTCCCTGGGGAGTGGAGCATATTATGATTTATAAGATATCTGGCAATCAGAGATTAATATGGAAATTTTATAAAACTGATGACAATAAATGGAGATGGTGTTGTCATGAGAAAAATGGATATCTTTTGTCTCAATCAGATAACGCATATAATTCGCAATTGTTATGCATTGAAAATGCTAAAAAACAGGGGTACTCAGACGAATCAGTCTTGCCACTTTTTCTACATATTTCCTACATTCAGGAAAAAGGCTGGAAATGGTATCAATGTTATGGCTGTGGATATATCGTAAAACAAGCATCTGTTTTCTTTCCGACATACCAAGCATGTATCATTGATGCTGAACAAGAATGTATTGGTATACTAGTTCAACTGTCTGAAAAAACTTGAGCCACCCCTTGAAATGCCAGACAGTGGATGTATCTTAAGTTAACGTTACCCGCTGACGTCGATATTCTCGCGGAGAGCGATAACCCAACGCACTGTGCGGATGGTTTTCATTGTAATGCTCGATCGCTACTGCAAGGTTATGCACTGCCGTTCTTACATTCGGTTTCGGCATGAACGCGATGTAGTCTTCCTTCATCGTTTTCACGAACCGTCTGCCATTCCATTACTCTGAGGACTGCTGACTGCCGTCGTGCAGGGCTCCAGATTCAGCTCTCTGGCGAACTGCCGTGTTTCATGCGCTCTGTACGCTGAACCGTTATCTGTCAGCCACTGGATGGGCTCTTCCGGCACTTTATCGCCAAAGCCTTTTTCTATCGCTCCTGACATCACATCCTGTACTGTCGCTTTATCGTAACCTCCCGTACTGGCTGCCCAGTCGATGGCTTCACGATCACAACAGTCCAGGGCGAACGTAACCCGGACTTTTTCGCCATCATCACAACCGAACTCGAAGCCATCAGAACACCAACGCTGGTCGCTTTCCTTCACCGATATTCGGCCTTTATGTTCCCGCTGCAGCCGTGATGGTTTGTCATGTAACAACAACAGGCTGTTTTCGCTCATTATTCGGTAAACGCGCTTTGCATTCACGAACGGCAAGCCTTCATTTCGGGACTGCCGTCTGAGTATCGCCCAGACACGGCGATACCCATATGCTGGCATATCGCCAATGATATCCAGGATGCGCGATAAGACTTCTGCATCCGCAGCCTCATCGCGTCTCTGACGCCGTTTATCTGGCTTGTTATCAGATGCCTTCATCCGTAATGTTAGCTGCGCACGCGACACGCCCAGAACACGGCTTACCGGAGCTATTCCTTGTCCGAAGGTAACAAGGGCACATGCGCTATCCATTTTCGCGATTGTGCGTACTCCACCGCTTCTTTGAGGATCTCAACTTCCATTGTTTTCTTGCCCAGTAAACGCTGAAGCTGATTAATCTGCTTTATCGCAGCGGCCAGTTCAGAAGCAGGAACAACGTCTTCACCGGCAGCAACAGCAGTGAGGCTTCCTTCCAGGTATTGTTTTTTCCACTTAAACAACAGGCTGGGCTGAATGCCATGCAAACGTGCCACGTGGGACACAGTCATGCCAGGCTCCATAGTCTGTTGAATAATTGCGATTTTTTTTCTGAGGTGTTTTACGTTTACGCACCTCTTTTCCTAACAAAACGCCAGCAATCTCAAAATTAGAACTAGTGTTAGACATATATCCAAGCCTACCTCTTATTTTAAGATACATCTACTGTCTGGTATTTCAGGGGGCCAGTCTAGTATTTCACTGTGTTGTATTGAATCTGTATTTTCTTCGCACCTCGTTTATCTCATCTCTATAGACAATGCCATCAGATAACTCATACCCTTCAGCACAACGCTGTGTGTCGTTAATAATCCGTCGTATCCATTCTGTTACAGCATGCCTGATAAATACCATCTGTAAGTTATTACCGTTTTAGATCTGATTATGAGCGAAAGCATTAATTCGTTCACAGAGCTTAAAACATCATTAACTTTCAGGAGTCATCAACATGCCTAAATCTTACACACCAAACTGGTTTTTTACCGCTTTACTTGACAATCACATCAATCAAATGATGGCACGCTATTCCTGCCTGCGGGCCTTACGCATGGATTTCTTCTACAGGAAAGATACGCCTGATTTCTTACAACCTGATCATCGCTGGCTTGAATTGCAGTTGCGTATGCTGCTGGAGCAGGTGGAACAATTTGAAAATATCGTTGGCTTCTTCTGGGTGATTGAATGGACGGCTGATCATGGTTTTCATGCGCATGCGGTTTTCTGGATCGATCGTCAGAGGGTTAAAAAAATATATCCCTTTGCGGAGCGGATTACGGAATGCTGGCGGTCTATTACGCATAACAGCGGTTCGGCGCACTGCTGTACATATCAGCCGCATTATACATACAACATCAACATTCCTGTGCGCCATAACGAGCCTGAAAGCATCGATAATATTCGCGGTGCCCTGCATTATCTGGCGAAAGAAGAGCAAAAAGACGGGCTGTGTGCCTACGGCTGCAGTGAAGTTCCTGAGCGTCCTGCAGCAGGGCGTCCACGTAAGCTTCAGAAGTGAAGATTAAACCTTGAGTTTCCTGGCCCGGAAATACTCCGTTAGTAAAAACTTACCGCTCTGCTTAATGATGTGAACCGAAGTCAACGGAGATCATTCATCCTGAACCTGTATCCGGTGTTCGCCTCTTGTCGGTGACCTGATCTTCCCGTTCTGTTTCGGTTCTTCACGTATTCCATCAACCCCATCCGCAAACCATAACACGTCAGCTCATTCACGGGCAGGACGCGTTGTGGGCTGCGCATAACGGAGCATATCTTATGAATGCTATTCCTTATTTCGACGATAGCCTTGCCCCCTTCTGGCCATCTTATCAGAGCAAAGTCATCGGCGTTCTTGAGCGTGCGCTGCGTGAACAGTCCTGCTCCCGGGTACGGCGGATCCTGCTTCGTCTGCCGTGGGAACATGACAACGCCTTCAACAGCAGACAGACCTGGTTTGGTATGGATTTTATCGAAACCGTCAGTGCGCTGATGAATGCGAAACCCGGACGCGACCTTTGCTGGCTCCTGACCCGTCATCCGGAAAAGCCGGAATACCACGTGGTGTTATGCGTCAGACAAGAGTATTTCGACGGCCCTGAACTGGATCGGCTGATTCTGGATGCCTGGAGCAACGTACTGGGCTTCGCATCACCGGGTGAAGCAGCACCGTACCAGAAGCAGATCACCCGGGATGTGGTGCTGGACAGTCGTTCACCGGACTGCGAAGACATCCTCAAAGACTTGATCTGGGCGTTCAGTGATTTCGCCCGCGATCGTCGTGGTGTGTGCGATCCGGAAGCCCGTTGCCTCGCCGGTAATCCCGGCTATCCCGGATCTGCAGGACTGTTCTGAAAGCTCAGTTCAGCAGATTCACCCGCATTTGCCCAACCTCCATAAATCTCACAGAGGACATCCTGACTATGTTGACCTCAATAACAGGCCACGACAGTGTATTGCTGCGTGCCGACGATCCCCTGATCGACATGAACTACATCACCAGTTTCACTGGCATGACAGATAAATGGTTTTACAAGCTGATCAGTGAAGGTCATTTCCCTAAACCCATCAAACTGGGGCGCAGCAGCCGCTGGTACAAAAGTGAAGTGGAGCAGTGGATGCAGCAACGAATCGAGGAATCCCGGGGGGCAGCAGCATGAAACGTGTTGTAATGCCGGTACGCTGGCAATGTGCAAAATGCCAGCGCTGGTATTGTGGAACCCGGCCCTGCCCCTGGTGCTGGCGACATTTACGTTCATCTTCTTGCAGACATTCTCCAGTCAGCCTGCAGGTTATAGCTATTCCTGACTGATTCGTCATTCTATTCTTATTGATTATAACTGGCATTACACCGGTGCCGGAGTGTTTTTCTGTAAGTCTGCGCCGGTTCAGTAAATTAGAAAAGAAACATCTGTCAACGCCAAGATTGTTAGTCGTTACGCCTTATATCACTGGCGCTGACATTTATCTGTTTCAGTGAAGCATGCCCACAGATTGAGTTATTAAGTTGTGGAAGAACAACTCTGCCCCGCCTGCTTCTCTCCTTTCAGAAGCCAGTATGTTGCCATGCCCCGTCTTAATGGTGAGCGCTGAACCATACCTGCTTTTTCCAGTAATAACAGGTAATAGCGGGCCTGGTAATCCGTTACCGCCAGCGCCTCCGCAATTTCTGCCGTTTTCCCTCCATCATGCCTGTTCAGAAATTCCAGTATTTCATTCTTCATATATTCACTCATCTCACTGTAACAAAGTTTCTTCGAATAATAAAAATCATGCTTTCTGTTATCAACGGAAAGGTATTTTTATTCTCTGTGTTTGCTGTGTTTGCTGTGTTTGCTTTATTTGTGCAATTTAGTGAATTTGCTTTTTATTTGCTTTATTTGATATGTATCACATTTTGCGTTTTATTTTTCTGTGAAAAGAAAGTCCGTAAAAATGCATTTAGACGATCTTTTATGCTGTAAATTCAATTTACTATGATGTTTTTATCTGATCGCATTCTTATTATTAGTGTTTTATTCTAGTTTAATTTTATTTTGTGGGTTAAAAGATCGTTTAAATCAATATTTACAACATAAAAAACTAAATTTAACTTATTGCGTGAAGAGTATTTCCGGGCCGGAAGCATATATCCAGGGGCCCGACAGAAGGGGGAAACATGGCGCATCATGAAGTCATCAGTCGGTCAGGAAATGCGTTTTTGCTGAATATACGCGAGAGCGTACTGTTGCCCGGCTCTATGTCTGAAATGCATTTTTTTTTACTGATAGGTATTTCTTCTATTCACAGTGACAGGGTCATTCTGGCTATGAAGGACTATCTGGTAGGTGGGCACTCCCGTAAGGAGGTCTGCGAGAAATACCAGATGAATAATGGGTATTTCAGTACAACACTTGGGAGACTTATACGGCTGAATGCTCTTGCAGCAAGGCTTGCACCTTATTATACAGATGAGTCGTCGGCATTTGACTGAATGATGGCATTCCGGAGTTATCTTACAGATAAAAAGAAGTCCTTATCAGAAAGCAGACAGGTTATATCAGTATTCTGTCGATAAATAACCTGCCCTGAAAATACGAGAATATTATTTGTATTGATCTGGTTATTAAAGGTAATCGGGTCATTTTAAATTGCCAGATATCTCTGGTGTGTTCAGTAATGAAAAAGAGGTTGTTATTTATGATTAAGTCGGTTATTGCCGGTGCGGTAGCTATGGCAGTGGTGTCTTTTGGTGTAAATGCTGCTCCAACTATTCCACAGGGGCAGGGTAAAGTAACTTTTAACGGAACTGTTGTTGATGCTCCATGCAGCATTTCTCAGAAATCAGCTGATCAGTCTATTGATTTTGGACAGCTTTCAAAAAGCTTCCTTGAGGCAGGAGGTACATCCAAGCCAATGGATTTAGATATTGAGTTAGTAAATTGCGATATTACAGCTTTTAAACAAGGTCAAGCAGCTAAAAACGGTAAGGTTCAATTATCTTTTACTGGGCCACAAGTAACGGGGCAGGCTGAAGAATTAGCAACTAACGGCGGTACGGGCACAGCTATTGTAGTTCAGGCTGCAGGCAAAAACGTTTCTTTCGATGGGACTGCAGGTGACGCTTATCCCCTGAAAGATGGTGATAATGTTCTTCATTATACAGCTCTTGTGAAAAAAGCGAATGGCGGTACTGTTTCTGAAGGTGCTTTTTCTGCAGTTGCAACCTTTAATTTAAGTTACCAGTAATTCATCTGATTTTTACAGGGTGAGGCAAGACCCACCCTGTGTCTGACAACGACATTTAAGGTATGAAGAATTTTTGTGTTCTGTTTGTGATGTATTTCTGGAGTACATTACTTCATGCTGTATCTTCAGAGCCATTTCCTCCGCCCGGCATGACCCTTCCTGAATACTGGGGAGAAGAACACGTATGGTGGGACGGCAGGGCTGCTTTTCATGGTGAGGTTGTCAGACCTGCCTGTACTCTGGCGATGGAAGACGCCTGGCAGATTATCGATATGGGGGAAACCCCGGTTCGGGATTTACAGAATGGTTTTTCCGGACCTGAAAGAAAATTCAGCCTCCGGCTCAGGAACTGTGAATTTAACAGTCAGGGTGGGAACCTTTTCTCTGATTCCCGGATAAGGGTGACTTTCGATGGCGTCCGGGGTGAAACGCCGGATAAGTTTAATTTATCCGGTCAGGCAAAAGGAATTAATCTGCAGATAGCTGATGCCAGGGGGAATATTGCCCGGGCAGGGAAAGTAATGCCTGCAATACCATTGACGGGTAATGAAGAAGCGCTGGATTACACCCTCAGAATTGTGAGAAACGGAAAAAAACTTGAAGCCGGAAATTATTTTGCCGTGCTGGGATTCCGGGTCGATTATGAGTGAGTCACTCCGGTGAGATGTCCGGTTATTTATCTTTTTTGTGAATCTGGTGATGCGTGGAATGAAAGACAGAATACCTTTTGCAGTCAACAATATTACCTGTGTGATATTGTTGTCTCTGTTTTGTAACGCAGCCAGTGCCGTTGAGTTTAATACAGATGTACTTGACGCAGCGGACAAGAAAAATATTGACTTCACCCGTTTTTCAGAAGCCGGCTATGTTCTGCCGGGGCAATATCTTCTGGATGTGATTGTTAACGGGCAAAGTATTTCTCCCGCATCGTTACAGATTTCATTTGTTGAACCTGCGTTGTCAGGAGATAAGGCAGAAAAAAAATTGCCGCAGGCCTGTCTGACATCAGATATGGTCAGACTGATGGGGTTAACAGCAGAATCTCTGGATAAAGTTGTTTACTGGCATGATGGTCAGTGTGCGGATTTTCATGGGTTGCCGGGAGTGGATATTCGTCCTGATACCGGAGCGGGCGTATTACGCATCAATATGCCGCAGGCCTGGCTTGAGTATTCTGATGCCACCTGGCTGCCTCCCTCACGCTGGGACGACGGCATTCCCGGACTGATGCTGGATTATAACCTCAACGGGACGGTTTCCCGTAATTATCAGGGAGGAGACTCTCATCAGTTCAGTTATAACGGGACTGTGGGGGGGAATCTGGGGCCCTGGCGCCTGCGGGCTGACTATCAGGGAAGCCAGGAGCAGAGCCGCTACAACGGGGAAAAAACGACAAACAGAAATTTCACATGGAGTCGCTTTTATCTGTTCCGTGCCATTCCACGATGGCGGGCAAACCTGACGCTGGGCGAGAATAATATCAACTCAGATATATTCCGGTCATGGAGTTATACGGGAGCCAGCCTGGAAAGCGATGACCGGATGCTGCCGCCCAGACTGCGAGGCTATGCACCGCAGATTACCGGGATTGCGGAGACTAATGCCCGTGTTGTGGTGTCGCAGCAGGGACGGGTGCTGTACGACTCGATGGTCCCCGCAGGGCCATTCAGTATTCAGGACCTGGACAGTTCAGTTCGCGGACGTCTTGATGTTGAGGTTATTGAACAGAATGGACGGAAGAAAACCTTTCAGGTCGATACAGCCTCGGTTCCTTATCTGACGCGTCCGGGACAGGTCCGGTATAAACTTGTCTCCGGTCGTTCCCGTGGATACGGGCATGAGACCGAAGGGCCTGTATTTGCGACCGGAGAGGCATCCTGGGGGCTCAGTAACCAGTGGTCGCTGTATGGCGGGGCTGTGCTTGCCGGTGATTATAATGCACTGGCAGCCGGTGCCGGCTGGGACCTGGGTGTGCCGGGGACCCTTTCCGCTGATATCACGCAGTCAGTAGCCCGTATTGAGGGAGAGAGAACGTTTCAGGGAAAATCCTGGCGTCTGAGCTACTCCAAACGGTTTGATAATGCGGATGCCGACATTACGTTCGCCGGGTATCGTTTCTCAGAGCGAAACTATATGACCATGGAGCAGTACCTGAACGCCCGCTACCGTAATGATTACAGCAGTCGGGAAAAAGAGATGTATACCGTTACGCTGAATAAAAACGTGGCGGACTGGAACACCTCTTTTAACCTGCAGTACAGCCGTCAGACATACTGGGACATACGGAAAACGGACTATTATACGGTGAGCGTCAACCGCTACTTTAATGTTTTCGGACTGCAGGGTGTGGCGGTTGGATTGGCAGCCTCAAGGTCTAAATATCTGGGGCGTGATAACGATTCTGCTTACCTGCGTATATCCGTGCCGCTGGGGACGGGGACAGCGAGCTACAGTGGCAGTATGAGTAATGACCGTTATGTGAATATGGCCGGCTACACTGACACGTTCAATGACGGTCTGGACAGCTACAGCCTGAACGCCGGCCTTAACAGTGGCGGTGGACTGACATCGCAACGTCAGATTAATGCCTATTACAGTCATCGTAGTCCGCTGGCAAATTTGTCCGCGAATATTGCATCCCTGCAGAAAGGATATACGTCTTTCGGCGTCAGTGCTTCCGGTGGGGCAACAATTACCGGAAAAGGTGCGGCGTTACATGCAGGGGGAATGTCCGGTGGAACACGTCTTCTTGTTGACACGGATGGTGTGGGAGGTGTACCGGTTGATGGCGGGCAGGTGGTGACAAATCGCTGGGGAACGGGCGTGGTGACTGACATCAGCAGTTATTACCGGAATACAACCTCTGTTGACCTGAAGCGCTTACCGGATGATGTGGAAGCAACCCGTTCTGTTGTGGAATCGGCGCTGACAGAAGGTGCCATTGGTTACCGGAAATTCAGCGTGCTTAAAGGGAAACGTCTGTTTGCAATACTGCGTCTTGCTGATGGCTCTCAGCCCCCGTTTGGTGCCAGTGTAACCAGTGAAAAAGGCCGGGAACTGGGCATGGTGGCCGACGAAGGCCTTGCCTGGCTGAGTGGCGTGACGCCGGGGGAAACCCTGTCGGTAAACTGGGATGGAAAAATACAGTGTCAGGTAAATGTACCGGAGACAGCAATATCTGACCAGCAGTTATTGCTTCCCTGTACGCCTCAGAAATAAATGAAAGTCCGGAATATTAACGGCTGATGAATGCGGTTATGCCATTTTCCGGACCAGGTGAAATTACAGAATGTGGAAATTAAGTATGATTCGAAAAAAGATTCTGATGGCTGCCATCCCCCTGTTTGTTATATCCGGGGCAGACGCTGCTGTTTCGCTGGACAGAACCCGCGCGGTGTTTGACGGGAGTGAGAAGTCAATGACGCTTGATATCTCCAATGATAACAAACAACTGCCCTATCTTGCTCAGGCATGGATAGAAAATGAAAATCAGGAAAAAATTATTACAGGGCCGGTTATTGCCACCCCTCCGGTTCAGCGCCTTGAGCCGGGTGCGAAAAGCATGGTCAGGCTGAGTACCACACCGGATATCAGTAAACTTCCTCAGGACAGGGAATCACTGTTTTATTTTAATCTCCGGGAAATACCGCCGAGGAGTGAAAAGGCCAATGTACTGCAGATAGCCTTACAGACCAAAATAAAGCTTTTTTATCGCCCGGCAGCAATTAAAACCAGACCAAATGAAGTATGGCAGGACCAGTTAATTCTGAACAAAGTCAGCGGTGGGTATCGTATTGAAAACCCAACGCCCTATTATGTCACTGTTATTGGTCTGGGAGGAAGTGAAAAGCAGGCAGAGGAAGGTGAGTTTGAAACCGTGATGCTGTCTCCCCGTTCAGAGCAGACAGTAAAATCGGCAAATTATAATACCCCTTATCTGTCTTATATTAACGACTATGGTGGTCGCCCGGTACTGTCGTTTATCTGTAATGGCAGCCGTTGCTCTGTGAAAAAAGAGAAATAATGTACCGCAATAACGGTTAAATGCGGGTGGGATATTATGGTTGTGAATAAAACAACAGCAGTACTGTATCTTATTGCACTGTCGCTGAGTGGTTTCATCCATACTTTCCTGCGGGCTGAAGAGCGGGGTATATACGATGACGTCTTTACTGCAGATGAGTTGCATCATTACCGGATAAATGAACGGGGGGGGCGCACCGGAAGCCTGGCCGTCAGTGGTGCACTGCTGTCCTCCCCCTGCACGCTGGTGAGTAATGAGGTGCCGTTAAGCCTCCGGCCGGAGAATCACTCTGCGTCAGCCGGAGCACCTCTGATGCTGAGGCTGGCAGGATGTGGGGACGGTGGTGCACTTCAGCCCGGAAAACGGGGCGTTGCGATGACAGTCTCCGGCTCACTGGTAACCGGTCCCGGAACCGGAAGTGCTTTACTTCCTGACCGTAAGCTATCCGGCTGTGACCATCTTGTTATACACGATGGTGATACCTTTTTACTGTGCCGGCCTGACCGGCGGCAGGAGGAGATGCTGGCCGCCTGGAGGAAAAGGGCGACACAGGAGGGTGAGTATTCTGATGCCAGGAGCAATCCGGCCATGCTGCGTCTGAGCATAAAATATGAGTAAGGGAATGTGATGATAAAAAGCACAGGCGCTCTTTTACTGTTTGCCGCACTGTCTGCCGGACAGGCAATAGCCTCAGATGTGGCATTCAGGGGTAATCTGCTTGACAGACCCTGCCATGTGTCCGGTGACAGTCTGAATAAACATGTCGTCTTCAAAACCCGGGCGTCCAGGGATTTCTGGTATCCGCCCGGACGTTCGCCGACAGAGTCGTTTGTCATCAGGCTGGAAAACTGCCATGCAACAGCAGTTGGCAAAATTGTGACCCTGACCTTTAAGGGAACGGAAGAGGCGGCCCTCCCGGGCCATCTGAAGGTAACCGGAGTGAATGCCGGCCGGTTAGGCATTGCACTGCTGGACACCGATGGCAGCAGTCTGCTGAAACCCGGCGCTTCCCATAACAAAGACCAGGGGGAAAAGGTTACCGGAAACAGTCTTGAGCTTCCTTTCGGCGCGTATGTTGTGGCAACGCCGGAAGCCCTGCGGACGAAGAGTGTGGTACCCGGTGATTATGAAGCAACAGCCACGTTTGAATTGACATATCGTTAGCAAAATTTTTGTACAGGATATTTCAGATGAAAAAGATAAGAGGTTTGTGTCTTCCGGTAATGCTGGGGGCAGTGTTAATGTCTCAGCATGTACATGCAGTTGATAATCTGACCTTCAGAGGAAAACTGATTATTCCTGCCTGTACTGTAAGCAACACAACTGTTGACTGGCAGGATGTAGAGATTCAGACCCTGAGTCAAAATGGAAATCACGAAAAAGAGTTTACTGTGAATATGCGGTGTCCCTATAATCTGGGAACAATGAAGGTTACGATAACGGCAACAAACACTTATAACAATGCTATTTTAGTTCAGAATACATCAAACACATCTTCTGATGGGTTACTCGTTTATCTTTATAACAGTAATGCAGGAAATATTGGGACTGCGATAACTTTAGGGACTCCATTTACGCCCGGAAAAATCACAGGTAATAATGCAGATAAAACTATATCACTTCATGCCAAACTTGGATATAAAGGGAATATGCAGAATTTGATAGCCGGTCCTTTCTCTGCAACAGCAACGCTGGTTGCATCATATTCGTAATAGTATCAACTAAAATACGTTAATTTTATATCTCGTAAAATAAAATGTTTTCTGTGCCGCTCTCCGGAGGGGGGATGATTCGTTTATCATTATTTATATCGTTGCTTCTGACATCGGTCGCTGTACTGGCTGATGTGCAGATTAACATCAGGGGAAATGTTTATATCCCCCCATGCACCATTAATAACGGGCAGAATATTGTTGTCGATTTTGGGAATATTAATCCTGAGCACGTGGACAACTCACGTGGTGAAATCACAAAAACCATAAGCATATCCTGTACGTATAAGAGTGGCTCACCCTGGATAAAGGTCACAGGTAATGCAATGGCTGGGCAGACTAATGTACTGGCAACAAATATAGCCAATTTTGGTATAGCGTTGTATCAGGGAAAAGGAATGTCAACACCTCTTACATTAGGTAATGGTTCAGGAAATGGTTACAGAGTGACAGCAGGTCTGGACACAGCACGTTCAACGTTCACCTTTACTTCAGTGCCCTTTCGTAATGGCAGCAGGACACTGAATGGCGGGGATTTCCGGACCACGGCCAGTATGAGCATGATTTATAACTGAGTCATACCTAAATGAATAACTGTAATTACGGAAGTGATTTCTGATGAAAAAATGGTTCCCAGCTTTGTTATTTTCCTTGTGTGTGTCTGGTGAGTCCTCTGCATGGAATAATATTGTCTTTTACTCCCTTGGAAACGTTAACTCTTATCAGGGAGGGAATGTGGTGATTACTCAAAGGCCACAATTTATAACTTCGTGGCGCCCGGGCATTGCTACGGTAACCTGGAATCAGTGTAATGGTCCTGGGTTTGCTGATGGTTCCTGGGCTTACTACAGGGAGTATATTGCGTGGGTAGTATTCCCCAAAAAGGTTATGACCAAAAATGGATATCCCTTATTTATTGAGGTTCATAATAAAGGTAGCTGGAGTGAGGAGAATACTGGTGACAATGACAGCTATTTTTTTCTCAAGGGGTATAAGTGGGATGAGCGGGCCTTTGATGCAGGTAATTTGTGTCAGAAACCAGGAGAAACAACCCGTCTGACTGAGAAATTTGACGATATTATTTTTAAAGTCGCCCTACCTGCAGATCTTCCTTTAGGGGATTATTCTGTTACAATTCCATACACTTCCGGCATGCAGCGTCATTTCGCGAGTTACTTGGGAGCCCGTTTTAAAATCCCATACAATGTGGCCAAAACTCTCCCAAGAGAGAATGAAATGTTATTCTTATTTAAGAATATCGGCGGATGCCGTCCTTCTGCACAGTCTCTGGAAATAAAGCATGGTGATCTGTCTATTAATAGCGCTAATAATCATTATGCGGCTCAGACTCTTTCTGTGTCTTGCGATGTGCCTGCAAATATTCGTTTTATGCTGTTAAGAAATACAACTCCGACATACAGCCATGGTAAGAAATTTTCGGTTGGTCTGGGGCATGGCTGGGACTCCATTGTTTCGGTTAACGGGGTGGACACAGGAGAGACAACGATGAGATGGTACAAAGCAGGTACACAAAACCTGACCATCGGCAGTCGCCTCTATGGTGAATCTTCAAAGATACAACCAGGAGTACTATCTGGTTCAGCAACGCTGCTCATGATATTGCCATAAATGGTTTATCCGGAGCCGGATAGAGTGTTGTGGATATCTGGGATGCCCCGGGAAGTCACCTTTCAGCCACTTCATTTATGGATTATACGCGGCCTGCACTGAGTTACGTCCATGTAGCTCATCTGACGTTCAGCCGCTTTATCTCGTGCTGTTCTGGTCTCAATACTTCCATGCCGTTGCAATTACCTCTTAAACCATTCCTTACCATTTTCATGTCTTCGATAAGAAATCTTCATCATGCATGATCGATTTTGTCGATCGATTCGATCGAATTTTCTCTTTTTACCCTGTCTTTTGCATGGTTTTAAAATAAGCAACCTTCTTTATCGTGCGGGTAAGAACCAACGGAGATGATTGAAATGAAAAAGGTTATTGTTGTTTCAGCGCTTGCTATGGCGGGCGTATTTTCAGCCCAGGCTCTGGCTGATAGGGGTAAAACAGGCTTTTATGTGACCGGTAAAGCTGGTGCTTCGGTTGTGACTCAGACTGACCAGCGCTTCCGTCAGGACTTTGGGGATGATGTTTATAAGTATAAGGGCGGTGATAAAAACGATACTGTATTTGGTGCAGGCCTTGCGGTGGGCTATGATTTTTATCAACATTACAATGTTCCTGTGCGCACGGAAGTGGAATTCTATGGCCGCGGAGCTGCAGACTCCCATTATACACTGGATACATGGCATTCTCCGATGGGGGATGGTGGTCGGGAAGACACACAGAACAGGCTCAGTGTGAATACCCTGATGGTGAATACGTATTATGACTTCAGAAACAGCAGTGCATTCACTCCATGGGTGTCTGTTGGACTGGGTTATGCACGGATACATCATAAGGCAACATATACTGATACCTCCTGGAATAAATCTGGTGAGGTGAGCGATATTTCTGCGTTGCATTACTCGGGATATGATAACAATTTCGCATGGAGCATTGGGGCCGGTGTTCGCTATGACATAACCCCGGATATCGCTCTTGACCTCAGCTATCGCTATCTGGATGCTGGTAAATCCTCCCTGTCTTACAAGGATGCAGAAGGGGATAAATATAAATCAGAGGCTGACGTTAAAAGTCACGACATCATGTTTGGTGTGACTTATAACTTCTGACGACACTGCTCCTGAGCGATAATTACACATATTCAGTAATTAAGATATTTATATATCTTCTGCAACTAAACAGAAATACCCTGCAGTAATATACCGCAGGGTTATTTGTTTCACAGGAGATTTATGGTTTTTATTATCTTATTCCCTTTATAATAATATTACCGATATATTCCGATGAATATCAGAAAACTGTTTTGTCCGGGCAATACACCCCGGATTTTATTGTTTTTATTCTTTTTTGTTGTTTCTGTCATAACCACAATTGCATGCGGATACACTGAGAAGAATGCCACCGGGAATGTGTTGCTGCTGTTCCTTCTTCTGCTCCTTGCACACAGAAATACCCTCACATCCATTACAGCGCTGTTATTTCTGTTCTGTTGTGCACTGTATGCGCCTGCCGGTATGACGTACGGTAAAATCAACAACAGTTTTATTGTCGCGTTGTTGCAGACCACAACTGATGAGGCAGCGGAGTTTACCGGGATGATTCCTGTTTATCATTTTCTGGTCAGTGCCGCGATTCAGGTATTCATGGTGATTTTCTGGCGAACACACCGCCGTGGTCACCGTAACTGGCTGGCACTGCTGCGTATTACCGTGAAGGAGATCGGTGAGTAACATCGATGGAGATCGGTTCGTGTCACTTTCACAGAACCGTTTTTAAATTACCTTCACTGATCTCCTTCGGTCAACGGTGATTGTATTTTCCGCATTGATTCTCCTTTAAGTTCGATCTTGATACTGCCATGAACCAGTCGATCTAGGATGGCATCCGCATGTGTGGAGTCTCCGATCATTTTGTACCAGTTTTCCACCGGCAACTGGCTCACTACGATGATTGAGCCTCGTTGGTACATCAGATCCACTATTTCCAGCAGGTCGCTACGCTGTTCTGATGAGAGAGGTTCCAGCCCCCAGTCATCCAGAAGCAGCAGATCGCTATTATTCAGCCTGGTCAAAAGTTTGCTGTATCTTCCATCAGCATGCCCCTGATAGCACTGTTCCATCAGCGCTTTAAGGCGATAATAGTAGACCTTGTATCCCTGTCGGCAGGCATTATGACCAAGTGCACATGCCAGGAACGTTTTACCGCTGCCGGTGGCCCCGGTCAGTAAAATATTTTGTTTCAGGGTTAACCAGTTTCCCTGACTGAGTGAACGGATGAGGGCCCTGTCCAGCCCTCTATTGTTACGATAATCCAGCTTTGATAACTCAGCATTAAGTCTGAACCGTGCATGTTTGATCAGACGCTCTGCCTTCCTGTTTTCACGGCAGGTTAGTTCTTCTGCTGTCAGTAATGACAGGCGTTCTTCGAAGCCCAGCTCCTGGTATGTGCCCGGCTGAGCAAGTTGCTTTTTAAGCGCATCACGGAAGCCGGTGAGTTTAAGTGCGGTCAGTTGTTCGTAAAGATGATTCATCATTGGATCCCGTATCAGTGGTAATACTCACTGCCGCGTACGTTTTCGTGTTCCATCGTGGATAACAGATCTGGTTTTGGATCCTGAACAGGTTGTTTATCCAGACCTTTTTCCAGGATCGATTTAATACCTGACAGACGCCATACCTTTGTTTTCAGAGCTCTTGCACATGCTGCATTAAGTCTGGCTTTACTGTATTTTTTATGAAGGTTCAGGAGTCCAAGGCAGAAGCGATAGCTTTGTTCCGGATGTGGACGAGAGTTCAGTATATGAAGCACATAACTATGAGTTTCACTGCCTATGTGCCCCGCCCATTCCAGAAGACGCTCTGGCGTCCAGGTGGCATGCTGTCGATGAGCTTCAGGCATGTGCTCGTTGCGGGTACTGTAGCCATAAGTACGCTTGCGCGGGTGCACAGCAACCTCCTGCCCCTGATTGAAGAGTCTTACCAGTTCTCCGGAGATCCATGCTTCCAGTTGCTGGCCTAACAGCGAACATGGAACCGAGTAGTAATGTTTGTCGATTTCCACGTGGTAATCGGCATGAACTCTGACTTTCTTCACCAGGGTGTAACTGTAACTGGCTTCAGGAAGAGGCTTCAGTGCGGGTTTATCAAGCTGGATGAAGAGTTCTGCACGTGAATAACCCAACTTCTGCATTATTTTGTTATTCAGTCTTTCCAGCAACTCCCGAATGCGCTGATTAAGCGATGCAAGGCTGTAGAAGATCTCATGCCTGATTCGGGCCATGATCCAGCGTTCAACAACCTGAACGCCAACTTCAGCTTTGGCTTTATCTTTCGGTTTACGTGGCCGCGCAGGCAAAACTGCGACATTATAATGCTCAAGCATCTGCTGGTAGGTAGGGTTAACGTCAGGATCATACTTACATGCCCTGGATGTGGCGCTTTTCAGATTGTCCGGAACAACAAGTTCAGGAACGCCACCCAACCACTGGAAGCAGCGAACATGACTCATCACCCAGTCTTCAAGCTGCTGAGACCAGGTGGCCTCTGCCCATGTGTAACTTGATGCCCCGAGAACAGCTACGATGACCTGAGCAGTTCTTATTTCTCCGGTCTCAGGGTCGGTAACGCCAACGGTAGGTCCACAGTAATCAACGAAAAGTTTTTCGCCAGCTTTATGTACCTGACGCATTGATGGTGAAGTGGTTTTGAGCCATTCACGGTACATCCGGCAGTAATGGTTATAGCTGTAAAAACCGCCTGGATTACGCTCACAGTATTCTTCCCAGAGTAGCTGCAGCGTCACGCATTTATTACGCAGTTCCCGGTGTACTGTAGCCCAGTCAGGCAGAGAGTGCTTCTTCATCTTAACCTGGGTCTGAAGGAACGCATGTTTTAGTTTTGTATCATCCCATCCTGTAGGTAAGGGCCACTGCTTTATGCCAAGTTGAGCCGCCCGATTAGCATATCTGGATACAACGGAAGGGGAGATTGCAAGACTACGACCAATTTGTCGATGGCTGAGTCCAACACCGTATTTAAGCCTAAGAATTTCTTTAAGTTTTCTCATAGAAATTGGAACTGTTGGCATAGGTATCCTTTACCGGAATGGCAAAAGATACAGATCAACACACCTGTGAAGTTCCAATAACATTGATGGAGATCACTGAATAACAAAATGAGTCAAAAGTGATCTCCATCGATGTTATTCAGCGATCTGTTCAAATGTTATTACCCGATCTCGATGGAAGTTATTGAGTGATCTCCTTTCATGAAAATACGCAACTGCTGCTGTTCGTATTATGCTCAGTAAACAGCTGGCCGTTGCGGATGGTTAAAGGAACTGTTGTGGGGACAACTGACACATTGCGTGAAATGCAGCGTTATAAACAACTGAATCAGCACGGGGCTGACAACTGGAAAATCCTGCCGGGTGTACCGTTGTATGACACGATTGTTATCGTCACTGGTGAGAGTGTGCGCAGGGATTATATGTCGGTATATGGCTATCCCGTGCCAACCACGCCGTGGCTGAATACAGCTCCCGGTTTATTTATTGACGGCTATACATCGGCAGCAGCCAGTACCGTACCTTCCCTGAGCCGGACACTGATTTATGACTATGAGCAGAACCCTGACTCCGGCAACAACGTGGTGGCGCTGGCAGCAAAAGCAGGATACAGCACATGGTGGATATCCAATCAGGGAAAACTGGGGGAGCATGATACACGCATCTCTGTTATTGCTTCTGATGCGGAGCATACCGTTTTCCTCAAGAAAGGCAGCTTTGCTTCCCGTAAAACGGATGACATGTTGTTGTTACAGGAAACAGAACGTGCACTGGCGGATAAATCCTCTCCGAAGGTGATATTCCTGCACATGATGGGGTCTCATCCGAACCCGTGTGACCGGCTTCACTCCTGGCCGAATCATTACCTGGAGCAGTATCCCCGAAAGGTTGCCTGTTACCTCGCCAGCATCAGTAAACTGGATAACTTTCTCGGTCAGCTTGATGGTATCCTTCGCCGGCATTCCCGTCATTTCGCCATGCTTTACTTTTCTGACCATGGTCTGTCGGTCAGCGACAGCGCTAATCCTGTTCATCATGATGGTCATGTGCAGGGAGGCTACAGCGTTCCCCTGATTATTACCGCCAGTGACATCACGTCTCATCAGTCCGTCAGCAGAAAAATCAGTGCCCGTCATTTCGCAGGTATTTTTCAGTGGCTGACCGGCATTCGTACTGAAAATATACCGCCATTCAATCCGCTGACAGACGAAGATAATGAACCCGTTATGGTTTTTAACGGGGAGAGGAATGTACCGGCAGACAGTCTGAAACCGCAGCCTCTGATTCTTCCGGACAGAAGATAATCATGTCGGTATGAATGTTATAATTAAGGACCGTGCAATAATAGCCATTCCATTCAGCCATCTTACGCTCGAAAACAATCGATAAGATGGCTACTCACCATTCCTGCTCTAAACCTGACGCCTCTCAAGACTATTATAAATAGCCTCAATCTCACCCTTCAGGTTATCACCGCAATAAACCATTGAGGTATCGTATCGTTCATATCGCGCTTCCCGTGTCGCACTAAACCAGTTGAACGATCCCACGCATAGCAAACCATCATCACCAATAACAATTTTGCTATGAACACGGTTTACCAGCTTTGTAGCAATACCCAGCGCATTCAGTTTCTCCAGCGCCGCTTTAAGGTTCTGCTGCTTCTCTTTTCGCTTCTCAAAATCTTTATGTTCAGTGTTGTAGCTTCTGTCAGTGACTATCGTGACGTTAATACCACGTGAACACGCCGCAATCATAGAATCAAGAAAACCGGTTTGCTCCAGCTTTTGCCAGGTCAGCCATGGAGAAACTATCGTGATGTGTTTATCGGTATTTTCGAACGTCTGATTCAGGAAGTTATCATGCTGCTCCACACCATGAAGTGTGTAGATTTTGGTCTCGGAAGTTTTTAAATCCTTACGCTCTTTATAATCAAAAGAGAGCGCATTCTTCTCTGACTCAAAGAGGTATTTTGCCAGTAATCCCCGTGGAGATGAGGCTGGCTGGACCTCAAACAGATCCATATCGCCGAAGACCAGGAAGCTATCCTTCGCACGGGAGACTGCAACATTCAGCATGCTGTTATCGCTATCAATAAACCCGCCGTCTTCATGTTTTGAATAGACTGGCGAGAATATAACAATCGCTCTTTCCGCTCCCTGAAGAGAGTGCACGGTGCCCACTGTGAGCGACTTTTCATTCGCGCCCGTACTGATACCTTGTTTACCCAGCGCCTGTTTGATAGTGGATACCTGCGCGCTAAAAGGCGTCACGATACCGACAACTTCATGAAGCGATTTGCCGTAATGCGCTTCAATATTTTGCTGGTTCTCTGCCAACCAGGCCGCTATCGTTTCAGCCTCAAGCAAATTATATCTACTTCCACTACTTGCCTGCTCTCCTTTACCATCAATATGGAGATAACCCATTGCGGGCATTAAATTGCTCTCTTCACGCCCTCTTTTAGGCAACAACTTACCGTGATAGCAGAGCGTATTACAGTATCCAATAATATTATCGAAGCACCGGCGGTGTTCATATAGGTACATACCACGAGCCAGTTCGGGATCATATTGATAGCGCGAAGCAAACTGCGCTATTTTCATAACGCTGCCAGATGCGGCACTTTTACCAAGGTCTGCGATTGCCGTATATTTCTCGGTAATCTCTTCTTGCGTACTGCCAGACAGAATTTTTTCCGCAAGCATGTTACCGACATCAATCGCGGGAGCAATACTCCATATTGGCGGGATCTGCTCCGTATCGCCAATCACTAATGCCTTCTTAGCTAATGCAAACGAGGCAGCAGCCACTTCAGGAAGCACCTGCCCGGCTTCATCGACAATGAGTAAATCGGCAAAATCATACAAATAACTTTTCTCGAATTTACGTTGTCCTTTGTGCTCACTTATCTGCATATTGCCGGGCAGCATATAGCATGTCATCACCACACATGGAGTGAGTTTCATTCGACGTTGCCAACGGGCGGTTACCCCTTTAGCGCCTTTTTTCTTCTTCTCTTCCTGCAGATCATCAATTCTGGCCATATCCATCAGCCAACGACCTTCCCAGTAGTGAGTCGTCAGTAAAAATGCAGGGAAGCGAATCTGCGTATCAGCCAGTTCATCGGCCTGTGAGAAGCTCAGTTCCTCGTCGCCCTCATACCCTAAATCAAATGCCAGCCTCTGCCACTCCTGAACCGCCTGCTGTTCTTTAAGAACGATTTCATGGGCGGAGTCAATCTGCTGCCGGTATGTTGTTTGCTCGCGCTCAGCGGAATTGAGCAGCCCATCAATATTACGTTCGATAGTTTCAGGATCAGACCACTGATTTCCTGCAATCAGCGCGCCTAATTTATCTTCGAGAAACAGCTGTATTTGGTACTGTCGCTTACTACGAACCGCTGGGAGCCAGGAAAATAATGAATAGATCAGTGATTCACCGGCGCGATATTTTTTCCATTCCGTTTTAGCACTCTTCAGTAGAGTGACTTTTTGTTCTTGTCCGGAAAGTAATTTATTTAAATTATCGAGATATTGCTCAATATCATTAGCAATAAGCTCACGCGCAGCCCGTACCTGGCTTAACGTTTGCCATGTTGCGTTCAGTCTTTTCAATTGCTCGGATTTTGCTACCAACTGACCATGCAGGAGTTCAATGACCTTTTCAGGGGATGAACACTCTTTTTCAGGAAAAGCTGCCTTAGCTTTCTCGAGATAAAACAGCAGTGCATCCTCTACATACTCTTTTGACTCAACCTGGTTGAAGAAATCTTCAGTTTGATATTTTTTGGCTGCCTCAGCTTTACGAGTGCTTGAGGGAAAATAAGCGCCGAAGCTTTTCAGCTCAGGTAACCATCGTCCGGCCATTGCACCAGTGCCCTGTGAAAAATCTTTCCCGAACGCTTCGATAATGTTCGTTACAGCCTGGTTGTTCGTTGAAGTCGCGATAATAACCGGAGGCTCAGATTTTTCGAGAGCCGCTCTGGCCCACTGCGTGGCGATGATAGAAAGCACCAGCGTGGTTTTTCCGGTTCCCGGAGGTCCATTAACAGCAAGGATATCGCC
This sequence comes from Escherichia coli DSM 30083 = JCM 1649 = ATCC 11775, assembly GCF_003697165.2. Classification (GTDB taxonomy): domain Bacteria; phylum Pseudomonadota; class Gammaproteobacteria; order Enterobacterales; family Enterobacteriaceae; genus Escherichia; species Escherichia coli. The sequence goes on from NZ_CP033092.2 coordinate 870,170, forward strand.
ATGTCTTGCATCCAGAAAATGGCTTAAGGCATCGCGCTGAGCCTTTGCCAGCGGAAACTTATCTCCGGAGTGTCCAAGCCTGTCGCTGAATTTTGCTCCTGGGGCCAGCAAAGACTCTGCAGCATGAACCTCTCGCGAGGCGAAGCGATTGAAGAGCGGCACATCCTTCTTGCAAACAAGCAGGTGATCATAAAGCGAAAGGATATGGAAACTGGCACCACCAGATTGCGCCGTTTTAACAATATAACCGTGCTCAGCGAGTTCATATTGCTCAGGATTTTTAATCCAGTCGCCGGCAACGTTCTTCAGCAGCCTCTCTGAATCATCCAGATATTGACGCCACTCCTGCTGCAAGGCTGCATATCGTGCTTCCCGTTCTTCATCCGTTTCGGCAGTCTTATCAATGCTGTCATCAAAGTTGATAGAGAACGAGGTATGGATTGTCTTGTATTTGTCATACTGCCCAATCTCACCAATCGAAAATGCTCCTTTTGGCAAAGGTTCAAGCAGGTCTCTGGGAATGGAGGTCGCTGGCGTCGGATATAAAAAACCCTCACGGCTTAGCAAGGCTGGCGTCACTAGCGGGGTAACAATATCAGGTGCGCCTGCGGAACGGTCCTTACCATGCTGCAGTAACCGGAAATAAACTTTTGGGCGCAAGACGACATCGACCGTTTCGACATCGTCTTTTTCTCCCTCAAAAAATTTACTGACAATCGCTTCGTCAAGACGTCCCGCCGCTATCCCATGCCAGTGAGTGAAATTTTTGGCGTCTTTCCGTTCAAAACTGCCCTTTCCTGACTCAGCATCCGCAAGCGAGTTGCGCCAGTATGAGGCAAACCCTAAAGCATTTTCATCCATTACCAGTCCCATGACTCAATGAAATCCATTGATTTATCGAATATAAAATCACCGTATGGACAGCTATTGTCCATATTGAAAAAGTTGGATGCAATGTTTTGTTTATAATTCGATATCAAATGAACTGGTTGTACGAGGTTCAGAACACAAGCTCATTAAACAGTACGTCAGGACTGTTGATTTCATAACAGTGAATACATTTTTTACCGTTTATAATAATTGCCTGTGTTGGACGGGGATACCAGAGCAGCCGAAAACACCGGGGGTTATTACCTGCTCTCATGGAAACCATATATTCCTGGTGCTAATCACAGTCATAAATAGCCTGAAGAACATGACGAAGGGACTTTAATGGACGCCGGAGTAACTTGCCAGAACATCAATCTTCGTCATCATTTACAAAGAAAAATAATCAGTTAAAGCAGTCCGGGCTGATTGCCCGGACTGCTTACTATTTTAATGGATTGTTAATCTTTGCATATTCAAACGGACTGATACCCTTCTCCCGGTTCGCATCCAGAAAATCGGCCCACCATTGCAACATCAGTCGCCGTTCTTCCAGATGTTCTGCTTTATGGATATACGCAGCACGTACACCATTACGCTCCTGATGGCTCATCTGACGTTCCACAGCATCGCGGGACCACAAACCTGATTCAATCAATGCACTGCACGCCATCGCCCGGAATCCATGGCCACAGACTTCCTGGGTTGTGTCATACCCCATCACCCTCAGGGCCTTATTTACAGTATTTTCACTGATTGGTTTACGCGGGTCATGTGCACCCGTAAATATCAGACCATTTTCACCAGCCCATGTCTGAAGTTCTGTCAGTATGGCTACAGCCTGTTTGCTGAGTGGCACAAGATGTGGTGTTCGCATCTTGGAGCCCCGGTGTGAGAATTTTACGCCGGGCAGAGGTTCGCGTTCGGCTGGAATAGTCCACATGGCATTGTCAATATCAATTTCAGACCACCGGGCGTATCTGAGTTCACTGGAACGAATAAAAACCAGTAAATTCAGCATAACGGCAAGCTGGGTGACAGGTTGCCCCTTGTAACTGCTAATACGCGACAAAAGTTCAGGCAGGCGAGAAAGATCAAGAGCGGGGCGATGCTGGCGTTTTACCGTGGTCAATGCACCAGCCATATCCAGAGCCGGGTTATATCTGATGATGCCAGACTGTACGGCGTAACGCATTACAGCAGATATTCTTTGCTGCAGACGACTGGCGATTTCATAAATTTGTTTTGCTTCTGCAGCACGAACAGGAATAAGCAGGTCCGGGGTACTGAGTGTTGTGATATCCCGGTTGCCGATAAAGGGGAAAACGTGTGTCTCGAGGCTTTTGAGTACTTTATCGCTGTGTGATTGTGCCCATTGTTTATTACTGGCATGCCAGCGTCGTGCAATATGTTCAAAAGAGAGCTGTAAATCAGGGACTACTTTTTTAACTCTTTTCTGTTCGCAAGGGTCAATCCCCTCTGAAATCAGTTTTCGGGCCTCATCCCGTTTTGTACGAGCTTCGGAGAGAGAAACTTCCGGATACACACCAAGTGCCAGGGTTTTCTCCTTACCCAGAATACGATAACGGAGACGCCAGTAACGGGAACCATTAGGATGAACCAGCAGGAACATGCCGGCCCCGTCAGTGAGTTTATAAGCCTTGTCAGTGGGCTTTGCAGCCCGGATTTTTGCGTCAGTCAGTGCCATAGTTCAGCCTTCTGAATGCGTTAAAGAGGGTACAAATTCTGTCGAACTGGGGTATACCCGCAATTATACCCACACAATGGGGTTGATGTGGGGAGAATCTGGTTGAGTTCGGTAGAATTGATTTGTAGGTAGAACGCTTAAATTGTGGCGTTCTGAAACGAAAAACGGACCTCCGTGGAGGTCCGTTGATATGAATTTGGTGCCCGGACTCGGAATCGAACCAAGGACACGGGGATTTTCAATCCCCTGCTCTACCGACTGAGCTATCCGGGCAACGGGGCGCATTAAACCTGATTCGCCTCGTCTCGTCAATCAAATTTCTTCAATTTAGTGCAGACTGCACAATCTATCATCACTTTGCCGCTATTGCACACATTGTCAGGCAAACCAGGCGGTCCAGGCGGCGGAAAGCGGCATTGCCAGAAGGAGTGCTGGAAGCATGTTGACCACCGGGAACATTTTAATACCACAGATGCGTAATCCGGTTGCCAGCAGCAATAAACCGCCTACGGCGCTGAAGTCTGCCATCATCGACGGTGTGGTCAGCGGTAATATCAGCGCGGCAGCCCACGCCAGTGTTAACTGGATGATCAGTAATGGAATGCTAATCACCGACACCGCAATACCCAGCGAGCAGGCGAAGATCATCGCCGTAAAGAAATCAAGAAATGACTTGGCGATTAAAATACTCGGATCGCCGGTCATCCCTTCGTTCATCGCCCCGAAGATTCCGGTGCCGCTGGCGCAAAACAGAACAATAATCGCGACAAAATTCTGAATAAAAGATTCATGCGCTGGCTTCTTACGCGAGTGGTGAAACAGATTATGCGCTTTGGCGACCACTGTATTGACGCCTTTTTCCAGCAGACAAATTTCGCCGATTAATGCTCCGAGTAAGGTTGCTAAAACCATCGCCGGAAGGTTGGCGCATTTCACCACCAGTAAAATACCAATCCCCAGCGATGCCAGACCAAAAATTGATGTCATGGAGACGCGGATACGTTCCGGTAAGCGTTGGCTAAGGAGTGCGCCGAAAACGCCACCCAGTAAGACTGCACTTGCGTTGATAAAAGGGCCGATGACCACAAGAGTTCCTGTTAGCTGTATTGTTTGATTTTCTTATTATGAACTTTTGGCGCCGTCGATGGCTTGTTTGTTCGCAAAGTCCTGGCTTGCACGCTTTAGCGAAAGGTGCCATGATTGCGCGAATTTTCTCCTCTCTGTACGGAGTTTGCCCGATGCACGCCACCTCCTTACATTCTCTCGCTTATCGCCGTTTCGCGCGAAACTCTTCTCTTTTTATGCTACTGCTCATGCGGTGAAGTTAACGCACGCTCACTGCAGGACAACAGTAAAATCAGAGCGTTTCTGCTTTTACTGATGTCTGGCGGTCGGAGCTGGTGACCAGTTTGACCCATATCTCATGGGGCAGGGTTTTCCACCTTGTCCGGTATTCTTACTTCCCCGAAACGGGTTTTGCGCTTATGAAATCAATGAATATTGCCGCCAGTAGTGAACTGGTATCCCGACTTTCTACTCATCGCTGCGTGGTAGCGTTGGGAGATACTGATTTTACGGACGTCGCGGCAGTCGTCATTACCGCTGCGGATAGTCGCAGTGGCATTCTTGCGTTGCTTAAGCGCACCGGTTTTCATCTACCGGTGTTTTTGTATTCCGAACATGCTGTTGAATTACCTGCGGGCGTTACGGCGGTAATCAACGGCAACGAGCAGCAGTGGCTGGAGCTGGAATCCGCAGCCTGTCAGTATGAAGAGAATTTGCTGCCACCGTTTTATGACACGCTGACGCAGTACGTTGAGATGGGTAATAGCACCTTTGCTTGCCCTGGACATCAACATGGTGCGTTCTTTAAAAAGCATCCTGCCGGACGCCATTTTTACGATTTCTTTGGCGAGAACATCTTTCGCGCCGATATGTGTAACGCTGACGTAAAATTGGGCGATCTGCTTATTCATGAAGGATCGGCGAAAGATGCGCAGAAATTTGCAGCCAAAGTCTTTCATGCCGATAAAACCTATTTTGTGCTGAACGGCACATCGGCAGCGAATAAAGTGGTGACGAATGCGCTGTTAACGCGTGGCGATCTGGTGCTCTTCGACCGTAACAACCATAAGTCGAATCATCACGGCGCGTTGATTCAGGCGGGGGCGACGCCGGTCTATCTGGAAGCTTCACGTAACCCGTTTGGTTTCATTGGCGGTATTGATGCGCACTGTTTTAATGAAGAGTATCTGCGCCAGCAAATTCGCGACGTTGCGCCAGAAAAAGCCGACCTGCCGCGCCCGTTTCGCCTGGCGATTATTCAGCTGGGAACCTATGACGGCACTGTCTATAACGCCCGTCAGGTGATCGATACCGTTGGGCATCTGTGTGATTACATTCTGTTTGATTCCGCGTGGGTCGGTTACGAACAGTTTATCCCGATGATGGCGGATAGCTCGCCGCTGCTGTTAGAACTTAACGAAAACGATCCGGGGATCTTTGTGACCCAGTCGGTGCACAAACAGCAGGCGGGATTCTCACAGACGTCGCAGATCCATAAAAAAGATAACCATATCCGTGGACAGGCGCGTTTTTGCCCGCATAAGCGGTTGAATAATGCCTTTATGCTCCATGCTTCTACCAGCCCGTTCTATCCGCTGTTCGCCGCGCTGGACGTTAACGCCAAAATTCATGAAGGGGAGAGTGGGCGTCGGCTGTGGGCTGAGTGCGTTGAGTTGGGTATTGAGTCGCGCAAGGCTATTCTTGCGCGCTGTAAGCTGTTCCGCCCGTTTATCCCGCCCGTTGTTGATGGCAAATTGTGGCAGGATTATCCGACGTCAGTGTTAGCCAGCGACCGCCGTTTTTTCAGTTTTGATCCGGGGGCGAAGTGGCACGGCTTTGAAGGATATGCCGCGGATCAGTATTTTGTTGATCCGTGCAAGCTGTTACTCACCACGCAGGGTATCGATGCCGAAACCGGCGAATATAGCGATTTTGGCGTTCCAGCGACGATTCTGGCGCACTATCTGCGTGAGAACGGCATTGTGCCGGAGAAGTGCGATCTCAACTCCATTCTGTTCTTATTAACTCCGGCGGAAAGCCACGAGAAGCTGGCACAACTGGTGGCGATGCTGGCGCAGTTTGAACAGCATATTGAGGATGACTCGCCGCTGGCTGAGGTGTTGCCGAGCGTTTATAACAAATATCCGGTGCGCTATCGCGACTACACCCTGCGCCAGTTGTGTCAGGAGATGCACGATCTGTATGTCAGTTTCGACGTCAAAGACCTACAAAAAGCGATGTTCCGCCAGCAGAGTTTCCCGTCAGTGGTGATGAATCCCCAGGATGCGCATAGCGCTTATATTCGCGGTGAAGTGGAGTTGGTGCGGATTCGTGATGCCGAAGGGCGAATTGCGGCAGAAGGGGCGTTGCCTTATCCACCTGGCGTGCTTTGCGTGGTACCCGGGGAAGTCTGGGGTGGGGCGGTTCAACGTTATTTCCTTGCGCTGGAAGAAGGCGTGAATTTGTTGCCGGGATTTTCGCCGGAGTTGCAAGGTGTCTATAGCGAAACCGATGCGAATGGCATGAAACGGTTGTACGGTTATGTGTTGAAGTAAGAATAAAAAAACGGGTCACCTTCTGGCGACCCGTTTTTCTTTGCGTAATTAGTGGCTAACCGTCTGTGTACCTGTCGGGACACGAACGTGTTTATATTTGAACATCGCCATGAACGCGAAGGCCAGAACCACGGAGTAACCTGCGAAAATCAGCCATACGGTCTGCCAGTCGGTAATGCCGTTTTGGGTGTACATCTCAACCACTTTACCGCTCACGATGCCGCCGAGGATACAGCCGAAGCCGTTGGTCATCATCAGGAACATCCCCTGCGCGCTGGCGCGAATTGCCGGACTAACTTCTTTTTCGACAAACACCGAACCAGAGATGTTGAAGAAGTCGAATGCGCAACCGTAAACGATCATCGACAGTACCAGCAGTACAGTACCGAACGGAGTCGGGTCGCCGTAAGCAAACAGAGCAAAACGCAGGATCCACGCCACAATACTGATCATCATTACGTTCTTAATACCGTAGCGGCTTAAGAAGAACGGGATGGTCAGAATGAACAGGGTTTCAGAGATCTGCGAAATCGACATGATGATTGACGCATGCTGCACGATGAAGCTGCTGGCAAACATCGGATCTTTGTCGAAGCTGTGCAGGAAGGTATTACCGAACATGTTGGTAATCTGCAGTTCCGCGCCCAGCAGCATTGAGAAGATGAAGAAGATTGCCATACGCTTGTTTTTAAACAGAGCGAATGCATCGAGGCCCAGCAGGGTTGTCCAGCTCTGATTCGCTTGCTGTTTAGCAACCGGAATATGCGGCAGAGTCAGGGTAAACAGAACCAGAATGGCGGAAAGCGCTGCGCCAATATACAGCTGCATGTGGCTTAATTCGAAGCCGGACAGGCTCACCACCCACATTGCCATGATAAAGCCGATGGTGCCCCAGATACGGATTGGCGGGAAGTCAGTAACGATATCCATCCCGGCATTTTGCAGGCGATAGTAAGAGATGGTGTTGATTAACCCAAGCGTTGGCATATAAGCAAACGAGTTAATCAATATCACAAGGAACATCGCCTCCGGCGTAGTGACCTCTGCCGCCATGAACAGCGTGATAGCGCCAATGGTGTGGCAAATGGCATAGACCCATTTCGCACTTAACCATTTGTCGGCCACAATCCCCAGCAGCGCAGGCATAAAGACCGCGGCGATACCCAGTGAACTATAAACTGCGCCAATAGAAGCACCGTCAAACTTCAGGGTAACAAACATATAGGAGCCGAGGGTCGTCAGCCAACTTCCCCACAGACAGAACTGCAGAAAAGAGAGGATTTTCAGCTGCAGCTTAAGATTCATGTTAATTTCCTCACATCGTGATGCGGATGAGTGTTTGAAAAAGCACATTTGACCGTGCGAGATGATGCGATTCTATCAACTTCGCGGACTGGTTTTTTGTTACCTGTGGCAAATAATTGCAAACATTCCCAATTTGCAAAACGAAATTGTGATGTGGATAACATTTTTGCCCCTGAGCATCGTCAGGGGCGGTTAGTGGAATTATCGGCGGCGGTAGGATTTTTGCGCGGTATTCACTTTATAAAGATAACGGCGAGATTCCGCAGAGGGATGGCGGGTCGTCAGCGTCTGATAAACATCGCCCGGCGTCATGGTGTTAATAATATTGGCAGCCTGAATCTTATCATTCGAAAAGACTCGCAGCACGCTGCCTGCGCCGCCGTTATAGGCGGTGATGACGGCATAACGCCGCGATGTTGGGTTATCAATTCCGCCGAGATAAACGTTGTTCAGCATCGCCAGATACGCGGTGCCGGTATCAATATTGCTGGCAGGATCAAACAAGAAACTGCGGCTCGGCGTGCCGGATTTCCCCTGCGAGCGGAACACATCTTTCCCGGCAGTATGTTGTACCACCTGCATTAACCCCAGCGCATCGGAACGGCTGACCGCATATGGGTTAAAGGATGACTCGGTCTGCATAATCGCCAGAATCAGCGACTCATCAACGCCATATTTCCGTGACGCCTGGCGGACCATGCCGAGATATTTGTGCGCACGTTTATCAAGGTGGTTCGGCACCATGTTAATGGTGACGCTGTAGATGATACGCAGCCCGTTGCTGCGGCTCTTCAGACGGTTTTTCAGCAGATAATCCGCGAAGTTGCTCGCGCGACCTTCCCAGCGAATCGGCTGCCCGGTGTTGTCCACCACCTGACCGTAAAGGAAAGGTTCTTTCGAAATCGTAATATCATCAACGTCGGAATAGAGATCGACCGAACTCGGATCGTCCCCCATCAGCAACGTTTTGATAATTGCCCGGCGCAGATGCGCGGCAGGTTCTGTCCCGGCGATGGTTTCGATAGTAATCGTACCGTCATCGAAGTTGATGTGGCTGCGGGTCTGATATTGATCGGTGTATTTCACGTAGTCCTTAGGACCGGCGATCACCACCTCTTTGAAGCCCCAGATGTTCTCAATATTGTGGGCAAATTGCCCCATCAGAATATCAAAACCGTTGGTATCTTTGACCCAGGCTTCGTTATAGGTATCGCCTTTTTTGGTCGTCGAACAGGAGATGAGCAACGGCGCAATCAAAGCCAGCGCGAGATATTTTTTCATCATTCCGGGTGCGTGTTGTGTTTGTTTTTATGCAAGTTGCCGGAGGCGTGCTCCGGCACTGTTTTTATTTTTTATCTTCCGGCGTATAGCCCTCGATATGCACCTCTTTACCCTCGAACAGGAAGTTGACCATCTCCTGCTCCAGCAGCTTGCGGTGCTCGGCATTCATCATGTTGAGTTTCTTTTCATTAATCAGCATGGTTTGTTTGTGCTGCCACTGCGCCCAGGCTTCTTTGGAGATCTCGTTATAGATGCGTTTTCCCAGTTCGCCGGGGTACAGCTGAAAATCCTGACCTTCTGCTTCACGTTGCAGGAAAGTACAAAAAATCGTTCTGCTCATAAATCATCCTCTTTATCGACTCACGCGCTAAACCGGCGCGCCAGTGCGTAACTGCTGTAACAAACGCTCCACGGGAGCCGCCAGGCCAACTGACGGCGGTTGCGCTAAGTTATACCAGAGCGCATTGTCTTCATCCATGCAGCCGGTGAATGACGACACGGGAAGCCACATAGGCACAATATCTAAGTGGAAATGGCTGAAGGTATGCCGAAACGCGGTCAGCTGCGTCAGGTTATCGGCAGAAATCTGTCGTTGCGCCAGCCACTGCCGCAAACTTTCTTCATCGGCAAACTGCGGGAAACAGTATAAACCGCCCCACAATCCGCTCGACGGACGCTGCGCCAGCAATACTTCATCTTCGTGCTGTAACAGCAAAAAGTAGCCGGTGCGCTCTGGCAGCGTCTGTTTCGGTTTTTTGCCCGGATAAAGCGACCAGCTATTGTTGGCGGCGGCAATACATCCGTTTTGTAGCGGACAGAGCGAACATTTCGGCTTAGAGCGCGTACAAATCATCGCGCCCAAATCCATCATCGCCTGATTAAACCGTTCCACGCCAACCGCGGGCGTCACCTGCTCGCTCAAACTCCATAGTTTATTCTCGACCTCTTTTTTCCCAGGCCAGCCGCTTACAGCATAGCAGCGCGCCAGCACCCGTTTGACGTTACCGTCGAGAATCGGAAAGTGCTTACCCAGAGAAAGCGAGAGAATCGCGCCTGCGGTGGAACGCCCGACGCCCGGTAACGCCGCGACTTCTTCAAAGGTTTCCGGGAATTTACCGCCGTGTAAGGTCGCCACTTGTTGTGCCGCTTTATGCAGATTGCGCGCGCGGGCGTAATAGCCAAGCCCGGTCCACAAGTGGAGAACTTCGTCGAGCGGCGCATTGGCGAGATCGGTCACCGTTGGGAAGCGCGCCATAAAGCGTTCAAAATAGGGGATAACGGTCGCAACCTGAGTTTGTTGCAACATCACTTCTGAGAGCCATACTTTGTAGGGCGTCTTGTCAATTTGCCAGGGCAGCGTTTTCCGCCCGTATTTATCGTACCAGTCCAGAACCTGGGCTGAAAATTGCGACGCTTGCATGGTCACCGAATTCACTGTTGTTGGGGGCAAGATTGCAGCACAGCGACGGCAGGGTGTAAACCGGAACTTTCCGCAGCCACGGCCTTATCATGCTTGCATCCGGCAACTAACTTTGGATAATGCCCGTTTTCAGAACACTTTCACAAGCGACTAAATCTTTATGAAAAACGACGTCATCTCACCGGAATTTGATGAAAACGGCCGCCCGCTGCGCCGTATCCGTAGTTTTGTGCGCCGCCAGGGGCGACTGACCAAAGGCCAGGAACATGCGCTGGAAAACTACTGGCCGGTGATGGGCGTTGAGTTCAGCGAAGATATGCTGGATTTCCCTGCGCTTTTTGGCCGTGAAGCGCCGGTGACGCTTGAGATTGGTTTTGGCATGGGCGCGTCGCTGGTGGCAATGGCTAAAGATCGCCCCGAGCAGGACTTCCTCGGCATTGAAGTGCATTCACCGGGCGTTGGTGCGTGCCTGTCTTCTGCGCATGAAGAGGGCTTAAGCAACCTGCGCGTGATGTGTCACGATGCGGTTGAAGTGCTGCATAAAATGATTCCTGACAATTCATTGCGCATGGTGCAGCTCTTTTTCCCTGACCCGTGGCACAAAGCGCGCCATAATAAACGCCGTATCGTTCAGGTGCCGTTTGCCGAGCTGGTAAAAAGCAAACTGCAGCTGGGGGGCATATTCCATATGGCGACCGACTGGGAACCTTATGCGGAACATATGCTTGAAGTGATGTCTTCTATTGACGGTTATAAAAACCTGTCAGAGAGCAATGATTACGTACCGCGTCCGGCATCACGTCCGGTGACGAAATTTGAACAACGTGGTCATCGTCTTGGTCACGGAGTATGGGACTTAATGTTCGAGAGGGTGAAATAATGGCAAAGAACCGTAGCCGTCGTCTGCGTAAAAAAATGCACATCGACGAATTCCAGGAATTAGGATTTTCGGTGGCATGGCGATTCCCGGAAGGTACATCGGAAGAACAGATTGATAAAACCGTTGATGACTTTATTAACGAGGTTATCGAACCGAACAAACTGGCCTTTGACGGCAGCGGTTATCTGGCCTGGGAAGGTCTGATCTGCATGCAGGAAATCGGCAAATGCACCGAAGAACATCAGGCGATTGTGCGTAAGTGGCTGGAAGAACGCAAACTGGAAGAGGTACGCACCAGCGAACTTTTCGACGTTTGGTGGGACTAAGAAAGCATACGGGCGATGACAAATGCAAAACTGCCTGATGTGCTACGCTTATCAGGCCTACAAAGATGCACGATCGAGTAGGCCGGATAAGGCGTTTACGCCGCATCCGGCATGGAAAACGCGCACTTTGTTATCAATCTGGGGCCAGCAAATGCTGGCCTGATTTGTTCTTGAGGGAAGACTATGATGCGCAAAATGCTGCTGGCGGCAGCACTTTCAGTGACGGCAATGACCGCTCACGCCGACTACCAGTGCAGCGTCACGCCGCGTGACGATGTGATTGTCAGCCCGCAAACCGTGCAGGTGAAGGGCGAAAACGGCAATCTGGTGATCACGCCAGACGGCAACGTGATGTATAACGGTAAGCAATATTCCCTGAATGCCGCCCAGCGCGAGCAGGCGAAGGATTATCAGGCTGAACTACGTAGCACCCTGCCGTGGATTGATGAAGGCGCGAAAAGCCGCGTCGAGAAAGCTCGTATTGCGCTGGATAAAATTATCGTTCAGGAGATGGGCGAAAGCAGCAAAATGCGCAGCCGTCTGACCAAACTTGATGCGCAGCTGAAAGAGCAGATGAACCGCATTATCGAAACGCGCAGCGATGGCCTGACGTTTCACTATAAAGCCATTGATCAGGTTCGTGCCGAAGGCCAGCAATTAGTGAATCAGGCAATGGGCGGAATTTTACAGGACAGCATTAATGAAATGGGCGCGAAAGCGGTGCTGAAAAGCGGCGGTAACCCATTACAGAACGTGCTGGGAAGCCTGGGCGGCCTGCAATCCTCAATCCAAACCGAGTGGAAAAAGCAGGAAAAAGATTTCCAGCAGTTTGGCAAAGATGTTTGTAGCCGCGTTGTGACTCTGGAAGATAGCCGCAAAGCCCTGGTCGGGAATTTAAAATAATCCTCTATTTTAAGACGGCATAATACTTTTTTATGCCGTTTAATTCTTCGTTTTGTTACCTGCCTCTAACTTTGTAGATCTCCAAAATATATTCACGTTGTAAATTGTTTAACGTCAAATTTCCCATGCAAAGCTAAGGGATAATGCGTAGCGTTCACGTAACTGGAGGAATGAAATGGAGTTTTTCAAAAAGACGGCACTTGCCGCACTGGTTATGGGTTTTAGTGGTGCAGCATTGGCATTACCCAATATCACCATTTTAGCAACCGGCGGGACCATTGCCGGTGGTGGTGACTCCGCAACCAAATCTAACTACACAGCGGGTAAAGTTGGCGTAGAAAATCTGGTTAATGCGGTGCCGCAACTGAAGGACATTGCGAACGTTAAAGGCGAGCAGGTAGTGAATATTGGCTCCCAGGACATGAACGATGATGTCTGGCTGACACTGGCGAAAAAAATTAACACCGACTGCGATAAAACTGACGGCTTCGTCATTACCCACGGTACCGACACGATGGAAGAAACCGCTTACTTCCTCGACCTGACGGTGAAATGCGACAAACCGGTGGTGATGGTCGGTGCAATGCGCCCGTCCACGTCTATGAGCGCAGACGGTCCATTCAACCTGTATAACGCGGTAGTGACCGCAGCTGATAAAGCCTCCGCTAATCGTGGCGTACTGGTAGTGATGAACGACACCGTGCTTGATGGCCGTGATGTCACCAAAACCAACACCACCGATGTAGCGACCTTCAAGTCTGTTAACTACGGTCCTCTGGGTTACATTCACAACGGTAAGATTGACTACCAACGTACCCCGGCACGTAAGCACACCAGCGACACGCCGTTCGATGTCTCTAAGCTGAATGAACTGCCGAAAGTCGGCATTGTTTATAACTACGCTAACGCATCCGATCTTCCGGCTAAAGCACTGGTAGATGCGGGCTATGATGGCATCGTTAGCGCTGGCGTGGGTAACGGCAACCTGTATAAAACCGTATTTGACACCCTTGCAACCGCTGCGAAAAACGGCACTGCAGTAGTGCGTTCTTCCCGCGTACCGACGGGCGCTACCACTCAGGATGCCGAAGTGGATGATGCGAAATACGGCTTCGTCGCCTCCGGCATGTTGAACCCGCAAAAAGCGCGCGTTCTGCTGCAACTGGCTCTGACGCAAACTAAAGATCCGCAGCAGATCCAGCAGATCTTCAATCAGTACTAATCACTTCGCCCCGGTATCGTGCCGGGGCTTATTCACTTCAGACTCACGTCCATTGCCAATTTTTATTACCCTAATGATAATCACCGGAATAAATTATTCCGCGCGAGGGTTTTCGGGTGAAAAAGCAATGGATTGTTGGTACGGCGCTGTTTATGTTGATGACTGGTAATGTCTGGGCAGATGGTGAACCGCCAACTGAAAATATCTTAAAAGATCAATTCAAAAAGCAGTATCACGGCATTCTCAAGCTTGATGTCATCACCTTAAAAAATCTTGATGCTAAGGGTAATCAGGCCACCTGGTCAGCGGAAGGCGATGTCTCTTCCAGTGACGATCTCTATACCTGGGTCGGTCAGTTGGCAGATTACGAGCTGCTCGAACAGACCTGGACGAAAGATAAACCGGTGAAATTCTCGGCGATGTTAACCAGTAAAGGAACGCCCGCGTCTGGCTGGTCGGTGAACTTTTACTCTTTTCAGGCGGCAGCCAGCGATCGTGGGCGGGTGGTTGACGATATCAAAACGAATAATAAATATCTGATCGTGAATAGCGAAGATTTCAATTATCGCTTTAGTCAGCTTGAGTCTGCGTTGAATAACCAGAATAACTCGATTCCTGCACTGAAAAAGGATGTAAAAGCGCTTGATAAGCAAATGGTGGCGGCGCAGAAAGCAGCGGATGCATATTGGGGAAAAGATGCAAACGGTAAGCAAATGACCCGCGAAGACGCCTTTAAAAAAATTCACCAACAGCGTGATGATTTTAATAAACAGAACGATAGTGAGGCGTTCGCGGTTAAATATGACAAAGAGGTTTATCAACCGGCGATTGCGGCATGTCATAAACAGAGTGAAGAGTGTTATGAAGTGCCAATTCAGCAGAAACGAGATTTTGATATCAACGAACAACGGCGACAGACTTTTCTGCAATCACAAAAACTTAGCCGTAAATTGCAGGATGACTGGATAACGCTCGAGAAAGGGCAATATCCGTTAACGATGAAAGTTTCAGAAATAAACAGTAAAAAAGTCGCGATTTTGATGAAAATTGACGATATCAACCAGGCTAATGAACGCTGGAAAAAAGATACCGAACAACTGCGGCGCAATGGGGTGATTAAGTAATTTTTGCGATGACGCATGAGTTGTTGCCGGATGCTGCGTACACGCACGCCGCATCCGGCAATACAAATTTACTCCGCCAGAAAAAGCTCCAGCAACGAATTTAAAAACAACTTCCCATGTTCCGTTATCTGCCAGTAATCTGCACATTCTGTGAGATAACCCTGAGCGATAGCCTCTTCTAACTGTGGGCGAATAACTTCTTCAGAAAGGCCAGTATACTGGCTAAACTCCACGCGCGGCGCGGCTTCCAGCAGACGGAAGCGATTCATAAAGAACTCAAACGGTTTATCTGCAGCTTCGACATCACGCTGGCTTTCCAGATATCTTCCCTGCATAAAACCACGCGGATGACGCGTTTTGGTGGTACGCAGAATGCGCCCATCCGGGAAGGTCACTTTGCCGTGCGCGCCGCAGCCAATACCAATGTAGTCACCAAAGCGCCAGTAGTTGAGATTGTGCTGGCACTGATAACCGGGTTTGGAGTAAGCGGAAGTTTCATATTGCTGATAACCCGCTGCGGTTAATAACTGATGCCCCTGTTCGAATATATCCCACAACGCATCGTCGTCCGGCAGCACCGGTGGGCGAGAGCCAAACAGCGTATTAGGTTCGATGGTCAGTTGATACCAGGAAAGATGCGGCGGATTCAGTTCAATAGCCTGGCGCAGATCGCCTAGCGCCTCTTCCAGTGATTGATCCGGCAGCCCATGCATCAAATCAAGGTTAAAGCTACGTAACCCTAAACCGCTCGCCAGCTTCGCAGCTCGTTTCGCTTCTTGCGGGCCATGAATGCGCCCAAGTCGTTTCAGCTTTTCTTCGCTAAAACTCTGCACACCAATAGAGATGCGGTTCACACCAGCACGCTGATAATCGACAAAGCGATCGGCTTCAACCGTACCAGGGTTCGCTTCCATCGTAATTTCTGCATCCGCTGTCAGCGGCAAACGCGCACGCACGCCGTCCAGCAGCGTTTGCATCGCCGGGCCGGAAAGCAGGCTCGGCGTACCACCGCCAATAAAGATTGTCTGCACTTCACGGCCCTGAGCGTAAGCCACATCGTTGTCCAGATCGTTAAGCAGATGCTGAACATAATCGTCGTGCGGCACTTCTCCTTTCAACGCGTGAGAGTTGAAATCGCAGTACGGGCATTTCTGCACGCACCACGGGATGTGAATGTAGAGACTCAGCGGCGGTAATTTAACCATTACGTAAAGCGTCCAGCAGCAGTTTCAACGCCTGACCACGGTGGGAAATGGCGCTCTTTTCTTCGCGGGTCAGTTCGGCAGCGGTTTTCCCTTCGGAAGGTACGAAGAAGATTGGATCATAACCAAAGCCACCAGTGCCCGCTGGTTCACGAGTAATCACGCCTGGCCAGCTACCGTGGCATACCAGCGGAGTGGGATCTTCCGCGTGACGCAGATATACCAGCACGCAGTGGAAACGCGCCTGACGTTGGTCGTCCGGTACGTCTTTCATTGTTTCCAGCAGTTTTTGCAGATTCTTTTGATCGGTCGCGTCTTCACCGGAATAACGCGCGGAGTAAATACCCGGCGCGCCACCCAGCGCATCTACCGCCAGACCGGAGTCGTCGGCAATTGCCGGTAAACCGGTCACTTTTGCCGCATGGCGCGCTTTCAGAATCGCGTTTTCGATAAAGGTCAGGCCGGTTTCTTCAGCGGAATCTACGCCGAGGTCTGTTTGGGCCACGATATCAAGACCGAAGTCGCTAAGCAGCGACGCCAGCTCACGCACTTTACCGGCATTGCCGGTTGCGAGGACAACTTTTTGCATAGGATACCTAATTAATTAACGCCGCGATTTCTGGCGGGATTTGTTGCGGATTAATGATTTTAATTTGTTTGTGGCGGCCAAGTTCGCCTTTTTCAATCACCACCTGGCTTTTGGCAACCCGGAATTGCTTACCGAGAAACTTCACCAGATGGCTGTTGGCCTGGCCGTCAACCGGCGGCGCGGTAATGGCGACTTTTACCTCGTCGCCATGTAAACCGACAATAGAATCACGGCTGGCTTTCGGCTGAATATAGAGCCGTAAAACCAGACCGTCATCATTAACTGTTACGGCACTCATAACGCCATCCACAGCCCCGGCAGCAGCATATTTCCGGTCGCCTGCAAGACTTCTGCGACACCCATATTGATGACATACAGCAGCAGAACGAGGATCATCGGCGAGAAATCAATCCCACCCATTGCCGGTAGCAAGCGGCGAATCGGGCGCAGCAGCGGATCGGCCAGCTGAATCAGCACGTATTCAATCGGGCTACGACCCTGGCTTACCCAGCTCATAATCGCCATCACCAGCAGGACCCAGAAAATCAGCAGGCCGATGGTTTTCAGCAGAATCAATAAACCGGCAATCCAAATGATTGGCAGGAAGGTCACCACTTTAAACAGCACGATGGCTTTAATGAAACTGAGAATATAGGCAACCAGCAGCGAGGCGCTATCAATGGGGCCCATTGCCGGAATAACGCGGCGCAGTGGCCCGATAATCGGCTGCGTTACCTTCACTACAAACTGTGAGAAGGGGTTGTAAAAATCACAATGAGCCCACTGCATCCAGATGCGTAATAACAGCACCATGGTATACAGCTCAATGACCGTTGAAAGCAGGAAAGTCAACGTATTCATGGCGTTCCTTTAATTCCTTATTTTTTAGAGTAATCACGCGCACCAAAAATTGCAGTGCCGATACGAACCATCGTGCTACCTGCCGCAATGGCGGCTTCCATATCGTCCGACATTCCCAGAGAGAGCGTGTCGATATGCGGGTAGCGCGTTTTCAGTCCGGCAAATGCTACAGCCATTTGGCGTGCAACTTCAAACTGCCTTACATATTCTGACTCAGGCGCAGGGATTGCCATCAGCCCGCGCAGACGTAAACGCGGTAGTTCAGCGACCGCAGCTGCCAGCTCGTCCAGTTCAGCCAGTTGAATCCCGGACTTACTGTTTTCATCACTAATGTTAATTTGAATCAGTACGTTAAGAGGGGGAAGTTCTGCCGGGCGCTGGTCGTTCAGACGGGTAGCGATGCGCAAACGGTCGATGGTATGACACCAGTCGAAATGCTCTGCCACCAGGCGGCTTTTATTAGACTGCAACGGGCCAATAAAATGCCATTCTAATCCTGTTACGCTCAGTTCCTGAAAGTGGCGAATTTTATCTACCCCTTCCTGAACGTAGTTTTCACCAAATTGACGCTGCCCGGCATCAATGGCTTCTGCGATGGCGCTCGCAGGTTTTGTTTTACTGACTGCAAGCAGCGTAATTTCTTCTGGAGAACGGCCGCAACGCGTTGCAGCCGCTGAGATTTTGTCCCGGACCTGTGCCAGGTTATGCGCAATATCGTTCATTTTCCGAGGATCTTAGTATGAATATGGAAGAAATTGTGGCCCTTAGTGTAAAGCATAACGTCTCGGATCTACACCTGTGCAGCGCCTGGCCCGCACGATGGCGTATTCGCGGGAGAATGGAAGCTGCGCCGTTTGACGCGCCGGACGTCGAAGAGCTACTGCGGGAGTGGCTGGATGACGATCAGCGGGCAATATTGCTGGAGAATGGTCAGCTGGATTTTGCTGTGTCGCTGGCGGAAAACCAGCGATTGCGCGGCAGTGCGTTCGCACAACGGCAAGGTATTTCTCTGGCGTTACGGCTGTTACCTTCGCACTGCCCGCAGCTCGAACAGCTTGGCGCACCACCGGTATTGCCGGAATTACTCAAGAGCGAGAATGGCCTGATTCTGGTGACGGGGGCGACGGGGAGCGGCAAATCTACCACGCTGGCGGCGATGGTTGGCTATCTCAATCAACATGCCGATGCGCATATTCTGACGCTGGAAGATCCTGTGGAATATCTCTATACCAGTCAGCGATGTTTGATCCAGCAGCGGGAGATTGGTTTGCACTGTATGACTTTCGCATCGGGATTGCGGGCTGCATTGCGGGAAGATCCTGATGTGATTTTGCTCGGAGAGCTGCGTGATAGCGAGACAATCCGTCTGGCGCTGACGGCGGCAGAAACCGGGCATCTGGTGCTGGCGACATTACACACGCGCGGCGCAGCGCAGGCAGTTGAGCGACTGGTGGATTCATTTCCTGCGCAGGAAAAAGATCCCGTGCGTAATCAACTGGCAGGTAGTTTACGGGCAGTGTTGTCACAAAAACTGGAAGTGGATAAACAGGAAGGACGCGTGGCGCTGTTTGAATTACTGATTAACACACCCGCGGTGGGGAATTTGATTCGTGAAGGGAAAACCCACCAGTTACCGCATGTTATTCAAACCGGGCAGCAGGTGGGGATGATAACGTTTCAGCAGAGTTATCAGCAGCGGGTGAAAGAAGGGCGCTTGTGACGTTACTGTGTCTGATACGAATTGTAAATATGCCCGATGCGCAAGCTTATCGGGCCTACAAGGGAAGCGTAACTTTGAATTCGCACTCACTGTAGGTTGGATAAGGCGTTTACGCCGCATCCAACATGAAACAACGAGCACATTGTCAGAAATCTGTGCGCTAGTAAATCGCCTTAATATCCCTGCTCGAAATAGCTTTCGAGAATAATAACCGCAGAGGCAGAGTCGACTTTGCCTTTGTTGAGCGCCCGATAGCCGCCCTGTTCAAACAGACCGGAACGTGCCTCCACGGTGCTAAGACGCTCGTCATGGAGCTTTACTTCAACACCGAAACGACCATGAATACGGTTGGCAAATTTACGCGCTCTGGCGGTTAACGGCTGTTCGGTGCCGTCCATATTCAGCGGCAAACCGACGATGATTTCGTCCGGCTGCCACTCTTTCAGTAAACGCTCGATAATGTTCCAGTCCGGCGTACCGTCCTGCGCTTTAATTGCAGGCAAAGGGCGAGCGGTGCCGGTAATGCGTTGGCCGACCGCTACGCCAATGCTTTTGGTGCCGAAGTCGAAGGCGAGTAAGGTTCCACTCATCAGGCGTGTCCTGCCACACCAGGCATGGTGAGAATATCCACACCAATCAGTTTTGCCGCCTCGCGCCAGCGGTCGGCAATCGGCGTTTTGAACAGAATATTCAGATCTGCCGGGGCCGTTAGCCACGCGTTATCGAGAATTTCTTGTTCCAGTTGACCTTTCTCCCAGGAGGCATAACCCAGAGCCACCAATACGTCAGACGGTTGTTTATCGGTGCCGAGCGTTTCCAGCACATCGCGGGAAGTGGTCATCACTGTGTTGTCTGAAATGCGAATGCTGGAAGCAAAATTGGAGGGCGGAGTATGCAAAATAAACCCGCGATCTTCAGCCAGCGGACCGCCGAGCATAACCGGTTTATCCAGACGGATTGATTCATCACGCGGCTCCGGCGTGATCTTCAGCTTTTCCAGAATCCCTTCAATTTTGAGATTTTCCAGCGGCTTGTTGACGATGATCCCCATTGCACCATTGGTATTATGTTCGCAAATGTAGACCACGGAACGACGGAAAATCGGATCCTGGAGAGCAGGCATGGCAATAAGAAAGTGATGCTGTAAATTCATTGTCAGAGGTTCTGTTTCCTGGTTCAAAAAAGCAACAGCGCCCAGTATGCGTGGAAAGAAGGGCGCTGTCACTCAGAGTCTCAACGAGATCCTTCTCGCTAAGGTGGGTTACTGCTGCTGTAAACGTGCTTCGATGGCATCCATTAACATTCCGGTGATCGACACCGGAAACTCTGCTTCAATCTCACGAATACAGGTTGGGCTGGTGACGTTAATTTCAGTCAGACGGTCGCCGATGATATCCAGACCAACAAAAATCAGCCCTTTTTCTTTCAGCGTCGGCCCAATCTGACGGGCGATTTTCCAGTCACTTTCCGTCAGCGGACGAGGTTCACCGCGACCACCGGCAGCCAGATTGCCACGGGTTTCGCCCCCCTGCGGAATACGCGCCAGGCAATACGGCACCGGCTCGCCATCCACTACCAGCACGCGTTTGTCGCCATCTTTAATGGCTGGCAGGTAATTTTGCGCCATGCAGTAGCGAGTGCCATGCTCAGTCAGGGTTTCGGCAATCACGCCGAGGTTTGGATCACCTTCTTTCACGCGGAAAATCGACGCGCCGCCCATACCGTCCAGCGGCTTAAGAATGATGTCGCTGTGTTTTTCCCAGAACGCTTTCAACTGCGCTTTATTGCGCGTGACCAGTGTTTCTGGCGTTAAGTCAGAGAACCAGGCAGTGAACAGTTTTTCGTTACAGTCGCGCAGGCTCTGCGGCTTGTTAACGATCAGCGTCCCTTTCTCTTCGGCACGTTCCAGAATATAGGTCGCGTAGATAAACTCGGTATCAAACGGCGGGTCTTTACGCATCAGGATCACATCGAGATCGGCCAGCGGCAGATCCTGCTCACCCGTGAACTCGTACCATTTATCGTAGTTCTGTTCGACGCTCAAAGTACGGGTACGAGCGCGAGCCTCACCATTGATCAAATAGAGATCGGCCATCTCCATATAGTGAAGTTCGTAACCACGACGCTGTGCTTCCAGCAACATAGCGAAACTGGAATCTTTCTTGATGTTGATGTTTGCGATGGGGTCCATCACGATGCCGAGCTTGATCATTATTCTTCTCCGTTAGCCCAAATCGCCAAAACGCACTTGTAGCGCGGTAATGGCGGTGAGCGCAGTTGTCTCAGTACGCAAAACGCGAGGTCCCAACAGGATATCAGTAAATTGATAGCGGGCAGTCATGGCAATTTCATCTGCCGATAAACCGCCTTCCGGGCCAATCAGCAGGCGGACGCGTTCGACCGGTAACGGCAACGTATTGATGCTGTTACTGGCGCGCGGGTGAAGATTCAGTTTCAGTCCTTCATCCTGCTCTGCACACCAGGCTTCCAGATCCATCGCTGGACGGATTTCCGGCACCCGGTTACGGCCACACTGCTCACAGGCAGCAATTGCAATCTTCTGCCACTGCTGGAGCTTCTTGTTCAGACGTTCACTATCCAGTTTAACGCCGCAGCGCTCAGAAAAAAGTGGCGTAATGAGGCTTACACCGAGTTCGATCGATTTCTGGATAGTAAATTCCATTTTTTCACCACGCGACATCACCTGACCGAGGTGAATATGCAGCGGAGATTCGCGATCGTCGATCTGGCCTTCCAGCACCTTCACTTCCACGCTTTTTTTGCTGGCGCTGGTAATTTCGGCGTCAAAGACCTGGTTGCTGCCGTCAAACAATTGCAGCGCCTGTCCCGGCCCCATACGCAGTACGCGCCCGATATGGTTGGCGGCATCTTCGCAAAGCGCGATGTGAGAATGGCTGGTCAGTGGTTCAGGATGATAAATGCGGGGGATACGCATAGTTAAAAATCCGCGTCGTCTCCCCACGCGGTTGTACGCGTGGGGTAGGGGTTAACAAAAAGAATCCCGCTAGTGTAGGTTAGCTCTTTCGCGCCTGGCAAGCGCGTTGCACATACGGGTTATGATTGCCCTGCACCTTCGCGATGCGTTCATCACGCTCGCACTCCCAGTCGGTAACTGGATACATCTTGTCCCATGCGTTGAACAGCTGCGTTTGCTGACGAGAGAGTGTCAGGTTGTATTGGTCACGCATATAGAAGTAGGTGCGCGCAATGGCACCGCGTGCACGCGCTGGTGGTTCGGCAACTTTTTCTTTGAAATCGACCTTCATGGCGCATTGACCGTACTGGCCTTCACCGCCATTCCACTGGCTGTACATAAAGTTGCCGCGATCGCCATTCACCTCACCGACTGACGGCTGCAGGTTATGCATATCGCTTTCCATCTTGCGATAGACCGGATCTTTGGCGCAATTTTTACGTCCACCGTCCTGCCAGCACTGGCGCTGGTGACCGAATTGCCAGGCAGGAACGACGTGTTCCCACTCTACGCGGCTGGCACGGTTTTCATTTTTTCGCACCTGATAGCCGCACGATTGCAGATCAACAACGCCTTTTTTGCCCTGCCAGTTAATTTTACATCCGCAATAAAACGTACCGGGCGCGTCAGCGTGGACTTTTACCGCCGCGGCTTTCGCTTGAGAAAAACTATTGATACCTTCGGCCAATGCCGGGCCGGAAAATGCTGCGCTCAGTACCACCGCAGCAATAGACAAATAACGGTACATCACTTACTCCGTGTTAAAACGAGCCAGCAACGTAGCGAAAGTTGTTTTGGTATGCAATCAGCCAGATCAGGAAAGTTTCTGATAGTTCAGGTGGTTATTTCGCAACCAGCTGTTCGCCGCAGTGAACACAGCGATAGACGGCTTCGCCACGAACTACGCGATTATGACGGCGTACGGTAAGCTGATGCTCCTGGCACTTGCAGCGGTAGGGGAAGGTGTTGCGGCGCACGGATTGCAGTTCGAACTGATGCGTACGGCGGGCGGGAACGCCCAGCACGCTTTCCATCATCCACTTCCACTCTTTGCCATGTGGCGCTACGCGGCCGAAATGTTTCCATACCAGCAAATGTGCCAGTTCGTGCGGCACCACTTCTTCAATAAAGGCTTCACTGTTTTCCAACAGCAAAACGGGATTGAGGCGAATTTCATAGCTTTCCAGCCAGGCTGTTCCGGCAGAGGTTCCGCGCTGGGTGTAAGAGAGTTTTGGCTCCGGGTAGTTACGCCCTAGCTTCAGGTTCGCCTGGGCGAGTTTTTCCCGCAGGCGACGCATAACGGCCTGTTGGATGGCGATAGGGAGACGGGATGTTTTCATAGCGGCAGAGGATAGAGCGAAGAAAAGATGACTGCAAGAGGTGGCTTCCTCCGCGACGGGAGGAAGCCTGAGGAGATTAATCGTGAGCGCCGATTTCGCGCAGTTTACGACCTTTCATCAGATTACGTTCAATATGTTCCAGCGAAACATGTTTGGTTTCCGGTACCAGCCACAATGTCAGCAGGATAAACAGTACGTTCAGAGCAGCATACACCCAGAAGGTGTTGGCGTTACCCAGCGTGTTGAGCATGGTCAGGAACGTTGCGCCAACGATCATGTTGGCAATCCAGTTGGTGGCAGTGGAGCAGGTGATGCCAAAATCGCGGCCTTTCAGCGGCTGAATTTCGGAGCACAGTACCCAAATCAGCGGACCAGCACTCATGGCAAAACCGACAATAAACATCAGCAGCATGGCGATGGCGAAATACTGCGCCGACGGAGAGTGGATACCGATATGCATCATTGTACCGAGTACGCCCATACCAGCAGCCATCACCAGGAAGCCCAGCGTTAGCGTTGGTTTACGTCCCCAGCGGTCAACAAGGCCGATTGCGATAAAGGTGGCAAGTACGTTGGTCAGGCCGACAATCACTGTCCCCCACATTTGCTCGGTGGTGTTGGTATAACCCGCCAGTTCGAAGATTTTCGGCGCGTAATACATGATGACGTTCATCCCGGTGAATTGCTGCATTATCTGCAATAGTACGCCAAGGAACACCGCGCGGCGGAAGTTGCTGTTCTCTTTAAACAGCGCCCAGCCACTCTGTTTAACCTGCAAACTTTCACGGATTTCATCCAGTTCGCGTTTCGCTTCCGCGCTGGTGTCACGCAGGCGTAGCAGCACGCGTTCGGCATCAACAAAACGGCGTTTGGCGGCAAACCAACGTGGGCTGTCTGGCAGGAAGAAGACACCAATCAGCAGCAAAATTGCCGGGATGATAATCACACCCAGCATCCAGCGCCATGCACCGGTGTAGCTGAAGGCGGTATCAGAAAGATAAGCGCCGAGGATCCCGATAGTGATCATCAACTGATACATCGAGATCATACTGCCGCGAATTTTTTCCGGCGCAATTTCTGACAGGTACAGTGGTGCGGTATAAGAGGCCACACCCACCGCCAGCCCCAGCAGAACGCGGGAAAGAATCAGTACTTCAACGTTTGGCGCAGCCGCAGAGAACAGTGAACCGGCAACAAACAGGATTGCGCCGATCATCAGGCTCTTTTTGCGCCCGAGTTTAAAGGAGAGCCAGCCGCTGCCCACCGCACCGACTGCCGCACCGAACATCATGGAGCTTACGACCCATTCTTGCGTGTGCGAAGTAATCTGGAATTCATCTGCAATAAACGGCAGTGCGCCAGCAATTACACCGATATCCAGGCCAAAGAGTAATCCCGCCAGAGCGGCAAGGAAGCAGACGAAAAACGTCATTGCCTTGTTTGACCGCCCCTGTTTTTTAGCGTCAGGCATGATGCCCTCCAATATGGTTATTTTTTATTGTGAATTAAGATAGGTGAGTACGACGTAAAAAGATGTGAAGCAAATCACATCAGTGTAATCGCTTACACTAATATTTATCTTAGTTATGATTTAAGTGCATGAAAATAATTGAGTTATATCATCATAGATTAAAGGCTGTTATCTGCAATTAAGACTTTACTGAAAAAAAATGTAACAACTGTGAAGGCTGAATAATAATATGAAAATATTACAAATATTTGGCTGGCGTGGTTGGTGTAATCGGTTTCAGTAGTGATGATAATTTGCGGTAAAACGTGTTGAGGAAGAATGATGTTATTGTGCGGGCGGTTTTTTTGTCGGATGCGGCGTGAATGCCTGTCCACCGCGGTGAGGTAAAAGAAAAAGGCCAGCGCGAGGCTGGCCTTTGAAAGCAGGTGAAGAAAGATTACTTCAGACCGGCAGCATCACGCAGCAGCTGCGCTTTGTCGGTTTTTTCCCACGGGAAATGTTCACGACCAAAGTGACCGTATGCTGCGGTTTCTTTGTAGATCGGGTGCAGCAGATCCAGCATCTGAATCAGACCGTATGGGCGCAGGTCGAAGAATTCACGTACCAGCAGAGTCAGTTGTTCAGAAGGCACTTTCTCAGTACCGAAAGTTTCTACCATGATGGAAGTCGGTTCAGCCACGCCGATTGCGTAGGAAACCTGAATTTCACAACGATCGGCCAGGCCAGCAGCAACAATGTTTTTCGCGACATAACGTGCTGCGTAGGCTGCGGAACGGTCCACTTTTGATGGATCTTTACCGGAGAATGCACCGCCACCATGACGCGCCATGCCGCCGTAGGTATCAACGATGATTTTACGACCAGTCAGACCGCAGTCACCCATCGGGCCACCGATAACGAAACGACCGGTCGGGTTGATGAAGAATTTGGTGGCAGAAGTCAGCCATTCAGCGGGCAGAATCGGCTTGATGATCTCTTCCATTACCGCTTCTTGCAGCGATTTCTGGTCGATCTCTTCAGAGTGCTGAGTGGAAAGCACGACAGCATCAATGCCAACGATTTTGCCGTCGTCATACTGGAAAGTCACCTGGCTTTTCGCGTCCGGGCGCAGCCACGGCAGAGTGCCGTTTTTACGCACTTCAGCCTGACGCTGTACCAGACGGTGTGCATAAGTGATAGGTGCTGGCATCAGCACGTCGGTTTCATTAGTTGCGTAGCCAAACATCAGACCCTGGTCGCCCGCGCCCTGTTCCAGCGGATCGGCACGGTCAACGCCCTGGTTGATGTCAGGAGACTGTTTACCGATGGCGCTCAGAACCGCACAGGAGTTAGCGTCAAAGCCCATGTCGGAATGTACATAGCCAATTTCGCGAACGGTATTACGGGTGATCTCTTCGATGTCTACCCAGGCGCTGGTGGTGATTTCGCCGCCAACTAAAACCATGCCGGTTTTTACGTAGGTTTCGCAAGCAACGCGTGCTTTCGGATCCTGTTCGAGGATCGCGTCTAAAACGGCATCAGAGATTTGGTCAGCAATTTTGTCAGGATGCCCTTCAGAGACGGACTCGGACGTAAAAAGGTGTTTTGCCATATTTAATATCACCTAAAGAGAATTTGGTTAGCTCAAACTGTTGTGTGGATTTTATGTGGTAGCGGATCCTACCACGACTCTGCAGGTTAAAAACACTGGCAGTCTGAGTGTTAATCGGTATGGATGGATTAACATCTGGATGGCTATTTTAGGTCAGTTCTTCACCCAATTTCCACTTTTTTTTGAATCGTGTCTCATTCTGTTAAAAACGTGGCTGGAAATTTTTCCTGACAATGCTGGCATTCTGCGTATTTATCTTTTGCAATTTTCTGCCATTGTGGGGTATAAAACGCGGCGCGCGGCTTAAATAAAAAGCACACGACGTTTCTTTCGTGTTGCCACTTCCAGCCGGGTTGAAAACAGAGTTTTGGCTTGTGGGTTCGTCTTAACAGGCGGCCGTGGAGGTGATACGAAATAATGAACCGTTGTCTGCTGCTTAACCTGTCTCACCGTTCTGGTGAAGATTCGTTCCCCGCACTCTGCATCTCTGCTTTGCATACCTGCCGATGTTATACCCATCTCGGCGCTTCTCAGGATTCAAGAGCTGGTTACAGCTACTGAGGACTGAACAAGGGCGCTCTTGTAAAAACAAGAGTTTTCTCGTGGTTTCGCCGAACTGTCACACTTACGTTCGGTTATGTGCTTAATAATGTTATGAAAAAGAAACCGGTTGCGCAGTTGGAGCGTCAGCATTCACTGCTGGAAAATCCATGTGCTTATGGGTTGTTATCGCAGTTCCAGGCTGCGATAGTCGTTAACTGTTTTACACTTAATAAAATAATTTGAGGTTCGCTATGTCTGACGACATGTCTATGGGTTTGCCTTCGTCAGCGGGCGAACACGGTGTACTACGCTCCATGCAGGAGGTTGCAATGAGCTCCCAGGAAGCCAGCAAGATGCTGCGTACTTACAATATTGCCTGGTGGGGCAATAACTACTATGACGTTAACGAGCTGGGCCACATCAGCGTGTGCCCGGACCCGGACGTCCCGGAAGCTCGCGTCGATCTCGCGCAGTTAGTGAAAACTCGCGAAGCACAGGGTCAGCGTCTGCCTGCACTGTTCTGTTTCCCACAGATCCTGCAGCACCGTTTGCGTTCCATTAACGCCGCGTTCAAACGAGCGCGGGAATCCTACGGCTATAACGGCGATTACTTCCTCGTTTATCCGATCAAAGTTAACCAGCACCGCCGCGTGATTGAGTCCCTGATTCATTCGGGCGAACCGCTGGGCCTGGAAGCCGGTTCCAAAGCTGAGTTGATGGCGGTGCTGGCACATGCTGGCATGACCCGTAGCGTCATCGTCTGCAACGGTTATAAGGACCGCGAATATATCCGCCTGGCATTAATTGGCGAGAAGATGGGCCACAAGGTCTATCTGGTCATTGAGAAGATGTCAGAAATTGCCATTGTGCTGGATGAAGCAGAACGTCTGAATGTCGTTCCTCGTCTGGGCGTGCGTGCACGTCTGGCGTCGCAAGGCTCGGGTAAATGGCAGTCCTCCGGCGGGGAAAAATCGAAGTTTGGCCTGGCGGCGACTCAAGTACTGCAACTGGTTGAAACGCTGCGTGAAGCCGGGCGTCTCGACAGCCTGCAACTGCTGCACTTCCACCTCGGTTCGCAGATGGCGAATATTCGCGATATCGCG
The DNA here is from genome assembly GCF_003697165.2 of Escherichia coli DSM 30083 = JCM 1649 = ATCC 11775. Lineage (GTDB taxonomy): Bacteria > Pseudomonadota > Gammaproteobacteria > Enterobacterales > Enterobacteriaceae > Escherichia > Escherichia coli. Next base: position 898,241 of record NZ_CP033092.2, read on the forward strand.
ACAGGCGTTCGTGAATCCGCGCGTTTCTATGTGGAACTGCACAAGCTGGGCGTCAATATTCAGTGCTTCGACGTCGGCGGCGGTCTGGGCGTGGACTATGAAGGCACCCGTTCTCAGTCTGACTGCTCCGTAAACTACGGCCTCAATGAATACGCCAACAACATCATCTGGGCGATTGGTGATGCGTGTGAAGAAAATGGTCTGCCACATCCGACGGTAATCACCGAATCGGGTCGTGCGGTGACTGCGCATCACACCGTGCTGGTGTCGAATATCATCGGCGTGGAACGTAACGAATACACGGTGCCGACCGCGCCTGCAGAAGACGCACCGCGCGCCCTGCAAAGCATGTGGGAAACCTGGCAGGAAATGCACGAACCGGGAACTCGCCGTTCTCTGCGTGAATGGTTACACGACAGCCAGATGGATCTGCACGACATTCATATCGGCTACTCTTCCGGCACCTTTAGCCTGCAAGAACGCGCATGGGCTGAGCAGCTTTATTTGAGCATGTGCCATGAAGTGCAAAAGCAGCTGGATCCGCAAAACCGTGCTCATCGTCCGATTATCGACGAGCTGCAGGAACGTATGGCGGACAAAATGTACGTCAACTTCTCGCTGTTCCAGTCGATGCCGGATGCGTGGGGGATCGACCAGTTGTTCCCGGTTCTGCCGCTGGAAGGGCTGGATCAAGTGCCGGAACGCCGCGCTGTGCTGCTGGATATTACCTGTGACTCAGACGGTGCTATCGACCACTATATTGATGGTGACGGTATTGCCACGACAATGCCTATGCCGGAGTACGATCCGGAGAATCCGCCGATGCTCGGTTTCTTTATGGTCGGCGCATATCAGGAGATCCTCGGCAACATGCACAACCTGTTCGGTGATACCGAAGCGGTTGACGTGTTCGTCTTCCCTGATGGTAGCGTAGAGGTAGAACTGTCTGACGAAGGCGATACCGTGGCGGACATGCTGCAATATGTGCAGCTCGATCCGAAAACGCTGTTAACCCAGTTCCGCGATCAGGTGAAGAAAACCGATCTTGATGCTGAACTGCAACAACAGTTCCTTGAAGAGTTCGAGGCAGGTTTGTACGGTTATACCTATCTTGAAGATGAATAATTAAGATTATTCCGCTGGCGGGGCGATTTATTTAAGTAAATCGCCCCGCTTTCTTTTTATATATTCTTAAAAATAATTTAGCTGCTTTTCTTATTAAATAATCTCCCTACAATCGCTGCATTAATTAAATGCAGAGGGAACGGTTATGAAAAAATGGAAAGTACGTAGCGCGTTGGTGGCATTAATCGTGCTGCTGGCCGGTTGTTCCAGTAATGCGCAGTATAATAGCAGTGCATCGGGTAATGTCGGCACCGCCTGGGGTGGGGATGTGCACTCAACGGTTCATGGCGTATCTGCTGAACGAGCCTGGCGCGATCCGGCAGAGATGATCGTTATTAGTTATTCGACTAATGTTCCTTCCGGCTACGACCGCGTTTATAGCATTCGTATTAACGAACTGGAATATGCTATTCGCGATGGTAATTTTAAATCTCTACCAATTACGCGGGTTTATGATTCATCCAATAATGAACCACGCTATATTGTCCATGCCAGAGTCGGAATGAATTATCAATTATATGTCCGTAATTACAGTCGTAACACCAACTACGAGATCGTTGCTACGGTTGATGGCCTGGATGTTCTGAATGGTAAACAAGGTTCGCTGAATAACAACGGTTATATTGTGAATGCCGGAGATTCGTTAGCGATTAAAGGATTCCGCAAAGATAAACATACCGAAGCGGCTTTTCAGTTCGCCAACGTTGCTGATTCCTACGCAGCCAATTCGGCGCAAGGCGATGTGCGTAATACCGGTGTAATCGGCTTTGCCGCCTTTGAATTACAAGGCCCGGCGAAAAACGCGCTGCCGCCGTGCTCTGGACAAGCCTTTCCGGCAGATAACAATGGCTATGCGCCGCCACCGTGTCGGAAATAGCAACCTCGCTTGATGCCTCGCCCATTTAAGGCGATAATTAGCACAAACTTGTGTTTCACAAATCCAACCCTTCCTCGTCGGGCCTAACGACGCGGAAGGGTTTTTTTATATCGACTTTGTAATAGGAGTCCATCCATGAGCACCTTAGGTCATCAATACGATAACTCACTGGTTTCCAACGCCTTTGGTTTTTTACGCCTGCCGATGAACTTCCAGCCATATGACAGCGATGCTGACTGGGTGATTACTGGCGTGCCGTTCGATATGGCCACTTCTGGCCGTGCGGGGGGGCGCCACGGTCCGGCAGCGATCCGTCAGGTTTCGACGAATCTGGCCTGGGAACACAACCGCTTCCCGTGGAATTTCGACATGCGTGAGCGCCTGAACGTCGTGGACTGCGGTGATCTGGTATATGCCTTCGGCGATGCCCGTGAGATGAGCGAGAAGCTGCAGGCGCACGCCGAGAAGCTGCTGGCTGCTGGTAAGCGTATGCTCTCCTTCGGTGGTGACCACTTTGTTACGCTGCCGCTGCTGCGCGCTCATGCGAAGCATTTCGGCAAAATGGCACTGGTACACTTTGACGCCCACACCGACACCTATGCGAACGGTTGTGAATTTGACCACGGCACCATGTTCTATACCGCGCCGAAAGAAGGTCTGATCGACCCGAATCATTCCGTGCAGATTGGTATTCGTACCGAGTTTGATAAAGACAACGGCTTTACCGTGCTGGACGCCTGCCAGGTGAACGATCGCAGCGTGGATGACATTATCGCCCAGGTGAAACAGATTGTGGGTGATATGCCGGTTTACCTGACCTTTGATATCGACTGCCTGGATCCTGCTTTCGCGCCGGGAACCGGTACGCCGGTAATTGGCGGCCTGACCTCCGATCGCGCCATTAAACTGGTACGCGGCTTGAAAGATCTCAACATCGTTGGGATGGACGTAGTGGAAGTGGCTCCGGCATACGATCAGTCGGAAATCACCGCTCTGGCTGCGGCGACGCTGGCGCTGGAGATGCTGTATATTCAGGCGGCGAAAAAGGGAGAGTAAGCGCCAGATAAGAGGCGCACGGGTGATGTGTCATTAATGTCGGATGCGGCGTGAGCGCCTTATCCGACCTACACTCGGCACCCGTAGGCCGGATAAGATACGCCAGCATCGCATCCGGCAATGCGCACGGAGTAACAAATGTGCCATTCTTGTCAGATGCGGCGTGAACGCCTTATCCGACCTACGTTCGGCACTACCTGGCTTTACTTAACTCCATCCGCGCTCATACGATCGCGAATATGCTGGGCGCGTTCGGCGGATGCTGGATGGTCGTCAAACATTGAGCTTTGACGGCCTTCTTCCAGCTTCGCCAGTTTTTCAAAGCTGGTGGCAAGACCTGCCGGGCTGATACCGCGTTGGCGCAGCAAATCGTAGGAGTAATCATCGGCCTCTGATTCCTGACGTTGGGTAAATTGCGAATTGACTAGCTTTTCGCCCAGGTCTCCCAGTTGTGATTGTGACAAACTGCCGACAATTCCGCCTGCAGAGGCCGCCGCAACGCGAATTGCGTTTGTACCAAGTGCTACCTGCATTCCTTTCTTCACATGGCCTAATGCCACGTGCCCCATTTCGTGACCGAGCACCGCTTCGACTTCGTTATCCGTCATCATATCCATCAGCCCGCTATAGACGCGGATACAGCCGTTAGCCATTGCAAAGGCGTTCACATCCTTCGCCATATACACTTTGTAATTCACCGGCTGACCGTTGATGTTATCGCCTAACGCGCGAGAAATTGTCGTCAGACGTCTAGCATATTCGCTATTGGCTGGCGCAATCGTCGCTTTGCTGTCCATCTCCTGGCATGCCTGATCGCTCAGTTTTTTCACCTGCGCATCACTCAAACTGTAAGCCTGAAAAGCTTCCGCTCCTGATGAGAGCAGTCCACTGGAGTCCATATTCTGGCAACCGGTCAGCACCGTAGCCACGCTCATTGCTACCAATAAGGCGCGAATTTTCATGTTTTCTCTTCCGCACAAGGTCAGGATTATTCTAAAAATGCGCCGTTTGCAGGTGAATCGACGCTCAGTCTCAGTATAAGGAAAAGCGCAGCGGACGGGCGAGTGGATTGCGCAACATGCGAGCATGATCCAGAGATTTCTGAAGCGGCAAAAGGATGTTCCATGTACATGACGAGCGGCTTGCGGTAAATTGTTGGCAAATTTTCCGGCGTAGCCCAAAACGCGCTGTCGTCAAGTCGTTAAGGGCGTGCCCTTCATCATCCGATCTGGAGTCAAAATGTCCTCACGTAAAGAGCTTGCCAATGCTATTCGTGCGCTGAGCATGGACGCAGTACAGAAAGCCAAATCCGGTCACCCGGGTGCCCCTATGGGTATGGCTGACATTGCCGAAGTCCTGTGGCGTGATTTCCTGAAACACAACCCGCAGAATCCGTCCTGGGCTGACCGTGACCGCTTCGTGCTGTCCAACGGCCACGGCTCCATGTTGATCTACAGCCTGCTGCACCTCACCGGTTACGATCTGCCGATGGAAGAACTGAAAAACTTCCGTCAGCTGCACTCGAAAACTCCGGGTCACCCGGAAGTGGGTTACACCGCAGGTGTAGAAACCACCACCGGTCCGCTGGGTCAGGGTATTGCCAACGCAGTCGGTATGGCGATTGCAGAAAAAACGCTGGCGGCGCAGTTTAACCGTCCGGGCCACGACATCGTCGACCACTACACCTACGCCTTCATGGGCGACGGCTGCATGATGGAAGGCATCTCCCACGAAGTTTGCTCTCTGGCGGGTACGTTGAAGCTGGGTAAACTGATTGCGTTCTACGATGACAACGGTATTTCTATCGATGGTCACGTTGAAGGCTGGTTTACCGACGACACCGCAATGCGTTTCGAAGCTTACGGTTGGCACGTTATTCGCGACATCGACGGTCATGACGCGGCATCCATCAAACGCGCAATAGAAGAAGCGCGCGCAGTGACCGACAAACCGTCCCTGCTGATGTGCAAAACCATCATCGGTTTCGGTTCCCCGAACAAAGCCGGTACCCACGACTCCCACGGTGCGCCGCTGGGCGACGCTGAAATTGCCCTGACCCGCGAACAGCTGGGCTGGAAATACGCGCCGTTCGAAATCCCGTCTGAAATCTATGCTCAGTGGGATGCGAAAGAAGCAGGCCAGGCGAAAGAGTCCGCATGGAACGAGAAATTCGCTGCTTACGCGAAAGCTTATCCGCAGGAAGCCGCTGAATTTACCCGCCGTATGAAAGGCGAAATGCCGTCTGACTTCGACGCGAAAGCGAAAGAGTTCATTGCTAAACTTCAGGCTAATCCGGCGAAAATCGCCAGCCGTAAAGCGTCTCAGAATGCTATCGAAGCGTTCGGTCCGCTGTTGCCGGAATTCCTCGGCGGCTCCGCTGACCTTGCTCCGTCTAACCTGACCCTGTGGTCTGGTTCTAAAGCAATCAACGAAGATGCTGCAGGTAACTACATCCACTACGGTGTTCGCGAGTTCGGTATGACCGCGATTGCTAACGGTATCTCCCTGCACGGTGGTTTCCTGCCGTATACCTCAACCTTCCTGATGTTCGTGGAATACGCACGTAATGCCGTACGTATGGCTGCGCTGATGAAACAGCGTCAGGTGATGGTTTACACCCACGACTCCATCGGTCTGGGCGAAGATGGCCCGACTCACCAGCCGGTAGAACAGATCGCTTCTCTGCGCGTGACCCCGAACATGTCTACATGGCGTCCGTGTGACCAGGTTGAATCCGCAGTAGCGTGGAAATACGGCGTTGAGCGTCAGGACGGCCCGACTGCGCTTATCCTCTCCCGTCAGAACCTGGCGCAGCAGGAACGTACTGAAGAGCAGCTGGCAAACATCGCGCGCGGTGGTTATGTGCTGAAAGACTGTGCTGGTCAGCCGGAACTGATCTTCATCGCGACCGGTTCTGAAGTTGAACTGGCTGTTGCCGCCTACGAAAAACTGACTGCCGAAGGCGTGAAAGCGCGCGTGGTTTCCATGCCGTCTACCGACGCATTCGACAAGCAGGACGCGGCTTACCGTGAATCCGTACTGCCGAAAGCGGTTACCGCTCGTGTTGCGGTGGAAGCTGGCATTGCTGACTACTGGTACAAGTATGTTGGCCTGAACGGCGCTATCGTCGGCATGACCACCTTCGGTGAATCTGCTCCGGCAGAGCAGCTGTTTGAAGAGTTCGGCTTCACCGTTGACAACGTTGTTGCGAAAGCAAAAGCGCTGCTGTAATCGGTAAGATGCTTTGTGAGAAGGGCCGCAAATGCGGCCCTTCAGATTGTTGGCAAAGTGCGCGTTGTTTATGCCGGATGCGGCGTGAACGCCTTATCCGTCCTACAAGATTTTGCAAATTCAACATATTGCAGGAAGTATGTAGGCCTGATAAGCGTAGCGCATCAGGCAGTTTTGTCTTTGCTATCAATCTCAAGGGCCGCGAAAGCGGCCCTTTTTTTACTTAGTAGAGATAAACGGAACTGTGCTGCCGGGGATCATGGTATCGGGCAGTTTACCGTCCCAACGCTCAGCAGTGGTGAGGGCAACAAGTCCGGGATTCTCCCGCAGAGCTTCACCGCGCAGGCGGATAGCTTCTGCTTCAGCCGCACTTTTTAAACGAATAGTTTCAGCCTCTGCCGCGCCTCTTACGCGAATAGTTTCCGCTTCTGCTTTGGCTGCCGCTAGTTTACTGTCTGCTTCCGCCTGGGCCTGAGTTACCGCTATTTGCGCCTGGATTTTCTCCGTTTCCAGATTTTGCTTACGCGTGGCAATGGCGACTTCTGCTTTCATTCGGTCTTCAATCGACTTTTCATAAGCGTCAGAAAAATCAATATTTTCAATCTGGACCCCGTCAATTACCACTGGCCCAACAACGGCTTTGCGCATGGCATTTTGCAGATCCTGAACCAGTTTTGTACGATCCTGTACGGCGCTGATGGCGGTATATTGTCCGAAAACGTTCTCCAGTTGAGTTGGCAACTGACGGACAATCAGACGATCTTTTAATGCTTCAATGGTGTTGTAGGTGGTATAAACCGCGCCTGCTTCTGAAGGTTTAATGTGGAAGCTGACTGATACTGTCATTTGTGCCGGTTGCTGGTCGCGGCTGTAGGCCTGTAATCCCTGATAGACCACAGCCTGATTACGCGTGGAAATTTTCTCTACGCTTTCCATAAAAGGGATCTTAAAACCCAGCCCCGGCTCGGCAACTTTTACGATTTTTCCGTAGCGCAGCAAAATGCCGCGTTCACCTTCATTAACGGTGTAATACGAGAGAAATGGCAGCACAACCACGGCAAGCACGCCAATGGCGATAGCAAGAGATTTTTGTGGGCGAAATGAGGTTAATGAAACAGGTGCTTTCATATGAATCTTCCTTGAGTAAAGTATAGGAATATGTCACATGGGGTGATGAGAAAACAGACAACAGCCGATAATTCAGAATTTATAAAGGGGATGAGCGAAAAAATAATAAACGTAATAAGTATGTTTTCGAACATTCAATAAGAAAATAGAGATGTGTATCACAAATATAGTGATGAATAATTTGTTGATTTTGTAGTTTACTTAACAGATTTATAATTGACTTTTTAAAAACTTATTTCATGTTGTTGTTATTTAATATTTTGTTATTTTTGCTCGTGGAGTTTCTCCTTTCATGTGTCCAATTGCTTTCGTTAATTTGTACGCGTATTTTATTTTTACCGCCGGACGGTACCCTAAAAATAAATAAGGATAATTTATGCGGCTTATTGATTATTTTCCAGAATTATCAATCTCAGTTATACATTCAACAAAAGACTGGCAGGAAGCTATCAATTTCTCGATGGCATCACTGTTAGCAAAAAACTATATCAGCGAGAATTACATTCAGGCTATTAAAGATTCCACCATCAGCAATGGTCCTTATTATATTCTCGCACCAGGCGTGGCAATGCCTCATGCGCGACCGGAATGTGGAGCGCTTAAAACCGGGATGTCTTTGACGTTACTTAAACAAGGCGTTTATTTTCCGGGGAATGACGAACCGATTAAATTACTCATCGGACTTTCTGCTGCCGATGCCGATTCGCACATTGCTGCTATTCAGGCGTTAAGTGAATTACTGTGCGAAGAAGAAATACTCGAACAACTCTTAACCGCATCATCAGAAAAACAATTAGCGGGCATTATCAGCCGCGGATAATTACTCTCTCCTCTACAGGATAATATTATGGAAAACAAGTCTGCTCGTGCAAAGGTCCAGGCTTTTGGGGGCTTTTTGACTGCAATGGTCATCCCCAATATTGGTGCTTTTATTGCCTGGGGTTTTATAACGGCATTATTTATTCCCACCGGCTGGCTGCCGAATGAACATTTCGCCAAAATTGTTGGTCCGATGATTACCTATTTATTGCCCGTGATGATTGGTTCTACCGGTGGTCATCTGGTCGGCGGTAAACGCGGCGCGGTCATGGGCGGAATTGGTACGATTGGTGTGATCGTCGGCGCTGAAATCCCGATGTTCCTTGGCTCGATGATTATGGGGCCGCTCGGTGGTCTGGTGATTAAATATATCGACAAGTCGCTGGAAAAACGCATACCTGCCGGTTTTGAGATGGTTATCAATAACTTCTCATTAGGTATCGCGGGGATGCTCCTTTGTCTGCTGGGTTTTGAAGTGATCGGCCCGGCGGTGTTAATTGCTAATACTTTCGTCAAAGAGTGTATTGAGGCGCTGGTACATGCGGGTTATCTACCTTTGCTGTCAGTCATCAATGAACCGGCGAAAGTGCTTTTCCTTAATAATGCGATCGATCAGGGCGTCTATTATCCGCTGGGAATGCAACAGGCTTCGGTTAACGGTAAATCCATCTTCTTCATGGTGGCCTCCAATCCAGGTCCTGGTCTGGGGCTGCTGCTGGCGTTTACCTTGTTTGGTAAAGGGATGAGTAAACGTTCTGCGCCCGGGGCGATGATTATTCACTTCCTCGGTGGGATCCACGAACTGTATTTCCCGTATGTGCTGATGAAGCCGCTGACCATTATTGCCATGATTGCGGGCGGTATGTCTGGCACCTGGATGTTTAACTTACTGGACGGTGGTTTGGTGGCTGGCCCAAGTCCGGGGTCTATCTTTGCTTACCTGGCACTGACGCCGAAAGGCTCGTTCCTGGCGACAATTGCCGGTGTTACGGTAGGTACCCTGGTGTCCTTTGCTATCACTTCGCTGATACTGAAGATGGAAAAAACGGTGGAAACGGAGAGCGACGATGAGTTTGCTCAGTCAGCCAATGCGGTTAAGGCGATGAAACAAGAAGGTGCATTCTCGTTAAGCCGTGTTAAGCGTATTGCCTTTGTTTGCGATGCAGGGATGGGCTCCAGTGCGATGGGCGCAACCACCTTCCGTAAACGCCTGGAAAAAGCGGGGCTGGCAATAGAAGTAAAACATTACGCCATAGAAAACGTGCCTGCGGATGCGGATATCGTCGTTACTCACGCCAGTCTGGAAGGGCGCGTGAAACGTGTGACGGATAAACCACTGATATTGATTAATAACTATATTGGCGATCCAAAACTCGACACTTTATTTAATCAATTAACCGCTGAACATAAACACTGATTACAGAGGTAAAAATGAAAACCAAAGTTGCTGCTATTTATGGCAAGCGGGATGTCCGTCTGCGCGAATTTGAGCTGCCAGAAATTACCGATAATGAACTGTTAGTGAATGTAATTTCTGACAGCGTTTGTTTATCCACCTGGAAAGCGGCGTTACTCGGTAGTGAACATAAACGCGTCCCCGACGATTTAGAAAATCATCCGGTCATTACCGGGCATGAATGTGCCGGGGTTATTGTCGAAGTGGGTAAAAATCTCACTGGCAAATATAAAAAAGGCCAGCGTTTTGTATTGCAACCGGCGATGGGGTTACCAGGCGGGTATTCAGCGGGCTACAGCTACGAATATTTTGGCGGTAACGCCACCTATATGATTATTCCCGAAATCGCGATTAATTTAGGCTGTGTATTACCGTATCACGGCTCTTATTTTGCTGCGGCCTCGCTGGCGGAACCGATGTGCTGCATTATTGGCGCTTATCATGCCAATTATCACACCACGCAATATGTTTATGAGCATCGTATGGGCGTCAAACCTGGCGGCAATATTGCGCTACTGGCGTGTGCAGGCCCGATGGGAATTGGCGCTATCGATTACGCTATTAACGGCGGCATACAACCGTCGCGGGTGGTGGTAGTCGATATCGACGACAAACGGCTGGCGCAGGTGCAGATGCTGCTGCCGGTGGAACTGGCGGCCAGTAAAGGCATTGAGCTGGTGTATATGAATACCAAAGGGGTGAGCGATCCGGTCCAGACGCTGCGGGCGCTGACGGATGATGCCGGATTTGATGACGTATTTGTCTATGCAGCGGTGCCTTCAGTCGTCGAGATGGCGGATGAATTACTGGCGGAAGATGGCTGCCTGAACTTCTTTGCCGGTCCGACGGATAAAAACTTCAAAGTGCCGTTTAATTTCTACAACGTCCATTACAACAGTACGCACGTTGTCGGCACGTCCGGCGGTTCCACGGACGACATGAAAGAGGCGATTGCCCTTAGCGCCACGGGGCAGTTACAGCCGTCGTTTATGGTGACCCATATCGGTGGCCTGGATGCGGTGCCAGAAACCGTGCTCAATCTGCCGGATATCCCTGGCGGTAAAAAACTCATTTATAACGGCGTGACCATGCCGCTGACCGCCATTGCCGATTTTGCCGAAAAAGGCAAAACCGATCCGCTGTTTAAAGAGCTGGCGCGGCTGGTTGAGAAAACGCACGGCATCTGGAATGAACAGGCCGAGAAATATCTGCTGGCACAATTTGGCGTTGATATTGGGGAGGCCGCGCAATGATGTCCCTGGCGTGGCCATTATTTCGCGTTACGGAACAGGCAGCGTTGGCTGCCTGGCCGCAAACCGGCTGTGGCGACAAAAATAAAATTGATAGCCTTGCGGTCACCGCGATGCGCCAGGCATTAAACGACGTTGCTTTTCGTGGGCGAGTGGTTATCGGCGAGGGGGAACGATATCCTCTTTAGCGCTACGGGCGTGACGGGCGGCGAGTTGGTGAACGGTATCCAACAGACGGCGAATGGGGTGCGGACGCAGACATTACTGATCGGCGGCGCGGACCAAACGTGTAATATAATAGACTCCCTGCATTGATGGTGATCTATCGGAAGACCAATGGCGACGCTGACAGAAGATGATGTGCTTGAGCAACTGGATGCACAGGACAATTTATTTTCATTTATGAAAACTGCGCATTCTATTTTGCTCCAGGGGATACGCCAGTTTCTGCCGTCGCTGTTTGTCGATAACGATGAAGAGATCGTCGAATATGCAGTGAAGCCGTTACTCGCCCAAAGCGGCCCGCTTGACGATATTGATGTTGCGCTGCGTTTGATTTATGCGCTGGGGAAAATGGATAAATGGCTGTACGCCGATATCACGCATTTTTCCCAGTTTTGGCATTACCTGAACGAACAGGATGAAACGCCCGGATTTGCCGATGACATGGCCTGGGATTTTATCAGCAACGTCAATAGCATAATCCGCAATGCGAGTCTCTATGACGCGTTGAAAGCGATGAAATTCGCCGATTTCGCCGTCTGGTCAGAGGCGCGTTTTAGCGGGATGGTCAAAACGGCGCTGATGCTGGCAGTAACGACCACCTTAAAGGAATTAACGCCGTGAAAATCGAACTGACGGTGAATGGACTAAAGGTACAGGCGCAGTACTCTGATGATGAAATTGAAAATGTACATAAACCATTGCTGCGTATGCTGGCGGCCTTACAGACAGTAAATCCGCAGCGGCGTACGGTGGTTTTTCTTTGCGCTCCGCCGGGGACGGGTAAATCTACCCTAACCACCTTCTGGGAATATCTCGCGCAACAAGACCCGGAACTGCCCGCTATTCAGACGCTGCCGATGGATGGTTTTCACCATTACAATAGCTGGCTGGATGTGCATCAATTGCGACCCTTCAAAGGCGCACCAGAGACATTCAACGTTGCGAAACTGGCGGAAAATCTGTGCCGGGTTGTGGAAGGGGATTGTACGTGGCCGCAGTACGATCGACAAAAGCATGATCCTGTTGAAGATGTGTTGCACGTTACCGCACCACTCGTCATCGTCGAAGGAAACTGGTTGTTGTTGGACGACGAGAAGTGGTGCCAGCTTGCGCAATTTTGTGATTTCTCGATCTTTATCAAAGCTCCCGCATCTGCGTTGCGGGAGCGTCTGGTGGGGCGCAAGCTGGCGGGAGGGTTATCGCTGGCAGACGCAGAAGCCTTTTATGACCGTACCGACGGGCCGAATGTTCGCCGGGTGCTGGAAGAGAGTCTGCCTGCAAATTTGACCTTAATGATGACCGCTACGGGTGAATATCGTCTGATGGATTAACGTTCCTGATTACACCATCTTCCAGTCGCACCACACGAGAGAAATGACGCCGGGTAAATGCGGCGTCATGACTGATTGCTACGACGCTCGTGCCTCGCTGGCGGCACTTTTCCAGCCAGCTTTCAAACACGCTCAACCAATTTTCGTCAAAATCCCGACTCGGCTCGTCCAGTAGCAATAGTGGCGGAGAGAGTGCTTCCAGGCAGGCGACGGCGACCATCCGTCGCTGCGCACTATGCAGATCTAACGGATGCGCGCTGGCAGTGTCTGCTAACTGACAGCATTGCAGGGCAGCATTGGTATGTTGAGTGATTTCATCCGCCGGGCATTTTTGCAGTATCAAACCAAATGCGATTTCGTCAGCAACGGTGCTGTGAAAAAGCTGATTTTCCGCTTCCTGAAACAGTACGCCAATCTTTGCCGCGCGCTGGCGGTTTTTCAGGTTTTTCATCGCTTGTTGTTGCAGCATAACCGTACCGGCTGTGGGCGTAAGAAGACCTGCCATTACTCGTAACAGCGTCGATTTTCCCGCGCCATTGTCGCCGGTCAGCGCCAGCCATTCACCTTGTTTGAGTTGCAGAGAAATGTCGCAAAGACAATCCGTAGCCGCGCCAGGCCAGCGATAAGATATCTGATTTAACGTTAACATAGTGGCTGGAGCGCTCCGTTTTGCAATTGCCACGCTTGCTGGCAGTGGTTCAGGAAAGGTGTGTGATGACGTTCAAAAAGAATAATCAGCGAACCACGTTCAAGCGCCCAGTGTTGTAAGCGCTGCAACAGCATTTCGCGGGCCTGCGGCGTCAGGCGGCTAAAGGCTTCATCAAGAATTAAGAGCTTTGGCTGCATCGCGATGGCGCAGGCGATGACCACACGCTGTGTCTCTCCACCGGAGAGTGTTGCCGGGTGACGATGGCGCAACGGCTGGCACTCGGTCAGGGCCAGGGCGGCGTCAATCCGCGCCATAATCTCTTTTTCAGCAAGACACAGATTTTCTGGCCCAAAGGCAACTTCTTCTTCCACGCTAAAGGTACAGCCGGAGAGCTGCAAATAGGGCGATTGCTGGACGAGCTGGATGGTGGCGGATTGTTCATTAAGCGGGAGACGCCCAATGGGCGTACCGAGAAGCGTCCCCGTGCCGGTTATCTCTCCTGGTAGAAAGTCCGGATACCAGCCCGCCATCAGCTGCGCCAGCGTACTTTTGCCACTGCCGTTGTCACCAAAGATGGCGACCATCCCCGGTTTGACATAGTGAAAGTCATAACAGAACGGAGGATGCGTTGAGTGTGTCGGGCAATAGCGAAACTGTTCTAACGTAACCATATCCACGCTCCGAATTCAGCCAGCATTAGCAATATCATGGCGTAACGTGCTACGCGTTGTAGGGTGCTATCGGCTGGTGCCCATAACGTAGTGCGCCTATTGTTGATTCGAAATGCCCGCATATCCAGTGCCGCACCACGGACAGCAAGATCGTTTAGCGCATTGTGTGTTAGCGGAATAATTAACGCGGGCATCGCACGTAAACGCTGATACCAGCCCTCATCCAGCGGCACGCCGCGGGCGCGCTGCGCTTCATGAATAATCGCCAATTGCCGTTTTAACTGCTCAACGACCAATAACGGCCCGGCAAACAGATAAGCGACGCCCGGCGGCAGGCGAGAAGCAAACAAAGCGCGGATAAAACGTTGCACGGGGACGTACTGCATCCACAACTGTGAGGTTGAAACAATCGCCAGAATCCGCAACCAGAGCGTAATAGCATGCGCCCACCGTTCTGGAGAGCGTGGCGTGCCGCTTAGCCATTCTGTCAGCCAGCCACCGTGCACCAGCCACAGTCCAGCCCCCAGCGAGAACATCAGCCAGACGACATATTTTGCCCGCCGCCGCGTGGCCTTTAGCGCAATAAGGCAGAAAAAGGTCGCCGCGCTATAGACTGGCAATATTGTCTGTGTGGGCAGGATAAGCGTGGTGCAGGCCGCCAGCGCCCACAGCGTTAAGGATGTAAACGGATGCATTTAGCGCACGGCAGCCATTGCCGGAAAATGGCGCGTGGTGCGAATCGGCAGCTGACGCAGTAAAAGCCAGACAATCACCGCTGTGAGAATTTTATCGACCAGGTTCGCGCCTATCACCGTAATCGCCACCGACTCCACCAGGTTTTGCCCCATCGAGTGCATCCAGGCAACGAACAAATCGGCTCCGCTTCCTGTCACGCCGCCGAACAGCGCAGTACGCAGCGGTACAGCGACGACCGTTACCGCAAGCGTAATAATCACGCCGCTAACAACGACTTTTGGCAGGGTGCGAAACCAACCCGCTCGCGCCAGCCAACCGGCGACCAGGCCGATGACCATCGCGACGGGCGCAAATGCGGCGGCGATCGGGTCGGTCAGCAATCCCCAGAGTAAATTGGTCAGTAAACCGGTCAGCATCCCGATCACCGGACCAAGCAGTACCGCGCTAATAAGTGTGCCGATGGAGTCGAGAAAAATAGGTAATTTAACCATGCTGGCCAGTTGTCCGCCGATCATATTGATGGCGATAGAGATAACGATCAACACCAGTGCCTGACTGGAAAAGTGGCGACGCGCCATAAGAAAACCTCTCTGAAAATAGTTATTTAACGGGGGAAATATGCAACTCGTCGTAACCAGAAAGCGCGCAAAGCTGGCGGCTAAACGCCAGTTCCTCCAGGCAGCCGATCACCAGTTCAAGCGTGGTCCGCACGGTACAGCCGGGCATCATATGACCGCCAAGCATCGTGCCGTGTGGATCGGAAACGCAGAGATGAAGATGTTCACCACTCTGTTCCAGCGTGCCGTTCAATGCGATGACTTCGAACTTACCGCTTAGCAGGGCAGTGTTTTCTTGCCCGGCATAGCGTAAGGCGACGTCAGTCAGACTGCCGGTACAACCTGCAATCCACGCGGCGTGAAGTTGTTGTTGCTGCGCGAAGGCGCGTAATTGGGAGAGAACTTCCTGCCCGGGGAGCAGGCGCAGCGCGTAAAAGCGTGCGGAGGAAGAATATGGGTAGGGCAATGTCATCATTGGAGTACTCCGAAACTCGGACGTATTGCGGATAATATCGACGCTGCATCAGTCATATTCTGATATAAGTCAGGGTTTGTGACGGCACAACGAAAAGATTTTGCTACGCTTATTCGTGATTCTGCAAAGTGGAATAAATTCCACAGGGGCGGGGCTGAAAACGTGACGTAAGTCAGATAATTGTCTTCTTTGACTGGACAATCATTCCTTTTATTCCACGTTTCGCTTATCCTAGCTGAAGCGTTTCAGTCGATTAAATGTTCGACAATTAACCAATCAGTCGCAGTTTGCGACAGGTAAGGTTTCCCCGAACGATTTGCTGGATTACTCTGTCTGGCAAATTTGCTCAGGGAAAACCTTGCAGGAGATCTATGACCGTACGCGTAGCGATAAATGGCTTCGGTCGCATCGGGCGTAATGTGGTTCGTGCTTTGTATGAATCCGGACGCCGTGCGGAAATTACCGTGGTGGCAATCAACGAACTGGCGGATGCTGCGGGCATGGCGCATTTGTTGAAATATGACACCAGCCATGGCCGTTTTGCATGGGAAGTACGACAGGAACGCGATCAACTTTTTGTTGGTGATGACGCCATCCGTGTATTGCATGAACGTTCACTGCAATCGCTCCCCTGGCGTGAACTTGGCGTTGATGTAGTCCTCGACTGCACCGGCGTATATGGCTCCCGCGAGCATGGTGAAGCACACATTGCCGCCGGGGCTAAAAAAGTGCTCTTTTCACATCCTGGCAGTAACGATCTCGACACGACCGTTGTTTATGGCGTCAATCAGGATCAACTTCGTGCGGAACACCGCATCGTTTCTAACGCTTCCTGTACCACGAATTGCATAATTCCCGTCATCAAATTGTTAGATGATGCGTACGGTATTGAGTCCGGCACTGTGACCACAATTCACTCCGCCATGCACGATCAACAGGTTATTGATGCATACCATCCTGACCTGCGTCGCACTCGGGCAGCCAGTCAGTCGATCATTCCGGTCGATACTAAACTGGCCGCCGGTATCACACGATTTTTTCCGCAATTTAACGATCGCTTTGAAGCGATTGCGGTACGTGTGCCAACCATAAATGTGACGGCAATCGATTTAAGCGTGACGGTGAAGAAACCTGTAAAAGCCAATGAAGTCAACCTGTTGCTGCAAAAAGCAGCACAAGGTGCATTTCATGGTATAGTTGACTATGCGGAATTGCCGTTGGTCTCTGTAGATTTTAACCACGATCCGCACAGTGCCATTGTCGATGGCACCCAAACCCGGGTCAGTGGCGCACACCTGATCAAAACGTTGGTCTGGTGCGATAACGAATGGGGCTTTGCTAACCGAATGCTCGACACGACGTTAGCTATGGCTACTGTTGCTTTCAGGTAAGACGCAAGCAGCGTCTGCAAAACTTTTAGAATCAACGAGAGGATTCACCATGTCTGTAATTAAGATGACCGATCTGGATCTTGCTGGGAAACGTGTATTTATCCGTGCGGATCTGAACGTACCAGTAAAAGACGGGAAAGTAACCAGCGACGCGCGTATCCGTGCTTCTCTGCCGACCATCGAACTTGCCCTGAAACAAGGCGCAAAAGTGATGGTAACTTCCCACCTGGGTCGTCCTACCGAAGGCGAGTACAACGAAGAATTCTCTCTGCTGCCGGTTGTTAACTACCTGAAAGACAAACTGTCTAACCCGGTTCGTCTGGTTAAAGATTACCTCGACGGCGTTGACGTTGCTGAAGGTGAACTGGTTGTTCTGGAAAACGTTCGCTTCAACAAAGGCGAGAAGAAAGATGACGAAACTCTGTCCAAAAAATACGCTGCACTGTGTGACGTGTTCGTAATGGACGCATTCGGTACTGCTCACCGCGCGCAGGCTTCTACTCACGGTATCGGTAAATTCGCTGACGTTGCGTGCGCAGGCCCGCTGCTGGCAGCTGAACTGGACGCGCTGGGTAAAGCACTGAAAGAACCTGCTCGCCCGATGGTGGCTATCGTTGGTGGTTCTAAAGTATCTACCAAACTGACCGTTCTGGACTCCCTGTCTAAAATCGCTGACCAGCTGATCGTTGGCGGTGGTATCGCTAACACCTTTATCGCGGCACAAGGCCACGATGTGGGTAAATCCCTGTACGAAGCTGACCTGGTTGACGAAGCTAAACGTCTGCTGACCACCTGCAACATCCCGGTTCCGTCTGATGTTCGCGTAGCAACCGAGTTCTCTGAAACTGCACCGGCTACCCTGAAATCTGTTAACGATGTGAAAGCTGACGAGCAGATCCTGGATATCGGTGATGCTTCCGCTCAGGAACTGGCTGAAATCCTGAAGAATGCGAAAACCATTCTGTGGAACGGTCCGGTTGGCGTGTTCGAATTCCCGAACTTCCGCAAAGGTACTGAAATCGTGGCTAACGCTATCGCAGACAGCGAAGCGTTCTCCATCGCTGGCGGCGGCGACACTCTGGCAGCAATCGACCTGTTCGGCATTGCTGACAAAATCTCCTACATCTCCACTGGCGGCGGCGCATTCCTCGAATTCGTAGAAGGTAAAGTACTGCCTGCAGTAGCGATGCTCGAAGAGCGCGCTAAGAAGTAAAAAATCACAGGGCAGGGAAACCTGCCCTTGTTTCAGCGCGCTTTTAGAGCACGCACTTTTTCATACTCTAAATAATTCGAGTTGCAGGAAGGCGACAAGAGAGTGAATCCCCAGGAGCTTACATAAGTAAGTGATTGGGGTGAGCGAACGTAGACGCAGCACATGCAACTTGAAGTATGACGAGTATAAGGCCCGACGATACAGGACAAGAGACATGTCTAAGATTTTTGATTTCGTAAAACCTGGCGTAATCACTGGTGATGACGTACAGAAAGTTTTCCAGGTAGCAAAAGAAAACAACTTCGCACTGCCAGCAGTAAACTGCGTCGGTACTGACTCCATCAACGCCGTACTGGAAACCGCAGCTAAAGTTAAAGCGCCGGTTATCGTTCAGTTCTCCAACGGTGGTGCTTCTTTTATCGCTGGTAAAGGCGTGAAATCTGACGTTCCGCAGGGCGCTGCTATCCTGGGTGCGATCTCTGGTGCGCATCACGTTCACCAGATGGCTGAACACTACGGTGTTCCGGTGATCCTGCACACCGACCACTGCGCGAAAAAACTGCTGCCGTGGATCGACGGTCTGCTGGACGCGGGTGAAAAACACTTCGCTGCTACCGGTAAGCCGCTGTTCTCTTCTCACATGATTGACCTGTCTGAAGAATCTCTGCAAGAGAACATTGAAATCTGCTCTAAATACCTGGAGCGCATGTCCAAAATCGGCATGACTCTGGAAATCGAACTGGGTTGCACCGGTGGTGAAGAAGACGGCGTGGACAACAGCCACATGGACGCTTCTGCACTGTACACCCAGCCGGAAGACGTTGATTACGCATACACCGAGCTGAGCAAAATCAGCCCGCGTTTCACCATCGCTGCGTCCTTCGGTAACGTACACGGTGTTTACAAGCCGGGTAACGTGGTTCTGACTCCGACCATCCTGCGCGACTCTCAGGAATATGTTTCTAAGAAACACAACCTGCCGCACAACAGCCTGAACTTCGTCTTCCACGGTGGTTCCGGTTCTACTGCTCAGGAAATCAAAGATTCCGTAAGCTACGGCGTAGTGAAAATGAACATCGATACCGATACCCAATGGGCAACCTGGGAAGGTGTTCTGAACTACTACAAAGAAAACGAAGCTTACCTGCAAGGCCAGCTGGGCAACCCGAAAGGCGAAGATCAGCCGAACAAGAAATACTACGATCCGCGCGTATGGCTGCGTGCCGGTCAGACTTCGATGATCGCTCGTCTGGAAAAAGCATTCCAGGAACTGAACGCGATCGACGTTCTGTAAGATATTCCTTTCTGCTTATCTCAAGGCCCGCTCTGCGGGTCTTTTTTTCGCCAAAAGCAAGGTGATACAGATGAGAAATCTGTGATCTATTTGGCAAAATTATGCTTTATTGTTTACCCTTGTCAGACTGCCCGTCATAAGGCGGCGGAGTGTATTTCTCCATTTTGAGTCAGTTGAAAAGGAATATTGAATGGAAGATTTGAATGTTGTCGATAGCATAAACGGCGCGGGAAGCTGGCTGGTGGCTAACCAGGCGCTGCTGCTAAGTTATGCAGTAAACATCGTGGCGGCACTCGCGATCATCATCGTTGGTTTGATTATCGCGCGGATGATTTCCAACGCGGTGAATCGCCTGATGATCTCCCGTAAAATCGATGCCACTGTTGCTGATTTTCTTTCTGCATTAGTCCGTTACGGAATTATCGCCTTTACGCTAATCGCTGCACTGGGGCGCGTGGGCGTACAAACAGCGTCAGTCATTGCTGTACTCGGTGCCGCAGGCTTAGCTGTTGGTCTGGCTTTGCAGGGGTCACTGTCTAACCTGGCCGCTGGCGTGTTACTTGTCATGTTCCGCCCGTTCCGTGCCGGAGAATATGTTGACCTCGGCGGCGTAGCCGGTACTGTGCTGAGTGTGCAGATTTTCTCCACCACCATGCGTACTGCAGACGGTAAAATTATCGTTATTCCGAACGGTAAAATTATTGCCGGGAATATTATTAACTTCTCCCGCGAGCCAGCTCGCCGTAACGAATTTATTATTGGCGTGGCGTATGATTCCGATATCGATCAGGTTAAGCAGATCCTGACCGATATTATCCAGTCTGAAGATCGCATTTTGAAAGATCGCGAAATGACTGTGCGTCTGAACGAACTTGGCGCATCGTCGATTAATTTCGTGGTCCGCGTCTGGAGCAACAGCGGCGATCTGCAAAACGTGTACTGGGATGTGCTGGAGCGTATTAAACGTGAATTTGATGCCGCCGGTATCAGCTTCCCGTACCCGCAAATGGATGTGAACTTTAAGCGGGTGAAAGAAGACAAAGCTGCGTAATCAACGCTGAGGCCAGATAATACTCTCTGGCCTCTCTCTTATTAGTTTTTCTGATTGCCAATTAATATTATCAATTTCCGCTAATAACAATCCCGCGATATAGTCTCTGCATCAGATACTTAATTCGGAATATCCAACGTGTTTTCTTATTACTTTCAAGGTCTTGCACTTGGGGCGGCTATGATCCTACCGCTCGGTCCACAAAATGCTTTTGTGATGAATCAGGGCATTCGTCGTCAGTACCACATTATGATTGCCTTACTTTGTGCTATCAGCGATTTGGTCCTGATTTGTGCGGGGATTTTTGGTGGCAGCGCGTTATTGATGCAGTCGCCGTGGTTGCTGGCGCTGACCTGGGGCGGCGTAGCCTTCTTGCTGTGGTATGGTTTTGGCGCTTTTAAAACAGCAATGAGCAGTAACATTGAGTTAGCCAGTGCCGAAGTCCTGAAACAAGGCAGATGGAAAATTATCGCCACCATGTTGGCAGTGACCTGGCTGAATCCGCATGTTTACCTGGATACTTTTGTTGTGCTGGGCAGCCTTGGCGGGCAACTTGATGTGGAACCAAAACGTTGGTTTGCGCTCGGAACAATTAGCGCCTCTTTCCTGTGGTTCTTTGGTCTGGCTATTCTCGCAGCCTGGCTGGCACCGCGCCTGCGCACGGCAAAATCACAGCGCATTATCAATCTGGTAGTGGGATGTGTTATGTGGTTTATTGCCTTGCAGCTGGCGAGAGACGGTATTGCTCATGCACAAGCCTTGTTCAGTTAGGCGCTATCTGATGGAAAAATAAAACAGAGGCGCTAAGCTTGCCTCCAGAGGTCCTGAATTTTGGGCAAGTCAATTAACACGGAGAGACTAACGTGAAGTTCAAAGTTATCGCCCTGGCGGCATTAATGGGTATTAGCGGGATGGCAGCGCAGGCTAACGAATTGCCGGATGGACCGCATATTGTCACCTCCGGTACGGCAAGCGTGGATGCGGTGCCAGACATTGCCACTCTTGCGATTGAAGTTAACGTGGCCGCGAAGGATGCCGCTACTGCCAAGAAACAGGCAGATGAGCGCGTCGCACAATACATTTCCTTCCTTGAGCTCAATCAGATCGCGAAAAAAGATATCAGCTCAGCGAACTTACGCACTCAGCCAGATTATGATTATCAGGATGGTAAAAGTATCCTGAAAGGCTACCGCGCAGTGAGAACGGTGGAAGTCACGCTCCGTCAGTTAGACAAACTGAATTCCTTGCTGGACGGCGCGCTAAAGGCGGGTCTTAACGAAATTCGTTCTGTGTCGCTGGGCGTGGCGCAGCCGGATGCCTATAAAGACAAAGCGCGTAAGGCAGCGATTGATAACGCGATTCATCAGGCGCAGGAACTGGCGAACGGCTTTCATCGTAAACTGGGGCCGGTATATAGCGTACGCTACCATGTTTCCAACTATCAGCCCAGCCCAATGGTGCGGATGATGAAAGCCGATGCCGCGCCGGTGTCCGCCCAGGAAACTTACGAGCAGGCCGCTATTCAGTTTGATGATCAGGTCGATGTAATCTTCCAGTTAGAACCTGTGGATCAACCACCCGCTAAAACACCTGCTGCACATTAATACTTGTAGCCCGACGTATTCGTCGGGCTAATGCCTTTACCCGATATTGCCTCCTTTTTCTGTAAAACCATGACGTAATCACCTATCTTTGCTCGCGGTTTCATCAAGGATAGGCTGACTGAAACGGTTAAGCGGACAAGGATGCGGGAGAGGGGGGATGGACATTTTTATTTCGAAAAAGATGCGCAATTTCATTTTATTAGCGCAAACCAATAATATTGCCCGGGCGGCAGAAAAAATCCATATGACGGCTTCGCGATTTGGCAAAAGCATTGCCGCGCTGGAAGAACAAATTGGCTATACGCTATTTACCCGCAAAGATAATAATATCAGCCTCAATAAAGCCGGACAGGAACTGTATCAAAAACTGTTCCCGGTTTATCAACGACTTTCTGCGATTGATAATGAAATCCATAACTCAGGACGTCGTTCACGAGACATTGTGATAGGCATAGATAATACTTATCCGACCATTATTTTTGATCAGTTGATTAGTCTCGGAGATAAGTACGAAGGCGTGACCGCCCAGCCAGTTGAGTTCAGCGCAAATGGCGTTATCGATAATCTTTTTGACCGTCAGTTAGATTTTATAATCTCCCCACAGCATGTATCTGCACGAGTTCAGGAACTGGAAAACCTGACTATCAGTGAACTACCGCCGCTGCGATTGGGCTTTCTCGTTTCTCGCCGTTATGAAGAGCGACAAGAGCAAGAGCTGCTTCAGGAGCTGCCCTGGCTACAAATGCGCTTTCAAAACTGGGCTAACTTCGAAGCAATGATTGATGCGAATATGCGTCCTTGTGGGATCAATCCAACCATTATTTATCGTCCCTATAGTTTTATGGCCAAAATCAGCGACGTGGAGCGGGGACATTTTCTGACGGTGATCCCGCATTTTGCCTGGCGACTGGTGAATCCGGCAACGCTGAAATATTTTGATGCGCCGCACAGGCCGATGTATATGCAGGAATATCTTTATTCAATCAGAAATCATCGTTATACCGCCACGATGCTTCAGCATATTGCTGAAGATCGTGACGGGACAAACCATTAACCCAGCATCGATCCGGTTGCAATTAAATTACGGTGTAAGTCGAAGACGTGGCTAAGATCGTGGTGAATATGTCCGCCGGACGCATTTTCCAGATAGCGATGCAGATAATCCCGACACATAGGATGTGCACAATGATCAATGGTGGTGCGGATAACGTTGTTATACGGATCCTGTGCGCCAAATCCACTGACCGCTTCGCTCCATAAATAACGTGCCGCACGCAACATGGCGGCGTTCATAAACAGATCCATGCCAATGCCGAAGAAAAACGACAGGCGAGGGACGAAGCCATCAATTTTCAGCCCGGCGGAGATTGCTGCTTTGATGTACTCAATCCTATCGGCGAGCGTAAATGCTACCTGCTGCACGCAGTTGGCACCCGCTTCACCCATGTGGTAACTGCTGATACTGATGGTATTAAATCGCGGCATGTTGCCGGAACACCAGGCGATGATGTCTGCGATAATACGCATTGACGGTTTTGGCGGGTAAATATAGGTATTGCGGCAGAGGTACTCTTTGAGGATATCGTTCTGAATGGTGCCGGTCAGTTTATCGGATGTAACACCTTGCTCTTCTGCGGCGACGATATAAAACGCCAGTACTGGTAGCACTGCGCCATTCATGGTCATCGAAACCGACATTTTATCCAGCGGGATCTGGTCGAACAGGACTTTCATATCTTCCCCGGTGTCGATAGCGACGCCCGCTTTGCCGACGTCGCCCGCCACGCGTGGGTTATCGGAGTCGTAGCCTCGGTGGGCGGCCAGGTTACGGCGATAAAAAGCGTTGGACTCTTTTGCTGTCGAGAAACCAGCATACTGACGGATGGTCCACGGTTGGGCGGTATACATAGTGGCACGCGGGCCACGAACGTAGGGTGGCAAACCAGGAAGGGTACCCGTCACCTCCAGATTATCGAGATCGGCTTCGGTATACAGCGGCTTGATGGCGATCCCTTCCGCGGTTTGCTGAACCAGCGAGTCGACAGTTTTCTCCCGACGGCTCAATTCCTTGTTGGCAAGCTGTTGCCACTCCTGCACGTTAGACATTATTTGCTCCGTAAAACGCAATCAAAATGAGGGTATTTGCGCTTACGGTGAGCTTTTTACGTGGGTTTGTCGCCAGCAAAAAAATGCATTCAGACGTCGTTTTTTGCCGCCTGAGATTTGTCTATTTTGTGATGTGATTCAAGGAATACAAAAAGAAGTGAGGATAACGCCTGATATGTGCTATCAGGCGTTATTTGATGGATTAATCCTGACGAAGAACTTTGTGACCATAATCGAGCAACGCATCAGTGACTTTACGCATCATGCGGCTTTCAGGAGCAAAGCGGTGCCAGTAGAGCATCCGGCGTTGAAATAGCCCTGGCGTTAAGTCAATCAGTTCGCCGCTGGCCAGCTCTTTCTCGATTTGCAGGTGCGGGATCATACAGCAGGTGGTGCCCTGACGAGCAAGTTGCACGAACGCTTCCGAAGAATTAACGATATGGCAGGGTACGCTGCCAGGAGGCAGATCGAAATTTTGCTGCAAAAAGGCCTGGTGCATATCGTCAAGATGGTCAAACGCGACCACTGGCGCTTTCAGTAATGCCGAACGCGTTACGCCGTTAGGGAAATATTTTTCGGCAAACGGTTTTGAGCTGACGAACAGATAGTCGAGCGCACCGAGTTTATCGACAAGACAACTCGGCAGCGCCTGATGTTGAATACTCACTGCGCCGACCACTTCGCCGCGACGCAGACGTTCCTGAGTGCGGGTTTCATCTTCTACCTGCAAGTTGAGGCGGATGGGCGAATCAGCCAACACAGGAGCCAGTGCCGGAAGCAACCACGTCGCCAGACTGTCGGCGTTGACCGCCAGTGAAAGCAGCAGCGGAGTCGAACCGGTTTGTTCATCGCCCAGCCACTCTTCTTCCAGCAGCTCCACCTGGCGTAGTAGCGCCAACAGTTTTTGCCCTTGTTCCGTCGGGCGCGGCGGTACGGTACGCACTAACAGCGGCTGCCCGAACATATTTTCCAGTTGCTTAATGCGCTGTGAGACGGCTGATTGTGTAATGCACAGCTTTTGTGCCGCGCGCTCAAATCCTCGTTCACGTATCACCGCATCCAGTGCCTGTAATGTTCTGTAGTCCGGGCGTTTCATTGCTGTTGTCTGCTCCTGGTAAATGCTTTTTCCTGCACTATGACACAATTTTGTGTCGGGTTGCATATACCGAAGCCGTTGGCGGGTAACATTTGTATCAGTGGTTAACGCGCAGCTTAAAAGATCAGGGATTTGCGCTAATGCATTTCGCTCAGCGAGTTCGCGCCCTGGTTGTGTTGAATGGCGTGGCGTTATTACCTCAGTTTGCCTGTAAACAGGGGCTTGCGAACGGGGAACTGGTGCGCCTGTTTGCACCGTGGAGCGGCATACCCAGACCGTTGTATGCTTTATTTGCGGGGCGAAAGGGGATGCCCGCCATTGCGCGATATTTTATGGATGAGTTAACCACGCGGCTTGCCAACGGGGTCTGAATCGCTTTTTTTGTATATAATGCGTGTGAAATTTCATACCACAGGCGAAACGATCATGACGCAGGATGAATTGAAAAAAGCAGTAGGATGGGCGGCACTTCAGTATGTTCAGCCCGGCACCATTGTTGGTGTAGGTACAGGTTCCACCGCCGCACACTTTATTGACGCACTCGGTACAATGAAAGGCCAGATTGAAGGGGCCGTTTCCAGTTCAGATGCTTCCACTGAAAAACTGAAAAGCCTCGGCATTCACGTTTTTGATCTCAACGAAGTCGACAGCCTTGGCATCTACGTTGATGGCGCAGATGAAATCAACGGCCACATGCAAATGATCAAAGGCGGCGGCGCGGCGCTGACCCGTGAAAAAATCATTGCTTCGGTTGCGGAAAAATTTATCTGTATTGCAGACGCTTCCAAGCAGGTTGATATTCTGGGCAAATTCCCGCTGCCAGTAGAAGTTATCCCGATGGCACGTAGTGCAGTGGCGCGCCAGCTGGTGAAACTGGGCGGTCGTCCGGAATACCGTCAGGGCGTAGTGACCGATAACGGCAACGTGATCCTCGACGTCCACGGCATGGAAATCCTTGACCCGATAGCGATGGAAAACGCCATAAATGCGATTCCTGGCGTGGTGACTGTTGGTTTGTTTGCTAACCGTGGCGCGGACGTTGCGCTGATTGGCACACCTGACGGTGTCAAAACTATTGTGAAATGATCTGACGGGGGAACCTCCCCCGTTAAAAAAATTCTATTCATTAAATTTGGTGACATGTGTCACGTTTTTACCTGGCAATTGTCGATTGCTCTAAATAAATCCTCTAAACCAGCATATTCATCCAAGAAATACTTTTGCGTGATATTTCCTCAACATCGCGACGCAAACGTTCATATTGCCGCAATATTATTTTTTGATATGTTGAAAGGCGGATGCAAATCCGCACACAACATTTCAAAAGACAGGATTGGGTAAATGGCAAAGGTATCGCTGGAGAAAGACAAGATTAAGTTTCTGCTGGTAGAAGGCGTGCACCAAAAGGCGCTGGAAAGCCTTCGTGCAGCTGGTTACACCAACATCGAATTTCACAAAGGCGCGCTGGATGATGAACAATTAAAAGAATCCATCCGCGATGCCCACTTCATCGGCCTGCGATCCCGTACCCATCTGACTGAAGACGTGATCAACGCCGCAGAAAAACTGGTCGCTATTGGCTGTTTCTGTATAGGAACAAACCAGGTTGATCTGGATGCGGCGGCAAAGCGCGGGATCCCGGTATTTAACGCACCGTTCTCAAATACGCGCTCTGTTGCGGAGCTGGTGATTGGCGAACTGCTGCTGCTATTGCGCGGCGTGCCGGAAGCCAATGCTAAAGCGCATCGTGGCGTGTGGAACAAACTGGCGGCGGGTTCTTTTGAAGCGCGCGGCAAAAAGCTGGGTATCATCGGCTACGGTCATATTGGTACGCAATTGGGCATTCTGGCTGAATCGCTGGGAATGTATGTTTACTTTTATGATATTGAAAACAAACTGCCGCTGGGCAACGCCACTCAGGTACAGCATCTTTCTGACCTGCTGAATATGAGCGATGTGGTGAGTCTGCATGTACCAGAGAATCCGTCCACCAAAAATATGATGGGCGCGAAAGAGATTTCGCTAATGAAACCCGGCTCGCTGCTGATTAATGCTTCGCGCGGTACTGTGGTGGATATTCCAGCGCTGTGTGACGCGCTGGCGAGCAAACATCTGGCAGGGGCGGCAATCGACGTATTCCCGACGGAACCGGCGACCAATAGCGATCCATTTACCTCTCCGCTGTGTGAATTCGACAATGTCCTTCTGACGCCACACATTGGTGGTTCGACTCAGGAAGCGCAGGAGAATATCGGTCTGGAAGTTGCGGGTAAATTGATCAAGTATTCTGACAATGGTTCAACGCTCTCTGCGGTGAACTTCCCGGAAGTCTCGCTGCCACTGCACGGTGGTCGTCGTCTGATGCACATCCACGAAAACCGTCCGGGTGTGCTGACTGCGCTCAACAAAATTTTTGCCGAGCAGGGCGTCAACATCGCCGCGCAATATCTGCAAACTTCCGCCCAGATGGGTTATGTAGTTATTGATATTGAAGCCGACGAAGACGTTGCCGAAAAAGCGCTGCAGGCAATGAAAGCTATTCCGGGTACCATTCGCGCCCGTCTGCTGTACTAATTCCCCTTCTCTGAAAATTAACGGGCAGGTCACTGACTTGCCCGTTTTTTTATCCCTTCTCCACACCGTTGCCGCATTGCGCATTCTACTTTGCGAGTCTGCTCCAGAAAATAAATCAAAGTCAGATCAATGCGTTGTGTTTATTTAATGGGGATTTACGATGGCAGGGCAGCATGGGGCTGTAACGGTAAAGCCCTCACCGAAGCGAGGGCTTGAAGGAGAAGGGTTATGATGCGACTTGTCATCATACTGATTGTACTGTTACTCATAAGTTTCCCGGCTTATTAACAGTCAGTCACAGGGGAGGAACAATCCTCCCTTACCCTTACTCACTAAATTAGGTCAAAGAATCAACGATGTCAATCAGGGCGATGCGGGATGTATCGCCCTTACCATTCCCAGACTTTCGACGGTGTAACCACCGCAGGCAGTGGAATATCCCATTTCTCCACTGGGAGTTTTTCTACTAACTGGCAATCATGCGCATAACCCACCGGTTGCATTTTATAGTGCTGCCAGTTTTGTAAGGTCCGATCATAAAAACCACCGCCCATTCCCAAGCGTTGACCGTATTCATCAAAAGCCACCAGCGGCGTGATCAATACATCTAACCGGGAAAGGGGAAGCACATCGCGCACGTCCAGTTTTGGCTCGTGGATCTTCAACCTGTTCATCACCAGTTCGCTTTGCGGATGGTAATTCAGGAACAGCAAGTTACCGGCACTAAAGGGATGCAAAACTGGAAGATATACGCGCTTACCGGCGCGCCAGAGTTGTTCTATGAGTGGCTGGGTGTCGAGTTCGCCATCAAAAGAGAGGAATACAGCGACCGTATGCGCCATCACCACTGGGGGATACGTCATCATCCGGGTAGCGGCTTGTTGACCCATTTCCTGCTGTTGTTCCGGCGTTAACGTACGACGACGTTGCCGAATCATTTTGCGGATTTCTTGTCGGGATAATGTCAGTGGGAGTTCTGGTAGTTGCGTCATGGCTGGTGCCAGGTAAGAAGGGAATCTCCGAGATGCCGCCGCAGGCTGTAACCCTTGAACCCTTGGTTCAAGGTGAATGTGTCGTCGCAGTTTTAAGGCTTCTCGGACGGACCGAGCATGCTCACCAACCGCGGAGCGCCACATTCTTGTGGTATGAAATATCGGCTCAGGGGACTGGCCCGCTTGCGAACATCTCAGAGAAATTTTGTCTTCACGGTTACTCTACCACAGTAAACCGAAAAGTGTCATTCAAAGTTTTGGTTAGTTTTTTCGGTGATGCGACCTTGTTCAAGTAACGCTTGTTCTATGGTCTGCTGCAGCATCCGAATACGCTGTTCCATACTTGCCGCGTAGTCACGAGTCTTCGCTTTTTCTTGCGCTAACTCATAGCTGATATTCAATGCGGCAATGAAGACCAACTGTTCAGTATTTGTGACTCTAGTGCGTTCTTTCAGATCTTGCAACCGTTGGTTCAGATCATCCGCTGCCTGATTCAACGCATCCCTTTGGTCAGGCGGGCAGTTCACACGCAGTGAACGGCCAAAAATTTGGATATCGACGGGTTGTGCAGACATGCCACCTTCCTGCTGATTGACTGCGCTGCCTTCGTCTTTAGACCCATGGTCTGCGAAGGGGCGACACTATAGCTACCCTGATGAGAAGAGACAAGCCCTTTTCTGGTCCACCAGGGCCCAAAGTGGTAGCATATCATGAATATTCCTCCCTTTGACGACGAATGCTTATGTCTATACAGAACGAAATGCCTGGTTACAACGAAATGAACCAGTATCTGAACCAACAAGGGACGGGTCTGACCCCTGCTGAGATGCATGGTTTAATCAGTGGGATGATATGTGGCGGTAACGATGACAGCTCATGGCTGCCGCTACTTCACGACCTGACGAACGAAGGCATGGCTTTCGGTCATGAGCTGGCACAGGCACTGCGCAAAATGCACTCTGCCACCAGCGATGCCCTGCAGGATGACGGCTTCCTTTTTCAGCTTTATCTGCCTGATGGCGATGATGTCAGCGTTTTCGATCGGGCTGATGCGCTGGCTGGTTGGGTCAATCACTTCCTGCTTGGTCTTGGCGTTACGCAACCGAAGCTGGACAAAGTGACCGGCGAAACCGGTGAAGCCATCGACGATCTGCGTAACATCGCGCAGTTGGGTTACGACGAAGACGAAGATCAGGAAGAGCTTGAAATGTCGCTTGAAGAGATCATCGAGTACGTCCGTGTTGCCGCGCTGTTATGCCACGACACCTTTACTCATCCGCAACCGACCGCGCCAGAAGTACAAAAACCGACTCTACACTAAAAACAAAAAACGTAAGGAGAGTGTTATGAGTGATATATCCCGGCAAGAATTTCAGCGTCGCCGTCAGGCCCTGGTAGAGCAAATGCAACCCGGCAGCGCCGCGCTGATTTTTGCTGCACCAGAAGTAACACGTAGCGCCGACAGCGAATACCCCTATCGTCAGAACAGTGACTTCTGGTACTTCACCGGCTTTAACGAACCGGAAGCGGTGCTGGTGCTGATTAAAAGCGATGACACTCATAACCACAGCGTTTTGTTTAACCGCGTTCGCGACCTGACGGCAGAGATCTGGTTTGGTCGTCGCTTAGGCCAGGATGCCGCGCCAGAGAAACTGGGCGTTGACCGCGCACTGGCATTCAGCGAAATCAATCAGCAACTTTATCAACTACTTAATGGTCTGGATGTGGTTTACCACGCCCAGGGCGAACATGCATATGCTGATGAAATCGTGAACAGCGCGCTTGAGAAACTGCGTAAAGGTTCGCGGCAAAATCTCACCGCACCGGCAACGATGATCGACTGGCGTCCTGTTGTTCATGAAATGCGCCTGTTCAAATCACCAGAAGAGATTGCCGTACTTCGCCGCGCGGGTGAAATCACCGCACTGGCGCATACACGGGCGATGGAAAAATGCCGTCCGGGGATGTTCGAGTACCATCTGGAAGGCGAAATTCACCACGAATTTAACCGCCACGGTGCGCGTTACCCTTCCTATAACACCATTGTTGGCAGCGGTGAAAACGGCTGCATTTTGCACTACACCGAAAACGAGTGTGAACTGCGTGACGGTGACCTGGTGTTGATTGACGCGGGTTGTGAATACAAAGGTTACGCTGGCGACATTACCCGCACCTTCCCGGTCAACGGCAAATTCACTCAGGCTCAGCGTGAAATCTATGACATTGTGCTGGAGTCTCTTGAAACCAGCCTGCGCCTGTATCGTCCGGGAACTTCCATTCAGGAAGTCACTGGTGAAGTGGTGCGCATCATGGTTAGCGGTCTGGTAAAACTCGGCATCCTGAAAGGTGAAGTTGATGAACTGATCGCTCAGAACGCCCATCGTCCTTTCTTTATGCATGGCCTTAGCCACTGGTTAGGACTGGATGTTCATGACGTTGGTGTTTATGGTCAGGATCGCTCGCGTATTCTGGAACCGGGTATGGTTCTGACCGTAGAACCAGGGCTGTATATTGCGCCGGATGCAGAAGTGCCAGAACAGTATCGCGGTATCGGCATTCGTATTGAAGACGATATTGTGATTACCGAAACCGGTAATGAAAACCTCACCGCCAGCGTGGTGAAAAAGCCGGAAGAAATCGAAGCGTTGATGGCAGCTGCGAGAAAGCAATGAGAGTAATCATCGTCGGTGGCGGCATGGCGGGCGCGACGCTGGCGCTGGCTATTTCCCGGTTAAGTCACGGGGCGCTGCCAGTACATTTGATTGAAGCGACCGCGCCAGAGTCACATGCGCATCCGGGCTTTGATGGACGAGCTATTGCGCTGGCGGCGGGTACCTGTCAGCAACTGGCGCGCATCGGCGTCTGGCAATCTCTGGCTGATTGCGCAACTGCCATCACCACAGTGCATGTCAGCGATCGTGGTCACGCTGGATTTGTCACCCTCGCCGCAGAAGATTACCAACTGGCGGCGCTGGGGCAGGTTGTCGAATTGCACAATGTCGGGCAACGGCTGTTTGCATTGCTGCGCAAAGCACCTGGCGTAACGCTGCATTGCCCTGATCGCGTGGCTAACGTTGCCCGTACTCAGAGCCACGTTGAAGTGACGCTGGAGAGTGGTGAGACGCTGACGGGCCGCGTGCTGGTAGCCGCTGATGGCACCCATTCAGCGTTAGCCACCGTGTGCGGCGTTGACTGGCAGCAGGAGCCTTACGAACAACTGGCTGTGATTGCCAACGTTGCGACTTCCGTTGCGCATGAAGGGCGCGCTTTTGAACGCTTTACGCAACATGGCCCGCTGGCGATGTTGCCGATGTCTGACGGACGCTGTTCGCTGGTCTGGTGTCATCCACTGGAACGGCGCGAAGAGGTGCTGTCGTGGAGCGACGAGAAGTTTTGCCGTGAACTCCAGTCGGCCTTTGGCTGGCGACTTGGGAAAATTACTCATGCCGGTAAACGCAGTGCTTATCCGCTAGCGCTAACCCGCGCCGCCAAACCTATTACCCATCGTACCGTGCTGGTGGGCAATGCGGCGCAAACTCTGCATCCCATCGCCGGGCAAGGATTTAACCTCGGTATGCGTGATGTCATGAGCCTTGCGGAAACCCTGACTCAGGCGCAGGAACGCGGAGAAGACATGGGTGATTACGGCGTATTGTGCCGTTATCAGCAGCGTCGACAGAGCGATCGCGAAGCAACCATCGGCGTCACGGACAGCCTTGTACATCTTTTTGCCAACCGGTGGACCCCGCTGGTTGTCGGGCGCAACATCGGGCTGATGACGATGGAATTATTTACCCCGGCACGCGATGTGCTGGCGCAGCGCACCCTCGGTTGGGTGGCGCGTTGAAGGCGGTTTTAAGGAATAAACAATGCAAAGTGTTGATGTAGCCATTGTTGGTGGCGGCATGGTGGGGCTGGCGGTTGCCTGCGGCTTACAGGGGAGCGGCTTACGCGTTGCCGTACTGGAGCAGCGCGTACCGGAACCTCTGGCGGCGGATGCACCACCACAACTGCGCGTTTCGGCTATCAATGCCGCCAGCGAAAAATTACTCACCCGTCTTGGCGTCTGGCAGGACATTCTCTCTCGTAGGGCCAGTTGTTATCACGGTATGGAAGTGTGGGACAAAGACAGTTTTGGTCACATTTCGTTTGACGATCAAAGCATGGGCTATAGTCATCTTGGGCATATCGTTGAAAACTCAGTGATTCACTACGCGCTGTGGAACAAAGCCCGGCAGTCGTCAGATATCACTCTGTTGGCCCCCGCAGAATTACAGCAGGTCGCCTGGGGAGAAAATGAAACCTTCCTGACGTTGAAAGATGGCAGCATGTTAACGGCGCGTCTGGTGATTGGCGCAGACGGCGCTAATTCTTGGTTGCGCAACAAAGCCGATATTCCGCTGACTTTCTGGGATTATCAGCATCACGCGCTGGTGGCGACCATTCGCACGGAAGAACCGCATGATGCGGTGGCGCGGCAGGTTTTCCATGGCGAAGGCATTCTGGCCTTTTTACCGCTTAGCGATCCGTATCTTTGCTCGATTGTCTGGTCACTGTCGCCAGAGGAAGCGCTGCGGATGCAGCAGGCTAGTGAAGACGAATTTAATCGCGCGTTAAATATCGCTTTTGATAATCGCCTGGGCTTATGCAAGGTTGAAAGTGAGCGCCTGGTGTTCCCGCTAACGGGGCGTTATGCGCGCCAGTTTGCCGCGCACCGTCTGGCGCTGGTGGGCGACGCCGCGCATACCATTCACCCGTTGGCGGGGCAGGGGGTAAATCTCGGCTTTATGGATGCTGCAGAGCTGATTGCTGAACTGAAACGGTTGCATCGTCAGGGTAAAGACATCGGGCAGTACATTTACCTGCGTCGCTATGAGCGTAGCCGCAAGCACAGCGCGGCGCTGATGCTGGCTGGTATGCAGGGATTCCGCGATCTGTTTTCCGGGGCTAATCCGGCGAAAAAATTGCTGCGTGATATTGGTCTGAAACTGGCTGATACGCTTCCTGGCGTTAAGCCACAACTTATTCGTCAGGCAATGGGATTAAACGATTTGCCTGAATGGCTGCGTTAAATATTTCTCTTCTGCTGTTTATTTGATACCCATCACACTTTCATCTCCCGGTTTTTTCGCCGGGAGATTTTCCTCATTTGAAATAAACTAATTTCACCTGCGATTTCGCATTATATTTTCTAATGCCACGAATTTTTGATTTAGTGTTTTTTGACATTTTTTTAGTTCTTAATGTTGTCTTATTCAAATTAACTTTCTCATCTATTTATCTTTATATAGAGATTTGTTCATTTTTTGGTTTTTTATTCTGTTGCGATTTTGGCGTTTTTTAACCATAAGCTAATGTGATGATCAATTTTACCTTATGGTTAACAGTCTGTTTCGGTGGTAAGTTCAGGCAAAAGAGAACGATTGCGTTGGGGACCGGGAGTGGCTCCGATGCTGGGTTTCGTGGTGATAATTTCGCCATGGAAAAGTTGTCAGCCCCGCTTATTCAATGAGGACAAGATGGCACAACAGACTCCTTTGTACGAACAACACACGCTTTGCGGCGCTCGCATGGTGGATTTCCACGGCTGGATGATGCCGCTGCATTACGGTTCGCAAATCGACGAACATCATGCGGTACGTACCGATGCCGGAATGTTTGATGTGTCACATATGACCATCGTCGATCTTCGCGGCAGCCGCACCCGGGAGTTTCTACGTTATCTGCTGGCGAACGATGTGGCGAAGCTCACCAAAAGCGGCAAAGCCCTTTACTCGGGGATGTTGAATGCCTCTGGCGGTGTGATAGATGATCTCATCGTCTACTACTTTACTGAAGATTTCTTCCGCCTCGTTGTTAACTCCGCTACCCGCGAAAAAGACCTCTCCTGGATTACCCAACACGCTGAACCTTTCGGCATCGAAATTACTGTTCGTGATGACCTTTCCATGATCGCCGTACAAGGGCCGAATGCGCAGGCAAAAGCTGCCACACTGTTTAATGACGCCCAGCGTCAGGCGGTGGAAGGGATGAAACCGTTCTTTGGCGTGCAGGCGGGCGATCTGTTTATTGCCACCACCGGTTACACCGGTGAAGCGGGCTACGAAATTGCGCTGCCCAATGAAAAAGCGGCCGATTTCTGGCGCGCGCTGGTGGAAGCTGGCGTTAAGCCATGTGGCCTGGGCGCGCGTGACACGCTGCGTCTGGAAGCGGGCATGAATTTGTATAGCCAGGAGATGGACGAAACTATTTCTCCTTTAGCCGCCAATATGGGCTGGACTATCGCCTGGGAACCGGCAGATCGTGACTTTATCGGTCGTGAAGCTCTGGAAGCGCAGCGTGAACATGGCACAGAAAAACTGGTTGGTCTGGTGATGACCGAAAAAGGCGTGCTGCGTAATGAACTGCCGGTACGTTTTACTGATGCGCAGGGCAACCAGCATGAAGGCATTATCACCAGCGGTACTTTCTCCCCAACGCTGGGTTATAGCATTGCGCTGGCGCGCGTGCCGGAAGGTATTGGTGAAACGGCGATTGTGCAAATTCGCAACCGTGAAATGCCGGTTAAAGTGACGAAACCTGTTTTTGTGCGTAACGGCAAAGCCGTCGCGTGATTTACTTTTTTGGAGATTGATTGATGAGCAACATACCAGCAGAACTGAAATACAGCAAAGAACACGAATGGTTGCGTAAAGAAGCCGACGGCACTTACACCGTTGGCATCACCGAACACGCTCAGGAGCTGTTAGGCGATATGGTGTTTGTTGACCTACCGGAAGTGGGCGCAACGGTTAGCGCGGGCGATGACTGCGCGGTTGCCGAATCGGTAAAAGCGGCGTCAGACATTTATGCGCCAGTAAGCGGTGAAATCGTGGCGGTAAACGATGCACTGAGCGATTCCCCGGAACTGGTGAACAGCGAACCGTATGCAGGCGGCTGGATTTTCAAAATCAAAGCCAGCGATGAAAGCGAACTGGAATCACTGCTGGATGCAACCGCATACGAAGCATTGTTAGAAGACGAGTAACGGCTTTATTCCTCTTCTGCGGGAGAGGATCAGGGTGAGGAAATTTACGCCTCACCCTCACTCTCTTCGCAAGGAGAGAGGTTCACAATTCACTGCACGTTTCAGGAACCATCGCTCATGACACAGACGTTAAGCCAGCTTGAAAACAGCGGCGCTTTTATTGAACGCCATATCGGACCGGACGCCGCGCAACAGCAAGAAATGCTGAATGCCGTTGGCGCACAATCGTTAAACGCGCTGACCGGCCAGATTGTGCCGAAAGATATTCAGCTTGCGACTCCGCCGCAGGTTGGCGCACCGGCGACCGAATACGCCGCACTGGCAGAACTCAAGGCTATTGCCAGTCGCAATAAACGCTTCACGTCTTACATCGGCATGGGTTACACCGCCGTGCAGCTACCGCCGGTTATCCTGCGTAACATGCTGGAAAATCCGGGCTGGTATACCGCGTATACTCCGTATCAACCTGAAGTCTCCCAGGGCCGCCTTGAAGCACTGCTCAACTTCCAGCAGGTAACGCTGGATTTAACCGGGCTGGATATGGCCTCTGCTTCTCTTCTTGACGAAGCCACCGCTGCCGCAGAAGCAATGGCGATGGCGAAACGCGTCAGCAAACTGAAAAATGCCAACCGCTTCTTTGTTGCTTCTGACGTTCATCCGCAAACGCTGGATGTGGTCCGTACTCGTGCCGAAACCTTTGGTTTTGAAGTGATTGTCGATGACGCGCAAAAAGTGCTCGACCATCAGGACGTTTTCGGCGTGCTGTTACAGCAGGTCGGCACTACTGGTGAAATTCACGACTACACCGCGCTTATTAGCGAACTGAAATCACGCAAAATTGTGGTCAGCGTTGCCGCCGATATTATGGCGCTGGTGCTGTTAACTGCGCCAGGTAAACAGGGCGCGGATATTGTTTTTGGTTCGGCGCAACGCTTTGGCGTACCGATGGGCTACGGTGGCCCACACGCGGCATTCTTTGCGGCGAAAGACGAATACAAACGCTCAATGCCGGGCCGTATTATCGGTGTATCGAAAGATGCAGCTGGCAACACCGCTCTGCGCATGGCGATGCAGACTCGCGAGCAACATATTCGTCGTGAGAAAGCGAACTCCAACATTTGTACTTCCCAGGTACTGCTGGCAAACATCGCCAGCCTGTATGCCGTTTATCACGGCCCGGTTGGCCTGAAACGTATCGCTAACCGCATCCACCGTCTGACCGATATCCTGGCGGCGGGCCTGCAACAAAAAGGTCTGAAGCTGCGCCATGCGCACTATTTCGATACTTTGTGTGTGGAAGTGGTCGACAAAGCGGGCGTGCTGGCGCGTGCCGAAGCAGCTGAAATCAACCTGCGTAGCGATATTCTGAACGCGGTTGGGATCACCCTTGATGAAACAACCACGCGCGAAAACGTGATGCAGCTTTTCAGCGTGCTGTTGGGCGATAACCACGGGCTGGACATCGACACACTGGACAAAGACGTGGCTCACGACAGTCGCTCTATTCAGGCTGCGATGCTGCGCGACGACGAAATCCTCACCCATCCGGTGTTTAATCGCTACCACAGCGAAACCGAAATGATGCGCTATATGCACTCGCTGGAGCGTAAAGATCTGGCGCTGAATCAGGCGATGATCCCGCTGGGTTCCTGCACCATGAAACTGAACGCCGCCGCCGAGATGATCCCGATCACCTGGCCGGAATTTGCCGAACTGCACCCGTTCTGCCCGCCAGAACAGGCTGAAGGTTATCAGCAGATGATCGCGCAGCTGGCTGACTGGCTGGTGAAACTGACCGGTTACGACGCCGTTTGTATGCAGCCGAACTCTGGCGCACAGGGCGAATACGCGGGCCTGCTGGCGATTCGTCATTATCATGAAAGCCGCAACGAAGGGCATCGCGATATCTGCCTGATCCCGGCTTCTGCGCACGGCACTAACCCGGCTTCCGCGCATATGGCAGGAATGCAGGTGGTGGTTGTGGCGTGTGATAAAAACGGCAACATCGATCTGACTGATCTGCGCGCGAAAGCGGAACAGGCGGGCGATAACCTCTCCTGTATCATGGTGACCTATCCTTCTACCCACGGCGTGTATGAAGAAACGATCCGTGAAGTGTGTGAAGTCGTGCATCAGTTCGGCGGTCAGGTTTACCTTGATGGCGCGAACATGAACGCTCAGGTTGGCATCACCTCGCCGGGCTTTATTGGTGCGGACGTTTCCCACCTTAACCTGCATAAAACTTTCTGCATTCCGCATGGCGGTGGTGGTCCGGGTATGGGACCGATCGGTGTGAAAGCGCATCTGGCTCCGTTTGTACCGGGTCATAGCGTGGTGCAAATCGAAGGCATGTTAACCCGTCAGGGCGCGGTTTCTGCGGCACCGTTCGGTAGTGCCTCTATCCTGCCAATCAGCTGGATGTACATCCGCATGATGGGCGCAGAAGGGCTGAAAAAAGCAAGCCAGGTGGCAATTCTTAACGCCAACTATATTGCCAGCCGTCTGCAGGATGCCTTCCCGGTGCTGTATACCGGTCGCGACGGTCGCGTGGCGCACGAATGTATTCTCGATATTCGCCCGCTGAAAGAAGAAACCGGCATCAGCGAGCTGGATATTGCCAAGCGCCTGATCGACTACGGTTTCCACGCGCCGACCATGTCGTTCCCGGTGGCGGGTACGCTGATGGTTGAACCGACTGAATCTGAAAGCAAAGTGGAATTGGATCGCTTTATCGATGCGATGCTGGCTATCCGCGCAGAAATTGACCAGGTGAAAGCCGGTGTCTGGCCGCTGGAAGATAACCCGCTGGTGAACGCGCCGCACATTCAGAGCGAACTGGTCGCCGAGTGGGCGCATCCGTACAGTCGTGAAGTTGCAGTATTCCCGGCAGGTGTGGCAGACAAATACTGGCCGACCGTGAAACGTCTGGATGATGTTTACGGCGACCGTAACCTGTTCTGCTCCTGCGTACCGATTAGCGAATACCAGTAATTTACTGATTCGACTATCTTATAAAGGCGCTTCGGCGCCTTTTTCGCTTGTTAATAAAGTGCGCTTTGTGTGTTTCGGCTGAGGCGTAATATAAAATATTGCGAGCTCAATATATTAAAAGAGTGCCAGGCCTGATGAGCGGAGCACATCAGGCACATCGGCTAATTACAGATTCTCGCCGTTGCTGGCAATCACCTCTTTGTACCAGTTAAAGCTCTTCTTACGTGAACGCGACATATCGCCAGTACCGTCGTCATGTTTATTCACATAGATAAAGCCGTAGCGTTTGCTGTACTGCCCGGTGGTGAACGACACACAGTCGATGCAGCCCCACGGCGTGTAGCCCATCAGGTCCACGCCATCGTAAGTCACCGCTTTTTTCATCTCTTCAATATGGGCGCGCAGGTAGTCAATGCGGTAATCGTCATTGATGCTGCCATCATCTTCCACTTTGTCGTAAGCGCCAAAACCGTTTTCGACAATAAACAGCGGCTTCTGGTAACGCTCATACAGCTCGCAAAGCGCGTAACGCAGACCAACCGGATCAATCTGCCAGCCCCAGTCAGACGCTTTAACATACGGGTTCGGTACGCTGCCTTCAAAACCAGAGATCGCATCGCCGGTGCCGCCTTCGGCCTTCACCGCGTTGGTCATGTAATAGCTGAAGCCGAGATAATCGCAGGTGCCTTCGCGCAGTACATCCAGATCGCCGTCTTCCATTTTGATGTTAAATCCGCGGCGTTCCCACTCGTTCAACACATAGGACGGGTAATAGCCACGCAACTGCACATCGGTAAAGACGTAACGTTCGCGCATCGACTCCTGGGCAAACATCACATCGTCCGGGTTACAGGAGTAAGGATAGAGCGGCACCATCGCCAGCATACAACCGACTTTCATCTCCGGGTTGATGCGATGCGCGGCTTTCACCGCCAGGGCGCTGGCGACAAACTGGTGATGCAGCACCTGATACATCGTCTCTTCCGGGTTTTCATGCTCGGTATACACCACGCCGGAGCAGCAGTAACCGAACAGCGGTGCACGCCAGTTACGCTGGTTGTTAATTTCGTTGAAGGTCATCCAGTATTTGACTTTATGCTTATAGCGTTCAAATACCACTTCCGCGAAACGGACAAAGAAATCAACCACTTTACGGTTGGTCCAGCTACCATATTGCTGCACCAGATGCAGCGGCATTTCAAAGTGGGAGAGGGTGATCACCGGTTCGATGTTGTATTTCAGCAGTTCATCGATCATATCATCGTAGAACTTCAGCCCTTCTTCGTTTGGCTGAGCTTCATCGCCTTTTGGAAAAATGCGCGTCCAGGCGATGGAAGTACGAAAACATTTGAAGCCCATTTCGGCAAATAGCTTGATGTCCTCCTTGTAGTGACCATAAAAATCAACGGCTTCATGGTTTGGATAGTATTTGCCAGGCACAACTTCTTTGGTGATTTCGCGCGGCACGCCGTGTGCGCCACCGGTCAGAACGTCACAAATGCTCGGCCCTTTGCCGCCTTTGTTCCAGCCGCCTTCGACCTGATGAGCGGCAACTGCGCCGCCCCATAAGAAATCTTTCGGTAAGGTGAGTTTTTTCACTATCATAGGCTCCAGATGAGTCAATTCTTACAGGAAATAGTACCATGCAGCCAAACGACATCACTTTTTTTCAACGTTTCCAGGATGACATTCTGGCTGGGCGTAAAACCATCACCATCCGCGACGAGTCTGAATCGCACTTCAAAACGGGTGATGTGCTTCGTGTCGGACGTTTTGAAGATGACGGTTATTTTTGCACGATTGAAGTCACCGCAACCTCAACCGTAACGCTGGATACGCTGACGGAAAAACATGCAGAGCAGGAAAATATGACCCTGACTGAACTGAAAAAGGTCATTGCCGACATCTATCCCGACCAGACACAGTTTTATGTGATTGAATTTAAATGTCTTTAAATTGAACTCACGCCTGTTAGTTGAAATTTCGCATTTAATTTTATGATTTTTCGGAGATTAATCTCAAATCAGAATTTATTTTAGCTAACAGGTGTTCACTGGAACTATTCTCAGTTACGCTGGAGAGGTATACATGTGCGTGTACGTTTTTCCGGAGTAAGTTATGGTTCAGAAGCCCCTCATTAAGCAGGGATATTCGCTGGCAGAGGAAATTGCCAACAGCGTCAGTCACGGCATTGGGCTGGTGTTTGGTATCGTTGGGCTGGTGTTGCTACTGGTTCAGGCGGTGGATCTCAATGCCAGCGCCACGGCGATAACCAGTTACAGCCTCTATGGCGGCAGTATGATCCTGCTGTTCCTCGCTTCGACGCTCTATCACGCCATTCCCCATCAACGGGCAAAAATGTGGCTGAAGAAATTTGACCACTGTGCCATTTATCTGTTGATTGCCGGAACCTATACGCCGTTTTTGCTGGTGGGGCTGGATTCTCCGTTAGCGCGCGGGTTGATGATTGTTATCTGGAGCCTGGCATTGCTGGGTATTCTGTTTAAACTGACCATCGCGCACCGATTCAAAATTTTATCTCTGGTGACCTATCTGGCGATGGGCTGGCTGTCGCTGGTGGTAATTTATGAAATGGCAGTTAAGCTCGCGGCGGGCAGCGTTACCTTACTGGCGGTAGGCGGTGTGGTTTATTCGCTCGGGGTGATTTTCTACGTCTGCAAGCGCATTCCATACAATCATGCCATCTGGCACGGCTTTGTGCTCGGCGGTAGTGTGTGCCACTTTCTGGCGATCTATTTGTATATTGGGCAGGCGTAATTGGCGTGCCTTTGTAGGCCTGAAAAGACACACCAGTGTCGCATCAGGCGATAAATGCCTGATGCGATACAGAGATTTACTCTTCCAGCGAATATGGCAGTGGCTCGATACGCAATGTATTCGCATCGTCACGCACGCGGAAGATGCTGTCCGGTTCCATATCGTTATTCATGACAACCTGCACCACAACCTGACCATCTTCCAGTTTGACCGCAGCCAGCACCGTACCGGTACGACGCCAGTTCTCGCCCATTTTCAGCTCTAAGTCTTCACCAGCTTCCGGCAGTCGGCTGGCGCTACCCTTCAGCAACCAGAGCGCGCGTTTGTTGGCACCACGGAATTTTGCTCGCGCCACCATCTCTTGTCCGGTATAGCAGCCTTTCTTAAAGCTGATACCGCCCAGCGCCTGGAGGTTGGTCGCCTGGGGGATAAACTGCCCGCTGTTGGCGGCATCAATCACCGGAAAACCCGCTTCAATGTTTAATGCCAGCCACTGTTGGCTATTGTTCAGTTCCGCTTCACCGCGCAGTTTATCGGTCAGCATATTGGCAGTAGCTTCATCGGTTACGATCAGGAAACGTTCTGCCGGGTGTTCAAACCATAGCAACGTGGTCGCGCCTTCTTTGACTACCTGTTTTTCTCTCGAAGGTAGTTCACTAAAGAGATTTGCCAACGCGGCGCGCGCCTGAAAACCGGCAACACCAAGCAGCACACGCTCGTCGTCTGGCGCGATGGTCACTTTAGAGAACACCGCATATTTTTTCAGTTCAGTCAGCTGCGGTTCACGCACGCTGCGCCGTTCAATCCATGCAAAGCCATCGCCGTCGCGGAACAGACGTAAATTGCTCCACATTTTACCTTTGGCGTCGCAATGGGCGGCGAGCAGGTGCTGATCTTCAGTCATCTGGCTGACATCTGCTGTCACCTGGCCTTGCATATATTTTTCGCTGTCCGCGCCAGTAATAGTGGCAAGCGCCCAGTCATCAAGCGTCATCAGCGTCAGTGGCAAACGGGCAGAAGCCGTAGGCTGACGGGGAGGAAAAGGTGTAAAAGCCATAATAGAGTCCTGAGTTGCTTAACGGCGTATTAATAACTAATGGTAAAAGAGCTATGAGGCAATGCAAGTGCTTTCACTACGCGATCTGTGCCTTCTGCGAGGCGACTTCCAAAAAAATGAAGCCCTTGAATTGTTGTGAATTAATTTCGCGATCGCGATTGTGTTTACTGATATTCCCGTAAAAGAAGTCGAAAAACACGTTACAATAGCCGGGTACTGGATTTTCGTGAGACAGGAAGAAGATGGACATTAACAACAAAGCCCGCATTCATTGGGCATGCCGCCGTGGTATGCGCGAACTCGATATTTCAATCATGCCGTTTTTCGAACATGAGTACGACAGCTTAAGCGATGACGAAAAACGCATCTTTATTCGTCTGCTGGAATGTGACGATCCGGACCTGTTTAACTGGCTGATGAATCACGGTAAACCAGCCGATGCAGAACTGGAAATGATGGTCCGACTCATCCAGACACGGAACCGGGAACGTGGTCCTGTGGCAATCTGATTTGCGCGTCTCCTGGCGCGCACAGTGGCTTTCCTTGCTGATTCATGGGCTGGTTGCCGCTGTTATTTTACTCATGCCCTGGCCGCTCAGTTACACCCCGTTATGGATGGTGTTACTTTCGCTGGTGGTGTTTGATTGCGTTCGCAGCCAGCGGCGCATTAATGCTCGCCAGGGGGAAATTCGCCTGTTGATGGACGGGCGTTTGCGCTGGCAAGGGCAGGAGTGGAGCATCGTCAAAGCGCCGTGGATGATTAAGAGCGGCATGATGCTGCGTTTACGTTCTGATAGCGGTAAACGGCAACATTTATGGCTGGCAGCCGACAGCATGGACGAAGCCGAATGGCGGGATTTACGGCGGATTTTGTTGCAACAAGAGACGCAAAGATAAAAATGACGGCAAAGCATATGCGCTAAGCCGTCAGTGACATCAGGCGTAATGCTCTGCCATTTCGTTGAGGATTTGCTCGCACCAGCTTTGAATACGCTCGTCGCTAAGGTCATACTGGTTAGTTTCATCCAGCGCCAGACCCACGAACAGTTGCCCGTCAGCAATCACCGGTTTCGGGCTGGTAAATTCATATCCTTCCGTTGGCCAGTAGCCGACGAACTTCACGCCTTTGGTCGAGAGTTTGTCATGCAGCATACCGAGCGCATCGAGGAACCACTCGCCGTATCCCAGTTGATCGCCAAGCCCATACAGCGCAACAATTTTACCTTCGAGGTTCAGGTCGTCGAGCTGATCCCAGACGGC
Source organism: Escherichia coli DSM 30083 = JCM 1649 = ATCC 11775 (assembly GCF_003697165.2). Taxonomy (GTDB): domain Bacteria; phylum Pseudomonadota; class Gammaproteobacteria; order Enterobacterales; family Enterobacteriaceae; genus Escherichia; species Escherichia coli. The sequence goes on from NZ_CP033092.2 coordinate 942,221, forward strand.
TTCCCAGTCTTCCTGGATTTCGCCAAAATCCCAGGTCGGGATACCCAGGATGAGCACATCGTACTGCTCCATTAATTTCGGGGAGTCGTCCTTGAGGTTATGTAAGGTCACCAGTTCTGGGCCGATAATATCGCGGATTTTTTCTGCCGCCATTTCGGTGTAACAGGTGCTGGAACCGTAAAAAAGACCCATATTCATAACGTAAGCTTCTCGATTCTGCTGTGGCTTTTGCGGCTAGTGTATCAGAATCGCTTTAGTCACGGCACAATAAGGCATAATGGATCAAATGAGTGACCATAAGGGGCGCAAGTGAAACAGGAGCTGGCACGCATCGAGCAGTTTCTTGATGCTCTGTGGCTGGAAAAAAATCTGGCTGAAAATACGTTGAACGCTTACCGTCGCGATCTGTCAATGATGGTGGAGTGGTTGCATCACCGCGGGTTGACGCTGGCGACGGCGCAAAGTGACGATTTGCAGGCATTACTGGCAGAACGGCTGGAGGGCGGGTATAAAGCCACCAGCTCAGCGCGTTTGCTGAGTGCAGTGCGCCGATTGTTCCAGTATCTTTATCGCGAAAAGTTTCGTGAAGATGATCCCAGTGCGCATCTCGCTTCACCGAAATTGCCCCAGCGTTTGCCAAAAGATTTAAGCGAAGCGCAGGTCGAACGTTTATTACAGGCACCATTAATTGATCAGCCACTGGAGCTACGCGATAAAGCCATGCTTGAAGTGTTGTATGCTACCGGACTGCGTGTCTCTGAACTGGTCGGGTTGACAATGAGTGATATCAGCCTGCGTCAGGGCGTAGTGCGGGTCATTGGTAAAGGCAACAAAGAGCGCCTGGTGCCGTTAGGTGAAGAGGCGGTTTACTGGCTGGAAACCTATCTGGAACATGGGCGTCCGTGGCTGTTGAATGGTGTGTCAATTGACGTGTTGTTTCCCAGCCAGCGTGCGCAGCAGATGACGCGACAGACCTTCTGGCACCGCATTAAACATTATGCCGTGCTGGCGGGTATCGACAGCGAAAAGCTGTCACCGCATGTGTTGCGTCACGCTTTTGCCACTCACTTATTAAATCATGGTGCGGATTTGCGCGTGGTGCAGATGCTACTGGGCCACAGCGATCTCTCCACCACGCAAATTTATACGCATGTCGCTACCGAGCGTCTGCGGCAACTTCATCAACAGCATCACCCGCGGGCGTGATGTCTGAAAAGAACAGGAAAATTTATGAAGAAAGGTTTTATGTTATTTACCTTGTTGGCAGCGTTTTCAGGCTTTGTTCAGGCTGATGACGCGGCAATTCAACAAACGTTAGCCAAAATGGGCATCAAAAGCAGCGATATTCAGCCCGCGCCCGTAGCTGGCATGAAGACAGTTCTGACTAACAGCGGTGTGTTGTACATCACCGATGATGGTAAACATATCATTCAGGGGCCAATGTATGACGTTAGTGGCACGGCTCCGGTCAATGTCACCAATAAGATGCTGTTAAAGCAGTTGAATGCGCTTGAAAAAGAGATGATCGTTTATAAAGCGCCGCAGGAAAAACACGTCATCACCGTGTTTACTGATATTACCTGTGGTTACTGCCACAAACTGCATGAGCAAATGGCAGACTATAACGCGCTGGGGATCACCGTGCGTTATCTTGCTTTCCCGCGCCAGGGGCTGGACAGCGATGCAGAGAAAGAAATGAAAGCTATCTGGTGTGCGAAAGATAAAAACAAAGCGTTTGATGATGTGATGGCAGGTAAAAGCGTCGCACCAGCCAGCTGCGACGTGGATATTGCCGACCATTACGCACTTGGCGTCCAGCTTGGCGTTAGCGGTACTCCGGCAGTTGTGCTGAGCAATGGCACACTTGTTCCAGGTTACCAGCCGCCGAAAGACATGAAAGAATTCCTCGACGAACACCAAAAAATGACCAGCGGTAAATAATTCGCGTGAAACAACAGATACAACTTCGTCGCCGTGAAGTCGATGAAACGGCCGACTTGCCCGCTGAATTGCCTCCCTTGCTGCGCCGTTTATATGCCAGCCGGGGTGTGCGTAGCGCGCAGGAACTGGAACGCAGTGTTAAAGGCATGCTGCCCTGGCAGCAACTGAGCGGCGTCGAAAAGGCCGTTGAGATCCTTTACAACGCTTTTCGCGAAGGCACGCGGATTATTGTGGTCGGTGATTTCGACGCCGACGGTGCCACCAGCACGGCTCTAAGCGTGCTGGCGATGCGCTCGCTTGGTTGCAGCAATATCGACTACCTGGTTCCAAACCGTTTCGAAGACGGTTACGGCTTAAGCCCGGAAGTAGTCGATCAGGCTCATGCCCGTGGCGCGCAGTTAATTGTCACGGTGGATAACGGTATTTCCTCCCATGCGGGGGTTGAACACGCTCGTTCGTTGGGCATTCCGGTTATTGTTACCGATCACCATTTGCCAGGCGACACATTACCCGCAGCGGAAGCGATCATTAACCCTAACTTGCGCGACTGTAATTTCCCGTCGAAATCACTGGCAGGCGTGGGTGTGGCGTTTTATCTGATGCTGGCGCTGCGCACCTTTTTGCGCGATCAGGGCTGGTTTGATGAGCGCGGCATCGCAATTCCTAATCTGGCAGAACTGCTGGATCTGGTAGCGTTGGGGACAGTGGCGGACGTCGTGCCGCTGGACGCTAATAATCGCATTCTGACCTGGCAGGGGATGAGTCGCATCCGTGCCGGAAAGTGCCGTCCGGGGATTAAAGCGCTGCTGGAAGTGGCCAATCGCGATCCACAAAAACTCGCCGCCAGCGATTTAGGTTTTGCGCTGGGGCCACGTCTCAATGCTGCCGGGCGACTGGACGATATGTCCGTTGGCGTGGCGCTGTTGCTGTGCGACAACATCGGCGAAGCGCGCGTGCTGGCAAATGAACTCGATGCGCTAAACCAGACGCGAAAAGAGATCGAACAGGGAATGCAAGTTGAAGCCCTGACCTTGTGCGAGAAACTGGAGCGCAGCCGCGACACGCTACCCGGCGGGCTGGCAATGTATCACCCCGAATGGCATCAGGGCGTTGTTGGCATTCTGGCATCGCGTATCAAAGAGCGTTTTCACCGTCCGGTTATCGCCTTTGCGCCAGCTGGTGATGGTACGCTGAAAGGTTCCGGTCGCTCCATTCAGGGGCTGCATATGCGTGATGCGCTGGAGCGATTAGACACACTCTACCCCGGCATGATGCTCAAGTTTGGCGGTCATGCGATGGCGGCGGGTTTGTCGCTGGAAGAGGATAAATTCGAACTCTTTCAACAACGGTTTGGCGAACTGGTTACGGAGTGGTTGGACCCTTCGCTATTGCAAGGCGAAGTGGTGTCGGACGGTCCGTTAAGTCCGGCCGAAATGACCATGGAAGTGGCGCAGCTGTTGCGCGATGCTGGCCCGTGGGGGCAGATGTTCCCGGAGCCGCTGTTTGACGGTCATTTTCGTCTGCTGCAACAGCGGCTGGTGGGCGAACGTCATTTGAAAGTCATGGTCGAACCGGTCGGCGGCGGTCCACTGCTGGACGGGATTGCTTTTAATGTCGATACCGCCCTCTGGCCGGATAACGGTGTGCGCGAAGTGCAACTGGCTTACAAGCTCGATATCAACGAGTTTCGCGGCAACCGCAGCCTGCAAATTATCATCGACAATATCTGGCCAATTTAGCGTCATCTTCTCTATAAAAAAGAGCGTGGATTGGGTACAATCCCGCTCTTATCACCGCATTTTGACTAGCTCAATAAAAGAAATCAGACCATGTTTGAAATTAATCCGGTAAATAATCGCATTCAGGACCTCACGGAACGCTCCGACGTTCTTAGGGGGTATCTTTGACTATGACGCCAAGAAAGAGCGTCTGGAAGAAGTAAACGCCGAGCTGGAACAGCCGGATGTCTGGAACGAACCCGAACGCGCACAGGCGCTGGGTAAAGAGCGTTCCTCCCTCGAAGCCGTTGTCGACACCCTCGACCAAATGAAACAGGGGCTGGAAGATGTTTCTGGTCTGCTGGAACTGGCTGTAGAAGCTGACGACGAAGAAACCTTTAACGAAGCCGTTGCTGAACTCGACGCCCTGGAAGAAAAACTGGCGCAGCTTGAGTTCCGCCGTATGTTCTCTGGCGAATATGACAGCGCCGACTGCTACCTCGATATTCAGGCGGGGTCTGGCGGCACGGAAGCACAGGACTGGGCGAGCATGCTTGAGCGTATGTATCTGCGCTGGGCAGAATCGCGTGGTTTCAAAACTGAAATTATCGAAGAGTCGGAAGGTGAAGTGGCGGGTATTAAATCCGTAACGATCAAAATCTCCGGCGATTACGCTTACGGCTGGCTGCGTACAGAAACTGGCGTTCACCGCCTGGTGCGTAAGAGCCCGTTTGACTCCGGCGGTCGTCGCCACACGTCGTTCAGCTCCGCGTTTGTTTACCCGGAAGTTGATGACGATATCGATATCGAAATCAATCCGGCGGATCTGCGCATTGACGTTTATCGCGCGTCCGGCGCGGGCGGTCAGCACGTTAACCGTACCGAATCTGCGGTGCGTATTACTCACATCCCGACCGGGATCGTGACTCAGTGCCAGAACGACCGTTCCCAGCACAAGAACAAAGACCAAGCCATGAAGCAGATGAAAGCGAAGCTTTATGAACTGGAGATGCAGAAGAAAAATGCCGAGAAACAGGCGATGGAAGACAATAAATCCGACATCGGCTGGGGCAGCCAGATTCGTTCTTATGTCCTTGATGACTCCCGCATTAAAGATCTGCGTACCGGGGTAGAAACCCGCAACACGCAGGCCGTGCTGGACGGCAGCCTGGATCAATTTATCGAAGCAAGTTTGAAAGCAGGGTTATGAGGAACCAACATGTCTGAACAACACGCACAGGGCGCTGACGCGGTAGTCGATCTTAACAATGAACTGAAAACGCGTCGTGAGAAGCTGGCGAACCTGCGTGAGCAGGGGATTGCCTTCCCGAACGATTTCCGTCGCGATCATACCTCTGACCAATTGCACGCAGAATTCGACGGTAAAGAGAACGAAGAACTGGAAGCGCTGAACATCGAAGTCGCCGTTGCTGGCCGCATGATGACCCGTCGTATTATGGGTAAAGCGTCTTTCGTTACCCTGCAGGACGTTGGCGGTCGCATTCAGTTGTACGTTGCCCGTGACGATCTGCCGGAAGGCGTTTACAACGAGCAGTTCAAAAAATGGGACCTCGGCGATATCCTCGGCGCGAAAGGTAAACTGTTCAAAACCAAAACCGGCGAACTGTCTATCCACTGTACCGAGCTGCGTCTGCTGACCAAAGCACTGCGTCCGCTGCCGGATAAATTCCACGGCTTGCAGGATCAGGAAGCGCGCTATCGTCAGCGTTATCTGGATCTCATCTCTAACGATGAATCCCGCAACACCTTTAAAGTGCGCTCGCAGATCCTCTCTGGTATTCGCCAGTTCATGGTGAACCGCGGCTTTATGGAAGTTGAAACGCCGATGATGCAGGTGATCCCTGGCGGTGCCGCTGCGCGTCCGTTTATCACTCACCATAACGCGCTGGATCTCGACATGTACCTGCGTATCGCGCCGGAACTGTACCTCAAGCGTCTGGTGGTCGGTGGCTTCGAGCGTGTATTCGAAATCAACCGTAACTTCCGTAACGAAGGTATTTCCGTACGTCATAACCCAGAGTTCACCATGATGGAACTCTATATGGCTTACGCAGATTACAAAGATCTTATCGAGCTGACCGAATCGCTGTTCCGTACTCTGGCACAGGATATTCTCGGTAAGACGGAAGTGACCTACGGCGACGTAACGCTGGACTTCGGTAAACCGTTCGAAAAACTGACCATGCGTGAAGCGATCAAGAAATATCGCCCGGAAACTGACATGGCGGATCTGGACAACTTCGACTCTGCGAAAGCGATTGCTGAATCTATCGGCATCCACGTTGAGAAAAGCTGGGGTCTGGGCCGTATCGTTACCGAGATCTTCGAAGAAGTGGCAGAAGCACATCTGATCCAGCCGACCTTCATTACTGAATATCCGGCAGAAGTTTCTCCTCTGGCGCGTCGTAACGACGTTAACCCGGAAATCACAGACCGCTTTGAGTTCTTCATTGGTGGGCGTGAAATCGGTAACGGCTTTAGCGAGCTGAATGACGCGGAAGATCAGGCGCAGCGCTTCCTGGATCAGGTTGCCGCGAAAGATGCAGGTGACGACGAAGCGATGTTCTACGACGAAGATTATGTCACCGCACTGGAACATGGCTTACCACCGACAGCCGGTCTGGGAATTGGTATCGACCGTATGGTAATGCTGTTCACCAACAGCCATACCATCCGCGACGTTATTCTGTTCCCGGCGATGCGTCCGGTAAAATAAGCATTACGTTATGCTCACAACCCCGGCAACCGTCGGGGTTTTTTATTTAAGCTGGGTAAATGCAGATAATCGTTTTCTGGCTTCGCGATTTGTCGCCTGCATCACCATCCACGGACTGAACGCCCACGGCGTAGCATCAATACCGCGTAAAACCGCTGCTAAATCACACCATTGATAATCCATCACTTCATCATCGTTGATCTGTAACGCACTGGTCGTGCGTGCGGCAAATACCGGACACACTTCATTTTCCACAATGCCATTCGGATCGGTGGCGCGGTAGCGAAAGTCAGGATAGATAGATTCAGGAGGCGTAATTTCTACGCCAAGCTCATAACGGCAACGGCGGATCACCGCCTCTTCGTTGCTTTCTCCCAGTTGTGGGTGCCCACAAACCGAGTTAGTCCACACGCCAGGCCACGCTTTTTTGCTAAGGGCGCGGCGGGTAACTAATAATTGCCCTTTGGCATTAAACAGCCAACTGGAAAACGCGAGATGTAAGAGGGTGTCTGCCGTGTGTGCGGCATACTTTTCCAGCGTACCCGTGGGAACTCCCTGTGCATTCAATAAAATGACGTGTTCCGTTTGCATAATTTCTCACATGTAATTCTGATCACTCATCATTATAGATAATAGAAGAGTGAAATGATTAACCAAGTGAGCGTTTATCGACAACCGCCCGTTTTGAGCGGATGTCGACAGGTAAAAACCATTTAAAAAAGCAGCATCATATATTTGAAGCGACTTTCAATGGCCATTGCAACACAATCAGAAATGACAGGAATAGAGAGAGTAAAAAGCAACAGCAGACTGAATATAGCGCGCATTAAAAGATTCATATTATTCTCCATGCTCATTTTTCTTCAGCTTGCGCATCAGAAGCCACATACGTACTGTCCTGACTTTTAAATCTTTATCAGAGACGGATTCCTTCACCAGGTCAGCATGATGCTGGTAGCCATTAAAGAAGACGTTCAGCACAACGGCGCTAAGGGTTGCGAGCATAATGCCGCTATGCAGCAACGGTTGCAGTACGGCCGGTAACTTAGAAAAGAAATCGTGAGAGAGCGTTGGCGTCATGCCAACACCGAGACTGATCGCCACAATATAGAGGTTGTAACGGTTAGTGGTGTAGTTACAGCGCGACAGAATTCGAATCCCTGTCGCCAGTACCATGCCGAACATCACCAGCCCCGCGCCGCCCAGCACAAATTGCGGAATCGAGGCCACCAGCACCGCCATTTTGGGCACCATGCCGAACAGGATCAAAATGATACCGGAAGCAATGCACACCCAGCGGCTATGAACGCGCGTCACGCTAACCAGGCCAACGTTTTGAGAAAATGACGTGTGGGGGAAGCTGTTAAACGTTCCGCCTATCATTGTCCCTACACCATCGACACGCAGCCCGCGAATAATATCGTGTGAAGAGAGTTTACGACCGACTATTTCACCCAGTGCCAGGAACATCCCCATCGACTCGATAAACACGATGATTAACACGGCAGTCATGGTCAGAATGGAAACGGGATCGAAAATCGGCATACCAAATGACATCGGCGTGACAATCGCAAACCATGAAGCATCATGTAGCCCGGATAAATTGACTTCATTCATCATCCACGAAAGTAAAAAACCAAATACAATCCCCAGTAATACGGCGACGTTGGACATAAATCCTTTCGCATAGCGAGTAATGAGCAAGATAAAAATTAAGACGGCAAAGGAGATACCTAAATAAACGGGATTACCATATTGCGGATTCCCTTTACCTCCGGCGGCCCAGTCAATACCCACCTGAATGATGCTAAGCCCGATAGAAGTAATAACCACACCGGTAACCAGTGGCGGGAATAAAGGCATCAAGCGACCGATAAGTGGCGCTAATAATGTGGTGATAAAACCCGCGGCGATAGTGGCACCGAATATCCCCAGCAGGCCGATATCCGGGTTCATACCAATAGCTATCATTGGTGTTACAGCGGCGAAGGTCACCGACATAATCACCGGCAGGCGGATCCCCATAAAGCGGCCGATACCGATACATTGCAATAATGTGACGATCCCGCAGCAAAAGAGATCCGAGCTGATGAGCATCGCAATAGCTTCTTTTGATAGGCCGAGTCGGTCACCAATCATAAGAGGAACAGCGACTGCACCTGCGTACATGACAAGGACGTGTTGCAGACCGAGTATGATCAGCTTTCCTGGTGATAATATGCGGTCAACCTCATCAGTTGGGCGGTCTTGCCCAGAAGATGAGGGAAGTTGGGAATCTATGGCGCTCATCAGTGTTTCTCCTTTCGCCCGCCAGAGTAAAAAGCAACCGTTTATGTTCATGAAACTGTCTAAACACATGCTCGTGGAGTGCCAGTTTTTGCGAGGAAGGGGAGTTAGAGACAGGAATTGCGGAGGCAATCACATAATCGTGGTTAAACCACGAAAATGAGAAGAGAACCTGACAATGGAATTATCTGTAATTTTCTCATATTGATATTTCATTAATCATTCTGGCATGTCGCACTCTCGCATTTAATCGTTTTTATCTGGATAGCATTCTTTTGATCGGCAATGTTGAAATAATGAAAGCGGCATAGATTGAGGGGCAATAATTTGAACTCAGTTGCAAAATTATAATTAAAACGGTCATGCTACCTAATATATGCCCGTTTATTGCATCGCGAAATTTGAGAAGACATAACTCATTAAATGAAAGGGATGCAAATGAATAAGTTTATCGCTGCTGAAGCTGCGGAATGTATAGGCTGCCATGCTTGTGAAATTGCCTGTGCGGTGGCACATAATCAAGAAAACTGGCCGCTGAGTCACAGTGACTTTCGACCGCGTATCCACGTTGTAGGGAAAGGCCAGGCTGCGAATCCGGTGGCCTGCCATCACTGCAACAATGCCCCTTGCGTTACGGCTTGTCCGGTTAATGCTCTGACTTTCCAGTCTGATAGCGTACAACTGGACGAGCAAAAATGTATTGGTTGTAAAAGATGCGCAATCGCTTGCCCCTTTGGCGTCGTTGAGATGGTCGATACGATTGCACAGAAATGCGACCTTTGTAACCAGCGCAGTTCCGGCACGCAAGCCTGTATTGACGTCTGCCCAACACAGGCGTTACGGCTGATGGACGATAAAGGGTTGCAGCAGATAAAGGTGGCCCGCCAGCGCAAAACGGCAGCAGGAAAAGCGTCATCAGACGCTCAGCCATCTCGCAGTGCAGCGTTGCTCCCCGTTAACTCGCGTAAAGGCGCAGATAAAATTTCAGCGAGTGAACGGAAAACCCACTTTGGCGAAATCTATTGCGGGCTGGATCCACAACAAGCGACTTATGAGAGTGACCGCTGTGTTTATTGTGCCGAAAAAGCTAACTGCAACTGGCATTGTCCGCTGCATAACGCTATTCCGGATTACATCCGTCTGGTACAGGAAGGAAAGATTATTGAAGCGGCAGAACTTTGCCACCAGACCAGTTCCTTACCCGAAATCTGCGGCAGGGTATGTCCACAGGACCGTCTTTGTGAAGGTGCATGTACTTTGAAAGATCACTCTGGCGCAGTCTCTATCGGTAATCTGGAACGCTACATCACCGATACTGCGCTGGCGATGGGCTGGCGTCCCGATGTCAGCAAAGTTGTTCCCCGTAGCGAAAAAGTGGCGGTGATTGGCGCTGGACCTGCAGGATTAGGGTGTGCTGATATTCTGGCGCGCGCGGGAGTTCAGGTTGATGTCTTTGATCGCCATCCAGAAATTGGCGGTATGCTGACTTTTGGCATTCCTCCTTTCAAACTCGATAAAACGGTATTAAGCCAGCGGCGAGAGATATTCACCGCAATGGGAATCGATTTCCATCTCAACTGTGAAATTGGCCGCGATATCTCTTTCAACGAATTAACGGCGGAATATGATGCTGTTTTCCTCGGCGTGGGGACTTACGGGATGATGCGAGCAGATCTGCCGCATGAAGATGCGCCTGGTGTCATTCAGGCGTTACCGTTCCTGACCGCCCATACCCGCCAGCTCATGGGATTGCCGGAGTCTGCAGAGTATCCGCTGACGGATGTGGAAGGTAAGCGAGTTGTGGTATTGGGCGGTGGCGATACGACAATGGATTGTTTGCGGACTTCCATCCGCCTTAATGCTGCCAGCGTGACCTGTGCGTATCGTCGTGATGAAGTCAGTATGCCGGGTTCGCGCAAAGAGGTGGTCAATGCCCGCGAGGAAGGTGTTGAGTTTCAGTTCAATGTTCAGCCGCAATATATCGCTTGTGATGAAGATGGACGCTTAACGGCGGTGGGCCTGATTCGTACCGCTATGGGTGAGCCGGGGCCGGATGGCCGCCGTCGTCCTCGTCCGGTTGCGGGTTCAGAGTTTGAATTGCCCGCCGATGTTCTCATTATGGCCTTTGGTTTCCAGGCACATACCATGCCGTGGTTGCAGGGCAGCGGAATTAAACTCGATAAATGGGGCCTGATTCAAACCGGCGACGTCGGGTATTTACCCACCCAGACGCATCTGAAAAAAGTCTTTGCTGGTGGTGATGCAGTTCATGGCGCAGATCTGGTTGTCACTGCAATGGCCGCAGGAAGGCAGGCGGCGCGCGATATGTTAACTCTGTTTGATACGAAGGCATCGTGATGAAATCGTTAATTATCGTTAATCCGGCTGACTGTATTGGCTGCCGTACTTGTGAAGTGGCCTGTGTGGTCGCTCACCCTTCAGAACAGGAGTTGAATGCCGATATCTTTTTACCCCGGCTGAAGGTACAACGGCTGGATAGCATCAGTGCGCCGGTGATGTGCCATCAGTGTGAAAACGCCCCTTGTGTTGGCGCTTGTCCCGTGGGGGCGCTGACGATGGGCGAGCAGGTGGTGCAGGCAAATTCTGCCCGTTGTATTGGCTGTCAGAGTTGCGTCAGTGCGTGCCCGTTTGGAATGATCACCATTCAGTCATTGCCGGGGGATACCCGGCAACAAATCGTGAAATGCGATCTCTGTGAACAGCGGGAAGAGGGGCCAGCCTGCGTTGAATCTTGCCCGACACAGGCGCTGCAGTTGCTGACTGAAAGAGAACTCAGGCGAGTCCGCCAGCAGCGTATTGTTGCCAGCAGTGAGAATCCTCTGTGAAAGAAATCTCCGCGCTGAAAGGCGCGGAGAATCTATTAGATTGCCCAACCACCCGCGTAAAACGCGACCAGTGCGGCAGTAATGATCACCGTACCAATATTCAGCTTTTGCCATTCGCGCGCAAAGACGCGACCCACCACCAGTGTTACAAAGCCCAGCATAATACCGGTAACGATATTACAAGTCAGAACGATGAACACGGCACACACCAGGCCAGCCATTGCGTCAATAAAATCGTTGAAATCCAGCTTCGAGACGTTGCTTAACATCAGCAAACCCACGTACATCAGTGCGGGAGCTGTGGCATAACCGGGGATCAGAAACGATAACGGTGATAAAAACAGAATCATCAGGAACAACACACCAACCACGGTTGCGGTTAAACCGGTTTTCCCCCCGGCGGCGGTTCCTGCCGCTGATTCGATATAAACCGCCGCGGGCGCTGCGCCCACCAGGCCGGAGAATATTGAACTTACTGAGTCACTGGTCAGGGCTTTGCCGCCGTTGATGATCTGGTTGTCTTTATCCAACAAATTCGCCTGACCGGCGACGGCACGGATGGTGCCAGTGGCGTCGAACACTGCGGTCATCACCAATGCCAGTACACTCGGAAGTACAGTTGGCTGGAGTGCGCCCATAATATCGAGGCTGAAAATCAGAGACTTACCATCTTCGCCAGTCAGGCTTGGCATCGCCACCAGACCGTGGTACTTCACCGCTGGGTCAAAGATTAAGCCGATGATCGAAATTGCAATAATCACCAACAAGATCCCGCCGGGTACGCGGCACTTTTCCAGACCGAAGATGACCGCCAGCCCCAGTAAGCTCATCATCACCGGGAAGGAGGTAAAGGCACCGAGCGCCACTGGCAAGCCTTCAATCGGGTTTTTTATAACCATTCCCACACCGTTAGCAGCAATCAGCAGCAGAAACAGGCCGATACCGATACCTGTACCGTGAGCGATCCCCATCGGCAAATTACGTAAGATCCAGGTACGCACACCGGTTACGGAAATAGCGGTGAAGATGACGCCCATCAGAAAGACTGCGCCCAGTGCGACAGGAACGCTAATTTGTTGCCCGAGTACCAGACTGAATGCGGTAAACGCCGTCAAGGAAATAGCGCAACCAATCGCCATTGGCAAATTGGCCCATAACCCCATCAGCAACGAGCCGAAGCCCGCGACCAGACAGGTGGCAACAAACACAGCTGCGGGAGGAAAACCTGCTTTGCCCAGCATTCCCGGAACGACGATAACGGAATAAACCATGGCCAGAAAGGTCGTTAAGCCAGCCAGTACTTCCTGACGAACGGTACTGCCACGAGCGGTAATTTTAAAATAATTATCCAGCGCGCCCTGTGGCTTTGGTGCGTCCGGTGTTTGTAGGATGTCTCCAGACATAATGATGTCCTCACGAGGATGTTAAAGTTTTATTATTAGTTGCGTTCGTACACCAGACGACCATCAACGTAGGTGCGGTAGATCGAACGGTCATCGCCCAACGTCATCATCACGAACAATTTGTCGACTAAAGAAACAGAGTTGTCATAGCGCAGCTGCTGTAGCGGAGTGGCAGTGGGTTCCATCACCACGAAATCAGCCTCTTTGCCAGGTAAAAAGTTGCCAATCAAATCGTCAAGGCCCAGAGATTTCGCTCCGCCGAGCGTGGCCAGGTAAAACGCTTCATATGCCGAGAGGCGATAGCCTTGTAATTGCAATACCTTGTAGGCTTCGTTCAGCGTTTGCAGCATGTTAAAAGTTGTTCCGGCACCGATATCCGTTCCCATGCCCACTTTGACTTTCTTCTGCCATGCTTTTTTCAAGTTGAATAAGCCGCTGCCGAGGTAAAGGTTGGAGGTCGGACAGAAAGCAATGCTGGATTTGGTTTCGCTGAGACGATCCCACTCTTTTTCTTCGAGATGGACGCAGTGAGCAAAGACGCAGTTTTTACCGGTCAGGCCGTACTGATGGTAAACATCAAGATAACCATCATGGTCAGGATAAAGCGATTTCACCCAGGCAATTTCATCTTTGTTTTCACAGAGATGGGTATGTACCCATGTATCCGGATATTCTTCTTTCAGGCGTTGCGCCATCGCCATCTGTTCAGGAGATGAGGTAGGGGCGAAGCGTGGCGTAATCGCATACAACAGACGACCATTTTTGTGCCAGCGTTCAATCAGTTCTTTGCTTTGGTGATAGCTGCTTTCGGCAGTGTCGAGCAGATAATCCGGTGCGTTTCGGTCCATCATCACTTTACCGGCAATCATACGCATATTGATATGACTGGCGGCTTCAAACAGCGCATCAACGGATTGTGGATGAACAGTGCCAAACACCAGCGCCGTGGTGGTTCCGTTACGTAAAAGCTGCTTGATGAAGAACGCCGACATCTCGCGGGCGTACTCTAAATCCTCATAACGACGTTCAGTAGGGAAGGTGTGTTTATTCAACCACTCCAGCAATTGTTCACCATAGGCCCCCACCATTTCACTTTGCGGATAATGGATATGTGTATCGATAAAGCCCGGTACTATCAGTTTGCCGCGATAGTCGCGCACGCGAATGGTGTCAGGAATTTGATGCTTTCCGTCTTCCCATTCGCCAAACCATTCCACTTTTCCCTGTTTAATGAGTAATAAACCATCCTCAATAAACCGCAGCGCAGAGGCAATTTCTTCCGGGTTATCGACCGTACGGGTGACATCAATAAAACTGCCTCGTACCGCTTTTAACGTGTGTTCTCCTGACATCATTGACTCCTTTACTGTTAATCCATCTCTTCCGCTGAGGTAATACCAGGCAGAACGTTTTCCTGTCGGTAGCCACCAGGGAGGATAATATTTAATAAAATCGCAGTTAACCCGCCAGCACAAATAGGGTTTTCAACTAATACATAAATAGAGGCTGGCAATATTTTAAAAATTTCGGGATCGTAGGAGACGCCAAGTCCTAAACCTAAAGAAGTGGCGACAATAAGTGTTTCTCGGCGCTTTAAACCGTTGGTGATGATGATGCGAATCCCTGCGATGGCAATCATGGAAAACATCAACGTCATTGCGCCTCCCAGAACTGCCGAGGGAATGGTCGTAAAAAAGCCGCCAATCATCGGAAATAAGCCGAGGATAACCAGCATTACCGCGATGGTTCGCCCGACATAACGTGAAGCGACGCCAGTCATCTGAATAACCCCATTATTTTGCGCAAACGTGGTTAATGGTAATGAACCGACAGCGGAGGCGATAACAGAAACCAGACCATCTGCCAGCACGCCGCCTTTCAGTCGGGACTGATACTCTTCCCCCTGAATGGGACGGCGGGAAACCATTGCCGTGGCGGTGATATCGCCGACAGCTTCCAGCACGCTAAGCAGATAAATCGTGCCAACCACCAGGAACTGATGGAAGCTAAAACTAAAGCCGTATTTGAACGGATGCGGGATGGTGATTAACGGCAAATTGCGCATACTGCTGAAATCCACCATGCCCAGGCATAACGATGCGATATAGCCGACACATAGCCCAATGGCGATCCCACCCATGCGTAGCAACGGACTGCGGCAGCAGTTAAAGCCGATCACCACAATCAAAACCAATAAGCCAACGCCGAGATGTTCGTAATTGCCGAACGTACCGCTGCTTTTGGCTGCAAATCCTCCACCAAAATCAATAATGCCGACTTTAATCAGGCTTAAGCCGATCATCAGCACCACAATGCCGCTGACGGTAGGCGTAATAACCCGACGTAAATAGGGCAGGATAAAAGAAGAGCCGACAACCAGAAATGCGCCAACGAAGGAGACGCCGAGGAGCGACGACATGATTAACTCTTCGTGAAAACCGTCGCTTTTCATGCTGCTGCCCAGCGCAATCATGACCGTAACAAATGAAAAATTGACTGACTGAATTGAAAGTAAACCAGAACCGACGATGCCGTAGCGGTTTACTTGTAACCAGGTACCAATACCAGAGGCGATCATCGCCATAGAAACAAGATAGGCAGTTGTTTCAGCGGAAAGCTGTAAGGCCGCACCCACGATTAACGCGGGGGTTACCATCGGAACGAAAATTGCCAACAGATGGGTAATGGCACCTACGAGAGCCTGATGAAAGGGAGGGCGATCCTCCAGTTCAAATATAAGGTCAGAACCTGCATGGTTTATATCAGACATCCCTTCACTCCTTTTAAAGTAAATTTGATCATCTGAATTAGTAAAATAAATTCCCACGAATTTGGGGCGCAGGACGCCTTGAGAACGGCTTATCTCATTTTCGCAGTCACTATTTAGTCATCGTTCAAACAGAGAAACAGGCCGCCGAAGCGGCCATTTATTACTTATATTTTTTCCAGCGCGGTGAGTATTTTCTCCGGTGTGAAATGCCATTCGCGTAACCAGATGCCGCAGGCATCGTGAATTGCGGTAGCAATCGCCGGAGCGGCGCCATTTACACCGATTTCCGAGATCGATTTCGCCCCGAATGGGCCGACTTTATCGTCGCTCGGCACCAGCACAGCGCGGAAATCACGCGGAATGTCACCAATTTTCGGTGCGCCGTAACTGCGTAAATCACGCGTTAACGGGTGACCTTCGGCGTCATAAATGATCTCTTCGCTCATACTGTGGCCGATAGCACGCAGGGTGGCACCGTAGATTTGTCCCAGCGCTAACTCTGGATTGACCGGTGTACCGCAGTCCAGCAAGGCGTAGAATTTATCCAGGCGGATTTCACCCGTACGCGTGTTGACGGCAACTTCAGCGAAGTTTGCGCCATACGGGAAGGCGAAATCAGGCGTGATATAACTGCCAGTTCCCACCAGTGAACCAAAGCCGGTGCCGGTTTCGCCTTTATGGGCTATCTCTCCGAAACTAACTTCGCCTTTCTTGCCGCGAACGACGCCCGGCGTTGCTAGTTGAACATCTGCCACTGGCTCACCCAACATTTGCGCGCCGTGGAACAGGATTTTCTCCCGCAGATTTTCCGCTGCCAAACGCGCAGCGTTACCCGAGAAGCAAGTACCGGACGAGGCATATGCGCCTTTATCAAACAACGCATGATCGGTATCACCGGAGATAACATGCACGTCCTGCGGGGGGCAGTGCAGCACTTCTGCTGCCAGTTTCGTCACCACAGTATCCAGGCCAGTACCAATATCCGCACCGCCAGAATGAACGATAAAGGTACCGTCTGATTCCAGTTTGATCATGCAGTTAGCCTGATCGATATCTGGGATCCCTGATTTCTGCATGATAATGGCGACGCCGCGACCGATGTGCCAGTCACCGTTTTGTGGTTTTGGTGAAGACCATTGGATCATCTCGCGACCCTGACGCAGGATCTCTTCCAGTGCGCAGCTGGC
Source organism: Escherichia coli DSM 30083 = JCM 1649 = ATCC 11775 (assembly GCF_003697165.2). Lineage (GTDB taxonomy): Bacteria > Pseudomonadota > Gammaproteobacteria > Enterobacterales > Enterobacteriaceae > Escherichia > Escherichia coli. Next base: position 959,109 of record NZ_CP033092.2, read on the forward strand.
GGCGGAAGGAACGGAGGTCGGCGCTTTACCTTCACCGATTGCACCGAGAATTTTCAGCTCTTGCCCTTCGTGTACCCGGTTACGTTCGATAATTTCCAGTTGGTCGATCTGTAACTGTTCAGCCAGTTCCGCTAATGCCATGGTGATAGCGAAGTTACCTTTCGGTGCGCCATAACCCTGATAAGCACCATTTGGGCAAATGTTGCTGTAGTAGGTGGTGACCTGGAAATCGACGTTATCGCATGGATATAACGGCAGCGACAGCGCCGGTCCGTTACACGGTACGGTGAGTGAGTGGTTACCGTAAGGGCCAGTGTTGGCGCGGAAATCCATCTTCACTGCCGTCAGGCGACCATCTTTTTTCGCGCCCAGTTTGACGGTGACTTTCGCTACGTGACGAGAGGTGTTAGCAATAAACTCTTCTTCACGGGTGTAGCGGAAAAGTACCGGACGCCCGGTCACGCAAGTTGCCCAGGCGCACACTTCTTCCAGCAGGATGTCCTGTTTAGAGCCAAAACCGCCGCCTACACGTTCTTTAATGACATGAACTTTATGTTGTTTCATGCCCACGAGGCGCGCGACCTGGCGGCGTAAGTGCCATGGTACCTGGGTGGAGGCGTGGATCACCAGACGATCGCCGTCCATACGGGTAAAGCAGATATGTGTTTCAGTCGGGCACTGCTGCGCCTGCGTTGAGTTATAGGTTCGCTCAATGATCACATCGGCATCGGCAAAGCCTTTGTCCATATCGCCAATATGACCATGAATACTGGCAGCGATATTTTTGCGTGGGCGAGAACCGATCGGGAAGTTGATGATCATATGCTCGCCGCGCTGGGCTGCATGGCTGTTATCATCTTCCAGAGTATCTGGCGCACCAGCAACATACACCACCGGTTCATCGTGCACGACAGGCGCATCTTCCGCCATTGCCTCGTCAATCGACATTACCGGCTTAAGCACTTCATATTCAACATCGATGAGCTTCAGTGCTTCGAGCGCAATGTCTTCACTTTCGGCTACTACCGCAGCAACGCGATCGCCGACGTGACGCATTTTCTTGCCGAACATACGGCGGTCAAGCGGTGATGGTTCCGGTGCGCTCTGACCACCCGGGGTATAGTAAATATCCGGGCAATTCAGGTGAGTAATAACGTGAACGACGCCCGGTAAGGCTTCAGCTTTGCTGACATCCAGATGAGTAATCAGTGCGTGAGCGTGTGGGCTACGTAACATTTTAATGACGCAGGCGTCAGCCGTTACGCGGTCTTCAACATAGCAGGGTTTTGCCTGCACCATTTTCGCGGCATCAGTTTTAGGATAATGCTTGCCAATGACTTCAAGGTCGTCACGGAAAGTCGGAGCGATATCAATGGTGGCCTGCGGATTATTTTTACGTGCAACCGCCAGTTCAATGACCTGATAGTATTGCTGCCAGCCAGCATCGCGGCTAAACAGACCTGAGAGCGCGTCGTCGATCTCTTCGCGGGTAGGTGCGTCGATGCGATCGAGAAGATCGGTGATAATCAGAGCCGCAGCTGGATCGTTATAACCAGACTGCACCACGCCAACATCAACCATGGCCTGTTGAACCAGACTTAACTCGTTCCATTTGCCCAGAGATTCTGCGGTACGAATATCTGCCTTCTCTAACTGTGCGGCGATAAGCAAGGACGCGTTAACGATATTACCGTTAAAGATAATTGCGTCAGAACCGGCAAACCCAAAACCATCATCACTGTTGCGTACAGAGTGCATTCCCATGTTAAACAACAGCTTTTGCACGTTTTCGCCTGGATTAACGGTTAGCTCCTGAGGCGCGCCATTTAAAGTAAAGTGGATGATCATACGGCTTCCTCCCCAGCCTGTTGGCAGTCGGCATACAGGTCGGCTACCAGAACTCCCGTGATATAGCGTTTATAGGCCACGCTGCCCCGCAAATCTTCCTGCGGGAAAATGGCGTTGGCGACAGCCTGTTCAAGTGCATTGCCTTCCAGATTTTGAGTTTCAACATCATGCAGACGCAGTGCTTTACTGGCTACGCCATCCAGCGCAATTCGCATACCGTCGTGGTCTGTTATTGCAACGGCTGCCGTCACGACGGTTAAACCTGCCTGAGAACGGCTAATTTTGCGAGTCGCACAGGTGCGATACGGATCTTTAATGATAATTTCGGTTAACAGGCGATCGCATGGGCAGGCCAGGTAGTCCTCGATTGACAGCGTTTCGCCGTTGCCAAAAACCAGTTCAGCATCCAGTGCCAGCAGGACGGGAAGCAGCACCGACTCTTCCTGCCGGGCGGCGATTTCACCACCAATGGTCGACTGATTACGAACATGGCGTGAGTAAACAAAACCGAGGGCTTCACACAGTGCTGCAGGAATAAATCGCGCATCACGCAGTGGCTGCAAGCGAGACATTGCGCCAATTCGTAGTGCACCGTTATCCCAGTCAATCCAGTCCAGCTCCAGATCCTGCAAGGAAATGGCAATCTTTTTATCGGTACGGGTTGGTGTAGCGTTGAGTTTGCTGCCCCCGGCGAACCAGACGGCTTCATCCTGGTAGCGGCGCTTCAGTTCCAGCGCCTGTTCGACTGAGTCGGGTCTGAAAAATTGTTCAATCATCGTCTTTCCTTAATTTCCCCTCTTCTCTGAAAGAAGAGGGGAGCTGTTATTTATGCCAGCGCATCCATCCGACGCCACATACTGGCAGCGGCTTTTCTGGCTTGCGCATAAATGGAATCGCAATCGAAGTTAAACTGACGGTCTTCATAGACCATCACACCATTGACCATCACGCTGTGAACGCTGCCTGAGCCCATACCGAAAGCGATATGCCCGGCGATATTGTCTGCCAGCAGCGGCGTCGGCGAGTTGTAATCGCAAATGGTTAAATCGGCTTTGTAACCGGCTTCCAGAAGCCCAAATTTCGCGCCAAAGTTGCGGCTCATCAGTTCGTTGCCGTTAGCCAGTGCTTTGGCAAAACTGTCAGGCCACAGCGGGCCACCCGCATCGCGATGTTTAAAGAAGGCAAATTTCATCTCTTCAAACATGTCCGAACCAATGCCGTCCGTTCCCAACGCCAGATTGCGGATGTCGCTAAGGTGATGGTTGTAGCCGACATGGTTGTTCATGTTTGAACGGGCGTTATGCACCAGGAACGCATCGCGCTGATTGAGTAGGGCGATGTCATCTTTCGACAAGTACAGCCCATGAGCGACCAGCGTTTTGCTGTCGATGAGATCGAATTGCGCCAGTCGTGCCAGCAGGTCTTTGCCGTACCAATGGTGACTGTAGGAAACGTCGTAAAGGTCTTCCGCAGCGTGAATATGCAAACCACGACCTGTGCTTTTCACGGCTTCACGCAGCATCTCCAGACCGGCATCCGGCACGGTAAACGGCGCGTGAGCGCCGATATGAGCTTCCACCAGATACGGCTCGGTTGCTGCTTTCTTCGCCTCATCAATCTGACGGGCGAAGCGGATGTTTTCTTCTACACCTTCCTGCAACTCTTTGATGCCGTTGTTACGGTCAGTAGTTTCAAAACAGGTCATCGCGCGCAGGCCAACTTTTAAAAATGCGTTGCGCAATGTGGAGAGCGACCCGTCGATATACGCCGGAGAGGCATGGTGATCGATAACCGATGTACATCCACTCTTAATCGCTTCCAGGGAACAAATCAGTCCGCTGTAATAGAGCGACTCTTCATCAAGGGCGCGATCGAGTCGCCACCAGAGATTTTTCAGCGTTGAGATGAAATCCGGGCAGGGGGCGATGTTTGCCATAATTCCGCGGGACAGCCCCGAGTAAAAATGGTTGTGCGAGCAGACAATTCCCGGCATCACAATCCGACCATGCATCTCTTTGTAGCTGGCATCGGGATAGCGTTGCGTCAGGGCATCGTCGATAGCGACAATCACATCATTTTCGATGGCGATATCAACGCCTTCCTGCACTTTCGCCGGGTGTAACTGCACTGCGGTGACATTCTTCAGAATCAACATGATTACACCTCCACGCGGCCCAGCAGATAATGATGATGCTGGTGGACATGGCTAATGATGCGGCACATATCGTTCAGCTCCGGTGGTACGTTGTTGAACTGACCTTCGCTGTCGATGTTTAACACCCAGCTTTGGTTATTCAGACGTACGCGTACCCGGCAATCTTCCACAAGGAAGCCTGGGTTGCTGCTGTTATCAAAGTCTTGCGACAGGCTGAAGACGGTGATTTTGTCTTTGTACGGTTTACCGTTCCACGGGCAGAATTGGGCGCAGTTGCCACATTCGTTACAGTAAGCGTCGAGGTGCAGCGTCTGGAAACGGTTCTGGAAGCCTGGGACCGCAATGGATACGTTGGCGCGGTTCGGGCAGACATCCACACACTTGCTGCAAACGTAGTTACATTCAAGGCAGCGAGCGGCTTCCTGCGCGACAAACGCATCACGATCGTCACTGTTCACCAGAGTGACAGAGATATCGCCTTTACGTTGATAGATTTCCGCCGGATTGACGTTATTCCAGTATTTATCGTTCTGGTGGGAACGGATATTTTCCCGACTCAGGATGGCATCGGTCGCCCGACGCGCGGTTCCGACAGCAGCGACAATGGAGGATGGTCCGCGCTGTACGTCGCCGATCATAAAGACGTCACTCAGACGCGTTTCGCCATTATGGTCGACGTCTGGCCAGCCGTTTTTGTCCAGCGGCACGCCCATCGCATTCAGGGCTTCAGTATCCTGCTGTTCACCAATGGCGGTGATTAGGCTGTCTACATGCAGTGTTACTGTTTCGTTGGTTTCAACCGGACGGCGACGACCTTTCTCATCAGGTTCGCCAAGCGACATAACGCGCAAGGTTAAGGTGCCATCAGCATCGAAACGTTCCGGATTATTCAGGAAACGGAACTCCACGCCGTCGTGCAACGCTTCTTCATACTCTTCGCGCCATGCTGGCATCTCTTGCAGTGAACGACGGTAAACGACCGTTGCTTTTTCTACGCCTGGAACGCGTAACGCCGCACGAGCGCAGTCCATTGCCGTGTTACCCGCCCCGACAACGACCACATGTTTGCCCAGCTTGAGCGCTGTGCCCTTGTTGTATTCACGCAGGAAGGGGAGTGATTTCCAGACATTTTGGTTGTCGCCCGCCAGTTTCACACCGCTATTTTTATCAGTGCCGGTGGCAATCAGAACATAGTGGAAGCCCTGATTTTTTAACTGTTCGACGGTCAGATCCGGTGAGCAACCGTACTCAAATTTCACGCCGTGATCGGCAACAAAATCGATATCGTGCTGAATTAACTCTGCAGGAATACGGAACTGAGGAATGATATTTTTCACCACGCCGCCCGCATTGGCTTCTCGTTCAAACAGCGTAACCGGATGGCCCGCTCTGGCAAGGAAGTAACCTGCCGCCAGACCTGCCGGACCTGCACCAATCACGGCTACCGGATGGCGTGAACCGGAACCGGCTGGTTTGTGCCAGCGTTGCTTATATTCATCCCAACCTTTTTCCAGGGCGACTTTTTTCAGTTCGCGGATATTCAGCGCACTGTCGTAATCCAGGCGGGTACAGTTGTATTGGCACTGGTGATCGCAAATATGACCGGTAATGGCGGGCAGGGCGTTGCGTTGATAGATGAGTTCCAGCGCGTCGGCATAGCGGTGTTCGCCAAGCAAACGGATGTATTCCGGAATATCTTGCTTGATAGCGCAGGCAGTAACACAGGGGGCAACGTAGCAATCGGTCAGCGGCAGGTCTTCAGCCACTTCAATACGCTCTTCTGGCTTCCAGTGTTTCTGGGTGTATTCCATGGTTAACGCGTCTGCTGCCAGTCTGTTCAGTCGTTCGACGTCAACGTGGTCAAGTCCCCAGGCGTCGGAGCCTTCCAGCTCGCGCATGCAGGCACTTAAGCGCAGATAGCCGCCAGGTTTCAGCAGGTCGGTTGCCATAGTAATAGGGCGAATACCAGTATCAAAAATATCGCGGATAGTCAGCTGACTGGCACCACCGGAATAAGAAATGGGCAGTTTGCCGTCAAAGGCGCGAGAGAGAACTGCTGCAACGTTGATGGAGAGCGGGAACAGCGCACGGCCTGACATATACATCTCTTCACCGGGCAATGCGCCTTTATTGTTGATGGTGCCGAGAGTGTTAGTCAGTTTTACGCCAAAGCCGAGTGATTTTTCTTTTGCCAGTGCCATCAGGCGTTCCAGCATTTCCAGTGCTTGCGTCAGCTTGAGGTCGTGATCAAATGACTCTTCTTTTAAGCCGATGTAACCGAAACCGCAGACATCGAGGATCTCACGAACACGCGCGTACCCCAGTAAGGTCGGGTTGAGTTTCACAAAGGTGTTGAGCCCTTTTTCTTCCAGCATGTAGCGGCAAATGGCTTCGATTTCATGCGGAGGACAGCCGTGCATGGTGGAGAGGGTAACCCCTTGTACCATGCTGGTGGGGATGCGAGCGGGTAAGGCTTGCAAGCTTTCGCGTTTTTCCTGCAATCCGTGGCGGGCTAAAAATGCCTCATCCTGGAGTAGCTTATTAAGTGCATCGCGGTATTGAGCGAATTTCGGATGGTCAGATGCGTCCATCATATTGTCGATGAACTGCTGCATCGGCGGTTGCTTAATACCTTCGAGGTTGTAACCGACGCTCATATTAAAGATGAACGATTTACCGGAATCAGAAGGCTGGAACATCGCTTCGAGAAGGTGCAGGGCAAACCAGGCTTTGAGGTATTCATCCCAGGCTTTAAGCAGGGTAAATTCGGTAGACCATTCGGTGTTAAAGCACTCGTCTTCGGCATCGATACAGGGCTTTTCCAGCTCCAGGCGGTCAAGAATTTGGACGGTTTTTAGTTCGATGAAGCGTCCGCCAGTCAGCCAGGAGGTGACGATGTTTTGCGCAAGTTGCGTGTGCGGGCCAGCGGCAGGGCCGACGGGAGTGGCACAGGTTTCACCGAAGACGCTAACAGTTTTACCTTTTACGGGTGAGTAAAACTGTTGCTCGGGAATACCAAAGATTGAGCGTTGTTGTTGGTATTCATCAAATATGCGCGTCAAAAGTTCCTCAAACGGAATGGGACGCATAATATCCCCCATAACCCTCTCCTTAGCTTATACAGATATCATTGAGTGACCGGTGTTGAGAAATCCGGTGGTTTAGGGGGATAGAGCAACAATCGCACCACTCTTGCCAGGTTTGGCGGGAAATATAAAAAAATGTGAGGCGGCTCGAAACTTAATGGCTTTTTGTGAATGAACTCACAGGTGCCAAATGAGAATTAAAATCACTCCTGAAAATTATTATTGCCAGCCCATTTATCACATTTTCTCTTTTCTCAAAATCAGTGATTCCTTATCATTATGATAAAGAGTGCTGGAGGGATTAGATATTTGAACGCAATCGTTTAACTACGTTTTCTAAATTTCAGTATACCTTTTCTTCGCTGTAATAAAGTCGTCCGGAGTATCAATATCTAAAATTATTTCTGCATTTTCTATTTCGACGGAATAATGTTCTCCCATAAGGAGTGCCTGACGCATATTGGTGACATTGGGTCGCTGGATTGCCTGCATCAGGCATGGTTTTGACACTAAAATCGGATGGCCGGGGATGCCATTATGGAGTGGCAGTATTGCGCCATCATTTCGTAACGACCAGATTTTTCTAAAAATATCGATGGTGAGGGTTGGCATATCTCCGTGGGTGAGAAAACAATGTTCTGTTTGCACCGCGGGTACTGCGGCCTTTACTGATGTCAGTAAACCCTGCGCATAATCTGGGTTGTGGATAATAGTGATATTGCTCTGGTTCGCATAACGCTCGTGCAGTTCATTACCACGATAGCCGGTGACTAAAATAATTCGGCTACAAAACTGCAACGCATTTTTGATACTTGTATCAAGAATTGTTCCCTGTTGCCAGGGTAACATCATTTTCCATTGCCCCATTCTTGATGATAATCCTGCGGCGGTAATTATACAGTCGATGGCTGACATAGTGATTCCATTATTTACAGGAGCTAATAACGCCTGATAATTGCGTTACTTCCTGATGGATTACGTTGAGGGTAATTTATCCCAGAGAGGTCCATAAAGACGCGTGAAAAGTATAATTGACCCATCGGCATTATTCATTGATTTAGGCGCGCAGAAACGTCCCACTGTGATTTCTATTGTTGGTGCTGGGGGGAAAACCAGCTTGCTTTTTTGGCTGGCAGAACTGTTCCAGGCGAGTGGCAGGCGTGTATTAATCACTACGACGACACATATGTTTATGCCAACATCTCACTGGCCCGTGGTTTTCTGTCGTGATCCCGCCATGCTTCCTCATGCGTCTTTTATATCCCCCATTTCATTTTGTTTTCACTGCTGGAAAGCGAACCAGGGAAAAGTGCAGGGATTTACGCCAGAAGCGATTGATGCACTGGTACAACGACCAGAGTGTGACGTAATTCTCATTGAGGCAGATGGCTCGCGTGGAATGCCGTTAAAAGCGCCTGATGAGCACGAACCTTGCATACCTAAAAGCAGTTGCTGCGTGATTGCTGTGATGGGAGGACATATTTTGGGTGCGAAAGTGAGCACAGAAAATGTCCATCGCTGGTCGCAGTTTGCTGATATTACTGGGTTAACACCTGATGCACCCTTGCAACTGAGCGATCTCGTTGCGCTGGTTCGCCACCCTCAGGGGGCGTTTAAAAACGTACCGCAAGGTTGTCGGCGAGTCTGGTTCATTAACCGTTTTTCTCAATGTGAGAATGCGATTGCGCAAAGCGAGCTCCTTCAACCGCTGCAACAACACAACGTAGAGGCAATCTGGCTGGGCGATATACAAGAACATCCTGCAATCGCGCGCAGATTTGTGAATTAGCGGCCCGGGTATTCCGGGTTACTGAAAGGATATCCATTGAGGTTGGTATGAATATTTTCACAGAGGCTGCAAAACTCGAAGAGCAAAATTGTCCGTTTGCGATGGCGCAAATTGTTGATAGCCGAGGCTCAACCCCCCGCCATTCTGCACAAATGTTAGTGCGCGCCGATGGTTCTATCGTCGGTACAATTGGTGGCGGAATGGTTGAACGGAAGGTGATTGAAGAGTCGCTTCAGGCATTGCAGGAACGTAAGCCGCGATTATTCCATGGACGTATGGCTCGTAACGGTGCGGATGCTGTCGGGTCAGATTGTGGAGGTGCAATGTCAGTATTTATCAGCGTCCATGGTATGCGTCCACGTCTGGTGTTGATTGGTGCGGGGCATGTCAACCGGGCGATAGCCCAGAGTGCGGCGCTATTAGGATTTGATATCGCCGTTGCTGATATTTATCGCGAAAGCCTCAATCCTGAACTATTCCCACCATCAACCACGCTTCTCCATGCTGAGTCGTTTGGTGCGGCAGTGGAAGCACTGGATATTCGCCCTGATAATTTTGTCCTGATTGCCACGAATAATCAGGATCGTGAAGCCCTCGACAAACTCATTGAACAACCCATTGCATGGCTGGGGTTGCTGGCAAGTCGCCGCAAGGTTCAGCTTTTCCTGCGCCAATTGCGTGAGAAAGGCGTGGCTGAAGAACATATTGCCCGTTTACATGCGCCCGTTGGTTACAACATAGGTGCGGAAACGCCGCAGGAGATCGCCATCAGCGTGCTGGCAGAAATATTACAGGTGAAAAATAACGCGCCGGGTGGGCTGATGATGAAGCCTTCTCATCCTTCCGGACACCAGCTGGTGGTGATTCGCGGTGCGGGGGATATCGCCAGTGGTGTAGCGCTACGTCTGTATCATGCGGGTTTTAAAGTGATCATGTTGGAAGTGGAAAAACCGACAGTGATTCGTTGTACCGTGGCGTTTGCCCAGGCCGTGTTCGATGGCGAAATGACGGTCGAAGGCGTCACCGCCCGCCTGGCAACCAGCTCTGCGGAAGCGATGAAACTTACCGAACGCGGATTTATCCCTGTGATGGTAGATCCCACCTGTTCATTGCTTGATGAACTGAAACCGCTTTGCGTGGTGGACGCTATTCTGGCGAAACAGAATTTGGGAACGCGGGCAGATATGGCACCAGTAACAATCGCGCTTGGGCCGGGCTTTACTGCAGGGAAGGATTGTCATGCGGTAATTGAAACAAATCGCGGGCACTGGCTCGGTCAGGTGATTTACTCAGGTTGTGCGCAGGAGAATACCGGTGTTCCCGGCAATATTATGGGGCATACCACCCGACGAGTGATCCGCGCTCCTGCTGCAGGCATTATGCGATCCAACGTGAAATTAGGCGATCTGGTGAAAGAGGGCGATGTCATTGCCTGGATTGGTGAGCATGAAATTAAAGCACCGTTGACGGGGATGGTGCGTGGCTTGTTGAACGACGGACTGGCCGTGGTCGGTGGTTTTAAAATTGGTGATATCGATCCTCGTGGTGAAACGGCTGATTTCACCAGCGTTTCTGATAAAGCCCGGGCGATTGGCGGCGGCGTACTTGAGGCGTTAATGATGTTGATGCATCAGGGCGTTAAAGCGACAAAAGAAGTGCTGGAAGTGGCTTAAATGAAAATGGCCGGATGGTATTACCCATCCGGCCTTTAAATTACTGACAAATCACCGTTCCGGTTTTGCCTTCAATCCCTTCTTTCGCTTTGCTCAATACGGTAATCAGTGCTTCACGACCTGCGCGAGAGCGAGCAAACGAGGCGGCAGCTTCCACTTTAGGCAGCATAGAACCTTTCGCAAAATGACCTTCTTCGATAAAGCGTTCAGCATCACTTAACGACAGGCGATCGAGCCACTGTTCATTCTCTTTTCCGAAGTTAATGGCCACTTTTTCTACCGCAGTCAGAATGATCAGCATATCGGCATCGATCATTTCTGCTAAACGGGCGCTGGCCCAGTCTTTATCGATAACCGCGCTGGCACCACGCAGATGGTTACCTTCACGAATAACAGGGATACCACCACCGCCAACGGTGATCACCACCTGTCCGGCATCTACCAGAGCTTTAACCGTTTCTTTTTCAATGATATCAACCGGTTTTGGCGAAGCAACGACACGACGATAGCCGCGACCCGCATCTTCTTTCAGAGTGTAACCCTGTTTTGTCAGTAGCTCTGCTTCTTGCTCGGTAAAGAACGAACCAATCGGCTTGGTCGGGTTGAGGAATGCCGGATCGTTAGCATCGACTTCGACCTGGGTAACCAGCGTTGCTACAGGTTTATTAATGCCACGAGAAAGCAGTTCTTCTCTTAAGGCGTTTTGTAGATCGTAACCAATATAACCCTGGCTTAAGGCAACACAGACAGACATCGGCAGCATTGGCGAGTGCGCTTCAGTTTTTGCTGCAGCTTCAAAGGCCTGGTTAATCATGCCCACCTGTGGCCCGTTGCCATGAGTGACGATGACCTCATGTCCCTGGGCAATTAAATCAACAATTGCCTGAGAAGTAATTTTTACCGCTTTCATTTGCCCAGCCAGGTCATCGCCCAGCGCATTCCCGCCCAGGGCGAGAACAATTTTCTTACTCATTTTTCCTCACTCATCATTCTTGATTGTGTATAGATCCCTGGCAGTGGTTAGAGCACGGGAGGGACAAACGGTTTGCGTCGCAGGAAACGACCTCGCCCGGCTTTGCCTGTAAAGGTGCCGTCGCAGAAAATCGTTTCACCACGGGATAATGTTCTGACAATCGCGCCCTGACAGGTAAACCCCTCCCAGGGCGAGTAGTCGGCGTTGTCGTGGAGATGGCGATGCTGAATTTGTTGGCTCTGACGTGGGTCGATAATCACCACGTCACCATCGGAACCGGGCGCTAATATCCCTTTTTGCGGCCACAGGCCAAACAGCCTGGCGGGCATTGCACTGGTTAACTCAACAAAACGCTCCAGTGAGATACGTCCCGTCATCACGCCACTGGAGAACAGCAGTTGCATGCGGTTCTCCACACCGGGTAAGCCATTTGGGCAGCGGCTGAAATCGCCTTTAGAAATTTGCAGGCGTTGAGCCATCGAGAAGGTGCAGTGATCGGTTGCCACCACGTCAATCGCACCATCGCTGATGCCACACCACAGTTTGTCCTGCTCGCGTACGTTACGCAGCGGTGGGCTAAGAATGAACTTCATGCCATCTTCTGTATCGTAACTGCGTTCGTCCAACAGGAGATATTGTGGGCAGGTTTCAACCCAGACTGGCTGGTGATTCGCACGGGCAAGACGCAGATAATCCAGACCTAAGCCGTTAGACAGGTGCACGATATAGAGCGGGGCGTTACCGGCAATTTGTGCCAGGTTAATCATGCGGGCGATGGCTTCCGCTTCGCATTCCAGAGGTCGACTCAAGGCATGATAACGCGGCGCGGTTAACCCTGCGGCGATAAACTCCGCCCGCTTGCTGGCGATAGCTGCGTCATTTTCCGGGTGTACGGTGGTCAGCGCGCCGGACTCATGCAAGCGGCGTAATGCCTGCAACACTTCATCATCGTTGAGTTTATATTGATAGGTTAAATAGAGTTTAAAACTGCTCAGTCCTTCCTCAACCATCATCGGAATTTCGTCGAGGATAGCGTGATTAATATGTTGAATGACACCGTGAAAGCTGTAGTCGATGACTGCTTTGTGGGCGGCATAACCGCGATAAACTTCCAGTTGATGGCGTAACCGGCAGCCATTTGGGCCAAATCCCATATGGTCAATAATGGTTGTTGTACCGCCACACGCAGCAGCGCGGGTACCGGTAAAAAAATCATCACAACTGCGCGCGATGCCGACATCAATATTGAAATGCGTATGGACATCCACGCCGCCAGGGAAAACGTAACAGCCAGAGGCATCAATTTCTTCGCAAGGGAGTTGCGGCGAAATATCGGTACCCAACTGGCGAACAATCCCGCTTTCAATCAGCAAATCCTGCTTCGCCTGTCCATCTGCATTAACAACAATGCCGTTTTTTATCAATACGCGCATAGCAAACTCCAAAAACCCTCCGGCGAACCGGAGGGGGATAAGTGAAGAGTAATTATTCGGTTGCCAGCCAGCTTAATGGGATTGCAGCGTACATAGCGGCACAGGTTACCAGGTGAGATTTCCAGGTTTTTTCGTTTGGCGCGTGCGCTTCCGGTTCTTTACCAGGGCCAAAACCGATGACCGGAATGCCGTGGCGACCCATGATGGATACGCCGTTAGTTGAGAAGGTCCACTTATCAACGACAGGCGCTTTACCAAACAGCCCTTCATAAGCATTCACCAGTGCTTTAACGGTGAAGTGATCTTCTTCCACTTTCCAGGTCGGGAAGTAGCATTCGGTTGGGTAAACCAGGCCAGTCCAGGATGGGCGGTCGTAGTTGTACATAGAAACAACCGCGTTAGCTTTCTGTACTGCAGGCAGGGCGCGGATCTCGTCCAGCGCGCCTTCCCAGGTTTCGCCCCAGGTCAGACGACGGTCGATTGAAACTGCGCAGCTGTCTGCGACAGCGCAACGGCTTGGGGAGGTGAAGAAAATTTCAGAAACGGTGAGGGTGCCTTTGCCGAGGAATTCGTCATAACCCAGACGTTGGGAGAGTTCTTGTAATTCGCCAAGAATTGGACCCATTTTGAAAATGGCGTTATCACCACGTTCTGGTGCCGAACCGTGGCAGCTAACACCCTGAACATCAATGCGAATTTCCATACGACCGCGTTGACCACGGTATACCTGGCAGTCGGTTGGTTCGGTACTGACCACAAATTCCGGGCGAATGCCGGATTGTTCAATAATGTATTGCCAGCACAGACCGTCGCAGTCTTCTTCCTGCACAGTACCGGTGACCAGCAGGGTATATTCATCTTCCAGACCGAGATCTTTAATGATTTTTCCGGCATATACCATAGACGCCATGCCGCCTTCCTGGTCGGAAGTACCACGACCACCGATCAGCTCGTCGGTTTCCATGCCTTCATACGGATCGAAGTCCCAGTTTTTGATGTTGCCAATGCCGACTGTATCGATATGAGCGTCCATTGCCACCAGACGCGGGCCGTGGCCGATATAACCGAGAACATTGCCCATTGGGTCGATTTCAACTTTATCGAAGCCGACTTTTTCCATCTCTTCTTTAATACGATGTACTACGCGTTTCTCGTCGCAGCTTTCACTGGGAATAGCAACCATATCGCGCAGGAAGCGAGTCATGTCTGCCTGGTAATCTTTTGCTTTTTCAAGAATCAGTTTGAATGGAATATTCTTAGCCATTATTTTTCTCCAGATTTTTTACTCCCCGTTTTGCAGGGAGCAGTTCCAATAGGGTGATTAAGGTGCTACAGCGTGTTTGCCTTCCCAGACAACTTCGCGGTAGTGCTTCACGTCGGTGTCGCCTTCAGTGCTGATAACCAGCACCACGGCATCTTTGTTCAGCGCCAGTTTTTCCATCAGGCTTTGACGTTGCGGGTGATAATGAACCGCTGCGAGAACGCCCAAACCGACAGCGCCGGATTCACCGGAGATGATGCGCGGGTCGTTGCCATACGGATTACCCAGCACGCGCATACCTAATGCGGCAACGCTGTCCTGGCAGGAGATGAATTGGGTGGCGCAGTTACGTAGGATTTCCCAGCCCAGTGGGTTAGGTTCGCCGCAGGCCAGGCCCGCCATGATGGTGGCCATATCACCGCCAACGTTGACGATGTCGCCTTTGACGCCGGAGCGATAAATACAGTCAGCTTTGTCAGGTTCAACAATAATGCTGTGCAGATTTTGCGGGCTATAGACGTCGACCAGATAACCCAGCACACCACCGGCCATTGCACCGACACCGGCTTGCAGCAGAACGTGTGTCGGGGTGACGCCCATTTCACGCATTTGCTCGACGGCTTCATCCGCCAGTGTTGCGTAGCCTTGCATGATCCAGGTTGGGATTTTGGTGTAACCTTCCCATGCCGTGTCCTGTACCACTTCCCAGCCGTGCTGCTGCGCGTGTTGCATGGTCAGGCGAACGGTATCGTCATAGTTCATATCCGTGACGATGCACTCGGCACCGAGGTTTAGAATGGCGTCAACGCGTTCCTGAGCAGAACCTTTCGGCATGTAAATCACCGCATTCTGTCCGAGTTGCTGTGCTGCCCATGCCACACCGCGCCCGTGGTTGCCGTCGGTGGTAGTCGCGAAAGTCATTTTTTCGCCGATGGCATTTTTCAGGTGCTCAAATGACAGCGTTTCGATATCAAGATGATATTTTTCACACAATAATTGAGCGATGGCGTACGCACCGCCGAGCATTTTGAAGGCGTTCAGACCGAATCGTTTTGATTCGTCTTTGACGAGAATTTTCTTTACACCAAACAGGTTTGCGAGATCGTCCAGCGCACAAAGCGGTGTTGGGTGATAACCAGCAATTTTCTGGTGGAACTGGCGTGCCAGTTTTGCCTGGCTTTGCGAAAAAAGCGGTGATGTTTCGCCGTTGAAAAATTTGTTATCGGCGATATCAATCTTCAATGAGAAAACGGACATATCCTATCCTTTTGGCCTCTGGAAATAGAGGGCCGACCAGCTGATCGGCCCGAGGGGTTATTTCACGCGTTCTTGCGCTTCTTTCAGCAGTTGCTCGAGCAGTGCACCTGGTTTGGCGTATTTACGGGACAGGATCATCGCGGCGATGATATAAGGCTTCCAGCTGGCTTCTTTGTAGGTAGCGATACGGTATTTTTCGAATACGCCTTCAGTCACTTCACCTTCTTTGCAGGATACGCCGCTGATATCAGCTGGCAGGCAGTGCATGTACAGAGCTTCGCCATCACGGGTCAGTTCCATCATCTCTTCAGTACAATGCCAGTCTTTGTGTTGCGCGTTCTGTGCCAGACACTGTTTTTCCAGTGCTTTTAAGCCTTCGTGATCGTTCGCACGCAGCAATTCAGTACGCTCTTCCATCACTTTGTAAGGTGCCCATGACTTCGGATAAACGATGTCTGCGTCTTTGAAGGCTTCTTCCATGCTGGTGACCTGACGGAAGCTACCACCGGAGGCTTTAGCATTGTTTTTAGCAACTTCAACGACATCCGGGATCAGGTCGTAGCCTTCCGGATGGGCCAGGGTGACATCCATACCGAAGCGGGTCATCAGACCGATGATGCCTTGTGGTACAGAGAGCGGTTTGCCATAGCTTGGGGAGTAGGCCCAGGTCATGGCGATTTTTTTACCTTTCAGGTTTTCCAGTGAACCAAAGTGTTCACGTAACCATGCCAGATCAGCCATTGATTGAGTCGGGTGGTCAATATCGCATTGCAGGTTCACTAAAGCCGGACGCTGTGGCAGAACCCCTTGTTTGTAGCCGTCATCAAGTGCCGCGCCAACTTCACGCATATAGGCGTTGCCTGCGCCCAGATACATATCGTCGCGAATACCGATAGCGTCAGCGCAGAAGGAGATCATATTGGCGGTTTCACGCACGGTTTCGCCGTGAGCGATTTGTGATTTTCCTTCGTCAAGATCTTGTTGTGCAAGGCCGAGCAGGTTAAGCGCGGAAGCATAAGAGAAGCGGGTACGGGTGGAATTGTCGCGGAATACGGAAATACCTAATCCACTATTAAAGACTTTGGTTGAGATGTTTTCAGCACGCAGTGCTTTTAACGCGGCGGCAACGTCCAGTACTTGTTTCAGTTCGTCTGGCGTCTGTTCCCACGTTAACAAAAAATCTTTTTCATGCAGGTGAGAGGTCAGCGAATTGATATCCTTAATCAGCTCATTAACAGTTTTCATCATAAAGTCCCGATAGTGGAATGACAGGCAAAGTGGTTTATTTCACTGTGACGTGCCAAAGTGATTGGTGTTTTCACAGCTATACCTGGGACTAACAATAAGTGTGCCAGAATTATCCACGCGGCTGCGAAAGGCTAATTTGACGGATAATGTGTGGGGTTGATCACATATTGATGCCAGTTTCCGGTTGTTTTTAAAATACGAAAACGTTTGGCTTTTTTTATCACGTTATTTATTTGCTGCTAAGTATCAGAAATAAGATAAAGAGGCAGGCTATCTCTCTTCAGTTTGATAAACTTGCCGCTGTAATTCTCATATTGATATAGAAATGTGATATCTCTTCCATAATTTTATTAGAAAGTGATAAAAATCTTATGTTTTTATCAAAGCCAATTTCGCCTGAGTTAATATCATCATGATCTGTGAACCATCAACGTCTTCAATGATCGACTTTTAAGTAAGTCTGGAAGGTAAAGCTATGGAGCTTGCGACTACGCAGTCAGTATTGATGCAAATTCAACCGACAATTCAGCGTTTTGCCAGAATGCTTGCCAGCGTTTTGCAGCTTGAGGTTGAGATCGTTGATGAAAACTTGTGTCGCGTCGCCGGAACGGGCGCGTATGGGAAGTTTCTTGGCCGCCAGTTGAGCGGCAACTCACGCCTGCTCCGCCACGTCCTGGAAACGAAAACTGAAAAAGTTGTGACACAGTCTCGCTTCGATCCCCTTTGTGAAGGTTGCGATAGTAAAGAAAATTGCCGCGAAAAAGCATTTCTGGGTACGCCTGTCATTTTACAGGAACGTTGTGTTGGGGTGATAAGTTTGATTGCCGTTACCCACGAGCAACAAGAACATATCAGTGATAATTTACGCGAATTTTCCGATTACGTTCGCCATATATCCACCATTTTTGTTTCTAAACTTCTGGAGGATCAGGGACCAGGAGATAACATCAGTAAAATATTCGCGACCATGATCGATAATATGGATCAGGGCGTGTTAGTGGTTGATGCTGATAATCGGGTTCAGTTTGTTAATCAGACAGCTTTAAAAACACTCGGTGTTGTACAAAATAATATTATTGGAAAACCTGTTCGTTTCAGACCATTAACATTTGAGAGTAATTTTACCCATGGTCATATGCAACATATTGTTTCGTGGGATGATAAAAGTGAATTAATCATTGGTCAGTTGCATAACATCCAGGGCCGACAACTATTTTTAATGGCGTTTCACCAATCGCATACCAGTTTTTCTGTAGCAAATGCACCTGATGAACCGCATATTGAACAATTGGTTGGCGAGTGCCGTGTTATGCGGCAATTAAAACGACTCATTAGCCGTATTGCACCCAGCCCATCCAGCGTTATGGTGGTTGGTGAAAGCGGCACGGGTAAAGAAGTCGTCGCCCGTGCAATCCATAAGTTGAGCGGAAGACGGAATAAACCCTTTATTGCTATCAACTGTGCCGCGATTCCGGAACAGCTTCTGGAGAGCGAACTGTTCGGTTATGTTAAAGGCGCATTTACTGGCGCTTCTGCCAACGGTAAAACAGGGTTGATTCAGGCGGCGAATACGGGCACGCTGTTTCTCGATGAAATTGGTGATATGCCATTAATGTTGCAGGCTAAATTACTGCGCGCTATTGAGGCGCGTGAAATTCTGCCGATTGGTGCCAGTAGCCCAATACAAGTCGACATCCGCATCATTTCTGCAACTAATCAGAATTTGGCCCAGTTCATTGCCGAAGGTAAATTCCGCGAAGATCTCTTCTACCGACTTAATGTTATCCCGATAACTCTTCCACCGCTGCGTGAACGTCAGGAAGATATTGAATTACTGGTGCATTACTTTTTACATCTGCATACCCGTCGTCTGGGATCGGTTTATCCTGGCATTGCTCCTGATGTCGTCGAAATATTGCGTAAGCATCGTTGGCCCGGAAACCTGCGCGAGTTAAGCAATTTGATGGAATATCTGGTTAACGTTGTTCCTTCAGGTGAAGTTATCGACAGCACGCTATTGCCGCCAAATCTGCTGAATAATGGCACAACGGAGCAAAGTGATGTAACAGAGGTCAGTGAGGCGCACCTGTCACTCGATGATGCGGGCGGCACGGCGCTGGAGGAGATGGAAAAGCAAATGATCCGCGAGGCGCTTTCACGTCATAACAGCAAGAAGGAAGTTGCTGATGAACTGGGCATCGGCATTGCTACGCTCTATCGCAAGATTAAGAAATATGAGTTGTTAAACACATAACCTCTGAGAATCCGGCCTGAATTCAGGCCGGATATCCTTTTACTTCGTTTTCTCGCAATCCAGAACTGTATTTACAATCATCTGATACCCCGTGCAGCGACAAAGATTTCCCGCCAGTCCACGACGAATTTCCGTAATGGTTAATGGTTTTTCGCGTGGTTTTGCCAGCATCGCCGTGGTAGCCATAATCAGGCCCGGCGTACAAAACCCGCATTGCACTGCGCCGGATTTCGCATAAGCCAGTTGAACATGAGAAAGTTTTCCACCTTTCGCTTCACCTTCCAGCGTGCGGATCTCTTTTCCTTCAGCCCAGGCCGCAAGGAATAAGCAACTGTCTATTGCTGTGCCGTCGACCAGCACCGTACAGGCACCGCATTCGCCTACGCAGCAACCTTGTTTGACACTAAGAAGCCCTTGTTCTCGGAGTAGTTCCGAAAGCGGCATTCCTGGCGCGGCGTGAAGCTGAAAAGGCATCCCGTTAATGGTGCATTCGATGGTAATTGTTTCGCTGTGATTCATTGCAATTTTCCCCCCGCCGCGGCGACGGCTTCGCTAATCACTTTTTGGGTCATCGTCTGGATGAGATGCAGACGAAACTCTTTACTGGCCCGCCATGAAGAACGCGGGGCGACATCTTGCAGGACTGATTCGCTGATGGCTTCCAGCGTTTGCAGGTTTAATGGCGCATTTTGTGCAGTCTGTTCGGCATGTTGGCAGCGAATCGGCGTTGGCGCGGCAACACCAAATGCCAGGCGTAATTCGCTGAAATTGCCGTTATCCAGTCGGCAATGTGCGGCGCAGCCAATTGTTGAAATATCCATTGCGTCGCGCATGGCATATTTAAAATGTGCGCTGCCCGCGTGTTCTTTCGGCTGTGGCGGAAAATGAAAGGCGACAAGGATTTCGTCATGCTCAAGAGACACTTTGCCCGGCCCGGTGTGAAAGCCATTAATCGGGACGAAACGAACACCGCGTGGGGAGTGGAGCTCCAGTTTCGCGTCATAAATTAGCGTTGGCGTGGCAGAATCTGCGCTGGTGGCACCGTTGCAAATATTTCCGCCGTAGGTGGCGACATTACGGATCTGCGGCCCGGCGATTGATGCAGCCGCAGCACATAACGCCGGGAGATTGCGTTGGATTACGGGATCTTCAATGAGCTGAGTAAATGTTGTCGCGGAGCCGATTCGCAGCGCGCCATCTTCCGCCTGTGTTATTCCCCGCAGCTCTGCCAGATTGTGGATATCAACAATATGGCGATAGCGGTCATTGTGATGGTGAAGCTGTATCAGTACGTCAGTGCCACCGGCAAGCAATTTGGCCTGCGGATTGTCAGCCAGCAGGGTGATGGCATCGGCAAGGGTGGTTGCGCGATGGTAAGAAGCAAAATCAAACATGATGTTATCCTCAAATCAATCCTGCCAGATGGAATTCTTCATATAATCGTTTTGGCGTTAGCGGCAGTGTATTGATTGCAACACCTGTAGCCATCTTCACCGCGTTACGAATAGCAGCGGCTACAGGAATTATGGGTGGCTCACCCAGTGACTTATGTCCGTATGCGGATTGCGGCTCATTGATTTCGACGAACGCGCTTTCCAGTTGTGGCAGATCCGGCATGGTCGGCATTTTGTAATCCAGCAGATTGGGGTTACGGACCACGCCGCTTTTCGCATCGATGATCATCTCTTCAAATAGCGCCCAGCCAATGCCCATTCCCATTCCGCCGTGTACCTGACCTTCTGCCAGCAGCGGATTAAGAATATGGCCCGAATCATGAACGTTGAGGATGCGGTTGATGGTGACTTTACACAGTGCAATATCGACCGTCAGATCAACAAAGGTACAGCCAAACGCAGGTGGGTTAGTGGTGGTTTTGATGGAGCTTTCGGCAGAGAGCTGCCCGCCGCGTTCAGGGTGGTAGAAAGCGTCCATCGCCAAATCTTTTAACGACATTAACGGCTCTTCCGGTCGTTCAACCAGCACGATATGGCCTTTTATCAGGGTCAGATTCATCGCTGACTGATGTAGCATGACTGCGGCGTGAGCGATGATTTTCTCTTTTAATAACAGTGCCGCACTGCGCAGCGCAGGCGCGGCAACATAGCTCTGACGTGAGGCAAATGCGCCGGGGTCGAATGGTGTAACGTCGGTGTCTTGTGTCGAAATTACGCGGACATCGCTGACCGGAACTCCCACGGTTTCTGCCACCATTTGCGAGAACACGGTGTCGGCACCCTGGCCGATTTCCGTCGCGCCGCTTTGCACGTTGATGGTTCCATCCTGATTCATCAACAGGCGCGCGCCTGCTATTTCTACGCCGACAGGCCAGGTGTTAGAGGTGTAGCTAAAACAGGCGACGCCAACGCCACGACGTAAATTGCCTTGCTGGTTCTGGCACTCTGCACGGCGTTTTTCCCATTCAAAGATTTTCCGGCCTTTTTCAAGACACTCCGGCAACCCTGCGCTGTAAATACGTTTTCCCGTGAGCGGATTAGCATCTCCTTCGCGGGCGGCGTTGCGTAAACGAATTTCAACAGGATCAATACCTAACGCTGTCGCGGCATCATCAAGCATAGACTCAACGGCAAATACGACTTGTGGCGCGCCATAACCACGCATCGCACCAGCCGAGGGGAGGTTGGTATAGCAGGTCTTTGAACTGTAAGCGTAGGCACAACGAGGATAAAGGTAAGCGACTTTATTCCCCCCAGCAGAAGCAATGGAGTGCCCGTGAGATGCATAAGCGCCGGTGTTAGACAGAACATCCAGACTATAACCTTTCAATGTTCCGTCGCGGTTCACGCCCATTTGCCCGTCAATAGTAAAAGCGTGGCGGGTACGGGTTGCGAGGAAACACTCTTCACGGCTAAGGGAAACTTTCACCGGAATGCCGCCAAGTTTGCTGGTCAGGAATGCTGCCATTGGCTCTTCCAGTACATCCTGTTTATTACCAAAACCGCCACCGATAAACGGTTTGATGACTCGTACGCATGACCAGGGAATATCCAGCGCCTGACCAACCACGCGGCGAACAATGTGCGGGATCTGGGTGCTGGAAACGATGGTAATTCGCGAGTCATCCTCCATCCATGCCAGCGATGTCACGCTTTCCATATGACAATGTTGAATAACGGGAGTCTGATAGTGCCCCTGTACCTGGTAGTCGGCGGCATCGATTGTTTGTTGGACATTACCCGTCGACATCGTGCTTTGTTTCAGTAAATTGCCACCGTTATGGATTGGTGCAGCGTCTTCTGCCAGCGCCGCTTCTGGCGAGGTGATAACGGGTAATTCTTGCCACTCAATGCTGACCAATTGCGCCGCTTTTTCTGCCGTGAGTTCATCGCGGGCCACGACGATGGCAACGGCGTCGCCATGATGACGAACATGGCGCGTTAGCAGGGCACGATCGGCAGTATCGCGCTTGTTTTCGTCAAGTGTCCAGGCATGCCCTGCCGTGGCGAATGGGATTTCTGGCACATCTTCCCAGGTAAAAATCGCCAGGACGCCCGGCAAACTCCTGGCTTGTTCATCATTAATACTTACGGCATAACCATGTGCGATAGGGCTACGTACATATTTCGCGTAACACATGCCCGCCATAACATAATCGTCAGTATATCGTGCTCGCCCGGTGACCTTAGCAATGGCATCGACGCGCATGCATGATTCACCCGTAGCGGTTGCTTCCCGCGCTTCCATAGAAATCCTCTCGATTTGAACATTTGGTTCTTATGGCAAAGATTTAGTCTAAGCAGGCAAGATTTACGCCAGAAACGACGATAAGCGTTCGGGGAGGAAGGAAGTGTGATGACGTTAAAAAAACACAGATATGATACGAAACAGGACTCTGAATAGGGACAGTGATACGTATCAATATGAGTGGCGATAAAATCAATGTGATAAATTAGGATTATTACGCATCAAGGTGGGAAATAGGGTAAAAGTCAGGAACTTTGATACCACTACAGCAAATATTTTGCTGATGATACTTCCCTTTGCCAAATGAAATTAACCTCTTTCTCTATTACATCGTTTTTCCAGAAGCAAGAGATTGGGTATCCAGAAGCCGGCTGCTATGATATGGCGTCTTGTTTTTTAAGCGAGGAAAGATTTTGAGTGCGGGACGCCTGAATAAAAAATCTCTGGGTATCGTGATGTTGTTATCGGTTGGACTGCTTTTGGCGGGCTGTTCGGGTAGCAAATCATCCGATACAGGAACGTATTCCGGCTCCGTTTACACCGTGAAACGGGGGGATACGCTATATCGTATTTCGCGCACCACGGGAACCAGCGTAAAAGAACTGGCGCGACTGAACGGCATTTCCCCCCCTTACACCATTGAAGTAGGTCAGAAACTAAAACTGGGTGGGGCGAAAAGTAGCAGTAGTACACGTAAATCAACCGCCAAATCAACGACCAAAACCGCATCGGTTACACCGTCATCAGCGGTACCGAAATCTTCCTGGCCGCCAGTAGGGCAACGTTGTTGGTTATGGCCAACGACAGGGAAAGTTATCATGCCGTATTCGACAGCAGATGGCGGCAATAAAGGGATTGATATCTCAGCTCCACGGGGTACACCTATTTACGCCGCGGGTGCAGGAAAGGTGGTGTATGTGGGCAACCAGCTGCGTGGCTACGGTAATCTCATCATGATTAAACACAGTGAAGATTACATTACGGCTTACGCTCATAATGACACGATGCTGGTAAATAATGGGCAAAGCGTGAAGGCTGGGCAAAAAATCGCTACCATGGGGAGCACTGATGCGGCATCTGTTCGCTTGCATTTCCAGATTCGTTACCGTGCAACGGCAATTGATCCGCTACGTTACTTGCCGCCTCAGGGCAGCAAGCCAAAATGCTGATGGCGAATTAATCAGCAGTCAGCAGCGTGGTACTTGCTAAGGAGAGCGTAAGGTTTATAATGCCTTACGCATCTCGAAGCGGGCGTAGTTCAATGGTAGAACGAGAGCTTCCCAAGCTCTATACGAGGGTTCGATTCCCTTCGCCCGCTCCAATTTATCTTCACATCATCTACCTGCCATTTTTGTTGTATCTGATTTTCTATATTATCTTAATTCAAGCGCTTCAGACTTTTCGCAATCGCCGTAATACTTCCCCATTTTTTTGTAAATAAAAAGCGTTTACGCAATGCAATCGTCATGTATCTTAAATAGTCTTATTTAAGATGTTCAGAACTCTTTGTGTGTTTAACTGGCTGATAATTATATAATATTACGAGAGAAGTGATAGAGCGGAATAATAACAAATGAACATTATGAAAACTGGGATGGTTCAAAATTGAAGCAATTTTGAACCATCCACAACGGATATTAGCTAAAGAACATTACCGATACGCACAGGATACCCACGATCAGCGTAATCAGATTTCCGATGGAACGCCAGGGTTTAAGCGCCGGGATGAGATACGTTGACAGCGTAGGCATGATGAAAAGTATCATGGCAATGAGTGGGCCGCTGATCGCGTAAATCATCGAAATCGCGTTCGGGTTAATGCAACAAACAATGAAGGTAATCAGCGATACCAACATAATTGATAGTGCGCGGTTAAATGCACGACTTTTCTTTACACCAACCTGCTGTAATGTTGTTTTGACAACCTCTGTGGCACCTTCAATAACGCCAAAGTACGTACCCAGGAATGATTTCGACATCGCAACTACTGCGACAATAATCCCGGAAATTGACAACCATGCTGGGGCGTTCGGCAGCATAGAAAGCGCCGATAAAATGGTAACCCCTTCTTCTTTAGCCGCTTCAATATACGAAGGTGGAATAGAAAGCAGGCAGCTAAAGACAAAGAACAATACACTTATGCAGATGATGAGATAAGCGACTTTCATAATTTTTTTGCATTTATCCATAGCGTGTTCGCCATATTTTTCACGTCTGTCTATGGCAAACGTAGAAATAATGGGCGTATGGCTAAAAGCGAAAACCATCACGGGAATCGATATCCATATCTGGTGAAGGGTATTCTGATTGAACTCTACCTGGGTTGTTAATAGATCAGGTTGCCAACTACCGACCAGGTAAATAGAAAGAAATAAGAAATAGGCAATCAATGGGAATACCAAAAATCCCATTACCCGAATAGTGGCATGGCGTCCCATCAGAAAAATGAGATTCAGGATTAATACAACCCCCAGACTCACCAACATACGGATGCGAAGATCAATAACCATATGCTTTGCCAGCTGTTCTGTAAGTGAGTTGGTAATTGCCACTGCATATATCAACACGACGACAAAAAAGGCGATGAAGTACAGCGTGGTAATCAGATTACCAATCTTCTTGCCATAGTAGTGTGTTACCGCGCCCGTTATCCCTTCACCTGCTGATGTTTTCGATGAGAGGATGAACTGGCATAAGGCTTTATGTGGCCAATATGTTAAAGGCCAGGCGACCAGAGCAGTAATAAACAGGACCACAGCCCCCGCCGAACCTAACTGAATAGGAAGGAAGAGCGTGCCTGCACCAACGGCTGTGCCGTAGAGCGCGAAACTCCACAGAGTTTCTTCTTTTGACCAAATATTAGACATTATCTGAACGTATCATCTACAAATTAAACAAAATGGAGGGCAATTTACCATAAACCAGGTTAAGTATGGGAGATTAACGCCTTATCTACCTCTCTATTGGTGGGTTAGTGGTTGCAAACCTTACGTGCCAGTTATGTCTCTGACTACTACTCAGGCGTATTTCCTTTGTGATAATAGTCACTTTTTTTAAACAATTAAGATAACTGTAATTAACAATCATTTACTATTGCACTGTTAATTGGTGCGAGGTTGTGATGAAAGACGTTGTGATTGTCGGGGCGTTACGGACACCTATCGGCTGCTTTCGTGGTGCGTTAGCGGGTCATTCCGCCGTGGAACTTGGCAGCCTGGTCGTCAAAGCGTTAATAGAACGTACCGGGGTTCCTGCATATGCGGTGGATGAAGTGATTCTTGGTCAGGTGTTGACTGCAGGGGCAGGGCAGAATCCGGCAAGACAATCGGCTATTAAAGGTGGTCTTCCTAATAGCGTTTCTGCAATCACTATTAATGACGTTTGTGGTTCCGGGCTTAAAGCACTGCATCTGGCTACTCAGGCGATACAGTGTGGCGAGGCTGATATTGTCATCGCCGGTGGCCAGGAAAACATGAGCCGCGCACCACATGTTCTGACTGATAGCCGCACCGGCGCACAGCTTGGCAATAGCCAGTTGGTTGATAGTCTTGTGCATGATGGGTTGTGGGATGCCTTCAATGATTATCATATTGGTGTCACCGCCGAAAATCTGGCTCGCGAATATGGCATCAGCCGTCAGTTGCAGGATGCTTACGCACTTAGCTCGCAACAAAAAGCGCGAGCGGCGATTGACGCCGGACGATTTAAAGATGAGATCGTCCCGGTAATAACCCAAAGTAACGGTCAGACGTTGGTTGTTGATACCGATGAACAGCCACGCACTGACACCAGCGCAGAAGGCTTAGCCCGTTTAAATCCTTCATTTGATAGTCTCGGTTCTGTGACAGCGGGTAATGCATCATCCATAAACGATGGGGCAGCTGCAGTAATGATGATGAGCGAAGCCAAAGCACGAGCGTTGAATTTACCCGTGCTGGCCCGCATCCGCGCATTTGCCAGCGTTGGTGTGGATCCGGCATTGATGGGAATTGCTCCGGTGTATGCGACCCGCCGTTGCCTGGAGCGTGTTGGCTGGCAGTTGGCTGATGTCGATCTTATCGAGGCTAATGAAGCGTTTGCTGCACAGGCGCTTTCGGTTGGCAAGATGCTTGAATGGGATGAGCGTCGGGTCAATGTTAATGGTGGTGCGATCGCACTCGGTCACCCGATAGGCGCTTCCGGTTGCCGAATCCTGGTTTCTCTTGTTCATGAAATGGTGAAACGTAATGCCCGCAAAGGACTGGCAACGCTTTGTATCGGCGGAGGCCAGGGTGTGGCATTGACCATTGAACGTGACGAGTAGCTCTGCATTTCCTCCTTACCGATAAATATCTGCCGTCATTAATCTGTTGAATAATGATGGCTGGTGAGTCGACATACCTTTTCAGGGCTCCCTGATTTTTCCATTCTCATGACATATTCGTGATCGACACTGCACTTTTTTTAATCCTTAACTTGAAAATGAAACATTGTTTTATTTTTAATTGAAAACCCTATCCCATGGGCATATCATCCCCTCATAGAGAAAACGAAACAGTGTTTCATTGTTGTTTTCTATTTTCACGCTTCACTGATTATCGGAGGTTGATGTGGACGTAAGACAGAGCATCCACAGTGCGCACGCAAAAACGCTGGATACCCAGGGGCTGCGCAATGAATTTTTGGTTGAAAAGGTATTTGTCGCCGATGAGTACACCATGGTTTACAGCCACATTGACCGTATTATTGTTGGCGGCATTATGCCGGTAACTAAAACGGTTTCCGTTGGCGGGGAAGTTGGTAAACAACTCGGCGTAAGCTATTTCCTTGAACGTCGCGAGTTAGGTGTTATCAATATTGGCGGTGCCGGTACGATTACTGTCGATGGTCAATGCTATGAAATCGGTCACCGCGACGCCCTGTATGTTGGTAAAGGTGCAAAAGAAGTTGTCTTTGCCAGTATTGATACCGCCACTCCGGCGAAGTTTTATTACAATTGCGCACCCGCGCATACGACGTATCCCACCAAAAAAGTCACACCGGACGAAGTATCTCCAGTCACGTTAGGCGATAACCTCACCAGTAACCGTCGCACGATTAACAAATATTTTGTCCCGGATGTGCTGGAAACCTGCCAATTGAGTATGGGGCTGACGGAGCTGGCTCCAGGTAACTTGTGGAACACCATGCCGTGTCACACCCACGAGCGCCGGATGGAAGTTTATTTCTATTTCAATA
This sequence comes from Escherichia coli DSM 30083 = JCM 1649 = ATCC 11775, assembly GCF_003697165.2. Lineage (GTDB taxonomy): Bacteria > Pseudomonadota > Gammaproteobacteria > Enterobacterales > Enterobacteriaceae > Escherichia > Escherichia coli. The sequence goes on from NZ_CP033092.2 coordinate 987,005, forward strand.
TGGATGATGACGCCTGCGTTTTCCACATGATGGGGCAACCGCAAGAAACGCGTCACATTGTGATGCATAACGAGCAGGCGGTGATCTCCCCGAGCTGGTCGATCCATTCCGGCGTCGGAACCAAAGCTTATACCTTTATCTGGGGCATGGTCGGTGAAAACCAGGTTTTTGATGATATGGACCATGTGGCCGTTAAAGATTTGCGCTAGTTGTGGGCATAAACGAATAAGGTATTGTTATGATTTTAAGTGCATTTTCTCTCGAAGGTAAAGTTGCGGTCGTCACTGGTTGTGATACTGGGCTGGGCCAGGGGATGGCGTTGGGGCTGGCGCAAGCGGGCTGTGACATTGTTGGCATTAACATCGTTGAACCGACTGAAACCATCAAGCAGGTCACGGCGCTGGGGCGTCGTTTTTTAAGCCTGACCGCCGATCTGCGAAAGATTGATGGCATTCCAGCACTGCTGGATCGCGCGGTAGCTGAGTTTGGTCATATTGATATCCTGGTGAATAACGCCGGATTGATTCGCCGCGAAGACGCTCTCGAATTCAGCGAAAAAGACTGGGACGATGTCATGAACCTGAATATCAAGAGCGTATTCTTCATGTCTCAGGCAGCGGCGAAACACTTTATCGCGCAAGGCAATGGCGGCAAGATTATCAATATCGCGTCAATGCTCTCCTTCCAGGGCGGGATCCGTGTGCCTTCTTATACCGCATCAAAAAGCGGCGTGATGGGCGTGACGCGATTGATGGCGAATGAATGGGCTAAACACAACATTAATGTTAATGCGATAGCTCCGGGTTACATGGCGACCAACAATACTCAACAACTGCGGGCAGATGAACAACGTAGCGCGGAAATTCTCGACCGCATTCCAGCTGGTCGTTGGGGACTGCCGAGTGACCTGATGGGGCCGGTAGTGTTTCTTGCCTCCAGCGCTTCAGATTATGTAAATGGTTATACCATTGCTGTGGATGGCGGTTGGCTGGCGCGTTAATTCATTCCTCTTACTTTTATGACCCTGCCGCATGGCAGGGTTTTTTATACCTGTAGATCATCATAATCCATATCATGGTTATGAAATAATCCATATCAATTATCAATTAATGAACTTTATGAATTTTATCTGCTTTAAAATTAGGTAGTTAATAATAATCTCAATAATTCAACTTAATTTGAAAATTGGAATATCCATCACATAACGACATGTCGTAGCAATTTAATCCATATTTATGCTATTTCCGACCTGACACCTGTGTGAATTGTTCACGTATTTTTTCACTATGTCTTACTCTCTGCTGGCAGGAAAAAATGGTTACTATCAATACGGAATCTGCTTTAACGCCACGTCCTCTGCGGGATACGCGGCGTATGAATATGTTTGTTTCGGTAGCTGCTGCGGTCGCAGGATTGTTATTTGGTCTTGATATCGGCGTAATCGCCGGAGCGTTGCCGTTCATTACCGATCACTTTGTGCTGACCAGCCGTTTGCAGGAATGGGTGGTCAGTAGCATGATGCTCGGCGCAGCAATTGGTGCGCTGTTTAATGGGTGGCTGTCGTTCCGCCTGGGGCGTAAATACAGCCTGATGGCGGGGGCCATCCTGTTTGTACTCGGTTCGATAGGGTCCGCTTTTGCGACCAGCGTAGAGATGTTAATCGCCGCTCGTGTGGTGTTGGGCATTGCTGTTGGGATCGCGTCTTACACCGCTCCTCTATATCTTTCTGAAATGGCAAGTGAAAACGTTCGCGGTAAGATGATCAGCATGTACCAGTTGATGGTCACACTCGGCATCGTGCTGGCGTTTTTATCCGATACAGCGTTCAGTTATAGCGGTAACTGGCGCGCAATGTTGGGGGTTCTTGCTTTACCAGCAGTCCTGCTGATTATTCTGGTGGTCTTCCTGCCAAATAGCCCGCGCTGGCTGGCGGAAAAGGGGCGTCATATTGAGGCGGAAGAAGTGTTGCGTATGCTGCGCGATACGTCGGAAAAAGCGCGAGAAGAACTCAACGAAATTCGTGAAAGCCTGAAGTTAAAACAGGGCGGTTGGGCACTGTTTAAGATCAACCGTAACGTCCGTCGTGCTGTATTTCTCGGTATGTTGTTGCAGGCGATGCAGCAGTTTACCGGTATGAACATCATCATGTACTACGCGCCACGTATCTTCAAAATGGCGGGCTTTACGACCACAGAACAACAGATGATTGCGACTCTGGTCGTGGGGCTGACCTTTATGTTCGCTACCTTCATTGCGGTCTTTACGGTAGATAAAGCAGGGCGTAAGCCGGCTCTGAAAATTGGTTTCAGCGTGATGGCGTTAGGCACTCTGGTGCTGGGTTACTGCCTGATGCAGTTTGATAACGGTACGGCTTCCAGTGGCTTGTCCTGGCTCTCTGTTGGCATGACGATGATGTGTATTGCCGGTTATGCGATGAGCGCCGCGCCAGTGGTGTGGATCTTGTGCTCTGAAATTCAGCCGCTGAAATGCCGCGATTTTGGCATCACCTGCTCAACGACGACAAACTGGGTGTCGAATATGATTATCGGCGCGACCTTCCTGACACTGCTTGATAGCATTGGCGCTGCCGGTACGTTCTGGCTCTACACTGCGCTGAACATTGCGTTTGTGGGCATCACTTTCTGGCTCATTCCGGAAACCAAAAATGTCACGCTGGAACATATCGAGCGCAAACTGATGGCAGGCGAAAAGTTGAGAAATATCGGCGTCTGATTTCACGGGCCGGATGTGCTGTACATCCGGCCCTTTTTTCGTTAATAGAGATTGGGCACCTGGCCGTTGAGGCGTTTGTCTCGTTCCTTATTCAGCCTTGTTGCGGTAACACACATCAGGAGAGAGGAATGAAAACAATTGGTTTGCTGGGAGGAATGAGCTGGGAATCCACTATTCCTTACTATCGTCTGATAAATGAAGGCATTAAACAGCGGCTTGGTGGGCTTCACTCTGCGCAAGTGCTGCTACATAGCGTCGATTTTCATGAAATAGAAGAGTGCCAGCGTCGCGGTGAGTGGGACAAAACCGGGGATATTCTGGCTGAGGCGGCGCTTGGCTTACAGCGGGCGGGCGCAGAAGGTATTGTGTTATGCACCAATACGATGCATAAAGTGGCGGATGCCATTGAGTCTCGTTGCTCTCTGCCTTTCTTACACATAGCGGATGCCACTGGACGTGCAATTACCGGGGCAGGAATGACTCGTGTGGCGCTGCTGGGTACACGTTACACCATGGAACAGGATTTTTATCGCGGGCGGCTGACGGAACAATTTTCCATCAACTGTCTTATTCCTGAAGCGGATGAACGGGCGAAAATTAATCAGATTATTTTTGAAGAACTGTGTCTGGGGCAATTTACCGAAGCGTCACGCGCTTATTATGCGCAAGTGATTGCTCGCCTTGCAGAACAGGGCGCACAGGGCGTCATTTTTGGCTGCACAGAAATTGGTTTACTGGTGCCAGAAGAGCGCAGTGTTCTGCCTGTGTTTGATACCGCGGCGATCCATGCCGAGGATGCTGTCGCTTTTATGCTGTCGTAGCTGACGACAAAATAGCGTCAAGAGAAGTGACCAGTTTCGGTAATCCCGCTTGTAAATGCTCACTAAACGCCTGCACCAGCGCTGATGACGGGCGGTGCAGGGGGCGGATCAGGCTGACGGTGAATGGAACCGCAATGCTGAACCGCCGCACCACTAAACCGCTTGCCGCATAATCCAGTGCGGTGAGCGGGTTAACCACCGAAACGCCTACCCCCGCCCGTACCATTGCGCAGACTGACGCGGCGCTGTGGGTTTCTACGATCATGCGTCGTTTAACCTGATTCTCAGTAAACAATTGATCCAGCAACTGGCGATAGCTGTCAGTACGGGAAAGGCTGATGTAGTTCTCACTGTGAAAATCATCCGGCGTTAATACCTTTTTTACCGCCAGCGGATGGCCCGGAGGTAACACACACACTTCATCTAAAGAGAGTAATTCGGTACGTTCTGTTCCCGCAGGCGTATGGAGCGTTTCAGTGAGTCCTAAATCATGACGCTGGGCCGAGAGCCACTCTTCAAGTAGCGGTGATTCCTGGGGCACGATATTTAAGCTGACATCGGGATAACGTGCCAGAAAGGGTTGCAGGAGCTGCGGTAAAAAAGATTGCGAAAAGACCGGCAGGCAGGCAATAGACAGTTCTCCCTGGCGAAACTCGCGCAGACTTTCTGCGGCACTGACAATGCGATCCAGTCCGTACCAGGATCGTTGCACTTCTTCAAACAGACGCAGTCCTTGCACGGTAGGATGTAATCGTCCACGTATGCGCTCAAACAATTTCAGCCCGATCACCTTCTCAAAGCGCGCCAGTTCGCGGCTGACGGTTGGCTGTGAGGTGTGTAGCAGGTGTGCCGCCTCAGTCAGGCTTCCGGCGGTCATTACCGCATGAAAAATTTCAATATGACGTAAGTTAACTGCGGCCATTAGCGCTCTCTCGCAATCCGGTAATCCATATCATTTTTGCATAGACTCGACATAAATCGATATTTTTTATTCTTTTTATGATGTGGCGTAATCATAAAAAAGCACTTATCTGGAGTTTGTTATGCCACATTCACTGTTCAGCACTGATACCGATCTCACCGCCGAAAATCTGCTGCGTTTGCCCGCAGAATTTGGCTGCCCGGTGTGGGTCTACGATGCGCAAATTATTCGTCGGCAGATTGCAGCGCTGAAACAGTTTGATGTGGTGCGCTTTGCACAGAAAGCCTGTTCCAATATTCATATTTTGCGCTTAATGCGTGAGCAGGGCGTAAAAGTGGATTCCGTCTCGTTAGGCGAAATAGAGCGTGCACTGGCGGCGGGTTACAATCCGCAAACGCACCCCGATGATATTGTTTTTACGGCAGATGTTATCGATCAGGCGACGCTTGAACGCGTCAGTGAATTGCAAATTCCGGTGAATGCGGGTTCTGTTGATATGCTCGACCAACTGGGTCAGGTTTCGCCAGGGCATCGGGTATGGCTGCGTGTTAATCCGGGGTTTGGTCACGGGCATAGCCAAAAAACCAATACCGGTGGCGAAAACAGCAAGCACGGTATCTGGTACACCGATCTGCCCGCCGCACTGGACGTGATACAACGTCATCATCTACAGCTGGTCGGCATTCACATGCACATTGGTTCTGGCGTCGATTATGCCCATCTGGAACAGGTATGTGGTGCTATGGTGCGTCAGGTCCTCGAATTCGGTCAGGATTTACAGGCTATTTCTGCGGGCGGTGGGCTTTCTATTCCTTATCAACAGGGTGAAGAGGCGGTTGATACCGAACATTATTATGGTCTGTGGAATGCCGCGCGTGAGCAAATCGCCCGCCATTTGGGCCATCCTGTGAAACTGGAAATTGAACCGGGTCGCTTTCTGGTAGCGCAGGCTGGCGTATTAATTACTCAAGTGCGGAGCGTCAAACAAATGGGTAGCCGCCACTTTGTGCTGGTTGATGCCGGGTTCAACGATCTGATGCGCCCGGCAATGTACGGTAGTTACCACCATATCAGTGCCCTGGCAGCTGATGGTCGTTCTCTGGAACACGCACCAACGGTGGAAACCGTCGTCGCCGGGCCGTTATGTGAATCGGGCGATGTCTTTACCCAGCAGGAAGGGGGAAATGTTGAAACCCGCGCCTTGCCGGAAGTGAAGGCGTGTGATTATCTGGTACTGCATGATACAGGGGCATATGGCGCATCAATGTCATCCAACTACAACAGCCGTCCGCTGTTACCAGAAGTTCTGTTTGATAATGGTCAGGCGCGGTTGATTCGCCGTCGCCAGACCATTGAAGAATTACTGGCGCTGGAATTGCTTTAACTGCGGTTAGTCGCTGGTTGCATGATGACTTGCCTCCAGCGACGGAGTTGACACTGAATGGCGACGTACCAGCGTCGGACTAAAGACATTAGTGATTTCCGGGAGAGGGCGATTATCCGCCAGCGCCAAAGCCAGTTCGGCAGCCTGCGTCGCCATCGTCACGATTGGGTAACGCACGGTGGTCAGGCGCGGACGCACATAGCGTGACACCAGCACATCATCAAAGCCAATTAACGAAATCTCACCCGGTACATCAATACCATTATCATTGAGCACGCCCATCGCGCCCGCCGCCATTGAATCGTTATAACAGGCTACCGCAGTGAAATTTCTGCCTCGTCCCAAAAGCTCGGTCATTGCCTGTTCGCCGCCGCTTTCGTCTGGTTCGCCAAATGTCACCAGCCGGTCATTGGCCGGAATACCACTTTCAGCAAGGGCATCGTAATACCCTTGCAGACGATCTTCGGCGTCAGAAATAGAGTGGTTAGAGCACAGATAACCAATGCGGGTATGACCTTGCTGAATTAAATGACGCGTTGCCAGCCAGGCACCGTAACGATCGTCCAGAGCAATACAACGGTTTTCAAAGCCAGGCAGGATACGGTTGATCAGCACCATACCGGGCATTTGTTTCATTAATGAGGCTAAATCGGCATCCGGGATCATTTTGGCATGGACAACCAGCGCAGCACAGCGATGGCGGATCAGTTGCTCAATGGCCTGACGCTCTTTTTGTTCGTTGTGGTAACCGTTGCCAATCAATAAAAAATTACCAGTGTGATAAGCCACCTGTTCGACCGCTTTCACCATTGCGCCGAAAAACGGATCGGAAACATCACCAACGACCAGACCGATCGTTTCAGTGGTCTGCTGCGCCAGAGCACGGGCGTTGGCGTTCGGGTGATAGCTAAGAGACTCCATTGCACTATGCACAGCAAGCCGGGAAGCTTCGCTGGCTTTGGGTGAATTATTAATGACGCGGGAAACGGTGGCGACTGAAACGCCTGCCAGTCGGGCTACATCCTTTATGGTCGCCATGAAAATACCTTAGTGGGTAAACGCTTACATTCTTTCAGTGTTACGGAAAACGCCCGTTGGTTCAAGGGGCGGCGTGTTTTCATTGTGGGAATGTGAGCCAAACGCAAATAAGTAAGACAAAAAAAGAGATTGCAAACCTTTGGTTACACTTTGCGAAACGCTGTTGCGATTGACCGCTGGTGGCGTTTGGCTTCAGGTTGCTAAAGTGGTGATCCCAGAGGTATTGATAGGTGAAGTCAACTTCGGGTTGAGCACATGAATTACACCAGCCTGCGCAGATGCGCAGGTTTTTTTTTGCCGGTCATCAATCTGTAACAGTAACCGACAATTTACACACCTCGTTGCATTTCCCTTCATTCCTTTGCGTTTTCTCGCTGGCGAAGAGTCGTCGTGCAGACCACAATCAAGATCCCAGAGGTATTGATTGGTGAGATTATTCGGTACGCTCTTCGTACCCAGTCTCTTGCACCAACCTGCGCGGATGCGCAGGTTTTTTTTCGCACCTAATTTACTGTCGCTCGCGTTCTTTATCTCGTGTAATCTCCCTCCATTCGCTTTTACTGAATCAGAGCAAAGGGAGTTGGAATGCTTTTTAGCTTTTTTCGAAATTTGTGCCGTGTTTTGTATCGCGTTCGCGTTACGGGTGACACCAAGGCACTGAAGGGCGAGCGCGTTCTAATTACGCCTAATCACGTCTCTTTTATTGATGGCATACTGCTGGCATTGTTTTTACCCGTACGTCCGGTATTTGCCGTTTACACCTCAATAAGCCAACAGTGGTATATGCGTTGGCTGAAATCATTTATCGACTTTGTTCCTCTCGACCCGACGCAACCTATGGCGATTAAACATCTGGTACGTCTGGTGGAACAGGGACGACCAGTGGTGATTTTCCCTGAAGGACGCATCACCACCACTGGCTCGCTGATGAAAATCTACGATGGCGCGGGATTTGTCGCGGCGAAGTCTGGTGCAACGGTTATTCCTGTGCGTATTGAAGGGGCGGAACTTACGCACTTCAGCCGCCTGAAAGGTCTGGTTAAACGTCGCTTGTTCCCGCAAATTACTCTGCATATTTTGCCACCAACGCAGGTGGAGATGCCGGATGCGCCGCGTGCCCGTGACCGTCGCAAAATCGCTGGCGAAATGCTGCATCAAATAATGATGGAAGCGCGTATGGCGGTGCGCCCGCGTGAAACGCTGTACGAATCTTTACTGAGCGCAATGTACCGCTTCGGAGCCGGGAAGAAATGTGTCGAAGACGTTAACTTTACCCCGGACTCCTATCGCAAATTGCTTACGAAAACGCTGTTTGTTGGACGCATCCTTGAAAAATACAGTGTTGAAGGCGAACGCATCGGCTTAATGCTGCCCAATGCAGGCATCAGTGCGGCAGTGATTTTTGGGGCCATCGCCCGTCGCCGCATTCCCGCAATGATGAACTACACTGCTGGGGTAAAAGGGCTGACCAGTGCTATTACGGCGGCTGAAATCAAAACCATCTTCACTTCCCGCCAGTTTCTCGATAAAGGCAAACTCTGGCATCTGCCGGAGCAACTTACTCAGGTGCGCTGGGTCTATCTGGAAGATTTAAAAGCAGATGTCACCACTGCCGACAAAGTATGGATCTTCGCTCATTTGCTGATGCCGCGTCTGGCACAGGTTAAACAGCAGCCGGAAGAAGAGGCGCTGATCCTTTTTACCTCCGGTTCTGAAGGCCATCCGAAAGGCGTCGTCCATAGCCATAAAAGCATTCTGGCGAATGTCGAGCAGATTAAAACGATTGCCGACTTCACCACCAACGATCGCTTTATGTCGGCGTTACCGCTGTTTCACTCCTTTGGGCTGACGGTAGGCCTGTTTACGCCACTGCTCACAGGTGCAGAAGTGTTCCTTTATCCAAGCCCGCTGCATTACCGTATTGTGCCGGAGTTGGTGTATGACCGCAGTTGCACCGTGTTGTTCGGTACCTCCACTTTCCTCGGTCACTACGCGCGTTTCGCCAACCCGTATGACTTCTATCGTCTACGCTATGTGGTGGCAGGCGCAGAAAAACTACAAGAAAGTACTAAACAGCTTTGGCAGGATAAATTTGGCCTGCGCATCCTTGAAGGCTACGGTGTGACCGAATGCGCGCCTGTCGTTTCTATCAACGTACCGATGGCGGCGAAACCCGGTACGGTAGGGCGTATTCTACCAGGAATGGATGCGCGCCTGTTGTCGGTTCCTGGTATCGAAGAGGGCGGACGCCTGCAACTGAAAGGGCCGAACATAATGAACGGCTATCTGCGGGTGGAGAAGCCTGGTGTACTGGAAGTGCCCACCGCCGAGAATATTCGCGGCGAAATGGAGCGCGACTGGTATGACACTGGCGATATTGTGCGTTTTGACGAGCAGGGCTTTGTGCAGATTCAGGGCCGCGCAAAACGCTTTGCCAAAATTGCAGGCGAAATGGTGTCGCTGGAAATGGTGGAACAACTGGCACTTGGTGTTTCGCCAGATAAAGTCCATGCCACTGCGATTAAGAGCGATGCCAGCAAAGGCGAGGCACTGGTGCTTTTCACCACAGATAACGAACTGACGCGCGATAAGTTACAACAGTATGCCCGCGAGCACGGCGTGCCGGAGCTTGCTGTACCGCGCGATATTCGCTATCTGAAACAGATGCCATTACTTGGCAGCGGCAAACCTGACTTTGTCACTTTGAAAAGCTGGGTAGACGAAGCGGAACAACACGATGAGTGAGTCAGTGCACACTAATACTTCGTTGTGGTCGAAGGGGATGAAAGCGGTTATCGTGGCGCAGTTTCTCTCTGCGTTTGGCGATAATGCGCTACTGTTTGCCACTCTGGCGTTACTGAAAGCGCAGTTCTATCCGGAGTGGAGCCAACCCATCCTGCAAATGGTGTTTGTAGGTGCTTACATTCTTTTTGCGCCGTTTGTCGGGCAGGTGGCGGATAGCTTCGCCAAAGGCCGGGTGATGATGTTTGCCAACGGCCTGAAGCTACTGGGCGCAGCCAGTATCTGCTTTGGTATCAATCCGTTTCTCGGCTATACGTTGGTGGGTGTTGGTGCTGCAGCCTATTCACCGGCGAAATACGGTATTCTCGGCGAATTAACCACGGGTAGTAAGTTAGTAAAAGCTAACGGTTTAATGGAAGCGTCTACCATAGCGGCGATTTTGCTCGGTTCCGTAGCTGGTGGTGTTCTGGCTGACTGGCATATTCTGGTTGCCCTGGTCGCATGCGCACTGGCCTACGGTGGCGCGGTCGTTGCCAATATCTACATTCCCAAACTGGCGGCGGCGCGTCCGGGGCAGTCCTGGAATCTCATCAGCATGACCCGCAGTTTCCTGAATGCCTGCACCTCGCTATGGCGCAATGGTGAAACGCGTTTTTCGCTGGTGGGCACCAGTTTATTCTGGGGAGCGGGTGTCACGCTGCGTTTCCTGTTGGTGCTGTGGGTACCGGTGGCGCTAGGTATTACCGATAACGCTACGCCGACCTATCTCAACGCGATGGTAGCGATTGGTATCGTGGTTGGTGCAGGTGCGGCAGCGAAGTTAGTTACGCTGGAAACCGTGTCACGCTGTATGCCAGCCGGGATTTTGATTGGCGTGGTGGTACTGATTTTCTCCCTGCAACACGAGCTGCTGCCAGCCTATGCTTTGTTGATGCTGATTGGCGTGCTGGGGGGCTTTTTTGTCGTTCCGCTCAATGCGTTGCTACAGGAGCGGGGTAAAAAAAGCGTCGGGGCGGGGAATGCGATTGCAGTACAAAACCTTGGCGAAAACAGCGCCATGTTGTTGATGCTGGGCATTTACTCGCTGGCGGTAATGGTAGGCATCCCGGTCGTGCCCATTGGCATTGGCTTCGGTGCGCTGTTTGCGCTGGCAATAACGGCGCTGTGGATCTGGCAGCGCCGTCATTAATATTTAACGCCGGTTTTAACCGGCGTTAATCTTATGGTGCAGGATACGTATAAACCTGATGCACCGCTTCAATTTCAGCTAATACGTCTTCGCTCAACTCCAGATGCAAACTTTCGACGTTAGTTTTCAGCTGCTCCATCGTGGTTGCGCCCAGCAGAGTGCTGGCAACAAACGGTTGACGGCGTACAAATGCGAGCGCCATCTGAGCAGGGTCCAGGCCATGACGTCTGGCGATATCAACATACGCCGCGACGGCTTTTTGCGTTTGCTCACCGCTATAGCGGGTGAACCGACTAAAGAGCGTATTACGTGCGCCAGCGGGTTTTGCACCATTGAGATATTTCCCGGTCAGTGTGCCGAAACCCAGGCACGAATAGGCCAGCAGTTCGACCCCTTCATACTGGCTGACTTCTGCCAGACCTACTTCAAAACTGCGGTTTAACAGGCTGTAGGGGTTCTGAATGGTGACAATACGCGGCAGATCGTGTTTGTCCGCCAGATGCAGGTAGCGCATTACGCCAAATGCAGTTTCGTTCGACACGCCGATATAACGAATTTTTCCCGCGCGTTGGTACTCTGCCAGTGCGTCCAGCGTATCCAGCAGCGAAACCGCAGGCGCAGAATCTGTCCAGCTATAACCGAGTTTGCCGAAGCAGTTGGTTGGGCGCTGCGGCCAGTGCACCTGATAGAGATCGAGGTAATCAGTCTGCAGACGCTTGAGGCTGTCATGCAGCGCTTCGCGGATATTCTTCCGATCCAGCGCCTGATCCGGGCGGATGCCTTTGTCATTATTGCGCGACGGTCCGCTCACTTTGGAGGCGATAATTAACTTTTCGCGGCTGCCATGTTTCGCCAGCCAGTTGCCGACGTAGGTTTCGGTTAGCCCTTGAGTTTCGGGGCGCGGAGGTACTGGGTACATTTCGGCAACGTCGATAAGGTTAATGCCCTGAGCGACGGCATAGTCGAGTTGTGCGTGGGCGTCGGCTTCGCTGTTCTGTTCACCAAACGTCATCGTGCCAAGCCCCAGCGTGCTGACTTCCAGCGAACTGTGGGGTATACGGTGATATTGCATAGCCGTTTCCTTTTTATAATCACGACATAAGGAATATAAAAATGGCAGAGGGAAGGGAAAAGGGAAAGAGAAAAATCTTAAGGCCAGCCGGATGCTGACCTTATTTGTTAACGTTCAATAATTTGCGAAACATCATCACGGTTAATTTGCATCGCGTTACCTTGCTGATCGTGATAACTCACCAGCCCGGTATCATCATCAATTTCAGGTTTTCCATCGGTCAAAATCATACGGCCATCTTTGGTCGCCATGACGTAATCACTGGAACACCCGGAAACAGCAAACGCCAGTCCGACTGCAGAAATTATTACTGCCCATTTTTTCATCCGGTTATCCTCATTTGGCCCACCTATGATAATAGTCTGTTTATAAACCGACGTTATATATCTTGAAAGCAGGAAAATCTTAAACTGTGAGGGTAACAGGAGTGAGTACGCCCTCCCGCAGGAGAGCGTACGGAGTATCAGAGCGGATTCTTTTTGTTGCGAATCAGGTTGAGGCTTTCAACCGCAATAGAGAAGAACATCGCGAAGTAGATGTAACCTTTCGGTACGTGGATGTCGAAACTTTCCAGAATCAGGGTAAAGCCCACCAGAATCAGGAAAGAGAGCGCCAGCATTTTTACCGAAGGATGGCGCTCGACAAAATCACCAATCGAGCGCGCGGCGAACATCATCACGCCTACGGCAATCACCACGGCAGCCATCATAATAAACAGGTGATCTGACAGACCCACAGCGGTAATCACCGAGTCGAGGCTGAAGATAATATCCAGCAGCATAATCTGCACGATAGCGCCGAGGAATGATGAAACGCGTGTTTTCAGCCCTTCTTCTTCACCTTCGATGGATTCGTGGATTTCCTTGCTGGCTTTCCAGATAAGGAACAAGCCACCCAGAAGCAGGATCAAATCACGGGCGGAAATTTCCTGACTGAATATTGTAAAAAGCGGATTCGTCAGGCGCGTAACCCAGGCGATGGATGCCAGCAGCGCCAGACGCATGACCATGGCTCCCGCCAACCCCAGACGGCGCGCATGAGCACGTTGTGCTGTGGGAAGCTTTGCCACCACCAGAGAAAGGAAAATAATATTGTCGATCCCAAGAACGATCTCCAGCAGCGTCAGTGTACCGAGCGCAAGCCAGGCGTTAGGATCGGTTATCCATGCAAATAACATCTAAAAAGCCCTGCCAAAAAAATGAAGCGGTAATTATATGCCCGGAAAGCGGCAGGTCAAAGCGATGGCTACTGGATCAGAAAATGACGGGCCAGTAGCGCACTGGTGAAATTCTTCTTCAAATAAAATCCGCGCGGCAGCGTCAGAATCCGTTCGCCCCGGGCACCAATAGCTTCGGTCAGCGCTTTCGCATTCGCTGCTTTCGGTCGTATCTGTAAATATTCCCCGTGACGAGCGGTGATCCGCTCAATCTGACCGAGAACAATCATATCCATTAATTCTTCCCAGTCTTCGCGTAGCTGCCGGTCTTCCTCTTCATTCGGGCTCCACAGCAACGGTGATCCTACGCGACGCTTTGCCAGCGGGATGCTGCGCTCGCCTTCAACCGGTATCCACAGCACGCGTTTGAGCTTGTGGCGCACGTGGCTGGTTTCCCAGGTCACCCCGCTATTGCCCGTTAACGGGGCAACACAAACGAATGTTGTTTCCAGTGGACGACCAAGACTATCCACAGGGATAGTTTTAAGTTCCACGCCCAGAGCAGCAAAATCTTGCTCAGGTTTACTCCCTGCGCTGGCACCTAGCCAGATCTCCAGTAACACGCCAATCCAGCCCTTATCGCGTTTTAAATTCTCCGGCGTAACCAGCCCGGCAAGTGCCGCCAGTTCTCCCAATGTATAACCAGAAAGTTGTTGTGCTTGCGCTAACAATTGTTCTTCAGTTTCGGGAGGAGAGAGCAGTGGGCGAGGTTGGGACATGTCATGATACCTTGGTTAAAAAACAAACAGCAATTATGTGCTGAATATTCGCAGTGTAACTTTTTCCACATGCGTTGTTCAATTCTCTGATTTATATTGCTTTTTAGGTTGCCGGTAAACGAGTTGCGCAACACTGCAACGGGTTTTCCAAATCTGGTCACTGAAAATAAACAGGATCTTACACCATGTTATCCACAGAAAGCTGGGATAACTGTGAAAAACCTCCACTACTGTTTCCATTTACAGCCTTGACGTGCGACGAAACTCCAGTTTTTAGTGGTTCAGTGCTTAACTTAGTGGCACATTCTGTGGATAAATACGGCATTGGTTGATCTTTCGCCAACACGTAAATGAGAGGTGTGACCTGGGTCACGAATTACTCTTTTTTATTACTCAAATCACATGTAATGCATTGACTGATAATGAATATTTTAAAATCTCTATATCTGTCTTATTCAGAATGCTCCGGGTTTTCCCGTAGTAATTCCGTAGTTCTTCACAACTCTATCCACAGAAAAGGTGAATAAAAACGGCTATCCACCCCTTCCTCTGTTTATAACTCTGCACATAACTGTGAGTTATTCAATTGTTATTAGTGTGTAATGCCCTGCAGAGAGTGGTTTACCGTCTTCCTGGAGTATGAAACAATCATTCGTATATAAAGCTTTATTTTGAGGTAGTCCGGTGATTGATGACGATGGCTACCGCCCAAACGTAGGTATCGTGATTTGTAATCGCCAGGGGCAGGTAATGTGGGCCCGGCGATTTGGTCAGCACTCCTGGCAATTTCCGCAAGGCGGAATCAACCCCGGAGAATCCGCAGAGCAGGCGATGTACCGTGAATTGTTTGAAGAAGTAGGATTAAGCCGCAAAGACGTTCGAATCCTTGCTTCAACGCGTAACTGGTTGCGCTACAAATTACCGAAACGTTTGGTGCGTTGGGACACGAAGCCGGTTTGTATCGGCCAAAAACAAAAATGGTTTCTCTTGCAGCTGGTGAGCGGCGATGCAGAAATCAATATGCAAACCAGCAGTACACCAGAGTTTGACGGCTGGCGATGGGTAAGTTACTGGTATCCAGTCAGACAGGTGGTGTCATTTAAACGTGATGTCTACCGTAGGGTAATGAAAGAGTTCGCGAGTGTGGTGATGTCACTGCAGGAAAATACGCCAAAACCACAAAACGCATCTGCTTATCGACGTAAAAGAGGTTAAGTCACGCCAATTATGCTCACTCGCCTGCGCGAAATAGTCGAAAAGGTAGCCAGCGCACCACGCCTGAATGAGGCGTTAAATATTCTGGTTACCGACATCTGTCTTGCGATGGATACCGAGGTCTGTTCGGTCTACCTGGCCGATCATGATCGACGTTGTTACTACCTGATGGCGACCCGGGGACTGAAAAAACCACGCGGTCGCACTGTAACGCTCGCGTTTGATGAAGGGATCGTCGGCCTGGTTGGCAGGCTGGCGGAACCGATAAACCTTGCAGATGCGCAAAAGCACCCCAGCTTCAAATACATCCCCTCCGTAAAAGAAGAACGTTTCCGCGCGTTTTTAGGCGTACCAATTATTCAACGTCGCCAGTTGCTTGGTGTACTGGTGGTACAGCAACGAGAGTTGCGCCAGTATGACGAAAGTGAAGAATCCTTCCTGGTGACGCTTGCCACCCAGATGGCAGCTATTCTTTCTCAGTCGCAGTTGACTGCCTTGTTTGGGCAATATCGCCAGACGCGAATCCGTGCATTACCGGCAGCACCTGGTGTGGCGATTGCCGAAGGCTGGCAGGATGCCACGTTACCTTTAATGGAACAGGTGTATCAGGCATCAACGCTGGATCCGGCTCTGGAACGCGAACGACTGACCGGGGCGTTGGAAGAGGCGGCTAACGAGTTTCGCCGCTATAGCAAACGCTTTGCTGCCGGTGCACAAAAAGAAACGGCGGCTATTTTCGATCTTTACTCACACCTGCTTTCGGATACCCGGCTGCGTCGCGAATTGTTTGCCGAGGTTGATAAAGGCTCGGTGGCAGAGTGGGCGGTAAAAACGGTCATTGAAAAATTTGCCGAACAGTTTGCCGCGCTAAGCGATAACTATCTCAAAGAGCGGGCTGGCGATTTACGTGCGCTGGGTCAGCGATTGCTGTTTCATCTTGATGACGCTAATCAAGGGCCGAACGCCTGGCCGGAACGTTTCATTCTGGTGGCAGATGAACTGTCAGCGACAACGCTTGCTGAGCTGCCCCAGGATCGCTTAGTCGGTGTTGTCGTGCGCGATGGCGCTGCCAACTCCCATGCTGCGATCATGGTACGTGCGCTGGGGATACCTACCGTGATGGGCGCGGATATTCAGCCTTCGGTACTGCATCGTCGGACGCTGATCGTCGATGGTTATCGCGGTGAATTGCTGGTCGATCCGGAACCGGTACTGCTGCAAGAATATCAGCGGCTAATTAGTGAAGAGATCGAGCTTAGCCGTCTGGCGGAAGATGACGTCAATTTACCCGCCCAGTTAAAAAGCGGCGAACGCATTAAAGTCATGCTCAATGCCGGTTTAAGCCCGGAACATGAAGAAAAACTGGGCAGCCGTATTGATGGCATAGGACTTTATCGCACTGAAATCCCATTCATGCTGCAAAGTGGTTTTCCGTCGGAAGAAGAACAGGTGGCGCAGTATCAGGGGATGCTGCAAATGTTTAATGATAAACCCGTCACCTTGCGTACGCTGGATGTCGGAGCAGATAAGCAGCTGCCTTACATGCCGATTAGCGAAGAGAATCCATGCCTGGGTTGGCGTGGGATTCGCATTACGCTCGATCAGCCGGAGATCTTCTTGATCCAGGTGCGGGCGATGCTGCGTGCTAATGCCGCTACGGGCAACCTGAATATTCTGTTGCCGATGGTCACAAGCCTCGATGAAGTTGACGAAGCACGCCGCCTGATTGAACGTGCCGGACGTGAAGTCGAGGAGATGATCGGTTACGAAATTCCCAAACCACGTATCGGCATCATGCTGGAAGTGCCGTCAATGGTATTTATGCTGCCGCATCTGGCAAAGCGGGTCGATTTCATCTCTGTTGGCACCAACGATCTGACTCAATACATCCTGGCCGTTGATCGCAACAATACCCGGGTGGCGAACATTTATGACAGTCTTCATCCTGCAATGTTACGAGCTCTGGCGATGATCGCCCGGGAAGCGGAAATACATGGAATCGATCTCCGTTTGTGCGGTGAAATGGCGGGCGATCCCATGTGCGTGGCAATCCTCATTGGGCTTGGGTATCGCCATCTGTCTATGAACGGACGTTCTGTAGCGCGCGTAAAATACCTGCTGCGGCGCATTGATTTTGCTGAAGCAGAAAATCTTGCGCAGCGTAGTCTGGAAGCGCAACTGGCGACCGAAGTTCGCCATCAGGTTGCTGCCTTTATGGAGCGTCGCGGCATGGGCGGGCTGATTCGCGGGGGGTTATAGCGCGGATCATATACATATCTTTTAACGGTATCCGGCAACCAGCCAGGTCCCCTTGTGCTATTATTCGCACCTTTGGAGCGCCTGAAACCTGCGGCGCGCATTTCAATCGCTGTTCTCTTTCAGCGAAATAACAAGAACTTGTGGTGACAGATGACCAGTAGCTATCTGCATTTTCCGGAGTTTGATCCGGTCATTTTCTCAATAGGACCCGTGGCGCTTCACTGGTACGGCCTGATGTATCTGGTGGGTTTCATTTTTGCAATGTGGCTGGCAACACGACGGGCGAATCGTCCGGGCAGTGGCTGGACCAAAAATGAAGTTGAAAACTTACTCTATGCGGGCTTCCTCGGCGTCTTCCTCGGTGGACGTATTGGTTATGTTCTGTTCTACAATTTCCCGCAGTTTATGGCCGATCCGCTGTATCTTTTCCGTGTCTGGGACGGCGGCATGTCCTTCCACGGAGGCCTGATTGGCGTTATCGTGGTGATGATTATCTTCGCCCGCCGTACTAAACGTTCCTTCTTCCAGGTCTCTGATTTTATTGCCCCACTCATTCCGTTTGGTCTTGGTGCTGGGCGCCTGGGCAACTTTATTAACGGTGAATTGTGGGGCCGCGTTGACCCGAACTTCCCGTTTGCCATGCTGTTCCCTGGCTCCCGTACAGAAGATATTTTGCTGCTGCAAACCAACCCGCAGTGGCAATCCATTTTCGACACTTACGGTGTGCTGCCGCGCCACCCATCACAGCTTTACGAGCTGCTGCTGGAAGGTGTGGTGCTGTTTATTATCCTCAACCTGTATATTCGTAAACCGCGCCCAATGGGAGCTGTCTCAGGCTTGTTCCTGATTGGTTACGGCGCGTTTCGCATCATTGTTGAGTTTTTCCGCCAGCCCGACGCGCAGTTTACTGGTGCCTGGGTGCAGTACATCAGCATGGGGCAAATTCTTTCCATCCCGATGATTGTCGCGGGTGTGATCATGATGGTCTGGGCATATCGTCGCAGCCCACAGCAACACGTTTCCTGAGGAACCATGAAACAGTATTTAGAACTGATGCAAAAAGTGCTCGACGAAGGCACACAGAAAAACGACCGTACCGGAACCGGAACGCTTTCCATTTTTGGTCATCAGATGCGTTTTAACCTGCAGGATGGATTCCCGCTGGTGACAACTAAACGTTGCCACCTGCGTTCCATCATCCACGAACTGCTGTGGTTCCTGCAGGGCGACACTAACATTGCTTATCTACACGAAAACAATGTCACCATCTGGGACGAATGGGCCGATGAAAACGGCGACCTCGGGCCAGTGTATGGTAAACAGTGGCGCGCCTGGCCAACGCCGGATGGTCGTCATATTGACCAGATCACTACTGTACTGAACCAGCTGAAAAACGACCCGGATTCCCGTCGCATTATTGTTTCAGCGTGGAACGTAGGCGAACTGGATAAAATGGCGCTGGCACCGTGCCATGCATTCTTCCAGTTCTATGTGGCAGACGGCAAACTCTCTTGCCAGCTTTATCAGCGCTCCTGTGACGTCTTCCTCGGCCTGCCGTTCAACATTGCCAGCTACGCGTTACTGGTGCATATGATGGCGCAGCAGTGCGATCTGGAAGTGGGTGATTTTGTCTGGACCGGTGGCGACACGCATCTCTACAGCAACCATATGGATCAAACTCATCTGCAATTAAGCCGCGAACCGCGTCCGCTGCCGAAGTTGATTATCAAACGTAAACCCGAATCCATCTTCGACTACCGTTTCGAAGACTTTGAGATTGAAGGATACGATCCACATCCGGGCATTAAAGCGCCGGTGGCTATCTAATTACGAAACATCCTGCCAGAGCCGACGCCAGTGTGCGTCGGTTTTTTTTGCCCTCCGTTAAATTCTTCGAGACACCTTCCCGAAATTTTGCAACGTCCTGCAACGGCGTAAATAGTCCGGAAGATGCGCCGAAGAAATAGAAACTGGCCCTCGTCTTTTTTTCTCCTCGCTCCATACTGCCGGCATGAAAACACAACGTGGTTATACGCTGATTGAAACGCTGGTCGCGATGCTGATTCTGGTCATGCTAAGCGCAAGTGGGCTTTATGGCTGGCAATACTGGCAGCAGTCGCAACGGCTTTGGCAAACCGCCAGCCAGGCGCGGGACTATTTGCTCTATTTACGTGAAGATGCCAACTGGCATAACCGCGACCACAGTATCAGTCTTATCAGGGAGGGGACGTTATGGTGCCTTGTGAGTTCCGTTGCTGGGGCGAATACCTGTCATGGCAGTTCACCATTGGTCTTTGTGCCGCGCTGGCCCGAAGTCGAAATGAGCGACCTGACACCTTCGCTTGCTTTCTTTGGCCTGCGCAATACCGCATGGGCCGGGCATATTCGCTTCAAAAACTCAACGGGCGAGTGGTGGCTGGTGGTTTCGCCGTGGGGAAGACTCCGGCTTTGTCAGCAAGGAGAAACAGAAGGATGCCTGTAAAAGAGCAAGGTTTTTCTCTGCTGGAAGTGTTGATTGCTATGGCGATCAGTAGCGTATTGTTGCTGGGGGCTGCACGCTTTCTGCCTGCGTTACAGCGTGAAAGTTTAACGAACACCCGTAAGCTGGCGCTGGAAGATGAAATCTGGCTGCGGGTATTTACCGTCGCGAAGCATCTCCAGAGGGCGGGTTATTGCCATGGCAGCTGTACGGGCGAAGGGCTGGAAATTGTCGGACAGGGTGACTGTGTCATTGTGCAGTGGGATGCGAACAGTAATGGTATCTGGGATCGCGAACCGGTAAAAGAGTCCGACCAGATTGGATTTCGTCTGAAGGAGCATGTGCTGGAAACGCTACGCGGTGCGACATCCTGTGAAGGTAAGGGCTGGGATAAAGTCACTAATCCGGATGCCATCATTATCGACACTTTTCAGGTCGTACGTCAGGATGTCAGCGGCTTCTCGCCGGTGTTGACGGTTAATATGCACGCTGCCAGCAAGGCTGATCCGCAAACCGTGGTGGATGCCAGCTATAGCGTGACAGGATCCAACCTGTGAACCGCGAAAAGGGTGTTTCGTCACTGGCTCTGGTCCTGATGCTGCTGATTTTGGGTAGCTTGCTATTGCAAGGAATGAGTCAGCAGGATCGCAGTTTTGCTTCTCGCGTGAGCATGGAAAGTCAGTCATTGCGCCGCCAGGCCATCGTTCAGTCGGCGCTGGAGTGGGGAAAAATGCACTCCTGGCAGACGCAGCCCGCAGTTCAGTGCTTACTGTATGCTGCCACCGGTGCCCGGGTTTGTCTGCGTTTACTGGCAGATAATGAAGCCTTATTGATTGCTGGTTATGAAGGCGTTTCGTTGTGGCGAACAGGCGAAGTCATCGATGGAAACATTGTTTTTTCGCCACGCGGCTGGAGCGATTTTTGTCCGCTGAAAGAGAGGGCGTTATGTCAGCTTCCCTGAGGAATCAACAAGGCTTTAGTCTGCCGGAGGTAATGTTGGCGATGGTGTTGATGGTGATGATTGTCACTGCGTTATCGGGTTTCCAGCGAACATTAATGAACAGTCTTGCCAGCAGAAACCAGTACCAACAGCTCTGGCGGCATGGCTGGCAGCAAACGCAACTGCGCGCGATTTCGCCACCTGCTAACTGGCAGGTCAACCGAATGCAGACATCGCAGGCGGGATGTGTCAGCATCAGCGTTACGCTAGTTTCACCCGGGGGCAGAGAAGGCGAGATGACCCGCCTGCATTGCCCGAATCGTCAGTAGTCAGGAGCCGCTATGTTAAGGGTCTACCATTCCAATCGTCTGGACGTGCTGGAAGCGTTGATGGAGTTTATTGTCGAACGCGAACGGCTGGACGATCCTTTCGAACCAGAGATGATTCTGGTGCAAAGTACCGGTATGGCACAGTGGCTGCAAATGACCCTGTCGCAAAAGTTTGGTATTGCGGCAAACATTGATTTTCCGCTGCCAGCGAGCTTTATCTGGGATATGTTCGTCCGGGTGTTACCGGAGATCCCCAAAGAGAGCGCCTTTAACAAACAGAGCATGAGCTGGAAACTGATGACTCTGCTGCCGCAACTGTTGGAGCGCGAAGACTTTACCCTGTTGCGGCATTATCTGACTGACGATAGTGACAAGCGAAAACTGTTCCAGCTTTCTTCAAAAGCGGCGGACCTGTTTGACCAGTATCTGGTCTATCGTCCGGACTGGCTGGCACAGTGGGAAACAGGACATCTGGTAGAAGGGTTGGGAGAAGCACAGGCCTGGCAAGCGCCGTTGTGGAAGGCGTTGGTGGAATATACCGACGAACTTGGGCAACCGCGCTGGCACCGCGCCAATCTCTATCAGCGCTTTATCGAAACGCTGGAGTCCGCGACGACCTGCCCGCCGGGGTTACCTTCGCGCGTCTTTATATGCGGTATTTCCGCGTTACCGCCTGTTTATCTCCAGGCGCTACAGGCGCTGGGTAAACATATTGAAATCCATCTCCTGTTTACCAACCCCTGCCGTTATTACTGGGGCGACATTAAAGATCCCGCTTATCTGGCGAAACTACTGACTCGCCAGCGCCGACACAGTTTTGAAGATCGCGAATTACCGCTATTTCGCGACAGCGAAAATGCCGGGCAGCTCTTTAACAGCGATGGTGAACAGGATGTCGGCAACCCGCTGCTGGCTTCATGGGGCAAGCTTGGGCGCGACTACATTTATCTCCTTTCTGACCTGGAGAGCAGCCAGGAGCTGGACGCTTTTGTCGATGTGACGCCAGATAACCTGCTGCATAATATTCAGTCTGACATTCTGGAACTGGAAAACCGCGCCGTTGCTGGTGTGAACATCGAAGAGTTTTCCCGTAGCGATAACAAACGCCCGCTTGATCCACTGGATAGCAGTATCACCTTCCACGTTTGCCATAGCCCGCAGCGTGAAGTTGAAGTTTTACACGATCGCCTGCTGGCGATGCTGGAGGAAGACCCGACACTTACTCCGCGCGACATCATCGTGATGGTGGCTGATATCGACAGCTACAGTCCGTTTATTCAGGCTGTGTTTGGTAGTGCACCTGCGGATCGTTACCTGCCTTACGCCATTTCCGACCGTCGGGCGCGGCAGTCGCATCCTGTACTTGAAGCGTTTATCAGCCTGTTATCGCTGCCAGACAGCCGCTTTGTGTCGGAAGACGTGCTGGCATTACTGGATGTGCCGGTGCTGGCAGCGCGGTTTGACATCACCGAAGAAGGGCTGCGTTATTTACGTCAGTGGGTCAACGAATCCGGCATTCGTTGGGGGATAGATGACGACAACGTTCGCGAGCTGGAACTTCCCGCTACCGGTCAACACACCTGGCGGTTTGGCCTGACGCGCATGTTGCTGGGCTACGCGATGGAGAGCGCGCAGGGCGAGTGGCAATCGGTTCTACCTTATGATGAATCGAGCGGCTTAATTGCAGAACTGGTGGGGCATCTGGCTTCACTGCTAATGCAGCTAAATATCTGGCGTCGCGGGCTGGCGCAGGAGCGTCCGCTGGAAGAGTGGTTGCCGGTTTGTCGCGATATGCTCAACGCCTTTTTCCTGCCGGATGCGGAAACCGAAGCGGCGATGACGCTGATCGAACAACAATGGCAGGCGATTATCTCCGAAGGTTTAGGCGCGCAGTATGGCGACGCGGTGCCGCTGTCACTATTGCGTGATGAACTGGCACTGCGCCTGGATCAAGAACGTATCAGCCAGCGTTTTCTCGCCGGACCGGTTAACATTTGTACTCTGATGCCAATGCGTTCAATTCCGTTCAAAGTGGTTTGCCTGCTGGGAATGAACGACGGCGTTTATCCACGTCAGCTTGCGCCATTGGGCTTTGATCTGATGAGCCAGAAACCGAAGCGTGGCGACCGTAGCCGTCGCGATGACGACCGCTATCTGTTCCTGGAAGCGTTAATTTCCGCGCAGCAAAAACTCTATATCAGCTATATCGGGCGTTCCATTCAGGATAACAGTGAACGTTTCCCGTCGGTACTGGTGCAGGAACTGATCGACTACATCGGGCAAAGCCATTATCTACCGGGCGATGAAGCGCTTAACTGTGATGAAAGCGAGGCAAGGGTAAAAGCGCATCTTACTTGCCACCATACCCGGATGCCGTTTGACCCGCAAAACTACCAGCCCGGTAACTTACAAAGCTATGCGCGCGAGTGGCTACCTGCGGCCAGCCAGGCTGGTAAAGCACATTCTGAATTTGTTCAGCCGCTGCCGTTTACCTTACCGGAAACCGTGCCGCTGGAAACGCTACAACGATTCTGGGCACATCCGGTGCGGGCGTTTTTCCAGATGCGTTTGCAGGTGAACTTCCGTACCGAAGACAGCGAAATTCCCGACACTGAACCTTTTATTCTTGAAGGGCTTAGTCGTTATCAAATCAACCAGCAGTTATTAAATGTACTGGTTGAGCAGGATGATGCCGAACGCTTGTTCCGCCGATTCCGGGCGGCAGGTGATTTGCCGTATGGTGCCTTTGGTGAAATTTTCTGGGAAACGCAGTGTCAGGAGATGCAGCAACTTGCCGACAGAGTCATTGCCTGTCGCCAGCCAGGGCAGAGTATGGAGATTGATCTCGCCTGCAACGGTGTGCAGATAACTGGCTGGTTGCCGCAGGTGCAGCCGGATGGCCTGTTGCGCTGGCGTCCCTCTTTATTAAGTGTGGCGCAGGGAATGCAACTTTGGCTGGAACACCTTGTCTACTGTGCCAGCGGTGGTAATGGTGAAAGTCGCCTTTTTCTACGCAAAGACGGCGAGTGGCGTTTTCCGCCGCTTGCAGCCGAACAGGCTTTGCATTACCTCTCACAACTGATTGAGGGGTATCGTGAAGGAATGTCCGCGCCATTGCTGGTGTTACCTGAAAGTGGCGGCGCGTGGCTAAAAACCTGTTATGACGCGCAAAACGATGCCATGCTGGATGACGATTCCACGTTGCAAAAAGCCCGTACGAAATTCCTTCAGGCTTACGAAGGCAACATGATGGTGCGTGGCGAAGGTGATGATATCTGGTATCAACGGCTCTGGCGGCAATTAACACCAGAGACAATGGAGGCTATCGTTGAACAGTCGCAACGTTTCCTGTTACCGCTGTTTCGCTTTAATCAGTCATGAGTTTTGTATAAAAATTGCGCAATCTATCCGCTTACTTTATGATGCGCACCAGTCACGGACTGATGGTTATATAGACATAGGCTGACTCGTGCAGCACAAGATTAAATTCTGGCAGATGATTTGCGTTAACGTGTTGAATCTGGCCAGAAAATAAAGTTGATTATGAGGTCCGTGAATGCCCCGCAGCATCTGGTTCAAAGCATTATTGTTGTTTGTTGCCCTCTGGGCACCCTTAAGTCAGGCAGAAACGGGATGGCAGCCGATTCAGGAAACCATCCGTAAAAGTGATAAAGATAACCGCCAGTATCAGGCTATACGTCTGGATAACGGTATGGTGGTCTTACTGGTTTCTGATCCGCAGGCAGTTAAATCGCTCTCGGCGCTGGTGGTGCCCGTTGGGTCGCTGGAAGATCCTGAGGCGTACCAGGGGCTGGCACATTACCTTGAACATATGAGTCTGATGGGGTCGAAAAAGTACCCGCAGGCTGACAGTCTGGCCGAATATCTCAAAATGCACGGCGGCAGTCACAATGCCAGCACGGCACCGTATCGCACGGCTTTCTATCTGGAAGTTGAGAACGACGCCTTGCCCGGTGCGGTAGACCGCCTGGCGGACGCTATTGCAGAACCCTTGCTCGACAAGAAATACGCCGAACGTGAACGTAATGCAGTGAATGCCGAATTAACCATGGCGCGTACGCGTGACGGGATGCGCATGGCACAGGTCAGCGCAGAAACCATTAACCCGGCACACCCCGGTTCAAAGTTTTCTGGTGGTAACCTCGAAACTTTAAGCGACAAACCAGGTAATCCGGTACAGCAGGCGCTGAAAGATTTCCACGAGAAGTACTATTCCGCCAATCTGATGAAGGCGGTTATTTACAGCAATAAACCGTTGCCGGAGTTGGCGAAAATGGCGGCGGACACCTTTGGTCGCGTGCCGAACAAAGAGAGCAAAAAACCGGAAATCACCGTGCCGGTAGTCACCGACGCGCAAAAGGGCATTATCATTCATTACGTCCCGGCGTTGCCGCGTAAAGTTCTGCGCGTTGAGTTTCGCATCGATAACAATTCAGCGAAGTTCCGTAGTAAAACGGATGAATTGATTACCTATCTGATTGGTAATCGCAGCCCTGGTACACTTTCTGACTGGCTGCAAAAGCAGGGATTAGTTGAGGGTATTAGCGCCAATTCCGATCCTATCGTCAACGGCAACAGCGGCGTATTAGCGATCTTTGCGTCTTTAACCGATAAAGGTCTGGCGAATCGCGATCAGGTTGTGGCGGCCATTTTTAGCTATCTCAATCTGTTACGTGAAAAAGGGATCGATAAACAATACTTCGATGAACTGGCGAATGTGCTGGATATCGACTTCCGTTATCCGTCAATCACCCGTGATATGGATTACGTCGAATGGCTGGCAGATACCATGATTCGCGTTCCTGTTGAGCATACACTGGATGCAGTCAATATTGCCGATCGGTACGATGCTAAAGCAGTAAAAGAACGTCTGGCGATGATGACGCCGCAGAATGCGCGTATCTGGTATATCAGCCCGAAAGAGCCGCACAATAAAACGGCTTATTTTGTCGATGCGCCGTATCAAGTCGATAAAATCAGCGAACAAACTTTCGCGGACTGGCAGAAAAAAGCCGCCAATATTGCGCTCTCCTTACCGGAGCTTAACCCCTATATTCCTGACGATTTCTCGCTGATTAAGTCAGAGAAGAAATACGACCATCCAGAGTTGATTGTTGATGAGTCGAATCTGCGCGTGGTGTATGCGCCAAGCCGTTATTTTGCCAGCGAGCCCAAAGCTGATGTCAGCCTGATTTTGCGTAATCCGAAAGCCATGGACAGCGCCCGCAATCAGGTGATGTTTGCGCTCAATGATTATCTCGCAGGGCTGGCGCTTGATCAGTTAAGCAACCAGGCGTCGGTTGGTGGCATAAGTTTTTCCACCAATGCTAACAACGGCCTTATGGTTAATGCCAATGGTTACACTCAGCGCCTGCCGCAGCTGTTCCAGGCTCTGCTGGAGGGCTACTTTAGCTATACCGCTACGGAAGATCAGCTTGAGCAGGCGAAGTCCTGGTATAACCAGATGATGGATTCCGCAGAAAAGGGCAAAGCGTTTGAGCAGGCGATTATGCCCGCGCAGATGCTCTCGCAAGTGCCGTACTTCTCGCGAGATGAACGGCGCAAAATTTTGCCCTCCATTACGTTGAAAGAGGTGCTGGCCTATCGCGACACCTTAAAATCAGGGGCTAGACCAGAGTTTATGGTTATCGGCAACATGACTGAAGCCCAGGCAACAACGCTGGCACGCCATGTGCAAAAACAGTTGGGCGCTGATGGTTCAGAGTGGTGTCGTAACAAAGATGTCGTGGTCGATAAAAAACAATCCGTCATCTTTGAAAAAGCTGGTAACAGCACCGACTCCGCACTGGCAGCGGTATTTGTACCGACTGGCTACGATGAATACACCAGCTCAGCGTATAGTTCTCTGTTGGGGCAGATCGTACAGCCGTGGTTCTACAATCAGTTGCGTACCGAAGAACAGTTGGGCTATGCCGTGTTTGCGTTTCCAATGAGCGTGGGGCGTCAGTGGGGCATGGGCTTCCTTTTGCAAAGCAATGATAAACAGCCTTCATTCTTGTGGGAGCGTTACAAGGCGTTTTTCCCAACCGCAGAGGCAAAATTGCGGGCGATGAAGCCAGAGGAGTTTGCGCAAATCCAGCAGGCGGTAATTACTCAGATGCTGCAGGCACCGCAAACGCTCGGCGAAGAAGCATCGAAGTTAAGTAAAGATTTCGATCGCGGCAATATGCGCTTCGATTCGCGTGATAAAATCGTGGCCCAGATAAAACTGCTGACGCCGCAAAAACTTGCTGATTTCTTCCATCAGGCGGTGGTCGAGCCGCAAGGTATGGCTATTCTGTCGCAGATTTCCGGCAGCCAGAACGGGAAAGCCGAATATGTGCATCCTGAAGGCTGGAAAGTGTGGGAGAACGTCAGCGCGTTGCAGCAAACAATGCCCCTGATGAGTGAAAAGAATGAGTGATGTCGCCGAGACACTAGATCCTTTGCGCTTGCCCTTACAGGGCGAGCGCCTGATTGAAGCCTCTGCCGGCACAGGCAAAACCTTTACGATTGCGGCGCTCTATTTGCGCCTGTTACTTGGACTAGGCGGTTCTGCCGCCTTTCCCCGCCCGCTGACCGTTGAAGAACTGCTGGTGGTGACCTTTACCGAGGCTGCTACGGCAGAATTGCGTGGTCGTATCCGTAGCAATATCCACGAGTTGCGCATCGCCTGTCTGCGTGAAACCACCGACAATCCACTGTACAAACGCCTGCTGGAAGAGATCGACGATAAAGCGCAAGCCGCGCAGTGGTTGTTGTTAGCCGAGCGGCAGATGGATGAAGCGGCAGTCTTTACTATTCACGGCTTTTGCCAGCGCATGCTCAACCTGAATGCCTTTGAATCCGGCATGCTGTTTGAGCAGCAGCTGATTGAAGATGAGTCTCTGCTACGCTACCAGGCCTGCGCCGATTTCTGGCGTCGCCACTGCTACCCGCTGCCGCGTGAAATTGCCCAGGTCGTCTTTGAAACCTGGAAAGGGCCGCAGGCGTTGCTGCGCGATATTAATCGTTATCTGCAAGGCGAAGCGCCGGTTATCAAAGCACCGCCCCCCGATGATGAAACGCTGGCTTCCCGCCACGCGCAAATTGTGGCGCGTATTGATGCCGTAAAACAGCAGTGGCGCGACGCAGTGGGTGAACTGGATGCGCTGATCGAATCTTCTGGTATTGATCGACGCAAGTTTAACCGTAGCAATCAGGCTAAATGGATCGAGAAGATCAGCGCCTGGGCAGAAGAAGAGACCAACAGCTATCAGTTGCCGGAGTCGCTGGAAAAATTCTCTCAGCGTTTCTTAGAAGATCGCACGAAAGCCGGGGGGGAAACCCCGCGACATCCACTGTTTGAGGCGATCGATCAACTGCTTGCAGAACCATTGTCGATCCGCGATCTGGTGATCACTCGCGCATTGGCTGAGATCCGCGAAACAGTAGCGCGTGAAAAACGCCGCCGTGGCGAATTGGGTTTTGATGACATGTTAAGTCGGCTCGATTCCGCGCTGCGTAGTGAAAGCGGCGAGGTATTGGCAGCGGCGATCCGTACGCGATTCCCGGTGGCAATGATCGATGAATTTCAGGATACCGACCCCCAACAGTATCGAATTTTTCGCCGTATCTGGCACCATCAGCCGGAAACCGCATTGTTGCTGATTGGCGACCCGAAACAGGCCATATATGCATTCCGGGGTGCGGATATCTTCACTTATATGAAGGCGCGTAGCGAAGTTCATGCTCACTACACCTTAGATACCAACTGGCGTTCCGCACCGGGAATGGTGAACAGCGTTAACAAACTTTTCAGCCAGACTGATGACGCGTTCATGTTTCGTGAAATACCGTTTATTCCTGTGAAATCTGCCGGCAAAAATCAGGCGTTACGTTTTGTATTTAAAGGTGAAACGCAGCCTGCGATGAAAATGTGGCTGATGGAAGGCGAAAGCTGCGGCGTTGGCGACTATCAAAGTACCATGGCGCAGGTATGTGCTGCGCAAATCTGCGACTGGCTACAAGCCGGGCAACGCGGCGAAGCGTTGCTGATGAACGGCGACGATGCGCGTCCGGTGCGTGCTTCGGACATCAGTGTGCTGGTGCGCAGCCGCCAGGAGGCCGCTCAGGTGCGCGATGCCTTAACGCTGCTGGAAATCCCTTCCGTTTACCTTTCGAACCGCGACAGTGTTTTTGAAACTCTGGAAGCACAGGAGATGCTTTGGCTGTTGCAGGCGGTGATGACGCCCGAACGTGAGAACACCCTGCGCAGTGCGCTGGCAACGTCAATGATGGGGCTGAATGCGCTGGATATTGAAACGCTGAATAATGACGAACATGCGTGGGATGCGGTCGTCGAAGAGTTCGATGGTTATCGGCAAATCTGGCGCAAACGTGGCGTTATGCCGATGCTGCGGGCGCTGATGTCGGCGCGTAACATTGCAGAAAACTTGCTGGCAACGGCAGGCGGTGAGCGGCGTCTTACCGATATCTTGCATATCAGCGAACTGCTACAAGAAGCCGGAACGCAGCTGGAAAGTGAACATGCGCTGGTACGCTGGTTATCGCAACATATCCTCGAGCCAGACAGTAATGCCTCCAGCCAACAAATGCGCCTCGAAAGTGATAAACATCTGGTGCAGATTGTCACGATACACAAATCAAAAGGGCTGGAATATCCGCTGGTCTGGTTGCCATTTATTACCAATTTCCGCGTCCAGGATCAGGCGTTTTATCACGATCGCCACTCGTTTGAGGCCGTTCTGGATCTTAATGCTGCGCCAGAAAGCGTCGACCTCGCGGAGGCCGAACGTCTGGCGGAAGATCTGCGTTTGCTTTACGTGGCGCTGACGCGTTCGGTTTGGCATTGCAGTCTCGGCGTTGCACCGCTGGTGCGCCGTCGTGGCGATAAAAAAGGTGATACCGACGTCCACCAAAGTGCGCTCGGGCGTTTGCTGCAAAAAGGAGAACCGCAAGATGCGGCAGGGCTTCGTACCTGTATTGAAGCGTTGTGCAATGATGATATTGCCTGGCAAACGGCACAAATTGGTGATAACCAGCCCTGGCAGGTTAATGATGCATTAACTGCAGAACTGAATGCGAGGACGCTACAACGATTGCCCGGCGATAACTGGCGTGTCACCAGCTACTCCGGTTTGCAGCAGCGTGGTCACGGTATCGCTCAGGATCTGATGCCACGGCTGGATGTTGATGCCGCAGGCGTGGTCAGCGTCGTTGAAGAACCGACGTTAACACCGCATCAGTTCCCGCGCGGTGCGTCACCGGGGACATTCTTGCACAGTTTGTTTGAAGACCTCGATTTTACCCAGCCGATTGACCCGAACTGGGTACAGGAAAAACTGGAGCTCGGTGGCTTTGAACCGCAGTGGGAACTGGTGTTGACTGAGTGGATCACGGCTGTCCTCCAGGCACCTCTCAATGAAACGGGTGTTAGCCTGAATCAGCTTTCCGATCGCGATAAACAGGTGGAGATGGAGTTTTACCTGCCGATTAGTGAACCGCTTATCGCCAGCCAGCTTGATGCACTAATTCGCCAGTTTGACCCGCTATCCGCTGGCTGCCCGCCGCTGGAGTTCATGCAGGTACGTGGCATGTTAAAAGGCTTTATCGATCTGGTGTTCCGCCACGAAGGGCGTTATTACCTGCTCGACTATAAATCCAACTGGTTGGGTGAAGACAGTTCGGCTTACACCCAACAGGCTATGGCAGCGGCAATGCAGGCACACCGCTATGATCTGCAATATCAGCTTTATACCCTGGCGCTGCACCGTTATCTGCGCCATCGTATTGCTGATTACGACTATGAGCGCCACTTTGGCGGCGTTATTTATCTGTTCCTGCGTGGCGTTGATAAAGAACATCCGCAACAAGGGATCTACGCGACCCGACCCAACGCCGGGTTGATTGACCTGATGGATGAGATGTTTGCCAGTATGACCCTGGAGGAGGCGTAATGAAATTGCAAAAGCAATTACTGGAAGCTGTGGAGCACAAACAGCTACGCCCGCTGGACGTGCAGTTTGCCCTGACCGTGGCGGGAGATGAACATCCTGCCGTCACCCTCGCGGCGGCACTATTAAGTCATGATGCCGGAGAGGGACACGTTTGTTTGCCGCTTTCACGACTGGAAAATAACGAGGCATCGCATCCGCTGTTGGCGACCTGTGTCAGTGAAATCGGTGAACTACAAAATTGGGAAGAATGCTTGCTGGCTTCACAAGCGGTCAGCCGGGGAGATGAACCAACGCCGATGATCCTCTGTGGCGATCGTCTTTATTTGAATCGCATGTGGTGTAACGAGCGCACAGTGGCACGCTTTTTCAACGAAGTGAATCATGCCATTGAGGTTGATGAAGCTCTACTGGCGCAAACCCTGGACAAACTTTTTCCAGTAAGCGATGAAATTAACTGGCAAAAAGTTGCGGCGGCAGTGGCGCTGACGCGGCGGATTTCGGTGATTTCCGGCGGTCCTGGCACCGGTAAAACGACCACCGTAGCGAAGTTGCTGGCAGCCTTAATTCAGATGGCCGACGGCGAACGCTGCCGTATCCGTCTGGCTGCACCAACGGGTAAAGCTGCCGCGCGCTTAACCGAATCTCTCGGCAAGGCTTTGCGACAATTACCGCTGACCGATGAACAAAAGAAACGCATTCCGGAAGATGCCAGCACTTTGCACCGATTGCTGGGTGCGCAGCCGGGTAGCCAGCGTTTACGTCATCATGCCGGTAACCCGCTGCATCTTGATGTGCTGGTGGTAGATGAAGCGTCAATGATCGATCTTCCTATGATGTCGAGACTGATCGACGCCTTGCCCGATCATGCGCGAGTGATCTTTCTCGGCGATCGTGATCAACTGGCCTCGGTTGAGGCTGGGGCTGTGCTGGGCGATATCTGCGCTTATGCCAACGCGGGCTTTACCGCCGAGCGTGCCGGGCAGTTGAGCCGCCTGACGGGAAGCCACGTTCCAGCAGGAACTGGCACAGAAGCGGCATCTTTGCGCGACAGCCTCTGCCTGCTGCAAAAAAGCTATCGTTTCGGCAGCGATTCTGGCATTGGTCAGTTAGCTGCGGCGATTAACCGTGGTGATAAAACGGCAGTGAAAACCGTTTTTCAGCAGGATTTTACTGATATCGAAAAACGACTTTTACAGAGCGGCGAAGATTATATTGCGATGCTTGAGGAAGCTCTTGCGGGTTACGGACGTTATCTGGATCTGCTGCAAGCGCGTGCCGAGCCGGATTTAATCATTCAGGCGTTCAATGAGTACCAGCTTTTGTGCGCCCTGCGGGAAGGGCCGTTTGGCGTGGCTGGACTGAATGAGCGAATTGAGCAGTTTATGCAACAGAAGCGCAAAATTCATCGTCATCCGCACTCTCGTTGGTACGAAGGCCGACCGGTGATGATTGCCCGTAATGACAGCGCGCTTGGGTTGTTTAATGGCGATATTGGTATTGCGCTGGATCGCGGGCAGGGGACGCGCGTCTGGTTTGCGATGCCGGACGGCAATATTAAGTCTGTGCAACCGAGTCGCCTGCCAGAGCACGAAACGACGTGGGCGATGACGGTACATAAATCGCAGGGATCGGAGTTCGACCATGCGGCGTTGATTTTACCGAGTCAACGCACGCCGGTAGTAACGCGAGAGCTGGTTTACACCGCGGTGACCCGCGCGCGTCGCCGTCTGTCGCTGTATGCCGATGAGCGCATATTAAGTGCGGCAATCGCCACTCGTACTGAGCGGCGCAGTGGTCTGGCGGCGTTGTTTAGTTCACGGGGATAAACGTAATTGCCTGATGCGACGCACGAGTGTTACGCATGTCGCATCCGGCGATTTTCATCGCTTACCCTAAATCCGCCATCAAAACTTTGGATTTACGCTGGTAGTTGTACAACTGCTTTTTGCTCTCGGGCAGTAAATCAATATCCACTGGGGTAAATCCACGTTCCTGGAACCAGTGAATACTGCGCGTGGTCAGCACAAACAATTTGCTTAAGCCGCTCTGCTTCGCCTGAGCGGCAATGCGTTCCAGCAGAACCTCGCCCCGTGATGAACTGCGGTAATCCGGGTGAACTGCCACACAGGCCATTTCCCCAATCTTCTCTTCCGGGAACGGATAGAGCGCGGCGCAGGCAATAGTCGTGTTATCGCGCTGAATAATGGTGAATTTGTCGATTTCCATCTCCAGCTGCTCGCGAGAACGGCGTACCAGAATACCTTGTTGCTCCAGCGGGCGAATCAACTCCAGAATACCGCCAATATCGTTGATTGTTGCGCGACGAATCTGCTCGGCGCTTTCCATCACAATCTGCGTACCGATACCGTCGCGTGAGAACAACTCTTGCAACAGCGCGCCATCTTCCTGATAACTGATTAAATGACAGCGACGCACGCCGCTGCGGCAGGCTTTCACTGCGCCACGCAAAAAGCGCACCGTACCGGAGTTGTAATCGCCTTTCTCTTCCTGGGCTTCTACCCGTGCTTGCGCTTCGTTAGGGAAAAGTTCGGAGACAATATCACCGTCGTCATTAGTGACGCCCTGGGAAGAGCAAAAACCAATCATTTTTTCAGCTTTCAGTTTGATGGCCAGTTGAGTGGCAATCTCTTCCGAGGTCAGATTAAAGCTCTCGCCAGTGACCGAAACAGCGACCGGCCCCATTAGCACTATTGCACCGCTGTCCAGTTGACGATGGATCGCGTCTTCATCAATCCGCCGGATACGCCCGCTATGACAGTAATCCACGCCGTCATCGACGCCCAGCGGCTGGGCAATAATAAAATTACCACTGACGACGTTGATATGCGCGCCCTGCAGCGGTGTGTTATTGAGACTCATCGACAGGCGAGCAGTAATATCCAGTTGCAATGTTCCCGCTGCCTGCTTCACCAGTTCCAGTGTTTTGGCGTCGGTCACACGTATATTCTTGTGATACAGCGGTTCGTGGTGATGTGCAGCCAGATTTGCGTCGATCTGCGGACGTGCGCCATAGACCACCACCAGACGGATGCCGAGGCTGTGCAACAACCCGATATCATTAACGATACTGGAGAAATTCTCATGCTCAATGGCTTCACCGCCGAGCATGATGACAAACGTTTTTCCCCGGTGGGTATTGATATAGGGAACCGAATGGCGGAATCCCTCGACCAGCTCGGTTTTACGTTCCTTTACCACGGTATACCTCTTTGCATGATTATTCGAAATTATTGTATTTTTATTCTGTTTTTTCGCAGGGTGCAAGTGTAAATTTTATGCGGGAGCGAGTTTTTTATCAGTAATACCGTGAATATAAAAAGAATGTTTACCGTTTTATAGATGACAGATTATGCGTCTTTCGCTAAAGTTTCCGGTCAAATTGGTCGTTTACTTGTTACACAGCTTAGATTTCTTTTGCTCGGGAGAGGCATGTCAGGATCCAACACTGCAATCAGCCGTCGTCGTTTACTGCAAGGCGCGGGTGCCATGTGGCTATTGAGCGTAAGTCAGGTCAGCCTGGCTGCGGTCAGCCAGGTCGTGGCGGTGCGCGTCTGGCCTGCGTCCAGCTACACCCGCGTGACGGTAGAATCAAATCGTCAGCTGAAATATAAGCAGTTCGCGTTGAGTAATCCTGAACGCGTGGTGGTGGATATCGAAGATGTAAACCTGAACTCGGTGCTCAAGGGGATGGCTGCGCAAATCCGCGCTGACGACCCGTTCATCAAGTCGGCGCGCGTCGGGCAATTTGACCCGCAAACCGTACGTATGGTTTTTGAATTAAAGCAAAACGTAAAACCGCAGCTGTTTGCCCTTGCGCCGGTCGCCGGGTTTAAAGAGCGTCTGGTGATGGACCTCTATCCGGCCAATGCACAGGATATGCAGGACCCGCTGCTGGCGCTGCTGGAGGATTACAACAAAGGCGACCTCGAAAAGCAGGTGCCGCCAGCACAAAGTGGTCCACAACCGGGTAAAGCTGGGCGGGATCGTCCGATTGTCATTATGCTTGACCCTGGCCACGGTGGCGAAGACTCCGGTGCGGTGGGGAAATACAAAACGCGCGAAAAAGACGTGGTATTGCAAATAGCTCGCCGTCTGCGCTCTCTGATCGAGAAAGAGGGCAATATGAAGGTGTACATGACGCGCAATGAAGACATCTTCATTCCGTTGCAAGTGCGCGTAGCAAAAGCCCAGAAACAGCGCGCTGACTTGTTTGTTTCTATCCATGCCGACGCCTTTACCAGTCGCCAGCCGAGCGGTTCCTCGGTGTTTGCGCTCTCAACCAAAGGCGCAACCAGTACTGCGGCAAAATATCTGGCACAAACCCAGAACGCCTCGGACTTGATTGGTGGCGTAAGCAAAAGCGGTGACCGCTATGTCGACCACACCATGTTCGATATGGTGCAGTCGCTGACCATTGCCGACAGCCTTAAGTTTGGTAAAGCGGTGCTGAATAAGCTCGGTAAAATCAACAAGCTGCATAAAAATCAAGTTGAACAGGCCGGGTTTGCCGTACTAAAGGCACCAGATATTCCCTCCATTCTGGTCGAAACGGCGTTTATCAGTAACGTTGAGGAAGAGCGTAAACTGAAAACGGCGACTTTCCAGCAGGAAGTTGCGGAGTCTATTCTTGCGGGAATTAAAGCGTATTTTGCCGATGGGGCGACGCTGGCGAGAAGGGGATAATGTTTTTATTTATTCAATGAATTTATATTTCGTTGAATAGATAACATTTACCTGAATATTAGACGCTGGTTTTGTGACTGATGTCGGATATTTGAATGTCGGCTTGAAAAATAAGCCGACCATCTCTTTAATTAAGCACAATTCCGTGTAATGTATACGCATTAGTTAATCATCTTGTAACTGTTAAATCAGGCAAGGCAATGTTTGAAGTAGTTATTACTTCTGACGTGCCTTGCCTTTTTTTTTGGAGCCATGGAATGATCATCGAAAAAGTCATGAACAATAATTGTGTACAGGCATCGATGAATGGACAGGAGGTTATCATTTCTGGGCCTGGCGTCGGTTACAACAAAAAATATGGAATGTCGGTCCCTGAGCATCCGGCTAACCGGATTTTTTATGTCAGAAATGAACAAAAAAACAAACTTTATAAATTGATTGAACATGTAGATATTGAGTATGTGTTTGTTGCCGAAAAAATAGTGCAATATGCGGAGAAAAATCTCGAAAAAAATCTCAATCCATCGCTACTATTGATTCTTGCGGATCACATTTCGAATGCAATATCCCGAGTCGTTTCAGGTATACAAATTAATAATGTTTTCCTTGATGAAATCAAAGCGTTGTACAAAGCAGAGTATGCGATAAGTCGCGATGCATTAACTATCATTAATGAACAATTCAGCGTTCAACTTCCTGATGATGAGATTGGTTTTATAGCATTGCATATTTTAAATAATTATGAAAATTCAGTTGATTATGAATCAGTACGGATTATTGAGTTGTCGCAAATAATCACGGAGCTTATTGAAGTTGTTTATAACAGAAAGGTGGACAGAAGTTCATTTAACTATTCCAGATTTATGATGCACCTTAAATATTTTTCAAGTCGCGTGTTATGCAATGAAAAAATAAAACAGAAAGATATTGGTGATATCTATGAACAGTTTCTTGAAAAGGACATCCTGTTACAGCGCGCAATTCATGAAATTGAACGGTATCTGTATGCCACTTTTAAATATGAATTAATTTTAGAAGAAAAATTATATCTCTCTATTCGTACCAAAGTATTAATGGACTAATTATATATAACATTTATATGAGATAACCCACATGAAACAAAAGAAAGCCTGGAGTTTTTTTCAGAGCCTGGGGAAGGCATTTATGTATCCCATTGCTCTGCTAAGTGTATGTGGCATGATGCTAGGGCTGGGAAGTGGTTTAGCCAGTGATGATATGGCAAAGTTAATTCCATTTCTGGCTATTCCAATAATTAAAACCATACTTGATTTCATTGTTAGTCTTGGTTTGTTTGCCTTTGTTAATTTACCTGTATTGTTTGCGATAGCGATTCCCTTAGGATTATTAAAAGATAAAGAGGATAAAGCCTATGGTGCTTTTTCTGGCTTAATTGGTTTTATGGCGATGCATCTGGGAACGAACTTTTATCTTAAACAGCACGACTTATTGGTCGTTGCTGACCAAATGTCGACACATGGGCAAACCATCATTCTGGGGATCCAGTCCTACAATACCAGCGTGTTGGGGGGAATTGTTGCTGGGTTATTAGTCGCCAGCATGTATAAAAAGATCGTTAATTTACGCATTCCAGAATCATTAGGTTTTTATAGCGGCCCACGTCTGGTGCCTATCATTACACTGATTGTGATGAGTGGATTTGGTCTGATCATTCCTTTTATCTGGCCGCCGTTTTTCAATCTTTTCATGCTCATTGGACACTGGATTTCAACTTCCGGTCCTGTTGGTTATTTCTTCTATGCAGTTGCCGAACGTGTGACGATTCCTTTTGGCTTAAACCATCTGGTGACGTCAGTTTTCCGCTTTACGCCAATCGGCGGTTCGGCTGTGATTGGCGGCGAAGAATATTACGGCACCCTGAACATGTTTATGGCATACGTTAAAGAGAATGCGGTCATTCCGCTGGATTTGGCGGGGAAAATGGAGCAGGGCAAACTGATGATTCAGTATGGTCTGGCTGGTGCCGCGCTGGCGATGTATCGCACTGCTCATGCTCAAAACAGAAAGGCTATCAAAGCATTGCTTATTTCCGGGGTGCTTACGGTGATTATTGGCGGCGTCAGCGAACCGATTGAGTTTCTGTTCTTATTTGTCAGTCCACTGCTGTTTGTCTTCCATGCCTTTATGAATGGATTCGCTAACATGGTTCTGCCATATATGGGCGTGAAGATGGGATTTACTGGCGATCTGATTCAATTTATTAGCTTTGGCGTATTGCGTGGCACAAGAACAGGTTGGCCGATCGCGGTGTGTGTCGAAGTGGCCTATTTCTTCATTTATTACTTTGTGTTCCGTTGGACCATTCTTAAATTTAACCTGATGACCGTAGGCCGTGAAGAGTCCAATCCTGTCACGCTGAACGTTCACGAAGATACGGCTATAGCGGATATCCCAACTCCTGATAAATCAGAGCTGCAAGCGGCGGAGCAGATGGTTAAGGCACTTGGTGGTAAAGAGAATATTAAGTCACTGGATAATTGCGTAACTCGTTTACGTTTAACAATCGCAGATATGGGATTGATTGACGAAGTTGCAATAAAAAGAGCTGGCGGGATTGCGGTTGTTAAACTTGATCAAAATACCCTACAAGTCATTATCGGCACTAAAGTCATCGCCCTGCGTCGGGATATGGATAACTATATGGGGATATACTGATGGATGTTTTTAATACTCCTGTTTCCCGCAAAGGAACATATTGTACCCAATGGGACTTTTGCGAGGACAGATTTGGTGTAAAAGATGTACTACCATTCTCTATTTCAGATATGGATCTTCCGATACCAGACGCTATCACCAGAGCATTAAAAAAACGCCTGGAACACCCGATTTTAGGGTACAGTCGTTGGCAACATGGTGAATATCTGAATGCGATAGTAAACTGGTATTATCAACAATATCAAACAGATATTAAACCTGAATGGATAACCTATAGCCCCAGTGTGATGTACTCTATTGCAAAAGCAATAGAGTTATTGACATCGCATGGTGATAATATTCTCGTTTTTACACCTGTCTATAATGCATTTTTTGATGTAATTAAACATAGCGAGCGAAATATTCTGACAGCCTCTTTGATTATAAAAAATGAGGGGGGCTACGCTATCAACTGGCAAGATTTTGATCTTAAGATTAAAAGCGCAAAGATGGTGTTATTATGTAATCCTCATAACCCGACAGGAACAGTCTGGTCGGAAGAAGAACTGCATAAAATCGCTGCAAGCTGTACAAGGCATAATGTCTGGTTATGTTCAGATGAAATCCATAGTGATTTTGTTTTTAATCGTAGCTTTACATCCGCGCTTAAAATAAAAAAAGAAAAAGTAGTAGTATTTAACTCGATATCGAAAACATTTAATGTTCCTGCACTAACAGGATCGTATATGATTTCAACTGACGATAATTTTAATCATAAGTTCAGAACGATATCGAGGTATCGCGATTTTGTAAACTCCCCATCAGTACTGAATATAATTGCAACTATTATTGCCTATAACGAATGTGAGGGATGGTTAAAGTCATTAAAGGCACATATTGCCTCTAACATTCAATTCACCCAGCAGTATCTGAATGAAAATATTCCAGAATTGATCGTAAGGCCAGCTGATGGTTGCTATTTTTCCTGGATAGATTGTTCTGCTATTGGTTATCCTTTTGATGAATTCTACAGTCGATTAATTCATGAAGGCAAAGTGGGCATTATGGCGGGGCATGTCTATGGAACGGAGGGGGAGGGCTACCTTCGTCTGAACCTGGCCTGCGGTCGAGAAAAATTATATATGGGGCTTACGCGTCTTGTGAGTGTAATTAAAAATATTAATCAGGGAGAATAAAAATGAATAACACGGATCTTATCTATCTCATTAAACATTTTATGCATAACGAACTTAAAGCAGTAGAAGAGGTTATTTATTCCCCACTTTCTGAATTCGCTAATTTAATTAAAGTATTACAATCTTGTCAGGGAAAAGTTGTTTTTATTGGTGTTGGTAAGTCCGGTATTATTGCCAGAAAACTCGCAGCAACTTTTGCCAGTACCGGAACTCCCTCGTTTTTTGTTCACGGTACGGAAGCGGTACACGGCGACCTTGGAATGGTGGCGAAAGACGATGTTGTTATTCTTATTTCAAACAGTGGTGAGACGGCGGAAATCCTGGCGACACTGCCTAGTTTGAAAAAAATGGGTAATTATTTGATCTCTTTTACCCGCAGTCATCACTCATCGCTTGCGATAAGTTGTGATTTATCTGTTGAAATCCCCGTCAAAAGTGAGGCGGATAATTTAGGTTTAGCACCGTCATGCTCGTCGACTGTTGTTCTGGTTGTTGGTGATGCGGTGGCGCTTGCACTCTCTGAATTGAAAAAATTTACTCGTGCTGATTTCGGCTTATATCATCCAGGAGGTGCACTCGGCATTAAAGCAAATTCATAATTTCAAAATATAAATACAGTAACCGGTCACGCCATCTTTTGGGGTGGCGTTCTTTGAAGTGAGTGTCCGCTATGAAAAATGTTCTGGTCACCTTCCCCAGCTTTTCAGCACGCTGTGTTTCCGCCAGCAAGTTGCTAAGAGAGAATAATTTTAATCTTATTATTAAGAATAATGTGGAGCATCTGCTTAAATCAGAATCCACTGCATTACGAGAATCTATTTGCGCGGTCATCGCCGGAAAAGATGGTTATCAGGCGGACACGCTATCATTGCTGCCTGGTGTGAGAATAATATCGAGATTCGGGACGGGGATAGACAATATTGATCTTCGTGCGGCACAGCAATCCGGTATTGTTGTCAATAATGCGGTTGGGATTAATTCAAATGCGGTTGCGGAATTTATCATTGGACTTATCTTCGCGAGCATGAGAAATATCCCTGGCAGCTATCATGCGATGCAAAATGGCTACTGGGGTGAGTCGCATGGCTGTGAATTACAAGGGAAACGGATTGGCCTGGTTGGCTACGGTAATATAGGTAAAACTCTGGCGAAAAGGTTATCCGGTTTTGATGTTGAGCTTTTAGCTTTTGACAAACAACCCGACTATCAGGTTGCTGACAAAGCTGGAGTTCAGTTTGTATCAATTGAAGATATCTTTATGCAGTCGCATGTCATCATTGTTCTTTTGCCTTTTTCTTCTGAGCTGGAGAACTTCATTAGTCATAAATATTTGTCGATGATGCGCAATGGTGCTCTGATCATCAATGCCGCAAGGGGAAAGTTGCTGGATGAGGGCGCTTTACTTCAGGTGATTGAAGAACGAAATGTGTTTGCGGCGCTGGATGTGTTTAGCTCTGAACCGTTGGCGCAATTTAGCCCACTGCTACATGCCAAAAATATCATTACAACGCCGCATATCGCGGCCGCCACCGTTGAGTCATACCAGCAAACCGGGATACACGTTGCCCAGTCGATAATTGATTACTTCGCAGGAAGGGAGATAAAAAACGTGTTGTGAGTTCAGCGAACAAAGATTTTAAATACAAAAAAACCGCAATTTGTAGAACACATTGCGGTTTGTCAGCATTCTAATAAATTGGTTGCGGGGGCCACAGTCAAGAGGTTAATCCAATCTTTTGAAACTTAAGGTATTCACTGTTCCCGAACCCAAGCTATCTACCGAAATATACACTCATTATCTGATGTGAATCAACGAGTAGATCGAATGGCCTGTTCCTCTCTTTTTTTGTACACAGAGACTCCATTTTAAAAAATGGCAAGGTCACATATCCCTTATTGGTACATAAATCCCCCGATGTTTACTGACTTTGTTCCACCTTCGTATCCAGTAAAATGACATAGCGATTCAACAACTGATTTAACCGGGTATCAATTTGCGTCAACAGCGTTGGCGAAACCTCTCCGGTCTGTTTTTGCTCTTCCAGTTGCCGAAGCAGTTCTTCCAGCGGCGGCTCCTTTAACGACTGCCGGATGCCGTACACCGCCGTTTTTAGTTCCGAACCGGTCAGATATCTCCCCTTACGTTCATCCAGTGCATCCAGCTGCGCCGACAGGCGCTGTAGCTGGCTCTGCGCCTGAGCATAGCCATTCAGTGCCTCAGCAGACAGGGCGCTCAGCTCCCGCTGTTTGCGCCACTGCGCGTTCAGCGCCCTGACCTGAGGATTATCCGGCCACAGGGCATCAAGCTGGCGTAGCTGGCGATATCCTTGCTCCAGTGGCCAGCGGGCAGGCAATTTGTTTAACTGCTCCAGTTGCATCTGACTTGCCGCAATTGTTCTGTCCTGAGCCAGCAGCGCCTTATCCTTTACATCCAGCTTTGCCAGTTCGCCGCTCTCCAGCGACTGCGGCAACGGCATGACAGACAGTTGTATTCGCTGGATTAGCGCGTCCGGCTGATTAAGCTGCGACCAGCCCCATAATCCTGTTCCGCCGAGACCGGCCATCACAACCATTCCGGCCATAAATATCGGCCATGTCCGCTGCCGGGAGATTTCAGGGGATGGAACGGGTGGACTGGCATCCTTATCGTTTTGCTGAACGGATCTGGTTGCAAAAACCGGCTGTGGACTTTCCTCTGACTTTTTCGGTTGATTCATTTCCCGGCGGGGTAATTCAGGGGGAGTGATAGTGGTTTCCGCTCCCTGAGGCGCCAGCCGTTCCAGACGCAATGCGGTATTGCGAAACTGCCCGGACAATACGTCCAGCTTCGTCATATGCCACAGTTCACACTGTTGCAGCGTGGTTTCTATGGTAGAAAGATGCTGTACACAACGGTAGATCTGCGGCAGATCCTGATACTGAATATCCAGCGTTCTCAGTGCCTGCTGCATTTTTTCTGTGACCCAGCTGAGCAGTGATATTCTGGAATGTACCTGTACCGGCCAGAAGTCAGCCCAGCGCTGGAGCAGTATATCCAGTGAACCGAGTCCGTCTGCCATCCCTGCCAGCCCCTGCCGTCTGGTTATCGCCAGTACGTAACAGACCAGCGTCTGTAGTTCCACGCCATTTTGCCGGAACAGCGCGAGGCTGAGTTTTTCCACTTGGCGCCAGTCCACGTCTGGCCGGGCCGGGTGAGTCAGTTTACTCATTTCAGCCTGCAGTTCACCGGATTCCTTATACGTACAGGGATCGCCGCCCATGACGAACTGGCTGATAAAATTCGCGTTACTTGCCATCAGTACGCCCGCTCCTGCTGTTTGAGATGACGCAGAACAATTCGTCCTTCCGGAGAAAATACGCCATCAAAGCGTATCCAGCCGGTATCGGGAAGCTGCGCGTGGATCAGGTAATTAAGATGCCCCGGACGGGGCTGGGGGAGTAATTCCACCTGTATCTGACTCAGGCGTGGTTCATAACGCAGCAGTGTTTCTTCAATCTGACGCATCAGGCCATGAATACCCGCAGCCATCCCCTGATGGATCAGACTGAGATCCGGCAGACCGTAATCCGGCAAATGCGCCAGCGTGCCTGCCCGGCAGTTGATAATGCGTTGCATATTGTCCATCACGGAAAGGATAAGCTGATCCCGCTCGCTGATCTGTTCCAGCGGTAACTCGCCGCTGAAACTGAACGTCAGCATTTCATATAAGGAAGGTGTCGACATCGGTTATTTATCCTTGAGAGGCAGCAGTCGCAGGTCGCTTCTCATCAGTTCAATCGAGCGCGGCTTGTCGGCCTCCAGTTCGT
Organism: Escherichia coli DSM 30083 = JCM 1649 = ATCC 11775; assembly: GCF_003697165.2. Lineage (GTDB taxonomy): Bacteria > Pseudomonadota > Gammaproteobacteria > Enterobacterales > Enterobacteriaceae > Escherichia > Escherichia coli. The sequence goes on from NZ_CP033092.2 coordinate 1,030,423, forward strand.
CCCTTTTGATCACCAGACGCCAGCTGTCGCTTTTTTCATCAGGGTGATAAAACTGCCCAATAATGGCGACAAACTGCGTCTCTTTATCCAGCGGCACATTCAGGGATGCCGTGCCTTCCGGTTTTACCCAGACGGTGTGTTTTGCCAGTACGTCCTTCTCCAGCGTCTTCTCTTCCTGCATAAACAGGGTGTCGTAATCCGCCTTGTCAAAATCTTCGCGGGTTTTCAGTTGCCAGACATGCACCATCGTGGAAAGCGGCGTATCTTCCGCATCCGTATTCAGGGCGCTGCGGGAGAAGAAATCGAGATGCAGTATTTTGATTTGTTTGTAGAAAACGGCTGAGGCCACGCTTTTCGATTCATCCACCACTTTCTGAATCAGCCCGCAGCCACTCAGAACAACCGTCAGCATCGCCATACAGAGCAACGCCGGACGTTTAAAACGAATAGGAAACATGAGTCATACTCTCCCTGTTACGAATGGAAAAAGCGGGTATTAATCCCTGATAACGCCCCAGACTGACCGTCACTGTTCCGGTCGCGGGCGCGGCAAAGGAGGCGCGAAGGATGCCGGTACGGCTAATCTGTACACGCTGTTTTCCCAGCCGGGCAGCAGGCAACAGGCTGACGGGCAGCGTCAGTTGCAGACGGGCCTGACAGCGCCAGCCCAGATAAACGCGCAGCAGCACCAGCAAATCGCTGTGCAGTTGCCCGCCGGGCAGCCAGCCACGTGCTTCTGCGGCATCTTCGGTATACAGTTTCAGCAGCAACTGGCTGTTGACGTCGGTACCGGTACGCCCCAGCAGCGTTCGCGTTTTCAGGCTGATGCGTGAATTTTTTGACAGACCCGCAGGGGCCGGGAGAATTACAGGCTGCGGATCGTGAGGCACCACCGTGGCTTTCGTCAGCGGGGCAAGCAGCCCCACCAGTGCCGTGACGCCTTCAGCCGTGCGGGTGGGCAGGCGCATCACGCTGAGCAGGGCCAGAAAACGGGATACAGGCGTGGCGATATGGTTCTCGCTGCCGGGAATACCCAGCCCGATTAACCCCAGCAGACAACGGGAAATGTCATCCACGGCACCTGCTTCAAACGACGCCGGGTAGTTATATTTGCGCCAGATGCGGTAATACTGGGTGATAAAGCGATGGTTAAAAATATCGAGAAACGCCATCACTGCGTCATGTCCGTCATGACGCTGGGTAATGTAGTCCAGATAGGCGGTGGGCAGCGGTGAATCCACGCCGTACAGGCCGAGAAAGGTGGTGCGCACCGTGGGTGGCGCGTCGGGATTGTCCACGTCACGTTCAACGTTCTTTAACTCGCTGACCGGAAAGCCCATTCCGGGATGGGGGCGAAAACGCACCGCATCGGCGGCGGGGTTGTCGGTACTGCCCAGCGGCGCTTTCTGCTGGCTCTGTTCCAGCAACTGGCAAAAACGGTAAAAATTGATCCGCGCAATATCCGGGGCCAGCCGGTCGGTCAGCCCGGTACGCGCTGGCTGTGATGCTCTGTCCATTGCAGGCACTTTCCTGTGGGTTGCAGAATTAAGGTCAGTTGAGTGAATAAGTGGATATCGGCATACAGTGCGAAGAAGCGGTGCAGCAGTTCACCAAACAGCGTGATATCACCTTCTCCGGCAAAGCCGTTACTGTCCAGCGTCACCTGAATATCCACGCCACGCAGCAGAAAGCCTCTTTCAAAACGCTGTATCAGGCTGTGCTGAACGTCGACAATCGCCTCCAGACGACGGCGGTTCATCTCGCTTTCGGTCCAGTCGTACAGCGCCAGCGTGCCGCGCAGAATTTCGGCGTTATCCATCATCGATAAAAAGTTAGAACCGAGGTGGCTGAGCACCCGCCAGTGGAAGCGGTCACGCGCCGGGGGATAGCAGGGCTGCGTCGGGGCGCACAGGTTGCGCACCCGCAGGACGTTCTGTGAGGCATGAACTGGCGTATCGAGCAGGGTGCTCTGTAAGGCTTTACGGGGAAGCTGCCCGTTGGTGCCGGTCAGACTTAAGGACAGGGTTTCATCCTCCAGCATCCGGTCGGAATCAAACGCATCGCCGCCCAGAATCAGCCATGTGTCGTGCAAGCCGGAAGGGCCGCGCTTTACCCGCGTGTGGTAATAGCGTTCCGGCGCATCGTGGCGCAGCATCCCGCCCCGGTGACGAAAGCTGGAAAAGGGGACATATGCCTGACTGCCGGTATGGCGCGAAGAAATAATGTTGTCGACGGAATAAATCTCGGTATGCCCGTCCTGAATGCGCATCGGGCGTAGCAGAAATTCGTTTTCCAGTGGCGAAAGGTGTAACGGATCGGCTTCGAGCGGGAACAGGTTGATGACCGGCACGCAGTGCAGACGGATATTATCGCTGTCAAACGGCAGGTCGTGAGGCCAGTTCTCGTTCAGCACCACGTCAATCTCAAAGCCGGTTATCCCCTCCGGCCATGCAACCTGCTCCAGCCCGTTCAGCGCCACGAACATAAACTTCTCGCGGAAGGTGAAATACTCCAGCAGCAACTGGTAACCGCTGAAGGCTGACTCACCTTTTGGCCAGAGCCTGTCATCATCCTCAAAGCCCATCGGGGAAAAGTGTGCGCCAAGCATCCGGCGATCCTGCCCCGGCAGACGCAGCCAGAACTGCTGCGTGCCAAGCGTTAAAGCCCGGTGCAACGCACAGGCTACCGGGCTGTCGGCATTGAGATAGAGCGGCAGGCGGGATAAATCGATCTGCGACCAGTCACCAACCAGCGGGCCGCACGCAAAGCGCAGACGGATAACCGAGCGTCCGTCCGGTTCATATTGCAATGACACGTCCGGCAACGCCAGCGGATGCAGCGTGATATCACGCGTGGCACTGTAGACGCAGCGGGTTCTGCGCTCGCCAACAGGGCGCGACAATACCTGAAAATCGCTCAGCGTTTCGCTCTGCTTCATCTGCCGGTGATCTGTCGACAGTTCAACCACGGAAAGTGACGGGATGGTTCGCAGGTAGTGGGGCCACAGCAGGCTGACCAGCCCTTCAGTCAGTTCCGGCAGATCGTCGTCCAGCTTTTCGCGCAGGCGGCCCATTAAAAAAGCGAAGCCCTCGAACAGGCGCTCCACATAGGGATCGCGTGCGCCGGGTTTATCAAGATTAAGCATCGCAGCACGGTCGGGATACGCCTGTGCGAATTCTTTACCCGCTTCACGCAGGTAGCGCATTTCGGCTTCATAGTAGCGTTGGGTCAGGTCGTCCATTCAGAGAGTTATTTCCCATTTAACTAAAAAGTTAGATAACAGTAAAAAGAAAATATATTTTACAGTTCATAAAACACCAGTAAAAAACAACAATAACCCATAAAGATGAGCGCAATTAAAAAACCATTACAATCATCTGTTAAAAATAAACAATGACTACTTTGCTTATAGTATTGCCGGTCAGTTACTTCATCTTCCTGGGTATTACATCTTTAATATAGTGTGTGATATTTACATTTCGTTTTACATGACATTGATTTATTTGCCATGTAAGATTAAGCAATCTCACACTGAAAATAAAATTAACTGTTACTGATACATCGCTACTCTATTGTTTTTTAGATAAAACATCATAACCTCATCATTGATTTAATTATTGCCATTTTTTTCGCATAATGATTTTTCTTTAACGTATTTCGTTGCCAGACCCGGCATCCACCCAGACGGGATACCACTACAAGCAATATAATTTCTAGATAATAATTCTTTTTTGTAAATTGAAGAAAAAATCAACACTGCGCAAATAGAGAAAGCAATAATAATTTTAATTATCAACCAAAGGCGCACCATTGTTACTTTAGACAATCGTCGCCCACTAATAGCAAAAAACAAAATCTCAAACGACATTACATATAATGTGAAAGGTAAAAAGACAATTAATATATATCCCCAGCTATATACAATAATATCATTCCATAAAAACAATTCATAAATAGCATAACACCCAAAAGAAACAAAAGCCGAGGACAGAAAGAATATAAATAAAAAACTACAAATTAAATTTACCATTTCTTTTATTGCCTGAATATTCATCTCTAATTTAGTCCCCACTTAATTATATTATCAAGATTTTCTCTTAGATATTACTTCACCTCATGCTCCAGTACCTCCCTTCCTTTAATTAGCACATTTTTTGCCCACATAGTTCCCAAGTCCCAGATATCATCTGCAGTCTCTCTGGCTTTCTCAACAAATTCCTGCTGAGCTGCTTCAATATAGGCCACAATACAATCAGTAATCCAAACTAAGCTGCGTATCGCACAGTACCGCCGCCTGAGTATCCTGACACTTATTTCACAGCCTTACCATTCTGGTAATCTCTATAGGAATACGCAGCCGGATCTGTGTTATGCCAATAGCCTGCTTCGTGGACAGTATTATCAAATGCCCACAAAAAATACCCATCATCACTTGTTTTAGATATTTTTCTTTCTGTCTCAAATTCATACCACTTATCTTTATAAGTAAAAGAAATAAGGAAATAATCATTGACAGGCTTTAATGTTTCCGCATCAAATGTCGTCCTCAGATATTCACATTTAATTTTACCGCGCATCAGGTCTTTAAATTTCTGAGCATCCATCTCAGCAAGGCCATATAGTGCAGGAAGTCTTTTATCCGACCCATTTAATGCGTTCTGTAATTTTAATGTAATACCAAAGTCATCCAAATTAGCAATTGGAGTATATTGAGTATTCAATATATAATGATCATCTATTTTAATATATTGAAGTTGCTGTAGCCATTCGCTGGTATCAAACTGTATCCTTTTATTTGGCCAGTTGGGATCGTTCGCGTCAGCAGTTGGTACAGTGACAACCATCTGATATTCTTGCCTGTACATATAATATCCTCCACCACACAAAGTAATGACGACAGATGTCGTCACTGCGTAATACCATTTTCTTTTTAAGAACATTATTGAACCCACTCCTCAGGCTGATAATCCTGTAACCCGCTTTTCAGCCCTTTCGGCGAATCCCCTGTTCTTGGCATATGCCATGCACCATTAGGAGCTATTGGTCCTCCGCCAGACTTTTCATTTTTGTCTCTGGTAGTAACATCTGCATGGCGTTTTGATTTCTCATCATATCCCTCTGGTTTCACTGGAGGGGAAACTTCAGTATTCCCCTTTGCTTTTTCTTTATTATACATATCTATATCTTTTTTATATTTTTCTACCACACTACCATATTCCTGAGCTTCTTTAATTTCCTTGCCTGTCCCATAAGCCAGACTGTAGTCCGATCTCATCTCAAACGCTTTAACCATGACATCCCAGTTATCAGCCATTTTCTGTGCCGGGCTGTCCTTTTGCCCTGCATCATCCTTCCCGGAAAAATCTTTATCACCATCTGAGATACCGGCCCGACAGGCATATGTTGTCACATGGGCATCATAATCAAAAACTGACTCGTGAACTGCTGCAATATCTTCATGTTTAAACATTCCATTTTTTTCAATATCCTTGTCTTCATGATGATAATGATATGAAGCTGTTTTAATAACACCGTGGCACAGAATAACCAGTTCCTTAATCACTCTTCCTTTTTCTTTGCGTTGATTCAGGAATGAAACTAATTCATCCTTATTCTTGACATAGATAATTCTTCCATCGTGCGCTTTAGTATAATCATTAATTCTATCAATATCTTTTTGCGTATACCCAAGCGAAAAAACCACCATAATTCGCTGCGAACTGGAATCCTGTTTACTGGCTGGAGGAAACTGTTGTAATTGTTCTAATCCACAATTTATAAATCGATACTGATTTCCTTTTGAGTCCTCCATTCCTATCCAGTTTGTTACGGCTGTTCTGGCCGCCACAATCACAATATAATCACGCCCATTAATCCAGTTGACATATTTTACAGGTTCATTCTCTTCAGTTGTTAATTCGATCTTTCTATTGTCAATTTCTTTTAATGAACCAAAATTTTTCCCTCTTTTCAGCCAGGAATCAGCCAGTTTTCCTGTAAGTGCAATTACCTTTTGAGCAGTATCTGTATATATTCTCTCAGTCTCGCCATCCTGATTAGTCTTGCCACTGAGAGACATGTTATTATTTAGGATAAAGACATAAGGTATGTCCTGTACACTAACATTATTTTCGCCATGTTGAAGTTTTATCTGATGACTGTATTTTTTATCTGGATTACCGGAAGTCAGATTTTTCCTCGCCGACTGCGCATGTTGTTCCGGCTCGCTTCCCCCGTCATCCGTTTCATAGGTATCATCCATCATTGACGCAATAAACCGCGCCTTGCACGGGCAACTGCTCTGGCTGTCCAGAGATCCCGCCATCAGCCTGCCGTGAATATCCGTTTCCGGCACGCCGCCCACAATAATAAACATTCCCGGATATCTGCCGCAGGTGACCCGATCCATATCCCGTGCCTGTGGGATACCCATGATCGTATGGTCGTCCGCGCCTTCAATAATCTTCCCGCCGCAGGTGGTTTTGTCCCCCCTGACCAGAAAGTAGCCTGTTCCCATTGCCATCAGTCCTTATGTTGCGTATCACACAGTACCGCTGCCCGTGCCGGATCGATTGCCACCAGCGTTCCCAGCAGGATTTCCATTTTTCGGTTCAGCAGGGCTTTATCCGCATAGCGGTGCGCCCGCAGACGCAGCAGTTTCAGTTGCCGGGCTTTTACTTCAAACAGCAGTTCTGGCTCCCACTGCGTCAGCGTTATTCCCTGTGCGGCGGTATCCAGTTCTTCCAGCAGCAGGAGCGCCATCTCGTTTTTACCGTACTGTTCCGCCACCCGCGCCATCAGCAGTCGCAATAACAGGCGCTGTCGTGCCGTGGTGATGCCCGGACGGGTCTGTATCCAGCCCAGCGCCGCTTCCACGCCCTGACTGTCTGCCATCGCCAGTGCTTCCGGCTCCAGCGCCAGTACGTCATTTGTGGCGTCGTCTGTCGGTACAGCGGCTTTCCCCGCAAGCCATGCGCCGTCTTCCCGCATCATGACCTGCTGCGCTATCCAGTTGCGCGTCACCTCATCGGCGAACGGCGTGCCGTCGTTCCATGCCAGATTTTCCAGCCCTGGCAGGCGTTCCAGCAGTAACGCCAGGTCCTGACGGATAACAGCTGTCCACCTGTCCCACGGTACGCCCGCCTTAGTCAGCGCCTGATGCAGATACCACTGGATATCCAGCCAGAAATGGCTGACGCCGGTGCTGAACATCAGGTCGGCCTGCTCCAGCAGTTCCGTCCAGTTCTGCTGGGCATACAGCCGCTTAAGCTGGTTGCGTGACTCGGTGCGCGGCGGGGCCAGCCGGGTTTTGCCGTCCACATCCGGCGGCAGTTCATGCACCGTGTCCCAGCGCAGGGTTTTCATCAGCCGGTGCGCCGAAAGCCAGCCCTGCGGCTGTTCGTTCAGATAACGGGCCAGCACTTTCGCCTGGTCGAGCAGGTCACGCCCGGAGGTGATGGTCTGTACCTGTGGCGCATCCACCGGGGATGACGGTGCAGTAACGCTGCTGCTGTTTTGCGGCACCACCGCGTTCATCCCGCCCGACTGCGCCAGACGTGATTCCAGCGCGTTAATCAGTGGCATCAGGGAGGGGGAATGCTGGTCTTCGGGCCATGCAGTGAAGGAAACCGTCAGTTGATTAAGAGCGGCAACAATGTTCGCAAAATCCTCTTTTGCCACTTCCGGGTAGCGGGCAAGGCTGTCGAGCATCTTTTCCCCTGCCAGCCACTCCAGCGCCATTTTCCGGCTGGCCGGACGCGAGGGCAGCAGTTGCGTACCGAAGCGTTCCACCAGTCCGGTCAGCAGCGCCAGTCCTTCCGCCAGTCCGCGCTCACCGTCGCGGTGCAGTCGCGCCCAGATGTAGTAAGTGGCGATGCGCACGTCTTTGGCCTGCGTCAGCAGCAGGGATTCGGCAAGCTGGCAGATAAGGCCGGTATCTGTGCCGGAAAGTTTGTTCATTTCGTCGCGTATACGCAGGAAATCGTCGTGGTAGCCGGGGTCTTCCCCGACCGGCGTGTCTGCCGTCACCGGCAGCAGCCATGTCTGCCACAGCGCCGCCTGTGTTCGCGCCACATCCAGTGCATCCCGGTCGGCAAAACAGCTACGGGTCAGCTTTTGCAACAGTTCACTCATCGGCGTCTTCCCCATACTCTTCCGCATCCTTCATACTCCTGCCGGTCAGAAATACCTGTCCCGGCAGGCGGAAGTTTTTCAGCTCCAGCAGCGCCAGCGGCCCTTTACCCTGTTCAACCCGCAGCAGGTAATTCAGCGGCAGGCCATCCTGCGCTTTCCACACCACCTTAAAGGTGCTGCTGTCCACCGGTGTCACCTGCGCCTGTTCCAGCAGGCGAATAAGGCTCCAGCTTCCCCGGTAATCCGCCAGAATGCGTTCCATCGCCTGCGTGCTGGTCCAGCTCAGCGATGCGCCGGGTTGCCACTGTTCATCCGGCCAGTTGAAACGCTGCCAGCGTTCCTTCTGGTTGAAATATTCCAGCTCCTGCCCGTCAATCACCAGATGCGTTTTCATCACGTCACGCGCCGGTTTTGCCCGCAGTTCGAAATGTATTCCCGCATCGCCGCTGGCAAAGGCGGTGTCGGCCACGTCACGCAGGCGGTTCAGGGCGCGGATAAAGTCCGGGTTAACCGTCAGCCCCTGCGTGTTCATGGCGTCAGCCACCCAGTAGCGGCCTTCACGTTTCAGAACACCGGAAAGGTTGGCGGCGATAAACTGGTTGATGCGCCCGTCATCGCGCAGATACTGTGCCAGCAGGGGAAGAGAGGCATCGTTTTGTGAGGCTTTGAACGGATAGCGCCCGGCGAAGTCCTGATTCCAGTGGCTGACTATCGCCCGCTGCCACTGACGGTTCAGGCTGTCCGCCGCAGGCGTCAGCACCTGCCGCCACGACTGCTCCACCGGGCGGACGAACAGCGCCTGACCGAAGCCACTCCATTCCTCGCCCAGACTGGCGGCGATTAACCGTCCGTAGTCGCGGGTGTCGGTGAGGTCAACGGTTTTGCCCTGTAAAACCGTCTGCGCCAGTTGCTGGGTCATCTCCTGCGGGTCGGGGGCGTTGGTCACCTGTTGCAGTTTGAGACGCACGCGGGTGACGCGGGTCAGATACGTTTGCAGGCTGAGTTGCGTATCACCACCACCGCCTCCTGCCTTATCGCCCAGCAACCGCAGTAGCGGCGCGAAGGTTTTATCCAGCGGCCCGACAGGCTCGTTGCCTTCACGGGATTGCTGCGGCGTTTTCTCCTTGCCGTTAAACAGTTCCTGTGCCGATTTCGCCAGCGAGTCTGACAGGCCACGGTTTTCCCTGCCTGCCGCCGCCTGCCACGCGAGGGTGTCCGTCAGCGCAATCAGTGGCGACTGACGGGCATCGGCCATCAGTGTCAGCTGGTCGAGAATGCCGGAGAGCGAGTCTTCCTTTTTCCAGCGAATGCTGTTGAGAAACGCCAGCCAGCTTCCGGCAAAGTCGGTAAAGTAGCGTGAGGTGAGACGGTTACGCAGCGTATCCGGCGAGATATCCGCAGAGGTATCCTGCTGGCGGTCGCTGAGTACCCAGTCGATTTCCTCGCGCCGCGCCGTCACCACCTGCTCGATGGCTTCCCTGACCTGTCCTTCCCACGCCTGACGGGTGAACATCCCCGGCACCGTCTGTTCCGTACTGAAAAGAGATTCGGTGAGGGTATCCCCGGTCATGTCCGCCAGCGTCATAACGGCGTAGTTGCGGGACACCTGTTGCAGCACGTTCTGGTAGAGGGTGTTTTCGGCATTACGCACACCAATCTGGCGCAGCAGGATTTTACGCACTGCGCCGGTCAGTTCCGGTGGCGGCGATGTTTTCCACTGCGGGTGTTCCGGCAGGTTCGCCGTCCAGAAGGTCAGCAGTGACGGCAACACGCTCTGCCGCACACCTTCCGGGATATTCTCGTAGCGCAGACCGTCCGCCATCAGCGTGGTACTGAAAAAGGCAGCGTCGGCCTTTTCCGGGCGGGAAGTCATCAGCAATGCCTTAAGCTGCTTATAGCGTTGTTCACCGGTGGCGGTACGCTGAGGACTGTTGGGCGGCAGCGCGACAAAGGCATTAAGTTGCTGTTGCAGATGGTCAACGGCCACGTCGCGCACCAGCCGGTTTGCCGCCTGCGCATAGCCGGGAAAAGCGGCGGCGAGCAGTTGTTGGTTACGTTCAAGGCCAAAACGCTGATACCACGGCGCACCTTCGCGGATACGGTATTGCAGGCGTTCCAGTTCGCCCTGCAGGGTATGCAGCGCCACCAGTTGTTCTGCCAGCGGCAGGCGGGTATCGAGCGCACGCGCCGTCTGGATACCGGTTTCCTGAACAAGAGCGCGGTTGGCGAAGAACGAGGTCGTCATTCCGGCCCCCCATATCACCAGCACGCAGACAGCGGACATCAGTGCGGTACGCAGCCACGGAAAACCCACCGTGCGCCCGCGCGCGTTATCACCCGTCACGCCCGCCCAGACCGGTGACGGCAGCCACGCATGAGGTGCGGCCTCCGGCACGGCGGCAAGCGGCGGGCTGAACATCAGGCCACGCAGGCGCAGGGAAGAAAATGCGCCGCCTGCCAGCAGCGGTTTCAGAACGCTTTGCCAGTGAGCGATACCCCGCTCTGCAAGGGTATGGGCCAGACGCAGCAGGAAATCATGGCGGTTATCCGCCAGCAGTTGCGACATGCCCTGTTCCGTCAGCGGCAGGGTTTGTGCTTCCAGCATTACAGCCAGTTGTTCCGGGGTACAGCGTTCCGGCAGCAGGCAGCCGACGCTTTGCAGGGGGCGTCCGGTCTGATAATCACCGTCGTCACAGACCTGCCACAAATAGAGTGGAGCCTGAAAACCGAGTCGCTTACCGCCGTTTATCAGTTCGCGCCAGCCTTTGTCGAGTTGTGCGGTCTGGCGGCTTTGTTCTTCTGTCAGCGGCCAGATGATGCCGTCCAGCGGACGGCTGCGGCGCAGTTTTTTTAAGGCGGTCAGCAGTGTGACATCAGGCTCCGCTGTTGGCCTGCCGCCATATATCAGCACGGTGTGGTCGCCCTCCAGCCAGTGTTGCCCGGTCAGCCCCGGCGCGATGGCCTCTGCCTCTTCAGGCTCGCCGGTCACCAGCAGCAGGCGGACTTTACGCCGCCAGAACGGACCATAGCGTAACCGAATATTTGAGCTGAGATCGGTTAAAATATCCTCTGATGGAGAAGATACGGGTTGGTCGTTTTCTGCCGAATTTTTTGGTCTGTAAATAAATTGCGCTTTCCTTTGCTTCCGGATCCACCAGAACGGCGAACACACAACCCCAAGTAAAAAAAGAGAAAATAATCCCGCCCATATTCCCCATATCAGACGAGCAGACACTCCGCTCTTTATCAGAACATCCTGATTAATAATAATTAACAGAGCGCAAATCCCTGCCAAACCAATAATCAGAATTAAATATCCCCAGAAACCGTAACGCTGAGTATGCATTATTTTTCCTCATGTCCTTAAATAAAGCTTCCGGGTAATCAGGCAAAGGCTCTTTTTCTGAGCATACTGTGCTGACTGATAGATAATTAAATGATTTTGTTCAGTTTCTTTGGCAGCCTCTGACAGCATTGCCAGAGAGACAGGAAAAATAAACTCTCCTGTAGGGCCAAAGGAATGATCAATCATGTGTAGGGGCCGTTTTTTAGGAAGTGACCATTGATGTTGTTCAGCATACTGCATAAGGTTTTCTATCGTTCCCTCATCTAAACCAGAGACCCAGACATGCTGTAGTTGTTTGTTATCCAATTGGTTATATTCAAATAACACATCCAGATTATGCTCCAACTCCTCGGGTTCTAATGGCATTACACGCCCCAGACCAGCAATAACGGGTATCTGGTGCTGCCGTACAAATGACGATGAGGAGATAAGCTGTGCTGATACCAGTTCACTCGTATCTTCAGGTTTATTCTCCGGCCAGTTTTGTAAACAAACAACCAGAATTAGACCGTCAAATCTTTCATCATAAAGAGACTGGATTTGATTAAGAGTATTGGTCCGTTCAGGTACTAAGTCCCATTGATGGAAAATAGCCTGTCTCACGGTTTCTCCACGCCATTTCTCAGGCTGTAATACGTAGATAGTATGTAGATAATGACGATAATCAGGAAATTGTTGTGTCAGTTGCTGGTGAATATCATGGAATATAGACGAAAGAGAATAACGGGATGCAGAGAATAACGGTCGTGCCTTTTTAGGATATGCAGGGATCTCTTCCTGTGGCCCCAGTAAAACACTCATGCCTTTTTCTTCCGGTGTAAAAAGAACATTCCCAACTATTGCCAGTTGTTTTTGGCTCCAGTGTTGCCAGAGTTGTTTAACTTGTTGTCTTTCAGACTCCCAACTTATACAGGCTGCAACGGATTGTTCATATTTGTTCAGCGCAATACCAAACAAACATAGCCAAAGAAACAGCATTGGCAGAACGCCATAAATAAAAATATCCCAGTATGTCGCAGAATTCCAGACCGATAAAATAAACAGAGTACCAACTGTTAACATAGATATTAATAATATAATCCAGCGTCGATAAACAGGCTCAGGTAGCATTTTTCTTTCTGGAATATCGGGTACAGGCCATCCCATATTATGACTCGATACTATTTTCTGGTTGAGAACTGATAACCCTACAGCCACATGCACATTGGCAATGATTAACAACGACATTACGACCTTTTTCCGTCGCTGTCGGGTCACCTTCTTGTATGGGATTCACGCCGTGCTTTGGGCAGGAAACCAGATCACCTACGAGAGCTACCTGAATGCCATTGATAAAAAGCGTTGAAGTTGCGGTAATCACCTTACCACCATGAGTCGTGGCATCACCTAAACAAACGATCCCAGGCATAATTTTTACCTCTGATTTATTTACAACAGGAAAATAATTTAAAAAATGAAAGTATAGTTGCCTATTCCCGGTCATTGATATAAATGAGATACCATTATCTTTATGTTTTGTGAGAGGGGGTATTTCAGCGTACTGGTCATTTGCTGCAACACGGCAACCAGTTCATGTTCGGTTAAGACTTCTTTTGAATTCAGAAGGTCTGATGCTATAAGTCATCGTAAGTATTAACCGTTGACCACCATTCTTTTTATCATCATGGACTGTCAGATAAAACCTGTAATTTTGCAGCGGGTCAGTACTTAGCGTGATCTGCTGTTTAATCTACTATACCCGATAAACTTGAAGATGCACGTAAATGAGTTCTGTAGCCCAAGCCCTTTCCGACAAGGGCCTTGTGCGTACCATGCAACTTGAAGTACCACGAGTATATTCCGATATCTCCAGACTGTTCTGATTATCTGCTTTACCACTGCGTGGGATGATATTTAATTGTCCCTGTTATACTTTCCCACAGCGCCATCAGTTCATGTTCAGTTAATGCATTGTCAGCGTGTAAGATGTCAACACTGTAATTCATAACAAGTTTTAATAACTGTTTGTTGTTTTTCTTATCCTCATGGATTGCCAGATTGAATTCATAATCTCGTGATGGTTCTGAGTTCAACATTATTTGCTTACGAACCCACCATTCAGATATCTCCAGACCATTAATTTTCTTACGACCTTTATATAGAGTTATACCATGCTCTGTTTCCATTACTCGGATATCTTATATCTAATAATGAGTCAATATAACTATTATTATCCGTCTGCAAACTTATTTTAATATTATTGCTATTTTTATAATCTACAGATAATTCATACTCTCCAAGTAGTGAAGCGTCAACCTGTGCATATTGTATCGCCAATTTATTTTCTGATGGGGGTTGGTTATCTGCACGAGGTTGTAGTCCTGAAAGAATAGTAAGTAACTGTACTTTTTTTTCTGGAATATTATATCCATAACTGTATTCGGCAATCTTACTAATTCCATCATAGCGGGTTGCTCTACCATCTTTAGCTTCTATTTTTACTGAAAACGTAACGCCATTTTCCCATTTCCATGCATCCAATACTCGTGCAAAATCTGGGGTGTATTTCGCTTTCATTCGTTCAAAAATGACTCCATTCATAGGTGGACTTAGTGGGTGAACTTGCTTCAAATAAGGCGTATCCAGTGGATCTAATGCTGAGGTGTTTTTTAGTTCTGCCTCATATCGTGTCATATATTGCAGAAAAGGAGGATAATATTGTAGCTTTGTTTCTACAGGGATCATCGCCGATCCTTGTATGAACATAACCATTCCTGTTGGTTTGTAATCAGCCGGAAGTTCTATGGAATAAAATCCAAAGTACCGAGTTTCAGGATGTTGTGATAACATTATGAGCATCTCTTTTTCTTTATCATTTAGTGAATAAGTATATGCTTTAGGTCTGAATATAATCCATCCAATAAGGACTATAAAAACAATCAGCAGACATTTATTTCTACGGTTAATCAGAGTATGACATTTTACCATCCTTTTTTACCTCCTGAGCTATTTTTATAATAGAACGTAATGCAAATGCCTGACTAACGGGATTTCGATAAGCAGCCTCGTGAGAAACCTGTACAGCCAAACGCTCTAGGATGTTCTTGTGTACGATTTGTCCTGCACGAAGAGGTACTGTACCATCCCCGTTTTCACAAGAGTCTCGTAATGTAAAACGCTGTCCTATCTTAACATATGTATCACCGTCGTCAGTATTTATTTCCCACGCCTGTTCTTCAGGAGAAAATTCATCCTTAATAGTTCTAATGTTACCAACTTCATTTAAATCAAGACGACCATCAATGAATTTTGGTTCTAAAGATATATCACTTTTTTTTCCCATTGATAATGAGCCTTTCCAAAGAACATTTTCCTGCGTTAAATGCGCTTCAGGAATATCTCCCAATTTCGCTCTCCCATAGAAAGAGTAAGTATTGATATGATATTTTCCAGCAATTTGCTTATGAAATGGATTGACACTCTCAGTAATTAAATTTTCATATATATTCCAATCAGTATCAATTTGCTTTTGATTTAATGAAGTATTAAAAGGATTCAATAGATTCTCATCCACCAATTTTCTCTATTTAGATAAAGTTCAGCGTAGGTGCGTTCTTCGGGGGCAATACCTTCTTTAATGGGAAGATTTTTAGGGAGCGTTAATGTACTACCATCACGATCGACAATATTAAGCCACTCTTCACCATAATCATTCATGGGTAGTAATTCCATTGGTCCTGGCGACTGGGAAAAAACAGCTACCATTTCAGCTGCATTACGACCTAAGATATGACTGATAACATACCCTTCCGGATTTGACTCTGGGTTTTCAGTTCCACGTTTCATTCGGGTATATGTCGCCGCAGCACCAATTGATGGTAATACGCCATGAACAATACCGTAGACATCCGTATTCCCCGAAAGACACTCTGAAAAGTACCTTGCCACTAGTCCTCCCATTGAATGCGTAACCAGAATAACTTTATGGCATTTCATTCCTCGTTTTTGATAGCCTCCAACAATTTTCTTGATCTGTTCTTGTAGTCTGATTGCTGAGAGCATATTAGAACCAAGCCAGTTATAGCCAACGACATGGACCGGAAATTGATACAACCTTATGACTTCAAGATACTCTTCATCAAGTGAGTCAGGACCATACTCCAAACCCAAAGGTACATCGAGTAGTTGCTGGTAGGTCGCACTTAACGTCTCACCTTTCTTTGTAGGTTTGTCCCGGTACAATGCTGTTTGTAATACAT
Organism: Escherichia coli DSM 30083 = JCM 1649 = ATCC 11775; assembly: GCF_003697165.2. Lineage (GTDB taxonomy): Bacteria > Pseudomonadota > Gammaproteobacteria > Enterobacterales > Enterobacteriaceae > Escherichia > Escherichia coli. The sequence continues at coordinate 1,046,140 of NZ_CP033092.2, forward strand.
CGAGAAAGGAACCGTAGCTAGCATTTGCAACCTCTCCCCAGCCGCGATCTTTTCTTGAACCAAATAATTTCGCTTCTGGCTCTATATTATCCAAAATGTCACGTACTGCCTGAGTGTAATTATCCATTGCTTCTTTATCGGATGGGTCCTCCGGATATTGTTGACCTAACTGAATAAGTTTTTCTTGGGCATCCGGAGGTGCGGGAATTCTCCCACGATTATCGACCTCCACCCTGTCAGGATGCAATAATCTTTTCCTCTCTTTTGGTCCTGATGTAGGTAGTGACCAGCCCATCAGACTCATAGAGTCATCATATCGCCAGATGGATTTTCCTTTCTTATCCATAAGGTTTGAACCCATGACTCCGGGCAGAAAAATAACCGGAATAACCCGTAGATCCTCAATTTCAACGGTGCCAACTTTATTCTTATCGGCCCTGTCCATATGCATCGTCGATGTCATAATTTCCCCCTGTATGCACTCAGTTTTCCTGACTATCCGGCAGATCAATTTTTATTGACTCAACGAAAAGCCCTGACTGTATGGGCAATCGTCCTTGTTCATCGGTGGTCATTTCCACCACTGAGCCATCACCCCGTGTGACCTGTACCTTTTGATTTTTTGCAGGTTTGCCAGTTTGTTGCCAGAGTTTTTCTGGTGTGACAGCAAAATCAGCAGAATCCCACTGTTGCATCGCCTGACTGATGCTCTGGCCGCTGAACTTCTGCCATACGGCCCCACGCTCTATGATCTTGTCTGGGGCTGCGCATTCCACCGTACCATCACCAATACGAATATATCCGCCGCCGCTGGTCAGAATGATTTCGTTTTTTGCGCTAATAAGGATTCGCCCCTCACTGCTGCTGATGCGGATATCTTTCAGCGCATCTAGCAACATTTCATCTCCCTGCGCCTGAATCTCTACTTTTCCCTTACCGGCAAAAATTTTTATCCCCAGCTTTTGGGCAAACAGACTTACCGTTTCTCCAGCAGCAACGGTAAACTTCTTCAACACGCTGAAATCTGAATTTTTTCCACTGGTGCTAATGATGTTTTCTCCTGCGGACAGCTGCAGGCTTTTTGGCGTAACCTGAGCTATTCCTTCCGGAGCCGAAAGCAACATCGCTGATTTTTTGAGTTCCTCCAGAGCCTCTGACATCATTACTTTCTGAGTCTGCAAATCTGCAAGTTCAGCCTTTGCCACTTCAGTAGCACTACATAGTGCCTCTACCAAAGACTGTGCCTCGCGAAGTTGAGCTAGTGCATCAGTCATATCCAGAACCTGACCCTGCGCCTTGTCCTGCGCATCGGCGCTGATAAAAATCCCTTTCTTCGCCCGCACTGCGCCCCACATATCGGTACGCAGTTCAAAGCCTTCCCCGCGCTGCTGTTTCCCGGCATCCACCAGATGACCGAGGTTTAGCTGGCTCTTGCCGCCGTATTCGGTGCTGACCTTGATATGCTCCTTCCCGCGTTCGTCATCCAGCCGGATTTTGTTGTTGGCCGGGGTACGCAGTACGTTGCGCTTGTAGTTCTGAATGGTCACATGGTCGGTGTGCGCCGAGTCGTGTTTTACGCCTGCAATATAAGGTCGGTCCGGGTTGCCTTCCTCAAAGGCGATGCTGACCTCCGTTCCCGCCAGCAGCGGCAGGTGCAGGCCGTAGGTGTCTCCCGCATACGGGCGCGACTGGCGTACCCACAGGCTTTCATAACCCGGTTTCCATGCGTCGCGGTCAAAGTCGAGATTGACCCGGTAGCGCCCGTCCTTGTCGATATGGGCATAAATATCGTTCTTCACCGTGCTGGTGACCCGCGCCGGGAGCGTGCCGGCCATTACCGGGCGGGGGATAAGCGCCGGGCGGTAGCCGTAGCGTTCTGAGTAGGGTATCGCCGTGAACGTCAGTTCATAGCTGCGGTCACGCGCCGCGCTGGCCGTCACGCCGGTAATCAGCACACCCTTGCGGAACACCGCTGGCGCGTCGTCGCCCTGAACCCTGATTTCCAGCCCCGGCATCAGCAGTGAACTGGTGCTCTGGCCTTTGAGAATGGCCTGTTCATTCAGGTAGCGTTCGTGGCGGATACGGGCATAAAACGCGCCGCTTTCCGCTGCCTCTTTATCGCCTTTTTGCAGGAAGTTGTCAGCATAGTGGTAGGCTTCGCCGTAGGTGGTGTTATCGCCCCCGGTGGCGTCATGCTGCTCTGTCATCATCTCCGCTGTGGCGGTGCGGTAGTTGTAGTCCCGCGTGGTGACGTTTTTCTCCACCACGCTGTATGCCGTGTTCAGCCCCCATACGGCTTCCGTTTCACCATCAAACAGCCCAGAAGGATGGCGAAGCGGCAGCGTCAGCCCGCGCTCATAGCCGCTCTGGTCGTCGTAAAATTCGATAACTTCGATTTTCAGCCGGGCGTCGGTGGCGAAGCGGAACCAGATACCCACTTCCGACAGCAGGCGTGAGACAAACGTCAGGTCGTCCTCGCCATACTGCATCACCTGTTCGCGGGCCGGGTATTCGCTTTTGAGGTTAAACACGAAGTCCTGACCGCGCATCTGGTGTCGCTCGCGCAGGATTTTTTCGACGATTTGCGGCACCGTCTGGTTCTGGTAGATGGCGTTCTGGCGGCTGCGGGTAAGCAGCGCCATACGGGGTTCAAGGCGCACTTCGTAACGGGCTTCGTCCTGTGACGATGAGAGATGTTTAAAGCCGGTAATGACGCCGTGCAGGGTGCGCAGGGCAGTCTGTACCGGCATTCCCTGTACGGGCGGTGCCGTCAGGCTGAATGCGCCGTCCTGCATCAGCACCGATTCCGGCGCGATGGCTTTATCGCTGCTGGTAAACTGAATGTCGTAGCGGAAGGGTGAGCTGAGCTGTTCGTGGCCTGTAAAAGTCAGCACGTCCACCGGGCTTTTCAGGCCGCGAATTTTGAGCTTGTGGTGTGAGTGGTCGAAATTCTGAATACCCATGACAGCCTCCGTTATTGCATCTCTTCCGTAGCGAACTCCAGTACAATCCCGTCCTCCTCATCCCAGCCAAGCCGTAGTTGGGCTGGTTTACGGTGCGCGGCCTGCTGTGCCAGCAACTGCTGGCTTAAGACCGGCAGGATTTGCTGGTTCAGCAGGCTGTCGATATTACGCGCACCGGTGTCCGGCAGCAGGCAGGCGGCGGTAAGCTGGTCATACAGGCTGTCGTTGATTTCCGTTTCCAGTCCGTAGTGCTGGTGAAGACGGCGGACCACCTGCGCCAGTTTCATTTCCACAATGGTGCGCATCGCTTCCTGTCCCAGCGGGCGGTAAATCACCGTCTGAAAACGCGCCATCAGTGCAGGCTGAAAATGGTCTCGCAGAAGGGGATACAGCAGTTCATGCAGGTCTGCGTCCGTGGCGTCCGGTTTTTCCTCCAGCAGCTGCATGATGTGGTCGCTGCCCAGATTGGCGGTCATCAGAATGACGGTGTTGCGGAAGTCGATTTCCCGCCCTTCGCCGTCGCGCATAAAGCCCCGGTCGAACACCTGATAGAACAGGTTCATCACGTCGCGATGCGCCTTTTCCACTTCGTCGAGCAGCACCACGCTGTAAGGGCGTTTGCGAACGGCTTCGGTAAGTACGCCGCCCTGACCGTAGCCGACATAGCCCGGAGGCGAACCTTTCAACTGGGAAACGGTATGCGGTTCCTGGTATTCCGAAAGATTAATGGTGATAAGGGATTTTTCACCACCAAACAGGGTGTCGGCCAGTGTGAGCGCAGTTTCGGTTTTGCCGGTGCCGCTGGGGCCGGTCAGCAGGAATACCCCCTGTGGGCCGTTCTCCGGCGTGAGGCCGGTTTTAGCCGCCCGCAGCCGCTGTGCGATGGCGCAGAGCGCCGGGCGTTGCCCGACCACGCGGTTTTCAAGGCTCTGTTCCATACTGAGCAGATCGCTCTGCTCGTCCCTGAGCAGGGATGAGAGCGGGATGCCGGTCCAGTCCGCCACCACCGTAGCGACGGCGCGGGCGTCCACATCCAGCGCCAGCAGCGGTGCAAAGCCCTGATGCGTTCGCAGTTGCTGTTGCAGTTCAGTGCTGTCTGTTCCTTCCTGACGCAACGTCATAATCTGCTGCGCCAGTGCCTTTTCCTGCTGATACTGCGCTTCCAGATGCCCGGCTTCTGCCTGTAGCTCATCACGCAAATCGGTCAGTTCCGCCAGCCGCTCCGGGCTGGCTTCGGGATAAAATACGCTGTCCTGCTCAATCGCTTCCCGCTCAATATCCAGTGCCGCCAGTCGCGCATGAAGCTGCGTCAACGGTTCCGGCAGGGTGTCAAGGCTCATGCGGACTCTTGCCCCGGCGGTATCCAGCAAATCAACCGCCTTGTCCGGCAGCTGGCGTCCGGTCAGATAGCGGCGCGACAGGCGCACGGCGGTCTGAATGGCGCTGTCCAGCATATGCACGCCGTGGTGCTGTGCATAGCGAGCCTTCAGTCCCCGCAGCATCAGACAGGCGGTGTCATCATCCGGCTCGTCAACCTTAACCATCTGGAAGCGGCGCTCCAGCGCGGCGTCGCGCTCAAAATACTGTTTGTATTCGCTCCACGTGGTCGCCGCGATGGTGCGCAGTTCGCCCCTTGCCAGTGCCGGTTTCAGCAGGTTCGCCGCATCCGCGCCGCCTGCCTGATTACCCGCACCGATAATGGTATGGGCTTCATCAATAAACAGCAGTACCGGCTCCGGTGATTTCTGCACTGCATCGATGACATTTTTCAGCCGCTGTTCAAATTCACCTTTAACGCCCGCGCCAGCCTGTAACAGACCGAGGTCCAGTGTGCGGATATGCACCGTTTTCAGGCTGTCCGGCACGTTGCCTTCGGTGATACGCAGCGCCAGCCCTTCCACCAGCGCGGTTTTGCCCACCCCCGGTTCTCCCACCAGAATCGGGTTGTTTTTGCGGCGACGGGAGAGGATATCGACCATCTGGCGAATTTCCGTGTCGCGCCCGAATACCGGGTCGATTCGCCCGCTGCGGGCTTTTTCCGTCACGTCTTCGGTAAAGCGGTTAAGCACCGCCAGCAGGGCGTCATCCTGTTTCTCCGTCAGCGTTTTTGCCGGTGCGTCCGCCGTTGCCGTCTCCGGCAGTGCAGAGGTCAGCGGTTCGGTGACCTGTGGCTGACGTGCCGGACATTCATCCGACTGCGCATCCAGCAGGGGACGCAGCCGCTCAAGCTGCACGCGGCTCAGACTCAGCAATACCCACAGGTCATTACAGGCGGGCAGCATCGATTTTTCTGTCAGCGCCATCAGCAGGTGCTGACTGCGGATTTGCGGGTCGTCGCCTTCCAGCGAGGCAATCAGCCACGCCTGCCTGATAAGCGCCGTCAGGGGTTCAGAAAGCTGCGGACGTTCGCGGACCGAGCGGGGTAAGGTGTCCAGATGTGCCAGCAGAGACTGCCAGAGCGTGTCGATATCCCATTCATAGCGGCGGGCAATCACCGTGATATCGCCTTCTCCCTGCTCCAGCAGTTTCAGCAGCCAGTGTTCAATGGTTATCTCCGCATGGGCGCGGGTCTGACACAGTGAGGCGGCAGCGTCCAGCGCCCGTGCACAGTATGGGTTAAGGCGACGCAGCAGCGCGGCGGGGTGATTTCCTGTCATAGAAGGGTTTCCTTATCGTGTTCTGTATTCCTGCGATCCGCGTTCAGGCACGCTACCGCCCATAGCCGTTACCTCACTCAGGCCCATCAGGTTTCACCAGATTGTGGGTATGCTTTGCTCAGTACCGGTGCCTGCGGCACTGGACAAAGCACACAACAAAAAGGCAGACAGTTTCCTGTCTGCCGCAGTTATCAGGCGGAAGGACGCTCATTCCACGAGTCGGAATGAATGATGTTGCCGTCTTTGTAAGTCCAGGTGATTTTCTCGTAGCGGAACTCAATGCGTTCCAGGTGGTTATGCTTCTCTTTACCCGGATCTTTGATGTCGTGCATCAGCGGAGCTACTCTGACCAGCTTGACGTTATCCAGCGTGGTATTGAAATACTCCACTTCCTGACCGGCATCGTTGATGCGGTAGAATTTAAACTCCGCCGTTTTCAGGGTCTGTCCGGTGGTCACAGCTTTGTAGAGATACGGGCTGGAGGCATCGATTTCTTTGGTAAACGTAAAAGGCTTGTGAGTACGGGTACCGGTCAGTTTGCCGGTGTTATTGTCGGTCGGGATGTACACATCGTGATCCAGCGCCACCACTTCGATGCTACCTTCGCGCCCCTGAACGTCCACGGAACCTTTGATATCCGCGCCGCCGTCATCTTTCAGCCAGAGATAAGCAGGAATAGCCATGAGAATTACTCTCCTTGTTAGTGTGATTGAAGCACCGCCTTCTTCCGGCGGTATGTTTTATTTCACGTCCTGACAGGCGTCAGAACGCGGAACAAGACTGATTTCGACACGCCGGTTGACTGCCCGGCCCTGTGGCGTGTCGTTGGTCGCCGCAGGCTGGCTCTCGCCCAGTCCCTGTACGGCAAAACAGGTGGCCGGGATGTCGCTGGTCTGCAGCATCCAGTTGCGCACCGCTTCGGCACGCCGCAGCGATAACTGCTGATTGCTTTTTTCATCGCCGGTGGCATCGGTATATCCGGCCACGAGGATCAGCCAGCCCGGTTTTGCCCGGATGTTCACCAGTGCGTCCACCAGCACTTTTGTCGAGCCGTCTTTCAGGCGGGCCTGTCCGACGTCAAACAGCGACATACTGTCAAGACGCACGGTCTGAACCTGAAGCGAAGCCGTCACCTCCATTTTTTGTTCAGGCGGACGCCAGTCGCGAATGGCGCGTAATACCGGCTGGCGGATGCGTTCGCCGGGGTATAACCCCAGACCGAGGCGCAGTGGTTCTCCTTCCCGGTAATACCCATCGAGCATGGTCGCATCGTCTTTCAGCACCGACAGGTGACGGGCTTTGGTGATAAATTCCTCCACCGGGACGGCATAAAACCGGTGCAGATCGTCACCGACCTGCCGTAATAACTGGCGATTTGCCGTGGCTGACAGGCACAGCGCGGCGATACCCGCCACGGTGGTGACGCCCAGCATGGTCACGCAGGCCCGTCGCAGCGGGGTAAAGCCCGACTGACGCGGCAACCGCCGTAACAGGGCATCCGGGAATGGCAGCGCATCGTCTGTGCCGGTGTCCGCGATATCCGGCGTCAGGCCGGTTCTGGCGGTGATCCACAACTGCCACAGGTTGTTATCCACCGCAGGCAACGAGGGGACCAGCCCCACGGCCATCGCCAGTGGTGGACATTTCGCCTCCGGGCCGTTCAGTTCCGCCAGCACATTAAGATCCAGCCACTGCATCAGGCTTTCGGCTTTCAGCAGATAAGAGAGTCGCTGACTGCGTTCCTGTACGCCGGATTGTGCAATCCACTGCGCGGGCATCGCGTTCTCTGTGGATGTTGCTACCTGAACTTCGCCGCCGGTACAGATAAACCACGGTGAACTCGCTCTTTCCGGCAACGGCGAGCCGGACAGCCCGCTCCAGAGAAGCCAGGGGACGTTTACGCCTGCCCGACGACGCACCGTCGCCATACTGTGGGCGAACCGTCGCAGCCGTCCGGCCAGAACCGCCACATCCCGGTGTATGCCGGGCATGATGGTATACGCCACGGCAAGCTGCGATGCCCACGCCGGGCGAAGGGTCAGCAATCGCTCCACCTGCGCCACAAGCTGTTCTTCATCAGGAACATGCAGATACAGCCCTTCTGAAACCTGGCGGACCGGGCTGTCAGTGAACAGGTGCGCCGACAGACCGCCACAGACCAGCACTACCGGCTGTCGGTAGGTTTCCGGCGGCAGCGATGACAACCCGGCATCGCCGGTCATCTCCGTCCACGCCTGCCTGCGCCGATAAATCAACAACGCAGCAACCGCCAGAACGATAGCCGCCGCACCGGCCCATCTCAGCACGCCAGACGGACTGATAAACACTGACCACAGCACCAGCAGTAACACCATTCCCCACAGCACGATGGCCTGTTTCAGCGTGTTCCTCACTCACGACTCCCTTTAACGCAGGCTTTGCGGCAGCAGTTCATCCACCAGTACATTCAGCCAGTGGTGTAGCCCCCACCAGACGCCCGCCAGTAGCAGCGCCAGTGTTACCAGCCAGAAAAATGGCGAATGCAGCAAAGGGTGCTGACGGGTGGATAACGGCACGTTCAGTACCGCCGTTTCCGGCAGCACACCAAATGGCGCGACCTGCCCGTTGAGCGTCGAAATAAGCTGGTCGCGCTCCGGGGCTGCCGGATCCTGATAACGCCCGCGAAATCCCAGCAGCAGGACACGGTGAAAGCAGGTCAGCACGGCCTGCGCGGGGGCGGGTTCCTGTAGCACCTGCTTCATCCGCTCGTACAGCAGCTCACCGGCCTGCAGGGTGTTGAAGAAATGCGACTGGAGTGGGTTTTTCATCCAGATGGCCTGACCGTCGTCCATGCCACTACGGCTGAGCACCGTTTCGTCCAGCAGGGCGCACTGCGCGTAAGTTATGTGCTCCACGTTCTCCCGACTGAATCCGGCATCTTTCAGACGTTCGCGGACCAGTTCCACCTGCCGCTGACAGTGGCGATACAGCTCGATACCGTGACGCACGGTGGTTCCCTGACGCAGTTCCACCACCGTCAGAAACGTGTCGCGCAGCAGCGCATCGATATTGATATCCATATCTTTTTTCATGTGCGCAGCACCGCAAACAGTTCAGGTTTCAGGTCGCCCATGGTTCCCGGCGCATAAATCATGCAGCTCCCGGACTCCAGCATCGATTTAGCCGCGTCACTGTGCATATCCAGCGCAAAATACTGGTTCTCCAGCCGCAGCGGCAGCGCCGCCGGAACCGAGGTAAGCGGCACCAGTTGAACACCGTTCAGCGCCACGTTGATAAGCAGCGTGACATCATCGGGCGCACCGATTTTGCAGACCAGCGGTAGCTGATGCAGTACCTGATGCGCAGGCAGTGAGGAACGAACGGACAGATAAAAATCGGCCTCTTCCCGCAGTCGCGGATCGTGCAGGTCGGCTTTCCAGCGGTTGCCCGGCAGGGACGCCAGATCCAGCGCGATCACCCGCGACGGCAGGCTGGCTTCCAGCAGCTCGCTGAGCAGGGAGAACAGGGGCGGAAAGACGGTGGACGGCGATTCGTGGACATAGGGCGGAACGGCGCTGACGTTATGCTCAAGGGAAAACGTCAGCAGCGCACCGGCAAGCCTCGCCAGCTCCCGCCAGACCAGTTCGGGGTGGACAGCCGGGTAGCGCAGGAAATCGCTCAGCACCGGCTCGGCGGAATTCAGCGCGTTAAGCAGCCAGAACAGGGAGACATCGGCGACGGCAAAGTCCGCCATACGCTGGTTGCTTTCCCGGCGCATCGCCATCAGACGCTGGCACTTCGCCCGTAGCTGCAACAGCAATGTGTCCAGACGCTGTACCAGCCCGTCATGGGCGTTAAACGCCAGTAACGGCGGAATATAGCTCTCATCCTGTGTCCAGTTGCCCTGAACATCCCGCACCAGACGCGCCAGTGGGCAGGTGATGTAATCCTGATTGTTATCATGAGCAAAGCGCAGGGACAGCGCATGACGCTCAACGGCCATATCTTCACTGTCACTGCCGTAGATATCCTGCACCTTTTGCCATTCCTGACGATAGCGCAGCGGTCTTTCAGTCTGCTCACCCTGACCGAGATTACCGCCGTTACCATGTGCAAGCGGCAGCGCCAGCAAAACAATCGCGCTGTCGTTCTTCAGCGCGCGCAGATCGCAGGCGAGCGGCAGAACGTCACTCACGTCTGAATCGATCAGCGTGCCATCAGCAAAACGCAGGCGTACTGCCTGCGTTTTCAGCTTTCCGGGCGTCAGGGCATCCCGGTCAAAGAGCACGTTTGCGATCCCCCACGGATGGCGAATACAAAGCTGCGCAATACAGTCATTGCTGAACGCTTCCCAGCGGGCCTGCTGCTGAAACTGCTGAGAGGACAGGAATGTCCCCTCAGCCCACAGTGGTCGATGAATTTTCATATCACACCACGGCCCGGTCAGGCTTTCGCTTTCGGCATCTGGGAAACCAGAGAAAGGTTGATATCCATCCCTTCAATCTGGAAATGCGGCACGGCAAAGAGTCTGACGCGGAAGAAGCCCGGATTGTCCTCAATATCTTCCACGATAACCTTGCCGTCGCGCAGCGGGTGAGACGCCTGCAGTTCATCACCCGGATCGGTCATCTCCGTCACCAGTGTGCGGATCCAGGTGTTCAGTTCCAGTTCCAGTACGCGGCGGTCTTTGGTGGTACCGATATTCTCGCGCTGAATGATTTTCAGGTAATGCGCAATGCGGGACAGCAGGAAGATGTAAGGCAGACGGGCGTTAATACGGCTGTTGGCGGTGGCGTCAGCGGTATCATACAACGCCGGTTTCTGGGCGGAGTTTGCCGAGAAGAAGCAGGCGTAATCGCGATTCTTATAATAAGAGAGCGGAATAAAGCCAAGGTTGGCAAATTCAAATTCGCGGGTTTCCGGGATCATCACTTCGGACGGAATTTTGACCTGATTGCCGGTGCCGAGATCGTAAAGATGGATGGGCAGATCGGCTACTGCGCCACCTGCCTGTGGACCACGGATCTGCACACACCAGCCATTATTCACAAAGCTCTTCACCATATTGGCGGCAAAGGCGAACGAGGCGTTTGTCCACAGGTACTTTTCGTGATCCGGGCCTTTGACTTCTTCCACATAGTTAAAGCTGCGTACCGGCACCGTGTCCGGCCCATAGGGCAGACGGCCCAGCACTCGCGGCATCACTAATCCCACATAGCGGCTGTCATCCGTATCGCGGAACGACTTCCATTTAATATATTCTGCGCGGTCAAAGTAGTTGCCGATATCTTTAATCGCGGCGACTTCTTCCATCGAATTTTTAAGGAAGAATTTCGGTCCGACGGAACCGATAAAAGGCATATGGGAAGCGGCAGACACTCTGGAAATATTGCGCAGCAGGGCAATATCCTGCGGGCTGTTATCAAATTCATAGCTGGAAATTAATGAGGCAACAGGTTCGCCACCCGGCGTATCGTACTCCTGAATGTATGTATGACGATATAAACCGCTCTGAATGATTTCCGGGGAGTCGTCGAAATCCTGACGCAGATGCTCTTTGCTGATATCCAGCAATTCAATTCTGACATTTTTGCGAAAATCAGTGCGCTGTACGACGAACCATGTACCACGCCACAGCGACTCGACTTTCTGGAATTCAGGGTGGTGCATGACCGCATCAAGCTGTTTACTGATTTTCTGATCCAGATCGTCGATATGAAAATCCAGCAGGCTCTTGTCGAGCTTAACCACGTCCTCGCCTGATTTCGCCAGACAGGAAAGCAGAACGTGAATCGCTGCTGTCACGCGCTCATCGGGTGAGGCATCAGCCAGCGTTTCGCTGTTTTGCCATAAATCTATTTCCTGAATGGAAGAGACCGGGGTTAAATTAATTTTATCGAACAGGGACTGATAAACGCCGCCGGACTCAGTGGTGGTGAGTGTTGCAGTTTCAGAGGTGGAATGTTCTTGTTGTACAGACATCAGCATTTCCTTTTCAGTGATCCTTTCTTCTCCGGTTTAACCTGAATACGTGTTCGGGTTAAACGTTCTCCTGCGGCGCAATTTTCGCCAGTTCATCACGCAGTTCTGAACTGAGCGTCGGGTCTTTCAGAATATTTTCCAGTTCACGGCGAAACGTTGCGTTATCCAGCAGATTGGATTTCAGGTCACGTAGTAAATTGCGCATAGCGAGTAATACACGAAGTTGCGGAATATTTTTTGCTACCTGTTCGGGTTCAAAATCCTTCAGGCTTTTAAATTCAAGCGCGATATTTTGTTCATTACCGTTTCCGTTTAGCGTATCTTCTACTGTTAAATTAACCGCAGGCGAAAACTCAGCCATGACGCTGTTGAAGTTGTTTTTATTGATATCAACCTTGTCCCGTTCGGACAGCGGACGTTGCTCTTTTCCGTTACTGTAATCGCCTACGGCAAGAAGCTTGAGGGGGAGTTCAACTTTCTTTTTAGCATTGCCTGTATGCAGATCAAGCTTGATATTTACACGAGCGGTGGGAACTTCATTCTGGAAACTGTCAGCCATATCCTTTTCCTCATCATCCACTTTTTCTGATGGTTATTGACATAATTATATTCAGGGGATTATCGGATGATTTAAATAAAAAGCAATGATGAGGAAAATATACAAATGAATAATGTATTTTTCAGGGGAATAGATACAGTTGTATCATTTTAGATATTGTTTGGCCTCTTGATTATTTTTCGGAAGAGGGCGGCATTATCTGGTGAGAGAATTTGGCATGAAACTTAAAATAATAACAGGATAAGCTTCACAAATTTGCACTTTTAAGAAATTGGGTAGTATGAGAGTCTATTAAGATATTCATTAAACTTATTGTCCGGGCTTTCACAAAAAATTATTAATTTTTCTACTAATTAAAAAGTTGTGTGCTTTTTGTACAATGATTATATAAGCGTAGCGCCCTGTTGTGATATTGAAATGTTAACATAACCAAAATAAATTGATTTATAGAATATATAAATGAAATTCATTAATGGGGTATATGTTTAATATATAAATAAGATGGATGGCTTTGATGGAGGGATATTAACGGTTTACTCATTGTCTCAGGCTTCACTGAAACGGGTAAGGAAGCGTAAAAACGAAAAAACCGCAAGCCAATAGCAGCTTTGCGGTTTGTCAGCATTCTAATAAATTGGTTGCGGGGGCCGGATTTGAACCGACGACCTTCGGGTTATGAGCCCGACGAGCTACCAGGCTGCTCCACCCCGCGTCACCGTACTGCTTTATTTCATCAAATTTTGATTGGTTGCGGGGGCCGGATTTGAACCGACGACCTTCGGGTTATGAGCCCGACGAGCTACCAGGCTGCTCCACCCCGCGTCACCGTACTGCTTTACTTCATCAAATTTTAATTGGTTGCGGGGGCCGGATTTGAACCGACGACCTTCGGGTTATGAGCCCGACGAGCTACCAGGCTGCTCCACCCCGCGTCCGTGGATGCGCACTATACTCTGCTCGCGTTTTCATGCAACCTTTTTTTTACCCCGATCACGGATTCGGCATGATTTTGAACAAAAACAAATCACTAAAGCCTATTTTTTGTGCAAAATTTGCGTCAGGGAGAGGCTGCTCATTTCATTAAACGCGGTGGTTTGTTATCTTCGTTGCGCCTTATTTTTTAACCTGAAGAAGAGAACAATGAAAGGACGTTGGGTAAAGTACCTTCTTATGGGCACGGTTGTGGCAATGCTTGCCGCCTGCTCTTCCAAACCAACCGATCGCGGACAGCAATATAAAGACGGGAAATTTACCCAGCCTTTCTCTCTGGTGAACCAGCCAGATGCCGTTGGCGCGCCGATTAATGCCGGTGATTTTGCCGAGCAAATTAACCATATCCGTAATTCGTCACCGCGTCTGTATGGCAACCAGAGTAATGTTTATAACGCGGTGCAAGAGTGGCTGCGCGCAGGCGGTGATACCCGCAATATGCGCCAGTTCGGCATTGATGCCTGGCAGATGGAAGGTGTCGACAACTATGGTAACGTGCAGTTTACAGGCTATTACACGCCGGTAATTCAGGCGCGCCATACCCGTCAGGGCGAGTTCCAGTATCCGATTTACCGTATGCCGCCAAAACGTGGTCGTCTGCCGTCTCGTGCGGAGATCTACGCAGGAGCGCTGAGTGATAAATATATTCTCGCTTACAGTAACTCCCTGATGGATAACTTCATTATGGATGTGCAGGGTAGCGGGTATATCGACTTTGGTGATGGCAGTCCGCTTAACTTTTTCAGCTATGCAGGGAAAAACGGTCATGCCTATCGCAGCATTGGTAAGGTGTTGATCGACCGTGGCGAAGTGAAAAAAGAAGATATGTCGATGCAGGCGATTCGTCACTGGGGCGAAACACACAGTGAAGCTGAGGTTCGCGAGCTGCTGGAACAGAACCCGTCTTTCGTCTTCTTTAAACCGCAATCTTTTGCACCGGTGAAAGGGGCAAGTGCGGTGCCGCTGGTTGGCCGTGCTTCTGTTGCCTCCGATCGTTCAATTATTCCGCCAGGTACTACCTTGCTGGCAGAAGTGCCGCTGCTGGATAATAACGGCAAATTTAACGGTCAGTACGAATTGCGTCTGATGGTGGCGCTGGATGTCGGTGGCGCAATCAAAGGCCAACACTTCGATATCTATCAAGGGATCGGGCCGGAAGCCGGACACCGCGCAGGTTGGTACAACCACTATGGACGTGTCTGGGTGCTGAAAACCGCCCCGGGCGCAGGTAACGTCTTTAGCGGCTGATGTGATATTCTGTATGCCGTTTTTACGGATATGACAGGGTGAGGGGTAACCTCACCCTTTTTAATTCTGAGGTGCTATGTCTGTGGTAATTAGTGATGCATGGCGTCAGCGTTTTGGTGGCACAGCGCGACTGTATGGTGAAAAAGCATTGCAACTGTTTGCTGACGCGCATATTTGTGTGGTTGGTATCGGTGGTGTCGGTTCCTGGGCGGCGGAAGCGCTAGCGCGCACGGGGATTGGCGCAATCACGCTTATCGATATGGATGATGTGTGCGTCACCAATACCAATCGGCAAATTCACGCTCTGCGCGATAACGTCGGGCTGGCAAAAGCGGAAGTCATGGCGGAGCGTATTCGCCAGATTAACCCGGAGTGCCGTGTAACGGTGGTGGATGACTTCGTGACGCCGGATAACGTAGCGCAATATATGAATGCCGGTTATTCGTACGTGATTGATGCTATTGATAGTGTACGGCCCAAAGCGGCGCTGATTGCTTATTGTCGGCGCAATAAAATCCCGCTGGTCACGACCGGTGGCGCGGGTGGGCAGATTGACCCGACGCAGATTCAGGTTACCGATCTGGCGAAAACGATTCAGGACCCGTTGGCGGCGAAGTTGCGCGAGCGCCTGAAAAGCGATTTTGGCGTAGTGAAAAACAGTAAAGGTAAGCTCGGCGTGGATTGCGTGTTCTCTACCGAAGCGCTGGTGTACCCGCAGTCAGACGGCACCGTCTGTGCGATGAAAGCCACGGCGGAAGGGCCAAAGCGGATGGATTGTGCCTCAGGATTTGGCGCGGCGACGATGGTGACCGCCACTTTTGGCTTTGTTGCGGTTTCTCATGCGCTGAAGAAGATGATGGCGAAAGCGGCGCGTCAGGGGTAAACAATCAGGTCGGATGCGACGCGAACGTCTTATCCGACCTGGTTCTGTGCTTAAACCTGCTTCGCCGCAGCGATAATCGCCTCGCTTAACGCATTCAACCCCTGGCTGCGTGAGGCGCTAAGTTGCGCACGTAATCCCAGCTCATCAAACAATGCCAGCGGCGACTGTGCCTGCAATTCGGCGGCGGTTTTCCCCTCAACGGCAGTCAACAACACCGCCAACAGGCCGCGCACAATGCGCCCTTCGCTGTCGCCAAAGAAATGCATCTTGCCGTTTTCAGCCACGGTATATCCCAGCCAGACGCGGTTTTCGCATCCGGCAATCTCTTTAGCCTGCGCTTTTAACTCCTCTGGCAAAGCCGGAAGCTGTTTTCCCAGCATGATCAACTGGCGATATTTATCTTCCCATTGCGTCAACGGTGCGAAGGTATTGCGTAACGTTTCTGCGGTTACGGTTGTGCCGAACGGATGTCCGGCGAATTGCGGGTTTGTCATTAATCCACCAATAATTCCAGCGCGCGGTCAACGGCATTCACCAGCGCATCCACATCACTCTTTGTATTATATGGCGCAAATGAGGCGCGCAGTGTGCCGGTTACGCCTAATTCTGCCAGTAGCGGCTGAGCGCAATGCTGCCCGGCGCGCAGGGCAATACCGTACTCCGCCAGCAGTGTCACCATATCGCTGTGATGAACACCCGCAAAATCAAAGGCCAGCAGGCTGGAATCCTGGCAGCGGAATGAACGAAAGCCTGGACGTTTCGCCAGCGCTTCTTCTGCAAGCGTTGCTAAGCTACGGCTCCAGCTTTCGGCCTGGTTGATATCGTAATCTGTCAGCCATTCCAGCGCCGCGCTTAATCCTATGACGCCAGCGACATTTGGCGTTCCTGCTTCCAGTTTCCACGGCGCAGATTGAGTCGTGAAGTCGTCAAAACTCACTTCGTGAACCATTTTGCCGCCGCCCAGCCAGGGCGACATCGCTTCCAGCAGTTCTGGTTTGCCATACAGCACGCCGATGCCTGTCGGACCATACAGTTTGTGACCTGAAAAAGCATAGAAATCAATATCCAGTTGCTGAACATCCGCGGGGAAATGCACCGCCCCCTGAGCACCATCAACCATCACCACTATCCCGGCTGAATGAGCAAAAGTAATCGCTCTCGCCAGATCCGGGCAACCGCCAGTGACGTTCGACATCTGGCCCAACGCCAGAATCCGACTACGGGGAGTAATCAGTTCTGGCAACAAATCGACATCCGGCAGTCGCTGCGCATTAAGCGGCAATTTCACCACTTTGGCCCCCGTTTGTTGGGCGACCATCAGCCAGGGGACGAGGTTGGCGTGGTGTTCTGCCACACTGACAATAATTTCATCGCCCGGTTGCAGACGCGGACGGGCATAGCATTGCGCCACCATGTTGATGGATTCAGTGGTGCCGCGCGTCCAGACGATATTTTTGTCATCCGATGCATTCAGTAATTGTGCCACTTTTTCCCGCGCAGCTTCGTAACGCGCGGTCAGGCGTTGGGCTTCGGCAAACTGGCTGCGATGGACGTTTCCGGCGCTCAGGCTATAAAACTGTCGGGTAGCTTCAACCACGGCTTCAGGTTTAAGCGCGGTCGCGGCGCTGTCGAGATAGACGCCCGCATCCTGTAGCGCGGGAAACTGGGCGCGAAACTGCGCGGGATTAAAAACGTTCATGGTACTCCTCGGCTTGATGCACCGATCGTGACGCAAAATTCACTTTGATACAAGGAGAGTGCTAACCATCAGAATTATCTGGATATCCTGGCGAAGCCGCGTCAGTAACATATGCTGAATAGTGTTAGGCGTTAATTTTAGCCTGTTAATCAATACTATTAAGATTTATTAATCGCTTTAAGGAGAAGATGATGAAAAAGACTGCCGCAATTATTTCTGCCTGTATGCTGACTTTTGCCCTGAGCGCCTGTTCCGGTTCGAACTATGTGATGCACACCAATGACGGACGTACCATCGTCTCTGACGGCAAACCACAGACTGATAACGATACCGGTATGATTTCGTATAAAGACGCTAATGGCAACAAACAGCAGATCAACCGTACTGACGTGAAAGAGATGGTCGAACTGGATCAGTAATTCGCGATCGCAAGGTAAAAAAAAGCACCGCAATTAGGCGGTGCTACATTAATCACTATGGACAGACAGGGTAAATGTACAGGAAGTGAAAAAAGGTAGCTTTGCTACCATGGTCTGAATCGCAGACCAATTGCAAACACAACAACACAACATCACAACCGTAAGCCAAAAGTTCACCAGAACACGCATTCCGATAAAACTTTTCGTTCCGGCTCAGGAAGTGCCGCCACTATAGGTATTTGCTGGTAGAAGCTCAACGGACAATTTATAATGGCTCAGATTAAAAAAACTAATAGGTTACACAGTGTGATCTAATTGTTAAATTCATTTAACATCAAAGTTTAAAAGCCATGTCTAAACGATTACCACCGCTAAATGCCTTACGAGTTTTTGATGCCGCAGCACGCCATTTAAGTTTCACTCGCGCAGCAGAAGAGCTTTTTGTGACCCAGGCCGCAGTAAGTCATCAAATCAAGTCTCTTGAGGATTTTCTGGGGCTAAAACTGTTCCGCCGCCGTAATCGTTCACTCCTGCTGACCGAGGAAGGGCAAAGCTATTTCCTCGATATCAAAGAGATATTTTCGCAATTAACCGAAGCGACGCGTAAACTCCAGGCCCGTAGCGCTAAGGGGGCGTTGACGGTCAGTTTACTCCCCAGTTTCGCGATTCATTGGTTGGTTCCGCGACTTTCCAGCTTTAATTCAGCTTATCCGGGAATTGACGTTCGAATCCAGGCGGTTGATCGTCAGGAAGATAAGCTGGCGGATGATGTTGATGTGGCGATATTTTATGGTCGGGGCAACTGGCCGGGGCTACGGGTGGAAAAACTGTACGCCGAATATTTATTGCCGGTGTGCTCGCCGCTACTGCTGACTGGCGAAAAACCCTTGAAGACCCCGGAAGATCTGGCTAAACATACGTTATTACATGATGCATCACGCCGTGACTGGCAGACATATACCCGACAGTTGGGGTTAAATCATATCAACGTTCAGCAAGGGCCAATTTTTAGCCATAGCGCCATGGTGCTGCAAGCGGCTATCCACGGGCAGGGAGTGGCGCTGGCAAATAACGTGATGGCGCAATCTGAAATCGAGGCCGGACGTCTTGTTTGCCCGTTTAATGATGTTCTGGTCAGTAAAAACGCTTTTTATCTGGTTTGTCATGACAGCCAGGCAGAACTGGGTAAAATAGCCGCCTTTCGCCAATGGATCCTGGCGAAAGCCGCTGCTGAACAAGAAAAATTCCGCTTTCGTTATGAACAATAATTTACGTAGGGTACGACCATGACCAGCCGTTTTATGCTGATTTTCGCCGCCATTAGCGGCTTCATTTTTGTAGCTCTGGGCGCTTTTGGCGCGCATGTGTTAAGTAAAACCATGGGAGCCGTTGAGATGGGCTGGATCCAGACCGGCCTCGAATACCAGGCGTTTCATACGCTGGCGATCTTAGGTCTGGCGGTGGCAATGCAGCGTCGCATCAGTATCTGGTTTTACTGGAGTAGCGTTTTCCTCGCGTTAGGCACGGTGCTGTTCAGCGGCAGCCTTTATTGCCTGGCGCTGTCCCATCTGCGTTTGTGGGCATTTGTCACACCGGTTGGCGGCGTGAGCTTCCTTGCGGGCTGGGCGTTAATGTTAATTGGTGCTATCCGTTTAAAGCGCAAGGGCGTAAGTCATGAATAAGGTTGTATTGCTGTGCCGTCCGGGCTTTGAAAAAGAGTGCGCCGCAGAAATTACCGATAAAGCCGGTCAGCGGGAAATTTTCGGTTTTGCCCGCGTGAAAGAGAATGCGGGTTATGTCATTTATGAATGTTATCAACCTGATGATGGCGATAAGTTAATCCGTGAGCTGCCGTTCAGTTCATTAATTTTTGCCCGCCAGTGGTTTGTGGTGGGGGAACTCCTGCAGCATTTGCCGCCAGAAGATCGTATTACCCCCATTGTCGGCATGTTACAGGGTGTAGTAGAGAAGGGCGGTGAACTGCGTGTTGAAGTTGCCGATACCAACGAAAGCAAAGAGTTGCTGAAATTCTGCCGTAAATTCACCGTGCCGCTACGCGCTGCCTTGCGTGATGCGGGGGTGCTGGCGAACTATGAAACGCCGAAGCGTCCGGTTGTGCATGTATTCTTTATTGCACCAGGCTGTTGCTATACTGGTTACTCATACAGCAGCAATAATTCGCCGTTCTATATGGGCATTCCGCGCCTGAAATTTCCGGCAGATGCGCCGAGTCGTTCCACGCTCAAACTGGAAGAGGCATTTCATGTGTTTATTCCCGCGGATGAGTGGGATGAACGCCTGGCGAACGGGATGTGGGCGGTGGATTTAGGTGCTTGCCCAGGCGGCTGGACCTACCAACTGGTGAAGCGCAACATGTGGGTTTATTCCGTCGACAACGGCCCGATGGCGCAAAGTCTGATGGATACCGGGCAGGTGACGTGGCTGCGGGAAGACGGTTTCAAATTCCGTCCGACATGCAGCAATATCTCCTGGATGGTATGCGATATGGTTGAAAAACCGGCGAAAGTTGCGGCATTAATGGCGCAGTGGCTGGTTAATGGCTGGTGCCGTGAAACTATCTTCAATCTCAAACTGCCGATGAAAAAACGCTACGAAGAAGTGTCACACAATCTGGCGTATATTCAGGCACAGCTTGATGAACATGGCATAAATGCTCAGATTCAGGCGCGGCAGTTGTATCACGATCGCGAAGAAGTGACGGTGCACGTCCGCCGTATCTGGGCTGCGGTGGGTGGTCGTCGCGACGAGCGATAACAGGTAAGGCCGGGGCGTCGTCTCCGGCCTGCTACCCTTTCCGTCAGGCTGTTACCAAAGAAGTTGTAACCTGGCGCTCATCAGAAATAATGTGCGTTACCTCATCCAGATGCCCGATGCGGGCTTCCCCTGAACGATTAAATTTACTTTTATCAATCAATAACAACGATTGCGCGGCACGTTTTAATAACATTGATTTGTAATCAGCGTTGATGGCATTGGAGTCCCACAGTGCGCCGCTGCTATCGATCCCTTCACAAGAAAAAATAAACAGATCGATTTCCAGCGATTTAAGTTGGGAAATCAGCGAGGGATTGACGTAACAGCCATATTTGCGCTCAAGTGTGCCGCCGGAACTGATCAGTTTAATGCGTTCGCGTTTACCGAGTTCATGGCAAATCGGATGGCTATTGGTGAAGACCTGGATGTTGATGTCAGGCAACTGGCGTGCCAGATACCAGCAGGTTGAACTGGCGTCTAAGGCTATCACCATCCCTTCTTCAATCCACGCGAGCGCCTCGCGCGCGATATCTGCTTTATGCGCATAATGGCTTTTCAGCCGGATGTGAAAGGGATCGCCACTGTCTTGATTTTGACGGTGGATATATTTAGCGCGCCCATGATTGCGCAGAATTTTACCCTGCGTCTGTAATTCATTGAGATCGCGACGAATGGTTTCTTTACTGACCTTTAGCTGTTCAGAGAGAGCTTCCGTGGTCAGGCTGGTATGGTTCAGCAGCAGGTCGACTATCGCTTGCTGGCGTGCCGCTTTCATATTTTTCACCCCATCATTCGATAACCGCCCGCGTCATGCGGGCGTACCGGTATGAGATTACGGTGTTACCCCTTTTTTTAAAAGAATATTCCCGTACTTCGCTCGTTCGCCTGTGATAACGATCGCAAAGGCTTTTTGCGCCCGTTCATAAAACGCAAAACGATTGATGCGGATGATGTCAGGACAGGGGGCTTGTAGTGAAAGCGCATTACGATAACGTCGTTCTACTTCAGGATCGAGAGTGTCACCTTCTACCGCCGCCATCATCACCAGCGGTGGTGCATAACTGTCCAGCTCAAATAACGGGATAATCGCCTGGAGCAAGTCGCTCACCAACAGGCCATCAGCGCGGATCACCTGCGGTCCCATCGAATGGGCGGGAAAGTGAGCATCGGAAAAAATAATTTCATCTCCATGCCCCATCTCTGCCAGCACTTTCAATAGTTCGGGAGAAATTAACGGCGAAATTGTTTTCAGCATTTCACACCTCCTCTATAAATTCAGGTTCAGTTTGCGGGTAGAAATAACGGTACTGATAATGAATCTGTGCACGGGCTTCTTCCGGGCTGTTAAATTCCCCTACGCCATACCAACCAAACAGCGCAGCTCCTGCGACGGTCGTTTCGGCATCGTCGAGAACTTTTACCGGAATATCAAGCATATTGGCTTTAATCTGATTCCACAATGTGTTGCGACTTCCTCCGCCGACTAACAATAATTCAGAGGCTTTAAAGTGCCCGATTTTTTCCAGCATCTGTAGATTGCGCTGTAATTGCGTGGTTAACCCTTCCAGCGCCGCGCGATAGAAATGCCCCCGCGTGGTATTAAGCGTTACGCCTTGCCAGCCAGCGTTCTGGCACGACAATAAATCACACTGCATTTTCACTCCATCTGCGCCAGGCGCGATCAGGCGAGCTTCTTCAATCAATATTTGCCAGGGAGTTTCAGCCGTCCAGAACAGTTTTCTCACCCATTCCAGCACGCCGGATGCCAGCCATTGCATACCTGGGTTATACAACCCTGCCTGGCTATCCAGTTCGCAGGTAGAACCGGCGTACTGACTTAACAGCGAAGTATCAACCTGGGCGCTGCGGACCATTAAAATTTCCCATGTACCGGAAGAGAGCACGGGTTCATTTTGTTCGGCACCAGCGCCAAAAAGGGCGAACTGGGTATCGTGACCTGCGGAAATCACCGGTATGCCAACGGGTAAGCCGAGCATTGCTGCGGCGCTGTTCTGTAGCGTACCAATCTGTTCACCCGCTTCCACCAGACGAGGGAAGAGTCGGCGTGGAATACCGGTGGCTTGTAAAATTTGCGGACTGAAATCGCGTTGCTGGATATCCAGCATCTGGCTGGTTCCGGCCATCGTAATATCAGTAGTGAATTCGCCGGTTAAACGGTGGTTAATCAGCGACGAAATAAAGAGCCAGGCGTGCGCGCGTTCCAGCAGTTGTGGATGATTTTCTTTCAACCACACCAACTTATATAACGTATTGAAACTAAAGGCTCCGACTCCAGAAATAGCCTGCAACTGCTGTGCGGAGATCAACCGTTCAATATGGTCCATTACCGCGGCTGTTCGCGGACATTTCCAGCTAATGATCGGATAGAGCAGATTGCCTTGCTTATCTACCAGAGCGCCATCCACACCAAAGGTGGTGACGGCGATACCGCGGATGTGGCAATCAGTCAGTTCACTATTGATTTGCCGACAGCAATCAGCAAAGCGTTGCAAAATGGCGTCTAAAGACCACTGGTGCCAGGTGTTGTTTTCCATCGCGATATCGCTGGCATTAGGCGTTGAGGCGCGGGCAACAATTTTTCCCTGCCGATTAACCGCGATGGCCCTGACATTGGTCGCGCCACAGTCGAGTACCAGGATAACTTCTTGTTTCATAATCGCTCCTGCAATATAGCCGGATAACATTGCTTATCCGGCTAACCACTCTTGCTTGTTCAGGCCCGGTAGCCGGAGCGACCGGGCATCACATCAGGGAGTAATGTATTAACGCTTGTACAACGGGCCGTAGTTCTGGCAAGCGCGGTAATCCTGGCCTTCAATATCCATGCCGTGCGCGGCCCAGGCAGAAGGACGATACACTTTGGTCTCTTCAACGTTGTGCATACATACCGGGATACGCAGCATGGAGGCAAGAGTGATAAAGTCTGCGCCAACGTGGCCGATGGTCAGAACCCCGTGGTTAGCGCCCCAGTTCGCCATTACCGAGTACACATCCGTAAACGGCCCTTTACCGGTGAGGCGCGGTGCAAACCAGGTGGTTGGCCAGGTTGAGTTGGTGCGTTTGTTGAGGATGTCATGCACATCCTTCGGCAATTCCACGCTCCAGCCTTCCGCGATTTGCAGTACCGGTCCCAGGCCTTTGATGATGTTGACACGAGTCATGGTGAACGGGACGCCGCCTTCGGTAAGAAAGCGGGAAGAGTAACCGCCGCCACGGAAGTATTCGTGGATCGCCGGGCACCATTCGGTAGCGGCGAGGCAAGCGTCAGCCTCTTGCTGAGAGATTTCCCAGTGCGGCTTCATCGTCGGTTTACCTTCGCTGTCGCGTTGTTTACAGGAACCGTCCAGCGCAGCAGAACCGGAGTTGATCAAATGGATGATGCCGTGTTCTGCCAGCCCGTCCAGTTTATGCCCCGTTACACGCTCAATTGCTTCTGGTGACCAGTAGGTACGGACATCGGCAAATACCTGAGCGGTGCCGGTGAGCTGGTGGCCCATTAACATTGCCACGCCGTTAAGACTGTCGTTTTCGGTCGCCACGACAAACGGTTTGCGCACGCCATTCCAGTCAAATGAACTGTTGAGGATCGCTTCAGCGGTATCGCCATTGGGATATTGATCGGTCCAGTGACGTTGCCCCTGGAAGCCTGCAGCGATGGCGTTGTAGCCAAGTGATTCTTCCACGCGACCAATATCGGCCAGTTTGCTGTTGCCTTGCATCATGTCGCGGATACACATCGCCATCAGTAAACTTTCGCGCAGAACTGCGCGGCTTTGCTCGGCATTGCGTTGATACTGTTTGTTATTTTCATCTTCGCCATAGCGGAAGTTTTTATCAGCCCAGGCCAGCGCCATTTCCAGTTCGGCTTCGTCGTAAATCTTCTGATCGATACGGCGACGCAGTTCGGTCATATCCACCGCCTGGACTTTCATTCCCAGCCAGGATTCAAAGAAGTTATGATCAACGATGGAACCGGCGATACCCATCGAAACGCCGCCCAGCGACAGATAGCTTTTACCTTTCATGCTGGCGACTGCTAAACCGGCGCGGGCAAAGCGCAGCAGTTTTTCTTCAACATCGGCAGGAATCGATGTGTCATCGGCATCCTGAACGTCATGACCGTAAATGGAGAATGCCGGGATGCCTTTCTGGCTGTGAGCTGCCAGAGCCGCTGCCAGGTAAACAGCGCCGGGACGTTCAGTGCCGTTAAAGCCCCAAATGGCTTTCGGGCGGGTTGGATCCATGTCGATGGTTTCACTGCCATAGCACCAGCAAGGGGTTACCGTAATGGTGAGGCCTACATTCTGACTGCTGAATTTTTCTTCGCAAGCAGCGGCTTCAGCCATACCCGCGATACAGGTATCGGAAATGACACACTCGACGGCAGCTCCGCAGGCATGGCGCAGTTTCTCGGTCAGCAGTGCAGCCGTGGCTTTCGCCATATTCATTGTTTGTTCTTCAAGCGACTCACGAACACCCATGCGACGACCGTCAATAACCGGGCGGATACCAATTTTCGGTAAGCTGATTTTTTTCATTACTGATTCCTCACTTTATTCGGAAAATATGTTCAGTTAGTTGCCGTTTGAGAACGGAAACGGGCAAAGATAAAGATGACTGCGAAGCAGAGTGCCGGGAGCAGTTCGGCAGTGGGGATGTTGCCCGCTGCGTCACTGACAAACCCCATGACCGGAGTGACAATACCGCCGCCAATAATGGTCATAACGATGAAGGACGAACCGTATTTGGTGTCCTGGCCGAGATTCTTAATGCCCAGCGAGAAGATTGTTGGGTACTGAATCGACATAAAGGCACTGCATAAAGTCAGGGCTATTAAACCCACATGACCGCCAGCGAAGGCTGAGATCAGGCACAGTGCCATAGCGATTAATGCGTAGGCTGCCAGGACTTTGTGTGGTGCGAAGCGACTGATGAGCCAGGTACCGGTGAAACGACCAATAAAGAAGCACACCATGGTTCCGGTTAAATAGTTAGCGGCAAAACCTGCTGTCATACCTGGAATTTCTTCTACAGCGTAGCGAATCAAATAGCTCCAGCAGGCTGTTTGTGCGCCGACGTAGCAGAATTGCGCTAATACTGCCCAGCGCCAGTGGCGAATACGCGCCAGGCGAGAAAGCGATGCGGAGAACGATCCTTGTTTGGCGTCACTGTGATTATCACTCTGCAATGCCGGGAATTTCGTCAGCATGATCAGCAGGGCGACCAGTAACACGATAGCCACGATGATCATATAAGGTGTCTGTACCGATAATACCAGGCTGTGTTTATACGCACTCAATTGCTCTGGAGACATTTTATCGAGAACGTCTTGCGATTGATGTGGCACGTTAGACAAAATAAGACTTTGCCCAAAGACAACCGCGATAATTGCGCCAAATGAGTTAAATGTTTGCGCAAGATTTAAGCGGAAGTGACCACTGCTTTCCGGCCCTAATACCGTAACAAAAGGGTTTGCGGCAGTTTCCAGACAACCTAATCCGGCTGCAATAATAAATAGGCCAACTAAAAACAAGGTGTAGTTCATTATTTCTGCGGCGGGCCAGAATAATGCAGCGCCGAAGGCATATAAAAACAATCCGGTAATAATCCCTGCTTTATAACTGAGTTTTTTCATCAATATCCCGGCAGGGATTGGGATAATGAAATAACCAAAGTAAAAGGCCGATTGGATCAGGCCAGCCTGGAAATTTGTCAGCGTAAAAGCCTGCTGGAATTGAGGCAATAAAATGTCGTTAAGGTTATTGGCTACCGCCCAAAGAAAAAACAGTGAGCACAGCAGCGCGAATGGAATAATGTAACTTCTGCTTTGCCCTGCATCTTTATCTACCGCACGGTAACTCTGCGTTTGTATTGATGTGTTTCCCATAGCATCCTCTTAGGTTCAGAAGCTTAAGCACGTAATCGGTTATGTTTTCAAAAGTGCAAAACCAGCGAGTTCGGGCTTCATATCAGTGAATATTTGCCTGTCTGAAATGAACTCATGGATTCATTTTCAAATAAAAAACGGTCTGTAATATGACGGCGGTCACACTTATTAGCTGGAAGGTGACTTTATGTGACTACCATCACTTTAATAATCGAAATTTCATGCCCGTTTCAGAAAATAAATCATAAAAAACACAAACCAGATGACCGTATTAATTGTTTGTGCCGAAAACGGGCATTCCTGGCAGGGAGGAGTAGAAAAATGACCGTTTTGATAAATATTCTTAAGAGCGGTCATTTTTAATGTGGTTATAAAAAGAGAAATTGCAGTTATTTACTGTGATTAGTTGAACCAGGTCACAAAATATAAGCTTGTGAATTTCTTTCTGGTTAATCAGGAAGAATATGGTGAGTAATTAAACGGCTAATTCAATAGTGTGAAAGGAACAACATTATTGCCCTGTTTTGAATCAGAGAGAGGTAGCTAATGGAACGAAATAAACTTGCTCGTCAGATTATTGACACTTGCCTGGAAATGACTCGCCTGGGGCTGAACCAGGGGACAGCGGGTAACGTCAGTGTACGTTATCAGGATGGGATGCTGATTACGCCTACAGGTATTCCATATGAAAAACTGACGGAGTCGCATATTGTCTTTATTGATGGCAACGGCAAACATGAGGAAGGAAAGCTCCCCTCAAGCGAGTGGCGTTTCCATATGGCGGCCTATCAAAGCAGACCGGATGCCAACGCGGTTGTTCACAATCATGCCGTTCATTGTACGGCAGTTTCCATTCTTAACCGACCGATCCCCGCGATTCACTACATGATTGCGGCGGCTGGCGGTAATTCTATTCCTTGCGCGCCTTATGCGACCTTTGGAACACGCGAACTTTCTGAACATGTTGCGCTGGCTCTCAAAAATCGTAAGGCAACTTTGTTACAACATCATGGGCTTATCGCTTGTGAGGCGAATCTGGAGAAAGCGTTATGGCTGGCGCATGAAGTTGAAGTGCTGGCACAACTTTACCTGACGACCCTGGCGATTACGGACCCGGTGCCAGTGCTGAGCGATGAAGAGATTGCCGTAGTGCTGGAGAAATTCAAAACCTACGGGTTACGGATTGAAGAGTAATTTCGTAAAGCAACAAGGAGAAGGATGATGGCTAACAGAATGATTCTGAACGAAACGGCATGGTTTGGTCGAGGTGCTGTTGGAGCTTTAACCGATGAAGTGAAACGCCGTGGTTATCAGAAGGCGCTGATCGTCACCGATAAAACGCTGGTGCAATGCGGCGTGGTGGCGAAAGTGATCGATAAGATGGATGCGGCAGGACTGGCATGGGCGATTTACGACGGCGTAGTACCTAACCCAACAATTACTGTCGTCAAAGAAGGGCTCGATGTATTCCAGAATAGCGGCGCGGATTACCTGATCGCTATTGGTGGTGGTTCTCCACAGGATACGTGTAAAGCGATTGGCATTATCAGCAACAACCCGGAGTTTGCCGATGTGCGTAGCCTGGAAGGGCTTTCCCCGACCAATAAACCCAGTGTACCGATTCTGGCAATCCCCACCACAGCAGGCACTGCGGCAGAAGTGACCATTAACTACGTGATCACTGACGAAGAGAAACGGCGCAAGTTTGTTTGCGTTGATCCGCATGATATCCCGCAGGTGGCGTTTATTGACGCTGACATGATGGATGGTATGCCTCCAGCGCTGAAAGCCGCGACGGGTGTCGATGCGCTCACTCATGCTATTGAGGGGTATATTACCCGTGGCGCGTGGGCGCTAACCGATGCGCTGCACATTAAAGCGATTGAAATCATTGCTGGGGCGCTGCGAGGAACGGTTGCTGGTGATAAGGATGCCGGAGAAGAAATGGCGCTCGGGCAGTATGTTGCGGGTATGGGATTCTCGAATGTTGGGTTAGGGTTGGTGCATGGTATGGCGCATCCACTGGGCGCGTTTTACAACACGCCACACGGTGTTGCAAATGCCATCCTGTTACCGCATGTCATGCGCTATAACGCTGACTTTACCGGTGAGAAGTACCGCGATATCGCGCGCGTTATGGGCGTGAAAGTGGAAGGTATGAGCCTGGAAGAGGCGCGTAATGCCGCTGTTGAAGCGGTGTTTGCTCTCAACCGTGATGTCGGTATTCCGCCACATTTACGTGATGTTGGTGTACGCAAGGAAGACATTCCGGCACTGGCGCAGGCGGCACTGGATGATGTTTGTACCGGTGGCAACCCGCGTGAAGCAACGCTTGAGGATATTGTAGAGCTTTACCATACCGCCTGGTAAATACGCTGATGTGATAATGCCGGATGCGACGCTAGCCGCGTCTTATCCGGCATATAAGTGCATGAAATTCAATGTGTTGATAATCGTTTGCATCCGGCACGCCGTTACCTTACCAACCGCAATTGCTGTAAATTGCCGTCGATATGCAAATCGGTTTGTAAGCGGGCAATATCGCGGCACAGAAACGCCATCTCTTTATGGGTTTCTAATTTTTTGCGCCACTTTTCGGCAACCGCATCCAGATTCTCATATATCCCTTCCAGACTCTGAAACTCGACCAGTAGCTGTGTGGCGCTTTTTGGTCCGATCCCTGCAACACCCGGTACCTTTGAACTGCTGATCCCCGCAAGCCCCCAGTAATCGGGCAACTGCTGCGGTTGAACGCCAAATTCTTTATCGATAAATGGCGCATCCAGCCAACGTTTCTGGAAGTAATCACGAATACGTAATGTCGGTGAAAGTAACTGACAGTAGCCTTTATCTGTCGAAACAATCGTTGCCTGATGCCCGGCCTGTGTCACTTTGACCGCCAGCGTGGCGGCTAAGTCATCGGCTTCGTTGCCGCTGGCGGACCAGCACGGGACGCCGCGTTGCTCAAAGGCGGCGCGTAATGCAGGCATCTCGTTGTGCAACTCTTCCGGCATTGGCGGTCGACCCGCTTTGTAATCTGGTAAACGCTGATGACGCCAGCCGCTACTGCGGTTTTCATCATCAAAAACGGCGACCGCGTGGGTTGGCTGGCTGTGCATAATGAGCTGATCGAGCGCGTGCTGGCAGGTTTCGACACAGGGCGAACCCTGAACGGCATGAATGCGACGAATAAGATTCAGTGCATCGACAATAAGCAAATGAACAGCCACGATAACCCCCTTAAAGATCAGGCGATAAGGGTAACATTCGATGCCAGAACAGGCTATGGCTGGATGAGAAATCGGGAAGAGGCCTCGCAAAAAGAGGCCTCTGGAGAGCGATTAATCGCAGGCAACGATTTTCATTGCCAGGCCGCCGCGAGACGTTTCACGGTACTTGGCGTTCATATCTTTACCTGTTTCGTACATGGTTTCGATAACTTTGTCGAGGCAGACGCGTGGCTCGCTGGTACGGCGCAGCGCCATACGTGCAGCGTTTACTGCTTTCACTGCCGCAATGGCGTTACGCTCGATGCACGGCACCTGTACCTGCCCGGCGACCGGGTCACACGTCAGACCGAGGTTGTGCTCCATGGCGATTTCCGCCGCGATGCATACCTGCGCTGGGCTTGCGCCTAACAGTTCTGCCAGACCAGCTGCCGCCATTGAGCACGCCACGCCGACTTCACCCTGGCAGCCGACTTCGGCACCAGAAATCGAGGCGTTCATCTTATAAAGAGAACCAATGGCGCTGGCTACCAGCAGGTAACGAGCCAGTGAGTTAGCGTTCACTTCGCGGATAAACTTGTCGTAGTACGCCAGCACGGCCGGAATAATCCCGCACGCACCGTTAGTCGGCGCAGTCACCACGCGACCGCCAGCAGCATTCTCTTCGTTCACTGCCAGTGCAAACATGTTGATCCAGTCAACAACCGCCATCGGGTCAGTGGTGGTTTTATCCTGGCTGACCAGCATCCGGCGTAGTGCCGCAGCACGGCGTGGAACGCGCAGTTTGCCAGGTAACACGCCTTCGGTAGAAATACCGCGCTCAATACCGCCACGCATGACTTCCCAGACGTTCGCCAGGTGCTGTTCCAGCTCTTCTTTGCTGTGCAGCGCCAGCTCGTTTTTCATCATCAGGCCAGAGAGTGACAGCCCGGTTTCCTGACAATGTTTTTGCAGATCGGCTGCTGAACTGTACGGATAAGGAACTTCAACCGGTGCGCTATCCTGCTGACCAAAATGTTCTTCATCAACAATAAAGCCACCGCCGATAGAGTAATAAGTCTGGCTGTAAACGACTTTATCGCCCGCCAGCGCGGTAATGCGCATACCGTTTTCATGCAGAGAAAGGTTGTCGGCATGGAAGTTCATGCACTGATCAACCGGGAACTCCACTTCATGCTGACCGTTTGCCAGCATCAGGCGACCATGAGTATTCACATCCTGAATAAAACCAGGGATGGAATCGATATCCACGGTATCCGGCAGGTTACCCGCCAGACCCATAATTATGGCGATATCTGTGTGGTGGCCTTTACCGGTCAGAGAGAGCGAGCCGTACACGTCAACCACCACGCGGGTCACGTCTTTAAGCAGGTTACGGGCAATCAGATCGTCGGTAAATTGTTTACCCGCTTTCATTGGTCCAACGGTATGAGAACTGGAAGGGCCAATGCCGATTTTGAAAATATCGAATACGCTAATCATAGGAAATACATCGCGTTAAAACGGAGGAAGCGCCGCCCGAAAGCGGCGCGAAAGGACTTAGCTGAACAGAGAGTAGAAGATTGCGGAGATTGCAATCAGACCCATCACGACAACGAATACGTTGCTGATGTGACCGCTGTATTTACGCATTGCCGGTACTTTCTGAATTGCGTACATCGGCATCAGGAACAGGATCATCGCGATGATTGGGCCGCCCAGGGTTTCAATCATACCCAGGATGCTCGGGTTCAGGGTGGCAACAATCCAGGTCGTTACCAGCATGAACAGCGCAGTGATACGGTTCAGCTTGTTGATTTCGATAGACTTACCTTTACCACGCAGAGATTTAATCACCATACCGTTGAAGCCTTCACGTGCGCCCAGGTAGTGGCCGAGGAAGGATTTGGTGATAGCGATAATCGCGATAATCGGAGCCATCCACGCGATGATCGGCGCGTTAAAGTGGTTAGCCAGGTAAGACAGAATCGAGATGTTCTGCTCTTTAGCCGCAGCCAGGTCTGCCGGAGTCAGGCTCAGTACGCAGCTGAAGACGAAGAACATTACGGTCAGCACCATCATGATGTGTGCGAATGCCAGGATCTTCGAGCATTTCTGTTCTGCCATATCGCCGTACTCTTCACGCTTCGCAACGGCGAAAGAAGAGATGATCGGAGAGTGGTTGAACGAGAACACCATTACCGGAATTGCCAGCCACAGTGTCATCCACAGACCGTTTCCGGTTGCAGATGCAGTGTCCAGAGACAGCGTTTCCAGTGCTGCGCCGTTCCACTGCGGGATCAGGTACAGAGCCAGCAGCATCAGTACGCCAACAAACGGGAATACCAGAATACTCATCGCTTTAACGATCATCTGCTCACCGAAGCGAACGATGGTCATCATACCCACGATCAGGATCAGCGACAGAATCGCACGCGGCGGTGGCGTCATACCCAGCTGGTGAGACATGAAGCTTTCAACTGTATTGGTGATTGCCACGCTATAAACCAGCAGGATCGGGTAGATAGCGAAGAAGTAGAGCAGAGTAATCAGTTTACCTGCGCCAATACCAAAGTGTTCTTCTACAACCTCGGTGATGTCTTCGCCCGGGTTTTTACCAGACAGTACGAAGCGAGTCAGGCCGCGGTGAGCAAAAAACGTCATCGGGAACGCAAGGATAGCCATGATGATCAGCGGGATCATACCGCCAACACCAGCGTTGATTGGCAGGAACAGCACGCCCGCGCCGATTGCCGTGCCGTAAAGGCCCAGCATCCACATGGTGTCTGTCTTGCGCCAGGCACTACGAGAGTCTTTCGACGCAATCGTGCTGGTTTGAGTCGTTTCCATCTATTTCTCCTGGAGGAATGCAAATAATTCAGCTTTTAGCCAGTTCAGCCCGGGAAGGTGCCTGACCGTAAAAATGAAATCTGTCTATCGGCGATGGCTTAATCATTTTCCACCGTAATAATTTGAGGGCGGAAAGATACACACAAGTTATGTATCTATCAGTGATCTTGATCCCAAATACAATAATCTACTTGGAAGATAGATAATCACAACGCTTTACTCTGTAAATCAAAAGTAAAAGAGAATTTAAGGGCAATATTTACCCATTAAACGACATCTGACTTCTTACGGGGCGCGCAATATATGTAGGTTGAACTGAAAAAATCAATACTTTTAGTTAATCATGGCGATAATTTCTTTTTCATGGCGATAAAATGTGGTTTATGAAAATAGGGAAACGTTTGCGTTCCAACATAAATTGTATGACATATTAACTGTGGTGATATTTGTCGCGTGAGGGTGGTAAGAAACATTCATATAACAAATGAAATGAGTTGATGAGTAAGTGACCAAAAACGAGAAAACCCGGCAACAAACGTCACCGGGGGAGGGGAGATTATGTGCAGATTTCGTAGCAAGGGATGTAGGCTGAGCCTGGCAACTTCATACGATGCTGGGCAACAAAACCCTGTAGCAGGTCGTCCATACGACGCATAATCTCTTTATCGCCGTTGATTTTGTAAGGACCAAACTCTTCAATGGCGCGAATACCGACTTCTTTTACATTACCCGCCACAATACCGGAGAACGCACGGCGCAGGTCGGCAGCCAGCACTTCAACGGGTTGATCCGGGTAAAGCTTCAGATTAGCCATATTCTCGTGAGACGGCTCAAACGGCATTTGCAAATCTGGCGCAATGCGCATTGACCAGTTAAAGCTGTAAGCGTCACCAGTGTCGCGGCGATTTTCTTTCACCAGCGGCATCGATTTTTTCATCTGACGAGCGACTTCAGCGGCGTCATCAATGATGATGCGGTAATGGCGGCGCGCGTTTTCACCCAGCGTATGCACGACAAACTCGTCCAGTACGCGGAAGTAGTCGGCGCTCTCTTTCGGGCCGGTGAGGATCAATGGTAAAACCTGATCTTTGTTGGCCGGGTTCATTAAAATTCCCAGCAAATACAGCAACTCTTCTGCTGTACCCACACCGCCAGGGAAGATAATGATACCGTGAGCGATACGGACAAACGCTTCCAGACGTTTTTCGATATCTGGCATGATGATCAATTCGTTGACCAGCGGGTTAGGCGGTTCAGCGGCGATAATCGACGGCTCTGTCATACCAATAAAGCGACTGTCTTTGTAACGCTGCTGCGCGTGTCCGACCGCAGCACCTTTCATCGGCGCTTCCATCGCTCCCGGACCACAGCCGGTGCAGATATTCAGCTCACGCAGGCCCAGCTGATTCCCGACGCGACGGGCATACAAATACTCGTTTTCGTTAATTGAGTGACCGCCCCAGCAGACCACCATATTTGGCGCTTCACCGACATGCAGCGCGCGAGCGTTACGCAAGATGGAAAAGACCAGGTTAGTGATGTGGACGGAGTTGTCGAGATTCAGGTTGGGAAAACGAACGGTGTTATGAATTTGCCCATAAACGAAGAGAATGTCACGCAGAACCGCGAACAAGTTGGCCTGCAAAGCGCGAATAATTCGCCCATCGACAAAAGCCTCTTCCGGGGGATTTATCAGTTCCAGCTTTACGCCGCGTTCACGGCGCAGGACGTTAATATCGAAATTTTCAAAACGAGACAGCAATTCTTTGCTGTTATCGGTCAAACTACCGGAGTTCAGTACGGCAAGTGAACAGTTGCGAAACAGTTGATAGAGGTCGCTGCTGGCGGTGCGTTTAAGCATATCCACTTCCAGCTGCGACAACATATCCATGGAGCCAAGCGGGCTAATATGTGTAATCAAGAAAAACTCCTTATGGGACGAATATCGTCATTCCCTTTGATTACAATAGCCCTGCCTGCTGACCTTTCACAACCTTCTGCGTGAATCCAGCACGCAAAATTGAGAAAAAATTTATTGCCGAACCAGTCTTGTGGTCGATGGGACAAAATCGCTATTACTGCGCCACGGGTTAATGTCCAGACCGCCACGACGGGTATAACGTGCGTAAACGCTCAATTTCTCTGGCTGGCAGAAGCGTAACAGGTCATTAAAGATGCGTTCCACGCACTGTTCGTGGAACTCGTTGTGATGACGGAAAGAAACCAGGTAACGCAGCAGTTTTTCTCTGTCAATTTGGCGTCCACGATACTGAATTTGGATCGATCCCCAATCTGGTTGATGGGTGATCAGGCAATTTGATTTCAGCAGGTGGCTGACAAGCGTCTCTTCCACTACTTTTTCACCGCTGGTGGCATTCTCCAGATAGTCAGTAGTGAATTCATAGTTATCGATAGTGATATCCTGGTCATCAATGCAGGTGCCATTGAAATGACCTATCGGCTGGCCTTCCAGTTCATCAAGACGATATAACGCCACGCTAACCTTACCCTGGGCGCAAGTGCTTAAGTCGCGCTCCAGCGTCTGGCGCACCTCATCCCAGTTATTAAAACGCGTCTGGTTAAAACTGTTGAGATAGAGCTTAAAACTCTTCGACTCAATCAGATTTACGCTGGTGTAATCAAGTTCAACATGACCGACAGCGACCTGCGGCAAACCTTTCGCATTCAGCCAGGAAAGTTCATACAGCGTCCAGATATCCGTACCGTGAAAAGGCAGGTTATCCGCTTTCAGACCCAGCGGGTCGCGATTCAGGCTGCGTGGAACGCCTTGCAGTAGGCTGGCGTCATAGGTATCCCGGTAATCGGTTGATTTTCCAAGTGTCAGGCCCGCAAGTGCCTGATGGTTTGCATAAGAAGACATGTTTCACCGTCATAAACCAGATAAACTAAACGACAAGTGTATCTGGTTTAAGTGAAGAGAGAAATTAGTGGACGATTTGACCGCACAAGCCCTGAAAGATTTTACTGCACGCTACTGCGATGCGTGGCATGAAGAGCATAAAAGCTGGCCGTTAAGTGAGGAACTGTACGGCGTTCCTTCACCGTGCATTATTTCAACTACCGAAGATGCCGTATACTGGCAACCCCAGCCGTTTACCGGGGAACAAAATGTAAACGCGGTTGAACGCGCTTTTGATATTGTGATACAACCCACGATTCATACCTTTTATACGACTCAGTTTGCCGGGGATATGCACGCGCAGTTTGGCGATATCAAACTGACATTGCTGCAAACCTGGAGTGAAGACGACTTCCGTCGGGTGCAGGAAAATCTGATTGGTCATCTGGTGACTCAGAAAAGGCTAAAACTGCCGCCCACGCTATTTATCGCGACGCTGGAAGAAGAGTTAGAGGTCATCTCGGTGTGTAATCTCTCCGGTGAAGTGTGCAAAGAGACGCTGGGAACACGTAAACGGACGCATTTAGCCTCAAATCTTGCGGAATTCCTTAATCAACTTAAGCCTCTTCTGTAATCCAAATACCCCATCTGGTTGTGAGAGATCTCTTACAGACTCTGTAGGAGATCGCCAGGAAATAAGCGAATACTTAAAAAGATAAGAATCGTTATTTTCATTTAAAAACAAAATGTTGCTTGTTAATTCTTAACTTTCATATGAAATTATCCTTAAGGCATTGTCTGTAAGCGCCTTGTAAGACTTCGAGAAAAAGACGATTCTATCTTCGTCGACAGGGAGTCAGACAACGAAGTGAACATCAGGATGATGACACTTCTGAAGGACACACCAGGATGGTGTTTCAGGGAAAGGCTTCTGGATGAAGCGAAGAGGATGACGCAGGACGCGTTAAAGGACACCTCCAGGATGGAGAATGAGAACCGGTCAGGATGATTCGGTGGGTCAGGAAGGCCAGGAACACTTCAGGATGAAGTATCACATCGGGGTGGTGTGAGCAGGAAGCAATAGTTCAGGATGAACGATTGGCCGCAAGGCCAGAGGAAAAGTTGTCAAGGATGAGCAGGGAGCAACAAAAGTAGCCGGAATGCTGCGAAACGAACCGGGAGCACTGTGAATACAGTGCTCCCTTTTTTTATTCCTGCTATTCTTCGCGGCAGTTTTTCTTATTGAGGTTGCTTTATGACCACTCATGACCGCGTTCGTCTCCAGTTGCAGGCGCTTGAAGCGTTACTGCGTGAACATCAGCACTGGCGAAACGATGAACCCCTGCCGCATCAATTTGCGAGTACCCAGCCGTTCTTTATGGACACCATGGAACCACTGGAGTGGTTGCAATGGGTACTGATTCCGCGGATGCACGATTTGTTAGATAACAACCAGCCGTTACCGGGCGCTTTTGCTGTTGCGCCCTATTATGAAATGGCGCTGGCGACTGATCATCCGCAACGCGCGCTTATTCTGGCTGAGCTGGAAAAACTGGATGCTCTTTTTGCGGATGATGCGAGCTAATGCTGGAAATACTCTATCAGGATGAATGGCTGGTTGCGGTAAATAAACCCTCCGGCTGGCTGGTTCACCGCAGCTGGCTGGATCGCGACGAGAAAGTAGTGGTCATGCAAACCGTGCGTGACCTGATAGGCCAGCATGTGTTTACTGCTCATCGTCTGGACCGACCCACTTCTGGTGTGTTGTTGATGGGATTATCCAGCGAGGCCGGACGGCTGCTGGCACAACAGTTTGAACAGCACCAAATCCAGAAACGTTACCATGCGATTGTGCGCGGCTGGTTGATGGAAGAAGCGGTGCTGGATTATCCACTGGTGGAAGAACTGGACAAAATCGCTGATAAATTTGCCCGCGAAGATAAAGGCCCGCAGCCAGCAGTGACGCATTATCGCGGTCTGGCGACCGTAGAAATGCCGGTAGCGACCGGACGTTACCCGACCACGCGCTACGGCCTGGTAGAACTGGAGCCGAAAACCGGACGTAAGCACCAGCTCCGTCGCCATCTTGCCCATTTGCGCCACCCGATTATTGGCGACAGCAAACATGGTGATTTACGCCAGAATCGCAGCGGTGCTGAACATTTTGGCCTTCAGCGGTTAATGCTGCATGCTAGTCAGTTGTCATTGACGCATCCTTTTACTGGCGAGCCGCTGACTATTCACGCGGGCCTGGACGACACCTGGATGCAGGCGTTATCACAATTTGGCTGGCGGGGTCTGCTTCCTGAAAATGAAAGGGTTGAGTTCAGTGCGCCATCGGGTCAGGATGGAGAGATAAGTTCCTAATCCAGGGAGAAAACGGTATGGCGGAAATTGGTATTTTTGTCGGCACCATGTACGGGAATTCACTGTTAGTGGCCGAAGAAGCGGAAGCGATTCTGACCGCGCAGGGCCACAAAGCAACGGTATTTGAAGATCCTGAATTAAGCGACTGGCTGCCCTATCAGGATAAGTATGTTCTGGTGGTTACGTCCACGACCGGGCAGGGCGACCTTCCTGATAGCATTGTGCCACTCTTTCAGGGAATCAAAGATAGTCTGGGCTTCCAGCCGAATCTGCGTTATGGCGTGATTGCGCTCGGCGACAGTAGTTATGTGAATTTCTGCAATGGCGGCAAACAGTTCGATGCCTTGTTGCAGGAACAGAGCGCTCAGCGGGTTGGCGAAATGCTGTTGATTGACGCCAGTGAGAACCCGGAACCGGAAACGGAATCAAATCCGTGGGTTGAACATTGGGGCACGATGTTGTCCTGATATGTTCAGCGAGCGGTAAATGCCGTTTTAGCGGTGCTGAATCGAATCTTTTCAGGCAAATGCCAGTAAAAACTGCTTCATAGCGCGGATTTTTACTGGCGTTTGCCTGGAGTCAAGCGATCCATTTCATACTCTTCTTTATTTCTTCGTTTTAACCCTTCCTTTCTTGTTCTTGTTTTCATTTCCGTGAAGTGGATTCCACCGTCCAGGGCTAATGCCAAAATCGGGCCTCATTGAACGCATTAATGTTGTGTTGTTGCACGGTGAGCCGCTATGGCGCGCTTTTTATACTGCTATTGCCAGATATAAACACGCGCCGTATTCGGTGAACGACCTATAAAAACGGCAAAAACACCCTACGTCACCTCTGATTTCCTGGCGATGTCGCAGTCCAGAGTGAGCGTGGCTAACGCGAATTTTCAGGAGTGCAACAATGAGTTCTTTAAGTCAGGCTGCGAGCAGTGTGGAAAAACGCACGAATGCTCGTTACTGGATAGTGGTGATGTTGTTTATCGTCACATCCTTCAACTACGGCGACCGCGCTACGCTTTCTATTGCCGGTTCGGAAATGGCCAAAGATATCGGCCTTGATCCCGTGGGAATGGGCTATGTGTTCTCTGCCTTCTCATGGGCGTATGTTATCGGGCAGATCCCTGGTGGCTGGTTGCTGGATCGTTTTGGTTCAAAACGCGTCTACTTCTGGTCGATCTTTATCTGGTCGATGTTTACCTTGCTGCAAGGCTTCGTCGATATCTTTAGTGGATTCGGCATTATCGTTGCCCTGTTTACGCTGCGCTTCCTGGTCGGGCTTGCTGAAGCGCCCTCTTTCCCCGGCAACAGTCGCATTGTTGCGGCCTGGTTTCCGGCGCAGGAAAGGGGAACGGCGGTGTCGATTTTTAACTCCGCTCAATACTTCGCAACGGTTATCTTCGCGCCGATTATGGGCTGGCTGACGCATGAAGTGGGCTGGTCACACGTCTTTTTCTTTATGGGCGGTCTGGGCATTGTCATCAGCTTTATCTGGTTGAAAGTCATCCACGAGCCAAATCAACATCCGGGCGTAAATCAGAAAGAGCTGGAGTACATCGCCGCGGGTGGCGCGCTGATCAATATGGATCAGCAAAACACCAAAGTTAAAGTGCCGTTTAGCGTGAAGTGGGGGCAGATCAAACAGCTGCTCGGGTCACGGATGATGATCGGCGTTTATATCGGTCAGTACTGTATCAACGCCCTGACTTACTTTTTTATTACCTGGTTCCCGGTTTATCTGGTGCAGGCGCGCGGGATGTCGATTCTGAAAGCGGGCTTTGTGGCTTCCGTTCCGGCGGTTTGCGGTTTTATCGGCGGTGTGCTGGGTGGGATTATTTCCGACTGGCTGATGCGTCGCACGGGTTCACTGAACATTGCGCGTAAAACACCGATCGTGATGGGCATGTTGTTGTCGATGGTGATGGTGTTCTGCAACTACGTCAACGTTGAGTGGATGATCATCGGCTTTATGGCGCTGGCCTTCTTCGGTAAGGGGATCGGTGCGCTGGGTTGGGCTGTAATGGCTGATACTGCGCCAAAAGAGATCAGCGGTCTTTCCGGTGGCCTGTTTAACATGTTTGGTAACATTTCTGGCATCGTCACGCCAATCGCAATTGGTTATATCGTTGGCACGACTGGCTCCTTTAATGGGGCGCTGATTTATGTTGGTGTTCATGCCTTAATCGCGGTACTCAGCTACCTGGTGCTGGTGGGCGATATCAAGCGTATTGAGCTGAAACCTGTCGCGGGGCAATAAGATGACGACACAATCCAGTCCTGTTATTACTGATATGAAAGTCATTCCGGTCGCCGGACATGACAGCATGTTGCTTAATATTGGTGGTGCACATAACGCATATTTCACCCGCAATATTGTGGTACTCACCGATAATGCCGGGCATACCGGCATTGGTGAAGCGCCGGGCGGAGAGGTGATTTATCAAACACTGGTCAAGGCTATTCCGATGGTGCTGGGCCAGGAAGTTGCGCGCCTGAATAAAGTGGTTCAGCAGGTGCATAAAGGTAATCAGGCAGCCGATTTTGATACCTTCGGCAAAGGTGCCTGGACTTTTGAATTGCGCGTTAATGCCGTGGCGGCGCTGGAAGCCGCCTTGCTTGACCTGTTAGGTCAGGCGCTGAATGTTCCGGTCTGCGAACTGTTAGGGCCAGGCAAGCAACGTGATGCTATTACCGTTCTCGGTTATCTGTTTTATATCGGTGATCGGACCAAAACCGATCTTCCTTATCTGGAAAATACGCCGGGCAACCATGAGTGGTATCAGTTGCGGCATCAGAAAGCGATGAACAGCGAAGCCGTTGTGCGTCTGGCGGAAGCCTCACAGGATCGCTATGGCTTTAAAGATTTCAAACTTAAGGGTGGCGTGTTACCTGGCGAGCAAGAAATCGACACTGTTCGTGCATTGAAGAAACGCTTCCCTGATGCGCGGATTACCGTTGATCCCAATGGTGCCTGGCTGCTTGATGAAGCCATTTCTCTGTGCAAAGGGCTGAATGATGTCCTTACCTATGCGGAAGACCCGTGCGGCGCTGAGCAGGGTTTCTCCGGTCGTGAAGTGATGGCGGAGTTTCGACGGGCGACCGGCTTGCCCGTCGCGACCAACATGATCGCCACCAACTGGCGCGAAATGGGTCATGCGGTGATGCTCAATGCGGTAGATATTCCACTTGCCGATCCGCACTTCTGGACGCTTTCCGGTGCAGTCCGCGTGGCGCAACTTTGCGACGACTGGGGGCTGACCTGGGGCTGCCATTCTAATAACCACTTTGATATCTCTCTGGCGATGTTTACCCATGTGGGCGCGGCGGCACCGGGTAATCCTACCGCTATCGATACCCACTGGATTTGGCAGGAGGGCGATTGTCGTCTGACCAAAAATCCGCTGGAGATTAAAAACGGAAAAATTGCCGTTCCTGATGCGCCCGGTCTGGGCGTGGAACTGGACTGGGAACAGGTACAAAAGGCACATGAGGCCTATAAACGTCTGCCTGGCGGTGCGCGTAACGACGCAGGCCCGATGCAGTACCTGATCCCCGGCTGGACCTTTGACCGTAAACGTCCCGTTTTCGGCCGTCATTGATTCTGAAAAAGGACATAAATATGAGTTCTCAATTTACGACGCCTGTTGTTACTGAAATGCAGGTCATCCCGGTGGCGGGTCATGACAGTATGCTGATGAATCTGAGTGGTGCACATGCACCGTTCTTCACGCGTAATATTGTGATTATCAAAGATAATTCCGGTCACACTGGCGTAGGGGAAATTCCCGGCGGCGAGAAAATCCGTAAAACGCTGGAAGATGCGATTCCGCTGGTGGTGGGTAAAACGCTGGGTGAATACAAAAACGTTCTGACGCTGGTGCGTAATACTTTTGCCGATCGTGATGCCGGTGGGCGCGGTTTGCAGACATTTGATTTGCGTACCACTATTCATGTAGTTACCGGGATAGAAGCGGCAATGCTGGATCTGCTGGGGCAGCATCTGGGGGTAAACGTGGCATCGCTGCTGGGCGATGGTCAACAGCGTAGCGAAGTCGAAATGCTCGGTTATCTGTTCTTCGTCGGCAATCGCAAAGCTACACCGCTGCCGTATCAAAGCCAGCCGGATGACTCATGCGACTGGTATCGCCTGCGTCATGAAGAAGCGATGACGCCGGATGCGGTGGTGCGCCTGGCGGAAGCGGCGTATGAAAAATATGGCTTCAACGATTTCAAACTGAAAGGCGGTGTACTGGCCGGGGAAGAAGAAGCCGAATCTATTGTGGCACTGGCGCAACGTTTCCCGCAGGCGCGTATTACGCTCGATCCTAACGGTGCCTGGTCGCTGAAAGAAGCGATTAAAATCGGTACATACCTGAAAGGTTCGCTGGCTTATGCAGAAGATCCGTGTGGTGCGGAGCAAGGTTTCTCCGGGCGTGAAGTGATGGCAGAGTTCCGTCGCGCAACTGGCCTGCCGACCGCAACCAATATGATCGCCACCGACTGGCGGCAGATGGGCCATACGCTCTCGTTGCAATCCGTTGATATCCCGCTTGCGGATCCGCATTTCTGGACGATGCAAGGTTCGGTACGTGTGGCGCAAATGTGTCATGAATTTGGCCTGACCTGGGGTTCACACTCCAACAA
Organism: Escherichia coli DSM 30083 = JCM 1649 = ATCC 11775; assembly: GCF_003697165.2. Lineage (GTDB taxonomy): Bacteria > Pseudomonadota > Gammaproteobacteria > Enterobacterales > Enterobacteriaceae > Escherichia > Escherichia coli. Next base: position 1,088,125 of record NZ_CP033092.2, read on the forward strand.
CCACTTCGATATTTCCCTGGCGATGTTTACCCATGTTGCCGCTGCCGCACCGGGTAAAATCACCGCGATTGATACGCACTGGATCTGGCAGGAAGGTAATCAGCGCCTGACCAAAGAACCGTTAGAGATCAAAGGCGGTCTGGTTCAGGTGCCAGAAAAACCGGGGCTGGGTGTAGAAATCGATATGGATCAAGTGATGAAAGCGCACGAGCTGTATCAGAAACACGGGCTTGGCGCGCGTGACGATGCGATGGGAATGCAGTACCTGATCCCCGGCTGGACGTTCGATAACAAGCGTCCGTGCATGGTGCGTTAAGACAGAAAACCAAAACCGGCTCTATCTGGAGCCGGTTTGAGACTGATGCCAAACGCAAAATTGCCTGTTGCGCTACGTATCAGGGCTACATCATTTTTTAATTCATTGAATTTAATTGGTTTTGCAGGCCGGATAAGGCGTTAACGCCGCATCCGGCATAAACACAGGCACTTGTCACCAATCTGAAACCAGCGTCATAAAAATCCGGTTGCTACTCGACAAGACGTCCATTACCCGAGAATTTTGCTGGCTTCGCGCGCTACATTATCCATCTCGTCCAACAGTTCCAGCAGCTCCGGCTCTAAATCTTCTTCTTTAGTACCGCTACGTAGCTGTTGTTCGATCAGTTGGCAGAGATTCTTCATACGCGGTACACCGCTATAGCCGCAACTGCCATGCAGTTTATGAATCAAATCAACCAGGCCTTCCGGGTTTTCTCCAACCAGCTGTTCCTCAACTTTGTTGCGAACTTCAGGCAGGAAATCGAGTAACATTTGCAGCATATCGCGCGCTAAATCGGTTTTTCCTGCTGCCTGGCGTAGTGCCAGTTGCCAGTCGAGGGTCGCATTCGGGTTGACCACAATTTCGTTGACTTCGGGCGTCACGACGCGAGAGGAAATACCGCTGCCAGGCTTGTAGCGCAACAGCAAATTATGCAATCGCTCTTCTTCGATCGGTTTGGCCAGATAATCACTCATCCCCGCGCCAAGCAGTTTCTCTTTTTGCCCGGCCATCGCATGCGCCGTTACCGCGATAACCGGCGTTTGCTGCTGATGCGGGAGCTGGTGGATGAGCTCACATGCCCGAATGCCGTCCATGTCCGGCATTTGAATATCCATTAAGATTAAATCGAACGGCATCTGTTTCGCCCGTTCAACCGCCTGATGCCCGCTATCGCAAAGTTCCACATGTTGCACCATATCTTCCAGCAATGCGCCGATAAGTTTCAGGTTAGCGGGGTTGTCATCAACCGCCATGACTGTCATTGCCAGCTTACTTTCATCGGTTACAGGCAAAAGCGTGTTTTGTTTGTGATGACAAAATTCCGTCAGGGCAGGCAACAGGCGCGTAGGTGTTAATGGTTTCAGCAGACACGCGCCGATACCATCTTGCTTAAGTTTTTCAGCATTGACTTGTGCATGGCAAGGAAGTGCCAGCATCAGGAAATCGGTCATCGATACTGCTTTCGCTAATCGCTCATGTTGCATTGTTAGCGGCTCGCGGAAGGTCACCGCTATGCCTAATAACATCATGTCGTAATGCGCGGGAGGCAGCGCGGAGAACGTTGGGCTATAAACCACTTCCAGCGGCGTTTCACTTAAAATATCCAGCGTGCATTGTGCTGCTGCGGAGTTTGGTTCGACATAGGCCAGGCGCTTACCAGCGAGGCACTGGGTGGATGGCCCTTCGATAATAATGTTCGGGTTCAGATCGAGATTAATGTGGAACCAGAAAGTTGAACCACGATTCGGCAGGCTATGGAACGAAATATCGCCGCCCATTTCATTAACCAGTTTTTGTGTAATCACCAGCCCCAGCCCGGTGCCACCATGACGGCGGGAAATACTGGCATCAGCCTGTCTGAAGGCCTGGAATAAGCGCGATTGATCGCGTTCAGGAATACCAATGCCGGTATCCCGAATCTGCACTTCAATTTGCACTTTGGTATTACTCAGCGCACGTTTTTCTACCAGAATATCAATGTTGCCATTCTCGGTGAATTTAATTGCATTCCCTACCAGGTTAGTGATGATTTGCTGTAATCGTAGTGGGTCGCCGATCACGTTATCAGGCACGTCGCTTTTAATATTGAGCGTCAGTTCCAGCCCTTTATCGTGAGAAGAATGTGCCAGCAGGGTAACGACTTCATCCAGCGTGCTGCGTAGTGGGAATGGAATACTTTCCAGAATCAGCTTACCGGCTTCCAGTTTCGAGAAGTCGAGAACATCATTAATAATTGCCAGCAAATTATTTGCCGAACGTTCAATCGTATTCAGGTGATCGCGCTGCGTTGGTGTTAATTCTGTTTTCAGCGTCAGGCGGGTAAAGCCAATAACACCATTCAGTGGTGTACGCAGCTCGTGTGACATATTTGCCAGAAACTCGGATTTAATACGCGCCGCTTCCTGGGCGCGCTTTTTCGCCAGATCCAACTCAACGTTCTGAATCTCCATTTGCTCCAGCGTCTCACGCAGATCGGACGTCGCCTGGTCGATATTGTGTTGCATCTCTTCGTGATAAGCCGCCAGCGACATTGCCATCGAGTTGATACCGTTTTTCAGCATATCCAGTTCGCCGAGCATAAAACCTTCCACCCGGCTGTCGAGTTGCCCGCGACGGATGCGGTCGACGGTATTCACCATGTTGCGAATCGGACCGGTTACATCGCGCATTAAGCGCCAGCCAAAAATAAGCGCAATACCGATACAAAACAGCATCATCACGCTGGAAATAAAGATCTCTTTATATTGCTGCAAGCGAACCGATTTAAGATCCAGCTCCAGCGCAATATATCCCAGCATATTTTGACTATTTTTGGCATCGCTACTGGGCGATTCGTCGGGGGAGTAACTTTCAGAAATAATCGGCGTGCGGAGGATCATTATATCGCCGTCACGAGTGACAGTGAGCTGGCGAGGAAACGGCACGTTGCTGCCGAGCTGCATTGATGAGGGATCAAGATGAAAATTGGAGGTGACAAAGAGTCGGTTATTTTCATCATAAACCGAAATCGCGCGAACAATATCAGAATGGCGACGATGCAGTACGCTTATTAACTGACCGATAGATTCGCGATTTTGCAGACTCATGCCATATTCAGTAGAAACTGCAAGCGGCTCAATAATGCTGGCACCGGCATCTTCCAGTTGACGCTGCAAGTCGTTATAGCGATGCACGACGAAAAAGATACTCAGCAATAAACCAATAAGGACGGTCGGTGCCAGGATCAGAATCATCATGCGTGCGCGCAGGCTGTAGTTGGTCATGGAGTTCCGTTATGGGACAATTAAGGTCACACTGTTAAATTGAGAAAGTCTCGCCAATGGCGCAATTCTACTCTGCAAAACGACGCACGACGACGCGTCAGATCATAACCGTTTCAGTCAACGACCTCGACTCTTTTGGTCAGGGTGTGGCGCGACATAACGGCAAAACATTATTTATCCCCGGATTATTGCCGCAGGAAAACGCGGAAGTTACTGTTACTGAAGATAAAAAACAGTATGCCCGCGCTAAAGTCGTACGCCGATTAAGCGATAGCCCGGAACGCGAAACGCCACGCTGTCCTCATTTTGGCGTATGCGGCGGCTGTCAGCAACAACACGCCAGTGTGGATTTACAGCAGCGAAGCAAAAGTGCGGCACTCGCCCGATTAATGAAACACGAAGTCTCTGAAGTGATCGCCGATGTTCCCTGGGGCTATCGCCGTCGCGCGCGTTTAAGTCTGAACTACTTACCGAAAACACAGCAACTTCAGATGGGGTTTCGCAAAGCGGGCTCCAGTGACATTGTCGACGTTAAACAATGCCCCATTTTAGTGCCCCAACTTGAAGCATTGCTGCCCAAAGTCAGGGCATGCCTGGGCAGCTTACAAGCTATGCGCCATCTTGGTCATGTTGAACTGGTACAGGCAACCAGCGGCACGCTAATGATTTTGCGCCATACCGCACCGCTAAGTTCGGCAGATCGCGAAAAACTGGAATGCTTTTCGCATTCTGAAGGCCTGGATCTGTATCTCGCCCCCGATAGTGAGATACTCGAAACCGTCTCTGGTGAGATGCCCTGGTATGACTCAAATGGGTTGCGCTTAACTTTTAGCCCGCGCGATTTTATTCAGGTCAATGCGGGTGTGAACCAGAAAATGGTAGCGCGTGCGTTGGAATGGCTGGATGTGGAACCTGAAGATTGCGTACTGGATCTGTTCTGCGGTATGGGCAACTTTACACTGCCATTGGCGACACAAGCTGCCAGTGTGGTGGGTGTAGAAGGTGTTCCGGCGCTGGTGGAAAAAGGCCAGCAGAATGCGCGTCTTAATGGCTTACAGAATGTGACGTTTTATCACGAAAATCTTGAAGAAGATGTCACAAAGCAGCCGTGGGCGAAAAACGGCTTCGATAAAGTGTTGCTGGACCCGGCGCGAGCAGGTGCCGCAGGTGTTATGCAGCAAATTATAAAACTGGAACCTATTCGTATAGTTTATGTATCCTGTAACCCTGCAACGCTGGCTCGGGATAGCGAAGCGTTATTAAAAGCAGGATATACCATTGCGCGACTGGCGATGCTGGATATGTTCCCACACACGGGACATCTGGAATCGATGGTACTTTTCTCGCGCGTTAAATAGTTACGATTTGCCGATTTCGGCAGGTCTGGTCCCTAAAGGAGAGGACGATGGTTGCGGTAAGAAGTGCACATATCAATAAGGCTGGTGAATTTGATCCGGAAAAATGGATCGCAAGTCTGGGTATTACCAGCCAGAAGTCGTGTGAGTGCTTAGCCGAAACCTGGGCGTATTGTCTGCAACAGACGCAGGGGCATCCGGATGCCAGTCTGTTATTGTGGCGTGGTGTTGAGATGGTGGAGATCCTCTCGACATTAAGTATGGACATTGACACGCTGCGGGCGGCGCTGCTGTTCCCTCTGGCTGATGCCAACGTAGTCAGCGAAGATGTGCTGCGTGAGAGCGTCGGTAAGTCGGTCGTTAACCTTATTCACGGCGTGCGTGATATGGCGGCGATCCGCCAGCTGAAAGCGACGCACACTGATTCTGTTTCCTCCGAACAGGTCGATAACGTTCGCCGGATGTTATTGGCGATGGTCGATGATTTTCGCTGCGTGGTCATCAAACTGGCGGAGCGTATTGCTCACCTGCGCGAAGTAAAAGATGCGCCGGAAGATGAACGCGTACTGGCGGCAAAAGAGTGCACCAATATCTACGCGCCGTTGGCGAACCGTCTTGGGATTGGGCAACTGAAATGGGAGCTGGAAGATTACTGCTTCCGTTATCTCCACCCGACCGAATACAAACGCATCGCAAAACTGCTGCATGAACGCCGTCTCGACCGCGAACACTATATCGAAGAGTTTGTCGGCCATCTGCGCGCTGAGATGAAAGCTGAAGGCGTTAAAGCTGAAGTGTATGGCCGTCCGAAACACATCTACAGTATCTGGCGCAAAATGCAGAAAAAGAACCTCGCCTTCGATGAGCTGTTTGATGTGCGTGCGGTACGTATTGTCGCCGAGCGTTTACAGGATTGTTATGCCGCACTGGGGATAGTGCACACTCACTATCGCCACCTGCCGGATGAGTTTGACGATTACGTCGCTAACCCGAAACCAAACGGTTATCAGTCCATTCATACCGTGGTTCTGGGGCCGGGTGGCAAAACCGTTGAGATCCAAATCCGCACCAAACAGATGCATGAAGATGCAGAGTTGGGTGTTGCTGCGCACTGGAAATATAAAGAGGGCGCGGCTGCTGGCGGCGCACGTTCGGGACATGAAGACCGGATTGCCTGGCTGCGTAAACTGATTGCGTGGCAGGAAGAGATGGCTGATTCCGGCGAAATGCTCGACGAAGTACGTAGTCAGGTCTTTGACGACCGAGTGTACGTCTTTACGCCGAAAGGTGATGTCGTTGATTTGCCTGCGGGATCAACGCCGCTGGACTTCGCTTACCACATCCACAGTGATGTCGGACACCGCTGCATCGGGGCAAAAATTGGCGGGCGCATTGTGCCGTTCACCTACCAGCTGCAGATGGGCGACCAGATTGAAATTATCACCCAGAAACAGCCGAACCCCAGCCGTGACTGGTTAAACCCAAACCTCGGTTACGTCACAACCAGCCGTGGGCGTTCGAAAATTCACGCCTGGTTCCGTAAACAGGACCGTGACAAAAACATTCTGGCTGGGCGGCAAATTCTTGACGACGAGCTGGAACATCTGGGGATCAGCCTGAAAGAAGCAGAAAAACATCTGCTGCCGCGTTACAACTTCAATGATGTCGACGAGTTGCTGGCGGCGATTGGTGGCGGGGATATCCGTCTCAATCAGATGGTGAACTTCCTGCAATCGCAATTTAATAAGCCGAGTGCCGAAGAGCAGGACGCCGCCGCGCTGAAACAGCTTCAGCAAAAAAGCTACACGCCGCAAAACCGCAGTAAAGATAACGGTCGTGTGGTGGTAGAAGGGGTCGGTAACCTGATGCACCACATCGCGCGCTGCTGCCAGCCGATTCCTGGAGATGAGATTGTCGGCTTCATTACCCAGGGGCGCGGTATTTCAGTACACCGCGCCGATTGCGAACAATTGGCGGAACTGCGCTCCCATGCGCCAGAACGCATTGTTGACGCGGTATGGGGCGAGAGCTACTCCGCCGGATATTCGCTGGTGGTCCGCGTGGTGGCTAATGATCGTAGTGGGTTGTTACGTGATATCACGACCATTCTCGCCAACGAGAAGGTGAACGTACTTGGCGTTGCCAGCCGTAGCGACACCAAACAGCAACTGGCGACCATCGACATGACCATTGAGATTTACAACCTGCAAGTGCTGGGGCGCGTGCTGGGTAAACTCAACCAGGTACCGGATGTTATCGACGCGCGTCGGTTGCACGGGAGTTAGGCCGAAACTTGCTCGTATCTACAATGTAGATTGATATATACTGTATCTACATATGATCGCGGTTTGAGGAAAGGGTTATGATCCACAGTAGCGTAAAGCGTTGGGGAAATTCACCGGCGGTGCGGATCCCGGCTACGTTAATGCAGGCGCTCAATCTGAATATTGATGATGAAGTGAAGATTGACCTGGTGGATGGCAAATTAATTATTGAGCCAGTGCGTAAAGAGCCCGTATTTACGCTTGCTGAACTGGTCAACGACATCACGCCGGAAAACCTCCACGAGAATATCGACTGGGGGGAGCCGAAAGATAAGGAAGTCTGGTAATGGTAAGCCGATACGTACCCGATACGGGCGATCTGATTTGGGTTGATTTTGACCCGACAAAAGGTAGCGAGCAAGCCGGACATCGTCCGGCTGTTGTCCTGAGTCCGTTCATGTACAACAACAAAACAGGTATGTGTCTGTGTGTTCCTTGTACAACGCAATCAAAAGGATATCCGTTCGAAGTTGTTCTATCCGGTCAGGAACGTGATGGCGTAGCGTTAGCTGATCAGGTAAAAAGTATCGCCTGGCGGGCAAGAGGAGCAACGAAGAAAGGAACAGTTGCCCCAGAGGAATTACAACTCATTAAAGCCAAAATTAACGTGCTGATTGGGTAGGTGTTACTAACTCACTTCTATTCTGGTCACAGGTTTACACCTGACGGACCCGCAATTTTCAGGACAATTCAATGAATCAAATCGACCGTTTGCTCACCATCATGCAGCGCCTGCGCGACCCGGAAAACGGCTGCCCGTGGGATAAAGAGCAGACATTTGCCACCATTGCGCCTTACACCCTTGAAGAAACCTACGAGGTGCTGGACGCCATCGCCCGTGAAGATTTTGACGATCTGCGCGGTGAACTGGGCGATCTGCTGTTCCAGGTGGTGTTTTACGCACAAATGGCTCAGGAAGAAGGGCGCTTTGACTTTAATGATATTTGCGCTGCTATTAGCGATAAATTAGAGCGTCGCCATCCGCATGTTTTTGCTGACAGTTCTGCCGAAAATAGTAGTGAAGTGCTTGCCCGTTGGGAGCAAATCAAAACCGAAGAGCGCGCGCAGAAAGCGCAGCATTCGGCGCTGGACGATATTCCTCGTAGTTTACCGGCTTTAATGCGTGCGCAAAAAATCCAGAAACGTTGCGCCAACGTTGGTTTCGACTGGACGACGCTTGGTCCGGTAGTAGATAAAGTCTACGAAGAGATCGACGAGGTGATGTACGAGGCGCGGCAGGCTGTTGTCGACCAGGCTAAACTGGAGGAGGAAATGGGTGACCTGCTGTTTGCCACGGTCAATCTGGCTCGTCATTTAGGGACAAAAGCGGAAATCGCATTGCAAAAAGCGAACGAAAAATTCGAGCGTCGTTTTCGCGAAGTGGAGCGTATTGTTACCGCGCGTGGACTGGAAATGACAGGTGTTGACCTCGAAACAATGGAAGAAGTCTGGCAACAGGTAAAACGGCAGGAAATTGATCTCTAAGGGAATTACGCGGTCAAGCGCGATTTGTGTCATTTTTTAAATGACAAGCGCTTGATTTGCGTCAAAAACATTTACCCCAAAGGGGCTATTTTCTCACTCCTGATTTCAATAGTGCGCTGGCGAAGAGGAGGGATAATGAAAGTTTGTGGCACAGGTCATGTTCGGGTATACTGCTTTCCCGTCCTGGTTATTCCATCGTCTTTTCAACCTAACTTCTCAGGTTCAGCATGACAACGAACTATATTTTTGTGACCGGCGGGGTCGTATCCTCTCTGGGTAAAGGCATTGCCGCAGCCTCCCTCGCAGCCATTCTTGAAGCCCGTGGCCTCAATGTGACCATCATGAAACTGGATCCGTACATCAACGTCGATCCAGGTACTATGAGCCCAATCCAACACGGGGAAGTGTTCGTTACTGAAGACGGCGCTGAAACCGACCTGGACCTGGGGCACTACGAGCGTTTCATTCGTACCAAAATGAGCCGCCGCAACAACTTCACCACGGGTCGTATCTACTCTGACGTTCTGCGTAAAGAACGCCGCGGTGACTATCTCGGCGCAACCGTACAGGTTATTCCGCACATCACTAACGCTATCAAAGAGCGCGTGCTGGAAGGCGGCGAAGGTCATGACGTAGTACTGGTCGAAATCGGCGGTACTGTAGGTGATATCGAATCCCTGCCGTTCCTCGAAGCGATTCGCCAGATGGCTGTTGAAATTGGCCGTGAGCACACCCTGTTTATGCACCTGACGCTGGTGCCGTACATGGCAGCGTCTGGTGAAGTCAAAACCAAACCGACTCAGCACTCTGTAAAAGAGCTGCTTTCAATCGGTATCCAGCCTGATATCCTGATTTGTCGTTCAGATCGCGCCGTTCCGGCGAACGAACGTGCGAAGATTGCATTGTTCTGTAATGTTCCGGAAAAAGCGGTTATTTCTCTGAAAGACGTCGATTCCATCTATAAAATTCCGGGCCTGTTGAAATCTCAGGGGCTGGACGATTATATTTGTAAACGATTCAGCTTAAACTGCCCGGAAGCGAATCTGTCCGAATGGGAACAGGTTATCTTCGAAGAAGCGAATCCGGTAAGTGAAGTCACCATTGGTATGGTCGGCAAATACATTGAGCTGCCGGATGCATACAAATCCGTGATCGAAGCACTGAAACACGGTGGGCTGAAGAATCGTGTCAGCGTCAACATCAAACTGATCGATTCACAAGATGTTGAAACGCGCGGCGTTGAAATCCTTAAAGGTCTGGACGCAATCCTCGTACCTGGCGGTTTCGGCTATCGTGGCGTAGAAGGCATGATTACGACCGCGCGTTTTGCGCGTGAGAACAATATTCCTTATCTGGGCATTTGCCTGGGTATGCAGGTGGCGTTAATTGATTACGCTCGCCATGTTGCCAACATGGAGAACGCCAACTCTACGGAATTTGTGCCAGACTGTAAGTACCCGGTTGTGGCGCTGATTACCGAGTGGCGCGATGAAAACGGCAACGTTGAAGTTCGTAGCGAGAAGAGCGATCTCGGCGGTACCATGCGTCTCGGCGCACAGCAGTGCCAGTTGGTTGACGATAGCCTGGTTCGCCAGCTGTACAATGCGCCGACAATTGTTGAGCGTCATCGTCACCGTTACGAAGTCAACAACATGCTGTTGAAACAGATTGAAGATGCAGGTCTGCGCGTTGCGGGCCGTTCCGGGGATGATCAGTTGGTCGAGATCATCGAAGTTCCGAATCATCCGTGGTTCGTGGCTTGCCAGTTCCATCCGGAGTTTACTTCTACTCCACGTGATGGTCACCCGCTGTTTGCAGGCTTTGTGAAAGCCGCCAGCGAGTTCCAGAAACGTCAGGCGAAGTAAGTAAAAAAGTTAGAACGGCAACGCGTACCCTGGGTACGCGTTGTTTGTCTGGAGTTTCAGTTTAACTAGTGACTTGAGGAAAACCTAATGTCCAAAATCGTAAAAATCATCGGTCGTGAAATCATCGACTCCCGTGGTAACCCGACTGTTGAAGCCGAAGTACATCTGGAGGGTGGTTTCGTCGGTATGGCAGCTGCTCCGTCAGGTGCTTCTACTGGTTCCCGTGAAGCTCTGGAACTGCGCGATGGCGACAAATCCCGTTTCCTGGGTAAAGGCGTAACCAAAGCTGTTGCTGCGGTAAACGGCCCGATCGCTCAGGCGCTGATTGGCAAAGATGCTAAAGATCAGGCTGGCATTGACAAGATCATGATCGACCTGGACGGCACCGAAAACAAATCCAAATTCGGCGCGAACGCAATCCTGGCTGTATCTCTGGCTAACGCCAAAGCTGCTGCAGCTGCTAAAGGTATGCCGCTGTACGAGCACATCGCTGAACTGAACGGCACTCCGGGCAAATACTCTATGCCGGTTCCGATGATGAACATCATCAACGGTGGTGAGCACGCTGACAACAACGTTGATATCCAGGAATTCATGATTCAGCCGGTTGGCGCGAAAACTGTGAAAGAAGCCATCCGTATGGGTTCTGAAGTTTTCCATCACCTGGCAAAAGTTCTGAAAGCGAAAGGCATGAACACTGCTGTTGGTGACGAAGGTGGCTATGCGCCGAACCTGGGTTCCAACGCTGAAGCTCTGGCTGTTATCGCTGAAGCTGTTAAAGCTGCTGGTTATGAGCTGGGCAAAGACATCACTCTGGCGATGGACTGCGCAGCTTCTGAATTCTACAAAGACGGTAAATACGTTCTGGCTGGCGAAGGCAACAAAGCGTTCACCTCTGAAGAATTCACTCACTTCCTGGAAGAACTGACCAAACAGTATCCGATCGTTTCCATCGAAGACGGTCTGGACGAATCTGACTGGGATGGTTTCGCATACCAGACCAAAGTTCTGGGCGACAAAATCCAGCTGGTTGGTGACGACCTGTTCGTAACCAACACCAAGATCCTGAAAGAAGGTATCGAAAAAGGTATCGCTAACTCCATCCTGATCAAATTCAACCAGATCGGTTCTCTGACCGAAACTCTGGCTGCAATCAAGATGGCGAAAGACGCTGGCTACACTGCAGTTATCTCTCACCGTTCAGGCGAAACTGAAGACGCTACCATCGCTGACCTGGCTGTTGGTACTGCTGCAGGCCAGATCAAAACTGGTTCTATGAGCCGTTCTGACCGTGTTGCTAAATACAACCAGCTGATTCGTATCGAAGAAGCTCTGGGCGAAAAAGCACCGTACAACGGTCGTAAAGAGATCAAAGGCCAGGCATAAGTCTGACTTTATCTGATTTAAAAATGCCAGCCTTCGGGCTGGCGTTTTTTATGGTTGAGTTACCAGCGACCGGACGCGCCGCCACCGCCAGAAGAACCGCCCCCGCCGCTAAATCCGCCGCCACTTGAGCCTCCACCGGAAGAGGATGAAGAAGAACCTTTTCTTGAAGCTCTTTCTTTACTGAGTTTTTTGTATTTGGCGCGTAGCTTTTTATTGACGATAAGCCAAAAAACAACCAGTGGTACGATCGCAAAAGGCGTTAACATACCGCAGGCAACGATTAAATTGGTCCATGGTCCTGGCTCGGCAACATAGAGGAATACCATCCCGTAAATGGCGCCAGTGAGAGTGATCCAGGGTAAATTCGACGGATCGGTAAAAACAATAAAATATGAAAGTACCGCCAGCAATATAATTACAGCAAGCGATAATGGAATAGGGGGATTGATACTGTAATAATCCCCCCTGTCTTCCGGTAATTCACCATTCAACAGAAGCGCGCCGATATTTTCGCTTGCCAGTGTTAATCCACCCATCAGGTCATCACTTTTGAAGGCAGGGATCAATATATCCCTGATAATCTTCGCCGCTTGCAGGTCGGTAACCACCCCTTCCAGCCCGTAGCCAACCTCAATACGAACAGCATGATCCTCCCAGGCAACCAGAAGTAAAATACCATCGTTTCTCTGCTTATCTCCCAGTTTCCAGCTATCAAAAACCCTTGTAGCATATTGTTCAATGGAATCGTCTCCGGTGGACGGCACTACTAATACAGCGACCTGCGCCCGTGTTTTATGTGTAATATCCTGCAGTTGCTGTGTCAGTGATTGTTGTTCAGAAGTGCTTAACGTACCAGTAATATCGGTCACCTGTTGGCGCAGTTCCGGCACAGCAATTTGCTGGGCAAGCCCAGGAAGGCACCACAAAGTGAATAGAATAAAGATTAAGCGCATTACGATCACCAACGGCCGGATGAACCGCCGCCTCCTGAAGAACCGCCACCACCGCGGAAAGAATTTCTCGACGAAGAGCGAGAATGAGCATTACGATTCCCCGTTTTCCTGTTGCTTTTTTCTCCTGACCCCAGCTTAAGATTGCCAGTAAATTTGGCCACAATGATCAGCAGAACGATGCCAGCAATGGTTATTGGGCCGATAAAATGATCAATTAACCCAATAATTGTTGAGATGAATGCAATATCTTTATTACTGGCGAACACCAGGCACCATCCCACAATAATTATCAGCATCACGACAAACAATGAATTTCGTCCTGATTCACGAACTTGCGGAGTCTTCTTTTGTTTTTTCACTTTCGCGTTTTTATTTTTTGGGGCCAGCATCATAGGAAATACGCGGCACATATTAAAAACTACTGCGAGACGCTGCCAGCAGATTGCTGCGAAAAATAAACTAAAACAAACGACCGACACCCGCCGAATGATGACATCGTCCTGAAAGCAGAAAAACCAGACCGTAGGTGTAATCATTGATATCATCCATATGCCAGGTCCTGGACGGCTGGTAAATCGCCAGAGGACAATGATGGCAACGATCATCAGCACTGTCCAGGCAAGGCATGGCAGCGAAAGTTGCGGATTAGCAAACAGATGATTGGCTAAAGCATCCAAAGGGCTAAGGTTCGCTTTGATATGGGTAAACTGTGCGATGCTTTCAATTCCGCCCGTTAATCCAGCAAAGAGATTGTTTTTTTCGAATTCTGGCTGCATATGGTAACGAACAATTTGCGCAGCTTGTTCCGGCGGCAACATCTGTTCCAGTCCATGTCCAATCTTCATTGACGCCAGCCCTTCCGGCCAAACGACGAGAATTAAGATACCTTCGCCATATCGCTTCTCTCCAACGGGTTTCCAGTGATATACCCCGTATCTCTGCGAGGCTGCAAGTTTAATGTTTTTGCCCCCTGTTGTCGGCGTAACCAACACGGCCACCTGGAAGTGGTTTTGCTGCTCGAGAGTCTGTAATTGTTGATTTAAAGCACTTTGTTCTTCTGTCGTTAATGTCCCGGTTAAGTCAGTCACTGAAGGCAATCGTTCAGCGAATACCTGAAAACCGCATAGCATCAGAAGTAAGAGAAAAATACGCATATCAATTCCTTTTGTTACCAGCGCCCGGAAGCGCCACCGCCACCAGATGAACCGCCACCACCGCTAAAATTGTCATTGTCGAATGAAGAGGATGACGATGATGAATAGTGGGAGGAAGAATTGCTTCTTGTATGGCGTGATGGCTGGTTGGCATCACGCATCGAATCCCGAACCTTTTTGCCGAAGGGGGTAAAAGCGATGGCAACTGCCAGAAACGGTGTGGCGAAGCAGAGTAATGTTGTGAGTACTCCCCAGCTTCCGCTGAAACCTGCTATAGGTAAAACAAAGGCCAGTACAATGGCTGCGAAGCAAATTACTCCCAACGTTTTGATATATCCTCTGGCAGAAATAAACGTCAGTATTATCGCCCAGACTAATAAAGCCCACCAACCGCTAAAGGACAAAGGGTGATCGGTCGGTGTTATCGTTGCTGAATTATTCCCCGTCAGGCGACTTTCAATATCGTTGATCCCCTTTTGTAAACCACCAGCCAGGTCGCCTTTTTTAAATGCCGGAATAATACTGTTGCGAATAATTTTCCCGGACTGTGCATCCGTAATAATACCTTCCAGCCCGTAACCGATTTCAATACGCACGGTATGATCCTGCCAGGCGACTAACAGTAGAACGCCATCATCACGGTCTTTATCACCCGGTTTCCAGCTATCGAATACCCGCGTTGCGTACTGCTCAATGGTTTCATCGCCTGTTGTATCAACCACTAACACGACCAACTGTGCGTGGTTTTTTTGCGTCAGGGCTTTAATCTGGTTGGTCAGGGTGTTTACTTCGCTGTTTGTTAATGTGCCGGTTAAGTCATTCACATACCTGGGTGATTCAGGTACTGGAATTTGTGTAGCAAACACAGATGAACAGAAGAAAGCCATAAGGAAGATAAAATTTCGCATAGAACGTCCCCGCTTAATGAGCATTATCATTCTGGCTAAAATCTATTGTTGGGGCTTTACTTACTGCGGTGACATCATCCGGCAAATAATTTTTCTTTGGTGTGTAATCCATGACCTTTGCGGTTAATACAGCGGGGAATTTGCGGATAGTGACATTATATTGTTCAATGGCTTTAATATATCTTCCTCGCGCAACGGCAATTCTATTTTCACTTCCTTCGAGCTGTACCATTAAGTTTTGATAGAGCTCTTGAGCCTTTAACTGAGGGTAACGCTCACTAATAATCGTTAACTGCCCGAGAGTGCGAGTCACCTGCGCCTGCGCCTGTTGCCAGGCTTGTAATTTTTGTTCATCTCCCGGAGTTTTCTGAAGATCGCTACTGGCGCGATTAGCCTGACTACGTGCCAATGTTACGGCTTCTAGTACCTCTTGTTCATGGCTGGAGTAACCTTTAATACTAGCGACAAGATTAGGAATAAGATCGGTGCGACGTTGATATTGATTTAATACTTCTGACCAGGAGGCATTAACCTGTTCATCATAGGTTTGAATATCGTTATAACCGCAACCTGATAAATTGAAAATAAATATAAACGCGATGAATATTCTAAACATGTTTAAATCCCTTTCATTTAATCCTTGAAAACATAATACGCCGCTTCATTTTATTCTTAATGATCTGAGCCAATTTTTGCATCAAACCTGCCTGTAACAGAATGTTAATAAGACATGATTGTTGTGGCAGGATCTGCAATAATTAACAATTATCCACTTCACAGAGAATGCTATGCAGTACCCGATTAACGAGATGTTCCAGACCCTGCAAGGTGAGGGTTACTTTACCGGCGTCCCCGCCATTTTTATTCGTTTACAGGGATGTCCGGTTGGCTGTGCCTGGTGCGACACCAAACACACCTGGGAAAAGCTTGAGGATCGGGAAGTCTCCCTTTTCAGCATTCTGGCGAAGACCAAAGAGAGTGATAAGTGGGGGGCGGCGAGCAGTGAAGATTTGCTGGCTGTCATTGGCCGTCAGGGATACACCGCGCGTCACGTGGTGATTACGGGTGGTGAGCCTTGCATTCATGATTTGCTGCCACTGACTGACCTGCTCGAAAAGAACGGTTTTAGCTGCCAGATCGAAACCAGTGGTACTCATGAGGTACGCTGCACACCGAATACCTGGGTTACCGTATCGCCAAAGCTGAACATGCGCGGCGGCTATGAAGTATTGTCGCAAGCCCTGGAGCGAGCCAACGAAATCAAGCATCCAGTGGGACGCGTACGTGATATTGAAGCACTGGACGAATTGCTGGCGACGCTGACCGATGATAAACCGCGAGTCATTGCACTTCAGCCAATTAGCCAGAAGGAAGATGCTACGCGTTTATGTATCGATACCTGCATTGCGCGCAACTGGCGTTTGTCGATGCAGACACATAAATATTTGAATATTGCCTGATTAAACATTTATAAGCGTTATAAATGGGTGGAATCTGTAAAGACTTCTACTCATTTATATTCTTTGTCGCCTCTGAAAAACCTCCATTTTGCCCATTCTGGACTAATCATTATCATTCTCTACAAATTCTGTGGCGTTAATTTTTCGCTGGAGTGAAAATTATTGCGGTAAAGTTTGGTAGATTTTAGTTTGAATAGAGTTATTTTAAATATTTATCTTTTTAATCAATGGATTAAGTGCTCTTTAACATAATGGATGTGTTGTTTGTGTGATACTGTAAAGTTGGTAGATTGTGACTGGCTTAAAAAATAATTAATTAATAATAGGTTATGTTTAGAGAGTTCCCCGCACCAGCGGGGATAAACCGAACGGCGCGGCCCACCAGCAAAAACCGGATATGAGTTCCCCGCGTCAGCGGGGATAACCATTCAGGTATGTTCATGCCGGGCAGTTTCCCGCCCGGCCTTCCTCACTTACGCATTCGACCAGCTCTGGATCGAATCCGCATTCCCCAATTCCCCATGCATCACTTCATACGATTTTTTCAGGATTACATCAGTATGTTTGGTTAACTCCTTGAAAATGCCTTTATTCATCGCGTCGTAGCGTTTGGCATTGTTCTCAACAGGCATAAAGATATCTTTCACGCGAACCATTTTGTCGACAGCCGTTGCGTAATCCGGGTATAGCCCCAGACCTACCGCCGTATTAATCGCTGCCCCCAGACTTGCACAACCGTTAATGGCGTTACGGCGTGCCGGAAGGTTGAACACGTCGGCAAAAATCTGCATAAACAGATCGCTGTTCGAACCGCCGCCAGTAATGATCACATGCTTTGCAAAGTGATTCATTTCATGACACATATTGTCGTAATTATTCTTCAGCGTCAGCGCCACGCTTTCCAGTATCGAACGATATATCCATGCGTAATCCATACTGGAATCAAAGCCGATCATAATTCCGCGTTTGTACGGTTCCCACGGATTGGTCAGCCAGTCCAGCACCGTCATCAGCCCATTACAACCAGGTGGCACGCAAGACGCTTTTTTGTTGAGCAAATCTTCCGGTGAAAGATCCTGTGCTTTGGCATCCTGAATTAACGACTCGCCTAACATGTCGCGCAGCCAGCTCACCGTCCACATGCCTTTGCGAATACCGTAACCTTCATACAGCAATGTTTGCGGAATAGAAGACATAATCGGCCAGTACGCGACCGGATCTTTCGGCAGTGCTTTGCCGTTCATCATTAACGCGATATAGGTGCCAAGAGAAATTACCGCCGTTTCATCATCCAGTAACCCGGCTCCCAGAGCTTCTACCGGTTTATCACTGGTGGTACAAACAACCGGCAGCCCAGCCGGGAAATGTGTCGCCAGCGCAGCTTGTGGTGTGATATGCCCAAGAATGGTGCCCGGCATTTGCACGTCAAAAAGCATCTGGCGGGGGATATTAAACTTTTCCATTACCGCGGCATCTTCGCTCCATGCCCAGGTCTTATAATCCACCGGCCACTGACCAAAATAGTTGGCGATATTATCTTTAAATTCGCCCGTTAAACGGTGCGTCAGATAACCCGAAAAAGAGGTGACATATGCCACGTCAGGATTAGTGTGTTCGTAGGGACGCGTTACGCGTGCATCCTGCCAGCTAATCAACGGCGCAGCAGGCGTGCCATCGGCTTTCAATAACGCACGGCAGCAACGGATGGATCCCAGGCCAATGCCGACAATATCTTCTTTATTCCCGGCAAACTGGCTCATCAAATCGTGGCCGGCAAAGCATAATGATGCCCATAAATCGTCGTCAGGATGTTCTGCGGTATCGGCATCTGGCGTGTGCATCGGCTGCAATAAGCCTTTGCCTTCGCAAACCACATTACCTTCCAGATCGTACATCACCACTTTTGTGCTCTGACTTCCGCCATCAATCCCTATGATGTATTTTTTCGACATGATTTTTCTCCTGTAATTTTCCTGGCTTACTTGCTGCTAGCCATTGCGGGGGCGCTATCAGCAGTACGAATTTTTTGGAACAGCAAAAAGGTAAAGATGATCACCATGCCAAGCGCCGCCATGCCCATTAGCCACATGTTGCGGTAGGCTTCTGCAGCGGGCAGGGTGTCTTGCCAGTAGCCGATAATCGGGTAAACGAAGACATCCGGCAGGAATCCAATCACCGAACAAATACCTACCGTGGTGCCCATAATGTAAGACGGTGTTCTCGCTTCGCCAGGGCAGGCCCAATACAGCCCGCGTGAGGCGTAACAGGTGAATCCCAGTAATAAAATCAAGCCAATCCCCATCGCGACCGATTGCGGGTTAGAGTTCGTAACGAGCAGGGCTGTCAATGCCAGCAAACCGATGATGGAAAGGATTTGGACCACGCGGGTAGGGGATTTCACTTTGCTGTAGGTGGTGATAATGCCGCCAAGTGGGCCGCATAACGCGCGGAAGATTTTGTTGATCACAATCCCCATGTAGCTCGCTGCCACCAGTGACATGCCGTACATTTCGGTCAGATAGTTGGTGGAGTAACTCAGAATGGCGTAGATGGTGAAGACACCAAAAATCACCATGCTGCAATACCAGGTGGTGCTGATGCGCAAAACGGCCAGGATGTCGCTAAGCTGGAATGACTGTTTTTCTTCGTTATTGGCACTGCGCAGATTGTTGTTATCGCTAACAAAAAACCAACACAAAATGCCCAGCAGAATGTAAACCACACTATAGATAATAATGACCGTTTTCAGGCTGGCGCTGTCATCCGGTGCAAAGCGAGAAAAGACCCACATGGTAAACACCGCCAGCGACATTACACCGACGCCGCGCAGCCCTTCCATCCAGCCCATAATTTTCCCTTGCTCGCTATGATCGCCCAGCAACGATGCGGCTTTAATCGACACCGACCACAGCATTAAAATCGTCGTTATCGCAAAGGCGACCTGAATACAGAGCATTACCCACAGTGGTGGATATGTTGCCATTATCAGGCCCAGTAATCCGGTAATGATCATCGCGGAAGTAATCATTTTGCGGTGTGAAAATTTATCGGCAATAACGCCGCTAGGGGCATAGAAAATAATGGCCGCAATACCAAAGGTACTCATTATTAAACCTATCTCGGTATTGCTGAATCCCATAAATTTTGCCATGGGAATTTGATAAATATAACGTAAATAAGCCAGGTCGAAACTAACGCCGCCGCTAAAACTAATTATCGCGAGGGTTATCCAACGGCGATATGAGTTGTGTTGCATATCGTATTCCCATTTGTAATAGACAAAAAAAAGAGAAAAGTAAGCCGCCCTTTCAGGTGGATTACTTTTCTCAGGTCTCTAGTAATTGCAATAAGAAATAACATGGAAAGAAAAGGTGTTGTGTGAGAGTAATCACGCTTCTGCTTTTTAAAACTATTTGATAATACGAACATCACTCTGTGATTACGATCACATTAGCAGTTATGCCCTTATGCTAAAAATTATCTCCAGTTACCAGAGATAATGAGAAAGGTAACTTCCCTCTCGCGGGGGAAGTTACCTTTCTTTTTTTTTGCCTTACGGAAATTGGAGCTAACTATGTCAATCGAATCTCTCAATGCGTTCTCAATGGATTTTTTCTCCCTGAAAGGTAAAACAGCAATTGTTACCGGCGGGAATAGCGGATTAGGCCAGGCATTTGCCATGGCGCTGGCCAAGGCTGGCGCAAATGTCTTTATTCCAAGTTTCGTCAAAGATAACGGCGAAACAAAGGAAATGATTGAAAAACAGGGTGTTGAAGTGGACTTCATGCAGGTGGATATCACCGCAGAAGGCGCACCGCAGAAGATTATCGCTGCCTGCTGTGAGCGTTTCGGTACCGTCGATATTCTGGTTAACAATGCCGGTATATGTAAGCTGAATAAGGTGCTGGACTTCGGGCGTGCCGACTGGGATCCGATGATTGACGTGAACCTTACCGCCGCATTCGAGTTAAGCTATGAAGCTGCAAAAATTATGATCCCGCAGAAAAGCGGTAAAATCATTAATATCTGTTCATTGTTCTCTTACTTAGGTGGTCAATGGTCACCGGCTTATTCTGCCACTAAACATGCTCTTGCCGGATTCACCAAAGCCTATTGCGATGAATTAGGTCAATATAATATTCAGGTGAATGGTATTTCCCCGGGATATTACGCTACCGATATCACTCTGGCGACCCGTAGTAATCCAGAAACTAACCAGCGCGTTCTTGATTATATTCCGGCAAACCGTTGGGGCGATACTCAGGATTTAATGGGCGCAGCCGTATTCCTCGCAAGTCCGGCATCGAATTATGTCAACGGACATTTATTAGTGGTTGATGGCGGTTATTTAGTGCGCTAATCCATAACGGTGGTTTCTGTTTTCTCTTATTAATGATTATTCCATTTTTATTATCAGGAAGGAATTACTATGTCTTTATCTCGCGCAGCGATTGTCGACCAGCTAAAGGAAATTGTTGGTGCAGATCGCGTAATTACCGATGAAACAGTATTAAAGAAAAACAGTATTGACCGTTTTCGTAAATTTCCGGATATTCATGGCATTTATACTTTGCCGATTCCGGCAGCGGTCGTAAAACTCGGTTCCACAGAACAAGTATCCCGTGTGCTGAATTTTATGAATGCGCACAAAATTAATGGTGTGCCGCGTACCGGTGCTTCCGCTACCGAAGGTGGGCTGGAAACCGTTGTGGAAAACTCGGTGGTGCTCGACGGCTCCGCCATGAATCAAATCATTAATATTGATATTGAGAATATGCAGGCCACGGCGCAATGTGGCGTTCCGCTGGAGGTGCTGGAAAACGCGTTGCGTGAAAAAGGTTACACCACGGGGCATTCTCCGCAGTCAAAGCCGCTGGCGCAGATGGGCGGCCTGGTGGCGACCCGCAGTATCGGGCAGTTTTCCACACTCTACGGCGCAATCGAGGATATGGTCGTTGGTCTGGAAGCGGTGCTGGCAGATGGCACCGTCACACGCATTAAAAACGTGCCACGTCGCGCGGCTGGCCCGGACATTCGTCATATCATCATCGGCAACGAAGGTGCACTGTGCTATATCACTGAAGTCACAGTGAAAATCTTCAAATTTACGCCGGAAAACAATCTCTTCTATGGCTATGTGCTGGAAGACATGAAAACCGGCTTCAACATCCTGCGTGAAATCATGGTGGAAGGGTATCGTCCGTCGATTGCTCGTTTGTATGATGCTGAAGATGGCACCCAACACTTCACCCATTTTGCCGACGGCAAATGCGTGCTGATCTTTATGGCTGAAGGTAACCCTCGCATTGCGAAGGCGACGGGTGAAGGGATTGCTGAAATCGTGGCGCGCTACCCGCAGTGCCAGCGCGTGGACAGCAAGCTGATCGAAACCTGGTTTAACAACCTGAACTGGGGACCGGATAAAGTGGCTGCCGAACGTGTGCAGATCCTCAAAACCGGCAACATGGGCTTTACCACCGAAGTGTCCGGCTGCTGGAGCTGCATTCACGAAATCTACGAAAGCGTTATTAACCGTATTCGTACCGAGTTCCCGCACGCCGACGACATCACCATGCTGGGCGGTCACTCCTCTCATAGCTATCAGAACGGCACCAACATGTACTTCGTCTACGACTACAACGTCGTTGACTGTAAGCCGGAAGAGGAAATCGACAAGTACCACAATCCGCTCAACAAAATCATCTGCGAAGAAACCATTCGTCTCGGCGGTTCGATGGTGCACCACCACGGTATCGGTAAACATCGCGTTCACTGGAGCAAACTGGAACACGGCAGCGCGTGGGCGTTGCTGGAAGGGCTGAAAAAGCAGTTCGATCCTAATGGCATTATGAACACGGGTACTATCTATCCGATTGAAAAATAATGTGTCAGGCAGCGTTCCGCGATGACGGGGCGTTGCCTTTTCGGCTTCTCAGGCGAGAAGCCGTTCTTATTACCGGACAATGAAGGGGTAAAGATGAACACTTCACCGGTGCGAATGGATGATTTACCGCTTAACCGTTTTCACTGTCGAATTGCTGCGCTCACTTTCGGCGCACACCTGACCGACGGTTATGTCCTCGGCGTTATTGGTTACGCCATTATTCAGCTTACGCCCGCCATGCAACTGACGCCGTTTATGGCGGGGATGATCGGCGGCTCGGCGTTACTTGGTTTGTTTCTTGGCAGCCTGGTTTTGGGGTGGATCTCCGACCATATCGGACGGCAAAAAATCTTCACCTTCAGTTTTATGCTGATTACGCTCGCTTCGTTCTTGCAATTTTTTGCCACCACGCCAGAGCATCTTATTGGATTGCGCATTTTGATCGGCATTGGTCTGGGAGGCGATTACTCAGTAGGTCACACTTTGCTGGCTGAATTTTCTCCGCGCCGCCATCGCGGTGTTTTGCTGGGCGCGTTCAGCGTGGTGTGGACCGTAGGCTATGTGTTGGCAAGTATTGCCGGACATCACTTTATTAGCGAAAGCCCGGAGGCCTGGCGCTGGCTGCTGGCATCGGCAGCTCTGCCCGCGTTGTTGATTACGTTATTACGCTGGGGAACGCCAGAATCGCCACGCTGGCTACTGCGCCAGGGGCGTTTTGCAGAAGCTCACGCTATCGTGCATCGCTACTTTGGTCCCCATGTTTTACTGGGCGATGAAGTGGCAACGGCGACCCATAAACACATCAAAACCTTGTTCTCTTCGCGCTACTGGCGGCGCACGGCGTTTAACAGCGTCTTCTTTGTCTGCCTCGTAATCCCATGGTTTGTGATTTATACCTGGCTGCCGACCATCGCCCAAACTATTGGTCTGGAAGATGCGCTGACTGCCAGCCTGATGCTTAATGCGTTGTTAATTGTTGGCGCGTTATTAGGGTTAGTGTTGACCCACTTGTTAGCGCATCGCAGATTTTTACTGGGAAGTTTTTTGCTGCTAACGGCAACGCTGGTAGTAATGGCCTGTTTGCCTTCCGGCAGTTCATTAACGCTGCTGCTTTTTGTTCTCTTCAGCACCACCATTTCGGCAGTCAGTAATCTGGTGGGCATTTTGCCTGCGGAAAGTTTTCCTACTGACATTCGCTCGCTGGGCGTCGGTTTTGCCACCGCCATGAGTCGGTTGGGGGCGGCGGTAAGTACTGGCCTGCTGCCGTGGGTGCTGGCACAGTGGGGAATGCAAGCCACCTTATTGCTCCTGGCGGCAGTGTTGTTGGTTGGTTTTGTTGTGACCTGGCTATGGGCACCAGAAACCAAAGCACTCCCGCTGGTGGCGGCGGGAAATGCAGGAGGTGCGAATGAACATACTGTTAGCGTTTAAAGCCGAACCGGATGCCGGGATGCTGGCGGAAAAAGAGTGGCTGGCGGCGGCTCAGGGTAATATCGGACCGGATGTTTCGCTTCTGCGAAGTTTACTCGGTGCCGATGAACAGGCTGCCGCCGCGCTGCTGTTGGCGCAGAGAAAAAACGGTACGCCGATGTCTTTAACCGCGTTGAGCATGGGGGATGAACGGGCGTTGCACTGGCTGCGCTATCTCATGGCACTTGGGTTTGAGGAAGCTGTATTGCTGGAGACGGCGGCAGATCTGCGCTTTGCGCCGGAATTTGTCGCTCTCCATATTGCCGAATGGCAGTACCAGAATCCGCTGGATCTGATAATTACTGGCTGCCAAAGCAGCGAAGGGCAGAATGGGCAAACGCCATTTTTGCTGGCGGAAATGCTGGTCTGGCCCTGCTTCACCCAGGTGGAGCGCTTTACTCTCGACGCACCGTTTATCACCCTCGAACAGCGTACTGAACATGGGGTGCGCTGTTGCCGGGTTCGCTTGCCTGCGGTGATTGCCGTGCGTCAGTGTGGTGAAGTGGCCTTGCCAGTACCGGGAATGCGCCAGCGAATGGCGGCGGGGAAAGCGGAGATTACCCGCGAAACTGTTGCCGCGGAAGCGCCAGCGATACAGTGCCTGCAACTGGCAAGGCCAGAGCAACGACGCAGAGCGGCGCTGATTGATGGGCAAACGGTTGCAGAAAAAGCGCAAAAGCTATGGCAGGACTATTTACGCCAAAGGATGCAGCCATGAATATCGCAATTGTGACAATAAATCAGGAACATGCCGCAATGGCGGGCTGGCTGGCGGCGCAGGATTTCAGCGGCAGCACACTAACGCATTGGCAAATAGAACCACAGCCGATGGTTGCGGAACAGGTGCTGGATGCGCTGGTGGAACAGTGGCAACGAACGCCTGCGGAGGTTGTCCTTTTTCCTCCGGGCGCGTTTGGCGATGAACTGTCGACCCGGCTGGCCTGGCGTTTACATGGTGCAAGCATCTGCCAGGTGACTTCGTTAGATATTCCAACCGTAAGCGTGCGCAAATCCCACTGGGGAAATGCGTTGACGGCGACGCTGCAAACAGAAAAACGCCCGCTATGCCTTTCGCTGGCACGTCAGGCGGGAGCAGATAAAAACGCCACGTTGCCCTCTGGGATGCAGCAACTGAACATTGTTCCCGGCGCGCTTCCAGACTGGCTTATCAGCGTCGAAAACCTGAAAAATGTTACCCGTGACCCATTAGCTGAGGCCAGACGGGTGCTGGTGGTGGGGCAGGGCGGAGAGGCAGATAACCAGGAAATCGCTATGCTGGCAGAAAAGATGGGAGCCGAAGTGGGCTACAGTCGGGCACGAGTGATGAACGGTGGCGTTGATGCCGAAAAAGTGATTGGTATTTCCGGACATCTGCTGGCACCTGAGGTGTGTATTGTTGTTGGCGCTTCCGGCGCAGCAGCGTTAATGGCGGGCGTACGCAATAGCAAGTTTGTGGTGGCGATTAATCATGACGCCAGTGCAGCGGTATTTTCACAGGCAGATGTTGGCGTGGTTGATGACTGGAAAGTGGTGCTGGAGGCACTGGTGACAAACATTCACGCAGATTGCCAATAACGTGCTGCCGGATGATCCTGCCGATGGTTCTGGGCTGGGGACTTGTAGGCCTGATAAGACGCGTCAAGCGTCGCATCAGGCGCTGAATGTCGGATGTGGCGTGCAGCCTACAAATCACACCAAATTCAACTTGTTACGATTATCCCGTCAAAGCAATTTTTTCGCTAACGTCCAGACCCCAGTATTCGTGGTGGAAAGCGCCACAACACCCGCGTTAATCGCATTACGCGCATCTTCTTCATCGCACACCAGCCCGCCAGCAATCAGCGGTTGGCGGATTTTCTCCGTCACCCAGCCCAGCACTTTAGGCATGCAGCCTGGCAGGATCTCAATACAATCCGGATTCGATTGCGCAACTTGCTTATCAATGTTGTGAAACGAAATCGAATCAACAATAAACAGTCGATGAATACAGAAAAAACCTTCCGCTCTTGCTGCTTTCAGCATTGAGGCTTTGGTACTGATAATTCCGTCCGCCTCGGTTACCAGTTTCAAAAACTGAATCACCACTTCTTTATTTGACGCGCCTTCCAGCAAATCAACATGAATAAAAGCATATTTCCCGGCGTTCTTAATCTTTTTAACGATATTACTAATGGTGCAGATATTGCCGTACAACACGGAAATAAACTGGCATTCAGAGTCGATTGCCAGTTGCAGGCTGGCATTATCTTTAACGGCAGCAATCACCGGATTCTGGCGGAGCAGGTGTAAGAGGGGCATAAATTATCCTTATTATTTATCCAAAGCGGTAGGTGATGCCGAATCCGGAAGGCGGATAGCGCCACTGTTGTAGTGTTGATTCGTCGCACAGCAAACGGCAGGTGCCACACTCCAGGCAGCCGTGATAATCAACACGTAAGCCACCTTCAGGTGTGAGCGAAAAAAGACCTGCTGGACAGGCGTTAATCAACCGTTGTGCCGTCTGGCGCTCAACGGAGTCAGCTGGAACAATGTGCGGCGCATCGGCAGCGCGCCAGAGATTACGGGCTACAGACATCGCAGACTCTTGATAACATCGCCCGTCAGATGCCACAAGCCGTGACGACGTAAATGACGCCAGAGCAACTGGCGCAGCGGTGGAACAGGTGTATTCCCCTGATCCCATAAATCACGGGAAATATCCTGCATTAACCCAGACCACACCCGATACCAGCCAGGGCGTTGCAAAAGCGCCGGAACATGCTGATAACGCTGTAGAACATCCCACAGCAGGCTGCGCTCTACGTTGTGATGATAAAGCGGAAACAGATTTTGCGGCTCGCGGTGCTGGCAGGCGCTTATCAGCGTTTGTGCCGCCGCCTGCGCGCCAGTTAGCGCCATATCCATACCGCGCACGGAAATTCCGGTATTGACGCAACTGCGCAACGCATCGCCCACCAGCAGCCAGCCGTTACCGGCGTATTGCACCGGCATACTGCGCAGGCCACCTTCTGGCACCAGATGCGCACCATACTCCAGTGATTCCGTGTTTTTGATAAGCGGGCGCACTGCCGGATGCGTTTTAAAGCGAGCCAGCAGCTCGCTTGCCGGAACACGACTTTGCGTAAGGGAGGAGAGCGGGCAAACAATCCCTAACGAGAGCGTTTGTTGATTAGTATAAAGAAATGCGCCGCCGGGTAAGTCATCACAGATCCCGCCGCTGAACAACAACGCTGCGCCTTCGTTATTCTCCAGATGAAAACGTTCTTCAATAGCGGATGGTTCCAGCGTCAGCACTTCTTTGATCCCCAATGCCATCGCTTCGCCAGCAGGACGAGTCACTAACCCGTGGCGTTCCGCGAGGACGCTGTTGGCACCTTCTGCCAGCACCACATAACGGGCGCGAAGAATATCGTCACCACAAATGACACCACACACCCTGCCGTTTTCTTCATACAGTGCATCTACCGTCGCACCGGGGATGCATTCGACACCTTCTTTTTCGGCTTCGGCAACCAGCCACGGATCGAATCGTGCACGTAATACACTCCAGGATTCACCGCCGGGCTGTAAGCTGGAAAACGTCGTTGCGCCATCTGGCGTTAACAGAGAAAGACTTTCGTGAGTGATGCGTCGTTCAAGGGGCGCGGTCAGGTGAAATTGCGGGAGGAGTTCCGCGAGCGCATGGGTGTATAGCCGCCCGCCGGAAAGATTTTTGCTGCCGGGAATCTCCGCTCGTTCCAGTAACAGAACGGATAAACCCGCTCGCGCGCAGCGTAACGCGCAAGCGGTGCCAGCAATACCGGCACCAATAATAATAATGTCGCAGTCGTCTTCCATGTCATGCCCCAGATATCCAGAACACAACACCCTAACATAGCGTTACTTAAGGGAAATTGACCGCCGACACACTCTTATCATTCGCCGCGATAGATACAACCTGCGGTGCAGGTTTCTTTTACCATCACCGCACTTAACAGCGGCACAACGGGTTTAACCTGATCCCAAATCCATTTTGCTAAAACTTCGCTGGTTGGGTTTTCCAGACCAGGAATATCATTGAGATAATGGTGATCGAGGCGCTCATAAGTTGGTTTAAACGCCGCTTTCAGTTCAGCGAAATCGATAATCCAGCCCGTATGCGGATCGACTTCCCCGGTAATTTCCAGTCGCACCATAAAGGAATGCCCGTGCAGGCGACCACATTTATGCCCTTGTGGGACGTGCGGCAAGCGGTGAGCGGCTTCGAAGGTGAAATCTTTAAATAACGTGGTGGACATCATAATTTCTCTACATGACGATAAAACCGCCGTAGAGTACCGGAAAGGCTGTTTTTTCGCATTATCTAAAACGACTTTGTTGCGCAAAATCGCTGATTTATCTTATTGATGGGCAATATTCATTTGTTTTTCATTGGGTTGGTTAATCTATTTTGTTGTTAAAGACTATTGCTAAAACAGGTTAGTCGATTTGGTTATTAGTTATCGCTATCCCGTCTTTAATCCACACCGTTCACCCCGTTAACCTTACCTTCTCTTCTGTTTTATGGGCGCTGACAGGGCGCAGAAACAGCTTTGCTTACTGGAACATAACGACGCATGACGACACAGGTCCCACCTTCCGCGTTGCTTCCGTTGAACCCGGAGCAACTGGCACGCCTTCAGGCGGCCACGACCGATTTAACTCCTACCCAGCTTGCCTGGGTTTCTGGCTATTTCTGGGGCGTGCTCAACCAGCAGCCTGCTGCGCTTGCAGCGACGCCAGCGCCCGCCGCAGAAATGCCGGGTATAACTATTATCTCCGCCTCGCAAACCGGCAATGCGCGCCGGGTTGCTGAAGCATTACGCGATGATTTATTAGCGGCAAAACTGAACGTTAAGCTGGTGAACGCGGGTGACTATAAATTCAAACAAATCGCCAGCGAAAAACTGCTTATCGTGGTGACGTCAACGCAAGGGGAAGGGGAACCGCCGGAAGAAGCCGTCGCGCTGCATAAGTTCCTGTTCTCCAAAAAAGCGCCAAAGCTGGAAAACACCGCGTTTGCCGTGTTTAGCCTCGGCGATAGCTCTTATGAATTTTTCTGCCAGTCCGGGAAAGATTTTGACAGTAAGCTGGCGGAACTGGGCGGTGAACGCCTGCTCGACCGTGTCGATGCCGACGTTGAATACCAGGCTGCTGCCAGCGAGTGGCGCGCCCGCGTGGTTGATGCGCTTAAATCGCGTGCGCCTGTCGCGGCACCTTCGCAATCCGTCGCTACTGGCACGGTAAATGAAATCCACACCAGCCCGTATAGCAAAGACGCGCCGCTGGCGGCCAGCCTTTCGGTTAACCAGAAAATTACCGGGCGTAACTCTGAAAAAGACGTTCGTCACATTGAAATTGACTTAGGTGACTCTGGCCTGCGTTACCAGCCGGGTGACGCGTTGGGCGTCTGGTATCAGAACGATCCGGCACTGGTGAAAGAACTTGTCGAACTGCTGTGGCTGAAAGGCGATGAACCTGTCACCGTCGAGGGCAAAACGTTGCCTCTGAACGAAGCGCTACAGTGGCACTTCGAACTGACCGTCAACACCGCCAACATTGTTGAGAACTATGCCACGCTTACCCGCAGCGAAACGCTGCTGCCGCTGGTGGGCGATAAAGCGAAGTTACAGCATTACGCCGCGACGACGCCGATTGTCGACATGGTGCGTTTCTCTCCGGCGCAACTGGATGCCGAAGCGCTGATTAATCTGCTGCGCCCGCTGACCCCGCGCCTGTATTCCATCGCCTCCTCGCAGGCGGAAGTCGAGAACGAAGTGCACGTTACCGTTGGTGTGGTGCGTTACGACGTGGAAGGCCGCGCCCGTGCCGGTGGTGCCTCCAGCTTCCTCGCGGATCGTGTGGAAGAAGAGGGTGAAGTCCGCGTCTTTATCGAACATAACGACAACTTCCGCCTGCCAACCAATCCGGAAACCCCGGTGATCATGATTGGCCCTGGCACCGGCATCGCGCCGTTCCGTGCCTTTATGCAGCAGCGTGCTGCCGACGAAGCGCCGGGTAAAAACTGGCTATTCTTTGGCAACCCACACTTTACGGAAGATTTCCTCTACCAGGTGGAATGGCAGCGTTACGTCAAAGAAGGCGTGCTGACGCGCATCGATCTCGCCTGGTCGCGCGATCAAAAAGAAAAAATTTACGTACAAGACAAACTGCGCGAACAGGGCGCAGAGCTGTGGCGCTGGATCAATGACGGTGCCCACATTTATGTCTGCGGCGACGCTAATCGCATGGCGAAAGACGTTGAGCAGGCACTTCTGGAAGTGATTGCCGAATTTGGTGGCATGGACACCGAAGCGGCGGATGAATTTTTAAGTGAGCTGCGCGTAGAGCGCCGTTATCAGCGAGATGTCTACTAATGAGCGAAAAACATCCAGGACCTTTAGTGGTCGAAGGAAAACTGACAGACGCCGAGCGCATGAAGCTTGAAAGCAACTACCTGCGCGGCACCATTGCGGAAGATTTAAACGACGGTCTGACCGGCGGCTTTAAGGGTGATAACTTCCTGCTGATCCGCTTCCACGGCATGTATCAGCAGGATGACCGCGACATCCGCGCCGAACGTGCTGAACAGAAGCTGGAACCACGTCACGCGATGCTGCTTCGCTGTCGTCTGCCGGGTGGGGTGATTACCACTAAACAGTGGCAGGCGATCGACAAATTTGCCGGTGAAAACACCATCTATGGCAGCATTCGCCTGACCAACCGCCAGACGTTTCAGTTCCACGGCATTCTGAAAAAGAACGTCAAACCGGTGCACCAGATGCTGCACTCGGTCGGTCTTGATGCGCTGGCGACCGCCAACGACATGAACCGTAACGTACTCTGCACCTCGAACCCTTACGAGTCGCAGCTGCACGCGGAAGCATATGAATGGGCGAAGAAAATTTCTGAACATCTGCTGCCTCGTACCCGCGCGTATGCGGAGATCTGGCTCGATCAGGAAAAAGTCGCCACTACTGATGAAGAGCCGATCCTTGGTCAGACCTACCTGCCGCGTAAGTTCAAAACCACGGTAGTGATCCCGCCGCAGAACGATATCGATCTGCACGCCAACGACATGAACTTCGTGGCGATCGCCGAAAACGGCAAGCTGGTGGGCTTTAACCTGCTGGTGGGCGGTGGGCTTTCCATTGAACACGGCAACAAGAAAACCTACGCCCGCACGGCGAGTGAGTTTGGTTATTTACCGCTGGAACATACGCTGGCGGTAGCGGAAGCCGTTGTGACGACTCAGCGCGACTGGGGTAATCGTACCGATCGTAAAAATGCCAAAACCAAATACACGCTGGAGCGGGTGGGGGTTGAGACATTTAAAGCGGAAGTCGAACGTCGCGCGGGGATCAAATTCGAGCCGATTCGCCCGTATGAGTTTACCGGACGCGGCGATCGTATTGGCTGGGTTAAGGGCATTGATGATAACTGGCACCTGACGCTGTTTATCGAAAATGGTCGCATTCTTGATTATCCGGGACGTCCGCTGAAAACCGGCTTGCTGGAGATCGCGAAGATCCACAAAGGTGATTTCCGCATTACGGCGAACCAGAATCTGATCATCGCCGGCGTGCCGGAAAGCGAGAAAGCGAAGATCGAGAAGATCGCCAAAGAAAGCGGGTTAATGAATGCCGTCACGCCGCAGCGTGAAAACTCAATGGCCTGCGTGTCATTCCCGACTTGCCCGCTGGCGATGGCGGAAGCGGAGCGTTTCCTGCCGTCTTTTATCGACAACATCGATAATTTAATGGCGAAACATGGTGTCAGCGATGAGCATATCGTGATGCGTGTAACAGGCTGCCCGAACGGTTGTGGTCGCGCGATGCTGGCGGAAGTGGGTCTGGTGGGGAAAGCGCCGGGTCGCTACAACCTGCATCTTGGCGGCAACCGCATTGGGACACGTATCCCACGGATGTATAAAGAAAACATCACCGAGCCGGAAATCCTGGCGTCGCTTGATGAACTGATAGGGCGCTGGGCGAAAGAGCGCGAAGTGGGTGAAGGCTTCGGCGACTTTACGGTGCGTGCGGGCATCATTCGCCCGGTGCTCGATCCGGCGCGCGATTTGTGGGATTAACCATCAGCCCGGTCTTGTAGGCCTGATAAGATGTGTAAGCGTTGCATCAGGCAAGGCAAACAGTGAGGAACTTATGTCCAAACTCGATCTAAACGCCCTGAACGAACTGCCAAAGGTAGACCGGATTCTGGCGCTGGCGGAAACTAACGCCCAACTGGAAAAACTGGACGCTGAAGGCCGCGTAGCCTGGGCGCTGGATAATCTGCCCGGTGAATATGTACTTTCTTCCAGCTTTGGCATTCAGGCGGCGGTGAGTCTGCATCTGGTGAATCAGATTCGCCCGGATATTCCAGTGATCCTCACCGATACCGGCTATCTGTTCCCGGAAACCTACCGCTTTATTGACGAGTTAACGGATAAACTCAAGCTCAACCTGAAAGTGTACCGTGCTACCGAAAGCGCCGCCTGGCAGGAAGCACGCTACGGCAAACTGTGGGAGCAGGGCGTTGAAGGCATTGAAAAGTACAATGACATCAACAAAGTCGAACCGATGAACCGGGCGCTGAAAGAACTGAATGTGCAAACCTGGTTTGCTGGCCTGCGCCGTGAACAATCCGGCAGCCGCGCCAATTTACCGGTGCTGGCAATTCAGCGTGGCGTATTTAAAGTGCTGCCGATTATCGACTGGGATAACCGAACTATTTATCAGTACCTGCAAAAACATGGCCTGAAATATCACCCATTATGGGATGAAGGATATTTATCGGTGGGCGATACCCATACAACCCGTAAATGGGAACCCGGCATGGCGGAAGAAGAAACGCGTTTCTTTGGCTTAAAAAGGGAATGTGGATTACACGAAGGGTAAATATTGCCGGATAAATTAAACGCCTCTGTCAGAAATGATGGGGGCGTTTTTATTTTGCGAGCAGCATTCCGGCATTTAAACGAGAACGTCGCAGGGAGAATTAACAGGTATAGAATGGCATTGGGTGCTTGAGGCTGTCTGGCGTTAAGCATTCGCGAGGTTCCAGATGGACAAAAGCCCCAGGCGATATTTCTATCAACCTGAGGCCTACGTTCGAACCTAAGCAATTCGGATGTTAGTCTCTTCTTTGCAGGGAGGCAAGACATGCTGACAAAATATGCCCTTGTGGCAATCATCGTACTGTGTTGTACAGTACTGGGATTCACGTTGATGGTAGGCGACTCGTTGTGTGAGTTGAGTATCAGAGAACGTGGTATGGAGTTTAAGGCAGTTCTCGCTTACGAATCGAAGAAGTAGCCACCACGCGGGGTAAAACCCCGCGTACTGAATTGTGATGGTTTGGTCTCCTGCACCCTTTTTTATACTCTGTTTCTGGTGGCATTGATTTCCTGCAGGCAAGGGAGTAATCATTTCAAACCCATTAAGATGCCTTCGCCAGCTCCTTCACCAACGGTAGCATTATCCGCATAACATCACGGCAGCGACGTTCTATTCTTCCAGGAAGTGCCTTATCAATATGCTGTTGATTATCCAGTCTTACGTCATGCCAGCTATTTCCCGCAGGGAATGCGGCTGTTTTTGCGCGTTGCTGATAACCATCCTTATTGCCAAGATTCCAGTTAGTCGCTTCCACCGAAAGTACAGCAATACCGGCTTTGTCGAATATTTCTGCGTCATTACAACACCCGGTGCCTTTCGGATAGTTTTTATTCAAACCTGGATTTGTGGTGGCGGCAATTCCATGGCTGCGGGCAATTGCCAGCGCCCGGTCGCGCGTTAATTTCCTTACTGCTTCAGGTGTGTTTACGCCACTGTTGAAATACAGCTTATCGCCAACAATTAAGTTATCGAGATTAATCACCAGCAGCGTATTTTTCTTTTCGGTGTCACTCATCCGCTTGAGTAAATTCTCAGCGCCTAATTTTCCTTCCTCTTCGCCGCTGGTCGCCACAAATCGAATACCATACTCGGTAGGCGTATTTTTCAGGTGTTCAGCCAGTTCCAGCATGACACCTAAACCTGCGGCGTTATCATCCATTCCTTGTAACGTTAGCCCGCCGAGATTGGCATCGGCGTCAGCATCGCTCAGCGGGGCGTAAGTATCCAGATGCGCCATAATGATGATCTGCTGCGGCGCTTTGCCTTCATGAGCGGCAATCACCGTACTTCCCGTCACGTTATGCCAGCTCTTGCGATTATCGCGGGCGGTATAAATATACCGACTATTAAATGTCCGAACATCACTGCGATAACCCATTTGCTGAAACTGTTGGCGAATATAATCGGCAGATAACATTTCTGCAGGAGTTCCGGTCATGCGTCCCGGAAAGAAAGTAGCAATATGTCGTGCCTGGGTATTAGCAAAATCGCCAGGTTTAGGTGACGAGGCGTGTACGGGGAGAATAAAGCATACGCCGAGCGCCAGGGCAGCGGTACGGTGGCGCAATGCGGAAAACATAGTGAGTCCTTAAATACCATGCAAATTTTTTTACCGCCATAGTATGAAACTGCTGCTGCGCTAAAACAATTTCAAATCTTCCTAAACGCCCGAAATCCGGTGCCTTAAGCACTTTTTGATATTAGCTTTGCCAAATCGTTATTCCGTTAAGGAACTACTCATTCTAATTGGTAATTTCATTCGTTCTCTTACGCTCCCTATAGTCGAAACATCTGATGGCAAGAAAATAGCGGTATTGCAAAGGAACGGTTATGGATCAAAAACGACTTACCCACCTGCGGCAACTGGAGGCGGAAAGCATCCACATTATTCGCGAGGTGGCTGCAGAATTCTCAAATCCGGTGATGCTCTACTCTATCGGTAAAGATTCCAGCGTCATGCTGCATCTGGCGCGCAAGGCGTTTTATCCAGGTACGCTGCCTTTCCCGTTGCTGCATGTCGATACCGGCTGGAAATTCCGCGAGATGTATGAGTTCCGCGATCGTACGGCGAAAGCCTACGGCTGCGAGCTGCTGGTGCATAAAAACCCGGAAGGCGTGGCGATGGGGATTAATCCATTCGTACACGGCAGCGCGAAACATACCGATATTATGAAAACTGAAGGCCTGAAACAGGCGCTGAACAAATACGGTTTTGATGCCGCCTTCGGTGGTGCGCGCCGTGACGAAGAGAAATCCCGCGCTAAAGAGCGAATCTACTCTTTCCGTGACCGCTTCCATCGCTGGGATCCGAAAAATCAGCGCCCGGAGCTGTGGCACAACTACAACGGGCAAATTAACAAAGGCGAAAGCATCCGCGTCTTCCCGCTCTCAAACTGGACCGAGCAGGATATCTGGCAATACATCTGGCTGGAAAATATCGACATTGTTCCGCTGTATCTCGCTGCGGAACGTCCGGTTCTGGAACGCGACGGTATGCTGATGATGATTGATGACAACCGTATCAACCTGCAATCGGGCGAAGTGATTAAAAAACGGATGGTGCGTTTCCGCACACTGGGCTGTTGGCCGCTGACCGGCGCGGTGGAGTCAAATGCGCAAACACTGCCGGAGATCATCGAAGAGATGCTGGTTTCCACCACCAGTGAACGTCAGGGCCGCGTAATTGACCGCGACCAGGCGGGGTCTATGGAGCTGAAAAAACGTCAGGGGTATTTTTAAGATGAACACCGCACTTGCACAACAAATCGCCAATGAAGGCGGCGTCGAAGCCTGGATGATTGCGCAACAACATAAAAGCCTGCTGCGTTTTCTGACCTGTGGTAGCGTCGATGACGGCAAAAGTACCCTGATTGGTCGCCTGCTGCACGATACCCGCCAAATCTACGAAGATCAGCTCTCATCGCTGCATAACGACAGTAAGCGTCACGGCACCCAGGGCGAAAAGCTGGATCTGGCACTGCTGGTGGACGGCCTGCAAGCTGAGCGCGAACAGGGCATCACTATTGATGTGGCCTACCGCTATTTCTCTACCGAGAAGCGTAAATTTATTATCGCCGACACCCCAGGGCACGAGCAGTACACCCGCAATATGGCGACTGGCGCATCGACATGTGAACTGGCGATCTTACTGATCGATGCCCGTAAAGGCGTGCTCGATCAAACCCGTCGTCACAGTTTTATCTCCACACTGTTGGGGATCAAACATCTGGTCGTGGCGATCAACAAAATGGATCTGGTGGATTACAGTGAAGAGACGTTCACCCGTATTCGTGAAGATTATCTGACTTTTGCCGGGCAGCTGCCGGGTAATCTGGATATCCGCTTTGTGCCGCTCTCCGCACTGGAAGGCGACAACGTGGCTTCGCAAAGTGAAAGTATGCCGTGGTACAGCGGTCCGACACTGCTAGAAGTGCTGGAAACCGTGGAGATCCAGCGAGTGGTGGATGCTCAGCCAATGCGCTTCCCGGTGCAGTACGTTAACCGTCCGAATCTCGATTTTCGTGGCTACGCCGGAACGCTGGCATCCGGTCGTGTGGAAGTCGGGCAACGTGTCAAAGTGCTGCCCTCTGGTGTGGAATCAAACGTCGCGCGGATCGTGACCTTTGATGGCGATCGCGAAGAAGCCTTTGCCGGAGAAGCGATCACCCTGGTGCTGACGGATGAGATCGACATCAGCCGTGGCGATCTGCTGCTGGCGGCAGACGAAGCGTTACCGGCTGTGCAGAGCGCGTCGGTGGATGTGGTATGGATGGCGGAACAGCCGCTTTCCCCGGGCCAGAGTTACGACATCAAAATTGCCGGTAAGAAGACGCGTGCTCGTGTTGATGGCATTCATTATCAGGTTGATATCAATAACCTTACCCAACGCGAAGTTGAAAACCTGCCGCTGAACGGCATCGGCCTGGTAGATCTCACCTTTGACGAGCCACTGGTGTTAGATCGTTATCAGCAAAACCCGGTTACCGGTGGGCTGATTTTTATCGATCGCCTGAGTAATGTGACCGTAGGTGCCGGTATGGTGCACGAACCAGTTAGCCAGGCAACTGCTGCGCCATCTGAATTCAGTGCATTCGAACTGGAATTGAATGCCCTGGTTCGCCGCCATTTCCCGCATTGGGGTGCGCGCGATTTACTGGGAGATAAATAATGGCTCTGCATGACGAAAACGTCGTCTGGCATAGCCACCCAGTAACTCCGCAACAACGCGAACAGCACCACGGTCATCGTGGTGTTGTGCTGTGGTTTACCGGCCTCTCTGGTTCCGGTAAATCAACCGTCGCGGGGGCGCTGGAGGAGGCGTTACATAAACTTGGCGTCAGTACGTATCTGCTGGATGGCGACAACGTTCGCCACGGATTATGCAGCGATCTCGGTTTTAGCGATGCCGACCGTAAAGAGAATATCCGTCGCGTCGGTGAAGTGGCGAATTTGATGGTTGAAGCCGGACTGGTGGTGCTGACCGCATTTATCTCGCCACACCGCGCCGAACGCCAGATGGTTCGCGAACGCGTAGGAGAAGGGCGCTTTATCGAAGTGTTTGTCGATACGCCGCTGGCGATTTGCGAAGCCCGCGATCCAAAAGGTTTATATAAGAAAGCGCGTGCCGGTGAACTGCGCAACTTTACGGGAATAGATTCCGTTTACGAAGCGCCTGAATCGGCAGAAATTCATCTCAATGGTGAACAATTAGTAACAAATTTGGTACAGCAATTATTAGATCTGTTGAGACAGAACGATATTATCAGATCCTGAGACACCACCGGGTTTTCATGCCCGGTTCGTCAAAGTAACAGGATCAGATATGCGTAACAGCCACAACATTACATTAACAAATAACGACAGCCTTACTGAGGTTGAAGACACCACATGGTCGCTGCCTGGCGCTGTGGTTGGTTTTTTATCGTGGCTGTGCGCGTTGGCAATTCCGATGTTGATTTATGGCTCTAACACGCTGCTCTTTTTTATCTACACCTGGCCTTTCTTTCTGGCGCTGATGCCCGTCGCTGTAGTGGTGGGGATTGCACTGCATTCATTGATGGACGGAAAGCTACGCTACAGTATTGTTTTCACTCTGGCGACGGTTGGCATTATGTTTGGTGCGCTGTTTATGTGGCTACTGGGTTAATTGTTCTTTCCTCTCTATTCTGTTCATAATTCAATCCGTAACTAATAATGAGATTATGTTCTGCACGCCCTGGGTATACGTAACAATGGACAAATGTGGTACATTTGCCCGCGTTGTCGCGGTATCCCCAACAGAGGATGTAGAGTCGTCTTCGGATGCATGGGATGAAGATGCCGTTTTTCAGGGGGCAGGATGGGTAAACTAACGCTGCTGTTGCTGGCTATTCTGGTCTGGCTACAGTATTCGCTGTGGTTCGGTAAGAACGGTATACATGACTATACTCGCGTCAATAATGATGTGGCGGCACAGCAAGCTACAAACGCGAAACTTAAAGCGCGAAACGATCAGCTTTTTGCCGAAATTGACGATCTCAATGGCGGCCAGGAGGCGCTCGAAGAGCGTGCGCGTAATGAACTCAGCATGACCAGGCCGGGCGAAACGTTTTATCGTCTGGTGCCTGACGCGTCAAAGCGCGCACAGTCTGCGGGGCAAAATAATCGATAAATCAGCCCGGGAATTAACATGGCAACCACTCATTTGGATGTTTGCGCCGTGGTTCCGGCGGCCGGATTTGGCCGCCGAATGCAAACGGAATGTCCTAAGCAATATCTCTCAATCGGTAATCAAACCATTCTTGAACACTCGGTGCATGCGCTGCTGGCGCATCCCAGGGTGAAACGTGTCGTCATTGCCATAAGTCCTGGCGATAGCCGCTTTGCACAACTTCCTCTGGCGAATCATCCACGAATCACGGTTGTTGATGGTGGTGAAGAGCGTGCCGATTCCGTGCTGGCAGGTCTGAAAGCCGCTGGCGACGCGCAGTGGGTATTGGTGCATGACGCCGCTCGTCCTTGTCTGCATCAGGATGACCTCGCGCGATTGTTGGCGTTGAGCGAAACCAGCCGCACGGGAGGGATCCTCGCTGCGCCGGTGCGCGATACGATGAAACGTGCCGAACCGGGCAAAAATGCCATTGCTCATACCGTTGATCGCAACGGCTTATGGCACGCGCTGACGCCGCAATTTTTCCCTCGTGAGCTGTTACATGACTGCCTGACGCGCGCTCTAAATGAAGGCGCTACCATTACCGACGAAGCCTCGGCGCTGGAATATTGCGGTTTTCATCCGCAACTTGTTGAAGGCCGCGCGGATAACATCAAGGTAACGCGCCCGGAGGATTTGGCGCTGGCCGAATTTTACCTCACCCGAACCATCCATCAGGAGAATACATAATGCGAATTGGACACGGTTTTGACGTACACGCCTTTGGCGGTGAAGGCCCAATTATCATTGGTGGCGTACGCATTCCTTACGAAAAAGGGCTGCTGGCGCATTCTGATGGCGACGTGGCGCTCCATGCGTTGACCGATGCATTGCTTGGCGCGGCGGCGCTGGGAGATATAGGCAAGCTGTTCCCGGATACCGATCCGACATTTAAAGGTGCCGACAGCCGCGAGCTGTTGCGCGAAGCCTGGCGTCGTATTCAGGCGAAAGGTTATGCCCTCGGCAACGTCGATGTCACTATCATCGCTCAGGCACCGAGGATGCTGCCGCATATCCCACAAATGCGCGTGTTTATTGCCGAAGATCTCGGCTGCCATATGGATGATGTTAACGTGAAAGCCACTACTACGGAAAAACTGGGATTTACCGGACGTGGGGAAGGGATTGCCTGTGAAGCGGTGGCGCTACTCATTAAGGCAACAAAATGATTGAGTTTGATAATCTCACTTACCTCCACGGTAAACCGCAAGGCACCGGGCTGCTGAAAGCCAATCCGGAAGACTTTGTGGTGGTGGAAGATTTGGGCTTTGAGCCTGATGGTGAAGGTGAGCATATTCTGGTTAGAATCCTCAAAAACGGCTGCAATACCCGTTTTGTGGCGGATGCACTGGCGAAATTCCTGAAAATTCATGCCCGTGAAGTCAGCTTCGCTGGGCAAAAAGATAAACATGCTGTTACGGAACAGTGGTTATGCGCTCGCGTGCCGGGCAAAGAGATGCCCGATCTGAGCGCCTTTCAACTGGAAGGCTGCCAGGTGCTGGAGTATGCGCGGCACAAGCGCAAGCTGCGTTTAGGGGCGCTGAAAGGTAACGCCTTTACCCTGGTACTACGCGAAGTGAGCAATCGCGATGACGTTGAACAACGTCTGATCGACATTTGCGTAAAAGGTGTACCGAACTACTTCGGTG
Organism: Escherichia coli DSM 30083 = JCM 1649 = ATCC 11775; assembly: GCF_003697165.2. Classification (GTDB taxonomy): domain Bacteria; phylum Pseudomonadota; class Gammaproteobacteria; order Enterobacterales; family Enterobacteriaceae; genus Escherichia; species Escherichia coli. Next base: position 1,127,925 of record NZ_CP033092.2, read on the forward strand.
CCCAACGTTTTGGGATTGGCGGTAGCAACTTGCAGGGTGCGCTGCGCTGGGCGCAAACCAATACTCCGGTGCGCGATCGCAATAAACGGAGTTTTTGGTTGTCGGCAGCCCGCAGTGCGTTGTTTAATCAGATTGTTGCTGAGCGCCTCAAAAAAGCAGACGTTAATCAAGTTGTTGACGGCGATGCGCTACAATTAGCCGGACGTGGTAGCTGGTTTGTCGCAACCACCGAAGAACTGGCGGAATTACAGCGTCGCGTCAACGATAAAGAGCTGATGATAACCGCCGCATTGCCGGGCAGTGGCGAATGGGGAACTCAGCGTGAAGCGCTGGCATTCGAACAAGCAGCTGTCGCCGAAGAAACTGAATTACAAACCTTACTGGTGCGCGAAAAAGTTGAAGCCGCGCGCAGAGCGATGCTGCTGTATCCGCAACAATTAAGCTGGAACTGGTGGGATGACGTCACCGTAGAAATCCATTTCTGGCTTCCGGCGGGAAGTTTTGCAACCAGCGTTGTCAGGGAACTTATCAACACAACAGGTGATTATGCGCATATTGCTGAGTAATGATGACGGGGTACATGCACCCGGTATACAAACGCTGGCGAAAGCCTTGCGTGAGTTTGCTGACGTTCAGGTGGTCGCCCCCGATCGTAACCGCAGCGGCGCTTCTAATTCTCTGACACTGGAATCCTCCCTGCGTACGTTTACCTTTGAAAATGGTGATATTGCTGTGCAAATGGGAACCCCGACCGATTGCGTCTATCTTGGCGTAAATGCTCTGATGCGCCCGCGCCCGGACATTGTTGTGTCCGGAATTAACGCCGGGCCGAATCTGGGGGATGATGTTATTTATTCCGGTACGGTAGCCGCCGCGATGGAAGGCCGCCATTTAGGTTTTCCGGCGCTTGCCGTCTCGCTTGACGGGCATAAACATTACGACACTGCCGCGGCGGTAACCTGTTCAATTTTGCGCGCACTGTGTAAAGAACCGCTGCGCACCGGGCGTATTCTTAATATTAACGTTCCGGATTTACCCTTGGATCAAATCAAAGGTATTCGCGTGACGCGCTGCGGTACACGACATCCGGCAGATCAGGTGATCCCGCAGCAAGATCCGCGCGGCAATACGCTGTACTGGATTGGCCCGCCGGGCGGTAAATGTGATGCCGGTCCGGGGACCGATTTTGCTGCGGTAGATGAGGGCTATGTTTCCATCACGCCGCTGCATGTGGATTTAACTGCGCATAGCGCGCAAGATGTGGTTTCAGACTGGTTAAACAGCGTGGGAGTTGGCACGCAATGGTAAGCAGACGCGTACAAGCACTTCTGGATCAATTACGTGCGCAAGGTATTCAGGATGAGCTGGTGCTGAATGCACTTGCCGCCGTGCCGCGTGAAAAATTCGTTGATGAAGCGTTTGAACAAAAAGCCTGGGACAATATCGCCTTGCCGATAGGTCAGGGGCAGACAATTTCGCAGCCGTATATGGTGGCGCGAATGACCGAATTACTCGAGCTGACGCCGCAGTCGCGGGTGCTGGAAATTGGCACTGGTTCGGGATATCAAACTGCAATCCTGGCGCATCTTGTCCAACATGTTTGCTCGGTTGAACGGATTAAAGGCTTGCAGTGGCAGGCGCGTCGCCGCCTGAAAAATCTTGATTTACATAATGTTTCAACCCGTCATGGCGATGGATGGCAAGGTTGGCAGGCACGCGCGCCGTTTGACGCTATCATTGTTACGGCGGCACCGCCTGAAATTCCAACTGCGCTAATGACGCAGCTGGACGAAGGCGGGATTCTCGTCTTACCCGTAGGGGAGGAGCACCAGTATTTGAAACGGGTGCGTCGTCGGGGAGGCGAATTTATTATCGATACCGTGGAGGCCGTGCGCTTTGTCCCTTTAGTGAAGGGTGAGCTGGCTTAAAACGTGAGGAAATACCTGGATTTTTCCTGGTTATTTTGCCGCAAGTCAGCGTATCGTGAACATCTTTTCCAGTGTTCAGTATGGTGCCTTGCACGGTAATTATGTCACTGGTTATTAACCAATTTTTCCTGGGGGATAAATGAGCGCGGGAAGCCCAAAATTCACCGTTCGCCGCATTGCGGCATTGTCACTGGTTTCGCTATGGCTGGCAGGCTGTTCTGACACTTCAAATCCACCGGCACCGGTCAGCTCCGTTAATGGCAATGCGCCTGCAAATACCAATTCTGGTATGTTGATTACGCCGCCGCCGAAAATGGGAACGACGTCTACAGCACAGCAACCGCAAATTCAGCCGGTACAGCAGCCACAAATTCAGGCTACTCAACAACCGCAAATCCAGCCAGTGCAGCCAGTAGCTCAGCAGCCGGTACAGATGGAAAACGGACGAATCGTCTACAACCGTCAGTATGGGAACATTCCGAAAGGCAGTTATAGCGGCAGTACATACACCGTGAAAAAAGGCGACACGCTTTTCTATATCGCCTGGATTACTGGCAACGATTTCCGTGACCTTGCTCAGCGCAACAATATTCAGGCACCATACGCGCTGAACGTCGGTCAGACCTTACAGGTGGGTAATGCTTCCGGTACGCCAATCACAGGCGGAAATGCCATTACCCAGGCCGACGCAGCAGAGCAAGGAGTTGTGATCAAGCCTGCACAAAATTCCACCGTTGCTGTTGCGTCGCAACCGACAATTACGTATTCTGAGTCTTCGGGTGAACAGAGTGCTAACAAAATGTTGCCGAACAACAAGCCAACTGCGACCACGGTCACAGCGCCTGTAACGGTACCAACAGCAAGCACAACCGAGCCGACTGTCAGCAGTACATCAACCAGTACGCCTATCTCCACCTGGCGCTGGCCGACTGAGGGCAAAGTGATCGAAACCTTTGGCGCTTCTGAGGGGGGCAACAAGGGGATTGATATCGCAGGCAGCAAAGGACAGGCAATTATCGCGACCGCAGATGGCCGCGTTGTTTATGCCGGTAACGCGCTGCGCGGCTACGGTAATCTGATTATCATCAAACATAATGATGATTACCTGAGTGCCTACGCCCATAACGACACAATGCTGGTCCGGGAACAACAAGAAGTGAAGGCGGGGCAAAAAATAGCAACCATGGGTAGCACCGGAACCAGTTCAACACGCTTGCATTTTGAAATTCGTTACAAGGGGAAATCCGTAAACCCGCTGCGTTATTTGCCGCAGCGATAAATCGGCGGAACCAGGCTTTTGCTTGAATGTTCCGTCAAGGGATCACGGGTAGGAGCCACCTTATGAGTCAGAATACGCTGAAAGTTCATGATTTAAATGAAGATGCGGAATTTGATGAGAACGGAGTTGAGGTTTTTGACGAAAAGGCCTTAGTAGAAGAGGAACCCAGTGATAACGATTTGGCCGAAGAGGAACTGTTATCGCAGGGAGCCACACAGCGTGTGCTGGACGCGACTCAGCTTTACCTTGGTGAGATTGGTTATTCACCACTGTTAACGGCCGAAGAAGAAGTTTATTTTGCGCGTCGCGCACTGCGTGGAGATGTCGCCTCTCGCCGCCGGATGATCGAGAGTAACTTGCGTCTGGTGGTAAAAATTGCCCGCCGTTATGGCAATCGTGGTCTGGCGTTGCTGGACCTGATCGAAGAGGGCAACCTGGGGCTGATCCGCGCGGTAGAGAAGTTTGACCCGGAACGTGGTTTCCGCTTCTCAACATACGCAACCTGGTGGATTCGCCAGACGATCGAACGGGCGATTATGAACCAAACCCGTACTATTCGTTTGCCGATTCACATCGTAAAGGAGCTGAACGTTTACCTGCGAACCGCACGTGAGTTGTCCCATAAGCTGGACCACGAACCAAGTGCGGAAGAGATCGCAGAGCAACTGGATAAGCCAGTTGATGACGTCAGCCGTATGCTTCGTCTTAACGAGCGCATTACCTCGGTAGACACCCCGCTGGGTGGTGATTCCGAAAAAGCGTTGCTGGACATCCTGGCCGATGAAAAAGAGAATGGTCCGGAAGATACCACGCAAGATGACGATATGAAGCAGAGCATCGTCAAATGGCTGTTCGAGCTGAACGCCAAACAGCGTGAAGTACTGGCACGTCGATTCGGTTTGCTGGGGTACGAAGCGGCAACACTGGAAGATGTAGGTCGTGAAATTGGCCTCACCCGTGAACGTGTTCGCCAGATTCAGGTTGAAGGCCTGCGCCGTTTGCGCGAAATCCTGCAAACGCAGGGGCTGAATATCGAAGCGCTGTTCCGCGAAGAAGTAAGCATCTGTCAGAAAGGCCAGTCTCAAGCGAGGCTGGCTTTTTTTCTTTTGGTACATGGTACATGTTGAACTGTTATCGGGTACAGCGTTAAAACTTTATCTGACTGACCAGGAGACGGCACTTTTTAGATGTAGAAGACCGGATAGACGCGTCAGCGTCACATTCGGCAATCATCATTTTAAGCGCGCAGTAATTGTCGCTACGCGTTCACCATATTTCACGGCTGTATCCAGATCGCCCGTAGGGATTTGGTCTGCACCCGCATCGGCTGGAGATTGCACCAGCAAACCGACTGAACCGCCCAGATTGTTTACATCTTCCCTGGTTGACGCAAGCACATTGGCAGGAGCCTGACCTAAACTCACCCACAGACCGCCATGCTGTGAAGCCAGCGTTTGCAGATAGATCAGCGTAACTTGTTTATCGCCATTCAGGCTGGCGCTGTTGGTGAAACCCCCGAAGACTTTATCCTGCCATTTACGTGTAAACCACGCTTTGGAACTGGCATCAGCAAATTTCTTGAATTGCCATGGCGCACCGCCCATATAGGTGGGAGCACCGAAGATAATGGCATCGGCTGCGTCCAGTTTTTCCCACTCCTGCTCAGTGATATTTCCTTCGTTATCAATCGAAATTAAATCTGCATGGGCGCCTTGTGCCACTTTTTCAGCAACCAGTTTAGTGTGACCATATCCTGAATAATAAACCACAGCTATGTTTTGCATATAAATATCCTTTTTACTAATGAATGATTTTTTGAGGCAGGTTTTAAAGATGTAGAGTATTATGCCTTGCAGATATTATTTAAACCATCAAATGATGAACATATTTTTTGAATGAGATAAACATAATATTCGAAGAAAAATGAATCTCGTAACGTAGTAATATCTAAAATAACAGTCTGTTCAGAGATGCTATAAATCAACAACACATTAATAAAGGACTACGTATGCAAGGTATTAAAATATATACAATTCTAGCCTCTTCTCTTATATCTGGTAGTGTTTTTGCTCAAACGGAAATTTCGACTGCAAATTCGTCTACGGTTAATGCAAGTTATGTTGAACCTTCAGCGGAAAAAATAATATCGCCAAGCGATAAACTCAATAACCTTTTTGAAAGAAATATGTCTCAGCCTTATATTTTACAAAAAATTGGCGAGAGAACTTATTATGTTCAACGCTATTTTTATTCCACTACGTTTTATGTCGGAGACAAAGGGGTTTTGCTGTTTGATGCTCCGGAGGGTCGCGGTAAATATTTATTACAGGCAATTCGTGATGTGACTCCATTACCCGTAACAGCGCTGGTTTATTCTCATTACCATGTGGATCACATTGGCGATAGTCCATTTTGGAACGATGAGGCGAAGAAAGAAGGCGTGAATCTGCGTATTATTGCCAGTAAAGCCACTGCTGAAAAAATGCAATTTATGAACAGTCGCTTACCCGTCGCCACTCAGGTTTTAAGTAAAAAAGATGACCAGTTTAAATTTGAAAAGCAGACCATTGAATTACACCGATTTGTTAAAGCAGGACATACCGACGACCATTCTGTATGGTTGCTAAAACAGGAAAAAGTAGCTCACAGCCCGGATCTCCTGAATCCTGACCAACTGCCGATGATGGGCTTCGCCGTATCGGATACGTTGGTTTACCATGACAGTAATTTGCGTCAGGTTGAAATGCTTGACTGGAAATATTTTATTGGCGGGCATGGTAATATTGGTTCACACGATGATTTTAAATTTCAACGCCAGTTTCTTAATGATCTTCGGGATACGACAATTAAAGTCAGAAAAGAAGAAAGTTTTGGTAAATTTATGAATAAAACGGCAAATAATCATGCTGATTTTGCGCGAGCCCAGCGCGAAGCAATTATTAAGAAAGTAACTGAAGTATTACGTCCGAAATATGGCCATATGTATGGCTACGACGCATCTATGCCTGCTAATATCGAAATGGCAATAAGATTGGTCGGTTCTTATTACTAAGATAAAATCAACTTGCAAGAGACTGTAATTATATTGCAAAGTGAAAATTAACCTCGGTAGCGAGATATTACCGAGGTTAATATTGGCATACATTACACCCTTATCAGGCACTTAAACGATACATCATATCTTATCTGGATTATTAGATGACGAGCCATACGCACCAGGTAATTAAGAATCCGGTAAAACCGAGAATGGTCGTTAACACTGTCCAGGTTTTCAGACCGTCTGCTACCGACAACCCCAGATATTTGGTCACAATCCAGAACCCTGAGTCATTAATATGTGACGCGCCAAGCCCACCAAAGCAGGCTGCCAGCGTCACCAATACGCACTGAATCGGATTTAATCCCATCACCGCTTCTGAGAGTAACCCGCTGGTTGTCAGGATTGCTACGGTTGCTGACCCCTGCGATGCACGCAGCGCCAGTGAAATAATAAATGCGGCTGGTAACAGAGGCAGGTCAATCATTTGTAACATGTTGGCAAGGGCTTTACCGACGCCCGATTCCACCAGCACTTTGCCAAATACCCCTCCAGCACCAGTAACCAAAATCACTACCGCCGCAGTGGGAAGGGCAGAGCCCATAATGTCGCTGGTGTGTTGTAAGCTCCAGCCGCGACGTAAAGCCAATAACCAGAATGCCAGCACCAGCGCAATCATTAGAGCTACCATTGGTGAGCCGATCAACTGTAGCGTACCAAGCAGGGGATGCGAAGGCGGCATCAGTGTTGCAGAAACCGTACCCGCCATGATAATCGCGATAGGAATAACAATTAGCGAGGTGACCAGCGCGACGCCCGGTGGATTTATTTTATCGCTTAATTTTGTCGCGCCTTCCTCACTGGCCGGAGCCAGTTGCATCTGTTCCAGTACCTCGACCGACATCGCATATTGGCGCTTATTGATTATTTTCGCTGCAAAGTAGCCAACAACCCCTACGGGAATAGAAATCGCAATACCGATGATGGTTAGCCAGCCGATGTCTGCGTGGAGTAACCCCGCTGCGGCGACAGGGCCTGGATGCGGCGGTACCGCCACGTGAACAGTGAGCATGATCCCAGCGACAGGCAGGCCAAATTTGAGTGGTGATATTTTGGCAACCTTGGCAAAACCGTAAATGATTGGCGCAAGAATAATAAAGCCGACATCAAAGAAGACGGGAATACCGAGGAAGAACGCTGCCAGAGTCAGCGCAGCGATAGTTCGTTTGTCACCTAACTTGCGACTGAAATAATTAGCCAGTGACTCTGCACCACCAGAGTGTTCGATCATACGCCCCAGCATAGCGCCCAGACCAATAATAATAGTGACGGAACCAAGCACACCGCCCATCCCGGCGATCATCACTTTACCCACTTCGCCCGCCGGTATACCCGCCGCAAGTGCGACTAACAGGCTGACGAGGAGCAGAGCAACGAATGGTTGTACCTTTGCCTTGATGACCAGTAGCAACAGCATGATTACGCCAGCTAACGCAATGCATAACAATGTAATTGTGGACATGGGAAACCCTGTCTGAAAGTTATAGTTAACCTACCCCATCCGTAGATGGGGGGATGTATGGGTACGTTGTAATTAGGGATTGAGCGAATTAGCGCCAGGCGTCAAACCAGCCAAGCCCTTCTTCGGTGAGGCCACGAGGTTTGTATTCACAACCGATCCAGCCCTGATATCCCACTTCATCGAACAGGCGGAACAGCCACGGATAGTTGATTTCTCCATCGTCCGGTTCATGTCGATCAGGTAGTCCGGCAATTTGTACGTGCGCATATTTCCCGGCGTAGTCGCGGATTAAATGTGTCAGGTTGCCATCTACTTTTTGCGCATGGAAAGTATCTAGTTGAATAAAAACGTTATCTCGCGCAACCTCTTCAACAATAGCCAGTGCCTGATACTGGCTGGAGAAGAGATAATGAGGCTTAACGCCGGGGCTGAGTGCTTCAACCAATATTCGCTTGCCGTGTGGCGCAAAGCGGTCGGCAGCGTAGCGGAGATTATCAATAAATACTGCCCGGTACCGTTCAGCATCTTCGCCAGCGGGCACGACGCCTGCCATCACATGGACTTGTTCACAATTGAGCGCCAATGCATATTCCAGTGCCAGGTCGATGTCTGCGCGTGCTTCGTGCTCACGTCCGGGAAGGGCGGATAATCCCCATTCTCCCGCATTAATATCTCCGGGAGCGGTATTGAACAGCGCCAGCGTCAGATGGTTTTGCTCCAGTTGCTTTTGGATTTGCAGGGGGGAGTAGTCATAGGGAAACAGAAATTCCACAGCATCGAACCCGGCTTTTCGCGCTGCGGCGAAGCGTTCAATAAAAGGCACTTCGGTGAACATCATGGATAAATTAGCTGCAAAACGAGGCATTGCATTAACTCCTTAATTCCGCAATTTCACCTGCGGTCAGATAACGGATCGGGCGGTCACCGAGAATAAAAATCAGCTTTGCCGTTTCCTCCAGCTCTTCCATATTGTTGGCGGCTTCTTGCAGGCTTTCACCGCAAACCACTGGGCCATGATTTGCCAGTAAAAAAGCCTGATTGTCTGCTGCCAGTTCCGCCAGATCCTGTGCGATGCGTTTATCGCCCGGTCGGTAATAGGGCACCAGCGGGACATTACCCATCCGCATCACCACGTATGGTGTGAACGGCCGAATAACGTTATTGCTGTCCAGCCCTTCCTGGCAGGAAAGCGCCGTCGACCACGTACTGTGCAAATGCACTACCGCTTTACAGCGCGGATTGTTGCGATACAGCGCCAGATGAAAGAGCACCTCTTTCGAGGGTTTGTCACCACTTAACCATTCGCCATCCGCGGTGACTTTGGAAAGCCGCTGCGGATCGAGATTGCCCAGGCATGAACCTGTCGGTGTCGCCAGTAAATTCCCGTCAGGTAAAAGCAGCGACAGATTGCCAGCCGAACCGGTTGCATATCCGCGCTGAAAGAATGAACTGGCAATCCGCGTCATCTCCTCTCGCAAAGACTGCTCTACTTTTGCGAAATCGCTCATGATAAAAACTCTCTTTGGGCTCGTGAAAAAAAGGCTTCATCACCGAAGTTGCCAGATTTAAGGGCGAGTGAGACAGGCTTATCCAGTGCGTTTACCCACGGCACGCCGGGGGAAATGGTTGGGCCAATATGAAAACCTTTTATGCCCAGGCTCTGTGTGACTACGCCGGAGGTCTCACCGCCTGCGACAATAAAGCGTGTCACGCCTTCCGCTGCTAACCGCGCCGCTAGTTGAGAAAACAGTGTTTCCACTGCCTGACTGGCTTTTTGTGCACCGTATTGCTGTTGAATTGCTGCCAATGCGTCAGTGCTGGCGGTGGCAAAAACCAGTGGAGCAAGTACACTTTCCTGGCCCAGAACCCACTCTGCCAGCTCGTGTGCATAAGCGGCCAGAGTTTCGGTTGAGAGGCAGCGTGCCACATCAACCTCACGGGCTGGTGCAATTTGACGGTAATGTGCCACCTGGCGGTTGGTCATTTGAGAGCATGAACCGGAGAGCACTACGCCGCGCCCAGCGAGCGGACGCCCTGCTTCGCGAGCCTGGTTACCGTTTTCTTGCGCCCACTGCCGGGCCAGGCCAATCGCCAGACCAGAACCGCCCGTTACCAGTGGGGCATCGCGCAAGGCTTTCCCCTGAATTTCCAGATGGTGTTCGGTCAGCGCATCAAGCACCGCGTAGCGATAGCCCTCTTGCTGTAAGCGAGCCAGCTCCTGACGAACGGCTTTCACACCTTGTTCGAAAACATGTGCTGAAACGACGCCGCAGCGCCCTGTGGATTGCGATTCAACCAGACGGGGAAGATAGCTGTCGGTCATGGGATTTACCGGGTGATGGCGCATCCCGGATTCGGCCAGCAGTTGATTCATTACGAACAAATACCCCTGATAAACCGTACGTCCGTTGACTGGCAGGGCCGGAGAGAAGACCGTAAACGGTGTGTCGAGAGCATCCATTAATGCATCGGTAACCGGACCGATATTCCCTTTCGCCGTACTGTCGAAAGTAGAGCAGTATTTGAAATAGATCTGTTTGCAACCTTGCTGTTGCAACCAGCTCAGAGCCGCCAGCGATTGCTGTGTGGCTTCAACCACCGGACAGGAGCGCGTTTTCAGGCTGATCACCAGAGCGTCGATTGCTTCCGGCATTTTACCTGTTGGAACACCGTTAATTTGTACCGTTGGTAGACCGTTTTCCACCAGAAAACTGGCGATATCCGTCGCGCCGGTAAAATCATCGGCGATAACGCCAATCTTGATCATGATTTCGCTCCCGGTAGAGTGATGCCTGAGAAAATCTTGATAACTGCGCTATCGTCTTCTTTCCCGTAACCCGCGTTACTGGCGCTGGTGAACATATTCAATGCTGTTGAGGCCAACGGCAGCGGGAAGTGCAGGGCTTTGGCGGTATCGGCAACCAGACCAAGATCCTTAACAAAAATATCGACGGCTGAATGCGGGGTGTAATCGCCATCCACCACATGACGCATCCGGTTTTCGAACATCCATGAATTTCCGGCGGCATTGGTCACGACGTCATACATCACATCCAGCGGGATCCCCGCACGGGCTGCAAGCGCCATCGCTTCGGCTCCGGCAGCAATATGTACGCCCGCTAACAACTGGTGGATAATTTTTACGGTCGAACCCAGTCCCGGTTCTGCACCGATGCGATAAACTTTTCCGGCAACGGCTTCCAGCACGGGTGCCAGTCGTTCAAAGGCAATATCGCTACCGGAGGCCATGACAGTCATTTCACCGTTAGCGGCTTTTACCGCACCACCAGAAACCGGCGCATCCAGCATTTCCAGACCGAATCCAGCCAGAGCGGTAGCAATTTCTTGCGCATCAGCACTGGCGATAGTGGAAGAAACCATTACTGCCGTACCGGGTTTCAGATGTTGTGCAACGCCTTTTTCACCAAACAGCACCTGTTTAACCTGGGTCGCATTGACCACCAGCACCAGCAGAGCGTCCAGTTTTTCGGCAAACGTCGCGGCGTTATCAGAAACTCCGCAAGCACCAGCCTCTTTCAACGTAGCGCAGGCATTGCTGTTCAGGTCTGCGCCCCAGGTAGAAAGACCTGCGCGGACACATGACAGTGCTGCTCCCATTCCCATTGACCCTAAGCCAACGATACCGACATGAAACTCCGATCCCGTTTTCATCTGCTCTCCTTGTTAATTTAAGTGATATTTTGTTTGATGTTGTGAATATAAGCGCGGAAAGATAACGATATGGTGAGCTGATTCACAAAAGTTAACATTGCGTGTTATTTTATGTGAACTAAGCGTTAGTTGCGCCGCGCACGTTTCGCAGGCAAATAGCGTAGAATGTCCGCAGGACAAAGGAAGGAGCAAAAGTTGATACCCGTAGAGCGTCGCCAAATCATCCTTGAGATGGTAGCTGAAAAAGGCATTGTCAGTATTGCTGAACTAACGGACAGAATGAATGTGTCACATATGACCATTCGTCGGGATTTACAAAAACTGGAGCAGCAGGGAGCCGTTGTGCTGGTGTCCGGAGGCGTCCAGTCTCCGGGACGCGTGGCGCATGAACCTTCTCATCAGGTAAAAACTGCGCTGGCAATGACGCAAAAAGCGGCTATTGGCAAGCTGGCGGCAAGTCTTGTTCAGCCGGGACGTTGTATCTATCTGGATGCAGGAACGACCACGTTAGCGATTGCACAGCATCTGATTCACATGGAGCCACTCACAGTGGTTACTAACGACTTCGTTATTGCGGACTACTTGCTCGACAACAGTAATTGCACAATTATTCACACTGGCGGCGCAGTGTGTCGGGAAAACCGTTCCTGTGTTGGGGAAGCCGCTGCGACCATGCTGCGTAGCCTGATGATTGATCAGGCTTTTATTTCTGCATCGTCATGGAGTGTGCGGGGGATCTCTACGCCAGCAGAAGATAAAGTCACGGTGAAAAGGGCGATTGCCAGTGCCAGCCGCCAGCGAGTTTTGGTCTGTGATGCGACGAAATATGGACAGGTGGCGACATGGCTGGCGTTACCATTAAGCGAGTTTGATCAGATCATTACTGACGACGGTCTGCCGGAGAGTGCCAGCCGCGCGCTGGCGAAGCTGGATCTCTCTTTGCTGGTAGCGAAAAATGAATAATGACCTGCAATAACGCCGGGTTACTCATGCTTCACAGAAGAAGCATGAGACTACTTTATTTTATAAAATGACAGCCGCCCGCTTTTCGGCGATCCGGTATCTATATAAATCTGGTTAGCGAACGTCTGAATGTTATCAAACATCATATGACCAAATATAAAGAAGTCGGCACCGTTTATTTTTTGTAATTCGCTATTAAGTGATTTCTGCACACGATCAACAGGCCAGAGTAATTCGTTCTCCGCTATTTCTTTGCCAAACTGATACTCCTTCCCCGGATAATCTGCATGTGCGATGACATATTTTATGGTGTCGTTAGTGATTTCAATAATATGTGGAAGGTGATGGAATTTCAGCAACAGATCTATTGCCTCTTGTTGCTCTGAATCATTTAAATCGAAAAACCAGTCACCACCGCTGGCAAGCCACATATTTCCATCGCCAGTTTCGAATGCATCAAGCGCCATCGCTTCGTGGTTGCCTTTGACGGAGATAAACCAGGGCTGGTTTAACAGGCGCAGCACGTTAAGACTCTCGGGCCCACGATCGATGTTATCGCCTACCGAAATAAGTAAGTCGGTTTCAGGGCAAAAAGAGAGTTGATGTAAGCGGGATTGTAATAATTGATAGTCACCATGAATATCACCAACGGTCCATATATGGCGATAGTGATGGGCGTTGATTTTTTGGTAGCGTGTAGATGGCATGGTTTTACCCTGTAAAATAAGCTTTCCTATTATACAGGGTATTTTTATTTGATTCGTCAGTTGTTGTTAATATTCCCGATAGCAAAAGACTATCGGGAATTATTATTACACCAGACTCTTCAAGCGATAAATCCATTCCAGCGCCTGACGCGGAGTCAGTGAATCCGGGTCGAGGTTTTCCAATGCCTCGACCGCAGGCGAAGTTTCTTCCGGTACGGACAGCAAAGACATTTGTGTACCATCCACTTGCGTAGCAGCGGCGTTCGGCGAAATGCTTTCCAGCTCACGCAGTTTTTGCCGTGCGCGCTTAATAACCTCTTTTGGCACACCCGCCAGAGCTGCAACCGCCAGGCCGTAGCTTTTGCTCGCTGCGCCATCCTGCACGCTATGCATAAAGGCAATGGTGTCGCCGTGCTCCAGTGCATCGAGATGCACGTTGGCGACGCCTTCCATTTTCTCCGGTAACTGGGTCAGCTCGAAATAGTGGGTAGCAAACAGCGTCAACGCTTTGATCTTATTTGCCAGATTTTCCGCACACGCCCATGCCAGCGACAGGCCATCGTAAGTGGACGTTCCGCGCCCAATCTCGTCCATCAACACCAGACTGTATTCGGTGGCGTTATGCAGAATATTAGCGGTTTCGGTCATCTCCACCATAAAGGTTGAACGTCCGGAAGCCAGATCATCCGCGGCACCTACGCGGGTAAAGATGCGATCGATCGGCCCAATCTCGACCTTTTGCGCCGGGACGTAACTGCCGATATACGCCATCAGCGCAATCAACGCGGTCTGGCGCATATAGGTACTTTTACCCCCCATGTTCGGACCGGTGATGATCAACATGCGGCGCTGTGGCGACAGGTTTAGCGGGTTAGCGATAAACGGTTCGTTCAGTACCTGTTCAACCACTGGATGGCGACCTTCGGTAATACGAATGCCAGGTTTATCAATAAAGGTCGGGCAGGTGTAGTTCAGGGTATAGGCCCGCTCCGCCAGGTTAACCAGCACATCAAGTTCTGCCAGCGCGCTCGCGCTCTGTTGCAACGCTTCCAGATGCGGCAGCAACAGGTCGAACAGCTCTTCATAAAGCTGTTTTTCCAGTGCCAGCGCTTTGCCTTTTGAGGTGAGAACTTTATCTTCGTACTCTTTCAGCTCCGGAATAATGTAACGCTCGGCGTTTTTCAGCGTCTGGCGGCGCATGTAGTTGATTGGTGCCAGATGGCTTTGCCCACGGCTGATTTGAATGTAGTAGCCGTGCACAGCATTAAAGCCAACTTTTAACGTGTCCAGGCCGGTACGTTCACGCTCGCGGACTTCCAGACGTTCCAGATAATCGGTCGCGCCGTCGGCCAGCGCACGCCATTCATCCAGTTCTTCGTTATAACCAGTCGCAATAACACCACCATCGCGTACCAGCACCGGCGGCGTGTCGATGATTGCTCGCTCCAGCAGGTCGCGCAGTTCGGCAAACTCGCCCATCTTCTCACGCAGCGCTTGTACCGGTGCACTATCGACATTTTCTAACTGCGCACGCAACTCCGGCAGTTGCTGGAAGGCATGACGCATACGGGCCAGATCGCGCGGGCGAGCGGTACGCAACGCCAGACGCGCCAGAATACGTTCCAGGTCGCCGACCTGACGCAGTACCGGCTGTAGCTCAGCGGTGAAATCCTGCAATGCGCCAATAGTTTGCTGGCGCTCAAGCAACACGCGGGTATCGCGCACTGGCATATGCAGCCAGCGTTTCAGCATACGGCTGCCCATCGGCGTTACAGTGCAGTCGAGCACTGAAGCCAGCGTATTTTCCGCACCGCCGGCCAGGTTCTGAGTAATTTCCAGGTTACGACGCGTCGCGGCATCCATAATGATGCTGTCCTGCTGACGTTCCATAGTGATAGAACGAATATGCGGCAGGGTCGTGCGTTGGGTATCTTTCGCATACTGCAACAGACAACCGGCAGCACAAAGTCCGCGTGGTGCGTTCTCCACACCAAAACCGACCAGATCTCGGGTGCCAAATTGCAGGTTCAATTGCTGGCGAGCGGTGTCGATTTCAAACTCCCACAGCGGGCGACGACGCAGGCCGCGGCGACCTTCAATCAGCGACATCTCGGCGAAATCTTCCGCATACAGTAATTCCGCTGGATTCGTACGTTGCAGTTCTGCCGCCATCGTTTCGCGGTCTGCCGGTTCGCTCAGGCGAAAACGACCGGAACTGATATCCAGCGTTGCGTAGCCGAAACCTTTACTGTCCTGCCAGATAGCCGCCAGCAGGTTGTCCTGACGTTCCTGCAACAGCGCTTCATCGCTGATGGTGCCCGGCGTAACGATACGGACAACTTTGCGCTCAACCGGCCCTTTGCTGGTCGCCGGATCGCCAATCTGTTCACAAATAGCGACGGATTCGCCCTGATTCACCAGTTTGGCGAGGTAGTTTTCCACCGCATGGTAGGGAATCCCCGCCATCGGGATTGGCTCTCCCGCTGAAGCACCGCGTTTGGTCAGTGAAATATCCAGCAGTTGCGATGCCCGTTTTGCGTCGTCATAAAACAGTTCATAAAAGTCGCCCATCCGGTAAAACAGCAGGATCTCGGGATGCTGGGCTTTCAGCTTGAGATACTGCTGCATCATGGGCGTATGGGCGTCGAAATTTTCTATTGTACTCATGGGGTTAAGTCCGGCTCCCTGATGTTAAATGTAGTGTGATGGTTTTTATTTTCGTTGTAATCACATAAGGCGCACATGATACCGGAGTTAATCATTTCAGGGGAAGACGCGAAAGGTGAGTTCTTGATGTCGGTTCCGCGAAAAATGCTGCTTTGCAGCTTTTGCGTGATGACGATGAAACAAGATCGCCAAATTCGTCGGTTGAAGAAACCTCCTCCTTCAGAGACATAGTCCCCTTTAAAATTAAGTTGTAATATAAATGCACCTTAAGAGTATGGAGGCAGCATGTCCGGCAAGCGTATCTCTCGTGAAAAACTGACGATTAAAAAAATGATCGATCTTTATCAAGCGAAATGCCCGCAGGCGTCAGCAGAGCCGGAGCATTACGAGGCGTTGTTTGCTTACGCGCAAAAGCGGCTGGATAAATGTGTGTTCGGCGAAGAGAAACCAGCCTGTAAGCAGTGTCCGGTGCACTGTTACCAGCCTGCAAAGCGTGAAGAGATGAAACAGATTATGCGTTGGGTTGGGCCGAGAATGCTGTGGCGTCATCCGATCTTAACCGTGCGTCATCTCATCGATGACAAGCGTCCGGTGCCGGAGTTGCCAGAAAAATATCGTCCAAAGAAATAAATCTGCCGGAGAGCCATACTCTCCGGCAAATACGGCGCTTACGCTTTGGTGGCAATCAGGATGGCTGATGCTTTGATCAATGCAATAACGCGCGAGCCAGTGGTGAGTTTCATTTCATCCTGACTTTCATTTGTTACCACTGCCACAATTTCAAAACCCGCATCCGTTTTGATATGGACAGTGGCGTTCACTGCGCCTTCGGTGATTGTCGACACGCTGCCAGCAAACTGGTTGCGAGCAGAGAATTTCAGTCCACAGTCTTCCGTTGCCAGCGTGACCCACGGGGCTTTAATCAGGGCAATCGCTTCTTTCCCTTTCGCCAGACCCAGCGCTTGCTGGCTGCTGTGAGTCACAATTGCCACCAGCTTTGCACCACCTGCCAGCGTCAGTTCTACTTCATCATTCACCGCGCCCATTGCTACTGCGCTAACTGTTCCGGTTAATTGATTTCTTGCTGAAACTGCCATACTGCCTCCTTTCATTGAATGTTGATCGAGTATAACCACATCTGTTAAATCAATGCCGATTTATCAATTCCCAGTCGCTTCATTCGTGACAGCAGAGTCGTGCGTTTCAGCCCCAGAAGTTGCGCAGCGCCTTTAGGCCCGGCAACCACGCCGTTTGTTTCTTTCAGCACGCGAACAATCAACTGATATTCATCTTCGCCCTCCTGGGCGACAACCGTTGCGGCAGGCGGCGTTTCAGGTTCTGGTAAAGCAATATCTGGCAATGACAGCTGCAGCACGTTGCCGCGTGTTAGCAATACCGCGCGCTCGATGACGTTTTCCAGCTCACGCACGTTGCCCGGCCATTCCATGTTGCTCAGGATGCGCAGCGTCTCGGCAGGAATGCTGTCGATATTGCGCCCCAGACGACGGGCAATTTTGAAGGTAAAGGCTTTCGCCAGCAGCGGAATATCTTCCGGACGCTCGCGTAGTGGCGGCAGGTGGATCGGGAATACGTTCAGGCGGTAATAGAGATCGCTACGGAACTCTCGGTCGGCGACCATTTTTTTCAGATCGCGGTTAGTCGCGGCAATTAAACGTACGTCCGTCTGAATGATTTTGTTGCTGCCGAGACGTTCAAACTCCTGTTCCTGTAATACACGCAGCAACTTCGGCTGTAACTCCAGCGGCATATCGCCCACTTCATCGAGGAATAGTGAGCTTTTATCCGCCAGTTCAAAACGACCAATGCGCTGAGCGCTGGCACCGGTAAAAGCCCCACGCTCATGACCAAATAGATCGCTTTCCAGCAATCCGGCAGGCATCGCCGCGCAGTTCATTTTGACCATGCGGCGATTATTACGCCCACTGAGATTATGGATCGCGCGGGCAATCAGCTCTTTACCTGTACCAGTTTCACCGAGGATCAGAACGGTACTGTCACTTTGCGCCACCATTTCCACTTGTTTAAGTACGCTGTACATGGCTTCGCTGCGGCCAATAATCTCGCCAAATTCACTATCAACATTGTTGAGCTGCTCGGTCAGGGCGAGGTTTTCATCAACCAGCCGTTCTTTCAGACGATGAATTTCCTGATAGGCGAGGGCGTTATCGACAGCGATTGCCACACGTTCGGCAATCTGGCGCAGTAAATTCAGATTGGTAGTGGTAAAGACTTTCTCTTCGCATTGCGCCAGTTTCAGCACGCCCAGCATAGTGTCGCCAGACATCAGCGGTAACAGGCACAAGGTTTGAATCTGGTTGCCCCAGGTGTTGAACAACATGCGTTCATAGGGGGCTAAATCGTCCCGCTCGTGGAGATTAATCAACAGCATCTCTTTACTTTTGAAGACGCGTTCGGTGAGGGTTCCGGCTTCATCGACTTCGCTCTGTTCGTGAGCGGGATGCTGTTTATCAAGATAGTGAGTGGAGTAGATGTTGAGTTTGTTTTTACGGTGGCTGCGTAAGACGATGCTGATATCGTCAATGTCGAAATAGTAATGGATTTCTTTGGCGACTTCGCTGACCAGTTCGTCCATATCCAGGCGGGAAAGCACCGCGTTAGTGATGGCGACCAGGATGCGGAAGTTATCGCGTTCCCGGCATAACAACTCATAGTCGACATTGTTAACGACGCGGCTCTGGATTTGTTCGGTGACGACAGAAACGATCTGCGTAAATGTTTGCAGACGATTGAACTCTTTTTCGCTCCAGGGGCGATCGTCATAACGAATAAATTCACAGCCACCAAAAATATGCCCTTCCGCCGCCAGTGGCATCAGGCAATAGTGACCAAATTTGGGGTATAGCCC
Organism: Escherichia coli DSM 30083 = JCM 1649 = ATCC 11775; assembly: GCF_003697165.2. Lineage (GTDB taxonomy): Bacteria > Pseudomonadota > Gammaproteobacteria > Enterobacterales > Enterobacteriaceae > Escherichia > Escherichia coli. Next base: position 1,146,587 of record NZ_CP033092.2, read on the forward strand.
ACCTGTGGCCAGCTGCGGCCAGGTTTCACAAAATTCTTCGTAACTGCAATGCAGCGTATCAGGGCGCGACAAAATGCTGCGTACCGGACCGTGTGCCAGAACAGTTTCGTCTTCATATTTAATGGGGGTGTCTTTTTCACGCGATGCGTAATAAGACGCACGTTGAGTCTGCGCTTGCCACAACACAATCGCCGCGTTGTCGGCGAGCGCAGAACGCTTTACCAGTTGCGAAAGAGCCTCACACAGCGAGGCCAGATCGGGCTGCTGCAATAGTGTCCGAGTGATGTCGAACAACCCTTGCTGTCCGAGATCACTCATCGGTGTATATGACATTTTGTTCTTCCAGGAAAGCACCGCAAAGCGGTGCAAAAGGTCATTGACTAACTATAGGAGATTTAGAATTTTATTAGCATATACGCGGAAGCGGTTCGGCGTGCGGTAGATCGAGGGTTCGTTTCACGCCATACAGACCGGCAAGACGAACACCTTTACGTTCTACTACTTCGCCAATCAGCGCCGCATCTTTTCCCAATGGATGGGAATGTAACGCCGCCAGCACTTGCTCTGCTGCGTTGCGTTCAACGGCGATCACCAGTTTGCCTTCGTTGGCAAAGTTAAGGGCGTCCAGTCCCAGCAGTTCGCAAACGCCGCGCACAGCAGGTTTAACTGGCAGTGCCGCTTCTGAAAGTTCAATACCACAACCGCAGGCTGCCGCGAACTCATGAACCACCGCGTTTACACCACCACGGGTGGCATCACGCAGCGCTTTCACGCCGGGAATGTCACGCAGCGTCTGAATAAGCGGCGTTAGTACCGCGCAGTCGCTGACCAGTTCGCCGTCCAGCCCCAGCTGCTCACGCAGGTTAAGGATAGTCGCCCCGTGGTCCCCGAGTGTACCGCTAACCAGCAATACATCGCCTGCGGTTAGCGTCTGTGCGCCCCAGTGAATATTCGCCGGAATTGCGCCCATGCCAGCGGTGTTGATAAACAGTTTATCTGCCGCGCCGCGCTGCACCACTTTAGTATCGCCAGTGACGATGGCAATGCCTGCCGCGCGGGCGGTTTCTGCCATGCTGGTCACTACGGCTTTCAGTGTCTCCATCGGCAATCCTTCTTCGAGGATAAAGCCACAGGAGAGATAGCGCGGAATAGCGCCACTGACCGCAACGTCATTGGCGGTGCCGCAAATCGCCAGCTTGCCGATATTACCGCCAGGAAAGAACAGCGGGTCAATGACGTAACTGTCGGTGGAGAACGCCAGACGGTCGCCTTCCGCTACCAGCTGCGCCAGATCAAGACGGGCCTGATCTTCCTGCTCTGCCAGCCACGGGTTGGCAAAGGCTTCCATAAACAGGCTGTTGATTAATTGCTGCATCGCCTGGCCGCCGCTACCGTGGGCGAGTTGGATATTATTCACGCTTCACTCTCCTGCTGACGATACTGATACCACGCGGCGCACGCTCCTTCGGAGGAAACCATCAGCGCACCAAACGCGGTTTGAGGATTACAGGTGTTACCAAACAGCGGGCATTGATGCGGCTTACATTTGCCCGTTAATACTTCACCACAACGCGCACGCGGGTCATCGCAGACCTGCTGCGGTGCCGGGCGGAAATGTGCTTCGGCATCGAATCGTTGATAATCCGGCGTCAGGTGCACGCCAGAAGATTCAATCACGCCTAAGCCGCGCCATTCGCTGTCGCCGTTGACACAGAACACATCAGCAATTGCCTGTTGCGCCAGCAGGTTACCGGCATCCGGCACCACCCGACGATACTGATTCTCTACCTTGCTATGGGCCGCTATTTTCTGCTCCACCAGCATCACCACGCCTTGAAGTAGATCAAGGGGTTCGAAACCAGCGACCACCAGCGGACGATGAAAATCGCTGGCGATAAAATTATAGGCATCAGTGCCGATAACCATACTAACGTGACCGGGCGCAAGAAACGCGTCGATACCGTTATCCGGCTCTTCAAGTAAACTGCGCAGTGTTGGGATGAGCGTAATGTGCTGGCAGAAGAAGTAAAAATTCTGCACATCGCGGGCTTTTGCCTGTTGCAACGTGATGGCGGTGGTCGGCATGGTGGTTTCAAAACCTAAGCCGAAGAACACCACTTTGCGGGTTGGATTCTCCTGCGCCAGTTTTAACGCATCCATTGGCGAGTAAACGATGCGCACATCGGCACCGCGTGCTTTTGCCTGCAACAGCGACCCCTGTTTCCCTGGTACGCGCATGGCATCGCCAAAGGTACAGAAGATGACTTCCGGATGGCTGGCAATCTCCACGCAGGTGTCGATTCTACCCATTGGCAGTACGCACACCGGGCAACCCGGACCGTGGATAAACTCAACGTTTTCCGGTAGCAACTGGTCGAGGCCGAATTTAAAAATGGCGTGGGTATGACCGCCACACACTTCCATAATCCGCAGAGGGCGTTCGGCGGTGTAAGAGAGATGTGAAGCACGTTCGCGCAGATGCTCAATTAACTGCATTACCTGTTCCGGCGCGCGATATTCATCAACAAAACGCATTATTTTTCCTCGCCATACAACAGCGCGCCGACATCTGGCTCAACGTCAAACATGTTTTGTAAGGCGTCGAGAGTGTCGCGTGCTTCGGCTTCATTAATTACGCTCATGGCAAAGCCAACGTGAACCAGTACCCACTGGCCCACGCGTGGCTGACCGTTTTCATCGCAGCTGCCGACTAACGTTAAATCGACATCGCGCTGAATGCCGCAGACGTCGACTTTCGCCTGGTTGCCGTCAATAGTGCGGATCTGGCCGGGAACGCCTATGCACATCGCTGTGTCTCCAGCCAGTTCAGCCACTGGTCCATCCCTTCGCCGCTGGTGGCGGAAATAAGGATGATTTCAATTTCTGGATTGACTTCACGGGCGCAGGCGATGCACTTCTCAACGTCAAAGTTGAGATACGGCAGCAGGTCAACTTTGTTGAGCAGCATCAGCGAGGCGGCGGCAAACATATGCGGATATTTCAGCGGTTTGTCTTCACCTTCGGTAACGGAAAGCACCGCCACTTTGTGTTTTTCACCGAGATCGAAGCTGGCCGGGCACACGAGGTTGCCGACGTTTTCGATAAACAGAATACCGTTATCGTCCAGTGGCAGGCGCGGCGCGGCGTCGGCAATCATCTGTGCGTCAAGATGGCAGCCTTTACCGGTGTTCACCTGAATCGCTGGCGTGCCGGTAGCACGAATGCGCGCGGCATCGTTCACGGTTTGCTGGTCGCCTTCAATAACTGCGCACGGAACGCTGTCTTTCAGGCGCATTAAGGTTTCCGTCAGCAGGGTGGTTTTACCGGAACCAGGGCTGGAAACCAGGTTGAGCACCAGTTGCTTGCGGGCAGCAAAGTGCGCGCGGTTGCGTTCAGCCAGACGGTTATTTTTGTCCAGCACGTCAATTTCGACTTCCAGCATCCGACGCTGGCTCATGCCCGGCGCGTGAGTGCCCGCTTCGCCATGACCGTAATGCAGGTCGCCTTCTTCAGTCTGGCTGGGGGTAAATTCAGGCGCTTTAATGCCGGTGATTTTCATCTTCGGGCGTGCCGCCGGGGCAAATGGCGCGCTACGAAACGCGGAATGAGGGTTATGTTCATCACCCTCGATATACAGGTTGCCTTCACCGCAACCGCATGTTGTACACATCGCTCACTCCTGGTCTATTTCTATCCGCCGAATCTGTAAACCGTCGTCTGCCACAATCTGTAGCATGTCACCATGACACTGTGGACAGCGGCGGACGCGCTGGGTCAGTAGCGTCACATACTGTTGGCATGTTTCACACCAGCATTCGGCCTCTTGTTCTTCGAGGTGCAGTTTACAACCTTCCGCCACGCTGCCGCGGCAAACCAGATCAAAACAAAAGGCAAGAGAGCTGGTTTCGACACAAGAAAATGCGCCAATTTTGAGCCAGACCCCAGTTACGCGTTTTGCGCCGTGTTTTGCGGCCTGCTGTTCGATCAATTCCAGTGCCCGTTGGCAGAGGGTTATTTCGTGCATATCGCCTCCCATTAACTATTGCCAGCTACAAGCAATAATTGTGCCAGTGTTGATTATCCCTGCGGTAAATAATGTCGATGATGTCGAAATGACACGTCGACACGGCGACGAAATTCATCTTTAGCTTAAAAATCGCTTTAATAACAATAAATTAAAAGTTGGCACAGAAAATGCTTAAAGCTGGCATCTCTGTTAAACGGGTAACCTGACAATGACTATTTGGGAAATAAGCGAGAAAGCCGATTACATCGCACAGCGGCATCGTCGCCTACAGGACCAGTGGCACATCTACTGCAATTCGCTGGTTCAGGGGATCACGTTATCGAAAGCGCGCCTGCATCACGCCATGAGCTGCGCGCCGGACAAAGAACTCTGTTTCGTCCTTTTTGAACATTTTCGCATTTACGTCACCCTGGCGGATGGCTTTAACAGCCACACCATCGAGTATTACGTCGAAACGAAAGAGGGTGAAGACAAACAGCGGATTGCGCAGGCGCAACTGAGCATTGACGGCATGATTGATGGCAAGGTCAACATCCGCGATCGCGAACAGGTTCTGGAACACTATCTCGAAAAAATCGCTGGCGTTTACGACAGCTTATACACCGCCATTGAAAACAATGTGCCGGTGAATTTAAGCCAACTGGTAAAGGGACAAAGCCCGGCAGCATGAGCTGAGGCTTTGCCCGTTTTGCAGGCGTTACGCCTGTTTGGGGATGGGCGTGTCGATGAGTGTCGAAAATGACATTTCATCGGCATGTTTTCGTCAAAAATGACAATCACCTGAGGAATGCCTGGTGAATCGTTTTGTAATTGCTGACTCCACGCTCTGTATCGGCTGCCACACTTGTGAGGCTACCTGTTCAGAGACGCATCGCCAGCACGGCCTGCAATCAATGCCGCGCCTGAGAGTGATGCTAAATGAAAAAGAATCTGCGCCGCAGCTCTGTCACCACTGTGAAGATGCACCCTGCGCAACGGTCTGCCCGGTTAACGCCATCACTCGTGTTGATGGTGCCGTGCAGCTGAATGAAAGCTTGTGCGTAAGCTGCAAACTGTGTGGCATCGCCTGCCCGTTTGGCGCAATTGAATTTTCCGGCAGCCGTCCGCTGGATATTCCGGCAAACGCCAATACCCCGAAAGCGCCACCGGCACCGCCTGCTCCGGCGCGTGTCAGCACATTGCTTGACTGGGTGCCAGGTATTCGCGCGATCGCCGTCAAATGTGACCTTTGTAGCTTTGATGAACAAGGTCCGGCCTGCGTGCGGATGTGCCCGACTAAAGCCCTGCATCTGGTGGATAACACCGATATCGCCCGCGTCAGCAAACGTAAGCGTGAGCTGACTTTTAACACGGACTTTGGCGATCTCACCTTGTTTCAGCAGGCTCAAAGTGGAGAGGCTAAATGAGCGCAATTTCCCTGATCAATAGCGGCGTGGCGTGGTTTGTCGCCGTCGCTGTTCTGGCATTTCTCTTTTCTTTTCAAAAAGCGCTAAGTGGCTGGATAGCCGGAATTGGCGGCGCGGTGGGTAGCCTGTATACGGCAGCCGCGGGCTTCACTGTGCTGACTGGCACGGTTGGCGTGAGCGGTGCGCTGTCGCTGGTAAGCTACGATGTGCAAATCTCTCCGCTTAACGCGATTTGGCTGATTACACTCGGCCTATGCGGTCTGTTTGTCAGCCTCTACAACATTGACTGGCATCGCCACGCGCAGGTGAAATGCAACGGCTTGCAGATCAATATGTTGATGGCTGCCGCCGTCTGTGCCGTCATCGCCAGCAACCTCGGCATGTTCGTGGTAATGGCCGAAATCATGGCCCTGTGTGCGGTGTTCCTCACCAGCAACAGCAAAGAGGGCAAACTGTGGTTTGCGCTGGGGCGTCTTGGCACTCTGCTGCTGGCGATTGCCTGCTGGCTGCTGTGGCAGCGTTACGGCACGCTGGATCTGCGCCTGCTGGATATGCGTATGCAACAGCTGCCGCTCGGTTCCGATATCTGGCTGCTCGGTGTGATTGGCTTTGGCCTGCTGGCCGGGATTATTCCGCTGCACGGCTGGGTGCCACAGGCACATGCCAACGCCTCTGCGCCAGCTGCCGCGCTGTTTTCCACGGTAGTCATGAAAATTGGCCTGCTGGGCATTTTAACTCTGTCACTACTGGGCGGTAATGCACCGCTGTGGTGGGGGATCGCGCTGCTGGTGCTCGGTATGATCACCGCATTCGTCGGCGGTCTGTATGCGTTGATGGAACATAATATCCAACGTCTGCTGGCTTACCACACCCTGGAGAATATCGGCATTATCCTGCTGGGGCTGGGCGCTGGCGTAACGGGTATCGCGCTCGAACAACCGGCGCTGATTGCCCTTGGTCTGGTTGGTGGTCTGTACCATCTGCTTAACCATAGCCTGTTCAAGAGCGTACTGTTCCTTGGTGCGGGGAGCGTCTGGTTCCGTACCGGTCATCGCGATATCGAAAAACTCGGTGGTATTGGCAAGAAAATGCCGGTTATCTCCATCGCCATGTTAGTCGGGCTGATGGCAATGGCTGCGCTGCCGCCGCTGAACGGTTTTGCCGGGGAATGGGTTATCTATCAATCCTTCTTCAAACTGAGCAATAGTGGCGCGTTTGTTGCCCGTCTTCTCGGGCCGCTGCTCGCCGTGGGGCTGGCAATTACCGGTGCGCTGGCGGTGATGTGTATGGCGAAAGTTTATGGCGTTACTTTCCTCGGCGCGCCGCGTACCAAAGAGGCCGAAAACGCCACCTGTGCGCCGCTCCTGATGAGCGTAAGCGTAGTGGCACTGGCGATTTGCTGCGTAATTGGCGGTGTTGCTGCGCCGTGGCTACTGCCGATGCTCTCTGCTGCTGTACCTCTGCCGCTGGAGCCTGCTAACACCACCGTTTCTCAACCAATGATCACGTTGCTGCTGATTGCCTGCCCGCTGCTGCCATTCATCATTATGGCGATTTGCAAAGGCGATCGTTTGCCGTCGCGTTCCCGCGGTGCGGCCTGGGTGTGCGGCTACGATCATGAAAAATCAATGGTGATTACCGCTCACGGTTTTGCCATGCCGGTGAAACAGGCGTTTGCGCCGGTGCTGAAACTACGCAAATGGCTGAATCCGGTGTCTCTGGTGCCGGGCTGGCAGTGCGAGGGGAGTGCGTTGCTGTTCCGCCGGATGGCGCTGGTTGAACTGGCGGTGCTGGTGGTGATTATTGTTTCACGAGGAGCCTGAGAATGAGTGTTTTATATCCGTTAATTCAGGCGCTGGTGCTATTTGCCGTTGCGCCGCTGCTCTCCGGTATTACCCGCGTAGCGCGCGCCCGTCTGCATAACCGTCGTGGGCCGGGTGTGTTGCAGGAGTATCGCGACATTATCAAACTGCTGGGCCGCCAGAGCGTTGGCCCGGATGCCTCCGGCTGGGTGTTCCGCCTGACGCCGTATGTGATGGTGGGCGTCATGCTGACTATCGCCACTGCGCTGCCGGTGGTGACCGTCGGCTCTCCGCTGCCGCCACTGGGCGATTTGATCACCTTACTGTATCTCTTCTCCATCGCGCGTTTCTTCTTTGCCATTTCTGGTCTGGATACTGGTAGCCCGTTTACCGCTATCGGCGCGAGCCGTGAAGCGATGCTTGGCGTGTTGGTTGAACCGATGCTGCTGCTTGGTCTGTGGGTCGCCGCACAGGCTGCCGGTTCCACCAACATCAGCAACATCACCGACACCGTTTATCACTGGCCACTGAGCCAGAGCATCCCGCTGGTGCTGGCGCTTTGTGCCTGTGCGTTCGCCACTTTTATCGAAATGGGCAAACTGCCGTTCGACCTGGCGGAAGCCGAGCAGGAGTTGCAGGAAGGTCCGCTCTCTGAGTATAGCGGCAGCGGCTTTGGCGTCATGAAATGGGGCATCAGCCTGAAACAGCTGGTGGTGTTGCAGATGTTCGTCGGGGTGTTTATTCCGTGGGGACAAATGGAAACCTTCACCGTCGGTGGGCTGCTGCTGGCGCTGGTGATTGCCATCGTCAAACTGGTGGTCGGCGTACTGGTTATCGCGCTGTTCGAAAACAGCATGGCCCGTTTGCGTCTTGATATTACTCCACGCATTACCTGGGCTGGTTTTGGCTTTGCATTTTTAGCGTTCGTCTCCTTGCTGGCGGCGTGATTAAAGAGAGTTTGAGCATGTCTGAAGAAAAATTAGGTCAACATTATCTCGCCGCGCTGAATGAGGCATTTCCGGGCGTCGTGCTGGACCACGCCTGGCAGACCAAAGATCAGCTAACCGTCACCGTGAAGGTGAACTACCTGCCGGAAGTGGTGGAGTTTCTCTACTACAAACAAGGGGGTTGGCTGTCGGTGCTGTTTGGTAACGACGAACGCAAACTGAATGGTCATTACGCCGTTTATTACGTGCTGTCGATGGAGAAGGGCACCAAGTGTTGGGTAACGGTTCGCGTCGAAGTTGACGCCAACAAACCGGAGTATCCTTCCGTGACGCCGCGCGTTCCGGCGGCGGTGTGGGGCGAGCGTGAAGTGCGCGATATGTACGGTTTGATTCCGGTTGGTCTGCCGGATGAACGTCGTCTGGTGCTGCCGGATGACTGGCCGGATGAACTTTATCCTCTGCGTAAAGACAGCATGGATTATCGTCAGCGTCCGGCACCGACTACCGATGCTGAAACCTACGAGTTCATCAACGAACTGGGCGACAAGAAAAACAACGTCGTGCCGATTGGTCCACTGCACGTCACTTCTGACGAACCGGGTCACTTCCGTCTGTTCGTCGATGGTGAAAACATTATCGACGCCGACTACCGCCTGTTCTACGTCCATCGCGGCATGGAAAAACTGGCGGAAACCCGTATGGGTTACAACGAAGTGACCTTCCTCTCTGACCGTGTGTGCGGGATCTGCGGCTTTGCTCACAGCACCGCCTATACCACGTCGGTGGAAAACGCGATGGGTATTCAGGTGCCAGAACGCGCGCAGATGATCCGCGCCATTCTGCTGGAGGTAGAACGCCTGCACTCGCATCTGCTCAATCTCGGCCTGGCCTGTCACTTTACCGGCTTCGACTCCGGCTTTATGCAGTTCTTCCGCGTGCGTGAAACCTCCATGAAAATGGCAGAGATCCTTACCGGTGCACGTAAAACCTACGGCCTGAACCTGATCGGCGGGATTCGTCGCGATCTGCTGAAAGACGACATGATCCAGACCCGCCAGCTGGCACAACAGATGCGTCGTGAAGTGCAGGAGCTGGTGGATGTGCTGCTGAGCACACCGAACATGGAACAACGCACCGTCGGCATTGGTCGTCTGGACCCGGAAATCGCTCGCGACTTCAGTAACGTTGGCCCGATGGTTCGTGCCAGCGGTCACGCCCGTGATACCCGTGCCGATCACCCGTTTGTTGGTTATGGCCTGCTGCCAATGGAAGTCCACAGCGAGCAGGGCTGCGACGTTATTTCCCGTCTGAAAGTGCGTATCAACGAAGTCTATACCGCGCTGAATATGATCGATTACGGTCTGGATAACCTGCCGGGCGGCCCGCTGATGGTGGAAGGCTTTACCTACATTCCGCACCGTTTCGCGCTGGGCTTTGCCGAAGCGCCGCGCGGCGACGATATCCACTGGAGCATGACCGGCGACAACCAGAAGCTGTACCGCTGGCGCTGCCGTGCGGCGACCTACGCGAACTGGCCGACCCTGCGTTATATGCTGCGCGGCAACACCGTTTCCGATGCGCCGCTGATTATCGGTAGCCTGGACCCTTGCTACTCCTGTACCGACCGCATGACCGTGGTCGATGTACGTAAGAAGAAGAGCAAAGTGGTGCCGTACAAAGAACTTGAGCGCTACAGCATTGAGCGTAAAAACTCGCCGCTGAAATAAGGAATCGCCATGTTTACCTTTATCAAAAAAGTCATCAAAACCGGCACGGCGACTTCGTCTTATCCGCTGGAGCCGATTGCGGTTGATAAAAACTTCCGTGGTAAGCCAGAGCAGAACCCGCAGCAGTGCATTGGCTGTGCGGCTTGCGTCAATGCCTGCCCGTCAAACGCCTTAACGGTTGAAACCGACCTCGCCACTGGTGAGCTGGCGTGGCAGTTTGACCTTGGGCGCTGCATCTTCTGTGGGCGCTGCGAAGAAGTCTGCCCGACAGCGGCGATCAAACTGTCGCAAGAGTACGAACTGGCGGTGTGGAAGAAAGAAGATTTCCTGCAACAGTCCCGCTTCGCGCTGTGCAACTGCCGCGTCTGCAATCGTCCTTTCGCCGTCCAGAAAGAGATCGACTACGCCATTGCGCTGCTTAAGCACAACGGTGACAGCCGCGCGGAAAACCACCGCGAAAGCTTTGAGACTTGCCCGGAATGTAAGCGCCAGAAATGCCTGGTGCCGTCCGACCGTATTGAACTGACTCGCCATATGAAAGAGGCCATCTGATGAGCAATTTATTAGGCCCCCGTGACGCCAACGGCATTCCGGTCCCGATGACGGTGGATGAATCCATCGCCAGCATGAAGGCGTCGTTACTGAAAAAAATCAAACGTTCTGCCTACGTTTATCGCGTGGACTGCGGCGGCTGTAACGGTTGCGAAATCGAAATTTTCGCCACGCTTTCGCCGCTGTTCGATGCAGAACGCTTCGGCATTAAAGTCGTTCCGTCACCGCGTCATGCGGATATTTTACTGTTTACCGGCGCGGTCACCCGTGCAATGCGATCCCCTGCGCTGCGTGCGTGGCAGTCCGCGCCGGACCCGAAAATCTGTATCTCCTACGGTGCCTGCGGTAACAGTGGCGGGATCTTCCACGATCTCTACTGCGTGTGGGGCGGTACGGATAAAATCGTTCCAGTGGATGTTTATATCCCTGGCTGCCCGCCAACGCCTGCCGCCACGCTGTACGGCTTTGCGATGGCGCTCGGCCTGCTGGAGCAGAAAATCCACGCCCGTGGGCCGGGTGAGCAGGATGAACAACCGGCGGAGATTCTGCATGGCGATATGGTGCAGCCGCTGCGCGTGAAAGTGGATCGCGAAGCACGCCGCCTGGCGGGTTATCGTTACGGTCGCCAGATTGCCGATGATTTCCTGACGCAATTAGGGCAGGGCGAAGAACAGGTTGCACGCTGGCTGGAAGCGGAAAACGATCCGCGTCTGAACGAGATTGTCAGCCATCTGAATCATGTTGTTGAAGAGGCGCGTATCCGATGAGTGAAAAGGTGGTGTTCAGTCAACTGAGCCGTAAATTCATTGATGAGAACGATGCTACGCCCGCCGAGGCGCAGCAGGTGGTCTATTACAGCCTGGCGATTGGTCACCACCTTGGGGTTATCGATTGCCTGGAAGCGGCGCTTACCTGCCCGTGGGATGACTATCTGGCATGGATTGCCACTCTGGAGGCGGGCAGCGAAGCCCGCCGCAAAATGGAAGGCGTGCCGAAATATGGTGAGATCGTCATCGACATTAACCATGTGCCGATGCTGGCCAACGCATTCGATAAAGCCCGGGCAGCGCAAACTTCGCAGCAGAAGGAATGGAGTACAATGCTGTTAAGTATGCTGCATGATATTCATCAGGAAAACGCCATCTATTTGATGGTGAGGAGACTGCGTGACTGACGTTTTACTCTGTGTTGGCAATAGCATGATGGGTGATGATGGCGCAGGCCCGCTACTGGCGGAAAAGTGCGCTGCCGCGCCGAAAGGTAACTGGGTAGTGATTGACGGCGGTAGCGCACCGGAAAACGACATTGTCGCTATCCGCGAACTGCGCCCGACACGGCTGCTTATTGTCGACGCCACGGATATGGGGCTAAACCCTGGCGAGATCCGCATCATCGACCCGGCTGACATCGCCGAGATGTTTATGATGACTACCCATAACATGCCGCTGAACTATCTTATCGACCAGTTGAAAGAAGATATTGGCGAAGTGATTTTTCTCGGCATCCAGCCGGATATCGTCGGCTTTTACTACCCGATGACCCAGCCGATTAAAGATGCGGTAGAAACCGTTTATCAACGACTGGAAGGCTGGGAAGGGAATGGCGGCTTCGCGCAGTTAGCGGTGGAAGAAGAATAATTCTCCATCAGGGAATTCAGGGAATTGAACATCAGAACAGGGATGTGCGCTTTTTTATTGAGCTTAGTGCTGCCTGCACAGGCCACCAGCTTTACCGAATATCTGCCAATGAGTGACGGCGAATATGCGCAAAAGCGGGTGCTGAAACCTCTCCTGACCATGCCTTATGATGCCGAGCAAACATGGCATTTTAGAAAAGTGAGCGTCTGACACGATACTACAGAGAGAACAAAGAATGACTGCTAATGCTGCACGCGCTGTTAAAGCAACAAGAGAACTGGTCAATGCAGTCCCCTTTCTGGGAGGCAGTGACTCAGAAGATGATTATCGTGAAGCACTGGAACTGGTCGAATATTTGATTGAAGAAGATGATACCAATCCACTTATCGACTTTCTGGCGAGCCGCATTGCAGAATATGAAAACAATAACGAAAAGTTTGCAGAGTTCGACAAAGCCGTTGCAGCAATGCCGGTTGGCGTGGCGTTACTTCGTACGCTGATTGATCAACATAATCTGACCTATGCGGATTTGAAGAACGAAATCGGCTCTAAATCCCTGGTCAGTCAGATTTTATCTGGACAACGTTCCCTGACGATATCCCACATTAAGGCACTTTCAGCCCGATTTGGCGTTAAGCCGGAATGGTTTCTTTGATTTTTGACTGATGCCAAACCCAAGATTGCCCGATGCGCAACGCTTATCGGGCCTTGTAGGCCGGATAAGGCGTTCACGCCGCATCCGGCACGGTTACTTACTCTAAATCTTCACCGTTACTGGCAATCACTTTTTTATACCACCAGAACGATTTCTTACGCGTGCGCGTCAGCGTGCCGTTGCCTGCGTCGTCACGGTCTACGTAGACAAAACCGTAGCGTTTGCTCATTTCACCCGTAGAGGCGGAAACTAAATCAATACAGCCCCATGTGGTGTAGCCCATCAGCGGAATGCCGTCTGCAATCGCTTCGCCCATTGCGCGGATATGTTCGCGTAAATAGCTGATGCGATAGTCGTCGTTAATTTCGCCATTGGCAGCAAATTCATCTTTTGCGCCCAGGCCGTTTTCCACCAGAAACAGTGGCTTCTGATAACGGTCGTACATCATATTCATGGTGATACGCAGACCGAGTGGATCAATACCCCAGCCCCAGTCGCTCACTTGCAGATACGGGTTACGCAGCGATTTCACCACGTTCGCCGCACTGCAGTTGTTGGCGTTCATCTCCGCCGAGGCGCAGCGCGAGGCGTAATAGCTGAAAGAGACAAAATCGACGGTGTTTTTCAGGATCTCATCATCGCTCGGTGCTTTGTCGATGGTTACCCCTTTTTCGCGGAATACGCGGGCAGAGTAAGCCGGATACGCGCCCCGCGCCTGCACATCGATAAAAAACAGGTTTTCCCGATCTTTCTCCAGCGCCGCCCAGACATCTTCCGGCTTGCAGCTGTAAGGGTAGAAGTTACCGCCCGCCAGCATACAACCCACCTGATTTTGCGGGTTAACCTCATGGGCGATTTTGGTGGCTAGCGCACTGGCAACCAGCTGGTGATGCGCAGCCTGATATTTCACCTGATCCTGATTTTCCCCTTCTTCAAACACCAGACCCGCGCCGGAGAACGGGCTATGCAACATAATGTTGATTTCATTGAAGGTAAGCCAGTATTTCACCAGACCATCAAATGCTTCAAAGCAGGTCCGGGCGTAGCGGCTGAAAAGCTCTACCAGCTTGCGGTTACGCCAGGAGCCATATTCAGTAACCAGATGCATCGGCACGTCGAAGTGACACAACGTGACCAGCGGTTCGATACCGTACTTTTTACACTCTTCAAATACCGCGCGGTAAAAAGCAATGCCCTGCTGATTGGGCGTCAGTTCATCGCCCTGCGGAAATAGGCGGCTCCAGGCAATCGAGGTGCGAAAAACCTTGAATCCCATCTCTGCCATCAGGGCGATATCTTCTTTATAACGATGATAAAAATCCGTCGCCTCATGGCTGGGATAAAACTCGTCATCGCGCAACTGAAAACGTTTTTCCAGCCCCAGTTTCACCGCCATTCGATGTTCGCCGTGCGGGATCATATCGACGGTGGTCAGCCCTTTGCCGCCTTCACGGTACGCGCCTTCAGACTGGTTGGCGGCAAGCGCGCCGCCCCATAAAAAACCTTGCGGAAATACTGACATTTTCATCCTCAATTAAGACTTACTTCTTTGGCGACGGTCGGTTGTACGCTCTGATGCTTTCGCGCCTCGGCAGTCGCTTCCTCAACAGGAATATCCTCAAAGCCGAGCAACAGTGTGAGGATGAACGACAGCACGACCGCCAGCGCCATGACGGCGAACACCCAGACGATGCTCATTGGATTCGCCGGATCGAAGAACTGCACGCTGGTAAATAGCCCCGGCGCTGCCATTGAGTGGCTGGCAAGCCCCGCCATACCGGCAACCGCGCCGCAAATAAAACCGCTGATAAGACTGGCGATAAGCGGACGTTTCAGGCGGATCGCCACGCCGTATAACGCGGGTTCGGAAATCCCCGCCATAATGGCTGATGCTGCCGCAGCCAGCGCCGTCTGGCGCAGTTCCGGGTTTTTCGTTTTCCATGCCACCGCCAGTGATGAACCGCCCAGCGACAGGTTAGCGCCGATCTCTGACGGCATGACCATCCCTTCTTTGCCGGTTTCGGCAATGGTCTGAATGATGGTTGGCGTAAAGACGCGGTGCATCCCTGTCATTACCAGCAGAGGCCACAGCGCGCCCATAATGGCGACTGAAAGCCAGCCCAGATAACCATGAATGGTGTAAACCAGCGCCGAAATGGCGCTACCGATCCAGATACCAATCGGGCCAATCAGCAGGATTGCCAGCGGTGCGGCAATCAACACAATCAGCATCGGCTTGAGGAAGTTTTTCGTCACCGCTGGCGTAATGCTGTCCACCCAGCGTTCGATATATGACAGGCACCAGGTCATCACCAGCGCCGGGATCACTGTGTAGGTGTATTTCACCGCGGTGACCGGAATCAGGGCAAATTCAACATGTTCACCCAGGGCCGCTTTCGCCATCAGCTCAATAAAACTCGGATGTACCAGCACACCCGCAATGGCAATCGCCAGCGACATATTGGTTTTAAATTTGATGGCGGCAGAAGCCGCGACCATCAGCGGCAGGAAGAAGAAAGCACCGTCACCAATCACATTCAGAATGATTAAGGTCGGCGATCCTTTTGTCAGCACGCCGCTCATCTCGAGGATCATCGCCAGCAGTTTGACCATCGATCCGCCGATAATCGCCGGGATCAGCGGTGACATGGTGCCGATCAGCGCATCGAGGACCCCCGCACCAATGCGACGTAGCGTGAGCTTTGGTTTACCCACGGGAGGCGCGGGTTGCAAGTCTCCCGGCAGCAGGCTGACGACTTCCTGAAAGGCCTGCGAAACCGTATTACCTATAATCACCTGACACTGGTTGTCACTACGTACCACGCCGAGCACGCCGGAGATGGTTTTCAACGTCGGACTATCGATAAGCTGGTCATCTTTGATAACAAAGCGCAAACGCGTCATACAGTGCGTGACCGCCGAGATGTTATCAACGCCGCCCAGTGCCGTTATCACCGAGCTTGCCAGCGCCGCATAATTTTTGGCCATCGGATTTTATCCTGTTATCAGTAGGGTAGATGTAGTTGTTATCAGTCGACGTGACGGAAAAATGCCGATGCTGAAACGGAATTGGGAAACCGGTTTCACAAAATCATGAATAGTTAACATGCAATAAGCAAGAGAGTTAATTGTTCATTTTTTATATTTGTGAAACCGGTCACCTGAATATTTTTCCCGCCGATTGCGCAAGGACAATCGGCAAACGGTGCAGTACACTGCGTTGATTGCGTGTAAAGGGATGAAAATGATGACGACGATGCTGGAAGTGGCGAAGCGCGCCGGGGTTTCAAAAGCGACCGTTTCCCGCGTGCTTTCAGGTAATGGCTACGTCAGCCAGGAGACTAAAGATCGCGTGTTTCAGGCGGTAGAAGAGAGCGGTTACCGTCCAAACTTGCTGGCGCGCAATCTGTCGGCGAAGAGTACTCAGACGCTGGGGCTGGTCGTGACCAACACGCTTTACCATGGCATTTATTTTAGTGAATTACTGTTTCATGCCGCGCGAATGGCGGAAGAGAAAGGGCGACAGTTGCTATTGGCAGATGGTAAACATAGCGCCGAAGAAGAGCGCCAGGCGATTCAGTATCTGCTGGATTTGCGCTGCGACGCCATCATGATTTACCCGCGCTTTTTAAGCGTGGATGAGATTGATGACATCATTGACGCACACAGTCAGCCGATAATGGTGCTTAATCGCCGCCTGCGCAAAAACAGCAGCCATAGCGTCTGGTGCGATCATAAACAGACCAGCTTTAACGCCGTGGCAGAGTTGATAACCGCCGGACATCAGGAGATTGCTTTCCTTACCGGCTCGATGGATTCCCCCACCAGCATTGAACGTCTTGCCGGATATAAAGACGCGCTGGCGCAGCATGGTATTGCGTTCAATGAAAAACTTATCGCTAACGGTAAATGGACGCCCGCCAGCGGTGCCGAAGGGGTAGAAACGTTGCTCGAACGTGGGGCTAAATTTAGCGCGTTAGTTGCCAGTAACGACGATATGGCGATAGGTGCGATCAAAGCGTTACACGAGCGCGGCGTAGCGGTGCCAGAGCAGGTGTCAGTTATCGGATTCGATGATATCGCTATTGCCCCCTACATCGTTCCGGCGCTCTCCAGCGTAAAAATTCCGGTGACTGAGATGATTCAGGAAATTATTGGACGGCTGATTTTTATGCTCGATGGCGGGGATTTCTCACCGCCGAAAACCTTCAGCGGAAAACTAATCCGCCGCGGCTCACTCATTGCTCTTTCGCGATAAACATTGTCATCACATGTCATCGTCACTAGTGTCGATGACATCGTTTTTCCTGTAGTACAGAATTTAATTTCCTTAAATAACAGTAAATTAAAAACTGGCATGATTTGTGAATGTATCGGCGCATTAACTGTTATTGCTGGAGAATTTGATGAACCGTTTCATCATTGCTGACGCGAGTAAATGTATTGGTTGCCGTACCTGTGAAGTAGCGTGCGTGGTTTCTCATCAGGAAAATCAGGACTGTGCATCGCTGACCCCGGAAACATTTTTACCGCGTATCCATGTCATTAAAGGTGTGAACATTTCCACGGCGACAGTTTGCCGTCAGTGTGAAGATGCACCGTGCGCTAACGTCTGCCCGAATGGTGCTATCAGCCGTGATAAAGGGTTTGTTCATGTCATGCAGGAACGTTGTATTGGTTGCAAAACCTGCGTTGTGGCTTGCCCGTATGGTGCGATGGAAGTGGTGGTGCGTCCGGTGATTCGCAACAGCGGCGCAGGGCTGAATGTACGGGCTGACAAAGCCGAAGCCAATAAATGCGACCTGTGCAACCATCGTGAAGACGGCCCGGCGTGTATGGCGGCTTGCCCGACCCATGCGCTGATTTGTGTCGATCGTAATAAACTTGAACAACTGAGCGCAGAAAAACGCCGCCGCACGGCGCTGATGTTCTAAAAATCTTACAGAACTGTTCTGGTATCAAAGGAATTCCCGGAAATATTCGTAGAATACGAAGCGGGCAGTATCGCCGACCTGTGACTGCCGGATGCGACGCTGTCGTGTCCGGCTGGGCGGGTTACGCAATTCATGATGGCGGGAATAACTCAATGGCAAAAAACACATCTTGCGGTGTCCAACTGCGTATTCGTGGCAAAGTGCAGGGCGTCGGTTTTCGTCCGTTTGTCTGGCAACTGGCACAGCAATTAAATCTTCACGGCGATGTCTGTAATGACGGCGATGGCGTAGAAGTCCGGCTGCTGGAAGATCCGGAAACGTTTCTTGTTCAATTGCATCAGCACTGCCCGCCACTGGCGCGTATTGATAGCGTCGAGCGTGAGCCGTTTATCTGGTCACAACTGCCCACTGAGTTCACCATCCGCCAGAGCGCGGGTGGCGTCATGAATACGCAAATTGTTCCCGATGCCGCGACTTGCCCTGCTTGTCTTGCCGAAATGAATACCCCAGGCGAACGACGCTGGCGTTATCCGTTTATCAACTGTACTCACTGTGGTCCGCGTTTCACCATTATTCGCGCCATGCCTTACGACCGCCCGTTTACCGTGATGGCGGCGTTTCCGCTGTGTCCGGCTTGTGACAAAGAGTACTGTGACCCGCTCGATCGTCGCTTCCACGCCCAGCCGGTGGCCTGCCCGGAGTGTGGCCCCCATCTTGAATGGGTAAGTCATGGTGAACATGCAGAACAAGAGGCGGCATTACAGGCAGCTATCGCACAGTTAAAAATGGGCAACATTGTCGCCATCAAAGGGATTGGCGGATTTCATCTTGCCTGCGATGCACGTAACAGTAACGCGGTGGCGACACTTCGGGCGCGCAAACATCGCCCGGCGAAACCGCTGGCGGTCATGTTGCCAGTGGCTGACGGTTTACCAGACGCTGCGCGCCAGTTGCTTACCACGCCCGCCGCGCCGATTGTGCTGGTGGATAAAAAATATGTACCTGAGCTTTGTGATGATATCGCCCCTGACCTTAACGAAGTCGGGGTAATGTTGCCTGCGAACCCGCTCCAGCATTTGCTGTTACAGGAACTGCAATGCCCGCTGGTGATGACCTCCGGCAACCTGAGCGGTAAACCACCGGCTATCAGCAACGAACAGGCGCTGGCGGATTTGCAGGGCATTGCCGACGGATTCTTGATACATAACCGCGACATCGTGCAGCGGATGGATGATTCGGTGGTGCGCGAAAGCGGCGAAATGCTGCGCCGTTCGCGGGGGTATGTGCCGGATGCGCTGGCTTTGCCTCCGGGCTTTAAAAATGTTCCGCCTGTGCTGTGTCTCGGCGCGGATCTGAAAAATACCTTCTGCCTGGTGCGCGGCGAACAAGCGGTGTTGAGTCAGCATCTGGGCGATTTAAGTGACGATGGCATCCAGATGCAGTGGCGCGAAGCGTTACGCCTGATGCAAAACATCTACGATTTCACTCCGCAATACGTTGTGCATGACGCGCATCCGGGCTATGTCTCCAGCCAGTGGGCGCGTGAGATGAATCTGCCGACGCAAACGGTGCTGCATCATCATGCCCACGCAGCGGCGTGTCTGGCAGAACACCTCTGGCCTCTGGATGGCGGAGATGTCATTGCGTTGACGCTCGACGGTATTGGTATGGGGGAGAACGGCGCTTTGTGGGGCGGCGAGTGCTTGCGGGTGAACTATCGCGAATGCCAGCACCTGGGCGGCTTGCCCGCAGTGGCGCTTCCGGGGGGCGATTTGGCTGCGAAGCAGCCGTGGCGAAACCTGCTGGCGCAGTGCCTGCGCTTTGTGCCGGAGTGGCAGAATTACTCTGAAACGGCAAGTGTGCAACAGCAAAACTGGAGCGTGCTGGCGCGGGCTATTGAGCGTGGAATTAACGCGCCGCTGGCATCGTCGTGTGGACGTTTGTTCGATGCCGTAGCGGCGGCGCTGGGCTGTGCGCCAGCCACGTTAAGTTATGAAGGTGAAGCGGCTTGTGCGCTGGAGGCGCTGGCGGCTTCGTGCCACGGCGTGACGCATCCGGTGACGATGCCGCTGGTGGACAATCAACTGGATCTCGCCACTTTCTGGCAGCAGTGGCTGAGCTGGCAGGCTCCGGTTAATCAACGCGCGTGGGCGTTTCATGATGCGCTGGCGCAGGGTTTTGCCGCGTTGATGCGTGAGCAGGCCACGATGCGGGGTATCACTACGCTGGTATTTAGCGGCGGAGTTATTCATAACTGTTTGCTGCGTGCACGTCTGGCGCATTATCTTGCTGATTTTACGTTGCTCTTCCCACAAAGTTTACCTGCGGGCGATGGCGGGTTGTCTCTGGGGCAGGGGGTTATTGTTGCGGCGCGTTGGTTGGCAGGGGAAGTCCAGAACGGATAAAACGTGCTGCATTTGGACACCATTGCCGGATGCGGCGTGAACGCCTTATCCGGCCTACATATTCATCCCCGCAGGTCGGATAAGACGCGCCAGCGTCGCATCCGACATTTTGGGACAGTGCAGGATGCGACATAAACGTATTATGTGATCAACACATGCGTTCCCTGTAGGTCGGATAAGACGCGTCAGCGCCGCATCCGACATTTGGGGCACTGTAGCTCGCCTACATCGACAACGTTTTCAACAATCCAAATGCCTCTTTCATCCGATCCTCACTGACCACAAAGGCGCGAAGCTGGTCAGCATCGTCAACGCCGCGCGCCACCATTCCCTGGCGTTCGGTATTAATTTGCCAGCGTAAATCCTGACGCTGGGTTTCGCCTGCCAGATGCAGCGGTAATTCCGGCGTTTTGATTTTCACCAGCATCGCCGGGAGTTTCAGCGGCGTGTTATTGCCGAGAAGATTTTTTGCCAGCACCATCGCGCTAAGTTGAATCGGCTGGAGGAACGGCAATACCTGACCGTTAATTTCCGCGCAATCGCCCAGCGCATAAATATCGGCATTACTGGTTTGCAGATAACTATCGACGCAAACGCCGCGATTAATCGTCAGCCCGGCGCGTCGTGCCAGGGCGGTTTCCGGGCGCAGTCCGGTGGCGGCAATTACCGCATCCACTTCGATGCAGCGCTGGCGGTCCAGCGTTGCCAGAATGCCAGAATCTGTTTTTTCTAGTCCCTGCAACTGAGATTTCAACAGCAGATGAACGCCCATCTCCGTCAACCGATGCTGCAAGCGGCTGCTGACTTCCGGTGGCATTAACGACGCCAGAATACTGGCAGCGTTGTCGATTAGCGTGACCGCTTTGCCTGCCCGACAAAAATCCATCGCCAGTTCACTACCAATCAAACCACCGCCGACAATCAACACGCGTCGGGCATCCCGCAGTTGCGTTTCACAGGCGCGATACTCTTGCTGACTATTTAACGTCAGCATTAACTCACGCCCGGGCACTGGCGGGACAAAGGCGCTGGCACCGGTTGCCAGCACTAACTTGTCGTATTGCCACTGATTATTCTGACTTTTCACCACATGGGCTTCGGCATCGATATCCGTTACCCAGGTGTGCGGAAACAGGCGCAGATTAAACTGCTCGGCAAATTCACCTGCCGTCTGGCGGGTAAGGTCGTCGGCACGTTGCCCCTGACTGATAACATGGCTGAGGTCAGGTTTGTTGTACTCATCCATGCTGTCGGCGGCAATCAGGGTTAATGGAATACTGGCGTCCTGTTTGCGAATATTTTTCACCAGTTGGCGGGCGGCGAAGCCCGAACCAATGATCACAATGCCGTTGCTCATTTTGCCTCCGATGCCAGTTCGTCAAAGACGTCTTTGCCGAGAGAGCATTCCGGGCACAGGAAGTTATCCGGGACTTCACTCCACGGCGTTCCTGGCGCAACGTCCTGCATTGGCTCGCCTTTTGCCGGATCGTAAATCCACTGGCAGACGCTGCATTGCATCCGTGGGCCGAGGTCAGCCGTCGTGGCGGCAGAGGTTTCTTCTTCAACCACCGTATTCACCGTGCTCTGTGGCAGCGGCGCGAGCGCCCACTGACGGGCGATTTCGCGACCGTGTTCACGACATAACTCCAGAGCGTCCTGGTCTGGTCGCCATTTGGCTTTCAGGCTAAGCGACATTTCGAAACCCGCATCCTGCAGGCGCGTGGAAAGACGATCCACCGCACCGCCGCTCCAGCCGTGAGAGCCGAAAGCGCTGGCGCGTTTGTTACGGAAGCGTAATCCGGTCATCTCCTCCACCAGCCCGGCGATTTTCGGCATCATCACATTATTCATCGTAGAAGTGCCGACCAGTACGCCTTTTGAGCGGAAGACATTGGTCAGGATTTCGTTTTTATCGCTTCGGGCGACGTTGAAAATTTTCACCGCCACGCGTGGGTCGGTTTCCGCAATCCCCTGGGCGATAGCGTCAGCCATCATGCGGGTGTTATTCGACATGGTGTCGTAGACAATGGTGATTCTGTCTTCCTGATAATCCGCCGCCCATTTCAGGTACAGCTCGACAATTTGCGTCGGGTTATCGCGCCATACCACGCCGTGAGAGGTCGCTATCATATCGACTGGCAAGTTAAAGCCCAGGATCTCGGTAATTTTCGGCGTTACCAGGCGGCTGAACGGCGTCAGGATATTGGCGTAGTAACGCTGGCACTGCTCGAAAAGCTCAGTCTGATCCACTTCATCGTTGAACAGATGCTCGTCGCAGTAGTGCTGACCGAAAGCATCGTTACTGAACAGCACCGCGTCGCCTGTCAGGTAAGTCATCATGCTGTCCGGCCAGTGCAGCATTGGCGTTTCGACAAAAATGAGTTGTTTGCCGTTGCCGATATCCAGCGTGTCGCCAGTTTTCACTACATTAAAATTCCACTCCGGATGATGGTGATGACCATTTATCGAGTCGATAGCGTTGGCAGTACAGTAGATCGGCGTATCGGGAATTTGTGCCATCAGTTCGGTCAGCGCCCCGGCGTGGTCCTCTTCAGCATGGTTAATTACGATGTAATCGATATCCGCCAGATCGATTTCATTACGCAGGTTCTGCACAAATTCGCGGCTGAATTTATGGTCGACGGTGTCGATCAGCACGTTTTTTTCTTCGCGGATGAGGTAGCTGTTGTAGCTGCTGCCGCGCAGCGTTTTATATTCTGTACCGTGAAAATCACGCACTTCCCAGTCACGTTGACCAACCCAATGAATGTTATTTTTCACCACAATAGACATAGCAACCTCAATTTATTCAGCGTGTTCTAAAAAGATGTCTTGCTAATTGCAGATTGCGTGCCAGTTTTTTATCTAATTGTTTTTACTCTATAAATAAAATTGTGCTCATTAATGAGTAGTCAAAATGACTATCAATAAAATGGTCGATATGACAATATCTATAGTCAAATTGACAGTGAGGCAAAGATGAGTTTTTCCGTTGATGTGCTGGCGAATATCGCCATCGAATTGCAGCGTGGGATTGGTCATCAGGATCGTTTTCAGCGCCTGATCACCACGCTGCGTCAGGTGCTGGAGTGCGATGCGTCTGCGTTGCTACGTTACGACTCGCGGCAGTTTATTCCGCTTGCCATCGACGGGCTGGCGAAGGATGTACTCGGTAGACGCTTTGCGCTGGAAGGTCATCCACGGCTGGAAGCGATTGCCCGCGCGGGTGATGTGGTGCGCTTTCCCGCAGACAGCGAATTGCCCGATCCTTATGACGGTTTGATTCCAGGGCAGGAGAGTCTGAAGGTTCACGCCTGCGTTGGTTTGCCGTTGTTTGCCGGGCAAAACCTGATCGGTGCCTTGACGCTCGACGGGATGCAGCCCGATCAGTTCGATGTTTTCAGCGACGAAGAGCTACGGCTGATTGCCGCACTGGCGGCGGGAGCGTTAAGCAATGCATTGCTGATTGAACAACTGGAAAGCCAGAATATGCTGCCAGGCGATGCCGCGCCGTTTGAAGCGGTGAAACAGACGCAGATGATTGGTTTGTCCCCTGGCATGACGCAATTGAAAAAAGAGATTGAGATTGTGGCGGCATCCGATCTCAACGTTTTAATTAGCGGTGAGACGGGAACCGGTAAGGAGCTGGTGGCGAAAGCGATTCATGAAGCCTCGCCACGGGCGGTGAATCCGCTGGTCTATCTCAACTGTGCCGCACTGCCGGAAAGTGTGGCGGAAAGTGAGTTGTTCGGGCATGTGAAAGGGGCGTTTACTGGTGCTATCAGTAACCGCAGCGGGAAGTTTGAAATGGCGGATAACGGCACGCTGTTTCTCGATGAGATCGGCGAGTTGTCGTTGGCATTGCAGGCCAAGCTGCTGAGGGTGTTGCAGTATGGCGATATTCAACGCGTTGGCGATGACCGCAGTTTGCGGGTCGATGTGCGCGTGCTGGCGGCGACTAACCGTGACTTACGCGAAGAGGTACTGGCAGGGCGATTTCGCGCTGACTTGTTCCACCGCCTGAGCGTGTTTCCACTTTCAGTGCCGCCGCTGCGTGAGCGGGGCGATGATGTCATTCTGCTGGCGGGGTATTTCTGCGAGCAGTGTCGTTTGCGGCTGGGGCTCTCCCGCGTGGTATTAAGTGCCGGAGCGCGAAATTTACTGCAACACTACAATTTTCCGGGAAACGTGCGCGAACTGGAACATGCTATTCATCGGGCGGTAGTATTGTCGAGAGCCACCCGCAGCGGCGATGAAGTGATTCTTGAGGCGCAACATTTTGCTTTTCCTGAGGTGACGTTGCCGCCGCCAGAAGCGGCGGCGGTGCCCGTTGTTAAGCAAAACCTGCGTGAAGCGACAGAAGCGTTCCAGCGTGAAACCATTCGTCAGGCACTGGCGCAAAATCATCACAACTGGGCCGCCTGTGCGCGGATGCTGGAAACCGACGTCGCCAACCTGCATCGGCTGGCGAAACGTCTGGGGCTGAAGGATTAAATAATCCCGGCCTGATAGAAATCCTGCAGGTTAATTGCGCCGGTGAGTTTGCCGTTTTCATCCACTACCGGTGCGGCGGTGATTTTGCGTTTCATCAGGATTTCTTTGGCGTCGATGGCACGGCTTTGCGATTGCAACGTGGTGCCGCCGACCGTCATCGCTTCATTGACTGGCGTGGTGAGTGCGCCGCCGCCAACCAGCCAGCGACGTAAATCACCGTCGGTAAAGACGCCTTTCACCAGTCGTTGATCATCGCACACTGCCACCAGACCTAAACCGGTGCGGCTAAGTTCCAGCATTGCGTCCATCACGCTGGCGGTTAACGCCACCTGCGGGATGGCATCGTCACGACGCATAAGATGATGCACTTTGTTCAGCAAGCGAGCGCCCAGTGCCCCGGCTGGGTGGGAGCGGGCAAAATCTTCTTCATTAAATCCGCGCGCCTGCATGACCGCCATCGCCAGCGCGTCGCCCATCATCAGGGTATTCACGGTGCTGGAGGTCGGCGCAAGGTGCATCGGGCAGGCTTCGCGCTCTACGGAGATATCCAGCACCGCTTTCGCCGCCAGGCCCAGCGGTGACGTCGGTTTTCCGGTCATTGCCAGCAGCGCGATAGATTTGTCTTCCAGACGCGGAATAATGAGATCCAGTTCCTTCGCGCCACCGGAATAAGAGATAAACAGCATCACATCGCGGCTTTCAATCATCCCCAGATCGCCGTGCAGTGCTTCTGCCGGATGGACAAAAAAAGCCGGTGTGCCGGTGCTGGCAAGCGTTGCGGCGATTTTCTTACCAATGTGGCCCGATTTGCCAATTCCCGAAACCACCACTTTGCCTTCGCAGTGCAGGATGATATTGGCGGCGCGAACGAAATCATCGCCCAGACGTTCCGGTAAATGGCTTGCTTCCTGCAACTCCAGCATTAACGTCTGACGTCCCGCGTTCAGTAGTGCTTCACTCATTGCTCTCTCCGGTTATGATCACGTCGATCCCTTTTTCTTCCAGCGCCTGACGAAACGCTGGATCGATACCTGCGTCGGTAATCAGCTTATCGACGCTTTCAAGACTACAAACCACGTTGGGGCTTTTACGACCAAACTTCGATGAGTCAGCCATCAAAATCACTTCGCGCGCGGCATTACACATCGCCTTACTGACGGTATAGACCTCGTTAAAGGTGGTTACGCCCGCATTGAGATCGATGCCGTCGGTGCCCATAAACAATTTATCGAAGGTGAAATGCTCGAAGGCATTCTCTGCCAGTTGCCCGTGAAATGAGGCCGATTTTTTGCGAAATGTTCCGCCTGGCATCAGTATAGTTTGTTCGTTATCCAGTTCGGATAGCGCATTGACGATGTGCAGGCTGTTGGTCATCACCGTGATGTTATTAAAGCGCGAGAGCAGGGGCACCATCTGCAACACGGTACTGCCAGCATCAAGAATTATTGAGTCGCCATCATGAATAAAACCAACGGCAGCTTCTGCAATCAGCTCTTTTTTGTGGGTGTTGATAAGCGTTTTATGATCGATAGGCGGATCGGATTCCTCTTTGTTCAACACCACGCCGCCATAAGTACGAATGACGGTTCCGGCATGTTCCAGAATGACCAGATCTTTGCGAATGGTTGTGCCTGTGGTGTCAAAGTATTGCGCCAATTCTTCAACCGAGCATTTACCCTGCTTTTGTAGATACTCCAGAATGGCGGCCTGACGCTGACGAGGTTTCATGGGCGTGATTACCTGATTTAGGTTTCAAAATGATAACTTCGCAAGCTAGTAACATTCACAACGAAATTATCCACGTTTCAGTTTAAGCGCCAATGATAGAGCATTCTGTGATAGTGGATCATGGGGAAAGATCACATCGGGCTGTAAATCACCCACATGCATGCCGGTAATTGCGGGAATTTTTTGCGGTCGGGCGAAGACGGTCAGTCCTTTCATAAACAAGGTGTCGACGATGCGCTGCTGATCGTCCAGCGCAATAGCGACCACGACCCGCGGTTTAAAGCGCCCGCTGGAACGGCCCACGCCAACCCTCCCTTGCTGGCATAGCGTGTCGAAGGCACGGTTAAAACGAGAAATTTGCCAACCGCCTAAGGCCAGTTGCGCACACCAGGCGATAACGGCGACGGTGATGAGTGCGGATACCATAACTTCTCCGTAATGTAGTGGCGGAAGTCCTGTAGGCCTGATAAGCGTAGCGCATCAGGCATTCTATTAGTCGCGCGGAGATCCTTAAAAGATCTCCGCTGTTGATCAGAACATCACCTGACCGCCGGTGACATTGATCGACTGACCAGTGCAGTACGACGCCTTAGGACTGGCGTAGAACAGCAGCATATTCAGCACATCCTGATAATCGCAGCCGCGTTTGAGCGGTACTTTATCGATGTAATACTGCTCGACTTGATCCGGTTTGATACCCAGCTTGGTGGCATATTGTGGCAACAGCGACTGGAACATAGGCGATTTCAGCAGGTTACCGAGCATCAGCGAATGCACCGTAATGCCGTACTCCGCCAGATCCAGCGCCAGTGATTGAGTCAGCCCGACACCACCAAATTTCGCGGCGCTGTAGCCAGAGTTGTGTTTGCTGCCCACTTTGCCGGATTTCGAGTTGATCTGAATAATGCGACCCTGAATCCCGTCGCGGATCATCAAACGCGAAAATTCACGGGCACACAGGAAATAACCCACCAGATTCACCTGTAGCGAACGGTCAAAATCGCCGAGCTGGAAGTCGCTGATAAAGGCTGCTTTTGCTATTCCGGCGCTGTAGACCAGCAAATCCACGCGACCAAAGATTTCATCTACCCCACGAGAAAGCGCCAGAACGCTTTGCTCGCTGGTGGCGTCAGCACCAAAACCGTACGCTGTTCCTTCACCATATTCGGCGTTAATTTCTTGTGCCACATTTGCGGCTTTGTCGCTCTGAATATCGACAACCGCCACGCGATACCCCTCGGCAGCCAGACCGTGGCACAGGAACGCGCCTAAGGTTTGCCCACCACCGATGACAACGGCAACCTGATTCATTTTTTACTCCTTAACAGATTCAAACTTCAAAACCGATCCCGGCGCGATATCGTCGGGTACAGGGCCTGCCACATGGACAGTGCCCGGAAATTCCGCTTCGCTTAAACCATCGAAGCGCAGGGTGACATGACCCAGTTCGCGAAGGTTGTCTTCCGCCACGCTGCCAACGGCGGTCACCGGATAGCGATGCTGCCCGAGAGAAAATTGCAAACCGGGATGGAGTGCACCTTTCAACTCGCCGTGGCAATGAATGAAGCAATACTCTTCGAGATCCGCAGGCGCGCCTTCACGAAAGGTGATGAGCATCTGGTCGCTGAGGGCGTCAGTGGCACTCGCGCCAATACGGGTGATGGTGGTCTGATAAATAACGGTCATGTTTCAGCCTCTATTGATAGATAAAACCGGAGACAAACCAGGCGATCAGTACAGTTGGCGCGCCGGTTAAAAAGCGGCTCACCAGAACAGAAGGGACACCGACGCGAACCGTGTCCTGACGGGCTTCCGCCAGCGACAAACCGACCGGGATGAAGTCGCAGGCCGCCTGCGCGTTGATGGCAAACAGTGCAGGTAAAGCCAGATGCGGCGGAATATTGCCGAGACCAATCTGCACGCCAATCAATACGCCGATAACCTGTGCGATAACTGCGCCTGGGCCGAGGAAAGGTGAAAGCAGCGGGAAGGAGCAGATGAGCGCCAGCATGACCAGACCCAGTGGATGGCTCGCCAGCGGAGCAAGACCGTGGGCAATCCAGTCACCAAGGCCAGAAGCCATAATGATGCCGATAAGCGCCGAGACGAACGCCATAAACGGCAGAATGGTTTTTAATACAGTGTCGATGGTGTCACGGCCAGACTGGAACAGCACGGCAACGGCAGAACCCATACCCATTCCCACCTTCGCCAGTAAACCATCGCTTTGTTCGGTGATTTTCTTGCTGGTGTCATAGTCACGGCCCACGGAAGAGGGTTGTGGTGTCGCCTCACCCACTACAGTGATGTTTTCTTCTTTTACGCCAGAGACATAAATATCTTCCACAATGTACTGCGCCAGCGGGCCGGACTTGCCCGTCGAGTGGATATTAATGGTGGGAATACGCCGTTTCGGATAGATGCCGCAGCGTAATGTGCCGCCACAGTCGATTACCGCGACACCAATTTCCGCCTCCGCGGGTTCACCTTCTTTAAATCCGTCGATAGCTTGCCAGCCAGTAAGCTGTGCCAGTTTGTCAACAATCGCAGGCCGGGTACCGGCGGTGATATAGACGATTTTTTTGCCCGGCGTGGCTTCCAGCTCAAGCGGGCCGCCCCAGCCACCCGTTCCTTTTTCGATCCGAATGCGTGTCATGATGTTGCTCCTGCCAGACGAACTTTTTGTTCAAGTTGAATGCCCATCTTTTTCTCGAAAATGGCGGTGGTCAGATCGGTTACCCAGCCGCGGAAGAAGTTGGTGACCAGACCAACCAGCAGATAGCTCACCGCCAGTGGGCCAAGTGGCAGATTCAGTGTTGTCAGACCGCTGGCAATGCCGAGATAAACAAACAGTTCGCCAGGGTTGATATGGGGGAAGAGGCCATTCATTGAGTGGCAGCTATAAGAGGCCGCCGCGTAATAGCTGGGTTTGTACTTTTCCGGCATAAAGCGACCAAGACTTAAGGTCATCGGGTTACAAAAGACAAACGTACCAATGCACGGTAGCAGCAGATAACGGGAAACAGGGTTACCGGCGCAACGTTGAGCAAATCGTTCAATACGATGCTGACCGATAAAATTAATCAATGCGTTCATGATAACCAGCAGGCTAATTAACAGCGGAAGAATACCGGTTACCATCCCGGTAAACACTTCTCCGCCTTTCTGGAACAGCCCGATGAACCACTCTGCGCCATGAGTAATGGTTTCTATCATTGTTCTCTCCTTCAGTATTTATTGTTTTATTACCAAACGGCAATCTAATCTAATCAGATTGAAAGATTTAAAAGTGTTATTTTGATCGCAAAATGAAAGATAAATATTTTATTTTGAAAGTTTGTATAAAGAAGGTAGTGAGGAGAATGAGTTGAGTTATGTAAAGTCCGTATCGGGCAGTGACTACCGCTTCCTTGTGCGGGGCGGGATGCTTTACCATACTTGCCCCTGGTTGAATCTGTTAAATGGACCCCTCATGTTCAAGCGTCGTTATGTAACATTGCTTCCCCTTTTTGTGTTGCTTGCCGCCTGTAGCAGCAAGCCAAAACCTACTGAGACTGAAACGACCACCGGAACGCCGTCTGGCGGCTTCCTGCTTGAGCCGCAGCACAATGTGATGCAGATGGGCGGTGACTTCGCCAATAACCCGAATGCCCAGCAGTTCATCGACAAAATGGTGAACAAACACGGTTTCGATCGTCAGCAGTTGCAGGAAATTCTCTCCCAGGCGAAACGTCTGGATTCGGTACTGCGGCTGATGGATAACCAGGCACCAACCACATCGGTGAAACCGCCATCAGGTCCGAACGGCGCATGGCTGCGTTATCGCAAAAAATTTATTACGCCGGACAACGTGCAGAACGGTGTGGTTTTCTGGAATCAGTATGAAGATGCGTTGAATCGCGCGTGGCAGGTGTATGGTGTACCGCCGGAAATTATCGTCGGGATTATCGGCGTTGAAACCCGCTGGGGGCGCGTGATGGGGAAAACTCGCATCCTCGATGCGCTGGCAACGCTGTCATTTAACTACCCACGCCGCGCGGAGTATTTTTCTGGCGAGCTGGAAACCTTCCTGCTGATGGCGCGCGACGAGCAGGACGATCCGCTCAATCTGAAAGGTTCCTTTGCCGGGGCGATGGGCTACGGACAGTTTATGCCGTCGTCTTACAAACAATATGCGGTAGATTTCAGCGGCGACGGGCATATCAACCTGTGGGATCCGGTTGATGCGATCGGTAGCGTGGCGAATTATTTCAAAGCGCACGGCTGGGTGAAAGGCGATCAGGTCGCGGTAATGGCAAACGGTCAGGCTCCAGGCTTGCCAAATGGCTTCAAAACCAGGTACAGCATTTCGCAGCTTGCCGCGGCAGGTTTAACGCCACAGCAGCCGCTGGGCAACCATCAACAAGCCAGCCTGCTGCGTCTGGATGTTGGCACCGGCTACCAGTACTGGTACGGTCTGCCGAACTTCTACACCATCACCCGTTATAACCACAGCACCCATTACGCAATGGCGGTCTGGCAGTTAGGACAAGCCGTGGCGCTGGCGCGCGTACAGTAACTATTTGCAAGAGGGGGGCGTGAGCTTCCCTCTGGCTAATCAGCTTTTTTCTGAATCCTCCTCGTAAAATTGCAACGCCAACACCATCTTCCTGACGAAAGTGTTATCTTGTCCGGCATAAATTTTTGACTGACAGAGGTTGTGATGACTGACAGTGAACTGATGCAGTTAAGCGAACAGGTTGGGCAGTCGCTGAAAGCCCGTGGCGCAACCGTAACAACTGCTGAGTCTTGTACCGGCGGTTGGGTAGCGAAAGTGATTACCGATATTGCCGGCAGTTCCGCCTGGTTTGAACGCGGATTTGTCACCTACAGTAACGAAGCAAAAGCGCAAATGATCGGTGTACGCGAAGAGACGCTGGCACAGCATGGCGCGGTGAGCGAACCTGTCGTGGTGGAAATGGCGATAGGCGCACTGAAAGCGGCTCGTGCTGATTACGCCGTGTCTATTAGTGGTATCGCCGGGCCGGATGGCGGCAGTGAAGAGAAACCTGTCGGCACCGTCTGGTTTGCTTTTGCCACTGCCCGTGGTGAAGGCATTACCCGGCGGGAATGTTTCAGCGGTGACCGTGATGCGGTGCGTCGTCAGGCTACTGCGTATGCATTGCAGACCTTGTGGCAACAATTTCTACAAAACACTTGATACTGTATGAGCATACAGTATAATTGCTTCAACAGAACATATTGACTATCCGGTATTACCCGGCATGACAGGAGTAAAAATGGCTATCGACGAAAACAAACAGAAAGCGTTGGCGGCAGCACTGGGCCAGATTGAGAAACAATTTGGTAAAGGCTCCATCATGCGCCTGGGTGAAGACCGTTCCATGGATGTGGAAACCATCTCTACCGGTTCGCTTTCACTGGATATCGCGCTTGGGGCAGGTGGTCTGCCGATGGGCCGTATCGTCGAAATCTACGGACCAGAATCTTCCGGTAAAACCACGCTGACGTTGCAGGTGATCGCCGCAGCGCAGCGCGAAGGTAAAACCTGTGCGTTTATCGATGCTGAACACGCGCTGGACCCAATCTACGCACGTAAACTGGGCGTTGATATCGACAACCTGCTGTGCTCCCAGCCGGATACCGGCGAGCAGGCACTGGAAATCTGTGACGCCCTGGCACGTTCTGGCGCAGTAGACGTTATCGTCGTTGACTCCGTGGCGGCACTGACGCCGAAAGCGGAAATCGAAGGCGAAATCGGCGACTCTCACATGGGCCTTGCGGCACGTATGATGAGCCAGGCGATGCGTAAGCTGGCGGGTAACCTGAAGCAGTCCAACACGCTGCTGATCTTCATCAACCAGATCCGTATGAAAATTGGTGTGATGTTCGGTAACCCGGAAACCACTACTGGTGGTAACGCGCTGAAATTCTACGCCTCTGTTCGTCTCGATATCCGTCGTATCGGCGCGGTGAAAGAGGGCGAAAACGTGGTGGGTAGCGAAACCCGCGTGAAAGTGGTGAAGAACAAAATCGCTGCGCCGTTTAAACAGGCTGAATTCCAGATCCTCTACGGCGAAGGTATCAACTTCTACGGCGAGCTGGTTGACCTGGGCGTGAAAGAGAAGCTTATCGAGAAAGCAGGCGCGTGGTACAGCTACAAAGGTGAGAAGATCGGTCAGGGTAAAGCGAATGCGACTGCCTGGCTGAAAGATAACCCGGAAACCGCGAAAGAGATCGAGAAGAAAGTACGTGAGTTGCTGCTGAGCAACCCGAACTCAACGCCGGATTTCTCTGTAGATGACAGCGAAGGCGTAGCAGAAACTAACGAAGATTTTTAATCGTCTTGTTTGATACACAAGGGTCGCATCTGCGGCCCTTTTGCTTTTTTAAGTTGTAAGGATATGCCATGACAGAATCAACATCCCGTCGCCCGGCATATGCTCGCCTGTTGGATCGTGCGGTACGCATTCTGGCGGTGCGCGATCACAGTGAGCAAGAACTGCGACGTAAACTCGCGGCACCTATTATGGGCAAAAATGGCCCGGAAGAGATTGATGCCACGGCAGAAGATTACGAGCGCGTTATTGCCTGGTGCCACGAACATGGCTATCTTGATGACAGCCGATTTGTTGCGCGCTTTATCGCCAGCCGTAGCCGCAAAGGTTATGGACCTGCGCGTATTCGTCAGGAACTGAATCAGAAAGGTATTTCCCGCGAAGCGACAGAAAAAGCGATGCGTGAATGTGACATCGACTGGTGCGCACTGGCGCGCGATCAGGCGACGCGAAAATATGGCGAACCTTTGCCAACTGTCTTTTCAGAAAAAGTTAAGATCCAGCGTTTTCTGCTCTATCGTGGCTATCTGATGGAAGATATCCAGGATATTTGGCGAAATTTTGCCGACTGAACGCATACGGTATTTTACTTCCCAGTCAAGAAAACTTATCTTATTCCCACTTTTCAGTTACCAGCCCGGCGGTTAAGACACGCTGGAGCTGGTGGCGATATTTCGTTAGCTTGATTTCAGGATAATTATGAGCAAGAGCACCGCTGAGATCCGTCAGGCGTTTCTCGACTTTTTCCATAGTAAGGGACATCAGGTAGTTGCCAGCAGCTCCCTGGTACCCCATAACGACCCAACTTTGTTGTTTACCAACGCCGGGATGAACCAGTTCAAGGATGTGTTCCTTGGGCTCGACAAGCGTAATTATTCCCGCGCTACCACTTCCCAACGCTGCGTGCGTGCGGGTGGTAAACACAACGACCTGGAAAACGTCGGTTACACCGCGCGTCATCATACCTTCTTCGAAATGCTGGGCAACTTCAGCTTCGGCGACTATTTCAAACACGATGCCATTCAGTTTGCATGGGAACTGCTGACCAGCGAAAAATGGTTTGCCCTGCCGAAAGAGCGTCTGTGGGTTACCGTCTATGAAAGCGACGACGAAGCCTACGAAATCTGGGAGAAAGAAGTAGGGATCCCGCGCGAACGTATTATTCGCATCGGCGATAACAAAGGTGCGCCATACGCATCTGACAACTTCTGGCAGATGGGTGACACTGGTCCGTGCGGCCCGTGCACCGAAATCTTCTACGATCACGGCGACCACATTTGGGGCGGCCCTCCGGGAAGTCCGGAAGAAGACGGCGACCGCTACATTGAGATCTGGAACATCGTCTTCATGCAGTTCAACCGCCAGGCCGATGGCACGATGGAACCGCTGCCGAAACCGTCTGTAGATACCGGTATGGGTCTGGAGCGTATTGCTGCGGTGCTGCAACACGTTAACTCTAACTATGACATCGACCTGTTCCGCACGTTGATCCAGGCGGTAGCGAAAGTCACTGGCGCGACCGATCTGAGCAATAAATCGCTGCGCGTAATCGCAGACCACATTCGTTCTTGTGCGTTCCTGATCGCGGATGGCGTAATGCCGTCCAATGAAAGCCGTGGTTATGTACTGCGTCGTATCATTCGTCGCGCAGTGCGTCACGGTAATATGCTCGGCGCGAAAGAAACCTTCTTCTACAAACTGGTTGGTCCGCTGATCGACGTTATGGGCTCTGCGGGTGAAGACCTGAAACGACAGCAGGCGCAGGTTGAGCAGGTGCTGAAGACTGAAGAAGAGCAGTTTGCCCGTACTCTGGAGCGCGGTCTGGCGCTGCTGGATGAAGAGCTGGCAAAACTTTCTGGTGATACGCTGGATGGTGAAACTGCTTTCCGCCTGTACGACACCTACGGCTTCCCGGTTGACCTGACGGCTGACGTTTGCCGTGAGCGCAACATCAAAGTTGACGAAGCTGGTTTTGACGCAGCAATGGAAGAGCAGCGTCGTCGTGCGCGCGAAGCCAGCGGCTTTGGTGCCGATTACAACGCAATGATCCGTGTTGACAGTGCATCTGAATTTAAAGGCTATGACCATCTGGAACTGAACGGCAAAGTGACCGCGCTGTTTGTTGATGGTAAAGCGGTTGATGCCATCAATGCAGGCCAGGAAGCTGTGGTCGTGCTGGATCAAACGCCATTCTATGCGGAATCCGGCGGTCAGGTTGGTGATAAAGGCGAACTGAAAGGCGCTAACTTCTCCTTCGCGGTGGAAGATACGCAGAAATACGGCCAGGCGATTGGTCACATCGGTAAACTTGCTGCGGGTTCTCTGAAAGTGGGCGACGCTGTGCAGGCTGATGTTGATGAGGCTCGTCGCGCCCGTATTCGTCTGAATCACTCCGCAACGCACCTGATGCACGCTGCGCTGCGCCAGGTTCTGGGTACTCATGTATCGCAGAAAGGTTCACTGGTTAACGACAAAGTGCTGCGCTTCGACTTCTCACACAACGAAGCGATGAAACCAGAAGAGATTCGTGCGGTCGAAGACCTGGTGAACGCACAGATTCGCCGTAACTTGCCGATCGAAACCAACATCATGGATCTCGAAGCGGCAAAAGCGAAAGGTGCGATGGCACTGTTCGGCGAGAAGTATGATGAGCGCGTACGCGTGCTGAGCATGGGCGATTTCTCCACCGAGCTGTGTGGCGGTACTCACGCCAGCCGCACTGGTGATATTGGTCTGTTCCGCATCATCTCTGAATCGGGTACTGCTGCAGGCGTTCGTCGTATCGAAGCGGTAACCGGAGAAGGCGCTATCGCCACCGTTCATGCAGACAGCGATCGCTTAAGCGAAGTCGCGCATCTGCTGAAAGGCGATAGCAATAATCTGGCTGATAAAGTGCGTTCAGTACTGGAACGTACGCGTCAGCTGGAAAAAGAGTTACAACAGCTTAAAGAACAAGCTGCCGCACAGGAGAGCGCAAATCTTTCCAGTAAGGCAATTGATGTTAATGGTGTTAAGCTGTTGGTTAGCGAGCTTAGCGGTGTTGAGCCGAAAATGTTGCGTACCATGGTTGACGATTTAAAAAATCAGCTGGGGTCGACAATTATCGTGCTGGCAACGGTAGCCGAAGGTAAGGTTTCTCTGATTGCAGGCGTATCTAAGGACGTCACAGATCGTGTGAAAGCAGGGGAACTGATTGGTATGGTCGCTCAGCAGGTGGGCGGCAAGGGTGGTGGACGTCCTGACATGGCGCAAGCCGGTGGTACGGATGCTGCGGCCTTACCTGCAGCGTTAGCCAGTGTGAAAGGCTGGGTCAGCGCGAAATTGCAATAATATAAGCGTCAGGCAATGCCGTGGACTCGCTTCACGGCATTCGCATTAACGCTATCGACAACGATAAAGTCAGGTTGAAGTTGTGTATATCGGCTAAACTTAGGTTTAACAGAATGTAATGCCATGACTGCTTAGATGTAATGTGTTTGTCATTGCTTACTTTTTGGCGTTATATGATGGATAATGCCGGGATACAGAGAGACCCGACTCTTTTAATCTTTCAAGGAGCAAAGAATGCTGATTCTGACTCGTCGAGTTGGTGAGACCCTCATGATTGGGGATGAGGTCACCGTGACAGTTTTAGGGGTAAAGGGCAACCAGGTACGTATTGGCGTAAATGCCCCGAAGGAAGTTTCTGTTCACCGTGAAGAGATCTACCAGCGTATCCAGGCTGAAAAATCCCAGCAGTCCAGTTACTAATCTTTCCGCGTCTCATCTTTATCGGTGAGACGCACCCTCAAAATTTCTCTTTCACTCCATTGTCTTTTCGCTTTACTCCCGTTCATTCAACTTAAGTCTCCATTTTTTTGCATTACTGCTATCTGTCAGACCTCCGTTTTTCTGTTGATAAAACACTCTTTTTGACGTTTTTACAGACTAATTGAGCGTGAAGTGTGCAAACGATAAAAGTGTGGGAAAAATTGTTTGACTTATAAGTCTCAGAAAGTAATATGTGCGCCACGCAGCGACGATGAGCGATAAACAAGTTCTTCGAAGCACTCGTAAGAGGCGTGTGGTGAGGTGGCCGAGAGGCTGAAGGCGCTCCCCTGCTAAGGGAGTATGCGGTCAAAAGCTGCATCCGGGGTTCGAATCCCCGCCTCACCGCCATTTGCATCCGTAGCTCAGCTGGATAGAGTACTCGGCTACGAACCGAGCGGTCGGAGGTTCGAATCCTCCCGGATGCACCATCTCTTACTTGATACGGCTTTAGTGGCGGTATCAAAAAATCTGCAGTAAAGTAAGTTTCCCGATGCATCCGTAGCTCAGCTGGATAGAGTACTCGGCTACGAACCGAGCGGTCGGAGGTTCGAATCCTCCCGGATGCACCATCTCTTACTTGATATGGCTTTAGTAGCGATATCAATATCAGTAGTAAAATAAATTTTCCCGATGCATCCGTAGCTCAGCTGGATAGAGTACTCGGCTACGAACCGAGCGGTCGGAGGTTCGAATCCTCCCGGATGCACCATCTCTTACTTGATATGGCTTTAGTAGCGATATCAATATCAGTAGTAAAATAAATTTTCCCGATGCATCCGTAGCTCAGCTGGATAGAGTACTCGGCTACGAACCGAGCGGTCGGAGGTTCGAATCCTCCCGGATGCACCATATTCTCCGTAACCTTCAGCAATGAAGGTATCGAAGAGGTAGCGGTATTAACCGCAGGCACCAGGGAGGATAACGTTGCGCCAGCAGCGGCCCGAAGGGCGAACGCCAGTGAGTCATCCTCCCGGATGCACCATATTCTCCAAAAAATTTCCTTCAAAAATATCTCATTTCTAAATAACTACTTTATCCATTTCCTGAATTTTCTTCTCCTTCGCCATCAGCGACAAAATCAAGCAATTACGCTAAAGTAACGTCATATTTTTCGACTTGCGAGAAGACCATGTACGAGCGTTATGCAGGTTTAATTTTTGATATGGATGGCACCATCCTGGATACCGAGCCTACGCACCGTAAAGCGTGGCGCGAAGTATTAGGGCACTACGGTCTTCAGTACGATGTTCAGGCGATGATTGCGCTTAATGGCTCGCCCACCTGGCGTATTGCTCAGGCGATTATTGAGCTGAATCAGGCCGATCTCGACCCGCATGCGTTAGCGCGTGAAAAAACAGAAGCAGTAAGAAGTATGCTGCTGGATAGTGTCGAGCCGCTTCCTCTTGTTGAAGTGGTGAAAAGCTGGCATGGTCGTCGCCCAATGGCTGTAGGAACGGGGAGTGAAAGCGCCATCGCTGAGGCATTGCTGGCACACCTGGGATTACGCCGTTATTTTGACGCCGTCGTCGCTGCCGATCACGTCAAACACCATAAACCCGCGCCAGACACATTTTTGTTGTGCGCGCAGCGTATGGGCGTGCAACCGACGCAGTGTGTGGTCTTTGAAGATGCCGATTTCGGTATTCAGGCGGCCCGTGCAGCAGGCATGGACGCCGTGGATGTTCGCTTGCTGTGAGTGAAGTGTTATCGCTTTTCTCGTTGTTTGCCAGTAGTTTTCTCAGCGCTACACTATTACCCGGCAACTCCGAAGTCGTGCTGGTGGCAATGTTGCTTTCCGGAGTGAGTCATCCCTGGGTTTTAGTTTTAACAGCAACAATGGGTAATAGCCTTGGAGGGTTAACTAACGTTATCCTTGGGCGTTTCTTTCCATTGCGTAAAACATCGCGCTGGCAAGAGAAAGCTACCGGCTGGCTGAAACGCTATGGTGCAGTCACGCTATTATTAAGCTGGATGCCCGTGGTTGGCGATTTACTGTGTCTGTTAGCGGGATGGATGCGCATCTCGTGGGGACCGGTAATCTTTTTTTTGTGCCTTGGTAAAGCGTTACGCTATGTTGCAGTTGCAGCAGCTACCGTTCAGGGCATGATGTGGTGGCACTAATTGTAGGCCTGCACATATGGTCACCATTACAGTTATGCTAATTAAAACGATTTTGACAGGCGGGAGGTCAATTTGATCCCGGACGTATCACAGGCGCTGGCCTGGCTGGAAAAACATCCTCAGGCGTTAAAGGGGATACAGCGTGGGCTGGAGCGCGAAACTTTGCGTGTTAATGCTGATGGCACACTGGCAACAACAGGTCATCCTGAAGCATTAGGTTCTGCACTGACCCATAAATGGATTACTACCGATTTTGCGGAAGCATTGCTGGAATTTATTACACCAGTGGATGGTGATATTGAACATATGCTGACCTTTATGCGCGATCTGCATCGCTATACGGCGCGCAATATGGGCGATGAGCGGATGTGGCCGTTAAGTATGCCATGCTATATCGCAGAAGGTCAGGACATCGAACTGGCACAGTACGGCACTTCTAACACCGGTCGCTTTAAAACGCTGTACCGTGAAGGGCTGAAAAATCGCTACGGCGCGCTGATGCAAACCATTTCCGGCGTGCACTATAATTTCTCTTTGCCAATGGCATTCTGGCAAGCGAAGTGCGGTGATATCTCGGGCGCTGATGCCAAAGAGAAAATTTCTGCGGGCTATTTCCGCGTTATCCGCAATTACTATCGTTTCGGTTGGGTCATTCCTTATTTGTTTGGTGCGTCTCCAGCGATTTGTTCTTCTTTCTTGCAAGGAAAACCAACGTCGCTGCCGTTTGAGAAAACCGAGTGCGGTATGTATTACCTGCCGTATGCGACCTCTCTTCGTTTGAGCGATCTTGGCTATACCAATAAATCGCAAAGCAATCTTGGTATCACCTTCAATGATCTCTACGAGTACGTGGCGGGCCTTAAACAGGCAATCAAAACGCCATCGGAAGAGTACGCGAAGATTGGTATTGAGAAAGACGGTAAGCGGCTGCAAATCAACAGCAATGTGCTGCAGATTGAAAACGAACTGTACGCGCCGATTCGTCCAAAACGCGTTACCCGCAGTGGTGAGTCGCCTTCTGATGCGCTGTTACGTGGCGGCATTGAATATATTGAAGTCCGCTCGCTGGATATCAACCCGTTCTCGCCGATTGGTGTAGATGAACAACAGGTGCGATTCCTCGACCTGTTTATGGTCTGGTGTGCGCTGGCTGACGCACCGGAAATGAGCAGTAGCGAACTTGCCTGTACACGCGTTAACTGGAACCGGGTGATCCTCGAAGGTCGCAAACCGGGCCTGACGCTGGGTATCGGCTGCGAAACCGCGCAGTTCCCGTTACCGCAGGTGGGTAAAGATCTGTTCCGCGATCTGAAACGCGTCGCGCAAACGCTGGATAGCATTAACGGCGGCGAAGCGTATCAGAAAGTGTGTGATGAACTGGTCGCCTGCTTCGATAATCCCGATCTGACTTTCTCTGCCCGTATCTTAAGGTCTATGATTGATACTGGTATTGGCGGAACAGGCAAAGCGTTTGCTGAAGCGTACCGTAATCTGCTGCGTGAAGAGCCGCTGGAAATTCTGCGCGAAGAGGATTTTGTCGCCGAGCGCGAGGCGTCTGAACGCCGTCAGCAGGAAATGGAAGCCGCTGATACCGAACCGTTTGCGGTGTGGCTGGAAAAGCACGCCTGACAGATAAAGAAAAAGGCCACTCGTGAGTGGCCAAAATTTCATCTCTGAATTCAGGGATGATGATAACAAATGCGCGTCTTTCATATACTCAGACTCGCCTGGGAACAAAGAGTTCAGAAAATTTTTAAAAAAATTACCGGAGGTGGCTAAATGCCGTTGTTAGATAGCTTCACAGTCGATCATACCCGGATGGAAGCGCCTGCAGTTCGGGTGGCAAAAACAATGAACACCCCGCATGGCGACGCAATCACCGTGTTCGATCTGCGCTTCTGCGTGCCGAACAAAGAAGTGATGCCAGAAAGAGGGATCCATACCCTGGAGCACCTGTTTGCTGGTTTTATGCGTAACCATCTTAACGGTAATGGCGTAGAGATTATCGATATCTCGCCAATGGGCTGCCGCACCGGTTTTTATATGAGTCTGATTGGTACGCCAGATGAGCAGCGTGTCGCTGATGCCTGGAAAGCGGCAATGGAAGACGTGCTGAAAGTGCAGGATCAGAATCAGATCCCGGAACTGAACGTCTACCAGTGTGGCACTTACCAGATGCACTCGTTGCAGGAAGCGCAGGATATTGCGCGTAGCATTCTGGAACGTGACGTGCGCATCAACAGCAACGAAGAACTGGCGCTGCCGAAAGAGAAGTTGCAGGAACTGCACATTTAGTCAGTTTAAGCAGAAGAGGCCGGGCTGGTGAAAACACCGCCCGGCTTTTGTTACCTGTCAGTCATCCGATATTCCACGCTATGTGCTTCATCAAGTTGAGGAACTTCCAGCCTTGAGGCCATCCGCATCATGACCGCTTCAGGAACTGCATACTCGCGTCTGGCATTTTGCTGCTTCCATTGCGCCCATGGCACTTCCAGATAAACGATTTTTACTCGTGCGCCGTAAGCCGTAAACAGACTGATGAGCTGGCTGCGTAGCTGGCGGGTAATGTTCGTTGCATTCCAGATGAACGGCTTTTTCTGGCGTAAAAAAACGCGCGCCTCTTCTTTTGCCTGTTGCACAATACGCCCGGTAGCGGTTTTGTCGTCCGGACTGGCATTGATTCGCCGCCGCATATCATCAAGGCTGATAACGTCCATTCCCTGGCACTGTTCATTGATATAGCGATCTTTGCCCATACCCGGTAAGCCACACAGCAAAATGACCTCAAAAGGTTCAGCCTCCCAGGGAACAAAATCAGGAGAACTTTGCTCATGGGTCAGGTAATGCCAGCGTGCGGAATCAGAAACGAACGGGCGCATTTTTCCCCAGCATTGTTGCTCATGGCAAAACAGCTCGAACAGATCGATGCGTTCCAGCATTGATTGCTGATCCGGGCTTTGGCGACCAAGCAGATCGGCACGAGCAAGCAAAGCGAGCAGACGCGTGTCGATGCGCATTGCAGCCGTGAGCAACAAACGCTCCGGTTCCGGGCGTTCCA
This sequence comes from Escherichia coli DSM 30083 = JCM 1649 = ATCC 11775, assembly GCF_003697165.2. Taxonomy (GTDB): domain Bacteria; phylum Pseudomonadota; class Gammaproteobacteria; order Enterobacterales; family Enterobacteriaceae; genus Escherichia; species Escherichia coli. The sequence goes on from NZ_CP033092.2 coordinate 1,188,228, forward strand.
GTAACCATAGCGGTAACCCATGCAGACGCACCAGTGCAACAATTTGCTCGCGCAGCACGAACGGCGTTGGGATATCGCGCCATAAAATTTGTCGGGCCGTCAGTTCGCCCCGACGAGCATGACCAGGAGACTGAATACGTCCGTTTTCCTGCACGGTAGTGCTGCGCTTTTCAACATCATGCAATAACGCCGCCGCCCATAAAACTTCCTGCTGTTGAGCGGGGAGTTGCTGGAATTCTGGCAGAGTAATGAGGGCGTTAAGCACCATTTCGGTATGTACGCCGACGTCGCCTTCACCATGATGCTCAGGGTCTTGTGGCGTGTGATGCATCTCCTCAACCCAGCTAAAACGCTGACGTAGCGCCGACCAGCGTTTATCGTCGGTAAGTTGCCAAATCATGACTGTTCTCCATAAACGAACTCATGGGCCATCCGCGCCCGTTGCCAGTGGCGTTTCCAGTGCACAGTGGTTTTGACATGATTTTTGCGCACATACTTGAAGACGTTATGCGAAAAGTCAGCGACAGAAAACGCATCATGATTTCGGCTGACAATGCCTTCCAGCGTACAGGGTTGACAGGTTTGCGTATCCCAGGGATCGAATGTGCCGCGCGCATTGGTCAGCGCCAGAAAATCACGTTGCCAGCTTTTTTCATCATTCCCCGGCTGCGGGCCGGAGATTTCGGGAACGCAGGGGAAATCAAACAGAGCGGCGTAAAACTGCACCTCTTCCCAGCTCAGCCACATATCCTGGCAGCGAACGGCAAACAGGTAAAAGTCCTGTTCCAGCGCGCGGTATTCAATGGAATGAACGGCGTAGAGATTTTCACCAAACAGTTCCAGATCGCCGAGATCGTTTTTCAGCAGTTGCCAACGCTGGCGAATTTTATAAGTCCATGCCGACTGCGTAGGCGCAGCATGGGAACGGGCAAACACGCCGTAGCGGTTAAGGCAGTTATTTTCGCCGTCGAGTTTTTCTGTGTGCACCAGTTGCGTGATGGCCTGTAAATCCTGCCAGTAATCGGCGTTAATGCGGTCATCGCTGGTGGTGCCAGGGGAGAAAGGATAATGCCAGGTTCTCCCGTATTTCCGTTGGGTATTCATAATAATCCATTATTTTGTGTGTAATAAATGTACGCCCGCGAGGGTGCGAGTTATGGGGTTAAAAGAAAAATGTGAGTATCACCCGCGAAAGCGAGGGCGAAGGAAAAAGAGAATTAACAACCTGAGCGAATGCTCAGAACCGGTTAATGGTGAATGGAAGAGTTTGGGGCGGCGAAAAGATACACCGAATGAGTGGATTAAACAACCGTTTACAGTATGAGCAAATAAAAAGGGAGCCGCAGCTCCCTTTGACAACCTTAGTGCGCACCGCCTCCGCCGCCACCTGCGCCAAAGGGCGGTTTAGCAAACCACACCAGCCCCAGCAAGACGAGGAATATCCCGGCTGACATCCAGAAGATCTCATTGGCGGAAATAATCAGCCCCTGATTGGTGATCTGCTGGGCAATCCAGCCTGATGCCTGCTGTTGCGTCATACCAAGCCCTTCCAGTTGACTGTACATCGCCTGAGCATTCGGGTTGAACGGGTTTACCGACTCAGTCAACTGTGCATGGTGCAGTGACTCGCGGTTGGTCCACATGGTCGTGGTTATCGACGTGCCGATAGACCCCGCCAGCGTTCGCGTAAAGTTGGAGAGGCTCGATGCCGCCGCCAGTCGTTCCGGTGGCAAACCGGACAGCGTAATGGTGGTCAGCGGCATAAAGAAGCAGGCCACCGCAAAACCCTGGATAAACTGTGGCCAGGCCGACGCGCCAAAATCCATACCCGGTTCAAAGGTATAGGCACGCCAGTAGAAGCAGACGGCATACATAATAAAGCTGAAGGTTACCAGTCGGCGCATATCCAGTTTATGCGCAAAGCGGCCGATAATCGGCGACAGGATCACCGGAATAATCCCTACCGGCGCAGAGGCCAGCCCTGCCCACGTCGCCGTGTAACCGTAGACCTCCTGCAACAACTGCGGCAGCAGAACAATCGCGCCGAAGTAGAGCATATACGCGAGGCTGATACACAAGCAGCCGATGGTGAAGTTGCGCGACTTAAACAACGACAGATCGACTATCGGGTTATCGTCGGTCAGCTCCCAGACAATCAGGAAGCAGATAGCCACCACCGCCACCACGGTGAGGATGATAATTTCCTGTGATGAGAACCAGTCCAGCTCTTTACCGCGGTCGAGCATAATCTGCAGGCTGCCGATACCAATAACCAGCAGTGCCAGCCCCACGGCATCAATCCGCCGCCGTTCGGTGCGGGTTTCACGTCCGCGCAGAGTTTGCAGTGTCATCAACACCACCGCCACGCCAATCGGCACGTTGATGAAGAATATCCAGCCCCAGTGGTAATTATCACTGATATAACCGCCGAGGATCGGGCCGCAAATTGGTGCAACAATCACCGTCATCGACCACAACGCCAGCGCGATCGAGCGTTTGGCTGGCGGGTAGTTATTCAGCAATAGACTTTGTGAAAGCGGGATCAGCGGCCCGGCGACAATCCCCTGAATCACGCGGAAGAAGATCAGCATATTCAGGCTGCTGGAGACACCACACGCCCACGACGCAATAGCAAAGGCGATGGTTGACCAGAGGAACAATTTCACTTCCCCGACGCGCTTTGCCAGCCAGCCGGTAAGCGGGATCGAGATGGCATTCGCCACCCCGAAAGAAGTGATCACCCACGTTCCCTGACTGAGTGATGAGCCCAGATTCCCGGCGATAGTGGGGATCGCCACGTTAGCAATGGTGGAGTCCAGCACCTGCATGAATGTCGCCAGTGACAGCGCAATCGTCATAATGACCAGTTGTGCGCCTTCCAGCGGTTTTTGCTGTTGCATCACACGCACCTCTGGATTAGCCAGCGTTAGCTTTTACGATATCGTCGATCAGTTTATTGACAGGTGCCAGGCTGATTTCACGCGCGGTGCTTACCGCGACCGGTGTGGAACGTACTTTATTTGCCAGTACCTGACCGTCACGGTTAGTGGTATTGACACTCACCAGCGTGGATAAACCGATACGCAGCGGGTATTGCTCCAGCTGTTTCTGGTCCAGTTCAATACGCACAGGCAGACGCTGAACGACTTTGATCCAGTTACCGGTGGCGTTTTGCGCCGGAAGCAGTGAGAACGCGCTACCTGTGCCCATATCCAGACCAACCACTTTACCGGTGTATTTCACATCATCGCCGTAAATATCGGTGGTGATGGTGACCGGCTGACCGATACGCATATTGGCAATCTGCGTCTCTTTAAAGTTGGCATCCACCCACATATTGGTGGCTGGAACGACCGCCATCAGCGGCGTCGTTGGGCTAATTTGCGCCCCAGGCTGTACCGCGCGGCGGGAGACATAACCGGTCATCGGACTGACAATACGGGTACGCTCCAGCGCCAGCCAGGCGTTACGTACTTCGGTGGCAGCCTGTTGTACGGCAGGCTGATCTTCCAGTTTCGTCCCCAGAATCATCGCCTGATTGGCATTGTATTGTTGAATAGCGACGTCCAGTTGCGCCTGGGCACTGGTGACGGCGTCGCGGGCGTGTTGCAGCTCTTCGCGACCAATCAGGTTGGCATTGCCCAGCGGCACACGGCGGTTGTAGTCGCTTTGTGCTTTCGCGAGGGCGATTTTTTGCACCTCAATATTCGCCTGCAACTGTTTGCTGTTAATCATCAGCTGGTGGGTTTGGCGAACGCTGGAAGCCAGTGCAGTTTTGGCTTTTTCAAATGCCTGGCGAGCATCTGTCGGGTCGAGAGTGACCAGCACGTCGCCTTCTTTTACAAAATCGGTGTTATCAGCCCAGACTTTCGTCACGCTGCCAGACACCTGAGACATAATTTGAATCTGATTCCCTGCCACGTATGCGTCATCGGTTTCTTCGAAATGACGCAGTACTAAAAACCAATAAATCCCTATCGCTACGGCAATAATTATAAAGAGCAAGGTGAGAAGGAGGAGCAGACGCTTACGTTTGCCGCTCTTCTTTACAGGTTGCTGCGGGGTTTGAGTCTCCGCATTTGCGCTCATATTGTTCTCCACGATCTTCTTAACTCATCGGCTGAGCCGACCTGCTTGCCAAAAAGGCCAGCATGTTGCGATGCTGGCCAGTCATTTTTTCTTTTATAAATCTGGATTTTTGAGCGAGATGACGCGTTAGCTCATCGCTTCGAGAACCACACCGTCTTGTTCCATCTGGTCGAGACGGGAGAGCAATTTGCGGGTGATTTGCTCGAGCTGGTCTTTTTCTGTTGTGCTGAGCGCGGACCAGAGTTGATGCAGGCAGTTATGCTGCGGCGGTAAAACCTCGCGCAAAAACTCGTGACCTTTTTCCGTTAATTGCAGATGCAGGCAGCGGCGATCGTTATCGCTTTCACGACGTTCGATCCAACCGCGTTTTTCCAGTTCATCGGCAATACGCGTCGCGTTGGTACGGGATGATCCAAGAGCACAACTCAATTCAGAAGGCTGAATACTGTGGTTTTCCTGAGACTCCAGCGTAATCAACGCCATAAACAACGTCTCGTTAATCCCCTGAGCCTTCAGCATTTTATTGCAGTTTTCCAGCAGCTTGCTTTGCATATGCATGCAAAGACGGGTCAGAAGGATCTCCTGATAAGGAAAATCTTCGTGGCGGCTGGCGCGAAATTTTAGCATTTGTTCAATGGGCGTAAACGAACTATCCATTTGGGTATGACCTCATTAATTTCAGCCGATATAGTAACGACAGTGATAAATAAAGTAAATGTATTGTTTTAGAAAAATGATTCTTGTGGGTTATATAATCGCCATCACTTTCCAGGCGAGCCCATAGGCCAGCGCACTAAGCAGTGTTGGGATGATAATGCTGCGTGTTTTATAGAAACTGGCACCCAGTACCGCGAAGCCGACCAGTGTGGGCACGAAACGGCGTGTATCGTGCATCACTTCTGGTGCGGTAGAGACAACCAGCAGAGCGCATATCGAGGCGATGCCAATGGTGTCGAGCAATATGCCTATCGCGCCACGTTTGGTTGGGCGGGCATTACCCACACGCAGGCGCAGCGGCAAATAGCGGAAGCAATAATTCGCCGTGCCAACCAGTAACCCAAGCAGCAGAACCTCATAGCTCATCGGGCGCTCCTTGCCAGAATGCCTGGATTAACGCAGTGAGGCAGCCACAGACAATGCCTGCCAGAATGGCGACGGGAATAGAAAATAGCGTTACGCCTGCAAGGGCACCAACTAACGCTGCGGTAACGCAAAGAGATTGTTTGCGCTGGAAAGAGGCGAGCAGGAAACTCATAAAGAGTGCCGGAAGCATAAAACCTAATGCAGCTTCAACGGCGGGATATCCTTGCAGCAAGCCGCTGCCGGAGAATGCCCCTATTACCGTACCAAATACCCACGATGACCATGAACTGAAGGCAATGCCGATCATCCAGTTCTCGCTCCAGCGGCGATTATTGCGTACCAGTTTTGCGGTTGCGGCGGCAAAAACCTCATCCGTCAGGCCAAATGCCCACAGGGCGGTTTTCGATTTTTGCAGACGCTGAATAATACGGCTACGCAGTGACGGGCCATACAAAACATGGCGAACATCCATTGCCATGACGGTCAGTGCAGCAATCCACAAACTACTCCCGGCTGCCAGCATCGCGGTAATGACGAACTGGCTCGCGCCTGCATAAATGATGCAGGAGAAAAAAACGCTTTCGAGAGGAGAGAATCCCAGACGGGTCGCATTCAGACCGAACGCAAAGGCCACCGGAATATAACTAATAACAATCGGTAAACTGTCTTTGCATCCTTCCATGAAGGTCGCCGAACCAGGAGCAGGCTGTGGAGTAGGGCTTTCCATAGAGTGTACGCTTAACGATTGTTAATATTATAAATAGACTGAATGAATATCTTAACCTTATCAGACTGATGGGCTTCTTAACACCCTTATAAGTGTAAAGCCACGAAAACGGTTGCTGATTGCTTAATTTGCGGCTTCCTGACGATGAAAACCTCGCCACCAGACCAGTAAGTTAACCAGGGCAATCGTCGCGCCAGCCAGACACACGCCAGCCCAACCGCCATGTTGCCAGGCTGAGGCTGAAATTAGCGAACCAGCGGCACCGCCAATAAAGTAGCTGGTCATGTAACCTGCGGTCAGGCGATTACGCGCATCAGGGTGTATTCGATAAATTACCGTCTGGTTAGTGATATGCACGCCCTGCACGGTGAGGTCCAGCACCAGGATGCCGATAATCAGCGCCAGTACGGAAGTGTGACCAAACCAGATTGCCAGCCATGAAAGTAACAGCAGCAGCAGACCGAAAGTTGTGGTGTGGTGCGATTTGCCCTTATCGGCAAAACCGCCCGCCGGACGAGCGCCCAACGCTCCGGCAGCTCCCGCAAGCCCAAACAGACCAATTACACCATCGCTGTAGTTAAAAGGTGGAGCGGCAAGCAAAAAGGCCATTGAGGTCCAGAGAATGCTGAAGTTGGCAAAGGTCAGGCAGCCCAGCAACGCGCGGGTGCGCAGGATCTTATTGCTGATAAACATGCTGAAAACGGAACCCAACAACTGTGGGTAGTTGAGGTGGGTTTCTGATTTCATTTGTGGCAGACCACGCCATAATGCCAGCGCCATCAGTGCCATTAACATCGAAGCAACCCAAAAGACGGTGCGCCAGCCGCCGAGATTCGCCAGCAATCCGGCAACGGTCCGTGCGAGTAAGATCCCCAATAGCAGACCGCTCATAATGGTGCCAACCACTTTGCCGCGTTTGTCCGGTGAAGCCAGCGTCGCTGCCAGTGGAACCAGAATTTGTGCCACGACTGAAAATAAACCGGTTAATGCTGTACCGAGGATCATCATCGCCAGCGACTGACTGCTGGCAGTGATTAACATGCCGCCTGCTGCCAGTAAGGTCATCGAGACAATCAGGCGGCGGCGTTCAAACATATCACCGAGGGGAACAAGAAACAGCAGACCTGCGGCATAGCCCAACTGCGCGGCGGTAACAATAAAGCCTGCCGAACTGGCGGAAAGGGAAAAGTTACGCGCGATGGTGTCGAGCAATGGCTGGGCGTAATAGTTACTGGCTACCGCCAGACCGGTGGCGATAGACATCAGCACGATCAGCGCCGGGCTAAGCTCATGATTAGGTTTAGTCATTATTTTTGTTCATCAGGTGATGATTAAGCTGGAAATCAATAATAGCGGATGTTGATGAATATGGGATGAAAGATAGATTGTTGAAATGTGCGGTGTGGTTTGTAGGTATGATAAGACGCGCCAGCGTCGCATCAGGCATTGTGTACAGAGCGGCGGATGAGGCAAAAACGCCTTATCCGCCCGAATAAAAATTACTTCTGCGCTGCCAGCGCTTCATTCACCCAGCCATCGAACTGCTGCTGGTGGGCTTTGATCCAACCATCAACGTGGCCCTGAATATCGTCTTCTGAGGCTTTGCCGTCATGCATGATGGCGTTCTGGGCGTTAATATCAGCCACTGGTAACTGCATAATGGCAAACAGTTTCGCTGCTGCCGGGTTTTTCTCGGCCCAGGCTTTGTTGGCAACGATATGCATGGTACTGACCGGGAAGCCGTAATTCGCGCCATTCGGCAGTTTGGTATCGGCATTTTTATCGCCCGGCAGTGCGGAGAACGGCACCTGCAACCAGACCACATCTTTCCCCGGTTTCAGTTCGTTACTCACCCAGTACGGCGTCCAGGTGTAGTAAAACACCGGCTTACCCTCTTTGTAACGACTGATGGTGTCAGCCATCATCGCTGCGTAGTTCCCCTGATTATGCGTCACGGTATTGGTCAGTCCATACGCGGCAAGCTGGTGGTTGATCGCACCTTCGCAGCCCCAGCCTGGGTTACAGCCGGTTAAATCCGCTTTACCGTCGCCGTTGGTATCGAACAGTTTGGCGATCTTCGGATCTTTAAGTTGCGCGATGTTGGTAATTTTATACTGGTCGGCGGTTTTCTTATCGATCAGGTAACCCTGTGCCGCGCCGTTAACAAATACTCCTTCACGATAAAATTTCTTATCGCCACCGGCAGCTTCGTACATGTTGTCATGCAGTGGCGTCCAGTTCACTGCGGTGAAGGTTGCATCGCCGGAAGCAAGCGAGGTGTAGCCAACGTTGTAATCCACTTCGCTGGGTTTATTGACGGTATAACCTAATTTCTCCAGCGCGCGGCTGACCAGCAGCGTCTGGAAAGTTTCTTCGGTGATGGTGCTCTGAACCGGATTAACAGTAATGCCTTTGCCCGGCAGGTCGGCAGCAAAAGTTTGTGTAGAGATAAGCGTGGCAAACGCTGTCGCAAAAAGTACGCTATGTCGCATTGTTATTCCTTTTTTTGGCAGGGTGATAACGCCCGGCGTCACCGGGCAAGTGCAGAGTTACTTAATGAATGGGCGGGTCAGCAGACCGACAGGGCCAGTGGTGTACCAGCGACGGTTGCCACGACTGCGTGAGTCGCGCCCAACGGCCTGCGTCAGGCGGTCGAGGATAATGGCGAGGATCACAATCCCGACGCCGCCAACGGTGGCAAGCCCCATATCCAGACGACCGATACCGCGAAGTACCATCTGACCCAGCCCGCCGACGGCAATCATCGAGGCGATGACCACCATAGAAAGGGCCAGCATCAGCGTCTGGTTAACGCCCGCCATAATGGTTGGCATCGCCAGCGGTAACTGAACTTTGAACAGCATCTGGCTCGGGCTGGCACCGAATGAGCGCGAGGCTTCAATCAGATCCGCCGGAACCTGGTTAATTCCCAGAATCGTCAGACGGATAATCGGCGGCAGCGCAAAGATGATCGTCACCACCACGCCCGGCACGTTGCCGATACCAAACAGCATGACGATTGGCACCAGATAAACAAACGCGGGCGTGGTCTGCATGGCATCAAGCAGTGGACGAATAATTTTCGCCGCTCTCGGACTTCTCGCCAGCCAGATCCCCAACGGCAAACCTATGACGATACAGAACAGCAGGGCTGTTAACACCAGCGCCAGGGTAACCATTGCCTGTGACCAGGCACCGATTGCGCCGATGGCAATCAGCGAAACCAGCGTCGCCACGCCCATTCCGACCCCGGAAATCTGCCAGGCGATGAGAGCGAAAACGATAATCGCCACCGGCGCGGGCATACCCAGCAGCAATTGCTGGAAACCGTTGAGGATGTAATCAACCGGAACGCGCACGCCCTGAAAGACGGGACGAAAATGGGTAACGACCCAGTCGATCCCTTCAGTGACCCAACTGTCGAGCGGGATCAGCGTTTTATGGAACGGATCGAGAATATTAAAATGCTCGACGTTTGGCGCAGGCGTACTGGTCAGCCAGTCAGCGCCACCGCCGTCAGTCGGTGCAGTCGCCGGTGTACCCCAGGCGTCTGCGGATTGTGCAGCACTGTCCGCCGCTGGCGTGGTATCCCACGGATTATTTTGATCAGCCATTATTTACCCCCTCACGATCTAAAGCGCGCAGCAGCATTCCTTTCGAAATGATGCCGACATACTGTTGGTCCTCGTCGACCACGGGCACCGCACAGGGTGCCTGTCCGACATGAGAGAGCAATTCGCTAAGAGGCGTTTGTGCATCGACCGCTAACGGCGCATCAATCAGCGCCGCATCAAGACCTTGCTGCTGCGTTAACGCGGCTTTAAGCGAATCGATAGACACAGCGCCGACAAACTTATTACCGCGTTCGATGACGTAGCCATATTCGCGATCTTCATCCTGCAATAATTTCAGTGCCGAACGCGGGCCGAAGCCGGGGGTTTTACGAATTAAGCCGTTCGGTGTACGACGGGCAATATCTTTCGCACTGAACACCTGGCTAATATCGACGCCACGGAAGAAGGTTCGGACATAATCATTCGCCGGATTATTAAGAATTTCATCCGGTGTACCAACCTGCACCACTTCACCATTTTGCATAATGGCAATTCGGTCACCAATACGCATAGCTTCATCGAGATCGTGGGAAATAAAGACAATGGTGCGCTGATGTTTCGCCTGTAATTTTACCAGCTCATCCTGCATCTCGGTGCGAATTAATGGATCGAGCGCCGAGAAGGCTTCGTCCATTAATAATATATCCGGATTAATCGCTAACGCGCGGGCTAATCCCACTCGTTGACGCATCCCGCCAGAGAGTTCATCCGGGTAGCTGTGGGCATAATTTTCCAGCCCGACCTGACGCAGTGCATCAAGGGCCTTTTCCCGGCGTTCTTCGGCATTAATTCCGGCCAGTTCCATACCGAACGCAGTATTGTCCAGCACGGTCATATGCGGCATTAAGGCAAAGGACTGGAAGACCATCGCAATCTTTTTTCTGCGCACCTCACGGAGTTCGGCGTCGGATATTTTGGCAATATCCACACCATCAATCAGCACTTGCCCGCGGGTGGGTTCAATCAGGCGATTGAGAAGGCGTACCATTGTGGATTTACCCGAACCGGATAATCCCATGATGACAAATATCTCGCCTTCTTCAATGGCCAGACTGGCGTCTTTTACGCCAAGCGATAGCCCAGTTTTTTCCAGAATTTGTTCTTTTGAAAGTCCTTGTTCGATATATTTGAAAGCTCGCTGTGGATGCTCACCAAATATTTTATAAAGATTTTTAATTTCTAATTTAATTGCCATGCAATAGAAAGATTCCTGTTATTTGTTTATGTCGATACATTACCCAATGGAAATAGTCACTTTTTTCTACCCTAACATACTGAGAATCTGAGGCAACCCCTGAGGGCAAATGTGGCATGAATATTGATGTGAGCAAATCGCCGGAATTTCCCATGATATAAGGGCTGAGAGCAAATCGAGAAAAGTTGATATTTTTTGTCAAAGATAGCAAAAAAACGCCTGAATATTGTGGTTTCAGGCGAATAATGCAACAGAGTATCAGTGTAGATCACCACAAATTATTTACGTGATATAAAGCTATTTGGCGGGAATTATTTCCCTGCAGCGGGTAGTGATATTTTTGAAAATAACCCCCTCAGAAATTCCAGTCTTCATCTTCTGTTTCGACCGCTTTTCCCATCACATATGAAGAGCCTGAACCGGAAAAGAAATCGTGATTTTCATCGGCATTCGGCGAAAGCGCGGCGAGGATTGCCGGATTCACTTCCGCCATTTCTGCGGGAAATAGCGGTTCGTAGCCCAGATTCATCAACGCCTTATTGGCGTTGTAACAGAGAAACGCTTTTACATCGTCAGACCACGGGGTTTCGGCGTACAGCTCATCGGTATATTGCAACTCGTTGTCATAGAGTTCCAGCAACAAATCGAAGGCGAAACTCTTCAACTCTTCACGCTGTGCCTGGGAGATCTTTTCCTGGTTTTTCTGATATTTATAGCCGATGTAGTAACCGTGGACTGCTTCATCCCGGATAATCAGACGGATCAGGTCTGCGGTATTGGTTAGCTTTCCGCGGCTGGCAAAATACATCGGCAGCCAGAAACCGGAATAGAACAAAAAAGATTCAAGAAACACACTGGCGATTTTCTTTTTCAGCGGATCATCACCGCGATAATGTTGCTGAATAATCTGTGCTTTTCGCTGCAACGGCGCGTTTTCTTCGCTCCAGGCGTAGGCGGCATCGACATCTTTGGTCTGGCACAGCGTCGAGAAAATTGAACTGTAAGAGCGGGCATGAACCGCTTCCATAAAGCTGATATTTGATAATACCGCCTCTTCATGGGGGGTGAGTGCATCGGGCATCAGCGAGGGCGCGCCGATAACATTTTGCAGCGTGTCGAGCAGCGTCAGGCCAGTAAAAACGCGCATTGTTAGTTGTTGTTCTACGACACTTAATGTCTGCCATGCAGGAATATCGTTCGACAGTGGCACCTTTTCTGGTAGCCAGAAATTGCTGGTCAGGCGATTCCACACCTCCAGATCTTTATCGTCAGATATCTTGTTCCAGTTGATGGCGCTGATACGTGAGAGTTTCATAGATATTCCTTAAAGTGCACAGGAGACGCAGCCTTCAATTTCAGTGCCTTCCAGCGCCATCTGACGCAGGCGAATGTAATAGAGCGTTTTGATACCCTTGCGCCAGGCGTAAATCTGCGCTTTGTTGATATCGCGAGTGGTGGCGGTATCGGGGAAAAACAGCGTCAGCGACAGCCCCTGATCGACATGGCGAGTCGCTTCCGCGTAGGTGTCGATGATCTTTTCTGCGCCGATTTCGTAAGCGTCCTGATACAGCGCCAGATTTTCGTTAGTCATAAACGGGGCAGGGTAGTAAACGCGTCCTGTTTTGCCCTCTTTGCGTATCTCTACTTTCGCCACAATCGGATGAATACTCGACGTGGCATGGTTGATATAAGAGATAGAACCGGTTGGCGGCACCGCCTGGAGATTCTGGTTGTAGATACCATAGCGCATCACGTCGTCGCGCAGCTGTGCCCACATCTCACGGGTAGGTAACGTAATACCGCTACGGGCAAACAGTTCGCCAACTTTCGCCGTTTTCGGCTGCCAGTTACCTTGCAGATATTGGCTGAAATATTCACCACTGGCATAGCGTGACTGTTTGAACCCGGCGAAGGTTTCACCGCGTTCGCGCGCCAGCAACATCGAGGTACGCAGTGCGTGCCAGGTGATGGTATAGAAATAGAGATTGGTGAAATCCAGTGCTTCCGGCGACCCATAAGCGATGCCTTCTCGTGCCAGATAACCGTGTAAATTCATCTGCCCCAGACCGATGGCGTGTGAGGCGGCATTTCCGGCTTCGATGGACGGCACGCTGCGGATATGACTCATATCTGACACCGCCGTTAAACCGCGTACGGCAGTCTCTACCGTGCGGGCAAAGTCGGGGGAATCCATGGTGTGGGCAATATTCAACGACCCTAGATTGCAGGAAATATCATGTCCTGTACGAGCATAGTCGAGATTCTCGTCATATTCTGAGGCGCTGTTAACCTGCAAAATTTCTGAGCAGAGATTGCTCATATTTATGCGCCCGGCGATAGGGTTAGCACGGTTAACCGTGTCTTCATACATGATGTACGGATAGCCAGACTCAAACTGGATTTCTGCCAGTCGCTGGAAGAAATCACGGGCGTTGAGGTATTTTTTGCGGATGCGTTCATCGGCAACCAGTTCGTCATAGTGTTCACTGATGGCGACATCGGCAAACGGCTTGCCATAAACTCGCTCTACGTCATAGGGCGAAAACAGCGCCATCTGCGCATTCTCTTTTGCCAGATGGAAAGTGATATCCGGGATCACCACGCCCAGCGACAGTGTTTTAATGCGGATTTTTTCGTCGGCATTTTCCCGTTTTGTATCGAGAAAACGCAGAATATCGGGATGATGAGCATGTAAATAGACTGCACCAGCCCCCTGACGCGCGCCGAGTTGGTTGGCATAGGAAAATGCGTCTTCCAGCATTTTCATCACCGGAATCACGCCAGAAGATTGATTTTCAATACGTTTAATTGGCGCGCCCGCTTCCCGCAGATTCGACAGCAAAAATGCTACGCCGCCGCCGCGTTTCGACAGTTGTAGTGCGGAATTTACTGCCCGGCCAATCGACTCCATATTGTCTTCAATACGCAGCAGAAAACAGGAAACCAGTTCGCCGCGCTGCTGCTTACCGCAGTTGAGGAATGTTGGCGTGGCTGGCTGAAAGCGTCCTGACAGCATCTCATCAGTGAGCTGCGTCGCCAGTGTTTCATCGCCTTGTGCCAGCGTCAGCGCCACCATCGTGACGCGATCGGCAAAATCTTCCAGATAACGCTTACCGTCGAATGTCTTCAACGTATAGCTGGTGTAAAACTTCCATGCTCCGAGGAATGTCTGGAAACGAAAACCGCTGGCGTGCGCGTGGGCAAACAGCGTAATGACAAAATCGCGAGAGTAGCGATTAAGGACGCTTTCATCATAGTAACCTTCGTTAACCAGCCAGTTCAGGCGCTGCTGCTGGCTACTGAAGGCCACACTGTTCGGACGCACATGCGTCGTCATAAAGGCGTCTACGGCCTGGCTGTCTTTATCGAACTGAATGCGACCTGCGCTATCGTAAAGGTTAAGCATCGCATTCAGAGCGTGATAATCCATCGTTTCCTGCGTCAGGCGTTCTGCGGTTGTCGTTGCCAAAATTCGGTTACTCCTTTACGAACGTTTTCGATATCGCTTTGCGTACCCATGAGTTCAAAGCGGTACAGCCACGGCACGCTGCATTTCCGGGCAATCACATCTCCGGCGCGGCCATATGCCTCACCAAAGTTGCGATTACCCGAAGCAATAACGCCGCGCAGCAACGCCCGGTTATGCTCGTCGTTTAAAAAGCGAATGACCTGTCGTGGCACCGCGCCAGCCGTACCGCCGCCGCCGTAAGAGGGCACGATCAGGATGTAAGGCTCGTCTACCTGAATCCGTTCCCGCTCATTGAGCGGGATGCGCACCGCGGGCAGCCCTAAACGTTCGATAAAACGCTGCGTATTTTCGGAGCTGCTGGAAAAGTAGACGAGCTGGCTCATGCACTGGCCGCGTGTGGCGCTGGATGCAGACGATTGATCATGTCCGGGCGGAAACCAGACCAGCTAAGATCGCCTGCAATCACAACCGGCAACTGACGAAAGCCCTGAGCACGCAGCGCTTCTGCCGCTTCAGGAACGCGATCGACATTAATCATTTCAAAATCAAAGCCCCGGTTTTCCATCGCCCGTTTGGTGGCGTGGCACTGGACGCAATCGTTACGAGTGTAAATAGTAATGCGCATGATTCGTATTTCCGTTTAAAATGAAGATACGGCGCGATGATACGCGTCGGGTTGTCTCTCTGTTGATACAGAGATACTAGATGTAGTTGAAAAAAGATTCAACCACACAAGATATGGGAATTTTAGATTGATTACGCCACCGATGAATGGCTCAACGGGGTAGGGGATTTTGTGTTTTTTTGCCGGGCAAATACCCGGCATCAAGAAGTTACATCCGCATGGAAACGGCCAGACGGTTAAAACAATTCATCAGCCCGATGGCAAACGTTAAGTCGCTGATCTCTGCTGCGCTGAAATGCTCAAGCAAAGGCTGATAAACCTCGTCTTCCGCATGGGTTCTGGCAATTTCGGTTACCGATTCCGCCCATGCCAGCGCCGCCCGCTCGCGTTCATCAAAATGATGGCTTACGCGCCAACCTGCCAGGGCGTCCAGTTTGTGCTGTGGCACGCCGGATTTGCGCAATGCTTTGCTGTGCATCTCCAGACAAAATGCGCAGCCGTTGATTTGCGAGACGCGCAAATAAACTAACTCCATCAACGTGGTATCCAGCGTGCTATTTTCCAGTGCCGTTTTGGCCTGCACTAGTGCGTTATACACTGCCGGGCTAAGTTCGTAGTAAGGCTGACGTAATGTAGTCATACAGTTTCTCCTCTTATTAACGCCCGCAATGTAGCACTATAATGGACTGCTAAAGAGAGCCATAAATTACCTAAAAAAGCAGACCATATGCCGCGCTATCAGGATATCGCCCGTCAGTTAAAAACGGCTATTGAGCAAGGGGAACTGAAACCCGGCGC
Organism: Escherichia coli DSM 30083 = JCM 1649 = ATCC 11775; assembly: GCF_003697165.2. Classification (GTDB taxonomy): domain Bacteria; phylum Pseudomonadota; class Gammaproteobacteria; order Enterobacterales; family Enterobacteriaceae; genus Escherichia; species Escherichia coli. The sequence continues at coordinate 1,203,828 of NZ_CP033092.2, forward strand.
AAGGCTGCCTTCAAGTCGTACCTGGTCGCAGGAGCTGGGGGTGTCTCGATCCACTGTCGAAAATGCGTATGCTGAGCTGGTGGCGCAAGGATGGCTGATCAGGCGGGGACAGGCTGGCACATTTGTCAGTGAGCGGATATATCCGCAACAATCTACTGTACAAGTTGTAGCTTTTGCCGGTGAAAGTCAGCAACCGTTGCCATTTCAAATGGGATTACCCGCACTCGATCTCTTTCCGCGAGAGCTGTGGGCGCGGGTGATGGGGCGTCGCCTTCGTACCCAGACGCGCTTTGATTTGGCGTTAGGCGATGTCTGCGGTGAGGCGGCGTTGCGCGAGGCAATAGTTGATTACTTACGCGTTTCACGTGGGATTGATTGTCAGCCAGAGCAGGTCTTTATCACTCACGGTTATGCGGCCTCAATAGCTTTAATTCTGCACGCGCTGGCGAAACCGGGAAACGGGATGTGGATAGAAGATCCCGGCTTTCCACTGATTCGCCCGATTGTCACTCGCCATGATGTGGAAATTTTGCCTGTGCCGGTTGATGACAATGGACTGGATATCACAAGCGGAATACAAAATTATCCTGATGCGCGTTTTGCCCTGATAACACCAGCACACCAAAGTCCGCTGGGTGTGGCGCTCTCTTTAGCGCGCAGGCATCAGATACTGGAATGGGCAGATCGTAGTCAGGCATGGATTATTGAAGATGATTATGACAGTGAGTTTCGCTATCACGGTAAGCCGTTACCGGCGTTAAAAAGTCTCGACGCACCGCAGCGGGTAATTTATGCCGGAACATTCAGCAAAGCGCTATTTCCTGCATTGCGCTGTGCGTGGCTGGTGGTGCCGGTGAAGCAAATTGCACAATTCCGCCACCAGGCGTCACTGGCTCCATGTGCGGTACCTGTTCTATGGCAGAACACACTGGCAGACTTTCTTCGCGAGGGGCATTTCTGGCGGCATCTGAAGAAAATGCGTCAGCATTATGCTCAACGTCGGCAATGGATTGAGCAAGCGTTGACGCAGCAAGGATTTCAGGTTGTGCCGCAGAAAGGTGGTATCCAGATGGTGATCAGAATGATAGGCGATGATATTGCCCATGCGCGTAAAGCCAATGCTGCAGGCCTTGCGGTGCAGGCACTTAGCGACTGGCGTATCCGTTCAAGTGGGGAAGGTGGATTACTGCTTTCGTTTACTAATATCGTTAACGAAGGTATGGCGCGACAGGTAGCACAACAATTACGTAAAGCCTTAAGCTAAAAAACCCCGAAGCCAGGCTTCGGGGTCAAAGACGCGTATTTATTATCATTTTTGCACTACGATTTGCGCATGCTTAACAGTGCGCCGATAAAAATACCCACCGCTGCCGCTGTACCCACACTACACCAGGGTCTTTCACGAACAAAAGAATCCGCGCAGCCAACGGCATCACGCGCGGCTTGCTGGACGCGAGTACGACCATGCATTCGCGCCCTGGTTTCTTTCAGTAGAGCCTGCGCTTTACTACGAGCGGCTTCGGCTTCCCCTTTGGCGTCGCTGCCCCAGGACTTCAATACAGATTCGAGACTATCAGCTAATTGATTGACATCATTCTGGATATCCTGCACGCCATCATCAACGTCGTTGCGGTTCGGTCGGTTAAACATATGATCCCCCATTAGAATTCGATGTAATTTTCAGTGTAGACCATAATTTTCTTAACTGAGGTTCATCGCGGCTTTATGGACTTTTCTGAAAGCGTTGTGAATGCGCAATCAGGTAAGGTAGGCCCGCGGTTGATAATAACGAGGATCAAATATGTATTTACGACCAGACGAGGTGGCGCGCGTACTTGAAAAAGTCGGTTTTACTGTCGATGTGGTAACCCAGAAAGCGTATGGTTACCGCCGTGGGGAAAATTATGTCTATGTTAATCGCGAAGCGCGAATGGGACGTACCGCCCTGGTGATTCATCCAACATTAAAAGAACGTAGTTCAACACTGGCTGAACCCGCTTCCGATATTAAAACTTGCGATCATTACCAGCAATTTCCGCTCTATTTAGCAGGCGAGCGACACGAGCATTACGGTATCCCGCATGGCTTTAGTTCGCGTGTTGCGCTTGAACGTTATTTGAATGGTTTATTTGGCGAAGCCAGTTAAAGACGCGACTGGCGATGCCAGTCGCGAAAAGAAGGGTCAGGCTTTTACCTGCTGGTAACGGCTGACTTTAAACAGTCGGCGGCAATAATCGAGGAAGTAGCCATAAACCGCCCCCATCAACATCGAAACAACGATGTTTGAACTGACCGCCGCCATAATCTGATGCCAGTCTGCGCCCACCACTAACAAGATCGCCACATACACCGGTGACTGGAACGTCACATAAGCCATGATATCCGCCAGATTTTTTATCCAGCCCGACGGGCTAACTTTGCGTGCTGCGCGCATAAACAGATCGCGGTACATACCGTATGGCCATGCAATTAAGATGTTCACCGGAATCGCTACCAATCTGGAATAAAAAGACTGTTCGAAACTCATTCCGGAGAGGAAAACTTCAATACACATGTTCACGACAGAACAGTAAACAACCATCGCGAACGTATCTGCAACTGCATGACGCAAGCGTGACTGCGGTGAGAACATGCTAATGCTCCTTAATAAAAGCGTAATGGGATGTGAATGGAGATGAAAGCAGTGGATCTCATTGCCATCTGCATTTTCGCATAGCGTATATCGCTGGCTATGACTAATCAATTAGTGAAAAATTTTTATTTAATCTGTTTTTGTAGATAAAATATTCCGTAACGGCGCGTTTTTTGTACATTGTGGATTTTTACATGCCGATATGATTTGTTTTTAATTAAATCAATTGGATATGTGTTTACCTTTATTTTCACTCATGAAGGTTTGGGGGGGAGGTAACGCTATAAGCGTAGAGAATTCGGTGTATGTAGTGATCGGGTCATTTTCAGCATTTTTTATGCCAGATAATGTACATTGACAGCAGAAAGCACCAGTGATAGATGTTTTCTTTTATTCTGTTGAGTTGCATTTTTATTCACTTTGGTTTTGTCGGGCTTGCGGAATTAGCGAGCAGAGAGCGCCGCTCTGTTCACCAATAACCTAAATTACTCATCAAAATGGCTAATATATAATCTTGAAATTATTCTGAGAGTTTCAGAAAATAACAGCTGAAATAATCTCGTGCAGGACTGTAAATAGATTAAATTTTGTGGAAATATAATAAGTGATCGCTTACACTACGCGACGAAATACTTTTTTGTTTTGGCGTTAAAAGGTTTTCTTTATTATGTCCGTAATGTTACAAAGTTTAAATAACATTCGCACCCTCCGTGCGATGGCTCGCGAATTCTCCATTGACGTTCTTGAAGAAATGCTCGAAAAATTCAGGGTTGTCACTAAAGAAAGACGTGAAGAAGAAGAACAACAGCAGCGTGAACTGGCAGAGCGCCAGGAAAAAATTAGCACCTGGCTGGAGCTGATGAAAGCTGACGGAATTAACCCGGAAGAGTTATTGGGTGATAGCTCTGCTGCGGCACCACGCGCTGGTAAAAAACGCCAGCCGCGTCCGGCGAAATATAAATTCATCGATGTTAACGGTGAAACTAAAACCTGGACCGGTCAGGGCCGTACACCGAAGCCAATCGCTCAGGCGCTGGCAGAAGGTAAATCTCTCGACGATTTCCTGATCTAATTACTGAGGCCGGATGTTGCTGCTATGGCGCGTCCGGCGTCGCTTCTCAAGCTCGTTGGTTCCACGGCATCTTATCTAACAACCTTGCCATCCCACAAAAACCGCTAATTCCTGCAAACAGTAACCCGGCACCAACAAAGCCGCTTAATAAGAAGAAACCGCTATTTACGGTATAACCTAGTATAACGCCGATTAATATTAAACCACCCGCAGCGATCTGCACCTGGCGCATTAACGGCAAGGGTTGAGATTTATTTACCGCTACTGGTAATCCTGCTTTTTTCCAGCCATCAATCCCATCTTCGAGTAAAAAGATTTCTGCGGGGGCGGCAATCGCTGCTAATTTATCGGCGTTATTACTGGTGCGTTTACCTGCCTGGCAGTGGAATATTATTTGCTCGCGACGTAATTTAGCCGGAAGACCTGACTGTTCCAGCACGGATAATGGAGCCAGATCTGCTTCAGGAATATGTTCACGAAGATATTCATCAGCGTCACGAATATCGATTAACTTTGCGCCGCGTGCGATTAATTCTTGTGCATCATGCGGCGAAATGGTTGTCAAAGCCATAGTGACTCCTTACGGACAATAGACATTTTTCAGGGTGGCGATAATGGCATTTACCGCCTCATTTTTAATGGAATATAGAATGCGTTGGGCATCCCGTTGGCTGTCGATAAGCCCTTCGTCCCGCATACGAGCGAGATGCTGTGATGTTGCAGAGGCACTTAGTCCGGTAATGCGCGTCAGCTCTCCCGCACTGGTGCCGGGGGAACCGCTAAGCATGCACAGAATCAGCAACCGTTTAGGGTGGCTCATTGCTTTCAATAAGGCCGCTGCCTGTTCGGCACTAGCCTGTAATTGCGCGAGTTCAGTCATAGATATTTAAGTATTTTCTAAATTAAGTAAACTCTAAACTAAAAATGCAACATATACCAGCCTCAGCAGCGTAAATGAGAGTAAAAGCGTAAGCTGAAACTGGCAGGCTCCGCTAAAATTACTACGCTTAAGAGATAAAATCTCTTTTTAAACAATGAGTAATTTTCTTATAGGGAGTACATATGGGTTTCTGGAGAATCGTCATCACCATCATTCTGCCGCCGCTCGGCGTGCTGCTCGGTAAAGGGTTCGGTTGGGCGTTCATTATTAATATTCTGCTGACACTGCTTGGGTATATCCCCGGTTTGATTCACGCGTTCTGGGTGCAAACCCGCGATTAAACCTGTGTTCACCCCCGCGGCGTTAACGCGCCGCGTTCCTCTGCTACACTTTCTGAGTGTTTCCGTTAACGAATGAGGTAGCTATGGGTCTGTTCAATTTTGTGAAAGATGCCGGAGAAAAACTCTGGGACGCGGTTACAGGTCAGCACGATAAAGACGATCAGGCGAAGAAGGTGCAGGAGCATCTGAACAAAACCGGTATACCTGATGCCGATAAAGTGAACATTCAAATTGCCGACGGCAAAGCGACGGTCACGGGTGACGGCTTAAGTCAGGAGGCGAAGGAGAAAATCCTTGTTGCGGTGGGGAATATTTCCGGTATTGCCAGTGTCGATGATCAGGTGAAAACGGCGACACCAGCCACTGCCAGCCAGTTTTATACCGTTAAGTCTGGCGACACTCTGAGTGCCATTTCCAAACAGGTCTACGGTAACGCTAATCTGTACAATAAAATCTTCGAAGCGAATAAACCGATGCTAAAAAGCCCGGATAAAATTTACCCGGGGCAAGTGTTGCGTATTCCTGAAGAGTAGTTAATTGCCAGCCATCGCCTGCTGGATAATGGGAATTGGCGTCAGTAAATGCTGGCGCATTAACTCACTGGCGCGCGCGGTATCTCGCGCCAGTACCGTCGCAGTCAGGGTCTGGTGCTGATCGTGTTTATCTTCCAGCATTTCCACCGAAAGCACTGTTCGCCGCAGCCAGATAAATCGATAACGCGCTGCCAGATCAAACAACCGTTCACGCATTTGCAGCAAATAGTAAGAACCACAGCCCGCCACAATTGCAGTATGAAACGCCTGATGACGCAGATCCCACTCATCAAGCATTTTCTCACTGGCGTCACAGGCCTCAAGCTTACTGAGCAGATGCGCCTTCGCAAGAACGTCTGCCTCCCATTCATCGCCACCGCGGGCAATCGCCAGACTCACCAGCATCGCTTCCATATTGGCGCGGGCGTCGAAAATATCGAGCAGCTCCTGCTCTGACATAGACGCCACCCGATACCCTTTTTGATTCACCACCGTGACCAGTCGTTCTGCCACCAGTTGCGAAAGCGCCTCCCGCAACGGTCCGACGCCAAGTGCATAACGCGATGTCAGCAAACTCATCCGTAATTTTTCATCCGGCTGAAAATTGCCGCGAATAATATCGTTCTTCAGCCAGCGATAGCCATCCAGAGAGGTAATGGTCATGGTGTGACTCCTGATCATTATCAGCGCGTATTATGAATGGGTGTTTTTTGCCACATTATCAGCTTTTTCCAGCGAGCCATAATTGGCACGGTACAGATAATCCCAATCGCTAATAAGCCGGTGGAGAGCACTTCTAACTGTTGCGCCGGGCGGAATAGCATCACTACCAACACAAAGGTAATAAAACCGATTACCAGCCAGGTGAGCCACGGATAAAGCCACATCCGCAGGCGAATTTCGCTTCCTTCTGCTCGCAGAATTTTGCGCATCCGCAATTGTGAAACGGCGATGACTAAATAAACCAGCAGGGCGATAGCGCCGGAGCTGTCGATCAGAAATTTAAACACCTTCGCAGGCGCGTAATAGTTCACCACCACCGTTAAGAATGCCGCGCCGGTGGAGAGTAACACCGCTACGTACGGGGTTTTACTGCGGTTGATTTTACCCATTACCGCGGGAGCATCACCGCGACGGCTTAAGGAGTAGAGCATCCTGGAAGCGGTATACAGCGCCGAGTTCAGGCAACTGGTTACGGAAAGTAATATCACGCAGTCCATGATTAATTTCGCATGAGGAATATTGAGCAATTCCAGAACCGAGCGATAAGAACCAACGGCTTTCAGCCCTGGCATATTCCACGGGATTAATGCCACAACGACAAAAATAGAACACAAATAGAAAATAGAGATACGCCAGATAACCGAGTTGGTGGCGCGGACAATATGTTTTTCCGGCGTGTCGGATTCCGCGGCGGCAATGGTGACAATTTCTGCGCCCATAAACGAGAACATGGTGATCAACATCGCGCTTAATACCGCACCGAAGCCGTTGGGCATAAAGCCGCCGCTATCCCACAATCTTGAAATACCGCTCACGTCGGCATACGGGTAAAAACCGCTAATTGCGACTGCACCAAGGAAAATAAAGGCCAGGATAGCGATGACTTTACACAGCGCCAGCCAGAACTCAAATTCGCCGTAGTTTTTAACGCTTAATAAATTACTGCCGGTTAAGGCGAGGGTAATGACGAGGGAAAATAACCAGATGGGAATGCCTGGAACCCACGAGTGCAGGATCATGGCGGCGATGTTGGCTTCAAGTGGGATAACCAGTACCCAAAACCACCAGTACAACCAGCCGATGGTATAGCCCGCCCAGCGGCCAATGGCTTTATCGGCATAGGTGGAAAACGAACCGGTATCGGGCGTGGCAACTGCCATTTCCGCCAACATCCGCATAATCATAACCACCAGTAATCCGGCGAACAGATAGGCCAGTAATACCGCCGGGCCCGCTTCGGCGATGGCGACGCTGGAACCGACAAACAGACTTGCGCCGATAACACCGGCAATAGACAACATGGTGACGTGGCGTGACTTCAGCCCGCCGCCTAACTCATGTGGTTGCGATGATTGCCCCATCCTGAATCCTCTCGAAAGTGTGTCACTTGGGAGAGCGCCCCGACATTTCCCGCGTCGGGTCACGCGTGTAATTGTTATTGATTCTTTTTACCGGAGAGCGGCTCCGCCTTATCCGGCCGACATAGATTTATTCCTGTTCACATACAGATTGTCGGATGCAGCGTAAACGCTTTATCCGACCTGGATTCGCGTAGGCCGGACAAGACGCGCAGCGTCGCCTCCGGCATGGGTACGGATCTACTGCTTCGCCTCAGCAAAACACTGGCTGATGATCTCCAGACCCTGACGGATCTGAGCGTCTTCAATGGTGAGCGGTACAAGGATGCGCAGCACGTTGTTATACGGGCCGCAGGAGAGAAGAATCAGGCCTTTATCGCGGGCACGCGCCACGATCTCGGCGGTGAGTTTGGCGTCCGGTTTGCTGTGATCGCCATCTTCAAACAGCTCGATGGCAATCATCGCTCCCAGCCCGCGTACGTCGCCGATCTCAGTATGTTTTTCGGCTATCGCCAGCAATCCGTCTTTCAGTTTCTGCCCCAGATCGTTGGCTTTTTGCAGCAGATTTTCCTGCTCAAACACTTTTAACACTTCCAGCGCCGCTACGCAGGCAATCGGGTTACCGGCATAGGTGCCGCCCAGACCGCCTGGAGCGACGGCATCCATCACTTCCGCGCGCCCGGTGACGCCCGCCAGCGGGAAGCCGCCCGCGATCGATTTCGCAAAGGTGGTGAGATCTGGTGCCACGCCCATTTGCTCCATCGCAAACAGCGTGCCGGTACGCCCTGCGCCGCTCTGCACTTCATCGGCAATCAGCATGATCCCGTGCTCGTCACACAGCGCGCGTAAACGCTGCATAAAGGCTGGCGTCGCGGCGTAGAAACCGCCTTCGCCCTGAACGGGCTCAATCACGATGGCGGCGATATCTTCCGGCGCGGCGTCATTTTTGAAGATCCGGTGGATGCTGGCGATAGCGTCATCCTCGCTTATGCCGTGCAGCGGGCAAGGATAAAGCGCGCGATAAACATGACCCGGCATCAGCCCCATGCCCGCAGAGTATGGATTCACCTTGCCGGTCAGCGCCAGTGTGTAATGCGTGCGCCCGTGATACGCACCGCTAAAGGCGATAGTACCGCTACGTTTAGTGGCGGCGCGGGCGATTTTCACCGCATTTTCCACCGCTTCGGAACCGGTCGTAACCAGCAGAGTTTTCTTGGCAAAATCGCCCGGCACCTTCTGATTCATAATCTCGCACAGTTCAAGATACGGCTCGTAAGCCAGCACCTGGAAGCAGGTGTGCGACAGTTTTTTCAACTGCGCTTCCACCGCCGCAACCACTTTCGGATGCAGGTGCCCGGTATTGAGCACCGCAATCCCGCCCGCGAAATCAAGATACTCACGGCCTTCAACGTCCCACACCCGGCAGTTTTCCGCGCGGTCAGCGAAAATCGGGTGAATTTGCCCAACGCCACGGGGAATCGCCTGACTGCGGCGCTGCATTAACTCTTTATTGCTGCTCATTCGCATTCTCCAGTTAAAGACCGATGCACATATATTTGATTTCTAAGTAATCTTCGATGCCATACTTCGAACCTTCACGACCCAGACCCGAGGCTTTAATGCCGCCAAACGGGGCCACTTCATTGGAAATAATGCCGGTGTTGATGCCGATGATGCCGTACTCCAGTGCTTCGCCCACGCGGAAGACGCGGCTTAAATCACGGGCGTAGAAATAGGCTGCAAGGCCAAATTCGGTGTCATTGGCTTGCGCAATCACATCGGCTTCATCTTTAAAACGGAACAGCGGGGCGAGGGGGCCAAACGTCTCTTCTTTCGACACTTTGGCGTTAGCCGGAACGTCCACCAGAATGGTCGGCTGGAAGAAGTTACCGCCGCGTTCATGTGCTTTACCGCCGCAAACCACGCGCGCGCCTTTCTCCAGCGCATCGGCAATATGCTCTTCCACTTTTGCTACCGCTTTTTCATCGATCAGCGGCCCGATGGTGACGCCTTTCTCCAGCCCGTTGCCGATGTGCAGTTTGCTCACCGCCTGCTGCAATTTTTCGGCAAAGCGGTCATACACGCCGTTCTGCACATACAGGCGGTTGGCGCAGACGCAGGTTTGCCCGGCGTTACGGAATTTCGAGGCCAGCGCGCCTTCCACGGCTTTATCGAGATCGGCATCGTCAAAGACAATAAACGGTGCGTTGCCGCCCAGCTCCAGCGACACTTTTTTGATGTCTTTCGCGCACTGTTCCATTAACTGACGGCCAATTTCGGTCGAGCCGGTAAACGACAGCTTGCGCACCAGCGGGTTGCTGGTCAGTTCGTTACCGACCGCGCCCGCCGAACCGGTGACTACGTTAAACACGCCAGCCGGAACGCCCGCGCGAATCGCCAGTTCTGCCAGCGCCAGCGCAGAGAACGGCGTCTGACTGGCGGGCTTCAGCACCATCGTGCAGCCTGCCGCCAGCGCCGGACCGGCTTTACGGGTAATCATCGCCGCCGGGAAGTTCCACGGCGTGATAGCCGCGGTGACGCCAATCGGCTGCTTGATAACAATCAGGCGTTTATCGGCCTGATGACCGGGAATGGTGTCGCCATAAATACGTTTGCCTTCTTCTGCAAACCACTCAATAAATGAGGCGGCGTAGCTGATTTCGCCTTTCGCTTCAGCCAGTGGTTTGCCCTGTTCGAGGGTCATCAGGCGCGCTAAATCGTCCTGATGCTCCATCATTAAATTGAACCAGTTGCGCAGAATGTTGGCGCGTTCTTTGGCAGTGAGCGCACGCCAGACGGGCAGGGCGCGGTTGGCGGCGTCGATAGCGGCGCGGGTTTCATCAGCGCCCATTTTCGGCACGCTACCCAGCTTGTCGCCGTTCGCCGGATTGGTGACGTCGATGACCTCGCCATTGTTGGCGTCCAGCCATTCCCCGTTAATCAACGCCTGCTGGCGGAATAAGTTACTGTCGTTAAGTTTCATCGCTACATCCTGTTTTCAAAGGTTATTGATTAAATGCGGCGTGTAAGGCATCCACACTACGTGCCGCTCGCAGCGTGCGTCCGGGGTTACTCTGGCTTGCCAACAGCGTTTGTACCTTGCTGACAATATGCGCACCAATAGGAATTGCTGATGTCGCTGCCGGGGAGGGCGCATTACAGGTGTGGATCGTGCGCGGGGTGGTGACAAACAGAAAATCGTCAATCAGCTTGCCGTCCGGCGATACCGCCTGCGCCCGCACACCGGCGGGCCAGGGCTGGAGATCGCTTAACGAAAGCCGGGGACAATACTTTTGCACCAGCCGCAGATAGCCGCTTTTGCACAGCGAGTTTTTCATCTCGCCCAGTCCTGAGCGTAGATGGTTTTGCAGCACCCGGCGAATCCCCGACGAGCCCAAAATTTCCAGCGTGTCGCTAAATGAGAAGTCGCGCTTACGATAGCCTTCGCGTTTGAAAGCCAGCACCGCGTTTGGCCCGACGGTCACACTGCCGTCGATCATGCGGGTGAGATGCACGCCCAAAAACGGCATTGCCGGGTCGGGAATGGGGTAAATCAGGTGGTTAACAATCTGGTTATGCTCCGGCGCAAGGCGGAAATACTCGCCGCGGAACGGGCAGATAATAAAGCCCGGTTCGAGGCCGAGCATTTTCACCAGCCGGTCAGCCATCAGCCCGGAACAGCTAATCAGCGTCGATGCTTCATATTCACCGCCCTGACGGGTACATATCACCACGCCGTTTTTATGCTCACTGAGGGCGCTGACTTCGGCGTTATAGATAATCTCACCGCCTCTGGCCTGAAAAATTTTTGCCATTGCCGCCGTCACTTCGCGGTAGCTGACAATGCCGCTGGACGGCACAAAAATACCGCCCAGCCCGGTGATATTTGGTTCGCGCTCGCGCAGCTCTTCGGCGTTTAACCACTCGCGATCGATTCCGTTCGCCGCCGTGCGTTCCCATAAGGCGCGCATCCGTTCCATTTCGAGTTCAGACGTGGCGACCAGCATCTTGCCGCAGTTGTCGTAGCGAATACCGTTTTGATCGCAAAAGGCTTTGGTGGCGCGGTTTCCTGCCAGGCAAAACTGCGCCTTCAGGCTGCCGGGCGTGTAATAGACCCCGGCATGGATTACGCCACTGTTGTGGCCCGTCTGGTGACAGGCCGGGCCGGGCTCTTTTTCCAGCAACGCTATGCGGGCATCCGGATAAACATCAATTAGTTGCATGGCGGTCGACATGCCGATGATGCCGCCGCCAATAATCAAAAAATCATACATCCGCTCAATTCCTTTGCGCTTACTGATGCGTCTGGTAGTGGTGAGTGGCGTAAGCGAAATAGCCACGCTGACGCATCAGTTCACGGCGCAGATCCGGGTGCGGAGTAAAGCGGTCGCGACCGTGCAGCCAGAACAGGTTGTTAATCAACAGGAATTTGCCAACGGGAACGGGTACAGAAAGAATGCCTTTACTGGTTTCAATGGCGTCCGAAAGCTCGCTCAACCACACGCCTTCTTCGAAGTCTTTCGGCTGGACAAACTGGTCGATATAGCGCATCACCGGGCGGCCCTGCTGATCGACATCGAACACCGGATGGAAGACATCTTTGCTGACGTTTTTGCTCGGCGGCGCGGCAAAGCGCATCGGACGGCGCGCCAGCGGATGGCGGAAAAAGTGGTCCAGATGTTCCCAGTCATCGAGATGCAGCAGCAGCGAGTTACCGCCCTGCATGTTTTGCTCGTCGATTTTCATCATCAGCACGTAATCAGTGATCTCTTCAACGTAAGTGCCGTCGTTGTGCAGCTCCATTACGCGGTGCGGCTGACGAAGATAGCTGTCTGAGTTATCAACATTTTTCACCACGAAACGCGCGTAATACTGACCGCTCATGGCGTCAAAATTGGAGCGACCAATCAGATGCGCCACCGCCGTCGCCAGCTTCACCATCTCATCCGCCTGCGCGACATCATCGATACCCACCGCATTGATCAACAGCGCACCTTCAGCGCGGTTTAACAGGGTCTTCAACAGCAGCGGTTGCAGCTGATTCGCACACAGATCGTCGAGAATTTTGCCTACCCGAAAACGCAGAAACGATTTGTACTCCAGCGCCTGCACGGGCCACTCGGCAACCTGTTCGAGGAACCGATTGGTCGTCTGTTCGGTGAAGGTGAGTTCCAGCAGACGCGGGGATTGCGCCGACGGGATGAGAGTGAATCCGCTATAGTCCTGGCCTGAATCGACAGCGTTATTTTGTACGGCGGTCAGTGCATTCATCAGAAGCGATCCTCTTATGAGATGTAGGGTGACATGGCGATGCTCATTTCGTAGCCATAATCTAAAAATATCTACATTTCTGAAAAGTGCGCATAAAAGTTACATATTGTTTTCTTATTGTGATCAAAAACAACAAATTAATAACAAATAATGTGAGGGATAAGAATTGGGTTGAAAGGAAATGAATAATTAAAACAATATATTAAGTGTGCTTATACTCTTTTTCGAACTGGTGGCATTTGTTTAAATGCTATTTAAACTGCTTTTTCAGAGTTCAACTTACTGAGTTCCGTGTCGACTAATGTGAGTAAGATCAATCGCATCCAACCTATGTTACTTGATGGAATCGATAACAATATTAATGAATATACAGATTCCGGGAAGGCTGGCTATGGGGGCAAATTATTCTCTTTCTGGCAACGGGTAAATAACAGTGACCATTTGTCGAGAAGCTGATACTGAGCTGAGGGATACTGTATATGTCTGGACTGTAATTGGATGAATTCTATTCAGGGCGGGTCAGGACCAATAAAAAAGCCCGCATCAGCGGGCTTTAATGTCATAGGGAGTCGCGACTCCGTTGCGTATCCTTTTTTGTCTCCTCACCGTCTGGTCGGTGTCCTGCTGAGACTTATAACTTCCTGTTTTTGTTGGTGTAGTCCTTACACCGTCCAATCATGATTGGCTGGCGGGAGTTGAACCCGAGTCCAAATATCACTAACTTGATGTAATTAATGATTTTTTCGACATTAACTATCTTGCGGATCTTACACGTATCTTTTACTGTTATATCCCAGTCTTCATAACCAACTATGAATAGTAGATAATCTATAAATCCATCGTATAAGAATGACATCGCTATGACCATACTGGTACCCCCAAGCAAATTTTGCATTTACTCAGATGATTCTAGGGCTGGGACATTGAACTTCATCAACTCGATTGAATCGATTGGAGTAAAAAATAAAGGTCGAGTTATAGTTGATTTGTCCAAGGTAAAATTTGCCTCAGCTGCGGCATCGGTACTGTTCTTTGCCATAGTAAATAGAGCTCAATTTTTAACCCGGGACCCTAATTTTATACGTTTTAAATGGCCTAAAAAGGATGATAACCCATCTGGGCATAGATGGATCGTTGGTACTGGACTTGCTCGTGCTTTGCTTGCTGGCACAGAAGAGAAACTGAATGCACTTACGAGGGAGGAACGATACTTTCAGTCAGCTGTCGAACCTTACGAGCATATTGTTGAAACAGTACTCATGCTGCAGAAAAGTGCTCTGCTTAATAATGAACAGTTAGGCTTACTGCTGACAGCGATTAGTGAAGCTTTGCTCAATGTTTCTCATCATGCGTATGAAGATGAGGGGTTCGAGTCAGATATTCAGCTTCTCAAAGGTAAACGATGGTGGCAGTGCGCTTGGTTCAATCGTGATGAAAATAAAGTCGTTTTTATCGTTTGTGACCTTGGATTGGGGATTTATAGAAGTTTCGTGCCTAATGGTGATGGTCATAGCATTCAAAACGAAGTATCTTCTGTGGAAAGAGCTATGTTAGTAGGGGAATCCCGCTTTGTTGGTTCCGGACGGGGAAATGGCTCTGAAGATATCAAGAGACCTATTGGGGCAGGTTGTGAGGATAATGAGACACTTCTGATACTAATAGGAAGGGCTCGTTATAGCTATAATTCTAATGACAGTAGTCCTCGATGTGAGAAGCTAGCTGAGTACATACCGGGTACTTTACTACAATGGTCGCTGGTTCCCAGGAGATGATTTTATGAGAAATATCGTCATAGCGAAGGAGTTCTCCAGAACACCTTTCGGACGTTACACAACGGATAGCCCACACAGTGCGGAAAGATTTCGTAGAGAGTTTTTGGTGCCTGCGCTGAAGGGTACTGAACAGGAGATTGTGGTTGATTTTCGCGGTATAGCACTGGGTGTTGGTTCCTCTTTCTTAGAAGAGGCGTTTGGAGGTCTCATCCGTAAGGAAGGGATACCTAAAGCCAACGTTAAAGCACGTTTGATTATAAAAAGTGATGTTCCGTTCTACAAAGAACAGATTGATAAATTTATTGATTTAGCACAACCAGAAAGAGTATAAGAGGCGATAGTTGATCAGTACGGAACCAATGTCATTAGTAGCACAAATAGGACAGTATTCGTGGTGTATCACAGTAGTTAGCGTCTGCTTAGTTTTCATTGGATGGCGAGTTGCGTACAATAATTCTGTAAAACTGGCGACACGTTCTGAATCGAAATCAATTATTGATGCTATTTCAAAGTTAGTTATTGAAATTTCTGATATTTCTTCTAACTATTGGCTCAGTCAGACAACTCAACCTAAAATTAGAGCATCAAAGCATCGATTGTTAAGGTTGCAAAAGGATAGAACAAAGGCTTCTGTTTCATACTTGTTAACTATCTTGGCTAAAGCTCAACAAGTTTCCAAACTGATTTGCATTTTGGAAAGCAGAGGACTGTATATACCTGACGAGGTGTTCTCATCTGTACTAGAGAAAGCAACTCTGGATTGTGAGGTCGCTCACAAGCTTTCAGATGCCGATCGCCCGGTTAAAGCACAAGAAGTAATTGATGCTTGTATGGGAGTTATCGAAGCGTTACATACTTCTTTTCAAAGGTACCACCCTCCCAAAAAGGATCGTACCTTTATGCAAAGGTTAAAAATTTGGTTTCAAACAGTAGACGATTGGCATAATGACTTAAAATAAAGCCTTTTTATCCTTGATACTTGCCCTCCCATCATACTCTTTCAAGTATTGTCCATAGTGCCTGAATAACATTTCAGGCCCTTTATGGCCCATTTGAGCCGCAAGCCAAAACAGGTTTGCTCCCCGGCTGATATGGCTGGTGGCGAATGTATGCCTGGTTTGATATGGGTTTCTGTAACGAATACCTGCTTTTCGCAATGTTGGCACCCATGCTTTTTTCCTAATTGCATCAGCACTTGCCCAGGGTTTATTGGTCTTTGGATCTTCAAAGACAGTAGCATCCTTCATGAATGTAAATGGCTTCTGGTTTATCAACGCCAACATTGCTTCTTCAGTCAGTTCAACTTTACGGGTACCGGCTTTTGTCTTTGTTCCTTTGATAACTCCGACAACACTTGCGCTCTGAACATGGGCTGTTTTTCCAACAAAGTCGATATCATGCCATCGTAGGGCACATAATTCAGAACTACGCAGGCCTGTATGTATGGCGAACCGGAACAGATTTTCCCATTGTTTGTTTCCGGCTGCTGCTAGTAATGCATCAACTTCTGCTGGTGATAGCGGATCAACCACATAGCTGCTTTCTGCTTCTGACTTATCACTTTGGTAGCGCGAAGCTGTTACTAACGATACGGGGTTAATTTGAAGTACCCCATCGGTCACGGCTTCATCAAGTGCTGACCGTAGGAAAGATAACTGGTTGCGAATGGTTTTTAAGGTTGTTTTCTGGCTTTGAATCCACGCTTTCAGGGTTGCTGGTGTTAATTCACTTGCAGGGCAAATGTGAAGTGAGGCTAACGCACTACGGCATTTTTTATAGCCACCAATCGTAGAGGGTGAAAGTTTTCTTGTTTCGCAGATTTCAAGATATTCGTCCAGGTACATCTTTACCGTTTTGCTTGCAGCAGCATTACCAAAAATTTTCAAACGAGCAGAACGGGGAAAATATTCTGCATAAATGAATGTTCCCCTTTCGATCTTATTATGGATTTCGCCGAGTGTACGCTCGGCGTATTTAATGTTCTTTGGTGTTACTTCCAGATTGGAAAGCGGCTCACGACATCTAACTCCTTTGTAGGTGAAAGTTATATTGATCGTTTCTCCCTGGTGGTGTTTCCTGATTGTTACGCCGCGCGGTAGTTTGAGCAGTTTTGTCTGGCCCATTTTGCAACCTCACTAAGATCAATCCACCTCTCCTTAACGCCTTCAACCTTTAAAACCTGAACACCTTCACGCCAAACACCGCGCTGTACACGTTTGTTTATTGCTTCAGGAGTTTCGCCAGTTTCTTTGCAATAAGTTGAGATAGGAACACAATCGAGGTTCAGCATACGTTTCTCCATTATCCCGTCTGCACACGGGAGCAACATTATTAACGAATAGTGTCGTTACTTTGAAGTACAGCAAATGCCATTAATACTTCTAAAGTATATCTTCTATAAAATTTAACAAAACCAACATAGAAAACATAGACGAAGAAAAAGCTAAGCATTATTGAAAGTAAACTATAAAGATAATCACTATGAGTACATAATCGATAAATAAAGGTTGGAACTGATACCCAAAATGAAATTATAAAGATTAAACATATGTTTCTGCAAAAACCATATAATGCAACATAGTTTTGAATTTTTGTTTGATGTTGTTTTGAAAACTCATAAACATAATGATATGCCAATCTGAAGAGATCATCATCAAGTCCGTTTTTATCTTGTAATAATTGGCGATTTGTTATGAACTTTTTCTCATAACCTTCTTTGATCATTAACCATGTTGTATTAGCTAAATGAAATGGTAGAGATTGAGAATAACATAGTTTTTGTGTTATAAAATCCCATAGTATTATTGGACATAATACGCATTTGATTATGCGATTCTTTATTTTTGTTTTTTTATCAGCGCTTCTCTCATCGCATGATGGGCTACAAATGCTTTCTGAGGTATCTATCAATTTTTTAAATAGATATTTGGAAGGATATCCTAATTCTTTATTCATGTATTTTTCGATAAAAAATGCTGACGTGATAGAAATAAAATGTCCAGCTATATAAGATATAATAACTATTGAAGCGTAGTTCAAAATGCCAAAGATTTGACTTTGACCTCTGAGCAATTCACTTAAGTCAATAACAATATCTAGATCGAATGTCAAACCACAGAAATACATTAATAGGATAAAAAAACCACCTGGTATTAAATATCCAAGAAAGTCATAGAATGAGAATGGATTTTGATTCATTGTTGCTCTCCAATAATTTTTCAATTTGTAATATAACCTATATCTATATGTTAATAAATTACTTATATGTTCTTTTATGGCAGAGTTTGAATTCGTACGTGCTGATTTTTACGACTCAGTTAACTCTTTAAAGCGTTCCATAAACATCCCATAGGTATGGCCTGGCGACAGTGGAATAACTTTGAACATCTCTGTTGCCGGGATACCTTCCAGTACGGGCCAGAAAGAGCCATCATCAAGCCCGAGATCGCGGCGTTCGGTTGCCAGCATGATGAGATCGGCATATTTCACGGGCGTACTCATAACCGGGGGTAACCCGTATTTCTCACGGATTACGGCGTCTATTTTTTCTTCCATCCGTTTATAGTCAGGAAGAAGGCGTTTCAGTGGCGCCGGGATGTCCTGGCAATACGCTTCTGTTGCATCATGCATTAACGCTTCAAAAGCAAATTCCTGCGGTACCAGTTGGCTGCAAAGCACCGCATGTTGGGCGACGCTGTAGAAATGTGAAAGATGTCCTGCAAAGCGACAGATATTTGAAAGAGAAACCGCGATATCGTTAATAACGATGTCGTCTTTATTTATCCTGTCATAATAAAAATGCTTCCCGGAAAAAGTTTTAATAAATGACATTTTGTTCTCCACGTATATGCGCTGCACCGCGCTGAATTCTGGTAAAAGAAAGCCCTCACCATCCGGCGATTATTGAGTCAATTACGTTTCCATAAATGCCCCCGCAGGGGCATTTGCAGTAATGAAATCAGGCGGTAAAAGTACCAATAAAGGTTTCTACTTTGCTGTCCTTGAATTTCTCAACAAGCAGATCACGAAATTCGTTAGCCATTTCTTCCTGCACTGCTTCCAGCTGAATAATGCGCAGAACCAGTACAGGACGATCGCCAGTGATAATGCTGAGGCGTAATTTAAACGGACGTTCTTTCAGGCCTTCAAACGGAACGCATTTAAATTCAAATGCCACTGGCATAATATCTTTGGTCTTCGCTTCGACAGACTCCATCAGGGAGCGTTTGCCGCTGAAGTCATTGTCTTCAAAATCAGCGGTCTGGTTTGCTTCAATCGTGATTTTACGGACTGCCGCAGCCGCTTTTGTTGCCTGAATGGCATCACCATTAGCATCAAAGCCCACAAGGTAGTCGGCCCAGTCTTCAATCCATTCTGCCAGTGACTTCTGGGAGTTACGCTCGCCGTTAACAGACAACAGAGCAGAGAACGGTGCTGTCTTTTTCAGTTTGAGAGTGGCGGTGTTATCTGCGTGACCAGGCTCATCAATAGTACCCAGGTTAAGCACACTGACGGCACGCATATTATCGGCATCGATAAAGCAGCGGGTGCCTTCATCCGCAAGATCTTTAGAATAACGGGTAAAGTCATCGATGCTGGCAGTGGAAAGCGCACCACGGAAACGGAAGCGATTTAAATTAAATTTTTCCAGATCATGAATGCGGAAATTTTCAGGTAATGCCACTGCGTCGGCACCAATCTTACTGATAATTTCATTAACACCCTGAGCAGAAATAAGGGCATGGATTTGATTAATTGCGGTTGCGTCTAAGTTCTGAGACATAATAAGTCCTCACTATATAAAGATATTCAGTGATGAGATAAATAATCAGTTAATTAAGAA
Organism: Escherichia coli DSM 30083 = JCM 1649 = ATCC 11775; assembly: GCF_003697165.2. Classification (GTDB taxonomy): domain Bacteria; phylum Pseudomonadota; class Gammaproteobacteria; order Enterobacterales; family Enterobacteriaceae; genus Escherichia; species Escherichia coli. Next base: position 1,223,253 of record NZ_CP033092.2, read on the forward strand.
CGATATTAATGACCTGCTGCGCGGAGTTTTCCGTCAGGTTCACCGGCAAGAGTCAGTAATTGTCCCTGGTCTTCCTGCAGAATAGTCAGGCGACCACCGCGATTGACATACATCGGCGTTTCGGTGGTGTCTTCTTCGGAAATTTTCCCGCGGTTAGTCGGACGAACATATGAGAGTTTGTGTTTTATTTTCACACGGTTCTCATCAAACGGTTCGATTTCCAGGTTGAGCGAGACCTTACCTTTGGTTTTCGTGTTCATCACACCGGAAGCGACTTCACTGAGAACTGCGCCGATTTTGGTTTCAAATACGCCGCCGTCCAGCTCCCCGATAAATTCCTGCACGTTGGTACTGCGTTCGCTAGCCATTTTGCTGCTCCTCATCATATCGACCCTGCAAGGTCGGTTGGTTTCTCCACAAAACAGAGAAGAACACCTGCGGTGGCAGCCGCCCGGGTGGATTGGGTTATGAGCCCGTCGTCCGGTGATGCTCTTCTCTGTTTTGTAAAAAGAGCGGTACCAGCCGGAAGCAAGGGTACAAGCTGGTACCGCCAGGACTACACACAGCATAAAGTTGTGGTGCCGGGTGCCTCCCGGTGCCTGGCGAAGGTTGCACACCAGGCGGGTGGGTATCCACAGAAGGTCGACTGTCAGCCTCAACCTTAACCCGCGTGCGCTGAGCCGCATTCACCACAACGCTAAGGATTCTCTCTGGTTGAAAATACTTAGCTGTTATGTGCCTGCTTTTAGCCACATCAGGCGAGGTGGGCCTGGTTATTCCCCAACAACAAGGATTCGGCTAATCTGGATGACTCTGTTCTTAGAGGGGATAATTAAATGGGAGCGATTTATGTTAAACGTTTGATTCTGTCGGTAGCACTGATAATACCGATAGCATCCAATGCTTCTGATGCTTTGAACCAGCCGAGCAGTAGTCTAAATGATGGTGTTGAGACTTTTTTTATTTCCTGCTTTGATATGCCTCAGGAAACAACTACTGATATGGACGCTTGTCAGAGAGTTCAGTTAGCTCAGGTTAGTTGGGTTAAGAATAAGTATTCGGTGGCCGCCCTGAATCGTTTGAAACAAGACAACAAGGATGATCCACAGCGTCTGCAGGAATTAACTGCTTCTTTTAACGCGGAAAGTGAAGCTTGGACAGAATTAATTGAGAAAGCGTCAAAGTCCGTCCAGGTTGATTATGCAGGAGGAACTATAGCTGGCACTGCAGTTGCATCACGTCAAATTGGTCTTCTGGAATTACAATCCCACGATATCTGGGAGCACTGGCTACGATTCGAGGACTCAACTCCTCCTCTTTTGCCAGAACCAAAGTTCAAATCTGAGTAATAAGTCATCCAGATTGTTAAAGAGCGAAGCGTCCTATAGGGCGCTTTTTTGTTGCTAACGAATCATCCTGGACTTCATATGCCCCAGGCGGCTACTTCGTGGGCGTCCTGCCTGTTTGTTGTTTCTCTTGGGTACATTATGTATCCCAAAGGTACATTGTCAAGTATAAAAAAACCTGCCGAAGCAGGTTCATAAACATTGATTAGGCTTTGATTTTGTATCTTCTTGGTTTTCCTGAGAAAATCACAGTACCAATTATAGAGCAATTACCGTTGATCTTAATGTAAGGCTCAGGCCAGTTTGGGTTTAACGCTTTGAGATAACGCTGTGTCCCATCTTCTATCAACCTTTTGAAGGTGGTTTCACCTGTATCGTGCATCAATGCAATAACGTCGTCACCGTGGCAGGCAGGTACTTCAGGATCGACAAAAATCATGTCTCCCGGGCGGTACTCATCAATCATTGAATCACCTATCACCCGCAAGATATAAGTCATTTCCCCACAGGGTACAGGGCAGGGATACGTTTCTGCTGTGCTCAAATCAACCTCAGAATATCCAACTTCTTTCCATGCTCCGGCCTGTACCCATGATATGACAGGGACTAATGTGATTTGTTTATTAGTGATTGAAACATCAGGTTTTTTTGTGATGTTCGTTGTCTGGTGTTCTTGATCGAGCCATCCGACAGGCAGGTCGAAACATTTTTCGATGTGTCGTGCCATGCTGTCACCGATATTTTTAGTAGCACCATCTCCCATAAACCTGCTGGTCTGGGTTGGCTCGCGATCAATCATAGTGGCAAAGGAAGAATTCCCGCCAACACCATCTCTCAGTTTTCTGGCGTTAGACCGCCGGATGTCATGGATTGTTTTCATAACGAAATTAAAACCCTTGTACCGTTAAGGTACAAGTATCTTGAAGGTTCATTTCAATCATGTAATATGTACACCGGAGGTACACATTGTATGAAAGCGTATTGGGACTCTTTAACCAAAGAACAGCAGGGCGAGTTGGCCGGAAAAGTTGGCTCAACACCTGGCTACTTACGGCTGGTTTTCAATGGCTATAAAAAAGCCAGTTTTGTGCTGGCTAAAAAACTTGAGCAATGCACGTCAGGTGCAATTACGAAATCTGACTTAAGACCGGATATCTATCCGAAAGATTAGCAGAACACTTTCAATTTTTAACCACAGAACGATGAGGCTAATCGTGGGTAAGCATCACTGGAAAATAGAAAAACAGCCTGAGTGGTACGTGAAAGCTGTCAGAAAAACGATCGCGGCGTTGCCGGGTGGTTACGCTGAAGCGGCTGACTGGCTCGATGTAACAGAAAACGCTTTATTCAACCGCCTTCGTGCAGATGGCGATCAGATTTTCCCGCTGGGATGGGCAATGGTTTTACAGCGTGCTGGTGGCACTCACTTCATTGCTGATGCTGTGGCGCAGTCTGCAAATGGCGTCTTTGTGTCTCTTCCTGACGTCGAGGATGTGGACAACGCCGATATCAACCAACGCCTGCTGGAGGTCATTGAACAGATCGGCAGTTATTCAAAACAGATTCGTTCAGCAATTGAAGACGGTGTAGTGGAACCGCATGAGAAGACAGCAATTAACGATGAGCTGTACCTCTCAATTTCGAAGCTGCAGGAGCATGCAGCACTGGTCTACAAAATCTTTTGCGTTTCAGAAAGTAGTGACGCCCGCGAGTGTGCAGCTCCGGGCGCCGTGGCGTGTCGTGACTGTGGAGAAACTAACGCATGAACAGTTTAACAACACACTACCGTCGCTCGCAACTGATTGCGCTTCCTGTACCGGGTGGAAAAGCGAAGGTGGAGTATTGCTATGCAGTAAATGTACCAGGTGACAGGGAAATTGTAACCCACAGCTTTGCTGAGTGGGCTGTGGGTGATTTCAACCGGCAGAAGGAGACAGTCCTTTGCGACAAGTTAACCGCTGGTTCAAAGATCACTACGGAGTGCCCGTCAGAGTCATTCGTTGGGAACCGGAAACACAACGGGTTATCTACCTCCGCGAAGGCTATGAGCATGAATGCTTCAGTCCGCTCGAACAGTTTCGTCGTAAATTCAGGGAAATAGAGGTCGGTCATGAGCACTAAATTAACCGGCTATGTATGGGATGGTTGCGCTGCGTCAGGCATGAAGTTATCCAGCGTGGCAATTATGGCCCGCCTGGCTGATTTCAGTAATGACGAAGGTGTGTGCTGGCCATCAATTGAAACCATTGCCCGCCAGATTGGCGCGGGGATGAGTACCGTCAGAACGGCTATCGCACGGCTGGAAGCAGAAGGCTGGTTAACGCGTAAGGCGCGTCGCCAGGGTAACCGCAATGCGTCGAATGTTTATCAGCTTAACGTTGCGAAGCTTCAGGCAGCGGCATTTTCTCAACTGTCAGATTCTGACCCGTCAAAATCTGACGCATCAAAATCTGCCCCGTCAAAATTTGATGCGTCGAAATCTGGCAAAAAAGCGGGTTTTCACCCGTCAGAATCTGGCGGGGATCCGTCAGTAAAATCAAAACATGATCCGTCAGATAAAAAAACTTCTCGTCCGGACGCTTCGCAACCGGACACGCAGACGGCTGAACAGGAGTTTTTAACTCGCCATCCTGATGCTGTTGTATTCAGCCCTAAAAAGCGCCAGTGGGGAACGCAGGATGATTTGACCTGCGCACAGTGGCTCTGGAAAAAAATCATCGCCCTGTACGAGCAGGCTGCCGAATGTGACGGCGAGGTGGTTCGTCCCAAAGAACCGAACTGGACAGCCTGGGCAAACGAAATTCGCCTGATGTGTGTGCAGGATGGTCGTACTCACAAACAAATCTGCGAGATGTACAGCCGCGTCAGCCGCGATCCGTTCTGGTGCCGTAACGTGCTCAGCCCGTCGAAGCTGCGGGAAAAATGGGATGAGCTTTCCCTGCGCTTATCGCCGTCCGTAAGTACGTACACCGAAAAACGCGAGGACCCGTACTTCAAAGCCAGTTACGACAACGTGGACTACAGCCAGATCCCGGCAGGATTCAGGGGGTGATCATGAGTCTGTTAAATGACGTTCAGAAATTCATTGAAGCCCATCCGGGGTGTACTTCCGGTGACATTGCGGATGCTTTTGCAGGTTACTCACGACAGCGCGTTCTGCAGTCAGCAAGCAAGTTACGTCAGAGTGGGCGTGTGGCTCACCGTTGTGAAGGAGATACACGCAGACATTTCCCGCGCCTGACTGAGAGAGCGCAGGAACCGGAACCACAACCAGTTCGAGAAACCAGACCTGTGCGCAATTTCTATGTCGGCACTAACGATCCACGGGTGATTTTGTGCCTGACCCGCCAGGCTGAAGAACTGGAGTCCAGGGGTTTATACCGTCGTGCTGCAACCGTGTGGATGGCGGCATTCCGTGAAAGCCACTCCCAGCCAGAACGAAACAATTTTCTGGCGCGTCGTGAGCGGTGCTTACGGAAAAGCAGCAAGCGCGCTGCATCGGGTGAAGAGTGGTATCTGTCAGGGAATTACGTGGGGGCTTAATGAGTAATAAATATTGCCAGGCGCTGGTGGAGCTGCGGAACAAACCAGCCCATGAACTGAAGGAAGTGGGCGATCAGTGGCGCACGCCGGACAACATTTTCTGGGGAATTAACACCCTGTTTGGCCCGTTTGTTCTGGATCTGTTCACCGACGGTGGTAACGCCAAATGTGCCGCGTATTACACGGCGGAAGACAATGCGCTGGCGCATGACTGGTCAGAACGTCTTGCGGAGCTTAAAGGTGCTGCCTTTGGTAATCCCCCATACAGCCGCGCCAGTCAGCATGAGGGGCAATACATCACCGGCATGCGTTACATCATGAAGCATGCCAGTGCCATGCGTGATAAAGGCGGGCGCTATGTTTTCCTGATCAAAGCTGCCACCAGCGAAGTGTGGTGGCCGGAAGATGCAGATCATATTGCTTTTATTCGCGGGCGTATTGGTTTTGAACTGCCTGTCTGGTTTATCCCGAAAGACGAGAAGCAGGTGCCGACAGGAGCTTTCTTCGCTGGTGCTATTGCTGTTTTTGACAAGACCTGGAAGGGACCGGCAATCAGCTACATCGGGCGCGATGAACTTGAGGCATGTGGTGAGGCGTTTCTGGCGCAGGTTCGCCAGCAGGCGGAAAAACTGCTCAGGGAGATGGCGGCATGACGACGTTAACTCAATGCCAGCAGCAGGTGCTGGATATGCTGATTTCTTATCAGAAAGAACGTGGCTTCCCGCCAACCAATCAGGAGGTGGCAACCATGCTGGGATACCGTTCAGTGAATGCAGCGGTGGAGCATCTTCGAGCACTGGAGAAAAAAGGCGTCATCACGATAAAGCGTGGCGTGGCCCGGGGTATCACTCTTCATACCGCGGTGAAGGACGACGACAGCGAGGCGGTCGGGATTATCCGCTCACTGCTTGCCGGTAAGGAAAACGCCAGGCTGCGTGCAGCCCACTGGTTACATGAGAGGGGCCTGAAAGTATGAAGCTGATTCTGCCGTTTCCGCCCAGCGTGAACACGTACTGGCGACACCCCAACAAAGGGGCGTTTGCTGGTAAGAGCCTGATAAGCGCGGCGGGGCGCAAATTCCAGAGCGCGGCGTGTGCAGCAATAGTTGAGCAGTTACGTCGTCTGCCAAAACCAACGTCGGCACCTGCTTCAGTGGAGATCGTGTTGTTTCCTCCGGATAACCGGATCCGCGATCTGGACAACTATAACAAGGCGCTGTTTGACGCCCTGACCCACGCGGGTGTGTGGGAAGACGACAGTCAGGTGAAAAGAATGCTGGTGGAGTGGGGACCGGTTATCCCGGAAGGGAAGGTCGAGATCACTATCAGTAAGTACGAGAAAACGGCGGGTGCAGCTGCCTGATTAAGAGGAGAAACGAAGTATGAATAATCTGATGGTTATTGATGGTATTGAAGTTCGTCGTGATGCTTATGGGCGTTACAGCCTGAACGATCTGCACAGGGCTGCCGGTTCTCTGGATAAGCATAAGCCTGCATTCTGGCTCCGCAATGAGCAAACTGAACGTTTAATAAGCGAGTTGCAGATTTGCAACTCGGTCAATATAGAGCCAGTTAACGTTATTCGTGGCGGAAATAACCAGGGGACGTATGTCTGCAAAGAACTGGTGTATGCCTATGCAATGTGGATAAGCCCGTCATTCCATCTGAAGGTGATCCGTACTTTCGATATGGTAACCAGCACACCGGAAAAATTATCCGGGCAGGCTGCTGACAAGATGCAGGCTGGCGTGATCCTGCTGGACTTTATGCGCCGGGAATTAAACCTGTCTAACTCATCAGTGCTTGGAGCCTGTCAGAAGCTTCAGGAGGCTGTTGGCTTACCGAATCTGGCACCGCGCTATGCCATTGATGCTCCTGCTGACGCGCCTGATGGCTCAAGTCGCCCGACACTGTCGCTGAGTGCACTGCTGAAACAGTATGGTATCCGCCTTACGGCTAATCAGGCATATCACCAGATGGCGAAGCTGGGGATCGTCGAACAGCGCGAACGATACAGCCGTACAGCGATTAACAACATCAAAAAATTCTGGTCGCTGACGGCGAAAGGCTGCATGTTCGGCAAGAACATCACCAGTCCTGCAAATCCGCGCGAGACGCAGCCGCATTTCTTCGAATCCCGATTCCCTGAGCTGTTAAAGCTGCTCGATACCGTTCATTGAGGTGACCGTGAGAGCACTACTGACCCCTGAAATTGCCCCGCGTATGGGGATCGTATTGTTCAGGCCCGGTTCAGAGCTGATGCCCCTGTTTATGCAGGGGCGTGTCCTGCTGGAGCCTGAGCCGGAACGTTATTCATCTTTTGCCAGTGGTGCCGTTCCGGCGGCATCACAACCGCTGGCGGATGATCCTGCCATTCGGGCCGTGTTCCGCAATGAGGCAGTTATTCGTCGTGCGGGGGGTGTGGAATGTCTTGAAAGCTGGTTACTTCGTGAAAAGGGCTGTCAGTGGCCTCATTCCGGATGGCACAGCGAGAACATGACCACAATGCGACACGCGCCGGGCGCAATCCGTCTGTGCTGGCACTGCGATAACCTGCTTCGCGATCAGTTCACGGAACGGCTGGAATCAATGGCAACGGATAACTGTGCCCGCTGGGTGTTGTCTGTTGTGCGTCGGGATCTCGGTTTTGATGACAGTCACGTTGTGACAATGCCGGAACTGTGCTGGTGGCTGGTTCGTAATGATCTGGCGGATGCCTTACCGGAAAGTGCAGCCCGTAAGGCACTGAGATTACCGAAGCCTGTTGTGCCGTCTGTCACCCGGGAAAGTGACCTTGTGCCTTCGGTTCCTGCCACCAGCATCATCCAGGATAAGGCGAAAAAGGTGCTGGCGCTGAAAGTGGATCCGGAGTCGCCGGAGTCTTTTATGTTACGCCCAAAACGTCGCCGCTGGGTTAATGAAAAGTACACGCGCTGGGTTAAGACACAGTCGTGTGCATGTTGTGGAAAGCCCGCTGATGATCCCCACCACCTGATAGGCCACGGACAGGGTGGAATGGGTACAAAAGCGCATGACCTTTTTGTGTTGCCTTTGTGCAGAAAGCATCACGACGAGCTGCATGCGGATACCGTGGCATTTGAAGAGATGTATGGCTCCCAGCTGGAGCTGATATTTCGTTTTATCGATCGTGCGCTGGCAATTGGCGTACTGGTGTAAGTGGAGAACGAGCATGAACCTTGAAGCCTTACCGAAATATTACTCCCCAAAATCTCCAAAATTGAGCGATGACGCATCGGCGACAGGCTCGGGTGGTTTAACAATTACGGATGTAATGGCTGCGCAGGGGATGGTGCAGTCGAAAGCACCGCTTGGGTTTGCCTTATTCCTGGCAAAAGTTGGTGTTCAGGATCCTCAGTTTGCGATTGAAGGCCTGCTCAATTACGCGATGGCACTGGATAACCCGACATTGAACAAATTGAGTGAAGAAACCCGGTTACAGATCATCCCTTACCTTGTGAATTTTGCCTTTGCTGATTATTCCAGGTCTGCGGCAAGTAAGGCTCGCTGTGAGCATTGTACTGGTACTGGATTTCATAATGTATTGCGCGAAGTGGTGAAACATTCCAGAAGCGGGGAATCCGTTATCAAAGAAGAGTGGGTGAAGGAACTGTGTCAGCATTGTCATGGCAAGGGAGAAGTCAGCACGGCGTGCAGAGGGTGTAAGGGTAAAGGTATTGTCCTGGATGAAAAAAGAACCCGGCTTCATGGCACGCCTGTTTATAAGACTTGTGGGCGTTGCAATGGAAACCGGTTTAGCCGTTTACCGACTACACTGGCACGACGTCATGTCCAGAAGCTGGTTCCAGACCTGACTGATTATCAGTGGTACAAAGGATATGCAGACGTAATTGATAAACTAGTAACAAAGTGCTGGCAGGAAGAAGCATATGCTGAAACACAATTGAGAAAGGTGACGAGATAAGTGATTTTCGCCGAAGATAGTGACATGAAGCTTGCATTTTTCAAAAAATATGGATAAGATTTTCTCAACGATGGGCTTTGTATGTCTGCCGTTGATAATTTTCACGAACCCGCTGTTGAGCGGGTTTTTATTTACTTGTACTGAAACACATTATATAACCTCATATCAGTTAAAAAGGAGGTTGTATGATTAATGCCGTTGAGTACAGATTACCGTTAGGAAATATCTCTCCAGAGAATCTTGACGCGTTGTCAGAACTTATCGTTAAGCATTCCGATAAATTTAATAACTATGTACTTAGTTCTATTTCTGATGATGATATTCGATATTCTTACGATTACTACAATTTTGAAATCACAGAGATAGATGAATATGGGTTTCACTTTATAGCACCATATAGCTATTATGAAGGATGCGTTGACAATAACTTCTCAGGAGAGGTTGAAGGTTATGCAGAATACGAAATTATTGATAATGAATTAGTCTTCTCTCTTGAGGAACTACCTTGGGATGTAAAATAAATATCAATAATAAAGGCCGTAACGAACGGCCTTTATTATTATAAAATCATCAATGCCTGATGAATTAGAATGTAATTTTCGAATTAATAATAAATCAACATATCATTTCACGCTCCGATTTTCTGTCGGAGGCGAAACTGCGGCTATTCATATGCACGAAAAAGAGAATCTTGCCGGAGCGTTCTGGCTTGTTTTGCTGATCATCGCAGGTTGGGGGGGGCTTGTCCGTTACCTGATTGATGTGAAGCAGAGTAAAGCAACGTGGAGCTGGATAAATGCCCTCGCTCAGATAGTTGTATCAGGATTCACCGGTGTTATTGGTGGCCTAATCAGTATCGAAAGTGGATTCAGTATTTACATGATTCTCGCAACTGCGGGGATTAGTGGTGCGATGGGTTCGGTTGCACTGACGTACTTCTGGGAACGACTGACAGGGGTGAAAAATGCAAAATCTTAATCCTCAGCGTAAAGCTTTCCTCGATATGGTGGCCTGGTCAGAAGGAACGGATAATGGGCTACAACCGACACGTAATCATGGTTATGACGTCATTGTGGGCGGAGAAATATTCACTGATTACTCCGATCACCCTCGCAGACTTGTCACGCTAAACCCAAAACTCAAATCAACGGCTGCCGGGCGCTACCAGCTTCTTTCCCGCTGGTGGGATGCATACCGTAAACAGCTTGGACTGAAAGACTTCTCTCCAAAAAGCCAGGATGCTGTTGCACTGCAGCAGATTAAAGAGCGTGGTGCTTTACCGATGATTGATCGCGGTGATATTCGTCAGGCTATCGACCGTTGCAGCAATATCTGGGCTTCACTGCCGGGAGCTGGTTATGGTCAGTTTGAGCATAAGGCTGACAGCCTGATTGCAAAATTCAAAGAAGCCGGCGGAACGGTCAAAGAGATTCAGGTATGAGCAGAGTAACGGTGATTATATCCGCTCTGGTTATCTGCATCATCGTCTGCTTGTCATGGGCTGTTGATAATTACCGTGATGACGCCATCGTCTACAAAGTACAGCGCGATAAAGCCACATCCATCATCGCTGATATGCAGAAGCGTCAACGTAATGTAGCTGAACTCGATGCCAGATATACAAAGGAGCTTGCTGATGCTAATGCGACTATCGAAAGTCTTCGTGCTGATGTTTCTGCTGGGCATAAGCGCCTGCAAGTCGCCGCCACCTGTACAAAGTCAACGACCGGAGCCAGCGGCATGGGCGATGGAGAAAGCCCTAGACTTACAGCAGATGCTGAACTCCATTATTACCGTCTCCGAAGTGGAATCGACAAGATAACCTCACAGGTCAATTACTTGCAGGAGTATATCAGGACGCAATGTCCCAACTAATCACATTTTGAGGATATTTAACGTCTATGCTTTAATGATTTTATTCATTGTTTTATAATCGCGAAGAATAATGATGAACTTGGCAAAGGATATGATTATGCGTATTAAACCTCAAGATTTTAAGTTTGATGTGTTGACTGTTGCTGGTTACGCTAACCCTAAAGCTAAAACACATTTCGCACCTTCTGCTTCTGGATTTAATTTTAAATGGGAGTGGGAAGGGAAAATTTATGAGCTTCATATCGAGCAAGAAAAATTACAGTACCCTGATTTTATTCTTGAACGACTTTTTGATGCCGCAATTGAGATGGCTAAAAAATGACAAAAATCACCGGATGGGGTTTTTGTTTATAGATATTCACACATAGCCCTTGCATCTAGAACAGAAAATCTTGTCATGGCGCGGGGCTATGTTAGCAAAAATTTATTTAATAGGATATTTTGTTTGCAGATTTAAGCTCTTTAAGAGTAGCGTCAAGTATATGTAAAAATAGAGAAGTGTCGCCATACTCATAATGTGGCTCGGATTTGTATTCTCTAATATAAATAAATCCACCTTTGGATAAAAATAAATCAATCAGCTCGTTGTTATTTTCATCGGTTGGGTCAATGGCAGCAAACTTCAATACAGGAGCTTCATCAATGACTAGCAGTGTTTCTTTGAAAATAAGTTCTAGTTCATATGTTGAAAGTTTGAGGGTTAACCTATTTTTTTTATCTTTATTGAAAATTATTGTGTCGCCAAGAAAATCGTATTCAGAGCTTGAGTCAATAATGTTATTCTTAAGTTTGAGAGATATTGCATCTAAAGCCTTTTTATGCTCTGCGCACTTAACAACTTTATGAACATCTAAACTGGGGATACTCATAATACAACCACCTATGTAAGAACTAAAGAGCATTGAGTCTATGTGATTAATATCAAGACCCAATTAAATTTTTTAAATTATTAGAGTTAGATCCCACTTTAAATGCCCCCACGAACCCCAAAAGCCTGCCGCGTTCGCGGCTGCCGCCAAACCACCACTGATCCGTCAGGCTATTGTGAAAGCCACAAAAGCGAAGGCTGGAAACAATACAAGCCAGGACAATCCCGTCACCAGCGCGGCTACGGTTCGAAGTGGGATGTTATCCGCGCGCGCGTGCTGAAGCGTGACAAAGGCCTGTGTCAGTTGTGCCTGCATGTCGGTGTGGTGCGTGAGGCGAAAACCGTTGACCACATCATCCCTAAAGCGCATGGCGGCACTGATGCAGACTGCAATCTGCAGAGCCTGTGCTGGCCGTGTCATAAGGCGAAGACGGCCCGTGAACGACTGAAGTGATAATAATTCTCAACTTTCTGAGGGGAGGGGCGGGTCAAATCCCTGTGACCTGACGTCTTCCGGACTGCCCGCCCCATCGTTTTTTTATACCCGCGAAAAATGAAATTTAACCAGGAGTGCCGCATATGGCTGGAACGGCGGGGCGTTCCGGGCGTCGCCCCAAGCCAACGGCGCGCAAGGCGCTGGCCGGAAACCCCGGCAAGCGAGCCCTGAACAAAGATGAACCTGTTTTTACGCCCATCAAAGGTGTTGAGCCACCGGAGTGGTTCGCTGAAGAAGATCTCCCTCTCGCCACGATCATGTGGCAACTGACAACCAAAGAACTCTGCGGTCAGGGCCTGCTGTGCGTGACTGACCTCGCGGTGCTTGAGCGGTGGTGCGTGGCCTATGAGTTCTGGCGACGTGCTGTGAAAAATATTGCCATACAGGGCAATACCATCACCGGCGCAATGGGCGGCAGGGTCAAAAATCCGGAGCTGACAGCCAAAAAAGAACAGGAGTCCGAGATGAGCAGCACGGGGGCAATGCTCGGACTCGACCCCAGCAGCCGTCAGCGTCTGATTGGCCTGGCGGGGCAGAAGAAAGCCACTAACCCGTTTCTGAAAATCATCGAATCATGAGCCGGAAATCTTACCCCAACGTAAATGCTGCCAATCAGTATGCCCGGGATGTCGTGCGCGGAAAGATTGTGGCCTGCCAGTTTGTGATTCAGGCCTGCCAGCGCCATCTTGATGACCTGATGGCGGAAAAAAGTAAGTCGTTTCGTTACCGCTTCGACAAGGACCTGGCTGAACGGGCCGCCAAATTTATTCAGCTGTTGCCGCACACCAAGGGTGAGTGGGCATTTAAGAGGATGCCCATCACGCTGGAGCCGTGGCAGCTCTTTGTGATCTGCTGCGCGTTTGGCTGGGTCAATAAAGGCTCCCGGCTGCGCCGCTTCCGGGAGGTGTATACCGAAATCCCCCGTAAGAACGGCAAATCGGCAATCTCTGCCGGTGTTGCCCTGTATTGTTTTGCCTGTGATAACGAGTTTGGCGCGGAAGTGTATTCCGGTGCCACGACAGAGAAACAGGCGTGGGAAGTCTTTCGCCCGGCTCGACTGATGTGTAAACGCACACCCATGCTGACGGAAGCGTTCGGGATTGAGGTTAACGCCTCAAACATGAACCGTCCGGAGGATGGCGCGCGGTTTGAACCGCTGATCGGTAACCCCGGTGATGGTTCATCACCCCACTGTGCGGTGGTGGATGAATATCACGAGCACGCCACCGATGCGCTTTACACCACGATGCTTACCGGGATGGGGGCGCGACGTCAGCCACTGATGTGGGCTATCACCACCGCCGGGTACAACATTGAGGGGCCGTGCTACGACAAGCGGCGGGAAGTCATCGAGATGCTCAATGGCTCGGTGCCTAACGATGAACTGTTCGGGATCATCTATACCGTTGATGAAGGTGACGACTGGACCGACCCGCAGGTGCTGGAAAAAGCCAATCCAAATATTGGCGTGTCGGTTTATCGCGAATTTTTGTTAAGTCAGCAGCAGCGTGCGAAAAATAACGCCCGTCTGGCAAACGTCTTTAAAACAAAACACCTCAATATCTGGGTGTCGGCGCGTTCGGCGTATTTCAACCTGGTGAGCTGGCAGAGCTGCGAGGATAAATCACTGACCCTTGAGCAGTTCGAGGGGCAGCCGTGCATTCTGGCCTTTGACCTGGCGCGTAAGCTGGATATGAACAGCATGGCGCGACTTTATACCCGCGAGATTGACGGTAAAACGCATTACTACAGTGTGGCCCCGCGTTTCTGGGTACCGTATGACACGGTGTACAGCGTCGAGAAAAATGAAGATCGACGGACAGCCGAACGCTTTCAGAAATGGGTGGAAATGGGCGTTCTGACCGTTACCGATGGTGCGGAGGTGGATTATCGCTACATCCTCGAGGAGGCCAAAGCGGCGAACAAAATCAGCCCGGTCAGTGAGTCACCCATCGACCCCTTCGGGGCGACCGGGTTGTCACATGACCTTGCTGATGAAGACCTGAACCCCATCACTATCATTCAGAACTACACCAACATGTCCGACCCGATGAAAGAGCTGGAAGCGGCAATTGAATCGGGGCGCTTTCATCATGATGGCAATCCCATCATGACCTGGTGTATCGGCAACGTGGTCGGCAAAACCATTCCGGGTAACGATGATGTGGTGAAACCCGTCAAAGAGCAGGCGGAAAACAAAATCGATGGTGCAGTTGCGCTGATTATGGCGGTTGGCAGAGCCATGTTGTACGAGAAAGAAGACACGCTGTCTGACCACATTGAGTCCTACGGGATCCGCTCGCTTTAACTGAGGTAATTATGATCATGCTGATTCTCGCGCCTCTGGTGGGCGTGCTGGGTGCGCTTTTGCTGGCATATGGTGCCTGGCTGATTTATCCCCCGGCGGGTTTTGTTGTTGCCGGGGCGCTGTGCCTGTTCTGGTCGTGGCTGGTGGCGCGATATCTCGATCGTACACAGCTGTCTGTCGGCGGAGGTAAATAGTGTTCTTTTCGGGATTATTTCAACGAAAAAGTGACGCGCCGGTGACCACGCCAGCAGAGCTGGCGGAGGCTATCGGGCTGTCATACGACACCTATACCGGAAAGCAGATCAGCAGCCAGCGGGCCATGCGACTGACGGCGGTTTTTTCCTGCGTCAGGGTGCTGGCAGAGTCGGTCGGGATGTTGCCCTGCAATCTGTATCACCTGAACGGCAGCCTGAAACAGAGGGCCACCGGCGAACGTCTGCATAAGCTGATCTCCACGCATCCCAATGGCTATATGACGCCGCAGGAGTTCTGGGAGCTGGTGGTCACCTGTCTGTGCCTGCGGGGAAACTTTTACGCCTACAAAGTGAAAGCATTTGGCGAAGTGGCTGAACTGCTGCCCGTCGATCCTGGCTGTGTGGTACCGAAGCTTAACAGTAGCTGGGAGCCGGTCTATCAGGTCACATTCTCGGACGGCTCCACGGATGTGCTGAGCCAGGAAGATATCTGGCATGTGCGCACGCTGACGCTGGACGGTCTGGTGGGGCTGAATCCCATCGCCTATGCCCGCGAGGCAATATCGCTGGCAGCTGCGACCGAAGAGCACGGGGCCAGACTGTTCAGCAATGGTGCGGTGACGTCGGGTGTGTTGCGTACAGAGCAGACGCTGTCAGATCAGGCTTACGAGCGCCTGAAGAAAGATTTTGAGGAGCGTCACACCGGGCTTGGTAATGCTCACCGCCCGATGATCCTTGAGATGGGGCTGGACTGGAAGTCGATGGCGCTGAACGCCGAGGACAGCCAGTTCCTGGAAACCCGCAAGTTTCAGCTTGAAGAAATCTGTCGTCTGTTCCGGGTGCCGTTGCACATGGTGCAGAACACCGATCGCGCCACCTTCAACAATATTGAAGAGCTGGGGCTGGGATTTATCAACTATTCACTGGTGCCGTATCTGACCCGCATCGAGCAGCGGATCAACACCGGACTGGTTCGAAAAAGTAAGCAGGGCGTTTATTACGCCAAATTTAACGCCGGGGCGTTACTGCGCGGGGATATGAAGTCCCGTTTTGAAGCCTACGCCACCGGGATTAACTGGGGAATTTACTCTCCCAATGACTGCCGCGACCTGGAAGATATGAATCCCCGTCCCGGTGGGGATGTCTATCTCACACCGATGAACATGACCACGAAACCCTCCGATGGCAGTAAAGCCGGTAAGCAGAAGGATAACGCCAATGCAGACGAAACAACGTCTTGATGTACCGCTGAGTCTGAAATCTGTCAGTGACTCCGGTGAGTTTGAAGGGTATGGCTCCGTCTTTGGTGTAAAGGACAGCCACGATGATGTGGTGATGTCCGGGGCATTTGCTGCTTCCCTGCGGGCGTGGAGTGACAGAAAAGCGTTACCTGCGCTGCTCTGGCAGCACCGCATGGATGAACCCATCGGTGTTTACACCGAAATGAAGGAAGACGATGTCGGGCTTTACGTCAGGGGACGGTTGCTTATTGATGATGATCCCCTCGCAAAACGCGCACATGCACACATGAAGGCCGGTTCGTTAACCGGCCTTTCTATTGGGTACGTCCTGAAAGACTGGGAATACGACCGGAGCAAAGAAGCCTTTCTGCTGAAAGAAATCGACCTCTGGGAAGTCAGCCTGGTGACGTTCCCGTCTAACGACGAGGCGCGGATCAGCGACGTCAAGAACGCACTGGCCCGCGGGGAAATCCCCGAACAGAAAAAAATCGAAAGAGTCCTGCGTGATGTCGGACTCTCCCGTACCCAGGCCAAAGCATTCATGGCCGGGGGCTATGGCGCACTGTCCCTGCGCGACGCTGAGGATGTGGGCTCTGCACTGAATGCACTGAAAAATCTGAACTTCTAATCAGGAGAAATACGATGGCGGTTGATATTAAAGATGTCGAACAGGTCGCGCAGGAGCTGCAGCAGAAGTTTGACGACTTCAAAGCAAAGAACGACAAGCGCGTGGATGCGATTGAGCAGGAAAAAGGCAAACTTGCCGGGCAGGTGGAAACCCTGAACGGGAAACTCAGCGAGCTGGAAAACCTCAAAAGCGATCTTGAAAAAGAGCTGCTTGAGCTGAAACGTCCGGCAGGTGGTGCGCAAAATAAACTGGCCACCGAGCATAAAGAAGCGTTTGTGGGCTTCCTGCGTAAAGGCCGTGAAGATGGTCTGCGCGATCTGGAGCGCAAGGCATTGCAGGTGGGCACCGATGAAGACGGCGGCTATGCCGTGCCGGAAGCACTGGATCGCAACATTCTCACCCTGCTGAAAGATGAAGTGGTGATGCGCCAGGAAGCCACGGTGATCACCGTTGGTGGTTCCGACTACAAAAAACTGGTGAATCTGGGCGGCACGGCTTCCGGATGGGTTGGCGAGACTGACGCGCGCTCCCAGACTGCCACCTCAAAACTGGGCCTGATTGAACCTTTCATGGGGGAAATCTACGGTAACCCGCAGGCCACCCAGAAAATGCTGGATGATGCCTTTTTCAACGTGGAAGCATGGATCAACAGCGAGCTGGCAACCGAATTTGCCGAACAGGAAGAAATTGCCTTTACCACCGGCGATGGTACCAAGAAGCCGAAAGGGTTCCTGGCGTATGAATCCACTGATGAAACCGATAAGGTCCGGGCGTTCGGCAAACTTCAGCATATTGTATCCGGCGAAGCGACGGCGGTGACCGCAGACGCCATTATCAAACTGATTTACACGCTGCGTAAGGCACACCGCACTGGCGCGAAGTTCATGATGAACAACAACAGCCTGTTTGCCATCCGTCTGCTTAAAGACAGCGAGGGTAACTATCTGTGGCGTCCGGGGCTGGAACTGGGGCAGCCGTCCTCTCTGGCGGGTTACGGTATCGCTGAAAACGAACAGATGCCGGATATCGCCGCTGATGCGAAAGCCATTGCATTTGGTAACTTCAAACGGGGTTACACCATCGTTGACCGTATCGGCACCCGCATTCTGCGTGACCCGTACACCAATAAACCGTTTGTCGGTTTTTATACCACCAAGCGCACCGGCGGGATGCTGGTCGATTCGCAGGCCATCAAACTGCTGAAGATTGCAGCGGCGTAATCACTCAGGGGCGCGGAACCGCGCCCCCTGTTCTGACGGGTGAAGAATCATGATCCTGAAACAAGATCTGAAATGGTCACCGGACGGTATGCGTGTTGAGGTCATTCGGGCCGGTGAGTATGACGATGGGGCGCTTCCTGCCCGGGTGCAGGAGATTGCACTTCAGGCCGGGTTAGCAGAGCGCGGAATCAGTGCAAAAAGCAGTAAAGCGGCAAAAGAGAAAAAAGCCACGACCAGTAAAGAGGGCTGAGTATGCTTCTGACAATGGAAGAGATTAAAGCCCAACTCCGGCTGGATGAGGATTTCGATGCTGATGACCGCCATCTGCAACTGCTGGCCTGTGCGGCACAAAAGCGGACGGAAACGTATCTGAACCGGAAGCTCTATGCACCGGATGAAACCATTCCGGACAGCGATCCGGACGGGCTGCACCTGCCGGATGATATTCGTCTGGGGATGCTGATGCTTATCAGCCATTTTTACGAAAACCGCTCGTCGGTTACGGAAGTGGAGAAACTCGACATGCCGCAGAGTTTTGGCTGGCTTGTCGGCCCGTACAGGTACTTTCCGCAATGAAAATTCGTCAGGCGCAGACCAGCGCAACCTACATTCTGCCGGACCCCGGTGAACTGAATAAACGCGTCCTGATCCGCCTGCGGGTGGATATGCCCGCGGATAACTTTGGCGTGGAGCCTCAATACCTGATTACGTTCCGGACATGGGCGAAGGTTATCCAGACCAGTGCCACCACCTGGCAGGAAACCGCGCAGACCGGGGACGCCATCACCCATTACATCACCATTCGTTACCGCCGGGGGATTACCGCTGATTATGAGGTGGTCTGCGGTGACAGTGTGTACCGGGTGAAACGTCAGCGCGATCTGAACGGGGCGCGGCGCTTTCTGCTGCTGGAGTGTACGGAGCTGGGCGAATGTAGGCAGAGTCACGGAGGCAACAATGACGACTTCCTTTTTGCACGTTGATTTTCAGCAGCCCGCGGAGATGCGCTTTAACCGCGCCCGTGTCCGGCGGGCGTTTGTCACGATTGGTCAGCGTCATATGCGTGATGCCCGTCGGCTGGTGATGCGCCGTGCGCGGTCGGCACCGGGTGAAAACCCCGGTTATCAGACCGGACGCCTGGCTCGTTCGATTGGTTACATGGTACCCAGAGCCAGTAAACATCGCCCTGGTTTTATGGCACGTATAGCCCCTAACCAGCGTAATGGAGAGGGAAACCGCCGTATCACCGGTGATTTTTATCCGGCTTTTTTGTTCTATGGCGTGAGGCGAGGGGCAAAGCGTCGTCGCAGCCATCATCGTGGTGCATCCGGTGGCAGCGGCTGGCGACTGGCTCCACGTAATAACTTTATGGTGGAAACGCTTGAAAAGAACCGCAGCTGGACACGCTATTTTCTGGCGCGGGAATTACGTAAATCACTGAAGCCGGAGCGACGACGCAGATGAAACTGACGCCTGTTATTGCTGCGCTGCGTGCCCGCTGCCCGTATTTTGAAAACCGGGTGGCAGGCGCGGCACAGTTCAAAAATCTGCCGGAGGTCGGAAAGCTGAGACTCCCGGCGGCATATGTGGTACCGGGTGATGACTCTCCGGGAGAAAACAAAAGCCAGACCGACTACTGGCAGGAGCTGAAAGAGGGCTTCTCCGTGGTTGTCATACTGAGTAACGGACGTGATGAGCGCGGTCAGTTTGCCTCGTATGATGTGGTGGACGATGTCCGGCAGATGCTCTTTAAGGCCCTGCTGGGCTGGAACCCGGAAGCGTGCGGTAACCCGATTACCTATGACGGCGGCACGCTGCTGGATCTGAATCGTCATGAGCTGATTTATCAGTTCGATTTTTCGGTCATCAGAGAGCTGACCGAAGACGATACCCGCCAGCAGGATGACCTGAACAGTCTGGATGAACTGCGAACGCTGGCGATTGATGTTGATTATCTCGATCCCGGTAACGGGTCTGACGGCGATATCGAACATCACACCGAAATACCCCTTCCTTCCTGAGGATCATCATGTTTGTGAAACCTGTTAAAGGGCGGTCAGTGCCTGACCCTGCCCGCGGCGACCTTTTGCCCGCCGAAGGGCGAAATGTTGATGAGAACAACTACTGGCTGCGCCGTGAAGCAGCGGGTGATATCCGGCGCGTGAATAAAAAGGTGAACACCGATGACGATAAGCTTTAACACCATTCCGTCGAATACGCTGGTTCCGCTGTTTTATGCGGAAATGGATAACCAGGCTGCGAATACTGCACAGGACAGCGGAGCATCGCTGCTGATTGGTCATGCCAATAACGGTGCAGAGATTGTTGCCAACAGTCTGGTACTGATGCCGTCGGCAGACTATGCACGCCAGATTTGTGGTGCGGGAAGTCAGCTGGCGCGTATGGTCGAGGCTTATCGCCAGACTGACCCGTTTGGCGAGCTGTATGTGATTGCCGTTCCTGAATCCACAGGCGCGGCGGCAACGGTTACGCTGACGGTGACCGGGGCGGCAACCGAAACCGGCACGGTGAATGTGTATGTGGGACGTACCCGCGTGCAGGTACCGGTGACTAACGGCGATAACGTTACGATGATTGCCAGCAGTATCCAGGATGCCATCAATGCCGTTCCGACCCTGCCGTTTACGGCTTCATCTTCGGCAGGCGTGGTCACACTGACCGCGCGTCATAAGGGGCTTTGCGGGAATGAAATTCCTGTCAGCCTCAATTACTACGGCTTTGGTGGGGGCGAAGTGCTGCCAGCGGGCGTACAGATTGCCGTGGTGACGGGTACCGCCGGAACGGGTGCTCCGGTTCTCACCGGCGCTGTGGCTGCAATGGCGGATGAGCCGTTTGATTATATCGGCCTGCCGTTCAACGACACGGCCTCCGTTAACACGCTGGTGACCGAGATGAACGATACCAGCGGTCGCTGGAGCTATGCGCGTCAGCTGTATGGTCATGTGTATACGGCAAAGACCGGCACGCTGTCAGAACTGGTGACCGCAGGTGACCAGTTTAACCAGCAGCACATTACCCTGGCGGGGTACGAAAAAGACACCCAGACGCCTGCCGACGAGCTGGCGGCAAGCCGTACCGCCCGCGCAGCGGTGTTTATCCGCAACGATCCGGCACGTCCCACGCAGACCGGTGAGCTGGTGGGTATGCTGCCTGCGCCGAAGGGGAAACGGTTCACGATGACCGAACAAAAGACCCTGCTGTCTCATGGCGTGGCAACGGCGTATGTCGAAAGCGGGGTACTGCGCATTCAGCGTGATGTCACCACGTACAGGAAAAACGCTTACGGGGTTGCGGATAACAGCTACCTCGACAGCGAGACGCTGCATACCAGTGCGTATGTACTGCGCAAACTGAAATCCGTCATTACCAGTAAGTACGGGCGTCACAAGCTTGCCAGCGACGGTACCCGCTTTGGTCCCGGTCAGGCGATTGTCACCCCGGCGGTGATCAAAGGGGAACTGCTGGCAACCTACCGTCAGCTTGAGCGTGCGGGGATCGTGGAAAACTACGAACTTTTTAAGCAGTACCTGGTTGTGGAGCGTGATGCCAGCGATCCGAACCGCCTGAACACGCTGTTCCCGCCTGACTATGTTAACCAGTTGCGTGTCTTTGCCGTGGTTAACCAGTTCCGTCTTCAGTATTCAGAGGAGTCCGCATAATGGCCCGTATCGGGGGAACCTGTTATTTCAAAATTGACGGTCAGCAGCTATCGCTGACCGGCGGCATTGAGGTGCCCATGAACAGGACGGTCAATGATGACATCATCGGCCTGGACGGTTCAGTGGACCGCAAGGAAACTCACCGTGCGCCTTATGTTAAAGGGACCTTCAAGGTGCCGAAGAATTTTCCGGTGAGCAAAATCACCTCGTCTGATGAGATGACCATCACTGCCGAGCTGGCGAACGGTCAGGTCTATGTACTGTCGTCTGCCTGGCTGCACGGCGAAGCGAACCATAATGCCGAAGAAGGGACGGTTGATCTTGAGTTCCACGGTGAAGAAGGGGATTACCAGTAATGAAAGAGCTTGAGTTAAAGAAACCGATTACCGCTCATGGCGAGACACTCTCCGTACTGGAGTTTGATGAGCCCACCGGGAAAGATGTCCGCGAGCTGGGGTATCCCTACCAGATGAATCAGGATGAGTCCGTCAGACTTCTGGCGCATGTGGTATCGAAATACATTGTGCGGCTGGCGAAAGTGCCGCAAAACTCTGTCGACCAGATGTCTCCGGCAGACCTGAATGCTGCGGCGTGGCTTGTGGCTGGTTTTTTCCTCCAGGCCTGACGGCTGAATACCTCACTGATCGCTTCTTTGACTGCGCCAGCTACTGGCGCATTAATCCCTTCGAATTGCTGAATATGCCGATCAGTGAAATTCCCTTGCTGGTCAGTCAGGCAAACAGGATAGAGCAGGAGAAACGCACACATGGCTGAATTTGAGCTTAAGGCGTTGATCACCGGTGTCGACAGGCTTTCTCCCGCGCTGTCGAAAATGCAAAAGAAAATCCGGGGATTTAAACGCCAGGCGGAAGAAGCGTCACAGGGTGGGCTGGCGCTTGGTGGCGGACTGGCTGCGGGTCTGACGCTTTCCCTGAAATCTTATGCCGATCAGGAAAACGCCGCCACCGGGCTGAAAGTTGCCATGATGGATGCGAACGGTGAGGTCGGAAAGCGCTTTCAGGACATCAATAAACTGGCTATTGGTCTGGGTAACCAGCTACCCGGTACAACGGCTGATTTCCAGAACATGATGCAGATGCTGGTGCGTCAGGGGATCCCGGCAGAAAACATTCTTGGCGGTGTGGGTAAAGCGACAGCTTATCTTGCGGTACAACTGAAAAAAACACCGGAAGCGGCTGCCGAGTTTGCCGCAAAGATGCAGGATGCTACCGGAACGGCGTCAGAAGACATGATGGGGCTGTTCGACACTATCCAGAAGGCGTTTTATCTGGGCGTTGACGATACCAACATGTTGTCCTTCTTCACTAAAACCAGCTCTGTTCTGAAGATGGTGAACAAGGACGGTCTTCAGGCTGCACAGAGCCTTGCCCCCATCAGCGTCATGATGGATCAGATGGGGATGAACGGGGAGTCGGCAGGTAACGCCCTGCGAAAAGTTATCCAGTCCGGATTAAGCGTTAAGAAAATCAGGGACGTCAATAAAGTCATGGCCCGCCAGAAACTCGGGGTACAGCTCGATTTTACTGACGGCAAAGGGAGTTTTGGCGGTCTTGATAACATGTTCAGGCAACTGGCAAAGCTGCGAAAACTGACCGACGTTAAGCGAACTGGTGTACTTAAGGCAATATTTGGTGATGATGCCGAAACCCTTCAGGTGGTCAATGCACTAATCGATAAAGGAAAGGATGGCTACGACCAGATCCAGCAGAAGATGAATAAACAGGCCAGTCTGAATAAACGTGTTCAGGCACAGCTTGGTACGCTGTCCAACCTGTGGGAGGCAATGACAGGGACCGCAACTAACGGCCTTGCGGCTATTGGCGGCGCATTTTCTGGTGACGCTAAAAATATCACGCAATGGCTGGGGGAGTTGGGGGAGAAATTCACGAAGTTTGCGGATGAAAATCCCCGGGTTATTCGCGGCGTCGTCGGGCTTGCTGCCGGTCTTGCGATTCTGAAACTGGGATTGATGGGCGTTGGCGGTGCCATCAGTATTGTCAGCAGGATCATGTCGATGACGCCGATTGGCATGATTGCGACGGCGATAGCCCTGGCTGCGGGATTAATTATCACTAACTGGGATGTTGTCGGACCTTATTTCAAGAAGCTCTGGGAAACCATTGGTCCTTATTTTGAGGCTGGCCGGGAACTTCTGAAGAAGGTTTTTGCCTGGTCGCCGCTGGGGATGGTAATCAATAACTGGGGACCGGTTGTTAAGTGGTTTCAGGATATGTGGGACAAGCTGAAGCCAATTATTGAGTGGTTTACCGACAGTTCCGGTGACACGGTCGATGCCATTAACTCTGCGCAGTGGGGCGCGGGTGCTTATGATGCTTATGGGACGGGAATACCGGCACGGGGATACACACCTTATCAGGCGGTGGATCCGGCTCAGTCAAACAACGCCTCCGGTGCCACAGGCCCGAATCCCTTCATGATTAACAAAGCTTCTGCGCCAAAAGTTGATGGTGAGATCAAGGTCTCTTTTGTGAATTCACCTCCGGGTATGCGGGTTATGGAAACGCGATCCAGCGGTTTTGATGTCAGCCATGATGTTGGCTATACGCGCTTTGGCAGGTAATGAAAAATTAATCTGTTAATGAGTCCCACTCCGGTGGGATTTTTTATGTACGGAGTTTATATGACGTGGAAAGACAGACTTCAGGACGCGTCATTTCGCGGTGTGCCGTTTAAGGTTGAAGAAGAAAGTGCGGGAACCGGTCGTCGTGTGGAAACGCACGAATACCCGAACCGCGACAAACCCTATACCGAAGACCTGGGGAAAATCACTTTCCGCCCGTCCATCACAGCTTATGTGGTGGGAGATGACTGCTTTGACCAGCGCGATCGCCTGATTGACGCGCTGAATAAACCCGGTCCCGGCACGCTTGTCCATCCGACTTACGGTGAGCTGAAAGTCTGTGTTGACGGGGAAGTTCGGGTCAGCACATCGAAGAGTGAAGGGCGTATTGTCCGCTTTGACCTGAAGTTTGTCGAAGCGGGAGAACTCTCTTACCCCACTTCAGGTGCGGCGACGGCGCAGACGCTGATGTCATCCTGTTCTGCACTGGATGACTGCATCAGTGACAGCTTCAGTGGTTTCAGTATCGATGGCGTGGCAGATTTTGTGCAGAACGACGTCGTCGGTAATGCCAGCACAATGCTTGGGTATGTTTCTGATGCGATGAAAGTGGTGGATTCTGCCGTATCGGATGCCGCCAGGCTGTTGCAGGGGGATATCTCGGTACTTCTGCCGCCGCCATCGTCAGGCAAAAATTTCGTTGAGCAGGTGCAGAAAATGTGGCGTACCGGGAAACGCCTTTATGGTAACGCCAGCGACCTGGTCACCATGATCAAAACGCTTTCCGGTGTCAGCCTCGGCAGCGATCTGCAACCGCGCGGCGTCTGGAAAACGGACAGTAAAACCACCGCCACGGCGACGCAGCAGCGTAACGTGGTTGCCAGCACCCTTCGTACGACCGCAATCAGCGAAGCGGCGTATGCCGTCACACGATTGCCTGCGCCCACAACTTCCGCGGTGATGCAGAATGCCACAGTGGGGCAGTCAACAACACCCGCGCAGAGCACCGGCTGGCCTTCTGTCACGCATCCGGCACTGAACAATGCACCGGCGGTGAAAAACACGGTTGACCTGCCAACGTGGGAAGAACTGACCGACATTCGCGACACACTGAATACGGCAATTGATAAGGAGTTGTCCCGTACAACCAGTGATGTGCTGTTTCTGGCGCTGCGCCGGGTGAAAGCAGATCTGAATGCGGATATCAACACGCGCCTTGAACAGTCTGCACGGATCATTCAGCGCACACCGGATGAGGTTTTACCCGCGCTGGTGCTGGCGGCGACCTGGTTTGATAACGCGGCGCGTGACGCGGACATTATCCGGCGTAATGCCATTACGCATCCCGGCTTTGTGCCGGTGATCCCTCTGAAGGTGCCAGTGCAATGAACGATAACGTCACGCTACGGGTAAATGGCCGGGAGTGGAATGGCTGGACATCGGTGCGCATCGGTGCCGGTATTGAACGGCTGGCGCGGGATTTCAGTGTGGAGATCACCCGCCAGTGGCCGGGTGATGAGGGTATCACCACGCTTCAGCCGCGCATTAAAAACGGTTCAAAAGTGGAGGTGCTGATTGGTGATGAGCTGGTGATCACCGGCTGGGTGGAGGCGACGCCCGTTCGTTACGATGCCCGTTCGGTCAGCACCGGTATTGCCGGACGCAGTCTGACCGCTGACCTGATTGACTGTGCAGCCGAACCGACACAGTTTAACGGACGATCGCTGGTACAGATTGCGCAGGCGCTTGCTGCGCCTTTCGGCATTGAGGTGGTGAACAACGGTGCGCCGTCGGGTGTTATTCCTGACGTCCAGCCCGATCACGGTGAAACGGTGATTGAGGTAATCAACAAAATACTCGGTCAGCAGCAGGCACTGGCTTACGACGACCCACACGGCAGGCTGGTGATTGGCGGTATTGGCTCAACGCGGGCACATACTGCGCTGGTACTCGGGGAAAACATCCTTTCCTGCGATACGGAGAAGAGTATCCGGGAGCGGTTTTCTGTTTACCAGGTGGCGGGGCAGCGTGCTGGAAACGACGATGATTTCGGTGAGGCCACCACCAGCGCGCTGCGGGCCCGCACAGAGGACGCATTTATTGCCCGTTACCGTCCGATGTATATCAGGCAGACAGGGCAGGCTACGGGGGCAGGCTGTATTGCGCGTGCTGACTTTGAAGCCCGACAACGGGCGGCGCGGACGGATGAAACCACCTATGTGGTGCAGGGCTGGCGACAGGGTAACGGTACGCTGTGGCAGCCCAACCAGCGGGTGATTGTCTTCGATCCGGTCTGTGGTTTCGACAATACCGAACTGCTTGTCTCGGAAGTCACGTTTACTCAGGACCAGAACGGCACCCTGACGGAAATCCGTGTCGGCCCACCTGATGCTTATCTGCCTGAACCCGAAGCCCCCGGCGCGCGGAAAAAGAAAAAAGCCAGAGTACAGGAGGACCCGTTCTGATGAGTACGATTGAAGCCATGCAGCGACAACTCCTCGGCCTGATTGGGCGGGCAGTGGTGAAAAGCATCAGTGCCGCCACGAAATGTCAGACCGTGGATGTGTCCCTGATTGCCGGTGAACCCAAAGCCGGGGTTGAACATCTTGAACCCTACGGTTTTACCGCAAGGGCAAACAGCGGTGCGGAAGCGGTGGTGTTGTTTCCGGATGGTGACCGTTCTCATGCGGTGGTTGTTACGGTGTCGGACCGGCGCTACCGCCTGAAAGGGCTGCAGACGGGTGAGGTGGCGGTCTATGACGATCAGGGGCAGTCTGTGACGCTGACCCGGGAGGGGATCGTGGTGGACGGTGCAGGTAAAACGATCACGTTTCGCAATGCACCTGAAGCACGTTTTGAAATGGACCTGGAAGTGACAGGACAGGTGAAAGACCTGTGCGACTCCAGCGGCACCACCATGTCAGCGATGCGGCTTGCCTATAACGGGCATCGTCACAGAGAGAACGGTCAGGGCAGTAACACCGACAAACCTGATAAAGCGATGGAGGCATGATGGAACTGTGGCTGACGGTGAACGGTAAACGCACCTGCGCCAGCGCACCGCTGGATCCGCTGACCCGCGCCGTGGTGATTTCCCTGTTTACCTGGCGGCGGGCGGAGCCTGATGACAACGCCGACGTCCCGATGGGATGGTGGGGGGATACCTGGCCTGCGGTACAGAATGACCGTTACGGCTCCCGACTGTGGCTGCTTCAGCGCAGCAAACTGACCAATCAGCTGGTGCAGACGGTAAGGGGGTATATCCGCGAATGCCTGCAATGGATGATTGATGACGGCGTGGTGTCCCGTATTGATCTGGATATCCTCCGCACCGGGATTAATGAACTGGGTAACAGTATCACTCTCTGGCGTCGTGACGGACCGGTAATGATTTCTTTAGATGATCTGTGGAGTGCGATAACGCATGGCGGACAGTGAATTTCAGCGCCCGACGCTGGCAGAAAATATCAGTATGCTCCGTAACGATTTATTCGCCAGGCTGGACGTCAGCGACACGCTCCGGCGCATGGATGAAGACGTGCGGGCAAAGGTGTATGCGGCGGCGCTGCATACGGTTTACGGGTACATCGATTATCTGGCAATGAACATGCTGCCTGACCTGTGCGATGAGTCCTGGCTGGCGCGACATGCTGCGATGAAACGGTGTCCGCGCAAGGGGGCCACGACTGCCAGCGGGTATATGCGCTGGGAAGGCGTCAGCGATGGCCTGAAGGTGACCGCCGGGAGTGTTATTCAGCGCGATGACCTGATTCAGTACACGGCAACTGCCGATGCAACCAGCGCCGGTGGTGTCCTGCGCGTGCCGATCGCCTGCTCAAGTGCAGGCGCGGTCGGTAACGCTGACGACGGTACGTCATTAATCCTGGTCACGCCGGTTAATGGTCTGCCGTCTTCCGGCGTGGCAGACACTCTGACAGGTGGATTTGATACTGAAGAGCTGGAAACGTGGCGCGCCCGCGTCATTGAGCGGTATTACTGGACGCCTCAGGGCGGGGCTGACGGGGACTATGTTGTCTGGGCTAAAGAATTGCCCGGCATTACCCGCGCATGGGCATACCGTCACTGGATGGGAACGGGGACTGTCGGTGTGATGATTGCCAGCAGTGACCTGATTAATCCCATTCCGGAAGAATCAACGGAAACGGCGGCAAGACAACATATCGGGCCACTGGCCCCGGTGGCAGGCTCTGATTTGTATGTGTTCAGGCCGGTGGCGCATACGGTGGATTTTCATATCCGTGTGACGCCGGATACACCGGAAATACGGGCTGCCATCACCGCGGAGTTGCGTTCGTTCCTGCTGCGTGATGGTTATCCGCAGGGAGAACTGAAGGTGTCGCGTATCAGTGAAGCGATTTCCGGTGCGAACGGGGAATACAGCCATCAATTGCTTGCACCGGCGGAAAATATCTCCATTGCAAAAAATGAACTGGCGGTTCTGGGGACGATTTCATGGGCGTGACAAACGATGATTACATCCGTCTGTTGTCGGCACTGCTGCCGCCCGGTCCGGCGTGGTCAGCCAGCGATCCGGCGATTGCCGGTGCGGCACAGTCATTAACCCGCGTTCATCAGCGTGCGGATGCCCTGATGCGGGAGCTGGATCCGCGCACCACCACCGAACTGATAAATCGCTGGGAGCGTCTGTGCGGCCTGCCGGATGAATGTATTCCCGCAGGAACACAGACCCTTCGCCAGCGTCAGCAACGACTGGATGCGAAGGTTAACCTGGCGGGCGGCATCAATGAGGATTTTTACCTTGCACAGCTTGCTGCCCTGGGCAGACCAGACGCCACCATCACGCGATACGACAAAAGCACGTTCACCTGCTCATCGGCCTGTACTGACGCGGTGAATGCGCCGGAATGGCGGTATTACTGGCAGGTCAACATGCCAGCCGCCACCAACAGCACCTGGATGACATGTGGCGATCCCTGTGATTCCGCGCTGCGTATCTGGGGCGACACCGTCGTCGAATGTGTGCTTAACAAACTCTGCCCTTCGCATACCTACGTAATTTTTAAATATCCGGAGTAATCCATGCATCGTATAGACACGAAAACCGCGCAGAAGGATAAGTTCGGCGCGGGTAAGAACGGTTTTACCCGTGGTAACCCCCAGACAGGCACGCCTGCCACCGATCTGGATGATGACTACTTTGACATGTTGCAGGAAGAACTCTGCAGCGTGGTGGAGGCATCCGGTGCCAGTCTGGAGAAGGCGCGGCACGACCAGCTGCTTACCGCGCTTCGTGCGCTGCTGTTAAGCCGCAAGAATCCGTTTAGCGATATCAAATCGGACGGCACGGTGAAAACGGCTCTCGAAAACCTTGGTTTGGGAGAAGGCTCTGCATTACCTGTTGGTGTGCCTGTTCCATGGCCTTCAGCCACACCGCCAACAGGCTGGCTGAAATGCAACGGTGCGGCTTTTTCTGCTGAAGAATACCCGGAACTGGCAAAGGCTTATCCGACAAATAAATTGCCTGATTTACGTGGTGAGTTTATTCGTGGCTGGGATGATGGGCGCGGCGTTGATTCAAGGCGTGCGGTGCTGTCAACACAAGAGCCAACTGTAGGTACTTTTTATGTGGAGCTAGCTATCATCTCGGGAACTTTGAGCGGCTCAGGTGCTAAATTTACCGATTCAGTAGGGATTGGATCAACCAGTAGTAACATTACCGTTAGCAACGGTAATGACCAGTCCGTGTCGGGTACAGTGGCCGTTAACCCCGTCGATACCCGTCCACGCAACATTGCATTTAACTATATCGTGAGAGCAGCATAATGGATAAAGCAATATTAAATAGTGGACTTGTTGCTACAAAGGCAGGGGATATTACCGTTTATAACTATGATGGTGAAACTCGGGAATATATTTCCACTTCAAGTGAATATCTTGCCGTTGGTGTTGGTATCCCGGCATATTCCTGTCTGGATGCACCAGGTATACATAAGGCGGGTTATGCTATCTGTCGTTCTGTGAATTTAAATTCATGGGAATATGTGCCAGACCATCGCGGTGAAATCGTCTATAACACCGAAACGGGAGAATCAAAACAAATCACAGCACCGGGTGATTACCCCGAAAATACAACCACTATTGCCCCATTAACGCCATACGATAAATGGGATGGTGAGAAATGGGTGACCGATACTGAGGCACAGCATAGCGCCGCAGTAGACGCGGCAGAAGCACAGCGTCAGTCACTGATTGATGCTGCAATGGCTTCCATCGGTCTGATTCAGCTGAAATTACAGGCCGGACGGAAGCTGATGCAGGCAGAAACAACCCGGCTTAACGCTGTGCTGGATTACATTGACGCGGTGACGGCAACAAATACCAGCACAGCGCCGGATGTCATCTGGCCTGAACTGCCGGAGGCGTAGGCCATTCAATATCTGGCGCACAGGAAGTATCGACCAGTTCCAGTGCGTCCAGATAATCCAGCCACGAATTATATTGCGCCAGTTCCTCGCCTTTCAGACGACCAATAGCAGCTTTGCCAGGCCACTGATGGGTATTGATGTAGGTATTGACTTCTGAAACCAAAGATATTTTTTTCATTTCAGCCGTCAACACCTCATCCTCTTTTGAAGGGGGTGGGGAATTAATCCATACTGGCCGTCCTGAACTGTCAGCGCCAATTTCTTTCCCTTCTGGATGCAGACCAAGAAATTGCTCATATGTTTCTCTGGTAATTTCAATAACATCATCAGGAAGCGTTCCCGCATCCTCATATTCTGGAAACAATTCTTGCAGATAAAAACTTTTACTTCCGGGTGAAAAGAATACTGAGTTCATTATTACCGTCCAATGATTAACGCTGAGACGCTGGTATCTGAAGGAAAGGCTGCATTCAGTGGTTTGTCGACTTTGAACACAATCGTATTATTCCCCCTGACAGCGGCAAAAGAACAAACCGCCGTCGCGTATGAACCTGTAATATTACTGGATACACCACCATAAGCTGTTGTTGATACCAGAGGGATAACGCCCAGCACCTTATTAGGAAATACAAAGGGCAATGTGGCTGTGGCAATATAAGACTTATTAGAACCTGTGATGGCATAAGCATTATCAGTCATTCCATTCATCGCCACTGGGCCGCTTATACTTACAGTAACCATCTGAATGATTAGCCCGTCAGGTTGACGAATCACAAAATTTCCATTGCCACCAGTAACCGTCCAGAAAGACATATCAGGGATTTGGTTTTCCCCGTTGCCCACATTCCGTTTTGCCGCTTCTCCCAAACCAACGTTTATGAAAATGCAGAAATAACGAGCAAATGGCATCATTCCTGCTTTTGTCAGGGAGATCTACCATGCTTATTGGCTATGTACGTGTGTCAACAAATGACCAGAACACAGATCTACAACGTAATGCGCTGAACTGTGCAGGATGCGAGCTGATTTTTGAAGACAAGATAAGCGGTACAAAGTCCGAGACCTAGGGCTGACACTGCTGTTCTTGATGCAAATTAAAGTATTTAATAGTGAGTAGCGGCCTTACTAATGTAAGGCCACTATAATCATTTTATTAATTGCATTAATCGTGTTTTGGCCATACTTTCAATGCAATTTCCCCCAACTTTTTACCCCGCTCCAGGATTTCATCCTCATCCCATTTATCCTTAACTATAAGTGGAATGTTCAGTCGTAGATTGGTGTGGACGATGAGAGCATCACGTTTTTTCAGAAATACAGCATTCTGAACAGAACGGTTTACGCTAAGGTTAAGCAAAGTTAGATTTCCCAAAGTAGATATCGCTTGTTGCCGTTTCCTTACCAGTAGCTGTTCAGGGGTAAGATCGGTTCCAGACAGAACAATTTGGTTCAATACCGTAGCATCTGAATTTGTCACCATACGACCATTTTCGAGAGGCCAACAGGAATACCAACTTTGAGGCATAAGATGATCGATATCGAGATTAGAAAGATTTGGAACATCAGGCTTTTCTGTCTTTACTTGGCGACAAAGTTCTCTTTCAAGTTCCGTTAACATTGAGCGCATTTTCGGTGCGTCGAGCCTGCCAGGATAAAGTGGAGCATTGATGCAAGCGTTGAGAAATTCTGAGTCACCAGGCCAACGTGAGGCTTCGCCATTTAAGTTATTGAGGATATTACGTAACTCAACACTGGAAATTTCCGTTTTAGCCAAGTGCCGCAATACATTCATAAATACATTGTTGTAATTCTTTGGCGTCAGGCCACATACGGCTCTTCGTACTACGTAGGAGACAAGATCATTATACATGGCTGCTTTCTCATCATCAGCGATGTTAGCTATCGAAATGAACAAAGCAAGCGGATAAAGTGTCGTCACATCATAGTCTGCGATGCGATATCCAAAGTGTGAGATGGGGGTTGTGCCAAAACCATCAACCAATTCTTTATATTGTGATGCATATTGTTTGAGGCGCTTTACTTGCAGATCTGCTCGTTGTGAAGACAAGTCCTTACTTACATAATCACGATACTCATTGTAAAGGCGAGACAGATCAATTTCACGTTGCCTTTCTGATTGCAATGTCGCATGTACTAGCCACTCCATGCGTGGTTTATTAATACGTCCACGGCGTTGTTTTTCCGACCAGTATTTATCTTCAAAGCTCTTCCACTCATTTTCATATAATTCAATAGCATTAATATTTTCATGCTCAGCGCACATAAAGATATAGTTGCGAATAAGATCCGTAGCATGAAGTTCCGCCCCTCGCCCATTTAATGTTTCAAAAATTATTTGGGCATCATCTTCAGCTTCGAGAAATATGCTTACCAGTTTCAGATCTGTTAAGACAGCCTCAATTAGAGCTACAGCATTTTCTTGTGGTGAGTGGTTTTCTATTTTAATCCATTTTATAAAGGCTTCAGTAAAAAAACATAATGCTTCTAGTGATGGCGGGTGATTAAAATGCTTACGCAACGTACCATGCTGCGTGAAACTATCAGAGAATACGTCCCGGAGATCGTCAATATTTTCAACATTAAAACTTTGAATAAAATGAGTTTGATCCCGAAAAGTTGGCCACAGTTTGAAGCGTTCTACTTCTTTATTTCGCATTGTGTCTTCGTTTGAGTTTTTAAGGCAAGGCGAAATGAGAGCCTCTAAGCTGGAAAGATCCGTAGCACGTAATGCTAATCGGATGGATGCCAGAACATATTGAAGAGTGGTCAATCGTTGCTGACCATCAATAATATGTATGGAATCTACACCTAATAATCCTTTTTTTGATTGAGGTTCCAGTACAACCGCACCAAGGAAATGGGGAGTTGGTTTTGTACCCGAGAGCCGGGATTGTACTTTCTCTAGGATATCCTCCAGTAGAGCTGACCACTGGTCTTGCTGAGTCCATACATAGGCACGTTGATAGAATGGAACACAGTATTGTCGGCGGTCTTGAAAAAGTTGTTGGACAGTTAGCGTCTCGGATTTCATGGTATACCTGTAAGCGACATTGTACAAAAGTGAGGAGTTAATCTGATTTAGAACAATCATTTTATTTTGCTATGATACAACGTATTTGTTACCGATTAAGTAAAAAACGCGTCTGAACGCTGACGTTTTAGGGCTTTACTGGTTATTCTTTCTTATCTCTTCATCATCCCATCGGCATCCTGTCGAGGTTGTTGACTTGTTGTTATTTATTTTGTCTAGGCGCTGTTTAATTATTATTGATAGAATTGATGGTGAGAGGTGATTGAAACCGTAGGCACGTCGTTTGCAAGGACGTGCTACGACTGGCTGGTGAACTTCCGATAGTGCGAGTATTGAATGATTTCCTACGTGCTAACTAGTGAACAAACAACTCTTCAGTAGACTCTCAGGTATCATTCAGAGTTTCCTGAACGAAAGTTTTAGCTCAATCTTTATCTGCAGTATGTCTAACTGAAAAACTATCGTTGCTGGTGGCTTTTACGATCATCTCCACATCGTCATAACGCTTGCCAATGTGTTGGGTTAATTCTTCCTTTAACGCGTCCACAGCGCCGTTTGGCATTTGGTCATTTTGTCTTTGGCTATGGAGATCTCAATACGCATAACACTTCTTTTGTACTGCGTTTGTAGACAGTATTATTCTTATCTGTGTAAATAAACAGTATCAAGACTTCGTTTTAGCTGCATAAGAAAAAAGAGATGGATACATTCGGAAAGATTTTGATGGTGGTAGGCTAAGTGAATAGCCTAAAGGTGTTTTACCCCAATTATTCCCCGGTATTTCTCCGCATAAAAAACAATCATAAAAAAACCAGCCATAATAGGCTGGTTCTTAAGGGATTTTTGGTCGGCACGAGAGGATTTGAACCTCCGCCCCCCGACACCCCATGATGGCGAGCTACGATCTTAAGGGCTGTTATGTGCCAGAAACAGAGATTTTTATATTCCTCACTCTGGAAATCATAATGCTAACTAGTAGGGATTATAAGTTGTCAATTGACAGTATTGTGCATATTTTGTGACTTATAAGTTAAATTATAGGCGTTGTGATATGGATATTAATGAATTTCCATCTGGAGTAATCGAACATCTTGGCTGGTATGTATACCGCCTAATTGACCCGAGGGATGGCAGTACGTTCTATGTAGGTAAAGGCAAAGGTAATCGTGTCTTTGCTCATATGCGTGGTGAGGTTGCAGCAGTGGATGATGATGAGTTACTGAATAATAAACTCAGGCAACTTCGAGAGATCAGACTTGCTGGTCTTGATGTGATCCATGTTATTCATCGACACGGTATGGCCGAAGAAAAGACCGCTTACGAGGTTGAAGCAGCGCTCATAGACGCTTATCCCGGCTTAACTAACATCATGAACGGTGCTGGCAGTAATGAGTTCGGTGCTGCACACATAAAAGAATTAATCGCTACGTACCAGCCTGAAACTATTACGTTCCAACATAAGGCCCTAATGATATCGGTTAATAGGAGTTCAAAGGATATTGACCTCTATGATGCTGTACGTTTTAGCTGGCGTGTCAGCGTTGACCGCGCTCGTAAGGCTGAGATCATACTGGCAACAGTAAGAGGTATCGTGAGGGGGGTATACATCGCTGATGAGTGGCTCAAGTCTACCCGTGAGAATTTCCCAGAGATGACTTCATGGGAGGCAGACGATGAGTTTGAAGCGACTCAATGTTCCCGCTTTGGTTTCCGGGGTAGGGTGGCATCTCCTGAAATCACACAACTTTATATAGGTAAGAAAATTCCTGATGATCTCAGAAAGAAAGGTGCTATGTCTCCTGTGAGATATTCTCCCGGTTTTTGATTTCGGAATGGAACTGGATTTCATATTGTGGTCAATTTTCGCACATGATGAGAGAGAGCCCGCGATAGTTGGCTCTTTTGTGCAAAGTCTGACCAATATTTATTCCCCTCACTGGACGTTACACTCAGACTATCCACTGCTGACATGCCAGTGATTTAAAAGGAATGCTGCTGATTTAAATAGCGAAAACTTCACTAAAGAGGATGTAAAATGACACTACCCAAGTTCAGGAATGACCTACAAGTTGAAGCTAATTACTCTATCAATCAAGCCCGTGAAATGGTTGGGAAAACGGTGAAATCTGTCCAGATTGGTTTTCAGAAAACTGGAGTACAGGTTCATCAGACTGAAATGCTAATCATCACGTTTACAGATGACACTCAACTTGCCATCTCAACAGGTTCAAACGTTGTAAACATAACGTCGTTAATTGGGCGTGGTGGCAGTTGCGAGCTTAAGCCTGCGGATTTTCACGTAGATTTTGATTTGACCTGGCAAAGATGACAAATCCGGCCGTGCCAGCGGCCTTTTTCATGCTCGTCCTGCTGGCACGGCCGCAAACCTAATCCTGTAAGGTGACACTTAAGCGTGTCAGAACTGCGCAATAACAACCTTCACTTTTCCTTCCGCGTCTTTAGATTCCAGATCGGTTTTCACGCCCAAAGGATTATTTATGTAGCAATCCGGGTCATATACAAACAAGATCAACGTATCGCAGTCTTGGTGAGCGCGGTAGCGCGCCATATCAATAAGCAACTCTCCACCAACTTTACCCGCTCCCAGAGATTCACGGGTTTTCTTCACCTCTATCACAATTTTCTCTTTTTTCAAAAGAAAGTCCTGTCTTGAGGCCGCGCCCGCAAAGCTGGGGGTATACTCTTCCGCCCTAATATCATTAAAATGAAGCGTCAGCAGTGCATAAATCAAATCCTGTACGTCATACTCATCATTAACTTCAAGCGGCGCACGGCCGTTGTACCGCCTCTTTAACTGGCGAACAAAGGTCGGAAACCTGTTAAGAATATTAAGTACGAGGCTCAGCGGCGAACCTTCTTGAGGAGTATTAGTACTGACAGCAGAGTGCGCAAGATCATCTCTCGCCGCATCAAACAACGGTTTATAACTTTTGATCAGTGTATTGTAATTAGAAGACCACCTGCTGTTTACAGTATTGAAGTCATTGTAATAATCAGACTCTTTTCCGTAGCTGTCCTCTATTAACTTTTTCACTCTGGCGATCCAGTTTTTATATTTACCAGAATCAACATAGGTTTCCATAGTGTGAGTGAGAACGTTCTGCGCAGTATATTTTGTGGAAATGAGCGCATCGTAATCTTTCTCAAGCGCCCTAAATCTTTCTTCCAGTTGTAGATTTGTCATAGTGCCTTCCAGGCTGTATAGTCGGATAACAAGGTCTGTGCGTATGGAAATTCTACCATACTTAGCCTTCTTTTCTTCACACTGGGCGTAACAGCCATTCTGTCCAGCCCCCCTAGCGTGATCTTACCTGCTGCGGCATTCGGTTGTCTTAGCTCCGGAATAATATTCGGAGATGCATAACTGTCCAGTGCCATACGCGCCCCAATCCTATATATCTACTTCATAGCTTTTCAGTAAGGAATGAATATATTAATTTCTGTGATGATTAGTATCGGAGGGTACGAATGACTATATATCGCTCATAGCAAACGCTCACATCTGTTATGGTTAGAAAGCAGGAAGAGGGGGACAGGCTACGGTATAAGAAAAGTGGGTTGTTGTTTATGGCCGCATTGAGAGTGTCGAATCAGGCTAAAGAGAAGAAGCAAAAAAGCCCGCATCAGCGGGCTTTCATTTCACTTCGGAGCCGCGGCTCCTTTGCGTATCCTTTTATGTCTCCTCACCGTCTGGTCGGTGTCCTGCTGAGACTTCTAACTTCCTGTTTTTGTTGGTGTTGTCCTTACACCGTCCAATCATGATTGGTGGAGCTGGCGGGAGTTGAACCCGCGTCCGAAATTCCTACATCCTCGGTACTACATGCTTAGTCAGTCTTTACATTCGCTTGCCAGCTGCGGACGGACACGCCACTAACAAACTAGCCTGATTAAGTTTTAACGCTTCAACCCCAGGCAGGGCTTCCACGCGATCTCTTTTGGGTTTGACCTCTCTTGATCCCCGTCCTAAGAGCGGAGGCTAGGGAGAGAGGGCTCTAAGCAGGTTATTAAGCTGCTAAAGCGTAGTTTTCGTCGTTTGCGACTATTTTTTGCGGCTTTTTACGAGGCCAACCGCCCCTCGGCATGCACCTTGGGTTTCGCAAATCCCGTCGAATCCAGAATCAGCCCCAATGTGTAACGGTAAGTATACCAGATTTATGAGCAGCATGACTAGCCCAAAAGGCGTTATCATCCTGGAATTAGCGCCTGCATAGTATGATTTTTTTTCGATTAAGCAATGGGATGGCTACATCTGTGTCAGATTTGACAGTCGATAAGATGTTCATTCGCGCCACCGGATAGGGAGGCGCGGTGAGGATTTGATTAGTATCGCTTATATAGGTTTAACGGTGGGCATTTTTCATGATACGCGCTTTATCCACCTGCCATTCGCGTTCTTTGATATCTGAACGTTTATCGTGCTGTTTCTTACCTTTGGCGACGCCGATTTTCACTTTGCACCAGGCATTTTTCCAGTACAGGGAGAGCGCCACTACGGTATAGCCTTCTCGATTGACGCGACCGTACAATGAGTCCAGTTCGCGCTGGTTGAGAAGTAACTTGCGGGTACGGGTAGGATCGCACACCACATGCGTGGAGGCCACAGCCATTGGCGTGATGTTAGCGCCAAACAGAAATGCCTCTCCGTCGCGCAGAAGGACATAGCTGTCGCTGATATTGGCTTTTCCTGCGCGCAGGGATTTAACCTCCCAGCCTTGCAGGGCAAGTCCCGCTTCGAACTCTTCTTCGATAAAGTATTCGTGACGGGCGCGCTTGTTAAGCGCGATGGTCGCTGAACCAGGTTTATGTGCTTTTTTCTTCGTCATAAGCGTCGTGAATCATCGGTAATCTGAAATCGAAAACACCCCATATCAATCCTGCGGGGGACAAGGCTCTATCTTAGCATGAACCCGATGTTACCCAGCGCCGGGATAGCGTTTTTTTTACAGCAGGATAAATGATATTATTTGTTGGATTTTTGTTGATGGAAATTGTTATGCCTCAGATTAGCCGGACCGCACTGGTGCCCTACAGCGCGGAGCAAATGTATCAGTTAGTGAATGACGTTCAGTCTTATCCTCAGTTTTTGCCGGGTTGTACCGGAAGTCGGATTCTGGAGTCCACTCCTGGGCAGATGACTGCTGCGGTAGATGTGTCTAAGGCTGGGATCAGCAAAACGTTTACAACCCGCAACCAGTTGACCAGTAATCAAAGTATTCTCATGAGTCTGGTTGATGGACCGTTTAAGAAATTGATCGGCGGTTGGAAGTTTACGCCGTTGAGCCAGGACGCGTGCCGTATTGAGTTTCATCTCGACTTTGAGTTTACCAATAAGTTGATTGAACTCGCCTTTGGTCGTGTGTTTAAAGAGCTGGCAGCTAATATGGTGCAGGCTTTTACTGTTCGTGCAAAAGAGGTCTACAGTGCCAGGTAAAATTGCCGTTGAGGTGGCTTATGCGCTACCTGAGAAGCAGTACCTGCAGCGCGTGACGTTGCAGGAGGGCGCGACGGTTGAAGAAGCTATTCGCGCCAGTGGTTTGCTGGAATTGCGTACCGATATCGATTTAACTAAAAACAAAGTCGGCATTTACAGCCGTCCGGCAAAACTCAGCGATATTGTGCATGATGGCGATCGGGTGGAGATTTATCGTCCTCTCATTGCCGATCCGAAAGAGCTTCGCAGGCAACGAGCAGAAAAATCAGCGAATAAATAACAGACAGAAAAAAGGTGCTCATTGAGCACCTTTTTTAACGTCTTTGAGAGCAACTTTATTATTAGTTACCACTCAGCGCAGGTTTGTTATCAATGTTGGTCAACACACCGCTACTGTTAAAGGTCAGCGTCAGCGTTTGCTGCGTTACACCTTCATGACCAGGTTGCTGGCGGAAGACATAGAACCAGGTATTTGTACCAAATGGATCGGACATCAGCGGTGTACCCAATGCGTACGCAACTTGTTGTTGCGTCATGCCAACACGTATTTTGGATACGTCGTTAGCGGTCAGATAGTTCCCCTGGTTGATGTCAGGACGGTAAACCACTCGCTCCAGAGTGGAACAGCCTGCGGTCAACATCAATAGTACTGCTGCTGCAGCAGTCAGCGTTTTACAGCGCATAGTGATTTGATTCCTTTTCGGGCCCGAGCAGTACGTGGCTCATCTGTAATATGCCGATGATAATAGACCTTTCATCACTTTAAAACCTTTTGCTTTCCGGTCTTACGGCGTTTTGCTGTTTACTCTGACCGTGAAGCAGGAAAAAAGTTTACGCCGCAAGCAGTTCTTTCGCATTCGCCAGTGTGTTACGTGTGACTTCACTGCCACCAAGCAGGCGCGCCAACTCTTGTAACCGCGCTTTTTTATCCAGGGATTGCATATGCGTTTCTGTCATCGCACCATCGGTTTCTTTGCTGACAAAATAGTGTTGATGACCACATCCCGCGACTTGTGGCAGGTGGGTAACACACATCACCTGAGTTGATTCGCCAAGTTGACGTAGCAGTTTGCCGACAACTGCCGCTGTTGGGCCGCTAATCCCTACATCCACTTCATCAAAAATCAGTGCCGGGGTTTCCATTTTACGCGCGGTAATGACCTGGATTGCCAATGCGATGCGGGACAACTCACCACCGGATGCGACTTTGGCAATAGGCTGCATTGGCTGACCTGGGTTGGTGGTTACCCGAAACTCAATACGATCAGCGCCGTCAGCGCCCAGGTGATGCTCGTCAAATTTAACATCGATCGTAAACTGCCCATGTGGCATAGAGAGTGCATGCATACTATCGGTGATCAGCTGTGCCAACTCATTTGCATAATGCTGGCGTTGCTGGTGTAACGCGCGCGCCGTTTCCAGTGCCTGCTGATGATGTTTCGTTACCGCCAGCGCGAGCGTTTCTTGTGAGTCGGCCTGATCGTCCAGTTGCTGCTGTTCTTCCAGTAGCGACTGGTAATACTGTGGCAATGCCTCAGGGCTGACGTGATGTTTACGTGCCAGCGAAATCTGTTTTGAGATGCGCTGTTCAAGTTCAAACAGTCGGTTGGGATCGAGATCCAGACGATCGCAGTAGTGGCGTAGTTCATCACTGGCTTCAGCAATCTGGATGGTAGCCTCTTCCAGCATATCAAGTACGCCGGACAGTTTGCTGTCCATGCCAATCAATTCGCTCACCAGTTGTTTAGCCGTGTAAAGTTGACTTTGCAGATTTGCGTCTTCACCGTCAGCCATTAATGCCAATGCATTCTGGCTGGTGGTCAGCAATTGACCGCTGTTCGCCAGACGTTTGTACTCTTCGTCGATTTGCTCAAACTCTCCAGGCTGCGGATTAAATTCGTTAAGTTCTTTTAATTGGTATTGCAGCAGCTCCGCACGGGCGGCGCGTTCCTGACTTAACTGCTGATGATGCGCGAGGTCACGGCAGCTTTGATGCCACAACTGATAACGTGCGGTCATTTCCTGGAGCTGAGAGGTTTCATTGGCATAGCCATCAAGCAGGAATTTTTGGTGCTCGGGTTTGGTGAGTAACTGATGAGCGTGCTGACCATGGATCTGAATCAGCAACTGACCCAGTTCGCGCAGTTGTGACAGAGGAACAGCTGTACCGTTGATGAAACCACGGGAGCGACCATCGCTGCTGATTACGCGACGAAGCAAACATTCATGCCCGTCTTCAAGCTGGTTTTCTTCCAGCCAACGCAGGGCCGCTGGCGTATCTTTCAGAGAAAAACGGGCGCACAGGTCGGCACGAGCAGCGCCGGTACGCACCATGTCGGCTTCAGCGCGACCACCGAGACAAAGGCCGAGGGCATCTATTGCAATAGATTTACCCGCGCCGGTCTCGCCAGTTATTACGGTCATGCCGCTATGAAAATCAATCTCAAGCTCACGAACGATAGCAAAGTTGCTGATGGTCAGTTGTGCCAACATAGTTGTTTTCCTGTATGAAAAACCATTACTGTTATTGTGTACAGTATAAACTGGTTTTATATACAGTAAAGAGGCTGGCGTAAAATTAGAATAATTTTTTTGACCAGCCGAGCTTGGTGCTTAATGTATTGAAATAACTGTAATCTTTCGGATGAATCAGATTCAGATGGTAATCACAGCGACGAATCAGGACATCTTCACCTTCCTGAATCGGCAGTGCTATCTGGCTGTCGCAACTGATTTCCAGGTCGTTACGGCGATGCGAAAAACGTAGACGGATCGTGCTGCTGCTGTTTATGACCAGTGGTCGTGCTGACAACGTATGCGGGAACATGGGCACCAGGGTAATCGCATCCAGAGAGGGTGTCAGAATAGGACCGCCCGCAGAGAGGGAATATGCGGTGGAGCCTGTTGGCGTCGAAATAATCAGTCCATCGGAACGCTGCGAAAACGCAAAGATCTCGTCGATATACACTTCGAACTCAATCATATGCGCCACTTTGCCAGGGTGAAGTACCACTTCGTTAATCGCCGTGCTGATGCGTTTCTGGCAATCTTGCTGACAGACTTGCGCTTCCAGCAAAAAACGTTTCTCGCTGATGTAGTGGCCTTCCAGCACATCGGCTAATTGTTGCTGGGCGTTATCGGGATCAAGGTCAGTCAGGAAACCCAGGTTGCCACGGTTGATTCCAATAACTTTAATATCATAGCGCGCGAGCGTGCGCGCCGCGCCCAGCATATTACCGTCGCCGCCAACGACAACCGCGAGATCAGCCTGTTGCCCAATCTCCGCGAGCGTGCCAGTTTTCACATTCTTCAGTTGCAGTTCGTGAGCGATTTGTTGCTCAACGATGACCTCGTAACCTTTTGTGCACAGCCAGCGGTAGAGCATTTCATGTGTTGTCAGTGCAGTGGGGTGCCGTGGGTGTCCCACAATGCCAATACACTTGAAATGATTATTCATTTTTCCGAGGTCCTTGTTGCGAAGATTGATGACAATGTGAGTGCTTCCCTTGAAACCCTGAAACTGATCCCCATAATAAGCGAAGTTAGCGAGATGAATGCGAAAAAAACGCGGAGAAATTCATGAGTAGTAAAGAACAGAAAACGCCTGAGGGGCAAGCCCCGGAAGAAATTATCATGGATCAGCACGAAGAGATTGAGGCAGTTGAGCCAGAAGCTTCTGCTGAGCAGGTGGATCCGCGCGATGAAAAAATTGCGAATCTCGAAGCTCAGCTGGCTGAAGCCCAGACCCGTGAACGTGACGGCATTTTGCGCGTAAAAGCCGAAATGGAAAACCTGCGTCGTCGTACTGAACTGGATATTGAAAAAGCTCACAAATTCGCGCTGGAGAAATTCATCAACGAATTGCTGCCGGTGATTGATAGCCTGGATCGGGCGCTGGAAGTGGCTGATAAAGCTAACCCGGATATGTCCGCGATGGTTGAAGGTATTGAGCTGACGCTGAAGTCGATGCTGGATGTTGTGCGTAAGTTTGGCGTTGAAGTGATCGCCGAAACCAACGTCCCACTGGACCCAAATGTGCATCAGGCCATCGCAATGGTGGAATCTGATGACGTTGCGCCAGGTAACGTACTGGGCATTATGCAGAAAGGTTATACGCTGAACGGTCGTACGATTCGTGCGGCGATGGTTACTGTAGCGAAAGCAAAAGATTAATTTCTGCTTTCGTAATAAATCACGGCCCAGCATGCGAATGCCGGGCCGTTTTCGTTACTCCGCCACACTCTCGCGCAGCGGTTTTACAGGAAAAACTTTTACCTGCTTAATCATATTGTCCTGTACGTCGAGAATATCGATATCGTACTCGCCTATACGCACGCGGGTGCCTGCTACCGGGATCTCCTCCAGCGCTTCCAGAATGACGCCGTTAACAGTACGAGCATCATCTTCCGGTAGATGCCAGTTAAAGGCTTTGTTAATTTCTCGCACGTTGGCGGTGCCATCGATAATCACCGACCCGTCGTTTTGCGGCGTGACCTCTTCGGCAAGTGTTGGCGACATCGACGTGGTGAAATCGCCGACAATCTCTTCGAGAATATCTTCGACCGTCACCAGTCCCTGAATGTCTCCATACTCGTTGACGACCAGGCCGACTTTCTTTTTGTTGCGCTGAAACTTCACCAACTGTGTGCTGAGCGGCGTACCCTCCGGGACAAAATAGATCTCGTCCGCGGCGCGTAGCATGGTTTCTTTGGTGAACTCTTTTTTCTCCGACATGAGTCGCCAGGCTTCACGCACACGCAGCATACTGATGGCGTCGTCCAGCGAATCACGGTAGAGCACGATGCGCCCGTGAGGTGAGTGGGAGAGTTGGCGCAGAATCGATTTCCAGTCATCGTTGATATCAATACCGATAATTTCACTGCGCGGCACCATGATGTCATCGACGGTCATCTTTTCCAGATCGAGCACCGACAGCAGCATATCCTGATTGCGACGGGAAATTTGTGAGCGTGATTCGTGCACGATGGTACGCAACTCTTCTTTGCTTAAAGAGCCGCTAACCACGATATCGGTTTTGATGCCCATCATGCGCATTAACATGCGGGTAATAGCATTCAGCAACCAGACCAGCGGCATCATCAAAATTTGCAGCGGAGCCAGTAGAAAACTACTCGGATAAGCGACTTTTTCCGGGTACAGCGCGGCAAT
Source organism: Escherichia coli DSM 30083 = JCM 1649 = ATCC 11775 (assembly GCF_003697165.2). GTDB lineage: Bacteria > Pseudomonadota > Gammaproteobacteria > Enterobacterales > Enterobacteriaceae > Escherichia > Escherichia coli. The sequence goes on from NZ_CP033092.2 coordinate 1,267,276, forward strand.
GGTTTTCGGCAATACTTCAGCAAAAACCAGCACTACGAAGGTCAGCACGCCAGTCGCAATTGCCACGCCAGCATCGCCATACAAGCGCATCCCGACAATAGTGCCGAGTGCGGAAGCAAGGATATTGACCAGATTATTGCCGATTAACACCAGGCTTATCAGGCGGTCTGGCTTGCGCAGTAATTTTTCGACGCGTTTTGCCGAGCGATTACCTTGCTTCGCCATGTGTCTCAGGCGATAGCGGTTGAGTGTCATCATTCCAGTTTCTGAACCGGAAAAATAGGCTGAAATGACCACCATGATGATCAGAATAATGATCAACGTAGTAGTAGAAATGTGTTCCAGGGGAAACTCCTTTTCTGGGGTTAGCTGATTAACTGCTGGACAATTCGGCTGCCGAAGTAGGCCAGTGTCAGAATGACTGCACCCGCAACGTTAAACCAGACGACGCGGCGTCCACGCCATCCTTCATGATAATGTCCCCACAGCAGCACAATATAGACAAACCACGCCACGATAGAGAGCACGGCCTTGTCGATATTTTCCATGCTAAATAAGTTGTGCATGTAGAACAGGCCAGTGCAAAGAGTGAGCGTTAGCAGCACCACGCCAATCTGCGTGATATGGAACATTTTACGCTCGATACTCATCAATGGAGGCATTTCCTGGTTAAACGCCAGCTTCTTGTTCTTCAGTTGGTAATCAATCCACGCCAGTTGCAGCGCGTACAGGGCAGCGATAATTAGCGTGGCATAGGAAAAAAGCGATAAGCCAATGTGCACCAGCATCCCCGGCGTTGCTTCCAGATGGGTGATGTATTCATTGGGCATGAAGGTCGCCAGCGCCAGGTTGATAAGCGCAAAGGCATAGACAATGGGTAGCAACAACCAGCCACGATTGCGAGAAGCCACAATGGTCATTACCGTACAGATCATCAAACTGACCAATGAACCAACGTTCAGCAGGCTGAGGTTTTGTCCGCTATCACCGTCGGGCAGGATGCGGGCTTCCAGAGCGATTGCGTGGCAGACCAGCGCGATGACCGCAGAAATAATAGCCATGCGCCGCCAGCCGCCGTTTTTTTGCAGCAGACCGGGAACAATCAGCGCAAGACTGACGGAGTAGGCGACAAGCGCGAGCAGAGCAAAAACGGGCATAGTAATGTCGACAGTTTGAGCAATAAGAAAGAGAAGCAGTATAGCGTCAGGTGAACGCTGCTCCAACCGTTGCATAACAACAAAGACGCCTTCATGTTATACTGCGGCAAAATACTGATGATGTGTCGCGATTGCGGCCAACCGTTTCCACCCCAGGCGAGAGACAATGTTTGATAATTTAACCGATCGTTTGTCGCGCACGCTGCGCAATATCAGTGGCCGTGGACGCCTCACTGAAGACAACGTAAAAGATACGCTGCGCGAAGTGCGCATGGCGCTGCTGGAGGCGGACGTCGCTCTGCCGGTAGTGCGTGAGTTTATCAATCGCGTAAAAGAGAAAGCGGTTGGTCATGAAGTTAATAAGAGCCTGACGCCGGGGCAGGAGTTCGTCAAAATTGTCCGTAACGAACTGGTTGCGGCGATGGGCGAAGAGAACCAGACCCTGAACCTGGCTGCGCAACCGCCTGCGGTCGTGCTGATGGCGGGCCTGCAAGGTGCCGGTAAAACAACCAGCGTTGGTAAACTCGGTAAGTTCCTGCGCGAGAAGCACAAGAAGAAAGTGCTGGTGGTTTCTGCCGACGTCTATCGCCCGGCGGCAATCAAACAGCTTGAGACGCTGGCAGAGCAGGTGGGCGTTGATTTCTTCCCTTCTGATGTTGGTCAGAAGCCGGTAGATATCGTTAACGCGGCGCTGAAAGAAGCCAAACTGAAATTCTACGACGTGCTGCTGGTGGATACTGCCGGTCGTCTGCACGTTGACGAAGCGATGATGGACGAGATCAAACAAGTCCATGCGTCGATTAATCCGGTTGAAACCCTGTTTGTGGTCGATGCCATGACCGGTCAGGATGCGGCCAATACGGCAAAAGCATTCAATGAAGCGTTACCGCTTACCGGTGTAGTGTTGACCAAAGTGGACGGCGATGCCCGCGGCGGTGCGGCGCTCTCTATTCGTCACATCACTGGCAAACCGATCAAGTTCCTCGGTGTTGGCGAGAAAACCGAGGCGCTGGAGCCATTCCATCCGGACCGTATTGCCTCCCGTATTCTCGGCATGGGCGACGTACTGTCACTGATCGAAGATATCGAAAGCAAGGTTGACCGCGCGCAGGCAGAGAAATTAGCCAGCAAGCTGAAAAAAGGCGACGGCTTCGATCTCAACGACTTTCTTGAGCAGCTGCGCCAGATGAAAAATATGGGCGGCATGGCTAGCCTGATGGGCAAGCTGCCGGGCATGGGGCAGATCCCGGATAACGTCAAGTCACAGATGGACGATAAAGTGCTGGTGCGTATGGAAGCCATCATCAACTCGATGACGATGAAAGAGCGCGCTAAGCCAGAAATCATCAAAGGTTCGCGTAAGCGTCGTATCGCTGCCGGTTGCGGTATGCAGGTGCAGGACGTTAACCGTCTTCTGAAACAGTTCGACGACATGCAGCGCATGATGAAGAAAATGAAAAAGGGCGGGATGGCGAAGATGATGAGAAGCATGAAAGGGATGATGCCGCCGGGATTTCCTGGTCGCTAAATGACCTTATGCGATAGAGTTATTAACTGCTGATTGCATTTTCTCCAGAAATCAGTAAAATTTTCGGGCTTTTAATATGACACCGGACTCCGTTCCTCGATGGGGTCCGGTTGTTTTATTCACACAAGAGGATGTTATGGTAACTATTCGTTTAGCACGTCACGGCGCTAAAAAGCGTCCGTTCTACCAGGTTGTTGTCGCTGACAGCCGTAATGCACGCAACGGTCGCTTCATCGAGCGCGTTGGTTTCTTCAACCCAATCGCTAGCGAAAAAGAAGAAGGCACTCGCCTGGATCTGGATCGCATCGCTCACTGGGTTGGCCAGGGCGCAACTATTTCTGATCGCGTTGCTGCGCTGATCAAAGAAGTAAACAAAGCAGCTTAATCTGTCACGGTGGTCATGATGAGCAAACAACTCACCGCGCAAGCACCTGTTGATCCCATCGTTTTGGGAAAAATGGGGTCGTCTTACGGTATTCGTGGGTGGCTCAGAGTGTTTTCTTCCACCGAAGACGCCGAAAGCATTTTTGACTATCAGCCCTGGTTTATCCAGAAGGCGGGTCAGTGGCAGCAAGTCCAGCTGGAAAGCTGGAAGCACCACAATCAGGACATGATCATCAAGCTGAAAGGCGTTGACGATCGTGATGCGGCGAACCTGCTGACGAATTGTGAAATTGTCGTGGATTCATCGCAGTTGCCTCAGCTTGAAGAGGGGGACTACTACTGGAAAGACCTGATGGGCTGCCAGGTAGTAACCACTGAAGGCTACGATCTCGGTAAAGTCGTAGATATGATGGAAACCGGATCTAATGACGTTCTCGTCATTAAGGCAAACCTGAAAGATGCGTTTGGTATCAAGGAACGTCTCGTACCGTTCCTCGATGGGCAGGTTATCAAGAAAGTCGATCTCACTACACGTTCAATCGAAGTAGATTGGGATCCTGGTTTTTAAACCACCGGATAAACGGTAAAAGACGGCGCTATGTGGATTGGCATAATTAGCCTGTTTCCTGAAATGTTCCGCGCAATTACCGATTACGGGGTAACTGGCCGGGCAGTTAAAAATGGCCTGCTGAGCATCCAGAGCTGGAGTCCTCGCGACTTCACGCATGACCGGCACCGTACCGTGGACGATCGTCCTTACGGCGGCGGACCGGGGATGTTAATGATGGTGCAACCCTTGCGGGACGCCATTCATGCAGCAAAAGCCGCGGCGGGTGAAGGCGCAAAGGTGATTTATCTGTCACCACAGGGACGCAAGCTTGATCAAGCGGGCGTCAGCGAACTGGCAACGAATCAAAAATTGATTCTGGTGTGTGGTCGCTACGAAGGTATAGATGAGCGCGTGATCCAAACCGAAATTGACGAAGAATGGTCAATCGGCGATTACGTTCTCAGTGGTGGTGAGTTACCAGCAATGACGCTGATTGACTCCGTTTCCCGGTTTATTCCGGGAGTACTGGGACATGAAGCCTCGGCAACGGAAGATTCCTTTGCTGAAGGATTGCTGGATTGCCCGCACTATACGCGGCCTGAGGTGTTAGAAGGGATGGAAGTTCCGCCAGTGTTACTGTCGGGTAACCATGCCGAGATACGTCGCTGGCGTTTGAAACAGTCGCTGGGCCGTACCTGGCTTAGAAGACCTGAACTTCTGGAAAACCTGGCTCTGACTGAAGAGCAAGCAAGGTTGCTGGCGGAGTTCAAAACGGAACACGCACAACAGCAACATAAACATGATGGGATGGCGTAAGCCCCCGAGATATCAGTTTACCCAGGATAAGAGATTAAATTATGAGCAACATTATTAAGCAACTTGAACAAGAGCAGATGAAGCAGGACGTACCTTCCTTCCGTCCGGGTGATACCGTGGAAGTGAAAGTATGGGTTGTTGAAGGTTCCAAAAAACGTCTGCAGGCATTCGAGGGCGTGGTTATCGCTATTCGTAACCGCGGTCTGCACTCTGCATTCACTGTTCGTAAAATTTCCAACGGCGAAGGCGTTGAGCGTGTCTTCCAGACTCACTCTCCGGTAGTTGACAGCATTTCTGTCAAACGTCGTGGTGCTGTTCGTAAAGCTAAACTGTACTACCTGCGTGAGCGTACTGGTAAGGCTGCTCGTATCAAAGAGCGTCTTAACTAAGATTTCGCTTAAGCGACATCCTGTTAAGAAGGGCTGGCCAATTGGCTGGCCCTTTTTTTGTCTGTTTGCTCGTGTTTTAAGGGGTTGTAATCACCACTGCGACGCGGCGGTTCTCGGCGCGGCCCTGGGCGGTCTTGTTACTGGCTATGGGATATTTTTTTCCTAAACCCTGTGTGGTGAGATTGCTGCGCGGAATTTGTCCACCCATAGCCCATGCATCGGCCACGACATTCGCCCGTTTCAATGATAAGACTTCGTTGTAACTGTCTTCACCATAGTTGTCGGTGTGTCCATCCATACGGGCATGTGTTAGCCCTGTCGAGGCCAATTTGGCTGCCATGGTTTGGATCTGTTGCTGGCTTTCCGGGAGCAATTTGTAGTCATTTTTTGCAAACAGAATGGCATCTGATAAGCCCAGCGACCAGTCGCCGGCGGATTCAGTAAATCCATAAGATTGCATAGCGGCGACTTGCTCAGGAGTAAACTTTCCCTGAGGGGACTGGCAGCCAGTAAGTATTAGCGAGGTGAAAATCAGGGGTGCTAGCAGGTGCTTTATCATATCGATATATCCTTGTTATCTCACCAGCTTTTCGGCACGCTGGTGTTTGGCCTGATACATATTGTGATCGGCAAGCTCTTGTAAATTTTCCGCAGAGGCGTGCTCAATAGTCATCGCGTAACCAATGCTTAATGTCATGGTAGTTTGATGGCCATTATGAAGATCAAACGGGAGATTAAAAATTTGTGTCAGTGCTGAGCATATCTGCTGCACTTCAGATTCCGACTGTACATCATAGAGCACCATAGCGAATTCATCGCCGCCCAGGCGGTATGCTTTATGTCGCAGCCCGCCAAATTCAGCTAACCGTTTTGCTATTTCAATCAAGACTCTATCGCCCGTCGCATGACCCCAGGTATCATTGATATATTTGAAATTATCGCCATCAAGAAATAGTAACGCCGACGTTTTTCGGGCATCGGAATTGTTCATCAACGTGTTGATGCCGCTACGAAACGCTGCGCGGTTAGCCAGCCCGGTTAATGGGTCATGTAGCGCGGTACGTAGAAGCTGCGCATTTTTGGCCTGTAAACGAAGCTGCCACTCTTCCATTTCATCCAGCAGACTGTTGAAGTCGAGAGCGAAGCGGTGAAACTCAGCGATACGTTCTTCCGAAACTCGTCGGGAAAAATTGCGGTTAGAACGCACATCATGTACGACATCGGTGATATTTTTCAGCGCTTCCACCAGGCCATTGTGCAAATGGCGGGTGAGGGTAATTGCGATGCCTGATGCCAGCAGAATACAACCGGTCAGGACAGCGAGCGAAAACCAGATAAAATGGCTGATTGAACTGTCGCGAGCAGTTAAGCGTACTTCGCCAATAGTTTCACCATTGTGGCGAATCGGCTGAATGATGGGGGCAGGGAAGAGCCAGTGGCTTATGAAATTGCTGAAAGTATCGCCTGGTTCCTTATGGGTGTAATGCCAGGATGCCAGAATATTTTGCTGCTTATCACGCACTTCTGCAGTTGAAAATTGGCCTTGCTGGCCCAGCGCTGCCAGTGTTTCAGTTGCTGCAGGGCCATCGGCAAAAACGACAGCTGCTTCCAGACTGTAAGTCATTGTTGCTGCTGTCAGTGCCAGGTTTTTTTGCGCGTACTGTTTCAGGGTCAGCACTGACGTCACGGAAAGCAGCAGCCAGATCAGCATCATAGTGATAAATATGCTGGTCATACTGATGTTGCGTAATGCTCTTTTAAACGTGGGGCGCTTATTAAGAGAATTATCGTTATCCATCATTTTTCTTCCGTGCGAGCATTAAGACATCCGGGTTGACTTTTACACCGCTACGAGATAAAGCATCCAGGTTTACGGCAAATCTGACGTCATTATTGTGGATGATCAGACAAAAGGCGCTACCAATAATGCACTCGGTATTTTGTTCGGCAATTAATAATAACGCCTTTGACGGATATTGTTCGGTTAATTCCATCTGGAATGTCGGTGACTCGTTGCCAAAATAAAAACCATTGCAGCCTGAAATTATCGCCTCTTGTTGAGTATGAATGATGACAGGCAGATAAGGCAAAGATGTAGCAGCATTTTCTTGTAAGGCGGTACTAAAACGTGAAGATGAAAAGATACATAACTTTGGTGGCCCTGATAGCCCAGGCCAGCGGGTGTAACTGACAATACCGGAAACCATCATACGCACGTTTTTCGCAACGTCAGAAGGTTCCTGAGCGAGTATTGGTGCTCCCGTCAGCAGGAGAATCAGCAGTAAGAACAGTCGGTGAGAAAAACGCATTCAGGGATCCTCACCATCTTCGCTCGAAATGCATCGATATTTTTTCAGAATGCTCATTAAAATATCATCCTTTCATGCGGTCGTCATCAATGTGAAAAATAAAACATAATGAGTAAAATCTCATGCTTAATTGATTTTGGGGGGGTAATTAATTTAATCGTATTGTGCTGGCATTTTCATCAGCCCCTTTTCGCCATACTTCATGCAGTTGGCTGGCATTTTCAACATTATTGCAGCTGGCAGGAAAGCTTTTACCAGAAAGTCCCCGGGCATAAGTAAAATCGGTCTGGCAAGTTTTCTTTTGCCCTTCGGCATATCCTTTAAGGTATAGACCGCGATCCGCCTGTGAATCGCTAAATGCATCGTCATCTTTAATGGCGCTGCCCGATATCGCATCTTCCATACCAACATCATACCAGTCGGTGCTGGTCAAGGTTGGCGCGTGAGTATAAGGATCAATCTGACATCCGCTAACCAGTAAAGCCAACAAGGGGGCGATAAATTTTTTCATCATTTCTTTCTCCTTTTTCAAAGCATAGCGGATTGTTTTTAAAGCTGGTGTAAATTTATTTATACAGAAATAAGGGGAAAAAGCGCGAATAAATTGCTTATGTAAAGAAATGTGTACGAAATATGGATTGAAAACTTTACTTTATGTGTTATCGTTACGTCATCCTCGCTGAGGATCAACTATCGCAAACGAGCATAAACAGGATCGCCATCATGCAGAAAGACGCGCTGAATAACGTACATATTACCGCCGAACAGGTTTTAATGACTCCGGAACAACTGAAGGCCGCTTTTCCATTAAGCCTGCAACAAGAAGCCCAGATTGCTGACTCGCGTAAAACCATTTCAGATATTATCGCCGGGCGCGATCCTCGTCTGCTGGTAGTATGTGGTCCTTGTTCCATTCATGATCCGGAAACTGCTCTGGAATATGCTCGTCGATTTAAAGCCCTTGCCGCAGAGGTCAGCGATAGCCTCTATCTGGTAATGCGCGTCTATTTTGAAAAACCCCGTACCACTGTCGGCTGGAAAGGGTTAATTAACGATCCCCATATGGATGGCTCTTTTGATGTAGAAGCCGGGCTGCAGATCGCGCGTAAATTGCTGCTTGAGCTGGTGAATATGGGACTGCCACTGGCGACGGAAGCGTTAGATCCGAATAGCCCGCAATACCTGGGCGATCTGTTTAGCTGGTCAGCAATTGGTGCTCGTACAACGGAATCGCAAACTCACCGTGAAATGGCCTCCGGGCTTTCCATGCCGGTTGGTTTTAAAAACGGCACCGATGGCAGTCTGGCAACGGCAATTAACGCTATGCGTGCCGCCGCCCAGCCGCACCGTTTTGTTGGCATTAACCAGGCAGGGCAGGTTGCGTTGCTACAAACTCAGGGGAATCCGGACGGGCATGTGATCCTGCGCGGTGGTAAAGCGCCAAACTATAGCCCTGCGGATGTTGCGCAATGTGAAAAAGAGATGGAACAGGCGGGACTGCGCCCGTCTCTGATGGTAGATTGCAGCCACGGTAATTCCAATAAAGATTATCGCCGTCAGCCTGCGGTGGCAGAATCCGTGGTTGCTCAAATCAAAGATGGCAATCGCTCAATTATTGGTCTGATGATCGAAAGTAATATCCACGAGGGCAATCAGTCTTCCGAGCAACCGCGCAGTGAAATGAAATACGGTGTATCCGTAACCGATGCCTGCATTAGCTGGGAAATGACCGATGCCTTGCTGCGTGAAATTCATCAGGATCTGAACGGGCAGCTGACGGCTCGCGTGGCTTAAGAGGTTTATTATGGTTGCTGAATTGACCGCATTACGCGATCAAATTGATGAAGTCGATAAAGCGCTGCTGAATTTATTAGCGAAGCGTCTGGAACTGGTTGCTGAAGTGGGCGAGGTGAAAAGCCGCTTTGGACTGCCTATTTATGTTCCGGAGCGCGAGGCATCTATGTTGGCCTCGCGTCGTGCAGAGGCGGAAGCTCTGGGTGTACCGCCAGATCTGATTGAGGATGTTTTGCGTCGGGTGATGCGTGAATCTTACTCCAGTGAAAACGACAAAGGATTTAAAACGCTTTGTCCGTCACTGCGCCCGGTGGTTATCGTCGGTGGTGGCGGTCAGATGGGACGTCTGTTCGAGAAGATGCTGACACTCTCGGGTTATCAGGTGCGGATTCTGGAGCAACATGACTGGGATCGAGCGGCTGATATTGTTTCCGATGCCGGAATGGTGATTGTTAGTGTGCCCATCCACGTTACTGAGCAAGTTATCGGCAAATTACCGCCTTTACCGAAAGATTGTATTCTGGTTGATCTGGCATCGGTGAAAAATGGACCATTACAGGCCATGCTGGCGGCGCACGATGGCCCGGTGCTGGGGTTACACCCGATGTTCGGCCCGGACAGCGGTAGCCTGGCAAAGCAAGTTGTGGTCTGGTGTGATGGACGTAAGCCGGAAGCATACCAATGGTTTCTGGAGCAAATTCAGGTCTGGGGCGCTCGGTTGCATCGTATTAGCGCTGTCGAGCACGATCAGAATATGGCGTTTATTCAGGCTCTGCGCCACTTTGCTACTTTTGCTTATGGGCTGCACCTGGCAGAAGAAAATGTTCAGCTTGAGCAACTACTGGCGCTCTCTTCGCCGATTTACCGCCTTGAGCTGGCGATGGTCGGGCGACTGTTTGCTCAGGATCCGCAGCTTTATGCCGACATTATTATGTCGTCAGAGCGTAATCTGGCGTTAATCAAACGTTACTATAAGCGTTTCGGCGAGGCGATTGAGCTGCTGGAGCAGGGCGATAAGCAGGCGTTTATTGACAGTTTCCGCAAGGTGGAGCACTGGTTCGGCGATTACGCACAGCGTTTTCAGAGTGAAAGCCGCGTGTTATTGCGTCAGGCGAATGACAATCGCCAGTAATAATCCAGTGCCGGATGATTCACATCATCCGGCACTTTTTCATCAGGTTGGATCAACAGGCACTACGTTCTCACTTGGGTAACAGCCCAATACCTTCATCGAACGGGTGATTTCCCCTAACTCTTTCAATGCTTTTTGCATTTCCGCTGATTCAAGATTGGCCTGAATATCCAGATAAAACATCTCTTCCCACGGATTACCGTGAATCGGACGTGATTCCAGACGGGTCATAATCAGACTGTGATTGCGCAGTACCAGCAACGCTTCAACCAGTGCACCAGCTTGTTGTCCGGTCGCCATTAACAACGTCGTTTTCGCCGGAACCTGGTCAGAAACGTTAATGGCTTTACGTGCCAACACCACAAATCGGGTGAAGTTTTGTCGCTGATTCGCTTCAATACGCTCCAGTACCTGCAAACCGTACAAAGTGCCGCCAGCTTCGCTTCCCAACGCAGCAACATGCGGTGATTTTGCCTGTGCAACCTTTTCCATTGCCGCAGACGTACTTTCGGTATATTCAATCTTCCAGTGCGGATAACGATTAAGGAATTTGCTGCATTGCTGGAATGGCTGCGGATGGCTGTAGACCGTATTGATGGCGGATAAATCAGTAGTGCCGGAGACCAACAAACAATGATCGATAGTTAACGTCATCTCGCCAACAATCGACAAACTGGTATGTTGCAGCAGATCGTAAACGTCGTTTATGGCACCGGAGCTGGTATTTTCAATCGGTACGACGGCATAGTCGGCCTGGCCGGTTTCCACCTGATTAAAAATATCGGCAAATTTGGCGCAGCCACTTTCAATGAATTGCTCAAAGTGACGGGCAGCATACTGGCGCGCCGCAAGATGGGAATAAGAACCTTTGGGGCCGAGAAAAGCGATGCGTGCTGAGTGCGGATTAATTTTATTGAGATGTTGCTGGAGCAAAGCCTGCTGAGTTAATACGGAATCTTCAATGATGAGCTGGAACAGGCGAGTAATGTAATGGGCGTCCAGATGGTGCGCTTTACCGAGCGTAATTAATCTTTCCAGCAAATCGCGTTCACGATCAATATCACGTACCGGGCGATGCGAGAGCAGTTTGGCTTTTCCCACCTCGACGGCCAGTTCGCGTCGCTCTGCCAGTAATGCTAATAATTTTTCATCCAGCGCGCTGATTTTCTCTCGCAGCGCCAGTAACGGGTTTTCCGATGTCATAGTGTTGCCTTTTTGTTATCAATAAAAAAGGCCCCCCGATTTGGGAGGCCTTATTGTTCGTCTTCGCATTCTGTTTCACACGACGAAACGCCTCCCATTCAGGGGAAGGTAAAAAAGAATGCGAAGAAAAACGGTGTGTGTTTCATGTTTGTTTCCTTAAGTGACTTTAGTACAGTACCCGTACTGTTTTCACGCTGTCAACAAAAAACGCGCCCGAAGGCGCGTTGGCGATACACTCAATATAAAGGACTACTCTTCTTCAACTTCTTCGACGAAGTTGGCGTCTTTCACCGATGTTGCGGCACGACGTGCTTCGCCTTTGTGCTGCAGTTTATTGAGCTGCCGTTCCAGCTTGTTGATCAATTCGTTAATTGCGGTGTACATATCTTCATGTTTACCACTGGCAACCAGAACGCCGTTAGGTGTATTGATTGTGGCGTCAGCAACAAACCCTTGTGGCTCTTTGGACAGAATGATATGTGGATTAATCAGATGTGTTTGCCATTTTTCCAGTTTGGCGAGACGGTCTGCGACATGTTGGCGGATGGCCGGAGTAATTTCCATTTGTTTGCTGGTAATGTTCATTGTCATAAATTTTACCTCTTGTCTTCCCGTCTTGGTGAATTCAGCATAACGTTCCTGATGTCAAAATGTGTGATGGAAATCTCATAATTTTGTCACTTTTTGTCAACGAATCTTTTTTGTGAGAAATCGCAGGAAGAGGTGTTTTTTTACTTGAGGAATATCTCAAAGCGAGCCATATTTGATGAGATCGATAGTGACTAAATCGCTTCAGTTTCACAACTAACAGAATAAAAAAACGGCAGCTCAAGGCTGCCGTTTTGTGTTTCAGGTTTCTGTTATGTATTGCTGCTGTTTGCGGCGATGATTTTCGCTACTTTTTCAGCTTGCGCATTCATCTGCATCTGACGGTATGCATTTTCCATCAGCGGCAGCGCATCACGCGTAGCCTGGGTATCCGGATAGTCGCGCAACATGCCTTCTACGCGGTTAACGACAGCAACCCATGCACCACGTTCTGTATAATACTCGGCAACGGAGTATTCATATTTCGCCAGACGATCTTTCAGGAATACCAGACGTTTGGTGGCATCGGTGGTGTACTGACTGTTCGGATAGCCGCGCACCAGTTTGGAAAAGTCACTAAACGCAGCTCGTGCATGTTGAGGATCGCGATCGCTACGGTCAACGCCAAAGAACCCTTGCAGCGCACTGTCATCCAGCGCCATATTGGTCAGGCCACGCATGTACATGACATAATCGATATTCGGATGGGTCGGGTTAAGGCGAATAAAACGATCGATGGCAGCCTGTGCTAACGGCAAATCGGCGTTTTTATAGTAGGCGTAGATGAGATCCAGCTGCACCTGCTGCGAATACGGACCAAACGGATAGCGATTATCTAACGCTTCCAGTTGCGTTATTGCCTGTCTCCAGTTACCGTCCTGCAGCTTTTGTTGTGCAGTCGCGTAAATTTCATTTGGCGGATTATCAGGTACTTCTTCCTTTGACCCCGAGCAACCCGCCAAAAACAGGCTTAGTGTGGCGGCTGCCACCAGATATTTCATGCGCGTCATGACGTTTTGACTTTCCTCAAAATGTAATACGGGAGATTCTCTGTTCCTGCTCCCGGTTAAGACCAGCTACAATAGCACACTATATTAAACGGCAAAGCCGTAAAACCCCAACGATAAACGAAGAAGCAGTATATATGGCACAACGAGTACAGCTCACTGCAACGGTGTCCGAAAACCAACTCGGTCAACGCTTAGATCAGGCTTTGGCCGAAATGTTCCCGGATTATTCACGTTCGCGAATAAAAGAATGGATCCTCGACCAGCGCGTGCTGGTTAACGGCAAAGTTTGTGATAAGCCGAAAGAAAAAGTATTGGGTGGCGAGCAGATGGCCATCAACGCTGAGATTGAAGAAGAAGCGCGTTTTGAACCGCAGGATATCCCGCTGGATATCGTCTATGAAGATGAAGATATCATCGTCATTAATAAACCACGCGACCTGGTGGTACATCCTGGCGCGGGTAACCCGGATGGTACGGTACTGAATGCGTTGCTTCATTACTATCCGCCCATTGCCGATGTACCGCGTGCGGGCATCGTCCATCGTCTGGATAAAGACACCACCGGCCTGATGGTTGTGGCAAAAACCGTTCCGGCTCAGACGCGTTTAGTCGAATCTTTGCAACGGCGTGAAATTACTCGTGAGTATGAAGCGGTGGCAATTGGTCATATGACCGCTGGCGGTACAGTAGATGAACCAATCAGCCGCCACCCGACCAAACGTACTCACATGGCGGTGCATCCGATGGGTAAACCGGCGGTCACTCACTATCGCATCATGGAACACTTCCGTGTGCACACGCGTCTGCGGTTGCGTCTGGAAACTGGACGTACGCACCAGATCCGCGTGCATATGGCCCATATCACTCATCCGCTGGTGGGCGATCCGGTTTATGGTGGCCGTCCGCGTCCGCCAAAAGGTGCTTCGGAAGCGTTTATCTCCACGCTGCGTAAGTTTGACCGCCAGTCGCTTCATGCAACCATGCTGCGTCTTTATCACCCGATCTCCGGTATCGAAATGGAATGGCATGCGCCTATTCCACAAGATATGGTGGAGCTGATTGAGGTGATGCGCGCCGATTTCGAAGAGCATAAGGATGAAGTGGACTGGTTATGAGTAAGCTGATTGTCCCGCAGTGGCCGCTGCCAAAAGGTGTTGCGGCCTGTAGCTCTACCCGTATCGGCGGCGTGAGCTTACCCCCGTATGACTCGCTCAACCTCGGTGCCCATTGTGGCGATAACCCGGATCACGTTGAGGAGAATCGCAAGCGACTTTTTGCTGCGGGCAATTTGCCTTCTAAACCGGTCTGGCTTGAGCAGGTACACGGCAAAGACGTGCTTAAGCTTATTGGCGAACCTTATGCCTCAAAACGAGCAGATGCCTCTTATAGCAATACGCCTGGCACGGTTTGCGCTGTGATGACTGCCGACTGCCTGCCCGTGCTGTTTTGCAATCGTGCGGGAACGGAAGTCGCCGCCGCTCATGCTGGCTGGCGTGGACTGTGCGCAGGCGTGCTGGAAGAGACAGTTTCCTGTTTTGCTGATAATCCAGAAAATATTCTCGCCTGGTTAGGGCCGGCAATTGGTCCACGCGCGTTTGAAGTGGGGGCGGAGGTTCGCGAGGCGTTTATGGCAGTAGACGCCGAAGCGAGTACAGCTTTCATTCAGCATGGTGATAAGTATCTGGCGGATATTTATCAGCTTGCCCGGCAGCGTCTGGCGAGCGTTGGTGTTGAACAAATTTTCGGCGGCGACCGTTGTACATATACGGAAAATGAGACTTTCTTCTCTTATCGTCGCGACAAGACCACCGGTCGTATGGCAAGTTTCATTTGGCTGATATAACCTAAAGAATCAAGACGATCCGGTACGCGTGATTTTCTTTTCACATTAATCTGGTCAATAACCTTGAATAATTGAGGGATGACCTCATTTAATCTCCAGTAGCAACTTTGATCCGTTATGGGAGGAGTTATGCGTCTGGATCGTCTTACTAATAAATTCCAGCTTGCTCTTGCCGATGCCCAATCACTTGCACTCGGGCACGACAACCAATTCATCGAACCACTTCATTTAATGAGCGCCCTGCTGAATCAGGAAGGGGGTTCGGTTAGTCCTTTATTAACATCCGCTGGCATAAATGCTGGCCAGTTGCGCACAGATATCAATCAGGCATTAAATCGTTTACCGCAGGTTGAAGGTACTGGTGGTGATGTCCAGCCATCACAGGATCTGGTGCGCGTTCTTAATCTTTGCGACAAGCTGGCGCAAAAACGTGGTGATAACTTTATCTCGTCAGAACTGTTCGTTCTGGCGGCACTTGAGTCTCGCGGCACGCTGGCCGACATCCTGAAAGCAGCAGGGGCGACCACCGCCAACATTACTCAAGCGATTGAACAAATGCGTGGAGGTGAAAGCGTGAACGATCAAGGTGCTGAAGACCAACGTCAGGCTTTGAAAAAATATACCATCGACCTTACCGAACGAGCCGAACAGGGTAAACTCGATCCGGTGATTGGTCGTGATGAAGAAATTCGCCGTACCATTCAGGTGCTGCAACGTCGTACTAAAAATAACCCGGTACTGATTGGTGAACCAGGCGTCGGTAAGACTGCCATCGTTGAAGGTCTGGCGCAGCGTATTATCAACGGCGAAGTGCCCGAAGGGTTGAAAGGCCGCCGCGTACTGGCGCTGGATATGGGCGCGCTGGTGGCTGGGGCGAAATATCGCGGTGAGTTTGAAGAACGTTTAAAAGGCGTACTTAACGATCTTGCCAAACAGGAAGGCAACGTCATCCTGTTTATCGACGAATTACATACCATGGTCGGCGCGGGTAAAGCCGATGGCGCAATGGACGCCGGAAACATGCTGAAACCGGCGCTGGCGCGTGGTGAATTGCACTGCGTAGGTGCCACGACGCTTGACGAATATCGCCAGTACATCGAAAAAGATGCTGCGCTGGAACGTCGTTTCCAGAAAGTGTTTGTTGCCGAGCCTTCTGTTGAAGATACCATTGCGATTCTGCGTGGCCTGAAAGAACGTTACGAGCTGCACCACCATGTGCAAATTACTGACCCGGCAATTGTTGCAGCGGCGACGTTGTCTCATCGCTACATTGCTGACCGTCAGCTGCCGGATAAAGCCATCGACCTGATCGATGAAGCAGCATCCAGCATTCGTATGCAGATTGACTCAAAACCAGAAGAACTCGACCGACTCGATCGTCGTATCATCCAGCTCAAACTGGAACAACAGGCGTTAATGAAAGAGTCTGATGAAGCCAGTAAAAAACGCCTGGATATGCTCAACGAAGAACTGAGCGACAAAGAACGTCAGTACTCCGAGTTAGAAGAAGAGTGGAAAGCAGAGAAAGCCTCGCTTTCTGGTACGCAGACCATTAAAGCGGAACTGGAACAGGCGAAAATCGCTATTGAACAGGCTCGCCGTGTGGGTGACCTGGCGCGGATGTCTGAACTGCAATACGGCAAAATCCCGGAACTGGAAAAGCAACTGGAAGCCGCAACGCAGCTCGAAGGCAAAACTATGCGTCTGTTGCGTAATAAAGTGACCGATGCCGAAATTGCTGAAGTGCTGGCGCGTTGGACGGGAATTCCGGTTTCTCGCATGATGGAAAGCGAGCGCGAAAAACTGCTGCGTATGGAGCAAGAACTGCATCATCGCGTTATTGGTCAGAACGAAGCGGTTGATGCGGTATCTAACGCTATTCGTCGTAGCCGTGCGGGGCTGGCGGATCCAAATCGCCCGATTGGTTCATTCCTGTTCCTCGGCCCAACGGGTGTGGGGAAAACAGAGCTTTGTAAGGCGCTGGCGAACTTTATGTTTGATAGCGACGAGGCGATGGTCCGTATTGATATGTCCGAGTTTATGGAGAAACACTCGGTGTCTCGTCTGGTTGGTGCGCCTCCGGGATATGTTGGTTATGAAGAAGGTGGCTATCTGACCGAAGCGGTGCGTCGTCGTCCGTATTCCGTCATCCTGCTGGATGAAGTGGAAAAAGCGCATCCGGATGTCTTCAACATTCTGTTGCAGGTACTGGATGATGGGCGTCTGACTGACGGGCAGGGGAGAACGGTCGACTTCCGTAATACGGTCGTCATTATGACCTCTAACCTCGGTTCTGATCTGATTCAGGAACGTTTTGGTGAACTGGATTATGCGCACATGAAAGAGCTGGTGCTCGGTGTGGTAAGCCATAACTTCCGTCCGGAATTCATTAACCGTATCGATGAAGTCGTCGTCTTCCATCCGCTGGGTGAACAACACATTGCGTCGATTGCGCAGATTCAGTTGAAACGTCTGTACAAACGTCTGGAAGAACGTGGTTATGAAATCCACATTTCTGACGAGGTGCTGAAACTGCTGAGCGAGAACGGTTACGATCCGGTCTATGGTGCACGTCCTCTGAAGCGTGCTATCCAGCAGCAGATCGAAAACCCGCTGGCACAGCAAATACTGTCTGGTGAATTGGTTCCGGGTAAAGTTATTCGCCTGGAAGTTAATGAAGACCGGATCGTCGCCGTCCAGTAATGATAAAACGAGCCTTCGGGGCTCGTTTTTGTCTATAAGTTAGACGGAAAAGACTATATTAAAGATGTTTTGCCTGAAAAATGAGCGAACAATAAAGTTTTTATATTTTTTGCTTGTCAGGCCGGAATAACTCCCTATAATGCGCCACCACTGACACGGAACAACGGCAAACACGCCGCCGGGTCAGCGGGGTTCTCCTGAGAACTTCGGCAGAGAAAGCAAAAATAAATGCTTGACTCTGTAGCGGGAAAGCGTATCATGCACACCCCGCGCCGCTGAGAAAAAGCGAAGCGGCACTGCTCTTTAACAATTTATCAGACAATCTGTGTGGGCACTCGAAGATACGGATTCTTAACGTCGCAAGACGAAAAATGAATACCAAGTCTCAGGAGTGAACACGTAATTCATTACGAAGTTTAATTCTTTGAGCATCAAACTTTTAAATTGAAGAGTTTGATCATGGCTCAGATTGAACGCTGGCGGCAGGCCTAACACATGCAAGTCGAACGGTAACAGGAAGCAGCTTGCTGCTTTGCTGACGAGTGGCGGACGGGTGAGTAATGTCTGGGAAACTGCCTGATGGAGGGGGATAACTACTGGAAACGGTAGCTAATACCGCATAACGTCGCAAGACCAAAGAGGGGGACCTTAGGGCCTCTTGCCATCGGATGTGCCCAGATGGGATTAGCTAGTAGGTGGGGTAACGGCTCACCTAGGCGACGATCCCTAGCTGGTCTGAGAGGATGACCAGCCACACTGGAACTGAGACACGGTCCAGACTCCTACGGGAGGCAGCAGTGGGGAATATTGCACAATGGGCGCAAGCCTGATGCAGCCATGCCGCGTGTATGAAGAAGGCCTTCGGGTTGTAAAGTACTTTCAGCGGGGAGGAAGGGAGTAAAGTTAATACCTTTGCTCATTGACGTTACCCGCAGAAGAAGCACCGGCTAACTCCGTGCCAGCAGCCGCGGTAATACGGAGGGTGCAAGCGTTAATCGGAATTACTGGGCGTAAAGCGCACGCAGGCGGTTTGTTAAGTCAGATGTGAAATCCCCGGGCTCAACCTGGGAACTGCATCTGATACTGGCAAGCTTGAGTCTCGTAGAGGGGGGTAGAATTCCAGGTGTAGCGGTGAAATGCGTAGAGATCTGGAGGAATACCGGTGGCGAAGGCGGCCCCCTGGACGAAGACTGACGCTCAGGTGCGAAAGCGTGGGGAGCAAACAGGATTAGATACCCTGGTAGTCCACGCCGTAAACGATGTCGACTTGGAGGTTGTGCCCTTGAGGCGTGGCTTCCGGAGCTAACGCGTTAAGTCGACCGCCTGGGGAGTACGGCCGCAAGGTTAAAACTCAAATGAATTGACGGGGGCCCGCACAAGCGGTGGAGCATGTGGTTTAATTCGATGCAACGCGAAGAACCTTACCTGGTCTTGACATCCACGGAAGTTTTCAGAGATGAGAATGTGCCTTCGGGAACCGTGAGACAGGTGCTGCATGGCTGTCGTCAGCTCGTGTTGTGAAATGTTGGGTTAAGTCCCGCAACGAGCGCAACCCTTATCCTTTGTTGCCAGCGGTCCGGCCGGGAACTCAAAGGAGACTGCCAGTGATAAACTGGAGGAAGGTGGGGATGACGTCAAGTCATCATGGCCCTTACGACCAGGGCTACACACGTGCTACAATGGCGCATACAAAGAGAAGCGACCTCGCGAGAGCAAGCGGACCTCATAAAGTGCGTCGTAGTCCGGATTGGAGTCTGCAACTCGACTCCATGAAGTCGGAATCGCTAGTAATCGTGGATCAGAATGCCACGGTGAATACGTTCCCGGGCCTTGTACACACCGCCCGTCACACCATGGGAGTGGGTTGCAAAAGAAGTAGGTAGCTTAACCTTCGGGAGGGCGCTTACCACTTTGTGATTCATGACTGGGGTGAAGTCGTAACAAGGTAACCGTAGGGGAACCTGCGGTTGGATCACCTCCTTACCTTAAAGAAGCGTACTTTGCAGTGCTCACACAGATTGTCTGATAGAAAGTGAAAAGCAAGGCGTCTTGCGAAGCAGACTGATACGTCCCCTTCGTCTAGAGGCCCAGGACACCGCCCTTTCACGGCGGTAACAGGGGTTCGAATCCCCTAGGGGACGCCACTTGCTGGTTTGTGAGTGAAAGTCACCTGCCTTAATATCTCAAAACTCATCTTCGGGTGATGTTTGAGATATTTGCTCTTTAAAAATCTGGATCAAGCTGAAAATTGAAACACTGAACAACGAAAGTTGTTCGTGAGTCTCTCAAATTTTCGCAACACGATGATGGATCGCAAGAAACATCTTCGGGTTGTGAGGTTAAGCGACTAAGCGTACACGGTGGATGCCCTGGCAGTCAGAGGCGATGAAGGACGTGCTAATCTGCGATAAGCGTCGGTGAGGTGATATGAACCGTTATAACCGGCGATTTCCGAATGGGGAAACCCAGTGTGTTTCGACACACTATCATTAACTGAATCCATAGGTTAATGAGGCGAACCGGGGGAACTGAAACATCTAAGTACCCCGAGGAAAAGAAATCAACCGAGATTCCCCCAGTAGCGGCGAGCGAACGGGGAGGAGCCCAGAGCCTGAATCAGTGTGTGTGTTAGTGGAAGCGTCTGGAAAGGCGCGCGATACAGGGTGACAGCCCCGTACACAAAAATGCACATATTGTGAGCTCGATGAGTAGGGCGGGACACGTGGTATCCTGTCTGAATATGGGGGGACCATCCTCCAAGGCTAAATACTCCTGACTGACCGATAGTGAACCAGTACCGTGAGGGAAAGGCGAAAAGAACCCCGGCGAGGGGAGTGAAAAAGAACCTGAAACCGTGTACGTACAAGCAGTGGGAGCCTCTTTATGGGGTGACTGCGTACCTTTTGTATAATGGGTCAGCGACTTATATTCTGTAGCAAGGTTAACCGAATAGGGGAGCCGAAGGGAAACCGAGTCTTAACTGGGCGTTAAGTTGCAGGGTATAGACCCGAAACCCGGTGATCTAGCCATGGGCAGGTTGAAGGTTGGGTAACACTAACTGGAGGACCGAACCGACTAATGTTGAAAAATTAGCGGATGACTTGTGGCTGGGGGTGAAAGGCCAATCAAACCGGGAGATAGCTGGTTCTCCCCGAAAGCTATTTAGGTAGCGCCTCGTGAATTCATCTCCGGGGGTAGAGCACTGTTTCGGCAAGGGGGTCATCCCGACTTACCAACCCGATGCAAACTGCGAATACCGGAGAATGTTATCACGGGAGACACACGGCGGGTGCTAACGTCCGTCGTGAAGAGGGAAACAACCCAGACCGCCAGCTAAGGTCCCAAAGTCATGGTTAAGTGGGAAACGATGTGGGAAGGCCCAGACAGCCAGGATGTTGGCTTAGAAGCAGCCATCATTTAAAGAAAGCGTAATAGCTCACTGGTCGAGTCGGCCTGCGCGGAAGATGTAACGGGGCTAAACCATGCACCGAAGCTGCGGCAGCGACACTATGTGTTGTTGGGTAGGGGAGCGTTCTGTAAGCCTGTGAAGGTGGCCTGTGAGGGTTGCTGGAGGTATCAGAAGTGCGAATGCTGACATAAGTAACGATAAAGCGGGTGAAAAGCCCGCTCGCCGGAAGACCAAGGGTTCCTGTCCAACGTTAATCGGGGCAGGGTGAGTCGACCCCTAAGGCGAGGCCGAAAGGCGTAGTCGATGGGAAACAGGTTAATATTCCTGTACTTGGTGTTACTGCGAAGGGGGGACGGAGAAGGCTATGTTGGCCGGGCGACGGTTGTCCCGGTTTAAGCGTGTAGGCTGGTTTTCCAGGCAAATCCGGAAAACCAAGGCTGAGGCGTGATGACGAGGCACTACGGTGCTGAAGCGACAAATGCCCTGCTTCCAGGAAAAGCCTCTAAGCATCAGGTAACATCAAATCGTACCCCAAACCGACACAGGTGGTCAGGTAGAGAATACCAAGGCGCTTGAGAGAACTCGGGTGAAGGAACTAGGCAAAATGGTGCCGTAACTTCGGGAGAAGGCACGCTGATATGTAGGTGAAGCGACTTGCTCGTGGAGCTGAAATCAGTCGAAGATACCAGCTGGCTGCAACTGTTTATTAAAAACACAGCACTGTGCAAACACGAAAGTGGACGTATACGGTGTGACGCCTGCCCGGTGCCGGAAGGTTAATTGATGGGGTTAGCGGTAACGCGAAGCTCTTGATCGAAGCCCCGGTAAACGGCGGCCGTAACTATAACGGTCCTAAGGTAGCGAAATTCCTTGTCGGGTAAGTTCCGACCTGCACGAATGGCGTAATGATGGCCAGGCTGTCTCCACCCGAGACTCAGTGAAATTGAACTCGCTGTGAAGATGCAGTGTACCCGCGGCAAGACGGAAAGACCCCGTGAACCTTTACTATAGCTTGACACTGAACATTGAGCCTTGATGTGTAGGATAGGTGGGAGGCTTTGAAGTGTGGACGCCAGTCTGCATGGAGCCGACCTTGAAATACCACCCTTTAATGTTTGATGTTCTAACGTTGGCCCGTAATCCGGGTTGCGGACAGTGTCTGGTGGGTAGTTTGACTGGGGCGGTCTCCTCCTAAAGAGTAACGGAGGAGCACGAAGGTTGGCTAATCCTGGTCGGACATCAGGAGGTTAGTGCAATGGCATAAGCCAGCTTGACTGCGAGCGTGACGGCGCGAGCAGGTGCGAAAGCAGGTCATAGTGATCCGGTGGTTCTGAATGGAAGGGCCATCGCTCAACGGATAAAAGGTACTCCGGGGATAACAGGCTGATACCGCCCAAGAGTTCATATCGACGGCGGTGTTTGGCACCTCGATGTCGGCTCATCACATCCTGGGGCTGAAGTAGGTCCCAAGGGTATGGCTGTTCGCCATTTAAAGTGGTACGCGAGCTGGGTTTAGAACGTCGTGAGACAGTTCGGTCCCTATCTGCCGTGGGCGCTGGAGAACTGAGGGGGGCTGCTCCTAGTACGAGAGGACCGGAGTGGACGCATCACTGGTGTTCGGGTTGTCATGCCAATGGCACTGCCCGGTAGCTAAATGCGGAAGAGATAAGTGCTGAAAGCATCTAAGCACGAAACTTGCCCCGAGATGAGTTCTCCCTGAGACTTAGAGTCTCCTGAAGGAACGTTGAAGACGACGACGTTGATAGGCCGGGTGTGTAAGCGCAGCGATGCGTTGAGCTAACCGGTACTAATGAACCGTGAGGCTTAACCTTACAACGCCGAAGATGTTTTGGCGGATGAGAGAAAGATTTTCAGCCTGATACAGATTAGATTAACCGGCGACAAGCGGGTTAATGAAACAGAATTTGCCTGGCGGCCTTAGCGCGGTGGTCCCACCTGACCCCATGCCGAACTCAGAAGTGAAACGCCGTAGCGCCGATGGTAGTGTGGGGTCTCCCCATGCGAGAGTAGGGAACTGCCAGGCATCAAATTAAGCGAAGAGCCCAGTCGGAAGACTGGGCTTTTTTGCGTTGGTGCGGAATAAATGCCGGATGCGACGCTGCTGAACTGCACCCCAAATGTTGGACATAATCTGACATCTGAAGGTGCAGTTTATGAAACATTCATTTGAAATAAAACTTGCCGCTGTAAATCATTACCTGGCTGGTCATGCAGGCATCATTTCTACGGCAAAACTCTTTCAACTTTCTCACACCAGCCTCTCACACTGGATTAATCTTTTTCTTCTTCACGGTCCTCGGCACTGGATTGCAGACACAAGCGTAGCTATTCTCCTGAAGATAAACTTTGCGTGGTTCTTTATGCTCTCGGGCATTCTGAGTCTCTACCCCGGGTAGCTGCCCGGTTTAACATTCCCAGCCACAACACGGTTAAAAACTGGATAAAAGGCTACCGCAAATCTGGTAATGAGGCCTTTATCAGGCGCAGGAAGGAGAAAAGCATGACCCGTTCTGATGATACCCATGAAAACGAGGCAAACATGACGCCGGAAGAGATGAAGAATGAGCTGCGTTATCTTCGCGCAGAAAATGCATATCTGAAAGCCATGCAGGAGCATCTTCTGGAAAAAAAGCGCCAGGAGCTGGAGAAAAAACGAAAGTCATCCAGAGCCTGAGGTACGGACACTGCCAGTCTGACCTGTTAAAGGCCGCAGGGCTGGCCAGAAGCACGCTGTACTACCAGCTGTCACTGCAGAAGGCTAAGGACAAGTATGCTGATGTGAAACAGCTCATAGCCTCCATCTTCCATGAACACCGGGGATGTTATGGGTACCGGCGGATCCATTGTGAGCTTCAGAAAAGAGGTCTTAAGTTCAGTGGCAAAACGGTGAGAAAACTGATGCAACAGCTCGGCCTGAAGTCTCCTGTGCGCCTGAAGAAATACCGGTCTTACCGGGGAAATATGGGACTCGCTGCAGAAAATATCCTTCAGCGACAGTTCAAAGCGGAAGCTCCCTGTGAGAAATGGGTGACAGATATCACCGAATTCAGGGCTGGCGGACAAAAACTGTACCTGTCCCCGATACTTGATTTGTTTAACGGGGAAATCGTGGCGTGGGAAACGGCCTGCAGGCCTACAGAGGAGCTGGTGAAGCGGATGTTAAATAAGGGGCTGGAAAGCCTTGCTGAAGGGGAGAAACCGCTGCTCCACAGTGATCAAGGATGGCATTACCGGATAAAAAGTTATCAGTCCGCCCT
This sequence comes from Escherichia coli DSM 30083 = JCM 1649 = ATCC 11775, assembly GCF_003697165.2. GTDB lineage: Bacteria > Pseudomonadota > Gammaproteobacteria > Enterobacterales > Enterobacteriaceae > Escherichia > Escherichia coli. Next base: position 1,291,369 of record NZ_CP033092.2, read on the forward strand.
GGCGGACAGAGGGTTAGTGCAGAGCATGTCGCGCAAGGGCAACTGCCTTGATAATGCGGTAATGGAGAACTTCTTTGGTCACCTGAAAGAAGAAATGTACTATCGCCGGGACTACAGAAATGTAGAAGAGCTGGAAAATGCCGTTAACGAATACATAACTTACTGGAATCAAAAAAGAATAAAACTCAGTCTTGGGGGACTCAGCCCGGTAGAATACCGGACTGAGTATCAAAAAGCCGGTTAACTGAAACTGTCCAGGTTTTGGGGTTCAGTTCATGCCGCATCTTATCCGACCTTGTATTATCCCTCCAGTGCAGAGAAAATCGGCCAGTTTTCTCTGCCTGCAGTCCGCATGCCGTATCCGGCCTTGGGTTCTAACCTGTATGGTAGATTTATGCGGCGGACTGCCTTTCTCCCGAAGTGATAAACCGGACAGTATCATAGACCGGTTTTCCCGGTAATCCGTATTTGCAAGGTTGGTTTCACTATGGAACATGAACTTCATTATATCGGTATCGACACCGCTAAAGAGAAACTGGATGTCGATGTGTTGCGTCCTGATGGTCGTCATCGCACCAAAAAATTCGCTAACACCACTAAAGGGCACGATGAGCTGGTGAGTTGGCTGAAATGTCACAAGATTGACCATGCGCATATCTGCATCGAAGCGACCGGCACCTATATGGAACCTGTCGCAGAGTGCCTTTACGATGCTGGCTACATAGTGTCAGTCATTAATCCTTCACTGGGTAAAGCTTTCGCTCAGAGTGAAGGACTGCGTAACAAGACTGATACCGTGGATGCCGCATGCTGGCAGAGTTCTGTCGTCAGAAGCGCCCTGCAGCCTGGGAAGCGCATCACCCGCTTGAACGCGCGTTGCATGCCCTGGTAGTACGCCACCAGGCGCTGACAGATATGCACAGGCAGGAACTGAATCGCACTGAAACGGCGCGGGAAGTCCAGAGGCCGAGCATTGATGCTCACCTTCTGTGGCTTGAAGCAGAGCTGAAGCGTCTTGAGAAGCAGATAAAAGACCTGACAGACGATGATCCGGATATGAAACACCGCAGGAAACTGCTGGAAAGCATCCCGGGTATCGGAGAGAAAACATCTGCGGTATTGCTGGCTTACATGGTCTGAAGGACCGTTTTGCCCATGCCAGACAGTTCGCCGCTTTTGCGGGTCTGACACCACGGCGTTATGAATCAGGCAGTAGTGTGAGAGGGGCAAGCCGGTTGAGTAAAGCCGGACATGTGTCGCTTCGCAGGCCGTTGTATATGCCTGCAATGGTAGCCACCAGTAAGACTGAGTGGGGACGGGCGTTGGCAGCTAATGGCAAGAAAGGAAAGGTGATTCTCGGCTCGATAATGCGCAAGCTGGCACAGGTGGCGTATGGAGTGCTGAAGTCAGGCGTGCCGTTCGATGCGTCACGGCATAATCCGGTAGCTGCGTAAAAATCGCGGAAGGGATGAAACAACAGCGCCTGACGGCGCTGTGTCTGGCATGCCTGCAATCCGGGAGACTGGACCAGGAAAAAACTTGCTGGCCGTAACAGTATCTACGCTCCCACATAAGCCAGATTCAACAGCGAATACGTCTTCCCCAAATTGCCCACTTCCATACTTCCTCCTTACCAGAAATCTATCCTTAAGCTCCTTAATAACCATTTTCCTGCTAACTAAATTCATGGTTAAGGTTGCATAATGATATGCAACAAATGTATAACATTTTTCTTACCAAAAAATAAACAAAAGCGACCGACAAAAGCATCGGATTACGGCAGGAGACATAATGGCATGGCTGAAAGTACTGTAACGGCAGACAGCAAACTGACAAGTAGTGATACTCGTCGCCGTATTTGGGCAATTGTTGGGGCCTCTTCAGGTAATCTGATCGAGTGGTTCGATTTCTATGTCTACTCGTTCTGTTCACTCTACTTCGCCCACATCTTCTTCCCTTCCGGGAACACGACGACTCAACTACTGCAAACAGCAGGTGTTTTTGCTGCGGGATTTCTGATGCGCCCAATAGGCGGTTGGCTATTTGGCCGCATAGCCGATAAACATGGTCGCAAAAAATCGATGCTATTATCGGTGTGTATGATGTGTTTCGGCTCACTGGTTATCGCCTGTTTGCCAGGCTACGAAACAATCGGTACCTGGGCTCCGGCATTATTGCTTCTTGCTCGTTTATTCCAGGGATTATCCGTTGGCGGAGAATATGGCACCAGCGCCACCTATATGAGTGAAGTTGCCGTTGAAGGGCGCAAAGGTTTTTACGCATCATTTCAGTATGTGACGTTGATCGGCGGGCAACTGCTAGCTCTACTGGTTGTCGTGGTTTTACAACACACCATGGAAGACGCTGTACTCAGAGAGTGGGGATGGCGTATTCCTTTCGCGTTAGGGGCTGTGTTAGCTGTTGTGGCGTTGTGGTTACGTCGTCAGTTAGATGAAACTTCACAACAAGAAACACGCGCTTTAAAAGAAGCTGGATCTCTGAAAGGATTATGGCGCAATCGCCGTGCATTCATCATGGTTCTCGGTTTTACCGCTGCGGCCTCCCTTTGTTTCTATACCTTCACCACTTATATGCAGAAGTATCTGGTAAATACTGCGGGAATGCATGCCAACGTGGCGAGTGGCATTATGACTGCCGCATTGTTTGTATTCATGCTTATTCAACCACTTATTGGCGCGCTGTCGGATAAGATTGGTCGCCGTACCTCAATGTTATGTTTCGGTTCTCTGGCAACCATTTTTACCGTTCCTATTCTCTCAGCATTGCAGAACGTTTCCTCGCCTTATGCCGCTTTTGGTCTGGTGATGTGCGCCCTGCTGATAGTGAGTTTTTATACTTCAATCAGTGGAATACTGAAGGCTGAGATGTTCCCGGCACAGGTTCGCGCATTAGGCGTTGGTCTGTCATATGCGGTCGCCAATGCTATATTTGGTGGTTCGGCGGAGTACGTAGCGTTGTCGCTGAAATCAATAGGAATGGAAACAGCCTTCTTCTGGTATGTGACCTTGATGGCCGTGGTGGCGTTTCTGGTTTCACTAACATTGCACCGTAAAGGAAAAGGGATGCGGCTTTAGTGACGGGTCAGTTGCCAGACGGTATAGCCGGTGCTTGCACCGGCGATATCCCAGGCAAAATCCTTCCAGCTCCAGCCGCTCCCCTCAGGGCGGCTATCCCAAAGCTCTTTTGACGCCCCCAGACTGACAGAGAACATCAATCCAAACATGGCACTGCGATCCCGGCTCATCCCCTGATGCTGTGAATATTCATTTCCGGCGGCGGAAAGCATCGCCGAGGCGATAAAGTGTTGAGCTTTATCCTGCCCGCTCCAGCTATCGTTAGCCATATGGCTGCATCCAGAAAGTAACAATAGCGAACAGACAAAAAGAATACGCAAAACGTGGCCTCCAAAAAACAAACCCCGTACAGGACGGGGTTGTGATTACAGGATGCGGCTAATTAATCGGTCGATGCGGATACGGCGCAAACGGCGGATGAGTTTACGAACCTTCACCGGATAATCGGCAATACTTTGCAGATCGCGATAGTGCTTAACGATGGTGGTATGCTCGCGGATCAGCTCCAGTTCTTTCTCTCGCTGCGGCGCAAGCTCCAGTTGTGGATCGTGGATCAAAATGGCGTTTTCCAGATCCAGACGCCAGGCGCGTGGGTTCAGGTTATTACCGGTGATCAACATCCACTTATCATCAACCCACATCCCTTTCAGGTGATAGGTGTTGTCGTCATCTTTCCATAACCGAACCACTAGCTGGTCAGTATTGACGTAATACTGCAAACGGCTCAGGAAACGACGCAGATTGATCTCATAGAGATAAGGCAATGCGCCAATTATCTTGAAAGGTTCATCTTCCGGAATGTAGAAGTCATTCGCGGTTTTATCACCAACAATAATTTCGACCTTTTTCCCTTCGCGCAGCAACTGGATAATATTGCGCACAAGGATTGCTGGCAGGTTGAAGTATGGCGTACAGATGGTTAGTTTCTGCTCGGCACAAGGCATAAGATGGAAAATGGTCTTGTTCAACAGACTCGATTTCCCCAGCCCCACTAGCGGCGTTACGGAAAGCTGATCGTTGTCGGCATCGCCCTGGAAATGATAAGCGGCATCACGCAGCTCCTGGCGGAACAGACGAATATCGTTCTTGATTTCCGGGCTTTTTGGCCGATTAACATCATCCAGACGATTAACGCCGCGGCCATTCATAATATTCTGTGTAACCCATTCAAACATAATGTCTGACATCTTACGGTTACGGATCAGATGATAACGGTCGTAGCGATATTTATCGTGCTGATGCAGGTAAACATCGTTCAGGCTGGCACCGCTATAAAGTACGCTATCGTCGATGATAAAGCCTTTAAAGTGCAGAACACCAAGGGCTTCACGGGTATTGATTGGAACGCCATAAACCGGAACATCTACGCCCGGATTTTCCTGCGCCATGCGGCAGTACCAGTCAGCGTTAGTGTTAGATGCCGCAGCGCCAATGCGTCCACGTTGTGCACGATGCCAGTCGACCAGCACCCGCACATCCAGTTCCGGACGCTGCCTTTTAGCCTCATACAACGCGTTCAGAATGCCTTTGCCACCGTCATCCTGTTCGAGATACAGGGCGACAATGCAAATGCGCTGCTTCGCGCTGGCTATTTTTTCCAGCAGCGTCTCCCGGAAGTCGGCGGGAGCGTAAAAGAAATCGACATCATCAACTGATTGAGAAATCTTGGGTAGTTGGGCAAGGTGTTGTTGATGTTTATTACGCTTAAATTTTGACAACATCACAGTGCATTTCTTCTCTGTTCATTGAAGGGTCCTCTGTGCAATGCAGACGACATAAGCGGGCAATAATAACACCAGTCCCGATTAAGTGGTCAACATTTCCAGTACCTTACTCATGATTCCTCGCGCTGGGCAAGATTTAGCGTAAGCCCAACGATCCCCTCTTCGAGCTGGATATCAACGTTAAACCCGAGCTTGCGGGCCAGCGCCACCATGCCACGATTGTTTGGCATCGTAATACCATTCAGACGTTGTAGTCCGTGATCTCGCGTATAGGTAATCAACTTTTCCATTAAGCGTCGACCTAAGCCTAACCCTTTGAGATCCGAGCGAACCAGCACGGCAAATTCGGCATCGATGTTATCAGGGTCGGAGATCGCACGTGTGACGCCGAGGATCTCTTCCGTTTGATCAATTCGTCGTACCGCTACAAATGCCATTTCCCGATCGTAGTCGATCTGCGTCATGTTGGCTAAATCTTCATGGGTAAATTCGTTGATCTCGCTAAAGTAGCGGTAATAAAGATCTTCTTTGGTGACTCGCGAAATGAATTGCTGAAGCTGTGGCTCATCTTCTGGCAAAATCGGGCGGAACAAGCAGCGTTCACCGTTTTTCAATTCTACCCATTCTTCCAGCTGATGCGGATAAGGGCGCACAGCCAGCCGGCTCTCGTTATCACCTTCAAACGGCGCGATATCCAGCGTGACATCCAGCGCGGTAAATTCACTGCCAGAAGCCAGCAAAGGATGAATATCCAGACGCTGAATTTCCGGGCAATCGACAATCAAGTTGGAAACCTGCACCAGAAGCTGGCTCAAGCCTGCAACATCCAATGGGCGTAGCGCACTGCGTGCACGAATCTTTTTACTTTTGATCCCCTGAATAACCAGATAGCGGGCCAGGTTCATGTTCAGCGGCGGCAGTGCGACGACGGCTTGATCTTCAGGACGCCACTCCACACCGCCTTCACCCAGCATGATTAACGGCCCGAAAACCGGATCGTGCTCAACCACAACCCGCAACTCCTGAGCGCCAGCACGGTTAGCCATACTTTGCACCAACAGGCCGTGGACCCGCGCCTGCGGCCAGGCCATTTTTACGCGATCGAAAATAGCGTTTGCCGCTTGCTGGACTTCATTGGCTGTACGTAGGTAGAGCATGACGCCCTGAACTTCCGATTTATGTGGAATATCCGGCGAGCGCAATTTCAGTGCCACCGGATAGCCAATCTGTTTGGCAATATGTACCGCTTCGGTGCTATTACTGGCAATCCAGGTAGGGAGAGTATTCATACCATACGCTTGCAGGATGGGCTGAACTTCATGGGTATCGAGCGACGTAGCCCCTTCGGCAATCGCATGTTGCAACAGAAGATGCGCTTCTGCGGTATTGGAAGTCAGATTGCTGGGCAACGCCGGCGTTTCGCGTAGTTGCTTCTGATTACGCCGGTACTCGACCATATGCATAAAAGCAGTGATGGTTCCTTCCGGAGTACGGTAGGTCGGCAGCCCGGCTTCGCTGAATAAACGTCGTGCCTCTTGCGAGGAGTGCTCGCCGCACCAGTTCGTCAGCAAAGAGACATATTTGCTGCGGGGATGATGCTTTACCGCTTCAATTAATACTTGCGCGCTTTCTGTTGCGGGAGCAGCGGCGCTGGGCGAATGAATAACCATCAGCGCATCAAAATCCTGGCTGTGGAGCAGAATGTCCAGCGTTTTGACATAATGCTCGCTGCTGGCGTCATCGCGCAGATCGAGCGGGTTAGAGATTGCCACATGCCCTGGCAGTGCATCGCGCAGTTTCTGGCAGGTTTCTTCGCTTAGCGTTGCCAGCTTGCCATTGCGTGACCATAAGGCATCCAGCGCCAGCGCGGCAGGCGCAGCACCGTTGCTGATAATCATCAACCGGTCGCCACGCAGCGGGCGCATATGGCTAAGGGTTTCCACCGCCGAAAACAGTTCGTGGGTGTCCTGTACCCGCAACAAACCGGCACGCTGAATAGCTGCATCCCACGCCGGATCCATTCCTGCCGTGGTGTTCAACAGACGTTGAGCCGCCGGGCTACGTCCGCTTTTAATCACCAGAATCGGTTTATTACGTGAGGCGCTACGGGCCGCCGAAACAAAACGTCGCGCATCACTTAATTGTTCGAGATAGAGCAGGATGGCGCTGGTTTTACTGTCGCGCGCCAAATAGTCGAGCAATTCATCAACGTCGATATCCAGGCTGTCGCCGAGCGCAATAAAGTAGGAAAAGCCCATCTCACGCTGTTGCGCCCAGTCGAGGATGGTGTTGGAGACAGCAGCCGATTGCGAAATAAACGCCAGCTTGCCGCGTTTAATCGGCACAGGTGAAAAGCTGGCATTCAGACCTTGCCAGGGAGCCAGTAAGCCCAGACTGTTTGGTCCTAGCAGGCGCATGTTATGGCGCAGGGCGCAGGCGCGGAGATCTTCGTGTTGCGATGCCGGGGCGGAAAGAATAATGCAGGTTTTACAGCCTTTCTCGCCGAGCTCTTCCAGAAGAGCAAGATTACGGCTGGCATTGGTACATAAAACCGCAAGGTCGGGTGTAAAGGGCAAGCGGGCAATATCCGGCCAGGCCAACACACCCAACACCGCTTTCCAGGCTGGCGTCACCGGGAGTACCGGTCCGTTAAAGCCTCCCGCCAGCAGGTTACGCATCATCAGGTAACCTGCGCGATTGGGTTTCATCGATGCGCCAATTACCGCAATCGATTTTGGTCGCAGTAGTGCTTCCAGTCCTCGCTGACTCATACCGGTCTCCCGCAGAAGTGACCGAATGATTTTAAACGCTTTCTAACTGTTCTGCTGTGATGCTTCCCGGATGTTGCGTTTTTCCTGCCAGATAGCGTGTTTTAAAGCGGGTAAAATGCTCGCCTAACCCTGTCGCCGCCCTGGTATCGCCGGCCATATCTAACAGTGCGATGGCTACCTCGGCAGTACAATATTGGCCTTCAGCCTGGGCTTCACGCAGGCGATAGGCAGAAAGCCGAGAAAGATCGACGGAAATGACGGGAAGATTATCCAGATACGGACTTTTACGAAACATCTTGCGAGCTTCTGGCCAGGTACCATCGAGCATGATAAATAGCGGAGGCTTACCGGCAGGTGGTGTGAAGATCACTTCCCGTTGCTCATCAGCATACGAAGCGGGAAAGACCACCATTGGCTGATAGTCCGGGTTTTGCACCAGATCCAGCAAATCTTGCGAGGGTTCGGTACGCGACCATTGAAACGCAACGGTATCAGGCAAAATATCAGCAATCAGACGCCCGGTATTACTGGGCTTCATTGGCTCGGTGTCGAACATCAGCAAACAGAAGCGACTTTTTGCTTGTGCTGGGGTAATTGTCGAACAGAGACATAATTTCTCTGGCAAAAGACAGCGTTGGCAGCGACGAACGCGATTACCGCGGGCAAGAAAAGGACGTGTTGCACGCGCAATACGCTCGGCGCGTAACTGGAGAACAGCGTTTTCGGTCATAAGGGAGCGTCGAAAAAACGCCATTGTCGCAGAGGAGAAAACGGGGCACAAGATGCGCCCCGGTAAGATTAAAGAGATTCATTCAGCCAGCTATCGAACGGCGCTTTCGGCACTGCGCCATTAAGCATGTCGACAACCTGACCATTTTTGAAAATCATGATCGTCGGAATACTGCGAATACCAAAGCGGCTGCTCAATTCACGTTCAGCTTCGGTATTCACTTTCACAAAGCGCACTTTACCGCTACGCTCTTGCGCGACATCTTCAAAAATTGGTGCGAAATTACGGCAGGGGCCGCACCACGGTGCCCAGAAGTCGATCACCACAGGTAGATCATCTTTCAGCAATTTGTCGAGCGTTTCACCGGTCGCATTAATCACCTCTCCGTCAAACAAGTCGTGACCGCAGCGTCCGCATTTTGCCGCATCTTCGATCCGATCGTCGGGAATGCGATTGATGGCCTGACAATGGGTACAAACGGTATTCATAACTAACCTCGGGATGAGTAAGGAGACTTATCGGCAACGACGCCGGTATGTTTCTAATATGTTACATATTATCGGGGACATTGTTCCAGACAACAATCTGTTTTATTCAATGGGTATGATAGACACAGGCTTTGGAACGAAATCATGGCGAACCGCGCGGACTTCGGGTAATCTGCGCGCTTCGCGCAGCGCTGGTGGAGAAAAGCATGAACGATGAAATGAAAGGTAAAAGCGGCAAGGTCAAAGTGATGTATGTCCGCAGTGATGATGATTCTGATAAACGTACCCACAACCCGCGTACCGGGAAAGGGGGCGGGCGTCCAGGAAAATCTCGTGCTGACGGTGGCCGTCGCCCCGCCCGCGATGACAAACAGAGTCAGCACCGTGACCGCAAGTGGGAAGATTCGCCGTGGCGCACGGTTTCCCGCGCGCCGGGTGATGAGACGCCGGAAAAGGCCGATCACGGTGGCATCAGTGGTAAAAGTTTTATTGATCCGGAAGTTTTGCGTCGTCAGCGTGCGGAAGAAACCCGCGTCTACGGCGAAAACGCCTGTCAGGCACTGTTCCAGAGCCGTCCGGAAGCGATTGTTCGCGCCTGGTTTATCCAGAGCGTAACGCCACGTTTTAAAGAAGCCTTGCGCTGGATGGCGGCAAACCGCAAAGCGTACCATGTGGTGGATGAAGCGGAACTGACAAAAGCGTCAGGCACGGAACATCACGGCGGCGTTTGCTTCCTGATCAAAAAGCGTAACGGTACAACCGTGCAGCAGTGGGTAAGCCAGGCAGGCGCGCAGGATTGTGTACTGGCCCTGGAAAACGAATCTAACCCGCATAACCTGGGCGGCATGATGCGTAGCTGTGCGCACTTCGGCGTGAAAGGTGTTGTGGTGCAGGATGCAGCACTGCTGGAGTCTGGGGCGGCTATCCGTACCGCAGAAGGCGGCGCAGAGTACGTTCAGCCGATTACTGGCGACAACATTGTTAACGTGCTGGATGATTTCCGTCAGGCGGGTTACACCGTAGTGACAACTTCCAGCGAGCAGGGTAAACCGCTGTTCAAAACCAGTCTGCCAGCGAAAATGGTACTGGTGCTGGGTCAGGAATATGAAGGGTTACCGGATGCCGCACGCGATCCGAACGATCTGCGCGTGAAGATTGATGGTACTGGCAACGTTGCCGGGCTGAATATCTCTGTCGCAACCGGCGTTCTTCTTGGCGAATGGTGGCGTCAGAATAAAGCCTGATAAATCAGCCGGGTGGCAACTCTGCCATCCGGCATTTTCCCGCAAATTTACTCACTCTCTGCCGGTAATACTGGCATCCAGTCAATCGGCGTCTCGCCACGTTGTTCCAGCCACTGATTTGCCAGCACAAAATGGTTGCAGCCAAAGAATCCACGATGCGCCGAAAGCGGCGACGGATGCGGTGCTTTCAGTACATGATGGCGTTGCTTATCTATAATCGCCCCTTTCTTTTGCGCATGTGATCCCCACAACAAAAACACCACGCCTTCGCGATGCTGATTTATGAGGCTGATGACTTTATCAGTAAACGTCTCCCAGCCGAGGCTGGCGTGGGAATGCGCCTGACCAGCGCGAACCGTCAAGACAGTATTGAGCAGCAGAACACCCTGACGCGCCCAGCTTTCAAGGTAACCATGATTAGGGCGGGTGAAACCGGGAATAGTATTTTCCAGCTCTTTATACATATTCAGCAGTGACGGTGGTGTCGCAATGCCGGGGCGAACGGAAAATGCCAGACCATGCGCCTGTCCTGGTCCGTGATAAGGATCCTGACCGAGAATCACCACTTTAACGTCACCCAACTCCGTAAAGCGGAACGCGTTAAAGACATCTTTTTGTGGTGGATAGATAGTGACGCCGGACTGCCGCTCGCTGGCGACGGTCTGAAGGGTATTAAGAAAATAGGGTTGCTGCTTCTCTTCAGCCAGCACATCATGCCAGGTTAATTCGTTAGCCATCTCGCTCTCCTGCGAATCTTTAATCCGCCTAGCTTAACTGCTTCTTTCTACAGAACAAAATCATGCTCATTTTATAGACAAAAAGACATGCAAAAAAATGTAAATTGGTAAAATTTCACATCTGCATAAGTTGATGTAAAACAATAAAATCCATTTGTGACCACACTTGATATGTGGTTTTTGTTGATTTAAATCAAAGAATCAAGGGTGTTTGAGGAGTATATATACACTCAAGCAACAATGGTTTTACCAATTGGCCGCGACAGGCTGAACAAATCAAATAATTTTGCCGGGGAGGCATCACATGATTACAGGTATCCAGATTACTAAAGCCGCTAACGACGATCTGCTGAACTCTTTCTGGTTGCTGGACAGCGAAAAAGGCGAAGCGCGTTGCATCGTTGCGAAAGCAGGTTTTGCAGAAGACGAAGTGGTTGCAGTAAGCAAACTGGGTGACATTGAATACCGTGAAGTTCCAGTAGAAGTGAAACCAGAAGTTCGCGTTGAAGGTGGTCAACACCTGAACGTTAACGTTCTGCGTCGTGAAACTCTGGAAGATGCAGTTAAGCATCCGGAAAAATATCCGCAGCTGACCATCCGTGTATCCGGTTATGCAGTTCGCTTTAACTCTCTGACTCCGGAACAGCAGCGCGACGTTATCGCTCGTACCTTTACTGAAAGCCTGTAAGGCTTAAGTAGCAAGTTACTAAGCGGAAGAGGGCGACCTCTTCCGCTTTTTTTCGTTAATAGAAAATGCGTACCGCGCAATAGACCAGCAACAGGGCAAGCACGATATTTAACTGGCGACCATACTGGCGAAACAATCGCTGAAACAGATGCCCCGCCAGCGCCCAGCACACATTGCCAAACGTCCCAATCATCGCCAGCAAAACGCTGACGCCAACTACCCAACTTAGCGCCTGTGTTTGCGGCAGAACAAACGTCGACAGTGCCGTAACACCGTACAAAATGATTTTGACGTTCACAAACTGCAAAGCAAAGCTGGCCCAAAAACTGATTGGTTTTGTCTGAAGTCCGTCTTCCTTTGTTGGGCTGGTGGCGATTTTCCACGCCAGCCAGACAATATATGCCGCCCCCGCCCAACTCAAAAGGTGTACCGCTGCCGGGTCAATCACTGCCAGTGAAAATGAAATGCCCGCACACAGTAACATCACAATCAAAAATCCCAGACTCATCCCTGCCAGCACACGGGTACTTTGACGAAATCCATGCGACGTAGCAGAGCTAAGGGCGAGAATATTGTTCGGTCCTGGCGTCATGGCGGTAATCAGGGTGTAAGTCCAAAAAGCACTTAAAAGGGTCGGTGTCACTTGTTATCTCCTCTGTTTTGGTAGACAGTACCCGACACGGAACATTTAAAAAAATGAATGTTTTTACATTCTAAATTCGATATTTTCGATAGGTTTGGGGTTATGGATCTGCGCCGTTTTATTACACTTAAAACCGTGGTGGAAGAGGGTTCCTTTTTGCGAGCTTCGCAAAAATTGTGCTGCACACAATCGACGGTGACTTTTCATATTCAGCAGCTTGAGCAGGAGTTCTCGGTACAATTGTTTGAGAAAATTGGTCGACGAATGTGCCTTACCCGCGAAGGAAAAAAGCTGCTGCCGCACATCTATGAACTTACCCGAGTGATGGATACGCTTCGTGAGGCTGCTAAAAAAGAGTCGGATCCGGACGGGGAACTACGCGTTATTTCAGGCGAAACGTTGCTCTCTTATCGAATGCCGCAGGTGTTGCAGCGTTTTCGGCAACGCGCTCCAAAAGTGCGTTTATCGTTGCAGTCGCTGAACTGTTACGTGATCCGTGATGCGCTACTGAATGATGAGGCCGATGTCGGGGTTTTTTATCGCGTAGGGAATGATGATGCTCTGAACCGACGAGAGTTGGGTGAACAACCGCTGGCGCTGGTGGCTTCACCGCAAATTGCAGATGTCGATTTTACTGAGCCGGGAAGACATAACGCCTGTAGCTTTATTATCAACGAACCACAATGTGTCTTCCGGCAGATATTTGAGAGCACGCTGCGCCAGCGGCGGATCACGGTGGAAAACACCATTGAGCTTATAAGTATCGAAAGCATCAAGCGTTGTGTCGCGGCAAATATCGGAGTCAGTTACCTGCCGCGTTTTGCGGTGGTAAAAGAGTTGAAGTGCGGAGAATTAATTGAATTGCCTTTTGGCGAACAGTCGCAGACCATTACGGCAATGTGCGCTCACCATGCCGGAAAAGCGGTTAGCCCGGCGATGCACACTTTTATTCAGTGTGTTGAAGAGTGTTTTTTGCCGGGATAAAAACAATGCCGGGCTTAAACCCGGCATTGAGATTACTCTTCTGTCGTTTGCGGTGGCACGCCCGTTCCGCTTGGTTTACGGCGCTTACCAATATTTTTAGTGTCGCGATGGCGTTTTTTCACCCGCGGCTTCTCTTTCTCTTTAGCTTTTTTCTTCTCGGCACGTTTAGCCAACACTTTCTTCGATGGCTTGCCGGTCTGCTTCTCGCTTGGCGCACGCGTTTTCGGACGTAACTCATCAATTACGCGAGCTTTAATTGGCTCTTCAATATAACGGCCAACTTTGCCCAGCAGCAGATGGTCATGGGCTTCCACCAGCGAAATCGCGGTGCCTTTACGACCGGCGCGCGCGGTACGTCCGATACGGTGCAAATAAGTATCGCCACTGCGCGGCATATCGAAGTTAAAGACGTGGCTGACATCCGGAATGTCGATACCGCGCGCGGCAACATCGGTAGCAACCAGTACGTTTACGCGGCCTTCGGTCAAGCGTTTAATCGCTTCGTTACGCTTGCCTTGTACCATCTCACCTTCGAGATAGCAGTTGTTGATGCCTGCTTCGCGCAGCCAGTTTGCCAGCTCATGCACACGCTCACGCTTACGCACAAACACAATTGAGCGGGTCGCTTCCGGCTGTTTTAACAGATGCACCAGCAACGCGGTTTTATGCTCAAGATCATCGGCGCGGTAATACCACTGATGAATTTTTTTGCGCTCACGGGTGGACGGATTGGCAGAAACTTCCACCGGATCTTCCAACAGACGCTCGGCAAAGTCCTGAATCGCATCGCCTTCCAGCGTTGCCGAAAAGAGCAGGGTCTGTTTACGCCAGCGCGTTTCGCCAGCAATATGTTCGATATCCTGGGCGAAGCCCATATCCAGCATACGGTCTGCTTCGTCGAGGATCAGCGTTTCAACCGCGCGGCAATCGAAGTTCTCTTCTTTTATGTATTGCAGCAGACGTCCGGTCGTGGCGACCACAATGTCCTGGTTTTCGCTGAACACTTCTGCGTGGTTCATATAAGCCACGCCGCCGGTGATGGTGGCAATATCCAGATGCGTATGTTTCGCCAGTTCGCGGGCATGATCGGCCACCTGCATCGCCAGCTCGCGAGTTGGGGTGAGGATCAAAATACGCGGCGGACCGGATTTCTTACGTGGGAAATCGAGCAGGTGCTGCAACGCTGGCAGCAGATACGCCGCCGTTTTACCGGTGCCTGTCGGCGCAGAACCGAGTACATCACGGCCATCGAGCGCAGGCGGAATGGCGGCAGCCTGAATGGCGGTCGGGCGAGTGAAACCTTTATCCTGGAGGGCTTCCAGCAGGCTTTCGTCGAGTTCAAGTTCGGAAAAAGTCGTTACAGTCATGTTCTACCTCTGTGTGGGGCGCTGATTATAGACGTTACGGCTGCAATCTTCATCTGTTTGTATGGATATCGCTTCTCGGGTATTGTTCTCACCCGGTGCTATCGCCGTTTTTCCTGCAAGGTTTTATTTTCATGTCACAGTCTACATCCGTGTTTCGTCGTAATGGATTTACTTTTAAACAGTTTTTTGTTGCTCACGATCGCTGTGCGATGAAAGTGGGAACGGATGGTATTTTGCTGGGCGCATGGGCACCGGTAGCTGGGGTAAAACGTTGCCTTGATATCGGCGCGGGTAGCGGGTTGCTGGCATTAATGCTGGCGCAGCGAACAGATGACAGCGTGATGATTGATGCAGTTGAACTGGAAAGTGAAGCTGCCGCGCAAGCGCAGGAAAATATCAACCAGTCCCCGTGGGCAGAGCGGATTAATGTCCACACGGCGGATATTCTGCAGTGGATCACACAGCAGACAGTACGCTTCGATTTAATCATCAGCAACCCACCTTACTATCAGCAGGGAGTAGAGTGCGCGACACCTCAACGGGAACAGGCTCGCTATACCACTACGCTTGATCACCCATCGTTGCTGACTTGTGCGGCGGAGTGCATTACCGAAGAGGGATTTTTCTGCGTGGTGCTGCCAGAGCAGATTGGTAATGGTTTTACTGAACTGGCATTAAGTATGGGCTGGCATTTACGTTTGCGGACGGATGTGGCGGAAAACGAAGCGCGACTGCCGCATCGGGTGCTGCTGGCATTCTCCCCGCAGGCGGGAGAATGCTTTAGCGATCGCTTAGTCATTCGTGGGCCAGACCAGAACTATTCCGAAGCGTATACGGCGCTGACCCAGGCTTTTTATCTGTTTATGTAATGATTGCCGGCAGAAAGGATCGATGGACCGGAATGCGTGAGCAGTTCCGGATAATCCAGCGTGAAATGCAGGCCACGGCTCTCCTTGCGCATCATCGCACAGCGAACAATCAACTCGGCAACCTGTACCAGATTACGCAGCTCCAGCAAATTATTTGAGACGCGGAAATGGGCGTAATATTCGTCTATTTCTTGTTGGAGCATGGTTATCCGCCGCAGGGCGCGTGCCAGGCGCTTCGTTGTGCGAACAATGCCAACGTAATCCCACATAAACAGACGTAGCTCGTGCCAGTTATGCTGAATTACTACCCGTTCGTCAGGGTTCTCAACGCGGCTTTCATCCCACGGCGGTAACGTACTGACGCCGTGGGCATAAGGTATACGTCTGCTGATATCTTCTGCCGCCGACCAGCCATAGACCAGACACTCCAGCAATGAATTCGAGGCCATGCGGTTAGCGCCGTGTAAGCCGGTATAACTCACTTCGCCAATGGCATACAAACCATCGACGTCCGTACGCCCATGATCATCAACCATTACACCACCGCAGGTATAATGTGCAGCAGGCACAATCGGCACGGGTTCTTTCGTGAGATCTATCCCCAGCCCGAGCAATTTTTCATAAATCATCGGGAAATGCTGGCGAATAAAATCGGCGGGCTTATGGCTGATGTCGAGGAACATACAATCTGCGCCGAGGCGTTTCATTTCATGGTCAATGGCGCGGGCGACAATATCGCGCGGGGCCAGTTCGCCGCGCTCATCAAAATCGGGCATAAAACGCGTGCCGTCCGGGCGCTTGAGATAAGCGCCTTCGCCGCGCAGTGCTTCCGTTAACAGGAAATTGCGTGCCTGTGGGTGATACAGCGCGGTAGGGTGGAACTGATTAAATTCGAGATTGGCAACCCGGCAGCCTGCGCGCCACGCCATAGCAATGCCATCGCCAGAAGAAATATCCGGATTGGTGGTGTACTGATAAACTTTTGAAGCACCGCCGGTTGCCAGTACCACTGCTTTTGCGTGGCAGGTTTCAACCGTTTCTTTATTTCGGTTCCATACCCACGCGCCAACAACCCATCGCGTGCCCGGCAGGCCAATTTTGTCAGAAACAATCAGATCAACCGCGTTGCTGCGCTCCAGCACGCGAATATTCGGATGGTTCTGCGCCTTGCCCACCAGCGTGGTTTCTACTTCTCTACCGGTGGCGTCGGCGGCATGAAGAATACGACGGTGACTATGTCCACCTTCACGAGTCAGATGGTAGCTTTCTTCGCCATTCGGCTGAATGTGGGTATCAAACAACACCCCCTGGTCGATTAGCCATTGCACACAGGATCGTGCATTACTGGCGACAAATTCAACTGCATGGCGATCGCAAATACCAGCCCCGGCAATCAATGTGTCTTCCACATGCGAGTCAATGCTGTCAGTTTCATCAAACACGGCGGCAATACCGCCCTGGGCATAAAATGTTGAACCTTCCGTTACCGGGCCTTTACTTAGAACGATGACCTGATGCTGGTCAGCCAGGCGCAGCGCCAGTGAAAGTCCGGCTGCGCCGCTACCGATAATCAACACGTCACATGAATGTTCAGGGAGAGTATTCATTTTCTTTGTTTAATTTACTAAACACGGTTTGGTCAGCATAACATCATGTTGTGCGAATAAACACCTGCTATTTTAATATTTGTTACAGTGACTAAACACGCTGCCTCAGGGCGGCGAGAAAACGAGAAGTTACTGGCTGGTGGAGGATTAGGTGGTGAAATAAAAAGGCCGTTGGGTTACTCTTCAGGCAGTTAAATGGGCATTTCTACACAGATAATGCGATGTTCAGATTCTGTAGACTTATAATGATAGATAATGATCCGTCTACAGCATGACAAACAAAAACAGATGCGTTACGGAACTTTACAAAAACGAGACACTCTAACCCTTTGCTTGCTCAAATTGCAGCTAATGGAGTGGCGTTTCGATAGCGCGTGGAAATTTGGTTTGGGGAGACTTTACCTCGGATGAGCGAGCAGTTAACGGACCAGGTCCTGGTTGAACGGGTCCAGAAGGGAGATCAGAAAGCCTTTAACTTACTGGTAGTGCGCTATCAGCATAAAGTGGCGAGTCTGGTTTCCCGCTATGTGCCGTCGGGTGATGTTCCCGATGTGGTACAAGAAGCTTTTATTAAAGCCTATCGTGCGCTGGATTCGTTCCGGGGAGATAGCGCTTTTTATACATGGCTGTATCGGATTGCTGTAAATACAGCGAAAAATTACCTGGTTGCTCAGGGGCGTCGTCCACCTTCCAGTGATGTGGATGCCATTGAAGCTGAAAACTTCGAAAGTGGCGGCGCGTTGAAAGAAATTTCGAACCCTGAGAACTTAATGTTGTCAGAAGAACTGAGACAGATAGTTTTCCGAACTATTGAGTCCCTCCCGGAAGATTTACGCATGGCAATAACCTTGCGGGAGCTGGATGGCCTGAGCTATGAAGAGATAGCCGCTATCATGGATTGTCCGGTAGGTACGGTGCGTTCACGTATCTTCCGAGCGAGGGAAGCTATTGATAACAAAGTTCAACCGCTTATCAGGCGTTGACGATAGCGGGATACTGGATAAGGGTATTAGGCATGCAGAAAGAACAACTTTCCGCTTTAATGGATGGCGAAACGCTGGATAGTGAGCTGCTTAACGAACTGGCTCATAACCCAGAAATGCAGAAAACCTGGGAAAGCTATCACTTGATCCGTGACTCAATGCGGGGTGATACTCCCGAGGTGCTCCATTTCGATATCTCTTCACGCGTGATGGCCGCCATTGAAGAAGAGCCAGTACGTCAACCGGCGACATTGATCCCGGAAGCCCAGCCTGCGCCGCATCAATGGCAGAAAATGCCATTCTGGCAGAAAGTACGTCCGTGGGCGGCACAGCTTACCCAAATGGGCGTAGCAGCATGCGTATCGCTTGCAGTTATCGTTGGCGTCCAGCACTATAATGGGCAATCTGAAACGTCCCGGCAGCCCGAAACGCCAGTATTTAATACACTGCCGATGATGGGTAAAGCCAGCCCGGTTAGTCTGGGAGTACCTTCTGAAGCGACCGCAAATAATGGTCAACAGCAGCAGGTACAGGAGCAGCGTCGTCGCATTAATGCAATGTTGCAGGATTACGAACTGCAACGCCGACTCCACTCTGAACAGCTTCAGTTTGAGCAGGCACAAACTCAGCAAGCCGCTGTACAGGTGCCAGGAATTCAAACTTTAGGAACGCAATCGCAGTAATGAAGCAACTTTGGTTTGCCATGTCATTAGTGACAGGTAGCCTGTTATTCTCTGCTAACGCCTCGGCCACTCCCGCGTCCGGGGCGTTATTACAGCAGATGAACCTGGCCAGTCAGTCACTGAATTACGAGCTGTCATTCATCAGCATCAATAAACAGGGTGTTGAGTCTCTGCGTTATCGACATGCACGCCTCGATAACCGTCCGCTTGCACAGCTGTTGCAAATGGATGGCCCGCGCCGGGAAGTGGTACAGCGCGGCAATGAAATCAGCTACTTTGAGCCGGGCCTTGAACCGTTCACGCTTAATGGCGATTACATTGTTGATTCTCTGCCATCGCTCATTTATACCGATTTCAAACGCCTTTCTCCTTACTACGACTTTATCTCCGTGGGACGCACGCGTATTGCTGATCGTCTTTGCGAAGTCATTCGCGTAGTCGCCCGTGATGGCACACGCTACAGCTACATTGTGTGGATGGACACCGAATCGAAATTACCGATGCGGGTTGATCTCCTTGATCGCGATGGTGAAACGCTGGAACAATTTCGCGTGATTGCTTTTAACGTCAATCAGGATATCAGCAGCAGTATGCAGACGCTGGCGAAGGCAAATTTGCCGCCGTTGCTTTCTGTTCCTGTAGGTGAAAAAGCTAAATTCAGCTGGACGCCAACCTGGTTGCCACAGGGTTTTAGCGAAGTTTCCAGTAGTCGACGTCCGCTACCGACGATGGACAACATGCCTATCGAATCACGTCTCTATTCCGACGGATTATTCAGCTTCTCGGTAAACGTTAACCGCGCTACGCCATCGAGCAGCGATCAGATGTTGCGCACCGGACGCAGAACCGTCAGTACAAGCGTACGTGATAACGCCGAAATCACCATTGTCGGTGAACTGCCGCCGCAAACGGCGAAACGCATTGCCGAGAATATTAAGTTCGGGGCAGCGCAATGATCAAAGAGTGGGCTACCGTCGTCTCCTGGCAAAACGGGCAGGCGCTGGTCAGTTGTGATGTTAAAGCCTCATGCAGCAGCTGCGCTTCACGCGCCGGTTGCGGTAGCCGCGTGTTGAATAAACTTGGCCCGCAAACCACGCATACCATTGTCGTACCCTGTGATGAGCCGTTAGTGCCGGGGCAAAAAGTAGAATTAGGAATCGCCGAAGGCAGCCTGCTTAGCTCCGCATTACTGGTTTATATGTCGCCGCTGGTGGGATTATTCCTCATCGCTTCGCTATTTCAGCTACTCTTTGCTTCTGACGTCGCAGCATTATGTGGTGCGATCCTCGGCGGTTTTGGCGGGTTCCTGATTGCGCGCGGCTACTCGCGTAAGTTTGCTGCCCGGGCAGAATGGCAACCGATCATCTTAAGCGTGGCCTTGCCGCCTGGCCTTGTGCGATTTGAAACATCTTCGGAAGACGCGAGCCAGTGATTTCACTGGCTTTGTTGCATTTTGCATAACAAATGCGAGGACGTTTCCAGATACCACAATCCATACGGTATGAACATTTCCTCGCCTCAATGTTGTAGTGTAGAATGCGGCGTTTCTATTAATACAGACGTTAAGCTCAGAACAGCGACTTCTAAAAGCCTGGTTAACCGGGCATTAAGGCACAATAATCATACTTTATGAAGAATATACGTAACTTTTCGATCATAGCTCACATTGACCACGGTAAATCGACGCTGTCTGACCGTATTATCCAGATCTGCGGTGGCCTGTCTGACCGTGAAATGGAGGCGCAGGTTCTCGATTCCATGGATCTTGAGCGTGAGCGTGGCATTACCATCAAAGCGCAAAGCGTGACGCTGGACTACAAAGCGTCTGACGGCGAAACCTATCAGCTTAACTTTATCGACACCCCGGGCCACGTAGACTTCTCCTATGAAGTTTCTCGTTCGCTGGCTGCATGTGAAGGTGCATTGCTGGTGGTCGACGCCGGGCAGGGCGTAGAAGCGCAAACCCTGGCAAACTGCTACACCGCCATGGAAATGGATCTCGAAGTGGTGCCGGTACTGAACAAGATTGACCTGCCGGCAGCTGATCCTGAACGCGTGGCGGAAGAAATTGAAGATATCGTCGGCATCGACGCCACTGACGCGGTGCGCTGTTCAGCGAAAACCGGCGTTGGCGTGCAGGACGTTCTCGAACGTCTGGTGCGCGACATTCCGCCGCCGGAAGGCGATCCGGAAGGCCCGTTACAGGCACTCATTATCGACTCCTGGTTCGACAACTACCTGGGCGTTGTTTCACTTATCCGTATTAAAAACGGCACCCTGCGTAAGGGCGACAAAGTGAAAGTCATGAGTACCGGGCAGACCTATAACGCCGACCGTCTGGGTATTTTTACGCCAAAACAGGTTGACCGCACTGAACTGAAATGTGGCGAAGTAGGCTGGCTGGTATGTGCGATTAAAGATATCCACGGCGCTCCAGTAGGCGATACCTTAACGCTGGCGCGTAATCCGGCAGAAAAGGCGCTGCCTGGCTTTAAGAAAGTCAAACCGCAGGTATACGCCGGTCTGTTCCCGGTAAGTTCCGACGACTATGAAGCCTTCCGTGACGCGCTGGGTAAACTCAGCCTGAACGATGCCTCACTGTTCTATGAGCCGGAAAGCTCAAGCGCGCTGGGCTTTGGTTTCCGCTGCGGCTTCCTCGGTCTGCTGCACATGGAGATCATCCAGGAACGTCTGGAACGTGAATACGATCTGGATCTGATCACCACTGCGCCGACCGTAGTGTATGAAGTTGAAACCACGTCAAGAGAAGTTATCTACGTCGACAGCCCATCCAAGCTGCCAGCGGTAAATAACATCTACGAACTGCGCGAGCCGATTGCAGAATGTCACATGCTGCTGCCGCAGGCATATCTCGGCAACGTTATTACGCTGTGCGTAGAAAAACGCGGCGTGCAGACCAATATGGTTTACCACGGTAATCAGGTGGCGCTGACGTACGAGATCCCGATGGCGGAAGTGGTGCTCGATTTCTTCGATCGCCTGAAATCTACCTCGCGTGGTTATGCGTCTCTGGATTACAACTTCAAACGCTTCCAGGCGTCCGACATGGTACGTGTAGACGTATTAATCAACGGTGAACGTGTTGATGCGTTGGCGCTGATCACCCATCGTGGTAATTCGCAAAACCGCGGTCGCGAGCTGGTGGAGAAGATGAAAGATCTGATCCCGCGCCAGCAGTTTGATATCGCCATTCAGGCAGCGATTGGTACGCACATCATTGCGCGCTCCACCGTGAAACAGCTGCGTAAAAACGTACTGGCTAAATGTTATGGCGGCGATATCAGTCGTAAGAAAAAGCTGCTGCAGAAGCAGAAAGAAGGTAAGAAACGCATGAAGCAGATCGGTAACGTCGAGCTGCCGCAGGAAGCGTTCCTCGCCATTCTGCACGTCGGCAAAGACAACAAATAACCCTTAGGAGTTGGCATGGCGAATATGTTTGCCCTGATTCTGGTGATTGCCACACTGGTGACGGGCATTTTATGGTGCGTGGATAAATTCTTTTTCGCACCTAAACGGCGGGAACGTCAGGCAGCGGCGCAGGCGGCTGCCGGTGACTCACTGGATAAAGCAACGCTGAAAAAGGTTGCGCCGAAGCCTGGCTGGCTGGAAACCGGTGCTTCTGTTTTTCCGGTACTGGCTATCGTATTGATTGTGCGTTCGTTTATTTATGAACCGTTCCAGATCCCGTCAGGTTCGATGATGCCGACTCTGTTAATCGGTGATTTTATTCTGGTAGAGAAGTTTGCTTATGGCATTAAAGATCCTATCTACCAGAAAACGCTGATCGAAACCGGTCATCCGAAACGCGGCGATATCGTGGTCTTTAAATATCCGGAAGATCCAAAGCTTGATTACATCAAGCGCGCGGTGGGTTTGCCGGGCGATAAAGTCACTTATGATCCGGTCTCAAAAGAGCTGACGATTCAACCGGGATGCAGTTCCGGCCAGGCGTGTGAAAACGCGCTACCGGTCACTTACTCCAACGTGGAACCGAGCGATTTCGTTCAGACCTTCTCACGCCGTAATGGTGGGGAAGCGACCAGCGGATTCTTTGAAGTGCCGAAAAACGAAACCAAAGAAAATGGAATTCGTCTTTCCGAGCGTAAAGAGACATTGGGTGATGTGACGCACCGCATTCTGACAGTGCCGATTGCGCAGGACCAGGTGGGGATGTATTACCAGCAGCCAGGGCAACAACTGGCAACCTGGATTGTTCCGCCGGGACAATACTTCATGATGGGCGACAACCGCGACAACAGCGCGGACAGCCGTTACTGGGGCTTTGTGCCGGAAGCGAATCTGGTCGGTCGGGCAACGGCTATCTGGATGAGTTTCGATAAGCAAGAAGGCGAATGGCCGACAGGTGTGCGCTTAAGTCGCATTGGCGGCATCCATTAATAGCCCATCTTCGTTCACGTTGTCGCCGTTATGGCGACAACGTGAATTATTTATGAGATAAATCTCCCGTGGCTAACGACATCCCCCGTCGTTGTGTATAGAATATTCCCCCGAAGTTTAAGGTTGGCACCTCCAGGTTGCCACGGCACACGAAACAGCGTTGGTCCCCATATACCGCTAAACTGCAGCGAAGCAGTTAGCAGAGCTATGTATATCAGGTCTGTTTCGTGTGCTGAATTGTTGACGCATTTATTTATTGGTATCGCATGAACCCCATCGTAATTAATCGGCTTCAACGGAAGCTGGGCTACACTTTTAATCATCAGGAACTGTTGCAGCAGGCATTAACCCATCGTAGCGCCAGCAGCAAACATAACGAGCGTTTAGAATTTTTAGGCGACTCTATTCTGAGCTACGTTATCGCCAACGCGCTTTATCACCGTTTCCCTCGTGTCGATGAAGGCGATATGAGCCGGATGCGCGCCACGCTGGTCCGTGGCAATACGCTGGCAGAACTGGCGCGCGAATTTGAGTTAGGCGAGTGCTTACGTTTAGGGCCAGGTGAACTTAAAAGCGGTGGATTTCGTCGTGAGTCAATTCTCGCCGACACCGTCGAAGCATTAATTGGTGGCGTATTCCTCGACAGTGATATTCAAACCGTCGAGAAATTAATCCTCAACTGGTATCAAACCCGTCTGGACGAAATTAGCCCAGGAGATAAACAAAAAGATCCGAAAACGCGCTTGCAAGAATATTTGCAGGGTCGCCATCTGCCGCTGCCGACTTATCTGGTAGTCCAGGTACGTGGCGAAGCGCACGATCAGGAATTTACTATCCACTGCCAGGTCAGCGGCCTGAGTGAACCGGTGGTTGGCACAGGTTCAAGCCGTCGTAAGGCTGAGCAGGCTGCCGCCGAACAGGCGTTGAAAAAACTGGAGCTGGAATGAGCATCGATAAAAGTTACTGCGGATTTATTGCTATCGTCGGACGTCCGAACGTTGGCAAATCCACATTGTTGAATAAACTGCTGGGGCAGAAGATCTCCATCACCTCCCGCAAGGCGCAAACAACTCGTCACCGCATTGTGGGGATCCATACTGAAGGCGCGTATCAGGCGATCTACGTTGATACCCCAGGCCTGCATATGGAAGAAAAACGCGCTATTAACCGTCTGATGAACAAAGCGGCGAGCAGCTCCATTGGCGACGTTGAGCTGGTGATTTTTGTCGTAGAAGGCACCCGCTGGACGCCGGACGATGAAATGGTGCTCAACAAGCTGCGTGATGGCAAAGCGCCGGTAATCCTCGCGGTGAACAAAGTGGACAACGTGCAGGAAAAAGCCGATCTGCTGCCACACTTACAGTTCCTGGCAAGCCAGATGAACTTCCTCGATATCGTGCCGATCTCTGCCGAAACCGGGCTGAATGTCGACACTATCGCGGCAATCGTGCGTAAGCATCTGCCTGAAGCGACCCATCACTTCCCGGAAGATTACATCACCGATCGCTCACAGCGTTTTATGGCGTCTGAAATTATCCGCGAAAAACTGATGCGTTTTCTCGGCGCTGAACTGCCGTACTCCGTGACCGTGGAGATCGAACGTTTCGTCTCTAACGAACGCGGCGGTTATGACATCAACGGTTTGATTCTCGTTGAGCGTGAAGGGCAGAAGAAGATGGTCATTGGCAACAAAGGGGCCAAGATCAAAACCATCGGGATTGAAGCGCGTAAAGACATGCAGGAAATGTTCGAAGCGCCTGTTCACCTTGAGCTGTGGGTAAAAGTGAAATCCGGTTGGGCCGACGACGAACGCGCACTGCGCAGTCTCGGTTATGTTGACGATCTTTAAGAGTAACTCCGATGGAAGGCTGGCAGCGCGCTTTTGTCCTGCATAGTCGCCCGTGGAGCGAAACCAGCCTGATGCTGGACGTCTTCACGGAGGAATCGGGTCGCGTGCGTCTGGTTGCCAAAGGCGCACGCTCTAAACGCTCTACTCTGAAAGGGGCATTACAGCCTTTCACCCCTCTCTTGCTACGTTTTGGCGGGCGTGGCGAAGTCAAAACGCTGCGCAGTGCTGAAGCTGTCTCGCTGGCGCTGCCATTAAGCGGTATCACGCTTTACAGCGGTCTGTACATCAACGAACTTCTCTCCCGCGTACTGGAATACGAGACGCGCTTCTCTGAACTCTTTTTCGATTACTTGCACTGCATTCAGTCTCTTGCCGGGGTCACTGGTACGCCAGAACCCGCGTTGCGCCGCTTTGAACTGGCACTGCTCGGGCATCTGGGCTATGGCGTCAATTTTACCCATTGTGCGGGTAGCGGCGAGCCGGTAGATGACACCATGACGTATCGTTATCGCGAAGAAAAAGGGTTTATCGCAAGCGTCGTTATCGACAATAAAACGTTCACCGGAAGGCAGTTAAAAGCGTTAAACGCGCGGGAATTTCCTGACGCAGACACACTGCGCGCCGCGAAACGCTTTACCCGCATGGCGCTTAAGCCGTATCTTGGCGGTAAACCATTAAAGAGCAGGGAACTGTTCCGGCAGTTTATGCCTAAGCGAACGGTGAAAACACATTATGAATGATGAGGATTGTCATGGCTGAATTACTGTTAGGCGTCAACATTGACCATATTGCAACGCTGCGTAACGCGCGCGGTACTGCTTACCCGGATCCGGTGCAGGCGGCGTTTATTGCTGAGCAGGCGGGAGCGGACGGCATTACCGTGCATTTACGTGAAGATCGCCGCCACATTACCGACCGCGATGTGTGCATCCTGCGCCAGACGCTGGATACCCGCATGAATCTGGAGATGGCGGTGACCGAAGAGATGCTGGCGATCGCCGTTGAGACGAAGCCACATTTTTGCTGTCTGGTACCGGAAAAGCGTCAGGAAGTCACAACCGAAGGCGGCCTGGACGTCGCAGGGCAGCGTGAAAAAATGCGCGATGCCTGCAAACGTCTGGCAGATGCCGGGATCCAGGTTTCTCTGTTTATCGACGCCGATGAAGAGCAGATCAAAGCTGCGGCAGAGGTTGGCGCACCGTTTATCGAGATCCACACCGGTTGCTATGCTGATGCCAAAACTGACGCCGAACAGGCGCAAGAGTTGGCGCGTATCGCCAAAGCCGCGACCTTTGCCACTAGTCTCGGTCTGAAAGTTAACGCCGGACACGGTCTGACCTATCACAACGTGAAAGCCATTGCCGCCATCCCTGAGATGCATGAACTGAATATCGGTCATGCCATTATTGGTCGTGCAGTGATGACCGGACTGAAAGATGCGGTGGCAGAAATGAAACGTCTGATGCTGGAAGCGCGTGGCTAATGGCAATATTAGGTTTAGGTACGGATATTGTAGAGATCGCTCGCATAGAAGCGGTGATCGCCCGATCCGGTGAGCGCCTGGCACGCCGCGTATTAAGCGATAACGAATGGGAAATCTGGAAAACGCACCACCAGCCAGTGCGTTTTCTGGCGAAGCGTTTTGCTGTGAAAGAAGCGGCGGCAAAAGCATTTGGCACAGGGATCCGCAATGGTCTGGCGTTTAATCAGTTTGAAGTATTCAATGATGAGCTCGGCAAACCACGGCTACGGCTATGGGGTGAGGCATTAAAACTGGCGGAAAAGCTCGGCGTTGTAAATATGCATGTAACGCTTGCCGATGAGCGCCACTATGCTTGTGCCACGGTAATTATTGAAAGTTAAAATAATACCGTTCTCTTTATAAAGTAAAACCCCCGAACTGGTAAGGAACGGGGGTTTTACTTTTTAACTTTAATTTTGTGCAGCACACGATTCCAACGAAAATGATTATGGATCAATTTCGTTGACCTGTACAAGCAACTTGCAATCTCTGACATAAAAAACGCGAGCCTTTACGAAGAAATCGACATTGATGAAAAGATTAACGTGACCGCTTTTTGATAAGTACATTAAAATCGGTTTCGTTATTGGCAATTTTGCTGTGCTTTACACCATGCCACTGAATTCCCCCATTGAAACGAGTGGTGTCGTCAAAGCTCTGGTGTGGAGTGCAGCACTCGATTCCAATAACTCGCACGTTCAGTTTTGGGGAGATGTAAGGGCTAATCTGAACGGCTGCATTCCTTGTTTAAGGAAAAACGAATGACTGATTGCCGATACCTGATTAAACGGGTCATCAAAATCATCATTGCTGTTTTACAGCTGCTCCTTTTGTTCTTATAACACAAGGAAACGTACTTAAGGTGCGTCCGGTGAACCAATCGGACGCGCCTTTAATAACTATAAATAAGTGTCTGGGCAGATACTATATAAATTAACTTAGTGAATGATTATGCTAATATCATCATTTAAATAAATATAATAGCGTTAAGATTTTTCTATAAAATAATTAACACTCTACTTCCAGAGCAGAATATTAAATTTTATCCGCGTGGTGCATCAGCACAAATTTATCCCACAACTGTTCTTCCGTCTCGACATGTTGCGGATCTTTCACAATAGTATTGGGGATCGGACACACCTTCTGGCAGGTTGGTGTCTCGTAGTGCCCTACGCATTCGGTACACTTATCGCTGTTAATCTCGTAGATATGTTCACCCATCGAAATCGCCTCATTCGGGCATTCGGGTTCACACATATCACAATTGATGCATTTTTTAGTGATTAACAGCGCCATAAGGAAACTCTCAAAACAACACAAACCGGGCGGGCATTATACGCGCATTCTTTACTCAGACCAGTTTTTTCACCAGCGCTTCGCTATGACGAATACGTTCTGGTGCCAGTTCCAGATCCTGCTGAATCAGCGCAATGAACAGCAAATCCGTTAACATTCCCTGCGCGTGACAAGCAGAGATTGAAGCACTGTTTGTCGCTTGTTCTTCGGCAATGGTATACAGGCAATGAGAAGCACGCTGTTGCAGGGCATTGGGAGTAAAGCCGGTAATAGCCAGCACTTTTCCGCCCACTCGCAGCATCTCATCTGCCGCCAGGTTTAACTCGCGTCGTACACCGGTGTAGGAAATGGCTAATAACAGATCGTCAGGGGACGACGCCTGTACTGTAGCGAGTAGCGCATGCATATCGCGCACTGCGGCAGCATTGAAGCCAATCTTCATCAGCTTCCAGGCAAAGTTTTGCGCCACCAGACCCGAAGCGCCAATACCGGTCAGAATTATCCGCCGCGCAGAGCGCAACATTGTTACGCATTCATGCAGTTTCTCTTCAGTATTAACGTTTAGCGTTGCGTACATAGCGGCAGTATTTTCTTTAATCAGTTTTTCGCCGACCAGCCGTAACGGATCATCACCGCGGATTTGGTTATGAATGGGCACGGAGGGAGATTCCGGCTGGCTTGCCAGCGCTTCACTCAACGCCAACTTTAGTGCCGGAAAACCTTTATAGCCGAGTTTTTGCGCGAACTTCACGACGCTGGACTGACTGACTCCGGCTTCGTTGGCCAGTTGCTGAGAGCTTAAATGGCGCGCCGTATCAGGTTGTAGCAGCAGATAATCCGCCAGTTTTTTATCACTCTGGGCAAGCCCCTGGTAACGCTGACGGATACGAAGTAAGCCGTTCATATCTTTCCTCGCGATGAAATAATGGCGACAACAGGCAATATGAGACACACGCGAGTGAATTTTATATTCCATTGCCGCTAATTGCCATGAATTAAAAATTCCAGTTAGCCATGATGCGGTCGATTGTTGCCGGAAAAGTGATGATCTATCTGTTAGGCTATGTAGTAGCGAAAATTAATCAGGATGTTTCAGTCCAGAGGAGTATGGTTTGGCAACTCACGAGCGTCGTGTGGTGTTTTTTGACTTAGATGGAACATTGCATCAGCAGGATATGTTCGGCAGTTTTTTGCGTTATTTACTGCGTCGCCAACCGCTGAATGCGTTACTTGTTCTGCCGCTGTTGCCGATCATAGCCATTGCGTTATTGATAAAAGGTCGTGCGGCACGCTGGCCGATGAGTCTGCTTCTGTGGGGATGCACTTTTGGTCACAATGAAGCGCGTTTGCAGGCGTTGCAGGCCGATTTCGTACGCTGGTTTCGTGACAATGTTACCGCCTTTCCGCTGGTTCAGGAGCGATTAACCACCTACCTGTTAAGTTCCGATGCTGATATCTGGTTGATTACCGGCTCTCCGCAGCCGCTGGTTGAAGCGGTTTATTTCGATACGCCCTGGCTGCCGCGGGTTAATCTTATCGCCAGTCAGATTCAGCGTGGCTATGGTGGTTGGGTATTGACGATGCGTTGTCTGGGACATGAAAAGGTCGCGCAACTGGAGCGCAAAATCGGCACGCCGCTGCGGCTGTACAGTGGCTATAGCGACAGTAATCAGGACAACCCGCTGCTTTATTTCTGTCAGCATCGTTGGCGAGTAACTCCGCGCGGTGAACTCCAGCAACTGGAATAGAGTAAAGCATAGCGTCCGTGTATAATGCGCCGCGCTTTTATAACCGGAGTTTTCTTTTTGTCTGAAGTCGAATTTAGCCACGAATACTGGATGCGTCATGCAATGACGCTGGCGAAGCGTGCCTGGGATGAGCGGGAAGTACCGGTCGGCGCGGTATTAGTGCATAACAATCGTGTTATTGGCGAAGGCTGGAACCGTCCGATTGGTCGACATGATCCCACCGCACATGCAGAAATCATGGCCCTACGGCAGGGCGGTCTGGTGATGCAAAATTATCGTCTGATCGACGCCACGTTGTATGTCACGCTTGAACCCTGTGTAATGTGTGCCGGAGCGATGATCCACAGTCGCATTGGTCGCGTGGTCTTTGGTGCGCGTGACGCGAAAACTGGCGCTGCGGGATCTTTAATGGATGTGCTACATCATCCGGGTATGAATCACCGGGTGGAAATTACGGAAGGAATACTGGCGGATGAGTGCGCGGCGTTGCTCAGTGACTTCTTTCGCATGCGCCGCCAGGAAATTAAAGCGCAGAAAAAAGCGCAATCCTCGACAGATTAATTTTGTTTCTCTTCACTCCCTTTTCTGGAAAATAGCAGAGAGGGAGAGTGGGTCAAATAGTTTGATGACGACTGGGAAAGAAACGAGAGAAAAGGAAATTTCTCTTTGCCCAACTCCGTAGGCGATACCGCCGGATAATCCTGCGCCAGTTGCATCGCCGCTTCTGTAGCCTGCTTCTCTTTCTCTTGCAGATAACCCACCAGGCTAATCTGATACTTACGAATATTTTCGACATAAGCGTAGGCTTCATGCCCACGAGCGTAGCCGTAAGTCAGCTTGCTGTAATAGGGTTTCTGGCTAAGTAAAGGCAGACGCTGTTTTACGTCAGCCCAACTGTCAGGATTCCCTTTGGTTTTTGCCGTCAGGGCACGGGCATCCAGCATATGCGCATAGCCCATATTGTACGCGGCGAGGGCAAACCAAATCCGTTCGTTCTCCGGCACACTTTCCGGCACTTTACTCATCATATCCTGCAAATAACGCACGCCGCCGCTGATGCTCTGTTCGGCATCGGTACGATCCGTAATGCCGAGGCTTTGCGCGGTATTTTTGGTTAGCATCATCATGCCGCGCACACCCGTCGGTGAAGTGGCCTGCGCATCCCAGTGCGATTCCTGATAAGCAATAGCGGCCAGCAAACGCCAGTCAATTTCTTCGGCGTATTTCTCAAACAGGGGCTTTAACTGCGGCAGTACCGCATCGACGGCGCGTAAAAATGTGCGCGTATCGACGTAATCAAAATCATCGCCATGCCCCAGGTATTTCTCTTCAATGCGTGCCAGCGTACCGTCTTCATTCATCTCATTGAAGAAATCGAGCAGAGCGGCGGAAAGGGTATTATCGCCATCTAACGGGCTAAACCAGGTCACCGGTTGTTCATCGGTGATATCGAGCGCTACGGCGAGTTCCGGGTGAACACGCTGAAACAGGCTGATGGCGACAGAATCAGCAATGGTGTAATCGAGTTTTCCTTCGATGACATCTTCCATTAATTCCGCAGAGCCTTTTTTGTCGTCTACCTTCCAGCTTAATTCCGGGAATTTTGTGTCTTTCAGGGTCTGGAGATCGTTAACCACCACGTGACCCGGTGCAACGGTGAGTTGCTCCGCCGTCAGGTTGCCCAGCGTACGTGGGCGATACTGACCCACTTTATAAACCAGTTGTTGTGACACGGAATAATAGGTAGGACCAGGCTGATAATTTTTTACCCGCTCACTGTTATAGACCAGTCCTGCCGCCAGCAGGTCGGCGTTACCATTATCGAGGTCGTCAAACAGCTGGCTGATATTCTGCCGCACGGTCACTTTCAGTTTTACACCGAGGTAATCGGCAAACTGTTTCGCCAGTTCGTAATCCAGGCCAAAAGGTTTCCCGTTGATTTCGTTATACGTCAGGGGAGTATGAATGGTGCTCACACGCAACTCTCCCCGCGCTTGAATGGCGGCGATACGGTTGTCGGCTTTACCAAACCAGGGAATGGATGGCCAGAGAGCGACCGCGAGCAGCAGTGCCAGAATGCCGATGAACAGATAATTAATCTTTAATTTTTTCAATTAGTTAATTCTCTGTGTCGTGCGCGTCCCAGCTTGAAAAAACGTAATAATAGTGAAAGGTTTACTCATAAATGAGCGGCATTTTGCGTAAACCTGCGCCAGATGGCAACTTATTACAGCCATTGGCGGCACGCGTTGCTAATTCACGATGGTGATTTTATTTCCACGCAAACGGTTTCGTCAGCGCATCAGATTCTTTATAATGACGCCCGTTTCCCCCCCCCTTGGGTACACCGAAAGCTTAGAAGACGAGAGACTTATGATGGAAATTCTGCGTGGTTCGCCTGCATTGTCGGCATTCCGAATCAACAAACTGCTGGCACGTTTTCAGGCTGCCAGGCTCCTGGTTCACACTATTTACGCCGAGTATGTCCATTTTGCTGACCTCAATGCGCCGTTAAACGATGATGAGCACGCACAACTTGAACGCCTGCTGAAATATGGCCCGGCACTCGCCAGCCACGCCCCGCAAGGCAAACTCCTGCTGGTGACCCCGCGTCCTGGCACCATCTCTCCCTGGTCTTCGAAAGCGACCGATATTGCCCATAACTGCGGGCTGCAACAGGTAAACCGCCTTGAGCGCGGCGTTGCTTACTATATAGAAGCCGGTACGCTGACCAATGAACAATGGCAGCAGGTTACCGCTGAACTGCACGACCGCATGATGGAAACGGTCTTTTTTGCTTTAGATGATGCAGAGCAGCTGTTTGCACACCATCAACCGACTCCGGTCACCAGCGTTGATTTGCTGGGGCAGGGCCGTCAGGCGCTAATCGACGCTAACCTGCGTCTTGGCCTGGCACTGGCGGAAGATGAAATTGACTATCTGCAGGATGCTTTCACAAGGCTTGGTCGTAATCCGAACGACATCGAACTGTATATGTTTGCCCAGGCGAACTCCGAGCACTGCCGCCACAAAATTTTTAACGCCGACTGGGTTATCGATGGTGAACAGCAGCCGAAATCGCTATTTAAGATGATCAAAAACACCTTCGAAACCACGCCGGATCACGTTCTCTCTGCTTATAAAGATAACGCCGCCGTAATGGAAGGTTCTGAAGTGGGCCGCTACTTTGCTGACCACGAAACGGGCCGCTACGATTTCCATCAGGAACCGGCGCATATTCTGATGAAAGTCGAAACTCACAACCACCCGACGGCGATTTCTCCGTGGCCGGGCGCGGCGACCGGTTCCGGCGGTGAAATCCGCGATGAAGGTGCCACCGGACGTGGCGCAAAGCCGAAAGCTGGTCTGGTTGGTTTCTCCGTATCCAACCTGCGAATTCCTGGCTTCGAACAGCCGTGGGAAGAAGATTTCGGTAAACCTGAGCGCATTGTTACCGCGCTGGACATCATGACCGAAGGCCCGCTGGGCGGCGCGGCGTTTAACAACGAATTTGGTCGCCCGGCACTGAACGGCTACTTCCGTACTTATGAAGAAAAAGTGAACAGCCACAATGGCGAAGAGCTGCGCGGTTATCACAAACCGATCATGCTGGCGGGTGGGATCGGCAACATTCGCGCCGATCACGTACAAAAAGGCGAGATCAACGTTGGTGCGAAGCTGGTCGTTCTCGGCGGCCCGGCAATGAACATCGGTCTTGGCGGCGGCGCGGCGTCTTCTATGGCATCTGGTCAGTCTGATGCCGACCTCGACTTTGCTTCCGTACAGCGCGACAACCCGGAGATGGAGCGTCGCTGCCAGGAAGTGATCGACCGTTGCTGGCAGCTTGGTGATGCCAACCCAATCCTGTTTATCCACGACGTTGGCGCAGGCGGTCTTTCTAACGCCATGCCGGAACTGGTGAGCGACGGCGGGCGCGGCGGTAAATTTGAACTGCGCGATATCCTGAGCGACGAACCGGGCATGAGCCCGCTGGAAATCTGGTGTAACGAATCCCAGGAACGCTACGTGCTGGCGGTTGCTGCCGATCAGTTACCGCTGTTTGACGAACTGTGTAAGCGTGAGCGCGCGCCATACGCGGTGATTGGTGAAGCGACCGAAGAACTGCATCTTTCTTTGCACGATCGTCATTTTGATAATCAGCCGATTGATCTACCGCTGGACGTACTGCTTGGCAAAACGCCGAAGATGACCCGCGATGTACAAACGCTGAAAGCGAAAGGCGACGCGCTGGCCCGTGAAGGGATCACCATCGCTGACGCGGTGAAACGCGTGCTGCATCTGCCGACCGTGGCGGAGAAAACTTTCCTGGTGACCATCGGTGACCGCAGCGTAACCGGCATGGTAGCGCGCGATCAGATGGTGGGGCCGTGGCAGGTGCCGGTCGCTAATTGTGCGGTCACTACCGCCAGCCTCGACAGCTACTATGGCGAAGCGATGGCAATTGGCGAACGTGCGCCAGTTGCGCTGCTGGATTTCGCCGCTTCTGCCCGTCTGGCGGTCGGTGAAGCGTTAACCAACATCGCCGCAACGCAGATTGGCGATATCAAACGCATCAAACTTTCCGCCAACTGGATGGCGGCGGCAGGCCACCCTGGTGAAGATGCGGGCCTGTATGAAGCCGTTAAAGCTGTGGGCGAAGAACTTTGTCCGGCGCTGGGCCTGACGATACCGGTGGGTAAAGACTCTATGTCGATGAAAACCCGCTGGCAGGAAGGTAACGAAGAGCGCGAAATGACGTCGCCGTTGTCGCTGGTGATTTCCGCATTTGCCCGCGTGGAAGATGTACGTCACACCATTACGCCGCAGCTTTCTACCGAAGATAACGCACTGTTGCTGATTGATTTGGGCAAAGGCAATAACGCGCTGGGCGCAACGGCACTGGCGCAGGTTTATCGTCAGCTTGGCGACAAACCGGCAGATGTACGCGATGTTGCCCAACTGAAAGGCTTCTATGACGCGATTCAGGCGCTGGTTGCACAGCGTAAGCTGCTGGCGTATCACGACCGCTCTGATGGCGGCCTGCTGGTAACGCTGGCGGAAATGGCCTTTGCTGGTCATTGTGGCATTGACGCGGATATCGCCACTCTGGGTGACGATCGCCTGGCGGCGTTGTTTAACGAAGAACTGGGTGCGGTGATTCAGGTGCGAGCCGCTGACCGTGAAGCCGTTGAAGCGGTACTGGCACAGCATGGGCTTGCTGATTGCGTCCATTATGTTGGGCAGGCGGTTTCCGGTGACCGTTTTGTGATTACCGCCAACGGGCAGACTGTATTTAGCGAAAGCCGCACCACGTTGCGTGTCTGGTGGGCAGAAACGACCTGGCAGATGCAGCGTCTGCGTGACAACCCGGAGTGTGCCGATCAGGAGCACCAGGCGAAATCAAACGACGCCGATCCGGGCCTGAATGTGAAACTGTCGTTTGATATCAACGAAGATGTGGCAGCACCGTTTATTGCCACTGGCGCGCGCCCGAAAGTTGCCGTACTGCGTGAGCAGGGTGTGAACTCCCATGTTGAAATGGCGGCAGCTTTCCACCGTGCGGGCTTCGATGCTATCGACGTGCATATGAGCGATCTGCTGGCTGGACGCACGGGCCTGGAGGGTTTCCACGTCCTGGTAGCGTGCGGTGGTTTTTCCTACGGTGATGTGCTGGGCGCTGGTGAAGGTTGGGCGAAGTCTATCCTGTTCAATGACCGTGTACGCGATGAGTTTGCAACCTTCTTCCATCGTCCGCAAACGCTGGCGCTGGGGGTATGTAACGGTTGCCAGATGATGTCTAATCTGCGTGAACTGATCCCGGGTAGCGAGTTGTGGCCACGTTTTGTGCGTAACACCTCCGATCGCTTTGAAGCGCGTTTCAGTCTGGTAGAAGTAACCCAAAGCCCGTCGCTGCTGTTGCAGGGGATGGTGGGCTCGCAGATGCCGATTGCTGTCTCTCACGGTGAAGGGCGCGTGGAAGTGCGTGATGCGGCGCATCTGGCGGCACTGGAAAGCAAAGGGCTGGTGGCACTGCGCTATGTCGATAACTTCGGCAAAGTCACTGAAACCTACCCGGCTAACCCGAACGGTTCTCCGAATGG
Organism: Escherichia coli DSM 30083 = JCM 1649 = ATCC 11775; assembly: GCF_003697165.2. Lineage (GTDB taxonomy): Bacteria > Pseudomonadota > Gammaproteobacteria > Enterobacterales > Enterobacteriaceae > Escherichia > Escherichia coli. The sequence continues at coordinate 1,326,917 of NZ_CP033092.2, forward strand.
TATTACGGCAGTCACGACTGAAAGTGGTCGAGTCACCATTATGATGCCGCACCCGGAACGTGTTTTCCGTACTGTCAGCAACTCCTGGCATCCGGAAAACTGGGGCGAGGATGGCCCATGGATGCGCATTTTCCGCAATGCACGTAAGCAGTTGGGGTAAGTCGTCAACCCATTGGTATTGCAGCCCGGATGAGGCATTCACGCCGCATCCGGCATTAAGCACCAACCGCTATTATGAGCTCCCAACTTCGGGAGCTTTTTTGTGTCTTTAAATCACGACAATGGGTGGTTTGCCGTGTCGCTTTTTGGTGACACTTAACTCATTGATTTTAATATTATCTAATAAGTTTATCTTAAGTTGTCTCTTTTTAGCGACACAGTGGCTGATTTACATTCAAATAGTGGAGAAGCCATAAACCCCTCAAAGCAGTTTATAATCAGTACGTTACCAAACTATTTTCTTTATTGGCACAGTTACTGCATAATAGTAAGCAGTGGCTCATTCACCGACTTATGTCAGCCCCTTCGGGACGTGCTACATAAAATTCGAATGACGCACAACAAGGTGCCTGCCGTCCAACTTCTGATATCAGCGTAGCTATATCAACCATCGGGCGAAACGTCGAGTTAGGCACCGCCTTATTCCATAACAAAGCCGGGTAATTCCCGGCTTTGTTGTATCTGAACTTCCCCTCGGTTAGCATCAGGCTATTCGCGTCTGACGAGAGTAACGCCTTGAACCGCTGGCCCGTTTTTCCCCGCTCATTACGACAACTGGTAATGCTGGCATTTTTGCTGATTCTGCTGCCCCTGTTGGTGCTGGCATGGCAAGCCTGGCAAAGCCTGAATGCACTTAGCGATCAGGCGGCGCTGGTTAACCGCACTACGCTTATTGATGCCCGGCGCAGTGAAGCGATGACCAACGCGGCACTGGAGATGGAGCGCAGCTACCGTCAGTACTGCGTGCTGGACGACCCTACGCTTGCGAAGGTTTATCAAAGCCAGCGCAAGCGTTACAGCGAAATGCTCGATGCCCACGCAGGCGTGCTGCCGGACGATAAACTCTACCAGGCATTACGTCAGGATTTGAATAATCTGGCTCAACTTCAGTGTAACAACAGCGGTCCCGATGCTGCTGCCGCCGCGCGTCTGGAAGCCTTTGCCAGTGCCAATACCGAAATGGTGCAGGCCACGCGCACAGTGGTGTTCTCTCGTGGGCAGCAACTTCAGCGTGAAATCGCCGAACGTGGGCAATATTTTGGTTGGCAATCGCTGGTGCTATTTCTGGTGAGTCTGGTGATGGTACTGCTTTTCACGAGGATGATTATCGGTCCGGTGAAAAATATCGAGCGCATGATCAACCGGCTGGGGGAAGGGCGTTCTCTGGGCAATAGCGTCTCGTTCAGTGGACCGAGCGAGTTACGCTCGGTTGGGCAACGTATTCTTTGGTTAAGTGAGCGCCTGTCATGGCTGGAATCCCAACGCCATCAATTTTTAAGACATTTATCTCATGAATTAAAAACGCCACTGGCGAGTATGCGCGAGGGCACTGAATTACTGGCTGATCAGGTTGTCGGGCCGCTTACGCCAGAGCAAAAAGAGGTGGTGAGCATTCTTGATAGCAGCAGCCGCAATTTGCAAAAGCTGATCGAACAACTGCTTGATTACAACCGTAAACAGGCGGACAGTGCGGTGGAACTGGAGAATGTTGAGTTAGCACCGCTGGTGGAGACAGTGGTTTCTGCTCATAGCCTGCCCGCACGGGCTAAAATGATGCATACCGACGTTGATCTCAAAGCAACAGCTTGCCTGGCGGAGCCAATGCTGCTGATGAGCGTACTGGATAATCTTTACTCCAATGCGGTGCACTACGGGGCTGAATCCGGTAACATTTGCCTTCGCAGCAGTTTACATGGTGCGCGGGTTTATATTGATGTCATCAATACAGGCACGCCCATTCCGCAAGAGGAACGCGCCATGATCTTCGAACCCTTTTTTCAGGGAAGCCACCAGCGAAAAGGGGCGGTGAAGGGCAGCGGTCTGGGATTAAGCATTGCCAGGGATTGTATTCGCCGTATGCAAGGGGAACTGTATCTGGTCGACGAGAGCGGGCAAGACGTTTGTTTCCGCATTGAATTACCGTCGTCGAAAAACACGAAATAATGCTAACAGCCCATCCCATCAGGCTATTTTATTTGTCAGTTCGGCCCCGGGCAGTGCTCGAAATCTTCACGTACGACATGTACGCTCTGGTTTCTCCGCGCTGTCCATGTCCAAACTGCCTGCAACAATTACGCCCACTGGGATAGGCTTTAAGTCTGGTGAATATGCGACACATTTTTCAACGATTATTGCCCCGACGGCTGTGGCTGGCAGGGCTGCCATGTCTGGCATTGCTGGGTTGCGTGCAGAGTCACAATAAGCCAGCCATTGATACGCCAGCAGAAGAAAAAATTCCGGTTTATCAACTGGCTGACTATCTTTCTACTGAATGTAGCGACATCTGGGCGCTGCAAGGTAAATCAACCGAAACCAATCCGCTTTACTGGCTGCGGGCGATGGATTGTGCTGATCGTTTAATGCCTGCGCAGTCGCGTCAGCAAGCCCGCCAATATGACGACGGCAACTGGCAAAATACCTTTAAACAAGGGATTTTGCTCGCCGACGCCAAAATTACGCCGTATGAGCGCCGCCAGCTGGTCGCGCGCATTGATGCGCTAAGTACCGAGATCCCGGCACAGGTTCGCCCACTGTATCAACTCTGGCGCGACGGTCAGGCGCTGCAACTGCAACTGGCGGAAGAGCGCCAACGCTACAGCAAACTCCAGCAGTCCAGCGACAGCGAGCTGGATACTTTGCGCCAGCAACATCACGTTCTACAACAGCAACTGGAACTCACTACCCGCAAGCTGGAAAACCTGACCGATATTGAACGCCAGCTCTCGACCCGCAAACCGGCTGGAAATTTCTCGCCGGATACGCCGCACGAGAGTGAAAAGCCCGCGCCATCCACCGATGAGGTCACTCCTGATGAGCCATAAACCTGCGCATTTATTACTGGTCGATGATGATCCGGGATTGCTGAAACTGCTTGGCCTGCGCCTGACCAGCGAAGGCTACAGCGTGGTCACGGCGGAAAGTGGCGTTGAAGGATTACGGGTACTGAATCGCGAAAAAGTAGATTTAGTCATCAGCGACCTGCGGATGGATGAAATGGATGGTATGCAGCTATTTGCTGAAATTCAGAAAGTGCAGCCGGGAATGCCAGTAATTATTCTTACCGCGCATGGTTCTATTCCTGATGCCGTTGCTGCAACACAGCAGGGCGTGTTCAGTTTTCTCACCAAGCCTGTCGATAAAGATGCGCTATATCAGGCAATTGACGATGCGCTGGAACAATCCGCGCCAGCCACCGACGAACGTTGGCGCGAGGCGATTGTCACCCGCAGCCCGCTGATGCTGCGCTTGCTGGAACAGGCGCGGCTGGTGGCACAATCAGACGTTAGCGTTTTGATTAACGGCCAGAGCGGCACCGGGAAAGAGATTTTCGCCCAGGCTATCCACAACGCCAGCCCGCGCAACAGCAAGCCATTTATTGCTATTAACTGTGGCGCATTACCCGAGCAATTGCTGGAGTCGGAGCTGTTTGGTCATGCACGTGGCGCGTTTACTGGCGCTGTCAGCAATCGCGAAGGTTTATTCCAGGCGGCGGAAGGCGGTACGCTATTTCTCGATGAGATTGGCGATATGCCCGCACCGTTGCAGGTCAAACTGCTGCGCGTGTTGCAGGAGCGTAAAGTGCGCCCGCTGGGCAGTAACCGCGATATTGATATCGACGTGCGGATTATTTCTGCGACCCACCGCGACCTGCCAAAAGCGATGACGCGCGGGGAATTCCGTGAAGACCTCTATTACCGCCTCAACGTTGTCAGCCTGAAAATTCCGGCACTGGCGGAGCGCACAGAAGACATTCCGCTACTGGCAAATCACCTGTTGCGCCAGGCGGCAGAGCGACATAAACCGTTTGTCCGCGCGTTCTCCACCGATGCAATGAAACGCCTGATGACTGCGAGCTGGCCGGGCAACGTGCGCCAGTTGGTCAACGTGATTGAACAGTGCGTGGCGCTGACATCATCTCCGGTAATTAGTGATGCGCTGGTGGAGCAGGCGCTGGAGGGCGAAAACACGGCGCTGCCAACCTTTGTTGAGGCGCGTAATCAGTTTGAACTCAACTATTTGCGTAAGCTGCTGCAAATCACCAAAGGCAACGTCACCCACGCGGCGAGAATGGCGGGGCGCAACCGGACAGAATTTTATAAACTGCTTTCCCGACACGAACTGGATGCAAACGATTTCAAGGAATGAATTGGCGTTATGTGTTACGTTTAGCAGATCAAAAGACAGGCGACCTTTTCAAGGAATAGCATGAAAAAGATTGATGCGATTATTAAACCCTTCAAGCTGGACGATGTCCGCGAAGCACTGGCTGAAGTCGGTATTACCGGCATGACGGTCACTGAGGTGAAAGGTTTTGGCCGCCAGAAAGGCCATACCGAGCTGTACCGCGGTGCGGAGTATATGGTGGATTTTCTGCCGAAAGTGAAAATTGAGATTGTCGTACCGGACGACATTGTCGATACCTGTGTCGATACCATTATTCGCACGGCGCAAACTGGCAAAATCGGTGACGGTAAAATCTTCGTCTTCGACGTGGCACGGGTCATTCGCATCCGTACCGGTGAAGAGGACGACGCGGCAATTTAAAACGCGTCAAGGGTTGCCGGATGTTTCCATCCGGCAACATCAAATCACAGCACCTTATGCGGGCCAAAGCATTCGTAATGAATGTTTTCCTGTTTCACGCCCAGATCCACTAACTGTTTCGCGGCAAACTGCATGAAGCCAACCGGGCCGCAGAGATAGAACTGCATTGTCGGATCGCTGAACGCACCTTCCAGTTTGCTCAAATCCATCAGACCTTCGCTATCAAACTGACCTTTAGCGCGATCGGCTTCATTCGGCTGACGATACCAGGTGTGTGCGGTAAAGCGTGGCAGTGATTGACCCAGTTCCTTAACTTCATCGGCAAAGGCGTGAACATCGCCATTTTCTGCCGCATGGAACCAGTTCACTTGTGCTGTGTGGCCTGCTTTTGCCAGCGTGTCGAGCATTGCCAGCATTGGCGTTTGACCGACACCGGCAGAGATTAACGTCACTGGTGTGTCATCTGCGACAGCCATAAAGAAATCACCTGCCGGAGCGACCAGTTTCACGACATCGCCAACATTGGCGTGATTGTGCAGCCAGTTGGATACCTGCCCACCCTCTTCGCGTTTCACCGCAATACGATAGCCTTTGCCATCCGGTTTGCGAGTCAAAGAGTACTGACGAATTTCCTGATGCGGGAAACCTTCCGGCTTCAGCCAGACGCCGAGATATTGCCCCGGACGGTATTCTGCCACTGCGCCACCGTCGACCGGCTCCAGTTCGAAGCTGGTGATAAGTGCGCTGCGTGGTGTTTTAGCCACAATGCGGAAATCGCGAGTACCTTCCCAACCACCGGCTTTGCTGGCGTTTTCGTTATAGATTTCCGCCTCGCGATTGATAAATACATTAGCCAGGACGCCATAGGCTTTACCCCACGCGTCCAGCACTTCCTGCCCCGGGCTGAACATTTCGTCCAGCGTTGCCAACAGGTGTTCACCGACGATGTTGTACTGTTCCGGTTTGATCTGGAAACTGGTGTGCTTCTGCGCGATTTTTTCTACCGCTGGCAGCAGCGCAGGCAGGTTTTCAATATTGCTGGCGTAGGCGGCAATAGCGTTAAACAGGGCTTCACGTTGATCGCCATTACGCTGGTTACTCATGTTAAAAATTTCTTTGAGTTCTGGGTTATGAGTAAACATACGGTCGTAGAAATGGGCGGTTAACTTTGGTCCCGTTTCCACCAGTAAAGGGATGGTGGCTTTTACTGTAGCGATGGTTTGAGCGTCAAGCATATGGTCTTCCTTTTTTTTGCATCTTAATTGATGTATCTCAAATGCATCTTATAAAAAATAGCCCTGCAATGTAAATGGTTCTTTGGTGTTTTTCAGAAAGAATGTGATGAAGTGAAAAATTTGCATCACAAACCTGAAAAGAAATCCGTTTCCGGTTGCAAGCTCTTTATTCTCCAAAGCCTTGCGTAGCCTGAAGGTAATCGTTTGCGTAAATTCCTTTGTCAAGACCTGTTATCGCACAATGATTCGGTTATACTGTTCGCCGTTGTCCAACAGGACCGCCTATAAAGGCCAAAAATTTTATTGTTAGCTGAGTCAGGAGATGCGGATGTTAAAGCGTGAAATGAACATTGCCGATTATGATGCCGAACTGTGGCAGGCTATGGAGCAGGAAAAAGTACGTCAGGAAGAGCACATCGAACTGATCGCCTCCGAAAACTACACCAGCCCGCGCGTAATGCAGGCGCAGGGTTCTCAGCTGACCAACAAATATGCTGAAGGTTATCCGGGCAAACGCTACTACGGCGGTTGCGAGTATGTTGATATCGTTGAACAACTGGCGATCGATCGTGCGAAAGAACTGTTCGGCGCTGACTACGCTAACGTCCAGCCGCACTCCGGCTCCCAGGCTAACTTTGCGGTCTACACCGCGTTGCTGGAACCAGGCGATACCGTTCTGGGTATGAATCTGGCGCATGGCGGTCACCTGACTCACGGTTCTCCGGTTAACTTCTCCGGTAAACTGTACAACATCGTTCCTTACGGTATCGATGCTACCGGTCATATCGACTACGCCGATCTGGAAAAACAAGCCAAAGAACACAAACCGAAAATGATTATCGGTGGCTTCTCTGCATATTCCGGCGTGGTGGACTGGGCGAAAATGCGTGAAATCGCTGACAGCATCGGTGCTTACCTGTTCGTTGATATGGCGCACGTTGCGGGCCTGGTTGCCGCTGGTGTCTACCCTAACCCGGTTCCTCATGCTCACGTTGTTACTACCACCACTCACAAAACCCTGGCGGGTCCGCGCGGCGGCCTGATCCTGGCGAAAGGTGGTAGCGAAGAGCTGTACAAAAAACTGAACTCTGCCGTTTTCCCTGGTGGTCAGGGCGGTCCGTTGATGCACGTAATCGCCGGTAAAGCGGTTGCTCTGAAAGAAGCAATGGAACCTGAGTTCAAAACTTACCAGCAGCAGGTCGCGAAAAACGCCAAAGCGATGGTAGAAGTGTTCCTCGAACGTGGCTACAAAGTGGTTTCTGGTGGTACTGATAACCACCTGTTCCTGGTTGATCTGGTTGATAAAAACCTGACCGGTAAAGAAGCAGACGCCGCTCTGGGCCGTGCTAACATCACCGTGAACAAAAACAGCGTACCGAACGATCCGAAGAGCCCGTTTGTGACTTCCGGTATTCGTGTAGGTACTCCGGCGATTACCCGTCGTGGCTTTAAAGAAGCCGAAGCGAAAGAACTGGCTGGCTGGATGTGTGACGTGCTGGACAGCATCAATGATGAAGCCGTTATCGAGCGCATCAAAGGTAAAGTTCTCGACATCTGCGCACGTTACCCGGTTTACGCATAAGCGAAACGGTTAATCTGTTGAAAAAAGGCTTCCTTCGGGAAGCCTTTCTACGTTATCGCGCCATCAAATCTGCCGTAACTGCGCCTCAACATACAAATAGCCAATTCCCAGTACCTGTTGTGCGCGGCTTAATTGCCCAAAGCCAATCTGTGTCGCTTTCACGCTCGGTCCTTCGTCGCGGTCGAACGGGTTAAATCCCGTCTGGCGAATAATGGTATTAAGCCAGTTCTCACCAAAGGCACAACTGCGACCGTACAACCAAATCTGATTAATATTGAGGATGTTGAGGAAGTTATACAGACTCAAACCAATGGCGTTGGCACTGTGGTCAACCCAACTGGTGATCCACGGTTCTCCACTCTGCCAGGCAGCGATTAACTGCGCGGTAGTCAATTTTTCAGGATCAAGCTGAGTATTAACCGGTTGTGATTTTAGCCATACCCGCGCCTGTTTTTTTAATGCGCTTAACGAGGCGACGGTTTCCAGGCAGCCATAACGCCCGCAGTCGCAGACGACGCCATCCGGATTAACGATGGTGTGACCAATCTGTCCACTGCCATACAAACTGCCGCGATAAATTTGCTCGTTAATCACGAACGACGAGCCAATGCCGTAATCAACGTTGATTACGCAGAAATCACGCACTTGTGAATTATTTTGCCATTTCTCCGCCAGCGCCAGCATCACGCAGTCATTATCGACCATTACCCGAATGCCCAGCTTCTCTTCCAGCAGGTACTTCACCTCAATCGGTGTTGCCCACGGCGCTTGCGGCATGGTTTGCGACACGCCGGTCACTGGATCAACCTGACCGTGGATTGCCAGAGCCAGATTGATGGTGCGGTCCGGCCACAATTTACGGTGGCGATGCCAGCATTTTTCGATTTCGGACAGCAGCGCCTGCGGCGTCGGTGCATCAATCTGTAAATACTCAAATTCGCCTTTCGGACTTAAACAGGCATTAGCGACCTGACACTCAATGCTGGTGGGCGTCACGTTCAGGCACAGCGTCCAGTCTCCTTCCGGCGCAATCAGCCATGTACCGCTACTATGCCCGCGCGTCTGGCTTTCATCGTCGATATTCACCACCCGTTTTTCGCTTTCCAGTTCCTGCAAAATATTACTGACCGCCGGAATCGAAATTTGCGCCAGCCGGGCCAGCGTTGATTTATTGGCGCGCTTTTGCCGGTACAGCAGTTCCAGAATCACGCATTTGTTATGGTGGCGAATCTGTTGATTGTTAATGCAGGCTCTCATCTTTACTAAACCTTGTTTAGTTAATTGCGTGATTATTCCGCGAAAACATTGCCAGATTGTTCAATACACTGCCACAAATCTTTTAATTCAGTATGTCTTGTTAATATTGAGGGCACCATGACTCCAGTAAAAGTGTGGCAAGAGCGCGTTGAGATCCCGACCTATGAAACCGGGCCGCAGGATATACATCCCATGTTCCTGGAAAATCGCGTTTATCAGGGATCGTCCGGCGCGGTTTATCCCTACGGCGTGACCGATACGCTGAGCGAGCAGAAAACCCTGAAATCCTGGCAGGCGGTGTGGCTGGAAAACGACTACATCAAAGTGATGATCCTGCCGGAACTGGGCGGTCGGGTGCATCGCGCGTGGGATAAAGTGAAACAGCGCGATTTTGTTTATCACAATGAAGTCATTAAACCGGCGCTGGTGGGACTGCTGGGGCCGTGGATCTCCGGCGGGATTGAGTTTAACTGGCCGCAACACCATCGCCCGACCACCTTTATGCCCGTTGATTTCACCCTCGAAGCCCATGACGACGGCGCACAGACGGTGTGGGTCGGCGAAACGGAGCCGATGCACGGTTTACAGGTGATGACAGGTTTCACCCTGCGCCCTGACCGGGCGGCGCTGGAAATCGCCAGTCGCGTCTATAACGGCAACGCCACGCCGCGTCATTTCTTGTGGTGGGCCAACCCGGCAGTGAAAGGGGGTGAAGGGCATCAGAGCGTTTTCCCACCGGATGTGACTGCGGTGTTTGATCACGGTAAACGGGCCGTCTCCGCTTTCCCCATCGCCACCGGCACTTACTACAAAGTGGACTACTCCGCCGGAGTGGACATTTCTCGCTATAAAAATGTGCCCGTTCCAACCTCATATATGGCTGAAAAATCACAGTACGATTTTGTTGGCGCGTGGTGTCACGATGAAGATGGTGGTTTGCTACACGTTGCCAACCACCATATTGCGCCAGGTAAAAAACAGTGGAGCTGGGGACACAGTGAATTTGGCCAGGCGTGGGATAAGAGCCTGACTGACAATAACGGCCCGTATATCGAACTGATGACCGGTATTTTTGCCGATAACCAGCCTGATTTTACCTGGCTTGATGCTTACGAGGAGAAGCGTTTCGAGCAGTATTTCCTGCCTTATCATTCTCTGGGCATGGTGCAAAATGCCTCCCGCGATGCGGTGATAAAACTCCAGCGTAGTGAGCGGGGGATTGAGTGGGGGCTGTATGCCATCTCTCCGTTGAACGGATACCGCCTGGCGATCCGCGAAATCGGCAAATGCAACGCGTTGCTCGATGATGCCGTGGCCCTGACACCAGCGACCGCCATCCAGGGCGTGTTGCACGGTATCAATCCTGAAAGGCTGACCATTGAGCTCTCCGATGCCGACGGCAATATTGTACTGAGTTATCATGAACATCAGTCGCAAGCGTTGCCGTTGCCGGACGTCGCCAAAGCGCCACTGGCAGCACAAGACATTACCAGTACAGATGAAGCCTGGTTTATCGGTCAACATCTGGAGCAATATCATCACGCGAGCCGTTCACCGTTCGATTACTACCTGCGCGGCGTGGCGCTGGATCCGCTGGATTATCGCTGTAACCTGGCGCTGGCGATGCTGGAATATAACCGTGCCGATTTCCCGCAAGCGGTGGCGTATGCCACTCAGGCGCTGAAACGCGCACATGCGCTGAACAAAAATCCGCAGTGCGGACAGGCGAGTTTGATTCGCGCCAGTGCTTACGAACGTCAGGGGCAATATCAACAAGCCGAAGAGGATTTCTGGCGTGCGGTCTGGAGCGGCAACAGTAAAGCAGGCGGCTATTATGGTCTGGCACGGCTGGCGGCGCGTAATGGTAACTTTGACGCTGGTCTGGATTTTTGCCAACAAAGTCTTCGCGCCTGCCCAACCAATCAGGAAGTGCTTTGCCTGCATAACCTGCTACTGGTGTTAAGTGGTCGTCAGGACAACGCGCGTTTGCAGCGCGAGAAACTGCTGCGTGATTATCCGCTGAACGCTACTCTGTGGTGGCTGAACTGGTTCGATGGTCGTAGCGAATCTGCCCTCGTACAGTGGCGAGGTCTTTGTCAGGGACGCGACGTTAACGCCCTGATGACCGCCGGGCAACTGATTAACTGGGGCATGCCCGCCCTGGCGGCAGATATGCTGAACGCACTGGACTGTCAGCGCACGCTACCGCTTTACCTGCAAGCCAGTTTGCTACCAAAAGCTGAACGCGGAGAACTGGTCGTAAAAGCTATTGATGCCTTCCCGCAGTTTGTCCGTTTCCCGAATACGCTGGAAGAAGTGGCGGCGCTGGAGAGTATCGAAGAGTGCTGGTTTGCCCGGCATTTACTGGCCTGCTTCTACTACAACAAGCGTAGCTACGGTAAAGCCATTGCCTTATGGCAGCGTTGCGTAGAGATGTCGCCGGAGTTTGCCGACGGCTGGCGCGGGTTGGCGATCCATGCGTGGAATAAGCAGCACGATTATGAGCTGGCCGCGCGTTATCTTGATAATGCTTATCAGCTTGCGCCGCAGGATGCACGTCTGCTTTTCGAACGGGATTTGCTGGATAAGTTAAGCGGTGTCACACCGGAGAAACGACTGGCGCGTCTGGAAAATAATCTGGAAATTGCGCTGAAACGCGACGACATGACCGCAGAACTGCTCAATTTGTGGCATCTCACTGGTCAGGCAGACAAAGCGGCGGACATTCTCGCCACGCGCAAATTCCACCCGTGGGAAGGTGGGGAAGGGAAGGTCACCAGCCAGTTTATCCTCAACCAGTTATTACGCGCCTGGCAGCATCTTGATGCCAGAGAGCCGCAGCAGGCCAGCGAACTGCTTCATGCCGCGCTGCATTATCCGGAGAATTTAAGCGAAGGCCGTTTACCGGGGCAAACTGACAACGACATCTGGTTCTGGCAGGCAGTATGCGCCAACGCGCAGGGCGATGAAACTGAAGCGATGCGTTGTTTACGTCTGGCGGCGACCGGCGATCGCACCATTAACATCCACAGTTATTACAACGATCAGCCGGTTGATTATCTCTTCTGGCAAGGAATGGCGCTGCGACTGCTGGGCGAACAACACACCGCACAGCAACTGTTTAGTGAAATGAAACAGTGGGCGAAAGAGATGGCGAAAACCAGTATCGAAGCGGATTTCTTTGCCGTCTCGCAGCCTGACTTGTTGTCGCTGTATAGCGATTTACAACAGCAGCATAAAGAAAAATGCCTGATGGTGGCGATGCTGGCGGCCGCGGGATTAGGGGAGGTTGCGCACTATGAATCTGCTCGCGCTGAATTGATGGCGATTAATCCAGCCTGGCCGAAAGCGGCATTATTCACCACCGTGATGCCTTTTATTTTTAGCTACGTTCACTAAACCCTATTAACTGTAATATTTGAGCGGCACGCGCTGCCGCTCACGCTCAAATAATTAAAATAAGCCGTTGTAAATAAAAACCCTACAGGAGGCACTATGCCTAAAAAAATGACAAGAACCCGTAATTTATTATTAATGGCTACGCTATTGGGTAGCGCACTATTTGCCAGGGCTTCTGATAAAGAAATGACTATTGGCGCAATATACCTTGATACCCAGGGATATTACGCCGGAGTGCGTCAGGGCGTTCAGGATGCGGCAAAAGATTCTTCAGTACAGGTACAATTAATTGAAACTAACGCTCAGGGCGATATTTCGAAAGAAAGTACCTTTGTTGATACCCTCGTGGAGCGTAATGTCGATGCCATTATTTTATCGGCAGTGTCTGAAAATGGCAGTAGCCGTACCGTTCGTCGCGCCAGTGAAGCGGGTATTCCGGTGATTTGCTACAACACCTGTATTAATCAAAAGGGTGTCGATAAATATGTCTCGGCATATCTGGTTGGTGACCCGCTGGAATTTGGTAAAAAACTGGGTAACGCAGCCGCCGATTATTTTATTGCCAACAAAATTGACCAGCCGAAAATTGCCGTCATCAATTGCGAAGCCTTTGAAGTTTGTGTGCAACGTCGTAAAGGGTTTGAAGAAGTATTAAAAACCCGCGTTCCCGGCGCGCAAATTGTCGCTAATCAGGAAGGGACTGTTTTAGATAAAGCGATTTCTGTCGGTGAAAAACTGATTATCTCCACGCCGGATCTCAACGCCATTATGGGGGAATCGGGCGGAGCGACACTCGGCGCGGTAAAAGCGGTACGTAATCAAAATCAGGCCGGAAAAATTGCTGTTTTCGGTTCTGATATGACCACTGAAATTGCTCAGGAGCTGGAAAACAACCAGGTGCTGAAAGCGGTGGTGGATATTTCCGGTAAGAAAATGGGCAATGCTGTTTTCGCGCAAACATTGAAGGTTATCAATAAACAAGCCGACGGTGAAAAAGTGATTCAGGTGCCAATCGATCTCTATACCAAAACGGAAGACGGTAAACAGTGGCTGGCAACGCACGTTGATGGTCTGCCCTAATCGCTGATTCGCAGAGGTCCCTATGTTCACGGCAACAGAGGCAGTCCCGGTAGCAAAAGTGGTGGCAGGAAATAAGCGTTACCCCGGCGTCGTTGCGCTGGATAACGTTAACTTCACGCTCAATAAAGGCGAAGTTCGCGCGCTGTTAGGCAAAAACGGTGCGGGAAAATCGACCCTCATTCGAATGCTGACCGGTAGCGAACGTCCGGATAGCGGTGATATCTGGATTGGCGAGACGCGACTGGAAGGTGACGAAGCTACGCTGACTCGCCGTGCCGCTGAACTGGGGGTTCGTGCGGTTTATCAGGAGTTAAGTCTGGTGGAAGGGCTGACAGTGGCGGAAAACCTCTGCCTCGGTCAGTGGCCCCGCCGCAACGGCATGATTGATTACCTGCAAATGGCGCAGGACGCCCAACGTTGCTTGCAGGCGTTGGGCGTTGACGTTAGTCCTGAACAACTTGTTTCAACACTAAGCCCGGCGCAAAAGCAACTGGTGGAAATTGCGCGGGTGATGAAGGGCGAGCCGCGCGTGGTCATTCTTGATGAACCCACCAGCTCGCTTGCCAGTGCGGAAGTTGAACTGGTGATCAGCGCGGTGAAAAAGATGTCGGCACTGGGCGTGGCGGTGATTTATGTCAGCCACCGGATGGAAGAAATTCGCCGCATTGCCTCCTGTGCCACCGTTATGCGCGATGGTCAGGTGGCGGGCGATGTGATGCTCGAAAACACCTCTACGCATCATATTGTGTCGCTAATGCTCGGGCGCGATCACGTTGATATTGCGCCGGTTGCCCCTCAGGAAATTATGGATCAAGCCGTGCTGGAAGTCCGTGCGTTACGCCATAAGCCCAAGCTGGAGGATATCAGTTTTACGCTACGTTGTGGCGAAGTGCTCGGCATTGCTGGTCTGCTGGGGGCAGGGCGCAGTGAATTGCTGAAGGCGATTGTTGGGCTGGAGACGTATGAACAGGGCGAAATTGTTATCAACGGCGAGAAAATCACGCGCCCCGATTACGGCGACATGCTGAAACGCGGCATTGGCTATACGCCAGAAAACCGCAAAGAAGCGGGGATCATTCCCTGGTTGGGCGTTGACGAAAATACAGTGCTGACCAATCGGCAAAAAATCAGCGCCAACGGTGTGCTGCAATGGTCCACCATCCGCCGCCTGACCGAAGAGGTGATGCAGCGGATGACGGTCAAGGCCGCCAGTAGCGAAACGCCCATCGGCACGCTTTCTGGCGGCAATCAGCAAAAAGTGGTGATCGGTCGTTGGGTCTATGCCGCCAGCCAGATTTTGTTGCTCGACGAGCCAACGCGCGGCGTCGATATCGAAGCCAAACAGCAGATTTACCGTATTGTCCGCGAGCTGGCTGCCGAAGGAAAAAGCGTGGTGTTTATCTCCAGTGAAGTGGAGGAGTTACCGTTGGTGTGCGACCGCATTCTGTTGTTACAGCACGGTACGTTCTCGCAGGAGTTTCACTCTCCGGTCAATGTGGATGAGCTGATGTCCGCCATTCTGTCTGTGCACTGATGAATTTTACCGAGGAACCTGAAGATGTCTGCTTCGTCATTACCATTGCCGCAGGGCAAGAGCGTCTCGCTCAAACAATTTGTCAGTCGCCATATTAATGAGATCGGTTTGCTGGTGGTGATTGCCATTCTTTATCTGGTCTTCTCCCTGAATGCGCCTGGCTTTATCTCATTGAATAACCAGATGAACGTGCTGCGCGATGCCGCCACCATTGGGATCGCCGCCTGGGCGATGACGCTGATTATTATCTCCGGTGAAATTGATGTCAGCGTTGGGCCGATGGTGGCTTTTGTTTCAGTGTGCCTGGCGTTTTTGCTGCAATTTGACGTTCCGCTGGCGATTGCTTGTCTGCTGGTGTTGCTGTTAGGTGCGCTGATGGGAACGCTCGCCGGGGTGCTGCGCGGCGTGTTTAACGTGCCAAGTTTTGTTGCCACGCTGGGTTTATGGAGCGCCCTGCGCGGAATGGGGCTGTTTATGACGAACGCCTTGCCAGTGCCAATTAACGAAAACGAAGTGCTGGACTGGCTGGGCGGACAATTTCTCGGGGTGCCGGTATCCGCGCTGATCATGATGGTGTTATTTGCGCTGTTTGTGTTCATTAGCCGCAAAACCGCCTTCGGGCGCTCGGTTTTTGCTGTTGGCGGTAATGCCACTGCAGCGCAGTTGTGCGGTATTAACGTTCGTCGGGTACGCATTCTTATTTTTACCCTTTCGGGATTATTAGCGGCGGTGACCGGCATTTTGTTGGCGGCGCGCCTCGGTTCCGGTAACGCAGGTGCCGCAAACGGTCTGGAGTTTGACGTCATCGCCGCGGTCGTTGTCGGCGGTACGGCGCTTTCCGGCGGTCGCGGCTCGTTGTTCGGTACGCTGCTTGGCGTACTGGTGATTACGCTAATCGGTAACGGTCTGGTGCTGCTCGGGATTAACTCCTTTTTCCAGCAGGTGGTGCGCGGCGTCATCATCGTGGTGGCGGTGCTGGCGAATATCTTGCTGACCCAGCGTAGCAGTAAAGCGAAACGCTAAACCTTAACGCCCCTGGCGCAGGTGCGGCAGGGATGAAAATTAATCGTATTGTTAATGAGGGATTTATGAAAACGATGCTGGCAGCTTATTTACCAGGAAATTCGACCGTCGATCTGCGGGAAGTTGCGGTGCCGACGCCGGGGATTAACCAGGTACTGATCAAAATGAAATCCTCCGGGATTTGCGGAAGCGATGTCCACTATATCTACCACCAGCACCGCGCTACGGCGGCGGCACCCGATAAACCGTTATACCAGGGATTTATCAACGGTCATGAACCGTGCGGGCAGATTGTGGCGATGGGGCAAGGCTGTCGCCATTTTAAAGAGGGCGACCGCGTGCTGGTGTATCACATTTCCGGTTGTGGCTTTTGCCCGAACTGCCGTCGCGGTTTTCCTATCTCCTGCACCGGTGAAGGAAAAGCCGCTTACGGCTGGCAGCGTGACGGCGGCCATGCTGAATA
The DNA here is from genome assembly GCF_003697165.2 of Escherichia coli DSM 30083 = JCM 1649 = ATCC 11775. Lineage (GTDB taxonomy): Bacteria > Pseudomonadota > Gammaproteobacteria > Enterobacterales > Enterobacteriaceae > Escherichia > Escherichia coli. The sequence continues at coordinate 1,343,254 of NZ_CP033092.2, forward strand.
CCTGCTGGCGGAAGAAAAAGATCTGATCCTCCTGCCGGATGCACTGAGTTACGAAGATGGTGCGTTTATCAGTTGCGGCGTTGGTACAGCGTATGAAGGGATTTTGCGCGGCGAAGTTTCCGGCAGTGATAACGTACTGGTGGTCGGTCTGGGGCCGGTCGGCATGATGGCGATGATGCTGGCGAAAGGTCGCGGTGCAAAAAGGATCATCGGCGTTGATATGTTGCCGGAACGTCTGGCGATGGCGAAACAGTTAGGAGTGATGGATCACGGCTATTTAGCGACCACCGAAGGTCTGCCGCAGATAATCGCCGAACTCACTCACGGCGGCGCGGATGTTGCGCTTGATTGTTCCGGTAATGCCGCAGGTCGCTTACTGGCACTGCAATCCACCGCTGACTGGGGACGCGTGGTTTACATTGGTGAAACCGGAAAAGTCGAGTTCGAGGTTAGCGCTGACCTGATGCACCATCAACGGCGGATTATCGGCTCCTGGGTGACCAGTCTGTTCCATATGGAAAAATGCGCCCACGATTTAACGGACTGGAAACTGTGGCCGCGTAATGCCATTACCCACCGCTTCTCGCTGGAACAGGCGGGAGATGCTTATGCACTGATGGCAAGCGGCAAATGCGGGAAAGTTGTGATTAATTTCCCGGATTAAGGAGTCTGCGGATGACCATCTATACCTTATCTCACGGGCCGCTAAAGCTGGACGTTTCTGATCAGGGCGGCGTAATCGAAGGCTTCTGGCGCGATACGACGCCGCTGCTACGTCCTGGTAAAAAAAGCGGTGTGGCAACCGATGCCTCTTGTTTTCCGCTGGTGCCGTTTGCAAACCGGGTGAGCGGTAATCGTTTTGTCTGGCAGGGACGTGAATATCAACTACAACCGAATGTTGAGTGGGATGCGCACTATCTACACGGTGATGCCTGGCTGGGGCAGTGGCAATGTGTCTCGCGCAGCGAAGATAGCTTGTGTCTGGTGTATGAACATCGCAGCGGTGTTTATCACTATCGGGTAAGTCAGGCGTTTCATTTAACGGCAGATACGCTGACGGTGACGCTCTCTGTCACCAATAAAGGGGCAGAGACGCTGCCATTTGGTACCGGCTGGCATCCTTATTTTCCGTTGTCACCACAAACGCGGATTCAGGCGCAGGCGAGCTGTTACTGGCGGGAGCAGGAGCAGTGGCTGGCGGGTGAGTTTTGCGAGCAGCTACCGCAGGAACTGGATTTTAACCAGCTCGCGCCGTTACCGCGCCAGTGGGTAAACAATGGTTTTGCCGGATGGAATGGTCAGGCCCGCATCGAGCAGCCGCAGGAGGGTTATGCCATCATCATGGAAACGACGCCGCCTGCACCGTGTTATTTCATCTTTGTTTCCGACCCGGCGTTTGATAAAGGATATGCGTTTGATTTCTTCTGTCTGGAACCGATGAGCCATGCGCCGGATGACCATCATCGTCCGGAAGGTGGTGACCTCATTGCGCTTGCACCAGGGGAATCAACAATTTCAGAGATGTCGTTGCGGGTTGCGTTGCTGTAATTTATAAAATGCCGGATGCACAGGCCTACGGGGTAATTTCGATTTTGTAGCACTCGGTGCACGATGCCTGATGCGACGCTTGCTGCGTCTTATCAGGCCTACAATCGGTGTTGGAGCGGTAGGCCGGATAAGGCGTTTACGCCGCATCCGGCATCTTTCCTAACGCCGATCGAGAGAAATCGCCCCCGGCCCGGTAATTGCCAACAGCAGGAATGCGCCAGCGATACTGACATTCTTCCAGAAATTAATCATATTTGGCCCAACCGCATCGCCGGTCATATCCCAGTAATGGTGGCCAATCACCGCCGTACCCAGCGTGTAGAAAATAAACAGCACCGCCAGCGGACGGGTGAAAAAGCCAAGCACGATTAATATCGCGGCGGGCACTTCCATAACTACCGCAATAATCGCTGCCAGCATCGGCATTGGTGCGCCCAGCGAGGCCATATATTGGACCGTACCGCCAAAGCCCATCATTTTGGGAAAACCAAAAATAATGAAAATTAAGACCACGGCGATACGGGCAATTAATAATAAAACGGGGCGGGCAGTGCCAAAATCAAAATAACGTAGTGAGTTCATAACCAATCCCTTTGCAAGATGATGTGATTTAAACGTAATACACACTCTGGTACCTCGCCACGCCCAGGCGTTGAGATATTCGTTTCTGGTATAACGGCATAACGCAGATGGCTGACAATGTGCTTATTGTTTCCTGCCGGATGCGACATGCACGCCTTATCCGTCTCACATGAGTTTGTCAGTTCAATAAATTGCGATTTTCACCTGTTTCATCGTTCTTTTTTACATGTTGTGTTGTGGGCCGCTCTTTTTTGTCATTTCCTGATATGCAGGATAACCGTCAGGAAGCAGGCTCGAATATTCTTATTTTTCAACTTGCACCAACATTCGATTAACCTCAGACTAACGCCTCCTGACGGGAGGGACTCATGGTTTTGCAATCCACGCGCTGGTTGGCGCTCGGCTATTTCACATACTTTTTTAGTTACGGCATTTTTCTACCTTTCTGGAGCGTCTGGCTTAAAGGGATTGGTTTAACGCCAGAAACCATCGGCCTGTTATTGGGGGCGGGTCTGGTTGCCCGTTTCCTCGGGAGTTTGCTCATCGCGCCCCGCGTCAGCGATCCTTCCCGCCTGATTTCCGCCTTGCGCGTGCTGGCACTGCTGACACTTCTCTTTGCTGTCGCCTTCTGGGCGGGGGCGCACGTAGCGTGGCTGATGCTGGTGATGATTGGCTTTAACCTCTTTTTCTCACCGCTGGTACCGTTGACCGATGCACTGGCGAATACGTGGCAAAAGCAGTTCCCGCTTGATTACGGCAAAGTGAGACTGTGGGGCTCGGTGGCGTTTGTCATTGGCTCGGCGCTGACGGGCAAACTGGTCAGTATGTTTGATTATCGGGTGATCCTCGCGCTGTTGACGTTGGGCGTGGCATCCATGCTGCTCGGCTTTCTCATCCGTCCGACGATTCAGCCACAAGGGGCAAGCCGCCAGCAGGAGAGCACCGGCTGGTCTGCGTGGTTGGCGTTGGTTCGCCAGAACTGGCGCTTTCTGGCCTGCGTTTGTTTATTGCAGGGGGCACATGCGGCCTATTACGGTTTTAGCGCCATTTACTGGCAGGCAGCTGGCTACTCGGCCTCGGCGGTGGGGTATTTGTGGTCGCTGGGCGTGGTGGCGGAAGTCATTATCTTTGCGCTGAGTAATAAACTTTTCCGCCGTTGTAGTGCACGCGATATGCTGTTGATCTCGGCGATTTGCGGCGTAGTGCGCTGGGGCATTATGGGAGCAACTACGGCGTTGCCGTGGTTGATAGTGGTGCAAATTCTGCATTGCGGTACCTTCACGGTCTGCCACCTGGCTGCCATGCGCTATATTGCTGCTCGCCAGGGTAGCGAAGTCATCCGTTTACAGGCGGTTTACTCTGCCGTCGCGATGGGCGGCAGTATCGCCATCATGACCGTTTTCGCCGGTTTCCTGTATCAATATCTCGGCCACGGCGTGTTCTGGGTGATGGCGCTGGTGGCGCTTCCGGCAATGTTTTTGCGCCCGAAAGTTGTTCCCTCATGCTGATTCGAGCATTTTGCGGATCTGCTCCTGTTGATGTGTTGTCAGCGTCAGGTCCGTATAGATCAGCGGTGGTGAAAAGAGCGGTAACGGCATGGTATAAGGAGCAATAATCAGTGCCGCGCCGCGCGGAGCGCCTGTCTGCAAAAATACCTTTACCGACATATGTTTAATGTTGAGCGGCAGTAACGTTAGTTCGCGTAGCTGCTGCTCAATCTGCGCTTCTCGCTCGCTATCATTCCCGGTCAGTAGAATAATCTGTTTCTCATGCAGGTCGTTTTCCTGCATTAGCCAGGCACCAAAAATCACCGCGACCAGACCGCTTTCCTCATCAGAAAGATGGACGCCGTATTCACTTTCAAATCCAGCCAGCGCCGCGCGGGTGGTGCGCACCAGGCGTGGATACAGGCGGGCGAACTCTTCCGGCAGGGTGTTATCAATACCGATGGCAAACAAACTGCGATTTAACGCCTGGGCGAGGTGGGTATAAAGCTGATCGCATAACCCCTGTTCATCATAAAAACGAACATTTCCCAGCTCACGAAAGTGGTTTACCAGACGTTTGATAGACTTACGCAGTTGCCTGTCCCGCTGATGCGCATCCCGCAGTGGATCGGGAACCCGCAACATGGAAAAAAGTAATGCCATAAACAGTGGCTCATCAGGCGGTACAGGCTGGAGCGCCCGACGCTGCCAGTGGCGTCCAATTTCCTGCGCTACCTGAAATTCAAGGCAGGATTCCGCCCAGCGACGTTGGAGCGGATTAAACTGAGGCGTAATTCCAGCGTGGTGTTGCAGCAAACAATATTGCAGATACAGACACAGGAAATGAATATCGCGCGTTTCAAAGCGTTTTTGCAGCCGTCGGGAGCAGAGATTCACTAACGCTTGTAGATTGGTATCGTCGTAAAAGTTACGCGCAATTCCGCGCCGCTTCAGTTCACTCTTCAGGGCGGGGGTGAAATGGCTGGTAATAAATGACGGACACAGACGGAAACCACGTCGTAGCCAGTGAAATAAACACAAACGTTGGTTAAGCACTGTACCTTCAACCCGGTAGCTACCGTCATAACCAGTAGTCAGTGTGAGTTGATGATAGCGCAGGATCTCCCGTCCTGTTTCGCTGATATCAAGACTGGCAATATCATCATCCACACCATTAAGCTCGCTGAAAGTTGCCGTGGTGGCGGTCAACCCCGGCTGAAAGAGCGTCAGCAAGATCTGGCAGCGGCGCTGGGGAGCCGAAAGGACAGATGGTGGAGCAAGCGTAGGCATCATCTGTAGATCTCCCATAAGCATAATTGATAAGAATAGCTAAAGTTTGCTCAGGGAAATGGCGAAGGGAATGCTAATCATCAGAAATGTTGGCAAGCATCACAGAATTTTTCTCATTTTAAACTGTTCTGACCAGTGGATTAGCATGTCTTAAGGTGGTTTTGTGAATGATTATCGTGCTAGCGATCATGGGTTAGTTCTGCGGATTCAACGCGCTAAGAATAAAATCCACCATCTGTTCGCGATAAACATCGCCGTGACGATCGGAAAAAGCATCAATGTGTTCGCCATCCGGGATTAGGATCAACCGTTTTGGTTCTTTTGCCAGGCTATACAACTTTTCACTGTGCTGCCATGGGATAACGTGATCAGCTTTACCGTGAATGAGTAAAAGCGGGATCGGGCTGACGCTGGCGATGTAATTTTCGCCGCTGTAACTCTCATCAAGTAAGTAGCCACTGCCGGGGATCATCTGGTTGGCAATGGTCGCATAAGAGGCAAAGGTGGAGTCGAGGATCACCGCACGTATGCCTTCACGATCACCCTGACCAATAACATCCAGAATATTCGCCCCGCCAATACTCTGCCCGAACAGCACCAGCCGTTGTGGGTTTACATCACTGCGATGGCGCACCACATTGATGGCACTTTGCGTATCGTCCAGCAATCCGGCCTGGGACGGCGTGCCTTTTGATTTACCAAACCCGCGATAATCAAACATAAAAACGTTGAAATTACGCTCGGGTAACCAACTGACCAGCGGCCAGTGGGCGGACATATTTCCGGCATTGCCGTGAGCATGAATGATGGTTGCGATGGCGTTGTCAGCAGGGCCCGTCGAAGAAGGAATAAACCAGCCTTGCAGACGAGTACCGTCCTTAGCCGTAAATTCGACGGATTCCGCCGACCAGGGGTCGGGACCGTATATTTTATCGTCAGGATAATAGAAGAAGTTGATGGCGACGCGCGGCACTAAATAAACGCAGAAGGCAACAACAAAGAGAATAAACAGAATTTTGAGAACGCGTTTGTTCACTGGCAGCGCCATAACCTTTCCTTGCGACTTCTTTATCATCCATTAATCGGGGAAAGATGGTGGGAGAGTGACGAAAGAAAGTAAAGCGGTGAGGAAGTATTTCGGAATAGCGCCTGAAAGGCGAGGGCGGGTGAGTGATATCACCCGCCTGAGTCATTAACGCTTCAGAGCGTCGCTTAACTCGTCACGCATGTTCGCCAGCATGGCTTTAACAACGCGCGGGTTACCAGCAACGATGTTACCGGTCAGCATATAGTTATGACCACCGGTGAAGTCGCTGACGATGCCGCCTGCTTCACGAACCAGCAGCTCGCCTGCCGCGAAATCCCACGGGCGCAGACCGATTTCAAAGAAACCGTCAACACGACCCGCAGCGACGTAAGCCAGATCCAGCGCCGCAGAACCGGTACGACGGAAGTCTGCACATTCGTTGAACAGTTTGCCGACGATGTTGATGTAGGTAGTGGCGTACTGTTTTGCTTTGAACGGGAAGCCGGTCGCCAGAATAGTACCGTCGAGATCGCGAGCGGTGCTGCCGCGCAGACGGTAGCCGTTCAGCTGTGCGCCCTGACCGCGAGTGGCGGTGAACAGTTCGTTACGCATAGGATCGTATACCACAGCAACTTCGGTGCGGCCTTTGATACGAACGGCGATAGATACCGCGAAGTGCGGCAGACGTTTGATAAAGTTGGTAGTGCCATCCAGTGGATCGATAACCCATTGAACATCCTGATCAGTACCTTCAAGTTCACCGCTTTCTTCGGTGATGATGGTGTGCTGTGGGTAAGATTTACGAATCGTGTCGATAATCACCGCTTCGGCAGCTTTATCTACGTTGGTCACGAAATCGTTACTGCCTTTCTGGCTCGCTTCTACAGCGTCCGGGGTTTCATAGTTTTTGGCAATTAAATTACCCGCCTTGCGCGCTGCGCGCACGGCGATGTTCAGCATCGGATGCATCGGTCTCTCTCACTGGATGTTAAAGAACGGGAAAACGGCGCAGAGTATAGCAGCGAGATCGGCATCTGTCTTCGTTTTATGATAAGATGCGTGAATAATCTTTAGATGAAGAAAGACAATGCTGCAAAATATTCGAATTGTGCTGGTGGAGACGTCACACACCGGCAATATGGGTTCTGTTGCCCGTGCCATGAAAACAATGGGATTAACCAATCTGTGGCTGGTTAATCCACTAGTGAAACCAGACTCCCAGGCGATTGCCCTGGCAGCAGGGGCCAGCGATGTGATTGGTAATGCTCACATCGTCGATACGCTCGACGAAGCGTTAGCCGGTTGTAGTCTGGTGGTGGGCACCAGCGCTCGCTCCCGCACGCTGCCGTGGCCGATGCTCGACCCGCGCGAATGCGGTCTGAAAAGCGTCGCTGAAGCGGCAAATACCCCGGTGGCGCTGGTGTTTGGTCGCGAGCGCGTCGGCTTGACCAATGAAGAGTTGCAGAAATGCCATTATCATGTCGCGATTGCGGCTAACCCGGAATACAGTTCGCTGAACCTGGCGATGGCGGTTCAGGTTATTGCCTATGAAGTGCGCATGGCCTGGCTGGCAACTCAGGAAAATGGCGAGCAGGTCGAGCATGAAGAGACGCCGTATCCGCTGGTCGATGATCTGGAGCGTTTTTATGGTCATCTGGAGCAAACGCTGCTGGCAACCGGTTTTATCCGTGAAAACCATCCGGGGCAGGTGATGAATAAATTGCGCCGTCTGTTTACCCGTGCACGCCCGGAAAGCCAGGAATTGAATATCCTGCGCGGGATTCTGGCTTCTATTGAGCAGCAGAATAAAGGTAACAAGGCCGAATAACAGTGGTTGCCTGATGCGATGCTTAACGCGTCTTATCAGGCCTGTAAGTGCACGGAATCCCAGGTCGGATAAGGTGTTCACACCGCATCCGACAACAGGTACAAACGCCACGATAAAAAATGGCACTGAAGGTTAAATACCCGACTAAATCAGTCAAGTAAATAGTTGACCAATTTACTCGGGAATGTCAGACTTGACCCTGCTATGCAATACCCCCACTTTTACAATAAAAAACCCCGGGCAGGGGCGAGTTTGAGGTGAAGTAAGACATGAGACTGACATCTAAAGGGCGCTATGCCGTGACCGCAATGCTTGACGTTGCGCTCAACTCTGAAGCGGGCCCGGTACCGTTGGCTGATATTTCCGAACGTCAGGGAATTTCCCTTTCTTATCTGGAACAACTGTTTTCCCGTCTGCGTAAAAATGGTCTGGTTTCCAGCGTACGTGGACCAGGCGGTGGTTATCTGTTAGGCAAAGATGCCAGCAGCATCGCCGTTGGCGAAGTGATTAGCGCCGTTGACGAATCTGTAGATGCCACCCGTTGTCAGGGTAAAGGCGGCTGCCAGGGCGGCGATAAATGCCTGACCCACGCGCTGTGGCGTGATTTGAGCGACCGTCTTACCGGTTTTCTCAATAACATTACTTTAGGCGAACTGGTTAATAACCAGGAAGTGCTGGATGTGTCTGGTCGTCAGCATACTCACGACGCGCCACGCACCCGCACACAAGACGCGATCGACGTTAAGTTACGCGCTTAATAAAAAGAATTCAGAATCAGGCCGGAGTGCTAAACACTCCGTAAACACGGTCGTACATCCAGCCGGTAGCCTGGTTCCTTGCATTGAGTGATGTACGGAGTTTATAGAGCAATGAAATTACCGATTTATCTCGACTACTCCGCAACCACGCCGGTGGACCCGCGTGTTGCCGAGAAAATGATGCAGTTTATGACGATGGACGGAACCTTTGGTAACCCGGCCTCCCGTTCTCACCGTTTCGGCTGGCAGGCTGAAGAAGCGGTAGATATCGCCCGTAATCAGATTGCCGATCTGGTCGGCGCTGATCCGCGTGAAATCGTCTTTACCTCTGGTGCAACCGAATCTGACAACCTGGCGATCAAAGGTGCAGCCAACTTTTATCAGAAAAAAGGCAAGCACATCATCACCAGTAAAACCGAACATAAAGCGGTACTGGATACCTGCCGTCAGCTGGAGCGCGAAGGTTTTGAAGTCACTTACCTGGCACCGCAGCGTAATGGCATTATCGACCTGAAAGAACTCGAAGCAGCGATGCGTGACGACACCATCCTTGTTTCCATCATGCACGTAAATAACGAAATCGGCGTGGTGCAGGATATCGCGGCTATCGGCGAAATGTGCCGTGCTCGTGGCATTATCTATCACGTTGATGCAACCCAGAGCGTGGGCAAACTGCCTATCGACCTGAGCCAGTTGAAAGTTGACCTGATGTCTTTCTCCGGTCACAAAATCTATGGCCCGAAAGGTATTGGTGCGCTGTATGTGCGTCGTAAACCGCGCGTACGTATCGAAGCACAAATGCATGGCGGCGGTCACGAGCGCGGTATGCGTTCCGGCACTCTGCCTGTTCACCAGATCGTCGGTATGGGCGAAGCCTATCGCATCGCAAAAGAAGAGATGGCGACCGAGATGGAACGTCTGCGCGGCCTGCGTAACCGTCTGTGGAACGGCATCAAAGATATCGAAGAAGTTTACCTGAACGGTGACCTGGAACACGGTGCGCCGAACATTCTCAACGTCAGCTTCAACTACGTTGAAGGTGAGTCGCTGATTATGGCGCTGAAAGACCTCGCGGTTTCTTCAGGTTCCGCCTGTACGTCAGCAAGCCTCGAACCGTCCTACGTGCTGCGCGCGCTGGGGCTGAACGACGAGCTGGCACATAGCTCTATCCGTTTCTCTTTAGGTCGTTTTACTACTGAAGAAGAGATCGACTACACCATCGAGTTAGTTCGTAAATCCATCGGTCGTCTGCGTGACCTTTCTCCGCTGTGGGAAATGTACAAGCAGGGCGTGGATCTGAACAGCATCGAATGGGCTCATCATTAATCGGTATCGGAATCAGGAGAATTTATAATGGCTTACAGCGAAAAAGTTATCGACCATTACGAGAATCCGCGTAACGTGGGTTCCTTTGACAACAACGACGAGAACGTCGGCAGCGGCATGGTGGGTGCACCGGCCTGTGGCGACGTGATGAAGTTGCAGATTAAAGTCAACGATGAAGGTATCATTGAAGACGCGCGTTTTAAAACTTACGGCTGCGGTTCCGCTATCGCTTCCAGCTCCCTGGTCACCGAATGGGTGAAAGGGAAGTCTCTCGACGAAGCACAGGCGATCAAAAACACCGATATTGCTGAAGAACTTGAACTGCCGCCGGTGAAAATTCACTGTTCTATTCTGGCAGAAGACGCGATCAAAGCCGCCATTGCGGACTATAAAAGCAAACGTGAAGCAAAATAAGAGTTGAGGTTTGGTTATGTCGATTACACTGAGCGACAGTGCAGCAGCGCGAGTAAATACCTTTCTGGCTAACCGCGGTAAAGGGTTTGGCCTGCGTCTGGGCGTGAGAACCTCCGGGTGTTCAGGTATGGCTTATGTACTGGAATTTGTTGACGAACCGACGCCGGAAGACATCGTGTTTGAAGACAAAGGCGTGAAAGTCGTGGTCGATGGCAAAAGCCTGCAATTTCTGGACGGTACGCAGCTGGACTTCGTCAAAGAAGGCCTTAACGAAGGGTTTAAATTCACCAACCCGAACGTCAAAGATGAGTGTGGTTGCGGCGAAAGCTTCCACGTTTGATGCGCATACCGATAACCCCACCGTGGTCGCCTGCGCGTGGGGTTTGTTTTACCTGATTCGCCGTTATCGCGGCGGATCGCAGCCCTGAGAATGTTATGGATTACTTCACCCTCTTTGGCTTGCCTGCCCGTTATCAACTCGATACCCAGGCGCTGAGCCTGCGTTTTCAGGATCTACAACGTCAGTATCATCCTGATAAATTCGCCAGCGGAAGCCAGGCGGAACAACTCGCCGCCGTACAGCAATCTGCAACCATTAACCAGGCCTGGCAAACGCTGCGTCATCCGTTAATGCGCGCGGAATATTTGCTTTCTTTGCACGGTTTTGATCTCGCCAGTGAGCAGCATACTGTGCGCGACACCGCGTTCCTGATGGAACAGCTGGAGCTGCGCGAAGAACTGGACGAGATCGAACAGGCGAAAGATGAAGCGCGGCTGGAAAGCTTTATCAAACGTGTGAAAAAGATGTTTGATACCCGCCATCAGTTGATGGTTGAACAGTTAGACAACGAGACGTGGGACGCGGCGGCGGATACCGTGCGTAAGCTGCGTTTTCTCGATAAACTGCGAAGCAGTGCCGAACAACTCGAAGAAAAACTGCTCGATTTTTAATTTCTGGAAGCTAAACATGGCCTTATTACAAATTAGTGAACCTGGTTTGAGTGCTGCGCCGCATCAGCGTCGTCTGGCGGCCGGTATTGACCTGGGCACAACCAACTCGCTGGTGGCGACAGTGCGCAGCGGTCAGGCCGAAACGTTAGCTGACCATGAAGGCCGTCACCTGTTGCCATCTGTTGTTCACTATCAACAGCAAGGGCATTCGGTGGGTTATGACGCGCGTACTAACGCAGCGCTCGACACCGCCAACACCATTAGTTCTGTTAAACGCCTGATGGGGCGCTCGCTGGCTGATATCCAGCAACGCTATCCGCATCTGCCTTATCAATTCCAGGCCAGCGAAAATGGCCTGCCGATGATTGAAACGGCGGCGGGGCTGCTGAACCCGGTGCGCGTTTCTGCGGACATCCTCAAAGCACTGGCGGCGCGGGCAACTGAAGCCCTGGCAGGCGAGCTGGATGGTGTAGTTATCACCGTTCCGGCGTACTTTGACGATGCCCAGCGTCAGGGCACCAAAGACGCGGCGCGTCTGGCGGGGTTGCATGTTCTGCGCTTACTTAACGAACCGACCGCTGCGGCTATCGCCTACGGGCTGGATTCCGGTCAGGAAGGCGTGATCGCCGTTTATGACCTCGGCGGCGGGACGTTTGATATTTCCATTCTGCGCTTAAGTCGCGGCGTGTTTGAAGTGCTGGCAACCGGCGGTGATTCCGCGCTCGGCGGCGATGATTTCGACCATCTGCTGGCGGATTATATTCGCGAGCAGGCGGGCATTCCTGATCGTAGCGATAACCGCGTTCAGCGTGAACTGCTGGATGCCGCCATTGCGGCCAAAATCGCGCTGAGTGATGCGGACTCCGTGACCGTTAACGTTGCGGGCTGGCAGGGCGAAATCAGCCGTGAACAATTCAATGAACTGATCGCGCCACTGGTAAAACGAACCTTACTGGCTTGTCGTCGCGCGCTGAAAGACGCGGGTGTAGAAGCTGATGAAGTGCTGGAAGTGGTGATGGTGGGCGGTTCTACTCGCGTGCCGCTGGTGCGTGAACGGGTAGGCGAATTTTTCGGTCGTCCACCGCTGACTTCCATCGACCCGGATAAAGTCGTCGCTATTGGCGCGGCGATTCAGGCGGATATTCTGGTGGGTAACAAGCCAGACAGCGAAATGCTGCTGCTTGATGTGATCCCACTGTCGCTGGGCCTCGAAACGATGGGCGGCCTGGTGGAGAAAGTGATTCCGCGTAATACCACGATTCCGGTGGCTCGCGCCCAGGATTTCACCACCTTTAAAGATGGTCAGACGGCGATGTCTATCCATGTAATGCAGGGTGAGCGTGAACTGGTGCAGGACTGCCGCTCGCTGGCGCGTTTTGCACTGCGTGGTATCCCGGCGCTACCGGCTGGCGGCGCGCATATTCGCGTGACGTTCCAGGTCGATGCCGACGGTCTTTTGAGCGTGACGGCGATGGAGAAATCCACCGGCGTTGAGGCGTCTATTCAGGTCAAACCTTCTTATGGCCTGACCGACAGCGAAATCGCCTCGATGATTAAAGACTCAATGAGCTATGCCGAGCAGGACGTAAAAGCCCGAATGCTGGCAGAACAAAAAGTAGAAGCGGCGCGTGTGCTGGAAAGTCTGCACGGCGCGCTGGCTGCTGATGCCGCGCTGTTAAGCGCCGCAGAGCGTCAGGTCATTGACGATGCTGCCGCTCACCTGAGTGAAGTGGCGCAGGGCGATGATGTTGACGCCATCGAACAAGCGATTAAAAACGTAGACAAACAAACCCAGGATTTCGCCGCTCGCCGCATGGACCAGTCGGTTCGTCGTGCGCTGAAAGGCCATTCCGTGGACGAGGTTTAATATGCCAAAGATTGTTATTTTGCCTCATCAGGATCTCTGCCCTGATGGCGCTGTTCTGGAAGCGAATAGTGGTGAAACCATTCTCGACGTTGCGCTGCGTAACGGTATCGAGATTGAACACGCCTGTGAAAAATCCTGTGCTTGCACCACCTGCCACTGCATCGTTCGTGAAGGTTTTGACTCGCTGCCGGAAAGCTCAGAGCAGGAAGACGACATGCTGGACAAAGCCTGGGGACTGGAGCCGGAAAGCCGTTTAAGCTGCCAGGCGCGCGTTACCGACGAAGATTTAGTGGTCGAAATCCCGCGTTACACTATCAACCATGCGCGTGAGCATTAACAGAGGTTAGTATGGGACTTAAGTGGACGGATAGCCGCGAAATTGGCGAAGCACTGTACGATGCGTATCCCGATCTTGATCCGAAAACGGTTCGATTCACCGATATGCATCAGTGGATTTGCGATCTGGAAGATTTCGACGACGACCCGCAGGCATCCAACGAGAAAATCCTCGAAGCGATTTTGTTGGTCTGGCTTGACGAGGCCGAGTAAATGAACGGGCTGCCTGGGGGTAGCCCGTTTTGCTGTTAAACGAATAAGGATAACTAAAATGACAGAAGCGATGAAGATTACCCTCTCGACCCAACCTGCCGACGCACGTTGGGGAGAAAAAGCGACTTACAGCATTAATAATGATGGCATTACCCTGCATTTGAACGGGGCAGACGATCTGGGGTTGATCCAGCGTGCGGCGCGCAAGATTGACGGTCTGGGCATCAAGCATGTTCAGTTAAGCGGTGAAGGCTGGGATGCGGATCGCTGCTGGGCATTCTGGCAAGGTTACAAAGCCCCGAAAGGCATACGTAAAGTGGAGTGGCCGGATCTGGACGATGCCCAGCGTCAGGAACTGGATAACCGCCTGATGATCATCGACTGGGTGCGTGACACCATCAACGCACCGGCAGAAGAGCTGGGGCCATCGCAACTGGCACAGCGTGCTGTTGATCTGATCAGCAACGTCGCAGGGGATCGTGTGACTTACCGGATCACCAAAGGCGAAGATCTGCGTGAGCAAGGTTATATGGGGCTGCACACGGTCGGGCGCGGTTCAGAACGTTCTCCGGTATTGCTGGCGCTGGATTACAACCCAACTGGCGATAAAGAAGCGCCAGTGTACGCGTGCCTGGTTGGTAAAGGCATCACTTTTGATTCCGGCGGCTACAGCATCAAACAGACTGCGTTTATGGACTCGATGAAGTCGGACATGGGCGGCGCGGCAACGGTTACCGGGGCGCTGGCATTTGCCATTACGCGCGGACTGAACAAGCGCGTGAAGCTGTTCCTCTGTTGTGCGGATAACCTGATCAGCGGCAACGCGTTCAAACTGGGCGATATTATTACCTATCGCAACGGTAAAAAAGTTGAAGTGATGAACACTGATGCCGAAGGGCGTCTGGTGCTGGCCGATGGCCTGATTGATGCCAGTGCGCAGAAACCGGAACTGATCATTGATGCGGCGACCCTCACCGGGGCGGCGAAAACCGCGCTGGGTAATGATTATCACGCGCTGTTCAGTTTTGACGATGCGCTTGCCGGTCGCTTGTTGGCGAGTGCCGCGCAGGAGAATGAACCGTTCTGGCGTCTGCCGCTGGCGGAGTTCCACCGCAATCAATTGCCGTCTAACTTTGCCGAACTGAACAACACCGGAAGCGCGGCGTATCCGGCAGGCGCGAGCACAGCGGCGGGCTTCCTGTCGCACTTTGTTGAGAACTATCAGCAAGGCTGGCTGCATATCGACTGCTCGGCGACTTACCGTAAAGCGCCGGTTGAACAGTGGTCTGCGGGTGCTACGGGACTTGGTGTGCGCACGATTGCTAATCTGTTAACGGCGTAAACTAATATGCCGGATGCGGCGTAAACGCCTTATCCGGCCTACAAATTGCGAAAATCCAATAGATTGCGACTCCCTTGTAGGCCTGATAAGCGTGGCGCATCAGGCACTTGCTCCCCGAACGTTGAATGAATTGTGGTTCTTATGTCCGAAACAAAAAACGAACTTGAAGACCTGCTGGAAAAAGCAGCAACCGAACCGGCTCACCGCCCGGCCTTTTTCCGTACTCTACTGGAATCCACCGTCTGGGTGCCTGGTACGGCGGCGCAGGGCGAGGCAGTAGTTGAAGATAGCGCGCTTGATTTACAGCACTGGGAAAAAGAAGACGGCACCAGCGTCATTCCTTTTTTTACCTCGTTAGAAGCACTTCAACAGGCGGTTGAAGACGAACAGGCATTTGTCGTAATGCCCGTTCGCACATTGTTTGAGATGACCCTTGGCGAAACGCTCTTCCTTAATGCCAAACTGCCAACCGGTAAAGAGTTTATGCCGCGTGAAATCAGTTTGTTGATTGGTGAAGAAGGGAATCCGCTGAGTAGCCAGGAAGTACTGGAAGGCGGTGAATCGCTGATATTATCGGAGGTCGCAGAGCCGCCAGCGCAAATGATTGATTCACTTACCACCTTATTTAAAACCATTAAGCCGGTGAAGCGTGCTTTTATTTGTTCAATTAAAGAGAACGAAGAGGCACAGCCTAATTTACTTATTGGCATTGAAGCCGATGGTGATATCGAAGAAATTATTCAGGCGGCGGGAAGTGTAGCGACCGATACATTACCTGGCGATGAACCCATCGATATTTGTCAGGTGAAAAAAGGGGAAAAAGGTATTAGCCACTTTATTACCGAACATATTGCGCCATTCTATGAACGTCGCTGGGGTGGTTTTTTGCGTGACTTTAAACAGAACCGGATAATTTAAAACATGCCGCCCCAAAGGGCGGCATTCGGGCTTACTTGCTGTTCTGAAGGTTGTTAACCACCAGTAAATTGTTGCCGGAGAGACTCCGGTTATTATTTACCTCGGTTAACAGCGCACCAGAAACAATAAGTACGATACAAAAGCACCGTATCTTCATTGTGCGGTCCATGCGAAGACCGCATCACGACAGCACCACTGGCGATATTGCCGCGATAGCAAGCGCTGAGACGCGCTTGCCCTAACGGTCGCGGAACATCCTTTCCTTAAGCCAGCGCCCGCTTGCGAGACGGCGGAAAGGGCCGCAGTGGATAATACACTAACAGAACAATAATAACTCTCTTTTACTTGACAAAAAGAGAGTTACTGGCGAGTATTGTGTCCGCTGAGACGCGCTTGCATTACTACGGTAATACAACCTGCTGGAAAGGCCGCGAACCAGACCAGCAATAAAAAACCGCCAGATTCGGCGGTTTTTTATTGCCTGTAAAAAGCTTATTTTACGGGCTCAACCGGTAAATCTGCCCGTGCGCCCCATTCACTCCATGCGCCGTCGTACAGTTTCACGTTTGTCACATCCAGCGTCGCAAGTGCCAACAAAACCACGGCTGCTGTTACACCAGAACCGCAGCTGACGATAATTGGTTTGTCGTAGCTGACACCGCGACCAAAAAATATCGCATCCAGTTCATCGGTCGTTTTTAGTTCGCCTTCACGTACCAGTTCCGTCCACGGAACGTTCAATGCACCGGGAATATGTCCGCGACGTAAACCTGGGCGAGGTTCATCAACTTCTGCGTTAAAACGTGTAGCCGGGCGGGCATCAATAATTTGCGCCGTATTTTCATGGCTTGCCAATAATACATCGGTTACTTTCACCACGGCTTCAGGATTAAACGCGGCGTTAAACTCTCCTTCCGGCAGCTCTACTGCGCCTTCCTCTAATAGCAGATCATCACGCTGCCAGCCTGCAAGTCCACCACCCAGAATCGACACTTTCTCTACACCAAAGGTGCGCAGCATCCACCATGCTCGTGGGGCTGAGAAAAGATTACCTTCGTCATAGACAATCAGGTGCTTATCCTGGTTAACGCCTAATTCACGCATCGCCACGGCGAACGTTTCCGGGCGCGGCAGCATGTGCGGAAGCGGGGAAGTGTGATCAGAAAGCGCTTCGATATCAAAAAACACTGCGCCTGGAATATGTCCATTCAGATACTCCTGAGCAACGTTACGATCTTCCTGTCCAGGCGACGCCATGCGGGCATCGATAATCTGAATTTCCGGGTCATCAATATGTTCGGCGAGCCAGTCGGCTCCTACAAACCATGTCGTGGACATAGGCATCTCCATTTTTGCCGGGGTTAGGCTAAATTGTCGGATGTTTAGTGAAAAGCGACAAGCAAAAGAGGCTGATTTGGCTGTCTGAGCCACAATTCTCACTAAAATTCGGATTGTATGGGCGTGATACTGAATTACATAACGTAAATTCTCACGCATAATAATTATTCGACGTTGCTAACGGGCCATTGTGGCAGGGATGAAAAATGAAAAAGTTACGCGTAGCCGCCTGCATGCTAATGCTGGCGCTGGCAGGGTGCGACAACAACGATAACGCGCCAACAGCGGTGAAAAAAGATGCGCCTTCTGAAGTTACTAAAGCGGCCTCTTCAGAAAACGTGAGTTCAGCAAAACTTTCCGCGCCGGAGCGACAAAAACTGGCCCAACAGAGTGCCGGTAAGGCGCTGACATTGCTGGATCTCTCTGAAGTTCAACTCGATGGCGCAGCCACGCTGGTGCTGACGTTCTCCATCCCTCTCGACCCGGATCAGGATTTCTCACGCGTTATTCATGTCGTCGATAAAAAAAGCGGCAAAGTGGATGGTGCCTGGGAGCTGTCACATAATCTTAAAGAGCTGCGTTTACGCCACCTCGAACCGAAACGTGATTTGATCGTCACTATTGGCAAGGAGGTCAAAGCGCTCAATAACGCAACCTTTAGTAAAGATGACGAAAAAACTATAACTACCCGCGATATCCAACCCAGCGTCGGTTTTGCCAGTCGTGGTTCGTTGCTTCCTGGTAAGGTCGTTGAAGGGCTGCCGGTAATGGCGCTTAACGTTAACAATGTCGATGTTAACTTCTTCCGTGTGAAACCAGAATCACTGCCCGCTTTCATTAGCCAGTGGGAATACCGCAATTCGCTGGCGAACTGGCAGTCAGATAAACTGCTGCAGATGGCGGATCTGGTCTACACCGGACGGTTTGATCTCAATCCTGCGCGTAACACCCGTGAAAAATTATTGCTGCCGCTGGGCGATATCAAACCGCTTCAGCAGGCGGGCGTGTATCTGGCTGTGATGAATCAGGCTGGACGTTACGATTACAGTAATCCCGCGACGCTGTTTACGTTAAGTGATATTGGCGTTTCAGCTCACCGTTATCACAATCGTCTGGATATCTTTACCCAAAGTCTGGAAAACGGCGCGGCCCAGCAAGGAATTGAAGTCTCTTTATTAAATGAGAAAGGGCAGACTCTGACTCAGGCAACCAGTGACGCTCAGGGGCATGTGCAGCTGGAAAATGATAAAAACGCGGCATTACTGCTGGCGCGTAAAAACGGTCGGACAACGCTGCTCGATTTAAAACTCCCGGCGCTGGACTTAGCGGAATTTAACATTGCTGGCGCGCCGGGCTATAGCAAACAGTTTTTCATGTTTGGCCCGCGCGATCTTTATCGCCCGGGTGAAACGGTCATCCTCAATGGTTTGCTGCGTGATGCAGACGGTAAAGCATTGCCCGATCAACCCATCAAGTTAGACGTGATTAAACCCGACGGGCAGGTACTCAGGAGCGTCGTTAGTCAGCCGGAGAATGGCCTCTACCACTTTACCTGGCCACTCGATAGCAATGCGGCAACCGGTATGTGGCATATTCGCGCTAACACGGGCGATAACCAGTATCGGATGTGGGATTTCCACGTCGAAGATTTTATGCCAGAGCGTATGGCGCTGAATCTGACCGGTGAGAAAACCCCGCTAACGCCGAAAGATGAAGTGAAATTCTCCGTGGTGGGGTACTACCTGTATGGTGCACCTGCTAATGGTAATACTTTGCAAGGGCAACTTTTCCTGCGCCCACTGCGTGAAGCTGTGTCAGCCTTACCTGGTTTTGAATTCGGCGATATAGCTGCCGAAAATCTTTCCCGCACGCTGGATGAAGTTCAGTTGACGCTGGATGATAAAGGGCGCGGCGAAGTTTCTACAGAAAGCCAGTGGAAGGAAACACATTCCCCATTACAGGTTATTTTCCAGGGTAGTTTGCTGGAATCGGGCGGTCGCCCGGTGACGCGCCGTGCTGAGCAGGCTATCTGGCCTGCTGATGCATTGCCAGGGATCCGTCCGCAGTTCGCCTCGAAATCGGTTTACGATTATCGCACCGACAGCACGGTGAAACAGCCCATTGTTGATGAAGGTAGTAACGCCGCTTTTGACATCGTTTATAGCGATGCGCAAGGCGTGAAAAAAGCCGTGTCGGGCTTGCAGGTGCGCTTGATTCGCGAACGCCGCGATTACTACTGGAACTGGTCGGAATATGAAGGCTGGCAGTCACAGTTTGATCAAAAAGATCTGATCGAAAATGAACAAACTCTGGATCTGAAAGCGGACGAAACCGGTAAGGTCAGTTTCCCGGTAGAGTGGGGCGCTTATCGTCTGGAAGTTAAAGCGCCGAATGAAGCGGTCAGTAGTGTGCGTTTCTGGGCTGGGTATAGCTGGCAGGATAACAGCGACGGGGGTGGTGCAGTGCGACCCGACCGTGTCACGCTGAAACTGGATAAAGCCAGCTATTGCCCTGGCGATACCATTAAGTTGCATATTGCCGCGCCAACGGCGGGTAAAGGTTATGCGATGGTCGAGTCCAGTGAAGGGCCGCTGTGGTGGCAAGAGATTGATGTTCCGGCTCAAGGGCTGGATCTGACGATTCCGGTCGATAAAACCTGGAATCGTCATGATCTGTATTTAAGTACGCTGGTGGTACGTCCTGGCGATAAATCTCGCTCCGCGACGCCAAAACGCGCGGTTGGGGTGTTGCATCTGCCGCTTGGTGATGAAAACCGTCGCCTCGATCTGGCGCTGGAAACCCCCACCAAAATGCGCCCCAATCAGCCATTAACCGTGAAAATTAAAGCCAGCAATAAAAATGGTGAGATGCCAAAACAGGTGAATGTGCTGGTGTCTGCGGTTGATAGCGGTGTGCTGAATATTACTGATTACGTCACGCCAGATCCGTGGCAGGCGTTCTTTGGTCAGAAACGCTATGGCGCAGACATTTACGATATTTACGGTCAGGTCATTGAAGGTCAGGGGCGTCTGGCAGCTCTGCGTTTTGGTGGCGATGGTGATGAGCTGAAACGTGGTGGTAAACCGCCGGTCAATCACGTCAATATTGTCGCGCAGCAGGCGCTGCCGGTAACGCTCAATGAACAGGGCGAAGGCTCGGTTACACTGCCAATTGGCGATTTTAACGGTGAATTGCGCGTCATGGCGCAAGCCTGGACGGCAGATGACTTCGGAAGCAACGAAAGCAAAGTGATTGTTGCCGCACCGGTGATTGCTGAACTGAACATGCCGCGCTTTATGGCGAGTGGCGATACCTCGCGCCTGACGCTGGATATCACTAATCTTACCGATAAACCGCAAAAACTTAATGTTGCTCTGACCGCCAGTGGCTTGCTTGAACTGGTGAGTAATTCCCCCGCACCTGTTGAATTAGCGCCAGGGGTGCGTACTACGCTGTTTATCCCGGTGCGTGCATTGCCGGGTTATGGCGATGGAGACATTCAGGCCACCATTAGCGGGTTAGCGTTACCGGGGGAAACCGTTGCCGATCAGCATAAGCAGTGGAAAATCGGCGTCCGTCCGGCATTCCCGGCACAAACGGTCAATTACGGTACGGCGTTACAGCCTGGTGAAACCTGGGCGCTCCCGGCTGATGGATTGCAAAACTTCTCGCCTGTTACGCTGGAAGGGCAATTGTTGTTGAGTGGCAAACCACCGCTGAACATCGCACGTTATATCAAAGAGTTAAAAGCGTATCCGTACGGCTGTCTCGAGCAAACCGCCAGCGGCCTGTTCCCGTCACTTTATACCAATGCAGCCCAACTGCAGGCGTTGGGCATCAAAGGCGACAGTGATGAGAAACGCCGTGCATCGGTCGATATCGGCATTTCCCGTTTGCTGCAAATGCAACGTGATAACGGCGGCTTTGCGTTGTGGGATAAAAACGGTGACGAAGAGTACTGGCTGACGGCTTACGTGATGGATTTCCTGGTCCGCGCAGGCGAACAGGGTTACAGCGTGCCGACAGACGCCATTAACCGGGGTAATGAGCGTCTGCTGCGCTATTTACAAGATCCGGGCATGATGTCGATCCCGTACGCTGATAATCTCAAAGCCAGTAAATTCGCCGTACAGTCTTACGCTGCGCTGGTGTTGGCCCGTCAGCAAAAAGCACCACTGGGTGCGCTGCGTGAAATCTGGGAGCATCGTGCAGATGCCGCTTCTGGTTTACCGCTGCTGCAACTTGGCGTTGCGCTGAAAACCATGGGTGATGCAATGCGTGGTGAAGAAGCGATTGTGCTGGCGCTGAAAACGCCGCGTAATAGTGATGAGCGGATATGGCTGGGTGATTACGGTAGTCCACTGCGCGACAGCGCGTTGATGCTCTCATTGCTGGAAGAGAACAAACTGCTACCCGATGAGCAGTACTCCCTGTTGAACACACTTTCGCAGCAGGCGTTCGGTGAACGCTGGCTATCGACGCAGGAAAGTAACGCGTTGTTCCTGGCTGCCCGTACTCTTCAGGATTTACCGGGCAAATGGCAGGCGCAAACCACTTTCTCTGCTGAGCCGCTGACAGGCGAGAAAGCGCAAACCAGCAATCTGAATAGCGATCAACTTGCCACCTTGCAGGTGACCAACAGTGGCGATCAGCCGTTATGGCTGCGTGTGGATGCCAGCGGTTATCCGCAATCCGCACCTTTACCGGCGAGCAATGTGCTGCAAATTGAGCGTCATATTCTGGGTACTGACGGTAAGAGCAAATCGCTGGACTCGTTACGTAGCGGCGATCTGGTGCTGGTGTGGTTGCAGGTTAAAGCCAGTAACAGTGTACCGGATGCGTTAGTCGTGGATCTGTTGCCTGCGGGGCTGGAACTGGAAAACCAGAATCTGGCGAACGGCAGCGCCAGCCTGGAGCAAAGTGGTGGTGAAGTGCAGAACTTGCTGAACCAGATGCAGCAGGCGAGCATTAAGCACATAGAGTTCCGTGACGATCGCTTTGTGGCGGCGGTTGCCGTTGATGAATATCAACCGGTAACGCTGGTGTATCTGGCGCGGGCGGTGACGCCGGGAACGTATCAGGTGCCGCAGCCTATGGTGGAATCAATGTATGTTCCTCAATGGCGGGCGACTGGTGCGGCTGACGATCTGTTGATAGTCAGACCGTAAATGCCTCGCCTGTTAACCAAACGCGGCTGCTGGATAATGCTGGCAGCCGCGCCTTTTATCATCATTCTGGCAGCATGGGCAGCAGATAAACTCTGGCCTCTGCCATTGCAAGAAGTGAATCCTGCACGCGTGGTGGTGGCGCAGGATGGTACGCCACTCTGGCGTTTCGCCGATGCTGACGGCATCTGGCGTTATCCGGTAACAATCGAAGATGTTTCTCCACGTTACCTTGAAGCGCTGATCAATTATGAAGATCGCTGGTTCTGGAAGCATCCGGGGGTGAATCCGTTCTCGGTGGCGCGTGCAGCCTGGCAAGATCTCACGTCGGGTCGGGTCATTTCCGGCGGCAGCACGCTCACCATGCAGGTGGCGCGCCTGCTTGATCCTCACCCCAAAACGTTTGGCGGCAAAATTCGCCAGCTCTGGCGCGCGTTGCAACTGGAATGGCATCTGTCTAAACGTGAAATTCTGACCTTGTATCTTAACCGTGCCCCGTTTGGCGGTACGTTGCAGGGGATTGGTGCGGCAAGTTGGGCTTACCTCGGGAAATCGCCTGCGAATTTAAGCTATTCCGAGGCGGCAATGCTGGCGGTTTTGCCGCAAGCGCCCAGCCGTCTTCGCCCGGATCGTTGGCCGGAGCGTGCCGAAGCCGCGCGTAATAAAGTGCTCGAACGGATGGCCGTGCAAGGTGTGTGGTCCCGTGAGCGGGTAAAAGAGTCAAGGGAAGAACCCATCTGGCTGGCACCCCGACAAATGCCGCAACTGGCACCGCTGTTTTCGCGCATGATGCTCGGTAAAAGCAAAAGCGACAAAATCGTTACTACGCTGGATGCCGGTCTTCAACGACGTCTGGAAGAACTGGCGCAAAACTGGAAAGGACGATTGCCACCGCGCAGCTCACTGGCGATGATCGTGGTTGATCATACCGATATGCGTGTTCGCGGCTGGGTGGGATCAGTTGATCTCAACGATGATTCACGCTTTGGTCATGTTGATATGGTCAATGCGATCCGATCGCCAGGATCGGTGCTCAAACCGTTTGTTTATGGTCTGGCGCTGGATGAAGGCTTGATCCACCCGGCATCGCTGTTGCAAGACGTCCCCAGACGCACCGGTGATTACCGACCTGGCAACTTTGACAGCGGTTTTCATGGCCCGATCAGCATGAGCGAGGCGCTGGTGCGCTCGCTGAATTTACCAGCTGTGCAGGTGCTGGAAGCCTATGGACCGAAACGGTTTGCGGCAAAATTACGCAATGTTGGATTGCCGTTGTATCTGCCCAACGGTGCTGCGCCGAATCTTTCGCTCATTCTCGGCGGCGCTGGTGCAAAACTGGAAGATATGGCGGCGGCCTATACCGCGTTTGCTCGCCACGGCAAGGCAGGTAAATTGCGCTTACAGCCTGACGATCCGCTGCTTGAACGGCCTTTAATGTCGTCGGGGGCTGCGTGGATCATTCGCCGGATTATGGCTGATGAAGCGCAACCCTTGCCGGATGGTGCCTTGCCGCGCGTCGCCCCACTGGCATGGAAAACGGGCACCAGCTATGGCTATCGTGATGCCTGGGCGATTGGGGTTAACGCTCGCTATGTCATTGGGATCTGGACTGGCAGACCGGACGGCACGCCCGTTGTTGGTCAGTTTGGCTTTGCCAGTGCCGTACCGCTGTTGAATCAGGTTAATAATATCTTACTGTCGCGCAGTGTGAATTTGCCGGAAGACCCACGTCCTGACTCTGTAAGTCGTGGCGTTATCTGCTGGCCGGGCGGACAGTCTTTGCCGGAAGGTGACGGTAACTGTCGCCGCCGCCTGGCAACCTGGCTGCTGGACGGGAGCCAGCCGCCAACTCTATTACTGCCGGAGCAGGAAGGCATTAATGGCATTCGTTTCCCCATCTGGCTGGATGAAAACGGCAAACGTGTTGCCGCTGATTGCCCTCAGGCGCGACAAGAAATGATAAATGTCTGGCCGCTACCGCTGGAACCCTGGCTGCCCGCATCAGAACGTCGCGCTGTGCGCTTGCCACCGGCCTCGACAATTTGCCCGCCATACGGTCACGATGCACAACTCCCGCTGCAGCTAACAGGTGTGCGCGATGGCGCGATTATTAAACGTTTACCGGGCGCAGCGGAAGCGACTTTGCCGTTGCAATCAAGTGGAGGGGCAGGTGAACGCTGGTGGTTTCTGAATGGCGAACCGTTAACTGAACGTGGGCGCAACGTGACCCTGCATTTGACGGATAAAGGCGATTATCAATTGCTGGTGATGGATGACGTGGGGCAAATAGCGACAGTGAAATTTGTCATGCAATAGTCTGTTTTGTCCCTGATTGTTGCTTAAACTGGGTTTATTTTAAAAAAATGTTACCTTCATCAATAGTCAACGGCCCTGTTGCTCATTATAATCCGCGCCATCTCGTACGCTGGTACAGACAACAACAGAACAATTTACAGAGGTAAAAATGGCTATTGAACGTACTTTTTCCATCATCAAACCGAACGCGGTAGCAAAAAACGTGATTGGTAGTATCTTTGCGCGCTTTGAAGCTGCAGGGTTCAAAATTGTCGGCACCAAAATGCTGCACCTGACCGTTGAACAGGCTCGTGGCTTTTATGCTGAACACGATGGAAAACCGTTCTTTGATGGTCTGGTTGAATTCATGACTTCTGGCCCGATCGTTGTTTCCGTGCTGGAAGGTGAAAATGCTGTTCAGCGTCACCGCGATCTGCTGGGCGCGACCAATCCGGCAAACGCACTGGCCGGTACTCTGCGTGCTGATTACGCTGACAGCCTGACCGAAAATGGTACCCACGGTTCTGATTCCGTCGAATCTGCCGCTCGCGAAATCGCTTATTTCTTCGGCGAAGGCGAAGTGTGCCCGCGCACCCGTTAATAATTTCGTAAATGCCGCGTGCAAACGTGGCATCCGTGCGCCAGAATTTGTACAATGCAGCGCCCCCGGACGAGCAGCCGCTCACCGGGGCGTTTCTTTTTTCAACCCTCCAGGGGCCATAACGTGTAATAACGAGGCCGGAATAGCATATGTCTGAACAATTAGTCACACCTGAAAACGTCACCACGAAAGATGGAAAAATCAACCTGCTGGATCTCAACCGTCAGCAGATGCGGGAGTTTTTTAAAGATTTAGGTGAAAAACCCTTCCGCGCCGATCAGGTGATGAAGTGGATGTATCACTATTGCTGCGACAACTTTGATGAGATGACCGACATCAATAAAGTGTTGCGCGGCAAACTGAAAGAGGTGGCGGAAATCCGTGCACCGGAAGTGGTTGAAGAACAGCGTTCATCTGACGGCACCATTAAATGGGCGATCGCCGTTGGCGATCAGCGCGTTGAAACGGTATATATCCCGGAAGACGACCGTGCCACGCTCTGCGTCTCTTCGCAGGTGGGGTGTGCGCTGGAGTGTAAATTCTGTTCCACCGCCCAGCAGGGCTTTAACCGCAACCTGCGGGTATCGGAAATTATCGGCCAGGTGTGGCGTGCGGCGAAAATTGTCGGCGCAGCAAAAGTCACCGGTCAGCGCCCAATCACTAACGTAGTGATGATGGGTATGGGCGAGCCGCTGCTCAACCTGAACAACGTCGTTCCGGCGATGGAAATCATGCTTGATGATTTCGGTTTTGGCCTGTCAAAACGTCGCGTCACGCTTTCCACTTCCGGTGTGGTTCCGGCGCTGGATAAACTGGGCGATATGATCGACGTAGCGCTGGCAATTTCCCTGCACGCGCCGAACGACGAAATTCGTGACGAGATTGTGCCGATCAACAAAAAGTACAATATCGAAACGTTCCTTGCGGCGGTGCGCCGTTATCTGGAGAAATCCAACGCCAATCAGGGCCGAGTCACTATTGAATACGTGATGCTTGACCACGTTAACGACGGCACTGAACACGCGCACCAACTGGCGGAACTACTGAAAGATACGCCGTGTAAGATCAACCTGATCCCGTGGAACCCGTTCCCGGGCGCGCCGTATGGACGCAGTTCGAACAGCCGTATCGACCGTTTCTCAAAAGTGCTGATGAGCTACGGTTTCACCACTATTGTGCGTAAAACTCGTGGTGATGATATCGATGCTGCTTGTGGTCAGTTGGCGGGCGATGTTATCGACCGTACGAAACGTACTCTGCGTAAGCGGATGCAGGGTGAAGCCATCGACATTAAAGCGGTCTGATAGCCATTACGCCACGGTTACTTTATGTACCGTGGCGTAATCTTTTATGAATGAAGTATTAAGTTGCAATTGTCTGGTCAATATTAACGGTGCGTTTTTGCTGACTTTAAGGCAGTATGTAACGATGCAACAGTAAGTTAGCCTTAGCGAATGTGGGCTTTGTCACGAGCACACAGACGGTCTTATACTGTATGATAACGGTTAACTTAACGGATGTTTCGCGGTGTGGGTGGGCATGATGGTTCACCGGCATCTCAATTCTCATTTAAACGTACCTGCAGCGAATGAATACTGAAGCCACGCACGACCAAAATGAAGCACTTACTACCGGCGCTCGCCTGCGTAATGCTCGCGAACAACTAGGACTTAGTCAACAGGCCGTTGCCGAGCGACTTTGCCTGAAGGTTTCCACGGTACGCGACATTGAAGAAGATAAGGCACCTGCCGATCTTGCTTCAACATTCCTGCGCGGATATATCCGCTCTTATGCGCGTCTGGTACATATTCCAGAAGAAGAACTGCTGCCAGGGCTGGAAAAGCAGGCTCCACTACGGGCTGCAAAAGTTGCGCCGATGCAGAGTTTTTCCCTCGGTAAACGCCGCAAAAAACGTGACGGCTGGCTGATGACCTTCACCTGGCTGGTGTTGTTTGTGGTTATTGGCCTGAGCGGTGCCTGGTGGTGGCAAGACCACAAAGCTCAGCAGGAAGAGATCACCACTATGGCCGATCAATCTTCTGCGGAACTGAATAATAATCAAAGCCAGAGTGTACCGTTAGATACGTCGACAACCACAGATCAGGCTATGGCGACCACGCCGACATCACCTGTGGATACCACCGCAACCAACACGCAAACACCTGCCGTAACTGCGCCAGCACCAGCTGTTGATCCGCAACAGAATGCGGTTGTTCCACCTTCGCAGGCAAATGTTGATACCGCTGCGACTCCGGCACCAGCGGCAACAACAACACCAGATGGCGCTGCGCCGTTGCCAACCGATCAGGCTGGCGTGACCACGCCGGCGGTTGACCCGAATGCGCTGGTGATGAACTTTACTGCCGATTGCTGGCTGGAAGTCACCGATGCTACCGGTAAAAAACTGTTTAGCGGTATGCAGCGTAAAGACGGTAATTTGAACTTAACCGGCCAGGCACCGTACAAACTGAAAATTGGTGCGCCAGCCGCAGTACAGATCCAGTATCAAGGGAAACCTGTCGATCTGAGTCGTTTTATCAGAACTAACCAGGTTGCGCGTCTGACCCTCAATGCCGAACAATCACCGGCGCAGTAACAGACGGGTAACGCGGGAGATTTTTCATGCATAACCAGGCTCCAATTCAACGTAGAAAATCAACACGTATTTACGTTGGGAATGTGCCGATTGGCGATGGTGCTCCCATCGCCGTACAGTCCATGACCAATACGCGTACGACAGACGTCGAAGCAACGGTCAATCAAATCAAGGCGCTGGAACGTGTTGGCGCTGATATCGTCCGTGTCTCCGTACCGACGATGGACGCGGCAGAAGCGTTCAAACTCATCAAACAGCAGGTTAACGTGCCGCTGGTGGCTGACATCCACTTCGACTATCGCATTGCGCTGAAAGTAGCGGAATACGGCGTCGATTGTCTGCGTATTAACCCTGGCAATATCGGTAATGAAGAGCGTATTCGCATGGTGGTTGACTGTGCGCGCGATAAAAACATTCCGATCCGTATTGGCGTTAATGCCGGATCGTTGGAAAAAGATCTGCAAGAAAAGTATGGCGAACCGACGCCGCAGGCGTTGCTGGAATCTGCCATGCGTCATGTTGATCATCTCGATCGCCTGAACTTCGATCAGTTCAAAGTCAGCGTGAAAGCGTCTGACGTCTTCCTCGCTGTTGAGTCTTATCGTTTGCTGGCAAAACAAATCGATCAGCCGCTGCATCTGGGGATCACCGAAGCCGGTGGTGCGCGTAGCGGGGCAGTAAAATCCGCTATTGGTTTAGGTCTGCTGCTGTCTGAAGGCATCGGCGACACGCTGCGCGTATCGCTGGCGGCCGATCCGGTCGAAGAGATCAAAGTCGGTTTCGATATTTTGAAATCGCTGCGTATCCGTTCGCGCGGGATCAACTTCATCGCCTGCCCGACCTGTTCGCGTCAGGAATTTGATGTTATCGGTACGGTTAACGCGCTGGAGCAACGCCTGGAAGATATCATCACTCCGATGGACGTTTCGATTATCGGCTGCGTGGTGAATGGCCCTGGTGAGGCGCTGGTTTCTACACTCGGCGTCACTGGCGGCAACAAGAAAAGCGGCCTCTATGAAGATGGCGTGCGCAAAGACCGTCTGGACAACAACGATATGATCGATCAGCTGGAAGCGCGCATTCGTGCGAAAGCCAGTCAGCTGGACGAAGCGCGTCGAATTGACGTTCAGCAGGTTGAAAAATAATAACGTGATGGGAAGCGCCTCGCTTCCCGTGTATGATTGAACCCGCATGGCTCCCGAAACATTGAGGGAAGCGTTGAGGGTTCATTTTTATATTCAGAAAGAGAATAAACGTGGCAAAAAACATTCAAGCCATTCGCGGCATGAACGATTACCTGCCTGGCGAAACGGCCATCTGGCAGCGCATTGAAGGCACACTGAAAAACGTGCTCGGCAGCTACGGTTACAGTGAAATCCGCTTGCCGATTGTAGAGCAGACCCCGCTATTCAAACGTGCGATTGGTGAAGTCACCGACGTGGTTGAAAAAGAGATGTACACCTTTGAGGATCGCAATGGCGACAGCCTGACTCTGCGCCCTGAAGGGACGGCGGGCTGTGTACGCGCCGGCATCGAGCATGGTCTTCTGTACAATCAGGAACAGCGTCTGTGGTATATCGGGCCTATGTTCCGTCACGAGCGTCCGCAGAAAGGGCGTTATCGTCAGTTCCATCAGTTGGGCTGCGAAGTTTTCGGTCTGCAAGGTCCGGATATCGACGCCGAACTGATTATGCTCACTGCCCGCTGGTGGCGCGCGCTGGGTATTTCCGAGCACGTAACTCTTGAGCTGAACTCTATCGGTTCGCTGGAAGCTCGTGCGAATTACCGCGATGCGCTGGTGGCATTCCTTGAGCAGCATAAAGAAAAGCTGGACGAAGACTGCAAACGCCGCATGTACACTAACCCGTTGCGCGTACTGGATTCAAAAAATCCGGAAGTGCAGGCGCTTCTCAACGACGCTCCGGCATTAGGCGATTATCTGGACGAGGAATCTCGTGAGCACTTTGCCGGTCTGTGCAAACTGCTTGAGAGCGCGGGGATCGCTTACACCGTAAACCAGCGTCTGGTGCGCGGTCTGGATTACTATAACCGTACCGTTTTCGAGTGGGTGACTAACAGCCTCGGTTCCCAGGGCACCGTGTGTGCAGGTGGTCGTTATGACGGTCTGGTGGAACAACTGGGTGGTCGTGCAACACCGGCAGTCGGTTTTGCGATGGGCCTCGAACGTCTTGTATTGTTAGTTCAGGCCGTTAATCCGGAATTTAAAGCCGATCCTGTTGTCGATATATACCTGGTGGCTTCAGGTGCTGACACACAATCTGCGGCTATGGCATTAGCAGAGCGTCTGCGTGATGAATTACCGGGCGTGAAACTGATGACCAACCACGGCGGCGGCAACTTTAAGAAACAGTTTGCCCGTGCTGATAAATGGGGTGCCCGCGTTGCTGTGGTGCTGGGTGAGTCTGAAGTGGCTAACGGCACAGCAGTAGTGAAGGATTTGCGCTCTGGTGAGCAAACTGCAGTTGCGCAGGATAGCGTAGCCGCGCATTTGCGCACGTTACTGGGTTAAGGAAGGAGAAGGACAGCGTGGAAATTTACGAGAACGAAAACGACCAGGTTGAAGCGGTTAAACGCTTTTTTGCTGAAAATGGCAAAGCACTGGCTGTTGGGGTGATTTTGGGCGTTGGCGCACTGATTGGCTGGCGCTACTGGAACAGCCATCAGGTTGATTCTGCACGCTCCGCTTCTCTTGCCTATCAAAATGCGGTTACCGCAGTGAGCGAAGGCAAACCGGATAGCATCCCAGCGGCGGAAAAATTTGCTGCTGAAAATAAAAATACTTATGGTGCGCTGGCTTCTTTGGAACTTGCGCAGCAATTTGTTGACAAAAATGAACTAGAGAAAGCTGCCGCCCAGTTACAACAGGGGCTGGCAGACACGAGCGATGAAAATCTCAAAGCCGTGATAAATCTGCGTCTTGCTCGCGTTCAGGTACAGCTCAAGCAGGCTGATGCCGCGCTAAAAACCCTTGATGCTATCAAAGGTGAAGGGTGGGCTGCCATTGTTGCCGACCTGCGTGGTGAAGCATTGCTGAGCAAAGGTGATAAGCAAGGTGCGCGTAGTGCATGGGAAGCAGGCGTGAAAAGCGATGTTACCCCGGCACTGAGCGAAATGATGCAGATGAAAATTAATAATTTGTCCATCTGAGAGGGACCCGATGCAATTGCGTAAATTACTGCTGCCAGGACTGCTTTCCGTTACCCTTTTAAGCGGCTGTTCGCTGTTTAACAGCGAAGAAGATGTGGTAAAGATGTCCCCATTGCCAACCGTTGAAAACCAGTTTACGCCGACTACTGCGTGGAGCACTTCCGTTGGTAGCGGCATTGGCAACTTCTATTCCAATCTTCATCCGGCACTGGCGGACAACGTTGTCTATGCAGCGGACCGCGCTGGTTTAGTAAAAGCGCTGAATGCGGATGACGGCAAAGAAATCTGGTCTGTCAACCTGGCCGAGAAAGATGGCTGGTTCTCTAAAGATCCTGCATTACTTTCTGGCGGCGTGACCGTGTCTGGTGGGCATGTCTACATTGGCACCGAAAAGGCGCAGGTTTACGCGCTGAATACCAGCGATGGTACTGTGGCATGGCAAACTAAAGTCGCGGGTGAAGCACTTTCGCGCCCGGTGGTCAGCGACGGTCTGGTGTTAATCCACACCAGTAACGGTCAGTTACAAGCGCTGAACGAAGCTGACGGCGCTGTCAAATGGACAGTTAACCTCGATATGCCTTCGCTCTCTTTGCGTGGCGAGTCTGCGCCGGCAACGGCTTTTGGTGCGGCCGTCGTGGGTGGCGATAATGGTCGCGTCAGCGCAGTGCTGATGGAACAGGGCCAGATGATTTGGCAGCAGCGTATTTCCCAGGCGACCGGTTCTACCGAAATTGACCGTCTGAGCGATGTTGACACGACTCCCGTCGTTGTTAACGGCGTTGTTTTCGCGCTGGCCTATAATGGTAACCTGACGGCGCTTGATCTGCGCAGCGGTCAGATTATGTGGAAACGCGAACTGGGTTCGGTGAATGATTTCATCGTCGACGGCAATCGCATCTATCTGGTCGATCAAAATGACCGGGTGATGGCGTTGACCATTGATGGCGGCGTTACGCTGTGGACACAAAGCGATCTGCTGCATCGCCTGCTGACTTCTCCGGTGCTGTATAATGGCAACCTGGTGGTAGGTGACAGCGAAGGTTATCTGCACTGGATTAACGTCGAAGATGGTCGTTTCGTTGCCCAGCAAAAAGTTGATAGTTCTGGTTTCCAGACTGAACCGGTTGCCGCTGACGGCAAACTGCTGATCCAGGCAAAAGACGGAACCGTGTACTCTATTACACGTTAATCGTCTCTGTCGTTCACTTTGAAAACGGCTCCTGGACAGGGGCCGTTTTCCTGTTTTTAACAACGACACGAATATAGCGTGCGTTGTCTGATGATTTATAAAAATGAGGCTTTAAACATGGTACCTGTGGTCGCGCTTGTCGGGCGCCCTAACGTAGGAAAATCCACGTTATTTAACCGTCTAACTCGCACCCGAGATGCGCTGGTTGCGGATTTCCCGGGTCTGACTCGTGACCGTAAGTACGGTCGTGCGGAAATTGAAGGCCGTGAGTTTATCTGCATTGATACCGGCGGGATTGATGGCACAGAAGACGGTGTAGAAACCCGCATGGCGGAACAGTCGCTGCTGGCGATTGAAGAAGCGGACGTCGTACTGTTTATGGTGGATGCGCGCTCGGGCCTGATGCCGGCGGATGAAGCGATTGCTAAACATCTGCGCTCCCGTGAAAAACCGACCTTCCTGGTGGCAAACAAAACTGACGGTCTGGATCCCGATCAGGCAGTGGTTGATTTCTACGCGCTTGGTTTAGGTGAAATCTACCCGATCGCCGCGTCTCACGGTCGTGGCGTATTAAGTCTGCTGGAGCACGTGCTGCTGCCGTGGATGGAAGATCTCGCACCGCAAGAAGAAGTCGACGAAGACGCCGAATACTGGGCGCAATTTGAAGCGGAAGAGAACGGCGAAGAAGAAGAGGAAGACGACTTCGACCCGCAAAGTCTGCCGATCAAACTGGCGATTGTGGGTCGCCCGAACGTAGGTAAGTCTACACTCACTAACCGTATTCTTGGTGAAGAGCGCGTTGTTGTTTACGACATGCCTGGCACGACGCGTGACAGTATCTACATTCCAATGGAACGCGACGGACGTGAGTATGTGCTCATTGACACCGCTGGCGTACGTAAACGCGGCAAAATCACCGATGCGGTAGAGAAATTCTCGGTAATCAAAACGTTGCAGGCCATTGAAGATGCCAACGTGGTGATGTTGGTGATTGATGCGCGTGAAGGTATTTCCGATCAGGATCTCTCCTTGCTGGGCTTTATTCTCAATAGTGGGCGCTCACTTGTGATTGTAGTGAACAAGTGGGACGGCCTGAGCCAGGAAGTGAAAGAGCAGGTGAAAGAGACGCTGGACTTCCGTCTGGGCTTTATCGATTTTGCTCGTGTGCACTTTATCTCTGCCTTGCACGGCAGTGGTGTTGGTAACTTGTTTGAATCAGTACGTGAAGCGTATGACAGCTCCACCCGTCGTGTGGGGACCTCTATGCTGACGCGCATCATGACGATGGCTGTTGAAGATCACCAACCACCGCTGGTACGCGGTCGTCGTGTGAAGCTGAAATACGCCCACGCCGGGGGTTATAACCCGCCGATTGTGGTGATTCACGGCAATCAGGTGAAAGACCTGCCTGATTCCTACAAGCGTTACCTGATGAACTACTTCCGCAAATCGCTGGACGTAATGGGATCGCCGATTCGTATTCAGTTCAAAGAAGGGGAAAACCCGTATGCGAACAAGCGTAACACCCTGACGCCAACCCAGATGCGTAAACGTAAGCGTCTGATGAAGCATATCAAGAAAAGTAAGTAATCACTTATCTGGTTTCCCTTTCCACACGGAGAGGGAAGCCGAATAACACGCGAGGAGTATTTATGGCACTCAACTGTCCAACCTGCAAAACCCCTCTCGAACGCAATGGCGAGAC
Source organism: Escherichia coli DSM 30083 = JCM 1649 = ATCC 11775 (assembly GCF_003697165.2). GTDB lineage: Bacteria > Pseudomonadota > Gammaproteobacteria > Enterobacterales > Enterobacteriaceae > Escherichia > Escherichia coli. The sequence goes on from NZ_CP033092.2 coordinate 1,377,198, forward strand.
TGCTCACTGTGCAACTTGCGACAAAGACTTTACCGTCCAGGCACTTTGCCCTGAGTGTCATCAGGCGTTACAAGTGTTAAAAGCTTGTGGTGCTGTGGATTATTTCTGCCAACATGGGCACGGTTTAATATCTAAAAAACGCGTTGAATTTATTATTGCTTAATATCATGTGAATGTATTGTTTTATCATTTATATTTAATATATGAATGATAAACAATCTGTTATTAGTGGAATAACTAATGTATTTGAGTGAAATCACTAATTTAAATAATTAAGAATATATTTACTCTTTATGACATGCCTTTCTGAATAATCAGGGATACAATATTAAAGCTTATTTTTGACTGTATCATTGTCACAGGGAAAGTGCATGCTGCGATGGAAACGCTGTATTATTCTAACATTTATCTCTGGTGCTGCTTTCGCGGCGCCAGAGATAAATGTTAAGCAAAACGAATCGTTACCTGATTTAGGTAGCCAGGCAGCACAACAGGATGAACAAACCAACAAGGGTAAATCGCTGAAAGAGCGCGGAGCCGATTACGTCATCAACTCCGCCACGCAAGGGTTTGAAAACTTGACCCCTGAGGCGCTGAAATCTCAGGCCAGAAGCTATCTGCAAAGTCAAATCACCTCAACCGCACAATCTTATATTGAAGACACACTCTCTCCCTACGGTAAGGTCCGTTCGAACCTCTCCATTGGTCAGGGCGGCGATCTGGATGGCAGTTCCATCGATTATTTTGTTCCCTGGTACGATAATCAAACCACTGTTTATTTCAGCCAATTTTCTGCGCAACGAAAAGAAGATCGTACGATCGGGAATATTGGCCTTGGGGTAAGGTATAATTTTGATAAATATCTATTGGGTGGAAATATATTTTATGATTATGACTTTACCCGTGGACATCGCCGTTTAGGTTTAGGCGCCGAAGCCTGGACGGATTATTTAAAATTCTCAGGCAACTATTATCACCCACTTTCTGACTGGAAAGACTCTGAAGATTTCGACTTTTATGAAGAACGCCCTGCGCGCGGCTGGGATATTCGCGCTGAAGCCTGGCTACCCGCTTACCCGCAGCTTGGCGGAAAAATTGTCTTCGAACAATATTATGGGAATGAAGTCGCGCTTTTTGGTACCGATAGTCTGGAGAAAGATCCCTTCGCTGTCACGCTGGGTGTGAAATACCAGCCCGTTCCGCTCATTGTTGTCGGTACAGATTTCAAAGCTGGCACTGGCGATAATACCGATCTTTCTGTTAACGCAACGCTGAACTACCAGTTTGGCGTCCCGCTCAAAGACCAGCTTGATCCTGACAAAGTGAGCGCGGCTCACTCGCTCATGGGTAGCCGTCATGACTTTGTTGAACGTAACAACTTTATTGTTCTGGAATACAAAGAGAAAGATCCCCTCTATGTCACTTTGTGGCTGAAAGCCGACGTCACGAATGAACATCCCGAGTGCGTGATTAAAGATACGCCTGAAGAAGCTATCGGGCTGGAAAAATGTAAATGGACCATTAACGCGCTCATTAACCATCACTACAAAATCGTTGCTGCCTCCTGGCAGGCGAAAAACAATGCTGCCTCCTGGCAGGCGAAAAACAATGCTGCCCGCACGCTGGTGATGCCGGTTATCAAAGAGAATACCCTGACAGAGGGTAACAATAACCACTGGAACCTGGTGCTGCCCGCCTGGCAGTACAGTTCCGATCAAGCCGAACAAGAAAAACTCAATACCTGGCGAGTACGTCTGGCGCTGGAAGATGAAAAGGGCAATCGGCAGAACTCTGGCGTGGTGGAAATCACCGTTCAGCAGGACCGTAAAATAGAGTTGATTGTTAATAACATCGCGAACGTGCCAGAAGAGAACAACCACAGCCACGAAGCCAGCGCTCAGGCAGATGGCGTTGATGGTGTGGTGATGGATCTCGATGTAACCGACAGCTTTGGCGATAACACCGACCGCAATGGCGATGCGCTGCCGGAAGATAACCTCACGCCGCAGCTTTACGACGCGCAGGACAAACGAGTGACGTTAACCAACAAGCCTTGCTCGACCGACAACCCCTGCGTTTTTATCGCTAAACAAGATAAAGAAAAGGGCACTGTCACCCTCTCCAGTACCTTACCCGGCACCTATCGCTGGAAAGCAAAAGCCGCGCCCTACGATGACAGTAACTATGTGGATGTCACTTTCCTCGGGGCAGAAATTGGTGGGCTAAATGCTTTTATCTATCGTGTGGGGGCGGCTAAACCCAGCAACCTGATAGGTAAAGATAAAGAACCGTTGCCGCTCAACAACACTTATCGATTTGTTTTGTGGCGCGACAACAATAAAGACGGTGTCTTCCAGCAGGTCGAAAAACTGACTGACGAAGAGATGGTGCAGTACGACTACAAGTGGGAATTTACCGGCAAGAGCATCAATGGTGAAGTGGGTGCACAGGCGAACACTTCCAATGAGGACATTGTGATTCCGGCCACTAACCGTGAAGCGGCGCAAACCTATGGCGCACAAGCGGGAGATGGCTTGCAGGGATACGGTTTACGCGTGCTGTATACCAAAAAATAAGATTGGCGTAAGGCCAGTCGGCCAGTCGCTGAAGGTTCATTAAGGAGAGCATCAATGAAGCAGGATAAAAGACGCGGTCTGACCCGGATCGCATTAGCGCTGGCACTGGCAGGTTATTGTGTGGCACCTGTGGCGCTGGCTGAAGACAGCGCCTGGGTCGACAGCGGTGAAACCAATATTTTCCAGGGGACCATTCCGTGGCTCTATTCGGAAGGGGGAAGTGCTACGACAGATGCCGACCGTGTAACGTTGACTTCTGATCTAAAAGGCGCTCGCCCGCAAGGCAGTGAAACGGACAAGCGTCTTTACTCGGGTGATAAATTAACCGTAAGTTGGGAAATTGGTGATACCGAAGGCGACGTGGATCTTGGGGGATTGGGCGATAACGCGAAAACTATCGATACTATCCGCTGGATGAGCTACAAGGATGCGCAGGGGGGGGATCCAAAAGAGCTGGTAACGAAGGTGACCAGTTACACTCTTACCGATGCCGACCGTGGTCGTTATATCGGTATTGAAATTACGCCAACCACGCAGACCGGTACGCCAAACGTCGGGACTGCGCTGCATCTTTATGACGTTTCTACTGCCAGCGGCGGCGGAAGCGACAGCGATAACGTTGCACCGGGGCCGGTGGTTAACCAGAACCTGAAAGTCGCCATCTTTGTTGATGGTACCAGTATCAACCTTATCAACGGTAGCACACCAATCGAACTTGGCAAAACCTACGTGGCCAAACTGTACTCGGATGAGAACAAAAATGGCAAGTTTGATGCGGGTACCGATGCTGACGTCACCGCCAATTATGACTTCCGTTGGGTACTTTCTGGCAGCAGCCAACAGCTTGGCACTTCGGGTGGCATCGTTAACTCAAGCTTCGATAATAACAATTTGGTCATCCCTGCGACCAACGACGAAGCCAGAACCAACCTTAACGGCCCTGCGCGCGATGGAAAAGAGGCACTTTCCATCCCGACCAACGGCGACGGGGTACAGGGTTACAAACTTCACATTATTTACAAACACAAATAACGCGTACTCAGCAGCATTCCCGCAAGGGAATGCTGTTTCCGCATATTTTGCTTAATCCCGGATTAAGCAAAATATATTGATGCGACAAGCGTCCGTTTAACAACCGGTGGAGTTTCTGTCATGTCCCTGACCCTGAATAAAATCCTTGTGTTATGCGCATTGCTGATAAGCGCAATGCTGCCTGGGTGGTCATGGGCAGAATCTGCATGGCAAGACTCTTCAGATACGGTCGGCGAATTTAACGGTACCGTGCCCACCGCCGACAGCGCCAGCATACCCGTCTACCAGGGCAGTGTCTTTCTCGATCCTACAAAGACGCATGAGGTAGCGTTTACCGCTAAACCGAGTGAATTCAACGCGGATGTTAGCGTCTCTAAATTGCTCGTCACCAACCCGCAAGACAGAGAAGGCGATATCATTGCCACCCCACGTTGGGAAAACCAAACGCCACCGGCTGTATCTTTAGTTTGGGCGGATGCCGCCACGCCGGACACCTTACTGGACCCACAGCCAGTCGCAGATCGCTCGTTTTGTGCACAGGGACTTGCCGGGCGTTCGCTGGTCGCCTGGGCGCAGCCTGATCCCCAGCAGACCATGCCGCTGTTATATTTACTCACCTCGACGGGCTATCCCTATGAAAGTGTTCTGATGCTCGCCGATCAGAAAGTGACGCTGAAGATTGCGCCCGCGCAGGGTGACCTTATTTCCGTCAGCGCTGCGGGCTATGACGAATCCTCAGGTGCGGCGAAAATGACGGTTGGGGGCAGTATCACGTTAACGGTCACCACCAAAGATTGCGTCGGTAATGTTGTGGGGAATATTCCTTTTGTTATCAAACGCAAAGATGCTGAAAACCGCCAGGGTGTGGTGAACAATACTGCGCCTGTAAAACTGGGCACGACCGAATTAACCACCACCGCGACGGAATATCGTGGTACTACCGATGCGAATGGTGTTGCCACGGTTACGGTCACCCAGGCCAACGGCCCTGGTGTAAAAACGCCGTTGGTCGCGAGCCTCGCGGGTATTGCTCAGGCCAGTGAAACGGCAGTGATCTTTACCGTCCTCACCAGCCCGGATGTTCCGCAGGCTACAATGTGGGGTCATATGCCCGATACGCTGAAGGCCCGTGATTACACTTTTAGTCGACCAAAACTGGCGGCGGAAGTCGATAATGAAGGCGGTACGGTTAACGATCACAATGAAACCTGGTCCACCTTTACCTGGAGCGGCGCGGATAAACATTGCGACATTTTGCCCGGAATGCGTCAGTTCGGTGCGCTGGCGACGGTGGTGCCAACGTCAGTGCAGGATGTGGCTGGTTGGCCGATGCAGGGTAATTTCTACTGGTCATCACTGGCGGGGATGAGCGGCCAGCACCATGCGGCGGATGTTTCGAACCGCAGCGAAGCGCAAAAACCGGACGATACGACGTTTATTGTGAGCTGTGTCGATAAAGAAGCGCCCGATGTTGAACCGAAGCTGGTACTGACGCCGGGCAGCTATGATTCGACGATAAAAGCGATGAAAGTAAAGGTGGGGGAAGAGGCTTCTTTACGTCTGACGATTACCGATAGCAAGAACAACGATCAGCCGCTGGCTTACTACTACTTTTCGCTGCATCTGGATGACGGCATTAACCGTAAGAATCAAACTGACGCCGCGTGGGAGACGCATCCGGTACAAATTGATGGCGGCAGTAACGTTCGCAAAGTTGACGCCCATACCTATGAAGGGATCACTGATGCTAACGGAGAGGCCACTCTGACGCTGACCCAGCCAGGCGGCGTGGGGGTGAAAACTCACATCACCGCGAGAATGCGCAGTGATTTTACTGCCTCGGATGAGAAAGACGTTATTTTTACGGTGATCACCAGCCCCGATACCGACAAAGCGCGGATGTGGGGCCATATGTTGGGCATTATTGAAGCGAACAATATCTTTAAACGCCCACGGCTGGCGGATGAAACCGACAACGAACAGGGATCGGTGCGGGAAAATAACGAAGACTGGGCGCTGTTTGATCAGAATAGCAGTATGCAGGCTGAGTGTGGTTTAGGTCATATTCCGAGCCAAAGTTCATTGCACAGTTTGTTTGCCGCTCATCCAGCCAATGCCATCGGCACCGAATATGGCTGGCCAACGTTGCAAAAAGCGTATCTTAGTGCGGTGGAAGAGACGTCGCACGCGTCGGTAAACCTGGCCACGGGCAACATCGACACCTATTCCGGCTTTAAGCAAAACTATCTCTCTTGTTCGGGCAATGAGATGGTCGCCCAGATTGCCGCGACCACCGATCGTGATGTTTCCGCAGGCAGCAGAGCGCAGGCCAAAGTGGGTGACACGATCACCATGACGGTACGCACCTTTAATGCCTTGAATAATGCACCCGTGCCGTATACCGCGTTCACCATTACTAAAGATATGGGGAAAAATCGTCAGGGGCAGACTACAGGTTTTGATGATCCAACCCGCGGCGCAATCGAGATGAATGGCACACTCTACGGAACATCGCAACCGTCTTTAGTCTATGCCGGTACTACGGATGCGCAGGGTTTTGCGACTGTGGAAATTAAGCAATCGCAAGGTGTGGGCTTATCGACGCCGCTAAATATTGTGCCTGTGAACTCCTATATTCCCAATACTGTTAATTACAATGTGATTTTCACTACGCTCACCAGTCCGGATGCGGTTGGCGCGCAGATGTGGGGGCATATGGATGAGACGATTACCGTCGATGCTTTAACCTTTGCCCGACCCCGACTGGCTGCGGAAGTGTTCAGTCCGGACGGCACATTAACGGAAAATAACGAAGTCTGGTCGCGAGTCAGCCAGGCCAACGCCTCCAGCACCAGTAAAGGTGGCTGTGGCGCCAATATGCTCCCACGCCGTTCTCAGCTTAGCGCGCTCTATGATGCCAATAACGGTGACGGTGTACAGACAGTACACGGCTGGCCAACGCAGCGTCAGCCCTACTGGAGCAGTTCGCCCGCAGATCAGGTACCGCATTATTACACCATAGCCCTCAACGATGGGGCGCGGACCGTTGGCGGTAGCACGGCGGTTTATGTCAGTTGCCTGACGACGGCTAACAATCCTGCCAGTAGCATTACGCTGGAAGTGGTGGATCCGGCGCAGTGGAACGCGGCTGCAAATGCGGCGAAGCTGAAAAAAGGCGAAACGCTACAGGTAAAGGTGACGGTAAAAGATGCGCAGGGCAATCCATTGGGTGATATACCCTTTACCCTGAAACGTGGCGATGGTTATACCCGCTCAGAGGAAAAACACGTTGCTGGTAGCAGTGATGCGCTGGTTGCGCCGGTTGTGGTCAATGGTGGCCTGGCGGACGAAACTTCGCTTAATAATACCGCTGCAGCATACAGCGCCATGACCGGCAGCGACGGAACTAAAATTCTCACTATTACCCGCCCGGATACCCATGGCACGAAAACGTCGCTGACCGCTAGGCTCTATTCAGATACAACGAAAAAAGCGACCCTCGATACCATTTTTACCGTTGTAACCAGTCCGGACAGCGATAAGGCGAAAATGTGGGGGCATATGCCTGAAACAGTGACGGCTGCAGATGGAGCGGTCTTTAAACGCCCATTATTGTTGAAAGAGTTATCCAGTACGTCGGGTCGAACAGCGATTGCGGAAGATAATGAAGACTGGGCGCAATTTACCCAAGCTCAGGCTATAAGCACATCCTCTAATGGTTGTGGTAGTGAATATGTTCCCTCTCAGGCCGGGCTGGAGTCATTGTATGAAGCCAACCGCGGAAATGCGATGAAAACGGTTCAGGGCTGGCCCGTCGCCTCAAGTTACCTTTCCAGCACGACAGGTAGTAGTAGCCTGGAACAGCGTGACTTCAAGGCCGTCAATCTCAGTTCAGGCACCAGTTCGATAATTCCATCTGCCACAAAAGAACTGCTTACCTGCCAGACGACGCCGATTGTTAAGGCAAGCCAAATCGTTCTTGAAGCTGCAGACCTCACAAAATTTGACCGTATGAATAATGTTGTCAAAGTGAAAAAGGGTGAAGAAGCCGTATTACGAGTGACCACTAAAGATGCGCAGGGTAAGCCTGTGGGAAATACCGCATTTACCCTCAAACGAAACACCAGCGTGAACAGGGCCAATGTGTCAACTACGACGTCGATTGCTTCACTGGCGGTAACGGATGCCTGGGGAAATACTCAAAATGATTTTCTTTCAACGACCCTGGTTATTTATGGCGTGACGGGGGCTGATGGCACCACCACTTTCACATTGAAGCAAGACCAGACTACCGGGCTAAAAACAGAACTCACGGCAGCGTTGGATTCCTCCAGCAGCACTAAATCGACGCTTCCCGTTGTCTTTACGGTGCTTACCAGCCCGGATTCGCCAAAAGCCAAATTCTGGGGGCATATGGCTGAAACGGCGACAGGCGATGACGGTCTTATTTATCGAAGGCCTTTGCTGAGGGACGAGAATAGTGCTACCACCAGTATCGGTACCCTGGTGGAAGAGGGGGAGGCCTGGTCTACGTTCCCGTCGGGCCAGGCTAACGATACCTCGATAAATGGTTGTGGCGCGGAGTATGTTCCAACTGACAATGAACTTAGGGCCATTTATGCGCACCAGGGGAGTAGCGCATTACATGACGCTATTGGCTGGCCAGTGTCGAGGTTCTATATCTCGAATACCGTTGCAGATACGTTCACTCAAACCTTTACGTATGATGTCGTTTCGCTGAAGACAGGAGATGAAACGCAGATGCCCTCATCTGGTGGTGCATTACTGAGCTGCCGGACCACGCCTGTCGCCGTTGCCAGTCAGATCATTGTTGAGGCGAATGATACGGCGCAATTTGTCAAAGTTGACGACACCTTGAGTGCGTTGAAAGTGAAAAAAGGCGAAGACGCGGTGATTCGCGTGGTGACTAAAAATGCGCAGGGAAATAGCGTGCCCAATGTCCCCTTTATTCTCAGACGTGAAGGCTCGAAGAACCGTCAAAATGCCGAGATGATAAATAAGTCGATTACGGTAATTAACGCGGCAGGCGCTTCTGCGAGGATGAATAGTTCTTCAAGCCTGCTTTATGGGGTGACTGGCGCGGACGGGACTACCTCCTTTACGGTAAAACAAGATGATTCTATGGGCCTGGTAACCAATATGTACGCCCAGTTGTATCAGCTGACGATAGAATCCAACAAATTACCGGTCATGTTTACCGTCATAACCAGCCCGGATACGCCACTGGCAAGTTACTGGGGGCATATGCCTGAAACGTTTACTACCCGGTCGGGAATTGCCTTTAAGCGGCCATTGCTTACTGCCGAGCATCCAGCGGGGCAGTCAACCATGGCTAATAATGAATCATGGCTTTCTTTGAATACGGCAGCAAAAAATGATGTCAGCAAATCAGACTGCGGCGAACCTTATCAACCGTTATTAAGCGAATTTCAAGAGTTATACAGTGAACATCCTAATGGTGCGATAGGGACCGATTTAGGCCTTCCGCTGACTAACACCTGGTGGGCTTACGATAAAATTGCCTACGCGAACGTCTGGTACGATCAGTCTATTAATTTATCGAATGGATCAAGCTCCAGGGCATTATCAAACACCGTGGCATTTGTGTCCTGTCTGGTAAACCCTCATGCAGTGGCAGCTTCTATAGAGATGACCTCCACGGCACTGGATGCGGAGAAAACGGCCAGCAACGATGGTCGCCCTAGTGCAACGGCGGCGAAAGGTACGGCGATCCGGATGACGGTGATTGTGCGGGATAGCGGAGGAAATCTGTTGCCAGGCGCAAACTTTAATCTCATACGCGGGACTGCGTTGGATCGTGCAAAAAACAGGCTAGATTCTACGTATGATGATCTTACTATCGTGCCGGTCACCCCTGCCGGAGTAAACATGTCACTCTATAATAATGGGGCACAGGCACTTCTGACGACAGGAAGTGATGGTAAAGCGACTTTTGATGTGACGCAAAACGAGACTTATGGGCTGGCAACTCCGCTCACTGCAACATTGATGCGCGACACCACAAAAAGTGCCACGATGGATGTTATTTTCACTGTGATAACCAGTCCGAACTCACCGAAAGCAAAATACTGGGGTCATATGCCCGACACGTTTACCAGTAGGGCGGGGGTGACCTTTAAACGACCGCTACTGGCAGCAGAAGCGACCTTGGGGTCCTCGGTAAGTAATAATAATGAGTCGTGGTCATACCTTTTTTATACCAATAAAGTTACGCCGGATTGCCCGGTTGAGTATCAGCCGCGTCTCAATGAGTTACAGGGGCTATATAATGATCATCCAGGCGGGACAATACTGACAGATTTGGGGTTGCCTATAACTGCCGGAAGTGGAAATTGGTGGACTTATGAAATGAGCACCACTGACGCGTTGACGTGGTATTACGGCGTCATTAATTTGAAAACGGGACAATCGACGACGACTATTAATGGATACGCTTTAATGCTCTGTCTGACGCAGCCACATTCGGCACCAGCAAGCCTTACGCTGTCATCGACTGCCTATGATGAGGGCCGAACTGCCAGCAATGGTGGTACCCCCACGTCATCTGTGAAAAAAGGTGAGATGCTTCCCATCGTGGTGACGATCAAAGATGCCAATGGTAATCCTGTTGGCGGCGAAGGTGTTACGCTCAAGCGCGTGCAGGCGAAAAGCCGTTCAGGGATCTCTGTATCCTCCAATACCGTAGATGATCTCATTTTAGATGAAGTCACCCCGACATCGGCGCGTATCTCCTTCAACCAGAATACGTCGGCATGGAGCGGCTTCACCGGCAGTGATGGCACGATAACGTTCAACGTTACCCAAAATAACACCGTTGGTCTGGTAACGCCGTTTACAGCTTCATTGGCGCGAAATCCGCAGGTTACGGCTAATCAGGACCTGATATTCACGGTAGTGACCAGCCCGGATTCTGCGAAGGCTAACTACTGGGGGCATATGCCAGCAACCTTGACGGCAGTGAATGGTGCGGTATTTGAACGCCCGAAATTGTGGAGTGAACTGACATCGACTTCTGGCGTCGGCAAGATCAATAACAATAATGAAGACTGGCCGTACTTTACCCCAACACAGAAATCAGATGCGAGTGTGAGCCCTTGTGAAGTAGCAAGGCAGCCACTATTCAATGATTTAAGTTCGTTGTCTGCGCGTTATCCGAATAACACGTTTGTCACTGAAACTGGCTGGCCTGCGTATTACACCTGGTGGGCAGAGGATAAATCCGCCGATGGTAAAGACCAGTCGGTTGATTTGAGAAATGGCACGCTGTATACGGGTTCAACAAAATCATTTCAGCCTTGCCTGGCTAACGCGCGTTCAACGGTTTCCAGCGTCACACTTACCTCAACAGCGTTTGATGCAGCCACTCAGGCGGCGAAAGTGAAAAAAGGCGAAGCCATGTCCGTTACCGTGACGGTGAAAGACAGCGCCGGGAATACGGTGCCGAATGTTGAATTTACTTTGAAACGTGGTGAGGCATCGCCGCGTAACGCTGGGGCAACGTTGTATGGCAATGTAGTGGCGATGGACGATCTCGTCGTTCAGCCGTTATCAGGTTCGGCTGTTACGCTGAGTGAAAGCGGTAATACCATTAGTGGCATGACAGGCGCGGATGGGACGGCAAGTTTTACGCTCCGCCAGGATAATACCCCTGGTTATAAAATGCCACTGACGGTTACTCTGGCTAATTACGCTTCCGCGACAGACACGCTGGATGCTATTTTTACGGTGCCAACCAGCCCAAATGTTTCATCGGCGCACTTTTGGGGACATATGGCAGACACGGTAGTGGTGAATAGTAAATCGCTACATCGACCGTTGTTAACGACGGAATTGCCGTCCGGGGCTAATCCCGTATCCTCACCGATTATTAACTACGAAAACTGGGCTTCTGCACATATCATTGATGCCAGTAAATGGGATATCGCAAGGCAGTGTGGCAGCATAGAAAATGCACCGACATACAATGAATTAGAGTTGTTGCATACTGTTTTTAATTCACTGGGATGGCCGTCTTCACCCAGTTTTCCTTATTTGTCCTCTCAACAGTGTGGGATGGACGAAGGTACTGGAGCGCAGGATTGTAGTATCACGCTAATAAATAAACCGGGTCTGGTGACCTGCTTCCAGTAACCAGCATGGCGGATCTGGCGTAGCCTGGGAGCTATTGCCGGATGCGATGCTGGCGCCTCTTATCCGGTCTACGGATTAGACGTTTTTTTACGTGATTTGCGGGTTTTTGTTACGGCGCTGACTTCACTAATCACCACACCATCTCCCAGTCGTGTGGTCAGTGTCTCACCCACTTTCACTTGCTTAACCTGTTTTAACACCGCGCCATCAGCGGCGCTGGTGACGCTATAACCGCGCGCCAGCGTTGACAGTGGGCTTACGGCTTCGAGGTGTGTTACTGCATTACCGAAACGTTCACGCGTGGCGCTAAGCTGTGCGCGCAGGGTTTCTGCTAAACGATATTCCAGTTGCTGAATGCGCGTTTGCGCGCGATGAATACGCGACTGCGGATTTTGCTGGACGAGTTGCCGTGTTAATCGCTGCTGTTGCTGACCCGCGCGTTTAAGCTGACTCTCCAGCGCAAAGCTCATCCGCTTTTGCAGACGTTCGAGCATAGTTTGCTGACGTGCCAGCCGGAGCTGCGGATGCTGCTGCTGCAAGCGATGATGGATCTGCGTAAAACGACGCGTGCGGTTGGCGAGATAATAATCCATCGCCATCTCCAGCCGTTGATGGGTCGATTGCACCTGGCGCAGTAACTCTTGCTGATTGCGGCTCACCACTTCAGCGGCGGCTGACGGCGTTGGCGCACGCAGATCAGCGACAAAGTCGGCAATCGTCACATCGGTTTCATGCCCGACGGCGCTGACTATCGGAATGCGGCTGGCAAAAATCGCCCGCGCTACACGTTCGTCGTTAAAACTCCATAAATCTTCCAGCGAACCGCCGCCGCGCCCAACGATCAACACGTCGCACTCATTGCGCTGATTCGCCAGTTCAATGGCGCGAACAATTTGCCCTGGCGCGTCATCGCCCTGAACGGCGGTGGGGTAGATGATCACCGGCAGAGAAGGATCGCGACGTTTTAACACATGCAAAATATCATGTAGCGCAGCACCGGTTTTTGAGGTGATCACACCAACGCAATGCGCAGGGGAGGGGAGTGATTTTTTGTATTGCAGATCGAACAAACCTTCAGCCTGCAACTTCGCTTTAAGCTGTTCGTACTTCAGTTGCAGCAATCCTTCACCGGCCGGCTGCATACTTTCGACGATAATTTGATAATCGCCGCGCGGCTCGTAGAGTGTAATATTGGCGCGAACTAAAACCTGTTGCCCGTGCTGTGGGCGGAAGGTGACCCGGCGGTTGCTGTTTCGGAACATCGCACAGCGCACCTGCGCGGTATCGTCTTTAAGCGTAAAGTACCAGTGACCGGAGGCTGGTTGTGTAAAATTAGAGATTTCGCCGCTGATCCACACCTGCCCCATCTCATGCTCAAGCAGCAGACGAACCGTTTGATTCAGGCGGCTAACGGTAAAAATTGCAGGGGATTGAGAAGGTAACATGTGAGCGAGATCAAATTCTAAATCAGCAGGTTATTCAGTCGATAGTAACCCGCCCTCCGGGGATAGCAAGCATTTTTTGCAAAAAGGGGTAGATGCAATCGGTTACGCTCTGTATAATGCCGCGGCAATATTTATTAACCACTCTGGTCGAGATATTGCCCATGCTACGTATCGCTAAAGAAGCTCTGACGTTTGACGACGTTCTCCTCGTTCCTGCTCATTCTACCGTTCTGCCGAATACTGCTGACCTCAGCACCCAGCTGACGAAAACTATTCGTCTGAATATCCCTATGCTTTCCGCAGCAATGGATACCGTAACGGAAGCGCGCCTGGCTATTGCTCTGGCTCAGGAAGGCGGTATCGGCTTTATCCACAAAAACATGTCCATTGAACGCCAGGCAGAAGAAGTTCGCCGTGTGAAAAAACACGAATCTGGCGTGGTGACTGATCCACAGACCGTACTGCCAACCACGACGCTGCGTGAAGTGAAAGAACTGACCGAGCGTAACGGCTTTGCTGGCTACCCGGTTGTTACCGAAGAAAACGAACTGGTCGGCATTATCACCGGTCGTGACGTGCGTTTTGTGACCGACTTGAGCCAGCCGGTTAGCGTTTACATGACGCCGAAAGAGCGTCTGGTAACCGTGCGTGAAGGCGAAGCCCGTGAAGTGGTGCTGGCAAAAATGCACGAAAAACGCGTTGAAAAAGCGCTGGTGGTTGATGATGAATTCCACCTGATCGGCATGATCACTGTGAAGGACTTCCAGAAAGCGGAACGTAAACCGAACGCGTGTAAAGACGAACAAGGCCGTCTGCGTGTAGGTGCAGCGGTTGGCGCGGGCGCTGGTAACGAAGAGCGTGTTGATGCGCTGGTTGCCGCAGGCGTTGACGTTCTGCTGATCGACTCCTCTCACGGTCACTCTGAAGGTGTTCTGCAGCGTATCCGTGAAACTCGCGCTAAATATCCTGACCTGCAAATCATCGGCGGCAACGTGGCAACTGCTGCAGGTGCCCGCGCGCTGGCAGAAGCCGGTTGCAGTGCCGTTAAAGTGGGTATCGGCCCTGGTTCTATCTGTACGACGCGTATCGTGACTGGTGTCGGTGTTCCGCAGATCACCGCCGTTGCTGATGCAGTAGAAGCCCTGGAAGGTACCGGCATTCCGGTTATCGCTGACGGCGGTATCCGTTTCTCAGGCGATATCGCTAAAGCTATCGCCGCTGGCGCAAGCGCGGTGATGGTAGGTTCCATGCTGGCAGGTACTGAAGAATCTCCGGGTGAAATCGAACTCTACCAGGGCCGTTCTTACAAATCTTACCGTGGTATGGGTTCCCTGGGCGCGATGTCCAAAGGTTCTTCTGACCGTTACTTCCAGAGCGACAACGCTGCCGACAAACTGGTGCCGGAAGGTATCGAAGGCCGCGTAGCCTATAAAGGTCGCCTGAAAGAGATCATTCACCAGCAGATGGGCGGCCTGCGCTCCTGTATGGGCCTGACCGGCTGTGGTACTATCGACGAACTGCGTACTAAAGCGGAGTTTGTACGTATCAGCGGTGCGGGCATTCAGGAAAGCCACGTTCACGACGTGACCATTACTAAAGAGTCCCCGAACTACCGTCTGGGCTCCTGATTCTCTTCGCCCGACTTCATGTCGGGCGATTTATATTATCTGTTTCACTTGCCTCGGAATAAGCGTCAATGACGGAAAACATTCATAAGCATCGCATCCTCATTCTGGACTTCGGTTCTCAGTACACTCAACTGGTTGCGCGCCGCGTGCGTGAGCTGGGTGTTTACTGCGAACTGTGGGCGTGGGATGTGACAGAAGCACAAATTCGTGACTTCAATCCAAGCGGCATTATTCTTTCCGGCGGCCCGGAAAGCACCACCGAAGAAAACAGCCCGCGTGCGCCGCAGTATGTCTTTGAAGCAGGCGTACCGGTATTCGGCGTTTGCTATGGCATGCAGACCATGGCAATGCAGTTGGGCGGTCACGTTGAAGCCTCTAACGAACGTGAATTTGGCTACGCGCAGGTTGAAGTCGTAAACGACAGCGCACTGGTTCGCGGTATCGAAGATGCGCTGACCGCAGATGGTAAACCGCTGCTGGACGTCTGGATGAGCCACGGCGATAAAGTTACCGCTATCCCGTCCGACTTCGTCACCGTAGCCAGCACCGAAAGCTGCCCGTTTGCCATCATGGCCAACGAAGAAAAACGCTTCTATGGCGTACAGTTCCACCCGGAAGTGACTCACACCCGCCAGGGTATGCGCATGCTGGAGCGTTTTGTGCGTGATATCTGCCAGTGTGAAGCCCTGTGGACGCCAGCGAAAATTATCGACGACGCTGTAGCCCGCATCCGCGAGCAAGTGGGCGACGATAAAGTCATCCTCGGCCTCTCTGGTGGCGTGGATTCCTCCGTTACCGCAATGCTGTTGCACCGCGCTATCGGTAAAAACCTGACTTGCGTATTCGTCGACAACGGCCTGCTGCGTCTCAACGAAGCAGAGCAGGTTCTGGATATGTTTGGCGATCACTTTGGTCTGAACATTGTTCACGTACCGGCAGAAGATCGCTTCTTGTCAGCGCTGGCTGGCGAAAACGATCCGGAAGCAAAACGTAAAATTATCGGTCGCGTTTTCGTTGAAGTATTCGATGAAGAAGCGCTGAAACTGGAAGACGTGAAGTGGCTGGCGCAGGGCACCATCTACCCTGACGTTATCGAATCTGCTGCTTCTGCAACCGGTAAAGCACACGTCATCAAATCTCACCACAACGTGGGTGGCCTGCCGAAAGAGATGAAGATGGGCCTGGTTGAACCGCTGAAAGAGCTGTTCAAAGACGAAGTGCGTAAGATTGGTCTGGAGCTGGGCCTACCGTATGACATGTTGTACCGTCACCCGTTCCCGGGACCAGGCCTTGGCGTTCGTGTTCTGGGAGAAGTGAAGAAAGAGTATTGTGACCTGCTGCGCCGTGCTGACGCCATCTTCATTGAAGAACTGCGTAAAGCGGACCTGTACGACAAAGTCAGCCAGGCGTTCACCGTCTTCTTGCCAGTACGTTCCGTTGGCGTAATGGGCGATGGTCGTAAGTATGACTGGGTTGTCTCTCTGCGTGCTGTCGAAACCATCGACTTTATGACCGCACACTGGGCACATCTGCCGTACGACTTCCTCGGCCGCGTTTCCAACCGCATTATCAATGAAGTGAATGGTATTTCCCGCGTGGTGTATGACATCAGCGGCAAGCCACCAGCAACTATTGAGTGGGAATGATTTGACCCTGCACTATGAATGAACAAAACCCTCTGTTACTACAGAGGGTTTTTTTATCCTAAAGAATTATAGGTTTGAAGTTACTAACATCGTTTAGTTAAACCAGCTATCTGATTTATTCTCTTCTGCTTTACCCACGCTTTTCATCAGATCGCGACCGCCTTCAGTCATATTTCTGTTTGCGTCAGCTTCAGATTGCACCACATCGGTTTGCGCAGCTTTGTGCTTCAGTTCCTGATCGATAAATTCGTTTTCGCGCTTGACGCGGGCTTCTTCTTTCGCCAGCGCCAGTTTTTGTTTCTGAATCTCTAAGCTACGTAGCTCATCTTCATAACTTTGATCGCGTTTTTTGTCCGCAGTGGCTTCGGCGTCCAGTTTATCCTGACGAGCTTTCTTATTCGCTGCTGCCGTTGCCGCTCTTTTATTAGCCGCGGCCTGGGCGTTTGCGCGACGTTGCTTCTCTTGCTGGATTTCCCTGTTGCGCTCCGCGACCCATTCGTCATGCTGCCTTTGCTCTTCATTTTTACCTTGCTGTTCCGCTTCTGCGACAGCCGAGAGTTGATCCTGCAATGATGAGGCGATAGCCGGATAGCTTAAGGAGGCTAAGATGGCGCAAAGAAAAACTTTCTTCATGACTCCTCCTGATTATTAGCTCTTTTCAGGACATTTGGTATTTGGCTGAATACGCGTTTCGTTATACGTCGTGGTAATAACAACGGCTAAACCTGTCGTAAACTGGCACTCTTTACCCACCTGGGTGGAGGTATACACTTTGGTGCCTTCCTTATATGTTAAAGAAACACCTTCCACTAAGGTTTTATCATTCACCATAGAACCCGCTGCCGCGCCTACAGCTCCGCCGCCAACTGCACCTGCCGTCGTTCCGGAATTGCTGCCAGACCCGACGTTGTGGCCGATAACACCGCCAGCGACAGCGCCAATAAGCGCGCCGAAGGCTTGTGCGTTCCGTTTATTTTGGGCGTTGTCTACGGCAACTTTTGCGGGAAGAATGGAAATAATATTAACGGTTTTAGTTTCTTGTTTGGTATTCAGTTGATCGGTTTGATAAACATCGGCGGCATGATCATCAGCATTTGACTGGCATCCTGCCAGAGTGAATGACGCTAACATTGCCACAGGCAGAAGACATTTTTTAAATTTCATCACTATTCCTTGTTATACACATTACGAAAAATGAGACATTTAAGATCATCAAAAGAGGAAAGTAAATGTATTGCGTATAAAGGAATAGATTAAATTTATTAAAATTCATGCTGGAAATAATTTATAAAAATACATCATCACAACATATGTATTAATGATGTATTTATTTCGCAGCCGAACAGGATGAACTTCAGTCAGAACAAAGACGTAAAATTTAAGATGAAAGAATATCTGCCGCTTTGATAATCTCAAAGAGCAAAAGCATCCGACAGCGAGGTGCCGTTATGTTCTGTGAGAGTGGAGAAGGTAACCGCTAACGTTGTACCGGTGATTCGACGGAGAGTGTGGATTGCTGAGCTTCTTTTTTGCTCTGATGGTGCTGCCAGGCACCGACGGACGAGTAGATAAAACGGCCAAAGAAGAAGATAAAGCTGATGAGCAGTACGATACGGGTCATGCGACTGTTAAATCGGTGTCGTTTTCGCATACTGGTTGCCTGACTCACAAAAGGTTCCTTGAAGTATGTCCCACGCCGTGGACGGTACTTACATTAAGGCACAACAGGACAAAATGGTCAATTCTTCGTTATGTAAAAAAGCGTCAGTGGATACATATTTTAATGTTATGGAAGTTAATTTAATTATTTACAATGATGATGTAATAATGATGAGTTAACATGATAAACGTAATAATTCATTAATCAGGGTTATTTTGTTTGATATATATCAATTGGAACTTTCATATGACACTTAGAATCATTGCTCTCTATAGTGATGAATAATCATCATTCGAAGTCAGGTGGGATGCCTGTCTGAATACACCTCCTTCAGGATGTGGGGGATTCTGCTGAGCATCTATGAAACTGAATGCAACTTATATAAAAATACGTGATAAATGGTGGGGGCTTCCGCTGTTCCTGCCTTCTTTAATCTTGCCCATTTTCGCCCACATTAATACTTTCGCGCATATTTCTTCCGGTGAAGTTTTTCTCTTTTATCTGCCACTGGCATTGATGATCAGCATGATGATGTTTTTCAGCTGGGCGGCATTGCCAGGGATCGCCTTAGGGATTTTTGTCCGCAAATATGCAGAGCTGGGTTTTTACGAAACGCTCTCATTAACGGCTAATTTTATTATCATTATCATTCTCTGTTGGGGCGGTTACAGGGTTTTTACCCCCCGGCGTAACAACGTTTCACATGGTGATAGCCGTTTAATTTCCCAGCGACTATTCTGGCAGATTGTGTTTCCTGCAACGCTGTTTCTGATACTTTTCCAGTTTGCTGCGTTTGTAGGGTTACTGGCGAGCAGAGAAAATCTGGTCGGCGTCATGCCCTTTAACCTCGGGACCTTAATCAATTATCAGGCCTTGCTGGTGGGTAATCTGATTGGTGTCCCGCTGTGCTACTTCATCATTCGGGTGGTGCGAAATCCGTTTTATTTACGTAGCTATTATTCGCAATTAAAACAGCAGGTTGATGCCAAAGTTACCAAAAAAGAGTTCGCAATCTGGCTACTGGCATTAGGTGCTTTACTATTGCTGTTATGCATGCCGTTAAATGAAAAAAGCACGATTTTTAGCACCAATTACACCTTGTCATTATTGCTGCCCCTGATGATGTGGGGAGCGATGCGCTATGGTTATAAGCTGATTTCATTGCTCTGGGCGGTCGTGTTGATGATCAGCATCCACAGCTATCAAAATTACATTCCCATTTATCCTGGCTATACCACGCAGCTGACCATAACCTCCTCCAGTTATCTGGTATTCTCTTTTATTGTCAATTATATGGCTGTACTGGCAACCCGTCAGCGAGCGGTAGTCAGACGCATTCAGCGGCTTGCGTATGTGGACCCGGTGGTTCATCTGCCAAATGTTCGCGCCCTGAATCGCGCGTTACGTGATGCCCCCTGGTCTGCGCTTTGTTATTTACGCATCCCTGGCATGGAAATGCTGGTTAAGAATTATGGCATCATGCTGCGGATTCAATACAAGCAAAAACTTTCTCACTGGCTGTCACCATTGCTGGAACCGGGTGAAGATGTTTATCAGCTTTCGGGTAACGATCTCGCGCTGCGGCTGAATACAGAATCGCACCAGGAGCGCATTACCGCACTGGATAGCCATCTCAAGCAATTTCGTTTCTTTTGGGATGGAATGCCGATGCAACCGCAGATTGGCGTCAGTTACTGCTATGTGCGCTCGCCAGTGAATCATATCTACCTGCTGCTGGGAGAGCTAAATACAGTGGCCGAACTTTCCATCGTGACCAACGCCCCGGAAAATATGCAGCGTCGCGGAGCAATGTATTTGCAACGCGAATTGAAAGATAAAGTCGCGATGATGAATCGGCTACAGCGGGCGCTGGAACACAACCATTTTTTCCTGATGGCCCAGCCGATTACCGGTATGCGTGGTGATGTTTACCATGAAATTCTTCTGCGCATGAAGGGTGAGAATGATGAGCTGATCAGCCCCGATAGCTTCTTACCGGTCGCGCACGAATTTGGTTTATCGTCGAGTATCGACATGTGGGTCATTGAGCATACGCTGCAATTTATGGCTGAAAACAGAGCGAAGATGCCCGCTCACCGTTTTGCTATTAATCTGTCTCCAACCTCGGTATGTCAGGCTCGTTTTCCTGTTGAAGTCAGTCAGCTGCTGGCTAAATATCAGATTGAAGCGTGGCAACTTATTTTTGAAGTCACCGAAAGTAATGCTCTGACCAATGTTAAGCAGGCGCAAATCACCTTGCAGTATCTTCAGGAATTAGGCTGCCAGATTGCGATTGATGATTTCGGCACCGGCTACGCCAGCTATGCGCGGCTTAAAAATGTGAATGCCGATCTGCTTAAAATTGACGGCAGTTTTATCCGCAATATTGTATCAAATAGTCTGGATTATCAGATAGTGGCGTCGATTTGCCACCTGGCGCGAATGAAGAAAATGCGGGTAGTGGCAGAGTACGTTGAAAACGAAGAGATCCGCGAGGCGGTGCTCTCTTTGGGGATCGATTATATGCAGGGTTATCTTATTGGTAAGCCGCAACCGTTAATTGATACGCTGAATGAAATCGAACCCATTCGCGAAAGTGCCTGAATAATGCGGGCCGACATTTCTCGTCGGCCCGCAAAGCATTAAGCGGCGATTTCTGGTGTACTTTCTTCTTCAATTTTCAACCGCCAGCCAGCCACGCCTTCCCAGTATTCTTGCTCCTTTTCCAGATCAAGCAGTACCAGCGCATTCTGACTAAACCAGTCATGCGGGAAACGCAGTGTCCAGTGACTGTCATCAGTAATCAGCGTCAATGTTGGCGGTGTGGTAGTTGCCTGACGTTGATTATTGAGTAATACGCCAAGGCGCAATAGCTGAATCAGTGGCAGGAACTGTTTCTTCTTAAACAAGGTAAAGCGCGGCAGATCGTCGAGTTTAATCGCTTTACGGTGATAGCGCACCAGTGTCGCCATCATCAGCTGCTGTTCCTGATTAAAACCCGGCAAGTCGCTGTTTTGCAGAATATAAGCGGAGTGGCGATGCAAACCGCTGTGGTTGATATTCAACCCGACCTCATGCAGCATGGCGGCCCATCGCAGTAGCGCCTCCAGTTGTGGATGCGCCAGCTTCGGTTGCTGTTCCCGCCACTGTTCGTACATTTGCATAGTGGTATCCAGCACCCGTCGGGCCTGTTCGCTGTCGATGTGATACTGGTTGGCGAGGCTGCTGGCAGTGCGACTACGCACATCCTGATGACGGAAACGTCCTTCCATTTCATACAGTACGCCTTCGCGTAACGCCCCGTCAGAAAGGCGCAGTTCACGGATGGCTAAAGCATCAAACACACCGCATAAAATCGCCAGTCCAGGAACGAAGACTGTTTTCCGCTCTTCGGAAAGACCTGGTAAACTCAGCGATGCGAAATTACGGTGCCGTAAAACTTCTTTTACCAGTTTTTCCAGACGTTCCGGGGTAATTATCCCGTCTTTCTCGCCCATTTCCATTAACACTTCATGGGCGGCTTTTATGGTACCGGAAGCGCCCATTGCCACGTTCCAGCCCTGAATTCGAAATTGCCAGGTTAACGTTTCCAGTTTTTGTGCTGCCGCCATGCGAGCGCGCTGAAAATTCTCTTTATTGATGACCCCGCCAGGGAAATAAAGCTGGGCAAAGCTGACACAACCCATCCGGCGGCTTTCAACGAGAATCGGTTCGAAATTTTCACCAATCACCAGTTCTGTAGAACCGCCGCCAATATCAATAACCAGTTTGCGACCTTTTTCCGGTTGGGTATGTTCCACGCCCATAAAAATCAGACGGGCTTCTTCATTACCGGAAATAATTTCGATCGGGTAGGGAATGACTTTTTCCGCGCGTTTCAGAAAGTCAGTGGCGTTCAGCGCCTGACGCAGCGTATGGGTACCAACTATACAGACGCTAGCAGGAGAAAACCCCTGTAGCCTTTCGGCAAATAGCGACAGACAGTTCAAACCGCGCGTCATTGCCTCTTCACTCAACATATTATCTGGCCCCAGGCCGTCCGCCAGATGCACCCGCTGTTTCAGGCGGCCAATAATCTGCATGGCACCATCTACCACACGGGCTATGACCATGTGAAAACTGTTTGAACCAAGATCGACCGCAGCAAACTCCTGCGGACGAGGGGATTTATCGTGTATTGGCATAGGGTTATTCAGATTGTTCGAGTGATTTGATGTAGTCGTAAATCGCCAACTGCGCCCGTACTTTGCGGCGATTGCCGCGGGGAACGTAGCGATTACTGAGTTCTTTATCGATATAACGTGCTTTGACCGTATCGCTGAACAATATGTCGATGATGTCCAGCACCCGCTGCTTCAGGCGCGGATCGAGCAGCGGCGTTGCCACTTCAATACGATAATCAATATTGCGCGTCATCCAGTCGGCGGAAGAAAGGTAGACCTTTTTATCGCCGCCATTTTCAAAAATATAAACCCGGTCATGTTCAAGGTAACGGTCAACAATACTGATGGCACGAATGTTGTCGCTAATGCCTTCCAGATTGGGGATCAGAGAACACATTCCGCGCACCAGCAGATTAACCGGTACGCCGGAACTGGAGGCTGCATACAGACGATCAACCAGGCCTTTATCGACAAGGTTATTTAGCTTCAGGGTGATACCACTGGGCAGCCCTTGCTGCGCGTTGGCGATCTCGCGGTCCACCATTTCATACAACAGACGGCGAGAGTTTTGCGGCGACACCATTAAATAATCAAATGTCACCGGACGGTATGGGTTTTCAATAAAGTTGAACACCCGCCGTACTTCGTTAGTGATGCGCGCATCGGCGGTCAGCAACGAATAGTCAGTATAAAGACGCGCGGTTTTTTCGTTAAAGTTCCCGGTCCCGATGTGTGCGTAACGCACCACTTCACCGTTTTCTTTACGTGAAATCAGGAACAGTTTGGCGTGAATTTTCAGCCCCGGCGCAGAGAAGATAACGTGCACGCCTGCTTCGGTCAGGCGCTTCGCCCAGTGAATGTTGGCTTCTTCGTCGAAACGCGCCTGTAACTCAACCACCACGGTGACTTTCTTACCGTTGTGTGCGGCGTGGATCATCGAGTCGATGATGCGTGAATCTTTCGCTACGCGGTAGATATTGATTTTTATCGCCAGCACGCTCGGGTCGAACGACGCCTGACGTAGCAGTTCCAGCACGTGCTCAAAGGTGTGATAAGGATAATAGAGCAACACATCGCGTTCGCGAATGGCATCAAAACCATTGCGGAACTGGGCTTTATCAAACCAAATATGGCGTAAACGCGGCAGTGGTTTGTTCACCAGATTGGCTTTGCCGACATTGGGGAAATTAATAAAGTCTTTAAAATTATGATAACGACCGCCGGGGACGATGGAGTCGTAGCGGGAAATAGTCAGTTTTTCGCGTAACACTTCAACCAGAGCATTGGGCATATCGCGCTGATAAACAAAACGCACCGGCTCTGCAGTTAAACGCTGCTTGAGACTGGAAGACATCAACTCCATCAGACTGGCTTCCATCTCATGCACTAAATCGTATTCGGCATCGCGGGTCATCTTCATTGAATAGGCATTCAGTGCGTCATAATCAAAGAAGCCTTTGAAAATATCATCAAGGCAGTAACGCAGAATGTTATCCAGAAGAATCATCGGCTTGCGTCGACGCGGCGCTTCTGGCGGTAAATTCACAAAGCGCGGCACTTTATCTGATGGGATCTCCAGCAGCGCGTAACGGATGGTATCGCCACGGATAATTTCCACCGCCAGATAGGTGTAATCATCTTTCAGGAACTGCACTAAGTCAGTGTCAGGATTGATTAAAATCGGCGTAATGTGCTGACGCAGATACTGCTTAAAATAATGACGCAGCCAGTTTTGTTGATTGACGGAGAGCTGGCGTTCATTAATCAGGAAGATCTGGTTGCGCGCCATCTCCAGCAACAGCTCGTTGTAGAGGCCGTCGAATTCCTGATCGGCTTTCAGCACCCGGGACTGAATTTTGCCCAGTAAATGGCGGGAATGAGAGTTGGAGCCTTGTTCTTCGCTAATAATGATGCGTCGCTTCAGTTCAGCGAAGCGGACTTTATAGAACTCATCAAGGTTATTGGAATAGATCCCCAGGAAACGCATCCTTTCAATCAGCGGGTTAGATTTGTCCGCCGCTTCCTGAAGCACGCGTTCATTGAACGATAACCAACTGAGCTCTTTTTCGATGTATAGCTTTTCCTGACCCATTACCACTTTTACTCCGTTTTATTCACGGGACACTGCCTGGATATTATGGCGAGCAATATTGGCAGATGTCCAACTATGCCAGAAAAGGGGGAAAAAAACTGCTGGAGCTTGCGATTTACAGGTGAATTGAAAAACGCCAGCGGCAGAGCTGGCGCTTTAACTACGGGGGCATTACTCGTCGGCAGCGTAGCCCTGCGGCGGCAGACGTTGACCATCCAGCCACGCGGCGTTTTCGTGCATTTTCAGACGACCATCGGCAAACCAGCTAATCACCAGTGGATAAATAGCGTGTTCCTGGGTTTGCACGCGGGCGGTGATGTCATCTTCCGTATCACCAGCAAATACCGGGACTTTCGCCTGTAAAATAACCGGGCCACCGTCCAGTTCATCGGTGACGAAATGCACCGATGTACCGTGCTCCTCATCGCCATTTTCCAGCGCCTGACGATGGGTGTGTAATCCGGGATATTTCGGCAGCAGAGAAGGGTGAATGTTCAGCAAACGCCCGGCATAGTGGGAGACAAACGCCGGGCTGAGAATGCGCATAAAACCAGCCAGCACGACCACATCGGGTGCGTACATGTCGATTTCATGAATCAACTCCCGGTCATAGGCTTCACGACTGTCAAACGCGCTGGTGATGAGCGTATGCGTTGCAATACCCGCCTGGCGGGCGCGTTCAAGGCCGAACGCGTCAGCCTTATTGCTGAAAACTGCCCGTACGGTGCCTTTAATTTTGTTGGTTTTGCAGGCGTCAATAATTGCCTGCAAATTACTTCCGTTGCCGGAAATAAGCACCACAATATTCATTATTCGATAACCACGCGTTGTTCGGAATCAGAGGTTTTGATGATACCGATTTTCCACGCGTTTTCACCGTTGGCATTGAGCAGGGCGAGAGCTTTGTCCACTTCCGGAGCAGGCAGGGCAATAATCATACCGACGCCGCAGTTGAAGGTGCGATACATTTCATGGCGCTCAACATTACCTGCCGTTTGCAGCCAGTTGAACACTTCCGGCCACTGCCAGGAAGATTCATCAATCACTGCCTGGGTATTATCTGGCAATACGCGCGGAATGTTTTCCCAGAAGCCGCCGCCGGTCAGGTGCGCAATGGCATGCACATCGACCTTTTCAATCAACTCCAGCACTGACTTCACGTAAATGCGGGTCGGTGCCAGCAGATGATCGGCTAATGGCTTACCATCAAGTTCGGTGGTTTGCGGATCACAACCGCTGACTTCAAGAATTTTGCGCACCAGCGAATAGCCATTCGAGTGCGGGCCGCTGGAGCCGAGTGCAATCAGCACATCGCCGTCGCTGACTTTAGATCCGTCAATGATTTCTGATTTTTCTACCACGCCAACGCAGAAACCAGCGACATCGTAATCTTCACCGTGATACATCCCCGGCATTTCTGCCGTTTCGCCACCCACCAGTGAACAGCCCGATTGCAGACAACCTTCCGCGATGCCGCTGATCACCGCTGAAGCGGTATTAACATCCAGTTTTCCAGTTGCGTAATAGTCGAGGAAAAACAGCGGTTCCGCACCTTGCACCACCAGGTCATTAACGCACATGGCGACCAGATCAATACCAATGGTGTCGTGACGTTTTAAGTCCATCGCCAGACGCAGCTTGGTACCTACGCCGTCAGTGCCGGAAACCAGCACAGGTTCACGATATTTTTGCGGCAATGCACACAGCGCACCGAAGCCGCCCAGACCGCCCATCACTTCCGGACGACGCGTTTTCTTCACTACGCCTTTGATTCTTCCAACCAGAGCATTACCCGCGTCAATATCAACACCGGCATCTTTGTAGCTAAGAGAGGTTTTATCGGTCACTGCTTGGGTCCCCACGCGTTACTTGCGGTAGAAAAATAAAATTCGGCGCAATTCTAACAGGGAAAGCAAACGTTTGCGAGACTGCTTTACACAACCTTTTTGCACGTCTTTTCCCCAGGCGCGCGGCGAAAGAATACTTGTACCAGGGCAAAGGATCGTTTTCGGATGGAATAATCTTCTTTCATAACCATTTGAATATAAAATAACTTTATCTAAAACCGTTATCGTTTTGACTAAAGTCAACGAAAATAATATTGCCGCCTTGAAGAAAGGAGGTATAATCCGTCGATTTTTTTGTGGCTGCCCCTCAAAGGAGAAAGAGTATGAAGATCGTGGAAGTCAAACACCCACTCGTCAAACACAAGCTGGGACTGATGCGTGAGCAAGATATCAGCACCAAGCGCTTTCGCGAACTCGCTTCCGAAGTGGGTAGCCTGCTGACTTACGAAGCGACCGCCGACCTCGAAACGGAAAAAGTCACTATCGAAGGCTGGAACGGCCCGGTAGAAATCGACCAGATCAAAGGTAAGAAAATTACCGTTGTGCCAATTCTGCGTGCGGGTCTTGGGATGATGGACGGTGTGCTGGAAAACGTTCCGAGTGCGCGCATCAGTGTCGTCGGTATGTACCGTAATGAAGAAACGCTGGAGCCGGTACCGTACTTCCAGAAACTGGTTTCTAACATCGATGAGCGTATGGCGCTGATCGTTGACCCAATGCTGGCAACCGGTGGTTCCGTTATCGCGACCATCGACCTGCTGAAAAAAGCGGGCTGCAGCAGCATCAAAGTTCTGGTGCTGGTAGCTGCACCAGAAGGTATCGCTGCGCTGGAAAAAGCGCACCCGGACGTCGAACTGTATACTGCATCGATTGACCAGGGACTGAACGAGCACGGATACATTATTCCGGGCCTCGGCGATGCCGGTGACAAAATCTTTGGTACGAAATAAAGAATAAAAATAATTAAAGCCGACTTTAAGAGTCGGCTTTTTTTTGAGTAAAGCGCCTATAACACATAATACAGAGGATAATACTATGACGCGCCGTGCTATCGGGGTGAGTGAAAGACCGCCACTTTTACAGACAATCCCGCTTAGTTTGCAACATTTGTTCGCCATGTTTGGTGCAACCGTCCTGGTGCCCGTCTTATTTCATATTAACCCGGCGACTGTACTGTTATTTAACGGTATAGGAACACTGCTGTATCTCTTCATCTGTAAAGGGAAAATTCCGGCTTATCTTGGTTCCAGCTTTGCCTTTATTTCACCGGTATTGTTACTGTTGCCGTTGGGGTATGAAGTCGCGCTGGGCGGCTTTATTATGTGCGGCGTGCTGTTCTGCCTGGTTTCTTTTATCGTGAAGAAAGCGGGGACCGGCTGGCTGGACGTGCTGTTTCCACCTGCGGCAATGGGCGCAATCGTTGCCGTCATCGGTCTGGAGCTGGCGGGCGTAGCTGCCGGTATGGCGGGTTTACTCCCGGCTGAAGGGCAAACGCCAGACTCCAAAACCATCATCATCTCTATTACCACCCTGGCGGTCACGGTTTTAGGTTCCGTGCTGTTTCGTGGTTTCCTGGCAATTATCCCGATTTTAATTGGCGTGCTGGTGGGGTACGCGCTCTCTTTCGCAATGGGAATTGTCGATACCACGCCGATTATTAATGCTCACTGGTTTGCGCTGCCGACCCTCTATACGCCGCGCTTCGAGTGGTTTGCCATTCTGACTATTCTGCCAGCGGCGTTAGTGGTTATTGCCGAACACGTAGGGCACCTGGTCGTAACGGCTAATATCGTCAAAAAAGATCTGCTGCGCGATCCAGGTCTGCACCGTTCGATGTTTGCTAACGGCTTGTCGACCGTGATCTCCGGTTTCTTTGGTTCCACACCAAACACCACTTACGGAGAAAACATTGGCGTGATGGCGATCACCCGTGTTTACAGTACCTGGGTTATCGGCGGTGCGGCGATTTTCGCTATCCTGCTTTCCTGCGTCGGTAAACTGGCTGCTGCTATCCAGATGATTCCATTGCCGGTGATGGGCGGCGTTTCGCTGCTGCTTTACGGGGTCATCGGTGCTTCCGGTATTCGTGTGTTGATCGAATCGAAAGTGGATTACAACAAAGCACAGAACCTGATCCTGACTTCCGTTATTTTGATCATCGGCGTCAGTGGCGCGAAGGTAAACATTGGCGCGGCGGAGCTGAAAGGTATGGCGCTGGCGACCATCGTCGGTATCGGCTTAAGTTTGATCTTCAAACTGATTAGTATGCTGCGCCCTGAAGAAGTGGTGCTGGACGCAGAAGACGCGGATATAACAGACAAATAATGTACCGACCGGGCAGTGTTGCTGCCCGGTTCAAACATCATGGGATTCTGTGGTAAACTTCTCGCGATTTTGTGAAATCCTGGTTGAGGTATCTCTGAACACACCGGCACAGCTCTCTTTGCCACTTTATCTTCCTGACGACGAAACCTTTGCAAGTTTCTGGCCGGGGGATAACTCCTCTTTACTGGCCGCGCTGCAAAACGTGCTGCGTCAGGAACATAGCGGTTACATCTATCTCTGGGCACGCGAAGGCGCGGGGCGCAGCCATCTGCTGCACGCGGCTTGCGCGGAATTGTCACAGCGTGGCGATGCGGTGGGCTATGTCCCGCTGGATAAACGCACCTGGTTTGTTCCGGAAGTGCTCGACGGTATGGAGCATTTGTCGCTGGTCTGTATTGACAACATTGAGTGTATTGCCGGCGATGAGTTGTGGGAGATGGCGATTTTCGATCTCTACAATCGAATTCTGGAATCGGGCAAAACACGGTTGTTGATCACCGGCGATCGTCCACCGCGGCAGTTGAATCTGGGATTACCGGATCTCGCGTCGCGTCTCGACTGGGGGCAGATCTACAAATTGCAGCCACTTTCTGATGAAGATAAGTTGCAGGCGCTACAGTTACGCGCGCGTTTGCGTGGTTTTGAACTGCCGGAAGATGTGGGGCGTTTCTTGCTGAAGCGGCTCGACAGAGAAATGCGCACGTTGTTTATGACGCTGGATCAGCTGGATCGTGCGTCGATTACCGCGCAACGCAAGCTGACCATTCCGTTTGTGAAAGAAATTCTGAAGTTGTAGATAAGGTGTTTATTGTCGGATGCGGCGCGAACGCCTTATCCGACCTACGCGAAGTTAATCCATAGTATTCGTAGGCCGGATAAGACGCGGCAAGCGTCGCATCCGGCAATGTGCTTCAACTAGCGATGGAGCACATCTTAACCCACGATTTCCAGTACCTGCTCCGGTGGACGACCAATCCGCGCTTTGCCATTCGCGACCACAATCGGGCGTTCCATTAGCTTCGGATTCTCTACCATCGCCTGAATCAGCACCTCTTCGCTAAGCGAACTGTCAGCCAGGTTCAGTTCTTTATAAAGATCCTCTTTTTGGCGCATCAATTCACGAGCGCTATTCATCCCCAGCATTTTCAGCAAATCACGCAGCGTTGCCGCATCGGCGGGTGTCTCAAGGTAGAGCACCACTTCTGGCTCCACGCCGTTTTCTTTCAGCAGGTTCAGCGTTTCCCGGCTCTTTGAACAGCGTGGGTTATGGTAGATTTTTACCTGTTTGGTCATTGTTCTTCCTTTAATGCGAATTACATCTTGGTATAAGGCTTAAAGCGTTCCTGCAGCTGGCGCAACTGGTCGATGCGCGCATCGTAACGCGCTTGTTGCAGGCTGCCTAATTTCACCTGCGAACTGGCGCTACTCAACAAGGAAATAGCCTGATCGAGTCGCCCGGCGAGCGCATAACCTTCTGCTCGCGCAGCCAGTTCCTGATCGCGGTTATTTAGTGCGGCTTCCGCCTGTGCCAGTAAATCCCAGCCGTTGCTGTCATCTTTATTGTTAAAAGTGTAGCGATTCAGAATATTGGCCGCTTCCTGTGGTTGCCCCCCTTGCAGATAAGCGTTCGCCAGGTTGAGCTGCAACACCGGATTGGTGCGCAAATCGCGGGCATTTTTCAGGCGATTGATAGCGTCATTGGCTTTGTTTTGCCCAAGATCGATATCGGTAGCCAGATCGAGATACCATGCGTTGCCAGGTTCTGCCGCCAGTAACGGTTGCAGCGTTTTACGCGCCTCGTCGTATTTATTGGCTTCCATCGCCTGTAAAGCACGACCATATTGCGCCGCTCGTTGCTGACGAACGTTTCCTTTCGCCCATTCATCCAGCAAATCACTGGTGAGTTGGTTACGCCCTGAATTGTACATCCCCAGTGTGCGCACTTTTGCCAGATAGAAATCTTCTGACGATTGCACCACTATCGGGCTCATCTGATTGGCACGGTTACGGGCATCAGCCAGACGGCTTTCCGGTAGTGGGTGAGTGAGCAGAATTTCTGGTGGGCGCGAAGAGTAACGCGCCTGATCGAGTAATTTTTCGAGGAAGGTCGGCATCGCCTGCGGATCGAATCCCGAGCGTTGCAGCACCTGAATACCAATGCGGTCCGCTTCCTGTTCATTTTGCTGGGTGAAACTGATCATCCCCTGGCGCGTTCCCGCCAGTGTACCGGTCAGCGCCGCCATCCCCGCCTGCGGACTGGCCATCGCCAGTAAAATAGAACCTAACGCGCCGACCCAGGTCAGCGGCGCGCTGCGCTGCTGATCTTCCATCGCTCGCGCCAGGTGACGTTGGGTGACGTGGGAGATTTCGTGCGCCATAACTGAAGCCAGTTGACTTTCGTTATCGGAATAACGGAACAGGGCAGAGTGCAGCACCACGTTGCCGCCAAAGAAAGCAAAGGCGTTAATTTCATCGTTGTTGATCAGAAAGAAATGAAACGGTGTCTTAACCGAATTGGCATGCGAAACCAGACGCATTCCTAGCGAATTAATGTATTGCGTTAACAGCGGATCATTAATTAACGGCGCGCTGCCGCGTAACTGGCGGACATAATAGTCGCCCATCTGCATTTCCTGACCAATGGAAAGTGTGCTTCCTGCGGAGGTTCCCATATCCGGCAAGGTGTCTGCGCTGTCGGCAAACGCCGGGGCTACCTGACCAATGGTCATAGCAGCAATGAGGGTTGCAACCAGGTTTTTTTTCAACTGCCTGAACATAACCTCTATCCTGTATTTCTGGAGATAGTCATTTGACCGATACTGTGAAATATCGTTCCCACCGCGCCGCCTTTGAGTGTAACGGCGAAGATTAGCCCACTCAAATGACTTTTCAGTTTCCTGAATCCGTCATAAAAAGCGAAGTCTTTTTTGTGACATTTCGATACAATTGCGGATCGCAATCCCGCTCTTGAGGTTCAGGGAAGGTCTGTATGCTCGAAATGTTGATGCAATGGTATCGCCGCCGTTTTAGCGACCCGGAAGCGATTGCCTTGCTGGTTATTTTGGTTGCTGGTTTTGGCATTATCTTTTTCTTTAGCGGCCTACTCGCGCCGTTGCTGGTGGCTATTGTGCTGGCCTATTTACTGGAATGGCCGACTGTCCGCCTGCAGTCTATTGGCTGTTCCCGCCCTTGGGCGACATCTATCGTGCTGATCCTGTTTGTGGGCATCCTGCTACTGATGGCGTTCGTGGTACTGCCTATCGCCTGGCAGCAGGGCATCTACTTAATCCGCGATATGCCGGGGATGCTCAATAAGCTTTCTGACTTTGCCGCCACGTTGCCGCGCCGCTATCCGGCGTTAATGGATGCGGGCATTATTGATGCAATGGCTGAAAATATGCGCAGTCGGATGCTGACCATGGGCGATTCGGTGGTGAAAATTTCCCTCGCCTCGTTGGTTGGTTTGCTGACCATTGCCGTCTATCTGGTGCTGGTGCCATTGATGGTCTTCTTCCTGCTGAAAGACAAAGAGCAGATGCTGAACGCCGTTCGCCGGGTGCTGCCGCGCAACCGTGGACTGGCAGGACAGGTGTGGAAGGAGATGAATCAACAAATCACCAACTATATCCGCGGCAAAGTGCTGGAGATGATCGTGGTAGGGATCGCCACCTGGCTGGGGTTCTTGCTCTTTGGGCTGAACTATTCGCTGCTGCTGGCGGTGCTGGTCGGCTTCTCGGTACTTATTCCGTACATTGGCGCATTTGTGGTGACCATTCCGGTGGTTGGCGTGGCGCTATTCCAGTTTGGTGCTGGCACGGAATTCTGGAGCTGCTTCGCGGTGTATCTGATTATTCAGGCGCTGGACGGCAACCTGTTAGTACCGGTGTTGTTCTCCGAAGCGGTTAACCTGCATCCTCTGGTGATTATTTTATCGGTGGTGATCTTCGGTGGTTTGTGGGGATTCTGGGGCGTATTCTTCGCTATTCCATTGGCGACGCTGATCAAAGCCGTGATTCACGCCTGGCCTGATGGGCAAATCGCGCAAGACTGACCTTCAGCGAAAAAATTTTAAACGAGTGTTGCAGGGCAGTGAGAAGATTTGAGATGTGCTGGCCGCAAGCGCAGCCAGCACGGAATGGAGCAAAGTAATCAGGCGTGTTCTTTCAGCCAGTTCAGCACAACGTCGTGGTGATTGCTGGTTTTGAAATCGTCAAAGACATGTTCGATTTTGCCATCAGCGTCAATCAGGAAGCTGATGCGATGAATACCATCGTAGGTTTTGCCCATGAAGGACTTTTCACCCCAGACGCCGAATTGTTCGCACACCTGGTGGTCCTCATCAGACAGGAGCGTAAAGTTAAGCAGCTCTTTTTCCGCAAAACGGGAGAGTTTTTCGGGTTTATCGGTGCTGATACCCAGCACATCAACGCCCGCTTTTTTCAACTCATCCATGTTATCGCGTAAGCCGCAGGCCTGTACGGTACAGCCGGGGGTCATGGCTTTCGGGTAGAAATAAACCAGAACACGCTGTCCCTGGAAGTCGGTCAAATTAACTTGTTCTCCGTCTTGATCCGGCAAGCTAAATTTCGGTGCGATATCACCGGCTTTCAGTGGATTCATTACTTAACTCCATCCTGTTCATCATGTTGGGAATAATTGACGACGTTAATACTGCCTTGTGCATTGAGTTCTGTACATAGGGCTTTGAACGCTTGCTCAATATTTGCTGCGTCCGCAGATGCGGGGCTGTGGGCAGTTATCTGAATATGCAACTGCGCAGCCCTTTCATTTTCAGCAGGTTGCGTGCGCGACACCAGCTCCGCAATGTTCATATGATGCGCGTCGAAAAGTGCTGTGAAGCGTTCAATTAAATGCGGGGAGTCTGCCACATCGACCTGAACCCAGACAGATGCTGGCATTGGCGGACGCGGACGCGCCGTCGTGCGCTTCATCACGATTAAAAGATCCAGCTCGGCACCTTTCAACGGTAACGTTGATTCAATCAGAGTAATGGCATTCCATGAACCGGAAAGCAGCATGATAAACGTGAACTCTTCTCCCAGCATCGCCAGGCGACTGTCTTCAATATTACAGCCGCAACTACTGACATGACGGGTGATGGTGTTCACTATTCCAGGGCGATCGGCACCCAACGCAGTGATCACCAGATAATGTTGCGATGACAGTGTCAAACTGGTTATTCCTTCAAGGGGTGAGTTGTTCTTAAGGAAAGCATAAAAAAAACATGCATACAACAATCAGAACGGTTCTGTCTGCTTGCTTTTAATGCCATACCAAACGTACCATTGAGACACTTGTTTGCACAGAGGATGGCCCATGTTCACGGGAAGTATTGTCGCGATTGTTACTCCGATGGATGAAAAAGGTAATGTCTGTCGGGCTAGCTTGAAAAAACTGATTGATTATCATGTCGCCAGCGGTACTTCGGCGATCGTTTCTGTTGGCACCACTGGCGAGTCCGCTACCTTAAATCATGACGAACATGCTGATGTGGTGATGATGACGCTGGAGCTGGCTGACGGGCGCATTCCGGTGATTGCCGGGACCGGTGCTAACGCTACTGCGGAAGCCATTAGCCTGACGCAGCGCTTCAATGACAGCGGTATCGTCGGCTGCCTGACGGTAACCCCTTACTACAATCGTCCGTCGCAAGAAGGTTTGTATCAGCATTTCAAAGCCATCGCTGAACATACTGACCTGCCGCAAATTCTGTATAATGTGCCGTCCCGTACTGGCTGCGATCTGCTCCCGGAAACGGTGGGCCGTCTGGCGAAAGTAAAAAATATTATCGGAATCAAAGAGGCAACAGGGAACTTAACGCGTGTAAACCAGATCAAAGAGCTGGTTTCAGATGATTTTGTTCTGCTGAGCGGCGATGATGCGAGCGCGCTGGACTTCATGCAATTAGGCGGTCATGGGGTTATTTCCGTTACGGCTAACGTCGCAGCGCGTGATATGGCCCAGATGTGCAAACTGGCAGCAGAAGGGCATTTTGCCGAGGCACGCGTTATTAATCAGCGTCTGATGCCATTACACAACAAACTATTTGTCGAACCCAATCCAATCCCGGTGAAATGGGCATGTAAGGAACTGGGTCTTGTGGCGACCGATACGCTGCGCCTGCCAATGACACCAATCACCGACAGTGGTCGTGAGACGGTCAGAGCGGCGCTTAAGCATGCCGGTTTGCTGTAAAGTTTAGGGAGATTTGATGGCTTACTCTGTTCAAAAGTCGCGCCTGGCAAAGGTTGCGGGTGTTTCGCTTGTTTTATTACTCGCTGCCTGTAGTTCTGACTCACGCTATAAGCGTCAGGTCAGTGGTGATGAAGCCTACCTGGAAGCGGCACCGCTTGCGGAGCTTCATGCCCCGGCTGGAATGATCTTGCCGGTGACCTCCGGCGATTATGCAATCCCGGTGACCAACGGTAGTGGTGCCGTCGGTAAGGCGCTGGACATTCGTCCACCAGCCCAGCCGCTGGCACTGGTTTCTGGCGCGCGTACCCAGTTCACGGGCGATACCGCTTCATTGCTGGTGGAAAATGGTCGTGGCAAT
This sequence comes from Escherichia coli DSM 30083 = JCM 1649 = ATCC 11775, assembly GCF_003697165.2. Taxonomy (GTDB): domain Bacteria; phylum Pseudomonadota; class Gammaproteobacteria; order Enterobacterales; family Enterobacteriaceae; genus Escherichia; species Escherichia coli. The sequence continues at coordinate 1,412,358 of NZ_CP033092.2, forward strand.
ACTCTGTGGCCGCAGGTGGTTAGCGTGCTGCAGGCGAAAAACTACACCATCACCCAACGTGATGATGCTGGTCAGACACTGACCACCGATTGGGTACAATGGAACCGTCTGGATGAAGACGAGCAGTATCGTGGTCGTTATCAAATCTCTGTTAAGCCGCAGGGTTATCAGCAGGCGGTTACGGTTAAACTGCTGAACCTGGAACAGGCGGGCAAACCGGTTGCAGACGCGGCGTCCATGCAGCGTTACAGCACGGAGATGATGAACGTTATTTCCGCCGGTCTGGATAAATCTGCCACTGACGCCGCGAACGCTGCGCAAAATCGTGCCTCCACCACTATGGACGTACAAAGTGCAGCTGATGACACCGGTTTACCAATGCTGGTCGTACGCGGGCCGTTCAATGTGGTTTGGCAACGTCTGCCAGCTGCGCTGGAAAAAGTGGGCATGAAAGTGACTGACAGCACCCGTTCGCAGGGCAACATGGCCGTAACTTATAAGCCGCTGTCTGACAGCGAATGGCACGAACTGGGCGCGAGCGATCCAGGTCTGGCATCCGGTGACTATAAACTGCAGGTTGGCGATTTAGATAACCGCAGCAGCCTACAGTTCATCGATCCGAAAGGTCATACTCTGACTCAGAGTCAGAACGACGCGCTGGTAGCTGTCTTCCAGGCTGCGTTTAGCAAGTAAAAATACAGGGCTGGAGTCATCCGGCCCTTTTTTCTGATATGATACGCAAACGTGTGCGTCGGCAGAAAAACGCGATTTTAGCGGTAATTCGCACGAAATTTGTTTGTCGGACGTAGGTCGGATAAGGCGTTCACGCCGCATCCGACAAAACATCCGGCACACCAGACAGCAAAAGATTTTAAAACGTTAATTCACACCCAGGAGTGATAAAGATGCAAAAGCAAGCTGAGTTGTATCGTGGTAAAGCGAAAACCGTATACAGCACGGAAAACCCGGACCTGTTGGTGCTCGAATTCCGCAATGATACGTCAGCAGGGGATGGCGCGCGCATTGAGCAGTTTGATCGCAAAGGTATGGTGAACAACAAGTTCAACTACTTCATTATGAGCAAACTGGCTGAAGCGGGTATCCCGACTCAAATGGAGCGTCTGCTCTCCGATACCGAATGTCTGGTGAAAAAGCTGGATATGGTGCCGGTTGAGTGTGTCGTGCGTAACCGTGCTGCTGGCTCTCTGGTGAAACGTCTTGGAATCGAAGAAGGTATTGAGCTGAACCCGCCACTGTTCGATCTGTTCCTGAAAAACGACGCCATGCACGATCCGATGGTCAACGAATCTTACTGCGAAACCTTTGGCTGGGTGAGCAAAGAGAACCTGGCGCGTATGAAAGAGCTGACCTACAAAGCGAACGACGTGCTGAAAAAACTGTTCGATGATGCTGGTCTCATTCTGGTCGACTTCAAGCTGGAGTTTGGCCTGTACAAAGGTGAAGTGGTACTGGGCGATGAGTTCTCCCCGGACGGCAGCCGCCTGTGGGACAAAGAAACGCTGGAGAAAATGGACAAAGACCGTTTCCGACAGAGCCTCGGTGGCCTGATCGAAGCCTATGAAGCCGTTGCCCGCCGCCTGGGTGTACAGCTGGACTGATTTTTCTGTTCATCATCTTGCCGTGCTGCTGGCACGGCAAGACAACCGCTCTCATAAGATGTGCATTGAACGCTCATTCCTCCGCCATTTCATCCCGCTTTCCTGTGGTAATCTTCCTCTGAACCACCTACGATCATTTCTATAATGAATATAATGTTGAGGTATCTATGCGTTGGCAAGGGCGACGTGAAAGTGACAATGTTGAAGACAGGCGCAACAGCTCTGGTGGTCCGTCTATGGGCGGTCCCGGTTTTCGCCTGCCAAGCGGTAAAGGCGGGCTGATTTTACTGATAGTCGTGCTGGTTGCAGGCTACTATGGCGTTGATTTAACCGGGTTGATGACCGGACAGCCGGTTTCCCAACAGCAATCAACGCGGTCAATTAGCCCTAATGAAGACGAAGCCGCAAAATTCACCTCGGTGATTCTGGCAACCACGGAAGACACCTGGGGACAGCAATTCGAGAAGATGGGTAAAACCTATCAGCAACCGAAGCTGGTCATGTACCGTGGAATGACGCGTACCGGCTGCGGGGCGGGCCAGTCCATAATGGGGCCATTCTATTGCCCGGCGGATGGCACAGTTTATATCGATCTCTCCTTCTATGATGACATGAAAGACAAACTTGGCGCGGATGGCGATTTTGCCCAGGGGTACGTTATCGCTCATGAAGTCGGTCATCATGTGCAGAAACTGTTAGGCATCGAGCCGAAAGTTCGTCAACTGCAACAAAACGCGACGCAGGCGGAAGTAAACCGCTTATCTGTGCGTATGGAACTCCAGGCCGACTGTTTTGCCGGTGTCTGGGGGCATAGTATGCAGCAGCAAGGTGTTCTGGAAACCGGCGATCTGGAAGAGGCGCTAAACGCGGCGCAGGCCATCGGCGATGACCGTTTACAACAGCAAAGTCAGGGGCGAGTAGTACCAGACAGTTTCACTCATGGCACTTCTCAGCAACGCTACAGCTGGTTTAAACGTGGTTTCGACAGCGGCGATCCGGCACAATGCAATACTTTTGGTAAAAGCATTTAACTTCCGGGGCAGGGATGGCTGAACTGACTGCGCTTCACACATTAACAGCGCAAATGAAACGTGAAGGGATCCGCCGCTTGCTGGTGTTGAGCGGGGAAGAGCGTTGGTGTTTTGATCATGCGCTTAAGTTGCGTGATGCCTTACCTGGCGACTGGCTGTGGATTTCGCCGCAGCCAGATGCTGAAAACCACTGTTCTCCCTCGGCACTACAAACTTTACTTGGGCGCGAGTTCCGGCATGCGGTATTCGACGCCCGCCAAGGCTTTGATGCCGCTGCCTTTGCGGCACTTAGCGGAACGTTGAAAGCGGGAAGCTGGCTGGTGTTGTTACTCCCTGTATGGGATGAGTGGGAAAACCAACCTGATGCCGACTCGCTGCGCTGGAGTGATTGCCCTGACCCTATTGCGACGCCGCATTTTGTCCAGCATTTCAAACGCGTACTTACGGCGAATAACGACGCTATCCTCTGGCGGCAAAACCAGCCGTTCTCGTTGGCGCATTTTACTCCCCGTACTGACTGGCACCCCGCTACCGGCGCACCACAACCAGAACAACAGCAACTCTTACAGCAGCTACTGACCATGCCGCCGGGCGTGGCAGCGGTAACTGCTGCGCGTGGGCGCGGTAAGTCGGCGTTGGCAGGGCAACTCATTTCTCGTATTGCGGGCAGTGCGATTGTCACCGCGCCCGCAAAAGCGGCAACGGATGTACTGGCACAATTTGCGGGTGAGAAGTTTCGCTTTATTGCACCGGATGCCTTGTTAGCCAGCGATGAGCAAGCCGACTGGCTGGTGGTCGATGAAGCCGCAGCTATACCTGCGCCGTTGTTGTATCAACTGGTATCGCGTTTTCCTCGAACGTTGTTAACCACTACGGTGCAGGGCTACGAAGGCACCGGACGTGGTTTTTTGCTGAAATTTTGCGCTCGCTTTCCGCATTTACACCGTTTTGAACTACAACAGCCGATCCGTTGGGCGCAGGGATGCCCGCTGGAAAAAATGGTTAGTGAGGCACTGGTGTTTGACGATGAAAACTTCACCCATACACCACAAGGCAATATCGTTATTTCCGCATTTGAACAGACGTTATGGCGAAGCGAGCCAGAAACGCCGTTAAAGGTTTATCAATTATTGTCTGGTGCGCACTACCGGACTTCGCCGCTGGATTTACGCCGCATGATGGATGCACCAGGTCAACATTTTTTACAGGCGGCTGGCGAAAACGAGATTGCCGGGGCGCTGTGGCTGGTGGATGAGGGCGGATTATCTCAAGAACTCAGTCAGGCGGTATGGGCAGGTTTTCGTCGCCCGCGGGGTAATCTGGTGGCCCAGTCGCTGGCGGCGCACGGCAGCAATCCACTGGCGGCGACATTGCGCGGAAGGCGGGTCAGCCGAATAGCAGTTCATCCGGCTCGTCAGCGGGAAGGCACAGGTCAGCAACTGATTGCTGGTGCTTTGCAATATATTCATGACCTCGACTATCTTTCGGTGAGTTTTGGTTACACCGAGGAGTTATGGCGTTTCTGGCAACGCTGCGGTTTTGTGCTGGTGCGAATGGGTAATCATCGTGAAGCCAGCAGCGGTTGCTATACGGCGATGGCGCTGTTACCGATGAGTGATGCGGGTAAACAACTGGCTGAACGTGAGCATTACCGTTTACGTCGCGATGCGCAAGCTCTCGCGCAGTGGAATGGCGAAATGCTTCCTGTTGATCCACTAAACGATGCCGTCCTTTCTGACGACGACTGGCTTGAACTGGCCGGTTTTGCTTTCACTCATCGTCCGCTATTAACATCGTTAGGTTGCTTATTGCGTTTGCTACAAACCAGCGAACTGGCATTACCGGCGCTGCGTGGGCGTTTACAGAAAAACGCCAGTGACGCGCAGTTATGTACCACACTTAAACTTTCAGGCCGTAAGCTGTTACTGGTTCGCCAGCGGGAAGAGGCCGCGCAGGCGCTATTCGCACTTGATGATGTTCGCACTGAGCGTCTGCGCGATCGCATAACGCAATGGCAATTTTTTCACTGACTCCTTCAATTTTCTCCCATGGTCATTGTGAGTCAGCGGCGTAAAATTAATGACATCAGTTAAGGAGTTCGCCATGAAACATGACCATTTTGTTGTTCAAAGCCCGGATAAACCAGCACAACAGTTGTTACTGCTTTTCCACGGTGTCGGGGATAACCCGGTGGCAATGGGGGAAATAGGTAGCTGGTTTGCGCCGCTGTTTCCTGATGCGCTGGTGGTGAGTGTCGGTGGCGCGGAGCCGAGCGGTAATCCGGCGGGGCGTCAGTGGTTTTCGGTGCAGGGTATTACGGAAGATAATCGCCAGGCGCGTGTGAATGCCATCATGCCGACGTTTATTGAGACGGTGCGCTACTGGCAGAAACAAAGCGGAGTAGGGGCTAATGCCACGGCGCTAATCGGTTTCTCACAAGGCGCGATTATGGCGCTGGAGAGCATTAAAGCCGAACCGGGCCTTGCTTCGCGCGTCATTGCCTTCAACGGACGCTACGCGAGCCTGCCGGAAACCGCGTCTACAGCCACAACAATTCACTTGATTCATGGCGGTGAAGATCCGGTTATCGATCTGGCGCATGCGGTTGCGGCGCAGGAAGCGTTAATCAGTGCCGGTGGCGATGTGACGCTGGATATCGTGGAGGATTTAGGCCATGCGATCGACAATCGCAGTATGCAATTAGCCCTGGATCACTTGCGTTATACCATTCCGAAACATTATTTCGACGAAGCGCTAAGTGGCGGTAAGCCTGGCGATGATGATGTGATTGAAATGATGTAATAATAGCCGGGTAGGCCTGATAAGACTGTATCAGGCATCATGGCCGGATGCGGCGTTAACGCCTTATCCGGCCACTTAGCTTACTTCTTCGGTTGATCCTTTTTCGGCCAGTCGTCGTCATCGTCCCACTTATCGTTGAAATCACGATGCGGGGGAAGCTCCGGCTTGTTGGCGAGAAATTTCTTATGGTCGACGCGCTTGAGATCTTTAATCACGTTCAGCAGGACGCCTACCAAAAAGACAATCACCAGAATCCACCAATATTTAGCCAGCCAGTCCATGCTTATTTCCTCTTGCAGAACCACTCATCAGGCGACGAGCTGTTCCATGATACGTTGATACATACGGGCAAGTAGCTGCAGGTCGGCAGCGTTCACACATTCATTAATTTTATGAATCGTGGCATTGACCGGCCCGAGTTCCACCACCTGCGCCCCCATGCGGGCAATAAAGCGCCCGTCGGACGTTCCGCCTGTGGTCAGTAGCTGCGGTTTAATTTCATTATAGTGCTCAACCGCGTTAACGACCGCATCCACCAGTTTACCGCGCGCGGTCAAAAATGGCTGCCCGGAAAGCCACCAATCCACCGTATAGCGCAGTTGATGTTTTTCAAGCAGGGCAAGCACCTGCGCTTTGATCATCTCATCCGTCAGTTCGGTGCTAAAGCGGAAGTTAAACTGCACAAACAGTTCACCTGGAATAACGTTGTTACTGCCCGTTCCCGCCTGAATATTGGCAATCTGCATACTGGTCGCCGGGAAGAATTCATTACCCTGATCCCACTCAATAGCCACTAATTCATTAATGAAAGGTGCTGCGCGATGTACCGGATTGTCAGCCAGATGTGGGTAGGCAACATGCCCCTGAACGCCATGAATGGTAAGGTTGCAGGTTAACGATCCGCGACGACCATTTTTCACCACATCACCTACCACTTCGATACTCGACGGTTCGCCAACCAGGCAGTAATCGAGACGCTCATTACGTGCCATTAACGCTTCGACGACTTTTACCGTACCATTGTGTGCACTGGCTTCTTCATCAGAGGTGATCAGAAATGCCAGTCGCCCCGTATGGTTGGGATGTTGTGCGACAAAACGTTCTGCAGCTACCACCATCGCCGCCAGCGAGCCTTTCATATCTGCCGCACCGCGCCCGAATAACATGCCGTCACGAATGGTTGGTTCAAACGGCGGATTGATCCAACGGTCGGCGTCGCCAGGCGGCACCACGTCGGTATGCCCGGCAAAGGCTAACGTTTCACCCTGCCCACGCCATGCCCAAAAATTCTGCGTATCGGCAAAGTCCATGCGTTCAACGGTAAAACCGATCGCCTGCAAACGTTCAATCAACAAAGCCTGGCATCCTGCGTCATCAGGACTCAGGGAAGGGCGGCGAATAAGCTGTTGTGTCAGCTCAATAACCGGGCACGACATAGACTACACCTCATGGAAAAATTGCTGATAACTGGATTCACTGAAACCCAGCAGCATAGGCTTACCAGGCGCGCAGAGCAATGGACGTTTGATAATTGCAGGCATTTCAGTCATTAATGTCGCCGCAGAGGCCGCATCGGTGATTTTATTGCGGGTGGTTTCGTCCAGTTTACGCCAGGTTGTACCACGGGTGTTGAGTAACGCTTCCCAGCCTAATTCGTTGATAAAACCGTTCAATAATTCGTTGTCCAATCCATCGACGCGGTAATCATGAAAACGATAGTCGATGTTATTGGCTTCCAGCCAACGGCGAGCCTTTTTAATGGTGTCACAATTTTTGATGCCGTAAAGTGTAACCATAATGAATCCTTTTTCGATTTATGAGAATAAATACTCATTTAAAGGTGAAAACATTTTGCCTGCAAATGATTATCAGGAAATATAACATTATCGAAGTATTCAAATTAACAACTATTAAATAACATTAAACATTTTTAACGTAAACATTAAGAATATTCATCTTGTTATCTGTCTGTATTTTAACCAGAATTAAATCAGTATTAGATGCCGTATGAATATCTCGAAATGTTGCGGTGTATCACATACAAATCATCACCGCAGGACCATAGTATTTACATAAGGTTTGTCCCCCGGAGGTAGTCATCGCAGCAATCGAGTAAATTAGCTTCACCACGGTATATTGTTTCCGTAGAATACCCATAATTATAAGAGAGGTTGTTATGATTGAACGTGAACTGGGGAACTGGAAAGACTTTATCGAAGTTATGCTTCGTAAGTAATTCCTGAGACAAAGTACAAACAGCAAGAACCCGCTGAGCAGGTTCTTAATCGGAAAGTTGAAAAGGGCGACACATTGGCATGTCGCCTTTTTTATTGCTTATTCCGGGCGCGGCTTCAGCGGGAAGCGGCGGCGCACCAGCACAAAGAACAGCGGCACGAAGTAAATAGCCAGAATAGTGGCCGAAATCATCCCGCCCATTACGCCAGTACCCACCGCATGCTGACCACCGGAACCGGCACCTGTGCTGGTTGCCATTGGCAATACGCCGAAGATAAATGCCAGCGAGGTCATCAGAATCGGGCGTAAACGCTGACGGCAGGCGTGGAGCGTCGCTTCAAACAGGTCGTGGCCTTTTTGGTTCATCTCGTTAGCAAATTCGACGATCAGGATGGCGTTTTTCGCCGATAAACCAATGACCGTTAACAGGCCCACCTGGAAGTAAACATCGTTTTCCAGCCCGCGCATCCAGGTTGCCAGCAGCGCGCCGATAACCCCCAGTGGCACGACCAGCATTACCGAGAACGGCACCGACCAGCTTTCATACAATGCCGCCAGACACAGGAATACCACCAGCAAGGAAATGGCGTACAGCGCCGGAGCCTGCGCGCCGGAAAGCCGCTCCTGATACGACATCGCCGTCCACTCCAGACCAAAGCCGTTTGGCAGCTGCTTCACTAACGATTCCATAATATCCATCGCCGTACCGGTACTGACCCCCGGTGCGGCTTCCCCAACAATCTCAACCGCAGAATAACCGTTATAGCGTTCCAGACGCGGCGAGCCTGTCTCCCAGCGTGAGGTCGCGAAAGCAGAGAAGGGCACCATGCCGCCATCTTTATTTCGGACATACCAGAGATTGATGTCATCTGGCAGCATGCGATACGGCGCAGCTGCCTGCACATAGACTTTCTTCACGCGACCGCGATCCATAAAGTCATTCACATAGCTCGAACCCCAGGCGGTTTGCAGTGTGTCGTTAATATCGTCGATAGCAACGCCCAGCGCCTGAGCTTTACGCTGGTCGATATCAATCTGCAACTGCGGACTGTCGTCGAGGCCGTTATGGCGCACACGGGTTAGCTCCGGGTTTTCCGCTGCCAGCGCCAGCAACTGGTTTCGTGCTGCCATCAGCGCATCGTGACCCGCTCCAGCGTGGTCCTGCAACTCCATATCAAAACCCGCAGAACTACCAAGACCGCTAATTGCTGGCGGGCTGCTGGCGATAACGCGAGCTTCTTTAATCTTGTTAAACGCCTTCGTTGCACGCTCGATAATGGCAAACGAGGTGCCGGTCTTACTGTCGCGTTCGCTCCAGTCTTTCAGGCGGATAAACATTCGCGCCACGTTTTGCCCGTTACCCCCAGGGCCAGAACCCACGGTGGCAAACACCGACATGATGTTGTCTTTTTCATGGGTGAAGTAATATTTCTCGATTTGCTCAACGACTTTCAGGGTCTGTTGCTGGGTTGAACCGCTGGGCAACTGTACCGAAGTAGTAAACATGCCACGGTCTTCCAGCGGTAAGAACGACGTCGGCAAACGCAGGAACAGGAACACCATGCCGCCAAGCAGCAGGACATAAATCACAATCCAGCGCAGGCTACGGTGGAGAATTTTCGCCACCCCTTTTTCGTAGCGTTCGGCGTTGCGGTTAAACATCTGGTTAAACCAGGCAAAAAAGCCTTTTTGCCCGTGATGCTCACCTTTTTTCAGTGGCTTAAGTAGCGTGGCACACAGAGCAGGAGTGAGGATCATCGCTACCAGTACTGACAGCACCATCGCCGCAACAATGGTAATAGAGAACTGGCGATAGATGGCACCGGTGGTGCCGCCGAAGAAGGCCATTGGCACAAATACCGCCGAAAGCACCATCGCAATCCCGACCAGTGCGCCCTGGATTTGCCCCATCGATTTACGTGTGGCTTCGCGAGGAGTGAGTCCTTCCTCACTCATAATACGTTCGACGTTTTCCACCACCACGATGGCGTCATCTACCAACAGGCCGATAGCCAGCACCATCGCGAACATGGTTAAGGTGTTGACGCTATAGCCGAAGGCATAAAGCACCGAGAAGGTTCCCATCAACACCACCGGCACGGCGATAGTGGGTATCAGCGTGGCGCGGAAGTTTTGCAGGAACAGATACATAACGAGGAAAACCAGGGCGATAGCTTCCAGCAGCGTTTTCACCACGTCTTCAATGGAGGCTTTTACAAAAGAGGTGGTTTCATACGCCACCTTGTATTCCAGTCCGTGTGGAAAATACTGCGCCAGCTCGTCGAGACGATTGAGCACCAGCTCCGCTGTCGCCATTTCGTTCGCGCCGGAGGCCAGTTTTACCCCCAGCCCGGAGGCTGGCTTACCATTGAAGCGGCTAAGATAATCGTATTTCTCCGCCCCCATTTCGACGGTGGCGACATCGCCCAGCCTTACCTCTGAGCCGTCCTGATTCACCCGCAAGGTGATATCGCGGAACTGTTCTGGTGTTTGCAGCAGTGACTGGGCGTTAATGGTGGCGTTGAGCGCCTGCTTATCGACGGAAGGCGTACCACCAAGTTGCCCAACCGCAATCTGCGCGTTCTGTGATTCAATGGCATCGGTGACATCTTTAGCCGTCATCTGGAAACTGTTGAGTTTCGCCGGGTCCAGCCAGATACGCATGGAATATTGCGAACCATAGGCATCGATATCCCCGACGCCATTCACGCGGCTTAACGGGTCCTGAATATTACTGGCAACATAATCGGCAATATCCTGTTTATCCATCGAACCATCGGTAGAGACGAAGGCAATGGTCAGAATGTTGGTATCGCCGGTTTTACGCACCGTCACGCCCTGATTTTGCACCGCCTGCGGTAACTTTCGCATGGCTGATTGCAGCTGGTTTTGTACTTGCTGCACGGCTTCGTCCGGATCGGTGCCTGCTTTAAAACTTAACGTGACAGATGCCTGACCGGTGCCGCTGCTCTGAGATGACATATACATCAGATTATCGAGGCCGGTCATATTTTGCTCGATAACCTGGGTCACGGTGTTTTCCAGCGTCTGGGCCGATGCGCCGGGATAGTTAGCGGTCACTCGCACATTCGGTGGCGCGAGATCGGGGTATTGTTCAACGGGCAATGAAAAAATCGCCAGGGTACCTGTCAGACACAACAGGATTGCCAGCACCCAGGCAAAAATGGGGCGATCAATAAAGAAATTCGCCATTAAAAGAGGACCTCGTGTTTCTGCGTATCGTTGTAGGCTTGGCTTGCTTCACTGTAGCGGCAAGGTACGAGCCAATCGTGGAGAAAAAAAGGAGTTAATGTAAATTATCATGCCCTTTTATACTGAACCTTAAGTGCCACTATTCTTTGGTCAATAAGAGGCATTACATCAGCTGACTTTCCTCACCCTCCGCAGAGCGAAAGCTAATACTCACTAACGTGCCGCCGCCGGAAGGTTGTGAAAAAGTCAGCGTCCCACCCAATCTTTCCGCGCGTTCGCGCATGATATTCAGACCATAATGGCCTTCGGGTTCTTTCGGTTCACCGATGCCAATCCCGTTGTCGCGAATATAGACTGTGTGATTGCCATCCGGCGCGGTGACGCAGCTAACGGCGATTTCGCTGGCGTTGGCGTGCTTCATCGCATTCAGCACCGCTTCGCGAATAATTTGCAACAAATGCACCTGCATTTGCGCATCCAGCGCCAGGGTTGGCAGACGGCAGTCGAGGGTCAGTTTGGCGCTGGTTTGATTTTGTAACGTATCCAGCATTTCCCTCAACGCGGAGGGGAGATCCGCCTGCTGCAGCGTCAGGCGGAAAGTAGTCAACAGCTCGCGTAACTGCCGATAAGCATCATTCAACGCCTGGGAAAAATCGGCCATGATACTTTGTGCGGTGGCATTATCTTCCGGTATCGAACGCTTCAGTAACGTCAACTGGATACGTAAGTAAGAAAGTACCTGAGCCAGCGAGTCGTGCAATTCGCGGGCGATGGTCGCACGTTCTTCCATCAACAATAACTGCTGAAAATGCTTCTGCGCCTGATTAAAGTACAAACCGCGTCCCAGCATCGACGAAACGCTGTTAAGCAGCGGTTCTGATGATGAAACGTGACTATTTTGCCAGTGCAGTTCGCCGTAAACCGTCTCTTGCATTGTCACCGGTAAAATCTGCATCGGCAATTCCGGGTTTGGCTGCCCTTCGCTAATCCGCCAGTTGTCACCGACATTTAACTCCAGATATTCAGCCGCTTCATTGTCGCGAACAATCTGCAAAATATGGCGGAAACAATGCACATCAATCTGGCTGGTGTTTAGCGCCTGCGAACACTGATACAACACCTCCAGACGACGCTTGGCCTCGTGGAGATCGCGGGTCTTTTCTTCTACTGACGCCTCCAGCGAACGGTACAATTTATGCAGCTCGCTCGACATCTGGTTAAAGGTTTTTGCAAGCAGGCCAAGCTCATTCGGCAGGCTGGTATCCAGCGGCGGCGAGTCGAACTGCCCGTGTTCAATACGCTGACTGGCGGTAACCAGCTGATTCAGCGGGGCAACCACCTGATGGCGTATGCGGCGCAAAGTAAAAAAGACCAGCGTGAAAATACCGATGCCGCCAGCCAGGGAAATTGCCACCACCAGCAGCATTTTGCGTTCAGCGTAGTGCTGTAAAGCCAGCACGAACAGGTCTATCTGATTAACATAATTATTAATATTGGCCTGATACCACGGCAAGTCGCCCTTGCTGAGCCGATTATTCATCTCCAGCCAGTTGGCATTCAGATGCGCATAGCGGGTTTTTACTGCCTCTGGCACATACCAGACGTTGAGATTGGTTAATACCGGTGAATGCAGTGCCTGCTGAAATAACTGGCGATGTGCATTGAGTTGTGGACTGCCACTTTGCAAGTCGTAGCCCAGGCGGTAACTCTGCATACGCAGCGATCCGGCAATATTGATAGCCTCAGCGTCGCGTAAACTGCTCGCCAGCGTTAGCAGAGCGATACCCGTGGAAAGAATCGACAGCAGCACAATGTAAAAAAAGGCCCGGGCCAGACTGGCCGAGACGGGTCGTTTAACAATCACACGCGTCTTCTCCACAAAAAATCATTAATGTTCCAGTTCGCTGAAACGAAATTTAGTCAGTGATGGGATTATTTGATCTGCCACAGTTTATAGCGAAATAGTTACTTATTCTGGGCACATGAACATTGCCGATTCCCCTGTAAGTCGGGTAATAACAACACTCATATAAAGAATAAGGTTTTTACAACCAAAAAAGAAGGTCGTTATGAATCGTTTTATTATGGCCAACAGTCAGCAATGTCTGGGTTGTCATGCTTGTGAAATCGCCTGTGTCATGGCTCACAATGACGAGCAACATGTCCTGAGCCAACACCATTTTCATCCCCGAATTACGGTTATCAAACATCAGCAGCAACGTAGTGCAGTGACCTGTCACCATTGTGAAGATGCGCCCTGCGCCCGTAGCTGCCCTAATGGCGCAATCAGCCACGTTGATGACAGCATTCAGGTCAATCAGCAAAAGTGTATTGGCTGTAAATCCTGCGTGGTGGCCTGTCCATTTGGTACGATGCAAATCGTTCTGACACCCGTTGCGGCAGGAAAAGTAAAAGCCACGGCGCATAAATGCGACCTTTGTGCAGGGCGCGAAAACGGTCCTGCCTGTGTCGAAAATTGCCCGGCGGACGCGCTGCAACTGGTCACTGACGCCGCACTCTCCGGCATGGCGAAATCCCGCCGCTTGCGCACCGCACGTCAGGAACAACAACCGTGGCATGCCAGTACCGCGGCGCAAGAAATGCCGGTAATGAGTAAAGTCGAGCAAATGCAGGCAACGCCCGCGCGTGGCGAGCCAGATAAACTGGCGATTGAAGCGCGCAAAACCGGTTTTGATGAAATTTATCTGCCATTCCGTGCCGATCAGGCACAACGGGAAGCCTCGCGCTGCCTTAAGTGCGGCGAGCACAGCGTTTGTGAATGGACCTGCCCGCTGCATAACCATATACCGCAGTGGATTGAACTGGTGAAAGCCGGAAACATCGACGCCGCCGTCGAGCTTTCTCACCAGACCAACACCCTGCCGGAAATTACCGGACGCGTTTGCCCGCAAGACCGTTTGTGTGAAGGTGCCTGTACTATTCGCGATGAGCACGGCGCAGTAACTATCGGTAACATTGAACGCTACATTTCAGATCAGGCGTTGGCGAAAGGTTGGCGTCCTGACTTAAGCCATGTCACCAAAGTGGACAAGCGGGTGGCGATTATCGGTGCGGGTCCGGCAGGGCTGGCCTGTGCAGATGTTCTCACCCGCAATGGCGTAGAGGTGACGGTGTACGATCGCCATCCAGAAATCGGTGGCTTGCTCACTTTCGGCATTCCTTCTTTCAAACTGGATAAATCCCTGCTGGCACGCCGTCGGGAAATCTTCAGCGCGATGGGGATTCACTTCGAACTCAATTGTGAAGTGGGTAAAGATGTCTCTTTGAATTCGCTTTTGGAACAATACGACGCGGTCTTCGTTGGCGTAGGCACTTACCGTTCCATGAAAGCGGGTTTACCCAATGAAGATGCGCCGGGCGTTTATGACGCGCTGCCGTTCCTCATCGCCAATACTAAACAGGTGATGGGACTCGAAGAGCTACCGGAAGAGCCGTTTATCAATACTGCCGGACTTAACGTCGTGGTACTGGGCGGCGGCGACACCGCGATGGACTGTGTGCGTACTGCGCTGCGCCACGGCGCGAGTAACGTCACCTGCGCTTATCGTCGTGATGAAGCTAACATGCCAGGCTCGAAGAAAGAGGTGAAGAACGCCCGTGAAGAGGGGGCCAACTTCGAATTTAACGTCCAGCCGGTGGCGCTTGAACTGAATGAACAAGGTCACGTCTGCGGGATTCGTTTCCTGCGCACGCGTCTTGGCGAGCCGGATGCCCAGGGGCGTCGGCGTCCAGTGCCGGTGGAAGGCAGTGAATTTGTCATGCCAGCCGATGCGGTGATTATGGCGTTTGGCTTCAATCCGCACGGGATGCCGTGGCTGGAGTCGCACGGTGTAACGGTAGACAAATGGGGCCGCATCATCGCGGATGTGGAAAGCCAGTACCGTTACCAGACCACGAATCCGAAAATCTTCGCCGGTGGTGACGCCGTGTGTGGTGCGGATCTGGTGGTTACCGCAATGGCAGAAGGACGTCATGCGGCACAGGGGATCATTGACTGGCTGGGCGTAAAATCAGTCAAATCTCACTGATAGCCTGCGCAGACAAACCCGACTTCACAGCGTAAGATAATTGTTCATTTCGCGCTGTGGAGTCGGTATGACGCAACAAATCACCCTCGTTAAAGACAAAATTCTCTCCGATAACTATTTTACCCTGCACAACATTACTTACGATCTCACGCGCAAAGATGGCGAAGTTATCCGCCATAAACGTGAAGTTTACGATCGCGGTAATGGTGCGACGATCCTCCTGTACAACGCGAAGAAAAAGACCGTGGTTCTGATTCGCCAGTTCCGCGTCGCTACCTGGGTTAATGGCAATGAAAGCGGGCAACTGATTGAAACCTGCGCCGGGCTGCTGGATAACGACGAACCGGAAGTGTGCATTCGCAAAGAAGCGATTGAAGAGACGGGCTATGAAGTTGGCGAAGTCCGCAAATTATTTGAACTGTATATGTCGCCAGGCGGTGTGACTGAGCTAATCCACTTTTTTATCGCCGAATACAGTGACAGCCAGCGCGCTAACGCCGGTGGTGGTGTCGAAGATGAAGATATTGAAGTGCTTGAGCTGCCGTTCAGCCAGGCGCTGGAGATGATTAAAACCGGCGAGATACGTGACGGTAAGACGGTGTTATTGCTTAACTATTTGCAAATGTCACATTTAATGGACTGAAAAATAACAATAATATTTCGTTGTTTATTATTGGCTCAATCCGACAAATCCGATTGAGCCGCGCTACCTGCGCAACGAAGATACGACTTGTGCTGTTTGTTTGAACTTCTGGGGTCGTACCGTCCATGCGATATCGCATTTTCCTTCTCTTTTTTTTCGCTTTGTTGCCGATGTCTTTGGTGTGGGCGGCACCAGCGCAACGGGCGTTTTCCGACTGGCAGGTCACCTGTAATAATCAAAATTTCTGTGTAGCGCGCAATACGGGCGATCATAATGGACTGGTGATGACCCTGAGCCGCAGCGCCGGGGCGCATACCGATGCCGTTTTACGTATTGAGCGCGGCGGGTTGAAGTCGCCGGATGCGTCAGAAGGGGAGATAGCGCCACGGATGCTGTTAGATGGTGAGCCGTTGGCGTTAAGTGGTGACAAGTGGCGGATTTCACCATGGTTATTAGTAACCGATGATACGGCAACCATCACCGCGTTTTTGCAGATGATTCAGGAAGGGAGGGCGATCACCTTACGCGACGGCAATCAGACTATTTCTCTGAGTGGCTTAAAAGCGGCGTTGTTGTTTATTGATGCCCAGCAAAAGCGCGTTGGCAGTGAGACCGCGTGGATAAAGAAAGGGGACGAACCGCCGCTCAGCGTACCGCCAGCGCCTGCGCTGAAAGAGGTCGCGGTGGTTAACCCAACGCCGACGCCACTCTCACTCGAAGAACGTAACGATTTGCTGGATTATGGAAACTGGCGGATGAATGGTCTGCGCTGTTCGCTTGATCCGTTACGTCGTGAGGTGAATGTCACTGCGCTGACCGATGATAAAGCGCTGATGATGATTAGCTGTGAGGCAGGGGCCTATAACACCATTGATTTGGCATGGATTGTGTCGCGTAAAAAGCCGCTGGCCTCGCGCCCGGTACGGTTGCGTTTGCCGTTCAACAACGGTCAGGAGACCAATGAACTGGAACTGATGAACGCAACATTCGATGAAAAATCGCGTGAACTGGTGACCTTAGCAAAAGGGCGCGGATTAAGCGATTGTGGCATTCAGGCGCGCTGGCGCTTTGACGGTCAGCGTTTTCGCCTGGTGCGTTACGCCGCAGAACCCACCTGCGATAACTGGCATGGGCCAGACGCCTGGCCCACGTTGTGGATCACCCGTTAAAAAAAATGGCGGGGACATGTAGACCGGATAAGACGCGCCAGCGTCACATCCGACAATCAGCATCCTGCGATCACCATCAGGCACCTTTCACTCCCAGTACCTTATGCGCTTTTGCCACAATATTCTCGGCGGTAAAGCCAAAGAACGGGAACAGCTTATCCGCCGGAGCTGATTCCCCATAACCTGTCATCCCGACAATTGCCCCTTTCAGACCAACATATTTGTACCAGTAATCGGCAATACCCGCTTCTACTGCCACGCGGGCAGAAACATTTGAAGGCAGTACCGACTCGCGATATTCCTCATCCTGGGCATCGAAAATATCGGTCGAGGGCAGGGAAACCACGCGAACATTGCGACCTTCTCCCGCTAATTTCTCTGCCGCTTGCAGGGTGATTTCCATCTCTGAACCGGTGGCAATCAGAATAATATCTGGCTTACCGCCGCTGTCTTTCAGCACATAACCGCCACGAGCAATCTCTTTAACCTGATCCGGTGTTCGTTCTACCTGTGCCAGATTCTGCCTTGAGAGGATCAGTGCTGTCGGTCCGTTGTGGCGCTCAACCGCCAGCTTCCAGCCAACCGCCGCTTCCACCTGATCGCACGGTCGCCAGGTGCTGAAATTTGGCGTTAAGCGCAGACTAGCCAGTTGCTCAACAGCCTGGTGCGTCGGACCATCTTCGCCCAGACCAATTGAGTCGTGGGTATAAACCATAATCTGCCGCGCTTTCATCAGTGCCGCCATCCGCGCGGCGTTACGGGCGTATTCAACAAACATCAGGAACGTCGCGGTATACGGCACAAAGCCGCCGTGGTGCGCGATGCCGTTGGCGATAGCGGTCATACCAAATTCACGCACCCCGTAGTGAATGTAGTTGCCCGCCGGATCTTCCTTCAGCGACACAGAACCTTTCCAGATGGTCAGGTTGCTGGGAGCCAGATCCGCCGAACCGCCGAGCAACTCAGGCAGCATCGGCCCGTAAGCGTTAAGCGTATTTTGCGAAGCCTTACGGGTAGCGATTTTCGCCGGATTCGCCTGCAACTCATTGATATATTTCTGAGTCGTTTTCTCCCAGTCCTTCGGCAAACCGCCGCTCATCCGACGGGTAAACTCTTCTGCCAGTTGCGGATGAGCCTTTTTATAGGCGGCAAACTTCTCATTCCAGCGCTGCTGCGCTTTTTCGCCTTTTTCGCGGGCATTCCAGGCGTGATAAATCTCTTTAGGGATCTCAAATGGCGGATGGTGCCAGCCCAGTTTTTGCCGTGCCAGCGCCACTTCTTCTTCCCCCAGTGGTGCGCCGTGCGCCTCTTCCTTACCTGCTTTATTCGGCGAACCAAAGCCAATCACCGTACGGCAGATAATCAGCGACGGCTTATCTTTCACGCTTTGCGCTTCAAGGATCGCTTCCTTCACCGCCTGCGGATCGTGGCCGTCGATTTCATGGATCACATGCCAGTGATAGGCTTCAAAACGTTTTGCCGTATCGTCGGTAAACCAGCCTTCGGTTTCACCGTCGATGGAAATACCGTTGTGATCGTAAAAACCAATCAGCTTGCCCAGCCCCAGCGTGCCCGCCAGCGAACAGACTTCGTGAGAGATACCTTCCATCAGGCAGCCGTCGCCCATAAACACATAGGTGAAGTGATCGACAATTTCATGATCCGGCTGATTAAACTGCGCCGCCAGCGTACGCTCTGCTATCGCCAGCCCGACGGCGTTCGCCAAACCTTGTCCAAGAGGACCGGTGGTGGTTTCAACACCTGGCGTATAGCCGATTTCCGGGTGACCAGGGGTTTTCGAATGCAACTGACGGAAGTTCTTCAGTTCTTCCAGTGGCAGGTCGTAACCGGTCAGATGCAGCAAACTGTAGAGCAGCATCGACGCGTGACCGTTGGAAAGAATAAAGCGGTCACGGTCATACCAGGTTGGGTCGGTGGGGTTATGTTTAAGAAAATCGTTCCACAGCACTTCGGCAATATCAGCCATGCCCATCGGCGCGCCGGGATGACCAGAATTGGCTTTTTGTACCGCATCCATACTGAGTGCGCGAATCGCATTGGCAAGGTCTTTTCGGGACATATAACACTCCGTGGCTGGTTTATAGTTTGGCGGCAAGAAGATCTTCCAGTTTGCGTTGATCAACGGCGAACAGACGAATGCCTTCAGACAGTTTTTCTACCGCCATCGCATCCTGATTGTGCTCCCAACGGAACTCCGCTTCGCTCACGGGAGCTGGGCGTGGGAACGTCTGAGAAGGTGGGATTAATTTACGTACCACTGGCGAAACTTTTTCCTGTAGCTCCTTCAGCAAATTCGGTGCGATAGTCAGTCGGTCGCAGCCGGTTAAGGCGAGGATTTGTTCGGTGCGACGGAAGCTCGCGCCCATCACAATGGTTTCATAGTGGTGTTGCTTATAGTAGTCGTAGATATTGCGTACTGATTTAACGCCTGGATCTTCTTCCACCACATACGGGTCCATCGGCTTGCGTGCCTGATACCAGTCATAAATACGCCCGACAAACGGCGAAATCAGAAAAACGCCTGCTTCTGCACAGGCCCGCGCCTGTGCAAAAGAAAACAGCAGCGTCAGGTTGCAGTTGATACCTTCTTTTTCCAGCTCTTCTGCCGCGCGAATTCCTTCCCAGGTCGAAGCCAGCTTGATCAGAATGCGCGATTTCTCAACGCCTTGTTGCTGATACAAGTCCACTAGATGGCGCGCCTTCTCAATACTCTTTTCTTTATCAAAAGAGAGGCGTGCATCAACTTCTGTTGACACGCGACCGGGTACGATTTTGAGAATTTCAGCACCGAAATTGACCGCCAGTTTGTCACACGCTGCGACCACCTGTTGTTCCTGGGTCTTGCCATTTTTTTTACCCCAGGCGATAGCATCGTCTATTAAATGCTCATATTGTGATAATCCGGCAGCCTTGAGTAACAGCGAAGGATTGGTGGTGGCATCCTGGGGATGATAATGGCGAATGGACTCAATATCGCCGCTGTCTGCCACGACAGTGGTGAACTGTTTGATGCCGTCTAACTCGTTCATAGGAAATACTCCTTGAAAAGTAAAGTGTTAGATGAGTGCGTTAATTCACACTTCTGAGAAATTTCGCTAAACGCATCAAAAAAGCATAGCAGACAGGCATGGTATTGCTGGATTAAGCAGGTAACATCAGTGTTATAGGATTATTACCAAAACATTATATTAATGGTGAGAGTTTGGACTTGCTCAAAGTCTGTAGACTCCGGCAGGGTAATAATGTGCGCCACGTTGTGGACAGGGGCTGTTGCCCACACACTTTATTTGTGAACGTTACGTGAAAGGAACAACCAAATGGATGACCAGTTAAAACAAAGTGCACTTGATTTCCATGAATTTCCAGTTCCAGGGAAAATCCAGGTTTCTCCAACCAAGCCTCTGGCAACGCAGCGCGATCTGGCGCTGGCCTACTCACCAGGCGTTGCCGCACCTTGTCTTGAAATCGAAAAAGACCCGTTAAAAGCCTACAAATATACCGCGCGCGGTAACCTGGTAGCGGTGATCTCTAACGGTACGGCGGTGCTGGGGTTAGGCAACATTGGCGCGCTGGCAGGCAAACCGGTGATGGAAGGCAAGGGCGTTCTGTTTAAGAAATTCGCCGGGATTGATGTATTTGACATTGAAGTTGATGAACTCGACCCGGACAAATTTATTGAAGTCGTCGCTGCGCTCGAACCGACCTTCGGCGGCATCAACCTCGAAGACATTAAAGCGCCAGAATGTTTCTATATTGAACAGAAACTGCGCGAGCGGATGAATATTCCGGTATTCCACGACGATCAGCACGGCACGGCAATTATCAGCACTGCCGCCATCCTCAACGGCTTGCGCGTGGTGGAGAAAAACATCTCCGACGTGCGGATGGTGGTTTCTGGCGCGGGTGCCGCAGCAATCGCCTGTATGAACCTGCTGGTAGCGCTGGGTCTGCAAAAACATAACATCGTGGTTTGCGATTCAAAAGGCGTTATCTATCAGGGCCGTGAGCCAAACATGGCGGAAACCAAAGCTGCATACGCGGTGGTGGATGACGGTAAACGTACCCTCGATGATGTGATTGAAGGCGCGGATATTTTCCTCGGCTGTTCCGGCCCGAAAGTGCTGACCCAGGAAATGGTGAAGAAAATGGCCCGTGCGCCAATGATCCTGGCGCTGGCGAACCCGGAACCGGAAATTCTGCCGCCGCTGGCGAAAGAAGTGCGTCCGGATGCCATCATCTGTACCGGCCGTTCCGACTACCCGAACCAGGTGAACAACGTCCTTTGCTTCCCGTTTATCTTCCGTGGCGCGCTGGACGTTGGCGCAACCGCCATCAACGAAGAGATGAAACTGGCGGCGGTACGCGCGATTGCAGAACTGGCCCATGCGGAACAGAGTGAAGTGGTGGCTTCAGCGTATGGCGATCAGGATCTGAGCTTTGGTCCGGAATACATCATTCCAAAACCGTTTGATCCGCGCTTGATCGTTAAGATCGCTCCTGCGGTGGCGAAAGCGGCGATGGAGTCGGGCGTGGCGACGCGTCCGATTGCTGATTTCGACGTCTACATCGACAAGCTGACAGAGTTCGTTTACAAAACTAACCTGTTTATGAAGCCGATTTTCTCCCAGGCTCGCAAAGCGCCGAAGCGCGTAGTTCTGCCGGAAGGGGAAGAGGCGCGCGTTCTGCATGCCACTCAGGAACTGGTAACGCTGGGACTGGCGAAACCGATCCTTATTGGTCGTCCGAACGTGATCGAAATGCGCATTCAGAAACTGGGCTTGCAGATCAAGTCGGGCGTTGATTTTGAGATCGTCAATAACGAATCCGATCCGCGTTTTAAAGAGTACTGGACCGAATACTTCCAGATCATGAAGCGTCGCGGTGTCACTCAGGAGCAGGCGCAGCGTGCGCTGATCAGTAACCCGACAGTGATCGGCGCGATCATGGTTCAGCGTGGCGAAGCCGATGCAATGATTTGCGGTACGGTGGGCGATTATCATGAACACTTTAGCGTGGTGAAAAATGTCTTTGGTTATCGCGATGGCGTTCACACCGCAGGTGCAATGAACGCGCTGCTGTTGCCGAGTGGTAACACCTTTATTGCCGATACCTACGTCAATGATGAGCCTGATGCAGAAGAGCTGGCGGAGATCACCTTGATGGCGGCAGAAACTGTTCGTCGTTTTGGTATTGAACCGCGTGTGGCTCTGTTGTCGCACTCCAACTTTGGTTCTTCTGACTGCCCGTCGTCGAGCAAAATGCGTCAGGCGCTGGAACTGGTCAGGGAACGTGCGCCAGAACTGATGATTGATGGTGAAATGCACGGCGATGCAGCGCTGGTGGAAGCGATTCGCAACGACCGTATGCCGGACAGCCCTTTGAAAGGTTCCGCTAATATTCTGGTGATGCCGAACATGGAAGCTGCCCGCATTAGTTACAACTTACTGCGCGTTTCCAGCTCGGAAGGTGTGACTGTCGGTCCGGTGCTGATGGGCGTGGCGAAACCGGTTCACGTGTTAACGCCGATCGCATCGGTACGTCGTATCGTCAACATGGTGGCGCTGGCCGTGGTTGAAGCGCAAACCCAACCGCTGTAATTCTTTTTTAACTCTCACGCTTACCCTGAATATTCAGGGTAAGCGGTTTAGCTGCAATATATTAGTAAAGTTTATTACTGAGTTTGCGAATAATAAAAAAATCAGTATATAAAATATCTCGATATTATTTTATTTATATTCATGCGTTGCATATGAAAGTTTATGCACCACAGCAAATATCTCTCCATTCTTAGTGATCTACCTCACCTTTTAAACGCGCTTGCCGAATTTTGTTATTTACTCTGACGAAAAATTGTCACGATACACGAAAGTTTTTCACAGGCGGCGACTCATGGATAAAGAACGCATCATTCAGGAATTTGTGCCCGGTAAACAGGTCACACTGGCGCATCTCATCGCGCATCCCGGCGAGGAACTGGCGAAGAAAATCGGCGTTCCGGATGCGGGCGCAATCGGCATTATGACGCTAACTCCCGGAGAAACGGCGATGATCGCCGGTGATTTAGCGTTGAAAGCCGCCGGTGTGCATATCGGTTTTCTCGACCGTTTTAGCGGCGCGCTGGTGATTTATGGTTCGGTGGGCGCAGTAGAAGAAGCGTTATCACAAACCGTCAGTGGTTTAGGACGCTTATTAAATTATACGCTTTGTGAAATGACCAAAAGTTAATATGGGGCATTCATGAAACGAATTGCGTTTGTGGGTACCGTCGGGGCAGGAAAAACAACGTTATTTAATGCGTTGCAGGGGAATTATACCCTCGCAAGAAAAACACAGGCCGTGGAATTTAATGATAATGGCGATATTGATACGCCGGGTGAATATTTTAGCCATCCCCGCTGGTATCACGCCTTAATTACCACGCTACAGGATGTGGACATGCTGATCTATGTCCACGGCGCGAATGACCCGGAAAGTCGGTTGCCTGCCGGGTTGCTGGATATTGGCGTCAGCAAACGGCAAATCGCCGTCATCAGTAAAACGGACATGCCAGATGCTGACGTCGCCGCAACGCGAAAGTTATTGCTTGAGACGGGCTTCGAAGAGCCGATTTTCGAGCTAAACAGCCACGACCCGCAAAGCGTGCAGCAACTGGTGGATTATCTGGCATCTCTCACCAAACAGGAGGAAGCAGGTGAAAAAACTCATCACAGCGAATGATATTCGTGAAGCACACGCGCGCGGCGAACTGGCAATGTCCGTGGTTCTGCGCGCCAGCATTATTACCCCGGAAGCTCGTGAAATGGCTGATCTGTTGGGTTTTACCATCACCGAATGTGATGAATCGATCCCGGTAACGGCGTCTGTTCCCGCCAGCGCATCAGCCGATAAAACCGAAAGCCAGCGCATCCGTGAAACCATTATCGCCCAACTGCCGGAAGGTCAGTTTACCGAAAGCCTGGTCGCGCAGCTGATGGAAAAAGTGATGAAGGAAAAACAGTCGCTGGAACAGGGTGCACTGCAGCCGAGCTTTAAATCGGTGACCGGCAAAGGCGGCATCAAAGTTATTGATGGCAGCAGCGTCAAGTTTGGTCGTTTCGACGGCGCACAACCGCACTGCGTAGGCTTGACTGATCTCGTGACCGGAGACGACGGCAGCAGTATGGCCGCTGGTTTCATGCAGTGGGAGAACGCCTTCTTTCCGTGGACCCTGAACTACGACGAAATCGACATGGTGCTGGAAGGGGAGCTGCATGTTCGCCACGAAGGCGAAACTATGATCGCCAAAGCGGGCGATGTGATGTTTATCCCGAAAGGCTCCAGTATCGAATTTGGTACGACATCCAGCGTGAAATTCCTGTATGTCGCCTGGCCGGCTAACTGGCAATCCCTATGAAAGATTTCATCACCGAAGCATGGCTAAGAGCGAACCATACGCTCAGCGAAGGCGCAGAGATCCATCTCCCTGCGGACAGTCGCCTGACGCCCTCTGCCCGGGAGTTACTGGAAAGCCGCCATCTGCGCATCAAGTTTATTGACGAGCAGGGCCGCCTGTTTGTTGACGATGAACAGCAGCAGCCGCAGCCCGTTCACGGACTGACCAGTAGCGATGAACATCCGCAGGCGTGCTGCGAACTGTGCCGCCAGCCGGTAGCAAAAAAGCCGGATACGCTGACTCACCTGTCGGCGGAAAAAATGGTCGCCAAAAGCGATCCGCGCCTGGCTTTTCGCGCTGTTCTCGACAGCACCATTGCGCTGGCAGTGTGGCTGCAAATTGAACTGGCGGAACCGTGGCAGCCGTGGCTGGCGGATATCCGTTCGCGTCTTGGCAACATTATGCGTGCCGATGCGCTGGGGGAACCGCTGGCCTGCCAGGCGATTGTCGGGCTTTCTGACGAAGATCTGCATCGGCTTTCTCACCAGCCGCTGCGTTATCTCGACCACGATCATCTGGTGCCGGAAGCCAGCCACGGGCGCGATGCGGCGTTGCTGAATCTGCTACGCACCAAAGTGCGGGAAACCGAAACCGTAGCGGCGCAGGTCTTTATCACCCGCAGCTTTGAAGTATTACGCCCGGACATTTTGCAGGCGCTGAACCGCCTTTCCAGCACGGTCTACGTGATGATGATCCTGAGCGTAACGAAGCAGCCGCTAACGGTGAAGCAGATCCAACAACGACTGGGGGAAACGCAATGATTATTAAACGTTGTCGTGAACTGGCGTTGCGAGCGCCCGCCAGAGTAGTTTTTCCGGATGCGTTAGATCAACGTGTGCTGAAAGCTGCGCAATATTTACATCAACAAGGTCTGGCAACGCCCATTCTGGTCGCCAATCCGTTTGAACTTCGTCAGTTTGCGCTCAGTCACGGCGTGGCGATGGACGGGCTACAGGTGATAGATCCGCATGGCAACCTCGCAATGCGGGAAGAATTTGCTCATCGCTGGCTGGCCCGCGCGGGCGAAAAAACGCCGCCGGATGCGCTGGAAAAACTTACCGATCCGCTGATGTTCGCCGCCGCAATGGTCAGCGCCGGTAAAGCGGATGTCTGTATCGCGGGCAACCTCTCTTCCACGGCGAATGTGCTGCGTGCCGGATTACGCATTATCGGCTTGCAGCCAGGCTGTAAAACGCTCTCATCCATTTTCCTGATGCTGCCACAGTACAGCGGTCCGGCGTTGGGCTTTGCCGATTGCAGCGTGGTGCCGCAGCCGACGGCGGCACAACTGGCGGATATCGCGCTTGCCAGCGCCGAAACCTGGCGCGCCATCACCGGAGAAGAACCGCGCGTGGCGATGCTGTCGTTTTCCAGTAACGGTAGTGCCCGTCACCCCTGCGTTGCCAACGTCCAGCAGGCGACAGAAATCGTCCGTGAGCGCGCACCAAAGCTGGTTGTCGATGGCGAGTTGCAGTTTGACGCCGCCTTCGTGCCGGAAGTGGCGGCGCAAAAAGCGCCTGCCAGCCCGTTACAGGGCAAAGCTAATGTGATGGTTTTTCCGTCGCTGGAAGCCGGAAATATTGGCTACAAAATCGCACAACGACTTGGCGGATATCGTGCCGTCGGGCCATTGATACAAGGACTTGCCGCGCCGATGCACGATCTCTCTCGTGGTTGTAGCGTGCAGGAAATTATCGAACTGGCGCTGGTGGCAGCTGTGCCGCGTCAGACAGAAGTGAACCGCGAAAGCAGTTTACAAACACTGGTTGAATGAACGGTCCCGTTCTGGACCCTGATAAAGAGGAAAGCACAATGGAAGCATTAGGAATGATCGAAACCCGGGGCCTGGTTGCACTGATAGAGGCTTCTGACGCGATGGTTAAAGCTGCGCGCGTCAAGCTGGTTGGTGTTAAGCAGATTGGCGGCGGCCTGTGTACTGCCATGGTTCGTGGTGATGTTGCAGCCTGTAAAGCCGCGACCGATGCAGGTGCCGCAGCGGCACAGCGTATCGGCGAGCTGGTATCTGTACACGTTATCCCGCGTCCGCACGGCGACCTGGAAGAAGTCTTCCCGATCGGCCTGAAAGGCGATAGCAGCAACCTGTAATCACCCTGTGTGACGTCGATTCGGGCGTCACGCTCTCTCCTTTTTCATTTTACCTTCTGCGGAGGGTAGGGGGAGCTTTTACCTGAAATACGCCACGGAGGCGGGTATGAAACTGGCAGTCGTCACTGGACAAATTGTTTGTACCGTACGCCATCACGGACTGGCGCATGACAAATTGCTGATGGTGGAAATGATTGATCCACAAGGTAATCCTGACGGGCAATGCGCCGTCGCCATCGACAATATTGGCGCGGGAACCGGGGAGTGGGTGTTACTGGTGAGTGGCAGTTCCGCCCGCCAGGCGCATAAAAGCGAAACGTCACCGGTCGATCTGTGCGTGATTGGCATCGTCGATGAGGTGGTGTCTGGCGGTCAGGTCATTTTCCACAAATAAGGCAGAACATCATGAATCAACAGGATATTGAACAGGTGGTGAAAGCGGTACTGCTGAAAATGCAAAGCAGTGACACGCCGCCCGCCGCCGTTCATGAGATGGGCGTTTTCGCGTCCCTGGATGACGCCGTTGCGGCAGCCAAAGTCGCCCAGCAAGGGTTAAAAAGCGTGGCAATGCGCCAGTTAGCCATTGCTGCCATTCGTGAAGCAGGCGAAAAACACGCCAGAGATTTAGCGGAACTTGCCGTCAGTGAAACCGGCATGGGGCGCGTTGAAGATAAATTTGCCAAAAACGTCGCTCAGGCGCGCGGCACACCAGGCGTTGAGTGCCTCTCTCCGCAAGTGCTGACTGGCGACAACGGCCTGACCCTAATTGAAAACGCACCCTGGGGCGTGGTGGCTTCGGTGACGCCTTCCACTAACCCGGCGGCAACCGTAATTAACAACGCCATCAGCCTGATTGCCGCGGGCAACAGCGTCATTTTTGCCCCGCATCCGGCGGCGAAAAAAGTCTCCCAGCGGGCGATCACGCTGCTCAACCAGGCGATTGTTGCCGCAGGCGGGCCGGAAAACTTACTGGTTACCGTAGCAAATCCGGATATCGAAACCGCGCAACGCTTGTTCAAGTTTCCGGGTATCGGCCTGCTGGTGGTGACCGGCGGCGAAGCGGTAGTGGAAGCGGCGCGCAAACACACCAATAAACGTCTGATTGCCGCAGGCGCTGGCAACCCGCCGGTAGTGGTGGATGAAACCGCCGACCTCGCCCGTGCTGCTCAGTCCATCGTCAAAGGCGCGTCTTTCGATAACAACATCATTTGTGCCGACGAAAAGGTACTGATTGTTGTTGATAGCGTAGCCGATGAACTGATGCGTCTGATGGAAGGCCAGCATGCGGTGAAACTGACCGCAGAGCAGGCGCAGCAACTGCAACCGGTGTTGCTGAAAAATATCGACGAGCGCGGAAAAGGCACCGTCAGCCGTGACTGGGTTGGTCGCGATGCGGCGAAAATCGCGGCGGCAATCGGCCTTAAAGTTCCGGAACAAACGCGACTGCTGTTTGTAGAAACCACCGCAGAACATCCGTTTGCCGTGACCGAACTGATGATGCCGGTGCTGCCCGTCGTGCGCGTCGCCAACGTGGCGGATGCCATTGCGCTGGCGGTGAAACTGGAAGGCGGTTGCCACCACACGGCGGCAATGCACTCGCGCAATATCGAAAACATGAACCAGATGGCGAACGCCATTGATACCAGCATTTTCGTTAAGAACGGACCGTGTATTGCCGGGCTGGGGCTGGGCGGGGAAGGCTGGACCACGATGACCATCACCACGCCAACCGGTGAAGGGGTAACCAGCGCGCGGACGTTTGTCCGTCTGCGTCGCTGTGTATTAGTCGATGCGTTTCGCATTGTTTAAGGAGTAACCGATGGCGCACGATGAACAATGGCTCACCCCACGTCTGCAAACGGCGGCAACGCTGTGTAACCAGACGCCTGCCGCGACGGAATCTCCGCTGTGGCTGGGGGTGGATCTGGGCACTTGCGATGTGGTGTCGATGGTTGTCGACCGCGACGGTCAGCCGGTGGCGGTATGCCTCGACTGGGCCGATGTGGTCCGCGACGGCATCGTCTGGGATTTCTTCGGTGCGGTCACCATTGTTCGTCGCCATCTCGACACCCTTGAGCAGCAATTCGGTCGCCGTTTTAGCCATGCGGCGACCTCATTTCCTCCTGGTACGGACCCGCGTATTTCCATCAACGTGCTGGAGTCTGCTGGACTGGAAGTGAGCCATGTGCTGGATGAGCCAACCGCAGTCGCGGATCTGCTGCAACTGGACAACGCCGGTGTAGTGGATATCGGCGGTGGCACTACTGGTATTGCCATCGTGAAAAAGGGCAAGGTGACGTACTCGGCGGATGAAGCCACCGGCGGACATCACATCTCTCTGACTCTCGCCGGAAATCGCCGTATTTCGCTGGAAGAGGCAGAGCAGTACAAACGCGGTCACGGTGACGAGATTTGGCCCGCGGTGAAACCGGTGTACGAAAAAATGGCGGACATTGTGGCCCGGCATATTGAAGGGCAGGGCATTACGGATTTATGGCTGGCGGGCGGTTCCTGTATGCAACCGGGCGTAGCTGCGCTGTTTTGCAAACAATTTCCGGCGTTACAGGTGCATTTACCGCAGCACAGTTTGTTTATGACCCCGCTGGCAATCGCCAGTAGTGGGCGAGAGAAAGCGGAGGGGATCTATGCAAAGTGAATTGCAAACGGCGCTTTTTCAGGCGTTCGATACCCTGAATCTGCAACGGGTAAAAACATTTAGCGTTCCACCGGTGACGCTTTGCGGTCCGGGCGCGGTGAGCAGTTGCGGGCAGCAAGCGCAAACGCGTGGGTTGAAACATCTGTTCGTGATGGCAGACAGCTTTTTGCATCAGGCAGGGATGACCGCCGGGCTGACACGTAGCCTGGCCGTTAAAGGTATCGCCATGACGCTCTGGCCATGTCCGGTGGGCGAACCGTGCATCACCGACGTGTGTGCAGCCGTGGCGCAGTTGCGTGAATCAGGTTGTGACGGGGTGATCGCGTTTGGCGGCGGCTCGGTGCTGGATGCGGCGAAAGCCGTTGCGTTGCTGGTGACGAACCCCGATAGCACGCTGGCAGAAATGTCAGAAACCAGCGTCCTGCAACCGCGCCTGCCGTTGATTGCCATTCCAACGACCGCCGGAACCGGCTCTGAAACGACTAACGTGACGGTGATTATCGATGCGGTAAGCGGGCGCAAACAGGTGTTAGCCCATGCCTCGCTGATGCCGGATGTGGCGATTCTCGACGCTGCGCTGACCGAAGGCGTGCCGTCGCATGTCACGGCGATGACTGGCATTGATGCGTTAACCCATGCCATTGAAGCGTACAGCGCGCTGAACGCTACACCGTTTACCGACAGCCTGGCGATTGGTGCCATTGCGATGATTGGCAAATCACTGCCGAAAGCGGTGGGCTACGGCCATGACCTTGCCGCGCGCGAGAGCATGTTGCTGGCTTCATGTATGGCGGGAATGGCGTTTTCCAGCGCCGGGCTTGGGTTATGCCACGCGATGGCGCATCAGCCAGGGGCGGCGCTGCATATTCCGCACGGTCTGGCGAACGCCATGTTGTTGCCAACGGTGATGGAATTTAACCGGATGGTTTGTCGTGATCGGTTTAGTCAGATTGGTCGGGCGCTGCGAACTAAAAAATCCGACGATCGTGACGCTATTAACGCGGTAAGTGAGCTGATTGCTGAAGTTGGGATTGGTAAACGACTGGGCGATGTTGGTGCGACATCTGCGCATTACGGCGCATGGGCGCAGGCCGCGCTGGAAGATATTTGTCTGCGCAGTAACCCGCGTACCGCCAGCCTGGAGCAGATTGTCGGCCTGTACGCAGCGGCGCAATAAATGCCGGATGCGACGCTTGCCGCGTCTTATCCGGCCGACGGGATTGCACATATAGGGCGGATAAGGCGTTCACGCCGCATCCGCCAGTGGCGCGGTGCAATTGCCGGATGCGACGCTTGCCGCGTCTTATCTGGCCTTCGGGATTGCACATGTAGGGCGGATAAGGCGTTCACGCCGCATCCGCCAATAAATAACAACTAACAGGGAGTAAAGGCGATGGGAATTAACGAAATCATCATGTACATCATGATGTTCTTTATGCTGATAGCTGCCGTAGACAGGATCCTGTCGCAGTTCGGCGGTTCTGCTCGTTTCCTCGGTAAGTTCGGTAAAAGTATCGAAGGATCCGGCGGTCAGTTCGAAGAAGGCTTTATGGCAATGGGCGCTCTGGGCCTGGCGATGGTCGGTATGACCGCACTGGCACCGGTACTGGCCCACGTTCTCGGACCGGTGATTATCCCGGTTTACGAAATGCTCGGCGCAAACCCGTCAATGTTCGCCGGAACACTGCTGGCGTGCGATATGGGCGGCTTCTTCCTCGCCAAAGAGCTGGCGGGCGGTGACGTAGCAGCGTGGCTATACTCTGGGTTAATTCTCGGGTCGATGATGGGGCCAACGATTGTGTTTTCCATTCCAGTGGCGCTCGGCATTATCGAACCTTCTGACCGTCGTTATCTGGCGCTCGGCGTGCTGGCGGGCATAGTGACCATTCCGATTGGCTGTATCGCTGGTGGTCTGGTAGCGATGTACTCCGGTGTGCAGATCAACGGCCAGCCTGTTGAATTCACCTTTGCGCTGATCCTGATGAACATGATCCCGGTACTTATCGTTGCGGTGCTGGTGGCGCTGGGACTGAAATTCATCCCGGAAAAAATGATCAACGGCTTCCAGATCTTCGCCAAATTCCTCGTTGCATTGATCACCCTCGGTCTTGCCGCTGCGGTAGTGAAATTCCTCCTTGGCTGGGAACTGATCCCGGGTCTTGATCCTATCTTTATGGCCCCTGGCGATAAACCCGGTGAAGTGATGCGCGCCATTGAAGTTATCGGCTCGATCTCCTGCGTTCTGTTAGGGGCGTATCCGATGGTACTGCTGCTGACTCGCTGGTTTGAAAAACCGCTGATGAGTGTCGGTAACGTGCTGAATATGAACAATATCGCGGCAGCCGGCATGGTGGCAACGCTTGCCAACAACATTCCGATGTTTGGCATGATGAAGCAGATGGATACCCGCGGCAAAGTCATCAACTGCGCCTTCGCCGTTTCCGCTGCTTTCGCCCTGGGCGACCATTTAGGCTTCGCCGCTGCCAACATGAACGCCATGATCTTCCCGATGATTGTCGGCAAATTGATCGGCGGCGTAACGGCAATTGGCGTGGCGATGATGCTGGTGCCAAAAGAAGACGCGACCGCGGCTAAAACTGAAGCGGAGGCGCAATCGTGAACACTCGCCAGCTACTGAGCGTCGGTATCGATATCGGCACCACCACCACCCAGGTGATCTTCTCCCACCTGGAGCTGGTTAACCGTGCGGCGGTGTCGCAGGTGCCGCGCTACGAATTCATCAAACGCGAAATTAGCTGGCAAAGCCCGGTGTTTTTTACCCCTGTCGATAAACAGGGTGGTTTAAAAGAAGCGGAACTGAAAACCTTAATCCTCGAGCAATATCAGGCTGCGGGCATTGCGCCGGAAAGCGTTGATTCTGGTGCCATCATTATCACCGGTGAAAGCGCAAAAACCCGCAACGCTCGCCCGGCGGTGATGGCGCTCTCCCGGTCGCTGGGCGATTTTGTCGTCGCCAGCGCCGGGCCGCATCTTGAATCCGTGATCGCCGGACACGGTGCCGGGGCGCAAACCCTTTCTGAACAACGGCTGTGTCGGGTCCTGAATATCGATATCGGGGGTGGCACCGCGAACTACGCCCTGTTCGATGCCGGAAAAATCAGCGGCACTGCCTGCCTCAACGTCGGCGGTCGCCTGCTGGAAACCGACAGCCAGGGGCGCGTGGTTTACGCTCATAAACCGGGGCAGATGATTGTGGATGAGTGCTTCGGTGCCGGTACTGACGCCCGTTCGCTGACCGGCGCGCAGCTGGTGCAGGTTACTCGCCGGATGGCAGAGCTGATTGTCGAAGTGATTGACGGAACGCTCTCGCCGCTCGCGCAGGCATTGATGCAAACCGGTTTGCTGCCCGCAGGTGTTACGCCCGAAATCATTACGCTTTCTGGCGGCGTGGGCGAATGTTATCGCCACCAGCCCGCCGACCCGTTCTGTTTTGCCGATATAGGCCCGCTTCTGGCAACGGCGCTGCATGACCATCCGCGTCTGCGTGAGATGAACGTGCAGTTTCCGGCGCAAACCGTGCGCGCCACGGTGATTGGCGCGGGTGCTCATACCCTTTCGCTCTCTGGCAGCACAATCTGGCTGGAGGGCGTACAACTGCCGCTGCGCAATTTGCCGGTGGCGATCCCGATTGATGAAACGGATCTGGTCAGTGCCTGGCAACAGGCGCTGATTCAACTGGATCTTTGCCCCAAAACTGACGCGTATGTGCTGGCGCTTCCCGCCTCGCTGCCTGTGCGTTACGCCGCGGTACTGACGGTCATCAACGCGCTGGTCGATTTCGTCGCGCGTTTTCCGAATCCGCATCCCCTGCTGGTGGTGGCCGGGCAGGACTTTGGTAAAGCTCTGGGCATGTTGTTGCGCCCACAGCTACAACAACTCCCGTTGGCAGTCATTGACGAAGTGATTGTCCGCGCGGGGGACTATATCGACATTGGTACGCCTCTTTTTGGCGGATCGGTTGTGCCGGTGACGGTGAAATCACTCGCATTTCCTTCCTGAGGGAACGACTTATGAAACTAAAGACCACATTGTTCGGCAATGTATATCAGTTTAAGGATGTAAAAGAGGTGCTGGCTAAAGCCAACGAACTGCGTTCGGGGGATGTGCTGGCGGGCGTTGCTGCGGCAAGCTCACAGGAGCGCGTGGCGGCAAAGCAGGTGTTGTCGGAAATGACCGTAGCGGACATCCGCAATAATCCGGTGATTGCCTATGAAGATGACTGCGTGACGCGGCTGATTCAGGACGACGTTAACGAAACGGCCTACAACCAGATTAAAAACTGGAGCATCAGCGAACTGCGTGAGTATGTGCTGAGCGATGAAACCAGCGTGGACGACATTGCCTTTACCCGCAAAGGGCTGACCTCGGAAGTGGTGGCGGCGGTAGCGAAGATTTGCTCCAACGCGGACCTGATCTACGGCGCGAAGAAAATGCCGGTGATCAAAAAGGCCAATACCACCATTGGTATTCCGGGCACCTTTAGCGCCCGTTTGCAGCCGAATGATACCCGTGACGACGTGCAAAGTATCGCCGCGCAAATCTACGAAGGGCTTTCCTTCGGGGTGGGCGATGCGGTGATCGGCGTTAACCCGGTGACTGACGACGTGGAAAACTTAAGCCGCGTGTTGGATACCATCTATGGCGTGATCGACAAATTCAACATCCCAACTCAGGGCTGCGTACTGGCGCACGTCACCACCCAGATCGAAGCGATCCGTCGTGGCGCACCAGGCGGGCTGATTTTCCAGAGTATCTGCGGCAGCGAAAAAGGGCTGAAAGAGTTTGGCGTAGAGCTGGCGATGCTCGCTGAAGCACGCGCAGTGGGCGCGGAGTTCAACCGTATCGCCGGGGAAAACTGTCTCTACTTCGAAACCGGACAAGGCTCGGCGCTATCCGCTGGCGCTAACTTCGGCGCAGACCAGGTGACGATGGAAGCGCGTAACTATGGGCTGGCGCGTCATTACGATCCGTTTATCGTCAACACCGTGGTCGGTTTTATTGGGCCGGAGTATCTCTACAACGACCGCCAGATTATCCGCGCAGGCTTAGAAGATCACTTTATGGGTAAGCTGAGCGGCATCTCTATGGGCTGTGACTGCTGCTACACCAACCACGCTGACGCTGACCAGAACCTCAACGAAAACCTGATGATCCTGCTCGCCACCGCAGGCTGCAACTACATCATGGGGATGCCGCTGGGCGATGACATCATGCTCAACTATCAGACCACCGCATTCCACGACACAGCCACTGTGCGTCAGTTACTCAACCTGCGCCCGTCACCGGAGTT
Source organism: Escherichia coli DSM 30083 = JCM 1649 = ATCC 11775 (assembly GCF_003697165.2). Lineage (GTDB taxonomy): Bacteria > Pseudomonadota > Gammaproteobacteria > Enterobacterales > Enterobacteriaceae > Escherichia > Escherichia coli. Next base: position 1,446,645 of record NZ_CP033092.2, read on the forward strand.
TGAACGCTGGCTGGAAAGCATGGGCATTATGGCAAACGGTCGCCTGACCAAACGGGCGGGCGATCCGTCACTGTTCTTCTGATGACGCGGAGATAACACATCATGGATCAAAAACAGATTGAAGAAATTGTACGCAGCGTGATGGCGTCAATGGGACAAGCGGCCCCCGCGCCGTCAGAAGCAAAGTGCGCCACCACCAACTGTGCGGCACCGGTGACCTCGGAAAGCTGCGCGCTGGATTTAGGTTCTGCGGAAGCAAAAGCGTGGATTGGTGTTGAAAACCCGCATCGCGCAGACGTATTAACAGAACTGCGTCGCAGCACCGTGGCCCGCGTTTGTACCGGTCGTGCCGGTCCGCGTCCGCGCACCCAGGCGTTGCTGCGTTTCCTGGCCGATCACTCTCGTTCGAAAGATACCGTTCTGAAAGAAGTACCGGAAGAGTGGGTGAAAGCGCAGGGCTTGCTGGAAGTCCGCTCCGAAATCAGCGACAAAAATCTCTACCTGACTCGTCCGGATATGGGCCGCCGCCTGTGTGCAGAAGCTGTTGAAGCGCTGAAAGCACAGTGTGTTGCTAATCCGGACGTGCAGGTCGTTATTTCTGATGGCCTGTCAACTGATGCGATCACCGTGAACTACGAAGAGATCCTGCCGCCGCTGATGGCGGGCCTGAAGCAAGCCGGGCTGAAAGTCGGTACGCCATTCTTTGTACGTTATGGTCGCGTGAAGATTGAAGATCAGATCGGTGAGATCCTAGGCGCGAAAGTAGTGATCCTGCTGGTGGGCGAACGTCCGGGGTTGGGGCAGTCAGAAAGCCTCTCCTGCTACGCCGTTTACTCGCCGCGTATGGCGACCACCGTTGAGGCCGATCGCACCTGTATATCTAATATTCACCAGGGCGGCACGCCGCCGGTTGAAGCCGCAGCCGTCATTGTGGATTTGGCGAAACGTATGCTGGAGCAGAAAGCATCCGGCATCAACATGACCCGATAAGGAGGCATCATGCCAGCTTTAGATTTGATTCGACCGTCGGTAACCGCCATGCGGGTGATTGCCTCCGTTAACGCCGAATTTGCACGTGAACTGAAATTGCCGCCGCATATTCGTAGCCTCGGGCTGATTTCTGCTGATTCAGATGACGTCACCTACATTGCGGCTGACGAAGCGACCAAGCAGGCGATGGTCGAAGTGGTATATGGTCGCTCGCTGTATGCGGGCGCTGCACACGGCCCGTCACCGACTGCCGGTGAGGTGCTGATTATGCTTGGTGGACCAAACCCGGCGGAAGTGCGTGCTGGTCTGGATGCGATGGTTGCGAATATTGAAAATGGCGCTGCTTTCCAGTGGGCAAACGACGCAGAAAACACAGCCTTCCTGGCACATGTAGTTTCGCGTACCGGTTCTTATCTCTCATCAACCGCCGGGATCACGCTTGGCGATCCGATGGCGTATCTGGTGGCACCGCCGCTGGAAGCGACCTACGGCATTGATGCAGCGTTGAAATCTGCCGACGTGCAGTTGGTGACCTATGTCCCGCCACCGTCTGAAACCAACTACTCGGCAGCATTTTTAACCGGTAGCCAGGCCGCGTGTAAAGCAGCCTGTAACGCCTTTACCGATGCAGTGCTGGAAATCGCGCGTAATCCAATCCAGCGTGCGTAACGGAGGTTGCCGATGATCAATGCACTGGGATTGCTGGAAGTGGACGGCATGGTCGCCGCGATAGATGCAGCTGATGCCATGCTCAAAGCAGCTAACGTTCGTCTGCTCAGTCACGAAGTGCTTGACCCTGGTCGCCTAACGCTGGTGGTGGAAGGCGATCTGGCGGCGTGTCGTGCGGCGCTGGACGCAGGTTGTGCTGCCGCGATGCGTACCGGGCGTGTCATCAGCCGTAAGGAGATCGGTCGGCCAGACGATGACACCCAGTGGCTGGTTACTGGCTTTAACCGCCAGCCGAAGCAACCCGTAAAGGAACCCGACGCGCCAGTTATCGTCGCGGAATCTGCTGACGAGTTGTTGGCGCTGTTAACATCAGTACGTCAGGGAATGACGGCAGGAGAAGTGGCTGCCCACTTTGGCTGGCCGCTGGAAAAAGCCAGAAATGCGCTCGAACAGCTCTTTTCTGCCGGGACGTTACGTAAACGCAGTAGTCGTTACCGTCTCAAGCCCCATTAACCTGTCGGAGGTGCCGGGTGTCCTACAACACCCGGCATTAACATCATGAAAAAGACCCGTACAGCCAATTTGCACCATCTTTATCATGAACCCTTACCCGAAAACCTGAAGCTCACGCCGAAGGTCGAAGTGGATAATGTTCATCAACGACAGACAACGGACGTCTATGAACATGCTTTGACAATTACCGCCTGGCAGCAGATTTACGATCAACTGCATCCGGGCAAGTTTCATGGTGAATTTACGGAAATTCTACTCGATGATATTCAGGTTTTTCGTGAATACACTGGTCTGGCGCTGCGTCAGTCGTGCCTGGTCTGGCCGAACTCGTTCTGGTTTGGCATTCCGGCGACGCGCGGTGAGCAGGGATTTATCGGTTCGCAATGTCTGGGAAGCGCAGAAATTGCGACGCGCCCTGGTGGAACCGAGTTTGAATTAAGTACGCCGGACGATTACACGATCCTTGGCGTAGTGCTTTCTGAAGATGTCATCACTCGTCAGGCTAACTTTTTGCATAATCCGGATCGGGTATTACATATGCTGCGTAGCCAGTCGGCGCTGGAAGTGAAAGAGCAGCATAAAGCCGCTCTGTGGGGCTTTGTCCAACAGGCGCTGGCGACGTTTTGCGAAAACCCGGAAAATCTCCATCAGCCTGCAGTGCGAAAAGTGCTGGGGGATAATTTGCTAATGGCGATGGGGGCGATGCTGGAAGAAGCGCAGCCAATGGTGACGGCGGAAAGCATCAGTCATCAGAGTTACCGTCGATTGCTTTCCCGCGCCCGTGAATATGTGCTGGAAAACATGTCCGAACCGGTGACGGTGCTGGACTTGTGTAATCAACTGCATGTCAGCCGCCGCACGCTACAAAACGCGTTTCACGCCATTTTGGGCATTGGTCCGAACGCGTGGCTGAAACGTATTCGCCTGAACGCCGTGCGCCGCGAACTCATAAGTCCGTGGTCACAAAGCACAACGGTAAAAGACGCCGCCATGCAGTGGGGATTCTGGCATCTTGGGCAATTTGCCACGGATTATCAGCAACTGTTTGCCGAGAAGCCGTCACTGACGCTGCATCAGCGGATGCGAGAGTGGGGGTGAGGGAGTTACACCCAATCCCTGACCTTAATAAACTCACTTAAAGCCGCTTCCGGGCTGCCATCTTTTGGCTGATAATCATACTCCCAGCGTACCAGTGGCGGCATTGACATCAGGATCGACTCGGTGCGCCCGCCAGTTTGCAGGCCAAACAGCGTGCCGCGATCCCAGACCAGATTGAACTCGACATAACGACCGCGACGGTAGAGCTGAAAATTGCGCTCGCGCTCGCCGTAGGCCATCGCTTTTCGTCGCTCTACAATTGGTAAATAAGCGTCGGTGTAGCCTTTGCCTACCGCCTGCATAAAGGCAAAACAGTGGTCGAAATCTGGCGTGTTCAGATCATCAAAGAACAGCCCGCCAATGCCGCGCTGTTCGTTACGATGTTTGAGGTAGAAGTATTCGTCGCACCACTTTTTGTAACGCGGATAAACGTCTTCGCCAAATGGCAGGCACAGGTCACGGGCGGTGCGGTGCCAGTGAATGGCGTCTTCTTCAAAACCATAGAAAGGGGTTAAATCGAAGCCGCCGCCAAACCACCAGACGGGCTCTGCACCCGGCTTTTCGGCAATAAAAAAGCGCACATTCGCGTGGCTGGTGGGGACATACGGATTATGCGGATGCACTACCAGTGAAACGCCCATCGCCTCGAAACTGCGCCCGGCAAGTTCCGGACGATGAGCGGTGGCGGAAGCAGGCATCGCCTCACCGTGGACATGTGAAAAGTTGACGCCTGCCTGTTCGAAAACACCACCATTACGCAAAACCCGACTACGCCCGCCGCCGCCAGCTTCGCGCTGCCAGCTATCTTCGACAAATTCTGCGCCATCGACGGCGCTCAACTGCTGACAAATCGTATCCTGAAGGTTGAGCAGAAACTGTTTAACCTGGTGTGCGTCGGGTTTCATCACTTACCGCTTTCTCGAGTGTGCTTTCTGGTTGTCAAACCAGTGGAAATAACTGATCACGCCTTCGGCAATCGCTGTGGCGATTTTCTGGCGAAACGCTGCAGTGCCTAACAGCCGCTCTTCTTCCGGGTTGGTGATAAACGAGGTTTCCACCAGCACCGACGGAACCGACGGCGATTTCAACACCACAAACGCGGCTTGTTCGGTATTGCGGCTGTGCAGTTTATGCACCGGCTTAATCTTTTTCAGAATATGCGAGCCGAGCGTCAGGCTGTTTTTAATAGTATCGGTTTGCACCAGATCAAACAGCACTTGCTGCAATAGGTGATCCTTGTCAGTCGCTTTTTTACCGGCAACTTCATCGGCGCGGTTTTCGCGTTCAGACAGGTATTTCGCCATTGCGCTACTTGCCCCACGGTTAGAGAGGGCAAATACCGAAGCACCGGCAGCTTTCGGGTTGGTAAAACCGTCGGCGTGAATTGACATAAACAGGTCTGCGCCGTGTTTATGGGCGATTTCAACGCGATCGTACAGTGGGATAAACGTATCGCCAGAACGCGTTAAACGCGCATCAATGCCATGATTACGCAATATGGAACGGACATTCTTGGCAATTGCCAGCACCACATGTTTTTCTTTCGAACCGTTGCGTCCGATCGCTCCGGTATCAATCCCGCCGTGGCCTGGATCGAGAACAACGACACGTCTGCCGCCGCTTTTTTTTGCTTTCGGCTTGCTGTGTCCGTTACTGGTTTTTAACGGTTCTTCTTTGGCGATGGCTTGCGACATTCCTGACAACGTCAGGGCAGCCAAACCGGCTTTCAGCACCTGGCGGCGCGAAGTGAGTGTTTTTAGTGGTTTAAAAGTGCTCATACGGCCTGAGTTGTAATAATAAAGTTCCAGATGTTATATCGTATCGCGTAATCCGTTACGACGGTTTGCTGTTGAGAATTGTTTTACTTTTCATTTCAATAGTTGACAACTCCCCATTATGCCACTTTTTCAACCGATTTTCGTCAGATATTGGCTAATTCGACCGTTCACGCCATAATCAGCCTTTTAACCCGCAAAAAGGTAACGAATACCATGGAGATACGCGTATTTCGCCAGGAAGATTTCGAAGAGGTCATCACCCTTTGGGAGCGTTGCGACTTGCTGCGTCCGTGGAACGATCCGGAAATGGACATCGAGCGTAAGATGAACCATGACGTCAGTTTGTTTCTGGTCGCTGAGGTGAACGGTGAAGTGGTCGGAACGGTGATGGGCGGTTATGACGGGCATCGCGGGTCTGCTTATTATCTTGGCGTGCATCCCGAGTTTCGTGGGCGTGGGATTGCTAATGCGTTGCTTAATCGGTTGGAGAAAAAGCTGATTGCTCGCGGCTGTCCGAAAATTCAGATCAACGTGCCGGAAGATAACGACATGGTGCTCGGAATGTATGAACGCCTGGGATATGAACACGCCGACGTGCTGAGTCTGGGTAAGCGTTTGATTGAAGATGAAGAGTACTGAGTTTTATCCTGTCCATTATGATGCGCACGGTCGCCTGCGTTTACCCTTGCTCTTCTGGCTTGTGCTATTGCTTCAGGCGCGAACCTGGGTGCTGTTTGTCATTGCCGGAGCGTCGCGCGAGCAGGGTACTGCGCTGCTAAATCTGTTTTATCCCGATCACGATAATTTCTGGCTGGGGTTGATTCCCGGTATTCCGGCGGTGCTGGCATTTTTGCTGAGTGGTCGGCGGGCTTCATTTCCCCGTATCTGGCATGTGCTCTATTTTCTGTTGCTGTTGGCGCAAGTGGTTTTACTTTGTTGGCAACCGTGGCTGTGGCTGAACGGTGAATCCGTTAGCGGTATCGGTCTGGCACTGGTAGTGGCGGATATCGTGGCGTTAATCTGGCTGCTGACCAATCGACGTTTACGCGCTTGTTTTAATGAAGAAAAAGAATAACGGCACTTTTTGGTGAATTTGCACTCCAAGCAACGTTATTGAATAACCAAAGGAAGTGACATGAAATCGCTGCGTTTAATGTTATGCGCTATGCCGTTGATGCTGACCGGCTGTTCCACGATGTCGTCAGTTAACTGGTCGGCCGCTAACCCGTGGAACTGGTTTGGATCATCCACCAAAGTGAGCGAGCAGGGCGTGGGTGAATTAACGGCGTCCACACCACTGCAAGAACAAGCCATTGCTGATGCGCTTGATGGCGATTATCGCCTGCGCAGCGGAATGAAAACCGCGAACGGCAACGTGGTGCGCTTTTTTGAAGTGATGAAAGGCGACAACGTGGCGATGGTGATTAACGGTGATCAAGGCACGATCAGCCGCATTGATGTGCTGGATAGCGATATTCCTGCTGACACCGGTGTTAAAATCGGTACACCGTTTAGTGACCTTTACAGCAAAGCATTTGGCAATTGCCAAAAGGCCGACAGTGATGATAATCGTGCCGTCGAATGTAAAGCCGAAGGCAGTCAACATATTAGCTACCAGTTCAGCGGGGAATGGAGTGGTCCTGAAGGGTTAATGCCTTCGGACGATACCCTGAAAAACTGGAAAGTCAGTAAAATTATCTGGCGGCGTTAATTTGCGTCTGAACAAACCGCCGCCGCGAAAAAACACGTAAAATAGCGCCCAACAATGCCACGGATTGCGTGGCATTATTATTTTCAGGAGGAACAATGTCTCAGGTTCAGAGTGGCATTTTGCCAGAACATTGCCGCGCGGCGATTTGGATCGAAGCCAACGTGAAAGGGGAAGTTGACGCCCTGCGTGCGGCCAGTAAAACATTTGCCGACAAACTGGCAACTTTTGAAGCGAAATTCCCGGACGCGCATCTTGGTGCGGTGGTTGCCTTTGGTAACAATACCTGGCGCGCTCTGAGCGGCGGCGTTGGGGCCGAAGAGCTGAAAGATTTTCCGGGCTACGGTAAAGGTCTTGCACCGACGACCCAGTTCGATGTGTTGATCCACATTCTTTCTCTGCGTCACGACGTGAACTTCTCTGTCGCTCAGGCGGCGATGGAAGCCTTTGGTGACTGCATTGAAGTGAAAGAAGAGATCCACGGCTTCCGTTGGGTTGAAGAGCGTGACCTGAGCGGCTTTGTTGACGGTACAGAAAACCCGGCGGGTGAAGAGACGCGCCGCGAAGTGGCTGTTATCAAAGACGGCGTGGATGCGGGCGGCAGCTATGTGTTTGTGCAGCGTTGGGAGCACAACCTGAAACAGCTCAATCGGATGAGCGTTCACGATCAAGAGATGATGATCGGGCGCACCAAAGAGGCCAACGAAGAGATTGACGGCGACGAACGTCCGGAAACCTCTCACCTGACCCGCGTTGATCTGAAAGAAGATGGCAAAGGGCTGAAGATTGTTCGTCAGAGCCTGCCGTACGGCACCGCCAGTGGCACTCACGGTCTGTACTTCTGCGCCTACTGCGCGCGTCTGCATAACATTGAGCAGCAACTGCTGAGCATGTTTGGCGATACTGATGGTAAGCGTGATGCGATGTTGCGTTTCACCAAACCGGTCACTGGCGGCTATTACTTCGCACCGTCGCTGGACAAGCTGATGGCGCTGTAAGCGTTTCTGATTCATTGATTAAAGGCCAGCCAGTAACACAACTGACTGGCCTTTTTATTACTGCTTTAACGCCTCATACACTTGATCAACTACTTTCTGTCAGAACAGGGTATTTTGCGGCGCTGACGCTACAGCTAATAGCCAGCAGAGAAAGATAGAGCATTGTCCGTTTCATAATCAGTCCAGATTGACGTTACGGCAGCCAAAGAGTGTGGTGAAAATAAACCCACTAACCCATGCCACCAGAATACCGCCAGCGTAAACCGCCATTGCCGGAAGGATGCCTTGCGCGGAAGTCATCAGCGGCAGCGCCACCAGACCAGACGGCCCGAAGGCGCTGTTTAAGCCCATCGGCAGACCCCACCAGGCTATCAGGCCGATAAACAAACCGCCCGCCGCGCCGCCTAAACAGGCGGTAACAAACGGTTTCATGCGGGGCAGGGTGACACCGTAAATCAGCGGTTCGCCAACGCCAAGCAGACCGGGAATAATCGCCCCGCGGACCTGACTGCGTAATGCACTGTGCGGTTGCGCCCGCCAGTAGAGCGCCAGCGCCGCGCCCACCTGGCCTGCGCCTGCCATTGAAAGGATGGGAAATAAGCTGTTGAATCCCTGGCTGTCCATTAACGCCAGATAAACAGGAATAAAGCCCTGATGCACGCCAAATACCACGGCGATCAGGAACAGCCCGGCTAAAACCGCACAACCGAGCGGATTACTGTTCAGGTGCATAAACAGCCACGACATGCCTTCAAACAGCCAGCCGCCCAGCGGCATAATGATCAGGTACGCAAGCGTAGCGGTGATCAGCAGGGTGATTAACGAGGTCAGCAGCATGTCGAGATCGTCGGGCATAAAGCGGCGCACCATGCCTTCGATGCGGGCGCAGGCCCACGCGGCGATCAACACGCCGATAATATTGCCGCGCGGATCGATGGGCAGACCAAAGAAATCGTGAAATCCGGCGTAGTAACCCGTGGTTGCAGTTGGGTTATAACCAAGCAAAAAGAGCGCAGCGATAATTGCGCCATTTACGCCCGTGCCACCAAATGCCTGGGCCGCGTTATAGCCCACCAGAATTACCAGGAAGGTGAACAGGCCTTTGCTGAACACCTTCATAAAATTCAGCGCATCGGGTAGCGTGCCCTGAGCATCTGCCGTAACGTGCATCACCGTGGCAATTAACGTCGCTATCCCCAGCAGCAGACCGGCGGCAATAAAACCGGGGATCAGCGGCGTGAAGATGGTGGCGAATTTGGCGAGAAATTGTTGCACGCCGGAAGTTTGTCTGGCTTTTAACTGGCGTTTATTCTGGGCGGCGATTTCTGCGGCATCCTGTACCGGTGCCTCGCCCAGCAGCTCGCTCATGGCTTTTGCGGCACGATGCGCTTTGCCTGGCCCAAAAACCACCTGCACCTGATCGCTGGTCAAAATGACGCCCTTCACGCCTTCCAGCGTTTTGATATCGGGATCAACCAATGAACTGTCATGTACACCCAGACGCAGGCGCGTCATACAGTTACCACAACTGGCGATATTTCCCGGTCCGCCGACCCGGGTAAGAATGGTGTTCAGAAGTTCACTGCTGATCTCTTTAGCCATGGGTTATTCCTTTTCCAGAGCCTTGCGAATAAAACCGCCGTGTTGATCCAGGCATTTTTTAGCTTCATCGGCATCGAGATTTTTCAGTACCATCACAATGGCCGTTTTACAGTTGCGCTCGCAAGCAATTAACGCCGCTTCCGCTTGTTCGGCATTACATCCGGTAGCGTTTTTGACGATATTGACCTGGCGCACATGCAGTTTTTCGTTGGTGGCGACCACATCGACCATCAGGTTGCCGAACACTTTGCCGGATTTAATCATCAGCCCGGTGGAGAGCATGTTGAGCACCAGTTTCTGCGCCGTGCCTGCTTTCATTCGCGAAGAACCGGTAACAACTTCGGCACCAACTACCGGCGTAATAGCAAACTCTGCGGTGGATGAAACGGCACTCCCCGGATTACAGGAAATGCCCACTGTACGGCAGCCGAGTTGGCGCGCGTATTCCAGCCCGGCAATCACATAAGGCGTGCGTCCGCTGGCCGCAATACCAACCACCACATCCTGCGCGGTTAAATTAATATTTTTCAGATCATTAACACCACCTTCCCGGCTATCTTCTGCGCCTTCCACCGCGTGCTGAATGGCATATTCGCCGCCAGCAATCAAACCAACTACCAGGCCCGGTTTCACGCCGTAGGTCGGCGGACATTCGCTGGCATCCAGAATCCCCAGACGACCGGATGTTCCCGCACCGAGATAAATCAGACGGCCGCCGCCGCTTACCTGGGTGTGGATAACATCGATCGCCGCGGCGATATCCGGCAGTACGCGCTCAACGGCGAGTGGTACGGTTTTATCTTCATCGTTGATAATCCGGCACATTTCCAGCGTTGATACGCGGTCAATTTCAGCCGAGGCGGCGTTCGAGCCTTCGGTAATCATCTTTTCAAGTTGCATCGGTGGTGACCTTAATATTTGCGATCAAATAATTGCAGATAAATGGGATCATATATCCCGATTTGATAGACACAAAGGAATCATTAAGTCCGAATATTACTCATGTGATGTCACTGAAAATGATTGCGCGCTGACGTAACGCTTGAGGTGCTGCATAAAGCAGCGACTAAATTGAGATTTTCCTGAATTAGTGAGCTGATCCGCAGCAATATTTTGTTTATCCTGTATTTTCAGAGGGAATGGAGTGTAACGCTCTGTATTAACAAGGAGAGCATTAAAATGGGTAAACTCACGGGCAAGACAGCACTGATTACGGGCGCATTGCAGGGAATTGGCGAAGGAATTGCCAGAACTTTTGCGCGTCATGGCGCAAACCTAATCTTGCTGGATATCTCCCCTGAGATCGAAAAGCTGGCGGACGAACTGTGTGGCCGTGGTCATCGCTGTACGGCGGTTGTCGCCGATGTGCGTGACCCGGCGTCGGTAGCCGCAGCTATTAAGCGCGCTAAGGAAAAAGAAGGGCGCATTGATATTCTGGTGAATAACGCAGGCGTTTGTCGTCTGGGCAGTTTCCTTGATATGAGCGATGAAGATCGCGATTTCCATATTGATATCAATATAAAAGGCGTATGGAACGTCACGAAGGCGGTGCTGCCGGAGATGATTGCCCGCAAAGATGGCCGGATTGTGATGATGTCTTCAGTCACTGGCGATATGGTGGCAGACCCGGGCGAAACGGCGTACGCCTTAACGAAAGCGGCGATTGTTGGCCTGACTAAATCGCTGGCGGTGGAGTACGCGCAGTCTGGTATTCGCGTTAACGCCATCTGCCCTGGATACGTTCGCACGCCAATGGCGGAAAGCATTGCCCGCCAGTCGAACCCGGAAGATCCAGAATCGGTGCTGACTGAAATGGCGAAAGCAATCCCGATGCGTCGCCTCGCCGATCCGCTGGAAGTCGGCGAACTGGCGGCCTTCCTCGCATCGGATGAATCCAGCTATTTAACCGGTACACAGAATGTGATTGATGGCGGCAGCACACTGCCGGAGACGGTTAGCGTCGGCATCTGATTCACCTCTGTTTCCTCCCTGCATTTGTGGGGAGGATTTCGTCTTATTCCCTTTTCAACTTCCAAATCACCAAACGGTATATAAAACCGTTACTCCTTTCACGTCCGTTATAAATATGATGGCTATTAGAAAGTCATTAAATTTATAAGGGTGCGCAATGGCCGTTAACTTACTGAAAAAGAACTCACTCGTGCTGGTTGCTTCTCTGCTACTGGCGGGCCATGTACAGGCAACGGAACTGCTGAACAGTTCTTATGACGTCTCCCGCGAGCTGTTTGCCGCCCTGAACCCGCCGTTTGAGCAACAATGGGCAAAAGATAACGGTGGCGACAAACTGACGATTAAACAATCTCATGCCGGATCATCAAAACAGGCGCTGGCAATTTTGCAGGGTTTAAAAGCCGACGTTGTCACTTATAACCAGGTGACCGACGTACAAATCCTGCACGATAAAGGCAAGCTGATCCCAGCGGACTGGCAGTCGCGCCTGCCGAATAATAGCTCGCCGTTCTACTCCACCATGGGCTTCCTGGTGCGTAAGGGCAACCCGAAGAATATCCACGACTGGAACGACCTGGTACGCTCTGACGTGAAGCTGATTTTCCCGAACCCGAAAACGTCGGGTAACGCGCGTTATACCTACCTTGCGGCATGGGGCGCAGCGGACAAAGCCGACGGTGGTGATAAAGCCAAAACCGAACAGTTTATGACCCAGTTCCTGAAAAACGTTGAAGTGTTCGATACTGGCGGTCGTGGCGCGACCACCACTTTTGCCGAGCGCGGCCTGGGCGATGTGCTGATCAGCTTCGAGTCGGAAGTGAACAACATCCGTAAACAGTATGAAGCGCAGGGCTTTGAAGTGGTGATTCCGAAAACCAACATTCTGGCGGAATTCCCGGTGGCGTGGGTCGATAAAAATGTGCAGGCCAACGGCACGGAAAAAGCGGCAAAAGCCTACCTGAACTGGCTCTACAGCCCGCAGGCGCAAACCATCATCACCGACTATTACTACCGCGTAAATAACCCGGAAGTCATGGACAAACTGAAAGATAAATTCCCGCAGACCGAGCTGTTCCGCGTGGAAGACAAATTTGGCTCCTGGACGGAAGTGATGAAAACCCACTTCACCAGCGGCGGCGAGTTAGACAAGCTGTTAGCGGCGGGGCGTAAGTAATGTTTGCCGTTTCTTCAAGACGCGTGCTGCCGGGCTTTACCTTAAGCCTCGGCACCAGTCTGCTGTTTGTGTGCCTGATTTTGCTGCTGCCGCTCTCCGCGCTGGTGATGCAACTGGCCCAGATGAGCTGGGCGCAGTACTGGGAGGTGATCACCAACCCGCAGGTGGTCGCAGCCTATAAAGTGACGCTGCTGTCGGCGTTTGTGGCATCGATTTTTAACGGCGTTTTCGGTCTGCTGATGGCGTGGATCTTAACCCGCTATCGCTTTCCGGGTCGCACGCTGCTTGATGCGCTGATGGATTTACCCTTTGCGCTGCCAACGGCAGTCGCCGGTTTAACGCTGGCCTCGCTCTTTTCCGTGAACGGTTTTTACGGTGAATGGCTGGCGAAGTTTGATATCAAAGTCACCTATACCTGGCTGGGGATTGCGGTGGCGATGGCCTTTACCAGCATTCCGTTTGTGGTGCGCACCGTGCAGCCGGTGCTGGAAGAGTTAGGCCCGGAATATGAAGAGGCGGCAGAAACGCTCGGCGCAACACGCTGGCAGAGTTTTCGCAAAGTGGTGCTGCCGGAACTATCTCCGGCGCTGGTGGCGGGTGTGGCGCTGTCATTTACCCGCAGCCTCGGTGAGTTTGGCGCGGTGATTTTTATCGCCGGGAATATCGCCTGGAAAACAGAAGTGACGTCGCTGATGATCTTTGTTCGCTTACAGGAGTTTGATTACCCGGCGGCGAGCGCGATTGCCTCGGTGATCCTCGCGGCATCGCTGCTGTTGCTGTTCTCAATTAACACTCTGCAAAGTCGCTTTGGTCGGCGTGTGGTAGGTCATTAATGGCGGAAGTGACACAATTGAAGCGTTATGACGCGCGCCCGATTAACTGGGGCAAATGGTTTCTGATTGGCATCGGGATGCTGGTATCGGCGTTCATCCTGCTGGTACCGATGATTTATATCTTCGTACAGGCGTTCAGCAAAGGACTGATGCCGGTGTTACAAAATCTGGCCGATCCGGACATGCTGCACGCCATCTGGCTGACGGTGATGATCGCGCTGATTGCCGTACCGGTAAACCTGGTGTTCGGTATTCTGCTGGCCTGGCTGGTGACGCGCTTTAACTTCCCCGGACGCCAGCTATTGCTGACGCTGCTGGACATTCCGTTTGCCGTGTCGCCGGTGGTTGCTGGTCTGGTGTATCTGCTGTTCTACGGCTCTAACGGCCCGCTGGGCGGCTGGCTGGATGAACATAATCTGCAAATTATGTTCTCCTGGCCGGGTATGGTGCTGGTCACCATCTTCGTGACGTGTCCGTTTGTGGTGCGCGAACTGGTACCGGTAATGTTAAGTCAGGGCAGCCAGGAAGACGAAGCGGCGATTTTGCTTGGCGCGTCCGGCTGGCAGATGTTCCGTCGCGTCACGCTGCCGAACATCCGCTGGGCGCTGCTTTACGGCGTGGTGCTGACCAACGCCCGCGCGATTGGCGAGTTTGGCGCGGTGTCGGTGGTTTCTGGCTCGATTCGCGGCGAAACACTTTCGCTGCCATTACAGATTGAATTGCTGGAGCAGGACTACAACACCGTTGGCTCCTTTACCGCCGCGGCGCTGTTGACGCTGATGGCGATTATCACCCTGTTTTTAAAGAGTATGTTGCAGTGGCGCCTGGAGAACCAGGAAAAACGCGCGCAGCAGGAGGAACATCATGAGCATTGAGATTGCCAATATTAAGAAGTCGTTTGGTCGCACCCAGGTGCTGAACGATATCTCACTGGATATTCCTTCTGGTCAGATGGTCGCGTTGCTGGGGCCGTCCGGTTCCGGAAAAACCACGCTGCTGCGCATTATTGCCGGGCTGGAGCATCAAACCAGCGGGCATATTCGCTTTCACGGTACCGACGTGAGCCGTCTGCACGCGCGGGACCGTAAAGTCGGTTTCGTGTTCCAGCATTACGCGCTGTTTCGCCATATGACGGTGTTTGACAATATCGCTTTTGGCCTGACGGTGTTGCCACGGCGTGAACGCCCGAATGCGGCGGCGATCAAAGCGAAAGTGACAAAATTGCTGGAGATGGTGCAGCTCGCGCATCTGGCGGATCGTTATCCGGCGCAGCTTTCCGGCGGCCAGAAACAGCGTGTGGCGCTTGCACGCGCGCTGGCTGTGGAACCGCAAATTTTGCTGCTTGATGAACCGTTTGGCGCGCTGGATGCGCAGGTGCGTAAAGAGCTGCGTCGCTGGCTGCGTCAACTGCATGAAGAACTGAAATTCACCAGCGTGTTCGTGACCCACGACCAGGAAGAGGCGACCGAAGTAGCCGATCGTGTAGTGGTGATGAGTCAGGGCAATATTGAACAAGCTGACGCACCGGATCAGGTATGGCGTGAACCGGCGACTCGTTTTGTGCTGGAGTTTATGGGCGAGGTAAACCGCCTGCAGGGAACCATTCGCGGCGGGCAGTTCCACGTTGGCGCACATCGCTGGCCGCTGGGATACACCCCCGCGTATCAGGGGCCGGTGGATCTCTTCCTGCGCCCGTGGGAAGTGGATATCAGCCGCCGTACCAGCCTCGATTCGCCGCTACCCGTACAGGTACTGGAAGCCAGCCCGAAAGGTCACTACACCCAATTAGTGGTGCAGCCGCTGGGGTGGTACAACGAACCGCTGACGGTCGTGATGCATGGCGACGATGCCCCGCAGCGTGGCGATCGTTTATACGTTGGTCTGCAACATGCGCGGCTGTATAACGGCGATGAGCGTATTGAAACCCGCGATGAGGAACTTGCTCTCGCACAAAGCGCCTGATAGGTTGAGTGAATGTTAAACGCCCGGAGGCGCTTCCCGCGATCCGGGCTTTTTAATGGCAAGGTTTTGTAACCTGTAGGTCTGATAAGACGCGTAAGCGTCGCATCAGGCAACACCACGTATGGACAGAGATCGTGAGTACATTAGAACAAACAATAGGCAATACGCCTCTGGTGAAGTTGCAGCGAATGGCGCCGGATAACGGCAGTGAAGTGTGGTTAAAACTGGAAGGCAATAACCCGGCGGGATCGGTAAAAGACCGTGCGGCGCTTTCGATGATTGTCGAGGCGGAAAAGCGCGGCGAGATTAAACCGGGTGATGTGCTGATCGAAGCCACCAGTGGTAACACCGGCATTGCGCTGGCAATGATTGCGGCGCTTAAAGGCTATCGCATGAAATTGCTGATGCCCGACAACATGAGCCAGGAACGCCGTGCGGCGATGCGTGCCTACGGTGCAGAACTGATTCTGGTCACCAAAGAACAGGGCATGGAAGGCGCACGCGATCTGGCGCTTGAAATGGCGAATCGCGGCGAAGGAAAGTTGCTCGATCAGTTCAATAATCCCGATAACCCTTACGCCCATTACACCACTACCGGGCCAGAAATCTGGCAGCAAACTGGCGGGCGTATTACCCATTTTGTCTCCAGCATGGGAACAACCGGCACTATCACCGGCGTGTCACGCTTTATGCGCGAACAATCCAAACCGGTGACCATTGTTGGCCTGCAGCCGGAAGAAGGCAGCAGTATTCCCGGCATTCGCCGCTGGCCTGCGGAATATCTGCCGGGGATTTTCAATGCTTCTCTGGTGGATGAGGTGCTGGATATTCATCAGCGCGATGCGGAAAACACCATGCGCGAACTGGCAGTGCGGGAAGGGATTTTCTGCGGCGTAAGCTCCGGCGGCGCGGTTGCCGGAGCACTGCGGGTGGCAAAAGCTAACCCTGGCGCGGTGGTGGTGGCGATCATCTGCGATCGTGGCGATCGCTACCTTTCTACCGGGGTGTTTGGGGAAGAGCATTTTAGCCAGGGGGCGGGGATTTAAGATTATTGCGCAGGCACCGTTTTATCCGTCTGCGCAATTAACGCATGTAAAAAAGGCTGTGCGTTCTCATCGCTCTTACCGGGCATCTTCACGATATACGGCTTCCCGGTAATCGATGACGACGAGGCCACCTTGTCAATAAACTGCTCGGCTGTATCAATGCGATTACGGGTATTGCCCAGCTTCAGGCGCAGATGAGAAACCGCTTCATCGCAGGTATGTTCATCACCGTTGCGCACAAATATCAAATCCTTTTTCTGTGCTAATCCCTCCAGCATGGCGTTGATACGGGCTTCTTCATGGGCCGTTAACTTCGCATAAGCGGGGAGTGTCATTAGCAGCGTAACGACCAGACAAACGATTTTCTTCACTGAATTACCTTATCCTTGTTTTGTAATAGCCGATTTGACTGCCAGAATCAGGTAAAGTTTCGGCTGGAATACGATGAGGATCATCGGCAAGGAGAAAAAATTAAATGAGTAGTTTGTTGTTGTTTAACGATAAGAGCAGGGCACTGCAGGCGGATATCGTTGCCGTGCAGTCGCAGGTAGTGTACGGCAGCGTAGGCAACAGCATTGCGGTGCCTGCTATCAAACAGAACGGCCTGAATGTCTTTGCCGTGCCGACGGTATTGCTGAGCAATACGCCGCATTATGACACTTTCTACGGTGGTGCGATTCCGGATGAATGGTTTAGCGGTTATTTGCGTGCGCTTCAGGAGCGTGATGCGCTGCGCCAACTTCGTGCTGTAACCACGGGCTATATGGGAACGGCATCGCAAATCAAAATCCTTGCCGAGTGGCTGACTGCGCTACGCAAAGACCATCCTGACCTATTGATCATGGTCGATCCGGTGATTGGCGATATTGATAGCGGAATTTATGTCAAACCTGACCTTCCCGAGGCGTATCGACAATATTTACTGCCGCTGGCACAGGGAATTACCCCCAATATCTTTGAGCTGGAAATCCTGACCGGTAAAGATTGCCGCGATCTCGACAGTGCCATTGCTGCCGCAAAAAGTCTGCTTTCAGACACATTAAAGTGGGTGGTGATTACCAGCGCCTCCGGCAATGAAGAAAATCAGGAGATGCAGGTGGTGGTGGTCAGTGCCGACAGCGTGAATGTCATTTCCCATTCCCGGGTTAAAACTGACCTGAAAGGGACTGGCGACCTGTTTTGTGCTCAGCTTATCAGTGGTTTGCTGAAAGGGAAGGCGTTAACCGATGCGGTACACCGCGCGGGGTTGCGCGTACTGGAAGTGATGCGCTATACCCAGCAGCATGAGAGCGATGAATTGATTTTGCCGCCTCTGGCTGAAGCATAAAAAAATGGCGCCGATGGGCGCCATTTTTCACTGCAGCAAGAATTACTTCTTGATGCGGATAACCGGGGTTTCACCCACGGTTACGCTACCGGACAGTTTGATCAGTTCTTTGATTTCGTCCATGTTGGAGATAACAACCGGAGTCAGGGTTGACTTGGCTTTCTCTTCCAGCAGCGGCAGATCAAATTCAATGACAGTATCACCAACTTTCACGCGCTGACCTTCTTCAGCAATACGCTTGAAGCCTTCGCCTTTCAGTTCAACGGTGTCGATACCGAAGTGGACGAACAGCTCAACGCCGCTATCAGATTCGATAGAGAACGCATGGTTGGTTTCAAAGATTTTACCAATGGTGCCGTCTACAGGCGCGACCATTTTGTTACCCGTTGGTTTGATAGCAATGCCATCACCAACGATTTTTTCCGCAAAAACGACATCCGGCACGTCTTCGATATTGACGATCTCGCCAGAGAGCGGAGCAATGATCTCAATAGTTCCGGTATCCTTCTTGTCGTCGGAAACCAGAGATTTCAGTTTATCGAACAAACCCATGATCTTCTCCTAAGCAGTAAATTGGGCCGCATCTCGTGGATTAGCAGATTGTTTTTTCTTCAATGAACTTGTTAACCAGCGTCATTAACTCGTCCGTTGTCGGTTGAGCAAGAGCCTGCTCTGCTAACACCTTCGCATCTTCGAAGTTCGTGTTACGGATAATCTTCTTAATGCGCGGGATAGAAATGGCGCTCATAGAGAATTCGTCCAGACCCATCCCCAGCAACAGAAGTGTAGCACGTTCATCGCCAGCAAGCTCACCACACATGCCAGTCCATTTGCCTTCAGCATGAGAAGCATCAATAACTTGCTTGATCAAGTTCAGCACGGACGGTGACATTGGCTGGTAAAGGTGTGAAATCATATCATTACCACGGTCAACTGCCAGAGTGTACTGCGTTAAATCATTGGTGCCGATACTAAAGAAATCAACTTCTTTGGCTAAATGACGTGCAATTGTTGCGGCAGCCGGTGTTTCCACCATTACGCCGATTTCAATTGACTCGTCAAACGCTTTACCTTCGTCGCGCAGTTCCTGTTTGTAGATTTCGATCTCTTTGCGCAGTGCACGCACTTCTTCAACAGAGATGATCATCGGGAACATGATGCGCAATTTACCGAAAGCAGAGGCACGCAGGATAGCGCGGAGCTGATCGCGCAGGATCTCTTTACGATCCATCGCGATACGGATAGCGCGCCAGCCGAGGAACGGGTTCTCTTCTTTCGGGAAGTTCATGTATGGCAGCTCTTTGTCGCCGCCGATGTCCATGGTACGAACGATAACCGCCTGAGAGCCACACGCTTCAGCCACTGCTTTGTAAGCAGCAAACTGTTCTTCTTCAGTGGGCAGCGTGTCGCGGTCCATGAACAGGAACTCAGTACGATACAGACCAACGCCTTCAGCGCCGTTACGCTCTGCACCTTCAACGTCACGAACCGTACCAATGTTAGCGCACACTTCTACCTGGTGACCGTCCAGCGTAATAGCTGGCAGATCTTTCAGTTTAGCAAGCTCTGCTTTTTCAGAAGCCACTTGCTCCTGAACAGCGCGCATTTTATCAATAACTTCGTTGGTTGGATTGACGTAAACCTGATTATTTACGGCATCCAGAATCAGATAGTCGTCATTTTTCACCTGAGAGGTGACGCTACCGGTACCCACGATAGCAGGCAGTTCCAGAGAACGCGCCATGATAGAGGTGTGGGAAGTACGGCCACCCGCGTCGGTGATGAAACCCAGCACCTTCTTCAGGTTCAGCTGTGCGGTTTCGGACGGCGTCAGGTCAGCGGCAACCAGAATGACTTCATCCTGAATGGCGCTCAGGTCGATAATCTTCAGGCCCAGGATGTTGCGCAGCAGGCGCTTACCGATATCACGTACGTCAGCCGCACGTTCTTTCAGGTATTCATCATCCAGCTCTTCCAGGGCAGAAGCCTGACCTTCGATAACTTCATGAGCAGCTGCGTCAGCTGTCATGTGCTTATCTTTAATCA
This sequence comes from Escherichia coli DSM 30083 = JCM 1649 = ATCC 11775, assembly GCF_003697165.2. GTDB lineage: Bacteria > Pseudomonadota > Gammaproteobacteria > Enterobacterales > Enterobacteriaceae > Escherichia > Escherichia coli. The sequence continues at coordinate 1,466,360 of NZ_CP033092.2, forward strand.
GGGCTATGATTTCCTGCTCCAGCTCCTCATCTTCGAGCAGCATAATATGCCCTTCAAAGATGGCTTCTTTTTCTTCACCGAACGTTTCACCAGCTTTCGTTTTGATCGTTTCCAGCTGGGCTGATGCCTTGGCACGACCGCTCAGAAAACGTTCAACTTCCTGATCAACCTGGTCGGCAGAAATTTTTTTCCGGTCAATGACAATTTCGTCTTCTTTCAGAAGCAGAGCTTTACCGAAAGCGATACCCGGGGATGCTAAAATGCCTGAAATCATAACCCTACCTTACTTGTGACTGATTTTTAAAAGAACCCGGGAAATTACTCGAGTTCCGCCATCAGTTTAACCAGATGTTCAACCGCTTTCTGCTCGTCTTCGCCTTCTGCGGAGATAGTCACAACGGTACCTTGAGTCAGGCCCAGAGTCTGCAGTTTAAACAGGCTTTTCGCGCTGGCGCTTTTGCCGTTGGAAGTCACAGTAATTTCAGAAGTGAAGCCCTTAGCTTCTTTTACAAACTGGGCAGCAGGGCGGGTGTGCAGACCGTTCGGAGCGGTAATGGTAACTTCTTGCTGGAACATTGTATTTCCCCAACTTATAGGTTTAGTGTTGTGGAACTAAAGTCTAGCCTGGCGGTTCGACTTTAGCCTGTATTGTTAGCGCCAGTTTTTAACAGACGCGACGCACGAAGAGCGTAATACAGTCCATTGCTGGCGGGTGTTGACCGCTGACGTTTCGTACGTCATTAAACATTATGCCGCTAAAGGAAGAATTGAACCAAATCATAAAATCGATTCAGCTTTGGCTTTTCCTGTAACGATTAATTTCGCGCATCAAAATAATTAGTCTGGTTAAATACCAGTTCCGACAGGCTGAATCAATGCCAGGAGGGGCGAAAGTTTGAAGCAGGCCACAAAAAAGCACCTAAAAAGGTGCTTTTTTACGCATTTTTTACAAGCTGGCATTACTGTTGCAGTTCTTTCTCAGTGAAAAGATCGGCAAACAATGCAGTGCTTAAATAACGCTCACCCGATGACGGCAGAATAACCACAATATTCTTATTGGTAAAGCTTTCATCTTCTTGTAGTTTCAACGCCGCAGCAACAGCTGCTCCAGAAGAGATACCAGCAAGAATGCCTTCTTCTTCCATCAGACGACGTGCGGTAGAAATGGCTTCTTCATTGGTGATGCCAATGACTTTGTCGACCAGCTTGAGATCAAGGTTAGCCGGGATAAAACCAGCGCCAATACCCTGAATTTTATGCGGACCAGGTTTAATCTCTTCACCTGCCAGCGCCTGGGCGATAACTGGAGAATCGGTTGGCTCAACGGCGACAGAGATAAGATCGGTCTTGCCTTTGGTGCCTTTAATGTAGCGGCTGACGCCAGTCAGCGTACCGCCAGTCCCAACGCCAGCAATAAATACATCAACCTGACCGTCGGTATCTTCCCAGATCTCCGGACCGGTGGTTTTTTCATGAATTTCAGGGTTTGCCGGATTGCTGAATTGTTGCAGCAGCAGGTATTTCTCTGGATTGCTGGCGACAATTTCTTCTGCTTTTTGGATTGCACCTTTCATGCCTTTAGCACCTTCGGTCAGCACCAGGTTTGCACCTAACGCTTTCAGCAGTTTGCGGCGTTCAATACTCATGGTTTCTGGCATGGTCAGGGTAAGTTTGTAACCGCGAGCGGCAGCTACATAGGCCAGTGCAATCCCGGTATTACCGCTGGTTGGTTCAACCAGTTCAACGCCTGGTTTCAGCACGCCGCGCTTTTCGGCATCCCAAATCATGTTGGCACCGATACGGCACTTAACGCTGAAGCTGGGGTTACGAGATTCCACCTTCGCCAGAATGCGTCCGTTACCGATGCGATTCAGGCGAACCAGCGGCGTGTGACCGATAGTCAGCGAGTTATCTTCAAAAATCTTACTCATGGCCTGTCCTTAACTGTATGAAATTGGGATACAACAGGTAGCATACCCGCTCAGAGAATATGCGGAAGTAAGGATTTAGCATATCTATATGCAGAAGGGAAATAATGACATGCAAGATGGAATAAGGGGCGGCATAAGCCACCCCTGTTTCACACAAACGGTTTACAAAATAACCGGTAGATTGTTACCGCCACATGGCGTGTTTATCGCGATAGCAATCGACCCACATCGCCGTCGCGCCACAAACGGCAACGGGCATAATGAACAGATTAAGCAGCGGGATCATCGTAAACAGGCTGGTTAAAGCACCAAACTGCATATTGGTGATTTTGCGTGTGCGCAGGGCGGTGCGCATCTCTTTAAACGGCACTTTGTGGTTATCGAAGGGGTAATCACAATACTGGATGGCTAACATCCAGGCGCTAAACAGGAACCACAGTACCGGCGCGACGGTTTGCCCAATGCCAGGGATGAAGTAAAGAATTAGCAATACAATTGCGCGCGGCAGATACCAGGCAAATTTTTGCCATTCGCGTTTCATGATTCGCGGCACATCTTTCATGATACCGAAAATTCCGGTATCTGGCGGTGTAGCGCCAGTCAGTCTTGCTTCCAGTTGTTCAGCCAATAAACCGTTGAACGGAGCAGCAATCCAGTTAGCAATCGTTGAGAAGAAATAGCCAAACACTAACAGCACAGAGATGACAGCCAGGGGCCACAACAGATAGCTCAGCCATTGTAACCAGTCCGGAACATAACTCATGAGCGTCGGGATCCAGACATCGAGTTGCGTAAAGAGCCACCAGAATGCGCCCCCCATCAACAAAATATTGACCAGCAGCGGTAAAATAACGAAACGCCGAATCCCAGGTTGCGAGACGAGCTTCCAGCCTTGCGCAAAATAGTAAAAACCGCTGCGTGGGGCAGATGTGAATGATGAAACCATAATCAGGATGAGCTCCTTTTGACCAATCCCAGGAAAATTCTGCGTATTTTACCGGGTAATTGCGCAATGGACAGTTAGGATATGTTCGAAAAAACAGCAAAAAGCACGATTTCATCTATCTTTGTGCTGTGAAAGTTAATAGTGCACTTGCACTTGAGGTAATCGGCAAATACTCTTAGTGAGTAAATGTTTGCCGTGGTGGCAAGGTGTTAGAACAACAGAGAATATAATGATGCAGGATTTGCGTCTGATATTAATCATTGTTGGCGCGATCGCCATAATCGCTTTACTGGTACATGGTTTCTGGACCAGCCGTAAAGAACGATCTTCTATGTTCCGCGATCGGCCATTAAAACGAATGAAGTCAAAACGTGACGACGATTCTTATGACGAGGATGTCGAAGATGATGAGGGCGTTGGTGAGGTTCGAGTTCACCGCGTGAATCATGCCCCGGCTAACGCCCAGGAGCATGAGGCTGCTCGTCCGTCGCCGCAACACCAGTACCAACCGCCTTATGCGTCTGCGCAGCCGCGTCAACCGGTCCAGCAGCCGCCTGAAGCTCAGGTACCGCCGCAACATGCTCCGCGTCCAGCGCAGCCGGTGCAGCAACCCGTGCAGCAGCCTGCCTATCAGCCGCAGCCTGAACAGCCGTTGCAGCAGCCAGTTTCGCCACAGGTCGCATCAGCGCCGCAGCCAGTGCATTCAGCACCGCAACCGGCACAACAGGCTTTCCAGCCTGCAGAGCCTGTAGCGGCACCACAGCCTGAGCCTGTAGCGGAACCGGCTCCAGTTATGGATAAACCGAAGCGCAAAGAAGCGGTGATTATCATGAACGTCGCGGCGCATCACGGTAGCGAGCTAAACGGTGAACTGCTTCTTAACAGCATTCAACAAGCGGGCTTCATTTTTGGCGATATGAATATTTACCATCGTCATCTTAGCCCGGATGGCAGCGGCCCGGCGTTATTTAGCCTGGCGAATATGGTGAAACCGGGAACCTTTGATCCTGAAATGAAGGATTTCACTACTCCGGGTGTCACTATCTTTATGCAGGTACCGTCTTACGGTGACGAGCTGCAGAACTTCAAGCTGATGCTGCAATCTGCGCAGCATATTGCCGATGAAGTGGGCGGTGTAGTGCTTGACGATCAGCGCCGTATGATGACTCCGCAGAAATTGCGCGAGTACCAGGACATCATCCGCGAAGTCAAAGACGCCAACGCCTGATACACTTAAGGCAAATTAACTCCTCTTCGAACCCCCGCTTGTCGGGGGTTTTTAGCATTGATGGTGCGATATGGAATCAATCGAACAACAACTGACAGAACTGCGAACGACGCTTCGCCATCATGAATATCTTTATCATGTGATGGATGCGCCGGAAATTCCCGACGCTGAATACGACAGGCTGATGCGCGAACTGCGCGAGCTGGAAACCAAACATCCAGAACTGATTACGCCTGATTCGCCTACCCAACGTGTAGGTGCTGCGCCGCTGGCGGCTTTCAGCCAGATCCGCCATGAAGTGCCAATGCTGTCGCTGGATAACGTTTTTGATGAAGAAAGCTTTCTTGCCTTCAACAAACGAGTGCAGGACCGTCTGAAAAGCAACGAGAAAGTCACCTGGTGCTGTGAGCTGAAGCTGGATGGTCTTGCCGTCAGTATTCTGTATGAAAATGGCGTTTTAGTCAGTGCCGCAACTCGTGGCGATGGCACCACCGGGGAAGATATCACGTCTAATGTGCGTACTATTCGCGCCATTCCGCTGAAGCTACACGGTGAGAATATCCCGGCGCGTCTGGAAGTGCGTGGTGAAGTGTTCCTGCCGCAGGCGGGGTTCGAAAAGATTAACGAAGATGCGCGACGCACGGGCGGGAAAGTGTTTGCTAACCCACGTAATGCGGCAGCTGGTTCACTGCGTCAGCTTGATCCGCGTATTACAGCGAAGCGACCGCTCACTTTCTTCTGCTACGGCGTTGGTGTTCTGGAAGGCGGTGAATTGCCGGATACCCATTTGGGACGCTTAATGCAATTTAAAGCGTGGGGATTACCTGTCAGCGATCGGGTAACGCTTTGTGAATCGGCGGAAGAAGTGCTGGCGTTCTACCACAAAGTAGAAGAAGACCGTCCGACGCTGGGCTTTGATATCGACGGCGTGGTGATTAAGGTCAACTCACTGGCACAGCAGGAGCAGCTTGGCTTTGTCGCGCGTGCCCCGCGCTGGGCGGTAGCGTTTAAATTCCCGGCGCAGGAACAGATGACCTTTGTGCGTGACGTCGAGTTTCAGGTTGGGCGTACTGGCGCGATTACGCCTGTTGCGCGTCTGGAACCTGTCCATGTTGCTGGCGTGTTGGTGAGTAACGCTACACTGCATAATGCTGACGAAATCGAACGTCTTGGTTTACGCATTGGCGATAAAGTGGTGATTCGCCGCGCTGGCGACGTGATCCCGCAGGTGGTTAACGTCGTGCTTTCTGAACGCCCGGAAGATACCCGTGAGGTTGTATTCCCGACGCATTGTCCGGTATGTGGTTCTGACGTCGAGCGTGTGGAAGGTGAAGCGGTTGCCCGCTGTACCGGTGGCCTGATTTGCGGTGCGCAGCGTAAAGAGTCTCTGAAACACTTTGTTTCCCGCCGTGCGATGGATGTTGACGGAATGGGCGACAAAATCATCGATCAACTGGTTGAAAAAGAATATGTCCACACTCCGGCGGATCTGTTCAAACTCACCGCAGGCAAACTGACCGGACTGGAGCGTATGGGGCCGAAATCGGCACAAAACGTGGTTAACGCGCTGGAAAAAGCGAAAGAAACCACCTTTGCCCGCTTCCTCTATGCACTTGGCGTCCGTGAAGTCGGCGAGGCTACCGCAGCAGGTCTGGCGGCATATTTCGGCACGCTGGAAGCGCTGGAAGCCGCGTCGATTGAAGAGCTGCAAAAGGTGCCTGATGTTGGAATTGTCGTTGCCTCCCACGTTCACAACTTCTTTGCCGAAGAAAGCAACCGCAATGTCATCAGCGAGCTGTTGGCGGAAGGTGTTCACTGGCCTGAGCCGATCGTTATCAATGCGGAAGAGATTGACAGTCCGTTTGCTGGTAAAACCGTGGTGCTTACGGGCAGCTTAAGCCAGATGTCGCGTGATGACGCTAAAGCTCGACTGGTCGAACTGGGGGCGAAAGTCGCGGGCAGCGTGTCGAAGAAAACCGATCTGGTGATAGCGGGTGAAGCTGCAGGATCTAAACTGGCGAAGGCGCAGGAACTGGGCATTGAAGTCATCGACGAAACGGAAATGCTGCGTTTGCTGGGTAGCTGAGATGGAAAAAGAGCAGCTGATTGAAATAGCCAATACGATAATGCCGTTTGGCAAGTACAAAGGGCGTCGCTTAATCGACCTGCCGGAGGAGTATCTGCTGTGGTTTGCCCGCAAAGATGAGTTCCCGGCAGGGAAGCTCGGTGAGCTAATGCAAATCACGCTGCTGATTAAAACCGAGGGGCTGACGCAACTGGTCCAGCCCCTGAAGCGTCCGCTTTAAGCTTTATCGGCGCTGCTTTCCTGCTGCGCCTGTAACTGTTCGGTCTGGCGTTTGTATCGACGCGCCAGCACCGCACAGACCATCAATTGGATCTGATGGAAAATCATCAGGGGCAGCACCATCATACCGATCACCGATGTGGGGAACAGAATGTTTGCCATCGGGATGCCATTTGCCAGACTCTTTTTCGAACCACAAAAGACGATAGTAATTTCATCTGCCTTATTGAAGCCCAGTCGGCGTGCCATAAAGACGTTAACTACAATCACGATAGCCAGAAGAACGCAACTGACCACCACGATAAACAGCAATGATCCCCAGCCAACTTTGTGCCAGATACCGTTAACGACGGCTTCGCTGAATGCCGTATAAACCACCAACAGAATGGACGTCTGGTCAGTTTTCGCAATCCATTTTTTATTACGCGACACCCAGTCACCAATCCAAGGCCGGGAAAGATGCCCCAACACAAATGGCAGCAACAGTTGCAGCATAATTTTACCGACCTGCTCAAGGCTGCCCCCTGCACCGTGAACATTCATCACCAGACCAACCAGCAATGGTGAAAGGAAAATCCCCAGCAGGCTGGATGCTGACGCAGAACAAACCGCCGCCGCGACGTTACCGCCCGCCATTGACGTGAAGGCGATTGCAGACTGCACGGTCGCGGGGAGAATGCACAAGTAGAGAAAACCGGAGTAGAGCATCGGGTCGACATTTACCGGTTTCCACCAGGCAAACAGCACGCCCAGAATCGGAAACAGCACGAAGGTGCTGCACATTACCCACAAATGCAGTCGCCAGTGACCACCGCCAGCAATAATCGCCTCACGCGACAACTTCGCGCCGTGCATAAAGAACAGCAGAGCAATCGCTGCAGTGGTCAGATTTTCAAAGAAGGGGACGAAATCGCCTCTGGCCGGAAAGAAAGAGGCCAGCAACACCACCGTGATCAGGGTTAAGGTGAAAGGATCGAGGATACGAAAAAGTTTCATAAAGACTCCAGATGATCGATGGTTCTATTGTGCTTCTTCCAGTTTGAGAAATAAAATTGATTTATTGCATCCATTCATGAAAAAAACAGATGAATTATTCTTTAAAGCAATTAAAGGTTTTCGTCACAGTAGCGCAGGAGAAAAGTTTTAGTCGTGCAGGAGAGCGTATCGGCCTGAGCCAGTCGGCAGTGAGTCACAGTGTGAAGGAGCTGGAAAATCATACTGGTGTTCGCCTGCTGGACAGAACCACGCGTGAAGTGGTGCTTACAGATGCAGGGCAGCAGTTGGCTTTGCGTCTTGAGCGACTGCTGGATGAACTTAACAGCACGTTGCGCGATACCGGGCGTATGGGGCAACAACTGAGCGGAAAAGTTCGGGTCGCTGCCAGCCAGACCATTTCCGCGCATCTTATTCCGCAATGCATTGCTGAAAGCCATCGCTGCTATCCAGATATTCAGTTTGTCCTGCACGATCGTCCGCAGCAGTGGGTGATGGAAAGTATTCGCCAGGGAGATGTCGATTTTGGCATCGTCATCGATCCAGGCCCAGTGGGCGATCTGCAATGTGAAGCGATTCTTTCCGAGCCTTTCTTTCTGCTTTGCCATCGCGATAGCGCTTTGGCCGTGGAAGATTATGTACCCTGGCAGGCATTACAGGGAGCGAAATTGGTGTTGCAGGATTACGCGTCAGGCAGCCGACCGCTGATTGACGCAGCGCTGGCGCGCAACGGTATTCAGGCGAATATTGTGCAGGAGATTGGTCATCCGGCGACGCTGTTCCCGATGGTAGCCGCAGGCATCGGCATCAGTATTCTTCCCGCACTGGCGCTACCATTGCCTGAAGGTAGCCCACTGGTGGTAAAGCGCATTACGCCAGTGGTTGAACGCCAGTTGATGCTGGTGCGCAGGAAGAACCGTTCACTTTCCACCGCCGCTGAAGCGTTATGGGACGTGGTACGAGACCAGGGCAATGCGCTAATGGCTGGGCGGGAAGGGGATCCGTTGTATCAGATATAAAGTGAATTCATACTGCCGGGAGCTCCGGCAGTAATCAATCAGAAATTAAATTTGATGGAGTAGATTATCGCATCCTGGTAAAAATCTTCGCCCAGTTTGTCATCCGCATAACGATACTGAATCCCTGTGGTGATGTGTGAAGTTGCATTCCACCAAAGTGCGACGGCACCGTTCAGACCTTCTTTGCCGCCATTACCTGCCGCGTAGGTGGCATCACGATCAAACTCGTACTCGTTCCAGTTGGTGAGGGTGAATTTCTCACTGCCCAGCATAAAGCTGTAACCTGCAACCCAACCGGCGACATAACCGTTATCGCCGGTATAATAGGTTTGGTCTGTATAGCGTTTTGCAAAGAACGGTTTGAACCACCAACCGCTGCCGGTGAAATTGTAGCCGATCCCGTAAAGGAACATATCGTCATGGAAATTCACACGATTCGCAGAACCGTAGGTGCCATACGCATGCAAGTAGAGATTAAATCCGGTGTCACCCAGGTAAATACGGTTGGTATTTTTAAATGTATAACGCTGCTCGCTACCCGGTTTATCATGACGATCATTATAAAAGTTTTCCCAGTCGAAGAACCCGTACATTTCTCCCCAACTAAAGTTAGCGCCGCCTTCCAGTTCCAGATATCCAAAATCATCTTTGTGTGATTTGGTCGACGATTTCTCAGTGGTTCTGCTAGTCCAGTCAAGATAATGAATACCTATATCAGCAAAACCGCCTTTAAATTCTGCATGGGATACTGCTGGTATCGCCAATACAGAAGAGAGTGTCAGAGTAAAAAGATGTTTTTTCATAGCATAATTCCCTATGCCGATCGTTATTAGTTGATTGCTTAATAAAAAGGTTGATTAAAAGCGGCATATTGTTAATGCAAGGGAAAGAAGAGTACCAATACAGTTTTTTCAGCCTATTAATAGTGAAAAAATATAAATATATCGATATCGAATAACTATCGGATACATGAAAAAAGTGTATTGGTATGAGGTAGGGCAATCTCGTTATAAAAAGGCGTTAGATTCCACCCTACAAAAAAAGGATATATATGTATCAGGCTCAGTTTTCTCATAACCCACTGTATTGCGTAGATATTATCAAGACTTATAAACCTGATTTCACGCCACGAGTGGCCTTTATTTTAGGTTCCGGGCTGGGCGCGCTAGCCGATCAGATTGAGAACGCGGTCGCAATTTCCTACGAAAAGCTGCCTGGGTTCCCGGTAAGTACCGTACACGGTCATGCGGGTGAGCTGGTGCTGGGGTATCTCCAGGGGGTGCCAGTGGCGTGCATGAAAGGTCGTGGACATTTCTACGAAGGTCGTGGGATGACCATCATGACGGATGCAATCCGTACCTTTAAGTTGCTGGGCTGCGAGTTGCTGTTCTGCACCAATGCGGCTGGCTCACTGCGTCCTGAAGTGGGGGCCGGCAGTCTGGTCGCATTGAAAGATCACATCAACACCATGCCGGGAACGCCGATGGTGGGTCTTAATGATGAACGTTTTGGTGAGCGCTTCTTCTCGCTGGCGAATGCCTACGATGCGGAATACCGCGCACTGTTACAAAAAGTGGCGAAAGAAGAGGGGTTCCCTCTGACGGAGGGCGTGTTCGTCTCGTATCCGGGGCCGAATTTCGAGACTGCGGCGGAAATTCGCATGATGCAAATTATTGGTGGGGATGTTGTTGGTATGTCTGTGGTGCCTGAGGTTATTTCAGCTCGCCATTGCGAACTTAAAGTCGTTGCGGTCTCTGCGATTACCAACATGGCGGAAGGTCTGAGTGACGTGAAGCTTTCTCATGCCCAAACGCTGGCAGCAGCGGAACTCTCAAAGCAAAACTTTATTAATCTTATTTGCGGCTTTCTGCGCAAAATTGCCTGAGTAAAACAACAATAAACGGCCTCACTGAGTGAGGCCATATGATGCGACAAGGAAACGATTATGAGCATCGCTTTGCGCTTAAAGGTAATGTCCTTTTTGCAATATTTTATCTGGGGGAGCTGGCTGGTTACCCTCGGTTCTTACATGATTAATACCCTTCATTTCACCGGCGCTAATGTTGGCATGGTTTACAGTTCCAAAGGGATCGCCGCGATTATTATGCCGGGTATAATGGGGATCATCGCAGACAAATGGCTGCGTGCGGAACGTGCATACATGCTGTGTCACCTGGTGTGTGCGGGCGTACTTTTTTATGCGGCATCCGTAACTGATCCGGATATGATGTTTTGGGTGATGTTAGTCAATGCGATGGCGTTTATGCCGACTATTGCGTTATCGAACAGCGTCTCTTATTCCTGTCTTGCCCAGGCAGGGCTTGACCCGGTGACCGCTTTCCCGCCCATTCGCGTTTTTGGTACGGTGGGGTTCATTGTCGCCATGTGGGCAGTAAGCCTGCTGCATCTGGAATTGAGTAGTCTGCAACTGTATATCGCGTCCGGTGCGTCATTGCTGCTGTCGGCTTATGCGTTGACTTTGCCGAAGATTCCGGTTGCGGAGAAAAAAGCGACTACATCGCTTGCCAGCAAGCTGGGTCTGGATGCCTTCGTGCTGTTTAAAAATCCACGCATGGCTATCTTTTTCCTCTTCGCCATGATGCTGGGCGCGGTGCTGCAAATTACCAACGTTTTTGGCAACCCATTCCTGCATGATTTCGCCCGTAATCCTGAGTTTGCTGATAGCTTCGTGGTGAAATACCCGTCCATTTTACTGTCAGTTTCACAGATGGCTGAAGTCGGTTTCATTCTGACGATACCGTTCTTTTTGAAGCGTTTCGGTATTAAAACCGTCATGCTGATGAGTATGGTGGCGTGGACGCTGCGCTTTGGCTTCTTTGCCTATGGCGATCCATCACCAACCGAGTTTATTTTGCTGTTGCTGTCGATGATTGTTTACGGTTGTGCATTCGATTTCTTCAATATTTCTGGTTCGGTCTTTGTCGAACAGGAAGTTGATTCCAGCATTCGTGCCAGCGCCCAGGGCCTTTTTATGACGATGGTAAATGGCGTCGGCGCATGGGTTGGCTCGATTCTGAGCGGTATGGCAGTGGATTACTTCTCGGTGGATGGCGTAAAAGATTGGCATACCATTTGGCTGATGTTTGCAGGGTATGCTCTTTTCCTCGCAGTGATATTTTTCTTTGGGTTTAAATATAACCATGACCCTGAAAAGATAACGCATCGTTCAGTTACACATTAAAAGGATTCGCAGCTCTGTTCCTTGGGGCTGCTTTTATGATAAAGGTTAATTAGTGAAAGATATTTTATTTTCTTCTGGCGTTGGTTTTGGCATTGGTGCTTTGTTTACAATCGTGCGATTACCTATTCCTGTTCCAAATGTATTGCCGGGTATATTATCCATCGTGTTTATGTATGTCGGATATCTGGTGGTGAAATACTTTATGCCATGATAATTTAATACGATATATTTTTTATATGGAGCACTTAATTATGGAACGCGTATATAGAACAGATCTTAAGTTGCTCCGTTATTTTCTTGCCGTAGCGGAAGAGTTGCATTTTGGTCGCGCAGCAGCGCGTTTAAATATGTCTCAGCCTCCGCTCAGTATTCATATTAAAGAGCTGGAAAATCAACTCGGCACGCAGCTTTTTATTCGCCATTCGCGCAGCGTCGTACTGACACACGCGGGCAAAATCTTGATGGAAGAATCGCGTCGATTGCTGGTGAATGCAAATAATGTATTGGCTCGGGTTGAACAAATAGGTCGGGGAGAAGCAGGGCGGATTGAACTCGGGGTTGTGGGAACGGCAATGTGGGGACGGATGCGCCCGGTTATGCGGCGATTCCTTAGAGAAAATCCTAACGTTGAAGTTCTGTTTCGCGAAAAGATGCCTGCGATGCAAATGGCCTTGCTGGAACGCCGCGAACTTGATGCCGGGATCTGGCGAATGGCGACAGAACCACCGACTGGTTTTACCAGCTTACGGTTGCATGAATCGGCGTTTCTGGTGGCGATGCCTGAAGAGCATCATCTCTCATCATTTTCCACCGTCCCGCTGGAAGCGCTACGTGACGAGTATTTCGTTACAATGCCGCCCGTGTACACTGACTGGGATTTTTTGCAGCGAGTTTGCCAGCAGGTGGGATTTTCACCGGTTGTTATTCGCGAAGTTAATGAACCGCAAACGGTACTCGCCATGGTCAGTATGGGTATTGGTATCACATTGATAGCGGACAGCTACGCGCAGATGAACTGGCCCGGTGTCATATTCCGTCCGCTCAAAGAACGCATCCCGGCAGACTTATATATTGTTTATGAAACGCAGCAGGTGACGCCCGCGCTGGTTAAACTGCTGGCGGCGTTGGCGCAGTAGATGAGAGGCACGGGAACTGCCGGACATAGTTGGTCTGATAAGCGAAGCGCATCAGGCAATTTCGCAAATTGCAGATAGCAAAAAAGCGCCTTTAGGGCGCTTTTTTACATTGGTGGGTCGTGCAGGATTCGAACCTGCGACCAATTGATTAAAAGTCAACTGCTCTACCAACTGAGCTAACGACCCGAAGTGGTGGGTGATGACGGGATCGAACCGCCGACCCCCTCCTTGTAAGGGAGGTGCTCTCCCAGCTGAGCTAATCACCCACTTCGGTACTTCACATTGTTACAAGAAATCTAGCTGGCGAGAAAGTGGTGGGTGATGACGGGATCGAACCGCCGACCCCCTCCTTGTAAGGGAGGTGCTCTCCCAGCTGAGCTAATCACCCACTTCGGTACTTCACATTGTTACAAGAAATCTAGCTGGCGAGAAAGTGGTGGGTGATGACGGGATCGAACCGCCGACCCCCTCCTTGTAAGGGAGGTGCTCTCCCAGCTGAGCTAATCACCCCCGCTGTGTGGAGTCGCATTATAGGGAGAGTTCAAAATGAGTCAACGCATTTTCTAAAGAAATTGTTCGTTCGTCGTAAATTTAAGCAAGATGATCGCAAAACAGACCGTGTTGCGCAATTTGTCAACGAAAACAATAATGCGTAAGGTTGCAACCCGAACTACATTGAGGAATCAGACGGGAGTGATAGAATATCGCCCACTCAATTTTTCCAGGATTTGCCGGTTGTCGGCATCTTTCTAAACGTAAGGCCATTTCATGAAAATCAAAACTCGCTTCGCGCCAAGCCCAACAGGCTATCTGCACGTTGGCGGCGCGCGTACTGCTCTTTACTCCTGGCTTTTTGCACGTAACCACGGCGGTGAGTTTGTGCTGCGTATTGAAGACACCGATCTTGAGCGTTCCACGCCGGAAGCTATCGAAGCCATTATGGATGGCATGAACTGGCTGAGCCTGGAGTGGGATGAAGGTCCGTACTACCAGACCAAACGTTTTGATCGCTACAACGCGGTGATCGATCAGATGCTGGAAGAGGGCACAGCTTATAAATGCTATTGCTCTAAAGAGCGCCTGGAAGCGCTGCGCGAAGAGCAAATGGCGAAAGGTGAGAAGCCGCGTTATGACGGTCGCTGCCGCCACAGTCATGAGCATCACGCTGATGATGAGCCGTGTGTCGTACGTTTTGCTAACCCGCAGGAAGGTTCTGTTGTTTTTGACGATCAGATCCGTGGTCCGATCGAGTTCAGCAACCAGGAGCTGGATGATCTGATTATCCGCCGTACCGATGGTTCCCCAACCTATAACTTCTGTGTGGTTGTCGATGACTGGGATATGGAAATCACCCACGTTATCCGTGGCGAAGACCATATCAACAACACACCGCGCCAGATTAACATTCTTAAGGCTCTGAAAGCGCCGGTACCGGTTTACGCGCACGTTTCTATGATCAACGGCGATGACGGTAAAAAACTGTCCAAACGTCACGGGGCGGTCAGCGTAATGCAGTATCGTGATGATGGTTATCTGCCAGAAGCACTGCTGAACTATCTGGTGCGTCTGGGCTGGTCCCACGGCGATCAGGAAATCTTCACTCGTGAAGAGATGATTAAATACTTCACTCTGAATGCCGTCAGCAAATCTGCCAGTGCGTTCAACACCGACAAGCTGCTGTGGCTGAACCATCACTACATTAACGCGTTGCCGCCGGAGTATGTTGCTACTCACTTACAGTGGCACATTGAGCAGGAAAATATCGATACCCGTAACGGCCCGCAGCTGGCTGATCTGGTGAAACTGCTGGGCGAACGCTGCAAGACGCTGAAAGAGATGGCACAGAGCTGCCGTTATTTCTACGAAGATTTTGCTGAGTTCGATGCCGACGCCGCGAAAAAACATCTGCGTCCGGTAGCGCGTCAGCCGCTGGAAGTAGTTCGTGACAAACTGACTGCGATTACTGACTGGACCGCTGAAAACGTTCATCACGCTATTCAGGCGACGGCGGATGAGCTGGAAGTGGGTATGGGTAAAGTTGGTATGCCGCTGCGTGTCGCCGTAACCGGTGCGGGGCAGTCTCCGGCGCTGGATGTTACCGTTCACGCAATCGGTAAGACCCGCAGTATCGAGCGTATCAACAAAGCGCTGGCTTTTATTGCTGAACGCGAAAATCAGCACTAATTAGCGCATAAAAGATAAACGGCAGGAGAGATACCCCTGCCGTTTTTTATTTATGCTGATTCATCTATGTCGAGACGAGCAAGAAAATTACGAATTCCTTCGCGTGACAAAAATTGCGCAACTTTTTCTTGCTCACTGTGAGTCATGTTGTCTATTGCGCTGATGATTTGCCGATAAGCAGGAGTGCGAATACCCGGTGCGTATTCGGCAAGGGGTTCTTCGGCTTCCAGAAGCATCGGTGTGTTATGGAAGGCTGGCGTGTTCTGAATAAACTCGCAAACTTGCGTATCGACCAGAATAAGTCTGGCACGACCGCCTTTCACGCCGGGAAATTTTTCCGTTTTCCAGCCTTTTTCTCTGATCCAACGGTTAACAGTTTGTTTAGCCACGCCGAGGCATTCAGCCAGTTCTTCGGTGGTCATTTTATTGCGTAATCTTTTCATATTATTTGCTATCGCGAATCCCTAAGCGTTGTAACAATCCGATAATCCCTTCCCGCAGAAGCAAGGATGTAAACTGTTTTTGTTCAACTGGCGTCATCTCTTTCGCCAGTGTCACCAGCAACACTTCAAGCGGCGCATCACCAGAAAGGGCTGGCGCTTCTCCCTGACCTTCTGGACGTTCAGCATTGCGAATATATTCACGAACCTGTTCATTGACGTGAACCAGTCGAGCTTTGCCACCCTGGACGCCTGGTTTTGGTGACGTTGTCCAGCCTTCCTTGCGTACCCATTTATTAATGGTCTGGCGGCTATAGCCGGTCAGTCTGGCAAGTTCATCTGGCGTCATCCTCTCCTTGAACATAACAATTCCCTGAATGTATGTGGGTCTATTAGTAGTTCATTTTATAACACCACTTTACAGGAAACCGTGACATGAATAACTACTGAATGCGAGCGGTTTTCCAAAATTGTTCATTTGCCTGATTTTTCAGCGATTGAAACTACACGTGGCAATTTGCCGTTGACACATTCGGGCGGAATTCATATGATGCCGCCCGTCAACTCGACAAGCTTTACGTGATGGGGCTATAGCTCAGCTGGGAGAGCGCTTGCATGGCATGCAAGAGGTCAGCGGTTCGATCCCGCTTAGCTCCACCAAATTTTGCACCCAGCAAATTTGGTACGTAAACGACTCGTGGGGCTATAGCTCAGCTGGGAGAGCGCTTGCATGGCATGCAAGAGGTCAGCGGTTCGATCCCGCTTAGCTCCACCAAATTTCAAACCCTCGCTGCAAAGCGGGGGTTTTTTGTCTCTGCCTTTTGCCGCTTTTGTAATACAGTCTATATCCTGGCAGTGCCGTGTGGTGAATGCATCACTGACTGAAAAAACAGCAACAGGCTGGCCCCTGTTTGCTTCGCGATGCGAATAAACTTATTATTTGTGTGCCTGAAAACCCCGATCAGTGAGAGTAGTGTACTCATGTTTGTGGAGCATAACCTGATAAAAAATATCAAGATATTCACACTAGCGTTTACGCTCACCGTGGTACTTATTCAGCTATCCCGTTTAATTTCGCCACTTGCTGTTATCCATTCCAATTATATCTTTCTGGCGTGGATGCCACTGTGCGTAATGCTGTCAATCTTGTTTATCTTTGGCTGGCGTGGTGTCGTTCCCATTTTATGCGGGATGTTTTGCACCAATCTGTGGAACCTGCATCTCTCTTTTTTACAGACCGCCGTCATGATCGGCAGCCAGGCGTTTGCAGTCCTGTGTGCCTGTGCAATATTACGCTGGCAATTGGGGACGCGTTGGCGTTATGGATTGACCAGCCGATACGTCTGGCAACGTCTGTTCTGGCTTGGTTTGGTGGCGCCGATTGGCATCAAATGCAGCATGTATCTTGTGGGAAATTTCTTTGATTTTCCGCTAAAGATATCTACCTTTTTCGGCGATGCGGATGCCATTTTCACGGTCGTTGATTTGCTAAGCCTTTTCACCGCAGTGCTGATTTACAACATGCTTTTTTACTATCTCACCCGCATGATTGTAAGTCCCCACTTTGCACAGATATTGTGGCGTAGGGATATCGCTCCGTCGTTGAGCAAAGAGAAACGCGCATTTACCTTAAGCTGGCTGGCAGCTCTTAGCGTGCTGCTACTTCTGATGTGCACACCGTATGAAAATGACTTTATTGCCGGTTACCTGGTACCTGTTTTCTTTATCATCTTTACCCTCGGTGTCGGTAAGATTCGCTATCCGTTTTTAAATCTCACCTGGGCTGTTTCAACGCTTTGCCTTCTGAATTACAACCAGAACTTTTTGCAAGGGGTACTAACCGAATATTCGCTGGCATTTATTCTCGCAGTACTGATTTCCTTTAGTGTTTGCCTGCTCTATATGGTGCGTATTTATCATCGTAGTGAATGGCTTAACCGCCGCTGGCATTTGCAGGCGCTGACCGATCCGTTAACGCTTCTACCCAACTTTCGTGCGTTGGAGCAAGCGCCGGAGCAAGAGGCGGGCAAGAGTTTTTGCTGCCTGCGCATTGATAATCTTGAGTTTATGAGTCGTCATTACGGCTTAATAATGCGCGTTCACTGTATCCGCTCAATTTACCGTACGCTGCTGCCGTTGATGCAGGAAAACGAAAAGTTGTATCAATTGCCGGGTAGTGAACTGCTGTTAGTGCTGAGCGGGCCGGAAACGGAAGGGCGACTCCAGCATATGGTTAACATCCTGAATAGTCGGCAAATTCACTGGAACAATACCGGGCTGGATATGGGCTATGGTGCTGCCTGGGGGCGTTTTGATGGAAATCAGGAAACCCTGCAACCCTTGTTGGGGCAGTTAAGCTGGCTGGCGGAGCAATCCTGCGCACATCATCATGTGCTGGCGCTGGATAGCAGAGAGGAGA
This sequence comes from Escherichia coli DSM 30083 = JCM 1649 = ATCC 11775, assembly GCF_003697165.2. Classification (GTDB taxonomy): domain Bacteria; phylum Pseudomonadota; class Gammaproteobacteria; order Enterobacterales; family Enterobacteriaceae; genus Escherichia; species Escherichia coli. Next base: position 1,484,163 of record NZ_CP033092.2, read on the forward strand.
TGGTTTCCGGGCAAACCACTAAACAGGTGCTATTGCTGAATACCATTCGCACGGCGTTAGATCAGGGTGATTTGCTGCTCTACGCCCAGCCAATTCGCAACAAAGAGGGTGAAGGTTATGATGAGATCCTCGCGCGACTGAAGTATGACGGCGGCATTATGACCCCGGATAAGTTTCTGCCCCTTATTGCTCAGTTTAACCTTAGCGCGCGTTTTGATTTGCAAGTGCTGGAATCCTTGTTGAAGTGGCTGGCAACACACCCTTGCGACAAAAAAGGTCCACGCTTTTCAGTCAATTTAATGCCGCTCACGCTGCTGCAAAAGAATATTGCCGGGCGGATTATTCGTCTGTTTAAGCGTTATTACATCTCCCCGCAGGCGGTCATTCTTGAGATCACCGAGGAGCAGGCGTTTTCTAACGCAGAAAGCAGCATGTACAACATCGAGCAGCTGCATAAGTTTGGTTTCCGGATTGCGATTGATGACTTTGGCACCGGATATGCCAACTACGAACGGTTAAAGCGTTTGCAGGCTGATATCATCAAAATTGATGGCGTCTTTGTGAAAGATATCGTCACGAACACGCTGGATGCGATGATTGTGAGATCAATTACCGATCTGGCGAAAGCGAAGTCATTGAGTGTGGTCGCGGAGTTTGTCGAGACGCCACAGCAGCAGGCGCTATTGCATAAACTTGGGGTGCAATATCTGCAAGGATATTTAATTGGTCGTCCGCAGCCATTAGCTGATTAACAGGCGTAAAAAAGCCGGGGAATTATCCCCGGCTTTTTTATGTATGGTCTTACAGCACCAGTGCTGCGATTGACGCAGACAGCACACTCACCAGGGTAGAGCCGTAAACCAGTTTCAGACCGAAGCGAGAAACCACGTTACCTTGCTCTTCATTCAGGCCTTTAACCGCACCCGCGATAATCCCGATTGAAGAGAAGTTAGCGAAGGAAACCAGGAACACAGAGATGATGCCTTCCGCACGCGGAGAGAGCGTGGAAGCAATTTTCTGCAGATCCATCATCGCAACGAACTCGTTGGAAACCAGTTTGGTCGCCATGATACTGCCCACTTGCAGTGCTTCACTGGAAGGAACACCCATCACCCATGCAATCGGATAGAAGATGTAGCCCAGGATGCCCTGGAAGGAGATGCTGTAGCCAAACCAGCCAGTCACGGTGGCAAACAGTGCGTTCAGCGCGGCGATCAGGGCGATAAAGCCGATCAGCATCGCGGCAACGATAATGGCAACCTTGAAACCTGCCAGAATGTATTCACCCAGCATTTCGAAGAAGCTCTGACCTTCGTGCAGGTTGGACATCTGAATATTTTCTTCACTGGCATCAACACGGTAAGGGTTGATCAGCGACAGCACGATAAAGGTGCTGAACATGTTCAGTACCAGCGCCGCAACGACGTATTTCGGCTCCAGCATGGTCATGTATGCACCAACGATGGACATCGACACGGTGGACATCGCCGTTGCTGCCATGGTGTACATACGATTGCGGGAGATTTTGCCGAGGATATCTTTATAGGCAATAAAGTTTTCAGACTGACCCAGAATCAGGGAGCTGACGGCGTTAAAGGATTCCAGTTTGCCCATGCCGTTGACTTTGGAGAGCAGGAAACCAATTGCGCGGATAATCACCGGCAATACGCGAATATGCTGGAGAATACCGATCAGCGCAGAGATAAAGACGATTGGGCACAGCACTTTCAGGAAGAAGAATGCCAGGCCTTGATCATTCATGCTACCAAAGACGAAGTTAGTCCCTTCGTTGGCAAATCCGAGCAGTTTTTCGAACATTTCGGAGAAGCCTTTCACGAAGCCCAGACCAACGTCGGAGTTCAGGAAGAACCACGCCAGTAACACTTCGATAACAAGCAGTTGAATAACATAACGGATACGAATTTTTTTGCGGTCGCTGCTTACCAGCAGTGCGAGAATCGCAACAACGGCAAGTGCCAGTACAAAATGAAGGACGCGGTCCATATTTGCTCCAAATATGAGGCAGGTTAAATTTCCGTGCACATTCTATGTAACATGGTTAAGGAAAACGAGATCTGACACACAATATAATGACGTCCTGTGACAAGCTTCAAAAATAGTGATCTGTCATACATTTCTGCTATGTTGTGTATGGAAGCGGAAGGTTATGTAAATGTGCTAATATTAAACATAACCATAACATTCGAGTCATCTATCTTTTCGTAGTCATAATCCTGGTCTATCAGAGAAATCATCACAACCCATTTAAATGAGTTTGATAATCATTCTCATTTAACGTAGCATGAAACATAGCAAAGGCTATGTTTTAGAGGCACAAGATGACGAACTATCGCGTTGAGAGTAGCAGCGGACGGGCGGCGCGCAAGATGAGGCTCGCATTAATGGGACCTGCGTTCATTGCGGCGATTGGTTATATCGATCCCGGTAACTTTGCGACCAATATTCAGGCGGGTGCCAGCTTCGGCTATCAGTTATTGTGGGTTGTCGTTTGGGCTAACCTGATGGCGATGCTGATTCAAATCCTCTCGGCCAAACTGGGGATTGCCACCGGTAAAAATCTGGCGGAGCAGATTCGCGATCACTACCCGCGTCCCGTCGTGTGGTTCTATTGGGTTCAGGCAGAAATTATTGCGATGGCAACCGACCTGGCGGAATTTATTGGTGCGGCGATCGGTTTTAAACTCATTCTTGGTGTTTCGTTGTTGCAGGGCGCGGTGCTGACGGGGATCGCGACTTTCCTTATTTTAATGCTGCAACGTCGCGGGCAAAAACCGCTGGAGAAAGTGATTGGCGGGTTACTGTTGTTTGTTGCCGCGGCTTACATTGTCGAGTTGATTTTCTCCCAGCCTAACCTGGCGCAGCTGGGTAAAGGAATGGTGATCCCGAGTTTACCTACTTCGGAGGCGGTCTTCCTGGCAGCGGGCGTGTTAGGGGCGACGATTATGCCGCATGTGATTTATTTGCACTCTTCGCTCACTCAGCATTTACATGGCGGTTCGCGTCAACAACGTTATTCCGCCACCAAATGGGATGTGGCTATCGCCATGACGATTGCCGGTTTTGTCAATCTGGCGATGATGGCTACAGCTGCGGCGGCGTTCCACTTTTCTGGTCATACTGGTGTTGCCGATCTTGATGAGGCTTATCTGACGCTGCAACCGCTGTTAAGCCATGCTGCGGCAACGGTCTTTGGATTAAGCCTGGTTGCTGCCGGACTGTCTTCAACGGTGGTGGGGACGCTGGCGGGGCAGGTAGTGATGCAGGGCTTCATTCGCTTTCATATCCCGCTGTGGGTGCGTCGTACAGTCACCATGCTGCCGTCATTTATCGTCATTCTGATGGGATTAGATCCGACACGGATTCTGGTTATGAGTCAGGTGCTGTTAAGTTTTGGTATCGCCCTGGCGCTGGTTCCACTGTTGATTTTCACCAGTGACAGCAAGTTGATGGGCGATCTGGTGAACAGTAAACGCGTAAAACAGACAGGCTGGGTGATTGTGGTGCTGGTAGTGGCGCTGAATATCTGGTTACTGGTAGGAACGGCACTGGGATTGTAGTTGAATGAGCGTCGCATTTGGCACCATTGGCGGATGCGGCGTAAATGCTTTATCCGCCCTACGCGTTAAAGAGCTGGTTTGTAGGCCTGATAAGACGCGCTAGCGTCGCATCAGGCATTGTGCTCCATTGACGGATGCGTTTAATGGCGGTGTCCATGTCCGCGGCCTTTTCCACGATGATCGTCACGATCGCGCCAGCCTTCACGATAGCCACGCTCATACGCTTTACGCTTATCCCAGCCACGATGGTAGCCATTATCATGACGCCACCAGCGGTTTTTACGCCATTCATAATTGCGGTGCCAGTAGTCACGGTCGCGCCAGTGACCACCGTCCCAGTAATTACCGTAATGATCGCGATCGCCAATTTGTAATTTGATTGATGGCAGTAGGGTGATTTCACTTGCGTTTGCCGCAAGCGGGGTAAATGCCATCAGGGCGGCCGCCAGAAACAGTGACCTGAACATTGTTATTCTCCTTCACGATCGAAGCCGTCAGCGGCCTGTTAACGCAATATTACGGGGAGGTAAAGCGCCGTATCATCGCCATAACTCTTAAATCATAAAGGAGAGCATTTTTTGCTAAACGTTATCGTGGGGTGGCTGTTGCTTCTGACGATTGACCATCATCATCGGCTTACCTGCTAATAACAGCCATGCCGGGAGCATGACGATACAGAGCAGCGGTAGCAATGTGGTATTGGGTACAACGACTGCCGCCATAAAAAGACTTAACCAGCCATCGCGTGTTACCACCAGCACGATGCCGAGTATAGCGCAGGAAACGGTTATTGCCGCTGGAACGGCGGGAACGTGCTCATGAAGCATCAACCCTAATGCCACGCCGACAAACACTGCCGGGAAGATTCGCCCACCGCGAAAGCCACTGGCGGCAGCAACGACCAGGGCGGCAAGTTTTATCACCGCCAGCAAAAAGTAATCGCTGGTGCTGAAAGCCTGATTTGCCACCATCTGCTGCATCTCATCCAGCCCTTTAAACAGCGAAACCGGTCCACCAATAACCCCCAGAATACCGAGAATAAGTCCGCCAATACCCAGCACGAACACCGGATTTTTCATTTGATGCATCATCGCGTGCAACCGTGGTAAGCACCATACGGCGACCATCCCTGCTGCGATGGCAATCGCCGCGACAATTGCACCGCTGAGAATATCGGTCATTTCCATCTGTCCGTAATGCGCAATGGGCAGTGAAAAATGAGGATGGAAAAATAATCCGGTAGTAAGTGCACCAGCTGCTGCCGCCATTAACGGCGCAAAGAGACGATCCCATAGCGGAACTTCATTACTGCCATTTAAGGTTTGCGAAAATATCAATGCCGCCGCAACAGGTGTGCCAAACAGCGCGCCGATAGTTCCGGCAGAGGCTAAAATAGTCCACTCCATTCGGTTGACGCGCGGTAACAGACGAGCGCCAATGGCGACGGCAAGGGCGATATTGACGGTCATGATCGGATGTTCCGGCCCCAGGCTGACGCCGCCAGCAAGACCGAGAATTAATGCTACGATAAGTCCTGGTAGCGCAGAGGGCGGAACCGGTGCGCCGATAAGCGGTTCACAGGCGGGGTCTGGTCCGGCATGACCCTGGCTGAAACGGATAACCAACCCCACCGCAATACCCGTTAGCGTTAATACACCGATGATCCAGAGAGGTGAATCCTGGGCTATCCCCAGAGTTCCCGGCAGTCGTTGCCAGAGCAAATTCTGTAATACCGAGGCGATTTTCATCACCATAATCAGAATAAGACTGGACGCAATCCCAATTGCCACGGCGGGGAGCGATAATAACAACATGGTTCTGGCTCGCGGATGGAGCATGTTCTATTCCTTATGCGGGGTCAGATACTTAGTTTGCCCAGCTTGCAAAAAGGCATCGCTGCAATTGGTGCTGAAACGATAAAGTAATTGTGTGACCCAGATCGATATTTACAGGGAGCCTGCCTTTCCGGCGTTGTTGTTATGCCCCCAGGTATTTACAGTGTGAGAAAGAATTATTTTGACTTTAGCGGAGCAGTTGAAGAATGACAAAGTATGCATTAGTCGGTGATGTGGGCGGCACCAACGCACGTCTTGCTCTGTGTGATATTGCCAGTGGTGAAATCTCGCAGGCTAAGACCTATTCAGGGCTTGATTACCCCAGCCTCGAAGCGGTCATTCGCGTTTATCTTGAAGAACATAAGGTCGAGGTGAAAGACGGCTGTATTGCCATCGCTTGCCCAATTACCGGTGACTGGGTGGCAATGACCAACCATACCTGGGCGTTCTCAATTGCCGAAATGAAAAAGAATCTCGGTTTTAGCCATCTGGAAATTATTAACGATTTTACTGCTGTATCGATGGCGATCCCGATGCTGAAAAAAGAGCATCTGATTCAGTTTGGTGGCGCAGAACCGGTAGAAGGTAAGCCTATTGCGGTTTACGGTGCCGGAACAGGGCTTGGGGTTGCGCATCTGGTCCATGTCGATAAGCGTTGGGTAAGCTTGCCAGGAGAAGGCGGTCACGTTGATTTTGCGCCGAATAGTGAAGAAGAGGGCATTATCCTCGAAATATTGCGTGCGGAAATTGGTCATGTTTCGGCGGAACGCGTGCTTTCTGGCCCTGGACTGGTGAATTTGTATCGCGCAATTGTTAAAGCCGACAACCGCCTGCCAGAAAATCTCAAGCCAAAAGATATTACCGAACGCGCGCTGGCTGACAGCTGCACCGATTGCCGCCGCGCGTTGTCGCTGTTTTGCGTCATTATGGGCCGTTTTGGCGGCAATCTGGCGCTCAATCTCGGGACATTTGGCGGCGTGTTTATTGCGGGTGGTATCGTGCCGCGCTTCCTTGAGTTCTTCAAAGCCTCTGGTTTCCGCGCCGCATTTGAAGATAAAGGGCGCTTTAAAGAATATGTCCATGATATTCCGGTGTATCTCATCGTCCATGACAATCCGGGCCTTCTCGGTTCCGGTGCACATTTACGCCAGACCTTAGGTCACATTCTCTAAATCCTTCCTGTTATATCGGGAGGTAACTCTCCCGATAATCTTTTAAATCATACAGTTAATTAAATTTTCTTTGTGTCCCCCTCACAAGGCCGACCTGCGTCACACTTCCGTACAGCGGGATTAATTCTCCAGTAAATGCATTATTTGTCTGGTAACGGCGATTTGTTTTGCACGTTCATAATTCCACTCGTCAACTATCACTGAACGAGGAATTAACGATGAGTAAGAAACTGATTGCCTTATGTGCCTGCCCAATGGGCCTGGCTCACACTTTTATGGCCGCTCAGGCGCTGGAAGAAGCGGCGGTAGAAGCCGGTTATGAAGTGAAAATTGAAACCCAGGGCGCGGACGGTATCCAGAATCGCCTGACGGCGCAGGATATCGCCGAAGCGACCATCATCATCCACTCCGTGGCAGTTACCCCGGAAGATAACGAACGTTTCGAATCACGCGACGTTTATGAAATCACTTTGCAGGACGCAATTAAAAACGCTGCGGGAATCATCAAAGAAATCGAAGAGATGATTGCCTCTGAACAACAGTAATATTCGACAGGGATAATTGTTATGGCCATTAAAAAACGCAGTGCAACCGTTGTGCATGGCGCATCCGGTGCGGCAGCGGCAGTTAAGAATCCGCAGGCCTCTAAATCCAGCTTCTGGGGTGAACTCCCGCAGCATGTGATGTCAGGGATTTCACGCATGGTGCCGACCTTAATTATGGGCGGTGTGATCCTCGCTTTCAGTCAGCTGATTGCTTATAGCTGGCTTAAAATTCCTGCTGATATCGGCATCATGGATGCTCTTAATAGCGGGAAATTCTCTGGTTTCGACCTCTCCTTACTTAAATTTGCCTGGCTGTCGCAATCCTTCGGCGGCGTGTTGTTTGGTTTTGCCATTCCGATGTTTGCTGCTTTTGTGGCGAACTCTATCGGTGGCAAACTGGCGTTCCCGGCTGGTTTTATCGGCGGCTTGATGTCTACCCAGCCGACGCAACTGCTGAACTTCGATCCCAGCATTATGCAATGGGCGACCTCTTCGCCGGTGCCGTCCACCTTCATTGGTGCGCTGATTATTTCTATCGTTGCCGGTTACCTTGTGAAATGGATGAACCAGAAAATCCAGTTACCGGATTTCCTGTTAGCGTTCAAAACCACATTTTTGCTACCGATTCTTTCCGCCATTTTTGTCATGCTGGCGATGTACTACGTCATCACCCCCTTTGGTGGCTGGATCAACGGCGGTATCCGTACCGTGCTGACCGCTGCAGGTGAGAAGGGCGCGCTGATGTACGCAATGGGGATCGCCGCGGCGACAGCAATCGACCTTGGTGGCCCGATCAACAAAGCGGCAGGTTTCGTTGCCTTCAGCTTTACCACTGACCACGTATTACCGGTCACTGCACGTTCTATCGCTATCGTTATTCCGCCGATTGGTCTGGGTCTGGCGACCATTATCGATCGTCGCTTAACTGGCAAACGCTTGTTCAACGCCCAGCTTTATCCGCAGGGTAAGACCGCGATGTTCCTTGCCTTTATGGGGATCAGTGAGGGTGCGATTCCGTTTGCACTGGAAAGCCCTATCACCGCCATTCCGTCGTATATGGTTGGCGCGATTGTCGGCTCAACCGCCGCAGTCTGGCTGGGCGCAGTGCAATGGTTCCCGGAGTCCGCTATCTGGGCATGGCCGCTGGTCACTAACCTCGGCGTCTACATGGCGGGGATCGCGCTGGGGGCAGTCATAACTGCGCTGATGGTGGTGTTCCTGCGTCTGATGATGTTCCGTAAAGGCAAATTGTTAATCGATAGCCTGTAAGAAGGAAAAATCCAGATGACATTACTCGCTTCGCTGCGTGACTGGCTTAAGGCACAACAACTGGATGCGGTGCTTCTCTCCTCACGGCAGAACAAACAGCCGCATCTGGGGATCTCCACCGGATCAGGTTATGTGGTGATTAGCCGTGAAAGTGCGCACATTCTGGTGGATTCGCGCTATTACGCGGATGTAGAAGCCCGCACGCAAGGTTACCAGCTGCATTTGCTCGACGCGATGCACACGCTTGCCACCATCGTCAGACAAATCATTGCCGATGAGCAGTTGCAAACGCTCGGTTTTGAAGGCCAGCAGGTGAGTTGGGAAACCGCGCACCGCTGGCAGTCCGAACTCAATGCGAAACTGGTGAGCGCCACGCCGGATGTGCTGCGGCAAATCAAAACGCCAGAAGAGGTGGAGAAAATCCGCCTTGCCTGCGGGATTGCCGATCGTGGCGCAGAGCATATTCGCCGCTTTATTCAGGCGGGAATGAGCGAATGCGAGATAGCCGCTGAACTGGAGTGGTTTATGCGCCGGCAGGGCGCAGAAAAAGCCTCTTTTGACACCATTGTCGCCAGCGGCTGGCGTGGGGCGCTGCCGCACGGCAAAGCCAGCGACAAGATTGTTACAGCGGGCGAGTTTGTCACTCTCGATTTCGGTGCGCTCTATCAGGGCTACTGCTCTGATATGACGCGCACCTTGCTGGTGAATGGCGAAGGGGTGAGCGCCGAATCTCACCCGCTGTTTAACGTCTATCAAATTGTCCTGCAGGCACAGCTCGCAGCAATCTCCGCGATTCGCCCCGGCGTGCGCTGCCAGCAGGTTGACGATGCCGCGCGCCGGGTGATTACAGAAGCCGGTTATGGCGACTATTTCGGCCATAACACCGGTCATGCTATCGGCATTGAAGTCCATGAAGATCCGCGTTTTTCACCGCGGGACACCACGACGCTACAGCCAGGTATGTTACTGACCGTGGAGCCAGGGATTTATTTGCCAGGGCAAGGGGGCGTGCGCATCGAAGATGTTGTGCTGGTTACCCCGCAAGGCGCAGAGGTGCTCTACGCCATGCCGAAAACAGTGTTGCTCACGGGAGAGGCATAATGGATTTATCGCTATTAAAAGCGTTGAGCGAGGCAGATGCGATCGCCTCCTCGGAACAGGAAGTGCGGCAGATCCTGCTGGAAGAAGCGGATCGCCTGCAAAAAGAAGTGCGATTTGATGGTCTGGGATCGGTGCTGATCCGACTCAATGAGTCGACAGGTCCGAAGGTGATGATCTGTGCGCATATGGACGAAGTGGGATTTATGGTGCGCAGCATCTCCCGCGAAGGGGCGATCGATGTGTTGCCGGTTGGCAATGTACGCATGGCTGCCCGCCAGCTTCAGTCGGTGCGTATCACTACCCGTGAAGAGTGCAAAATTCCAGGCCTGCTTGACGGCGATCGGCAGGGGAATGACGTCAGCGCCATGCGCGTGGACATTGGCGCGCGCTCCTGTGACGAAGTGATGCAGGCAGGAATTCGTCCAGGCGATCGCGTTACCTTCGATACCACTTTTCAGGTTCTCCCTCACCAGCGGGTGATGGGGAAAGCCTTTGATGACCGCCTCGGTTGCTATCTGCTGGTGACGTTACTGCGTGAGCTGCACGACGCCGAACTGCCTGCGGAAGTGTGGCTGGTGGCAAGTTCCAGCGAAGAGGTGGGATTACGCGGCGGGCAAACTGCCACCCGCGCGGTGTCGCCGGATGTCGCCATTGTGCTTGATACCGCCTGCTGGGCGAAAAACTTTGATTATGGCGCAGCTAACCATCGCCAGATTGGTAACGGGCCGATGCTGGTGTTAAGCGACAAGTCACTGATTGCGCCGCCAAAACTTATCGCCTGGATCGAAACCGTGGCGGCAGAAATTGGCGTACCGTTGCAGTCAGATATGTTCAGCAATGGCGGCACGGACGGTGGGGCGGTGCACTTAACCGGCACTGGCGTACCCACAGTGGTGATGGGGCCAGCAACCCGCCACGGACATTGCGCCGCATCGATTGCCGACTGCCGCGACATTTTGCAGATGCAGCAACTTTTATCTGCCCTTATTCAACGTTTTACGCGTGAGACGGTTGTTCAACTGACGGATTTCAGATGATCTCCTGATTAACCCGGAGCGGTTATGTTAACGATTCAATTTCTCTGTCCTTTGCCTAACGGTCTACATGCTCGTCCGGCGTGGGAACTTAAAGAGCAGTGCAGCCAGTGGCAAAGCGAAATCACTTTTATTAACCATCGCCAGAACGCAAAGGCCGATGCGAAAAGCTCGCTGGCGCTGATTGGCACTGGCACTTTATTTAATGACAGTTGCAGCCTGAACATTAGCGGTAGCGATGAAGAGCAGGCGCGGCGAGTGCTGGAAGAGTATATCCAGGTGCGCTTTATCGACAGCGATAGCGTCCAGCCGACGCTGGCAGAACTGACGGCGCATCCGCTGCCGAGTTCATTAAGCCGCCTGAACCCGGATTTACTGTACGGCAACGTGCTGGCAAGCGGCGTTGGCGTGGGTACACTGACCCTGTTACAGAGCGACAGCCTCGACAGTTATCGGGTGATCCCTGCGAGTGCGCAAGATTCCACCCTACTGGAGCACAGTCTGGCAACGCTTGCCGAGCAACTGAACCAGCAATTGCGTGAGCGTGACGGCGAAAGCAAAACTATCCTCAGCGCCCATTTGTCGCTGATTCAGGATGATGAATTTGCAGGCAATATCCGTCACCTGATGGCAGAACAGCATCAGGGGCTGGGGGCGGCGATCATCAGCAATATGGAGCAGATTTGTGCCAAACTTTCTGCTTCTGCCAGCGATTATCTGCGCGAGCGGGTCAGCGACATTCGCGATATCAGCGAACAGTTGCTGCATATCACCTGGCCGGAACTAAAACCGCGCAATAATCTGGTGCTTGAAAAACCGACCATTCTGGTGGCTGAAGATTTAACCCCAAGCCAGTTTTTGAGCCTCGATTTAAAAAATCTTGCGGGCATGATTCTGGAGAAAACCGGGCGCACCTCGCATACCCTGATTCTGGCCCGCGCTTCGGCGATCCCGGTACTGAGCGGCCTGCCGCTGGATGCGATTGCCCGTTATGCCGGGCAACCTGCAGTGCTTGATGCCCAGTGCGGCGTACTGGCAATTAATCCCAACGATGCGGTGAGCGGTTATTACCAGGTGGCGCAGACGCTGGCGGATAAACGCCAAAAACAACAGGCGCAAGCTGCCGCGCAGCTGGCCTATTCCCGTGATAAAAAGCGTATTGATATTGCGGCGAATATTGGCACAGCTCTGGAAGCCCCAGGCGCGTTTGCCAACGGCGCGGAAGGCGTTGGGCTGTTTCGTACCGAAATGCTCTATATGGATCGCGACAGCGCGCCGGACGAGCAGGAACAGTTTGAAGCGTACCAGCAGGTGCTACTGGCGGCGGGCGACAAGCCGATTATCTTCCGCACGATGGACATCGGTGGCGATAAAAGCATTCCTTACCTCAACATTCCCCAGGAAGAGAACCCGTTCCTCGGCTATCGCGCGGTACGTATTTACCCGGAATTTGCTGGCCTGTTCCGTACTCAATTGCGGGCGATTTTGCGCGCTGCCAGTTTCGGCAACGCCCAGTTGATGATCCCAATGGTCCACAGTCTCGATCAGATCTTATGGGTGAAGGGTGAGATCCAAAAAGCGATCGTTGAGCTTAAGCGCGATGGCCTGCGTCATGCAGAGACGATTACGCTGGGTATCATGGTGGAAGTGCCGTCGGTGTGCTACATCATCGACCACTTCTGCGATGAGGTCGATTTCTTCAGTATCGGCTCCAACGATATGACCCAGTATCTGTATGCGGTCGATCGTAATAACCCGCGCGTATCGCCGCTGTATAACCCGATTACGCCATCGTTCCTGCGCATGTTGCAGCAGATTGTTACCGCTGCGCATCAGCGCGGCAAATGGGTAGGTATTTGCGGTGAACTGGGCGGTGAAAGTCGTTATCTGCCGCTACTGCTAGGGCTGGGCCTGGATGAGCTAAGCATGAGTAGCCCGCGTATTCCGGCAGTGAAAAGCCAGCTTCGTCAACTGGATAGCGAGGCGTGTCGGGAACTGGCGCGTCAGGCGTGCGAGTGCCGCAGCGCGCAGGAAATTGAAGCGTTACTTACCGCGTTTGCGCCGGAAGAAGACGTTCGCCCACTGCTGGCACTAGAGAATATCTTTGTTGATCAGTCCTTTAGTAATAAAGAGCAGGCGATCCAGTTCCTGTGCGGTAACCTCGGTGTTAACGGGCGTACTGAACATCCGTTCGAGCTGGAAGAAGATGTCTGGCAGCGGGAAGAGATTGTTACTACTGGCGTTGGTTTTGGCGTGGCGATCCCGCACACCAAATCACAGTGGATCCGTCATTCCAGTATCAGCATTGCCCGGTTGGTGAAACCGGTTGACTGGCAGTCAGAAATGGGCGAAGTCGAACTGGTGATCATGCTGACGCTGGGCGCTAACGAAGGGATGAATCATGTGAAAGTCTTCTCGCAGCTGGCGCGCAAACTGGTGAATAAAAACTTCCGCCAGTCGTTGTTTGCCGCGCAAGATGCGCAAAGCATCCTGACGCTGCTGGAAACGGAATTAACCTTCTGACGTTAGCCCTGAAAACGGGCGCTGTACTCTCCCGGCGTCAGGCCAAACTGACGCCGGAAAACGCGACAAAAATAGTCGCTGTCCGGAAAACCGCAACGCTGTGCCACATCATGAATCGACAGATGATATTTCTGCAAAATCATCCTTGCCTTTGCCATTCGTACCCAGCGAACATACTCGATAAAACGCATTGTTCCATGCTGAGCAAACAGTTTTGACAGATGATTGGGCGTGATATTAAAAAACTGAGCCACGCTCTCGCGGGTGAGCGGCTGGGCATAATTATCCTGAACCCAGTTACAAATGCTGTGATAGAGAAAATCGCCGCGCGGCTGCGAATTGCCCGGCGGCATATTCACCACGTTACGGCAAAGATGCAGCAAACTTAACACCAGTGGCTGAATGATATTCTGCTCCAGCGGCGAACGGCTAAGATGGGTGAGGGCGGTAAGCATCGCTTCACCTTCGCCGCGTTGCAGGCTGGGAAGTTGGATCTGGCGAGCAGGATGTAACAACGACGTGGTGCGGCTATCGTAAAATGATAAGCCAAGCCAGGTCGGTGCGAACACCAGGCTTAACAGCATCACCGGTTTGTTGTTGACCGGTAAATTAGCCGCGCGTGCCGGAATAAACAGCATTTCTCCTTCCACCATACGTTGCTGCTTTGCTTCCAGCAGATTGCCGTATTCGCCGCGTAGCACGATATCCAGACGGGGAAAATCAATACATAAACTGCCCACTGGCAATGAGGCGGGGTGGCTGGCAAACCAGACGCGCCCAAGGAGTTGCGGGTTAAGCACCAGGCCGCTGAACAGATCGGCGAAAAATTGTTGATCGGCGGGCAAGCCTGGTGCTTTCATGAAAGTTCCCGATTACAGATGCATTAACTGGCGGAATTCTTTAACTTTGCTACGGCTGACCGGCACTTCAAAATCCAGATCTTTCAGCCGCAGAATGTAGGTGTTATTAAACCACGGTTCGATTTCGCGTATTTTGTTCAGATTGACACAAAATGAGCGATGGCAGCGGAAAAAATGCGACGGCGGCAGCTTGCTGCAAAACTCGGTAATGTTCATCGGCATTACGTAGGATTCACGCCGCGTATAGACAAAGGTCATTTTCTCGTGCGCTTCGGCGTAATAGATATCGTTAATTGGCGTGACGATGATTCGCTCATCTTTCACCAGATTAATGGTGTCATTCTCACGCGTTACCGTCGCGGCAGGTGTCGTACTGCTGGTCTGCTGTTGTTGCCAGGCTGCTTCCAGTTTTTGCAGCATCCCGGTAATGCGTGACTCCTGATACGGTTTGAGAATGTAGTCAAACGCTTCCAGTTCAAATGCTTCCACCGCATGTTCTTTCCACGCGGTGATGAATACAATAAACGGTTTATGGGCGAACTGGCTGATGTTTTGCGCCAGCAACACACCGTCCAGCGACGGAATATTGATATCCAGAAAAATGGCGTCGACGCGGTTATGCTGCAAAAACTTCAACACGTCCAGACCGTCGTCAAAGGTGCCGACAATCTCCATCTGGCTGTGCTCTTTAATTAGCCAGCTCAGTTCCTGTTGTGCCAGGAATTCGTCTTCAACAATGATGACTTTCACAATATCACTCCGGCTCAAAGCAATAAGGTAGCCTGTGAGGCGACTGGGGTGCGTTGGTTAGGAATGTAAAACGCAATTTCCGTTCCTGGTTCCAGGCGGCGGATATGCAGCCCCTCGCCATACAATAACTTCACGCGATGATGGACATTCAGCAGGCCAATTTTATTGCCCGGCATTTCGTTCGCTTCGACCCGCTCAATCACCTTTGGATCGATGCCGTGCCCGGTATCTCGCACCGCAATGCGTACCCGATTACCGCACTCTGCAACGCTGATGGTGACAACGCCTTTACCTTTGCAAGGCTGGATACCGTGGACAATGGCGTTTTCCACCAACGGCTGGATCAGCAGGCTGGGAATGCAGCAATTCACCTCTTCATCAATATCATAGATAACCGTCAGCTTGTCGCCAAAGCGGGCCTGCTCAATGGCAATATAGTCTTTAATTTGATACAGCTCTTTTTTGATATCGATTTGCTCATCGTCTTTTAATTCAATGTTATAGCGCAGATAGCGCGACAAATTAAAGATCAGCTGGCGAGCAGTATCCGGATTCAGACGGATTGACGATGAAATAGCGTTCAAAGCGTTAAACAGAAAATGGGGATTAATTTTGCTTTGCAGGGCGCGAAGCTCTGCCTTATTTGCCATTTCACGCAGCTGCTCAGCGCGCGAAACCTCCAGTTGCGTGGAGATGATTTGTGACAGACCGACCGCCATTTCCTGTAATGACGAGGTTATCTGATGCGCGTGGCAGTAGTAAATTTTCAGCGTTCCGGTCACAACGCCTTTCTCCCACAATGGGATCACCAGCATGGAATGAATCTCTGGTGTGCGGTGGGCTTCATCATTGTTTTTAATGATGATTTTTCCGTAATTCATCGCCTGTCGGGTAGTCGGGCTAATGAAGTCATCGCCATTCTGATAGTTGTGTTCACCCACGCCGACATAGGCCAGCACATGATCAGTATTAGTCATCGCCACCGCATCGGCGTGAATATCATCGCGAATAATTTCACAAACTTTGCGTAATGACTCGCTATTGACATGGCGAAACAGCGGTAGCGTTTTGTTGGCGATATCCAGCGCCAGCTTGGCCTGCCGCGCGGCGCTGGCCTCTTTTTCGCCCTCAACGCTTTGCACCAGCAGCACAATAAAGCCGATACAGACGCTACCGAGGATCATTGGAATCCCGATTTTAGAGACGATATCGATCCCCAATGCGGTAGTTGGTGCCCAGACAATCACCAGAATCATGGTCAACGTTTCACACAACATGCCGCCGAGAATACCGACGCGCCAGCGCTGTGCTTTGGGGATTTTCAGGTTGATCCAGCCCGATATACAACCCGCCAGAATGCTGGTGATAAAGCAGGGGATCGCCGTTACGCCGCCGATGTCAATTAAATAACGGTGAATACCCGCAATCACGCCGGTAATGATGCCCACCCACGGGCCAAACAGAATTCCGCCTGACATCACCGCGATAATACGTACGTTCACCAGCGAGCCTTCTACGGGAACGCCGGACCAGGTGCTGAACAGGGCGAACAGCGAGAAAATGGCGGTAACGGCGAGCAGCTCTTTCGGTGAGTGTGCCGACTTGTGCAACAGTTCGCGAAACAGGCGGATACGGATGAGAAAAAACAGGCAGATAAGCATTAACGCGGCCCGATCGAAGACCGCCAGCAGCATGTTGAATATTTCGTGCACGGGTGACTCTGAATAAGGATTAAACCTCTATGATAGGTAACCTGAAGGCTGATGACCAGCAGGCCGTTTTTGAGGAAAAACCACAATTTTAAAAGGGGATTGAAAGATAAATGGTGTATTAGCAATGCATCTCTTGATAATGCACATCTGGTTGGTAAATTTATTGAAATTATAATGTTAATAAAATGAGTGGTAATTTTCTTGTTAGCGTAGATAAATTTCCTGTTTTTGAAGTGGAGTTCCTCATTTAAAGCCATTGATAAAAATGTTCTAAAACGCTGGACAGACAGAAATTAATCAGGCTATTTTCAAAACAGCCACCATCGTGGCGACGTCGCTCGGACGGTCCGGGCGCTAACGTTAATCTGAGGAAATTATGGCTGACACTCGCCCTGAACGTCGCTTTACGCGTATTGATCGTCTCCCGCCCTACGTTTTTAACATTACCGCTGAACTGAAAATGGCTGCGCGTCGGCGCGGCGAAGATATTATCGATTTCAGTATGGGTAACCCGGACGGTGCGACTCCGCCGCATATCGTCGAAAAATTATGTACGGTGGCCCAGCGCCCGGACACGCATGGTTACTCCACTTCACGCGGCATTCCGCGGTTACGTCGCGCCATTTCCCGCTGGTATCAGGATCGCTACGACGTTGAAATCGACCCGGAATCAGAAGCCATCGTCACTATTGGTTCGAAAGAGGGCCTGGCGCATCTGATGCTGGCGACACTGGATCACGGTGACACAGTGCTGGTGCCGAATCCAAGTTACCCCATTCATATTTACGGCGCGGTGATTGCCGGGGCGCAGGTACGCTCAGTGCCGCTGGTGGAAGGTGTCGATTTCTTCAACGAACTGGAACGCGCCATTCGCGAAAGTTATCCGAAACCGAAGATGATGATCCTCGGCTTCCCGTCGAACCCAACCGCGCAATGCGTGGAGCTGGAGTTCTTCGAAAAGGTTGTGGCGCTGGCGAAACGCTACGATGTGCTGGTGGTCCACGACCTGGCCTATGCGGACATCGTCTACGATGGCTGGAAAGCGCCGTCAATCATGCAGGTGCCAGGTGCACGCGACGTGGCGGTCGAGTTCTTTACGCTGTCGAAAAGCTACAACATGGCGGGCTGGCGTATCGGCTTTATGGTCGGTAACAAAACGCTGGTCAGCGCGTTGGCACGTATTAAAAGCTATCACGATTACGGCACCTTTACGCCGTTGCAGGTGGCGGCTATTGCGGCGCTGGAGGGCGATCAACAGTGCGTGCGCGATATTGCCGAACAGTACAAACGCCGCCGTGATGTGCTGGTGAAAGGGCTGCATGAAGCGGGCTGGATGGTCGAAATGCCGAAGGCTTCGATGTATGTCTGGGCGAAAATCCCGGAACCGTATGCTGCCATGGGCTCGCTGGAATTTGCCAAGAAATTGCTTAACGAAGCGAAGGTCTGTGTCTCTCCAGGGATTGGCTTTGGCGACTACGGCGATACGCATGTGCGCTTTGCACTGATTGAAAACCGCGACCGTATTCGTCAGGCGATTCGTGGGATTAAAGCGATGTTCCGTGCCGACGGTTTACTACCTGCCAGCAGCAAACATATTCACGAAAACGCGGAATAAACACCATCGCCAGAAATGCAAACAGGAGCCTGATGGCTCCTGTTTTTCATTGCACAGTTTGCTTTTAGATCATCAGGGCAAAAGTACCGGCCCAAACGATGACCATAAAAGAAATGCCCATAAAGAAATATTTCACTTTACATCTCTCCGCGTAACTACTGTTACGCCTGAATGACTTTATTACACCTGATACAGTGAGTTGACACCGGGCAAAACGACCTTAAACGTCCTGTATTTTACCGTGGGCATCATCCCAGAATTCTGAGCTAAACTGCTCGAGACGGCGCTAATGTACGCCTAAAACTGAAACGAGACAAGAGGCATTTTCTTATTTACTTTTAGTAACTTACAGGTGTCTCATATCGGCGACAGTTTAATTTCTGACGGTAATAATTAGATATTCAGCGAAGGAAAAAACCTTAAGAAAAAAGCCATAAAAACCATGAGGTTATTATGGCTGATTTGAGGAGGGAAAGAGTGAGAGCCGTTTGTTAAATGTATAACGACGATTCACCCACCGGGCGCGTTTTAAAGCGACGGTGGATCCAGAGGTACTGCTCCGGTGCGCGCATGATCTCTTTCTCGATAATCTTGTTCATATAGGCAGCGGCTTGATTTTCATCTGTCGGGTAGCCTTCCATCTCTGGGGTGATGTACAAACGATATCCGCTGTAATCCGCTTTTCTTACCATCGTTACGGTCAACATGGCTGCGCCAGAGAGACGAGAGAGGACATAGGTGCCATTGGTTGTGGCGACATTTTCCACCGCAAAGAACGGCGCGAAGGAGCTGCCTTTACGACCATAATCCTGATCGGGAGCAAACCATACCGCTTCACCTTTCTTCAGTGCACTGACAATACCGCGCAGATTATTTCTGCCGATCATCGCTTTGTTAGAGCGCATGCGACCACGGGTCTGCACCCATTCCATCAGCTGATTATTATGCGGGCGATAGGTGGCCATCATTGGTTGGCAAAGTCCCATCACCCGACCGCCCAGTTCCAGCGACATAAAATGGACGCCGACAACCATTACGCCGCGATTTTGCATTTGTGCGCGTTTAAGGTTATCCAGCCCTTCCACATCAAACCATTTACGTACGCGACTGTCGGGCCAGAACCACGCCATGCCGGTTTCTACCAGCGCCATGCCGAGTGAACGAAAGTTTTCGGCAATCATCTTCTCGCGCTCTTTCGCAGAATGCTGCGGGAAACAAAGTTCCAGGTTTTTACGGGCGATAGATTCACGACGTTTCAGGAATGGTCGCGCCATTGTGCCGATACGCGTGCCGAGAAAGCAGAGAACAGGATAAGGAAGCTGTACCCAAAGCCAGAGTACACCAAGCCCAAACCACGTGAGCCAGTAGCGAGGATGCAGAAACTCGCGGGAAAATTTGCATTTTGGAAACATAGTTACCTTCTGTAGATACGAATTGTTGTATCGCAGAAGATTCCATGTCGACAGCGGTACACTCAATTGATTAGGCCATCATGTACGACAATGGTTCCTGTAAAGAGTGTAAAGACTAGTCAGGACATAACCACGAGGAGCATGAATGCGGTATCTGTACTTTATCACTCGCTGACTGCTTTCAGCTACTGATTATTAATCGTGCAAAGTAAAAAGTTTTCCGCACGCAATAGCGTTGCATTTAACTTGCTGTTTTCATTGATGCTTAGCAAAAATTGCCAGAGGTTAAGGATTGTCTTACTATTAAAGTGACTGAAGTTACAGGTTTTTTAGCGCGGCAGGAGGTTGAGCTATGATTTATTTATGGATGTTTCTCGCCCTGTGTATTGTCTGCGTAAGCGGATACATCGGTCAGGTACTGAACATGATATCGGCGGTCTCTTCTTTCTTCGGCATGGTGATCCTCGCTGCACTCATTTACTACTTCACCATGTGGTTAACTGGCGGTAATGAACTAGTGACGGGGATATTTATGTTTCTTGCCCCGGCTTGTGGCTTGATGATTCGCTTTATGGTGGGGTATGGCAGGCGATAGTGGGTCAGGATGGCTCATTTGGGCAGGTGTTCACATCAGCATCAGACATGATTGTTCACCTGCCGTGTGACAGACGCTATCGCACAGGATGGATAAGATAATTCGCCTTTGTCGGAAAAGGGGGCGGAATTTCTTCTGTGAGGTTTAATGGTGGCGCATCTTCTCTCATTTTTAACAAAATCGCCTGTGATGGCTGAATTTTTGTAGAGTGAGTTGTCGTCATCGCTGACGTTTTTTCTGTCTCTTTATAGCTCGCCTCACTACCACCACCAGAAATAGAAAATGCAAAAACATTGCATGCCATAATAGAGACCAATAAAAATAAGCTAAAAAGCATTAAGTTTACTTTCATAGAAAGTTATCCTGAAAATGGTTCACTGAAAACCTACGACGTTATTGCTGTATTTACATATAATTAATCAGTATTTACATCGATATAATAAATGACATCTCTTTTTGGTATATAAGAATAGTTCTCTGTGACAGGAAGCATATTCCTACAACTGTAAGACTAAATGCCGCTTTGCGATAATAACTACAGTTGTAAGATAACCCTTTCAAAATGTCCGTTGCTCTCTGATTTCTCATTTCATGCTCACCCAATATGATGGCGGCGTTTTCTAAAACTGTTAAAGAATGAGGTAAGTATGAAACGTTTAATTATGGCTACGATGGTCACAGCAATTCTGGCATCTTCAACTGTATGGGCTGCTGATAATGCACCGGTAGCGGCACAACAGCAAACTCAGCAAGTTCAGCAAACCCAGAAAACGGCAGCGGCAGCAGAGCGTATCTCTGAACAAGGTTTATATGCGATGCGTGACGTGCAGGTAGCGCGCCTGGCTCTGTTTCATGGCGATCCGGAAAAGGCAAAAGAACTGACCAATGAAGCTTCCGCTTTGCTGTCAGATGATAGTACCGAATGGGCAAAGTTCGCTAAGCCAGGTAAAAAGACCAACGTCAATGATGACCAATATATTGTCATTAATGCATCTGTCGGAATTTCTGAGAGTTATGTAGCAACCCCCGAAAAAGAAGCCGCGATAAAAATTGCCAACGAAAAAATGGCGAAAGGGGATAAAAAGGGTGCAATGGAAGAGCTTCGCCTGGCCGGTGTTGGTGTAATGGAAAACCAATATTTGATGCCGCTTAAACAGACTCGTAATGCACTTGCTGATGCGCAGAAACTGCTTGATAAAAAGCAATACTACGAGGCAAACCTGGCGCTTAAAGGTGCGGAAGATGGAATCATCGTTGATAGCGAAGCACTGTTTGTGAACTAAACCTGACAGGCAATATATTGAGGTAAAGGATTTAACTCCCTCCAGTCGACAATTTTTTATGACCACAATACGACAGGTTGTGGTCATAAAATTATTTGGCGCTCGCGGTTCTATAAACTCGCATTTTATCTTCCTCAAAGTAAACCGCAATAATCCCATATTATCACAAATCATTTGTTATGTTATATTTTATGGTACGCTTTAAATAGTGTAATCATAACCTTACTTGTAAATCACTGACACTTCTTACAGTTGTAAGAATAACATCACAAATGTCGCGGCTCTCTCTGATTACCGCGAGCCAATATTTATTATATTCTTCTTTTCGTCCTCACTACTTACCATGCAGAAAGGAATTGGAAGTAGCGATGAAATGATTTTCAGCACTTGATACAGGAATTTAAAAATTTCGAGTGCAGCTACGACGATATTTTGCAGATTATTTATAGAGGCGTTATGCCTTAAATAAACGCTAAATTAACACATATTTAATTAACTAATAGGTATTGCTATGTCAACTCCACTTCAAGGAATTAAAGTTCTCGATTTCACCGGTGTGCAATCTGGCCCATCTTGTACTCAAATGCTGGCCTGGTTTGGCGCTGACGTCATTAAAATTGAACGTCCCGGCGTTGGTGACGTAACGCGCCACCAGCTGCGAGATATTCCTGATATCGATGCGCTTTACTTCACCATGCTTAACAGTAACAAACGTTCTATTGAATTAAATACCAAAACAGCGGAAGGCAAAGAGGTAATGGAAAAGCTGATCCGCGAAGCTGATATCTTAGTCGAGAACTTTCATCCAGGGGCCATTGATCATATGGGCTTCACCTGGGAGCATATTCAAGAAATCAATCCACGTCTGATTTTTGGTTCGATCAAAGGGTTTGATGAGTGTTCGCCTTATGTGAATGTAAAAGCCTATGAAAACGTTGCTCAGGCAGCGGGTGGCGCGGCATCTACTACAGGTTTTTGGGACGGTCCGCCGCTGGTAAGCGCTGCAGCGTTGGGTGACAGCAACACCGGAATGCATTTGCTGATCGGTTTACTTGCTGCTTTGCTGCATCGCGAAAAAACGGGGCGTGGGCAACGAGTCACCATGTCAATGCAGGATGCCGTGTTGAACCTTTGCCGCGTGAAATTACGCGACCAGCAGCGTCTCGATAAATTGGGTTATCTGGAAGAATACCCGCAGTATCCGAATGGCACATTTGGTGATGCAGTTCCCCGCGGTGGTAATGCGGGTGGGGGCGGTCAGCCTGGCTGGATCCTGAAATGTAAAGGCTGGGAAACCGATCCTAACGCCTATATTTATTTCACTATTCAGGAGCAAAATTGGGAAAACACCTGTAAAGCCATCGGCAAACCAGAATGGATTACCGATCCGGCATACAGTACAGCCCATGCCCGACAGCCACATATTTTCGATATTTTTGCTGAAATCGAAAAATACACTGTCACTATTGATAAACATGAAGCGGTGGCCTATTTGACTCAGTTTGATATTCCTTGTGCACCGGTTTTAAGTATGAAAGAAATTTCACTTGATCCCTCTTTGCGCCAAAGTGGCAGTGTTGTCGAAGTGGAACAACCGTTGCGTGGAAAATATCTGACAGTTGGTTGTCCAATGAAATTCTCTGCCTTTACGCCGGATATTAAAGCTGCGCCGCTATTAGGTGAACATACCGCTGCTGTATTGCAGGAGCTGGGTTATAGCGACGATGAAATTGCTGCAATGAAGCAAAACCACGCCATCTGATATTAACGGGGGCTTCTGGCTCCCAATTTATAAAAATTTCGAGGTTATTAATCATGTCAGATCAACTTCAAATGACAGATGGTATGCATATCATCGTTGAAGCATTAAAACAGAATAATATTGACACTATTTATGGTGTTGTAGGTATTCCTGTGACGGATATGGCGCGCCATGCCCAGGCGGAAGGCATTCGTTATATTGGTTTTCGTCATGAGCAGTCGGCAGGCTATGCCGCTGCAGCAAGCGGTTTTCTTACCCAAAAACCAGGGATCTGCCTGACAGTGTCTGCGCCAGGATTCCTCAACGGTTTGACCGCATTGGCCAATGCAACGGTAAATGGTTTTCCGATGATCATGATTAGCGGCTCCAGCGACCGCGCGATCGTCGATCTCCAGCAAGGTGATTATGAAGAGCTGGACCAAATGAATGCGGCAAAACCGTATGCCAAAGCAGCATTTCGCGTTAATCAGCCGCAGGATCTTGGCATTGCATTGGCACGCGCTATCCGGGTCTCAGTATCGGGTCGTCCTGGCGGTGTTTATCTTGATTTGCCAGCAAATGTCCTGGCCGCGACGATGGAAAAAGACGAAGCGTTAACCACGATTGTTAAAGTTGAAAATCCGTCGCCAGCATTATTGCCATGCCCGAAGTCAGTCACTAGCGCAATTTCGCTTTTAGCAAAAGCTGAACGACCATTAATTATCCTTGGCAAAGGCGCGGCGTATTCACAATCTGATGAACAGCTTCGTGAATTTATTGAAAGTGCCCAGATTCCATTCCTGCCAATGTCTATGGCGAAAGGGATCCTCGAAGATACGCATCCACTTTCTGCGGCAGCTGCGCGTTCGTTTGCCCTGGCAAATGCTGACGTTGTCATGCTTGTTGGTGCACGACTGAATTGGTTACTGGCACACGGTAAAAAAGGATGGGCGGCAGATACACAGTTTATTCAACTGGATATTGAACCGCAGGAAATTGACAGCAACCGCCCCATTGCTGTGCCAGTCGTTGGCGATATTGCATCCAGTATGCAAGGTATGCTGGCAGAATTGAAACAAAACACATTTACGACTCCACTGGTGTGGCGCGATATTTTAAATATCCACAAGCAGCAAAATGCACAAAAAATGCATGAAAAGTTAAGTACAGATACCCAACCATTAAATTACTTTAATGCATTGAGTGCCGTGCGCGATGTTTTGCGCGAGAACCAGGATATTTATTTAGTTAATGAAGGGGCAAATACCCTGGATAATGCACGAAATATTATTGATATGTATAAACCACGTCGTCGTCTGGATTGTGGCACCTGGGGTGTCATGGGCATCGGTATGGGCTATGCCATCGGTGCTAGCGTGACCTCTGGTTCTCCGGTTGTCGCTATTGAAGGTGATAGTGCTTTTGGTTTCAGTGGGATGGAGATTGAAACGATTTGTCGATATAACCTGCCGGTGACGATCGTTATTTTTAATAATGGCGGCATCTACAGAGGAGACGGTGTTGATCTCAGCGGCGCTGGTGCACCATCGCCAACGGATCTGTTGCACCATGCAAGGTATGACAAATTAATGGATGCGTTTCGTGGCCTTGGCTATAACGTCACCACGACAGATGAACTTCGTCATGCTTTAACCACCGGAATTCAGTCGCGCAAACCGACCATTATTAATGTGGTCATCGACCCAGCAGCAGGAACTGAAAGTGGCCATATTACCAAACTTAACCCAAAACAAGTCGCTGGTAATTAAATACTGACATCGTCTCCTCTTGCCAACTTATTATGCGATGGTGAGGGGACCCTTATCGGAAATACTATTATGCTAACATTTTTTATTGGCGATTTATTGCCTATTATCGTAATCATGCTGTTGGGTTATTTTAGCGGCAGACGAGAAACTTTTTCAGAAGATCAAGCTCGGGCATTTAATAAACTGGTATTAAACTACGCTCTTCCTGCGGCCCTATTTGTTTCTATTACCCGGGCAAACAGGGAAATGATTTTTGCGGACACTCGCCTGACCCTTGTATCACTTGTGGTTATTGTCGGATGTTTCTTTTTCTCCTGGTTTGGTTGCTACAAATTTTTTAAACGTACCCATGCAGAAGCAGCAGTATGTGCATTAATTGCAGGCTCACCTACCATCGGATTCCTGGGGTTTGCAGTTCTCGACCCTATTTATGGTGATTCCGTATCAACAGGTTTAGTGGTAGCAATTATTTCTATTATTGTTAACGCAATTACTATTCCTATTGGTCTGTATTTGCTGAATCCTTCCTCAGGAGCGGATGGTAAGAAGAATAGTAATCTGAGCGCATTAATTTCTGCGGCAAAGGAGCCAGTAGTATGGGCACCTGTTCTGGCAACGATCCTGGTGCTGGTTGGGGTAAAAATTCCGGCAGCATGGGACCCAACCTTTAATCTGATTGCGAAGGCTAACTCAGGGGTAGCGGTATTCGCTGCGGGGTTGACTCTGGCTGCACATAAATTCGAGTTCAGTGCCGAAATTGCTTATAACACTTTCCTGAAGCTGATTCTGATGCCACTGGCGCTGCTTCTCGTAGGTATGGCATGTCATTTGAATAGCGAACATTTGCAGATGATGGTACTGGCAGGCGCATTACCGCCGGCATTCTCCGGAATCATTATTGCCAGCCGGTTTAATGTCTACACCCGCACTGGTACAGCGTCATTGGCTGTGAGCGTACTGGGTTTTGTCGTCACGGCTCCTTTGTGGATTTATGTCAGTCGACTGGTTTCATAATTAATCATGTTATTGATTTTACATAAATGCCGAAGTGTCTTTTCACCTTCGGCTTTTTTCAAGGCATAAGCAAATGACAAATAATGAATGCAAAGGGCCGTTTGAAGGCTTATTAGTTATCGATATGACGCATGTCCTTAATGGGCCTTTCGGAACTCAACTTCTTTGTAATATGGGTGCAAGGGTAATTAAAGTTGAGCCGCCGGGTCATGGTGATGATACCCGCACATTTGGTCCCTATGTGGATGGACAGTCACTCTATTACAGTTTTATTAATCATGGCAAAGAGAGTGTGGTTCTTGATTTAAAGAATGATCACGATAAAAGTATATTTATAAATATGCTTAAACAAGCGGATGTATTAGCTGAGAATTTTCGCCCAGGTACAATGGAAAAACTAGGGTTTTCATGGGAAACGCTACAAGAAATCAACCCGCGCCTTATATATGCTTCATCGTCAGGTTTCGGACATACCGGTCCGCTAAAAGATGCTCCTGCCTACGATACCATCATTCAGGCAATGAGCGGGATAATGATGGAAACAGGATACCCTGATGCTCCGCCAGTGCGCGTTGGTACCTCTCTTGCGGATCTCTGTGGCGGTGTTTATTTATTCAGTGGAATAGTGAGTGCACTTTATGGCCGCGAAAAGAGCCAGAGAGGGGCGCATGTCGATATAGCGATGTTTGATGCCACTCTGAGTTTTCTGGAGCATGGACTGATGGCATATATCGCGACTGGGAAGTCACCACAACGCCTGGGAAATCGCCATCCCTACATGGCACCTTTTGATGTTTTCGATACTCAGGATAAGCCGATTACGATTTGTTGTGGTAATGACAAGCTTTTTTCTGTGTTATGCCAGGCACTGGAGCTTACAGAACTGGTTAATGATCCCCGATTTAGCAGCAATATTTTACGCGTACAAAACCAGGCTATTCTTAAACAATATATTGAGCGGACGTTAAAAACGCAGGCAGCTGAAGTTTGGTTAGCCAGAATACATGAAGTTGGTGTGCCCGTCGCGCCGTTATTAAGTGTGGCTGAGGCCATTAATTTACCACAAACTCAGGCGAGAAATATGTTGATTGAAGCCGGGGGAATAATGATGCCGGGTAATCCGATAAAAATCAGCGGCTGCGCGGACCCGCATGTTATGCCGGGAGCGGCAACGCTCGACCAGCATGGGGAACAAATTCGCCAGGAGTTCTCATCATAAATGTAAGATGTGCTGGTAAATAGCTCCCACATTTGAACATTGTGGGAGCCGCTATTTAGTCATTTTGCTGACAGAAAACAGTAATCTCCTGGTCCAGCTCTGCAATGTGTTCTTTTACAGAGTTCAGCAACTGAAGAATTTCAGGCTTACTGTCATCTGAAACAGGTGTTATTTCTAACTGGTGGCTAATATTAATCAACTTTTGCAAATTCAGGATGTTAGCCGCACCGTGGATGCGATGAATACACTGATGGAAAGTTCTGTTATCGCCAGCTTCTAGTGCATGAAACGCAGCGGGTAGATCTTTATGCGTTTCATGCTGGAAAGTCATGAGAATCTCCTGCATCAGTTGTAGATCATTCGCCGTATTATTCTTCAGGGCCTCGATATCAAGGTGGCGATACTGAGGTGCAATATGCGCAACCTGGTGTAACTGACTTAAATGTGTTTTCAGTACATCCAGAGTCAACGGTTTGAACAAACATAAGTTCATGCCGCAATTTAACCCTTTTTCACGTTCGTTAGCCTGTGCGTTGGCTGTAAGCCCCCAGATGGGTAAGGAAGAATTTTGCTCACGGAGTTTGCGAGTCAACTCAAAACCATCCATATTCGGCATATTAACGTCAGTAATAAGCAGATCATAATGTTGCATACTGACTTTGTGTAGCGCTTGCACACCATCAGTGGCTTCATCAACATCATATCCTAATAGATTTAGCTGGCGTTTGAGTAATAGCCTGTTGGTCGGATGATCATCCGCGATTAATATGCTCAACTTTTCAGGTAGTGTTATAGGTTGTTCTGCTTTTGCCTCGACAGCCGCCACTTGTTGGGTAATTTCTACCGGGATTGTGATCGTAAATATCGTTCCTATGCCTGGATGACTTTCTAATGACAAATCGCCCTGCATGTTTTTAATTAATTCTTTGCAGATCATTAAGCCTAAACCAGAACCTGTTTGCTGACGACCTGCACTTGTTTGGCTATAGCGTTTAAACAGTTGTTGTTGTTCTTCCTGCGATAATCCACTTCCAGAATCCATAATCGTCATTTTGATAACAGCGTGGTTGTCATCAATGTGACCCAGGGAGGTCGTAATTTTTACTGCCCCCTCGGTAGTAAATTTGAGAGCATTACTCAGTAAATTAGATAAGACCTGCTTAAACGCCTGAGGGTCGATCTTAACCAGGTAGCGTTCAGGAAGCGTACTGCTGCAACTTAATGCGATCGATTTGCTTGCAGCAATCGCAGCGAAAGAGTGACAAGTGTTCTGGACTAAAGTAGGGATATCGACCCATTGTGGTTGAAGTTGATAGTTACCCGATTCAATTTTGTCGACATCAAGGATTTCACCAATTAAGCCGAGGAGTGATTGTCCGGTGGCGTAGGCAAGTGAAATCGCCTCCACCCGTTGTTCCTTGCTAAGACCAGAACCCGACAGAAGTTCCAGGAAGCCCATAATGGAGCTTATTGGTGTTCTTATTTCGTGACTCATTGTTGCCAGAAACTGGCTTTTTGCGACAGTTGCATTGATCGCTTTATTTCTCTCTACTTCGAGTGCATGAATTAAATCACGCGTCTCGGTAATATCTTGCCAACCACAAATATAAACAGCATGTTCGCTTGCTGGCAGATTACATAAGGTATGCCAGTGATTAATGCATCTTTTCTCGATGCCATTATCAATTTCAAATACCTGTGTGTATATTGTTCGGTTTTCTTTCGTTTCTGCTGTGACTTCATGCGTATTAGAAAAAACATCTTTAAAGGGGGATTCACTGTTTTCTAATGGCAACATTGCATTTTTGTAGTAATCATCAGTGAAATAATGTTCAAATGCACTATTATGACTAATGACATTACCTTGCCAGTTTACAACATAAGTTGGATTCGGTAAGGAGTCCGAGAGTGCTTTCCGGAATGATATTTGGTTTTCTAAATCACCCTGAATAACTTTACGACGACGAACTGAGCGTAACAGGTAGAATCCCCATAAAAGGCTACTGCCAACTAATAAAACGGATAATGTCGTAACAATATAAAACTGCTCGCTATAGAGGTCCCATGTGTCAATGGTCACATTGGGCATTTTAATCCATTTTTCGGTCAGGCGCAGAACTTCGCTTGGGGGAATTGCATTCAGTGCTTTATTAATAATATCCTTAAGTTCCGGTTCTCCGCGAGGAAAAGCGAACGAAAGTGATGCATTCTGAACGCCGGGAATAAGAAAATGATAAAGTTCATTAGGATAGTAATGGTCGATCATGTAACGCGAATTTAACTGTGTCGCGACCAGAGCATCAAGTTCACCTTCCTTGACCTTGTGAAATGCAGCGCTGGCGTTATCGACTTTTATCCACTCTACCTCCGGATACATCTCTTTTAATTGCGAATGAAGCTCATAATAATATGGAATGGCAACTTTCATTCCTTTTTTTAATGTTTGTTCACTGTCAGGCGCTTTTTGCATGACAAAAACGTAAGGCGTTGTTATGAAGACTTCAGCAAATGAAACATTATTTTCTCGATCTTCACTATAAATAGCGGCGGGCAATATATCCCATCCACCGGGGTTAAGCTGTGTCCCAGCATGAATATTATGTGAAACGGTGATCGGAGAAAAATTTAAACCTGTTTGCAAGGTAATAATATTAAGAATATCACCCATCACGCCCCGAACTGAGCCAGTTTCATCTGTCATAGAATAGGGTGGCGAGTAAGGATTTTCCAGCACCTTTAAATCGGGATGCTGCTTAATCCACTGTTTTTCATGTTCAGTGAGTTCTAATGGTTTGTTCAGAAAGGCCAGGTTTCCTGTATCAAGCCAATTTTGTGATACTTCATAGCGAACTTCATTTGTTAAAGCATCAACAAATCGATTGAGTACTTCATTAAGAACGATTGAATCTTTTCTGGTTAATAAAAAGTTATATTGACGCGGTGAGTTATAATACTTCACTACATTTAAGGAGTGAGTAAAATAACGGGAAATCATACTGCTGGTAATGATGTTACTACCAATAAAGTAATCATTCTGTCCGGCTGAGACGGATGCTAATGCCTGATATAAATTTGTAAAAGAGATAATTGTTGCTTTTGGAAATGATTGATGAATTACCTCGTCTGGGGGATAATTTGCTACTCGAGCAATATTTACTGGTTTTGATGAGGTAAGCGGTCGCATTGAATCGTGAAGGGTAGTGACCAGCGCCGGAAAGGTAATTATCAGAGGATTAGTTGCAGCAATGTCATCATTAAGAGGCGGCGAAGCAACTAAATGTGATAACACTATATCAACTTCACCGTCTTCCAGCGCGTCCATTGCTTTTTGATGATCTGCGTATTCCCGGAGTGTTAATTTGATATTTAACGCTCTTTTTAAAAGATTTAAATAATCAGCATTAATACCACGAATCCGTTGCTGCGAATCGGTATGCAACAACGTAGCTGTTTGGGACTTGTGTACTGCAATCACAAGATTTTTTTTGCTCGCGAGCCAACGTAATTCCTTGTTGCTCAGACGTAGTGGATCAAGTGTGACACGGTTGTTACTACTGATGCCACGATATTCGATGTAATCTCCGTCTGCGAAGCTTATGGTCGACCAAAGACCACAACAGAGAAGAAAAATATAGGGTAAAAACTTCATGTGGTTAGCCGATTTTGTTACGTTGTGCGAATGTGTAAAGATCCATCAGTGATTTGCATTCTAATTTTTCCATCAAGCGACTTTTATAAGTGCTGACAGTTTTGTTGCTGATGAACATTTTTTCAGCAATGTCATTATTATCCTTGCCATCAAGAATATACCGCATGACACTAATTTCTTGTTTCGATAAGGAGTCGAGTTTTTGCTGGTCGGACGTTAAACTTCCAACAAACCGGTTGAGAGAGAAGGGGAAATAGCAGTAGCCATTTTTTGCAGCTTCAATAGCCGCAATGATATTGTTCATGCCTTCTTTTTTACTCACGAAACCATTAGCGCCAGCATCAGCACAATGTTTCCCGTAAAAATGGTCATTTTTAGCGGAGACAATAATAATAATTCCGCTATATTGGCGCTTTCTCAGCGTTTCTAACACCTGGATACCGTTAACTCCGGGGATATCGACATCAATGATGACGATATCAGGCTTAAGTGTTTCCACCCGCTGAACGGCGCTTCCGCCTTCAGTCAACTCTGCTAAGATTTCAATATCGTTTTTGATCAATAAATTACGAATTGCTGCGATAGCAAGAGGATGGTCATCAATAATTATTGCGTTCATAGATTATTCCCTTTGCAATGAAGCATTTCCCTTCTCCTTGTAGTAATACAGACATAAGGTATCATCTCATTTTCTCAATAAAAATAAGAAAATTTGAGCTTCCTTTAAGATAATTCGACAAGTATACCATATAAATAGTCGGCATAAATAAAATGTCAACAATAAAATCAGGGATGATACCGATGATTTATAGTTTCAAATGAGCACTATAAGTTTTCTCACTAATCCTACAGGCGTAAGAATTGTATTGCAAAAGCCGCGGTTTAGTCCTCTGTTGTTTTTTTTGCACCTCATTTAAATTAGCCCTCCAACGTTCCTGGGATAATGTGCAAAACATGCACTGTGTTTGATATGAAGAATGAATACTCTTTTCATTCAATTCATAAATTTCATCTATGCGAAATGAGAGATAATAGTGGAACAGGTTAATTCAAATAAAAAACATTCTGACAGAAGAAAGTATTTTGCTTTGTTAGCGGTAGTTTTATTTATTGCGTTTTCAGGTGCCTATGCCTATTGGTCAATGGAATTAAAAGACATGATTAGTACAGATGACGCCTATGTCACGGGAAATGCAGATCCAATTTCTGCACAAGTCTCAGGCAGTGTCACTGTCGTTAATCATAAAGATACGAACTACGTTCGACAAGGTGACATTTTAGTTTCACTGGATAAAACTGATGCCACTATCGCACTCAATAAAGCTAAAAATAATCTGGCAAATATTGTTCGGCAAACGAATAAACTATACTTACAGGATAAACAATACAGTGCCGAAGTCGCTTCAGCACGTATTCAGTATCAACAATCTTTAGAAGATTATAACCGTCGTGTGCCTTTAGCGAAGCAAGGGGTTATTTCAAAAGAAGCGCTGGAGCATACCAAAGATACGTTAATAAGTAGCAAAGCGGCATTGAATGCTGCTATCCAGGCTTATAAAGCGAATAAAGCTTTAGTAATGAACACACCATTAAACCGTCAGCCACAAGTCATTGAAGCTGCAGATGCAACCAAAGAAGCCTGGTTGGCGCTTAAACGTACGGATATTAAGAGTCCGGTTACCGGTTATATTGCCCAAAGAAGTGTTCAGGTCGGCGAAACAGTGAGTCCCGGACAATCGTTAATGGCTGTCGTACCGGCGCGTCAAATGTGGGTTAATGCCAACTTTAAAGAAACACAACTCACGGATGTACGGATTGGTCAATCGGTCAATATTATCAGCGATCTTTATGGTGAAAATGTTGTGTTTCATGGTCGGGTGACAGGGATCAATATGGGAACCGGCAATGCGTTCTCCTTATTACCTGCACAAAATGCGACAGGGAACTGGATCAAAATCGTTCAGCGTGTACCGGTTGAAGTTTCTCTGGATCCAAAAGAACTCATGGAACACCCTTTGCGCATTGGTTTATCGATGACTGCTACTATTGATACGAAGAATGAAGACATTGCCGAGATGCCCGATCTGGCTTCAACCGTGACGTCCATGCCTGCTTATACCAGTAAGGCTTTAGTTATCGATACCAGTCCGATAGAAAAAGAAATTAGCAACATTATTTCGCATAATGGACAACTTTAATGGCAATCACTAAATCAACTCCTGCACCATTAACCGGTGGGACGTTATGGTGCGTCACTATTGCATTGTCATTAGCGACGTTTATGCAAATGTTGGATTCCACTATTTCTAACGTCGCAATACCGACAATATCTGGCTTTCTGGGAGCATCAACAGACGAAGGCACCTGGGTTATCACCTCGTTTGGCGTAGCAAATGCCATTGCGATCCCTGTTACCGGCAGGCTGGCACAAAGAATAGGCGAATTAAGGTTATTTTTACTTTCAGTAACCTTTTTTTCGCTGTCTTCATTAATGTGTAGTTTATCGACCAATCTTGATGTGCTGATATTTTTTAGAGTCGTTCAGGGGTTAATGGCGGGGCCGTTAATTCCACTGTCACAGAGTTTATTATTAAGGAATTATCCACCAGAAAAAAGAACATTTGCTCTGGCATTATGGTCAATGACCGTGATTATCGCTCCGATATGTGGGCCGATATTGGGCGGCTATATTTGCGATAACTTTAGCTGGGGTTGGATATTTTTAATCAATGTCCCTATGGGGATTATCGTCCTGACATTATGCTTAACCTTACTTAAAGGACGAGAAACTGAGACTTCACCGGTCAAAATGAATCTACCAGGACTGACCCTGTTAGTGCTCGGTGTTGGTGGCTTGCAAATTATGCTTGATAAAGGGCGCGATCTGGATTGGTTCAACTCGAGTACAATAATACTACTAACAGTAGTATCAGTTATTTCTCTGATCTCTTTAGTCATTTGGGAGTCGACCTCAGAGAATCCGATTCTTGACCTCAGTTTGTTTAAGTCCCGTAATTTCACCATTGGTATTGTGAGTATCACATGCGCGTATTTATTTTACTCTGGAGCGATAGTTCTTATGCCGCAGTTACTCCAGGAAACGATGGGGTATAATGCGATATGGGCCGGACTTGCCTATGCGCCCATCGGTATCATGCCGCTATTAATATCACCTTTGATAGGACGTTATGGCAACAAAATTGATATGCGGTTGTTGGTGACATTTAGTTTTTTGATGTATGCGGTTTGCTATTACTGGCGTTCTGTGACATTTATGCCAACGATTGATTTTACAGGCATCATTTTGCCACAGTTTTTTCAGGGATTCGCCGTTGCCTGTTTCTTTTTACCCTTAACAACGATTTCGTTTTCAGGCTTGCCAGATAATAAATTTGCCAATGCCTCGAGTATGAGTAATTTTTTTCGCACCTTGTCAGGATCAGTTGGTACGTCGTTGACAATGACACTGTGGGGACGCCGCGAATCGTTACACCATAGTCAGTTGACAGCAACCATCGATCAATTTAACCCCGTGTTTAATTCATCGTCACAAATTATGGATAAATACTATGGTTCGCTTTCAGGAGTTCTTAATGAAATTAATAATGAAATAACTCAGCAGTCACTTTCTA
Organism: Escherichia coli DSM 30083 = JCM 1649 = ATCC 11775; assembly: GCF_003697165.2. Taxonomy (GTDB): domain Bacteria; phylum Pseudomonadota; class Gammaproteobacteria; order Enterobacterales; family Enterobacteriaceae; genus Escherichia; species Escherichia coli. The sequence continues at coordinate 1,518,471 of NZ_CP033092.2, forward strand.
TTTCTGCAAATGAGATTTTCCGTATGGCGGCTATTGCTTTTATCTTACTTACGGTTTTGGTTTGGTTTGCGAAACCGCCGTTTACAGCGAAAGGCGTTGGGTGATGGAAAAAGAGGAGGCTATAGCAGGTAAAACGGCAGAATCTTAAGTCTGCGTCATCGGCAGCATCGCTCACCCAGGGAAAGGATGGCGATGCTGCGTTGAAACGTTATTAACGGCCTTTTGCCAGATATTGATTCATCTCTTCTTCCGGCACCATTCCACCTCCCGTCGCCCACACCAGATGAGTGGCATTACGCAGTTGTTCTGCGCTGAAACCGTGCATCTGTTGGTAACTTACTGATGCGCACACGCGCTGAGGCCCGGCCATACCCGCCAGTGCCGATGGTTCAAGACGAATACCTTCTTCCTGCGCCAACCAGCTAAGCATGTCATACATGGTTTGATCGCTAAGGGTATAGAAGCCATCCAGCAGACGCTCCATTGCCCGCCCGACAAAGCCCGATGCGCGACCAACCGCAAGGCCATCGGCAGCGGTAAGGTTGTCGATGCCAATATCCTGAACAGAAATCTGATCGTGTAATCCGGTATGGACGCCTAATAACATACACGGGGAGTGCGTTGGTTCGGCAAAAAAGCAGTGAACATGATCGCCAAACGCCAGTTTAAGTCCGAATGCGACGCCACCAGGACCACCGCCAACACCACACGGCAGATAGACAAACAGAGGGTTATCAGCATTGACGATGCGACCTTGCTGAGCAAATTGTGCCTTAAGACGCTGGCCTGCGACGGAATATCCAAGGAACAACGTGCGGGAATTCTCGTCATCAATAAAGAAACAGTTCGGGTCAGACTGCGCTGCTTTACGTCCTTCCTCGACAGCAACACCATAATCTTGCTCGTATTCCACGACAGTAACGCCATGACTGCGCAGTTTCGCTTTTTTCCAGGCGCGGGCATCAGCAGACATATGCACCGTTACTTTAAAGCCGATGCGGGCGCTCATAATACCAATTGATAACCCCAGATTTCCGGTTGATCCCACAGCAATACTGTATTGGCTAAAGAACTGTTTAAACTCCGGGGAAAGCAGTTTGCTGTAATCATCCTCAAGTGTCAGCAAACCCGCTTCCAGAGCCAGTTTTTCAGCATGGGCCAGGACTTCATAAATCCCGCCACGTGCTTTTATGGAGCCGGAAATCGGCAAATGGCTGTCTTTTTTTAGTAGCAATTGCCCGGCGATCGGCTGGTGATATTCCTTTTCCAGCCGTTTTTGCATAGCAGGAATAGCAACCAGTTCTGATTCAATAATCCCCCCCGCGGCAGCCGTTTCAGGAAATGCTTTTGCCAGATACGGCGCAAAACGAGACAGGCGCGCATGGGCGTCCTGAACATCCTGTTCGGTCAGGCCAACATAAGGTAAACCTTCTGCCAATGAGGTCGTGCCAGGATTAAACCAGGTGGTTTCTTTAAGAGCAACCAGATCCTCTACCAACGGATACTGGGCGATGAGCGAATTCATTTTAGCGTTTTCCATAGTACGTCTCTTTGCGCTTAGATGATAAATGACAGCAGGAATGTGCCCGCCAGAGCGATGACTGAAGCGATAAATGTCGCTGTCGTATAGTATTTAAATGTTTCATTGAGCGTAGCACCGCAATATTGCTTCACCAGCCAGAAAAGCGAGTCCGTAACGATCGTGCAGCCAATCGCACCTGAACCGATGGCAATTGCAATAATTTCCGGGCTGATGTCGGGATACAGCGGCAGCATGGGTGCAACAATTGCCGTTGCCCCCATCATTGCCACCGTAGCGGAGCCCACTGCAGCATGCAGAATAAGTGCCACCAACCAGGCCAGAAGAATCGGGTGCATATGCATATTGGAGAGAATAACTGCCAGCGTATCAGCGAGACTGCTGCTTTTTAAAATGGCGTTGAATGCGCCTCCGGCCCCGATAATCAGCAAAATATTAGCAATAGAACCGAAACCATTTTCCGTATGTGTGAGCATCGTCCCCATGCTCATATGCTGACGTATACCCAACACATAATAGGCGACAAATACGGCGATAAACATGGCAGTGATAGGGTTGCCAATAAACTCAAGCAAGGTATACAAACCACTCTCACGCGCCATATTCAATTCGGCAATCGTTTTAACCAACATCAGCGCAATGGGTAGCAGTATGGTGAATAACGTTGCGCCTAATGACGGTAGTGTTTTTTCATCGCGAACTTTGAGATCGGCAAACTCTGTGGGTACAGGTTTAAAGGGCAGTCGTTGCCCCAGAAATTTAAGGAAAAGTGGGCCACCGATCAGTGATGCCATCAGCCCAACCAGCAAACCGTAGACGATCACCGAACCGATATCTGCGCCCAGCTTATTGGCAACATATAAAGCAGCCGGATGTGGGGGAACCACGCAGTGCACTGCCATCAATGCGGTACACAGCGGAATGGCCAGCTTTAACAATGAGGTATTGGTTTTTTTGGCAATTGAAAAAGCCAGAGGAATCAATAGCACGACGCCCACTTCAACAAACAGCGTGATGCCGCAAATCAGGCCAACCAGCACCATAATGACATCAGCTGAAAGCCACCGGCAGCGTTGAAGTGTCAGACCAATTCTTTCTGCGGCCCCGGATACTTCCATCATTTTTCCCAGTATCGTGCCAAGGCCGATAACCGCAGCGAGGAACCCCAGCGTTCCGCCAATTCCACTTTCAATAGCATTTACCATATCCAGTGGCCCCATGCCCATCATCGTTCCCACGAAGAAGCTGGCCAGCAACAGCGCCAGAAACGGGTGGAATTTGAACTTCACGATGGTCAGTACAATTAACACGATGCTGATAAGCAGCGTGCTCACAACCCAGATTTGAGAGTGCATATCTCACCTTCCCCTGTGATTAACCTGATGATATTGGACAAAAAAACAACGCAGGCTGACAAACGATAAAATTTGCCTTTCACGTGAGCTAAATTGCATCAATGGAGTGATTTACATCTAAAAATGAAGGTGAATTGAGATATGGTTCACTTTAGCTCACCTAGAAGCTGAAATTTTGCCGCTATTTTTTTACACTTAAGAGAAAAATGAGGTGATTATGGAACCCCTTCGTGAAATAAGAAATCGACTGCTTAACGGCTGGCAACTATCAAAACTGCATACTTTTGAAGTGGCTGCCAGGCATCAGTCCTTCGCCCTTGCGGCAGAGGAATTGTCGCTGAGCCCCAGTGCGGTAAGTCACCGTATCAATCAGCTGGAAGAAGAATTAGGTATTCAGTTGTTTGTTCGTTCCCATCGCAAAGTGGAATTAACGCACGAGGGGAAACGTGTTTATTGGGCGCTAAAATCGTCGCTGGATACCCTGAATCAGGAAATTCTGGATATCAAAAATCAGGAGTTATCGGGAACGTTAACGTTGTATTCCCGGCCCTCTATCGCCCAATGCTGGTTGGTGCCCGCATTAGGTGACTTTACACGCCGATATCCGTCTATTTCGCTCACCGTGCTCACTGGTAATGACAATGTCAATTTGCAACGTGCCGGAATCGATTTGGCGATCTACTTTGATGATGCGCCGTCAGCGCAATTGGCTCATCACTTTCTGATGGATGAAGAAATCCTGCCAGTTTGCAGCCCGGAGTACGCTCATAGACATGATTTAACCAACACGGTAATTAACCTGCGTCACTGTACGTTGCTCCATGACAGACAGGCATGGAGCAACGACTCCGGTACGGATGAATGGCATAGTTGGGCGCAACATTATGCGGTTAATTTGCCGACATCTTCTGGAATTGGCTTTGATCGCTCTGATTTAGCCGTTATCGCCGCGATGAATCATATTGGGGTGGCGATGGGAAGGAAACGTCTGGTACAAAAAAGGCTTGCCAGTGGTGAGCTCGTCGCGCCGTTTGGCGATATGACGGTGAAATGCCATCAGCATTATTACATCACTACATTACCGGGCAGGCAGTGGCCAAAAATTGAGGCATTTATTACTTGGTTAAGAGAACAGGTAAAAACCACTTCATAATGAATAAGACCACGAGTTCCTGGTGTGCCTTATTCGGCATTGCTAGTGCGAATTTAATAATTTACGGTTTTTACGTGGTTTTAGGGATAAACACAAGAATGGTGTCCCCTGCAGACATCTACTTGAGGCGGCAGGGGATTGATTGGAATGGTGTTTTTTAGATGTGAGAAATATTTTACCCGCTATTTTACCCATTGGCGCGGCTTAAGAGCTTATTTTTGAATTCACAATGGTCACGATATAACCATCTTGCTCGCCCGTGGATAACTTTGGCTTTTGGCAGGTCGCCGGACTTAATCCGGTCATAGATGAAGGTTTTACCGAAGCCAGTATCGGCCATGATGAATTTCAAATCAACCAGTGAATCAGGTTGTAGTTCGTGTTGCATGAGTGCTATCTCCGAATAGGGAATCGAACCTGCAAATCAGGCAATAAAAAACCGCCATCAGGCGGCTTGGTGTTCTTTCAGTTCTTCAATTCGAATATTAGTTACGTCTGCATGTGCTATCTGCGCCCACAGCATCCAGTGGTCATAGCAGTCGTTGATGTTCTCTGCTTCGATAACTCTGTTGAATGGCTCTCCATTCCATTCACCTGTGACTCGGAAGTGCATTTATCATCTCCATAAAACAAAACCCGCCGTAGCGAGTTCAGATAAAAGAAATCCCCGCGAGTGCGAGGATTATCATTCATTGTCGATATTCACCTTTATAGCGAACACCTTTACCGGTTTATCGCCGAAGTGCGGATGTGTGATTGTCTTGATTTCATATCCGTCATACGGGACGTCAATTCTGCGGCTGGAATCGTCGCGCTTCGGATATCCCTTTGTGATAATCAGGCGGTCATACTCGCGGAACATAATTCGCTTATTCCAGTAGTCATTACACAGGCGATACTCTTCCGTTTTCTCTCCGCGAATCATGGCATCGAAGTATTCACCTTTAACGGCAAGTTGCAGGTTAGCCACGACCTTCCTCCTTTGGCTTGTGAATTTGTATCGTCATGCCGCTTTGAGTGGTGACTACAACGACAGAACCAGGCTGAAGACTGTTAAGATTGAATGCTTCGTAAAACGAAGCCAAGGCCAGCGCTTTTTTTATTCTTTCGGTTCCACCAACGCCATCCATTGCTACAGGCTACACTGACAATCCACTGTCCACTCCTGTAAGCCATATAAAACCAGATGAGCAAAACCTGAATGAATGCTATCCAGTCAATAATCGTATATTTCGCGAAGGAGACCATCAATTAACCTCCTGCGGCGGTTCCGGTAGAGGCATCCAGTACAAGGCGTTCCCTAACCACGATAAAGTGCCGTCGCTCAACTCCACGTATTCCCCTTGTACCTGTCCTGCCATATACTCGCCGTGCTTTGAATAAATTAAAATCCAATCATCTTGAGCGGGCATTCGCTCACTACAGCTTATCCAACCATCCGGAGTTACCGGATAGTTGCCCGACAGCTCGTTCAACTTGTAAGTTTGGCTTACAGGTTCGGCTTCCAGTTCTGCAATGCGCTTCTCTGCAGCTTCCAGCTCAACGCGCAGCTTCCCTACCGTTAGCGCAATTTCCTCGTTCTCCTGGTCGCGGCGTTTGATGTATTGCTGGTTTCTTTCCCGTTCATCCAGCAGCGCCAGCACGGTTTCTGGTCCGGTCAGAAATTTGAAGGCGTTGAGCGCATCAATATCCACACCGTAATCCTTAAGTTCCTGTTCACTTAACAAATCATCATCAACTGGCAACATTAACAGGCGTTCCATTGCCGGAATTGCACGTTCTGCCGCCTCACGCAGTGCCTGATAGTTAATTTTGGTCATATCACATCCCCCTGAAGCCGTTGCATTTACGTAAAAAATCGCAGATATAGCCCTTCATTTTTTCGTGCCAATCTCGATCATTCCCATTGCACCAACCATCAGGTGGAGTCCAGTTTTCTATCAGAGCAGCCATTTTCTTTGCTTTCGCCGGAGTAGCTGTTGCGGTATCGCAGTAATGACGAGTGTCAACCAACGTATCCATACCATCGATATCAAGTACGCAAAACCATGTGTGATTCGGCATTTCAACAGATGGTATTTGTTGCCCACGTCGACGTTTATCAATAAGACATACAGTCACTGGTTGCCTCCTTTGCGAAGCTGGGCAGCAAAGTCAACTAACCACTCAGTCATTTCAACCTTCCCTACCAGGTCTGAACCAGGGTGCATACAGCAATCACTCTGCGCCGCTTTGAAATCCTTATACTCATATTCTTGGGCCACCAGATTTTTTGCAGCTTCTATAGCAGCATCCACCCCCTGCGCCCGCACTTCAGCCAGAAAAGCATCGGTGGCTGGGGTTTCAGTAACATCATCTTCCCATTCGCTAAACTCCTCACGACAAAAGTCATTAAATTCCTTCTCAGATTGCTTAAGTGAGGTATTTTCAGCAGCCATCTTCGCGCATTTAGCCTCAAGGTTATCAATCGTGATTCCAGCAGAACTACACTCCCGCAACGCCGTTTCCAGTTTTGATTCAAGTTCACCGAACTTACGGACAAGGTATTCAGCGTTTGTTTCGTTAACCTTTAAATCACTTGGGATGCATTTACCTTTCAGAAAACCATCCATCTCAATTAGTGACATTTGTTTCATTTCTTCCCACTCCGCCACATCGCATTCAGATATTTGTTGTCATTAACAGAACCGAAACTCTTTCTCTTAAGCAAGTCCTCTCATGGTAAATTCCTCAGTCATTACTGATAGCGCCATAGCGTGAGCGGTAATTACGCAGGCGCGGGTCGATATATTCAGGGAAGTGGGTATATGTGGCTTTGCGGAATGGTCGGATTGATGTCTGGTAAATTCGCTCGCGTTCTTCTTTCTCTGCAAGCCATATACAGTGGCGAAATTCCTTTTCCTCTTTCGTTTCCTGCGGTAGAGACATTATTCGATCGTAGTTTTTTCTGAATTTATCCAGCACCTCCGATACGGAATTGCCGGAACAGCGGCGCGGGTCATCCGCACCATACAAAGGCGCTGGCATAATTAAATCCTTATTTTTCTAAATCAGAATGGGATGGAATCGTCGTATTCAGGATTATTTTGATGATTGCTACTTTGCTGCTGTTGGCTGTTTCCTGAAGTTGCAAATCCAATCTTTGCATTCAGTAATTCAAGAGTGATTGATTGACCATTTTGCCCCTGATAAACATCAACCCTGATGTTTTCTCCGGTAATTTCTACAATGCCTCCTTCAACCAGAACGCTACGATAGTAATCCGCTTGCGCTCCCGGCTTGGCAAATACAACGGCGCTGTAGTTTGTCCATTCTTTCTTTTTTGTCTGGCGATCGTAATACTGAACGCCAGCACGGATGTTGAATCCGATATTTTCCCCGCCCTGAAACTCTCTTGCGGGTTTGTTTAGTCTTACTGTAATCGAATGTGCCATTAAGCAGTTGCCCCTTCTAATTCGTCTCGTCTGATGTTGTAAACGTCCTGCGCTTTGTGCTGCTCCGGCGTCCCTTCGAGCATCTTCCACGCTTTGGCGAACGCCTGTTTAAGCTCTTCTACGGTGTTTTTCTGCATTGCTGCGTCAGTGAATGCTTTTAGAACCTGTTCAGGTGTAAGTGATGGTTTTGATTGCTTTGCTGCTGCGTTCTGCTGATGTTTATGCTCGTCTGTATCTGCATCTTTCGCATCATCAATGCCGAACAAACCATTGAGGCAATACTTGCGTGCATAAGAGCTTGTAGCTCCCGTAACTTGTGCAGAATCCATTCCTTTCTTGCTTTCTTCCTCTCGTGCAAGAGCGGTTGCCGTATGACTGTTTTCGCCATCGGTAATAGTTGCCGTGGCTTTCACGTAATACCGATCACCAATCAACACAACTTCATCGCTGATTGATAAAAACAGACCGTTCAGTAACGGCTTAACGCCTTCAAGAATATCTTCGCAGCTTCTGTATTTATATTTGCCGAATGAGTTGTACTGATTCTTTGGCGCGTTCAGATTCTCCTGAATAGCTGCCAGTCTTGCGTAAAATTCTTTGCTCATATGATTGCTCTCAGAATGGACACGGCCCAAGGAAATAACGCTGATTTAATACTTCGACTCGGGACAAATTAAGGCATACCCGCATTCCTTCGCGGTCACCATTATGGCGATACCAGAGAGCTTTCTGCGTGTACATGCGTCTCTGTAACTTGCTCTCCTTCACTGTGGTTGCAAGTGACATGAATATCTCCTTCGTTACCGATTAATTCTTTTATCTGACGAATGAATTCTTCGTCTGACCAGTTATCCGTAAAACTCATGGACGGCCTTGTTGTTTCAAAATATCCCAAAGCTTTTCGAGCAAGCTTTTCATTCTTGGTTGTTTAAAGTCTGCTCCGGTTAAAATGTTTTTTCGTGAATGCTGTACCGATAAAATCGGGTTGAAAGGGCGAACCGATGCCGCCCCTGCAATAGCGAACTGTTGCATAGGATGCTCCTTCTGTTTGATTGCATAACGAAAACGCCTCGAGTGAAGCGTTATTGGTATGCATATAAAAAAGCCCTCACACTGGAGGGCAAAGAAGATTTCCAATAATCAGAACAAGTCGGCTCCTGTTTAGTTACGAGCGACATTGCTCCGTGTATTCACTCGTTGGAATGAATACACAGTGCTTATTCGTACTAATAAAACACCCAGTTTTCTGTTTCTTGGTTGTGTCCAAAGTTATATTCAATACCTGGTGTTGATGTATCAATATTCTTCATCCCATCAACAAGAGTTGATACAACAGCCAAATCTTGTTTGATTCTCATCAAATGGTATTTCTTCCGGCGCAATAAACTTTCAATGGCAAGTTTCTTCGTCGGGAATGCAAAAGATCTTTCTGCATTTTTTGCTACTTTCTTAATTGCATATCTATTTCTCCTTTGTTTCCATTCCTGTAACCACTGATTTGGTGCTGGTTTAAAATTAACAATCCAATGCGCAGGAACCAACCATGCATAATGCTCTGTCTGATGAAAAGCTATATATTGAAGTGCGAATATTTTGATTCCATCTTCTTCAACTGTCGCTTGGAATCTCCAGAAAACAGGCATTCCATCATGTTCAGTTTCTGATTCAGGAAAAGGTACGCTCCATGATTTTGTCATATATCACCTCAAATAAGTGGTTTGCTGCCTAATTTCATTTTCTGGCGACCAACACAAGTCACACCCATTTCACTGCGTGGCTTGCGGTAGTAAATACGATTCTGTTTACTCTCGACTTCATCTGCCTTCTTGCAGCGAAGGATTCCGAGTGATGCTGCTTTATCCGCTCTGACGCAACCAGAGAGCTTTAGCGCAATTTTTCGCGCCAGTCGCTGTTCTTGCATCGCCTGTTCACGTTGAGCCTGTCTGCGTGCTCTGCGGCGATTTCTGGCGTTATCGTCAGCCAGATATGTAATGACTACTGTCATGTTGACCTCCGATGAAACAACTTTGGAATTGATAGTGATTGCAAAGTGGTTTCTGGCCCCTCGAACTGAGGGGCAGAAAGAGCATCTCGCCACCTAATAGGTCGATGCTCGGATCGAGAGATTTAATTAACCTCGGTTTTGAAGTTATGCATTCACATAAATCCTCCTACCTCTTGTGCAGCTTTCTTGAATATGGTGGCGGCTGCATAACGCCTATGGAATTGACTTTGGCGGTGACGCGCCGGGTGCTTATCTTCCGGTTGCCGTCGTGCAGCTGCACTTCACGTCACCCCAAAGCCAACTACTCTTTGGTTCCCGCATTTCGGCGGGACAATCCCATCAATGTTAAAGAGCCTGCCAATCTGTTCCGTTTGGCTTCCAGCGTCCTGCTGATGGCTTAAATTTAAGATCTCTTTAATTAATGGTCAAGAGCATTTTTGAAGAAAACTTAAATTTTCTTTCGTAACTTAAGTTTGGCTTTGATTTTTAAAGGAAATAAAAAAAAAGGGGCGAATGCCCCCTTATGGAAGGTTTGCTAGTTTTGCATCGACAACTACGCCGATGATTTTGCAGTTTCCGTTGATCTCGATCATCGGATATTGTGGGTTAAGTGGTTTTAGAAACTTCCTGCCTGCATCAATAACTAACTTCTTGAAAGTTGCCTCGTTTTCTCCTTCGAGCTTTGCAACTACCAGTTTCCCGTTACGCGGCTCTACTTCAGGATCGACGAGTATTATCATTCCTTCAGGGATACTGAGACCGGCCGGAGCCGTCATTGAGTCTCCCTTCACGTCCAACCAAAACGAATCTTCTGAACAGTCTACGGTTGTATCGTACCAGTTATCTATTGCACGCTTATGATATGGTTCTACAGCTTCCATCCAGCATCCTGCGCTCACCCAGCTAATCAGAGGGTATGACCCTCTTGGATCATGCCTACTGTGATAGGCAATGTTTGAAAGACTTTCCTCTCCTTTCATCAGATAGTCAGGGGAACACTTCAACGCATTAGCCAGGGCGAGAAGATTCTCTCCATTTGGCTCTGTCTCAGAGCGTTCCCACTGAGATATGGCAACATTAGACACGCCGACCATCTTTCCAAGTGCGGCCTGCCTGATCTTGAGTTCTTTTCTCCGAGCGCGAATGCGCTCTCCCATCAATTGAGTTTTCATAGTTAAGACATCTTAAATAAACTTGACTTAAGATTCCTTTAGTGGATAATTTAAGTGTTCTTTAATTTCGGAGCGAGTCTATGTACAAGAAAGATGTTATCGACCACTTCGGAACCCAGCGTGCTGTAGCTAAAGCGTTAGGCATTAGCGACGCAGCAGTCTCTCAGTGGAAGGAAGTCATCCCAGAGAAAGACGCCTATCGACTGGAAGTCGTTACAGCTGGCGCCCTGAAGTATCAAGAAAGCGCTTACCGCAAAGCGGCATAAGCAAATTGCTCTTTAACAGTCATGGTCCTCATTCCCGCCGAAATGCGGGAATACAACGCGCATAAGTTGATGCGCATAACTTCTTATTTGTTAAGGAAATACTTACATATGGTTCGTGCAAACAAACGCAACGAGGCTCTAAGAATCGAGAGTGCGTTGCTTAACAAAATCGCAATGCTTGGAACTGAGAAGACAGCGGAAGCTGTGGGCGTTGATAAGTCGCAGATCAGCAGGTGGAAGAGGGACTGGATTCCAAAGTTCTCAATGCTGCTTGCTGTTCTTGAATGGGGTGTTGTCGACGACGACATGGCTCGATTGGCACGACAAGTTGCTTCGATTCTCACCAATAAAAAACGCCCGGCGGCAACCGAGCGTTCTGATCAAATACAAATGGAATTTTAACAACATCCAACGAGGTAATTATATGCGAAACAAAGGCTTTAATCCACCTGATACACACAAAGAAGCTAAGCGTTTGCGCTTCCTTCGTTCCATTGATGAAAGAACTCAAATCTCTTTTGTGAAAGTTGCCAGAACTGAGCTTCTGAAGGCTGAGGCGAGGGCGTTGCTCCCGTCTCTACCAAAAGAGGAGGGATATACGTTCATTCCAAACGCATTTCTGGAAAAGCTTCTCAAAGAAGACATATCCGTAAGTCAGTTTAACGATGTTCTTAAGGTCTTTCGTCAAGGCAGGTAGTTATGAGCAATACAGCAAAAATCTACGATTTCAGCGCCGCACACGAGCGCAGGAGCAACAGGATGGAGAACCAGAAAACTGGTTACATTCCGTTGTACCGGAGCATTCTGAAACAGTCATGGGCGAAAGATGTTTATCTTCGCACCCTGTGGGAAAACCTTCTCCTGAATGCCGCCAGAAAGCCATACAAAGCGAATTTCAAAGGTCATGAATGGCATCTGCAACCCGGTCAACTGGTTGTGACAGCAGCTGATTTAGGTCTTCAGTTATGCGACAGACATGGCAAGCCAGCAAGCCGTGATCAGGTTGAGCGGATGCTTCAGGTTTTTGTGAAAGAGGGGATGATCTCCATTGATGGAGAGAAGCAAAAAGGCCGTGTGATAACCATCACAAATTACCATGAATATGCTCAAAAAATGGACAATTTACCCGCACATGAAGCCGCACAAACAACCGCACATGATGCCGCACATGATGAAGCCAGCAATAGCGCGGCTTTCAGCGTACATGCCGCACATGAAAGCGCACATGAAGCCGCACAAACAACCGCACATCATGAACAAGAAGGTATTAACAAGAATATAAATAATACCCCCCTACCCCCCAATGGGGGAGGCGATGGGCAGGTTAAACCTGAACGTCGCAAGGCAGAACGAATCGACTACGAATCCTTCCTGAACGCCTACAACACCGAAGTCGGTGACAGACTGCCACACGCTGTTGCGGTCAACGAGAAACGAAAACGCCGCCTGAAGAAAATCATCCCGCAACTGAAAACGCCAAACGTGGACGGTTTCAGAGCGTATGTCAGGGCGTTTGTGCATCAGGCCAAGCCGTTTTACTTCGGAGACAACGACACGGGCTGGACGGCTGATTTTGATTACCTGCTGAGAGAAGACTCGTTAACGGGAGTTCGGGAAGGGAAGTTTGCAGACAGGGGGATTGCATGAGACAGGATATCGAAGCGAGCGTTATCGGTGGCCTGCTGATTGGTGGATTAACTCCAACCGCCAGTGACGTTCTTGCAACGCTGGAGCCGGAAGCGTTTTCAATTCCGCTCTACCGGAAAGCCTTCGAGGTTATCCGGAAGCAGGCGAGAAACAGAAACCTAATCGACGCGCTGATGGTTGCCGAGGCGTGCGGAGAGGAGCATTTCACGTCAATCCTGATGACCAGCAAAAACTGCCCGAGCGCCGCAAACCTGAAGGGATATGCCGGAATGGTCGCGGATAACTATCACCGCCGTCTGGTGCTGGAAATCATGGATGAAATGCGTGAACCAATCCAAAGCGGAACCATCGACGCATCGAGTCAGGCGATGGATGAACTTGTAAAACGTCTCTCAGCCATCAGAAAGCCCCGTGACGAGGTTAAACCTGTACGGTTAGGGGAAATCATCACCGACTACACTGACACGCTTGACAGGCGTCTGAGGAACGGAGAAGAGTCCGATACCCTGAAGACCGGAATCGAAGAACTTGATGCCATCACCGGAGGGATGAACGCGGAAGACCTGGTGATAATCGCTGCTCGTCCTGGTATGGGGAAAACCGAACTGGCGCTGAAGATTGCCGAAGGCGTTGCAAGCCGCGTTATTCCTGGTTCTGACGTCCGGCGCGGGGTATTGATTTTCTCAATGGAAATGAGCGCATTGCAGATTGCAGAGCGAAGCATTGCCAACGCCGGGAGGATGTCGGTTAGCGTACTGCGAAATCCTGCATCGATGGATGACGAGGGCTGGGCACGTGTTGCTAACGGCATGAGTCAGCTTGCAGATTTGGATGTATGGGTAGTCGATGCCTCGCGATTATCGGTCGAAGAAATACGCTCAATCGCAGAACGGCACAAACAGGAAAATCCAAACCTCTCACTCATCATGGCGGATTATCTTGGCCTGATTGAGAAGCCGAAAGCAGACCGCAACGACCTCGCAATTGCTCACATCTCCGGAAGCCTGAAGGCGATGGCGAAAGACCTGAAAACACCGGTTATTTCCCTGAGTCAGCTTTCACGCGATGTTGAGAAGCGACCAAACAAACGCCCGACAAACGCAGATTTGCGTGATTCAGGAAGCATTGAACAGGACGCAGACTCAATCATCATGCTCTATCGGGAAGCGGTATATGACGAGAACAGTAGCGCCGCGCCATTTGCTGAAATCATCGTGACGAAAAACCGTTTTGGCTCACTTGGTACGGTTTACCAGCGGTTCTGCAACGGACACTTTGTTGCATGTGACCAGGATGAAGCCAGACAGATTTGCACAGCATCAAATGCACCTGCTGCGCGTGGCAGACGATATGCACAAGGGGCTGACGTATGACCATCTACATCACTGAGCTTGTAACAGGCCTGCTGGTAATCGCAGGCCTTTTTATTTGGGGGAGGGTAAATCGTGGTTGAGTTGATTTTTTCTGCATTGAGGATTCTCGGTGCTATGTGGATGGTGGCGACGTTCATTGTGGTTGCCAGCAGTTTTGTCCGGTTGGTAGGCGAAGGTAAAGACCTGGTTGGTGTGCTTTTCGGTAGCATTTTTCTGTGGGTGATTATCGGTGTTATGCCTGTTGTCGTAGCAAAAGTGGCGTGGCGTTTTGTGAGTTAATCGGAGGTTAATGTGAGCAAGTGCCAAAAGTGCAATAACACAGGAATGTGTGATAGCGGAGGTTCTACTCCTTGGGGAGAGCCGATTTTTATTGAATGTGACTGCCTTATGAAAGATGACGAAAGCAGATGCCAGTTTGAAGAGAGTTGGTTACGACGTGGGGGGCGAATCTTCAGACCTTATCCGTTACCCTGAAAATCACCATGAAATTGGCAGTGGTGATATTGGTGGTCAATACGTGATGGACGATGTTCAAGGCCACTGGCAAACGTGGCAGGCATCGAGAGCAGCTATTGAAATTGAGCTGCAAAAGCCAAAGAAAGGCCCACTTCCCGGTGATTATCACATTGGCTATGACTCAGGTGCAGAATCGCAATACGAAAGCGATGTAGAGGCTATCCGCGCCGCTGGAATCAAAGTGAAGGAGTGAGCATGAGTCGACGAAGTAGCTTTTTGGGGTTTGTAATATTCCTGTCCTGCACTGGTTACATCGTAATCTGGTCAATTTCGAACATTGACCGTGGCGGGAAATATCTCATTGTAATGTTCTTTCCTTTGTTTCTTGGGTGGTACGCCGCAAGGTTGCTGGAAGAATGGGGTTACAGGCATAAAAAATAAAGGAGTATTCAGTGAAGCAAACAATATTCCTCCGAACTAAGCAACAACAGCAAGCTGCAATAAATGCCATCCTCGCAACACCACTCGATAAAGACAAGCCAGTCACCATCCGCATTACTGACTACAAGCGCAACCTTGACCAGAACGCAAAATTTCACGCGATGGTCGCAGATATCGCTAGGCAAGTTCAGTGGCGCGATAAATGGTTAAAACCAGAACAATGGAAGGTTTTGTTGATCAGCGGTCATGCAGTGGCAACAAAACAGGAAGCTGATGTTTTGCCCGGGCTTGAAGGCGAATACGTCAACATTCGCGAAAGCAGCGCGCAGATGAGTGTGAAGCGTATGGCAAGTCTGATCGAGTACACAACAGCATGGGCTATTGGTCAGGGTGTCAGATTTACCGACAGGAGGTACGAATGAGGCGACAGCGACGAAGTATCACCGACATCATCTGCGAAAACTGCAAATACCTTCCAACGAAACGCACCAGAAATAAACGCAAGCCAATCCCAAAAGAATCTGACGTAAAAACCTTCAACTACACGGCTCACCTGTGGGATATCCGGTTGCTAAGACATCGTGCGAGGAAATGACAATGGATTATTCACAGTTAAGTGATTTTGAAATTAACAGACGAGTATGTGAGGCTTTAGATATGGAGGAGCATTTCTTCATACCTGATGACGAAGCAGACTTCGATTCTGAGATCCCCACTGACGAAAGAGGTCCTATTTGGCAGACGCAAAAAAGGGATATTAATGGCTTCCGTTCTTCAAACGGAAATTGCTTCAATCCTTGCAATAATCCTGAATACGCGTGGCCAATTATCACTGAAAGCAAAATCAGCACTATGTGGATGACAGCGGAAAAAGAATGGTGCGCATGGTCAGGAGGTGATTTAGAGGAAGGTTGTTGGGAATGGGAAAATATTCCTGGCTACTACTTCTGCGGTGAATCTCCACTCCGCGCCGCCATGATTGTATTTCTCATGATGCAGGACGCCAATAATGCTTAGCCCATCCCAATCCCTTCAATACCAGAAAGAAAGCGTCGAGCGGGCATTAACGTGCGCTAACTGCGGTCAGAAGCTGCATGTGCTTGAAGTTCACGTGTGCTCCGATTGCTGCGCAGAACTGATGAGCGATCCGAATAGCTCAATGTACGAGGAAGAAGACGATGAATGAGTTAATGAATGGCAATGCCATCAAAATGACAAGCATTGAAATTGCTGAGTTGGTTGGTAAGCGTCATGACAATGTGAAACGTACCATCGAAACGCTGGCTAAAAATGGTGTTATCCGGCTTCCTCAAATTGAGGTTTCCGAAAGAATCAATAACTTAGGGTTCAATGTTCAGTACGAGCATTACGTCTTCGAGGGCGAACAAGGTAAGCGAGACAGTATTGTCGTTGTTGCCCAGTTGTCGCCAGAGTTCACCGCTCGCCTTGTTGACCGCTGGCGAGAGCTTGAAGAAGCTGCGGTTAATATCCCCAAAACGCTACCGGAAGCGTTGCGCCTTGCTGCCGATCTTGCTGAGCAGAAAATGCAACTGGAAAACCAGCTCGCAATTGTCGCACCTAAAGTTGAGTTTGCCGATCGCGTTGGCGAGGCCAGCGGAATTTTGATTGGAAACTTTGCAAAGGTTGTTGGTATTGGTCAAAACAAACTGTTTGCGTGGATGCGTGATCACAAAATCCTTATTGCTTCAGGTTCCCGGCGCAATGTGCCAATGCAGGAATATATGGATCGCGGCTATTTCACAGTGAAAGAAACAGCGGTCAACACAAATCACGGAATACAGATATCGTTCACCACAAAAATCACCGGGCGTGGTCAACAGTGGCTGACCAGAAAGCTGCTCGATAACGGAATGCTGAAAGTAACAGGGGAGGCTGCTTAATGGCTAACCTACGCAAAGAAGCGCGCGGAAGAGAATGTCAGGTACGTATTTACGGCGTATGCAATGGCAACCCTGAAACTACAGTTCTGGCACATTACCGGATGGCTGGAATTTGCGGAACGGGAATGAAGCCTGACGACCTGATCGGTGCATGGGCTTGTAGTGCGTGTCACGATGAAATCGACCGACGCACCCATAATCTCGACAACAAAGACGCCAGACTTTACCACCTCGAAGGCGTGATCAGAACGCAGGCGATACTGCTGAGGGAGGGGAAGATTAAGTCATGAACGAATATCAGTTTGTGCTTCCATACCCGCCGTCGGTGAATACCTACTGGCGAAGACGGGGAAGCCAATATTACATAAGCGATAAAGGCCAGAAATACCGAAAAGACGTTCAGCAAATCATCCGCCAACTCAAGTTAGACATTTTCACCAAATCACGACTCCGTATCAAAGTCATCGCAGACGTTCCAGACTCCCGCCGCCGCGACCTCGACAACATCCTGAAAGGTTTACTCGACTCCCTTATCCACGCCGGATTTGCGGAAGACGACGAGCAATTCGATGACATTCGCGTAATTCGTGGTGTGAAAGTACCAGGCGGACGGCTTGGAATAAAAATCACCGAACTGGAGAACGCATGAACGCCACAATTCAAACGATACCAGAGCTTCTTATCCAGACACGAGGCAATCAGACCGAAGTGGCGAGGATGCTTTCCTGCGCAAGAGGAACAGTGCTCAAGTACAACCGAGACAGCAAAGGCGAGCGTCACGTAATAGTTAACGGCGTCCTGATGGTCAAACAAGGCAAGAGGGGAAGACGATGAGCATAAGAGAACTAAACCTCACCAAAGAGCAGCACGAGTGGCTGAATGGCTGGCTTGAACTGTGGGGCGCATGGGTTTATTCAGGTCGTCTGGAAAAGCGCATGAGCAGCGTAATAGCGAAGTTCATGGAGAGCGTAGAGCCGGGAAGAATTATGACAAGGCCAATGTGTAATGATGATGATGGAATGTTGATTTCTCAGGTCGTTGATTCCGTCATGTACATTGACAAGAAAGCCTTTGGCATCCTCCTCAGCTACTACGCTCATGGTTCATCTAAGCGAGCAATTGCATCCTACTATCACGCGACTGCAAAGCCACGCAAGATGTGTGGACGTGGTGGCGAGGGATGGAGAAAACCTTCACTGGCAACCTGTAGAAACGAAATTGACGACATCCTGAAAGCGTCATTATTTGTTTTATACCAGCCAATGCAAAATGCTTTCAAAATGCGTAAACGTGTTGAGAAAGTTAAGCATGTTGCTGTTAAAAACCTTGACATGCAATTATCCATTTAGCCATAATTAGAAGGTAAGCTGCCGTTAGTGACTCTTAAGTTGCAACGGTGGCTTTTTTGTTTGCACAACAGGTAAGAGCATTGAACCCGCAGACCTCGCGGAATTGGTGAAAGGTGCCGCGCAGTACTCTTATCGTTGTGGTGAATACGCAGGCTGATGCGTTAATCAGGTGAACGAGACACCCGCCGGTCCGTGATATGGCACACCGTGCCGGTCATATCTGCCGCGGTTAGGTTTACGAGGATTTCGTAAAGCTGGTCTAGGGTGAAGCCGTGAAAGCGGAGGAAGTAAAACGAGGCGTCGGTACACGCCTATCGTCATTAAGTCGGAGTTCAGCACCGACCGCCACAACCCAACCTGAGCCGTAGCCACTGGCTATCCTGAATTCATCAGTGATAGTTATGCTGCGGCCTTCTACACATGACCTTCGTGAAAGCGGGTGGCATGAGGTTGCGCTAACAACCTCATGCCGTTTTGCCCGTGCATATCGGTCACGAACAAATCTGATTACTAAACACAGTAGCCTGGATTTGTTCTATCAGTAATCGACCTTATTCCTAATTAAATAGAGCAAATCCCCTTATTGGGGGTAAGACATGAAGATGCCAGAAAAACATGACCTGTTAGCCGCCATTCTCGCGGCAAAGGAACAAGGCATCGGGGCAATCCTTGCGTTTGCAATGGCGTACCTTCGCGGCAGATATAATGGCGGTGCGTTTACAAAAACAGTAATCGACGCAACGATGTGCGCCATTATCGCCTGGTTCATTCGTGACCTTCTCGACTTCGCCGGACTAAGTAGCAATCTCGCTTATATAACGAGCGTGTTCATCGGCTACATCGGTACTGACTCGATTGGTTCGCTTATCAAACGCTTCGCTGCTAAAAAAGCCGGAGTAGAAGATGGTGGAAATCAATAATCAACGTAAGGCGTTCCTCGATATGCTGGCGTGGTCAGAGGGAACTGATAACGGACGGCAGAAAACCAGAAATCATGGTTATGACGTCATTGTAGGCGGAGAGCTATTTACTGATTACTCCGATCACCCTCGCAAGCTTGTCACGCTAAACCCAAAACTCAAATCAACAGCCGCCGGACGCTACCAGCTTCTTTCCCGTTGGTGGGATGCCTACCGTAAGCAGCTTGGTCTGAAAGACTTCTCTCCGAAAAGTCAGGACGCTGTGGCATTGCAGCAGATTAAAGAGCGTGGCGCTTTACCGATGATTGACCGCGGTGATATTCGTCAGGCAATCGACCGTTGCAGCAATATCTGGGCTTCACTGCCGGGCGCTGGTTATGGTCAGTTCGAGCATAAGGCTGACAACCTGATTGCAAAATTCAAAGAGGCTGGCGGAACGGTCAGAGAGATTGAGGTATGAGCAGAGTCACCGCGATTATCTCCGCTCTGATTATTTGCATCATCGTCTGCCTGTCATGGGCTGTTAATCATTACCGTGATAATGCAATCGCCTACAAAGAGCAGCGCGATAAAGCCACATCCATCATCGCTGATATGCGGAAGCGTCAACGTGATGTAGCAGAACTCGACGCAAGATACACAAAGGAGCTTGCTGATGCTAACGCGACTATCGAAAGTCTCCGTGCTGATGTTTCTGCTGGGCGTAAGCGCCTGCAAGTCGCCGCCACCTGTGCAAAGTCAACGACCGGAGCCAGCAGCATGGGCGATGGAGAAAACCCAAGACTTACAGCAGATGCTGAACTCAATTATTACCGTCTCCGAAGTGGAATCGACAGGATAACCGCGCAGGTTAACTACCTGCAGGAGTACATCAGGACGCAATGCCTTCGATGATAGCGATAATTTTACTCATCATCCTTCACATCTGGCTCTGTAGACAGGGTGGTGATCACTTCTGGAGTGAATCCAGATTAAACATCTCATTGCTGATGCTTGATATTGAGCATCTGGCGCGCGGTAAGGGGCTGCGTTGAGATAAGAGCCAGTCATTACAAATACCAGGATTTAGCCTCGCATTCGCGGGGCTTTTTTATATCTGCAGTAAACCGCGCATCGCAGCGCGTAACAATCCCGAGTCTTTCAGAAAGCTGAGCCTGAGAACTGCCGTATATGGTGGCGACCATCTCGGGGCGGCTTTTCTGTGCGAACAGGCTCATCTTTCTAAAAGGTAAAGACGCAATGAACTACCCAACCGTTGTTAACGATATAGATTTCAGAGACCTAATTTTTGTAGCAAACAACGATCCGGTTACAGATTCTTTTATGGTGGCAAAAGCATTTGGAAAGCTGCCGAAGAACGTGGTTCGTGACATTGAACGAACCATAGAAGCTTGCCCTCCTGAGTTTGATACAAAGCTCAACTTTGAGCTTTGCTATAAAAACAATGAGTTACAGAATGGTAAGCCGCAAAAATTCTACCGTCTCCGCAAGGATGGGTTGATGCTTTTGGTTATGTCCTACACCAAAAAAGAAGCAATGCGTATCAAAATTGCTTACATCAACGCATTCAACTGGATGTACGCCATGCTTCAGGTTGGTCATCGTCAATTTGAAGAAGAGAGAAATGCCGTAATGCTGGAGTACATGAAAGAGAAGGATGTTGCCAGCATGTCAGGCCGCCTGCTTAATCGCTGGGGAAAAATTAAGAAGCCTCAGCTACTGGCGAGAATTGAACGCCTTGAACAGCACGGGCAAACCGTAATCCCCGGACTCACCAATTAACGGCAGTACAGCGAAACAACCCAAGCCAGAAAGTGGGGAAATAACACTGGCAGCCACTGAAAGATGAACCTCCTGCCTTATGGCAAAAAAGATTCTTTGTGGTGGCGGACTGATGGAAAGACATCGGTTATTGCAGAGACCATTCAATGAGTGGTCTCGACAATGGCTTATACCCTACACGGGATAACTTAACTGATATCCCTTTTAACGGATAAACGGAGCCAACAATGGCAGAGATTATTCCCATGACTGAAGAACAGAAATTCCAGTTAGAGATTTACAAGCTGGTCATGAACCAGAACGCAGCCGCAGAGGAAGCATTTCAGTTCATTGGCACTGACGAACTGAAGCTTGAGCTATTCAAAATTCACTTCCAGTCAGGCGGCGCTAATTCAGATATCACGACCCGCACTATCGAAGCGGTGCGTAAATCGAAGGAAGCGTTAGACCTGTTCACCACCGGAGCATAAACATGGCGCGCCCAACAAAGTATCAAGAGGCGTATGCCGAACAGGCACGCAAACTGTGCTTGCTGGGCTACACCGATGCAGAGCTTGCTGATTTCTTCGAAGTCAGTGAGTCAACTATTAACAAGTGGAAGCTTGATTATCCTGAGTTTTCGGAGTCCATAAAAAAGGGTAAGGCCGTCGCTGATGCAGAAGTTAGTGACCGTCTTTATCAACGCGCTATGGGCTTCGTGGCTCCAGACATCGATATTCGTGTTATTGAAAACAGAATTGTCGAAACTCCTCTTGAGAAGTATTACCCGCCTGATACAACAGCTGCCATCTTCTGGCTTAAGAACCGACAGAAGGATAAATGGCGCGACAAGGTTGATCACGAGCTAACAGGCAAAGACGGCGGCGCAATCCAGATTGAAACATCACCGATGAGTACTCTATTCGGAAAATGACCTCGATTAATCCTATCTTTGAACCGTTCATTGAGGCGCATCGCTACAAAGTCGCCAAAGGCGGTCGAGGTAGCGGTAAATCATGGGCAATTGCGAGACTGCTTGTTGAAGCGGCGCGTCGGCAGCCAGTGCGTATTCTCTGCGCTCGTGAACTGCAAAACAGTATCAGCGATTCGGTAATCCGGCTGCTTGAAGACACCATAGAGCGTGAAGGGTATACGGCTGAGTTTGAAATTCAGCGTTCCATGATTCGTCATCTCGGGACGAATGCTGAGTTCATGTTCTACGGCATCAAAAACAACCCGACGAAGATTAAATCGCTCGAAGGCATTGATATCTGCTGGGTGGAGGAAGCGGAAGCGGTAACGAAGGAATCATGGGATATCCTGATACCAACCATCCGCAAGCCATTTTCCGAAATATGGGTGAGCTTCAACCCGAAAAACATCCTCGACGATACCTATCAGCGATTCGTAGTAAACCCTCCCGATGATATTTGTCTGCTGACGGTGAACTACACCGACAACCCGCACTTTCCTGAAGTTCTCCGTCTGGAGATGGAAGAGTGTAAACGCAGAAACCCGACACTGTATCGTCACATCTGGCTTGGTGAGCCAGTAAGCGCAAGTGATATGGCAATCATCAAACGTGAATGGCTTGAAGCCGCAACCGATGCGCACAAGAAACTCGGATGGAAAGCGAAAGGCGCTGTTGTCTCTGCGCATGACCCATCAGATACAGGGCCAGATGCTAAAGGTTATGCATCGCGTCACGGTTCGGTAGTTAAGCGCATTGCCGAAGGTCTGCTGATGGACATCAACGAGGGTGCTGACTGGGCTACTTCGCTGGCGATTGAAGACGGCGCTGACCATTACCTGTGGGATGGCGATGGTGTCGGTGCAGGGCTACGCAGACAGACAACGGAAGCATTCTCCGGCAAGAAAATTACCGCCACGATGTTCAAGGGCAGCGAATCGCCATTCGATGAAGATGCTCCGTATCAGGCCGGAGCATGGGCTGATGAAGTCGTACAGGGTGACAACGTTCGCACTATTGGCGATGTATTCCGCAATAAGCGAGCGCAATTCTATTACGCGCTGGCTGACAGGCTGTATCTGACATATCGGGCGGTTGTCCACGGTGAGTATGCAGACCCCGACGACATGCTGAGCTTCGACAAAGAAGCGATAGGCGAGAAGATGCTGGAGAAACTGTTTGCAGAACTGACGCAGATTCAGCGCAAATTCAATAATAACGGGAAACTGGAGCTTATGACTAAGGTCGAAATGAAGCAGAAGCTCGGTATCCCATCTCCTAACCTGGCTGATGCGCTGATGATGTGTATGCATTGCCCGGAGTCGGCTGCGCAACCCGACTATTCCAGTTACTCAATTCCTTGTGGTGTAGGTTGATATGGCAGAAAAAAAGATGACTGACTGGCATCGCAAGGTGCTGTGCAACTTTGATAATGCCTGGTCAGCAACGCAGGATATGCGTGAGCAGATTATTGAGGCTCAACGTTTCGTCCGGGTATCCGGCGCACAGTGGGAAGGCAGCACAAACGCTGGTTACTCATTTGATGAAGGCAGGTTTGAGCATTACCCGCGCTTTGAACTGAATAAGATTGCCCGTGAATGTGATCGCATCATTGGCGAGTATCGACAGAATCGCATCAGCGTTAAATTCAGGCCGAAGGATGACAAGGCATCGGAAGCGTTAGCCAAAAAGATGAACGGCAAATTCCGCGCTGACTATCAGGAAACATCAGGTGGCGAAGCGTGTGATAACGCATTTGATGATGCTGTAACGGGCGGATTCGGTTGTTTCCGCATGTGTGCCGATTACGAAGATGAAATGGACCCAAGTAACGAGCAGCGACGCATCAGCCTTCTTCCTGTTTACGACCCAGCGACATGCGTCTTCTTCGATCAGGACAGCAAGCAATATGACCGTTCTGATGCTATGTGGGCTATGGAAATGTTCTCCATGACGCCTAAAGCGTTCGAGGCTGAATACCCTGATTCCATCGCGGCAGGCCTTTCTCGTG
This sequence comes from Escherichia coli DSM 30083 = JCM 1649 = ATCC 11775, assembly GCF_003697165.2. GTDB lineage: Bacteria > Pseudomonadota > Gammaproteobacteria > Enterobacterales > Enterobacteriaceae > Escherichia > Escherichia coli. The sequence continues at coordinate 1,542,225 of NZ_CP033092.2, forward strand.
ATGAGACTGGCACTCAATATGACTGGTCAACGCCAGATGCCATCTATGTTGGGCGCTACTACGAAGTTCGCATAGAGAAGGTGAAGCTCACGGCATGGCGCAACCCTGTTAGCGGAGAAACGGCAATCTATGATGAAGAGCAAATCAAAGATATTGTCGACGAGCTGACCGATGGTGCATTCGAACTGATTGGCGAGCGAACGGTGAAGAAACGCCGCGTTTATTGCGGCCTTCTGTCTGGCGCTGAATGGCTGGAAGAACCGAAGCGTATTCCGGGCGAACATATTCCTCTCATCCCGGTATATGGACGTCGCTCATTTGTTGATAATCAGGAACGAATCGAAGGCCACGCAGCAAAAGCGATGGATGCACAGCGTCTTGAGAACCTGATGGTTTCCATGATTGCAGATAACGCTACTCAGGCTGGCGGTGATGGCATTCCTGTAGTTGATGTTGACATGATTCCTGGTCCTCTCGCCACTCATTGGGCGGAGCGCAACAAAAAGCGCCCGGCGTTCCTGCCGATGGTCAGTCTGAAAAACAAAAACGGAGATATTACTGCGCAGGCTCAGGTCAGCAGTTATACGCCTCCGACACAAATGCCTCCAGCTCTTGCCGGGCTATTGCAGTACACCGGAACGGCTATTCAGCAAATTACAGGTGCGTCGCAGCTTGAGAACATGCCGAGCAACGTTGCTACCGATACCGTTGATAGCATCTTTAACCGGATGGATACGCAGTCCTATATCTACATGGACAACATGGCTAAATCCATGCGTCGCGCTGGCGTTGTGTGGCTTTCTATGGCTCGTGAAGTCTATGGCAGCGATACGCCGATGCGTATCGTTAATGAGGACGGCAGCGATGACGTGGCGCTGATGACTGGTGAAGTGGTTGACCGTCAGACAGGGCAGGTTATCGCGCTTAACGACCTTTCGCAGGGTAACTATGAAGTGACTGTCGATGTCGGTCAGTCGTTCGCTACTCGCCGTGACGCAACGGTTAAGTCGTTACTTTCCATGCTGGCACTTATCCCGCCCGGAACGCCGAAACACGACCTTGTATCGTCGATGATCCTCGACAATATGGACGGCGAAGGGATGGACGACCTTAAAGAATACAACCGCAATCAGTTGCTTCTGTCTGGAGTTATCAAGCCGAGAACGCCAGAAGAACAGCAGATGGTTGAGCAGGCGAAACAACAACAGGCCAGTCAGCCAGATCCGGCTATGGTTGCTGCGCAAGGTCAGCTTCTTGCTGGTCAGGCTGAATTGCAGAAAGCGCAGAACGAGCAGGCAGCCATTCAGGTTAAAGCATTCCAGGCACAGACTGATGCTCAGGTTGCAGCGGCAAATGTTGTGAAAATCCTCGCATCTGCCGATAGCCAGCAGAAATCTGATATCCGCGAGGCTCTGAAACTGCTCGGACAGTTCCAGCAACAGCAAGGAGACAATGCCCGTGCTGATGCAGAGCTTGTCCTGAAAAGTCAGGCACAGGGCCATGCGCAGCGCATGGACATCAGCAGCATCCTGCAAAAATCAACTCAGCAACAACCACAGCAGTAATTAACCCATAACGTGCAATGGCTGTCTTTATGAGGCCTGGCACCCTATTGCCTTCCGATGGGCTGAACATCGAGTAAACAGGGGTAACAAATGGACCAGATGGCAGAAAACACACCAGAAGTTGAAATCGAAACCGACGCGTCAGAGCAGATTCCTGATGATGTCGAACTGGCTGAAAAAGTCGAAACAGAAGATGGCAGTGAGTCCTCAGGCAATGATGCAGAGGAGGCTACTGAAACTGATGACGACGAATCAGAACAGGAATTCTACTTTGGTGACGAAAAGCTGGATTCGCCAACCAGCGAAGATGGCGCTGAGCATGGACTGGTAAAACACCTGCGCAAGACGATTAAAGAGAAAGACCGCGAGCTGAAAGAGCTGATGCGTCAGTCTCAGAAACCCGTCGAGCAGCAGCCGGTAATCACTCAACCACCGCGAATGCCAAAACTGGATGATGAGGACATCGGTTTCGATGAAGAAATCTACCAGCAACGCATGGCTAAGTGGGCAGAGGATAATGGCAAGTACCAGCAACAGGAGATGGCTCGCAAGCAGAAGGAGCAGGAGCTTCAGGCTGCCTATCAAGAGCGATTATCCAAATATCAGCAACGTGTTAAGGCTCTCAAAGTTCCTGGCTATCAGGAAGCTGAGCAGGCCGTACTCGAGGAAATCCCCATCGAGACACAAAACGCGATCCTGTTTGAGTCAGAGAAGCCGGAAATCGTTGTTCTGGCGCTTGGTCGCAACGCTGAACTGCGCAAGCAACTGGCAGAAGCTACCAACCCCGTAGCAATTGGTCGTCTGCTGGAACGTATCGAATCGAAGGCCAGAATCATGCCAAAAGCAAAAACCACGGCAGCCACAACCCCGACGGTTAAGGGGAGCAACGGCGCAGTAATCAACAACCTCGACAAATTGAAAGCCAAGGCGCTGGAAACTGGTGACTGGACGCCGTATTTCGCCGCTAAAAAGGCAAAAAAATAACCTATCGGAGCATTAAGCATGGATAACCAATTAGCAAAAGACCTTGAAATCATGTTCGAAAACTACGTTGAAGGCTTTGAGGCCGCCTGCGTAGTTTCCCGTAACGCTAAAAAATTCCGTCCCGGTGATACAGCAATGCAGCGAGCAGGTGATGTTCTGTATCGTCCGCAGCATTACCACATGAACATTGAGGAAGGCCTCGACCTCAGCAGCAAAACGCCAACAGCACTGGTTCAGCGCCTTGTTCCTTCAGTGTTCAAGGAGCCGAAAAACATTCTGTACACTCTGGATGCGCGTGAAATGCGTGACCCTGAGCATAAAACTGAAGCTGGTCGCGCCGCAGGTATGCGCCTTGCTGCACAGATTGACTCTGACCTGATTTCCATGGTCACGCAGCGTGCTACTAACGTGATCACAATGGCTGACTCAACCACTGGTTCACAGGGCCGTGATTTGTGGAACTGTGCGGCAGGTATTGATGCCACCATGACGGCGATTGGTGTGCCACAGGGTATCAACCGCCGCTCTTTTTGGAACCCCTTCAACTACAAAGACCTTGCTGGCGAGCTTGGTCACCGAGCCTACGCTCAGGGCGCAACCCTGACAGCATACGAAAAAGCGCAGATCCCTCCGGTTGCTTCCTTTGATAGCTACAAGACCGATATTTCTGGTCGATTACCGAAAGGAAGCACTGAATCCTTGACAGTATCAGGCCAACCTGAACACAAGGTTGAAGCGAAAGATTCAAATGGTATGCCAGTTGATAACCGACAGGGGACTATTACGGTATCTGCATCTGGCTTGCAGGTTGGTGATGCGTTCACCATTGCCGGTGTGAATTCCGTACACCAGATCACAAAAGATACCACCGGTCAACCGCAGGTATTCCGTGTTCTGGCTGTTAGCGGAACTACCGTAACAATTTCTCCAAAGATTCTCCCTGTTGAAAATACTGATGTTGCGAGTCGTCCATATGCAAACGTCGATGCCAAACCGGCAGAATCAGCAGCAATCACCATTCTCAACAAGAACGCAGCACCTGCTAACCTGTTCTGGGCTGATGGTTCTGTTGAACTGATGTACGGCAAACTGGCGTTCCCAACTGGTCAGGGTCCACAGGTAATGACAGCAACCACCGAGCAGGGCGCTACGCTGATCATGTCTTACTCCTTCGACCACATCAAAGGCGTAACCACTGCGCGTTTCACCACTCTGTACGGTTGCTCTGTACTGGTTCCTGAATATACGGGCATCGTTATTGCTGGGCAGTAATTTTGGTGGGGCTTCGGCCCCATTTTTATTGGGAGAAGACAATGGCACGAACAATGCTCTATAAGCCAGGCAACATGATCACCTGCGGTCAGTTTGCTGTCGATTACATCATTGTTGATGACGAAGAAGTTAAATCTCACCTGAAAAAAGGTTGGGTAAAAACTCCTGAAGAAACCGCAACGAAGCAAAAAGTGGCTAAGGCGGAAGAAGATGGCGAAAACGAAGGGTGATCTCGTTCTAAAGGCTTTACGAAAAGCCGGGCTGTATTCCAATGCCACGTTGACAGATGCTGACCCTCAGGCAATTGAAGATGCCATTAATGACCTCGAAGACATGATGGCAGCATGGCAGGCGAAAGGTATCGAGCTTGGGTATCAGTTTGCTGATACAGAAAACGGCATCATGCCGTTACCTGACGATGATTCAGGCATCCCTGCATGGGCAAATGATGGCGTCGCTTTGAAACTCGCTGTGCAAGTGTGCATGGATAACGTCATTCAGCCGTCAGACGCTCTCCTTACCGCTGCTGACAGTGCATATCAGACAATCTGTATCGCTTTAACCAAAATACCACCACTTGAGCGGCGAAATGACATGCCTCGCGGTAGTGGTAACAAAAGCGCGTTTACGTGGAATCGGTTTTACATCGAGAAAGATGATCCGAGTACGTGAGGTGAATAAATGCCGATTCAGCAACTTCCGCTTATGAAAGGTGTCGGCAAAGACTTTCGAAACGCCGACTATATCGACTATCTGCCAGTGAATATGTTGGCTACGCCCAAAGAAATCCTGAACAGCAGCGGATATCTTCGCTCATTCCCGGGCATTGCCAAACGTTCTGATGTGAATGGTATATCGCGCGGCGTCGAGTACAACATGGCGCAGAGTGCTGTTTATCGCGTGTGTGGCGGCAAGCTGTACAAAGGAGAAAGCGAAGTCGGTGACGTCGCCGGAAGTGGTCGCGTATCAATGGCGCATGGTCGAACATCACAGGCTGTAGGCGTTAATGGTCAACTGGTCGAGTATCGTTATGATGGCACGGTTAAAACCGTCTCAAACTGGCCTACAGACAGTGGATTCACGCAGTATGAGTTAGGTTCAGTTCGCGACATTACTCGCTTACGTGGGCGTTATGCGTGGTCAAAAGACGGAACTGATTCATGGTTTATCACTGACCTTGAAGACGAATCGCACCCTGACCGATACAGTGCACAATATCGCGCAGAATCGCAGCCGGACGGCATCATCGGTATCGGGACATGGCGAGACTTCATCGTCTGCTTTGGTTCATCGACTATTGAATATTTCTCCCTGACTGGCGCAACCACCGTTGGTGCTGCTTTGTATGTCGCACAGCCATCACTGATGGTGCAAAAAGGCATCGCCGGAACCTATTGCAAAACGCCATTCGCTGATTCCTATGCGTTCATCAGCAATCCGGCAACAGGTGCGCCGTCTGTATACATCATCGGTTCCGGGCAGGTGTCACCAATCGCCAGCGCGAGCATTGAGAAAATTCTTCGCTCCTACACTGCTGATGAACTGGCTGATGGTGTGATGGAGTCTCTGCGATTTGATGCGCATGAGCTGCTGATTATCCATCTTCCGCGCCATGTCCTCGTATACGACGCATCTTCAAGCGCCAATGCTCCGCAATGGTGTGTACTGAAAACAGGTCTGTATGACGATGTGTACCGCGCTATCGACTTCATTTACGAAGGCAATCAGATAACGTGCGGCGATAAGCTGGAGTCCGTGACCGGGAAATTGCAATTCGACATCAGCAGCCAGTACGACAAGCAACAGGAGCATCTGCTGTTTACTCCTCTGTTCAAAGCGGATAACGCCAGAGTTTTCGACCTTGAAGTTGAATCTTCAACTGGCGTTGCGCAGTACGCCGACCGCCTTTTTCTCTCTGCAACCACTGACGGCATCAATTACGGTCGTGAGCAGATGATTGAGCAGAATGAACCGTTTGTTTACGACAAACGCGTTTTGTGGAAGCGAGTCGGGCGCATCAGGAAAAATGTCGGCTTCAAATTGCGCGTTATCACGAAGTCACCTGTCACTCTGTCTGGCTGCCAGATAAGGATCGAGTAATGGCTGATTCGAATCTCAACACCCCTGTTATTGTGCAGGCGACGCGGCTCGATACATCAATCCTTCCACGCAATATATTCAGCCAGTCTTACCTGCTGTATGTCATTAATCAGGGGGCTGATGTCGGCGCAATTGCCGGGAAAGCAAATCAGGCTGGTCAGGGCGCTTACGATGCTCAGGTGAAAAACGATGAACAGGATGTCGAACTGGCTGACCACGATGCAAGAATCACCGCAAACACAAAAGCGATAAATCTCCTTGAGGTCAGGTTAACAACCGCCGAAGGGAAGATAGTTGTACTGCGTAGCGATGTTGATTACTTGCTGGATGAGGTTATCGATATTCAGGCGCATCTGGTCACTGTTGACCAAAGACTGGATGGCGTAGAAAGCGATATATCTGACATTAAGAGTGATTACGTATCGAAAACCGTAACAGAATCGCAGTCTCTTGCGTCACCGCTGGATGTAAAAACATCATATTCAGTTGATGGAATTCAGGTCGTTGGAGCAAGGCAGACCGGATGGACAGCGGCCACAGGCACACCACTTCTTGGCTCATTCAACGCTAACCAGTCATACACGGTCGGCACTACGTACACACAATCCGAAGTCGCAGCTATCGCTACAGGTTTGGAGCAGGCGCGGCAGCGTATTCTGGCGCTTGAAACAGCACTTAGATTACATGGGCTGATTGACTGATGATTACATTCAAACCAACGCGAAACATCGACCTGATCGAAGCAGTAGGAAATCACCCTGACATCATCGCCGGGAGCAACAACGGTGATGGATACGACTACAAACCTGATTGCCGTTACTTTGAGGTGAACGTGCACGGTCAGTTTGGCGGCATTGTTTACTATCAGGAGATTCAGCCGCTTACATTCGATTGCCACGCCATGTACCTGCCAGAGATTCGCGGCTTCAGCAAGGAAATAGGGCTGGCGTTCTGGCGATACATTCTGACCAACACCACCGTTCAGTGCGTCACATCATTTGCTGCACGCAAATTCCGCCACGGGCAGATGTACTGCGCAATGATTGGCCTTAAGCGTGTAGGAACCATCAAGAAATACTTCAAAGGCGTGGATGACGTGACGTTTTACAGCGCCACACGCGAAGAACTAATCGACTTCCTGAATCACGGGAGATAGCCATGTTATATGCATTTACGCTGGGCAGAAAACTGCGCGGCGAGGAACCTTATTACCCTGAAAAAGGCGGGAAAGGTGGCAGTTCTGATAAAAGCGCAAAGTATGCAGCAGAAGCTCAGAAGTATGCCGCAGACCTGCAAAATCAGCAGTTCAACACCATCATGAACAACCTGAAGCTGTTTACTCCTCTGGCTGGGAAGTATGTCGGCAGCCTTGAGAACTTATCGTCTCTGGAAGGGCAAGGTCAGGCACTTAACCAGTATTACAACTCTCAGCAGTATAAAGACCTTGCAGGTCAGGCTCGCTATCAGAGTCTGGCGGCAGCGGAAGCAACAGGTGGATTGGGTTCCACCGCAACCAGTAATCAGTTAGCAACAATCGCACCAACGCTTGGTCAGCAATGGCTATCTGGACAAATGAACAATTACAACAACCTGGCAAATATCGGTCTTGGCGCTCTTCAGGGGCAGGCAAACGCCGGGCAAACATATGCCAACAACATGAGTCAGATTTCACAGCAAAGCGCGGCTCTTGCAGCGGCAAACGCCAACCGACCGTCAGCATTGCAGCAGGGTGTTAGTGGTGCTGCATCCGGTGCGCTTTTGGGTGGTGGCATAGCCAGTGCTCTCGAGCTATCAACTCCGTGGGGTGCTGGTATCGGTGCTGGTCTTGGTCTGCTTGGCTCGTTGTTTTAAGGGGTAATCAATGGCTACGTGGCAACAGGGTATTAATTCTGGTGGGTTTCTGGCTGGCATCGGTACGCAAAATGAGAATGCGCCAAAGGCAAGCGACATTAACGCAACGCTTGGTCTGATCCGCGAAAACAATGAACTGGCTCGATCAGGTGCAAATAACGTTGCTCTGACAGGTCTTCGTGGTCTGGCTGGAGTTGCTGATATTTATAAGCAGCAGCAAAAGCAGGAGCGTAAAGCGGCATTCCAGAAAGGTTATGCGGATGCTTATGCGTCCGGCGACAGGGAGCAGATGCGTAATCTTATTACAGCATTCCCCGAAGAGTTTGAGGAAGTCCGTAAAGGCATGGGGTATGTCGATGACGCCCAGCGGGATGATTTTGGCAATCTGGCGCTTAAGGCTCAGGTCGCTTCGTCGCTTGGTCCGGGTGCATTTGGCAGGTTCATGATGGATAACGAAAAGGAGATGCGTCGTTTAGGTATCCCTCCAGAAACTATTGCGGAAATGCAGGTTAATGACCCGCAGGGCTTCCAGCACTTCGCAGGTAATCTGGCACTATTTTCTCTCGGTCATGAGAAGTATTTCGATATCAAAGATCAAATGGAAGGTCGGGATATTGAGCGTGGCAAGTTGGCAGAGACGATTCGCAGCAATAAAGCTGGGGAAGGTTTAAAGGCGCAAAGCATTGCTGTTAGCCGTGAAAACTCCCTGCGCACTGCTGGAGGTGCTGTTCCTGCATCTGTTAAAGAATATCAATATTTCAACAGCCTGTCTCCAGAGCAACAAAAGACATATCTTCGTGTTCGAGGTCGTCCTGATGCTGGCGGGGAGAATGTTGTGCAACTGGCAGATGGCAGAACGGTAACGGTTGGTAGGAAGCTTCACGGCGCTGGTGCTAATGCGTTCTACGAAGGAATAGACAACGAGGGCAATATGATTCGCGTCCCCGCCAGTTCTATTGCTGCTCCGGCTACATCGGCAGCTAATGCACAGAATTACGAAATGAAGAAAGATCTTGATGCAATTTCTGGCGCATCAATTGACGATCTTGGCTTCATGACAGGTATTACAGGTTCTTCAGGTTCTTTTGCTCTTGGTGCAGATATTCGTAGCAGGGCATCTGGTGTTGAGGAGAGGAGGCTATACAACGCTGCACAGCGAATCATGGGCAAAATGCAAAATCAGGGGATTGCAGCAGCCCGAGATATGGGGGCATCTGGCATCAACACCGAAGCAGAGGCCAATAGGTATTTTCAGGGTATGCCAAAGCCTGATTTCTCAAGTCCTGAAGCGCTGCAACAATCAATGCGCGACATTCAGCAATATACCGACAATTACAACCAGCAATATAACGTTAATGTTGGTAATGGCGGGAAGAAATCATCAAGGCAACAGCCAGCTACTCAGCAATCAGCAGGAGGTAGCTACACGTCAAAATCAGGCATTCAATTTACGGTGGAATGATGAAAGTAACTGCAAATGGTAAGACATTTACCTTTCCTGATGGTACGAGCACGGAAGATATTGGGTCCGCCATTGATGAGTATTTTGCTGGTCAGTCAGCGCCAACACAACAAGGTGTTCAGCAATCGCCAGCAGACAACTCACTTGCATCAGGATATGCACAGCTTGCCACTCAGCAGAAGGAAGGACTAGATCGCTCTGCTGAGCAAGGGGCTGTTTTAGGTGCTGCAATGCGCGATGCCGTTACCGGTGAAAGCCGAATGACACCAGAAATGGAGAGACTGCAAAATGTTGGGGCTGCCCCTGAGTTGAACTCACTAAGCATGGATGCCCTGAAGGCTGGATGGTCTCAACTTTTCGGCTCCGACGCGTCTCAGGAAAAGATTCTTCAGAGTATGGGGGCGAAATTAAGGCAGGATGAGAAGGGTAACACTATCGTTTCCCTGCCATCCGGTGATTATGCCCTGAACAAGCCAGGTTTATCACCGCAAGACCTGACTTCGTTTCTTGCTAATGCGTTAGCGTTCACACCAGCGGGCAGGGCTGGAACGGTGCTTGGTGCCATAGGGAAATCAGCTGCTACAGATTTAGCACTACAGGGTGGCACCAGCCTTGCTGGCGGAGAAGATATTGATCCTGCACAAACGGTAATTTCTGCTGGCATTGGTGGTGTTGGCAAGGGGCTGGAAAATACAGTTAGTGCGGTTTCCAGGGCTGTTCGCGGTGAGATGTCACCGGAAGCAAAGGCTGCTGTCGATTTTGCGTCGGAAAGAAACCTGCCGTTAATGACCAGTGACACGCTGAAAGATAAAACCTTTATGCAGAGTCAGGCTCAGACATTAGGCGAAAGAGTTCCTTTTTTTGGAACCGGTAAGAATCGGCTGAATCAACAACAAGCACGAGAAAATTTAGTCAGAACATTTAGCGATGGTCTGGGTGGCATTTCTGATAAACAGCTTTATGAATCTGCGACTAAAGGGCAACAAAAATTCATTGAGGCAGCAGGAAAGCGATATAACCGCATAATTGACGCTATGGGGGATACCCCTGTCGATCTCTCAAACACGGTAAAAGCTATCGACAATCAGATTGCCGTGTTAAGCCGCCCGGGCAAATCTCAGGATAGAGCCGCGGTAAAAGTCTTGCAGCAATTTAAAGACGATATCACCAGCGGACCCAATGACCTGCGTCTGGCGAGAGAAAACAGAACTGACCTTCGAAAGCGGTTCATGAATTCAAACGAGACTGTTGATAAAGACACGCTCCAGAAAGCCAGCGATATTGTCTACAAGGCATATACAGCGGATATGAAAAAAGCAGTATCCCAAAAACTAGGCTCAGAAGAAGCTGCCAATATGTCTAGGGTTGATCGCTCATGGGCTAGATTCAATGACATGATGGGAAGAACGCGCGTTCAAAAGGCAATAGCCAGCGGCAAGGCTACACCTGAGGATGTAACAAAACTCGTTTTTAGCCAAAACCCATCAGAACGTTCTCAGCTTTACATGCTTCTGGATGACAATGGTAGGCAAAACGCACGAGCAGCCATAGTTCAGAATGCTGTAGATAAGGCGACTGATCCGTCTGGAAATATTAGTGTTGAAAAGTTTATTAATGCGTTACACCGGAACAGGAAGCAATCAGCAACTTTCTTTAAAGGCGTACATGGAAAGGAACTGGACGGCGTTATTAAATACCTCAACGATACAAGACACGCGGCAAAAGCGAACGTTCAAAACTTAAATGGTCAGCAGCTTTATGGATTGTTAGTTGGTGGTGGCATCATAAACGCAGCAGTATTAGCGGGGATGCTAAAAACGGCTGCGTTTGTTGTTCCTGCTGCTGGTGTCGTAGGAGGAGCTGCGAAGGCATACGAAAGCCCTGTTATACGAAATGCCTTGTTACGTCTGGCAAATACGCCAAAAGGTAGCACAGCATATGACAGAGCGATCAGTACGGTCACACAATCGCTCACCAGAGTCGCACAGGCATCACAAAAAGAAGCTCAATAACTGGCAGCCACGGATGGCTAATTTTTATTCTTTGATCTCGTCCACAGGTAAAGAAGAGCAATGGCAAGACAGGAAACAGAGAATAGATAACCTACCTCATATGGTGCGCCAAAAAAATTAGCTATTGATACGGGCAAAAAAGCCGAAGCGATCAGAATTGAAAGGCAAAAAATAAGCCCAGTAACATAGTTTATTAAACTCTTAAATGAGAAACGTTTTGCTTGATTTACGGTCTCAGCGAGTGATCGCTTAACGATGGATAAAAGCAAATAGATGGCGACAGTAGCTAATGCCCCTTTCCACCAGTCTGGATATAGTTTTGCGACAATCAGCCCAAGGAAAACCATGATGACAGACTGAGCATTCACACCAACCTCCTTAGTTTTGCGCAGGATACCAGATGATGTATAGGAGTGGGAGTAAAGTTAGTCGGTGATAGAACGGTGGTTGCATAATGATATCACGTGACGTAAACTTATTGCGCATAGCGTGTATTCAATGGATGCATAGCTATTGATAATCTCCGATAAGAAGGAGGTTTGTATGAGCAATGAGACTAATGGGATTGATGAAATGTTTAGCTTGAACGCTGCCAAAGCTGGAGTCGCAATAGGTTTGCTATTACAGCAAGCTTCTGCGTTCAGTTGTGAGGTGGTTGTTACTGATAACGTTCAGCACGCTTACCATCAATCCTCATTCAGCAGTGAACGGGCTAATGATGAGCTTCATGAGGCGGTGTCTTCGATTAAAGAATTGTCTCGAATGCTGAAATACGCTTATCGTGTTCTTGCAAACGCTACCGATGAGAATGTAGACAATGTGTTGTCTATCATTGAACCAGAAAAGTCTCGATTGATAGAGCATCAATTGAGAGGACTTGAAGGGGCAATGAAATCGGTATTCAAAGAAGCTTCTGCTGATTTTAAAGAGATCGCAAGAGATATCTATATCGTTGTTGCTGATGCCAGATCTGCCGTAACCAACCTGAATAGTCTTATTAAACAACGCTCATGTGTTCCGGTTGTTTTTGATAGTTCCGTAGATATGGCTGGTTTGCGTGCGCTTGCTGAGCACGGGACTCGTGTGTTTCACTCTGGTAACTTCCACTGAGGTAAAACATGCAAGTAACCGTGGAATATAATCAGGATAGTTTTGACTATTTTTTCTCCCCGGTTTTTGTTGAGTTTCCTGATTTAAAACAAACACTTGTAGATGATTTTATCATCTACAAGTCTACGGGAACGTTGCCCAGCTATTTTGGCAGAGACACCTCTTATCATCGACCTCCTGATATTGAAGATGCAGGCCTTATGCACCTTCATTTAGCAATTGGTGAAAATAAATTTGAGCCAATAAAAAATGGCACAGATATCAGCACACCGCAAAAGTTGCAGTGGCATAAAACATCCAATACCGCTCTCGTTTATGCACAAAATCTTTTTGATGAGAACAGGTATTCATTGATTGCTCTTTTTCATCCTGTAGCTCACATGTCTGCTAACAATCATAATAGAATGAGAGTGTTAGCAGGGTATGCGAGAGACTTTAGAAACACTATGTTTGACTAAACCCACCGTCAGGTGGGTTTTTTATAAGGAGTAATCATGATTTACCCATCAAACAACCCACCAGTTTGCCTGATTGGATGCCAGCCTTGCAGTTTTTATGGAATTAATTATGCCATGCTCAAGAGCCTTGTTAGCATCCAAAATGGTCGAGTCTGCTATCAGGGATGCCCACCTAATATGGGTTCCGATGTCGATATTGAACGTCTCAACGAAGCGATCAAGATCGTTATCGAGGCATTTCCCGTACTCTCTCAATCTGGCATGGTCGGCGGCTGGGGAGGCAAAGCACCATAATAGAGGATGTAACAGGAATCTTGATAATGGGTTTGCGAAACGTTCTGAGCCAGCCAGGAAAACGATATTAGCTATGGATTCAACATTGCTTATGTTGTGAGTTCTAACGGTAACAGGGAGTGACTTAAGAAAGTTATACGCAGTAAAGCCAGCAGCAGTTTCCCCTCCCTGACTTGATATATGGATATTTAATTCAGTTGCGCCTTGAGATAATGCGGTGAGACAGTGGTTCTGAAGTTGCCCAACAGTGGCAGTGTTAACAGGGCATAAGAAATGAATTGTGTGCAGCATTATTTTTCATCCTTAGCATACATGGTCTTTAGCGTCTCAAGTAGCGCCTCTTTGAATTTATCAGCTTCTTGCTGAGCAAATGACTCAACTGACTTTGGCGACCTATCTTCATCAATCGCGGCTTGCAAAATCATGACGATCTCGGAGTTAACAGAGCGACCATTTTTTGATGCTCTGACAGCAAGAGCCTCGCGTAAAGATTCAGGGATTCTTACCGTAGTTGGAGAAATTGACACACCCTTTGCCATATAACACCTTTGGTATTCAATTTGATAGCAAAGTGTATGCAAAAAAATTTTGACTAGATATACTCACTTTGCTATCTTTTGTATTCGAAAAGAGTTGTTTGCGTGGAGGGTAACATGGAGAAAGAAATAAGTAAGATTTTGGTAAGGATGCCGCAGTCGTTAAAGGATGCTATCGGTAGCAGGGCAAAGGAAGAGTGCAGGTCGTTTAACTCAGAGGTTATCAAGCGCCTGATAGACAGCCTGAAGAGAGAGGGGGTAACGGTGTGATTCGCTTGGATGCAGTAGTCAAAGAGATTGCGATTACCATTTTAAGACCAAATTTTGTTCATGGCGAATCATTTGGCACGAACGAAAAATTGAGAAGAGAAAGAGTATTCAGTGGCAAGCGCACGTTTTCAGAAGTGATGCTTGATGCGGCAAAGAAATCAAAACAGTGAAGCCCCAACTGCTGGAACAGTCAGGGCTTCGGTTGTCGGTAAATCCGTGGAGAAAAACCAACATGAATAGTATAGCAATTTTAGAAGCAGTGAACACCTCTTACGTGCCATTCAACGGTCAGCAAATTATCACCGCCATGGCTGCCGGAGTTGCATATGTTGCGATGAAGCCAATCGTTGAAAACCTCGGAATGAGCTGGTCAACGCAGCAAACAAAACTCATGAAGCAGATTAGCAAATTCAACTGTGTTCATATGAACATGGTTGCCGCTGATGGTAAGCTTCGTAAGCTACTCTGCCTTCCTTTGAAGAAGTTAAATGGATGGCTGTTCAGCATCAACCCTGAGAAAGTTCGTGCTGACATCCGCGATAAACTGATTCAGTACCAGGAAGAATGCTTTACTGTGCTGCATGACTACTGGACAAAGGGAGAGGCAGCAAATGCACGGAAGAAAACATCTGTTGATGACAGGACTCCGCTTCGTGATGCTGTAAATATGCTAGTCAGCAAAAAGCATCTAATGTACCCAGAAGCTTATGCAATGATTCATCAGCGTTTCAATGTGGAAAGTATTGAAGAGCTTGATGCATCTCAGATACCACAAGCAGTAGAGTACATCCACAGGGTAGTGCTTGAAGGTGAGTTCATCGGCAAACAAGAGAAGAAAACCAACGAGCTTTCTGCAAAAGAAGCAAACAGCCTTGTATGGCTATGGGATTATGCCAACCGCTCACAGGCATTATTCCGCGAACTGTATCCGGCGCTAAAACAAATTCAATCGAACTATTCCGGCAGATGTCATGACTGCGGTTATGAGTTCTCCCGTATTATCGATATGGCGAGAGACGTTTTAATCAATCACACACGAGATGTTGATATCAATGAGCCAGACGGACCAACGAATCTTTCCGCATGGATGAGACTTAAGAATAAAGAATTACCTCCTTCAGTACATAATTACTGACAGATAACCAACGCAACGACCCAGCTTCGGCTGGGTTTTTTTATGCCCAAAATTCACCGTGGCCATGCTGCGGCGATTCTTTGCATCTGGAGCAAATTAAATGACAGACATTACAGCCAATGTGATTGTTGCGTATTTTCATGAAAGGAGATCACTCAATAACTTCCATCGAGATCGGGTAATAACATTTGAACAGATCGCTGAATAACATCGATGGAGATCACTTTTGACTCATTTTGTTATTCAGTGATCTCCATCAATGTTATTGGAACTTCACAGGTGTGTTGATCTGTATCTTTTGCCATTCCGGTAAAGGATACCTATGCCAACAGTTCCAATTTCTATGAGAAAACTTAAAGAAATTCTTAGGCTTAAATACGGTGTTGGACTCAGCCATCGACAAATTGGTCGTAGTCTTGCAATCTCCCCTTCCGTTGTATCCAGATATGCTAATCGGGCGGCTCAACTTGGCATAAAGCAGTGGCCCTTACCTACAGGATGGGATGATACAAAACTAAAACATGCGTTCCTTCAGACCCAGGTTAAGATGAAGAAGCACTCTCTGCCTGACTGGGCTACAGTACACCGGGAACTGCGTAATAAATGCGTGACGCTGCAGCTACTCTGGGAAGAATACTGTGAGCGTAATCCAGGCGGTTTTTACAGCTATAACCATTACTGCCGGATGTACCGTGAATGGCTCAAAACCACTTCACCATCAATGCGTCAGGTACATAAAGCTGGCGAAAAACTTTTCGTTGATTACTGTGGACCTACCGTTGGCGTTACCGACCCTGAGACCGGAGAAATAAGAACTGCTCAGGTCATCGTAGCTGTTCTCGGGGCATCAAGTTACACATGGGCAGAGGCCACCTGGTCTCAGCAGCTTGAAGACTGGGTGATGAGTCATGTTCGCTGCTTCCAGTGGTTGGGTGGCGTTCCTGAACTTGTTGTTCCGGACAATCTGAAAAGCGCCACATCCAGGGCATGTAAGTATGATCCTGACGTTAACCCTACCTACCAGCAGATGCTTGAGCATTATAATGTCGCAGTTTTGCCTGCGCGGCCACGTAAACCGAAAGATAAAGCCAAAGCTGAAGTTGGCGTTCAGGTTGTTGAACGCTGGATCATGGCCCGAATCAGGCATGAGATCTTCTACAGCCTTGCATCGCTTAATCAGCGCATTCGGGAGTTGCTGGAAAGACTGAATAACAAAATAATGCAGAAGTTGGGTTATTCACGTGCAGAACTCTTCATCCAGCTTGATAAACCCGCACTGAAGCCTCTTCCTGAAGCCAGTTACAGTTACACCCTGGTGAAGAAAGTCAGAGTTCATGCCGATTACCACGTGGAAATCGACAAACATTACTACTCGGTTCCATGTTCGCTGTTAGGCCAGCAACTGGAAGCATGGATCTCCGGAGAACTGGTAAGACTCTTCAATCAGGGGCAGGAGGTTGCTGTGCACCCGCGCAAGCGTACTTATGGCTACAGTACCCGCAACGAGCACATGCCTGAAGCTCATCGACAGCATGCCACCTGGACGCCAGAGCGTCTTCTGGAATGGGCGGGGCACATAGGCAGTGAAACTCATAGTTATGTGCTTCATATACTGAACTCTCGTCCACATCCGGAACAAAGCTATCGCTTCTGCCTTGGACTCCTGAACCTTCATAAAAAATACAGTAAAGCCAGACTTAATGCAGCATGTGCAAGAGCTCTGAAAACAAAGGTATGGCGTCTGTCAGGTATTAAATCGATCCTGGAAAAAGGTCTGGATAAACAACCTGTTCAGGATCCAAAACCAGATCTGTTATCCACGATGGAACACGAAAACGTACGCGGCAGTGAGTATTACCACTGATACGGGATCCAATGATGAATCATCTTTACGAACAACTGACCGCACTTAAACTCACCGGCTTCCGTGATGCGCTTAAAAAGCAACTTGCTCAGCCGGGCACATACCAGGAGCTGGGCTTCGAAGAACGCCTGTCATTACTGACAGCAGAAGAACTAACCTGCCGTGAAAACAGGAAGGCAGAGCGTCTGATCAAACATGCACGGTTCAGACTTAATGCTGAGTTATCAAAGCTGGATTATCGTAACAATAGAGGGCTGGACAGGGCCCTCATCCGTTCACTCAGTCAGGGAAACTGGTTAACCCTGAAACAAAATATTTTACTGACCGGGGCCACCGGCAGCGGTAAAACGTTCCTGGCATGTGCACTTGGTCATAATGCCTGCCGACAGGGATACAAGGTCTACTATTATCGCCTTAAAGCGCTGATGGAACAGTGCTATCAGGGGCATGCTGATGGAAGATACAGCAAACTTTTGACCAGGCTGAATAATAGCGATCTGCTGCTTCTGGATGACTGGGGGCTGGAACCTCTCTCATCAGAACAGCGTAGCGACCTGCTGGAAATAGTGGATCTGATGTACCAACGAGGCTCAATCATCGTAGTGAGCCAGTTGCCGGTGGAAAACTGGTACAAAATGATCGGAGACTCCACACATGCGGATGCCATCCTAGATCGACTGGTTCATGGCAGTATCAAGATCGAACTTAAAGGAGAATCAATGCGGAAAATACAATCACCGTTGACCGAAGGAGATCAGTGAAGGTAATTTAAAAACGGTTCTGTGAAAGTGACACGAACCGATCTCCATCGATGTTACTCACCGATCTCCTTCACGGTAATACGCAATTGTATCGATGCCTTCGCAACTCTTCACTATGGCGCGTTCTTTTAAAGCCGTAGCCAATGGCAAAATTTATATCGGTAAAATTGACACTGACCCGGTAAATCCTGAAAACCGGATTCAGGTTTATGTAGAGAACGAAGACGGCTCTCACGTTCCTGTTTCGCAACCAATCATCATTAACGCTGCTGGTTACCCTGTATATAACGGACGGATTGCCAAGTTCGTAACTGTGCAAGGCCATTCTATGGCTGTGTACGATGCGTATGGCGTACAGCAGTTCTATTTCCAGAATGTGCTGAAGTATGATCCTGATCAACTACGGCAGCAATTAGAAGACCCAGATGGAGCGAATAAATACCCAAAACTTCAGATAGCAAGATGGAGAGACAGTTATGATGTAAGAGGTTGGGGGGCTATTGGTGATGGTGTTCATGATGATACATCAGCTCTATCAGAATTACTTTCTGTTGCAACAGGTGGTGAAAAGATAGATGGGCGAGGGCTTACTTTTAAAGTATCAACTCTTCCAGATGTCAGTCGATTTAAAAATGCTCGTTTTTTATTTGAGAGAATACCGGGTCAGCCTCTTTTTTATGTTTCTGAAGATTTTATCCAGGGAGAGTTATTTAAAATTACAGATACACCGTGGTACAACGCCTGGACGCAGGATAAAACGTTTGTATATGACAATGTCATCTATGCGCCTTTTATGGCTGGAGACCGCCATGGTGTAAATAACCTCCATGTTGCATGGGTTCGCTCAGGAGATGACGGGAAGACCTGGACAACGCCGGAATGGCTTACAGATTTACATGAAAACTATCCCACAGTTAACTATCACTGCATGAGTATGGGGGTTGTCAGAAATCGCCTTTTTGCTGTAATTGAGACGCGGACCGTGAGCGGAAATAAACTGCAGGTTGCAGAGTTGTGGGATCGCCCAATGAGTCGCAGCCTTCGCGTTTATGGTGGTATAACGAAAGCAGCAAATCAGCAAGTCGCTTATATTCGCATTACTGATCACGGATTATTTGCTGGTGATTTTGTCAACTTCTCAAACTCTGGTGTTACAGGTGTTACCGGGAATATGACGGTGACTACTGTTATTGATAAAAATACTTTTACAGTTACGACGCAAAATACCCAGGATGTGGATCAGAATAACGAGGGTAGATACTGGAGTTTTGGTACATCATTTCACTCGTCACCATGGAGAAAAACCAGTCTTGGAACTATTCCTTCTTTTGTTGACGGAAGCACTCCTGTTACTGAGATTCACAGTTTTGCGACGATTAGCGATAACAGTTTTGCTGTTGGCTACCATAATGGTGATATTGGTCCACGCGAGCTTGGGATACTCTATTTCTCTGATGCTTTCGGTTCTCCTGGTAGCTTTGTTCGCAGACGCATACCTGCAGAATATGAGGCGAATGCATCTGAGCCATGTGTAAAATATTATGATGGCATTCTGTATCTGACGACCAGGGGGACATTAAGTACTCAACCCGGTAGTTCATTGCACAGAAGCTCTGATTTAGGTACATCATGGAATTCTCTTCGCTTCCCAAATAATGTTCATCACTCAAACCTTCCTTTTGCCAAAGTTGGCGATGAGCTGATTATTTTTGGCAGTGAGCGCGCATTTGGTGAGTGGGAAGGAGGAGAACCTGATAACCGTTATGCAGGAAACTATCCAAGAACATTTATGACCAGAGTTAACGTCAATGAGTGGAGTCTGGATAATGTAGAGTGGGTTAATGTTACTGATCAGATTTATCAGGGCGGAATAGTTAACTCTGCGGTTGGTGTTGGTTCAGTTTGTATCAAAGACAACTGGCTGTACTACATTTTCGGTGGGGAAGACTTTCTAAACCCATGGAGCATAGGGGATAACAACAGAAAATATCCTTATGTTCACGATGGTCACCCGGCTGATTTGTATTGTTTCAGGGTGAAAATTAAACAGGAAGAATTTGTTTCAAGGGATTTTGTCTACGGAGCCACTCCTAACAGAACGCTTCCTACTTTTATGTCGACGTCAGGCGTGAGGACGGTTCCTGTACCCGTTGATTTCACAGATGATGTTGCCGTCCAGTCACTGACTGTCCATGCAGGTACATCAGGACAAGTTCGCGCGGAAGTCAAACTTGAGGGTAATTACGCCATTATTGCGAAGAAAGTACCGTCTGATGATGTTACCGCTCAGAGATTAATCGTTAGCGGCGGTGAAACAACGTCTTCAGCAGATGGTGCAATGATAACGTTGCATGGTTCCAGAAGCAGTACTCCACGTCGCGCGGTATATAACGCACTCGAACATCTTTTTGAGAACGGAGATGTTAAACCTTATCTTGATAATGTAAATGCTCTTGGTGGTCCGGGAAACAGGTTCTCGATAGTTTATCTTGGCTCCAATCCTGTGGTTACCAGTGACGGAACATTAAAGACAGAGCCGGTCTCTCCTGACGAAACATTGCTGGATGCCTGGGGTGACGTCAGGTATATCGCTTATAAATGGCTGAACGCTGTCGCTATAAAGGGGGAAGAAGGGGCGAGGATACATCATGGTGTAATCGCGCAGCAACTTCGTGATGTTCTTATTTCTCACGGACTCATGGAAGAAGAAAGCACAACATGCCGCTATGCCTTTCTTTGCTATGACGATTATCCCGCAGTATATGATGACGTCATTACTGGCCAAAGGGAAATGCCGCTGACTGATAATGACGGGAGCATCATTGTTGATGAGGATGATAATCCAGTGATGGTAATGGAAGACATCATTGAGCGCGTTGAAATAACGCCAGCAGGATCTAGATGGGGGGTCAGACCTGATCTCTTATTCTATATCGAGGCAGCATGGCAGCGCAGAGAAATAGAAAGAATAAAAGCTAGGTTAGACTTAATAGAAGGGAAGCACTAAATGTTTCGTTGGCGTCAAAAATATGAACTGATCACATAAAGAAGTAAGTACATTGGCAAAAAACATTGACGTCAACGAAATTAAATATAAAAATTTAAATGCTTTTTAATGACAAGAAAAGTAACTAGTGGTAAAATAACGTAGGATACTAATATGTTAAGACTCAAGACTCAAGACTCAAGACTCAAGACTCAAGACTCAAGACTCAAGACTCAAGACTCAAGACTCAAGACTCAAGACTCAAGACTCAAGACTCAAGACTCAAGACTCAAGACTCAAGACTCAAGACTCAAGACTCAAGACTCAAGACTCAAGACTCAAGACTCAAGACTCAAGACTCAAGACTCAAGACTCAAGACTCAAGACTCGTTTTCCGTTGATGATAATGGGTCAGGTAATGTTTTTGTATGTGGAGATCTTGTAAATAGCAAAGAGAATAAAGTTCAGTTCAATGGAAACAATAACAAACTTATTATAGAAGATGATGTTGAGTGTCGATGGCTTACCGTAATATTTAGGGGTGATAATAATTACGTAAGAATACATAAAAACAGTAAGATTAAAGGTGATATTGTCGCAACAAAAGGTTCAAAAGTTATTATCGGTAGAAGAACGACAATAGGTGCAGGTTTTGAAGTCGTCACTGATAAGTGCAATGTTACAATTGGCCATGACTGCATGATAGCAAGAGATGTTATTTTGCGTGCATCAGATGGGCATCCTATATTTGATATTCATAGCAAAAAAAGGATTAATTGGGCAAAAGATATCATTATATCTAGTTACGTATGGGTAGGGAGAAATGTCTCTATAATGAAAGGAGTATCTGTTGGAAGCGGATCTGTCATTGGGTATGGGAGTATTGTAACTAAAGATGTGCCATCTATGTGTGCAGCAGCCGGTAATCCAGCAAAAATAATAAAAAGAAATATAATATGGGCAAGAACGGATAAAGCGGAGCTAATTAGTGATGACAAGAGATGCTCCAGCTATCATGCGAAGCTCACGCAATAAATATAAAACATCATGCAGACATATTACCAATATTAATATAAGGTAATAAAAATATAATTTACAAAAAAGCCCGTTGGAAGCGACGGGCATTAACCGCGGTAATGGATAAATTATTAATGTTTTTAGATTGTGAACGATATCATATTGTGCGGAAGTAGTGAAGTAACCATGTAAAATGATTGTTTCATAGCCTATGAGACACACAAGGCTTTGTGCTCTTCGATAGTTGTTAAGGCGGATCACTCTACCTTCTCATCAAGCCAATCCGCCCACCACTGCATCATTTCTCTGCGCTTATCGAGATACTGAGCATGGTTGTAAATACCGCGCACAGATCCGCCGTTGGCATGTGCCAGTTGCACTTCAATAGCGTCAGCAGGCCATTCGTGCTCGTTCATAATCGTGCTGAATTCATGCCTGAATCCGTGACCGCTTTCTAGACCCTCATAGCCGATTTGTTTGATCACAAGTAGAACCGCGTTCTCGCAGATTGGCTTCTTCTTATCGTTGCGCCCGGCAAAAACAAACTCTGATACTGGTTTGGTGATGGAGCTTAGCGTAGTGAGAAGTTCAACCACCTGGTCTGACATCGGGACCACATGAATTTTGCGTCCCTTCATCACACTGGCGTCGATGGTGATAATCCTGTTTTCAAAATCGACGTTCTTCCATAGCATGGAACGAAGCTCTTTCGTTCTTAGGGCTGTGTAGCGTAAAACTTTGGTCGCAATGAGCGATACGATACTTCCTGAAAATGTTGCCAGTGCTTTGTTGAATGCAGGGATCTGGTCTGCAGGAAGAAACGGGAAGTTCTTCTTGCGGTATCCCTTCATGGCGTCAGCAAGGTCAGGTGCCGGGTTATATTTAGCCCTACCAGTGACAATAGCGTAACGGAAAACCTCGCCGCATCTTCTGCGGGCTTTGTTGGCTCGCTCCATTGCACCGCGATCTTCAAATCTGCGGATTACTTCCAGCAGTTGCATCGGCTCAATATCCTGAATTTCAAGGCCGCCGATGATAGGTAAAATGTCGTCATCAAACATTTTTGCAAGTTCAGTTGCATAGCCTACTGACCAGACTTGCTTCTTGTGCTCGTACCATTCCTTGTAAATCGCACTAAAGGAATTGTTGTTAGACGAAGCCTTTTTCGCTTTTACCGGATCGATGCCAACCGAGATGTCTTTCCTCGCGGTCCATGCTTTATCTCTTGCCTCCTGCAAAGTCATAAGTGGATATTTTCCGACGGTCAGGATTTTCTCCTTACCGTCAATCTTGTAGCGAAGCTGCCATACCTTTTTCCCTGATACAGGGACATAAAGGTACAGGCCATTACCATCGAGTAGGCGGTATGGTTTTTCTTTCGGCTTTGCTGCTTCAATCTGCTTAACGGTGAGCATGGGTAAAAATCCGGTGGGTAAAATTATTTTATCCACTTTTTACCCGTCATGTAGTGCGGCTGTCAACGATCTGAAGCGAACCATGACGAACTGTGAATCTACGGAAGGCTTGATATTCAGGGGATTTTGCGGACTGGTACGGATGGGAGCGAACTGATAAATGGTGTCCCCTGCAGGAATCGAACCTGCAATTAGCCCTTAGGAGGGGCTCGTTATATCCATTTAACTAAGAGGACAATGCGGCATGAGTATACCCGCTAATGGACTACGGGGTAAGTACACAGCCGCTCGACTGCTTAAACCCTCGCCATTTATGCCGGGTTTTTATCATTTTTCTTAATGTTTTCCGCACGTTCTGCTTTTTGACGTGCTTCTGCTTTGCGCTTGTTGCTCATGTCGTTACGAATCTGTGCATGACTCATTAACGCAAAGATAAAGGTGCCGCCGCAGATGTTCCCCGCTAAAGTAGGTAGTGCAAAGGGCCAGATGAAATCGCTCCAGTGCAGCGTGCCGTTAAACACCAGATAGAGGATTTCAACAGAACCGACAACGATGTGGGTGGTGTCACCCAGGGCAATAAGCCAGGTCATCAATATAATCACCACAATCTTTGCCGCACCCGCTGCAGGAAACATCCATACCATAGTGGCGATCAGCCAGCCGGAAATGATCGCGTTGGCAAACATCTCGCTGGGGGTGTTCTTCATCACATCCATGCCGATTTTGACAAATGCATCGCGAGTTTCTTCATTGAAGATAGGCATATATTCAAATGCCCACGCAGCAATACCTGTCCCGAGAATATTACCCAGCAGCACGATGCCCCATAACCGCATAAGTAAGCCGACGTTGCTCATTGTCGGTTTTTGCATGACGGGTAGTACCGCAGTTACGGTGTTTTCGGTAAATAATTGCTGGCGGGCCATTATGACGATAATAAAACCAAAGGTATAACCGAGATTCTCCAGCAAGAAACTGCCCGGCACGCCTTCCAGTTCGACATGAAATATCCCTTTTGCCAGTAGCGAAGCGCCCATCGACAGGCCCGCCGCAATGGCTGACCACAGTAGCGCCATTGCGTCGCGTTCCAGCTCTTTTTCACCATCCTGGCGGATATGCTCATGAATTGCCATCGCCCGGGAGGGGAGTCGGTCTTCATCTATTTCTATTTTTTTACCGCGCTCTTTTTCTTCGCTCTCAACTTCAATTTCGTCGCTGTGTTGATCAATTTTGTCGTTGTCCATGGTCTCTTCTCTTGAATTAGCACGTATAGCTAAAGCGTAGCGGCTTTTTTGCTCGCAACTGGCGGGAGTTACTCTGAAAATGTAGAAAAGGCCGCGTTTGCCTTTTTCTGTTGCTATTGAATCAAGTAGCCTACAGGGCGGCGATTACCAGGCTATGATCAAATCAGCAAATCAGGGCGTCTGGACATCAGTTTACGTGCTGTTACAATCGCCCACACCTAAACAGGCGGATACGGTATCGTTCCGTCATGGATGGCAAACTGCATAAGCCATAAAAAAACAGGGAGACATTTATGAAGCTTCGCCTGTCGGCGCTTGCTCTGGGAACTACGCTTCTGGTGGGGTGTGCGAGTTCCGGTACAGATCAGCAAGGGCGTTCTGACCCGTTAGAAGGGTTTAACCGCACTATGTACAACTTCAACTTCAATGTATTAGACCCGTATATTGTTCGACCGGTCGCTGTCGCCTGGCGTGATTATGTTCCGCAACCTGCGCGTAACGGTTTGAGCAACTTTACCGGCAACCTTGAAGAACCTGCGGTGATGGTTAACTACTTCTTGCAGGGCGACCCTTATCAGGGGATGGTCCACTTTACCCGCTTTTTCCTGAATACCATTTTGGGAATGGGCGGCTTTATTGATGTTGCAGGGATGGCGAACCCGAAACTGCAACGGACTGAACCTCACCGCTTCGGTAGTACGCTTGGTCATTATGGTGTGGGTTATGGGCCGTACGTTCAATTACCGTTCTACGGTAGCTTCACGCTGCGTGATGACGGTGGTGATATGGCGGATAGTCTTTACCCGGTTCTTTCCTGGCTGACCTGGCCGATGTCTGTGGGTAAATGGACGCTTGAAGGGATAGAAACTCGTGCGCAGTTGTTGGATTCCGACGGTCTGCTGCGTCAGTCCTCCGATCCTTATATTATGGTGCGTGAAGCGTACTTCCAGCGTCATGATTTCATCGCTAATGGCGGTGAACTCAAACCGCAGGAAAATCCGAACGCGCAAGCGATTCAGGATGATTTAAAAGATATCGATTCTGAATAAGAAACAAAAAAGGTGAGTCGCAAAACTCACCTTTTTTCTTATTAAGCTAACGCGTTATCAGAACGCGTAGTTAAAGTTAGTACCGAACAGCCAGGCTTTACCTTCAGACTCGAACTGATATGGGCCTTCGTTAATTTTCACGCTCTGACCGTGCATATAAGAAACACCAACGTCGACTGAAGCGTCTTTATTAAATGCGTAAGTCGTACCTGCACTCAGCCAGAAACGGTCCTGGTCCGGAATGGAGATAGAACGATTCTGTGCCGGAACTGGGCTGTCATCAAAGGCGATACCGGTACGGAAGGTCCAGTTATCATCGTAGTAATAAGTGGTACCCAACGCGATGCGGTAAGCATCTTTAAAGCCTTCATGTTTCTGGAACAGCGTGTCGCCACTCGTTGAGGTCGCTTTCAGCTGCTGGAACTGACTCCAGCTGGTGTAAGCCAGGCTATAGTGAATTGCCCACTGCGGAGCAACACGGTTATAACCCGACACTTCCCACATTTCAGGCAGGTTCAGCGTCAGATAACCTGACTGCGTTGCGCCACCTGTCGCGGTAGGAATTGGCAAACCGTAGTTATTAAAAGCCGGGTTAAGATCGCTGCTGTAGTTACCCTTGAAGTCAATTTTCACTTCAGAGCGGTAGGTCAATGCGTAGCGGTTGTTTTTATCCAGTTCATACAGGATACCGGCGTTCCAGCCAAAGCCCCACTGGTTACCGTTCAGGTGAGCGATTTTGGTATTACTGTCGATGCCGTTGGCGGTAGCTGCTAATGCTTGCCCCTGAGGAGTCAGCCAAGCAGGAGATTGCCTAATCTGACCAGCCACCAGTTGCCCCAGATCGCCTGCGAAACGTTCAATTTTCGCGCGAGCGTAGACGGCGTTGAAACCAAGACCAAAGCTCCATGCATTATTTAAGCGATATGCACCGCTTAAGTTCAGGTTCATGGTTTCGAGGTCGGTGGTACCACCGACAGAACCGCCTGCATAAGTATCGTTAAACTCTGTCGCCAGACCATAGTTAGAGGTAATTGAAGCCCCCCAACCAAATTGGTCGTTAATCGGTGCAACAAAGTGCATGTTCGGAACCCATGCCGTAGGCGCGATGTTATCGGCTTTCAGGCTACGACCAGACGGAGACGTTCCGCTGATATTTACATCCGGATCAATATAAACCGCACCCGCAGAAAATGTCGGGCGGTCAAACATGGTAATCAATGCGGGGTTACGGCTAACGTTACCTGCATCATCGGCAATTGCACCTTCCCCTGAATAAGCCCGGCCCAGGCCAGAGGAAGAAAATTCGTTTAACTGAAAGCCTGCCGACCAGGCCTGGGTGGAGATAAGTGCCACTGCGACTGCGAGAGCAGACTTTGTAAACAGGGTTTTCTGGCTCATGACCATAACCTCAATGATTTATTTTTATACAAACTATGTTACGTGCTGTAACAGGAGCGCGAAGTGTAGGGTCTGAGGTACATCTTAGAAATCAGACCAGTGGCGAGAGTATAGGTCGGACCAGCTGGAATGTTGCAAGTATGTTTCTATCTTTTTTCATATATGATCTAAGAAACGCGATCCAGCTGGCAAAATTGGGAGGTGGCGCACTCATGGATTCGGGTGAATTTTGTTTTAGATCATTTTTAAGTGTGATTTCGGTCACTTATCCGATTTTGCAGAATTAACAACTGGAGCAGCACTTTCCGGAAGCGTAAAATATCCACAACGTTTATCTGGCACCTTGGGTGCACATACAGAGGAAATCAACGATGAGTAAATGTAGTGCTGATGAAACCCCGGTTTGCTGCTGTATGGATGTTGGCACCATTATGGACAACTCCGACTGCACCGCGTCTTACAGCCGTGTGTTTGCAAACCGCGCAGAAGCAGAACAAACGCTGGCGGCGCTGACTGAAAAAGCCCGTAGCGTGGAATCCGAACCGTGCAAAATCACCCCGACTTTCACTGAAGAGTCTGACGGTGTGCGCCTGGATATCGATTTCACTTTTGCCTGCGAAGCTGAAATGCTGATCTTCCAGCTGGGTCTGCGTTAATTCCTCTCGGGTACATACGCCCCTGTCAGTTGCTGGCAGGGGCGTTTTCTTTTCTCTTCTTCTTTTCTCTCTGTGTCATAGCTCCCACTTTCCCTTTTCTCCACTTGGCTAAATGTAAAAAAATGGTTAAGACTATGATCAGGTCAGACCACTTTATTTATTTTTTTACAGGGGAGTGTTATGGGTCAGGTTTTACCGCTGGTTACCCGCCAGGGCGATCGTATCGCCATTGTTAGCGGTTTACGTACGCCTTTTGCCCGACAGGCGACGGCTTTTCATGGCATTCCCGCGGTTGATTTAGGGAAGATGGTGGTAGGCGAACTGCTGGCACGCACCGAGATCCCCGCTGAAGTGATTGAACAACTGGTCTTCGGTCAGGTTGTGCAAATGCCGGAAGCGCCCAACATTGCCCGTGAAATTGTTCTTGGCACTGGAATGAATGTGCATACCGATGCTTACAGCGTTAGCCGCGCTTGCGCTACCAGTTTCCAGGCGGTTGCAAACGTCGCAGAAAGCCTGATGGCGGGAACTATTCGAGCGGGGATTGCCGGTGGGGCAGATTCCTCTTCCGTATTGCCAATTGGCGTCAGTAAAAAACTGGCGCGCGTACTGGTTGATGTCAACAAAGCCCGCACAATGAGCCAGCGCCTGAAACTTTTTTCTCGCTTACGTTTGCGTGACTTAATGCCGGTGCCTCCGGCAGTGGCGGAATACTCCACTGGATTACGGATGGGGGACACCGCAGAGCAAATGGCGAAAACCTACGGCATCACCCGAGAACAGCAAGATGCACTGGCGCACCGTTCGCATCAGCGTGCCGCTCAGGCGTGGTCAGAAGGTAAACTCAAAGAAGAGGTGATGACTGCCTTTATCCCCCCTTATAAACAACCGCTTGTCGAAGACAACAATATTCGCGGTAATTCCTCTCTTGCTGATTACGCAAAGCTGCGTCCGGCGTTTGATCGTAAACACGGGACGGTAACGGCGGCAAACAGTACGCCGCTGACCGATGGCGCGGCAGCGGTGATCCTGATGACTGAATCCCGGGCGAAAGAATTAGGGCTGGTACCGCTGGGGTATCTGCGCAGCTACGCATTTACTGCGATAGATGTCTGGCAGGACATGTTGCTCGGTCCAGCCTGGTCAACACCGCTGGCGCTGGAACGTGCCGGATTGACGATGGGCGATCTGACATTGATCGATATGCACGAAGCCTTTGCCGCCCAGACGCTGGCCAATATTCAGTTGCTGGGTAGCGAACGTTTTGCTCGCGACGTACTGGGGCGTGCACATGCCACTGGCGAAGTGGACGAGAGCAAATTTAACGTGCTTGGCGGTTCGATTGCTTATGGGCATCCCTTCGCAGCGACCGGCGCGCGGATGATTACCCAGACATTGCATGAACTTCGCCGTCGTGGCGGTGGATTTGGTTTAGTGACCGCCTGTGCTGCGGGTGGGCTTGGCGCAGCAATGGTTCTGGAGGCGGAATAATGGAAATGGCATCAGCGTTTACTCTTAATGTTCGTCTGGACAACATTGCTATCATCACCATCGACGTACCGGGTGAGAAAATGAATACCCTCAAGGCGGAATTTGCCTCGCAGGTACGCGCCATTATTAAGCAAATCCGTGAAAACAAAGAGTTGCGTGGCGTGGTGTTTGTCTCCGCGAAACCAGACAACTTCATTGCTGGCGCAGACATCAACATGATCGGCAACTGCAAAACGGCGCAAGAAGCGGAAGTACTGGCGCGGCAGGGGCAACAGTTAATGGCGGAGATTCATGCTTTGCCCATTCCGGTTATCGCGGCTATTCATGGCGCTTGCCTGGGCGGCGGGCTGGAGTTGGCGCTGGCGTGCCACGGTCGTGTTTGTACTGACGATCCTAAAACGGTGCTCGGTTTGCCTGAAGTACAACTTGGATTGTTACCCGGTTCAGGCGGTACCCAGCGTTTACCGCGCCTGATAGGTGTCAGCACAGCATTAGAGATGATCCTCACCGGAAAACAACTTCGGGCGAAACAGGCGGTAAAGTTGGGGTTGGTGGATGACGTCGTTCCGCACTCCATATTGCTGGAAGCCGCTGTTGAGCTGGCAAAGCAGGATCGCCCATCTTCACGCCCTCTACCTGTACGCGAGCGTATTCTGGCGGGGCCGTTAGGTCGTGCGCTGCTGTTCAAAATGGTCGGTAAGAAAACAGAACACAAAACGCAAGGTAACTATCCGGCGACAGAACGCATCCTGGAGGTTGTCGAAACGGGATTAGCGCAGGGCACCAGCAGCGGCTATGACGCTGAAGCACGGGCGTTTGGCGAACTGGCGATGACGCCGCAATCGCAGGCGCTGCGCAATATCTTTTTTGCCAGTACGGACGTGAAGAAAGATCCCGGCAGTGATGCGCCGCCTGCGCCATTAAACAGCGTGGGGATTCTAGGTGGTGGCTTGATGGGCGGCGGTATTGCTTATGTCACTGCTTGTAAAGCGGGGCTTCCGGTCAGAATTAAAGATATCAACCCGCGGGGCATAAATCATGCGCTGAAGTACAGTTGGGATCAGCTTGAGGGCAAAGTTCGCCGTCGTCATCTCAAAGCCAGCGAACGTGACAAACAGCTGGCATTAATCTCCGGAACGACGGACTATTGCGGCTTTGCCCATCGCGATCTGATTATTGAAGCGGTGTTTGAAAATCTCGAATTAAAACAACAGATGGTGGCGGAAGTGGAGCAAAATTGCGCTACTCATACCATCTTTGCTTCGAACACGTCATCTTTACCGATTGGCGATATCGCCGCTCACGCCGCGCGACCTGAGCAAGTTATTGGCCTGCATTTCTTCAGTCCGGTGGAAAAAATGCCGCTGGTGGAGATTATTCCTCATGCGAGTACAT
The DNA here is from genome assembly GCF_003697165.2 of Escherichia coli DSM 30083 = JCM 1649 = ATCC 11775. Lineage (GTDB taxonomy): Bacteria > Pseudomonadota > Gammaproteobacteria > Enterobacterales > Enterobacteriaceae > Escherichia > Escherichia coli. The sequence continues at coordinate 1,572,550 of NZ_CP033092.2, forward strand.
CGGCGCAAACCATCGCCACCACGGTAAAACTGGCGAAAAAACAGGGCAAAACGCCAATTGTCGTGCGTGACAAAGCCGGGTTTTACGTCAATCGCATCTTAGCGCCTTACATCAATGAAGCTATCCGCATGTTGACCGAAGGCGAGCGTATTGAGCATATCGATGCCGCGCTAGTGAAATTTGGTTTTCCGGTAGGCCCAATCCAACTTTTGGATGAGGTAGGAATCGACACCGGGACTAAAATTATGCCTGTACTGGAAGCCGCTTATGGAGAACGTTTTAGCGCGCCTGCAAATGTTGTTTCTTCAATTTTGAACGACGATCGCAAAGGCAGAAAAAATGGTCGGGGTTTCTATCTTTATGGTCAGAAAGGGTGTAAAAGCAAAAAACAGGTCGATCCCGCCATTTACCCGCTCATTGGCGCACAAGGGCAGGGGCGACTCTCCGCACCGCAGGTTGCTGAACGGTGTGTGATGTTGATGCTGAATGAAGCAGTACGTTGTCTGGACGAGCAGGTTATCCGTAGCGTGCGTGACGGGGATATAGGCGCGGTATTTGGCATTGGTTTTCCGCCATTTCTCGGTGGACCGTTCCGCTATATCGATTCTCTCGGCGCAGGCGAAGTGGTTGCAATAATGCAACGACTGGCCACGCAGTATGGTTCCCGTTTTACCCCTTGCGATCGTTTAGTTGAGATGAGCGAGCGTGGGGAAAGTTTTTGGAAAACAACTGCAACTGACCTGCAATAAGAAGGTCAAAGTTATATGAATCCGCGCTGAATGGCGGAGTTTTGCTCAAAATGTAAACGCATATTGACTATACTTACGCCATTGAGGTAAAAAACAGCGTTTCATTCGGTGAATGGATAAGGCACAATGCCGGCCACCGTTTTCTTTCTCTGGTTTCAGATGAAAGAAAACGGGCGAATCTGGTTAACAAAAGCGGTGCAATATGCAAGTTTTTATCATGCGTCACGGCGACGCAGCCCTCGATGCCGCCAGTGATTCGGTTCGTCCTCTGACCACTAACGGTTGTGACGAATCTCGCCTGATGGCGAACTGGCTGAAAGGTCAAAAAGTGGAAATCGAACGCGTTCTGGTGAGCCCGTTCCTGCGAGCCGAGCAAACACTGGAAGAAGTAGGGGATTGTCTGAACCTGCCTTCCAGTGCAGAAGTTCTGCCGGAGTTAACGCCCTGCGGCGATGTTGGTCTGGTCGGTGCCTATTTGCAGGCGTTGACCAATGAAGGTGTTGCTTCGGTACTGGTGATCTCCCACTTACCGTTAGTTGGGTATCTGGTTGCCGAGTTATGTCCGGGCGAAACGCCGCCTATGTTTACCACTTCAGCGATTGCCAGCGTAACGCTTGATGAAAGCGGAAAAGGCCAATTCAACTGGCAAATGAGCCCTTGTAATTTGAAGATGGCAAAAGCAATTTAAGCAATCAATGCCCGGTTACGTGCGCGTACACCGGGCAGTTTCTCCGTCATACAATCATTCTTTTTCTTGTCTAAATGTTGTTAATATTTAACAACTCTCGATAGTTATTATATTTTCCCATTATTGAATCCCGTAATAAAATAAAGAAGATAATGGTTTTGTGTCTTGAATATATATTTATTGATTTAATTAATATTAAATTTTAGCAATAAATAATGGTAAGGTCATTATAATTTTTTTAGTGTGCTTTATAAGCAATTCATTTTTGTTGATTATAATGGTTTGTTTTTTGTTGATAATTCGCATGTTTTTTTGTTGGAAAGTGGTGAAAGTATTTTGTAGATGTATTAATTAATAAAATCTACATAAAGTGTTTAAGTATTACTAAATTGAGTTTTTTTATAGATAAGACCAACATACAGACACACCAGAGAATACTTGTTTACATTCTATGATTATATTGGAGTGTATATGTTCAATGGCTAACTATAAATATCGGGCATAATATATATTAATTTTATGTCAGGTGCTTATATTATAACTCTTAATGATTTAAGGACAAATAATGAGTAAGTTTGCCAAAACAGCCATTGCTGCGGCGATGGTCATGGGCGCAGTTGTTTCCAGTTCTGCTTTTGCAGCAGGCAACAACGGTACCGCGCGCTTCTACGGCACCATTGAAGACTCCCCGTGCTCTATCGTTCCAGACGATCACAAACTGGAAGTCGATATGGGTGACATCGGTGCGGCTAAACTGACCGGCGGTGGCACTACCACACCGAAAGATTTCCAGATCCGTTTACAGGATTGCGTGTTTACCACTGAAACAAACATGGAGACCACGTTCACCGGCACTAACTACGCGGGGCCAGCCAACACGGATAACTATGCGTTATTCAATGTTGACAGCGGTGTTGCCATGAACCACGTGAGCCTGGTAATCGGCGATACCCATGGCAAAGGTTATAAAGTGGGCGAAAAGATTGTTCAGCCAATCGTGATGGATACTTCAACCAGCAAGGGTAAAGACAAGCAAACGCTGAACTTTAAAGCCTGGCTGGTGGGTGAAACCGATGCGCCGGATCTCGGCCAGTTCGAAACCCTGACCACATTCCAGATTACCTATCTCTGCTGTGGGGTTATTCAACACGCAACAGATTTACGACTGTTTCACAAACGGATATGTGTATGCCTAATCACTCAAATTTTCGGCTGCGGGGAATCGCCTGCTATATTGCGCTGGCAATCTCTGGTGGATCAGTCAATGCATGGGCTGATGATTCAATTCAATTTGACCCCCGTTTCCTTGAGTTAAAGGGCGATACGAAAATTGATCTCGGTAAGTTTTCAAAAAAAGGGTATGTCGACGCGGGTAAATATAATTTACGTGTATTTATAAATAAACAACCCCTTTCTGATGAATACGACATTAACTGGTACGTCTCTGAAAACGATCCAACAAAAAACTATGCCTGCCTGACACCTGAGTTAGTGGCGGCGCTGGGGCTGAAAGAAGGGATAGCAAAAAGCCTGCAGTGGACGCACAACGATGAATGCCTTAAACCAGGTCAATTAGACGGGATGGAAGTCGAGAATGATTTAAGCCAGTCGGCGTTGCTGCTGACAGTGCCACAGGCTTACCTCGAATATACCAGCAGCGACTGGGACCCTCCCTCACGTTGGGACGACGGTATTCCTGGCCTGATTGCCGACTACAGCCTCAATGCGCAAACTCGCCACCAGGAGCAGGGGGGCGAGGACTCACATGATATCAGCGGCAACGGTACCGTTGGGGCGAACCTGGGGGCATGGCGTTTCCGTGCAGACTGGCAAAGTGATTATCAGCACACCCGCAGCAACGATGACGACGATGACAGCAGTAACAGTACAACGAGCAAAAACTGGGACTGGAGCCGTTATTACGCCTGGCGGGCCTTACCCTCTTTAAAAGCGAAGCTGTCGCTGGGGGAAGATTATCTCAATTCCGATATTTTCGACGGCTTTAACTATATCGGCAGCAGCGTCAGCACCGATGACCAGATGCTGCCGCCCAACCTGCGCGGCTATGCGCCGGATGTCTCCGGCGTGGCGCACAGCAGTGCAAAAGTCACCATTAGCCAGATGGGCCGGGTACTTTACGAAACCCAGGTTCCCGCCGGGCCATTCCGCATTCAGGATATCGGCGACTCCGTCTCCGGCACACTGCACGTCCGCGTTGAAGAACAGAATGGTCAGGTGCAGGAATATGACGTTACCACCGCATCTATGCCATTCCTCACGCGCCAGGGGCAGGTGCGTTACAAAGTGATGATGGGGCGTCCGGAAGACTGGAACCACAAGACCGAAGGCGGCTTTTTCTCCGGCGGAGAAGCGTCATGGGGGGTGGCAGATGGCTGGTCGCTCTACGGTGGTGCGCTGGCAGATAAACACTATCAGTCGGCGGCGATGGGGGTGGGGCGCGACCTCGCACAGTTTGGCGCGCTGGCGTTCGATGTGACTCACTCGCACGTCAACCTGGATCATGACAGCGCATACGGCAAAGGAAAACTGGACGGCAACTCCTTTCGCGTGAGCTATGCCAAAGACTTTGACGAACTCAACAGCCGCGTCACCTTTGCAGGCTACCGTTTTTCTGAAAAGAACTTCATGACCATGAGCGAGTATCTGGACGCGAACCAGTCGGACATGGCGCGGACCGGTAACGACAAAGAGATGTATACGATCACCTATAACCAGAACTTTGCCGCTGCGGGTGTTTCGATCTATCTCAACTACTCCCATCGTACTTACTGGGATCGCCCGGAACAGACAAACTATAACCTGATGTTTTCCCACTATTTTAATATGGGGAGCATTCGCAACATGAGCATCTCGGTGACCGGCTATCGCTACGAATATGACGATAATGCGGATAAGGGGATGTACCTCAGTATGAGCATTCCGTGGAGCGACAGCAGCACCGTGACCTACAACGGTTCCTACGGCAGCGGATCGGACAGCAGCCAGGTCGGTTACTTTAAGCGCGTCGATGACGCAACGCACTACCAGGTTAACGTTGGCACCAGCGAGCAGCACGGCAGCGTGGATGGTTATCTGAGCCACGACGGTTCGCTGGCGAAGGTTGATCTCAGCGCCAACTACCATGAAGGGGAATACCGTTCGGCGGGGATCGCCTTACAGGGCGGGGCAACGCTGACCGCGCATGGTGGGGCCCTGCACCGTACCCAGAACATGGGCGGCACGCGCCTGCTGATTGACGCCGACGGGATTGCCAACGTGCCGGTCGAAAGCAACGGCGCGCCGGTGTACACCAATATGTTTGGCAAGGCGGTGGTCGCCGATATTAACAACTACTATCGCAATCAGGCGTATATCGATTTAAACAACTTGCCGGAAGATGCGGAAGCCACCCAGTCGGTGGTGCAGGCAACCCTGACGGAAGGCGCAATCGGCTATCGCAAATTCAAAGTGATCAGCGGGCAAAAAGCGATGGCGGTACTGAGGTTGCGTGACGGTAGCTACCCGCCGTTTGGCGCGGAAGTGAAAAATGACGAGCAGCAGCAGGTTGGCATTGTGGATGATGAAGGCAATGTCTATCTGGCGGGGGTCAATGCGGGCGAGCATATGATGGTGTTCTGGGAAGGCAGCGCACAATGCGAGATCGTATTGCCGAAGCCGCTACCTGCCGATTTGTTCAGCGGCCTGTTGTTGCCGTGTGAACAAAAGGGAACGGCAGCCCCTGATTCTTCAGCGCCAGAAATTAAGCCTGTTATTCAGGACCAGACGCGGCAAGTCACACCAACGGAAGCGCCGACGTCAATTTCAGCAACTCAATAATCTGATTAAGGAACGATCAATGTCTTATAAATTATCCTGTCCAATGCTCGTCAGCACAGCGCTGATGGCACTGCTTACCACCGCCAGCCTGACGGCGCATGCATCGGTCACCCCGGATCGCACCCGTCTGGTGTTTAACGAAAGCGATAAATCGATCAGCGTGACGTTGCGTAACAACACCGAAAAGCTGCCTTACCTGGCGCAAAGCTGGCTGGAAGACGAGAAGGGCAACAAAATCACTTCGCCGCTGGCGGTGCTGCCGCCTGTGCAGCGTATTGACGCTATGATGAACGGCCAGGTGAAGATTCAGGCGCTGCCGGACATTCACACGCTGCCGTCCGACCGAGAAAGCCTGTTCTACTACAACGTGCGTGAGATCCCGCCAAAGTCCGGGAAAGCCAACACCCTGCAAATTGCGCTGCAAACGCGCATCAAGCTGTTCTGGCGACCAAAGGCGCTGGAGAAGATTGACATGAGAAGACCGTGGCAGTTTAAGGTCACACTCACGCGCAGTGGCCAGGACTATACCGTCAATAACCCGACGCCGTACCACGTCATCATCAGCGATGCCAGCACACAGAAGAAAGGGCTGACTGCCGCCGGGTTTAAACCGCTGGTGATGCCACCGAAAACGTCACAACCGTTAAAGGCAAAAATGGCGAGCGCCCCGGTGCTGACCTATATCAATGACTACGGCGCGCGCATGCCGCTGATCTTCCGTTGTGAAGGGAACACCTGCAAGGTGGATGAAGATCAAAGCAGCAAAGGTTGATAACGGGAGAAGCAACATGAAAGCGTTCTTTCTGACCGGATCTGCCGCGCTATTGCTGGCCTGTGGCGTGACCGTTTTCCCGGCAATGGCGGGCGGCAAAATCGTCAATCTGACGTTGCGCGTGCTGGTGGATGGACCGCCGCCCTGTTCGGTAAAGGGAAGCGCGGTGGAGTTCGGCAATGTGATTATTAAAAGCATTGATGGTGCCAACTACCGTCAGCCAGTGGGCTACACCCTGAACTGCTCAAACAGTGTCAGCGACGACCTGCAAATGCAGCTTCAGGCCACCACCACGACCATCAACGGCGAAACGGTGCTGAGTACTGGAATCAGCGGTTTTGGCATTCGTATTCAGAATGCCGCTGACCATTCGCTGGTGGCAGTGGGTAACAGTAGCTGGCTGCCGTTCAACATCAATACTCAGCCAGACTTCGAAGCCGTTCCGGTGAAGCAGAGCGGTGTGGAACTGATGGCATCGGAGTTTAACGCGACCATGACCATGGTGGTGGACTACCAATGAAACGACTCGCATGGTGCTTACTTTACGGTTTTGCTGGCCTGGCGCAGGCCGCGATTAACGACGTTACTTTTCACGGCACGCTGGTTTCGCCACCCGCCTGTACTATCAGCGATGGTAAGACGATCGAAGTTGAGTTTCGCAACGTCATTATCGACAACATTAACGGCGATAATTTCCGTCAGGATGTGCCTTACACCATCACATGTGACCCCGATGTGCGCGACGACGCCTGGGAGATGAGCCTGACCTGGACGGGCAGCCAAACCCCTTATGATGATTCCGCCATTGAAACGGACGTTAGCGGCCTGGGGATTGAGCTACAGCAAAACGGCCAGCCGTTTAAGCTGGGAACACCGTTGAAAATTGACCCGTCAACTCCGCCAACGCTGCAAGCTGTGCCGGTGAAAGCCAATGATGCGGCGCTCAGCGACGGAACCTTTTCTGCCTACGCAACATTACAGGTGGATTACCAATGAACCTAAAACGGATATCTCTCTGCGCGGCTGTACTGGCGACGGTGCTGCTGACGCCCCATGTTCAGGCGGCTGACAACCTGCATTTCTACGGCAATTTACTCAGTAAATCCTGCACGCTGGTGGTCCAGGGCGAAACGCTGGCGGAGGTGCATTTTCCCACCATCAGCCGTAAAGACCTGATGGTGACCGGGCAGTCGGCGCGGGTGCCAGTGGTGTTTCAGCTCAAAGATTGCAAAGGGCCAGCTCAGTATGAAGTCCGGGTGACGCTGACCGGTACAGAAGACAGTGAACAGCCCGGTTTTCTGGCGCTGGATGCATCTTCGGCGGCGCAAGGTGTCGGAATTGGCATGGAAAAAACCGATGGAACACCGGTGCCGATTAACAATACCAGCGGCGCGACCTTTGTGCTGAGTAACGGCAATAACAATCTGAATTTTAATGCCTGGCTCCAGGCGAAAAGCGGCCGGGAAGTGACGATGGGTGAATTTACCGCTTTTTTAACCGCAACGTTTGAGTACATTTAAGATGAAAATACTGCGTTTTTGGGCCTGTTTACTCGTCCTGATCTTTTCAAGTACTGGTGGGCTGGCGGCGAAGAAAATTGCAACATTGGTGACTCCGATAGGATTTTCTGCTGTTACAACCCAGATTCATTACTATCTTGAAATTCTGACGCCAGAAGGCGTTGCCTATGGCGTGTACAAGCAACACAGTCGTATGCTTCAAACAGAAAAGTTAGATTTAGTCAGTTGGAGCGGTAACACGACTGCACCTGAGTTGACAGTTGATGATGGCTATGAGGTAGCAAAATCCAATTGTGTTGGACTTGAAGCATATGATGCTTTATCGAGTAGGACGAATTGGATTTGTGAGAATATGGTCCTTAGCGTGTATCACGATGGACCTGTACAAGGGTGCCCATGGTTAGTTTCAACATACACTGATAGTGTTCTCCCGTATGATGTACCGACCCCATATGTGGGGCCAAAAGTGCATAACTCGTCATGTCCTGTCTCCGTTGCCACTTATGATATTTCGTGGAGTGAAGATTATGTTGCCCATTCGAAAGTGCTGTCGTTGCAATCGACGGGCGGAACGATTGAGAAAACGCTGCCCACCTTCTTGATGGAAAGCGGCAAGCTCTGTGACGGCAGAGTGATGGACGATCGAGGTGCATACTGCCGCTTTGTGGCGCAAATGATCACCTTCTCCACCTCCGGCTGTGACAGTTCGAAAGTGACGGTCACACCCAACCAGCATCCCATCACTGACAAGCAACTGCACGACATGGTAGTGCGTGTCGATACCAGCAGCCGCCAGCCGATTGATTCCACCTGCCGCTTCCAGTACACGCTCAACGAGCTGTAGCGTATACACCACACAACGGGGCCATCTGGCCCCGTTGTCCGTTATGTCATGCGGTCATCCAGTTTTTTAGAATATTCGCCACCACAGGAGCGAAAGGTGCCAGATAACCGTCGACGAGGGTGAGTAATTCGTCGATAAGCGCTTGCAGCAGGTCGTCATCCTCAAGCCCCTCTGAAGGGGCAATGCCATTAGCCCACAGAAGGCTGTCGGAAAGCTGCTTACGTTTTTCAATTAATGCCCGATTATTACGTTCATTATTGCCAGGGTTGAGACGCCAGTATCCAAGGCTAAATGGCCCGACTCATCCACCTTTTAATATTCAGGGTAATTCCGGCGGCAACCACTCTTCCACTTCAATCAGCACCAACAAAGCCGCATCGCCACCATACTCTTTTGGTGCCTGGTGAAATGCCATCACATGCGGATGTTGCGCCAGCCACAGTGGCGTTTGCTGCTTCAAAATATGCTTCCCGTGCCCATGCATCACGCAGGCACAAAACACATGTTCACGGCGGCAGGCTGCAATCAATGCGCCTAACTCCTGCTTGGCTTGCAACTGCGTCAGACCGTGTAAATCCAAAAACAATTCCGGCGAATAATCACCGCGTCGCAACTTCTTCGCCTCAAAATGGCTTACATCCGGGCGAACATATTTCACCGGACCTTCGGTATTCAATAACGGCTGAAACTCATCGGAAAAATAATGGCTGGCATCGGCCTGCTCCTGAATCAACCGTTTCACCGGTACTTCGCTGATTTTCTTGCGTTGTGGTCGATGGACAATCGTGTCCTGCTTAATCTTGCGAGTCCCCGCCATCAACTGGCGAAACAGCGCCTGGTCCTCCTCGCTAAGTGTTGTTTTCTTTTTCATTTAACTGTCTCTATTTCTAATTTTCCTACAGTTTACCCGACTCGTAGCACAATCGATCGTTTTAAACGTATTTTTCCTCACTCACCGCGCGTGAATGCTGATTTATCGTCATCTTCATGGCAAACTAGCCGCCGAAATTATTGCGATCATGCCCTGGAGGAATACGTGGATAAAATTTTCGTTGATGAAGCAGTAAATGAGCTGCAAACCATTCAGGACATGTTGCGCTGGTCGGTGAGCCGCTTCAGCGCGGCGAATATCTGGTACGGCCACGGCACCGATAACCCGTGGGATGAAGCCGTGCAACTGGTGTTGCCTTCGCTCTACCTGCCGCTGGATATTCCGGAAGACATGCGCACCGCGCGTCTGACCTCCAGCGAAAAACACCGTATTGTTGAGCGCGTGATCCGCCGCGTCAACGAGCGCATTCCGGTGGCTTACCTGACCAACAAAGCCTGGTTCTGCGGCCATGAATTTTACGTCGATGAACGCGTGCTGGTGCCGCGCTCGCCGATTGGTGAACTGATCAACAATAAATTTGCCGGACTCATCAGCAAGCAACCGCAGCATATTTTAGATATGTGTACCGGTAGCGGCTGCATCGCCATTGCCTGTGCTTATGCCTTCCCGGAAGCGGAAGTCGACGCGGTGGACATCTCTCCAGACGCGCTGGCGGTTGCTGAACAGAACATCGAAGAACACGGTTTGATCCACAACGTCATTCCGATTCGTTCCGACTTGTTCCGTGACTTGCCGAAAGTGCAGTACGACCTGATCGTCACCAACCCGCCGTACGTCGATGCGGAAGATATGTCCGACCTGCCAAACGAATACCGCCACGAGCCGGAACTCGGTCTGGCATCTGGCACCGACGGCCTGAAACTGACGCGTCGCATTCTCGGTAACGCGGCAGATTACCTCGCTGATGATGGCGTGCTGATTTGTGAAGTGGGCAACAGCATGGTACATCTTATGGAACAATATCCGGATGTTCCGTTCACCTGGCTGGAGTTTGATAACGGCGGCGATGGTGTGTTTATGCTCACCAAAGAGCAGCTTATTGCCGCACGAGAACATTTCGCGATTTATAAAGATTAAGTAAACACGCAAACACAACAATAACGGAGCCGTGATGGCTGGAAACACAATTGGACAACTCTTTCGCGTAACCACCTTCGGCGAATCGCACGGGCTGGCGCTCGGCTGCATCGTCGATGGTGTTCCGCCAGGCATTCCGCTGACGGAAGCGGACCTGCAACATGACCTTGATCGTCGTCGCCCTGGGACATCGCGCTATACCACCCAGCGCCGCGAGCCGGATCAGGTCAAAATTCTCTCCGGTGTTTTTGAAGGTGTTACTACTGGCACCAGCATCGGATTGTTGATCGAAAATACCGACCAGCGTTCTCAGGATTATAGTGCGATTAAGGACGTTTTCCGTCCAGGTCATGCCGATTACACCTATGAACAAAAATACGGCCTGCGCGATTATCGCGGCGGTGGACGTTCTTCCGCCCGTGAAACCGCCATGCGCGTGGCGGCAGGGGCGATTGCAAAAAAATATCTCGCCGAGAAATTTGGCATTGAGATTCGCGGTTGCCTGACCCAGATGGGCGACATTCCGCTGGAAATCAAAGACTGGTCTCAGGTCGAGCAAAATCCATTCTTCTGCCCGGACCCGGACAAAATCGACGCGTTAGATGAACTGATGCGCGCGCTGAAAAAAGAAGGCGACTCTATTGGTGCGAAAGTCACCGTCGTTGCCAGTGGCGTACCCGCCGGACTTGGCGAGCCGGTCTTTGACCGCCTGGATGCCGACATCGCCCATGCGCTAATGAGCATTAACGCGGTGAAAGGTGTGGAAATTGGTGATGGTTTTGACGTGGTAGCGCTGCGTGGCAGCCAGAACCGCGACGAAATCACCAAAGACGGTTTCCAGAGCAACCATGCGGGCGGCATTCTTGGTGGTATCAGCAGCGGGCAGAAAATCATTGCCCATATGGCGCTGAAACCGACCTCCAGCATTACCGTGCCGGGGCGCACTATTAACCGCTTTGGCGAAGAAGTTGAGATGATCACCAAAGGCCGTCACGATCCTTGTGTTGGGATCCGCGCGGTGCCGATCGCAGAAGCGATGCTGGCGATCGTTTTAATGGATCACCTGCTACGGCAGCGGGCGCAAAATGCCGATGTGAAGACTGATATTCCACGCTGGTAAAAAATGAACAAAACCGCGATTGCGCTGCTGGCTCTGCTTGCCAGTAGCGCCAGCCTGGCAGCGACGCCGTGGCAAAAAATAACCCAACCTGTGCCGGGTAGCGCACAATCGATAGGCAGTTTTTCTAATGGCTGTATCGTCGGTGCTGACACGTTGCCGATACAGTCCGAACATTATCAGGTCATGCGTACCGATCAGCGTCGCTATTTCGGGCACCCGGATCTGGTGATGTTTATCCAGCGTCTGAGTCGCCAGGTGAGCAATCTGGGCATGGGTACGGTGCTGATTGGCGATATGGGGATGCCTGCTGGTGGTCGTTTCAACGGCGGTCACGCCAGCCACCAGACCGGACTGGATGTCGATATCTTCCTGCAACTGCCAAAAACACGCTGGACCTCCGCGCAGCTCTTGCGCCCGCAAGCTCTGGACTTAGTTTCCCGCGACGGTAAACACGTTGTCCCCGCGCTGTGGAAGCCAGAAATTTTCAGCTTGATCAAACTCGCCGCCCAGGACAAAGACGTCACGCGCATTTTTGTTAATCCGGCGATTAAACAACAACTTTGTCTTGATGCGGGCACCGATCGCGACTGGTTGCGCAAAGTGCGACCCTGGTTCCAGCATCGCGCGCATATGCATGTACGATTACGTTGTCCTGCCGATAGTCTGGAGTGTGAGGATCAACCTTTACCGCCACCAGGCGATGGTTGCGGGGCAGAACTGCAAAGCTGGTTTGAACCTCCAAAACCGGGAACAACAAAGCCTGAGAAGAAGACACCGCCTCCGTTGCCGCCTTCCTGCCAGGCGCTACTGGATGAGCACGTGATCTAATGGAAACGTTTAATAGCCTGTTTATGGTTTCCCCGCTGCTGCTGGGAGTTCTCTTTTTTGTCGCCATGCTGGCGGGATTTATCGACTCGATTGCCGGTGGCGGTGGGTTACTCACCATTCCGGCATTGATGGCGGCGGGGATGTCTCCTGCTAACGCGCTGGCAACCAATAAACTGCAAGCCTGTGGTGGCTCTATTTCCGCCACTATCTACTTTATTCGCCGTAAAGTGGTTAGTTTAAGCGATCAAAAACTCAATATCGCCATGACTTTTGTCGGCTCAATGAGTGGCGCACTGCTGGTGCAATACGTTCAGGCTGATGTCTTACGGCAGATTTTACCGATCCTCGTAATTTGTATCGGCCTCTATTTCTTACTGATGCCCAAACTGGGAGAAGAAGATCGCCAGCGTCGGATGTATGGACTGCCATTTGCGCTGGTGGCGGGGGGCTGCGTCGGTTTTTACGATGGATTCTTTGGCCCGGCTGCCGGATCGTTTTACGCGCTGGCCTTCGTTACGCTGTGCGGATTCAACCTCGCCAAAGCCACTGCTCACGCCAAATTACTTAACGCAACGTCAAACATTGGCGGTCTGCTGCTGTTTATTCTCGGCGGCAAAGTGATTTGGGCGACGGGCTTTGTGATGCTGGTGGGGCAGTTCCTCGGCGCGCGCATGGGTTCAAGACTGGTGTTGAGCAAAGGACAAAAGCTGATCCGCCCGATGATCGTTATCGTCTCGGCGGTGATGAGTGCCAAATTACTTTACGATAGCCATGGACAGGAGATCCTCCACTGGTTGGGGATGAACTAATGAACAGTACACACCACTATGAGCAGTTGATTGAGATTTTTAATAGCTGCTTTGCCGATGAATTTAATACCCGTCTGATTAAAGGCGACGACGAACCGATCTATCTTCCTGCTGATGCGGAAGTACCGTATAACAGAATCGTCTTCGCTCATGGCTTTTATGCCAGCGCCATCCACGAGATTTCGCACTGGTGTATTGCCGGGAAAGCGCGCCGTGAGCTGGTTGATTTCGGTTACTGGTATTGCCCGGACGGACGCGATGCCCAGACGCAAAGTCAGTTTGAAGATGTTGAAGTGAAGCCGCAGGCGCTGGACTGGTTGTTCTGCGTGGCGGCGGGATATCCGTTTAATGTTAGCTGCGACAATCTGGAAGGGGATTTCGAACCGGACCGCGTGGTGTTTCAACGGCGGGTACATGCGCAGGTGATGGATTATCTGGCAAACGGCATTCCCGAACGTCCGGCACGCTTCATTAAAGCACTACAAAATTATTATTACACGCCGGAACTTACGGCGGAACAATTCCCGTGGCCGGAAGCGCTCAGCTGAAGCCAGCGCCACGTTTTACAATGAGGAAAGAAGATGATCGCGGAGTTTGAATCACGCATTCTGGCATTAATCGACGGTATGGTTGACCATGCCAGTGATGATGAGTTATTTGCCAGTGGGTATTTGCGTGGCCACCTGACATTAGCCATCGCAGAACTGGAAAGTGGTGACGACCACTCCGCTCAGGCGGTACATACAACCGTTAGCCAGAGTCTGGAAAAAGCCATTGGCGCGGGTGAATTGTCACCGCGTGACCAGGCGCTGGTTACCGATATGTGGGAACACCTGTTTCAGCAGGCCTCACAGCAGTAAGTTGTGACATCTGGAGCACCATGCCTGATGCGACGCTTATCGCGTCTTATCAGGCCTACAGGTAACGCGTAGGTCGGATAAGGCGTTTACGCCGCATCCGACAAACAATGCCAAAGCAGATTACCCCGCCTTAACCGCTTTACCTTTCAACAACTTCCGCACCCATAACCTATTCGGATTTAACGCCGCCAGCGTACTGGCATCCATCGGAATCGGTTCTTCACTCATCTGTGCTGCCAGAATCTCGGCACACAGCGGGGCAGAACACAAACCGCGCGAACCTAAAGCAGCAAACATAAAGAGATCGTCATAAACCGGCGCGCTTACCGCTTCATCTTTCTTCTCCGCCAGCGACGCATATTCCACGAGTGTAGCGTCATAATCAGGCACGTTGCCTACCATTGGCAGATGATCGCGAGTGGCACAACGCACACCGCAGCGCGCCTCTTTACCACTGACATCAACCTCTTTTGCCCATTGCGCGTGTGGGAAACAATCAATCAACCGCTGGCGATTCTGCTGCTGATCTTCATCACTGTACGCCGTCTCTTCGCTGCCGCGATGATAACTGGCACCAATACAATGGTGCTGATTCGCCGTATTTTGTGGCGTGAGATAACCGTCATAGCACAGCACCTGCTTCAGCTCCGCCAGTTCCGGCGTTGTCGGAATATGGCTGACTTGACCGGCCACCGAATATACTGGCAGAGATGACGTTTGGCTGAAACGGCTGATTTGATGCCCGTTCGCCAGTACCACTACACTGTGTGTTGCTTGCTGATCTCCTGCAAAATTCAACAACCAACCGTCATCCTTACGGGATAAATCCTGTAACTGATATTGATAATGAATCTGCAAACCCTGCTGTTGCGCCAGTTTCAGCACATTACGGGTCAGTTCTGCTGGACACAGCCAGCCACCTTGCGGATAAGTAATGCCGCTGCAATTTGTCGCAACGCCCGTAATTTGTTCAACCGCATTTGCCTCAACGGCTACAGCCAGTTCTGCGGGTAAATCCATCGACAACATCTGTGCGATTTTATGCTGGCTTTTCTCATCCCAGCCTAACTGCGTGACGCCGCACCAGTCATGATCAAATTTAACGGGCAATAAATCGTAAAACCGACGAGCAAAAGTAAACGCATTAGAGAAAAAACGGTTTAGCGCTTCATCGTGTTTGCTTAATAACGGATACAACGCCCCCTGGCGATTGCCGGAAGCACCCAGTGCGGGAGCCTCATCCGCGCAATAAAGCGTTACCTGCCAGCCGCGACGCAATAGCGCCAGCGACAACAACGCGCTGGCAATACCGCCTCCAATAATTGCCGCTTCCTGTTTGTTGCTGCCCGTACGGTTAAACCACGGCGTGGAGCAGGGGAGGGGTAATGTCTGTTCCATCACCCCACAAAGCATTTCCCGTTTGCGCCCAAAGCCCTTACGTTTTTGCATAGTGAATCCGGCTTCCTGCAAACCGCGACGGACAAAACCGGCAGACGTAAAGGTCGCCAGCGTGCTGCCCGGACGCGCCAGTCGGGCCATGGCGTTAAACAGATTTTGCGTCCACATATCCGGGTTTTTCGCTGGCGCAAAGCCGTCCAGAAACCAGGCATCTACTTTTTGATTTAGCGAATCGTCCAGTTGGCTGGTCAGTTCGTTTATATCGCCAAACCATAAATCCAGCGTTATGCGGCCTTCATCGAGCAATAAACGATGGCAACCGGGCAGGGGCAAAGGCCACTGCGCCTGAAGCTGTTCCGCCCACGGGGCCAGCTCCGGCCAGTGTTGATGCGCCAGCGCTAAATCCGCACGGGTGAGGGGAAATTTCTCAAAACTAATGAAATGTAAGCGTTGTAATTGCGCTTGCGGATGTGCTTCGCGAAACTGATCAAATGCCTGCCATAGCGTCAGGAAGTTTAATCCGGTGCCGAAGCCGCTCTCTGCTACCACAAACAGAGGATGTGGATGTTCAGGAAAACGTGCCTCTAGATGGTTACCCCCGAGAAAAACATAACGCGTCTCTTCCAGTCCGTTATCGTTGGAAAAATAGACATCGTCAAAATCTCGGGAAACAGGTGTACCCTCAGCATTAAATTCGAGGTTGGCAGGTTGTATGGAGTAGTGTTTCACGTAAGTTACTCGTCTTACAGGCGGTGGCTCGATCTTAGCGATGTGTGTCAGGCTGCGCAAATTTCTCTATTAATTGGCTGATCGGACTTGTTCGGCGTACAAGTGTACGCTATTGTGCATTCGAAACTTACTCTATGTGCGACTTACAGAGGTATTGAATGAAACGTGCAGTGATTACTGGCCTGGGCATTGTTTCCAGCATCGGTAATAACCAGCAGGAAGTCCTGGCATCTCTGCGTGAAGGACGTTCAGGGATCACTTTCTCTCAGGAGCTGAAGGATTCCGGCATGCGTAGCCAC
Source organism: Escherichia coli DSM 30083 = JCM 1649 = ATCC 11775 (assembly GCF_003697165.2). Taxonomy (GTDB): domain Bacteria; phylum Pseudomonadota; class Gammaproteobacteria; order Enterobacterales; family Enterobacteriaceae; genus Escherichia; species Escherichia coli. The sequence continues at coordinate 1,588,972 of NZ_CP033092.2, forward strand.
GTCTGGGGCAACGTAAAACTGGATACCACTGGCCTCATTGACCGCAAAGTTGTGCGCTTTATGAGCGACGCATCCATTTATGCATTCCTTTCTATGGAGCAGGCAATTGCAGATGCTGGCCTCTCCCCGGAAGCTTACCAGAATAACCCGCGCGTTGGCCTGATTGCAGGTTCCGGCGGCGGTTCCCCGCGTTTCCAGGTTTTCGGCGCTGACGCAATGCGCGGCCCGCGCGGCCTGAAAGCGGTTGGCCCGTATGTGGTCACCAAAGCGATGGCATCCGGCGTTTCTGCCTGCCTCGCCACGCCGTTTAAAATTCACGGCGTTAACTACTCCATCAGCTCCGCGTGTGCGACTTCCGCACACTGTATCGGTAACGCAGTAGAGCAGATCCAACTGGGCAAACAGGACATCGTGTTTGCTGGCGGCGGCGAAGAGCTGTGCTGGGAAATGGCTTGCGAATTCGACGCGATGGGTGCGCTGTCTACTAAATACAACGACACCCCGGAAAAAGCCTCCCGTACTTACGACGCTCACCGTGACGGTTTCGTTATCGCTGGCGGTGGCGGTATGGTAGTGGTTGAAGAGCTGGAACACGCGCTGGCGCGTGGTGCTCACATCTATGCTGAAATCGTTGGCTACGGCGCAACCTCTGATGGCGCAGACATGGTTGCTCCGTCTGGCGAAGGCGCAGTGCGCTGCATGAAGATGGCGATGCACGGTGTTGATACCCCAATCGACTACCTGAACTCTCATGGTACTTCGACTCCGGTTGGCGACGTGAAAGAACTGGCAGCTATCCGTGAAGTGTTCGGCGATAAGAGCCCGGCGATTTCTGCAACCAAAGCAATGACCGGTCACTCACTGGGCGCTGCTGGCGTACAGGAAGCTATCTACTCTCTGCTGATGCTGGAACACGGTTTTATCGCCCCGAGCATCAACATTGAAGAGCTGGACGAGCAGGCTGCGGGTCTGAACATCGTGACCGAAACGACCGATCGCGAACTGACCACAGTTATGTCTAACAGCTTCGGCTTCGGCGGCACTAACGCCACGCTGGTAATGCGCAAGCTGAAAGATTAATTCGGAGTAGGTCGGATAGGACGCGTCAGCGTCGCATCCGACGATATGCGGCAATGCTGCCTCCGGTACTAAAGAATAAGGGAACCCTATGGTTCCCTTTTTCACATCATTGACAATCGCCGCCTGTACCAGGCAAACTTCCCGCTTTGTCGATTTCCTTCTGAAAAGACGTACGCGTTAATTCCTGCCAACGCACCGTAACCCTGAAACCAGAGAGATGAGACGGGGATACTCCTCGCCTTGCGCTGCATTCTGGAGTAATGCATGACTGCTGTAAGCCAAACCGAAACACGATCTTCTGCCAATTTTTCGCTCTTCCGCATCGCTTTTGCGGTTTTTCTCACCTACATGACCGTAGGTTTACCGTTGCCGGTTATCCCGCTGTTTGTTCATCATGAACTGGGCTATGGCAACACTATGGTCGGCATTGCCGTCGGGATTCAGTTTCTGGCTACGGTGCTGACGCGTGGTTACGCCGGGCGACTGGCCGATCAATATGGCGCAAAACGTTCGGCGCTTCAGGGGATGTTAGCTTGTGGTCTGGCGGGGGGCGCGTTACTGCTGGCGGCGATTTTGCCCGTCCCCGCACCGTTCAAATTTGCTCTGTTGGTCGTCGGGCGTTTGATTCTTGGCTTTGGTGAAAGCCAGTTACTGACGGGCGCTCTGACCTGGGGATTAGGCATCGTTGGGCCAAAACATTCCGGCAAAGTGATGTCATGGAACGGAATGGCTATTTACGGTGCCCTCGCTGTTGGTGCGCCGCTTGGCCTGTTGATTCATAGCCATTACGGTTTTGCCGCATTGGCGCTCACCACAATGGCATTACCCTTATTGGCGTGGGCCTGTAACGGCACAGTGCGCAAAGTACCGGCCCTGGCGGGGGAACGTCCATCGCTGTGGAGCGTTGTCGGGCTTATCTGGAAACCAGGGTTAGGTCTGGCACTACAAGGCGTTGGTTTTGCGGTTATCGGGACTTTCGTTTCGCTCTACTTTGCCAGCAAAGGATGGGCGATGGCGGGCTTTACTCTTACCGCGTTTGGCGGCGCATTTGTCGTGATGCGCGTCATGTTTGGCTGGATGCCGGACCGTTTTGGCGGCGTGAAAGTGGCGATCGTCTCTCTGCTTGTAGAAACGGTGGGCTTGTTGCTGCTCTGGCAAGCCCCAGGGGCGTGGGTCGCATTAGCAGGCGCGGCATTAACTGGAGCCGGATGTTCGCTTATCTTTCCTGCGCTGGGCGTGGAGGTGGTTAAACGCGTCCCCTCACACGTTCGCGGCACCGCACTGGGCGGTTACGCCGCGTTTCAGGATATCGCCCTCGGCGTCTCCGGGCCGCTTGCGGGAATGCTGGCGACCACGTTTGGTTACTCTTCGGTATTTCTTGCCGGGGCGATCTCTGCGGTGCTGGGAATTATTGTCACGATACTGTCGTTTCGTCGGGGTTAACGAACCAGCCAGACCAGAATCAGGATAATCGCGACTAACAGTATCCACAGCGCGGGACGCGTTGCCATATTTTGCAACGTGTCCATCATCGGTGGAAAAGGATTAAGCAGCGGTTGCATATCACGCGGCTCAATCCCTTTAACCCGCCGTTGATAAAGCTGGTTAAGAATATCCTCGGCCTGGGCAGAAGAAAGCGATGATTGCGCAGAAAGGCCATATTTTTGCTGGATATATGCCGATAACGCCGCCAGTTCACTGGCATCTAAAGGTTGTTTTAGCGCCATCTGTAGTGATTCCAGTGTCGGCGTATTTTGCTGGCTTAGCGTCTGACGCGCCTGTAGCCAGGTCACCAGATGGTTAAACAGTTTCGCTGGAATTAACTCGCCATCTTTCACCCCGGAAAGTTCCAGCATCGATTGCCAGATCTGTTTGCTGGGTTCCCCCGTTGCTGCCGCAAGTTTGGTCACCAGCTGTTTGAGCGCATTGTGCTCCGCCGGTAATAAAGGACGGTCGGTCGCCTCGCGCTGCTGTGGTTGCGGAATAACCATCTTCCCTTCCTGCAACAGGGTGAGAATGGTTTTTAATTGCTCCGGTGAGAGCTGATTCAGCGGCGTCTGACCAAAGTTATGACGGATATAATCCGTGACCGCCTGACGATTATTCCCCAGACGTAAATACTCCCCTAATTGCGCTAAAAGCTGGCGGGCAGAATGGCTTTTTTGCGCGGCCAACAGACGTTGCGCCAGATTATGCTCAGCGGCAGGGAAGTGACGCGAAAGCAGCGGTGAATCTCCCGACAGACCAATATCGTGCCTGATACCCGCCCACAGTTCTGCTCTTTGTTGTTGCGTCAGTGAGGTCACTTTCGTCATTAAGCTTTCCAGCGAAGTACGTTGCTGACTGGATAAAGGCTGATTGCCCGCGCCAGACGGCAGGTTATCTCCCTGACCTGGTGGTTGCCCAGGAGGAGGGCCGGAAATAGGTTGTATCATTACGTATCCTTATACCTGAAATCTTCGCAAGTATGCCTGGCCGCGAGATTATGGCACACTTGTCTGGTTAACTCTCGTCTCATACAGGTAACACAAACGTGAAAATCCTTGTTGATGAAAATATGCCTTATGCCCGCGACTTATTTAGCCGTTTGGGTGAGGTGACCGCGGTTCCCGGGCGTCCAATTCCCGTCGCTCAACTGGCAGACGCGGATGCGCTTATGGTGCGTTCGGTCACGAAAGTGAATGAATCTTTGCTGGCAGGAAAACCCATTAAATTTGTTGGCACTGCCACCGCGGGGACCGACCATGTCGATGAAGCCTGGTTAAAGCAGGCGGGAATTGGTTTTTCCGCTGCACCTGGCTGTAATGCGATTGCGGTAGTGGAATATGTTTTCTCCTCCCTGCTGATGCTTGCCGAACGCGATGGATTTTCACTGCACGAGCGTACCGTGGGGATCGTTGGCGTTGGTAACGTTGGTCGTCGTTTACAGGCGCGACTGGAAGCGTTAGGGATCAAAACCTTACTTTGCGATCCGCCCCGCGCCGACCGTGGGGATGAGGGTGATTTCCGCTCGCTGGATGAGTTAGTCCAGCATGCGGATATTCTGACTTTCCATACGCCACTCTTTAAAGATGGTCCGTACAAAACGCTGCATCTGGCGGATGAAAAACTGATCCGCAGCCTGAAACCGGGAGCGATCCTGATTAACGCCTGCCGTGGCGCAGTCGTCGATAATACCGCCCTGCTGACCTGCCTGAGCGAAGGCCAGAAGTTAAGCGTAGTGCTGGATGTCTGGGAAGGCGAACCGGAACTTAACGTGGAATTGCTGAAAAAAGTGGATATCGGCACGCCGCATATCGCAGGCTATACCCTGGAAGGTAAAGCACGCGGTACTACGCAAGTGTTTGAAGCTTATAGCAAGTTTATTGGGCATGAACAGCACGTTGCGCTGGATACATTACTGCCCGCGCCAGAGTTTGGTCGCATTACGCTGCATGGCCCGCTCGATCAACCGACGCTGAAAAGGCTGGTGCATTTGGTGTATGATGTGCGCCGCGATGACGCACCGCTGCGTAAAGTCGCCGGGATACCGGGTGAGTTCGATAAACTGCGCAAAAACTATCTTGAGCGCCGTGAATGGTCATCTCTGTATGTGATTTGTGATGACGCCAGTGCGGCATCATTGCTGTGTAAACTGGGTTTTAACGCCGTTCATCATCCGGCACGTTAATCTCTTCTTCATGCTCTCTGCTGTAACATTGGCAGGGAGCTTTGCTATTTCTGGAGTAAACCACCATGTCTGAAGGCTGGAACATTGCCGTCCTGGGCGCAACTGGCGCTGTGGGCGAAGCCCTGCTTGAAACGCTGGCTGAACGTCAGTTCCCGGTTGGGGAAATTTATGCACTGGCACGTAACGAAAGCGCAGGCGAACAACTGCGCTTTGGTGGTAAGACAATCACCGTGCAGGATGCCGCTGAATTCGACTGGACGCAGGCGCAGCTGGCGTTTTTTGTCGCAGGCAAAGAAGCTACCGCTACCTGGGTTGAAGAAGCAACCAACTCAGGTTGTCTGGTGATCGACAGCAGCGGATTGTTTGCTCTCGAACCCGACGTACCGCTGGTGGTGCCGGAAGTAAACCCGTTTGTACTGACCGATTACCGCAACCGGAATGTCATCGCCGTACCAGACAGTCTGACCAGCCAACTGCTGGCGGCACTGAAACCGTTAATCGATCAGGGCGGTTTGTCGCGTATCAGCGTTACCAGCCTGATTTCAGCCTCCGCCCAGGGTAAAAAAGCGGTCGATGCGTTAGCGGGGCAGAGTGCTAAATTACTCAATGGCATTCCGATTGACGAAGAAGATTTCTTCGGGCGTCAGCTGGCGTTCAACATGCTGCCGTTACTGCCGGATAGCGAAGGTAGCGTGCGTGAAGAACGTCGTATCGTTGACGAAGTACGCAAAATCCTGCAGGACGAAGGGCTGATGATTTCGGCAAGCGTCGTCCAGGCACCGGTATTCTACGGTCATGCCCAGATGGTCAACTTTGAAGCACTGCGTCCGCTGGCGGCAGAAGAAGCGCGTGATGCGTTTGCTCAGGGCGAAGATATTGTGCTCTCTGAAGAGAACGAATTCCCGACTCAGGTAGGAGATGCTTCTGGTAGTCCGCATCTTTCTGTTGGCTGCGTACGTAATGACTACGGTATGCCGGAGCAAGTCCAGTTCTGGTCGGTGGCCGATAACGTTCGCTTTGGCGGCGCGCTGATGGCAGTAAAAATCGCCGAGAAACTGGTGCAGGAGTATCTGTACTAATGTCCGACCAGCAACAACCGCCAGTTTATAAAATTGCGCTGGGCATTGAGTACGACGGCAGTAGGTATTACGGCTGGCAACGGCAGAATGAAGTCCGCAGTGTGCAGGAGAAGCTGGAAAAGGCGCTCTCCCAGGTGGCGAACGAACCCATCACCGTCTTCTGCGCCGGGCGTACTGACGCAGGGGTACACGGTACCGGGCAGGTGGTGCATTTCGAAACGACCGCGCAGCGCAAAGACGCTGCGTGGACGTTAGGCGTAAATGCGAATTTACCTGGTGACATCGCCGTGCGTTGGGTTAAAGCTGTACCTGATGATTTTCATGCCCGATTTAGCGCCACGGCTCGCCGTTATCGCTACATCATCTACAATCATCGGCTGCGCCCGGCGGTACTGAGTAAAGGAGTAACCCATTTTTACGAGCCGCTGGACGCTGAACGGATGCATCGGGCTGCGCAATGCTTGCTGGGCGAGAATGATTTCACCTCGTTCCGTGCGGTGCAGTGTCAGTCCCGGACCCCGTGGCGCAACGTTATGCATATTAATGTCACGCGTCACGGTCCTTATGTGGTGGTAGATATCAAAGCGAATGCCTTTGTACATCATATGGTCAGGAATATTGTCGGCAGCCTGATGGAAGTCGGTGCCCACAACCAGCCGGAGAGCTGGATAGCAGAGTTGCTGGCGGCAAAGGACAGAACGCTGGCGGCAGCAACGGCAAAAGCGGAAGGGCTATATCTGGTCGCGGTGGATTACCCTGACCGATATGATCTTCCAAAACCGCCAATGGGCCCGCTATTTCTGGCGGACTAACGAGAATAATGCTCGGAACATTTCAGGCTGTAGCCAACGTAGTTACAGCCTGATAGATGACGAGTACAAGGCATAGGCAAATATGGACCTGATTTATTTCCTCATCGATTTTATCCTGCACATTGACGTGCATCTGGCAGAGCTGGTCGCGGAGTACGGCGTCTGGGTTTATGCCATTTTGTTCTTAATTTTGTTCTGTGAAACCGGTCTGGTGGTAACGCCGTTTTTACCGGGTGATTCATTGCTGTTTGTTGCCGGAGCGTTGGCATCACTGGAGACCAACGATCTCAACGTCCATATGATGGTGGTGCTGATGCTGATCGCCGCGATTGTGGGTGACGCGGTCAATTACACTATCGGGCGGTTGTTCGGTGAAAAGTTATTCAGTAATCCCAATTCGAAAATTTTCCGTCGCAGTTATCTCGACAAAACCCATCAGTTTTATGAGAAACATGGCGGCAAAACGATTATTCTCGCCCGTTTTGTGCCGATCGTCAGAACGTTCGCCCCGTTTGTTGCGGGAATGGGCCACATGTCGTACCGTCATTTCGCCGCTTATAACGTGATTGGCGCACTGTTGTGGGTACTGCTTTTTACCTACGCAGGCTATTTCTTCGGCACGCTCCCCTTCATTCAGAGCAACCTTAAACTGATGATTGTTGGCATTATTTTTGTTTCAATATTGCCAGGTGTTTTCGAATTTATTCGCCACAAACGCGCAGCGGCACGCGCCGCAAAATAAAAAGTAACTCTGCGGTTCGACCACTTTTTTATCCAAAGTTTCGGGCTGTTATGTTTTAATGTGCAACATTCATGGTCTGTTGGGGGCAAAAATGGCATTATGCGTCCCCAAAGATAAAACTGGCATCGAACCAGGTTCAGACAGAAAGGTCCCTAATGAGCTGGATTGAACGAATTAAAAGCAACATTACTCCCACCCGCAAGGCGAGCATTCCTGAAGGGGTGTGGACTAAGTGTGATAGCTGCGGTCAGGTTTTATACCGCGCTGAGCTGGAACGTAATCTTGAGGTCTGTCCGAAGTGTGACCATCACATGCGTATGACAGCGCGTAATCGCCTGCATAGCCTGTTAGATGAAGGAAGCCTTGTGGAGCTGGGTAGCGAGCTTGAGCCGAAAGATGTGCTGAAGTTTCGTGACTCCAAGAAGTATAAAGACCGTCTGGCATCTGCGCAGAAAGAAACCGGCGAAAAAGATGCGCTGGTGGTGATGAAAGGCACTCTGTATGGAATGCCGGTTGTCGCTGCGGCATTCGAGTTCGCCTTTATGGGCGGTTCCATGGGATCTGTGGTAGGTGCGCGTTTCGTGCGTGCCGTTGAGCAGGCGCTGGAAGATAACTGCCCACTGATCTGCTTCTCCGCCTCTGGTGGCGCACGTATGCAGGAAGCACTGATGTCGCTGATGCAGATGGCGAAAACCTCTGCGGCACTGGCAAAAATGCAGGAGCGCGGCTTGCCGTACATCTCCGTGCTGACCGACCCGACCATGGGCGGTGTTTCTGCAAGTTTCGCCATGCTGGGCGATCTCAACATCGCTGAACCGAAAGCGTTAATTGGCTTTGCCGGTCCGCGAGTTATCGAACAGACCGTTCGCGAAAAACTGCCGCCAGGATTCCAGCGCAGTGAATTCCTGATCGAGAAGGGCGCGATCGACATGATCGTCCGTCGTCCGGAAATGCGCCTGAAACTGGCGAGCATTCTGGCGAAGTTGATGAATCTGCCAGCGCCGAATCCTGAAGCGCCGCGTGAAGGCGTAGTGGTGCCACCGGTACCGGATCAGGAACCTGAGGCCTGATAACTGATAAGGGCAGGGCCACTGGCTCTGCCCTTTTGCTATTCTCACCGTAACGAATCAGCGGATACCATGATTATCAAACGCACTCCTCAAGCCGCGTCGCCTCTGGCTTCGTGGCTTTCTTATCTGGAAAACCTGCACAGTAAAACTATCGATCTCGGCCTTGAGCGCGTGAGCCAGGTCGCGGCGCGTCTTGGCGTTCTGAAACCAGCGCCATTTGTGTTTACCGTTGCGGGTACTAATGGCAAAGGCACCACCTGCCGTACGCTGGAGTCGATTCTGATGGCGGCAGGGTACAAAGTGGGCGTCTACAGTTCGCCGCATCTGGTGCGTTATACCGAGCGCGTACGTGTGCAGGGTCAGGAATTGCCGGAATCGGCCCACACCGCTTCTTTTGCGGAGATTGAATCGGCACGCGGTGATATTTCCCTGACCTATTTCGAGTACGGTACGCTCTCGGCGTTGTGGCTGTTCAAGCAGGCACAACTTGACGTAGTGATTCTGGAAGTAGGGCTGGGCGGTCGTCTGGACGCAACCAATATTGTCGATGCCGATGTCGCGGTAGTAACCAGTATTGCGCTGGATCATACCGACTGGCTGGGGCCAGATCGTGAAAGTATTGGTCGCGAGAAAGCAGGTATCTTTCGCAGCGAAAAACCGGCAATTGTCGGTGAGCCGGAGATGCCTTCTACCATTGCTGATGTGGCGCAGGAAAAAGGTGCACTGCTACAACGTCGGGGCGTTGAGTGGAACTATTCCGTCACCGATCATGACTGGACGTTTAGCGATGCTCACGGCACGCTGGAAAATCTGCCGTTGCCGCTTGTCCCGCAACCGAATGCCGCAACGGCGCTGGCGGCACTGCGTGCCAGCGGGCTGGAGGTCAGTGAAAATGCCATTCGCGACGGGATTGCCAGCGCAATTTTGCCGGGACGTTTCCAGATTGTGAGCGAGTCGCCACGCGTTATTTTTGATGTCGCGCATAATCCACATGCGGCGGAATATCTCACCGGGCGTATGAAAGCGCTACCGAAAAACGGGCGCGTGCTGGCGGTTATCGGTATGCTACATGATAAAGATATTGCCGGAACTCTGGCCTGGTTGAAAAGCGTGGTTGATGACTGGTATTGTGCGCCACTGGAAGGGCCGCGCGGTGCCACGGCAGAACAACTGCTTGAGCATTTGGGTAACGGCAAATCATTTGATAGCGTTGCGCAGGCATGGGATGCCGCAATGGCGGACGCTAAAGCGGAAGACACCGTGCTGGTGTGTGGTTCGTTCCACACGGTCGCACATGTCATGGAAGTGATTGACGCGAGGAGAAGCGGTGGCAAGTAAGTTTCAGAATCGGTTAGTGGGCACGATCGTGCTGGTAGCGCTGGGGGTGATTGTACTTCCAGGGCTGCTGGACGGGCAGAAAAAACATTATCAGGATGAGTTCGCGGCTATCCCGCTGGTGCCAAAAGCGGGCGATCGCGATGAGCCTGATATGATGCCAGCCGCCACCCAGGCGTTGCCGACGCAGCCGCCGGAAGGCGCAGCGGAAGAGGTACGGGCAGGTGATGCCGCAGCACCGTCGCTCGATCCGGCCACTATTGCAGCCAATAACACCGAGTTTGAACCGGAACCTGCACCGGTCGTCCCACCGAAGCCGAAACCGGTGGAGCCGCCTAAGCCGAAGGTTGAAGCACCACCTGCGCCGAAGCCAGAACCGAAGCCGGTCGTGGAAGAAAAAGCAGCGCCAACGGGTAAAGCCTATGTTGTGCAACTGGGCGCGCTGAAAAATGCCGATAAAGTGAATGAGATTGTCGGTAAGCTGCGCGGTGCCGGTTATCGGGTTTATACGTCGCCATCCACGCCAGTGCAGGGTAAAATTACCCGTATTCTGGTTGGGCCAGATGCCTCGAAAGATAAGCTGAAAGGATCGCTGGGTGAGCTCAAGCAGCTTTCTGGCTTAAGTGGCGTGGTAATGGGCTATACACCGAATTAATACGGTCTTGCCTGATGCGACGCTGGCGCATCTTATCAGGCCTGTGCAGGGGTAGAACAGTAGGTCGGATAAGGCGTTCACGCTGCATCCGACAGCCGTTGCCTGATGCGACGCTAGCGCGTCTTATCAGGCCTACGCAGGAGTAGAACCGTAGGTCGGATAAGGCGTTCACGCTGCATCCGACAGCCGTTGCCTGATGTGACGCCAGCGCGTCTTATCAGGCCTGTGCAGGGGTAGAACCGTAGGTCGGATAAGGCGTTCACGCCGCATCCGACAGCCGTTGCCTGATGTGACGCCAGCGCGTCTTATCAGGCCTGTGCTGGAGCAGAACTGTAGGTCGGATAAGGCGTTCATGCGGCATCCGACACGCATTGCCCGATGCCGCAAAGGCATAAAAAGTCGATGGCGTTGAATATTTTTTCAGCGCCATTTTTATTGATGCGCGGGAAGGAAATCCCTACGCAAACGTTTTCTTTTTCTGTTAGAATGCGCCCCGAACAGGATGACAGGGCGTAAAATCGTGGGACACATATGGTCTGGATTGATTACGCCATAATCGCGGTGATTGCTTTTTCCTCTCTGGTTAGCCTGATCCGCGGCTTTGTTCGTGAAGTGTTATCGCTGGTGACATGGGGTTGTGCTTTCTTTGTTGCCAGTCATTACTACACTTACCTGTCAGTCTGGTTTACGGGCTTTGAAGACGAACTGGTTCGAAATGGGATTGCCATCGCGGTACTGTTTATCGCTACCCTGATCGTTGGTGCTATCGTGAACTTCGTGATAGGCCAGTTGGTGGAGAAAACGGGGTTGTCAGGCACCGATCGGGTGTTGGGCGTCTGTTTCGGTGCGTTGCGCGGTGTGTTGATTGTTGCTGCCATTCTCTTCTTTCTCGACTCCTTTACCGGGGTGTCGAAAAGCGAAGACTGGAGCAAATCACAGCTGATCCCGCAGTTCAGTTTTATCATCAGATGGTTTTTTGATTATCTGCAAAGCTCGTCAAGTTTCTTGCCCAGAGCGTAAGTGCTCTGAGATGTGGCTTAACGAGGAAAAAGACGTATGTGCGGTATTGTCGGTATCGCCGGTGTTATGCCGGTTAACCAGTCGATTTATGATGCCTTAACGGTGCTTCAGCATCGCGGTCAGGATGCCGCCGGCATCATCACCATAGATGCCAATAACTGCTTCCGTTTGCGTAAAGCGAACGGGCTGGTGAGCGATGTATTTGAAGCTCGCCATATGCAGCGTTTGCAGGGCAATATGGGCATTGGTCATGTGCGTTACCCCACGGCTGGCAGCTCCAGCGCCTCTGAAGCGCAGCCGTTTTACGTTAACTCCCCGTATGGCATTACGCTTGCCCACAACGGCAATCTGACCAACGCTCACGAGTTGCGTAAAAAACTGTTTGAAGAAAAACGCCGCCACATCAACACCACTTCCGACTCGGAAATTCTGCTTAATATCTTCGCCAGCGAGCTGGACAACTTCCGCCACTACCCGCTGGAAGCCGACAACATTTTCGCCGCCATCGCTGCTACAAACCGCTTAATCCGCGGCGCGTATGCCTGTGTGGCGATGATCATCGGCCACGGTATGGTTGCTTTCCGCGATCCTAACGGGATTCGTCCGCTGGTACTGGGAAAACGTGATATTGACGAGAACCGCACAGAATATATGGTCGCTTCCGAAAGCGTTGCGCTCGATACGCTGGGCTTTGATTTCCTGCGTGACGTCGCGCCGGGCGAAGCGATTTACATCACTGAAGAAGGACAGTTGTTTACCCGTCAATGTGCTGACAATCCGGTCAGCAATCCGTGCCTGTTTGAGTATGTATACTTTGCCCGCCCGGACTCGTTCATCGACAAAATTTCCGTTTACAGCGCGCGCGTGAATATGGGCACCAAACTGGGCGAAAAAATTGCCCGCGAATGGGAAGATCTGGATATCGACGTGGTGATCCCTATTCCGGAAACCTCGTGTGATATCGCGCTGGAAATTGCGCGTATTCTGGGCAAACCGTACCGCCAGGGCTTCGTTAAAAACCGCTATGTTGGCCGCACCTTCATCATGCCGGGTCAGCAGCTGCGTCGTAAGTCCGTGCGCCGTAAACTGAACGCCAACCGCGCCGAGTTCCGCGATAAAAACGTCCTGCTGGTCGACGACTCTATCGTCCGTGGCACCACTTCTGAGCAGATTATTGAGATGGCACGCGAAGCCGGAGCGAAGAAAGTGTACCTCGCTTCTGCGGCACCGGAAATTCGCTTCCCGAACGTTTACGGTATCGATATGCCGAGCGCCACGGAACTGATCGCTCACGGTCGCGAAGTAGATGAAATTCGCCAGATCATCGGTGCTGACGGGTTGATTTTCCAGGATCTGAACGATCTGATCGAAGCCGTTCGCGCTGAAAACCCGGATATCCAGCAGTTTGAATGCTCGGTGTTCAACGGCGTCTACGTCACCAAAGACGTTGATCAGGGCTACCTCGATTTCCTCGATACTTTACGTAATGACGACGCCAAAGCAGTGCAACGTCAGAACGAAGTGGAAAATCTCGAAATGCATAACGAAGGATGATGCCTTCGCTCAGGGTGCCGGTCTGGCACCCTGACTTGCAACTCCCGCCGAAATCCTGCAAAGTCAGCCTGCAAGTCTGACAGGGCAACTATTTATGAAACGACTCATTGTAGGCATCAGCGGTGCCAGCGGCGCGATTTATGGCGTGCGTTTATTACAGGTTCTGCGCGATGTCACAGATATCGAAACGCATCTGGTAATGAGCCAGGCGGCGCGCCAGACCTTATCCCTCGAAACGGATTTTTCCCTGCGCGAAGTGCAGGCGTTAGCTGATGTGACACACGATGCGCGCGATATTGCTGCCAGCATTTCTTCCGGTTCTTTCCAGACGTTGGGGATGGTGATTTTACCCTGTTCAATCAAAACCCTGTCCGGCATTGTCCATAGCTATACTGATGGCTTACTGACCCGTGCGGCAGATGTGGTGCTGAAAGAGCGTCGCCCGTTGGTGCTCTGCGTGCGTGAAACGCCACTGCACTTAGGCCATCTGCGTTTAATGACTCAGGCGGCAGAAATCGGTGCGGTGATTATGCCTCCCGTTCCGGCGTTTTATCATCGCCCACAATCCCTTGATGATGTGATAAATCAGACGGTTAATCGTGTTCTTGACCAGTTTGCGGTAACCCTTCCTGAAGATCTCTTTGCCCGCTGGCAGGGCGCATAACTCCGCTGTTGCCCTGTTTCAGGGCAATTTTGCAACCGCGATCAAATCCTCGACATTTTGTTTCTGCCATTCAATCGAAACGCTGCGATTCAACCGCTATACCTGCTATCTTCAACTTTAGGACAATAGTGCAACGTCTTATTAACATATTTAACGTTGAATGTTACTGCTGTCGTCAAGATGGCATAAGACCTGCATGAAAGAGCCTGCAAACACACAACACAATACACAACATAAAAAAGCCATTTTCACTTGAGGGTTATGTATGAAGAAGTCGATTCTCGCTCTGTCTTTGTTAGTCGGTCTCTCCGCAGCGGCTTCCAGCTATGCGGCGCTACCGGAGACGGTACGTATCGGAACCGATACCACCTACGCACCGTTCTCATCGAAAGATGCCAAAGGTGACTTTGTTGGCTTTGATATCGATCTCGGTAACGAGATGTGCAAACGGATGCAGGTGAAATGTACCTGGGTTGCCAGTGACTTTGACGCGCTGATCCCCTCACTGAAAGCGAAAAAAATCGACACCATTATTTCGTCGCTCTCCATTACCGATAAACGTCAGCAGGAGATAGCCTTCTCTGACAAGCTGTACGCCGCAGATTCTCGTTTGATTGCCGCCAAAGGTTCACCGATTCAGCCAACGCTGGATTCACTGAAAGGTAAACATGTTGGTGTGCTGCAGGGATCAACCCAGGAAGCATACGCTAACGAGACCTGGCGTAGCAAAGGCGTGGATGTGGTGGCCTATGCCAACCAGGATTTGGTCTATTCCGATCTGGCTGCAGGACGTCTGGATGCTGCGTTACAAGATGAAGTTGCTGCCAGCGAAGGTTTCCTTAAGCAACCCGCCGGTAAAGATTTCGCCTTTGCAGGCCCATCAGTGAAAGACAAAAAATACTTCGGTGACGGCACCGGTGTAGGGCTGCGTAAAGATGATGCTGAACTGACGGCGGCCTTCAATAAGGCGCTTAACGAGCTGCGTCAGGACGGCACCTACGACAAGATGGCGAAAAAGTATTTCGACTTTAATGTCTACGGTGACTGATACGTCGCAGGGAAGCTGTACCTGATGGAATGATCATCATGGTGCACGCCAGGTTTGTTGCACTATCGTGGTGCATTGAAATGCATACTTAAGCATTTTTAATGAAAAATAATACGTCTGGCGGGGCGGGATATTTTGCCTTGATGGTCAATTTTATGGCACGATAAGTGTAACAAACCTGTAAATATTCCCGATAAAAAGACTGTCAGTTGAGGACATTATGAAAAAACTGGTGCTATCGCTCTCTCTGGTTCTGGCCTTCTCCAGCGCAACTGCGGCATTTGCTGCGATTCCGCAAAACATCCGCATCGGTACCGATCCGACCTATGCGCCATTTGAATCAAAAAATTCACAAGGTGAACTGGTTGGCTTCGATATCGATCTGGCGAAGGAGTTGTGCAAACGCATCAATACGCAATGTACGTTTGTCGAAAACCCACTCGATGCGTTAATCCCGTCCTTAAAAGCGAAGAAGATTGACGCCATCATGTCATCGCTTTCCATTACGGAAAAACGTCAGCAAGAAATAGCCTTCACCGACAAACTGTACGCTGCCGATTCTCGTTTGGTGGTGGCGAAAAATTCCGACATTCAGCCGACAGTCGAATCGCTGAAAGGCAAACGGATAGGCGTATTGCAGGGCACCACCCAGGAGACGTTCGGTAACGAACACTGGGCACCAAAAGGCATTGAAATCGTTTCTTATCAGGGGCAGGACAATATTTATTCTGACCTGACTGCCAGACGTATTGATGCCGCGTTCCAGGATGAGGTCGCAGCCAGCGAAGGTTTCCTCAAACAACCCGTCGGTAAAGATTACAAATTCGGTGGCCCGTCTGTTAAAGATGAAAAACTGTTTGGCGTAGGGACCGGCATGGGCCTGCGTAAAGAAGATAACGAACTGCGCGAGGCACTGAACAAAGCCTTTGCCGAAATGCGCGCTGACGGTACTTACGAGAAATTAGCGAAAAAGTACTTCGATTTTGATGTTTATGGTGGTTAATCGCCATCGGTGAAAGAAAGCCCGCTCCCTTCGGGTATCCGGAGGGAGACAAGAGGCGGTAATTCACCACACACGACAGGACAGGCAGCATGTTGTATGGGTTTTCAGGTGTTATTTTACAGGGTGCGCTCGTCACGCTGGAGCTGGCTATCAGCTCTGTAGTGCTCGCTGTAATCATCGGTTTAATTGGCGCTGGCGGTAAGCTCTCACAAAATCGGCTTTCGGGCCTTATTTTCGAAGGGTACACCACGCTGATTCGAGGCGTGCCGGATTTAGTATTGATGCTGCTGATTTTCTACGGTTTGCAGATTGCGCTAAACACGGTGACGGAGGCGATGGGCGTCGGGCAGATTGATATCGATCCGATGGTCGCTGGTATTATTACTCTCGGTTTTATCTACGGTGCTTATTTTACCGAAACGTTCCGTGGCGCGTTTATGGCTGTGCCGAAAGGGCATATAGAGGCGGCGACGGCGTTCGGTTTTACTCGTGGGCAAGTGTTTCGGCGGATCATGTTTCCGGCGATGATGCGTTACGCCCTGCCAGGCATTGGCAACAACTGGCAGGTGATTCTCAAATCTACCGCTTTGGTTTCGTTACTCGGCCTGGAAGATGTGGTCAAAGCCACGCAACTGGCAGGCAAAAGTACCTGGGAACCGTTCTATTTCGCCATCGTCTGTGGCGTGATTTACCTGGTTTTCACCACCGTTTCCAATGGTGTGCTGCTGTTCCTTGAGCGCCGCTACTCCGTGGGTGTGAAGAGGGCTGACCTGTGATCGAAATTTTACATGAATACTGGAAACCGTTGTTGTGGACCGACGGTTATCGCTTTACTGGCGTGGCAATCACTCTGTGGCTGCTTATTTTGTCGGTAGTGATAGGCGGAGTTCTGGCGCTGTTTCTGGCGATTGGTCGTGTCTCCAGTAATAAATACATCCAGTTTCCAATCTGGTTATTTACCTATATTTTTCGCGGTACGCCGCTGTATGTTCAGTTGCTGGTGTTCTATTCCGGCATGTACACGCTTGAGATTGTTAAGGGAACCGAATTCCTTAACGCTTTCTTCCGCAGTGGCCTGAACTGTACCGTGCTGGCGCTGACGCTTAACACCTGCGCTTACACTACCGAGATTTTTGCCGGGGCAATCCGTTCAGTGCCGCATGGGGAAATTGAAGCCGCCAGAGCCTATGGCTTCTCGACCTTTAAAATGTATCGCTGCATTATTTTGCCTTCTGCGCTGCGTATTGCGTTACCGGCATACAGCAACGAAGTGATCCTGATGCTGCACTCTACTGCGCTGGCATTTACTGCCACGGTGCCGGATCTGCTGAAAATTGCCCGCGATATTAACGCCGCCACATATCAACCTTTTACCGCTTTTGGCATTGCCGCGGTGCTCTATTTAATCATCTCTTATGTCCTGATCAGCCTCTTTCGTAGAGCTGAAAAACGCTGGTTGCAGCATGTGAAACCTTCTTCAACGCACTGAGAATACGATGTCCGAGAATAAATTAAACGTTATCGATTTGCACAAACGCTACGGCGAACACGAAGTGCTGAAAGGGGTCTCATTGCAAGCGAATGCCGGAGATGTCATAAGCATCATCGGATCGTCGGGATCGGGTAAAAGTACCTTTCTGCGCTGCATTAACTTCCTCGAAAAACCGAGCGAAGGATCGATCGTGGTCAATGGCCAGACGATCAATCTGGTGCGCGATAAAGATGGTCAACTCAAAGTCGCCGATAAAAATCAGCTGCGCTTATTGCGCACACGCCTGACGATGGTATTTCAGCACTTCAATCTCTGGAGCCATATGACGGTGCTGGAAAACGTCATGGAAGCGCCGATTCAGGTGTTGGGCCTGAGCAAGCAGGAAGCGCGCGAGCGGGCGGTGAAATATCTGGCAAAAGTCGGGATAGACGAACGTGCGCAGGGGAAATACCCGGTGCACCTGTCCGGTGGTCAGCAACAGCGTGTTTCTATCGCGCGGGCGCTAGCGATGGAACCGGAAGTTTTACTGTTTGATGAACCTACTTCAGCGCTCGATCCTGAACTGGTAGGCGAAGTGTTGCGTATTATGCAGCAACTGGCAGAAGAGGGGAAAACCATGGTGGTAGTGACTCACGAAATGGGCTTTGCTCGTCATGTTTCTACTCACGTCATTTTCCTCCATCAGGGGAAAATAGAAGAAGAAGGGGCGCCGGAGCAGTTATTCGGTAACCCGCAAAGCCCTCGTCTGCAACAGTTCCTTAAAGGTTCGCTGAAATAATTTCCTCTCCGGTGGTTAACGCTGCCGGAGTATTTCATGGGGAATTTGCGAGTCCGCTTCCGCTGAAATGTAAAAGTTGCAGTCCGCTAAAAATAGTTCTGAATTCGCTGTCCAAAGATAAAAACTGCCTGCTGCATTGGGTGTAAATCGTGGTTATTGTCGCGTCATCTTAAATTTGAGGGGTGACGGAACGCCATGACAATATCGACAACTTCCACGCCGCATGATGCGGTATTTAAATCTTTTTTACGCCATCCAGACACCGCGCGGGATTTTATTGATATTCATCTTCCCGCGCCGCTGCGCAAACTGTGTGATTTAACGACGCTTAAACTGGAACCAAATAGTTTTATTGATGAAGACCTGCGGCAATATTATTCCGACCTCTTGTGGTCTGTGAAAACGCAGGAGGGAGCGGGTTATATTTATGTGGTGATAGAGCACCAAAGTAAGCCAGAGGAATTAATGGCTTTTCGCATGATGCGCTATTCCATTGCGGCGATGCAAAACCATCTTGATGCGGGTTATAAAGAGCTTCCATTAGTGATCCCGATGCTGTTTTATCATGGTTGCAGAAGCCCTTATCCATATTCACTCTGCTGGCTTGATGAATTTGCCGAGCCTGCGATTGCCCGCAAAATTTATTCATCGGCTTTTCCGCTGGTGGATATTACCGTGGTGCCGGATGACGAGATTATGCAACATCGCAAAATGGCGCTGTTGGAGTTAATTCAGAAACATATTCGTCAGCGCGATCTGTTGGGATTAGTCGACCAAATTGTTTCGCTGCTAGTTACAGGGAACACTAATGACAGACAGCTAAAAGCCCTGTTTAATTACGTATTACAAACGGGGGATGCCCGGCGTTTCCGTGCATTTATTGGTGAGATAGCGGAACGCGCACCACAAGAAAAGGAGAAACTGATGACCATTGCTGACAGATTACGTGAAGAAGGCGCAATGCAGGGCAAACACGAAGAAGCCCTGCGCATTGCTCAGGAGATGATGGAAAAAGGATTTGACCACGAAGTCATCCTGACGCTGACCCGACTTTCACCAGACGATCTTATCGCGCCAAGCCACTAACCCTGTAACACCGGGAGTTAACTGGCGGATGTTTGCAGTAAACCACATCAGCGAACGACATCCGCCAGCGCCTCTTCTAAATCGTACCAGCGAAACGCAAAACCCGCTTCTTCCAGCTTTTTTGGCAGCGCGCGTTGACCGCCTAATACCAGAACTGAAGATTCGCCCATTAACAACCGAATGGCGGTCGCAGGGACGCGCAAAATGGCCGGGCGATGCAGCGCATGACCCAGTGCATGGGCAAATTGTTCATTGCGCACCGGGTAGGGCGAAACCATATTAAATGGCCCGCGCAGCTCGTTATCCAGCAGCCAGAGAATGCCGTTGACCATATCATCAATATGAATCCAGGCCAGATACTGCCGACCGGAACCAATCGGCCCGCCCAGGCCAAGACGAAACGGCGGCAGCATTTTACCGAGAATACCGCCATCCGGTGCCAGCACTACGCCGGTACGCAGCAGGCACACTCGCGTTTTGTCACTTTGTGCCCGGCAGGCAATTTCTTCCCAGCGGGCGCAGAGTTTATGGGTAAATTCGTTATGCGGCGGTTCCTCTTCGGTAACCACCACTTCACCTAAGTCGCCATAATAGCCCGTTGCCGAGCCGGAAATGAGTACCGACGGTGGCGTGTCGCTGGCATTAATCAAATCGACCAGTTTTTGCGTGATATTCCAGCGGCTTTGGCAGAGACGCTCTTTTTGCTCGTGAGTCCAGCGTTTATCAGCAATCGGTTCTCCGGCCAGGTTGATTACCGCATCAACGCCGTTGAGGTTGCTTTGTCCGGCAAGCCCTTGCCATAGTGTCACCCGAGGGCCGAGAACGGAACTGGCTTTCTGCGGGTTACGCGTCACTACCGTGATTTGATGGCCCAGGTCCAGCAAACGTGGAATCAAATAGCGACCAATTAATCCCGTCCCTCCGGTGATCACTATGTTCATGCAGCCTCCCAATATGGCGGTTAACGCTGCCAGCTTAAGGTCATGGATACCGAATCGGCGTAGCGCAGCGCGTGCAGTTTATCGATCTCCACTTCAGCATACGTCACCCAGTGATGTTCACGTGCGATATCGAGCACATCCTGAGTTAATTTTTCCAGCAAAGAGAAACGGTTATTCTCTACATGCTGAATAATGTTTTTCGTTACGGTGCGATAATTCAGCGCATCGTTGATATCTTCGCTAGTGCGCGCTTTATCGGCGGGGTAGTGGATCGTCACATTGATAACAATATCCTGACGGTTGTTAATTTCTTCTTCCTTAATTCCGATAAACGTACGTAAACGAAGGTTCTTTATACGAATAATAGCGGCAGGTTGTGCCATTGCAGGTTCTCCGTTGTTTTACTTAGAATGAAATAATACACGAGAACCTGTTTCTGTTAACTATCCGAACGCTCATCACCGTGTTGTGCTTTTAGCAGTGCCAGCCCGGTGGCAGGGCGTGAACGGATCCGCTCATGCCAGTTCTTGACTGCCGGATACATTGCGAGGTCAATTCGCTGGCGAGTCCAGGCATTAACCCACGGCCAGCAGGCAATATCCGCAATGCTGTAGTTCTCGCCTCCCAGCCAGGGCGAATTTTCCAGCCGCTTGTTCAGTACATGGTACAGACGCTGAGTTTCAACCTGATAACGTTCAATAGCGTAAGGAATGGTTTGGGGGGCTGCGTGATTAAAATGATGATTTTGCCCAAGCATCGGCCCCAGTCCGCCTACCTGCCAGAATAACCACTGTAATGTGACGGCGCGTTCACGCGTTTCATGACTCAAAAAGAGTCCCGTTTTCTCAGCCAGATACAACAAAATGGCACCAGACTCAAAGAGGCTTAGCGGTTCGCCGCCATCGGCTGGAGAATGATCAACAATTGCCGGAATTTTGTTGTTAGGCGAAATGCGCAAAAATTCCGGGCGAAACTGACCTCCTTTCCCCAGGTCTACCTTTATTAAGCGATAATCCAGCCCTGCTTCTTCGAGAAACAGCGTAATTTTGTGACCATTGGGTGTCGGGGCGAAATAGAGATCGATCATTGCAGCTCCGGTTGTCTAATCATCTGAACACCACAAGTATAGAAAGCGCGGCGACTTGCGTGAGTATTCGTCACGTGACAGTGACAAAAAGGCTCTATAGTTTGATAGCAAGCCCCCTTTATTGCCGAGGACATAATGAGTAAACCCGCTATCACGCTTTGGTCAGATGCCCATTTTTTCTCCCCTTATGTGTTATCCGCCTGGGTGGCGTTGCAGGAGAAAGGCCTGTCGTTTCATATCAAGACCATCGACCTCGACAGCGGTGAACATTTGCAGCCGACGTGGCAAGGTTACGGTCAGACACGCCGTGTGCCGTTATTACAAATCGATGATTTTGAGTTGAGTGAATCTTCTGCCATTGCGGAGTATCTGGAAGATCGATTTGCGCCACCGACCTGGGAACGTATTTATCCGCTTGATTTAGAAAATCGTGCGCGAGCACGACAGATTCAGGCCTGGCTGCGCAGCGATCTGATGCCCATCCGCGAAGAACGCCCGACGGATGTTGTCTTTGCGGGGGCGAAAAAAGCGCCACTAACGGCCGAGGGAAAAGCCAGTGCAGAGAAACTGTTCGCGATGGCAGAACATTTGTTAGCACTGGGTCAGCCGAATTTATTTGGTGAATGGTGCATTGCTGATACTGATCTGGCGCTAATGATTAACCGCCTGGTACTACATGGCGATGAGGTGCCGGAACGCCTGGTGGATTATGCGACATTCCAGTGGCAGCGAGCGTCTGTCCAGCGTTTTATTGCACTTTCGGCGAAGCAATCTGGCTGATAGCAACGACAGAATCCAGTATCATAGCTTACGTTTTTTCGACGAGGAGTGAGTGATGAAACTGATGTTTGCATCGGACATTCATGGGTCGTTACCGGCGACGGAACGTGTTCTGGAGTTGTTTGTCCAAAGCGGTGCCCAGTGGCTGGTGATCCTTGGCGACGTGTTGAATCATGGCCCGCGTAATGCTTTACCGGAGGGTTACGCGCCAGCCAAAGTCGCTGAACGGCTTAATGAAGTGGCACATAAGGTTATCGCTGTGCGCGGCAACTGCGACAGCGAAGTGGATCAAATGCTGCTGCATTTCCCGATAACCGCGCCGTGGCAACAGGTATTACTGGAAAAACAACGTCTGTTTTTGACGCATGGTCATCTTTTTGGCCCGGAAAATCTACCTGCTTTAAACCAGAACGATGTGCTGGTGTACGGTCATACCCATCTGCCAGTGGCAGAACAGCGGGGGGAGATTTTCCACTTCAACCCCGGCTCGGTGAGTATTCCGAAAGGCGGTAATCCGGCGAGTTATGGCATGCTGGATAATGACGTACTTAGTGTAATCGCACTCAATGATCAAAGTATCATTGCGCAGGTCGCGATTAATCCGTAATTTACCCACAACTCAAAATGCGCCGTAAGAGCGCCAGAAAAAGAAGGTTTCCTGATAATGGAACAGCGTCGTTTGGCAAGTACTGAATGGGTGGATATTGTCAATGAAGAGAACGAAGTCATTGCACAAGCCAGCCGGGAACAAATGCGGGCACAGTGTCTGCGTCATCGTGCAACTTATATCGTCGTGCATGATGGCATGGGCAAAATTCTGGTCCAGCGTCGTACCGAGACAAAAGACTTTTTACCCGGCATGTTAGATGCGACCGCAGGCGGTGTAGTCCAGGCCGATGAGCAGCTGCTGGAATCCGCGCGTCGCGAAGCGGAAGAAGAGTTGGGCATTGCCGGTGTCCCCTTTGCCGAGCACGGGCAGTTCTATTTCGAAGATAAAAATTGCCGTGTCTGGGGCGCGTTGTTCAGCTGCGTCTCTCACGGTCCCTTCGCTCTACAGGAAGATGAAGTCAGTGAAGTTTGCTGGCTGACGCCGGAAGAAATCACCGCACGCTGCGATGAGTTCACTCCAGACTCGCTGAAAGCGCTGGCGTTGTGGATGAAGCGCAATGCCAAAAATGAAGCCGTAGAGACTGAAACGGCAGAATGAAAAAAGAGCCGCAATCGCGGCTCTTAACATTTTTAGTGGTAGCCCATCAACTGAGCGCCGATCACCACGACGCTGGACATAATAAACAGCAGTCCAAGCAGGGTCGCACCCACCTTCAGCCAGTTACGGAAGTCCACCCGGCAAACACCGAGCGTCGCCATTAACGAAGCTGAGGTTGGGTAAATGATGTGGCTGAAGCCATCACCAAACTGGAACGCCAGCACGGTAACCTGACGGTTAACACCGACCAGATCGCCAAGCGGTGCCAGTAACGGCATGGTTAACGCCGCCTGACCAGAACCGGACGTCACGAAGAAATTAAATACCGCCTGGAAGAGCAACATAAACCAGGCCGCGACTGCGTTATCCAGACCGCTAATGGCATTGGCAATGCTGTTGAGGATGGTATTTAACACGCTGGCATCACCCGCTTCACCATTACCGACCAGCAGCAAAATCCCTTTGGCGAAACCCACCAGCAGGGCAGGGGCGATCATCATTCGCGCCCCTTCGGTAAAGGATGAAGCCATGGTATTAACCGTCATGCCGTTAAGGCGGAAAACAACGCCGATGATGCCAATCACCAGACCCATGGTGAAGAACTGGCTGGCAATTTCAGGAATAAACCAGGCATTAACGATCACGCCCCAAATAACCCAGACCATTACGGCGGTCAGGACAATCAATACCAGCCAGTCACCAAAGGTAAACGGACGTTGTTCAACATCAGCCTGCTTTTCACGAAAGAAGCGGTCGGACTCATGCACGCGTGACAGAAGAGGATTCTTTTTCACTCGTGAGGCGTACACCATGGTAAAGATCAGGCCAATCAGAGTGGCGATAACCCACACCACGATGCGCAACCCGGAGCCAGAAAGCACCGGAACGCCGGCAATACCCTGAGCAACAACCACACAAAACGGGTTCATCCACGAACTGGCAAAACCGATTTGCGTGGCAATATAGGTCACAAGGACGGTGGTAATACTGTCATAGCCCAGCCGGACCATTAGCGGTGCGATGATAATGGCAAAGGCGACGGCCTCTTCTCCCATACCAAATATTGCGCCGCCAAGTGAAAACAGAATAAACAGCGCAGGAATAAAGAGAATTTCATTTCCGCGGGTATGGCGAATAAGCGCCAGGATACCGTTATCAATGGTTCCTGTACGCATCACAATGCCAAACGCGCCGCCAATCACCAGCATAAACATGATGATGCCAACGGCTGTCCCGTATTTCGATCCTGAGGTTAACCCTTCAAACGGGAAGTTCATCAGACCCGGGCGTTCATCGCCCGTCGTGAACAGCTGTACGCGGTGATACTCAGGTTCGCCTGCTTCGTTAGTCAGAATGCGAAATGAGTGTGGATCTACGACTTTGCGTGTTTTTGTTTGACCATCAACCTGATACTGCACTTCCTGACTGTCAAACATGCCCACCGGAACTACCCAGGTGGCAAGGCTGGTTAAAATGGCAACAAAAAAGATAATCACCAACGTATCGGGCATTGCCCATCTTCTTGTTGGTTTAGATTCAGTGATTGCGGACATAGCGCAAATATTCCCTTGCACAAAACAAAGTGGTAAGTATGCAAAGTGAGATGGCGCAATTCATTGATGCAGCGCAGTTAAGCAAGATAATCAGAAAGGATTAATGCAAATTAATAGAATAAAAAACCGGAAATAGTGACTATTTCCGGTTCAGATATCCGCAGCGCAAAGCTGCGGATGATGACGAGATTACTGCTGCTGTGCAGACTGAATCGCAGTCAGCGCGATGGTGTAGACGATATCATCAACCAGTGCGCCACGGGACAGGTCGTTAACCGGCTTGCGCATACCCTGCAGCATCGGTCCGATAGAGATCAGGTCAGCAGAACGCTGTACCGCTTTGTAGGTGGTGTTACCGGTGTTCAGATCCGGGAAGATGAACACGGTAGCGCGACCTGCAACCGGAGAGTTCGGTGCTTTGGATTTCGCAACGTCAGCCATTACCGCAGCGTCGTACTGCAGCGGACCGTCGATCATCAGATCAGGACGTTTTTCCTGCGCCAGACGAGTTGCTTCGCGAACTTTTTCTACGTCGCTACCAGCACCAGAAGTACCGGTGGAGTAGGAGAGCATAGCAACGCGCGGTTCGATACCGAAGGCCGCAGCGGAATCAGCGGACTGAATCGCGATTTCTGCCAGCTGTTCTGCGGTCGGATCCGGGTTGATCGCACAGTCACCGTAAACGTAAACCTGTTCCGGCAACAGCATGAAGAACACGGAAGATACCAGGGAGCTGCCCGGTGCAGTTTTGATCAGCTGCAGCGGCGGACGGATGGTGTTTGCGGTGGTGTGAACAGCACCGGAAACCAGACCATCAACTTCATCTTGTTCCAGCATCAGCGTACCGAGAACCACGTTGTCTTCCAGCTGTTCGCGGGCAACGGTTTCGGTCATGCCTTTGTTCTTACGCAGTTCGACCAGACGACCAACATAGTTTTCGCGAACCACTTCTGGATCAACGATTTCAATGCCTGCACCCAGTTCTACACCCTGAGAGGCTGCAACACGGTTGATCTCTGCTGGATTACCCAGCAGTACGCAAGTTGCGATACCACGTTCAGCACAGATAGCGGCTGCTTTAACGGTACGCGGTTCGTCACCTTCCGGCAGAACGATACGTTTGCCCGCTTTGCGCGCAAGTTCGGTCAGCTGATAACGGAACGCTGGCGGAGACAGACGACGGCTGCGCTCAGAAGTGGCAGTCAGAGAATCGATCCAGTCAGCGTTGATGTAGTTAGCAACGTATTCCTGAACTTTCTCGATACGCTCGTGATCGTCAACCGGAACTTCCAGGTTGAAGCTCTGCAGGCTCAGAGAAGTCTGCCAGGTGTTGGTGTTCACCATAAATACCGGCAGGCCGGTAGCGAAAGCACGTTCGCACAGTTTAGAAATGCGCGCGTCCATTTCGTAGCCGCCAGTCAGCAGCAGGGCACCGATTTCTACGCCGTTCATGGCAGCCAGGCACGCGGCAACCAGCACGTCAGGGCGGTCTGCGGAAGTCACCAGCAGAGAACCGGCACGGAAGTGCTCCAGCATGTGCGGAATGCTGCGTGCGCAGAAAGTGACGGATTTAACGCGGCGAGTATTGATGTCGCCTTCGTTGATGATGGTCGCATTCAGGTGGCGAGCCATATCGATCGCACGAGTCGCGATCAGGTCAAAGCTCCACGGCACAGCGCCGAGAACCGGCAGAGGGCTGGATTCTTGCAGCTTCGCCGGATCAACGTTGTTCACTTTTGCTTTGGTGGAGTCGTCAAAAATCTCGGACAGATCCGGGCGAGTACGACCCTGCTCATCAACCGGAGCGTTCAGTTTGTTAACGATAACGCCGGTAATATTGGTGTTTTTTGCACCGCCGAAGCTGTTGCGGGTCAGTTCGATACGCTCTTTCAGCTGTTCCGGGGTGTCAGTGCCCTGAGACATAACGAAGACGATTTCCGCATTCAGCGTTTTAGCGATTTCGTAGTTCAGAGACTGGGCAAACTGGTGTTTACGTGTCGGGACCAGACCTTCAACCAGAACGACTTCAGCGTCTTTGGTGTTAGCGTGGTAGTTCGCGATGATCTCTTCCATCAGCACATCTTTCTGATTGCTGGAAAGCAGACCTTCAACGTAGCTCATTTTCAGCGGTTCAGCGGCCGTCGTGGTGGAAGAGTTCGCACGCACGATAGTCGTAGTCTGATCGGGCGCATCGCCACCGGTACGCGGCTGAGCGATAGGTTTGAAAACGCTCAGACGAACGCCTTTGCGTTCCATTGCACGGATCACGCCAAGGCTGACGCTGGTCAGACCGACGCTGGTTCCGGTAGGGATCAGCATAATAATACGGGACACGGTTTATCCTCTTTCGTTACCGCCGATTTGGCGGGTTACAAAACAGCACCGCCAGCTGAGCTGGCGGTGTGAAATCAGGCAGTCAGGCGGCTCGCGTCTTGCGCGATAACCAGTTCTTCGTTGGTTGGGATAACCACCGCAGGACGGGTACCTTCTTTGTTGATGAAACCAGATTTGCCGAAACGTGCAGCCAGGTTGCGTTCATGATCAACTTCAAAGCCCAGCACGCCCAGTTTGCCCAGAGACAGTTCACGAACCATCGCGGCATTTTCACCGATACCACCGGTGAATACAACAGCGTCCAGACGACCATCCATCAGCGCAGTGTAGGCACCGATGTATTTGGCCAGGCGGTGGCAGTAAACGTCCATTGCGCGCTTCGCGTCTTCTTTCGTCGCGTAGTTGTCTTCAACATAGCGGCAGTCGCTGGTCACTTCGGTCAGACCCAGCAGGCCAGACTCTTTGGTCAGCAGTTTGTTGATTGCGTCAACGCTCATGCCCAGGGTGTCGTGCAGGTGGAAGATGATCGCCGGATCGATATCACCAGAACGGGTACCCATGACCAGACCTTCCAGCGGGGTCAGGCCCATAGAGGTGTCAACGCATTTACCGTTGCGGATAGCAGAAACGGAACCACCGTTGCCCAGGTGGCAGGTGATGATGTTCAGTTCTTCTACCGGTTTGTTCAGCATTTTTGCCGCTTCCTGGGTTACATAGAAGTGGCTGGTGCCGTGCGCGCCGTAACGACGGATGCCGTGCTCTTTGTACAGGTTGTACGGCAGGGCGTAGAGGTAAGACTCTTCCGGCATAGTCTGGTGGAACGCGGTGTCAAATACAGCAACGTTTTTGTCTTTCAGCTGTGGGAAAGATTTCAGAGCTTCTTCGATACCGATCAGGTGAGCCGGGTTGTGCAGCGGTGCAAAAGAAGCTGCATCTTTGATACCCTGAATAACAGACTCATCGATCACTACGGAGCTGGTATACTTTTCGCCGCCGTGTACGATACGGTGACCGATAGCAGTCAGCTGCGCAGACAGTTCTGGTTTTTGTGCCAGAATAGTATTAACGATAAAGTTGAGCGCTTCGCTGTGAGCGGCGCCTGCACCTAAAGCCGCTTCCTGTTTATTGCCGTCCATTTTCCATTTGATACGTGCTTCGGGCAGGTGGAAACATTCGGCTAAACCAGAAAGGTACTCTTCACCATTTACTGCATCGATGATGGCAAATTTCAGTGAAGAACTACCGCAGTTCAGAACCAGTACTAACTTACTCGACATGGAAGTACCTATAATTGATACGTGGCTAAAAAAACGTCAGGGAGCCATAGAGCGTAGCGCATGATGACACCGACATTTATGATTAACATCATGCACTGCAAATTTTTTTTGCATGATGGAAGAAATATCTTGAGTCTATGCCATTTTGCGTAATTTTCAGCCAATGGCATAATGTATATGAATTTGACGACTCAATGAATATGTACTACTTAGGCCTTCAGGCTGCTAAAGGATACCTGATAGTGGGTATGGAAGACAAAATGTTTTGAACGTTGTCCCGCTGAGTTGTGAATTTGCACAAATTTTTGAATCTTTATATGTGAAGTTGAGGTGAAGCATGTCAACGCCGGATAATCGTTCTGTTAATTTTTTTAGCTTGTTTCGCCGGGGACAGCATTACTCAAAGACGTGGCCGCTGGAAAAACGCCTTGCCCCAGTCTTTGTCGAAAATCGCGTTATCAAGATGACGTGTTATGCGATCCGTTTTATGCCGCCGATCGCCGTATTTACTCTCTGCTGGCAGATTGCCCTGGGCGGTCAGCTTGGGCCGGCAGTTGCCACTGCGCTGTTCGCCTTAAGTTTACCCATGCAGGGATTGTGGTGGCTGGGCAAGCGTTCTGTAACGCCATTACCTCCTGCAATCCTCAACTGGTTTTATGACGTTCGCGGTAAATTGCAGGAGTCTGGACAGGTGTTGGCACCCGTTGAAGGCAAGCCTGATTACCAGGCATTAGCTGACACGCTTAAGCGTGCCTTCAAACAACTGGATAAAACTTTCCTTGATGATTTGTAATTGACCCCTGATTACGCATATAAAAGAAGGCATACTCAGCCTTCTTTTTTTTCACCGTAGTAGAGTGATACAGGAGTCAATAATGGAAATGACCAACGCGCAACGTCTTATTTTGTCTAACCAGTACAAGATGATGACTATGCTCGATCCGGCAAATGCTGAACGTTACCGTCGCCTGCAAACAATCATTGAGCGTGGTTATGGATTACAGATGCGTGAACTGGATCGCGAGTTTGGCGAGCTGAAAGAAGAAACCTGCCGCACTATCATCGACATTATGGAGATGTATCATGCGTTGCATGTTTCCTGGTCTAATTTGCAGGACCAGCAATCCATCGATGAACGTCGTGTCACCTTCCTCGGCTTTGACGCCGCCACTGAAGCACGTTACCTCGGTTATGTCCGCTTTATGGTTAATGTGGAAGGGCGCTATACCCATTTTGACGCTGGAACTCACGGTTTTAACGCCCAAACGCCAATGTGGGAAAAATATCAGCGCATGCTTAATGTGTGGCATGCCTGCCCGCGTCAGTACCATTTGAGCGCCAACGAAATTAATCAAATTATTAACGCCTGAGGAGGCCCGCGTGCGGTGCAAAGGTTTTCTGTTTGATCTTGATGGAACGCTGGTGGATTCCCTGCCTGCGGTAGAACGGGCGTGGAGCAACTGGGCCAGACGTCATGGGTTATCGCCGGAAGAGGTGCTGGCTTTCATTCACGGTAAACAGGCGATCACCTCTCTGCGCCATTTTATGGCGGGCAAATCCGAGGCAGACATTGCCGCCGAGTTTACGCGTCTGGAGCACATCGAGGCCACGGAAACCGAAGGTATTACCGCGCTTCCGGGGGCAATCGCCTTACTCAATCATTTGAATAAAGCAGGTATTCCGTGGGCTATTGTGACTTCTGGCTCCATGCCGGTAGCGCGAGCGCGTCATAAAATAGCGGGGCTTCCCGCGCCAGAGGTGTTTGTAACCGCTGAGCGGGTGAAGCGCGGAAAACCAGAACCTGATGCGTATCTGTTAGGCGCGCAGCTGCTGGGGCTTGCGCCGCAGGAGTGTGTTGTGGTGGAAGATGCTCCCGCTGGCGTGCTTTCAGGTCTGGCGGCGGGTTGCCATGTTATTGCGGTTAATGCCCCGGCAGATACCCCGCGCCTGAATGAAGTCGATTTAGTCCTCCACAGTCTGGAGCAAATTACTGTGACCAAACAGCCAAATGGCGATGTTATTATTCAGTGAAACACCTGATCATGATTTAGCCCCGTCTCGTCGGGGCTTTTTTATGGCAGAATCAAGTTATCCCCCTCAATTAACAAGGATAAGTTGTGAACGGTGAATTGATTTGGGTTCTTTCATTACTGGCCGTTGCCATCGTCTTGTTTGCGACGGGCAGAGTGCGTATGGATGCGGTCGCTTTGTTTGTTATTGTCGCGTTTGCATTAAGCGGAACGCTGACGGTCCCCGAAGTATTTTCCGGCTTTTCCGATCCTAACGTTGTCCTGATTGCCGCCTTGTTTATTATTGGCGATGGTTTGGTCCGTACCGGTGTTGCCACTGTAATGGGGACATGGCTGGTCAAAGTGGCGGGCAACAGTGAAATCAAAATGTTGGTTTTGTTGATGCTGACCGTCGCGGGGCTTGGCGCGTTTATGAGTTCAACCGGCGTTGTCGCTATCTTTATTCCCGTGGTGTTAAGCGTTGCCATGCGTATGCAAACGTCGCCGTCGCGCCTGATGATGCCGTTAAGTTTTGCCGGGCTGATAAGCGGCATGATGACGCTGGTGGCGACGCCGCCGAACCTGGTAGTCAACAGTGAATTGCTGCGTGAAGGCTATCATGGTTTTAGTTTCTTTAGCGTAACACCTATTGGCCTGGTCGTGCTGGTGCTGGGTATTTTGTATATGTTAGTGATGCGTTTCATGCTGAAAGGGGATACCCAGACCCCGCAGCGCGAAGGCTGGACGCGCCGAACCTTTCGCGATCTTATCCGTGAATATCGACTGACCGGGCGTGCGCGACGTCTGGCTATTCGCCCCGGATCGCCAATGATTGGTCAACGGCTGGACGATCTCAAATTACGTGAACGTTATGGTGCTAACGTCATCGGTGTTGAACGCTGGCGGCGTTTTCGTCGCGTTATCGTGAACGTTAATGGGGTTTCTGAATTTCGCGCGCGTGACGTTTTGCTTATTGATATGTCTGCGGCTGATGTCGATCTCCGGCAATTTTGTAGTGAGCAATTGCTGGAGCCGATGGTACTGCGCGGCGAGTATTTTTCTGACCAGGCCCTTGATGTGGGCATGGCAGAGATTTCATTAATTCCTGAGTCAGAACTTATTGGTAAATCGGTGCGCGAAATTGGTTTTCGTACCCGCTACGGATTGAATGTAGTGGGGCTAAAGCGCAATGGCGTGGCGCTGGAAGGTTCGCTGGCGGATGAGCCTCTGCAGCTGGGCGATATCATCCTGGTTGTGGGTAACTGGAAACTGATCGGTATGCTGGCCAAACAGGGCCGCGACTTCGTAGCGCTGAACTTACCGGAAGAGGTGAGTGAAGCATCGCCCGCGCACAGCCAGGCACCCCATGCGATTTTCTGTCTGGTGCTAATGGTGGCGTTAATGCTGACCGATGAAATTCCTAATCCTGTTGCCGCTATTATCGCCTGCCTGCTGATGGGGAAATTCCGCTGTATAGATGCTGAAAGCGCCTATAAATCCATTCACTGGCCGAGCATTATTTTGATCGTTGGGATGATGCCATTTGCTGTGGCATTACAGAAAACGGGAGGTGTCGCGCTGGCGGTGAAAGGGCTGATGGACATTGGCGGCGGTTACGGGCCACATATGATGCTGGGTTGTTTGTTTGTCTTGTCAGCGGTTATTGGGCTATTTATCTCTAATACCGCGACGGCGGTGTTGATGGCTCCGATTGCGCTGGCTGCTGCCAAAACGATGGGTGTGTCGCCTTATCCATTTGCGATGGTCGTGGCGATGGCAGCATCCGCCGCCTTTATGACGCCGGTTTCTTCACCGGTTAACACACTGGTTTTAGGTCCGGGAAATTACAGCTTCAGTGACTTTGTGAAGTTGGGGGTACCGTTCACCATTATCGTGATGGCGGTTTGTGTGGTGATGATCCCGATGCTGTTTCCGTTTTGACAAGAGCCTGATGTCGCATCCGGCGCTTATTGCCTGATGCGACGCAGACTCCGACTGCTTACAGCGGTGAATCCTGGCTAATCTCATCGAGCGAAAGATGGAAGCTGGGAACAAATACTTCCATGAAGTAGTCCATCTCCTGGCTGCGGCGCGCTTCAAGCGTCGCTTCCAGTCGCGTTTTTGCCAGCAAGAATTCATTATTTCCGGCCGCAAGTTCTTCCAGGCATTTCAGATATGCACACAGTGCATCTGCCTGTTTCACCAGCGATTTTTCTTCATCGCTATATGCATGCTCGTCAATTAACGGCGCAAAGATATCCTGCAGCTCTTCCGGAACCATATCGACCAGTTTTTGCTGAGCGATTTTTTCAATAGCCTTGTATTCCTGAGCGATTTGCGAATTGAAGTATTTCACCGGAGTAGGGAGATCTCCGGTGAGCACTTCTGAAGCATCGTGGTACATCGCCAGTAAAGCGATACGTTCGGCGTTGACATTACCGCCAAATTTACGATTTTTGATAGCTGCCAGCGCATGGGCGACCATCGCTACCTGCAAACTGTGTTCGGACACATTTTCCGTCCGCACGTTGCGCATTAGCGGCCAGCGGTTAATGAGTTTCAGGCGGGAGAGATGGGCAAAAAAATGGCTCTGTTTCATAGTGACCTTACGTATGATGACATCATCAGGTCATTGTGGCGGGATAACACTGCCGGATGCAATCTCCGGCAGTGAAATTAAGATTACAGCTGATGATAACCAGAAAGGAAACGCGCGAACTTGCTCAAAGACAGCTCGATATCATCGACACGCGGTAGCGTGACAATGCGGAAGTGATCCGGCCACGGCCAGTTGAATGCCGTCCCTTGCACCAACAGGACTTTTTCCTGCAACAGGAAATCCAGCACCATTTTCTGATCGTCGTGAATGTTAAAGCGTTTGGCGTCGATTTTCGGGAACATATACAGCGCACCACGAGGTTTCACGCAGGAAACGCCCGGAATATCGTTGATCAATTCCCACGCGCGGTTACGCTGCTCATAAAGACGACCGCCAGGGGTAATAAATTCACTGATGCTCTGATAACCACCCAGTGCGGTCTGAATGGCGTGTTGCGCAGGAACGTTAGCACACAGGCGCATTGAAGCCAGCATTTCCAGACCTTCGATGTAACCTTTGGCGTGTTTTTTCGGCCCGTTCAACACCATCCACCCCTGACGGAAGCCTGCAACGCGGTACGTTTTCGACAGTCCGTTAAAGGTAATGGTCAGCAGGTCAGGTGCCAGCGGCGCAATGGAGTGATGCTCAGCGTCGTCGTAGAGAATTTTGTCATAAATTTCATCGGCGAAGATAATGAGATTATGCTGACGTGCAATCTCCACAATCTCCATTAAAAGCTCTTTGGAATATACCGCGCCGGTTGGGTTATTTGGGTTGATAATAACGATCCCACGCGTACGAGGCGTAATTTTAGCGCGAATATCATCGAGGTCTGGGAACCAGTCAGAGGATTCATCGCAAAGATAATGCACCGCTTTACCGCTGGAGAGCGAAACCGCTGCGGTCCATAGTGGGTAATCAGGTGCAGGAACCAACATTTCGTCCCCGCTGTTCAGCAATGCCTGCATTGCCTGAACGATAAGCTCCGATACACCATTGCCGATGTAAATATCTTCCACGGTAACATCACGCATGCCACGAGCCTGGTAGTGCTGCATGATGGCTTTACGCGCGGAGTAAAGACCTTTGGAATCGCAATACCCTTGAGCGGTAGGCAGGTTGCGTATCACGTCAACGAGAATTTCATCTGGCGCGTCAAAACCGAACGGGGCAGGGTTGCCGATGTTCAGTTTCAGTACCTTGTTACCTTCTTCTTCCAGGCGTTTTGCTTCTTTCAGCACCGGACCACGGATGTCATAACAGACATTCTCTAATTTGCTGGATTTTTCAATGGGGGACATGAATCTTGACCTTTTTTGCTGTTATCGCCACTCCCTGCCGTGGAAGTCAGCTTAGAACAATGTACTCCCCCAGGACGGTGTTTTGAAGGTCTGCAGAATAAGATTTTGCCAGAGGGGAAGGCTCGATTGTGCTGTTAATAACTTAATAATGGCAAAATAATGAGGTGCATATGCTTAATAAGTAATGTTATGTAGTGAATTGTTCTGATTCTTAATTGTAAGTGTGGTTTTTTTATCTGTAAGATGATTGTGTGAAAATGCCTCGTTTAAGAATTCACTACTGAATCGCGATGATGATATTTCCGCATTACGGAGAGTTTAACAGCGTGATGATTTCCGAGGTGTCACAATGGGGGCAAGGCGTGAAACTATTGTTAAGCGGAATTAATGAATGGGGATGATGCTAATTAATTATTATTTAATATTCAAAAAGGTTTTGTTGTGCTTATTAATAATAGAAGATTACTTTGCCTAACATAACATAACTTTGCATCAGATAATTCGCAATGACCCTTATAAATAAAAGGTTTTTGGGGTAAAATGCTTGCATAAATGACGGATCCCTGCTCTTGATGCCGCCTCACCATTGCTGTTTGTACGTGTTCGCGTATGACCAGCGATGCTGTACGAGAGTGGAACAAGGACTCACATTTACATTTATACAAACACGCGCATGTCATAAATAGAAAAGAGTGAGTAACTTAATAGATATGCGATCCCTGAAGATATATTCTGTGATCTACTTCAGGCATTATAACGGAACAATGTGAGTCACTTTTTTAGTGCAACTCATATGCATTTTTACT
Organism: Escherichia coli DSM 30083 = JCM 1649 = ATCC 11775; assembly: GCF_003697165.2. Classification (GTDB taxonomy): domain Bacteria; phylum Pseudomonadota; class Gammaproteobacteria; order Enterobacterales; family Enterobacteriaceae; genus Escherichia; species Escherichia coli. The sequence continues at coordinate 1,623,954 of NZ_CP033092.2, forward strand.
TTCGTCCGGGTTCCGGATGAAACTGCCAGGGAGGCACATTACAAATGGAATTGCTTGTTTGTGTGTGCACAGCATTAACCAGCTCAGTATGAGCCGCCAGTAAGTGATAATATATGATAAGTGCAAATCGTCCGATAATTAACCTCGACCTCGATCTGCTGAGAACATTTGTTGCTGTTGCCGATCTGAACACTTTTGCTGCCGCAGCTGCCGCTGTGTGTCGTACTCAGTCCGCCGTAAGTCAGCAAATGCAGCGTCTGGAACAACTCGTTGGGAAAGAACTGTTCGCTCGTCACGGTCGCAACAAACTGTTAACTGAACATGGCATTCAACTTCTTGGTTACGCCAGGAAAATCCTGCGTTTTAATGATGAGGCCTGCTCATCATTAATGTTCAGTAATCTTCAGGGCGTGTTAACTATCGGTGCTTCAGATGAATCTGCCGATACGATCTTACCTTTCCTGTTAAATCGCGTGAGTTCGGTTTATCCGAAACTAGCGCTGGATGTCCGCGTTAAACGTAATGCCTACATGGCAGAAATGCTGGAATCCCAGGAAGTGGATTTGATGGTAACCACCCATCGTCCTTCTACCTTTAAGGCATTGAACCTGCGTACCTCGCCAACACACTGGTACTGCGCAGCGGAATACGTATTGCAAAAAGGTGAGCCGATCCCTCTTGTGTTGCTGGATGATCCAAGTCCGTTTCGCGATATGGTGCTGGCGACGCTTAATAAAGCAGATATTCCCTGGCGACTGGCTTATGTCGCCTCGACGCTTCCGGCCGTTCGTGCGGCAGTGAAAGCCGGTCTTGGCGTGACGGCAAGGCCGGTCGAGATGATGAGTCCGGACCTGCGTGTGCTGAGTGGAGTAGATGGCTTACCGCCGCTACCTGATACCGAATATTTGCTGTGCTATGACCCGTCCAGTAATAATGAGCTGGCCCAGGTGATCTATCAGGCGATGGAGAGCTACCATAATCCGTGGCAATACAGCCCAATGTCTGCTCCGGAAGGAGATGACTCATTGTTGATTGAAAGGGATATCGAGTAATCGACGGACGATAGATAATTCCTGAGACAATAGTGTAAAAACGAACCGCTGGGTTTATTTTAAACCCCAGCGGCTTTTTTTTAGTAAAAAGCTTTCCTCGTATCGTGCAGAACGCACAAAACTGTTCATTTTTCAATCACCAGAGATTCACGCCCCGTACGCACAAATAATCACCTGAAAAAAATCTCCTGCTACAATAATGTTAAAAAATACGTGAATTTGTTGCTGCATTTTTGTTATAGAATGACAAAAGCGTGTCACAGATCAAGAAAATACTCTCTTTTGGGGGGAGGAATCGACACAAATTCCTGTCAAAATAGACCCGTATTTTTTCCATTGCTTCACAACGGACACGATTCAACAACATCTAATTTTCCTGGAGTCGTCAATGATCTGGGGAGAAAGGGCGCCAAATGCAAATGTTGTTGTCATTGTGTAAATCAGTGTGAAGAAACCTTTGTTAAAGTTGACAAAAGGTTATAGAAAGGAGTAAAAGACCACATCAATTAGCTGTATAAAATAGTTTCTGCAGTTATTGTAAGGTTTTTTTATTCCTCCCCATGAATCGATGTGGCGTCCATCTGCCGTAAAGAGCAGAGAATCAGGCGCTACTTTTGATGAGTAAGCAATGAGTATGTCAACATCCACTGAAGTCATCGCTCATCACTGGGCATTCGCTATCTTTCTTATCGTTGCCATTGGCCTGTGTTGCCTGATGCTGGTAGGCGGTTGGTTTTTAGGCGGTCGCGCACGCGCGAGGTCAAAAAACGTTCCGTTTGAATCCGGTATCGACTCGGTCGGCTCCGCCCGCTTACGCCTGTCCGCCAAGTTTTATCTGGTGGCCATGTTCTTCGTTATCTTCGACGTTGAAGCGCTGTATCTGTTCGCATGGTCAACCTCTATCCGCGAAAGCGGCTGGGTAGGCTTTGTGGAAGCTGCAATTTTTATTTTTGTGTTACTGGCAGGTCTGGTTTATCTGGTGCGTATTGGCGCGCTGGACTGGACGCCCGCGCGTTCACGCCGCGAGCGTATGAACCCGGAAACGAACAGTATCGCTAATCGTCAACGCTAACCGCGAGGCATTAAGATGGATTATACGCTCACCCGCATAGATCCCAACGGTGAGAATGACCGTTACCCCCTGCAAAAGCAGGAGATCGTAACCGACCCTCTGGAGCAAGAAGTTAACAAAAACGTGTTTATGGGCAAGCTCAATGACATGGTTAACTGGGGTCGTAAAAACTCAATTTGGCCGTATAACTTCGGTCTTTCCTGCTGTTACGTTGAGATGGTGACTTCGTTTACCGCGGTGCATGACGTGGCGCGTTTTGGCGCTGAAGTATTGCGTGCTTCGCCGCGTCAGGCTGACCTGATGGTGGTTGCAGGAACCTGCTTTACCAAAATGGCACCGGTTATTCAGCGTTTGTATGACCAGATGCTGGAACCAAAATGGGTTATCTCAATGGGTGCCTGTGCCAACTCCGGCGGTATGTACGATATTTATTCCGTTGTGCAGGGCGTTGATAAATTCATCCCGGTTGATGTGTATATCCCGGGCTGTCCGCCGCGTCCTGAAGCGTACATGCAGGCACTGATGCTGTTGCAGGAATCTATCGGTAAAGAACGTCGTCCGCTCTCCTGGGTGGTTGGCGATCAGGGCGTTTATCGCGCCAATATGCAATCAGAGCGCGAACGCAAGCGCGGTGAACGCATTGCCGTTACCAACCTGCGTACACCTGACGAGATTTAATTTGCGCCTGTCGGCAAAGGGAATTTTCTTCGCTTATTCCTAAATCTATTTCGCGAAGCTTACTGCGCCGACAGTCACCACGGACCATTTGCAATGGTGAACAATATGACCGACTTAACCGCGCAAGAACCCGCCTGGCAGACCCGCGATCATCTTGATGATCCGGTGATTGGCGAACTGCGCAACCGTTTTGGGCCGGATGCCTTTACTGTTCAGGCGACTCGCACCGGGGTTCCCGTTGTGTGGATCAAGCGTGAACAATTACTGGAAGTGGGCGATTTCTTAAAGAAACTGCCGAAACCTTACGTCATGCTGTTTGACTTACACGGCATGGACGAACGTCTGCGCACACACCGCGAAGGGTTACCTGCCGCGGATTTTTCCGTTTTCTACCATCTGATTTCTATCGATCGTAACCGCGACATCATGCTGAAGGTGGCGCTGGCAGAAAACGACCTGCACGTACCGACCTTTACCAAATTATTCCCGAACGCTAACTGGTATGAGCGTGAAACCTGGGATCTATTTGGCATTACATTCGACGGTCACCCGAACCTGCGCCGCATCATGATGCCGCAAACCTGGAAAGGTCACCCGCTGCGTAAAGATTACCCGGCGCGCGCTACCGAATTCTCGCCGTTTGAGCTGACCAAAGCCAAACAGGATCTGGAGATGGAAGCCCTGACCTTCAAACCGGAAGAGTGGGGGATGAAGCGCGGCACCGAAAATGAGGACTTCATGTTCCTCAACCTCGGTCCGAACCACCCGTCTGCGCACGGTGCTTTCCGTATCGTTTTGCAGCTTGATGGCGAAGAGATTGTCGACTGCGTACCAGACATCGGTTACCACCACCGTGGTGCGGAGAAAATGGGCGAACGCCAGTCCTGGCACAGCTACATTCCGTATACCGACCGTATCGAATACCTCGGCGGCTGCGTTAACGAAATGCCTTATGTGCTGGCGGTAGAGAAACTGGCTGGGATCACCGTGCCGGATCGCGTTAACGTCATTCGCGTAATGCTCTCCGAACTGTTCCGCATCAACAGTCACCTGCTGTATATCTCCACCTTTATTCAGGACGTCGGCGCGATGACGCCAGTGTTCTTCGCCTTTACCGATCGTCAGAAAATTTACGATCTGGTGGAAGCAATCACTGGTTTTCGTATGCACCCGGCGTGGTTCCGTATTGGCGGCGTAGCGCACGACCTGCCGCGCGGCTGGGATCGCCTGCTGCGTGAGTTCCTCGACTGGATGCCGAAACGTCTGGCGTCTTACGAGAAAGCGGCGCTGCAAAACACCATTCTGAAAGGTCGTTCCCAGGGCGTTGCCGCTTACGGCGCGAAAGAGGCGCTGGAGTGGGGCACCACCGGCGCGGGCCTGCGTGCCACCGGGATCGACTTCGACGTGCGTAAGGCGCGTCCTTATTCTGGCTATGAAAACTTCGACTTCGAAATTCCGGTGGGCGGTGGTGTTTCTGACTGCTACACCCGCGTAATGCTGAAAGTAGAAGAGTTGCGCCAGAGTCTGCGTATTCTTGAGCAGTGCCTCAACAACATGCCGGAAGGCCCGTTCAAAGCGGATCACCCGCTGACCACGCCGCCGCCGAAAGAGCGCACGCTGCAACATATCGAAACCCTGATCACCCACTTCCTGCAAGTGTCGTGGGGTCCGGTGATGCCTGCCAATGAATCCTTCCAGATGGTTGAGGCGACCAAGGGGATCAACAGTTACTACCTGACCAGCGACGGCAGCACCATGAGTTATCGCACCCGTATCCGTACGCCGAGTTATGCGCATTTGCAGCAAATTCCGGCGGCGATCCGCGGCAGCCTGGTGTCTGACCTGATTGTTTATCTGGGCAGTATCGATTTTGTTATGTCAGATGTGGACCGCTAATTATGCACGAGAATCAACAACCACAAACCGAGGCTTTTGAGCTGAGTGCGGCAGAGCGTGAAGCGATTGAGCACGAGATGCACCACTACGAAGACCCGCGTGCGGCGTCCATTGAAGCGCTGAAAATCGTTCAGAAGCAGCGTGGCTGGGTGCCGGATGGCGCGATCCACGCGATCGCCGATGTGCTGGGTATTCCGGCGAGCGACGTCGAAGGCGTGGCAACGTTTTATAGCCAGATCTTCCGTCAGCCAGTAGGCCGCCATGTGATCCGTTATTGCGACAGCGTGGTCTGTCACATCAACGGTTACCAGGGTATTCAGGCGGCGCTGGAGAAAAAACTGAACATCAAACCAGGGCAAACGACATTTGACGGTCGCTTCACGCTGCTGCCAACTTGCTGCCTGGGGAACTGTGATAAAGGGCCAAACATGATGATCGATGAGGACACTCACGCGCATCTGACCCCGGAAGCGATCCCTGAACTGCTGGAGCGGTATAAATGAAAAACATTATCCGTACTCCCGAAACGCATCCGCTGACCTGGCGTCTGCGCGATGACAAACAGCCAGTGTGGCTGGACGAATATCGCAGCAAAAACGGTTACGAAGGCGCGCGTAAGGCGCTGACCGGGTTGTCTCCGGACGAAATCGTTAATCAGGTAAAAGACTCTGGTCTGAAAGGGCGCGGTGGCGCAGGCTTCTCGACTGGCCTGAAGTGGAGCCTGATGCCGAAAGACGAATCCATGAATATCCGTTACCTACTGTGTAACGCCGATGAAATGGAGCCGGGCACCTATAAAGACCGTCTGCTGATGGAGCAACTGCCGCACCTGCTGGTGGAAGGCATGCTCATCTCCGCGTTTGCGCTGAAAGCTTACCGTGGCTATATCTTCCTGCGCGGCGAATATATCGAAGCGGCAGTGAATCTACGCCGTGCCATTGCCGAAGCCACCGAAGCGGGTCTGCTTGGCAAAAACATTATGGGAACAGGTTTTGATTTCGAACTGTTCGTCCATACCGGGGCAGGGCGCTACATCTGCGGTGAAGAAACAGCGTTAATCAACTCCCTGGAAGGGCGTCGCGCTAACCCACGCTCGAAACCGCCCTTCCCGGCAACCTCCGGTGCATGGGGTAAACCAACCTGCGTTAACAACGTCGAAACCCTGTGTAACGTTCCGGCGATCCTCGCTAACGGCGTGGAGTGGTATCAGAACATCTCGAAAAGTAAAGATGCTGGCACCAAGCTGATGGGCTTCTCTGGTCGGGTGAAAAATCCGGGTCTGTGGGAACTGCCGTTCGGCACCACCGCACGCGAGATCCTCGAAGACTACGCCGGTGGTATGCGTGACGGTCTGAAATTCAAAGCCTGGCAGCCAGGCGGCGCGGGGACTGACTTCCTGACCGAAGCGCACCTTGACCTGCCGATGGAATTCGAAAGTATCGGTAAAGCGGGAAGCCGTCTGGGTACGGCGCTGGCGATGGCGGTTGACCACGAGATCAACATGGTGTCGCTGGTGCGTAACCTGGAAGAGTTTTTCGCCCGTGAGTCCTGCGGCTGGTGTACGCCATGTCGCGACGGTCTGCCGTGGAGCGTGAAAATTCTACGTGCGCTGGAGCGTGGCGAAGGCCAGCCGGGCGATATCGAAACACTTGAGCAACTGTGTCGATTCTTAGGCCCGGGTAAAACTTTCTGTGCCCACGCACCTGGTGCAGTGGAGCCGTTACAGAGCGCCATCAAATATTTCCGCGAAGAATTTGAGGCGGGAATCAAACAGCCGTTCAGCAATACCCATTTGATTAATGGGATTCAGCCGAACCTGCTGAAAGAGCGCTGGTAACCGAATTTCGATTAACGCTCAGTCTCTGACTGAGAAAACTGGAAGCATGCTAATGGCTACAATTCATGTAGACGGCAAAGAATACGAGGTCAACGGAGCGGACAACCTGCTGGAAGCTTGTCTGTCTCTGGGCCTTGATATTCCTTACTTTTGCTGGCATCCGGCGCTGGGAAGCGTCGGTGCTTGCCGCCAGTGTGCGGTGAAGCAATACCAAAACGCGGAAGACACGCGTGGTCGCCTGGTGATGTCCTGTATGACACCGGCTTCCGATGGCACCTTTATTTCCATTGACGACGAAGAAGCGAAACAGTTCCGTGAAAGTGTGGTCGAGTGGTTAATGACCAACCACCCGCACGACTGTCCGGTATGTGAAGAGGGCGGTAACTGCCATCTTCAGGATATGACTGTGATGACCGGACACAGCTTCCGTCGCTACCGTTTCACCAAACGTACCCACCGTAATCAGGATTTAGGGCCGTTCATCTCTCACGAAATGAACCGCTGCATCGCCTGCTACCGCTGTGTGCGTTACTACAAAGATTACGCTGACGGTACGGACCTGGGCGTTTACGGTGCGCACGACAACGTCTACTTCGGTCGCCCGGAAGACGGCACGCTGGAAAGCGAATTTTCCGGTAACCTGGTCGAAATTTGCCCGACCGGCGTATTTACCGACAAAACGCACTCCGAGCGTTACAACCGTAAATGGGATATGCAGTTTGCGCCGAGCATCTGCCAGCAATGTTCCATCGGCTGTAACATCAGCCCCGGCGAGCGTTATGGCGAACTGCGTCGTATCGAAAACCGTTACAACGGTACGGTAAACCACTACTTCCTCTGCGACCGTGGTCGTTTCGGTTACGGCTACGTCAACCTGAAAGATCGTCCGCGTCAGCCAGTACAGCGTCGGGGCGATGATTTCATTACCCTCAACGCCGAACAGGCAATGCAGGGCGCAGCAGATATTCTGCGTCAGTCGAAGAAAGTGATCGGCATTGGTTCTCCGCGCGCCAGCGTGGAAAGCAACTTTGCGCTGCGTGAGCTGGTGGGCGAAGAAAACTTCTACACCGGTATCGCTCACGGTGAGCAGGAACGTCTGCAACTGGCGCTGAAAGTGCTGCGTGAAGGCGGCATTTATACTCCGGCTCTGCGCGAAATCGAATCTTACGATGCGGTACTGGTGCTGGGCGAAGACGTTACCCAGACCGGCGCGCGCGTCGCGCTGGCAGTTCGTCAGGCGGTGAAAGGTAAAGCGCGCGAAATGGCGGCAGCACAGAAAGTGGCTGACTGGCAGATTGCGGCAATCCTCAACATCGGCCAACGTGCGAAGCATCCGCTGTTTGTTACCAACGTTGATGACACCCGTCTGGATGATATCGCGGCGTGGACTTACCGCGCACCGGTTGAAGATCAGGCGCGTTTAGGTTTTGCCATCGCCCATGCGCTGGATAACTCCGCGCCAGCGGTTGACGGTATTGAACCTGAGCTGCAAAGCAAAATCGACGTCATCGTGCAGGCACTGGCAGGTGCGAAGAAACCGTTGATTATCTCCGGGACGAACGCCGGTAGCGCTGAAGTGATTCAGGCTGCGGCTAACGTGGCGAAAGCCCTGAAAGGTCGCGGCGCTGACGTCGGTATCACCATGATTGCCCGTTCCGTCAACAGCATGGGGCTGGGCATTATGGGCGGTGGATCGCTTGAAGAAGCGTTAACCGAACTGGAAACCGGACGCGCCGACGCGGTGGTGGTGCTGGAAAACGATCTGCATCGTCACGCTTCCGCTACCCGCGTGAATGCTGCGCTGGCTAAAGCGCCGCTGGTGATGGTGGTTGACCATCAACGCACAGCGATTATGGAAAACGCCCATCTGGTACTTTCTGCTGCCAGCTTTGCTGAAAGCGACGGTACGGTGATTAACAACGAAGGCCGTGCCCAACGTTTCTTCCAGGTTTACGATCCGGCTTATTACGACAGCAAAACTGTCATGCTGGAAAGCTGGCGTTGGTTACACTCGCTGCACAGCACCTTGCTGAGCCGTGAAGTGGACTGGACGCAGCTCGACCACGTGATTGACGCTGTTGTGGCGAAAATCCCGGAACTGGCAGGTATCAAAGATGCTGCGCCGGATGCGACATTCCGTATTCGTGGGCAGAAACTGGCCCGTGAACCGCATCGCTATAGCGGTCGTACCGCCATGCGCGCCAATATCAGCGTTCATGAGCCGCGTCAGCCGCAGGATATTGACACCATGTTCACCTTCTCGATGGAAGGTAACAACCAGCCGACCGCGCACCGTTCGCAAGTGCCGTTTGCCTGGGCGCCAGGCTGGAACTCCCCGCAGGCGTGGAACAAATTCCAGGACGAAGTGGGCGGCAAACTGCGTTTTGGCGATCCGGGCGTGCGTCTGTTTGAAACCAGCGAAAACGGCCTGGATTACTTCACCAGCGTACCGGCACGCTTCCAGCCGCAGGACGGGAAATGGCGTATCGCGCCGTACTACCACCTGTTTGGCAGCGATGAATTGTCACAGCGTGCTCCGGTCTTCCAGAGCCGTATGCCGCAGCCGTACATCAAACTCAACCCAGCGGATGCCGCGAAGTTGGGTGTGAACGCTGGTACACGCGTCTCCTTTAGTTACGATGGCAACACGGTCACGCTGCCGGTTGAAATCGCCGAAGGGCTGACAGCAGGGCAGGTGGGCTTGCCGATGGGTATGTCCGGCATTGCTCCGGTGCTGGCTGGCGCGCATCTTGAGGATCTCAAGGAGGCACAACAATGAGTTGGATATCACCGGAACTGATTGAGATCCTGCTGACCGTCCTTAAAGCGGTGGTGATCCTGCTGGTGGTAGTCACCTGTGGGGCATTCATGAGCTTTGGCGAACGTCGCCTGCTGGGTCTGTTCCAGAACCGTTATGGACCTAACCGTGTTGGCTGGGGCGGTTCGCTCCAGCTGGTTGCGGACATGATCAAAATGTTCTTTAAAGAAGACTGGATCCCGAAATTCTCGGATCGTGTCATCTTTACCCTGGCACCGATGATTGCCTTTACCTCGCTGCTGCTGGCCTTTGCAATTGTGCCAGTCAGTCCGGGTTGGGTGGTTGCCGACCTGAACATCGGGATTTTGTTCTTCCTGATGATGGCAGGTCTGGCGGTTTACGCGGTGCTGTTTGCGGGCTGGTCAAGTAACAACAAATATTCGCTGCTGGGGGCGATGCGTGCTTCTGCGCAGACCCTGAGCTACGAAGTGTTCCTCGGGCTTTCCCTGATGGGCGTGGTGGCGCAGGCCGGTTCATTCAACATGACCGACATCGTCAATAGCCAGGCGCATGTGTGGAACGTCATCCCGCAATTCTTTGGTTTTATTACCTTTGCCATCGCGGGCGTGGCGGTGTGTCACCGTCACCCGTTTGACCAGCCGGAAGCCGAGCAGGAACTGGCGGATGGTTACCACATTGAATATTCCGGTATGAAGTTCGGTCTGTTCTTCGTGGGCGAATACATCGGGATTGTGACCATCTCTGCACTGATGGTGACGCTGTTCTTCGGTGGCTGGCAAGGCCCGTTGTTACCGCCATTCATCTGGTTCGCGCTGAAAACCGCGTTCTTTATGATGATGTTCATTTTGATTCGTGCGTCGTTACCGCGTCCGCGTTATGACCAGGTAATGTCCTTCGGCTGGAAAATCTGCCTGCCGCTGACGCTGATCAACTTGCTGGTAACGGCGGCTGTCATTCTCTGGCAGGCGCAATAAGGGGCAATAAGACCATGACCTTAAAAGAATTGTTAGTAGGTTTCGGCACCCAGGTTCGTAGTATCTGGATGATCGGCCTGCACGCGTTCGCCAAACGCGAAACGCGAATGTACCCGGAAGAGCCGGTCTATCTGCCGCCCCGTTATCGTGGTCGTATCGTTCTGACCCGCGATCCGGACGGCGAAGAGCGTTGCGTAGCCTGTAACCTCTGCGCGGTAGCCTGCCCGGTCGGCTGTATCTCGCTGCAAAAAGCAGAAACCAAAGACGGTCGCTGGTATCCGGAATTTTTCCGCATCAACTTCTCACGCTGCATTTTCTGTGGTCTGTGCGAAGAAGCCTGTCCGACCACGGCGATTCAGTTAACCCCGGATTTCGAAATGGGGGAATACAAGCGCCAGGATCTGGTTTACGAGAAAGAGGATCTGCTGATCTCCGGTCCGGGCAAATACCCGGAATATAACTTCTACCGGATGGCAGGTATGGCAATCGACGGCAAAGATAAGGGCGAAGCAGAGAACGAAGCCAAGCCTATCGACGTCAAGAGCCTGTTACCGTAAGGAGAGGGGCAATGGAGTTCGCTTTTTATATCTGTGGCCTGATAGCCATACTTGCGACCTTGCGAGTGATCACCCATACCAATCCGGTACACGCGCTGCTGTACCTGATTATTTCGCTGCTGGCGATCTCTGGGGTGTTCTTCTCACTGGGCGCTTACTTCGCCGGTGCGCTGGAAATTATCGTCTATGCGGGTGCCATTATGGTGCTGTTCGTGTTCGTGGTGATGATGCTCAACCTGGGCGGTTCAGAAATCGAACAGGAACGCCAGTGGCTGAAACCGCAGGTGTGGATTGGTCCGGCGATTTTGTCAGCCATCATGCTGGTGGTGATTGTTTACGCCATTCTCGGTGTTAACGATCAAGGTATCGACGGTACGCCAATCAGTGCTAAAGCAGTGGGTATTACGCTGTTCGGGCCTTACGTACTGGCGGTGGAACTGGCTTCTATGCTGCTGCTCGCGGGTCTGGTTGTGGCCTTCCACGTCGGTCGTGAAGAGCGTGCGGGTGAAGTGCTGAGCAATCGTAAAGACGACAGCGCGAAAAGAAAAACGGAGGAGCACGCATGATCCCCTTACAACATGGACTGATCCTCGCGGCAATCTTATTCGTTCTTGGCTTAACCGGTCTGGTTATCCGTCGCAATCTGCTGTTTATGCTGATTGGTCTGGAAATCATGATTAACGCCTCTGCGCTGGCCTTTGTGGTCGCCGGAAGCTACTGGGGCCAGACCGACGGTCAGGTGATGTACATTCTCGCCATCAGCCTCGCGGCGGCGGAAGCGAGTATCGGCCTTGCGCTGCTGCTGCAACTTCACCGTCGTCGCCAGAACCTGAACATCGATTCAGTAAGTGAGATGCGCGGATGAACATGCTTGCCTTAACCATTATTTTGCCATTGATTGGCTTCGTCCTGCTGGCGTTCTCCCGTGGGCGCTGGTCTGAAAACGTCTCGGCGATCGTCGGCGTTGGCTCTGTGGGCCTGGCGGCGCTGGTAACTGCCTTTATCGGCGTTGACTTCTTCGCTAACGGTGAGCAGGCATACAGCCAGCCGCTGTGGACGTGGATGTCGGTAGGCGACTTTAACATCGGTTTTAACCTGGTGCTGGACGGCCTGTCGCTGACCATGCTCTCGGTGGTCACTGGTGTGGGTTTCCTTATTCACATGTACGCCTCCTGGTATATGCGCGGTGAAGAGGGCTACTCTCGCTTCTTCGCTTACACCAACCTGTTCATCGCCAGCATGGTAGTTCTGGTGCTTGCCGACAACCTGCTGCTGATGTACCTCGGCTGGGAAGGCGTGGGCCTGTGCTCCTATCTGCTGATCGGTTTCTATTACACCGATCCGAAGAATGGCGCAGCGGCAATGAAAGCGTTCGTCGTGACCCGTGTGGGTGACGTCTTCCTCGCTTTCGCGCTGTTCATTCTTTACAACGAACTGGGCACCCTGAACTTCCGCGAAATGGTGGAACTGGCACCAGCGCACTTTGCTGACGGCAATAACATGCTGATGTGGGCGACGCTGATGCTGCTGGGCGGTGCGGTCGGTAAATCTGCTCAGTTGCCGTTGCAGACATGGCTTGCCGACGCGATGGCGGGCCCGACGCCTGTCTCCGCGCTGATCCACGCCGCAACAATGGTAACCGCGGGTGTCTACCTGATCGCCCGTACCCACGGTCTGTTCCTGATGACGCCGGAAGTTCTGCATCTGGTGGGCATTGTTGGGGCGGTTACGCTGCTGCTGGCCGGTTTTGCGGCGCTGGTACAGACCGACATCAAACGTGTTCTCGCTTACTCTACCATGAGCCAGATTGGCTACATGTTCCTCGCGCTTGGCGTGCAGGCATGGGATGCGGCGATTTTCCACTTGATGACCCACGCGTTCTTTAAAGCACTGCTGTTCCTGGCATCCGGTTCCGTCATTCTGGCCTGCCATCACGAACAGAACATCTTTAAGATGGGTGGTCTGCGTAAATCTATTCCGCTGGTTTATCTCTGCTTCCTGGTGGGCGGCGCAGCACTGTCGGCACTGCCGCTGGTCACTGCGGGCTTCTTCAGTAAGGATGAGATCCTCGCGGGTGCGATGGCGAATGGACATATCAATCTGATGGTGGCAGGTCTGGTCGGTGCATTTATGACCTCGCTTTACACCTTCCGTATGATTTTCATCGTCTTCCACGGAAAAGAACAAATTCACGCTCACGCCGTGAAAGGGGTAACTCACAGCCTGCCGCTGATTGTGCTGCTGATCCTTTCCACCTTCGTTGGCGCACTGATTGTACCGCCGCTGCAGGGCGTGCTTCCGCAAACGACGGAGCTGGCGCACGGCAGCATGTTGACCCTGGAAATTACCTCTGGCGTGGTCGCGGTGGTCGGCATTCTGCTGGCTGCCTGGCTATGGCTGGGTAAACGTACTCTGGTGACCTCCATCGCCAACAGTGCGCCGGGCCGTCTGCTGGGTACCTGGTGGTACAACGCCTGGGGCTTTGACTGGCTGTACGACAAAGTGTTCGTCAAGCCGTTCCTGGGTATTGCCTGGTTGCTGAAACGCGATCCGCTGAACTCAATGATGAACATCCCGGCTGTCCTTTCCCGCTTTGCAGGTAAAGGTCTGCTGTTAAGCGAGAACGGTTATCTGCGCTGGTATGTGGCATCCATGAGCATCGGTGCGGTCGTGGTGCTGGCACTGTTGATGGTACTGCGTTGAGTTAAGGATTGTGGGATTGCCCCTGGGCATATAAGAACGTAGGTCGGATAAGCCGTCTTCGCGGCGCATCCGACACTACCCCCAGTCCGAAGAGAATTTTCTGTCGTGAGAATTCGTTGAAAATCCGGTCCTGACGGGACTTTTACAAGGAATAAAGATCGCCATGTTACTACCCTGGCTAATATTAATTCCCTTTATCGGCGGCTTCCTGTGCTGGCAGACCGAACGCTTTGGCGTCAAGGTGCCGCGCTGGATCGCGCTGGTAACCATGGGATTGACGCTGGCGCTGTCGCTGCAACTGTGGTTGCAGGGCGGTTATTCACTGACGCAATCCGCCGGAATTCCGCAGTGGCAGTCTGAATTCGACATGCCGTGGATCCCGCGTTTTGGTATCTCTATTCATCTCGCCATTGACGGTCTGTCGTTGCTGATGGTCGTGCTGACCGGTCTGCTCGGTGTGCTGGCGGTACTCTGTTCGTGGAAAGAGATCGAAAAATATCAGGGCTTCTTCCACCTCAACCTGATGTGGATCCTGGGCGGCGTTATCGGCGTGTTCCTTGCCATCGACATGTTCCTGTTCTTCTTCTTCTGGGAAATGATGCTGGTGCCGATGTACTTCCTGATCGCACTGTGGGGGCATAAAGCCTCTGACGGTAAAACGCGTATCACGGCGGCAACCAAGTTCTTCATTTACACCCAGGCGAGTGGTCTGGTGATGTTGATCGCCATCCTGGCGCTGGTTTTCGTTCACTACAATGCGACCGGCGTCTGGACCTTCAACTATGAAGAGCTGCTGAATACGCCGATGTCTAACGGCGTGGAATACCTGTTGATGCTGGGCTTCTTCATCGCCTTCGCAGTGAAAATGCCGGTGGTTCCGCTGCATGGCTGGTTACCGGATGCGCACTCCCAGGCACCGACCGCCGGTTCCGTTGACCTCGCGGGGATCTTGCTGAAAACCGCCGCTTACGGTCTGTTGCGTTTCTCCTTGCCGCTGTTCCCGAACGCGTCGGCAGAGTTTGCGCCAATCGCCATGTGGCTGGGTGTTATCGGCATCTTCTATGGTGCGTGGATGGCCTTCGCCCAGACCGATATCAAACGTCTGATCGCCTACACCTCGGTTTCCCACATGGGCTTCGTGCTGATTGCTATCTACACCGGCAGCCAGTTGGCCTACCAGGGCGCGGTAATCCAGATGATTGCGCACGGCTTGTCGGCGGCGGGTCTGTTTATTCTTTGTGGTCAGCTTTATGAACGTATCCATACCCGCGACATGCGCATGATGGGCGGTCTGTGGAGCAAAATGAAATGGCTGCCAGCACTGTCGCTGTTCTTTGCGGTGGCAACGCTTGGGATGCCTGGCACCGGTAACTTCGTCGGCGAATTTATGATTCTGTTCGGCAGCTTCCAGGTTGTCCCGGTGATTACCGTTATCTCTACCTTTGGGCTGGTCTTTGCATCTGTTTATTCGCTGGCGATGCTGCATCGCGCTTACTTCGGCAAAGCGAAAAGCCAGATTGCCAGCCAGGAACTGCCAGGGATGTCGCTGCGTGAGCTGTTTATGATCCTGTTGCTGGTGGTGCTGCTGGTACTGCTGGGCTTCTATCCGCAGCCGATTCTGGATACCTCGCACTCCGCGATTGGCAATATCCAGCAGTGGTTTGTTAATTCCGTTACTACTACAAGGCCGTAAATCGCCATGACAATAACTCCACAAAACCTGATCGCACTGCTACCGTTGCTGATCGTCGGCTTGACGGTGGTGGTTGTGATGCTCTCCATTGCGTGGCGACGCAATCATTTCCTCAACGCTACGCTCTCGGTTATTGGGCTTAACGCGGCGCTGGTTTCGCTCTGGTTTGTCGGCCAGGCGGGCGCTATGGACGTTACGCCGCTGATGCGCGTTGATGGTTTCGCCATGCTTTACACCGGGCTGGTATTGTTGGCGAGCCTCGCCACCTGTACTTTCGCCTACCCGTGGCTTGAAGGCTATAACGACAACAAGGACGAGTTCTACCTGTTGGTGTTAATTGCCGCGCTGGGCGGGATCCTGCTGGCGAATGCCAACCATCTGGCGTCTCTGTTCCTCGGTATCGAACTGATCTCTTTGCCGCTGTTTGGCCTGGTCGGTTACGCTTTCCGCCAGAAACGTTCGCTGGAAGCCAGTATCAAATACACCATCCTTTCTGCCGCAGCGTCTTCTTTCCTGCTGTTCGGTATGGCGCTGGTGTATGCGCAGTCTGGCGACCTGTCGTTTGTCGCACTGGGTAAAAACCTCGGCGACGGTATGCTCAACGAGCCGCTGTTGCTGGCAGGTTTTGGCCTGATGATTGTTGGCCTCGGTTTCAAACTCTCTCTGGTGCCGTTCCACCTGTGGACGCCAGACGTATACCAGGGCGCGCCTGCGCCGGTTTCCACTTTCCTGGCGACGGCGAGCAAAATCGCTATCTTCGGCGTGGTGATGCGTTTGTTCCTTTACGCACCGGTGGGTGACAGTGAAGCGATTCGCGTAGTGCTGGCGATTATCGCCTTTGCCTCCATCATCTTCGGTAACCTGATGGCGCTGAGCCAGACCAATATCAAACGTCTGCTCGGTTACTCATCTATCTCTCACCTCGGCTATCTGCTGGTGGCGCTGATTGCGCTGCAAACCGGCGAGATGTCGATGGAAGCGGTAGGGGTTTACCTGGTCGGTTATCTGTTCAGCAGCCTCGGCGCGTTCGGCGTGGTCAGCCTGATGTCCAGCCCGTATCGTGGCCCGGATGCTGATTCCCTGTTCTCTTACCGCGGTCTGTTCTGGCATCGTCCGATCCTCGCGGCAGTGATGACGGTGATGATGCTTTCACTGGCTGGTATCCCAATGACGCTGGGCTTTATCGGTAAGTTCTACGTGCTGGCGGTCGGTGTCCAGGCACACTTGTGGTGGCTGGTGGGTGCCGTGGTTGTTGGTTCGGCAATCGGCCTTTACTACTACCTGCGCGTGGCGGTGAGCTTATACCTGCACGCTCCGGAACAACCGGGTCGCGATGCACCATCAAACTGGCAGTACAGCGCAGGCGGTATCGTGGTGCTGATCTCTGCACTGTTGGTACTGGTGCTGGGTGTATGGCCACAACCGCTGATTAGCATTGTGCGGTTAGCAATGCCGCTGATGTAAACAGTCAGTTTGTAAGTCAGAAAGCCGCCGACATGTTCGGCGGTTTTTTTTGGTGCCCTGACACCATCACCCAACAATAACCGTCAGCGCATGATTCCCTTGTCGCAGCATACGTCGATACGCGCTAATCAGCTTTTCCATATCAAGCATGATCGAAGCAAAGAGTTGCCCCTCTAACTCTTCTGAAAAGGTTACTCCCGGATAAATCTCCATTTCATTGAGTCGCTTAATGGAAAACTGTTTACGCAGCTCACTTCGATCCAGTGATTCCAGTCGGTCGATTGTCGCGGCTAACTCCTGATTCCAGGTCAATCCCAGGAAGCCATCTATGCCATCTTCTAGGCTGTGTTCACCAAGCACGGCGCGACTCAGCGGGTCATTCTTCGCGGGATCAAAAGCAGAGGTGCCTGTCAGCCCAAAGTGTAAAAAATCCCAGCGTTTATCAATATCCAGTCGGCGTAATCCTGAAAGCGTGTCATGTATATTATCCATCAAAGGTTTTTTAGTAGACTCAAGCAGTTGGTTAATCTTTTCTGAGTCAATTTCTGCAAAATAGCCAATCATTCCCATTTATTTTTCCTCCGTTGAATTTCATGTTTCGCATCTTAAAACAGACGAAAGAAAATAAAATGCGCATGTTGCTTTTTCTGGATCCGCCTCGAGAAATTTTTATTATTTACTGTTGTATAACAAGGTTGTAACTCCATCCACTACCTGAGCCATTTTCTGATAATTTAATCTGTCTGCGATATCACCGGGCAAGTGGTATTGCTTATTACGATAAAAAGCGGTGTCAGTAATCATTACGGCGGGAATATCGTGTTGCCAATAATTAAGGTGATCAGAGAAATCAATACCGGGAATAAAACCTGGGGCATTCATAGAATAAACAGATAAATCCCGGGATGACAACAATGCCGCTTTTACCTGACGAACGGCGTTGATATCCTGCATTCTGCCGACCACGGCAATAAAGTCTCCCCGATCGGGATAAAGCCAGGACATTGCCGGGTAAGGGTAATCCTGGCTACCAGGCGTAGAGTCGTAATAACCAATCATCTCCAGCGCTATCATTAATTTCACTGGACGCTCAAGCGAAGCTGCATGTACCGCGCTCCCCATTTCATCGCTACGAAAGAAGGGCGGTTCTTCCGACGCATAGGCGACCAGTTGGACGCCAATCCCTGGAGTCTGCTGCTGTAACAAACGTGCCAGTTCGAGTAATCCTGCCACGCCGCTGGCGTTATCATCCGCGCCCGGCGTATAGGTCAATTGATCGTTTTCATAACTACTGACAGAGTCATAGTGCGCACCAATAATAATCAGCGGTCCATCGGCAGGACCATAATTAGCAACAATGTTTTTGTAGGGGCCACCCGTAATGGGGACATCCTGCGCGGTAACTCTGGCACCGTTACTGATAAAGACCTCTTTTATATACTCTGCGGACCTATTCAGATTATCAATATTGTCGGCGCTACGTGGATGCACTGTTTGTGTAAGATAACGAACTGTTTTTTCTAATTGCTCAGGACTTGCGTGTCGGGGCGTTGGCGGTAATGCATTCACCCAGGGTTGGTAAAAAATAATCAGAGGGAGTGAAAACAGAAATAATATAATAAAAGCAAAATTTATTTTTTTCATATGCAAATTATTAATGGGTTGCGTTGTTGAATCATTATTTGTTATGGGTTTCGATATTGTATTTTATTAAGATTAGCAGGATTATACAAAGAGTGTATTTTATGTCGGGGCCCTGAATTTATTTAAAAGGATTTTATATGCGAAATAAAAATATAATCATGTTGCTTATAAGTAGTTTGATTTTGTCAGGATGTGAGCCGGAACCTGAGGATAAGAAAAGTCAGCAACAACAATCTACTACACCCACTGACCAGCAAGTGCTTGCCGCGCAACAAGCGGCAACAAAAGTGGCTGAGCAAAGCGCCGCCAAAGCCGCTGCAGACGCGAAAGCCTTAGCCCAGCAAGAAGTGCAACAATATTCAGACAAACAGGCTTTGCTGGGGCGATTGCAGGCGGCTCCAAAATATCAACATGCAGCCAGAGAAAAAGCAGCCTCCCAAATCGCAAATCCAGGAACCGCTCGCTACCAGCAGTTCGATGATAATCCGGTTAAGCAGGTAGCGCAAAACCCGTTGGCGACGTTTAGCCTTGACGTCGATACTGGCAGTTATGCGAATGTGCGGCGTTTCCTTAATCAAGGGCTGTTACCTCCGCCAGACGCTGTGCGGGTGGAGGAGATAGTCAATTATTTCCCGTCTGACTGGGATATCAAAGACAAACAATCTATTCCGGCCTCTAAGCCAATACCTTTCGCTATGCGCTACGAATTGGCACCTGCACCCTGGAATGAACAGCGAACATTGCTGAAAGTTGATATCCTGGCGAAAGATCGCAAAAGTGAAGAGTTACCCGCTTCTAATCTGGTCTTTCTTATCGACACGTCTGGTTCAATGATTTCTGATGAACGTTTGCCACTTATCCAGTCTTCGTTGAAATTATTGGTCAAAGAACTTCGTGAGCAGGATAACATTGCCATCGTGACCTACGCTGGCGACTCTCGTATTGCGTTGCCTTCTATCTCCGGTAGTCACAAGGCGGAAATTAATGCTGCAATTGATTCGCTGGATGCAGAAGGCAGTACCAATGGCGGTGCCGGGCTGGAGATGGCTTATCAGCAGGCAGCGAAGGGGTTTATTAAAGGTGGTATCAATCGCATTTTATTGGCCACTGACGGTGACTTTAACGTTGGCATTGACGATCCAAAATCGATTGAATCAATGGTCAAAAAACAGCGTGAGTCCGGTGTTACTCTGTCGACGCTTGGCGTGGGGGATAGCAATTATAACGAGGCAATGATGGTAAGAATTGCCGATGTTGGTAACGGCAACTATAGCTACATTGATACCCTCTCAGAGGCGCAGAAAGTGTTGAACAGTGAAATGCGGCAGACGTTGATTACCGTAGCAAAAGATGTCAAAGCGCAAATTGAGTTTAACCCCGCGTGGGTAACGGAATACCGTCAGATAGGTTATGAAAAGCGCCAACTTAGGGCAGAGGATTTTAATAACGACAACGTTGATGCGGGTGATATTGGCGCAGGTAAACATATAACATTTTTATTTGAATTAACGCTGAAAGGGCAAAAAGCATCAATTGATAAGTTACGCTATGCCCCGGATAACAAATCAGCGAAATCGGACAAAACAAAAGAACTTGCCTGGTTAAAGATTCGTTGGAAATCCCCACAGGGAAAAGAAAGTCAGTTAGTTGAATTCCCGTTGGCATTCGCAATAAAGGCACCTTCAGAAGATATGCGTTTTCGCGCAGCAGTGGCTGCATATGGGCAAAAGTTACGCGGTTCTGAATACCTGAATAATACCTCCTGGCAGCAGATCAAACAGTGGGCTCAGAAGGCAAAAGGGGAAGATCCACAGGGTTACAGAGCGGAATTTATTCGCCTGATTGGACTGGCGAAAGATCTGGACAATTCACAAAACTAAAAATGATAATTCTGTTTGCCTGATATCGACATCAAACGTATCCGGCAAACAGATGAAAAAATGTCAAATAAATGCGTTGGTATCGTTAAATTAATCTGCTAACTAACCACCGCTTTCGACTTAAATGCTAAACACCGCGAAATCATTCGCCAGTTCAGTCGCCGGGAAAATTGACCGACATTCACGTAACAGGTGCTGACAACCTTTGTCATCATAGCGCGAGCTGACGTGGGTAATGATTAGCTTACCGACTCCAGCCTCACGGGCTAGTGCCGCCGCCTGGCGTGTAGAACTATGGCCGCGACTGTTGGCTTTGGCCTCCATCGCCATATCCAGAGTCGCTTCGTGAACCATTACGTCGACGCCTTTAGCCAGCTCCAGCGCGGCATCGCAGGGGCCGGTATCGCCGAAAATAGCGAGCGCTTTACCCGGCACTGGAACGGCTAAGTAATCTGCGCCATTAATCTGCCTTCCATCATCCAGCATGATTGTTTTGCCCGCTTTTAATTCCTGAAACAGCGGGCCAGGCGGCACGCCAGCAGCTTTTAATGCCTGGGCATTTAATGCACCTGGTTTATCATGTTCTTCAATACGATAACCATAACATTCCAGTGGGTGTTCCATCGGATAAGCGGTCACTTTGCGCAGGCCATCATCGAAAATTTCGCCAGCACCAATTTCGACAATTTCCAGCGGATAATCGGTCCATGAGCCGCTAATCCGCAGCGCGGTCTCCACAAATTCACGGATACCGTGCGGACCATAAATCGTTAAGGGTTGGATAATGCCTGACATAGAACGACTGCACAGTAAGCCGGGTAAACCAAAGAGATGATCGCCATGAAGGTGACTGATAAAAATCTTGTCCAGTTTTCCAGGGTTAAAGGCGGTATGCAGTAGCTGATGCTGGGTGCCTTCACCGCAGTCAAATAACCAAAGTCCGCTCTGGGTCGGATGTTGCAGGTTAAGCAATATTGCCGTGACATTACGCGTACGGGTTGGCACACCGGCTGAAGTACCTAAAAAAATTAATTCCATGAGTTCATCACGCTGCTGAAAATATTCCGGCTAGTATAAAGCAAACAGCACAAAGGAGCCTTCCATGATCGACTGGCAAGATCTGCATCATTCTGATTTATCCGTTTCTCAGCTTTATGCCTTATTACAACTGCGTTGTGCGGTATTTGTAGTGGAACAAAACTGTCCTTACCAGGATATCGATGGTGACGATCTGGAGGGAGAAAATCGCCACATTCTCGGTTGGCATAACGGGACACTGGTGGCGTATGCGAGGATTCTGAAAAGTGACGACGAACTGCAACCCGTTGTGATTGGTCGGGTGATTGTCAGCGAAGCCTTACGCGGTGAAAAAATCGGTCAGCAATTGATGAGTAAGGCGCTGGAATCGTGTACTCGCCGCTGGCCGGAGAAGCCGATTTATCTGGGGGCGCAGGCGCATTTACAAAACTTTTATGGGCAATTTGGTTTCATCCCTGTGACCGATATTTATGAAGAAGATGGTATCCCACACATTGGGATGGCACGCGAGGTAATTCAGGCGTAATCAATAACCCTTGTCTATAGTTAGTGACAGGTTTTACACAAATGGAGAACGAGAATGTCTAATCAGTTTGGTGATACACGTATTGATGATGACCTGACGCTGCTTAGTGAAACACTGGAAGAGGTGCTCCGCTCCTCTGGCGATCCCGCCGATCAGAAATATGTTGAGCTGAAAGCGCGTGCAGAAAAAGCGCTGGATGATGTGAAAAAACGGGTTAGCCAGGCTTCAGACAGTTATTACTATCGGGCGAAGCAGGCTGTTTATCGTGCTGATGACTACGTCCACGAAAAACCCTGGCAAGGAATTGGTGTGGGTGCGGCCGTTGGGCTGGTTCTGGGACTGTTGCTGGCACGCCGTTAAAACCTCCCTACACCGGGGTACTGCATTTTTTTTGTCGTACCCCGTATAATGTGAGGCTTTTAACAGGGAGAGGTCCGCGTGCAATCACTTACTACGGCGCTGGAAAATCTACTGCGCCATTTGTCGCAAGAGATTCCGGCGACACCCGGCATTCGGGTTATCGATATTCCTTTCCCTCTCAAAGACGCTTTTGATGCCTTGAGCTGGCTGGCCAGTCAGCAGGTGTATCCGCAATTCTACTGGCAACAACGTAATGGTGATGAAGAAGCTGCCGTCCTGGGTGCGATTACCCGTTTTACGTCGTTGGACCAGGCACAACGTTTTCTTCGCCAGCACCCGGAACACGCCGACTTACGCATCTGGGGGTTGAATGCGTTTGACCCGTCGCAGGGCAATTTACTTTTACCACGCCTGGAATGGCGACGTTGTGGCGGTAAAGCCACGCTGCGGCTGACGCTATTCAGCGAAAGCTCCCTTCAGCACGATGCAATCAAGGCAAAAGAATTTATCGCCACACTGGTGAGTATCAAGCCCCTGCCTGGATTACATTTAACCACCACGCGAGAACAACACTGGCCGGACAAAACGGGCTGGACGCAATTAATCGAACTGGCAACGAAAACCATCGCCGAAGGCGAGCTCGACAAAGTTGTGCTTGCTCGGGCAACCGACCTGCATTTCGCAAGTCCGGTCAATGCGGCAGCGATGATGGCTGCCAGTCGTCGGCTCAATCTGAATTGCTACCATTTTTACATGGCCTTTGATGGCGAAAATGCTTTTCTTGGTTCTTCACCGGAACGGTTATGGCGGCGGCGTGACAAAGCGCTGCGTACCGAAGCGCTGGCGGGAACGGTAGCAAATCATCCTGATGATAAGCAGGCGCAGCAGTTAGGTGAGTGGCTGATGGCGGATGATAAAAACCAGCGCGAGAACATGTTGGTGGTGGAAGATATCTGCCAACGATTGCAGGCCGATACCCAAACGCTGGATGTTTTACCGCCGCAGGTACTGCGTCTACGTAAAGTACAGCATCTTCGCCGCTGTATCTGGACTTCACTCAACAAAGCGGATGATGTGATCTGTTTACATCAGTTGCAGCCAACGGCAGCAGTTGCTGGCTTACCGCGCGATCTGGCGCGACAGTTTATCGCCCGTCACGAACCGTTCACTCGAGAATGGTACGCCGGTTCTGCGGGCTATCTCTCATTACAGCAAAGTGAATTCTGCGTTTCCCTGCGCTCAGCAAAAATCAGCGGCAATATCGTGCGGCTATATGCTGGCGCAGGCATTGTCCGTGGTTCCGACCCCGAGCAAGAGTGGCAGGAAATCGACAACAAAGCGGCAGGGCTGCGTACTTTATTACAAATGGAATAGTAATGAGTCGCATCATTACCGATTCATATCAATAATCTATTTTTGTAGCTCCTTATACTTAGCCGCAATATTGATACCGGACAAACTCATGTCAGTAAGCGCATTTAACCGACGCTGGGCGGCGGTCATTCTGGAAGCATTAACGCGTCACGGCGTCAGACACATCTGTATCGCCCCTGGCTCGCGTTCTACACCGTTAACGTTAGCGGCGGCGGAGAATTCCGCATTTATTCATCATACCCATTTCGATGAGCGTGGACTGGGGCATCTGGCACTGGGGCTGGCGAAAGTCAGCAAGCAGCCGGTGGCGGTGATTGTGACCTCCGGCACGGCGGTAGCAAATCTCTATCCGGCACTGATTGAAGCTGGGTTAACCGGAGAAAAACTGATCCTGTTAACCGCCGATCGCCCGCCGGAGCTGATTGACTGCGGCGCGAATCAGGCGATTCGTCAGCCGGGAATGTTCGCCTCTCACCCCACGCACAGTATTTCACTGCCGCGCCCGACCCAGGATATCCCCGCACGTTGGCTGGTTTCTACCATCGACCACGCTCTCGGTACGCTTCATGCTGGTGGAGTCCATATCAACTGCCCGTTTGCTGAACCGCTGTATGGCGAAATGGACGACACCGGGATTAGCTGGCAACAGCGGCTGGGCGACTGGTGGCAGGACGACAAACCGTGGCTGCGTGAAGCGCCTCGTCGGGAAAGTGAAAAACAGCGTGACTGGTTCTTCTGGCGACAAAAGCGCGGCGTGGTGGTTGCCGGGCGCATGAGTGCGGAAGAGGGCAAAAAAGTTGCACTGTGGGCGCAAACTCTTGGCTGGCCGCTGATTGGCGACGTGCTGTCGCAAACCGGACAGCCGCTGCCGTGTGCCGATCTCTGGTTAGGCAATGCCAAAGCGACCAGCGAACTGCAACAGGCACAAATAGTGGTGCAACTGGGAAGCAGCCTGACGGGGAAACGACTCCTCCAATGGCAGGCAAGCTGTGAACCAGAAGAGTACTGGATTGTTGATGACATTGAAGGGCGACTTGATCCGGCACACCATCGCGGACGTCGCTTAATTGCCAATATTGCCGACTGGCTGGAGCTGCATCCGGCAGAAAAACGCCAGCCCTGGTGCGTTGAAATCCCGCGCCTGGCGGAACAGGCAATGCAGGCGGTTATTGCCCGTCGCGATGCGTTTGGCGAAGCGCAACTGGCGCATCGCATCAGCGACTACTTGCCTGAACAGGGGCAATTGTTTGTCGGTAACAGCCTGGTGGTGCGTCTGATTGATGCGCTTTCGCAACTTCCGGCAGGTTACCCGGTGTACAGCAACCGTGGTGCCAGCGGTATCGACGGGCTGCTCTCGACTGCCGCCGGCGTTCAGCGGGCAAGCGGCAAACCGACGCTGGCGATTGTGGGCGATCTCTCCGCACTTTACGATCTCAACGCGCTGGCGTTATTGCGCCAGGTTTCCGCACCGCTGGTATTAATTGTGGTGAACAACAACGGCGGGCAAATTTTTTCGCTGTTGCCAACGCCGAAAAGCGAGCGCGAGCGTTTCTATCTGATGCCGCAAAACGTCCATTTTGAGCACGCCGCTGCGATGTTCGAGCTGAAATATCATCGTCCGCAAAACTGGCAGGAACTTGAAACGACACTAGTCGATGCCTGGCGTACGCCGACCACCACGGTGATTGAAATGGTGGTTAACGACACCGATGGTGCGCAAACGCTCCAGCAACTTCTGGCGCAGGTAAGCCATTTATGATCCTGCACGCGCAGGCAAAACACGGCAAACCAGGTTTACCCTGGTTGGTGTTTTTGCACGGTTTTTCTGGCGATTGCCATGAATGGCAAGAAGTGGGCGAGGCGTTTGCCGACTACTCGCGGTTGTATGTTGATCTCCCAGGTCACGGTGGTTCAGCGACGATCAGCGTCGATGGATTTGATGATGTCACCGGCTTATTGTGTAAAACGCTGGTTAGTTACAACATACTTAACTTCTGGCTGGTGGGGTACTCGCTTGGCGGACGGGTGGCGATGATGGCGGCTTGCCAGGAGCCGGCGGGGCTTTGTGGAGTTGTTGTCGAAGGCGGGCATCCTGGATTGCAAAATGCTGAACAACGCGCGGAACGTCAGCGTTCCGATCGCCAATGGGCGCAGCGTTTTCGTACAGAACCGTTAACGGCGGTATTTGCCGATTGGTATCAACAGCCTGTTTTTGCCTCGCTCAATGACGATCAACGCCGGGAGCTGGTGGCGCTGCGCAGCAACAATAATGGCGCAACCCTTGCCGCCATGCTGGAGGCGACTTCTCTCGCCGTCCAGCCCGATTTACGTGCTAACCTTAGCGCCCGCACATTTGCGTTTTATTATTTATGTGGTGAACGTGACAGCAAATTCCGCGCTCTGGCGGCGGAACTGGCTGCCGACTGCCATGTCATTCCTCGCGCCGGACATAACGCGCACCGGGAAAATCCCGCTGGCGTAATCGCAAGTCTGGCGCAGATCTTGCGTTTCTGACTAAAGGACACAATATGATTTATCCTGATGAAGCAATGCTTTACGCACCGGTTGAATGGCACGACTGCTCCGAAGGTTTTGAGGACATTCGTTATGAAAAATCCACCGACGGTATCGCAAAAATCACCATTAATCGTCCGCAGGTGCGCAATGCCTTCCGTCCTCTGACGGTAAAAGAGATGATCCAGGCGCTGGCGGATGCGCGTTATGACGACAACATCGGCGTGATCATTCTGACTGGTGCAGGCGATAAAGCGTTCTGCTCCGGTGGTGACCAGAAAGTACGTGGTGATTACGGCGGCTATAAAGATGATTCCGGCGTACATCACCTGAACGTGCTGGACTTCCAGCGTCAGATCCGTACCTGTCCGAAACCGGTTGTCGCGATGGTGGCTGGATACTCCATCGGCGGTGGTCACGTCCTGCACATGATGTGCGACCTGACTATCGCGGCTGATAATGCCATCTTCGGCCAGACTGGCCCGAAAGTCGGTTCCTTCGACGGCGGCTGGGGCGCTTCCTATATGGCGCGCATTGTTGGGCAGAAAAAAGCACGTGAAATCTGGTTCCTGTGCCGTCAGTACGACGCAAAACAGGCGCTGGATATGGGCCTGGTGAACACCGTTGTACCTCTGGCGGATCTGGAAAAAGAGACCGTGCGCTGGTGCCGTGAAATGTTGCAAAACAGCCCGATGGCACTGCGCTGCCTGAAAGCTGCGCTGAATGCCGACTGTGACGGTCAGGCAGGTCTGCAGGAGCTGGCAGGTAACGCCACCATGCTGTTCTATATGACGGAAGAAGGTCAGGAAGGTCGCAACGCTTTCAACCAGAAACGTCAGCCTGATTTCAGCAAATTTAAACGGAATCCGTAATGCGTAGCGCGCAGGTATACCGCTGGCAGATCCCCATGGACGCGGGGGTGGTTCTGCGCGACAGGCGGTTAAAAACCCGCGACGGGCTGTATGTTTGCCTGCGTGAGGGCGAGCGCGAAGGGTGGGGGGAGATCTCCCCACTGCCGGGCTTCAGTCAGGAAACCTGGGAAGATGCGCAAAGTGTGCTGCTTGCCTGGGTAAATAACTGGCTGGCAGGCGATTGCGAGATACCGCAGATGCCTTCCGTTGCCTTTGGCGTAAGTTGTGCATTGGCGGAGCTGGCAGAGACGCTCCCGCAGGCGGCCAATTACCGTGCGGCGCCGCTGTGTAATGGCGATCCTGACGATCTGATCCTCAAACTTGCCGATATGCCTGGCGAGAAAGTGGCGAAGGTCAAAGTGGGATTGTACGAAGCCGTGCGCGACGGCATGGTGGTGAATCTGTTGCTGGAGGCAATTCCGGATCTGCATTTGCGTCTTGACGCGAACCGCGCCTGGACACCGCTGAAAGGCCAGCAGTTTGCCAAATACGTTAACCCGGATTATCGCCACCGCATCGCGTTTCTCGAAGAGCCGTGCAAAACCCGCGATGATTCGCGTGCGTTTGCCCGTGAAACCGGCATTGCCATTGCCTGGGATGAAAGCTTGCGCGAGCCGGATTTTGCCTTTGTAGCTGAAGAGGGCGTGCGCGCGGTAGTTATCAAACCCACGCTCACGGGCAGCCTGGATAAAGTACGCGAGCAAGTGCAGGCGGCGCATGCGCTGGGGCTGACGGCGGTGATCAGCTCTTCCATTGAGTCGAGCTTAGGTCTAACGCAACTGGCGCGGATTGCTGCCTGGTTAACGCCAGACACCATTCCGGGACTGGACACGCTGGATCTGATGCAGGCGCAGCAGGTTCGTCGCTGGCCGGGGAGCCCACTGCCGTTAGTGGACGTTGATGCACTGGAGCGGCTGTTATGATCTTCTCTGACTGGCCGTGGCGTCACTGGCGGCAAGTGCGGGGAGAAGCCATCGCCTTACGTCTCAATGACGAGCAACTCAACTGGCGCGAACTTTGTGCTCGCGTCGATGAATTAGCCTCCAGCTTTGCGGTGCAGGGTGTGGTTGAGGGCAGCGGCGTGATGTTGCGGGCGTGGAATACGCCGCAAACGCTGCTGGCCTGGCTGGCGTTACTGCAATGCGGGGCGCGGGTGTTGCCCGTGAACCCTCAGCTGCCGCAACCGCTGCTTGAGGAATTGCTGCCCAATCTTACGCTGCAATTTGCGCTGGTGCCGGAAGGGGAAAACACGTTTCCGGCGTTAGCGTCGCTGCACATTCAGCTGGTTGAAGGCGCACATGCCGCGGCGTGGCAGCCGACGCGTCTGTGCTCAATGACGTTAACCTCTGGTTCCACTGGCTTGCCGAAAGCCGCTGTTCATACTTATCAGGCTCATCTTGCCAGCGCCGAAGGGGTGTTATCGCTGATTCCTTTTGGTGATCACGATGACTGGTTGCTCTCTTTACCGCTGTTTCACGTCTCCGGTCAGGGAATTATGTGGCGCTGGTTATACGCTGGTGCGCGGATGACGGTGCGTGATAAACAGCCATTGGAGCAGATGCTGGCAGGCTGTACTCACGCTTCACTGGTGCCAACACAACTCTGGCGTTTGCTGGTTAACCGTAGTTCCGTTTCCCTGAAAGCGGTTTTACTTGGCGGCGCGGCTATCCCGGTCGAGTTGACGGAACAGGCGCGCGAGCAGGGGATTCGGTGCTTTTGCGGCTATGGTCTGACCGAGTTTGCCTCCACAGTGTGTGCGAAAGAAGCCGACGGTCTGGCAGACGTTGGTTCGCCGCTGCCGGGTCGGGAAGTGAAAATCGTTAATGATGAAGTGTGGCTGCGGGCTGCCAGTATGGCAGAAGGTTACTGGCGTAACGGGCAACGGGTTCCACTGGTTAATGACGAAGGCTGGTACGCCACGCGCGATCGCGGTGAGATGCATAATGGCAAGTTGACCATTGTCGGACGTTTAGACAATCTATTCTTCAGTGGCGGTGAGGGTATTCAGCCGGAAGAAGTCGAGCGCGTTATTGCTGCACATCCTGCGGTTTTGCAGGTGTTTATCGTTCCCGTTGCCGACAAGGAGTTTGGTCATCGGCCGGTAGCGGTGGTGGAGTATGACCAGCAAAGCGTTGATCTTGACGAATGGGTGAAAGATAAGCTGGCTCGTTTTCAACAACCGGTGCGCTGGCTGACTCTGCCGCCGGAGCTGAAAAACGGCGGTATTAAAATTTCACGTCAGGCGCTAAAAGAGTGGGTGAAACGCCAGCAATAATTAACCCACCGTTTCACTTCTCATTTCTGCCATTCCATTGCCGTTGATAAAGAGTTTATCTGTTAATCTGTAAATTGATGTGAAAACTCTTAGCAAACAGGATAATGCAATGGAATGGCTGGTCAAAAAATCGTGCTGCAATAAACAAGATAACAGACATGTAATTATGCTCTGCGATGCTGGCGGCGCGATAAAAATGATCGCCGAAGTGAAGAGTGACTTCGCCGTGAAAGTGGGGGATTTACTCTCGCCTTTGCAGAATGCGCTTTACTGTATTAATCGTGAAAAGCTGCACACGGTGAAAGTCCTTTCTGCAAGCTGTTATAGCCCCGATGAGTGGGAACGGCAGTGTAAAGCGGCAGGGAAAACTCAGTAACGTTGTTTTGTTGTGGGCAGGAAAATCAGCATCAACCCGCTCATAATACAGGCTACTCCCAGTAGTGCTTTCAGCGAAAAAGTCCCTTCCCAGCCGGGAAGTACCATTGAAGCAATCCATACCAGCACATAACTCATACTGAGCAAGGCATAGGCTTTGCTTAGCGCAAGTTTATGTAGTGTTTTATACCAACAAAAAACGGAAAGCAGATAACCCAGCAGCCCGAGTAACAGTATCCGGGCATCCAGGCCAAAAGCTAACAGCGCCGCGATAAAATCCCATAAGTGCGTCATTGGCGGCAGATGACTCGCCGCAAAACCCATGCTTAATTGCGCAGCGGAGGCGATAATGACGCTGAATAATCCCCACATCAGGCCCATTACACCGTACTCCCGAGGATCACAATGCCGCCAATAATGAACGCCACCCCACACCAGTGACGCAGCGATACCGGCTCGTGCCACAGTTTTACTGCAGCCAGCGTTACCCAGACAAAATTCAGACTTAACATCGGGTAGGCAATGCCTACCGGTACGTTCTGCAAGACCAGCAGCCAGAGCACCATGGCAAGGCCAAGACAAGCCAGCGCCAGTCCCAGCCACAGCACGATATGTTTGCGCCGTTTGTTTACCGCCGCAAAGCAGGTTGCCTGTTTCTGACACAACTGCCCGGCAACGCTAAGCAAGCTGGCAAAGACTAATGTTAACCAGATCATTTGGGCCGATACTGAATTAGCACCAGACGCTCCTGACGATCGATGACATCTGCGGGCGGAATGGCGAGACTGTTGATATCTTCATCGCGGTCAACCGAAAGCACGAGTGTAATAATCCCCTCCTGACGATGTTGATTAAGCCAGTTTGCGAACTCATCACCGCTGACAAATCTCCCTTTTGCATCCGGATAATTAAGGCCATATTTCAACTCACCTGTCTGGCGATACATGATGATGTCATCGCGTTGCAGGCTCCATGCCAGACCTGCGGCAACACCGACGCTATCAGTAAGAATATAGCGGCTTGGCTGAAGTGATTCTTGTGTCATCTCGACAAAAAATTGCGGATGTTTTCCTTCCATGACTCTGTCAGGAATTGAAAATCCTACCAGCAACGCCAGCCCCAGCGGGCAAAGCGCGGCAAAAGGCCAGGTCTTTTCGACGTTTGTTAAGGTGTACCAGCCGAAAAAAGCCCATAGCGAAAAAATAGACCAGGCACAAAAGACTTTATAGCTCTCGAAGGTTTGCCACACCGGTGTGTTCATTGGTCCCCAGGGGGAGACCACAAATGTGGCAATAATGCCAGTGACGCCAAAAGCGATGTTAATCCAGCCATTAATCCGCAACGCCAGAGGATTATTTTTTGCTGCCAGCAACGCGTAATGCGCCATCAGCATTGCCAGAGGTGCAAAGCAGGAAAGAATATAGGTGGGCAATTTGCCTTTAGCGACGGAGAAAAACAGCAGCGGCATTATCGTCCAGCTCAACAAATAGACGGTTGCGGAATGCTTGCGGTTTTTCCAGCCAGCGTACAGTGCACCGGGGAGTAATCCCAGCCACGGCAGGCTACCGGCAATGATGACTGGCAAGTAGTACCAGAACGGCGCTCTATGTTGGGCATCATCCAGTGCAAAGCGTTGAATATGCTCAACCCAGAAAAAATAGTGCCAGAAGTCAGGCTCCCGCTGCGCTATCGCCAGTCCCCAGGGGAGAACCGTCAGTACGCAACTGATAACCGCCAGCCAGCCGTAAATAAAGAGATCTTTCCAGCGTTTTTGCGTTGCTACCCATGGCAGCACGCTTAATACCGGCACGGCAAGGGCGAGAAAACCTTTGGTCATCACCCCCATGCCGCAGGTGATTCCCAGCAGTAAAAATCCTGCGCTTTTGCCTTTCCACGTCTGTGCCTGCATTGCCAGCCAGAAGCTGCACATTCCCGCCACCAGCCAGAAGGCAATAAACGGATCGAGCACGGCATAAGTGCCGATGGCATAGACAATAAACAATGAGAGATAAATTACTGTGGCGAGTAAAGCCAGACGTTTATTGCGCCATAAGCGCAGAGTAAACCAGGTCACCAGCGCGGCAGTTAACAGGGTCGCAAAGATAACGCCTGCCCGCACACCAAAGTTATTCGCGCCAAATAGCCATTGCCCAATGCTGTTAATCCAGTATCCGGCAATGGGTTTTTCGAAATAACGTAGCCCTAACAGATGGGGAACAATCCAGTCGCCGGATGCCAGCATTTCCCGACTGATTTCCGCATAACGCGTTTCATCTGGTTGCCAGAGCAGACGCGTGCTGATCGGTAACAGGTAATAGCAGGCAATAAATGTGAAGAGGCCGATAAGGTAACGTACCGATTTCATCAGTGACTACCCGCAATTTGTTGGCAACCCAGCCAGCCTTCACGTCCGGCAATATTTCCGCGAACAACTTGTCCGAGCGGCAACGTCCCTGATAACAGTTCGCTTAAAGGGCAAAATGTCACGCCTTCCTGAGCTGCGCGTTTCAGGAGATCCACAAAATTATGCTGATAAGCGCAGCCTTCAACTTCGGCATGAATGGTATAAACCGGCGTGCCTTTATCTCGCTGGATGCGGTTGAGTAACCAACCGTTAAAATCTTCTGCTTTCACATCCCGACCAATCACTTCATCCCAGGTGGGTAAGGTCACCGGAATTTGCGCAGTGCCAGGGGTTCCTGATTCGAGCAATGGACGAAACGGCATCGCCCCACGACAATCGCTGTTGTAGCGCAAATGGAACGCTTCTTTTGCTTCGATCACCTGTTGGTCAGCACGCCAGCCAGCAGCGGCAGAACAGGTTACCGGTTGACCGATAATCTCTTCCAGGGTGCGAAGGCCGCGTGCAATATCGTCGATCATTGTTTGCCGATCCCAATTACCGCTATGGGCTTGCCAGGCATGGTGATCCCAGGCGTGCAGGCCGACTTCGTGATGTTTAGCCGCTTCACGAATGATATCGGCATTGGCATGACCAATCTCTTTACCTGGCCAGGCCGTACCTGCCAGTAAAATATCCCAGCCATAAAGCGATGCCGCGTTTGAGCGCAGCATCTTCCACAAAAACTGTGGCTTCACCAGTCGCCAGAGATGGCGGCCCATATTGTCCGGGCCGACGCTGAAAAAAATGCTGGCCTGAATATTATGCTTACTCAAGATTTCCAGCAGACGCGGCACGCCTTCACGGGTGCCACGAAAGGTATCGACATCAATGCGTAAGCCGACTTTGGTCATGATGGTTTATCCGTAAGATCAACGGTGCGCAGGAAGAAATCCAGCGTTTCGTCGATGGTTTCCTGCATATCAATTTTCGGTTCCCAGTTCAGGCAGCGGCGGGCATTGCGGATGCTCGGTTTACGATGCTCTACGTCCTGATATCCTTTGCCATAGTAGCTGCTACTTTCGACAACACGAAAGCCCGCAAACGGTGGGAAGTAATGGCGCAGCGGATGTTTTTCGAAGCTCGCCAGCAGCATCTCCCCCAGTTCTTCAATGCTCGCTTCGTTCTCAGGATTGCCAATGTTGATAATTTCGCCATCGCAGCGATTTCCCGCATTTTCGATAATGCGGTATAACGCCTCGATACCATCCCGAATATCAGTAAAGCAGCGTTTTTGTTTTCCGCCATCAATCAGCTTAATCGGTGAACCTTCTACCAGATT
This sequence comes from Escherichia coli DSM 30083 = JCM 1649 = ATCC 11775, assembly GCF_003697165.2. Lineage (GTDB taxonomy): Bacteria > Pseudomonadota > Gammaproteobacteria > Enterobacterales > Enterobacteriaceae > Escherichia > Escherichia coli. The sequence continues at coordinate 1,657,239 of NZ_CP033092.2, forward strand.
GAGAATGAGTTGCGTAATAGCGCGGGAGCTGCCAATTCGCGCTGCATTAAGGTTATCCAGTCGTGGCCCCATCCAGTTAAACGGGCGGAAGAGGGTGAACTGTAAACCTTCTTTTTCGCCATAGGCCCAGATCACTCGATCAAGTAATTGTTTAGACACCGAATAAATCCAGCGTGGTTTATTCACCGGGCCGACGATTAAATTAGAATGGTCCTCATCGAAGTATTTATCGCTACACATCCCATAAACTTCTGAAGTCGACGGGAAGATGATTCGCTTACGGTACTTCACGCAGTAGCGGATAATGCGCAGATTCTCTTCGAAATCGAGTTCAAATACGCGCAGCGGGTTGCGGGTATATTCAATCGGCGTGGCTATCGCCACCAGCGGCAACACGACATCACATTTTTTGACGTGATACTCAATCCATTCGGAATGAATACTGATATCGCCTTCGACAAAGTGAAAATGCGGATGATTCAGAAAACGGCTTATCGCATCGCTGCCAATATCCAGACCGTAAACTTCATAATGATCTTCGCGCAGCAGGCGTTCTGTCAGATGGTTGCCAATAAAGCCATTCACCCCGAGGATGAGTACCCGGGTACGGCGTCGGGCGGCACAGGCAGGCTGGCTATTCAAGCGTGAACCTTGCACCAGGCCCAGCGTCTGCGCTAATTGCGAGCCCTGCATAGTAATGCCGTCGCCCGCCTGTCCAGTGACGATTTCCAGCGCGCCATCGCCACAGGCAATCAGCAGTGGTGCAACAGAAATCACGCTCCCCGGCTGTGCTTTGCTGGCATGAGGATGAACACGCGACGACCAGACGGTGAATTTCTGATTGCCAACATAGCTGAAGGCACCCGGCCACGGATCGGCAACGGCACGCACCATGTTGTGCAGTACGGATGCCGACTTATGCCATTCGAGGAAACTGTCATCCGGCGTTCTGCGACCAAAACAGGTGGCTTCGTTTTCGCGCTGGGCGATTTCCAGAATATTACCGTGTTTAATGGCGGGTAATGTCTGTTCCAGTAGCTGGCGCGCGGCATGGCACAATTTATGATGCAGCGTAATGGCGATATCGTCTGGCGCAATGGCAACGCGCAGTTGTGCCACAATGGCCCCGGCATCGGCACGTTTCACCATTCGGTGCAATGTAACGCCAGTTTCCGTTTCACCGTTCACCAGCACCCAGTTCAGCGGCGCGCGACCACGATATTTTGGTAACAGCGAACCATGCAGATTAAATGCACCTCTCGGAGCGAGCTGCAAAATCTCATCGCAAATAAGATGGCGATAATAAAAAGAGAAAATCACCTCTGGTGATAGTTGGGCAATGCGTTCCACCCACAACGGATGATTAACGTTATCCGGCGCATAAACTGGAATGCCTCTTTCCGCTGCCAGTCGGGCAACCGAACCATAAAAGGCTTTTTCACCGGGATTATCAGTATGGGTAAAAATGGCGCTAATTTCGTAACCGGCAGCCAGCAGGGCTTCAATACCGAGGCATCCCATATCGTGGTAGGCAAAAACGACGGTTTTCATTATTCATTTTCCTTGCTGGATGGACGGATAACTTGCTGAACAAAATAGCGGGGGCGGGCGCGGACATCGGTGTAGATCCTGCCGATATATTCACCGAGCAATCCCATGCCGATAAACTGAGCGCCAATAAAAGTAAACAGCACGGCAAATAGCATAAAGACGCCTTCTGCCGCCCATTGGGGTCCGAAGGTCAGGCGTAAAATCACCAGCAGCACCGCAATGCTAAAACCGCCAATCGCAATAATGCTGCCGAGCAAACTCAACATACGTAGCGGCGTTGTGGTAAGACAGGTCACCAGGTCGTACATCAAATTAATCAGGCGCATAAAGCTGTATTTGGATTCACCAAACTCACGCTCGGCATGGTGCACTGGAATTTCAATGGCACGGCGGGCGAAGATATTCGCCAGAATCGGGATAAAGGTGCTGCGTTCATGGCAGTGCAACATCGCATCGACAATATGACGGCGATAGGCGCGCAGCATACAACCATAGTCACCCATCGCTTTGCCTGTGGTGCGCTGAATAAGCCGGTTAATCATCTTTGAAGCGGTTTTACGAAACCAGCTGTCCTGGCGGTTCTGGCGTACAGTCCCTACCACGTCGTAACCTTCATCGGCTTTTGCCACCAGACGGGGGATTTCCTCTGGCGGATTCTGGAGATCGGCATCGAGGGTAATAATTAAGTCGCCGGTGACGTGACTGAATCCCGCCATAATCGCTGAATGTTGCCCGTAATTGCGGTTAAGCAAGATAGACACAATATGGCTGCCCTCCGCTTGTGAGGCTTCGACCAGCATATGCGCGGAATTATCGCTACTGCCGTCATCAATCAGCAGGATTTCATACTCTTTCCCCAGTGATTCACAGGCTGCGGTGGTGCGCCTGATTAATTCCGGTAAGCTTTCCTGCTCGTTATAAACGGGAATAACCACCGAGACTTTCTTAACAGGGTGGATTTCAAACATGGCTCATTGTCCTGCGAGTTGCTGAAGGGCTGTGATGACGCGGTCGGCATCGGCGGTGGTCATATCCGGGAACAGCGGCAACGAACAGATGCGTTCGCTATTCCATTCGGTATTCGGTAACGACAGCGTGGGAAAACGCTCGCGATAATATTTTTGTGTGTGAGCGGCGCGGAAATGTAACCCGGTACCAATGCCTCTTTCTTTTAACGCTTCCATCAACGCATCGCGACTGATACCACAACGTTGTTCATCGACACGAATAATAAACAGATGCCAGGCATGAACGTGCGGCCAGGCGGGAAGGCTTAATGGCTGAAAGGGGAGAGCTGCCAGTGCTTGCTGATATTGCTGGGCAATTTCGCGCCGACGGGTGTTGAGGTGCTCTAATTTGACTAACTGTGTCAGGGCAATCGCGGCGTTAATATCGGTCAGATTGTACTTATAGCCCGGCGTTAAGACTTCAGCCTGCGGTGCACGGCCCCAGGTATGTCTGTCATAGGCATCGACACCCAGACCGTGAAATTTCAGCATCCGCAGCTGGCGGGCAAGATTTTCATTATCAGTAACAATCAGGCCACCTTCCGCACAGGTAATATTTTTGATGGCGTGAAACGAAAAAATAGCAGTACCTTTTGCGCCAATATGTCGCCCTTTGTAATACGTACCGACGGCATGGGCAGCATCTTCGATAACTGCGATGCCGTAACGTTCGCCAATGGCGCGAATGGCGTCAATATCTGCTGGCGCACCGGCATAATGCACCGGAATGATGGCTTTAGTGCGTGGTGTAATGGCTGCTTCGATCGCTTCAGGCGTGACCATCAGCGTATCGCGGTCGACATCCACCATTACCGGCGTTGCACCCAGCAAGGAAATCATATTGAGGGTTGAAACCCAGGTCAGGGAAGGCGTAATCACTTCATCGCCCTTGCCAATTTCCAACGCCATTAGCGTGATATGCATTCCGGCGGTGGCTGAACTGACCGCGATGGCATGCTGATTTCCCGTCAACTGGCAAAAAGCTTGTTCAAGCGCCTGATTCTTCGGACCGGTTGTGATCCAACCGGATTCGAGAACCTCTTTAACTGCAGCGAGTTCCTCTACGCCCATTGCTGGTCGCGAAAAAGGCAAAAATCCTGACATTTTTTTTCCATCCGTCATTGAATACCTGTCCACTTATATTTGCTATAAAGAGTGTTGTGTATATTTTGCCATTTGGAGCAAAATTTTAAGGATAGAATATTAACTTAACCTTAAGAAACTAATATTAGACGTAAATATTGAAATTTTTATGTTTTTTCTTATTTAGACTTTGCATTTGGCAAAATTTTGAGGCATTTTGCCGGCATCATAGGATTTTTAATATTACACCAACTGCTAATTATCGCCAGAAAAGTCGCTCAATTTCACGGTAATTGTCTGGTTGCGCTTGTCTATAGGTGGAGTTTACGTGTTAGCTTTTTGCCGATCTTCGTTGAAGTCAAAAAAATATTTCATCATTTTACTGGCGCTCGCTGCAATTGCTGGACTGGGTACTCATGCCGCCTGGAGTAGCAATGGTTTGCCACGCATCGACAATAAAACACTGGCCAGACTGGCACAGCAGCACCCGGTTGTCGTTTTGTTTCGCCATGCTGAACGTTGCGATCGTTCAACCAATCAATGCTTGTCAGATAAAACAGGTATTACGGTCAAAGGTACCCAGGATGCCCGAGAACTGGGCAACGCTTTTAGTGCTGATATCCCTGATTTTGATCTCTATTCCAGTAATACCGTCCGGACTATTCAGTCGGCGACCTGGTTTTCGGCGGGTAAAAAGCTGACGGTAGATAAACGATTTCTTCAATGCGGTAATGAGATTTATAGTGCAATTAAAGACTTACAACGCAAAGCACCTGATAAAAATATCGTTATTTTTACCCATAATCATTGCCTGACATATATTGCTAAAGATAAGCGTGATGCGACATTTAAACCTGATTATCTGGATGGTTTAGTCATGCATGTGGAAAAAGGCAAAGTTTATCTGGATGGGGAATTCGTTAACCACTAAATTTTCAATCTGACAGCCAGTGATGGCTGTCATCATTGTTAAAGAAGACCTTTCAAACGTAACGTTTTTCGGGTGGCAACATTCAAATCATAATGCACCAGATCTTCAGGTTTTACCCACGCGTAGTCCTGAAACTCTTCGTTTATTTTCACTTCTCTGTTGGCAGAAACGCAGTCAAAAATCAGGTAAATCATATAAATCTCTTCCTTGCGACCATCTGCATACGTCTTGGTGCGAATATCATCGCTGAAGGTCCACGGCGTGATTTCTGTCAAAAGCAGCTGTTCTCCCAGTTCTTCGCGAATTTCGCGGCGTAGTGCCTCTTCAATTCGTTCGCCAGGCTCCACGCCGCCACCCGAAAGCGCCCATTGACCGGGGAAAACGCCGCGATCGTCGGCCATTTTACACAGCAAATAAGCACCATCATTTTGAATCAAAGGGCATACAATGGTCCGTTGTCGCACAGGGGTATTCCTTATAAATAAAAAGAAACCATGAGAATACGGTAACTCAGAAATATGTGAAAGTGACAGTAATCTCTTTTGCGATGATAACTACATTTATTATTATTTTTGTGTGTATCGATAAAGTGTGTTTATTTTTTCGGCGTTTAATTATTTAAGAAGTATTTAGTTACAATAAGTGACTAGATCCCTTTTTTCGCTCATTGAATCCTCTGCGCCAGGCAGTACAATCCCGCAGCTTTGGGAATTTTGATTAATTGCTTGTGGGAAAGAGGATAATGAAAAAAATTGCGCTAGCAGGTCTGGCCGGAATGCTGTTGGTTTCTGCATCGGTCAATGCAATGAGCATCAGCGGCCAGGCGGGTAAAGAATACACCAATATTGGTGTCGGTTTTGGGACTGAATCGACGGGCCTGGCGTTAAGCGGTAACTGGACACATAACGACGACGACGGTGATGCCGCGGGCGTGGGGCTGGGGTTGAATCTGCCTCTCGGGCCATTAATGGCGACCGTTGGCGGAAAAGGCGTTTACACCAACCCGAACGATGGTGATGAAGGTTATGCAGCGGCAGTTGGCGGTGGTTTGCAGTGGCAAATTGGTGACAGCTTCCGCTTGTTTGGTGAGTATTACTACTCTCCGGATTCGCTCTCCAGCGGAATTAAAAGTTATGAAGAAGCGAATGCTGGCGCGCGTTACACCATTATGCGTCCAGTCAGCATTGAGGCTGGCTACCGTTACCTGAACCTGGCAGGTAAAAATGGCAATCGTGATAACGCCATTGCTGATGGTCCGTATGTTGGGGTAAATGCCAGCTTCTGACGCCTTCCGGCGCGGCGTTCTGTCGCGCCATTCAGTTTCTTACTACGCCCTGTCTCCCTTTGCGTTATAGTGATTCGATAACAAAAGCAGGAGATAACCATGTTAAAAGTGGAAATGTTATCCACCGGGGATGAAGTGTTACACGGGCAAATCGTTGACACTAACGCTGCCTGGCTGGCCGATTTTTTCTTTCATCAGGGGCTGCCATTATCTCGCCGCAATACGGTGGGGGATAACCTTGATGACTTAGTCACCATTCTTCGCGAACGTAGTCAGCACGCCGATGTGTTGATCGTTAACGGCGGGCTGGGACCGACCAGTGATGATTTAAGCGCACTCGCCGCTGCGACAGCAAAAGGTGAAGGCCTGGTGCTGCATGAAGCCTGGCTCAAAGAGATGGAACGCTATTTCCATGAACGGGGACGAGTAATGGCACCGAGCAACCGTAAACAAGCGGAGCTGCCTGCCAGTGCTGAATTTATCAATAACCCGGTAGGCACTGCCTGTGGTTTTGCCATACAGCTTAATCGTTGCCTGATGTTCTTTACCCCCGGCGTACCGTCAGAATTTAAGGTGATGGTCGAGCACGAAATCCTGCCGCGCCTGCGCGAGCGTTTTTCTTTACCACAGCCGCCGGTTTGCCTGCGTTTGACTACCTTTGGTCGTTCGGAAAGCGATCTGGCACAAAGCCTGGACACTCTACAACTGCCGCCGGGCGTAACAATGGGCTATCGCTCCTCAATGCCGATTATCGAACTGAAACTCACCGGACCGGCAAGCGAGGAACAGGCGATGGAAAAACTGTGGCTGGACGTTAAACGTGTTGCCGGACAGAGCGTGATTTTCGAAGGCACCGAAGGACTGCCCGCGCAGATCAGTCGCGAATTGCAGAGCCGCCAGTTCAGCCTGACGCTGAGCGAGCAATTCACCGGTGGTTTATTGGCTTTGCAACTTTCTCGCGCAGATGCTCCATTGCTGGCGTGTGAAGTGGTTCCTTCACAGGAGGAAACCCTGGCGCAAACGGCGCACTGGATTACAGAACGGCGGGCGAACCATTTTGCTGGGTTGGCACTGGCTGTTTCTGGTCTGGAAGATGAGCATCTCAACTTTGCACTAGCCACGCCAGACGGCACTTTCGCTTTGCGTGTACATTTCAGTGCCACACGCTACAGTCTGGCTATTCGCCAGGAAGTCTGCGCAATGATGGCGCTTAATATGCTACGCCGTTGGTTAAACGGCCAGGACATCGCCAGCGAGCATGGCTGGATTGAGGTTGTTGAGTCCATGACCTTATCTGTCTGATTCCGCCACTCTGTGCCGGTTTACTGCACCGGCACATTCCCCCTCCGGCAAAATTTGTCCAACCTGTTGTACTCAATAAGAAAAAATCCGTGCGCTGATTCACAAATTTGTGCGTAATTTCTCCAGTCCGCTGGACGAGAAACGGGATTTGATGCGCTTCACAATTTTACTCCCCCTGAGCAACGAGACTGATTCCAGTATCTAAGACTGGAGTCCAGTATGTTGGAATCAAGCAAAGTTCCCGCCCTGACACGGGCTATTGATATTCTCAATTTGATTGCCCGGATTGGCCCCTGTAGTGCTGCGACGATCATTGACACATTGGGGATCCCTAAAAGCACAGCCTATTTGCTGCTTAATGAACTCAGGCGTCAGCGTTTTCTTAGCCTTGATCACCAGGAAAATTTTTGTTTGTGGACCAGGCTGGTGGAGCTTTCCGGTCATGCGTTAAGCAAGATGGATCTCCGGGAACTGGCTCGACCGCGTTTGACGCAACTGATGGATACCACCGGGCTGTTATGTCACCTGGGGATTATTGATAACGGCAGCGCTTATTACATTTTGAAAGTGGAGTCATCAGCCACTATCAGCGTGCGTTCCCATGAAGGAAAAAGCCTTTCGCTTTATCGCTCCGGAATTGGTAAATGCCTGCTTGCCTGGCAACCTGCAGCTGTACAGAAAAGTATTATCGAAGAGCTGGTCTGGGAGCAGATGACACCCACCACCATTACCCATCCACAACGGCTCTACGAGGAACTGGCGCGTATTCGCCGCCAGGGCTGGAGCTATGACAACGGCGAAGATTACGCCGATGTCCGTTGTGTCGCTGCGCCGGTGTTTAACGCCAATAACGAGCTTACCGCTGCGATCTCGGTGGTCGGTACCCGCTTACAAATCAATGAAGAATACCGTGATTATCTGGCGGGCAAAGCCATTGCCTGCGCCAGGGATATTTCACGTCTGTTGGGATGGAAAAGTCCCTTTGACTTACAGGCCTCATAACAATGGAGAACATCATGACCCTACCAAAAATTAAACAGGTTCGCGCCTGGTTTACTGGCGGTGCGATAGCAGAAAAAGGCGCTGGCGGCGGTGATTATCACGACCAGGGGGCGAATCACTGGATAGACGATCATATTGCCACCCCGATGAGTAAATACCGCGATTACGAGCAGTCACGCCAGTCATTTGGCATTAACGTTCTTGGCACGTTGGTTGTTGAAGTCGAAGCAGAAAACGGCCAGACCGGATTCGCCGTTTCGACAGCCGGTGAAATGGGCTGTTTTATTGTCGAAAAACACCTTAACCGTTTCATTGAGGGTAAATGTGTCAGTGATATCAAACTGATCCACGATCAAATGCTCAATGCCACCCTGTATTACTCCGGCTCTGGTGGCCTGGTGATGAATACGATTTCCTGTGTCGATCTGGCTCTGTGGGATCTGTTCGGCAAAGTGGTCGGGCTTCCGGTTTATAAACTTTTAGGCGGCGCAGTTCGTGATGAGATTCAGTTCTACGCCACAGGTGCGCGTCCGGATCTGGCAAAAGAGATGGGCTTTATCGGTGGCAAAATGCCGACGCACTGGGGGCCACATGATGGCGATGCGGGGATCCGCAAAGATGCCGCTATGGTCGCGGATATGCGTGAAAAATGCGGTGAGGATTTCTGGTTAATGCTCGACTGCTGGATGAGTCAGGACGTGAACTATGCCACCAAACTGGCCCACGCTTGCGCGCCCTATAACCTGAAATGGATCGAAGAGTGCCTGCCGCCACAGCAGTATGAAGGTTATCGCGAACTGAAACACAACGCACCAGCGGGGATGATGGTCACCAGCGGTGAGCACCACGGCACACTGCAATCTTTCCGTACGCTTTCAGAAACCGGTATCGACATTATGCAGCCGGATGTTGGCTGGTGCGGTGGCTTAACCACGCTGGTGGAAATTGCCGCAATCGCCAAATCCAGGGGGCAACTGGTGGTGCCACACGGTTCGTCTGTTTACTCCCACCATGCGGTGATCACCTTCACCAATACGCCATTCAGCGAATTCCTGATGACCAGCCCGGATTGTTCAACGATGCGTCCACAATTTGATCCGATTCTGCTTAATGAGCCAGTACCGGTGAATGGTCGTATTCATAAATCAGTGCTTGATAAACCCGGTTTCGGCGTCGAACTCAATCGTGACTGCAATTTGAAACGCCCCTACAGCCACTAATCACTCCGGGCGTTGCTGTGACAACGGTAACGCCCACATATTCTAAGGAGCTTTTTATGAGCACCGCTTTGCTTGACGCCGTGGTGAAGAAAAACCGCGCGCGTTTAATTCCGTTTATGTTGGCGCTGTATGTGCTGGCGTTTCTCGACCGTTCGAATATTGGTTTTGCCAAACAGACCTACCAGATTGATACCGGGCTGAGTAATGAAGCTTATGCGCTGGGAGCAGGCATTTTCTTTGTGGTATACGCGTTTCTGGGGGTTCCGGCGAATCTTTTGATGCGCAAACTGGGGGCCAGAACCTGGATTGGTACGACAACACTGCTGTGGGGATTTCTTTCGGCTGCCATGGCATGGGCCGATACTGAAGCGAAATTTCTGATCGTTCGCACTCTGCTTGGTGCTGCGGAGGCCGGGTTTTTCCCTGGTATGATTTATCTCACTTCGCAATGGTTTCCGCAGCGTAATCGCGCCAGCATTATGGGGCTGTTCTATATGGGCGCACCGCTGGCGTTAACACTGGGATCACCGCTTTCCGGCGCGCTGCTGGAGATGCATGGATTTATGGGGCATCCCGGCTGGTTCTGGATGTTTGTGATTGAAGGATTGCTGGCAGTCGGCGCTGGGGTATTCACATTCTTTTGGCTTGATGACACACCGGAGCAGGCACGTTTTCTGAGTAAACAAGAAAAAACGTTACTTATCAATCAACTGGCAAGTGAAGAACAACAGAAAGTGACTTCGCGACTGAGCGATGCGTTGCGTAATGGCCGAGTCTGGCAACTGGCGATTATCTACCTGACCATTCAGGTAGCGGTTTACGGATTAATTTTCTTCCTGCCGACCCAGGTTGCGGCATTGCTGGGAACAAAAGTGGGCTTTACGGCGTCGGTGGTCACCGCCATTCCGTGGGTTGCGGCCTTGTTTGGGACCTGGCTTATTCCGCGCTACTCCGATAAAACCGGCGAACGGCGTAATGTCGCAGCGCTGACATTACTGGCGGCGGGCATTGGTATTGGTCTGTCCGGGCTGCTTTCTCCAGTACTGGCGATCGTAGCACTGTGTGTTGCAGCCATCGGGTTTATTGCCGTGCAACCGGTGTTCTGGACGATGCCGACACAGCTTCTTTCCGGTACGGCGCTGGCTGCGGGGATTGGTTTTATAAACCTGTTTGGTGCAGTGGGCGGGTTTATTGCCCCGATCCTGCGCGTGAAAGCAGAAACGTTATTTTCCAGCGATGCGGCGGGATTACTGACGCTGGCAGCGGTGGCGGTCATCGGTTCGCTGATTATTTTCACTCTGCGTGTAAATCGCACTGTTGCGCAGACCGACGTGGCACATCATTAAATAGTTTAAGGAACACGATGAACGCATTATTAACCAATCCCTTTAAAGAACGTTTACGCAAGGGCGAAGTGCAAATTGGTCTGTGGTTAAGCTCAACGACTGCCTATATGGCAGAAATTGCCGCCACTTCCGGTTATGACTGGTTGCTGATTGACGGGGAGCATGCGCCAAACACCATTCAGGATCTTTATCACCAGCTACAGGCGGTAGCGCCCTATGCCAGCCACCCCGTGATCCGTCCGGTGGAAGGCAGTAAGCCGCTGATTAAACAAGTCCTGGATATTGGCGCGCAAACTCTACTGATCCCGATGGTCGATACTGCCGATCAGGCACGTCAGGTGGTGTCTGCCACGCGCTATCCTCCCTACGGTGAGCGTGGTGTTGGGGCCAGTGTGGCACGGGCTGCACGCTGGGGACGCATTGAGAATTACATGGCGCAAGTCAACGATTCGCTTTGTCTGTTGGTGCAGGTGGAAAGTAAAACGGCACTGGATAACCTGGACGAAATCCTCGATGTTGAAGGGATTGATGGCGTGTTTATTGGACCTGCGGATCTTTCTGCGTCGTTGGGCTACCCGGATAACGCCGGGCACCCGGAAGTGCAGCGAATTATTGAAACCAGCATTCGGCGGATCCGTGCTGCGGGTAAAGCTGCTGGTTTTCTGGCTGTGGCTCCTGATATGGCGCAGCAATGCCTGGCGTGGGGAGCGAACTTTGTCGCTGTTGGCGTTGACACGATGCTCTACAGCGATGCCCTGGATCAACGACTGGCGATGTTTAAATCAGGCAAAAATGGGCCACGCGTAAAAGGTAGTTATTGATATCAAAGGCCCATGGGGATCGGCTGTGGGCCTGTGTTAATTAGTGGTTATTCGCTGCCAGATCGGCTTCGCTTAGCTGAGTGGCCGCGAGCACCTGGTCACGATCAATGCCCTGTTCCAGCATGCGCAAGGCAATTTTAATGGCTTGTTCATGCATGCCTTCTAATTTACCCTCCTGCCAGCCAATTTGATGTCCTTCCTGCCGTAACCGTTCAGCAATAGTCATTAATCTCTCCTTTTAATAACAGTTCGGAATATCAGCATCAGAGAGTTGGGTTGTCGCCAGCACAATCTCACGTTCAAAGCCCTGTTCCAGCATGCGCAAGGCAATTTTAATGGCTTGTTCATGCATACCTTCTACTTTGCCTTTCTGCAAACCCTCCAATTTCCCCTCCTGCCAACCTTCAATTTTACCTTCCTGCCAGCCAATTTGATGCCCTTCCTGCCGCAGCCGTTCAGCAATAGTCATTAATCTCTCCTTTTGTAGTGGTGAACGTTCGGCAATCTCCTGAATAAAACGGGTGAAACGGGAGGTATCGCCGCATTGCAGCAGATAATTAAACAGTGTTTGTAGCTGACTGTCATTAGTGAAGCCTCTAACCAAAAGCGTGGTGATCCTGTCGACCATACCGATTAAATCGCGGTCGCGAATATGCTTTTGAATCAGTTCCAGCAGAGCTATACGCCGATGTTGCATGATCTCATCGTCAGGTACGATGGTGATATCCACCAACGGAAAAGCTTCGGTGTACAACTGCCGGGCAAGTTGCGGATCATCAAACTCATCCAGCCAGTTAAGTGAGTATGGGTAGGGCGAGGTTTCGCCATGATAAAACAGCAACGGCACCACCAGCGGGACTCTGTCATAGCCTTTGTCCAGATGGCGCTGCATGGCGGCGGTGGCATAGCGCATTAGTCGAAAAGCCATATTCTTTTCTGCAGAACTTTGATGTTCAATCACGCAGTAGATATAGCCGTCACCGTCGCTGGTTTCCACCGACCACAAAACATCCGAGTAGTAAGCGCGTAAACTTTTTTCAATAAAACTGGTGGGTTCCAGGCGTAAGGTTTGCAGGTTGCAAAGCTTGCGCAGTGGTTCTGGTAAATGTATTTCGAGAAAATCCCGTGCGGTTTCGGGTGTGAACATAAAGGTTTTAAATACCGCATCATGCGGGGAGGAGGTTGTTGATTCGGTCATGGTTGTCCGTCACCTGATATTTATGATGACGCGACATTACGGTTATCCCAGGCCTTTGACATCTGCCAGTTTCAGCCTTTGCGAGACGTTTTCAGAGGAATTTTCACTGCGTTGCAACGTATACATTGAGCGCGGAATCGTGTACGCAAAAATGCCCGGTAACCACATGCTTACCGGGCATCAGAAAGGAGTTTAAGCCAGCGCCTGGGCCAGCAGCGTAATCGGATGTTCGCAGCGAAGGCTTGTCGACATCTCAATCTGCCATTTACAGGTTTCGCAGTCGGTGACCACCAGATCTGCGCCGCTTTCTTCTATCTGGCGGAACAGTGGTGCGCCGATGGCTTGTGAGGTGGGGTAGTTCTCTTTTTTGAAACCGTAAGTTCCCGCAATACCGCAGCACTGGGAATCCAGCACCGTTAACTCAAGCCCCGGGATTTTACGCAACAGCTCCAGGGTGTAGAGCGTCCAGCCCATTTTTTCCATATGGCACGGAGTGTGATAAACCACTTTTAGCGGCAGCGGTTTCAGCGGTAACGTTTTGCCTTCGTCCAGCTTGCGCCACAGCCAGCGGGTCGCCAGTTCGATGTGATCGCGTAAGCCTTTGTTGTCGACATTCAGCACTTCCGGGTATTCGTCGCGCAGGGCAAATGTACACGTTGAGGAGGTGGCAATCACCGGAATGCCTTTTACTCCCACAGCTTCGCGGATCGACTCTACATTCGTAATTGCCTGTTTGCGTGCTTTATCGGTAAAACCGTTGGCGATCAGCGGTACGCCGCAGCATTTTTCTTTGCTGAGCAGTTGTACGCCGGTACCCATCGCGTTGAGCACTTTAATTAAATCTTTGCCTAGCTGCGGATGGTTGTAGTTAACGAAGCAGCCGTGAAAGAAAGCGACCTGGTCTTTATACTGCGCTTGCTGAGCCGCCACGCTGCGATACCAGCGACGGAACGTACCGAAGGAGTATTTCGGTAGCGTGCGACGGTGGTCTATTTTTAACGCCGCATCAAGCAACTGCCGCACCGGTTTCAGCGAGGTAGCGGTGTTGACGATGGGTGCGAACGGCGTGGAAACGCTACCCATCAGGTCGGTATGACTCAACACAAAATTACGCAGCGACGGGCGTGTGGTGTCATATTTCGCCCGCGCGCGCTGGATAATATCGCCAATCTTCACATCGGACGGGCAGGCGACTTCACAACGTTTGCAGTTGATGCAATATTTCAGCGCCTCGTCATACAGTGCGCCATCTTTTAAACGCAGACGCTCGCCATCCGGCCCGGCTTGTTTTGGCCCCGGATAACCCGGATTCACCCGGCTCACCGGGCAGGCGGTGGTGCAGACGGTGCACTTAATGCAGTTTTCGAAGCTGGTGTCATTCATTGTTGGCCTCCTGCGCGTTGGGCAATCTGTTGAGCGGCATGTAAAGCACTGACGGCACAAACACCGCCGCCGCATCCCTGGGCGATGGGATCAAATCCGCCCAGCACCGAACCGATGGCAAACAGGTTCTCAATGGTTTGCCCCGCCTGCGACGGGCGTAGCGCCTCATCAGTGGTTACACCGAACTGCTGCCACGGCTGCGGCGCAAAAAAATCGCCCTTATACCATTCACCCCGCGTAGCGGTTTGTAGCACATCAAGGCCGAGAATCGGCTCGCGAATGCCGTCACGTTCTGCCACCAGTCCGCCGCTAAAGAAACTGCCGCTCGCAAGCACCGCAAATCGTGGGCGCAGCGGGATATCGGCGTGATTGCGCGTCCAGATTTCATTCACCACGCCATTTTTACAGGTCACTTTTTTCACTTCATCGCCTGGCATCCACACACCGCCCTGACGCACAAACTGACGCTGCAACTGGTTTTGCAGACGTATCCCCAGCACTGAAGGTGGTAGTGTTGGCAGAAGCATCAGTGAACAAGGTAGTTTTTCATTCAGCCAACGCCACAGTTTGTCATCGGCCAGGCCGAAACAGGCGGGCATCAGGATCATTTCACAGGTATTGGCGACAGGGATTAGCGCATCAATTATCAGCGGCCAGTTTTCTTCGTTATCAAGGAAACGGGCGATATTCACCGCGCGAAACTCGGTGGCGTTATTGCGCAGGACATCCAGTTCCGGCAGTTCTATTTCTGCGGTTTCAACGGCAAGGTCGAGTTCGCGCAACGAAGCCGCCGCAAGATGCGCCTGAAAATCCATCAGGCCGCTAATTCCCACCACGCATATTTTCTTCGCGGGCAGCGGCCAGACAGGGACTTCTGGCGAACTTAGCCAGGTTGAGCGCAGAGTGCCTAGCGGTGTAATCCGCTGGTGAGCCAGCTCTACGCTGCCCTGCAATTGCGCACCGCTTTCAGCGATTAATGCCTGCGCCTGGCAAGCGAGATCGAGCACGCGTTGTGGCCCGAGAAGAGTGTAAGGATGGGCAGGTGCCTGCTGACGCAAAGATTCCAGTCCACTGTGAATGTCTGTCACCGGTTGACCATCCGGCAGATGGCTCAGCAAATCCAGCGATCCAGATGAGAAATGCAGCGCGCTTTGACCACGAGTGACAATGGCACAGCGCAGGCCGTGTTTTTGCAGTTGCAGGCCACAGAGTAATCCGGCGAGGCCGCCGCCCATAATGACAGTATCAAAGCGCATCTTTCTGCTCCTTCTCCAGACCACACAATCCCTGATAAACCCAGCGGGTAAATTCGCTTTCGCGCAGTGCATCTCCCCAGGCGATGGGTTGCACGCCTTTCCAGCGTTCGTTTAGGAAGGTGGAAAGTTGCTCGATAGATTGCGCGGACGTCGTGACGTTAAAACGTTGCAGCAGTCCGGCAGCGCGGCAGGCGCAGAGCTCGCCCTGGCAGGTGCCCATCCCCACACGGGTACGACGGCGTAAATCCAGCAGGCTATTAACGTTTAAATTTTCTACCGCGTACTGCACTTCACCCGCAGTTACCGCTTCGCACTCACATACCAGGCTACGGTGCAGACGGCCTTCGCTCAGCCAGGCAGGCGTGCGATCGCCATGACGATAAACCGCAGAACCGCGCAGCGGGGCAGGCAGGGAGATGACGTTACGCAAGGTAACTTCAGCGGGTTCCTGTGAACCAGGAAGTGCCAGATCGGCGGTCGTACAGGGGCGCGTGTTTCCCAGTTTGCGGCATACGGCGTCGGTAGCCCATTCCGCCATCAGCCGATAGGTCATCAGTTTGCCACCGGTGATGGTGATAAACCCGTCCAGACCATCGCGTTCAGCATGGTCGAGCAGCACGATGCCACGGCTGACGTTACGCCCGCTCGGATCGTCATCGCTGGCAACCAGCGGGCGTACGCCAGAGTAGGCCCGCAAAATGCGCGTTTTCGCCATCACGGGGGCCAGTTTTTCCCCTTCACGCAGCAGAATATCAACTTCTTCTGCCGTCACTCGATTATCGTCAATCTCGTTGTAATCAATACGTAAAGAGGTGGTGCCAATCAGCGAAATGGTATCGCCAGGCACCAGAATATCGGCGTCGGAAGGTTTGCGGCAGCGGTTGATCACATGCTGATTAATGCGGTGATCCATGATCAGCAGCGATCCTTTCGCCGGGAACATGCGAATGCGCAGATCGGCATATTCGGCAATGTGTTGCCCCCAGATCCCGGCGGCATTAACTACGACAGGCGCATGAAGTGCCTGAATTTCGCCGGTGAGATGGTTACGTACACGAACACCGCACACCGTCGCGCCTTCACGAATCAGCCCCGTGACTTCATGAGCGGTAAGGATAACGGCACCGTGTTCTTTGGCATCCAGCATGTTTGCTGCTGTCAGACGAAATGGATCAACGGTGCCATCCGGAACTTTCACCGCGCCAATCAGTGCCGGGTTAACGGCAGGTTCGATAATGCGCGCTTGCTGCGGCTCAATGGCTTCTGCGTTGATCCCTGCTTCTTCGCAGGCGCGGATAAAAGTGGCCTGGAAGGAGAGGTCATCTTCCGGCAGGGTGATAAACAGGCCGTTGGTTGGTTCTACGCAGTGACGTGCAATGCGTTTCAGAATCTGGTTTTCACTAATACATTCGCGGGCCGATTCCGCATCGGTTACCGCATAGCGCGCACCGCTGTGCAGCAGGCCGTGGTTACGCCCGGTGGCACCGGTTGCGATGTCGTGGCGCTCAACCAAAATCACGCGCAGCCCGCGCAGGGCACAGTCGCGGGCAATCCCGGCTCCCGTTGCGCCACCGCCAATGATAATCACGTCACTTGATTGCGAGTCGCGAGTTTTCATTGTTATCCCTCTGAAGTTCGTTTTTTACCATTTAGCCATAGTAAAAACATGAATTGTTTGATTTCGCGCATATTCGCTCATAATTCGAAAGTGAAACGTGATTTCATGCGTCATTCTGAACATTTCAACCATCGTATTTAATAATGTGTGCGGTAATTCACATTTAATTTATGAATGTTTTCTTAACATCGCGGCAACTCAAGAAACGGCAGGTTCTCCCACGGAATCAGGCTGTTAATCATAAATAAGACCACGGGCCACGGAGGCTATCAATGTTGAGTATTTTTAAACCAGCGCCACACAAAGCGCGCTTACCTACCGCGGAGATCGATCCGACTTATCGTCGATTGCGCTGGCAAATTTTCCTGGGGATATTCTTTGGCTATGCTGCTTACTATTTGGTTCGTAAGAACTTTGCGCTCGCTATGCCTTATCTGGTTGAGCAGGGATTCTCACGCGGTGATTTAGGTTTTGCCCTTTCGGGGATCTCGATTGCTTATGGATTTTCGAAATTCATCATGGGTTCGGTATCGGATCGCTCGAATCCGCGCGTTTTCCTGCCCGCAGGTTTGATTCTGGCGGCGGCAGTGATGTTGTTTATGGGCTTTGTGCCATGGGCGACGTCGAGCATTGCGGTGATGTTTGTACTGTTGTTCCTCTGCGGTTGGTTCCAGGGGATGGGGTGGCCGCCGTGTGGTCGTACTATGGTGCACTGGTGGTCGCAGAAAGAACGTGGCGGCATTGTGTCAGTGTGGAACTGTGCGCACAACGTCGGTGGTGGTATTCCGCCGCTGCTGTTCCTGCTGGGGATGGCCTGGTTCAATGACTGGCACGCGGCGCTCTATATGCCCGCTTTCTGCGCCATTCTGGTGGCACTGTTCGCCTTTGCGATGATGCGCGATACCCCGCAATCCTGTGGCCTGCCGCCGATCGAAGAGTACAAAAATGATTATCCGGACGACTATAACGAAAAAGCGGAACAGGAGCTGACCGCGAAGCAGATCTTCATGCAGTACGTGCTGCCGAACAAACTGCTGTGGTATATCGCCATCGCCAACGTGTTCGTTTATCTGCTGCGTTACGGCATCCTCGACTGGTCACCGACTTATCTGAAAGAGGTTAAGCATTTCGCGCTGGATAAATCCTCCTGGGCCTACTTCCTTTATGAATATGCAGGTATTCCGGGCACCCTGCTGTGCGGCTGGATGTCGGATAAAGTCTTTCGTGGTAACCGTGGGGCAACCGGCGTCTTCTTTATGACACTGGTGACCATCGCGACTATCGTTTACTGGATGAACCCGGCAGGTAACCCAACCGTCGATATGATTTGTATGATTGTTATCGGCTTCCTGATCTATGGCCCTGTGATGCTGATCGGTCTACATGCGCTGGAACTGGCACCGAAAAAAGCGGCAGGTACGGCAGCGGGTTTTACCGGGCTGTTTGGTTACCTCGGCGGTTCGGTGGCGGCGAGCGCGATTGTTGGCTACACCGTGGACTTCTTCGGCTGGGATGGCGGCTTTATGGTAATGATTGGCGGCAGCATTCTGGCGGTTATCTTGTTGATTGTTGTGATGATTGGCGAAAAACGTCGCCATGAACAATTACTGCAAAAACGCAACGGAGGCTAATGGCATGAAATTGACGCTGAAAAACCTTAGCATGGCGATCATGATGAGCACTATAGTCATGGGAAGTAGTGCAATGGCGGCGGACAGCAACGAAAAAATAGTCATCGCCCATCGCGGTGCCAGTGGATATTTGCCGGAGCATACGCTGCCAGCAAAAGCGATGGCGTATGCGCAGGGAGCGGATTATCTGGAACAGGATTTGGTGATGACCAAAGACGACCATCTGGTTGTTCTGCATGACCATTATCTCGATCGTGTTACTGATGTTGCCGATCGTTTCCCGGATCGGGCGCGCAAAGACGGTCGTTACTACGCGATAGATTTCACGCTGGATGAAATTAAGTCGCTGAAATTTACCGAAGGTTTCGATATTGAAAACGGTAAAAAAGTGCAGACTTATCCGGGGCGTTTCCCAATGGGTAAATCTGACTTCCGGGTGCACACCTTTGAAGAAGAGATTGAATTTGTTCAGGGGTTAAACCACTCTACCGGGAAAAATATCGGTATCTATCCAGAAATTAAAGCGCCGTGGTTCCATCATCAGGAAGGGAAGGATATTGCGGCAAAAACGCTGGAAGTGCTGAAGAAATATGGTTACACCGGTAAGGACGACAAAGTTTATTTGCAATGTTTTGATGCTGATGAGCTGAAGCGTATTAAGAATGAGCTGGAACCTAAAATGGGCATGGATCTCAATCTGGTACAGCTGATTGCCTATACCGACTGGAATGAAACGCAGCAGAAACAGCCGGACGGAAGCTGGGTTAATTACAATTACGACTGGATGTTTAAGCCGGGTGCCATGAAACAGGTGGCGGAATATGCTGATGGTATTGGTCCGGATTACCATATGTTGATTGAGGAGACATCGCAGCCGGGTAATATCAAACTCACTGGCATGGTGCAAGATGCTCAGCAGAATAAACTGGTAGTGCATCCTTATACCGTGCGGTCAGATAAACTGCCTGAATACACTACTGATGTGAATCAGTTATATGATGCTCTGTATAACAAAGCGGGTGTAAATGGGCTATTTACTGATTTCCCTGATAAGGCAGTAAAATTCCTTAATAAAGAGTAAATTAACTACCGGATGGCACTTATGTGCTATCCGATACCACTCTTCATTAAAGTCTGTGGGTTATCCTTAATTGCAATTATTTTGAGCGAGATGACTTGTTCCCGGCATAAGATACTCGTCAATACAACACGTATTATTAAGATTTTCCTCAGCTAAACATCTATAGTCATTGTCGTTAATAAAAAACGACAGGCGATAGGGTATGGCAGTTTCAGCAAAACACGACGAATTTAATCACTGGTGGGCAACAGAGGGCGACTGGGTTGAAGAGCCTAACTATCGCCGTAATGGTATGAGCGGGGTGCAATGCGTCGAGCGCAACGGCAAAAAGCTGTATGTAAAGCGCATGACGCATCATCTGTTTCATTCCGTACGTTATCCGTTCGGCCGACCAACGATTGTCCGTGAGGTTGCGGTAATTAAAGAACTGGAACGGGCCGGTGTCATCGTGCCGAAGATCGTTTTTGGTGAAGCGGTGAAAGTTGAGGGTGAATGGCGCGCGTTGCTGGTGACTGAAGATATGGCGGGGTTCATCAGCATTGCTGACTGGTATGCCCGGCATGCAGTATCGCCTTATTCTGACGAAGTACGGCAAGCCATGTTGAAAGCAGTGGCGCTGGCGTTTAAGAAAATGCATAGCGTTAATCGTCAGCATGGCTGTTGTTATGTTCGCCATATCTATGTGAAAACAGAAGGTAAGGCAGAAGCTGGTTTTCTTGATCTGGAGAAAAGTCGTCGCCGCTTGCGTCGTGATAAAGCGATTAATCATGACTTCCGCCAGCTGGAAAAATATCTGGAGCCGATCCCCAAAGCGGACTGGGAGCAGGTGAAAGCATATTACTACGCTATGTAATCGTTGTAGGCCAGATAAGACGTATAAGCGTCGTATCTGGCGTTAAAACCAATTCACATCTCGATTTCAATATCGCCTTTTGCCCGGCAACAACAGGGCAAAATTTCCCCCGGCTGAATAAAAGCTAACGGTTCGGCAATCCAGTCCACCTGGCCTGCGACCAGTCGGGTGCGACAGGAGCCGCAGTAACCTTCGCGGCACTGGTACTCAACCGCCACATTGTGGGATTCCAGCGCCGCCAGAAGCGAAGGGTGTTCATCCTGGCACAGCAGTTGTGTGCCAGTAATGCGCAGGGTAACGCGGGCCATCAGAGCTGGAAGTTACTCAAATCGTCGGTGTCCACTTCCGCGTCAATCTGCCCGACCAGATAAGAACTGACTTCCACTTCCTGCGGAGCAACCTGCACGTTATCAGACACCAGCCAGGTGTTGATCCACGGGATCGGGTTGGAGCGCGTCTGGAACGGCAGATCCAAACCGACTGCCTGCATACGGATATTGGTGATGTATTCAACGTACTGGCAGAGGATGTCTTTATTCAGACCAATCATCGAACCATCACGGAACAGATAATCCGCCCAGTCTTTCTCTTGCTGTGCCGCCTGGACAAACAGGTCATAGCACTCCTGCTTACATTCTTCGGCAATTTCCGCCATCTCCGGATCATCCGCGCCGCTGCGCAGCAGATTCAGCATATGCTGGGTGCCGGTCAGGTGCAGGGCTTCGTCGCGGGCAATCAGGCGAATAATTTTGGCGTTACCTTCCATCAGCTCACGTTCAGCGAATGCGAAAGAGCAGGCAAAGCTGACGTAGAAGCGGATCGCTTCCAGCGCGTTAACGCTCATCAGGCAGAGATACAGTTTTTTCTTCAGCTCGCGCAGGCTAACGGTTACGGTTTTACCGTTAACGGTGTGGGTGCCTTCGCCCAGCAGATGCCAGTAGCTGGTCATTTCGATCAGTTCATCGTAATAGCTGGAGATCCCCTCCGCACGTTTCTGGATCTGCTCGTTGGTAACGATATCGTCAAAGACAACAGACGGATCGTTAACGATATTACGGATGATATGGGTATAGGAGCGGGAATGAATCGTTTCTGAGAACGCCCAGGTTTCTACCCAGGTTTCCAGTTCCGGGATCGAGATCAGCGGCAGCAGTGCCACGTTCGGACTGCGACCCTGAATGGAATCCAGCAGCGTCTGATATTTCAGATTGCTGATAAAGATGTGTTTTTCGTGTTCAGGTAGTGCCTGGTAATCGATACGGTCGCGGGAGACGTCAACTTCTTCCGGACGCCAGAAGAAAGAGAGCTGCTTTTCGATCAGCTTTTCGAAGATGTCATATTTTTGCTGATCGTAGCGAGCCACGTTGACCGGCTGACCAAAGAACATTGGTTCTTTGAGCTGATCATTTTTCGTCTGTGAAAAGGTGGTATATGCCATGAATGTGTCCTGTTGGGAGTTTAATGCCGGATAAGGCATTTTACGCCGCATCCTGTGCCTGATGCGACGCTGGCGCATCTTATCAGGCCTACAAAACCGAGCCGTAGGCCGGATAAGGCGTTCACGCCGCATCCTGTATCTCAATATCAGATCTTACATGCGCCGCTTTCGCAGCCATCGTCCTGGATTGACGGCACCAGATCGTCCTGCGCGTCTTCTGCGCCGTCACGGGTGTTCTGATAATACAGCGTTTTGACCCCGAATTTGTAGGCAGTGAGCAGGTCTTTCAGCAACTGCTGCATCGGCACTTTTCCTGACGGGAAACGTGACGGATCGTAGTTGGTGTTAGCAGAGATCGACTGATCGATAAATTTCTGCATGATACCCACCAGTTGCAGGTAGCCATCGTTACCCGGCATTTCCCACAGCAGCTCATAGGCGTCGTGCAGATGCTCGTAGTCCGGCACCACCTGGCGCAGAATACCGTCTTTCGACGCTTTGATGCTGACGTAGCCGCGCGGCGGTTCAATACCGTTAGTGGCGTTAGAGATCTGCGAAGAAGTCTCGGACGGCATCAGGGCAGAAAGCGTGGAGTTACGCAGGCCGTGCGTTTTGATTGACTCACGCAGTGCTTCCCAGTCGTAATGCAGCGGCTCATTAGCGATGGCATCCAGATCTTTCTTATAGGTATCGATCGGCAGGATCCCTTTCGCGTAAGTGGTTTCGTTAAACCACGGGCACGCGCCTTGCTCTTTCGCCAGTTCATTAGACGCTTTCAGCAGGTAATACTGAATGGCTTCGAAGGTTTTATGCGTCAGGTTGTTGGCGCTGCCGTCGGAGTAGCGTTTACCGTGCTTCGCCAGGTAGTAAGCGAAGTTGATCACACCAATACCCAGCGTACGACGACCCATCGCTCCACGTTTGGCGGCCGGGATCGGGTAATCCTGATAATCCAGCAGCGCGTCGAGTGCGCGTACTGCCAGAATTGCCAGCTCTTCCAGTTCATCCAGGCTGTTAATTGCGCCCAGGTTGAAAGCAGACAGCGTACACAGCGCGATTTCACCGTTCTCGTCGTTGACGTCGTTCAGCGGTTTGGTCGGCAGGGCGATTTCCAGGCACAGGTTAGACTGGCGCACTGGCGCGATGGCCGGATCAAACGGGCTATGGGTATTGCAGTGGTCAACGTTCTGAATATAGATACGACCGGTAGATGCACGTTCCTGCATCATCAGCGAGAACAGCTCAACGGCTTTCACACGCTGCTTGCGGATGCTGTCGTCTTTCTCATATTTGGTATACAGACGTTCAAACTCTTCCTGATCGGCGAAGAACGCGTCGTACAGCCCCGGTACGTCGGACGGGCTGAACAGGGTGATATCTTCACCTTTCAGCAGGCGGGTATACATCAGTTTGTTGATTTGAACCCCGTAGTCCATATGACGCACGCGGTTGCCTTCAACCCCACGGTTGTTTTTCAACACCAGCAGGCTTTCCACTTCCAGATGCCACATCGGGTAGAACAGCGTTGCCGCACCGCCGCGCACACCGCCCTGAGAGCAGGATTTCACCGCGGTCTGGAAATGTTTGTAGAACGGAATACAACCGGTATGGAACGCTTCGCCACCGCGAATCGGGCTACCCAGCGCACGAATACGCCCGGCGTTGATGCCGATCCCGGCACGCTGGGAAACGTATTTAACAATCGCGCTGGAGGTGGCGTTAATGGAATCCAGGCTGTCGCCGCACTCGATCAGCACGCAGGAGCTGAACTGACGAGTCGGGGTACGCACGCCGGACATGATTGGCGTCGGCAGCGAAATTTTAAATGTGGAAACCGCGTCGTAAAAACGCTTCACGTATTGCAGGCGCGTTTCACGCGGGTAGTTCGAGAACAGGCACGCGGCAACCAGAATATAAAGGAACTGGGCGCTTTCGTAGATTTCGCCGGTCACGCGGTTCTGTACCAGATATTTGCCTTCCAGCTGCTTAACGGCAGCATAAGAGAAGGTCATATCACGGTCGTGATCGATAAACGTGTCCATCTGCTTGAACTCTTCTTCCGTGTAGTCTTCCAGCAGATGATTATCGTATTTGCCCATCTCGACCATTTTCACCACATGGTCGTACAGCGCAGGCGGCTCAAACTGACCGTAGGCTTTTTTACGCAGGTGGAAGATCGCCAGACGTGCGGCGAGATACTGATAATCCGGCGCATCACGGGAGATCAGGTCTGCGGCAGCCTTGATAATGGTTTCGTGGATGTCAGAGGTCTTGATACCGTCATAAAACTGAATGTGGGAGCGCAGCTCGACCTGGGAAATCGAAACGTTATGCAGTCCTTCTGCCGCCCAATCCAGAACGCGATGGATTTTGTCGAGATTGATGCGCTCTGTGCTACCGTCGCGCTTTGTCACCAGCAGATTCTGATTCATGTATGTCGTACCTGTTTTTCAATAGCTTCATGCAGACTACCTGTAGTGAGGGAAGCTGCTAAGAACACTATATATAGGGGGTATGTTTGGGATTCACTGCAAGATAGTGTGAAACTGGCCCTCTTGCAAGTGCATAACTTTGTGGATAACTCAGGAAGGAAAAAGTGGCTTCCGCGCACCTTAGGTCAGACAAGGTGTCCGGGAAAGTCAATGGGAAGAGAAAAATTTGTTAAAAATAACCGTTCGGTGAATTCTTGAACGGTAAAATAGGATAGGTAAATTGATATAGATGGTTTATTAATCTTGTTGCTAATGATTGTCAAAATTGATCTAAGCACAAGTCGTCACATAATCTGATGTATCAGTTGTGGTCAATATATAAGCGAGTGTAAGCGATTGTTGAGTCGGAAATGGTTGTTTTATATTCGGTTATTGTTAAATACTAAGCCAATTTGTTACTTTTGTATTTATTATAAGAATATTATTTATTGCTTTAATTCAGTTTAAATATAACCGATTTACCTTAAAGTTATTAATTTGAATTGTGATGCATCTAAATTAATTATCAGATAATAACAAAATAGTTATTACATCAGGGGCAGAACTTACAAAAGAAAAATACCCTATATCGCATAATGCGATTAAATACACCATCTTATAGAAAATGATGGTTAGATGAATATGCGGATTATCTCTCTACGCAAGGAGTATTTATCTTTACTCCCGTCAATGATTGCATCTCTTTTCTCTGCTAACGGTGCCGCAGCGGTCATTGATTCATGCCAGGGATATGATATCAAAGCGAACTGTCAGGCCAGCAGGCAAAGCCTTTCAGGCAATATGCAGGACTGGAGCATCGCGGATGGGCAATGGTTGATTTTTTCGGGTATGGCCAATAATGCCAGCGGTGGCGCGGTATTTTTGCAGCACAGTGCTGAATTTACGATATCACCACAAAATGAAACAGGGATGACCCTGTTTGCTGATAACTCGGTTAGTGGCGAATATAATAATGGTGGGGCTATCTTTGCTAAAGAAAACTCAACGATAAATCTTGCGAATGTTATTTTCGACAGTAATGTTGCAGGAGGCTATGGCGGAGCAATCTATTCTGCCGGTACCAATGATACCGGTGCAGCCGATTTACGTGTCACTAACGCCGTATTTCACAATAACATCGCTAATGACGGCAAAGGCGGTGCAATTTATACCATCAATAATGACGTCTATTTAAGTGATGATGCTTTTAATAATAACCAGGCATATACATCAACAAGTTATAGTGATGGGGATGGCGGCGCCATTGATGTTACGGATAATAGTACGGATAACACACATCTTTCAGGAAAAACGATAATTAATAATACCTCCTTTACCAATAACTATGCAGAAGGTTATGGCGGCGCAATTTATACCAGCAGCACCACATCCCCGTATCTTATTGATATTTCTGTTGATGATAATTATGACCAAAACAATGGTGTGATGATTGATGAAAATAACAGCGCCTCGGGATATGACCATTCGGCGACGGCAGCGGCGGGGGGCTTTATGTATATCGGTCATAGTGTGGCTGAATTTAACATTGCCGCCGATAAAACGCTGGTAATAGGCAATACCAGCAACGATGGCGCGATTGATTCTCTTGCCGGAACGGGAGTCATCGTTAAAGAGGGAGCGGGAGAGTTAGTCCTCAATGCCGACAATAATGCGTTTACCGGCGAGATAAGTATCCAGAATGGCGAGGTGACGTTGGGGCGCAGCGATGAGTTAATGAATGTCGGCGACACGCACTGTCAGAGCGATCCGCAGGATTGCTTTGGTCTGATGGTCGGCAGCACTGTTCATTCTGAGTATCAGGCAGAACTGAATGTTGGCAATACACAACAAACGTTTGTGCACTCATTAACCGGTTTTGCTAATGGCATTTTGAATATCGACGCAGGCGGCAATGTTACCGTAAACCAGGGCGGTTTTTCCGGCTCGATTCAGGGTGAAGGACAGTTGACGGTAGCGCAAGATGGCAGCTATCTCCTGACAGGGGCGCAGTCGATGGCATTAACCGGCGATATTGTGGTGGAAGATAACGCCGTATTGTCGCTAGCGGGGAATCAGGCCGATTTACGGGCAATGCAGAGCGATCCGCAATCGATCGTGCTAAATGGCGGAGTATTGGATCTCTCTGATTTCACCACCTGGGATGGCGATAGCTCATACAATGACGGTCTGCAAATCAGCGGCAGCGGGGGGACAGTGATTGGCAGTAATGATGTCGTTGATATCAGCAGTGGCGATGATTTACATATTGGCGGCAGTGATGCCAGCCAGAATGGCGTTTATGTCGTCATTAATGCGGGGGATCAGCGCGTAACGCTGGCGAATAACAACGGTTATCTCGGTAATACGCAAATCGCCTCCGGTACGCTTGAAGTCAGCGATAATTCGCAATTGGGGAACACAAGTTACAACCGTTCAGTGATCTTCACAGATCCCCAACAACACAGTGAAATGGATGTGACGACTGATGTTGACACTCGCTCGGCTACAACAGGTCAGGGCAGGAATATTGAAATGCGCGCTGATGGCGAAATACACGTTGAGGATGGCGTAGATACGCAATGGGGCGGGTTGATGGCGGATAGTACCGGGCAACAACTGGATAGCGTAAGCACGTTGACTAAAAGTGGCGGCGGTACGCTGGAGTTGACCGCCAGCGGCACTGCGACGTCTGCGGTACGTGTGGAGGACGGAACGCTAAAAGGTGAAGCGGAGAATATTATTCCTTATGTTTCTTCACTGTGGGTGGGGGAAGACGGTGTTTTTGAAACCGGGCAAAATCAGGATATTCGTTCAATCGATGCCACCTCTGGCGGCGATATCGACATAACCGATGGTACTGTGTTGCGATTGACGCAGCAGGATACGAACCAGGCGCTGGATGCCTCGCTGTTTAGCGGCGACGGTACGCTGGTGAATGCCACCGATGGCGTGACGCTGGCAGGTGAGCTTAATACCAACCTTGAAACTGACAGCCTGACTTATCTTTCCGACGTGACGGTTAATGGCAATCTGACCAATACGTCCGGTGCTGTCAGTCTGCAAAATGGCGTCGCTGGCAACACGCTGACGGTAAATGGTGATTATACCGGCGGCGGTACGCTACTGCTCGACAGCGAATTAAACGGCGATGACTCGGCAAGTGACCAACTGGTATTGAACGGTAATACTGCTGGCAACACGGCCGTGGTAATTAACCCCATTACGGGTATTGGTGAACCGACATCTACAGGTATTAAAGTGGTTGATTTCGCAGCTGATCCCACGCAGTTTCAAAACAATGCGCAGTTCAGTCTGGCAGGAAGCGGCTACGTCAATATGGGGGCGTATGACTACACGCTGGTGGAAGATAACAACGACTGGTATCTGCGATCACAAGAAGTCAATCCGACGCCGCCGCCTGATCCAGACCCGACTCCAGATCCTGATCCCACGCCGGATCCCGACCCAACCCCCGACCCGGAACCTACGCCTGCCTACCAGCCGGTGTTGAATGCCAAAGTTGGTGGATATTTTAATAACCTGCGGGCGGCAAATCAGGCATTTGTGATGGAGCGACGCGATCACGCTGGTGGCGATGGTCAGACGCTGAATTTACGCGTTATCGGCGGGCGTTATCATTACACGGCGGTAGGGCAGTTGGCTCAGCATGAAGACACTTCTACGGTGCAGCTTAGCGGCAACCTGTTTAGCGGGCACTGGGGTGATGATGGCGAGTGGATGCTTGGGATTGTTGGTGGCTACAGCGATAACCAGGGCGACAGCCGCTCGAATATGACCGGAACTCGCGCCGATAACCAGAACCACGGTTATGCCGTTGGGCTGACCTCAAGCTGGTATCAGCACGGTAATCAGAAGCAGGGGGCCTGGTTGGATAGCTGGCTGCAATATGCGTGGTTTAACAATGATGTTTCCGAACAAGACGATGGCGTGGATCATTACCACTCGTCGGGGATTATCGCCTCGCTGGAAGCCGGTTATCAGTGGTTACCGGGGCATGGTGTGGTGATTGAACCGCAGACGCAGGTGATTTATCAGGGCGTGCAGCAGGATGATTTTACCGCCGCTAACCATGCGCGCGTGTCACAATCGCAGGGTGATGATATTCAGACGCGGCTGGGTTTACACAGCGAATGGCGTACTGCTGTTGGTGTCACGCCAACGTTAGATCTGAATTATTATCACGATCCCCATGCGACGGAAATTGAAGAAGATGGCAGCACTATCAGTGACGATGCGGTGAAGCAACGGGGTGAAATAAAAGTGGGAATAACGGGCAATATCAGTCAGCGAGTTTCGCTGCGCGGCAGCGTGGCGTGGCAGAAAGGGAGTGATGATTTTGCCCAGACGGCAGGGTTTTTGTCGATGACAGTGAAATGGTAATCGCTGTCTGACCAGCACTGTTGCCGGATGCGGCGTAAACGCCTTATCAGGCCTACGGGGAGCATTTGTAGGCCTGATAAGACGCGGCAAGCGTCGCATCAGGCTTGGCGCGGTTGCCGGATGAATCCAAACAACAACCTCACTTATTCTGCGTGTGCAGCATATAGTTCACATCCACGCCGGGGCCGAGCTTAAAGGAATTAGTGATCGGGTTGTAATGCAGCCCGGTCATATGCCGTTCTTTAAGACTGGTCTGATCCACCCAGCCCAGCAATTCTGCCGGTTTAATAAACTTCTTCACATCATGTGTACCTTTAGGCACCATGCGCAAAATATATTCCGCACCAACCACCGCCATCAGCCATGACTTGCCGTTGCGGTTAAGCGTCGAGAAAAAGACATCGCCGCCCGGTTTCACCAGTTGCGCACAGGCTCTGACCACTGACTGAGGATCGGGGACGTGCTCCAGCATCTCCATACAGGTCACCACGTCATACTGTCCGGCATGTTTTGCCGCGTGCTCTTCCACGGTTTCCTGCACGTAATCCACCTGAATGCCGCTTTCCAGTGCGTGCAGTTTTGCCACCTGCAATGGCTCAAAGCCCATATCCAGACCGGTCACCGTCGCGCCCTCCCGCGCCATACTCTCGGCCAGAATGCCGCCGCCACAACCGACATCGAGCACCTTTTTGCCAAATAAACCGCCAGCACGCTCGGCAATATAGCCCAGACGCAGCGGGTTAATGCGGTGCAGCGGTTTGAACTCACCTTCAAGATCCCACCAGCGGGAGGCGACGGCTTCAAATTTAGCGATCTCTTCGTGGTCTACGTTGTGGTTTACCGGCGATTTTTCGGCATTCATTGGCACTTCTACTCCGTAATTGGCAAGACAAACGAGTATATCAGGCATTGGATGTGAATAAAGCGTATAGGTTTACCTCAAACTGCGCGGCTGTGTTATAATTTGCGACCTTTGAATCCGGGATACAGTAGAGGGATAGCGGTTAGATGAGCGACCTTGCGAGAGAAATTACACCGGTCAACATTGAGGAAGAGCTGAAGAGCTCCTATCTGGATTATGCGATGTCGGTCATTGTTGGCCGTGCGCTGCCAGATGTCCGAGATGGCCTGAAGCCGGTACACCGTCGCGTACTTTACGCCATGAACGTACTAGGCAATGACTGGAACAAAGCCTATAAAAAATCTGCCCGTGTCGTTGGTGACGTAATCGGTAAATACCATCCCCATGGTGACTCGGCGGTTTATGACACGATCGTCCGTATGGCGCAGCCATTCTCGCTGCGTTACATGCTGGTAGACGGTCAGGGTAACTTCGGTTCCATCGACGGCGACTCTGCGGCGGCAATGCGTTATACGGAAATCCGTCTGGCGAAAATTGCCCATGAACTGATGGCTGATCTCGAAAAAGAGACGGTCGATTTCGTTGATAACTATGACGGTACGGAAAAAATTCCGGACGTCATGCCAACCAAAATTCCTAACCTGCTGGTGAACGGTTCTTCCGGTATCGCCGTAGGTATGGCAACCAACATCCCGCCGCACAACCTGACGGAAGTCATCAACGGTTGTCTGGCGTATATCGATGATGAAGACATCAGCATTGAAGGGCTGATGGAACACATCCCGGGGCCGGACTTCCCGACGGCGGCAATCATTAACGGTCGTCGCGGTATTGAAGAAGCTTACCGTACCGGTCGCGGCAAGGTATATATCCGCGCCCGTGCCGAAGTAGAAGTTGACGCCAAAACCGGACGTGAAACCATTATCGTCCACGAAATTCCTTATCAGGTGAACAAAGCGCGCCTGATCGAGAAGATTGCGGAACTGGTAAAAGAAAAACGCGTGGAAGGCATCAGCGCGCTGCGTGACGAGTCTGACAAAGACGGTATGCGCATCGTGATTGAAGTGAAACGCGACGCGGTCGGTGAAGTTGTGCTTAACAACCTCTACTCCCAGACCCAGTTGCAGGTTTCTTTCGGTATCAACATGGTGGCATTGCACCATGGTCAGCCGAAGATCATGAACCTGAAAGACATCATCGCGGCGTTTGTTCGTCACCGCCGTGAAGTAGTGACCCGTCGTACTATTTTCGAACTGCGTAAAGCTCGCGATCGTGCTCATATCCTTGAAGCATTAGCCGTGGCGCTGGCGAACATCGACCCGATCATCGAACTGATCCGTCATGCGCCGACGCCTGCAGAAGCGAAAACCGCGCTGGTTGCAAATCCGTGGCAGCTGGGCAACGTTGCTGCGATGCTGGAACGTGCGGGCGACGATGCTGCGCGTCCGGAATGGCTGGAGCCAGAGTTCGGCGTGCGTGATGGTCTGTACTATCTGACCGAACAGCAAGCTCAGGCGATTCTGGATCTGCGTCTGCAGAAACTGACCGGCCTTGAGCACGAAAAACTGCTCGACGAATACAAAGAGCTGCTGGATCAGATTGCGGAACTGTTGCGTATTCTGGGTAGCGCCGATCGTCTGATGGAAGTGATCCGCGAAGAGCTGGAACTGGTTCGTGAACAGT
The DNA here is from genome assembly GCF_003697165.2 of Escherichia coli DSM 30083 = JCM 1649 = ATCC 11775. GTDB lineage: Bacteria > Pseudomonadota > Gammaproteobacteria > Enterobacterales > Enterobacteriaceae > Escherichia > Escherichia coli. Next base: position 1,688,662 of record NZ_CP033092.2, read on the forward strand.
TCGGTGACAAACGTCGTACCGAAATCACCGCTAACAGCGCCGACATCAACCTGGAAGATCTGATCACCCAGGAAGATGTGGTGGTCACGCTTTCTCACCAGGGTTACGTGAAGTATCAGCCGCTTTCTGAATACGAAGCGCAGCGTCGTGGCGGGAAAGGTAAATCTGCCGCACGTATTAAAGAGGAAGACTTTATCGACCGACTGCTGGTGGCGAACACTCACGACCATATTTTGTGCTTCTCCAGCCGTGGTCGCGTCTATTCGATGAAGGTTTACCAGTTGCCAGAAGCTACTCGTGGCGCACGTGGTCGTCCGATCGTCAATCTGCTGCCGCTGGAACAGGACGAACGTATCACCGCGATCCTGCCGGTGACCGAGTTTGAAGAAGGCGTGAAAGTCTTCATGGCGACCGCTAACGGTACCGTGAAGAAAACTGTCCTCACCGAATTCAACCGTCTGCGTACCGCCGGTAAAGTGGCGATCAAACTGGTTGAAGGCGATGAGCTGATCGGCGTTGACCTGACCAGCGGCGAAGACGAAGTAATGCTGTTCTCCGCTGAAGGTAAAGTGGTGCGCTTTAAAGAGTCTTCTGTCCGTGCGATGGGCTGCAACACCACCGGTGTTCGTGGTATTCGTTTAGGCGAAGGCGATAAAGTCGTCTCTCTGATCGTGCCTCGTGGCGATGGCGCAATCCTCACCGCAACGCAGAACGGTTATGGTAAACGTACCGCAGTGGCGGAATACCCAACCAAGTCGCGTGCGACGAAAGGGGTTATCTCCATCAAGGTTACCGAACGTAACGGTTTAGTGGTTGGCGCGGTGCAGGTAGATGACTGCGACCAGATCATGATGATCACCGATGCCGGTACGCTGGTACGTACTCGCGTTTCGGAAATCAGCATCGTAGGCCGTAACACCCAGGGCGTAATCCTTATCCGTACTTCGGAAGATGAAAACGTGGTGGGTCTGCAACGTGTTGCTGAACCGGTTGACGAGGAAGATCTGGATACCATCGACGGCAGTGCCGCGGAAGGGGACGATGAAATCGCTCCGGAAGTGGACGTTGACGACGAGCCAGAAGAAGAATAATTTCATCGCTTCATGCCAAAAGGGAGCCATCTCCCTTTTTTGAATTGAAAAGTCCAGGCTGTAAAGTCTGGGCTTTTGTCGTATTAGGGCGCGGTAAAGTTTGGCTGTGCCCGTAAAAAATGGCTGGCTATACACAAGGAATGTGGCAATGAGTGGTGAAAAAAAGGCGAAAGGCTGGCGGTTTTATGGCCTTGTTGGTTTTGGGGCAATAGCGCTGCTATCCGCTGGCGTATGGGCATTACAATACTCTGGCAGTGGGCCAGAAAAAACGTTGTCGCCACTGGTGGTGCACAACAATCTGCAAATCGATCTCAATGAGCCGGACCTCTTTCTCGACAGCGACTCTCTGAGCCAGCTTCCCAAAGATCTCCTTACCATTCCGTTTCTCCACGATGTTCTGAGCGAAGATTTCGTTTTCTATTATCAGAATCATGCCGATCGTCTGGGCATTGAAGGCAGCATTCGCCGCATTGTCTATGAACACGATCTCACGCTGAAAGATAAGCTCTTTTCGTCACTCTTAGACCAGCCCGCGCAGGCGGCACTGTGGCACGATAAACAAGGCCATCTTTCTCATTATATGGTGCTGATCCAGCGAAGTGGTTTAAGCAAGCTGCTGGAGCCATTGCTGTTTGCCGCTACCAGCGACAGCCAGTTAAGTAAAACGGAAATCAGTAGCATCAAGATAAATAGTGAAACTATTCCTGTTTATCAGTTGCGCTATAACGGCAATAACGTCCTGATGTTTGCGACTTATCAGGACAAAATATTGGCTTTTTCCAGTTCGGATATGCTGTTTAAAGATGACCAACAGGATACTGAAGCCACGGCGATCGCAAGTGATTTGTTGAGTGGTAAAAAACGCTGGCAAGCCAGCTTTGGCCTGGAAGAGCGTACTGCCGAAAAAACGCCAGTACGCCAGCGCATCGTGGTCAGCGCCAGGTTGCTGGGGTTTGGCTACCAGCGATTAGTGCCTTCTTTTGCTGGCATGCGCTTCGAAATGGGTAACGACGGCTGGCACAGTTTTCTGGCGTTAAACGATGAATCCGCCAGCGTAGATGCCAGTTTCGATTTTACGCCGGTATGGAACAGTATGCCTGCCGGAGCCAGCTTCTGTGTGGCGGTGCCGTATTCACACGGTATTGCCGAAGAGATGCTTTCGCACATCAGCCAGGAAAACGACAAGCTGAATGGGGCGTTAGACGGTGGCGCGGGGCTGTGCTGGTATGAAGACTCAAAATTGCAAACCCCACTGTTTGTTGGTCAGTTTGATGGCACTGCCGAACAGGCGCAATTGCCAGGGAAACTGTTTACGCAAAATATTGGTGCGCACGAAAGCAAAGCGCCAGAAGGTGTTTTGCCGGTAAGCCAGACTCAGCAGGGCGAAGCGCAAATCTGGCGTCGCGAAGTGAGTTCCCGATACGGTCAGTATCCGAAAGCGCAGGCGGCGCAACCCGATCAATTAATGTCGGATTATTTTTTCCGCGTGTCGCTGGCGATGCAAAACAAAACGCTGCTTTTCTCCCTCGATGACACGCTGGTTAATAACGCCCTGCAAGCACTGAATAAAACCCGCCCGGCAATGGTGGATGTAATACCCACTGATGGCATCGTTCCGCTCTATATCAATCCACAAGGAATGGCGAAACTGCTGCGTAACGAAACGCTGACCAGTCTGCCGAAGAATCTCGAACCGGTTTTTTATAACGCCGCACAAACTTTATTAATGCCGAAGCTGGACGCTTTATCTCAACAACCGCGTTATGTCATGAAGCTGGCCCAGATGGAACCCGGTGCCGCCTGGCAGTGGCTACCCATAACCTGGCAACCGCTATGAGACACGGGCTGCTGGTGCTGATTTGCTGGCTGTATTGTGTTGTTGCCCATAGTGAAATGCTAAATGTCGAACAATCCGGGCTGTTTCGCGCGTGGTTTGTGCGCATTGCACAGGAACAGCTCCGCCAGGGGCCAAGCCCACGCTGGTATCAACAGGATTGCGCGGGCCTGGTGCGATTTGCGGCGAACGAGGCGCTGAAAGTTCACGACAGTAAATGGCTAAAAAGTAACGGTTTATCTAACCAGTATTTGCCGCCAGAGATGACGCTAACACCTGAACAGCGTCAACTGGCGCAAAACTGGAATCAGGGGAATGGGAAAACCGGCCCCTATGTGACCGCGATTAATTTGATTCAGTACAACAGCCAGTTTATTGGCCAGGACATAAACCAGGCACTGCCTGGCGATATGATTTTTTTCGATCAGGGCGATGCCCAGCACTTAATGGTCTGGATGGGGCGTTACATCATCTACCACACCGGAAGCGCCACGAAAACTGACAACGGAATGCGCGCAGTCAGTCTGCAACAACTTATGACATGGAAGGACACCCGATGGATACCCAACGATTCCAATCCCAATTTCATTGGCATTTATCGTTTAAATTTTCTGGCGCGATAGCAGCGTGCTTGTCCCTGTCTCTTGTGGGAACAGGGCTTGCTAATGCTGATGATTCGCTTCCTTCCAGTAACTATGTGCCGCCCGCCGGGGGAACATTCTTTTTGCTCGCTGACAGCAGTTTTAGCAGCAGTGAAGAGGCGAAAGTGCGACTGGAAGCGCCGGGGCGTGATTATCGGCGCTATCAGATGGAAGAGTACGGCGGCGTGGACGTTCGCCTGTATCGTATTCCTGACCCGATGGCATTTTTGCGCCAGCAGAAAAACCTGCATCGCATTGTGGTGCAACCGCAATATCTGGGCGACGGACTGAACAATACGCTGACCTGGCTGTGGGATAACTGGTACGGCAAATCTCGCCGCGTGATGCAGCGTACTTTCTCTTCTCAGTCACGGCAGAATGTGACTCAGGCGTTACCCGAATTACAGCTCGGTAATGCCATTATTAAACCTTCCCGTTATGTACAGAACAACCAGTTTTCACCGCTGAAAAAATATCCACTAGTGGAACAGTTCCGTTACCCACTATGGCAGGCTAAACCGGTCGAGCCGCAACAAGGGGTAAAACTGGAAGGCGCATCCAGCAATTTCATTTCGCCGCAGCCGGGCAACATCTATATTCCTCTCGGCAAACAAGAGCCGGGACTGTACCTCGTCGAGGCGATGGTGGGTGGGTATCGGGCGACGACGGTGGTGTTTGTTTCCGATACCGTGGCGCTTAGCAAAGTGTCAGGTAACGAGCTTCTGGTGTGGACCGCGGGGAAAAAACAGGGTGAAGCGAAGCCCGGCTCAGAGATCTTGTGGACTGACGGTCTTGGCGTGATGACCCGCGGTGTGACCGATGGCAGCGGTACCTTGCAGTTACAACATATATCGCCAGAACGTTCATATATTCTGGGTAAGGATGCTGAAGGCGGCGTTTTTGTCTCCGAGAACTTTTTCTACGAAAGCGAAATCTACAACACCCGCTTGTATATCTTTACCGATCGCCCGCTATATCGCGCAGGCGATCGTGTCGATGTTAAAGTGATGGGCCGCGAGTTCCACGATCCGTTGCATTCATCCCCCATCGTCAGCGCACCGGCGAAGCTTTCGGTGCTGGACGCCAACGGCAGTCTGTTGCAAACCGTCAATGTCACGCTGGATGCGCGTAATGGCGGGCAGGGGAGTTTCCGCCTGCCAGAAAATGCCGTCGCCGGAGGTTATGAGTTACGTCTTGCTTACCGCAAACAGGTCTATAGCAGCAGTTTTCGCGTGGCAAACTACATCAAACCCCATTTTGAGATTGGTTTAGCTCTCGACAAAAAAGAGTTCAAAACTGGCGAAGCGGTCAGCGGCAAACTGCAACTGCTTTACCCGGATGGCGAGCCGGTAAAAGATGCCCGCGTGCAGTTAAGTTTGCGCGCTCAGCAATTATCAATGGTTGGTAACGATTTGCGTTATGCCGGACGTTTCCCGGTGTCGCTGGAAGGCAGTGAAACGGTTTCCGACGATAATGGTCATGTGGCGTTGAATCTCCCCGCCGCCGATAAACCGAGCCGTTATTTGTTAACCGTCTCCGCCAGTGACGGCGCGGCGTATCGAGTTACCACCACCAAAGAGATCCTCATTGAACGTGGCCTGGCGCATTACTCTTTAAGTACCGCCGCACAATACAGTAATAGCGGCGAGTCGGTTGTGTTCCGTTATGCCGCGCTGGAATCTTCAAAACAGGTTCCTGTTACGTATGAATGGTTGCGTCTCGAAGACCGCACGAGTCACAGCGGAGAGCTACAGTCAGGCGGCAAATCCTTTACCGTCAATTTCGCTAAACCTGGCAACTACAATCTGACATTACGCGATAAAGACGGCTTAATTCTCGCCGGGTTAAGCCATGCAGTCAGCGGTAAGGGCAGCACGTCGCATACTGGTACGGTAGATATCGTGGCAGATAAAACACTGTATCAGCCTGGCGAAACCGCGAAGATGCTGATTACCTTCCCGGAGCCAATTGACGAAGCATTATTGACGCTGGAACGCGATCGCGTGGAACAGCAGTCGCTGCTATCGCATCCGGCAAACTGGCTAACGCTACAACGTTTAAACGATACCCAGTATGAAGCCCGCGTACCGGTGAGCAATTCCTTTGCGCCTAACATCACTTTTTCGGTGCTGTATACCCGTAACGGTCAGTACAGTTTTCAGAACGCCGGGATTAAAGTTGCCGTTCCCCAGCTGGATATCCGGGTGAAAACGGACAAAACCCATTACCAGCCTGGTGAACTGGTCAATGTCGAATTAACCTCGTCGCTGAAAGGTAAACCTGTTTCTGCGCAGTTAACGGTAGGCGTGGTCGATGAAATGATCTACGCGCTGCAACCGGAAATCGCGCCGAATATCGGCAAATTTTTCTATCCGCTGGGGCGTAACAATGTGCGTACCAGCTCCAGTCTGTCGTTTATCAGCTACGATCAGGCGCTCTCCAGCGAGCCGGTTGCGCCTGGCGCGACTAACCGCAGCGAGCGGCGAGTAAAAATGCTGGAACGTCCACGGCGTGAAGAGGTGGATACCGCGGCCTGGATGCCGTCACTCACAACCGATAAACAAGGCAAAGCGTATTTCACGTTCCTGATGCCTGATTCGTTAACCCGCTGGCGCATCACCGCGCGTGGGATGAACGGCGACGGGCTGGTCGGGCAGGGGCGTGCTTATCTGCGTTCGGAAAAAAGTCTCTACATGAAATGGAGTATGCCAACGGTGTATCGCATGGGCGACAAACCGGCAGCAGGACTGTTTATCTTCAGTCAGCAGGATAACGAACCGGTGGCGCTGGTGACTAAATTTGCAGGCGCTGAGATGCGCCAGACGCTGACGCTGCACAAAGGGGCGAATTATATTTCGCTGACGCAGAATATTCAGCAATCTGGCTTGTTAAGTGCAGAACTGCAACAAAATGGGCAAGTACAGGACAGCATTAGCACAAAACTGTCTTTTGTGGATAACAGCTGGCCCGTTGAACAACAGAAAAACGTCATGCTCGGCGGTGGCGATAATGCGCTGACGTTGCCCGAGCAGGCGAGCAATATCCGGCTACAAAGTAGCGAAACGCCGCAGGAGATTTTCCGTAACAATCTTGATGCATTAGTCGATGAACCGTGGGGTGGCGTGATCAACACCGGTAGCCGTCTGATCCCGCTCAGTCTCGCCTGGCGTTCGCTTGCCGATCATCAAAGTGCCGCCGCTAACGACATTCGTCAGATGATTCAGGATAACCGTCTGCGGCTGATGCAACTGGCGGGGCCCGGAGCGCGCTTTACCTGGTGGGGTGAAGATGGCAATGGCGACGCCTTCCTCACGGCATGGGCATGGTACGCCGACTGGCAGGCCAGCCAGGCGCTCGGCGTAACGCAGCAACCGGAATACTGGCAACATATGCTCGACAGTTATGCCGAGCAGGCGGACAACATGCCGTTATTGCATCGGGCGCTGGTGCTGGCGTGGGCACAGGAGATGAATCTGCCGTGCAAAACGTTGTTGAAAGGGTTGGATGAAGCTATCGCCCGGCGCGGAACTAAAACTGAAGATTTCTCTGAGGAAGACACCAGCGATATCAATGACAGCCTGATCCTCGATACACCTGAATCTCCACTGGCAGATGCGGTGGCAAACGTCTTAACCATGACGTTGCTGAAAAAAGCGCAGTTGAAGTCCACTGTGATGCCACAGGTTCAGCAATATGCGTGGGATAAAGCAGCAAACAGCAATCAGCCGCTGGCGCACACGGTTGTGCTGCTTAATAGCGGTGGCGACGCTACCCAGGCGGCCGCTATTTTAAGTGGTTTGACCGCTGAGCAATCCACTATTGAGCGCGCGCTGGCCATGAACTGGCTGGCGAAATATATGGCGACGATGCCTCCAGTTGTGTTGCCTGCGCCTGCGGGCGCATGGGCTAAACATAAGTTAACTGGAGGGGGCGAAGACTGGCGTTGGGTTGGTCAGGGTGTGCCGGACATTCTCTCTTTTGGTGACGAATTATCGCCGCAAAATGTGCAGGTCCGCTGGCGTGAACCGGCAAAAACGGCTCAACAAAGTAACATTCCGGTGACCGTTGAACGCCAGTTGTATCGGCTTATCCCCGGTGAAGAAGAGATGAGCTTTACTCTGCTGCCGGTGACCAGCAATGAGATTGACAGCGATGCGCTGTATCTCGATGAAATTACGCTTACCAGCGAGCAGGATGCCGTTCTGCGCTACGGTCAGGTGGAAGTACCGCTCCCGCCAGGGGCTGACGTTGAGAGGACTACGTGGGGCATTTCGGTCAATAAACCCAACCCCGCGAAACAGCAGGGGCAATTGCTGGAAAAAGCGCGAAATGAAATGGGCGAACTGGGCTATATGGTGCCGGTGAAAGAACTGACGGGAACGGTCACTTTCCGCCATTTGCTGCGCTTCTCGCAAAAAGGGCAATTCGTTCTGCCTCCTGCTCGTTATGTGCGTTCCTATGCACCTGCACAGCAAAGTGTTGCGCCAGGGAGCGAATGGATCGGGATGCAGGTGAAATAAGTGAACTGGTACAGAATCGTCTGGCTATTGGCGTTGGTAACTCTGCCAACGCTTGCGGAGGAGACGCCGTTACAACTGGCGCTGCGGGGCGCGCAGCACGATCAACTGTATCAGCTGTCGTCATCAGGCGTGACCAAAGTCTCGGTATTACCTGACACGCTCACCACGCCATTAGGGAGTTTGTGGAAACTGTATATTTACGCCTGGCTGGAGGATACCCATCAACCGGAGCAGCCATACCAGTGTCGCGGCAACTCCCCGGAAGAGGTTTATTGTTGTCAGGCTGGGGAGAGCATAACGCGCGATTCCGCGCTGGTACGTTCCTGTGGACTCTATTTTGCGCCGCAGCGGTTGCATATTGGCGCAGATATGTGGGGGCAATACTGGCAACAGCGTCAGGCACCTGCGTGGTTAGCGTCTCTTACTACACTGAAGCCAGAAACCTCGGTAACGGTTAAATCGCTGCTTGATTCATTAGCGACATTACCTGCGCAAAACAAAGCTCAGGAAGTCTTACTGGATGTGGTGCTGGACGAGGCGAAAATCGGTGTCGCATCCATGCTCGGTAGTCGGGTACGGGTGAAAACCTGGAGTTGGTTTGCCGATGATAAACAGGAAATCCGTCAGGGTGGTTTTGCTGGCTGGTTAACCGATGGTACACCGCTGTGGGTTACTGGCAGTGGCACCAGCAAAACGGTACTGACCCGTTATGCGACGGCGCTTAATCGGGTTTTGCCAGTGCCGACGCAGGTTGCCAGTGGGCAATGTGTGTTGGTGGATCTGTTTGCTCGTTATCCGCTGAAGAAAGTTACTGAGGAAAAGAGTACGACGGCAGTCAAACCAGGCGTGCTCAATGGGCGCTATCGTGTGACGTTTGCCAATGGTAACCACATGACATTTGTCAGCCACGGTGAGACAACGTTACTGACGGTAAAGGGCAAACTGAAATTACAGTCGCATCTCGATCGTGAAGAGTACGTTGCCAGAGTTCTGGATCGCGAGGCGAAAAGTACGCCTCCTGAGGCAGCGAAAGCCATGACCGTGGCGATTCGCACGTATTTACAGCAAAACGCCGATCGCGATGGTGATTGCCTGAGCATCCCGGACAGTAGCGCTACCCAGCGCGTTTCAGCTTCGCCAGCCACTGTAGGCGCGCGGACGATGACCGCCTGGACGCAGGATCTCATCTATGCGGGCGATCCGGTTCATTATCATGGCAGCCGGGTTACCGAAGGGACGCTTTCCTGGCGGCACGCTACTGCCCAGGCGGGGCAGGGAGAGCGTTATGATCAGATACTTGCGTTTGCTTATCCCGACAACAACCTTAGCCGCTGGGGAGCGCCACGCTCAACCTGCCAGTTATTACCCAAAGCGAAAGCCTGGCTGGCGAAAAAAATGCCGCAGTGGCGGCGCGTGTTACAAGATGAAATGGGGTATAACGAACCTGACGTGTTTGCGGTCTGCCGCTTAGTCTCAGGTTTCCCCTATACCGATCGGCAGCAGAAACGGCTGTTTATTCGTAACTTCTTTACGCTTCAGGATCGGCTGGATTTAACCCATGAGTATCTGCACCTGGCCTTTGATGGTTATCCCACCGGGCTTGATGAGAACTATATCGAAACGCTGACCCGACAATTATTAATGGACTAATGCTATGCGAAAGATTTTTCTTCCGTTGTTACTGGTGGCGCTTTCGCCTGTCGCTCACAGTGAAGGTGTGCAGGAAGTCGAGATTGATGCACCGCTCTCTGGCTGGCATCCGGCAGAGGGTGAAGATGCCAGTTTTTCACAAACGATCAATTACCCGGCGTCGTCCGTCAACATGGCAGATGATCAAAATATCTCAGCGCAGATCCGCGGCAAAATAAAGAATTATGCTGCGGCGGGTAAAGTTCAGCAGGGCCGGCTGGTGGTCAACGGTGCCAGTATGCCGCAGAGAATTGAATCAGATGGTTCTTTTGCACGCCCTTATATTTTCACTGAAGGCAGCAACAGCGTGCAGGTCATCAGCCCAGATGGGCAAAGCCGACAAAAAATGCAGTTTTACTCAACGCCGGGTGCTGGGGCGATTCGCGCACGTTTACGGCTGGTTCTCTCGTGGGATACGGACAATACCGACCTCGATCTTCATGTCGTTACGCCTGACGGTGAACATGCCTGGTACGGTAACACCGTGCTGAAAAACAGTGGTGCACTGGATATGGATGTCACGACAGGGTACGGCCCCGAGATTTTCGCCATGCCAGCGCCAGTTCACGGCCGTTATCAGGTGTATATCAACTACTATGGCGGACGCAGCGAAACGGAATTAACTACGGCCCAACTGACGCTGATCACCGATGAAGGGTCGGTCAATGAGAAACAGGAAACTTTTATTGTACCGATGCGTAATGCTGGCGAACTGACGCTGGTGAAAAGTTTTGACTGGTGATTAATGAGGTTATCTTTACTGTCAATGTTCAAGAAAACGCCCGATGACTTTCGCTATCGGGCGTTTTTACATGTTAATTCAATCGTTCAATCACCATCGCAATTCCCTGGCCGCCACCAATGCACAGTGTTGCCAGCCCCAGCGTTTTATCGCGTGCCTGCATTGCATGTAATAGTGTGACCAGAATACGAGCACCACTGGCACCGATAGGATGCCCCAGCGCGATGGCCCCGCCGTTGACATTCACTTTCTCAGGCTCAAAGCCCAGGGTTTTCCCAACGGCAAGGAACTGTGCAGCAAATGCTTCATTAGCCTCAATGAGATCAATATCCGCCAGTTGCAGCCCCGCCAGTTGTAACGCTTTTTGCGTGGCAGGTACTGGCCCCATACCCATCAATGCGGGGGGCACGCCACCGCTGGCATAACTTTTAATGCGAGCCAGGGGGGTAAGGCCTGCTGCCAGCGCCGAAGATTCTTCCATAATCACCAGAGCGGCAGCACCGTCGTTAATGCCAGACGCGTTCCCGGCGGTGACTGTTCCTGCTTTATCGAAGGCCGGGCGCAATGCGCCTAACGCTTCAGCCGTAGAATCCGCTTTCGGGAATTCGTCTTGACTGAAGACGAAGGTTTTCTTCCGAGTGACAACATTTACCGGGACGATTTCGGCTGTAAAAGCACCGGACTCAATTGCGGCTGCCGCTTTACGCTGTGAATGTAGCGCCAGTTCATCCTGCATTTCACGGGTAATTCCGTACTCTTTAGCCACGTTTTCGGCGGTAATCCCCATATGATAACCATGGGTGGCGCACATCAGACCATCGCGCAGGATTACGTCATAAACCTGTCCGTCTCCAAGACGATAACCAGAGCGTGCTTTTGCATCGAGTAAGTAGGGCGCTAAACTCATATTTTCCATACCCCCCGCCACAATGCTCTGCGCCTGACCTGCCTGAATTGCCTGGGCGGCAAGCGCCACACTTTTAAGACCCGAACCACACACTTTATTGACCGTGAATCCGCACACCGTTTCAGCCAGTCCGCTTTTTAGCAGCGCCTGACGTGCCGGATTTTGCCCCAGTCCGGCTTGCAACACGTTACCCATAATCACTTCATCAACGTGTAGTGAATCGATTTTTGCACGTTCAATGGCGGCTTTAATTACTGTCGCCCCCAGGTCGATGGCGCTGGTGGAAGCGAGTGAACCGTTAAAACTACCGATAGCAGTACGTACCGCACTGACGATGACACAATTTTTCATTTTATATTCCTTCTGTCTGTAGGGTTGCCGTCAGAACAGCGTTAAACCAATGACGAAAATGACGCCGGAGAAGAGCAGGGCAGTGATGCAATAGCCCATGATGTCGCGGACACCGAGTCCGGCGATTGCCAGTGCTGGCAGCGCCCAGAACGGTTGTGCCATGTTCATCCATTGCTCGCCGTAGGCGATCGCCATTACCGATTTACCGAGATCAGCGCCCAGCGCCTGGGCTGCGGGCATCACGAACGGCCCCTGAATAACCCAGTGCCCGCCGCCAGACGGAACGGCGAAGTTAATCAGTGCAGAACTAAAAAAGGTCATGACCGGGAAGGTGTCTTTGTTCGCAACATTGATGAAGAATTCGGTAATGAGTCCGCCCAGACCGGAGTGCTCCATCATCAGTTGGATCCCCGCGTAGAAGGGGAATTGCACCAGAATACCGGCGGTACTGCGTGCTGCCGCGCTGATAGCACGCATATAAGCCATTGGCGTTTTATGTAGCAGCAGACCCGCAATCATAAACATCAGGTTGACGGTATTGATGGTGATGTTGAAGCCATGTTCGCTGAAGTACATCGCCAGGTAAGCGATACCGAGTGCGCCGATGATCAACGTCAGAATACGGCTTTCTTCCAGTCGCTCGGACGGTGGAGCATCTTTCGGTAGTTGCTTTTGAAAATCAGCCTCTTCCATGAGTAGTTTCGGATCGATACTCACCACGTCAGACGGTTTTGGCATCATCATGCGGGTGATAAATGGCATCACCACAATCAACGCCACAGTGATGAAAATATTAAAACCACTGAACAGAGTATCGCCCACCGGGATCAGCCCGGCGATATGCTCAACCGGGTTGCCCGGTGTTGCAGCCAACAGAGGCATTGAGCCAGAGAAACCGCCACCCCAGGTGAGAAAACCAATGTAGGCGCAGGCAATGAGCAACGGATAATCAGAACCGGGTACTCGCCGGGCGACTTCACGGGCGAACATTGCACCGACAACCAAACCAAATCCCCAGTTGATGACACAAGCAACTGAACCGAAGAAAGTAACCAGCATGACGCCCTGTACGGGCGTCTTTGCGGCGGAGGCGGCAGTACGCAGCAAACTTTTCACCGGCGCGGAGCTGGCAAGGGCATGACCGGTAACGATGATAAGCGCCATCTGCATACCAAACGCCAGCAAGTTCCAGAAACCGTCACCCCACATTTTCACCATGCTGATCGGCGTTTGTGGTGTTAACCAAAGCGCGATCACGAATGTTAGCAATGTCAGCAACATGGCAAAGATCAGTGGATCGGGAAGCCATCGGCTGACAAAACGCGTCATAAAACGCGATATGCGACCAATCATAAATCACCCCGTTGCGTATTCAGATCGGCAGCTACTTCAAACCGAGCTTCTGTTTTGGCACGCACGGTGGCTAAATCACACCCGTCGGCAATTTCGGTGAGCCACATTTTGCCGTCAATAAAACGAAAGACAGCCAGTTCAGTAACCAGCATATGCACCGCATGTTGCGCAGTGAGTGGCATGGTGCAGCGGCGCAAAATTTTTGCTGAACCATCTTTGGCGCAATGTTCCATGGCGATGATCACTTTGCGCGACCCGGTCACCAGATCCATCGCGCCACCCATACCGGGCACCATTTTCCCAGGCACTACCCAGTTCGCGAGGTTTGCTTCTTCGTCTACTTGCAAACCGCCGAGCACGCAGGCATCAATATGACCGCCACGGATTAGCGCAAATGACATGGCGCTATCAAACATGGCTGCGCCGGGTAAAATGCCGCACGGTTGTCCGCCAGCGTTCACCAGATCGGGATGCGCTGTTGTGACCGGGCCTAAACCGAGGAAGCCGTTTTCTGATTGCAGAGTGATATGAATACCCTCCGGTAAATAATTGGCGACCATTGTGGGTAAACCGATCCCTAAGTTAACGATGTCACCATCACGAAGCTCTTGCGCCACACGGCGCGCAATACGTTGTTTCGCATCCATTATTTGCTCTCCTGTGAAACGATGATGTGGTCGATAACGGCACCAGGGGTGACAATATGGTCAGGTTGCAGCTCGCCGGTTTCGACCAGTTCATCCGGCTCTACCAGCGTGATATCAGCCGCAAGGGCTATCAGGGGGTTAAAGTTGCGGGCGCTAAGGTGATAGGTCAGGTTGCCAAGTGTGTCGCAACGATGAGCGCGAATTAGCGCCAGGTCGGCGCGCAGCGGGCGTTCGAGCAGCCAGGTTTTACCGTCGAGTGTCAGTGTCTGTTTGCCTTCCTCTACGACGCTGCCGACACCAGTTGGGGTGAGAAAACCACCAAGTCCAGCTCCGCCACAGCGAATTTGCTCGATTAGCGTACCTTGCGGCACCAGAACGACGTCCATCTCACCAGATATCATGCGCCGACCTGTTTCCGGGTTGGTGCCGATATGTGAAGCAATCACTTTGCGGACTCGACCATTGACGATGAGCGGACCGATGCCGGTATCAACAAACGCGGTATCATTGGCTATCAATGTCAGGTCGCGAACACCAGATTCCAGTAATGCTTCAACCAGGCGGGATGGAGTGCCAATCCCCATAAATCCGCCCACCATGATGGTCATGCCGTCACGAAAGAAGCCGGTGGCGTCTTGTAATGTCATCAATTTTGTTTTCATTTTTTATCCCTCTTGCATACACCGTTGTGGGTACAGTCAGGGAATAGCAAGGGGAGTGCCAGAATGAGATTATTGAATGTTGTTATTTAACTAATTGAATAGAAAAGGATAAATTAGATGGGGATTCATAAGGAGAATGAGCGGCTATGCAGAAAATTGCGCACTGTGCAAATTTCTGCATAGCAAGTTTTGGCGTTATACATCCGCCGGATCGATACCGTATTCCTGGAGTTTATACATCAATGCACGGCGACTGATGCCCAGCATTAAAGCAGTGCGGGTTCGGTTTCCTTCTTGTTGTTCCAGCACTTCCATAATGATGCGTTTTTCGACGCGTTTAATTTCCTCTTTTAAATTACGCTCACCGACAGGGGCTGTTTTTGCTTCACCAGCATTACAGACTGGCTGACGAATCTGCGGCGGAAGATCCTCAGAAAAAATGATCGGGCCTGAATTCATCACGACGGCGCGTTCAATAACGTTGGAAAGCTCTCGAATATTTCCCGGCCATGACCAGGCGGTAAGCAGTGACATTGCCATCGGATCGATGTCGATAATATCGCGCTGATTCTCACTACTGAATTTTTGCAAAAAGTGATTAGCTAACAGGGAAATATCTTCCCGGCGATCGCGCAGAGGCGGCAGTATTAAATGAATAACGTTAAGGCGATAAAAGAGATCTTCACGGAAGGTGCCTTCTTTCACCATTGCCTGCAAGTCGCGGTTGGTGGCAGCAATGATGCGGATATCAACTTTTATGGTCTGATGGCCGCCAATCCGTTCAAATTCCCGTTCCTGCAGAATGCGTAGTAATTTGGCTTGCAGTACCAGCGGCATTTCGCCAATTTCGTCGAGGAGCAAAGTACCTTCGTTGGCACGTTCAAATAATCCCTGACGCAAGGTTTGTGCACCAGTAAATGCACCTTTTTCATGACCAAACAGTTCACTTTCGAGCAACGATTCCGGCAGCGCCGCGCAGTTGACTTTAATGAACGGCCCCTTTGCCCGCCGCGAATTGTAGTGAATCGCTCTGGCAATCAACTCTTTCCCGGTGCCGCTTTCACCGCTAATCAAGACGCTGGCCTGAGAAAGGGCAATTTTGGCGGTGTCTTTGCAGATGTCCATCATCGCCGGGCTGTTGGTGAGAATGTGCCCCCATTGCCAGCTGGTGCTCAGTGCCTGGTGCAGATGACGGATCTCTTTTTTCATTGACTGGAGTTGTAAAGCGCGCTGAACGATTAAATTCAACTCATCGAGATCAAACGGTTTGATAACATAGTCGAAGGCTCCGCAGCGTAGTGCTTCGACGGCGGTTTCCACTTCAGCATAGGCCGTCATCAGAATAACGGGTGTCCGGGTCTCATGGCTGCGCATCTCCTTTAGTGCCTTGATGCCGTCCATCTCTGGCATGCGGATATCCATCAACACCACGTCAGGGTGAATATCGGCAAACAGGTGTAATGCTGTGCGCCCGTTGTTCGCACAATGTGTTTCGAATCCTTGTAGTGCAAAAGCGGTGCTCAGCATACGGCGAACATTATCTTCATCATCCACAATAAGGATGCGATTAATAGCAGTCATACAGTCTGATTTCCCTGCGGGTTGATCGGTAAAATAAGCGTGAAGGTTGCGCCGTAGCCCGGCAAACTGGCGACGCGAATATCACCCTGATGGGCATTAATGATGCGTTGACTTAACGCCAGACCAAGCCCGGTTCCTGAGGCTTTGGTAGTGAAAAAGGGATCGAAGATCTTTTTTTGCAGCGAGAGATCAATGCCACTGCCGTTGTCCTCTATCGAAATGGCCTGTTGCGAGTCGCTATACTGCCAGGTTCGAATGCGAATTTTCCCTCGTGCACTGATAGCCTGGACGGCATTGATCAGGATATTCAGTAGTACCTGTTTGAGCAGTTCACGATCGGCGTTAATCGGGCTTAATTCATTATCCAGTTCGCTTATGAAGTCGACCCGCGCTTGTACGCCGGCGGTTTGTACCAGTACCAGAGTTTCTTCAACCAATGCATTGAGGCTGACTTGTTGCCATTGACTGTGGCGTGGACGTGAAAATTCGAGCAATTGCTGAATAACTTTGTTAATTGAATCGATTTCTTTGAGTACTACGGACAGATATTCCTGATGTATTGGGTCACGGGTTTGTTGGCGCAAGATCTGTACATAACCACGAATAGCTGTTAGCGGATTACGTACTTCATGCGCCACGCCAGCCATCAGCTCACCCAGTGTGGCGAGGCGTTCTGCTTGCGCCATGCGGCGCTGGGTTTCTTTGCGGGCAGTTAAATCAGAGAAAATCACCAAAGCACCTATCATTTCACCGTGCGTGTTATGAATACGACTGGTCGTGACACTGAGTTCAATGGTGCGGTCACGGCCTGGAAAACTGATCTCCAGTGCTACATGTTCGGTGCCATGTTCCAGCGTATCCAGTACTGGACTGTAGAACTGAGTATTGTCGAACAACATGGAGTAAGGCTGCCCTACCAGTTCATGACGTTGATAGCCAGTGATGACTTCTGCTGCTGGGTTCATGGTGGTTACATCACCCTGGCGGTCAATGGCAATGACGCCATCGGCAGCGTTTTCAATAATCAGATCGTTAAGTGTTCGCGTTTCACGCAGTGCCTGGGCGAGGTTGTTAACACTCTGACTGATTTGCCCCATTTCACCGGGCAATTGTGGTAATCGAGTGGGAATATTTTGAGCCAGAGTCGAGAGGCCATCGGTGATGATATCTATATTGGCGCTCAGGCGACGGGAGAAAAGGACAATCAACAGCAGGCTTATCAGCAAACCGGCGGTGAGCACAATGATAATCCTCACATCCATTTTCCAGGCCTGGCGGCGAATATCTTCGGTTAATTCATTGGCCCAGATATAGCCGAGGATTTCACCATTACGCTCAATGGGAATCATTGAATTCAAAATATCGCCGCGCACCTGCCTGCCTGAATAAACCAAAGGGGTATTTGTACGCATGACTTCGCGACCAGGGTGATCTGCGGCAATGGTAACGCCCACATTATTCTGATATAGCGCTGAAGGCGCGTAGGTGATTATCGCATCCAGCGTTTTGTTGTAATAACCAGCGCCGATGCCAGGGAAGGCGTGAGTGATATTTTCGGTAATGGGGGCAAGTTCTGCATTTAATGCGCGGATACGCTCCTCACGCGGTAAGTCGATGTAGAGATCGTAGCGATTGCCTAGCGCCTGATTAAGCAGGTTGACCACGGCAGAAAGTTTTTTCTCTTTTTCAGATAAGACTGCTGAACGTCCTTCCGTTTCTACGATATAACCAATAGTAAGCGTTGGGACAATGACCATCAGGATTGCCATCAGGATCATTTGATTGCGTAAGCGGCGTGGATAAATCCACTTCATATAATGCATGCTGAAATCCACTAGTCTTGTCCGGTATATGACGATTATCAGAGGTTAAGGTGATGATTTCTCGGCGGTGTATCATATTCCAGAGAAGAGAGAACATTGCGGTAACACGCTTTTACCGCTACCTTAACCACACTCCATCGGTCACCTGAGGCGGAGCTTCGCCCCTTTGAAATACCTTGCTTCTTTTCGTACAACCCTGAAAGCCTCGCGCTACATGTTCAGAGCATTGGCGTTAGTGCTCTGGCTGTTGATTGCTTTTTCATCCGTTTTTTACATCGTTAATGCGTTACATCAGCGAGAATCGGAAATTCGTCAGGAATTTAATCTGAGTTCCGATCAGGCTCAGCGCTTTATTCAACGCACCTCTGATGTGATGAAAGAGCTGAAGTACATAGCTGAAAATCGCTTATCGGCAGAAAACGGTGTGCTTTCCCCGCGTGGACGAGAAACGCAGACGGATGTGCCTGCGTTTGAACCGCTGTTTGCTGACTCTGATTGTTCCGCAATGAGTAACACCTGGCGAGGTTCTCTGGAGTCATTGGCGTGGTTTATGCGCTACTGGCGCGATAATTTTTCTGCGGCTTACGATCTAAACCGGGTATTTTTAATCGGCAGCGATAACCTCTGCATGGCTAATTTCGGTCTGCGTGATATGCCAGTGGAACGCGATACCGCGTTAAAAGCTTTGCATGAACGCATTAATAAATATCGAAATGCACCACAAGATGATAGTGGCAGTAACCTCTACTGGATCAGCGAAGGTCCGCGCCCTGGCGTCGGGTATTTTTACGCCTTGACGCCAGTTTATCTGGCGAATCGGTTGCAGGCGCTTTTGGGTATCGAGCAAACCATCCGGATGGAGAACTTTTTCTTACCTGGTACGTTGCCGATGGGGGTTACCATTCTTGATGAAAATGGTCATACCCTGATTTCGCTTACCGGACCAGAAAGCAAAATTAAGGGCGATCCTCGCTGGATGCAGGAACGCTCCTGGTTTGGCTATACGGAAGGGTTCCGCGAACTGGTGCTGAAGAAAAATCTGCCACCCTCATCGCTAAGCATCGTTTATTCAGTGCCAGTTGATAAGGTGCTGGAACGCATTCGCATGTTGATCCTTAACGCAATTTTGCTGAATGTGCTTGCCGGAGCTGCATTGTTTACTCTCGCGCGGATGTACGAGCGGCGTATTTTCATTCCGGCGGAAAGCGACGCCCTGCGACTGGAAGAACATGAGCAGTTTAATCGCAAGATTGTCGCCTCCGCGCCAGTGGGTATCTGCATTTTGCGTACCGCTGATGGCGTCAATATTTTAAGTAACGAACTGGCGCATACCTATCTCAATATGCTTACGCATGAGGACCGCCAACGGCTGACACAAATTATCTGTGGGCAGCAGGTCAATTTTGTTGATGTCCTGACCAGCAACAATACTAATCTGCAAATCAGCTTCGTCCATTCGCGCTATCGTAATGAAAACGTGGCCATTTGTGTGCTGGTGGATGTTTCTTCGCGCGTGAAGATGGAAGAGTCGTTGCAGGAGATGGCACAAGCAGCGGAACAGGCGAGCCAGTCAAAATCGATGTTCCTGGCCACCGTCAGTCATGAGCTGCGAACGCCGCTGTATGGCATTATCGGTAACCTGGATCTGTTGCAAACCAAAGAGTTACCGAAAGGCGTCGATCGTCTGGTGACGGCAATGAACAACTCTTCCAGCCTGTTGTTGAAAATTATCAGCGATATTCTCGATTTCTCGAAAATTGAATCAGAACAGTTGAAGATCGAACCGCGTGAGTTTTCACCGCGTGAAGTGATGAACCACATCACCGCCAACTATTTACCGCTGGTGGTACGCAAGCAGTTAGGCTTGTACTGCTTTATTGAACCGGATGTGCCAGTGGCCTTAAATGGCGACCCGATGCGTTTACAGCAGGTCATCTCCAACCTGTTGAGTAACGCCATAAAATTCACCGATACCGGCTGTATAGTTTTGCATGTTCGCGCTGATGGCGATTATCTCTCTATCCGTGTTCGCGATACCGGCGTGGGGATACCGGCGAAAGAAGTGGTGCGTTTGTTTGATCCCTTCTTCCAGGTCGGAACGGGCGTACAGCGTAACTTCCAGGGGACTGGTCTGGGTCTGGCGATTTGTGAAAAACTGATCAGCATGATGGACGGCGACATCTCGGTAGATTCAGAACCGGGAATGGGCAGCCAGTTTACCGTGCGTATTCCGTTATACGGCGCTCAGTACCCGCAGAAAAAAGGTGTGGAAGGGTTGAGTGGTAAACGCTGCTGGCTGGCGGTCCGCAATGCGTCGCTCTGTCAGTTCCTGGAAACCAGTTTGCAGCGCAGCGGCATCGTCGTTACAACATACGAAGGGCAGGAACCGACTCCCGAAGATGTGTTAATTACTGACGAGGTAGTGAACAAAAAATGGCAGGGCAGAGCGGTAGTGACCTTCTGTCGTCGCCATATTGGTATTCCGCTGGAGAAAGCGCCAGGGGAGTGGGTACACAGTGTGGCTGCTCCGCATGAGCTACCGGCATTGTTGGCGCGTATTTATTTGATCGAGATGGAGAGCGACGATCCTGCTAACGCTCTGCCGTCGACGGACAAAGCGGTCAGCGATAATGACGATATGATGATTCTGGTCGTAGATGATCATCCGATTAACCGGAGTCTGCTGGCAGATCAGTTGGGATCGTTGGGCTATCAATGTAAAACCGCGAATGATGGCGTCGATGCGCTTAATGTACTTAACAAGAATCATATTGATATCGTGCTTAGCGACGTCAATATGCCAAATATGGATGGTTACCGCTTGACGCAACGCATTCGTCAGTTGGGACTGACGTTGCCGGTAATCGGAGTAACTGCTAATGCGTTGGCTGAAGAGAAGCAGCGGTGTCTGGAGTCCGGTATGGACAGTTGCCTGTCGAAGCCGGTAACGCTGGATGTGATAAAACAGACGCTGACGGTATATGCCGAGAGGGTCAGGAAATCGCGGGAATCGTAGGACGGATAAGGCGTTTACGCCGCATCTGGCATTCAGTGCAAATGCCAGATGCGACGCTGACGCGTCTTATCTGGCCTACTTTAATGTAATCTGTTGAAATAATGGGAATCGTAGGACGGATAAGGCGTTTACGCCGCATCCGGCAATCCGTGCAAATGCCAGATAAGACACTAACGCGTCTTATCTGGCCTACAGGTGATTAGTCTTTATCTGCCGGACTTAACGTCACAGAAGAGAGATAATTCAGCAGAGCAATATCGTTCTCGACACCCAGCTTCATCATCGCAGATTTCTTCTGGCTACTGATGGTTTTAATACTGCGGTTCAGCTTTTTAGCGATCTCGGTCACCAGGAAGCCTTCCGCAAACAGGCGCAGAACTTCACTCTCTTTTGGCGAGAGACGCTTGTCACCATAACCACCAGCACTGATTTTTTCCAACAGGCGAGAAACGCTTTCCGGGGTAAATTTCTTCCCTTTCTGCAGCGCGGCGAGAGCTTTCGGCAGATCGGTCGGTGCACCTTGTTTCAGCACGATCCCTTCGATATCCAGATCCAATACCGCACTAAGAATCGCCGGGTTGTTGTTCATGGTCAGAACAATGATCGACAGGCTTGGGAAATGGCGCTTGATGTACTTGATTAAGGTAATGCCATCGCCGTACTTATCGCCAGGCATGGAGAGATCGGTAATCAACACATGTGCATCCAGTTTCGGCAAGTTGTTGATCAGTGCTGTAGAGTCTTCAAATTCGCCGACAACATTCACCCACTCAATTTGCTCAAGTGATTTGCGAATACCGAACAAGACTATCGGATGGTCATCGGCAATAATTACGTTCATATTGTTCATGTAATAGGCTACCTTGCTACAGCAAGCTCTTGACATAACTGTCAATGTCGCTGATGTATTTTTCTATTCCTGGAACATCCTTCTCACGAATCAGATGTTCCAGCGTTTCACATAACTGCTTGCCGGGTACCAGATTTAGCATGGCAAATACGCCTTTAAGACGATGAGCCGTTTGGGCTAACGCAGCAAAGTCACTGGTTGCTGCTTCAGTATATAGCCTCTTAACATCATCCGGTACTGTGTCTACAAAGAGCGCATAATAGCCGCTGGCATGGAGTTGCGCATTTTCATCTCCGCCCAGAGGCGATTCTGTCACCTCTTCCTGCGCCAGTTGCACTTCAATTAATTGTAAGACCGCTTCCTGCATAGCGTTGCTCATATTGAAATTGACGCACAATTGACCAGGCCCAATTTCCCGTACGCCAGACTCATCATCGCTTAAAAGCAAGCCAGAGGCAGTAAGATTAGACGGATTATCCGTTAAAAAGATATCATAATCTTGACTAATTAATCTTTCATCGGGTGTGATACAGGTTGCACCCCAATTTTCTAACTGGCGAGTGACAATATTCCGAATTTCTGCCGAAGTAACATCCACCATTACGCAGACATCATCCAGTAATCGCTCTTCTTCCTCTTCAACTTCCGGGTCAGTTGCGAGCATTTTGATATGCACAGAGTAGCGTGTACCAAGCCCATCCCGCGTTTTGATGTTTAAATGACCGCCCAGTTTACGCGCCAGTTGATCGCTCAGCCAGAATGCCAGCGGGTCCGCCTTGCCATAGCGATCGTTTTGGGTCTGGTTGATAAACGGGAAGTGCAAATTATCCATTTCATGAATGCTTACGCCTTCTCCAGTGTCCAGAATGCGGAACGTCAGGCGGTCTTCGGAGGACTCATCCTGATCAACCTCAAGGGTGATTTTTCCTAATTGCGTTGAGGTCACGGCATATTGCATCAGTAGCAGCAAAATACGTCGTAAGGCATCGCGATCGCCGCGGCGCATATCGTGTGCTTTCAGATGATTGTTAATCAGCAGTTGCAGACCTTTACGCTTGATGGCAGGCAACACTGAAGGCACTACTTCATCAATTAAATCCTGCACGGAGAACAGCTCCGTCTCACTTTTCCAGCTATCGTCCGCAAGCATGTTCGCTAACTGTATTTCATCGACCAGCCGCACCAGCACATCTGCCTGATTCGCCAGTTGTTTGCCTTCCGGGGCGTTGAGTTTAGCCGCGCTCTCCGCCAGGGACTGTGCGGGTTCTTTCAGCGCATCGCCAATGTTTTTCATAAAGGTCATCCGCCCCTGCTGGTTTTTCTCATACAGACGCTGCGCCTGCTTGAGTTTCTTGTTTACCAGCACTTCGCGATCCTGATCGCGAATAATGAAAATTTGTGTGCGCGGCGCAACCTGGCTGCGGAACATGCGGATCTCATACAGCTCGTTATTGATCGTCGCCTGAATAATCCCCTGATGCTGCTCCGCCATGGTAGTGATGTTTTGCAGATTCAAATGCGGCAGCAAATGATCGGCAATTTTGTTACTTATGACCGTGCGGTTCGATTCCTGATCGTGCACCAGCAGGCCGAGCGGCAGCAATGAGACTATCTCTTCATTAATTGCCCGTAAAATGCGCAATTCGTTATTGACCGCCGTGCTGGGGACGCTTTCTGTACTGCGGCTGGAGAAATGGCGGAATGTGGTATAGCCAAATAACGCCAGCGCCAGCAAACCGATGTTCAGCAGCAGTGGCAGCAGAATGTTTTGCAACGTATCCAGCAGTAAGGTGCCGTAAGGAACCTGCCAGACCAGGCGCATATCGGTAGAGTTGAGTGCCGAGGAGATTTCAATCTTCGTACTGTTAAAGTGGATACTGACGCTATCCGTCCCTTCTTTCTCATTTTCATTGTTTCCCGTTGCCGTCGCGTCTGGCTCAAGGCGGAAACTGTCCAGCGGCATACCCGGTGGGATCAAATCATTAATCGGCAGATCAAAAGCCACGACCGTTGCCAGATGTCCCGGCTGGTTGAACGTGGTACGCAAGGTAAAGTAATGACCGTTCTGCCAGGCCAGGCGGCGCATGTTAGAAAAACTTTCGCGTTCATCGAGGGCGTTGGCCTGTTGTAACATCTCTGCACGACGTGAATCAACAATGTCGCTGACGGTCGATTCTTTAAATCCGGAGGTGAGATCTTTGAGAGGCAGGGTTGAGATCAGCACCAGACTGTTATCCTGACCATTCAGGTAATACATCGACCACGGTACATTTTCTGCGCCCCACAATGTGTCCAGATAGGTGGACATCCGTTGAGTCATCTCAAGCGTTGAGTTGTCGTGAGAGCCAAAGATTAACGCTTCCGTTTTGCGGCGTGGTTTCTCCAGATAGTAGACATCCTGTTTCAGTCGCGTCTCTTGTAAACCTTCGCCGGAGGAGGGGGAGGTCGTCGCGGCAATGTTGTCGTAGATCTGCCAGGTCACGTAACGCCAGGTATCGACGCGCTTTTGGATTGCGTGGGTAATGTCGACAATCTGGTAACTTTTATCTTTCAGCCAGGCGTTAACGGCGCTTTGTACCATTACACCCATCGTCACCAGTAACACAATGATCAACAGTAAAAAGAAGCGGGTAATGCTCCCCGGTAGGAGTGAAAAGCGGGTCGTGGCCGTTGTCTCTTTCTGACGCATTCGTGTTTATGACCTGTTAAAACTTCGCGAAGTGATAGGGCAGTATAAAGGGTACAGTGTGAAATTCCAGACTCTTACCTGATTGATGATTCTCTATTCTCCAGTGATATTTATCATCCTGCATTGGGTGAAATAGATGTACAAGCGCCATTTTGCTGTACAAATAACCTACAAAAAGCCCAACGAAATTAATTGCAAATAAACGAAGATTGCTGGAAATTATGTCTATGTTAATTATTTGTGAAATAGTTAACAAGCGTTATAGTTTTTCTGTGGTAGCACAGAATAATGAAAAGTGTGTAAAGAAGGGTAAAAAAAACCGGATGCGAGGCATCCGGTTGAAATAGGGGTAAACAGACATTCAGAAATGAATGACGGTAATAAATAAAGTTAATGATGATAGCGGAAGATATTCTAGTTGCGAGTGAAGGTTTTGTTTTGACATTCAGTGCTGTCAAATAATTAAGAATAAGTTATTGATTTTAACCTTGAATTAATATTGCTTGATGTTAGGTGCTTATTTGGTCATTCCGCAATAATCTTAAAAAGTTCCCTTTCATTTACATTCTGAAACATCTATAGCGATAAATGAAACATCTTAAAAGTTTTAGTATCATATTCGTGTTGGATTATTCTGCATTTTTGGGGAGAATGGACTTGCCGACTGATTAATGAGGGTTAATCAGTATGCAGTGGCATAAAAAAGCAAATAAAGGCATATAACAGAGGGTTAATAACATGAAAGTTAAAGTACTGTCCCTCCTGGTCCCAGCTCTGCTGGTAGCAGGCGCAGCAAACGCTGCTGAAGTTTACAACAAAGACGGCAACAAATTAGATCTGTACGGTAAAGTAGACGGCCTGCACTATTTCTCTGACGACAAGTCTGTAGATGGCGACCAGACCTACATGCGTCTTGGCTTCAAAGGTGAAACTCAGGTTACTGACCAGCTGACCGGTTACGGCCAGTGGGAATATCAGATCCAGGGCAACAGCGCTGAAAACGAAAACAACTCCTGGACCCGTGTGGCATTCGCAGGTCTGAAATTCCAGGATGTGGGTTCTTTCGACTACGGTCGTAACTACGGCGTTGTTTATGACGTAACTTCCTGGACCGACGTACTGCCAGAATTCGGTGGCGACACTTACGGTTCTGACAACTTCATGCAGCAGCGTGGTAACGGCTTCGCGACCTACCGTAACACCGACTTCTTCGGTCTGGTTGACGGCCTGAACTTTGCTGTTCAGTACCAGGGTAAAAACGGTAGCGTAAGCGGCGAAGGCATGACCAACAACGGTCGTGGTGCTCTGCGTCAGAACGGCGACGGCGTTGGCGGATCTATCACTTATGATTACGAAGGCTTCGGTATCGGTGGTGCGATCTCCAGCTCCAAACGTACTGACGATCAGAACAGCCCGCTGTACATCGGTAACGGCGACCGTGCTGAAACCTACACTGGTGGTCTGAAATACGACGCTAACAACATCTACCTGGCTGCTCAGTACACCCAGACCTACAACGCAACTCGCGTAGGTTCCCTGGGTTGGGCGAACAAAGCACAGAACTTCGAAGCTGTTGCTCAGTACCAGTTCGACTTCGGTCTGCGTCCGTCCCTGGCTTACCTGCAGTCTAAAGGTAAAAACCTGGGTCGTGGCTACGACGACGAAGATATCCTGAAATATGTTGATGTTGGTGCGACCTACTACTTCAACAAAAACATGTCCACCTACGTTGACTACAAAATCAACCTGCTGGACGACAACCAGTTCACTCGTGACGCTGGCATCAACACTGATAACATCGTAGCTCTGGGCCTGGTTTACCAGTTCTAATCTCGATTGATATCGAACAAAGGGCCTGCGGGCCCTTTTTTCATTGTTTTCAGCGTACAAACACAGTTTTTTGGTGTACTCTTGCGACCGTTCGCATGAGGATAATCACGTATGGAAATAAGCTTTACCCGCGTGGCACTGCTGGCTGCCGCGCTCTTCTTTGTTGGTTGCGATCAAAAACCACAACCCGCCAAAACCCACGCTACTGAAGTTACCGTTCTTGAAGGCAAAACTATGGGTACCTTCTGGCGTGCCAGCATCCCGGGCATTGACGCCAAACGCAGTGCCGAACTTAAAGAAAAGATTCAGACCCAACTGGACGCTGACGATCAGCTGCTTTCGACCTATAAAAAAGATTCCGCGCTGATGCGCTTTAACGACTCGCAAAGTTTGTCGCCGTGGCCGGTAAGTGAAGCGATGGCCGATATCGTCACTACCTCGCTGCGCATTGGCGCGAAGACCGATGGCGCGATGGATATAACCGTCGGGCCGCTGGTGAATCTGTGGGGCTTTGGTCCGGAACAACAACCGGTTCAAATTCCGAGCCAGGAACAGATCGATGCGATGAAAGCCAAAACCGGCTTACAGCACCTGACGGTGATTAATCAGTCCCACCAGCAATATCTGCAAAAAGACCTGCCGGATTTATATGTCGATCTCTCTACCGTCGGTGAAGGTTATGCGGCGGATCACCTGGCACGCTTGATGGAGCAGGAAGGGATTTCCCGCTATCTGGTATCGGTGGGCGGCGCGCTGAACAGCCGTGGTATGAACGGTGCAGGCCAGCCGTGGCGGGTAGCGATTCAAAAGCCAACCGATAAAGAAAACGCGGTTCAGGCCGTGGTGGATATCAACGGTCATGGGATTAGTACCTCTGGCAGCTACCGTAACTATTACGAACTGGACGGCAAACGTCTTTCTCATGTTATCGATCCGCAAACCGGGCGTCCTATCGAACACAATCTGGTATCCGTGACGGTGATTGCCCCGACGGCGCTGGAGGCCGATGCCTGGGATACTGGCTTAATGGTGCTCGGGCCGGAGAAAGCCAAAGAGGTTGTTCGCCGGGAAGGGCTGGCGGTTTATATGATCACCAAAGAGGGCGATAGCTTTAAAACCTGGATGTCGCCGCAGTTTAAAAGCTTCCTTATCAGCGAAAAAAATTAAAGCGCAAGATTGTTGGTTTTTGTGCGATGGTGACCGGGCAGACTAAAGGCTATCCTTAACCAGGGAGCTGATTATGAAATACGCCACATGCTTAACTGACGATCAACGCTGGCAATCTGTCTTAGCCCGCGACTCGAATGCCGACGGCGAATTCGTTTTCGCCGTGCGCACCACGGGTATCTTTTGCCGTCCGTCTTGCCGAGCCAGACATGCCTTGCGGGAAAATGTCTCCTTCTACGCAAATGCCAGCGAGGCGCTTGCCGCTGGCTTTCGTCCCTGCAAACGTTGTCAGCCAGACAAAGCCAATCCCCTGCAACATCGCCTTGATAAAATTACCCACGCCTGCCGACTTCTGGAACAGGAAACGCCTGTAACGCTGGAAGCCTTAGCCGACCAGGTGGCGATGAGTCCATTTCATTTGCATCGGTTGTTTAAAGCGACTACCGGAATGACGCCTAAAGCCTGGCAACAGGCCTGGCGCGCTCGCCGTTTGCGCGAATTGCTGGCGAAAGGGGTGAGCGTGACTACATCTATTCTTAACGCCGGATTCCCCGACAGCAGCAGTTACTACCGCAAAGCCGACGAAACGCTGGGCATGACGGCTAAACAATTCCGTCACGGTGGCGAAAATCTGGCGGTGCGTTACGCGCTGGCTGATTGTGAGCTGGGCCGTTGCCTGGTGGCAGAAAGTGAGCGGGGGATTTGCGCGATATTACTGGGCGATGATGACGCGACACTAATCAGCGAGTTACAGCAGATGTTTCCCGCTGCCGACAGCGCGCTTGCTGATCTTACGTTTCAGCAACATGTGCGTGAAGTGATCGCCAGCCTCAATCAACGCGATACGCCGCTGACGTTACCGCTGGACATTCGCGGCACTGCTTTTCAGCAACAAGTCTGGCAGGCACTGCGCACGATACCTTGCGGTGAAACCGTCAGTTATCAGCAACTGGCTAATGCCATCGGCAAACCGAAAGCGGTACGGGCCGTTGCCAGTGCCTGTGCCGCCAACAAGCTGGCTATCGTTATACCTTGTCATCGGGTGGTCCGTGGTGATGGCACTCTTTCCGGTTACCGCTGGGGCGTGTCGCGCAAAGCGCAACTGCTGCGCCGCGAAGCTGAAAATGAGGAAAGGTAATGTTGGATCTGTTTGCTGATGCTGAACCGTGGCAAGAACCACTGGCGGCTGGAGCAGTGATTTTGCACCGTTTTGCTTTTAACGCTGCGGAGCAACTGATCCGCGATATTAATGACGTTGCCAGCCAGTCGCCGTTTCGCCAGATGGTCACTCCAGGCGGATATACCATGTCGGTGGCGATGACCAACTGTGGGCATCTGGGCTGGACGACCCATCGGCAAGGTTATCTCTATTCGCCCATTGATCCGCAAACAAATAAACCGTGGCCCGCCATGCCGCAGAGTTTTCATCATTTATGTCAACGTGCGGCTACGGCGGCGGGCTATCCAGATTTCCAGCCAGATGCCTGTTTGATCAACCGCTACGTTCCTGGCGCGAAACTGTCGCTGCATCAGGATAAAGACGAACCGGATCTGCGCGCGCCAATTGTTTCTGTTTCTCTGGGCTTACCCGCGATTTTTCAATTTGGCGGCCTGAAACGAAATGATCCGCTCAAACGTTTGTTGTTGGAACATGGCGATGTGGTGGTATGGGGGGGTGAGTCGCGGCTGTTTTATCATGGCATTCAACCGTTGAAAGTGGGGGGTCATCCACTCACCACCGACTGCCGCTACAACCTGACATTCCGTCAGGCAGGTAAAAAAGAATAAAAATAAGAATTATTATTGCTGTGCGCACGAAGATGTTTAAACTGCGGGCTGTAATTCATTGTCCGGGTTTTCTGCATGGAACTTCTTGTACTTGTCTGGCGGCAGTATCGCTGGCCATTTATCAGTGTGATGGCGCTAAGCCTCGCCAGTGCGGCATTAGGCATTGGCTTAATTGCTTTTATCAATCAGCGCCTTATCAAAACGGCGGATACCAGTCTACTGGTGTTGCCGGAGTTTCTGGGATTATTGCTGCTGTTGATGGCAGTCACTCTCGGATCGCAACTGGCGCTCACCACTTTGGGGCATCACTTCGTTTACCGACTGCGTAGTGAATTTATCAAGCGGATTCTGGATACCCATGTCGAGCGCATTGAACAACTTGGTAGCGCCTCGTTGCTGGCGGGGTTAACCAGCGATGTGCGCAATATCACCATTGCTTTTGTGCGTCTGCCGGAACTGGTGCAGGGGATCATTCTCACTATCGGTTCAGCGGCGTATTTGTGGATGCTGTCGGGCAAAATGTTGCTGGTAACGGCTATCTGGATGGCAGTCACCATCTGGGGTGGTTTTATACTGGTGGCGCGGGTGTACAAACATATGGCGACCCTGCGTGAAACTGAAGATAAGCTGTACACGGATTTTCAAACCGTACTCGAAGGGCGCAAAGAGCTGACTCTGAACCGTGAACGCGCCGAGTATGTGTTTAACAACCTCTACATTCCTGATGCGCAAGAGTATCGCCATCATATTATCCGCGCAGACACCTTCCATCTTAGTGCCGTGAACTGGTCAAACATCATGATGCTGGGCGCAATCGGCCTGGTGTTCTGGATGGCGAACAGTCTCGGTTGGGCTGATACCAACGTTGCCGCGACCTATTCGTTGACGCTGTTATTCCTGCGTACGCCGCTGCTTTCGGCGGTTGGCGCATTACCGACGCTGCTGACGGCGCAGGTGGCGTTTAACAAGCTGAACAAATTCGCGCTCACACCTTTCAAAGCAGAGTTTCCACGCCCGCAGGCGTTTCCCAACTGGCAAACGCTGGAGCTGCGTAATGTGACGTTTAGCTATCAGGATAACGCGTTTTCCGTTGGGCCGATTAACCTCACCATTAAACGTGGCGAGCTGCTGTTTCTGATTGGTGGCAACGGTAGTGGAAAATCGACGCTGGCGATGTTGCTGACGGGCTTGTACCAGCCACAAAATGGCGAAATCTTGCTGGATGGCAAACCTGTCAGCGGCGAACAACCGGAAGATTATCGAAAACTGTTTTCGGCAGTGTTTACCGATGTCTGGCTGTTTGATCAACTGCTGGGGCCGGAGGGGCAACCCGCTAACCCGCAACTGGTTGAGAAGTGGCTGGCGCAGCTGAAAATTGCTCATAAGCTTGAGTTAAGCAACGGGCGTATTGTTAACCTGAAGTTATCAAAAGGGCAGAAAAAACGCGTGGCGCTGTTGCTGGCGCTGGCAGAAGAACGCGATATTATCCTGCTGGATGAATGGGCGGCGGATCAGGATCCACACTTCCGTCGTGAGTTTTATCAGGTGCTGCTGCCGCTGATGCAGGAGATGGGTAAAACTATTTTCGCCATCAGTCATGATGATCATTACTTTATCCACGCCGACCGCCTGCTGGAAATGCGCAACGGGCAACTTAGCGAGCTGACAGGCGAAGAGCGCGATGCTGCTTCGCGTGATGCCGTTGCCCGGACGGCATAATATTACGACGCTGACCTGGCGGACTGCTGCCGCCAGGTCAATATTCTAAAAATACCTTCGTTTCTAATAACCCTATAATTAATCAATGAAATTATAATGTTTCTAAAATTAGAATATAATTTATAAACATTATTTAAATGTTGTTACTTAAGTGTTACCGTTGATGCCGCGCAAATCTCACCTGCAATAAAGCGACTAAAAGTAAGGCATTAACAAGATGAAAAAAGTGACTGCCATGCTCTTCTCGATGGCCGTGGGGCTTAATGCCGTTTCGATGGCGGCAAAAGCGAAAGCGTCCGAGGAGCAGGAAACTGATGTACTGTTGATTGGCGGCGGCATTATGAGCGCCACGTTGGGGACCTATTTACGCGAGCTGGAGCCTGAATGGTCGATGACCATGGTGGAGCGCCTGGAGGGTGTCGCGCAGGAGAGTTCGAACGGCTGGAACAACGCCGGAACCGGGCATTCTGCACTGATGGAACTGAACTACACCCCGCAAAACGCCGATGGCAGCATCAGTATTGAAAAAGCAGTCGCCATTAACGAAGCATTTCAGATTTCGCGCCAGTTCTGGGCGCACCAGGTCGAGCGCGGCGTGCTGCGTACACCGCGTTCATTTATCAATACCGTTCCGCATATGAGCTTTGTCTGGGGCGAGGATAATGTTAATTTCCTGCGAGCCCGTTACGCCGCGTTGCAACAAAGCTCGCTGTTTCGCGGTATGCGTTACTCTGAAGATCACGCGCAGATCAAAGAGTGGGCACCGTTAGTGATGGAAGGGCGCGATCCGCAACAGAAAGTGGCAGCCACGCGTACGGAAATTGGCACTGATGTGAACTATGGCGAGATCACCCGCCAGTTAATTGCTTCCTTGCAGAAGAAATCTAATTTTTCGCTGCAACTCAGCAGCGAAGTCCGCGCCCTAAAGCGTAATGACGATAACACCTGGACCGTTACCGTTGCCGATCTGAAAAATGGCACTGCACAGAACATCCGCGCCAAATTTGTCTTTATCGGCGCGGGCGGTGCGGCGCTGAAGCTGTTACAGGAATCGGGGATTCCGGAAGCGAAAGACTACGCCGGTTTCCCGGTGGGCGGACAGTTCCTTGTTTCGGAAAATCCGGACGTGGTTAATCACCATCTGGCGAAGGTTTACGGTAAAGCATCCGTTGGCGCACCGCCGATGTCGGTTCCGCATATCGATACCCGTGTGCTGGACGGTAAACGCGTCGTGTTGTTTGGGCCATTTGCCACCTTCTCAACTAAATTCCTCAAAAACGGTTCATTGTGGGATCTGATGAGTTCCACCACCACCTCTAACGTGATGCCGATGATGCACGTCGGGCTGGATAATTTCGATCTGGTGAAATATCTGGTGAGTCAGGTGATGTTGAGTGAAGAGGATCGTTTTGAAGCGTTGAAAGAGTACTATCCGCAGGCGAAAAAAGAGGACTGGCGTTTGTGGCAAGCGGGGCAGCGCGTGCAGATTATCAAGCGTGATGCCGATAAAGGTGGCGTACTGCGTCTCGGTACTGAAGTGGTCAGTGACCAGCAAGGGACCATTGCCGCGCTGCTGGGGGCATCGCCAGGTGCGTCAACCGCCGCGCCGATTATGTTGAATCTGCTGGAAAAAGTATTTGGCGATCGCGTTTCCAGCCCGCAATGGCAGGCAACGTTGAAGGCGATCGTTCCGTCTTATGGACGCAAGCTGAACGGTGATGTAGCGGCAACAGAACGCGAGTTGCAGTACACCAGCGAAGTGCTGGGGCTGAAATACGACAAGCCGCAGGCAGCAGATAGTACGCCGAAACCGCAGTTGAAACCGCAACCCGTTCAAAAAGAAGTGGCGGATATTGCGTTGTAATGATGTGCCACATCCGGCATGGTTTGCCGGATGTGGCGTATGCTGATAAGACGCGTCAGCGTCGCATCAGGCAACCGGCTCGGGCGTTAGATGTCGGATGCGGCGTAACCGCCTTATTCGGCCTACGGGTTGCAGCACTTCACAGTAGTTTAGCGAACAACCGCGTTGTCAATTTTCTCTTCCGCCTTCCAGATGCGGTACTTCACATCCACATTGTCTGGCGTATACACCACGATCGGCAGCTTGCTGTTATAACGCAGCATTCCGGCATCGCCCAGATACGCGGTGACAAATTTCTTCTCTTTCTTGCCATCCGGGCAGGCCATCATCGTGGAAACCGGCGAGCTAACTTTATCAAAGACATAATAATCATAGCCCCAGCCTTCCAGCGTTTTGCTTTCCAGCTTCCCGCCGAGACGATGCAAATTGCAGTCGACTTCCAGCGTCTGACCGATTAACAGTTCTACTTTCAGGGTAGATTCATCTTCTTGCGGAGTTAACTGAATCACCTGACGCTTCATGCCTTTTTCAGCTTGTGGATAAGGTGCGATTTTTTCCAGTGGCTGGACGCTTTCTGCCGCCCAGGCGGAAGTGGTGGCGAAAGCGGCAAACAATACTGCAGGTAGAATGGTCTTCATTTTTTTGCTTTCCTTCTTCATTTATAGGTTTTCACCGATGATGTCGCTGAAGGTTAACATATTCATCAGATTTATTAATTTGCTTTATGAATAACTTAAAGAACATTCAGATAATTTTACCTGCTCTTTTAGTGTTAAATTCTGATGAGAAAACAAACCAGCAGAAATATCTCTGGCGAATTAATCGCTATATAAATATGTTTATAACCATTTGAAATGTGAGCAAAAGCCCGTTTTTGCCACGCTTCCCGCCACTCTTTTGATCCTGCTACAGGTTTTACCCCGATCGGGGTATGCATCTTTGACACATCCTTTAATATCTTAGCGGCTATAAAAATGGCTTATTAATTATGCGGTTTATTTGGTCGCTC
Organism: Escherichia coli DSM 30083 = JCM 1649 = ATCC 11775; assembly: GCF_003697165.2. Taxonomy (GTDB): domain Bacteria; phylum Pseudomonadota; class Gammaproteobacteria; order Enterobacterales; family Enterobacteriaceae; genus Escherichia; species Escherichia coli. Next base: position 1,722,435 of record NZ_CP033092.2, read on the forward strand.
TCAATTTTCAGAGCGCGTTAATGATGGAAGGTCAATGTGAAGATTGATGCATCCCGTCGGGGCATACTCACTGGTCGCTGGCGCAAAGCCAGTAACGGTATCCGTCCGCCCTGGTCCGGTGATGAATCTCATTTTCTGACCCATTGCACCCGCTGCGACGCCTGTATTAATGCTTGTGAAAACAACATTCTGCAACGCGGCGCGGGTGGCTATCCGAGCGTTAATTTCAAAAATAACGAGTGCAGCTTCTGTTACGCCTGCGCGCAGGCTTGCCCCGAATCGCTATTTTCTCCGCGCCACACCAGGGCCTGGGATTTGCAGTTCACCATTGGGGACGCGTGCCTGGCGTATCAGTCAGTTGAATGCCGCCGCTGTCAGGATAGCTGTGAGCCAATGGCAATTATCTTTCGCCCGACGCTCTCCGGGATCTACCAGCCGCAACTTAATAGCCAACTTTGCAACGGATGTGGAGCATGTGCAGCCAGCTGTCCGGTATCAGCCATAACTGCGGAGTATCTCCATGCACACTAACTGGCAAGTTTGCAGCCTGGTCGTGCAGGCCAAAAGCGAACGAATTTCAGACATCAGCACCCAACTGAACGCCTTTACCGGCTGTGAAGTTGCTGTCAGCGACGCGCCGAGCGGTCAGTTGATTGTGGTGGTGGAAGCAGAAGACAGCGAAACGCTGATCCAAACCATTGAGTCAGTACGCAACGTAGAGGGCGTGCTGGCGGTGTCGCTGGTTTATCACCAGCAGGAAGAGCAAGGTGAGGAAACACCATGAAACTCAGTCGTCGTAGCTTTATGAAAGCTAACGCCGTTGCGGCCGCTGCGGCGGCTGCCGGTCTCAGCGTGCCGGGCGTTGCCCGCGCCGTTGTTGGTCAGCAGGAAGCCATTAAATGGGATAAAGCGCCGTGCCGTTTCTGCGGTACGGGTTGCGGCGTTCTGGTCGGAACGCAGCAGGGGCGTGTGGTGGCCTGTCAGGGCGACCCGGACGCACCGGTTAACCGTGGCCTGAACTGCATTAAGGGCTATTTCCTGCCCAAAATCATGTACGGTAAAGACCGTTTGACGCAGCCGCTGCTGCGTATGAAAAACGGTAAATATGACAAAGAAGGCGAATTTACCCCAATCACCTGGGATCAGGCCTTCGATGTGATGGAAGATAAATTCAAAACCGCCCTGAAAGAAAAAGGGCCGGAATCGATCGGTATGTTCGGTTCTGGTCAGTGGACTATCTGGGAAGGTTATGCCGCGTCCAAGTTGTTCAAAGCGGGCTTCCGTTCGAACAACATCGACCCGAACGCGCGTCACTGTATGGCGTCGGCAGTAGTTGGCTTTATGCGTACCTTTGGTATGGATGAGCCGATGGGCTGCTATGACGACATCGAGCAGGCTGACGCGTTTGTGCTGTGGGGCTCCAACATGGCGGAGATGCACCCGATCCTCTGGTCGCGCATCACTAACCGTCGTCTTTCTAACCAGAACGTCACCGTGGCGGTGCTTTCTACCTACCAGCATCGTAGCTTCGAGCTGGCGGATAACGGCATCATCTTTACGCCGCAATCTGACCTGGTGATCCTGAACTATATCGCCAACTATATCATTCAAAACAATGCGATAAATCAGGACTTCTTCAGCAAACACGTTAACCTGCGCAAAGGGGCGACGGACATCGGCTACGGTTTACGTCCGACCCATCCGCTGGAAAAAGCAGCGAAGAATCCGGGTTCTGACGCCTCCGAACCGATGAGCTTTGAAGATTACAAAGCCTTCGTTGCTGAATATACGCTGGAAAAAACCGCCGAAATGACCGGCGTGCCGAAAGACCAGTTAGAACAACTGGCGCAGCTGTATGCCGATCCGAACAAGAAAGTCATCTCCTACTGGACGATGGGCTTCAACCAGCATACCCGTGGTGTGTGGGCCAACAACCTGGTCTACAACCTGCACCTGCTGACCGGCAAAATTTCCCAGCCGGGTTGCGGTCCGTTCTCCCTGACCGGGCAGCCTTCCGCGTGTGGTACTGCGCGTGAAGTGGGCACCTTTGCTCACCGTCTGCCTGCGGACATGGTGGTGACTAACGAGAAACACCGTGATATCTGCGAGAAGAAGTGGAATATCCCGAGCGGCACCATTCCGGCGAAAATCGGTCTGCACGCGGTGGCACAAGACCGTGCGCTGAAAGACGGCAAACTGAATGTTTACTGGACCATGTGTACCAATAACATGCAGGCCGGACCGAACATTAATGAAGAGCGTATGCCGGGCTGGCGCGATCCGCGCAACTTTATCATCGTTTCCGATCCGTATCCGACAGTCAGTGCGCTGGCCGCCGACTTGATCCTGCCGACCGCAATGTGGGTAGAGAAAGAGGGCGCTTACGGTAACGCCGAACGCCGTACTCAGTTCTGGCGTCAGCAGGTACAGGCACCGGGCGAAGCGAAATCGGATCTCTGGCAGTTAGTCCAGTTCTCCCGCCGCTTTAAAACTGAAGAAGTATGGCCGGAAGAGCTGCTGGCGAAGAAACCGGAACTGCGTGGCAAAACGCTGTACGAAGTTCTGTATGCCACCCCGGAAGTGAGCAAATTCCCGGTATCCGAACTGGCGGAAGATCAGCTGAACGATGAATCCCGCGAGCTGGGCTTCTATCTGCAAAAAGGGCTGTTCGAAGAGTACGCATGGTTTGGTCGCGGTCACGGTCACGATCTGGCACCGTTCGATGACTACCACAAAGCGCGCGGTCTGCGCTGGCCGGTGGTGAACGGTAAAGAAACGCAGTGGCGTTACAGCGAAGGTAACGACCCGTACGTGAAAGCGGGCGAAGGCTATAAGTTCTACGGTAAACCGGATGGTAAAGCGGTGATCTTCGCGCTGCCGTTCGAACCGGCGGCGGAAGCACCGGATGAAGAGTACGACCTGTGGCTCTCTACCGGACGCGTCCTGGAGCACTGGCACACCGGCAGTATGACTCGCCGTGTGCCGGAACTGCACCGCGCCTTCCCGGAAGCGGTCCTGTTTATTCACCCGTTGGATGCGAAAGCGCGCGATCTGCGCCGTGGCGACAAAGTGAAAGTGGTTTCTCGCCGTGGCGAAGTGATCTCGATTGTCGAAACGCGCGGCCGTAACCGTCCACCGCAGGGCCTGGTGTACATGCCGTTCTTCGACGCCGCACAGCTGGTTAACAAACTGACGCTGGATGCGACCGATCCGCTCTCGAAAGAGACGGACTTCAAGAAGTGCGCGGTCAAACTGGAGAAGGTGTAAGCCATTATGTCCCGGTCAGCGAAACCTCAAAATGGTCGCCGCCGCTTTCTGCGCGATGTCGTTCGCACAGCAGGCGGGCTGGCTGCCGTGGGTGTGGCGCTGGGGTTACAACAGCAAACCGCACGCGCATCTGGCGTGCGGTTGCGCCCGCCCGGAGCCATAAACGAGAACGCCTTTGCCAGTGCCTGTGTGCGTTGCGGTCAGTGTGTTCAGGCTTGCCCTTACGACACCTTAAAACTGGCGACCCTGGCCTCTGGTCTGTCGGCGGGCACGCCATATTTTGTCGCACGGGATATTCCTTGCGAAATGTGTGAGGACATTCCGTGCGCCAAAGTGTGCCCGAGCGGTGCGCTGGATCGTGAGATCGAATCGATCGACGACGCGCGGATGGGGCTGGCGGTACTGGTGGACCAGGAAAACTGTCTCAACTTTCAGGGGCTGCGCTGCGATGTTTGTTATCGCGAATGCCCGAAAATTGATGAGGCCATCACCCTGGAGCTGGAGCGCAACACGCGTACCGGTAAGCACGCCCGCTTTCTGCCGACGGTTCACAGCGACGCCTGTACCGGCTGCGGTAAGTGCGAAAAAGTGTGCGTGCTGGAACAACCGGCAATCAAGGTGTTACCGCTGTCACTGGCGAAAGGGGAGTTAGGTCACCATTACCGCTTCGGCTGGCTGGAGGGGAACAATGGCAAATCGTAAACGTGACGCCGGGCGCGAGGCGCTGGAGAAAAAAGGCTGGTGGCGCAGTCACCGTTGGTTAGTGTTACGTCGCCTTTGTCAGTTCTTCGTGCTGGGGATGTTTTTGAGCGGTCCGTGGTTTGGTGTGTGGATCTTGCACGGCAACTACAGCAGTAGCCTGTTATTCGACACCGTTCCACTGACCGATCCGCTGATGACACTGCAAAGTCTTGCCAGCGGTCATCTGCCTGCCACGGTGGCGTTGACCGGTGCGGTGATTATCACCGTGCTCTACGCCCTGGCAGGAAAGCGATTATTTTGCAGCTGGGTCTGTCCGCTGAACCCGATTACCGACTTAGCAAATTGGTTACGCAGACGATTTGACCTCAATCAGTCTGCGACGATCCCTCGCCATATTCGCTACGTGCTGTTGGTGGTCATTCTGGTGGGATCGGCCTTAACTGGCACGCTCATCTGGGAATGGATCAACCCCGTTTCTCTGATGGGGCGTAGCCTGGTAATGGGCTTCGGCAGCGGCGCGCTGCTTATTCTCGCGCTGTTTTTATTTGATCTACTGGTCGTTGAACACGGCTGGTGCGGGCACATTTGTCCGGTTGGTGCACTGTATGGCGTGCTGGGTAGCAAAGGTGTGATTACCGTTGCGGCCACCGATCGGCAGAAATGTAACCGCTGTATGGATTGTTTTCATGTTTGCCCGGAACCGCATGTGCTACGTGCCCCGGTGCTGGATGAACAAAGCCCGGTGCAGGTCACCAGCCGCGATTGCATGACGTGCGGTCGCTGCGTGGATGTCTGTTCTGAGGATGTATTTACAATAACTACACGATGGAGTTCGGGAGCGAAATCATGAAAAGCCATGACCTGAAGAAAGCGCTGTGTCAATGGACGGCGATGCTGGCCCTGGTGGTAAGCGGCGCGGTTTGGGCGGCTAATGGCGTCGATTTTAGCCAGTCGCCGGAAGTATCCGGGACGCAGGAAGGGGCCATTCGGATGCCAAAAGAGCAGGATCGGATGCCGCTGAACTATGTGAATCAGCCGCCAATGATCCCGCATAGCGTTGAAGGTTATCAGGTAACGACCAATACCAACCGCTGCTTGCAGTGCCACGGTGTCGAAAGTTATCGCACCACTGGCGCGCCGCGCATTAGTCCTACTCACTTTATGGACAGCGACGGCAAAGTGGGCGCGGAAGTGGCTCCGCGTCGTTATTTCTGTCTGCAATGTCACGTACCGCAGGCCGATACCGCGCCAATCGTGGGGAATACCTTTACCCCATCAAAAGGTTACGGGAAATAAGAGGTTATTATGGGAAATTCTGACCGTAAGCCTGGTCTGATTAAGCGCCTGTGGAAATGGTGGCGTACCCCCAGCCGTCTGGCGCTAGGGACGCTGCTGTTGATCGGTTTTGTCGGCGGCATCGTCTTCTGGGGCGGCTTTAACACCGGGATGGAAAAAGCCAATACCGAAGAGTTCTGCATTAGCTGCCACGAAATGCGTAACACGGTGTATCAGGAATACATGGATTCCGTGCACTACAACAACCGTAGCGGCGTCCGTGCGACCTGTCCGGATTGTCACGTTCCGCACGAGTTTGTGCCAAAGATGATACGCAAGCTCAAAGCAAGTAAAGAGCTGTATGGTAAAATTTTTGGCGTTATTGACACGCCGCAGAAATTTGAAGCTCATCGCCTGACGATGGCACAGAATGAGTGGCGGCGCATGAAGGACAACAACTCGCAGGAGTGCCGTAACTGTCACAACTTCGAGTATATGGATACAACCGCCCAGAAATCGGTTGCCGCGAAGATGCATGACCAGGCGGTGAAAGATGGGCAAACCTGTATTGATTGCCATAAAGGGATAGCGCACAAGCTGCCCGACATGCGTGAAGTCGAGCCAGGTTTTTAACAGGGTTATTGCGTGGGTATGCTTGAAGCCAGAGAGTTACTTTGCGAGCGGGATGAACGAACCTTATTTAGTGGTTTATCATTTACGCTGAACGCAGGAGAGTGGGTACAAATCACCGGTAGCAACGGCGCGGGGAAGACAACGCTTCTCCGTTTGCTGACGGGGTTGTCTCGCCCTGACGCAGGCGAGGTTCTCTGGCAAGGGCAGCCCTTGCATCAGGTACGCGACAGCTACCATCAAAACCTGTTATGGATAGGCCATCAGCCGGGGATCAAAACCCGGCTGACGGCGTTAGAAAATCTGCACTTTTATCATCGCGATGGCGATACCGCACAATGTCTGGAAGCCCTGGCGCAGGCCGGGCTTGCCGGATTCGAAGATATTCCGGTAAATCAACTTTCTGCCGGGCAACAACGCCGCGTCGCTTTAGCGCGTCTGTGGTTGACCCGTGCCACGTTATGGATACTCGACGAGCCTTTTACCGCGATTGACGTTAACGGCGTCGATCGTCTGACCCAGCGTATGGCGCAGCATACGGAGCAGGGGGGGATTGTGATTCTGACTACCCACCAGCCGCTCAACGTTGCTGAAAGTAAAATTCGCCGCATTTCACTGACGCAAACGGGGGCCGCATGATGTTCTGGCGCATTTTCCGTCTTGAGCTGCGCGTAGCGTTTCGCCATAGCGCCGAAATCGCCAACCCGCTGTGGTTCTTCCTGATTGTAATTACCCTTTTTCCGCTCAGTATCGGTCCGGAGCCGCAACTGCTGGCGCGTATTGCGCCGGGCATTATCTGGGTTGCCGCGCTGCTTTCATCCTTGCTGGCACTCGAGCGACTGTTCCGTGACGATTTGCAGGACGGCAGTCTTGAACAATTGATGTTGTTGCCGTTACCCTTGCCCGCCGCTGTGCTGGCGAAGGTGATGGCGCACTGGATGGTAACCGGTCTGCCGTTACTTATCCTTTCGCCCCTGGTAGCAATGCTACTGGGAATGGATGTTTATGGCTGGCAAGTGATGGCGTTAACGCTACTGCTGGGAACCCCTACGCTTGGCTTTCTTGGTGCGCCGGGCGTGGCGCTGACAGTGGGACTTAAGCGCGGTGGTGTGCTGCTCAGCATACTGGTGTTACCGCTGACTATCCCATTACTCATCTTTGCCACCGCCGCGATGGACGCGGCTTCTATGCATTTGCCCGTTGATGGGTATCTGGCAATTTTAGGCGCGTTGCTGGCAGGCACCGCGACATTAAGTCCTTTTGCGACGGCGGCAGCGTTACGAATCAGCATTCAATAACGCTGGATTACTGATTTTTGTTCGAGTCTGGTATCGAAACTATGTGGAAAACACTGCATCAACTGGCGATCCCACCACGGCTGTATCAAATCTGTGGCTGGTTTATACCGTGGCTGGCAATTGCCAGTGTGGTCGTGCTTACCGTCGGCTGGATCTGGGGGTTCGGCTTTGCTCCGGCTGATTATCAGCAGGGAAATAGCTACCGCATTATCTACCTGCATGTGCCTGCGGCGATCTGGTCGATGGGCATTTATGCATCAATGGCGGTGGCAGCGTTTATTGGCCTGGTCTGGCAGATGAAAATGGCCAACCTGGCGGTGGCGGCGATGGCCCCCATTGGTGCCGTGTTTACCTTTATTGCCCTGGTTACCGGCTCTGCATGGGGAAAACCGATGTGGGGCACCTGGTGGGTATGGGATGCACGTCTGACTTCTGAACTGGTGCTGCTGTTTCTGTATGTTGGTGTCATTGCCCTGTGGCACGCCTTCGACGACCGTCGTCTGGCTGGCCGTGCGGCAGGTATCCTGGTGCTGATTGGCGTGGTGAATCTGCCGATTATTCATTACTCCGTTGAGTGGTGGAACACCCTGCATCAGGGATCAACGCGGATGCAGCAAAGTATCGATCCGGCGATGCGTTCGCCGCTGCGCTGGTCGATTTTTGGCTTCCTGCTCCTGTCTGCCACGCTGACGCTGATGCGGATGCGTAATTTGATTTTGCTGATGGAAAAACGCCGTCCGTGGGTGAGTGAACTGATACTGAAAAGAGGCCGTAAATGACCCCTGCATTTGCTTCCTGGAATGAATTTTTCGCAATGGGCGGTTACGCCTTTTTTGTCTGGTTGGCGGTGGTGATGACCGTTATTCCGCTGGTGGTTTTGGTCGTGCACTCGGTGATGCAACATCGCGCAATTCTGCGTGGCGTGGCGCAACAGCGGGCGCGTGAGGCGCGTTTACGTGCTGCGCAACAGCAGGAGGCTGCATGAATATTCGCCGTAAAAACCGCTTGTGGATTGCCTGTGCCGTGCTGGCGGGGCTGGCGCTGACTATCGGTCTGGTGCTATATGCGCTGCGCTCGAATATCGATCTCTTTTATACGCCGGGGGAGATTCTCTACGGCAAGCGTGAAACTCAGCAGATGCCGGAAGTCGGTCAGCGTCTGCGCGTTGGCGGGATGGTGATGCCGGGGAGTGTGCAGCGCGATCCCAATTCGCTAAAAGTAACTTTCACCATTTACGACGCTGAAGGTTCAGTAGATGTCTCTTACGAAGGCATTTTGCCGGATCTGTTCCGTGAAGGGCAGGGCGTTGTGGTGCAGGGCGAACTGGAAAAAGGCAATCATATCCTCGCGAAAGAAGTGCTGGCGAAACACGATGAAAACTACACGCCGCCAGAAGTTGAGAAAGCGATGGAAGCTAACCACCGTCGCCCGGCGAGTGTTTATAAGGACCCAGCATCATGATGCCAGAAATTGGTAACGGGCTGCTGTGTCTGGCGCTAGGAATTGCGCTGCTGCTGTCCGTGTATCCGCTATGGGGCGTGGCGCGCGGGGACGCGCGCATGATGGCGTCTTCCCGCTTGTTTGCCTGGCTGCTGTTTATGTCTGTGGCTGGCGCATTTCTGGTGCTGGTCAATGCTTTCGTGGTCAACGACTTTACCGTCACCTATGTTGCCAGCAACTCCAATACCCAGCTTCCGGTGTGGTATCGCGTGGCGGCTACCTGGGGCGCGCATGAAGGCTCGCTCCTGCTGTGGGTGCTGCTGATGAGCGGCTGGACCTTTGCGGTAGCGATTTTTAGTCAGCGTATTCCGCTGGATATTGTGGCCCGCGTACTGGCGATAATGGGGATGGTCAGCGTCGGCTTTTTGCTGTTCATTCTCTTTACCTCTAACCCGTTCTCACGCACGTTGCCGAACTTCCCGATTGAAGGTCGCGATCTTAACCCGCTGTTACAGGATCCGGGGCTGATCTTCCATCCGCCTCTGCTTTATATGGGGTACGTCGGCTTCTCGGTGGCGTTTGCTTTTGCCATTGCATCTTTGTTGAGTGGGCGTCTGGACAGCACTTATGCGCGTTTTACTCGTCCGTGGACGCTGGCTGCGTGGATCTTCCTGACGCTCGGCATTGTGCTCGGTTCCGCATGGGCCTATTACGAACTCGGCTGGGGCGGCTGGTGGTTCTGGGATCCGGTAGAAAACGCCTCGTTTATGCCGTGGCTGGTGGGGACTGCGCTGATGCACTCACTGGCGGTCACTGAACAACGCGCCAGCTTCAAAGCGTGGACATTACTGCTGGCAATCAGTGCCTTCTCGTTGTGTCTACTGGGGACTTTCCTGGTGCGTTCCGGCGTGCTGGTATCGGTACACGCGTTTGCGTCTGATCCGGCGCGCGGTATGTTTATCCTCGCCTTTATGGTGCTGGTGATTGGCGGTTCGCTGCTGCTGTTTGCCGCGCGTGGACACAAAGTTCGCTCACGCGTAAACAATGCGCTGTGGTCGCGGGAATCTTTGCTGTTAGCGAACAACGTTTTGCTGGTCGCCGCGATGCTGGTGGTGTTGCTGGGGACGTTGCTGCCGCTGGTGCACAAGCAACTGGGACTGGGCAGTATTTCGATTGGCGAACCGTTCTTCAACACCATGTTTACCTGGTTGATGGTGCCGTTTGCGCTACTGCTTGGTGTCGGCCCTCTGGTGCGCTGGGGACGCGATCGCCCACGTAAAATCCGCAATTTGTTGATTATCGCCTTCATCTCTACGCTGGTGCTGTCGCTGCTGTTGCCGTGGCTGTTCGAAAGCAAAGTTGTGGCGATGACAGTGCTCGGCCTGGCAATGGCCTGCTGGATTGCGGTGCTGGCAATTGCGGAAGCTGCGCTGCGTATTTCACGCGGCACGAAAACCACCTTCAGTTATTGGGGGATGGTGGCGGCTCACCTGGGGCTGGCAGTGACAATTGTTGGCATTGCTTTTAGTCAGAACTATAGCGTTGAGCGTGATGTGCGCATGAAGTCCGGCGATAGCGTCGATATTCATGAATATCGCTTCACCTTCCGTGATGTCAAAGAGGTGACCGGTCCGAACTGGCGTGGCGGTGTGGCGACTATCGGCGTAACGCGAGATGGCAAGCCGGAAACAGTGCTGTATGCAGAAAAACGTTATTACAACACTGCCGGGTCGATGATGACCGAAGCGGCGATTGACGGTGGCATCACGCGTGACCTGTACGCGGCACTCGGTGAAGAGCTGGAAAACGGCGCGTGGGCCGTGCGTCTTTACTACAAACCATTTGTTCGCTGGATTTGGGCGGGCGGGCTGATGATGGCGTTGGGCGGACTGCTGTGTCTGTTTGATCCTCGCTATCGTAAGCGCGTGAACCCGCAGAAAACTGCGCCGGAGGCTGCATGAAGCGCAAGGTATTGTTAATTCCGTTGATTATCTTCCTGGCGATTGCCGCGGCGCTGCTGTGGCAGCTGGCGCGTAATGCCGAAGGGGATGATCCGACCAATCTGGAATCGGCGCTCATTGGCAAGCCAGTGCCGAAGTTTCGCCTCGAATCACTGGACAATCCGGGGCAGTTTTATCAGGCGGATGTGCTGACTCAGGGCAAACCGGTGCTGCTTAACGTCTGGGCGACCTGGTGTCCGACCTGCCGTGCGGAACATCAATATCTGAATCAGCTTTCTGCGCAGGGCATCCGCGTGGTCGGCATGAACTATAAAGACGATCGCCAGAAGGCAATCAGCTGGCTGAAAGAGCTGGGCAATCCTTACGCGCTAAGCCTGTTTGATGGCGACGGCATGTTAGGGCTGGATCTCGGTGTCTATGGCGCGCCAGAAACGTTCCTTATTGACGGCAACGGCATCATTCGCTATCGCCATGCGGGCGATCTCAATCCTCGCGTCTGGGAAGAAGAGATCAAGCCACTGTGGGAGAAATACAGTAAGGAGGCCGCACAATGAGGTTTTTATTGGGCGTGCTGATGCTGATGATCTCCGGCTCAGCGCTGGCGACCATCGACGTGTTGCAGTTTAAAGATGAAGCACAGGAACAACAGTTCCGTCAGCTCACTGAAGAACTGCGCTGCCCGAAATGCCAGAACAACAGCATTGCCGATTCCAACTCGATGATTGCCACCGACCTGCGCCAGAAAGTGTATGAACTGATGCAGGAAGGCAAAAGTAAGAAAGAGATTGTCGATTATATGGTGGCGCGTTACGGCAACTTCGTCACTTACGATCCGCCGTTAACGCCGCTGACCGTGCTGCTGTGGGTGCTGCCAGTAGTGGCTATTGGCATTGGCGGTTGGGTCATATACGCCCGTTCGCGGCGTCGGGTACGCGTGGTGCTGGAAGCGTTTCCAGAACAAAGCGTGCCGGAAGGTAAGCGTGCCGGATATGTTGTTTATCTGCCGGGTATTGTGGTGGCGTTAATTGTGGCTGGCGTCAGCTACTACCAGACTGGCAATTATCAGCAGGTGAAAATCTGGCAGCAGGCCACGGCACAGGCTCCGGCGTTACTGGACAGGGCGCTGGATCCGAAAGCCGATCCGCTCAACGAAGAAGAGATGTCGCGCCTTGCGCTGGGGATGCGTACTCAACTGCAAAAAAATCCGGGAGATATAGAAGGCTGGATTATGTTGGGCCGCGTTGGCATGGCGCTGGGTAACGCCAGTATCGCCACCGATGCATACGCCACTGCGTATCGCCTCGATCCGAAAAACAGCGATGCTGCACTGGGATACGCTGAAGCGTTGACACGTTCATCTGATCCCAACGACAACCGCCTCGGCGGCGAACTGCTGCGCCAGTTGGTGAGAACGGACCATAGCAATATCCGTGTGTTAAGCATGTATGCATTTAATGCCTTTGAGCAGCAACGATTTGGCGAAGCCGTTGCCGCGTGGGAGATGATGTTGAAACTCTTACCTGCCAACGATACTCGCCGTGCGGTGATCGAACGTAGTATCGCGCAGGCGATGCAACATTTGTCGCCGCAGGAGAGTAAATAAAAAGTGGCCCGATGGTGATGCCATCGGGCTATTTTTATTGTGCCCCGCGTTGTTGCAGGAACAGAATGGTGGCCGCCACGCGTGAGCGGACGTTGAGTTTACGCAGCAGATTGCGAATATGGACTTTTACTGTCTGCTCGGAAATATTCAACACCGAGGCAATCTGTTTATTTGACAGCCCCTGTGCCAGCTCGTGCAGAACATCCAGCTCGCGTTCTGTCAGCACGCTGAAGGGGTCTTCTTCCGCGCCAAACATTTCACGTTCACGTAAGTACTGATTGACGCGTTCGCTAAAGACTTTGCTGCCTTTCGCTCCGGCACGAATTGCTTCCAGTAACACTTCCGGGTCGCTGTCTTTCAACAGATAACCGTCTGCGCCTGCGTCTATCAGTGCAAAGACATCGCTGGAGGCATCTGATACGGTCAGGATAATAATTTGCGCGGTAACGCCATCCCTGCGCAAGGCATTGAGGGTATCCAGGCCACTCATGCCTTTCATATTGAGATCCAGCAAGATCACGTCGATATCCAGTCTATTCGCCAGATCGATCGCGCTTGCGCCGTCGCCCGCTTCGGCGACCACTTCAAAGCCAGAATCAAGCTCCAGTAACTGACGAACACCGCGTCGCATAAGTGGATGATCATCCACAATCATCACCTGAAAAGGCGTTGCTTCAGGCATAGTAGTCTCCTGAGGTTTTATTAGAATCATTATGTTTGAGCGTAGCGTTGGTAACGCTACCAGGCGCGTGAATGTTACCCCATTTTATGTATGGACATGTAGTGAAAACTACAACTTTGTCGTTCGCTTTGGCATCATCTTCATTATAAAGACGGAATTTTGCATCAGCTTCTCATCAGGAAAAACAACTAAAAAATCAATCACAATACTTGTGCATTTCTTTAAACAGTTTTTAAAAACTGACTCCGGGTATGGAGCTATGGGTATTTTCTGTCCCCAATGCTTTTAACAGCAATTAATTTCATAGGATGAAAGCTTAATGCACCAATCTGGTTCTGTTTCTCTTTGTCGTTCCGCAATATCTGTTCTGGTGGCTACAGCGTTATATTCACCCATAGCATTAGCATCAACTGTTGAGTATGGTGAGACAGTTGATGGTGTTGTCCTGGAAAAAGATATCCAGCTGGTTTATGGGGCCGCCAATAATACGAAAATCAATCCTGGCGGAGAACAGCATATATAAGAATTTGGTGTAAGTAGTAATACTGAAATTAACGGGGGATATCAGTACGTTGAAATAAATGGCACCGCAGAATACGCAGTATTAAATGATGGTTATCAAATTGTTCAAATGGGTGGCGCGGTAAATCAGACTACGATCAATAATGGAGTGCTACAGGTTTATGGCGCGGCGAATGATCCCACGATTAAAGGAGGGCGCGGTGATGCGGCATTTACGTTGGGCAATGCCGGAAGCGTTGTTGATATCAGTACGTATGAATATACCTTGCTGGATAATGGCAACCATAGCTGGAGTCTCGCAGAGAATCGCGTACAAATGCCCCCTTCAACCACGGATGTGCTGAATATGGCGGCAGCACAACCGCTGGTATTTGATGTAGAACTGGACACCGTGCGTGGGCGTCTTGGTAGCGTAAAAGGCGTTAATTACGATACGGCGATGTGGAGTTCGGCAATTAACAGCCGCAACAACGTGAACACTGATGCGGGAGCTGGCTTTGAGCAAACATTGACGGGCCTGACGCTCGGTATCGATAGTCGTTTCTCCCGTGAAGAAAGCAGCACAACTCAGGCGGGTGTAGTCTGGACGTTCTGATAACAGAAAATAAACAGGCCGTGATGTGTCGCTGTCTGTTTATCGAATTAAATGCAGATATAAAAAAACCAACCGCAATAGGTTGGTTTTCTTGGGATTTTTGGTCGGCACGAGAGGATTTGAACCTCCGACCCCCGACACCCCATGACGGTGCGCTACCAGGCTGCGCTACGTGCCGACTCGTGGCTGCTAATACTACCGTTTTCCACACCGATTGCAAGTAAGATATTTTGCTAACTGATTTATAATTAATCAGTTAGCGATAAAACGCTTCTCGTCTGTCAGTACTTGCAATAACAAACTTAACTGTGGTTTTTCATCTTTCACTCTTTCACCACGTAAGTTGTAAGTGCGGTATTTACCGTTATTGTTCAGCACCAGTGTCTTTTTCGGGGTGGTAATTGCCAGCGTATCGTTATCCGCGGCGGTAACCCAGTAATGGCGGCGTTGAGGGTTGAACAAATCCTGACCTTGCGAATATTCGCTGGCAGGTGTGCTGACATGTAGCAGGCGTTGCATCAGCGTCGTCATCAGATCGGTATGATCAGTCAGCGCATTAATACGCTGCGCCGGCGTGCCTGGCCAGTGAATCACTAATGGCACCTGCAGATGACCGTGGGACCAGTCAAAGGTTTCTTCCTCTTCGCTCAGCGGAATACCCCGCCCGGCAGTGATAATCACCACCGTATTGTCCAGTTTGCCAGAATCACGCAGTGCATTGAGCACGCGGTTGATCTGGTCATCGACATTGCCTGCCGCCCGGCTATATTTCCGTGCAAATGCCTGCTGATTGCTGTCGTCAATGTTTGTGCCATTGAAAGAGACCCACGAGAACCAGCGGTTATCTTCTTGTGCGTAGCGGCCCAGCCAGTTGATCCACTGCGTGGCGGTCTGTTCGTCGGATTGGGTGCGTACACTCGGCATCGAGAAATCTGACAACAATGCCTGACGATACAGCGGGCTGGTAAAGCCATCTGATGAGAATAACCCCAGCTGATAGCCTTGCTGATTAAGCGCAGTAATTAACGCCGCAGGCGTACGAGTCGACAGAATGCCGTCCATATAGCTCGGCGAGATGCCATAGAACAGGCCAAAGATGCCGTTGTCTGTAGTGTTGCCGGAGCTCATATGGCGCGTGAACGAAATATTTTGCTCAGCAAAACCTGCCAGCGCAGGCATCTGCTTCTCGAAGCGTGAGTAGTTCAGGCCATCGACAGTAATCAACAGCACATTCTGCCCGGTGCCCATATCGCGATAGCGCAGTTCGCTTAACGGATACTGAACGGAAACGGCGTCTGGATTGCCTTGCTCAATAAGACGGCGTTGATACTCCTGCGCATCAAGCAGGCCATGCTTCTCAAGAAAACGTCGTGCCGTCATCGGGTACGAAAGCGGCAGGTTAGCGCGCTGCATGGTGATCGGGCGATAGAAGTTGGCATCGGCCCAGATATAAACCACATGCGAGGCGATAAAGGCGATAAATAAGAATGCGGCCAGCGGGCGCGCGAAGCGCCGACGACGCGTCAGGCTGCGCAGCTTTTGCCAGCTCCACGTCGCAAACACCAGTTCAAGCAATAAAATAACCGGCACACTGATGAACATTAGCTGCCAGTCGCGCGCCATCTCATTTTCGTCTGGGTTGATAACCAGCTGCCAGACGATGGGATTAAGATGGAGATGGAAACGAGTAAAGACTTCGCTGTCGATCAGTAATAGCGTCATTCCCGCCGTTGCCAGAATGACGGACAAAAACCTCATCAGCCTCTGGGAGCCGACGATAAAGGTTAGCGGGAAGAGGATCAGCAAGTAGGTGGCGAACACCAGGAAGCTGAAATGACCGATAATGCTTACGTAGGAATAAATGCGACCAGCAAGCGTTGTCGGCCAGTCGGCGATAAACAGGTAACGGCTGCCAATGACGAGCGAAAGCAGAATATTGAACAGTGCAAACCAGTGCCCCCAACTGACCATCTGGGAGACTTTTTCACGGTAGCGCTGACGATGAGTTACCATAACCTGTTATCTGTTTCCCTTAGTGCGCTTTGTCTTCGTTGATAGAGGACTGTAAGGCGCGGGCAAAAGAGTTGGCAATTGCCTGGCGTTGGGCCGGGGCAATGCTGGTGTTGATAAGGTTAGTGACCATGTTGCCTAACACCATCAGGGAAAGGTCGGTCGGAGCCTTATGTTTTTCCAGTATGTTGAGCAGCTCTGCGAGCAATTGTTCAACCTGTTCATCACTGTAGCGGGAAATTTGTGGCATAAATCGAAATCAGTTAGTTGATGAAAGGGCAACATATTACCGTAGCAACGGTTTTTTTTCTGCTTTTTTATGCGTTAAATCATTCTCGTTACGCCGCCTTCTGTAAAATGACCGCCATCTTTTATTGCGTCGCTTAACCGGCGGTGGTTGAATACCGCCCGGTCTTAAAGGAGAGTTTATCATGAGTCTGGATATCAACCAGATTGCTCTGCACCAGCTTATCAAGCGTGATGAGCAGAACCTTGAGCTGGTGTTGCGCGATTCATTGCTGGAACCGACGGAAACCGTCGTTGAGATGGTGGCAGAACTGCATCGGGTCTATAGCGCCAAAAATAAAGCTTACGGCTTGTTTAGCGAAGAGAGTGAACTGGCGCAGACGCTGCGCTTACAGCGTCAGGGCGAAGAGGACTTTCTGGCATTTAGCCGCGCGGCAACCGGTCGCCTGCGTGACGAATTAGCGAAATATCCTTTTGCTGACGGTGGATTCGTGCTGTTTTGCCACTATCGCTATCTGGCGGTGGAGTATCTGCTGGTGGCAGTTCTGAGCAACCTGAGCAGTATGCGTGTTAACGAAAATCTCGACATCAACCCAACCCATTATCTTGATATCAATCATGCGGATATTGTTGCGCGTATCGATTTAACCGAGTGGGAAACCAATCCAGAGTCGACCCGCTATCTCACTTTCCTGAAAGGGCGAGTAGGGCGCAAAGTGGCGGATTTCTTTATGGATTTCCTCGGTGCCAGCGAAGGGTTAAACGCGAAAGCGCAAAACCGTGGGCTGTTGCAAGCGGTCGATGATTTCACTGCCGAAGCACAACTGGATAAAGCAGAGCGACAGAACGTGCGCCAGCAGGTTTATAGCTACTGTAATGAGCAGCTGCAGGCAGGTGAAGAGATTGAACTGGAATCGCTGTCGAAAGAGCTGGCAGGCGTCAGCGAAGTGAGCTTCACGGAGTTTGCGGCTGAAAAAGGCTACGAACTGGAAGAGAGCTTCCCGGCAGACCGTAGCACACTGCGTCAGTTGACGAAGTTTGCCGGTAGCGGCGGTGGCTTGACTATTAACTTTGATGCGATGCTGTTAGGTGAACGCATCTTCTGGGATCCAGCAACCGATACCCTGACCATTAAAGGCACGCCGCCGAACTTGCGCGATCAATTGCAGCGCCGGACGTCTGGCGGCAATTAATCGGTTTTGTGTTCTGAATGCCAGATGCGGCGTGAACGCCTTATCTGGCCTGCAAAAAATAGCAATACCGTAATCAGGCATAATTTGCAGAGACAAAAAACCCCGCCGGAGCGGGGTTTTTTACAACTTATTCAGCAATTAAGCGCGAACGAAGTCGATGTGCAGCAGCTTCGGTTTGTACGGGTGACGCTGTACGTCCTGAGCTTTAACTTTGATTTCTTTACCGTCAACAACGATGGTCAGAACTTCGCTGTAGAATTCAGCTTTAACTTGCATGTTCATGACTTTGTCGTGATCCAGTTCGACAGCCAGCGGCGCTTCTTTGCCACCGTAGATGATTGCCGGGAACTTGTTAGCGGCACGCAGGCGGCGGCTCGCACCCTTACCCTGCTCTTTACGTACTTCTGCGTTGATAGTAAACATTTCTTTCTCTCTTAAATTAATCCTGCTACAGGCGACCCAGCAACAGGTAAGTGATCTGCTTTGCGTATGCAAAAGCGGGCGAGATTCTATACTCAATCGCCTTATACATCAATCAAAACTACCATTAACCGCGTAATTCGTGCGCCCGACGAAAACGACCTTCGTAATCGAACACTTTTTCACGCACTTGCCAGTACTGACCTTTCATGCGGGCGACGACAAAATCCGGGTGTCGCAGTAATGCTTGCTGGGCGAGGATATCGGCGGCGGTGATCCAGCGCAGAGGGATGCCCGGTGTGCGCGTATGCGGGCGGATAAAAAGCTGCTCGAAGGCGGTACGCTGGGCGGGCGTTTGCAGACGGAAACGCTCACTCACATCCGCGCCGTCTTCATCGTAATAGGTGATTTTCAACCATTCGCCTTTCTCGTCGTGTCCATGCTGCAAAGACATGCCGCTACAGCGTAATACCAGCGCGTCTTTCAGTCGTAGCGCCGCTTTTAACATATCATCCGGATCAACCAGTACCGTGTCACATTCGCGGCAGCGGCGAGCGGCAATATCATTTTCTGCGTTACATTGCGGGCAATTTTTAAAACGGAAACGGAAGTCACACTGTTCGCGATGTCCGTCGTCATCTTCAAACCATCCCTGACAGCGACGACCAAAGTGTTCAATCAATGTCCCGTCGGCGGTCGTTTTCCCCCAAAAGGTGTTGGCAAAACCGCAGGCAGGGCAGAAAACCTGTACCGGAACGTTGTCACTTTTGCCTTTCGGTGTACCAACTTCCGGCGCGTAGAGATCGTGAGGGTTACCCGCATAATCAAGAATTAAGCAATCAGTCTTGCCGGGGGCCAGGCGCAGACCGCGCCCGACAATTTGTTGGTAAAGACTCACTGATTCGGTAGGGCGCAGAATGGCGATAAGATCGACGTGCGGGGCGTCAAATCCGGTGGTCAGTACCGCGACGTTGACCAGATAGCGAAAACGCTGGGCTTTAAAATCATCAATTAACACATCGCGCTCAGAGCCGGGTGTGTCGCCAGTAATCAGTGCTGCATCTTCGGCAGGCAGTAATCCCACAATCTCTTTTGCGTGTTCGACCGTCGCGGCGAAAATCATCACCCCTTTGCGCGTTGCAGCAAACTCCATGATTTGGCTGATGATGTGTGGCGTAATGCGTTGCTGTTTTTTCAGCTCGCGGTTGAGATCGGCTTCGCTGAACAGTCCGTTACTCTGTGCCTGCAAGCGGCTGAAATCGTATTGCACGACTGGCATATCCAGCCGTTCTGGCGGCGTCAGATAGCCGTGTTTAATCATATAACGCAGCGGCAGCTCATAAATGCAGTCACGGAAAAGGGCTTTCTCATCGCCGCGTACCATGCCGTGATAATGGAACTGATAAATCCAGCCTTTGCCCAGTCGAAAAGGCGTGGCAGTCAGCCCCAGCAGGCGTAAGTGGGGATTCACTTTGGTCAGGTGAGTGAGGATTTGCTGATACTGGCTCTCTTCATCGTCACCAATACGGTGGCATTCATCGACAATCAACAGCGAAAATTCACCCTGAAAGGCATCAAGATTACGGGTGACCGACTGCACGCTGCCAAATACAACTTTACCGTGGCTCTCTTTGCGCTTTAGCCCGGCGGCAAAAATATCGGCTTCCAGCCCCAGCGCCTGATATTTTTCATGGTTTTGTGCCACCAGTTCTTTAACGTGTGCCAACACCAGCACGCGACCACGCGCCAGCCGCGCCAGTTCCGCTATCACCAGGCTTTTACCTGCACCGGTGGGCAGCACGATTACGGCAGGGGTTTTATGACGACGAAAATGGTTGAGCGTGGCATCCACGGCTTCTTGCTGATATGGGCGGAGTGTAAAAATCATGGTCTCGCGTAGGTAGATTATTCTGCTAATAGTATGCCACGGATCTTTTTCCCTTGAGGGAAGTTATTAGACCGCTATACTGGGCAGACAACAGTTCAGATTTTCGGGTCATTACCCGACCTCCGTTTTTTACAGGCAAAATCACACACATGCGACTTGATAAATTTATCGCACAGCAACTCGGTGTTAGCCGTGCTATTGCCGGGCGTGAAATCCGCGGCAATCGTGTCACCGTCGATGGCGAAATCGTCCGTAATGCAGCGTTCAAACTGCTCCCTGAACATGATGTCGCTTACGATGGCAACCCGCTGGCGCAGCAACACGGTCCACGTTACTTCATGCTCAATAAGCCTCAGGGCTATGTTTGCTCCACGGACGACCCGGATCACCCAACGGTGCTCTATTTTCTTGATGAACCGGTAGCGTGGAAACTGCACGCTGCAGGGCGTCTGGATATCGATACCACCGGTCTGGTACTAATGACAGATGATGGTCAGTGGTCGCACCGCATTACTTCCCCGCGCCATCATTGCGAGAAGACCTATCTGGTGACGCTGGAATCACCCGTAGCTGACGATACGGCAGAGCAATTTGCTAAAGGCGTGCAGCTGCATAACGAAAAAGATCTCACTAAGCCGGCGGTGCTGGAAGTGATTACCCCAACGCAGGTTCGTCTGACCATCAGCGAAGGGCGTTATCATCAGGTGAAACGCATGTTCGCCGCCGTGGGTAACCATGTGGTTGAGCTGCATCGTGAACGTATTGGCGGCATTACGCT
This sequence comes from Escherichia coli DSM 30083 = JCM 1649 = ATCC 11775, assembly GCF_003697165.2. Lineage (GTDB taxonomy): Bacteria > Pseudomonadota > Gammaproteobacteria > Enterobacterales > Enterobacteriaceae > Escherichia > Escherichia coli. Next base: position 1,742,945 of record NZ_CP033092.2, read on the forward strand.
GGATGCTGATTTAGCCCCCGGTGAATATCGTCCGTTAACTGAAGAAGAAATTGCCAGCGTCGTCTAACTTTTCAATGACTTTCAGGAGCCCGTTGTGACCACCCGACAGCATTCGTCGTTTGCTATTGTTTTTATCCTTGGCCTGCTGGCCATGTTGATGCCGCTGTCGATTGATATGTATCTGCCTGCGCTACCGGTAATTTCAGCGCAGTTTGGTGTACCGGCGGGCAGTACGCAGATGACCCTGAGTACTTATATTCTGGGCTTTGCGTTGGGGCAGTTAATCTACGGGCCGATGGCAGACAGCTTCGGGCGTAAGCCGGTGGTTCTTGGCGGTACGCTGGTGTTTGCCGCCGCCGCGGTGGCGTGTGCGTTGGCGCAAACCATCGATCAGCTGATTGTGATGCGTTTCTTCCACGGGCTGGCTGCGGCTGCGGCCAGCGTGGTTATCAACGCTTTGATGCGTGATATCTACCCGAAAGAAGAGTTCTCACGGATGATGTCGTTTGTCATGCTGGTGACGACCATTGCACCGCTGATGGCACCGATAGTTGGCGGCTGGGTGCTGGTGTGGCTGAGCTGGCATTACATCTTCTGGATCCTCGCCGTGGCGGCGATTCTGGCTTCGGCAATGATCTTCTTTCTGATCAAAGAAACCTTACCGCCGGAGCGTCGCCAGCCTTTTCACATTCGTACCACTATTGGTAACTTTGCGGCGCTGTTCCGTCATAAGCGTGTCCTGAGTTATATGCTGGCCAGCGGTTTCAGCTTTGCCGGGATGTTCTCATTCTTAAGCGCCGGACCGTTTGTCTACATTGAAATCAACCACGTCGCGCCGGAAAACTTTGGTTATTACTTTGCGCTAAACATTCTTTTTCTGTTCGTGATGACCATCTTTAACAGCCGCTTCGTCCGCCGTATTGGCGCGTTAAATATGTTCCGCTCGGGGTTGTGGATACAGTTTATTATGGCAGCGTGGATGGTCATCAGTGCACTGCTGGGGCTGGGATTCTGGTCGCTGGTGGTTGGCGTTGCGGCGTTTGTGGGCTGCGTGTCGATGGTGTCATCCAATGCGATGGCGGTCATTCTTGATGAGTTTCCCCATATGGCGGGAACGGCATCTTCGCTGGCAGGAACCTTCCGTTTCGGCATAGGGGCAATTGTTGGCGCATTACTTTCTCTTGCGACCTTTAACTCTGCATGGCCGATGATTTGGTCAATTGCATTCTGCGCAACCAGCTCCATTCTCTTCTGTTTGTACGCCAGTCGGCCGAAAAAACGGTGATCTATTGCACAACGAGGAAGCTAAAAGGCTTCCTTTGTTGATGCATGTCAACCACAAATCTATCATTCCCCCGATATATGTTTATTTTATGTAAAATCAATTTATGTAAAAAGTCACATCATTGTAGTTAAAAAGGTTGAGTTAGATCGCAGAAACGGGTACATATAGCCCCGCAAACGTGACCACGCCCGCAGATATTATTTAAATCAGAGCCATAGAGGCCACGCAGGCGAGGCATCAATCTTTACGATCTGTATAAAGACGGATTGTTGATGATGTGTTAAAATTGATGTAAACAAATTGTGAAGTAAAATGTACTTCCGGGGAAAATAAGTGACTTCATTACAACTCTCAATCGTCCATCGACTGCCGCAGAACTATCGCTGGTCTGCTGGTTTCGCAGGTTCGAAGGTTGAACCGATTCCGCAAAATGGACCGTGCGGTGACAACAGCCTGGTGGCGCTTAAATTGCTTAGCCCGGATGGTGATAATGCATGGTCGGTGATGTACAAACTAAGCCAGGCGTTAAGCGACATCGAAGTTCCATGTTCGGTGCTGGAGTGTGAAGGTGAGCCGTGCCTGTTTGTAAATCGCCAGGACGAATTTGCTGCAACATGCCGATTGAAAAATTTTGGTGTGGCAATTGCCGAACCCTTTTCAAACTACAATCCTTTTTAAGCGTCAGCTCAACGCCAGTAGCTGACGCGTATACTCCTGCTGCGGTGCGGCAAACACGCGCGCGCACGGTCCTTGTTCCACTACTTCCCCTTGTCGCAGTACGATAACCTGATGACATAACGCGCGGACAACGTGCAAATCGTGGCTGATAAACAAATAGGCCAGTTGATGCTTTTGTTGCAATGATTTCAATAGCGTCAATATTTGCGCCTGCACCGTTTTGTCGAGTGATGATGTTGGTTCATCAAGAATGATCAGCGAGGGCTTAAGAATTAACGCCCTGGCAATCGCAATACGTTGCCGCTGACCACCAGAGAACTCCGCCGGATAACGGTGGCGTGTTTCAGGATCTAATCCCACTTCATGCATCACGGCTATCACTTGTTGTTCGCGTTGTGCGGCAGAAAGCGTCGGCTGGTGAACCCGTAAGCCTTCCTCAATAATTTGCAAAACGTTGAGTCGTGGGTTGAGTGAGGAGTTTGGATCCTGAAATACCACCTGAATGCGATGACGAATAGGTAACAGCTGGCGGCGATTTAAATTTTGCAGTGGCTGACCGTCAAAGACGATGCTGCCCTGAGAGTTAATCAGTCGCAGCAGCGCCAGTCCCGTCGTGCTTTTCCCGGAACCGGACTCGCCCACTAAACCCAGTGTTTCACCCGCCCGTAGCGTAAAACTGATGTTTTTCACCACCACATTATGATCCACAATGCGCTTCAAAATCCCTTTGCGGATGGGGAAGGCAACCTGAAGCTGTTCAACATCTAGCAACGTTGAGGCAGGTTCTGGCAATGGCACCGGGTCGCCAGATGGTTCACTGTTGAGTAGCTTTTGTGTGTAAGGATGAGTGGGTGAGGCAAATAGCGTAGCAGCGTTATTTTGCTCGACACAGCGACCGTTTTGCATTACCGCCACGCGGTGGGCCAGTTTTCTGACAATGCTGAGGTTATGAGTAATAAACAGCATGCCCATATTCAGCTCGCCTTGCAGTTCGCGCAACAGCTGTAAAATCTGCGCCTGGACAGAGACGTCCAGCGCGGTGGTTGGTTCATCGGCAATTAATAATTCCGGTCGCGTTAACAGCGCCATCGCAATCATCACCCGCTGGCGTTCGCCGCCGGAGAGCTGATGCGGATAATCTGTCAGCCGTTTTGCCGCCTGGCGGATACCGACGCGATCAAGGCAGTTAAGAATTTCGCCACGAGCCGCTTCCCGACGCATCCCGCGGTGGAGTGAAAGCACTTCATAAAGCTGTTTTTCCAGGGTATGTAATGGATTTAACGACACCATCGGCTCCTGAAAAATCATGGCGATCTTATTACCGCGTATACCGCGCAACGTTTGATCGCTGGCATGAAGCAGCGATTCGCCATGAAAACGAATATCGCCGGAGAGATATTCAACCGGCGGGCAAGGGAGCAGGCGTAAAATTGACAGCGCGGTAACGCTCTTACCTGAACCAGACTCACCTACCAGCGCCAGCGTTTCGCCAGCCGCAATCTGTAGTGAAACATCATTTACTACTGTACGTACGGTTTGCTGATGGCGAAAACCCACCGACAAATTTTCAATCGCTAACAGAGTTTGCGTCATGCTACACCGCCTTATTAGGATCAAATGCGTCGCGGACGGCTTCACCAATAAAGATCAGCAAAGACAACAATATCGCCACCGATAAGAAGGCGGTGATCCCAAGCCACGGGGCCTGAAGGTTATTTTTCCCTTGTAACAGCAGTTCACCGAGTGACGGTGAACCGAGCGGCAGACCGAAGCCGAGGAAATCGAGTGAGGTCAGGGTGGTTATCGAACTACATAAAATAAACGGTAAAAAAGTGAGGGTAGCGACCATGGCATTTGGCAACATATGACGCAGGATGATACTGCGATCGCTGACGCCAAGCGCCTGCGCCGCGCGGATGTAGTCGAAATTACGGGTACGTAAAAACTCCGCCCGCACCACGCCGACCAGACTCATCCAGCCAAACAAGACGGTAATTGCCAACAGCCACCAGAAGTTAGGCTGTACGACGCTGGAAAGTAAAATAATCAAAAACAGCGTCGGCATCCCCGACCATACTTCAATAAAACGTTGCCCCCAGAGATCGACTTTACCACCGTAATAGCCTTGTAGCGCCCCCGCCAGCACGCCCATCACGCTGGAGCAGAGGGTCAGCATCAGGCCAAACAGAACTGAGATCCGCGTGCCATAGAGAATGCGCGCCAGCACATCGCCGCCATTGGCATCCGTTCCCAGCCAGTTTTGCCGGGAGGGTGGAGAAGGGAAGGGCTTATCGGTAGCAAAGTTGATACTGGTAGCACCAAAGCGAATCGGTGCCCACAGTACCCAGCCGTTATTTTCCAGTCGTTGTTTCAGCCACGGGTCCTGATAATCAGCCTGACTTGCCAGCGGGCCGCCAAAATCGCTTTCGCTGTAGTTTTTCAACAACGGGAAATACCAACTGCCGTCATAACGCACCAGCAACGGTTTATCGTTGGCGATAAGTTCAGAACACAAACTCAAACCAAACAAGAGGAGGAAAATCCATAACGACCAGTAGCCGCGACGGTTATGGCGAAAACGCGCCCAACGGGCCTGATTGACGGGGCTGAGTCGCGACATTAACGTCCCTCAAAGTCTATACGCGGATCGACCAGCGTATAGCTGATATCACTGACAATATTCAGCAGCAGGCCAATCAGGGTGAAAATATACAAGGTACCAAACATTACAGGATAATCGCGCGAGACGGTCGCTTCGTAGCCCAGTAAGCCAAGACCATTGAGTGAAAACATCACCTCAATCAGCAGCGAGCCGGTAAAAAACATGCTGATAAACGTCGCCGGAAAACCGGCAATCACCAGCAGCATGGCGTTGCGGAACACATGTTTCCAGAGAATATTTTTTTCACTTACCCCTTTCGCACGTGCCGTCACCACGTATTGCTTACGCACTTCATCAAGGAATGAGTTTTTTGTCAGCATGGTCAGAGCCGCAAAGCCGCCAATCACTGTCGCCAGCACCGGCAGCGTGATATGCCACAGATAATCGGTGATTTTCTGATACCACGGCAGCGAATCAAAGTTAGCGGAAACCAGGCCGCGCAGAGGGAACAGATCGAAATAGCTGCCGCCCGCGAAGAAGACAATCAGCAGGATGGCAAACAAAAAGGCCGGAATGGCGTAGCCGATGATGATAAATGCACTACTCCAGACGTCAAAACGGCTCCCATTATAAACAGCTTTGCGAATGCCTAACGGAATCGACACCAGATAGATAATCAGCGTGCTCCACAATCCGAGGGTGATGGAGACCGGCAGACTGTCTTTAATCAGCGTCAGCACCGAGGCGCTGCGAAAAAGGCTGTCGCCAAAATCAAAACGGATGTAGTCCCAGAGCATTTTGAAGTAACGTTCGTGGATCGGCTTATCGAAACCGTAGCGATGAGTGATCTCGGCGATCACTTCTGGATCTAATCCGCGTCCGCCACGGTAATTACTGTCGCTGATATTGCCGACGCCCGTTTGCGCATGGCTGGCGCGAACACCTTCACCGCCTGCGCCGGGTAATACTCCGGCATTACCAAACTCAATGGCGGCGATGGCCTGGTCGACCGGACCGCCAGGCGCAATTTGCACGATGAAAAAGTTGATAGTGATAATCGCCCATAACGTTGGGATCACCAGCAACAGACGGCGGATCAGATAAGCGCCCATCTACTCTCCCTGTTGTCTGGCTGACGGCAGTTTGGCCGCTTTATTAACGTCATACCACCAGGTATCGATACCCAGGCTGTAAACAGGGCGTACAGCGGGTTGGGAGAATTTATCCCACCAGGCGAGACGGTCTTCCGCCATGTACCACATTGGCAGCATGTAATAATTCCACGTTAATACGCGATCCAGTGCTCGCCCCAACGGCAGTAATTTTTCTTTATTTCCCTGCGCGGCAATAATTTGATTGATCAGCGAGTCGATAACCGGGCTTTGCACGCCGGGGGCATTATAAGTGGAATTGATATATTCCGATGACCAGGAAATCTGTAAATCGGAACTGGGCCACGGCATCGCCCGCCATACGCGCGGCATCATGTCATAGTCGCGACTGCGCATGCGGTTGGTGATTTGCGAGTTATCCACCTTGCGAATGTCCATGTTGATACCCAGCCGTTGCAGGCTGTGCTGGAACGGCAATACCCACTGACTATTGCTGCTTGCGGGAAGCAATAATTCAAAGCTGAGTGGCTGACCCGTTGTGACATTAACGCGTTGCTGACCCTTCAACACCCAGCCTGCTTCGTTGAGAAGTTTGTCGGCTTTTAACAGGTTGTCACGATCGTAGCCATCGCCTTTGGATACCGGCGGCTGGTAGATTTGCGTGAAGACTTCTGGCGGTAGATCTTTTTTCATTGGTGCCAGAAGCACCAGCTCCGCGGCGTCGGGGTAATTTCTGGCCGCATATTCGGTATTCTGAAAATAACTGTTCGTGCGACTCTAGGCATTGTAAAACAACGCTTTGTTCATCCATTCAAAGTCAAAGGCGAGAGTGATCGCTTCCCGGACCCGGCGATCGCTGAATACCGGACGTTGGATATTAAACGCCAGCCAGCGCGTATCCTGGGCTGATTCGTTCTTTTGCTCATCTTTGATGATGTATTTTTTATCGAAATTTTTACCGGTATAGCGCGTGGCCCAGTTTTTGGCGTCGTTTTCCATACGCAAATCAAAGGCTCCTGCTTTAAACGCTTCAAAGGCGACATTATCATCGAGGTAATAATCGTAGCGAATGGTGTCGAAATTCCAGCGTCCACGGTTTACCGGTAAGTTTGCTGCCCAGTAATCTTTCACGCGGGAATAGACAATATTTTGCCCCATTTTCCAGGACGTAATGCGGTACGGACCACTGGCAAGCGGAGGCGTGGCGAGCGGGTCGCTAAGTTTGTGATCTTTCCAGTACTTTTCTGGAAATACCGGCAGCGAAAACAGACTCAGCATATCTTCTTTGCCGGGTTTAGCTAACTCAATGCGCACGGTTAACGGCGCAATGGCTTTGACGGTGGTGCCTTTGTAGACCAGACGAAATTGCGGCACGCCTTCGGTCATAAATTTTTGAAAAGTAAACTCTACATCGCGGGCAGTAATGGGCGAACCATCATGAAAACGGGCGCGTGGATTAATAGCGACCTCCACCCAGGAATAATCGTCAGCATAGCGTGCGCTTTCAGCAATCAGCGGGTAATAACTGCCTGGTTCGTCATCGGAAGTCGTAAATAGCGTGTCGTACAGCTGCTCGGTGCGTGCGCCCGGGTTGCCGCGCAGTGCATAGCGGTTGAAATTATCGAAGGTGCCGAGGGCAGACAACGTTATTTGCCCACCTTTTGGCGCGGCGGGGTTCACATAATCAAAATGGTTGAAATTAAATGCGTACCGGGGTTCGCCCAGTACGGCAAAGGCATAGCTTTCCTTGATAGCCTGCGCCTGCGCACCAAAGGTGAACAGAGCGATAAACAGCAGCAGTATGCGCACAATCATCTGCAACGGATTTCCTTTTACTCATCATTAGCCGCAATCCGGCATGCTTTCACTATGAATAATAAGGGACGTAAGCACACCTTACCACTGCGGCGTATACGGTTTCTTCAGCCAGCGAACAAAATCGTCCAGCGGTAACGGGCGACTAATCCAGTAGCCTTGCATGAAATTAACGCCGCGTTCGCTTAGCCATCGTGCCTGTTCTGGCGTTTCGACCCCTTCAGCAACTGTCAGCATATTGAGACGTTTCGCCAGCGTCAGCACCGCGTCAAGTACGGGTGAAGTGATCGTTTCCGTACCGATGGCGTTGATAAATCCACGATCAATTTTCAGATAATCGAGCGTAAAACGCTCAAGATAGATAAGCGCGCTGTGCCCGGTGCCGAAGTCATCAATAGCAATTTCTACGCCGACCGAATGCAGCCAGGCGAAGAGTTGTGTGGCTTCTCGCTCTTTCAGCATATCGCGCTCGGTAATTTCCAGCACAATCTGGAAATGGTGTGCGGGCAGGGAAGTGAGCAGTTTCTGGATATCCGCTTTAAAGCTTTCGCTGTGCAAGTGGGCCGGCGCAATGTTAATGCCAAATTTGACGCCTACCGGCAGTACTTTTTCTAATTCTGCGGCATCGCGGGCAATCAACTCAAACAGGTGCTGAGTCAGTGGCACAATCATCTTTTGCGCTTCGGCAAAGTTAATGAAGGCATCCGGGGGGATTTCACCTGCTACTGGATGCCGCCAGCGTAGCAGTACTTCCAGGCCCGTTACCCGCAAAGCTTGTGTATCAACCACCGGTTGATACACCACGTAAAATTGTTCGCGCTTGATGGCGGTCATGATTTCTCTGCCTGGGCGCATACGCACACTCATCAGGTAATAGCAGAGAAGTCCAACGAAAGTTCCACTCATGCCACCCAGTAAAAATGCGTACCACACATCGTTCCATGTCCAGTCATCTGCATAAAGCCGAACGGTCAGAGGAATGCCCGCAATTTTAGTTTCACGGACCGGCATGTCGGTTAATTCATTAACGTTCATCAAACGTGAAGAAAAGGTAGATAGCGCAGTATTACCAATAATGAGGGCGAGGCCATCGTAATCTTCCTGCCGTGAACTATAAAAGAGTGAAGGCGTCAGGTTGAGATTCAGAGCGGCAAACACGCCGCTATTTTTCAGCAAAGGGTTGCGATACCAGATGACGATTGCGGGTTTGTTCGGCACCATCGGCGTGCCGGGTAAGATCGCCATATCGACGTTTTTATTAATGTCGAGCGCCGGAATCAATTCATTGAGTGGAATGTCCATCTCACCAGTTGCAGATGAACAGAATGTTTTTTTATCTTTTACCAGCACAAACGTACGAACATTCATGCTAAACGCCGCGCGGGCGGTCAGTTCGGGGTTAGCCTGCTGGCAGGTATCTAAGGTCAGCGGCTGGAGCCGGTCAGTAGTGGATTTAAGGTCGGCAAAATAGGTATCGAGATACTTTTGTACGTCGGTAATCAGTGTGTCGTATGTGACTTCGTGCTTATGCCAGGCCACTAAAAACTGAAGGCAGCTCACCAGTATCGCAATCATCACGCCTGCAACAATGCAGGTAAGCAGGAGCTTACGTCCAGAATTGGGAGCGCGTATAAACATGATTCCGTTAATTTCCTGAAATTACGACAACATTTAAAAGATAACAATGACCGGACTATAGCCTGGATCAAGACGCGGAAACATCATTTTCTCTGATGAATGAAAACAAAAAAGCACTGCCTAAGCAGTGCTTTCAGTTAACTCGTCAGGATAGCCAAGGGATTGCATCCAAACGGTTTATTAGCTGCGGCTGAGAACCCGGCGTGCTTCGTTGTAACGCTTCTTCCAGTATGGTTCATTCATGCTGGAAATAATAACACCACTGCTGGTGGAAGCATGGACAAACTGGTTGTTGCCGATATAAATACCGACATGGCGTCCCGTTGAACCGGCACGGAACAGAACTAAATCACCCGTGCGCAAATTACTGCGGGAAACAGATTTACCCATTTCCTGCTGTTCATAAGTCGAACGCGGAAGTTCTAAGCCAAATTGCTCACGGAATGTACGCTGTACGAAACCAGAACAATCGATACCTTTTTTAGTGCTGCCGCCCAGACGATAGCGTACGCCTTTCCAATCAGCATACTGATCCATAATTCGCGATTTTACGTCGACATTACGAACCAGGTTTTCAAATTCATCCTGAGAAGCTTGCAGTGATGATGTTTCACTACCCACTGCACGTGTCTCAGGATGCATATTCTTTGCGGTGTTATTTGCACTACATGCAGAAAGCAGAACCGCTACTGCAATCGCGGGGATCCCGCGCAAGATATATCTCAAAATCGGTTGAGATTTGACCATGTTGTTTGTTTTCCCTTGAAGTCCTTAACGACAAATATCGTTATAAAAAAATGCCAAGCGACACGAGACTAATTACCTGGGCATGTTGAAACAATTCCTTAAGGCCAAATCTGTGGACTAACGCACAAAATTATATGCTGTGAGGATAATCTACCGCCGAGGCAAAACGAGTTCGAGATTACCCGATTGGTGCGGTCTTGGCGAGCGGTTTTACATGATTTTTTATAAGAAAAAGTGATACAGAAAGTTAATAAGCGGGATTGGTCAATTAAAGTACGATTGAGTGAAACGCATGCAATACATTCATTTACTTAGAGAATGATTTTTGCGTTCGATAGATGAAAGCACGGTGCGCATCATCAGGATTATCCTCACTATAAAAATAACCCTGATGATGTTAATTACTGTGAGTTATTTGTTTTGGAAATGTTTGTTTTTTCCCGGTAGTGATTTGTCAAAAAAGGTGATTAATCGATCACTTAATGGCGTCAGCAACACCCAGGGCAAACCGATCAATATCACGGTCATCGAACCAACAATGATGTCAGTAAACCAGTGTGCGCCAATCATTACTCTGGGAAATGCAAAAACCACAAAAATAATAAGGGCGATAAGGCCTGCAACTTTGCCGAAATAACGCCACATGAATGCCGAAAAAATAAGCAGCATCATACCGTGATCGCCGGGAAAGCTATCTCGTGAGGCATCTTTCGTGGGAACAGAGAGCAGTTCGCTGACGCGGTTAATATCGGTAAAAGTCAATGTTGGGCTGGCCCGTTTTACAGGAATTAATGCCTGACCCAGCTGGTTTAATACCACTGCAGTTAATAGCATGACCAGACCAATAATCACGATACGTCGTCTGCCAGGGGCGTTTTCTTTCAGCCAGAAACTCAGCATCAACATACCCATCGCCAGCAGTGAACAACCGTCGAAGGCGCGATTGTTGGTCAATGCAACCAGCCACAAAAAGGCCTTACTTTCGACCAGTTTCTGATTAAAGAAATAAAAAATATCCGCATCAATCGGCAACCAGAATCCATGATTAACGGGAATATACCAGGAAAGAAACAGCGCGAGGCCGACAATATTCAACAACACTATTTGCGGCAAATTTTTAATCATATTTTCTCTAATTATCTTACTGAAAAACGCAGGCAACCTTACGCGGGAGTCGCTAAACGAAGCTTCAACAGCGCGCTCTGCAAGGCATTCCAGTCAGCTTCGCTGCTGGAAATCAGCTCAATACGACTGTCCGGTGGCGCAACGTTTTGCGTTTCAATGTGCAGGTCATCGCCCTGACGGTTGATTCGCACCAGCCCTTCGGGAATACGCAGCACGCCTTTGACGCGTTCCACCGGTGCAAGTCGCGCCCATTCCAGAATACCAATGGTGTCGAATACCGTATCAGCGTCGAATATCCAGCCACAGGCCTGATGCCCTTGTCCGCTGTTCAGACTGCGACGCCAGCGTTGATGCTCTGGCAGGCTTAACGCTGCTAACCCTTTTTTCACGCTATGCTGATGAGAATGCGCGGCGCTGGCGGGCAACTCGGCTAAATTGCGACGCGGCAAATCCAGAAGATGACCGTCAATTTTTCCATGCTCGCTGTGAATTAATTGCCGATCGCCACCATTTTGCTGCCACCAGCGCTCTAGCGCTTGCTCACTTTCGGGCGTCGCACGGTCGGATTTATTGGCGACAATAATGTCTGCGGCAGCCAGTTGGTCACGGAAGTTTTCATTGCTGGCGCTTTTTTCGTCCAGCAACAGGCGTGGATCGAGAATGCACAACGTGGCGCGCAGATCTATCCACGGTTCATAGACGGGTGCGGTTAAGAGATCGAGGATCTGTTTCGGATGGCCCAGCCCGGTCGGCTCTATCAACAAGCGGTCTGGTTTTCCCTGACGCAGTAAGGTATTCAACCCTACCTGCATGGGTAAACCATTAACGCAGCACATGCAGCCGCCGGGGATCTCTTTCAACAGTGCGCCGCTATCGGCGAGCAAAGCACCATCAATTCCGACTTCCCCAAATTCATTAACCAGTACCGCCCATTTTTCGTTGGGATCTTTATGGGCTAACAGATGAAGAATCGACGTAGTTTTCCCGCTGCCGAGAAAACCGGTGATGAGGTTGGTTCTGGTCACAACGGCTCCGCAATACTCTGGTAAGTTAACTGAGCGTTAATCCTGGCTAAAAAAGGCAGAAAAGAGAAGGGGAGAGCGGACGAAGGCGAGCTTCATCCGCTTTAACCGCAGAAATCGTTAAATTTTGAGGGTGTTTAATAGCGCCTGATGCGCGCCGAATTGTGCGATTTGTTGCCAGGCTTGTTCGATGGCCTGCACAAAATGCGGGTTATCTGGCAGATCATCACCGAAAATTTCACGCAGGGAAAGCAGGGCGGTTACGCGTTGTTCACTGCTGCTGACCGCAACAAGTTCACGAATTTTATCGCTAAGCGGATCGCGAACATCAATGGCATTTCCGGCATCATCAACGCCGCTGACGTAACGCATCCAGCCTGCAACGCCTAATGCCAGCAACGACCAGTCCGTTTCGCGCCCCAGATGTATGCGAATACCTGCCAGCATGCGTTGCGGTAATTTTTGGCTGCCATCCATCGCGATTTGCCAGGTCTTATGTTTCAGTGCCGGATTAGCAAAACGTGCAATTAACTTATCCGCATATTGTGTTAAATCGACATCTTTAATCCGCAGTGTCGGCGCTTGCTCATCCAGCATTAATGTTCTGGCGGCATGGCGAAATGCGCGATCCTGCATGCAATCACTGATATGGGCGAATCCTGAGAGGTAACCCAGATAAGCGAGAAAAGAGTGGCTGCCATTAAGCATACGCAGTTTCATCTCTTCCCATGGCAGGACATCATTCACCATTTGTACACCTGCGACTTCCCAGGCAGGACGCCCAGCGACGAAGTTATCTTCAACCACCCACTGGATAAACGGTTCGCAGCTAATCGCGCAGGGATCATTCACCCCCAGATGCTGGCTTATTTCCGCCAGTGATTCGTTGGTTGCAGCCGGAACAATGCGGTCGACCATAGTTCCCGGAAAACTGACGTGTTCTTTTATCCACCCGGCGAGTTCTGGCGAACGTTTTTCTGCCATTCCCAGCACCGCGTTTTTCACCACATGGCCATTGTCGGGAATATTGTCGCAGGAGAGCACGGTAAACGGTGTAAGGCCGCGCTCACGGCGGCGTTTCAGTGCTTCGACGAGAATACCTGGCGCGGAGTGAGGTTCTTCAGGGTTTTGTAGATCGTGAATAATACGCGGATTGCTGGTGTCGAGTGCACCGATGGCCGGGTCAATACAATAGCCTTTTTCGGTAATTGTCAGGGAAACAATTGCCACCTGTGGCTCGCAAAATTTCTCAATAATTGCCGCTAAGGAATCCAGTTTTGCATTCAGACATTCGTGAACGGCACCGACAATTATCGCCTGATTGCCGTCCGCACCTTTCTCCAGCACGGTATATAAATGGTTCTGTGCGCGGAGTTGGCTCATCAGTTGATCGCCGCTGAACAAGCTGATTTCACAGATCCCCCAGTCGCCGCCCTGGGCATTCAGCACACGATCGGTCAGTAATGCCTGATGTGCGCGGTGAAAGGCTCCAAAGCCAAAATGAACGATACGTGATTGCAACTGCTGTCGATCGTAGCGTGGAGCGTGTACATGATGCGGGAGCGTAACGGAGGCGATTGTATTCATAGGAGTCACGTCTTAGTAACGATTAATTAACAATGACAGTGTAAAGTTATATGACAACAATTGAAATTGGTCTGGATTGTTAATGCGATGAAGTGTGAGGGCGATCAATCAACGAGTGAAAATTGCGGGCGTAAGGTGTTCAGGAAGCGCAAAATAGAAGATTGGTATAATAAATTAAAAAAGGGACAGCCTGAGCTATCCCTTTTCTGCATGCGGCTGAAGTTAGTCAGCACGACCCATATAACGGCGTTCTTCGATATGGATACGAATTTTTTCGCCCGGGCTTAAGTATTCTGGTACCTGAATCACCAGACCAGTGCTCAATGTCGCCGGTTTGTTACGGGCGCTGGCAGATGCCCCTTTGATGCCTGGTGCAGTTTCAACGATTTCCAGATCAACGGTCTGCGGCAGCTCAAGCGCCAGCAATTGACCGTCCCAGGTCAGCACCTGCATGTCCGGCATGCCGCCCTCAGGCATAAACAGCAACTCTTCTTCAATCTGATCTTTGGTGAAGGTATACGGGGTATAGTCTTCTTTATCCATAAAGACATATTCGTTGCCATCGACATAGGAGAAGTCAACGTAACGGCGGGTCAGCGTCACGGTGTCAACGATATCATCACCTTTGAAACGCTCTTCTACTTTCAGCCCGGTACGGACATCAGAAAAACGCATTTTGTACAGCGTAGCGGCACCGCGGGCAGTGGGCGACTGAATATCAATGTCCTTAACCAGCAGCAGTTTGCCGTTGTAATTCAGTACCATACCTTTTTTAATTTCGTTCGCTCTTGGCATCGAAAAATTCCTGTAGTCGAAAATGTCAAAAATATCGCGACAAAGTACTCGCGACGGGCCTTTCGGGCAAGTGGTATTCGCACTTTTGCTGGTGCAAAAAAGGTGGTACTGTGCGCGCTCATCAATCCGGTGGTTAACCTTAAGAGAACAACGTATGGAATGCCGTCCGGGTTGCGGGGCGTGTTGCACTGCCCCTTCAATTTCCAGCCCTATTCCCGGTATGCCAGATGGCAAGCCCGCCAATACGCCCTGCATTCAGCTTGATGAACAGCAACGCTGTAAAATTTTCACCTCGCCACTGCGACCGAAAGTCTGTGCAGGCTTACAAGCCAGCGCTGAAATGTGCGGTAACTCGCGTCAGCAGGCAATGACCTGGCTTATCGATCTGGAAATGCTGACCGCGCCTTAAACATCTTTAATTCGCAGTAAGCAAAACAGAGTAGCGATAATCATCACCATCGCAAACCAGAACACAGCGTGATAATTCCAGATCTCGGCGACGATGCCCGCCACTGATCCTGCGATGATCCAGCCCACGCGCGACGTGTTGGTATAGAGCGTGGTGGCTGAACCTGCCTGACCGGGCATCAAATCCTGAAAATAGAGCATCCCGATGCCGCCCAGAATGCCAATAAAAATAGCATTTAGCAGCTGCAAGCCCAACAGAATGACAGGTGAATGCGCCATCAGCATTCCTGCGTAAAAACAGACGCCACCCACGGCAGCAACGCGCATTAAGAAGCGCTTACCCAGACGTTTGGCAAAATATCCGGCGATCAACATGGTCGGGATTTCCAGCCCTGCGGCGGTCCCCATCATCACACCGGCCAGTTTCTCGGGAAGATGCAGTTCGTTGATAATAAATAGCGGCATGTTGATGATGTACAGGCTGTTCGAGCCCCACATCAATGTACAAATGACAAACAGCAGCAACGTATCGCGACGGTTACGGCGCGGCGCTTCAACCGTGCCGGTCGCCAGCGGAAGCTCTTTTTGCATCGACGGCAAAAACAGCCACACCATCACGCCGCAAACAATAAACGCTACCGCTGCGCTCAGATACATTACCGTAAAGCTGAAACCCATCGCTAAGGCATAAGCCAGCGGTGGGCCAATGACCCATGCCAGTGAAACCTGAGCGCGTAAAAAAGAGCTGAACATCACCGCCTCACGTCCGGTTTTGTCAGCATGTTCACGGGCAAGGGCAAACATTTGCGGGTTAGCGGTTGAGCCAAAGCTGCTAAGAAAGACGCCAACGAATAGCAAAACAAAGTAGTTGCGATTCCAGGCAAAAAGGGTGCAGGCCAGCACGCCTAACAGGCAGCAAAAGACAATCAGCGATTTGCGATCGCCGCGCTTATCAGAGCGCCCGGCGAGAAACTGACTCACCAGAATCCCAATGACAGCGCTGCCGGTAAAGAAGAATCCCACCATCGCCGGACGGGCATGTACTTCATCAGTAAGAAAAATACTGAGTGTCGGGGTTTGCAGAGCGCCCGCAATACCGGTGAGAAAGGCAACGATTAAAAACGCCGTCGAGGTCAGGTCAAACGATTTCGCGCTGGTGACTGCGGGGGAGTTATGCATGCTGGTCGATCACTGGAAGAGGAAGACGCGGAGTTTACGCTGCTTGTCAGAAAATAAACAGACAGCGAAATCAAAAGCGCCACGAATAATCAAAATGCCATTTCACTGTTGCTGATTGGCTGCTGACGCTGCTGAAATGAAATTGCTGATAACGGATTTTCCCATCAGCAATTAGGAAAAATGACAAAAAATTGTGCAGCACATCAAACTTTTGCTCATAACTTTACGGCTTTCCTTGCGTGCTGAAACAAAAGTATTATGCTTTCTTGAAACGTTTCAGCGCGATCTTGTCTTTAACCCTAAGCCAGGTTGGCGCTTTTTTCTCATAGAAGCTGAATCGTTTCAATTCAGCAAGAGAGGAGAACTATGTTCCAGTTATCCGTACAGGACATCCATCCGGGCGAAAAGGCCGGAGACAAAGAAGAGGCGATTCGCCAGGTCGCTGCGGCGCTGGTGCAGGCCGGTAATGTAGCTGAAGGCTACGTCAATGGCATGCTGGCGCGCGAACAGCAAACCTCAACGTTCCTCGGCAATGGTATTGCTATTCCACACGGCACTACCGACACCCGCGATCAGGTGCTGAAAACCGGCGTTCAGGTATTTCAGTTCCCGGAAGGCGTCACCTGGGGTGACGGCCAGGTAGCGTACGTGGCGATCGGTATTGCTGCCAGCTCGGATGAACATCTGGGCCTGCTACGCCAGCTGACCCACGTACTGAGCGATGATTCCGTTGCTGAACAACTGAAGTCAGCAACAACAGCAGAAGAACTTCGCGCATTGCTGATGGGCGAAAAGCAGAGTGAGCAGCTGAAGCTCGACAACGAAATGCTGACGTTGGATATCGTCGCCAGCGATCTGCTGACTCTTCAGGCGCTGAACGCTGCGCGTCTGAAAGAGGCGGGGGCAGTTGACGCCACTTTCGTCACCAAAGCCATCAATGAACAACCGCTGAACCTCGGGCAGGGTATCTGGCTGAGCGATAGCGCCGAAGGCAATCTGCGTAGCGCGATTGCGGTAAGCCGTGCGGCAAATGCTTTTGATGTGGACGGCGAAACGGCAGCCATGCTGGTGAGTGTGGCGATGAATGACGATCAGCCCATCGCGGTTCTTAAGCGTCTCGCTGATTTGTTGCTCGATAATAAAGCTGACCGCTTGCTGAAAGCGGATGCGGCAACGTTGCTGACGCTGCTGACCAGCGATGATGCGCCGACCGACGACGTGTTAAGCGCGGAGTTTGTGGTGCGCAATGAACACGGCCTGCATGCTCGTCCAGGTACCATGCTGGTCAATACCATTAAACAATTTAACAGTGATATTACCGTGACAAACCTTGATGGCACCGGCAAACCGGCAAACGGACGTAGTCTGATGAAAGTTGTGGCACTTGGCGTTAAGAAAGGTCATCGCCTACGCTTTACCGCCCAGGGTGCAGATGCTGAACAGGCGCTGAAAGCCATTGGCGACGCTATCGCTGCTGGTCTTGGGGAGGGCGCATAATGAGTAGACGTGTTGCTACGATCACCCTTAATCCGGCTTATGACCTTGTTGGTTTCTGCCCGGAAATTGAACGCGGCGAAGTGAACCTGGTGAAAACCACCGGTCTGCATGCGGCGGGTAAAGGCATCAACGTGGCCAAAGTATTAAAAGACCTGGGAATTGATGTCACCGTTGGCGGCTTCCTGGGTAAAGACAATCAGGATGGTTTTCAGCAACTGTTCAGCGAGCTGGGCATTGCCAACCGTTTCCAGGTTGTACAGGGGCGCACCCGAATTAACGTTAAGCTGACGGAAAAAGACGGCGAAGTGACCGACTTCAACTTCTCGGGTTTTGAAGTCACCCCCGCCGACTGGGAACGCTTTGTGACTGATTCTCTGAGCTGGCTCGGTCAGTTCGATATGGTCTGTGTCAGCGGAAGCTTACCGTCAGGCGTCAGCCCGGAAGCGTTCACCGACTGGATGACTCGCCTGCGTAGTCAGTGTCCTTGCATTATCTTTGATAGTAGCCGTGAAGCGTTAGTAGCAGGTTTGAAAGCGGCACCGTGGCTGGTGAAACCTAACCGCCGCGAGCTGGAAATCTGGGCAGGCCGTAAACTGCCTGAAATGAAAGATGTGATTGAAGCTGCGCATGCGCTGCGTGAACAAGGCATCGCGCATGTTGTTATTTCACTGGGTGCCGAAGGCGCGCTTTGGGTTAATGCCTCCGGCGAATGGATCGCCAAACCACCGTCAGTCGATGTCGTAAGCACCGTTGGCGCAGGGGATTCTATGGTTGGTGGCCTGATTTATGGCTTGCTGATGCGTGAATCCAGTGAACACACACTGCGTCTGGCGACAGCTGTTGCAGCCCTGGCGGTAAGTCAAAGCAATGTGGGTATTACCGATCGTCCGCAGTTGGCCGCAATGATGGCGCGCGTCGACTTACAACCTTTTAACTGACAGCAGGAGAGGCATAATGAAAACGCTGCTGATTATTGACGCTAATCTCGGTCAGGCACGCGCCTATATGGCGAAGACCCTGCTGGGCGCGGCGGCGCGAAAAGCAAAACTGGAAATCATCGACAATCCGAACGACGCAGAAATGGCGATTGTTCTCGGTGATTCCATCCCGAATGACAGCGCGCTGAACGGTAAAAATGTCTGGCTGGGTGATATTTCCCGGGCAGTTGCGCACCCTGAGCTGTTCCTGAGTGAAGCCAAAGGCCATGCGAAACCTTACACTGCGCCGGTCGCTGCGACAGCACCGGTTGCTGCCAGCGGTCCGAAACGCGTAGTTGCGGTGACTGCTTGCCCGACTGGCGTAGCACACACCTTTATGGCGGCTGAAGCCATTGAAACCGAAGCGAAAAAACGTGGCTGGTGGGTGAAAGTTGAAACCCGTGGTTCTGTTGGCGCGGGCAATGCAATCACCCCTGAAGAAGTCGCAGCAGCGGATCTGGTGATTGTGGCGGCAGATATCGAAGTGGATCTGGCGAAATTTGCTGGTAAACCGATGTATCGCACCTCTACCGGTCTGGCGCTGAAGAAAACTGCGCAGGAACTGGATAAAGCGGTTGCTGAAGCAACGCCGTATGAACCGGCGGGCAAAACTCAAACAGCGACCACTGAAGGTAAGAAAGAGAGTGCAGGTGCTTACCGTCACTTGCTGACGGGCGTCTCTTACATGCTGCCGATGGTTGTTGCAGGTGGTCTGTGTATCGCGCTTTCTTTTGCTTTTGGTATCGAAGCGTTTAAAGAGCCGGGTACGTTGGCAGCGGCGCTGATGCAGATTGGTGGTGGTTCAGCCTTTGCGCTGATGGTGCCGGTACTGGCAGGTTATATTGCCTTCTCCATTGCCGATCGTCCGGGTCTCACGCCGGGTCTGATTGGCGGTATGCTGGCGGTTAGCACCGGTTCTGGCTTCATTGGTGGTATTATTGCGGGCTTCCTGGCGGGTTACATTGCGAAGTTAATCAGTACGCAACTGAAACTGCCACAGAGTATGGAGGCACTGAAACCGATCCTGATCATTCCGCTAATTTCCAGTCTGGTGGTCGGTCTGGCGATGATCTACCTAATCGGTAAACCGGTTGCTGGCATTCTCGATGGGTTGACTCACTGGCTGCAGACCATGGGGACTGCGAATGCGGTTCTGCTGGGGGCGATCCTCGGTGGCATGATGTGTACTGACATGGGCGGTCCGGTAAACAAAGCAGCGTACGCATTCGGTGTGGGTCTGCTGAGTACTCAAACCTATGGCCCGATGGCGGCGATTATGGCGGCAGGTATGGTGCCACCGCTGGCAATGGGTCTGGCAACAATGGTGGCGCGTCGCAAATTCGACAAAGCGCAGCAGGAAGGTGGCAAAGCCGCTCTGGTACTTGGTCTGTGCTTTATTTCGGAAGGTGCAATTCCGTTTGCTGCTCGTGATCCGATGCGTGTGCTACCGTGCTGTATCGTTGGTGGGGCGCTGACTGGCGCAATCTCAATGGCGATTGGTGCGAAACTGATGGCACCACACGGTGGTCTGTTTGTTCTGCTGATCCCTGGCGCTATTACGCCGGTATTGGGTTACCTGGTAGCAATTATTGCCGGTACGCTGGTGGCGGGTTTGGCCTATGCCTTCCTCAAACGCCCGGAAACACAAATAGTAGAAAAAAACGCATAATTTCTCTTCATCATCGGGGCTGAGACATCTCTGCCCCGATGATGACAAACGCAAAATTGCCTGATGCGCTATGCTTATCAGACCTACATGAACCCTGCAATATATTGAATTTTTGCGCTTTTGTAGGTCGGATAAGGCGTTTACGCCACATCCAGCATGAACAAAGCGCGCGTTGTCAACAATCTGAGGGCAGAAACATCTCTGCCCTTTTTCTTGCCTGCCATATTGTGTGTTACACATCACAACTTTCTCTTTTGTTGCTGCATAAATAGACAAACTTTGTGACCGCCTTCATATCTGGCCGATTTCGTTTTTTCTGATCGATTTACATTACGTTAAACATGCTTATTATGAACATGTGTTTAAATCTGAACACGTGCTCTAATAGTCTTATTGACTGTAATGACTATTTTACCCAATTTCTTCGTTGGCAATTTATTGCCAGGGGGCGTGCTATGCGCGAAAAGGACTACATAGTAATTATTGGCTCGGCGAATATTGATGTGGCTGGGTATTCACATCATCCATTGAATTATGCGGATTCGAATCCCGGAAAAATTAAATTTACCCCAGGTGGCGTGGGAAGGAATATCGCTCATAATCTGGCGTTACTGGGGAAAAATGCCTGGCTTTTAAGTGCAGTAGGTGGTGATTTTTATGGGCAATCATTACTGGCGCAAACTAATCAATCCGGTGTTTATGTCGATAAATGCTTAATTGTTCCGGGTGAGAATACATCCAGCTATTTATCACTGCTCGATAATACAGGAGAAATGCTTGTCGCGATAAATGATATGAGTATTAGTGACTGTATTTCTGCAGAATTTCTTGCCCAGCATCAGGAGTTTATTCGCGGTGCAAAGGTTATTGTCGCGGATTGCAACCTTAGTGAAGAGGCGCTGGTCTGGGTTCTGGAAAATAGCGGGGAAACGCCTGTATTTATTGATCCGGTATCGGCATGGAAATGCGTCAAAATCCGCGATCATCTGAGCAAAATCCATACGTTAAAACCTAACCGTCTTGAAGCCGAAACGTTGAGCGGAATTGCACTTTCCGGACGTGAAGATGTCGCAAAGGTCGCCGCCTGGTTTCATCAACACGGCCTGAACCGCCTGGTGCTTAGCATGGGAGGGGATGGCGTTTACTACAGTGATATCAACGGTGAAAGTGGGTGGTCGGCCCCTATTAAAACGAATGTCATCAATGTTACTGGGGCAGGCGACGCCATGATGGCGGGGCTGGCCTCCTGTTGGGTAGACGGTATGCCGTTTATCGATTCTGTTCGATTTGCGCAGGGATGTTCGTCAATGGCACTTGCCTGTGAATATACCAACAACCCTGAATTATCAATTGCCAATGTTACATCGTTAGTGGAGAACACAGAATGTCTGAATTAACTCTGTCCCCTGAATTATTACAAATATCCGCTGAAGTACAGGATGCTTTAAAAAATAAAAAATCGGTTGTTGCGCTGGAATCGACCATAATTTCTCACGGAATGCCATTCCCACAAAATGCCCAAACCGCAATTGAAGTAGAAGAAACAATTCGTAAACAGGGCGCAGTACCAGCCACTATCGCCATTATTGGCGGTGTGATGAAAGTGGGCTTAAGTAAAGAAGAAATCGAATTGCTGGGCCGTGAAGGACATAACGTGACGAAAGTTAGTCGTCGTGATTTACCTTTTGTCGTTGCTGCAGGGAAAAATGGCGCGACTACCGTTGCATCAACCATGATTATTGCAGCACTGGCTGGGATTAAAGTTTTTGCAACCGGAGGTATTGGTGGTGTGCATCGCGGAGCGGAACATACCTTCGATATTTCTGCCGATTTACAGGAACTGGCAAATACCAATGTCACTGTTGTTTGTGCGGGGGCAAAATCTATTCTCGATTTAGGATTAACAACAGAATATTTAGAAACCTTCGGTGTACCGTTAATTGGTTATCAGACAAAAGCGCTGCCTGCGTTTTTCTGCCGAACCAGCCCATTTGATGTCAGCATTCGTCTCGACAGTGCCCGCGAAATTGCTCGCGCGATGGCAGTGAAGTGGCAAACCGGTTTGAACGGCGGCCTGGTGGTAGCGAACCCGATCCCGGAACAGTTTGCGATGCCAGAAGAAACCATCAATGCAGCAATTGATCAAGCCGTTGCTGAAGCCGAAGAACAGGGTGTTATTGGGAAAGAGAGTACACCGTTCCTGCTGGCGCGTGTTGCGGAGCTAACCGGCGGTGATAGCCTGAAATCCAATATTCAACTGGTCTTTAATAACGCCATTCTGGCGAGCGAAATTGCCAAAGAATATCAGCGTCTCGTGGGTTAATTTCTGGTGGGCAGAAAGCCGTCGCCCGTACTCATCAAACATACCAAAACCTGGCGCTGACGCCGGGTTTACTGGCATGAAGGGAAAATCATTATGGATATAATGAGAAGTGTTGTGGGGATGGTGGTGTTACTGGCAATAGCATTTCTGTTGTCGGTAAATAAAAAGAGCATCAGCTTGCGCACGGTTGGGGCTGCGCTGCTGCTGCAAATTGCCATTGGTGGCATCATGCTCTATTTTCCCCCGGGAAAATGGGCAGTAGAGCAGGCGGCATTAGGCGTCCATAAAGTGATGTCCTACAGTGACGCAGGAAGTGCCTTTATTTTTGGTTCGCTGGTCGGTCCCAAAATGGATGTTCTGTTTGACGGTGCGGGCTTTATCTTCGCCTTTCGCGTACTCCCGGCGATTATTTTCGTTACCGCGCTTATCAGCTTGCTGTACTACATTGGCGTAATGGGGCTGCTGATTCGTATTCTTGGCAGTATTTTTCAGAAAGCCCTCAACATCAGCAAAATCGAATCTTTTGTCGCAGTCACCACTATTTTCCTCGGGCAAAATGAGATCCCGGCGATCGTGAAACCTTTTATTGATCGCATGAATCGCAACGAGCTATTTACGGCTATTTGTAGCGGCATGGCGTCTATTGCGGGTTCGATGATGATTGGCTATGCCGGAATGGGCGTGCCGATTGACTATTTGTTAGCCGCTTCGCTGATGGCTATTCCTGGCGGTATCCTGTTTGCACGTATTCTTAGTCCGGCGACGGAACCTTCGCAAGTTACGTTTGAAAATCTGTCGTTTAGCGAAACACCGCCAAAAAGCATTATTGAAGCTGCGGCGAACGGTGCAATGACTGGGCTGAAAATCGCCGCCGGTGTGGCGACGGTGGTAATGGCATTTGTGGCGATCATTGCGCTGATCAACGGCATTATTGGTGGAGTTGGCGGCTGGTTTGGTTTTGCCAATGTCTCTCTGGAAAGCATTTTCGGCTATGTGCTGGCCCCGTTGGCATGGATTATGGGGGTGGACTGGAGTGATGCAAATCTTGCCGGAAGTTTGATTGGGCAGAAACTGGCGATTAATGAGTTTGTTGCTTATCTCAATTTCTCGCCCTATCTGCAAACGAGCGGCACGCTGGATGTCAAGACCATTGCCATTATCTCGTTCGCCCTCTGTGGGTTTGCAAACTTTGGTTCTATCGGTGTTGTCGTTGGAGCGTTTTCGGCTATTTCGCCAAAACGCGCGCCGGAAATCGCCCAGCTTGGTTTACGGGCGCTGGCGGCGGCGACGCTTTCCAACCTGATGAGCGCGACCATTGCCGGGTTCTTTATTGGTTTAGCTTGAGTTTCATTGCCGGATGTACGCCTTATTAAGCGTTGCATCCGGCAATCGCACTATTGCCAATAATTTTTACTGCATCATCCCGGAGAATTTATTCTCCGGGTACATCTTCAGCGCCAGTCCTGACAACTGCTTTCTGTTTTTAATGAGATACCCTTTCTTGCTTTTAATTAATAAACCGTCATTAATGAATTGCGCAAGAACATATAAAAGATGTCGATAAGAAACGCCTAAATACTCTGCCGCTTGCGTATGCTTTTCGTGATAAAGATCACCTTCCTGCGAGAGTAATATAAAAGCTGCCAGGCGATTCACTAACGGAAATGATTGATTCTGAGTTAAAGAAACAATATTACGATAATTTTTATGACTTAAGGTGACGCAGAGTTTTCGTAAAAATAGCGTGTCGTTTAATAACAACGGGCGGTAATGCTTCATAGGGAGCGCAAGGCACCAACACTCTTCAATAGCCTGCACTGCACGCGGTTCATGGTCTTTGTCGATTAACTCAATCTCGCCAATAAAACAGGGCGCGGCAAAGAAATCGATTAGCGACACGCGACCATTAGCAAGCGTGACGTAAAGCCTGGCGCGGCCTCGCGTCAGGTAAAACAGCCAGGACGGCTGTTGCCCTTCCTGCACAATGTAGTCACGCGCTAAAAAATGAAACAGCCGCGTATCGGCTGAAACATCCGTTGAAAAGCAATCCTTAAACGCAGATTCACTCATCAATTGCTGCTTAAGATCATTATTGTGGATTTCTTTCACGATGTTTATCCGCTATGAGATTTCTCATATTTAGCATACGTACGCTGTTGTTAAGATTCAATCATCGGCCAGGTCGAATTTTCTTTGCTGTAGAAACAATAACGCAACTGGAAACAGAGGAAATAAACAATGGAAAAGAGAAAAATTATTCTGGATTGTGATCCGGGTCATGATGATGCTATTGCTATAATGATGGCGGCGAAACATCCGGCGATTGATTTATTAGGTATCACCATTGTAGCGGGTAATCAAACCCTCGATAAAACATTAATTAATGGCCTGAATGTTTGCCAGAAACTGGAGATTAATGTTCCGGTTTATGCGGGGATGCCGCAGCCCATTATGCGTCAACAAATTGTTGCCGATAATATTCACGGTGAAACCGGACTGGATGGCCCGGTATTCGAGCCGCTGACCCGCCAGGCAGAAAACACTCATGCGGTGAAATATATCATCGATACCCTTATGGCAAGCGATGGCGATATCACTCTGGTGCCGGTTGGTCCGTTGTCAAACATCGCGGTGGCAATGCGTATGCAACCCGCGATCCTGCCGAAAATCCGTGAAATTGTTCTGATGGGCGGTGCTTATGGTACTGGCAACTTCACCCCATCTGCTGAGTTCAACATCTTTGCTGACCCGGAGGCCGCACGCGTGGTGTTCACCTCCGGCGTTCCATTAGTGATGATGGGCCTCGATCTTACCAACCAGACCGTTTGCACCCCGGATGTGATTGCTCGGATGGAAAGGGCTGGCGGCCCTGCCGGAGAGCTGTTCAGCGACATCATGAACTTCACTCTCAAAACGCAGTTCGAAAACTACGGCCTGGCTGGCGGCCCGGTACATGACGCCACCTGTATCGGTTATCTGATTAACCCCGATGGCATTAAAACCCAGGAGATGTACGTCGAAGTGGACGTCAACAGTGGCCCTTGTTACGGGCGTACCGTCTGCGACGAGCTGGGCGTTCTTGGCAAGCCCGCCAATACAAAAGTCGGCATCACTATTGATACCGACTGGTTCTGGGGATTAGTCGAAGAGTGCGTACGCGGCTACATAAAAACCCATTAAGTGTTGATAACAAGCCGGGTCAGTATCGCAAGATGCAGGCCCGGCTATTTATGATGGGCAGAGAGCCGTCGCCCAAAATGACATGAAGAGATAATAACTATGGATGTCATGAGAAGTGTTCTGGGAATGGTGGTATTACTGGCTATTGCGTTTTTGCTGTCAGTAACCTGATGAGTGCTACTATTGCAGGATTCTTTATTGGTTTAGCGTAGTGCGCAATTTATGAGCCGGATAAGATGCGGTCAAGCGTCGAATCCGGCAACATTGTTACACCATTGGCACTAATGAAAGCGCGTTATCGGCAGACAGGGTAGGGTTGTTTAAGCTGCCGCTGGCGCGCGAAATTGCCGCGCAGGCCATCGCAAAACGGGCGCTGTCGCGGAAACTGTATCCTTCAAGAAAGCTATATACCAGGCCCGCCATAAAACCATCGTCAGCACCAAAACTGTCTACTGTCGTATGCGCTGGCGCGGTCAGCAAAAATTGTTCTCCATCCTTATCGCTGCAAAATACAGATTCATCTTTCAGATAAACAAAAATGCGTTTAACACCTTGTTGATGCAGCGAATTTACAGCTCTGATGCGATTGTTGTCGTCTTTAATCGGTTGCCCCCACAAAATTTCCAGTTCATTTTGTGTTGGTTTCAGAGTGTGGATCCGGCTGTACCAGTTTTTTACTTTGTTCGCTTTAAATTCGGAAACGGTATCGACAAACATCGGAATTTCATCAGCAATGGTAAAGACCCACTCCAGGGCTTCAGGTGTGAGATTACAATCAGCCAGCACCACACCAGCATGGCGAATCAAGTCCCGTGAAGTATTGAGCAGTTGAGGCGTTAGCTGTTGCAGAATATGTGTGTCATTGATTGCCAGGATAGTTTCTTCCTGCTTATTAGCGATAGCGAGATAAGTTGCAGTGCTGTGTCCATGCAGACGAATGCAGTTTGAAACGTTCACGCCCGCGCGGCGCGTTTCTTCCAGTAATGTCTCGCCGTAAAAATCGTTGCCAATAGCTGATATTAAATGCACATCCCGACCAAGCAGAGCCAGGTTATGCGCGATATTACGTCCGACGCCGCCTGCGGAACAGTGAACAGAACCTGGATGAGAGGCTGCTTGCGGGTAACGGATATCCGCCATTCCGCGAATATCCATATTGATTGCACCCACAACCACACAGTAATCCTGCTCGGTAAGGATATATCCTTTGCCTTTAATCAAACCCTTGCGCATCAAATCCATAATATGAGCGGCAACACGTGAGCGGCTGATTTGCAGAATATCGGCGATTTCATTCTGTTGAATCAGCGGGTTACGCCGTAAAATTTTAAGAATCTGCTTTTCCCTGTCGTTCATCGATCAGGCCACCGCTTTTTCAGTTTGTTGCGCTTTCAGCCAGGCGATCTCTTCTGCCCAGATATCCGGGTTGATGGTTTCAAGGATCAGCGGAATGCCGTCGAAACGGTCGTCTTGCATGATCCAGCGGAACGCATCATGACCGATATTGCCTTCGCCGAGGCTATGATGGCGGTCAACGCGGCTGCCAAAGGTGCTTTTCGCATCGTTGAGGTGCATCCCGTGCAGATACTTAAAGCCTACAATACGGGCAAAATCAGCGAACGTTTTCTCGCATTCGGCAGGAGTACGCAAATCATACCCGGCAGCGAAAGCATGGCAGGTATCAATGCAGACGCCGACGCGGGATTTATCTTCCACGCCGTCGATAATCGCCGCGAGATGTTCGAATTTAAACCCTAAGTTACTGCCCTGACCGGCGGTGTTTTCAATCACCGCGGTGACACCTTGAGTTTTATCCAGCGCAATGTTGATGGATTCGGCAATACGCGCAAGGCAATCCTCTTCTGAAATCTGCATCAGATGGCTGCCAGGGTGGAAGTTGAGCAAAGAAAGCCCCAGCTGTTCGCAACGCTGCATTTCATCTATAAAGGCATCGCGCGATTTTTCCAGAGCTTCAGCAACCGGATGTCCGAGGTTAATCAGATAACTGTCGTGGGGAAGAATTTGCGCCGATGTGTAGTGATATTTTTCACAGGCGGCTTTGAATTCATCGATGGTTTGCGTCGTGAGCGGTGCGGCACGCCACTGACGTTGGTTTTTGGTGAACAAGGCAAACGCGGTTGCGTCGATTTCGGCGGCGCGAATTGCGGCATTTGCCAGACCGCCAGCAGCACTAACGTGCGCTCCAATGTATTTCATGCGAGGACTCCTGTTAAACCCGCTGGAGGAAAACGGTAATGATAGCGGGTTAACAGGAGCAAGATGTAGTGGTTTATGCGATGACGCTTTGAATCACATAGTTAATCGCACCACCACCAACAATCAGCCAGGCAAACAGTACCAGTGCCATCAGCAGAGGTTTCGCCCCGGCTTTTTTCAGCGCGCTGACGTGAGTGGTCAGACCCAGCGCCGCCATCGCCATTGCCAGCAGGAAGGTATCCAGCGTTACCAGCATGTTCACCACGCTCTGCGGTAACAGGTGGAACGAGTTAAAGATGGCAACGACGATGAACAAGATGGCAAACCACGGAATAGTGATTTTGCTTTTCTCGCCGCTGTTCGCCCCAGACAGCTGTTTAACACGCGCCGCCAGCAGGATGAGGAACGGAGCCAGCATCATCACGCGCAGCATTTTGGAAATAACTGCTGCGTTTTCTGCATCCGGGCTGATGGCATGACCTGCCGCCACCACCTGCGCCACTTCGTGCACAGTAGAACCAATGTAGATACCGAAAGTTTCCGGACTAAACCATTGAGACATCAGCGGATATATCGCCGGGTAGAGGAAAATCGCGACGGTCCCGAAGATAACAACGGTTGCAACAGCCACGGTTACTTTACTGGCTTCTGCTTTCACTACCGGCTCAGTCGCCAGTACCGCGGCAGCACCACAGATACTGCTACCGGCACCGATCAACCAGCTGGTGTGCTTATCCAGACCAAACACTTTCTGCCCCAGGAAGCAAGCCAGCAGGAAGGTACTGGACAGCGTCAACACGTCAATGATGATCCCACTGATACCGACATCGGCAATTTGCGAGAACGTCAGACGGAAGCCATAAAGAATGATACCCAGACGTAATAAATATTGCTTGGCAAACAGCACACCACCGTCACAGCTTTTCCAGATGTGCGGGTAAATGGTGTTGCCTAAAACCATCCCCAACAAGATTGCGAGGGTGAGGGCACTAAACCCGGCACCCGCAACAGCGGGAATGGAACCACCCCACAGGGCGACCCCGGTGATAACTGCACTCAGGGCTAACCCCGGAATAAAATGCCACAGTGTACGATGTTGTTTCTGTAAGGTGATATTCGTCATAACCCTCTCCTTTAACCGGGCATAAGGTTACGACTAACTGGTTTAAAAATAAAATTGATTATATATTTATAATTAATCTTTATAAGTGGTAAGCGACTATGCACATCACCCTCCGGCAGTTGGAAGTTTTTGCAGAAGTATTGAAAAGTGGATCAACCACCCAGGCGTCGGTGATGCTGGCGTTGTCGCAATCAGCAGTGAGCGCAGCCTTGACCGACCTGGAAGGGCAGCTTGGCGTTCAACTGTTTGATCGCGTGGGGAAAAGACTGGTTGTTAATGAACACGGGCGGCTGCTCTATCCGCGAGCGTTGGCACTGCTTGAACAGGCGGTTGAAATCGAACAACTGTTTCGCGAAGACAACGGCGCGATTCGTATCTATGCCAGTAGTACCATCGGTAACTACATTCTGCCTGCAGTTATCGCCCGTTATCGCCATGATTATCCGCAGTTGCCGATTGAACTTAGCGTTGGGAATAGCCAGGACGTGATGCAAGCGGTGCTGGATTTCCGCGTTGATATTGGCTTTATTGAAGGACCGTGCCACAGCACTGAAATCATTTCTGAACCGTGGCTGGAAGACGAGCTGGTGGTTTTCGCCGCGCCGACTTCGCCGTTGGCTCGTGGTCCGGTCACCTTAGAACAGCTGGCCGCTGCGCCGTGGATCCTGCGTGAACGCGGTTCCGGCACGCGGGAGATTGTCGATTATCTGTTGCTGTCACATTTACCGAAGTTTGAGATGGCGATGGAATTAGGTAACTCCGAGGCAATCAAACATGCGGTGCGTCATGGGTTGGGAATTAGTTGCCTGTCGCGACGGGTGATTGAAGATCAATTGCAGGCAGGCACATTAAGTGAAGTTGCGGTCCCTCTGCCGCGCCTGATGCGTACGTTGTGGCGTATACATCATCGGCAAAAACACCTTTCCAACGCGCTACGGCGCTTTCTGGACTATTGCGATCCCGCGAATGTACCGCGTTAAGGTGCTGTACAAGAACATGCTGGTGCTGTGTCGATTTCGTGACGCAGCGCCCTCAGCATGCATTCGCCAGAAAAGAGATTGGCTGCTTTACTTATAATCCCTGGGCGATCATGAAGGTGTCTTATAACCGTGTATTTCTGCCGGAAGGATTGCCAATCGTCTGCTACAATCGCGCCTCATTTTTAAGATGGATAGCATTTTTGTATGGGTTCCGAAACTAAAACTACAGAAGCGCCGGGCTTACGCCGTGAATTGAAGGCGCGTCACCTGACGATGATTGCCATTGGCGGTTCCATCGGTACAGGTCTTTTTGTTGCCTCTGGCGCAACGATTTCTCAGGCAGGTCCGGGCGGGGCATTGCTCTCGTATATGCTGATTGGCCTGATGGTTTACTTCCTGATGACCAGTCTCGGTGAACTGGCTGCATATATGCCGGTTTCCGGTTCGTTTGCCACTTACGGTCAGAACTATGTTGAAGAAGGCTTTGGCTTCGCGCTGGGCTGGAACTACTGGTACAACTGGGCGGTGACTATTGCCGTTGACCTGGTTGCAGCACAGCTGGTCATGAGCTGGTGGTTCCCGGATACACCGGGCTGGATCTGGAGTGCGTTGTTCCTCGGCGTTATCTTCCTGTTGAACTACATCTCTGTTCGCGGCTTTGGTGAAGCGGAATACTGGTTCTCACTGATCAAAGTCACGACAGTTATTGTCTTTATCATCGTTGGCGTGCTGATGATTATCGGTATCTTCAAAGGCGCGCAGCCTGCGGGCTGGAGCAACTGGACAATCGGCGAAGCGCCGTTTGCTGGTGGTTTTGCGGCGATGATCGGCGTAGCTATGATTGTCGGCTTCTCTTTCCAGGGAACCGAGCTGATCGGTATTGCTGCAGGCGAGTCCGAAGATCCGGCGAAAAACATTCCACGCGCGGTACGTCAGGTATTCTGGCGAATCCTGTTGTTCTATGTGTTCGCGATCCTGATTATCAGCCTGATTATTCCGTATACCGATCCGAGCCTGCTGCGTAACGATGTTAAAGACATCAGCGTCAGTCCGTTCACCCTGGTGTTCCAGCACGCGGGTCTGCTCTCTGCGGCGGCGGTGATGAACGCAGTTATTCTGACGGCGGTGCTGTCAGCAGGTAACTCCGGTATGTATGCGTCTACTCGTATGCTGTATACCCTGGCGTGTGACGGTAAAGCGCCGCGCATTTTCGCTAAACTGTCGCGTGGTGGCGTGCCGCGTAATGCGCTGTATGCGACGACGGTGATTGCCGGTTTGTGCTTCCTGACCTCCATGTTTGGCAACCAGACGGTATACCTGTGGCTGCTGAACACCTCCGGGATGACGGGCTTTATCGCCTGGCTGGGGATTGCCATTAGCCACTATCGTTTCCGTCGCGGGTACGTATTGCAGGGACACGACATTAACGATCTGCCGTACCGTTCAGGTTTCTTCCCAATGGGGCCGATCTTCGCATTCATTCTGTGTCTGATTATCACTTTGGGCCAGAACTACGAAGCGTTCCTGAAAGATACCATTGACTGGGGCGGCGTAGCGGCAACGTATATTGGTATCCCGCTGTTCCTGATTATTTGGTTCGGCTATAAGCTGATTAAAGGAACTCACTTCGTACGCTACAGCGAAATGAAGTTCCCGCAGAACGATAAGAAATAAGTTTCCTCCCTTCCTTGCTAAGCCCTCTCAACCGAGAGGGCTTTTTCAATTCCATTTCCCTGACAAATCATGCGGATATAAAATTTAACATTTGGATTGATAATTGTTATCGTTTGCATTATCGTTACGCCGCAATCAAAAAAGGCTGACAAATCAGAGGCTGTTCCGGCTTTCTGGGATGATCACCTGCATACAAATAAGTCCACCGCGATGCTGCCGTACGCAAGGGGACGTAAAGAAGATGTGAGCGATACCCATTTTATTTTCGTAGTTACCTCATGGAGATATGGAATGTTTAGGTTGAACCCTTTCGTACGGGTCGGGCTGTGTTTGTCCGCTATTTCTTGTGCATGGCCTGTGTTAGCGGTCGATGATGATGGCGAAACGATGGTTGTCACTGCATCTTCCGTTGAACAAAACCTTAAAGATGCTCCCGCCAGTATCAGCGTCATTACCCAGGAAGACCTGCAGCGAAAACCGGTACAGAATCTGAAGGATGTCCTCAAAGAAGTGCCTGGCGTACAACTGACGAACGAAGGGGATAACCGTAAGGGCGTAAGTATTCGTGGTCTGGACAGCAGCTACACCCTGATTCTTGTCGACGGTAAACGCGTTAACTCCCGCAATGCCGTCTTCCGCCACAATGATTTCGATCTGAACTGGATCCCGGTCGATTCCATCGAACGTATTGAAGTGGTCCGTGGCCCGATGTCGTCGCTGTACGGTTCCGATGCGCTCGGCGGTGTAGTGAATATCATCACCAAAAAAATCGGTCAGAAATGGTCGGGCACCGTTACCGTCGATACCACCGTTCAGGAACATCGCGATCGCGGTGATACCTATAACGGTCAATTCTTTACCAGCGGACCATTAATTGACGGCGTGCTGGGAATGAAAGCTTACGGCAGCCTGGCAAAACGTGAAAAGGATGACCCGCAAAACTCAACGACCACCGATACCGGAGAAACGCCGCGTATTGAAGGATTCTCCAGCCGCGACGGCAATGTCGAATTTGCCTGGACACCGAATCAAAATCACGATTTTACTGCCGGATACGGTTTCGACCGTCAGGATCGTGATTCCGACTCGCTGGACAAAAACCGCCTGGAACGCCAGAACTACTCCGTCAGCCATAATGGGCGTTGGGATTACGGCACCAGCGAACTGAAATACTACGGTGAGAAAGTCGAGAACAAAAACCCTGGCAACAGCAGCCCGATAACTTCCGAAAGCAATACGGTCGACGGCAAATACACGTTGCCGCTGACGGCGATTAATCAGTTTCTCACGGTTGGCGGTGAATGGCGTCACGACAAACTTAGCGATGCGGTGAACCTGACCGGGGGAACCAGCTCCAAAACGTCTGCCAGCCAGTACGCGCTGTTTGTGGAAGATGAATGGCGGATCTTCGAGCCGCTGGCGCTGACGACCGGCGTGCGTATGGACGATCACGAAACCTACGGTGAACACTGGAGTCCGCGTGCCTACCTGGTTTATAACGCCACCGACACCGTAACGGTGAAAGGGGGCTGGGCGACGGCATTTAAAGCCCCTTCTCTGTTGCAACTTAGCCCTGACTGGACGAGCAATTCCTGCCGTGGCGCATGTAAGATTGTGGGTAGCCCGGATCTGAAACCAGAAACCAGCGAAAGTTGGGAGCTGGGGCTTTACTACATGGGTGAAGAAGGCTGGCTGGAAGGGGTTGAATCCAGCGTTACCGTTTTCCGTAACGATGTGAAAGATCGTATCAGCATTAGCCGTACGTCTGACGTCAATGCTGCACCGGGCTACCAAAACTTTGTCGGTTTTGAGACGGGCGCTAACGGACGGCGCATACCGGTATTTAGCTACTACAACGTTAACAAAGCTCGTATTCAGGGCGTGGAAACCGAACTGAAAATTCCGTTCAACGATGAATGGAAACTGTCGATCAACTACACCTACAACGATGGTCGTGATGTCAGCAACGGCGAAAACAAACCGCTATCCGATCTGCCGTTCCATACTGCTAACGGTACGCTGGACTGGAAACCGCTGGCGCTGGAAGACTGGTCATTCTATGTTTCTGGTCACTATACCGGGCAGAAACGCGCCGACAGCGCGACGGCTAAAACACCGGGCGGTTATACCATCTGGAATACCGGCGCGGCCTGGCAGGTGACTAAAGACGTCAAACTGCGCGCAGGCGTGCTGAACCTTGGCGACAAGGATCTCAGTCGTGACGACTACAGCTATAACGAAGACGGACGTCGTTACTTTATGGCAGTGGATTATCGCTTCTGATGAGAAGATGCCCGGCGAACCGGGCGGACTTTCACTTCAGTAAATACTGCGCATGGAAGCGCAGGTGATCCTCTATAAAAGAGGCGATGAAGTAGTAACTGTGATCATATCCCGGCTGAATACGCAGCGTCATCGGCCACGCTTTCTGGCGCGCGGCTTCTGCCAGTACTGCAGGTTGCAGTTGGTCAGCAAGAAACTGATCATTATCACCCTGATCAATAAGCGTCGGGATTGCATCCTGCGCGTTACTGGCATACATCAACGCGCAACTGTCCCATTCCAGCCATGCATTTTTGTCCTCACCTAAATAAGTGCTAAACGCTTTGATTCCCCACGGGACGCTGCACGGATTCACAATTGGCGCAAAGGCGGAAACGCTGGTGTATTTACCCGGATTTTTCAGCGCCATAATCAGTGCACCGTGACCACCCATGGAATGACCGCTAATGGCGCAGCGGTCGCTGACATTAAATTGCGACTGAATCAGCGCCGGTAATTCATCGCGCAGATAATCATACATCCGGTAATGTGTCGCCCACGGTGGTTGCGTGGCGTTAAGATAAAACCCCGCGCCCTGGCCTAAATCGTAGCCATCGTCGTTGGCAACCTGTTCGCCGCGCGGGCTGGTGTCTGGCATCACCAGTACAATCCCCAGTTCCGCCGCCACGCGCTGGGCACCCGCCTTGGTGGTGAAGTTCTCGTCATTGCAGGTTAATCCGGAAAGCCAGTACAGCACTGGTGGCGGGGTGTGATCACGAGGTGGTGGGAGAAAGATACTGAACGTCATCGGGCAGTTTAAGGTACTGGAGTCGTGTCGCCAGCGTTGCTGCCAGCCTTCAAAACAGCGGTGCTCTTCGAGCATTTCCATGCGTGGCTCCTTGTTGTGTTGTTTGCAATTTCTTCATCATACCGTTTATTCAATGTGCTGTGAGTAACTTTCACTTCCGTATTTGCATAACGATGTTTTAACATCTGCTGATGAAAGGCAGCGGCAATTACAATAATTATCGCTGTGAATACTGGATTATGTGCGCCGCCTCACGCACAATAATCAGGCTGTAAATCAGCTTAATAACTTTGCCCCCACGCAGGGCGGAGGCGTCACACCTGCAGGAGAAATCATAAATGCCATCACTCAGTAAAGAAGCGGCCCTGGTTCATGAAGCGTTAGTTGCGCGAGGACTGGAAACACCGCTGCGCCCGCCCGTGCATGAAATGGATAACGAAACGCGCAAAAGCCTTATTGCTGGTCATATGACCGAAATCATGCAGCTGCTGAATCTCGACCTGGCTGATGACAGTTTGATGGAAACGCCGCATCGCATCGCTAAAATGTATGTCGATGAAATTTTCTCCGGTCTGGATTACGCCAATTTCCCGAAAATCACCCTCATTGAAAACAAAATGAAGGTCGATGAAATGGTCACCGTGCGCGATATCACTCTGACCAGCACCTGTGAACACCATTTTGTTACCATCGATGGCAAAGCGACGGTGGCCTATATCCCGAAAGATTCGGTCATTGGTCTGTCAAAAATTAACCGTATTGTGCAGTTCTTTGCCCAGCGTCCGCAGGTGCAGGAACGTCTGACGCAGCAAATTCTCATTGCGCTACAAACGCTGCTGGGCACCAATAATGTGGCTGTCTCTATCGACGCGGTGCATTACTGCGTGAAGGCGCGTGGCATCCGCGATGCAACCAGTGCCACGACAACGACCTCTCTTGGTGGATTGTTCAAATCCAGTCAGAATACGCGCCACGAGTTTCTGCGCGCTGTGCGTCATCACAACTGATAAAAAGGCAGGAACCGTGGAGCGCAACGTCACGCTCGATTTTGTTCGCGGCGTCGCCATTCTGGGGATCCTGCTATTAAACATCAGCGCCTTTGGGCTACCAAAGGCGGCTTATCTCAATCCCGCCTGGTACGGCGCTATTACGCCACAGGATGCATGGACCTGGGCATTTCTCGATCTCATCGGCCAGGTGAAATTCCTCACGCTTTTTGCGCTGTTGTTTGGTGCGGGCCTGCAAATGTTGCTGCCCCGTGGCAGACGATGGATCCAGTCGCGGTTAACGCTGTTAGTCTTGCTGGGCTTTATTCACGGTTTATTGTTCTGGGACGGCGATATTCTGCTGGCTTACGGGCTGGTGGGCTTAATCTGCTGGCGGCTGGTGCGCGATGCGCCATCGGTAAAAAGCCTGTTTAATACCGGCGTCATGCTTTATCTGGTGGGGCTTGGCGTTTTGCTGTTATTGGGGTTGATTTCCGATAGCCAGACCAGCCGCGCCTGGACACCTGATGCATCGGCTATTTTGTATGAAAAGCACTGGAAACTTCACGGTGGTGTTGAAGCGATCAGTAATCGTGCCGATGGTGTTGGCAACAGTTTACTGGCACTGGGCGCACAGTATGGCTGGCAACTGGCAGGGATGATGCTCATTGGTGCCGCATTGATGCGCAGTGGCTGGCTGAAAGGGCAGTTCAGCTTACGTCACTATCGTCGTACTGGTTTTGTGCTGGTGGCGATTGGAGTGATCATTAACCTTCCTGCCATCGCCCTGCAATGGCGACTGGACTGGGCGTATCGTTGGTGCGCCTTCTTACTTCAGATGCCGCGGGAACTGAGTGCGCCGTTTCAGGCGATTGGCTATGCGTCGCTGTTTTATGGCTTCTGGCCGCAATTAAGCCGCTTTAAGCTGGTGCTGGCAATCGCCTGTGTCGGACGGATGGCACTGACCAACTATCTATTGCAAACGCTGATTTGTACTACGCTTTTTTACCACCTCGGTTTGTTTATGCAGTTTGACCGTCTGGAGCTGCTGGCGTTTGTTATTCCGGTATGGTTGGCGAATATCTTCTTCTCTGTTATCTGGCTGCGTTACTTCCGCCAGGGGCCGGTGGAATGGCTCTGGCGTCAGTTAACTTTGCGTGCTGCCGGACCGACAATATCTAAAACATCAAGATAACGATCTGGATCACATTCGTTAACAAAACGGCTGTAACCGTTTCCATTGCTGTGACTCGATTCACGAAGTCCTGTATTCAGTGCTGACAAAATAGCCGCCAGCAAGCAGTCATTTACTGCAATCTCATAACAGGTAGTGAATATGATCACCATTCGTGATGTAGCGCGTCAGGCTGGCGTCTCTGTGGCAACGGTTTCCCGGGTGCTCAATAACAGCACGCTGGTCAGTGCCGATACGCGTGAGGCAGTAATGAAAGCTGTGAGTGAGCTGGATTATCGGCCAAACGCCAATGCCCAGGCGCTGGCAACTCAGGTTAGCGATACCATTGGCGTGGTGGTGATGGACGTTTCTGATGCGTTTTTCGGCGCGCTGGTAAAAGCGGTGGATCTGGTCGCCCAGCAGCATCAGAAATACGTGCTAATCGGCAATAGCTATCATGAAGCGGAAAAAGAGCGTCACGCCATTGAGGTGTTAATTCGCCAGCGTTGTAATGCGTTGATTGTTCACTCAAAAGCATTGAGTGACGATGAACTGGCACAATTTATGGATAACATTCCCGGTATGGTGTTAATCAACCGCGTTGTGCCGGGGTACGCCCATCGTTGCGTTTGCCTGGATAATCTCAGCGGTGCCCGAATGGCGACGCGCATGTTGCTGAATAACGGTCATCAACGTATTGGTTATCTTTCTTCCAGCCACGGCATTGAAGATGACGCCATGCGTAAAGCAGGCTGGATGAGTGCGTTGAAAGAGCAGGATATTATTCCGCCGGAAAGCTGGATTGGCACTGGCACGCCGGACATGCCGGGCGGTGAGGCGGCGATGGTTGAACTGCTGGGGCGCAATCTACAACTAACCGCTGTATTTGCTTACAACGACAATATGGCCGCTGGCGCACTGACAGCATTAAAAGATAATGGCATTGCGATTCCGTTACATCTCTCAATCATTGGTTTCGATGATATTCCCATCGCCCGTTACACCGACCCGCAATTAACGACTGTGCGTTATCCCATTGCTTCAATGGCTAAATTAGCTACCGAACTGGCCTTGCAGGGGGCAGCAGACAATATTGATCCTCGTGCCAGCCACTGTTTTATGCCGACGTTAGTGCGTCGCCATTCTGTCGCAACACGCCAGAATGCGGCGGCGATCACTAACTCAACAAATCAGGCGATGTAACCGCTTTCAATCTGTGAGTGATTTCACAGTATCTTAACAATGTGATGGCTATGATTGCACCGTTTTAACGTTGTAACCCGTATGTAACAGTGAATAATCACTTTCACCGAGGTAATAGCGTCATAACAACAATTAAAGCCGTTTTCTGGAGCGTTACCGGGCATGGAAGAACGAATTTTAAAAAGTGAGCTTCGGCGTTCAGTAACACTTCATTAACTCTACTGCCCCGCCGAGCATTTATCTCAAGCACTACCCTGCATAAGAAAAACCGGAGATACCATGAATAAGAAGGTGTTAACCCTGTCTGCTGTGATGGCCAGCATGTTATTCGGTGCCGCTGCACACGCTGCTGATACTCGCATTGGTGTAACAATCTATAAGTACGACGATAACTTTATGTCTGTAGTGCGCAAGGCTATTGAGCAAGATGCGAAAGCCGCGCCAGATGTTCAGCTGCTGATGAATGATTCTCAGAATGACCAGTCCAAGCAGAACGATCAGATCGACGTATTGCTGGCGAAAGGGGTGAAGGCACTGGCAATCAACCTGGTTGACCCGGCAGCTGCGGGTACGGTGATTGAGAAAGCGCGTGGGCAAAACGTGCCGGTGGTTTTCTTCAACAAAGAACCGTCTCGTAAGGCGCTGGATAGCTACGACAAAGCCTACTACGTTGGCACTGACTCCAAAGAGTCCGGCATTATTCAGGGCGATTTGATTGCTAAACACTGGGCGGCGAATCAGGGTTGGGATCTGAACAAAGACGGTCAGATTCAATTCGTACTGCTGAAAGGTGAGCCGGGGCATCCGGATGCAGAAGCACGTACCACTTACGTGATTAAAGAATTGAACGACAAAGGCATTAAAACTGAACAGTTACAGTTAGATACCGCTATGTGGGATACCGCTCAGGCGAAAGATAAGATGGACGCCTGGCTGTCTGGCCCGAACGCCAACAAAATCGAGGTGGTTATCGCCAACAACGACGCGATGGCAATGGGCGCGGTAGAAGCACTGAAAGCACACAATAAGTCCAGCATTCCGGTGTTTGGCGTCGATGCGCTGCCAGAAGCGCTGGCGCTGGTGAAATCCGGTGCACTGGCGGGCACCGTACTGAACGATGCTAACAACCAGGCGAAAGCGACCTTTGATCTGGCGAAAAACCTGGCCGATGGCAAAGGTGCGGCTGATGGCACCAACTGGAAAATCGACAACAAAGTGGTCCGCGTACCTTATGTTGGCGTAGATAAAGACAACCTGGCTGAATTCAGCAAGAAATAAGACTGATTGGGCGCAGTCGTTTACTGCGCCCTTATTGTATGGCCAACAAGGTAAAATTATATGGTCAGCTCAACGACTCCGTCTTCCGGGGAATACTTGTTGGAAATGAGCGGTATCAACAAGTCTTTTCCTGGTGTTAAGGCACTTGATAACGTTAATTTAAAAGTCCGACCACATTCTATCCATGCATTAATGGGGGAAAACGGTGCAGGAAAATCGACATTATTAAAATGCCTGTTTGGTATTTATCAAAAAGACTCCGGCACCATTTTATTCCAGGGTAAAGAGATCGATTTCCATTCCGCCAAAGAAGCACTGGAAAATGGTATTTCGATGGTACACCAGGAGTTAAACCTGGTATTACAACGTTCGGTGATGGACAACATGTGGCTGGGGCGATATCCCACCAAAGGCATGTTTGTCGATCAGGACAAAATGTACCGCGAAACCAAAGCGATTTTTGATGAACTGGATATTGATATCGATCCGCGTGCGCGCGTCGGTACATTATCTGTTTCGCAAATGCAGATGATCGAAATTGCCAAAGCGTTTTCCTATAACGCGAAAATTGTGATTATGGATGAACCGACTTCTTCGTTAACCGAAAAAGAGGTCAATCATCTGTTCACTATTATTCGTAAATTAAAAGAGCGCGGCTGCGGTATTGTTTATATCTCGCATAAAATGGAAGAAATCTTCCAGTTATGTGATGAAGTTACCGTATTGCGCGACGGTCAGTGGATCGCTACCGAACCGCTGGCAGGGCTGACGATGGACAAGATCATCGCCATGATGGTTGGGCGTTCTCTTAACCAGCGTTTCCCTGACAAAGAAAACAAGCCGGGCGAAGTGATTCTGGAAGTGCGTAACCTGACGTCGCTGCGCCAGCCGTCGATTCGCGATGTCTCGTTTGATCTGCATAAAGGGGAGATTCTCGGTATAGCCGGTCTGGTGGGAGCGAAACGTACCGATATTGTTGAGACGTTATTTGGTATTCGCGAGAAATCGGCTGGCACCATTACGTTGCACGGCAAAAAGATCAATAACCATAATGCCAACGAAGCCATAAACCACGGATTTGCACTGGTAACTGAAGAGCGCCGCTCAACGGGAATTTATGCCTATCTGGATATTGGCTTTAACTCGTTAATTTCCAATATCCGCAACTATAAAAATAAAGTTGGTTTACTGGATAACTCGCGGATGAAAAGCGATACCCAGTGGGTGATTGATTCAATGCGGGTAAAAACACCGGGGCATCGGACGCAAATTGGTTCGCTCTCCGGTGGTAATCAGCAAAAAGTGATTATTGGTCGCTGGCTGTTAACGCAACCAGAAATATTAATGCTCGATGAACCGACACGCGGTATTGATGTTGGGGCTAAGTTTGAGATTTATCAGTTAATTGCCGAACTGGCGAAGAAAGGCAAGGGGATTATTATTATCTCCTCCGAAATGCCAGAGTTGTTAGGGATAACAGACCGTATTCTGGTCATGAGCAATGGTCTCGTTTCCGGAATTGTCGATACAAAAACAACAACGCAAAGCGAAATTCTGCGTCTTGCGTCTTTGCACCTTTAAGATTAGGGGCTTCCCATGAGTGCGTTAAATAAGAAAAGTTTTCTTACTTACCTGAAAGAGGGCGGTATTTACGTCGTTCTTTTAGTTTTGCTGGCGATTATTATTTTCCAGGACCCAACATTTTTAAGTCTGTTGAACTTAAGTAATATTCTCACCCAGTCATCGGTGCGTATTATTATCGCGCTTGGTGTGGCAGGGTTAATTGTCACCCAGGGGACTGACCTTTCCGCAGGTCGCCAGGTGGGGCTGGCGGCAGTAGTAGCAGCGACGTTATTGCAGTCCATGGATAACGCCAACAAAGTGTTCCCGGAAATGGCGACGATGCCGATTGCGCTGGTTATTCTGATTGTCTGTGCCATTGGTGCGGTTATCGGTTTGATCAACGGGCTGATTATCGCCTATCTCAACGTGACGCCGTTCATTACCACGCTCGGCACGATGATTATCGTCTACGGCATTAACTCGCTCTATTACGACTTTGTCGGGGCGTCGCCAATTTCCGGTTTTGACAGCGGCTTCTCTACCTTTGCTCAGGGCTTTGTCGCGCTGGGGAGTTTCCGTCTCTCTTACATCACCTTCTACGCGTTGATTGCGGTGGTGTTTGTCTGGGTGTTATGGAACAAAACCCGCTTCGGCAAGAACATTTTTGCCATTGGCGGTAACCCGGAAGCGGCGAAAGTATCTGGTGTCAACGTCGGCCTGAACCTGCTGATGATTTACGCGTTGTCTGGTGTGTTCTATGCCTTCGGCGGGATGTTAGAAGCCGGACGTATCGGCTCAGCCACCAACAACCTCGGCTTTATGTATGAGCTGGATGCTATCGCGGCGTGCGTGGTAGGCGGCGTATCGTTCAGCGGCGGTGTGGGGACGGTAATTGGTGTGGTGACCGGGGTGATTATTTTTACCGTCATCAACTATGGTCTGACGTACATCGGCGTAAACCCGTACTGGCAGTACATCATCAAAGGGGCGATTATTATCTTCGCCGTGGCGCTGGATTCACTGAAATACGCGCGTAAGAAGTGATGTGAATGTGGTTCGCATCCGGTCAGAAATGCACATAACATCATGAGTTGTATGGTTTTGTATGCCGGATAAGGCGTTTACGCCGCATCCGGCGACAGGAACCAAATGCCGGATGCAACGCTGGCGCGTTTTATCCGGCCTACAATGAGCACAACATACTGATTTATATTGTTTTGTATGCCGGGTAAGGCGTTCACGCCGCATCCGGCGACAGGAACTAAATGCCGGATGCGTCGCTGGTTTTACAACGTTACCGGGTGTTCTTTCTCGCCTTTCTTAAACTTCACTTCCCCAAGATCAATACAACCTACCGGGCAGACATGACCACAAAGCAGACAACCCACGCATTTCTCGGTATTACAATGCGGTGTGCGGGTTTTCTCGCTCCATTCCATCGCCTGGTGACCGCCGTCGTAACAGGAAATATAACAGCGTCCACAGCCAACACATTTATCAAGATTGATATGGGGATAGACAATATAACTGCGGTCTAAATCTTCCGCCGGGACAATATTGTGATTCGCCAGACCCACCATCTCCTGCAACGAATCAAACCCTTGATCGGCGAGATAATGCGACAACCCGCTTGCCATATCTTCCACTATCCGATACCCGTACTGCATAATGCCGGTGGTCACCTGCAACGTCGCTGCGCCGAGCAATAAAAACTCCGCCGCATCTTCCCAGGTTTCAATGCCGCCGATACCGCTGATCGGGAAATCGCGCAGTTCTGGATGGGTGCGCATTTGCTGAATAAAGCGTAGGGCGATCGGTTTTACCGCTTTACCGGAATATCCGGAAATACTCGATTTACCGTTAACGATCGGCATACCAATTTTCTGATTAAGATCGATATTGGTGATGGATTTAACGGTGTTAATCGCCGCAATGCCATCTGCGCCGCCGCGCTTCGCCGCCAGCGCCACTTCGCACATATCACCAATATTCGGCGTCATCTTCGCCAGCATTGGCAGCGTGGAACCACGTTTTACTGCCCGACAATATTTTTCTACCAGCTCCGGGCTTTGCCCGACATCGCTACCCATCGCATGAGAAGTCATTTGCGGACAGGAGAAGTTACACTCGATCATATCCGCGCCAGCTTCTTGCACCAGACGCGCCAGCTCTTCCCATTGCTGCTCATTTTCGCCCATGATTGAAGCGATCAATACTTTGTCCGGGTAATCTTCTTTCAGCCGACGCAGGGCGGCCAGATTCTCTTCCAACGGATGTTCAGCAATCTGCTCCATATTTTTGAAGCCGATAAAACCGGTATCTTCTTTCACCAGATGATCAAAACGCGGCGAGACTTCGTTGGCGATAAAAAAACCGATCGTTTTAAACACCACGCCGCCCCAACCTGTGTCGTAGGCTTTGGCGCACATCTCATAGCAGTTGCCTACCGGCGAAGAAGAAAGGCAGAACGGGTTGGGAAACTTCACGCCGCAAAAAGTAATCGAAAGATCTTTCGTTAACATGAGCAAGCTCCCTCTAAATAGTGATGAATCGCCCCGGCGGCTTCTTTCCCGGTTTTCACTGCATAGACCACGGTTTTGTCACCCTCAACAATATCGCCAGCAGCAAAGACTTGCGGGTCGCGGGTCTGGTAATGTTGCGTTTCGATGGTGTTACGTTGCGGTTCCAGTGCGGAAAAAGCAGCAAGTTCGGCATGTTGACCTACAGCGAGAATAATTTTGTCCGCCGCTATCGTTAGTTCACCCGGTAAACGAACATGCTTAAAGGTGACTTTATTGCCTTCCACGGCTACTGGTGTAAATCCATCGATGATCGAAACGCCCAGCTCTCTGGCGCTGGTAAACTCTTTTTCGCTTGCCGGAAACTCATCTAACTCTTCACGCGCTACGCAGGTTACCGCCTGACAGCCGAGAACTTTCAGCGTGCTGGCTACGTCCATCGCGACATCACCGCCGCCGATAATTAATGCGCTTTGTGGAATGCTGATATCGCCTTGCGCCTGTCGTGCACGTTGCAGGAAGTCGACGGCAATCTCAACGTCGCTATGCTCAAACAGCGATAACCCGGAACCGCTCGATAACCCTACGGTGACCAGTACCGCGCGGTTTTCCGCTTTCAGCTGCTCCAGGGTAAGTGTTTTACCGATTTCGTTATTGCACTTAATGGTCACGCCCATTTTTTCTATACGGGCGATTTCTGCATCCAGCACCGATTGCGGTAACCGGAATTGCGGAATGCCGTTACGCAACCAGCCACCGGGTTGTGCTTCTTTCTCATAGATCGTGACGTCATAACCCTGGTTTGTCAGCGTCACACTGGCCTGCAATCCGGCAGGACCTGCGCCAATAATGGCGACTTTGCCGAGCGTTTTAGTACCGGGCTGATAAATTTCCATCCCAGTTTGTTGTTCAAAATCAGTAACAAAACGCTGTAAGCGACCGATATCAATGGGAGCATCAACACCGGCACGTGTACAACCGCTTTG
This sequence comes from Escherichia coli DSM 30083 = JCM 1649 = ATCC 11775, assembly GCF_003697165.2. GTDB lineage: Bacteria > Pseudomonadota > Gammaproteobacteria > Enterobacterales > Enterobacteriaceae > Escherichia > Escherichia coli. The sequence continues at coordinate 1,787,357 of NZ_CP033092.2, forward strand.
GCATAATTTCTCCGTCGGGCACACTCTGGCACAAACGGCACCGAGGGCATTATTTTCGCGAATTGTCTCGGCAGCGCCTTTAAAATTACGAAAGTAGATTGAGCGAATAAATTTCCCCGGATCGGTCTGTGCCGGGCAAGCCTGACTACAGGGAGCGTCATGACATAATAAACAGCGAGAGGCTTCTTTAATCGCCAGTAAAGGCGTAAAAGCCGGAGTGAGTTCATCCAGATAATTTTGTTGCGGCATGTGATCTTCCTTAATGCTATGAGTAATTAAGGCGAACGCTAAATAAATATTGCGTGCTGATATTAAGGCTATGCGCGTGGGGAAATTTAAACTGTGAAAGGATTCACAAATAGCTGCGGTTCAGAATGTTATATCCGCAGCTTATTGAGTGAAGTAATAATTATTCTCAATAATTAACAGAAAAGGGAAAATATTAACGATAGAAAATAAGATAAACAATCATGCCGATAGATAAAATTCCGAAGCCGATATATGCCACCATATAAGCGAAGAAGAGTCCGGGATTTTTCGCTCGCCAGACATACACCGGTTCCGGTGCATTTTTAACCCGTTTATCAATCGCGCCTGCGCGCCAGCCTTTCCATGCTTCGCGGAAACAAAATATCGGGATAAGGAAAAAAACGGCAACGACAAAAAACTGCTGTACATCCATAACTACTTTCCTTGTTTCTTTTGTAATTCAAGTAACTGTTCGGGTGTGACGGCGGGATACCCCTGCGCATCTTCCGGCACCTGGTGCATAGCCGGAATAGGGACCAGCGGCCCTAAAAAACGCGGTTCACGTTTAAAAATATAAAGGTCAGCCAGCGCACCGAAACGGGCGGCAAATTCGCGAATACGTACTGACAGCATATCTTTCGGTGACGGTACGGCATAACACTGAGCCTGAATCCCCATATGCAGCGCAATAAATAATGCCCGCTCACAGTGGAAACGTTGGGTGATAATAATGAAATCATTAGTATCGAAAACTTTGCGTGTACGCACGATGGAATCCAGCGTACGAAAGCCTGCGTAATCGAGAACAATATCTGATGGGTCGACACCAGCTGCGATTAAATCTTTGCGCATGGTCATCGGCTCATTATAACTTTGCAATGCGTTATCGCCGCTCAGTAATAGATAATTTACCTTACCGCTGTTATAGGCATTAATCGCTCCTTGAATGCGGTAGCGATAATACTGATTAATTACGCCAGTCCGATAATATTTTGCTGTGCCGAGCACCACACCGACCTGGCGGTAGGGGAGATCCTGCAATTCGTCGTAGATATAAGGCGCGGTTTTCCAGCTCATCCAGCGATCGAGGCCGAGCACAGTCAACAGCAGCAAGCCGATCAGGACTAACAGGCTGAGGAACACGCGCTTTAACATGCAGGAGACTCGATCTAAGGAAAATTTCCATCAGGCTACTTTACCCGCTGGTTTTGCGCAAGAAACGGCAAACTGTTTGCCGGGATTTTCGACACCAGGAAAGGGCTGGCAAGCCGGACAAGGCGTTCACGCCGCATCCGGCACCAGGCTTAAGCGAGAAGCACGCGGTCGATATTGTGACAGCCGAGAGCTTTCAGCGTTGCGGAGGTGGCATCCCACTGAATCAACGGCGCATCGGCTTTTTCTGCCAGAACCGCGCGCTGGATATCCGGGTAATCATAACCCTTGAGATTCAACAGAATTAACGCCCCCTGCAACGGCGGCAGAGTCGGGTTGAATGCGGCGTTTTCAGCGTAGCTGCCGCTGAAAATACGACCGTCTTTACATTCCAGCGCGACACCGCTTGGCGACTTACTGTAAGGCATGTGCGAACGGTTTGCCGCCGCAATCGCCGCCTGAGAAAGCGCATCACCAGTCAGCGCATAGCCGTGATCCTGCTCGTCCATCAGCAGCGTTTTAATCTCCAGATCTTTCGGCCCAAAGGCATCCGGTAGATAGTCACGCAGCGCGTGTGCCTCGCGTCCCGGAAGATGAATACGCAGATCCAGACCGCTGTTCAGTTCATTCATAAACTGACGGCAGTGACCACAAGGCGTGTAGTTAACGGTGATGGCTGCAAGCGCTTTTTCACCACTCAGCCAGGCGTGGCTGATCGCGCTTTGTTCGGCATGAACGGTTTGCTGCATTGTCGCACCAATAAATTCCATATTGGCACCGAAATACCAGGTTCCGCTCACACCGCGCGCAATTGCGCCAACATTAAAATTCGACAATGGCGTACGCGCACAGGCTGCCGCCAGCGGAAGTAGTGCGAATGCCAGCGCGTCTTCGTCCAGCCCCGTTGCGCTCTTCAGCGATGAGACTTGCTCCCCGGTCAACAAAGCGGGGAAGTACTTGTCTGCCAGAATAGGTTCCAGTGCAGATTGCAAGTTATCCGCAAGTTGGGCAAAAGCGGTTTGAAAACGTGGATGCATGGCGTTGCCTCATAATCATGTAATGGGATAACAGTTTACGAACCCGTTATGGCTTTATATGTGATCTGAATCTCATTAATTATGCAACGCGTGAAACTTACATCAAAAATGCGCGACGCATCGCAAATTTTAGCCCATTACTGCCAGAATAATCGGGAAAAGGAACGGTGCGATCAGCGAAGTAATAATCCCGCATAACACCAGCGCCAGCGAACTAAATGCACCTTCCTGATAATCCAGCTCGGCGCAGCGCGCCGTACCGAGGGCGTGCGAGGCTGTGCCCATTGCCAGACCGCGCGCAGCTTTGGTACGAATACGCATCGCATTAAGCAATGTATGGCCAAACACAGCGCCGAGGATGCCGACGAAAATCACGCAAACTGCGCTGATTGCCGGAATACCGCCAATACTGCCGCCAACCGCCATTGCAATAGGCGTGGTAACTGATTTCGGCAGGATTGACGCGGCGATTTCCGGTGAAGCGCCCATCAACAATGCCACGGAAGTCCCCGTCACCATCGCAACCACGCTGCCGATAAAACAGATGGTGATGATCGATTTCCAGCGCGCGCGGATCTGGTGTAGCTGCTCATATAAAGGATAAGCCAGTGCGACGACCGCCGGTTGCAGCAGATCGTTTAGCACTTCGCTACCTTTAAAGTAGCTGTCGTAAGAGATGCCAGTCAGCATTAAAAAAGGAATGATCACCACCATTGCTACCAGCAACGGGTTAAGCAGGGGAAACTTATACCGTGCCGCCAGTTTGCGGGCGGCAAAAAAGACAATCAACGTCAGCGGTAATGACCACCAGATATTCGCCATCATTCTTCTGATCCTTTCTGACCTACGACTTTACGTTCACCGTGCACCAGTTGTGAACTCCAGCTCACCACCAGAAAAACCACCAGCGTACTGACTGCACAGGAAACCACTACCGGACCAAACTGTGCGCGGAGCAAATCAAAATATTGCATGACGCCTACGCCAATCGGCACAAACAATAGCGCCATATAGCGAATCAGTACGTAGCACCCCGGATTGACCCATTTCGCCGGAAGAATTTGCAAGGCCAGCAGGACAAACAGGATCAGCATCCCGATGATGCTGCCCGGAATGGTTACCGGTAGCAGGGAAGCAATGAAAATGCCTGCATACAGGCAGGCATAAATCAGGACGAAAGCGCGTAAATATTGCCAGATAATGTTCAGTGTCTTACTCATAATCAACACCCCAGATGAGATGGATTCATCATACAATTAATTCGTAAAACGTGCTACCGATCACATTAAGAAATCAGCGCTTATTTTTTCGCTCCCCGGTATTACGCAATGCGCAGCGAACTCAGGCATACATCAAGCATAGAGAGGGATTGCAGTTTGCAGCAATCCCTCTTTGCAGACCTTTAATCCGTTGACCGGAGGCGCTAACATAGCGCCTCATTTTTTTGCGGGTGATGATATGCGTGTGTTACTGGCTCCGATGGAGGGTGTACTTGACTCTTTGGTGCGGGAATTACTGACCGAAGTTAACGACTACGATCTGTGCATCACCGAGTTTGTCCGCGTGGTGGATCAACTGCTGCCAGTAAAAGTCTTTCATCGCATTTGCCCTGAGCTACAAAATGCCAGCCGGACACCATCCGGTACGCTGGTGCGCGTGCAGTTGTTAGGGCAGTTCCCACAGTGGCTGGCAGAGAACGCCGCCCGTGCGGTGGAGTTAGGCTCCTGGGGCGTGGATCTTAACTGCGGCTGCCCGTCGAAAACGGTTAACGGTAGCGGTGGTGGGGCAACGTTACTGAAAGATCCTGAACTCATCTACCAGGGTGCAAAAGCGATGCGCGAAGCTGTACCGGCGCATTTGCCTGTCAGCGTAAAAGTGCGTCTGGGCTGGGACAGCGGTGAGAAGAAATTTGAAATCGCCGATGCGGTTCAACAGGCTGGTGCTACGGAGCTGGTAGTACATGGGCGGACAAAAGAGCAGGGTTACCGCGCGGAACATATTGACTGGCAGGCGATTGGCGAGATTCGCCAGCGGCTTAATATTCCGGTGATTGCCAACGGTGAAATCTGGGACTGGCAGAGTGCGCAACAATGCATGGCGATCAGCGGCTGCGACGCAGTGATGATTGGTCGCGGGGCGCTCAATATTCCCAACCTGAGCCGTGTGGTGAAATATAACGAACCGCGAATGCCGTGGCCGGAGGTGGTTGCTTTGCTGCAAAAATATACCCGTCTGGAAAAGCAGGGCGATACCGGGTTATATCACGTTGCGCGGATTAAACAGTGGTTGAGTTATTTGCGTAAAGAATACGATGAAGCAACGGAATTATTTCAGCATGTTCGGGTGTTGAATAATTCCCCTGATATTGCAAGGGCTATTCAGGCCATTGATATCGATAAGCTGCGATAATAGTGGAATCGCAGCTTATCTGAGACAATGAATCGCTTATTCAGCTTCATCATCTTGTTGCGCTCCTTTCATGAGCTAAGCCACATATTGCCACTGGCGCAAGGAGCGCGCAGGGGGAGGACAATCGCCTCCTCCCCCTGCACCCCCGGGCTCTGGCGAACAAAATCGCCGCTGCGCGGTACCTTCAGCTTATCCCCTTCGGCTACCGGATCGGGCGCGAGGTAACGTCCTTGTAAGACGCGCCCTCAGCCCACATCCATGTGGGCTGCCCCGGCCTTCGGGGAACGCTTCAGCGATTTTGACGCCACCAACACCGGAGCTGTTTGCAAATCAAGTACACAAAATATCGAGTTACTGACCTGACAACTTATATGCCATATCTGATTTTTAAAATATCATCTTAAATACGCCAGTCACCACCAGTAGCCCAATCAGGAAAATAATCAATACAGCCCAGAGTATAATTTTCATTGGCGTTCCTTTATTTGTGAGTGCTGAATAAGTATAGGAAAAAACGAAGCCCTTTGCCGTTATCCATAAACGATTAAGATAAATCGAAAGATATCATTCACTTAGTGTATATTTTTCTGGATATGTCGTTTTATTGCTACTGATGTATTGCCACGCGAAACTAAAAAATATATCGCAACACACGGTAATCTCCGCGCACCTTTTCTTACCTGATTATTCCCCCATGAATCGTGATTCCTTTTATCCCGCCATCGCCTGTTTTCCGCTGTTACTGATGCTGGCCGGGTGTGCACCTATGCATGAAACCCGCCAGGTGTTAAGCCAGCAAACGCCCGCTGCACAAGTTGACACCGTATTACCCACGGCGCTGAAAAATGGTTGGCCAGACAGCCAATGGTGGCTGGAGTATCACGATAATCAACTCACTTCCTTAATTAATAATGCACTACAGAGCGCACCGGATATGCAGGTGGCTGAACAGCGCATTCAGCTGGCTGAAGCCCAGGCGAAGGCAATTGCCACTCAGGATGGTCCGCAGCTCGACTTTTCTGCGGATATGGAGCGGCAAAAAATGTCGGCAGAAGGGTTAATGGGGCCGTTTGCTCTGAACGATCCGGCCGCAGGTACGACCGGTCCGTGGTACACCAACGGTACTTTTGGCTTAACGGCGGGCTGGCATCTCGATATCTGGGGAAAGAATCGGGCGGAGGTTACTGCTCGCCTGGGTACGGTTAAAGCACGGGCGGCGGAACGCGAGCAAACCCGCCAATTGCTGGCTGGCAGCGTAGCCCGCCTGTACTGGGAGTGGCAAACCCAGGCGGCGTTAAACACGGTCTTGCAGCAAATCGAAAAAGAGCAGAACACCATTATCGCGACCGATCGCCAGCTATATCAGAACGGGATTACTTCTTCAGTTGAAGGTGTGGAAACCGATATTAATGCCAGCAAAACCCGGCAGCAGCTCAACGATGTCGCGGGTAAAATGAAAATTATTGAGGCACGGTTAAATGCACTCACAAATCACCAGACAAAGTCACTGAAGCTTAAACCGGTCGCGTTGCCGAAAGTGGCAAGCCAGCTTCCTGATGAACTGGGGTACTCCTTACTGGCGCGGCGGGCAGATTTGCAGGCGGCGCACTGGTACGTTGAGTCATCGTTAAGCACTATTGATGCGGCAAAAGCGGCATTTTATCCTGACATCAACCTGATGGCCTTCCTGCAACAGGATGCGTTGCACTTAAGCGATCTGTTCCGTCATTCCGCGCAGCAAATGGGCGTTACGGCAGGCCTGACGCTACCCATTTTCGATAGTGGTCGTCTTAACGCCAACCTCGATATCGCAAAAGCCGAAAGCAACTTGTCTATCGCCAGCTACAACAAAGCGGTGGTTGAAGCGGTGAATGACGTGGCGCGGGCAGCCAGTCAGGTTCAGACACTGGCGGAGAAAAACCAGCATCAGGCGCAAATTGAGCGCGATGCCTTGCGTGTAGTAGGTCTTGCGCAGGCCCGCTTTAACGCGGGCCTCATTGCTGGTTCCCGGGTCAGCGAAGCCAGAATCCCGGCGCTGCGTGAGCGGGCCAATGGCCTGTTATTGCAAGGGCAGTGGCTGGATGCCTCCATTCAACTCACTGGTGCGCTGGGCGGGGGGTACAAACGCTGATGATATGCGCCTTCTATACTTAACGTTTGTTGAGCGTTAAGTGGAGAACTCGATGGCACAGGTCGCGATAATTACCGCCTCCGATTCGGGGATCGGCAAAGAGTGCGCGTTATTACTGGCGCAGCAGGGGTTTGATATTGGCATTACCTGGCACTCAGATGAAGAAGGGGCAAAAGATACCGCGCGTAAGGTGGTTAGCCATGGCGTACGTGCGGAGATCGTGCAACTGGATCTCGGCAATCTACCAGAAGGTGCGCAGGCGCTGGAGAAACTTATTCAACGGCTGTGGCGTATTGATGTGCTGGTGAATAATGCGGGCGCAATGACCAAAGCGCCGTTTCTTGATATGGCTTTCGATGAGTGGCGCAAGATTTTTACCGTTGATGTCGATGGTGCATTTTTATGCTCGCAAATTGCTGCCCGCCAGATGGTGAAGCAAGGGCAGGGCGGTCGCATCATCAACATTACATCGGTACATGAACATACGCCGCTGCCGGATGCCAGCGCCTACACAGCCGCTAAACATGCGCTCGGCGGGTTAACCAAAGCAATGGCGCTGGAGTTGGTCAGGCATAAAATTTTGGTGAACGCAGTCGCACCTGGGGCGATCGCCACGCCAATGAACGGCATGGATGGCGGCGACGTGAAGCCCGACGCGGAGCCTTCGATTCCCTTGCGACGTTTTGGCACAACGCATGAGATTGCCAGCCTGGTGGCCTGGCTATGTTCCGAAGGCGCCAATTACACCACCGGGCAGTCGCTGATTGTCGATGGCGGTTTTATGCTGGCAAATCCGCAGTTTAAGCCGGAGTAGCGCAATGAGGTGAGTGGTTATTTCATTGGGTTAGGCCAGATAAGACACGCCAGCGTCGCATCAGGCATGGTGCACCGGATGTCGGATGCGGCGCGAACACCTTATCCAGGGCAATAGTTTTACGCCTGATGATCCGGCTTTTTCTTCCCGCGCCGTTTCAGCCACCAGCGCACGCCTACCACCAGAACCACGACCAGAATCAACCAGACCCAGTGCTTCAAATGCTGGTCGAGATTGTGCAACCACGGCGCAATCACCTGCCCACCAGCGTAACCGATAGTGGTAAAAATCAGCGACCAGGCAAATGCGCCGAGAATATTCAGCGGCAGAAAGATTTTCGGCGGCAGCTGGCTGGCACCAATCAGCGTCGGGCCAATGACCCGAAAGCCATACATAAAACGCGTACCAATGACAAACAGATACGGATGGCGTTGGATAAGTTTCTGCGCCCGCTCAATTTTATCCTGATGTTTCGAGAAACGGCGTAACAGCTTGCCGCCAAACCGCCGCCCGCACAGATAAAGCACCTGGTCGCCAATCATGCCGCCAAGCGCCACAGAAAGTACCACCAGCGGGAACTTTAATAGCCCCTGATGTGCCGCAACGCCTCCCAGCAAAGTCACGGTTTCACCTTCCGCCAGGCTACCGATCACCAGCGCGGCATAACCATATTGTGAGATGAGTGTATTGAGATCCATAGGACAGTCTGTCTCCCTTTGCTTGCCTGTAAGCATACACCCTGTGAATCATTCACGCTGAAAAAGGACGTACATCAGACGGTGCAAATTACATGAGCGAACAAAAAATAATCACAAGCTGACTTATACTTGAACTGTCAGGTTCATGAACTCACAACAAGGGGGCGGTATGAGCCATGTCTGGGGACTGTTTTCCCATCCCGATCGTGAAATGCAGGTGATTAATCGCGAAAACGAAACGATTTCTCATCACTACACCCACCACGTTTTGCTGATGGCGGCGATTCCGGTGATTTGCGCCTTCATTGGCACTACACAGATTGGCTGGAATTTTGGCGATGGCACTATCCTGAAGTTATCCTGGTTTACCGGACTGGCGCTGGCTGTCTTGTTTTACGGCGTTATGCTGGCTGGGGTTGCGGTGATGGGGCGGGTCATCTGGTGGATGGCGCGTAATTATCCGCAGCGTCCGTCACTTGCGCACTGCATGGTCTTCGCGGGCTACGTTGCAACTCCGCTGTTTTTAAGCGGTCTGGTGGCGCTTTACCCGCTGGTCTGGTTGTGTGCGCTGGTCGGCACGGTGGCGCTGTTTTACACCGGCTACCTGCTGTATCTCGGTATTCCGAGCTTCCTGAATATCAACAAAGAGGAAGGACTTAGCTTCTCCAGTTCGACACTGGCGATAGGCGTGCTGGTGCTGGAAGTGCTGCTCGCCCTTACCGTTATACTATGGGGCTACGGTTATCGTTTGTTCTAGAAAGTTCTTTTGCGCTGCATTGCTGGCGTAAATGTCAGCAATGCAGCATTTCCTCACGATTCTTCTTTGACGATCGCACTTTTTGCTCGTTATGATGGCGTCGCTAGCCTCAGTAAATCCTTACTCCGGCGGTGCGCAACCCGTGCGCGTGAACCACTATCTGAATGCTCATCATGCCGAAATTTCGAGTTTCTTTATTTAGCCTGGCCCTGATGCTGGCTGTGCCTTTTGCACCGCAGGCCGTTGCGAAAACGGTAGCCGCTACCACCGCGTCACAACCGGAAATTGCCTCCGGTAGCGCGATGATTGTTGATCTGAATACCAACAAAGTGATCTATTCGAACCACCCGGATCTGGTGCGTCCGATTGCGTCTATCAGCAAATTAATGACCGCGATGGTTGTGCTGGATGCACGACTGCCGCTGGATGAAAAACTAAAAGTGGATATCAGCCAGACGCCGGAGATGAAAGGGGTCTATTCGCGCGTAAGACTGAACAGCGAAATCAGCCGTAAAGATATGCTGTTGCTGGCGCTGATGTCTTCAGAAAACCGCGCGGCGGCAAGTCTTGCGCACCATTATCCCGGTGGTTACAAAGCCTTTATTAAGGCGATGAACGCGAAAGCGAAATCGCTCGGAATGAACAACACGCGCTTTGTTGAACCAACCGGATTGTCGGTGCATAACGTTTCAACCGCCCGTGACTTAACCAAACTACTCATTGCCAGCAAACAATATCCGTTGATCGGGCAGTTAAGTACTACCCGGGAAGATATGGCAACCTTCTCTAACCCGACGTATACGCTGCCGTTCCGCAATACTAACCATCTGGTGTATCGTGATAACTGGAATATTCAGTTAACCAAAACCGGTTTTACCAATGCGGCGGGCCATTGTCTGGTGATGCGCACGGTTATCAATAATAAACCGGTGGCGCTGGTAGTGATGGACGCGTTTGGCAAATATACCCATTTTGCCGATGCCAGCCGCCTGCGTACCTGGATTGAAACCGGTAAAGTGATGCCTGTTCCGGCAGCAGCGTTGAGCTATAAAAAACAAAAAGCCGCCCAAATGGCGGCGGCGGGGCAGACGGCACAGAACGATTAAATGAAGTACGGATGGCGATACTCTGCCATCCGTAATTTTTATTTCACTTCCTGCCAGTTTTTCCGCTTACTGGTTTTACCAATCCCCGGATTCATACTGTTGGTCGGATCGTTCTCGCGATAAAACTTCTGCAACGTTTCCGGTGCTTTATACAAATGACCGACGTTATGCTCGGCAGGGTATTGCGCGCCGCGCTGCTGTAGCAGTTCCAGCATCTGTTCTTTCAACACATGCACATCCACGCCTTTTTTCACGATGTAATCCTGATGGAAGACATAGCACATAAAATGGCCATAATAGAGCTTGTGCACCAGCTGGCTGTCGATCTCCGGCGGTAAATGCTCATACCATTCGGTGTCGTTACGCCGCAGAGCGATATCCAGCGCCAGAATGTCTTCGACTTCATCGGAATGCACAGCCTGATAACGAATTGCTGCGCCCGCAGCGGCGAAACGGTGTAAAAACGCTTTGCTGCCTTCCTCCGGCGTACAGACAAAGAAATCGCCCTCGGCCTGTTTGAAATAATCCACTAGCCACGATTTTGCTTCACCGACGCCATCGCCCGCCATTTTTAACAGCAGATGATGCTCGTATTTATCGCGCCAGTTTTTCATGCGCGGCGGTAAATGGCTGGGGAACAGGTGACCGAATTTTTGCATTGCACGGTCGGTAAAATGCGGACGGAAGAATTTCACTTTCTCCAGCATCGCATCGGTGCGTCCCTTGAGATTAAAGAAGAACGGCATCTTGTCGGTGCCTAACTTATCAATCATCAGGAAGGTGTCTTTGCCGTATTTTTCCGCAATATCGTAGATATCCCGGTGCATATATTCCCCGGCAACCGGCAGATTTTCGAAATTAGCCAGAATATGACGGCGGATTTCGGTCAGCACTTCCGGCTGGTTGGTGCCGATATAAAACACCTGCTGATTTTTTTCCGCTTCGAAGGTATCAAGACGTACTGCAAAGACGGCCAGCTTCCCTGCGCAACCAGAAGATTCAAATAACCGATCCGGATCAGCGTTATAACGTGCGGGCGTGTCGGCTTCAATATCACGAACGCGGTGGACATAGTCATAATCGTGGGCGTGACGACCATCGTGGCGCACATCGTCATCTTTGATGCGATCGTCATCCAGCTTGCTAAGGATCTGCTCCGGCGTTTCGCCCAGATCAATCCCCAGATGGTTCACCAGCGTCAGTTTGCCATCTTCATTTATACGCGCGAATAATGACATTTCGGTATACGCCGGGCCACGTTGCACCAGCGAGCCGCCCGAGTTGTTACAAATACCGCCGATGACCGATGCGCCTATACACGATGATCCAATCACTGAGTGCGGTTCGCGTCCCAGCGGTTTGAGGGCTTTTTCCAGTGAATAGAGCGTGGTGCCCGGATAGGCCAGCACTTGTTCGCCCTTGCCGAGAACGTGCAGCTTGTCGAGACGCAGGGTGCTGATGATCACGATATCGCGATCATAATCGTTACCGTTTGGCGTCGATCCTTCGGTCAGGCCTGTATTGGCAGCCTGCATCAGAATAATTTTGTCAGCGGTGACGCAGGCTTTCAGCACCCGCCACAATTCCAGTAGTGAGCCAGGGAAAACGACAGCCAGCGCGTCGCCCTGACCAGAACGGAAGCCCTTGCGATAGCGGGCCGTTTTGGCGGGATCGGTGAGCAGGTGTGAATGACCGACCAGACGGGCAAGTTCATTCAAAAAGGCTTTATTATCAGTTGTTGTCATGGAAGACATTTTCCACTCCTTGTGGTGGCGAAAAAATATCACAAACTAGAATAGCGCCTTGTATGACAATTCAGCGAGTGAATATTTTGAAAATTCAGACAATAAACTGAGCATTCTTTTTCTCTCTCCATCATGCTTATGGCAAACTACGGTTTTTGCACCATTTTCGCTGCCACGTCGGGCAACAAAGGAAGAAAAATCCATATGAAATGGCTATGTTCAGTAGGAATCGCGGTGAGTCTGGCCCTGCAGCCAGCACTGGCGGATGATTTATTCGGCAACCATCCATTAACGCCCGAAGCGCGGGATGCGTTCGTCACCGAACTGCTTAAGAAAATGACAGTTGACGAGAAAATTGGTCAGCTGCGCTTAATCAGCGTCGGCCCGGATAACCCGAAAGAGGCGATCCGCGAGATGATCAAAGACGGTCAGGTTGGGGCGATTTTCAACACTGTAACCCGTCAGGATATCCGCGCCATGCAGGATCAGGTGATGGAATTAAGCCGCCTGAAAATTCCTCTTTTCTTTGCTTACGACGTGCTGCACGGTCAGCGCACGGTGTTCCCGATTAGTCTCGGTCTGGCTTCGTCTTTTAACCTCGATGCGGTGAAAACAGTCGGGCGTGTCTCTGCTTATGAAGCGGCAGATGATGGCCTGAATATGACCTGGGCACCGATGGTCGATGTCTCGCGCGATCCGCGCTGGGGACGTGCTTCCGAAGGTTTTGGCGAAGATACGTATCTCACCTCAATAATGGGCAAAACCATGGTGGAAGCGATGCAGGGTAAAAGCCCGGCAGATCGCTACTCGGTGATGACCAGCGTCAAACACTTTGCCGCATACGGCGCGGTAGAAGGCGGTAAAGAGTACAACACCGTCGATATGAGTCCGCAGCGCCTGTTTAACGACTATATGCCGCCGTACAAAGCGGGGCTGGATGCAGGCAGCGGTGCGGTGATGGTGGCGCTGAACTCGCTGAACGGCACGCCAGCCACCTCCGACTCCTGGCTGCTGAAAGATGTTCTGCGCGACCAGTGGGGCTTTAAAGGCATCACCGTTTCCGATCACGGCGCAATCAAAGAGCTGATTAAACATGGCACGGCGGCAGACCCAGAGGATGCGGTACGCGTGGCGCTGAAGTCCGGAATCAACATGAGCATGAGCGACGAGTATTACTCGAAGTATCTGCCTGGGTTGATCAAATCCGGCAAAGTGACGATGGAAGAGCTGGACGATGCTGCCCGCCATGTACTGAACGTTAAATATGATATGGGATTGTTTAACGACCCATACAGCCATTTGGGGCCGAAAGAGTCTGACCCGGTGGATACCAATGCCGAAAGCCGCCTGCACCGTAAAGAAGCGCGTGAAGTGGCGCGCGAAAGCCTGGTGTTGCTGAAAAACCGTCTCGAAACGCTGCCGCTGAAAAAATCTGCAACCATTGCGGTGGTTGGCCCGCTGGCAGACAGCAAGCGTGACGTGATGGGAAGCTGGTCGGCGGCAGGTGTCGCCGATCAATCTGTTACTGTGCTAACAGGGATTAAAAACGCCGTCGGTGAAAACGGTAAAGTGCTGTATGCCAAAGGGGCGAACGTTACCAGTGACAAAGGCATTATCGATTTCCTGAATCAGTATGAAGAGGCGGTCAAAGTTGATCCGCGTTCGCCGCAAGAGATGCTTGATGAAGCAGTGCAAACCGCGAAACAATCTGATGTGGTGGTGGCTGTGGTCGGTGAAGCTCAGGGGATGGCGCACGAAGCTTCCAGTCGTACCGATATCACTATTCCGCAAAGCCAACGTGACTTGATTGCGGCGCTGAAAGCCACCGGTAAACCGCTGGTGCTGGTGCTGATGAACGGGCGTCCGCTGGCGCTGGTGAAAGAAGATCAGCAGGCTGATGCGATTCTGGAAACCTGGTTTGCGGGGACTGAAGGCGGTAATGCAATTGCCGATGTATTGTTTGGCGATTATAACCCGTCCGGCAAGCTGCCGATGTCCTTCCCGCGTTCTGTCGGGCAGATCCCGGTGTACTACAGCCATCTGAATACCGGGCGTCCGTATAATGCCGACAAGCCGAACAAATACACTTCGCGTTATTTTGATGAAGCTAACGGGGCGCTTTATCCGTTCGGCTATGGTCTGAGCTATACCACTTTCACCGTCTCTGATGTGAAACTTTCTGCGCCGACCATGAAGCGTGACGGCAAAGTGACGGCCAGCGTGCAGGTGACGAACACCGGTAAACGCGAAGGGGCCACGGTAGTACAGATGTACTTGCAGGATGTGACGGCTTCCATGAGTCGCCCGGTGAAGCAGCTGAAAGGCTTTGAGAAAATCACCCTGAAACCGGGCGAAACTCAGACCGTCAGCTTCCCAATCGATATTGAGGCGCTGAAGTTCTGGAATCAACAGATGAAATATGACGCCGAGCCTGGCAAGTTCAATGTCTTCATCGGCACTGATTCCGCACGCGTTAAGAAAGGCGAGTTTGAGTTGCTGTAATTTTCGATGTTTGTAGGCCGGATAAGGCGTTTACGCCGCATCCGGCAAGAAACGCCGGGCAAAATATGCCTTTTAAGTATTTATCTGATTCTGCAACTGAATCCGTCCGCTCAGGCTAACTCCGCCATTATCAACTATGCTTTTCTCTTAATTCGCTGAAAACAACAGTAAAAGAATGAGGAAAGCATCATGCCACTCTCAAAGGTCTGGGCAGGTTCACTGGTTTTGTTGGCAGCCGTGAGCCTGCCGCTACAGGCGGCTTCCCCCGTTAAGGTTGGTTCAAAAATCGATACGGAAGGCGCGCTGCTCGGCAATATCATTTTGCAGGTGCTGGAAAGTCACGGCGTTCCTACGGTAAATAAAGTGCAGCTGGGAACGACTCCCGTAGTGCGCGGGGCGATCACTTCTGGCGAGCTGGATATCTATCCGGAATATACTGGCAATGGCGCGTTTTTCTTTAAAGATGAAAACGATACGGCATGGAAAAACGCGCAGCAAGGCTATGAGAAAGTCAAAAAACTCGATGCAGAGCAAAACAAGTTAATCTGGCTGACGCCCGCGCCTGCAAATAACACCTGGACCATCGCCGTGCGTCAGGATGTGGCAGAGAAAAACAAACTCACTTCGCTTGCCGAGCTGAGTCGTTATCTGAAAGAGGGTGGCAACTTCAAACTGGCAGCCTCGGCAGAGTTTATTGAACGCGCCGATGCCTTACCCGCGTTTGAAAAAGCCTATGGCTTTAAGCTCGGTCAGGATCAGTTGCTGTCACTGGCCGGTGGTGACACGGCGGTGACGATCAAAGCCGCTGCCCAGCAAACTTCTGGTGTTAATGCCGCAATGGCTTACGGCACCGACGGCCCGGTTGCGGCGCTGGGGCTGCAAACCTTAAGCGATCCGCAAGGCGTGCAACCTATCTACGCGCCTGCGCCAGTGGTGCGTGAGTCGGTGCTGAAAGAGTATCCGCAAATAGCACAGTGGCTACAGCCAGTCTTCGCCAGCCTCGATGAAAAAACATTGCAGCAGCTGAATGCCAGCATTGCAGTGGAAGGACTGGATGCCAAAAAAGTGGCAGCCGACTACCTGAAACAAAAAGGGTGGACGAAGTAATTTCCCGTGACTTATTTCCGTATTAATCCTGTTCTGGCGCTGCTGCTGTTGCTGACGGCAATCGCAGCGGCGCTGCCGTTTATCAGTTACGCACCTAATCGTTTAGTTTCGGGTGAGGGGCGTCATCTCTGGCAGCTGTGGCCGCAAACTCTCTGGATGCTGGTGGGCGTTGGTTGCGCCTGGCTGACAGCCTGTTTTATTCCCGCTAAAAAAGGCAGCATTTTTGCACTCATTCTGGCGCAATTCGTCTTCGTATTGCTGGTGTGGGGAGCTGGAAAGGCGGCGACACAACTGGCGCAAAATGGCAGTGCGCTGGCGCGTACCAGCCTCGGCAGTGGTTTCTGGCTGGCTGCGGCGCTGGCACTGCTGGCCTGTAGCGATGCCATCCGCCGAATCTCCACGCATCCGCTGTGGCGCTGGTTGTTGCATATGCAGATTGCCATTATTCCGCTGTGGTTGCTGTACTCCGGCACGCTTAACGATCTCTCGTTAATGAAAGAATACGCCAACCGTCAGGATGTGTTTGACGACGCGCTGGCACAACATCTGACGTTGCTGTTTGGTGCGGTGCTGCCTGCGTTAGTGATTGGTGTGCCGTTGGGCATCTGGTGCTACTTTTCCACCGCGCGGCAGGGAGCGATTTTTTCTCTGCTGAATGTCATTCAGACCGTGCCTTCGATAGCGCTCTTTGGCCTGCTGATTGCGCCGCTTGCCGCGCTGGTTACGGCCTTTCCGTGGCTGGGAATGCTCGGCATAGCAGGAACCGGAATGACACCCGCACTGATTGCGCTGGTGCTCTATGCCTTGCTGCCGCTGGTGCGCGGCGTAGTAGTCGGCTTGAACCAGATCCCGCGCGATGTGCTGGAGAGCGCCAGAGCGATGGGGATGAGCGGGGTGCAGCGTTTCCTGCATGTTCAGTTACCGCTGGCGTTACCGGTATTTCTGCGCAGCCTGCGGGTGGTGATGGTACAAACCGTTGGCATGGCGGTGATTGCGGCGTTAATCGGCGCAGGCGGTTTTGGTGCGCTGGTTTTCCAGGGGCTGCTAAGCAGTGCCATTGATTTAGTGTTGCTGGGGGTGATCCCGGTAATTGTTCTGGCGGTGCTTACCGACGCGCTGTTCGATTTGCTTATCGCACTGCTGAAGGTGAAACGTAATGATTGAATTTAGCCATGTCAGCAAACTGTTCGGCGCACAAAAAGCCGTTAACGATCTCAATCTCAATTTTCAGGAAGGGAGTTTTTCGGTACTGATTGGCACGTCGGGTTCCGGTAAATCCACCACTCTGAAAATGATTAACCGCCTGGTGGAGCATGACAGTGGCGTGATCCGCTTTGCCGGAGAAGAAATTCGCTCGCTGCCAGTGCTGGAGTTGCGCCGCCGGATGGGCTATGCCATTCAATCTATTGGCCTGTTTCCCCACTGGAGCGTGGCGCAAAATATTGCCACCGTGCCGCAATTACAAAAATGGTCACGGGCGCGGATCGACGATCGTATCGACGAATTAATGGCGCTACTGGGGCTGGAGCCAAATTTGCGTGAGCGTTATCCGCATCAGCTTTCCGGTGGTCAGCAGCAACGTGTGGGAGTGGCCCGCGCGCTGGCTGCCGATCCGCAAGTCTTACTGATGGATGAACCTTTTGGCGCGCTGGACCCGGTAACGCGCGGCGCGTTGCAACAAGAGATGACGCGCATACACCGTTTGCTGGGGCGTACCATTGTGCTGGTCACTCATGATATTGATGAGGCGCTACGACTGGCAGAACATCTGGTGTTGATGGATCACGGTGAAGTGGTGCAGCAGGGCAATCCGCTGACGATGCTGACTCGTCCGACGAATGATTTTGTCCGCCAGTTTTTTGGGCATAGTGAACTGGGTGTCCGCCTGCTTTCGTTACGTAGCGTGGCGGATTACGTGCGTCGCGAAGAACGGGCAGAAGGTGAGGCGCTGGCAGAAGAGATGACGCTACGCGATGCGCTTTCTCTGTTTGTCGCGCGGGGATGCGAGGTGCTGCCGGTGGTGAACACGCAGGGCGAGCCTTGCGGCACGCTGCATTTTCAGGATCTGCTGGAGGAGGCGTAATCGTATGAAGATGTTGCGCGATCCGCTGTTCTGGCTGATTGCTCTGTTTGTGGCGCTGATTTTCTGGCTGCCTTACAGCCAGCCGCTGTTTGCTGCCTTGTTCCCACAACTGCCACGACCCGTTTATCAGCAGGAAAGCTTTGCAGCTCTGGCACTGGCTCATTTCTGGCTGGTGGGAATTTCGAGTTTGTTTGCGGTGATCATTGGTACTGGTGCCGGAATTGCTGTCACTCGCCCTTGGGGCGCGGGATTTCGTCCACTGGTGGAAACTATTGCCGCCGTTGGACAGACTTTTCCGCCCGTTGCAGTGCTGGCGATTGCCGTTCCGGTGATCGGCTTTGGTCTGAAACCAGCGATTATCGCCTTGATCCTTTACGGCGTGCTGCCCGTCCTGCAGGCGACACTTGCCGGGCTGGGAGCGATTGATGCCAGCGTGACAGAAGTTGCGAAAGGTATGGGAATGAGTCGTGGTCAGCGACTGCGTAAGGTCGAGCTACCGCTGGCGGCTCCGGTGATTCTGGCGGGCGTGCGAACTTCGGTGATTATCAACATTGGTACGGCGACGATCGCCTCAACGGTAGGGGCCAGCACGCTGGGTACGCCGATCATCATCGGGCTTAGCGGATTTAATACCGCGTATGTGATCCAGGGGGCGTTACTGGTGGCACTGGCGGCGATCATCGCAGACCGCCTGTTTGAAAGGCTGGTGCAGGCGTTCAGCCAGCACGCAAAATAAAGGTATAACCTGCGAGCATGACGCCACCAATTCCGCCTAACGCCATAAACAGGAACAGGGCGATGACCCCAATTTTAGCTATGCGCATAATGCACTCCTTATGTTAACGAAAGGATTGTACAGTAAAGCGCATTTGTTAACGAATCATTAAATGCCGAGTGGGAAAATATCATGGCCTTGTTCCTGCCAACTGGTGAGTTGCTGTTGTTGGGCGGAGGTTCGATTATCACCGCACCATACCAGCAATGTACGGCCTTCGAACAGTTCAGGGCGTAGTTGATTGAGCGAGTGGGCGAGGACATCAATGCGCCATCCTTGTTGACTGGCAATCCAGCCCTCCAGCCACAGACGAGTGGTATCCTGAATATTCCAGCCAACCACCAGTGCATCTTTACCCTGTTTTTTGCGCGCCGAAGCCAGGCAAATAGAGATGTAGTTGATCAGTACGCCGTCGAGGATCGCCAGCAGCGCCTGGAGAGTCGCTTGTTGGCACTGAAGCCGTCGGCGCAGAGGAATAAACAGATGTGTGGTGAGTGTCTGGGCGGGGTAATCCTGACCGCGCTCTTTGATCCACGTTCGCAGGCTATGCAGATTGCCGCTTTGCAGGTAAGTCAGTAATGTTTCTTGCTGATCGCGCCAGCCGTTCTGCACATCAACATTTTCATTACTGAGCAGCATTTTTACTTTGCTGACCTGCACGCCGTTGTCGATCCAGCGTTTGATCTCGCGGATCCGGTCAATATCGGCATCGTTGAACAGCCGATGACCGCCGTCTGTCCGTTGTGGTTTCAGCAATCCGTAACGCCTCTGCCACGCGCGTAACGTGACAGGGTTAATATCACAAAGCAACGCCACTTCACCAATTGTGTAAAGCGCCATCGTCTCACCCTTGCTCGCGAGGTCCCGGTTTAACTTTAGACGCAGTTTTGCGAACCAGGTAGTTTTGCCCGTTTTTTGTGCATCTATAGGGTGATTTTATTTTTGCCAGGCGATTTTGAGTGATCGTACTCACGAATTCTCATTTTTCTGCAAGAGTTCAAAGAAAGTTAAACGCAAGCAATGTATGTTACGCGTTTTAAAGGGAAGTGTGGTTTGCGGGTATGTACGATTTTAATCTGGTGTTGCTGCTGCTTCAGCAGATGTGCGTTTTTTTAGTCATTGCGTGGTTAATGAGTAAAACGCCATTATTCATACCGTTAATGCAGGTCACGGTTCGTCTGCCGCATAAATTTCTCTGCTACATCGTCTTTTCCATCTTCTGCATCATGGGCACCTGGTTTGGGTTGCACATTGACGATTCTATTGCCAATACCCGTGCGATAGGTGCGGTAATGGGCGGCTTACTCGGCGGTCCGGTCGTCGGTGGGCTGGTTGGTCTGACCGGCGGGTTACATCGATATTCGATGGGGGGCATGACCGCGCTAAGTTGCATGATCTCGACCATCGTTGAAGGATTGCTCGGCGGCCTGGTACACAGCATCCTGATCCGTCGCGGGCGCACTGATAAAGTCTTTAACCCCATTACCGCCGGTGCCGTCACGTTCGTCGCTGAAATGGTGCAAATGTTGATCATCCTGGCGATCGCCCGACCTTATGAAGATGCGGTGCGTCTGGTGAGTAATATTGCTGCGCCAATGATGGTCACCAATACCGTCGGCGCGGCACTGTTTATGCGTATATTGCTCGATAAACGCGCGATGTTTGAAAAATACACTTCGGCTTTTTCTGCCACTGCGCTGAAAGTGGCGGCCTCGACGGAAGGCATTTTGCGCCAGGGGTTTAACGAAGTGAACAGCATGAAAGTGGCACAGGTGCTGTATCAGGAGCTGGATATTGGTGCAGTCGCGATTACCGATCGAGAGAAATTGCTGGCCTTTACCGGAATTGGTGACGACCACCATTTACCCGGCAAACCAATTTCTTCGACTTATACTTTAAAAGCGATTGAAACCGGTGAAGTGGTCTACGCTGATGGCAACGAAGTGCCTTACCGTTGCTCTTTGCATCCGCAATGCAAACTGGGGTCGACGCTGGTCATTCCGTTGCGTGGTGAAAATCAGCGAGTGATGGGTACCATCAAATTGTATGAAGCCAAAAACCGTTTATTCAGTTCAATCAACCGCACGCTGGGCGAGGGGATTGCGCAACTGCTTTCGGCGCAGATCCTCGCCGGGCAATATGAGCGGCAAAAAGCGATGCTCACCCAGTCAGAGATCAAACTGCTTCACGCCCAGGTGAATCCCCATTTTTTGTTTAATGCGCTTAACACCATTAAAGCGGTGATCCGCCGCGACAGCGAACAGGCCAGCCAGCTGGTGCAGTATCTTTCTACTTTTTTCCGCAAAAACTTAAAGCGGCCTTCGGAGTTTGTTACTCTCGCCGACGAAATTGAACATGTGAACGCTTATCTGCAAATTGAAAAGGCGCGCTTCCAGTCGCGGTTGCAGGTCAACATTGCTATTCCGCAAGAATTATCCCAGCAGCAATTGCCCGCGTTTACCCTGCAACCGATAGTGGAAAACGCCATTAAACATGGGACATCACAACTGTTGGATACAGGGCGAGTGGCAATCAGCGCCCGACGTGAGGGGCAACATTTGATGCTGGAGATCGAAGACAATGCCGGTTTGTATCAACCGGTAACCAATGCCAGTGGGCTGGGGATGAATCTGGTGGATAAGCGTTTACGTGAACGGTTTGGCGATGACTATGGGATAAGCGTCGCCTGTGAGCCTGATAGTTACACCCGAATAACGTTACGACTACCATGGAGGGACGAGGCATGATTAAAGTCTTAATTGTCGATGATGAACCGCTTGCACGGGAGAACCTGCGCGTATTTTTGCAGGAGCAGAGCGATATTGAAATCGTTGGAGAGTGTTCAAACGCCGTAGAAGGGATCGGCGCGGTGCATAAACTGCGCCCGGATGTGCTGTTTCTCGATATCCAGATGCCGCGCATCAGTGGTCTGGAAATGGTGGGGATGCTCGACCCGGAACATCGCCCGTATATTGTTTTTCTCACCGCGTTTGACGAATACGCCATTAAAGCCTTTGAAGAACATGCCTTTGATTATCTGCTGAAGCCAATTGATGAAGCGCGACTGGAGAAAACGCTGGCGCGATTGCGTCAGGAGCGCAGCAAGCAGGATGTTTCGTTGTTACCGGAAAATCAACAGGCGCTGAAATTTATCCCTTGTACGGGGCATAGTCGGATTTATTTGCTGCAAATGAAAGATGTGGCATTTGTCAGCAGTCGGATGAGCGGTGTCTACGTTACCAGTCACGAAGGGAAAGAGGGCTTTACCGAACTGACATTACGTACCCTGGAAAGTCGTACACCACTACTGCGCTGCCATCGTCAGTATCTGGTTAACCTCGCGCATTTACAGGAGATCCGTCTGGAAGATAACGGCCAGGCCGAGTTGATTTTGCGTAATGGCTTAACCGTGCCGGTCAGCCGCCGTTATCTGAAAAGCTTAAAAGAGGCGATTGGCCTGTAAAAGACTGCTAAAATGGCTTTTTGCCTCATCAACACCTGAAGGCCTCATGCTAAGTAACGATATTCTGCGCAGCGTGCGCTACATTTTGAAAGCCAATAATAATGACCTGGTGCGTATTCTGGCGCTGGGTAATGTCGAAGCCACCGCGGAACAGATCGCCGTCTGGCTACGTAAAGAAGACGAAGAGGGTTTTCAGCGTTGTCCGGACATTGTTTTGTCGTCATTCCTCAATGGCCTGATTTATGAAAAACGCGGCAAGGATGAGTCTGCTCCGGCACTGGAGCCGGAGCGTCGCATTAATAACAACATCGTGCTGAAAAAATTACGCATCGCGTTTTCGCTTAAAACCGATGACATTCTGGCAATCCTCACCGAACAGCAGTTCCGCGTTTCGATGCCGGAAATTACGGCGATGATGCGTGCACCGGATCATAAAAACTTCCGCGAATGCGGCGATCAATTTTTACGTTATTTTCTGCGTGGACTGGCAGCGCGCCAGCATGTGAAGAAAAGCTAAGACGGGTATGGCGGCCATGCGAAACATGGCCGCCGACAGATTATTTCACTTCTTTAAAACCAGCGGCTTTCATCACCAGTTCCATTTGCGCCATAGTGATACCTTTTTTGGCATCTTCAGCAGAAACGTTGATTCCTGAAATACCCTGCAGGGCTTTAAAATCCACTTTTTCCATATCAATAGTCACGTTTTCCTGCGCGTAGGTATCGGTATAGGTTAATTTTTCTTCAACACCCGCGATGTTTTTGTATTTAGCGCTTAACGGCTCAAGTGTCCTGGCGGCATCTTCTTTGGTGGTTGCACCAATGGAGGCAAATTGAATTTTGGTTTCAGAAGATTGCTTAAGCACCTTGTCACCTTTGTAGACATAGGTAATGGCAATTTCAGTGCCGTTCAGATTGGCGCTGAATTTCTTTGATTCTTCTTTGTCACCGCAGCCAGCAAGAGAGAAAACCAGAACAGATGCAACAACAAGGGAAAACAGCTTATTGAAAGCCTTCATGTAAAACTCCATTTTATTTAATCAAGGAACTGGTGACTCTCACCAGGGGCTATATAGGATATGCCTAATACTGTGGCGTGAGCAGTCCGGAACAGGAGTAGAACTCTTAATAAAAAGCACTATTTCATCCTTGTTGCTGAAGCATGGGGAATAATTGTTCGCAAAGCAAAACACCGTTATTCATTGCTTCTACCCGTGCCTCGCTTTCTGTATTACGAAATTGTCCCAACACATGTGCCAGCCGATAAAAACCCACCGCGGTGAGGTCATTCGCCAGCAACTCTGCCTGACCAATAGCACTCTGTTCCTGATAGCGCCAGCCGTTATGGAGCAGTTGAATAAGTAACGCCTGGCAGCGCATCAGCAACTGATGAGCGGTAGACGGCACAGGCAGAACGCTGGCAGAAGGTAGCGGTGCCACAGGCGCAGTTTCTGCGTCCAGCGCCCAGGCGCGGGTTTTTGTCATCATCACCCGTGGTTCCAGTGTCAATTGCCCCTCTACAAAACTGACAAAGCCAGAAACCAGGCTCACGGGGTCGTCTGTTTGTTGCAAAAGCGCCGCCATGCGTTCAACGGCAAAAGGAGAACAGGCAGATGCCGGAAGGGATAACGTCAGCACATTATCTTCCCCTTCGCCGCTGATTACCTGCGCATCCAGTGTCTGGCGGCTGCTATCCCAACCGAGCGAAATACACTCCGCTATCGGCAGAATAAATAAGTTATCGACCTGGTTGATTGGTCGTATGCAGGCGGGGGGACGCTGGCGTAAATATTCCCGCAAAGCCACAATGCCCGGCTGGCGCAACGGCGCGCTCAACATTAGCCAGGCGTCTGGCGACAGTGGAACAACGCCACTCAAGCGGTTACGGGTCGCGAACAGCAGCTCGCCATCGGCACTGCGTTTTGCAGCTTGTGAAACAATTTGCCCACCTGCCAGTGCGCCAGCCTGAAAACTAAACAGCCGACGCGTCGCTGCCGGTGAGTTTTCCTGTTCGCTTCTCTGCCAACTACGCGAAAGATGCAAAATACTTCCTGTGTCGGGATCGGTAAACCAGATGCGTAAACCATACTGCTCAATATCCTGCCAGCAACGCATACCTAAAGACACCAGCCGCAGATGATCAAGTTTTGCTTCTCCGGCAATACCAGCGCCAACGACCGTGCGCCACGGCATGGGAGGAACTTCACCGATACTGTCGCGCCGCGCCATCTCTTGTACGCAATTTAATCGACTGTTTAATGCCGCAAGCTGACGTAAGCATTCTCCGGCATGGTAGTGGCTGGCACGGGCGTGGAAGGCATCAACACTGGCGCGCAATTGCCGTAGCGATTCACTCACCCATCGCCAGTTGCAGCGTTCCGCCGCTTGCTGCGCGCGACTGAAAGCGGCCTCGTAATGGATTGGCGGTTGACTTATCCCGCCCAGCCATAATGCCTGGCTTAATTGCTGAACATATTGACGACACGTTTTGCCTTCTTCGCTGGCAAACGGATCATCAGATGATGTGACGTGTTCACTGCGCATCTGCCAGATTAAATGAGTAAATTCCGCTTGCTGAGTTTTGGCCTCGACGAAGGCCTGCACAGCCAGTACGACATGTTCGCAAAGTGTGCCTTCAATGCAATCACAGCGTGCGAAGCGAATGCTGCTGCGGGAATAAAAACGCACATCGCTCATCGGTAATCGGGCAGAGGGAATTTCGCCAGGCGCACAGAACAACTCAATGGTGATGCCTTTAGCGACCAGCGCCTGCGCGCGTTTGCGGGTGGCATCGGGCAAGGTAGCCAGTTCTTTCAGCCAGATTGCCGGATCCCACTCTTCTTCTTTTTTTTCCGTAGGCTGGGCGGTGGCACAAAGTCGTTGATAACTTAACACCAGCATCACGCGATGACGGCACATGCCGCTGGCCCCGCAGGTGCACTGAGCCTCTTTCAGTGCCTGGCCGTTCGCCAGCTGGGTACGGACACCGTCACTGAAGGTGGCGATTAAAGCGCCGTTCTCATGACTGATTTCCGGGACGTTGCCATTTTCCAGTTCCTTAAGGCTGCGCTTAACAAAACCGGCATTGCTTAACGCCGTCAGTGCCTGTGGTGTCAGTTCTAATAATTCCGGACGTAGTGAATTCATGACTGAAGATTCTCCGCAAGCCAGGAAGCCAGCTCGCCCGGTGTCATTGCGGCTATTTGTGCGCCGACATTAACCAGCGCCTGGGCCGTATCGTGGTCATAGCAAGGCGTTGCGTTGCTGTCGAGCGCTGCCAGCCCCAGCACTTTGATGCCGCTCTGGACACACTTTTTCACCTGATGCGTCAGCAATGATGATGACCCACCTTCATAAAAATCGCTCACGAGAATAATGACACTTTTTGCAGGTTGTTCAATAAGTTGCCGACCATACTCCACGGCACTGGCGATATTGGTCCCGCCGCCCAGTTGTACTTTCATTAATAACTCTACCGGATCGGCAACGTCTGCCGTGAGATCAACCACGCTGGTGTCAAAAGCGACCAGATGGGTACGAATGCCGGGTAACTGCCATAAACAAGCCGCCATCACTGCGGAGTGGATCACCGAATCAACCATCGATCCGCTTTGATCAACCAGTAGGACCAGTTGCCATTGTTCGCTATGGCGTTTAATGCGGCTGTTAAAGCGGGGGGATTCGATATACAACTTGCCGTGTTGCGGGTGCCAGTGTTGCAGGTTGGCGCGCAGAGTACTTTTGAAATCAAAGTTTCGCGCCAGTGAAATAAATGAGCGGCGACGGCGATCGCGTACTCCAGAAAAAGCCTGACGAACTTCCTTTGCCAGTCGCGCCATAATCTCTTCAACAACCTGGTGCACTATCCGGCGGGCGGCAGCCAGTACTTCGGGATTCATCAGATGTTTGGTGTGCAAAACGGCGCGTAGCAGGCTTTCAGAAGGCTGCATACGTTCCAGCACGTCGAGATTCGTCACCACATCTTCAATGCCGTAGCGCAGCACGGCATCGCTTTCCAGCCGCTCAATCACCTGTTGCGGAAACAGCGTGTGAATGCTGTTGATCCACTCAGGGGTGGTGAGATTTGAACGACCTAATCCACCGTAACGTTCACCACGCTGGAGCCGTTCAGGATCGCGCCCATACAGCCACTCCAGCGCGTGGTCTATCTGCCGGGCGTTGTCATCCAGCCCACAAAGCGTCGTTTCTGCCGCTTCGCCAAGAATTAATCGCCAGCGTTGTAGCTCACGGGTGGTCAGAAGATCGTTCAGTTCAGACATGGAAAACTCCCCAGTGTTGCAGCGATGCCAGTGCCTGCTGTTCGAGTTGTTGATGATGTGCAATGTCTTGTGGTGGACAATGCAACGGCATTTGCAGTGCCGAAACGGGAAGTTGCACCAGTTGATAATGCTCAAGCACCTGATGCGCCAGCGTCCCGCGTTCTCGAGGTGGTAGCCAGGCCATCGCCGCGCGTAAATCGGGCAGGGCATTGATAAAATCGGCATCACTCAGTTGATTTAAATGACTGCTGAAACCGGCGATAAATACCGGCTGACAGGCCAGTTGATGACGGGCTAATGCCAGCAAACCGTGCAGCGCCTCGCCGGATTGTGCCGGGGATAACTGCGCCAGCATCGTCAGCGCCGCTTCGGCACTGGCGTTGGGATGTTCCAGACGCATCAGTGCGCCAAGAGTCGCGCCGCGATCCAGCGCCGGGGCATGAATCGCCTGACTGCGGCGCTCCAGTAAGGCTACCGCCGCAGAAAGAGAAACGCCGGGTAAATTAACGCCGCTATGTAGATCGCGCAGGATATGGCAAAGCGCCTGCCAGCTATGCAGGTGAGTGTGAAACTCCTTTTCATCCGGTCTGCCGTTGGATTCACATAGCCACAGCGTGCGATCGATGGCCGCGCATAATGTCATTTGTAATATCTGCGCGCCTTGCATACCGCTAATTTCATCCAGCCGCCATAAGGCATATAGCACTTCCAGCGCCTGGCCCATTTCGGCGAATTGATTTTCCTGGGCGATTAATAATGTGAGTTGTTCCAGTAATTGTTGACTGAAAGACGCCAGACCCGCTAACGCTGCCTGGCTAAGACATGTGGTGATACAGCCGATTCCACCCGCGTCCAGCATATCGGCTTCTAATTTATGGCGTGCGGCTTCCTGGAGTGTGGCGCCAAAGCAGGCGGCCTCAATCAATGCCGCATGCTGGCTAAGCGGGCGGGTTAATTTCCAGCATTCTTCACCGTTGCCTGCAAGTGACAGTGTACTTCCCTGCTGGCGCACAACCCCTGGGATCTCCAGTATTGCCAACCGATGTAACACCTGACTTTGCGCCAGTCCATCGGGGGTAAAGCGATTTAAGGTAAGCTCCGCCGGAAGAGAGATTCCGGTACGTTCCAGTTCGCAGGTGACATCTTTTGGCAGAGGCGGTTGTGGCGTAGAAGGGGCAAGTTTACCGAATCCGTCACCCGCTAATGTGTCTATCAACGTTACCAGAATCGGATCGGTATCGGGATGAATAACTCCGCGGTAGCTCCACGGCAACGGCGCGTTCAAGGCTTCTTTAATCAGCGAGCCAGCTATGGCATCCAGCCAGTCAGTGCGTAGAGGTAGTGTATGGCCGCGCAACTGTGCCAGTGCCATAGCATGCAGATGAGCAGCAGCCATATCAGCGGTAGAAGCGGGCAATTTGTGCTGGCGCAAACGGGTAAGAACCGTTTTCAGCAGTTGTTCACCTGCCTGCTGTAAGCCACACTGCCAGCACCAGTTTTGCCAGACCGGGGCAGGCATTCCGGAAAGGTATCCTGCCAGCACATCAAGGCGCTTTTCACTGTAGGGTGTGAGATAACAACCTGTAACGGCATCTGCCAGCGAGGACAATTCTGGCTTGTTAATTTCCTGCGGGCATTCGCGCCACATGTTTGCCAGTGCAGGAGCGTGCCAGCCGCCGCAGACGACTAACACGTCGCCATTGTTTTGCTGCATCGCCCATGTAATCCAGCGAGCCATAAAGGCTTCGCGCTGACGATTGAGAGCATCTCCGGGGGAATCGCCCCGCAGTTGGGCAAAATAGCGCGCCAGTGCAGAGGGTAATGCAGTTTGCTGGCTTTCATCTTCGAATAAGTGATCCCACAGGGTATCGCTGTTATCCATGCGGGTGTCACGCAGCAGTAAGGTCTGGCTTTCATCTTGTGTATCAGGCGAATCGTCCTCTTCTTCACTCTGCGCCCAGCAAGGCAAATCGATGAAGTAAGTTTGTGCCTGAATACGACGTGCGGCTTGTAGCGCCTGCCACTCCGGCGAAAATTCAGCAAATGGCGTCCAGGCACCACGCCCGGGGGCCGCACCGTCCTGATACTGGCAATAACTGTAAATAGCTACCGGAAGCTGGTGGGCTAAAAACAGTTCGTCTATCCGGTCATTAAAATCAGCCGGGCCTTCAATCAATACGTATCGTGGCCGCTGGCTTTCGATTAACGATTTCGCCAGCCGGGCGCAGGCCGGACTATGATGCCGACAATTAACGGCTCGCTCATACATCTTTCCTCACGGCAGGCGGTGGCGAGCTTGATAATAAGCCTGCCAGTGAGCTTCTTTATGTGTAGCAACACGTTGTTCGAAGTAACGGCGCAGGCGCGCGCGATCTTCTTCGTTATCTTTGACGATGGTTCCGGCAATACAGTCCACCAGATCGGCCGGCTCACCTGCGCGATTCGCTAAAAACCAGGCGCGGACGCCCACCGCGTGGGCCACGTTCACGGCTTCAGCGGTGGACATAATCGCTGTCAGTGTATCCATTGACGTTTTCTTTTCGCCGTTGGCACGCAGATCGCGAAAGGTGCGGACCAGTAACTCCAGTACCGCGTCAGGCACTTTATGCGGAATGCCGCTATGGGCCAGCAAACGCGCCGAAGCACTGGCGACAAGCTCCAGCTCCTGGGCGAAATCCATAATCGGAAAGACAGTTTCAAAATCGAAGCGACGCTTTAGCGCGGCACTCATTTCATTGACGCCGCGATCGCGGGTATTGGCAGTGGCAATAATATTAAAGCCTTCCCGCGCATAGAGCTGACTGGCTTCACCGGTGAGTTCCGGCACCGTCATCACCCTGTCAGAAAGCATACCTAACAGACAGTCTTGTACTTCCAGCGGTGTACGCGTTATCTCTTCAAAACGGACGATTTTGCCGTCGCGCATTCCCTGGTAAAGCGGGGCAGGGACCAGTGCTTCCGTTGACGGACCATGGTTGATAAGCAGGGCGTAGTTCCAGCCGTACTTGATTTGATCTTCAGTAGTAGATGCGCCGCCCTGGATGGTTAACCCGGCATCGCCGCTAATAGCGGTTGCCAGTAATTCAGACAGGAGAGATTTTGCGGTGCCAGGTTCCCCCACCAACATCAAACCGCGCCCGGTGGCAAGAGTGACTAACATACGTTCGACAGCGGAGGGACTAATCACCACTTTACGGCTAATATTTTGCGCTTCGTCGCCAAGGATAAAAGCACGGGCCGCAGGCAAACTTAACTGCCAACCTGGCGGGCAAGGTGCGTTATCATTTTGTTTTAATTTTGCCAGTTCAACGGCGTATAACACAGCAGCAGGCGGACGCTGCAGGTGATTATTCTGCGGTGACATATATTCATCCCTGAAATGTATTAATGAAATAAACGATATTTTACGCGCAATAAATGTTTGGCGCATTAGTTGTTTGAGCGGAAAATATCTGGAAAGCAGATCGCAAAAAATAAAAAAACCTGCTGGTGAGGCAGGTTCTTTTATTTACAACTTTGACGTTAAGTTACTGATTATGCAACATGGCGCCCCAACGAACGAATTATAACCACCTACGGACCCCGTTGCAATTAAGATAATGAGATTTATAATCCTGACTGTTGGGAAGTTGCGCCGGATCGAACCAATTTCAAGTCCTGGCTACCGGACGGGTGGTGCCGCAGGTAGTGCTCTGATCCGGAGTGCAACATGGCGACTCAACATACGTAAACCAGTATCGACAGGCAGTGTAAGGGTAAGATGCTGGTGTTGCGCTCCTTAATAAGGAGAGCGAATGGACACGCTGACACAAAAGTTAACCGTGCTCATTGCCGTACTGGAGTTATTAGTGGCTCTGTTACGGTTGATTGATTTGTTGAAGTAACGGGCAAATTGAAACGCATTTAAGGGGGAATACCGTTTCCCCCTTTAATAAAGCTTTACTTGTCATACTTCAAGTTGCATGTGCTGCGACTGCGGGTTATTCGGCCCATCCATGGACCTCACCCCTTACGGGGCCGCTACAAGTAGCGTTCAAATCCGCTCCATGCGGATTTGTCGTTCACCCCTGTCACTTACTTTAGTAAGCTCCTGGGGATTCACTCGCTTATCGCCTTCCTGCGACTTGAATTATCTAGAGTATATTATTCTATTTCTTGGTTGAATATATTCTGTAGTTCACAATTAAAAATTGCTATTACTGTTTCATGTGATTCACCTCGTAATTTCCGCTCATCAATAAACTCATCTCTTATATAAATCAACGCATCATTTATTAGTGGTCGGCATCTTCTCGATCACGTTGATGAAATGTTGGATGTAGCCGGAATCGCTCCAGTCGATAGACGGAACCTGTAAATAATTCAGAGCATTTATGGATTTCAAGTCTGAAGGAAAACGGCTCTTCAGGTACAGGGATCTCATAATCGTAAATAGCAACCAGCTCTTTTTGCACGATCATCGCTTCCCCCGCTGGTAGGTCGTGTTGATAACGGGCAGTTGCATCACTGCCCGCTGTGTTTTAATGGAAAATGACGTCAGGTGCGCTTAATGCCTCACTCAAATCAAACACATCAAGTTCGGCAAAAGTGACGGATTTATTGTCACGGTAAACCCGAAGAGAACGGAAGCTCATTAGCGCTTTGCTATCAGTACTGTAATGGTTAAAACCGGGTGAAAACTTAAGGACCAGCCGGTACGCACCTAAGTCATAGACAAATGCGTCCTCATAGCCTGACTCCCAGCCTTTGTATCGCATTCCCATAAGCTGCCCAACGGTAGCAGATTTACCTTCCCAGCGATTCAAACTATTACTGGCTGACTCGTCAGGCGTGAGCAGCACTGTGCGCCGCGTCAACTGGCGAAAAGGCGGCATAATTTCGTAATCGGCAAAAAGCTGTGCAAATTCACTGCGCATTTCTGCTGTCATTTCTAACGGGTGGGCAATGCCAATCAGAGCATCGGCAGGCAGGTCAATTGGCTCATCTTGCTCATTGCAGAACTCCCCCTCAGCGGCCACACGAAAGGCGTTAAGTAAACGACGCGGTTCATTTGCCGGATAAACCCCCCATATTAATCGCTGAGTAACCAGACGGGTAAAGGGATGATTAACAAACAGAGAATGAAAATCTGCCAGCGACCAGCGTCGGGTGGTGCGCAGGGCAGTTTCAAGACGCGGGAGCAGGTTTTTGCTCACCTGAGTCGCATCTTTTTTTAGCCCTTTGAGTCGGGCCAGTGCCTCGGGGGTTTTCAGTTGATCGTCATCGGCGCGCAACCGGGGAACGCTTTTCTGGCGAACGTTTTGCTGATCAAAGATAACCGGGTTGAGGTTTTCATCGAAGCGAACGGTAAATT
Organism: Escherichia coli DSM 30083 = JCM 1649 = ATCC 11775; assembly: GCF_003697165.2. Classification (GTDB taxonomy): domain Bacteria; phylum Pseudomonadota; class Gammaproteobacteria; order Enterobacterales; family Enterobacteriaceae; genus Escherichia; species Escherichia coli. The sequence goes on from NZ_CP033092.2 coordinate 1,819,018, forward strand.
GCCGTGGACCAAAATCAAAAATCAACGCCTGCGGATCATCAAGACCCAGTGTTGGGACTAATCTGTCCGCTAACTCTTCCTGGCTTAGCCCGCGATTTTCTGCGACCACCTGAAGAAATTCCGCCGCGTTATCACGTAAGGGGCGGGATTTCGCCCGTTGCGATATATGATGCAGCTGTATCAGTGCCATATCATTATTCATCTTAGTAAGTATATTCAGACCACTGACAGCACGGGCAGATTTGCCCTCTTGTGGCCAGGCGAGGATCTGTGTCGTCAGATCCCGTGCCGTGCTTTCGTCGCCAAAGAGACTTAACGCCAGAAATGCCCAGTTGTCTTTTGCGGGAGCACCAGCTTGTTGCCACGCGGTGAAAAGATCCCAGGCAAAAGCTGCCAGCGTTTGCGGCTGGCAAAACGTTTTCAGCTGTTCCAGTCCGCCATAAAAACGTCCGCCCTGGGTAAAGCGCAGCATTTCGCCGATAATTTCCAGAGCGTCATCGGTAACAGGCTGATTATTCTTGATAAGGCGCGGCCTGGACCACATTGCCGGATGCCAGAAATCAGGAGCTTTTGGAATACGTGCCGGGTAAATTTCTATTGGACCCAGTTTAAGTAATTGCTCCAGGGCAGGCCATACATCTGTACGCTGCCAGCGGTTTGCCACGGTTTGCAGTAATTCGCCATGCCCTTGTTCATACAGTAAACGCAGGGCAAGTAATGCAGCTTCGCTATTATCGCAGGGTTTTGTAAAGACAAGAGGGATAAGTGCAGTAGCCGTATGTTCCGGCCATTGTAAAATCCACTGGCGAGCCAGATCACGCTGCGCCGCGAAACGTCGCCAGACGCGGGCAACGGGCAGGGCCAGTTCTGTTGCGCCGAAATTTAAAATTAACGGAAATGTTTCTTTTGGATGATGTGAAAAAGCCAATAACAGGCCAGGTAATGTATCCAACCCGAGGATACTGAGAAAATAGTCCTCACCCGCGAACAGATGCTTTTTCTCATTGATACGCAGCCAGAAAGTCAAAGCCATCTCACGCGGCAACTGTGCCAATAAATACAGGTTCCAGACACTCTTTTCCGGACGATAACGTGAGTAGCTATCATTTTCCCAGGTGTTAATTAACGCTTCAACGTCGCCGGAACGAAGCGCCTGTTCGGCTGATTTTGCTTCCGTGGAGTGCCAGCCATTGTTGATTTCCTCTACTCTGCGCGGGGAGTAATGCCACTGACCCACTAATGATTTGCGCGCCGCATCCAGTTTGCCGGGCAGTATATAATTCCGGAACAGCCATACATCATCCCCAAAACCTAGCTCCTGTAGTACAACTCGACCACTTTTTCGTTCCATGCGTTCCGTAAAAGATCCCGTGCTGAAATAACGGGCAGACTCTGTGGCGGCAAGTCTCTCTCGTTCGCCTGGTTGCCAGCGGGCTTTGGGCGCTAATTCAAGAGGCACTAAATCAAGGCGCAGCAATGCCGTTTTTTTCTTACCTCGCCACGGTGGAGAAACAAGTATTTCTGGCAGGTCGTTGCTATGAGTACTCTCGAAAGCAAGTTTTGGCGATGCCGATAAATAACCATTCACCACTGCCTGGGCTTGTGTACTTAAGCACGGCATCACCTCTTCTGCCAGTTGTGGCTGCGATGCCATCAGCGTTTGTAACAGCGTATGCCAGTATTCATCACGTGCTTTTTGCTGTGCAGGCAGCTTTTTGTCTTCGATGATGGGATAACCAGGGCGCGCAGGGGGGGCTTTTAACGCCAGCAGTTCTGCCAGTGCGGCGAGCGTCGCATGGGGGAAGTTTTTACTGTATTTAGCCACACGTTGCAGGCTGGGTTTGTTTTTATCAGCCACCAGTAGCAAGGTGCGGATGACTTGCGGATGGTTAATTTGTACCAGCAGACTGCCGCAATCTTCTTTATGTGCATACATCGCGAGGCGCGGAACGGCTGCCAGTCCTTGTTCGCGCAAAAGGGCAGCGCAGGCCGCGTAGCCGAAGTGGTTTTCATGCGACATGTAGCTGGCTTCTCGATCGCTAAATATATCCTGGCTCCAGTAACGTGCGAGTTCTTTCACCGCCTTAGGGTCATCAGCAACAACTTTTAACCACTCTTTTGAGCGAAAATGAGTTTGCGAACATTCAAGGCTTACCAGCTCGTTGGCGATTTCGGGTTTTTCCGGGAGGTTCAGAGCAATAAAAGGGCGGCGAACTTTGGTTATTCCTGGCAGTGCGGCAATGAGTTTGTCGGCGCAACGCTGCCAGCAGGTTTCCTCTGCCAGAGAGAGATGCTTACGTAATCGGAGATCGAATTCGTTATAGGTTTCTGAGCGATAACCATAGCCATAGTCCTCGTTCTGATACTGCAATGTTACTACCAGAGGATCACTCTCATAACACCGTACAATAAACTGGCGTGCAATCACCACCTCAGTTGCATATTCCAGCCCCTCTTGTTGGACGATTTCGTCGAGCAACTGTTGGCTATCATTTTGCGCGATACAGGCTAGCGCCGCCATTGTCCGGGCCGTGATTGAGGGTTTGTGTTCGCCGATCAAGTTGATGGCCTGCGTGATGGCGGACTGCCACTCCAGTGAAAAGTTTTCATAACGCCAGACAATGTTTTTTTTCTTCTCTGCTTTTTGTAGCAATTCATCACTCAGTGTCTGAATGATGCTTTCAGTGATAACAGGCACCGGTTCGCCTGGCCAATTGCGATGGCTGAGTGGTGTTTTGCCTTTTTTATATTTAAGTTCCAGTTGGGCGTTATCCGCCAGCCACGGTAATTCCTTGTCCATGCTCTTTCCTTATTCAAACAGGGCTTCAATATCGTTAATTAGCTCGCTGGCGGTGATGGCATCGAGTACGGAGAACTGCGCTTCCTGTGTTGAATTACTCCCCCAGCCATAGCTTTCCGCTTTGCCTTCCCATAGCCACAGCTTGCTTAAGAGTTGCTCGGCACTCAGTTCGGCTGGCGACATGCCTACCGCAAAACCTTCATCGATTTCCATGATTAACGACCAGCGGCCCAGGGGGTTGATCATCCAGCCGATCCAGCCAGCATCCTGCGGGGTGCCCTTTATCCAGCCTTTATTCGCCAGCCCCATTACCCGACCACTCGGGCATTTTCTGCCTGTCCAGCGTGTCAGTTCGCTGGCGTTGCGCTCGGCTTCTGTCAGCGCGTAACTGTTACGATCAAGCTGGCGGAACGGTGGTAACAGTTCGTAGTCGGCAAAAAGCTGCCCGAAGGCGGCAGCATCCGTCGGTGATATTTCCAGAACGTGAGGAATACCAATAGAGATATCGCCTTCCGGCAGGGTGAAAAGATCATCGTCAGCGGTGCTGTAGCTGTTATCTTCCGCTACGCGAAAGCAAGCCAGTAGCTGGTTTTCGGCGCTATAAACGCCCCAAATCAGACGGTGGGTTAAGTGGCGGACCAGCGGATGCTCAACCAGGAAGAGCTGAAAGTTTTCCGGTGACCAGCGGCGACGCAGGCACATGGCGGATTCCAGCCTTGCTACCTGCTGGGCGGCGACGGTACGCGCATCTTTTTTCAGCAATTTGTAGCGGTTAACAGCATCGTTCGCCTGTGATTCATCATCGCTTTTGTTTGGTTTGGGCAGGTCTTTCAGACGACTGCCGGAAGCGTCACGCACAAACGGTTTTAAGGTTTCATCAAAGCTGACGGTGAACTGGCGTGGGCCGAAATCCAGCAACAACGAACCATTATCATCCAGACCGAGATCCGGTGCTAACCGATCTTCAAGCTCCGCCACCGTGAGTTCGCGGCTCTCGGCAATGTCGGCAATTTTTTCTTTTGCCCGCTCCTGTAATGCTTTGAATTTCAGTTTCTGGGCGATGCCGTTAAGCTGCATCAGGGCGATATCACTACCGATAGCAGCGAGAATATCCAACCCGACGGTGGCGCGTTTATGCTGGGATTCACCAGGCCAGGCGCGAATCAAAGGCGTCAGTTTGCGGGCGGTGTCATCGTTACCGAGAACGCCTAACGCAGTGAACGCCCAACTCTCTTTCGACGGCGCGCCAGCGGTCTGCCAGGCGGTAAACAGATCCCAGGCAAATTCAGCCAGTGAGTCGGTGGTACAGGCATCTTTCACCTGCAATAATCCCGGATACAGTGCCTCTTCCTGAGGGAAGCGGAGCATTTCACCGAGGTGGAGGAGTGCGCTATCAGGCAGTGATTGGGCGTTTGCTTTTAATAACGGGCGCGTCCAGAGCGATGGCTGATAAAAGGTCGGAAGAGTGGGGATTTTTGTCGGGTGATTATCTAAGGGATCGAGCGCAAGTAGAGCGTTCACCGCATCGGTTACTTCCGGCTGGTTATAACGCCGGGCGATTTCTTGCAGCAATGGCTGATGACCGTTTTCGGTAAGCATACGCAAGGCAGCACGGGCGTTGTCCTGTGCTTCACTGGCTTTGCCGAGCGCTGCAGGCAGCAGGCCGGTAATGGCGTGTTCCGGGTATTTCAGCAGCCAGCTACTGGCGTCTTGTCGTAATGTTTTGAGTTTGTTGAAGGCGCGGGCGACGGCAGGAGCCAGTTCCGTTGCGGCAAAATAATTAGCAACCGCAAAACCTTCTTGAGGGTAGCGTGAAAACGAGTGTAGAAAACCACTCATACCTGCCAGTCGCAAATAAAGCATGACTGGTTTTATCGCGGTATGCGGCTCTTTGCTGAGAAATTCCCATAGCTTAATCGCTTTTTGCATAGGTAAAAAGGGAAGTGAGTTGAGATGCCACTCCCCCTGATACGGTGCATGGTGGGCTTTAAACATTTGGATGAGTGTAGCGAAGTCCTCACGTTCCCATGCGTCAATTGCCGAGTCAGAAGCGCCGATATATTTATATGTGTCAAAATCCCAGCGGCGATACCCCAGCGAGTAAAGGAAATTTTTAGCACCTTCACCTGGCTTATGCGGTTCCCAGTCCCAATGAGTTTGAAACTCTTTAGCTTCTGTGTCGGTTATTGTGCATATGGATTCGAGGTTGAGCGGTGCTAAATCCAGCACCGGAATCGGCGATTTTTTCTTTTTCGAAAGCCATGGTGGGGAGACTACTATGGCCGGCAGTAGATCGGCGCTGGCATGGTTTGAGGGCTGTGTCAGTTGTTGCTGGCATGATTTCAGCACTGCAACTGCGGGTGTCGAAAGCCAGGGAATGACCTGTTCTGCTAGTGTCGGTTGCGAGATAAGCATCGTCATTAGCATAATGCGCCAACTATTCTCTTCTTTTTGCACTAGAAGTTCCGCCAGTGCTGCCAGTGCTGCGTGTGGGAACGCAGCGCAGGCTTTCGTCATTCGATCGTGACAGCGTTTAGTATGCCCTGCTACACGTATAAGCAGTGTTAATGCGAACGGATGATTGATATGACGCAACACATCGGCGCAGTAGTCACTTGCGACATAGGGAGCAAATCGGGGCAGGGCCGCAACACCTTGCTCCTGTAATACGGTGGCTGACCATATCGCACCACAATAGTAATCATCAAAAATGGCATATGGCTCGTGATATTTTTCTAATGAGGCAAGAATGTGCTCATCAGTCGCCACTATTTTTAGCCACTCCAGCGAGGGTAATTTCTTTTGCCCCAGTAGACGCTGGGCAATTTCATGTGCAATTTCTGGTTTTTCGGGCAATAACAAAGCAATTAATGGTTGCCGCCATTCTGGAATATGTGGAACTGCGGCAATAAGTTTTTGTGCACATTTTTGCCAGAGAGACTCTTCCGCCAGTGATAAATGTTTACGTAGGCGTAATTCAAAGCTGGAATATTGCTGCAAATAATCAGGTGAAATGCCAGACGACAGGAAAACAATATTATTGTTGACATAATCCCATTCAATAGATATTTGTTGAAGATGTATTATTACATCAGTAGCATATTCCAGACCGCCTTCCTGAATAATCTGATCCATAACATCCTCACGCTCTTTATATCTTGTGCATTTCATTTCAAGTGCCGTGAGTACAGCCATTACGGGTGATGGTAGCTGTGTTGTTTTCAGGTCGTCGATCTGACTGATCGCCTGGGCGACGGTGTTTTGCCATTCTAAAGAACAGGCGCTGAAGTCAAATGTGGCTGTTGTATTATCCCGTTGCGACACACTACAGGCTAAGCGACGTAATTGGGTCAATTTGTCTGCTTGCTGAACAGGAACTCCGGGAAAGCGGCGATGACTTAACGTGGTGTGTACAACTTCGGGCGGAAAAACGACAGCAATATCTTTCGCCAGCCACGGTAAAACAGCATCTGTATTTTTGTCAGCCGCACGGGTTTCTGCTACGAAAGAGGGTTGTTCCTGAATAATGGTGGATAAGTCCGCTACCTTGAGAGAGTCCGTTACCGTTTGGGAAGGTTGCAAAGAATTATCCTTCGCTTGCTCCACATATCCCTTCTTCACCTTCTCCGCAATCAGCTTCAGCTCCGCTTTTTCCGCTGCCACAGCATCAGCAAAACTTTTTACCTGGCTTTGCTCTTGGGTACCAACTTTTCCCCAACTGATATGCAACTCGTTTCCCTGTTGCTCCACCGCCCAGAATTTATGTGATTTTTCGTCCTGATAGATAAAGTGTCTCATTCTGCATCCCTGTAATTTTATCCAGTTGAATGCAGATGCTACCAGTATTTATGCGGGTTAGAGAGAGACAAAATCGCAAGAGAACAACTTTAGGAATTTATAAAGAAAAGGCGCTGTCGATGCAGCGCCTTGAAGGGGGATTATTTCACCTGATGACCCGGTTTAGCACCGGCATCCGGGCTTAGCAGGAAGATATCTTTCCCACCAGGACCAGCAGCCATTACCATGCCTTCGGAGATACCGAAGCGCATTTTACGTGGTGCCAGGTTAGCCACCATAATGGTGTGACGACCAATTAGTGCTTGCGGATCCGGGTAAGCAGAACGAATGCCGGAGAAGACATTGCGTTTTTCACCGCCGAGATCCAGCGTCAGGCGCAGCAGTTTGTCAGAACCTTCAACAAACTCTGCGTTTTCAATCAGCGCCACGCGCAGGTCAACTTTGGCGAAGTCGTCAAAGGTGATGGTTTCCTGAATCGGGTCGTCAGCCAGTGGGCCAGTTACCGGTGCGGCTGTGGCTTTTACTTCCTCTTTGGATGCTTCCACCAGTGCTTCAACCTGTTTCATATCGATGCGGTTATACAGCGCCTTGAATGGATTCACTTTATGGCCCAACAGCGGTTGCTGGATACCATCCCAGGTCAGTTCTGTATTGAGGAATGCTTCTGCGCGCTCGGTCAGTTTCGGCAGTACCGGTTTCAGGTAAGTCATCAGCACGCGGAACAGGTTGATGCCCATTGAGCAAATCGCCTGCAGATCGGCATCGCGACCTTCCTGCTTCGCCACCACCCACGGAGCCTGTTCATCGACATAGCGGTTAGCCAGGTCAGCCAGCGCCATGATTTCACGGATAGCTTTACCAAATTCGCGGCTTTCCCACGCTTCACCAATCACTTCAGCGGCATCAGTGAAGGTTTTGTACAACTGCGGGTCAGCCAGCTCGCTTGCCAGCACACCGTCAAAACGCTTATTGATAAAGCCAGCGTTACGGGACGCCAGGTTAACCACTTTGTTCACGATATCGGCATTCACGCGCTGAACGAAATCTTCCAGGTTGAGATCGATATCATCAATGCGCGAAGACAGTTTGGCGGTGTAGTAGTAGCGCAGGCTGTCGGCGTCAAAATGATTCAGCCAGGTGCTGGCTTTAATAAAGGTGCCGCGAGACTTGGACATTTTCGCGCCGTTCACCGTCACATAGCCGTGAACAAACAGGTTGGTCGGCTTGCGGAAGTTGCTGCCTTCCAGCATGGCAGGCCAGAACAGGCTGTGGAAGTAAACGATATCTTTACCGATGAAGTGATACAGCTCGGCAGTGGAATCTTTCTTCCAGTATTTATCGAAGCTTACGCTGTCGCCGCGCTTGTCACACAGATTCTTGAAAGAGCCCATATAGCCAATCGGTGCGTCCAGCCAGACATAGAAATATTTGCCCGGCGCGTTCGGAATTTCAAAACCGAAATAAGGCGCGTCGCGGGAGATATCCCACTGTTGCAGGCCAGATTCAAACCACTCCTGCATTTTATTTGCCACCTGCTCCTGCAACGCACCGCTGCGGGTCCATGCCTGCAGCATTTCGCTGAAAGAGGGCAGATCAAAGAAGAAGTGTTCAGAATCACGCATTACCGGGGTAGCACCAGAAACCACCGATTTCGGCTCGATCAGTTCAGTCGGGCTGTAGGTCGCGCCGCAGACTTCGCAGTTATCGCCGTATTGATCCGGGGATTTACATTTCGGGCAGGTGCCTTTTACAAAACGGTCCGGCAGGAACATGCCTTTTTCCGGATCGTACAGCTGAGAGATGGTGCGGTTTTTAATAAAACCGTTTTCTTTCAGACGAGAGTAGATAAGTTCTGACAACTGGCGATTCTCTTCGCTGTGCGTCGAGTGATAGTTGTCATAGCTGATGTTAAAGCCTGCGAAATCAGTCTGATGTTCCTGACTCATTTCGCCAATCATCTGCTCCGGGGTGATACCAAGCTGCTGAGCTTTAAGCATGATCGGCGTGCCGTGGGCATCGTCGGCGCAGATGAAGTTGACCTCGTGGCCGCGCATTCGCTGGTAACGGACCCAGACATCAGCCTGGATGTGCTCCAGCATATGGCCGAGGTGGATTGAGCCGTTAGCGTACGGCAGTGCGCACGTCACCAGAATTTTCTTCGCGACTTGAGTCATAGTAGGCATTACTTCTTAATAGTGAAAAGGGCTTAGATAGTACCAAATGGGAAAATGTTAAGTAAGTACTTCTCTATATTCTTCAGGTAAACTATCAGCTGATGGTTTATCTATACAAAAAAGGAGTCGGGATGAACGAACAATCCCAGGCCAAATCACCAGAAGCCTTGCGCGCAATGGTCGCCGGGACACTGGCCAATTTTCAGCACCCAACCCTGAAGCATAACCTCACAACGCTGAAAGCGTTGCACCATGTCGCCTGGATGGACGACACGCTGCATGTGGAACTGGTTATGCCATTCGTCTGGCATAGCGCGTTCGAAGAGTTAAAAGAGCAATGTAGCGCCGAACTGCTGCGCATCACCGGAGCGAAAGCTATCGACTGGAAACTGTCGCATAACATAGCCACTCTGAAACGCGTGAAGAATCAGCCGGGAATTAACGGCGTGAAGAACATTATCGCGGTCAGTTCCGGTAAAGGTGGCGTGGGTAAATCCTCCACGGCGGTAAACCTGGCGTTGGCACTGGCGGCGGAAGGGGCGAAAGTCGGCATTCTGGACGCCGATATCTACGGCCCATCAATCCCTACCATGCTGGGCGCAGAAAATCAGCGTCCAACTTCGCCGGACGGTACCCATATGGCACCGATTATGTCTCATGGCCTGGCAACTAATTCAATTGGTTATCTGGTGACAGACGACAATGCGATGGTGTGGCGTGGCCCAATGGCGAGCAAGGCGTTAATGCAAATGTTGCAGGAAACCTTGTGGCCGGATCTCGACTATCTGGTGCTTGATATGCCGCCAGGTACCGGTGACATTCAATTGACATTGGCACAAAACATTCCAGTAACCGGTGCAGTCGTGGTCACCACCCCGCAGGACATCGCGTTGATCGATGCGAAAAAAGGCATTGTGATGTTCGAGAAAGTCGAGGTTCCGGTGCTCGGTATTGTCGAGAACATGAGTGTGCATATTTGCAGTAACTGTGGTCACCATGAACCGATTTTCGGTACCGGTGGTGCAGAGAAACTGGCCGAGAAATACCACACGCAGCTGCTGGGGCAGATGCCGTTACACATCTCCTTACGTGAGGATCTCGATAAAGGCACGCCAACGGTTATCAGCCGTCCTGAGAGCGAATTTACCGCTATCTACCGCCAGCTGGCTGACCGCGTTGCAGCTCAGCTCTACTGGCAGGGTGAAGTCATTCCAGGCGAGATTTCCTTCCGCGCGGTCTAACGCGTATTAACCATTCTGATTATTCTTCATACACCGCAGAGATGTTACATTGATGCGGTGTATTTGTTTTTGCCGCATTAATGAACACTTATTTAATGCTGCGAATATTCTGCGGACCTTCGTCCGAAACTCTACAAAGTCGATTGATCGTACCGGCGATGCTTCATTATCATCCTTCGTGGCTGTGTAGTGGATGTACAGCTATAGTTTGTTATGCACTCATTCTTTCCAGGCATAACCTTTACTACAGGGATAACGTTCAATGAATAAGTACTGGCTGTCAGGAATTATTTTTCTTGCCTATGGATTGGCTTCTCCCGCGTTCTCTTCAGAAACTGCTACATTAACGATTAATGGTAGGATCAGTCCCCCAACATGCAGTATGGCTATGGTTAATGGTCAACCTCAACAGCATTGTGGTCAGTTAACGTATAATGTTGATACCCGTCATCAGGTTTCTTCGCCAGTTAAAGGTGTAACGACGGAAGTGATTGCTGCAGATAGCGATAGCAAACGTCGAATCGTGTTAAATCGCTACGATTAATTTGCCACCCTGGTTTTAATCGGATTTAGAAAGCTTAAATCATTTACATGAATGATTTAAGCTTTTTTATTGATATTAATAATACCATTTATAGAAATCCACATTAATTAATAGATTTGATAAATATTTAATGTGCTTAAGTATTTGTTGTGTTTATATTGCAATAGTTAATTTGCTTTAAATCAATAAAACAATGTGTTTACATTGCGGCAACTTTTTTTGGTGTGAGAAATTTGTTTCCAAGAGATACAGACTCTTAACAACCAAAAATAGATTTTATTAAGGAGCATATTATGAAACGTTCAATTATTGCTGCCGCTGTTTTTTCTTCTTTTTTTATGAGCGCTGGGGTATTTGCCGCAGACGTTGATACCGGAACATTAACCATTAAAGGGAATATTGCAGAATCTCCGTGTAAATTCGAAGCAGGTGGCGATTCATTAAGTATTAATATGCCAACTGTACCAACTACGGTCTTTGAAGGTAAAGCTAAATACTCGACCTATGATGGTGCAGTCGGTGTAACCAGCAGCATGTTAAAAATTAGCTGTCCGAAAGAAGTTGCTGGTGTAAAACTCTCGTTGATTACCAACGATAAAATAACCGGAAACGATAAGGCGATAGCCAGTAGCAACGATACCGTGGGTTATTATCTCTATTTAGGTGATAACAGCGATGTCCTGGATGTTTCTGCACCTTTCAACATCGAGAGTTATAAAACAGCGGACGGTCAATATGCCATTCCGTTTAAAGCAAAATACCTGAAACTGACAGATAACTCAGTGAATTCAGGTGATGTGTTATCTTCCCTGATTATGCGTGTGGCGCAGGATTAATAAATAAAATTGCAAGATTCTTCAGGTAATTAACATGGCCGCTATCTCCATGGCGGCCTTTTAATTTAAGAGGCATTAAGATGAAAGGATTATTAGCTTTACTCATTTCTTCTATGGTCCTTCCTGCACATGCCGGTATTGTTATCTACGGGACGCGTATTATTTACCCGGCAGAGCACAAAGAAGTGATGGTGCAGTTGATGAACCAGGGAAACCGTTCTTCGCTGATGCAGGCGTGGATTGATGATGGCGATACGTCATTACCACCAGAAAAAATTCAGGTTCCTTTCATGTTAACGCCACCAGTGGCAAAAATAGGGGCAAATTCCGGGCAGCAAGTAAAAATTAAAATTATGCCGAATAAACTCCCCACTAATAAAGAGAGTATTTTTTATCTGAATGTTCTGGATATTCCACCAAATAGTCCAGAACAAGAAGGTAAGAATGCACTGAAGTTTGCGATGCAAAACAGAATTAAGTTGTTTTACCGGCCAGCGGGTATTGCTCCGGTAAATAAAGTGACCTTTAAAAAGTTACTGGTAAATCGCAGTGGCAATGGATTGGTGATAAAAAATGACTCAGCTAATTGGGTGACGATTTCGGATGTCAAAGCTAATAATGTCAAAGTCAATTATGAAACTATTATGATTGCCCCCTTAGAAAGTCAGAGTGTTAATGTCAAAAGTAATAATGCAAATAACTGGCATCTGACCATTATCGATGACCATGGCAATTATATTAGTGACAAAATTTAATTGCAGGAGCTGCCTATGTTGAGAATGCCCCCACTTGCATCAGCAATCGTAGCGTTATTGATCGGCATTGAAGCTTATGCAGCTGAAGAAACCTTTGATACCCATTTCATGATAGGTGGAATGAAAGACCAGCAGGTTTCAAATATTCGTCTTGAAGATAATCAGCCCTTGCCGGGGCAGTATGACATCGATATTTATGTCAATAAGCAATGGCGTGGGAAATATGAGATCATTGTTAAAGACAACCCGCAAGAAACATGTTTATCAAGGGAAATGATCAAGCGGTTAGGCATTAATACCGATAGCTTTGCCAGCGGTAAGCAATGTTTAACATTTAAGCAACTTATTCAGGGCGGGAGCTATACCTGGGATATCGGAGTTTTTCGTCTCGATTTCAGTGTCCCGCAGGCCTGGGTGGAAGAACTGGAAAGTGGCTATGTACCACCTGAAAACTGGGAGCGGGGTATTAATGCGTTTTATACCTCTTATTATATGAGTCAGTATTACAGCGATTATAAAGCGTCCGGTAATAGCAAGAGTACATATGTACGTTTTAACAGCGGGTTAAATTTATTGGGGTGGCAACTGCATTCTGATGCCAGTTTCAGTAAAACAAATAACAATCCAGGGGTGTGGAAAAGCAATACCCTGTATCTGGAACGTGGATTTGCCCAACTTCTCGGCACGCTTCGTGTGGGTGATATGTACACATCAAGCGATATTTTTGATTCTGTTCGCTTCAGCGGTGTGCGGTTGTTTCGTGATATGCAGATGTTGCCTAACTCGAAACAAAATTTTACGCCACGGGTGCAGGGGATTGCTCAGAGTAACGCGCTGGTAACTATTGAACAGAATGGTTTTGTGGTTTATCAGAAAGAGGTTCCTCCTGGCCCGTTTGCGATTACAGATTTGCAGTTGGCCGGTGGTGGAGCGGATCTTGATGTCAGCGTGAAAGAGGCGGACGGTTCGGTAACCACCTATCTGGTGCCTTATGCAGCGGTACCAAATATGCTGCAACCCGGCGTGTCGAAATATGATTTTGCGGCGGGTCGTAGCCATATTGAAGGGGCGAGCAAACAAAGTGATTTTGTCCAGGTGGGTCATCAGTATGGTTTTAATAACTTATTAACGCTGTATGGTGGCTCGATGGTCGCGAATAATTATTACGCGTTCACTTTGGGGACTGGCTGGAATACACGCATTGGTGCCATTTCCGTCGATGCCACGAAGTCGCATAGTAAACAAGACAACGGCGATGTGTTTGACGGGCAAAGTTATCAAATTGCCTACAACAAATTTGTGAGCCAAACGTCGACACGTTTTGGTCTGGCGGCCTGGCGTTATTCGTCGCGTGATTATCGGACATTTAATGATCACGTATGGGCAAACAATAAAGATAATTATCGCCGTGATGAAAACGATATCTATGACATTGCCGATTATTACCAGAACGATTTTGGCCGTAAAAATAGCTTCTCTGCCAATATGAGTCAGTCATTGCCAGAAGGCTGGGGTTCTGTGTCCTTAAGTACGTTATGGCGAGATTACTGGGGGCGTAGCGGCAGCAGTAAGGATTATCAGTTGAGTTATTCCAACAACCTGCGAAGGATAAGCTATACCCTCGCGGCAAGCCATGCTTATGACGAGAATCATCATGAAGAGAAACGTTTTAATATTTTTATATCGATTCCCTTTGATTGGGGTGATGACGTTACGACGCCTCGTCGGCAAATATATATGTCTAACTCAACGACGTTTGATGATCAGGGGGTTGCCTCAAATAATACGGGATTATCAGGAACCGTTGGAAGCCGGGATCAGTTTAACTATGGGGTCAACCTGAGTTATCAGTATCAGGGAAATGAAACGACAGCTGGGGCGAATTTAACCTGGAACGCGCCGGTTGCGACAGTGAATGGCAGTTATAGTCAGTCGAGTGCTTATCGACAGGCTGGAGCCAGTGTTTCAGGGGGCATTGTCGCTTGGTCGGGTGGCGTTAATCTGGCAAACCGTCTTTCTGAAACGTTTGCTGTGATGAATGCGCCAGGAATTAAAGATGCTTATGTCAATGGGCAAAAATATCGCACAACAAACCGTAATGGAGTGGTGGTATACGACGGAATGACACCTTATCGGGAAAATTACCTGATGTTGGATGTGTCACAAAGCGATAGCGAAGCAGAATTACGTGGCAACCGGAAAATTGCCGCCCCTTATCGCGGCGCGGTTGTACTGGTTAATTTTGATACCGATCAGCGCAAGCCATGGTTTATAAAAGCGTTAAGAGCGGATGGGCAACCATTAACGTTTGGTTATGAAGTCAATGATATCCATGGTCATAATATTGGTGTTGTCGGCCAGGGAAGCCAGTTATTTATTCGCACCAATGAAGTACCGCCATCGGTTAATGTGGCAATTGATAAGCAACAAGGGCTTTCATGCACAATCACCTTCGGTAAAGAGATTGATGAAAGTAGAAATTATATTTGCCAGTAATAGTCAGGTGGTTCTATGGAAATTCGCATAATGCTATTTATAGTAATAATGATGGTTATGCCTGTGAGCTATGCGGCATGTTATAGTGAGTTATCTGTTCAGCACAATTTGGTTGTTCAGGGGGATTTTGCACTTACTCAAACACAAATGGCGACATATGAGCATAATTTTAATGATTCGTCATGCGTGAGTACAAATACTATCACACCTATGAGCCCGTCGGATATTATTGTTGGACTTTATAACGATACCATTAAATTAAATTTACATTTTGAATGGACCAATAAAAACAACATTACGTTGTCAAATAATCAGACCAGTTTCACCAGTGGTTATTCGGTGACGGTGACACCTGCGGCCAGTAATGCAAAAGTGAATGTTTCTGCGGGGGGCGGTGGTTCAGTGATGATTAATGGAGTTGCGACATTATCCAGTGCTTCATCATCGACACGCGGGAGTGCCGCAGTACAATTTCTACTGTGTTTATTAGGTGGTAAGTCATGGGATGCATGTGTAAATAGCTACAGAAATGCATTGGCACAAAATGCAGGTGTCTATTCCTTTAATCTGACATTGTCATACAACCCGATAACCACAACCTGCAAACCGGACGATTTATTAATTACGTTAGAGAGTATTCCCGTTTCACAATTACCAGCCACAGGTAACAAAACAACAATAAATAGTAAAAAAGGGGATATTATTCTGCGTTGTAAAAATTTATTAGGTCAACAAAATCAAACATCACGGAAAATGCAGGTGTATTTATCAAGTTCTGACTTGTTAACCAACAGCAACACGATCCTGAAAGGTGCGGAAGATAATGGCGTAGGATTTATTCTTGAAAGTAATGGTACGCCAGTCACACTTTTAAATATCACTAACAGCAGTAAAGGATATACAAATTTAAAAGAAATTGCGGCAAAGTCAAAACTTACAGATACAACGGTTTCAATTCCGATAACGGCCAGTTACTACGTCTACGATACAAACAAAGTTAAATCTGGCGCACTGGAGGCAACCGCATTAATCAACGTGAAATACGACTAATAACAAGCAAGACGAGCAAGTGGCTAATAATAAAAATATTAAGGTGTCTGCATTCCCCCCTCTCTCCGAGGGGGCTTTTTTTTAGCGATGATAAAAAATCTCACCGTCGTAGGCTTTAATGATTTTACCGTCGGTGTCGCTGATCAACACGTACGCGCCACCCATATAGGTCCAGTGCGTCCCGGCATCAGGCGCGGGCAGGTTACGTAACTGCCACTGCTTAATGTTGTACTCATCGGTGCGGTACATCTCTGGGACGGTGTCACCTGGTTTGAAATGCTTAAAGTCAGCAATGAAACTGCTTAACTCATACTTAGAAATTCCCGAGGTATTGGTCGAACCCGCGGTGGCTGGTGCGGCCCAGGCGGCACTGGTAACCAGCAAAAGCGCACCCAGCAACATCTTATTTTTAATGGTCATAAACTCTCCACTTTGGGGATCTGTAATATCAGTCGCATATCTTTCCTGCCATACAATATAACTGACAAGCGATATTTTGTTAGTGATCCCATGATTTCGTAAAAAGTGTAAATGAAAGGATGCCCTAAAAGCATCCTTAGCGAGCAGAGAGTCAGCGGAAATAGCTGATTTAAGAATCATCCTGGGCTGAAGATAACATGCAAGCCTAAAGGATTGAGTTATCGCATTATGCCCATGAAGCCATGTACGCCCATATACACACCAACTAAGCCAATCAACAGACTGGAAAAATAGGGAGCGCGTTTAGCGAGAGTGTTAAATCCGCTCCAGCGTTTTGCGACCTGCTGAACGCTGATTGCTGCGCCAACGCCTACGGTGACAAGCGTTAACGCCAGGCCGAGGCTGAAACTGACGACCAGTGTTGCGCCCAGTGTCAGGGCTTTCAACTGAATGCAAATCAACAGCACGGTAATTGCTGCCGGGCAGGGGATAAGGCCACCGGTTAAGCCAAATAGCAAAATTTGCCAGTTGGTGACCTCTCTACCATCAAAGCGTCGTTTAATGTCATTGGCATGGGCTCGTGCATGGGCATCCTGATACTCGCCATGTTCGTGATGGTGATGATGTCCATGGTCGTGGTGATCTTCGTGATCGTGGTGATGATGCTCATGATCATGCTCGTGCATATTCTCCAGCCAGTTGCGTTCGCCGCGCCAGGTACGCCAGAACATCCAGAACGCGGTGCTAATAATGATCACTGCGGAAATCAACTGGAGCCACGGTTCTGCTGATTGAGCAGTAAAGCGTTTGCTGATCACCATCCCGCCAAAGGCAATTAACCAGACCACTGCGGTATGCGAAATAGTTGCTGCCAGTCCGAGCATCACCGCCTGTTTAATGGTGCCTTTGATGGCGATGATAAACGCCGCCATCATCGTTTTTGAGTGCCCCGGTTCCAGGCCATGAAGCGCACCAAGTAAGATGGCGCTGGGGATGAAGAACCAGGCGTTTCCTTGCTGAAGAAGTGTTGTAAATTCGGTCATGATAATAATTCTTAGTATTAATTCGGCAATCTGATTCTACTCCCCCCCAGTACCTGATACTACCCCCCAGTAGATTAATAGTGCTATGATTTTTCATATTCTTGTTAACCAGGTGTTGCCATGTCTCATACAATCCGTGATAAACAGAAACTGAAAGCGCGTGCCAGTAAGATTCAGGGCCAGGTCGTGGCGCTCAAGAAAATGCTCGACGAACCGCATGAATGCGCTGCAGTTTTACAACAGATTGCTGCTATCCGTGGCGCGGTAAACGGTCTGATGCGGGAAGTGATTAAAGGTCATCTGACGGAACACATCGTTCACCAGGGGGATGAGCTAAAACGAGAAGAAGATCTGGATGTCGTTCTGAAGGTGCTGGATTCTTATATCAAATAATTTATTAACGCGATTGTAAAACTGCCGTTTTTCCCCGTTTACAACGCGTGCGCTGGACATTACCATCCTCCTCTGCGATTTATTATCGCAACCAAACGACTCGGGGTGCCCTTCTTTGTGAAGGCTGAGAAATACCCGTATCACCTGATCTGGATAATGCCAGCGTAGGGAAGTCACGGACCACCAGGTCATTGCTTCTTCACGTTATGGCAGGAGCAAACTATGCAAGTCGACCTGCTGAGTTCAGCGCAATCTGCGCACGCGTTACACCTTTTTCACCAACATTCCCCTCTTGTGCACTGCATGACCAACGATGTGGTGCAAACTTTTACTGCCAATACCTTGCTGGCGCTCGGCGCATCGCCAGCGATGGTTATCGAAACCGAAGAGGCCAGTCAGTTTGCGGCTATCGCCAGTGCCTTGTTGATTAACGTTGGCACGCTGACGCAGCCACGAGCGCAAGCGATGAGTGCTGCCGTTGAGCAAGCAACACGATCACAAACGCCCTGGACGCTTGATCCGGTTGCGGTTGGTGCGCTCGATTATCGCCGCCGTTTTTGTGTGGAACTTCTGTCCCATAAGCCAACCGCCATACGTGGTAATGCTTCGGAAATCATGGCATTAGCTGGCGTTGCTAATGGTGGACGGGGAGTGGATACCACTGATGCCGCAGCTAACGCGATACCCGCTGCACAAACACTGGCACGGGAAACTGGCGCAATCGTCGTGGTCACTGGCGAGGTGGATTATGTTACCGATGGACATCGTATCATTGGCATTCACGGTGGCGATCCGTTAATGACCAAAGTGGTAGGAACTGGCTGTGCACTATCGGCGGTTGTCGCTGCCTGTTGTGCGCTACCAGGCGATACGCTGGAAAATATCGCATCTGCCTGTCACTGGATGAAACAAGCCGGAGAACGCGCAGTTGCCAGAAGCGAGGGGCCAGGCAGTTTTGTTCCACATTTCCTTGATGCGCTCTGGCAATTGACGCAGGAGGTGCAGGCATGAAACGAATTAACGCTCTGACGATTGCCGGTACTGATCCGAGTGGTGGTGCGGGGATTCAGGCCGATCTTAAAACCTTCTCGGCACTTGGCGCTTATGGTTGCTCAGTTATTACTGCACTGGTGGCGCAAAATACCCGTGGTGTACAGTCGGTGTATCGCATTGAGCCTGATTTTGTCGCCGCCCAGCTCGATTCGGTGTTCAGTGATGTGCGAATCGACACCACTAAAATCGGTATGTTGGCGGAAACCGATATTGTTGAAGCGGTGGCAGAACGGTTGCAACGTTATCAGATCCAAAACGTGGTACTCGACACCGTTATGCTGGCAAAAAGCGGCGACCCGCTGCTTTCACCATCGGCGGTTGCTACGCTGCGCAGTCGATTATTGCCACATGTTTCATTAATAACGCCAAACTTGCCCGAAGCAGCCGCCTTGCTCGACGCGCCACACGCGCGCACCGAACAGGAAATGCTGGAACAAGGGCGATCGCTGTTGGCGATGGGCTGTGGCGCAGTGCTAATGAAAGGTGGTCATCTGGATGATGAGCAAAGCCCGGACTGGCTGTTTACTCGTGAGGGGGAACAACGATTTACTGCACCGCGCATTATGACCAAAAACACCCACGGCACTGGTTGTACGCTCTCTGCGGCGTTGGCTGCACTACGCCCGCGCCATACAAACTGGGCTGACACCGTACAGGAGGCAAAAAGCTGGCTTTCATCGGCATTAGCCCAGGCCGACACGCTGGAAGTTGGTCACGGTATTGGTCCGGTTCACCACTTCCACGCCTGGTGGTGAGCACCGTACTATAGCTGCTTTGGTTATTGTCAGCCTTTGGTGCTGACATTCAGGGATGAAACCAATGCAGTTGAGAATCACCAGTCGAAAAAAATTCACCGTTTTATTATGCGCTCTTGGGCTAATTTCCATCGTTGCAATTTATCCGCGTCAGACGGTGAATTTTTTCTATTCGACAGCAATTCAGATTAAAGACTACATCCACTTCTACGGTTATCGCCCGGTTAAATCTTTCGCTATTCGCATTCCTGCCAGTTACACCATTCACGGAATAGATGTTTCACGCTGGCAGGAGCGGATCGACTGGCAGCGTGTGGCAAAAATGCGCGACAACGGTATCCGCTTACAGTTTGCTTTTATTAAGGCGACGGAAGGCGAAAAGCTGGTGGACCCCTATTTTTCGCGTAACTGGCAACTAAGCCGCGAAAATGGCCTGCTGCGCGGGGCGTATCATTATTTTTCCCCGTCGGTATCTGCTTCAGTTCAGGCGAGATTATTTCTGCAAACGGTGGATTTCTCACAAGGCGATTTCCCTGCCGTGCTGGACGTAGAAGAACGGGGAAAATTATCGGCAAAAGAATTACGCAAGCGGGTAAGTCAGTGGCTAAAAATGGTCGAAAAACGTACGGGTAAAAAGCCAATTATTTACTCAGGAGCCGTTTTTTATCACACCAATCTGGCGGGCTATTTCAATGAATATCCGTGGTGGGTGGCTCACTATTATCAACGTCGCCCGGACAATGACGGCATGGCCTGGCGCTTCTGGCAGCATTCCGATCGTGGACAGGTCGATGGCATTAATGGTCCGGTGGATTTTAATGTGTTTAATGGCACGGTGGAGGAGTTGCAGGCATTCGTTGATGGGATTAAAGAAACGCCTTAAATAAGAAGCAGTGATATACTCCCACCAGATTCCCCGGCAGGAAAAAGACAAATGGAACAAGCGCATACCCAGCTGATTGCCCAACTGAACGAGCGTATTTTAGCGGCGGATAACACGCCGCTTTATATTAAGTTTGCCGAAACGGTAAAAAATGCCGTGCGCAGCGGGGTGCTGGAGCATGGCAATATTTTGCCCGGTGAGCGTGATTTAAGTCAGTTAACCGGCGTTTCGCGCATTACGGTGCGCAAGGCGATGCAGTCGCTGGAAGAAGAGGGCGTGGTGACGCGTTCGCGTGGTTACGGCACGCAGATCAACAACATCTTCGAATACTCGCTGAAAGAAGCGCGGGGGTTTTCTCAGCAGGTGGTATTGCGCGGGAAAAAGCCCGATACGTTATGGGTTAACAAGCGTGTCGTGAAATGTCCCGAAGAAGTCGCGCAGCAGCTGGCGGTCGAAGCGGGAAGTGATGTCTTTTTGCTTAAGCGTATTCGCTATGTCGATGAAGAGGCGGTATCGATTGAGGAATCGTGGGTTCCGGCACATTTAATTCATGATGTTGATGCCATCGGGATTTCTCTTTATGACTACTTCCGCAGCCAGCACATTTACCCACAACGTACGCGTTCCCGCGTTAGCGCCCGGATGCCGGATGCCGAGTTTCAGTCACATATTCAGTTAGATAGCAAAATACCGGTGCTGGTGATCAAGCAAGTGGCGCTTGACCAACAGCAACGGCCTATTGAGTACAGCATCAGCCACTGTCGC
Organism: Escherichia coli DSM 30083 = JCM 1649 = ATCC 11775; assembly: GCF_003697165.2. Taxonomy (GTDB): domain Bacteria; phylum Pseudomonadota; class Gammaproteobacteria; order Enterobacterales; family Enterobacteriaceae; genus Escherichia; species Escherichia coli. The sequence continues at coordinate 1,840,024 of NZ_CP033092.2, forward strand.
AGCGATCTATACGTTTTTGTGTGCGAGGAGTAGTTCCTCGCGCGTTGGCGCACAATCACCGCCCCGATGCCCGACAACCCACGACGCCACTGCATTGCCCAGTAATACGGCATCCGCCAGTGGCAGACCAGAGGCCAGCCCGGCAAGTACGCCACCGGCATGACTGTCGCCCGCCCCAATGGTGTCTACAACTTGCGTTGGAAATGCCGGAATGCAGCCAGAAGCGTCGTTGCTGAAATACCATGCGCCTTCTTTATCGAGGCGAACGATCAACGGCGCGGCAAATTTCTCCTGCCATTGCTTGCCAAGTGTTGTTATCTCTGCGGATAAAGCAAAACGTTCGGCGGCAATCTCAGCCTCTTGACGATTGAGTGACACTAAAGGTCGACAGGCCATGATCCGCGCCAGTAATGCATCCGGGATATCGCCAATACGTGGGCCAAAATCGATAAACGGCGTCACGTCTTGTAGCTTTTCCAGCCATTCCACTAACAATTCGCCGCAGGGCGAGGCCAGTTGATAACCGGAAAAATAGAGCAGGCTGCCAGGCGCAACGGTTAATCGCGCCAGCCACTGGCGATTCCATTGATTTTCCACACCGCTGAATGACATAAAAGTGCGTTCGCCATCCGGCTCAACCAGCGCCAGACACCAGCCGTTATCACCTTCGGCGTTATCGATCAGGCTGATTAAGTCCTCTTTTGCCATGCGGTTGCGAATAATCTCCGCCCACACCCCCTGACCGAGCGGCAAGGCATTACCCGCTTCGATGCCGAGGCGCTTTAATGCCACGGCAATATTCAGGGCGCAGCCGCCAACGTTAACGCTCTGCTGTTTCAGTTCGATATCGCACCCACGCCAGGGGAGGGCATAAGCGTCGGCGATCACATCAATGACCGCCGCGCCGACGACCATCACCGGCTGATGCGTGGCTAATTCAGGCAGCAGCGTGTGTAATCGAGCGCCGCTCATATCGCCTCCCGTTGTTGGCGATACTTCGCCAGCGCCGTGGCATAGCGGTTGAAATCAAGCTGATTTACTGCATCCAGTTCCGCCTTTAACGCAGGATCGATAGCGTTAACGCCATGCAACGCGCCGCAAATTGCCGTCGCCATAGCACCGATGGTGTCTGTGTCGCCGCCAAGGTTAGCGCACAGGACGGCGCAACGGTTCGGGTCGGTTTGTGCCAGTTCAACCAGCGCAATGGCGCACGGAACGGACTCAATAGTGCTGGTACCTGCGCCAACGACCTGGTAAAGCTGTTCGCTGGCGGATTCGGTGCCGTCAGCATTGCGCACAATTTTCAGCGCAATCTCCAGACGAGCAGCCAGTGAGGCGCTGAAGGTAGTGATGCGTTTTTGTTGAGCATGTCGCGCAATTGAAGGCAGTGAATTAACAATTGCTGACCAGCTTTCTCCGTCAATGGCACGAGAAATCGCCCATGCGATGACTACCGCCCCCGCAACCGCCAGATCGGATTTATGTGTCGGGCTGGAGGCCAGCGCCACATCATCAATAAAGGAATCAACATCACGCGCCGGAAGCAAACAACCTAATGGCGAGATGCGCATCGCTGCGCCGTTGGTCACGCCGTTATTTTCCAGTTCAGCAACGGGTTTACCGTCGCGAATGGCGTTAAGCGCAATCTTCGAGGTCGGACCTAGTACGTTTTTGTTAAAGGCGTCGAAACGCAGCGCCCAGTCGAGAATATTACGCCCAATCAGATCCGGATCGATCTTGCCTTCACGTTCCAGTAACGCATCCGCCAGACACAGCGCCATCGAGGTATCGTCGGTGAATTCGGCGCGGTTAAAATAACAGGCTGCGTTATTCTCCTTTGGCCCAGGCAGAAAACGGTCAATCCAGCCAAAGTGTGCTTTGACGCGACTGCGCGGCCAAAGCTCGGAGGGCATCCCCATCGCATCCCCTAACGCCTGCCCATAAAGAGCACCGAGAATACGTTCTGTTTTCATTTAACTTCCCCTTGTGTCAACGCAATATCGCGATCATCGACCTTGATAGCCGTAATTTCGTTGTCGGATTCGCGGAAAAAAATCATGAACAGCACGGCGATAATGGCAATCATCACCGCGCCGAAAGTCCACATCCCGGCCCAGTTGAAAGTCAGTCCGTTTACCGGTTCCTGATAAGCGAACATCTTTTCCATCATCACACCGCCAAGACGATAGCCGAGCAAACTGCCGAAGCCCTGGCAGCAGAGCGTGATCAGCCCCTGCGCGGCAGTACGCATATGCACGGGGGCTTTTTTATCGACATAGATGTAAGCGGTAACGTAGTAAAAATCGTAACTTACGCCGTGCAGCAAAATGCCGAGGAACAAGAGAGCGTAAGTGAAATATTCATCCGCACTGCCGTAAATAAAGAAGCCATAACGGATCGCGGCGGTGACCAGACCAAGCAATAATACCTTTTTGATACCAAAGCGTTTGGTGAAAAACGGCAATGCCAGCATAAAGAAGATTTCAGAGAACTGGCCGAGCGTCATCCAGCCAGTGGCGTTTTTCATGCCAACTTCGGTCAGATAACCGTTGGCAAAGATGTAATAGAACGCCAGTGGCATCGCAAACAGGAATGAACAGAAGAAAAAGACGAGGAAGTTCTTATCGCGCAGCAGGATCAGCGCATCCAGGCCGAGCATGACTTTAATATCCATTTTGCCGGTGCTTTTTGGCGGTGTGTCGGGCAGGAAAAATGCAAACACACCAAGCAGAGCAGAACTTCCGGCAGTAATCAGCAGCGGGATGTTCGTCGGTGAGATATCGGCATACCCCAGCATTTGCGGCAAGAAACCACATGCCAGACCAGAGGCAATCCAGCCGATAGTGCCCATCACACGAATGCGCGGGAAATCACGCTCCACATCCGGCACGTTGGCAAAAGCGATACTGTTAGTCAGCGCAATGGTCGGCATATAGGTTAGCGAGTAGGCCAGCAGTAACGGGAAGAACCCGGCAAAAGTGGTCTGTTGCGCGGCGAAATACATCAGCACCGCACCAGCGAACATCAATACCGCCAGCACTTTCTGCGCCGAGAAAAAGCGGTCAGTGATGGAGCCAACCAGAATCGGCGACAGGATCGCCGCAATGGCGGTACAGGCATACGACCAGCCAATTTCTCCGGCACTAAAACCGCTTTTACTTAACCACAACCACAATGGCACAAACCACGCGCCCCAGATAAACCATTCAACAAACATCATGAACGACAGCTTTGCTGTTGTTTTCATCTTTTAATTCCTTCATGACAGGTAATGTAAGGTACGCGATGACAATACCACTTAGTAATACCTTTTAAATACCTTTGCGGTGAAAACTTGACCGCGGTAACATTTTTTCTGATGAATCGAGCCAACAGAAAACGCTGAAAAAACATCCAAAAGATGGAAAAACTCGCCCGTAACGACCAGGATTATGATTGCCCGCAAAAGGCGGGCCAGGACAATCCATAGCCGATATCCAATCGGAATTTACGGGAGCATAGTAATGACAGATATTGCGCAGTTGCTTGGCAAAGACGCCGACAACCTTTTACAGCACCGTTGTATGACTATTCCTTCTGACCAGCTTTATCTCCCCGGACATGACTACGTAGACCGCGTGATGATTGACAATAATCGCCCGCCAGCGGTGTTACGTAATATGCAGACGTTGTACAACACCGGGCGTCTGGCTGGCACAGGATATCTTTCTATTCTGCCGGTTGACCAGGGCGTTGAGCACTCTGCCGGAGCTTCATTTGCCGCTAACCCGCTCTACTTTGACCCGAAAAACATTGTTGAACTGGCGATCGAAGCGGGCTGTAACTGTGTGGCGTCAACTTACGGCGTGCTGGCATCGGTATCGCGGCGCTACGCGCATCGCATCCCATTTCTCGTCAAACTTAATCACAACGAGACGCTAAGTTACCCGAATACCTACGATCAAACGCTGTATGCCAGCGTGGAGCAGGCGTTCAATATGGGCGCGGTGGCCGTTGGTGCGACTATCTATTTTGGCTCGGAAGAGTCACGTCGCCAGATTGAAGAAATTTCTGCGGCTTTTGAACGTGCGCACGAGCTGGGCATGGTGACAGTGCTGTGGGCCTATTTGCGTAACTCCGCCTTTAAGAAAGATGGCGTTGATTACCATGTTTCCGCCGACCTGACCGGTCAGGCGAACCATCTGGCGGCAACCATAGGTGCAGATATCGTCAAACAAAAAATGGCGGAAAATAACGGCGGCTATAAAGCGATTAATTACGGTTATACCGACGATCGAGTGTACAGCAAGTTGACCAGCGAAAACCCGATTGACCTGGTGCGTTATCAGTTAGCTAACTGCTATATGGGCCGGGCCGGGTTGATAAACTCCGGCGGTGCTGCAGGCGGTGAAACTGACCTCAGCGATGCAGTGCGTACTGCGGTTATCAACAAACGCGCAGGCGGAATGGGGCTGATTCTTGGACGTAAGGCGTTCAAGAAATCGATGGCTGACGGCGTGAAACTGATTAACGCCGTGCAGGACGTTTATCTCGATAGCAAAATTACTATCGCCTGATGCGCTTCATACGAACAGCACTACCCCGTAGGCCGGAAAAGGCGTTAACGCCACATCCGGCATAAAACCACGCGTACTTTGTTACGGCTTCCCCCGGGAGGCCGTTTTTTTTGCCTTTCATTCCTGGATTGATTTTCATATTGTCGTTTTTGTGATCGTTATCGCGACATTTAAAAACAAATAATTTCATTATGTTTTGAAATCGAAAATAAATGACAGGATGTGAAAATGTACGTGGTATCGACAAAGCAGATGCTGAACAACGCGCGGCGCGGCGGTTATGCGGTTCCGGCATTCAATATTCACAATCTCGAAACGATGCAAGTGGTGGTGGAAACCGCTGCCAGCATGCATGCGCCGGTCATCATCGCCGGAACGCCCGGCACATTTACTCATGCCGGTACAGAAAATCTGATGGCGCTGGTCAGCGCGATGGCGAAGCAATATCACCATCCACTGGCGATTCATCTCGACCATCACACGAAATTTGACGATATCGCTCAGAAGGTTCGTTCTGGCGTGCGCTCAGTCATGATTGACGCCTCGCATTTGCCTTTTGCGCAAAATATTTCACGGGTCAAAGAGGTGGTGGATTTTTGCCATCGCTTTGATGTCAGCGTCGAAGCGGAGCTGGGGCAACTTGGCGGCCAGGAAGATGATGTGCAAGTCAATGAAGCCGATGCTTTTTATACCAACCCCGTTCAGGCGCGTGAATTTGCCGAGGCAACCGGGATTGATTCCCTGGCGGTCGCCATCGGCACGGCTCATGGGATGTATGCCAGCGCACCGGCGCTTGATTTTTCTCGACTGGAGAACATTCGCCAGTGGGTGAACTTACCGCTGGTGCTGCATGGCGCGTCAGGATTATCGACAAAGGATATTCAGCAAACCATCAAACTGGGGATATGCAAAATCAACGTTGCAACGGAGCTGAAAAATGCCTTCTCGCAGGCGTTAAAAAATTACCTGACAGAGTACCCCGAAGCGACCGATCCCCGGGATTATTTGCAGTCGGCTAAATCTGCAATGCGCGATGTGGTGAGCAAAGTGATTGCCGATTGTGGCTGCGAGGGCAGGGCATAACGCACCTGCCATTTAACAAGGAAAAAACATGAAAACGTTAATTGCCCGGCATAAAGCTGGTGAACATATTGGCATATGTTCAGTCTGTTCTGCACATCCGTTGGTTATCGAAGCGGCGCTGGCATTTGATCGCAACAGCACGCGTAAAGTGCTGATTGAAGCAACGTCAAACCAGGTCAATCAATTTGGCGGTTATACCGGAATGACACCGGCAGACTTTCGCGAATTTGTTTTTGCGATTGCCGATAAAGTCGGATTTGCTCGTGAGCGTATTATTCTCGGCGGCGACCATCTGGGACCAAACTGCTGGCAGCAAGAAAATGCGGATGCGGCGATGGAAAAATCCGTCGAGCTGGTAAAGGCATATGTTCGTGCCGGCTTCAGTAAAATTCATCTTGATGCGTCAATGTCCTGCGCTGACGATTCCATACCGTTAGCGCCAGAAACGGTTGCTGAACGTGCCGCTGTGCTTTGTCTGGCGGCGGAAAGTGTGGCGACTGATTGCCAGCGTGAGCAACTGAACTATGTCATTGGCACTGAAGTTCCGGTTCCGGGCGGTGAGGCCAGCGCCATTCAGTCAGTACACATCACCCAGGTTGAAGATGCCGCCAATACTTTACGCACGCATCAAAAGGCCTTTATTGCCCGTGGTCTGGCAGAGGCGTTAACACGCGTGATTGCCATCGTGGTGCAGCCGGGTGTGGAATTTGACCATAGCAATATTATTCATTATCAGGCGCAAGAAGCTCAGGCGTTGGCGCAATGGATAGAAAAAACCAAAATGGTTTATGAAGCGCATTCCACCGATTACCAGACTCAGACGGCCTATCGGGAATTAGTTCGCGATCATTTTGCAATTTTGAAAGTCGGTCCGGCATTAACCTTTGCTTTACGTGAGGCGATATTTGCGCTGGCACAAATTGAGCAGGAACTTATCGCACCCGAAAATCGTAGCCGTTGTCTGGCGGTAATTGAAGAAGTGATGCTCGACGAACCGCAATACTGGAAAAAATATTATCGCACGGGTTTTAACGATTCATTACTGGGTATTCGTTACAGCCTGTCGGATCGTATTCGTTATTACTGGCCGCATAGCCGGATTAAAAATAGCGTCGAAACGATGATGGTGAATCTGGAAGGCGTGGACATCCCACTGGGCATGATTAGTCAGTATCTTCCGAAACAATTTGAACGCATTCAGTCCGGGGAATTATCAGCAATACCGCATCAGCTTATTATGGATAAAATTTATGATGTTTTGCGCGCCTATCGCTACGGCTGTGCGGAATAAGGACGGTATATGACTAACCTGTTTGTTCGTAGCGGAATTTCTTTTGTCGATCGTAGCGAAGTTTTAACCCATATCGGTAATGAGATGCTCGCGAAAGGTGTGGTTCATGATACCTGGCCACAGGCATTAATTACCAGAGAAGCAGAATTCCCTACCGGGATAATGCTTCAGCAGCACGCCATTGCAATACCGCATTGTGAGGCGATTCATGCTAAGTCGTCAGCCATTTATCTGTTAAGGCCAACAAATAAAGTTCATTTTCAGCAAGCGGATGATGATAACGACGTGGCGGTATCGTTGGTTATTGCGTTGATTGTGGAAAATCCGCAGCAGCAATTGAAACTTTTACGCTGTTTATTTGGCAAGTTACAACAGCCCGATATCGTCGAGACACTAATCACTCTTCCTGAAACCCAGTTAAAGGAATACTTCACAAAGTATGTTTTAGATTCAGACGAATAAATCCCTCTGTAACAATAAAAAGGACTATTTATGAAACGCAAAATTATTGTCGCTTGCGGAGGCGCGGTTGCGACCTCTACGATGGCGGCGGAAGAAATTAAAGAGTTGTGTCAGAGTCATAATATTCCTGTTGAATTAATCCAGTGTCGGGTTAATAAAATAGAAACCTATATGGATGGCGTGCATTTGATATGCACCACTGCCAGGGTGGATCGTAGTTTTGGCAATATTCCGTTAGTTCACGGCATGCCTTTTGTTTCTGGTGTCGGTATCGAAGCATTACAAAATAAAATTCTGACTATCTTACAGGGGTGACCTATGTTTTCAGAAGTCATGCGTTATATTCTCGACCTCGGCCCTACGGTGATGCTGCCGATTGTCATCATTATTTTTTCTAAAATATTAGGCATGAAGGCAGGCGATTGCTTTAAAGCAGGTCTGCATATCGGGATTGGCTTTGTTGGTATTGGCCTTGTGATTGGCTTAATGCTGGATTCCATTGGCCCGGCGGCGAAAGCGATGGCGGAAAATTTTGACCTGAATCTGCATGTGGTCGATGTCGGTTGGCCGGGCTCTTCACCAATGACCTGGGCGTCGCAAATTGCGCTGGTGGCGATTCCGATTGCGATTCTGGTTAACGTGGCGATGCTACTGACCCGTATGACGCGGGTGGTAAATGTTGATATCTGGAATATCTGGCATATGACCTTCACCGGCGCATTGCTGCATCTGGCAACCGGTTCATGGATGATAGGGATGGCGGGTGTGGTAATTCACGCGGCGTTTGTTTATAAGCTCGGCGACTGGTTTGCCCGCGATACTCGAAATTTCTTTGAGCTGGAAGGCATTGCTATTCCGCACGGTACGTCGGCGTATCTGGGGCCAATTGCGGTGCTGGTGGATGCTATCATCGAGAAAATCCCAGGCGTTAACCGTATTAAATTTAGCGCCGACGATATTCAGCGCAAATTTGGCCCATTTGGCGAACCTGTCACCGTGGGCTTTGTGATGGGGCTGATTACCGGCATCCTCGCGGGTTACGATGTCAAAGGTGTATTGCAGCTGGCGGTAAAAACGGCGGCAGTTATGCTGCTGATGCCACGGGTGATTAAACCCATCATGGATGGTTTAACGCCCATCGCTAAGCAGGCCCGTAGTCGTTTACAGGCGAAGTTCGGCGGTCAGGAGTTCCTGATTGGCCTTGATCCGGCGTTGCTGCTGGGGCATACGGCGGTGGTATCGGCAAGCCTGATTTTTATCCCTCTCACCATTTTAATTGCTGTTTGTGTTCCGGGTAATCAGGTGCTGCCGTTTGGCGATCTTGCAACTATCGGCTTCTTTGTGGCGATGGCAGTTGCCGTGCATCGTGGAAATCTGTTCCGCACCTTAATCTCGGGTGTCATCATTATGAGCATCACCCTGTGGATCGCGACGCAAACTATTGGTTTGCACACCCAACTGGCGGCTAATGCTGGGGCGTTAAAAGCCGGGGGCATGGTGGCTTCAATGGATCAGGGCGGTTCTCCCATTACCTGGTTACTGATTCAGGTTTTCTCCCCGCAAAATATTCCCGGTTTCATTATTATCGGTGCCATTTATCTTACCGGTATTTTCATGACCTGGCGTAGAGCGCGTGGCTTTATTAAACAAGAGAAAGCCGTTCTCGCAGAATAATTTTTACCTGAGGGGGAGGTTATCCCCCTTAATAATCAGGAGTTTTTATGAAATCAGTGGTGAATGATACTGATGGTATCGTGCGCGTTGCAGAAAGCGTCATTCCTGAAATTAAACATCAGGATGAGGTGCGGGTAAAAATTGCCAGCTCGGGCTTATGTGGTTCCGATTTACCCAGGATATTTAAAAATGGTGCACATTATTATCCAATAACGTTAGGTCATGAATTTAGCGGCTATATTGATGCGGTGGGATCCGGTGTTGATGATTTACACCCTGGCGATGTGGTTGCCTGTGTGCCGTTATTACCCTGTTTTACTTGTCCAGAGTGTTTGAAAGGGTTTTATTCCCAGTGCGCAAAATATGATTTTATTGGCTCGCGGCGTGATGGTGGACTTGCTGAATATATTGTCGTTAAGCGAAAAAATGTCTTTGCTCTACCCACGGATATGCCTATTGAGGATGGGGCTTTTATTGAGCCGATTACCGTTGGCCTGCATGCTTTTCATTTAGCGCAAGGTTGTGAGAATAAAAACGTTATTATTATTGGTGCCGGAACCATTGGCCTGCTGGCTATTCAGTGCGCTGTCGCGCTGGGAGCAAAGAGTGTGACGGCTATCGACATTAGCTCAGAAAAACTGGCACTGGCAAAATCTTTCGGTGCGATGCAAACATTTAACAGCCTTGAAATGAGCGCGCCGCAAATGCAGGGCGTTTTACGCGAGCTGCGCTTTAATCAGCTTATCCTCGAGACGGCTGGCGTCCCGCAAACTGTCGAACTGGCGGTAGAGATTGCCGGGCCTCATGCCCAGCTGGCGCTGGTGGGCACGTTGCATCAGGATCTGCATTTAACATCGACAACGTTTGGCAAAATATTACGTAAAGAGCTGACGGTTATCGGCAGTTGGATGAACTACTCCAGCCCTTGGCCGGGGCAGGAGTGGGAAACGGCGAGCCGGTTGCTGACAGAACGTAAGTTAAGCCTGGAGCCATTAATCGCTCACCGTGGAAGCTTTGAAAGCTTCGCCCAGGCGGTGCGTGACATCGCTCGTAATGCTATGCCGGGCAAAGTGTTGCTCATTCCCTGAAACCGCGGGCCAGCGTGATGCTGGCCCGGTATTGTGCAAAACAGATCATTCACCAATGGTCCCCCTTCGTTTACACTAGCCACAATTGAATATGGGTAAATGACGATGAATTCATTCGAGCGAAGGAATAAGATCATCCAATTAGTGAATGAACAGGGAACCGTGCTTGTTCAGGATCTGGCGGGAGTATTTGCTGCCTCGGAAGCGACAATCCGTGCCGATTTGCGCTTTCTCGAACAAAAAGGCGTGGTTACGCGCTTTCATGGCGGTGCGGCGAAAATAATGTCCGGTAATAGTGAAACCGAGACCCAGGAAGTTGGGTTTAAAGAGCGATTTCAGCTCGCCAGTGCGCCAAAAAACAGAATAGCGCAGGCGGCAGTCAAAATGATCCACGAAGGGATGACCGTTATTCTCGACAGCGGAAGTACCACAATGCTTATCGCCGAAGGTTTAATGACCGCCAAAAATATCACGGTGATTACCAACAGTCTCCCGGCGGCGTTTGCCCTTTCCGAAAATAAAGACATTACTCTGGTCGTCTGCGGTGGCACGGTCCGCCATAAAACGCGATCTATGCATGGATCTATTGCTGAACGTTCCCTGCAGGATATTAATGCCGATTTAATGTTTGTCGGTGCTGATGGTATTGATGCGGTTAATGGTATTACGACCTTTAATGAAGGTTATTCCGTTAGCGGTGCGATGGTGACAGCGGCGAATAAAGTGATTGCCGTTCTCGATTCATCGAAATTTAACCGTCGCGGTTTTAATCAGGTACTGCCAATCGAAAAAATTGACATTATTATTACCGATGATGCTGTGTCTGAGGTGGATAAACTGGCATTGCAGAAGACACGGGTAAAATTAATTACGGTGTAGTATTGTTCTGTATGCCGGATGAGGTGTTTACACCGCATCCGGCATTACGGATTCTCTCTGGTTCAACAGAGAATAGTTTTATTAACGCAACAATGGACAATCTGGTGGTAATCGACAACGCAACGCCGCCGGAAGTATTTCAATATGGAAGTTTTGCCCACTCAACGGTTCGCCATCAAGATTAAAAGTGATTTCGTGTGGGGCTTGTATATCAAACCACGACGAAGCACCTTCGATAATATTCGGGTTATCTTCGTCAGATTTTAAGGTTGATACGAGAGTCGGAATAATTTCATCGCCGGTAAAAATGCGCAGTTGCAGCAAGCCATCGTTAATTAATGCGTTCGGGCACAATTGTTGACCGCCACCGGCCTGACGCCCGTTACCAATACCAATGACCAGGGCGTCACCTTGCCAGTGAAAGTTTTCACCGCGGATCTCACAACGGTCCGGTTGCAGAGTATCCATGCGCATTAAGCCATGAATGATGTAAGAGACGCCACCCAGCGCGGCTTTTAATTTTTCCGGCGTTTCTGTGGTAATACGCGTCCCAAATCCGCCTGTCGCCATATTAATAAAACAGGTTTGTTTATTGACCTGCGCCATATCTATCGCAATGGCGTTACCGGCAATTGCCAGTTTCAGCGCCTTATCCAGTGCCTCAGGAATCCCTACACTGGTGGCAAAATCATTGGCGGTTCCTAATGGTAAAATTCCCAGCGCGGGTATGTCATCCCCCTCACACTGAATCAACGCCGTAGAAACTTCATTAATGGTGCCATCGCCACCACCGGCAATCACCGTTGCGACGCCCAACTTCCGTGCCTCCTCTACATATCGTGCGGCATCGCCTTTCTCCCAGGTGACCCGCACATGGATCGTCATTCCTTCCTCACGCAACAGCATAATTGCTTCGCGCAAGGGTAGATTGTCAGTACTTTTGCCATTAAGAATCAGTAAGCTGGCGGGAAATTCTGCCATGATCGTATGTGCCTTTATGATTGGTCTGTAGATAGTGTAGAGCAGAAAAGAAAAGGTGGAGTCAGAACAGGATGAAAGTCGGAGGATAAAAAGTCAGTTCAAGTATGGAGGATTCAGTGGTTACCACCAGGAGCTTGCAATGGGAACAGCGAATATTAACGGTAGCCACCAGTAAATTTGAAAAAAGAGCAAATATCTAATATTCAACTAAATAGTGGCATCTTAAATATACTATTCAAAATATATTTAAGCCCCCCATAGGGTTACCCGGAAGGGCCACCATGTCTGTAATTCCTACTTATGTAGGAAATGTTGTACAGAACATTTATTATAATCCTATTCAATTATAATAATCATGCCATTATTATATTTAAACACTAGAGAGTGTCGTTGGTATTTAATGGGGGAAGGTGAGATGAAAAAGATAGCTGCTATATCATTAATTAGTGTTTTTCTTATGTCTGGGTGTGCTGTACATAATGATGAGACAAGTATCGGTAAATTTGGTCTTGCATATAAAAGTAATATTCAGCGTAAACTCGATAACCAATACTACACCGAAGCCGAAGCTTCTTTAGCCAGGGGTAGAATATCTGGTGCAGAAAATATAGTAAAAAATGATGCAGTTCATTTCTGTGTTACTCAGGGCAAAAAAATGCAGATAGTTGACCTGAAGACAGAAGGTGCAGGATTACATGGCGTCGCTCGTCTGACATTCAAATGTGGAGAGTGAGAATAGATTCAAGACTACCATGCACATATTTATTTTATCTGTGATGGGATATTCTTCAACACCATTATTGAATGTGAGTAATAATGACAAACAGATAGATGAAACTAAAGCAGAATTTTTATTTTATGCAGCCATCAGAAAATGATGTCAAAAATGTTCCAATGCTTTAGGTTCATTTTTTGGTAAGCGTCAAACATGCGCGTTCTGGCTGTGCGTAACCGGAACCTGTGCGAGCACGATGTCGATAAGTGAAAAGCATCGTGCTATGAAGGAGGATTCTATCGATGTGGTCAATGGAAGACGGTGACCAGGGATAGGGCTTATGCATAAAAAATAAGCCCGTGTAAGGGAGATTTAGGGTGTCACCAGTAGGGGCTTTCAACGGTACAATGCGGGTTTGAGCGGCATAAATTACCACTGAAAGCCCTTAAACGTTACTCTACTGTGGACACTGTGTGGACACTCTCGGCCTCAGTACCACCTCTTAGCGGATTAAGAGAAATGGCGTCCTGAAGGTACTCTGGCGCAAAATGAGCGTAAACCATAGTTTGCTCAATCCGCGTGTGACCTAGTATCCGTTGTAGCGTGATAATACTTCCTCCATTAATCATGAAATGAGTGGCAAAGCTGTGCCTTAGTGCATGTGTGGCTTGCCCCATTGGCAAATCCGGTTTTATTGCTTTCATTGTTCGTCTGAAGCGAGGGTAATCAGCATCAGGGAATAAAAAACCTCGTTTGTTATCCGCGATCATTTTGGCAACAGCCTCTGAAATCGGGACGGTGCGTGGTTTGTTTGTTTTCGTTTTAACAAACGTGACGCGGTTATGGATGATATTTTCTGCTTTCAAACGAGCTGCTTCTCCCCAACGTGCTCCTGTACTCAGGCAAAGAATCGCAATCTTTTTATTGTCGCCGTCAAGTGCTGCAAGCAGTAAGGCAATTTCTTCCTGTGTGAGATAGCCTGTTTCTGGTTTTTCCTCCTTAAGCCTCTTTGTCCCTCTGATAGGGTGCTCACCAAAGAATAACTCCGCTTCAATCAGGGCTGTAAACATGCCGCTAATACATGTTAAATCACGATTGATACTCGAAGGTTTAATACCCTGGCTTCTTCGGGTGGCGCAGTACTGGCTGATAAGGGATTTCGTGATTTGAAATGCGCATGGGTCATTCGTTATTTTTGTGAAGATTTCAATTTTTCCAAGATTAGATTTCCCATGCTCTTCGTGTTTACCCTTTAAATCCCACCAGATCTGTGTCAGTTCCGACAGACGTCGTTTGTCTGTTGGTTTTGATAGCCATTCTTTATTGTGGTGGTTGTACAACGTGTATTTTTCGAAAGCGACAGCTTCGCTTTTCTTATCAAACTTCCTACGGATGCGTTTTCCGTTACGTCCAGTAGGGCGGATGTCCACTTCATATCGACCATCATCGAGTTTTTTGATTGCCATCAGAAAACCCTCCGAGTGGTACTTTTTTTTGCTACTACTAATCGCTTTTTTCGTGGTGGCTGAAATTTAGCCACCAATAGTAGGCACTTGTGATGAATATATTCACGATAAATTGTTAACCAGTCTTTTGACCGGAGTGGGGCGACGTTGTTTCGTTTTGCCCAAAGTGTGCGAGAGCGGGCGCAATTTGCCCGGACTCAGGAGCGACCTGATTGGTCATGAACCATAAAGTGTATTTGGTGAATTGTGGGGTCTGCAGGATGTTCATCATGACATCTGTTGGAGGTGTTGAACGACCACTTTCATAGTAACTCAGCGTGCCATACGGAACCCCTGTTAAATCAGCAAGTTGTTGTCTGCTCAAATACTCTGATTTTCGCATTAAGACTATCTTCTCGCTTATCGTGTTTGACATGGTGTTTAGATCTCAATAGTATTTAGTTTAGATGTAGATTGTTTAGTGCTTGGATGTGGGCACTAAAAGGCATTATAAGGCATTAAACGCAATTCATGAGGGCTGGGGGACGACATGAGCAAGCAAGTAACACTCATGACTGATGCGATTCCTTATCAGGAGTTCGCAAAACTAATAGGAAAATCGACAGGAGCGGTTCGTCGGATGATCGATAAAGGAAAGCTGCCTGTAATTGATATGACCGATCCACAATCAGCTTCAGGTCGTGCAGGTGAATATTGGGTATACCTTCCGGCATGGAATAACGGACTAAAACTGGCTTATGAAAGCCGCCCTAAAGAGATTCGTGACGGCTGGTTGATGTGGTTAGGTCTCGGTGAACCACGTTAAGGAGAACCGTATGAACGAGCCTCGTTGTATTGCTCAGTTATTGCGTAACGAAAGCCCCAGGGCGATTGACTTCACCATCACCCACGGTAAGGGGCGTAAGGGAATCATTATCCGCACCAAAAAACAGAGTCCGTTAAAAAAGGCTCTGACCTTTCTGAAAAGCCGGAGGGTATGGAAATGACAGTGATGACGCTCAATCTCGTTGAAAAACAGCCAGCAGCTATGCGCCGGATAATTGGTAAGCATCTTGCCGTTCCTCGCTGGCAGGATACATGTGATTATTATAATCAGATGATGGAGCGCGAACGGCTAACGGTTTGCTTTCATGCGCAGTTAAAACAGCGTCACGCAACGATGCGTTTTGAAGAAATGAACGACGTCGAACGTGAACGACTGGTATGTGCAATTGATGAGTTGCGTGGGGCATTCTCAAAACGCCGTCAGGTTGGCGCAAGTGAGTATGCATATATTAGTTTTTTAACAGTCAGTCAGCGTCGCACTTTATTTATGCACGCACGACTGACAGAAAAAGAATTTAACCAGCCATACTGGCGAATTAATGAGGAATCATGTTACTGGCGTGATGCTTTATTCCGTGCATTACGTGAATTATTCAGTCTGTTTGAGTATGCACCGACAATTCTGACGTCGGTAAAACCAGAGCAATATCTGCATTAAGTAATTAACCAGAGTTTTTAACGCGCTTAATCGTGCGGGGCTTCTTTTTGCCCGGAGAAAGTCATGCATACAGTTTCTGAAAATCAGTGCGGTAAATACGCATTACTGCTGCAACAGGCCAGAACCGAAGCACAGGCCGACGCTGCGACGCGCTTTTCTTCTCATCTTGACGCCATGATTCGCCATATCACAAAGGCGGAGTTATCCCGCGTGGAGATAGTCGAGCTGCTCAGTCAGGAGTCGGAAAAATTTCACAATATCGGATTGTCTCGCGGGGAGGTACTTTGATGTCCTGTTCTCATTCAGTTGTATTACTGAATAACGCCTTAAAAATCGCCGTTATGAAAAATGGCGATTTGTCTCTTATTCAACTTTGTCTTGATAAAGAAAAACGCGACATCACTGAATCTGTTATCGCGATTTATCAGAATGAATTAAACCTCCTGTCTGATGTGGTCAATTTACTTGTTAAACGCGCTGTATTCCACAAGCAAATTTCCTCAGTGGATGAACTGACAAAATTAACGACAGAACTTGCCAGTTATTGCGCTGATGTATCCAGGAAACTTAACGATAAAAGGAGCTGATAATGCCGGACAACGTAGATTTTATTCAGGAACAACAGGCTGAATTACTGGAGCGCCAGATTAACGCGGCAAGGGTAAAACATTGCGGTGCTTCTGCGCTGGTTTGCGAAGAGTGTGACGCGCCAATACCTGCTGCCCGTCGTGCGGCTTATCCGTCAGCCACGCGTTGTGTTTCCTGTCAGTCAGTCTTTGAAGCAAAAAACAAACATTACCGGAGAACGGCATGAGTATTCGTATTGAAATTGGCGAACGTTATGTCGTTACCAGTGACAGCTTTCAGTTTATTCTCCACGAGAAAAAGAGAGCGGAAAGCGGTAAAAACGCCGGTCAGGAATGGCTGGCGGTGGTTGGTTATTACCCGAAATTAAGCCAGCTCGTTTCCGGCCTGATGCATCACGATATTCTGACCGGAAGCGCAAAGTCTTTTGCTGATTTAAACGCGCAGGTTGAGCAACTCAGCAAGCGTTGTTCAGAGGCTTTTGGCTCATATGGCCGTTAAAGCCTCCGGGCGTTTTGTCCCTCCGTCAGCATTTACCGCAGGCACCGGTAAGACGTTTACCGGTGCTTATGCATGGAACGCGCCACGCGAGGCCGTCGGGCGCGAAAGACCCCTTACACGTGACGAGATGCGTCAGGTGCAAGGTGTTTTATCCACGATTAACCGCCTGCCTTACTTTTTGCGCTCGCTGTTTACTTCACGCTATGACTACATCCGGCGCAATAAAAGCCCGGTGCACGGGTTTTATTTCCTCACATCCACTTTTCAGCGTCGTTTATGGCCGCGCATTGAGCGTGTGAATCAGCGCCATGAAATGAACACCGACGCGTCGTTGCTGTTTCTGGCAGAGCGTGACCATTATGCGCGTCTGCCGGGGATGAATGATAAGGAGCTGAAAAAGTTTGCCGCCCGTATCTCATCGCAGCTTTTCATGATGTATGAGGAACTCTGCGATGCCTGGGTGGATGCGCATGGCGAAAAAGAATCGCTGTTTACGGATGAGGCGCAGGCTCACCTCTATGGTCATGTTGCTGGCGCTGCACGTGCTTTCAATATTTCCCCGCTCTACTGGAAAAAATACCGTAAAGGACAGATGACCACGAGGCAGGCATATTCTGCCATTGCCCGCCTGTTTAACGATGAGTGGTGGATTAGTCAGCTTAAAGGCCAGCGTATGCGCTGGCATGAGGCGTTACTGATTGCTGTCGGGGAGGTCAATAAAGACCGTTCACCTTATGCCAGTAAACATGCCATTCGTGATGTGCGTGCACGCCGCCAGGCAAATCTGGAATTTCTTAAATCGTGTGACCTTGAAAACAGGGAAACCGGCGAACGCATCGACCTTATCAGTAAGGTGATGGGCAGTATTTCTAATCCTGAAATTCGCCGGATGGAGCTGATGAACACCATTGCCGGTATTGAGCGTTACGCCGCCGCAGAGGGTGATGTGGGGATGTTTATCACGCTTACCGCGCCGTCAAAGTATCACCCGACACGTCAGGTCGGAAAAGGCGAAAGTAAAACCGTCCAGCTAAATCACGGCTGGAACGATGAGGCATTTAATCCAAAGGATGCGCAGCGTTATCTCTGCCATATCTGGAGCCTGATGCGCACGGCATTCAAGGATAATGATTTACAGGTCTACGGTTTGCGTGTCGTCGAGCCACACCACGACGGAACGCCGCACTGGCATATGATGCTTTTTTGTAATCCACGCCAGCGTAACCAGATTATCGAAATCATGCGTCGCTATGCGCTCAAAGAGGATGGCGACGAAAGAGGAGCCGCGCGAAACCGTTTTCAGGCAAAACATCTTAACCGGGGCGGTGCTGCGGGGTATATCGCAAAATACATCTCAAAAAACATCGATGGCTATGCACTGGATGGTCAGCTCGATAATGATACCGGCAGGCCGCTGAAAGATACTGCTGCGGCTGTTACCGCATGGGCGTCAACGTGGCGAATTCCGCAATTTAAAACGGTTGGCCTGCCGACAATGGGGGCTTACCGTGAACTACGCAAATTGCCTCGCGGCGTCAGTATTGCTGATGAGTTTGACGAACGCGTCGAGGCTGCTCGCGCTGCCGCAGACAGTGGTGATTTTGCGTTGTATATCAGCGCGCAGGGTGGGGCAAATGTCCCGCGCGATTGTCAGACTGTCAGGGTTGCCCGTAGCCCGTCGGATGACGTTAACGAGTACGAGGAAGAAGTCGAGAGAGTGGTCGGCATTTACGCGCCGCATCTCGGCGCGCGTCATATTCATATCACCAGAACGACGGACTGGCGCATTGTGCCGAAAGTTCCGGTCGTTGAGCCTTTGACTTTAAAAAGCGGCATCGCCGCGCCTCGGAGTCCTGTCAATAACTGTGGAAAGCTCACCGGTGGTGATACTTCGTTACCGGCTCCCACACCTTCTGAGCACGCCGCAGCAGTGCTTAATCTGGTTGATGACGGTGTTATTGAATGGAATGAACCGGAGGTCGTGAGGGCGCTCAGGGGCGCATTAAAATACGACCTGAGAACGCCAAACCGTCAGCAAAGAAACGGAAGCCCGTTAAAACCGCATGAAATTGCACCATCTGCCAGACTGACCAGGTCTGAACGATTGCAAATCACCCGTATCCGCGTTGACCTTGCTCAGAACGGTATCATGCCGCAGCGATGGGAGCTTGAGGCGCTGGCGCGTGGAGCGACCGTAAATTATGACGGGAAAAAATTCACGTATCCGGTCGCTGATGGTTGGGGGGGATTCATAGGGCGCTTTGATTTTTTCTGTGTTTGACATAGAATAGCCCCGTTACCGCTTGGGACATCTACTTTGCATTACTCTTGGTATTAGCTTTGTACAAAGGGTATAAAGGCTGCTATTGGCAACAATAGTGCTGGCATGGAGATTGCCTCATGTTAAAGCTAGTGAATGTACGCCAGTACAACCGCTACCGCTTTGGGCGTTGGGAGACGGTGCGTAAGCACCGTCGTTCTTACCCAAAACGATAATATGCGGCCTAAGCGGTAACGTTTTCCTCTTCTAGTTCGTCCATCATTTTTAAATAATGCATTTCGTCACCAGTAGCTGAAAATATTGTTCTCAATTGTTTTAGGTATTTATCTGGGTCTATGTCGCCCATATCAGTAATATTTACCGCATCAGAGTGAGAACCTCTGTTAATGTATCTGTAGAATGCTTTGAAATCACTGTTGCTATCGTCGCGTGCCAACTTTGTTAATTCATCTTGTAGAGCATCTGTTCTATGAACAAATGCAAAATAATATTCTAGTATGTTTCTCATAATATTCGGTATTATGATTTTGTTTGCTTTGCTGCGTATTTTCATGAAAGGAGATCACTCAATAACTTCCATCGAGATCGGGTAATAACATTTGAACAGATCGCTGAATAACATCGATGGAGATCACTTTTGACTCATTTTGTTATTCAGTGATCTCCATCAATGTTATTGGAACTTCACAGGTGTGTTGATCTGTATCTTTTGCCATTCCGGTAAAGGATACCTATGCCAACAGTTCCAATTTCTATGAGAAAACTTAAAGAAATTCTTAGGCTTAAATACGGTGTTGGACTCAGCCATCGACAAATTGGTCGTAGTCTTGCAATCTCCCCTTCCGTTGTATCCAGATATGCTAATCGGGCGGCTCAACTTGGCATAAAGCAGTGGCCCTTACCTACAGGATGGGATGATACAAAACTAAAACATGCGTTCCTTCAGACCCAGGTTAAGATGAAGAAGCACTCTCTGCCTGACTGGGCTACAGTACACCGGGAACTGCGTAATAAATGCGTGACGCTGCAGCTACTCTGGGAAGAATACTGTGAGCGTAATCCAGGCGGTTTTTACAGCTATAACCATTACTGCCGGATGTACCGTGAATGGCTCAAAACCACTTCACCATCAATGCGTCAGGTACATAAAGCTGGCGAAAAACTTTTCGTTGATTACTGTGGACCTACCGTTGGCGTTACCGACCCTGAGACCGGAGAAATAAGAACTGCTCAGGTCATCGTAGCTGTTCTCGGGGCATCAAGTTACACATGGGCAGAGGCCACCTGGTCTCAGCAGCTTGAAGACTGGGTGATGAGTCATGTTCGCTGCTTCCAGTGGTTGGGTGGCGTTCCTGAACTTGTTGTTCCGGACAATCTGAAAAGCGCCACATCCAGGGCATGTAAGTATGATCCTGACGTTAACCCTACCTACCAGCAGATGCTTGAGCATTATAATGTCGCAGTTTTGCCTGCGCGGCCACGTAAACCGAAAGATAAAGCCAAAGCTGAAGTTGGCGTTCAGGTTGTTGAACGCTGGATCATGGCCCGAATCAGGCATGAGATCTTCTACAGCCTTGCATCGCTTAATCAGCGCATTCGGGAGTTGCTGGAAAGACTGAATAACAAAATAATGCAGAAGTTGGGTTATTCACGTGCAGAACTCTTCATCCAGCTTGATAAACCCGCACTGAAGCCTCTTCCTGAAGCCAGTTACAGTTACACCCTGGTGAAGAAAGTCAGAGTTCATGCCGATTACCACGTGGAAATCGACAAACATTACTACTCGGTTCCATGTTCGCTGTTAGGCCAGCAACTGGAAGCATGGATCTCCGGAGAACTGGTAAGACTCTTCAATCAGGGGCAGGAGGTTGCTGTGCACCCGCGCAAGCGTACTTATGGCTACAGTACCCGCAACGAGCACATGCCTGAAGCTCATCGACAGCATGCCACCTGGACGCCAGAGCGTCTTCTGGAATGGGCGGGGCACATAGGCAGTGAAACTCATAGTTATGTGCTTCATATACTGAACTCTCGTCCACATCCGGAACAAAGCTATCGCTTCTGCCTTGGACTCCTGAACCTTCATAAAAAATACAGTAAAGCCAGACTTAATGCAGCATGTGCAAGAGCTCTGAAAACAAAGGTATGGCGTCTGTCAGGTATTAAATCGATCCTGGAAAAAGGTCTGGATAAACAACCTGTTCAGGATCCAAAACCAGATCTGTTATCCACGATGGAACACGAAAACGTACGCGGCAGTGAGTATTACCACTGATACGGGATCCAATGATGAATCATCTTTACGAACAACTGACCGCACTTAAACTCACCGGCTTCCGTGATGCGCTTAAAAAGCAACTTGCTCAGCCGGGCACATACC
Organism: Escherichia coli DSM 30083 = JCM 1649 = ATCC 11775; assembly: GCF_003697165.2. Classification (GTDB taxonomy): domain Bacteria; phylum Pseudomonadota; class Gammaproteobacteria; order Enterobacterales; family Enterobacteriaceae; genus Escherichia; species Escherichia coli. The sequence goes on from NZ_CP033092.2 coordinate 1,861,449, forward strand.
AGGAGCTGGGCTTCGAAGAACGCCTGTCATTACTGACAGCAGAAGAACTAACCTGCCGTGAAAACAGGAAGGCAGAGCGTCTGATCAAACATGCACGGTTCAGACTTAATGCTGAGTTATCAAAGCTGGATTATCGTAACAATAGAGGGCTGGACAGGGCCCTCATCCGTTCACTCAGTCAGGGAAACTGGTTAACCCTGAAACAAAATATTTTACTGACCGGGGCCACCGGCAGCGGTAAAACGTTCCTGGCATGTGCACTTGGTCATAATGCCTGCCGACAGGGATACAAGGTCTACTATTATCGCCTTAAAGCGCTGATGGAACAGTGCTATCAGGGGCATGCTGATGGAAGATACAGCAAACTTTTGACCAGGCTGAATAATAGCGATCTGCTGCTTCTGGATGACTGGGGGCTGGAACCTCTCTCATCAGAACAGCGTAGCGACCTGCTGGAAATAGTGGATCTGATGTACCAACGAGGCTCAATCATCGTAGTGAGCCAGTTGCCGGTGGAAAACTGGTACAAAATGATCGGAGACTCCACACATGCGGATGCCATCCTAGATCGACTGGTTCATGGCAGTATCAAGATCGAACTTAAAGGAGAATCAATGCGGAAAATACAATCACCGTTGACCGAAGGAGATCAGTGAAGGTAATTTAAAAACGGTTCTGTGAAAGTGACACGAACCGATCTCCATCGATGTTACTCACCGATCTCCTTCACGGTAATACGCACTTTGCCATCTTTTGCATCTTTTAATATTTGCCACAAAGATTGATATTCATTCTGTATGCTGTTTTTTTGTATTTCAGTAATTATACTAAAATCATTTTTCGTTACTCTACCTAGATAATAGTTTTTCTTAAATAGTTTGTCTTCTCTGCTTTTAGGAGATAGCTTAATAAGTTCATGAAAGAAATAAAGATTGTGAGTAAGGATTAATACCTTCTTTGTTAATTCATTTTTTATAATGTGGTGATGAATAATTGATGCGATGTCGTAGACATAGTTTTGCGATAGACTAGATATTGGATCGTCAATAACAATAAAAATATCCCTGCTATCGGTATCATTTTTATCGGTTTTACCTTTACAGCACTCTAAAAAATAAAGAAACGTTATTAGTGTTTTTTCACCTTCGCTAAGAGATCTATAAACATTTTGGTTTTTTGTATGCCCTGGTCGAGATATAATGTACATATCTTTTCTTTCTGCATGTTTTTCAATACAAAAACCAGAGATCCCTAGATTTTTTAAATGGGTGTTTATTGAGTCTATCGTAGAATCAATGTTAGATATTTTATCTCGCAATGCTTTTATTGTGAGATTATTTTCTTTTCCTTGTTGCTCAATATTATTTAATTCATCATGAACTTTCTTTTTGATATCAAAGAATTTTTCTTTGTGTTTGGATAAATTCTCTAAATCATCGCTGCAAAAAGCATGGAGAGCCCCCCAAACTTGTTTTCCGATTTTATTCTCATACTCTTTGAGTTTTTTAACCTTATCATTTATGTCTCTTATTTTCTTGTTAACAGCGCCTATGCTTTCCTGAACATGATTTTCTAGTTCTTTATCAATTTCTAATGTAACGCATGTTGATGGATTGTTGATCTTATCAATAATGTTTATTAAATTTTTTTCTGCAATGTTTTGCAATATTTTAATATTGGAAATAATGTTCTCTTTATCTTTCTCATTGATTAGTGCACATGATGATATATTGTTTTGTATTTCGTTAAAATGATATATGGTATTTTTCTCATAAACTGACTTTATATCTGAGAGCTGTTTTACTTTCTTTGAATAACTTTCGTCAAATATTGATTTAAGGGCATTTAAAAATTCGTGACTAATAGTTTTTTCCTGACAAAACGGACATGTAGAACCGTCTAAATAATGTTCTTTACCTTTTTTTACCCAGTCAAGATTATGAAGTTTATTAATGGTTTCTGATAAATAGCTATTGCTTGTATCTATTATAGGTGTTGCTAATGTATTTACATCATCAATTGATGGGGTATATGGATGTAAAGGAGTTATTAATGCGGTTTCATTGTTTCTATTTTCTAATAGTATAGAGTATTCTTTTGCTATATCATTTAAATTAATAAAGGTGATTGGTGAGGATGATTTTATCATCTCAAAAAAAGGTCTTTTATAGCCAACTTTACCTTTCATTAAGGTTTTTAGTACAGAGTTTCTGATTGGTTCTGTTTTTTTCCAGATCGATTCGATGTATTCATTTTCTTTTTTTTCCATTTCTGCTTCTAATTTCAATAACACTCCTTTTTTTTGTCTATATTGCTCTGTGAGTTGCTGTTTAATTGCTTCTTTTTCAATTAATTGTTTTTCAATATCTGCATTTTCTTTACTTAATGTAAAAACACCTTTTTGTTCCTGTGCATTATAGAAGTTATCTTCAATAAATTTAGTGTTGTAAACAAGAGGTTTGTAATTGTCAAGAAGGGTACATTCACACTCGTTATAATCTGTGTGTGTAGAGTCGTAGAAATAATTTGAAATGGTAGATTTGCCACAACCATTTTGGCCGTATAGTATGTTTACTCTTTTTTCAAGATTCAGTATTGTGAAGGCGTCTTTCTTATAACTGGTAACATTTTTTAATCTAAGTTCCATTTTTATGCCTCATACGATAAAGCTTTTATTGTATGTAAAAAAGCAGCTTAATATAGCCACTTAGTGGTAAAGATCTACCTTAAGACTTTGATATGTTCAAGAGGCATATAACGTAAGTGTTCGTTGAGCCAAATGTGTTTACGCTATGACGAGTTGGTCGTTTTTTGACAATCCTGTAGGAGCTATAGATAGGCGTATATTAAGTGCGTGTTTTTGCATGTGTCAGATACTATTCTTTTTGTCAGTTTCGGTCAGTGCTGATGTGATTTCAGTTTCATCATGCAACTGCATTAAAACCGCCCCATGAAGCGGGCGGGCGAGGCGGGGAAAGCACTGCGCGCTGGCGGTGGTGCTGATTTTATTTTTTCAGCGTCTCAGCGCGTCGTGACGGCGCTTAGTCTGCCCGTTGAGGCGCTGGTGTGTCTGCGGGGTGTTTTGTGCGGTGGTGAGCGTGTGAGGGCGTGATGACGGGGTGTAAAAAAGCCGCCCGCAGGCGGCGATGTTCAGCCGTTGTCAGTGTCCAGTGAGTAGTTTTTAAAGCGGATGACCTCCTGACCGAGCCAGCCGTTTATTTCCCGAATCCTGTCCTGTAGCGGGATAAGTTCATTGCGGACAAAGACCTTTGCCACTTTCTCAATATCACCCAGAGACCCGACGTTTTCCGGCTTGCCGCCCATCAACTGAAAGGGGATGCGGTGCGCATCCAGCAGGTCAACGGCGCTGGCTTTTTTGATATTAAAAAAATCGTCCTTCGTCGCCACTTCACTGAGCGGGATAATTTTAATGCCGTCGGCTTTCCCCTGTGGGGCATAGAGAAACAGGTTTTTAAAGTTATTGCGGCCTTTCGACTTCACCATGTTTTCGCGAAGCATTTCGATATCGTTGCGGTCCTGCACGGCATCGGTGACGTACATGATGTATCCGGCATGCGCGCCGTTTTCGTAATACTTGCGGCGGAACAGCGTGGCCGACTCATTCAGCCAGGCAGAGTTAAGGGCGCTGAGATATTCCGGCAGGCCGTACAGCTCCTGATTAATATCCGGCTCCAGCAGGTGAAACACGGAACCGGGCGCGAAAGGTGTCGGCTCGTTGAAGGACGGCACCCACCAGTAAACATCCTCCTCCACGCCACGGCGGGTATATTTTGCCGGTGAGGTTTCCAGTCTGATGATCTTACCGGTGGTGCTGTAACGCTTTTCCAGAAACGCATTACCGAACACCAGAAAATCCAGCACAAAGCGGCTGAAATCCTGTTGCGAAAGCCACGGATGCGGGATAAATGTCGAGGCCAGAATATTGCGTTTAACGTAAATCGGTGAGCTGTGATGCACGGCAGCACGCAGGCTTTTCGCCAGACCGGTAAAGCTGACCGGCGGCTCATACCATCTGCCGTTACTGATGCACTCGACGTAATCCAGAATGTCACGGCGGTCGAGTACCGGCACCGGCTCACCAAAGGTGAATGCCTCCATTTTCGGGGCGCTGGCGGTCATTTTTTTTGCCGCAGGTTGCGGTGTTTTCCCTTTTTTCTTGCTCATCAGTAAAACTCCAGAATGGTGGATGTCAGCGGGGGGCTGATACCGGCGGTGAGTGGCTCATTTAACAGGGCGTGCATGGTCGCCCAGGCGAGGTCGGCATGGCTGGCTTCCTCGCTGCGGCTGGCCTCATAAGTGGCGCTGCGTCCGCTGCTGGTCATGGTCTTGCGGATAGCCATAAACGAGCTGGTGATGTCGGTGGCGCTGACGTCATATTCCAGACAGCCACGGCGGATGACGTCTTTTGCCTTGAGCACCATTGCGGTTTTCATTTCCGGCGTGTAGCGGATATCGCGCGCGGCGGGATAGAACGAGCGCACGAGCTGGAACACGCCGACACCGAGGCCGGTGGCATCAATACCGATGTATTCGACGTTGTATTTTTCGGTGAGTTTGCGGATGGATTCCGCCTGAGTGGCAAAGTCCATGCCTTTCCACTGGTGACGCTCAAGTATTCTGAATTTGCCACCGGCCACCACCGGCGGTGCCAGTACCACGCATCCGGCGCTGTCGCCACGGTGTGACGGGTCGTAACCAATCCAGACCGGGCGGGAGCCGAACGGATTGGCGGCAAACGGCGCATAGTCTTCCCATTCTTCCAGCGTGTCGACCATGCAGCGTTGCAGCTCCTCGAACGGGAACACCGACGCCTTGTCGTCAACAAATTCACACATGAACAGGTTTTTAAAATCGTCGGCGCTGTTTTCGCGTTTGAGCTGTTCAATGTCGAACAGCGTGCAGCCACCTTTCAGGGCGTCCTCAATGGTGACAATCTGCCGCCACTGGCCGTCCGCACAGAGAAGCCCACCGGCAAGGGCGTTATGACTGACGTCGATTTCCACGCGTTCGGCGGCGCTGGCGCGTCCCCGGTTGAACAGTTCACCTGACCAGAACGGGTAGGCGTCGTGCGCCAGCGTGGACGGGGTGGAGAAATAGGTCGAGCGCAGGTGACTCTGTGAGGCCATACCTGATGCCACCTTACGCAGTACCTGAAAATTCGGGATCCAGAAAATCTCGTCGACGTACAGGTCGCCGTTATGGCTCTGTGCGGTGTTGGAGTTGGTGCCGAGAAAAATCAGTTTTGCGCCGTTATTGCCCAGGACAATCGGGTCACCGGTCAGGTCAACGTCAACCAGCCGGGCAAAGGCGATGATGTATTCGCGGAACACATACGCCTGCGTTTTACTGGCCGACAGAAAAATCTGGTTATGGCCGGTTTTCAGGGCGCGCAGCAGCGCCTCGCGGGAAAAATAAAACGTCGCGCCAATCTGGCGGGATTTCAGGATATCGCGGATGCGGTGCTCAAGCCCGGCGCGATACCAGTGCAACTGATAGTCGAAAGACTGCTCAAAGAAAATCTGCTCCAGCTTTTCGATGGCCTCGTCACTGAAAAAATTTTTTTTCGGTTTGCGCCGCCCGCCTTTGTTGCGGTTAGCGACGTTCGGATTAAGGTCTGCCTCGTTGCCGGTCTGGCTGTAACGATTTACCCGTGCCAGTCGTTCAATCTGGCGTCCCAGCAGGTCAATTTCCTTGAAGTCACCGCCGGTTTTCTGCGGTTTGATGATGAGCTGGGTCAGCCGCGCTTCCAGGCTCATTTCGACACGGCTGATGGGGGCAACGTTGTCCCAGCCGTCGCGCTGTTTCCAGCTCTGCACTGTCGGGCGTTTCATCTGCAACATGGCGGCAATCTGCGGCACGGAAAATCCCTGCCAGTACAGCAGCGCCGCCTGACGACGCGGGTCGTGTAAAAGAGTGGTGTCTGTGGTGATGGTCATGAATACCTCGCCGTGATGAATACACGGCAAGGCTACTGAGTCGCGCCCTGCGATTCGCTAAGGTGCTGTTGTGTCAGTGATAAGCCATCCGGGACTGATGGCGGAGGATGCGCATCGTCGGGAAACTGATGCCGACATGTGACTCCTCTAATCACTATTCAGGACTCCTGACAATGGCAAAAAAAGTCTCAAAATTCTTTCGTATCGGCGTTGAGGGTGACACCTGTGACGGGCGTGTCATCAGTGCGCAGGATATTCAGGAAATGGCTGAAACCTTTGACCCGCGTGTCTACGGTTGCCGCATTAACCTGGAACATCTGCGCGGCATCCTGCCTGACGGTATTTTTAAACGTTATGGCGATGTGGCCGAACTTAAGGCCGAAAAGATTGACGATGATTCGGCGCTGAAAGGCAAATGGGCGCTGTTTGCGAAAATCACCCCGACCGATGACCTTATCGCGATGAACAAGGCCGCGCAGAAGGTCTACACCTCAATGGAAATTCAGCCGAACTTTGCCAACACCGGCAAATGTTATCTGGTGGGTCTGGCCGTCACCGATGACCCGGCAAGCCTCGGCACGGAATACCTGGAATTCTGCCGCACGGCAAAACACAACCCCCTGAACCGCTTCAAATTAAGCCCTGAAAACCTGATTTCAGTGGCAACGCCTGTTGAGCTGGAATTTGAAGACCTGCCTGAAACAGTGTTCACCGTCCTGACCGAAAAGGTGAAGTCCATTTTTGGCCGCAAACAGGCCAGCGATGATGCCCGTCTGAATGACGTGCATGAAGCGGTGACCGCTGTTGCTGAACATGTGCAGGAAAAACTGAGCGCCACTGAGCAGCGCCTCGCTGAGATGGAAACCGCCTTTTCCGCACTTAAGCAGGAGGTGACTGACAGGGCGGATGAAACCAGCCAGGCATTCACCCGCCTGAAAAACAGTCTCGACCACACCGAAAGTCTGACCCAGCAGCGCCGCAGCAAGGCCACCGGTGGTGGCGGTGACGCCCTGATGACGAACTGCTGACCGGCGTCAGTCAGTCCGGGAAAACCTTCACGATTAACCCTTAATTTCAGGAAAAACTATGCGCCAGGAAACCCGCTTTAAATTTAATGCCTACCTGTCCCGTGTTGCCGAGCTGAACGGCATCGACGCCGGTGATGTGTCGAAAAAATTCACCGTTGAACCGTCGGTCACCCAGACCCTGATGAACACCATGCAGGAGTCCTCTGACTTTCTGACCCGCATCAACATTGTGCCGGTCAGCGAAATGAAAGGGGAAAAAATTGGTATCGGTGTCACCGGCTCCATCGCCAGCACCACCGACACCGCCGGTGGCACCGAGCGTCAGCCGAAGGACTTCTCGAAGCTGGCGTCTAACAAGTACGAATGCGACCAGATTAACTTCGATTTTTATATCCGCTACAAAACGCTGGACCTGTGGGCGCGTTATCAGGATTTCCAGCTCCGTATCCGTAACGCCATTATCAAACGCCAGTCCCTTGATTTCATCATGGCCGGTTTTAACGGCGTGAAGCGTGCAGAAACCTCTGACCGCAACAGTAATCCGATGTTGCAGGATGTGGCGGTCGGCTGGCTGCAGAAATACCGCAATGAAGCCCCGGCGCGTGTGATGAGCAAGGTCACTGACGAGGAAGGTCACACGACCTCTGAGGTCATCCGCGTGGGTAAGGGCGGTGATTATGCCAGCCTTGATGCACTGGTGATGGATGCGACCAACAACCTGATTGAACCGTGGTATCAGGAAGACCCTGACCTTGTGGTGATTGTGGGGCGTCAGCTACTGGCGGACAAGTATTTCCCCATCGTTAACAAGGAGCAGGACAACAGCGAAATGCTGGCCGCTGACGTCATCATCAGCCAGAAACGCATCGGTAACCTGCCGGCGGTACGCGTCCCGTACTTCCCGGCGGATGCGATGCTCATCACGAAGCTGGAAAACCTGTCCATCTACTACATGGATGACAGCCATCGCCGCGTGATTGTGGAAAACCCGAAACTCGACCGCGTGGAGAACTACGAGTCAATGAACATTGATTACGTGGTGGAAGACTACGCCGCCGGTTGTCTGGTGGAAAAAATTAAGGTCGGTGATTTCTCCACACCGGCTAAGGCGACCGCAGAGCCGGGAGCGTAACCGATGACGAGTCCCGCACAGCGCCACATGATGCGGGTCTCGGCAGCGATGACCGCGCAGCGGGAAGCCGCCCCGCTGCGACATGCAACTGTCTATGAGCAGATGCTGGTCAAGCTGGCCGCAGACCAGCGCACACTGAAAGCGATTTATTCAAAAGAGCTGAAGGCCGCGAAAAAGCGCGAACTGCTGCCGTTCTGGTTGCCGTGGGTGAACGGCGTGCTGGAGCAGGGCAAAGGCGCACAGGATGACATTCTGATGACGGTCATGCTGTGGCGTCTGGATACCGGCGATATTGCCGGTGCGCTGGAGATTGCCCGTTATGCCCTGAAATACGGTCTGACCATGCCGGGTAAACACCGCCGCACCCCGCCGTATATGTTCACCGAGGAGGTCGCGCTCGCGGCCATGCGCGCCCACGCGGCCGGTGAGTCTGTGGATACCCGCCTGCTGACGGAGACCCTTGAACTGACTGCCGCTGCTGACATGCCTGATGAAGTGCGCGCAAAGCTGCACAAAATCACCGGTCTGTTTCTGCGTGACGGTGGTGATGCCGCCGGTGCGCTGGCTCACCTGCAACGTGCGACACAGCTCGACTGTCAGGCAGGCGTCAAAAAAGAGATTGAGCGACTGGAGCGGGAGCTGAAACCTAAGCCGGAGCCGCAACCCAAAGCGGCCACCCGTGCCACGCGTAAGACCCGGAGCGTGACACCGGCAAAACGTGGACGCCCGAAAAAGAAAGCCAGTTAACAACCGAATGCGCCCCGCGCCAGGGCGGCACGCCGGTCAGTGAGGGTGAATCACCTGACACTGCACCGGCGTCCACCGCCCGACTTTTCAGAGGTAGTCATGATGACGCTGATTATTCCGCGAAAGGAGGCTCCCGTGTCCGGTGAGGGTACGGTGGTCATCCCGCAACCGGCAGGCGACGAGCCGGTGATTAAAAACACGTTCTTTTTTCCCGATATCGACCCGAAGCGCGTCCGGGAACGTATGCGCCTTGAGCAGACCGTCGCCCCCGCCCGTCTGCGTGAGGCCATCAAGTCAGGCATGGCGGAAACAAATGCGGAGCTGTACGAGTACCGCGAACAGAAAATTGCCGCCGGTTTTACGCGTCTGGCGGACGTTCCGGCGGACGATATCGACGGTGAAAGTATCAAAGTTTTTTACTACGAGCGCGCCGTGTGTGCGATGGCGACCGCGTCGCTTTATGAGCGTTACCGCGGCGTGGATGCCAGTGCGAAAGGAGACAAGAAGGCCGACAGCATTGACAGCACCATTGATGAGCTGTGGCGGGATATGCGCTGGGCAGTGGCGCGCATCCAGGACAAGCCGCGCTGCATCGTGAGTCAAATCTGATGAAGACCTTTGCGCTACAGGGCGACACGCTCGACGCCATTTGTGTCCGGTATTACGGGCGCACTGAGGGCGTGGTTGAGACCGTGCTCGCCGCAAATCCGGGACTGGCTGAACTGGGTGCGGTGCTGCCACATGGCTCCGCCGTCGAACTGCCCGACGTTCAGACCGCGCCCGTGGCTGAAACTGTCAATCTGTGGGAGTAACGCATGACAGCAGAAGAAAAAAGCGTCCTGTCGCTTTTCATGATTGGGGTGCTGATTGTTGTCGGCAAGGTGCTTGCCGGTGGTGAACCCATCACCCCGCGTCTGTTTATCGGGCGCATGTTGCTCGGTGGTTTTGTCTCGATGGTTGCCGGTGTTGTTCTGGTGCAGTTTCCTGACCTGTCACTGCCTGCGGTGTGCGGCATCGGCTCCATGCTGGGTATCGCCGGTTATCAGGTGATTGAGATTGCCATTCAGCGCCGCTTTAAGGGCAGGGGGAAACCGTAATGCCGGTAATTAACACGCATCAGAATATCGCCGCCTTTCTCGACATGCTGGCAGTGTCCGAAGGGACGGCGAACCATCCGCTGACGAAAAACCGGGGCTATGACGTGATAGTCACCGGACTGGACGGAAAGCCGGAAATTTTCACCGACTACAGTGACCACCCGTTCGCGCATGGCCGACCGGCGAAGGTGTTTAACCGTCGCGGTGAAAAATCCACGGCCTCCGGTCGCTATCAGCAGCTTTACCTGTTCTGGCCGCATTACCGCAAACAGCTTGCCCTGCCGGATTTCAGTCCGTTGTCACAGGACAGACTTGCCATTCAGTTGATCCGCGAACGCGGTGCACTGGATGACGTCCGGGCGGGACGTATTGAGCGCGCCATTTCACGCTGTCGCAATATCTGGGCGTCCCTGCCGGGTGCCGGTTACGGTCAGCGTGAGCATTCACTGGAAAAACTGGTCACCGTCTGGCGTACCGCTGGCGGCGTACCGGCTTAAACGGAGTAAACACCATGAAGAAATTATCCCTTTCACTGATGCTGAACGTGTCGCTGGCGCTGATGCTGGCACTGTCCCTGATTTACCCGCAGAGCGTGGCCGTCAGTTTTGTCGCCACCTGGGCGATTCTGGCGACGGTTATCTGTGTGGTTGCCGGTGGTGTCGGCGTGTATGCCACGGAGTATGTGCTGGAACGCTACGGGCGGGAGCTGCCGCCGGAATCGCTGGCCGTGAAGATTGTCACGTCGCTGTTTTTGCAGCCGGTGCCGTGGCGCAGACGGGCGGCGGCTCTGGTGGTGATGGTGGCGACGTTTATCTCGCTGGTCGCTGCCGGGTGGATTTTTACCGCGCTGATTTATCTTGTGGCGTCGCTGTTTTTCCGGCTGATACGTAAAGCCTGTCGTCAGCGTCTTGAGGGGCGGGAACTATGTCAAAGCTGATGATTGTGCTGGTCGTGTTGTTATCGCTGGCGGTGGCCGGTCTGTTTCTGGTGAAACATAAAAATGCCAGCCTGCGCGCCTCGCTGGACAGGGCGAACAACGTCGCCAGTGAACAGCAGACGACCATCACCATGCTGAAAAACCAGCTTCATGTTGCCCTTACCAGGGCAGACAAAAACGAGCTGGCGCAGGTGGCACTGCGTCAGGAACTGGAGAACGCCGCGAAACGTGAAGCACAGCGCGAGAAAACCATCACGAGGTTACTTAATGAAAACGAGGATTTTCGCCGCTGGTATGGCGCTGACCTGCCTGATGCTGTGCGCCGGTTGCACCAGCGTCCGGCCTGCACTGACGCCAGTGATTGTCGCCAACGCCTGCCCGAAAGTGAGCCTTTGCCCGATGCCGGGCAGTGACCCGCAGACGAACGGCGATTTAAGTGCCGATATCCGGCAGCTTGAGAACGCGCTGGCACGCTGTGCCAGCCAGGTAAAAATGATTAAACACTGTCAGGACGAAAACGATGCTCAAACCCGACAGCCTGCGCAGGGCGCTGACTGATGCCGTCACGGTGCTGAAAACTAACCCCGATATGCTGCGGATATTCGTGGATAACGGGAGTATTGCCTCCACACTGGCGACGTCGCTGTCATTCGAAAAGCGTTACACGCTCAATGTCATTGTGACCGACTTTACCGGTGATTTTGACCTGCTCATCGTGCCGGTGCTGGCGTGGCTGCGGGAAAATCAGCCCGACATCATGACCACCGACGAAGGCCAGAAAAAGGGCTTCACGTTTTATGCGGACATCAACAATGACAGCAGCTTTGATATCAGCATCAGCCTGATGCTGACCGAGCGCACGCTGGTCAGTGAGGTTGACGGTGCGCTGCATGTGAAGAATATCCCGGAACCTCCGCCGCCGGAGCCGGTCACCCGCCCGATGGAGCTTTATATCAATGGCGAACTGGTGAGTAAGTGGGATGAATGAGTTTAAGCGTTTTGAAGACCGGCTGACCGGACTGACTGAATCGCTGTCACCGTCAGGGCGTCGGCGACTGAGCTCCGAACTGGCGAAACGTCTGCGGCAGAGTCAGCAGCGCCGGGTGATGGCACAGAAAGCCCCGGACGGCACACCCTACGCACCACGCCAGCAGCAGAGCGCCAGAAAAAAGACCGGTCGCGTTAAGCGAAAAATGTTTGCGAAACTTATCACCAGTCGTTTTTTGCATATTCGCGCCAGCCCGGAACAGGCATCAATGGAGTTTTACGGCGGGAAGTCACCGAAAATTGCCAGCGTGCATCAGTTCGGTCTGTCGGAAGAAAACCGGAAAGACGGTAAGAAAATTGATTATCCGGCGCGTCCTCTGCTCGGCTTTACCGGTGAGGATGTGCAGATGATTGAAGAGATTATCCTGGCTCACCTCGACCGTTAGTTGTGCCATTCCCGACACCTCATCGTCACATTGCCGCCGGTATGACCCGACGGCATCCTTCCCGTTATGAACACTCTCGCAAATATTCAGGAACTCGCGCGCGCACTGCGCAACATGATCCGCACCGGCATTATCGTCGAAACCGACCTTAACGCCGGTCGCTGCCGTGTGCAGACCGGCGGCATGTGCACCGACTGGCTTCAGTGGCTGACCCATCGCGCCGGACGTTCGCGCACGTGGTGGGCACCTTCCGAGGGGGAACAGGTGCTGATTCTGGCCGTGGGCGGTGAACTCGACACGGCGTTCGTTCTGCCGGGGATTTATTCCGGTGATAACCCCGCGCCGTCTGCGTCGGCGGATGCCCTGTACATCCGTTTCCCTGACGGGGCGGTGATTGAGTATGAACCCGAAACCAGTGCGCTCACGGCAAGCGGAATTAAAACGGCCAGCGTGACGGCTTCTGATTCTGTTACTGCCACGGTGCCGGTGGTCATGGTGAAAGCATCAACCCGCGTCACCCTGGACACACCGGAGGTGGTCTGCACCAACAGGCTGATTACCGGCACGCTGGAAGTGCAGAAGGGCGGGACGATGCGCGGCAACATTGAACACACCGGCGGTGAACTCTCATCAAACGGTAAGGTACTGCATACCCATAAACACCCCGGCGACAGCGGCGGCACAACCGGGGGACCTCTATGACTGCGCGTTATCTCGGAATGAATCGCAGTGATGGCCTGACTGTCACTGACCTTGAGCATATCAGCCAGAGTATCGGCGATATCCTGCGCACACCGGTCGGCTCGCGGGTGATGCGTCGTGATTACGGCTCGTTGCTGGCGTCAATGATTGACCAGCCGCAGACTCCGGCGCTTGAGTTGCAGATTAAGGTCGCCTGTTACATGGCGGTGCTGAAATGGGAACCCCGCGTCACCCTGTCATCCGTCACCACTGAGCGCAGTTTTGACGGGCGAATGACGGTCACGTTAACCGGTCAGCACAACGACACCGGCCAGCCACTTTCGTTAACCATCCCTGTGAGTTGAAACCATGCCGATTATCGACCTGAACCAGCTACCCGCACCGGATGTGGTCGAGGAGCTGGACTTTGAAACCATTCTTGCCGAACGCAAGGCGACACTGATTTCCCTTTACCCGGAAGACCAGCAGGAGGCGGTCGCCCGTACCCTGACGCTGGAATCCGAGCCTCTCGTCAAACTGCTGGAGGAAAATGCTTATCGTGAACTTATCTGGCGTCAGCGTGTGAATGAGGCCGCACGGGCGGTGATGCTGGCCTGTGCTGCCGGTAATGACCTTGATGTGATTGGTGCCAATTACAACACCACGCGCCTGATTATCACCCCGGCAGATGATTCGACTATCCCGCCGACACCGGCAGTGATGGAGTCTGACACCGATTACCGGCTGCGTATTCAGCAGGCGTTTGAAGGCTTAAGCGTCGCCGGGTCGGTGGGTGCCTATCAGTATCATGGCCGCAGTGCCGACGGGCGTGTCGCGGATATCTCTGTCACCAGTCCGTCTCCGGCCTGCGTCACCATCTCTGTGCTGTCACGTGAGAATAACGGTGTGGCATCCGAAGACCTGCTGGCGGTGGTACGTAACGCCCTTAATGGCGAGGATGTCAGGCCGGTGGCTGACCGCGTGACCGTGCAGTCTGCCGCCATCGTTGAATACCAGATAAACGCCACGCTTTACCTTTACCCTGGTCCCGAAAGCGAACCCATCCGCGCGGCCGCAGTAAAAAAACTGGAAGCGTATATCACGGCACAGCACCGGCTGGGGCGCGACATCCGTCTGTCTGCCATTTATGCCGCTTTGCATGTGGAAGGCGTGCAGCGTGTCGAACTGACTGCACCGCTGGCCGACATCGTGCTCAACAGTACGCAGGCGTCTTTCTGTACCGAATACCGCGTCGTGACCGGAGGCTCTGATGAGTGATTCGCGCCTGCTGCCGACCGGCTCATCACCGCTTGAAGTTGCCGCCGCAAAAGCCTGTGCGGAAATTGAAAAAACGCCGGTCAGTATTCGTGAGCTGTGGAACCCGGACACCTGTCCGGCAAATCTGCTGCCGTGGCTGGCGTGGGCGTTTTCTGTTGACAGGTGGGATGAAAAGTGGCCGGAAGCAACAAAACGCGCCGTTATCCGCGATGCGTATTTCATTCACTGCCATAAGGGCACTATAGGCGCAATCCGGCGTGTGGTGGAGCCGCTCGGCTATCTCATTAACGTAAAGGAATGGTGGGAGACAAACGACCCGCCCGGAACCTTTCGCCTTGATATCGGTGTGCTGGAAAGCGGCATCACGGAGGAGATGTATCTGGAAATGGAACGGCTTATTGCCGATGCCAAACCCGCAAGTCGCCACCTTATCGGTCTGAACATTATCCAGGACATTCCCGGCTGTCTGTATACAGGCGGTGTGGTCTGTGATGGTGATGTTATTACTGTTTATCCCGGATAAGTGAGAAACAATGAGCACGAAATTTAAAACCGTTATCACTACTGCCGGAGCCGCAAAGCTGGCAGCCGCCACTGTCCCCGGCGGGAAAAAAGTAACCCTGTCTGCAATGGCCGTGGGTGACGGTAATGGCAAATTGCCGGTGCCGGATGCCGGTCAGACGAAACTGGTGCATGAGGTCTGGCGTCACGCTCTGAATAAAGTCAGCGTGGATAACAAGAATAAAAACTATATCGTGGCTGAACTGGTTGTACCGCCCGAAGTGGGCGGCTTCTGGATGCGTGAGCTTGGTCTGTATGACGATGCCGGAACACTGATTGCGGTATCCAACATGGCTGAAAGCTATAAGCCAGAACTGGCTGAAGGCTCCGGGCGTGCGCAGACCTGCCGCATGGTTATTATTGTCAGTAACGTGGCGTCCGTTGAGCTGAGTATTGATGCCAGCACAGTGATGGCGACGCAGGATTACGTCGATGACAAAATCGCAGAGCATGAGCAGTCCCGCCGCCATCCTGACGCCACGCTGACAGAAAAAGGTTTTACTCAGTTAAGCAGTGCAACAAACAGCACCAGTGAGTCATTGGCAGCAACGCCAAAAGCGGTCAAGGCAGCAAATGACAACGCAAATTCACGTCTGGCGAAAAATCAGAATGGTGCAGATATCCAGGATAAATCAGCTTTTCTGGACAATGTTGGCGTTACCAGCCTGACGTTTATGAAAAACAATGGCGAAATGCCGGTTGATGCTGATCTGAATACGTTTGGTTCTGTTAAGGCTTATTCAGGTATCTGGTCTAAAGCAACGTCCACCAACGCAACACTGGAGAAAAACTTCCCTGAAGATAATGCTGTCGGTGTGCTTGAGGTTTTTACTGGCGGCAATTTTGCAGGCACGCAACGCTATACCACACGTGACGGAAATTTGTATATCCGCAAACTCATTGGAACATGGAATGGTAATGATGGACCATGGGGAGCATGGCGCCATGTTCAGGCTGTAACGCGAGCTCTAAGTACGACCATTGACCTTAACTCTCTCGGTGGCGCAGAACATTTAGGTCTATGGAGAAACAGCAGTTCAGCAATAGCTTCTTTTGAACGACATTACCCCGAGCAGGGAGGAGACGCGCAGGGCATTCTGGAAATTTTCGAAGGTGGGCTATATGGACGCACACAGCGTTATACAACCCGTAACGGGACTATGTATATTCGCGGCCTGACAGCCAAATGGGATGCAGAAAATCCACAGTGGGAAGACTGGATCCAAATTGGTTATCAGACCAGTAGTACCTTCTATGAGGATGACCTGGATGATTTGATGTCTCCAGGTATTTACAGTGTGACAGGCAAAGCGACCCACACCCCAATCCAGGGGCAGTCTGGTTTTCTGGAAGTCATCAGGCGCAAGGATGGTGTCTATGTTTTGCAACGTTACACGACCACAGGAACCAGCGCAGCTACAAAAGACCGTTTATATGAGCGAGTGTTTCTTGGTGGCTCATTTAACGCGTGGGGGGAGTGGCGACAGATTTATAACTCAAACTCTTTGCCGTTAGAGTTGGGTATCGGTGGCGCAGTGGCAAAACTCACCAGCCTGGACTGGCAGACATACGATTTTGTGCCGGGCAGTCTGATAACCGTTCGGCTGGATAACATGACCAATATTCCCGACGGTATGGACTGGGGCGTCATTGATGGCAACCTGATAAACATCTCAGTCGGTCCGAGTGATGATTCTGGTTCGGGACGCTCAATGCATGTATGGCGCAGCACTGTAAGTAAAGCCAACTACCGCTTTTTTATGGTGCGTATTTCAGGAAATCCGGGAAGCCGCACGATCACGACAAGACGTGTGCCAATTATCGACGAAGCCCAGACATGGGGCGCGAAACAGACATTCAGTGCTGGCCTTTCTGGTGAACTGTCCGGCAATGCGGCGACAGCAACAAAGCTGAAAACAGCCCGTAAAATTAATAACGTTTCGTTTGATGGAACATCAGATATTAACCTGACGCCGAAAAATATTGGTGCATTTGCTTCAGGAAAAACAGGAGACACCGTTGCGAATGATAAAGCCGTTGGATGGAACTGGAGTAGCGGAGCCTATAACGCAACTATTGGTGGGGCATCAACGTTAATTCTTCATTTTAATATCGGGGAAGGAAGTTGTCCCGCCGCCCAGTTTCGCGTTAATTATAAGAACGGTGGTATTTTTTATCGTTCTGCTCGTGACGGTTACGGATTCGAGGCTGACTGGTCTGAGTTTTATACCACAACGCGAAAACCTACAGCGGGAGATGTCGGTGCACTGCCGTTATCTGGTGGTCAATTGAATGGTGCTCTGGGTATAGGAACATCCAGTGCTCTTGGCGGTAATTCGATTGTTTTGGGTGATAATGACACGGGCTTTAAACAAAATGGTGATGGTAATCTGGATGTTTATGCTAATAGCGTCCATGTTATGCGCTTTGTCTCCGGAAGCGTTCAAAGTAATAAAACCATAAATATTACGGGGCGTGTTAATCCCTCGGATTACGGTAACTTTGATTCCCGCTATGTGAGAGATGTCAGACTTGGCACACGTGTTGTCCAGACCATGCAGAAAGGGGTGATGTATGAGAAAGCAGGGCACGTAATTACCGGGCTTGGTATTGTCGGTGAAGTCGATGGTGATGACCCCGCAGTATTCAGACCAATACAAAAATACATCAATGGCACATGGTATAACGTCGCACAGGTGTAATTTATGCAGCATTTAAAAAATATTACTGCGGGTAATCCAAAAACTGTTGCCCAATATCAACTGACAAAAAATTTTGATGTTATCTGGTTATGGTCCGAAGAGGGAAAAAACTGGTATGAGGAAGTAAGTAATTTTCAGGAAGACACGATAAAGATTGTTTACGATGAGAATAATATAATTGTCGGCATCACCAGAGATGCTTCAACGCTCAACCCTGAAGGTTTTAGCGTTGTCGAGGTTCCTGATATTACCGCCAACCGACGTGCTGATGACTCAGGTAAATGGATGTTTAAGGATGGTGCCGTGATTAAGCGGATTTATACGGCAGACGAACAGCTGCAACTGGCGGAATTACAGAAGTCAGCTTTGCTTTCCGAAGCTGAAACTATCATTCAGCCACTGGAACGCTCTGTCAGACTGAATATGGCAACAGATGAGGAGCGTAGCCGACTGGAAGCATGGGAACGCTACAGTGTTCTGGTCAGCCGTGTGGATCCTGCAAATCCTGAATGGCCGGAAATGCCGCAATAAGTTGTATGATCTCTGGAGTGAGCTAACGTATCTATAGCACAGAGTAAAGCCTAATCTGACAGTCTGCTCTGTGCTAGGAGCGGACTGACCTGCTTCCCGATGATTAATACACAGCTATGCTAGTAATGTCCGTAGATCGCTGTGTGTTGCATCCATCGGTTGAACTCACAGTCCAAACCAGACTGTCAGCTTTGATTAGATTCTACCTACTCAACCTGTCAGATAAGGTCTGAGCTAATACATCTAATATATGGCTTCGTGCAGGGGACGGCTATCGCGAACGTTAGGCCAGGTATCTGAATACGCACAGTTCACTTGGTTGTACTTCTTGCACTGATCTGCTATCCCGCACAGCTATTTATAGGTAATCTTCAGTGTATAATCTGCCAACTTATGGAAGCTTGTACAACAGGAGAAATATATGAAAAAAGAATTGTTTGGACGTTGCCCGTTTGATCTTGACGAAGATGTAAAAAAAATAGCCGCGATAAATAAATATATCCATGCAAAATTTGAGGAGCATAAAAATAAAATAGACAACCTAAAGGGTGTGGAACAAAAATTGATGGTCTTACAGTACTTTAATGTACTGAATGAACTTAGTAATCAGGCTATCTCTTCTTTGAATATAGGAGCCTTTTCAGCATCGGAAGTATTAGCTAGGGTTATAATAGAACAGGCTGCCAATCAATTTTATATAGCAATAGATGATGGCGAAAATGCACAAGCATTACTCAAGGCTAGTAAGAAATTAGTTCATAGTAATGGAAAACGGTGGCTGGAGTGTTTAAAATCCAAAGGAATGACTAATCCAGCAGCAAATGAAAGGATTCGCATGGGAAAAGAACTAACTGATCTATTTAATAGATTGTGGCCAAATACACCTGAATATCCAGGAACCAGAAGACTTTTTGAATTAATTGGCTGGGAAACACACTATCATGCCCATTACGTTCCCCTTTGTGATTCAATACATACATTCTCTGATGATATGGTAAATATAGTATCTCTATATAATGCAATCCAAAGTGATGAAAATACTGCTATCGAATTCATTCTTGCAGTTAAACAAGAAAATAAACGGCTGGCAATTTATAATTTTGTAATTGCTACGGCCCTTCGGTGTGAGGCCTTAGTAAATGTATTTAACTCTTTAGGTTATCAGGATATTATAACAGAAATGACACCAACAATAGATACAGTCAACCAGACTATAATTCGATATGATGATTTTGATCATTCCAGAATTGATGATTGTCAATAATTAATTGACAGAATACGTACATGCGCAACAACTAGTGATAGTTGACTTATTTTCGCTCTTGAGAGACAACCATACTCAAATCTCCCACATTGCAGGAGATTTGAATATGAAAACGTCACCGTGGAATAAAGACCGTACCATCGGTCAAAAAAGGCCACTTCAGATATTTCATATCTGGGGGATCCGGATTAGACTTGAGTTGGAAGGTAAAACACGCGATCTAGCTCTGTTCAACATGGCTTTGGACACTAAGCTACGGGGCTGTGATTTGGTCAAACTCAAAGTATCAGATGCTGCATATGGCAGTTCTGTCTCAAGCAGAGCAACGGTGTTGCAACAGAAAACCGGCAGCCCTGTCCAATTTGAGATAACCAAAGGGACAAGGGAAGCGGTTACTGCATTGATAAAGCTCGGCAACTGGCATAGTAAAGGCTTCCTGTTCCGCTCTCGGGTCGGAACTAACCACCATATATCAACCCGGCAATACAACCGAATTTTTCATGGGTGGGTAGAAAAGCTTGGTCTCGAAGATTCGCTGTACAGCACACATTCCATGAGAAGAACAAAACCTTACTTAATCTACAAGAAAACCAAGAGTCTCCGGGTGATCCAACTTCTGTTGGGCCATAAGAAACTGGAAAGCACAGTCCGTTATTTGGGCATTGAAGTCGATATAGAAGGTCTCTTTTAAGTTATGGGGGCTGATTTTATATTCAATAGCGTATGCTCATCGAAGAAATAAACTCATAAAATGTAAAGACAGCCAGCAAAAACATACAGATAAAGATAAGGGAAATAGCACACTTAACTAAGGGCTGAACCCCCCGAGGTGTTCCCCATGGTTTAGACATTTGGGTTATAACCCAAATAAATAAGGCCACAAAACAGCAAACACCAGCCAATCCGAGCAGAGATATTATGACAACTCCAAACAGATTTCCAACATCTAGTTTATCTGTTTTTGCAACTAGGGTTAACAAACCAGCAATAATAGTTGCAATCGATATTCCCGCAATGGTTGTGAGATCGGCGATAACAGCCAGTTTTTCTTTAGTATTTCCTTGAGTAAAGACCTCTAAAATTGATTTCATGGAAATAACCACCTACTATCGATTATATTCAGGAGCTTTTTATCATAACGATATCAGATAGATAAGGACATTGTAATATTTTGGATGATTTAAACTTGCTTTTGTAACTCTAATGTCCACTTTTCGCTCAAAGCAGACTGTCAGGTTTGATAGCATTTGGGCTATGTAAATTGTCAGGCGGAAAATGAGTGAGTACAAATCAGGACAGGCGGGCGAATTGCCCGCCTTTTCTTTATCTGTTGTTTCATCCACTGACCAGCCAGGTCAAATAGCGTCTTATGCTCTGCACAACAGAAAATAGTTGTACCCATTAACCACGGAGTTAAACGGATGAGTGACTATCATCATGGCGTGCAGGTGCTGGAGATTAACGACGGCACCCGCGTCATTTCCACCGTATCCACTGCCATTGTCGGCATGGTCTGCACGGCCAGCGATGCGGATGCGGAAACCTTCCCCCTCAATAAACCGGTGCTGATTACCAATGTGCAAAGCGCAATTGCAAAGGCCGGTAAAAAAGGCACGCTGGCGGCATCGTTGCAGGCCATCGCTGACCAGTCAAAACCGGTCACCGTTGTCGTGCGCGTGGAAGACTGCACCGGTGATGACGAGGAAACGAAACTCGCGCAGACCGTTTCCAATATCATCGGCACCACCGACGAAAACGGTCAGTACACCGGACTAAAAGCCCTGCTGGCGGCGGAGTCGGTAACCGGTGTTAAACCGCGTATTCTCGGTGTGCCGGGACTGGATACCAAAGAGGTGGCTGTTGCACTGGCATCCGTCTGTCAGAAGCTGCGCGCTTTCGGATATATCAGCGCATGGGGCTGTAAGACCATTTCCGAGGTGAAAGCCTACCGCCAGAATTTCAGCCAGCGTGAGCTGATGGTCATCTGGCCGGATTTCCTCGCATGGGATACGGTCACCAGTACCACCGCTACCGCGTATGCCACCGCCCGTGCGCTGGGTCTGCGCGCTAAAATCGACCAGGAGCAGGGCTGGCATAAAACGCTGTCCAACGTCGGGGTAAACGGTGTTACCGGCATCAGCGCATCTGTATTCTGGGATTTGCAGGAGTCCGGCACCGATGCTGACCTGCTTAACGAGTCAGGCGTCACTACGCTGATTCGCCGCGACGGTTTCCGATTCTGGGGTAACCGTACCTGCTCTGATGACCCGCTGTTCCTCTTTGAAAACTACACCCGCACCGCGCAGGTACTGGCTGACACGATGGCTGAGGCGCACATGTGGGCGGTGGACAAGCCCATCACCGCAACGCTGATTCGCGACATCGTTGACGGCATCAATGCCAAATTCCGTGAGCTGAAAACAAACGGCTATATCGTGGATGCGACCTGCTGGTTCAGCGAAGAATCCAACGATGCGGAAACCCTCAAGGCCGGAAAACTGTATATCGACTACGACTATACACCGGTGCCTCCTCTTGAAAACCTGACCCTGCGCCAGCGTATTACCGATAAATACCTGGCAAATCTGGTCACCTCGGTTAACAGCAATTAAGGAGCCTGACCGATGGCAATGCCGCGCAAACTCAAGTTAATGAACGTCTTTCTGAACGGCTACAGCTATCAGGGCGTCGCGAAGTCCGTCACGCTACCAAAACTGACCCGTAAGCTCGAAAACTATCGCGGTGCGGGGATGAACGGCAGCGCACCGGTAGACCTCGGCCTTGATGACGATGCGCTGTCAATGGAGTGGTCGCTCGGTGGCTTCCCGGATTCGGTTATCTGGGAGCTTTACGCCGCAACCGGTGTGGATTCCGTACCGATTCGTTTTGCAGGCTCTTACCAGCGCGACGATACCGGCGAAACGGTGGCCGTCGAGGTGGTCATGCGTGGACGTCAGAAAGAAATCGACACCGGCGAGGGCAAACAGGGAGAAGACACCGAGTCGAAAATCTCCGTGGTCTGCACCTATTTCCGGCTGACGATGGACGGTAAGGAGCTGGTCGAAATCGACACCATCAACATGATTGAGAAGGTGAACGGCGTCGACCGGCTGGAGCAACACCGCCGCAATATCGGCCTGTGATTTTCATCCGGTCAGCCTGGCTGACCGGTTAACCCCGATTCAGAAGTGAGAAAACCATGAACAAAGAAAATGTGATTACCCTGGACAATCCGGTCAAGCGTGGTGAGCAGGTTATCGAACAGGTCACGCTGATGAAACCTAATGCCGGGACGCTGCGCGGTGTCAGTCTGGCTGCGGTCGCGAACTCCGAAGTCGATGCACTGATTAAGGTGCTGCCGCGCATGACGGCACCGATGCTGACCGAGCAGGAAGTCGCCGCGCTGGAACTGCCTGACCTTGTGGCGCTGGCCGGTAAGGTGGTCGGTTTTTTGTCGCCGAACTCGGTGCAGTGACGCTTCCGAAAAATCTGTCGGTCGATGACCTGATGGCGGATGTGGCAGTGATATTTCACTGGCCGCCATCAGAACTGTATCCCATGAGCCTGACCGAACTCATCACATGGCGCGAAAAGGCGCTCAGGCGAAGCGGAAACACGAATGAGTAACAATGTAAAATTACAGGTATTGCTCAGGGCTGTTGACCAGGCGTCCCGCCCGTTTAAATCCATCCGCACAGCGAGTAAGTTGCTGTCGGGGGATATCCGGGAAACACAAAAATCACTGCGCGAGCTGAACGGTCACGCATCCCGTATTGAGGGATTCCGCAAGACCAGTGCACAGCTCGCCGTGACTGGTCATGCACTTGAAAAGGCACGGCAGCAGGCCGAAGCCCTTGCCACACAGTTTAAAAACACCGAACGCCCGACCCGTGCTCAGGCGAAAGTGCTGGAATCCGCAAAGCGTGCGGCGGAGGACTTACAGGCGAAATATAACCGCCTGACAGATTCCGTTAAACGCCAGCAGCGGGAACTGGCCGCTGTGGGAATTAATACCCGCAATCTTGCACATGATGAGCAGGGACTGAAAAACCGTATCAGTGAAACCACCGCCCAGCTTAACCGGCAGCGTGACGCGCTGGCGCGTGTCAGTGCGCAACAGGCAAAACTTAACGCAGTCAAACAGCGTTATCAGGCCGGAAAGGAACTGGCCGGAAATATGGCCTCAGTGGGCGCTGCCGGTGTGGGGATTGCGGCGGCGGGAACGATGGCCGGTGTTAAGCTGCTGATGCCCGGTTATGAGTTTGCGCAGAAAAACTCAGAATTACAGGCCGTGCTCGGTGTGGCAAAAGATTCTGCCGAAATGGCCGCGCTACGCAAACAGGCGCGCCAGCTCGGCGACAACACAGCCGCCTCGGCGGATGATGCTGCCGGTGCGCAGATTATCATTGCGAAAGCCGGTGGGGATGTTGATGCCATTCAGGCGGCAACGCCGGTCACGCTGAATATGGCGCTGGCGAACCGCCGCACGATGGAAGAAAACGCCGCCCTGCTGATGGGGATGAAATCCGCCTTTCAGCTTTCAAACGATAAGGTCGCTCATATCGGGGATGTTCTCTCCATGACGATGAACAAAACCGCCGCCGATTTTGACGGTATGAGCGATGCGCTGACCTATGCCGCACCTGTGGCAAAAAATGCCGGTGTCAGCATTGAAGAAACAGCCGCAATGGTCGGGGCGCTGCATGATGCAAAAATTACCGGTTCAATGGCGGGAACGGGAAGCCGTGCCGTGTTAAGCCGCCTGCAGGCACCGACGGGAAAAGCATGGGATGCACTCAAAGAGCTTGGTGTGAAAACCTCAGACAGTAAGGGAAACACCCGACCAGTATTTACCATTCTGAAAGAAATGCAGGCCAGTTTTGAGAAAAACCGGCTCGGTACTGCCCAGCAGGCTGAATACATGAAAACCATTTTCGGGGAGGAGGCCAGTTCAGCCGCCGCCGTGCTGATGACTGCCGCCTCAACCGGAAAGCTGGACAAACTGACCGCTGCGTTTAAAGCCTCAGACGGAAAGACCGCAGAACTGGTAAATATCATGCAGGACAACCTCGGCGGTGACTTTAAGGAGTTTCAGTCCGCTTATGAGGCGGTGGGGACTGACCTGTTTGACCAGCAGGAAGGCGCACTGCGTAAGCTCACGCAGACGGCCACAAAGTATGTGTTAAAACTCGACGGCTGGATCCAGAAAAACAAATCACTGGCGTTAACCATTGGCCTAATTGCCGGTGGTGCACTGGCGCTGACTGGCATCATTGGTGCCATTGGCCTCGTAGCCTGGCCGGTTATCACCGGCATCAATGCTATTATCGCGGCAGCAGGCGCAATGGGGGCAATCTTCACGACGGTTGGCAGTGCTGTTATGACGGCCATCGGGGCGATTAGCTGGCCGGTTGTGGCCGTGGTGGCTGCCATTGTCGCCGGGGCGTTGCTTATCCGTAAATACTGGGAGCCTGTCAGCGCATTCTTTGGCGGTGTGGTTGAAGGGCTGAAAGCGGCATTTGCGCCGGTGGGGGAGCTGTTCACGCCACTTAAGCCGGTGTTTGACTGGCTGGGCGAAAAGTTACAGGCCGCGTGGCAGTGGTTTACAAACCTGATTGCTCCGGTTAAAGCCACCCGGGACACCCTGAACCGTTGCCGTGACACGGGCGTCATGTTCGGGCAGGCACTGGCTGACGCGCTGATGCTGCCGCTTAATGCGTTCAACAAACTGCGCAGCGGTATTGACTGGGTACTGGAAAAACTCGGTGTTATCAACAAAGAGTCAGACACACTTGACCAGACCGCCGCCAGAACTCATGCCGCCACGTATGGCACCGGTGGTTATATTCCGGCGACCAGCTCTTATGCAGGCTATCAGGCTTATCAGCCGGTCACGGCACCGGCTGGCCGCTCTTATGTGGACCAGAGTAAAAACGAATATCACATCAGCCTGACGGGTGGTACTGCGCCGGGGACACAGCTTGACCGCCAGTTACAGGATGCGCTCGAAAAATACGAGCGGGATAAACGTGCGCGCGCCCGTGCCAGCATGATGCATGACGGTTAAGGAGGTGACGAAAAATGATGCTCGCGTTAGGTATGTTTGTTTTTATGCGCCAGACGCTGCCACACCAGACCATGCAGCGTGAATCAGATTATCGCTGGGCGTCAAATTCCCGTATCGGCAAACGGGATGCCTTTCAGTTTCTCGGTGTTGGCGAGGAAAATATCACGCTTGCCGGTGTGCTTTATCCCGAACTGACCGGCGGCAAGCTGACGATGACCACGCTCAGGCTGATGGCTGAGGAAGGCCGGGCGTGGCCGTTGCTGGATGGCACCGGCATGATTTACGGCATGTATGTCATCAGCAGGGTGAGTGAAACAGGGAGTATTTTCTTTGCAGACGGCACACCCCGGAAAATTGATTTTACGCTGTCGCTCACCCGCGTTGATGAATCACTGGCCGCGCTTTATGGCGATATCGGTAAACAGGCAGAATCGCTCATCGGTAAGGCTGGCAGTATGGCGACTAAATTCACGGATATGACGGGGGCGGGATAATGCTGGATGCACTGACATTTGATGCAGGCAGTACGCTGACGCCGGATTACATGCTGATGCTCGACAACAGGGATATTACCGGCAATATCAGCGACCGTCTGATGAGCATGACCCTGACGGATAACCGGGGCTTTGAGGCTGACCAGCTTGATATTGAACTGAACGATGCCGACGGGCAGGTCGGGCTGCCGGTTCGTGGCGCTGTCCTGACGGTGTATATCGGCTGGAAAGGTTTTGCCCTGGTATGCAAAGGGAAATTTACCGTTGATGAGGTTGAACACCGGGGCGCACCGGATGTGGTCACCATCCGCGCCCGGAGTGCAGATTTTCGCGGGACGCTCAATTCCCGCCGTGAAGGCTCCTGGCATGACACCACGCTCGGTGCGATTGTTGAAGCGATAGCCTCCCGTAACAGGCTGGAAGCCAGTGTCGCTCCGTCACTGGCCGGAATTAAAATCCCGCACATCGACCAGTCGCAGGAGTCTGATGCAAAATTCCTGACCCGCCTTGCTGAACGCAACGGCGGTGAGGTGTCGGTAAAAATGGGAAAACTGTTGTTTCTCAAGGCGGGGCAGGGGGTGACGGCCAGCGGTAAAAAAATCCCGCAGATTACCATCACCCGCAGCGACGGCGACCGCCATCATTTTGCGATTGCTGACCGTGGAGCCTATACCGGCGTAACGGCAAAGTGGTTACACACCAAAGACCCGAAGCCACAAAAGCAGAAGGTAAAACTGAAACGCAAAAAGAAAGAGAAACACCTGCGCGCACTGGAGCACCCGAAAGCGAAACCAGTCACGCAGAAGAAAGCGCCAAAAGTACCGGAAGCGCGCGAAGGTGAATACATGGCAGGTGAGGCTGACAATGTTTTTGCCCTGACCGCGGTATATGCCACGAAAGCGCAGGCCATGCGCGCCGCTCAGGCGAAGTGGGATAAGCTGCAACGGGGCGTTGCGGAGTTCTCCATCAGCCTGGCTACCGGTCGGGCAGATATTTACACGGAAACACCGGTTAAAGTGTCAGGCTTTAAGCGCGTCATAGACGAGCAGGACTGGACAATCACTAAGGTGACACATTTTCTGAATAATAGCGGCTTCACGACGTCCTTGGAGCTTGAGGTCAGGCTTTCTGATGTGGAGTACGAAACAGAAGATGATGAGTGATGTTTTTATTTTATCTATTTGTTTTATAAGGATAAATTAACTAAAATAGCACCATCAACAAAACCGGAAGAGGTGCTCGCGATGTTTCATTGTCCTTTATGCCAGCATGCCGCACATGCGCGTACAAGCCGCTATATCACTGACACGACAAAAGAGCGTTATCACCAGTGTCAGAACGTGAATTGCAGCGCCACATTCATCACTTATGAGTCGGTACAGCGATACATCGTGAAGCCGGGAGAAGTCCACGCCGTAAGACCGCACCCGTTGCCGTCAGGGCAGCAAATTATGTGGATGTAATTACAAACAGGAAGCCCCTCAGTCGAGGGGCTTTTTTGTCGATGTGGTCAATGTGTGGACGTGACCAGAAATAAATCCTTTTATTTCATTGTGTTACGCGTAAAAAATAAGCCTGCGTAAGGGAGATTACACAGGCTAAGGAGGTGGTTCCTGGTACAGCTAGCATTTTATGGGTTATGTTTTTCAGCGAAACGGATGATAACCTTAATAAATGCAGCTGTATGTGATCGGTTTCTAAGAATTTTCCATCCGGGAAAAATAATCGAAATTAATCACTTACCGTGGGGGTTACGCGTGGTTTCCCCGGAGAAATTACGCATCAGCAGCGCGTAATTTAGCTCAAGATCCTGCGGCACCGGGAGCCACACAGTATAACCATCGCCTGGTGCGACCGGCATCGCTTCACCTTTGGCGTTTTCCATATGCTCAAGGGTAAAGTTAATGTTGCCTTGCGGCGTCATCAGCTCAAGGCTGTCGCCAACGGAGAATTTATTTTTCACCGCTACCGCCGCGAGCTCCCCCTTGCGCTCACCGGTAAACTCACCAACAAACTGCTGGCGGTCAGAAACCGAATAACCGTATTCGTAGTTCTGATAATCGTCGTGGGTATGACGACGCAGGAAACCTTCGGTATAGCCACGATGCGCCAGACCTTCCAGCGTTTCCAGCAGGCTGGTATCGAACGGTTTGCCCGCAGCGGCGTCATCGATAGCTTTACGGTAAACCTGCGCGGTGCGTGCGCAATAGTAGAAAGATTTGGTACGGCCTTCGATTTTCAGCGAATGCACGCCCATTTTGGTCAGGCGTTCAACATGGGCGATGGCGCGCAGATCTTTCGAGTTCATGATGTAAGTGCCGTGCTCATCTTCAAACGCGGTCATATACTCGCCCGGACGCTGGGCTTCTTCGATCATAAACACTTTGTCGGTTGGCGCGCCGATACCCAGCGTCGGCTCAACATTTTGCACCGGAATCGGCTCGTACTTGTGTACGATGTTGCCGACGTCATCTTCTTTCCCTTCCTGGACATTGTACTCCCAGCGGCAGGCGTTGGTGCAGGTGCCCTGGTTCGGGTCGCGCTTGTTGATATAGCCAGAGAGCAGGCAGCGACCGGAGTAGGCCATGCACAGCGCGCCGTGAACGAAGATTTCGATCTCCATATCCGGCACCTGATTGCGGATCTCTTCAATCTCTTCCAGTGACAGTTCGCGAGAGAGGATCACGCGGGTCAGACCCATTTGCTGCCAGAATTTCACCGTCGCCCAGTTTACGGCGTTAGCCTGTACCGAGAGGTGGATTGGCATTTCCGGGAAGTGTTCACGCACCAGCATAATCAGCCCTGGATCGGACATAATCAGCGCATCCGGCCCCATTTCCACCACCGGTTTCAGGTCACGGATAAAGGTTTTCAGCTTGGCGTTGTGCGGTGCAATGTTGACCACGACATAAAACTTTTTCCCCAGCGCGTGGGCTTCATTGATGCCGAGCTGAAGATTTTCGTGGTTGAATTCGTTGTTGCGTACACGCAGGGAGTAACGCGGCTGGCCCGCATAAACAGCATCTGCGCCATAAGCGAAAGCGTAACGCATATTTTTCAGCGTTCCCGCCGGGGAAAGGAGTTCCGGTTTAAACATAATTCTCTCGTTCTGATGACAGGTCAGAGCCGCTTCACCTGATGAAGCGGTTAGGGGAGTGCCCCCACTTTAAGGGCGGGCATTGTAGCGCAATCGGCGGGTTTAGCTCCAGTGTAAATGTGAGGGGAGAAGTGGCAGAGATGGGAGTATCTACACGAAATCTTCATGTAGTGATAAAAGAAAAAGTTGACGATACTGACTACTTTCCTGAATGTTCATCCCCTGATAATTATGAATGTATTTGCCGTCCTCTTACAGCCTGAATTATTGAGGATGTAAAATAATGTCATTTATCTCAATTATTCACTAAAATAAACTGCAAATATAAGACATAATTTCCAAAGTTTGTGACGCTGCCACTATTGAGTTTACGTTATTTTCTTGAGTGGCTTACTTGAGTATGTACCTGCAACCATGCTGATTTAGATAAAAAATCTATAGTCAACAATTATTGCTTTGAGTGATATAATAAACACGGGCGGATGTTATGACTGGAAATATTCACCAGAATTATAATGCAAGGGATGTAATTAATGCCCCGGAAGTAAAAACAGCAATTTTGCAAAGAAGTCTGTTTCGCCAGGATAATGAGACCATCCAAAAATGGTTACTCAACCATTTTTATCGATGGCTAATTAGTGACTTTCCAATGGTGCAACAAATTAACTCGCTTGCAGAATATTCACTGTTTAATAAAAATGATGATGTAATCCCGGAATGGCTGGTATCGAAGTTTAATACTGCCTCAGTATCAACTGCGACACTTTATTATATCGAAACCGATCATCAACAAATATTAACCAAAGAACGGGAGTTGGTGGAATTTCTTTCCAGGAAATGTGGTACCCGTCTGGAATCAAAACTACAGCGCATAACCTGCTACGTTGCGTTCAGAATGCGTGAAGAAGAGCATGAAAAGATGCTTCAACGACGCGAGAAAGGGTGGCAGCCGAGTGAACAAAATACTGTAAAGTCAATACTTGATGTGCCAGACGGAAAAATTGTTGAGTTTGATGCCAGTCATTCGAACCTTCGTCGTGAAATGGCTTATGAATCATGGCATATGCAACATTGCGTAGGCCAGTTTGATGATCGAAAAAATCTTACCGGTGGTTATGGTGAGTATTATGCAAATCAAATTGAGCAACATAAATTACGGTTATTCAGTTTGCGTGATAATAATAATATTCCTCATGTTACTATTGCTCTCAATGTTGTTGGTGATTCACTTGAAATTGATCAAATAAAAGGTAAGCAAAATCGTCATCCAGTTAAAAAATATGCGGACGATGTTTTGTCTCTTTTGCAACTATTATCACCACAAGCAGTTCGACATAGTGATTGTGAAGGTATGGGTATTGTTTATGAAAATACACCTGAATATCAGGGGTGGAAATATGTAACGGAAGTATACGAAACCAGTTTTTTACTAAGCGTACTACATAATAACTTTCATTTATTAGAACATTTTACAAATCCTTCAGTGGAGTTGCAGTGGTTACTGTTACACAGCGCACCTGATAAGTTACATTATCTTAATGCTATTGACCCTATAGTTGCTACTTCTGCGGAAATGTTATTCCCTGGCGCTGAGTGGCATCCGCAATTTGCAGGTCAAAATATCAGCAACATTTCCTTTGAGATAGAGAGTTTGACATTACAGACATCTCATTACTTACCCCTGTCAGAGGTTGAAAAATAATGAGTCTTATCATTGTTCTCCTGGTCGCAATATTTATTTTTATCTATAGATACAAAAAAAACAAACCACAAATCGATGCTTTTATTGCTAAAGAAAAAGAAAAGGATCTAATCAAGGACAAAAGACGAGCAACAAAGAGACGTAAGTGGGCATTAGCAATTGGTGATATAGTTGCTCGTCGTAATGGACTGTCAGTAAATGGCTTCACGTTAGATTTAAAGTTGACTGATGATAAGCGTCAACAACTTGCACTACAGGTTAAACAAGAGCTAGGAACAGAAACTTACCAAAGCAACGAAGATTTCCGTCAACAAATTGGCGTTATATTACAGCGCTGGGCTACAGGGCTTGGTAATTCTCCACATGATTTTTACGAACAACTGGCAGCACAAGGCCAGGTTCTGGATGGGCTGGCGTTTGACTGTATGCGCACTGCTTTTTTAACTCGTTGCATCGCCGGTTTAGGCTGGTGCGATGAAAACCAGGCCTGGATAGTGTTATTACTGAATGCTCAAAGAGCACAAGATTGTTTCGCTTCATGGGAAGATTATGCCAGTGCTTATGTTCGCGCCCGACAAAAATGGTTAATGATATACGATACCCCCGTCGCCACTGCGAACCGTGATTTAAAGGAAGTCACTGCATGGTTGAAAGATCCATCCAGTAACTGGAAAAAATTGCCGTGGAATGAATTTAAAATTTTTGAACCTAATTAAAAGGATATCTATGGAACAGGATGCTCGTTTACTCAGTGCAATGCAAAAGATGTGTGACCAAAAAATGCCACTTAATACTCTTGAGAGAAAATGGCAAATCGCAAATATTCCTTATATGTTACAAGAAAAACGTTATCAGGAACTAGATGAAATTTATAACCAGGTATTACAGGAGAGTTTCACTTCTCGTCAGGCTGAAAAGCGCTATTTTTTATCCTGGACCCAAATGTGCAACTATTTTTATGATATGAACACGCTAGTTGATGCCGGAACAGAAGGTTTAAGACTCATTAAAACCTGGCAGCAAGCAAGACCTCATTCTACACATGCCTGGCTTGCCGAAGCACAATACTGGAATCACCGTGCATGGTTATATCGCAGTTATGGCTGGGCAAATGATACCACACATGCAATGTGGCTTTGTGCTGGTGCATGTAATGAACAAATGGTCATCGCTACACTTAAAGCAATTGATTGTGACCCACGACAATGGATGGCTGCATTACTTACCAGCACCAACTCAAAAGTATTTGGTCAGCCAGCCTGGCTGGCGGCACACCTTAACGGTGATAGTGTCGCAGGAATACCATTAATGATCGCACTGAAAAATTATCACCGCCGCTCCCCGCAAGAAGTGGAAGCGTTGATGGCGTATTCCGGACTTTCGTTTGAGCATGCAATATGCCCCGTTTTGCCTCGCCCCAATATACTTCCTGAGTATGATGATGATGGTGGGCAAAAATATTGGCTTTCTGTTTGCCTGACTATTTTTCCTCACACTTTTTATCCTTTTGTTGAATATATACCATTTCGAATGCCACGCTGGGGAGGGTCGCATAAAGAAATTTCCGAATTGCTGGATTCAGTAACCTGTAAGCACTTATCTACCGAAGAACATGACTATATGGATCTCTTACTTTGGTGGGATGATTACCGAGATGTCAGCATTGAGGACATTGCGCCCGAGGAGCAACAATATGCAATCGACTTAGCAGAGAATATTGCTCAGTACGCACAATTTCAGGAATGTCGCCATAATGCCCTAGAGTGGTTACTTGCCTGCTATAACAAGCAGAACGATCACGATAAGTTGTGGTGCTGTATACAGCGAGCGGTGATGGAAGACATGAAGCTCAATAATTATTACACTGCGTACGCGATAAAATTTGCATTAAGTTATTATCCAGATTCATTCTGGATATATAATTTTATCTGCCAAAATTCACAGAATACAACTTATGCTACACCTGTTATTTATAGGGGGTTTTTCCAGCGAGAGGGTATTTTGGGTTTTGAAAAAGATGAAGGGCAGGGCGATGCTTGGCTGGAAAAAGCTAGTGACATTAAATACAATCATAATTGGCGGTCGGCAATAAAAGATTTGAGTTGGTTTGACCTTTCTGATTATTTCATTCCGCTTGCGACAATTGGTAAGCAAAGAAATATTCCTGCCGCATTAAATTTAGTTGCTCTTGAATATTTGGATAAGGAAGACAATACAAAATTACCTTATGAACCATCTACAGCTTTGGAGTATTTTCGACGGGCACTTAAAATACTTCAAGATGACCTAAATTTCCATAGCTCGGTATCTTATCCACTGGTAAAAAATTATGGTTATAGCGAACATCAACAAGATCTACAAAATATTTATTTTAGCATTGCTATCTGCTACCAGGCACTAAATAAACAAGAAATTTCTAAAGAAACACGGGCTATTTATGAAAAAAATCTCCTTGACAATTTATTTCTGGCTCATGAAGCTGGACATGAAAAAGCATGGGGGCTTTTTTTACTTAATATCTTTGAGGTGAAAGAACTCTCACTTGCTCATTTGCACCTCCAACAGGTACAAGAAGAAGCGAATAAAGGTACGCTCGAAGCAATGATTACTTTGTCGCGCCTGTATGGTAACAAAGAAGATGAAAAACTGTTTAACATGAAACTCAGTGCGCGCTGGACACATTTTGCCGAGTCTTTATATCCAGATAACGAAATTATTGCAGATTGCCTTTATCATCTCCATTTCTCCAGCCTGTGGAAACGCTGTCGTTATGCCTGGTATACCTTTCGTATTCCAGCTAGCGAATTACCCGGCCAGGTTAACAGTATGGTGTAAGGTTTATCCTGAAAATTGTTAAATGTGTAATATGAGCCCCATGATGAGAAGATGCAAACAATGCTGATGTTAAAAAAAGGAATGATGCTGGTGGGGCTGATATTCTTTTCTTTACCCGCCAATGCCGGGTGTACGCTGGAGGAAACAGCCAGAAAGGTGATTATGGGCTTTCAGCAAGAAGATGCCCAATTAATCAACTCGTTAATTGATAAAAAAACGGGTTTGTATGTTCTTTTCCACCGTGGTGCTTCGATGGATGTTGAAAATCTTAAGCAAATTAATTTCAGGCAACCTGTTCCCGAGTATTTCCCATGGCCCTCGGCAGGGGAACATGTTCCGCGAGATGACGAATTTAATAAGAAAGCTATCCCGAAATTTAACTGCGAACGTGGCTGGAATAAGCAGGGGTATTTTATTAGCAATAGCGATGTTCACCATAAAGTCAGCCGTAGTTTGGTCTTCACGCAGATGTTTGGTTCACCGCAAAATACTATTTCTGATGCGCAGATTGCCGCAGCGCGTCGAATGGAATACGGGGCCGTGCGTGTGGTCGCTGCGCCAGAAGAGAGTAACGATGGACTGGTATTTTATTTAAGTCAACTTTACAGTTATGACAGTGACTGGTATCTGACGGTGGTGGATCAGATTGGTGATTGTGGGGCGTGATAAATTCTGATACTGAAACTTATTTACTCATTATTTTAATGACGGAGGTTAATCTTAATTATCAATAAATAAGCGTTATTTTGATATAAAGCCGGACGCCAACAACCTACGCCCGGCATCGTAATTACGTATTGTCTTTCACCGTCTGGCTTGTGCCATTTACTTTAACGGAGGCAATTCCGGTTTCACGAGATTGCGCGGTGGCATACATCTGGCTGGAGCCGATAATTTGATGATTGGCGGCTTTCAGATTGAAATAGAATTTGCCATTGCTTGCCGTTTTTTTCTCATAGCGTTCTTCTTGCGGGCTGTTGCTACGCACCGACGCGATGCCCTTTTCCGCAGAGGCTTTTGAGGTATACAGCTCGCTGGTGAGGATAGTCTCACCATTGCCCGCTTTTAGCACAAACCGGAACTGATTATCACTGCTCTTACTGAGTTCAAACCAACCAGCCATAATGACTCCTTGATTGAAATTGCGTATCGAAAACAGCATCTAAAGGTACTGTTTGCCAATTAAAGTATGAGCGATTTTCTGGTGCCTGCCAGGGCGGAGAGATAATGTCAGTTTGCTGACCATGCGTGGGATAATGTTGCCGGATCTGGTCTGAAGGCCATCTCCGGCAGGTAAAAATGTTAAACGATGCGGCAGGCGTCGGCTTCCCAGCGGTAACCGACGCCGTAAACGGCGCGGATAAATGACTGTTCGGCGTCGAGAGATTCCAGCTTGCGGCGCAGGTTTTTAATGTGGCTGTCGATGGTACGGTCGGTTACCACGCGGTAGTCGTCATAAAGATGGTTCAGCAACTGCTCGCGGGAGAACACTTTTCCTGGTTCATGAGAGAGCGTTTTCAGCAGACGAAATTCTGCAGGCGTCAGGTCAAGCATTTTACCGCGCCAGGAAGCCTGAAAACGACCTTCGTCGATAATCAACGGGCTTTCAGCATCCTGTTGCTGCAACTCACGCTGCGGTTTGCAACGGCGCAAAATGGTTTTGACGCGCGCTACCACTTCCCGTGGGCTGTACGGCTTGCAGATATAGTCATCTGCGCCAATCTCCAACCCCAGCAGGCGGTCGATCTCTTCGATTTTTGCCGTCACCATCACGATCGGAATGTCAGAAAAACGACGAATTTCCCGGCACAGCGTCAGGCCATCGGTGCCAGGGAGCATCAGATCCAACAGGATCAGATCCGGTGGTGTCTGGCGCACATATGGCAGTACCTGATCGCCGTGGCTAATCAACGTTGGCGCATAGCTCGCAGCACGCAGATAATCAATGAGCAACTGCCCCAGCTTCGGTTCATCTTCCACGATCAAAATACGCGGTGTGTTTTCGTCGATTGGTAACTCGGTCATACTTCTCTCTGTAAATCCCGTTCCAGCGGTAACTCTACTGTAATGCTAAGCCCGCCAAAAGGCGAATGGGCGGCAATAATGCGGCCGTTATGTGCTTCAACAATGTTCAGGCAAATCGCCAGCCCCAGCCCGGAACCACCGCTGGCGCGGTTGCGGGAACCTTCGGTGCGATAAAAACGTTCAAACAATTTTTGTAGCTGATCGTCACTGACACCCGGCGCACTGTCGGCAAAGGTCAGGCGCACCGTTTTGTCGTGCTGTTCGGCAGAGATTTTCAGGCTGCCGCCGCTGTCAGTGTAGCGCAGGCTGTTTTCCAGTAAGTTATTGAACAACTGCATTAAACGATCGCGATCGCCAAATACGGTAATACTGTCTGGCAGGGAAAATTGCAATTTCAGGCCACGGCTGGCGAATCGTTCGCGAAATGCGCCTCCCGCCACTTCCAGCAGTGGGATCAAATCTACCGGTGCTTTTTGATAGGCGAGAGCGCCTTCATCAGACATAGACAATTGATGGAGATCGTCAACCAGTTTTGTCAGTGTTCCGACTTCTGCCTGTAAAGAAGCCAGCGTCTCCGGCGTGAATTTACGCACACCATCCTGAATGGCTTCCAGTTCGCCGCGCAGTACTGCTAAAGGCGTGCGCAGTTCATGAGAAATATCGGCCATAAAATCGCGGCGCATCTGCTGGTTTTTCTCCAGTGTGCTGGCGAGTTGATTGAAATCCTCTGCCAGTCTGCCCAACTCATCTTCGCTGGTGGGGGCTACGCGAGTAGTGAAATCACCCGCTGCCAGTTTGTGCGTGCCATCCACCAGTCGTTTTACCGGAGCCAGCAAACCGCGCGCCAGTGGGAATGTCGCCAGCGCCGCTAATAAGGTAGATAAAGCCACAATCAGCCAACTGGTTTGCCGCTGTTGTCTGTCAAAATTGATATCAGTATTACGGGTCAGTCGTTCAACAGGGGAGGCGATCACCGCGCCAACTTCCGCACCATTGACCATAATGGGCCGCCGTGTGCCGTCGGGTGGAACCGGTGCTCGCGGGCCAACCAGCACTTTATTATTTTGATCAACCACCCAAAATTGCGTGCGCCAGCCGTGTGGTGGCATACCGGGGCCGGGCTTATCTTCGTTGTTATCATGCTCCAGTGAACGTAGGATCTGAAATACAAAGCGATCGTTATTACGCAGGAAGCGCCAGTTCCCGTGCTGGGCGTACTGCTCACCAAGCGCATCGCCGAGCATTTGCAGCCGTTGTTCATTACCATGCTTGATGTAATCGATAAAGCCGCGCTCAAAACTGATACGTACCGCCCAGTGCATCGTGATCAATAAGACAATGCAGGTGGCGAAAATCGCCAGAAACAGTTTGCCGGTAATACCGGGTCGCCAGAACTTCATTGCGCGCTCCTTTTTCGCCGTGAAATAGCCACATTTTGATGCGTATCGCTCGGCACTCTGGCAAAGACAAACGCCGGAAGGGCGATGATAAACGCCATGCTAAGCCAGGTGTACATAAAGACGGTTTGTGTGGTGCCGCTGTCGACGCTGACATGCTGCGAACCAAAAAGTCCCAGCAACAGCCCGGCGATGGTGACGCCAATACTCATCGACAATTGCATAATCATCGACAGCAGACTGTTGCCGCTGCTCGCCAGGTTGTCCGGGAGATCTTTCAGCGTCAGGGTGTTCATGGAGGAGAAACGCGTCGAGTTGACCATTCCTTGTAAAAACAGGACGAACGGCAAAACGTAGTACCAGCCCAGCAGAGCGGTAGTCATAAACAACAGGGTGACCAGCGACAGGCCCAGCGAAAAGGTACGAGTGCGGAACAGTTTCAGACTGAACAGGGCGCGGTTGTTATTTTGGGCGTGCAGCAGATAAAGCACCAGTGCTACCACGCCAACTGCGACCAGGCCAGCAATCGCCAGCGGCGAGAAACCTGTACCTTTACTGCCGTCCAGCGCCAGGGTTAAGACTGCCATGCCAACCGCCAGCAACAGAAAGCCGGAGAGATCAAAGCGCCGCGTCTGCATGGTGTAGTTCGGCATTAACATCAGTGTGGCGATCGCGCCAATAATCCCCACCGGAATGTTGATCAAAAAGATCCAGTGCCACGATGCGTACTCCACCAGCAGACCTCCGAGCGCCGGGCCAAGCAGCGGCCCGACCTGACCGGGCAGCGTGACAAAGGTCATCGCCGCCATATATTGCTCGCGTGGTACGATTTTCATCACCGTCAACCTGCCGACCGGCACCATCATCGCGCCGCCAACGCCCTGTAGCGCGCGTGCCAGCAACAGTTCGTTCAGCGTGCCGGAAAGCGCGCAAAACAGTGAACCGAGAGTAAACAGCACGATGGCGGTAAAGAAAATATTGCGCACGCCGACTTTGTCCGCCAGCCAGCCGCTGGCGGGCAGCATCACCGCCACGGTCAGTACATAAGAGACAATGACCATGTGCATATGCAACGGACTTTCCCCGAGGCTTTGCGCCATTGAGGGAAGCGCGGTGTTAACGATGGTGGTGTCCAGCGACTGCATAAAGAAGCCGAAAGCCACAATCCACAATTGCCAGCGGGTGCTGTCGGGAAGATCTGTCATTTACTCGGTTACCGCTTGTTTAGGTTTACGCGAAAAACGCAGCCGCAGACGGTCGAAAAAGAGATACACCACCGGCGTGGTATACAGCGTCAGAAGCTGGCTCATGACCAGACCGCCGACAATGGTGATCCCCAATGGTTGCCGCAACTCCGAGCCGTCACCGCCCGACAATACCAGCGGCAGCGCACCAAACAGCGCCGCTAGGGTAGTCATCATAATCGGGCGAAAACGCAGCAGACAGGCCTGGAAAATAGCTTCCTGCGGCGTCAGGTTACCGTGCCGTTGGGCTTCAAGCGCAAAATAGACCATCATAATGGCGTTTTTCTTCACGATGCCGATTAATAACATGATCCCTATCAGCGCAATTAGGCTGAACGGGGCATTGAACAGCTGCAGCGCCAACAGCGCTCCGACGCCCGCCGAGGGTAGGGTGGAGAGAATCGTCAGTGGATGCACATAACTCTCGTAAAGGATACCCAGTACGATATATACCGTGGCGATGGCGGCGATAATCAGGATCACCTGTGAGTTCATCGTCTCCTGGAACACTTGCGCTGTTCCGGCAAAACTGCCGCGCACCGTCGAAGGCACACCAAGCTGGGTCATTGCGCGATCGATCGCCGCACTGGCGTCCGAGAGCGATTTCCCGGTCGGCAGGTTGAACGAAATGGTCGAGGCCGCCGATAATCCCTGATGATTCACCGACAGTGGAGCGTTCGCCGGTTGCCATTTAGCGAAATACGACAGCGGGATCGCTTTTCCTTCGTTATTGATAACGAACATTTTTTCCAGTGCACTGATGTCCTGGGTATAGCGCGGATCAACTTCCATCACCACTTTGTACTGGTTCATCGGCTGGTAAATGGTCGAGATTTGCCGCTGACCGAAGGCGTTATTTAACAGGCTGTTGGCGGCTTGCACGTCAATTCCCAATCGCGCCATGGTGTCGCGATCGTAAATAAGGTTCATCTCCGCGCCATTATCTTCCTGATCGGAGTTAACATCAGCCAGCTCTGGCAATGTCGCCAGTTTTTTGCGGATTTTCGGCTCCCATTCGCGCAGTGCCGCCAGGTCGTCGGATAACAACGTGTACTGGTAACTGGCGTTAGCCTGACGTCCGCCAACGCGAATATCCTGTACCGCCATCAGGAACAGATTCGCTCCCGGTTCTTTCGCCAGTTTTTTACGCAAGCGATCGATAATCTGTTGGGCCGTTTCGCTCCGCTCGCCGCGTGGTTTAAGGGTGATAAACATCATTCCACTGTTCACCCGTGAACCGCCGGTAAAGCCGGTGACATTATCCACCGCCGGATCGTCACGGATAATTTTCATGAAGTCCTGCAACTTACCGCGCATCGCCTGAAACGAAATACTCTGGTCAGCCTGTATCCCGCCCATCAGTACGCCGGTGTCCTGCTCCGGGAAGAAGGTTTTCGGGATCGAGATATACAGCCAGATATTCAGCGCAATGGTGCCAAGCAGCACCACGCCCACCAGACGGGTATGATTGAGCACCCATTTCAGCGACTTGCCATAGCCTTGTTGCAGGGCTACCAACATGCGACCAAAGCCACGCAGTCGCTTTTGCTCGCGCGGCTTGCTGGCTTTTAGCATCCAGCCGCACATCATCGGCGTTAACGTCAGGGAAACCAGCAGCGAAATACCAATGGCGACAGAAAGCGTCACGGCAAACTCGCGTAACAGGCGACCCGGCAATCCGCCCATCAACAGCAGCGGCAGGAACACCGCCACCAGTGACAGACTCATCGACAGCACCGTAAAGCCGACTTCGCGAGTACCTTGCAGCGCGGCCTGTAGCGGTTTCATCCCCGCCTCCAGATGACGGGCAATGTTTTCCAGCACCACGATGGCGTCATCCACCACAAAGCCAGTGGCGATGGTGAGCGCCATTAACGAAAGATTATTGAGACTGAAACCACACAGGTACATCGCCGCAAACGTACCAATCAGCGAAACCGGCACCGCAACGGCGGGAATAATGGTGGCGCGACCCGAACGCAGGAACAAAAACACCACCAGAATCACCAGCGCCACCGAGATAATCAGCGTCTGCTCAACCTCTTCCAGCGACGCGCGGATAGTAGGGGAGCGATCCTGGGCAATTTGCAGATCAATTGCTGCCGGGATGGTGGATTGTAATTCCGGCAGACGGGCGCGGATGCTGTCTACCGTCTGGATAATGTTGGCTTCCGGCAGCTTGCGGATCATCAGCAAAATAGCCGGTTTGGCGTTGGTCATCCCGGCGTTGCGCACATCCTGTACTGAGTCGGTCACCGTCGCCACATCGCCCAGACGAACCGCGCCGCCGTTGTTGTAATGAATAATCAGTGGCTGATATTCAGCGGCGGTTTTCAGTTCATCGTTAGTCTGGATCTGCCAGCGGTGAGTACCATCTTCCAGCGCCCCCTGCGGTTTACGCACGTTGGCATTGCTGATGGCGGTGCGTACGTCGTCCAGCGAGACGCCCTGATTAAACAGCGCCTGCGGATTCAGCCCGACGCGTACGGCGGGCAGCGAGCTGCCGCCAACATCGACATCACCGACACCGTCGATTTGCGAAATCGTCGGAGCCAGCTGTGTCGAGGCGAAATCGTACAGTTCACCCTGCGAATAAGTATCGGATGTCAGCGTGAGGATCATAATTGGCGCATCCGACGGGTTCGCTTTGCGATAGGTCGGACGGCTGGGCATCCCGCTGGGTAGCAGACTTTGCGCGGCGTTGATCGCCGCCTGCACATCGCGCGCTGCGCCGTTGATATCCCGGTCAAAATCAAACTGCAAAATAATGCGCGTGCTGCCGAGCGAACTGCTGGAGGTCATTTCGCTGACTCCGGCAATGCGCCCAAGTGAGCGCTCCAGCGGCGTGGCAACGGAAGACGCCATTGTTTCTGGTGACGCACCGGGCAGCGAGGCGCTGACCATGATCACCGGAAAATCGACCTGCGGCAGCGGGGCGACTGGCAGCATACGGAAACCCAGTATGCCGCACAGGGTAATGGCGACCGACAGTAAAATCGTCGCCACCGGGCGGTAAATGAAGAGGGCAAAAAACTTCACTTACGCCTCCTCTTCATGACGGGCAAAGCGGCTTTTGGTCCACAATGCCAGACGGTCGAACAGCAGATAAATCACCGGCGTGGTAAACAGCGTCAGCACCTGGCTGACAATCAGACCGCCGACCATGCCGATACCTAACGGACGACGCAGTTCCGCGCCGACCCCGGTACTCAACATCAGCGGCAGCGCACCAAGCAGAGCCGCCAGAGTGGTCATCAGGATCGGACGAAAACGCAACAGACAAGCCTGGTAAATAGCTTCGCGCGGCGACATGCCTTGCTCGCGCTCAGCAGCCAGCGCGAAGTCGATCATCATGATGGCGTTCTTCTTCACGATACCGATCAGCAAAATAATGCCGATAATGGCAATCACATCCAGTTCGCTACCGGCAATCATTAACGCCAGCAGCGCGCCGACCCCTGCGGTGGGTAGCGTCGAGAGAATGGTGATCGGGTGAATAAAGCTCTCGTACAGAATGCCGAGCACGATATACATCGCCACCACCGCCGCGACAATCAGCCAGACAGTGCTGCCCAGCGCTGACTGGAAGGCGAGGGTGCTGCCCTGGAACTGCGTGG
Organism: Escherichia coli DSM 30083 = JCM 1649 = ATCC 11775; assembly: GCF_003697165.2. GTDB lineage: Bacteria > Pseudomonadota > Gammaproteobacteria > Enterobacterales > Enterobacteriaceae > Escherichia > Escherichia coli. The sequence goes on from NZ_CP033092.2 coordinate 1,903,275, forward strand.
TGATATCCACCGGCAGATTCAGCGTCTTCTCTGTGTCCATAATCGCTTGCACCGCATCGCCCAGCGAATAGTTATCCGGCACGTTAAAGGAGATAGTCGTTACCGGGAACTGATCCAGATGGTTGATGGAAAGCGGCGCAAAACGCTGCTCAATTTTGGCAATTGAGCTTAACGGCACCACGCCACCGTCGCTGCTGGTCAGGCGAATGGTATCCAGCGCCGCGAGGCCTGGGGTATTTTCGGTGTTGTGTTCCAGTACCACGCGATACTGGTTAGCCTGAGTATAAATAGTGGAAATCAGTCGCTGACCAAACGCGTTGTACAGGGCGTTATCGACATCCGCCATGCTGATCCCCAGACGGCTGGCGCTGTCCCTGTCGACATTGACATACGCCACCAGCCCTTTGTCCTGCCAGTCGCTGGAGACATCAGAAAGCTGTGGCAGCTGCTGGAGTTTTTCCATCAACTGTGGCACCCAGGTACTGAGCGCATCCAGTGACGTGGCCTGCAAGGTAAACTGGTACTGGGTGCGGCTGACCTGAGTATCAATAGTCAGGTCCTGCGTTGGTTGCAGGAAGAGATCGACGCCCGGCACTTTATCCACCGCCGTTTGCAGACGGGCGATGACTTTTTGCACCCGGTCATCTCGTTCATCCAGTGGTTTGAGATTGATCTGTAAACGCGCACTGTTCAGCGACGGGTTAGTGCCATCAACGCCAACAAATGAGGTCAAACTTTGCACTGCCGGATCCTGCAAAATCACGTCCGCGACCTGGCGTTGCCGCTGGGCCATATTGGCAAAGGAGCTGGATTGCGGTGCCTGCAAAGTGCCCTGAATAATGCCGTTGTCCTGCACCGGGAAGAAACCTTTCGGAATGAACACCCACAGCAGCACGCTAAGCAGCAGCGTGCTGAGCGCCACGCTTAAGGTCAGCCACGGATGATTCAGCACTTTCGCCAGTCCACGACCATAGGCGGCGATTATCCTGTCGAACATTTTCTCCGAGGCACGGGAGAAGCGGTTCTGTTTACGCAGCGACTCCTGGCTGAGCATCCGTGCGCACATCATCGGTGTCAGGGTTAGCGACACCACCGCTGAGATCAAAATCGCGACTGCCAGGGTAATAGCAAATTCGCGGAACAGTCGCCCGACGATATCGCCCATAAACAGCAGGGGGATCAACACCGCAATCAGCGAGAAGGTCAGCGAGATAATGGTAAAGCCGATTTCACCCGCGCCCTTGAGCGCCGCCGCCAGCGGTTTTTCGCCTTTTTCGATATAGCGGGAAATGTTTTCGATCACCACGATGGCGTCATCGACCACAAATCCGGTGGCGATAGTTAACGCCATCAGCGTCAGGTTATTGATTGAAAAATCGAGAAACACCATGACCGCGAAGGTGCCGATTAACGACAGCGGCACTGCGACGCCGGGAATGATGGTCGCCGGAATATTGCGCAAAAACAGGTAGATAATCATGACTACCAGCGCGATAGCCATCATCAGCTCAAACTGGGTATCGTCGACCGATGCGCGGATATTGGTGGTACGGTCAGAAAGTACCGTCACCTTCACCGATTTCGGCAGACTCTCGGTGAGCTGTGGTAGCATCTGCCGGATGCTGTCGGCGGTGGAGATAATGTTAGCACCGGGCTGGCGCTGGACATTCATCACAATGGCCTGTTCTTTGTTCGCCCACGCGCCGAGCCAGCTGTTTTCTGCTCCTTGCTCTACGGTTGCGACATCGCCCAGACGAATCGGTGCGCCGTTCTGGTAGGCGATGATTAGCTGGCGATACTCTTCGGCGGATTGCATCTGGTCGTTCGCGGAAAGCGTGACCGCGCGGGAAGGGCCGTCGAGGCTCCCTTTTGCCGAGTTAACGTTAGCGCCGGTAATAGCGGTGCGCACGGTTTCGCTGGTCAGACCGAGGGCGGCAATCGCCTGAGCGTTAAGTTTGACGCGAACAGCCGGACGCTGGCCGCCGGAAAGCGTGACCAGCCCTACGCCGGAAATCTGCGAGATTTTCTGCGCGACGCGGGTTTCCACCATATCTTCCACCTGGGTCATCGGCATGGCGGTTGAGGTGACGGCGAGCGTCATGATCGGCGGATCTGCCGGGTTCACTTTGCTGTAAACCGGCGGGTTAGGCAGATCGCTCGGCAACAGGTTAGTGGCAGCGTTAATCGCGGCCTGCACTTCCTGCTCGGCGACATCCAGCGGTAAGGTTAGCTGGAACTGTAAAGTGATAACTGACGCACCGCCGGAACTTTGCGACGACATTTGTTTCAGGCCGGACATCTGCCCAAACTGGCGTTCGAGCGGCGCGGTAACGGCAGAGGTCATGACATCCGGGCTTGCACCTGGGTAGAGCGTGACCACCTGAATGGTCGGATAATCCACTTCCGGCAGTGCCGAAACGGGCAGGGCGCGATAACCGATAATCCCGGCGAGTAAGATCGCCACCATCAGCAGCGTGGTGGCGACAGGACGCATAATAAACAGGCGCGACGGGCCGCCTGTGCTGCTCGGAGGTAACACCTGCATCAGGAGCGCGCTCCTTTTTTCGCGTATTCGCGGCTGGTGGCTTTCTCTTCCGGAGTAGTGGTGCTCTGGGCTTCCACCACTTCCACTTTCGCCCCTTCGGTCAGGCGATCAATGCCGTCCGTCACTACGCGATCGCCCGCAGAAATACCTGCGCGGATCACCACTTTCTGACTGTCCTGAATGCCCGGTGTCACCAGATGTTTGCTGACTTTGTTTTCGCTATTCAGTACCCAGACAAAATGGCCTTCGTTGCCCATTTGCAGTGCGGCGGTGGGGATCACCACGGCGTTTTGTTCGGTATCGACTAACATGCGAGCGTTAACAAACTGATTAGGGAAAAGCGCATCATCCTGATTATTAAAGCGAGCTTTCACTTTAATCGTACCGGTAGTGGCATCGATTTGGTTATCGAGACTTAACAGCGTGCCTTCACTTAACTTCTTCGAGTTGGTGCGATCCCAGGCTTCTACCACCAGCGGTTTTCCGGCTTTTTGCGCCTGTACAACGGTGGCGATATCGCTTTCCGGCAGAGTAAAGACCAGATCGATAGGATGTGTTTGGGTGATCACCACAATCCCGGTGGTGTCGCCACTGGAGATTTGGTTACCAACATCAACCTGCTTGAGACCAACGCGACCATCAACTGGTGCGGTGATACGGCTCCAGTCGAGTTGCAATTGCGCGCTGGCGACGCTTGCTTCATCAGCCTTAATGGTACCTTCGGTTTCACTGACCAGCGCTTGTTGGGCATCCAGTTCCTGACGAGATACGAGATTGGTTTTTGCCAGTTGTTGATAACGCGACAGGTCACGGCGGGCGTTGGCGAGCGTGGCTTTATCTTTTGCCAGTTGGCCCTGGGCTTGTGCTAATGCAACTTTGAACTGACTTGGGTCAATTTCTGCCAGTAAATCGCCTGCTTTGACCTGCTGGCCTTCCTGGAAATGTAACGCCATCAGTTGACCGTCCACGCGGCTGCGCACCGTAACAGTATTAGCGGCGGTAATGGTGCCAAGCCCGGTGAGGTAACGCGGAACAGCCTGTTCTACTGCGGTCGCCGCCTGAACCGGAGCTAATGGGCCGGCACGCATACCACGGCGACCACCCGCTGGCGATTGCTGCGCTTGTTTCGTCGCCCCAGGGGCTGCACTCTGGGAGTCATTGCGGCCTTGCCAGAACCAGAATGCGGCGATGGCGGCGATAACCACCACGATTACGATTACCCAACGGGATTTATAACTGCCTTTCATCGTTAAGAGTTTCTCTTCCTGAAACGTTTCGCGGAATGATACTAGTGTAGCCAGCCAATAAGGGAGAAAAATGGAGGAATTATGAAACACTGTCGGGAATCGTCTGAATGACGGGCACATTTGCGAGCACGCATCCAGTAATAACACATGAAACTATTTTATCTACGCGTTAGCGATAGACTGCTTGCATGGCGAAAGGAGATAAGCCGACGATTTCAGCGGGACGCTGAAACGGAAAAGCCCCTCCCGAGGAAGGGGCCTTAAATAAGGAAAGGGTCATGATGAAGATACTCATCATCGTGGTGCTCTTAGTCATTAGCTACCCAGCATACTAAGACTACCAGGGCGGGGGAAACCCCGCTCTACCCTCACTCCTGAAAGTATGCCTTCACGGTCCAATTGTCAATCCGCAGACTTTGCAGTCTGCGATCCTGCCAGCAAATATTCTTTGCGAGTCGTTACGCAATAATCACACTTGAAACTATTTTATCCGCAAGTCAGCGATAGACTGCATACAGGGCGAAAGGAGGTAAGCCGAAGATTTCAGCGGGACGCTGAAACGGGAAAGCCCCTCCCGAGGAAGGGGCCTTAAATAAGGAAAGGGTCATGATGAAGCTACTCATCATCGTGGTGCTCTTAGTCATTAGCTGGCCAGCTTACTAAGACTACCAGGGCGGGGGAAACCCCGCTCTACCCTCACTCCTGAAATTATGTCACTCCGCCCTTAGTGTCAATCGACGGCTCTCCGTTCTTGCGAGGCGAATAGCAAAATTTTCTGCGCCGCCGGGCCTAATTCTGAAAGTTTCTTCGTTTGCTCTTATTTCATTATTGCAATCGGTATGATACCGGACCTCAATAATTCTCTAAGAAAGGATTTCTTATGAGCGAACAAATCACGTTTGCCACCAGCGATTTTGCCAGTAACCCGGAACCACGTTGCCCCTGCATTTTGCTGCTGGATGTTTCTGGCTCGATGAGCGGCAGACCCATTAATGAACTTAACACCGGATTGGTTACCTTTCGCGATGAGCTGCTTGCCGATTCGCTGGCCTTAAAAAGAGTGGAACTCGGCATTGTGACGTTCGGCCCGGTGCATGTGGAACAACCCTTTACCAGCGCCGCTAATTTTTTCCCGCCCATCCTGTTTGCCCAGGGCGATACACCAATGGGCGCTGCCATTACCAAAGCCCTGGATATGGTTGAGGAGCGGAAACGTGAATATCGTGCCAATGGTATTTCCTATTATCGTCCGTGGATTTTCCTGATCACCGATGGCGCACCAACCGATGAGTGGCAGGCTGCCGCCAACAAAGTGTTTCAGGGGGAAGAAGATAAGAAGTTTGCCTTCTTTACCATCGGTGTTCAGGGGGCGGATATGAAGACGCTGGCCCAAATCAGCGTCCGTCAGCCTTTGTCTCTGCAGGGATTACAATTCCGTGAACTGTTTAGCTGGTTATCCAGTTCGCTGCGTTCGGTTTCCCGCTCCACGCCGGGAACGGAAGTTGTGCTGGAAGCGCCAAAAGGCTGGACGTCAGTGTGAGCTGGCGACTGGTCTATGCATCAGCCGTTGGAACGTCGCATATTAGCGCTGATTTGCCTTGCCAGGATGCCTGCCAGATGCAGGTTGCCTGGCTAAATGACCAGCAGCCATTATTGTCGGTATTTGTCGCTGATGGCGCAGGCAGCGTCTCGCAGGGTGGCGAAGGTGCGATGCTCGCCGTCAATGAAGCGATGGCTTATATGTCGCAAAAAATGCAGGGCGGGGAATTGGGGCTTAATGATGTCCTCGCAACGGACATTGTGCTGACCATTCGTCAGCGACTTTTTGCCGAGGCGGAAGCCAAAGAATTAGCGGTTCGCGATTTTGCCTGCACGTTTTTGGGATTGATTTCATCAGCTAATGGCACCTTGATTATGCAGATTGGCGATGGCGGCGTGGTGGTAGATTTGGGGCACGGTTTGCAACTGCCGCTCACGCCGATGGTGGGTGAATATACCAATATGACGCACTTCATTACCGATGAAGATGCCGTTTCCAGACTGGAAACTTTCACCAGCACTGAGCGTGCGCACAAAGTTGCAGCATTTACGGATGGTATTCAGCGACTGGCGTTAAATATGCTGGATAATTCTCCGCATGTGCCTTTCTTTACCCCGTTTTTCAATGGACTGGCGTCAGCAACGCAGGAACAACTCGATTTATTACCTGAATTGTTAAAGCAGTTTTTGTCCAGCCCGGCGGTAAACGAGCGTACGGATGATGATAAAACGTTGGCACTGGCGCTGTGGTTACCATGAAACCCACTTTATATACTGCTACTGGTGAGTGCGTTACGCCTGGCCGTGAACTGGGCAAAGGCGGCGAAGGTGCGGTTTATGATATCGAGGAGTTTGTCGATAGCGTCGCCAAGATTTATCACACGCCGCCACCCGCCTTAAAACAGGACAAACTTGCCTTTATGGCTGCGACAGCTGACGCGCAGTTGTTGAATTATGTCGCCTGGCCGCAGGCAACGCTTCACGGTGGACGAGGCGGAAAAGTTATCGGTTTTATGATGCCAAAAGTTTCTGGTAAAGAACCGATTCATATGATCTATAGCCCGGCACATCGTCGCCAGAGTTACCCTCATTGTGCGTGGGATTTTCTACTCTATGTTGCGCGCAATATTGCTTCATCTTTTGCTACTGTTCATGAGCACGGGCACGTCGTGGGTGACGTAAACCAGAACAGCTTTATGGTAGGTCGCGACAGCAAAGTGGTGTTGATTGATAGCGACTCCTTTCAGATTAATGCCAATGGTACACTGCATTTATGCGAAGTCGGCGTGTCGCATTTTACGCCGCCAGAGCTGCAAACCATGCCATCATTTGTCGGCTTTGAACGCACAGAAAATCACGATAATTTTGGCCTTGCGTTGCTGATATTTCACATCTTGTTTGGTGGGCGGCATCCTTATTCCGGTGTACCGCTTATCTCTGATGCAGGTAATGCGCTGGAGACGGATATTGCCCATTTCCGTTATGCCTACGCCTCAGATAATCAGCGACGTGGTTTAAAACCGCCGCCACGATCGATTCCGCTGTCGATGTTACCGGGCGATGTTGAAGCCATGTTTCAGCAGGCATTCACGGAAAGTGGCGTGGCAACCGGGCGTCCGACGGCAAAAGCGTGGGTAGCGGCACTTGATTTACTACGCCAACAGTTAAAGAAATGTACCGTTTCGGCAATGCATGTTTACCCCGCTCATTTGACTGACTGCCCGTGGTGTGCGCTGGATAATCAAGGCGTTATCTATTTTATTGATCTCGGTGAAGAGGTCATTACCACCGGCGGTGATTTTGTGCTGGCGAGAGTCTGGGCGATGGTGATGGCATCAGTAGCACCGCCAGCATTGCAATTGCCATTACCCGATCATTTCCAACCGACTGGCAGGTCGCTTCCTTTAGGCCTGTTACGGCGCGAATACATCATTCTGATTGAGATCGCACTGTCAGCGTTATCGCTGTTGTTTTGCGGCCTTCAGGCAGAACCGAGTTATATTATTTTGATTCCTGTGCTGGCGGCTATCTGGATTATTGGCAGCCTGACAAGCAAAGCGTACAAAGCAGAAATCCAGCAACGCCGTGAGGCGTTTAATCGCGCGAAAATGGACTATGACCATTTAGTCAGCCAGATCCAGCAGTTGGGCGGGCTGGAAGGTTTTATCGCCAAACGGGCGAGGCTCGAAAAAATGAAGGACGAAATTCTTGGGTTACCGGAAGAAGAAAAGCGCGATCTGGCAGCACTTCAGGACACCGCAAGGGAACGGCAGAAGCAGAAGTTTCTGGAGGGATTTTTTATTGATGTTGCCTCTATTCCCGGCGTTGGCCCTGCGCGTAAAGCGGCGTTACGGTCCTTTGGTATTGAAACGGCGGCAGACGTTACCCGACGGAGCGTTAAGCAAGTAAAAGGTTTTGGTGATCATCTGACCCAGGCGGTTATCGACTGGAAAGCGAGTTGCGAACGCCGTTTTGTGTTCAGGCCGAATGAAGCGGTAACGCCAGCAGACAGACAAGCGGTAATGGCGAAAATGACCGCCAAACGACATCGGCTGGAATCGGCGTTGACTGTCGGTGCGACAGAGTTGCAGCGATTCCGCCTTCATGCTCCAGCACGGACCATGCCGTTGATGGAGCCGCTACGTCAGGCGGCAGAAAAACTGGCTCAGGCGAAGGCTGATTTAAGCCGCTGCTGAGCCATTTTTCAATTAACGAAACACCACTTCCGCCCAGCGTGCCAGCCCGGCGGTGACGGAGCCAAAGTCATCGCCGCCTGCAATCGGAATGCCCGGCAACTGTTCTGCCAGCGCTTTTTTAATCAGCGGCGATCGGGCGCTACCACCAGTCAGATAGATGACATCCGGTTTTTCCTGGGCGTTATCCAGCGCCAGTTGCACCTGTTCCAGAATTCGCGCCAGTGGCTGGTTGAGGGCGCTTTCCAGCCCTTGCTGGCTAATCAGCGTAGCCAGTTCATCGCTGATAAACGGCAGTGAGGCGCGGGTTTCCGCTACGCTTGAAAGCGCAATTTTGCTCTCTTCTGCGCTACGTACCAGGCGATAGCTTAAACGCTGACGCCAGACTTTCTGTAACAGGGCCACTTTTTCCGGTTCGCGGGCATCGCGTACCAGATCGTTAAGCAGACGACCATTGGCACTACTGTAGAAATCACTTTGCGCAGGGACGTCGTTGATGGCAACCGCATTCCACCACGGCAGAATCGGCAGCGCGATGCCTTTTTCGGTTTCGCCACCCATGCCCAGTAACGGCATCAGGTTTTTAAACGCCAGTGCGATATCCAGATCGTTACCGCCAATACGGCAACCACTGTGACCCAGCAGGCTGGCTTCACGATCGAGGCGCGAACGCCACTGTGGCCCCATTAGCAGTAAAGAACAGTCAGTCGTACCACCGCCGATATCCACCACCAGCACCCGTTTTTCTTCCTGCAAGGTGGCTTCGTAATCCAGCCCAGCCGCGACCGGCTCGTACTGGAATACCACATCCTTAAACCCGGCACGCTTCGCCGCGCGTTCCAGAATCCCTTGCGCCTGGGTGTTTGCTTCATCGCTGCCCAGCCCCTGGAAGTTGATCGGGCGACCAATCACTGCCTGAGTAATTGCCTCCGGCAGTTGAGCCTGCGCCTGCTGGCGAATGTGCAACATCATTGCGCAGACCAGATCCTCAAACAGCGCTACCTGCTGCGGTTTTAAGCCGCTGGCACCGAGGAACGATTTTGGTGATTTCACAAACCACACCTCTTCTGGATCATCAATGTACTGTGCCAGTGAGGAAAGACCGAACTGCACGCTTTTCGCCGTAACATCGATATCTTCTTCGCGGTTATAACGAATCGCCCGACGCAGCAGCGCCTGCGTTTCATCGTCGTCTGCCGGAACGTCATGATGGCGGTACAGCCATTCGCTTACCGCTTCACGCGTTGGCGCGCAAAGCATTGAAGGCAGCAGCGTGCTGTCGTTTTCCATTTTTAGCAAATGCGGTTTACCGTCGCGCATGACCGCCACTGAACAGTTTGCTGTACCGTAATCAAAACCAATAAACACGAAATAATCCCCATGCCGGTGAAGAAGGGGCGTGACTTTAGCGAAATGTTGCCGTCGCGACAACCGGAATATGAAAGCAAAGCGCAGCGTCTGAATAACGTTTATGCTGAAAGCGGATTAACAAGGAGATGCGATGTATACCCTGAACTGGCAGCCGCCGTATGACTGGTCGTGGATGTTGGGATTTCTCGCCGCCCGTGCGGTGAGCAGCGTGGAAACGGGCGCGGACAGTTATTATGCCTGTAGTCTGGCGGTAGGCGAATATCGCGGCGTGGTGACTGCTATTCCGGATATAGCCCGCCATACTCTGCACATAAATTTAAGTGCAGGTTTAGAACCTGTTGCCGCTGAGTGTCTGGCGAAAATGAGCTGCCTGTTTGATCTGCAATGTAACCCGCAGATTGTTAACGGTGCGTTGGGCAAGTTAGGCGCGGCGCGGCCCGGATTGCGTTTACCCGGCAGTGTTGATGCTTTTGAGCAGGGCGTGCGGGCGATTTTAGGCCAACTGGTGAGCGTGGCGATGGCGGCAAAATTGACCGCCAGAGTGGCACAGCTTTATGGCGAACGGCTGGATGATTTTCCGGATTATGTCTGCTTCCCCACGCCTCAGCGGCTGGCTGCAGCCGACCCGCAGGCATTAAAAGCGTTAGGTATGCCGTTGAAACGGGCAGAGGCACTGATTCATCTGGCAAATGCGGCGCTGGAGGGCACCTTACCAATGACAATACCGGGCGACGTAGAACAAGCGATGAAAAAACTGCAAACTTTTCCGGGGATCGGGCGCTGGACGGCGAATTATTTCGCCTTGCGCGGCTGGCAGGCGAAAGATGTTTTTCTGCCGGATGATTATCTGATTAAACAGCGATTTCCGGGAATGACACCGGCACAAATCCGCCGTTATGCCGAGCGCTGGAAACCTTGGCGTTCTTATGCGTTGTTGCATATCTGGTATACGGAAGGCTGGCAACCAGACGAAGCATGACGTTGGTCGCCGGATGCGGTGCGAGCGCCTTATCCGGCCTGGGGAATGAGCGATTTGTAGGCATGATAAGACGCGTTAGCGTCGCATCAGGCAATGGGGCAAACGCTCCCTCAGTTAATCGCGAAATAACTGCTATTCACCAGCAAATCCAGCGGTTGGGCATCGACAATCACATCGCCATAAATCAGATCGACGCCGATGCCCGAAAGCGTATCCATCACTAAGGGTAAAACGACTGGCCCGGCGATGGTTTTCATCCCGAGTCGCTGAGCATGCCCCTGAATAATCGTAATCAGCATCTCATCCATCAAATTACCCTGCACGCTGGCGCATAACTCACCATCAAGTAGCAGGTAATCTGCCATATTTGCTTTCAGCGAGTTGAAGATTTGCAGATCGCGGCCCACCTGACTGAATACGATCCGACATCCCGCCAGCCGCAGTTTTTGCACGCTTGCTGCGTGATCTAAAATCGCGTCTGCCGGAATAATCAGATGTAATAACCGTGGTGGTAGAGGGCTATTTTCCAGCTGCTCAATTAGTTCATTCACCAGCGTGGCGCTACTCAAACCGGCAACGGAAAGGGGGAGGGCGATGCTTAAGCCTTTACTGGCAATCGCTTTTGCGGCCTGCTGGAAAAAATCGTGGAATACCCGTCGGTCAAGAGCATGGCTAAGTGCCGGATCGCTGAAGCTACGACGAAATGTTTGTTCATCAATAATCTCGCCTTCGCAACTCCAGAGCTTAAGTGAAATCAGCCACAAATTACGCGCTTGCGGGATCCGCGGCGAAGCGACACCGTGGGCGATCATCATCAACTGATTCTCTTTAATCATCCGCCTCTGTTCATCAAGCGATATCGCCGCCCGTTCGCTATGTGCGGCAGCTTGCTGCGGTTCGTAAACCGTCACCCGGCCCCGTCCACCATTTTTGGAGGCATAACAGGCGATATCAGCCTGCGACATCACTTCAGCCGCCTGATGATTGTTGTCATCAATCAAGGTAATCCCGGCACTGGCACCTACCCGATGTACACGTCCTTCCCAGATAAAGTGATAGTCATTCACGGCGCTGATAATGCGTGTAGCGATAAAACGCGCACTTTCGACATTACAATCTGGCAGCAGCAGACCAAATTCATCGCCACCGAGTCGCGCCAGCACGTCGCTGGAGCGCAGCATACTCAGCATCAACGACGCCAGTTCGCGCAGTAAAGCGTCGCCCGCCGCATGCCCGGCGCTGTCATTCACCGCTTTAAAGCGATCAAGATCGATAAACACCAGGGCATGTCGCTGATGCGTACTGTTTACCGTTTGCAGCAGGATGCGTAGTTGCTTCTCAAAACTGGCGCGATTGGCGAGATGCGTCAGTGCATCATGGGAGGCGCTGTAGCTCAGCTGGCGCAGCATTTTGCGTGATTCGGTGACGTCCTGAATCACCAGAACCGAGCCTATATTGCTGCCGTCCAGAGTACTTAACGGCGTAATACTGTAATGCACGTCGTAGCTGCCGCCGCTTCGGCAGTGCAACACCACATCTTGTTCAATCGCGGAACGTGAGGTGTCGGCACTGTAAATGTTCTCCATTAATGGTCCGTTGTCGCCAAAAGTAATATGCAACACCGTCAGGAGCGGAACACCTAACGCTTCTTCCTGCGTCCAGCCGCTCATCTTCTCCGCCACCGGATTCATAAAGGTAATTTTCATTGCCATATCAATACAGACCACGGCTTCGCCGATGGAATCCAGCGTTATGTGCAGGCGCTCTTTTTCCTGAAACAATGCCTCGTTAAGCTGTTTCACTTCGGTCATATCCATATTAATGCCGAGCAGGCGTTCGACTTCGCCTTCTTTATTCAGTACCCGGTTAGCGAGGGCGCGGATATGGCGAATGCCGTCTTTCACGGTAATGCGAAATTCCAGTTTAAAGGGCGAGCGTGATTGCAACGAATCACGAATCACTTTTTCGGCGTGTTGGCGATCTTCCGGCAGCACGCACTCGTACCACACCTGCCAGTTCGGTTTGATATGCGGAGGAATTTCATACAGCTCGAACATCCGCTTATCCCAGCTAAAAATATTCGGCTTCAGCTCCCACTCCCAGATGCCAATCCCGCCCGCTTCGTTAGCCAGCGTGATGCGCTCCATCAGTTGCTGATTCACCTGTTCGGTGCGTTTTAGCTCGTTAATGTCTTCAATCTGAGCGATAAAATAGAGCGGCGTGCCATCCGTGTGGCGCACCAGTGAGACGGCAAGCAACGCCCAGACAACATCGCCATTGCGGTTGTAGTAGCGTTTTTCCATTGAATAGGTGTTTATTTCACCGCTGATCAGCTTTTCAACCTGTTGGAGATCTTTATTGAGATCCTCCGGCCAGGTCAGTTGCTGAAAGGTGAGTCCGCGCAGCTCTTCCTGACTGTAACCGAGAAACTGGCAGAGTGCTTTGTTGGATTGCAGCCATTGCCCCTCGGTGCCCACTAATGCCATGCCGATGGCGGAATATTCCATGGCGTTACGAAAACGGGTTTCGCTTTCGGAAATGTGTTTGCGTTCCGCACGAAAGGCATACATCACCATGGTCATGATGTTGGCGGGCAGCAGGATCAGCAAAAACGGTAGCCACGGCATATGGCTCATCAGGTATGTACGCGGCGTAGCAAGCAGGGAGGGATCAGCGGCCATCATCAGTGACACCATCATCACCGTGGTAAGGAAGATCAAAAAGGCTTCCATTCGTGGCAGGCGCACGGCGCTCCACATCAACAGCACAATAATGAAAGTAAAAGGCCACGGCAGATACAGCATCGAAAGCCAGCTTAACGTCAGTGTGATGGCTAACGTGAGCAGCGACTCAAAAAGCAACCGTGGGTTGCGATGGCGCAGCAGATAGTGTGGTTTAAATAACAATCCCAGCGGCACCAGTGCCAGTGCGCCGATGGATTCTGACAGTACCCATATCAAAAATGCCCTGAGAGGATCGTCTCCGGGCGTCAGCAGGATAACCAGAACACCCCCTAACAGAGGTGGAACAATGGCGCTGCCGAGTGCTAGACGCAGCCAGTCAGCCAGATTTTGCAATGGGTTATACCACGGCAGCAATTTACGCAGTAGCACTGCCCCGACCACGGCTTCAACAATATTGATGGTCGTCCAGGTCATGTTCAGCGAGCTGGTGGAAAAAAGCAGGATGGATGCGGCGATATTTCCCAGCGAGCAGCTCAGCGCAATCCCCGGCCACATGCGCCCGGCATGGCGATAAAACGCCACCATCATGATGGACGTCGGGAACCACAGTGGGGCGAGTTGGGTGCCAAACTGCGAAAGCTCAAGTGAGAAAAGGGTGAAGATAAACGAGACTAAACCTAAACTGACCAGGTGAAGCAGCGGGTGGGGCAGGGCAATTAATACATGCTGTGATTGTTTGCTCATTACCGCTTTATCCGCAAGACCAGGTCGCCAGTATTCGTTTCTGTGTTTATGCTAGTACAAAAGTTTTACATTTTATATGCGAATTGCTCATAAAGTGACGTAAAGGCGGATAATTTGCGCAACTGCGTATAACAATTTTTACCTTGTATAAAACTGATCAACGTAATTTGCCACCGGGAATTCTTCGTCAACAATTAACTCTGAGCGCGCGGCAACGCTATTCGACTGGTATCAGGCGGATGAAATCCCTATAATTGCCGCGTTTGGCGCTTCGTCGCCCCCTTCCTAACATCCAGGTTAATCAGGTCGCTAAATATATGACTGATCAGTCTCATCAGTGCGTCATTATCGGTATCGCTGGCGCATCGGCTTCCGGCAAGAGTCTTATTGCCAGTACCCTTTATCGTGAATTACGTGAGCAAGTCGGTGATGAACACATCGGCGTAATTCCCGAAGACTGCTATTACAAAGATCAAAGCCATCTGTCGATGGAAGAACGCGTTAAGACCAACTACGACCATCCCAGCGCGATGGATCACAGCCTGCTGCTTGAGCATTTACAAGCATTGAAACGCGGCTCGGCAATTGACCTGCCGGTTTACAGCTATGTTGAACATACGCGTATGAAAGAAACGGTGACGGTTGAGCCGAAGAAAGTCATCATTCTCGAAGGCATTTTGCTGCTAACGGATGCGCGTTTGCGTGACGAACTTAACTTCTCAATTTTCGTTGATACCCCGCTGGATATCTGCCTGATGCGCCGCATCAAGCGTGACGTTAACGAGCGTGGGCGTTCAATGGATTCAGTGATGGCGCAATATCAAAAAACCGTGCGCCCGATGTTTCTGCAATTCATTGAGCCTTCTAAACAATATGCGGACATTATCGTGCCGCGCGGCGGGAAAAACCGCATCGCCATCGATATATTGAAAGCGAAAATAAGTCAGTTCTTTGAATAAGCTTGATAAATTGTGTACCGTTCAGTGATAACCTGGTATGCCCTTGACGTAATTGGCGTTAAGGGAGTGATGCGCGAAAGGAGAAAATGCCATGCGTCTGTGTGACCGAGATATTGAAGCCTGGCTTGATGAAGGCCGTTTGTCGATCAACCCACGTCCGCCAGTGGAGCGTATTAACGGCGCGACGGTGGATGTGCGCCTGGGCAATAAATTTCGTACCTTCCGTGGTCACACGGCAGCGTTTATCGATCTGAGCGGTCCCAAAGATGAAGTGAGCGCCGCGCTTGACCGCGTGATGAGCGATGAGATCGTTCTCGATGAAAGCGAGGCGTTCTATCTTCACCCAGGAGAGCTGGCGCTGGCGGTGACGCTGGAGTCGGTGACGCTGCCAGCCGATCTGGTGGGCTGGCTGGACGGGCGTTCTTCACTGGCGCGTCTGGGGCTGATGGTGCACGTCACCGCGCACCGCATCGATCCGGGCTGGTCTGGCTGCATTGTGCTGGAGTTCTACAACTCCGGTAAGCTGCCGCTGGCGCTGCGTCCGGGCATGTTAATTGGTGCGCTGAGCTTTGAGCCGCTTTCCGGCCCGGCGGCGCGACCTTACAACCGCCGTGAAGATGCGAAATATCGCAACCAGCAGGGCGCGGTAGCTAGCCGAATCGATAAAGACTAATTCAGGCCCATTGAGGATACCATGAGACGATTTCTGACGACGCTGATGATACTCCTGGTCGTGCTGGTGGCCGGGTTATCTGCGTTAGTGTTGCTGGTGAATCCGAATGATTTCCGCGACTATATGGTCAAGCAAGTTGCTGCACGTAGCGGTTATCAATTGCAGCTCGACGGGCCACTGCGTTGGCACGTCTGGCCGCAGCTTAGTATCCTCTCCGGGCGAATGTCTCTCACCGCCCAGGGCGCGAGCCAGCCACTGGTTCGCGCCGACAACATGCGTCTGGACGTGGCGCTTTTACCACTACTGAGTCATCAACTGAGCGTTAAGCAGGTGATGCTAAAAGGGGCTGTGATCCAACTGACGCCGCAGACGGAAGCGGTGCGCAGTGAAGACGCTCCGGTTGCACCGCGCGACAATACCTTGCCGGATCTGTCAGACGATCGCGGATGGTCGTTTGATATATCCAGTCTTAAGATGGCGGACAGCGTGCTGGTGTTCCAGCATGAAGATGACGAGCAGGTGACAATCCGCAATATCCGCCTGCAAATGGAACAAGATCCCCAACATCGTGGCTCATTTGAGTTCTCCGGGCGGGTTAATCGCGATCAGCGCGACCTCACGATATCCCTTAACGGTACGGTAGATGCTTCTGATTATCCGCATGATTTAACGGCGGCTATTGAACAAATTAACTGGCAGTTGCAGGGTGCCGATTTACCAAAACAAGGTATTCAGGGGCAGGGGAGTTTCCAGGCCCAGTGGCAGGAGTCACATAAACGCCTTTCATTTAACCAAATTAGTTTGACCGCCAATGACAGTACGCTGAGCGGGCAAGCACAGGTCACGTTGACAGAGAAACCGGAATGGCAGCTGAGACTGCAATTCCCGCAACTGAATCTTGACAACCTCATCCCGCTTAAAGAAACAGCGAACGGTGAAAACGGTGCCGCGCAGCAAGGGCAGAGCCAATCCACGTTGCCGCGCCCGGTCATTTCTTCGCGTATTGATGAACCGGCCTATCAGGGATTGCATGGCTTTACGGCTGATATTTTGTTGCAGGCCAGTAACGTGCGCTGGCGCGGAATGAATTTTACAGACGTTGCCACGCAAATGACCAACAAGTCGGGTTTGCTGGAAATTACTCAACTGCAGGGCAAGCTTAACGGTGGACAGGTTTCGCTGCCGGGCACGCTGGACGCGACATCAATAAATCCGCGGATAAACTTCCAGCCACGGCTGGAAAACGTTGAGATTGGTACCATTCTGAAGGCGTTTAACTATCCGATTTCGTTGACCGGAAAGATGTCACTGGCTGGTGATTTCTCCGGTGCTGACATAGATGCCGACGCATTCCGCCACAACTGGCAAGGACAGGCACATGTCGAAATGACCGACACACGCATGGAAGGGATGA
This sequence comes from Escherichia coli DSM 30083 = JCM 1649 = ATCC 11775, assembly GCF_003697165.2. Lineage (GTDB taxonomy): Bacteria > Pseudomonadota > Gammaproteobacteria > Enterobacterales > Enterobacteriaceae > Escherichia > Escherichia coli. The sequence continues at coordinate 1,920,123 of NZ_CP033092.2, forward strand.
ACTTCCAGCAGATGATTCAGCAAGCGGTAGAACGTAATGGTGGTGATGTGAAGGCCGCTGAAAACTTTGATAACGTGACGCGTCTTGACCGCTTTACCACCGATTTGACGTTGAAGGATGGCGTCGTGACGTTAAACGACATGCAAGGTCAATCGCCAGTGCTGGCGCTGACAGGGGAAGGCATGTTGAATCTGGCAGATCAAACCTGCGACACCCAGTTTGACATTCGTGTGATTGGTGGCTGGAACGGAGAAAGCAAACTGATTGATTTCCTCAAAGAAACGCCAGTACCGCTGCGGGTTTATGGCAACTGGCAGCAACTCAATTACAGCCTGCAAGTGGATCAGTTACTGCGCAAACATCTACAGGACGAAGCGAAACGTCGCCTGAATGACTGGGCCGAGCGGAATAAAGATTCCCGCAATGGCAAAGATGTGAAGAAGTTGCTGGAGAAGATGTAAGACAAGTTATGCAGATGGCGGCGTCAATTTGTCGCCATCTGTATTTATAGCACTAAGCAGCATGTGGATATTGAATTTCAATACGTTGAATATGCAATCCTGCATGAGCCATCATGGTGATCAATTTATCGATACTAAAGATCTGGATCTTACCTCTGGCAAGTTCAGATATGCGAGGTTGAGTGACCCCTAAAGCAGACGCTGCCTGAGCCTGGCTAAACCCTTGTTGTTCAATCCAGTTATTAATGATCGTTACAAGTTCGGCACGGATCCGCATATTTTCCGCTTGTTCAGGGGTGTCACTCACCGCATCCCACACACTATCAAAGGTTTCAATTTTCATTTTTCCGCTCCTGAACAAGTTCTTTATAGCGTCGTTTGTCTAAATCAATATCCGATTGACTGGTAGTCTGTGTTTTCTTTTGAAAACAATGCAATACGTAAACCGCTTCTTCAAATTTTGCGATATACATGACGCGATAGATCCCATCAGCATCGCGAGTACGAATCTCTCGCACACCAGGGCCGATAGTTGAAAAAGGTTTCCAGTCGTATGGGTTTAACCCTTGTTGGATCCTGTCGAGTTGATAGCCAATTTCCTGTCGAGACGATTCTGGAAATGCGCGTAAATCGTCAAGACTGGTATCAAGAAAAGCCAGCTTTTTTCTCATTACTCCATCCTTAGATTATACTAAATTTTGTATAAATCAAATGCGCAGTTTGAACCTGCGCATTTGATGTTTTATCACACTTCGTACTCCATCTCGCCATCCTTACGTAGCGGAATAATTTGCACCTTCTGCACGCGATGGCTTTCCACCTGCAACGTTTTAAGCAAATAATCCCCCACCTGAACTTCTTCGCCAGGTTTTGGAATACGCTGCAAATATTCCATCAATAGCCCGGCAATGGTGTGATATTCACGTTTTTCATCCAGCGGCAGCGGCACATATTGCACCAGATCCTCCAGCGGCATATGACCATTCGCCGTCCAGGAACCGTCCGCATTTTTCTGAATATCATGGCGGGCGTCGATCTCTTCCACTTCGTTCGGTAAGTTACCGGCAATGGTTTCAGTGACGTCACTTAATGTCACAATTCCTTCCACCGAGCCAAACTCATCCACTACAAAAGCAAAGTGCGTGCGGGCATTACGGAACTGCTCCAGGGCAGGTAACAACGGCAAGGTTTCCGGGAACACCAGCGGCTGGCGAATCAACACCCGCAGGTTGAGCGGTTCGCCGCGCAGAGACTGTTGTAGCAGGTCGATAACGTGAACAACACCGAGCAAATCTTCTGCGTCATCACCGTCGGTAACCACCAGCCGCGTATGCTGATTTCGCTCCAGCAACTGGCGGATTTCTTCTTCCGGTGCGTTGAGATCGATATGCTCAATATCGTGGCGCGACGTCATAATGCTGCTGACGGTGCGCTGGTTAAGATTAAGTACCCGCTCAATCATCCGCCGTTCCTGCGGATTAAAGATTTGCTGGTTACCATGATCCACCAGCATAGACGCGGTTTCGGCGTCCAGTTCCGCATCTTCTTTTTGCCCGCTAAGCAGGCGCATTACCGCTTCGGTAGTCCGCTGGCGCAGCGTCTGGTTAGCGGAAAGAAAACGTCGCCGGTTAAAGATAGCCAACTGATTGAGCGCCTCGATCATCACCGAGAAACCAATAGCAGCGTACAGGTAGCCTTTCGGAATGACGAAGCCGAAACCTTCTGCCACCAGGCTAAAGCCAATCATCAACAGGAAGCTTAAGCAGAGAATAACGATCGTCGGGTGACTGTTAACAAATTGCGTTAATGGCTTGCTGGCCATCAACATCAGGCTGATAGCGATAACGACGGCGGCCATCATGACCAGTAAATGGTCGACCATCCCGACGGCGGTAATCACCGAGTCGAGTGAGAAGATGGCGTCCAGTACCACAATTTGTGTCACCACCCCCCAGAACTTCGCACCTTTGCGTTGTGTGGGGTTATTGCTGTCTTTCCCCTCCAGCCGTTCGTTCAGCTCCATCGTGGCTTTGAACAGCAGGAAGAAACCACCAAACAGCATGATTAAATCGCGGGCGCTAAAGGTAAACGAGCGGAAGCTGAACAGCGGTTGAGTCAGGGTGACCAGCCAGGAGATTGACGCCAGCAGTAACAGGCGCATTAACATCGCCAGCAGCAGCCCGGTAACCCGTGCGCGGTCGCGCTGCTTCGGCGGTAGTTTTTCGGCGAGGATGGCAATAAAGACCAGGTTATCAATGCCGAGGACCAGTTCGATCACAATCAGCGTGATTAACCCGGCCCAGATAGACGGATCGGCAATCCATTCCATAGTAAGTACAAAACCTATTCGTTGTATGACAAATGTCACAATTCGATCATGGATAAATCGGGGCAAAAATGCAATGTTGCAGCACTATTTATCTCATATTATTTGAGGGTAATAACCTCACATTATCCCTGAATTAAAAGTGGTAATAATAAAACATTATTTAAGAAATATCGCATGTGGAGACACTATATTAAATATTGTCAACCTAAAGAAACTCCTAAAAACCATATTGAATGACACTTAATATAATTCTTAAAAATAGCCAATTGCCGAATTGTTACCTTGCCTGCTATTCCGTTAGCTGTAACACTTCCTCCTGCATTATTGGAGAGCCAATATTCAATTACCATAATGTCACCTTATATTCGGAAGTTAATTTCCGCAATAACCCTTTCTCATCAACGACTGTATGTTGAGAGGGTTTTAAAAATTAAGCTAAATCAGTGTATTGGTAGCTAAAAAGCCAGGGGCGGTAGCGTGTCTGGATGCCTGAAAGACCAGTCTGAATTATTCTGTCAATAGCCTGCGGATGAAATCAATTTTTTTAGGACTGATGCCAGTTAAATTTTTATTCAATTAACTGCAAGGTAAATGTGCATGGCGACATTGCTATTAATAGTGCACAGGATAATTACTCTGCCAAAGTGATAAATAAACAATGATGAAATCCAAAATGAAATTGATGCCATTATTGGTGTCAGTAACCTTGATAAGCGGTTGCACAGTACTTCCGGGCAGCAATATGTCGACGATGGGGAAAGACGTCATCAAACAGCAGGACGCTGATTTCGATCTCGACAAAATGGTGAATGTTTATCCGCTGACCCCGCGCCTGATTGATCAATTACGCCCACGCCCCAACGTAGCGCGCCCCAATATGACGCTGGAAAGTGAGATCGCGAATTATCAGTATCGCGTCGGGCCGGGGGACGTTCTTAATGTCACCGTCTGGGATCACCCGGAACTCACCACGCCAGCTGGTCAGTACCGCAGCTCCAGCGACACCGGCAACTGGGTACAGCCTGACGGCACCATGTTCTACCCGTATATCGGCAAGGTTCACGTCGTGGGGAAAACGCTCGCTGAAATCCGCAGTGATATTACCGGGCGCTTAGCGACGTACATCGCTGACCCGCAGGTGGACGTTAATATCGCCGCCTTCCGCTCACAAAAGGCCTATATCTCCGGACAGGTGAATAAATCCGGCCAACAGGCGATCACCAACGTGCCACTGACCATTCTCGATGCCATCAACGCCGCGGGTGGCCTGACTGATACCGCTGACTGGCGCAACGTGGTGCTAACACACAATGGTCGTGAAGAGCGCATTTCTTTGCAGGCGCTGATGCAAAACGGCGACCTCAATCAGAACCGACTGCTTTACCCCGGCGATATTCTTTACGTGCCGCGTAATGATGATCTGAAAGTATTTGTGATGGGTGAAGTGAAGAAACAGAGCACCCTGAAAATGGACTTTAGCGGCATGACCCTGACTGAAGCCCTGGGCAATGCTGAAGGCATCGACATGACCACCTCCAACGCCAGCGGCATCTTTGTCATTCGTCCGCTGAAAGGCGAGGGCGGGCGTAATGGCAAGATTGCCAATATCTACCAGCTGGATATGTCCGATGCCACGTCGCTGGTGATGGCGACAGAATTCCGCCTGCAACCTTATGACGTGGTGTATGTCACCACCGCCCCGGTTTCCCGCTGGAACCGTCTGATCAATCAGTTGCTGCCAACTATTAGCGGTGTCCGTTACATGACGGATACAGCCAGCGACATTCATAACTGGTAATCGTCATGTTTAACAACATCTTAGTTGTCTGTGTCGGCAATATTTGCCGCTCCCCGACGGCGGAACGCTTACTGCAACGTTATCACCCGGAGCTGAAAGTGGAGTCCGCTGGACTCGGCGCGCTGGTCGGTAAGGGCGCTGACCCTACTGCTATCAGCGTCGCCGCAGAACATCAACTGTCTCTGGAAGGTCACTGTGCACGGCAAATCAGCCGCCGTCTGTGTCGCAACTACGACCTGATTTTGACCATGGAAAATCGCCATATCGAACGCTTATGCGAGATGGCACCCGAGATGCGCGGCAAAGTGATGCTGTTTGGTCACTGGGATAACGAATGTGAAATCCCCGATCCGTATCGCAAAAGCCGGGAAACGTTTGCAGCGGTGTACACATTACTTGAACGGTCTGCCCGCCAGTGGGCGCAGGCATTGAACGCAGAGCAGGTATAAGAATGACAGAAAAAGTAAAACAACATGCCGCTCCGGTAACGGGCAGTGATGAAATCGATATTGGTCGCCTGGTCGGCACCGTCATTGAAGCGCGCTGGTGGGTAATTGGCATCACCGCCGTATTTGCCCTCTGTGCCGTGGTTTACACCTTCTTCGCCACGCCGATTTATAGTGCCGACGCACTGGTACAAATCGAGCAAAACAGCGGCAATTCGTTAGTGCAGGACATTGGTTCGGCATTAGCCAACAAACCGCCAGCATCGGACGCCGAGATCCAGTTGATTCGTTCGCGTCTGGTGCTTGGTAAAACGGTGGACGATCTCGACCTCGATATTGCAGTGAGCAAAAACACGTTCCCGATTTTCGGTGCGGGCTGGGATCGCCTGATGGGACGCCAGAACGAGACGGTAAAAGTGACCACCTTTAACCGCCCGAAAGAGATGGCGGATCAGGTGTTTACGCTTAATGTGCTGGACGATAAAAACTACACTCTGAGCAGCGATGGCGGCTTTAGCGCCCGTGGGCAAGCGGGCCAGATGCTGAAAAAAGAAGGCGTCACGCTGATGGTTGAAGCCATTCACGCCCGCCCGGGCAGTGAGTTTACCGTCACCAAATACTCCACGCTGGGGATGATCAATCAACTGCAAAACAGCCTGACGGTAACGGAGAACGGCAAAGACGCAGGCGTACTGAGCCTGACTTATACCGGTGAAGATCGCGAACAGATCCGCGACATTCTTAACAGCATCGCCCGTAACTATCAGGAACAAAATATTGAGCGCAAATCCGCGGAAGCGTCGAAAAGCCTCGCCTTCCTCGCGCAACAGTTACCGGAAGTACGTAGCCGCCTTGATGTTGCCGAAAATAAATTGAATGCCTTCCGTCAGGATAAAGATTCTGTTGATCTGCCGCTGGAAGCGAAAGCGGTGCTCGATTCGATGGTGAACATCGACGCACAATTGAACGAACTGACCTTTAAAGAAGCGGAAATCTCCAAGCTGTACACCAAAGTTCACCCGGCGTATCGCACGCTGCTGGAGAAACGGCAGGCGCTGGAAGACGAAAAAGCCAAACTTAATGGTCGCGTAACGGCGATGCCGAAAACCCAGCAGGAGATTGTCCGTCTGACCCGCGATGTCGAGTCTGGTCAGCAGGTCTATATGCAGCTGCTGAATAAAGAGCAGGAGCTGAAAATCACCGAAGCCAGCACCGTCGGCGATGTGCGCATTGTTGACCCGGCAATCACCCAGCCAGGTGTACTGAAACCGAAGAAAGGGCTGATTATCCTCGGCGCGATTATCCTTGGCCTGATGCTCTCTATCGTGGGTGTACTGCTGCGCTCGTTGTTTAATCGTGGCATCGAAAGCCCGCAGGTGCTGGAAGAACACGGTATCAGCGTCTATGCCAGCATCCCGTTGTCGGAATGGCAGAAAGCGCGCGATAGCGTCAAAACCATCAAAGGAGTTAAACGCTATAAACAGAGCCAGCTACTGGCGGTAGGGAATCCAACCGATCTGGCGATTGAAGCCATCCGCAGTCTGCGTACCAGTCTGCACTTCGCGATGATGCAGGCGCAGAACAATGTGTTGATGATGACCGGGGTTAGCCCGTCAATCGGTAAAACCTTTGTCTGCGCTAACCTGGCGGCGGTGATCAGTCAGACCAATAAACGGGTGTTGTTGATCGACTGCGATATGCGCAAAGGCTACACCCACGAGTTGTTGGGCACCAATAACGTCAATGGCCTGTCGGAAATTTTGATTGGTCAGGGCGATATTACTACCGCTGCTAAACCGACCTCTATTGCCAAATTTGATCTGATCCCGCGCGGTCAGGTGCCGCCAAATCCTTCTGAACTGTTGATGAGCGAACGCTTTGCCGAACTGGTGAACTGGGCGAGTAAAAACTACGACCTGGTGTTGATTGATACGCCGCCGATTCTGGCAGTGACCGATGCGGCAATTGTTGGTCGTCATGTCGGAACCACGTTAATGGTGGCGCGTTATGCGGTCAACACATTGAAAGAAGTGGAAACCAGTCTGAGCCGCTTTGAGCAAAACGGTATTCCGGTGAAAGGGGTGATTCTGAACTCCATCTTCCGCCGCGCCAGCGCGTATCAGGATTATGGCTATTACGAATACGAATATAAGTCGGATGCGAAATAACGAGATCCGTTGTCGGATGCGATGCTGACGCATCTTATCCGACCTACGTTCACGCCGCATCCGGCAACAGAACCCGTAAACAAGCTTATAAACCGGCAGAACATCTCGACACTCCGGGAGAACAACCTATGAAAGACAATCCGCTGATCTCAATCTATATGCCGACCTGGAACCGCCAACAACTGGCGATTCGGGCGATAAAATCGGTCCTGCGCCAGGACTACAACAACTGGGAGATGATTATCGTGGATGATTGCTCCACCTCCTGGGAACAACTACAACAGTACGTCACCGCCCTCAACGATCCGCGCATCACTTACATTCACAACGACATTAACAGCGGGGCGTGCGCGGTACGTAACCAGGCGATTATGCTGGCGCAAGGGGAATACATCACCGGGATCGATGATGATGATGAATGGACACCCAACCGCCTGAGCGTCTTCCTCGCCCATAAACAGCAACTGGTCACTCACGCCTTTTTGTACGCTAACGACTACGTTTGCCAGGGCGAAGTCTATTCCCAACCGGCAAGCTTGCCGCTGTATCCCAAATCGCCGTATTCACGCCGCCTGTTCTACAAACGCAATATCATTGGCAATCAGGTTTTTACCTGGGCATGGCGTTTCAAAGAGTGTTTGTTCGATACCGAACTGAAAGCGGCACAGGATTACGACATCTTCCTGCGGATGGTGGTGGAGTACGGTGAACCGTGGAAAGTGGAAGAGGCGACGCAGATCCTGCATATCAATCACGGCGAAATGCAGATCACCTCGTCATCGAAAAAATTCTCCGGATACTTCCACTTTTACCGCAAGCACAAAGACAAATTCGACCGCGCCAGCAAAAAATATCAGCTGTTTACCCTCTACCAGATCCGCAATAAACGCATGACCTGGCGCACTTTGCTGACGCTGCTGTCGGTGCGTAACGGCAAACGTCTGGCTGATGGTATTCGGGGGCGCTAAAGATGCTGGAAGATCTGCGCGCCAACAGCTGGAGTTTACGCCCGTGCTGCATGGTTCTTGCCTATCGCGCCGCTCATTTTTGTTCGGTGTGGCGCAAAAAGAACGTCCTCAACAATCTGTGGGCGGCCCCGCTGCTGGTGCTGTATCGCATTATCACCGAATGCTTTTTCGGTTATGAAATCCAGGCCGCCGCGACCATAGGCCGACGCTTTACTATCCATCACGGTTACGCCGTGGTGATCAATAAAAACGTGGTCGCGGGGGATGATTTCACCATTCGTCACGGCGTCACTATCGGCAATCGTGGTGCCGATAACATGGCATGTCCACACATTGGCAATGGCGTCGAACTCGGTGCCAACGTCATTATTCTTGGTGATATCACGCTTGGTAACAACGTCACCGTGGGCGCGGGCAGCGTGGTGCTCGACTCTGTCCCGGACAACGCGCTGGTGGTGGGAGAAAAAGCGCGAGTGAAGGTAATTAAATGAATATTCTGCAATTTAATGTGCGACTGGCGGAAGGCGGGGCAGCAGGTGTGGCGTTAGATCTCCACCAGCGTGCGCTGCAACAGGGGCTGGCATCACATTTTGTCTACGGCTACGGCAAAGGCGGCAAAGAGAGCGTCAGTCATCAAAACTATCCGCAGGTCATCAAACATACGCCGCGGATGACCGCGATGGCGAACATTGCGTTGTTTCGTCTGTTTAATCGCGATCTGTTCGGCAATTTCAATGAGTTATATCGCACCATTACTCGCACACCGGGTCCGGTGGTCCTGCATTTTCATGTGCTGCACAGCTACTGGTTGAATCTTAAGAGCGTGGTGCGCTTTTGCGAAAAAGTGAAAAACCATAAACCGGATGTCACTCTGGTCTGGACACTGCACGACCACTGGAGCGTTACCGGACGCTGCGCCTTTACCGACGGTTGCGAAGGCTGGAAAACGGGCTGCCAGAAATGCCCGACCTTAAATAATTATCCGCCGGTGAAGATTGATCGCGCACACCAACTGGTGGCGGGCAAACGGCAGTTATTCCGCGAGATGCTGGCACTGGGCTGTCAGTTTATTTCCCCCAGCCAGCATGTGGCAGACGCTTTCAATAGTCTGTACGGTCCAGGGCGTTGCCGGATTATCAATAACGGTATTGATATGGCAACCGAAGCGATTCTGGCGGACTTGCCTCCGGTGCGCGAAACCCAGGACAAGCCGAAAATCGCGGTGGTGGCGCATGATCTGCGTTACGACGGCAAAACTAACCAGCAACTGGTACGCGAGATGATGGCGCTGGGCGACAAAATCGAACTGCATACCTTTGGTAAGTTCTCGCCGTTCACCGCTGGCAACGTGGTTAATCACGGCTTTGAAACTGACAAGCGCAAGTTGATGAGCGCGCTCAATCAGATGGATGCGCTGGTATTCAGTTCTCGCGTCGATAACTACCCGCTGATTTTGTGTGAGGCGCTATCGATTGGCGTGCCGGTGATTGCCACCCATAGCGACGCGGCGCGTGAAGTGTTGCAAAAATCCGGCGGTAAAACCGTCAGCGAAGAAGATGTGCTGCAACTGGTGCAGTTAAGCAAACCGGAAATCGCACAGGCGATATTTGGTACCACGCTGGCTGAGTTCAGCCAGCGCAGCCGCGCCGCCTACAGTGGACAACAGATGCTGGAGGAGTATGTCAACTTCTATCAGAATCTGTAGCTACCTGCTGCTGCCGCTGATCTACCTGCTGGTTAACGTCAAAATCGCCCAGCTTGGCGAAAGTTTCCCCATCACCATCGTCACTTTTTTACCTGTCTTGTTACTGCTGTTTTTAGAACGCATCAGCGTTAAAAAATTGATGATTGCCTTAGGGATTGGCGCGGGACTCACGGCGTTTAACTACCTGTTTGGTCAGTCGTTGGATGCCAGTAAATACGTCACTTCAACCATGCTTTTTGTCTATATTGTGATCATTATTGGCATGGTGTGGAGTATTCGTTTTAAAACAATTTCGCCACACAACCATTGCAAGATATTACGTTTTTTTTATCTGGTGGTCGGGCTGGTGGTGGCGCTGGCGGCGGTGGAGATGGCGCAAATTATCCTCACCGGCGGCAGCAGTATTATGGAGTCGATTTCGAAATATCTGATTTACAGCAACAGCTATGTGCTGAATTTCATTAAATTCGGCGGCAAGCGCACGACAGCACTTTATTTCGAACCGGCATTTTTCGCTCTGGCATTAATCTCAATTTGGCTCAGCATCAAACAGTTTGGTATCAAAACGCCTAAAACCGATGCTATGATTCTCGCAGGGATAATATTATCCGGATCGTTTTCAGGGGTTATGACCTTTATCCTGTTTTATTTGCTGGAGTGGGCATTTCAATATCTGAATAAAGAGGCGATTAAGAAAAAGTTACCGTTAGCATTGATTTCTCTGGCTGTATTCCTGGTTGGTGTGGTAATTGCATTTCCTTATATTTCCACCCGTCTGGGCGATTTAGGTACAGAAGGATCGTCATCATATTATCGTATTGTCGGTCCGCTGGTGATGGTCGGTTATTCTTTGACCCATATTGACGGTGTAGTCAGATTTGGCTCACTTTATGAATATGTCGCATCATTCGGAATATTTAACGGTGCGGATGTCGGAAAAACCATAGACAATGGTTTGTATCTGCTGATTATTTATTTTTCCTGGTTCGCGGTGTTTTTATCACTGTGGTACATGGGGAAAGTGATAAAAATGATGATCAACGCTTTTGGTGATAACCGCAATTTTCGCGTGCAATTATATCTTTTTACTCCGGTATCGCTGTTTTTTACCGGTTCGATATTTAGCCCGGAATATGCATTTTTAATCGTCTGTCCGTTTATTTTGCGAAAAGCGTTAAATATACACCCTAAATAATTCGAGTTGCAGGAAGTTGGTGAGCGAGGAAAACCAACGCACATGCAGTTTGAAGTATGACGGGTATTACGAGGTAAAACATGTTGCTTAGCATAATCACTGTCGCGTTTCGTAACCTCGAAGGGATAGTCAAAACACACGCCTCGCTGGCGCATCTGGCGCAGGCGGACGATATCAGCTTCGAATGGATTGTTGTCGATGGCGGTTCCAATGACGGCACCCGTGAGTACCTGGAAAATCTCAAGGGTATCTATAACCTACGCTTTGTCAGCGAACCAGATAACGGTATCTACGACGCCATGAACAAGGGCATTGCGATGGCACAAGGCAAGTTCGCGTTGTTTCTCAACTCGGGCGATATTTTTCATCAGGATGCCGCATATTTTGTCCGTAAGTTAAAAGTGCAAAAAGATAACGTGATGATCACCGGCGATGCGCTGCTGGATTTTGGCGACGGGCATAAAATTAAACGTAGCGCCAAACCGGGCTGGTATATTTACCACAGCCTGCCCGCCAGTCATCAGGCGATATTTTTCCCGGTGTCCGGCTTGAAGAAATGGCGTTATGACCTGGAATATAAAGTTTCGTCCGACTACGCGCTGGCGGCCAAAATGTATAAAGCTGGTTATGCATTTAAAAAACTCAATGGCCTGGTGTCTGAATTTTCTATGGGTGGGGTATCAACCACCAATAATATGGAATTGTGTGCTGACGCCAAAAAAGTCCAACGGCAGATATTGCACGTGCCTGGCTTTTGGGCTGAATTATCCTGGCATTTACGCCAACGTACGACCTCAAAGACGAAAGCCTTATATAACAAAAGCTGAATATAAGGGAAAACGATGCAGGATTTAAGTGGATTCTCGGTGCCGAAAGGGTTCCGGGGTGGCAACGCTATTAAAGTGCAATTGTGGTGGGCAGTACAGGCAACAATATTTGCCTGGTCGCCACAAGTATTGTATCGCTGGCGGGCATTTTTATTACGTTTATTCGGCGCAAAAATAGGAAAAAACGTAGTGATTCGTCCGTCAGTAAAAATTACCTATCCGTGGAAATTAACCTTAGGTGATTACGCGTGGGTCGGCGATGAGGTCAATTTATATACCCTCGGTGAAATAACCATTGGCGCACATTCGGTGATATCGCAAAAAAGTTATTTATGCACCGGTAGCCACGACCATGCAAGTCAACATTTCACCATTAACGCCACGCCTATTGTGATTGGCGAGAAATGCTGGCTGGCAACCGATGTCTTTGTTGCCCCTGGCGTCACGATCGGCAACGGCACCGTCGTGGGTGCGCGAAGCAGTGTTTTTAAATCGCTTCCGGCAAATGTGGTTTGCCGGGGGAATCCCGCAGTGGTGATACGCGAACGCGTTGAAACTGAATAAATTCAAAAAATACAGAGGAATAAGACATGTCAAAAGTCGCTCTCATCACCGGTGTAACCGGACAAGACGGTTCTTACCTGGCAGAGTTTCTGCTGGAAAAAGGTTACGAGGTGCATGGTATTAAGCGTCGTGCATCGTCATTCAACACCGAGCGCGTGGATCACATTTATCAGGATCCGCACACCTGCAACCCGAAATTCCATCTGCATTATGGCGATCTGAGTGATACCTCCAACCTGACGCGCATTTTGCGTGAAGTACAGCCGGATGAAGTGTACAACCTGGGGGCAATGAGCCACGTTGCGGTTTCTTTTGAGTCACCGGAATATACCGCTGACGTTGATGCGATGGGTACGCTGCGCCTGCTCGAGGCGATCCGCTTCCTCGGTCTGGAAAAGAAAACCCGTTTCTATCAGGCTTCCACCTCTGAACTGTACGGTCTGGTGCAGGAAATTCCGCAGAAAGAAACCACGCCGTTCTACCCGCGATCTCCGTATGCGGTCGCCAAACTGTACGCCTACTGGATCACCGTTAACTACCGCGAATCCTACGGCATGTACGCCTGCAACGGTATTCTCTTCAACCATGAATCCCCGCGCCGTGGCGAAACCTTCGTTACCCGCAAAATCACCCGCGCAATCGCCAATATCGCCCAGGGGCTGGAGTCGTGCCTGTATCTCGGCAATATGGATTCCCTGCGTGACTGGGGCCACGCCAAAGACTACGTAAAAATGCAGTGGATGATGCTGCAACAGGAACAACCGGAAGATTTCGTTATTGCCACCGGCGTTCAGTACTCCGTGCGTCAGTTCGTGGAAATGGCGGCGGCACAGCTGGGCATCAAACTGCGCTTTGAAGGCACGGGCGTTGAAGAGAAGGGCATTGTGGTTTCCGTCACCGGGCATGATGCACCAGGCGTTAAACCGGGTGATGTGATTATCGCCGTTGACCCGCGCTACTTCCGTCCTGCTGAAGTAGAAACACTGCTCGGCGACCCGACCAAAGCGCACGAAAAACTGGGCTGGAAACCGGAAATCACCCTCAGAGAGATGGTGTCTGAAATGGTGGCTAATGACCTCGAAGCGGCGAAAAAACACTCTCTGCTGAAATCTCACGGCTACGACGTGGCGATCGCGCTGGAGTCATAAGCATGAGTAAACAACGCATTTTTATTGCTGGCCATCGCGGGATGGTCGGTTCCGCCATCAGGCGGCAGCTCGAACAGCGCGGTGATGTAGAGCTGGTATTACGCACCCGCGATGAACTGAACCTGCTGGACAGCCGCGCCGTGCATGATTTCTTTGCCAGCGAACGTATTGACCAGGTCTATCTGGCGGCGGCGAAAGTGGGCGGCATTGTTGCCAACAACACGTATCCGGCGGATTTCATCTATCAGAACATGATGATTGAGAGCAACATCATTCACGCCGCGCATCAGAACGACGTGAACAAACTGCTGTTTCTCGGATCGTCCTGTATCTACCCGAAACTGGCAAAACAGCCGATGGCAGAAAGCGAGTTATTGCAGGGTACGCTGGAGCCGACTAACGAGCCTTATGCTATTGCCAAAATCGCCGGGATCAAACTGTGCGAATCTTACAACCGCCAGTATGGACGCGATTACCGCTCGGTCATGCCGACCAACCTGTATGGCCCGCATGACAACTTCCACCCGAGTAATTCGCATGTGATCCCTGCATTGCTGCGTCGCTTCCACGAGGCGACGGCACAGAATGCACCGGACGTGGTGGTGTGGGGCAGCGGTACACCGATGCGCGAATTTCTGCACGTCGATGATATGGCGGCGGCGAGCATTCATGTGATGGAGCTGGCGCACGAAGTCTGGCTGGAGAACACCCAACCGATGCTGTCGCACATTAACGTCGGCACGGGCGTTGACTGCACTATCCGCGAGCTGGCGCAAACCATCGCCAAAGTGGTGGGTTACAAAGGTCGGGTGGTTTTTGATGCCAGTAAACCGGATGGTACGCCGCGCAAACTGCTGGATGTGACGCGCCTGCATCAGCTTGGCTGGTATCACGAAATCTCACTGGAAGCGGGGCTTGCCAGCACTTACCAGTGGTTCCTTGAGAATCAAGACCGCTTTCGGGGGTAATGATGTTTTTACGTCAGGAAGACTTTGCCACGGTAGTGCGCTCCACTCCGCTTGTCTCTCTCGACTTTATTGTCGAGAACAGTCGCGGCGAGTTTCTGCTTGGCAAAAGAACCAACCGCCCGGCGCAGGGTTACTGGTTTGTGCCGGGAGGGCGCGTGCAGAAAGACGAAACGCTGGAAGCCGCATTTGAGCGGCTGACGATGGCGGAACTGGGGCTGCGTCTGCCGATAACAGCAGGCCAGTTTTACGGTGTCTGGCAGCACTTTTATGACGATAACTTCTCTGGCACGGATTTCACCACTCACTATGTGGTGCTCGGTTTTCGCTTCAGAGTAGCGGAAGAAGAACTGTTACTGCCGGATGAGCAGCATGACGATTACCGCTGGCTGACGCCGGACGCGTTGCTCGCCAGTGACAATGTTCACGCTAACAGCCGCGCCTATTTTCTCGCTGAGAAGCGTGCCGGAGTACCCGGATTATGAAAATACTGGTCTACGGCATTAACTACTCGCCGGAGTTAACCGGCATCGGCAAGTACACCGGCGAGATGGTGGAATGGCTGGCGGCACAAGGTCATGAGGTGCGGGTTATTACCGCACCGCCTTACTACCCGCAATGGCAGGTGGGCGAGAACTATTCCGCCTGGCGGTACAAACGAGAAGAGGGGGCCGCCACGGTGTGGCGCTGCCCGCTGTACGTGCCAAAACAGCCGAGCACCCTGAAACGCCTGTTACATCTCGGCAGTTTTGCCGTCAGCAGTTTTTTCCCGTTGATGGCGCAACGTCGCTGGAAGCCGGATCGCATTATTGGCGTAGTGCCAACGCTGTTTTGCACGCCGGGAATGCGCCTGCTGGCGAAACTCTCTGGTGCGCGTACCGTGCTGCATATTCAGGATTACGAAGTGGACGCCATGCTGGGGCTGGGCCTTGCCGGAAAAGGCAAAGGCGGCAAAGTGGCACAGCTGGCGACGGCGTTCGAACGTAGCGGACTGCATAACGTCGATAACGTCTCCACGATTTCGCGTTCGATGATGAATAAAGCCATCGAAAAAGGCGTGGCGGCAGAAAACGTCATCTTCTTCCCCAACTGGTCAGAAATTGCCCGTTTTCAGCATGTCGCAGACGCCGATGTTGATGCCCTTCGTAACCAGCTTGGCCTGCCGGATAACAAAAAAATCATTCTTTACTCCGGCAATATTGGTGAAAAGCAGGGGCTGGAAAACGTTATTGAAGCTGCCGATCGCCTGCGTGATGAACCGCTGATTTTTGCCATTGTCGGGCAGGGCGGCGGCAAAGCTCGGCTGGAAAAAATGGCGCAACAGCGTGGTCTGCACATCATGCAATTTTTTCCGCTGCAATCGTATGACGCTTTACCCGCACTGCTGAAGATGGGCGATTGCCATCTGGTAGTGCAAAAACGCGGCGCGGCAGATGCCGTATTACCGTCGAAACTGACCAATATTCTGGCGGTAGGCGGTAACGCGGTGATTACTGCTGAAGCCCACACAGAACTGGGACAGCTTTGCGAAACCTTTCCGGGCATTGCGGTTTGCGTAGAACCGGAATCGGTCGAGGCGCTGGTGGCGGGGATCCGTCAGGCGCTCCTGCTGCCCAAACACAACACGGTGGCACGTGAATATGCCGAACGCACGCTCGATAAAGAGAACGTGTTACGTCAATTTATAAATGATATTCGGGGATAATTATGGCGCAGTCGAAACTCTATCCAGTTGTGATGGCAGGTGGCTCCGGTAGCCGCTTATGGCCGCTTTCCCGCGTACTTTACCCCAAGCAGTTTTTATGCCTGAAAGGCGATCTCACCATGCTGCAAACCACCATCTGCCGCCTGAACGGCGTGGAGTGCGAAAGCCCGGTGGTGATTTGCAATGAGCAGCACCGCTTTATTGTCGCGGAACAGCTGCGTCAACTGAACAAACTCACCGAGAACATTATTCTCGAACCGGCAGGGCGTAACACTGCACCTGCCATTGCGCTGGCGGCGCTGGCGGCAAAACGTCATAGCCCGGAGAGCGACCCGTTAATGCTGGTCTTGGCGGCGGATCATGTGATTGCCGATGAAGACGCGTTCCGTGCCGCCGTGCGTAATGCCATGCCATATGCCGAAGCGGGCAAGCTGGTGACCTTCGGCATTGTGCCGGATCTACCTGAAACCGGATATGGCTATATTCGTCGCGGTGAAGTGTCTGCGGGTGAGCAGGATACGGTGGCCTTTGAAGTGGCGCAGTTTGTCGAAAAACCGAATCTGGAAACCGCCCAGGCCTATGTAGCAAGCGGCGAATATTACTGGAACAGCGGCATGTTCCTGTTCCGCGCCGGATGCTATCTCGAAGAACTGAAAAAATATCGCCCGGATATTCTCGACGCCTGTGAAAAAGCGATGAGCGCCGTCGATCCGGATCTCGATTTTATTCGTGTGGATGAAGAAGCGTTTCTGGCCTGCCCGGAAGAGTCGGTGGATTACGCGGTCATGGAACGAACGGCAGATGCCGTTGTGGTGCCGATGGATGCAGGCTGGAGCGATGTCGGCTCCTGGTCCTCTTTATGGGAGATCAGCGCCCACACCGCCGAGGGCAACGTTTGCCACGGTGATGTGATTAATCACAAAACCGAAAACAGCTATGTGTATGCCGAATCTGGCCTGGTCACCACCGTCGGGGTGAAAGATTTGGTGGTAGTGCAGACCAAAGATGCGGTGCTGATTGCCGACCGTAACGCGGTTCAGGATGTGAAAAAAGTGGTCGAGCAGATCAAAGCCGATGGTCGCCATGAGCATCGGGTGCATCGCGAAGTGTATCGCCCGTGGGGCAAATATGACTCTATCGACGCGGGCGATCGCTACCAGGTGAAACGCATCACCGTGAAACCGGGCGAAGGTTTGTCGGTACAGATGCATCATCACCGCGCGGAACACTGGGTAGTGGTCGCAGGAACGGCAAAAGTCACCATCGACGGTGATATCAAGCTGCTTGGTGAAAACGAGTCCATTTATATTCCGCTGGGGGCGACGCATTGCCTGGAAAACCCGGGGAAAATTCCGCTCGATTTAATTGAAGTACGCTCCGGCTCTTATCTCGAAGAGGATGATGTGGTGCGCTTCGCGGATCGCTACGGACGGGTGTAGCAGTTGCATAATCAACCGGATTAATTCTTCGGTAAATAACGACAAAAACAAAATTGGCCGTTTCGGTCAGGGCCAACTATTGCCTGAAAAAGGGTAACGACATGAAAAAATTAACCTGCTTTAAAGCCTATGATATTCGCGGGAAATTAGGCGAAGAACTGAATGAAGATATTGCCTGGCGCATTGGTCGCGCCTATGGCGAATTTCTCAAACCGAAAACCATTGTGTTAGGCGGTGATGTCCGCCTCACCAGCGAAACCTTAAAACTGGCGCTGGCGAAAGGTTTACAGGATGCGGGCGTCGATGTGCTGGATATTGGCATGTCCGGCACCGAAGAGATCTATTTCGCCACGTTCCATCTCGGCGTGGATGGCGGCATCGAAGTTACCGCCAGCCATAACCCGATGGATTACAACGGCATGAAGCTGGTGCGCGAAGGGGCTCGCCCGATCAGCGGCGATACCGGACTGCGCGACGTCCAGCGTCTGGCAGAAGCCAACGACTTTCCTCCCGTTGATGAAACCAAACGCGGTCGCTATCAGCAAATCAACCTGCGTGATGCATACGTTGATCACCTGTTCGGTTATATCAATGTCAAAAACCTTACGCCGCTCAAGCTGGTGATCAACTCCGGGAACGGCGCAGCGGGTCCGGTGGTGGACGCCATCGAAGCCCGTTTTAAAGCCCTCGGCGCACCGGTGGAGTTAATCAAAGTGCATAACACGCCGGACGGCAATTTCCCCAACGGTATTCCTAACCCGTTGCTGCCGGAATGCCGCGACGACACCCGTAATGCGGTCATCAAACACGGCGCGGATATGGGCATTGCCTTTGATGGCGATTTTGACCGCTGTTTCCTGTTTGACGAAAAAGGGCAGTTTATTGAGGGCTACTACATTGTCGGCCTGCTGGCAGAAGCATTCCTCGAAAAAAATCCCGGCGCGAAGATCATCCACGATCCACGTCTCTCCTGGAACACCGTTGATGTGGTGACTGCCGCAGGCGGCACCCCGGTAATGTCGAAAACCGGACACGCCTTTATTAAAGAACGTATGCGCAAGGAAGACGCTATCTACGGTGGCGAAATGAGCGCCCACCATTACTTCCGTGATTTCGCTTACTGCGACAGCGGCATGATCCCGTGGCTGCTGGTCGCCGAACTGGTGTGCCTGAAAGGAAAAACGCTGGGCGAACTGGTGCGCGACCGGATGGCGGCGTTTCCGGCAAGCGGTGAGATCAACAGCAAACTGGCGCAACCCGTTGAGGCGATTAACCGCGTGGAACAGCATTTTAGCCGTGAGGCGCTGGCGGTGGATCGCACCGATGGCATCAGCATGACCTTTGCCGACTGGCGCTTTAACCTGCGCTCCTCCAACACCGAACCGGTGGTGCGGTTGAATGTGGAATCGCGCGGTGATGTGCCGCTGATGGAAGCGCGAACGCGAACTCTGCTGACGTTGCTGAACGAGTAATGTCGGATCTTCCCTTACCCCACTGCGGGTAAGGGGCTAATAACAGGAACAACGATGACAAATCTAAAAAAGCGCGAGCGAGCGAAAACCAATGCATCGTTAATCTCTATGGTGCAACGCTTTTCAGATATCACCATCATGTTTGCCGGGCTATGGCTGGTTTGCGAAGTGAGCGGACTGTCATTCCTCTACATGCACCTGTTGGTGGCGCTGATTACGCTGGTGGTGTTCCAGATGCTGGGCGGCATCACCGATTTTTATCGCTCATGGCGCGGTGTTCGGGCAGCGACAGAATTTGCCCTGCTGCTACAAAACTGGACCTTAAGCGTGATTTTCAGCGCCGGACTGGTGGCGTTCAACAATGATTTCGACACGCAACTGAAAATCTGGCTGGCGTGGTATGGGCTGACCAGTATCGGACTGGTGGTTTGCCGTTCATGTATTCGCATTGGGGCGGGCTGGCTGCGTAATCATGGCTATAACAAGCGCATGGTCGCCGTAGCGGGGGATTTAGCCGCCGGACAAATGCTGATGGAGAGCTTCCGTAATCAGCCGTGGTTAGGGTTTGAAGTGGTGGGCGTATACCACGACCCAAAACCGGGCGGCGTTTCTAACGACTGGGCGGGCAATCTGCAACAACTGGTCGAGGATGCGAAAGCGGGCAAGATTCATAACGTCTATATCGCGATGCAGATGTGCGACGGCGCGCGAGTGAAAAAACTGGTCCATCAACTGGCGGACACCACCTGTTCGGTGCTGCTGATCCCCGATGTCTTTACCTTCAACATTCTCCATTCACGCCTCGAAGAGATGAATGGCGTACCGGTGGTGCCGCTGTATGACACGCCGCTTTCCGGGGTTAACCGCCTGCTCAAACGTGCGGAAGACATTGTGCTGGCGACGCTTATCCTGCTGCTGATCTCCCCGGTGCTGTGCTGCATTGCGCTGGCGGTGAAACTGAGCTCACCGGGGCCGGTTATTTTCCGCCAGACTCGCTACGGCATGGATGGCAAACCGATCAAAGTGTGGAAGTTCCGATCCATGAAAGTGATGGAGAACGACAAAGTGGTGACTCAGGCGACGCAGAACGATCCGCGCGTCACCAAAGTGGGGAACTTTCTGCGCCGCACCTCGCTGGACGAATTGCCGCAGTTTATCAATGTGCTGACTGGCGGGATGTCGATTGTCGGTCCACGTCCGCACGCGGTGGCGCATAACGAACAGTATCGACAGCTCATTGAAGGCTACATGCTGCGCCATAAGGTGAAACCGGGCATTACCGGCTGGGCGCAGATTAATGGCTGGCGTGGCGAAACCGACACGCTGGAGAAAATGGAAAAACGCGTCGAGTTCGACCTTGAGTACATCCGCGAATGGAGCGTCTGGTTCGATATCAAAATCGTTTTCCTGACGGTATTCAAGGGCTTCGTTAACAAAGCGGCATATTGATATGAGCTTACGTGAAAAAACCATCAGCGGCGCGAAGTGGTCGGCGATTGCCACGGTGATCATCATCGGCCTCGGGCTGGTGCAGATGACCGTGCTGGCGCGGATTATCGACAACCACCAGTTCGGCCTGCTTACCGTGTCGCTGGTGATTATCGCGCTGGCAGATACGCTTTCTGACTTCGGTATCGCTAACTCGATTATTCAGCGAAAAGAAATCAGTCACCTGGAACTTACCACGTTGTACTGGCTGAACGTCGGGCTGGGGCTTGTGGTGTGCGTGGCGGTGTTTTTGTTGAGTGATCTCATTGGTGACGTGCTGAACAACCCAGACCTGGCACCGTTGATTAAAACATTGTCGCTGGCGTTTGTGGTGATCCCCCACGGACAGCAGTTCCGCGCGTTGATGCAAAAAGAGCTGGAGTTCAACAAAATCGGCATGATCGAAACCAGCGCGGTGCTGGCGGGCTTCACTTTTACGGTGGTTAGCGCCCATTTCTGGCCACTGGCGATGACCGCGATCCTCGGTTATCTGGTCAATAGTGCGGTAAGAACGCTGCTGTTTGGCTACTTTGGTCGTAAAATTTATCGCCCCGGTCTGCATTTCTCGCTGGCGTCGGTGGCACCGAACTTACGCTTTGGTGCCTGGCTGACGGCGGACAGCATCATCAACTATCTCAATACCAACCTTTCAACGCTGGTGCTGGCGCGTATTCTCGGCGCGGGCGTGGCAGGGGGATACAACCTGGCGTACAACGTGGCCGTTGTGCCGCCGATGAAGCTGAACCCAATCATCACCCGCGTGTTGTTTCCGGCATTTGCCAAAATTCAGGACGACACCGAAAAGCTGCGCGTTAACTTCTACAAGCTGCTGTCGGTAGTGGGGATTATCAACTTTCCGGCGCTGCTGGGGCTGATGGTGGTGTCGAATAACTGTGTACCGCTGGTCTTTGGTGAGAAGTGGAACAGCATTATTCCGGTGCTGCAATTGCTGTGTGTGGTGGGGCTGCTGCGCTCAGTGGGGAACCCGATTGGTTCGCTGCTGATGGCGAAAGCGCGGGTCGATATCAGCTTTAAATTCAACGTATTCAAAACCTTTATGTTTATTCCGGCGATTGTTATTGGTGGGCAGATGGCGGGCGCAATCGGCGTCACGCTTGGTTTCCTGCTGGTGCAGATTATCAACACCATTCTGAGCTATTTCGTGATGATTAAACCGGTGCTCGGTTCCAGTTATCGTCAGTACATCCTGAGTTTGTGGCTGCCGTTTTATCTCTCGCTGCCGACACTGGTGGTCAGTTATGCGCTGGGCCTATTGCTGAAAGGGCAACTGGCGCTGGGGATGCTGCTGGCGGTGCAAATAGCCGCGGGCGTGCTGGCGTTTGTGGTGATGATTGTGCTGTCGCGCCATCCGCTGGTGGTGGAAGTGAAGCGTCAGTTTTGTCGCAGCGAAAAAATGAAAATGCTTTTACGGGCGGGGTGAATGGCTATCCCCGTAAGGTCGTGCGCATTTTCCCCCTCACCCTAACCCTCTCCCCAGGGGGCGAGGGGACTGATCGAGCACAGCTTTGAATATGTCACCGGTTTAACTCTTAATCATCAACCATAGCACCGACGCAATTTAGAACTCCTTTTGAGGTCATAATGAAATTACTTATTCTGGGCAACCACACTTGCGGCAATCGTGGCGACAGCGCCATCCTGCGCGGCTTACTTGATGCCATCAACATCCTCAATCCACACGCCGAAGTGGACGTGATGAGCCGCTATCCGGTCAGTTCTTCCTGGCTGCTCAACCGCCCGGTAATGGGCGATCCGCTGTTCCTGCAAATGAAAAAACACAACAGCGCGGCGGGCGTTGTCGGGCGCGTTAAAAAAGTCCTCCGTCGCCGCTATCAGCATCAGGTATTGCTCTCACGCGTCACCGACACTGGCAAGCTGCGTAATATCGCCATCGCCCAGGGATTCACTGACTTCGTGCGCCTGCTGTCAGGTTACGACGCCATTATTCAGGTCGGCGGATCGTTTTTTGTCGATCTCTACGGCGTGCCGCAGTTTGAACACGCGCTTTGCACTTTCATGGCGAAAAAGCCGCTATTTATGATTGGTCACAGCGTTGGTCCATTCCAGGATGAGCAATTTAACCAACTGGCGAACTACGTTTTTGGTCACTGCGACGCGCTGATCCTGCGCGAATCGGTCAGCCTTGAACTGATGAAACGCAGCAATATCACCACCGCAAAAGTCGAACATGGCGTCGATACTGCGTGGCTGGTCGATCACCACACAGAAGACTTCACCGCCAGCTATGCCGTTCAACACTGGCTGGACGTTGCCGCACAACAGAAAACGGTAGCAATTACCCTGCGCGAACTGGCACCGTTCGACAAACGTCTCGGCACCACTCAGCAAGCGTATGAAAAAGCCTTTGCCGGGGTGGTCAATCGCATTCTCGACGAAGGGTATCAGGTGATTGCGCTTTCCACCTGTACGGGCATCGACAGCTATAACAAAGACGACCGCATGGTGGCGCTCAATCTTCGCCAGCACATCAGCGATCCTGCCCGTTACCACGTGGTGATGGATGAACTCAACGATCTGGAAATGGGCAAAATTCTGGGGGCCTGTGAACTCACCGTCGGTACGCGCCTGCACTCTGCCATTATCTCGATGAACTTTGCCACTCCGGCGATTGCCATCAACTATGAACATAAATCCGCCGGGATTATGCAACAACTGGGGCTACCAGAGATGGCAATTGATATCCGTCATTTATTAGACGGCAGCCTGCAAGCGATGGTTGCGGATACCTTAGGCCAGCTTCCGGCACTGAACACGCGACTTAACGAAGCCGTCAGTCGCGAACGTCAGACGGGAATGCAGATGGTGAAATCTGTGCTTGAACGCATCGGGGAGGCGAAATGAAGGTCGGCTTCTTTTTACTGAAATTTCCACTGTCGTCGGAAACCTTCGTCCTCAATCAAATTACCGCGTTTATTGATATGGGCTTTGAGGTGGAGATTGTCGCGCTGCAAAAAGGCGACACACAAAACACCCACGCGGCATGGACAAAATATAACCTTGCCGCCAGAACCCGCTGGTTACAGGACGAGCCACAAGGCAAAGTGGCGAAACTGCGCCACCGCGCCAGCCAGACGTTGCGCGGTATTCATCGTAAAAATACCTGGCAGGCGCTTAACCTCAAACGCTATGGTGCTGAGTCGCGGAACCTGATTTTGTCTGCCATTTGCGGCCAGGTCGCAACACCGTTTCATGCCGATGTGTTTATCGCTCATTTTGGCCCTGCTGGAGTAACCGCGGCAAAACTACGCGAACTGGGTGTCATTCGCGGCAAAATTGCCACTATCTTCCACGGTATTGATATCTCCAGTCGGGAAGTGCTCAACCACTACACTCCCGAATATCAACAACTGTTTCGCCGTGGCGACCTGATGTTACCAATAAGCAATCTGTGGGCCGGAAGGCTGCAAAAAATGGGCTGCCCGAGGGAAAAAATCGCCGTATCGCGCATGGGCGTGGACATGACGCGTTTTAGCCCGCGTCCGGTGAAAGCGCCCGCAACGCCGCTGGAAATCATCTCCGTCGCACGCTTAACCGAGAAAAAAGGCCTGCATGTGGCGATTGAAGCCTGCCGCCAGTTGAAAGAGCAGGGCGTGGCATTTCGCTATCGCATCCTCGGCATTGGCCCGTGGGAACGACGCCTGCGCACCCTCATCGAACAATATCAACTGGAAGATGTGATAGAGATGCCGGGCTTTAAACCGAGCCATGAAGTGAAAGCGATGCTCGATGACGCGGATGTCTTCCTGTTGCCATCGGTTACAGGTGCGGATGGCGATATGGAAGGTATTCCGGTGGCGCTAATGGAAGCGATGGCGGTTGGCATTCCGGTTGTTTCTACTCTGCACAGCGGAATACCGGAACTGGTGGAGGCCGATAAATCCGGTTGGCTGGTGCCTGAGAACGATGCCTGTGCACTGGCGCAACGACTGGCGGCGTTTAGCCAACTGGACACCGACGAACTTACTACGGTTGTCAAACGTGCGCGCGAAAAAGTCGAACACGATTTTAACCAGCAGGTGATCAATCGAGAACTCGCCAGCTTGCTGCAGGCTTTATAGAGGAGAACGTATGCCATTTAAAAAACTCTCCCGACGCACCTTCCTGACGGCAAGCTCGGCGCTTGCCTTCCTCCATACCCCTTTCGCTCGCGCGCTTCCCGCCCGACAAATCGTTAACATTAACGACTACAACCCACACGACTGGATCGCCTCATTTAAACAAGCCTTCAGCGAAGGGCAAACGGTCGTCGTGCCTGCCGGATTCGTTTGTGAAAATATCAACACCGGCATCTTCATTCCTCCTGGCAAAACGTTGCACATCCTTGGAAGCCTGCGCGGCAACGGCAGAGGGCGTTTTGTCTTACAAGACGGCAGCCAGGTGACAGGGGAGAAGGGCGGCCGTATGCATAACATCACCCTGGATGTGCGCGGTTCTGACTGCATCATCAAAGGGTTGGCGATGAGCGGTTTTGGCCCGGTAACGCAGATTTATATCGGCGGCAAAAATAAACGCGTCATGCGCAACTTGACCATCGATAACCTGACCGTCAGCCACGCTAATTACGCCATTTTACGCCAGGGATTTCATAACCAGATTATCGGTGCCAACATCACCAATTGTAAGTTCAGCGACTTACAGGGCGACGCCATTGAATGGAATGTAGCAATCAATGATCGCGACATTTTGATATCCGACCATGTCATCGAGCGCATCAACTGTACTAACGGCAAAATCAACTGGGGTATTGGCATAGGACTGGCAGGAAGTACTTACGATAATAATTATCCGGAAAACCAGGCAGTGAAAAACTTTGTCGTTGCGAATATCACGGGATCAGATTGTCGGCAACTGATCCATGTTGAAAATGGTAAACATTTTGTTATCCGTAATATCAAAGCTCGTAATATCACGCCGGATTTCAGTAAGAAAGCAGGTATTGATAACGCCACAGTTGCTATTTATGGTTGTGACAACTTTGTGATTGATAATATTGAAATGATTAATAGTGCCGGGATGTTAATCGGCTATGGGGTAATTAAAGGCAAATATCTCTCGATACCGCAGAATTTCCGAGTGAATGATATTCAACTGGATAATACTCATCTTGCTTATAAATTGCGCGGCATCCAAATCTCCGCCGGGAATGCTGTCTCCTTTGTGGCGCTGACTAACATTGAGATGAAGCGTGCGTCGCTGGAGTTACACAACAAACCGCAACATCTTTTTATGCGAAATATCAATGTGATGCAGGAATCCTCAGTTGGACCCGCATTGAGCATGAACTTTGACATGCGCAAAGACGTTCGCGGCGTGTTTATGGCGAAAAAAGAAACACTGCTGTCTCTTGCAAATGTTCATGCGGTGAATGAAAAAGGACAAATCTCCGTCGATATCGACAGGATTAATCACCATATTGTTAATGTGGAGAAGATTAACTTTAGATTGCCAGAACGGAGGGAGTAGATTTGCGACCATTCCTGGAAAAATGGAGCCATACTTAGGAACAATGCTACTGCAATCCACAACGAAGCGGCGTAACATCACAAGTAATTCAGTAATCAATTCAGGGTAATTGATGCTGGCGAAAAAAATCGAACAAGCTATAATTCAGCAACCATTTTACAGGTGGATGAAATAATGACGAATTTAAAAGCAGTTATTCCTGTAGCGGGTCTTGGGATGCATATGTTGCCTGCCACTAAGGCGATTCCCAAAGAGATGCTACCGATCGTCGACAAGCCAATGATTCAGTACATCGTTGACGAGATTGTGGCTGCAGGGATCAAAGAAATCCTCCTGGTAACTCACGCTTCCAAGAACGCGGTCGAAAACCACTTCGACACCTCTTATGAATTAGAATCTCTCCTTGAACAGCGCGTGAAGCGTCAACTGCTGGCGGAAGTACAGTCCATTTGCCCGCCGGGCGTGACAATTATGAACGTGCGTCAGGGCGAACCTTTAGGTTTGGGCCACTCCATTTTATGTGCACGACCTGCCATTGGTGACAATCCATTTGTCGTGGTGCTGCCAGACGTTGTGATCGACGACGCCAGCGCCGACCCGCTGCGCTACAACCTTGCTGCCATGATTGCGCGCTTCAACGAAACGGGCCGCAGCCAGGTGCTGGCAAAACGTATGCCGGGTGACCTCTCTGAATACTCTGTCATCCAGACCAAAGAGCCGCTGGACC
Source organism: Escherichia coli DSM 30083 = JCM 1649 = ATCC 11775 (assembly GCF_003697165.2). Classification (GTDB taxonomy): domain Bacteria; phylum Pseudomonadota; class Gammaproteobacteria; order Enterobacterales; family Enterobacteriaceae; genus Escherichia; species Escherichia coli. The sequence goes on from NZ_CP033092.2 coordinate 1,947,033, forward strand.
GCGAAGGTAAAGTCAGCCGCATTGTTGAATTCATCGAAAAACCGGATCAGCCGCAGACGCTGGACTCAGACATCATGGCCGTTGGTCGCTATGTGCTTTCTGCCGATATTTGGCCGGAACTGGAACGCACGCAGCCTGGTGCATGGGGGCGTATTCAGCTGACTGATGCCATTGCCGAACTGGCGAAAAAACAGTCCGTTGATGCCATGCTGATGACCGGCGACAGCTACGACTGCGGTAAAAAAATGGGTTATATGCAAGCGTTCGTGAAGTATGGACTACGCAACCTCAAAGAAGGGGCGAAGTTCCGTAAAGGGATTGAGAAGCTGTTAAGCGAATAATGAAAATCTGACCGGATGTAACGGTTGATAAGAAAATTATAACGGCAGTGAAGATTAGCGGCGAAAGTAATTTGTTGCGAATTTTCCTGCCGTTGTTTTATATAAACAATCAGAATAACAACGACTTAGCAATAGGATTTTAGTCAAAGTTTTCCAGGATTTTCCTTGTTTCCAGAGCGGATTGGTAAGACAATTAGCGCTTGAATTTTTCGAGTTAAGCGCGAGTGGGTAACGCTCGTCACATCGTAGGAATGCATGCAGTGCTCTGGTAGCTGTAAAGCCAGGGGCGGTAGCGTGCATTAATACCTCTATTAATCAAACTGAGAGCCGCTTATTTCACAGCATGCTCTGAAGTAATATGGAATAAATTAAGTGAAGATACTTGTTACTGGGGGCGCAGGATTTATTGGTTCTGCTGTAGTTCGTCACATTATAAATAATACGCAGGATAGTGTTGTTAATGTCGATAAATTAACGTACGCCGGAAACCTGGAATCACTTGCTGATGTTTCTGACTCTGAACGCTATGTTTTTGAACATGCGGATATTTGCGATGCTGCTGCAATGGCGCGGATTTTTGCTCAGCATCAGCCGGATGCAGTGATGCACCTGGCTGCTGAAAGCCATGTGGATCGTTCAATTACAGGCCCTGCGGCATTTATTGAAACCAATATTGTTGGTACTTATGTCCTTTTGGAAGCGGCTCGCAATTACTGGTCTGCTCTTGATGGCGACAAGAAAAATAGCTTCCGTTTTCATCATATTTCTACTGACGAAGTCTATGGTGATTTGCCTCATCCTGACGAAGTAAATAATAAAGAACAATTACCCCTCTTTACTGAGACGACAGCTTACGCGCCTAGTAGTCCTTATTCCGCATCAAAAGCATCCAGCGATCATTTAGTCCGCGCGTGGAAACGTACCTATGGTTTACCGACTATTGTGACTAACTGTTCGAATAACTACGGTCCTTATCACTTTCCGGAAAAATTGATTCCACTAGTAATTCTTAATGCTCTGGAAGGTAAGGCATTACCTATTTATGGCAAAGGGGATCAAATTCGTGACTGGCTGTATGTTGAAGATCATGCGCGTGCGTTATATACCGTAGTTACTGAAGGTCAAGCGGGTGAAACCTATAACATTGGCGGACACAACGAAAAGAAAAACATCGATGTTGTGCTGACTATTTGTGATTTGTTGGACGAGATAGTCCCGAAAGAGAAATCTTATCGTGAGCAAATTACTTATGTTGCTGATCGCCCAGGGCATGATCGCCGTTATGCGATTGATGCTGAGAAGATTGGTCGCGAATTGGGATGGAAACCACAGGAAACGTTTGAGAGTGGGATTCGTAAAACGGTGGAATGGTATTTGGCTAATGCAAAATGGGTTGATAATGTGAAAAGTGGTGCCTATCAATCGTGGATTGAACAGAACTATGAGGGCCGCCAGTAATGAATATCCTCCTTTTTGGCAAAACAGGGCAGGTAGGTTGGGAACTACAGCGTGCTCTGGCACCTCTGGGTAATTTGATTGCTCTTGATGTTCACTCCACTGATTACTGTGGTGATTTTAGTAACCCTGAAGGTGTGGCTGAAACAGTCAAAAGAATTCGACCTGATGTTATTGTTAATGCTGCGGCTCACACCGCAGTAGATAAGGCTGAGTCAGAACCCGAATTTGCACAATTACTCAATGCGACTAGCGTTGAATCAATTGCAAAAGCGGCAAATGAAGTTGGGGCTTGGGTAATTCATTACTCAACTGACTACGTATTCCCTGGAAATGGCGACACGCCATGGCTGGAGATGGATGCAACCGCACCGCTAAATGTTTACGGTGAAACCAAGTTAGCTGGAGAAAAAGCATTACAAGAGCATTGTGCGAAGCACCTAATTTTCCGTACCAGCTGGGTCTATGCAGGTAAAGGAAATAATTTCGCCAAAACGATGTTGCGTCTGGCAAAAGAGCGTGAAGAACTAGCCGTTATTAATGATCAGTTTGGTGCGCCAACAGGTGCTGAACTGCTGGCTGATTGTACGGCACATGCCATTCGTGTCGCACTGAATAAACCGGATGTCGCAGGCTTGTACCATTTGGTAGCCAGTGGTACCACAACCTGGTACGATTATGCTGCGCTGGTTTTTGAAGAGGCGCGCAATGCAGGCATTCCTCTTGCACTCAACAAGCTCAACGCAGTACCAACAACTGCCTATCCTACACCAGCTCGTCGTCCACATAACTCTCGCCTTAATACAGAAAAATTTCAGCAGAATTTTGCGCTTGTATTGCCTGACTGGCAGGTTGGTGTGAAACGCATGCTCAACGAATTATTTACGACTACAGCAATTTAATAGTTTTTGCATCTTGTTCGTGATGGTGGAGCAAGATGAATTAAAAGGAATGATGAAATGAAAACGCGTAAAGGTATTATTTTAGCGGGTGGTTCTGGTACTCGTCTTTATCCTGTGACTATGGTCGTCAGTAAACAGCTATTACCTATATATGATAAACCGATGATCTATTATCCGCTTTCTACACTGATGTTAGCGGGTATTCGCGATATTCTGATTATTAGTACGCCACAGGATACTCCTCGTTTTCAACAACTGCTGGGTGACGGTAGCCAGTGGGGCCTGAATCTTCAGTACAAAGTGCAACCGAGTCCGGATGGTCTTGCGCAGGCATTTATTATCGGTGAAGAGTTTATTGGTGGTGATGATTGTGCTTTGGTACTTGGTGATAATATCTTCTACGGTCACGACCTGCCTAAGTTAATGGATGCCGCTGTTAACAAAGAAAGTGGTGCAACGGTATTTGCCTATCACGTTAATGATCCTGAACGCTATGGTGTCGTTGAGTTTGATAAAAACGGTACGGCGATCAGCCTGGAAGAAAAACCGCTACAACCAAAAAGTAATTATGCGGTAACCGGGCTTTATTTTTATGATAACGACGTTGTCGAAATGGCGAAAAATCTTAAGCCTTCTGCCCGCGGTGAACTGGAAATTACCGATATTAACCGTATCTATATGGAACAAGGGCGTTTATCTGTTGCCATGATGGGGCGTGGTTATGCGTGGTTAGACACGGGGACACATCAGAGCCTGATTGAGGCAAGCAACTTTATTGCAACAATTGAAGAGCGTCAGGGGCTGAAAGTTTCCTGCCCGGAAGAAATTGCTTACCGTAAAGGGTTTGTTGATGCTGAGCAGGTGAAAGTATTAGCTGAACCTCTGAAAAAAAATGCTTATGGTCAGTATCTGCTGAAAATGATTAAAGGTTATTAATAAAATGAACGTAATTAAAACAGAAATTCCTGATGTACTGATTTTTGAACCGAAAGTTTTTGGTGATGAGCGTGGTTTCTTTTTTGAGAGCTTTAACCAGAAGGTTTTTGAGGAAGCTGTAGGCCGCAAAGTTGAATTTGTTCAGGATAACCATTCGAAGTCTAGTAAAGGTGTTTTACGCGGGCTGCATTATCAGTTGGAACCTTATGCACAAGGAAAATTGGTGCGTTGCGTTGTCGGTGAAGTTTTTGACGTAGCTGTTGATATTCGTAAATCGTCATCGACTTTTGGCAAATGGGTTGGGGTGAATTTATCTGCTGAGAATAAGCGGCAATTGTGGATTCCTGAGGGATTTGCACATGGTTTTTTAGTGCTGAGTGAGACGGCGGAGTTTTTGTATAAGACGACAAATTATTATCATCCTCAGAGTGATAGAGGAATAAAATGGGATGATCCAAGCATCAATATTTCATGGCCAGTCGATTCACAAGTGCTGCTATCAGCTAAAGATAATAAGCATCCTCCATTAACAAAGATTGAAATGTATAGTTAAGATCACGATAAATCTTGGAAGGGTTGCAAAATTGAATAAAATAGTGAGCAAAAGTGAAATAAGGAACGTAATCCACAATGCTGGCTATATGATGATTACTCAGATAGCTTTATATGTTGCACCATTATTTATACTGAGTTATCTGTTAAAAACACTGGGGGTTGCACAGTTTGGTAATTATGCCTTAATACTATCAATCGTTGCATATTTACAGATTATAACGGATTATGGTTTTTCTTTTAGTGCAAGTCGTGCGATCTCACAGAATAGAGAGGACAAAGAATATATATCAAAAATTTATCTGTCAACTATGACTATCAAGTTGGCGATATGCGCTTTCTTATTCTTATTGCTCATGCTATTTTTAAATCTTTTGCCTGTGCAAGCTGAATTAAAACAAGGAATATTATATGGATATCTTCTTGTAATAGGAAATACTTTCCAACCACAATGGTTTTTCCAAGGTATCGAAAAATTAAAAATCATAGCCCTTTCTAATGTTATATCAAGATGCGCCGCGTGTTTACTTGTATTTATCTATGTGAGGAATAGCGAGGATTTACAAAAAGCACTTTTAGTACAGTCACTTCCATTAGTAATTTCTGCGATTGGATTAAATATATTTATATTGAAATATATCAATATTATTTTTCCGGAAAAAAAATTATTTAAGGTAATTTTAAAAGAAGGTAAGGATTTTTTTCTTGCATCACTTTATTCTGTTATTCTCAATAATAGTGGCATTTTTCTATTAGGGATTTTTACTAATCCTGTTATTGTTGGTGTATATGCCGCCGCTGAAAAGATAGTCAAGGCCGTATTGTCGCTATTTACACCACTGACGCAAGCTATATATCCTTATAATTGTCGTAAGTTTTCACTATCCGTATTTGACGGCATTGAGGCAGCAAAAAAAACTGGTATACCAATTATAATTTTAGCATTTATAGCTGCTGTTATCGTTGCAATTACCTTACCTGTTGCAATCGACTATCTTAATTTTCCAAAAGAAACAATTTTTGTAGGTCAAATATTAAGTGCATGGATCTTTTTTGGTGTTCTTAATAATGTATTCGGCATTCAGATATTGAGTGCATCAGGAAGAAGTAAAATATATAGTAGGATGGTATTCGTATCAGCGCTTATAACATTACTTTTGATTACTCTATTATTGCAGTTTTGTAACGCCACTGGAGTGGCATGTGCAATATTATTGGGTGAAATGTTCTTATCAATATTGTTACTTAAGCGATATAAAAAAATAATTTAAGGAATAGTTATGAAGAAGTTATTATTAGTGTTCGGTACTAGGCCTGAAGCAATAAAGATGGCCTCTATCATTGAATTATTAAAAAAAGATTGTAGATTCGAATATAAAATATGTGTGACAGGCCAACATAAAGAGATGCTTGATCAAGTTATGCAAGTATTTGATGTTAAACCTGATTATAATTTACGGATTATGCAGCCTGGGCAAACATTAGTATCTGTAGCAACAAATATACTCTCACGGTTAAGTGAAGTTTTAATTATAGAAAAGCCAGATATTATACTTGTGCATGGGGATACAACGACTACCCTTGCTGCTACTTTAGCTGGGTATTACCACCAAATAAAAGTTTGTCATGTGGAAGCAGGATTAAGAACAGGGGATATTTACTCTCCTTGGCCTGAAGAGGGCAATCGTAAAGTTACAGGGGCATTAGCATGTATTCATTTCGCCCCAACAGAGAGATCAAAAGATAATCTCCTGAGGGAGGGGGTCAAAGTAAATAATATATTTGTAACGGGTAATACCGTCATCGACTCTTTATTTATTGCAAAAGATATCATAGATAATGACCCTAATATAAAGAACGCTTTACATAATAAATTTAATTTTCTTGATAAAAGCCGACGAGTAGTACTTATAACAGGTCATCGAAGAGAAAATTTCGGGAAAGGTTTTGAAGATATATGCTTTGCAATAAAGGAATTAGCTTTCATTTATCCTAATGTAGATTTTATTTATCCGGTGCATCTTAATCCCAATGTAATGGAACCAGTACATCGTATATTAGATAATATATGTAATATTTACCTTATTGAGCCCTTGGATTATTTGCCTTTTGTTTATTTAATGAATGAGTCATATTTAATATTGACTGATTCAGGGGGGATACAAGAAGAAGCGCCTTCGTTAGGTAAACCGGTTTTGGTTATGCGTGATACTACTGAACGCCCTGAGGCGGTTGAGGCTGGTACTGTTGTATTAGTGGGGACTTCTAAGATAAAAATAGTAAATAAAGTAACGGAGCTATTAAACAATGCTGATATCTACAATGCTATGTCTCTGTTACATAATCCATATGGCGATGGAACAGCTGCTCAAAAAATTCTTAATGTGCTCGCCCAAGAGCTAATTTAATTTAAGCTAAAAATATGTTATTAATTATTGCTGATTATCCAAACGAAATGAATATGCGCGAGGGAGCTATGCAACGAATAGATGCGATAGACTCTCTCATTCGAGATCGCAAGCGAGTGTATTTGAATATTTCATTCAAAAAGCATCTAGTTCGCTCAAATAGTTCCTTTAATAATGTTATAGTTGAAAATCTAAATGCAATTATTCACAGAAACATCATAAAACAGTACATGCAAAAATCAACAACTATATATGTTCATTCTGTTTATAATTTATTAAAGGTTATAACGCTCATTGATCTAAAAAAAACAATTCTTGATATACATGGTGTTGTACCGGAAGAACTTTTGGCAGATAATAAAAAATTACTTAGTAAAGTATATAACATGGTGGAAAAAAAAGGTGTCCTTGGATGCAAAAAATTAATACACGTCAGTACAGAAATGCAAAAACACTATGAAGCAAAATATGGAGTAAACTTGGCTGAAAGGTCAATAGTGCTCCCGATTTTTGAATATAAAAATATAACCCAATCGCAAAACAAATGGACAGAAAATAAAATACGAAGTATCTATCTTGGAGGATTACAAACATGGCAAAATATTGATAAAATGATTCAAGTTTGTGATGACACAGTGATAAACAATGAAGCAGGTAAGTATGAATTCAACTTTTTCATCCCACAGAGTAACTTGGAAGGGTTTATAGATAAATATTCGTTAAAATTACATAATATCAATGCTAATGCATCTACGCTATCACGTGATGAAGTAATTCCCTTTCTAAAAGAATGTCATATTGGTTTTGTATTGCGCGATGATATAATAGTAAACAGAGTTGCGTGCCCTACAAAATTGGTTGAATATTTAGAGTGTGGTGTCGTTCCAGTTGTGCTCTCCCCACTTATAGGTGATTTTTATTCGATGGGATATCAATACATTACTACAGAGGAAATGGCTAACAGAAGTATAAGTTTGTTGGATCTTGAAAAAATGGCTGCACATAATTTACAAATTTTGACTTCTTATCAGAAGAGAACCTACAAGGCACAGAAAGAACTTATTGCTCAACTGTGCTGAATTTTTTACATATATAAAATTATGTAAGCATATCGCGGGTCAGGTAATTGTATGCGTATCAAATATAAAGATAACGGTTATATATTATGTTTTCTATTATGTTTCATTTTGAGCTACTTAGTTTTACTCAAATCTGACTACTTTCCTGCTGATTTTCTGCCATATACAGAAATATACGATGGGACATACGGAGAAATCAATAATATTGAGCCTGCCTTTTTATATTTAACACGGTTGTTTCATTATTTAAATTTCCCCTATATATTTTTTGCAATGTTAGTTTGTGCCTTATGTTTAAGTTGGAAAATAAAATATGCAAGAAAAATAATTAAAGATAGTTATATATATTTGTTCTTGTATGTATATGTATCATTTTATGTGTTTTTGCATGAAATGACTCAATTGCGCATAGCAATTGCAGTCACTATGTGCTATGTGTCGGTTTATTATTACTTTTATAAAAATTGTATTAAACATGCACTGCCATGGATGGTGTTGGCTATTTTGTTTCATTACAGCGCCTTGCTTTTATTTATGTCATTATTTATATACAGTTATAGGAGGTTATTAATAGTAATTATAGGGTTTGTAATATGTATGAGCTTTTTAAACGTGTATGCAGATACAATTGCACTATATTTGCCAAATGAAAAAATAGTAAATTATTTATATAGTATTTCATCATCATTAGACAATAGAAATGATTTGGCAATATTCAACCTGAATAATATAATATTTTTATCAATATTTATTTTGATCTTTTATCTTAGCCGATATATAAAATTAAATGATAATGAGGCGAAGTTTATTAAGTATGTGCAATGTTCAGGAATATTAGCCTTTTGTATTTTCTTTCTGGCTAGTGGAGTCCCGGTCATTGCTTATCGAACTGCAGAGTTGCTGCGAATATTTTATCCGATGGCTTTAGTATTAATCCTTTCGCATATAAAAAATAATAATATGCGTTATTTTATTGCAGTCATTATAGTTATCCTTTCAGGCTTAATGTTGTTTATAACACTAAGGGCTGTATCAATAGTTGGTCAAGGATTATAAAATGAATGTTGCTATTTTGTTGTCTACGTATAATGGCGAAAAATATTTAGAGGAACAACTGGATTCATTGCTGCTTCAAAGTTATCAGGATTTTGTAGTGTATATCCGTGATGACGGATCATCTGATAGAACTGTAAATATAATAAACCAATACGTAATGAAAGATAACAGATTTATTAACGTGGGTAATTCAGAAAATCTTGGTTGTGCTGCTTCGTTTATTAATTTATTAAGAAATGCTTCAGCCGATATTTATATGTTTTGTGACCAAGATGATTATTGGCTTCCGAATAAATTACAGCGTGCTGTGGATTATTTTTCGGCTATTGATCCTTTACAACCTACCTTGTATCATTGCGATCTAAGCGTTGTTGATGAAAAACTTAATATTATACAAAATTCATTTTTGCAGCATCAGAAAATGTCAGCGTATGATTCAATGAGAAAAAATAATCTTTTCATACAAAATTTTGTTGTTGGTTGTTCATGTGCTGTTAATGCTTCACTTGCGGAATTTGTTCTTTCGCGAATTGGAGAGCAGCATGTAAAAATGATAGCTATGCATGACTGGTGGTTAGCCGTGACTGCAAAACTTTTTGGTCGAATCCATTTTGATAATACTCAAACGATTCTTTATCGACAACATCAGGGCAATGTATTAGGTGCAAAATCATCAGGTATGATGCGTTTTATTCGATTAGGATTAAATGGGCAAGGGATTTCGCGAGTAGTATCTTTTAGAAAAAAAGTTTGTGCGCAAAATAAGCTTCTTTTAGATGTCTATGATAAAGATTTAAATCTTGAGCAAAAAAAATCTATCAGGCTTGTAATTGAGGGCCTTAAAGAGAACTCTTCAATTGCTGACCTTTTAAAATGTTTCTATCATGGTAGCTATATGCAAGGTTTTAAACGTAATCTTGCCTTAATATATTCAGTTCTTTACACAAAAAAAAGAAGATAGTGTATCCTTATGAAAAAAATTGCTATTATCGGTACTGTTGGCATACCAGCATCATATGGCGGATTTGAAACATTAGTTGAAAATTTAACAAGATACAATTCCTCGGGAGTTGAATATAATGTTTTTTGTTCATCGTTTCACTACAAATCCCACCAAAAAAAACATAATGGGGCCCGTTTAATTTATATTCCGCTTAAAGCCAATGGATGGCAGAGCATTGCGTATGACATAATTTCGTTAGCATATTCTATTTTTTTGAAGCCTGATGTGATTCTGATTTTAGGGGTTTCTGGTTGTTCATTTTTGCCTTTCTTCAAACTCTTAACACGCGCTAAGTTTATTACTAATATTGATGGCCTGGAATGGCGAAGAGATAAATGGAATTCAAAAGTGAAACGTTTCTTAAAATTTTCAGAAAAAATCGCAGTTCAATATTCGGATGTCGTTATTACGGATAATGAGGCAATTTCTGAGTACGTTTTTAACGAGTATAATAAAGATAGCCGAGTTATTGCCTATGGAGGGGATCATGCATGGTTAAATACTGAGGATGTATTTACAACAAGAAATTATAAAAGCGATTACTACCTTTCTGTATGTCGTATCGAACCCGAAAACAATGTAGAATTAATTTTAAAAACATTTTCAAAGCTAAAATATAAAATAAAATTTATTGGAAATTGGAATGGCAGCGAGTTTGGAAAGAAACTTAGGCTGCATTATTCTAACTATCCAAATATTGAAATGATTGATCCGATTTATGATCTTCAACAATTATTTCACTTACGAAATAATTGCATAGGATATATACATGGTCATTCGGCTGGAGGAACAAACCCTTCTTTAGTCGAGGCAATGCATTTTAGTAAACCTATATTTGCATATGATTGTAAGTTTAATAGGTACACTACTGAAAATGAAGCATGTTATTTTTCTAATGAATCTGACCTCGCAGAGAAAATCATAATGCATTGTGAGCTATCATTAGGTGTCTCTGGCACGAAAATGAAAGAAATTGCTAACCAGAAATACACTTGGAGACGAATAGCAGAAATGTATGAGGATTGCTATTAACTCTGTTAAACTTCAAATCTTTTACAATATATGGCATGACTATAAGCGCATTAATTGTTTTTCAAGCCGCTCTCGCGGTGACCACCCCCTGACAGGAGTAAACAATGTCAAAGCAACAGATCGGCGTCGTCGGTATGGCAGTGATGGGGCGCAACCTTGCGCTCAACATCGAAAGCCGTGGTTATACCGTCTCTATTTTCAACCGTTCCCGTGAAAAGACGGAAGAAGTGATTGCCGAAAATCCAGGCAAGAAACTGGTTCCTTACTATACGGTGAAAGAGTTTGTTGAATCTCTGGAAACGCCTCGTCGCATCCTGTTAATGGTGAAAGCAGGTGCAGGCACGGATGCTGCTATTGATTCCCTCAAACCATATCTCGATAAAGGTGACATCATCATTGATGGTGGCAATACCTTCTTCCAGGACACCATTCGTCGTAACCGTGAACTTTCTGCCGAAGGCTTTAACTTCATTGGTACCGGTGTCTCCGGTGGTGAAGAAGGCGCGCTGAAAGGTCCTTCTATTATGCCTGGTGGGCAGAAAGATGCCTATGAACTGGTTGCACCAATCCTGACCAAAATCGCCGCAGTAGCTGAAGACGGGGAGCCATGCGTTACCTATATTGGTGCCGATGGCGCAGGCCATTATGTGAAGATGGTTCACAACGGTATTGAATACGGCGATATGCAGCTGATTGCTGAAGCCTATTCTCTGCTTAAAGGTGGCTTGAACCTTTCCAACGAAGAACTGGCGCAGACCTTTACCGAGTGGAATAACGGTGAACTGAGCAGCTACCTGATTGACATCACTAAAGACATCTTCACTAAAAAAGATGAAGACGGTAACTACCTGGTTGATGTGATTCTGGATGAAGCGGCTAACAAAGGTACCGGTAAATGGACCAGCCAGAGCGCGCTGGATCTCGGTGAACCGCTGTCGCTGATTACCGAGTCTGTGTTTGCACGTTATATCTCTTCTCTGAAAGATCAGCGTGTTGCCGCATCTAAAGTTCTCTCTGGCCCGCAAGCGCAGCCAGCAGGCGATAAAGATGAGTTCATCGAAAAAGTTCGCCGTGCACTGTATCTGGGCAAAATCGTTTCTTACGCTCAGGGCTTCTCTCAACTGCGTGCGGCGTCTGAAGAGTACAACTGGGATCTGGACTACGGCGAAATCGCGAAGATTTTCCGTGCTGGCTGCATCATCCGTGCGCAGTTCCTGCAGAAAATCACCGATGCTTATGCCGAAAATCCGCAGATCGCTAACCTGCTGCTGGCTCCGTACTTCAAGCAAATCGCCGATGACTACCAGCAGGCGCTGCGCGATGTCGTCGCTTACGCGGTACAGAACGGTATCCCGGTTCCGACCTTCGCCGCTGCGGTTGCCTATTATGACAGCTACCGCGCCGCTGTTCTGCCTGCGAACCTGATCCAGGCACAGCGTGACTATTTCGGTGCGCATACTTATAAGCGCATTGATAAAGAAGGTGTGTTCCATACCGAATGGCTGGATTAATCTGATTTAATCAACAATAAAATTGAGGCCCGGCGTATATTATGCCGGGTTTTTTTTACCAATTATCTTATAGACTAAATTTCACTGCTTAATATTAACTTAATAAATATCAGCTATTCTTATAAAGAAATTCTGAATTGTTTTTCGTTGCGTTGACCATCTTACAACGTAGCGTTAAAACTTTTAACTCTTATCAGGATGCTAAAAACATCATGATTCACAGTTAAGTTAATTCTGAGAGCATGAAATGAAAATCACCATTTCCGGTACTGGCTATGTCGGCTTGTCAAACGGGCTTCTAATCGCACAAAATCATGAGGTTGTGGCATTAGATATTTTACCGTCACGCGTTGCTATGCTGAATGATCGGATATCTCCTATTGTTGATAAGGAAATTCAGCAGTTTTTGCAATCAGATAAAATACACTTTAATGCCACATTAGATAAAAATGAAGCCTATCGGGATGCTGATTACGTCATCATCGCCACTCCAACCGACTATGATCCTAAAACTAATTATTTCAATACATCGAGTGTAGAATCAGTAATTAAAGACGTAGTTGAGATAAATCCTTATGCGGTTATGGTGATCAAATCAACGGTTCCCGTTGGTTTTACCGCAGCGATGCATAAGAAATATCGCACTGAAAATATTATATTCTCCCCGGAATTTCTCCGTGAGGGTAAAGCCCTTTACGATAATCTCCATCCTTCACGTATTGTCATCGGTGAGCGTTCAGAACGCGCAGAACGTTTTGCTGCTCTGTTACAGGAAGGAGCGATTAAGCAAAATATCCCGACCCTGTTTACCGACTCCACTGAAGCAGAAGCGATTAAACTTTTTGCAAACACCTACCTGGCGATGCGCGTGGCGTACTTTAACGAACTGGATAGCTATGCAGAAAGTTTAGGTCTGAATTCCCGTCAAATAATCGAAGGCGTTTGTCTCGACCCACGTATTGGCAACCATTACAACAATCCGTCGTTTGGTTATGGTGGTTATTGTCTGCCGAAAGATACCAAGCAGTTACTGGCGAACTACCAGTCTGTGCCGAATAACCTGATCTCGGCAATTGTCGATGCTAACCGCACGCGTAAAGATTTTATTGCCGATGCCATTTTGTCACGCAAGCCGCAAGTGGTGGGTATTTATCGTCTGATTATGAAGAGCGGTTCAGACAACTTCCGCGCGTCTTCCATTCAGGGGATTATGAAACGTATCAAGGCGAAAGGCGTTGAAGTGATCATTTACGAGCCGGTGATGAAAGAAGACTCATTCTTCAACTCTCGCCTGGAACGTGATCTCGCCACTTTCAAACAACAAGCCGATGTCATTATTTCCAACCGTATGGCAGAAGAGCTTAAAGATGTGGCAGATAAGGTCTACACCCGCGATCTCTTTGGCAGCGACTAACATCCTGTTATCAGGGCTATTTACGCCCTGATTGTCTTTTGTTACTTGCGTAACAATTCATTATTTTTATCAATTATCCTATAGCATTCATGAGGATTATCGCTAAACTATGCGGACTTGGAAATTTCCGTCAGTTAGGGTAATGATGAGAGTAGAAAATAATAATGTTTCTGGGCAAAACCATGACCCGGAACAGATTGATTTGATTGATTTACTAGTGCAGTTGTGGCGTGGCAAGATGACAATCATCATTTCCGTCATTGTGGCTATTGCCCTGGCTATTGGATATTTGGCAGTAGCGAAGGAGAAATGGACGTCAACAGCAATTATCACTCAGCCCGATGTGGGGCAAATTGCTGGCTATAACAATGCCATGAATGTTATCTATGGTCAGGCTGCACCGAAAGTATCGGATTTGCAGGAGACGTTAATTGGTCGCTTCAGTTCTGCCTTCTCTGCATTAGCAGAAACGCTGGATAATCAGGAAGAACCAGAAAAACTTACCATCGAACCTTCTGTTAAGAACCAGCAATTACCATTGACTGTTTCTTATGTTGGGCAAACTGCAGAGGGCGCACAAATGAAGTTGGCCCAATACATTCAGCAAGTTGACGATAAAGTGAATCAAGAGTTAGAAAAGGATCTCAAGGACAACATTGCTCTGGGACGGAAAAACTTGCAGGACTCTTTAAGAACGCAGGAAGTGGTTGCGCAGGAGCAGAAAGATCTGCGTATCCGTCAGATTCAGGAAGCGTTGCAGTATGCGAATCAGGCGCAGGTGACAAAACCGCAGATTCAACAGACTGGCGAAGATATCACACAAGATACGTTGTTCCTTTTGGGGAGCGAAGCGCTGGAGTCGATGATTAAGCATGAGGCGACCCGTCCGTTGGTGTTCTCACCAAACTACTATCAGACTCGTCAAAACCTGCTTGATATCGAAAGCTTAAAGGTTGATGATCTTGATATTCATGCTTACCGCTATGTAATGAAACCGACGTTACCTATTCGTCGTGATAGCCCGAAAAAGGCAATTACCTTGATTCTGGCGGTGCTGCTGGGTGGCATGGTTGGCGCGGGGATTGTGCTGGGGCGTAATGCTCTACGCAATTACAACGCGAAGTAATCTTTTCGGTTTTAAAGAAAAAGGGCAGGGTGGTGCACCTTGCCCGTTTTTTTGCCGGATGCGGCAACAATATCGCATCCGCTTACCCCGCAACTCACTGATGCCGTTTACGCAGGTTCTCAATTACCGTCGTTAAATCCAGCCCCTGATCCTGCAACAACACCAGCAGGTGATACATCAAATCAGATGCCTCGTTGGTCAGCTCAAAGCGGTCATGTACCGTCGCGGCCAGCGCGGTTTCCACGCCTTCTTCGCCTACTTTCTGCGCAATGCGTTTGGTGCCGCTGGCATACAGTTTGGCAGTGTAGGAGGTTTCCGGGTCGGCAGATTTACGTTCGGCGAGCAGTTGTTCCAGTTGATACAGGAACAGCCACTGGTGAGCGGTGTCGCCGAAGCAGCTGCTGGTGCCTTTGTGGCAGGTTGGCCCGATGGGATTCGCCAGCACCAGTAACGTGTCGTTGTCGCAGTCCGGGGCAATACTCACCACATTGAGAAAATTGCCCGACGTTTCGCCTTTGGTCCACAGTCGCTGTTTAGTGCGCGAGAAGAAGGTGACTTTGCCGCTTTCGAGGGTTTTGTCCAGAGCTTCCGGGTTCATATAGCCCAGCATTAGCACTTCGCCGGATACCGCATGTTGCACAATCACCGGCATCAGTCCGTCGGTTTTTTCCCAGTCCAGTTCGCGACGTTGTTGTTCTGTTAACATATCCTGATCTCCACGCCCTGTGTTGCCAGGTACGCTTTTAATTCACCAATATTGATTATTTGTTTGTGGAATACGGAAGCTGCCAGCGCGCCGTCAACGTCGGCATCGCGGAAGGCTTCGAGGAAGTGTTCCATGGTGCCCGCGCCACCGGAGGCAATCAGCGGGACGTGGCAAACTTCACGCACTTTTTTCAGTTGTTCGAGGTCGTAACCGTTACGCACGCCGTCCTGATTCATCATGTTGAGGACGATTTCTCCGGCACCGCGTTTTTGCACCTCCTCTACCCAGTCGAGCGTTTCCCACTGAGTAACGCGGGTGCGGCTTTCATCGCCGGTATATTGATTCACATGATATTTACCGGTTTCGGCGTCGTACCAGGTATCAATGCCGACCACAATACACTGCACGCCAAAGCGATCCGCCAGGCGAGTAATTAACGTCGGGTCCGCCAGCGCAGGCGAGTTGATGGAAATTTTATCCGCGCCAAAGGAAAGAATTTTCGCGGCATCTTCCAGAGACTTAATCCCACCCGCCACGCAGAACGGAATGTCGATCACTTCCGCCACGCGAGATACCCAGCTTTTATCTACCACACGGCCATCGCTGGAAGCGGTGATATCGTAGAACACCAGTTCGTCTGCACCTTCTTCGGCGTAGCGTTTTGCCAGCGGCACGATATCGCCAATGATTTCATGGTTGCGAAACTGTACGCCTTTCACCACCTGACCATCACGAACGTCGAGACATGGAATTATGCGTTTTGCCAGCATGCGATAGCCTCCTTCACGGTGAATTTACCTTCCAGTAATGCCCGACCAACTATTACGCCGCGCACGCCAGTACCACGTAGAGCAGCAACATCATCAATGTCGCCAATACCGCCGGAGGACTGAAATGCCACCTGCGGATATCTGGCGCACACTTCTTCATATAAAGAGACGTTAGAACCTGCCAGCGTGCCGTCGCGCGAGATATCGGTACACAACACATGTTTCAGGCCGACGGGCAGATAGGTTTCCACCAGTTGTTCCAGCGAAACGCCTGAGTTCTCTTGCCAGCCGCTGACTGCCACCTGCTTGTTGCCTTGCTCGTCGATACGGACATCCAGCGCCAGCACTAAGGCATCGGCACCAAAACGTTCAAACCAGCCTTTCACCATTTCTGGTGATTTCACCGCGGTGGAGCCAACCACCACGCGCGCAACGCCCGCTTCCAGTAACGCCGCCACGTCTTCTTCGCTACGCACGCCGCCGCCAACCTGCACCGGAACGTTAACGCCCGCGACCAGGGTTTTAATCAGCGGGATTTGACGCTTAGCCGGATCTTTTGCCCCGGTCAGATCCACCAGGTGCAACACTTCGGCACCTTGCGCAGCGTAATCCTGTAAGCGCGGCAGCGGGTTGTTACCGTAATCGCGTTGTTTGCCGTAATCGCCCTGATGGAGACGCACCACGGTGCCGTCGATTAAATCTAATGCCGGAATAATCATCACATCTCCAGGAAGTTTTTCAGCAACTTAGCTCCAGCGGCACCAGAACGCTCCGGGTGGAACTGCACGCCGTAGAAGTTATCTTTTTGTACCGCCGCGGTGAACGGTTCGCCGTAATTACACTGGGCGATGGTCCACGGATTGACCGGCATTGCGTAGCTGTGAACAAAGTAAAAGTACGCGCCGTCTTCAATCCCCTGAAACAGGCGGTTGCCTGCCTGCGGGTAAACGCGATTCCAGCCCATATGTGGCAGTGGCAGACCAAAGTCGGTCATTTTCGGCACGTCTTCGTCGATGATGCCCAGCAAGTCGACGCCATTGCTCTCTTCGCTACGTCGCCCGAGCAGTTGCATCCCTAAGCAGATGCCCAGCACCGGTTGGGTACAGGCTTTGATGAGATCAAATAGCTCGCGCTCACGCACCTGGTCCATCGCTGCTTGTGCGGTGCCAACGCCGGGTAAAAACAGTTTATCGGCCAGCAACACGACGTCCGGGTCACGGCTGACTTTGGGTTCATAACCGTGGCGCGCAATGGCAGACTTCACAGAGTTCAGGTTGGCGCAGCCAGTATCAAGGATCACCACGTTCATTACAGCACTCCTTTCGACGAGGGCAGGGTGTCGCCTTCGACGCGGATGGCCTGGCGCAGGGTACGACCAAAGGCTTTGAACAGGCTCTCTACACGGTGGTGATCGTTTTTACCTTTGGTTTTCAGGTGTAGCGTCACGCCCATGGTGTATGAAAGCGAACGGAAGAAGTGCTCGATCATCTCGGTGCTGAGATCGCCCACGCGCTGGTAGGTAAATTCAGCTTTATATTCCAGGTGCGGGCGACCAGAGATATCCAGCGCGCAGCGGGCAAGGCATTCGTCCATCGGCAGCACAAAACCAAAGCGGCAAATACCGCGTTTATCGCCGAGGGCAATTTTTAACGCTTCCCCCAGCGCCAGGCCGGTATCTTCGACGGTGTGGTGATCGTCGATATAGAGGTCGCCTTTGACGTTGATTTCCATACGGAAACCGCCGTGGGTAGCGATCTGATCCAGCATATGATCAAAGAAGCCAACGCCGGTGTTAATCTTGCTGCCACCTTCGCGATCCAGCCATACCTGAACGTCAATCTGCGTCTCTTTGGTGTTGCGCACTACATGGGCGTAACGGTCTCGTTTGGTGAGTTGTTCGCCAATCATCGGCCAGTTCAGGGCTTCGCGGTCGTAGCGTAAACCATTAATGCCCATGTTTTCTGCCAGTTGAATATCGGTCGCGCGATCGCCAATCACATAACTATTGGCACGATCCATCGCTTGCTCAGCGAGATAACGCTCCACCAGTTTTACTTTCGGCTTACGGCAGTCACACTCATCGGCGGGCAGGTGCGGACAAATCAGCACTTCATCAAACTGCACGCCTTGCGAGGTGAAGATCTGCATCATCAGGTTGTGCGGGCCTTCGAAATCCGCCTGCGGGAAACTTTGTGTTCCAAGACCATCCTGATTAGTGATCATCACCAGCTTGTAGCCCGCTTTTTGCAGCCTCAGCAGCTCCGGGATCACGCCCGGTTCAAAGGCGAGTTTGTCAAAACGGTCCACCTGAAAATCACTCGGCGGTTCGCTAATCAGGGTTCCATCGCGATCGATAAAAAGATACTTCTGACTCATCAAACTTGCTCCGCACGTAAGGCGTCAATGACGCACTGGCTTTCTTCACGGGTTCCGACGGTAATTCGCAGGCAGCCGCTTAAAGAGGGTTGTTTATTCTGATCACGTAAGATAATGCCCTGATCCCACAAAGATTTAAACACTGCACTGGAGGCTTTAAAGCGCGCCAGAATGTAGTTGGTTTCAGAGTCGAAAACCTGCTCCACGCAGGGGATCTCTTTCAGTGCGGCAATCAGGTATTCGCGTTCTGTAATAATTTGCGCCACCCGTTCGCGCATGGCGACGATTCCCTGCGGGCTTAACGCCTGTGCGGCAATGTCGGCAACCGGCGTCGAGAGCGGGTAGGGGGCGATCACTTTCATCAGCAGGTTGATGACTTCTTCGTTTGCCAGCGTAAATCCGCAACGAAGCCCCGCCAGAGCAAAAGCTTTCGACAGTGTGCGCAAAATAGCCAGGTGCGGATATTCCGCCAGCCAGCCAGCTAACGATGCCTGCGGGCAAAACTCGATATAAGCTTCATCGGCAACCACAATCGCCTTACCGCGGGTTAACTCCAGCAGGGTGCGAAAATCCTGCGGATTGATCAGTTGCCCGGTGGGGTTGTTGGGGCTGCAAACATAGACCACTTTTACGCCGTCCAGCTTGTCGGAAATGCCCTGTAAGTCCAGTTGCCAGTTGTCCAGCGTCGGCACTGTGCGGCACTCGACGCCAATGGTTTCAGCGCTGACGCTGTACATGCCGTACGTTGGCGGGCAGTAGAGGATGGCGTCTTTACCCTGTTCGCAAAAAGCGCGAATCAGCAGTTCAATGCCTTCGTCCGCGCCACGGCTGACCAGCACCTGTTCCGGTTTTACGCCTGCATATTGCGCGTAATTTTCAATCACCACTTTCGGTTGGCATTCCGGATAGCGGTTGAGCGTTTGTTGAGTGAGCTGAAACTCCACGGCAGTGGGGTATTCGTTGGCGTTCAGCCAGACATCGCCGTTACCGCCCAGACGACGCGCTGACTGATACGGCGTCAGGTTGCGGACGTTTTCACGCGCTAAATCGGTAATAGTCACGGTGCTCATGCTTGCTCCTTAAGGGCGTTAACACGCAAAGTAACGGCATTTTTGTGGGCGGTCAGGCGCTCGGCGGCGGCCAGTGTTTCAATGGTCGAAGCCAGCGTGGAAAAGCCTTCTTTCGACAGTTCCTGTACGGTCATGCGTTTCTGGAAATCTGCCAGCCCGAGGCTGGAACAGGTGGCGGTGTAACCGTAAGTCGGCAGCACGTGATTGGTGCCGGAGGCGTAATCACCTGCCGATTCCGGTGACCAGTCACCGAGAAATACCGAACCGGCGCTGGTGATGCCATCGACCAGTTCGCGGGCGTTGCGGGTCTGAATGATCAGGTGCTCCGGGCCGTACTGGTTGGAGATCTCCACGCACTGCGCTAAATCTTTAGTCACGATCAGGCGGCTGGCGTTCAGTGCCTGGCGGGCGGTTTCGGCACGCGGCAGTTCTGCCAGTTGGCGTTCGACGGCCTCGGCAACGCGACGCGCCATATCGGCGTCGGGGGTCAGTAAAATCACCTGTGAGTCCGGGCCGTGTTCAGCCTGAGAAAGCAAATCAGAAGCCACGAAATCCGGCGTAGCGCCGCTGTCAGCAATGACCAACACTTCCGACGGGCCTGCGGGCATATCGATAGCCGCACCGTCCAGACGCTGGCTCGCCTGACGTTTTGCCTCGGTGACAAAGGCGTTACCTGGCCCGAAGATTTTGTCCACTTTCGGCACGGATTCTGTACCAAACGCCAGTGCGGCAATGGCCTGTGCGCCGCCGACGTTAAACACGTCCCGCACACCGCACAGCTGCGCCGCATAAAGGATCTCATCGGCAATCGGCGGCGGTGAGCACAGCACCACTTTTTTACAGCCCGCAATACGCGCCGGAGTTGCCAGCATTAATACCGTTGAGAAGAGCGGGGCGGAGCCGCCAGGAATATACAAACCCACTGAAGCCACCGGGCGCGTGACCTGCTGGCAACGCACGCCTGGCTGCGTTTCTACATCTACCGGCGGCAGTTTTTGCGCAGTGTGGAAGGTTTCAATATTCTTTACTGCCACCGCCATCGCCTGTTTTAGCTCGTCGCTCAGGCGTTCGCTGGCGGCGGCGATCTCCTCAGCAGACACCTTCAGCGCGGTAACCGTGGTTTTATCAAACTTCGCGCTGTATTCACGCAGGGCTTCATCGCCACGCGTTTTCACGTTATCGAGAATATCGTTAACGGTGCGGGTAATGCTTTCAGAAGCGGAGATCGCCGGGCGCATTAACAGCTGGCGTTGTTGCTCCGCAGTACAGCTATTCCAGTCAATGATTGTGTTAAAGCTCATGGCAATCACTCCATCATCTTCTCAATCGGCAGGACCAGGATTGAACTGGCACCCAACGCTTTCAGTTTTTCCATCGTTTCCCAGAACAGGGTTTCGCTACTCACCATGTGCATCGCTACGCGCTGTTGGTCACCCGCCAGCGGCAGAATGGTTGGGCGTTCGGCACCTGGCAGCAGGGCGATGACTTCATCCAGGCGTTCGGTCGGTGCGTGCATCATGATGTATTTTGATTCGCGCGCCTGGATCACACCCTGAATACGGGTCAGCAGCTTGTCGATCAGTTGCTGTTTAGATTCTTCCATTTCGCCATCGCGCTGGATCAGGCAGGCTTTCGAGCGGTAGATAACTTCGACTTCGCGCAGGCCGTTAGCTTCCAGCGTGGCACCGGTGGAAACCAGATCGCAAATCGCATCCGCCAGTCCGGCGCGCGGCGCAACTTCGACAGAACCGTTCAGTAAGCAGGATTTAAAAGAGATACCTTTCTGGTCGAGATAACGCTTGAGCAGGTGAGGATAAGAGGTGGCGATACGTTTACCGTTTAAGGAGAGCGGACCGTCCCAGGCTTCATCAACCGGCGTTGCCAGCGAAAGGCGGCAGCCGCCGAAATCCAGACGACGCAGGGTAAAGTAGCGCGGATCTTCACCCTGGGCGCGGCGGTTAAGCAGCTCTTCTTCCAGCACGTTTTCGCCGATAATCCCAAGGTCTACCACGCCGTCCATTACCAGACCGGGAATATCGTCGTCACGCACGCGCAGAATATCAATCGGCATGTTTTCAGCCATTGCGATCAGTCGCTGGGTGTGAAGATTGATTTTAATCCCACAGCGCGCCAGCAACTCGCGTGAATCATCACTTAAACGGCCTGATTTCTGCATAGCTATGCGTAAACGAGTGTTGTCTGTCATTTTCTTCTTCCTCTCTTAACCTGTCTGAATCGTTATCGACCGCGCAATAAAAAAGCCCCCGGAAGATGATCTTCCGGGGGCTTTCTCATGCGTTCATGCACCACTGGAAGATCTGAATGTCTTCCAGCACACATCGCCTGAAAGACTAGTCAGGATGATGGTGATGTTTAAATTGAACGCGAGTCATAAAATTCTCTGTGAATGTTTATTCAACCGATGCCTTTTAACCTAAACCAGTTTCACGATAGAAAGCAAGGGATTTTTTATATATTTTGTGGCGATGGATTTGTTTAATGAATGAGCGGGGAAAGGAGAGGGCTAAGAGGACTGTCCTCTAACTTGACAGCACCAAAAAGAGCAAAGTCTGATTTTTCGTCTCGCTGACAATGTCTTGATCTACAAACTAATTAATAAATAGTTAATTAACGCCCATCATTGTACAATGAACTGTACAAAAGAGGAGATTGACATGCGTACAATTAGCTACAGCGAAGCGCGTCAGAATTTGTCGGCAACAATGATGAAAGCCGTTGAAGATCATGCACCGATCCTTATTACTCGTCAGAATGGAGAGGCTTGTGTTCTGATGTCACTCGAAGAATACAACTCGCTGGAAGAGACGGCTTATCTACTGCGTTCCCCCGCTAACGCCCGGAGATTGATGGACTCAATCGATAGCCTGAAATCAGGCAAAGGAACAGAAAAGGACATTATTGAGTGAAACTAATCTGGTCTGAGGAATCATGGGATGATTATCTGTACTGGCAGGAAACAGATAAGCGAATTGTTAAAAAGATCAATGAACTTATCAAAGATACCCGCAGAACACCATTTGAAGGTAAGGGGAAGCCAGAACCCCTGAAACATAATTTGTCAGGCTTCTGGTCCCGACGCATTATAGAGGAACACCGTCTGGTATACGCGGTTACTGATGATTCACTGCTCATTGCAGCATGTCGTTATCATTATTGAAGAGATTCATTCATAGAATGAATTGTCAGTTTTGATACGCTAGCGTAGCCTTATAGATCTAAGGTGTATCAGGAGATAACGGATGAAAAAGGTCGCAATTGTCGGGTTAGGGTGGTTAGGTATGCCGCTGGCGATGTCACTTTCAGCGCGAGGCTGGCAAGTCACCGGGAGTAAAACCACACAAGATGGTGTCGAAGCGGCCCGAATGAGTGGCATTGATAGCTATCTGCTTCGCATGGAGCCTGAGTTAGTTTGCGATTCTGACGATCTGGATGCCCTTATGGATGCCGATGCGCTGGTCATTACGCTTCCGGCACGTCGTAGCGGCCCCGGCGATGAGTTCTATTTACAAGCGGTACAAGAGTTAGTGGATAGCGCGCTGGCTCATCGTATTCCCCGTATTATTTTTACCAGCTCGACGTCTGTCTATGGCGACGCACAAGGCACGGTGAAAGAAACCACCCCGCGTAATCCGGTAACCAACAGTGGACGAGTATTAGAAGAACTCGAAGACTGGCTGCACAATTTACCCGGAACTTCGGTCGATATTCTGCGTCTTGCGGGTCTGGTCGGACCGGGACGTCATCCCGGACGTTTCTTTGCCGGAAAAACCGCCCCTGATGGTGAACATGGTGTTAATTTAGTCCATTTAGAAGATGTTATTGGCGCTATCACTCTGTTGTTACAGGCACCTAAAGGCGGACACATCTATAATATATGTGCGCCAGCTCACCCTGCGCGTAATGTTTTCTATCCGCAGATGGCCCGTTTACTGGGACTGGAACCTCCGCAGTTCAGAAATAGTCTGGACAGCGGAAAAGGTAAGATTATTGATGGCAGTCGGATTTGTAATGAACTGGGATTTGAATACCAGTATCCCGATCCGCTGGTAATGCCGCTGGAGTAAACGATCACGCCAGCAGGACGCCGCATGCACTGCAAGGGGGCGTGTATGAAACCACTGCTGGATGTGTTGATGATCCTCGATGCCTTAGAAAAAGAGGGCAGTTTTGCGGCGGCGTCGGCCAAACTCTACAAGACGCCGTCCGCTCTGAGTTACACCGTTCACAAGCTGGAAAGCGACCTTAATATTCAATTGCTTGATCGTAGCGGACACCGCGCTAAATTCACCCGCACCGGAAAAATGTTATTAGAGAAAGGGAGGGAAGTTCTGCATACCGTGCGAGAACTGGAAAAGCAGGCGATCAAACTGCATGAAGGCTGGGAAAACGAGCTGGTGATTGGCATGGACGACACCTTCCCTTTTTCTCTGCTTGCGCCACTCATTGAAGCTTTTTATCAACATCATAGCGTGACGCGCCTGAAGTTTATCAATGGCGTACTCGGTGGTTCCTGGGATGCCCTGACTCAGGGGCGAGCGGATATTATTGTTGGCGCGATGCATGAGCCACCATCTTCCAGTGAGTTTGGTTTCTCGCGGTTGGGCGATCTTGAACAAGTCTTTGCGGTCGCGCCCCATCATCCGTTAGCCCAGGAAGAAGAACCGTTAAACCGTCGTATCATTAAGCAATATAGGGCGATTGTGGTAGGGGATACTGCGCAGGCCGGCGCTTCTACGGCCTCGCAACTTCTCGACGAACAAGAAGCCATTACCGTTTTCGATTTTAAAACCAAGCTGGAGCTGCAAATTAGCGGCCTCGGCTGCGGCTATTTACCCCGTTATCTGGCGCAACGTTTTCTCGATAGTGGCGCGTTAATCGAGAAGAAAGTGGTCGCCCAAACTCTCTTTGAACCTGTCTGGATTGGCTGGAACGAACAGACCGCAGGACTTGCCAGCGCCTGGTGGCGAGACGAGATTTTAGCAAATAGTGCGATCGCCGGTGTTTATGCAAAATCTGATGACGGAAAATCAGCCATTTAAAGAAAAATTATTATGACAAGCCTCTCATTCTCTTGTCATTTCCCCCCCATTTAGGCACAATGCGCCGCTGTCAAAAAATGACTAAAAACCGACGTTTCATCAGCGTCGGTTATTTTTTGCTTCAAACCAATCATTCATACCAAGAGGCCGGGCTTCGTACCGGATAGATATTTACTAAAAATCGACAGTTGTTGTCGCTGAGGAATCCAAAAAAATGGGGCAATTTTTTGCTTACGCGACGGTTATCACCGTAAAGGAGAATGACCATGTCGCATAACGTTACTCCAAACACCTCTCGCGTGGAATTGCGTAAAACGCTTACGTTAGTTCCGGTTGTAATGATGGGTCTTGCCTATATGCAGCCGATGACGCTGTTTGATACTTTTGGTATCGTTTCAGGCCTCACGGATGGTCATGTGCCGACAGCCTATGCGTTCGCATTGATTGCGATCCTGTTTACGGCTCTGAGCTACGGGAAGCTGGTTCGCCGCTATCCTTCTGCTGGCTCTGCATACACTTACGCCCAGAAATCCATTAGCCCGACCGTCGGCTTTATGGTGGGTTGGTCTTCTCTGCTCGACTATCTGTTCGCGCCGATGATCAACATTCTGCTGGCGAAAATCTATTTTGAAGCTCTGGTGCCTTCCATTCCATCGTGGATGTTTGTGGTGGCGCTGGTGGCTTTTATGACCGCCTTTAACCTGCGTAGTCTGAAATCCGTAGCGAACTTCAACACCGTCATCGTGGTGTTGCAGGTAGTGCTGATCGCGGTAATTCTGGGCATGGTAGTTTACGGAGTATTTGAAGGTGAAGGCGCGGGTACGCTGGCGAGCACTCGTCCGTTCTGGTCTGGCGATGCGCATGTTATCCCGATGATTACCGGGGCGACAATCCTGTGCTTCTCCTTTACCGGCTTTGACGGCATCAGCAACCTGTCGGAAGAAACCAAAGATGCAGAGCGCGTGATCCCGCGTGCGATTTTCCTGACCGCGCTGATTGGCGGCATGATCTTCATCTTTGCAACTTACTTCCTGCAGCTGTACTTCCCGGATATCTCTCGCTTTAAAGATCCGGATGCGTCACAGCCTGAAATCATGCTGTACGTTGCGGGTAAAGCGTTCCAGGTTGGCGCGCTGATCTTCTCCACCATTACCGTACTGGCGTCCGGTATGGCGGCGCACGCAGGCGTAGCGCGTCTGATGTACGTAATGGGTCGTGACGGCGTGTTCCCGAAAAGCTTCTTCGGTTATGTACACCCGAAATGGCGTACTCCGGCGATGAACATCATCCTGGTTGGCGCGATTGCCCTGCTGGCAATCAACTTCGACCTGGTAATGGCTACGGCGCTGATTAACTTTGGTGCGTTGGTGGCGTTCACCTTCGTTAACCTGTCGGTTATCTCGCAGTTCTGGATCCGTGAGAAGCGTAACAAGACGCTGAAAGATCACTTCCAGTATCTGTTCCTGCCGATGTGTGGTGCGCTGACCGTTGGTGCGCTGTGGGTTAACCTGGAAGAAAGCTCAATGGTTCTGGGTCTGATCTGGGCTGCTATCGGTCTGATTTACCTGGCTTGCGTCACCAAGAGCTTCCGTAACCCGGTTCCGCAGTACGAAGACGTAGCATAATCATCTTTTCTAATAATCAACCGGAGTCGAATGAATATTTGGCTCCGGTTTTTTTATTCTTTTTTATCGAAATCCTCATTAATAACCATTTGTTCTAATTTAGAGAATTTGGTTATTGGTCTGCATTCCACCAGTCATGAATAATTTCCTCATTAACATTCATCTGGTTAATTAATTTATGTTTTCAATGATATTAAGCGGGCTAATTTGTGGTGCTCTGCTGGGATTTGTCATGCAGCGTGGGCGTTTTTGCCTGACAGGTGGTTTTCGCGATATGTATATCGCGAAAAATAATCGCATGTTTTACGCCTTGCTGATTGCAATTTCGGTACAAAGCGTGGGGGTTTTTGCGTTAATTCAGGCGGGCCTACTGACTTACGAAGCCGGGGGGTTCCCGTGGCTTGGTACTGTTATAGGTGGGTATCTTTTCGGGCTGGGAATTGTTCTGGCGGGTGGATGTGCCACCGGGACCTGGTATCGCGCGGGTGAGGGATTGATCGGCAGTTGGATCGCGCTTTTCACTTATATGGTGATGAGTGCGGTGATGCGTTCTCCACACGCCAGTGGTTTAAATCAAACCTTGCAGCACTACACTACTGAACATAACTCTATTGCTGATACTTTTAATTTGTCTGTGTGGCCGTTGGTTGCCGTTTTGCTGGTGATAACGCTCTGGGTGGTGATGAAAGAGTTGAAGAAGCCAAAACTCAAAGTCGCGACCTTACCGCCGCGCCGAACCGGGATCGCTCATATTCTGTTTGAAAAACGCTGGCATCCCTTTGTCACAGCTGTACTCATCGGTTTGATTGCGCTTTTAGCCTGGCCCCTGAGTGAAGCAACCGGACGTATGTTTGGGTTAGGCATCACTTCCCCAACGGCCAATATTCTGCAATTTCTGGTCGCGGGTGACGTGAAATACATTAACTGGGGCGTTTTCCTGGTGTTAGGGATCTTCGTGGGGTCATTTATTGCCGCCAAAGCGAGCCGTGAGTTCCGCGTTCGCGCTGCTGATGCACAAACAACATTACGTAGCGGGTTAGGTGGTGTACTGATGGGCTTCGGTGCCAGCATTGCAGGTGGTTGCTCTATCGGTAATGGACTGGTCATGACTGCAATGATGACCTGGCAGGGCTGGATTGGCCTTGTATTTATGATTCTCGGAGTCTGGACTGCGTCCTGGCTTGTGTATGTTCGACCGCAGCGTAAGGCGCGACTGGCAACTGCTGCGGCAAATTAAGTAAGGTGTAAAGATGGCGATTAAAAAGCTGGATGTGGTGACGCAGGTCTGTCCGTTTCCACTCATAGAAGCAAAAGCAGCACTGGCAGAAATGGCCAGCGGCGATGAGTTGGTAATTGAGTTTGATTGCACCCAGGCAACTGAAGCAATCCCACAGTGGGCGGCAGAAGAAGGACATGCCATCACCGATTATCAGCAGATTGGCGATGCAGCGTGGAGCATCACCGTTCAAAAAGCCTGACTCAACATTGTCCTCCGCCGTACCAGCGGCGGAGGCTTCAAATTAGACGATCTCTTTCGCGTACTGCCAAAGCGCTTTTAACAGCGCCACTTTCTCTTTGTCATCGGCATACTGTTGTGCCAGCATCTGCAATTCATCAGCGTAGCCCTGCAAAAACTCTGGCGTGAAGACCTGGCGGCGGTGCTCAAGCCAGCGTTGCTGCTCGGCATAATCCAGCGTCCCCGGGAAGTTGCGCGCTCGATAATTGAACAACAGTTTTTCAATTCGTTTATCAACAAAAGTGATATCCAGTGCCGGTAAATTACGCGGCTCGGTTTCCAGCACAATTTTCATTGCTGCACGATCGGCGTCACTGAAAAAGCCATTATAAAGCTGTGCATCCACGTTATCTGAAGGCGTAAACGGTTCGGCTTCCGCGAATATCGCCACCACTTTTTCACGCACTTGCGGATTTTCACGCAGAATTTTTAGGTTATCGAGGCAATGCTGACGATTAATTCCCAGTCGGTCGGCATCTTCCGGGCGTAGCGTATTCGCCTGGGCCAGTACCGGACATTTATTGATATGCACCAGCTTAACCGGAACGGCGGCGTTATCGCCAAGATCGGTTTTTGCGGTATATAAACGCTCGCGCAATGTGTCGCTATCCAGTTCCAGTAATGGCGAAATGTCTCCTGCCAAATCCACCATAATTACGGCATTGCGATTTTCAGGATGCCACGCCAGCGGTGCCACCCAGCTGGTATTGCCACGCCATGCCCCAAACATTCCGGAAACGTGAACCAGGGGTTTCATCTGCGGAACATCAATCAACGCCATCAGTTTGTGTTTATTACGATGGGTAAAGAGATAATCAAACAGGCGTGGCTGACGCGTTTTTACCAGTTTCGCCATCGCAATAGTGGCGTACACATCAGCCATCGCATCGTGGGCGTTGCTATGTTCAATACCATTCGCTTTGGTTAAATGCTCAAGGCGAAAGCTCGGTAGACCGTCATCATTTTCAGGCCAGTTTATTCCTTCCGGGCGCAGGGCATAACAGGCACGCATAACATCCAGTAAATCCCAGCGCGAGTTATCATGCTGCCAGCTCCAGGCGTAAGGATCGTAGAAATTACGATAAAAAACGTTGCGTGTGACTTCATCGTCGAAACGCACATTGTTGTAGCCCAGAATACAGGTCTTCGGTACGGTAAAAAGCGAGTGAATACGGGCGGCAAACGCGGCTTCGTTTTCTCCTTTCGCCCGTGCTTCCTGCGGGGTAATACCGGTAATTAATACTGCTCCAGGCTGGGGTAAATAGTCATCCGCGGGCTTGCAGTAAAAGACTTCGGGTTCGCCGATGACATTGAATTCGTTATCAGTGCGAATGGCTGCGAACTGTGCAGGGCGATCTAACGCGGGGTGCGTTCCAAAGGTTTCGTAATCGTGAAACAAAAAGGTAGATTGTTGCTTACCGTCATTCATCATTAGGTTAAATCCGTTATTTCTGCTGTCTGCCAGAGTATCAAATATCACCGTGCTAATCAGCTTTAGCGCGACAATTTGGCAGCGAGTGGCAACAGATCATGTCAGATAAAAATGAGGTAGTAGTCACATTTTCTTGCACTTTATTCCAGCCAGTTCATAAGTATTTCCGTAAAAAGAACAGCTATTTGAAACACCTGAGGGTTTGCTGTTGAAACGCCGTCTTATTATTGCTGCTTCTTTGTTCGTTTTTAATTTATCGTCTGGTTTTGCGGCGGAAAACATTCCTTTTTCACCTCAGCCTCCAGAGATTCATGCCGGGTCCTGGGTATTGATGGATTACACCACCGGTCAGATTCTCACCGCGGGTAATGAGCATCAACAGCGCAATCCCGCCAGCCTGACAAAGCTGATGACGGGCTATGTCGTGGATCGTGCTATCGATAGTCATCGCATTACGCCAGACGATATTGTCACCGTGGGGCGCGATGCGTGGGCGAAAGATAATCCGGTGTTTGTCGGTTCTTCACTGATGTTTCTGAAAGAGGGCGATCGCGTATCGGTACGTGATTTAAGCCGTGGTTTAATTGTGGATTCCGGAAATGACGCTTGTGTTGCTCTGGCTGACTATATTGCCGGTGGGCAACGGCAGTTTGTTGAAATGATGAACAACTATGCCGAGAAGCTGCATCTCAAGGATACGCATTTTGAAACAGTGCATGGTCTGGATGCACCTGGCCAGCATAGCTCGGCTTATGATTTAGCTGTGCTTTCTCGCGCTATCATCCACGGCGAGCCCGAGTTTTATCATATGTACAGTGAGAAAAGCCTCACCTGGAACGGTATCACTCAGCAAAACCGTAACGGGTTATTGTGGGATAAAACCATGAATGTTGACGGCCTGAAAACGGGTCATACTTCTGGTGCCGGGTTTAATCTCATTGCTTCGGCTGTGGATGGGCAGCGTCGTCTCATTGCAGTGGTAATGGGGGCTGACAGTGCAAAAGGTCGTGAGGAAGAGGCAAGAAAATTACTGCGTTGGGGGCAACAAAACTTTACTACGGTGCAAATTTTGCACCGTGGGAAAAAGGTCGGAACGGAACGCATCTGGTATGGCGATAAAGAAAATATCGCCCTGGGAACGGAACAAGAGTTCTGGATGGTGCTACCGAAAGCCGAAATTCCACATATCAAAGCCAAATATACCCTTGATGGTAAAGAACTCACCGCGCCAATTAGCGCCCATCAGCGGGTAGGGGAAATTGAACTTTATGACCGTGATAAACAGGTGGCGCACTGGCCGCTGGTTACCCTGGAATCTGTCGGGGAAGGCAGCATGTTTTCCCGGCTGAGTGATTATTTCCACCATAAGGCCTGACCTTTCTTTTGCAGCAGACTGGCAGGAGTGCGAGTCTGCTCGCATAATCAACACTCATTCCTTGTGGTTTTAATATTGCAACTATACTGTATATAAAAACAGTATTAGTGGAGGCGTCATGAACTACGAGATTAAGCAGGAAGATAAACGTACCGTTGCAGGTTTCCATCTTGTTGGCCCGTGGGAGCAGACGGTAAAGAAAGGTTTTGAGCAGTTGATGATGTGGATAGATAGCAAAAATATTGTGCCGAAGGAGTGGGTTGCTGTCTATTACGACAATCCGGATGAAACACCCGCCGAAAAATTACGCTGCGACACCGTCGTGACGGTACCGAATAACTTTACGCTCCCCGAAAACAGTGAGGGCGTCATTCTGACAGAAATTTCAGGTGGTCAGTATGCGGTGGCGGTGGCTCGTGTAGTCGGTGATGATTTTGCTAAACCCTGGTATCAGTTCTTTAATAGCCTCTTGCAGGACAGTGCCTATGAAATGTTACCAAAGCCCTGCTTCGAGGTTTACTTGAACAATGGCGCGGAAGATGGGTACTGGGATATCGAAATGTATGTTGCGGTGCAGCCAAAACATCACTAATTCATCTCAGGGCGGTGTGTTGACGCGAAGACCACTCTTTTTTTGAAAGTGAAAAGAGTAAGATGCGCCTTTCAATTTTTTCGCTCCTGCCGGGAAATTACACTGTTCCCGGTTTGTCCGTCGGATAATTCAGAGGCGCGCCTTCTGGCCGACAGATGAGTTATGAGCGCTTTTAATCTTCATTACGGAGTTTCTGTGTGCGTGCCGATAAGTCATTAAGCCCGTTTGAAATCCGGGTATACCGCCATTACCGCATTGTGCATGGTACTCGGGTCGCGCTGGCATTCCTGCTCACTTTTCTCATTATCCGCCTGTTTACTATCCCGGAAAGCACCTGGCCGCTGGTCACCATGGTGGTGATTATGGGGCCAATCTCGTTCTGGGGGAACGTTGTCCCTCGTGCCTTCGAACGTATTGGCGGTACGGTGTTGGGTTCGATTTTAGGTCTTATCGCTCTGCAACTGGAGTTAATTTCGTTACCGCTGATGTTAGTCTGGTGCGCGGCGGCGATGTTTCTTTGCGGTTGGCTGGCGCTGGGCAAGAAACCGTATCAAGGATTATTGATTGGGGTGACGCTGGCAATTGTTGTGGGTTCCCCGACAGGTGAAATTGATACGGCGTTATGGCGAAGCGGCGATGTGATCCTCGGCTCTTTACTGGCAATGTTGTTTACCGGTATCTGGCCACAACGCGCGTTCATCCACTGGCGCATTCAACTGGCGAAAAGTCTGACCGAGTATAATCGGGTCTATCAATCGGCATTCTCACCGAACTTACTCGAACGCCCACGTCTGGAAAGCCATCTACAAAAACTGCTGACCGATGCCGTGAAAATGCGTGGGCTGATTGCGCCCGCCAGCAAAGAAACCCGTATTCCAAAATCGATATATGAAGGTATCCAGACCATTAATCGCAATCTGGTTTGTATGCTGGAGTTGCAAATCAATGCATACTGGGCCACGCGCCCCAGCCATTTCGTGTTATTGAACGCGCAAAAACTTCGTGATACCCAGCACATGATGCAGCAAATACTGCTGAGCCTTGTTCATGCGCTGTACGAAGGTAATCCGCAGCCGGTTTTTGCCAATACGGAAAAATTGAACGATGCTGTGGAAGAGCTGCGTCAGTTGCTGAATAACCACCATGACCTGAAGGTTGTGGAAACACCAATCTATGGTTATGTGTGGCTGAACATGGAAACGGCACATCAGCTTGAGTTGCTATCGAGTCTGATTTGCCGGGCCTTGCGCAAATAATTCCTGAACTTCAGAATCATCTTGCTGCTGCTTCGATTCAGCAAGGATAAAGGGTATGATAGTGAAAAGGGATAAAAGCATTGTCATCTGCGGCAGCTATGAGTAATGTTGGCCCTAACGAATAGCGGTTGCTTAAACGAATCCGACTCTCACATTATCAGGGGTATAAAAATGGAAACTACCAAGCCTTCATTCCAGGACGTACTGGAATTTGTTCGTCTGTTCCGTCGTAAGAACAAACTGCAACGTGAAATTCAGGACGTTGAGAAAAAGATCCGTGACAACCAGAAGCGCGTCCTGTTGCTGGACAACCTGAGCGATTACATCAAGCCAGGGATGAGCGTTGAAGCAATCCAGGGCATCATCGCCAGCATGAAAGGTGACTATGAAGATCGCGTTGACGATTACATCATCAAAAATGCCGAGCTCTCCAAAGAACGCCGCGATATCTCCAAAAAGCTGAAAGCTATGGGCGAAATGAAAAACGGCGAAGCGAAGTAATTCCTGTTTTATTCAATGAGGGTTGCCCGGCAACCCTCAGTGCTCATTGATTCTTATCTGTGTATCACCGTCATCATTCTCATCTGAGAACCTATCGAAATTAGCGACAGCCTTCTTCTGTATGCAGCAAGGCAAAAACTTCTGTAACTCCATTGTTATTAACCGCACTGGTTACTAACACGTTGTGCGCTCCAGCTTCCCGTAACCAACATTTCACCAAAGATGTTTGTTCCATACTGGCTAAATCTGCTTTGGTTACTACTCCAATGACCGGGTGATTCATGGCCCGGTAGGGCGTTTTTACCTCTAATTCCTGCTTCAGCGCTGAGATTCCTGCTTGTTGCCGGAAAAGCAGGCACCTGCCGTCTGAACGGTATCGATCCGGAAGCGTATCTGCGCCATATTCTGAGCATACTGCCGGAATGGCCCTCCAACCGTGTTGACGAACTCCTGCCATGGAACGTAGTTCTCACCAATAAATAAGCGTCAATACGGTGCTCCGTTGACGCTTACTTTAATCCGTTTTCTGAGCTTAGATTTTTCTGTTCCTACCCAGACCGTGGATTTGGAATTCATTTTTTGTCAGGTCAATGCTAATCGTTAAAACGGCCATAACGCACCTCCACTGGAAGGTTTATCAGTAATATCCTACCGTTGCTTCATGGTCGGGGCGTCCATTCCATTATTATCGGTTTTCCTTTCTGTTTATAAATGAAAACGCCAGCTGTATTCAGGCTGGCGTCAGGGGAAATGAAGCCTGTTGAGTGAGATTCACCGGTTCTGGTGCAGAAGCTGCAGATGGCGCAGGGTAAGGACATCTTCTCTTGCCTGCTTAATACAGGACAACAGTGCTGTTTCTGTGGTTAATGGCACTATACCCTGCATCACTGCATTGTCTTACAGCAACTGGTGAGGGCTGGCATAAGTTGCCGGTGTTTCGGTAGAGTCACGGTCATCCACCACGCGGAGTGAATAACCGTTTTCAGCGGCCTTATTAATCAGTTCAGTGATATTAACACCATCAATGTCAACGACAATGTGCCCCATATCCAGCGCCTGTACGTTAACGCTGTCGGCTTCCAGTGTCATCATTTCGCCTCCGGATACTTACCCAGGGTAATGTTATTTACCGTTCTGTAATTGTCGCGGGTCATCAGGCCGGTCGCCCTGCGAGCCCGGAGGATATCGATGCTGTTTATTA
Source organism: Escherichia coli DSM 30083 = JCM 1649 = ATCC 11775 (assembly GCF_003697165.2). Classification (GTDB taxonomy): domain Bacteria; phylum Pseudomonadota; class Gammaproteobacteria; order Enterobacterales; family Enterobacteriaceae; genus Escherichia; species Escherichia coli. Next base: position 1,981,328 of record NZ_CP033092.2, read on the forward strand.
ACTGAGAGCGGGTACAGGCGCTGAATCCCGGCTGGTCGGTAGCACCAGCGCGTATTTTTCCACGAGAAAGTTCACCGCATCACACAGTGAAATGCCTGCCTCAATATGCTGCTCAATCACACGTTCATCGGCAAAAGGTGTGTCATTCTGTGTGAGGCCATAGTGCTGGTCCAGCAGTCGGGACAGCAGTATCTGCCAGATTTCAACAGGAGACGGGCGAGAACTGGCCGCCTGCCCGGGTAATACAGGTAATGTTTTCATACTGAAGATTTTCCTGATATGCAGATATAAAAATGGAAAAGTGGCGTGGTGAAAACACCAGGCCGTAGCAGAAGGCTATTCTGGAGAGTTAATTTTTCATTTCGGGCGTCGGATAAACAGCCAGATAAACGTAACCACAACTGCTGAGGGTATCGGCTTTGCAGGTCAGCCCTTTTGCATACAGCGTGACGGTATGCTGATGGCGGGGATTCAGTTCACCGCTGGTGAGCATGAGTTCCAGTTGTTTCATCAGCAGCGGAAAGGCCTGGTCCAGGTGGTACGCATCTGCATCGCTGAACAGGCCTCTGATACCGGCGCGGTCGGCAAGGTAATGCAACCGGTTACCCTCCTGCACCAGACGTGCCCCGAAACAGGGCGTCACGGTGCAGGGCAGCCCCCACCAGGGGCGGTCGTGATTGTCGTCGGGAAGTGTTGTCCCGGGGAGTGTGTCTGACACGATAAAATCCTTACAGAAAATCGGCTAAGAATGGTCCGGTAGTGGCGATAATTCTGCTCATCAGAATTCCCACTCAGTTCAGGGTGACGCTCATCAGCCGGACATACGGACCAAAACTGTCCTTACGGCGTTCAGCAAACACGGCCAGCACACCGGGAATATCCTGCACTTCACGACCGGTATACGCTTCAGCACTGCCGTGCCAGCGGTATTTACCGGTACAGAACGGAAAAAGACGGGATGTCGGATGTTGTTGGTGAATACGCATGGCTTCACCACGGGTGATAATTTTCATAATGGGATACCTCTGAAGACAGAAGATAAAAGTGAAAACAGGTGTGATGTGGTTGTGAAGGGTTAAAGCAGACCATGTTCGGCAAAGGAGAAAACCTGGTTGCCACCGACTATCAGATGGTCCGGCACCCGGATATCCACCAGGCCCAGTGCCTGTACCAGACGTTCCGTGATAAGGCGGTCTGCCTTGCTGGGTGTGACTTCACCGGACGGGTGATTGTGTGCCAGTACCACGGCAGCGGCATTGTGGTACAGGGCGCGTTTAATCACTTCCCGGGGATGGACTTCCGTGCGGTTGATGGTGCCGGTGAAGAGGGTTTCACCGGCAATCAGCTGATTCTGGTTGTTCAGATACAGCACCCGGAACTCTTCACGCTCCAGTCCCGCCATGTTCAGAATCAGCCATTCTCGTGCCGCACGGGTGGAGGTGAAGGCCACGCCGGGTTCATGAAGATGGCGGTCCAGGGTTTTCAGGGCCCGTTGAATGAGGCTGCGCTCGCCGGGCGTCATCTCTCCGGGCAGAAAGGAAAGCTGTTGCATTGTACTTCTCTCCATTCAGTCGATGATGCGCATAATGGCGCTGCATTCCGGATGCTGCAGGGCGTAATCCCGCAACCGGTAATAATGGACCGTCATGGCATAACACTCCGTACGACAGGCATGATGACTGTACGTCATCAGACAGGCAGCAATGCCGGCGGCTTCCGGGCTCATTTCAGCGCGGTTACCGTTCATGGCATTGAACAGTACCCATGTTTCGTCATCATCGTCATCCGGTTCGGGTGCCATAAATGCCCCGCCGTTGTTCAGGGTGTACAGATTCCAGATACCACCGCAGTAGTCTTCGCACAGACGGTCCATCCAGCCGAAGACACGGGGCTCCAGGGTCACCCACTGTGGAATGAGGCCAAAATGCTGCGGCCAGAAGCTGATGCGCTGTTCATCAGGGACGAGGCTGGCAACCAACTGAGGCGGATTATTCTCTGGTGTTGTAGCTGAATAAATTGTGGGGGTATTCTGAGAAACGGTTTTCATGAGATAACTCCTTAAATAACAAATAAATGTGTGTTTTTCAGGAACGAAAGCTGAATGATTCCCTCACTCAGGGAAACGGCATCAGCGCAGGCTCTCCAGCATCGTTTCTGCCATCACCCACAATGCGCGATTGAGCTTAATGTCGGTATCAATGCTGTGAATGGCCCGGGTATGGATACGTTTTCCTTTTGCACTGCGACCGGAAATCCCGCCTTTCAGCATATTCTCCTGGATGGTCTGATATGCGCTCCACAGGTCCTTACCGTAATCCTCCCGGCGTCGCGGCGTCAGAATGTCGGCGGTGGTGACGGGCTGATGTTCGTCACCATAACGGTAAGTCAGTGCCGCCTGTGCCAGCGCCTGGCGTGCCGGTGGCGGCAGGACCAGCGACTGCATGGCATCACGCTTCTCCTCTATCCGGTCAAACACGCCCACCACCTCGTAAGCCCCTTCGACAACTTTCTCCACTACATTTCCCCGGTGTGGAACACGCAATTCTCCCAGAGACTGACCGCAGACCAGTCCATTGGTACAAATGGCACGAAAATATCCGGGTAACATCTGGTAGCTGGATGAACCGTCATGGGAGTTGAGCAGAATAATTTCAGGCACATGCTGACCGGTTATCTGTCCGGCCCGCCGCAGACGCAGCATATGTTTGGTATATTCCCGGCGGCTCGGGTCGCGCACACGGGTCTGGCAGGCGAAGAACGGCTGAAAGCCTTCCCGCTGCAGATTTTCCAGGACGGTAATGGTGGGAATGTACGCATACCGTTCACTGCGGGAGGTATGCCGGTCTTCCCCAAAAATACTGGGTACATAGTGCATCAGTTCTTCGTGTGTCAGCGGACGGTCACGGCGTATCTGGTTTACATGACCAAAACGACTTGCTAATCGCATGATTTGCTCCTTATGAATGAGTTAGCGGTATAAATGAAAAAGCTGCGTCTCCCGGAGAAGACGCGGCCTGACGGGTGAAATGAATAAGGTTTATTGTCTGAGAGGCCTTTCACTGGCGAGCCACGCATTAAGCGGCTTTCCGGTAACAATGGCTGGGGCTGTATTTACCTTTGATATTAATAATGTGCAGAGAAACGCATGGTTTACTCCTTAGATTTTAAGTTTGTCCTGGGCTACAACGACAGGTTTTCCGGATGTGTCGATGACTCCTACCGTCGGTACGCCATTTTTGATTTCGAAGAACGGTTTGTTGCTACCTGAGCACAGTTGATTGTCCCCGTATTCAATCATTTGTGCTTTCCCGGTTTTCAGGTTAACTACCGAGACAGTGTAGTCGTAGCACCAGGCACCACCACGTTCAAGCACGAAAACATAGCTGTTATCTTTATAGTTGAACTGATTCTTTGTCTGGCAATTCATACCGTCAATCTCAGTACAGGAAAACGCTTCTGTAGTATTAACGTATTTGATGTTATTTGGCAGTTTTACTTGTTTCGCAGTAGCGAAGACAGAGAACAGAATAGTTACAGCAACGAGTAAAGTTTTGATAAAAGTTTTCATGATAGACTCCTTAAATTAGTTAACCGCAGCTACGTAGTTTTTCACCAGATACGCGAATTCATGCACGCCAATTTCACCGAACCAAACCAGGTAGGCCGGGTCATCTAAACCAAAGTAACGGTAGCCAACAACTTCATGGGTTTTTGGGTTATAGAGTGTTACGATAAAGTCCCAGCCGCAGGTATTGGCTTTGCAACCGTCGCCCTGGAGCCAGACTGTACCGTTAATGTTTACTGGCGTGATACCTCCACCAGGGCCATCCATATAGCCGCCTTTACCGAACATGCCGCTCAGTCCGACCGGTTTTAATGCTTTGTCGATAGCGGCTTTGTAGGTAGCGTCACCTTCGTACAACTCGTACGTTGATGGACACGCTCCAGGTTGTTCAGCCCAGGCTTCCGGGTTACAACTAAGTGCTTGTTTTACGGTAGCCGCTTCTGCGTTAAAGTTAAAGCCCGTGAACAGAACCGCCAGAAATAACATAAGGGTATGTAAACGTTTCATTGTAAATATTCTTCCGTTGTAAATGGCGCTGGAAAATTTCTCATCAGTGAAACCTTCCGGAAGTTTCCCCCCCTTGTATGATGTATATCGCCAGTATTTTATTTCATCCCGGCTGTAATTTTTATATTCCCCGGCACGTGCAATAACGCTGACCAGAGATATAAGGCTCATTAATAACTTTACAGGTAATTTCATAATTAAATTTCCAGTGAGTGAATTGACAGGTGAGGGGTAAAACTTTCTCTCAGGTAATATATATCTGAAAATATTTTCAATAACACCAGACAGGAAAAACACCACCACAGGCGGTGGCGTTTCTTTGGGGCGTCTTTATTTAATCCGGGCCATCGCGTTTCTCAGTGCCAAATCTGCCTCTTCCGTTATATCCAGGCTTTTCTGCAATACCGCCTCTGACCGGGTCAGTGCCTGACGTGCTGCCAGCGGTTTCCGGATATGCTCCATCGCCAGCATCGTGTCTTCATAGCCCTGCTGACGCCAGGCGTCGGTATGTGCCGATGTAAAACTGAGCAGACCGCCGCTGTTGCCACCATCACCTGCATATTTCAGCCTTTTCCGGGGACGGATCTCAAGGATTGTGGTGTCCGGAAAAGCCTGGCGATCCCATAAAGAACCGTCACTCAGATGCGTCACAATCACCATATTGCATCCGGCATCGACCAGAGGCGTCACAGGGGTATTTCCCTGCATATTTCGCCATCCTCCCATACCACCATCACCGAACATTGTCCCCTGAACCTCACGGGGACGGAACAGCAGGGGCAGCGCGGCTGACGCAAGCAGAGCCTCTTTCTGCTGTCCGCGGGGCAGGCTCTGGATATGCTGAAAAACGGCGTTTTTCGTGGTTCCGACACCCAGTTCAGCACGAATGCAGTCAATAATATCCTGCATGCCCCCTTCTGTGGGGTACAGCGACACATACAGCGGTAGCCCGTCTGCCAGAGCATCAGTATCAAGATAATGATCCATCAGCGCTGTCAGGGGCTCATCTGACAACAACGGCTGAGCCATCAGATTGTCAAACCCGTTGATTGTCGATATATGGCGAAGAAGCGTCGTAAGCAGTGCTCCTGCACGTCCGGGGATCTGGCAGAGGTTCATTGCCTGGAACAATTTTTTCAGCAATGAAAAGTAAACCAATCTGTTTACCGACAGCACCTGATTATTCCCCAGATGATCCCAGAGCGCCTCCAGGCGTACGGCAGCTTCTGACAGATCGGTAGAGGCCGCGATAATGGCACCATTGAATGCGCCAATGCTGGCCCCTGAAACCATGCTGATCTGTGTACCACACTCTGCCAGTGCCTTAACCACTCCCGCCTGATAAGCGCCCACCGCTCCGCCACCGGACAGCACCAGCCCCGTTTTCATTTCTGTACTCATGCAGCCCCCTTCTGAAATATTTCATCGACCATACTTTCAGAGAGGCGTTCTGCAGAGCAGAGGCGAGGCATGCGAACCGGTAAGTGTTCTGCAGCCTGCGTGGTTGACCAGATCACCGGATGCTGCTCTTCACTGCACCAGTCTCCCAGCCAGTTAATCGCGTCATGCCACTCGTTATCTGCCTGCTCCCGGCCCTGACCACCAAGCCAGTCCAGAGTGTTCAGACGCACGGTTGCACTACCGCCACTCTCCTGTGCCATCTGCGTTAATGCTTTATGTCTGAGAATATCCAGTAGCTGGTTAACCTGGCCTGTTTCGCCCTGACGTATCACATCACCAAACGCGCCCCAGCGAAGCTCTTCAAGTGCCACATAACAACGTCCGGCAGGGGAAAATGACGCATATCGCCCGGCGCTCCACCATGAGAATATCTGCTCAAGATGTAACTGCGCCCGCTGAACCTGGTCAACACGGTGGAGTTTTTCTTCAAGATGATTCAGTTTATGGTGAACCTGATCGGCCAGGGTGAGTAACTGCTCCCGCGTATCTGCGGAATAATGCGCCAGCCTGGCTGTATCACTGACCAGTGAACTGACCCTGTCGTTTACCCGGGTAATCGCGTAGTTTGTGGTGGCAAGTGACGTTGTCATCTCCGTCAGCCAGCGCAGGGACGCCTCAACGCCCTGTGCAAGCGACGCATTGATGGCATTCTGCCGTGCAGCGCCTTCGCCGGTCAGCCCCTCTTTTAAACGCCGGAAGAACGTGCGCTCTCCGGCCGTGCGGATATGCTCCTGTGCAACATCGATTCCGTTTGCGAAATCAACCACAAATTTTTCAGGAAGACAGGTGAGTACCTGACATACCCGGTTATCAGCAATTTGTTGAATAAATGGTGAAGTCACAGCATTGTCTCCAGCTCTTCCCTCAGCGCCTTACTGTCAGTAATGAGCTCAGGAACCCTTTCATTTAATGCCTGAAGTCGCCCGGTAAGCCGTTCCTGCGCCTGCTGATCGCGTTTATGATCTTCAGAGCTCTGAATCAGCGTGTTACGCAGTTGTTCAACTTTCTCCCTGAATGCGCAGAAAAAGGCATCGATTTCCTGGCGGACGGGCTGGTTAATATCCTGCTCAATGGATGCCTGCAGCTCCCCGAAATATGCCCGGGTCAGTGACATAACTTCCTCTCTGACCTTGTTGATATTGATCACGCTGCGACTCACATCCTCGTCATAGTTTTCCCAGCCCAGGTCACTGGTGCCAAACCATCGACAAACGGTTCCCCATACGCCACTCTGCCGACGGCGACGGGTGACGGTCTCCGTTCTTTCCTCCATAAGCGCACTCAGATTTATTTTTACCGCGAGCCGGGTCTGTAACTGGCTGACTGCCGGAAAACTGATTTTTACGGTAAAGCCCTCATCCTCCAGGCGGGCATTGATGCGACCGGCAATGTTTTCTGTGGCGTACAGGGCCGTGCCACGAAAACCTGTTTCAATCCCGCTGACGATTTTCTCCAGCTCAGGCCGGAACTGTGCTTCAGCCTCACGGTGCAGGCTGGTCACGGTCGATTCGATTTGCGTCATCAGTTCAAGGGCTTCCCTGCGATCACTGAATTTTATTTCGGGGCTGTCCGGGGCAAAATCTCGTTTCCTGTAATCCTCCCGGCCCTGGTTGTTGATACCGGACCATTGAGAAATTTTCCCCCATAATCCGGACTGAGACCTTCGTTGTTCTGCGTCTTCTTCCTCCAACATTTGCTGTTCTTTGCGTTTACCGCTTCTGAAATAGTCATTCAGCTCCTCTTCCAGTGAGGTGCAGACCCCCGTCAGTAATTCCCGGGTTTTAGTATCGATCTCCTCCATGGCCATTCTGACATCAGCGGTCATCTGCTCCTGACAGTCCGCGATTTCCCGGATATCCGCAAGCAGGCTGGTGATATGCGACTGCAGTGACTGAATGCTTTGCTGTAGCCCCTGATGGCGTAACAACAGGTATTCACTGATATTTTCTGCATTCTGCATCAGTTTTGCGGCGGCAGAGTCAACCGCCAGTGCCGCAGCTCTGGAATGTGAGCTCTGTATGACTTCCGTTATCAGTTGATCGATAAGTGAGCCTTCCCACAGGTCTGTCGCCCCTTCAGTTGCCAGTTCACTGTCTTTACAGACGTATTCTTTTTTCATGCAACCGAAGGCACCTCTGATAAAATCATCGACCCAGGCTTCATCAACAGGAAGGGTTCCGTTTTTCCGTAACTCATGAAGCGCACGGTTAGCCAGGTATGCCTGGCGTGAGGATCCGGGATAAACGCGGGAGGCGGGCAGCACATCGCTGTTCAGCATTGCCGGAACTTTCTGGCGTACGGCATCTGCCCCATCGCCATTGCGGTATTTCTCATCAAATTTATTGACCAGTACAAACAGGCGGCCGGCTGATACGTCAGCAATGGCATTAAGCTCTTTACGGACGTCTTCATCTGCTTTTGAGTTCATCTGGGTGTAATCCATCACAGCCAGCACCGCAGAGGCTTTCTGCAGTTGATCCCGCATCATCACTTCCATCTGCGGTTGTCCGGCCTCATTAGGGCCGGGGGTATCCAGCAGTGTGAGTGTTCCCTGGCATGCATCCATCCCCACCAGATGGCTGAATTCCACGTCGATCACCGGCAGTTTCTGCACTTCTGCGTATTCATCAAAAGGAAATTCAGTCCCCATTGCCGCAGCAAGACGAACCAGATCGTTTAACGATGCCAGTCCGGTAAAGATTTCCTCCTCCCCGTGGTATTCATTTTTGAGCCAGCCATCATCCGTCAGAATATCCAGCAGTTCGCGGGTATCCCCGATTTGCTGCAGGGTCTGTGCGACCTGCTGTCCTGCCGGGGTGGCGAGTTTTTCCTGCAGTGTGATTAATAAATTGCGGACAGGCTGAATATGTTCCAGATGGAGAACCGGCTCAGTTTTTCCGGGAACGTGGCGGATGAGCGTCGGTACAGAGGTCATGGGGCGGTTACGGTTAGGCAGAATTTCCTGCCCCACAATGGCGTTGATGGTGGTTGATTTGCCTGCTTTCATCGTGCCGACAACAGCCAGCACCATCTCCCTGCGGGCGGTTTTGATTTGTTCGCCCTCCAGCTCCTCAATTCTTTTCAGTGCTTTCTGTTTATCAAAAAGCAGTCTGTTTTCGTTCTTACTGTCAGATAACACATCTGGCTCCTCAACCATTTGCCGGAGCAGATTAATGTTCAGTTGCAAAAGTCGGTCGGCTTCATCACAAAGCAGGGCGATGTTCTTTTCGTGCATTATTTAACCTTCCTAAGACGCATTTTCATGACAACCACGGAGGAGGTCATTTACTACAAACGATCGTTTATAACGATCGATATGATAGTAACGATCGATGTATTCTATTAACTTGAGAAACACAACGCAAGGGGACAACCCGGGTATGGCTGCGTTTGCATAGTGTTTTCATGGAGTTAAAAATCTGTAACAACAGCCTGGTACATCACCACCGGGTTCAGAAGAAAATCCAGTTCCATACCGCGCGGGCAACAGAGACCACCGAGTCACGGACGGCGCGCAGAACCGTGCGTGCAACAGAGGCAATGCAGACGCTCTCCGCCGTGTCAAATATCCGGTCCACCGCACCGGTAAACTGTTCACGGGCCTGAGACCGGACAGACTCCGTGCGCAGCTCGTCCTGCAGGCGGGTCATCAGGGGACTGGCGGCATGGTCGGGAAGTGCTGTCATGAGCGCACTGACCAGCGTATCCAGTTCCCAGCCGGTGCGGGCCGATACGGCAACAACCCGATGTACGGGCCGGAACAGACGGAATACCGCCTCCGTTTTTTCGCGAATGTTCTGTGCCTGTGCGGGAGAAGGCTGAATACCGGCCATATCCCATTCATGGCAGGGCTCCGTTTTATCGGCCTGCATCACCACAAACAGTACCCGCTGATGTCCCCGGTGCAGGATGTGTCGCCAGAAATACTCATCCACAGACAGGGCACGGTCATCGGCTTTAATCAGCCACAGTACCAGGTCCAGTTCGGGCAGAATGTCACGGTACAGGGCTTCATACTCTGCATCCCTGTCCCGGCTCTCGCCCACCCCGGGCAGGTCAGTGATAACCATGCTGTGACCATGGCCATTCAGACGGAAGCGCTGCACTTCCCGGGTGCCGGCGTGAACATCACTGACCGGGGTGATCTCCCCCTGAAACAGCGCATTACAGAGTGAGGATTTACCGGCCCCGCTTTTACCCATAATGCCAGGCACGGGTTCGTGACTGGTGAGTTTGCGCAGATGTTCCAGGATGTGACGGGAAAGTGAGTAAGGCAGGGAGGAGAGCGGTTTTTCAATTGCCTCAATGGCATCAGACGGATTCATACATGTATTCCCGGTGAAAAAAGACAAAACCCCGCGCACCGGAAAGGTGGCGGGGGATTCACGGAAATAATATCTGTCTGAAATTATCTGGAATCGATTTGGCTGTTCTGCCTGGTTGCCACCAAATCATGGTACGCCTGCTCAATCATTTCATTCAGCAGTTTTTTTGGGAGGACACCACGACTTCGGGCAATACTTTCAAGCTGTTTGTGGATTTTTCCGGACAGTTTCAGAGGGACGGAACCATCAGCACGTTCATCACGCCTTTTTTGTTGCTCCCGGGCACTTTTCAGCTCATCAAGAAGAATCGCTTTATGCTGAATCCTGGGGGCCTGGAAGGAGACCTGCGTAAACTTCGCTCTGTTCCGTCTGGGATTACTTTCCAGTAAAAACTGTACCTGTTGCTCATTCCAGCCCTCCCAGTTATCAAACGTGGCGCAGGCAAACCAGTATTTCTGCTCCGGGGTAAGGGGATTCAGCGGGGTTCCCACACACCGGATCTGCATGGCGTTCCATAACCAGTCACACTGTTCACTGTCCCTGCTGTCCACCCACGAAAAGGGGGAGGGGTAATCATTGTTTATGCTGGCCCATTCAGAGAATACTGAGTTGATAATCGTCCTCGTAGCCTCTGGTCCGGATTTCAGCAGGTAACTGGAGCAGAACCATATAATTTCACGGTAGATTTTATCCGGATGCACGGTGCGCATCGGCTTTTCTCTGGGACCGGCAATCTTCGGTTGCGATGGAAACCCCGTGGCAAACCGCAGATGTTCCGGGGGCATTCCTGAACGTTTTTCAGGAATGGGTGTGAGTCCTGCGTTTCTGGTCTTTTCCGCTTGTCCGGTATTGCCTCCGGCCGGAGTGTTGTCGGGAGTATCTTCCGGAGGCGAGGTGTTTTCATTAGTTGGGGGAACAACAGCAGAACTGTCCATCTCCGGAATGGGTTGAGGGGCATAATCACTGTGGTAGCCAGGGGAAAGCGTTAAGTCCCGAAGGGTGACATCAGGTTCCGGGCAGTGAGTGCCACCGGGAGTGAACGGGAGTTGTTGCTTTTGGGAGAAAAATGTATTGTGAATGCGGGTATACAGCTGGAACAGAAAAAAATAAGATGCCCGTGGTTCTTTTTTTAACCACTGTGTATATTCCTCTATGGCACCGAGCTGTTGTTTGTGCCGTTTTACAGTATCGATATACGGACAGCTGGTGCAGATATCATCCAGTTCCTTTCCCACAATACACCTCACCTGCTTTTCTCACATTTGCAGATTTTAAAAAAGCAAACAAAAACCTCCGTACATGATGTACAGAACAATCTACCAGGTAGTGGCGTCAGAAAACCTCCGGGCCGCCTGCACTTTCCGGAATGCGCCGGTTATGAAAAACCGGAAATTCAGTCTCTGTTGTAAGATGTACCCTCTGATACTACGTTTTCTCTGTGTATTTAACTCACTGTATTTATTGTCTTTTTAAGCTTGACTGATATTCTCCGGTCATAGTGTGCCGGATATACATCCCGTAAACTTCTCATTTTTATATAAAAATACCTGCACTCTCTTCAGCGCATCTGTCTCCTTTAAGTAAAAAATGTTTTCACGTATTGCTGTAAATTCATTTTAAATCAGTATATTACCTTGATATTGCTGTCTCCTGGTTTGATGCGTAATCGTTCTGCCTTTCTGGATGATTCTGGTGCTTCCGGGTGCATTCTCCTCTGCACATGCAACAGTTCGTCATCGCCACGCTCCCAAAAAGCATATAAAAACGAATCGAATTTGATATTTTTTTCAATCGTTTTTCATAGGAATTTCGTAGGGTATTCTCCGCTATAACCTCCATATTTGCTGTCTTTTTCTTCATAAATCGTATGCAATGTAGCCTGTCTGTCAAGACCTCTTCTCTGCTGTTGAGGAGACGATCTCATTTTTGGTCTTTTCCGGGAGAGAGGCTGTCAGATGAGCGAGCCGGATTTACTGTCAGAGGTACACCCCGTAGCAGACCTGTGCTCCCATTTCCGCGATCCGGAACCAACAACACCCTACGGTTAATACCATTTGAAGCGTCAGGTACTGCAGGAAGTTCCCCCCTGCGCGGACATCGGTTCCTGCCGACATCTCACAATACGGCCAGACTGTCATGCAGTAACACCCGCATGCGGTCTGCGGTTTTAAGCGCACTCTCCCGTTTTCAGTGCACCGATAATGCGTCATAGTAAGTCTGGGGGAAGTTACGGAATGCCTGTTAAGTGGTGCCGTGGGTGGAGACAGCTTACTTTTCTACAGCAACTGCAGTCATTCAGGATGATCAGGAGATATTCTGTCAATGTCACGATCCTGCCATTTTCGTACCCGCTAAGATACTTCCGTTACTGATGCTGTCCGCTTTTCACCATTTCATCCTCACTGACAGGCGTTGCGTTTTGGGTCATCACCACAGCTTTACGTTTCTCTTTTAACCGGTAACGCTCTCCTTTGATATTCAGCGTGGTTGAGTGATGCAGCAGTCAATCCAGGAGCGCTGTTGTCCGGCAACCACCATATCAACTTCTTCCCGGGTGTGGCGGAGAGGTGGTATCCTGGCTGAGTTTCGAAGCGAACCGTTCTTTTTGACGGGCGCATTTTACGTCCGGGCTGAATGTAGTAACGCGGCATGGAACGTCGGCCCGTATACCATTGCCTTAATCTCCGCAAAGATAACCTCGTCATTCCGGACATTCTCTGCCAGGCATATGTCGATGTAATCCATAAACGATTTCAGCTTACCCCTTTTGTGGCCAGTCTTTCTGGCTGGCGGTTCAGGGGATGTTTTCTGGTTATCGTGTACCACAAAGCAGGGATATTGCCCCGATAGTCACATTTTCAGATTGATCGCGGTCTGAAGATGTGGCACTGAGGTAACGTGCTGGTGTCACTGGTATTGCTGAAGTTATGGTTTTTCGGGGTCAGGTGAGCCTGTTGTGTGTATGCTTTTTGTTCAGGTCAGAGGGGGACTGTGTGGACAGCGGCTTTTGTCTCCGGGCATTCACGCCTGAACGATGAATGCGATTTTCAGCAATATTTGTCTTTGTGACACTCTCTGGTTGAGAAGCTAATGCGCGCCCCTGTTTCCACAGAGAATGTACTGCACCCATTTTGTTGGACGATGAAATGGAATAGCCCCTGATATGTCAAAGCCAAAATACCCTTTTGAAAAGCGCCTTGAAGTCGTGAATCACTACTTCACTACTGATGATGGTTACAGGATCATCTCGGCACGTTTTGGTGTCCCCCGAACCCAGGTCAGGACATGGGTTGCCCTCTATGAAAAACATGGAGAAAAAGGTTTAATTCCCAAACCTAAAGGTGTTAGTGCTGATCCTGAGTTGCGTATTAAGGTCGTGAAAGCTGTGATCGAGCAGCACATGTCCCTTAATCAGGCTGCTGCTCACTTTATGCTTGCTGGTAGTGGTTCTGTAGCCAGGTGGCTGAAGGTTTATGAAGAGCGCGGAGAAGCTGGTTTACGCGCGCTCAAGATTGGCACCAAAAGAAACATTGCAATATCAGTTGATCCAGAAAAAGCGGCATCAGCATTGGAGCTGTCAAAAGACCGACGTATTGAGGATCTTGAAAGGCAAGTTCGATTTCTTGAAACGCGGCTTATGTATCTAAAAAAGCTGAAAGCCTTAGCTCATCCCACGAAAAAGTGAAAGTACTCAACGAGCTAAGGCAGTTTTATCCTCTTGATGAGCTTCTCAGGGCTGCGGAGATACCGCGCAGTACGTTTTATTACCATCTAAAGGCTCTCAGCAAGCCTGACAAGTATGCGGACGTTAAAAAGCGTATTGGTGAGATTTATCACGAGAATAGAGGCCGATACGGATACCGTAGGGTAACGCTGTCTCTTCATCGAGAAGGGAAACAGATTAACCATAAAGCTGTTCAGCGCCTGATGGGAACCCTCTCACTTAAAGCAGCGATTAAGGTCAAGCGATACCGCTCTTACAGAGGAGAGGTAGGGCAAACCGCCCCTAATGTTCTCCAAAGAGATTTCAAGGCTACGCGGCCAAACGAGAAGTGGGTTACCGATGTTACTGAATTTGCAGTCAATGGGCGCAAGCTGTATTTGTCTCCAGTAATAGATCTCTTCAACAACGAAGTTATTTCTTACAGCCTTTCGGAAAGACCAGTGATGAACATGGTTGAGAATATGCTCGATCAGGCATTCAAAAAGCTTAATCCTCACGAGCATCCTGTTCTGCACTCTGACCAGGGATGGCAGTATCGTATGAGAAAATATCAAAATATTCTTAAAGAACATGGTATTAAACAAAGCATGTCCAGAAAAGGCAATTGTCTGGATAATGCTGTGGTGGAGTGTTTCTTTGGAACCTTAAAGTCGGAGTGTTTTTATCTTGATGAGTTCAGTAATATAAGCGAACTGAAGGATGCTGTTACGGAATATATTGAATACTACAACAGCAGAAGAATTAGCCTGAAATTAAAAAGTCTGACTCCAATTGAATATCGGAATCAGACCTATATGCCTCGTGTTTAACTGTCCAACTTTTTGGGGTCAGTACAGAATGAGGCTTGCCATCAGCCGAAACATCAGTATTCCACGCCATACAGACGGCGCCTGACCATGTGCTGATGCAGGTAAAATGTTTCACTACAACTGTTCGGGTTGCTATGCAACGAAACAGCGATTCTCACGATCTTTAACTGCAACGTTTTTCCGCCTGAAAGCTGACTGCCTCCTGCTGAGGTGGGAGGCTATGATTCAGTGCGTTTATAGTCTCCGGGGTATGCATGTACCGGAGCATACCATTTCTGGTGGATAACAAGCCGGCACATTCAGACTGCAGTGAAGATGGAGGCACCTGGTTGTGAAGAACGTTTCTGCACGTGGCTGCTTCGCATCATCAATGGTATTCATACCCGCTCAGAAATGACCGGGTGCTGAAGCCCTCCGTTATCGCGCAGTATAATGACGTATATGATCTGTGGACGAGTGAGCGGCGTGCCTGATGTACGCCGCTATTACTGTATTTTACCACAGGGCTGGTTTTCTGCTGCCAGCCCTGTGGTTCTCAGACATCAACTGTGAGCGGCATCAACCGATGTACGGTATGCCATAAGCACGTACTGATCCATCAGATTTGTCAGTGGTTCACTCTGACCCTGACGTGCAATGATCCATTGCTCCAGATCTTTTTCTGATTTGTGTTTCAGGTTTTTCGTCCAGTCGTCAAGGCTGTTTCCGGTCATTAAGTCAAGCCAGCAGAGCCAGACCAGTTTGAGACGTAACTCCGTGCCGCCAAACTGACGGAAGAGGCTGATCAGTTTGTTTGCCAGAGAATGTTGCTTCAGGCGCTCACATTCAGACAGCAGGATCCCTTCCAGCATCGGATGATGAACCAGCAGGTGTTCGCTGGTGCATAAATTCACCACCAGATCATCATCCAGGGACGGGGAGCTCCGTTTGTCCGGACCATAAATCAGCCGGTGCAGACTCTGGGGAACGATGGCAATCTCCGGTTTTTCGCCATTGAATGACACCCACCCGGGCGTCAGATTATGGAAATAGTAGATATTCGGATGACACACGCCCCATGATACGGCGTGCCGGGTGAAGCCGGTCAGCCATTTCTGGTAGTTTTCATGGAGCAGCTCGTAACGGGTCTGATACTGTTGTTTCATTTTCATATTCCTCACGGGGGATAACAGGCAGCAGAGCGCCGCCGGCAGGCCGGAGATTGCGTCTGCTGTGGGCGAAGGGTTAGTGGTTAAAAATTACGGACGGGACTGTGCAATACGCGCCTGCAGCCAGGCTTCCACTTCACTTTTCAGCCAGCGGGAGCTGCGCCCCATTTTGATGGGCGCAGGAAAGCCCCCATCTTTGATGAGTTTGTCAAACCACTTATCGGTAAGGCCGGTCAGTTGAGTGATAAACGCCATGTCGACCATCTGGTCATCCATCAGCGAAACTGGGGTAGCCATGAGAATGTTCCTCCGGATGTTGTTAAACCAGCCGGTGTGGTCATGAAAACAGCGCGCCACCTTCACCGGCATAACAACCGGGGAGAAACGTAAAAAATAATCGGGAATGTGGCTGTCCGGAGATAAACGGGGGGATTGCGATGGCAGAGCCGTAGCGGTATACCGGGTGGTTGTTGCGAAAAGATGCTTCCGCACGCACGCGCGATAAAGAGGGGATAGTTTTCGTGAGGACAGGGAGAGAAGCAGGCGTTCTGATAATTGCAGAGTTGTTTTCGGAGGTGGTTACAGTGAGTCAGCCCGTTCCTGGCGAGCAGGAGACTGATATCACCGATGGGATAAGGTTGTCTGATTGGTATTATAAATATAAGAAGTCATCAGAGAGTAACGTAAAGGATTTGCCAGAATAACCTAAGAGAGTAAATCTCTCCGGTAACAGAGCGCTGTGAAGCATTCTGTATCAGAGTGCAGATACATGAACGCTGATGCGTAAAATCAGCAGTGACACGCCAGCTCCCCCTATGCCCATTCCTGTATAAGACATGAACTGAGTGTATTAATGCTTCTGCCCTGAGACTGAGCCGGTGAGTGAGGGGCTGAGAAATCCCTCTTGACACAGCTCTAACCAGAAATACTTCCCCGGTTGTTGCGGTGCGTCCGGATCCCCGATAACGGAACACTAAGGTTGTATTGCGGGACACCGGGTAAGTAGCAGCCCGTAAGGCGTTCTGTCAACGCCAGAAAAAATGATTTCCCACACGCGTTATAGACTCACTCCTGTGGACCTGGAAGCCCGTAACTCTGCGGTTGCCCACTGACTGACGGAACTGACCGCAAATTTTACGAGTGCGTGCTGGGCTTCAGTCTGGTCACCTGAGCGTTCGGTAACGGAGGCGCGGGCGGTAATAGGCTGATTTTCAGGTATTACCGGCTTACAGCGTGTGGTTGATATTGAGGGGCTGTGAGTTTCGCGTATTTGTCAGAAACCCAGATGAGTTTTCCTGTATGGGACGAAATAAGGCAGCGGCAATACCTGGAAAAATTTAATATGGTATGAAGGAGAACCTGTCGGTTACGCTTAATATACACGGTACACTGTCAGCTCAGGGGATACATGAACCGTTATCTCACCAGCTACACAGTATATACACACTGACGCTGACAGTAGTCAGCAGGACCACAATAATCAGTGCCAGCAGTATGGTAACGATACGGTCTGTATTCCGGTAATAGCCGAAGGGGTCGACAGAACCACAATACGGGCAACACACTGTATTATGAGTAATCGCGTTTCCACAGTCCCTGCACTTCTTTTTGCGTATCACCATCACTCCCTCCTCACAGCCTTACCCGTAACCGGTTTTTTACATTAAAAAAACAACGCTGAAAATTCAACCGTCAGTCCGGAGACGACCGTTCGGGTTATCACAGAGTGCCTGAGACAGTGTCCTGCCGGAGGTCACTTCAGGGACTCTGCGCATTTTTTACGACGTGGCTATTCCGTATGAACCATACGGAGATTTAACCATGACCTACAAATACAACCCCTTCTGGCAGCAACGTATTCGTGAGACGGTGCGGCACGCACTGAATGTTCATCCCCGCCTGACGGCATTGCGGGTTGACCTGCGTTTCCCGGATGTACCGGCAGCAACGGACGCAGCTGTGATATCCCGCTTCATCAATGCCCTGAAAGCCCGAATCGACGCTTACCAGAAACGTAAGCATCGGGAAGGTAAACGCGTGCATCCCACAACCCTGCATTACGTCTGGGCCCGGGAGTTTGGGGAGTGCAAAGGTAAAAAACACTATCACCTGATGCTGCTGGTTAACCGGGATACCTGGTGTCGTGCCGGTGATTACCGTGCTCCGGGATCACTGGCCGGGATGATTAAACAGGCGTGGTGCAGTGCCCTGGGAGTGGATGTCGGGTGCCATGCCACGCTGGTGCATTTTCCGGCCTGGCCGGCGGTGTGGCTGGAACGCGATGATGACACTGGCTTTCAGCAGGTGCTGGAACGTGCTGACTATCTGGCGAAGGAACATACCAAAGCTCACTGCACCGGTGAGCGCAATTTTGGCTGTAGCCGGAGTTGAGCACGACTGGCGCGCCAATACCCGGCAAACCAAAAGTATGGGTTGTTGTCTGGCGGCAACGATGTATCCACTCGCCCACTGACTGTTTTTTACGTCAGTGTTCCATTGTGTGACAACCACAGTGCTGTAACAGCAACCAGCCTGCTTTACCCAAACTCCAGTCCAGATTTTAACTGAACCGCCATTCACACCCTGACCACGCTGCCCGTACCGGGACGGCTGTTGCCTGCGTGTCGTCTGGCGGCTGAGGAATATGACTATGTACGCAAAATCCTTTATCGCTCTTGATGGCAACGGACGTCTGACGGGCGCCCGTACTGCACAGGCCGCACCTTATGCTAACTACACCTGCCACTTGTGTGGCAGTGCACTCAGATACCATCCGCAATACGACACTGAACTTCCCTGGTTTGAACACACTGACGACAGGCTGACAGAGCACGGTCAACAGTGCCCTTATGTCAGGCCGGAGCGCAGAGAAATACAGTTGATTAAACGTCTGCAGCAATTCGTACCGGATGCCTTACCCGTGGTGCGTAAAGCCAGCTGGCACTGCAGACAATGTCACCACGATTATTATGGGGAGCGGTACTGCACACACTGCCAGACCGGAGGATTCAGTATTCCCCGGACAACTCAGGAGGAAATATGCGAATTCTGAACTGTTATATGGCGAATGACAGCAAAGGCCATTTTGTTACGGCGAAAGAAGCAGCGAAGCACAACCGCCAGGACGTTTTGTGCTGTGTGTCCTGTGGATGCCCATTAACACTTCAGCGGGGCAATGACGGACAACCACCGTGGTTTGAACATGACCAGATGACTGTCGCTGAGAAAATCCTGCTGCGATGCACCTGGCTTGACCCGGCAGAGAAAGAGGCCCGTCGTTTGCATCTGCAGGGTATGACGGTTCCGGATTATACGGTGAAGGTGAGAAAGTGGTTTTGTGTGATGTGTGACGAAAATTATGAGGGGGAAAAGTGCTGCCCGAGTTGTGGTACCGGGGTATACAGCAGGGAGGGGGGGCAGGAGGGCAACTGGAAGGATAGGAACTGAGCGGTTCAGTCGCGGAAATCAGTTGCAGAGCTGTAATGATATCTCCGGGAGTGCTGCGTTGGTAGGGGCATCCCGGGATAGAGAAATTTTAGCACTTTGCCCTGAATGATTGTAGACGTCCCGAGTACTCGTACCGGTCTGAGTTATTACAGTTAGATATTCACTTTTTCTCCCGCATACTTCACATCTGTCAACGACGGATGAAAAGTGGTTCTTCCGCAACCTGGGTGGAAGAAAATGGATGAAACTTTCTGGCGAACAAGGATCTAAGCTGTTTTAAGTTATGGGCAACGCAATGCACTCTCTTAAGACACTTCTACAGTTACCTTGCGGATGGCGATGCAGTCGACAAATTATTAGCTCTGACGGTATAACCCTCCATCTCCACGGAAAACGCAAAACAGCACAATGTCCTGAATGCTTTAAGCGTAGCGACTCTGTTCATAGTTGTCGTCGGCGCCGGATACAGCATCTACCCTGCTCAGGGCAGACGCTATGGCTTGTATTTTCCGTCCGCCACTGGTACTGCCGTAACCCGGCTTGTTCACGTAAAATTTTTGCCGAGTCGCTTGCTCCCTTCGCCAGTTCACACCAGCAGTCTTCACAGGCGTTACAAAATTAACAATGTCAACTGGGATTAATAGCTGGAGGTGAGGCTGGAAAACGGGCTGCAACGGCAGTGGGTCTCCGTTGCAGTGCTGATACTCTTCTTCGCAGGCTTATCAATACCCCGGAGACGAAACAGTCAGGCGCGCCTCATGTCGGTATTGATGAGTGGGCGTGGCATCGGGGCCACTGCTGCGGTATGTTAATAGTCAATCCTGATACTCACCGTCCCCTCGTCCTGCTTCCCGGCCGTGATCAGCGTACGCTGGCGACCTGGTTCAGAAAATATCCGGAAATACAGGTTGTCTCGCGTGATCGCAGTGGAGTCTATGCGACAGCAGCACGTGAAGGTGCACCTCAGGCCAGACAGGTGGCCGATCGATGGCACCTGCTAAAAAATATTGGTGATGAGCCTGAACGAATGATGTACAGACATATGCCTCTGATACGTCTTGTTGTCAGAGAGTTATCACTGAAGAAATCACCTGAGCCAGAAATATCTGTGCCTGTAGCATCGCTCCGTCGTCTGGAACGCCTTAAACAGCACATCCGCAAAAAACGGCATCAGCGTTGGACAGAGGTTATGGCCCTGCATAACAAGGGATGTAGTTTCAGGGAAATATCCCGTATTACAGGCCTGTCGCGAGTGACAGTCAGTCGCTGGGTGGGTTCAGGAACATTCCCTGAAATGTCAACCAGGCCTCCAAAGCGAGGGCTTCTGGACCCATGGAGGGAGTGGTTAAAAGAGCAACGAGAATGTGGTAATTATAACTCCGGCCGGATATGGCGGGAAATGGTGGCCAGGGGGGTTACAGGCAGTGAAACCATCGTCAGGGATGCTGTTGCCAAATGGCATAAAGGCTGGATCCCACCGGTTACTACTGCCGCAAGACTTCCTTCAGTGTCCCGGGTAAGCCGCTGGTTGATGCCCTGGAGAATAATCAGGGGTGAAGAAAATTATGCTTTCCGATTTATTAGTCTGATGTGTGAAAAAGAACCGGAGTTGAAAATAGCGCAGCAACTGGTACTCGAGTTCTACCGTATTCTGAAAACCTAAAATAAATCACAGCTAAGCAGCTGGTTCACTCGGGTCCACGAAAGCGGCTCAGCAGAACTTCGGTGCGTAGCTGCGGGGATGGAAGCTGATGCTGCGGCTATATGTGAGGCAATCAGCAGTCGCTGGAGTACTGGTGTTGTCGAAGGTCATGTAAATCGCCTGAAGGTGCTGATACGCCAGATGTATGGTCGAGCCGGACTTGAACTACTTAGGCGGAGGGTAATGAGTCCACTGGCATGAAAATCTTCACCTAGGTTGAGGAAGAGCCACTTTTGCACTGTTCGTGACAGTATGGCCTTTATGTACTCACTTTGTTACCGGTAGCTGGATCATCACTACCGTGCCGCAAATGGTGGTGAACAGCATCAATTGTGGAATGAATGTTGCCGAAGCGACCAATGCGCCTCGTTTCCACCATCAGTGGTTGCCGGACGAGCTGCGTGTTGAAAAGGGTTTAGCCCGGATACGCTCAAGCTGCTGGAAGCAAAAGGTCAGAAAGTGGCGCTGAATGAGGCGATGGGCAGCACGCAAAGCATTATGGTTGGGTCGGATGGTGAGTTGTACGGCGCATCCGACTCGCGCTTGGTGGATGATTTAACGGCGGGGTATTAATTGACATCCCCCGGCGCAATGTGCCGGGGGATAATGGTTTTATGCGGTCAATAATCGTCCGGGATTATCGATACAGAGTTTTTTGAGGATCGTTTTATCGACGCCGCGCTCCGCCAGATAGGCCAGAAAAACATCTGGAACAAATCCCCAGCCATTACCGCCATTTTTAGCCCACATTTGTTTAAGGAAGACATCGTGGCTGAGAACAAGCTGATCGGCGTATCCCAACTCAATGAGATGAGCGACGGCATCGGCAGTCTCCTGCACCCCTGGCGCTATTCCCTCTTTCGGGAAGGTAATGTCTAGGCCAATCATGTCGAATTCCAGCCAGACACCTTTATCAAGCATTTTCCGCTGATACGCCACGTCTTTTCCTGACGGATCCGAGTGTGCGAGAGAGACTTTATTTGGCGAGACGCCCATTTCACCTAACACAATGTCGAGTACTTCATCACCGCGACGAAGCCAGCCCGGCATGTGAATATTCATCGCCACATGAGGATTGTTAATCTGTGCCAGCGAGGCAGCCCGCAAGCTGTTATGCTCGGCTTCGGTAAATGTCGGTGAGACACCTATTTCACCGATCATTCCGGCACGAATATCCGTATCGCCAATCCCTTGATTCAATTCTTTATCGATCGTTGTCGCTAGTTCATCAACCGTTTTATGAATTCTCTGGCTTTCAAATTTTTCCAGGTAGGGACCGGAGGAAGCAACAATATTCAGACCTGTTTTTAATGCGACTTCTCGTAATGCCTGCGCATCTCGTCCGATAGACTCAGACCCTGTGGCATCAACAATGGTGCGACCACCGAGCGAGATAAAGTTATTAATTTCGAAGATCACATCTTCAATAGGTTTGCGGTCCATATTATCAGCGCAGCAATAAGGATCGTGTTTTAATGCCCACTGGATTTCTGCCGTGACTTTTTTATCAACAAGCCGTTGTGAAAAAGGATAGCAAGGAGCATCCACAACAGAGGAAAGATCGTTGAACAGATGTTCATGAGGAAGTGTTAGCCCCATATCTTCACGGGCGACGGGGCCCGTCACAGTTTGTAGATAATCTTTCATGATTATACCTCCATTTTCTTCATTGTTTTCGAGGCTCTGTATTCCGGAATAGTGGTAACAATTGCACCGACCAGTGCAAACAGTGTTCCGATGATCGTGACCAGATAAACGGTATTGCCCAGCGATGGAATTAATACGTCAATCAATACTGATCCCAGTAACTGGCCCGCCGTTGAAGCAACCCCCAGCATCAGTAACCCAAGACCTCTGACCAAAATGGCCATTAAACCGATAGACATTAGTCCAAGCGGGCCGCCAAGATACATCCACCAGACATCTGGTAATTGAACAGTGACGTGCCCTAATGCGACACGAATAGCTAGCGCTGTGCCTAAAACACAAAATCCAACGATGAAATTCCAGGTGATTGAAACCAGCATGGATCCCGTAGCTTCAGCTACTTTTGCATTTCCAGCGGGCTGCCATCCTGCAAGCAAACCAGCTAAGAACGGAAGAATGGCAAGTAAAATGAAAGAGGTAGAATGCCACTGCGGTGACACAACAAAAATCGTAGCAATAACCGCAAATAATGCACCGATGATGCGATAAGGGGTAAAGTATTTTTTCTCGTCGACACCGATACCAAAGCGATCGCAAAGTAAACCAGACAGCAATAGCGCGGAGATCAGTGCGGTCTGAAACGTTGCGACCCCGAGTGCGCTGGCTGATGCGCCTTCAGAAAATACCACCATCGCTCCACAGAGACCGGCAAACCAGTTCCAGAGAGGAACTTTTCGGTTTTTAATCAGAGAAGGAATTGCCGCAAATTGTTGCCGGGTTTCTTTTCGCGCCATAATAATAAAAAACATCACGACTAAACCACTGGCAAAGGAGATAACTGCGCATGCATTACCGTCCTGTAACCAGTGACCTAATTGACCATTCACCGCTGATTGCATAGGGGAGAGCATACCCGCAAGAATCGTGGCAAGCATCCATAAGGGAGTTGAGTACTTATTCTTTTTCATACATCAATCCTTCTATTAT
Organism: Escherichia coli DSM 30083 = JCM 1649 = ATCC 11775; assembly: GCF_003697165.2. GTDB lineage: Bacteria > Pseudomonadota > Gammaproteobacteria > Enterobacterales > Enterobacteriaceae > Escherichia > Escherichia coli. Next base: position 2,004,650 of record NZ_CP033092.2, read on the forward strand.
AGTAAATGGAGTAACTGGTGTTACCCCATTATTATTATTATCTTGCAATATGAGTCAGTATATTTACCCACAACGCGGTATAGAACGGCCAGGACATAAACTGCTGTGTACCCCAGTGCGGTGAACAGTCACTCATAAAGCAGGCTATTTTCCCGTTGTGATAGTTACCAAAGACCAGTAATGGATCGTTGTTTATTGTTAATACCACCTCAGCATTTTCTTTAGCGATCGCCCGGTTATAACCTAGGAAAAAAGGATATTCAGAGAACCCTTTAATAACCGGATGGTCAGGTTGTGATGGCTGTGCAATAACACCCTCTGGTTTTTCGACACGATCGTCACCATCTAACATCGTAACCGGGAGCACATCAGCCAGAACTGTATTTTTATAATTGGCTTTTGCTTCAATTCCCATGAATGAGAGATAGCCGCCAATCATCAATAACCCACCACCGTTATTCACATATTCTTTAATCAGTTCGAGAGCGTTTGGTTTTATGCGAAGCTGATAAAAAGTATCATTTTGTAGCAGGAAAGTATTACTACCAATATCACTAATAACGATGGCATCATATTGTTCTAACTGTGCCACATCTTCAGGGAAGGCAATTTGTACCGTATGTGCCGGCATATAGGTGACATCTACCTGACTATTTTTCAGACATTGGAGTAACCAGGTCGCACCTTCTTCATATTTACTTGAGGTAAAACTGTCATATCCTTTTGAATGAATCATATGAATATGCCAGGATTCTCCAATAAAGAGCACCTTTAGTGATTTTTTGGTGTTATTCATTCTCTGTCCCTTCTTAATGCGTAAAAATAGTTTGCTGATAATGTATACTCTGAATTCGATGTATCACAGATTCATGTTCAGGCATGTCGGAAGCATTGCTTGTCTCCACCGCCAGGGATGCAAAGGCGCTGGCATAACACAGTGCTGATTCCAGTGATTTTCCTTTCGCAAGTCCTGATGCCAGAGCGCCGTTAAAAGCATCCCCGGCTCCTGCCGTATTTTTAACGACCGCTGGAAACGCTGGCGAATGAATGAATTTTTTGCCATCAAATGCGAGTGAGCCCTTGCTACCGAGCGTGATAACCGTGTTTTTTACCCCTTTATTGTGGATAGCTTCTGCAGCTCGTTTAGCTGATTCAAGATCGTGTACGTCTATGCCGGACAGTAAACCAGCTTCTGTTTCATTGGGGGTGATATAATCAACATCCTGAATAAGTTCGTTGACGATATCATTATAGGGTGCCGGGTTAATAATGACCGGGATACTGTTTTTTTGCGCCAATGTGATCGCTTGTTGCAGAGCGGTATAATTTGTTTCGAGCTGCAGAAGTATGACATCAGAATTAATAATCGCTTCTTTCTGAATAGTTATTTCATCGGACGACATTGTCATGTTGGCACCGGGATAGATCGCAATAACATTATCGCCAGTACCTTCATTAACAAGGATCGTGGCAGTTCCGGTTTGCGTTTCTTTCGTTTGATAAATTATACTTTTATAAATCTTAGACGAATTCATAAAGTTGATCGCATAATCACTAAAGTGATCTGTACCTACTTTTGTTATGAAATAAACATCAGTATCGGCAAAGCTTGCTGCCAGCGCCTGGTTACAACCTTTTCCCCCCGGTGAAAATATAAAATTACTTGCCAGAAGCGATTCTCCGATAGTGGGAAGCCTCGGCAAATAACTGATGATATCAACATTAAACGAACCAATAACGCATACTTGACTTTTCATAGTTGAGTGGCCTTTTTTTATTCCCTGGGCTGTATCATAATTTTCAAGCGCATAAGCGATTTCATTTTTCGCAATAGTATCAAGCGAGTCTAGGACGATAAAAGCACCGCCATGACATCGAGTCAGATAGCCAAGTCTGGCAAGTTCATTAAGATCTGATCGAATAGTTTCTTTCGTTACATTGAGGCTATTGGACAGATCGGATACTTTTACAGAACCGAATTTACTGAGTCGTTTCAATATTTCATGATGGCGTTCAAATTTCATGCTTCACCTCACTTCAGTTACGTTAATATCTGTCGATGTATATTGATGTGATAATCACCATAAAGTGGCGGGGAAAAGCAAAAAAAATCAAAAATAGCCGGAGAAAAGGTAAGCGTTAATGGAGAATCATATTGATGCTTATTTATTGGTGAGAACTACGTTCCATGGCAGGAGTTCATCAATACGGTTGGAAGGTTATTCCGGCAGTACGCTCAGGATATGGCGCAGATACTCTTCCGGATCAATGTCGTTCAGAAGGCAAGTGCCGATAAGCCCATACAACAGTGCACTGCGCTCGCCGTCGAAGAACATAAAGTTTTTATTTCCGAGACAGATGGCACAAAGGGCTTTTTCCGCGGCATTATGTCTGCCTCCGCCTGACCGTCAACACTGTAATAACAGAGTGCGCCCCACTGATTCAGTACACAGCTGAACCATTCTCCCAGTCTGGATTTTTGGACAGCGTGGCATTTTTCTCCACCATCCACGCATGCAGTGAGTCCAGTAACAGTTTGCTCTTCCTCTGCCTGACCACAAGATGTTCTGGTTCTGGCATACTGAATTTGGCCACCTGAGCATAGGTAATATGCTCACCTTAGAACAACACAGATGCTCCAATGAAAAAAGGAAATTTCAGCGCAGAGTTTAAACGCGAATCCACTCAACTAGTTGTTAACCAGAACTTTACGGTGGCAGGTACCATCCAAAGCTATGGATGTCGGTCTTTCCACAATGACAAGATAAGTCAAACAACTGCGTGATGAGCATCAGAGCAAAACACCAAAAGCCTCTCTGATGACACCAGAACAAATCGAAATACGTGAGCTGAGGAAAAAGCGGCAACGTATTGAAATAGAGAATGAAATATTAGAAAAGGCTACGGCGCTCTTGATGTCAGACTCCCTAAACAGTTCTCGATAATCGAGAAGCTCAGAGCGCATTATCTGGTGATCGCACTTTGCCATGTGTGCAGGATTCATCGAAGCAGCTACAGAGATTGGAAAAACCGTCCTGAAAAAAAGACGGTAGACGGGCTGTATTACGTAGTCAGGTAATTGAGCTTAATGGCGGAGCAAGGAACATCGCCACAATTGCAACCCGGAGAGACTACCAGATGGGACGCAAGCTTGCTGGCAGTCTCATGAAAGAACAGGGGCTGGTCAGCTGTCAGCCGTTGACCCTCCGGTACAGGCATGGCAGTCATGAACTTGTAGCTATCCTAAGAACTTGAAGGGCGCTTAGCTGTGACACAGCTAAATCAAGTATGGTGACGTGACCTATATCTGGACTGGTAAACGATGGGGATACCCGCTTACGCGAGAGCAATAAGTGGCTGGCCACCATTCTCGATACAAAACTCTGCTGAATAGCAGCGATTTTCCCAGCGTGGTGCGTCTTTTGCATTTTACTGGTTCTGAGTTATCAATTATCTGTTCACTAATGACTACTCTAAAAAGTTGTATCAATTTAAGTGATATAGGGAGTCTGGAGATTCAGGGGGCCAGTCTATAATTATTGTCATCTTCATAAATTGTAAATATCAAACATTTTTGACCTTAATCATGTTTTTTGATAGATATTTTACGACTGAACATATCCGTCGTTTCCTCTGACTCGTGTCAGTCGGTCTCTGGTTGTATCCACGGACCGCACTCTTGACATAAGAGTGCGGTCCGTGGAAAACGGAGTTGAAAAAATGGTGTCTGAAAGAAGGTACCATCATTGTGATGACAAATACTTTGGCGTGGATAATGTAATTAATTGCTGAAATTGACCGTATATGCGGTAAGACTCATATCAGTATCAGGTCCGGTTAATTGCTGATACTAATATAAACTTTTTACAAAAGGATGAATGCAGAAGGTTACTCTAATGGCCAGAGTGATGACAATGATGGTCAGACGTTGACCTGCAGAAACTGCATTTTAATTGGTCTATAAAGTCTGCAAGAGGAATCAGGGTCAGATCAGTGAGTCTTATCGCGGCCCGAAGCTATGACTGAAAGAAGGCTGGATACAGAATTGCAACAATTTGGCAATGTCAGAACACAGAAGCTTTGCAAGCAGGTGAAAGGTTATGTCTAGCAAAAGGAGTATATCAGAATATATCTACTGATGTACAAAACACAACAATAGCTTCATGATATATAAATACGTGATGACGAGTGGTACTCCGCATGGTTATTTAACTTCTCAGCACCACTAATGATCCTGAGCAACTTCGTATTTGGGCCATTACCATGGAGTAGAAAGCTGTGTCTGAGAATGCAGAATTTGAGAAAAGAATTCGCTTTCTTGGAGAGCTTCTGAAAATGGCACGCTAACAACGTTTTGTTAAAAAATGTGAATCACTTGCCGGGGCTGCATTTTCTATTCGAGGAGAATGTTGACGTAGATATTACAGAAATCTCAGCGCATCAGGATAAACTGCTACCTTAGGTCAACCACCAAAAGAAAATACAATACGTCCAGTTTGTATGCCTTTAATAACACATCTTCTAAATGTTGAAGAATTATCCCGCCTGCTGAAGAACGTTGCTCTGAGTGTGATAAACCTTTTTATTCTTGATGATGTCAGCGAGAAGATGGAATATATCCCCGACTGGGTCGTGGTTACCCGGTTAAACATCTGGTGGCGCTAATAAATCTGGCAAGTCACATTCTGTTGAATGCTGTGACAGTGCCTTACCGAGAGAGCGAAATTGTGGTGTTCTAGTGCATAGTCGCCACCATTCCGGATAATTCTATTACGTTGTTTTACAAGTTCTTTTACAGCGCAGATCTGTCGCTGACGTTGAATCAATAGCCTGGATTTCAGAACACAATGCCCGTTTGCTGGTTGTTCCGGCAGTAGCATTAATTCATTATCTGAATGAAATGTGTCAATCCACAGAAACCGCTGTCAATGACGCATTTTGTCGGACGTTAACACGAGAAAGTCTGGCTATTCCGTAATGCCATCTTATTTCGTAATGGATTGAGAATGCTGGATTTTTAATTATATTACGCGCAGTATTAATCGCGTAAATGTTTTGCGGTCAGCAACGGTGGGGGATCCATTGTTCTGTTCAATGAATACCATCATACATTTGAATCAGGAGTCGGTATGATGATTTTGGTGACGGGGGGCGCACGGAGCGGGAAGAGTCGCCACGCAGAGGCGCTTATTGGGGACTCTTCACAGGTTCTGTATATCGCTACCTCGCAAATCCTTGATGATGAGATGGCTGCACGGATAGAACATCATCGGCAAGGCCGCCCGGAGCACTGGCGCACAGTGGAGCGCTGGCAACATCTTGATGAATTAATTCATGCAGACATTAACCCGAATGAGGTTGTGTTGCTTGAATGCGTTACCACAATGGTGACTAATCTGTTGTTTGATTATGGCGGCGATAAAGACCCTGATGAATGGGATTATCAGGCGATGGAACAGGCGATTAATGCTGAGATTCAGTCGTTGATTGCTGCCTGCCAACGTTGCCCCGCAAAGGTTGTATTAGTGACTAACGAAGTGGGAATGGGGATTGTGCCGGAGAGTCGTCTGGCACGACATTTTCGTGATATTGCCGGGCGGGTAAATCAGCAGTTGGCCGCTGCGGCAAATGAAGTATGGCTGGTGGTTTCGGGTATTGGAGTAAAAATCAAATGAGTAAATTATTTTGGGCGATGCTCTCATTTATTACGCGTCTGCCTGTACCGCGTCGCTGGTCCCAGGGACTGGATTTCGAGCATTATTCTCGCGGTATTATTACTTTTCCTTTGATTGGATTATTGCTTGGCGCGATTAGCGGGCTGGTCTTCATGGTGCTGCAGGCATGGTGTGGCGCACCACTGGCGGCACTGTTTAGCGTACTTGTGCTGGTGCTGATGACCGGGGGATTCCATCTGGACGGCCTCGCTGATACCTGTGATGGCGTATTTTCTGCACGTAGCCGCGATCGCATGTTGGAAATCATGCGTGATAGCCGTTTAGGTACCCACGGCGGTCTGGCATTGATTTTTGTTGTACTGGCAAAGATTTTGGTGTTAAGCGAGTTGGCTCTGCGTGGCGAACCGATCCTTGCATCGCTGGCGGCAGCATGTGCGATCAGCCGCGGGACTGCCGCATTATTGATGTATCGTCATCGTTATGCCCGGGAAGAAGGGCTTGGCAATGTGTTCATTGGCAAAATTGATGGGCGACAAACCTGCGTCACACTCGGCTTAGCCGCTATTTTTGCTGCCGTATTATTGCCGGGTATGCATGGTGTGGCTGCTATGGTGGTGACGATGGTGGCGATTTTCATCCTCGGTCAGCTTCTCAAACGTACGCTGGGCGGGCAAACCGGCGATACGCTGGGAGCAGCCATAGAGCTTGGTGAACTGGTCTTCCTGCTGGCACTGCTATAAAGAGACGTGACATGCAAACACTTGCCAATTTACTGAATACGATCCCTGCCATCGATCCTGCCGCTATGTCGCGTGCACAACGGCATATTGACGGGTTACTCAAACCTGTTGGTAGCCTGGGAAGGCTGGAGGCGCTTGGCGTACAACTGGCGGGAATGCCGGGGTTGAATGGCATACCGCATGTGGGCAAAAAAGCGGTACTGGTTATGTGTGCCGATCACGGCGTCTGGGAGGAAGGGGTCGCTATTTCCCCAAAAGAAGTGACAGCCATTCAGGCTGAAAATATGACCCGCGGAACAACCGGCGTGTGTGTGCTGGCAGCACAAGCGGGCGCTAACGTCCACGTAATTGATGTTGGTATTGATACTGCTGAGCCTATCCCCGGGCTTATCAACATGCGTGTCGCACGAGGTAGCGGCAATATTGCTTCAGCTCCGGCAATGAGTCGCCGTCAGGCTGAAAAGTTACTTTTGGACGTCATATGTTATACGCGGGAGCTGGCAAAAAACGGTGTCACGCTGTTTGGTGTAGGTGAACTGGGGATGGCAAACACGACACCGGCAGCAGCAATAGTCAGCACAATCACTGGCCGGGATCCTGAAGAAGTGGTTGGGATTGGCGCAAACCTGCCGACAGATAAACTGGCTAATAAAATTGATGTTGTGCGCCGGGCGATTACGTTGAATCAGCCAAATCCGCAGGATGGCGTTAATGTTCTGGCAAAAGTGGGTGGATTTGATTTGGTCGGAATGGCTGGCGTGATGTTAGGCGCTGCTTCCTGCGGTTTACCCGTGTTGCTGGATGGATTTCTTTCTTATGCTGCTGCGCTCGCAGCCTGCCAGATGTCTCCTGCAATCAAACCGTATCTCATTCCTTCTCACCTGTCGGCAGAAAAAGGGGCGCGTATAGCGCTGTCGCATTTGGGGCTGGAGCCTTTTCTCAATATGGATATGCGTTTAGGTGAGGGGAGTGGCGCAGCTCTGGCGATGCCCATCATCGAAGCTGCTTGTGCGATATACAACAACATGGGCGAACTTGCTGCCAGTAAAATTGTTCTACCGGGGAATACGACTTCTGATTTGAACAGTTAAAAACGAAAAGTCTGATAAAAGCTATACTTAACCGATAGCTTTCGCGACTTAGGAAAGGGACATGATGCGTCGTGTAAATATTCTTTGCTCATTTGCTCTGCTTTTTGCCAGCCATACTAGCCTGGCGGTAACTTATCCATTACCTCCAGAGGGTAGCCGTTTAGTGGGGCAGTCGCTTACTGTAACTGTTCCTGATCACAATACCCAGCCGCTGGAGACTTTTGCCGCACAATACGGGCAAGGGTTAAGTAACATGCTGGAAGCGAATCCGGGCGCTGATGTCTTCTTACCGAAGTCAGGTTCGCAACTCACCATTCCGCAGCAACTGATTTTGCCCGCCACTGTTCGTAAAGGGATTGTGGTTAACGTCGCTGAGATGCGTCTTTATTACTACCCACCAGACAGTAATACTGTGGAAGTCTTTCCTATTGGTATCGGCCAGGCTGGGCGAGAAACCCCGCGTAACTGGGTGACTACCGTTGAACGTAAACAAGAAGCACCAACCTGGACGCCAACGCCGAACACCCGGCGCGAATATGCGAAACGAGGGGAGAGTTTGCCCGCATTTGTTCCTGCGGGGCCCGATAATCCCATGGGGCTGTACGCGATTTATATTGGCAGGCTATATGCCATCCACGGTACCAATGCCAATTTTGGTATTGGGCTCCGGGTAAGTCAGGGCTGTATTCGTCTGCGCAATGACGATATCAAATATCTGTTTGATAATGTTCCTGTAGGTACTCGTGTGCAAATTATTGATCAGCCAGTGAAATACACAACGGAACCGGATGGTTCAAAGTGGCTGGAAGTTCATGAGCCGCTGTCGCGCAATCGTGCTGAATATGAGTCTGACCGAAAAGTGCCATTGCCGGTAACCCCATCTTTGCGGGCGTTTATCAACGGGCAAGAAGTTGATGTGAATCGCGCAAATGCTGCGTTGCAACGTCGATCGGGAATGCCTGTGCAAATTAGTTCTGGTTCAAGACAGATGTTTTAAGAGCGTTGGTAATTAGAAAGCAAAAAGCCTGCTAGAAAGCAGGCTTTTTTGAATTTGGCTCCTCTGACTGGACTCGAACCAGTGACATACGGATTAACAGTCCGCCGTTCTACCGACTGAACTACAGAGGAATCGTGTGAACGGGGCGCATATTAATGGCAGTGCATGGTGATGTCAAAGGGTGAAATGCATTTTTTTGTTTGTTTGCTGTCAATTTCAACAAAGTGATGAGATTTCAATCTTATTGGTAATGAACCATCGTGGTGCATACCCTCCTTTTATAGGGCAGGGGAACGCGACTGCTGGTGAAAAGAGCCAATGACGAATCTATCATAATCTCTTATTTGACAGTTGGTTAGCTTGTACATCAACGCCAAAATAAAACTGGCAAGCATCTTGCAGTCTGGTTGTAAGTAATGGCGGCACTTGGGCCGATTCTCAAAAACCGGAGGCAACATGAACTTCAGACGCCTGAAATACTTCGTAAAAATTGTAGATATTGGTAGCCTGACTCAGGCTGCTGAAGTATTGCATATCGCACAACCAGCGCTCAGCCAGCAGGTTGCCACACTCGAAGGTGAGTTAAATCAACAACTTTTGATTCGCACAAAACGGGGCGTTACGCCAACAGACGCCGGAAAAATTCTCTATACCCATGCGCGGGCCATTTTACGTCAGTGTGAGCAGGCCCAACTGGCGGTGCATAACGTTGGTCAGGCATTATCGGGGCAAGTCTCGATTGGCTTTGCGCCAGGAACCGCTGCGTCATCCATCACCATGCCCTTATTACAGGCGGTTCGCGCTGAATTCCCGGAGGTCGTTATCTATCTTCATGAAAATAGCGGTGCAGTGCTTAACGAAAAACTGATAAATCAACAACTCGATATGGCGGTGATTTATGAGCATTCCCCTGTGGCTGGTGTATCCAGTCAGGCTTTGCTGAAAGAAGATCTTTTCCTGGTAGGAACTCAAGATTGCCCGGGGCAAAGCGTTGATGTTAATGCTATTGCACAAATGAACCTTTTTCTCCCCAGTGATTACAGCGCTGTTAGACTTCGTGTTGATGAGGCGTTTTCCCTACGGCGGCTCACGGCAAAAGTCATTGGTGAAATTGAGTCTATTGCTACGCTTACCGCAGCGATTGCCAGCGGCATGGGCGTTGCAGTATTACCCGAATCGGCCGCGCGTTCGTTATGTGGCGCAGTAAATGGGTGGATGTCACGCATTACCACGCCTTCCATGAGTCTCTCTTTGTCATTAAATTTACCCGCCAGAGCGAACTTATCGCCACAGGCACAGGCAGTGAAAGAGTTGTTAATGTCAGTGATTAGTTCTCCAGTGATGGAAAAAAGGCAGTGGCAATTGGTGAGCTAAGCGTTATATCGGGATGGAATAAGATGCGGGTTTTTATTATTTGTTATGCCGGGCGTTAGACTTTAACAATAACGGGATATCTGAACTGCCCGGAGTTTACCGTGAATTTCCAACAACTAAAGATAATCCGCGAAGCTGCACGTCAGGATTACAACCTGACAGAGGTTGCGAATATGCTTTTTACCTCACAGTCAGGCGTCAGCCGTCATATTCGGGAACTGGAGGATGAACTTGGCATCGAAATATTTGTTCGACGAGGTAAGCGACTGCTGGGCATGACTGAACCGGGCAAAGCATTACTGGTCATTGCAGAACGTATTCTCAATGAAGCCAGTAATGTTCGTCGGCTTGCAGACCTGTTTACCAACGATACGTCTGGCGTTCTCACTATTGCAACGACGCATACTCAGGCACGTTATAGCTTGCCAGAGGTCATTAAAGCTTTTCGCGAACTTTTCCCGGAGGTTCGGCTCGAGCTAATCCAGGGGACGCCACAGGAAATTGCGACGTTGTTGCATAATGGTGAAGCTGATATTGGTATCGCCAGCGAGCGTTTGAGTAATGACCCGCAGCTCGTCGCCTTCCCGTGGTTTCGTTGGCACCATAGTTTGCTTGTTCCACACGATCATCCCTTGACGCAAATTACACCATTGACGCTGGAATCAATAGCGAAGTGGCCGTTAATCACTTACCGACAGGGGATTACGGGGCGCTCACGTATTGATGACGCATTTGCCCGCAAAGGTTTGCTGGCAGATATTATATTAAGTGCGCAGGATTCTGATGTCATTAAAACCTATGTTGCTCTTGGGCTTGGGATCGGATTAGTTGCCGAACAATCCAGCGGTGAACAAGAGGAAAAGAATTTAATCCGCCTGGATACGCGGCATCTTTTCGATGCTAATACTGTCTGGTTGGGACTGAAGCGAGGACAACTTCAGCGTAACTATGTCTGGCGCTTTCTGGAACTTTGTAATGCAGGACTTTCAGTTGAGGATATCAAGCGGCAGGTGATGGAAAACAGTGAAGAGGAAATTGATTATCAGATATAGCAAAAAGCCCGCTATAAAAGCGGGCTTTTCAGAAATTTGGCTCCTCTGACTGGACTCGAACCAGTGACATACGGATTAACAGTCCGCCGTTCTACCGACTGAACTACAGAGGAATCGCTGTTGAGGCACATCTTAACGGCGAAAAATCTTTTGTCAAACCCGATTTTTAATTTTCCCAACTGTTTGCCGTTTCTATCAACAGTTTGTTGCATTTGCAGACAATTTGATGGCGAAAATCTTTGCAGCTTTGCTGATTCTCCCTCATTATTTGAAATGTGGTTTCACTTTCTGCAATTAAGGTCGGCTTTGAATATCTCCTCTGCTTTACGCCAGGTTGTTCACGGCACTCGCTGGCACGCTAAACGCAAGAGCTACAAAGTGTTGTTCTGGCGCGAGATAACCCCGCTTGCTGTTCCTATCTTCATGGAGAATGCCTGTGTCCTGTTGATGGGGGTTCTGAGCACTTTTCTGGTCAGCTGGCTGGGAAAAGATGCGATGGCCGGCGTGGGATTGGCGGACAGCTTCAATATGGTCATTATGGCTTTTTTTGCAGCTATCGATCTTGGTACTACTGTCGTTGTAGCATTTAGTCTCGGTAAGCGAGATCGACGACGAGCGAGGGTGGCGACGCGGCAGTCATTGGTGATCATGACGTTGTTTGCCGTACTGTTGGCAACGCTAATTCATCATTTTGGCGAACAAATTATTGATTTCGTCGCGGGTGATGCCACGACAGACGTTAAAGCACTGGCGTTGACTTATCTGGAGCTGACCGTACTCAGTTATCCAGCAGCTGCCATCACTCTTATTGGTAGCGGGGCACTTCGTGGTGCAGGGAATACGAAAATACCGCTACTGATTAACGGTAGCCTGAATATTCTTAATATTATTATTAGCGGCATATTGATTTACGGCCTTTTCTCCTGGCCGGGACTGGGATTTGTCGGGGCTGGGTTGGGTTTAACCATTTCTCGTTATATTGGCGCAGTTGCAATTTTGTGGGTGCTGGCGATTGGTTTTAATCCTGCGCTAAGGATTTCGTTAAAGAGCTATTTTAAACCGCTGAATTTTAGCATTATCTGGGAAGTCATGGGGATTGGTATTCCAGCGAGTGTCGAATCAGTGTTATTTACCAGTGGTCGGTTATTAACCCAAATGTTCGTTGCCGGGATGGGGACCAGCGTTATTGCCGGAAATTTTATCGCGTTCTCAATTGCGGCTCTTATCAACTTACCCGGAAGTGCGCTCGGTTCTGCTTCTACGATCATTACAGGCCGAAGGTTGGGGGTAGGGCAGATAGCGCAAGCAGAGATTCAGTTGCGGCATGTGTTCTGGCTGTCCACTCTTGGATTAACGGCCATCGCCTGGCTAACGGCTCCCTTTGCCGGGGTTATGGCATCGTTTTACACCCAGGATCCACAGGTTAAACACGTCGTTGTGATTCTGATTTGGCTAAATGCTTTATTTATGCCTATTTGGTCCGCCTCATGGGTGCTACCCGCTGGATTTAAAGGTGCTCGTGATGCCCGTTACGCCATGTGGGTTTCGATGTTGAGCATGTGGGGTTGTCGGGTTGTAGTCGGTTATGTGCTGGGAATCATGCTTGGCTGGGGTGTGGTTGGCGTCTGGATGGGAATGTTTGCCGACTGGGCTGTGCGGGCCGTGCTGTTTTACTGGCGAATGGTTACTGGACGTTGGCTATGGAAATACCCTCGATCCGAGCCGCAAAAGTGTGAAAAAAAGCCAGTTGTGTCGGAATAAACGACAAAATGCAGATTATTTCAGCAAACGATTTCAAATTTAAAAAACAGGCTTTGACATTGTGGGTGGGCATCGCTAATATTCGCCTCGTTCTCACGATTCCTCTGTAGTTCAGTCGGTAGAACGGCGGACTGTTAATCCGTATGTCACTGGTTCGAGTCCAGTCAGAGGAGCCAAATTTTAGTTTTGAGACATCTCTATGAGTCTCAGGACAGTTAAAAAATAAAAATTATTTTTACCCGGTCACTTTGTAAAAAAGTGGCCGGGTTTTTGATTTCTGTGTTTCGTGCACTTAATCGAGTCTCACGCTTCAGTGAGCAAATTGCCCCTCCCCAACAGACATCACGATTCACAAGGTCAAAAATTCTGTTCCATGAAGTACCGTACAAAGATAAAGAGAAAAATGCCTTATGCGGGATGTAGCTGTCGCGTCTTTATCGGGAAACTATACGTAATTGCCACTTTGTCTTCGGTAATTAGAAAAAGAAGACCTGCCATTTTAATAAATATTATTTCTCTGGGAACGGGGATTTTTTATAAGCAATATGACGAGTTAAACATTATATTTTTATAAGGATTATATGAGATTAAAGAAATCTGCCATAAAGACAGATTTCTTTAACATATAATTAGAGATTTGCGACGTTATGATAAACTTTTTGTACATCGTCGTCATCTTCAAGGGCATCAACAAGCCCTTCAAAGATTTCTAAATCTTCTGGGGAAAGCTCAACTTCAGATTGAGCAATCATTTCTAATTCTGTTGTTGAGAACTCAGTGATTCCAGCTGCTTTTAGCGCCGCGATTCCTTTATGAAGGTCAGTAGGTTCAGTATAAATAACAATATTACCTTCTTCTTCAGTTACATCACGAACATCAACTTCAGCTTCAAGCAAAATTTCAAAAATATGGTCAGGGTCTGTTCCTTTAAATACAATCACACCCGTATTGTCAAACATATAGCTGACAGAACCTGCCGCTCCGATATTGCCGCCTTTTTTATTGAAAATTGTGCGAACGTTAGCAATCGTACGGTTAACATTTGAAGTCAATGTCTCAGCAATAATCATTGAGCCATTAGGACCAAAGCCTTCATAACGTCCCTGTACGAACGTTTCATCTCCACCGCCTTTGGCTTTATCAATTGCTTTATCAATAACGTGCTTTGGAACTTGTGCCTGCTTTGCACGTTCAATAACGAATTTTAAAGATGTGTTTAATTCTGGATCGGGTTCACCTTGTTTGGCAGCAGCATAGATTTCTACACCGAATTTTGCATAAATTTTAGACGTTGCACCGTCTTTAGCCGTTTTTTTAGCAACAATATTGGCCCATTTACGTCCCACTGGAATGATCTCCTCGAAAATTTATTTACATTACTGGTAAATCGTTAACATGTGTTAATTCAGCATATTATATCATAACAGGAAAAATCTCGTCTATTAGAAATAAAAATATTCTAAAGCCATAATCTTATATTTAATTTTATAAAAACTAATGTTGTTGGCGGGATTTTTTATAATTGTGTTTTGAAAGCATACTTGCTTTTAATATGTGGAAATCATTAAGACGATAATAAAACTCGCATCTGCCCAAGGAAGCAAACAGCCCGCGTTTATTGCAGGCTATTTGCCAGATGTCTTACTTAATCCTTCACATCTATTTCTGATAAGAAGGTTCATAACTTATTATCGGAACGGCGGCTCATTAAAGGTTCGTAATTTACGTGAATGCAGTCGGTCGCCTTCTGCGCGCAGCAAATCGATCGCCCGAATGCCAATTTGCAGGTGTTCGGAAATAGCGCCTTCATAAAAACGGTTAGCCTGGCCGGGAAGCTTAATCTCACCATGTAACGGTTTATCTGAAACACACAGTAGTGTCCCGTATGGCACGCGGAAACGATATCCTTGCGCGGCAATGGTTGCACTTTCCATATCAATTGCTACGGCCCGGCTTAAGTTAAAACGAAGTGCAGAAGCTGAGTAACGTAACTCCCAGTTCCTGTCATCTGTGGTTACCACAGTACCTGTACGCAGCCGCTGTTTGACTTCCTCACCAGGCCTGCCGCTGACTAACTTGGTAGCGTCATAAAGCGCACGTTGCACTTCAGCAATGCTCGGAATAGGAATATCGGGCGGCAGAACCGCATCAAGAACGTGGTCATCGCGTAAATAAGCGTGTGCAAGGACATAATCTCCAATGGCCTGGCTTTCACGTAATCCGCCACAGTGACCAATCATCAACCAGACATCCGGGCGTAGCACTGCCAGATGATCGCAGATGGTTTTAGCATTGGACGGTCCCACGCCAATATTCACCAGAGTAATACCCTGACCATCAGCGGTAATTAAATGCCATGCTGGCATCTGGTATTTTTTCCATGCAAGGTCGGAAATGGCTTCTTCTGGCGCTTCGGTTTCGGCAGTGATCCAGTTCCCGCCAGCACAAGAAAGGGCAATGTAGGGACTATCAGGATCGAGGATCTGGCTGCATCCCCAACGAACGAATTCATCCACATAGCGTGTGTAGTTGGTAAACAAGACGAACGGTTGAAAATGTTCTACTGGCGTACCGGTATAATGGCGCAACCGTGCGAGGGAAAAATCAACCCGGCGAGCATCAAAATGCGATAACGGGGAGAATTCCGTTGGATGATAAATGCCGTCTGCAGTTTCATCGCCGATTTGCGCCAGTTCTGTTGTCGGGAAGTAGCGAGTTAAACCAGCGCTCATTGAGCGATCAAGTGTCAATTCAGAGCCATCAATGACATAAGGATAAGGGATTTCATGCTGCGAGGGTTGCACAGAGATATGCGCACCATAATCCTGATACAGCAACGTAAGTTGTTCATTGAGATACGAACGAAAGAGAGTAGGGCGAGTAATCGTGGTGGTGTAGCTGCCTGCGTGAGTAAAACGACCAAATGCGCGCGTTTTGGGGGGATTAGTTGTGCTACCGTCCCAGGTTACGGTCAGTGATGGATAGACAAAAAGACCTTGTTTGCGGGCGTTTTCATCAGGTAATTCGCCACTTGTAATATATTTGCCAATGGCGTTGCGTAAAGCAACTACAGATTGCTCATACAGCGCGTCGAGTTTATCCAGTGCCTGAGCTGGGGTCAGACCGGAGCCCTTATTATTCATGTGTGTCTCCTGTTCCATACAATTACCGCACATCCGATAGTATGTCACAGGAATGTGAAACAAAAGTATAAGGCGAAGATCGGATGATCTTCGCTAGGCTATCACGAGCGTTGATTGTCTTTCATCAATAAAGCGGTCATTGCAGAAATCAGGCATCCAGCCAGCAAATAAATGGCGACGCTATGCCAGTTCCCGGCAAAGTAAGTGATGAGTGCAGCGGCAATAAAAGGTGTAAATCCACCGCCAACCACACTGGCAACCTGATAACCGACTCCAGCACCACTGTAGCGATAACTGGCACCAAACATTTCGGTAAACATCGGTTGTTGCACACACACCACCATGTCATGCGCAATGTTTGCCAGCATTATGGAGAAGAAAACTATCCAGAAAATAGATTGTGCTTCAAGCGCCATAAAGAAAGGAAATGCGCTCAACGTTCCGATCAACGCGCCTGTGATATAAACCCTGCGCCGACCAAAACGATCGGCAAGCCAGGCAAAACAGGGAATTGTCAGGCAGCTTAATCCACCTACCAGCAAACCAATATTAAGGAAAAGTTCGCGCGGTAACCCCATATTCTGGGTTGAATAATTAAGTGCAAAGGCAGTAACAATGTACATCGTCAGCAACTCGCACAGTCGTAGTGCAATAATCTTCAGGAAAGCACCGGGATGTCGTAACAGAGCTTCGATAACCGGGATGCGTTTTTTCGCGGCCGCTTGATTATGTTGCTGTTGTTCAAATTCCGCGGACTCCTCCATGCCATTGCGCACCCACAATGCTCCCAGTACCAGTACGATGCTAAACAGGAAAGGAATGCGCCAGCCCCAGCTTAAAAACTGTTCGTCAGTCGTCATCATACTGATCAATGAAACCAGTCCGGTTGAAAGCAGTAAACCTACTCCGTAGCCAACTTGTACACCGCTACTGTAAAAGGCTTTTTTATTTTTCGGCGCACTTTCAACGGAAAGCAACGCTGCGCCTCCCCATTCGCCGCCGACGGCAAATCCCTGAATGGCACGCAGTGTCACCAGCAAAATAGGTGCCCACCACCCAATGGTCGAGAATGAAGGAAGAATACCAATCAAGGCTGTCGCGATGCCCATCATCCAGACGGTCAGCATTAACATGCGCTTACGTCCCAGCCGGTCACCAAAGTGACCGAAAATGACACCGCCGAGCGGTCGGAAAAGGAAGCCGACACCAAAGGTGGCAAATGCGGCGAGCGTTCCCATCGCCGGGCTTACCTGCGGGAAAAACTCGCGATTAAACACCAGTGCGGCGGTAATGCCATAGAGTAAAAAATCATACCAGTCGACGACGGCACCAGCGAAACTGCCTAACGCAGCTCGTCGGGCGCGACTTAACGAAAGCGTCCCTTCATCGGGACGAGTGGAGATGAGCGTGGAGTCCATAATGATCCTGTTTGTACTGTCTTTTTATAATTAGTATGGAAAAGGTAACTCACATTGCCGTCGATCTATAAACGAACCTTATGAGACTACCTCGACAGAGCGAATCTGCAAATGATTTTATGGCTGATTAACGGCAACATGAAAAATTCGATGGAAGATGAAAGCGCAGGAGTTGCTGGTGTTGTTTAAGGATTAAGCAGAGGGCCCACAGGTTCGAGATATGAAACATAAAAGTCCGCATATGCACAAAATTGCACCCTGATGATTCTGATAGACTGCATTGCATTATAACCAGTAGGGAGGCGAGGTTAGTTATGTTTTTAGTATCATTGTTGAGACGTATTGCATTTAGTTACTACGATTATAAAGCTTATAATTTTAATATTGAAAAAACAGACTTTGTTGTCATACATATTCCCGATCAGATTGGCGATGCTATGGCCATCTTTCCTGTTATTCGGGCGCTTGAATTGCATAAAATTAAGCATCTATTAATTGTTACGTCGACAATTAATTTAGAAGTCTTTAATGCGCTCAAACTTGAACAGAATAAATTAACATTAGTCACAATGACTATGCAGGATCACGCAACATTAAAAGAAATAAAAGATTTAGCGAAGAACATAACACTGCAATACGGTACGCCGGATCTTTGTATAGAGGCGATGCGTAAAAAGAACCTGAAAACGATGATATTTATCAGTCAGTTGAAAGCAAAAACGAATTTCCAGGTCGTCGGTTTAACCATGAAGTGCTATTCCCCTTTGTGTAAGAACGCGTCCCGGATGGATCAGAATCTCCGGGCTCCTGTACCCATGACATGGGCATTTATGATGCGTGAGGCGGGTTTTCCGGCAGTCAGGTCAATATATGAATTGCCATTAAGCGATGATGTACTCGATGAGGTACGTGAGGAAATGCGATCGTTAGGATCTTACATTGCGCTCAATTTAGAAGGTAGCTCGCAGGAACGTACATTTTCATTATCGATTGCAGAAAATCTAATAGCAAAAATTCAAAGTGAAACAGATATGCCAATAGTGATCGTTTATGGACCCAAAGGGGAAGATAAAGCCAGGGCATTAGTGGATTGTTATAATAATGTCTACCGTTTATCCTTATCACCCTCGATTAAACGTTCAGCAGCAATTATAAAAGATGCTTATATGGCAATAACTCCTGACACCTCAATATTACATATGGCAAGCGCCTATAATACCCCTGTTGTTGCAATTTATGCTGATTACAAAACGCGATGGCCCGCAATGGCCGATGTTTCGGAGTCAGTCGCCGTTGGGCAAAAAATTGACAATATAAGTCTGGATGAATTCGCAAAGGCATTAAAAAGTGTTTTGGCGAGAATTTGAGGCAGTACTTATGCATAGTAATGCCGATCTGTTATGAACGGTGGTGCCATCAATACTCTGAGGCTGGTCAATCATCACAGAAAACCAGCCTTTGGATCAAAGCAATACTCACCGAAAATGATCATAGTCACACCAAACGCGATTCAGGAGGAACTGTTTGGTAAATAGCACCACCGGATCTTGGGGGCGCTGTGATTATTACAGTATTGCTATCACCGTCATTTTTGAATGTCACTTTACCAGTAGCATCAACGCCTACCCAGGAGGCCGAGCTTGAAAACGAATAATCAGCCGCCGTTTTTCCTGGTGCAAAGTTGTCATTATTCAACTGATAATACGCCCCGGTAAATCCCTGCGAAGGGAATGAAGCTGTCGGTAGGTTTGCACCATTCACTGACACTGTACCGGTCATTGGTCTGGTTTCCGCGCTAATGAATTCTATCGTGGTACTCAGGCCCGCCTGATGAACACCATTCAATACGGGGATCAGCGTTGCGATACCCTCTCCGTCTCCTGTAACAGTAGCTTTGTAATCACCGTTGATATTTTGACTGTAATCAATTGCGCTAATTTTCATATAGGGCACGTTTGTACCTGATTGCACAAATTCCATCCCTTCAGAAACTTTGATCGGATTGCCTGATATATCGTGCAGAACAAGATGTAGCTCAGCACTATCGGTAAAGTCCCCTTTCAGTGATGACTGGTTGTTCTTAAGGATGGACTGCGAGGCGTCTGCTGGGACTGCCACTAGCGATATATCTACTGTTTGCATTCCACCTGCGCTTGTGACTGTGCTTACAGTGACGCTCCCCGTTATCGCTCCTTTCACGCTTGTTGTCGCGATTCCGTTTTGATCGGTCACTGCTGTTAATGACGTTAATGTGGTGGAGCCGCTTTTTAAGGCGAAGTACACAGTGAGACCTTCGATCAGGTTACCACTGCCATCCTCAACCGTTGCCTTTAAGGTACTTAAATCACTGTTGGTGGCGGCGATAGTCGACGGATCAGCGATAAAGCTAGCAACATGTGCGGTGCTTGGGTTGCCAGTAACCTTCACGGTTGTCTGTGTCTGTATTGTGACGCCGTTATGGAACGATGCAGTCACCGTATATGTACCGACTTTATTGCTGGTCAGAACGACTGGAGCCTGACCTGAAGAGTTGGTTCTCACTTTTCCGCCACTTAACGTCGCACCTTCTAGCGTTACGCTAAAGTTGATGACCTGACCCTCCACTGGAGTGCCATTTGCAGAGGTTAGCGTTGCCGTCAGAGTAGCGCCTTTAGGAGCATTGACACCGATAAGCGGACTGGACGTGAGTGTCAGTTTTTCATCAATAGCCTCCAGTTGTTTCTCAAGTGAAGCTCCATTCGCTAGGGATGCTTTTACAGTATACGAGCCGTTTCTTTCAGGCGTCATGGTGACCTCGGCTACTCCCTGCGTATTAGTAGAGACCGTATTCTGGCTGATGATCATTTGCGAGGATGGCGCTGCACTGAATGTCGCGGGTTGATGCGTCACCGGGTTGCCAAACTGGTCGTTAACGTGAGCTTTAACTGCTATGTCTTGTGCGACCATGACCTGACCTTCAGGTATCTCCTGACTGGTAATCGTCGCAGAATTAACATCTACCTTGGCATTCAGTAATCGCGAGATGACTTCAGTAGGTTTATCTGCCAGAGAGGCTGAAACTGTTTTTAGTCCGACCTCGGTGCTTGTCACAAGAATTTCAGCGAAAACCTGATCATCCGTTTCAACGCTGGTGCTGCTTAGCGTGACGGAGGTTCCACGGAAATTAACTTTTATACCTTCTACTGGGTTGCCGTTTCCATCAGTCACTGTTGCCTGTAGCCTGGTCATTCCAATGTTATTGGCGATGAAATTGTCCTCGGTAACGTTAAGATTAACCTGCGCAGTGAGCGTATCCGCAGTAAAGTTCACCACCAACTGCTCACTCTTACCGCCAACCATCGATGCTGTCACGGTATGAGCGCCTGCTTTTGTACCTTTCAGCGTGACTTTCGCTTTGCCATCGGCATCAGTAACCGCTTTGTCGCCATCGCTCAGCGTGAAGTTCGCCTTCACATCTTCCGGTAGAGTAAATGTTACCTCAGTGTTGGCTATCGCATTGCCCTCTGTATCAGCGACGGTGCTGTTAGTGTCGTGAGATCGTTATTGTCGGCAATCACCGGATCCTTCGAGGCTGCCAGCGTGATTTCAGCATTCGTGACGTTCGGCACATAGTTCACTGTTTGTTGCATCGAATCGCCATTTTCGAGGGTTGCCGTCACGGGAGTTCTTCAGGCTGAAATCTTCATCCACGCCCAGCGTGATTCTTGCGGTACCGAAGCGGCTTAACCAGTCTGTCATTACCCCTGAAGCCTGAGAAGAGGCCCATCCACGTGCTATGTTTGCCGCTTGCTCGCTGTTCATATCTTCGGCGAGCAGAGATCCAATTAGCTGTGAAGTACTGGCTATCTGTTGCTCAAGGTTGCCACTGCTGTTACCCGGCGGCGGGGTTAAATTTTTTTCACTAACTTGTGCCTGGACATCCAGTTCATCACCCGGGCGGGCATTACGAACAAACGTACGAAACTGGTTGAGTTTGCGTAACAGGGGGGTATCTATAATTTGTTGCACAGGACAAATATATCTGGCTTCTGTACAGAGTCTTAAATTTTGACCATAAATAAAACCGTCCCTGTCAAGCATGCATAGTTTATCAAGTAGGTCTCCCACAAACTGCCTGAATTTTATTTTTCCATTAAAAGTTTGTATCTTCTTAAGTATCACAGGAGACTGGAAATAGACCGATAGTAGGATGTTGCCACTCAAGGCATGACGATAAATATCGCTAGGAGTAATTTTTTGTTTTATGGCTTTGGTAGTGATCTCAACTGCTTCCGTTATAGTGACCCATGTTGACATATAATGAGTTATAAGCAATGGCTGATATTTTTTTGACATAATATTATCTCCTTCTACACAACAATTCGTTCCGTTAAGGAAAAAGATTGGTGTCACAAGTATTTATTTATGATTAATCAGAGGGTTTATGACAGAGAAAAGGATGTATATTTCTGAGTAAACATGTACAGGCCTATGGGGTGACTATTTAATGAGTAAATGCCGAATGATTTTCGGGGTGATGATTATAACTTGAGGAAAAATCCCAGCGTGGTTTGAGTAGTGTACCTGAGTGATATTTGTGTTATGTATGCATTGATTGCAGCAGAATAAATATAGTTCAGGCTAGTATAGTTTATGGTAGCTATGAGAATATATAATCTATTTTACCTATAAAATAATTTATATGTATGGGGTTGTTTTTTTAGGTTGTTTGTCTGTGCTTTTATATTCTGGAGATGTGCCTTGTATATAGGATTGTTTGTTGGTTGTATTTTTTAATGTTGCACTGTTGTGAATTTTTATTTTGATATGATTATTTCTTTAGTATAAGGAGAGAAAGGAACGAGAAAGTTAAATCTATTTATCCTAATCGCAATTTCATTGTTTAAATAATCACTATGGATTAATATTTTTTGCGACTCTGCTGAGTTACTGGTTTTAACTAGTGGTGTAAAAGGGATACCTTTTCGGTATCCCTTTTACAATAATCAGAAGAAATCAATTCGCGTATTGATACCGACGGTGCGACCCATATTGACCTGCGCGACGGCGCTGCTGCCGTTCATGTAGCCATAGGTACGGTAACGACGGTCGAACAGGTTATCGACATAGACGGAAATGTTCATCCGTTCAGTCGCCTGCCAGCCCAGGCTGCTGTCCAGGGTGGCATAGGTGCCTTGCCGCAACTGGTTGTCGCCATCGAAATAATGCGGCCCGACCAGATTAACCGCCAGTCGGGGCATCAGTGCGCCATAGCGCGTATCAATCACGCCGTTCACGCTGCTTCCCGCGCCATAACGTGGTACGAACGGCACCCGGTTACCGTGATACAACTCACTGTCATTGGTGAATTCGGAACGGATCACGTTGCCATTGATATCCCATGACCAGCCTGGCGCAAACCGCCACTTCGCTTCAAGCTCAACGCCGGTGGCGTCGGCTTTACCCGCATTGCTTAATGTCTGCATCCCGACCGGGCCAGAGTAAAGCTGCATGTCTTTGGTGTGGGTATAAAACGTCGCGGCTTGCAGCGTGACGTCAGCGGTTTCGTAGCGGGTGCCAAGTTCATAGTTGATGGATTTCTCGGCGACGAACGGTTTGGCATCAAGACCCGCAGTAGGCACGATGTTGTACCCGGAAGGTTTATATCCCTGGGCTACACGGGTATACACTCTCCAGTCATCGGTCAGCATATAGCCTGCGGATAGCTGCCCGAGCACCTGATCGTCATTGCTCTTACCCTGGTCGCCAAACGGGTTGCCGAGCATGCTGCCGTGATATTGTGTACTGGATTTATCATGCGAGAAGCGCACGCCGCCGCCGATATCAAAACGATCGGTTAAATGCCAGGTCAGGTCACTGTATGCGGCCAGCGTTTCAGCGGTGGTATAGCCGGTACTGCTTAAATAAGGCATTGTCGGCATGTCGTAGGCTGAATTTAACTTCTCGCGGGTGTTCTGCCGGTACAGCCCAAACACCATATCAACGGTACGCGCATCGCCCAGGGTTGCGGCGCGCAGCTCCTGCACATCCTGATTCCAGCGCTGAGGCATATTGACGATTAACGAACCGGAAGGGAAGGCGCGCGAATAATGCTGCTGCTGCCAGGCGCTGATCAGGTTGAAAACCCAGTCATCGGTGGTGTATTTCCCACTCAGGGTCTGGCTGTCAGTGCAGCGCCGCATGTACGGGTCTGGTGAACCATCGCTGATCGACAGCTTACGGCCCTTAATATCATTCCATCCCACATAGGCATCCTGGGTGGCGCGGGTACATTCGCGTGAGGCGGCAAAGCCCATTTCCCAGGGCTGATCGTCCGGCGCCAGACGCAGTTTCACATTCCCTATGCTGGCGCGGGTGCCGCCTAAGTCATCGCTTCCCGTCGCGGGGTTAATCATGTCGCCGTCATCAACCTGGCGTAACAGGGTGACGCTGCCGTACAGCAGGCCATCCTGAATGGGGCCGCTCAGGTTGAACTTACTTCGATAACTGTCGCGGCTACTGACGCCGCCTTCAATATAGCCGCGCGGCGTACTGTCCGGCTGCTGGGTGACGATGTTGATGATCCCGCCCTGAGCGCTTTTGCCATATAACGTTCCCTGTGGGCCTCGCAGCAACTCCACGCTTTGCACATCGGTAAGCGCCTGGATGGTGTTGGTGGAAAGCTGAGGGACGCCATCGACATACAGGGTGACGGCGGGGTTATAGAAGTCCTGCGCTGAAGAGACGCCGCGTAGCGAGATCGTCGAAAAAAGCATGTTGCCGCTATTTTCAATATTGAGCCCGGGCAAGACTCTGGGGAGTTTGTCGCTGGCGGTGACGCCGGCGTCGCTTAATTCCGGCGCGCTGACAACAGTAGACGAGACGTTGTTGGCTGATGCCGAGCGGGAAGATTGTTTACTGGCGGTAACCACCAGCGTGCTTTCGTCTTGCTGTGAAGTCTGGGCATTAGCAATGGCGGGGAGCAATAATCCCCCCAAGGCCAGAGGATAAAGCCGTGTCATTTTCATTGTTGTGAGTCCCTGTAAGACGGCGAAACGCCAAAAATACCGACAATGGTGAATTGAAAATGATAACTATTTCTAATAGTGGTGCTACCCGAAACGGGTTTATTTCAACCTGTTTCGGGTCGGTTTGCGCTTATTGGGCAGAATGGCGATAACGGTCGACGGCGAGAGCCGTCAGGCGTTTTTTGTCTATCTTGCCGACGGCGGTGAGCGGCCAGTGGTCCAGAAACTCGATTTGGTCAGGAATTTTCCACGCGCTGAGCCCCATACGGGTCAGTTGTTGACGCAACTGCTGATAGTCAGTTGGCACCTGCTGCGCGATGATAAACGCGCAAATCCGCTCGCCAAGCAGCGTGTCCGGCGCGGCGACCACCGCGCAATCTTGCACTTCCGCTAAACGCAGCAGTGCCGATTCCACTTCAGCCGCGGCTATTTTTTCTCCGGCGCGGTTGATCTGCTCTTTTATGCGTCCCTCAACGTGCAGGTTCCCCACCTCATCCAGCCTGACATTGTCGCCTGTGCGGTAAAACCCTTGCGCGGTAAAGGCCTGCGTGTTGTGGGCAGGGGCGCGGTAATAGCCCGAAATGGTATAAGGGCCGCGCGTTAACAATTGCCCGGTTTCGCCCGGCGCGACGTCGTTCTCGTCTTGATCAACGATGCGGATTTCATCCAGAGGGGACAACGGGCGCCCCTGGCTGTGGAGAATGGTGGCATGCGGATCGTCCAGCCGGGTAAAACAGAGCAGGCCTTCCGCCATACCGAAAACCTGTTGCAGGGTACAGTCAAAGGTGGCGATAACCTGCTCAGCAAGCGTCGGGTCGAGCCGGGCGCCGCCTGCCTGAATGACGCGCAGCGACGAAAGGTCGCTGTCTTCCCACTCCCTGGCCTGCACCCATAATTGCGCCAGCGCCGGAACCAGGGCGACGTGAGTCACTCTTTCCTGCGCGATTAAAGGCATCACCTCATCACAGCTGGCGCTGTCGGTCAGCACCACTTTTCCGCCGCAGGCAAGCGTTCCCAGAATACCGGGGCAGGCCAGCGGAAAGTTATGCGCCACCGGGAGGACGGCGAGATACACGCTCTGTTGGCTGATGCCGCACAGTTCAGCAGAAGCGCTGAAGTTATAGCTATAGTCGGCATGTCGGCGCGGGATGAGTTTGGGCGTGCCGGTTGTGCCGCCTGAGAGCAACAACAACGCGGTGGCGGAAACATCAGGCTGCGGCCATGCCTGTCGCTCACCGTGAAGGGAGAAGAGCGGCGTAAAATCGTCGCTCACGGTCTCTCCAGCGACCAGAACATGACGCAAGCAGGCGTGTTTGTGCGCCATCTGTCGGGCCAGCTCTGCGTGGTTTTCCCCGTGAATAACGTAAGCGACGGGTTGCGCCAGCTCAATCAGCGCGTCGATATCCAGCGCCCGTTGCGAGGGCATCGCCAGCACGGGGATAACGCCCAGTCTTAACAAGGCGAACAGCAGGGTAACAAACGCGTTGTCGTTGGGAAGCTGCACAATTACATGCTCCCCCGAACGCAAACCCAGTGATGACAGACCTGCGGCAAGTTCGTCAACTTGTGCATCAAGCGCGCTGTAGGTTAACGACCCCTTTGCATCAACGACGGCAATTCGCGAGGCATAACGGGCCGCCCAGTGGCGCAACTGTTCGGCAATGGGTAAGGGATACTGTTCAATCAGAGATTCAAAGGAAGAATTCATGCGTCACCTTTCTGAAGTACTGGGCTGTTTTTGCCACGCGGTCATTGCAGAAAATGCGTGGGGAAAATGGCGGACAATCTGCGTAAAAAAGGACCGGGCTTGTTGAATGGGATAGAAGTGATCGCCGTCAATCACCACCGGGCCTGTAACGTGGCTCAGCCACTGACGCCAGGCATCGACCTGCTGCCAGGAGGCTTCGCGATCGTGGCTGCCGCACAATAACAGCGCAGGCGTGCGCAGCGGCGGACAGACGTCGGGCGAGTCGTAGTGATAGCTCTCGGTGGCGTAAAAATCAGCGCGCAGAAGAGGAAGAAACAGCGACATTAATTCCTGGTTTTCCCGCAGTTCAGGAGAACATCCGCCAATGTCTATCAGCTCAGCGATAAAGTCGGCATCATCGCGATGGCTGAGCTGGCGTTCAGAATGCAGATGCGGGGCATGGCACCCGGAAATAATCAGTCCTTGTGGCGCAAGCCCCCGTTGCTCCAGAAGTCGGCAGGTTTCAAACGCCACCTGCGCCCCCATGCTGTGCCCGGCGAGTAAAAGCGGCGTGTCAGGCGATACGGATGCTTCCAGCTCGTTCGCCAGCAGTGCCGCCAGTTGTGTAATGCTTCTGAGCGGTTCCAGATGGCGAAGGCGATCGCGCCCCGGCCAGGTCACCAGAGAAAGCGCGCAATCAGCCAGTTGCTCAGCTTGCCAGTGGCGAAACGCGCTACTGCTGCCGCCAGCGAAAGGGCACATGACCAGATGCGCAGTATTGCCGTTCCGGGCGGGCCACAGCGGGATGCACATTGCAGATTGCGTCACAGCGCCTCCTTATCATCATCGTTGTAGAAACCGGCTAACCGGTCGTGGTGCGGCGGCGTCAGGCGTCTGATCTCCGCATTGCCGGTCTTACGTAAAATCTGCTGCCATAAACGTGATAACGCGATCTGATGTACGCTTTGGCAGGCCGCTGGTGGATGTTCGCCCGCCAGATTGCTGCGCAACTGGTGTAGCAACCAGCTGACGCCCTCCGGCCCGACGGTTTCGCAGCAGTCGCGCCAGCTCAGGGGCGCCGCGCTGCGCATCAGACCCGGCAGATCGCGCAGGATCTCCGGTCTGCGGTAGAGGCTGTGGGCGTTCTCCTGATGGTCTGCGACAAACAGGCTGGATGACCAGATGACGGGGCCGTAGCTCGCCTCCAGCGAAAGATGACCTTCCGGCCAGCCCAGCAGCAGGCGGTGCATGATAAGGCTATGCATATCTGGATCGTCAGGATCGAGATAGCGCTGAAGCAGCAGGCAGGCTTCTCCCTCCGGCCAGAAGAGTCTCAGACAGTGAAAATCGCTAAAGCTGCCAACCACGTCGCACTCCACGGCGGCGGCATCAACGCCCAGAGCCAGCAACAACAAATCCAGAGTGGAGTAGAGCAACTGTCGGCTGGTGGTGGCGTGGACTACCGGCGGCGTCTTAGCCAGGCAGCGACGCAGCTGCTGCGCATCGCGAAGCCATGTGCGTCCCGCGCGCGTATGCGGATAAAACGTGTTTACCCAATAGCAGCAGCCCTGTTCCTGCGCCAGCGTTTGTAAGGAACTGATGTCATCCGGGTGGAGGGGATGCTCCTGAATGACGTGTACGCCGCGCGTCAGAAAGTGTCTGGCAAGCTGCGTACCGGTTCCTCCGGCGACGGTCGAACGCACGACAATACAGGCGATATCCGGCATCCTGGTTATCTGTTCCGGCGAGGTATACAGCGGAATGCCAAACGCATGAGCCAGCTCTCTTGAACGGGCGCTTCCCTGCGCCAGCAGGCCGACCAGTTCCAGCCCCTCCGGGGGCTGCATAAAGGCATTCAGGTACATTTCGCCAAATTTGGCGCCCACAATCAGTACGCGTTGCTTTGGGGAGGCGGACGGCATCATAACGTGTTCTCCGGTTGCGTTGAGGTTGCGCAAAGCCAGCGCGTAATGTGTTGCGCACAAGCCTGAACGTGGGGGGCTTCCATCATGATTTGCCAGTGGCTGGCTTCAATCACAGCGTCGTCGGCGTTGTTTATCCAGCCCTGCCACTCGGTTTCTGCTGGCGTCCAGCGCGCGGGTCTCCCGGCGGCATACACCATGAGACAGGGGACCGGAACGCTTTCGCCCGGCGTATGCTCAGTCAGTAAACGCAGCAGATGCGCGATGTTGTCGAGCCACGTTTCTGCCGCTTGCAGCGTCAGGTTTTGCGACACCATACCGACCGTTTTAGCGAGGCTGATAAAGTCGGCAAGCTGGCTGTCGGGCGTCTGCTGGTCGAAATGTTCGGGCAGTGCCAGAGGCGTTTGTCCTTCGGCTAACAGGCGCAGCAGGGCCGCCCGGTTTTCGCAACAGAAATCCTGTCGGCACACGGGATCGATTAACACCATCCGAACCTGCTTGCCTTTGGCGTACAGGCGCTGTGCGGCGCCCGCCGCAAGAAACGCGCCATACGACCAACCCGCCAGCACATAAGGGCCGTGAGGCTGCTGACGACGGATGCACCCGACATACTCATCGATCATCTGGTCGAGCGTGGCAAAGCGCTGCGGCGATTTTGCTTGCAGGCCGAAAACGCGCCTGTTCAACGCGTTAGCGAGCGGCAGCCAGGCGCTGATATCGCCGTCTGAAGCGTGGAAGACAAACAGGGTTTCCTCACCGTCGCCCTGGCAAAGGGGTATCGGGTTGTCCTCTCCTGACGTAGCCGCCTGTAGATGGGCGCAGAAGTCGCTCAGCGTCGAATGGTTGAACAGATCCTGAAGGTTAGCCCTGGCAATCCCTCTCCGGTTTAGCTGCGCGACCATCCTTGTCGCCATCAGGCTGTCGCCGCCCAGTTCGAAAAAGTCGTGATGCCTTGCCACGGGGCGAGACAGCAGCGATTGCCAGAGTTCAGCCACCTGTTTTTCCAGCGCCGAATTCCCCCCGGCAACTGGCGTGGGTTTGGCTGGCTCAGTCGGCGCATCAGACGGGGCATGCAGCGGCGTAAATAACGCTTCTCTTTGCCGGATCTGTAAAATGGGCAGACCGGTGCCAAAGCGCTGCTGTAAATAGCGGCTCACGGCTTTTTTATCCGGGCGATTTACGCCAGGCGAACGCGCTACCAGCAGATGCTGGCGCAGCGGCGACGATTCCTGCGCGGGCCACGCCAGCTCGTTTGCAAACCCGGCCTGAACGAGAACCTCCTGCCATGCGGAGCGGGTGAGCATCGGTTTCTCATCCCGGCGGCGGAAATCGCGGTATCCGCTTAATCCCTCAATAAAGCCCACGCTCGCCAGCTGGAATACGCTGTTTCGCTCCGTCGCTTCAACGATCAGCAAACGTCCGCCGGCTTTCAGCAACAGTTTTAATCTGCGCAACGTCTGGACGACATGGCTGGCGTCGTGGAGCACATTGACGGCAACGATCAGGTCGTAACCCGCCTCCGGGTGGGCGGTGAAATCCAGCGGCTGGTTGATGTCGAACAAGGCATAAGACACCTGCGATTCATCATGGAAACGGGCTCTGGCGTCATTGAGGAACTGCGCGGAGACGTCCGTGAAGTGGTACGACTGCCGCGTGTTCCGCGTGGCCTTCAGCACCGGCGCGGTAGTGGCTGCGGTTCCGGCGCCAACCTCCAGAATCCGTTCTGCGCTGCACAAGGCGGCAATCTGCGCGGTATAGCGATTCAGACAGGCGCTGGCGGGGTTGTCGCGATACAGCGCGTCGGTAACGCGATGCTGCTCGTTGAACAGCAATTCCAGCGGAGAACACTGCCCGGAGAAGAGGGCGTCGTGCCGGGCGATGCAGGTTTCCAGATACTGCGCCAGCGCCTGGCTCCATTGGCTTTGCGGGCACGCTTCCTGAGGCTCAGGAATCTCGCTGAGCGGAATGCGGCAGCGCCAGCTTTCACCTTCGCGGATTAACCACTCTCTTTCCGTCAGACACTGTAGCCACTGGCGCAGCAGACGCTGGTGAGACGCTTGCGCGGACAGCGCCTGTACTACTGCGCTAAAGCGATGGGCGATCTCCGGCGTGGTAAACAGGCCGTGACGATTTAGCGTAGCCGCGATCCCCTGTAGCGCACGCGCCTCCAGCCAGCGCCAGGTCGCCTCCAGCTCATCAAGCTGCGCCTGCTCAGGCAACGGCAGCGCCAGTTGGGTAAGTTCGTGCTCATCAGGCATCGCCGCTGATGGCGACGGATCGTCGGCCATCACGATATCCAGCGTCAACGCGCCCTGTTCGGTTATTTCCGCTCTGGCCTGCCGGATGCCGGGGTATTCGAGCGTCGCCTGCTCAATATCCCGCAGGTCGTAGTCCGCCTGCGCGTTCAGCGGCCAGCGTCGGCGGGGAATGTGCCCGGCGATGCCGCTGGCGAGAGTCTTCAGGCTTTCAGGGGCGGCGATGACGGCTTGCAGGATGGCGCAATAGTCATTAAACATCGCCTCGGCAGCGCCGGGTTCCAGCACGTTGTCCATGCAGTACCAGCTAAACATCAACTCGCCGTCGCTCTCCATGACCTGATGATCCAGCCAGACCTGCGGCGTTTGCGTGAATACATAGCAGGGTTCGCCGAACAGATGGCTCATCGCCTGATCGATAGTCATGCCTTCCAGCGTCATCCCCAGCATACTGGTAAACACTACCGGCATCAGCGGTTGACGTTGTGATCCGCGCAGGCGGCCCAGCTCACGGATCACCTCAACACCGTTCATTTCACTGTGCGCCATGTTTTGCCAGAGGCGCTGTTGGGTCTGTTGCATCTGCTCTTGCAACGTCACCGGCGCTGAGAAGTTAAAATC
The DNA here is from genome assembly GCF_003697165.2 of Escherichia coli DSM 30083 = JCM 1649 = ATCC 11775. GTDB lineage: Bacteria > Pseudomonadota > Gammaproteobacteria > Enterobacterales > Enterobacteriaceae > Escherichia > Escherichia coli. The sequence continues at coordinate 2,035,393 of NZ_CP033092.2, forward strand.
AACCAGCGTGACGGAGGTAAAATCACCAATCAACTGGTTGATTTGCGGATGGATCGGCTGGCGATTGAAGAACGTCAGGTTCAGCGTAAATGTTGTGGTACGGCTCCAGCGCTCAAGGGTGGCGGCAAACAGCGTGAGCAGCGCGGCAGACGGTGTGACGCCTTGCTGCTGCCAGCGCTGTTTCACGGCCTGCCATTCTGTCTTGCCGATCGTCGATTTGAAGGTGGTGAAGTGTGGCGTTTCCGGGGGCGTCTCAACCACCGGCAGCTCTGGCGCTAAGGGCAGTTGCGGCAGTTTTTCCTGCCAGTAATCCCAGGCATCGTGCCATGCCGATGTCTGTCGGCGCGCCTGTTCAGCCATCACATAATCACGGAAGGTAATAGCGAGCGGCGCCAGCGTTTCACCGCGCCAGACCTGCGCCAGGTCGTCCATCATGACTTTAAAACTCTGCACATCAAACTGCAAAAGGTCGAGGTTCATATGCAGACGGTAATGGCAATCGTCGATTTCGCTGACCACCAGCTCAAAAAGAGGCCACTGGTCGGCAGGCAAAACGCGATAGCTCAGTTCATGCCGCCGTTTTTCCAGCGCGATGCGCTGTTCTTCCGGGGAAAGCGCGCGCAGATCGTCACGCGGGATGTGATACTCCGGCGTTGTCGCCAGGATTCGCTGCTGCCCGTCGGCATCAACCACCATACGCAACATATCGTGGCGTGCGATGAGCTGGTTCCATGCTTTCTCCAGTATGGCGAGATCGAACTCATCGTGGCGTTTATCCCACTCAAACAGGACGTGACAGGCGACGCCGCCATAGCCAATGAGGTGGGTTCGCCCCAGCCAGTAGGCGTGCTGAATGGGCGTCAAAGGGAAGGGCGCATAACGCTCGTCGGCGTCGTGCCGCAACACTTCCGGCTGCGAAGCGGCAGGCGTCGCCTCTGGCTTAGAACAGATAAGCTGCGTGAGTCCATGGGGAGACAGATCCTGCCACGCCCGTTCCGCATTGATGCGTACGCCCAGGTAGTGCTGAATATCGCTACTGAGTTCAAGGAAGAGCAGCGAGTCCATGCCGAGTTGCAACAGATCCTGGTTTGGATGCAGTGACGCCGGATCGCTCAGCCTTAGCTGAACCGCAATCCGCTTTTTCAGCCATGCCATCACCGCTGTTTCATCGCTCAGGCTGCCGTTAAAGGCGTTGTCATCAGCAGGAGGAATGACCGGCGTTGCGGCTTTTTCTGTGGCGCTGATGTTAAACAGAGCCTGTTGTAACGGGGGCATTTTGTCGGTAAAAACGCGCATCGCCAGTCGCCACGGGGCGCCGCGCATCACCGCCTGTTCCAGGTGCCAGCAGCCTTCGGCATCGCTTAACGCGCCCATACCTCGGCTGGCGAGCGTCGCCAGCATTTCCGGCGTGGCCGCCCGACCGCTTTCTCCCCATGCGCCCCAGGCGACAGAGAGCGTTTTCGGCGCATCAAGGGTGGAAAACTGCTGGGCCAGCCCATCCAGGTAGCCGCAGGCCAGCGCATGGGCGCTCTGACCCGGCGCGCCGAGGGTGGCGGCAGCGGAAGAGTAGAGAATAAGATAGCGTCCGTCGTGGTTGCGCAGGGTTTGCAACAGCTGGCTTGCCGCCTGCGCTTTTACCGCGAAAACGGCAGCCAGCTGGTGGTCATCAAGCTCCTGCAAGGGCGCGTCAGCCAATACGCCAGCGGCATGAATCGCTCCGGCAATGCCGCCGTTGGCCGCCAGATCGTCAAGAACCGTGGCCAGTTGCCCGGCATCGCCCACATCACAACGGCAGACGCGCGTCTGCCCGCCCTCCACGTCGCGTAGCCATGACTCATCCACGCGCGGCGCCAGCAGGGCGATGCGTCGCGCCCCTTTTTCTCTGAGCCAGTTCACGGCAAGGCGGCCTAATCCGCCAAACGCTCCGGTCACCAGATGCCAGCGGCTATCGCCGGTAAACACGTTTGCCGGTAATTCAGCGGCGCATCCCGTATTGGGCGACAGTGAAGGAAGCCAAAGGGTGTCACCCCGTGCGGCGAGCCAGCGCTGTGATAGTGAGACTGCACTCAACCCTTGATGCAGCGTTTCCCACGGGGTGTTTTCGGCGAGATCGATGGCGGCAAGCAACCGTTCCGGCTGTTCGTTGGCCGCGACGCGAAGCAAGGCCCATAGCGCGTGATGGGATGCAGAGAGTGCTTCATTTTCCTCGACTCGCCACGCGCGGCGAGTAACCACAATCAATCCGGCTGCGCTGGCGGTGAGCGCTGCTATCACTTTCTCCGCTAAGGCCAGCGTATCCTCGCTCTCCTCAACAATCATCAGTCGTGAAGAGGCGTGCGGATCGTGAATGATGCCGTATTGCGCCAGCTCGTCGCTGCGCGCAAGCGTACCGGCGCTGAAGCTAAAGGTAAGCGGATGGTCAATGCTGGCGACGTTGAGGGGCGTCCAGCGCCATTGATAATGCGTTTGCGGCGCAGGAAGAGGCGCGGCGGGCGATAGCGGCAGCCACTCGCCAGCAGGATGACGGGCTTCAACGCGCATCTGACCGCGGGAAAAGGCTTCGTTTTGCCAGCTTAAGCGAATCTTCCCTAGCCACTCCGGGGCGGCGACGGGGGGCGGTTCCACAGGCAGAGCGTCGCCATGACGCTGTGAAAGCAGACGCCAGGCCTCCTGCCAACGGGCGTTAAACCGTTCGGGCTGACCTGCGCAATCAGACCAGTCGGCGAGATAATCACCGTTATCCGTCAGCGCCTGCCCCAACACGGGTTCTGATGGCGCGGTGAATGTTACGGCGCTAACCGCCTGACCGGGCAGCGTGGCGAGAATGATATGTTCGCTCATCCCGGCGGTCGGGCTGCCATCCTGCGGTAGCCACGCCACTTTGCTGAATCCGGCGTGGCGGCACTGTTGTTGCCACTGAGCGGTGGTGAGGAATAACTCACCTTCGCGGGCGTCGAGATCCTGTAGCGGAAGAACCAGCGGGCCGAAAACGAAGTCAAACAGACGCATTGGCTGGGTGATTTCGCGCATCAGCAGGCGCCCGCCCGGCTTGAGCAGGGGGCGCAGATTATCGAGCGTGCGGCCAATATGGCGGGTGGCGTGAATCACGTTCGCTGCCACGATAAGATCGTAAGACTGTGCCTGGAAACCCTGAGACTGCGCCTCTTTTTCGAGATCCAGCTCGCTATACTTCACAAAATCATAGTCGGCGAATTTCTGCTGGGCGCGACGGGTGAACAGCGCCGAGATATCGGTGAAATGGTACTCCAGTGCCGGAACGCCGTTGAGTTCCGGCAGCAGCCACGCGGTGGTGCCGCCGGTTCCGCCGCCAACTTCAAGAATACGCAACGGCTGGCGGGGCTGACGCGTCTGGACAATGCCGCGTAATACCCCGGCGGCGATTTGGTTGAAATAGCGGCCAAAGCTGAATTCCTGATACAGCACTTCCACGCCGTCGGAGGCGCTTTGCGGGAAGATAATCGCCACCGGTTCTTCCGCGCCGCTCATCATTTCATATAACCGATCGCCGGCACGGGCGATGGTGTCGGGAATAGCCTGAAAACCTTCACAATAACCGGCAAGTTCCGTCAGCAGTGATTCCCGCTGTTGATGTTCAATGGGGCGGGCGCGGACGTATCGCCCGTCGGTGCAGCGGTAATCGCCGTCGACCACGCAGTTATTCAGCAGGCGCTGGAGTAGCTGCTGGTAGCGGGGCAGCAGACGTCCACGGCGCATGATGGTCATGGCGTCCACGCCGTTCTCAATGGCATCGCCGGTACAGCGTTGTACCAGTTGATCGACGTAGATGGCGTGCAGTCGCGTGGCGCACTGTTTAAGCGCTTCCAGGCGAGGGAGATCGAGCGCTGTCGCGGCGCGACTCGCCACCTCCAGCCCGGCAGACAGCGCTGCGTCGGCAGGCTCGCAGGCCGGGGAGACGCGCTCTTTCCAGTAACGTTCAGTATCAAACGGATAACATGGCGCAGCGATACGTTGTCCATCGCCCGCCAGCAGGTCGGCCCACGGTAGGGCGACGCCGGCAGCGTAAAGCTGGAGCAGGGCCTGATTGAGGACATCGCTCGCCTCTTTGTTACGCCGGGCGCTGGCTATCCAGTATGCGTTATCGCGGTATTCGCGCTGCCCGCAAGCAACCAACTGGGCATCGGGCCCCATCTCCAGAAAAACGCGGGCGCCGAGCTGATGCGCCACCTGAATACTCTGGATAAAACGCACCGGCTGGCGCATGTGTCGGCGCCAGTAATCCGCCTGGTTGAGCGTTGACTCATCAATGACGTCGGCGGTGAGCGTGGAAATAATCGGTATTTGCCCCGGCTCCGCGTGCAGTCCCGCGCAGGCGTCCTGGAACCGATCGAGTATCGGCTCCAGTAAAGCGGAGTGCGCCGCACCGGTTACGCTCAGGCGACGATAGTTAATGTCATGCTGCGAGAGCGTGGCGCAAAATACCGCGAGACGGGCTTCCGGCCCGGAAAATACCGTATGTTGCGTACCGTTGTTGGCGGCGAGATCCAGCTCAAACTGGCGAGCCAGCGGCATCAGCGTGTCTTCGTCTGCAAATACCGCCACCATCGCGCCGCTTGCGCACTGCTGCATTAGCGCGCCGCGCCGACAAACCAGTGGCATGACCTGTTCAATCGTATAGTGTCCGCAGACAACGGCAGCGGCAAATTCACCGACGGAATGCCCAATGGCGAAGTCTGGCTTCAGTCCTTCAGCACGCCAGTGCGCCGCCATCGCGATTTCAAACGCGACAATCGCCGGCTGCGCCCAGGCCATATTGTCCAGCTGCGCCGAATCGGGGTTAAACATCGCTTCGCGCAGTGACGGCGTGAGCATTTCGCTACAGGCGGAAAAACAGCGATCCAGCGTGTCGGCAAACGCCGTTGAGTGCTGGTACATCGTTTGGCCCATAGTGCGCCAGTGCGAGCCCTGGCCGGTAAACAGCCACACCTGCTTGCCGCTGGCGCCGTGGCCGCTGTATACCTGCGCCCCCGATTTCTCACTAGCCCAGGTGCTGAGCGCGTCGGCGGTTTCACGGTTTAATGGCACCGCCAGGCGGAAAGGAAGATCGAGACGGCGCGCGTGCAGGGCCGTGAAGGCCAGATCGCTGGCATCCGCATTCTTCCTCAGCGCCCCGGCATAATCCGTCGCCAGCCGCCGCAACGCGCTGTCGCTGGCGGCGCTGAGCAGCAGCGCAGTACTTTTTCTGCCGCCATCCGTATTGGGGAGGCGCGCGTTGAGCGCATCGGGCAGCGAGGCGACGATCATATGGCAGTTGGTGCCGCCAATACCAAAGGAGGATACGCCCGCATAGCGCATTTCATCCTGCCACGCTTGCGCCGACACTGGTACGGTAAAGGGGCTCTCCTCAAGCTTCAGCGCCGGGTTGGGGGTGTGGAAATTCAATAAGGGTGGAATTTGTCCGCGACTGACGGCCAGAACGGTTTTCAGCAGTCCGGCAATGCCTGCCGCGGTATCCAGATGCCCCATATTGCTTTTCACGGAACCGAGCGCACAGCGCCTGTCCTGCGGGCGCGGCGCATAGACGTTGCGTAACGCTTCTATTTCAATCGCATCGCCCAGCGGTGTGCCGGTGCCGTGGGTTTCAATGTAACCTACCTGCCTGTCGTCGATGGCCGCCAGCATTAACGCCTCTTCGATGACCGCCTGCTGCCCGGCGACGGAAGGGGCGGTATAGCCGACCTTTCTGTTGCCGTCGTTATTGACCGCGCTGGAGAGGATCACCGAGATAATCGGATCGCCTGACAGTAGCGCGTCTTTCAGGCGACGCAGAACCACGCAGCCGAGACCATTACCGGCCCAGGTGCCCTCAGCCGAGGCGTCAAAAGGACGACAGTGGCCATCGGGAGAGAAAATCATTCCGGGCTGGTAGCGATAGCCCGCCTGCTGGGGGAAAGAGAGCGCCACGCCGCCGGCCACCGCCATATCGGATTCGCCTGCGCGCAGGCTTTCACAGGCCAGATGCACGGCAACCAGCGAGCTGGAGCAGGCGGTCTGTACCGATAACGCCGGGCCGTGCAGGTTGAGTTTGTACGCGGCGCGGGTGGCAATATAGTCTTTATCATTGCCCATCAGAGATTGCAGACCTTTTACCTGCGCGACTTCTGTCACGTTCAATGCTTCGCGACCGGGGTAGGTACTCATCCGGGAAGAGGCGAAAACGCCGGTCTTATGGGGGACGGCGCCGGGGGCATAACCGGCATGTTCCAGCGCATGCCAGACCGCCTGCAAAAACAGGCGCTGCTGCGGGTCCATCGACTCCGCTTCCTGTCGCGAATAGCCAAACAGGGTGGCGTCGAAGCAGTCGGCGTTGTCTAACACCGTACCGATATTGACATAATGAGGATCGTCAATGATGGCGGCATCCAGACCGACGGCCAGAAGCTCTTCGCGCGTAAAGCGTCGGCTGCATTCACGACCTTCCAGCAGATTTTGCCAGAACGTTTCGCCATCCGGCGATTCAGGAAAATGGCAGGCGTAGCCGATAACCGCGACAGGTTCGCAGTCCGGGTAGTGTTGAGCGATCGATGCATCAATGGAATCTGCTGTCGGCGCAGAAGAGAAGCGCAAGTTATCCATAATCGGTCCCGTTTCCTAAGATTCACAAAGTCAATGGAACGCCATGCGTTCGCGATGGCGTTCCGGGGAAAATCAGTTTGCTTCGCGCTATATCCGCCGCTGACGACGGCGAACAGGGCGAGGTCGTTTTGTTTTCTCCACCGTGGCGACGCCGGCCAGATAATCGGCCAGGGCAGCAGGAGAAGGGTGGGTGAAGAGGTCAAGCAACGTCAGGGTGGAAAATTCGTGACGTTGTAACAAAACGTGCAGTTGCACCAGATTCAGCGACGTTGCGCCCGCCTCAAAGAAGTTTTCTGCGGGCGTGACAGACTCGCCAACCACCTCGCGGAAGGCGTCGCAAATCAGGCTGACGGTGCTCTCGTCCGCCGCAATGTGTGGCTGAGAGTGCTCAGGGCATACGCGCGGTGAGCGCTCTGCGCATTGCCCTGCGTGTTTAACGGGAGGCACCAGCGCGGCGAGCGGCAGTTGCCAGCCGCTTTCATCCTCGGCCATTCGGTTTAGCAATGCGCAATACTGTTCAAACTGGCGCTCCACCTGCCCGGCAGGAAACAGCGCGGCGACAAAATCCCAGTTAAAGCGCAGTTCGCCTTCGGATTCATAAATCTGGTGATCGAGCCAGACCTGCGGCGTCTGGGAGATGCCCCAGACCGGTTTGAGCAGATTACGCCGGGCGAGGAAGTTATCCTGCTCAAAGCCCAGTGCGCTGGTAAAGACGACGGGCATCGGAACGGCAGGCACGTTTTGCCGTTGCGCCAGTTGACGCATCACGCGGATGGCTGACACATCGCGGTGGTTGAGGTTCTGGCTCAGCCGCTGCTGTAGTGACTGCGCGCTGTGCAGCCAGCTTTCGCCGGGATGCCAGCTCAGCAGCATCAGCGAGGTGAAATCGCCCAGAATCTGGTTGATTTGCGGGTGCAGCGGTCGCCTGTCGAAAAGCGTAAGGTTAAGCGTGAACTCAGGCTGTGCACTCCATGCAGAGAGAACCGTTGACCACACCGACAACAGTACGGCCGACGGGGTGAGATGGGCGTCAGCCGCCCGTTTTTTCAGCCGATGCCAGCGCGTGCTGTCCAGTGCGCCGTTCAGGCGGGCGAAGCGCGGTGTTTCAACCTCCTGAGGCAAGCAGCGCAGCGGCAACGCAGGCGCCGGAGGAATATCATCAAGCTGCGCCTGCCACCATGCCAGAGAATCTGGATTGGGCGACTGTAGCGAGGGTTGTTGCAGATAATCCCTGAAGGTGACGGGCAGCGGCGGAAGCAGCTGTTGCGGGTAGCGGTAGCCGTGCTCCAGCTCCGCCAGCAGGATCTGCATGCTCAGACCGTCAAGCAACAGGTTATCCAGACACAGCCACAGGCGGGCAGGCATCCCGTCCACGTATCCGACCTGGAGATCGAATACCGGCCACACTTCGGGGTTGAGTACCTGATGCGCCAGTTTTTCGCGCACCCGCAACGCCTCTTCAGGCGTATGGAGGGTGTGTGCGGGTATCACCCAAGGGGGCGTCTGTTCGAGCACCTGTTGCTGTCCATCACGCACGATGGCGCGCAGCATATCGTGGCGGGCGATTAATCGGTTCCAGACCGTCTCCAGCCGGGTGAGGTCCAGATCGGCAATTTCAAATTCAACAAAGAAATGTGAGCCGACGCCGCCCAGGGCAAAGCCCGGCTGACGCCCCACCAGGTAAGCCTGCTGCACGTCGGTAAGCGCAAAGGGCTGGTAGCGATCTTCAGGGGAGTGGACGAATGGTTGTTCGACCGGGACGTCGGTTTTCCGCAGCGTGGCGGCAAAATCCGCCAGCCGGGGATGATTAAACAGGTCGCTTAATTGCGCTTCATAACCTGCCTGATGAAGTTGCCCGGTCAGACGGGTCGCCAGCAGGCTATCGCCGCCTTGCTGGAAGAAGTCGGTTTCTCTGGTGACATTGCCAGTTGATAAGAGTTGCTGCCAGAGGGCGGCAACCTGTTTTTCAATGTCGCCCTGGGGTAAATCCGCTTCGGCCGGGTTTTCCGCTTCAGGGGTATGACGACGCTTCAGCGCCTGGTAGTCAATTTTCCCGTTAGCCGTCAGCGGTAAGGCGTCGAGGAATACGATCCGTTGCGGCACCATCCACCCCGGCAGACGCCCGGCGAGGGCGGCCTGAAGTTGACGGGGATCGCGGCGCACCTGCCTGTCAGGACATTGTACGAGGAAGCGTTGTAACCCCGCGACCTCATCGCCATGCTGACAGTTGAAGCCGGCCGCGCTAAATAATGCCGCCCAGTCGGCGCTGTTATGCAGCAAGGCCTCCGGCTGCCCATTGGTTAACAGGAGCGTGCTGAGTAGGGCGGACGGCGTTAACTGGCGAAACTCCATCACGTAGAGCAGCGCGCCGGGAACGGCAAGCTGTTGTAATGTCGCAAGGAGCCCGGGATCTTCCGGCAGCAGACGATGCAGGGCGTTATTAAGCCAGATAATGTCCGCCGAGTGAGCGTGCGTCGCCAGCGTGTCTGCATTCCAGAGGGACAGACGGGCGCCAGGCCAGGGGGCGAGCCTCTGCCGGGCGCTCAGCAGCATCTCCTGGCTCTGCTCAAGCCCGACATACTCAATCTGTCCGGCGTTGAGCTGTGCTAACAGCGATTCTGCGGCGCGGCCAGTGCGGGTTCCCACCTCAAGCAGGCGTACCGGGCGCTGTAAGCGCTGTGCAAGCTGTTGGCAAATTGTCGCCAGTTCCTGAATATACGGGGCGCTGGCCGGATGGTTAAAGGCCAGGCTTTCCGGCGACCACTGCGCGTCGTTCAGTAACGACAGTTCGTTACGGGCACCGCGAAGAATTTGCGATAACGTTAAATCATGTCCGCTGAAGTGCGGGTGCTCATCCTCGCGTTCTTCACCAGCGCAGACCTGATAACCTTCAGCAGCGGGCTTCAGTCGCCGTTGTGTCACCAGAAATGCTAACCAGCGTTCCACCACGGCCTGCCAGCGCGGCTGGATAGCGAGTGAGTTCATCAGGGGGAGAGGATCGGCGCCAGCGGTGTGACCCGGCTTCAGTTTTAGCAGGCGATGCTGAAGGAAATCGGCTACCTGTTCTGCGGAGATCTCTGGCGAGATGGCGCAACAGGGCAACGTTCCCGCAAGCGTGTGCCACGCCTGCGGCAGTGCCGGGTTCCGATGATCGGTAACGCAAAAAGCCTCGCCCTGAGGAACAACGTATGCCGCCAGCGTTTTTTCTTTTTCGCCGATCGCCAGAACGGTTGCTTGTTTCACCCCCGCCAGCTGGCTGAGCGCGCTTTCGATTTCGCCCAGCTCGATGCGATATCCTCCGACTTTGACCTGCTTGTCGCGACGACCGAGGAACTCGATTGTGCCATCTGGCCAGTAGCAGCCGAGATCGCCGGTGCGATACCAGCGCTCGTCCGGGAGCGTCAAAAATTGCTGCTCGCTACGCAGGGGATCGTTGAAATAGCCTTCCGCGACCCCAATGCCGCCAATCCATAATTCACCCGGCACCCAGTCAGGGCAGTCCCGGCCCTGTTCATCCACCACCCGGTAGCGTTGGTTGGTTAGCGGAAAACCGTAAGGGATGGAGCGCCAGTGGGCGGGGACGTCGTGAATTTCGCAGGCGTTAGACCAGATAGACGCCTCGGTGGCGCCGCCCATCGCGATAAATTGTCCTTGTGGCCGGAAGGCCCGATAACGGGCGGGGAGGTCAAGCCCGATCCAGTCGCCGGAAAGCATCACTGCGCGCAGGTTTTCCGGCGTGGCGTCGGCGAAACCTTCACACCAGGTCAGCAGCATATCGAACAGCGCCGGGACGCTGTTCCAGAGCGTGACCTGATGGCGCTGGATCAGCTCACACCATGCGTGAGGATCGCGCCGTTGATTTTCCATCACCATCACCAGCGCGCCGCCCGCGCGCAGTACGCCAAAAATGTCGTAAACCGATAAATCAAAATGTAGGGCGGAGAGGGCCAGCACCCTGTCATGCGGGCCAACCTGATAGCGGGTATTGATATCGCAACAGGTGTTAAGCGCTCCCCGGTGAGAAATGACTACCCCTTTCGGCGTACCGGTAGAGCCGGAGGTGTAGATAATGTAGGCCGGTTGCGTGGGGGCGCGTACTACCGGGTTGGCGATCGGCTCCGCCTCAATGGCCTGCTGCCAGGCAAGGACGGGAATATCGTCTGACCCGGCGCTGGCGTCGTGCTGACAAATGAGCACCAGCCGGACGCTGGCGTCAGCGTAGATTTTCTCGCGCCGTGCGGCAGGCTGATCCAGCGAAACCGGAACGTAAACCGCCCCGGCCAGCAGGACGGCCAGAACCGCAACAAGTTGTCCTGCGCCTTTCGACATCGTGATAGCCACATTATCGCCGGGCTGAACCCCGCACTCGATTAACCTGCCCGCGCAACGGCGGGCATAGTCTGTCAGCTCATGATAATTCCACTGATAACGCATGTCCGTTACCGCCAGCGCCTGCGGCTGTTGCAGAGCGATACGGAAAATGCCTTCATGCAGCAAGCCTTCGGGAATGGGGGCGCCGGTGGCGTTGACCCGTTCGCGTATCGCGCGCTGGCTGGCGGGCATCATATCTGCGAACGGCTTTTGCCAGGCGCTTTCGTCATCGCAGAGTTGGTTAATCAACTGGCAGTAGGCGTCGAACAATGTTTCGACTAACGCCGGAGGGAACAGCGCGTCGTTGCTGTCCCATTGTAGCCAGACCTCGCCGTGATGCTCGAACGCCAGATGATCTATCCAGACCTGCGGCGTTTGCGAGATGCCCCATTCCGGCTCGCCCAACGGCGATTCTGCGCGGCTGCTGTAGAGGGAACGCCCCAGATTGCTGGTAAATACCACCGGGGCGCCGTGGGGGTAGCGCTGCTGGCGTTTGAGTTCACGGAGTAATTCGACGCCGGACCAGTGGCGATGCTCCCAGTCCTCCGTAAACGTGAGCTGGTTTTTACGCGCCAGGTTGCTGACGGTATCGCCATCGCAGGCGGTATCCAGCAGAAGAATATTGGTGAAGTCGGCAAGCATCGCGCCAACCGCCGGGTGCAGCGGCTGGCGGTCGAATAAGGTGATGTTAAGCAGCAGACGCGTCAGGCCGCCCCAGCGAGCCAGCACGGCAGAAAAACAGGTCGCCAGTGCCATTGTCGGCGTCACGCCATACTCGCCGGCCCGGTTGCTAAAGGCGTGCCAGCGTGTTGCCGGGACAATCATGCGGCGTCGGGTATTACGGACTTCACGTAGCGTGGCGGGTTCGCAGGCCAGCGGCAAGACGGGCGCGGGGGGAAGCGTCGATGCTTTCGCCAGCCAGTAAGCGCGAGCGTCGTCTCTCAGTGGTTGATTGATCTTCTGCTGGTGCAGCAAATACGAGCGGAAATCATAGCGGGTGTCGATAGCCGGCAGCGATTCTCCGGCCAGCAGGGCGTTAAGCTCATCGAAGAAAAGCGTAAAGCTGGAGGCATCCATAATCAGCAGGTCAATATTGACATGGAGGCGGTGGCGATTGTCCGGCAAGAGCGTCAGCTGAAAATCAAACGTTTCGCCGATTTCCACGCGTAAAAGACGGTGGCTCAGGCGCTGGCGCAGTGCGTCCAGATAGGCCTGGCGGCTTTCAGCGTCGTTATGGCGTAAATCATGAACGGTGACGCCGTTCCAGTAAGGTTGCGGTAGCCAGACCTGCTGCCCGTCGGGGCGAAAGGCGATATGCAGCATTGGGTGGCGTTGCAGCAAGGTCGTGATGGCCTGCTCCAGCTGCGACGCCGTCAGACAATGGCCTTCAAACTCCTGATACAGGTGGCAACCCACGCCGCCAAGCGTCTGCCCCGGCATGCGGCCCGTCAGGTAGGCGTGCTGTACTGGCGTCAATGGGAAGGGCGTACTTTCGGTCATGTTCGGCCAGGATGATTCGTCGGGCGGCGTTTCTTCTTCCGCGTTCTCCGGCGACCGGCTGAGCATTAACTGGTTCCATGCCGCCAGCGTGGGGGCGGCATACAGCTCGCGAAGGGTAAGGCGGTAGCCATTTTTACGAAACCAGTGTAACCATCTCATCAATCTTATGGAATCCAGGCCGGCCTGGATCAGGTTGCTCTCTTCATATGTAACTGCTGCGGCGTTAAATTCAGTTCCTGTATGAGCCGCTCGCGTAATTGTTGGTAATCAGCCGCGTGGCGGTTGTCCGGTAACAGCGAATCCTGAGATGGTGCGCCAGAAATCATTCTTCCTCCTGATGGCACGTCTTACCGAAAAGCATTACTCATATGAGAATAATAATTATTAACAATTGAATGCTACCCGAAACGGGTTTATTTATGCCCGTTTCGGGTTGGTAACAGGCGGAAAGAACAGAGGCCCGGATGAGGTATCCGGGCCTCTGTCAGGGAGGAGTTTAGGGGGGCGCGACCCCGGTTACATCCCGCGTTTAAAGGTCGAAGGAGTTACGCCAAACTGTTTCTGGAAGGCGGCAGAGAAATGGCTGGCGTTGGCATAGCCCAGATCGGCCGCCACCGTCATGACGGAGGTATTGCCGTTGGCCAGGCGTCTTCTGGCTTCCTGCATTCGTTCAGCCTGAAACAGGCCATAGACGCTGTTGTTGAACAGAACGCGGAAGCCTCGCTTAATTTTGAGAACGCTCAGACCGGACTCTCTGGCCAGCTCCGCGACGCCCGGCGCTTGCGTCAGATCAGCCAGCAGCAGATCCTTCGCCCGCAGCAGTTTCTGGCGTTCCATCGGGTTGAAGTGGCAGGAGAGGCAACTGGCGTCTTCGCGATGTTCATCCAGCACCAGGCTGAGCATGACCAGACTTTGCCCCTGCAACCATAGCGTCGACGGCTTTTGTTCATGACTGAAGCCGCCGTGCATGCGCATCAGCGCGTGACGCAAGGCCTGAGCCGTTAAGTGGGTTTCAGCATTACAACGCTGCTGCTGGCAACAGCAGTGGGAGTCGATCTTATTCTTAATGACCGCGCTAATATCCGGCACCCACAGCGCGAGGGTTTCAGGGCTGAAGGAGAGGGTAATGCTCTCGAATCGGCCACAATAGGAGGCGCTGCCGCGACAGTCTGGCGTATGGGTAATGTAATGGCGATTGCGCGCAAGCTCCCAGTCGGTGTGGCGCCGGAGTCCCTGAATCGCAAAGCGCGATGTGCCTTCCAGGATGCACGAGAAGTTAATCCTGCCCAGATCGTCGTGTAGCTGCAACGTCTCTGGCCGCGCAAAATGGCCCCTCCAGAGCAAAATATCCATACCTTCCTGCAACGAACAGCGCAGCAGTTCACACTGAGCAGGAATATTGCCATCGTTTGCAGGTTTCCCGACCACCAACTGGTGAATAGAGATTTCAGATTGCGTTTGCGGTGACTCCGTCATGACCTGGTTATCTCCCTGTGGCTTAGACCAATGCGGGTATAAATAGAACCGAATGGGGTAGATGAGTTATTGATAATGGTTATTATTCACATTAATTCTCAGAACGCCACCCTGAATTGTCGTTTTTGGCGTCCGTAAAAATTCATCAGGAAATTCAGTTACTCCCATGTCATCTCAATCATCCAATACTGAATCGCTGTCCCGATTTCCTCTCTGGCAGGTGATTACACCGGTTCGCAGGAAGGTTATTTTAGCTATGGCGCTGGCGGGGCTGGCGGCATTAACCAGCCTGGGGGCGCTCCTTTTTCTGGCGTGGAGCCTGCGTGACATTCGCGCGACGCCTGACGCTATTCCGGCCTGGCCGCTGGGCGGCGTGATCGGCTGCGTGGTCTTAACTTTTGTTCTGCGCTTACAGGCGTTCAACACCTCTCATTACGCGGCTTTTCATCTGGAGAACATTCTGCGCAGCAGGTTAGCCCGTAAAGCATTGCAGCTTCCGCCTGGCGTGTTACAGCAAATGGGCAGCGGGTCAGTGGCGAAAGTGATGCTGGATGACGTGAAGTCGTTACATATTTTTGTGGCCGACAGCACGCCGCTCTATGCCCGCGCGATCATCATGCCGCTGGCGACAATCGTTATCTTGTTCTGGCTGGACTGGCGGCTGGCAATCGCGACGCTGGGGGTACTGGCGTTTGGATCGGTTGTTCTCGTGCTCGCCCGCCAGCGTTCGGAAAATATGGCTCAGCGTTATCATAAGGCGCGCGAGCAGGTTAGCGCGGCGGTTATTGAGTTCGTGCAGGCCATGCCCGTGGTGAGAACGTTTGATAGCGGCAGCACCAGTTTTTTGCGCTATCAACGCGCCCTTGAAGAGTGGGTCGATGTGCTCAAAACCTGGTATCGCAAAGCCGGTTTTTCAGCGCGTTTTTCCTTCTCGATTCTGAATCCTCTCCCGACCCTGTTTGTCCTGATCTGGTCGGGATACGGCCTGTTGCACTATGGCAGTTTCGATTTTATCGCGTGGGTGGCCGTTTTACTGCTGGGCAGCGGAATGGCCGAAGCCGTAATGCCAATGATGATGCTCAATAACCTGGTCGCGCAAACGCGTTTAAGCATTCAGCGTATTTATCAGGTTCTCGCGATGCCGGAGTTATCGCTGCCGCAGTCTGACCAGCAGCCGCAAGAGGCGAGCATTACCTTTGAGCAGGTGAGCTTTCATTATCCGCAAGCGCGTACTGGCGCCGCGTTGCAGGAGGTGAGCTTTCATGTGCCTGCCGGGCAAATTGTGGCGCTGGTCGGGCCAAGCGGCGCCGGAAAAAGCACCGTGGCGCGCTTGCTGCTGCGTTACGCCGACCCGGACAAAGGCCATATCCGTATTGGCGGCGTGGATCTGCGTGATATGCAGACGGACACCCTGATGAAGCAACTCTCGTTTGTGTTTCAGGACAACTTCCTTTTTGCCGACACGATAGCCAATAACATTCGTCTGGGCGCGCCGGATACGCCGCTGGAGGCGGTTATAGCGGCGGCCAGAGTGGCGCAGGCCCATGATTTTATTAGCGCTCTGCCAGAAGGTTACAACACTCGAGTCGGGGAACGTGGGGTATTTCTCTCCGGCGGCCAGCGGCAGCGCATTACTATCGCCCGGGCGCTTTTGCAGGATCGCCCCATCCTGGTGCTCGATGAGGCGACGGCGTTTGCTGACCCGGAAAACGAAGCGGCGCTTATCAAGGCGCTCGCGGCGGCCATGCGTGGCCGGACGGTCATCATGGTCGCGCATCGTCTCTCAATGGTGACTCAGGCCGATGTGATATTGCTGTTTTCCGACGGACAACTCAGGGAAATGGGGAACCATACGCAACTGTTGGCGCAGGGCGGCCTGTATCAACGGCTCTGGCAACACTATCAGCAGGCGCAGCATTGGGTGCCGGGTGGAACACAGGAAGAGGTGGTGGAAAATGAAAGACAATAATCCTGCGGATAACCTGGCCTGGCGCGTCATCTGGCGCCAGCTTATCTCCAGCGTTGGCAGTCAGGCCAGGATGCTGCGACGCAGTATGCTGGCGCTGTTGCTGGCGGCATTCATGCAGGGGATCGCCTTTGCCTGTCTTTATCCGATCATTGATGCGCTGTTACGGGGAGACGCGCCGCAACTTCTTAACTGGGCTATGGCCTTCAGCGTCGCCGCAATTGTGACGCTGGTGCTACGCTGGTATGGCCTGGGCTTTGAATACCGTGGTCATCTGGCGCAGGCTACCCATGAGTTGCGCCTGCGACTTGGCGAGCAGTTACGCCGCGTGCCGCTGGAGAAGCTCCAGCGCGGCAGGGCGGGTGAAATGAACGCCTTGCTGCTGGGCAGCGTGGATGAAAACCTCAATTATGTTATTGCGATAGCCAATATTTTGCTGCTCACCATTGTCACGCCGCTGACGGCGTCGCTGGCGACATTGTGGATAGACTGGCGGCTGGGGCTGGTGATGTTGCTGATCTTCCCTCTGCTGGTGCCGTTTTATTACTGGCGCCGCCCGGCGATGCGGCGACAAATGCAGACGCTGGGGGAAGCGCACCAGCGTCTGAGCGGCGATATCGTTGAATTTGCTCAGGGGATGATGGTATTGCGCACCTGCGGCAGCGATGCCGATAAAAGCCGGGCGCTGCTGGCGCATTTCAATGCGCTGGAAAACTTACAGACCCGCACTCACCGTCAGGGCGCTGGCGCAACGATGCTGATCGCCAGCGTCGTGGAGTTGGGCCTACAGGTGGTGGTGTTATCCGGGATCGTCTGGGTAGTGACGGGCACTCTGAACCTCGCCTTTTTGATTGCCGCCGTCGCGATGATTATGCGCTTCGCAGAACCGATGGCGATGTTTATCAGCTACACCTCGGTTGTGGAACTGATCGCCAGCGCCCTGCAACGGATTGAGCAGTTTATGGCGATAGCACCGCTTCCCGTCGCAGAGCAAAGCGAGATGCCGGAACGTTACGATATCAGCTTTGACAACGTCAGCTATCGCTACGAAGAAGGTGACGGCCACGCGCTTAATCATGTTTCTTTGACGTTCCCGGCAGCCAGTATGAGCGCGCTGGTGGGTGCCTCCGGCGCAGGCAAAACTACGGTCACCAAACTGTTAATGCGCTATGCCGATCCGCAGCAAGGGCAGATTTCTATTGGCGGCGTCGATATTCGCCGCCTGACGCCGGAACAGCTCAATAGCCTGATTTCTGTTGTTTTCCAGGATGTCTGGCTGTTTGATGACACGCTGCTGGCGAATATCCGTATCGCGCGCCCACAGGCGACGCGGCAGGAGGTAGAAGAGGCCGCCCGCGCGGCGCAGTGCCTTGAGTTTATTTCCCGTCTTCCGCAAGGCTGGCTGACGCCAATGGGAGAGATGGGCGGCCAGCTATCGGGCGGCGAGCGCCAGCGGATTTCCATTGCCAGAGCGTTATTGAAAAACGCGCCGGTCGTCATTCTCGATGAACCGACTGCCGCGCTGGATATTGAAAGCGAGCTGGCGGTGCAAAAAGCGATCGATAACCTGGTTCACAACCGGACGGTGATTATCATCGCTCACCGTTTATCCACCATCGCCGGGGCCGGAAACATTCTGGTGATGGAAGAGGGACAGGTGGTTGAGCAGGGTACTCATGCGCAATTGCTCTCACATCATGGACGTTATCAGGCGCTGTGGCAGGCGCAAATGGCCGCGCGCGTGTGGCGCGACGACGGGGGTTCCGCGTCTGGAGAGTGGGTGCATGAGTGATGTTCAGTCGAATGTGAAACCTCTGACGTTGACGACCGGGCGGGTGATTTTTGCTATTGCCGGCGTCTATGTGACGCAGAGTCTGGTATCGGCGCTGTCTATGCAGTCCTTACCCGCGCTGGTGCGCGCTGCTGGCGGTTCGCTGGCGCTTGCCGGTGCGACAACCCTGTTTATGCTGCCCTGGGCGCTGAAGTTTATTTGGGCGCCGTGGATCGAGCGCTGGCGGCTTCCGCCCGGTAGCCAGGAACGCCGTTCCCGCATGTTAATCCTGCGTGGTCAGGTCGCGCTAGCGGCGATCCTGACTATTGCCGCAGCGATTGGCTGGTTTGGGCGAGAAGGGGGATTCCCCGATACGCAAATCGTCGCGTTATTTGTTCTGTTTATGGTGGCAGGCACGGTCGCCTCCACCATTGATATCGCCAGCGACGGCTTTTGTGTCGATCAACTGACCCGCACGGGTTACGGCTGGGGAAACAGCGTGCAGGTCGGCGGCAGCTATCTGGGAATGATGTGCGGCGGCGGGGTGTTCCTGATGCTGTCGGCGGCATCCGGCTGGCCTGTCGCCATGCTGATGATGGCGGTGCTGATTATGGCGCTGTCACTCCCGCTGTGGCGCATTACGGAGCCGACGCGAACAGCGACTATCCCGCATGTTCCGGCGTTAGGTTATGCGCTAAGGAGGAAGCAGGCGCGCCTGGGCTTACTGCTGGTATTGATGCTGAATTCAGGCATGCGGTTTGTGCTGCCTCTTCTGGCACCGCTGTTGTTGGATCATGGGTTGAGCATGTCCGCATTGGGCGCGCTGTTCAGCGGCGGCAATATTGCAGCGGGCATAGCAGGAACGCTGGCCGGCGGATTGCTGATGAAATACACCTCACCCGGCAGAGCGCTGTTGACGGCTTATGGCGTCCAGGGGATCGCGCTGCTGGCGGTGGTGATGACGCTCATGATGGCGCCGGGTCATCTGCTGCTGCAGATTCTCCAGTGTCTGGTCATTGTCCAGTCCATTTCGCTGGCCTGCGCGCTGGTCTGTCTTTACGCCACGCTGATGTCGCTTTCATCGCCTTTGCAGGCCGGTGTCGACTTCACCCTCTTTCAATGTACTGACGCGGCAATCGCCATTCTGGCTGGCGTTATCGGTGGCGTTGTTGCTCAACATTTTGGCTATGCGGCCTGCTTCCTGTTTGCCGGGGCATTCACGTTGCTGGCGGCGTGGGTTGCTTATATCCGGCTGCATTCGGCAAGAGAACTGATGACAAGCGCAATTGATTGATCCGGGAATAACACAGAGAGGTAAGGGATGAAAATCAGTGAATTTCTACATCTGGCGTTACCAGAGGAACAATGGCTACCGACGATTTCTGGCGTTTTACGCCAGTTCGCAGAAGAAGAGTGTTATGTCTATGAGCGTCAACCCTGTTGGTATTTAGGCAAAGGGTGCCAGGCACGGCTGCACATTAATGCCGACGGAACGCAGGCGACATTTATTGATGATGCTGGGGAGCAAAAATGGGCGGTGGATTCCATTGCCGACTGCGCGCGTCGTTTTATGGCGCATCCTCAGGTGAAAGGACGTCGGGTATATGGACAGGTTGGGTTCAACTTTGCGGCGCATGCGCGGGGGATTGCCTTTAACGCCGGGGAGTGGCCGCTGCTGACGTTAACCGTTCCCCGTGAAGAACTTATTTTTGAAAAGGGAAATGTCACCGTTTATGCGGACTCCGCCGACGGGTGCCGACGTTTGTGCGAGTGGGTAAAAGAGGCCGGTACAACGACGCAGAACGCACCACTGGCGGTGGATACCGCCCTCAATGGTGAGGCATATAAACAACAGGTTGCGCGCGCCGTTGCGGAGATCCGCCGTGGCGAGTATGTCAAAGTGATTGTCTCGCGCGCCATTCCCCTGCCATCGCGGATTGATATGCCCGCCACGCTGTTATACGGGCGGCAGGCAAACACGCCTGTGCGCTCGTTTATGTTCCGTCAGGAAGGACGCGAAGCGCTGGGCTTTAGCCCGGAACTGGTGATGTCAGTGACGGGCAATAAAGTGGTCACTGAACCGCTTGCGGGCACCCGCGATCGCATGGGAAACCCGGAGCATAATAAGGCGAAAGAGGCAGAACTGCTGCACGACAGTAAAGAGGTGCTTGAGCATATCCTTTCTGTCAAAGAAGCTATTGCTGAACTGGAGGCTGTTTGCCAGCCGGGCAGCGTGGTGGTTGAAGATTTAATGTCGGTTCGCCAGCGCGGCAGCGTTCAGCATCTGGGGTCTGGCGTGAGCGGTCAGCTTGCGGAAAACAAGGATGCCTGGGATGCGTTTACCGTGCTGTTTCCGTCGATTACCGCCTCAGGTATCCCTAAAAATGCTGCTCTGAACGCGATTATGCAAATTGAGAAGACGCCGCGAGAGCTTTATTCCGGCGCAATCCTGCTGCTGGACGATACGCGCTTTGATGCGGCGCTAGTTCTGCGTTCCGTATTTCAGGATAGCCAGCGCTGCTGGATACAGGCGGGGGCGGGAATCATCGCGCAATCTACGCCGGAACGCGAACTGACAGAAACCCGGGAGAAATTAGCGAGCATTGCGCCCTATTTAATGGTGTAGGAGTAACTGTTTTCTAACCTCACAACCAGACTGTCCAAAGACAATTGAGTCGCTCTTTGATTCCTCTGTGACTCTATTGTCTTCTTTTGGGATAAAATAGGTGTTTTTCGTCATGAAGTTGATAAAAGTCTATATAGAACCACCTCCTGTGGAGGTGGTGGTAATTTGCCAGAGTGTGGGATTCGTTAGTATACTATGGGATAAACTTATTTTTACCAATTGTATAAGGCGGTGCATAAGATTCTCGGCATGCTTCCAGATAATCCGACCACCACTACATCATCGCTTTGCGGGCTTCCAGGTGCTCTGCCTTATGAATATAAGCCATGCGCACGGTATTGCGCTCCTGATGACTCATCTGGCGTTCTACTGCGTCCTTTGCCCATAAACCCGATTCCATCAGCGCACTGCATGCCATTGCCCGGAAGCCGTGACCGCAGATATCCTTTTTCGTGTCGTAACCCATCACCCGCAGTGCCTTATTGACCGTGTTTTCACACATTGGCTTATACGGGTTATGGTCGCCGGGGAAGATCAGTTCATTATTACCGGTGATATCCTTAATCTGTTTCAGAATGGCGATGGACTGTTCTGAGAGGGGGACGATATGCGGCATTCGCATTTTTGCCCCGCGGCCGGAATAATGCACGCCAATAATGGGTTCTCGCGTCGCGGGTATCGTCCAGACTCGGTTTGTGAAATCAATCTCTGACCAGCGGGCGAAACGCAGTTCACTGGAGCGAATGAACACATGCAGCATCAGCAGAACGGCATGCCGGGTCAGTTCACGGCCCTGATGATATGCCCCAATACGTTCAAGCAGTTCAGGCAGCCGCTCCAGCGGCAGGGCAGGATAGTGCCGTCTGACAGGAGGTGTGGTCACGCCGCCAAGGTTTGCTGCAGGGTTCGTATCGATTAACTCCTGATGGACCGCATGGCGTATTATGTTACTCAGGTGCTGCCGTGTGCGGGACGCAACCTCCAGCAGACCTTTTTCCTCGATCCCTTTCTGCAGGTCAATGAAATGACGGGGTTTAAGTTCTGATACAGGTAGGTTCCCGATGACCGGAAAGATGTGATTGTTCAGGCTGGCAAGCAGACGGTCGGCGGTGTTCTGCGACCATTTCCTGTTACTTTTATGCCACGCCAGCGCCACGTTTTTAAAAACTTTCTCCGGTGTTCGTGAGCCACGTACAGCAGCCCGCTGCTGTACCGGGTTGATATTCAGCGCCAGCATTTTACGGATACCTTCACGTTGCTGTCGCGCATCAGACAGGGAGATGGCTGGATAGGCACCCAGCGCAATGCGGGATTCTTTACCGCTAATACGGTATTTGAGATACCAGTGGCGGGAGCCACCCGGCTTGACCCGCAGATACAGACCGTGAGAATCGAAGACTTTAAAGGGTTTATCAGAAGGCTTGAGGGTGCGGATTTTTGCGTCGGTAAGGGATATATGGGGGTCACTCCATTATCGAACTAACCTGACCCCAGATTTGACCACCAATTTTTCCCGATGCGTAGGGTAAAATCAAAATGCACCGAGAAGAGTTTTCACACTAACCTGTTGAATCAACATCAGATAAAGATTCGCAAGGATGCAAGAAAACAGAAAATTGGCTCCTCTGACTGGACTCGAACCAGTGACATACGGATTAACAGTCCGCCGTTCTACCGACTGAACTACAGAGGAATCGTGAGAACGGGGCGCATATTACTTAGCGGTACCTTGTCTGTCAACACTAAATTTCATAAGCCATTTCAATTGGTTAATTAATCTGCAAAGTTGTTAATTAATGAACATTCGTCGCCGAAAACGAGTCTGTATCATTAGCGTGATGCAGTCTCTGCAAAGGATCTTGTTGATAAAATTGGCAGAAACGTTGCCACAATGAAGGGAAACGAGGAGCAAAAAGTTCTGGGGCGCTAAAGAAATATTCAGAAAGTACGGCAAAACATTCAGCAGGATCACTGGCAGCATAAGCATCGATGCTCGCCGCATTCTCGCCAACCAATTCGATTTCTTCCTGAATGTTGTTCATTGCAGCATGAAGATCGTGTTCCCAGCCAGCAACCTCACGCAACGGAATAAAGGGAACTCCGCTGGCGCGATCGCCGTTACGGGTGTCCAGCTTATGAGCGACTTCATGAATAATCAGGTTAAAACCAGAAGCATCAAAAGAATCTTGTATATCCAACCAGTTCAAAACGATAGGCCCTTGCTGCCAGCTCTGACCTGACTGAACAATACGTTGGTTATGCACCAGACCGATATCGTCTTCCCATTCATCATCGACCACAAATGGCGCAGGATAAATTAAGACTTCATGAAAACTATCCAGCCATTCCAGTCCTAACTCCAGAACGGGCAGGCAAAATAGAAGTGCTATCCGGCAGCTTCTTAATGAATTCAGCTCAAAGCCCTGTAAAGGAACAAGCCGTTTTTGCTGTAAAAAACGTTCGGCAAGAGTGACTAATTTGCTTTGTTCCTGTTCCGTCAGACACGTTAAAAGGGGGATCGATAGTGCTTCCTGCCAGGGAAGGGCAGTTTGATGTGCTGATTCTTGTACTTTCCAGGGCCACTTAATCATCGTTTTGCTCGCAAACTCGTCACTTGAACAAAATTGCACGGACAGGGACTGTTAAAATGCCAAATTTCCTGGCATCATGGCAACCATCTGAACGGAGAGATGCCGGAGCGGCTGAACGGACCGGTCTCGAAAACCGGAGTAGGGGCAACTCTACCGGGGGTTCAAATCCCCCTCTCTCCGCCACTTTATCAATGACTTATCTCCCGACTTCCCGCCTTGCTTTTCCTAAACAGAACAATCGTAGAATATTCTTGAAGGGTTAGATCGTCACTGTTTTCTGTTCGATACTGTGACATTCAGCACTTGATTCGCTATGGGTCTGACAGGAAGGTTTCGAGCGAAAATCTACAGTTATTCAGTCGTTTTCTTATCGGTCACCATTATTCTTTTAGACATTGATCCTATGAAACTGCCGCAAAGTTGCTGGCGGGAACTGAAGTTGCGTAGAGAAGGGGTCAATAATTGAGCCAAAAAAGGAACGCGGCCGTCAGATTAAAGCCGCGGGACAAAGTCCATAATTTCCAAGAGTTGTTGAATTTCCCAGCTTTTTTGAAAGCCTTTGTATCATACTAACAAGTAAAAAAGGTTTAAATACCAAAATTAACCTATATTTCTGGTTAGCTTTACCATGACAGATGACTTGCTCCTGGAGACATTGGCGCAGCCAGTCTGTATTGGTGAGTTGTGTATTTATTGTTCGCCGTTTTCTCAGTTTTTTTCTACAGACATAATAAAAAAGACACGTCTCAAGCATGAGCGTGTCTGAGTTTGTCTTATTTATTTGTCTTGGTAAATTATTGTCGTTACTACCAGGCACTGTTCTGTTAAATAATTGAAGTCAGCGCAAAAAAATCAATGAGACATCATCTCCTCGACCACTTCTTTGCTACTCAACTGATATGGATAATACGTTGGCCAGTTTTCCATTTCATTCAATAAAGACTGTTGGGTATCATTACCCATAAAAATGTGAAAATGAGATGATTTTCGTGGTGCAATTATATGATCGCTAAATTGAATATATTTAGGGGCTTTGCTTTCAGGATCTTTACATTCGAATAAGTAACGAACGCCTTTCTTGCCTGATTTATAGGTGAGTATTTTGTATCCATCGTAATCATATTTACAGGATGTTGTTTCATTATGTCTATGGAATTCAACAATGCCGTCCTCAATGCCAATCATCTCGATATCTGTCACATAACCTTTGCGATAATAATCTTTAATTTCAGCAAATGTTTTGGTTTTATCTGCATCCGCTTTCTTCTGAAAGACGGGGTCAAGTTTGCCACTTTGCAGTAAAGGATAAACGGATTGCCAGACTCCATCCCAGTCACTGAGCGTTCGGTTTTGTACATTGGTATCATCAAAAACACCATTAGCAGCTTTTTGTTCGACCTCTGTTAAGGGTTTGCCGTGTGAGTGATGACCATGCGAAAAGGCAGGAGCGCTAACAATAAAGACGCCTAAAGCAACAGCCAGTTTATGAAGACGAATCGCCAAAACAGTTTCCTCCAGAGTTAATGTACATGATGTGTAATGTTATATTGTAACATATGGCGAAATGCAATAACTCTTAGGAAACGAGAGCATAGTTTTCTCAGGTGTATTTTCCTATCTTATTGAAATAAAATAAATTATTCTGGTGATGAAAGGTTGATGACAAACGAAGCATAACTTGATGCGATCTGTGTGGGCCGGATAGGGCGCTCGCGCCGCATCCGGCCGGGATAACGCGTACTTTGTTGGCAATATGAAGTTATAGAGATAATTTGTTGTGAACCTGCTTGCGTAACTGGTTGAAAAGGGAAAGCAACTTCTTATACCGTAAGGCTAAAAGCAGTACCGCCAGCCCAGCGTAGATGAGTGGCTGCGGTGAAATAATCTTCACTGACCACAAATAATGTATTGGGGCCAGGATCGCGACAAGATAGACGAAGTTATGCAACTGTTGCCAGTGTTTGCCGAGTTTTCGCTGCATCGCCTGGGTTGAAGTGAACGCTAACGCAAGCAAAATTACCCAGCTGATAATACCTAACGTTAAATAAGGCCGGGTAATTAACTCCTTACCTAATAACGCCAGATTATTCACGCCCAGCTCCAGCAATGCGTAACTGGTTAAATGCAGTGTCGCCCAGGCAAAGCACCATAAGCCTAACAGGCGGCGAGTGCGTATCAATAACGGCTGTTTTGCGTAGCGTGCCAGAGGTGTGATTAACAAGGTCGCCAGCAAAAATTTCAGTGCAGTGCGACCGGTAAAATGCTGAATATCTTTCACCGGATCGGCACCCAGTCCACCGTGATTGATCGCCCAGGCCAGCCAGAGAAACGGCAACAATCCGGCAAGATGCAGGCAAACTTTCAGCCATGTCACCTGTTTTGCTGTCAGACGCATTTAGAAATTCTCCCGCAAATCCAGGCCACGATACAGCGATGCCACCTGCTCGGCGTAACCATTAAACAGTAGCGTTGGCTGGCGCTGTACATTGAGGATGCCGCCTGAACCAATAAATCGTTCGGTAGCCTGTGACCAGCGCGGGTGATCAACATGCGGATTAACGTTGGCGTAAAAACCGTATTCGTCAGGCGCTGCCAGATTCCAGGTGGTTGGCGGACGCTCGCGGGTCAGCTTAATACTGACTATCGATTTAATCCCTTTAAAGCCATATTTCCACGGCACAATCAGTCGCACCGGCGCGCCATTTTGCGGTGGTAACGCCTTGCCATAAACACCTACGGTCATCAGTGTGAGCGGATGCATTGCTTCGTCGAGACGCAATCCTTCGACATAAGGATATTTCAGCCCGCCGCCGATAAAGCGGTCCTGCTGGCCTGGCATCTGTTCCGGTGCATAAATTGTTTCGAAAGCGACATACTTCGCATTGCTGGTGGGTTCGGCAAGCGCCAGCAATTTGTGCAGCGGAAAACCAATCCACGGCACCACCATCGACCATGCTTCTACGCAGCGCATACGATAAATACGCTCTTCCAGCGGGAAGCGACGGGTTAAATCATCGTGATCGAGGGTCAATGGTTTTGCCACTTCGCCGCTGATTTTCAGTGTCCATGGATCGGTTTTCAGGCTACCAGCATTAGCGGCGGGATCGGCTTTATCCAACCCGAATTCATAGAAGTTGTTATAACCGGAAACTTTATCTGCTGGCGTCAGTGGCAGGTTATTTTGCCAGGCTGCAGGCTTGCTGAACTCCAGCGCTTTTCCGGCGGGGGCGGGTGGGCGATCGTTCCCTTTAAACCAGCTAAGCAGATCGGCATGCGCAGCGTGAGGCAAAGAAAGTGCAGCCGCGCTGATGCCCAGTGCTTTTAACACCTGCCGACGCTTCATAAAGAATACCGACTCGGCCGTAACATCTGATTCTTTTAAAAATTGATTCTTTTTCATAAGCCATCACACTTTTTTGTCGTTAGCCAACAAGAGCCGTTTACTGTTAATCTGTCAGGGAGTCACCTCCCTAACAGTAGCAGAGATCAGCTTTTACATATTTACGCATTAACTGCCACGATAGGTTGAATACCCATATTGGCTGAGTAACAAAGGCACATGATAATGCTCGTTCACTTTATTAATATGAAATTCAACGGGGATCTCAGGGAAGAAACTTTCAAGATTTTGTTTCTTGAAATAGTCCCCGGTTTTAAATACGACACGGTAATCGCCAGTAGTCGCAGTTTGCTCGGGCCACAGTGCCTTAATTCGTCCATCCTTATCTGTTTTGGCGGTATTAAGTTGTAACCAGCCGTTATCCGCTTTCTTTTCAAGAGTGACTGTCACGTCGGCAGCGGGTTTTCCTGTTTGCTGGTTCAAAATGTGCACGCTAAGAATGTTTTGTTGTGCAGCATAGACCAAAGAAGGTAATGAAAATGCAGCCGTTACTACGGAGAGTACTAAATAACGCTTTAACATGTTTATATCCTTGTCATGTGAATGAGTTTTGAGGATAGCGAAAAAACGTCCAGGGTAACCTTACAGCAGCATTACAATTTTGTAATGAACCAGGCTGTTTCTATAACATATGATTTATGGCATATTATTTTCATGAAGATTCTACTTATTGAAGATAATCAAAGGACCCAGGAATGGGTAACGCAGGGGCTTTCCGAAGCGGGTTATGTCATTGATGCCGTTTCAGATGGCAGAGATGGGCTTTATCTTGCGCTGAAGGATGATTATGCATTGATCATTCTGGATATTATGCTTCCGGGTATGGATGGCTGGCAGATCTTACAAACGTTAAGAACAGCAAAGCAAACCCCTGTTATTTGCCTTACTGCAAGGGATTCTGTCGATGACAGAGTCAGAGGGCTGGACAGTGGGGCAAATGATTATCTGGTAAAACCTTTTTCATTTTCTGAGTTGCTGGCAAGGGTTCGGGCACAATTAAGGCAACATCACGCTCTGAATTCATCATTAGAAATCAGCGGCTTAAGAATGGACTCTGTCAGTCAAAGTGTGAGCAGGGACAATATCAGTATTACACTGACGCGCAAGGAGTTTCAGTTACTTTGGCTACTGGCCTCCAGAGCTGGCGAGATTATCCCCAGAACGGTTATTGCGAGTGAAATTTGGGGAATCAACTTTGATAGTGATACCAATACGGTGGACGTCGCCATTCGCAGGCTCCGCGCAAAAGTTGATGATCCTTTTCCTGAAAAGCTAATCTCCACAATCCGGGGGATGGGCTATTCATTCGTAGCGGTAAAAAAATAATGAAAAGATTATCTATAACCGTCCGTTTAACCTTGCTTTTTATATTGCTGCTGTTTGTTGCTGGCGCTGGAATTGTCTGGACTCTCTATAATGGCCTGGCAAGTGAGTTGAAATGGCGCGATGATACAACACTCATTAACCGGACAGCGCAGATCAAGCAGTTGTTAATTGATGGGGTAAATCCAGATACGTTACCTGTGTACTTTAACCGGATGATGGATGTTAGTCAGGATATCTTGATCATTCATGGTGATGGCATCAATAAAATTGTTAACCGGACAAATGTCAGTAATGGCATGTTAAATAACATACCTGCTAGTGAGACAATCAGCGCAGCTGGCATTTACAGAAGCATTATTAATGACACAGAGATAGATGCTTTACGAATTAATATTGATGAAGTTTCGCCATCATTAACGGTTACTGTGGCTAAATTGGCTTCAGCCAGACATAACATGCTTGAACAGTATAAAATTAATAGCATTATAATTTGCATTGTCGCCATTATACTGTGCTCAGTATTAAGTCCGTTGTTAATCAGAACGGGGTTACGAGAGATCAAAAAGTTGAGTGGTGTAACGGAAGCGCTGAATTATAACGATAGCCGAGAGCCTGTTGAGGTTAGCGCATTACCGAGAGAACTAAAACCTCTTGGGCAGGCGTTGAATAAAATGCACCAAGCTTTAGTCAAAGATTTTGAACGTCTAAGTCAGTTTGCTGACGATCTCGCTCATGAACTTAGAACGCCAATTAATGCATTACTGGGTCAGAATCAGGTTACGCTCAGTCAAACCAGAAGTATCGCTGAATATCAAAAAACAATTGCCGGAAACATTGAAGAGCTGGAAAATATTTCGCGATTAACAGAGAACATACTGTTTCTTGCCAGGGCAGATAAAAATAATGTTTTGGTGAAACTGGACTCGCTTTCTCTCAATAATGAAGTCGAAAATTTGTTGGACTATCTTGAATACCTTTCAGACGAGAAAGAGATTTGCTTTAAGGTCGAGTGCAATCAGCACATCTTTGCGGATAACATTTTACTACAACGAATGTTATCGAATCTTATTGTTAACGCTATTCGATATTCGCCAGAAAAATCGCGTATTCAGATAACCAGTTTTCTTGATACCAACGGTTCTCTTAATATTGATATCGCCAGTCCTGGAACGAAAATTCATGAGCCTGAAAAACTCTTCCGTAGATTTTGGCGGGGAGATAATTCGCGTCATTCCGTAGGTCAGGGACTTGGTCTTTCTTTAGTCAAAGCGATTGCCGAATTACATGGGGGAAGTGCTACGTATCACTATCTCAGTAAGCATAATGTGTTCCGGATTACGTTACCGCAAAGAAATTAACATAGGGCTTCAGTACGCCATAAATTAACCGTGAAAAACGCAGCCACGTCGTGAGTACTAACGCGGCTGCGATTGATTATGCGCTTACATTCAAACGTAACAGGGATTAACCCGCGTAAGCTGCCAGCATTTCCTGTGCCGCCAGTTTACCCAACGCATTCGCTGCGAAAGGACTGTCGCCGGTGAGAACTTTACGGTCCTTATGTACTCGCCCGGTGATGTCGTCATTAATGATGTTCATGCCCATTTTCTTCAGCTCTTCGCCGAAGTACCAGGTGAGATGACCCGGCATATAGCCTATCTCTGGCGTTTGTTTGTCTGCGGCGTCCGGGAATGCACAAATGGAATAACCGTTCAGTGGGTTATCGCCGTGGCGAAGCGCCAGAAAAGCAGCCGGACCATGGCATAGGGAGATAACAAAACGGTCATTTTCAATAGCCCACTGCAGAGCGGCGGCTACGTCTTCACTTTCTGGCAAACCGATGAGTGCACCATGACCACCGGGAACAAAGATCGCTGCATATTCGCTGTCTGCGTTCAGGCTGGCGACAACATCCGCTAATTTCTTCGGATTGCGGAACAACGATTTATGCTGCTCAAAGAATGGCATTACTTTTTCATCTTTGTGCGGCATAGCCCAGTATTCAAACTTGGTCATCAGACCGGAAATGGTCGCCACTTCGAATTCGAAACCTGCAGCATGGAGATGATACAACGGCAGCAACGTTTCAATCGGATGATTGCCCGTTGAGAAGAGTTTGCCGTTATCAGTCGGCAAATAGCGTTCATCAGCGGCGATCACCAGAATTTTATGTTTACCGCGATACGGTTTTGGATAGTCCACGCCATCAAGATCAGAGACGGGACTCGTATATTGGCTAAGCGAATATTCTGAAGGGAAGAATGCATTATCTTCAGCAATATCGACCTGTGGATTTTTACTTTTTTGAACAGTCATAGTGTATTCCTTATTGTTGCTTAGTTAGGGTAGTCACTATATTTGCGACTGAGCTGGCCGCTATTTTTAACCAGGCTGGAAAATTGAGTCAATATATCGAAAGCGGTAGTCGGCGGGCGTAAGTATGTAATGATGATGCTGCACTGGTGTTGAATATTATTCACGCCAAATTTTCCTTATTGAGCAACGCCGTCGCAAGTGGCCTCAATGATTTTAGACCATTATCAGAGGTACGGGGCGGCAGGGAGAGATTTAGTTATGTGGAATATTATGGTGCTGATGAATATTTATATCCCGGATTGGTAGGGAAAAAGCTTTTTTAATGCACTATTTTTGCAAATATTTCTATATGGGAAGCGGTTTTGTTACAGATTAAATTTATAAAGAAATGCATTTGGGTGTTGGCTGGAAGAGACGCTGGTAGATTTTATTGAGCCAGGGGGGGGGGCGGGGTAAGGTGCTGTATCGATATGCTTTGGCAATTGCGTGTGCCGCAGATCGAGATGAAATGCCAATAAAAAAGCCTGAGTTCGATGAGGGACGAACTCAGGCTAGTGTTAAGTTTTACAGTAACACGCCGCGGCGCGTTGGCTGATTAGAACTGGTAGACGATACCAACTGCAAACTGGTCATCAGCTGCTGCGCCAGTAATGGCGGCGTCATCTTTATCCAGCATGTTGAATTTGTATGCAGTATAAACGTTCATGTTCTTATTGAAGTAGTACCAGGTACCAACTTCAATGTAGTTCACACGGTCAGCGTCAACAT
The DNA here is from genome assembly GCF_003697165.2 of Escherichia coli DSM 30083 = JCM 1649 = ATCC 11775. Classification (GTDB taxonomy): domain Bacteria; phylum Pseudomonadota; class Gammaproteobacteria; order Enterobacterales; family Enterobacteriaceae; genus Escherichia; species Escherichia coli. The sequence continues at coordinate 2,066,119 of NZ_CP033092.2, forward strand.
ATCTATGTCCAGGTACACCTTTGATATCTTTACCTTTAGAATACACATAACCTAAGGACGGACGCAGACCAAAGTCGAATTGATACTGAACAACCGCTTCAAAGTTCTGGGTTTCATTGATAAGTTGATCACGCATTATTGTATTGCCTTCTCGATCGGCAACACCTGTATCAATAGAACCCGGAGTCATATTACGAGTTTCACCGTACATTACAACTGCGTAGACATTGTTCGCGTCATACTTTGCAGCCAATGACCACAGTTCAGCATTTGAACCGTTTCCATCGGCAACTTGATCGTTGGTGCGATCAGATTTGCTATATGCACCAACGATACCAAAACCATTGATGTTATAGTCTACAGACAACGCATAGCCGTCACCATTTTGTTTCTTAGTGCTACGGTTGCTGTTTTTGCCTTGGTACTGAATCGCAAAATCAAGACCATCAACCAGGCCAAAGAAATCATAGTTACGGTAGGTTGCAACACCGTTGGTACGACCATTCATGAAGTTGTCAGCGGAAGCCCAGGAATCGCCACCCCATTCAACTAACATATCGGTATAAGCTGCGGCATCATAAGCAACACCGTAGTTACGGCCATAGTCAAATGATCCTAACTCGTTATATTTCAAACCGGCGAAGGTTAAACGGGTTTTTTCCTGGTTTTCACCTTCAGGTTTGCTGGCGTCGAGGTTGTATTCAAACTGACCGAAACCAGTCAGTTCGCTGGTGATTTGGGTTTCACCTTTAACACCGAAACGAGCATAGGAGGTATCTTCGTTTTCGCTGTTATTATCATCAGTATTTGACCAGATGCGTTCGCCAACCATCTTGCCGTAGAAATCAACTTTATTGCCATCTTTATTATAAATTTCAGCCGCATTTGCTGCGCCAGCAACTAATAACGCCGGGACCAGCATTGCCAGAACTTTTCTTTTCATTATGTATTCCCTTGTGATTATAATCTTCATGAATATATCAATAAGTGCCGTTATCCAAAAAAAAGCACATTTGGATACTATTCTATGAAGTTCATTTTATTTTAAAGATTACATGTAACAAATGTATTTAAAAGATTTCAAAATGTTTCTAATCTATTTAATATAATTCATAGTTATGAATTCCGAATATAAATATTCATGAATATTATGTATGTATATCAATATGTTATGAGTTGATTGAAAAGATAGGGAGTGTCAATGATTGTTGCGCTAAACGGCTGGCGTGATCTCGCGCACATTAATGAAGGCATAAAAAAAGCCGGCATCATGCCGGCCCAAAAAATATAAACAAGACGATAAAAGGCTAATAACGGAAGCATCATGACACAGAATAATAAAAAGGTATAATTGTAATCAGTGCTAATATATTGATTAAATGAATTAATAAAGCCGATATCAAAGATAAATAAAATCGCTCAAAACGATTTTTCCTGTATTCACTGCCGTTGCGCAAAATTTATCTATTTGTTCAAAAAATGATTGAGTCTTGACTGGCTCATCCAATGTGGAAAAATGTGATTTTTATCACATAATGGTTCTAAGTCTGAATTTTCCGGGTTATCTCAAAATGGAATACGGTTCGACAAAGATGGAAGAGAGACTCTCTCGCAGCCCTGGCGGCAAATTGGCTTTGTGGGCATTCTATACATGGTGTGGCTATTTCGTCTGGGCAATGGCGCGTTACATCTGGGTGATGAGTCGGATCCCTGATGCCCCGGTGTCGGGATTTGAAAGCGATTTAGGATCTACCGCGGGAAAGTGGTTAGGGGCACTGGTCGGATTTTTATTTATGGCTCTGGTCGGGGCATTGTTAGGCAGCATAGCCTGGTACACCCGACCTCGTCCCGCACGCAGCAGACGCTATGAATAAAAACTGCTAAGGTTGCGACTCTTTGGCAACGGAGCGCGTATGGACTTACAACACTGGCAGGCACAGTTCGAAAACTGGTTAAAAAACCATCACCAGCACCAGGACGCGGCCCATGACGTATGTCATTTTCGCCGCGTCTGGGCTACGGCACAGAAGCTGGCGGCAGATGACGATGTCGATATGCTGGTGATTTTAACCGCCTGTTATTTTCACGATATTGTGAGCCTGGCGAAAGATCATCCACAACGGCAGCGTTCTTCAATCCTGGCGGCAGAAGAGACGCGTCGCCTGCTCCGTGAAGAGTTCGTGCAATTTCCGGCGGAGAAAATCGAGGCCGTTTGTCATGCCATTGCCGCTCACAGTTTCAGCGCGCAAATCGCCCCCTTAACAACGGAAGCTAAAATCGTCCAGGATGCGGATCGGCTGGAAGCCCTGGGGGCGATTGGCCTGGCGCGCGTGTTTGCCGTTTCAGGGGCATTGGGCGTGGCGCTGTTTGATGGTGAAGATCCGTTCGCACAGCATCGTCCGCTTGATGATAAACGCTACGCGCTGGATCATTTCCAGACTAAGTTGCTGAAGCTACCGCAAACCATGCAAACCGCAAGAGGCAAGCAGCTGGCGCAGCACAACGCGCAATTTTTAGTCGAGTTTATGGCGAAGCTCAGTGCCGAACTGGCGGGGGAGAATGAAGGTGTCGATCACAAGGTGATAGATGCGTTTTCACCCGCGGGCTGAGCGCGTGGCCCTAAATGGCTGTAATTATGTTAACCTGTCGGCCATCTCAGATGGCCGGTTAAATCTATGCAGGAAAATATATCAGTAACCGATTCATACAGCACCGGGAATGCCGCACAGGCAATGCTGGAGAAACTGCTGCAAATTTATGATGTTAAAACGCTGGTGGCGCAGCTTAATGGTGTGGGTGAGAATCACTGGAGCGCGGCAATTTTAAAACGTGCGCTGGCGAATGACTCGGTATGGCACCGTTTAAGTGAGAAAGAGTTCGCCCATCTGCAAACGTTGTTACCCAAACCACCGGCACATCATCCGCATTATGCGTTTCGCTTTATCGATCTATTTGCCGGAATTGGCGGCATCCGTCGCGGTTTTGAATCGATTGGCGGACAGTGCGTGTTTACCAGCGAATGGAACAAACATGCGGTACGCACTTATAAAGCCAATCATTATTGCGACCCGGCGACGCATCATTTTAATGAAGATATCCGCGACATCACCCTCAGCCATAAAGAAGGCGTGAGTGATGAGGCGGCGGCGGAACATATTCGTCAACACATTCCTGAACACGATGTATTACTGGCGGGTTTTCCTTGTCAGCCATTTTCGCTGGCTGGCGTATCGAAAAAGAACTCGCTCGGGCGGGCGCACGGTTTTGCCTGCGATACCCAGGGCACGCTGTTCTTTGATGTGGTGCGCATTATCGACGCGCGTCGTCCGGCGATGTTTGTGCTCGAAAACGTCAAAAACCTGAAAAGTCACGACCAGGGTAAAACGTTCCGCATCATCATGCAGACGCTGGACGAACTGGGCTATGACGTGGCTGATGCAGAAGATAACGGGCCGGACGATCCGAAAATCATCGATGGCAAACATTTCCTGCCGCAGCACCGTGAACGCATCGTGCTGGTGGGTTTTCGTCGCGATCTGAATCTGAAAGCCGATTTTACTCTGCGTGATATCAGCGAATGTTTCCCTGCACAGCGAGTGACGCTGGCGCAGCTGCTGGACCCGATGGTTGAGGCGAAATATATCCTGACGCCGGTGCTGTGGAAGTACCTCTATCGATATGCGAAAAAACATCAGGCGCGCGGTAACGGCTTCGGTTATGGAATGGTTTATCCGAACAATCCGCAAAGCGTCACCCGTACGCTGTCTGCTCGTTATTACAAGGATGGCGCGGAAATTTTAATCGACCGCGGCTGGGATATGGCCACGGGTGAGAAAGACTTTGACGATCCGCTGAATCAGCAACATCGTCCACGTCGGTTAACACCTCGTGAATGCGCGCGCTTAATGGGTTTTGAAGCGCCGGGAGAAGCGAAATTCCGCATTCCGGTTTCGGACACTCAGGCCTATCGCCAGTTCGGTAACTCGGTGGTCGTGCCGGTCTTTGCCGCGGTGGCAAAACTGCTTGAGCCAAAAATCAAACAGGCGGTGGCGTTGCGTCAGCAAGAGGCACAACATGGTCGACGTTCACGATAAGGCCACCCGCAGCAAAAATATGCGCGCGATTGCCACGCGTGATACGGCGATTGAGAAGCGCCTCGCCAGTTTGTTAACCGGGCAGGGCCTTGCGTTTCGCGTTCAGGACGCCAGTCTGCCCGGACGCCCGGATTTTGTCGTTGATGAATATCGCTGCGTGATATTTACCCACGGCTGCTTCTGGCATCATCATCACTGCTATCTGTTTAAAGTGCCTGCGACCCGAACCGAGTTCTGGCTGGAGAAGATAGGTAAAAATGTTGAACGCGATCGCCGCGATATCAGTCGCTTGCAGGAGCTCGGCTGGCGCGTACTGATTGTCTGGGAGTGTGCGTTACGTGGGCGCGAGAAGCTGACGGATGCGGCGCTTACCGAGCGTCTGGAAGAGTGGATCTGCGGCGAAGGTGCCAGCGCGCAGATCGACACGCAGGGGATTCATTTACTCGCTTGATGCATCCTGAATAACTGGCGCGACAACGGGTTTGGCCGGGAAGAGATATTTTCCCAACGTGACCAGTACCACCGCGAAAACAATTACGCCGAGCGCCAGCCATTCAATTTTCGACAGCGTTTCGCCACCCAGTCCCGTACCCAGCAAGACCGCGACCACCGGGTTAACGTAGGCGTAGCTGGTGGCGAGAGCCGGACTGACATTACGGATTAAATACATATAAGCGTTAATGGCGATAATCGAACCAAACAGCGCCAGATAGCCGACCGCAAGGAAGCCTGACAGGGAAGGGAGCGCCGTCAGTTTTTCACCCGCAATCATCGATGCGATCATTAACACCACGCCTGCCGCCAGCATCTCAATCGCACCCGCCATCATCCCTACAGGTAAGGTAATGCGCGAGCCATAAACTGAGCCAAACGCCCAGCTAATCGAGCCGATTAAAATCAGAATCGCGCCCCACGGATTGCCGCTTAAATTTCCACCGCTATTGAGCATGATGATTCCGGCAAGCCCAATGGCGATACCCACCCATTCCAGTTTGCGCGTTTTAATGCCAAACAGGCGGCTGAAGCACAGGGTAAAGAGGGGCACGGTTGCAACCACTACGGCGGCGATGCCGGAAGGAACATTTTGATGTTCGGCAACCGTCACCATGCCATTACCGACAGCCAGCAATAACAGGCCAATCAGCGCGGCATTGAGCAGCGGACGTAGCGGGGGAAGTTTGTGTCCGCGCAGTAGCAAAAATGCCAGCAATAAAATACCGGCTGCCAGGAATCGAACGCCCGCCATCATTAACGGAGGCCAGCTTTCCACGCCAATCCGAATGACAAAATAGGTTGAGCCCCAAATGATATACAACGCAAACAGCGCGCCAAAAAGCGGTAACAACTGGCGGAAACGCATAATCCCTCACGGCGGAAATAAAAAGGTGGTTCATAGTAAACGTGAAAATCATTCTGCTGGCGAGAGATATAATTGCACTTGATTGTTAAATAAATGTTGACCTGTGAAGCAAGTATCAGAGCTGCCGTTTTTGCTTCATACTTACACCCTTCAACAATAAAAATGAGAGGGAATGCTTTTGGCCGGGAGTAGTTTACTGACGTTGCTCGATGATATCGCCACACTGCTGGACGATATCTCCGTGATGGGCAAACTGGCGGCGAAGAAAACCGCCGGTGTATTAGGGGATGATTTATCGCTCAATGCGCAACAAGTTTCAGGCGTGCGGGCCAACCGGGAACTTCCCGTGGTCTGGGGCGTGGCGAAAGGATCGCTGATCAATAAAGTGATTCTGGTGCCGCTGGCGTTGATCATCAGTGCGTTTATCCCGTGGGCGATTACGCCACTGTTGATGATTGGTGGCGCGTTTCTCTGCTTTGAAGGGGTAGAGAAAGTGCTGCATATGCTGGAGGCGCGTAAACATAAAGAAGATCCAGCGCAGAGCCAGCAGCGTCTGGAGAAGCTGGCGGCGCAGGATCCGCTGAAGTTTGAAAAGGACAAAATTAAAGGGGCGATTCGTACCGATTTTATTTTGTCTGCGGAAATCGTCGCCATCACGCTGGGGATTGTGGCAGAGGCGCCGTTGCTTAATCAGGTGCTGGTGCTTTCAGGCATCGCGCTGGTAGTGACCGTGGGCGTCTACGGTCTGGTAGGGGTTATCGTTAAGATTGATGACCTGGGTATTGGCTGGCGGAAAAATCCAGCGCGCTGATGCAGGCATTAGGTAAAGGGTTATTGATTATCGCGCCCTGGCTGATGAAAGCATTATCGATTGTCGGCACGCTGGCGATGTTCCTCGTCGGCGGCGGGATTGTGGTACATGGTATTGCGCCGCTGCATCACGCCATTGAACATTTCGCCGGGCAGCAAAGTGCAGTGGTGGCGATGATATTACCGACTGTTTTAAATCTGATTCTTGGATTTATCATCGGCGGCATCGTGGTGCTGGGAGTGAAAGCAGTAGCGAAAATGCGCGGTCAGGCACATTAATACTCGCACTGGCTATTATGCAAAATTTGCCATCTTCAACTAAGGTGAACAAGTTTCACTCGAAAAAAGGAGGCGAGTATGAGCTTTATGGTTAGTGAGGAAGTTACGGTTAAAGAGGGCGGCCCGCGGATGATTGTCACTGGATACTCCAGCGGTATGGTTGAGTGTCGTTGATATGACGGTTACGGGGTCAAGCGGGAAGCTTTTCATGAAACCGATCTTGTTCCGGGGGAGGGGAGTCGTTCTGCGGAAGAAGTTTGAAAGGGTATCATTAACACCAGGCCGGATCACATCCGGCCTGGTGTCCCAATGCCTGCAATGAATGATAGTCGCGTCTTATCATGCCACCATTATAAAATTATCGCTGTTTTGCGGTACGCTATCGCCGGGTTATGCCAGAATCATAAAAAAGCAGGTTGGGAGTCGTCAGGGTGCAGCACGAGACAAAAATGGAAAACCAGAGCTGGTTGAAAAAACTCGCACGCCGCCTGGGGCCTGGTCATATCGTTAATCTCTGCTTTATCGTGGTATTGCTTTTTTCCACCTTGCTCACCTGGCGTGAAGTGGTGGTGCTGGAAGATGCCTATATCTCCAGCCAGCGTAATCATCTGGAAAACGTAGCCAACGCGCTCGATAAGCATTTGCAGTATAACGTCGACAAACTGATCTTTTTGCGTAATGGCATGCGCGAAGCTCTCGTGGCGCCACTGGATTTCACCTCTCTGCGTAATGCCGTAACCGAGTTCGAACAGCATCGCGACGAGCACGCCTGGCAAATCGAACTCAACCGACGGCGCACCCTGCCAGTCAATGGCGTATCGGATGCATTAGTCAGCGAGGGGAATCTCCTGTCTCGCGAAAATGAAAGCCTCGACAATGAAATTACCGCTGCACTGGAAGTTGGTTACTTGCTGCGACTGGCGCACAACTCCTCGTCGATGGTTGAACAGGCGATGTATGTCTCGCGTGCTGGATTTTACGTTTCGACGCAGCCGACCTTGTTTACGCGCAATGTACCAACGCGTTATTACGGCTATGTCACCCAACCCTGGTTTATCGGCCATTCGCAACGAGAAAATCGTCACCGCGCGGTACGCTGGTTCACTTCGCAACCGGAACACGCCAGCAATACTGAACCGCAGGTTACCGTCAGTGTTCCGGTAGACAGTAATAACTACTGGTATGGCGTGCTGGGGATGAGTATTCCCGTGCGTACTATGCAGCAATTTTTAAGAAACGCCATCGATAAAAACCTCGATGGTGAGTATCAGCTCTATGACAGTAAGCTGAGATTTTTGACCTCTTCCAATCCTGACCATCCAACAGGGAATATTTTTGATCCTCGTGAACTGGCCTTGCTGGCGCAGGCAATGGAACATGACACGCGGGGCGGCATTCGTATGAACAGTCGTTATGTTAGCTGGGAACGTCTGGACCATTTCGACGGTGTGCTGGTGCGCGTCCATACGCTAAGCGAAGGCGTGCGTGGTGATTTCGGCAGTATCAGCATTGCATTAACTCTGCTGTGGGCGCTCTTTACCACCATGTTACTCATCTCCTGGTATGTGATTCGCCGGATGGTTAGCAACATGTATGTTTTGCAAAGCTCGTTGCAGTGGCAGGCGTGGCACGACACCTTAACGCGTTTATATAACCGTGGCGCACTGTTCGAAAAAGCCCGTCCGCTCGCTAAATTGTGTCAGACGCACCAACATCCTTTTTCTGTCATTCAGGTCGACCTTGACCATTTTAAAGCGATTAATGACCGCTTTGGTCATCAGGCGGGCGACCGTGTTCTTTCTCATGCTGCCGGATTAATTAGCAGTTCCTTGCGTGCGCAGGACGTTGCCGGGCGGGTCGGTGGTGAGGAGTTTTGTGTGATTCTGCCCGGCGCGAGTCTGACGCAGGCTGCGGAGGTTGCAGAACGTATTCGCCTGAAGCTAAATGAAAAAGAGATGTTGATCGCCAAGAGTACGACGATACGCATTAGTGCCTCGCTGGGGGTAAGCAGCAGCGAGGAAACCGGTGATTATGATTTTGAACAACTCCAGTCACTGGCCGACCGTCGGCTTTATCTCGCTAAACAGGCCGGGCGCAATCGGGTATGCGCGAGCGATAACGCTTAACGGGCGGAGAAAAAATGGTCCAGCCCTTCACGCCAGCCTTCCGGTCCTTCACGCTGCGTTCGCCAGACGCGGGTCGGATCCTCATCATGCAGATGCACCCCTTCACGGTTTAACCCTTTCACAATCACCGCGTAATCCATTACCTCCAGTAAGGGCGCATCGTTTGGCCCATCGCCCAGGCCAAGTGTGGTTGGGCGTTTGCCTGACGATTGTTGATAGGTCGCGATAATCCAGTTGGCAGCCTGATCTTTTCCGGCAGAGGCATCCAGGACGTGCCAGAAGCGCGCACCCTGCATAAACTGCAAGCCCAGTTCGTTCAGACGAGCGGTAAATTGTGCCATACGCTCGTCACTGTCGCGCCAGATTAGCGTTACCGACGCCTCATGTAGCTGCGTCAGCGCCGCCTGGCTACGGCTTAATCCCGTCCATTCGGCGATGGTTGCATCGTCGACATCATCAAAAGTCGTGAATTTAAAATGTTCTTTCTCGCGTAGCGTATTTAAAACCTGGCTGATTTCGCCATGGCTAATACCTGAGATGATGCGTGGAAAACCGTCTATATCCTGCCATTGCTCAGCAAGCTGGATCACTGCGCCATTTTCGGCAATCAGCGGTAAACCTTGTAGCCCCAACGTTTTTTGCAAGTACAGCATTTCGGCTGATGTCTTACTGCTACAGAGAATGACGGGAACATTCGCTTCGCGTAAACGGCTGAGCCAGGGGGCAGCTGGTTGCCAGTCATAACTATGACTGTCCAGCAGGGTGCCATCAAGATCGCTAAAAACCAGTAGTGGTTGTTGAATTGAAAGCATGGTTGCGCAGTACTCCCCTTACCAGGATGATTCTCAAAACAGCACAAATTATCAAAGATGATTTTTTCGGGAGCGATCCCGTTGACGCCAGAGCCACCAAGGGGTGACGCGCGTCACATTTCTATTCATAAGTAGCGTTAATCATTCATATCACGAATATTTTCTTGTCAGCGAAAAAAATTGCGGATAAGGTGATGAACACATCAGATTTCCTGGTGTAACGAATTTTTTAAGTGCTTCTTGCTTAAGCAAGTTTCATCCCGACCCCCTCAGGGTCGGGATTTTTTTATTGTGCATTCAACGATTCACTTCAGAGACGCTGAAGTCATGAATATCCAGTTCGAAGGCATCCGCCAATTCACGCCATGTATGATATTCACGTCCATCGACGCTAACGTGTTCAGAATCGTTCTGGCTGCGATGAACTTCGCTTTCGCTAATTTCATTGATCGCCGCCAGCAGGGCATCGACATCGACGCTGACCTCACGTTTTGCGGTATCGCTGTACTCTTTTGCGGTTTTCATCATCTTTCCTCGCAACCGTTACTCTGTTGTTGCCGCCAGTCGTTAAGTCCGCCTGGCATCTTTTAAGTATAGACCGTCGAGAAAATCAACACTCGCGCGCGCCTGGCGCTGCCAGAAAAACGAAATTGTTCTACACTGGCACAAAGCCACAGGAGGAAAACGATGAAGGTGAATGATCGGGTAACAGTCAAAACGGATGGCGGTCCGCGTCGTCCTGGCGTGGTACTGGCAGTTGAGGAGTTTAGTGAAGGCACAATGTACCTGGTTTCGCTGGAAGACTACCCGCTCGGCATCTGGTTCTTTAATGAAGCAGGGCATCAGGACGGTATCTTTGTGGAGAAAGCAGAGTAATCTAATTCAGCCTGACTGGTGGGAAACCACCAGTCAGAATGTGTTAGCGCATGTTGACAAAAATACCATTAGTCACATTATCCGTCAGTCGGACGACATGGTAGATAACCTGTTTATTATGCGTTTTGATCTTACGTTTAATATTACCTTTATGCGATGAAACGGTCTTGGCTTTGATATTCATTTGGTCAGAGATTTGAATGGTTCCCTGACCTGCCATCCACATTCGCAACATACTCGATTCGGTTCGGCTCAATGATAACGTCGGCATATTTAAAAACGAGGTTATCGTTGTCTCTTTTTTCAGAATATCGCCAAGGATATCGTCGAGAGATTCCGGTTTAATCGATTTAGAACTGATCAATAAATTTTTTCTGACCAATAGATATTCATCAAAATGAACATTGGCAATTGCCATAAAAACGATAAATAACGTATTGGGATGTTGATTAATGATGAGCTTGATACGCTGACTGTTAGAAGCATCGTGGATGAAACAGTCCTCATTAATAAACACCACTGAAGGGCGCTGTGAATCACAAGCTATGGCAAGGTCATCAACGGTTTCAATGTCGTTGATTTCTCTTTTTTTAACCCCTCTACTCAACAGATACCCGGTTAAACCTAGTCGGGTGTAACTACATAAATCCATAATAATCGTTGACATGGCATACCCTCACTCAATGCGTAACGATAATTCCCCTTACCTGAATATTTCATCATGACTAAACGGAACAACATGGGTCACCTAATGCGCCACTCTCGCGATTTTTCAGGCGGACTTACTATCCCGTAAAGTGTTGTATAATTTGCCTGGAATTGTCTTAAAGTAAATGTTGCGATATGTGAGTGAGCTTAAAACAAATATTTCGCCGCAGGAGTATCCTGGAAGATGTTCGTAGGTATTATTTTTCGGATAATCCTTAGGATAACATGATAAACGTTACGGAATTATATTAATGGCAATTCACTAATAATATCAGCCAGCAAATTAAACATCTCACTGAATAAATGTTCGCAAAAAGGCGCAATTAACGGCATTAATGCCGCCATTAAAGAGATACCGACAGTCAGAGTTAATGGAAATCCAATAACAAAAATGGATAATTGCGGGGCCATACGATTAAGTAAGCCTAATGCCAGATTCAGGGTCAGCAGCAGAGTAATGAGCGGTAATGCCAGCATCAGCCCGTTAAGGAAAATCAAACTCCCTGCTTTGGTGAGTGCCAGAAACGCATTGCTGTTCAACGGTTCGCCACCAATTGGCAGGGTGTGAAAGGTATCGACCAGCAGTGAAATCAACCATAAATGACCGTTAAATGTCAGGAACAGCAGTAACGCCAGCATATCCATGATACGCGCTAAAACGGGCATATTGAGATGGCTGGCCGGATCGACAAACGTCGCAAATGACAGCCCCATTTGCAGACCGATAATTTCACCAGCGGTTCGCACAGCGGCAAAGGCAAATTGCATGGTAAAACCAAGCGCAATGCCGATCAGGATCTGCTGCACGGCCAGCCACAGAGCAAAGAACGAAAAAACAGGAACATCGTTGGCAGGTAATGATGGGGCAATAGCGAACGTGATCATCATTGCCAGACCCAGTTTTACCCGTTTCGGCACGCTGCGTTCGCTCAGAATTGGTGCGGTAGAAATGAGCGCCAGCACGCGCAGTAACGGCCAGAAGTACAGGCTTAACCAGGAAAGCCATTGATCGCTTGTTACCTGCATCATTGTACGGCCTACCCGATGATATACGGCAGGTTAGTGAACAAGGTGCGGACGTAATCCAGCAACAGATTGAGCATCCACGGTCCGGCAATAATAATGGCGATAAATACGGCGATGATTTTCGGAATAAACGACAACGTCATTTCGTTAATCTGGGTGGCGGCCTGCAAAATACTGATGATAAGACCCGTGACCAGCGCCACCAGCAACAGTGGGGCAGCCAGTGCCAGCGCGACTTTCATCGCTTCAGTCCCCATCATCATGACCGATTCAGGTGTCATTTTGCCTCACTAGCTGTAAAAGCTCTGCGCCAGCGAACCGACCAGCAATTGCCAGCCATCCACCAGTACAAACAGCATCAGTTTAAAGGGCAGAGCAATTGTGGCTGGGGGAACCATCATCATCCCCAATGCCATCAACACGCTGGCAATCACCAGGTCGATAATCAAAAAAGGAATGAAAATCGTGAAGCCTATCTGAAATGCGGTTTTCAACTCGCTGGTCACGTAGGCCGGGAGCAAAATGCGCATCGGCACAGCTTCAGGTCCCTGCAACGGGCCAGTATTCGCCAGTCTGGCAAACAACCCTAAATCCGCCTCACGGGTCTGACGCAGCATAAACTCACGCAGCGGCTGCTCCCCTTTTTCCAGCGCCTCCTGCATTGATATTTTCTCTTCGTTGAATGGCTGGTACGCATCGACATAAATTTTATCGATCACCGGCGACATAATAAAAAAGGTCAAAAACAGCGCCAGTCCCAGCAATACCTGGTTAGGTGGCGCGGAGGGTGTTCCCAACGCGTTACGCAATAAACCAAAAACAATGATGATGCGGGTGAAACTGGTCATCATCAGTAAAATTGCCGGAATAAACGTCAACGAGGTGATGAACACCAGCGTTTGCACCGGGAGCGACCAGCTTTGTCCACCGCCAGGCAGCGGCTGGCTGGTGATACCCGGCAGTTGCGCGAAGGCGAGGGGCGTAACCAGCCAGAGAAGGACAGGTGCGACAGACAACAAACGACGCATCAGGATCTCCCGCTACGCTTAAGCAAGTTTTTCATAACCGACTGAAAATCGGTCTGCGGTATCTCTTCCGTTGGTGCTGAAGGGGGAAGTTTATGCAGCAGATTGATTTGCCCTGCGGTAACGCCGAGCACCAGCCGTGCATCTTCCACATCGACCACCACAACCCGTTCACGCGCGCCCAGTGAAGCACTGGCGCTAATTTTCAGACCGTTAACGCCAGTGCGTTTAGGGGCAAATCCCAGCCGTTTTACCAGCCAGGCAGCAGCGAGGATCAGGGCAATAATGGCGATGAGTGCGCCGCTCACCTGCAGCAGTGGCGCAGCAGATACCGGCGCGGAAGATTGCACAGTAGCGTGGTTATTCATCACTAACGGCTCAGGCGGCGCATCCGCTCGGACGGGGTAATGATATCGGTGATCCGCACGCCATATTTATCGGCAACAACCACCACTTCGCCCTGGGCGATTAAATAACCGTTGATCAGAATATCCAGCGGTTCGCCCGCCAGACCGTCCAGCGCCACGACTGACCCTTGCGTCAGACGCAACAGCTCTTTGATGGTCATCCGCGTACGGCCCAGCTCGACGGTCAGCTTGACCGGAATATCCATAATCAGGTCGATATCCTGCAACGCCCCGCTGACATCACCACCGCCAAATTGCTGGAACACCGCGTCGGCAGCGCTTTTTCCGCTGGTTGATTTTTGCTCGCTCAACGCTTCAGCCCACAGATCGTCCATTGCGCCGTTGTTGTCATCGGCCGGATTATTCATGTCACTCATTTGGGCTGTTCCTCGTTCAGAGAATTTAAAATCGGGTTAATCAAATGTTCTATCCGTAACGCATACTGACCGTTGAGAGTGCCGTACTGACTGGTCAGAACCGGGACGCCGTCAACATGGGCGATGATGCGATCGGGTTTTTCTATCGGCAGGACGTCGCCGGGTTTCAGTTTTAAAATCTGCGACAGGCGTAGCGAGATATCGGCAAAGTTGGCCACCAGTTCCAGCTGTGAATGCTGCACCTGGCGCACCAGGTTATCGCGCCAGTTCTGATCTTCATTACGCGAGTTTTCCAGCGGCGGGTTAACCAACAATTCCCGTAGCGGCTCGATCATGCTGAATGGCAGGCAGATATTAAATTCGCCGGTCAGGTTGCCAATCTCCACATGGAACGGCGTGTTAACCACAATGTCGTTTGGCGAGGTGGTGATATTGGTAAATTTCACCTGCATTTCCGAACGCACGTACTCAACTTCCAGCGGATTAATCGCCTTCCATGCGTCGCTATAGCCTTCAAGCGCCAGTTTCAACATGCGGTTGATGACGCGCTGTTCGGTATGGGTAAACTCGCGGCCTTCCACTTTGGTCGGGAAGCGTCCATCGCCGCCAAACAGGTTATCCACGGCGATAAACACCAGACTCGGCGAGAACACCACCAGCCCTGTGCCGCGCAGCGGTTTCAGATGAATAAGGTTCAGGTTGGTCGGCACCGGCAGGTTGCGGGCAAATTCATGGTACGGCTGAATGCGGATGGCCCCGACGGTAATATCCGGGCTACGGCGCAGCAGGTTGAACAGCCCCATACGAAAATGGCGAGCAAAGCGCTCATTAATGATTTCCAGCGCCTGCAAACGTTCGCGCACAACCCGTCGTTGGGTATTCGGATCGTACGGACGAATGTCACTTTCGCCGCTAACACTGGCTGTCGGTTCGTCTTTGACTTCGCTGTCGCCATTCAACAGCGCATCAATTTCAGCTTGAGAAAGAATACTATCGCCCATGTCGTTATCGCAGAATAAAAGCGGTATACAGCACGTCGGTGACATCCTGTTTCGGTTGCCCGGCAACAAGCGGGGTGGAAAGTGTGGTTTTAATCTCGGCAATCAGGTTTTTCTTGCCTTCTTCTGTCGCCAGTACGGCAGCATCCTGACGCGAAAACAGTAACAGCAAACGGCTACGGACTTCCGGCAAATACTCACTCAGCCGCGAGCGGGTAGCTTCATCTTTCAGTCGCAGGGTTATGCCGATATAAAGCACGCGATCCGCATCGCCCAAATTGACCGTAAAGGTATCCAGCGCATAGAAGACCGGGGAGGGCACGACGCGTTGCTGCGCTTTGTCGTCAGCGGCAACCTGATGCGAATGCCAGTAGCTGTAACCTGCGCTGGCACAGGCCGCGAGGGTAATGAATACCAGAATCGGGATCCAAAGCGATCGCTTGCTTTTCTTGCTTATCGCGTAATCAGTCATGTGTTGCGGTCTTCCTGTGTCGCTACTGCTTATCGGCTAATTATCCTGCGTCTTGAGCGCAACAAAGCGGGGAAAAGACGCGGATTACGGTGCTACCTCTGACGTTAGGCGAAAATATCAACGCCGCTGTTACCTGTTACACGCCCTTGTAAAGAGACGGGAACCGGAAGCGTATCGTCGTCTTCCCCCGCCAGAGGTTCATGGTTTGCTGTGCGTTGGCTTTGCTGTTGCTGGGAAGCGGCCTGCTGCTGACCACTAAAGCTTTCGCCACTGATGTTGCTTTGCCCTAACTGAATGCCACTTTCGGCCAGCTGCGTACGCAGTACCGGCAGCGCTGCTTCCAGGGCGGCGCGTACGTGCTGATGCGGTGAAATCATCTGGATCTGCGCCTGGTTATCATCCACTTTGAGGGAAATTTGCACTTCACCTAAATCCTGTGGGTGCAGACGCAACTCTGCACTTTGTTGCCCCTGGCGGGTGAACAGCGAAATATGCTGGCTTAATGATTGTTGCCATTCGTGAGAACCCAGCGGTGCACTCAAAACAGGCGCGGCGACGGTGGGCAGTGGCTGTGTCTGGTGTGGAGTGATTAGCGGGCTGGCGTCAGCGGTCACCGGCGAAGGCGTGCTGATGACTTCCGCTTTACTCTGGGCTTCTGCTACCAGCGGTGTTAATGGCTGAGCTGGTGTGCCGGGGGCGTCATCAGGCTGTGCTGTAGTGAGTTGCGCAGAAGTCAGTTTTGTGAAGAGCGTTGGTTTCTCTGCCGGTAACACGGTTGACGGTGCATCAGTCACTTTGGGCGTATTGTCAAAACCCGGCAACATCGCAAAAAGGGCGCTCAGACTTGCGGTGACGTCTTCATTAAGGTCATCCGCTTTTTCGTCTTTTGTCGTATTTTTGTCAGCCACCGCAGCCAACGTCATCGTCTGAGCGGTGGTTAACGGTGTTGATGTGGATTGTTCGTCGTTGATGACAGGAAGTGTTTCATCCACAGGGATCAGTAAATCCGCTTGTTGCGCATCGGAAACAATATCGCTGACCAGCGGTTCGCCTTTTGTCGTGGGCTTATCTGTTGCCACCAGCAACTGGGGGGCCGCTTTGTCGGTTGTTGTCTCGCCTGCTAATGCTTCGCTCAACAACGCGAGAAAATCTTGTGCAGCATCGCTGGCTTTGCCGCCAGGCAATGTGGTGGTGTCAACGTTGGCGGTAATCAAGGGCGCTAAGCGAATCATTCAGGTTTCCTCATGGCGGCGCGCTGGGCGAACTCATCCATCTTTTTCTGATCGAGGCGGTTTTCTGCAAGCAGTGCCGCCGTGGATTGCCGTTTCTGCAGTGTCTGCCAGGCCTGCAAACGTTGTTTCTTTTCTCGCCAGCTGTTCAGGGCAATGTCAACTTTCTGCGTCCACTGATTAAGTTGCTGGCGATGCTGAGTAATGGCTTTTTCCAGCGTCTGGATAAACTGCTGATAGTTGATCCAGCGGTTGCTGGTCATCCCGGCACTCATATCGCTATTGAGGTTATTGCGATATTCATTCTGATAATCGATCAGCATTTTGAGCTGTTCTTCCGCCTGCTGACATCCGCGACGCATTTCACCCAGCAGGCGAGCGGCATCCTCTACCTCTTTTTCTGCCAGATCTTTCAGGGTCGCCAGCGCACCATGTTCCGCCATCTGCCGTTATCTCCTGGGTTATGACACTGTCGGGAAAATACGCTCCAGCCCCTGGAGAGACGCTTCCCAGTCCGCGCGTTCAAAAATGCCTTGTTGCAAATAGCTCTCCAGCTGCGGCCACAGGGCGATGGCTTTGTCGAGCATCGGATCGCTGCCTTTGGCATACGCGCCGACGCTAACCAGATCGCGGTTACGCTGAAAACTCGACAACAGCTGTTTGAAGGTGCGCACTCGCGCGTAATGTTGCTCACTGATCAACGCCGTCATTGCGCGACTGATCGACGCTTCGATATCGATAGCCGGATAGTGCCCGGCTTCCGCCAGTCGGCGAGACAGCACAATGTGACCGTCGAGGATTGCCCGCGCGGAGTCGGCAATGGGGTCCTGCTGGTCATCGCCTTCGGTGAGCACGGTATAAAACGCGGTAATCGAGCCGCCGCCGCTAATGCCATTTCCGGCACGCTCGACCAGTGCCGGTAATTTGGCAAACACCGACGGTGGATAACCTTTAGTGGCAGGTGGTTCGCCAATCGCCAGCGCAATTTCACGCTGGGCCATCGCATAGCGGGTGAGGGAGTCCATAATCAGCAACACATGCTGACCACGATCGCGAAAATCTTCGGCAATGCGCGTGGCATAGGCGGCGCCCTGCATTCGCAGGAGCGGAGAAACATCCGCCGGAGCGGCAATCACCACGGAGCGTGCACGTCCTTCGGCACCGAGGATATTCTCAATAAAATCTTTTACTTCGCGCCCTCGTTCACCAATCAAACCCACGACAATGACATCGGCGCGGGTGTAACGGGCCATCATCCCCAGCAGCACACTTTTACCAACGCCGGACCCGGCAAACAGCCCCATACGCTGCCCGCGCCCGACGGTAAGCAGGGCATTGATTGGGCGCACGCCGGTGTCCAGCACATGTTCAATCGGTGTACGTTGCAATGGGTTAAATGGCGGGGTAATCAGCGCACCGGTTTCCGTCGTATCGGGGGAGGGGAGGCCATCGAGCGGTTTACCGCTGCCGTCCAGAACGCGACCTAATAACGCCGGACCGAGCGGCAACTGCTTGCCGCTTTGCAGCCCTTCAGCCGAAATGTTTTTGGCATAAACACGCGCGCCGGGCAGGACACCTTCCACTTCCTCCAGCGGCATTAAAAACAGTCGTTGACCGTTAAAGCCAACGACTTCGCTTTCTACTTCGTGCGTTTCGCTGCCGTTCTGGCGCTCAATCACACAGGTTGCGCCGAGCGGCAATTGTAATCCGGTGGCTTCCAGCACCAGCCCGGTAGCGCGGGTTAATCGCCCATAGCGACGTACCGCAGGCAACTGCGCCATTTTGGCTTCAAAGTTATCCAGCGTGGTTAGCCAGCGAGTCAGGCGCGTGGTCATTACACCACTCCTGGTGCTGCCAGACGGCAGAGTTCTTGCCAGCGGGTGGCGACACTGGCGTCGAGATCGCCTTCATCGGCGGAGACTTTACAGCCGCCAGGATGGAGGGTGGGATCGCCCCGCAAGCGCCAGCCATGCAAACTTAAAGTTGCGCCGAGCATATCATCAACACGTTGCAGATCATCGGGGTGCACGCGCAGCTGCGGTTTACCGCTGAACAACGGTTCTTGCTGCAACAACTGTTGGATCTGTTTGATCAGTGCCGAGTTGTCCACCGTTGGCGTCTGACCGATCACCTGGCGTGCCGCCTCCAGCGCCATCTGCATCAGGCGCGAAGCAATCACACTATCAAGCGCATCAAGGGTAGTTTGAAATTCGCTGACCAGTTGCTGCATCCGGGCATGAATTGGCGCTTGTTGAGACTTCGCCTCTGCCAGACCTTGTTCCAGCCCCTGGGCCAGGCCTTCCTGATAGCCCTGCTCATGACCTTGCTGGCGACCTTCGGCAATCCCCGCCTGATAACCTTGCTCGTGGGC
This sequence comes from Escherichia coli DSM 30083 = JCM 1649 = ATCC 11775, assembly GCF_003697165.2. Taxonomy (GTDB): domain Bacteria; phylum Pseudomonadota; class Gammaproteobacteria; order Enterobacterales; family Enterobacteriaceae; genus Escherichia; species Escherichia coli. Next base: position 2,085,089 of record NZ_CP033092.2, read on the forward strand.
CTGCATTTGCAGTTGCGCCAGTTGCTGCTCAAGGCTGGGTTCGGCCTCTTCAATGATGGTTTCTTCCGGCTCGACCATTGGCACAAACTCCGCCTGTGGTGGCGCGAGATCGTCCGGCATCCAGGTTTTCCACGGCAGATTATCAGACATAGGTATCCTCGCCGCTGCCAATCACCATCTCGCCAGTTTCGGCAAGGCGGCGCACAATCAGCAGAATCGCTTTCTGTTCGTTTTCCACCTGCGACAGACGCACCGGACCACGGTTGGCGAGATCGTCGCGCAGAATATCGGCGGCACGCTGCGACATATTGCGCAGGAATTTCTCGCGCAGTGGCTGCTCGGCCCCTTTCAGCGCGATCAACAGCGATTCGGAATCCACTTCCTGCAACAGTCGCTGAATGCTGCGATCGTCGACATCCACCAGATTCTCGAACAGGAACATCTCGTCGATGATTTTCTGCGCCAGCTCGCCGTCGAATTCACGCACGGCGGTAATAACGGCTTCTTCCTGCTGCGTTTTCATCAGGTTGATAATTTCGGCTGCCGTTCTCACGCCGCCCATTTTGCTGCGCTTGAGATTCTGACCGTCGAGCAAGCCATTCAGTACTTCGGTCAGTTCGGCCAGCGCGGCTGGCTGCACGCCGCCAAAGGTGGCGATACGCAACATCACGTCGTGGCGCAGACGTTCATCGAACAACGCCAGAATATCGGCGGCCTGGGCGCGCTTCAGATGCACCAGAATGGTGGCGATAATTTGCGGATGCTCATCGCGAATCAGATCGGCGGCGCTCTGCGGCTCCATAAAGTTGAGCGTTTCAATACCGCTGGCGGTATCGTGGGTTTCGAGAATATCTTCCAGCAGGCTGGCGGCACGTTCTTCACCCAGAGCTTTGACCAATACCGAACGCAGATAATCGTTGGCGTTGATATTCAGTGCAGCAAACTGTTCAGCTTCTTGCTCAAACTCCGCCAGCACATCGGTTAGCTGCTTGTTGGAGATCTGCGTGACGTTCGCCATTGCAGCGCTCAGGGTTTGCACTTCGCGCTGGGAGAGGTGCTTGAACACCTCTGCCGCCCGGTCTTCGCCAATGGTCATCAGCAGGATGACGCTTTTATCGGTGCCTGTCAGGTTACTCATGATCGTTATTTATCCACTGGCGAATGACCAGCGCCACCACGCGCGGATCGTTATCAGACATTTCACGGATACGCTGGCTCATGACTTCTGCCCCCAGTCGTTGGTTAGCGCGCCGTTGTTGGAGTTGTTCGTCTTTGCTCAGACGGACTTCCACCGCATCTTCCACTTCCTCGCGGGCCTGCGCCTGTTGCTGCACAGTCTTCACCGCCTCGGCGCGACGTGTTAGCTGCGGGCGTACCGCTTTCCGCCACAGCAACCACGCCACCAGCAGTACCAGCAACCAGCGACCGGCAGCCAGCAACTGATCGATAAACACTTGCTGTTGCCAGAACGGCAGTGCTCCGCCGCTTTCGTCACTGCTATTGAACGGCGAGTTAACAACATTGAGCGAATCACCGCGTTTTTCAGAAAAGCCCATCGCCTCGCGGGTCAGAGCTTCAATTTGCTTCATCTGTTCGTTGCTGAGAGGCAATGGTTTACCGTCTGGCAAGGTTTTGTAATTCACCACTACCGCGACTGACAGACGTTGCACATCGCCCACGTTCATTTTGGTATGACGAATGGTGCGATCGACTTCGTAGTTACTGGTTTCATTCCGCTGTGTGCTACGCGGCCCACTATTGCTGGTGGTGCTCGCCTGCTGCTGGCGGTTATTTTGATTTGCCGGAGGCGTGCTGATTGGCGCGTTATTCGCAGGTGCCGGTTGATTCGACAACGCTCCCGGTACGCCGCCCGGATAACCGGAACCGCTTTGCTCGCTCTCATTAAGCTGGCGTGAACGAAGCGCCGCATGAGATTCATCACCGTTAGGGCGATACTGTTCTTCCGTTTGTTCTTTACTGGCGAAGTCCAGTTGCGCCGTGACCTGGGCGTGAATATTACCGTTACCAACAATAGGCGACAGGATCGCTTCAATACGCCGCTGAATACGGCCTTCGACATCGCTGGCATATTTCAACTGAGCGTCATTAAGATCGCGCCCGCTGGTATTGGACTGGGTTAACAGATGCCCGCCCTGATCCACCAGCGTGACGTTTCCTGGCGGCAGACCAGCAACCGCGCTGGAAACCAGATGTACAATAGCGCTAATTTGCCCTTCATCGAGTGCGCGGCCGGGTAACAGATTTACCGTCACCGATGCAGAAGGGGATTTTTGTTCACGGACGAATAAAGACGGTTTCGGCATTGCCAGATGTACGCGCGCCCCTTTTACCGGGCCGATAGTTTCGATGGTACGAGAAAGCTCGCCTTCCAGCGCCCGCTGATAATTCACCTGTTCGCTGAACTGGCTGATACCAAACTTTTCCTGATCGAGCAGTTCGAAACCGACCGCGCCGCCTTTGGGCAAACCTTGTTGCGCCAGGCGCAGGCGCAGTTCGTGAACTTTATCTGCCGGAACCTCAATAGCGCCGCTGGCTTCGCTGAAGCGGTAAGGAATATTCATTTGCGTCAGTTGGCTGACAATTGCGCCACCATCCTGATCGGAAAGATTGCTGAATAATGTGCGGTAGTCGGGGGCTTTCGCCCACAGGATCAGTGCGACCATGACCGCCACTGCTGCGGAACCGGCAACAATCAATGGAATTTTCGGATTCGCACGCAGGCGATTAAGCCACTCAAGAGATTTTGTCTGGGCTGCAGTCGCATTCATCGCGCACCTCGTGGCTGATTATGGACGGCGTTATTGGCAAAGTGGAACAAGACTCACTCCCGGGTCAGCAAACTCGAAAAATTGACGCTCCCATTATTTGTGCTTTCGTTTTTTTCTATCCGCCAATAAACCCGTTTTTTTGTTGCTATTTAGCGCCTTTGTCTTATTGACTTACTGGTAGGCTTTGCTACCAGAAATTATCCGGGAGACGAAAATGTCAGCGATACAGGGGATTGAAGGGGTTATCAGCCAGTTACAGGCTACGGCGATGAGTGCGCGTGCGCAGGAATCACTGCCGCAACCGACCATTAGTTTTGCCGGGCAGCTGCACGCCGCGCTCGATCGCATAAGCGATACACAAACAGTCGCCCGCACGCAGGCAGAAAAATTCACCCTCGGTGAACCCGGCGTGGCGCTAAACGATGTGATGACCGATATGCAAAAAGCCTCAGTTTCTATGCAAATGGGGATTCAGGTGCGTAATAAGCTGGTGGCGGCGTATCAGGAAGTGATGTCCATGCAGGTGTAGGTTGTGTAACCTGTTGACTATGCTTGTTTAATTATATCCGATCCCACAGCGTGGGGCATGGATGGGGCAAACTCACTCAATTTCTGGTTTAAAATGGATACCTGATCCTGGTTGTTTTCTGCCATCCACGATCCGTAAACGCGATAACATGTTTTGTCTTCGCTTTGCTCCCAGGAAGAGTGAACTCATTCGTTAGCCTGGGGTTCCTTCTGATCATTATTGTTCCTGCCTTTATCTCTTGCCACGCCAGAGCCCCCTGGATACACATACACCAGGATGAAAACGGTGAGTTGTGTTCAAACTGTAGTACAATTCTCTCCAGTATGAACAGGAAAGAATATGCTATGAACCCTTATATTTATCTTGGTGGCGCAATACTTGCAGAGGTCATTGGTACAACCTTAATGAAGTTTTCAGAGGGGTTTACACGGTTATGGCCCTCTGTTGGCACAATTATTTGCTATTGTGCCTCATTCTGGTTATTAGCTCAGACGCTGGCTTATATACCTACAGGGATTGCTTATGCTATCTGGTCAGGAGTCGGTATCGTTCTGATTAGTTTGCTTTCCTGGGGATTTTTTGGTCAACGACTGGACCTGCCAGCTATCATAGGCATGATGTTGATTTGTGCCGGTGTGTTAGTCATTAACTTGTTGTCACGAAGTGCACCGCATTAAAAAATAATTATCCTTGAGATAACAGGAATCTGATTTGTGCATATTATGGCTAATGTTCGGGGCACCTTTATAATTATGATTGCATTTGCGCGATCATTGCGCCTTTATGCATAATGAGATCAAGGCACATCAAATAAAATAACGATAGGTCACAACAATGAGGTTTTTATGAAAAAACTTATCGTTTCAAGTGTATTGGCATTCATAACATTTTCTGCGCAGGCCGCAGCATTTCAGGTCACTAGTAATGAAATAAAAACAGGAGAGCAACTTACAACGTCTCATGTATTTTCTGGATTTGGGTGTGAAGGGGGTAATACATCGCCCTCATTAACCTGGTCTGGTGCTCCTGAAGGCACCAAAAGCTTTGCCGTAACTGTGTATGATCCAGATGCTCCTACAGGCAGTGGATGGTGGCACTGGACTGTTGCTAATATTCCAGCAACTGTAACATATTTGCCCACTGATGCAGGAAGACGTGATGGTACAAAACTTCCGACTGGTGCTGTTCAAGGCCGAAATGATTTTGGTTATGCAGGATTTGGTGGAGCATGTCCTCCCAAAGGAGATAAACCCCATCATTACCAGTTTAAAGTATGGGCTCTAAAAACTGATAAGATTCCTGTGGATTCTAATTCCAGCGGAGCGTTAGTTGGTTATATGCTTAATGCCAATAAAATTGCAACCGCTGAGATAACACCAGTTTATGAGATAAAGTAGGGTAAGAGTATGCTGGCAAAAGATAAGTCTAACCTAAAGATTGAAGAAATACGGATGCATAAACATCATGAGATTCACAGGGTTAAGCCTCTTATGCCAGCTTTATGTCGTATCCGTCAGGGAAAAAAAGTTATCAATTGGGAGACGCATAGTCTAACTGTTGATAATAATCAGATAATATTATTTCCCTGTGGATATGAATTTTATATTGCGAATTATCCAGAAGCAGGTCTTTATCTTGCAGAAATGCTTTATTATCCCATTGATCTAATTGAAAAGTTTCAAAAATTTTATGCGATAACTGATCAAATTCGTAACACGACAGGTTTCTGCTTACCTCAGAACCCCGAGTTAATATATTGTTGGGAGCAACTAAAAACATCTATTTTCCGAGGCTTCTCAACGCAAATTCAGGAACACTTAGCAATGGGCGTTCTACTTTCATTAGGAGCACATCATGTTAATTGTTTACTTTTATCAGATAGTAAACAATCATTAATAAGTCGTTGTTATAACCTAATGCTATCCGAACCTGGAACAAAATGGACAGCAAACAAGGTAGCGAGATATCTCTACATTTCTGTTTCCACATTGCATCGCCGTCTGGCAAGCGAGGGAATAAGTTTTCAAAGTATATTGGACGACGTGAGGTTAAATAATGCGTTGTCTGCTATACAAACGACAGTAAAACCCATCAGCGAGATTGCCAGGGAAAATGGTTACAAGTGTCCTTCTCGTTTTACTGAAAGGTTCCATAATCGTTTTAAGATAACACCAAGAGAGCTAAGAAAAGCGTCCAGAGAGTAAAAGTATTTTATGAAGGAGCAACAGCATCGATTTTTATTTTGGAAAATAAATACGGCATACTCAACCTATTGGAGCCTGAACAATCCGGTGACTTCTGCGCTAATCGGGGTCGTTTATAAGCACATATAATTGATACTATCTTCCTTCATCACAATTTCAGAAATGCACGTGTGATTTTTTTGCATCCGGCGTTTGGACTATGTGGAGTTCAAGAGTGGGAAAGTTACAAGAGGTTGAGGGGATAATTAAAGGGATGCTTATGACATTAGATATCCGGTTAGGTACGGATATCGTTGTTATTAAATCTAATTGATACGTTAATTGTTCACTGAGTATTATTAAAAATGGGGCGTTGAAACGCCCCAGAAAATAAAGGGTAATATATAACAGAAGGTTTATATAGTCAGAAGCAAGATAGTGCTTCTAAGGAAAGTGGCTTGAGGGGGCCACTTATATGTTGGGGAGGCAAAGCCTCCCACAACATATCTTTGAGTAATCAGATTAGAACTGGTAAACCAATCCTACAGCAACGATATCATCGGTAGCAACGCCAGATGCTTTCGTGAAATCGCTCTTATCAATCAGGTTGATTTTGTAATCAACAAAAGTGGACATATTTTTGTTGAAGTAATAGGTTGCACCTACATCAATATATTCAACCAGGTCCTGATCACCCCACGCACCCAAGTCTTTTCCTTTAGATTGCAGGTAAGCAACGGACGGACGCAGACCGAAGTCGAACTGATATTGTGCAACTACTTCGAAGTTTTGTGCTTTGTTGGCAATATGGTTATTACCAAAAACAGTCATGTTCTGGGTTTCAGAATAGGTGGTAGCCAGATAGATGTTGTTCGCATCATATTTCAGACCAGCTGCCCATACTTCAGCATTTTGACCAGATGCATTCAGGCTGTTGTTACCGTAGATAACCTGATCATTAGTGCGGTCAGATTTAGCATAGGTTGCACCTACACCGAATCCTTCATACTCATAAGTAGTGGAGAAACCGAAACCATCACCGTTAGCTTCAGTTACGTCAGTGCGGTCATTTTTACCCTGATACTGAGCAGCAAAGTTCAGACCATCAACCAGACCAAAGAAGTCGTTGTTACGATAGGTTGCAACACCTGTGGTGCGACCAGTCATGAACACATCTGTTTGGGTCCAGGTATCGCCACCGAATTCTGGCAGAACGTCGGTCCATGCACCGATATCGTATGCTACACCGTAGTTACGGCCATAATCGATGGAGCCGTAGTCACCGAATTTCAGGCCAGCGAAGGCAAGACGGGTTTTATCTTTGGAAGAACCTTGAGATTCAGCACGGTTGCCTTTGAATTCATATTCCCACTGACCGAAACCAGTCAGTTGATCGTTGATTTGAGTTTCGCCTTTGAAGCCCAGACGAACATAAGTTGTGTCGCCATCATCTGCATCGTTAGAAGAGAAGTAGTGCTTAGCATTAACTTTTCCGTACAGATCCAGCTTGTTACTGTCTTTATTGTAAATCTCTGCTGCCTGAGCAGACATCGCCATCAGTACTGATGCAGCTACAGCAGAAATTGCCACTGTTAATTTTTTCATCGTGAGCCCTTTTATTTGAACTATTATTTAAAAATGATGTCACTGCACTACAAATATTCATCTAATCAATGAGATTATTTCAAGATGTAAGTTTTAGTTTCTCATTTAAATTGTGAAGTAGTTCCCTATTTTTATCTGAACTGTTTCTATTGCACACAATGCATGACTATTTTGTGAACGAATATAAATTTGGTAGTCAAATTATATTAAAGGTTGTTATTTATGTTTGACTCATAATTTATTTTTTTAATTTAAATAGCCTAAAAATAACCATGGAAATTATTTGCATGATATTTGTTTAGATTTATTAATGTAATTGAGGTGGTTTTATTTAATACGCAATATAGCGCCGCTTGATATTAGTTCTATTTTTTTTGCGTAAGATAGATGAGACAAACTGAGACGCATAATGGTTTGCAAGGCTCTAATACTTTGATGTTGAGGATGTGATGGGGCATGTACGGGGCATAGTACAATGATGTCCATCCAGGTGTAGATAATCTCCAGGCTTATCAAACAGGTTGAATTAACTCCGCGCCCTGGTTTTTAACATTACCCACCGCGCGCGACACAGGGTGCCAGATGAACTGGTTTGCTGGCACACAGCTTCTGGTAGCGATTTCTGAGGCTTCTTTACCACCAATGTCTTGCCGCATCCATTCCCGCGCAGTTTCTGGCGACAGTACCAGCGGGCGGCGGTCATGAATATCTACCAGGCCCTGGTCTGCTGCTGCAGTGACAATTAAAACTCCTTCGGCTTCGTCACCGCGCTCAAACGGTGTGCTACCTATCGCGGCTATAAAAACAGGTTGTCCATCAGCGCGATAGATAAAATAAGGCTGTTTTTTGTCGCCTTCTTTTTTCCACTCAAACCAGCCATCGGCAAAGCATATTACCCGACCATGTTGCCAGAGCGGTTTAAACATGCGACTGGTTGCGGCAGTTTCTACGCGGGCGTTAATCAGCGGCGGTTTATCCCACCATCCGGGAGCATATCCCCAGAAAACCGGATCCAGATGAAGGTGTTCATCACGTTCACTGAGCAGAAGGACTTTGGTTCCCGGCGCGACGTTGTATCTGCCAATAGGTTCGGGATCGTAGGGAATATCGCGTTCAATATCTTCCGCGAGAAACGCGAGGTAATCTTCACGCGTTTGGGATTGGGCAAAGCGTCCACACATAGAAACCTCCTGAGAGCACACTGAAAAGAATAGGAGAGGGGGCGGGTAAAATCTATGTGATAGAGAGGTAACGATGTTCCCGCTGTGGGCCACAGCGGGAATGAGGGATTACTTCTGAATTAAATAACGAATGGTCGGCCCGTCTTGCTGAATATCCAGCACCGTATAGCCGTGATTACGCGCATCCAGTGGAATATTATTGATCGACTGCGGACAGTCGCTCACCACTTCCAGGATCTCCCCTTTTTTTAACTGCGGCATCGCCTCAAGGGTTGCGACAGCCGGATAAGGGCAGGGTTCACCCACCATATCAAGACGGTAATCAGGAACGATATTTTTCATGCGATCTCCTTAGCAATCTGCGGTGCCGCACGGCGGAAGAAGCGTTTTTCCCAGCCGATAATCAACATTAGAGCTGCAAACAACAGCAAATATGTCACCAGCAGGCCACCCATCGGACCAAAGGTTTTCAGCAGGTTGATTTTGTCCCAGTCGGTGGCCAGCGCCGGAGCGAAATCATCCCAGTAATACGCCAGAATCGTTGAGCCGATCACGTTGCCCAGACCGACCCACCAGTAGTGCACCTGGCCTTCTACCGCGCGGTACATCCAGCCGGTTTCGCAGCCGCCTGCCAGCACGATGCCAAAACCAAACAGTAAACCACCAATTACCGCGTTTGGTCCCGCCCACATGATTTTGGGTTCAACGCCTAACTGTACGTAACTGAAGATCCCGATGGCACTTACCGCCATACCGATAATGATTGCTTTCGCCATATGGGTACGTCCGGTGATCCACATATCGCGGAACGCCGAAGTAAAGCAGATTTGCGCACGTTCAATCAGTAAACCAAAGCCGACGCCAAACAGCATTGCCAGCCCCAGTTTGGGTTGGTTCATCGCCGTGAGCAGCGCCCAGCCCAGCATGCCGAAAAAGACCAGCATCCCGAGACGAAAACGACGCCGCGCCTGATCCGGTTTTTGCGTCAGCGGTGAGGCGGCAGAAACTTTCTGCATTTTCACGGGAATACGGAAGATGGGCAGCAGGGTAAAGCGCGCGCCAAACCATGAACCAATGGCAGTGGCGATGGCAAAGAACCAGGCGTGCAGCGAGAACTGTGGAATTCCGGTAAAGAACGCCGCCAGGTTACAGCCCATTGCCAGACGTGCGCCAAAACCGGCGATAATACCGCCAATGATGGCCTGCATAATGCGGATACGGCTGCGCGGCATGCGCAGTTTGACATTGTTGGCCCACAGCGCTGCGGCAAAACAGCCGCCAAACATACCGAGGATCATCATTCCGTCGATGCGGGTTAATGGCGATCCTTCCAGATGGATAATTTTAAAATAACCCCACTCTTCAGCATGGACGCCGAACAACTGCAGGAGCTGACCGCCCCAACGGGTAAATTCACCCGTGACTGCCCAAAATGTGCCAGTGATGCCAAAATAGTAAGTGGAGAGAATACCCGCCGCGATGACCGCAGGGATGGGTGCCCAGAATTTAATCAACCAGGCGTGTTTGAATTGCTGCCATGACATGAATGTAGCCTCTGAACTCAGAAGGTTTGAAACAAGAGTCGCGAATCATACACCATGCAAATTTATTTTCGGGGTAATAATTCACAAAAATAATGGTTAGATCAAATTTCTCTCTGAGCCTGGAAAGGCTGGCGACATCAGGGCTTTAATGCCACAATCCTCTTTTCTTCTCATGCAGGACGAATGATGAAAAAACTCGCAATTGCAGGTGCGCTCATGTTGCTGGCGGGCTGTGCCGAAGTCGAAAACTATAACAATGTCGTGAAAACCCCCGCGCCGGACTGGCTGACGGGTTACTGGCAGACCAAAGGGCCGCAACGTGCGCTGGTCAGTCCGGAAGCGATAGGCAGCCTCATTGTCACTAAAGAGGGCGATACCCTGGATTGCCGTCAGTGGCAGCGGGTGATTGCCGTGCCGGGTAAGTTGACATTGATGTCTGATGATCTCACTAACGTTACCGTAAAACGTGAGCTGTACGAGGTTGAGCGTGACGGTAACACCATTGAGTACGATGGTATGACGATGGAGCGTGTGGATCGCCCGACGGCAGAGTGTGCCGCCGCGCTGGATAAAGCGCCGTTACCGACGCCACTGCCGTAATGAAATCTCCCCGGCTTGCCGCCGGGGATGGATTTAAATCACCTCTTCGATAACCCACACGCTAACGCTGCCGCCGTTGCAAAAGAAGGTCGCTTCGCCGTTTTCGTCTGTCACTACGCTCTCTTGCCGGTTCCCCAGAAAATCACGCCAGGTTTTATTGCCGTAATTCTCTCCCAGATGAATGGTTTTTTCGCCATCATCTCCGTTCGACATGACCACCACGCAGCCGGGATATTCGTCGGTGCCACTGCGGCTAAAGGCAATGCAGTTCGGATGGTCGAAAAATAACGTCTGTACACCGTGGGCGAAACGCTGACGGGCGAGAATTAACTCATCAAGCTGTTCGATTATTGGCATATCTATCGGATAGGTTTGCCCGTCACCACCGACATCTTCGTAATGTGCACCGTAGAGGTCCGGATAGAACACCGAAGGAACGCCATTTTCCCGCAACAAAATTAAGGCATACGCCAGCGGTTTAAACCACGGTTCGACCGGTGCTTCGAGGGCTTGCAACGGTTGGGTGTCGTGGTTGGCAACGAGGGTTACGGCGTGAAAAGGATCGGCTTCCACCAGCGTCCCAGTGAAGATCTGCGTCATGTCGTAGTCGCGACCCATGCGCGATGCTTCATGGAATTTCATCTGCAGCGGCGCATCAAACAGCATGGTTTTGCCTTCCACCTGATCAATATACGTTTGCAGTTTATCGACTTCATGCGACCAGTATTCAGCCACAATAAACAGCGGCTTTGGCGCAACTTCCTGTACGTGTTCGATCCACTCTTTATAAAACCATGCCGGAATATGTTTGACCGCATCAAGACGAAAGCCGTCGCATTGCGTTTGTTCCATCACCCAGCGCGCCCAGTATTTAATCTCTTCCGTCACGGCATGATTGCGAAAATCGATATTCTCACCCATCAGATAATCGAAATTACCGAGTTCATCATCAACCTGATCGTTCCAGCCTTCTCCGGTATAGTCGTTAACAATTTTAAAAATGCCATCTTCATCAGGGTGTTCGATATGGTCGATACCGCTAAAACATTTGAAATCCCAGATAAACTGCGAGTATTGCCCGGCACGAGCGGGGAAGGTGTAACGCGTCCAGCCTTCACACTCAATGATTTCTTCGTCAATTTGCGTACGGTCATCAGCATTTACACGCTGCACGCGAATAGCTTCTTTTTCATCTGCGCCCATTTTGTGGTTGACTACCACGTCCAGCAGCACCGCAATGTCATTACGTTTCAGGGCGTCAATGGCGGCCAGCAGTTGTGCTTTATCACCATATTTAGTAGGGATGCAGCCTTTCTGATCAAACTCACCTAAATCAAATAAATCATAGGAGTCGTAGCCGACCGAATACCCGCCCGATGCGCCTTTATAGGCGGGCGGCAACCAGACCATATTGATACCAATATCATTAAAACCGTCTGCGCGCTCGGCCAGTTCAGGCCAGAGCTTACCGCCTTCCGGGTAATACCAGTGAAAACATTGTAACAGCGTGGGATTACGCATTCTTCGACTCCATTCAAGGGGAATATTAGAAGCGTAGCCGTAATCGGATTATTCGCGAGCCATCGGCTCATTAAGATTCAAAAGAGGTTATCCTGCGGAGCCAGCACAAAGCCGCCCTGATCGCCATAGGCACTTAACACCGATTTTTGCACCGATGACTGACCGACCAGTTTCGCCAGTTCATCCATCCGAATCTGTAATAACTGCTTTACCTTGCTTTCGTTGTCGAGAATCAGGTGCAGCATCGGGCGGAGCTGCTCCTGCATCGTAGTGGACGGGGCAACCTCTTCAGTCAGGTGTGCGATCTCCTGCACCGCATTCACATACGCCATTTCGCTGGCGATGAGTTCGTCCCATTGTTCTTCCGTTGCCAGGCGTAACATGAGCTGGCTTTTTTCGACGAGTTGTTGCCAGGCGAAATACAAATGCGGTGCATTGTTCATCAGACTGGGTCCTGAATCAAAGAAGGGGAGAGTAAAGACTCTTTCCAGGCATCGGCAATATTACGCATTAATGCTTCCACCTCTTCGACTGCGGAGACATCGTTGCGTAAATTGGCTTGCAGCAAACGCCTGACCATATAGCTATAAAGAGCAATTAAGTTTTGGGTTAATTCGTCTTTGCTCTCTTCATCAAGACTCACCCGCAGTCCGTTCTCAATGATGTTGATCGCTTTTGACAAAGAGACACCTTTGCCTTGCTGATTGTTGTCCTGCATAAACAGTCGCGCTCTAACCAGTGCGCTCAGCACTCCATCAAATAGCATGGTGACCAACTGCTGTTGGCTGGCGCTCATTACGGCGCTTTCGACGCCAATTTGTGCATAGGCCTGGGTGCCTTTTGCCGCGTACATGACCTGTCTCCCGATGAATATTGATTACTTGGAATTACTGTTGTTTTCGAACTGCTGTGTTAAGTAGCTGCTGGTGCTGTTTAACGAGGTCATTAAAACGTCCAGTTGGGTAAATTGTTCTTTATAGCGCGCGACCTGCGCATCAATGCGATCGCTGGCGGCGTTGTAGTCTTTAGTTAACTTATTCAGGGTCTTACTAACGCCATCGGTAGCGGCTTTAATAATGCCCGTTGTCGAAAGCCAACTGGTCAGGTTGCTGCCGATGGTGGTCGTGATGCCGGTTTTTTTACCATCGCCAACAATCAATGCACCTACGCCGCTGGCATCTTTTTTCAATGCAGCGGTGAGTTTGTCGGCATCCAGTTCCAGTTTGCCATCGCTGGGATCGGTCGTGATACCAATCTGCGCCAGCGTTTTATAATTGGAAGAACTGACGGTATTACTCAGCATCGATTTCAACTGCGTCTGAATCGTTCGCAGCGTGGAGTCGCCGAGTAGTGCGCCATTGCTAGAATTCTGGCTATCAGCTCCCGCATCTACGGCGGTGTATTTGGTCAGGCTGCTAAAGGTATCTATTAGCGAGTTATAGGCATTCACCCAGTCTTTAATCGCCGTTTGCGCTTTGGAGGTGTCCTGAGTGATGGTCAGCGTCTGGTTGCCTGTGGTGACATCGTTCAGGTTCAGGGTGATGTTTTCCAGCGCGTTGCTGATGGTGTTGCTGCTGTTCTCAATGGCGACGTTATTGACCGTCAGCTGTGCATTCTGGGCGGCGACCGAGACCTCCATGCCGTTGCTGCTGGCACTGGCGTCATAGCCCATAAAACTTTGTAGCGCATCATCACCGCTAACCGAGAGCGTCATCGCATTGTCAAGGCCGGTGTCATTTGATGTGACTGACAGACGATATTCACCGTTACCCACGTTAATGATGCTTGCGCTTACGCCCGCTTTTGCGTTGTTGATGGCATCACGGATCCCGCTTAACGACGAGTTAGCCGCGCTGATATCAATGGTAATCGGATCTTTGTCGCCGCCTTGTTGAATGGTGAGTTTACTGTCGCTGGTGGCGATCGCCGTTTTCGTATCGTCTCTGGTGGTGCGCGTTGTCAGGGTTTGCGCCTGCGCCAGATGGGTGACGCTGATGGTGTATTTCCCGGCGATGGCGTTACCCGCGGTGGTGGCACTGAACGCGGTGGTGCTGCTGGTGGTGCTGGTAGCGGAAAAAAGATCGGCTTTAGACAATGCAGTATTGGCGGTCTGGAAAGTTGTCAGCGCGCTTTTCAGCGTACCGTAGGCGCTAAGTTTAGCGGTAAACGACGATTGCTGATTTGAAATAGGGGTTAGCGTCGCTTTTTGCGCGGCGGTGAGGCTATCAAGGATTGAACTTAAATCCAGACCTGACCCGACTCCCAGCGATGAAATACTTGCCATGCGATTTCCTTTTATCTTTCGACACGTAAAACGAATACCGGGGTTATCGGCCTGAATTGCGCAAAGTTTACGTTTAATTGTTTTTTTTAATAGCGGGAATAAGGGGCAGAGAAAAGAGTATTTCGTCGACTAACAAAAAATGGCTGTTTGTGAAAAAAATTCTAAAGGTTGTTTTACGACAGACGATAACAGGGTTGACGGCGATTGAGCCGACGGGTGGAAACCCAAAACGTAATCAACGACTTGCAATATAGGATAACGAATCATGGCACAAGTCATTAATACCAACAGCCTCTCGCTGATCACTCAAAATAATATCAACAAGAACCAGTCTGCGCTGTCGAGTTCTATCGAGCGTCTGTCTTCTGGCTTGCGTATTAACAGCGCGAAGGATGACGCCGCGGGTCAGGCGATTGCTAACCGTTTTACTTCTAACATTAAAGGCCTGACTCAGGCTGCACGTAACGCCAACGACGGTATTTCTGTTGCACAGACCACCGAAGGCGCGCTGTCTGAAATCAACAACAACTTACAGCGTATCCGTGAGCTGACGGTTCAGGCTTCTACCGGAACTAACTCTGATTCGGATCTGGACTCCATTCAGGACGAAATCAAATCCCGTCTTGATGAAATTGACCGCGTATCCGGCCAGACCCAGTTCAACGGCGTGAACGTACTGGCAAAAGACGGTTCGATGAAAATTCAGGTTGGTGCGAATGACGGTGAAACTATCACTATCGACCTGAAGAAAATCGATTCTGATACTCTGGGTCTGAATGGTTTTAACGTAAATGGTAAAGGTACTATTACCAACAAAGCTGCAACGGTAAGTGATTTAACTTCTGCTGGCGCGAAGTTAAACACCACGACAGGTCTTTATGATCTGAAAACCGAAAATACCTTGTTAACTACCGATGCTGCATTCGATAAATTAGGGAATGGCGATAAAGTCACCGTTGGCGGCGTAGATTATACTTACAACGCTAAATCTGGTGATTTTACTACCACCAAATCTACTGCTGGTACGGGTGTAGACGCCGCGGCGCAGGCTACTGATTCAGCTAAAAAACGTGATGCGTTAGCTGCCACCCTTCATGCTGATGTGGGTAAATCTGTTAATGGTTCTTACACCACAAAAGATGGTACTGTTTCTTTCGAAACGGATTCAGCAGGTAATATCACCATCGGTGGAAGCCAGGCATACGTAGACGATGCAGGCAACTTGACGACTAACAACGCTGGTAGCGCAGCTAAAGCTGATATGAAAGCGCTGCTTAAAGCCGCGAGCGAAGGTAGTGACGGTGCTTCTCTGACATTCAATGGCACTGAATATACTATCGCAAAAGCAACTCCTGCGACAACCTCTCCAGTAGCTCCGTTAATCCCTGGTGGGATTACTTATCAGGCTACAGTGAGTAAAGATGTAGTATTGAGCGAAACCAAAGCGGCTGCCGCGACATCTTCAATTACCTTTAATTCCGGTGTACTGAGCAAAACTATTGGGTTTACCGCGGGTGAATCCAGTGATGCTGCGAAGTCTTATGTGGATGATAAAGGTGGTATTACTAACGTTGCCGACTATACAGTCTCTTACAGCGTTAACAAGGATAACGGCTCTGTGACTGTTGCCGGGTATGCTTCAGCGACTGATACCAATAAAGATTATGCTCCAGCAATTGGTACTGCTGTAAATGTGAACTCCGCGGGTAAAATCACTACTGAGACTACCAGTGCTGGTTCTGCAACGACCAACCCGCTTGCTGCCCTGGACGACGCTATCAGCTCCATCGACAAATTCCGTTCTTCCCTGGGTGCTATCCAGAACCGTCTGGATTCCGCAGTCACCAACCTGAACAACACCACTACCAACCTGTCTGAAGCGCAGTCCCGTATTCAGGACGCCGACTATGCGACCGAAGTGTCCAACATGTCGAAAGCGCAGATTATCCAGCAGGCCGGTAACTCCGTGCTGGCAAAAGCCAACCAGGTACCGCAGCAGGTTCTGTCTCTGCTGCAGGGTTAATCGCCGTAACCTGATTAACTGAGACTGACGGCAACGCCAAATTGCCTGGTGCGCTGTGCTTATCAGGCCTACAAGGTGAATTGCAATTTATTTAATTTGCAGATTTTTGTAGGCCGGATAAGGCGTTACGCCGCATCCGGCAACATGAAGCGTAATTTGTCAGCAATGTGCTTCCCCGCCAACGGCGGGGTTTTTTTCTGCCCGCAATTTACCGGTAACCCCCAAATAACCCCTCATTTCACCCACTAATCGCCCGATTAAAAACCCTGCAGAAACGGATAATCATGCCGATAACTCATATAACGCAGGGCTGTTTATCGTGAATTCACTCTATACCGCTGAAGGTGTAATGGATAAACACTCGCTGTGGCAGCGTTATGTCCCGCTGGTGCGTCACGAAGCATTGCGCCTGCAGGTTCGACTGCCCGCGAGCGTGGAACTTGACGATCTGCTACAGGCGGGCGGCATTGGGTTACTTAATGCCGTCGAACGCTATGACGCCCTACAAGGAACGGCATTTACAACTTACGCAGTGCAGCGTATACGTGGCGCTATGCTGGATGAACTTCGCAGCCGTGACTGGGTGCCGCGCAGCGTGCGACGCAACGCGCGTGAAGTGGCACAGGCAATAGGGCAACTGGAGCAGGAACTTGGCCGCAACGCCACGGAAACTGAGGTAGCGGAACGTTTAGGGATCGATATTGCCGATTATCGCCAAATGTTGCTCGACACCAATAACAGCCAGCTCTTCTCCTACGATGAGTGGCGCGAAGAGCACGGCGATAGCATCGAACTGGTTACTGATGATCATCAGCGAGAAAACCCGCTACAACAACTGCTGGACAGTAATCTGCGCCAGCGGGTGATGGAAACCATCGAAACGTTGCCGGAGCGCGAAAAACTGGTATTAACCCTCTATTATCAGGAAGAGCTGAATCTCAAAGAGATTGGCGCGGTGCTGGAGGTCGGGGAATCGCGGGTCAGTCAGTTACACAGCCAGGCTATTAAACGGTTACGCACTAAACTGGGTAAGTTATAACGTCAGTAAATGCCGCACTTTAATTTTGACTACCAGGAGTTCTTAATGATGGTGCAGCACCTGAAAAGACGGCCATTAAGCCGCTATCTTAAAGACTTTAAACACAGCCAGACCCATTGCGCGCATTGCCGTAAATTACTCGATCGCATTACCTTAGTTCGCGACGGCAAAATAGTGAATAAAATCGAGATTTCCCGCCTGGACACGCTGCTTGATGAAAATGGCTGGCAAGTGGAACAACAATCATGGGCGGCATTGTGCCGATTTTGCGGTGATTTACATTGCAAAACGCAGAGTGATTTTTTCGATATTATCGGCTTTAAGAAATTTCTTTTTGAGCAAACTGAAATGAGCCCTGGTACGGTGCGTGAATATGTCGTTCGTCTGCGCCGTTTGGGGAATCATCTACACGAGCAAAATATTTCCCTCGACCAGCTGCAGGACGGTTTCCTTGATGAAATCCT
The DNA here is from genome assembly GCF_003697165.2 of Escherichia coli DSM 30083 = JCM 1649 = ATCC 11775. Classification (GTDB taxonomy): domain Bacteria; phylum Pseudomonadota; class Gammaproteobacteria; order Enterobacterales; family Enterobacteriaceae; genus Escherichia; species Escherichia coli. Next base: position 2,102,851 of record NZ_CP033092.2, read on the forward strand.
CGCCCCGTGGCTGCCCTCCACCAGCACCAACAATTACCGCATCGCGTTACGGAAGTATCAACACTATCAGCGTCAAACGTGTACCGGACTTGTGCAGAAATCCTCCAGCCAACCTGCTTCTGATATATATTAAATAAGAATAAGATGTAGCGGAGTTGTTTTTGTGTTTACAAACAATGGCTCTACACTGCAAACAGACATAACAACATTCGGGGTAAATATGAAATTAGCACATCTGGGACGTCAGGCATTGATGGGTGTGATGGCCGTGGCGCTGGTTGCGGGTATGAGCGTTAAAAGTTTTGCAGATGAAGGTCTGCTTAATAAAGTCAAAGAGCGCGGCACGCTGCTGGTAGGGCTGGAAGGAACTTATCCGCCGTTCAGTTTTCAGGGGGATGACGGCAAATTAACCGGTTTTGAAGTGGAATTTGCCCAACAGCTGGCAAAACATCTTGGCGTTGAGGCGTCACTAAAACCGACTAAATGGGACGGTATGCTGGCGTCGCTGGACTCTAAACGCATTGATGTGGTGATTAACCAGGTCACCATTTCTGACGAGCGCAAGAAAAAATACGATTTCTCTACCCCGTACACCATTTCCGGTATTCAGGCGCTGGTGAAAAAAGGTAACGAAGGCACCATTAAAACGGCTGATGATCTGAAAGGCAAAAAAGTGGGTGTCGGTCTGGGCACCAACTATGAAGAGTGGCTGCGTCAGAATGTTCAGGGCGTGGATGTGCGTACCTATGATGATGACCCGACCAAATATCAGGATCTGCGCGTAGGCCGTATCGATGCGATCCTCGTTGATCGTCTGGCGGCGCTGGATCTGGTGAAGAAAACCAACGATACGCTGGCAGTAACCGGTGAAGCATTCTCCCGTCAGGAGTCTGGCGTGGCGCTGCGTAAAGGAAATGAAGACCTGCTGAAAGCGGTGAATGATGCAATTGCGGAAATGCAAAAAGATGGCACTTTGCAAGCCCTTTCCGAAAAATGGTTTGGTGCTGATGTGACCAAATAATCAGCATAATGACAAAAAAGGGCGCTTTCACTAGCGCCTTTTTTATTTACGCGTTTTCAGCGTGCATAATAAGAAAATCACAACAACACACATCGGAGGCTGTTATGCCACTGCATAATTTAACCCGTTTTCCACGGCTGGAGTTTATCGGCGCGCCAACGCCGCTCGAATATCTGCCGCGCTTTTCTGATTATCTTGGACGGGAAATTTTCATCAAACGGGATGACGTCACTCCCATGGCAATGGGCGGCAATAAATTACGTAAGCTGGAATTTCTCGCGGCAGATGCTCTGCGTGAAGGTGCCGATACGCTGATTACTGCCGGGGCGATCCAGTCTAACCATGTGCGCCAGACTGCCGCAGTCGCTGCGAAACTCGGTCTGCATTGCGTGGCGCTGCTGGAAAATCCTATTGGTACAACCGCGGAAAACTATTTAACCAACGGCAATCGTTTGTTGCTGGATCTGTTCAATACCCAGATTGAAATGTGCGACGCACTGACCGATCCCAATACCCAACTGGAAGAGCTGGCGACGCGAGTCGAAGCACAAGGCTTTCGCCCGTATGTCATTCCGGTTGGCGGTTCTAATGCTTTGGGCGCGCTGGGTTATGTGGAGAGTGCGCTGGAAATCGCGCAACAGTGTGAAGGGGCAGTTAATATTTCGTCGGTGGTGGTCGCATCGGGCAGTGCCGGAACTCACGCCGGACTGGCTGTTGGGCTGGAACACCTGATGCCTGAAAGCGAACTGATTGGCGTGACTGTGTCGCGTTCTGTTGCCGATCAATTGCCGAAAGTGGTTAACCTCCAACAGGCGATTGCGAAAGAACTGGAGCTGACCGCATCAGCGGAAATTTTACTCTGGGATGACTATTTTGCACCTGGCTACGGCGTGCCGAACGACGAAGGCATGGAAGCAGTGAAATTGCTGGCGCGGCTGGAAGGCATTCTGCTTGATCCTGTGTATACCGGAAAAGCGATGGCGGGGCTGATTGACGGTATCAGTCAGAAACGCTTCAAAGATGAAGGGCCGATTCTGTTTATTCATACCGGCGGTGCGCCTGCGCTGTTCGCCTATCATCCCCACGTTTAGCTCCGGAAACGCTCATGCAAGAAAGTATACAACTGGTTATTGATTCCTTGCCGTTCCTGCTGAAAGGGGCTGGGTATACGCTGCAACTCAGTATCGGCGGCATGTTTTTTGGCTTACTGCTAGGGTTTATTCTCGCGCTGATGCGCCTTTCGCCAATCTGGCCCGTGCGCTGGCTGGCGCGTTTTTATATCTCTATTTTTCGTGGTACGCCGCTCATCGCCCAACTGTTTATGATCTATTACGGCTTGCCGCAGTTTGGCATCGAACTAGATCCCATTCCGTCAGCAATGATTGGTCTGTCGCTGAACACTGCCGCCTATGCTGCCGAAACGCTGCGCGCCGCCATTTCTTCTATTGATAAAGGTCAGTGGGAAGCTGCAGCCAGTATTGGTATGACGCCATGGCAGACCATGCGTCGCGCGATTTTGCCACAGGCGGCGCGGGTGGCGTTGCCGCCGCTGTCGAACAGCTTTATCAGCCTGGTAAAAGATACGTCGCTGGCCGCGACAATCCAGGTGCCGGAGCTGTTCCGTCAGGCGCAGTTGATTACCGCGCGCACGCTGGAGGTGTTCACCATGTACCTGGCGGCTTCGCTCATCTACTGGATTATGGCGACTGTGTTATCGACGTTGCAGAACCATTTTGAGAATCAACTTAATCGCCAGGAGAGGGAACCCAAATGAGTGCCATTGAAGTTAAGAACCTGGTGAAAAAATTCCACGGTCAGACGGTGCTGCATGGTATCGACCTTGAGGTGAAGCCTGGCGAAGTAGTGGCTATTATCGGTCCGAGTGGTTCCGGCAAAACCACGTTGCTACGCAGCATAAATCTGCTGGAACAACCGGAAGCGGGAACCATCACCGTTGGCGATATCACTATTGATACTGCACGTTCATTAAGTCAGCAAAAATCGCTGATTCGCCAGTTGCGTCAGCACGTCGGGTTTGTCTTCCAGAACTTTAATCTGTTTCCGCATCGTACGGTGCTGGAAAACATTATTGAAGGGCCGGTGATCGTCAAAGGCGAACCGAAAGAAGAGGCCACGGCGCGCGCTCGCGAGCTGCTGGCGAAAGTTGGGCTGGCCGGTAAAGAAACCAGTTATCCACGTCGTTTGTCTGGCGGTCAACAGCAGCGCGTTGCGATTGCGCGTGCTCTGGCAATGCGTCCTGAAGTGATTTTGTTTGATGAGCCAACGTCGGCGCTGGATCCAGAGCTGGTGGGCGAAGTCCTGAACACCATTCGTCAGCTGGCGCAGGAAAAGCGCACGATGGTGATTGTGACGCACGAAATGAGCTTTGCCCGGGATGTTGCGGACCGGGCGATTTTTATGGACCAGGGGCGGATAGTCGAGCAGGGGGTAGCAAAAGCGTTATTTGCTGATCCTCAGCAGCCTCGCACCCGCCAGTTCATGGAGAAGTTTCTGCTGCAATAATAAGAAAAAATCAGCCCCGACGATTCACCAGTCGGGGCGGGACGCCATTTCAAACGTGATAAAACTGCTTAACAAATCAGCATAACTCATTAATAACATAAGAGAATGCGATGGCTTGCAAAAGTAATTCATTGCCTGAATAATATAAATTATATATAAATCTTATTTATGTGATAGTTTGAATTATCATTATAAATGATACTCACTCTCAGGGGCGTTGCGGTTTACTATGCAGGATACGGATTTTTTCAGCTGGCTTCGCACGATGTTGTTGCGTTTTCAGAGGATGGAGGCCGCAGAAGAGGTCTACCATGAAATAGAGCTTCAGGCTCAGCAGCTGGAGTACGATTACTATTCGTTATGTGTTCGCCACCCGGTACCATTCACGCGACCTAAAGTGGCTTTCTATACCAATTACCCTGAGTCGTGGGTTAGTTATTATCAGGCAAAAAATTTTCTCGCAATTGATCCGGTGCTGAACCCTGAAAACTTTAGTCAGGGCCATTTAATGTGGAATGATGACTTATTCAGCGAAGCACAGCCGTTATGGGAAGCTGCGCGCGCACATGGTTTACGCCGCGGTGTCACTCAGTATTTAATGCTGCCAAATCGGGCGTTGGGCTTTTTGTCCTTTTCCCGTTGCAGCACGCGCGAAATACCCATTCTTAGTGATGAACTGCAATTAAAAATGCAGCTACTGGTGCGCGAAAGTCTGATGGCTCTGATGCGTTTAAATGATGAAATAGTGATGACGCCAGAGATGAATTTCAGCAAGCGCGAAAAAGAAATTCTGAAATGGACGGCGGAAGGTAAGACATCAGCAGAGATAGCGATGATTTTGTCAATCTCTGAGAATACGGTCAATTTCCATCAGAAAAACATGCAGAAAAAAATCAATGCACCGAATAAGACGCAGGTTGCCTGTTACGCGGCCGCTACTGGCTTAATTTGATCTCTTTTCTGTTCTGCGTGCCAGATGCAAAAACCGGCTGAAAGGCACGCTCTCAGCCGGTTTTATATTACTGACGGTAGGCTTGTTTAATTTGCTTAACCGTTTTGGAAAATACTGCAGCCTGGGTTTCGTCTTCGATCAGCGCAAGCTGTTTTTCCATCTTTAACATCACGCGGCCCGCGTCAGCTTGTCCCATCGCCTGCAGCATCAGCGTCAGCATCGCTTTCAGGCAGGAGACTTCATTTGCCAGTTCTTGATTATTCTCGGCAGTAGAAAAATCAGGCGTACTCATTTATTTTCCTCGTCATGTTGCAATGAAAATTTGCGGTGAAAAATGTTAAGGCGGCGGAGTATACCATAAGCTTTGCTAAAAATAGCAGTGGTTGTTTTTTGAGCGTGATATCAACAGTACTATAAAATACGTTAATATAATGACCAATAAATATTTTTATCATGAATGTTTTTTGCCCGTATTGTTCGGGTTAATTAATGTTACATATTCAGCGGGCTGATTTTCATTTTTGCTGAATAAAGTCAATTTTTGTCACATTTCATCGCCGGGCTTACTGTGAAACGATCCCGGAAGCCGTTGGTGACGGGCGTGACCATAACTGTGGACAATCGAATTGACAAAAACGAGAGAAAAATCGAATACCCACCATTTTTAACGTTTCAAAGTTGCAATAAAAACCGCTAATATACGAATGACTAACTATCAGTAGCGTTATCCCTATTTCTGGAGATATTCCTTTGATCAACGTTCTACTTGTTGATGACCACGAACTGGTGCGCGCAGGGATACGACGCATTCTGGAAGATATAAAGGGTATAAAAGTCGTCGGTGAGGCATCGTGCGGTGAAGACGCCGTTAAATGGTGCCGGGCAAATGCCGTTGACGTGGTGCTAATGGACATGAGTATGCCGGGCATTGGCGGTCTTGAGGCGACGCGTAAAATCGCGCGTTCCACAGCTGATGTCAAAATCATCATGCTTACCGTCCATACAGAAAACCCTTTACCAGCGAAAGTCATGCAGGCCGGAGCTGCGGGCTACCTCAGCAAAGGCGCGGCTCCGCAGGAAGTCGTGAGTGCGATTCGTTCTGTCTATTCAGGGCAGCGTTACATTGCTTCTGATATCGCTCAACAAATGGCGTTAAGCCAGATCGAACCAGAAAAAACAGAAAGCCCATTTGCCAGTTTGTCTGAACGTGAATTGCAGATTATGCTGATGATCACCAAGGGCCAGAAGGTCAATGAGATCTCAGAACAGCTCAATCTCAGTCCGAAAACGGTGAACAGCTACCGCTATCGTATGTTCAGTAAACTAAACATTCATGGCGATGTTGAGCTGACTCACCTGGCAATTCGCCATGGTCTGTGTAATGCGGAGACATTATCAAGTCAGTGAGTGATCAGTTTGACGCAAAAGCGTTTTTAAAAACCGTAACCAGCCAGCCAGGCGTTTATCGCATGTACGATGCTGGTGGTACGGTTATCTATGTCGGCAAAGCGAAAGACCTGAAAAAACGGCTTTCCAGCTATTTCCGTAGCAACCTCGCTTCGCGCAAAACCGAAGCGCTGGTCGCCCAGATCCAGCAAATTGATGTAACGGTTACTCATACAGAAACCGAAGCGCTGTTACTGGAACACAACTACATCAAACTTTATCAGCCGCGTTACAACGTTTTGCTACGCGATGATAAATCATATCCTTTTATCTTCCTGAGTGGCGATACCCACCCGCGTCTGGCGATGCATCGTGGAGCGAAGCATGCCAAAGGTGAATATTTCGGCCCGTTCCCGAATGGCTATGCCGTACGTGAAACACTGGCGCTACTGCAAAAGATTTTCCCCATTCGCCAGTGCGAAAACAGTGTTTATCGCAACCGCTCGCGTCCGTGTCTGCAATATCAGATAGGGCGCTGTCTGGGGCCGTGCGTTGAAGGACTGGTGAGTGAAGAAGAATACGCTCAGCAGGTCGAGTATGTGCGCCTGTTTTTGTCTGGCAAAGATGATCAGGTGCTTACGCAACTCATTAGTCGTATGGAAACTGCCAGCCAGAATCTGGAGTTTGAAGAAGCGGCGCGGATTCGCGACCAAATTCAGGCGGTGCGACGTGTCACCGAAAAACAGTTTGTTTCCAATACCGGCGACGACCTTGACGTTATTGGAGTGGCGTTCGATGCGGGTATGGCTTGTGTCCACGTATTGTTCATTCGTCAGGGCAAAGTGCTCGGCAGCCGCAGCTATTTCCCGAAAGTGCCTGGCAGTACGGAACTGAGCGAGGTGGTGGAAACCTTCGTAGGTCAGTTCTATTTACAAGGCAGCCAGATGCGCACCTTACCGGGTGAGATCCTGCTCGATTTTAATCTTAGCGATAAAACGCTGCTCGCCGATTCCCTTTCAGAACTGGCGGGACGCAAGATTAATGTTCAAACCAAACCTCGTGGCGATAGAGCGCGTTATCTGAAACTCGCGCGTACCAATGCGGCGACGGCCTTAACCAGCAAACTTTCGCAGCAATCTACCGTTCACCAGCGGCTGACCGCGCTTGCCAGCGTGTTGAAATTGCCGGAAGTGAAGCGGATGGAGTGCTTTGACATCAGCCATACCATGGGTGAACAAACCGTCGCTTCCTGTGTGGTGTTTGATGCTAACGGCCCGCTGCGTGCGGAGTATCGGCGCTATAACATTACTGGCATCACACCGGGCGATGATTATGCGGCGATGCATCAGGTGCTGCGTCGGCGTTATGGTAAAGCCATTGACGACAGTAAGATCCCGGATGTGATCCTTATAGACGGCGGCAAAGGCCAGCTTGCGCAGGCGAAAAATGTCTTCGCCGAACTGGATGTCTCATGGGATAAAAATCATCCGCTGCTACTTGGCGTTGCCAAAGGAGCAGATCGTAAGGCTGGGCTGGAAACGCTGTTCTTTGAGCCGGAAGGTGAGGGATTTAGTTTGCCGCCAGATTCTCCCGCGCTGCATGTTATCCAGCATATTCGCGATGAATCACACGATCACGCGATTGGCGGGCACCGTAAAAAACGGGCGAAGGTCAAAAATACCAGTTCCCTGGAAACCATTGAAGGCATCGGGCCAAAACGTCGGCAAATGTTGTTGAAATATATGGGTGGTTTGCAAGGTTTACGTAACGCCAGCGTTGAGGAAATTGCAAAAGTGCCGGGTATTTCGCAAGGTCTGGCAGAAAAGATCTTCTGGTCGTTGAAACATTGATGTCTCTGTAGCAACATAGGGGTAATCTTACTGACAACAGATAGTTACCCGTCATTATGCAATTTAATATCCCTACGTTGCTTACACTGTTCCGTGTCATCCTTATCCCATTCTTTGTATTGGTCTTTTATCTGCCTGTCACCTGGTCGCCGTTTGCCGCCGCGCTCATTTTCTGCGTCGCGGCGGTGACTGACTGGTTCGATGGTTTTCTGGCACGCCGCTGGAATCAGAGTACCCGGTTTGGTGCTTTCCTTGACCCTGTCGCAGATAAAGTTCTCGTGGCTATCGCCATGGTGCTGGTAACCGAGCATTACCACAGCTGGTGGGTGACCTTACCGGCAGCAACGATGATCGCCCGTGAAATTATTATTTCTGCGCTACGCGAATGGATGGCGGAGTTGGGTAAACGCAGTAGCGTGGCTGTCTCCTGGATTGGGAAAGTGAAAACCACTGCCCAGATGGTGGCGTTAGCCTGGCTGCTGTGGCGTCCGAACATTTGGGTTGAGTACGCCGGTATTGCACTTTTCTTTGTGGCTGCGGTACTGACTCTGTGGTCAATGTTGCAATATTTGAGCGCTGCGCGTGCAGATTTGCTTGATCAGTGATCGTTTCGGCGCAATTTTCAGCAAACGATCAAAAGTGGTGAAAAATATCGTTGACTCATCGCGCCAGGTAAGTAGAATGCAACGCATCGAACGGCGGCACTGATTGCCAGACGATAATAAAATCAAGTGATTAACTGATTGCTTGATGAATGCGGGAATAGCTCAGTTGGTAGAGCACGACCTTGCCAAGGTCGGGGTCGCGAGTTCGAGTCTCGTTTCCCGCTCCAGTTTAAAAGACATCGGCGTCAAGCGGATGTATGGCTGAAAGGCCTGAAGAATTTGGCGCGTTAACAAAGCGGTTATGTAGCGGATTGCAAATCCGTCTAGTCCGGTTCGACTCCGGAACGCGCCTCCACTTTCTTCCCGAGCCCGGATGGTGGAATCGGTAGACACAAGGGATTTAAAATCCCTCGGCGTTCGCGCTGTGCGGGTTCAAGTCCCGCTCCGGGTACCATGGGAAAGATAAGAATAAAATCAAAGCAATAAGCAGTGTCGTGAAACCACCTTCGGGTGGTTTTTTTGTGCCTGCAACTTGTCGTTACACCCTCCTTAATTTTTAATCACCGGCAAAGCCACTCAAAAAGTATCTCTGATACGGACCGGCATGTAAGATAGGTGCTGGCGAGTTGAGATCCACAAGGAAAAGCGTATGAAAACGGGACCGTTAAACGAAAGTGAGTTGGAATGGCTGGACGATATTCTGACCAAATACAACACTGACCACGCCATTCTTGATGTGGCGGAGCTGGACGGTTTATTGACGGCGGTGTTGAGTTCTCCGCAAGAGATTGAACCGGCACAGTGGCTGGTTGCCGTGTGGGGTGGGGCTGACTATGTGCCGCGCTGGGCGTCAGAGAAAGAGATGACGCGCTTTATGAACCTGGCTTTTCAACATATGGCCGATACCGCAGAGCGTCTGAACGAATTCCCGGAGCAGTTTGAGCCGTTATTCGGCTTGCGAGAAGTCGATGGCAGCGAGCTGACGATTGTTGAGGAGTGGTGCTTTGGCTATATGCGGGGCGTGGCACTTTCTGACTGGTCAACGTTGCCCGATTCGTTAAAACCAGCGCTGGAGGCGATTGCGCTGCACGGTACTGAGGAAAACTTCGAGCGGGTAGAGAAGATGTCGCCAGAAGCGTTTGAAGAGAGCGTAGATGCTATTCGGCTGGCGGCGCTTGATTTACATGCATACTGGATGGCGCATCCGCAGGAAAAAGCTGTTCAGCAACCGATCAAAGCAGAAGAGAAACCGGGGCGTAACGATCCTTGTCCGTGTGGCAGTGGTAAGAAATTTAAGCAGTGCTGCCTGCATTAAGAGGTCACATTGGGTGTCAGCGTTAATTCTGGCACCCAATAAGAATCTAATCACCCCACTTCTGGTAACAAGCCTGCCGCAATCAAAAATTGCACGCCAATCACAGCAATACCACAGAGAAACACCACCACCAGCGCCGGACGACCACCTTTCACCCGGTAACCCGCCTGAGGATTGTGCTTCCTGCTTTGCCAGGTCAACAGCGAAGGGATAATCAATGCCAGTACCGCCAGTGCCACACCGGCGTAACCCAGCGCCATCACAAATCCTCGTGGATAAAACAGTGCAAACGCCAGTGGCGGCAGAAAGGTAATTGCACCAGTTTGCAATCGTCCACCAACGGTATTTGAACGCTGAAACAAATCTGCCAGATAATCAAATAAGCCTAACGCTACGCCGAGGAAGGACGTGGCGAGGGCTAAATCAGCAAATAAATGCACTGCCAGCTCAACATGCGGAGAGGCCACCATTTCGCGTAACGCCTGTAACAGCCCGTTTAATCCGGCATGATTAGCCAGCAATCCCATAAAGGTTGTTGAATCAATGCTGCCAAGGGTCGCCAGCTGCCAGAAAATATATGCCACCAGGGGGATCGCACTACCGATTATAAACACCCAGCGTAGCTTACGAATGTTGCCATCCATATAGCTGACAATACTCGGCACGCTACCGTGAAAACCAAACGACGTAAAAATCACCGGGATTGCAGACAGTGCCAGTCCCTGTTGCAACGGCAGGGTTAAAAGATTCACTTTGTGAATATGCGGTAGCAGCAATACCAGCATCACCACCAAAAAAATAATTTTGGCGCTGAACAGAAAACGGTTAAATAAATCGACCAGCGAAGTTCCGACACAAACCACGCCACCGGCAACAAAAGTGAACAACAGCACGCCAGCGGTTGCCGACATTGAAATACCTGTCCAGTCGCTGATGCTGGAGGCCAACAATTCACCGGCACCGCTGATGTATGCCGCAGTCAGAGCATACATTAAGAACATCATACTGAAGCCCGTCAGCCACTGACCGTAGCGTCCCAGATAGCGTTTTGCCAGCGTGCCCAGACCGGTATCTGCCGGGACATGCTGGTACACCTCCAGCAGTAATAGCGCCGTGTAGCACATCAATGCCCAAAGCCCAATTAACAAGATTAACGTGACGCTAAAACCAACACCTGCCGCAGCCAGCGGCATTGCCAGCATACCAGCGCCAATTGTGGTTCCCGCCACGATAAAAACACTTCCCAGAGTTCTGTTTTTCACGCTTTCTTCTGTCCTGACGATCTTTATGAGTGATATCTGCGGCGCAGGTTAAGGCATAACGGCTGATTCGTCAAACCGACGTTACATATGTTGTAAATATAAATGTACAATAAAAAGCGTTCAGTTCTGCGCTGGCGCAAAGTCTTCATAAGCGGTAATCGCTACGCTAGGCTTTTTTTGAGGAGGAACGATGGACTCTATTCACGGTCACGAAGTGTTAAATATGATGATTGAATCAGGCGAGCAATATACGCATGCCAGTCTGGAAGCAGCAATTAAAGCGCGTTTTGGTGAACAGGCACGTTTTCACACCTGCTCGGCAGAAGGGATGACTGCGGGAGAGTTGGTGGCGTTTCTGGCAGCAAAAGGCAAATTTATACCTTCAGAAGAAGGTTTTTCAACCGATCAGAGTAAGATTTGCCGTCACTGATTTGAAACGGCGGCAGAAAACCTGCCGCCGGAGAGCATTAGTTTTGTGTGTCGAGGGTAGAGAGTTCTTTGTCGATAAAATACAGACCTTCGCCGCTTTTGCCTGCAAGGCTTAATTTATCAATAATCGATTTGAACAGTTTCTCTTCTTCATGCTGCTCAGAAACATACCATTGCAGGAAATTAAATGTTGGGTAGTCCTGATTGGTCATTGCAGCATGAGCCAGTTCGTTAATTTTCTGCGTGATTAATTGTTCGTGTTTATAGGTTTCCTGGAATAATTCATCAAGTGAGGAATATTCAGCAAACGGAGATTCAACGGTATTAATACGCGGTAAGTTGCCGGTATCAGTCAGGTAATCAAACAGACGCTGCATATGCGTCATCTCTTCCTGGGCGTGACGGCGCAGGAACGCGGCAGCACCTTCGAAGGTATGATAGCTGCACCAGGCGCTCATTTGCTGATAAAGCAGTGAAGAGTACAGTTCCAGGTTCATCTGCTCATTAAGTTTTTCAATCATTTCTGGTTTCAGCATGATAGTGCTCCACAAAGGTTATATTTGTTGCTGTAGCGTCACTATAATTTGTTATTTTATTATTTGCAAAAGGTAAAATATAAATATCATTTATTAAAAATACGAATGGGAATAAAACGCATTACCGCTATTTATTTAATCAGCGAAGATCCCCCTCGCTGATTAAAACGTTTAGAGAAAGACAGGGAAGGCGGAATGATGGCACTGATATGACAAAGTGAATTCCGTATTCAAACATAAGGAACCCGCAAAGAGGCTACAGTTGCCTACTGGCTGACCAAAGGGGATAGCGTGGGTATAGCCTGCCTGCTGGCATGCGCGATCGGCGATCCCGCGACTGACATAACGATCGGTACTGGCATGCTGCAAAAAAGCCTGATCATAAACCAACCGAACAATACCTGTTGCCGCGTCAACTTCGCTCACATGGGCCTGGCGAGTAACCGTACATCCTGTCAGCGTTATTAAGGAAAGAGTCAGAATCAGAAGTCTCATGGTCCAGCCAGAAGAGTAAAAGAAAGCAGTATTTTACGCGTTACAGCGCTGCGACAATGGCCGGAAAAGACGCCTGGCAGGCGCTATTTCTTGCCATCTGTATGTGTTAGAAATTGGGGGGGCTGCTTTTTGATTATCATTTTTATAACATTAAAGAGGTATTTATGTGATTTACATCACATAAAGATTGATTTTTGTGATGGTTGTCATATTATAAATGTAAAGACAATAACACCTGTATAACAAATGGTCGGAGTACCGCGATGAAACTGCGCAAGATCCTGAAAAGTATGTTCAATAACTATTGCAAGACGTTCAAAGACGTACCGCCAGGCAATATGTTCCGATAACAAAAAACCTGCTCCGGCAGGTTTTTTTGTGTTCTGATGACGGTGGATGTGACTATCGCTGAAGATGTGAAGCCGCTACTATAAAGGCTTTCAAAATGCTATCAGGAGTTTACGATGTCCCAGCCGCTGAATGCCGATCAGGAACTGGTTTCTGATGTGGTTGCTTGCCAGTTGGTTATCAAACAAATTCTGGATGTTCTCGATGTGATCGCGCCCGTTGAAGTTCGCGAAAAAATGTCCAGCCAGCTGAAGAATATCGACTTTACTAACCATCCCGCCGCCGCAGACCCGGTCACCATGCGGGCAATCCAAAAAGCCATCGCGTTGATTGAACTCAAGTTTACCCCACAGGGCGAATCCCATTAAAAAACCGCTGCTTCAAAAAAATGAGGCAGCGGTTTCTCAAAAACTTCATCGGCGCAATGCATTAGCGCCGATGATGATCAATGTAGCTGATGCGACACGACATTCAGAACATGTTGGTCGGTCTGCACAGGACACATACCAGCAAGTTTCGCACTGCGCACTTCATCAAGAATGGTTTGCAGTAACAGGCCATCATGCTGCTGTTCTTTTTCCAGATCGCGCAGGAAATTGACGGTTGAATCATCATTCAGTTCTTTCGCTTCATCGGCTAACTGCGCCAGCGTGCTTGAACGTTGCTCGTATTCTTCCATCGTTTTTTGGAACAGTTCTTCCAGAGAGTTCAGTTTTTCACCGGGAACATCAATGGCTTTAACGATGGGGGTAGCGCCGACACTCTTCATAAAGTTAAACATGCGCATCATTTGGGTCACATTACTCTGTGCCTGGGCGCGAAGGAAAGTGGCGGTGCCGTTCAGACTCTGTTCAGAACACCAGTTACTCAGGTGAAGGTAGAGATTGGATGCGTAAAACTCGCGGTTCATTTGAGAGTTGAGTTTGAGAAGCATTCCAGCGGTTGCCATACCTAATATCCTTATATCCAGAAGTGGAGAGGTGCAAGATAAATCAAAACACCATAATTACTGTTTGCAGAATAATTCCTTTCTGCCGGTCCGAAATGTGATCGTGGAGTCAATTCTGACGATGATCTGAAATAAGAATAACGTCTGAACGGGTATAAGAAAATGCTTAAATCATCAAGTTTATATATTTTTACATTTCATTGATGAAATCAATGTAACTGTAATGAATTTTAATGATGGTGCTTTTTGTATCTTGTTGATATTAATCGATGAATTTGAATTCATGATGAAGCAATGATTTTATAAAACGTTTTTTCATTTTTGCGATATAGCTCTCATTATACGTGTTCTGTTAATTAATGAGTACAGTGATAATTAATGGCGAAATGAATGACGCGCATTTTCCACATCTTTAAGTTGCGGTTATTACACCATTGCAAAAACTCAACGCCAGGTAATGAGGCCTATTGACTGGTTAAAAAGAAGACATCCCGCATGGGTACCAAAGACAACAAGGACTTCCAGGCTAATCTTATGGATTATTCTGCTGTGCACTCGATAATTTGTCTGACAAATTCGCTTTTCCTTATGTCTTTTCCCGCTAAATTTATGCACGTTTTCACTGTAATTCTGCGATGTGATATTGCTCTCCTATGGAGAATTAATTTCTCGCTAAAACTATGTCAACACAGTCACTTATCTTTTAGTTAAAAGGTAATGCTTTGTTTTCCGATTAATTTAACGAATGTCATTCGTTTTTGCCCTACACAAAACGACACTAAAGCTGGAGAGAACCATGCACAAATTTACTAAAGCCCTGGCAGCCATTGGTCTGGCAGCCGTTATGTCACAATCCGCTATGGCGGAGAACCTGAAGCTCGGTTTCCTGGTGAAGCAACCGGAAGAGCCGTGGTTCCAGACCGAATGGAAGTTTGCCGATAAAGCCGGGAAGGATTTAGGGTTTGAAGTTATTAAGATTGCCGTGCCGGATGGCGAAAAAACATTGAACGCTATCGACAGCCTGGCTGCCAGTGGCGCGAAAGGTTTCGTTATTTGTACTCCGGACCCGAAACTCGGCTCTGCCATCGTGGCGAAAGCGCGTGGCTACGATATGAAAGTCATTGCCGTGGATGACCAGTTTGTTAACGCCAAAGGTAAGCCAATGGATACCGTTCCGCTGGTGATGATGGCTGCGACCAAAATTGGCGAACGTCAGGGCCAGGAACTGTATAAAGAGATGCAGAAACGTGGCTGGGATGTCAAAGAAAGCGCGGTGATGGCGATTACCTCCAACGAACTGGATACGGCTCGTCGCCGTACTACGGGGTCTATGGATGCGCTGAAAGCTGCAGGATTCCCGGAAAAACAAATTTATCAGGTACCTACCAAATCTAACGACATCCCGGGGGCATTTGACGCTGCCAACTCAATGCTGGTTCAACATCCGGAAGTTAAACATTGGCTGATTGTCGGTATGAACGACAGCACCGTGCTGGGCGGCGTACGCGCGACGGAAGGTCAGGGCTTTAAAGCGAGCGATATCATCGGTATCGGTATTAACGGTGTGGATGCGGTGAGTGAACTGTCTAAGGCACAGGCAACCGGCTTCTACGGTTCCCTGCTGCCAAGCCCGGACGTACATGGTTATAAGTCCAGCGAAATGCTTTACAACTGGGTTGCAAAAGGTGTTGAACCGACCAAATTCACCGAAGTTACCGACGTGGTGCTGATCACGCGTGACAACTTTAAAGAAGAACTGGAGAAAAAAGGTTTAGGCGGTAAGTAATTTGCCGGAAAAATTCCCCTCTGCATGATGCAGAGGGGGTGTGAACGACCAGTGATTCACGGAGACGTTATGCAACAGTCTACCCCGTATCTCTCATTTCGCGGCATCGGTAAAACGTTTCCCGGCGTTAAGGCGCTGACGGATATTAGTTTTGACTGCTATGCCGGTCAGGTTCATGCGTTGATGGGTGAAAATGGCGCAGGAAAATCAACTCTCTTAAAAATCCTCAGCGGAAACTATGCGCCAACCACGGGTTCTGTAGTGATTAATGGGCAGGAAATGTCCTTTTCCGACACGACCGCAGCACTTAACGCGGGTGTGGCGATTATTTATCAGGAACTGCATCTCGTGCCGGAAATGACCGTCGCGGAAAACATCTATCTCGGCCAGCTGCCGCATAAAGGCGGCATTGTGAATCGTTCATTGCTGAATTATGAGGCAGGTTTACAAATTAAACATCTTGGTATGGATATTGACCCGGACACGCCGCTGAAATATCTCTCCATTGGTCAGTGGCAGATGGTTGAAATCGCCAAAGCGCTGGCGCGTAACGCCAAAATTATCGCCTTTGATGAGCCAACCAGCTCCCTCTCTGCCCGCGAAATCGACAATCTTTTCCGCGTTATTCGTGAACTGCGAAAAGAGGGGCGGGTGATCTTATACGTTTCTCACCGTATGGAAGAAATATTTGCCCTCAGCGATGCCATCACCGTCTTTAAAGATGGGCGTTATGTCAAAACCTTTACCGATATGCAGCAGGTTGACCACGACGCACTGGTGCAGGCGATGGTCGGGCGCGACATTGGCGATATCTACGGCTGGCAACCGCGTAGTTATGGCGAGGAGCGGCTGCGTCTTGATGCTGTGAAAGCACCAGGCGTGCGTACGCCAATAAGTCTGGCGGTTCGCAGTGGAGAAATTGTCGGTCTGTTTGGTCTGGTCGGGGCAGGGCGTAGCGAATTAATGAAAGGCATGTTTGGCGGGACGCAAATCACCGCCGGTCAGGTTTATATCGACCAACAGCCGATCGATATTCGTAAACCGAGCCACGCCATTGCCGCAGGCATGATGCTCTGCCCGGAAGATCGCAAAGCGGAAGGCATTATTCCCGTGCACTCCGTTCGCGACAATATCAACATCAGTGCCAGACGTAAACATGTGCTTGGCGGTTGTGTAATCAACAACGGTTGGGAAGAAAACAATGCCGATCACCACATTCGTTCGCTCAACATCAAAACGCCGGGCGCTGAGCAACTGATCATGAATCTCTCAGGCGGAAATCAGCAAAAAGCCATTCTGGGCCGCTGGTTATCGGAAGAGATGAAGGTCATTTTGCTGGATGAACCTACGCGTGGCATTGATGTTGGTGCTAAGCATGAAATTTACAACGTGATTTATGCGCTGGCGGCGCAGGGTGTGGCGGTGCTGTTTGCCTCCAGCGACTTACCTGAAGTCCTCGGCGTTGCCGACCGGATTGTGGTGATGCGGGAAGGCGAAATCGCCGGTGAATTGTTACACGAGCAGGCAGATGAGCGTCAGGCACTGAGCCTTGCGATGCCTAAAGTCAGCCAGGCAGTTGCCTGAGTAAGGAGAGTATGATGTCTTCTGTTTCTACATCGGGTTCTGGAGCACCTAAGTCGTCATTCAGCTTTGGGCGTATCTGGGATCAGTACGGCATGCTGGTGGTGTTTGCGGTGCTTTTTATCGCCTGTGCCATTTTTGTCCCAAATTTTGCCACCTTCATTAATATGAAAGGGTTGGGCCTGGCAATTTCTATGTCGGGGATGGTGGCGTGTGGCATGTTGTTCTGCCTTGCTTCCGGTGACTTTGACCTTTCTGTCGCCTCCGTAATTGCCTGTGCGGGTGTCACCACTGCGGTGGTTATCAACCTGACTGAAAGCCTGTGGATTGGCGTGGCAGCGGGTTTGTTGCTGGGCGTTCTCTGTGGCCTGGTCAATGGCTTTGTTATCGCCAAACTGAAAATAAATGCCCTCATCACGACTCTGGCAACGATGCAGATTGTTCGAGGTCTGGCGTACATCATTTCAGACGGTAAAGCGGTCGGTATCGAAGATGAAAGCTTCTTTGCCCTTGGTTACGCCAACTGGTTCGGTCTGCCTGCGCCAATCTGGCTCACCGTCGCGTGTCTGATCATCTTTGGCTTGCTGCTGAATAAAACCACCTTTGGTCGTAATACCCTGGCGATTGGCGGGAACGAAGAGGCTGCGCGTCTGGCGGGTGTACCGGTTGTTCGCACCAAAATTATTATTTTTGTTCTCTCTGGCCTGGTATCAGCGATAGCCGGAATTATTCTGGCTTCACGTATGACCAGTGGGCAGCCAATGACGTCGATTGGTTATGAGCTGATTGTGATCTCCGCCTGCGTTTTAGGTGGCGTTTCTCTGAAAGGCGGCATCGGAAAAATCTCATATGTGGTGGCGGGTATCTTAATTTTAGGCACCGTGGAAAACGCCATGAACCTGCTTAATATCTCTCCTTTCGCACAGTACGTAGTTCGCGGCTTAATCCTGCTGGCAGCGGTGATTTTCGACCGTTACAAGCAAAAAGCGAAACGCACTGTCTGATGCTTTTTTCTACAACAATTTAGCATTTTTTCCCACCACAGCCAGCCGCCACAACGGTTGGCTGTTCTTCGTTGCAAATGGCGACCCCCGTCACACTGTCTATACTTACATGTCTGTAAAGCGCGTTCTGCGCAACACAATAAGAAAAGAGAAGGAGGAGAACCGGGTGACAGAACCGTTAACCGAAACCCCTGAACTATCCGCGAAATATGCCTGGTTTTTTGATCTCGATGGAACGCTGGCGGAAATCAAACCGCATCCCGATCAGGTCGTCGTGCCTGACACTATTCTGCAAGGACTTCAGCTACTGGCAACCGCAAGTGATGGTGCATTGGCATTGATTTCAGGGCGCTCAATGGTGGAGCTTGACGCACTGGCAAAACCTTATCGCTTCCCGTTAGCGGGCGTGCATGGGGCGGAGCGCCGTGACATCAATGGTAAAACGCATATCGTTCATCTGCCGGATGCGATTGCGCGTGATATTAGCGTGCAACTGCATACGGTCATCGCCCAGTATCCCGGCGCGGAGCTGGAGGCGAAAGGGATGGCTTTTGCGCTGCATTATCGCCAGGCTCCGCAGCATGAAGACGCATTAATGACATTAGCGCAACGTATTACTCAGATCTGGCCACAAATGGCGTTACAGCAGGGAAAGTGTGTTGTCGAGATCAAACCGAAAGGTACCAGTAAAGGTGAGGCGATTGCTGCCTTTATGCAGGAAGCTCCCTTTATCGGGCGAACGCCCGTATTTCTGGGCGATGATCTGACCGATGAATCTGGCTTCGCAGTCGTTAACCGGCTGGGCGGAATGTCAGTAAAAATTGGCACAGGTGCAACTCAGGCATCATGGCGACTGGCGGGCGTGCCGGATGTCTGGAGCTGGCTTGAAATGATAACCACCGCATTACAACAAAAAAGAGAAAATAACAGGAGTGATGACTATGAGTCGTTTAGTCGTAGTATCTAACCGGATTGCACCACCAGACGAGCACGCCGCCAGTGCCGGTGGCCTTGCCGTTGGCATACTGGGGGCACTGAAAGCCGCAGGTGGACTGTGGTTTGGCTGGAGCGGTGAAACAGGGAATGAGGATCAGCCGCTAAAAAAGGTGAAAAAGGGTAACATTACGTGGGCCTCTTTTAACCTCAGCGAACAGGACCTTGACGAATACTACAACAAATTCTCCAATGCCGTTCTCTGGCCCGCTTTTCATTATCGGCTCGATCTGGTGCAATTTCAGCGTCCTGCCTGGGATGGCTATCTACGCGTAAATGCGTTGCTGGCAGATAAATTACTGCCGCTGTTGCAAGACGATGACATTATCTGGATCCACGATTATCACCTGTTGCCCTTTGCGCATGAATTACGCAAACGGGGCGTGAATAATCGCATTGGTTTCTTTCTGCATATTCCTTTCCCGACACCAGAAATCTTCAACGCGCTGCCGACATATGACACCTTGCTTGAACAGCTTTGTGAATATGATTTGCTGGGTTTCCAGACGGAGAACGATCGTCTGGCGTTCCTGGATTGCCTTTCTAACCTGACCCGCGTCACGACACGTAGCGCAAAAAGCCATACGGCCTGCGGCAAAGCGTTTCGAACGGAAGTTTACCCGATCGGCATTGAGCCGAAAGAAATAGCGAAACAGGCTGCCGGTCCACTGCCGCCAAAACTGGCGCAACTCAAAGCAGAACTGAAAAACGTACAAAATATCTTTTCTGTCGAACGACTGGATTATTCCAAAGGTTTGCCGGAGCGTTTTCTCGCCTATGAAGCGTTACTGGAAAAATATCCGCAACATCACGGTAAAATTCGTTATACCCAGATCGCGCCAACGTCTCGTGGTGATGTGCAAGCCTATCAGGATATTCGTCATCAGCTCGAAAATGAAGCCGGACGAATTAATGGTAAATATGGGCAATTAGGCTGGACGCCGCTTTATTATTTGAATCAGCATTTTGACCGTAAATTACTGATGAAAATATTCCGCTACTCTGACGTGGGCTTAGTGACGCCACTGCGTGACGGGATGAACCTGGTGGCAAAAGAGTATGTTGCCGCTCAGGACCCAGCCAACCCGGGCGTTCTTGTTCTTTCGCAATTTGCGGGAGCGGCAAACGAGTTAACGTCGGCGTTAATTGTTAATCCCTACGATCGTGACGAAGTTGCAGCTGCGCTGGATCGTGCATTGACTATGTCGCTGGCGGAACGTATTTCCCGTCATGCAGAAATGCTGGACGTTATCGTGAAAAACGATATTAACCACTGGCAGGAGTGCTTCATTAGCGACCTAAAGCAGATAGTTCCGCGAAGCGCGGAAAGCCAGCAGCGCGATAAAGTTGCTACCTTTCCTAAGCTTGCGTAGGTGCGGTTAATCTCCCGTAAGTGGAACTAACAGCACATCGACCTCACTTGAGGTAATCACTCTTTTCGCCGAGCAGGATGCTCGCGAAAAGAAACTGTGATTGTGATTACCGCAAATCACCAAATCGAAATGATGTTTGCGACAAACTTCCAGAATATGTTCGCTTAACTCACCGTAGGCAATAAACGTCTTGTCAACGGGATACCCCGCATCCTGAATTAACTTATCAAGAAAGCTTTGCGTTTCTTCCTGCATCACATTGCGTAAATCTTCAAGCATCGGCGCAGCTAATTGATTGTACATTTCCGGGTCGGAAGCGAGAGTAATTAAACTGATGTGTCCCTTTACTGGCCTGGCGATAGATACCGCTTTTGCCAGCAGTTGCTGACTTTCCGGTGTAACCGCAACGGCGACAAGAATATTGCTATAGCTCATAACCTGTTCCTTATTCTGTGAACTTCAGGTGACATTAAAGCTTTACTCCTAATGGAGAAACGACGCAATCCCAACTCAGTTAAACAGGTAAATATTAGTCTGGTCATTAGTAAATACAATTAATCAATTGCTCTTGGTTATCATATGATTTCAACTGTATTTATAAGAAAATAATGTACTGATTTCCCATATTGAACAAGTGGTTAATATATGTAAAACATTTTATTAACATTGGGTTGATTGTTGCCTTTCTTTGTAGTTAATTAGTTTGTTGTGCGGTAAGTGTTTGTTTAAAAATGGCTTATCTGGTATTGCATTAAAGCGATTATTTATAGCAGATGATTATTTACGGTGAGTTATTTTAACTGTGCGCAACATCCCATTTCGATTATTCCTGTTTCATTTTTGCTTGCCAGTGTAGCGAAAAATTTTTTAACAGATTGAAATACACCCAAAACAAAAGTATGACTTATACATTTATGTTAAGTAATTGAGCGTTTTGTGTGATCTGCATCACACATTATTGAAAATCGCAGCCCCCCTCCGTTGTATGTGCGTGTAGTGACGAGTACAGTTGCGTCGATTTAGGAAAAATCTTAGATAAGTGTAAAGACCCCCTTCTATTTGTAAGGACTTATTAAACCAAAAAGGTGGGTCTGCTTATTGCAGCTTATCGCAACTATTCTAATGCTAATTATTTTTTACCGGGGCTTCCCGGCGACATCACGGGGTGCGGTGAGACCGCATAAAAATAAAGTTGGTTATTCTGGGTGGGAATAATGCATACCTCCGAGTTGCTGAAACACATTTATGACATCAACTTGTCATATTTACTACTTGCACAGCGTCTGATTGTTCAGGACAAAGCGTCCGCTATGTTTCGTCTCGGCATAAATGAAGAAATGGCGACAACGTTAGCGGCACTGACTCTTCCGCAAATGGTTAAGCTGGCAGAAACCAATCAACTGGTTTGTCACTTCCGTTTTGACAGCCACCAGACGATTACTCAGTTGACGCAAGATTCCCGCGTTGACGATCTCCAGCAAATTCATACCGGCATCATGCTCTCAACACGCTTGCTGAATGATGTTAATCAGCCTGAAGAAGCGCTGCGCAAGAAAAGGGCCTGATCATGAGTGAAAAAAGCATTGTTCAGGAAGCGCGGGATATTCAGCTGGCAATGGAATTGATCACCCTGGGCGCTCGTTTGCAGATGCTGGAAAGCGAAACACAGTTAAGTCGCGGACGTCTGATAAAACTCTATAAAGAACTGCGCGGAAGCCCACCGCCGAAAGGCATGCTGCCATTTTCAACCGACTGGTTTATGACCTGGGAACAAAACGTTCATGCTTCGATGTTCTGTAATGCATGGCAGTTTTTACTGAAAACTGGCTTGTGTAATGGCGTCGATGCGGTGATCAAAGCCTACCGTTTATACCTTGAACAGTGCCCGCAAGCAGAAGAAGGACCGCTGCTGGCATTAACCCGTGCCTGGACATTGGTGCGGTTTGTTGAAAGTGGATTACTGCAACTTTCCAGCTGCAACTGCTGCGGCGGCAATTTTATTACCCATGCTCACCAGCCTGTTGGCAGCTTTGCCTGCAGCTTATGTCAGCCGCCATCCCGGGCAGTAAAAAGACGTAAACTTTCCCAGAATCCTGCCGATATTATCCCACAACTGCTGGATGAACAGAGAGTACAGGCTGTTTAACTGATACGGTGTGGCGAAACATTCCAGCAGCGGTAACGATGTACCGCTGCTTTCTTTTGCCCCTATCGCGTGTTAACGCCTGACGACTGAACATCCTGTCATGGTCAACAGTGGAAGGATGATGTCGTGCTTATCTTATTAGGTTACCTGGTTGTTCTCGGTACAGTTTTCGGCGGTTATTTGATGACCGGTGGAAGCCTTGGAGCACTCTATCAACCCGCTGAACTGGTGATTATTGCCGGTGCAGGGATTGGGTCGTTTATCGTCGGCAATAATGGCAAAGCGATTAAAGGCACGCTGAAGGCGCTGCCGTTGCTGTTTCGTCGCTCCAAATACACCAAAGCAATGTATATGGATCTGCTGGCTCTGCTTTATCGGTTGATGGCGAAATCGCGGCAGATGGGGATGTTTTCGCTGGAACGCGATATTGAAAATCCCCGTGAGAGCGAGATCTTCGCCAGCTACCCACGCATCCTTGCGGATAGCGTCATGCTTGAATTTATCGTCGATTATCTGCGCCTGATTATCAGCGGTCACATGAACACCTTCGAAATCGAAGCTCTGATGGATGAAGAGATTGAGACGCACGAAAGCGAGGCAGAAGTCCCGGCGAACAGTCTGGCGCTGGTCGGGGACTCACTTCCGGCGTTTGGTATTGTTGCGGCTGTAATGGGGGTCGTTCACGCGTTAGGTTCAGCCGATCGTCCTGCCGCCGAGCTGGGGGCGCTTATCGCTCATGCGATGGTGGGGACTTTCCTCGGTATTTTATTGGCTTACGGATTTATTTCCCCATTAGCGAGTGTTTTACGTCAGAAAAGCGCCGAAACCAGCAAAATGATGCAGTGCGTCAAAGTCACTCTGCTTTCTAATCTGAACGGTTACGCACCGCCTATCGCCGTTGAGTTTGGTCGCAAAACGCTCTATTCCAGCGAACGTCCGTCGTTTATTGAGCTGGAAGAGCATGTGCGTGCGGTGAAAAATCCGCAACAACAGACGACAACCGAGGAAGCATGAAGAATCAAGCGCATCCGATTATTGTCGTCAAACGACGCAAAGCCAAAAGCCACGGAGCAGCACATGGATCGTGGAAGATTGCTTATGCCGACTTTATGACCGCAATGATGGCCTTTTTTCTGGTGATGTGGCTGATCTCTATCTCCAGTCCAAAAGAGCTGATTCAGATTGCGGAGTACTTCCGGACTCCGCTGGCGACAGCGGTTACGGGTGGCGATCGCATTTCTAATAGTGAAAGCCCAATTCCCGGCGGTGGTGATGATTACACCCAAAGCCAGGGGGAAGTGAATAAGCAGCCGAACATCGAAGAGCTGAAAAAACGCATGGAGCAAAGTCGATTGCGGAAATTGCGTGGCGATCTCGACCAGTTGATTGAGTCCGATCCGAAACTGCGGGCGTTACGTCCACATCTCAAAATCGATCTGGTCCAGGAAGGTCTACGTATTCAGATCATCGATAGCCAGAATCGCCCGATGTTTAGAACTGGCAGTGCCGACGTCGAACCCTATATGCGCGACATTCTGCGCGCCATCGCGCCCGTACTGAACGGTATTCCCAACCGAATTAGCCTCTCGGGTCATACCGATGATTTTCCCTACGCCAGCGGTGAGAAAGGTTACAGCAACTGGGAGCTTTCTGCCGATCGTGCCAATGCATCCCGCCGCGAACTGATGGTTGGTGGGTTGAATGGCGGCAAAGTGTTACGTGTCGTCGGCATGGCGGCAACGATGCGCTTAAGCGATCGCGGACCTGATGATGCCGTCAACCGTCGCATCAGCCTGCTGGTACTGAACAAACACGCCGAACAGGCCATTTTGCATGAAAACGCCGAAAGCCAGAATGAGCCAGTAAGCGCCCTGGAAAAACCTGAGGTTGCACCACAGGTCAGTGTTCCCACAATGCCATCAGCCGAACCGAGGTGACAGCGTGAGCATGGATATAAGCGATTTTTATCAGACATTTTTTGATGAAGCGGACGAACTGTTGGCTGATATGGAGCAGCATCTGCTGGTTTTGCAGCCGGAAGCGCCAGATGCCGAACAGTTGAATGCCATCTTTCGGGCTGCCCACTCGATCAAAGGAGGGGCAGGAACCTTTGGCTTCAGCGTTTTGCAGGAAACCACGCATCTGATGGAAAACCTGCTCGATGAAGCCAGACGAGGTGAGATGCAACTCAACACCGACATTATCAATCTGTTTTTGGAAACGAAGGACATCATGCAAGAACAGCTCGACGCTTATAAACAGTCGCAAGAGCCGGATGCCGCCAGCTTCAATTATATCTGCCAGGCCTTACGTCAACTGGCATTAGAAGCGAAAGGCGAAACGCCATCCGCAGTGACCCGATTAAGTGTGGTTGCCAAAAGTGAACCGCAAGATGAGCAGAGTCGTAGTCAGTCACCGCGACGAATTATCCTTTCGCGCCTGAAGGCCGGCGAAGTCGACCTGCTGGAAGAAGAGTTGGGGCATCTGACAACGTTAACTGACGTGGTGAAAGGGGCGGATTCTCTCTCGGCAATATTACCGGACGACATCGCCGAAGATGACATCACTGCGGTACTCTGTTTTGTGATTGAAGCCGATCAGATTACCTTTGAAACAGTAGACGTCTCGCCAAAAATATCCACCCCACCAATGCTTAAACTGGCAGCCGAACAAGCGCCAATCGGTCGCGTGGAGCGGGAAAAAACGACGCGCAGCAGTGAATCCACCAGCATCCGTGTAGCGGTAGAAAAGGTTGATCAATTAATTAACCTCGTCGGTGAGCTGGTCATCACCCAGTCCATGCTTGCCCAGCGTTCCAGCGAACTGGACCCGGTTAATCATGGTGATTTGATTACCAGCATGGGGCAGTTACAACGTAACGCCCGTGATTTGCAGGAATCAGTGATGTCGATTCGCATGATGCCGATGGAATATGTCTTTAGTCGTTATCCCCGGCTGGTGCGTGATCTGGCGGGAAAACTCGGCAAGCAGGTAGAACTGACGCTGGTGGGCAGTTCTACTGAACTCGACAAGAGCCTGATTGAACGCATTATCGACCCGCTGACCCACCTGGTACGCAATAGCCTCGATCACGGTATTGAACTGCCAGAAAAACGGCTCGCTGCAGGTAAAAACAGCGTCGGAAATTTAATTCTGTCTGCCGAACATCAGGGCGGCAACATTTGCATTGAAGTGACCGACGATGGGGCGGGGCTAAACCGTGAACGAATTCTGGCAAAAGCGGCCTCGCAAGGTCTGACCGTCAGCGAAAACATGAGCGACGACGAAGTTGCGATGCTGATATTTGCCCCTGGCTTCTCCACGGCGGAGCAGGTCACCGACGTCTCCGGGCGTGGCGTCGGCATGGACGTCGTTAAACGTAATATCCAGGAGATGGGCGGTCATGTCGAGATCCAGTCGATGCAGGGTACTGGCACGACGATCCGCATTTTACTGCCGCTGACGCTGGCCATCCTCGACGGCATGTCCGTACGCGTTGCGGATGAAGTTTTCATTCTGCCGCTGAATGCTGTTATGGAATCACTGCAACCCCGTGAAGCCGATCTCCATCCACTGGCCGGCGGCGAGCGGGTGCTGGAAGTGCGGGGTGAATATCTGCCTATCGTCGAACTGTGGAAAGTGTTCAACGTCGCGGGCGCGAAAACCGAAGCTACCCAGGGAATTGTGGTGATCTTACAAAGTGGCGGTCGCCGCTACGCCTTGCTGGTGGATCAATTAATTGGTCAACACCAAGTTGTGGTTAAAAACCTTGAAAGTAACTATCGCAAAGTCCCCGGCATTTCTGCTGCGACCATTCTTGGCGACGGCAGCGTGGCACTGATTGTTGATGTCTCCGCCTTGCAGGCGATAAACCGCGAACAACGTATGGCGAACACCGCCGCCTGAATGAGTAAAAAGGTAACAATATGACCGGTATGACGAATGTAACAAAGCTGGCCAGCGAGCCGTCAGGCCAGGAATTTCTGGTATTTACCCTTGGTGATGAAGAGTACGGTATTGATATTCTGAAAGTGCAGGAGATCCGTGGCTACGATCAGGTGACACGGATTGCGAACACGCCAGCGTTTATCAAAGGCGTCACGAATCTGCGCGGCGTTATTGTGCCGATTGTTGACTTACGAATTAAGTTCAGCCAGGTGGATGTGGACTATAACGACAACACGGTAGTTATCGTCCTGAATCTCGGACAGCGGGTGGTCGGCATCGTGGTTGACGGCGTCTCAGACGTGCTTTCATTGACGGCGGAGCAAATTCGTCCGGCACCGGAATTTGCCGTGACGCTTTCAACCGAATATCTCACAGGACTGGGCGCACTGGGCGACCGCATGTTGATTCTGGTGAACATCGAAAAACTGCTGAACAGCGAAGAGATGGCGCTGTTAGATAGCGCGGCGTCAGAAGTGGCGTAATTCTCCCGATTTCCTCAATTGAAATGAACCCGATGATCTGCGCATCGGGTTTTTTATTTCAATTTCGCGGCGGGTGGCATCAGCAATAAAGTTTCCCCCCTCCTTGCCGATAACGAGATCAACTTGTTTTCAGGAAGGTGCCTTATGATTAACCGTATCCGCGTAGTCACGCTGTTGGTAATGGTGCTGGGGGTATTCGCACTGTTACAGCTTATTTCCGGCAGTCTGTTTTTTTCTTCCCTTCACCATAGCCAGAAGAGCTTTGTGGTTTCCAATCAATTACGGGAACAGCAGGGCGAGCTGACGTCAACATGGGATTTAATGCTACAAACGCGCATTAACCTGAGTCGTTCAGCGGTGCGGATGATGATGGATTCATCCAATCAGCAAAGTAATGCCAAAGTTGAGTTGCTCGATAGTGCCAGGAAAACATTGGCCCAGGCCGCGACTCATTATAAAAAATTCAAAAGCATGGCACCGTTACCTGAAATGGTCGCTACCAGTCGTAATATTGATGAAAAATATAAAAACTATCACACAGCGTTAACTGAACTGATTGATTATCTTGATTATGGCAATACTGGAGCTTATTTCGCTCAGCCAACCCAGGGAATGCAAAATGCAATGGGCGAAGCGTTTGCTCAGTACGCCCTCAGCAGTGAAAAACTGTATCGCGATATCGTCACTGACAACGCAGATGATTACCGATTTGCCCAGTGGCAACTGGCGGTTATCGCGCTGGTGGTGGTATTGATTCTGCTGGTGGCGTGGTACGGCATTCGCCGTATGTTGCTTACACCGCTGGCAAAAATTATTGCGCATATTCGCGAAATTGCCGGTGGTAACCTGGCGAATACCCTGACCATTGACGGGCGCAGTGAAATGGGCGACCTGGCGCAGAGCGTTTCACATATGCAACGCTCTTTGACTGACACCGTCACTCATGTGCGCGAAGGTTCAGATGCCATCTATGCCGGTACCCGTGAAATTGCGGCGGGCAACACCGATCTTTCCTCCCGTACTGAACAGCAGGCATCCGCGCTGGAAGAAACTGCCGCCAGCATGGAGCAGCTCACCGCGACAGTGAAGCAAAACGCCGATAACGCCCGCCAGGCCTCGCAACTGGCGCAAAGTGCCTCCGACACCGCCCAGCACGGCGGCAAAGTGGTGGATGGCGTAGTGAAAACGATGCATGAGATCGCCGATAGTTCGAAGAAAATTGCCGACATTATCAGCGTTATCGATGGTATTGCCTTCCAGACTAATATCCTCGCGCTGAATGCCGCTGTTGAAGCCGCGCGAGCGGGTGAACAGGGCCGTGGTTTTGCCGTGGTGGCGGGTGAAGTGCGTAATCTTGCCAGTCGCAGTGCACAGGCGGCAAAAGAGATCAAAGTCCTCATTGAAGACTCCGTCTCGCGCGTTGATACCGGTTCGGTGCTGGTCGAAAGCGCTGGGGAAACAATGAACAATATCGTCAATGCTGTCACTCGCGTGACTGACATTATGGGCGAGATTGCATCAGCATCGGATGAACAGAGCCGTGGCATCGATCAAGTCGCATTGGCGGTTTCGGAAATGGATCGCGTCACGCAACAGAACGCATCGCTGGTGCAGGAATCAGCTGCCGCCGCAGCTGCGCTGGAAGAACAGGCGAGTCGTTTAACGCAAGCGGTTTCCGCGTTCCGTCTGGCAGCCAGCCCACTCACCAATAAACCGCAAACACCATCCCGTCCTGCCAGTGAGCAACCACCGGCACAGCCACGACTGCGAATTGCTGAACAAGATCCAAACTGGGAAACATTTTGACGAGTATTTACTAAAGCGGTCATTGCCGCCTGATGGGGAGCGTTGATGTTTAATCGTATTCGAATTTCGACCACGCTGTTTTTAATTTTGATTCTCTGCGGGATCTTGCAGATTGGCAGTAACGGCATGTCTTTTGGGCATTTCGCGACGATTTGCAACGACTGAATCAGGCCGACCATCTTTCGTCGCGTGTGGCGGTATTTACCCTTGAAGAACATGAAGTAGCACGACATGAGTCGGCGCAGTTACAAATTGCGCCAGTGGTATCCTGAAGTGATTGAGAAGGCGCTATGACTTCATCTCTGCCCTGTGGGCAAACGTCTTTATTGTTACAGATGACCGAGCGCCTGGCGCTTTCCGACGCGCATTTTCGGCGGATAAGTCAATTGATCTATCAACGAGCCGGGATCGTTCTGGCTGACCATAAACGCGACATGGTTTACAACCGACTGGTTCGTCGTTTGCGTGCGCTGGGACTGGCGGATTTCGGTCATTACCTGAACTTGCTGGAATCTAATCAGCACAGCGGTGAGTGGCAGGCGTTTATCAATTCGCTGACCACGAATCTGACGGCATTTTTCCGTGAGGCACACCATTTTCCTCTGCTCGCGGATCACGCACGTCGCCGTTCTGGCGAGTATCGCGTATGGAGCGCGGCGGCTTCAACCGGCGAAGAGCCGTACAGCATAGCGATGACGCTGGCTGATACATTGGGCACCGCGCCCGGACGCTGGAAAGTGTTTGCCAGCGATATCGACACCGAAGTGCTGGAAAAAGCCAGAAGCGGTATTTATCGCCATGAAGAGTTGAAAAACCTGACGCCGCAGCAACTGCAACGGTATTTCATGCGAGGGACGGGACCGCATGAAGGGCTGGTACGCGTGCGTCAGGAGCTGGCGAACTATGTTGATTTTGCCCCGCTGAATTTACTGGCGAAACAGTACACCGTGCCGGGGCCGTTTGATGCGATCTTCTGTCGTAACGTCATGATCTACTTCGATCAAACTACCCAGCAGAAGATTTTGCGCCGCTTTGTTCCGCTCCTTAAACCCGACGGATTGCTGTTTGCGGGTCACTCTGAAAACTTTAGCCACCTTGAGCGCCGCTTCACGCTGCGTGGTCAGACGGTGTATGCGCTAAGTAAGGATTAACGATGAGCAAAATCAGGGTGTTATCTGTCGATGATTCGGCACTGATGCGCCAGATCATGACAGAAATCATCAACAGCCATAGCGACATGGAAATGGTGGCGACCGCCCCTGATCCGCTGGTTGCGCGTGATTTGATTAAGAAATTCAATCCCGATGTATTGACGCTGGATGTTGAAATGCCGCGGATGGACGGACTGGATTTCCTCGAAAAATTAATGCGTTTGCGTCCAATGCCCGTTGTGATGGTTTCTTCCCTGACCGGCAAAGGGTCAGAAGTTACGCTGCGCGCGCTGGAGCTGGGGGCGATAGATTTTGTCACCAAACCGCAACTGGGTATTCGCGAAGGAATGCTGGCATATAGCGAAATGATTGCTGAAAAGGTGCGTACGGCAGCAAAGGCGAGCCTTGCAGCACATAAGCCATTGTCGGTACCGACAACGCTGAAGGCGGGGCCGTTGTTGAGTTCTGAAAAACTGATTGCGATTGGTGCTTCAACGGGTGGAACTGAGGCAATTCGTCACGTACTGCAACCGTTGCCGCTTTCCAGTCCGGCACTGTTAATTACCCAGCATATGCCGCCCGGTTTCACCCGCTCTTTTGCCGACAGACTTAATAAGCTTTGCCAGATCGGGGTTAAAGAAGCCGAAGACGGAGAGCGCGTCTTGCCGGGACATGCCTATATCGCGCCGGGCGATCGGCATATGGAGCTGGCGCGTAGTGGCGCAAATTATCAAATCAAAATTCACGATGGCCCTGCGGTTAATCGCCATCGGCCATCGGTAGATGTGTTGTTCCATTCTGTGGCCAAACAGGCGGGGCGTAATGCGGTTGGGGTAATCCTAACCGGTATGGGCAACGACGGCGCGGCGGGAATGTTGGCGATGCGTCAGGCGGGGGCATGGACCCTTGCGCAAAACGAAGCAAGTTGCGTGGTGTTCGGCATGCCGCGCGAGGCCATCAATATGGGTGGTGTCTGCGAAGTGGTCGATCTTAGCCAGGTAAGTCAGCAAATGCTGGCAAAAATTAGTGCCGGACAGGCGATACGTATTTAAATCAGGAGTGTGAAATGGCGGATAAAGAACTTAAATTTTTGGTTGTGGATGACTTTTCCACCATGCGACGCATAGTGCGTAACCTGCTGAAAGAGCTGGGATTCAATAATGTTGAGGAAGCGGAAGATGGCCTCGATGCTCTCAATAAGTTGCAGGCAGGCGGTTATGGATTTGTTATCTCCGACTGGAACATGCCCAATATGGATGGCCTGGAGTTGCTGAAAACGATTCGTGCGGATGGCGCGATGTCGGCATTGCCAGTGTTAATGGTGACTG
Organism: Escherichia coli DSM 30083 = JCM 1649 = ATCC 11775; assembly: GCF_003697165.2. GTDB lineage: Bacteria > Pseudomonadota > Gammaproteobacteria > Enterobacterales > Enterobacteriaceae > Escherichia > Escherichia coli. Next base: position 2,134,120 of record NZ_CP033092.2, read on the forward strand.
CAGAAGCGAAGAAAGAGAACATCATTGCTGCGGCGCAAGCGGGGGCCAGTGGCTATGTGGTGAAACCATTTACCGCTGCGACGCTGGAGGAAAAACTCAACAAAATCTTTGAGAAACTGGGCATGTGAGGATGCGACTATGATGCAACCATCAATCAAACCTGCTGACGAGCATTCAGCTGGCGATATCATTGCGCGCATCGGCAGCCTGACGCGTATGCTGCGCGACAGTTTGCGGGAGCTGGGGCTGGATCAGGCCATTGCCGAAGCAGCGGAAGCCATCCCCGATGCGCGCGATCGTTTGTACTATGTTGTGCAGATGACCGCCCAGGCTGCGGAGCGGGCGCTGAACAGTGTTGAGGCGTCACAACCGCATCAGGATCAAATGGAGAAATCAGCAAAAGCGTTAACCCAACGTTGGGATGACTGGTTTGCCGATCCGATTGACCTTGCCGACGCCCGTGAACTGGTAACAGACACGCGGCAATTTCTGGCAGATGTCCCCGCGCATACCAGCTTTACTAACGCGCAACTGCTGGAAATCATGATGGCGCAGGATTTTCAGGATCTCACCGGACAGGTCATTAAGCGGATGATGGATGTCATTCAGGAGATCGAACGTCAGTTGCTGATGGTGCTGTTGGAAAACATCCCGGAACAGGAGTCGCGTCCAAAACGTGAAAACCAGAGTTTGCTTAATGGACCTCAGGTCGATACCAGCAAAGCCGGTGTGGTAGCCAGTCAGGATCAGGTGGACGATTTGTTGGATAGTCTTGGATTTTGATTTGTATTGCCTGATGTGACGTGGCCGCGTCACATCAGATCTTCAAGGTTGGATAAGGCGTTTACGCCGTACCCGACAAACATGTCACCATGCCTGATGTGCTGTGGCAAAAGCCCTAAATCCCGCCTGTTTTGCCCCTTACTCAAACCATTGAACGCTTTGCGCTCTGGCATCATTTACGCTTAATACTCTTTCCAGGATTGGCGACGTGTCTGACGAGAGCGACGACAAAACAGAAGCCCCCACACCTCACCGACTAGAAAAAGCGCGGGAAGAGGGGCAAATCCCGCGTTCCCGTGAACTGACTTCACTGCTGATTTTGCTGGTGGGCGTTAGTGTTATCTGGTTTGGCGGTGTGTCGCTGGCCCGTCGATTGTCGGGCATGCTCTCCGCAGGGCTGCATTTTGATCACAGTATTATCAATGACCCGAATCTGATCCTCGGGCAGATTATTCTGCTGATCAGAGAAGCCATGCTGGCGCTGCTACCGCTGATTAGCGGCGTGGTGCTGGTGGCGATTATTTCTCCGGTTATGCTGGGGGGGCTGGTATTTAGCGGAAAATCCTTGCAGCCGAAGTTTTCCAAACTCAACCCGCTACCGGGCATTAAACGGATGTTCTCGGCACAGACTGGCGCGGAGTTGCTTAAGGCAATTTTGAAAACCATCCTGGTTGGCAGCGTGACGGGGTTTTTTCTCTGGCATCACTGGCCGCAGATGATGCGCTTAATGGCCGAGTCTCCGATTACCGCCATGGGTAATGCGATGGATCTGGTAGGGCTATGCGCGCTGCTGGTGGTGCTTGGTGTCATTCCAATGGTGGGATTTGACGTCTTTTTCCAAATCTTCAGCCACCTGAAAAAGCTGCGAATGTCACGGCAGGATATTCGTGATGAGTTCAAACAAAGCGAAGGCGACCCCCATGTTAAAGGGCGGATCCGTCAGATGCAGCGAGCGGCCGCACGGCGTCGGATGATGGCCGATGTGCCGAAAGCGGATGTCATTGTCAATAACCCGACCCACTATTCGGTAGCGTTGCAGTATGACGAAAACAAAATGAGCGCACCGAAAGTGGTCGCTAAAGGTGCAGGGCTGGTCGCGCTGCGCATTCGTGAAATTGGCGCTGAAAATAACGTCCCGACGCTTGAAGCGCCGCCGCTGGCGCGTGCGCTGTATCGACATGCGGAGATCGGTCAACAAATCCCGGGTCAACTGTACGCCGCGGTGGCGGAAGTGCTGGCCTGGGTCTGGCAACTGAAACGCTGGCGTCTGGCTGGTGGACAACGCCCTGTACAACCTACACATCTTCCGGTGCCGGAAGCCCTGGATTTTATTAACGAGAAACCGACCCATGAGTAATCTGGCCGCGATGCTGCGCCTGCCTGCAAACCTGAAATCGACACAATGGCAGATCCTTGCCGGACCGATTTTGATCCTGTTGATCTTGTCGATGATGGTACTGCCACTGCCCGCATTCATACTCGACCTGCTGTTTACCTTCAATATTGCCTTGTCGATCATGGTGTTGCTGGTGGCGATGTTTACCCAGCGCACGCTTGAGTTTGCTGCGTTTCCGACCATCCTGTTGTTTACCACGCTGTTGCGTCTGGCACTTAACGTGGCTTCAACCCGTATCATTTTGATGGAAGGGCATACCGGCGCGGCGGCGGCTGGAAAGGTGGTCGAAGCGTTCGGTCACTTCCTCGTTGGTGGCAATTTCGCTATCGGTATCGTGGTGTTCGTCATTCTCGTGATCATCAACTTTATGGTTATCACCAAAGGTGCCGGGCGTATTGCGGAAGTGGGCGCGCGCTTTGTTCTCGATGGTATGCCGGGTAAGCAGATGGCGATTGACGCCGACCTTAACGCTGGATTGATTGGTGAAGATGAAGCGAAAAAACGCCGCTCCGAAGTGACTCAGGAAGCCGATTTTTACGGCTCGATGGACGGGGCAAGTAAGTTTGTTCGCGGCGATGCCATCGCCGGGATCCTCATCATGGTCATTAACGTTGTCGGCGGATTGCTGGTCGGTGTGCTGCAACATGGCATGAGCATGGGGCACGCGGCGGAAAGTTATACGCTATTGACCATTGGCGACGGTCTGGTGGCACAAATCCCGGCACTGGTGATTTCTACCGCCGCGGGCGTCATCGTTACACGTGTCAGCACCGATCAGGATGTTGGCGAGCAGATGGTGAATCAGCTTTTCAGTAACCCAAGCGTTATGTTATTAAGCGCCGCCGTGCTCGGTTTACTCGGCCTGGTGCCTGGAATGCCGAACCTGGTATTTTTGCTGTTCACTGCCGGATTGCTGGGACTGGCCTGGTGGATCCGCGGACGTGAACAAAAAGCGCCTGCCGAACCAAAACCGGTAAAAATGGCAGAGAATAATACCGTTGTCGAAGCGACGTGGAACGATGTACAACTGGAAGATTCTCTGGGAATGGAAGTGGGTTATCGACTGATCCCGATGGTCGATTTCCAGCAGGATGGTGAGTTGTTGGGCCGTATACGCAGTATCCGCAAGAAATTTGCCCAGGAGATGGGGTTTCTGCCGCCAGTGGTGCACATTCGCGACAATATGGATCTGCAACCTGCCCGCTATCGCATTTTGATGAAAGGCGTGGAGATAGGCAGTGGTGATGCTTATCCGGGGCGTTGGTTGGCGATTAACCCTGGAACCGCTGCCGGGACGTTACCTGGTGAGGCGACCGTCGATCCGGCATTTGGCCTGAATGCTATCTGGATTGAAAGTGCGCTTAAAGAACAGGCGCAGATTCAGGGGTACACCGTGGTTGAGGCCAGCACGGTGGTGGCAACGCATCTTAACCACCTCATTAGCCAGCATGCCGCAGAGCTGTTTGGTCGTCAGGAGGCGCAACAGCTGCTGGATCGCGTCGCCCAGGAGATGCCAAAGCTGACGGAAGATCTCGTTCCTGGCGTCGTCACGCTTACCACACTGCATAAAGTGCTGCAAAATCTGCTCGATGAAAAAGTGCCGATTCGCGATATGCGCACCATTCTCGAAACGCTGGCGGAACATGCGCCCATTCAGAGCGATCCACATGAATTAACCGCCGTCGTGCGCGTGGCGTTGGGACGGGCGATTACCCAGCAGTGGTTTCCTGGCAAAGATGAAGTCCATGTTATTGGCCTCGATACACCGCTGGAACGTTTGTTGCTACAGGCATTGCAGGGCGGGGGGGGACTGGAGCCAGGGCTGGCGGATCGCTTGTTGGCGCAAACTCAGGAAGCGCTATCCCGTCAGGAGATGTTGGGTGCGCCGCCGGTATTGTTGGTGAACCACGCGCTGCGACCATTATTGTCTCGCTTCCTGCGCCGCAGCTTGCCGCAGTTAGTGGTGCTGTCGAATCTGGAACTATCAGATAACCGACATATCCGTATGACGGCGACGATTGGCGGCAAATAATGAGAGCCTTATTAGCAATATTATTGTTTCCGCTGCTGGTGCAAGCCGCCGGGGAGGGGATGTGGCAGGCGAGTAGCGTGGGCGTTACGCTAAATCATCGCGGTGAATCGATGTCGTCAGCGCCTCTTTCTACGCGACAACCTGCTTCAGGATTGATGACGCTGGTGGCGTGGCGTTATCAGCTTATCGGTCCGACACCTGCAGGACTGCGGGTTCGCTTGTGTTCACAATCTCGTTGTGTCGAATTAGAGGGGCAGAGTGGAACCACCATGGCCTTTTCCGGTATACCGGCGGCAGAACCGTTGCGCTTTATCTGGGAAGTGCCTGGCGGTGGGCGGTTAATTCCGCCGCTAAAGATTCAACGGAATGAAGTGATTGTAAATTATCGTTAATGATAAAAAAGCCGATGTCTGCAATGACATCGGCTGTTGCCGTATAACGCGATTACATACGCTCTACTGTCTCAATACCCAGCGTATCCAGACCCAGCTTCAGCGTCTTCGCCGTCAGTTGTGCCAGTTTCAGACGGCTGTTACGCACTTCTTCGTTTTCTGCGCTGAGGATCGGGCAGTGCTCGTAGAAGCCAGAGAACAGACCGGCCAGATCGTACAGGTAAGCACACATCACATGCGGCGTGCCTTCACGGGCAACCACAGTGAGGGTTTCTTCAAACTGCAGCAGGCGAGCTGCCAGTTGCGCTTCACGATCTTCACGGATGATTACCGGAGCTGCAGCCAGTTGCTCTTCGTCAATTTCTGCTTTACGGAACACGGATAATACACGCGTGTAAGCATACTGCATGTATGGCGCGGTATTACCCTCAAACGCCAGCATGTTGTCCCAGTCGAAGATGTAGTCCGTGGTGCGGTTTTTGGAGAGATCCGCATATTTCACCGCACCAATACCAACCGCGTTAGCCAGTTTTTCCAGCTCGTCGGCTGGCATATCCGGGTTCTTTTCTGCCACCAGACGGCGTGCACGCTCCAGGGCTTCATCCAGCAGATCGGCCAGTTTCACTGTACCACCCGCGCGGGTTTTGAACGGTTTGCCGTCTTTACCCAGCATCATGCCGAACATGTGGTGTTCCAGCGGTACGGATTCCGGTACATAGCCTGCTTTGCGGACGATAGCCCACGCCTGCATCAGGTGTTGATGCTGACGGGAGTCGATGTAATACAGCACGCGATCGGCATGCAGTGTTTCATAACGATATTTCGCACAGGCGATATCAGTGGTGGTGTAGAGATAGCCGCCATCTTTCTTCTGAATGATAACGCCCATCGGTTCGCCTTCCTTGTTTTTGAACTCATCAAGGAATACAACGGTCGCGCCTTCACTTTCTACTGCCAGACCTTTGGCTTTCAGGTCCGCCACGATACCCGGCAGCATTGGGTTGTAGAGACTTTCACCCATGACGTCATCGCGGGTCAACGTCACGTTCAGACGATCGTAGGTGATCTGGTTCTGCGTCATGGTGATGTCGACCAGTTTGCGCCACATCTCGCGGAAATATTCGTCACCGCTTTGCAGTTTTACCACGTAGTTACGTGCACGCTCGGCAAACTCTTCATCCTCGTCGTAATGCTTTTTCGCATCGCGGTAGAAACCTTCAAGGTCAGCCAGCTCCATTTCACCGGCGTTTTCTTGCTGCTGCTTTTCCAGCCATGCAATCAGCATACCGAACTGAGTGCCCCAGTCGCCGACGTGGTTTGCGCGAATCACTTTGTGACCGAGGAACTCCAGAGTACGCACTGCTGCGTCACCAATAATGGTAGAGCGCAGGTGACCGACATGCATCTCTTTCGCCACGTTTGGCGCAGAGTAGTCAACCACAATGGTTTGTTTTTCTGGCATAGCAACACCGAGACGATCGGACGCCAGCGCCTGCTGAACATGTTCAGCCAGGAATGCCGGATCAAGGAAAATGTTGATAAAGCCTGGACCGGCGATCTCAACTTTGCTGGCGATACCGTTAAGATCCAGATGAGTCAGCACCTGCTCTGCTAATTGTCGCGGTGCCATACCCAGTTTTTTAGCAACTGCCATCATGCCGTTAGCCTGATAGTTGCCGAACTGAACTTTTGCTGACTGACGAACCTGCGGTTCGCAATCCGCAGGCGCGCCTGCCGCAATCATGGCCTGACGGACTTTTTCTGAGAGAAGAGCCTGAATATTCACCGGAATACCTTACATTGATGAAGCGAGCAAAAATTGCCCGCACCAGTTAAAGAAATTAGGGCGGGAGTATACTGCAAATGGCTGTTTTCGTCAGCAACGTGCGCGGGGCGTATTGCCGTTTTCACTATTGCATCAGGAGCGGCGCGAAATCAGCGGTTGGTTGGCGCAGGGCAACAGGGTAAATTAACGCTTTTAATGAAAGACGAAGAGTGATTATGGCGAACTGGCAATCTATCGACGAGCTGCAGGATATTGCATCGGATTTACCGCGATTTACCCACGCATTAGATGAACTTTCCCGCCGTCTGGGGTTGGATATCACTCCGCTGACTGCCGATCACATTTCCTTGCGTTGCCATCAAAACGTCACCGCTGAACGCTGGCGTCGCGGGTTTGAACAGTGCGGCGAGCTTTTGTCAGAAAATATGATCAATGGCAGACCGATTTGTCTGTTTAAATTGCATGAACCGGTACAGGTTGCGCACTGGCAGTTTTCCATTGTGGAGCTACCGTGGCCCGGGGAAAAACGTTACCCGCACGAAGGTTGGGAACATATTGAAATCGTTCTGCCGGGTGATCCAGAAACGCTGAATGCCCGTGCGCTGGCATTGCTTTCTGATGAAGGACTCAGCCTGCCGGGGATCTCAGTTAAAACCAGTTCGCCAAAAGGTGAGCATGAACGATTACCGAATCCGACGCTGGCGGTCACCGATGGTAAAACAACCATTAAGTTTCATCCGTGGTCCATTGAAGAGATCGTTGCCAGCGAGCAGTCGGCGTAACTAAGGAGCAAAAATGGCATTACTGGAAATTTGCTGTTACAGCATGGAATGCGCGCTAACGGCGCAGCAAAACGGCGCTGACAGAGTTGAATTATGCGCAGCTCCAAAAGAGGGGGGCTTAACGCCGTCGTTGGGGGTACTGAAATCCGTGCGCCAGCGGGTGACGATCCCAGTGCATCCGATTATCCGCCCACGCGGTGGTGATTTTTGCTACAGCGACGGTGAGTTTGCCGCCATTCTTGAAGATGTGCGCACAGTCCGCGAATTAGGTTTTCCTGGACTGGTGACGGGCGTTCTCGAGGTTGACGGGAATGTCGATATGCCACGAATGGAAAAAATAATGGCTGCTGCCGGTCCGCTGGCAGTGACTTTTCATCGCGCCTTCGATATGTGCGCTAACCCTTTAAATACACTCAATAATCTTACGGAATTGGGCATTACCCGGGTACTGACATCAGGGCAAAAATCAGACGCACTGCAAGGTTTATCAAAAATTATGGAACTTATTGCCCATCGTGATGCTCCAATCATTATGGCCGGAGCAGGAGTCCGTGCGGAAAACCTGCACCACTTCCTCGATGCCGGAGTGCTGGAAGTCCATAGCTCCGCGGGAGCGTGGCAAGCCTCACCGATGCGTTATCGTAATCAAGGATTGTCCATGTCATCAGATGCACACGCGGACGAGTATTTGCGTTATGTCGTAGACGGGGCGGCGGTTGCTGAAATGAAAGGAATCATTGAACGCCATCAGGCCAAATGATTTTTACCGTTGCATCATGTCGCCCAATATGATGCTTGCTCGTACCAGGCCCCTGCAATTTCAACAGGGGCCTTTTTTTATCCCTGAGCAGTATAAAAAACGAACGATTGCCGTGATCTGTTGAGCGGGTGACAGTGCGCATAGCGTTGTGCTAAAAATATTTTATATATTCACATTCATTATGTGATTTAAATTGCCAAAACTGACAAATATATATTCTAAATAACAACTGGGTTATTTCTTAGCAATTAATGATTACATTGTAATAAATCATATTCTTTATCGATTATTTCAGGCAGTGTTGTGCCGAATTAAGCAAGTAGTCAATTCGTTGTGTATTTATTTATACAATGGTATCGGTGTCCTGGAATTTAATTAGAGGAATCTATGCGAGGGAAAAAACGCATTGGGTTATTGTTTTTGCTGATAGCGGTTGTGGTTGGTGGCGGCGGGTTATTGCTGGCGCAAAAAGCCTTACATAAAACGTCGGATACCGCATTTTGCCTTTCCTGCCACTCGATGAGTAAACCTTTTGAGGAATATCAGGGAACTGTCCACTTTTCAAACCAGAAAGGGATACGTGCGGAATGTGCTGATTGCCATATTCCAAAGTCAGGGATGGATTATTTATTTGCTAAATTAAAAGCATCTAAAGATATTTATCATGAATTTGTTAGCGGCAAAATAGACAGTGACGATAAGTTCGAAGCTCATCGCCAGGAAATGGCCGAAACAGTATGGAAAGAATTAAAAGCAACTGACTCTGCAACCTGCCGTAGTTGCCATTCTTTTGATGCCATGGATATTGCCTCGCAAAGTGAATCTGCGCAAAAAATGCATAATAAAGCGCAAAAGGACGGCGAAACCTGTATCGATTGCCATAAAGGCATTGCCCATTTTCCGCCAGAAATAAAAATGGATGACAACGCGGCGCATGAGCTGGAAAGTCAGGCCGCTACTTCAGTTACTAATGGCGCACATATTTATCCTTTCAAAACTTCTCGCATAGGCGACCTGGCTACCGTGACTCCTGGTACCGATCTTACCGTCGTTGATGTCAGTGGTAAACAGCCAATTGTTCGGTTGCAGGGTTATCAAATGCAGGGCAGTGAAAACACGCTCTACCTGGCGGCAGGTCAACGGCTGGCGCTCGCCACATTAAGTGAAGAAGGTATCAAGGCGCTAACGGTAAACGGGGAATGGCAGGCTGACGAATACGGCAATCAATGGCGTCAGGCGTCTTTGCAGGGGTCGCTTATCGATCCCGCATTAGCGGACCGTAAACCGCTATGGCAATACGCTGAAAAACTTGACGATACCTATTGCGCTGGCTGCCATGCCCCTATTGCCGCCGACCATTACACCGTCAATGCATGGCCGTCCATTGCCAAAGGAATGGGGGCGCGAACCAGCATGAGCGAAAACGAACTGGACATTTTGACGCGGTACTTCCAGTACAACGCCAAAGATATTACCGAGAAACAGTGATCCTCGTTGATCAGGGAGGAAGTTATGACATTAACAAGACGTGAATTTATTAAACATAGCGGTATTGCGGCAGGGACGCTGGTGGTGACATCGGCTGCACCGCTACCCGCATGGGCAGAAGAGAAGGGCGGCAAAATTCTCACTGCGGGCCGTTGGGGAGCGATGAACGTAGAAGTGAAGGACGGCAAGATTGTTTCTTCGACAGGCGCGCTGGCGAAAACCATACCGAACTCCTTACAGTCTACGGCGGCGGATCAGGTACACACCACGGCGCGTATTCAGCATCCGATGGTGAGAAAAAGCTATCTCGATAATCCACTGCAACCGGCGAAAGGTCGTGGCGAAGATACCTATGTACAGGTGAGCTGGGAACAAGCATTAAAACTGATTCATGAACAACACGATCGTATTCGTAAAGCTAACGGACCATCGGCCATTTTTGCCGGATCTTACGGCTGGCGTTCTTCTGGCGTGTTGCATAAAGCGCAAACCTTACTGCAACGTTATATGAACCTGGCGGGCGGTTATTCCGGGCATAGCGGCGATTATTCAACCGGAGCGGCACAGGTGATCATGCCGCATGTGGTCGGTTCTGTAGAGGTGTATGAACAGCAGACCTCCTGGCCGCTTATTCTGGAAAACAGCCAGGTGGTGGTGCTGTGGGGGATGAACCCGCTGAACACGCTCAAAATTGCCTGGAGCAGTACCGATGAGCAAGGGCTGGAATACTTCCATCAGCTGAAAAAATCTGGCAAACCAGTGATTGCCATTGATCCTATCTGCTCCGAAACCATCGAATTCTTTGGCGATAATGCCACCTGGATCGCACCGAATATGGGCACCGATGTGGCACTGATGTTAGGGATTGCGCATACCCTGATGACACAAGGCAAACACGATAAAGTGTTCCTTGAAAAATACACTACCGGGTATCCGCAGTTTGAAGAGTATCTGACAGGTAAGAGCGATAATACGCCGAAGAGCGCGGCCTGGGCGGCGGAAATTACTGGCGTACCGGAAGCGCAGATAGTCAAACTCGCTGAACTGATGGCGGCAAATCGCACAATGCTGATGGCAGGCTGGGGAATTCAGCGCCAGCAATATGGTGAACAGAAACACTGGATGCTGGTGACGCTGGCGGCGATGTTAGGGCAGATTGGTACACCGGGCGGCGGGTTTGGTTTCTCTTATCATTACTCCAACGGTGGCAACCCGACGCGTGTTGGCGGAGTGCTACCAGAAATGTCTGCGGCGATTGCCGGACAGGCCAGCGAGGCCGCTGATGATGGCGGAATTACGGCGATTCCTGTTGCCCGTATCGTCGATGCGCTGGAAAATCCTGGCGGCAAATATCAGCATAACGGTAAAGAACAAACGTATCCGAATATCAAAATGATCTGGTGGGCGGGTGGCGGTAACTTTACCCATCACCAGGATACTAATCGTCTGATTAAAGCATGGCAGAAACCGGAGATGATCGTCGTTTCTGAATGCTACTGGACCGCAGCTGCTAAACATGCAGATATCGTATTACCGATCACCACATCGTTTGAGCGCAATGACCTGACGATGACCGGTGATTACAGCAACCAGCATATTGTGCCGATGAAGCAGGCTGTCGCTCCGCAATTTGAAGCGCGCAACGATTTTGACGTGTTTGCCGATCTTGCTGAATTACTCAAACCTGGCGGAAAAGAGATCTATACCGAAGGTAAAGATGAAATGGCGTGGCTGAAATTTTTCTATGATGCCGCTCAGAAAGGTGCGCGTGCGCAACGCGTGACGATGCCAATGTTTAATGCCTTCTGGCAGCAAAATAAACTGATCGAAATGCGCCGCAGCGAGAAGAACGAACAGTACATTCGTTATGGTGATTTCCGCGCCGATCCGGTGAAAAATGCGCTGGGTACACCAAGCGGCAAAATTGAGATTTACTCCAGAACGCTGGAAAAATTTGGCTATAAGGATTGCCCGGCACACCCAACCTGGCTTGCGCCTGATGAGTGGAAGGGTACCGCCGACGAGAAGCAGTTGCAGCTTCTGACCGCACATCCGGCACACCGTTTACACAGTCAGCTTAACTATGCGGAACTGCGTAAAAAATATGCGGTTGCCGATCGTGAACCAATCACTATTCACACCGAAGATGCTGCTCGCTTTGGTATTGCGAATGGCGATCTGGTGCGTGTCTGGAACAAGCGCGGTCAGATTCTGACAGGCGCGGTGGTGACTGACGGGATCAAAAAAGGCGTGGTATGCGTGCATGAAGGTGCATGGCTAGATCTGGAAAATGGCTTGTGTAAAAACGGTAGTGCGAACGTGTTAACGGCGGATATCCCCAGCTCGCAGCTGGCGAATGCCTGTGCCGGTAACACTGCGCTGGTGTATATCGAAAAATATACGGGCAATGCGCCGAAGTTAACGGCGTTTGATCAGCCAGCTGTTCAGGCATAAGACGTGAAAAGCGCCCGGAAACGGGCGCTGAGGTTATGCAAACGCAAAACTGCCTGATGCGCTATGCTTATCAGGCCTACATAGCCCCTGCAATATATTGAATTAGCAAGACTTTGTAGGCCGGATAAGGCGTTCACGCCGCATCCGGCAGTATTACCAGACCTTTACGGCTTGCGCGCAATCAGCACCGCGCGTTTAGGCGCAGGATAACCTTCCACCGTTTTACCCGGATCATGCGGGTCGAGAAAATCGGCCAGAGACTCGGTGACCATCCATTCGGTGCGTCGCTGCTCTTCTGTGGTGGTAACGCTCACATCTGCAATGCGAATATCAACAAAACCACACTTCTTCAGCCAGTTTTTCAGCGCCAGCGCGGAAGGAATGAAATAGACATTACGCATTTGAGCGTAACGATCGCCCGGCACCAGCACCGTGTTTTCGTCGCCATCAATAACCAGCGTTTCAAGCACCAGTTCACCCTCATTCACCAGTTGATCTTTCAACTGCCAGAGATGCTCGAGCGGTGAACGACGATGATAAAGCACGCCCATCGAAAAGACGGTATCAAAGGCTTTCAGTGCCGGAAGTTGTTCAATACCTAACGGTAACAAATGTGCGCGCTGATCGTTACCCAGTAGTTTACGCACCGCTTCAAACTGGCACAGAAACAGTTGCGTAGGGTCGATCCCCACCGCGAGGTGCGCGCCTGCGCCAATCATGCGCCACATGTGATAACCGCTGCCGCAGCCGACATCAAGAATGGTGCGCCCGGTTAAATCAGAAAGATGGGGCAGAACGCGATCCCATTTCCAGTCGGAACGCCATTCGGTATCGATGTTGACGCCATACAGTGAGAACGGCCCTTTGCGCCACGGCATCAGGTTGCGCATCAGCGTTTCAATGCGCTTAATTTGCCCGGCGCTCAGTGGTTCTTCGCTTTCTGCCGTCACGCTATGCAGTAAATCAAGACGATACGGTTTAATTTCAGGCAGAAATTCCACCGCGTTGGACCACTGCTTAAACAGCCCGTGCTGCTGCTCGCGCTGCCAGTTAGCAATCTGCGCGGGCAGCGTTTCGAGCCAGTGTGAAAGATGATTTTTGGCAATCAGAGAATAAAAGTTACCAAAGTCGATCATGCAGCGTCCTCTGCTTTTAATGCCACCAGTGAACCAAAGTTAAAGCACTGGAACCACAGCTCGCTATGCTCAAAACCGGCTTTATGCAGGCGTGCTTTATGGGTTTCCACGGAATCGGTCAGCATCACGTTTTCCAGCATGCTGCGTTTCTGGCTGATCTCCAGTTCGCTGTAACCGTTGGCACGTTTAAAGTCGTGGTGCATGTTGAACAGCAATTCACCAACTTTGGCATCTTCGAAACTGAATTTTTCCGAAAGCACCAGCGCACCGCCCGGGTTCAGCCCTTGATAAATTTTATCCAGTAACGCCTGGCGCTCGGAAGGTTCCAGGAATTGCAGGGTAAAATTCAGCACCACCATCGATGCGTTTTCAATGGCGATATCGCGAATATCACCTTCAATAACGTCTACTGGCGTAGGAGCTTTATAGGCGTCAATATGACGACGGCAGCGTTCAATCATCGCCGGGGAGTTATCGATGGCAATAATTTTGCAATTATCATGATGAATGTTGCGACGCACCGAGAGCGTCGCCGCGCCCAGAGAACAACCCAGATCGTAAACCTGCGTACCAGGTTGAACGAAGCGCTCGGCTAACATACCAATCATGGAAATAATATTGGAATAGCCGGGAACGGAACGCTGGATCATATCCGGGAAGACTTCAGCTACCCGTTCATCAAAGGTCCAGTCGCCCAGTCTGGCGATAGGGGCAGAAAATAGCGTGTCGCGGTGAGACATAACGTAAAAATCCGGGAAAAAGAAAGTGGCGTATTGTGCGCTAACGCAGGGAGAAAACCAACTCCCAGGGCATATACCAAAGATTCGCCAGCACCATCAGCAACAGCGCACACCAGGTCGCGCTCATGCCAGAACGTCGCCAGCGGAACAGACGGTGATGAAAACCGTAATAATGCATCAGACGACCAGCAAGCAAAACGATGCCGCAAATATGCACCATCCAGGTTTCTGCGCCATTCATTTCCATAAACAGCATCAACATAATCGCGATAGGAATATATTCCACCGCGTTACCATGAATGCGAATAGCGCTTTGCAGTTCGCTAAAACCGCCGTCGCCATAGGCAACGCGGTACTGCATTCGCAGGCGAACGACATCAAAAGAGAACTTCATTAATAACAACGCACTTAAAACGGCATACAGCGCGCTTACCATACAAACTCCCTTTAAAATGGCCGATGGCACCTGTCTATGATAGGTGGCAAATTCAGAAAAGAGAAGATTGCTGTGGAATAGCCGGAACTGCTCCGATCTCTGGAAGCGTTTTACGTAAGTCTTCCCACAGGGTATGTACCAGTTCCGGGGCCTGGGCAATATCTGGCGTATGTAAAAAAAGATAAGGCGTAGTGGTCTGATGCCACTGTGCTAATTTTTGTAACCAGACCTGAAATAACTCCCGGTTTTGCGTCATATCATCACTACCGATAAAACGGATCAGTGGATTTTTCGCCGTCAGTACAGCATGTACCGGAACTTTAGGTTTTTTTCGTTGAGCGTCGCGAATAGCTTCACTGTGTGGACGTGCTGCATGAACCGGGCGGCTGTCTAAAATCACCCGATTAACGCCGCGCTGATGTAAACCGCGATTAAGCGTTTGTTCCTCTTCCCCTTTGGCGAAAAACTGTGGATGGCGGACTTCCACCCCATAATTAAATTCACCGGGAAGAGAATCGAGAAAATGCCAAAGCGCAGGCAGCTCTCGTGGGCCGAATGTGGCAGGCAGTTGCAGCCAGTATTGTCCAATGCGCGGAGCCAACGGTGACATGCGGGTCAAAAATTCAGTCACTAAATCATCGCAATGCCGTAATGCTGCCTGATGCGAAATGGTCGCCGGAAACTTAAAACAGAAGCGGAAGTCATCTGTGGTCTGCTCACGCCAGCGCAGGACAACCTCGGGTTTCGGCAGGGCATAAAGCGTGGTGTTACCCTCCACGCAGTTAAAGTTGCGGGCATACTCTTCAAGGTTGGTGATCCCCAACCGCACCCATTTAGGATGCGACCATTGCGGCAAACCGATGTAAATCATAACGCGTGGAGGATCTCTTCCACACTGCGCACACGGGCGATGCGCGGGTAGATATGATTAATGCTGTTATTGTGCTGCTCGGCGCTAGCGGCGCTACAGGCATCTTCGGCAATCACCAGATTAAAACCGAGTTCCCAGGCATTGCGGGCGGTGGATTCAACACCGATATTGGTCGAGATCCCACATAACACTATTGTATCGATACCCCGGCGGCGTAATTGCAACTCCAGATCCGTACCGTAAAACGCACCCCATTGACGTTTGATGATTTCGATATCGCTGTCGGTTGCACCTAATGCAGCAGGATGTTGCCACCAGTTTTCGGGCAACACTTTTGCGGGGGAGGGGGCATCAACCGGCTGTTTTAATGCTTCGGCGTAATCGGCAGACCAGCCAACGCGCACCAGAAACACGGGCTGACCGCTGGCGCGAAATTTCGCCGCCAGCTTCCCGGCGCGATTAACCACCTCATCGGCAGTATGTGGACCTCCGGCAAAAGGTAAGATGCCTTCTTGTAAATCAATCACCACCAGCGCGGTGGTTTTAGCATTAAGTTCAAGCATGATGACTCCTGACAAAACAAAATCGTGCCTCTCACCTTAATGCGATTAGCCGATGGCGGAACGACAAATTTTGTTAATTTTTATGAGTTCGGGCAACACCTTTATAGCAAACTGGCGTAGAGTCTGATTTCAGGCCCGATATAAAGTGGTAACGAGGCGTTCCAGCGCGGGCCAGGCTCTTACGGTGCGGCAGAATTTCCAGTATAATAGCCGCCTTTTTTCATTCAGTTGTGACATACAGCTAACGCTGCGACTTGGTCACCTGCGCAGCAGGGGGCATCCGCCGGCAGCTAAGTTAAGGGATATCTCATGCGTACAGAATATTGTGGACAGCTCCGTTTGTCCCACGTGGGGCAGCAGGTGACTCTGTGTGGTTGGGTCAACCGTCGTCGTGATCTTGGTAGCCTGATCTTCATCGATATGCGCGACCGCGAAGGTATCGTGCAGGTATTTTTCGATCCGGATCGTGCGGACGCGTTAAAGCTGGCCTCTGAACTGCGTAATGAGTTCTGCATTCAGGTCACGGGCACCGTACGTGCGCGTGACGAAAAAAATATTAACCGCGATATGGCGACTGGCGAAATCGAAGTACTGGCGTCCTCGCTGACTATCATCAATCGTGCAGATGTTCTGCCGCTTGACTCTAACCACGTCAACACCGAAGAAGCGCGTCTGAAATACCGCTACCTCGACCTGCGTCGCCCGGAAATGGCTCAGCGCCTGAAAACCCGCGCTAAAATCACCAGCCTGGTGCGCCGTTTTATGGATGACCACGGCTTCCTCGACATCGAAACTCCGATGCTGACCAAAGCCACGCCGGAAGGCGCGCGTGACTACCTGGTGCCTTCTCGTGTGCACAAAGGTAAATTCTACGCGCTGCCGCAATCCCCGCAGTTGTTCAAACAGCTACTGATGATGTCCGGCTTTGACCGCTACTATCAGATCGTTAAATGCTTCCGTGACGAAGACCTGCGTGCTGACCGTCAGCCTGAATTTACTCAGATCGATGTGGAAACTTCTTTCATGACCGCGCCGCAAGTGCGTGAAGTGATGGAAGCGCTGGTGCGTCATCTGTGGCTGGAAGTGAAGGGCGTGGATCTGGGCGATTTCCCGGTAATGACCTTTGCAGAAGCAGAACGCCGTTATGGTTCTGATAAACCGGATCTGCGTAACCCGATGGAACTGACCGACGTTGCCGATCTGCTGAAATCTGTTGAGTTTGCAGTATTTGCAGGTCCGGCGAACGATCCGAAAGGCCGTGTTGCCGCTCTGCGTGTTCCGGGCGGCGCATCGTTGACCCGTAAGCAGATCGACGAATACGGTAACTTCGTTAAAATCTACGGCGCGAAAGGTCTGGCTTACATCAAAGTTAACGAACGCGCGAAAGGTCTGGAAGGTATCAATAGCCCGGTAGCGAAGTTCCTTAATGCAGAAATCATCGAAGCCATCCTGGAGCGTACTGGCGCGCAAGATGGCGATATGATTTTCTTCGGTGCCGACAACAAGAAAATTGTTGCCGACGCGATGGGCGCACTGCGCCTGAAAGTGGGTAAAGACCTTGGTCTGACCGACGAAAGCAAATGGGCACCGCTGTGGGTTATCGACTTCCCGATGTTTGAAGACGACGGTGAAGGCGGCCTGACAGCAATGCACCATCCGTTCACCTCACCGAAAGACATGACGGCAGCAGAACTGAAAGCTGCACCGGAAAATGCGGTGGCTAACGCTTACGATATGGTCATCAATGGTTACGAAGTGGGCGGTGGTTCTGTGCGTATCCATAATGGTGATATGCAGCAGACGGTGTTTGGTATTCTGGGTATCAACGAAGAGGAACAGCGCGAGAAATTCGGCTTCCTGCTCGACGCCCTGAAATACGGTACTCCGCCGCACGCAGGTCTGGCATTCGGTCTTGACCGTCTGACGATGCTGCTGACCGGCACCGACAATATCCGTGACGTTATCGCCTTCCCGAAAACCACGGCGGCAGCGTGTCTGATGACTGAAGCACCGAGCTTTGCTAACCCGACTGCACTGGCTGAGCTGAGCATTCAGGTTGTGAAGAAGGCTGAGAATAACTGATATGGCTTATAAGCGTCCCGTTTCGATCTTAGTGGTCATCTACGCACAAGATACGAAACGGGTGCTGATGTTGCAGCGGCGTGACGATCCCGATTTCTGGCAGTCGGTAACCGGCAGCGTGGAAGAGGGTGAAACCGCGCCGCAAGCTGCCATGCGCGAAGTAAAGGAAGAGGTCACCATTGATGTTGTCGCTGAACAACTGACCTTAATTGACTGTCAGCGCACGGTAGAGTTTGAAATTTTTTCACATTTACGTCATCGCTATGCGCCGGGCGTGACGCGTAATACGGAATCATGGTTCTGTCTTGCGCTTCCGCACGAGCGCCAGATCGTTTTCACTGAACATCTGGCTTACAAGTGGCTTGATGCGTCTGCTGCGGCGGCGCTCACTAAGTCCTGGAGCAACCGGCAGGCGATTGAACAGTTTGTAATTAACGCTGCCTGAACAGGCAGGGCTATCTGGAGATATTTTTATGGCAGGTCATAGTAAATGGGCCAACACCAGACATCGTAAAGCTGCGCAGGATGCTAAGCGCGGTAAAATCTTCACTAAAATCATTCGTGAGCTGGTAACCGCGGCTAAGCTGGGCGGTGGTGATCCGGACGCTAACCCGCGTTTGCGTGCAGCAATTGATAAAGCACTGTCTAACAACATGACCCGTGACACTCTGAACCGCGCAATTGCACGAGGTGTGGGCGGTGATGATGATGCAAACATGGAAACCATCATCTACGAAGGTTACGGTCCTGGCGGCACGGCAATCATGATTGAATGTCTGTCTGACAACCGCAACCGTACCGTTGCTGAAGTGCGTCATGCATTCAGCAAATGTGGCGGTAACCTCGGTACTGATGGTTCCGTAGCTTATTTGTTCAGCAAAAAAGGCGTGATCTCCTTCGAGAAAGGCGATGAAGACACCATCATGGAAGCAGCCCTGGAAGCCGGTGCTGAAGACGTTGTGACCTATGATGACGGCGCGATTGATGTCTACACTGCATGGGAAGAAATGGGCAAAGTACGCGACGCTCTGGAAGCGGCAGGTCTGAAAGCAGACAGCGCGGAAGTTTCCATGATCCCGTCCACCAAAGCTGATATGGATGCAGAAACCGCACCGAAACTGATGCGTCTGATCGATATGCTGGAAGATTGCGACGACGTGCAGGAAGTTTACCATAACGGTGAAATCTCTGATGAGGTTGCAGCGACTCTCTGATGAGGCCTGCTAAACAGCAAAACGGAGACGCGTGATGGCTATTATTCTCGGCATTGACCCGGGTTCGCGCGTGACCGGCTATGGCGTCATCCGCCAGGTAGGCAGGCAACTGTCCTACCTGGGTAGCGGATGCATACGCACCAAAGTGGATGATTTACCGTCTCGTCTGAAGCTCATCTATGCGGGCGTGACGGAAATCATCACCCAATTCCAGCCTGATTATTTCGCCATTGAACAGGTCTTTATGGCGAAGAACGCTGACTCAGCCCTGAAACTGGGGCAGGCGCGCGGCGTGGCGATTGTGGCGGCGGTGAATCAGGAATTGCCGGTATTTGAATATGCGGCACGTCAGGTAAAGCAAACAGTGGTAGGTATTGGTAGTGCCGAAAAAAGCCAGGTGCAGCATATGGTCCGCACCTTGCTGAAACTGCCCGCTAATCCACAGGCGGATGCCGCCGATGCGCTGGCGATTGCCATCACCCACTGCCACGTTAGTCAGAATGCGATGCAAATGAGCGAATCGCGACTGAACCTGGCGAGAGGGCGACTGCGTTAAGTTATACCGCCTCGGTCAGTTCAGGCTGAGGCGTTTCAACTCCCACCGCGTGAATCAACACCAAACCCGGATGATGCCACAAACTGGCTGGCGTGACGGTTTTACGCTCCCACGGAATAGAACCTAAGAACCAGAATTTCCAGAAAGTGAGTTTTGCATTCGGATTGCTATTTAACAATTCTCCAAATGTCTCTATTTCACCCACCGGAATACATAGCGCCTCTTTATAAATATCAAAAACAAATTTTGAACAGAACTGGCGCGAAGATTCGTATTTAAAACCGGTGTGGTAAAGTTTGCGTAGCCGGGAGGGAACCTGTTCAACAATTCGTTGTTTTTGTTGTTCTGTTAGCCCGGCGTCTAATCGCTTTATAGCATAGCGTTGATTAGCAGAGCGTTTAATAAAACGGGATAGCGTAGTGATGGTTGAGAGGGGAACACGGCTTTCTGCAACCAGAAAGTCTTCACCGTTATGACCGATAATGATCCCGACGTGATTACTCCAGCAATTTGATGCAGCTGATATTTGACCAAATAAGGTAGCACCTATACATGTAAAGACGATATCACCAATTTCATATTCAGCAGGATAATTAATATTCACGTTGTCATTCCATTGAAATAGATATGAATATACGTAATAGCATAAAAAATTTATTTTTTTCAGGGGGCGCAATGTGTATTTTTATTACACATTTCTTCGCTGAATATGTAATATTTAAATATTTGCTTCCAATATAATCTGTAGAATAAATTATACTGCGCCATTTTTCAGATCATCGAGACACCTCGCAAGTTTTCTTCATCCTTCGCTGGATATCTATCCAGCATTTTTTTATCATACAGCATTATCTTTGATTCATTACGCAGGAGCGTCATGTGATAGGCAGACTCAGAGGCATCATCATTGAAAAACAACCCCCGCTGGTGTTAATTGAAGTGGGCGGCGTAGGCTATGAAGTGCATATGCCGATGACCTGTTTTTATGAACTCCCTGAAGCGGGTCAGGAAGCGATCGTTTTCACCCACTTTGTGGTGCGTGAAGACGCGCAACTGCTGTACGGTTTTAACAATAAACAAGAGCGCACGTTGTTCAAAGAGTTGATCAAAACCAACGGCGTCGGCCCGAAGTTGGCGCTGGCGATCCTCTCCGGAATGTCAGCGCAGCAGTTCGTTAATGCCGTTGAGCGTGAAGAAGTGGGGGCACTGGTGAAACTGCCGGGTATTGGCAAAAAAACCGCCGAACGCTTGATTGTCGAAATGAAAGACCGATTTAAAGGTTTGCATGGCGATCTCTTTACGCCAGCCGCCGACCTGGTACTCACGTCTCCTGCCAGCCCGGCGACCGACGATGCTGAACAGGAAGCGGTTGCTGCGCTGGTGGCACTGGGCTATAAACCACAAGAAGCAAGCCGCATGGTGAGCAAAATCGCTCGCCCTGACGCCAGCAGTGAAACATTAATTCGCGAAGCCCTACGCGCCGCGTTATGAGGTAAAGGATGATTGAAGCAGACCGTCTGATTTCTGCCGGTACCACTTTGCCGGAAGATGTGGCAGATCGCGCCATTCGCCCTAAATTACTGGAAGAGTATGTTGGTCAGCCGCAGGTTCGTTCGCAGATGGAGATTTTCATCAAAGCAGCGAAACTGCGCGGCGATGCCCTCGATCATCTATTGATTTTTGGTCCTCCGGGGTTGGGTAAAACTACGCTTGCCAATATTGTCGCCAATGAAATGGGCGTTAATTTACGCACGACTTCTGGTCCGGTGCTGGAAAAGGCGGGCGATCTGGCAGCAATGCTCACTAACCTTGAACCACACGATGTACTGTTTATTGATGAGATCCACCGTCTTTCACCAGTGGTGGAAGAGGTGTTGTATCCGGCAATGGAAGATTACCAACTGGATATCATGATTGGTGAAGGTCCGGCGGCACGCTCCATTAAAATTGATTTGCCGCCGTTTACCCTGATTGGTGCAACCACGCGCGCAGGTTCGCTGACATCACCGTTGCGCGATCGTTTTGGTATTGTGCAACGTCTGGAGTTTTATCAGGTGCCGGATCTGCAATATATCGTCAGTCGCAGCGCACGCTTTATGGGGCTTGAGATGAGTGATGACGGCGCGCTGGAAGTTGCTCGTCGTGCGCGCGGTACGCCACGTATTGCCAACCGTCTGCTGCGTCGAGTGCGTGATTTCGCCGAAGTGAAGCACGATGGCACCATCTCGGCAGATATCGCTGCTCAGGCGCTGGATATGTTGAATGTCGATGCTGAAGGTTTCGATTATATGGACCGCAAATTGTTGCTGGCGGTAATCGATAAGTTCTTTGGTGGGCCGGTAGGTCTGGATAACCTGGCGGCAGCCATTGGCGAAGAACGTGAAACCATTGAGGATGTACTGGAACCTTATTTGATTCAGCAAGGCTTTTTGCAGCGTACACCGCGTGGGCGTATGGCGACGACGCGGGCGTGGAATCACTTTGGCATAACGCCGCCAGAAATGCCGTAAGTCGGATTGGTCGCTCGCGCCGCATCCGACACTGGCAGTGTGCCTGATGCGACGCTGTTCGTCTTATCAGGCCTACCAGAGATAGCGAACCGTAGGTCGGATACGGCATGCGGACTGCAGGCAGAGAAAACTGGCCGATTTTCTCTGCACTGGAGGGATAATACAAGGTCGGATAAGGCGCTCGCGCCGCATCCGACAAATATGTTCAGCGAAAGATTAGCTGGCCTGTTTTTTCATCATACTGAGAATAAATAACAGTGCCGCGCATAGCACCACCGACGGGCCTGCAGGTGTATCGTAAAATGCGGAAAAGGTTAAACCGCCAGTCACTGCCACCATCCCCACCAAAACAGCGACACCAGCCATCTGTTCCGGCGTGCGGGCAAAGCGACGTGCAGTAGCAGCAGGAATAATCAGCAGTGAAGTAATAATCAACGCGCCGACAAATTTCATCGCTACACCAATCGTCAATGCCGTCACCAGCATCAACAACAATTTCACGCGCTGTAATTTCACACCATCAACAAACGCCAGATCCGGGCTAATCGTCATCGACAGCAAATTGCGCCATTGCCAGAACAAAATAGCCACCACGATGACCACGCCAATCGCAATAGAGATGAGATCTTCTGGCGTCACTGCCAGTAAATCACCGAACAGGTAAGCCATCAAATCAACACGAATATTAGACATCAGACTAACGACCACCAGGCCCAGCGACAGGGCACTGTGCGCCATAATCCCTAATAACGTGTCGATCGCCAGCTGTGGACGCTTCTCCAGCCATACCAGACCGCCCGCCAGCAGCAGCGTAACTGCAATCACCGCATAGAATGGATTCACGTCCAGCAACAAACCAAACGCGACGCCAAGTAATGAGGCATGAGCCAGCGTATCACCGAAATAAGACATACGACGCCAGACTACAAACGAACCCAGCGGACCCGCGGCACAGGCGAGCATGATCCCGGCTAACCAACCGGGAAATAATAATTCAATCATGAGCGATCATTTCCCCGACGCAAAACAATTCGTCCCTGTAAATCGTGACGATGATTATGATGATGGCGATAGATACCCAGTTGTTCAGCACCACGAGGACCAAACATAGAAATAAACTCCGGATGCAGGGAAACAACTTCCGGTGTGCCGGAACAACAAATGTGGTGATTCAGGCAAAGCACTTCATCGGTTTTTGCCATTACCAGATGCAGATCGTGAGATACCATTAAAACGCCACAATCCAGTTCACGACGCAGTTGGTCAATAAGGTCATATAACGCCACCTGACCATTCACATCCACGCCCTGAGTGGGTTCATCCAGCACTAATAATTGCGGTCGATTTAACAATGCTCGCGCTAACAGTACACGCTGCGTTTCGCCACCCGAGAGCTTTTGCATCGGTGCGTTAATCAGATGCCCGGCCTGGACACGTTTCAGTGCAGGCAAAATATCTTCTTTATGTGTGCCAGGGCGTAAGCGTAAAAAACGGTTTACGGTCAGTGGCAACGTGGTGTCGAGATACAGCTTCTGCGGTACATAGCCGATGCGCAGTTTTCCGTTGCGCTTGATAACCCCTTCATCGGGTGTTACCAGTCCGAGCACTACCCGTACCAGTGTCGACTTACCTGCGCCGTTTGGCCCAAGTAAAGTCAAAATTTTTCCAGGTTTAAGTTCCAGCGACACATCAGAGAGGACGCGGCGTTGGCCAAAAGAAACCGAGACATTTTCCAGGGAAACCAGACTTGTCATGTTAATTTTAGTCTTGCAGTAGTTATGAAATGTTATAATATCACAGTTCTCATATTCATTACGATGATTGGTCGCATTATGTTACATAAAAAAACGCTTCTTTTCGCAGCATTATCCGCCGCTCTCTGGGGCGGTGCAACACAGGCCGCAGATGCCGCCGTTGTCGCTTCGCTTAAACCCGTTGGGTTCATCGCTTCTGCCATTGCTGATGGGGTAACAGAAACGCAGGTTTTACTGCCTGACGGCGCTTCAGAACATGATTATTCACTGCGTCCATCGGATGTAAAACGCTTACAGAACGCGGACTTAGTCGTTTGGGTTGGCCCGGAGATGGAAGCGTTCATGCAAAAACCGGTAAGTAAATTACCAGAAGCGAAACAGGTAACGATTGCGCAGCTAGAAGATGTGAAACCGCTGCTGATGAAAAGTATTCACGACGATGATGATGATCACGATCACGCGGAAAAAAGTGACGAAGATCACCATCACGGCGATTTCAACATGCATCTTTGGCTTTCCCCAGAGATAGCGCGGGCTACAGCGGTTGCAATCCATGGAAAATTAGTGGAACTTATGCCGCAAAGTCGAGCCAAACTTGACGCCAACCTGAAGGATTTTGAGGCACAATTAGCCTCAACCGAAACGCAGGTTGGTAACGAGCTCGCGCCGCTCAAGGGGAAAGGTTATTTCGTTTTTCACGATGCTTACGGCTACTTCGAAAAACAGTTCGGACTGACACCGCTTGGTCATTTTACCGTTAACCCTGAGATTCAACCTGGCGCGCAGCGTTTACATGAAATAAGAACACAGTTGGTTGAGCAAAAAGCAACCTGCGTTTTTGCTGAGCCACAGTTCAGGCCAGCGGTCGTTGAGAGCGTCGCACGAGGGACATCCGTTCGTATGGGAACGTTGGATCCCCTGGGGACGAATATCAAACTGGGTAAAACAAGCTATTCAGAATTCCTGAATCAATTAGCCAACCAGTATGCGAGCTGCCTGAAAGGAGATTAATGAGGAAGTGATTACGTGCAACAGATAGCCCGCTCTGTCGCCCTGGCGTTTAATAATTTACCGCGACCACACCGCGTTATGTTGGGGTCGCTCACCGTTCTTACTCTGGCCGTCGCTGTCTGGCGGCCCTATGTTTATCACCGCGATGCCACGCCAATTGTCAAAACCATTGAGCTGGAACAGAACGAAATTCGTTCGCTCTTACCTGAAGCCAGTGAGCCGATTGATCAAGCTGCACAAGAAGATGAAGCCATTCCCCAGGACGAACTGGATGACAAAATCGCCGGTGAAGCGGGCGTGCATGAATATGTTGTTTCCACTGGCGATACGCTAAGCAGCATTCTCAATCAGTATGGTATTGATATGGGTGATATCACCCAACTGGCTGCTGCCGACAAAGAATTGCGTAACCTGAAAATCGGTCAACAACTCTCCTGGACATTAACCGCGGACGGCGAACTGCAGCGCCTCACCTGGGAAGTGTCTCGTCGTGAAACCCGAACCTATGACCGTACTGCCGCTAACGGTTTTAAAATGACCAGCGAAATGCAGCAAGGAGAGTGGGTCAACAATCTGCTGAAAGGTACCGTCGGGGGAAGCTTTGTTGCCAGCGCCAGAAACGCCGGTTTAACCAGCGCCGAAGTGAGCGCAGTGATTAAAGCCATGCAGTGGCAAATGGATTTCCGCAAACTGAAAAAAGGCGATGAATTTGCGGTGTTAATGTCACGAGAAATGCTTGATGGTAAACGTGAGCAAAGCCAGCTGCTGGGCGTACGTTTGCGTTCAGAAGGTAAAGATTATTACGCAATCCGCGCTGAAGATGGCAAATTCTACGATCGTAACGGTACTGGTCTGGCGAAAGGATTCTTGCGATTCCCGACGGCGAAACAGTTCCGTATCTCATCTAACTTTAACCCGCGTCGTACTAATCCGGTGACCGGTCGCGTTGCGCCACACAGAGGTGTTGATTTTGCCATGCCACAAGGTACGCCAGTGCTTTCAGTGGGTGACGGTGAAGTGGTGGTTGCCAAACGCAGTGGCGCAGCAGGTTATTATGTGGCTATTCGTCATGGTCGCAGCTACACCACGCGTTATATGCACTTGCGCAAGATCCTGGTGAAACCGGGACAGAAGGTGAAACGTGGCGACCGTATCGCGCTTTCCGGTAATACCGGACGTTCAACCGGGCCGCATCTGCACTATGAAGTATGGATAAACCAGCAGGCCGTAAACCCGCTGACGGCAAAACTGCCGCGTACCGAAGGGCTGACCGGCTCCGATCGTCGCGAATTCCTGGCACAGGCCAAAGAGATTGTGCCGCAGCTACGGTTTGATTAATTAACATCCATTCGCAGCCGGTACGCAGTCAGTACCGGCTTTTTTATTTGGTGCGGGGCAAGTTGCGCCGCTACACTATCACCAGATTGATTTTTGCCTTATCCGAAACTGGAAAAGCATGGAAACGAAAAAAAATAATAGCGAATACATTCCTGAGTTTGATAAATCCTTTCGCCACCCGCGCTACTGGGGAGCATGGCTGGGCGTAGCAGCGATGGCGGGTATCGCTTTAACGCCGCCAAAGTTCCGTGATCCCATTCTGGCACGGCTGGGACGTTTTGCCGGACGACTGGGAAAAAGCTCACGCCGTCGTGCGTTAATCAATCTGTCGCTCTGCTTTCCAGAACGTAGTGAAGCTGAACGCGAAGCGATTGTAGATGAGATGTTTGCCACCGCGCCGCAAGCGATGGTAATGATGGCTGAGTTGGCAATACGCGGGCCGGAGAAAATTCAGCCGCGCGTTGACTGGCAAGGGCTGGAGATCATCGAAGAGATGCGGCGTAATAACGAGAAAGTGATTTTTCTGGTGCCGCACGGTTGGGCCGTCGATATTCCTGCCATGCTGATGGCCTCGCAAGGGCAGAAAATGGCAGCGATGTTCCATAATCAGGGCAACCCGGTTTTTGATTATGTCTGGAACACGGTGCGCCGTCGCTTTGGTGGTCGTCTGCATGCGAGAAATGATGGTATTAAACCATTCATCCAGTCGGTACGTCAGGGTTACTGGGGATATTATTTACCCGATCAGGATCATGGCCCAGAACACAGCGAATTTGTTGATTTCTTTGCCACCTATAAAGCGACGTTGCCCGCGATTGGTCGTTTGATGAAAGTGTGCCGTGCGCGCGTTGTACCGCTGTTTCCGATTTATGATGGCAAGACGCATCGTCTGACGATTCAGGTGCGCCCACCGATGGATGATCTGTTAGAGGCGGATGATCATACGATTGCGCGGCGGATGAATGAAGAAGTCGAGATTTTTGTTGGTCCGCGACCAGAACAATACACCTGGATATTAAAATTGCTGAAAACTCGCAAACCGGGCGAAATCCAACCGTATAAGCGCAAAGATCTTTATCCCATCAAATAAAAAATGCCTCTCGCGAGGAGAGGCCTTCGACTGATGATAAGTTCAAGTTTGCTTCAGAAGATTCGAAATCTGTTGAATTATCATTGAACTGTAGGCCGGATGAGGCGTTTTCGCCGCATCCGGCAACGTACTTACTCTACCGTTAAAATACGCGTGGTATTAGTAGAACCCACGGTACTCATCACGTCGCCCTGGGTGACAATCACCAGGTCACCAGACATCAAGTAACCTTTATCGCGCAGCAGATTAACCGCTTCGCTGGCAGCCGCTACGCCGTCATTAGCGCTATCAAAGTGCACCGGCGTAACGCCGCGATAGAGAGCAGTCAGGTTCAGCGTACGTTCATGGCGTGACATGGCGAAAATTGGCAGACCAGAGCTGATACGGGAGGTCATCAGCGCGGTACGACCCGATTCGGTCATGGTGATGATCGCCGTAACGCCTTTCAGGTGGTTAGCCGCGTACATTGCTGACATGGCAATAGCTTCTTCCACATTGTCGAACTGAACGTCCAGACGGTGTTTAGAAACGTTGATGCTCGGGATTTTTTCCGCCCCCAGGCAAACGCGCGCCATGGCTGCAACAGTTTCTGACGGGTATTGACCAGCAGCAGTTTCTGCCGACAGCATCACAGCGT
Organism: Escherichia coli DSM 30083 = JCM 1649 = ATCC 11775; assembly: GCF_003697165.2. Classification (GTDB taxonomy): domain Bacteria; phylum Pseudomonadota; class Gammaproteobacteria; order Enterobacterales; family Enterobacteriaceae; genus Escherichia; species Escherichia coli. The sequence goes on from NZ_CP033092.2 coordinate 2,161,931, forward strand.
CAGTACCATCCAGAACGGCGTTTGCTACGTCCATGACTTCTGCACGCGTCGGCATCGGGTTAGTAATCATTGACTCCATCATCTGGGTCGCAGTGATTACCGCGCGGTTAAGCTGACGCGCACGACGGATCAACGCTTTCTGAATGCCGACCAGTTCCGGATCGCCAATTTCCACACCGAGGTCGCCGCGAGCAACCATTACCACGTCAGAGGCGAGGATGATGTCATCCATTGCCTCCTGGCTGCAAACGGCTTCCGCACGTTCAACCTTGGCAACAATTTTCGCATCACATCCTGCATCGCGTGCCAGGCGACGGGCATAGTTCAGATCTTCGCCGCAGCGTGGGAAGGAGACAGCCAGGTAATCTACGCCAATTAACGCCGCAGTCTTAATGTCTGCTTTGTCTTTTTCGGTCAGCGCTTCAGCCGACAAACCGCCGCCAAGTTTGTTGATACCTTTATTGTTGGAGAGGGGACCACCGACGGTCACTTCGGTGAACACTTTCATGCCCTGGACTTCCAGTACTTTTAACTGGACGCGACCATCGTCCAGCAGCAGGATGTCACCAGGCACAACGTCAGCAGGCAGGCCTTTGTAGTCGATACCGACTTTTTCTTTGTCGCCTTCACCTTTACCCAGGTTGGCGTCGAGCAGGAATTTATCCCCAATATTGAGGAAAACTTTGCCTTCTTTAAAGGTGGATACACGGATTTTGGGCCCCTGGAGGTCACCCAGAATAGCCACATGACGCCCCAGTTTTGCGGCAATCTCACGAACTTTATCCGCGCGCATTTTGTGATCTTCAGGCGAGCCGTGAGAAAAATTCATACGTACAACGTTGGCACCCGCCGCGATAACTTTTTCAAGGTTATTATCGCGATCTGTTGCCGGGCCTAACGTGGTAACGATTTTAGTTCTGCGAAGCCTTCTGGACATGTAATACTCCGTTGACTGAAACAACCAGGTGTTGCTTGAACATGAAATCCGAATGAAATAACGCCGCGATGGCGATAAATTAATCTCATTCGGATGTCGTATAAGATTAGGACAGTGACAATCGTTTTTAGCGATCGTCACTTAAATTAAGTAACTGCTTATCAAAACGCGATTCCTTCAGCGCTTCCTTGACCCGCTTCAAGTTATCTCTGAATTTTGTACCGCGCCGCAAAGTAAATCCTGTCGCCAGCACATCTATCACGGTCAACTGTGCAAGTCGAGAAACCATGGGCATATAAATGTCAGTGTCTTCCGGTACGTCGAGGGTAATTGCCAGCGTTGCTTCCCGGGCGAGCGGGGTACCCGCAGAGGTGAGGGCAATTACCATAGCGTCGTTTTCGCGTGCCAGCTGCGCCAGCTCGACCAGATTTTTTGTTCTTCCAGTATGAGAAATCAGCACCACCACGTCTCCGTCGCTACAATTCATACAACTCATGCGTTGCAGCACGATATCATCGGAGTACACCACCGGAACATTAAAACGAAAGAACTTATTCATCGCATCGTGGGCAACGGCGGCTGAAGAACCTAATCCGAAAAAGGCGATTTTTTTTGCCTGAGTGAGCAAGTCGACGGCGCGGTTGATGGCAGATTTATCCAGTGAATGACGGACATGATCGAGCGTTGCCATTGCGGACTCAAATATTTTCCCCGTGTATGATTCAACGCTGTCATCTTCATTGACGTTGCGATTAACATAGGGAGTGCCATTCGCCAGACTTTGTGCCAGATGAAGTTTAAAATCAGGAAAACCGCGAGTGTCCATGCTGCGACAGAAACGATTCACCGTCGGTTCGCTAACATTGGCTTCCAGCGCCAGAGCAGCAATACTCGAATGGATCGCGTTATCGGGCGAAGCCAGAATGACCTCGGCAACTTTGCGCTCAGATTTGCTCAAATGTTCCAGCTGAGACTGGATTTTTTCCAGCATATTCATGATGTAAAGAGACTCACGGGTAATGACGATTTCCGCTCTGAAAGAAATCGAAATGCAGTTTTGTCAGATATTACGCCTGTGTGCTGTGTTAATGACAAAAGCAGATAAAAAAGTTGTTATTTTTTTTCATAACATGATCAGTGTCAGATTTTTACCCAATGGAAAACGATGATTTTTTTATCAGTTTTGCCGCACTTTGCGCGCTTTTACCGTAATCGCACGGGTGGATAAGCGTTTACAGTTTTCGCAAGCTCGTAAAAGCAGTACAGTGCACCGTAAGAAAATTACAAGTATACCCTGGCTTAAGTACCGGGTTAGTTAACTTAAGGAGAATGACATGGCGGTAACGCAAACAGCCCAGGCCTGTGACCTGGTCATTTTCGGCGCGAAAGGCGACCTTGCGCGTCGTAAATTGCTGCCTTCCCTGTATCAACTGGAAAAAGCCGGTCAGCTCAACCCGGACACCCGGATTATCGGCGTAGGGCGTGCTGACTGGGATAAAGCGGCTTATACCAAAGTTGTCCGCGAGGCGCTCGAAACTTTCATGAAAGAAACCATTGATGAAGGTTTATGGGACACCCTGAGTGCACGTCTGGATTTTTGTAATCTTGATGTCAATGACACTGCTGCATTCAGCCGTCTCGGCGCGATGCTGGATCAAAAAAATCGTATCACCATTAACTACTTTGCCATGCCGCCCAGCACTTTTGGCGCAATTTGCAAAGGGCTTGGTGAGGCAAAACTGAATGCTAAACCGGCACGCGTAGTCATGGAGAAACCGCTGGGGACGTCGCTGGCGACCTCGCAGGAAATCAACGATCAGGTTGGCGAATACTTCGAGGAGTGCCAGGTTTACCGTATCGACCACTATCTTGGTAAAGAAACAGTGCTGAACCTGTTGGCGCTGCGTTTTGCTAACTCTCTGTTTGTGAACAACTGGGACAATCGCACCATTGATCATGTTGAGATTACCGTGGCAGAAGAAGTGGGGATCGAAGGGCGCTGGGGCTATTTTGATAAAGCCGGTCAGATGCGCGACATGATCCAGAACCACCTGCTGCAAATTCTTTGCATGATTGCGATGTCTCCGCCGTCTGACCTGAGCGCAGACAGCATCCGCGATGAAAAAGTGAAAGTACTGAAGTCTCTGCGCCGCATCGACCGCTCCAACGTGCGCGAAAAAACCGTACGCGGGCAATATACTGCGGGCTTCGCTCAGGGCAAAAAAGTGCCGGGCTATCTGGAAGAAGAGGGCGCGAACAAGAGCAGCAATACAGAAACCTTCGTGGCGATCCGCATCGACATTGATAACTGGCGCTGGGCCGGTGTGCCATTCTACCTGCGTACTGGTAAACGTCTGCCGACCAAATGTTCTGAAGTCGTGGTCTATTTCAAAACACCTGAACTGAATCTGTTTAAAGAGTCGTGGCAGGATCTGCCGCAGAATAAACTGACTATCCGTCTGCAACCTGATGAAGGCGTGGATATCCAGGTACTGAATAAAGTTCCTGGCCTTGACCACAAACATAACCTGCAAATCACCAAGCTGGATCTGAGCTATTCAGAAACCTTTAATCAAACGCATCTGGCAGATGCCTATGAACGTCTGCTGCTGGAAACCATGCGTGGTATTCAGGCACTGTTTGTACGTCGTGATGAAGTGGAAGAAGCCTGGAAATGGGTAGACTCCATTACTGAGGCGTGGGCGATGGACAATGATGCGCCGAAACCGTATCAGGCCGGAACCTGGGGCCCCGTTGCCTCGGTGGCGATGATTACCCGTGACGGTCGTTCCTGGAATGAGTTTGAGTAATATCTGGGCTTATCCTTTATGGTTATTTTACCGGTAACATGATCTTGCACAGATTGTAGAACAATTTTTACACTTTCAGGCCTCGTGCGGATTCACCCACGAGGCTTTTTTTATTACACTGACTGAAACGTTTTTGCCCTATGAGCTCCGGTTACAGGCGTTTCAGTCATGAATCCTCTGAATGAAACGTGTTGTGAATCATCCTGCTCTGACAACTCAATTTCAGGAGCCTTTATGAATCCACAATTGTTACGCGTAACAAATCGAATCATTGAACGTTCGCGCGAGACTCGCTCTGCTTACCTCGCCCGGATAGAACAAGCGAAAACTTCGACCGTTCATCGTTCGCAGTTGGCATGCGGTAACCTGGCACACGGTTTCGCTGCCTGCCAGCCAGAAGACAAAGCCTCTTTGAAAAGCATGTTGCGTAACAATATCGCCATCATCACCTCCTATAACGACATGCTCTCCGCTCACCAGCCTTATGAACACTATCCGGAAATCATTCGTAAAGCCCTGCATGAAGCGAATGCGGTTGGTCAGGTTGCGGGCGGTGTTCCGGCGATGTGTGATGGTGTCACCCAGGGGCAGGATGGAATGGAATTGTCGCTGTTAAGCCGCGAAGTGATTGCGATGTCTGCGGCGGTGGGGCTGTCCCATAACATGTTTGATGGTGCTCTGTTTCTCGGTGTGTGCGACAAGATTGTCCCAGGTCTGACCATGGCAGCCCTGTCGTTTGGTCATTTGCCTGCGGTGTTTGTGCCGTCTGGACCGATGGCAAGCGGTTTGCCAAATAAAGAAAAAGTGCGTATTCGCCAGCTTTATGCCGAAGGTAAAGTGGACCGCATGGCATTACTGGAGTCAGAAGCCGCGTCTTATCATGCGCCGGGAACATGTACTTTCTACGGTACTGCCAACACCAACCAGATGGTGGTGGAGTTTATGGGGATGCAGTTGCCAGGCTCTTCTTTTGTTCATCCGGATTCTCCGCTGCGCGATGCTTTGACCGCTGCAGCTGCGCGCCAGGTTACGCGCATGACCGGTAATGGTAATGAATGGATGCCGATCGGTAAGATGATCGATGAGAAAGTGGTGGTGAACGGTATCGTTGCACTGCTGGCGACCGGTGGTTCCACTAACCACACCATGCACCTGGTGGCGATGGCGCGCGCAGCCGGTATTCAGATTAACTGGGATGACTTCTCTGACCTTTCTGATGTTGTACCGCTGATGGCACGTCTCTACCCGAACGGTCCGGCCGATATTAACCACTTCCAGGCGGCAGGTGGCGTACCGGTTCTGGTACGTGAACTGCTCAAAGCAGGCCTGCTGCATGAAGATGTCAATACGGTGGCAGGTTTTGGTCTGTCTCGTTATACCCTTGAACCATGGCTGAATAATGGTGAACTGGACTGGCGGGAAGGGGCAGAAAAATCACTCGACAACAATGTGATCGCGTCCTTCGAACAACCTTTCTCTCATCATGGTGGGACAAAAGTGTTAAGCGGTAACCTGGGGCGAGCGGTTATGAAAACCTCTGCCGTGCCGGTAGAGAACCAGGTGATTGAAGCGCCAGCGGTTGTTTTTGAAAGCCAGCATGACGTTATGCCGGCCTTTGAAGCGGGTTTACTGGACCGCGATTGTGTCGTTGTTGTCCGTCATCAGGGGCCAAAAGCGAACGGAATGCCAGAATTACATAAACTCATGCCGCCACTTGGTGTATTATTGGACCGGTGTTTCAAAATTGCGTTAGTTACCGATGGACGACTCTCCGGCGCTTCAGGTAAAGTGCCGTCAGCTATCCACGTAACACCAGAGGCCTACGATGGCGGGCTGCTGGCAAAAGTGCGCGACGGGGACATCATTCGTGTGAATGGACAGACAGGCGAACTGACGCTGCTGGTAGACGAAGCGGAACTGGCTGCTCGCGAACCGCACATTCCTGACCTGAGCGCGTCACGCGTGGGAACAGGACGTGAATTATTCAGCGCCTTGCGTGAAAAACTGTCCGGTGCCGAACAGGGCGCAACCTGTATCACTTTTTAAGACGACAAATTTGTAATCAGGCGAGAGAAAACTCTGATGAAAAACTGGAAAACAAGTGCAGAATCAATCCTGACCACCGGCCCGGTTGTACCGGTTATCGTGGTAAAAAAACTGGAACACGCGGTGCCGATGGCAAAAGCGTTGGTTGCTGGTGGGGTGCGCGTTCTGGAAGTGACTCTGCGTACCGAGTGCGCAGTTGACGCTATCCGTGCTATCGCCAAAGAAGTGCCTGAAGCGATTGTGGGTGCCGGTACGGTGCTGAATCCACAGCAGCTGGCAGAAGTCACTGAAGCAGGTGCACAGTTTGCAATTAGCCCGGGTCTGACCGAGCCGCTGCTGAAAGCTGCTACCGAAGGGACTATTCCTCTGATTCCGGGGATCAGCACTGTTTCCGAACTGATGCTGGGTATGGACTACGGTTTGAAAGAGTTCAAATTCTTCCCGGCTGAAGCTAACGGCGGTGTGAAAGCCCTGCAGGCGATCGCGGGTCCGTTCTCTCAGGTCCGTTTCTGCCCGACAGGTGGTATTTCTCCGGCTAACTACCGTGACTACATGGCGCTGAAAAGCGTGCTGTGCATCGGTGGTTCCTGGCTGGTTCCGGCAGATGCGCTGGAAGCGGGCGATTACGACCGCATTACTAAGCTGGCGCGTGAAGCTGTAGAAGGCGCTAAGCTGTAAAAGTCAAAATGCCCGATCGAGGATCGGGCATTTTTGTAGCGTTTTTTGGCCGGGTTTAACCCTGTACTTTTACCTGTCCGGCGGCGTGCTTCGCGCGTTCAATGGCGTCAACAACACTCTCTGCAGTAGCCAGTGCTACCCCCAGACGACGGCTGCCATCAATTTCCGGCTTACCAAATAAACGAATCTGCAAATCTGCGCCTACGGCATTCTGCACATTATCAAACGTGACATTCTGACTGGTCAGTTGCGGCAGGATAACGGCAGAAGCAGCAGGACCATACTGGCGGATCCCGCCAACCGGAAGTCCGAGGAAGGCACGTACATGCAGGGCAAACTCCGAGAGATCCTGAGAAATTAGCGTCACCATCCCGGTGTCATGCGGGCGAGGGGAGACTTCACTGAAAATCACCTCATCACCGCAGACAAACAGCTCGACACCAAACAGCCCATAACCGCCCAGTGCCAGCACCACTTTACGGGCAATCTCCTGCGCACGTTCAAGGGCAAGCGGGCTCATTTGCTGTGGTTGCCAGGATTCACGATAGTCGCCATCTTCCTGGCGATGACCTACCGGTGCACAGAAATGGACGCCATCCACCGCGCTGACGGTTAGCAGGGTAATTTCGAAGTCAAACTTAACGACGCCTTCAACAATTACGCGGCCCGCTCCGGCGCGACCACCTTGCTGAGCGTACTCCCATGCATGAGCAAGTTGCTCTGCAGAACGAATAAACGTCTGCCCTTTACCGGAAGAACTCATCACCGGTTTAACAATACAGGGGTAGCCAATGGCGGCAACCGCTTCGCGGAAAAGGTTTTCGCTATCGGCAAAACGATAAGTGGAAGTGGGCAGCTGCAGCTCTTCTGCCGCCAGGCGACGGATACCCTCGCGATTCATCGTTAATTTCGTTGCGCGAGCGCAGGGGACAACATTCAGTCCTTCCTCTTCAAGTTGGATCAGCATATCGGTGGCAATAGCTTCGATCTCCGGCACGATATAATGTGGTTTTTCCAGTTCAACCACACGGCGTAATGCATCACCATCAAGCATATTAATGACATGGGAGCGATGCGCGACATGCATGGCTGGTGCGTCGGCATAGCGATCGACGGCAATCACCTCTACGCCGAGACGCTGACACTCGATTGCCACTTCTTTACCCAGTTCACCGGAGCCTAATAACATCACGCGAGTTGCTGCCGGACGCAGCGCAGTGCCTAATAACGTCATAACGAATATCCCCTGATTAATTCCGCGCGCAGTATAAACGAAAACGTTTGCGCGTGTCTTTATTGCTGATGTTGATTTCCCAGCTGAAAATAAATATACTGTATAAAATCACAGTTATTATGAGAGGCTGCAAATGGCGGTTGAAGTTAAATACGTAGTCATTCGTGAGGGCGAAGAGAAAATGTCGTTTACCAGCAAAAAGGAAGCCGATGCTTATGACAAGATGCTTGATACGGCCGATCTGCTTGACACCTGGCTGACAAATTCTCCAGTGCAAATGGAAGATGAGCAACGTGAAGCCCTTTCGCTATGGCTGGCAGAACAAAAAGATGTGCTGAGCACCATTCTGAAAACCGGCAAATTACCGTCCCCACAGGTCGTCGGTGCTGAATCCGAAGAGGAAGATGCCTCACACGCGGCCTGAAGCAACTTGCGCTCCTGACAATTTGTACCATGCTTTCTCCTGAATCATTGTGCTATGGAGAAAAACATGAAAAAAAGAGGGGCGTTTTTAGGGCTGTTGTTGGTTTCTGCCTGCGCATCAGTTTTCGCTGCCAATAATGAAACCAGCAAGTCGGTCACTTTCCCAAAGTGTGAAGGTCTGGATGCTGCCGGAATTGCCGCGAGCGTAAAACGTGATTACCAACAAAATCGCGTGGCGCGCTGGGCTGATGATCAAAAAATTGTCGGTCAGGCCGACCCCGTGGCATGGGTCAGTTTGCAGGACATTCAGGGGAAAGATGATAAATGGTCAGTACCGCTAACCGTGCGTGGTAAAAGTGCCGATATTCATTACCAGGTCAGCGTGGACTGCAAAGCGGGAATGGCGGAATATCAGCGGCGTTAATGGCTTCTGATAATTCGATTGACCGTTGGCGGATACGGCGCGAGTGCCTTGTCCGCCCTACAACGCAACACAATCGTAGTCCTGAGAAGACGCAGCAGCGTCGAACCGGGCAATCAGCATCAAACAGTTCCACTCAAAACGTCAAACTACTTTCACCTAAAATACCCTTATCACCTTATATACAGTGAACACCTTACCTGGCGCGAATTTCTTTGAATAACGGCCTACCGCCCCGCTTATTTGCGCATCTTTTGTCTCAATATACATTTTCTGACATCCTCATCCGCTATGCTACAGGCACTAAAAATGGTTATTGAGGAGCAAATATGGCTAACTGGTTAAATCAACTGCAATCCCTGCTTGGGCAAAGCCGTTCTTCTACCTCCTCGTCTGCGGATCAGGGATTGGGCAAACTTTTAGTGCCTGGCGCATTAGGCGGACTGGCTGGGCTGCTGGTCGCAAATAAATCAGCACGTAAACTTCTTACGAAATATGGCACAAACGCGTTACTGGTTGGCGGCGGAGCGGTAGCGGGTACGGTGCTGTGGAATAAATACAAAGATAAAATTCGCGCGGCGCATCAGGATGAACCGCAGTTTGGCGCGCAAAGTACGCCGCTGGATGAGCGTACGGAACGTTTGATCCTTGCGCTGGTCTTTGCCGCTAAAAGTGATGGTCATATTGATGCCAAAGAACGTGCGGCAATCGACCAGCAATTGCGAGAAGCCGGTGTGGAAGAGAAGGGGCGTGTACTCATTGAGCAGGCAATCGAACAACCGCTGGATCCACAACGCCTGGCTACCGGGGTCCGCAATGAAGAAGAGGCGCTGGAAATCTATTTCCTGAGCTGCGCGGCTATTGATATTGACCATTTTATGGAACGCAGTTACCTGAATGCACTGGGTGATGCGCTGAAAATCCCCCAGGATGTTCGTGAAGGCATTGAACGCGATCTCGAACAGCAAAAACGTACTTTGGCGGAGTAATTCCGCTCTCTGGATAGCCTGAAGTTGACTATTTCGGGTTATCCAGAACCGCACAGCCATTTGAACAGGCTGATTTTCTCTGTCTGCATAACAGTCGATATCCGCGCCATTACCTGTCATCATCTAAGCAATGACTACCCTGTTTCGCTTGCATCCCCGGTGAGTTTTGCCACCCTTATAAGATGTTTCAACCAGAAAGAACAATAACATGCTACCAAAAGCCGCCCGCATTCCCCACGCCATGACGCTTCATGGCGATACGCGCATCGATAATTACTACTGGCTGCGGGACGATACGCGTTCTCAGCCGGAAGTCCTGGACTATCTGCAACAAGAAAATAGTTACGGTCATCGGGTGATGGCCTCGCAACAAGCCTTGCAGGATCGCATCTTAAAGGAAATCATCGACCGCATTCCACAACGAGAAGTTTCTGCGCCCTACATCAAAAATGGCTACCGCTATCGGCATATTTATGAACCAGGCTGTGAATATGCTATCTACCAGCGTCAATCGGCGTTCAGTGAAGAGTGGGACGAGTGGGAAACATTGCTCGATGCCAACAAGCGCGCGGCTCATAGTGAGTTTTATTCGATGGGCGGAATGGCGATTACGCCAGATAACACCATTATGGCACTGGCAGAAGATTTTCTTTCCCGACGGCAGTACGGCATTCGTTTTCGTAATCTGGAAACAGGTAACTGGTACCCGGAACTGCTGGATAACGTTGAACCCAGCTTTGTCTGGGCAAATGACTCCTGGACTTTCTACTATGTTCGCAAGCATCCAGTGACGCTGCTGCCTTATCAGGTCTGGCGTCACGCCATCGGTACGCCAGCATCGCAAGATAAACTGATTTACGAAGAAAAAGACGATACCTATTACGTCAGCCTGCATAAAACGACCTCGAAGCATTATGTGGTCATTCATCTGGCCAGCTCCACCACCAGTGAAGTTCGCCTGCTGGACGCGGAAATGGCCGATGCCGAGCCGTTTGTTTTTCTGCCTCGCCGCAAAGATCACGAATACAGCCTTGATCACTACCAGCATCGGTTTTATCTGCGTTCCAACCGCCACGGTAAAAACTTTGGCTTATACCGTACCCGTATGCGTGATGAGCAACAGTGGGAAGAGTTAATTCCGCCACGTGATAACATTATGCTGGAAGGGTTTACGCTGTTTACCGACTGGCTGGTGGTTGAAGAGCGTCAGCGCGGGTTAACCAGTTTGCGGCAAATTAACCGCAAGACCCGGGAAGTCATTGGCATTGCCTTTGATGATCCGGCCTATGTGACCTGGATTGCCTACAATCCAGAACCTGAAACCGCGCGATTGCGTTATGGTTATTCGTCCATGACCACACCAGATACTTTGTTTGAACTGGATATGGATACCGGTGAGCGTCGTGTATTAAAACAAACGGAAGTTCCTGGTTTTGATGCGGCGAATTACCGCAGTGAACACCTGTGGATAGTCGCCCGTGATGGCGTCGAAGTTCCGGTTTCGCTGGTCTATCATCGCAAACATTTTCGCAAAGGACACAACCCGCTGCTGGTGTATGGCTACGGTTCTTACGGCGCAAGTATTGATGCCGATTTCAGTTTTAGCCGCTTGAGTTTGTTGGATCGTGGATTTGTCTACGCCATTGTCCATGTTCGTGGCGGCGGTGAGCTGGGGCAACAATGGTACGAGGACGGTAAATTTCTGAAGAAGAAAAATACGTTTAATGATTATCTTGATGCCTGCGATGCATTGTTAAAACTGGGCTATGGCTCTCCTTCGCTCTGTTATGCGATGGGCGGGAGTGCGGGGGGGATGTTGATGGGCGTTGCGATTAATCAACGCCCGGAATTGTTCCACGGCGTTATCGCCCAGGTACCGTTTGTTGATGTTGTAACAACAATGCTGGATGAATCAATTCCTCTTACCACCGGCGAATTTGAAGAGTGGGGGAATCCGCAGGATCCGCAATATTACGAGTATATGAAAAGCTACAGCCCGTATGACAACGTCACCGCACAGGCTTATCCGCATTTACTGGTAACGACCGGTTTACACGATTCTCAGGTGCAATATTGGGAACCGGCAAAATGGGTCGCTAAATTGCGCGAGCTGAAAACCGATGACCATCTTTTATTGCTCTGTACCGACATGGACTCAGGTCATGGCGGTAAATCTGGTCGCTTCAAATCGTACGAAGGCGTAGCGATGGAATATGCTTTTCTGGTCGCGCTGGCGCAGGGAACATTACCCGCTCAGTCAGCGGATTAAGTATTTTCCAGATAATGTTTCAGTGTTAAACGCAGCTCCGGGCTCATGCTGTCGAGGTTATTAAACAACCAGCGCAGATAGCCCGGATCGCGTTCGGCAACGTCGGAAACCGCTTTGCCACGGTATTTGCCAAAGGTGAAGGTCGTCATCAACGATGGACGTCCGGTGATATCGGCCATCTGTTCTGCCGTCTAGCCAGAGGTGTTCATAATATCGATAAGCAACGCGGCGGTGATATAACAGTCATACAACGCGCGGTGATGATGCAGGCCCGGCGGCGTCTGTACATTGAGCTTCCGTGTTTTATATAGCGCCATATTGCTGTACTTGATCCCTGGCCACAAACGACGGGCCAGTTTCATAGTGCAAATCCACTCACCGGGCATTTCAGGCAGTACGCGGCGGTCAAAGCTGGCGTTATGCGCGACATACCATTCACTACCGTAATAGTGCGGGATCACATCTTCAATCCACGGTTTATCGGCGACCATGGCTTCGGTGATGCGATGAATCGCCATCGCCTGTGGACTAATAGGACGATCGGGACGCACCAGGTGGCTCATGGGATTGACGATTTTTCCGTCAATGACATCAACAGAGGCAATCTCTACGATCCCTCCCTGCAAACCGCAGGTTTCTGTATCGATAATGCGCAACATGGCATGCTCCAGGCCGAAAAGCCTAGCGTAATGGAATGATATCGCCTTGCCAACCCTGTGATGAACGCTGACCGACTAACAATAATGAACCACGATCGGCGCGAACGATGAGACGACCATGTTCATCCCATAGTGCACTGTTACCACGGGCATTTGCCATCAGCACTGCAATCGAGTACTGATGTGAAAAAAATTGTAAGCGACGGGCCGACGCCAGCAGGTCGGGTTCTCCCAGACATTGCCCTGTCGTAAACAGTGAACAGGTCGGGTCCATATCCATACCTTGCGGTTGTTCATCGACCACCGTGATGGTTCTGGAACGACGGCCCAGACATGCACCATAACTCTGATGGTAGATCCCTGGCGTTTTTCGCCACGGTGCGAATACCGCAATTCCACGAATAAAGCGATCGTTATATTCAACGGGAAGGCCGGCAATGATGGTCATTCGCCAGGTCGTTGCGGCATAACAAAGCGGGTCTAATAGCGAGAGATCGGGTGGGGCAGGAAGGGCACGTCGCGAATAATCACACCCCAGTAAAGAAAGCGATGGAAAAACTAACAGCTGACATTGTTGCCTGGCGGCGGCCCTCACAAACTCCAGATGATGAGCTACCTGTTCGGTGAGTGAGGTTTTACGGGGCTCATATTGCGCTGCTGCAACTTTCCAGAACGACATAATGACTTCCTTTTCAAAATGACTGCAAATTATGGGTGCGGTTTAGAAAATACTCATAATTTAGCAGGCGTTATGTAAGAAAGTGTAACTATGTATAAGTTTTATTTAAGTTTGGGCTCGTAAGGTAAACGTGACAGATTGACCGAAGCCAAACGGTGGGCGATAAGCCGCTCGCGAAACCAGCTGCGCAAATGTTCAGGCTGTTCACGTTCAACCGCTTCAGCGATCACCGGCATATTGTAGCGTTCTTTAAATGCCACCCCTGCCGCCGCCAAATCGACATTCACTTTATCCATTTCTGTTTGATCCAGTTTAGCCAGATTCTTCAGCATTCTTAATCTCCTCATCATTCGCGGGCAAAAGTTACTAAGAGTGAGCCTTGATGGCAAGCCGGAATTGATGATCCTCGACTCAGACATTAGACAAGGTTATGCTCTGTAAAAAAGTTATTACAAAAAGGAATAGATAATATGGCTTCAACTGCACGCTCCCTTCGCTACGCGCTGGCAATCCTGACCACTTCGTTGGTGACACCTTCCGTCTGGGCACATGCGCATTTAACGCATCAGTATCCTGCGGCAAATGCACAAGTGACAGCAGCTCCGCAGGCAATCACTTTAAACTTCTCGGAAGGCGTTGAAACAGGATTCAGTGGTGCAAAAATCACGGGGCCAAAAAACGAAAATATTAAAACATTACCGGCGAAGCGGAATGAGCAGGACCAAAAGCAACTGATTGTTCCACTGGCCGATTCGCTGAAACCCGGAACCTACACCGTTGACTGGCATGTTGTTTCGGTGGATGGGCATAAAACGAAAGGACATTACACCTTTAGTGTGAAATAAATCATGCTGGCGTTTACCTGGATCGCGCTGCGATTTATCCATTTCACCTCGCTGATGCTGGTTTTTGGCTTCGCAATGTACGGTGCCTGGCTGGCCCCCTTAACGATTCGTCGCTTGCTGACGAAGCGTTTTCTGCGTTTACAACAGCACGCTGCCGTCTGGAGTTTGATCAGTGCCACTGCAATGCTCGCCGTTCAGGGCGGGTTGATGGGAACGGGATGGTCAGATGTATTTTCGCCAAACATTTGGCTGGCTGTTTTGCAAACGCAGTTTGGTGGCGTCTGGTTATGGCAAATTGTTCTCGCCCTCGTAACATTGATCGTCGCCCTTATGCAACCGCGGAATATGCCACGTTTGCTGTTTATGCTCACTACCGCGCAATTTATTCTGCTGGCGGGAGTCGGGCATGCGACGTTGAATGAAGGGGTAACGGCGAAAATCCATCAGACTAATCACGCAATTCACCTGATCTGTGCGGCGGCGTGGTTTGGGGGATTACTGCCGGTGCTCTGGTGTATGCAACTCATCAAAGGCCGTTGGCGACACCAGGCTATTCAGGCGCTGATGCGTTTTTCCTGGTGCGGGCATTTTGCGGTGATCGGCGTACTGGCAAGCGGCGTGCTTAATGCATTGTTGATTACCGGATTTCCCCCCACGCTTACGACTTACTGGGGCCAACTCTTATTGCTCAAAGCCATCCTGGTGATGATTATGGTGGTCATCGCGCTGGCTAATCGTTATGTTCTTGTACCGCGCATGAGGCAGGATGAAGATCGTGCGGCTCCCTGGTTTGTCTGGATGACTAAACTCGAATGGGCGATAGGTGCGGTAGTGCTGGTGATCATCAGCCTGCTTGCGACTCTCGAACCTTTTTGATGGATTACGAAAATGATGAGAAAAAGTATTCTGGCGTTTCTGTTACTCACCAGTTCTGCAGCTGCGCTGGCGGCACCGCAGGTGATTACCGTCAGCCGTTTTGAAGTGGGTAAAGACAAATGGGCGTTTAATCGCGAAGAGGTGATGTTGACTTGCCGACCGGGTAATGCTTTGTATGTCATTAACCCAAGTACCCTCGTGCAGTATCCTTTAAACGATATCGCACAAAAGGAAGTTGCCAGTGGGAAGACTAAAGCCCAACCCATTTCGGTGATTCAGATTGATGATCCTAACAATCCCGGCGAAAAAATGAGTCTGGCACCGTTTATAGAGCGAGCTGAAAAACTCTGTTAATTACCTAAAATAGCCTTTTGATTTCCAATAAAAAACCGCCTCAGTTCTTTCACCAGAACGGGCGGTTTTTAACATTTAAGCTGATGACCACCACGCTTTTTATTGACCATTTTGCACGCAAACTGGAAAACCTGGCGTCGTCATCTATTCTTAAAGAGCAAGGCAACTAAGCCTGCATTAATGCCAACTTTTAGCGCACGGCTCTCTCCCAAGAGCCATTTCCCTGGACCGAATACAGGAATCGTGTTCGGTCTCTTTTTATCTGTTAAAAGCCAGAAGCATTCCCTTCGCTGACTTTATAGTCAACCATAACACACACTCTACTGTCTGAGTCCAGCGTTTTTTAACATTCTTGTTAAGATTATGTGATCTTTAGCGCGGGAGGAAAATATTGATGAAACAGCCTGCGCCCGTTTATCAGAGAATTGCGGGTCATCAATGGCGACATATCTGGCTTTCAGGCGATATACACGGTTGTCTTGAGCAGTTGCGCCGCAAATTATGGCATTGTCGTTTTGATCCGTGGCGAGATTTACTTATCTCAGTGGGAGACGTTATCGATCGTGGGCCGCAAAGTTTACGTTGCCTGCAGTTACTGGAACAACATTGGGTTCGTGCGGTAAGAGGCAATCATGAACAGATGGCGATGGATGCGCTGGCATCCCGGCAGATGTCTTTATGGTTGATAAATGGCGGCGACTGGTTTATTGCGCTGGCAGATAATCACCAGAAACAAGCGAAAACGGCGCTGGAAAAATGTCAGCATTTGCCCTTTATTCTTGAATTACACAGTCGCACCGGCAAACATGTTATTGCTCATGCCGATTATCCAGATGATGTCTATGAATGGCAAAAGGACGTCGATTTGCATCAGGTCTTGTGGAGCCGCTCGCGATTAGGTGAACGCCAAAAAGGGCAGGGAATTGCAGGTGCTGATCATTTCTGGTTTGGTCATACACCTTTGCGCCATCGCGTGGATATTGGCAACCTGCATTATATTGATACCGGTGCTGTCTTTGGGGGAGAACTGACTCTTGTGCAATTGCAATAATTAAAAATCACCGTACTCCTGTGCAGGTCGCCAGAAACCATCTATAAAATCCTCAATCGGAAAACAACCGCCATGGCGGATCCGTTGATCGCTCATAGAATAAAGACACTGCTGTTCCGTGTTGTAGACATCCACAACAATATCTTCACAACCGCCATCCAGGTAGCAAACAAAAAGTACCAGCGCGAACATTTCATCCCCGAAGTGTGGTGCCGTACCGTTAAGTTTAGGAGAGATTTTACAACGGGGGAATAACCCGGACAAATAACCCGCCATGCCGACGGGTTCTTTTTGGATCAGGCAAGACGCATAATCCAGGCATCAGATTGTTGATCGTAACGGGTACGGTAAAGGACAGAGTGTTCGCCATTTAGCAGGGCAGGGATACTGGTTTCAGCATCCCAGGCATCCAGTTGCATACATAAATCGGGGTCTGATTTACAAGGAATGGTTAACGTTCGATCACCCGGCGATTCGCCGTGTAATTCGCCGTCGTCGATTTCAAAAGCGCCTATGCGCACACTGGTTTTCATCTTCGTGCTCTCCATTTAGCTGCCGATTGTGGTACGACCAGTCCGATCGCACCATTTTTCAGCCTAGTTGAGGCAGTCGAATGTGCCAGTCAAAAAGTGCGCTTTTTTTGTGCGCTGTCAGGCGTTACCGGTAAAAAGTTTCCCGTCGCGCACCAGTTCACGCGGGTAGCTGTTTTTCAGTCGTGAACCAATCCGTTTGGCTAAACCAATCGGCTGATGCTGGAAAGTAACCAATACATCATCCGCCACTGGCGCGGCTTGCGGGTAAACATCGCGCCCGCGATACCACTCTTCCGCTTCCTGCGGTGTCAGTTCAAAAGCGTTCACATTGTCGGGGGAGGCAAGGGCAATAACGGCTTCATGCTGCCAGCGATAACCTTTGTTGTGCGTTTCGGCAAGTTTAATCCCCAAGCGAGAAAATCGGACTTTACCGATCAGGGCTTCAATGCCTACCGGGAACAACCACAGTTCTTTGTCACGCTGCCAGAGTCGCAGGTTTTCATCCCAGTTTAAGCCAACACTTGCAGCCGCCTGACGAATTTGACCGGCTTCGCGATCTTTCACCGGGCTAAACGGGAAATTGCCCACTTTGTATTTTGGGGCGGGTAAGACGGGGATCGCCTGAGTTTTACGCAGACGAGCAACGAAGAAGCCTTCGCAGTCGTAAATTTGTGGGAAAACATGCAAAAAGCCGTCTTCGGTCAGCGCCTTATTTGCACCAGGGAAGAGATCGCCAAGCGGTAAAAACTCTACTGCGTCGTGGTAAGTCTCTTTCAGCCACAGGCAAACGGCTTCGTTTTCTTCCCGGTTTAAGGTACAGGTCGAGTAAACCAGCGTACCGCCAAGACGTAATGCATGAAAGGCGCTGTCGATCAGCTCCCGTTGGGTCGCTGCGATTTCCTGATTGCTTTCTGGTGACCAGTTTTTTAGCGCATCGGGATCTTTACGCACCACGCCTTCGCCGGAGCAGGGAGCGTCCAGCAAAATGGCATCGAACATTTCTGGCACTGCCGCACCAAACACGCGGCCATCAAAATGCGTGAGCGCAACATTACTGATGCCACAGCGGCTGATATTGGCATGTAACACTTTTACCCGACTGGCGGAAAACTCATTGGCAAGGATTGCCCCTTTGTTATTCATCCGCGCAGCAATTTGCGTCGTTTTGGAACCTGGTGCAGCAGCGACATCCATCACCCGCTGTGGTGCATTACCGTCAGCAAACAAGGCGGCAACAGGCAACATTGAACTGGCTTCCTGAATATAAAACAGGCCGCTTAAATGCTCGGCGGTACTACCCAACGGCAATGCATCTTCACTGTCGCGTTCAATCCAGAAACCTTCTTCACACCACGGAATTGGCGTAAGCGTCCAGCCATAAGGAGCAGTTAATTGCAGGAAATCAGCAACGGAGGTTTTCAGCGTATTAACGCGAATGCTGCGGCGCAACGGGCGCTGACAGGCGGCAAGAAAATCATCAAAAGAGAGCGTCGAAGGCATCGCTTCGCGCATTTGTGTCAGAAAGGCGTCCGGGAAATAAACGGTGTGTTGGGCCACGAGCATATACCACTGGCAAAAAAACAGGCGCGCAGTTTAGCATAAACGCTCCGGCGCAGGCACGCCGGAGCAGTGGGCATTATTTGGGAAGCGCAGTTCCCCATTCACGCCACTCTTTCGGTTCACTTTCCTGCAACAGGAAGTGCTTGCCTTCCTGGGCTTTCGGTGCCAGTGGCGTACCCGGAGGCGTGGCGAAGGCGATGCCGCCACGGATAAACTGGTTAAAGGTGCCGGTTTTCACTACGCCGCCCGTCAGACCAAAGTCCAGACTGTAACCCGATGCCAACCAGAAGACGGAATTGTTACGCACCAGGTGTTGATAGCGTTTACTGATGCGCATCGCAATCATCACGCGATCTGACAATGTCCCCAGCGTCATTCCGGTAACCGTACCTACTTCCAGACCACGGAACAGCACAGGTGTACCGATACCTAACGAACCGGCTTCCGGCGCTTCAACAATAATGCTTAAGCCATCCAGGTAACGCGAATCAGTAATGGTGGCCTCTTGTAATTCAAAGTCGCGGCGAGGATTGCCCCGGCCTGGTTCGACGTTGATATACGGCTGGAGGATAGTATCAAGATGCTCAACGCCAGCTGCCGAAATTTGCGGTGTGACCACTGAGAAGCGCGTACCACCGCGAGCAAAGGTCTGGACATATTCCGGATAGAGCACCGCCTTTGCCTGTACTTCATTGCGTGCGGTAATCAGATCCAGCGTCTGGATTTGCCCGATATCAATACCGAGATAGCGAATTGGCATCCCGACCGCCAGTTTTCCCGCATCGAAAGCGTGAAGCGTAATTTGTCCGCCAACCGCACGGGCCGCTGTTTCGGAAGCATACAGAATACGCTTGTCGCCTTTACGCTGACTGGCGCTGGCACCGC
This sequence comes from Escherichia coli DSM 30083 = JCM 1649 = ATCC 11775, assembly GCF_003697165.2. GTDB lineage: Bacteria > Pseudomonadota > Gammaproteobacteria > Enterobacterales > Enterobacteriaceae > Escherichia > Escherichia coli. Next base: position 2,181,180 of record NZ_CP033092.2, read on the forward strand.
TGAGGTTATCGAAGCTAATAGCCCCCTTTAATGCTCTGGAGAGCGGGGATGCCTGTACAGTCAGACCACTACCATTCAGCTGAACTTTCGCCCCACCTTCTGCCCAGAACACGCTGTTGCTGGTCAGAAGGTTGCGATACTCCGGCTTAATATGCAGATCGATATCAAACGCGTTAGCTCGCGGACGCACAGTAATAACTTCACCAACTTCAAATTTACGGTACAGCACTACCGATCCTGCCTGCACATCCGGCAGCGTCTCTGCACTCAAACTCACGGTTGTGGTGGGTAAATCGCTAAGGCTGTTCTCCAGCGCTTTTTCCAGATTGGCATACAGTGGATAGCTGGCTTTCATCTCGCCTTTATCGCCCGGCAGAATACGTATTCCGCCATTGATCCATTCTGAGGCGCTGGCACCGAGAAACTCAACGCCATCCATCCCTACCTTCACGTCGACGCGGCTGTTGACGACAAATTTGCTATCGCCTTTTACCAGTTCGCGATGCTGAGGCTCGATGGCGACGGTAAAGGTGACGCCTTTGCTGGTGAGTTTACGATCGATAACCTGGCCTACCTGCACGCCGTGAAGAATGAGCGGCTGACCAGCATCAATACCGTAACTTTCTGGTGCTGTCAGGGTCAGTGTCAGAACATCCGGCTCTTGCAGCAGGGCTTTTTCGCCTGGCACAACCACGAACTCTTTACGTGGCTCGCCATCGCCGGGCACCAGTTCGAAGGTTTTGCCGGTCAGCAGGGCACTGAGATTAGCATCGCTAAGGGATAATTTCGGATTACGTAATTCGATGCGGGTATTTTTACGAAGCAGGGTGACGACGCTGGGATCAACGGTCATTTCCCCAGTGACTTTACCACCAGGATTTAAATCCAGTTTAGTCAGCTGTCCGACTTCCAGCCCCTGATACATTAACGGCGTCGAGTCGGCGGTTAATCCGGCACCGCCTGGCAGTTCCAGTTTTATTATTACGCCACGTTGGCTATGGGCCAGGTCTTCATACAGACCAAAGGTATCTTCCGCTTCGGCAGGTTTCGACTCTTCAGGTGAATCGAAGGCAATCGCACCGTTAACCAGTGCCGCCAGACTTTCCAGTTTCACCTTCGCGCCACTGATACTGACGTTGGCATCAACGCCGGAAACGTTCCAGAAACGGCTACCTTTTTTCACCAGATCGGTAAAACGCCGCTCGATCAGGACATCAATCACCACGCCTTGCTTGTTGGGATTGATGGCATAGTCGTAGACTTTACCCACCGGGATCTTGCGGAAATAGACCAATGAACCACTGCTCAGTGAACCGAGATCGGGGGCTTGCAGGTGGATCATCAGATCGCCATTGTCCAGCCGATATTTCGGTTGGGTGTCGAGTGCGACAAAGTGATCCTGCTCTTTACCTTTACCCGGCATCATGCCGATATAATTACCACCGACGAGGGCGTCCAGCCCGGAGACACCTGCCAACGAGGCCTTTGGCGTCACCAGCCAGAACTGTGTCTCTTCGCGCAGCGCATCTTTCATATCGGACTTGATGCTGACCTTGACTTCAATCTTACGAAGATCGTCGCTGAGGCTGATATCCTGCACTGTTCCAACTTCAACGCCCTGATAACGAACAGGCGTACGGCCTGGAACAATACCATCCGCCGACATAAAGTCGATGGTGACGGTATTACCCCGGTCCTGATAACTGTCCCAAATCAGCCAACCAGCAATCATTAGCGCGATGAACGGCAGCAGCCAGAAAGGTGAGATACGGCGTTTATTTTTAATCTGCGCTTCAGTCGTCGAAGCGGGCGTTTCCTGACTCATGTGCATCCCAAAGTAAGCGGCTGTCCAGCCATTCCACAGCAAGAATAGTCAAAATTACCGCTGCGCCGAAATAAAACGCAGCCGGCCCCATAGTAAAAGCGAGGATTTGATCGCGATTAATCAGCGACATGGTTAAAGATATGACAAACAGGTCGAGCATCGACCAGCGACCAATCCAGGTCACCATCCGCAGTAACAGAATGCGTGTGCGTAAACCTTGCTGGCATTTAAAATGAATACTCAACAGTAAAGTGAACATAACAATCACTTTAGTAAACGGTACCAGAATACTGGCGATAAACACGATTCCCGCAACTGCAATGTTGCTACTTGCCAGCGACATAATTCCGGAAAGAATCGTATCTTCCTGCCGACCACCATTCAGATAAATGATAGAGATAGGCAACAGGTTGGCAGGTAACAACAAAACGATTGACGCTAACAGCGCCGCCCAGCATTTTTGCAGACTATGACGGCGACGCAGGCGTAGCGGGATATGGCAACGCGGGCAGCGACCACGCTGATCAGGATAGCCGGTAAAATGGCACCCAAGACAGACACGGAGTTTCTCGTCCCTACGGGTAGCGGGGCGCTGTGGATAAAATCGCTCCCACAGTTCTTCAACATTAAGATGTGACAACGTCACCGTCGTTAAAATCACCAACGCCACAAAAGAGAACAAGCCGACACCCGCCTGGATATGGGCATAATCCTGTACCTTTATAGAAGCAACGCCAATGCCGACCAGGTAGATATCCAGCATCACCCACTCTTTCAGCCGCTCAAGCATCAGCAGTACCGGGCGTAAATTCATTCCCAATTGGTTACCAAACCATAAATAAGCTATGGAGGTCACCAGAATGAGGGGGGCACCGATAACGCAGAAAAAGACCATCGCCCCCGTTATCGCATCGCCCTGTTTGGTCATTTGCCAGATGCCTTGCATAACGTTGGCGTCAATACGAATGCCTAACAGCCAGATATGCAACAGCGGTTCGCCCCAGGCAAACGGCATAAGCAACAGCATGGTGAAGGCCATTGCCGCCAGGCGCGTTAGCGACCAGTCGCGCCCGTCACGAATTTTTGCCTGACAGCGCGGACAATAGGCACTTTGATGAGAATTTATCTCGGGCAGGCTAAACAGCATGTCACATTGCGGGCAACGTTGGTAATCACCACGCGGCAGTTCCTCGCCGATAGCCCTCACTGTTATCTTCTTTGTCGGCGTAATTTGTGGTGTGTTAAGAGCCATGACGTGCCAAATGTAATAAGAATTAACATTAATCTTAACCCATGATGGGAATGATCTTGAGCATTAACGCATTTAATGCTTATTTTAATAGGCTGGCAGTTCCAGGTAAGACAACCAAGTGATTATATAATGAACAAAGCAGAATTTTACGCGGATTTAAATCGCGACTTTAACGCGCTGATGGTGGGAGAAACTAGTTTTCTGGCAACGCTTGCGAACACCAGTGCGTTGTTATATGAGCGTCTCACTGACGTAAACTGGGCAGGTTTTTATTTGCTTGAGGACGATACACTGGTGCTCGGACCATTTCAGGGCAAAATTGCCTGTGTCCGGATACCCGTTGGGCGCGGCGTATGCGGCACTGCGGTTGCCCGCAATCAAGTGCAGCGTATCGAGGATGTTCACGCGTTTGACGGGCATATTGCCTGTGATGCGGCGAGTAATTCTGAAATTGTTCTGCCACTGGTGGTGAAAAATCAGATTATTGGTGTTCTCGACATCGATAGTACCGTCTTCGGTCGCTTTACAGACGAGGACGAGCAAGGCTTACGTCAGCTTGTGGCACAGCTTGAAAAAGTGCTTGCAACGACGGATTACAAAAAATTCTTTGCGAGCGTCGCAGGATAATCAACGGATAACGTAGCATTTACTGATAGCGTCATTATAATGACGCCTGTTCATGCCTGCGCTTGTTGGCTACGTCCGTTGTAATCAGGAAATTTCATGGAAAATCAACCTAAGTTGAATAGCAGTAAAGAAGTAATCGCGTTTCTGGCCGAACGTTTTCCCCACTGTTTCAGTGCGGAAGGTGAAGCGCGTCCGCTGAAAATCGGTATTTTTCAGGATTTGGTCGATCGTGTTGCCGGGGAAATGAACCTGAGCAAAACGCAATTGCGATCCGCTTTACGTCTCTACACTTCGAGCTGGCGTTATCTTTACGGTGTTAAACCCGGCGCAACACGTGTCGATCTTGACGGCAACCCATGCGGTGAGCTGGACGAGCAACATGTCGAGCATGCTCGCAAGCAGCTTGAAGAAGCGAAAGCGCGTGTTCAGGCACAGCGTGCTGAACAGCAAGCGAAAAAACGCGAAGCTGCCGCAGCTGCTGGTGAGAAAGAAGACGCACCGCGCCGCGAACGCAAGCCACGTCCGACCACGCCACGCCGCAAAGAAGGCGCTGAACGTAAACCTCGTTCGCAAAAGCCGGTAGAGAAAGCGCCAAAAACAGTAAAAGCACCTCGCGAAGAACAGCACACCCCGGTTTCTGACATTTCAGCTCTGACTGTCGGACAAGCCCTGAAGGTGAAAGCGGGTCAAAACGCGATGGATGCCACCGTATTAGAAATCACCAAAGACGGCGTCCGCGTCCAGCTGAATTCGGGTATGTCTTTGATTGTGCGCGCAGAACACCTGGTGTTCTGAAACGGAGGCCGGGCCAGGCATGAACATGTTTTTTAGGCTTACCGCGTTAGCTGGCCTGCTTGCAATAGCAGGCCAGACCTTCGCTGTAGAAGATATCACGCGTGCTGATCAAATTCCGGTATTAAAGGAAGAGACGCAGCATGCGACGGTGAGTGAGCGCGTAACGTCGCGCTTCACCCGTTCTCATTATCGCCAGTTCGACCTCGATCAGGCATTTTCGGCCAAAATCTTTGACCGCTACCTGAATCTGCTCGATTACAGCCACAATGTGCTGCTGGAAAGCGATGTTGAACAGTTCGCGAAAAAGAAAACTGAGTTAGGCGATGAACTGCGTTCAGGTAAACTCGACGTTTTCTACGATCTCTACAATCTGGCGCAAAAGCGCCGTTTTGAACGTTACCAGTACGCTTTGTCGGTACTGGAAAAGCCGATGGATTTCACCGGCAACGACACTTATAACCTTGACCGCAGCAAAGCGCCCTGGCCGAAAAACGAGGCTGAGTTGAACGCGCTGTGGGACAGTAAAGTCAAATTCGACGAGTTAAGCCTGAAGCTGACAGGAAAAACGGATAAGGAAATTCGTGAAACCCTGACTCGCCGCTACAAATTTGCCATTCGTCGTCTGGCGCAAACCAACAGCGAAGATGTTTTCTCGCTGGCAATGACGGCGTTTGCGCGTGAAATCGACCCGCATACCAACTATCTTTCCCCGCGTAATACCGAACAGTTCAACACTGAAATGAGTTTGTCGCTGGAAGGTATTGGCGCAGTGCTGCAAATGGATGATGACTACACCGTTATCAATTCGATGGTGGCAGGAGGTCCGGCAGCGAAGAGCAAAGCTATCAGCGTTGGTGACAAAATTGTCGGTGTTGGTCAAACAGGCAAGCCGATGGTTGACGTGATTGGCTGGCGTCTTGATGATGTGGTGGCCTTAATTAAAGGGCCTAAGGGCAGTAAAGTTCGTCTGGAAATTTTACCTGCTGGTAAAGGGACCAAGACCCGTACGGTAACGTTGACCCGTGAACGTATTCGTCTCGAAGACCGCGCGGTTAAAATGTCGGTGAAGACCGTCGGTAAAGAGAAAGTCGGCGTGCTGGATATTCCGGGCTTCTATGTGGGTTTGACAGACGATGTCAAAGTGCAACTGCAGAAACTGGAAAAACAGAATGTCAGCAGTGTGATTATCGACCTGCGTAGCAATGGTGGTGGGGCGTTGACTGAAGCCGTATCGCTCTCCGGTCTGTTCATTCCATCCGGCCCGATTGTTCAGGTCCGCGATAACAACGGCAAGGTTCGTGAAGACAGCGACACCGACGGACAGGTCTTCTATAAAGGCCCGCTGGTGGTGCTGGTTGACCGCTTCAGTGCTTCGGCTTCAGAAATCTTTGCCGCGGCAATGCAGGATTACGGTCGTGCCCTGGTTGTGGGTGAACCGACATTTGGTAAAGGCACCGTTCAGCAGTACCGTTCATTGAACCGTATTTACGATCAGATGTTACGTCCTGAATGGCCAGCGCTGGGTTCTGTGCAGTACACGATCCAGAAATTCTATCGCGTTAACGGCGGCAGTACGCAACGTAAAGGCGTAACGCCAGACATCATCATGCCGACGGGTAATGAAGAAACGGAAACGGGTGAGAAATTCGAAGATAACGCGCTGCCGTGGGATAGCATTGATGCCGCGACTTATGTGAAATCAGGAGATTTAACGGCCTTTGAACCGGAGCTGCTGAAGGAACATAATGCGCGTATCGCGAAAGATCCTGAGTTCCAGAACATCATGAAGGATATCGCGCGCTTCAACGCTATGAAGGACAAGCGCAATATCGTTTCTCTGAATTACGCTGTGCGTGAGAAAGAGAATAATGAAGATGATGCGACGCGTCTGGCGCGTTTGAACGAACGCTTTAAACGCGAAGGTAAACCGGAGTTGAAGAAACTGGATGATCTACCGAAAGATTACCAGGAGCCAGATCCTTATCTGGATGAGACGGTGAATATCGCACTCGATCTGGCGAAGCTTGAAAAAGCCAGACCCGCGGAACAACCCGCTCCCGTCAAGTAATATCAATCAGGCACAAGAAATTGTGCCTGATTTTTTAACAGCGGCAAGATGCCGTAAATCAGATGCTACAAAATGTAAAGTTGTGTCTTTCTGATGACTTACGCACTATCCAGACTTGAAAATAGTCGCGTAACCCATACGATGTGGGTATCGCATATTGCGTTTTGTTAAACTGAGGTAAAAAGAAAATTATGATGCGAATCGCGCTCTTCCTGCTAACGAACCTGGCCGTAATGGTCGTTTTCGGGCTGGTACTGAGCCTGACAGGGATACAGTCGAGCAGCGTTCAGGGGCTGATGATCATGGCCTTGCTGTTCGGTTTTGGTGGTTCCTTCGTTTCGCTTCTGATGTCCAAATGGATGGCATTACGATCTGTTGGCGGGGAAGTGATCGAGCAACCGCGTAACGAAAGGGAACGTTGGCTGGTCAATACTGTAGCAACCCAGGCTCGTCAGGCGGGGATCGCTATGCCGCAAGTGGCTATCTACCATGCGCCGGACATCAATGCTTTTGCAACCGGTGCGCGCCGTGATGCCTCTCTGGTTGCTGTCAGCACCGGTTTGCTGCAGAACATGAGCCCGGATGAAGCCGAGGCGGTAATTGCTCACGAAATCAGCCACATCGCCAATGGTGATATGGTCACCATGACGCTGATTCAGGGCGTGGTGAACACCTTCGTTATCTTTATTTCCCGTATTCTGGCGCAGCTTGCCGCGGGTTTTATGGGCGGAAACCGTGATGAAGGTGAAGAGAGCAACGGCAACCCGCTGATCTACTTTGCGGTTGCAACGGTTCTGGAACTGGTGTTTGGTATTCTGGCGAGCATTATCACCATGTGGTTCTCGCGTCATCGTGAATTCCACGCCGATGCGGGTTCAGCAAAACTGGTTGGTCGCGAGAAAATGATTGCTGCATTGCAGCGCCTGAAAACCAGCTATGAACCGCAAGAAGCAACCAGCATGATGGCTTTCTGCATTAACGGGAAGTCGAAATCGCTCAGTGAGTTGTTCATGACTCACCCGCCGCTGGATAAACGTATTGAAGCTCTGCGTACGGGTGAATACCTGAAGTAATATGAAGTAAATACTAAAAAGCGCGTCCTGATCGACGCGCTTTTTTTATGCCCTGGATCGTGGCTGAGTGATACGTAAACCACTGACACAGGCAGCAATCACTGCCAGAATAGCCGCAGCTATCAGCGAGACGTGCGTACCATTATCACCAAACTGATTTAGCATCAGCGCTACCAGAGCCGCGCCGCTACTCTGACCCAGAAGACGAGCCGTCCCTAACATGCCACTGGCTCCACCGCTACGTTCGCGAGGAGCGGAGGTAATAATGGTGTGGTTATTGGGTGACTGGAACAAGCCAAATCCAGCACCACATAAGATCATCGGCCAGATAATATTGATATCCGCAGGTGACGCTGGCAGCAGAACCAGGGAAAAAAGCCCCGCAGCCATGATGAATAACCCTAAAGCACCCAGCAATCCTGCATGTACGCGTTCAATCAAATAGCCTGCCAGTGGAGCCATCACCATCGTTGCTAACGGCCACGGTGTCAGAAGTAAACCTGTTTCGACTTCACTACGCCCGAGCACGGTTTGCAGGTAAAAGGGCAGGGAAACCATTGCCAGCATTTGTGCGCAGAAAGAGCAAACAGATGTGCAAATAGAAAGTGAAAACAGCGGGATACGCAGTAAATCCACCGGTAGCAGCGGTACGGGAAGAGAAAGCTGGCGGCGAATAAAGAAAATACCAACGACAACCATTACCACCAGTTCCGCACCAATCAATGTCAGCGATTGCCCCTGAGCGAAACCACTCAACGCAGTGATAAGCAGGCCGAAGGTTAACGCGTTCATCACGGCGCTGGGCAGGTCGAAACGGGGTTTACTGGCGCGAGAACCATTGGGTGGCAGAAAACGCATTGCCAGAAGCAGGGCGATAATTCCCAACGGTACGTTGATTAAAAATAACCATTTCCAGGATGCGATGGAGAGGATTGCTGCAGCAATTGTCGGCCCGGCAGCAGAAGAGACGGCAACAATAAACGAGTTTATGCCCATCCCTCTACCCAGAAAACGTTGTGGATAGATCAGGCGGATAAGTGCGGTATTAACGCTCATCAACGCTGCACCGCCGAAACCTTGTATGACACGCGCAAGGGTGAGCATTTGCAGCGAATCAGAAAGGGCGCAGAACAGTGAAGACAACAGAAAAACGACCAGACCGCATTTATAAATACGTCGATAGCCAAACATATCGCCCAGAAACGAAAACGAGAGCAGGGAGATGACAATGGCGATTTGATAGGCGTTCACTACCCAGATGGAACTGGCCGGCGTGGCATGAAGGTCCGTAGCGATTGTTGGCAAGGCGACGTTGGCGATTGCGCCGTCAAGGACAGCCATCGAAATACCAATCACAATGGTTAATATCGCACCGTATCGCAGGGGCAATGGCAGGCCGTCGGCCTGAACTTTTGGCATAGGAATTTTATATCTTTGGTGAATAATCAACAGGGGTATGATTCTAGCACTGATATTCACGGTGGATGTCGCAGAATTGTAACTAACCGGCAAAAGATGGATTGCGACCACCCAGGTGCGAAATTATAATAAAAAACAGTTCTGATTTTTATAAAACACTCGCAATGAGGTGATAAATGGCTAACGCAGATCTGGATAAACAGCCTGATTCTGTATCTTCCGTGCTAAAAGTTTTTGGCATTTTGCAGGCGCTGGGTGAAGAGCGCGAAATAGGGATAACCGAGTTGTCGCAGCGCGTCATGATGTCAAAAAGCACCGTTTATCGCTTTTTACAGACCATGAAAACTTTAGGTTATGTGGCGCAGGAAGGGGAGTCGGAGAAATATTCGCTGACCCTGAAATTGTTCGAACTGGGCGCTCGCGCGTTGCAAAACGTCGATTTAATTCGTAGCGCAGATATCCAGATGCGTGAGATCTCCCGCCTGACCAAAGAAACTATCCACCTCGGCGCACTGGACGAAGACAGTATTGTTTACATCCACAAAATTGACTCAATGTACAATTTGCGCATGTATTCACGGATTGGGCGTCGTAATCCGCTGTACAGCACCGCGATTGGTAAGGTACTGCTGGCATGGCGCGATCGCGATGAAGTGATGCAAATTCTTGAGGGCGTGGAGTATAAACGCAGTACCGAGCGGACCATCACCAGTACAGAAGCGTTATTACCCGTTCTGGACCAGGTGCGCGAGCAGGGGTATGGCGAAGATAATGAAGAGCAGGAAGAAGGGCTGCGATGCATTGCGGTTCCGGTATTTGATCGCTTTGGCGTGGTCATTGCTGGTTTGAGCATCTCCTTCCCGACGTTACGTTTCTCTGAAGAGCGTTTACAGGAATATGTCGCAATGTTGCATACCGCGGCGCGCAAAATTTCTGCCCAAATGGGTTATCACGACTATCCGTTCTGATGAGAGTAAGAACCTGTCTGAATATCAAACAGACAGGTTCTTTATTTAGCATGAGAAAAATAAAGTTGAAGGTGGCGTTATATTAAACGCACTTGCGATAAGAATATTTTACTCATGAGTGAGAATCTGGTTATTTATTATCCTTAACCATTATCGACCACAATATTGCTTTTACGTAACAACGGGCAATCTGTTATCCCCAGAAAACCACTTTTAGTGTGCAGGTATTGTACCGTGCTGGTGCCTCTGGCGGTCAGATAGGTACATTGTAAACCTAATCCCGCGGCATTCTCTTTGCTTCCAATCAAAACGCCATATCCGCTGAGTAATAATCCTATCCATACCAGCGCTATCAGCATAACTGTGCGAATGATGAATCGCATTACAACCTCTTCTCTTTTTATGTTCGCTTAATCGTAGCGGCAATATGCGCTGAAGCAAGCGACTCATTCCGAAAAAGCACGAATATCGACATAGTTAGGCGCTGTTTAACTAACGCATGCTAGTTTAATGACATAAGGTAGGTGAAACGGAGATTGGAGTGAAAAAGTTTCGATGGGTCGCTCTGGTTGTCGTGGTGTTGGCTTGCTTGCTGCTTTGGGCGCAGGTATTCAACATGATGTGCGATCAGGATGTGCAATTTTTCAGCGGAATTTGTGCCCTTAACCAGTTTATCCCGTGGTGATATCATTTTTTCAGCACTAGATTTTCTTCCTCTCCAGCAGTGGTAGAATAGCGCCTCTACTCAGAGGTGGTGAAATGAACGAAGTTGTAAATTCAGGCGTGATGAACATTGCGTCTTTGGTTGTATCGGTGGTGGTTCTTCTTATCGGGCTCATCTTGTGGTTTTTTATCAATCGTGCCAGTTCACGGACTAACGAACAGATTGAACTGCTTGAGGCGTTGCTGGATCAGCAAAAACGTCAAAATGCACTGTTACGTCGTTTGTGCGAAGCAAACGAACCTGAGAAAGCAGATAAAAAGACAGTTGAGAGTCAAAAATCGGTTGAAGACGAAGATATTATTCGTCTGGTCGCCGAACGATAATCCTTCCTCAATCTTGAGTAACCCCGTCGTTGAAGGGTTACTCAATTCATGCTGATTATACGCACTGTCATGGTGCAGCTGCTTCAAATTAAAACTCTGGTCTGACTTCAAATAATTATCATATTATTAATTTGCGTAACGGGATATCAGAAAAAGATATTTCCCTCATTAATTTATTAGGATGTTTACATCGGATTTGTGATTAAGCGTGGTATTATTTATTAGCGAAACGTTTCTCTCTTGATTTTTTTGCTCATTCATCAATTTTTCTTATTTTAAATTTACAATCCCTTTGGGGATTGACTTCTCTTTAGGGTAATTGATAGCCGTTAACTGACTGTTTTATGAGAAAAAGTGATATAACTTTTTATTCATTGCATAGCAAAAAATGTGATATTGCACGCACTATGTAATAACTTCTCTCACTGGCCTGGAACAACTGAACTTATTGAACTATGTTAGAAAAAATACGCCAGTTTAAGTATCTGCCTGAACTGGCAAGGTTAAGCACAATGATATATCGGCGCGTATTCCGTTGCATAAGTGTGCAAAAAAGTGGAAGACGTATCGAGATTTGTGCGTCTGATCGAGACATGTTTAAAAATGGCTTGCCATAATTAACGTTGTATGTGATAACAGATTTCGGGTTAAACGAGGTACAGTTCTGTTTATGTGTGGCATTTTCAGTAAAGAAGTCCTGAGTAAACACGTTGACGTTGAATACCGCTTCTCTGCCGAGCCTTATATTGGTGCCTCATGCAGTAATGTGTCAGTTTTATCTATGTTATGCCTGCGGGCGAAGAAAACAATCTAAGGAATTTTTCAAATGGCAAAGATTAAAGGTCAGGTTAAGTGGTTCAACGAGTCTAAAGGTTTTGGCTTCATTACTCCGGCTGATGGCAGCAAAGATGTGTTCGTACACTTCTCCGCTATCCAGGGTAATGGTTTCAAAACTCTGGCTGAAGGTCAGAACGTTGAGTTCGAAATTCAGGACGGTCAGAAAGGTCCGGCAGCTGTTAACGTAACAGCTATCTGATCGAATCCACTGATCTGAAGTGTGAATACGCTTCAATCTCGCTATAAAGCCTCGTCGAATGCGAGGCTTTTTACTTTGTTTTATCTTCGCTCCAGTCGTTCGGATATTTGCCCGCCGCATGATTCGCGTTACACTTGCGGCCTTTAGTATCCTGCCGGAGTTGTCATGTCGTTTTCCTGTCCACTTTGCCATCAGCCTCTTTCGCGTGAAAAAAACAGCTATATCTGTCCCCAGCGACATCAGTTTGATATGGCGAAAGAAGGGTATGTCAATCTGCTGCCCGTTCAGCATAAACGGTCTCGTGATCCGGGCGACAGCGCGGAAATGATGCAAGCACGCCGCGCATTCTTAGATGCCGGACATTATCAGCCGCTGCGTGATGCAATTGTCGGCCAATTGCGGGAACGGCTTGATGAAAAGGCCGCGGCGGTGCTGGATATTGGCTGTGGTGAAGGGTATTACACACACGCATTTGCTGATGCGTTGCCCGAAATCACCACGTTTGGCCTGGATGTCTCGAAGGTAGCGATAAAAGCGGCGGCGAAACGCTATCCGCAGGTCACTTTTTGTGTCGCTTCCAGCCACCGTTTGCCGTTCTCCGATACCAGTATGGACGCCATAATACGTATTTACGCGCCGTGTAAAGCAGAAGAATTAGTGCGAGTAGTGAAGCCCGGCGGTTGGGTCATTACTGCCACGCCGGGACCGAGACACTTAATTGAGCTGAAGGGGCTGATTTACAATGAAGTACATCTTCATGCACCTCATGCAGAACAACTGAAAGGTTTTACATTACAGCAGAGTGATGAGTTGTGTTATCTGATGCGTCTTCGCGGTGATGAAGCCGTCGCATTATTGCAGATGACGCCGTTTGCCTGGCGTGCGAAGCCTGAAGTCTGGCAAGCACTGGCAGCAAAAGAAGTGTTCGACTGCCAGACGGACTTTAATATTCACCTCTGGCAGCGTTCTTATTAACCGTGGAAGTGCGTCCAGAGGATCTGGACGCCAATACCGATCAGTACCAGCCCGCCGAGAATTTCCGCTTTTTTCCCAATAATTGAGCCGATAAAGCGACCAACCATCATCCCTAATGTCGACATAATCAAGGTTGCACAACCAATGGCCAATGCGGTCGCGATAATGTTAACCTGCAGGAAAGCAAGACCAACACCCACAGCCATGGCATCCAGGCTGGTGGCAATCGCGGTGGTTACCAGTAGCCAGAAACCGTGTCGACGGCGCGGTTCTTCATCTTCATCATCTGCGCCACGAAAACCCTCAATAATCATTCGCCCGCCGAGAAATATCAGCAGCACAAACGCAATCCAGTGGTTCCATTCAAGGACAAACCGACTGGCTAACATGCCCATTCCCCAGCCGATCAGCGGCGTCAGGGTTTCGACGGCACCAAAAATAAGGCCGGTTCGCAATGCTTCAGAAAATTTCGGTTTATGGAGGGTGGCACCTTTACCGATTGATGCAGCAAAGGCATCCATCGACATACCAAACGCAAGAAGAACAGTAGCAGTGATATTCATGACAACGTCCTGACCGGGGTATCCATAAAACACATCATCGCCCCCAGCAAACATGCATACATGAACAACAAGCCGCGATGGTTTTCGCGTTCATGCAGGCATAGCGATTGATGTGCATATGGTCTCGCCTGACTGAAAGTGTTCAGTCCGTACGTGCCACGTTTTGCAACGAGTATGTTGACACGTACATTTCCGGAATCTGGAAATCAGCTACTCCCCAAATGAGGGCGCAACCTTAACATATTTTGAGAATATAAGACAACTGTTGGAATATATTATTTTATTGTTTTATTGATAACGATTTTCATTTAGATTTATATATCAATGAAACGTTAAAATAAAAAACAAATAAGGGAAGAGGTAATATAGCCTAAGCTATGTCTGATTATTAAAAATACACTAAACATAGCTTTGGCTAAATTCATAACTTATTGAGTTGAAACGAGAAGCTTATAAACTTTTTCCAAATCGTCGATATTTCGAACGCGGATTAACAGCCGGCGCTGTTCTAATTGCATCACCAACACGCCATCTTCCGACAAGTTCATCGCTTTGATTCGGCTATATTCAATCCAGACATTGGCGAAGAAAAAACCTTTTTGTTTAAAGATGATCTTCGGAACGCGGATCCAGAATATATAAAAACCCATCAGAGCCAGTGCACTTAATAACCATGTTGTTATTAGCGCGCCATGATTCGTGACGTTGTTATAGATAAGAATGACAATCAATCCGACGAAGATAACACTATCGATGCGACCACGCCGGAGCAAAGGAATTGCCAGCAGGGTGGGGCCGTTACGGCGGGGCATGATGAACTGATCGTAGATCGCGAAGGCCAGAAGTGCGGCGATGAAAAGAATCAGTACCAGGTCCGTGATTGTCATTAATCCTCCAGATAAAAAAACGGGGCCAAAAGGCCCCGGTAGTGTACAACAGTCTTACAGTCCCAGCAGGCCGCAAGCGTAACCAGCGATACCGATGACGAAGAAGCCAACGATGATCCACAGCGGGTTAACTTTTTTGCGCAACAGCCACATACAAGCAAAGGTCAGCAGCAGTGGTACCAGGCCCGGCATTAACTGGTCCAGAATAGTCTGGACAGTGGTAACGTGTTCTTTGCCCGTCTGGTCAGTAATGCGAGAGACCACCAGTGGGATGTTGACATGTGTCCACTTATTAACCAACGCCCCCATGACAAACAGGCCGAGGATAGACGCCCCTTCCGTCAGTTTTTGCAGGAAGCCACCACCCATATCTTTAACGATATCGATACCTTTGGAGTAACCATACGCTACGCCGTAGTAACGGGTTGCCAGACGCACCAGGTTAAACAGGATGAAGAACAGCAGCGGACCTAACAGGCTGCCGCTCATCGCGATACCAGCCCCCAGCGCTGCAAATACCGGACGTACCGTTCCCCAGAAGATCGGGTCGCCTACACCAGCCAGCGGCCCCATCAAACCGACTTTGATGCCGTTGATAGCACCGTCATCGATCTCTGCGCCATTAGCACGCTGTTCTTCCAGTGCCAGGGTTACGCCGAGAATCGGCGCAGCCACGAATGGCTGGGTGTTAAAGAACTCCAGGTGACGGCGAATAGCCTGTTTACGAGCTTCGTTGTTCTCAGGGTAGAGGCGACGAATTGCCGGTACCATAGAGAAGCAGAAACCCAGTGCCTGCATACGTTCGAAGTTCCATGAACCCTGAAAGAGGTTAGAACGCAGGAAGACGCCACGAATATCACTTTGAGTGAGTTTTTTCTCGGTGGTAGTTTGAGTTGTATCAACCATTTCGCTCACCTGTTAGTCCAGTTCGTTATCGAGATCGTTGTTACCAGCAGCCTGAGCAGGCGCACCGGCTACGCGGTTGTATTTCGGGCTAAGTTGGATGTAGAGCACTGCCATAACAGTACCAATCACACCCAGAGCAACCAGGTTAAAGTTGGTGAATGCTGCGGTTACGAAGCCGAGGTAGAAGAACGGCATCAGGTAGCCAGCACGCATCATGTTGATAACCATCGCATAACCAACCACCACGATCATGCCACCGGCGATATTCAGACCATTGGTCACCACTTCCGGAATCGCATTCAGCATGTTCTGTACTTCGCTGGTACCAACAGACAGCGCAACGATGACGGCCGGAATAGCCACACGCATTGCTTGCAGGAACAGAGAAGAAACGTGGATCCAGGAAATTGCTGTCAGGTTGCCGTTATCAGCTGCCTTATCCGCAGCGTGCTGGAAAGCAACGGTAATAGTACGAACGATGATGGTCAGTACCTGGCCTGCAGCGGCCAGAGGGATTGCCAGTGCGATACCTGCACCAATGCTCTGATGACCTGCGATAACCAGAATGGTAGAAATGATAGAAGCCAGGGCGGCGTCAGGCGCAACGGCAGCACCGATGTTCATCCAGCCCAGCGCGATCATTTCCAGCGTACCACCGATAATAATACCGGTTTTCATATCCCCAAGAACGATACCCACCAGGGTACACGCGATTAGCGGACGGTGAAACTGAAATTCATCGAGGATTGATCCCATACCTGCGATACAGGCTACGATAAATACCAGCACAATTTGAAGAGTGGTAATCTCCATTGTACTTCTCCTGTTTACGTAAGACTAAAGTGTGAAAACTGAATGATAATCAACACAATACGTTACTTATCGATTTTGCTGATCAGATCCATCATTTTCAGTTTCGGATCGGTGGAAACCTTACGGACTTCCAGCTCAATACCGCGCGCATTCAGTTTCTTGAACGCCTCGATATCTTTTTCATCAACCGAAACCGCGTTATTCACCTGGGTTTTACCCTGACGGAATGCCATACCACCGACGTTAACAGAGGTGATTTTCACGCCGCCTTCAACGAGACGCTCTACATCTGTTGGGTTGGTAAATAACAGCATTACGCGTTCGCCAGCATATTTCGGGTTGTTGTAGACGCGAATCATTTTGGCAACATCAACTACGTGTGCTGTTACGCCCGGAGGTGCAACCTGGGTGAGCAGTGTCTTACGAACGGTATCCGCAGCCACTTCATCACTAACAACAATAATACGGGAGACATTGGTTTCTTTGGTCCAGCGGGTGGCGACCTGACCGTGAATCAGACGGTCGTCGATACGAGCAAGGCCAATAACCATGTAGTCGTTTGGTCCCATTGGTTTTGCCGGAGTTGGAGCCGCTTTTGGTGCTGCGGTAGCGGGTGCTGGCGCGGCTTTTTCAACCGGTTTGGCTTTCAGTGCTTTCACGCCTTCACGGCCTGTTTCTACTGCCAGCGCCACCAGTTCATCAAAGCTTGGGTCATCATCACGGGCCATTAACGTTTCCACGAGCATTGGAATGTTAACGCCTGCAATGACTTCATAATGCTCTTTGTCGACGACAATGCGGCTGGCAGCATTGAACGGGCTGCCTCCCCATGTATCAACGAGAAACAGCACGCCTTTAGTGGTGTCGAGTTTTGCCAACTGAGCGTTGTACTTTTCAATCAGCGTTTCGGCATTTTCACCTGGAACGAAATCGATCCAGCCGACGTTTTCCTGCTCGCCTAACAGCATTTCTGCCGTTTTAAGCAACTGCTCTGCAGCCCAACCATGTGTGCCTATAACAATAGCAATGGTCACTTGCTACCTCCTTTATTATCGTTAACACCTCAACGTGCCAGATGTGTTTTTGAATCGTCGTCCACAATCGAATCGATTCAGATAAGGGCTACAACCAAAAACCCCTGCGTTTCGCGATTTATTTTAGATATCGAAAAAATTATTTTATGTGATGAAGATCCGTAATTTAACTTTCGATTAGCAGAAATTTCGAAAGGTAAAATATCCTTGTCACATTCGTTTGCAAAGGAAGGTAAATCTTTGCCAAATCAGAGGCGTCTCTGATATGTTTAACTCCTGTTTAACAACCATGGAGTATAGGGCAGTAGCCCGCAGTATGGATCGTCACCGACGTCATTTCAGCATCAGGCCTTTTAACGCCTGCCTTTCTGGCACTTTATGCCGCACCTTTCGTTTGCATTTTGTCGTTACGCCTGCATTATTTCTGGCGTCGAATAGCTATTCCTTAAGCAGGAGCTTGTCATGGAATTCTTAATGGACCCCTCGATTTGGGCGGGGCTACTCACGCTTGTTGTTCTCGAAATTGTGCTGGGTATCGATAACCTGGTCTTCATCGCCATTCTTGCTGACAAACTGCCGCCAAAACAACGCGATAAAGCGCGTTTGCTGGGATTATCACTGGCGCTGATTATGCGTCTGGGGCTGCTGTCGCTGATTTCATGGATGGTCACGCTGACCAAACCGCTATTTACCGTCATGGATTTCTCCTTCTCCGGACGCGACCTGATTATGTTGTTCGGGGGCATATTCTTGCTGTTCAAAGCAACAACTGAACTGCATGAACGGCTGGAAAACCGCGATCATGATTCCGGCCACGGTAAAGGCTACGCCAGTTTCTGGGTGGTCGTCACACAGATTGTCATCCTTGACGCCGTCTTCTCGTTGGATGCGGTAATTACTGCAGTAGGGATGGTTAACCATTTGCCGGTGATGATGGCGGCGGTAGTGATTGCGATGGCGGTTATGCTGCTGGCATCAAAACCGCTGACGCGATTCGTTAACCAGCACCCCACGGTGGTGGTGCTCTGTCTGAGCTTCCTGTTAATGATTGGTCTGAGTCTGGTGGCAGAAGGTTTCGGTTTCCACATTCCGAAAGGTTACCTGTATGCCGCGATTGGCTTCTCGATCATCATCGAAGTGTTTAACCAGATTGCGCGTCGCAACTTTATTCGTCACCAGTCGACTTTGCCGCTGCGAGCGCGTACTGCCGATGCCATCCTGCGTTTGATGGGCGGGAAACGTCAGGCCAATGTTCAGCACGATGCCGATAACCCGATGCCGATGCCGATCCCGGAAGGTGCGTTTGCCGAAGAAGAACGTTACATGATTAACGGCGTACTGACGCTGGCGTCGCGTTCTCTGCGCGGGATCATGACGCCGCGCGGTGAAATAAGCTGGGTTGATGCTAATCTCGGGGTCGATGAAATCCGCGAGCAACTGCTCTCCTCACCGCACAGTTTGTTCCCGGTATGTCGCGGTGAACTGGATGAAATTATCGGCATCGTACGTGCTAAAGAACTGCTGGTGGCGCTGGAAGAGGGAGTTGATGTGGCGGCGATAGCTTCGGCGTCTCCGGCGATTATCGTCCCGGAAACCCTCGATCCGATCAACCTGCTGGGCGTGCTGCGTCGTGCTCGCGGGAGCTTTGTTATCGTGACCAACGAGTTTGGTGTGGTACAAGGTCTGGTCACGCCGCTGGATGTGCTGGAAGCCATTGCGGGTGAATTCCCGGACGCTGACGAAACGCCGGAAATCATTACCGACGGTGACGGCTGGCTGGTAAAAGGCGGTACAGATTTGCATGCCTTGCAGCAGGCGCTTGATGTTGAGCACCTTGCCGATGACGATGATATCGCGACGGTCGCGGGCCTCGTGATCTCGGCAAATGGTCACATTCCCCGTGTGGGCGATGTGATTGATGTAGGGCCACTGCATATCACCATCATTGAAGCCAATGATTATCGTGTTGATCTGGTTCGCATTGTTAAAGAGCAACCGGCGCACGATGAAGATGAGTAAGCGTTAACGTAACGGCATAATGGGGGTGATATGTCCATTATGCCGGGCGGGCGGCGGTTGGCTGCCCGCCAGCCATTTGGGAAAATCACATAGTGGCATCGGCTGTGCGTACAAATACCCTTGCAAAATATGGACGCCATGACGGCGCAAATATTTCGCCTGTTCTTGCGTTTCCACACCCTCCGCCACCAGTTCAATATTCAGTCTTTGCCCCAGTGCGATGATGATATCGGTCACCGTCGAGTTAACCGCGTCAGAACCTATAGCTGCGGTAAATGACTTATCAATTTTCAGCACGTCAGGACGTAATGTTTCAAGCCAGGAAAATGAACTATTGCCGGTGCCGAAGTCATCAATCGCCAGTTTGACGTTTTTACGATGTAGCTCGCGGGCAATCCGATAATCAACATCCAGTAAGGCATCGCGTTCGGTGATTTCGAGGATCAGTTGCTGAATCGGGTGAGCGCTAAACCAGTACTGATTGAGATCTTTTATCAGCACACCACGGCGAAAATGGCTGGGTGCGACGTTAATGCCAACATGAAACTGACTACTCATCGGGAAAACATGGCGCTGACGAATGGTTTCTGCCATCACATAGCGGGTCAGTGGCACAATTAAATGATGTTCTTCCGCGATAGGAATAAACACATCCGGCGAAATCCAGCCCTGACGCGGATTGTTCCAGCGCAGCAAAATCTCTACGCCAATACATTGCTGGCTGCGCGCATTAAGCAAAGGCTGGCAGAACAATTCGAACTCATGTTGCGCCAGGCCCAGATTGATTTCGCGGGAAAAACTCATTCGGTAAGCGGTCGCCAGCCAGGCGATATAGCCCACAAGTAAACTTAGCAGCACCGCCAGCGGTAATTGTGTTGGAAGATAGTGCCATGCCAGCGCCGTAGCCCCCGGACCATTAACGTTAATGGTAAAAGGAAAGCGTTGCGAAGAAACCTGATAGTTTTCATTGTTTTCAGGTTGCGGAAGGGAATCTACCAGCCCATTACCATAGAGCAAATGCCGACTGTCCACCGTCAGGCTGGCGCTACTGATTTGCGGCAGTTGTGGTTCAAGGAGCATTGCCGTCAGTAAGTCGATGTTAATCATCTCCATGACCCCAGCATTGCTACTGCCCGCTGCAGGCGTCCATTGAATCAAAACCGGACTGCCTTTTATCAGGGCACGGTCGGTCGTCAGTCGTAAAAGTGGTTGCGGTGCAGGAAGTTCAGCCAGAATGTCCACGACGGGCACATTGCGATAACCAAAAATGCTGGAGCAATAAAGTGTGCCGTCTTGCACCAGGCCAATGGATCGCACAGTTTGGAGTTTTGCCGCCTGTTTACGTAATGGCAAATGGGCGACAGAGCAGGGCAGACCAATCAGCGGAAGCAAGACTTCGCTACCTGCCTGTAGGGGAAGCAGTACTTTATCTAATTCCTCTACAGCGTGATTGGCGAATTGTACTACCCGTTGTTGATTTAAGTTACGCTGTGAAATAAATCGCACGCTCAGGGTCGAAGCGAGCGTAACGAGTGCGCAAATCGTACAAACAATCATTCGATTACGGCGATAGGTTTTAATGATCCGTTGTGCTTTTTGCATGCGGGCCACCCTGTAAGCGTATGGCGACAAACGCCTGACGCAACAGTGGAAGTGTAGTGGGGAAAATTACAGCAGACGAGAAAGCGGGAATAAATTCGCCCATCCGTTGCAGATGGGCGAATAAGAAGTATTAGTCACACTGGACTTTGATTGCCAGACCACCGCGTGAGGTTTCGCGGTATTTAGCGTTCATGTCCTTACCGGTTTCGTACATCGTTTCGATGACCTTATCCAGCGAGACGCGCGGTGCACTGGTGCGACGCAGGGCCATCCGCGCGGCGTTAATCGCCTTCACAGAGGCAATGGCATTACGTTCAATGCACGGCACCTGAACTTGCCCTGCAACGGGGTCGCAGGTCAGACCGAGGTTGTGTTCCATGCCAATTTCCGCTGCCACACAAACCTGTTCCGGGCTACCGCCCAACAGCTCGGCAAGGCCCGCAGCAGCCATTGAACAGGCAACACCTACTTCGCCCTGGCAACCGACTTCCGCACCGGAAATAGACGCGTTCATTTTATACAGTGCACCAATCGCGCCCGCTGCCATAAAGTAACGGGTATAGATGTCTGGGCTAACTGATTCAATAAAGTGGTCATAGTAAGCCAGCACTGCCGGAACGATACCGCAGGCACCGTTAGTTGGCGCAGTTACCACACGGCCACCGGCGGCGTTTTCTTCGTTAACTGCCAGCGCAAACATGTTTACCCAGTCAATGACATTCATCGGATCGTTAGACAGTTTATCGCTGGAAACCAGCATCCGGCGCAGGGCCGACGCACGACGTGGCACGCGCAACGGGCCTGGCAGTACGCCTTCGGTATTCATCCCGCGATCGATACATGCCTGCATGGTTTGCCAGACATGCGCGAAATACTCGTCGATCTCTTTCTTGCTGTGCAGCGCCAGTTCGTTTTGCATAGCGAGACCAGACAGCGAAAAGCCGGTTTCATTACAGTACGCGAGCAGTTCGGTGGCAGATTTGAACGGATACGGCACGCTCACTTCGTTGGCAGCATCCTGACCAAAGTGTTCTTCATCGACGATAAAACCGCCGCCGATGGAATAATAAGTTTTGCTGTAGACGACTTCATCGCCGTTATAGGCGTGGATTTGCATACCGTTTTCATGCAGCGGCAGGTTACCGTTATGAAAACGCATCCCGTTGTCGCGCGGGAAATCCACTTCATGCCGTCCCTGTGCCAGCAGCAGACGTTCGCGCTCTTCTACGTCGCGAATAAAACCGGGAATACTGTCGATATCCACGGTGGCAGGTTCGTTACCTGCAAGACCCATAATAATGGCGATATCGGTGTGGTGGCCTTTACCCGTCAGCGACAGTGAACCATAAACGTCCACGGCAACGCGAGTAACGCTATCCAGTAAGCCTTTTTCGACCAGATCATCGACGAACTGTTTACCCGCCTTCATAGGCCCTACGGTATGGGAAGATGAGGGACCAATCCCCACCTTAAACATGTCGAATAGACTAATCACGATAATACTCCTGACAAGGTGACTGGACTTCCAGTAACGAACTAATAACAGCGCATAGTGTAAGAGGGAACGCGGCGACTGGCTTAACTATTCACATGAATTAAACTAATCAAAAACCGCGATTTAACTAATATTGCGATGATTGTCTCAAGTAGTGTTTTGTAGATGTAAAGATAAGTATAGTCAGGGTTTCACACCAATTTGCAGCGCCAGCTCACGAATTATGCCTGCGGTCATTCCCCATACAAAATACTGTTCGTACCAGGACAGCCATACCCGATGTGAATCGCCACGGCGGTAGATATCTAAAGGATGATAACGACCCAGATGTAATGCCTGGGCGAGCGGCATTTCAAAGACGGCGGAGACTTCATCTTCACTGGCGCGATACGGCAGATCGGGCGGGATAATACCGACCACTGGGGTTACCTGATAGCCAGTGACGCTATCGACGGGCGGCAGCACGCCGATAACCTCAACGGCGGAAGGCGGTATAGCGACCTCTTCTTCAGCTTCGCGCAGCGCAGCGGCGATAACTGATGCGTCCGTGTCATCGACTGCGCCTCCAGGGAATGCCACTTGTCCAGCGTGTTTACGCAGATGAATCGAACGCTGAGTCAGCAACAACCCCGGTTGCGGTCGACGGACGATGGGGATTAACACGGCAGCCTGACGATGATTTAGGGTTTCCCGGTTAATTTGCGGGCGCAAAAGTTGAAAGCGCGATAAAAAATCATCAAGCGTCAGGCTACGGTATTCCACGTCTTACTTCTCCAGTTGGCGTAATATCTTATTAACTTTATCAAAAGTTTCCTGATATTCCGCTTCTTCCTGGCTATCGGCGACAATTCCACCGCCCGCAGAGCAGTAAATTTGTCCGTTAATGGCAGTCAGCGTGCGGATAGTAATGCTGGTGTCCATGTTGCCGCAAAAGCTCAAATAGCCAATGCTGCCGCACCAGGCATTGCGTCGGTGCGGTTCCAGTTCGTCGATAATTTCCATAGCCCGTACTTTCGGTGCCCCGGTTATTGAGCCACCAGGAAAAGCCGCGCGCAACAGATCGCTGGCGTGTAACTGTTCTGGTAGTTGCGCCGTTATGGTGCTGACCAGATGATGCACGGCAGGGAAGGGTTCCACCACGAAGAGCTCTGGTACTTTTACCGAACCTGCTACGGCAACACGACCGATATCATTACGCATTAAATCGACAATCATCAGATTTTCGGCACGATCTTTCGCTGAGTTCGCCAGTTTCTCTGCTTGTTTGCTATCTTCCTGAGGATCGGGCAGGCGTGGTAGCGTGCCTTTAATCGGGCGGGTCTGGATTTCACTATTATCACAAAGGATAAACCGCTCTGGTGAAAGGCTTAAAATCGCGCCCTGCTCAAGGCGTAAAAAAGCGCTAAACGGCGCGCGGTTGGCCTGATTAAGCTGAAGGAATGCCTGCCATTCATCGCCAGAATAGGTCGCATGAAAACGCTGGGCGAGATTCACCTGATAGCAATCACCGCTGTGCAGATATTCCTGTACCTGGCGAAATTTTTCGCCGTACTGCTCGCGGGTCATATTGGATTGCCAGTCGGAAGTGAGCGTGAAATCTTCCTGCGGCGAGAATTGCTGGCTTTCCAGCCAGGCCCGACGGGCATTGACATCATTATGACTCAGCAAAGAAACTGTTTGACGCTGGTGGTCGACAACCAGCGCCCAGTCGTAGATACCCACTGCCATATCCGGCAGAACGATATCTTGCTGCGCAATTTCTGGCAGTGACTCAAAACGGCGGCCCAGATCGTAGCCAAACAACCCCAGCGCGCCGCCCTGAAATGGCAAATCTTCGTTATGCGCTGGGCGAATGTCTGCGCGATCCAGCACCTGCTGGAGCACCTGTAGCGGGTCATCAGTGGTCGTTGTGCGTTTTTCGCTTTCACTAACAACGGTTTCTTTACCGAAAGTGGTTAAAGTGCAAATCGGCTCGGCGACCACAATATCAAAGCGGCTATATGGATGATCGGCATAGCCGGAGTGTAAAAGCATCGCCCACGGCAGGTGGCTTAAGCGTGAGAAATAAAATTCAGCGGCGTCCTGACGCCAGGGTAAAGTAATCACAGCGGGAGATAACGTCTTCATCAGTCCTGACTCTACTGGCTATGTGCCGGGTAGCATGAAATAATTAGCGCCAACAATTTAGCAGGAGTTAACAATGTTTGCAGGTTTACCTTCACTCACCCATGAACAGCAGCAAAAAGCTGTCGAGCGGATCCAGGAACTGATGGCTCAAGGGATGAGCAGCGGCCAGGCAATCGCGCTGGTGGCAGAAGAGCTGCGTGCCAACCATTCCGGCGAGCGAATCGTGGCGCGTTTTGAGGATGAAGACGAGTAACACACTTATCCGTATCGCTTTCGTTATAGAAGCCGATGGTTATTTGATTGTGAGAAAAAGGACGCTTTTCATATGTGATTAAAAGCGTCCTGACCCATTTATGCTGATGTAAATTTAACTTAGACCAGTGCTTTTAGTTCTTCCTGCATATATGTTGAAAAGTATTCAGGATTTTTAATCACAATGCGTTCACCAGACTCCATTTTTTTTGCCCATCCAACCATTTTTTCCGTGAACCCCGGGTTCCAGCCTTCCAGGTCAGCTCGCGTCGTAATATCAGCGGCACTCGCGGGTACTCCCAGTTCTTTTAAATATTTAAAGATTCCCTTCGCCGTACTTTCATTCATCGAACTTGGTGTTGGTGCTGATACATCCATGGCACCAATGAAATCCAGGGCTTTATCTATTACAGCAGGCATATTCTTATCCTTAAAATTAACCATGTTATCGATAAGGCTATATATGACCTTAATTTGCATCTAATATCAAAGGGATTATAACGATATGGCACGAGTTAACCTGTTGACATTCAGGTGTTTTAAAGGTAGCAGCTCATGGTGTGTTATCCAGTAAGAGGGAGAAAATTAACGGTCAGTTCTCACGCTATAACCAAATTGTTCAGCTAAGAAAGAAAACCAGAGACGCTAATCGAAGGGCGAACACAACGGCATTGTTATGTTTATTTATATAGTTAGTTTTATAGCTAAAATTGAAATTATAAAAATAAATAATGAATTAGCAGGAGCATCAACAGTAATATCTTAATCTCTGGTCGATTTATGTAAAACCGACCAGTATTATCGATAAATTATCGTCTGACTTATTTTGCTTCGATAAAGCTTACACCGCAGCCACAATCTTAATTTCAACTTTATACTTCGGGTTCATCAAACCCGCTTGTACCGTGCAGCGCACCGGCGCATGACCCGCGACAACCCAGGCATCCCACGCTTTATTCATCGCCGCGAAGTCGTTTTTATCAGCCAGGAAAATGGTGGCATCCAGAATGCTCGATTTATTGCTGCCCTGTTTTTCCAGCACGGCGTCAATCTGCGCCAGCGTGTTGGCGGTTTGGTCAAAAGCATCGGCGTCGAGGTTTTCCGGTACACCAGTGTAGTAGAGCGTGTTGTTGTGGATCACCACATCAGACCAGCGGGCTTCAGCATCGATACGAACGATAGTCATCATTTTGTCCTCATTATCCTTCCATTTTCGTGCTGCAAAGACTGCCACAATGTGAGGTCGCCGTCACCACTTCAACTGGCGAAAGCGCCCTCATCCTGACATAATCCCTGTTCAAATCAACAGGGGGTAGTGTGACGGACGATTTTGCACCAGACGGTCAGTTGGCGAAAGCGATACCAGGCTTTAAGCCGCGAGAACCACAGCGACAGATGGCGGTAGCCGTCACCCAGGCGATAGAAAAAGGCCAGCCGCTGGTGGTGGAAGCCGGAACCGGTACGGGCAAAACCTACGCTTACCTGGCCCCTGCGCTGCGGGCGAAAAAGAAAGTCATTATCTCGACCGGTTCAAAAGCGTTGCAGGATCAGCTCTACAGCCGCGATTTGCCAACGGTTTCAAAGGCGTTGAAATATACGGGCAACGTGGCGTTGCTGAAAGGGCGCTCAAACTACCTCTGCCTCGAACGTCTCGAACAACAGGCGCTAGCGGGCGGCGATCTGCCGGTACAAATATTAAGCGATGTGATCCTGCTGCGCTCCTGGTCTAATCAAACAGTCGATGGTGATATCAGCACCTGCGTCAGCGTGGCGGAAGATTCACAGGCGTGGCCGCTGGTCACCAGCACCAACGATAACTGCCTTGGCAGCGACTGCCCGATGTATAAAGATTGCTTTGTAGTCAAAGCACGCAAAAAAGCGATGGACGCCGATGTGGTGGTGGTAAACCATCATCTCTTTCTGGCGGATATGGTGGTGAAAGAGAGTGGATTTGGCGAACTGATCCCGGAAGCTGACGTCATGATCTTCGACGAAGCCCACCAGCTGCCCGACATTGCCAGCCAGTATTTTGGTCAGTCACTCTCCAGTCGACAACTGCTCGACCTGGCAAAAGACATCACCATCGCCTACCGCACCGAATTAAAAGACACCCAGCAGTTACAAAAGTGCGCTGACCGTCTTGCCCAGAGTGCGCAGGATTTTCGCCTGCAACTCGGTGAGCCAGGTTATCGCGGTAACCTGCGTGAGCTGTTAGCTAATCCGCAAATTCAGCGGGCATTTTTACTGCTCGATGACACTCTGGAACTTTGTTATGACGTGGCGAAACTGTCGCTGGGGCGTTCCGCCTTGCTGGATGCGGCATTTGAACGCGCCACGTTATATCGCACACGGCTGAAACGGCTAAAAGAGATCAATCAGCCGGGCTACAGCTACTGGTACGAATGCACTTCGCGCCATTTTACTCTGGCTCTCACGCCGCTCAGCGTGGCGGATAAATTCAAAGAGTTAATGGCGCAAAAACCCGGTAGCTGGATCTTTACCTCAGCAACGCTGTCGGTGAACGACGATCTGCATCATTTCACCTCGCGGCTTGGCATTGAACTGGCAGAGTCGTTGCTGTTACCCAGCCCCTTTGATTACAGCCGCCAGGCGTTACTCTGTGTGCCGCGCAACCTGCCGCAAACTAATCAACCGGGTTCCGCACGGCAACTGGCGGCAATGCTGCGACCGATCATCGAAGCTAACAACGGTCGTTGTTTTATGCTTTGTACCTCGCACGCCATGATGCGCGATCTGGCCGAGCAGTTCCGCGCTACCATGACGCTTCCCGTTTTGTTGCAGGGGGAAACCAGCAAAGGGCAACTGTTGCAGCAATTTGTCAGCGCCGGTAACGCGCTTCTTGTGGCAACCAGCAGTTTCTGGGAAGGGGTGGACGTGCGTGGCGATACATTGTCATTGGTGATTATCGACAAATTGCCGTTTACCTCGCCGGATGATCCACTATTAAAAGCACGCATGGAAGATTGCCGTTTGCGCGGTGGTGATCCGTTCGATGAAGTACAACTGCCGGATGCGGTCATTACTCTCAAGCAGGGGGTAGGGCGATTGATTCGCGACGCCGACGATCGCGGCGTGTTAGTGATTTGCGACAATCGGCTGGTGATGCGCCCTTACGGCGCGACGTTTCTCGCCAGTCTGCCGCCAGCGCCGCGCACCCGTGACATTGCCCGTGCGGTTCGTTTCCTTGCGATACCATCCTCCAGGTAATTTGTTACGGAGTATGGTATGATGCGCGCCTTTTTATTGATCTAAGCACGAAGACCCATGCGAATTCTGGCTATCGATACCGCGACAGAGGCCTGCTCTGTCGCCCTGTGGAACGACGGTACTGTCAACGCTCATTTTGAGCTTTGCCCTCGTGAACATACTCAACGAATCTTACCGATGGTGCAGGATATCCTGACCACCAGCGGAACTTCCCTGACTGACATAAACGCTCTGGCTTACGGGCGCGGCCCCGGTAGCTTCACCGGCGTGCGCATTGGTATTGGCATTGCGCAAGGACTGGCACTTGGCGCGGAGTTACCAATGATTGGCGTCTCCACGCTAATGACGATGGCGCAAGGGGCGTGGCGCAAAAACGGCGCAACCCGCGTGCTGGCAGCTATTGACGCGCGAATGGGCGAAGTTTACTGGGCCGAATATCAGCGTGATGAAAACGGTATCTGGCACGGTGAAGAAACCGAAGCCGTACTCAAACCCGAACTCGTTCATGAACGAATGCAACAGCTTTCCGGCGAATGGGTGACAGTAGGGACGGGCTGGCAAGCCTGGCCGGATCTCGGTAAAGAGAGCGGGCTGGTTTTGCGCGATGGCGAAGAGTTACTGCCCGCTGCAGAAGATATGCTGCCGATTGCGTGCCAGATGTTTGCCGAGGGTAAAACGGTGGCGGTGGAACATGCTGAACCAGTTTATTTACGTAACAACGTCGCATGGAAGAAACTTCCGGGCAAAGAATGAATCTTAAGAGTATGCCCTGAGAAAAAAAGGAGTCGCATCATGGCGGTTCAAAAGAATGTTATCAAAGGCATACTGGCAGGTACGTTTGCGCTAATGCTGAGCGGTTGTGTCACTGTGCCGGACGCCATTAAAGGCAGCAGTCCCACGCCGCAACAAGATTTAGTTCGGGTGATGAGTGCGCCGCAGCTGTACGTTGGTCAGGAGGCACGCTTTGGCGGCAAAGTGGTTGCGGTACAAAACCAGCAAGGGAAAACCCGCCTGGAAATTGCCACCGTACCACTGGACAGCGGAGCCAGACCGACGCTGGGAGAACCTTCTCGCGGTCGCATTTATGCCGATGTGAACGGTTTTCTGGACCCGGTGGATTTCCGCGGACAACTGGTGACGGTAGTCGGGCCAATCACCGGTGCGGTTGACGGCAAAATCGGTAATACGCCCTATAAATTTATGGTGATGCAAGTAACGGGTTACAAACGTTGGCATTTAACCCAGCAGGTGATTATGCCGCCTCAGCCGATTGATCCATGGTTTTATGGCGGTCGTGGCTGGCCCTATGGCTACGGCGGATGGGGCTGGTATAATCCCGGCCCCGCGAGAGTACAAACAGTTGTAACTGAATAATTGCTTGTTTTTAAAGAAAAAGAAACAGCGGCCGGTCCGCTGTTTCTGCATTCTTACGGTAAAGATAAAAATAAATAGTGACGCGCTTCGCAACCTTTTCGTTGGGTAATTATCAAGCTGGTATGATGAGTTAATATTATGTTAACGATATGTTTATTGCTTGGGGTTGCGATGACGACGAACACGCATTTTAGAGGTGAAGAATTGAAGAAGGTTTGGCTTAACCGTTATCCCGCGGACGTTCCGACGGAGATCAACCCTGACCGTTATCAATCTCTGGTAGATATGTTTGAGCAGTCGGTCGCGCGCTACGCCGATCAACCCGCGTTTGTGAATATGGGGGAGGTGATGACCTTCCGCAAACTGGAAGAACGCAGTCGCGCGTTTGCCGCTTATTTGCAACAAGGGTTGGGGCTGAAGAAAGGCGATCGCGTTGCGTTGATGATGCCTAACTTATTGCAATATCCGGTGGCGCTGTTTGGCATTTTGCGTGCCGGGATGATCGTCGTAAACGTTAACCCGTTGTATACCCCGCGTGAGCTTGAGCATCAGCTTAACGATAGCGGCGCATCGGCGATTGTTATCGTGTCTAACTTTGCCCACACTCTGGAAAAAGTGGTTGATAAAACCGCCGTTCAGCACGTTATTCTGACCCGTATGGGCGATCAGCTATCTACGGCAAAAGGCACGGTAGTCAATTTCGTTGTTAAATACATCAAGCGTCTGGTGCCGAAATACCATCTGCCAGATGCCATTTCATTTCGTAGCGCCCTGCACAACGGCTACCGGATGCAGTATGTCAAACCAGAACTGGTGCCGGAAGATTTAGCTTTCCTGCAATACACCGGCGGCACCACTGGTGTGGCGAAAGGCGCGATGCTGACTCACCGCAATATGCTGGCGAACCTGGAACAGGTTAACGCGACCTATGGTCCGCTGTTGCATCCGGGCAAAGAGCTGGTGGTGACGGCGCTGCCGCTGTATCACATTTTTGCCCTGACCATTAACTGCCTGCTGTTTATCGAACTGGGTGGGCAGAACCTGCTTATCACTAACCCGCGCGATATTCCAGGGTTGGTAAAAGAGTTAGCGAAATATCCGTTTACCGCTATCACTGGCGTTAACACCTTGTTCAATGCGTTGCTGAACAATAAAGAGTTCCAGCAGCTGGATTTCTCCAGTCTGCATCTTTCCGCAGGCGGAGGGATGCCTGTTCAGCAAGTGGTGGCAGAACGTTGGGTGAAACTGACTGGACAGTATCTGCTGGAAGGTTATGGCCTGACCGAGTGTGCGCCGCTGGTCAGCGTTAACCCGTATGATATTGATTATCATAGTGGTAGCATCGGTTTACCGGTGCCGTCGACGGAAGCCAAACTGGTGGATGATGATGATAATGAAGTACCACCGGGTCAACCAGGTGAGCTTTGTGTCAAAGGACCGCAGGTGATGCTGGGTTACTGGCAGCGTCCGGATGCTACCGATGAAATCATCAAAAATGGCTGGTTACACACCGGCGACATCGCGGTGATGGATGAAGAAGGATTCCTGCGCATTGTCGATCGCAAAAAAGACATGATTCTGGTTTCCGGTTTTAACGTCTATCCCAACGAGATTGAAGATGTCGTCATGCAGCATCCTGGCGTACAGGAAGTCGCGGCTGTTGGCGTACCTTCTGGCTCCAGTGGTGAAGCGGTGAAAATCTTCGTAGTGAAAAAAGATCCATCGCTTACCGAAGAGTCACTGGTGACTTTTTGCCGCCGTCAGCTCACGGGCTACAAAGTACCGAAGCTGGTGGAGTTTCGTGATGAGTTACCGAAATCTAACGTCGGAAAAATTTTGCGACGAGAATTACGTGACGAAGCGCGCGGCAAAGTGGACAATAAAGCCTGAGCGTTAAGTCAGTCGTCAGACGCCGGTTAATCCGGCGTTTTTTTTGACGCCCACTAAAGAGAATACAATTTGAATTACCAAATGATTACCACGGACGATGCGCTGGCTTCTTTGTGTGAAGCCGTCCGTGCCTTTCCGGCGATAGCCCTGGATACTGAATTTGTTCGTACGCGCACTTATTACCCGCAGCTGGGTTTAATTCAACTTTTTGATGGTGAGCATCTGGCGCTAATTGATCCTCTCGGGATCACCGACTGGTCACCGCTGAAAGCGATCCTGCGCGATCCGTCCATCACAAAATTTCTTCATGCAGGCAGTGAAGATCTGGAAGTGTTCCTCAATGTCTTTGGCGAATTACCACAACCCTTGATTGACACGCAAATCCTTGCTGCCTTCTGCGGACGCCCGATGTCATGGGGTTTCGCTTCCATGGTGGAAGAGTATTCCGGCGTTACGCTGGACAAGAGTGAATCGCGCACCGACTGGCTGGCCAGACCGCTGACCGAACGTCAGTGTGAATACGCAGCGGCGGATGTCTGGTATCTGTTACCGATCACCGCAAAGCTTATGGTAGAAACGGAGGCCTCCGGCTGGCTACCTGCGGCGCTGGATGAATGCCGCCTGATGCAAATGCGTCGTCAGGAAGTCGTTGCGCCGGAAGACGCCTGGCGTGATATCACCAATGCCTGGCAATTACGCACACGCCAACTGGCCTGTCTGCAACTGTTAGCCGACTGGCGATTGCGCAAGGCGCGAGAGCGCGATCTGGCGGTGAACTTTGTCGTGCGTGAAGAGCATTTGTGGTCGGTAGCGCGTTATATGCCGGGAAGTCTGGGCGAACTGGACAGCCTGGGCTTATCCGGTAGCGAAATCCGCTTCCACGGTAAAACGTTGCTGGCGCTGGTGGAAAAAGCGCAGGCATTGCCGGAAGAGGCCTTACCGCAGCCGATGCTTAACCTGATGGACATGCCGGGTTATCGTAAAGCGTTTAAAGCGATTAAGTCGCTGATTACTGACGTCAGCGAAACGCACAAGATCAGCGCCGAATTGCTGGCATCGCGTCGGCAAATCAACCAACTGCTGAACTGGCACTGGAAACTGAAACCGCAGAACAATTTGCCGGAGCTGATTTCCGGCTGGCGTGGTGAGCTGATGGCGGAAGCATTACACAATTTATTGCAGGAATATCCACAGTAAAATCTTCCGAAGCCGGACTGGGCGCGCTCAGTCCGGCTTCGGCAAACTACAAATCCAACAGCAGGCGGTTCAAATGAACTTATTTGAGCTTAACGCAAAATGCGCTCGACACCACGACGAGTAAATACCGATTCCTGAATGACGACTTCATTCTCTGTTCCTTCATTTACTCTACCGCCTGGCGAGGAATATTCGCCTTCGGTGTTTTTCCGGACCACGTAAAAATCGATGTCGCCAGGCTGTTTCCCGCCAGTGGTCATTTAGTACAAGTGCTACCGGAATATTACCAGCCAGCGAATGTCTGGGCCGTTTATGTTTCAAAGCTGTCGACGTCAGCGAAAGTGCGGATAACGGTAGAATTTTTACGCCAGTATTTTGCCGAGCACTACCCGAATTTTTCACTGGAGCAGGCCTGATTAATGATTCAATTATCGGGTTGATATCGGGTTAAAACCTGATTTTCTCCTTTCTAAGCCGCTACAGATTGGTTAGCATATTCACCTTTAATCGCGCATGATCGAAAGATAATTAAAGAGGTTAATGTGTTCGCTGAATACGGGGTTCTGAATTACTGGACCTATCTGGTTGGGGCCATTTTTATTGTGTTGGTGCCAGGGCCAAATACCCTGTTTGTACTCAAAAATAGCGTCAGTAGCGGTATGAAAGGCGGTTATCTTGCGGCCTGTGGTGTATTTATTGGCGATGCGGTATTGATGTTTCTGGCATGGGCTGGAGTGGCGACATTAATTAAGACCACCCCGATATTATTCAACATCGTACGTTATCTTGGTGCGTTTTATTTGCTCTATCTGGGGAGTAAAATTCTCTACGCGACCCTGAAAGGTAAAAATAGCGAGACCAAATCCGATGAGCCCCAATACGGTGCCATTTTTAAACGCGCGTTAATTTTGAGCCTGACTAATCCGAAAGCCATTTTGTTCTATGTGTCGTTTTTCGTACAGTTTATCGATGTTAATGCCCCACATACGGGAATTTCATTCTTTATTCTGGCGACGACGCTGGAACTGGTGAGTTTCTGCTATTTGAGCTTCCTGATTATTTCTGGGGCTTTTGTCACGCAGTACATACGTACCAAAAAGAAACTGGCTAAAGTGGGCAACTCACTGATTGGTTTGATGTTCGTGGGTTTCGCCGCCCGACTGGCGACGCTGCAATCCTGATGCTTTCAGCCCGCGTTGCCGCGGGCTTCCCACCTGTAATCCTCCCTGATTCTTCTCTGATCCGGTGCTAAAAAGTAACCAATAAATGGTATTTAAAATGCAAATTATCAGGCGTACCCTGAAACGGCTGGAATAAACCGTTTTCAGCGCATTCACCGAAGGAGGGAAAAGGATGCTGCAAATCCCACAGAATTATATTCATACGCGCTCAACGCCTTTCTGGAATAAACAAACTGCGCCTGCCGGAATATTCGAACGTCATCTTGATAAAGGAACGCGCCCGGGGGTTTACCCACGCCTTTCCGTTATGCATGGGGCGGTCAAATATCTCGGCTACGCTGATGAACACAGTGCAGAGCCTGATCAGGTGATCCTTATCGAAGCGGGGCAGTTTGCGGTGTTCCCTCCAGAAAAGTGGCACAACATTGAAGCCATGACTGACGATACTTATTTCAACATTGACTTCTTCGTTGCTCCTGAAGTCCTGATGGAAGGCGCGCAACAACGGAAAGTCATTCATAACGGGAAATGAATCATGGGCAAAGCAACGTATACCGTGACCGTCACCAATAACAGCAATGGCGTTTCTGTCGATTATGAAACAGAGACGCCGATGACTTTGCTGGTGCCAGAAGTGGCGGCTGAAGTGATAAAAGATCTGGTGAATACCGTGCGTTCTTATGACACGGAAAACGAACATGATGTTTGTGGTTGGTAATTATCACTGATCGTTGATGGCGCAATTTCTGCGCCATCGCAAAAAATTCCTCCGTGATGCTCGTCACAAATCTTACCCTCCCGATGTTGTGCTATGCTTTTTATCAGCGACTAACCCGCTAATGCAAAACAGATAAGTGAGGAAACAATGGGCATTCTGTCATGGATTATTTTTGGGCTTATTGCCGGTATTCTGGCGAAGTGGATCATGCCAGGTAAAGATGGTGGTGGATTCTTTATGACTATCCTGCTGGGGATAGTCGGTGCCGTAGTCGGCGGATGGATCAGCACGCTGTTTGGCTTTGGTAAAGTCGATGGCTTCAATTTTGGCAGCTTCGTGGTTGCCGTTATTGGTGCGATTGTTGTGCTATTTATCTACAGGAAGATTAAAAGTTAACGCGTAAATTGCACAAAGGCTGCACACAGGCAGCCTTTGCTATTTTTTAGATGTGACGTTACCACCATCCCAGCTCAGTGCCGAGTACGACAATAATCGCCACACCCATCATAATAATCGTTGTTTTTTTCATCTTTATGCTCCCGGGGCAGCATAGCCGCCAATAAAAAACCATGCTAAAAATACGACCGCTGTAATAAAGATTACAACCGGAAAAATAATACCGATTCGCATGTTATCACCAATCAAAAGGATGTGAATACGCCTCAGGAATGTAGCGCTGAATGCGTGACAAAAGGTGTTTTCTGTTTATGTTTTTTCTCCTGATACATCGCGATATCGGCAGCATGCAGGGCACTGTCTGCATCGGTCGTTTCAGGATCGACTTCTACTATGCCAAGACTGGCACCAGGATAATACAAATCAACATCACCTAAGTGATATTCTCCGCGTATTTGTTGTTGAATACGTTCTCGCAGCGACGAAATATCCGCATTCTCGTTGTTCAGTGAAACAACCAAAAACTCATCACCGCCGAGACGACCAATAACTTCGCCATTTTGCTGGAGCGTATTAAGGCGCTCGCCAACCTGAATGAGAAACAGATCGCCACTATTATGACCAAAACGATCATTGATTAATTTGAAGTTATCCAGATCGATAAACGCGATCATTATCTTATGGTTAAGATGCCGGGCGAGAGAAAACAGCGTCGTCAGATTTTCAAAAATCGCCCGCCGATTCGGTAGCCCAGTTAACGAGTCGGTATACGATTGCGCAATCAGCGCAGCATTAGCTTCGCGCAGCTGTTCAACCAGTGCCTCTTTTTGAATATATTGTGCAATCAGTCCGGCGAACAACTGTAAGACCTGTTCCGCGCGTTCACTCCACTGGCGCTTCTCACTGCTGGCGGCGCAAAGCGTGCCATAGAATGATCCATCCGGTAAGTGAATTGGCGTGCTCAGAAATGTGGTGATGCCAAGATTGCGTGCCGCAACACAGTCGCCCCAACGGTCGGGGACTTCATCGCTGAAAAAACAGTTTTCATCAATGGCGCGTTTGCATAACGAGTAATCCCACGAGACGGTAAAATTCTCCGGGATGTGCATTTTCTGGCTATTACGGGCAAACATTATATGCTGCAGGCGCGCTTCGACATCCACTTTGGTCAGGTAGGTTGACTCCATATCAGTGACCATTTCCAGCATCTCCAGAAGCTGTCGAACCAGACTTTCCAGTGACTGTTCTTTGGCAAGGGATTGCGAGACGCGGGCGATAATCTGATCTGACACGAAACAACTCCAGGATACGGCGGGTAAATGCTGATTATTTAATCTTTGCAGGCATGATAAAACATCATCAACAAAGATGAAACAAGGCGTAATATGTTTTGAGTGAATGTAATAAAAATAGTGCTGCAAAACAAAACGATACCGCGATACTCTAAGCTTGGATAAATATGTGAGATCAATAAATGAAAATTATCAGTTTTGTTCTGCCTTGCTTGCTGGTCCTGGCTGGTTGTTCAACCCCTTCTCAGCCAGAAGCACCTAAACCGCCGCAGATTGGTATGGCAAATCCGGCGTCGGTCTATTGCCAGCAGAAGGGCGGGACGCTCATTCCTGTGCAGACAGCGCAAGGGGTCAGCAACAATTGCAAATTACCGGGCGGTGAAACGATTGATGAATGGGCATTGTGGCGACGGGACCATCCGGCTGGTGAAAAATAACCGCCGGATGCTGTACTAAAATCACAAGCTACGTAGCCAGTCTGCCAGCACCAGCGCATGGTTCTGCGTGGTGTTTTTTGCTGAGTAGAGCAGGGTCAGCGGCTGTTTTTTGGCGATGTCTGCCAGCCGCTTTCCTTCTTGCTCGTGTTGCGCCAGTTCTGCAAGATATTGCTCGCGAAAGGTTGCAAAATCGACGACTTCGCCGTGAAAGGCTTTGCGCAGCTCCGTTGACGGCGTGATTTCTTTATCCCATTCATCAAGGGCTAAATCGGTTTTTTTAATACCGCGTGGCCAGAGGCGGTCGACCAGTACGCGATAACCATCGCTCTGTTCAGCCGGATCATAAACGCGTTTGCACTGAATATTCATCGTATTTGTTCTCCCTTTCACGCATGATTTGTCACGTCACTATAGCACCGGATATTAGCGAATTTCTTTGTCTCTCCCGGCGCAAAGTCCGAAAATCGCCATCAGTAGTGAAAGTATTGCAACACCCAGCAGTGGTACGGACCAGTCACCGTTAGCATCGTGTATTTTACCCATCAGCGGCGGCCCACAGGCTGCCAGCAAATACCCGACGGATTGTGCCATCCCCGAGAGTGCCGCCGCCTGATGCGCAGAACTTGCCCGCAGACCAATGAACGTCAACCCCAGTATCATTGTTGCGCCGGAACCAAAACCGAAAAGCAGAGTCCAGGTGATCGCGTGTGCTGGCATAAAGCAGAGCCCAGCCGCGCCCACTGCGCACATCAAGGCAACGAACGCTGCAATACCACGCTGATCTTTCACATGATGTAAGAAAAGTGGGATCAGCAAACCGGGAGCTGCTGTGGCTAGTTGCAGCAAACCATGCAGTGAACCCGCCTGTGCTTCGCTATAGCCGTGACTGATGAGAATCGCCGGAAGCCAGCCAATAATCACGTAATAGACCAGTGAGTTGATCCCAAGAAACAATGTTACCTGCCAGGCAAGCGGCGAACGCCAGATACCCCGAGTATGTAAGGCGCGTGAGGTACTCAAATTTGCATGTTGTTGACTTCGCCACTGTGGCAGCCATAAAAAAAGAGCCAGCAGAGGAAAACACATCAGCATGAGCAACGCGCCTTGCCAGCCAAAACCGTTCAAAGCCAGCGGCGCTACCATCGCCGATCCCAGTGCCGCCGCAGCTCCCATTGTCAGGGAATATGCGCCGGTAAGTCTGGCGACGGAATGAGGGAAATCGCGTTTAATTAATCCTGGCAGTAAGACATTGCCTAATGCAATCCCACCGCCAATGACCGCTGTACCGCCAAATAATAAGTAAGGCGAAGGGAGAGAGCGAATTGCGATACCTGCACAGATCAAAAGTAACGCGGCAAACAGGCTACGTTCCATACCAAAACGTCGCGCCACCGGGGCGGCCAGCGGTGAGATTAGCGCAAAGGCTAATAATGGCAGGGTGGTCAATAAGCCGGTTTGCGCCGTCGTTAGCGAGTAAGCGGAACGAATCGTATCCAGTAACGGTGCTGCGCCGGTAAAGGTGACGCGTAATGTTGTGGCAATCATCAGAATGCCAGCGATAAGGACAATCCTGTTTTTGCCGCTTAATGAAGTTGAACAGGTCATATGCTTCTCATTGTTACAAACGAGGCTGTACCTTACCGTTTTTATTGTTATGTTGAATCAAGCTAAAATGACAAAATATCGCTAAATTCGGACAAAATGATGCACAGGTTGAATCTCAATGGCTATGAACCCGACCGACACCATGAAGCCGCGGTCGCATTTTGTATTCACGCCGGAACGGATGAGTTAACCAGTCCTGTACATCAGCACCGCAAAGGGCAGTTGATACTGGCGCTACATGGTGCAATTACCTGTACGGTGGAAAATGCTTTGTGGATGGTGCCGCCACAATATGCGGTTTGGATACCGGGCGGGGTGAAACATAGCAATCAAGTGACAGCTAACGCTGAACTCTGTTTTCTGTTTATCGAGCCCAGCGCAGTGACAATGCCGACAACATGTTGCACATTGAAAATATCGCCCTTATGCCGGGAATTAATTTTAACCCTGGCAAACAGGACGACGACTCAGCGTGCTGAGCCGATGACCCGCAGATTAATTCAGGTCCTGTTTGATGAACTCCCTCAGCAGCCACAACAACAGCTGCACCTGCCCGTTTCTTCTCATCTTAAAATCCGCACGATGGTGGAGATGATGGCGAAAGAGCCCGTCGAGTGGGGCTCATTGGGGCAATGGGCTGGCTTTTTTGCGATGAGTGAACGCAATCTTGCCCGGCTGATAGTGAAAGAGACGGGGTTGAGTTTTCGCCAGTGGCGTCAGCAGTTACAGCTGATTATGGCGCTTCAGGGATTAGTGAAAGGCGATACTGTACAGAAAGTTGCTCATACGCTGGGGTATGATTCAACAACGGCCTTTATTACTATGTTTAAGAAAGGCCTGGGGCAAACGCCAGGCCGATATATTGCGGGATTAACTACTGTTTCCCCACAATCAGCGAAACCAGACCCGCGGCAATAAGCGGGCCAACCGGTACGCCGCGAAACAGCGCCACGCCTAAAACAGTGCCCACCAGCAGCCCGGCGACCAGTTGCGGCTGGCTGCCCATTAACGTCACGCCGCGCCCCCCCAGCCAGGAGACAATAACGCCGACTGCAATTGCCACCAGCGATTTCCAGTTCAGAAACGAGTGAATCAGGGTTGAGGGCGGTAGCGTCCCGCTGGCGATGGGAGCCATAACGCCAATCGTCAGAATGATTATCCCGATACTTAGCCCCTGTTTTTCAATCCACGGGAAAAAGGTGCTTAACGGTGTGACGCGGACAATGATCAACACCAGAATTGAAACGGCGACAGTGGTGTTATGACTGATAAAGCCCAGCGCAGCTAACCCGAGCAGGATCAGCAAAGTGACATCAAACATCGTGGTTTCCTTGCCAAAAAATAATAAGCCTGCTTACTTTACGCTTGCTGCAGGCAGGAAGTAGAAAATCTTTACGTTTTCTGCATAAAAAATCAGGCGAACTGTCATCAAACTGCCATTTGTGCACGCTAACAATAACGTGAAAACAGCTATCTCCCGGGGGCATACTATGAACGATCAAATGTTCGTCGAGACACTGATTATCACGTCATCGTTTTTTGCCATTGCTGCTGTGCTGGTTTTGTCCGTTCTGCTTATTGAACGGACAGGCTAGTTACGCAGTGCGGCGGAAATTGACCAGTTCTGGTTGCGCAATACGCAAATAATCCGCGGTTTTCAAAATAACGGATTTATCCAGCATGCCTGCATTGAAGGCGATTTCATCAAATCGTTCGAAGAGTAGGGGGTCGGCAACCAGTTTGAGTTTTGGATGGAAGCTGAAAGGGGGGATCGCGCCGAAGACACAGCCTGTGAGTTCATCGACTTCCGCCGGGCTGGCCAACGAAGCGCGTAATCCGCCTATATGGCTGGCGAGTTGGCTCAGATCGGCCTGTTGATCGGCAGCGAGGATCGCCAGAACATGTTGATTTACGCCATTGCCTTTGACTTTGCATACCAGTGCCTTAGCCCCCTGGCCTAAAGCGGTGCCACGAATTTCTGACACCGCTTCACATTTACCTACCGCTTCATGGGTAACGACGCGGAAGTTAGCACCTTCTTGCGATAATAAAGCGATTAACCGCTGATGCGTCACGCTTCCTTTAGCCATTTCAGTCATTTCATGCTCCTGAGATTACAAGCAAACAACCACAGAAGATTATCATGAACGGCTGTTTTTGTTCTGCTTATTGACATATAAACGCTCATCGGAAGCTTTATACGCATCATGTAACGTATCGTTTTCTTTCATCGCGTAAATACCGGAAGAGAAGCCGATCTCTTTCTGCGGCGCGATATGTTGCAGACGTTTTTCGATACGTTCAGGCAGTTGTGCTGCAATTTGCGGCGTCGAATCGACAAGAATGATGCAGAATTCATCGCCACCGAGTCGGATGGCATAATCACTTTTACGAATCGATTGTTTAATCGCCTGAGCTAATAACGTAATCGCTAAATCCCCCTCCTGATGACCAAGGGTGTCATTTATTTGCTTTAACTTGTCCATGTCAATTGCAATAAACATCACCGAAGAACCGGATTGCACCAGTTTCTGCAACCGCTGCTCCAGTTCAGGGGTTAAAATTTTGCGATTATACAGTCCAGTCATCGCATCACTAATATTTTCTCGCGACACATTTTGGTATAAACGGAAGTGCATCCGCACCATATTCAGCAAAATTAACGCCGTCAAAATCCAGAACAGAACGCTTTTCCACGAAGACGTGATAAAGTAAAGAATATCAATGGATAACGAGACACGAATGCCGCCCGGTAAGTCATGGACGTAACTGACATACTGGAACAGATTATCTTCGCTCTGGTTGATGATAATGTCGCGCCCCGAATCTGTATCAGTTAGCGTGACATTGAGAAAACGCCAGAGGAGAGGGCGGTCATGAGTGTAAAAGATATTCCGCAGATTGTTTTTGTTAATATCCAGCAGCACAATCCCTTTTAGCTGCCCTGCGACATATACCGGCGTCAGTAAACTCATCACGTTCTGTTTAGTACGCTGATCCTGGTAAATGCTCGATAATACGGTACGCCCGGTAAATACCTTTTCAATATCTTTGCGATCGATGCCAATACTTCCTGACTGCAGGAAGGACCAGTTATTCATCGCAAAGTACTCAACATTAACCGGCTCATAAAAATAGACATAGCGGTCATTGAGATCGAGATAATAGTGAAATTTCTCTTCGGCCATCCCAAGACCTGAACCGTAATCATCCTGGTGGCGGTTGCCTTCCACTGCCTGATCAAAAGCGGGTAATAGTGCAGCAGCTTCCACAATTGTGTCACAGTCAGTGGATGCGGTTTGTAGTGTGCCGCGTAAGCCAGGGTATTTATGGGCAGTCAGGTTTAAGCCATGGGTATTATTGGCAGACTCAAAAGCCTCGCAGATGGCGCGCCGCTGTTCTGGCGACACTTCCGACTGCTCAGCAGCGAGAGCGCGCATCACATGCGCGGCAATACTCTGATTCTGATACTTATCATAAAGAAAGGAGGAGTCTGCTCTCTGCACGATATAGCGCAGATAGGCACTCATTGCTCTGTCACTGGCGACAAGTTCAAAAATAAGGAAGGAAGATGTCAGCACAATGACACTTGCGGCGATAAAATGCCGGAGCATTCTATGGTGCAATTTCATGATAAATGGCACTCCTTCGGTTAGTGAAACGAGAAAACCAGATAAAGTTCGATTGCGGCCTGGCACAGGGGCGCTAATTATACTCATCTCTGCGCCGCTGGGGAGGGGAAATTTAGGGGTAATAGTAATAAATTGTATGCAAAAGCCACGCAAAAAGCATGGCTCTGAATATTTTTGCACTTAAATATGATGAATAATCACTTTGTTGCCCCCTTCGCTTTTCGCTTCGCGTAAGGCTTTATCTGCTTCCGTCATGACAAGCGAGATATTATGCGTGTCACCCGTTGAAAAAACCGTGCCAATACTGATGGTCATTTGTTCAGGAACATCATATCTGTTACTAAAGCCGGTCAGGAGTTCGACATTTTTACGCATACGTTCCGCAATGATTTTTGCCTGGGCACTATTGAGTTCGGTAAATAGCAAGCCAAATACCTCACCCTCCAGTCGCGCTAAAATATCATCGGGGCGGATGCTTTGCTGGATAATATCGACAATTGAAACCAGCACTTTATCACCCACACGATGTCCCCATTGGGCATTGATGCGTTTGAACTGATTAATATCAACCAGCATGACACAGAAGTCCTTAACAACAGGTCGCGACAATAATGACTCTACGCTGTTGAAAAAGTAGCGCCGATTATAAATATTGGTCAGCACATCATGAACTGCCAGTTTGCTGGAGAGTTGCAGTTCCTGAAAAATGTTATAAATCAGAAAAGACACAACAAACAGTTTACTGGAAACTTCAATCCCGCGACTGATATACCAGATGGTGTAATTATACTCATCCAGAGTCAGTAGAAGTAAGTTGCAGCATAGCGATGCCAGACATAATAATGCTATTAACGGCCATAGTTCGCTGGCTAATCGTGTACGCATGATAATAAAGAACAGTAAAAATGCCCACAAACAAACCAATATTTTTGTATAGTTGATTCCCCAGGTCGCAGTATGGTTGTCCGGACAGTAATCGACGACATACAAAGAATAGTCAGCGTTATAACTGCTCAGATTGTGTGCCAGAAGGGGAAAAACTAAAAAAGGAATCAGCGCCAGCAACAGAATGCCAGTTTTCTTCTTATTGTTGTCAAGGATGTTGTCTTTCCCATAACAAAAGAGCGCCAGCGAGGTTAAACAAATGAAACTGAGTTGGCGGAAAATATAGAAAATAGAAACATCATTCGACTTTGTCTGGATCAGTGTACTGCCGTTGATTGGTTTATGGATAATTACAATGGTTTCAACTAAATAGATAAGGCCACTTAAAAATGCAAGGCTTAAAATGAGTGTTGGTAAAATTTGTTTGTTAGTGAAATACTTCATTAACATGAAAAGGAAAATGACGGCGTTAAGGAAAAACAAAGCCACAACAACCATCAGGTAATTCATCTGTGGGATGAGTTTTACATTTGTATTTTCGTTATATAAGGTAGTGATGCAAAATAAAATTAACGTCAGCAATAAGCTGAAAATAAAAAAGCCTTGAGCTTTTAATTTTTGTGTACCCATAGAAACCATAAAAAGGAGAGCAATGTGAGTGCTGGATTTTATTGATGGCAGAGATATATAGTTTTGACTAGGATCAATTTTCGTTAACGATAAAAAATAATTAAAGAATAACCCCAGGGAAATACGTGTTGACCGAATCATTTTTCCGAATGATTGTTTTCTGGAACTAAATTGTGTAAAGGTTATGCTGTCATATTTAAAGCGATTGTAAGCTAATGTATGTAATAAATGAGATAATTTACAGTGAGCTAAAAATCAGCCAGGCGATAATGACCCGGCTGACAGTTTTAGTCTTTAGCTGTTGCATTTTGTTTATGAAACAGTTCACGGAACACCGGATAAATATCATCCTGGTCGCGGATATGCTGCATCGCAAAGTTGTCGAAAGTAGATTGCAGATGCTCATATTCTCGCCACAGTGTCTGATGCGCGCGACGTGTAATTTCGATATAGCTGTAATAACGAACAACGGGTAATATTTTTTTCGCCAGAATTTCATGGCAAAGCGGAGAGTCATCGGCCCAGTTATCGCCGTCTGATGCTTGGGCTGCGTAAATATTCCACTGTGCCGGGTTATAACGCTCTTTCACTACCTCATCCATCAGTTTTAGGGCGCTGGAAACAATGGTGCCGCCAGTTTCCTGCGAGTAGAAAAACTCATGTTCATCGACTTCTTTCGCCTGGGTATGATGGCGGATGTATACGACTTCCACGTTCTTATACGTTCTGCTGAGGAACAGATACAGCAGAATATAAAAACGTTTAGCCATATCTTTAGTGGACTGATCCATTGAACCGGAAACGTCCATCAGGCAAAACATCACTGCCTGGCTGGAGGGATCGGGCCGTTTTTCGTAGTTCTTGTAACGTAAATCGAAAGTGTCAATGAAAGGAACGCGTTCAATTTTG
The DNA here is from genome assembly GCF_003697165.2 of Escherichia coli DSM 30083 = JCM 1649 = ATCC 11775. Taxonomy (GTDB): domain Bacteria; phylum Pseudomonadota; class Gammaproteobacteria; order Enterobacterales; family Enterobacteriaceae; genus Escherichia; species Escherichia coli. The sequence goes on from NZ_CP033092.2 coordinate 2,225,337, forward strand.
GCGCGCAATTCAGCAATCTCTTTGCGCAGCCGTTCCTCTTCCAGCAGTTGCGCAGGTTCACTGTTGCTGATGATGGCCAAATTCTCTTCCAGTGCATGAAGTTCCCGCCGCTTGCCCGCCGTCATGGCTGTGCGCCGCGCCAGTGAGTTCTGCAATGAACGTACAACGCTGATATTGGCCGGAACGCCGTTAGCGGTATAACCCGCCCGATGCGTTTTATATTCGGTCAGCTGGCGTTGTTGGTTTTGTTTCAGATTCGGTAAGGCCAAATCTTCAAAGAGCAGATCAAGATACTCATCTTTCGAAATCTGAAAGACAAATTCATCCTGACCTTCACCATCCTGGCTGGCCTGGCCCTGACCACTGCCGGAACCTCCGCCACCACCCTGGGGACGCTCAATTCGGTCGTTCTGGACGAAATGGTCATTGCCCGGATGCACGCGGTGGCGCAGGCCTCCACGCCCCTGATGAAACATCGGTTCGCTAATATCTTCCGTGGGAATGGATACGGACTCGCCGCTGTCGACGTCAGTCACCGAACGCTTATTTATGGCCTCGGAGATCGACTGTTTAATTTGCGCTTTATAACGGCGTAAGAAACGCTGGCGATTCACCATGCTTTTATTTTTGCCGTTCAGACGCCGGTCAATAAACCAGGTCATATGCCCCCCGTACTACATTTGCCAACGGTATGCTACGCCTGTGTTGCCGCTTCTCTGGCCCACGGTTCGCTGTCGCTGTAGGCCCGGTAGCATGTGTACCGGGCCAGGGTTGTTAAGACGATTTACGTACGCGCAAATACCATTCGCACAGTAAACGCACCTGTTTACGGGTGTAGCCTTTTTCCATCATACGGTCGACAAAGTCGTCGTGTTTCTTCTGCTCGTCGGTTGACGTTTTGGCGTTAAACGAAATAACCGGCAACAGCTCTTCGGTATTGGAGAACATTTTCTTCTCGATAACCGTGCGCAGTTTTTCATAGCTGGTCCAGTTCGGATTACGTCCGCTGTTATTCGCTCTGGCTCGCAGTACGAAGTTAACAATCTCGTTGCGGAAATCTTTTGGATTACTGATCCCCGCCGGTTTCTCGATTTTCTCCAGCTCGGCGTTAAGAGACTCGCGGTCAAACAACTGCCCGGTATCCGGATCGCGATACTCCTGATCCTGAATCCAGAAATCCGCGTAGGTAACATAACGGTCAAAAATGTTCTGCCCATATTCTGAATAGGATTCAAGGTAGGCCGTCTGGATCTCTTTGCCGATAAACTCGGCATATTTCGGGATCAGATAACCTTTCAGGAACTCCAGATAGCGTTCTGCCTGCTCTTGCGGGAACTGCTCGCGCTCGATCTGCTGTTCCAGGACGTAGAACAGATGGACCGGGTTTGCCGCCACTTCTACATGATCGAAGTTGAACACGCGGGAGAGGATCTTAAACGCAAAACGCGTCGACAGACCGTTCATCCCTTCATCGACACCGGCGTAGTCACGATATTCCTGATACGACTTGGCTTTGGGATCAGTGTCTTTCAAACTTTCACCATCATAAACCCGCATCTTTGAATAAATGCTGGAGTTTTCTGGCTCTTTCAGACGCGAAAGAATAGAAAAACGTGACAGCGTTTCCAGCGTGCCAGGGGCGCAGGGGGCGTGAGTCAATTCACTGTGATTAAGCAATTTCTCGTAGATTTTGATCTCTTCGGAAATGCGCAAGCAATACGGCACCTTCACGATGTAAACACGGTCGAGGAAGGCTTCGTTGTTTTTGTTATTACGGAAAGTGACCCATTCGGATTCGTTCGAGTGGGCGAGAATAATCCCGTTGAACGGCAGGGCGGAGATACCTTCCGTCCCGTTGTAGTTACCTTCCTGGGTGGCGGTTAACAAGGGATGCAGCACTTTTATCGGTGCTTTAAACATCTCGACAAATTCCATGATCCCCTGATTGGCGCGGCACAGCGCACCGGAATAGCCGTAGGCGTCCGGGTCATTCTGCGCGTAGTGTTCGAGTTTACGAATATCGACTTTCCCTACCAGGGCGGAGATGTCCTGGTTGTTCTCATCGCCGGGTTCCGTTTTGGCGATGGCAATTTGTTGCAGAATTGACGGCCAGACCTTCACTACCCGGAACTTAGTGATATCGCCACCAAATTCATGCAGGCGCTTTGCCGCCCACGGCGACATGATGGTGCCGAGATAACGGCGAGGAATGCCATACTCTTTTTCCAGAATCTGCGCATCTTCCTGCGGATTGAAAAGACAGAACGGATGATCGTTGACCGGGCTACGCTCACCGTTGGCGCTCAATACATAAATCGGTACGAGCTGCATTAATGATTTCAGTCGCTCAGCAAGCGATGATTTACCCCCACCCACAGGCCCCAGCAGATACAGGATTTGTTTCTTCTCTTCCAGCCCCTGAGCCGCGTGTTTCAGATAAGAGACAATCTGTTCAATCGCGTCTTCCATGCCGTAAAACTCTTCAAACGCCGGATAACGTGCAATGACCCGGTTAGAAAAGAGTCGAGAAAGTCTGGGTTCCTGGGCTGTATCGACCATGACAGGCTCACCAATAGCCATCAATAGCCGCTCAGCCGCGTTGGCATAAGCACTGCGATCTTGCCGACAAGTGGTAAGAAACTCCTGCAGTGTGAACTCTTCGTCCTTGGCAGCTTCATATCGCTGGCGATAGTGATCGAATATATTCATGGTATGCCGTCCTTTCGTTTTTTAGCACAGGTTAAGAGCCGTTCATATGAATAGTTGAGGCTCCCGGAAGAGGTAAACTGAACGACGTCTCTTGCTAAAACACAGCAACTCTCATGCCATTTTATTGACGATGAGAACAACGTGCCCGGTGATACACCTTCAAAATTAAGCGTAGATGGCAAATGGAAAACTTGCCTGCACGGCTTTCTTAATTTCAATGGCATATCAACAACTCATCCATAAATTTTGCATAATTAATGTAAATAATAGGGTCGCCGGTAACGCTAAATTCATTTGGCTGTAAGCGTGGTGTCATCTGCGTCAGGAAAATTAAACAGTTACTATAAAAAATGAAAACGTAAAAAGGTTGGGTTTCGATGTATTGACGGGTAAACTTTGTCGCCCGCTAAACATTTGTTTAAGGAATGATTAATTGTGACCAAACTCAAACTTCTGGCACTTGGAGTGCTTATCGCAACGTCTGCAGGCGTAGCGCACGCTGAAGGTAAATTTTCCCTGGGCGCAGGCGTAGGTGTCGTTGAACACCCATATAAAGATTACGATACCGATGTTTACCCAGTACCGGTAATCAACTATGAAGGCGATAACTTCTGGTTCCGTGGCTTAGGTGGTGGTTACTACCTGTGGAATGACGCAACGGACAAACTTTCAATTACCGCTTACTGGTCGCCGCTTTACTTCAAAGCTAAAGACAGTGGCGATCACCAAATGCGTCACCTGGATGACCGTAAGAGCACCATGATGGCTGGTCTGTCTTATGCTCACTTTACCCAGTACGGTTACCTGCGTACCACCCTGGCTGGCGATACCCTGGATAACAGCAACGGCATCGTCTGGGATATGGCCTGGTTGTATCGTTACACCAACGGTGGCCTGACCGTGACTCCGGGTATTGGTGTGCAGTGGAACAGCGAAAACCAGAACGAATACTATTATGGCGTATCGCGCAAAGAGTCCGCTCGCAGCGGTCTGCGTGGCTATAACCCGAACGACAGCTGGAGCCCTTACCTGGAGCTGAGCGCCAGCTACAACTTCCTCGGTGACTGGAGTGTTTACGGTACCGCGCGCTACACCCGTCTGTCTGATGAAGTTACTGACAGCCCAATGGTGGATAAATCCTGGACTGGCCTGATTTCTACCGGGATCACCTACAAATTCTGATAATGCATTTTTCCAGGGCATTTTGTGCATAAAAACAGGGCGTCATGCCCTGTTTTGCATTACGGTGGTGCAATACCTGGGAGGAAGCAATGCAACAAAAAATGATTCAATTTAGTGGCGATGTCTCACTGCCAGCCATAGGGCAGGGAACATGGTATATGGGCGAAGATGCCAGTCAGCGTAAAACAGAAGTTGCTGCACTACGCGCGGGCATTGAACTCGGTTTAACCCTCATTGATACCGCCGAAATGTATGCCGATGGCGGTGCCGAAAAAGTGGTTGGGGAAGCATTAATCGGTCTGCGTGATAACGTCTTTCTCGTCTCTAAAGTCTATCCGTGGAATGCTGGCGGGCAAAAAGCGATAAATGCATGCGAAGCCAGTTTACGCCGTCTCAATACTGATTATCTCGATCTCTACTTATTACACTGGTCTGGCAGTTTCGCTCTCGAAGAGACTGTCGCAGCGATGGAAAAATTGATCGCCCAGGGAAAAATCCGCCGCTGGGGCGTTTCTAACCTTGATTATGCCGATATGCAGGAACTCTGGCAGCTGCCGGGGGGAAATCAGTGTGCCACTAATCAGGTGCTTTACCATCTCGGTTCACGAGGGATTGAGTACGATCTACTTCCCTGGTGCCAGAAACAGCAGATGCCGGTGATGGCTTACAGTCCATTAGCCCAGGCCGGGCGGTTGCGCAATGGACTGTTAAAAAACGCGGTAGTCAACGAAATTGCACATGCTCACAATATCAGTGCGGCACAAGTATTGTTGGCGTGGGTAATCAGCCATCAGGGTGTGATGGCGATTCCAAAAGCGGCAACTGTCGCACATGTCCAACAAAATGCGGCTGTGCTTGAGGTTGAACTTTCGTCAGCGGAATTAGCTATGCTGGATAAAGCGTATCCGGCACCAAAAGGAAAAACTGCGCTGGATATGGTGTGATGTTGATACGTGCCGGATGCATCGCACCCGGCACACAATATTAACGCAAATTAACGTTTCGCAACGCGAATGGATTGCGCCAGATGTGCAGGTTTCTCTTTGGTGACTTTTTGCGTTTCTGAAGCGTAAGCCGTTTCTACACAAACAAAGGTCTTGTAGCCATCATCCGGCATATCGCCCATGCTAACTGAAAGCGCCGGTCCTGGGTTCCAGCCTACAACGTTCAGATGATGCTGGTGGCCTACGGCGATAATACGATTCAGCGCTTCGTCATTAATTACGCTGCAATCTTGCGGATTCAGATACACGCGATCGGTACGGTCAGGGAAGGTCTGAATACCGTCGGTCAGTACATCTTCTTTCGCGTCATTTACTTTATCAATGAAGCGATCGCCTAGTCCACTGACGCTTACCTTAGCGATATCACCCACGTTAAAGTAGGTATGCAGAGCAGAGGTAGTTTCAAATTCGCCGTGTGCTTCAAGATCGATTTCACAGGTTTTACCCACGTGGAAATGCGCTAACAGCGTAAAGTCGTGCGGCCAGAATTTTTTCGTCTCTTCGCTTTGTGTCAATTCAAAAGTCAGCGCTACGCCATCAGCATCTTCACGATGTGATTTCAGCGCCCACGGCAGGTTGCGGGCAAAACCGTGCGCAGGCAGACCTTGTTGTGCAGCCGGACCAAACCACGGCCAGCAAACCGGTATGCCACCGCGAATGGCGACGCCATTTTTGAACGGTGTGTTGTTACTCAACCACAGAACTTCTTCTTCACCCGCAGGTTTCCACGAGAGAAGGTGTGCGCCCTGTAATGCAAAAGAGGCTTTTACCTGGGGATGATCGACCACAATGAGGTCCAGTTCATCCAGTTTACGACGGGAGAGGACAGGGGAGATTTGTTCGATGACCGGAAGGGCAAAAATTTTCTTAATCATGACGCAGTCCTTTAACTTCATTTTATCAGGTAAAAAAAAGAGCGACCGAAGTCGCTCTTTTTAGATCACAGAGTCATCTCAACTTATTTGGAGATGTGAGCGATCAGGTCCAGAACTTTGTTGGAGTAACCGGTTTCGTTGTCGTACCAGGATACCAGTTTCACGAAGTTGTCGTTCAGAGCGATACCCGCTTTAGCATCGAACACGGAAGTGCAAACTTCGCCGTTGAAATCGGTAGATACTACGTCATCTTCGGTGTAGCCCAGAACGCCTTTCATTTCGCCTTCAGCAGCAGCTTTAACGGCAGCTTTGATCTGCTCGTAAGTTGCAGCTTTTTCCAGACGAACGGTCAGGTCAACTACGGATACGTTCGGGGTCGGAACGCGGAACGCCATACCAGTCAGTTTGCCATTCAGTTCTGGCAGTACTTTACCTACAGCTTTAGCAGCACCGGTAGAAGACGGGATGATGTTCTGGGAAGCGCCGCGGCCGCCGCGCCAGTCTTTGTGAGACGGGCCATCAACGGTTTTCTGAGTAGCGGTAGTAGCGTGAACGGTGGTCATCAGACCTTCGATGATGCCGAAGTTATCGTTGATAACTTTAGCCAGCGGAGCCAGGCAGTTGGTGGTGCAGGAAGCGTTGGAAACGATGTCCTGGCCAGCATATTTGTCGAAGTTAGCGCCTTTAACGAACATCGGAGTGTTGTCTTTAGACGGACCAGTCATAACCACTTTCTTCGCACCAGCGGTGATGTGTTTACGAGCAGTTTCGTCAGTCAGGAACAGACCAGTTGCTTCAGCGACAACGTCAACACCAACTTCGTCCCATTTCAGGTTAGCCGGATCACGTTCAGCGGTAACACGGATTTTTTTACCGTTAACGATCAGATGACCGTCTTTCACTTCAACGGTACCGTCGAAACGGCCGTGAGTGGAGTCATATTTCAGCATGTATGCCATGTAATCAGCGTCTAACAGGTCGTTGATTGCAACGATCTCGATGTCAGAACGTTTCTGAGCAGCACGGAAAACAATGCGACCGATACGGCCAAAACCGTTGATACCTACTTTGATAGTCATATATTCCACCAGCTATTTGTTAGTGAATAAAAGGTTGCCTGTAAAATTACAAAAACCTTACGCAGCGTCAAGCGGAATCGTGTCAATCATTGCGACAAATCAATCCTGTGCCTAAGCATTACGCGACTGACTCGCCTCACTCTTCCTTTGGGCTTGAGACCACATGGGGTCGGCGCCCCGAATTTTAAAGGGCAATTACGATAAAAATGTGATTTTCATCACGATTTAGGTGCAGCCATTTCGTCGAGATCAAGTTTAGGACAAAATTTTGCCAGTTGGTGTTAATGTTTTGTTAGAATCAGTCACGTAATGTGAGCACGATTAAAGTGAGATGTGAGCAAATGGCTAATAAACCTTCGGCAGAAGAACTGAAAAAAAATTTGTCCGAGATGCAGTTCTACGTGACGCAGAATCATGGGACAGAACCGCCATTTACGGGTCGTTTACTGCATAACAAGCGTGACGGCGTATATCACTGTTTGATCTGCGATGCCCCGCTGTTTCATTCCCAAACCAAGTATGATTCCGGCTGTGGCTGGCCCAGCTTCTACGAACCGTTGAGTGAAGAATCTATTCGTTATATCAAAGACTTGTCGCATGGAATGCAGCGCATAGAAATTCGTTGCGGTAACTGCGATGCCCATCTGGGCCATGTCTTTCCTGACGGGCCGCAGCCAACGGGCGAACGTTATTGTGTTAACTCTGCTTCTTTACGCTTCACTGATGGCGAAAACGGCGAAGAAATCAACGGTTGAAAAAACGATTCAGCAACTTATTCCACAGGAGCGGAAAAATTATGAATCTTGATGACATTATCAACAGCATGACGCCTGAGGTATACCAGCGTTTGTCGACCGCCGTTGAACTGGGGAAATGGCCTGATGGCGTTACGTTGACCGAGGAACAAAAAGAGAACTGCCTGCAACTGGTGATGCTGTGGCAAGCCCGCCATAATACCGAAGCACAGCATATGACAATTGACACAAATGGTCAGATGGTCATGAAGAGCAAACAGCAGTTAAAAGAAGATTTTGGTATCTCAGCAAAGCCTATTGCCATGTTTAAGTAAGTGGTTTATCCCCTTTTTGCCGCGGTTATAAAGGGGATAGCCAACAATGACCCCACGACTCATCTCAATTATCTCGCCCCGACCTGGCTAAGTCCCAGTCCGATCTCTTGCAGTCGCGTTCACACCTGAATGACTTCTCATGAACTTAAGTCTCAGGCCTATTTGGCCGGGAATCCCTCTCGAATTTGCTCTTTTTGCGTCCCGCCTTCCATCAACCTGTAACAGCCCCAGCCATTTTCTGCGTAATTGTGATCCAAGTTGTAAAACGCAGATCATTATCTGTGTTTTACAGATTTGATGTTGACCTCAAAAATCATGTGGGTAAGTATGATGACCATCTAAGCAAAACAAAACACAGAGGATGACGCAATGAAAGCACTGGCTCGGTTTGGCAAGGCCTTTGGCGGCTACAAGATGATTGATGTCCCACAACCCATTTGTGGCCCGGAAGATGTCGTGATTGAAATTAAAGCCGCGGCAATCTGCGGCGCAGACATGAAGCACTACAATGTCGATAGCGGTTCTGATGAGTTTAACTCTATCCGCGGCCATGAGTTCGCAGGTTGTATTGCGCAGGTTGGTGAAAAAGTCAAAGACTGGAAAGTGGGGCAACGCGTCGTGTCGGATAACAGCGGTCACGTTTGCGGTGTTTGCCCGGCCTGTGAACAAGGTGATTTTCTGTGTTGTACAGAAAAAGTAAACCTTGGTCTGGATAACAATACCTGGGGCGGTGGTTTTTCCAAATATTGTCTTGTTCCTGGTGAAATTCTCAAAATTCATCGTCATGCGTTGTGGGAAATCCCTGATGGTGTTGATTATGAGGACGCAGCCGTACTTGACCCTATTTGTAATGCCTACAAATCCATCGCGCAGCAAGCGAAATTCCTCCCTGGTCAGGATGTGGTCGTCATCGGCACTGGCCCACTCGGGCTGTTCTCCGTACAAATGGCGCGGATTATGGGGGCGGTAAATATCGTCGTCGTTGGTCTACAAGAAGATGTGGCGGTCCGCTTCCCGGTTGCAAAAGAACTGGGTGCGACGGCAGTAGTAAATGGTTCTACCGAAGATGTGGTGGCGCGCTGCCAGCAAATTTGTGGCAAAGACAATCTGGGACTGGTGATTGAATGCTCTGGTGCCAATATCGCACTGAAACAAGCCATCGAAATGCTCCGTCCGAACGGGGAAGTGGTACGCGTTGGAATGGGCTTCAAACCTCTTGATTTCTCGATTAATGACATTACCGCCTGGAACAAAAGCATCATTGGGCATATGGCCTATGACTCCACCTCATGGCGTAACGCTATCAGGCTATTAGCCAGCGGCGCGATCAAAGTCAAACCGATGATCACGCATCGTATCGGCCTGTCGCAATGGCGCGAAGGGTTTGATGCGATGGTCGATAAAACTGCAATCAAAGTGATCATGACTTACGACTTTGATGAATAACTACTCTCCTGAAGGAACGTTATCGCATGGAACAGATAACAAAACCGCATTGTGGTGCACGGCTGGATCGCTTACCGGATTGCCGCTGGCATTCGTCAATGTTTGCCATCGTCGCGTTTGGCTTGCTTGTCTGCTGGAGTAATGCCGTTGGTGGCTTGATCCTCGCGCAGCTGAAAGCGTTGGGCTGGACAGATAATTCCACCACTGCCACATTCTCAGCAATCACGACCGCCGGAATGTTTCTCGGTGCGCTGGTGGGCGGCATCATCGGTGACAAAACCGGTCGCAGAAATGCGTTTATCCTCTATGAGGCCATTCATATTGCTTCGATGGTTGTCGGTGCTTTCTCACCGAATATGGATTTCCTTATTGCCTGCCGTTTTGTGATGGGCGTTGGGCTGGGAGCTTTACTGGTTACACTGTTTGCTGGTTTCACCGAATATATGCCCGGAAGAAATCGCGGAACGTGGTCCAGTCGGGTTTCCTTTATTGGTAACTGGTCATATCCGCTCTGTTCATTGATTGCGATGGGACTCACGCCGCTGATTAGTGCAGAGTGGAACTGGCGGGTACAACTGCTTATCCCTGCAATATTGTCACTTATCGCTACGGCGCTGGCCTGGCGCTACTTTCCTGAATCCCCGCGCTGGCTGGAATCGCGCGGACGTTATCAGGAAGCCGAGAAAGTCATGCGGAGTATAGAAGAAGGCGTCATACGCCAGACGGGTAAACCTTTGCCGCCTGTGGTTATTGCTGATGACGGTAAAGCACCACAAGCGGTGCCGTATTCAGCCTTACTGACAGGAGTATTACTGAAACGCGTGATATTAGGCTCTTGTGTGCTGATTGCCATGAACGTTGTGCAGTACACACTAATTAACTGGTTGCCAACGATATTCATGACCCAGGGAATTAATTTAAAAGACTCGATTGTTTTAAATACCATGAGTATGTTTGGCGCGCCATTTGGTATTTTTATTGTCATGCTGGTGATGGATAAAATTCCGCGTAAAACAATGGGGATGGGGCTATTAATCCTGATTGCGGTGCTCGGATATATCTATTCACTGCAAACCAGTATGTTGCTCATAACGCTGATTGGTTTCTTCCTGATTACTTTCGTCTATATGTACGTTTGCTATGCCTCGGCAGTGTATGTCCCTGAGATCTGGCCAACAGAGGCCAAACTCCGTGGCTCCGGTCTGGCGAATGCGGTAGGGCGAATCAGTGGTATTGCCGCGCCTTATGCCGTTGCAGTGCTGCTCAGTAGTTATGGCGTAACGGGAGTCTTTATTCTTCTGGGGGCTGTTTCAATTATTGTCGCAATTGCTATCGCCACCATTGGAATTGAAACCAAAGGTGTCTCCGTTGAAAGTTTAAGTATTGATGCAGTAGCCAATAAATAATACTGGTGGATTCAAAATGAAAAATTCAAAAGCAATATTGCAGGTGCCGGGCACAATGAAAATTATTTCAGCAGAAATACCTGTGCCTAAAGAAGATGAAGTTTTGATTAAAGTGGAATATGTCGGTATTTGTGGTTCAGATGTACATGGTTTTGAATCAGGCCCGTTTATTCCTCCTAAAGACCCAAATCAAGAAATTGGCCTGGGTCATGAATGCGCCGGGACGGTTGTGGCTGTGGGAAGCCGCGTGCGCAAATTTAAACCGGGGGATCGGGTAAATATCGAACCTGGCGTTCCTTGCGGTCACTGTCGTTACTGTCTGGAAGGCAAATATAACATTTGCCCGGACGTTGATTTTATGGCGACACAACCCAACTACCGCGGTGCATTAACGCACTATCTGTGTCATCCGGAGAGCTTTACTTACAAACTGCCAGACAATATGGACACGATGGAAGGGGCGCTGGTGGAGCCTGCCGCAGTCGGGATGCATGCCGCGATGCTGGCAGATGTTAAACCTGGTAAGAAGATAATTATTCTGGGAGCGGGTTGTATTGGTTTGATGACGTTGCAAGCGTGCAAATGCCTGGGAGCAACGGAAATTGCCGTCGTTGATGTGCTGGAAAAACGTCTGACAATGGCGGAACAGCTCGGCGCGACAGTGGTTATTAACGGCGCAAAAGAAGACACTATTGCACGCTGTCAGCAATTTACCGAAGACATGGGCGCAGATATTGTTTTTGAAACAGCGGGTTCTGCGGTCACCGTTAAACAGGCACCTTATCTGGTCATGCGCGGCGGTAAAATTATGATTGTTGGTACTGTACCCGGCGATTCGGCAATCAATTTCCTCAAAATCAATCGCGAAGTCACTATCCAGACGGTATTCCGCTATGCCAATCGTTATCCGGTCACGATTGAAGCTATTTCTTCAGGGCGATTCGATGTGAAATCGATGGTGACGCATATTTACGATTATCGGGATGTACAACAGGCATTTGAAGAGTCAGTTAACAACAAACGCGACATTATTAAAGGCGTTATTAAAATTAGCGATTAATTAATACGGGAGAACAGAACATGCTCGCAGATATCAGATATTGGGAAAACGATGCCACAAATAAACATTATGCAATTGCCCATTTTAACGTATGGAATGCAGAAATGTTGATGGGCGTTATCGACGCAGCCGAAGAAGCGAAATCACCGATTATTATTTCTTTTGGCACAGGTTTTGTCGGCAACACCTCATTTGAAGATTTCTCTCATATGATGGTATCAATGGCACAAAAAGCAACGGTGCCGGTAATAACTCATTGGGATCATGGTCGGAGTATGGAGATTATTCATAACGCCTGGACTCATGGTATGAATTCATTAATGCGTGATGCTTCTGCATTTGATTTCGAAGAAAATATTCGTTTAACCAAAGAGGCTGTTGATTTCTTCCATCCGCTGGGTATTCCGGTAGAGGCGGAATTAGGGCATGTCGGTAATGAAACCGTTTATGAGGAAGCGCTGGCAGGCTATCACTATACCGATCCTGACCAGGCGGCTGAATTTGTTGAACGTACGGGCTGTGACTCATTGGCTGTCGCCATCGGCAACCAGCATGGGGTTTATACGTCAGAGCCACAATTGAACTTTGAGGTCGTCAAACGCGTACGCGATGCTGTTTCTGTTCCGCTGGTTTTGCATGGCGCATCAGGGATCAGTGATGCCGACATTAAAACTGCAATTTCGTTGGGTATTGCGAAAATCAACATTCATACGGAGCTCTGTCAGGCCGCAATGGTAGCAGTGAAAGAAAACCAGGATCAGCCTTTCCTGCATTTAGAACGTGAAGTGCGTAAAGCTATAAAAGAACGGGCATTGGATAAAATTAAACTGTTCGGTTCTGATGGCAAAGCGGAATAATAATATGGATAATCTCGACGTTATTTGTATAGGTGCCGCTATTGTTGATATTCCATTGCAACCGGTCAGTAAAAATATCTTTGATGTGGATTCTTATCCTCTTGAAAGAATCGCAATGACCACCGGGGGGGATGCAATAAATGAAGCAACAATTATTTCTCGTCTGGGCCATCGCACAGCATTAATGAGTCGTATTGGTAAAGATGCCGCAGGGCAATTTATTCTCGACCATTGCCGCAAAGAGAATATTGATATTCAAAGCCTGAAGCAGGACGTCAGCATAGATACCTCTATTAACGTTGGACTGGTGACGGAGGATGGCGAGCGGACCTTTGTCACAAACCGTAACGGCAGTCTGTGGAAATTGAATATTGACGATGTTGATTTTGCGCGGTTTTCTCAGGCGAAATTATTATCACTGGCCAGTATTTTCAACAGTCCTCTATTGGATGGTAGAGCGCTAACAGAAATTTTTACGCAAGCTAAAGCCCGGCAGATGATTATCTGTGCCGATATGATCAAACCGCGGTTGAATGAAACGCTGAATGATATTTGCGAAGCATTGAGTTATGTCGATTATCTGTTTCCTAATTTTGCCGAGGCAAAATTACTCACCGGGAAAGAGACACTGGATGAAATTGCTGACTGCTTTCTTGCGTGCGGCGTAAAAACGGTGGTGATTAAAACGGGTAAAGACGGCTGCTTTATCAAGCGTGGTGACATGACGATGAAGGTGCCGGCGGTCGCAGGAATAACCGCCATCGACACCATTGGTGCGGGCGATAACTTTGCTTCAGGTTTTATTGCAGCACTGTTAGAAGGTAAAAATCTGCGTGAATGCGCACGCTTTGCCAATGCAACGGCGGCTATCTCGGTTCTAAGCATCGGCGCCACCACCGGTGTAAAAAACAGAAAGCTGGTCGAACAATTGCTGGAAGAATACGAAGGATAATGAAGGCAAATGAAAAAGATACCTTTAGGCACAACGGATATAACGCTTTCGCGAATGGGGTTGGGGACATGGGCCATTGGCGGCGGTCCTGCATGGAATGGCGATCTCGATCGACAAATATGCATTGATACGATTCTTGAAGCCCATCGTTGCGGCATTAACCTGATTGATACTGCGCCAGGATATAACTTTGGCAATAGTGAAGTTATCGTTGGTCAGGCGTTAAAAAAACTGCCCCGTGAACAGGTTGTAGTAGAAACCAAATGCGGCATTGTCTGGGAACGAAAAGGGAGTTTATTCAACAAAGTTGGCGATCGGCAGTTGTATAAAAACCTTTCTCCGGAATCTATCCGCGAAGAGGTAAAAGCCAGCTTGCAACGTCTGGGTATTGATTACATCGATATCTACATGACGCACTGGCAGTCGGTGCCGCCATTTTTTACGCCGATAGCTGAAACTGTCGCAGTGCTTAATGCGTTAAAGGCCGAAGGGAAAATTCGCGCTATAGGCGCTGCTAACGTCGATGCTGACCATATCCGCGAGTATCTGCAACATGGTGAACTGGATATTATTCAGGCGAAATACAGTATCCTCGACCGGGCAATGGAAAACGAACTGCTGCCGCTATGTCGTGATAATGGCATTGTGGTACAGGTCTACTCTCCGCTAGAGCAGGGATTGTTGACCGGGACCATCACGCGTGATTACGTTCCGGGCGGCGCTCGGGCAAATAAAGTCTGGTTCCAGCGTGAAAACATGCTGAAAGTGATTGATATGCTTGAACAGTGGCAGCCACTCTGTGCTCGTTATCAGTGCACAATTCCCACTCTGGCACTGGCGTGGATATTAAAACAGAGTGATTTAATCTCCATTCTTAGTGGGGCTACTGCGCCGGAACAGGTACGTGAAAATGTCGCGGCACTGAATATCAACTTATCGGATGCAGACGCAACATTGATGAGGGAAATGGCAGAGGCCCTGGAGCGTTAAATACTCAACACGATTCACCTCTGTTTCTGTGAAAACTGTGATGAAAATCTGTGATTCAAACAGGTTATTTTGAAAGTAAACATCGGTTATGCGATAATTGCGCTAATGTGATGTAATAAAGATACAGGGGTGTAATCGTGGCGGCAAAAGACAGGATTCAGGCAATTAAGCAAATGGTTGCCAACGATAAAAAGGTGACAGTCTCAAATTTGAGTGGGATTTTTCAGGTAACCGAAGAAACCATTCGCCGCGATCTTGAGAAGTTGGAAGATGAAGGCTTTTTGACCAGAACCTATGGTGGTGCTGTTTTAAATACAGCGATGTTGACGGAGAATATCCATTTTTATAAGCGCGCTTCATCGTTTTATGAAGAGAAGCAGCTTATTGCACGCAAGGCACTCCCCTTTATCGACAATAAAACCACCATGGCAGCCGATTCCAGTAGTACCGTAATGGAATTGCTCAAATTGTTACAGGACCGTAGTGACCTGACGTTGCTAACCAACTCGGCGGAAGCGATTCATGTTCTGGCTCAGTCAGAAATTAAAGTCGTTTCAACGGGTGGGGAACTAAACAAAAATACACTTTCACTGCAAGGAAGAATTACTAAAGAGATCATCAGCCGCTACCATGTCGATATCATGGTAATGAGTTGTAAAGGTCTTGATATTAACAGCGGCGCGCTGGACTCTAATGAAGCGGAAGCTGAAATCAAAAAGACAATGATCCGTCAGGCGACAGAAGTTGCGTTATTGGTTGATCACTCTAAGTTTGATCGCAAAGCTTTTGTCCAGTTAGCTGACTTTAGTCATATTAATTACATAATAACTGATAAATCACCGGGTGCAGAGTGGATAGCATTTTGCAAAGACAATAATATCCAGCTGGTGTGGTAATTTAAGCACACATTGTCAATATTATTTGTTCCTGCGCCTGGAAATAAAATGATGATAAAGATGCGGCAAGTGAATTTGCCGCAATTGCTACCTTTTTTAGCAAATCCGAGGCACCCAATGGAACAATATGATCAAATTGGCGCAAGACTGGACCGCTTGCCTTTGGCCCGGTTTCATTATCGTATATTTGGTATAATAAGCTTTAGTCTGTTATTAACGGGGTTTTTGAGTTACTCCGGTAATGTCGTCTTAGCAAAGCTGGTAAGCAATGGATGGTCAAATAATTTCCTCAATGCCGCCTTTACCTCGGCATTAATGTTTGGTTATTTCATCGGCTCTCTTACCGGTGGGTTTATTGGTGACTACTTTGGGCGGCGCAGGGCGTTTCGCATAAATCTTCTCATCGTCGGTATTGCGGCAACAGGGGCCGCTTTTGTCCCTGATATGTACTGGCTCATCTTCTTTCGCTTCCTGATGGGAACAGGAATGGGGGCGCTGATTATGGTTGGCTATGCCTCATTTACGGAGTTTATCCCCGCGACGGTGCGTGGAAAATGGTCCGCGCGGCTCTCATTTGTTGGTAACTGGTCGCCCATGCTGTCTGCGGCGATAGGCGTGGTGGTTATCGCTTTTTTTAGTTGGCGGATAATGTTTCTGCTGGGCGGTATTGGCATACTGTTAGCCTGGTTTCTCTCAGGTAAATACTTTATTGAGTCGCCACGATGGCTGGCAGGGAAAGGGCAAATCGCAGGTGCAGAAAGCCAACTTCGTGAAGTAGAGCAGCAAATTGAAAGAGAGAAGAGGATTCGTTTACCCCCGCTTACTTTGAACCAGAGCAACAGCAAGGTTAAGGTAATCAAGGGTACCTTCTGGCTGCTGTTTAAAGGGGAAATGTTACGACGTACATTAGTCGCGATTACTGTTTTAATTGCAATGAACATTTCGCTTTATACCATCACCGTATGGATACCGACCATATTTGTTAACTCCGGCATTGATGTTGATAAATCAATATTAATGACCGCTGTTATTATGATTGGCGCTCCGGTAGGGATATTTATTGCGGCATTAATTATTGATCATTTTCCTCGTCGATTATTTGGCTCTGCCTTACTTATTATTATTGCTGTGTTAGGCTATATCTATTCAATTCAGACTACAGAGTGGGCGATTTTAATCTATGGCCTGGTGATGATCTTCTTTTTATACATGTATGTGTGCTTCGCGTCGGCGGTTTATATCCCGGAACTTTGGCCAACGCATTTACGCCTGCGTGGTTCGGGTTTCGTTAATGCCGTCGGACGGATCGTCGCAGTCTTCACGCCCTATGGCGTTGCGGCATTATTAACACATTATGGGTCGATCACGGTGTTTATGGTGCTTGGTGTCATGTTAGTGCTCTGTGCGCTGGTTCTCTCCATTTTTGGCATCGAAACGCGGAAGGTGTCGCTGGAAGAGATTTCTGAGGTGAATTAAATCTTTCGTTGATGGCGTCAATTACCAGATGTATCACTGATGTGTTTTATCTGGCCTACAATGCCAGTACAGAATTGTAGGCCAGCGTAAAATTACTCCTGCGTTTCTTCCCAGTCTGCCAGCGTATATAGCGTTGCCCCAGCTGCTGACATCTCCATAAACGCGTGCGCACTGTCCTGTGGCTGGATATTCACGCCACGACAACCATCGGTAATCACGTTCACCTTATAACCTAACTGTAACGCGTCCAGCACGGTAAACTTAACGCAATAGTCAGTAGCCAGACCCATAACGATCAATTCATTGATTACATGAGCGCGCAACCAGTCATCGAGCGCAGTTTTCTGCCGACGGCCGTTATCAAAAAAGGCACTGTAACTGTCAACTAAAGGATTTTCGCCTTTATGGAACACCGCTGCGATCGCTTTTTGCTTCAGTAACGGATGTAATTGTGCGCCTTCACTGTTCTGCACACAGTGATCGGGCCAGAAGGTTTGTGGCAAACCGTCGAGTTGGCCCGGCGTATAAGGCTCTACACCGTGCTGACTGGCAAAACTGCCGTGATTCGCCGGGTGCCAGTCCTGACTGGCGATAACCGCTTCACCGCGCGACTGGCACCAGTCAATCAGGCGGTTAGCGACATCCACCGTACTGTCACCTTCCGGCACGGCGAGCGCGCCACCAGCACAGAAATCATTTTGTAAATCGACCAGTAACAGGGCGCGAGGGGGCATTGCAGTCTCCTTAATCATCCGGCGTCAGTTCGCCACGCAGGTTTTGGCTCATGGCCTTGCGAATGGTTTCAGTATCAAGTTCCTGGCTAAGCAGGTAATGCAGTTTGGTTAGCGTGGCTTCTACAGTCATATCTGCACCGCCAATAACGCCGGCATGGGCGAGGGCGTTACCAGTGGCATAACCACCCATGTTCACTTTACCGGACATACATTGTGTCAGGTTGACCACCACAATACCGCGATCGCTGGCTTCTTGTAATTCCTGCAGGAAGGCTTTGTTTTGTGGCGCATTACCCACGCCATATGAGCGCAGAATCAATGCTTTCACAGGTTGGCGCAGAAAATTGCGCACGACGTCAGCAGAAATCCCCGGATAAATCGTTACTACGCCAATTGGTTGCGGCGTGATTGGATGAACGATCAATGCCCCTTCACCGTGCGGGGCGGGTGGCGTATTCAAACGGCGAATATGGATACCTGCTTCCAGTAACGGAGGAAGGTTTGGAGAGGCAAACGCATCAAAACCATCGGCATGGGCTTTGGTGGTTCTGTTGCCACGATACAGTCGATTATTAAAAAAGAGAGTTACTTCGTTGATAGGATAATTCGCCGCAACGTACAACGCATTCAGCAGATTAATTTGTCCGTCAGAGCGTAACTCAGCCAGCGGGATTTGTGACCCTGTCACAATGACCGGTTTACCGAGATTCTCGAGCATGAACGACAGTGCAGAGGCGGTATACGCCATCGTGTCTGTACCGTGCAGAATGACAAAACCATCATAATCGTCATAGTGCGCTTTAATATCTTCAGCAATATGCTGCCAGTCTTCTGGCGTCATATCAGAAGAATCCATCAATGGCGTATATTCATGAATGGTGAAATCTGGCATCTCCGGGCGATGGAATTCCGGCATCAGCGCCAGTTGGCGCTGTAGATGACCTGACACCGGAATATAACCCTGCTCGGAACGCTGCATCCCGATGGTCCCGCCCGTGTAGGCGACGTAAATTGATTTCTTTTGCATGATATTGATATGAATGATATCGAAAGAGCAAAAGTATATACGTGAGGCAGGGGGAGCGCACCTGATACTATGAGGATAAGGAAATATGTGGCGAGACAGCGGGAAGAGGATTCGTCGACGTAAAAAGTAATGTGGCCGACGATCTGTCGGCCACTTAGTACAAGACTTAACGCACGTTGGCGCAGGTCAGGCAAAACGCATAACGGTTTTGTGGGTCGTTAAACGCGGCCAGCTTGTCGCTTTCACTTTTAACGGTAGAGGCTACCGAGGCCAGCGGTGCAGGTAACATGGCCTGGAACGCATCTGGCAACATTGCCCGGACAGAACCAGACATGTTGTCCATCACTTTGTCGAAGAAGGTCGGTTCATCAACGTAGTATTCCAGATGCCACTGTTTCACTTTTGCCAGCTCTGCTGCTTTGGCGACCGCATCATCGAAATCCCCGAGACTATCGACCAGCCCGTTAGCTTTTGCATCCTGACCGGTCCAGACGTGACCCTGGGCGATTTTATCAATCTGCTCCGGCGTTGAATGACGCGCATCAGCAACCAGCGTGATAAAGCGTTTATAGCCATTCTCAATGCTTAACTGCATCATCTGCTGCGCTTCCGGCGGCAGTGCCCTGGTGATAGAAACATCTGCCAGCGGTGAAGTTGAGACACCATCAGTATGAACACCAATCGAATCCAGACTATTTTCTACGGTGGTGATCACGCCGAAGATACCGATAGAACCGGTCAGGGTGCTGGGGTTAGCCACAATGTAATTAGCTGGTGTGGAAATCCAGTAACCACCAGATGCCGCCATGCCGCCCATCGATACAACCACAGGCTTACCCGCTGCCCGGGCTGCTGCCAGTTCAGCGCGAATCACTTCAGACGCGGTAACGCTGCCGCCGGGACTATTAACACGCAGAACAATCGCTTTCACTTTCGGGTCAAGGCGAGCGTCGCGGATTTGTGCCGCAGTGGTATCACCGCCAACATTCCCCTGAGTTTCCTCGCCATCCATAATTGCGCCATTAGCGAAGACGACACCGATACTGTCACCGGTATCTGCCGGCGTTTTCAATGCGTAATCGTAATAACTGATGGCGCGATAATTTTTATCAGTTTTACTCCAGCCGAACTCTTTGGTCAGAGTTTTTTCGATTTCGGCACTCGATGCCAGTGCATCGACCAGCTTGTTTTCCAGCGCATATTTCGCGGTATCGCCACCGGTTTTGGTTAAACCCTCAAGCAACCCTTGCGCGCCAGGGAATACCTGCTGAGCAGGGATCTGGCGGTTAGCGGCAACAGTATTCAGATAGTTTTGCCACAGCTCACCAATCCAGCGGCTGTCAGTTTCGCGGGCTGCCGGCGACATATCATCACGAATAAACGGTTCAACGGCAGATTTATACGTACCCACGCGGAACACATGGGTGGAAACTTTCAGCTTATCCAGTAACGATTTGTAGTACAGACCGTTGGTGGCAAAGCCGTGCAGATCAACCACGCCTTGCGGAGACAGCCAAATTTTATTGGCGAAACTGGCGAGATAATATTGCCCCTGGCTGTAGTTCTCGCCAACGGCATAAACCGGTTTCCCGCTATCACGAAACTCTTTCAGAGCTTTGCCGATGTACTGCATAGACGGCTGGTCGCCGCCTGCGAAGTTTTTCAGATCCATCACAATACCGGTGATATTGCGGTCGTCCTTCGCCTGGCGAATGGTGTTGACGATATCAAACAGTGAGTTTTCCTGCAGACGATCGGAACTGGCACCAAGCAGCTGGCGGCTTAATTTACTAAACCGCTGAGAACTGTCGGGTTTATCGACGATCACACCAGAAATGTCCAGCAGCAGTGCGCCACGACTGGCCGTTTCTTTCGAATCACCACCACTGACCTGCATCCAGATCCCCACACCAACCAGCACGAGAAAAATAAAGAACAGGTTAAGTACCATTTCACGGACGAAATTCAGCAGACGCCACGTCCATTTAAAAAATCCGGCAATAAATCGCCAAAGGGTTCGCATGTATTCTCCCAACTTAAGGTCACACCTGTTTCAGGCGCAATAGATGTGGTTATCGTAATGACCCAACCGGCACTTGTCAGCAGGAATTGCGGACTGGGCTGTAACAAAATCCACTCTCGTGTTAATTTTGTGAATAAATATCATGACAGGAGTTAATCAAATGGATGCACTCGAACTATTGATCAATCGCCGTAGCGCCTCCCGCCTGGCTGAACCCGCGCCAACGGGTGAACAACTGCAAAACATCCTGCGTGCGGGTATGCGTGCGCCGGACCATAAGTCCATGCAACCGTGGCATTTCTTTGTGATTGAAGGGGAAGGGCGCGAGCGTTTCAGCGCTGTACTGGAGCAGGGGGCGATTGCTGCCGGTAGTGATAACAAAGCAATCGACAAAGCGCGTAATGCGCCGTTCCGCGCACCGCTCATCATAACGGTGGTGGCGAAATGCGAAGAAAATCATAAAGTCCCGCGCTGGGAACAGGAAATGTCTGCGGGATGCGCGGTCATGGCGATGCAAATGGCAGCAGTTGCCCAGGGGTTTGGCGGCATCTGGCGCAGTGGTGCATTAACTGAAAGTCCGGTAGTGCGTGAAGCATTCGGTTGCCGTGAGCAGGATAAAATTGTCGGTTTTCTCTACCTCGGTACGCCGCAGTTGAAAGCATCTACGTCGATAAACGTCCCGGACCCGACGCCGTTTGTGACTTATTTCTGATAATTGTCGCGAAACTGTCTGGATTGTGAGCAAAGGCGCAGGAATTCAGACACTCTCACTTATCACTTCATGGAATGAGGGTTACCATACCCGGATTGCATTGACAGGAGATGTCCATGAGCGAGAACTCGATTCGTTTGACCCAATACAGCCACGGCGCTGGTTGCGGCTGTAAAATTTCCCCAAAAGTGTTGGAAACCATCCTGCACAGTGAGCAGGCGAAGTTTGTTGATCCGAATTTGCTTGTGGGTAATGAAACCCGCGATGATGCGGCGGTGTACGATCTGGGCAATGGCACCAGTGTCATCAGCACCACCGACTTCTTTATGCCGATCGTTGATAATCCTTTCGATTTTGGCCGCATTGCGGCGACTAACGCCATCAGCGATATCTTTGCGATGGGTGGCAAACCGATTATGGCGATTGCGATCCTCGGCTGGCCGATCAACAAACTTTCCCCGGAAATTGCCCGCGAAGTGACCGAGGGTGGACGCTATGCATGCCGTCAGGCGGGTATAGCGCTGGCTGGCGGTCACTCCATCGATGCACCGGAACCGATTTTTGGTCTGGCGGTGACGGGGATCGTACCGACCGAGAGGGTGAAGAAAAACAGTACTGCACAAGCCGGATGCAAACTGTTCCTGACGAAACCGCTGGGGATAGGCGTTCTCACCACAGCCGAGAAAAAATCGCTGCTGAAACCGGAACATCAGGGACTGGCGACGGAAGTGATGTGCCGGATGAATATTGCAGGCGCGTCCTTTGCCAATATCGAAGGCGTAAAAGCGATGACCGACGTTACTGGTTTTGGTCTGCTGGGCCATTTGAGCGAAATGTGTCAGGGTGCTGGTGTGCAGGCGCGCGTCGATTATGAGGCGATCCCGAAACTGCCGGGTGTTGAAGAGTATATTAAGCTGGGCGCAGTACCTGGCGGCACCGAACGCAACTTTGCCAGCTATGGTCATCTGATGGGTGAAATGCCGCGTGAAGTGCGCGATCTACTGTGCGATCCGCAAACTTCTGGCGGTCTGCTGCTGGCTGTTACTCCTGAAGCTGAAGACGAAGTGAAAGCCACTGCCGCTGAGTTTGGTATTGAACTGTCGGCTATTGGTGAACTTGTTTCCGCCCGTGGTGGTCGTGCCATGGTTGAGATTCGTTAAGTCGATGCGGTTGTTTATTGCCGAAAAACCGAGTCTGGCGCGCGCCATTGCTGATGTCCTGCCTAAACCGCACCGGAAAGGCGATGGCTTTATCGAATGCGGTAATGGTCAGGTGGTGACCTGGTGTATCGGTCACCTGCTTGAGCAGGCGCAGCCAGACGCCTACGACAGCCGCTATGCGCGCTGGAATCTTGCGGATTTGCCGATTGTCCCGGAAAAGTGGCAATTACAGCCCCGACCCTCCGTGACTAAACAACTTAATGTCATCAAACGCTTCCTGCATGAAGCCAGCGAAATCGTTCACGCCGGAGACCCGGATCGCGAAGGGCAACTGCTGGTGGATGAAGTGCTGGACTACCTGCAACTGGCACCGGAAAAGCGCCAGCAGATACAGCGTTGTTTGATAAACGACCTGAACCCGCAGGCGGTTGAGCGGGCGATCGATCGTCTTCGCTCCAATAGCGAGTTTGTACCGCTGTGCGTTTCTGCACTGGCGCGGGCGCGGGCTGACTGGCTGTACGGCATTAATATGACCCGTGCGTATACCATTCTCGGTCGCAATGCCGGTTATCAGGGCGTGCTTTCCGTGGGACGCGTGCAGACGCCCGTACTCGGACTGGTGGTGCGCCGCGACGAAGAGATTGAAAACTTCGTGGCGAAAGACTTCTTTGAAGTCAAAGCACATATCGTGACACCTGCCGATGAGCGGTTTACCGCTATCTGGCAACCGAGCGAAGCGTGTGAACCGTACCAGGATGAAGAAGGGCGCTTGTTACATCGTCCACTGGCGGAGCATGTGGTTAACCGCATTAGTGGTCAACCAGCTATTGTCACCAGCTATAACGATAAACGGGAATCAGAATCCGCGCCGCTGCCTTTTTCGCTTTCGGCGTTGCAGATTGAAGCGGCTAAACGTTTTGGTCTGAGCGCGCAGAACGTGCTTGATATCTGCCAGAAGCTGTACGAAACGCACAAGCTAATCACTTATCCGCGTTCCGATTGCCGCTATTTGCCAGAAGAACATTTTGCCGGACGCCACGCGGTGATGAATGCTATCAGCGTTCATGCACCGGATCTGTTGCCGCAGCCAGTGGTAGATCCAGATATACGCAACCGCTGTTGGGATGACAAAAAGGTCGATGCGCACCACGCCATCATTCCGACCGCACGGAGTTCTGCGATCAACCTGACGGAGAACGAAGCGAAGGTCTATAACCTGATTGCCCGTCAGTACTTGATGCAGTTCTGCCCGGATGCGGTGTTCCGCAAGTGTGTTATCGAACTGGACATTGCCAAAGGCAAATTTGTCGCTAAAGCCCGTTTTCTTGCTGAAGCAGGCTGGCGCACGCTGTTAGGCAGCAAAGAGCGCGATGAAGAAAACGACGGCACGCCGCTGCCTGTGGTGGCGAAAGGCGATGAATTGTTGTGCGAAAAAGGCGAAGTGGTAGAGCGGCAAACCCAGCCGCCACGCCATTTTACCGATGCAACACTGCTTTCGGCGATGACCGGGATCGCACGCTTTGTGCAGGACAAAGATCTGAAAAAGATCCTTCGTGCGACCGATGGTCTGGGGACAGAAGCAACGCGTGCCGGGATTATTGAATTGTTGTTCAAGCGGGGTTTCCTGACCAAAAAAGGGCGCTATATCCACTCCACCGACGCCGGAAAAGCGCTATTCCATTCGCTGCCAGAAATGGCGACGCGACCGGACATGACCGCGCACTGGGAATCGGTGCTGACGCAAATCAGCGAAAAGCAGTGTCGCTATCAGGACTTTATGCAGCCGCTGGTGGGGACATTGTACCAGTTGATTGATCAGGCAAAGCGCACGTCGGTAAGGCAGTTTCGGGGAATAATGGCTCCCGGCGGTAGAGAAGGGAAGAAAAAGGATTCGCCACGCAAGAGAGCGCCGAAAAAAAGCCCGCCATCAGAAGAGGCGGGCAATGGAGTGATAACATAAAGGTTCTTTCAACCATCTGATACTGAAGATTTTTATGGCCGGATAAGGCGTTTGCGCTGTATCCGGCACAATTGTCTTAAATCACGCCCTGGCTTAACATCGCATCCGCAACCTTCACAAAACCGGCAATGTTCGCGCCCTGCACGTAGTTGGTTTGCTCACCTTCACCACCATGCTCAACACAGGCATGGTGGATATCCAGCATGATGTGATGCAAACGTGCGTCAACTTTCTCGGCTTTCCAGCCCAGGCGCGCAGCGTTTTGCGCCATTTCCAGGCCCGATGTTGCTACACCGCCAGCATTAGCCGCTTTACCCGGTGCAAACAGTACGCCTGCCTGCTGGAACAGTTCAGTCGCTTCGATGGTGGTCGGCATATTTGCCCCTTCGGCGACGGCTTTAACGCCATTGGCGATAAGCTGATGCGCGGCGTCAACATCCAGTTCGTTCTGGGTTGCGCAAGGCAGGGCGATATCAACCGGTACAGACCACGGTTGTTGGCCTTCGAGATAGACCAGACCAAATTCTTTGGCGTAATCTGCCACTCGACCATCGCGGCTGGCTTTGATTTCGATAAGACGCGCCAGTTTTTCTTTCGTGAATCCGCTTTCATCAACTACAGTGCCGCTGGAGTCTGACGCAGTGATCACTCGAGCACCAAATTCCATCGCTTTTTCGATAGCGTACTGGGCGACGTTGCCGGAGCCAGAAACGGAAACGCGCATTCCTTCAAAACCCATACCGTGGCGTTTTAGCATTGCTTCTGTGAAATAAACCAGACCGTAGCCGGTAGCTTCCGGGCGAATAAGACTGCCGCCAAATGAAAGGCCCTTACCGGTGAAGACGCAGGCGGTATTGTTGGAGAGCTTTTTCATCATCCCCGCCATAAAGCCGACTTCACGACCACCAACGCCGATATCACCTGCCGGAACGTCAGTATCCGCGCCCAGGTGGCGATACAGTTCAGTCATCAGCGCCTGGCAGAAACGCATAACTTCGCCTTCGCTTTTTCCTTTCGGGTCGAAATCGCTGCCGCCTTTACCACCGCCCATCGGTAGAGTAGTCAGGGCATTTTTGAAGGTTTGTTCGAAGCCGAGGAATTTGAGAATGGAGAGGTTAACTGACGGATGGAAGCGCATACCGCCTTTGTACGGGCCGATGGCAGAGCTGAACTGCACACGCCATGCACGGTTGACCTGCACCTGGTTGCGATCATCAACCCATACTACGCGAAACTGGATCACGCGCTCCGGTTCAACCAGACGCTCCAGTAATGACATCTGACGATATTTGGGATTTTGTTCAAGAAAAGGCCAGAGTGTGGTCATTACTTCACGAACGGCTTGCGCGAACTCGGTTTGATTCGGGTCGCGCTTTTGGACATGGTTGAGGAATGACTCCAGAGAATATGTCTGATCCATAGATATAAAACCCTTATATATTAATACGATTATGCTTATGTTGTTTATGTCATGTGCTTTTGCAGTTTTCGACTATACCATCAAGAATGTGACGGTAAGCAAGAAAAAAATGACCCAGGAAAGCAAATTAATAACGAGAGTAATCTCATAACCAAATGCGATAACTCAGACGCTAAAGTTTTGCCGCCCGGCTACCGTTATCTGTAGAAGAGACAATAACGTTAAGGAGTTCCCTGTGAGTCGAGCATTGATCGCCGTAGTATTAGCATTTCCATTAATTACACTGGCTAACCCGCATTATCATCCGGACGTGGAGGTAAACGTACCGCCAGAAGTGTTCAGTTCAGGCGGGCAGTCAGCGCAGCCCTGTACTCAGTGCTGCGTTTATCAGGATCAAAATTATTCTGAAGGGGCAGTAATTAAAGCCGAAGGAATACTGCTGCAATGCCAACGGGATGACAAAACCCTAAGCACTAATCCGCTGGTCTGGCGGCGCGTGAAGCCATAAACGCCTCTAATAATGGAATGTCAGCAGGGGCCAGCGGATATCGCAGCGCCTCTTCAGGTGAGCACCAGACCAGCGCCTGATGTTCATGTGCCTGTAACGTCCCGTGGAAGTCGGGTACGTGCCAGGCATGAAGATGGATAATCCGCCCCGAAACTTCTCGCTGATGGCTGGCAACATAGTCACCAACAGTTGCTTCGATGCCCAGTTCTTCGTTTAACTCACGCACCAGCGCCTGCCGCTGGCTTTCATCCGGCTCGACTTTACCACCGGCAAACTCCCATAATCCCGCCTGATCGCTCTGGGCAGGGCGTTGCGCGAGTAAAATTTTGCCATCACGTTCGATGATGGCGGCAACAACTTCAATCATTTTCATAAATTACACACGGGCAGATAAGCGAAAAATGCCATAATATCCGCACTGTTGCTCAATCAGAAAGGCTTTATATTTAAGGAGTGCCTGTGCTAGACCGCCATCTTCATCCCCGGATTAAACCGTTGTTGTATCAGTGCGTGCGGGTTCTTGATAAACCGGGCATTACGCCAGATGGTTTAACATTAGTGGGATTTGCTATCGGCGTGCTGGCACTGCCGTTTCTGGCGCTGGGCTGGTATCTGGCGGCGCTAATCGTCATTTTGTTAAACAGGCTGCTTGATGGTCTGGACGGTGCGCTGGCGCGGCGCAGAGGGCTTACCGACGCGGGCGGCTTTCTCGATATTTCTCTCGATTTTCTTTTTTACGCGCTGGTGCCTTTTGGGTTTATCCTCGCCGCACCGGAGCAAAACGCCCTGGCAGGCGGCTGGCTGCTGTTTGCGTTTATCGGCACGGGCAGCAGTTTTCTCGCTTTTGCTGCGCTGGCGGCGAAACATCAGATTGATAATCCCGGTTATGCGCATAAATCGTTTTATTATCTGGGCGGGTTAACCGAAGGCAGCGAGACGATTTTGCTGTTTGTTCTGAGTTGCCTCTTTCCGGGCTGTTTTCCGTGGTTTGCGTGGGTATTTGGTGCGTTGTGCTGGATGACGACCTTTACGCGGGTGTGGAGTGGGTATCTGACGCTGAAGTCGCTCCAGCGTCAGTAATTGCAATGTTATTTGCTGCTGTCCGGGCCGCGTTCACCGGTTGCTACCGGATTTTTTGGATCGCTGCTCCATTCGTACCAGCCGCCGTCGTAAACGGAGACGTTATTCCAGCCCATTGCGCGTGCGTACATAAAGGTTTCGGACGCGCGCCAGCCAGTACCGCAGTAGAATGAAACTTGCTGATCTGGTTTGATATTCCATGCTTTCCACATGGCGGTAATATCATCGGCGCTGCGCATGGTGCCATCCGGGTTATGGAAATCTTCCATATGCGTCGAGTCGCTACCTGCGTGTCCCCAACGTGCTCCGGCTATTTCACCTTTTGGTTTAATATAGCTGTAACCGCTGGTCGTACCGATAAATTCTGGCCACGAACGAATGCTCACCAGCGATGCATCCTGGCGATGCAGCAGTCCACGCGCTTGTTCCATATCAAGCATCAGTTGCGGTTGTGCCGGGATCTTCACGCCGAAATCCGGTTCCGCTTTCACTTTCGGTGGCGTTCCGCGCTCAACGGGCAGACCCGCGTCGGACCAGGTTTGCCAGCCTCCGTCCAGCAGGCGCACATCTTTCACGCCGGCATAAAGCATAATTTGCGCCACACGCGCTGCAGCGTATACGTCACGCCCGTACAGAATGACCGTGGTGTCATGGCGAATACCGTGTTTTGCCAGCATCGCTTTCAGTTGTTCATCAGAAACTTTGTTCCACAGCGGTTCGCTTTCCACTTCGTTGGTGTCGATGTAGTCAGCGCCGGGAATATGGCTGATAAGGTAAAATTTTGGAGCGCCCCAGGCCGCTTCAATGACTTTCCAGTCACCGGCAGGTTTCGCCGTAACCTCTTTACCTTGTTGCAGGTCATGCAGCCACTGCGGATATACCAGCTGTTCAAAGTGCGGCAGTTTTTGCAAACGGGAAGGTTCGCTTAGCGCGTCACTCAGGATGGAGATATGCGTAAAACCTGCTTTTTGCAGTCGCGTTTTGACGGCGTCGACATCTTTGTCATTACCGTACAGCGCCACCGGGGCATCGGCTTTCAGGTTATGTTGCTTGATCCACTCGTTGAGCTGTTCGGTGCTCATTTTGTCGAGCCAGCTAGCAGAGAGGTTTAAGGCGGCAGGTTCATGACCGGAAGGGCCATTTAAGGTTTGTGGCCAGCCGTTATAAAACGCGCTGGGGCGAGTATCAATCGCTTTGCCATTTTGTTGTTGAAGCTGGTCAAGTGTAAGAGGCTTCGCCAGTTCAGCGGCCCACGAAGAAGCGCAAGCCAGCCCTAAAGCCATTGCCAGCGCGGTCATTTGAGAAACACGTTTCATCGAAAATCCCGACATTGTAGTTTTGAGAGCGCCATTCTGAACTGACGCATTGGGAAAAACTTTGCGTTATCGCAGTTTGTTGTAATTTTCTGACCACTGCGCCATATCCAGAACGGGGCTATCAGGAGGAACATCCTGAAGATCGTGCGTCACCTGCACAACAGGGATCGCCATGGCGCGAATTTCGCTGAACACCCAATGGCGAAAATTATCGCGCAGGGCCACATCAAGACGGCTGAAGGGCTCATCCAGTAGCAACGCTTTTGGCTGAGCGAGAAGGGCGCGCAGCAGAGCAACGCGCGCTCGCTGACCGCCAGACAAAGTGGCAGGATCCTGATGGAACGCTCCGTCAAGGCCTGAACGCTCAAGTGCATCATTCACGGCATTACGTCGGGCATTCCCCTTAAGTGTCGCCGGTAGCGCCAGCAGTAAATTTTGCCCGACGCTGAACTGGTCAAATAACAGTGCATCCTGGAAAAGAATGCTAATCTGACGCTGTGCGGTGGGTAGCATGTCAATCCGTTGCTCATTAAGCCATAGCTCCCCTGTACAAGAAAACTGTCCGGCCAGCGCACCAATCATCCACGAAAACAGAGTGGATTTCCCGCAGCCGGATGGTCCCATTAACGTGACAATGTCACCTTTATCTACTGTAAAGTTAACGTTTGTCAGCAAGCGGCTTTCTGGTAAACGTAGCGAAACATTTTTCACGCAGAGCATTAGCGGAGTCCTTGTCTGACATAACCTACCCATTTTGCGACTAACGCGGTCAGGGCAAAAATAATAAGCGGTAACAGCAGTTGCCATAAAGCCTGGGCGGCGAGAATACCGTTGCTGCCGCCGCTGCTTAATGCCACCGCTTCAGTGGTGAGCGTCGGAAAACGCCCCGCGCCCAGCCACAGCGTCGGCATATACTGCGCAATACTGACTGAAAATCCCACCGCGAAGGCAATCAGCGCAGGGCGCAACATAAGTGGACATTTTACGTAAAAGAAGATTTTGGCCCGCGACCAGCCCAGTGTTTGCGCAATCAAAATTAACCGTGAATCAATGCGCTGCCAGGCGGGTTGCAGGATAAACAGCATCCACGGCATTACCCACAGCAGATGCCCCCAGACCACCGCCGTCCAGCTTCCATCCAGGTTCAGCCATAGCGCCAGCGTGTACTGGCCCGCCACCAGCGGCAGAGCGGGTAATAAAATGGGCAACCATAGCCACAACTGGCGACGCTGTGGCCCCCATTCCAGCCACAGCAGTAACAGGAGCAAAGAGATGAATGCCGCCACCAGCCCCATTGTCAGGCTGTTGATGAGCGCTTCACTATTGATCGTCGACTGATCCGCGAGGATCGCCAGCAGAACCACACACAGCACACCGGTTAAGGGTAAAAAACTCGCCAGCGTATTGCCTGGCAATAAAGGCGTGGCAGGCTTACGAACGCCATCTACGCGGGGAATAGTACGTCGCCAGCCACGCCATAGCAGATAGCCCAGCAAAACGTAGGCGGCGAGTAACAGCATCAGCAGCAGGCTGGCGAGTGCACCTTTCGTTTGTTGATCGGCGTCGCCCTGAGTTAACCACTGCCAGCTAATTACCGCCAGCGTCGGGGGATTACCTGGCCCAAGAATAATCGCCACATCCACGACCGACAGCGACCAGGCGACAATCGCCAGCATCGCCATTGCTAACGCAGACGCGACGGAGGGCAACAGCAGCCAGTTCAGGCATTGCCAGCGGCTGTAGCCCAGCGAATCCAGCACAATGAGTTGCTGCAACAGCCGTTTTTCGCTCAATACTGCCGCTAAGATCCACAGCAGAAATGCGCTTTCTTTTACCGCCAGGGTGAGGCCCAGCCCAATACCCAATTTGTCCATTGGCGGAGTGAAATACGGGAAATAGTCATAAAGCAGCCCTCCGTCAGCAAAGATCAGAAGGGCGCTGGTGGCAAAAGCCACATGGGGAATGGCGAGCAGCCACGGCAGACGGGCGCACATACGCTGCCATTTCGGCCCTGGCCACAGCGCCACAATCACCAGCAGGGCAATCAACAACGCCCCGACCGCCGCAATGGTTGTCGACACCAGCGTTGCCAGTAATGCCTGCGGTAACTGTGGATCGGCAAATAACGCCTGCCAGTGCGTCAACGACAAAGCAGGCGATATCAGCGTCAGAGCTGCCGGGATCAGCGGTGCATAAATCACCGCCATCATCGCCCACAGCAAAAAGATTAATGCGTACTGTAACGGTGTAGCCATTCTTGTTCCAGCGCATTTACCCAACCTGCGTGCGGTTCAGCCAGTACAGGCGGCAGATCCTGCGGCATTCTCGATTGCAATGATTCGCGCTGCCCGTCAGGCAGTTTTTGCGGATCGAGAACAGAAGGATCGCCCCAGACAGCGGGATCTGCTTTACGCAGTTGC
The DNA here is from genome assembly GCF_003697165.2 of Escherichia coli DSM 30083 = JCM 1649 = ATCC 11775. Classification (GTDB taxonomy): domain Bacteria; phylum Pseudomonadota; class Gammaproteobacteria; order Enterobacterales; family Enterobacteriaceae; genus Escherichia; species Escherichia coli. The sequence goes on from NZ_CP033092.2 coordinate 2,256,698, forward strand.
GCATCGGGTGAGAGCAGGAAATTGGCAACTACCTTCGCCGCAGCACTGGCATTCGCGTTGGCAGGAATGGTGACGAAATGGACGTTGCCAATCATCCCCTCGCGAAAACCAAAACTGTAACTGCTTGCAGGCAAATCGCCGCTGGCGATTTTTTGCTGCGCATGTGCAGGGTTAAAGGTCAGCGACAGGCGCAATGTGTTAGCTTTCAGCAGAGCATCCATCCGCGCGGGCGAAGGCGGGAAATCCTTTCCTTCGCGCCATAAATACGGATGCAGTGCATCAAGATATTGCCACAAGGGCGCAGTGACGCGGGCGAAAGTCGCATCGTCCGGCGCTTCTTTTAATGCTGTGGGATCTGGCGTTAGCATAATCAGCAACTGTTCAAGAAACGCCGTGCCGGTAAAGTCCGGTGGGCGGGGATAGGTAACCGTGCCGGGATTGGCTTTAGCAAACTCCAGTAAGGCTTGCGGCGTTTGTGGTGGCTGTGGCGTAACATCGCGGCGGGCGATAAACGTCAGTTGTGCGCCGCCCCAGGGCGATTCAGCCCCTTCTGTAGGCACTGAAAAATCTTCCCGCACCGGAAGCTGTGTGTCGACATAGCGCCAGTTGGGCAGAGTCTCCGCCCAGCCCGTTTGTAATAAATTGGCCTCTTTTAAGGTGCGGAAGTTTTCGCCGTTCACCCAGAGCAGATCCACCGAACCGCCCGTTTTACGTCCGGCAGCAACTTCGGTCTGAATGCGTTTCACCGCGTCTGCGGCATCCGCGAGACGAACAATCTTCAGGTTTATAGCGTAATGGGTTTTCATCTCGCCGCTAACCCAGTCGAGATAGCGGTTAATTGCGGTATCGCCGCCCCAGGCGTTAAACCATACGGTTTGTCCTTTGGCCTCATTTTTTATTTCCTGCCAGTCACTGGCATGTGTTGCCAAAGAAAACAGCGATAACAATCCCAGCAACCACCCACAATGGCGCATCTTCTCTCCTTAAGAACGTTTTTCAGGAATACGGCACAGCCCCTGAGCGGGAATGTCCATGGCAGAATTAAAACGGGCTGACAGATTTTGCAGGCCTATCAATGCCGTCAGTTCGGTGAGCGCCTGAGCGTCAAAATGCGTAGCCAGTCGGGCGCGCAGGGCATCATCGACCGTTGGCGGCGTTACGCTTGCGGCTTCGGCGTACTCCAGCGCCAGCCGTTCTTCATCGCTAAAGAGCGGGCTTTGCCGCCAGTCAGCCACTGCCAGCAGTTTATCGGTGCTGCCGGTACGCTCGGCGACTTTCATACTGGTGATATCCACGCAAAACTCACACAGGCACATTTGCGCAATGCGCGCGCTGACAAGCGATCGTACTACCGGATCGAGCGGTGAGCGTTTGCGCTCCAGCCAGCCGACAAACATCGACACCAGATAAAAGATAAACGGGATCCGCCCCCACCAGCGAATCGGGCTTAGCACCTCGCCGTAATGGCGACGATGCAGCCACGTCTGCGGACGTAAAATGAAAGGAATTTTGCTAAGCGGCGGTAAACCCATCAGGCATTCCTCTTCTGGCGCTCAAGCCATATTTTCTTCGCCATAAAAATCACCACGGTCAGGGCAAACAGAATAAACAGTCCGGTGACAAACCAGAAAGTACCGCCTGTTAACATGCTGCCCGCCCAGGAATAAACAATAGTCGCCGGTAATTGACCAAGCCCGGTGGCGATAAAAAACGAGCGAAAACGTATTGAAGTCAAACCGGCAGCATAGCTGATTGGATCGAAAGGGACAAAAGGCAATAACCGACATACCAGGATGGTGTGTTTGCCGTAGCGAGTGAAAAAGCCGTCCATACTGTCAAGTACGGTTTTGCCGGTTAATTTTTCCACCACTTCGCGGCCCATCACTCTGGCGATAAAAAAGCACAGTGCCGCGCCGGCCATCGAACTGGTCCACGACAGTAAGCCGCCCCAGAACGCACCAAACAGCGACGCATTGGCAAAGGTGATCAAAAACGCAGGTAGCGGTGCAGCAATGGCCTGTAAAATCATCAACAAGAACGAGACAACTGCCGCTAGTGCGCCGTAAGACTGAATAAAGCGTTCTATACCCTGTTGGTCCACGGCGGCAAACGCCGCAACGCTGCGATTGATAAACTCATGGACGCCGGGAAGCAGCGCCCATGCCAGCAGCACAGCGAACAACAGGATGATGAGGGTTATACGGTAGTACCAGATTTTACGCGATTGCATCTTCATCATCCGTTATCCTGCTTTATTCGGTGATTTTAAAGGTAACCGTTGCCGGCGTGTTATCCGCCGGGAGAACTGAGGCATTGCCTTTGAATTTCACTTCGCCGCGTTTTTCCACCGCACCATAAGTGTATGTTGCATTGCTGACGATGCCGACCGGGCAGCTATCCAGACACACCAGGCAACCCGTTTTCTTCTCTTCTGCTGCCGTTAAATTACCGCCAAAGCGCATGTCCAGTTTCTTGCCATTACTGTCAACAATCACTTCATCGAAGGAATACGCTTTTGCCGCCCCTTGCCAGTTGACCGAAATATCCAGTTTGCTGCCTGTGACATGAGTCGTTTCTTTATTATCCATCGTCATGTTTTCGCCCGGCGTACCACCTGCCTCTTTCAGGGCTTCATAAAATGCTTTCGGGGTCGCATAACCCATAAACAGCGATTTATGTCCGTTGGAGCCATCTTTAAACACAATACCGTGACGAGTGTCATCGGTGAGGAAACGACCATTAATTTGCACCAGCATGGTTACCGTATGGTTATTGGCATCGACACGCAGCGGTTGGCTGTTCGAAAGTCCGTCGTATTCCACTTTTGCAGCCGCATTCTCTTTTTGATCGCAGCCGCTAAGCCCAGCAACAGCCAGTAAGCAGAGTGCAGCCAGTCCTTTTTTCCATGACACTGAATAATGTTGCAACATCGTTCTATCCTTCATTTTTTGGGTGAGAAAGTGGGCTGCGGCGAGAAGCAGACAGATCCACATGTTTGTGTCGGGCGTAGAGTTTTGCGAGCTGGACGAGAATAAACAGCGCCAGGCCCGCCAGACAGAGTTGTAAAATAAAGCGCAGCGTAATGCCTTCATTGGCGAGATCGCTTGCCATCACGGTATAAATAACAATACCGGGTAGGGTCGTGAGTGCCGAAATAAGGGTATAAGGCCAGAAGGCGATTGTGGTTAATCCGTAAGCGTAATTTTGAATATTGTAAGGAAACAACGGGATTAAGCGGGTCAGAATAAGAAAATCAATACCGTTACGCGCAATGCCTTTTTCAATGGCCTGGAAGGTATGGCTATGGCCAACGTATTTCAGCAGTAAATCACGTCCCAGCCAGCGCGCCAGCAGGAATGAGCACGAGGAGGCCAGCGTGGCGGCAATTAATGATAGTAGTGTCCCTAAGAGCGGGCCAAAAACTATTCCTCCCGCGATCACCAGTATGCTTCCTGGTAACAGAAAGAGGGTGGCAATGATGAATAACAGAATATAGAGGCTATAGCCGAACAATCCGCTCTGGCGAATGAGTGTCTGTAAGTGGGGTAAATCGGTGAGCAGATCGAATAAACCGAAAGCGTGGATAGCGTAAATGACCAGCGCAAAAATAAGACAGGCTAAAAGAAATTTACGCTCAGCGTTCATCGTGGAGTTTCCTATATCAAACTTGATAATAGAGAAGTGGTCAGACAACTAAAAACGCAGTGACGGTATAACAAAGGACGGCAGGCAACAAATCATTACTGACAGTTTGTTGATTTTTCTCAAGGTTAATTCTCCTGACCCAGTTTGAGCCAGGAGATCAGCTAAATTAGCGGCGGAAGGTCGCCCAGACGGGGGCGTGATCGGACGGTTTTTCCATGCTGCGAATTTCATAGTCGATGCCGGTTTCTACGCAACATTCTGCCAGCGGTTGGCTGGCGAGCAGCAGGTCGATGCGCAGACCGCGATTATCGTCAAAACCTTTTGAGCGGTAATCAAACCATGAGAAACGATCTGCTGTTTGCGGATTCGCATGGCGGAAGGTATCGACCAACCCCCAGCTCATCAGCCTCTCCATCCATTCGCGTTCCTCCGGAAGGAAAGAACATTTTCCGGTACGCAGCCAGCGCTTACGGTTCTCTTCGCCAATGCCAATATCCAGGTCGCCAGGACTGATATTCATATCGCCCATAATCAGCACCGGATTTTCACGCTTGAGTTCGGTTTCCAGGTAGTTTTGCAGATTCTGATAAAACTGCGCCTTTGCCGGGAATTTTATCGGATGGTCGCGGCTTTCACCCTGCGGGAAGTAACCGTTGATCACGGTGACATTGCCCAGCGGCGAGGGGATTTCCGCCATAATAATCCGCCGTTGCGCTTCTTCGTCGTCACCAGGAAAGCCGCGACGCACGGCAATCGGCGTCTCTTTGGTCAGCAGCGCCACGCCATAATGGCCTTTCTGCCCGTGATAAAACACGTTGTAGCCGAGCTTCGCCACCTCTTCGAGCGGAAACATATCGTCATGAACTTTTGTCTCCTGCAGGCCAATCACATCCGGTTGGTGCTTTTCGACGATGGCTTCAAGCTGGTGAGGTCTGGCGCGCAGGCCGTTGATATTAAAAGAGACAAATTTCATAGTCGCTGCCATTTATTCAGATAAAGAGTGCGTGGATGGTAGCAGAATTTCGCTTTGCTTACCGCCTGTTGTTAAGTGATTTGATCGATGGTTGTTAATGATGTCAACGATGGCGCAAAAAATGCCCGCTTTTGGTGCGCGTTGCGTCAGAATGGCGCAGTAATTTCCAGTAAATTTCGTCAATGATCACAATTCCAGAATTATATTTTACTTCTGCATAACATTGCGTTTTTTATTCTTTTTATTCACCCACATCGCAAACGTATTCACTTTATATGCACTTTAAATGCATATGATGTGGTTATAACTGCTTGATTTCCAGTTAGCCTCCGCCGTTTATGCACTTTTATCACTGGCTGGCACGAACCCTGCAATCTACATTTACAGCGCAAACATTACTCATTATTAACATATAAATAACGAATTATTTACTGTAGAGGTCGCTATGTCTCAGCCAATTACGCGTGAAAACTTTGATGAATGGATGATACCTGTTTACGCTCCGGCACCGTTTATACCGGTACGTGGCGAAGGTTCACGCTTGTGGGATCAGCAGGGGAAAGAGTATATCGACTTCGCGGGTGGCATTGCGGTGAACGCGCTGGGCCATGCGCATCCGGAACTGCGTGAGGCGCTGAACGAACAGGCGAGTAAGTTCTGGCATACCGGCAACGGTTACACCAACGAGCCGGTACTGCGACTGGCGAAAAAATTGATCGACGCCACGTTTGCCGATCGCGTCTTCTTTTGTAACTCCGGTGCGGAAGCCAACGAAGCGGCACTAAAACTGGCGCGTAAATTCGCTCACGACCGCTACGGCAGCCATAAGAGCGGCATCGTGGCGTTCAAAAATGCGTTTCATGGTCGCACGCTGTTTACTGTCAGTGCGGGTGGGCAGCCAGCCTATTCACAGGATTTTGCGCCACTGCCGCCGGATATTCGTCATGCTGCATATAACGATATTAACTCTGCCAGTGCGCTGATTGACGACGCCACCTGTGCGGTGATTGTCGAACCCATCCAGGGGGAAGGCGGTGTGGTGCCAGCCAGCAACGCATTTTTACAAGGTCTGCGTGAATTGTGTGACCGCCACAATGCGTTGCTGATCTTTGATGAAGTACAAACCGGTGTCGGGCGCACCGGGGAACTGTATGCCTGTATGCACTACGGCGTGACGCCTGATCTGTTAACTACCGCCAAAGCGCTGGGCGGCGGTTTCCCGGTTGGTGCGTTGTTGGCAACCGAAGAGTGCGCCAGCGTGATGACCGTTGGCACTCACGGCACCACCTATGGCGGCAATCCGCTGGCCTCGGCGGTGGCAGGCAAAGTGCTGGATCTCATCAACACGCCAGAGATGCTTAACGGGGTTAAACAGCGTCACGACTGGTTTGTTGAGCGTCTAAATTCCATTAATCACCACTACAGTTTGTTCAGTGAAGTTCGCGGCTTAGGTCTTTTGATTGGCTGTGTACTGAATGCCGATTACGCCGGGCAAGCGAAACAGATCTCTCAGGAAGCGGTGAAAGCAGGCGTGATGGTGCTGATTGCGGGTGGCAACGTGGTGCGCTTTGCGCCTGCGCTCAATGTCAGCGAAGAAGAGGTGACGACCGGACTGGATCGCTTTGCAGCTGCTTGCGAACACTTTGTTAGCCGAGGTTCATCATGATGGTCATTCGTCCCGTTGAGCGCTCAGATGTCTCGGCGCTGATGCAGCTTGCCAGCAAAACGGGCGGCGGCCTGACGTCGCTTCCCGCCAATGAAGCCACGCTTTCGGTGCGTATTGAAAGGGCAATCAAAACCTGGCAAGGCGAACTGCCCAAAAGTGAGCAGGGTTATGTGTTTGTACTGGAAGATAGTGAGACAGGCACTGTGGCGGGGATTTGCGCCATTGAGGTGGCGGTTGGGCTGAACGATCCCTGGTACAACTATCGCGTCGGCACGCTGGTTCACGCTTCGAAAGAGCTGAATGTCTATAACGCATTGCCGACGCTGTTTCTCAGTAACGATCACACCGGCAGCAGCGAGCTGTGCACGCTGTTTCTCGACCCGAAGTGGCGCAAAGAGGGCAACGGCTATTTGCTGTCGAAATCGCGCTTTATGTTTATGGCGGCTTTTCGCGACAAGTTTAATGACAAAGTGGTCGCCGAAATGCGCGGGGTGATTGACGAACACGGCTATTCACCGTTCTGGCAAAGCCTCGGTAAACGCTTCTTTTCGATGGATTTTAGCCGCGCTGATTTTCTCTGCGGCACCGGGCAAAAGGCATTTATTGCAGAACTGATGCCGAAACATCCGATCTATACCTACTTTTTATCCCAGGAAGCCCAGGACGTCATCGGTCAGGTACATCCGCAAACCGCGCCTGCCCGTGCGGTGCTGGAGAAAGAAGGTTTTCGCTACCGTAACTATATCGACATCTTTGACGGCGGGCCGACACTTGAATGTGATATCGACCGCGTGCGCGCCATCCGTAAAAGTCGGCTGGTGGAAGTGGCCGAAGGGCAGCCTGCGCAGGGCGATTTTCCGGCCTGCCTGGTCGCCAATGAAAATTATCACCATTTCCGCGTGGTGCTGGTGCGTACCGATCCAGCGACCGAGCGTTTGATTTTAACCGCCGCACAACTGGATGTCCTCAAATGCCACGCAGGGGATCGCGTTCGTCTGGTGCGCCTGTGCGCAGAGGAGAAAACAGCATGACTTTATGGATCAACGGTGACTGGGTAACGGGCCAGGGCGCATTGCGTGTGAAGCGTAATCCGGTATCGGGCGAGGTGTTATGGCAGGGCAATGATGCCGATGCCGCTCAGGTCGGGCAGGCTTGTCGGGCTGCCCGTGCGGCGTTTCCGCGCTGGGCTCGGCTCTCATTTGGCGATCGTCAGGTAAGAGTTGAACGCTTTGCTGGATTGCTGGAAAGCAATAAAGCCGAATTAACCGCGATTATTGCCAGAGAAACCGGCAAGCCGCGCTGGGAAGCGGCAACCGAAGTGACGGCGATGATCAATAAAATCGCGATATCAATTAAGGCGTATCACGTTCGTACCGGTGAGCAGCGTAGCGAAATGCCGGACGGCGCGGCGAGCCTGCGACATCGCCCGCACGGCGTGCTGGCGGTGTTTGGGCCGTATAATTTCCCTGGTCATTTGCCGAACGGACATATCGTTCCGGCATTGCTGGCAGGTAACACCATTATCTTTAAACCCAGCGAACTGACACCGTGGAGTGGCGACGCGGTAATGCGTTTATGGCAGCAGGCTGGCTTGCCGCCGGGCGTGCTGAACCTGGTGCAGGGCGGGCGTGAAACGGGTCAGGCGCTGAGTGCGCTGGAGGATCTCGACGGCTTGCTGTTTACCGGCAGCGCCAATACCGGCTACCAGCTGCATCGCCAGCTTTCCGGTCAGCCGGAGAAAATTCTCGCCCTTGAGATGGGCGGTAATAACCCGCTAATTATCGATGAGGTGGCGGATATCGATGCCGCTGTCCATCTGACCATTCAGTCGGCGTTTGTCACTGCCGGGCAACGCTGCACCTGCGCCCGCCGTTTATTTCTGAAAAGTGGAACGCAGGGCGATGCATTTCTTGCTCGCCTGGTTGCCGTCAGCCAGCGGTTAACGCCGGGCACTTGGGATGACGAACCGCAGCCATTTATTGGTGGGCTGATTTCTGAGCAGGCCGCACAGCAGGTGGTTACTGCCTGGCAGGAACTGGAGGCGATGGGCGGACGGACCCTGCTTGCGCCGCGCTTATTACAAGCAGGGACATCGTTGCTGACGCCGGGGATCATTGAAATGACAGGCGTTACTGGCTTGCCGGATGAAGAAGTGTTTGGGCCGTTATTGCGCGTCTGGCGTTATGACAATTTCGATGAAGCGATTCGAATGGCGAATAACACTCGCTTTGGCCTCTCTTGCGGTCTGGTTTCCCCCGAGCGGGAAAAATTCGATCAACTGTTGCTGGAGGCACGGGCGGGGATTGTTAACTGGAACAAACCGCTTACCGGTGCTGCCAGTACCGCGCCATTCGGCGGCATTGGCGCTTCCGGCAATCATCGCCCCAGCGCCTGGTATGCCGCAGATTATTGTGCCTGGCCGATGGCAAGTCTGGAGTCGGACTCGTTAACGTTGCCCGCAACGCTTAACCCCGGGCTGGATTTTTCCGATGAGGTGGTGCGATGAACGCCTGGGAAGTCAATTTCGACGGGCTGGTAGGGCTGACGCACCATTACGCGGGCCTGTCGTTTGGTAATGAAGCCTCTACCCGTCACCGTTTTCAGGTGTCTAACCCGCGACTGGCGGCAAAACAGGGCTTACTGAAAATGAAAAAACTTGCCGATGCGGGATTCCCCCAGGCCGTGATCCCGCCGCACGAGCGTCCGTTTATTCCGGTGCTGCGTCAGTTGGGATTCAGGGGTAGCGATGAGCAGGTACTGGAAAAAGTTGCACGCCAGGCACCGCACTGGCTTTCCAGCGTCAGTTCCGCTTCGCCAATGTGGGTAGCCAATGCGGCAACGATCGCGCCATCCGCCGATACGCTGGATGGCAAAGTGCATCTCACTGTTGCTAACCTGAACAATAAATTTCACCGTTCGCTGGAAGCCCCCGTCACCGAATCGCTGTTAAAAGCGATTTTTAACGACGAAGAGAAATTTAGCGTCCATTCGGCGTTGCCGCAGGTAGCCTTGCTCGGTGATGAGGGGGCGGCAAACCACAATCGTCTCGGCGGTCATTACGGTGAACCGGGTATGCAACTTTTTGTCTACGGGCGAGAAGAGGGCAATGATACCCGGCCTTCCCGTTATCCGGCGCGGCAGACCCGTGAAGCCAGCGAGGCGGTGGCAAGGCTGAATCAGGTGAATCCACAGCAGGTGATTTTCGCCCAGCAAAACCCCGACGTTATCGACCAGGGCGTTTTTCATAATGATGTGATTGCCGTGAGTAACCGCCAGGTGCTGTTTTGCCATCAACAGGCGTTCGCTCGCCAGTCACAGTTACTGGCAAACCTGCGTGCGCGGGTCAATGGTTTTATGGCGATAGAAGTTCCGGCGACTCAGGTTTTCGTGTCGGATGCGGTATCTACGTATCTGTTTAACAGCCAACTGCTGAGCCGCGATGATGGTTCCATGGTGTTGGTGCTGCCGCAGGAGTGTCGGGAACACGCCGGAGTATGGCGTTATCTCAACGAATTGCTTGCTGCTGACAACCCGATTAGCGAACTAAAAGTCTTTGATTTACGTGAAAGCATGGCGAATGGTGGTGGCCCGGCGTGCCTGCGGTTGCGCGTGGTGTTGACAGAAGAAGAACGCCGGGCGGTGAATCCGGCAGTGATGATGAACGATACGCTGTTTAATGCGCTCAATGACTGGGTGGATCGTTACTACCGCGATCGTCTTACTGCGGCGGATCTTGCCGATCCACAATTGCTGCGCGAAGGAAGGGAAGCGCTGGATACACTGACTCAATTATTGGATCTTGGTTCGGTTTATCCATTCCAGCGCGAGGGAGGGGGCAATGGATAATTTTCTTGCTCTAACCTTAACGGGTAAAAAACCGGTCATCACCGAGCGAGAAATCAACGGCGTTCGCTGGCGCTGGCTGGGCGATGGTGTGCTGGAACTGACGCCATTAACGCCACCGCAAGGCGTGCTGGTGATTTCAGCGGGGATCCACGGTAATGAGACGGCACCTGTGGAAATGCTGGACGCGTTGCTTGGCGCGATATCTCACGGTGAGATCCCGTTACGTTGGCGGTTACTGGTGATCCTCGGGAATCCTCCTGCGCTGAAGCAAGGGAAACGTTATTGCCATAGCGATATGAATCGAATGTTTGGCGGTCGTTGGCAACTGTTTGCTGAAAGCGGGGAAACCTGTCGGGCGCGCGAACTGGAGCAGTGCCTGGAAGATTTTTATGACCAGGGCAAAGAATCTGTGCGCTGGCACCTTGATCTACATACCGCAATTCGTGGCTCCTTGCATCCGCAGTTCGGTGTATTACCGCAACGCGACATTCCCTGGGACGAGAAATTTCTGACGTGGCTGGGTGCGGCGGGGCTGGAGGCGCTGGTGTTCCATCAGGAGCCTGGTGGTACGTTTACCCATTTCAGCGCCAGACATTTTGGCGCGCTGGCCTGTACGCTGGAACTTGGCAAAGCGTTGCCCTTTGGGCAAAACGATCTTCGCCAGTTTGCAGTAACTGCCAGCGCAATTGCTGCGCTGCTATCTGGTGAGAGTGTCGGTATCGTGAGAACACCGCCGCTCCGTTATCGGGTGGTTTCGCAAATTACTCGCCACTCGCCGTCCTTCGAAATGCATATGGCAAATGACACGCTGAATTTTATGCCGTTTGAGAAAGGAACATTGCTGGCGCAGGACGGGGAGGAACGTTTTACCGTAACCCATGATGTAGAGTATGTGTTATTCCCTAATCCGTTGGTAGCGTTGGGATTACGTGCGGGATTAATGCTCGAAAAAATAAGCTAATACTTACCCGCAGAAATCATTCTGCGGGTATTAAGTTGCTTTCTTATAAATTAATACAGATTAATCCTGGTTATTTGCTTTATTTATCACCAGTCATCCGGTATAGTTCTTCATAATCTCTGCAAAATCATCGTGTTGTAATATTCTCTCATCACTCTCCATCAAATTTTCTTTTTTTCTCCATAATTGGCGCAAAAGTGTTTTTTACACTTTCATTGTTTTACCGTTGCTCTGATTAATTGACGCTAAAGTCAGTAAAGTTAATCTCGTCAACACGGCACGCTACTTAAGAAAGCCGTAATAAATAACTGAAAGGAAGGATATAGAATATGCGTAAATTAACTGCACTGTTTGTTGCCTCTACCCTGGCTCTTGGCGCGGCTAACCTGGCCCATGCCGCAGACACCACTACCGCAGCACCGGCTGACGCGAAGCCGATGATGCACCATAAAGGCAAGTTCGGTCCGCATGAGGACATGATGTTCAAAGACCTGAACCTGACCGACGCGCAGAAACAGCAGATCCGCGAAATCATCAAAGGCCAGCGTGACCAGATGAAACGTCCGCCGCTGGAAGAACGCCGCGCAATGCATGACATCATTGCCAGCGATACCTTCGATAAAGCAAAAGCTGAAGCGCAGATCGCAAAAATGGAAGAACAGCGCAAAGCTAACATGCTGGCGCACATGGAAACCCAGAACAAGATTTACAACATCCTGACGCCGGAACAGAAAAAGCAATTTAATGCTAATTTTGAGAAGCGTCTGACAGAACGTCCAGCGGCAAAAGGTAAAATGCCTGCAACTGCTGAATAATCTTTCAGCCAAAAAACGTAAGACCGCCGGTCTTGTCCACTACCTTGCAGTAATGCGGTGGACAGGATCGGCGGTTTTCTTTTCTCTTCTCAAACAGATGCAAAAAAAGCCTGATCGCCACTAACGTAAATCACCCGAGTTGCCGATAACCATCCACGGTTACCTGAACGATAACAATGAAAAGAACGGGCCGGGAGCGGGTATGGAATACTTTGATATGCGTAAAATGTCGGTGAATCTGTGGCGAAACGCTGCCGGTGAAACGCGCGAAATTTGCACTTTCCCACCGGCAAAACGTGATTTTTACTGGCGTGCCAGCATTACATCCATCGCGGCGAATGGGGAGTTTTCTTTGTTTCCCGGTATGGAAAGGATAGTGACGTTGCTGGAAGGCGGCGAGATGTTCCTTGAAAGCGCAGACCGCTTTAACCATACCTTAAAACCGTTACAACCTTTTTCCTTTGCAGCGGACCTGGTGGTAAAAGCGAAACTGACGGCAGGGCAGATGTCGATGGATTTCAACATCATGACACGCCTGGATGTCTGTAAGGCGAAAGTCAGAATTGCCGAACGTACGTTTACTACCTTTGGTTCACGCGGCGGGGTGGTGTTTGTAATAAACGGGGCGTGGCAATTGGGCGACAAACTGCTCACTACCGACCAGGGCGCGTGCTGGTTCGATGGCAGGCACACCCTGCGGCTTTTGCAACCGCAAGGTAAACTGTTGTTCAGTGAAATCAACTGGCTTGCTGGTCATTCACCGGATCAAGTTCAGTAATTTCATAGTTACCGGAAAGCAGCGGCTTACAAAGAATTTTATAACCGTCGTGATCAAACCCGGCGGGTGCCCGAATTAACGTTGTCGCTTCTTTCAGCGAATTAACCGCCCCCAGCCACAGCCAGTTTTGAATAATATGATATTGAGTCATTTCCGGGTGCTGTTCTTTCAGCGCTACCGCACCTTTCCACGGCCAACAAACGACTCGTAAACGTTCCAGAGACTGGCGCAAACGTAGCGCATGATCGTCATGGCTCTCTTTACCGCAGCATGCTCCGGCGCAACGTTTTAGCGCTGAACGAAAACATGCACGACCGCGACTTAACGGCTCCAGTCCCAACAGGCCATAACAAAGTTTTTGTTCATCAGCGATGGTCTGTAATGCTTGCAAAGCTGCGCGCCTATTGGCAAACAGGCCAAACAGGTTGGGGGCTCGTGAAAAATCCACCTCTTTGGCATACACCACATCGACGCGCTTTTCATTTAATTGCAGGGCACAGAGCTGGCGATTGCGCCGCAAGCGTTTATTAAACAGTGGCTGTTGTTCTTTGATTAATCGCGCTTCAAGGAGCAGAGCGCCGATTTCACCGGCGGTACATATCCAGCTGATGCGTCGGGATTGCCGTAGCATGGCGGCTTCATCCGGGGTACGTAAATGAGAAAGGACGCGGCTGCGGATGTTAATGCTTTTGCCGATATAGAGCGGCATGGTGTCACTTTCGCCATGAAACAGATACACCCCAGGTCGGGTGGGTAAGTCATTAAGGAATGAACGTAAATGTTCGGGATATTCATAAATTGCCGCAGCTTCAAATTCGAGCCGCGGAGAAGTTAAACGCCGTACCACTGTTGACTCCGAATGCTGGTTATCTATCCAGTGTAACAGGCGGGGAGCGATTAAAAAAGAGGCGGGTCGATGACAAAGGTTACACCGTTTGACGTGCTACGCCTGTCAGGCCTATTCGACTCCTGCAATGTATTGAATTTGCATAGTTTTGTAGGTCGAGTAAGGCGTTCACGCCGCATCCGGCGTGAACAAAGTACTCTTTTTCGCACAAACCAATATGTGCAAATTATTACTTTTTCCAGAAATCATCGAAAACGGTAATTGGCGGACGGCGTTTATGTTCGGTTTTCAGATACCAGTTCTCTATTGTTCTGGCGACCTGTTCAGGTACGTTTTTCCCTTCCAGATAGTCGTCGATATTGTCATAGGTCACGCCGAGTGCCACTTCATCCGGCAGAGAAGGGCGATCATCTTCAAGATCGGCCGTTGGCGCTTTCTTATAAAGGTGTTCCGGGCAACCTAATGCCGCCAGTAACTGTTTACCCTGACGTTTGTTGAGACGATACAGCGGATTAATGTCCGTACCGCCGTCACCATATTTAGTGAAGAATCCGGTAATAGCTTCTGCAGCATGATCGGTGCCCACCACGACACCGCTGGTCATACCCGCAATGCTATATTGTGCTTTCATCCGCTCACGCGCTTTTTCATTGCCACGGACAAAATCGCTCAGTTCAATGCCTGCTTCCCGCAATGCCTGCTCGCTGGCGAGTACCGCGCCCTTGATATTAACGGTTAATACGCGATCCGGTTGAATAAAGGCGATGGCATCCTGGCAATCTTGTTCGTCGGCCTGGACACCATAGGGCAGGCGTACGGCAATAAATTGCAGTGATTCGTTGCCGGTTTCCTGGCGCAGCTCATTAATCGCCATCTGGCACAGCTTACCGGCAAGCGTGGAGTCCTGACCACCGCTGATCCCGAGCACCAGTGATTTAATGAACGGATAAGTTTGCAGGTAGCTTTTCAGAAAATCGATACTACGACGAATTTCCTCTTCAGCATTAATCTGCGGTTTTGCGCCCAGCACCTTTATTATTTGTTGTTGCAATGTCATTGAACCCCTCCAGACAGAAAAGACAAAACTTCCTTAAAGCTAACCCGTTGCTACTGAAACGACAAGCGACAGCGGGCTGAATGGTGGTTAAAACGTCATACAGGAATCCTCTGAAAGCGGAGCCGTTTCGTTCACGGGCTTGAAAAAGCGCCCAATGTATTCCAGGCTTATCTAACACGCTGATAAACAAGAGGACGGAATATGAACAAGAATATGGCAGGAATTCTGAGTGCAGCGGCGGTATTAACCATGCTGGCGGGTTGTACGGCTTATGATCGTACCAAAGACCAGTTTGTACAGCCTGTGGTGAAAGACGTCAAAAAAGGCATGAGCCGGGCGCAGGTTGCACAAATTGCGGGTAAACCTTCGTCTGAAGTGAGCATGATCCATGCTCGTGGTACTTGCCAGACCTACATCCTGGGTCAACGTGATGGTAAAGCAGAAACCTACTTTGTCGCGTTAGATGATACCGGACATGTCATCAACTCCGGTTATCAGACCTGTGCTGAATACGACACTGATCCACAGGCTACGAAGTAATCACTTCGCCTGAAAGCTTGAGTAACAACGGAAACCGGCCATTGCGCCGGTTTTTTTTGGCCTGTGTTCTTAATTATCTTCGCGAATTATTTGCCCGAAATGTGAAGAGGGTCATAACCACAGGTCAAGGAGAGACAATTTATAAGGTCAAAGAAATACTATTGCTCAGGCCTATACCGTATACTCCTTTCAGCCACAAAAAAAGTCATGTTGGTTTCGCAAGTTACCCAGAGCATGGAAGCAGGTTAAGGCTTGCGGAGTGTCTGGCTGACAGATAATCGTCGATGAGGGCAGTTTTATGGAAAAGAAACACATTTATCTGTTTTGTTCTGCGGGCATGTCTACCTCTTTACTGGTATCAAAAATGCGCGCACAGGCAGAAAAATATGAAGTTCCGGTCATTATTGAAGCATTTCCGGAAACACTGGCTGGTGAAAAAGGTCAGAATGCCGATGTCGTGTTATTAGGGCCGCAGATTGCTTATATGTTGCCCGAAATCCAGCGTTTGTTACCCAACAAACCGGTTGAAGTAATTGACTCGCTGCTTTATGGCAAAGTCGATGGTTTAGGCGTGCTTAAGGCTGCGGTTGCAGCGATTAAAAAAGCCGCAGCAAATTAATTTATTTTAAATTTTCCCGTCAAAGAGTTATTTCATAAATCAATACCGCAATATTTAAATTGCGGTTTTAAAGGGTATTTTTCTATGAGTAATGTTATTGCATCGCTTGAAAAGGTACTCCTCCCTTTTGCAGTTAAAATAGGAAAGCAGCCACACGTTAATGCAATCAAAAATGGCTTTATTCGCTTAATGCCGTTAACCCTTGCGGGGGCCATGTTTGTATTAATTAACAACGTTTTTCTAAGCTTTGGGGAGGGGTCGTTTTTTTATTCCTTAGGTATTCGCCTGGATGCCTCAACCATTGAAACACTTAATGGTCTGAAAGGTATTGGCGGCAACGTATATAACGGAACATTAGGGATAATGTCTTTAATGGCCCCGTTCTTTATTGGCATGGCGCTGGCAGAAGAGCGTAAAGTCGATGCGCTGGCGGCCGGGTTGTTATCCGTTGCAGCATTTATGACCGTCACCCCATATAGTGTCGGTGAGGCCTATGCGGTTGGCGCAAACTGGTTAGGTGGGGCGAATATCATCTCCGGGATTATTATTGGCCTGGTGGTGGCAGAAATGTTTACCTTTATTGTTCATCGTAACTGGGTCATTAAGTTACCTGATAGCGTTCCGACATCGGTTTCGCGCTCTTTCTCAGCATTAATTCCCGGTTTTATTATTCTTTCCGTGATGGGGATTATTGCCTGGGCGTTGAATACCTGGGGCACCAACTTCCATCAGATCATTATGGATACCATCTCAACCCCACTGGCATCGTTGGGTAGCGTGGTAGGCTGGGCCTATGTGATCTTTGTTCCACTGCTCTGGTTCTTCGGTATTCATGGCGCGCTGGCGCTGACCGCACTGGACAACGGCATTATGACGCCGTGGGCGCTGGAAAATATCGCGACCTATCAGCAATATGGTTCCGTCGAAGCGGCGCTGGCAGCCGGTAAGACCTTCCATATCTGGGCCAAGCCGATGCTGGACTCCTTTATTTTCCTTGGTGGCAGTGGTGCGACTTTAGGCCTGATCCTGGCTATCTTTATCGCTTCTCGCCGTGCTGATTATCGTCAGGTGGCAAAACTGGCGCTGCCGTCCGGCATCTTCCAGATTAACGAACCGATTCTGTTTGGTCTGCCAATTATCATGAACCCGGTGATGTTTATCCCGTTTGTACTGGTACAACCGATTCTGGCGGCAATCACCCTGGCAGCGTACTACATGGGCATTATTCCACCGGTGACCAATATTGCACCGTGGACCATGCCAACCGGTCTGGGAGCCTTCTTTAACACCAACGGTAGCGTCGCCGCATTGCTGGTCGCACTCTTCAACCTTGGTATCGCAACGTTAATTTATCTGCCCTTTGTTGTGGTCGCTAACAAAGCACAAAACGCGATTGATAAAGAAGAGAGCGAAGAAGATATCGCCAACGCCCTGAAATTTTAATTGATGCCGGTACGGGTAATCGTGCCGGTAAGAATAGAGAGGAACGATGTATGATGGATCTCGATAATATTCCCGATACGCAAACGGAAGCTGAAGAGCTGGAAGAAGTGGTGATGGGGCTTATCATCAACTCCGGACAAGCGCGTAGCCTGGCGTATGCGGCACTGAAACAGGCGAAGCAGGGCGATTTTGCCGCAGCAAAAACCATGATGGATCAGTCACGGATGGCATTGAATGAAGCGCATCTGGTACAGACGAAACTGATTGAAGGCGATGCTGGCGAAGGTAAGATGAAAGTGAGTCTGGTGCTAGTCCACGCTCAGGATCATTTAATGACGTCCATGCTTGCGCGTGAACTGATTACTGAATTAATTGAGCTTCATGAAAAACTGAAGGCATAAGGAGTCGATGATGCAGCCAGTGATTAACGCGCCGGAAATTGCCACTGCCCGAGAACAGCAGTTGTTTAATGGCAAAAACTTCCATGTGTTTATCTACAATAAAACTGAGAGTATCAGCGGACTGCATCAGCACGACTATTATGAATTTACTCTGGTATTAACCGGGCGTTATTTCCAGGAGATTAACGGTAAGCGCGTGTTACTGGAACGGGGCGATTTTGTTTTTATTCCGTTAGGTTCGCACCATCAAAGTTTTTATGAATTTGGTGCCACGCGTATATTGAACGTTGGGATCAGTAAACGCTTTTTTGAGCAGCATTACCTGCCGTTGTTGCCTTATTGCTTTGTAGCTTCGCAGGTATACCGGACCAATAACGCGTTTCTCACCTATGTGGAAACAGTGATTTCTTCATTGAATTTCCGCGAAACAGGGCTGGAAGAGTTTGTTGAGATGGTTACTTTTTATGTCATTAACCGTTTACGTCATTACCGCGAAGAACAGGTGATTGATGATATACCGCAGTGGCTGAAAAGTACGGTAGAAAAGATGCATGATAAAGAGCAGTTTAGTGAATCGGCGCTGGAGAATATGGTGACGTTGTCAGCCAAATCACAGGAATATTTGACGCGAGCGACTCAACGATACTATGGTAAAACGCCAATGCAGATTATTAATGAAATCCGTATTAATTTTGCCAAAAAACAACTGGAAATGACCAACTATTCAGTGACGGATATTGCGTTTGGGGCCGGTTATAGTAGCCCGAGCTTGTTTATTAAAACGTTTAAGAAATTAACATCCTTTACGCCTAAGAGCTATCGTAAGAAATTGACTGAATTTAATCAGTAAGTCGTTATACCTGACAATTCACATATCTGTCCTGTTGCTGGATTATTTATGTCCGGGGGGCAGATATGCCAGATATCAGTATTCTGTACTGAAGGGAGAAATTATGAGCCAGAAATTAAAAGTCGTCACTATTGGTGGCGGGAGCAGCTATACCCCGGAGTTACTGGAAGGATTTATTAAGCGTTATCACGAATTGCCGGTCAGCGAATTATGGCTGGTGGATGTCGAAGGTGGTAAAGCGAAACTGGATATTATTTTTGATCTCTGCCAACGGATGATTGATAACGCTGGCGTCCCGATGAAGCTTTATAAAACGCTGGATCGCCGCGAAGCATTGAAAGATGCTGATTTCGTTACTACCCAACTGCGCGTTGGCCAATTACCGGCGCGCGAATTGGATGAACGTATTCCATTAAGTCATGGTTATCTTGGTCAGGAAACTAACGGCGCGGGCGGTCTGTTTAAAGGTCTGCGTACCATTCCGGTGATTTTTGACATCGTAAAAGATGTCGAAGAACTATGTCCGAATGCATGGGTGATTAACTTCACTAACCCGGCGGGAATGGTCACTGAAGCCGTTTATCGTCATACCGGATTTAAACGCTTTATCGGCGTGTGTAATATTCCGATCGGCATGAAGATGTTTATTCGCGATGTTCTGATGCTGAAAGACAGCGATGATTTATCTATCGATCTGTTCGGCCTCAACCATATGGTGTTCATTAAGGATGTGCTGGTAAATGGCAAATCACGCTTTGCCGAATTGCTTGATGGTGTGGCATCCGGGCAGTTAAAAGCATCTGGCGTTAAAAATATTTTCGATCTGCCATTTAGCGAAGGCTTAATTCGTTCTCTGAATCTGTTGCCGTGTTCTTATTTGCTTTATTACTTCAAGCAAAAAGAGATGCTGGCTATTGAAATGGGCGAATACTACAAAGGCGGCGCACGAGCGCAGGTCGTACAGAAAGTCGAGAAACAACTTTTTGAGCTATATAAAAACCCGGAGTTGAACGTTAAGCCGAAAGAACTGGAACAGCGCGGTGGGGCTTATTATTCTGATGCTGCGTGCGAAGTGATCAACGCTATCTATAACGACAAGCAAGCAGAACATTACGTTAATATCCCGCATCATGGGCATATTGATAATATTCCGGCAGACTGGGCGGTAGAAATGACCTGTACGCTGGGGCGCGATGGCGCGACGCCACATCCGCGCATTACGCATTTCGATGATAAAGTGATGGGGCTGATTCACACCATCAAAGGCTTCGAGATTGCTGCCAGCAACGCCGCACTTAGTGGAGAATTTAACGATGTCTTACTGGCGCTAAACCTTAGTCCGTTGGTGCATTCCGATCGCGATGCTGAGCTGCTGGCACGCGAGATGATTCTGGCGCACGAGAAATGGCTGCCAAATTTTGCCGACTGCATCGCAGAGCTTAAAAAAGCACATTAACCGAGGCTGATTATGGAACGCTTACTGATTGTTAATGCCGATGATTTTGGCTTAAGCAAAGGTCAGAACTACGGCATTATCGAGGCCTGTCGCAATGGGATTGTCACGTCGACGACGGCGCTGGTGAATGGGCAGGCTATTGACCATGCGGTGCAGTTGAGCCGTGATGAACCGAGTCTGGCCATAGGGATGCACTTTGTCCTTACTATGGGCAAGCCTCTGACAGCTATGCCGGGGTTAACCCGCGATGGTGTGCTGGGAAAATGGATCTGGCAGTTGGCAGAAGAAGGTGCTTTACCGCTGGAAGAAATTACTCAGGAGCTCGCCAGTCAGTATTTGCGTTTCATTGAGCTATTTGGACGCAAACCTACGCATCTTGATAGCCATCATCATGTGCATATGTTCCCGCAGATTTTCCCGATTGTGGCAAAGTTTGCGGCTGAAGAGGGGATTGCGTTGCGCATCGACCGTCAGCCGTTATCTAACGATGGTGATTTACCGGCTAATCTGCGCAGTTCGCAGGGATTCAGTAGCGCGTTTTATGGTGAAGAGATTAGCGAGACACTGTTCCTGCAAGTGCTTGATGATTCCAGCCATCGCGGGGAACGCTCGTTGGAAGTTATGTGCCATCCGGCGTTTGTCGATAATACGATTCGCCAGAGTGCTTATTGCTTCCCTCGGTTAACGGAACTGGATGTGCTGACTTCAGCGTCGTTGAAATATGCGATTGCTGAGCGTGGTTATCTGTTGGGTAGTTATCATGATGTGTAAGTAAGGTGGTAAGGTCACTCCCCAGGGGCGTGACCTTATCCATATTTACGCCGGGATTTTGTCAATCTTAGGAATGCGTGACCACACGCGGTGTGCTGTCATCAGCGTTAACAGTTCATCCATAAAACTACCATCGGCGCTGTCAGCTTCCGCAATCCCTTCTTCACCCTGGTCAGCGACCTTGATTGTTGCTTTAAACTTGCGCGCGTCTCCTGCCAGCGCAATCGGTTTAAGGTGTTTGTAGGCTTCCATCAGATAGTAGTTGGCATCGCCGTTGTCAGCGATATCCGCAATATTGCCGCAAGGGACAATGACTGCATCGACCGTCAGCGAAGGCGCACCGGCAAAGGTAGCAGCTATAGGCAACACCGTACCGTCATCCGCAGTCACTTCCCCCATTCGGGAGTAGAGCAGTTTGGCATGAACGCCTTTGGCCTTCAGCGCCTTGAGAATGGCCAGAAGGTCTGCCGATCTCACTTCATCATTAAGCAAAATTGCTACCACGCGACCTTTCACATCACCGTCAGGAATGGAGTACAGACTTAAGGATGGATCCTTTTTCAGACCGTTGACGTCCGGAGGTGGGGTGATATTCAGCTGGTCATCAGTCAGTTCGATACCGAGATTTTTCGCCACCGCCTGGGCCAGAGTGAGATCAATATGCGCCAGCTGGTCAACAACGCGCTCACGAATATACGGACGAACTACTTTGCTTAACTCAAAACTGAAACCATCGACAATATGGCGCTGCTCGAATGGCGTCTGACTTAGCCAGAACAGACGCGGATGGGAATAATATTCGCCAAACGATGGACTGCGCTCGCGAACTTTATTTCCTTCCACGCGTTCCTGGTATGATTCAAAACCGCCGCGTTTCGGCCCCGGCGGTGTTTCGCGCGGCCAGTTATCGTTGATCGAGTTCGGTTCGTAATTCGCCGGGTTAGTGTCGATCCCCATACGATGCATGCCGTCACGCTGGAAATTATGGTAAGGGCAGGTCGGGCGGTTAATCGGAATTTCATGGAAATTCGGCCCACCAAGACGACTGATTTGTGTATCGGTATAAGAGAACAAACGCCCCTGCAATAACGGGTCGTTGGTGAAATCCAGACCGGGGACAATATGCCCTGGATGGAAAGCCACCTGTTCGTTTTCAGCAAAGAAGTTATCCGGATTACGATTGAGCACCATTTTGCCGACACGCTGAACAGGCACCAATTCTTCCGGGATAAGTTTGGTTGGATCGAGAAGATCGAAGTCGAACTTGAATTCGTCTTCTTCAGGAATCAACTGGAAGCCCAGTTCGTATTCAGGAAAATCGCCTGCTTCAATCGCTTCCCACAACTCGCGGCGGTGGAAGTCCGGGTCACGTCCGGTTAGTTTTTGTGCTTCATCCCAAACGAGTGAGGCTTTACCTGCCAGTGGTTTCCAGTGGAAACGTACGAACGTTGCCTTCCCTTCGGCATTAATCAGGCGGAAGGTATGAATACCGAAGCCTTCCATAGTGCGGTAACTGCGCGGGATACCGCGATCCGACATTGCCCACATCACGTTGTGCAGAGTTTCAGGTTGCAGAGAAACATAATCCCAGAAAGTATCGTGGGCGCTTTGCCCTTGTGGAATTGCCCAGTGCGGTTCTGGTTTTACCGCATGAACAAAATCGGGGAATTTATGCGCATCCTGGATAAAGAAGATTGGCGTGTTATTGCCAACGAGGTCAAAAATACCCTCTTCAGTATAGAACTTGGTGGCAAAGCCACGGATATCACGTACGGTATCGGCAGAGCCAGCGCCGCCCTGAACGGTAGAGAACCTAACAAATACTGGGGTGATTTTGTTCGTATCTGAGAGGAAATCCGCTTTGGTGATATCGCTTAAGCTTTTATATGGCTGGAAATAACCGTGAGCTGCTGATCCGCGTGCATGAACAATACGTTCCGGGATGCGCTCATGGTCAAAGTGAGTGATTTTCTCGCGCAGAATAAAATCTTCCAGCAGAGTTGGACCACGGCTACCGGCACGCAGTGAGTTTTGATCGTCGGCGATGCGCACGCCCTGATTAGTGGTCAGCGCATAATTTTCACTGCCTTTGCGTACGTCTTCCAGAGAATTAAGTTTTTCGTTACGCGTATCAGGGGCTTTCAGGCTCCCTGGGGCGGTAGGTTGTGCACCAGGCGGTGTTGGTTCAGCCGCTGGACGATGAGATCCGTCTTCAGGTGCCAGTGAGTCCATCCCCGGTTTCGCTTCGCTGGAATCGTGTAGTGGTGACTGGTGCTGATGTGGGTTCTTTTCGTTATGTTGCGACATTGAACTCGTCTCCTTAAATTATTACTGAAAGGGCCGCTGTTTTGGTCAAAAACCCCTCTAACTATAGACCACCAGTCAGATCCCGCTCCGGAAACTATTCTGGAAACGGTGTTATGAAATACACGCAAAGCAGGACGTACAGGGGCTAAATCGGCTAAACTACAGTTTTTCTGATTTTTAATATGCGTTTAGTGAAGCCAGTAATGAAGAAACCGCTCCGTCAGCAAAACCGCCAGATTATTAGCTATGTCCCACGCACGGAACCCGCGCCGCCAGAACATGCGATAAAGATGGATTCGTTTCGTGATGTCTGGATGCTGCGTGGCAAATATGTTGCGTTTGTACTGATGGGGGAGTCATTTCTGCGCTCACCGGCGTTTACTGTGCCTGAATCCGCCCAGCGTTGGGCAAATCAGATTCGTCAGGAAAATGAGGTCGAAGAATAAAAAAACACCTGTCGGGATGACAGGCGTTTAACGTAACAAATCAGAATTAACGGTGTGCCAGTTCGGCGTCGTCTTCGCTATCCAGAATGGCTTTATCGGTTTGCTTCAGCCACTGGCTGGTCAGCGTGCCAGCGGTCATTGAGCCACTAACGTTTAGCGCCGTACGACCCATGTCGATAAGCGGTTCAACGGAGATTAACAATGCCAGCAGCGTTACCGGCAGGCCCATCGCAGGCAGCACAATCAGTGCGGCGAAAGTTGCACCACCACCGACACCGGCAACGCCTGCGGAACTAACGGTGACAATACCGACCAGCGTCGCAATCCACATCGGGTCCAGTGGGTTAATGCCCACCGTAGGCGCAACCATCACCGCCAGCATTGCCGGATACAAACCGGCACAACCGTTCTGACCAATGGTCGCACCGAAAGAGGCGGCGAAACTGGCGATGGATTCAGGAACACCCAGACGACGCGTTTGTGCTTCCACATTCAGTGGGATAGACGCAGCACTGGAACGGCTGGTAAAGGCAAACGTCAGTACTGGCCATACCTTACGGAAGTACTTCAGCGGGCTCACGCCATTAATGCCCAGCAGAAGGCCATGCACTGCAAACATAATCAGCAGACCGAGGTAGGACGCAACAACGAAACTTCCCAGTTTGATGATGTCTTGCAGGTTAGAACCTGCAACCACTTTGGTCATCAGCGCCAGAACACCGTAAGGGGTCAACTGCATGACCAGGCGAACCAGTTTCATCACCCAGCTTTGCAGGGTATCGATAGCGGTTAAGACGCGTTCACCTTTCGGCGCATCATCCTTCAGCAGCTTCAGCGCAGCTACGCCGAGGAATGCGGCAAAAATTACCACGCTGATAATTGACGTCGGATTGGCTCCGGTCAGATCGGCAAACGGGTTTTTCGGGATAAAGGACAAGACCAGCTGCGGAACGCTCAGGTCAGAGACTTTACCAACATAGTTACTTTCGATGGCGTTCAGACGTGCAGTTTCTGCACCACCCTGAACCAGACCTTCAGCCGTCAAACCAAACAGGTTGGTGACCAGCACACCGACCAGCGCTGCAATCAGCGTGGTAAACAAAAGCGTACCGATGGTTAGAAAACTGATTTTGCCTAACTGAGATGCGTTATGCAGACGGGCAACCGCGCTCAGAATAGAGGCGAAGACTAGCGGCATAACGATCATTTGCAGCAGTTGAACATAGCCGTTACCAACAATGTTAAACCACTGTACAGAATCTTTAAGTACCTGGCTGTCAGAACCATAAATGGTATGCAGGGCAAGGCCAAAAACCACACCCATCACAAGACCCACCAGCACTTTTTTCGCCAGACTCCACTGTTTGTGGCGGGTTTGAGCCAGCGCAAACAGCAGTACAACGAACACCACGATGTTCGCAATTAATGGAAAGTTCATCCCCGTTCTCCTGATCTTATTATTTCTATCACTGCGTAGCAGTCATAGTGTTGGCGCAAGATTAACAGAACTGTGAGCTGGCTCTTATATTCAAATGGAATTGCTTATTCCAGAAAGGCGATTTTTGCCTTTTTAGTATTCAACCTGATGCTTAATAAGCCGATGAAACTGGATCTGTAAGGTATTGATCATTTGCGATGACCAACGAACAGCGCTGTTTTCGGGTAATGAATGGGGCATCCATACCGACCAGACAAATAATGCCATGCAGATAAAACGTTCCAGTTGGTTGCCCTTTTGGGGAACCAGGATAGGCAAGCGGAAACGCCAGCGGCATGGCCAGAGCAGGGGAACACCGGCGGGTGTCAGCATATCGGCAAGTATGTGGCTCAAATAACCCAGCACCATACCCTGCAACGCATCAGCCGGAATGAACCAGCTTTCAGGAACCTTAAGGTAAAAGGTTGCCAGCAGCGCAAATACCGCCAGCAGACTGTGGGTAAAACCACGATGCCCAAAAGCGCGGGCGATCGGTTTTGATATCCACTTTAATCGCTGCCCAAGAAACGACTTTGGGTGATCGATGTCCGGTAACAAACACGTCAGGATTGCGGAAGGGACAATATGCCACCAGTCACCCTGTGCCAGCACGGGCGTCAGCTCGGCATTTTTGGCAAATACCGCACAAGCAATAGAAAAGAGAAGGTGACCTTCCGCCGTCATGATAAAACTCACTAAACTGTCGATACGTACAGTATAGGGTTTTTATACAGTGCACGGAAGTGGTGACGGTGTAACTCTTTCTCTTAAATTGGCGATTAATCCGTCAGTTGAATGCAAATTCAGATAAAGAACCAGGGGCAGTGCGATCACTGCCCCCTGGTCATTAACCGAGAAGGTCTTTTGCGGTGAGTTCTGTCAGCGATGAGAGTTTGACGTTTGCTAATACAAAACGTGGATCATTTTGCGCTTCTGGCGCAGGAACGACGATGGAACGCATGCTGGCTGCTTTAGAGGCGATCATGCCATTTACCGAATCTTCCAGTGCCACGCAGGTCAGAGGGTCAACCCCCAGTTTTGCTGCGCAGTCGAGATATACTTGCGGATGCGGCTTGCTGTAAGGCAATTTTTCAGCCGAGGCGAGGGCATCGAAACTGTCGCGTAAATCAAACATGGTCAATACTTTTTCCAGCATATGCAGCGGTGACGCGGAGGCCAGCCCCACCAATAAACCTTGTTCTTTGCATAACGCAACGGCTTCACGCACACCTGGCAATAATGGACGTGTCTCTTCAACCAGTGAAATGGCACGGGCAATAACTTGTTCTACTACTTCCTGACGGCTTGGCCCATTCCATGGTTGCCGGGCGTACCAAAGATCGACCACCATATCGATGCGTAAACCTAAGGTGTCCGGCAGCTCGTTACGACGGGAGATATCCACCCCCAAGCTTGCCATCACATCCAGTTCGGCTCGATCCCATAAAGGTTCTGAGTCGATAAGTAATCCATCCATATCAAAAATTGCAGCAAGAATCTGACGCGGGGTTGACATTACAACCTCTCCTTTAGAGCATTATATGTAAGGTATTAAGCCGTGCTTATGATTAAGCGCCTATCATATCGCCTTTAAAGAATGGGCGAAAACAGATATCTACAGGTAAACTAAGTGAAACGACGCGTCTTAATCAAGGAGAACTCATGACGTATCAACAAGCTGGACGCATTGCTGTTTTGAAAAGGATTTTGGGTTGGGTGATTTTTATACCTGCATTGATCTCTACATTGATTTCTTTGCTGAAATTTATGAATACCCGGCAGGAAAACCAGGAAGGCATTAATGCGGTCATGCTCGACTTTACTCATGTCATGGTCGATATGATGCAGGCGAATACG
Source organism: Escherichia coli DSM 30083 = JCM 1649 = ATCC 11775 (assembly GCF_003697165.2). Lineage (GTDB taxonomy): Bacteria > Pseudomonadota > Gammaproteobacteria > Enterobacterales > Enterobacteriaceae > Escherichia > Escherichia coli. The sequence continues at coordinate 2,283,453 of NZ_CP033092.2, forward strand.
CCTTTTTTGAATGTGTTCTGGTACAACTCTCCGACGCCAAATTTTAATGGTGGCGTGAACGTTATGTTCTGGGTGATTTTCATCCTGATTTTTGTCGGACTGGCGTTGCAGGATTCCGGAGCCCGGATGAGTCGCCAGGCGCGCTTCTTGCGGGAAGGTGTTGAAGATCAACTCATTCTGGAAAAAGCCAAAGGGGAAGAGGGGCTAACGCGTGAACAAATTGAGTCACGTATTGTTGTTCCGCACCATACTATTTTCCTGCAGTTTTTCTCGCTGTATATCCTGCCGCTTATTTGTATTGCTGCAGGTTATGTGTTCTTTTCTCTGCTTGGGTTTATTTAATCAAAAGGCCGCACGGAGCGGCCATTATCCTCAACCCATATCATGCTGCTAATAATCTATCCAGTGACTGCTGAGCAATAACCAAATGCTGACCGCCAAATAACCTTGCACGATTTAACAGCGTGTAGAGTTGGTAAACCGGTTGACGTTCAAGGAAATCGGCAGGTAGCGGGGATACTGACTGATAGCCGTCATAGATTTGTGGCGGCTGTTCTGTATGCAGCGGTAACATCGCCAGGTCGCACTCTCGGTCACCCCAGTAGCAGGCCGGGTCGAAAATGTACGGGCCATCCGGACCCAGCGCACAGTTGCCGGACCATAAATCGCCGTGCAACAGAGAAGGCTGCGGTTGATGCGAGGCCAGACGCTGCTGAATATGCTCGACGATGGCATCGATATTGCCGAAAGCGATCCCTTTTTCTGCCGCCAGTTCCAGCTGCCAGCCAATCCGTTGTTCAGCAAAAAAAGTTGACCAGCGACGTTGCCAGGTGTTGGGCTGGGGAGTTGTGGAGAGCGCGTTATCGAAATCGAGGCCAAATTGCGGTTGGTCGCTCCATTGATGTAAACGCGCAATTTGCTGACCAAGAATAAATGCGCTATGCGCATCCAGCGGGCGAGGTGGGAGATAGTCCATCACCAGAAAACTGTAGTCACGGTCAGCGCCAACTGCCCAAACCTTAGGCACGGTGACGGTTTTACTACGCGACAGTAACTCCAGTTGGTCGGCTTCGGCGGTAAAACCGGGAAGCAGTTCCCTTTCATCACATTTGACGAAAAAGTCACGTCCTGCATAGCGCAAATGCCATGCGGCATGGACTTCTCCGCCAGGCAGTTCATTACGCAGTTCGATTTCGCCTTCACCTAACTGCTCGCTCAAAAGACGACTGATTGCCTGCCACATGATGTCTCTCCCATGTTGTCTGCCAGATCATAAGGTTAGCGCAAGAATGCGGTGTAAAAACACGAGCTAACGCACACCACAGACTGATTATTGCCCAAAAACCATTTATTTTCTGTTGCTATTCCATTCCTCCCAGGTCGTGATGGTGATTTCAGGATCTTTACCGGTTGCACTTTGGGTAAGCCCCGAAACCAGTTCTCTAATTTCTTCTTCACTTTGGGTACTGATAAGTCCAAAAGTGTTAGTCCCCAGCTCATGGATATTTCCATCATCATCCGTCATGGTGAGCAAAAAACCGTCGCGAGTCAGGTAATTATTCAACTCGTTAATTTCAGTCAATGTATCCTCGTGCAACATGACGGTTATGACATAACGGACAAGATCGCCACTGGCCATAGTTCACCCCTTTGTTATCACATGACTTTTGAGCATAGTCGGAGAAACGCGTTGCCGACAGGTTGGTGGTGATTCCCCCAATGCAGGGGGAATGTTTTTGTTAGCGGGAAAGGTAAGCGTAAATTTTTTGCGTATCGTCATGGGAGCACAGGCGTGTTCCCTGATTGAGTGTGGCTGCACTCCCCGCAGCTACGCCAAAACGGACCATCTCTTCAAGAGAGGCATTTTCTGCCAGTTTCAGTGTCATCGCGCCGACCATGCTGTCACCAGCGCCAACGGTACTCTGGCTTTTTACCGGTGGTGGCACCACCTGAATGCAGTTTTCACTATCAACGCCCAACGCCCCTTGTGGACCCAGGGAAACGACAACCCGTTTGGCCTTGCCGCTATTAACAATTTCCTGCGCGGCTTTGCGGACATCGTCTGGCTGGGTGAGTTCGCGATTCACCAGCGCACTGAGTTCTTTTTGGTTAGGCTTAACCAACTCGATGTTACCAATCGCCAGTGCTGCACTTAACGCTTCGCCAGAACTGTCGATGATGCAGCGGATCCCTTGTTTTTGCGCAGCGGAAATCAGTTGGGTTAATTTTTCCAGCTTCACACCTGGCGGCAGGCTTCCGCTTATGACCAGAATGGCCCCGGATTCAATTTCCAGAACTTGCTCTTCAAGCTGGCGAAACTCATCTTCATTTAATGCCGCGCCTGGCATAACAAAACGATACTGCTCACCGCTTGCTTCCACATGTACGTGTAAATTCTGCCGGGTCCAGTCTTTGGCTTCTACAGTAGCGACGGGGACATTTTCATCTGCCAACAGTGAAACCAGATGTTCGCCGGTCGCACCACCCGCCGGGAAGATCGCTGTGGCACTGCCTCCAAGATGGGCAATGGCGCGGGCGACGTTGATGCCGCCGCCTCCGGGTTCGAATACCGGTGCGGTACAGCGCAGTTTTCCTTCGGGATAAATTTGCGGGGTAATTGTTGCGCTATCGAGTGAGGGCGCAAGTGTCAACGTATAGATACGTACCATCATTTCCTCCTATAGGCTGATTTCAGTCTGGCACCGAATCAGCGGAAAGTGAAGAAATTAACAATATGATTTATTGGAGCTTTACTTAAAATTTTGCAGATAAATATATATAAATAAAAATCTGTTTTCGCCACATGCTTATTCAAAAAATGAAATAAGAATACATTGCTAAGTTATTCGCGCCTTTTTATAATTCGTTACCTTTCCAGGGACGCTAATCTTTATCCTTAAGAAAGTTTCCGGGACCGCGATGGTCTCTTTTTTTGTTGTACGGACTCTTGATAAATGAAGCTTTTGAAGACAGTTCCTGCCATCGTTATGTTGGCGGGGGGCATGTTTGCGTCACTGAATGCAGCTGCCGATGATTCCGTTTTTACTGTCATGGACGATCCTGCCAGCGCTAAAAAACCTTTCGAAGGTAATCTGAACGCAGGATATCTTGCACAATCAGGCAATACGAAAAGCTCCTCACTTACGGCTGACACCACCATGACCTGGTATGGACAAACCACTGCCTGGTCGCTGTGGGGGAACGCCAGTAATACTTCTTCTAATGATGAGCGTTCTTCAGAAAAATATGCGGCGGGCGGGCGTAGCCGTTTTAATTTAACTGATTATGACTATTTATTTGGGCAGGCAAGCTGGCTGACAGACCGTTATAACGGCTATCGAGAGCGCGATGTGTTGACCGCGGGTTATGGTCGCCAGTTTTTGAATGGCCCAGTACACAGTTTCCGCTTTGAATTCGGCCCAGGTGTGCGTTACGACAAATATACCGACAATGCCAGTGAAACCCAGCCGCTGGGCTATGCCTCCGGGGCTTATGCATGGCAGTTGACTGACAACGCTAAATTTACGCAGGGTGTTTCGGTCTTCGGCGCGGAAGACACAACGCTGAACTCCGAAAGCGCATTAAATGTTGCTATTAATGAACATTTTGGACTGAAGGTGGCTTACAACGTCACATGGAACTCTGAACCTCCAGAGTCTGCACCGGAACATACCGATCGTCGGACAACCTTATCGTTGGGTTACAGCATGTAAAATTATCTGCCGGACCGTGTTATGCGGTCTGGCTGTTTTCGTTTGTCACTGCTCAGCCCCAAATCATTGCTGCCCAACGTAGCAACAACATAGCGCCACAGATTGCCAGTAGCACCACCACCATCTTCCAGTGTTTTTTATCAAAGCGTTTAGTCGGCATACCAGTGTCCTGCATATCTCTTGTGCGTGATAACGGAGTGTAACAAAAGGGACAGGCATCAAGGGATTTTTTGTTATTACAGTCGTCGGGTGGCGTTGTACACCTGGTCACTGTTTCTGCATTTTATGAAAAAAATTATGTATCGATATACAAATATCATAAATAGCGGGTTATAAATACGTCTTTAGTTCATCAGCACTAAAACTCAGGCTTTGGCTGATTACATTTATAGCAGCATAATATGTTTCTACAGTTTTATGATGATTATGATGAATGGCTATATGAACAGCTGACATGTTGTCATGATTTTTAGCGGCCAACAGTGTAAATAACTGACGTTGGCTAAAAGAATATTTTTTTCAAAAGTACCCAACGTTGATATATAAGATAACACGACATCTTTACTTACTGACAAAGTATGATTGTCTATATATAAAATCGCGGACATATGACTGACATTGTTTGCCATCATTCGACAGAAGAAAATATCTAAAGCAAAGCCAAAATCCTGACTCGCGATAACGCGACTCCTTGCAAGAGGATGGCGAAGTAATGCTCTGAATTCCGCGTCCCGGACTAAGGGAACATGCTGCTGTATGGATTCAATGGAGGAGTAATGTTTAATCAGGTTGACTTTGCCTTTTCCATTTCTCAATGAATCAAGGGCGTATTTTAATGACAGATGGCGACAAAAAATAGTGTCAGAAGGAGATTGCAAAAAAATGCACTATCATTGAGATTTACTGTTGGCTGTATGGTTTTTTCTCTATGAATTTTTTTTGGACAGTTTCATGCAATGGTTACGTTTTTCGGCAGTTAACTGTTCCTGTTCAATATAATCCAGTATGCTTCGCAAATGGTTAGCTTTAATAGGCGTGGTTTCCAGAAATAAGGAAATGATTTCTTTTTTATAGTGTAATGTAATAAGTGTATTTTCTGCATGGATGGGTGAAGTGGTAAAGCTAATGATAAAAAGGGCAGTGGTATAACAATTGTGTGATATTTTTCGACAGCTTGCGGTAAATTCCTGAGTAACACAGTATGACAGCATCGAACTTAAATCAGAGGTATCAAGTAGGGTGATGAGCTGGCGCGCAAATTGATTAATAGGCTCTGATGAAGGCGTTAGTATGTCGCTATCGATGTGCATTCTAAGAGGAGACTCATAATGAGTTCTGATAATGATATCGTTTTTACTCATAATCTATTCGCCTTATATATGTCTGGAGATTTTGAGGATGATGATTGATTATTATCGCCAGAACGAAATGCGCACGAAAAATTGCTATAAGAATTGTGTCACTTTTATCATTGCGATATGACTACTTCGTCATTAATCTCATGATCGTTTAAATACTACCGCCAAATCACGCAACGAACTTTGCTGGATTCAGTTTATGCTGCTGTAAATCCGCTCGTAGTAAACCTTTCAGACACTCTGTGATGTTATCAGTGGTTCTTTAAGCGTTTTGCTGGTGTACTCACTACAAACGAATTGCGAATCGAATCAATGTGAAACGGAAAGGTACAATCTCCCTTTTTTTAGTGTTAACATCGTTCAACCGGGTGGAAGGTGAGAGGTTAATGTCTTTCATTTGTGTACCTGATTGCGGACCAATTTAGCATTTGTTGGCTAGATGGTTTCGCAATGAACTGTTAATAAACAAATTTTTCTTTGTATGTGATCTTTCGTGTGGGTCACCACTGCAAATAAGGATATAAAATGCCTGTTATAACTCTTCCTGATGGCAGCCAACGCCATTACGACCACGCTGTAAGCCCCATGGATGTTGCGCTGGACATTGGTCCAGGTCTGGCGAAAGCCTGTATCGCAGGGCGCGTTAATGGCGAACTGGTTGATGCTTGCGATCTGATTGAAAACGACGCACAACTGTCGATCATTACTGCCAAAGACGAAGAAGGTCTGGAGATCATTCGTCACTCCTGTGCGCACCTGTTAGGGCACGCGATTAAACAACTTTGGCCGCATACCAAAATGGCAATCGGCCCGGTTATTGACAACGGTTTTTATTACGACGTTGATCTTGACCGCACGTTAACCCAGGAAGATGTCGAAGCACTCGAGAAGCGGATGCATGAGCTTGCTGAGAAAAACTACGACGTCATTAAGAAGAAAGTCAGCTGGCATGAAGCGCGTGAAACTTTCGCCAACCGTGGGGAGAGCTACAAAGTCTCCATTCTTGACGAAAACATCGCCCATGATGACAAGCCAGGTCTGTACTTCCATGAAGAATATGTCGATATGTGCCGCGGTCCGCACGTACCGAACATGCGTTTCTGCCATCATTTCAAACTAATGAAAACGGCAGGGGCTTACTGGCGTGGCGACAGCAATAACAAAATGTTGCAACGTATTTACGGTACGGCGTGGGCAGACAAAAAAGCGCTTAACGCTTACCTGCAACGCCTGGAAGAAGCCGCGAAACGCGACCACCGTAAAATCGGTAAACAGCTCGACCTGTACCATATGCAGGAAGAAGCGCCGGGTATGGTATTCTGGCACAACGACGGCTGGACCATCTTCCGTGAACTGGAAGTGTTTGTTCGTTCTAAACTGAAAGAGTACCAGTATCAGGAAGTTAAAGGTCCGTTCATGATGGACCGTGTCCTGTGGGAAAAAACCGGTCACTGGGACAACTACAAAGATGCAATGTTCACCACGTCTTCTGAGAACCGTGAATACTGCATTAAGCCGATGAACTGCCCGGGGCACGTACAAATTTTCAACCAGGGGCTGAAGTCTTATCGCGATCTGCCGCTGCGTATGGCCGAGTTTGGTAGCTGCCACCGTAACGAGCCGTCAGGTTCGCTGCATGGCCTGATGCGCGTGCGTGGTTTTACCCAGGATGACGCGCATATTTTCTGTACTGAAGAACAAATTCGCGATGAAGTTAACGGATGTATCCGTTTAGTCTATGATATGTACAGCACTTTTGGCTTCGAGAAGATCGTCGTCAAACTCTCCACTCGTCCTGAAAAACGTATTGGCAGCGACGAAATGTGGGATCGTGCTGAGGCGGACCTGGCGGTTGCGCTGGAAGAAAACAACATCCCGTTTGAATATCAACTGGGTGAAGGCGCTTTCTACGGTCCGAAAATTGAATTTACCCTGTATGACTGCCTCGATCGTGCATGGCAGTGCGGTACAGTACAGCTGGACTTCTCTTTGCCTTCTCGTCTGAGCGCTTCTTATGTAGGCGAAGACAATGAACGTAAAGTACCGGTAATGATTCACCGCGCAATTCTGGGGTCGATGGAACGTTTCATCGGTATCCTGACCGAAGAATTTGCTGGTTTCTTCCCGACTTGGCTTGCGCCAGTTCAGGTTGTTATCATGAATATTACCGATTCTCAGTCTGAATACGTTAACGAACTGACGCAAAAACTATCAAATGCGGGCATTCGTGTTAAAGCAGACTTGAGAAATGAGAAGATTGGCTTTAAAATCCGCGAGCACACTTTGCGTCGCGTCCCATATATGCTGGTCTGTGGTGATAAAGAGGTGGAATCAGGCAAAGTTGCCGTTCGCACCCGCCGTGGTAAAGACCTGGGAAGCATGGACGTAAATGAAGTGATCGAGAAGCTGCAACAAGAGATTCGCAGCCGCAGTCTTAAACAATTGGAGGAATAAGGTATTAAAGGCGGAAAACGAGTTCAAACGGCGCGCCCTAACCGTATCAATGGCGAAATTCGCGCCCAGGAAGTTCGCTTAACAGGTCTGGAAGGCGAGCAGCTTGGTATTGTGAGTCTGAGAGAAGCTCTGGAGAAAGCAGAAGAAGCCGGAGTAGACTTAGTCGAGATCAGCCCTAACGCCGAGCCGCCGGTTTGTCGTATAATGGATTACGGCAAATTCCTCTATGAAAAGAGCAAGTCTTCTAAGGAACAGAAGAAAAAGCAAAAAGTTATCCAGGTTAAGGAAATTAAATTCCGTCCTGGTACAGATGAAGGCGACTATCAGGTAAAACTCCGCAGCCTGATTCGCTTTCTCGAAGAGGGTGATAAAGCCAAAATCACGCTGCGTTTCCGCGGTCGTGAGATGGCGCACCAGCAAATCGGTATGGAAGTGCTTAATCGCGTGAAAGACGATTTGCAAGAACTGGCAGTGGTCGAATCCTTCCCAACGAAGATCGAAGGCCGCCAGATGATCATGGTGCTCGCTCCTAAGAAGAAACAGTAAGGCCTTCAAGTAGCACTGTCTGTGGAGCCTTTGGGCTTCACAGGCATTGTTCGCCTTTGTTTCGTTTATTAACAATGCGAAGTGGAAGTTATTAAAATGCCAAAAATTAAGACCGTACGCGGTGCTGCTAAGCGCTTCAAAAAAACCGGTAAAGGTGGTTTTAAGCACAAGCACGCTAACCTGCGTCACATTCTGACCAAAAAAGCGACCAAACGTAAACGTCACCTGCGTCCGAAAGCCATGGTTTCCAAAGGCGATCTGGGCCTGGTAATCGCGTGCCTGCCGTACGCATAAGCCGTTAACGTTTTTAACTTTTTAATTAGAATATAGATACAGGAGAGCACATATGGCTCGCGTAAAACGTGGTGTTATTGCACGCGCACGTCACAAGAAAATTTTGAAACAAGCTAAAGGCTACTACGGTGCGCGTTCTCGCGTATACCGCGTTGCCTTCCAGGCTGTTATCAAAGCTGGTCAGTATGCTTACCGCGACCGTCGTCAACGTAAGCGTCAGTTCCGTCAACTGTGGATTGCGCGTATCAACGCAGCAGCACGTCAGAACGGTATTTCTTACAGCAAATTCATCAATGGCCTGAAAAAAGCCTCTGTTGAAATCGACCGTAAGATCCTGGCTGATATCGCAGTATTCGACAAAGTAGCGTTCACCGCTCTGGTTGAAAAAGCGAAAGCAGCTCTGGCATAAGCCAGTTGAAAGAGGGAGCTAGTCTCCCTCTTTTCGTTTCAACGCCATCAAAACATTGACTTTTATCGCCGTAGCCTTTTCAATAAAGGTCTTTTGAAGAGTACCAAAAGGTAACGCAAGCAATGAATGCTGCTATTTTCCGCTTCTTTTTTTACTTTAGCACCTGACTCCAGGAGGCTAGCGCGTGAGAAGAGAAACGGAAAACAGCGCCTGAAAGCCTCCCAGTGGAGGCTTTTTTTGTATGCGCGTTTTGAAAAATAAAAAGCCTGTCTCATCAGGCGTAATTGTCGCAGCCAGTCTGGACACGGCCAGCGCGGAGAAACCGGAGCGTACTTAAGTACGTGAGGATTTCGAGCACTGCCCGGGACCAAAATGGCAAGTAAAATAGCCTGATGGGATGGGCTCTAAGTCCAACGAACCAGTGTCACCACTGACACAATGAGGAAAAACATGTCACATCTCGCAGAACTGGTTGCCAGTGCGAAGGCGGCCATTAGCCAGGCGTCAGATGTTGCCGCGTTAGATAATGTGCGCGTCGAATATTTGGGTAAAAAAGGGCACTTAACCCTTCAGATGACGACCCTGCGTGAGCTGCCGCCAGAAGAGCGTCCGGCAGCTGGTGCGGTTATCAACGAAGCGAAAGAGCAGGTTCAGCAGGCGCTGAATGCGCGTAAAGCGGAACTGGAAAGCGCCGCACTGAATGCGCGTCTGGCGGCGGAAACGATTGATGTCTCCCTGCCGGGTCGTCGCATTGAAAACGGTGGGCTGCATCCGGTGACCCGTACCATCGACCGTATCGAAAGTTTCTTCGGTGAGCTTGGCTTTACCGTGGCAACCGGGCCGGAAATCGAAGACGATTATCATAACTTCGATGCTCTGAACATTCCTGGTCACCACCCGGCGCGCGCTGACCACGACACTTTCTGGTTTGACGCTACCCGCCTGCTGCGTACCCAGACCTCTGGCGTACAGATCCGCACCATGAAAGCCCAGCAGCCACCGATTCGTATCATCGCGCCTGGCCGCGTTTATCGTAACGACTACGACCAGACTCACACGCCGATGTTCCATCAGATGGAAGGTCTGATTGTTGATACCAACATCAGCTTTACCAACCTGAAAGGCACGCTGCACGACTTCCTGCGTAACTTCTTTGAGGAAGATTTGCAGATCCGCTTCCGTCCTTCCTACTTCCCGTTTACCGAACCTTCTGCAGAAGTGGACGTCATGGGGAAAAACGGTAAATGGCTGGAAGTACTGGGCTGCGGGATGGTGCATCCGAACGTGCTGCGTAACGTTGGCATCGACCCGGAAGTTTACTCTGGTTTTGCCTTCGGGATGGGGATGGAGCGTCTGACCATGTTGCGTTACGGCGTCACCGACCTGCGTTCATTCTTCGAAAACGATCTGCGTTTCCTCAAACAGTTTAAATAAGGCAGGAATAGATTATGAAATTCAGTGAACTGTGGTTACGCGGATGGGTGAACCCGGCGATTGATAGCGACGCGCTGGCAAATCAAATCACGATGGCGGGCCTGGAAGTTGATGGTGTAGAACCGGTTGCCGGTAGCTTCCACGGCGTGGTCGTTGGTGAAGTGGTTGAGTGTGCGCAGCATCCGAACGCTGACAAACTGCGTGTGACAAAAGTGAATGTCGGCGGCGATCGCCTGCTGGACATCGTCTGCGGTGCGCCAAACTGCCGTCAGGGCCTGCGTGTGGCGGTAGCGACCATTGGTGCTGTTCTGCCGGGTGATTTCAAAATTAAAGCCGCGAAACTGCGTGGCGAACCGTCTGAAGGGATGCTGTGCTCCTTCTCTGAGCTGGGAATTTCTGACGATCATAACGGCATTATCGAGCTGCCTGCGGATGCGCCGATTGGCACCGACATCCGCGAATACCTGAAACTCGATGACAACACCATCGAAATCAGCGTGACACCAAACCGTGCCGACTGCTTAGGTATCATTGGTGTTGCGCGCGACGTTGCCGTGTCGAACCAGCTGCCGCTGGTTGAACCGGAAATCGTTCCGGTTGGTGCGACCATCGACGACACGCTGCCGATTGCAGTAGAAGCGCCGGATGCCTGCCCGCGCTATCTTGGCCGTGTGGTAAAAGGCATTAACGTTAAAGCGCCAACTCCGCTGTGGATGAAAGAAAAACTGCGTCGTTGCGGGATCCGTTCTATCGATGCAGTTGTTGACGTCACCAACTATGTGCTGCTCGAACTGGGCCAGCCAATGCACGCTTTCGATAAAGATCGCATTGAAGGCGGCATTGTGGTGCGGATGGCGAAAGAGGGCGAAACGCTGGTGTTGCTCGACGGCACTGAAGCGAAGCTGGATGCTGACACCCTGGTCATCGCCGACCACAACAAGGCGCTGGCGATGGGCGGCATATTTGGTGGCGAACACTCTGGCGTGAATGACGAAACGCAAAACGTTCTGCTGGAATGCGCTTTCTTCAGCCCGCTGTCTATCACCGGTCGTGCTCGTCGTCATGGCCTGCATACTGATGCGTCTCACCGTTATGAGCGTGGCGTTGATCCGGCACTGCAGCACAAAGCGATGGAACGTGCGACCCGTCTGCTGATCGACATCTGCGGTGGTGAAGCGGGTCCGGTAATTGATATCACTAACGAAGCAACGCTGCCGAAGCGTGCAACCATCACTTTACGTCGTAGCAAACTGGATCGCCTGATCGGCCATCATATTGCTGATGAGCAGGTAACAGACATTCTGCGTCGTCTCGGCTGCGAAGTGACCGAAGGCAAAGACGAGTGGCAGGCAGTTGCGCCGAGCTGGCGTTTCGACATGGAGATTGAAGAAGATCTGGTCGAAGAAGTCGCGCGTGTTTACGGCTACAACAACATCCCGGATGAGCCGGTACAGGCAAGCCTGATTATGGGGACTCACCGTGAAGCTGACCTGTCGCTCAAGCGCGTAAAAACGCTGCTCAACGACAAAGGCTATCAGGAAGTGATCACCTACAGCTTCGTTGACCCGAAAGTGCAGCAGATGATCCATCCAGGCGTTGAAGCCTTACTGCTGCCAAGCCCGATCTCTGTTGAAATGTCAGCAATGCGTCTTTCCCTGTGGACCGGCCTGCTGGCAACCGTGGTGTACAACCAGAACCGTCAGCAGAATCGTGTACGCATTTTCGAAAGCGGTCTGCGTTTCGTGCCAGATACTCAGGCACCGTTGGGTATTCGTCAGGATCTGATGTTAGCCGGTGTGATTTGCGGTAACCGTTACGAAGAGCACTGGAACCTGGCAAAAGAGACCGTTGATTTCTATGATTTGAAAGGCGATCTTGAATCCGTTCTCGACCTGACCGGTAAACTGAATGAGGTTGAGTTCCGTGCAGAAGCGAATCCGGCACTGCATCCGGGGCAATCCGCAGCGATTTATCTGAAAGGTGAACGTATTGGTTTTGTTGGGGTTGTTCATCCTGAACTGGAACGTAAACTGGATCTTAACGGTCGCACTCTGGTGTTCGAACTGGAGTGGAATAAGCTCGCAGACCGCGTGGTGCCTCAGGCGCGCGAGATTTCTCGCTTCCCGGCGAACCGTCGTGACATCGCGGTGGTGGTCGCAGAAAACGTTCCCGCAGCGGATATTTTATCCGAATGTAAGAAAGTTGGCGTAAATCAGGTAGTTGGCGTAAACTTATTTGACGTGTACCGCGGTAAGGGTGTTGCGGAGGGGTATAAGAGCCTCGCCATAAGCCTGATCCTGCAAGATACCAGCCGTACACTCGAAGAAGAGGAGATTGCCGCTACCGTCGCCAAATGTGTAGAGGCATTAAAAGAGCGATTCCAGGCATCATTGAGGGATTGAACCTATGGCGCTTACAAAAGCTGAAATGTCAGAATATCTGTTTGATAAGCTTGGGCTTAGCAAGCGGGATGCCAAAGAACTGGTTGAACTGTTTTTCGAAGAGATCCGTCGCGCTCTGGAAAACGGCGAACAGGTGAAACTCTCTGGTTTTGGTAACTTCGATCTGCGTGATAAGAATCAACGCCCGGGACGTAACCCGAAAACGGGCGAGGATATTCCCATTACAGCACGGCGCGTGGTGACCTTCAGACCCGGGCAGAAGTTAAAAAGCCGGGTCGAAAACGCTTCGCCCAAAGACGAGTAATCTGATCTAACTAAAAAGGCCGCTCTGCGGCCTTTTTTCTTTTCACTGTCGAAGAGTCACCGTAAAATCAACGCCATGACACTTCAGCAGAACGGATACCATGCTGACACTTGCCCGCCAACAACAGCGACAAAATATTCGCTGGTTATTATGCCTGTCAGTTTTGATGCTGCTGGCGCTTCTCTTAAGCCTTTGCGCCGGTGAACAATGGATCTCGCCAGGTGACTGGTTTACTCCTCGTGGCGAACTGTTCGTCTGGCAAATTCGCCTGCCACGTACGCTGGCTGTATTGCTGGTTGGTGCGGCGCTGGCTATATCCGGCGCTGTAATGCAGGCGTTGTTCGAAAATCCTCTGGCAGAACCTGGACTACTTGGCGTCTCTAACGGCGCAGGCGTGGGGCTTATCGCCGCGGTATTGCTTGGGCAAGGGCAACTCCCCAACTGGGCGCTAGGGCTGTGTGCGATTGCTGGCGCGCTTATCATCACTTTAATACTCTTACGTTTCGCCCGTCGTCATCTTTCGACCAGTCGGTTATTGCTGGCTGGCGTTGCATTAGGGATTATCTGTAGCGCACTAATGACGTGGGCTATCTACTTTTCCACCTCTGTTGATTTACGTCAGCTGATGTACTGGATGATGGGCGGTTTTGGCGGCGTAGACTGGCGGCAAAGCTGGCTGATGCTGGCATTGATCCCCGTGTTGTTGTGGATCTGTTGTCAGTCCAGGCCAATGAATATGTTAGCACTTGGCGAGATCTCGGCGCGGCAACTGGGTTTACCCCTGTGGTTCTGGCGCAATGTGTTGGTGGCAGCGACCGGCTGGATGGTTGGCGTCAGTGTGGCGCTGGCGGGTGCTATCGGCTTTATTGGTCTGGTGATCCCACATATTCTCCGGCTGTGTGGTTTAACCGATCATCGCGTATTACTTCCCGGCTGCGCGCTGGCAGGGGCGAGCGCATTGCTGCTGGCCGATATTGTAGCGCGCCTGGCATTAGCTGCCGCAGAGCTGCCAATTGGCGTGGTCACCGCAACGTTGGGTGCGCCGGTGTTTATCTGGTTATTGTTAAAAGCAGGACGTTAGCCGCAAAAGACGGTCTATGATTAAAAGCTAAGATTTTTACTGACCACACCCAGGAGAAACGATGCAAGATTCCATTCTGACGACCGTAGTGAAAGATATTGACGGTAAAGTGACCACGCTGGAGAAGTACGCCGGTAATGTGCTGTTGATTGTCAATGTCGCCTCAAAGTGTGGCTTAACGCCGCAATATGAGCAGTTGGAGAATATTCAGAAAGCCTGGGCTGATCGTGGTTTTGTGGTGCTGGGATTCCCGTGTAACCAGTTTCTGGAGCAAGAACCGGGTAGCGATGAAGAGATTAAAACTTATTGCACCACCACATGGGGGGTGACGTTCCCGATGTTCAGTAAGATTGAAGTTAATGGCGAAGGACGTCATCCGCTGTATCAAAAATTGATTGCCGCAGCGCCGACTGCAGTCGCGCCGGAAGAGAGCGGATTCTATGCCCGAATGGTCAGCAAAGGTCGTGCACCGCTGTACCCTGATGATATTTTATGGAATTTTGAGAAATTTTTAGTTGGCAGGGACGGATTGGTCATCCAGCGTTTTTCCCCGGATATGACGCCGGAAGATCCCATTGTGATGGAAAGCATTAAACTGGCGTTGGCAAAATAATGTCTATTGTGATGCAGTTACAGGATGTTGCGGAATCTACCCGCCTGGGGCCGCTTTCTGGCGAGGTTCGGGCTGGGGAGATCCTGCACCTGGTGGGGCCGAATGGCGCGGGTAAGAGTACCTTACTGGCGCGAATGGCCGGAATGACCAGCGGTAAGGGAAGCATTCAGTTCGCGGGGCAACCACTGGAAGCATGGCCTGCAACAAAGCTCGCGCTGCATCGCGCCTATCTTTCACAACAGCAGACGCCGCCGTTTGCAATGCCGGTCTGGCACTACCTGACACTGCATCAGCACGATAAAACGCGTACCGAACTACTGAATGATGTCGCAGGGGCGCTGGCTCTTGATGACAAACTCGGACGTAGCACCAATCAACTTTCCGGCGGTGAATGGCAACGCGTACGTCTTGCTGCGGTGGTGCTGCAAATCACACCACAAGCCAATCCCGCAGGCCAATTGCTGCTTCTTGATGAGCCGATGAACAGTCTTGATGTTGCGCAACAAAGTGCCTTAGACAAAATTCTGAGCGCGCTGTGTCAGCAAGGACTGGCGATTGTGATGAGCAGTCACGATCTCAACCACACATTGCGTCATGCGCATCGGGCGTGGTTGCTAAAAGGTGGAAAAATGCTGGCCAGTGGACGCAGAGAAGAGGTGCTCACGCCGGCAAATCTGGCGCAGGCCTATGGGATGAATTTTCGCCGTCTGGATATCGAAGGTCACAGAATGCTGATTTCGACCATCTGATTTCATTAGTATCTTGAAAATCGGGTAATTACGACGCTAAATTAATGCAAGAATAAAAAACAGAGGAACCGTACGGAATGCGTTTCTGCCTTATTTTGATCACAGCACTGTTTCTGGCCGGGTGTAGCCACCATAAAGCACCGCCGCCAAATGCCAGACTTTCTGATTCGATCACCGTTATTGCCGGTTTGAACGACCAGCTACAAAGCTGGCATGGCACGCCGTATCGTTATGGTGGCATGACGCGGCGCGGTGTGGACTGTTCGGGATTTGTGGTTGTGACGATGCGTGATCGTTTCGATTTGCAGCTGCCCCGTGAAACCAAACAACAAGCCGCTATTGGCACGCAAATTGATAAAGACGAGTTGCTGCCAGGTGACCTGGTCTTTTTCAAAACGGGTTCCGGACAAAATGGTTTGCATGTAGGTATTTACGATACCAACAACCAATTTATCCACGCCTCTACCAGCAAGGGAGTGATGCGTTCCTCACTTGATAATGTCTATTGGCAGAAAAATTTCTGGCAGGCGAGACGAATCTAGTATGTCGAAAAATGGACGGCGATGATACATCGCCGTCCATTTACTCCTGAATACAGTAGTATTTTGCAGACAAAAATTCCGTAAATGGATTCTTCGTTTATAATCAGGATAATCTAAAAAAAGGCCCCCTGAAAAAGTGGTTAACATGGAACAAATGAAAGTTACTCCTTCTGTAATTGTTATGTCTTATGGCCTCATCCCTTTTAGCCGGATACTGAAAAACATCCTTCGAGAGGGACGGTTACCATGAAGATTTTTTTGGAGAATCTTTATCATTCTGATTGCTATTTCCTGCCGATAAGAGATAACCAGCAAGACCTTGTCGGCGTTGAGTTAATTACCCATTTCTCCAGTGAAGATGGTACGGTTCGTATCCCGACGAGTCGGGTTATAGCGCAACTTACCGAGGAGCAACATTGGCAATTATTTTCAGAGCAGTTGGAATTACTAAAATCATGCCAACACTTTTTTATTCAACATAAACTCTTTGCCTGGCTTAATTTAACGCCACACGTGGCTACATTATTATTAGACAGGGATAATTTCGCAGGCGAACTATTAAAATATCCGTTTATTGAACTGTTGATTAATGAGAATTACCCGCATTTCAATGAAGGAAAAGATAATCGCGATCTTTTATCCTTATCGCAAATGTATCCCCTTGTGTTAGGTAATTTGGGAGCAGGTAATAGCACAATGAAAGCGGTTTTTGATGGTCTTTTCACCCGCGTCATGCTGGATAAAAGTTTTATTCAGCAACAAATCACGCATCGTTCCTTCGAACCGTTTATTCGTGCGATCCAGGCGCAAATTTCCCCTTGTTGCAATTGCATCATCGCGGGGGCATTGATACGCCAGAAATATTGGCACAGATTATCCCCTTTGATTTCCATGCTCTCCAGGGATGCCTGTGGCCTGCGGTTCCTATAAATCAGATAACGACGTTGGTTCAGCGATAACCCTCCTGTTTGCTGGTGTTTAAGACGAGAGTAACCGTCTACACTATCAAACAGGAGGATCTATGACCCTGTCTTTTATTACCCGCTGGCGCGATGAATTGCCAGAAACCTATACAGCACTTTCCCCTACGCCTTTAAATAATGCCCGGCTGATTTGGCATAATACCGAACTGGCTAACACGCTGAGTATTCCATCGTCGCTGTTTAAAAATGGCGCAGGTGTCTGGGGCGGCGAAAACCTACTGCCGGGTATGTCACCACTTGCGCAGGTTTACAGTGGTCATCAGTTTGGCGTCTGGGCGGGCCAACTGGGTGATGGGCGCGGCATTTTACTCGGCGAACAACTGCTTGCTGATGGCACTACAATGGACTGGCATCTGAAAGGTGCTGGCCTGACGCCTTATTCGCGAATGGGGGATGGACGGGCGGTTTTACGTTCGACGATACGAGAAAGTCTCGCCAGTGAGGCGATGCATTATCTGGGCATTCCGACGACCCGCGCTTTAAGTATCGTCACCAGCGATTCGCCAGTGTATCGGGAAACGGTGGAGTCAGGCGCGATGCTGATGCGTGTGGCACCAAGTCATCTGCGCTTTGGTCATTTCGAACATTTTTACTATCGCCGCGAGCCGGAAAAGGTTCGTCAGTTAGCTGACTTTGCCATTCGTCATTACTGGTCACATCTTGATGATGAGGAGGACAAATACCGTCTCTGGTTTACCGATGTTGTCGCACGTACCGCCTCGTTAATTGCCCAATGGCAGACGGTCGGCTTTGCTCATGGGGTGATGAATACCGACAACATGTCGCTGCTGGGGCTGACGCTTGATTACGGGCCGTTTGGTTTTCTTGATGATTACGAACCCGGTTTTATTTGTAATCACTCGGATCATCAAGGGCGTTACAGCTTTGATAATCAACCTGCCGTCGCGTTGTGGAATTTACAGCGTCTGGCGCAGACATTGTCACCATTTGTTGCCGTTGATGCGCTGAATGAGGCCCTGGACAGCTATCAGCAGGTTTTGTTGACGCATTATGGACAACGGATGCGGCAGAAACTGGGCTTCATGACGGAGCAAAAAGAGGATAACGCGCTACTTAATGAATTATTCAGTCTGATGGCGCGAGAGCGCAGCGATTATACCCGCACATTCCGCATGCTGAGTCTGACCGAGCAGCACAGCGCGGCGTCACCGCTACGTGATGAGTTTATTGATCGTGCGGCATTTGATGACTGGTTTGCCCGTTATCGGGGGCGTTTGCAACAAGACGAGATTACCGATAGTGAGCGTCAGCAACTGATGCAAAGCGTTAACCCGGCTCTGGTGTTGCGCAACTGGTTGGCGCAACGGGCGATTGAAGCGGCAGAAAAGGATGATATGACGGAATTGCACCGCCTGCATGAGGCGTTGCGAAATCCTTTCAGCGACAGAGATGATGACTATGTCAGTCGTCCACCCGACTGGGGTAAACGGCTGGAAGTCAGCTGCTCGAGTTAAAGGCTACTTGGTCAACAGCAGCTTGCCAGCCTGAGTTTTACGGAGCAGATATTCTTGCCCGTCATGATCGATAATCAGTTTGCCATCCGGACCTAACAGTGTCTGGCTGGTAATTCGCCGGATGGGCTGCGGGGAAGCGGTCTTGTGACTGGCATCCGTTTCAGGCGTGAGTTTTCTGCTATCCGTATAACGCATAAAAATTAATAATAATTTATATAACAATGATTCTTATTATCAATATTATGGCGGGCCAGAGCAAGTAGTAATTTGTTGAGAAGACAACAAGTTGCGCAGAAATGCCCATCCCGTCAGGAATGGGCACGCATTCAGAAGCGAGTATCTACCGCAGAGGCGAGTTTTTCGACCAGGCGTTCGGTATCTTCCCAGCCCAGACACGGGTCGGTAATGGATTGACCGTAAGTGAGCGGCTGACCGCCGACGATTTTTTGCGTTCCTTCGCGCAGGAAACTTTCCGCCATAATTCCAGCAATCGCCGTAGAGCCATTGCGGATTTGCTGACAAATATCCTCACAAACTTCTAACTGGCGACGGTGCTGCTTCTGGCAGTTACCGTGGCTGAAATCCACCACCAGATGTTCAGGTAAATCAAACTCGTGCAGCGTATCGCAGGCTGCGGCGATATCATCGGCATGATAATTCGGTTTTTTGCCACCACGCATAATAATGTGGCCATACGGGTTGCCGCTGGTCTGATAGATGGTCATCTGACCATTTTTGTCTGGCGAGAGGAACATATGGCTGGCGCGGGCTGCGCGGATAGCATCCACGGCAATCCGCGTGTTGCCATCGGTACCATTTTTAAAACCCACCGGACAGGAGAGTGCCGAAGCCATTTCGCGGTGGATCTGACTTTCGGTAGTACGTGCGCCAATCGCGCCCCAACTGATTAAATCAGCAATAAACTGACCGGTCACCATATCGAGGAACTCAGTCGCGGTAGGGACGCCCAGCTCATTTACCTGTAAAAGTAATTTGCGCGCCAGCTCCAGACCGTGATTTACCCGATAGCTACCGTTTAAATCTGGATCGGAGATGAGTCCTTTCCAGCCGACAACCGTTCGTGGTTTTTCAAAATAGGTGCGCATTACGATTTCCAGCCGTGACTGGTACTGGTTGCGCAGCGACTGCAGACGGGTGGCGTACTCCATCGCAGCGGTGAGATCGTGGATCGAGCAGGGGCCAATAATGACCAACAGTCGCTTATCTTCACCATTCAGTATTTTTTCAATTCTACGGCGGGAGTCGGTGACATGGGTGGCGACGCCAGGCGTTACGGGATACCGTAGCGCGAGTTCGGCGGGCGTTACCAGGCTCTCAATACGCGCAGTACGGAGTTCGTCAGTTCTGTTCATTACAAGTCTCAGAAATTTGTTGCTTCTACGGCAGGACTACCGGGAAGTGATGCGCATCACGATAAACCAATCGCAGCTGATTTCAAGTGCGAGGTGTGTCACACCTCGCCGGGTGGTTAGCATGATAACAAAAAAGTAAGCCAATGCACTAGTTCTCTAGTACATTCGGCGGCTAAGGCCCATGATATCGAGGATCTTGGTGGCAATCTCTTCTACCGAATAATTGGTACTGTTAATCCACGGGATCTGATTTTTACGGTACAACGCTTCCACTTCCGCGACTTCCATCCTGCACTGACGAAGCGAGGCATAGCGGCTGTTCTCCCGACGTTCCTCGCGAATCGCCGCCAGACGTTCCGGGTCGATAGTCAGGCCGAACAATTTGTGCTGAAGTGGTTTGAGCGACGCGGGCAGCACCAGATTATCCATATCGTCGGCAATAAAGGGGTAATTTGCCGCGCGGATACCAAATTGCATTGCCAGATACAGACTGGTGGGGGTTTTACCACAGCGAGAAACACCGAGCAGGATCACCTGAGCCTGGTCCAGATTGCGCAACGAAATACCGTCATCGTGGGCAAGGGTGTAATCAATCGCCGCAATGCGCGCATCATATTTATTGAGATTATTAGGGTTAAGGCCATGGGTACGATGAGCAATCGGCGTTGGATCCAGTTTCATCTCTTGTTGTAGCGGGGCAACCAGCGCCTGAACGATATCCTGGCAAAAGCCTTCACTTTGCAAGATGATAGCGCGAATCTCCGGCAACACGATGGAGTAGAAGACCAGCGGGCGCACACCTGTCTGGTGATAAATTGCGTCAATCTGATCCTTCACTGCCCGTGCACGGCTCTCATTTTCGACAAACGGCAGCGTAATGCTGCTGATAGTGACGGGAAATTGTGACATTACTGCGTGTCCTAATACCTCCGCAGTTATTGCCGTACCATCAGAAATATAAAAAACGTGGCGATCAACAGCATTATCCATTTTGTTCTTCCCGTGATGCAGACATAATTCTATGAAAGCATAAATTAAAAACGCACAGAAGCGTAGAACGTTATGTCTGGTTTATAAAATGAAACTTAAATTTTATTTTTTATGAAAACAGCATTTCATTTTTATGGTTTCGTTTATACCGATGGTTTATGTGGAAATTGTCGAAGAGAGCAGATTTGCGCAACGCTGGGATCAGTCTTAAAAAGTAAAAAAATATATTTGCTTGAACGATTCACCGTTTTTTTCATCCGGTTAAATATGCAAAGATAAATGCGCAGAAATGTGTTTCTCAAACCGTTCATTTATCACAAAAGGATTGTTCGATGTCCAACAATGGCTCGTCACCGCTGGTGCTTTGGTATAACCAACTCGGCATGAATGATGTAGACAGGGTTGGGGGCAAAAATGCCTCCCTGGGTGAAATGATTACTAACCTTTCCGGAATGGGTGTTTCCGTTCCGAATGGTTTCGCCACAACCGCCGACGCGTTTAACCAGTTTCTGGACCAAAGCGGCGTAAACCAGCGCATTTATGAACTGCTGGATAAAACGGATATTGACGATGTTACCCAGCTTGCGAAAGCGGGCGCGCAAATCCGCCAGTGGATTATCGACACTCCCTTCCAGCCTGAGCTGGAAAACGCCATCCGCGAAGCCTATGGACAGCTTTCCGCCGATGACGAAAACGCTTCGTTTGCGGTGCGTTCCTCCGCTACTGCAGAAGATATGCCGGACGCTTCTTTTGCCGGTCAGCAGGAAACTTTCCTCAACGTTCAGGGTTTTGACGCCGTTCTCGTGGCAGTGAAGCATGTATTTGCTTCTCTGTTTAACGATCGCGCCATCTCTTATCGTGTGCACCAGGGTTACGACCATCGTGGCGTAGCGCTCTCCGCCGGTGTTCAGCGGATGGTGCGCTCCGACCTCGCATCTTCTGGCGTGATGTTCTCCATTGATACCGAATCCGGCTTTGACCAGGTGGTGTTTATCACTTCCGCATGGGGCCTTGGTGAAATGGTCGTGCAGGGTGCGGTTAATCCGGATGAGTTTTATGTGCATAAACAGACACTTGCGGCGAATCGCCCGGCTATCGTGCGCCGCACCATGGGGTCGAAAAAAATCCGCATGGTTTACGCGCCGACCCAGGAGCACGGCAAGCAGGTTAAAATCGAAGACGTACCGCAGGAACAGCGTGACATCTTCTCGCTGACCAACGAAGAAGTGCAGGAACTGGCAAAACAGGCCGTACAAATTGAGAAACACTACGGTCGCCCGATGGATATTGAGTGGGCGAAAGATGGCCACACCGGCAAACTGTTCATTGTGCAGGCGCGTCCGGAAACCGTGCGCTCACGCGGTCAGGTCATGGAGCGTTATACGCTGCATTCACAGGGTAAGATTATCGCCGAAGGCCGTGCTATCGGTCATCGCATCGGCGCGGGTCCGGTGAAAGTCATCCATGACATCAGCGAAATGAACCGCATCGAACCTGGCGACGTGCTGGTTACTGACATGACCGACCCGGACTGGGAACCGATCATGAAGAAAGCATCTGCCATCGTCACCAACCGTGGCGGTCGTACCTGTCACGCGGCGATCATCGCTCGTGAACTCGGCATTCCGGCGGTAGTGGGCTGTGGTGATGCAACAGAACGGATGAAAGACGGCGAGAACGTCACTGTTTCTTGTGCCGAAGGTGATACCGGTTACGTCTATGCGGAGTTGCTGGAATTTAGCGTGAAAAGCTCCAGCGTAGAAACGATGCCGGACCTGCCGTTGAAGGTGATGATGAACGTCGGTAACCCGGACCGTGCTTTCGACTTCGCCTGCCTGCCGAACGAAGGCGTGGGCCTTGCGCGTCTGGAATTTATCATCAACCGTATGATTGGCGTCCACCCACGCGCACTGCTTGAGTTTGACGATCAGGAACCGCAGTTGCAAAACGAAATCCGCGAGATGATGAAAGGTTTTGATTCTCCGCGTGAATTTTACGTTGGTCGTCTGACTGAAGGGATCGCGACGCTGGGTGCCGCGTTTTATCCGAAGCGCGTCATTGTCCGTCTTTCTGATTTTAAATCGAACGAATATGCCAATCTGGTCGGTGGTGAGCGTTACGAGCCAGATGAAGAGAACCCGATGCTCGGCTTCCGTGGCGCGGGCCGCTATGTTTCCGACAGCTTCCGCGACTGCTTCGCGCTGGAGTGTGAAGCAGTGAAACGTGTGCGCAACGACATGGGGCTGACTAACGTTGAGATCATGATCCCGTTCGTGCGTACCGTTGATCAGGCGAAAGCGGTGGTTGAGGAACTGGCGCGTCAGGGGCTGAAACGTGGTGAGAACGGGCTGAAAATCATCATGATGTGTGAAATCCCGTCCAACGCCTTGCTGGCAGAGCAGTTCCTGGAATATTTCGACGGCTTCTCAATTGGCTCAAACGACATGACGCAGCTGGCGCTCGGTCTGGATCGTGACTCCGGCGTGGTGTCTGAACTGTTCGATGAGCGCAACGATGCGGTGAAAGCACTGCTGTCGATGGCGATTCGTGCCGCGAAGAAACAGGGCAAATATGTCGGGATTTGCGGTCAGGGTCCATCCGACCACGAAGACTTTGCTGCATGGTTGATGGAAGAGGGGATCGATAGCCTGTCTCTGAACCCGGACACCGTGGTGCAAACCTGGTTAAGCCTGGCTGAACTGAAGAAATAAAATAAATACCCGGCGGCGTTTTGTCGCCGGGTTTATGTGATCCCCGAAGATGAAACTTATTCAATCTCTTCACAGACATCCTGAGTTAATCGCCGCATAATATCTTTCCTTAACAAAAACTTTTGTATTTTACCTGAGACAGTGCGCGGTAGTTTTTCGATTACCACGATATGTTCAGGATATTTATATTTCGCGACCCGTTTACGGCTAAAAAAAGCCACCACCTCTTCCAGCGATAATGAATGATGCGGCGCTTTCAGCACGACATAAGCGCATGAACGTTCACCTAAACGTTCATCGGGCATCGCAACCACACAGGCATCGTGAATTTTAGGATGCTGCAATAAAATATCTTCTACTTCACGGCTGCTAATATTTTCGCCGCCGCGGACAATAATATCTTTCTTGCGCCCGGTTATTTTTATATAGCCAGCCTCATCCATGCGGCAGAGATCGCCGCTGTAATACCAGCCTTCTTCATCCAGCGCACGGGCGGTTAATTCAGGTTCATCAAAATACCCCATAAACACATTGGGGCCACGCGAGGCTTCTTCACCTTCGCAACCTGGCGGTAAAGTCTTGCGTGCGTCATCGACCACTTTAATCTCTACACCTGCGGCAGCGTAACCGTCGGTGTGCATAAAGCGCGGCAAAGGATCGTCGAGATTCACCACCGCATGCGGCGAACTTTCTGTGGAACCATAAACACTTAATAATTTAATGCCGCGCTGCTGGCATTCTCGCGCCACTTTTTTGGGGATTGTGGTACCTCCGCAAAGAAAGAAGCGCAGCGCTGAAAGGTCTGCGGGTTGTTTCTCTAGTAAATTCAAAAGATCATAGACAAACGGCGTTGCGCCGAGCATACAGGTGCAACGCTGCTGCTCAAGCAGCGCGAGACACGCATCAGGAGTGAAAATATCTAACAACACGCTGCGAGCACCAATCAAAAAAGGTGCTGTTACGCCATGCAGAAAGCCCGTTGCGTGACCAAGTGGCGCAGGCATCATAAAGACATCCTGCCAGGTCAGATTTAGCCGCGCGCAATAAGCCCGCTCACTGGCGAGAATATTGTTATGCGTTAGCATCACACCCTTTGGCAGACCCTCGGTTCCGGAGGTAAATAGCACAGCGGCTAATTCATCGCCGTGGGTCGTTATCGCCGTGGTCAGAGGGGTATTGTCGGCGAGAATCTGACTTAATGAGAGGGAAGAGGTGGCGGGAGCCAGTTTGTCCACGCCGACAATTTGTTGTAGTTGTGGAAGCTGATTTTGCAGCGGCAGGATTAAATCTACTGGACGCGTTTGTTTAAACAACGTCGGTGCAAAGAACATTTTTGCCTGACACTTATTGAGCACCCATACCAGTTCTGCTTCCCGCCAGGAAGGTAACAGCGGCACGGAAACCGCACCGGTTTTCAGGCAGGCAAGATAGATAACGGTAAATTCACACCAGCCTGGCAGTTGAAATGCGATGCGATCGCCTGATTCAATACCCTTCGCTAACATCCAGTTTGCCAGACAGCTCGCGGCGTGATCGAGCGCGCTATAGGTGTACGTTGCACCATGATTGTCGACCACGGCAATTTTGTCTGGCATCGCACGAGCGGTCTGCTGCCAGTAATCGGCCAGCGAAGCATCGCCCCATAACCCTTGCTGACGATACGCCGCACGACGTTGTTCGTTGAACGTTAATGTCACTTTCATTTTGGACTCTCGAAACAGAACATCAGGCCCGAGATGCGGGCCTGTGGGATGCATGATTAGCCGTAGCGAAATTCAATACCGAAGGTGCCTGCGGGATATTGCCACTGTTCGAGAATAGTGTTGCCGCACAGCACCCGACAGGTGCCGCACTCCAGACAACCGGCGGAATCGAAATGAATGTTTCCTGCGTCATCCTGCTTATAAAGTCCGGCAGGGCAAGCTTTCATTAATTTACGGAATTCATTGATATCGGGATTTGCCGCCAAAATGATATGCGGGTGGCCCTCATCAACATGGAATTTATTGACGCCTAATTTGATGTCGACGTTAACCGTAGCGTTCTGGCTCATAGCGCGGTTGCTCCCTTAATGCCATCTTTCAGCAAGTTGATCAGCCCAATTTTCTTCGCGTGTCCCATGATCATTTTGCGTACCGGCTGGTTTGGTTTGCCGTCAATGGTGAACATATCGTTCATGATGTCGGCGACCATTCGTGGGTATTGGCTAAACAGGCGCGGGTTTTCCATCAGCGCCGGGATCTTGCGGAAATGCTGCATATCGCGCATAACACAACTTTGTTCCAGCTCACGTTTGTATTGCGCCAGACTGCTGGCGGAGAAATCCGCGCGTTCTTTGGCGGCGATCACCGTTGTGGCGGCAGCCTGAGCTGATGCAATGGCTAAATCCATGCCGCGAACTGTAAAACCCAAATTCAGGCAGAAGCCTGCGGCGTCACCAACGATCATCACGCCATCGTTAACCAGCTGCGGCACCATTGCCAGACCGCCCTCCGGCACCATATGCGCGGAATATTCAAGCAGTTTGCCGCCGCTAATCAGCGGGCGAATGGCGGGGTGTTGTTTAAAATCTTCCAGCATTTGCGGCACGCTTTTTTGCGCATGGGCGATATCACTCAATCCACAAACCAGCCCCAACGATACGGAATCCTTGTTGGTATAGAGGAATCCGCCGCCCATCAGGCCGTCAGAAGGGGAACCGGCAAACAGCCAGGCGGCACCTTCCTCGCCCGTAACATTAAAGCGATCGTTGATCTGTTCTGGTGTCAGGCCTATAACCTCTTTAACACCAACAGCGTAATGATGCGGATCGGAAGCGGAAACCATTCCCAGCGAGCGGCCAAGCATCGAGTTAACGCCATCAGCCAGAATCACCACATTCGCTTCGAGAATATCATCCCCGGCCTGGACGCCAGTGACCTTGTTTCCTTCACGAACCAGCGCATCGACGCGTACGCCCGGGATAAACTGCGCGCCCGCCTGCTCGGCTTGTTCCATCAACCACGGGTCCAGACGATTACGCAATACGGTATAAGACGCGTGTTGCGGAACATCTGGTTGCTCGCGGTGAAAATCGAGGGTAACGGCGCTTTCTTCGGTTAAGAAGGAGATTTTCTCGCGTGTGACCTTGCGTTCTATCGGCGCTGATGCTGCAAAGCCTGGAATAATTGCTTCGAGTGTGTGGGCATAAAGACGCCCGCCGGTCATGTTTTTACATCCGGCACTGTCGCCGCGTTCTATCACCAGGACATCCAGCCCGGCTCGCGCCATGACCAGTGCGGCAACGCTACCGGCAACGCCCGCACCGACCACAATGGCATCAAATTTGTCATCCGACATGCGTTATGCTCCCTTCCCGCTGCGTTTACAGCGGGAGATGTGGTTGAAAGGGAATTAGCGATTCAACTGGCTAATCAGGGCAGGGACGACTTTGTAGATATCGCCCACCAGACCGTAGTCGGCATAGTTGAAGATTGGCGCATTTTTATCTTTATTAATGGCGACAATCACTTTTGCGCCGTTGCCGCCAACCATATGCTGGATCTGCCCGGAGATCCCCAGCGTCAGGTAGAGATCGGATTTCAGCAACACGCCGGAGACACCGATATAACGTTCACGCTCCATCCAGTTCTCGCCTTCGGCAATTGGACGTGAACAGCCGACTTCAGCATTCAGCACTGCCGCCAGTTCGTGGACCATTTTCAGGTCATCCTGCGCCGCCAGACCACGACCGACGCCAACCACACGTTTTGCTTTGCTCAGGTCCACGCTGCTTGCCGCTTTCGCACGGCGTTCGCGACAGAGAATTTCATGACGCGGGGCAACATAAGGTACCGTTTCTGTCGGGCACTGATGAGAGATATCACGGGTGCACGGCTCCTGAACACCGGGTGCAAGGGTAATGATCGCCAGCGGGCTGTTGATCTTTTCCTGAGCGAACGCTAACCCGCCATACATCCGGTGTTCGGCGCAAATGTGACCATCGACAATATCCACCGCCGTGGCATCGTTCACCAGCGCCGCATTCAGTTGCACACTTAACCGTGCGGCCAGAGCTTTACCACGTTTCGTCGCGGCCAACAGCAACATAGCGGGGTGTTTATCTTTCAGCAGGGCAGCAATGCTTTCGGCGTAATTTTCAGTACGTTGCAGCGCGTCGTTTTGCTCAAGAACATAAATGCATTTTGGCCCATAAGGCATAACCGCCTGCGCCTGCTCGGTATTTTGTACAATGGCATACACCTGTTGGCCCCATTGCTGAGCGCCGCCAAACAGTTCAGCATAATGTTCAGGATTATCGCTAAAGACCCAGACGCTGTTTAATTGACTCATCGTTTCTTCTCCGTAGGCTTCAGTTCAGGGCTTTTTTCAGATGTTCCGCCAGCTCGGCAATGGCCTCCGGCGAATCGTTATCGAGAATGATGTGCTTACGTTCTGTTTGCGGCGGTACGCGAATACCGGTCAGTTCAGCAAGTGGTGCGCTCTGGCTCCAGCCAATATCACTTGCCTGCCACTGATTTACCGGTTTTTTACCCGCGCCGAGGATGGCTTTCATCGAAGGAATACGTGGTACGTTAATATCGGAGGTGACGCAGAGCACGGCTGGAACAGAGAGTTCAATAACTTCAACATCATCTTCAAGCGTGCGTTCAATCACCAGTGTATTGCCCTGACGCTGAATAGCACTCACTGCATTAATCACCGGAAGTTGCAGAAGTTCTCCGACCAGCAAGCCAACCTGCTGGGCATAAAGGTCGCCGGAACCTTCACCAAAGATCAGTAAATCGAAGCCGATCTTTTCAACTGCTGTCGCCAGCGCCTTTGCGGTATCGAGAGGCAGTGCATGCTCAAGTTGTGCATCCTGCACCATATACAGGCTGTGCGGCCCGCGGGATAGCACGTCTTTGCGCACTTTCGAGTTCTGCAACAAAGAGCCGCCGACGGTCAGCGCGGCTATCTCATCGTCATCTGTTGCAAGCTGGCTTGCAACTTCAATGGCATTGAGATCGAACTGGCTGATTTTGGCGTCGGCATTGTCGAAATTCAGGGTGTATTCTGGAGTGACAACAATGTCCTGTTCTTCAGGCACCAGCTTAAAGCAGGTTATTATTTTCATGATTTCTCCTGTGAGTCGCATACGGAACCATCTCCGATGGAAGGTAAAAATGGCCTGAAAATAGTGTGCGATAGCGGTGCGGGGTTTTCGACGGAGCAAGCTGTTTTCCTTGCTAACAATCTTGCAAAAAAAATGCGATCGCTAAAACAAAAGTGCAATTTGCGGCAATATAGTTATTCCATGACCGTGCAATCTTGCATTCAGTGTAAATAATCTTGTTTAGCTCTCGCTAAACGCGGTTGTATAACCGCAATACACGCCGTATTTTATCCGGCATATATTGTTTTTGTTTGCTCATGGAATAGGGAGGTTGTCATGTATCAACGCTGTTTTGATAATGCCAGTGAAACGCTGTTTGTCGCCGGTAAAACGCC
Organism: Escherichia coli DSM 30083 = JCM 1649 = ATCC 11775; assembly: GCF_003697165.2. Lineage (GTDB taxonomy): Bacteria > Pseudomonadota > Gammaproteobacteria > Enterobacterales > Enterobacteriaceae > Escherichia > Escherichia coli. The sequence continues at coordinate 2,312,374 of NZ_CP033092.2, forward strand.
ACGGCTTTCACGTTTCGCATTTAGCGATGATCCAAAATGGGAGTCTGGACATCACGTTCATGACAATGAAACCGAGCTGATTTACGTCAAGAAAGGGGTAGCAAGGTTTACCATCGATTCTTCGTTATATGTCGCGCATGCCGATGACATTGTGGTGATAGAACGTGGCAGGCTGCATGCGGTGGCCTCTGACGTTAACGATCCGGCAACGACGTGTACCTGTGCGCTGTACGGCTTTCAGTTTCAGGGGGTTGAGGAAAATCAGCTACTGCAACCGCATTCTTGCCCGGTAATTGCCGCAGGGCAGGGAAAAGAAGTCATTAAAACCTTATTTAATGAGCTAAGTGTGATTTTGCCGCAAAGTAAAAATAGCCAAACATCTTCGTTATGGGACGCATTTGCCTATACGTTAGCAATTCTTTACTACGAAAACTTTAAAAATGCTTATCGTTCGGAGCAGGGATATATTAAAAAAGATGTTCTGATAAAAGATATTCTTTTCTATCTGAATAATAACTATCGCGAAAAAATCACTTTAGAGCAGTTATCGAAAAAATTTCGTGCCAGCGTCAGTTATATCTGCCATGAATTTACCAAAGAGTATCGTATTTCCCCTATTAACTATGTTATTCAACGGCGTATGACGGAAGCGAAATGGTCACTCACTAATACTGAATTATCACAGGCAGAGATTTCCTGGCGTGTGGGTTATGAAAATGTCGATCACTTTGCCAAACTGTTTTTGCGCCATGTCGGCTGTTCGCCCAGCGATTACCGCAGGCAATTTAAAAACTGTTTTGCGGAACAAGAAATCCTATCTGAATTTCCTCAACCGGTAAGTCTTGCCGGATAAATCTGGCGGCGCAGTTTGTTAAGAGGCTGCGCCGCCTGCAGATTATTTGTTCTGATAATCTTTCAGGATCTGCCGACCTGCTACGTAAATCATAATTTCGTCTGTACCGCCGCCGATACGTTCACAACGGACATCACGCCAGAAGCGGGAGACGCGCGCCTCATCGGTATAGCCCAGACCGCCCATGATTTGAATCGCATCATCAATGACTTCCATTGCGGTACGTGCGCAGTACAGTTTTGCCAGCGCCGCGCTGGTGCGCAGTGACTGATGCTGATCGGCTTGCCATGCCACTTTCAACACCATGTTGCGCATGTTGTCGATCTTAATCGCCATCAGCGCCAGTTTTTCCTGGATCATCTGGTTATGACCAATGGGCTTACCAAAAGCGATACGCTGGTTGGCATAGCGGGCGGCATCTTCGAATGCGCATTCGGCAAAGCCGGTGCTGCGCGCGGCGTTGATCAGGCGCTCCATCTCAAAGTTGTACATCACATTGAGGAAACCCATTCCTTCTTCGCCCACCATGTCGCTCTCTTCAACTTCCACGTTGTCGAGATAGACTTCGCAGGTGCTGAGCATATGCCAGCCGATTTTATGCAGTGGATTGATTTTAATGCCGGGCTTACTGGAGTCGACCCACCACAGCGTAAAGGCCTTTTTCGGATCTTTCGGTTGCGGATCGCGCGCCAACACCAGCATATATGGGTACTCTTTCGCACCGGTAATAAAGGTTTTCTGTCCGTTGATGTAAACCTTGCCGTTTTTACGCGTGTAAGTGGTAGTGGCACTGTTGTTGTCTGAGCCTGCGCCTGGCTCCGTCAATGCCAGGGCATAGGCGGGATCACCCGTTTCCAGGGTGCTCTCTGCCGTTTTACGTAGCTGCTCTGCAGAACCGAAACGGCGCATACTGTGAATACATTGACCGTTGGTAATCAAAAATGCCGGAGCACCGCATTTTGACACTTCCATCAGCGCCAGCATTTGGGTGACGTAATCCGCAGGGATACCACCAAATTCTTCCGGCACGCCAAGCATGGAAATACCGTTATCCGCCAGTGCCCGCATAAACTCACGCGGGTATGTCCCGTTTTGATCGCAGGTGCGGAAATACTCTTCCGGAAAGTTAGTCGTAATCAGTTCACGAATACTGGCCAGCAGCAGTTCTTGTTCTTCAGTTAAAGAGAAATCCATCATTATACTCCTGTTAATGAGCCGCTTCAGGCAGGACAAAACCCATCGCCGCATCGATAAATAATCTTTCGTCCATCAGTTTCAGTTCTGGTGAAATCACTGGGGTGAAATCCATTTTGTCGAGAATATCTTTTTGTAAATCGACGCCAGGAGCGATTTCGATTAAATGCAGGCCGTCTTCTTTTAGCGTGAATACGGCGCGCTCAGTGATATAACGAACATCCAGCCCTCGCTTGAGAGCGATTTTTCCACTGAAAGTAATTTCCGGTAGTTCCCGAATAAATTTCTTCACCCGTCCTTCCTGGACGATATTTAATTTGCCGTCGGTAATTTCTGTTTTTAAACTGCCCGCAGTTAATGTGCCGCAGAAAACGATTTTCTTCGAAGTGGCACTGATATCAATAAATCCACCGGTGCCCATGATTTTACCATTGAATTTATGCACGCCGACGTTACCGTGCTGGTCGACTTCAGCAAAACTCAAATAACAAACATCCAGACCACCACCGTGATAAAAATCAAACTGGGACGTCATATCCAGAATGGCGCGGGTATTCACGTTCGCGCCAAAGGCGATCCCCTGTGAAGTAATACCGCCAATCGGACCTGTTTCTACCGTCAGAATAAAGTCATCAGCACAACCTTCTTCCCGGGCGACCAGGCCAATGCCGTCAGCAATACCGACGCCGACATTCCCCACTGCGCCTTTGCGCATTTCGAATAATGCACGCCGTGCAACTAATTTACGTTGGTTTAGGGGCAGGCTAAGTTTGGTACTGTCATCAAGGGTGAAGTCACCAGAAATAAAGCGGTTAACCGGTGCACCGCCATACAGTTGGGTTTGATCCGGATCGACCACCACAATATCCACCAGATAACCCGGAATACGGACAGATTTAGGATGCAGCGTGGCTTTCTTAACCATTTTCTGCACCTGCATCATCACAATACCGCCGTTATTGTGCACCGCCTGAGCAATAACCAATGCGTCGAGATACATCACCTCATCTTCAAAAGTGGCGTAGCCTTCGCTGTCGCAGGTGGTAGCGCGAATGAAGGCGATATCTGGCGCTATCGCTTTGTAATAGAGATATTCTTTGTTATCAAACTCGACCAGTTTAATCAGTTCTTCTTTAGTGACTTCATTCAGTTTGCCGCCTTGCTGGCGTGGATCGACAAATGTCCCGATGCCAATATCACTAATAATACCAGGCTGGTGGGCTGCGGCGGCGCGTAAGGTTTGTGTAAGTACACCTTGTGGATAGTTATAAGCAATAATTTTATTTTGTTCTGCGAGATCAGAAATACGCGGCGATTGTCCCCAGTGACCGCATAATGCCCATTTCACCAGACCTTCTTGCGCCAGCGGACTAATACCACGGTCGGCGCGATCGCCAAGCCCTGTTGGACTAATAATCGATAAATTACGTGGTGTTTGAGTCTGTTTATATTTATCAGCAAGAGCAGTAATTAACGTGGTGGCTTCCAGAATACCGCCGCCAGCGCCTAACACACAAAGTGTTGCTTCGTCGGGAATATAATTCACCGCTTCCTGTGCCGACAGGACCGGCACTCGTCCATTAATACGAGGTGGTTTTACAGGTTTCATTGTTAATTCCTGATTCAGGTGTGATTTTCCCTACGCCAGATGGAGAATTAGCGCACAGAGACTCACGAAATATTTTTATTAAATACGGTTAAAAATACTTTTTTTAGTTCGGCGGGGGAGGGTATTCCCGCCGAAATATTATTGCTTATGCCTGATGTAAAATAGTTAATACCGTACGCAAATCATTTACCGAGATTTGCCCTGGCGCAGAGGCTTTTTTTACCGCACCAAAAGTTGCCGCCGAGCCAAATACTTCACCAGCCAGACGAGAAATTACGCCAGTTTTTGCCATCGACATCGTGATGATTGGACGATCGGCATACTGCTCCTGCATCTCCAGGGTCGCGGCAAGCAACGTCAGCACATCGCTGGTACTTTGCGGCATCAGCGCAATCTTAGGAATATCGGCGTCGAAGGACTGCATTTTGCGCAGACGGGCAATGATTTCTTCGGCTTCCGGCGTTTTATGGAAGTCATGGTTGGACATGACAACTTTCACATCATGCGCGTGGGCGTAGGCGACGGTTTCTTTAACCTGATCATCGCCGGTAAATAACTCCAGATCGATCATATCAACCAGGCCACTGTCGATGGCTGCACGATTGAGTGCAATATAAGCCTCGGTGGAAATCGCCTGCTCGCCGCCTTCTTTGGCACTGCGGAAGGTAAACAGCAGCGGTTTTTCTGGCATGGTTTCACGGAGAATTTTGGCTGCCGCTATGACAGACTCCACATTGGAGAGATCGGCATAGTGGTCCACACGCCATTCCAGAATATCAAAGTCCGCTTCACGATAGGCGAGAGCTTCGGATTTCACGCTGGCGATATCTTTCGCCATCAGCGAGACGATGATTTTAGGTGCGCCCGTACCAATGACGAGATCTTTTACAGTTACGGTTTTCATTTTTTACCCTTTCTGCACGCGGTCAGCCTGTCAGGCACCGAACCCCATGACCTGTTTAACATATTCCAGAGGGAAATCTTTGCCAGTCCATAACGTGAACTGTTCAGCCCCTTGCCACAACAACATGCCGTATCCATCAATCGTTTTGCAACCAGCTTGTTGCGCCTGCTGCAATAACTTCGTCATATGCGGGTTATACACGCATTCAGTGACCAGAAGTCCCGGATGTAACAGACTGATATCATTAACCAATGATTCATTCTCAAGGGGTTTCATACCCACTTTGGTGCCATTGGTTAAAATGTCGGCGGAAGCCAGGGCTTCTGCAAAGGCTTGCTGATCGGCGAGATCGGTGACTGTCACGACGCAATCGGTGTTTTCGTTAACCCGCTGCGCGAAGGCGAGAGCTTTATCGAAGAACTCATCCCGACGGTTAAAGAGTTTAATTTCTTTTAAACCTTCAATTGCCCCCTGCGCGCCAATTGCCGTTGAGGCACCACCGGCCCCTAATAGCACCATCGTTTTGCCTTTGATATCAAAACCGCTCTCTTTAATGGCGCGAATATGACCCGTGCCGTCGGTGTTATAGCCACGCAGATAGCCATCATCATTAACGATGGTGTTGATGGCTCCCACCAGTTTGGCCGCTGGCGTTAATTCATCAACATATTCACACGCCAGTTGTTTGTTCGGCATTGATACACCAGTTCCGCGCATTTTGAGGGCTTTTAATCCTTCAATTGCTGCGGGAAAACTATCGTTATCCACTTCAAAGGCCATATAGGTAAATGGCAATCCCGCTTTTTCTAAGGCTTTATTCTGCATTTCGGGCGATAAACTGTGGCGGATGGGATAGGCCATCAACCCAATCAATTCGTATTTTGCGGTAACATCCATAATTAACTCCTTTAACCTCTATGCTTAATTGTGTTTAACCGGGTGCTAAATTTATGCTCGCCAAACCGCACATCATTTTCAGGAATAATGAAAACGCGGTAATAGCGGATAAAAACAATAATTGCGGTAATCAGGGCCAGCAGCGCGAAAGTAAAATCGAGAACAATGATATATTGCAGGCCGATGTTCGACAGATAACCGGTAATCAGCGGAATAACAAAGTTAGCCAGTCCACCCATCATCATATATATACTGGTGACTTTGGCTTTGCTTTTTGGGAAAAACTCTGACATGACCGAAACGCCGAGCTGTAAAATGCCGCCAGCTGCTGAGAAACCGATAACAAAGGCTCCGGCATTACACACCAATGGAGATGGGTACAGGTAGATAATGGCAGCTGTTATTGTTGCCAGTGCAGAGTTAAATACATTAGCCCAGATGGGCCGGACCATTTTTTTCAGCAGTGCGGCAAAAATAAAGACACAGACCAGCGAACCCATACTGTAATAAGAGATGGTTTTTAATGCCTCAGCTTCTGACATACCAGCAAAAGCCATCGCATATTTGGGCATCCACACCACAATCACATAAAAGGTCGAGAATGCGGCTACACCGAACAGTACTGATGAAACACCTTCCAGCCAGACTAACGGTTTGCTGTTCATTTGCGGTAATTCATTAGCTACGCTGGCGTCCACCAACTGGCTGGGGAATTTGCTTTTCAACAGCATCAGCGTGATCAGTACAAACAGAATACCCGGAATAATCAGCCCATAGCCGTACCAGATGTTATTGAGCAACATATAGCTCACCAGCATTGGGTAGAACATTTGCCCGAATGACACCATCGCTTTAACCAGTATGACCGCCGAACCAGAGGCTTTCGGAAAGCATTCCATGAGCGCGGGGTAGCCACCCGTATCCAGCGCTGAGTTAGCGATACCTACGCACACTGCCAGACAGTAGGCGAGAGTTAAATTCGGGCAAGCAGGAATACCAAAGAAGAATAGCAGATACATTATTACTGCCATTAATATCACCGCCCGACGACCAAACTTATCGGAGATCACTCCGAAGAATAAAATACTGATCAATCGCCCCAATCCGATACCGGAAATTAAATAGGCAATGCCCGCGTTGTCAGTGGAAAACTTTTCTGCCAAAGATGTCATGTTTTGGGCAAGCGTAATAACACTAATGCCGTGCAGGAAATAGCTGAAGTAAATACAAAGAACAGCCAGGATAAATGGCGTGCTGAAAGCCTTATTTTGAGACATTTTCACAGCTCCTTGCTGAAAGATAATTTCGTTACCGTACGTATTGTTCTCCGACGGTTTACATAATTACTATACTGAAGATGATTTTCCCTGGGTACATGGCATAAAGTTTATGTTTCCAGGAATATTGCATGTCATAGTTTGTTTTTGATCGCGATTTTCCTTAGTTAGCGCAGAAAGAGTTATTTATCCGTAAGATCTTGCATAACCTGAAAAGAATATTGCATTACCCACCCGGAGCGATATTTTCCTTTAGCGTGTGATGCCGCGTTTCTTTGCGACTGCGTAAGCCAATAAACAGTGCCAGTATAAAGCCGATAGCAGCGATGGCGGTATCGAACCACATAATATCGGCAATACTTCTTTGCGAAAGATGAGCCGTAATCAACGGAATGGTAAATGTTGCAATGCTGCCCGCACTGTAATAGATCCCCGTTGCTTTTCCTTTAGCGTAGGGAAAACGTTCCGCCATTAACGTCAGGCCAATTTGTACAACACCGCCTGCGGAGGTAAAACCGATGACGAAAGCAAATATTATCACCACATAAAATGTGGGATGCAGGCAGACGGTGAGCAGGGCGATAAATGAGATAAAGGTGTACAGCATCAGTAATGTTGTTGGGCGAACGGTATTACGAATGAGTGGAGCAGTAATAAATACACACAGCAGCGAACCCACGGTGTAGATACTGAGTAATTTGATCGACATGGTGTATGACATGCCAGCGACAAATTGTCCGTATTGTGCCAGCCACTGGCTAACCAGATAAAACGTTGCCATTGAGATATAGCCATATAGGGAATAACTGGCTAAATCGATAATTGAACAGCGATGTTCCGTAGAGCTGGTGGTTTTCTTTATGACAGGTAAGTGACGACCCGGATGGGGTGGGAACGTACAACGGTATAAAAACAGAGCGTTAATAAACATAATGCCTGCGGCAATCATAAAGGACCAACCGAACCACAGTTCAGCCCACACTAACAGGCTGATAATTAGCGGTAATAAAAATTGTCCGCTGGAAACAAATGCTTTAATTAAAATATTGGCTGTACCCGGTGAGCGTGGAAAAGCTTCCATCAAACTGGGATAGGTGCCTGCATCGAGAAAACTGTTTGCCATTCCCGCCAGAAAGCCAAAAACATAAGCGATAATGATGTTATTGGTGTGCAGGATGCCAAAAAAGAAGGCCATATAGCAGCACATCCCGAGCATGATAAAAGGGCGGCGACCAAAGCGATCGGATAATAATCCTGCAAAAAGCAAGACACTTAATCGACCAATGCCCAGTGATGAGATAACTATCGAGACGCCCGCGGCATTAGTCTGCCAAAGCGTCTCCAGCGAGGCCATATTCAGGCTCATCAAAATGACGCCCATACCATGCACCAGGTAATTAAAATACAACCCAAGTGCGGTAGGGTAATAGGGATTTTTCATAGGTTCTACTTAGCAAAGGTGCTTTAAAAAGTGTAGCGATGTTGTGTCAGTATCCGTTCATTATTGTTGTAACAACGACAATTCCTTTCTGTGGAGAAATTAACAAAGCCGCTCCAGATCGTGTGCATATAATTCAGCGGCTACCGATTGATAGATCTTCCAGTCAATAAAATTGCCATCAGGGTAGACTTGTTGAAACGCGGTTAAGTCGGGGAAAAAACGCATGGTGTTGTTGCCGATGCGGTTATTTATTTTCTCTATGATGGCATGAAGATGTTTTTTTCGTTGCTGACGCATAGCCAACAGTTGCTCGACTACACAATCAGGAATGGCGCATTTGCCATTTTCCCACTGACGCCAGCTTTCACTGTTACCGGTCTGGGCAATCCAGGTCGCGCATTCATCAATAGTCATGGCAAAAATATGGCGAAGTGCCTGGAGTTCATAAGCGTTCATCGTGTAATGGCTGCATGAAATAAACAATAAAATATAAATAACATTATCAGCCTGCTGACGGCTTGAAGAGAGTCACAGTATCTTGTGCAACATTATTGGAAAGAGTGAGGGGCGAGGTAGCGAAGCGGAAAAATGTTAAAAAAAAGCCCATCGTGGGAGATGGGCAAAGACTACACACAGCAATTCGTTGTTTCACTCAGGGGATTTCCATGCTTATAAATCAATATGTTGATTTATAACCGTGAGCTAATAGTAGGCATACGGACTTTTTGCGTCGATCAGATTCGTCTCATTAGTTTAAAAACTGTAAAGAATTTGCGACAGGTACTACCAGCTGAATAGCGGTAAGCAGGAAAATATGGGGAAGAGCAAGCAAATATCAATTAGCAGGGGTTAACAATCAGGCGGCAGAGCCGCCTGATGAGAAATTACTTATTCGGTTTCTCGATTTCGCCAAGTTCTTCGAGAATTTCTTCCGGTTGGTCCGTCGGCGGTGGGACTTCTTCCACCCACGCGGCAAACAGACGCCAGGAAACGGCTAACAGAACCGGACCAATAAACAGACCGATCATCCCGAAAGCAATCAAACCACCAATAACGCCAGAGAGGATCAGGATCAGCGGTAAATCGGCACCCATGCGAATTAACATTGGGCGGATGACGTTATCGAGCGTGCCAACCACACCGCTCCAAACTAACAATACCGTTCCCCAGGTGGTATCGCCAGTCCAGTAGAGCCAGATAATCGCCGGAATCAGTACCGGCAACGGTCCAAGCTGGACAAGGCAGGAGAGGATCATTAACACCGTTAGCAAAGTTGCATAAGGTACGCCGGATACGGCGAGGCCGATACCGCCAAGCACTGCCTGTACTAACGCCGTCACCACCACACCCAGCGCCACCGCGCGGATAGCCTGTGCCGCCAGCAGCACGGCGGCATCTCCGCGAACGCCTGCCAGACGGGTTGCAAAATGGCGAATGCCTTGTGCCACCTGTTCACCGCGCCAGTACAGCAGGGCGCTGAAGAGAAGCATCAGCGCACAATGCACCATAAAGCGCCCGATATGCGCCGCCTGCCCAACGAACCAGGTGGTGGTGGTGCCAATATAAGGACGGACTTTCGCCATGATCGCCGTCCCCCCCATATCCAGCAAATTGTGCCAGCCTGCATATAGCTTCGCGCCAATCACCGGAATGGTATTAAGCCACGCCAGATCGGGTAACGTCATGTCACCACTGGAAATGGCTTTAATTAGCGGGCCGCTGCCGTCGACGATACTGTTAACCAGCAAAGCAATAGGGATGATAAACACCATCACTAATAACAGCGTCATCACCAGAACGGCGAGAGAGCGGCGACCAAACATGATCTTTTGCAAACGTAACAATACCGGCCAGGTGGCGATAACCACTGTACCGGCCCATGCAAAGCCGAGAATAAAGGGTTGTACAATCCACAGACATGCCACAATCATGATGGCTAAAAACAGCACCGAAAGCAGAATTTGTGCGACATCCCTGGGCTGACGAACATTTACCATAACTACTTTTCACCTTTTTTGTGCGTCAAATCGTCGACGCGACGTGAACACGCGAAACTCACCTGCATAATGATGAGCAATTTCAGCGGTTTTTAACAGGTCGATTCTGCCCTTAATTCTGATGGGCGTGTAAGAAAAAAATGTGGTACAACAACTCAGGCAACACGCAAACGATTAATCTCTCATCACAGACCGCAGGAAAGGGTCAATATAATGATTCCACAGATTTCCCAGGCACCCGGCGTCGTTCAACTGGTGCTTAATTTTTTGCAAGAGCTGGAGCAACAGGGTTTTACCGGCGATACGGCGACAAGTTATGCCGATCGTCTGACAATGTCGACTGACAACAGTATTTACCAACTTCTCCCCGATGCGGTGGTATTTCCGCGTTCAACCGCAGATGTAGCGCTGATCGCCCGTCTTGCCGCGCAGGAACGCTATTCATCGTTGATCTTTACCCCCCGCGGCGGCGGCACCGGCACTAACGGACAGGCGCTCAACCAGGGGATTATTGTTGATATGTCCCGCCATATGAACCGCATCATCGAAATTAACCCTGAAGAGGGCTGGGTGCGCGTTGAGGCCGGGGTGATTAAAGACCAACTCAATCAGTACCTGAAACCCTTTGGCTACTTTTTTGCGCCAGAACTTTCGACCAGCAACCGGGCAACGCTCGGCGGGATGATCAATACCGATGCATCCGGTCAGGGATCGCTGGTCTATGGCAAAACGTCAGATCACGTACTTGGCGTACGCGCGGTGTTGTTGGGGGGCGATATTCTCGATACGCAACCTTTACCCGTCGAACTGGCGGAAACGCTGGGTAAATCCAATACCACAATCGGGCGAATTTATAACACGGTTTATCAACGTTGCCGTCAGCAACGCCAGTTAATCATCGACAACTTCCCCAAGCTTAACCGCTTTCTTACCGGTTACGATCTGCGTCATGTCTTTAACGATGAGATGACCGAGTTCGACCTGACGCGCATTCTGACGGGTTCAGAAGGGACGCTGGCCTTTATTACCGAAGCGCGACTGGATATTACGCGCTTGCCTAAAGTACGCCGTCTGGTGAACGTCAAATATGACTCTTTTGACTCCGCGCTGCGTAACGCGCCGTTTATGGTTGAGGCGCGGGCGCTTTCGGTAGAGACGGTGGACTCAAAAGTGCTCAACCTTGCGCGGGAAGATATTGTCTGGCATTCCGTCAGCGAGTTGATTACCGATGTGCCTGATAAAGAGATGCTCGGGCTGAACATTGTGGAATTTGCCGGTGATGATGAGGCACTGATTGACGAGCGAGTTAATGCACTCTGTGTGCGGCTTGATGAGCTGATTGCCAGCCAACAGGCAGGAGTGATCGGCTGGCAGGTGTGCCGCGAGCTGGCGGGTGTTGAACGTATCTATGCGATGCGCAAAAAAGCCGTTGGTCTGCTTGGCAATGCCAAAGGTGCTGCTAAGCCAATTCCGTTTGCTGAGGATACCTGTGTACCGCCGGAACACCTGGCGGATTATATTGCTGAATTTCGCGCGCTGCTCGACAGCCACGGCTTAAGCTACGGTATGTTCGGTCACGTCGACGCAGGTGTCTTGCACGTCCGTCCAGCACTGGATATGTGCGATCCGCAACAGGAGATTTTGATGAAGCAAATCTCTGATGATGTAGTGGCGCTTACCGCGAAATACGGTGGTTTGTTGTGGGGCGAACACGGCAAAGGTTTTCGCGCCGAATACAGCCCGGCGTTTTTTGGTGAGGAACTTTTTGCAGAACTGCGTAAAGTGAAAGCGGCGTTTGATCCGTATAACCGACTCAACCCCGGGAAGATTTGCCCGCCAGAAGGTCTCGATGCGCCGATGATGAAAGTGGACGCGGTGAAGCGCGGTACATTCGATCGACAGATCCCCATTGCGGTACGCCAGCAGTGGCGTGGTGCAATGGAGTGTAACGGCAACGGTTTATGCTTCAACTTTGATGCTCGTAGTCCGATGTGCCCGTCGATGAAGATCACCCAGAACCGGATTCATTCACCGAAAGGGCGCGCAACGCTGGTACGTGAATGGCTGCGTTTGTTGGCGGATCGCGGCGTTGACCCACTCAAACTGGAACAAGAACTGCCTGAATCCGGCGTCAGTTTGCGGACGTTAATTGCCCGCACGCGCAATAGTTGGCATGCGAATAAAGGCGAATATGACTTCTCACACGAAGTCAAAGAGGCGATGTCGGGCTGTCTGGCCTGTAAAGCTTGTTCGACTCAGTGCCCCATCAAAATTGATGTGCCGGAGTTTCGCTCTCGTTTCCTGCAACTCTATCACACCCGTTATTTACGCCCGCTGCGCGACCACCTCGTCGCTACGGTTGAGAGTTACGCACCGCTGATGGCACGCGCGCCGAAAACCTTTAACTTCTTCATTAACCAGCCGCTGGTGCGCAAACTCTCGGAAAAACATATCGGCATGGTTGATTTGCCGCTGCTGTCGGTCCCCTCGCTACAACAACAAATGGTGGGGCATCGCTCGGCAAACATGACGCTGGAACAGCTTGAAGCTCTCAATGCAGAGCAGAAAGCGCGCACGGTGCTGGTGGTGCAGGACCCCTTTACCAGCTATTACGATGCTCAAGTGGTGGCGGATTTTGTCCGTCTGGTCGAAAAATTAGGTTTCCAGCCCGTGTTACTGCCATTTTCGCCAAATGGAAAAGCCCAGCATATCAAAGGTTTTCTTAATCGTTTTGCGAAGACGGCGAAAAAGACGGCGGATTTCCTCAACCGTATGGCGAAGCTGGGTATGCCAATGGTAGGCGTCGACCCGGCGCTGGTACTTTGTTATCGCGATGAATATAAACTGGCTCTGGGCGAGGAGCGTGGCGAGTTTAACGTCTTACTGGCAAATGAATGGCTGGCAAGCGCACTTGACTCACAGCCAGTGGCTACAGTCAGCGGTGAATCATGGTATTTCTTTGGTCACTGTACCGAAGTTACCGCCTTGCCAGGCGCGCCAGCACAATGGGCGGCAATATTTGCCCGTTTTGGCGCGAAACTGGAAAATGTCAGCGTGGGGTGCTGCGGCATGGCAGGGACTTACGGACATGAAGCGAAAAACCATAAAAATTCACTCAGGATCTATGAATTATCCTGGCATCAGGCTATGCAGCGACTGCCGCGTAACCGCTGTCTGGCGACCGGATATTCCTGCCGTAGTCAGGTAAAACGGGTTGAAGGCACAGGGGTACGCCATCCTGTGCAGGCTTTACTGGAGATTATTAAATGATATGGAAACGAAAAATCACCCTGGAAGCACTGAATGCTATGGGGGAAGGAAACATGGTGGGATTGCTGGATATTCGCTTTGAACATATTGGTGATGACACCCTTGAAGCGACAATGCCAGTAGACTCACGGACAAAGCAGCCTTTCGGGTTGCTGCATGGAGGTGCATCTGTGGTACTGGCCGAAAGTATCGGTTCCGTTGCCGGTTATTTATGTACCGAAGGTGAGCAAAAAGTGGTTGGTCTGGAAATCAATGCTAACCACGTCCGCTCGGCACGAGAAGGGCGGGTGCGCGGCGTATGCAAACCGTTGCATCTCGGTTCGCGTCACCAGGTCTGGCAGATTGAAATCTTCGATGAGAAAGGGCGTTTGTGCTGTTCGTCACGATTGACGACCGCTATTTTGTGACGTTGTCACCAGAAAAGTGTGACGCATATTGCTTTTGGTTATTATCTGCACAGTAAACGGTGGTATACTGTGCAGGTCTTGTCTAAAAGCGAGGATGCTATGTCTACTCAACTTGATCCCACCCAACTGGCCATTGAATTTTTACGCCGTGACCAAAGCAATCTTTCACCTGCCCAATATCTCAAGCGTCTGAAACAATTAGAACTTGAATTTGCTGACCTGCTTACTCTCTCTTCTGCTGAATTAAAAGAAGAAATCTACTTCGCCTGGCGTCTGGGCGTGCATTGATCCTGATTTAATGTCGCGAGTTCGCCAAATCGGCCTGGATTAATCTTCGTCCAGGTTCGAGGGCCTTTTTAATACAGCCTATCTACCCGCCTGATAACGTTCAAAAATAATACAAATCGCAGTTTGTGTTAAAACAGTGGGTTAGCTTTATGAGATTATCCTTATCGCCCCTTCAAGAGCTAAGCCACTGTGAGTGCCGGAGATAAGCGCCGGATGGGGTAGAAACCCTTAAGCCTGTGTCGCACAGACTTAAGGGTTTTCTTATTTCTGAACGCTGCTCTTTTTTACCTATCCCTTAAATAGTCATTTTCAATGCAACTTTTTCTTTTTCATCACAGCCTTAATGCTCCTTAGATAATAATCATTATCTAACAATGAGATACCTAATTCTTAGCGTGCCTGTTAACCCACAAATCAGGGTCTATGCTTATTAAAAGCAGGTAAAAAGCATGTTTTACGCTAAAGCCCCTGCGTTTGCTGGGTTGAACTGATAATCATTATCACTAACATGCTGTTATACGCTGAAAGCGATGAAGTGAGGTAAATCGATGGACATGCATTCAGGAACCTTTAATCCACAGGATTTCGCCTGGCAAGGCTTAACGCTGACACCCGCAGCGGCGATACACATCCGCGAACTGGTGGCAAAGCAGCCTGGTATGATCGGCGTGCGCTTAGGCGTTAAGCAAACAGGCTGCGCGGGCTTTGGCTATGTGCTCGACAGTGTTAGCGAGCCGGACAAAGACGATCTGCTGTTTGAACACGACGGCGCGAAGCTGTTTGTCCCGCTGCAAGCGATGCCTTTTATTGATGGCACGGAAGTCGATTTCGTTCGCGAAGGACTTAATCAGATATTCAAATTTCACAACCCTAAAGCCCAGAATGAATGTGGCTGTGGCGAAAGCTTTGGGGTATAGGCGGTACTATGTCTCGTAATACTGAAGCAACTGACGATGTCAAAACCTGGACCGGCGGCCCGCTGAATTATAAAGAAGGATTCTTCACCCAGTTAGCCACCGATGAGCTGGCAAAGGGGATAAACGAAGAGGTGGTGCGCGCAATTTCGGCGAAGCGTAATGAGCCGGAGTGGATGCTGGAGTTTCGTCTCAACGCCTATCACGCATGGCTGGAGATGGAAGAACCGCACTGGTTGAAAGCGCACTACGACAAGCTGAATTATCAGGATTACAGCTACTACTCGGCACCATCGTGCGGTAATTGTGACGACAACTGCGCGTCTGAACCCGGCGCGGTGCAGCAAACTGGCGCGAACGCCTTTTTAAGTAAAGAGGTGGAGGCGGCGTTTGAGCAGTTGGGCGTTCCCGTGCGGGAAGGCAAAGAGGTGGCAGTGGATGCCATTTTCGACTCTGTTTCGGTTGCCACTACTTATCGCGAAAAACTGGCGGAGCAGGGAATTATTTTTTGTTCCTTTGGCGAGGCGATCCACGATCACCCGGAACTGGTGCGTAAATATCTCGGCACCGTGGTGCCGGGGAATGACAACTTCTTTGCCGCACTTAATGCGGCGGTAGCCTCTGACGGTACGTTTATTTATGTGCCTAAAGGCGTGCGTTGCCCGATGGAACTTTCCACCTATTTTCGCATTAACGCGGAAAAAACCGGGCAGTTTGAGCGCACCATTCTGGTGGCCGACGAAGACAGCTACGTTAGCTACATTGAAGGCTGTTCCGCTCCGGTGCGTGACAGCTATCAGTTACACGCGGCGGTGGTGGAAGTCATCATCCATAAAAACGCCGAGGTGAAATATTCCACGGTACAAAACTGGTTCCCTGGCGATAACAACACCGGCGGTATTCTCAACTTCGTCACCAAGCGTGCTTTGTGCGAAGGCGAAAACAGCAAAATGTCATGGACGCAATCAGAAACCGGCTCAGCGATTACGTGGAAATATCCCAGCTGCATTTTGCGCGGCGATAACTCCATTGGTGAGTTTTACTCAGTGGCTCTGACCAGCGGTCATCAGCAAGCGGATACCGGCACCAAGATGATCCACATCGGTAAAAACACCAAATCGACCATTATATCGAAAGGGATCTCTGCCGGACATAGTCAGAACAGTTATCGCGGCTTAGTGAAAATCATGCCGACGGCAACCAATGCGCGCAATTTCACTCAGTGCGACTCAATGCTGATTGGCGCTAATTGTGGGGCGCATACCTTCCCGTATGTCGAATGTCGCAATAACAGCGCTCAGCTGGAGCACGAGGCAACGACATCACGTATTGGTGAAGATCAACTGTTTTACTGCCTGCAACGCGGGATCAGCGAAGAAGATGCCATCTCGATGATTGTTAACGGCTTTTGCAAAGACGTGTTCTCGGAACTGCCGCTGGAATTTGCCGTTGAAGCACAAAAACTCCTCGCCATCAGTCTTGAACACAGCGTCGGATAAGGAATAAACATGTTAAGTATTAAAGATTTACACGTCAGCGTGGAAGATAAAGCTATCCTGCGTGGATTAAGCCTCGACGTTCGTCCCGGCGAAGTTCACGCCATTATGGGGCCCAATGGTTCGGGCAAAAGTACCTTATCGGCAACGCTTGCCGGGCGAGAAGATTATGAAGTGACGAGCGGCACGGTTGAGTTTAAAGGCAAAGATTTGCTTGCGCTGTCGCCGGAAGATCGTGCAGGTGAAGGCATCTTTATGGCCTTCCAGTATCCGGTGGAAATTCCCGGCGTCAGTAACCAGTTTTTCCTGCAAACGGCACTTAATGCGGTGCGCAGCTATCGTGGGCAGGAAACGCTCGACCGCTTTGATTTTCAGGATTTGATGGAAGAGAAAATCGCTCCCCTGAAGATGCCGGAAGATTTATTAACCCGTTCGGTAAACGTTGGTTTTTCCGGCGGCGAGAAAAAGCGCAACGATATTTTGCAAATGGCGGTGCTGGAACCGGAGTTATGCATTCTTGATGAGTCAGACTCCGGGCTGGATATTGACGCATTAAAAGTGGTTGCCGATGGCGTGAACTCGCTGCGTGACGGCAAGCGTTCATTCATCATTGTTACGCACTACCAACGCATTCTCGACTACATCAAGCCTGATTACGTCCATGTGCTGTATCAGGGACGAATTGTGAAATCCGGCGATTTCACGTTGGTCAAACAACTGGAGGAGCAGGGTTATGGCTGGCTTACCGAACAGCAGTAACGCACTGCAACAGTGGCATCATTTGTTTGAAGCTGAAGGGGCGAAACGCTCCCCGCAAGCACAGCAGCATTTACAACAATTGCTGCGTACCGGACTGCCGACACGTAAACATGAAAACTGGAAATATACGCCGCTGGACGGGCTGACCAATAGCCAGTTTGTCAGCATTGCGGGGGAGATATCCCCACAGCAGCGTGATGCCTTAGCGTTAACATTAGACGCCGTGCGGCTGGTGTTTGTCGATGGACGTTACGTGCCCGCACTGAGCGATGCAACTGAAGGCAGCGGATATGAAGTGAGCATTAACGACGACCGTCAGGGGTTACCCGACGCTATTCAGGCGGAAGTGTTTCTGCATTTGACGGAAAGCCTGGCACAAAGCGTGACGCATATCGCCGTGAAGCGCGGTCAACGGCCGGCAAAGCCATTGCTGTTAATGCATATCACCCAGGGCGTGGCAGGTGAAGAGGTGAATACTGCCCATTACCGGCATCATCTGGATCTGGCGGAAGGTGCCGAAGCAACGGTGATCGAACATTTTGTCAGCCTTAATGATGCTCGTCACTTCACCGGCGCACGGTTCACTATCAACGTCGCAGCGAACGCCCATTTGCAGCATATCAAGCTGGCGTTTGAAAACCCGCTCAGTCACCACTTTGCTCATAACGATTTGTTGCTGGCTGACGATGCCACCGCATTTAGCCACAGTTTCCTGCTGGGTGGCGCAGTGTTACGACACAACACCAGTACGCAACTCAATGGCGAAAACAGCACGCTGCGGATCAATAGCCTGGCGATGCCGGTGAAAAACGAGGTGTGTGATACTCGTACCTGGTTGGAACACAATAAAGGTTTTTGTAACAGCCGACAGTTGCACAAAACTATCGTCAGCGACAAAGGCCGCGCGGTATTTAACGGTTTGATCAACGTCGCGCAGCACGCCATCAAAACGGATGGTCAGATGACCAACAATAATCTGCTGATGGGCAAACTGGCGGAAGTGGATACGAAACCGCAGCTGGAAATCTATGCAGATGATGTGAAATGCAGCCACGGCGCGACGGTGGGGCGTATTGATGACGAACAGATGTTTTATCTGCGCTCGCGCGGGATCAATCAGCAAGATGCCCAGCAGATGATCATTTACGCCTTTGCTGCCGAACTGACGGAAGCACTGCGTGATGAGGGGCTTAAACAGCAGGTGCTGGCCCGAATCGGTCAACGACTGCCAGGAGGTGCAAGATGACTTTTTCCGTCGACAAAGTGCGGGCCGACTTTCCGGTGCTTTCTCGTGAGGTAAACGGTTTGCCGCTGGCTTATCTCGACAGCGCCGCCAGTGCGCAGAAACCGAGCCAGGTGATTGATGCCGAGGCTGAGTTTTATCGTCATGGCTACGCGGCGGTGCATCGCGGTATTCATACCTTAAGCGCCCAGGCGACCGAGAAAATGGAGAACGTGCGCAAGCGTGCTTCGCTGTTTATTAATGCCCGTTCGGCGGAAGAGCTGGTGTTCGTCCGCGGCACGACGGAAGGGATCAATCTGGTCGCCAATAGCTGGGGCAACAGCAATGTGCGAGCGGGCGATAACATCATCATCAGTCAGATGGAGCACCACGCTAACATTGTCCCCTGGCAGATGCTTTGTGCACGCGTTGGCGCAGAGCTGCGTGTGATCCCGCTCAACCCCGACGGTACTCTGCAACTGGAGACGCTGCCTACGCTGTTTGATGAGAAAACTCGTCTGCTGGCAATTACTCATGTCTCCAACGTGCTTGGGACAGAAAATCCGCTGGCGGAGATGATCACACTTGCGCATCAACATGGCGCAAAAGTGCTGGTGGATGGCGCTCAGGCGGTGATGCATCATCCGGTGGATGTTCAGGCGCTGGATTGCGATTTTTACGTGTTCTCCGGGCATAAACTGTATGGCCCTACCGGAATTGGCATTCTTTATGTCAAAGAAGCCTTGTTGCAGGAGATGCCGCCGTGGGAAGGGGGCGGTTCTATGATCGCCACCGTCAGCCTGAGTGAAGGCACTACCTGGACCAAAGCACCATGGCGGTTTGAAGCCGGTACACCCAATACCGGAGGCATCATTGGTCTTGGCGCGGCGCTGGAGTATGTTTCGGCGCTGGGGCTTAATAACATAGCCGAGTATGAACAGAATCTGATGCATTACGCGTTATCACAGTTGGAATCTGTACCGGATCTCACTCTCTATGGCCCACAAAACAGGCTTGGCGTTATTGCTTTTAATCTCGGTAAACACCACGCCTATGATGTTGGCAGTTTTCTCGATAATTACGGCATTGCTGTGCGTACCGGACATCACTGCGCAATGCCATTAATGGCCTATTACAACGTCCCTGCGATGTGTCGGGCATCGCTGGCCATGTATAACACCCATGAAGAAGTGGATCGTCTGGTGACCGGCCTGCAACGTATTCACCGTCTGCTGGGATAACAGGGAGGCACTATGGCTTTATTGCCGGATAAAGAAAAATTGCTGCGTAATTTTTTACGCTGCGCCAACTGGGAAGAGAAATATCTCTACATTATTGAGTTGGGTCAGCGTCTGCCAGAATTACGTGACGAAGACAAAAGCCCGCAAAATAGCATCCAGGGCTGCCAGAGTCAGGTGTGGATTGTAATGCGTCAAAATGCGCAGGGAATTATTGAATTACATGGCGACAGCGATGCGGCCATTGTAAAAGGGCTTATTGCGGTCGTCTTTATTCTTTACGATCAAATGACGCCGCAGGATATTGTCAATTTCGATGTGCGCCCGTGGTTTGAAAAAATGGCGCTCACCCAACATCTCACCCCATCACGCTCACAAGGTCTGGAAGCGATGATTCGCGCAATTCGCGCCAAAGCCGCTGCACTTAGCTAAACTAAAGGGACAGCTTTCATCCGGTTGGCTCACATTGCCGGGTGGTCAATGTTTACACTGGCCTGCACAGGAGTGTTTTGGTTTCAGGTGAACATAAGCGCCATCCGACGTTTCAGCGTGAGTCTCCGGCAAATACAGGAGGTTTACAATGAAACGCGCGTCTTTGCTTACACTCACGCTTATCGGCGCTTTTAGCGCCATCCAGGCTGCCTGGGCGGTTGATTATCCGCTACCATCAACCGGCAGTCGACTGGTTGGGCAAAATCAAACGTATACGGTGCAAGAAGGGGATAAAAACCTTCAGGCCATCGCCCGACGTTTTGATACTGCGGCAATGTTGATCCTTGAAGCCAATAACACTATCGCCCCGGTGCCAAAACCCGGTACGACGATAACTATTCCTTCACAACTATTATTACCTGATGCGCCGCGTCAGGGGATTATTGTAAACCTTGCAGAGCTGCGCCTTTATTATTATCCGCCGGGAGAAAATATCGTGCAGGTTTATCCGATAGGTATTGGTTTGCAGGGGCTGGAAACGCCGGTGATGGAAACGCGTGTGGGGCAGAAAATCCCTAACCCAACCTGGACGCCTACGGCGGGCATTCGTCAACGTTCGCTGGAGCGTGGCATTAAATTACCACCAGTCGTTCCTGCCGGGCCCAATAACCCACTAGGACGTTACGCACTGCGCCTCGCGCATGGTAATGGCGAATACCTCATTCATGGCACCAGTGCGCCGGACAGCGTCGGTTTGCGCGTCAGTTCGGGCTGTATTCGCATGAATGCACCGGATATTAAAGCTTTATTCTCCAGCGTGCGGACGGGAACGCCGGTGAAAGTGATCAACGAACCGGTGAAATATTCCGTGGAACCTAACGGGATGCGTTATGTTGAAGTACATCGACCACTATCGGCAGAAGAACAGCAGAACGTTCAGACAATGCCGTACACGCTGCCAGCAGGCTTTACGCAATTTAAAGACAATAAGGCTGTAGATCAGAAGTTAGTCGATAAAGCGTTGTATCGTCGGGCAGGGTATCCGGTTGCGGTGAGCAGTGGAGCAACTCCCGCAGCCAGCAATGCGCCTTCAGTAGAGTCAGCGCAGAATGGGGAACCAGAGCAAGGGAATATGTTACGCGCGACGCAGTAGCGGTAAATAGCAGGCAAAAAAATGGCGCACATCGTGCGCCATTTTTCACTTCACAGGTACTATTACTTGCGGTATTTAGTAGCCATGTTGTCCAGACGCTGGTTAGCACGAGCTGCGTCATCTTTAGCAGCCTGAACGTCGGAACGCATTGCGTTCACGTCGTTGCTCAGCTGGTCAACTTTAGCGTTCAGAGTCTGAACGTCAGAAGACAGCTGATCGATTTTAGCGTTGCTGGAGCAACCTGCCAGCAGAGTAGAACCCAGGATTACCGCGCCCAGTACCAGTTTAGTAGCTTTCATTATTAATACCCTCTAGATTGAGTTAATCTCCATGTAGCGTTACAAGTATTACACAAAGTTTTTTATGTTGAGAATATTTTTTTGATGGGAAGGCACTTATTTTTGATCGTTCGCTCAAAGAAGCATCGAACGCTGGGTTTTAGATAAAAAAATTGAGAGAAAACAGGATGCTTCCATCGGATTCATCTTAGATAAAGTGAGATTATATAGTGAAATCCGATTTGATTTTTTATTGCTTCTGGTTATCGATTAAATAAAAAAAGCGCCCATCAGGGCGCTTCGATATACAAATTAATTCACAAAAGCAATATTACAGGACGTGAACAGATGCGGTGTTAGTAGTGCCGCTCGGTACCAGTGCACCAGAAACCATAACTACGACATCACCTTTGTGTGCCAGACCGCTCTGCAGAGCCAGTTCTTTACCCAGACGGTAGAAGTCATCAGTAGAAGTGATCTCTTTAACCAGCTGCGGCACAACGCCTTTGCTCAGTACTAACTGGTGAGCCGTTTTTTCGTTGGTGGTCAGTGCCAGGATGGTGGCATCCGGGAAGTATTTACGTACTGCGCGAGCAGATTTACCGCCCTGAGTAGCAACCACGATCAGTGGAGCATCCAGTTTTTCAGCAGTTTCAACGGCACCACGGCATACCGCTTCGGTAATACGCAGTTTACGGTTGTCATTGTTGAACTCGAGACGGCTGTTCATCACGCGGTCGGTACGTTCGCAGATGGTCGCCATGATAGAAACCGCTTCCAGCGGGTATTTACCTTTTGCGGATTCACCAGACAGCATCACTGCGTCAGTACCGTCGAGGATGGCGTTTGCAACGTCACCGGCTTCTGCGCGAGTCGGGCGTGGGTTTTTGATCATGGAATCCAGCATCTGGGTCGCAGTGATAACGACTTTACGTGCACGGATACATTTTTCGATCATCATCTTCTGGGCGAAGATAACTTCTTCTACCGGGATTTCTACACCCAGGTCGCCACGCGCAACCATGATGCCGTCAGAGGCTTCGAGGATTTCGTCGAAGTTGTTGAGGCCTTCCTGGTTTTCGATTTTGGAGATGATGTGGATGTTTTCGCCGCCGTGCGCTTTCAGGTGCTCACGGATTTCGATAACGTCAGAACGCTTACGAATAAAGGAAGCAGCAACAAAGTCTACGCCTTGTTCGCAACCAAAGATCAGGTCCTGTTTGTCTTTTTCAGCCAGTGCTGGCAGGGCAATGGAAACGCCAGGCAGGTTCACACCTTTGTTTTCGCCCAGGTCGCCGTTGTTCAGCACTTTACAGATAACTTTGTTACCTTCAATGGCGGTAACTTCCATACCGATCAGACCGTCGTCAACCAGTACGGTGTTGCCAACAGACAGGTCAGTAGTGAAACCTTCATACGTTACCGCAACCATTTCGCTGTTGCCGATAACAGATTTATCAGTAGTGAAAGTAAAGGTCTGACCCGCTTTCAGAGAAACGTCGTTACCGCCTTCCAGTTTCATGGTGCGGATTTCTGGACCTTTGGTATCAAGCAGGATAGCGGCGGTTTTACCAGTTTTGCTCATCACGTTGCGCAGATTCTGAATGCGCTGACCGTGTTCTGCATAGTCACCATGAGAGAAGTTCAGACGCATAACGTTCATGCCAGCGTCCAGCATTTTAGCTAACATCTCTTCAGATTCGGTTTTCGGTCCGATGGTGCAAACAATTTTGGTCTTTTTCATGACAGTCTTAGTCTTTAAGTTGAGAAGGATGGGAGAAACTTGCTTTCTGGGCGCACTGCCGGAAAGCGAATCCGGTATTACGAAAGTGGTTGTGCCTCGCTCTAAGGATAGGTGACATCGAAAAAGCGTGCAGAGGAATGTGTGCTTGTGTCTCAGCCCAACGTGAGTGCCTGTTTTTGAGTCGTTGAGTTCTACAGTCCAAAGTGCTGAAACCATTCAAGAGTCAATTGGCGCGCATTATACGCTGAAATTAATCCAAAAGGAAAACAAAAACAGCGTTTCAAAAAATATACAACTTGTTAGACAATAAATTGTTATCAAAGATTTAACGTTCCAGGGAAAAGGTTACGCAAAAACTTCGCTGTTTGCGCAACGTCTTGTGCCGGGGGTGTCACTGTGAAGATAAGTGAAAGTTCATCCGGTGTATAAATACATCATCGCTCAATTGCTACAGTTAAAATAATTTATCGCGTTATTTATCTGATTTTGTTTGATTTTTGTTTAATTGGTTAGATTGATATATGCTGATAGTTGGCATGATAAATAGGTATAAAGAATGGGAAATCGGACAAAAGAGGATGAACTGTACCGAGAAATGTGCAGAGTTGTCGGTAAAGTTGTGCTGGAAATGCGCGATCTGGGGCAGGAACCAAAGCATATTGTTATCGCAGGCGTATTACGTACAGCATTAGCCAATAAACGCATTCAGCGCAGTGAGCTGGAAAAGCAGGCGATGGAAACCGTCATTAACGCACTGGTAAAATGACCATTCAGGATGAGGCGGTAAGCTTCATCCTGATATTCTTGCTTCAGTTGCGGTCCAGTTAATCATTCTAAATAACAACTGCTGAAATTATACGAATTTCGGTGTGTATTTTAATTTATAGCGATAAAGTTATTTTTATTTTCTGCGATGAACTTCACAAATAATTGTCGGTTAAGTTAAATTTATTTCAAATGATAATAAATATCACTTCACTTATAATTTCTTGCTTTGTGATTTTAATTGATAACGATCAATGTTAAGAGCCCAGAATAATCACATTATTTTTTCTCCTAACCATAAAGGATTAGTTTATCAGCGTTAAATCTTTTCTCATACACTATTGGGTTAGGGAAAATATCTGGTGTTGAGGACAGAGTCAGCAGCGTATTAGTTGAGTGCCTAATATCAGGCTGCTGAATTGTCAGCACTGTGTTTGCGAAGAGGATGCGAAATAAATGAACCCGGTTGATCGTCCACTATTAAATATTGGCTTAACGCGATTAGAATTCTTGCGTATATCAGGAAAAGGCCTTGCTGGTTTAACAATTGCCCCTGCGTTACTGTCACTTTTGGGTTGCAAACAGGAAGATATTGATAGCGGCACAGTAGGCTTGATAAATACACCCAAAGGGGTGCTGGTGACCCATCGTGCGCGATGCACGGGTTGCCACCGCTGTGAAATCTCTTGTACCAACTTCAACGATGGCTCAGTAGGGACATTCTTCTCCCGTATCAAAATCCATCGCAATTATTTCTTTGGCGATAACGGGGTTGGCTCTGGTGGCGGCCTGTATGGCGATCTCAACTATACCGCGGACACCTGCCGTCAATGCAAAGAACCGCAATGCATGAATGTCTGCCCGATTGGTGCGATTACCTGGCAACAGGAAGAAGGCTGTATTACCGTCGATCATAAACGTTGTATTGGCTGTAGCGCCTGTACTACGGCGTGCCCGTGGATGATGGCCACCGTAAATACCGAAAGTAAAAAATCCTCGAAATGTGTGTTATGCGGTGAATGCGCAAACGCCTGCCCAACAGGGGCGTTAAAAATTATCGAGTGGAAAGATATTACTGTGTGAATCTTGCAAAGGAAAAAATCATGGCTAACGGTTGGACAGGTAATATATTAAGAGTCAATCTCACGACAGGAAATATTACCCTCGAAGATTCCAGTAAGTTTAAAAGTTTTGTCGGTGGCATGGGCTTCGGCTACAAAATTATGTATGACGAAGTACCGCCAGGCACGAAACCTTTCGATGAAGCGAATAAATTAGTCTTTGCTACCGGCCCATTAACTGGATCTGGTGCCCCCTGTAGTTCTCGCGTAAATATCACCTCACTTTCTACTTTTACCAAAGGAAATTTAGTCGTCGATGCCCATATGGGGGGCTTTTTTGCAGCGCAAATGAAATTCGCTGGATACGACGTCATTATTATCGAAGGGAAAGCGAAATCACCGGTATGGCTGAATATTAAAGATGACAAAGTTAGCCTGGAAAAAGCCGATTTCTTATGGGGAAAAGGGACGCGCGCAACGACGGAAGAGATTTGTCGATTGACCAGCCCTGAAACCTGTGTGGCGGCTATTGGTCAGGCTGGGGAAAACCTTGTTCCTCTCTCTGGCATGTTGAATAGCCGTAACCATAGCGGTGGTGCGGGAACTGGCGCAATAATGGGTTCGAAAAACCTGAAAGCGATTGCGGTTGAAGGGACGAAAGGGGTCAACATTGCCGATCGTCAGGAGATGAAGCGTCTCAACGATTACATGATGACTGAACTTATCGGTGCGAATAACAACCATGTCGTGCCAAGTACGCCGCAATCGTGGGCAGAGTATTCAGATCCCAAGTCACGTTGGACTGCACGTAAAGGGTTGTTTTGGGGCGCGGCTGAAGGTGGTCCGATTGAAACGGGTGAGATTCCGCCAGGCAATCAGAACACGGTCGGCTTTCGTACCTATAAATCCGTTTTTGACTTAGGTCCGGCGGCAGAGAAATACACAGTAAAAATGAGTGGCTGCCACTCTTGCCCGATCCGTTGTATGACCCAAATGAATATTCCTCGGGTGAAAGAGTTTGGCGTGCCCAGCACAGGTGGTAACACTTGTGTAGCAAACTTTGTCCATACCACCATCTTCCCGAACGGTCCGAAAGATTTTGAAGATAAAGATGATGGTCGTGTGATTGGTAACCTGGTTGGTCTGAATCTGTTCGATGACTACGGCCTATGGTGTAACTATGGTCAGCTTCATCGCGACTTTACCTATTGTTACAGCAAAGGGGTGTTCAAGCGTGTTCTGCCTGCTGAAGAGTATGCGGAAATTCGCTGGGATCAACTGGAAGCGGGTGACGTTAACTTCATTAAAGATTTTTACTACCGTCTGGCGCATCGCGTGGGTGAGCTGAGTCACCTGGCTGATGGTTCATATGCCATCGCAGAACGCTGGAATTTGGGTGAAGAGTACTGGGGCTACGCGAAAAATAAACTCTGGTCGCCGTTTGGCTATCCAGTTCACCACGCCAATGAAGCGTCAGCGCAGGTCGGCTCCATTGTTAACTGTATGTTCAACCGTGACTGCATGACGCATACCCATATCAACTTTATTGGTTCCGGCTTGCCATTGAAACTGCAACGTGAAGTGGCGAAAGAACTTTTTGGTTCTGAAGATGCTTACGATGAAACCAAAAACTACACGCCAATCAATGACGCAAAAATTAAATATGCTAAGTGGTCGCTGTTGCGGGTCTGTTTGCATAACGCCGTCACCCTGTGCAACTGGGTCTGGCCAATGACCGTTTCGCCGCTGAAAAGCCGTAATTATCGGGGCGATCTGGCGCTTGAAGCCAAATTCTTCAAAGCGATCACTGGCGAAGATATGACTCAGGAAAAATTAGATTTAGCTGCAGAGCGTATCTTTACGTTGCATCGCGCCTACACGGTAAAACTGATGCAAACTAAAGATATGCGTAATGAGCACGATCTTATCTGTTCCTGGGTATTCGATAAGGATCCGCAGATCCCGGTCTTTACTGAAGGTACTGACAAAATGGATCGTGACGATATGCATGCTTCGCTCACGATGTTCTACAAAGAAATGGGCTGGGACCCACAGCTTGGTTGTCCGACCCGTGAAACATTGCAGCGTCTGGGGCTGGAAGATATTGCCGCCGATCTGGCAGCACACAATCTACTGCCTGCGTAAGGAATGGGTGAGATGAACCATCAGGATGAATTGCCGTTAGCGAAAGTCAGCGAAGTTGATGAGGCGAAGCGGCAATGGTTGCAGGGGATGCGTCACCCCGTTGATACGGTAACCGAACCAGAACCTGCTGAAATCCTGGCAGAGTTCATTCGTCAGCATTCTGCGGCTGGGCAGCTGGTGGCGCGCGCCGTGTTTCTCTCGCCGCCCTATTCGGTTGCAGAAGAGGAACTGTCAGTTTTGCTGGAAAACATTAAGCAGAACGGAGACCACGCGGATATCGCTTGTTTGACGGGAAGCCAGGATGATTACTATTACTCAACGCAGGCCATGAGTGAAAACTACGCGGCGATGTCTTTGCAAGTTGTGGAGCAGGACATTTGTCGCGCTATTGCACACGCCGTTCGTTTTGAGTGCCAGACGTATCCTCGTCCTTACAAAGTCGCCATGCTGATGCAAGCGCCATATTACTTCCAGGAAGCGCAGATTGAAGCCGCGATCGCCGCGATGGATGTTGCACCTGAATATGCCGATATACGGCAGGTGGAGTCATCGACGGCGGTGTTGTACTTGTTTAGCGAGCGATTTATGACCTATGGCAAGGCGTATGGCTTATGCGAATGGTTCGAGGTAGAGCAGTTTCAGAACCCCTGAAATTTCAGGGAGATGTCATGGATAGGGTGGACAGTAGCAGCCACTGCATTAGGGGATAATCAGATGTCCTTCACTCGACGCAAATTTGTTCTGGGGATGGGAACAGTAATCTTTTTTACTGGTTCTGCGTCTTCTCTGTTAGCGAACACGAGGCAAGAAAAGGAAGTTCGGTATGCCATGATTCATGACGAGTCACGGTGCAATGGCTGTAATATTTGCGCCCGCGCATGCCGTAAAACTAACCACGTCCCCGCTCAGGGAAGCCGTTTATCGATAGCACACATTCCAGTCACCGATAACGACAACGAAACGCAGTATCACTTTTTTCGCCAGTCATGTCAGCACTGCGAAGATGCTCCGTGCATCGACGTTTGTCCGACAGCGGCATCGTGGCGTGATGAGCAGGGGATCGTACGGGTAGAAAAATCGCAGTGCATCGGCTGCAGTTATTGCATTGGCGCTTGTCCTTACCAGGTTCGCTACCTTAACCCTGTCACTAAAGTGGCAGATAAATGTGATTTCTGCGCTGAGTCCCGACTGGCAAAAGGCTTTCCGCCCATTTGCGTCAGCGCCTGTCCGGAACACGCATTGATCTTTGGTCGCGAAGATAGCCCAGAAATTCAGGCGTGGTTGCAGGAAAATAAATACTATCAATATCAGCTACCTGGTGCCGGGAAACCGCACCTGTATCGCCGGTTCGGTCAACATTTGATTAAAAAGGAAAATGTATGAACCCGTCGCAACATGCTGAACAGTTTCAGAGCCAGTTGGCGAACTATGTGCCACTGTTCACTCCCCAATTTTGGCCGGTGTGGTTGATCATTGCCGGACTATTGCTGGTAGGGATGTGGTTGGTGCTGGGGCTGCATGCCTTGCTTCGTGCTCGTGGCGTGAAGAAATCAGCCACCGACCATGGTGAGAAGGTTTATCTTTACAGCAAAGCGGTCAGATTATGGCACTGGTCGAATGCGTTACTCTTTGTATTGTTGCTGGCAAGTGGGCTGATAAATCACTTTGCGCTGGTGGGCGCAACTGCGGTTAAAAGTCTGGTTGCGGTGCATGAAGTTTGCGGATTTTTGTTACTGGCATGCTGGCTCGGCTTTGTTCTGATCAATGCCGTTGGGGGTAATGGTCACCACTATCGCATTCGTCGTCAGGGGTGGCTGGAGCGAGCGGCAAAACAAACGCGATTCTATTTGTTTGGCATTATGCAGGGGGAAGAACATCCTTTCCCGGCAACAACCCAGTCTAAATTTAATCCCTTACAGCAGGTTGCCTATGTTGGTGTCATGTATGGATTGCTGCCGTTGTTACTATTGACGGAGCTGCTGTGTCTCTATCCGCAAGCCGTGGGAGATGTGTTTCCTGGCGTAAGATACTGGTTATTGCAGGCGCATTTTGCTCTGGCATTTATAAGCCTCTTTTTTATCTTCGGTCATCTTTATCTTTGCACCACGGGGCGTACGCCACACGAAACCTTTAAAAGCATGGTCGATGGCTATCACCGGCACTAACGAATGATCATTACACGAGCAGACCTGCGAGAATGGCGTATCGGAGCGGTGATGTATCGCTGGTTTCTGCGCCATTTCCCACGTGGCGGTAGTTATGCCGATATTCATCATGCACTGATTGAGGAAGGATATACGGACTGGGCGGAGAGTCTGGTTGAGTATGCGTGGAAAAAATGGCTGGCGGATGAAAACTTCGCGCATCAGGAAGTTTCTTCTATGCAAAAACTGGCCACAGATCCCGGAGAACGACTATTTTGCAGTCAGTTTGCCCGCAGCGACGATCATGCTCGCATCGGCTGTTGTGAGGATAACGCCAGAATCGCAACCGCTGGGTATGCCGCGCAAATTGCCAGTATGGGTTATAGCGTGCGGATTGGAAGTGTCGGCTTTAACAGTCACATTGGCAGCTCCGGTGCACGCGCACGGGTTGCTGTAACCGGTAATTCTTCGCGGATAAGCAGCGCTGGAGATAGCAGTCGGATTGCGAATACCGGAATGCGAGTACGCGTTTGTACATTGGGTGAACGGTGTCATGTCGCCAGTAATGGTGACCTGGTGCAAATCGCCAGCTTTGGCGCAAACGCCAGAATTGCCAACTGCGGCGACAATGTACACATCATTGCCAGCGGTGAAAATTCAACAGTAGTGAGCACGGGCGTGGTCGACTCAATTATTCTCGGGCCAGGGGGATGCGCCGCACTCGCATATCATGACGGCGAAAGAGTTCGCTTCGCCGTCGCCATTGAAGGTGAAAACAATATTCGAGCCGGAGTCCGCTATCGTCTTAATGAACAACATCAGTTTGTTGAGTGCTGATAGCTTTACCTTTAATCAAACGAAAGACGCCGACGCGCACGGGATGCAGGTTTTACGACCGCCCGAGCCATCGCCTCTCCAATTTCTGCACATGCCGTAAGTCCCTGAACGAAAGGCTGGTCGTGCATCAACCAGGGCAACGCGCCGAACGCTACGCGCCCACGAATATCTTCGGGTTGCTGTAACGTATAATCTTCGCCAACATCAGGGATTTCATCCCCTGTTTTCTGTAATTGTTCGCGTAGTCCAGGGAAAGGAATATCTTTCACTTTAAGCGGACGCTGCCCACGGGCATCAATAAAAACGTCAAACGAGTAGCTATTGTCTTCCGTTTTCAGGACGGTGCGCGACTCATTAATTTCCATTTCGTAGTCTTCACCGAGGGCGAGAATATGAATGATTCCCGCTTCACGTAAGGCCAGTAGTCGACGAATAGACTCTGAAGGGATTGCCGCATAATTATCGATGAAAACCCGGGCAAGGCCTTTACTGAACCGTTTATGGTCGTGTTCATTCAGATGAGGAACAATTTCCTGTACGGCTTCATGCAGGCGCAGAATGACATAACGCCAGGGAACAGTATGATTTTCTCGTTTATTGCGTTCGACCTCCTGGAGATTTTTTTCTGCCCAGTCGAATGGGTCGCGTTGTTTGCGCTCGGCAAACCAGGCTTGAGCAAAGGAATCGACATTCAGGCTTTCTAAGGCTATGCGTTGGCTCCAGTCTGGATCAGCAAATTTGATTTCCTCTACTATCAATCTAAATACCCGATCCAAAAGGCCCTCTTCGCCTTTTTGAATCTCAGCATTTAATGCTTGATCAGTGACGATGTGTAAGGGCTCGTAGGGAATAGGGCAATAGAAATCGGCTTCGGGTAAAATACCTGTGCGCGACATTAACGTAATATTTAGCTTTTCACTTGCGTTATCGCGGTGAAAAATGACGTGTTGTTTATCATCTTCAATGAACGAACCATGCTGAATAGCCACTGCCATTGCCGCATCCAGTCCGCTCAAGGATGTTCCCATAATACCCACGTTACACGCATCGACCTTTGCTTCCATCAGGCCTGACCACGGGCTGGGAAAATACGTTCTGGTTGCTTCTTCTTCATCAGGCCAGACGTGACCCGTGGCAATCACCGCTAAATCAAACGTCTCGCTGGGTAAATCCTGATTTGTAGCGATCATGACGCCAGCATTTGTAATTTGCAGATCGGTAACCTGGCATGATTCATAAACAGCCACTGCAAATTTTTGCTGTCGTGCCTGGTCTACTAATCGTAAAAATTGATCGCGGAAATATTCGCCCAGCAGAATTCGCGGTAAAAACTGACGATCGTGCAAGGTTTCTTTTTTAACGCCATAACGCTGGAGATGGCTGGCTTCTTGCTTTTGTAGCCATTCGAGATACGTGCAATAAATCGGCGGTATTTCAATACTGGCAATGTTTGCCAGCATCAGTTTTGAGTTTTCATCATCACTGTATGGCATCCCGACACCGGCTTCGTCAGCCTGCTCGAAGATAGAAATAGAAAGTGGCGTTTGTTGCTGTAGAAGCGAGAATAAGGTGTAGATCCCCGTAGGCCCGGCACCCACAATAGCAATTTTTTTCATTGTTACTTACCTGTACGCATTCTTTCGAATTTAGTGTTATCAGATAAGTTTGGTTGAGATTTTTAGAATTTGAGAAATTTCAGACAGGGATAAAAAGGGCGCTAACCGCCCTTGATTAAATTCTGTCAGGCGAGTTTTGCCTGATTGATTTGACTAAGTGGCTCATTGACGTCGAAAACTTTGGCGACTACTTCCTCAACGCCGAGATTTTTCAGTCGGGCAGTATGTTTTTCCAGATAGGCAAGGGCGCTTTTTTCATTAATAAAAAGGTAGATCCCACCGGCTTCGTGGTTCTTTTCACTTTCTGTCCATACCTTCCACAGAAAACCAGGTTCCTGATTAATCGACTCAGCAAGCGGTTTAAGCTGCTCAGCCATTGCGTCGCCAAATGGGCCATTAAAAGCAAAATGAAGTTGTAACAAAGTTGCCATAGCGATTCTCCTTCTGATAACGCATACGAAGACAGTGTAAATCTTTTAACGTATTGGATACAGAGAAGAAACAGAGGGAAAAAGGAGAAGACCAGATTAAGAAAATCTGGTGCGTCCGAGTGGACTCGAACCACCGACCCCCACCATGTCAAGGTGGTGCTCTAACCAACTGAGCTACGGACGCAGGATGGTGCGTTCAATTGGACTCGAACCAACGACCCCCACCATGTCAAGGTGGTGCTCTAACCAACTGAGCTATGAACGCAACGTTGTAGGTGACAACGGGGACGAATATTAGCGGCAGAGTGGGAAGGTGGCAAGAGGCAAAACGTATTTTTCTGCGCTATTTCGACCGTTTGCAGAGCTTTTAAGCAAATTGGCTATATTTTGTTGATTTGCAAGGGCGATTTTTATTCAGGATCGCATTTACATCTGACACAACCCAATAATCTGTGTATCAGAGTTTAAACAGAGTTGTTTGCCACCATCTCAAAATCTGTCGTGGATAAATCCTCCGTAGCCTTTACACTTAGGTAGCAATAAAGGCACACAGATGCAGCAAAGGAATAAATCATGGGATCTGATGCGAAAAACTTGATGAGCGACGGGAACGTGCAAATTGTTAAGACCGGCGAGGTCATTGGCGCGACGCAACTTACTGAAGGTGAGTTAATAGTTGAAGCTGGCGCAAGAGCCGAAAATACCGTGGTCACGGGGGCTGGCTGGTTGAAAGTGGCAACCGGTGGGATCGCCAAATGCACACAGTACGGTAACAATGGCACGCTATCGGTCAGCGACGGTGCCATTGCCACAGATATTGTTCAGTCCGAGGGAGGCGCAATTAGTCTCTCTACGCTCGCTACGGTTAATGGCCGCCATCCCGAAGGTGAATTCAGCGTTGATCAGGGTTATGCCTGCGGTTTGTTGCTGGAAAATGGCGGTAACCTGCGTGTACTGGAAGGACATCGCGCGGAAAAAATTATTCTCGATCAAGAGGGTGGCCTGTTGGTCAATGGGACAACCTCAGCGGTCGTGGTAGATGAAGGTGGTGAATTGTTGGTGTATCCAGGTGGGGAAGCCAGCAATTGTGAGATTAATCAGGGCGGCGTTTTTATGCTGGCGGGGAAAGCCAATGATACGTTGCTTGCTGGTGGCACCATGAATAATCTCGGTGGTGAAGACTCTGACACTATTGTTGAGAATGGAGTCATCTATCGTCTGGGTACGGATGGTCTTCAGCTCTACAGTTCCGGTAAGACGCAAAACCTGTCCGTTAATGTGGGTGGTCGGGCTGAAGTGCATGCCGGTACGCTGGAAAATGCGGTAATACAAGGTGGGACAGTGATCCTGTTGTCACCCACCAGCGCGGACGAAAATTTTGTCGTAGAGGAAGATCGCGCACCGGTTGAACTGACCGG
Source organism: Escherichia coli DSM 30083 = JCM 1649 = ATCC 11775 (assembly GCF_003697165.2). Taxonomy (GTDB): domain Bacteria; phylum Pseudomonadota; class Gammaproteobacteria; order Enterobacterales; family Enterobacteriaceae; genus Escherichia; species Escherichia coli. The sequence continues at coordinate 2,346,164 of NZ_CP033092.2, forward strand.
TAGTGTTGCATTACTGGACGGCGCTTCAATGATTATTGGCTATGGCGCAGATCTGCAACAATCAACGATTACTGTACAGCAGGGCGGTGTATTGATTCTCGACGGCAGTACGGTAAAAGGTGATAGTGTCACTTTCAGTGTTGGTAACATCAATCTCAATGGCGGAAAACTGTGGCTAATCACTGGTGCGGCAACGCATGTGCAACTGAAAGTGAAACGCCTGCGCGGAGAGGGAGCGATTTGCCTGCAAACCAGTGCGAAAGAAATTTCACCTGACTTCATCAATGTGAAAGGGGAAGTTACTGGTGATATACACGTTGAGATAACAGATGCCAGTCGGCAAACTCTGTGTAACGCACTGAAACTACAGCCAGACGAAGACGGGATTGGCGCAACGCTCCAGCCTGCGTAAAAACACAGGCGCAACCCGTGAAGGTTGCGCCTTGTCTTTACTAGCGAGCTGCTCGTTGCAGAATGATGGCTGACGGCAGACGTTGCAGGAACCGCATACGCAGCATCATCATAATGGCTGCCGACGTCAGGCCAATAATAAAGCCTATCCAGAAGCCTGCTGGCCCCATAGGTTCAACGACCAGATCGGTCAGTGCCAGAATATAGCCGCTTGGCAAGCCCAGCACCCAGTAAGCCGTAAAGGTGATATAGAAAATGGAACGTGTATCTTTATAACCACGCAAAATCCCACTGCCAATCACCTGGATAGAGTCAGAAATCTGATATACCGCCGCCAGCAACATCAAATGCGCAGCCAGCGTTACAACCTCGGGATTGTCGTTGTACAACAGGGCGATTTGCTCCCGCAGTGAAACCGTGAAAATGGCCGTCAGGGTTGCCATACAGACACCCACCATAAGCCCGGTCCGCGCAGCGGTTTGCGCATCCAGCGTTGAGCCCTGACCCAGACGATAACCTACGCGGATAGTTACCGCTGCCGCCAGCGACATGGGAAGCACAAACATCAGTGAACTAAAGTTCAGGGCAATCTGGTGTCCTGCGACATCAACAATACCGAGCGGAGACACTAACAGAGCCACGACGGCAAACAGTGTCACTTCAAAGAACAGTGCCAGCGCAATCGGCAAACCGAGTTGAATCAGTCGTTTCATAACCGCAGGATCGGGCTTAGCGGTGCCTTTTTCGTTACGAATATCGCGCATGGAGCGGGCGCGTTTAATGTAAGAAACCATGGCAAGGAACATGACCCAATACACCGCCGCAGTAGCCACGCCACAACCAACGCCACCGAGCTCAGGCATACCGAAATGACCATAAATAAAGATATAGTTCACCGGAATGTTCACCAGCAGGCCGATAAAGCCCATTACCATACCCGGCTTGGTTTTTGCCAGACCTTCACACTGGTTACGGGCAACCTGGAAGAACAGATAGCCCGGCGCGCCCCACAACAACGCACGCAGATAACCCACGGCTTTGTCCGCCAGAGCCGGATCGATGTTTTGCATGGAACGGATAATGTAACCCGCATTCCACAGCACCAGCATAATGAGAACGGAAACAAAACCCGCCAGCCAGAAACCTTGTCGCACCTGATGCGCAATGCGCTCACGTCGACCGGAACCATTTAATTGCGCGATAACCGGCGTTAATGCCAGCAGCAGTCCGTGACCAAAGAGGATCGCCGGAAGCCAGATAGAAGTACCGATAGCGACCGCCGCCATGTCGGTGGCACTATAGCCGCCCGCCATCACGGTATCGACAAAACCCATCGCAGTTTGGGCGATTTGCGCGAGAATCACCGGGATTGCTAATGCTAATAACAGACGCGCTTCACTGATATACTTCTGCACGTGAACACCTTTTATTTGTAGTTATATGAGAGACTAAAAAGCCGCCTGAATGGGCAGCAAAAAGAAGAAGCAGGGGAAATTCAGTCTATTGTAGCGAGGATTTATTAATTCTCCAGTGAAAAAATAGCCATTCTTGCCCCTTCACTGGTAAGGGCGTTTTCCACCTGCTATTGTGCTGAACAGAATGTCTTAACTGATTTCAGGAGTTGTAAGTATGTTTACGGGGATTGTACAGGGCACCGCAAAACTGGTGTCTATTGACGAAAAACCAAATTTTCGTACGCATGTGGTGGAGTTACCCGACCACATGCTGGACGGACTGGAAACCGGTGCGTCCGTGGCGCATAACGGTTGCTGCCTGACCGTGACGGAAATTAACGGCAACCATGTCAGTTTTGACCTGATGAAAGAAACGTTACGCATTACTAATCTTGGCGATTTAAAAGTGGGGGATTGGGTAAACGTTGAGCGTGCGGCGAAATTCAGCGATGAAATTGGCGGACACTTAATGTCAGGTCATATTATGACCACCGCTGAAGTCGCGAAAATATTAACCTCGGAAAATAATCGCCAGATCTGGTTTAAAGTCCAGGATAGTCAGTTGATGAAATATATCCTGTACAAAGGATTTATTGGCATCGACGGTATTAGCCTGACCGTCGGCGAAGTCACGCCAACGCGCTTTTGCGTCCATTTAATTCCGGAAACACTGGAACGCACGACTCTTGGGAAGAAAAAACTTGGCGCACGCGTCAACATTGAAATCGATCCACAAACTCAGGCAGTGGTAGATACGGTAGAACGAGTGCTGGCGGCACGAGAAAATGCCATGAATCAACCAGGTACAGAAGCCTGATCTGAAATCGCCCCCGGAGAGGGGGCGATAGAATAGCCTTTAGCGAGCCACTCGAAGGCCGTTTTCAACACCGCGTGAGAACACGACCTGCCAGAGCTGAATATCACGGGCGCGGAAAGCACCTGCACAGGCATTCAGATAATAGGTAAACATCCGTTTAAAGCGTTCACTGTAGTTATCCGCAATTTCTGGCCATGCGGCGAGGAATCGTTCATACCACGCCATCAACGTAGTATCGTAATCAGCACCGAAGTTATGCCAGTCTTCCATCACAAAGTGGGGTTCGCTGGACTGAGCAATCTGGCGTACAGAGGGCAGGCAACCGTTCGGAAAAATATATTTATTAATCCAGGGATCAACATTCAGATCGGTTTTTTTCGAACCGATAGTATGGAGCAGGAATATGCCTTCCGGTTTCAAATTACGATCCACCACCGCAAAATAGGTATCGTAATTTTTCGGTCCGACGTGCTCGAACATCCCCACAGAAACAATACGATCAAACTGGTCGTTCAGGTCACGATAATCTTGCAGCAAAATGGTGACATCCAGGCCTTCACAGCGTTCCTGAGCCATTTTTTGCTGTTCGGCAGAAATGGTGACGCCAACCACGCTTACGTCATAATTAGATGCCATGTAGTGCGCCAGTCCGCCCCAGCCGCAGCCAATATCCAGTACGCGCATCCCTGGTTTTAACTGCAATTTTTCACAAATCATTTTGAGCTTCGCCTGCTGGGCAGATTCCAGATTATCGGCATCTTTCCAGTAAGCGCAGGAATATTGCATGAAGGGATCAAGCATGCGGCTGAACAAGTCATTACCCAAATCGTAATGCTCTTTGCCGACTATCCAGGCACGTTTTTTACTCTGCAGATTGAAGAGACGAGCGCCGGCAATACGCAGCGTGTCTTTGAAATGATGGGGGAGTTGGTTCTCGAGACCTGCGCGTAAGACTTTGCTAAAAAACATATCCAGTCGGTCACATTCCCACCAGCCATCCATATAACTTTCGCCTAACCCCAACGATCCTTCCTGCAGAACGCGTTTAAAAAAATCGGGGTTTTTGACACGAATATCCGCCGGGGCAGAACCGTTAATGGCTATACCGGCACGGCTAAGTAATTCGTTGGCGATACGGTACCAGTTGTCATCCGGTACACTGACTTCTTCTATACACGATGAACTCATAGTTTCTCCATCACTGGTCGGTGATCAGAACCTTAAAACAGCGTAGACGCTTTTTGGGCTTTGTGAGAAATCTCGCAGAAAAAACCGCGAGTCTATAATCCGACGTAGAACAGAGGGAAAGGAGGAACCCTTGCCGAAATGACCATCCATAGTGAGTCGGGAACGATCCTGTCCCCGTAATAACATAATATTTATCGTAGTTTTAACAACTCGAAATTAGTATAGGCCGCTAATTTCAATCATACAACAAAATTTTGTTAGCAGCCTAAGTATAAGTATATCGATATAGATCAGTGTGATTCGCTATGAGCGACTTCGGCATTGCCATGATTCTGGCAGCCAACTTCTTCACAACGTTGCATCATGTAACCCAGAGCGACCAGCACTACTGTTGATAACATCACGCTGGTGGTGGTGAGCAATGGCGTGCTGATACTGATAAGCCAGGAAACTACCAGACTTGCGAGGAAGCACAGACCCAGTTGCAGAGTGTTCTGCAACGCTGCGGCGCGACCGGTTGCATGTGGGAAGGGACGCAGCGCTTGGGCGACAACAATCGGGTAGATCGCACCGTTGGCAATCGCCATCACACAGAATGGGATCAGGATTTCGACCAGCGACACATGGCTAATGAAGCCCGCAGCCCAGGTCGCAATGACGCTGACAGCAAACAGTACCAGCAACCACGGTAATAACTGCTTGCCTTGCCATTTCTGCAGCGCGGCGCGACAGCCATAACCACCAATCAGAAACGCGATAGTTTGCGGGACGTAACTTAAACCAATAACTGCCGGGCTGTAACCCATTTCACTAAGGATGAACGGTGAACCGGTCAGCCATGCAAAAAAACTGGCTGAACAGGCCGCGTATATCAGCACGTTGCCGCGATAGGTTTTAGAACGTAGCAGGTCGGTAAAGGTCAGACCATCCTGACTATTGTTACGGGCCTTCGTCGTGGGTTTGAGCCAGAAAATAGGCAGAATCAGCACCACGGTAATGGCAAACAGGGTGGCGAAAATCGCCTGCCAGGAAAAATGGACCAGCAGCCAGCTTCCTAACAGAGGAGCCAGTGCCGGAGACAGACCCACCAGCGGCATGATGGTCGCAAAAATACGGTTAACTTTCTGTGAAGGATAATAATCTGTCACTAATGCTTGCCAGATAACCGCCGCGGCGCAGACACCCACAGCCTGTACAAAACGCAATATCAGCAGCGTGGCGGCGTTTTCTACCCACAGCATCCCCAGACTACCTAACGCAAAAATTGTCAGGCCGATGAATAACACCGGTTTACGACCATAACGGTCGGAGAGTGGCCCCCACAGAAGCTGGGCTGCGGCAAAACCGGCAAGGAACAGACTAAGGCTGGCACTGACAGCAGACGCAGGCGTTTGCAGGTCGGCCTGTATGGCGGCGAAAGCAGGCAGATACATATCGGTTGCCAGAAAACCGAGTACGCTCAAACCCGCCAGCCAGACTAAAAATCTTTTCCCAGGTTGCATGTATTTTCTCTAAATCTCTCAATTAAACACCGCCGCAAAGTGTAGGGAGTGAAATTAGTGTTGTGAAACGGTAATATTTGATGATTGGTTTCAAAAATTTTGCAGGCAGACTATGTGGTCAGAATATTCTCTGGAAGTTGTTGATGCGGTAGCGCGTAATGGTAGTTTTAGCGCCGCAGCCCAGGAGTTGCATCGCGTCCCTTCTGCGGTCAGCTATACCGTGCGTCAGCTGGAAGAGTGGCTGGCGGTGCCGCTTTTTGAACGACGTCACCGTGATGTGGAACTGACCGCTGCCGGGGCGTGGTTTCTCAAAGAAGGACGCTCTGTTGTCAAAAAAATGCAGATCACCCGCCAGCAATGTCAGCAGATAGCGAACGGCTGGCGCGGTCAGTTAGCTATCGCAGTGGATAATATTGTCAGGCCAGAGCGAACACGGCAGATGATCGTTGATTTTTATCGCCATTTTGATGATGTCGAACTTCTTGTCTTTCAGGAAGTGTTCAACGGTGTCTGGGATGCACTTTCCGACGGGCGCGTGGAACTGGCGATTGGCGCAACACGCGCGATTCCGGTAGGCGGTCGTTATGCCTTCCGGGATATGGGGATGTTAAGCTGGAGTTGCGTTGTTGCCAGCCACCACCCGCTGGCGTTGATGGATGGCCCGTTCAGCGATGATACGTTGCGCAACTGGCCGTCATTGGTGCGCGAAGACACCTCGCGAACGCTACCTAAACGTATTACCTGGTTGCTGGATAACCAAAAAAGACTTGTCGTGCCTGACTGGGAATCATCGGCAACCTGTATCTCGGCAGGATTATGCATAGGGATGGTGCCAACACATTTCGCCAAACCGTGGCTTAATGAGGGGAAGTGGGTAGCACTAGAACTGGAAAATCCCTTCCCGGATTCGGCATGTTGTCTGACATGGCAGCAAAATGATATGTCGCCTGCGTTAACCTGGTTGCTTGAGTATCTCGGCGATAGTGAGACGCTGAATAAGGAGTGGCTGCGGGAGCCGGAAGAGACTCCCGCAACGGGTGATTAACGACGATAGTCGCGGAACGGGCCGTCAGCCACGGAGCGGCGTTCAATCAACCGCGGATGCACTTCAATGGACTGCGGTTCTTCACGTTTGTTGACGATACGATCCAACAGCATGTTGAACGCTGTTTCGCCCAGCGAATCTTTTGGCTGATGGATCGTGGTCAGCGCCGGCGTAAAATAGCGGGCGTTGCGCACGTTATCATAACCGATCAGCGAAACATCCTGCGGCACGCGCAGACCCATTTCATCAGCAGCACAAAGTGCGCCCATTGCCATGATATCGCCACCACAGAAGACGGCAGTAGGGCGATGCGACTGCGACAGGATTTGCTGCATGGCGCGATAACCGGATTCAGGTTCAAAGTCACCCTGCACAATCCAGCTTTCCGGCACTTTGATCATCGCTTCTTCCATCGCCTTCATAAAACCGGCAAGGCGGCCTGCGCCGGTGTTACGTTCCAGCGGGCCAGGGATAACGCCGATTTCGCGATGACCGCGTTCAATCAGATAACGCCCGGCCATGTAGCCGCCTTCGAATGCGTTATCAATGACCGCATCGGTGAAGTCAGCTTTTGCTTCACCCCAGTCCATCACCACCATTGGGATATGGCGATACTCTTCCAGCATCGCCAGCAACGGCTCTGGGTACTCAGAACACATCACCAGCAGACCATCGACGCGTTTTTGCGCCATCATCGACAGATAAGCCCGCTGTTTCTCAAGATTGTTCCACGCATTGCCCAGAATCAGGGTGTAACCTTTCTGGAAGCAATTTTTTTCGACCGCTTCAATGATCTCGGCAAAATAGGCCGCTTCGCTGCTGGTCGCCAGCAAACCGATAGACTTGGTGTGGTTAACCTTCAGGCTACGCGCCACCGCGCTAGGGGAGTAGTGTAATTCTTTGATTGCTGCCCACACGGCATTGCGCGTTTCTTCAGCGACGAAACGTGTTTTGTTGATCACGTGTGACACAGTTGTAGTGGAAACGTTTGCTCGTTTCGCTACATCTTTTATTGTTGCCATTCCATTTCACTCCAGACCCTAACTTCAGCTCCTGCAAATTCGCAAGGTAAACGTTTGCCTTTACACACCTTACGCACAACAAAAATGTTGCGGTACGCCGGAAAAACGACACGGAGCGTCAGGAAGGGGTCAATGGCCAGTACGCAAATAATGTAAGCGTGGAATTTTGGCCGATCTTGACGAAAAGGGGAAGTAGTAAAAACACTTATCATTATAAATGACGGGAGATTTTTTCATCACAGTGTGTAAAAATGCGTAATATCACTTTTTGTGTGGTAATAAAAAAGGAGAAAACTTGATGAGCACCGACCTTAAATTTTCACTGGTAACAACGATTATCGTCCTCGGTTTGATCGTGGCCGTGGGTTTGACTGCCGCGCTGCACTGATTTCCTCTCGAGGGAGCGCGTTCTCCCTCGCATCTCCTTCCTGTTTGTTAGCAAAATGGCAAAAGTGTTTTCTCTTTTTGTTATTTTCATTTTTTTGTGATTACTGTCATGCTTTCGCCACTTTAATGAATATCGCGTAATGACGCTAAGAGGTGGAGATAAGGCATGAAAATTAACTATCCGTTGCTGGCGCTGGCGATTGGCGCGTTTGGTATCGGGACAACGGAGTTCTCGCCAATGGGCTTGTTGCCCGTCATTGCGCGCGGTGTGGATGTCTCGATTCCCGCTGCCGGAATGTTAATCAGTGCTTATGCAGTTGGCGTAATGGTTGGCGCGCCGCTGATGACGCTTCTACTTTCTCATCGTGCCCGCCGCAGTGCGTTGATTTTCCTGATGGCGATTTTCACGCTTGGCAACGTACTTTCCGCCATCGCGCCGGATTATATGACCCTGATGCTTTCACGCATTTTGACCAGCCTGAATCACGGGGCATTTTTTGGTTTGGGTTCAGTCGTGGCCGCAAGCGTAGTGCCAAAACATAAACAGGCTAGCGCAGTTGCCACTATGTTTATGGGGTTAACCCTGGCAAATATCGGTGGCGTGCCGGCGGCGACCTGGTTGGGCGAAACCATCGGCTGGCGGATGTCATTTCTGGCAACAGCGGGGCTGGGCGTGATTTCAATGGTAAGTCTGTTCTTCTCATTACCTAAAGGTGGCGCAGGGGCGCGACCTGAAGTGAAAAAAGAGCTGGCGGTATTAATGCGTCCGCAGGTGCTGTCTGCATTGCTGACGACGGTACTGGGCGCTGGTGCAATGTTTACCCTCTACACCTATATCTCTCCGGTACTGCAAAGTATTACCCACGTAACGCCGGTGTTCGTCACGGCAATGCTGGTGCTGATTGGTGTCGGATTTTCTATCGGTAACTATCTCGGCGGCAAACTGGCAGATCGTTCAGTTAACGGCACGTTGAAAGGCTTTTTGTTGTTGCTGATGGTGATTATGCTGGTAATCCCGTTCCTGGCCCGCAATGAGTTCGGCGCAGCTATTAGCATGGTAGTGTGGGGAGCTGCAACCTTTGCGGTCGTACCGCCGTTACAGATGCGCGTGATGCGTGTCGCCAGTGAAGCGCCAGGTCTGTCTTCATCAGTCAATATTGGTGCCTTTAATCTTGGAAATGCGCTGGGAGCAGCTGCTGGTGGTGCGGTAATTTCCGCTGGGCTGGGATACAGTTTTGTGCCGGTGATGGGGGCGATTGTCGCGGGACTGGCATTATTGCTGGTGTTTATGTCAGTCAGAAAACAACCTGAAACAGTTTGCGTTGCCAACAGCTAATTAAACAAAAACGCAGAAGGATAACCTTCTGCGTTACAGTTGCTGGCAATGTGCGATTTATCTTGCCGAATGCGCTGTTAACGCCTCATCCGCGTTGGCATGGTAAGCGAAGCGCATCAGATAATGTTGCATTTGCCATCAGTTATTATGCAGCGAGATTTTTCGCTACGAATTCCCAGTTCACCAGCGCCCAGAAGTGCTCCAGATAGCCAGGACGTGCATTGCGATAGTCGATGTAATAAGCGTGTTCCCAGACATCAACGGTCAGCAGCGGAGTCGCATCGGTGGTCAGTGGAGTACCCGCGTTAGAGGTTGAAACGATAGCCAGTTTGCCATCGCTGTTTTTCACCAGCCAGGTCCAGCCAGAACCAAAGTTTTTGATCGCTGCATCAGTAAACTGAGCTTTGAAATCGGCAAAGCTGCCAAAAGATGCGGCGATAGCTTCAGCGACTTTTCCAGTCGGTTCGCCACCCGCGTTCGGTGCCAGGCAGTTCCAGTAGAAAGTATGGTTCCAGACCTGAGCTGCGTTGTTGAATACGCCACCTTCAGAGCTGCGAATAATCTCTTCCAGTGATTTACCTTCAAACGCGGTACCTTTGATCAGGTTGTTCAGGTTAGTGACATAAGTCTGATGATGCTTGCCGTAGTGATACTCGATGGTTTCCGCAGAAATGTGCGGTGCCAGAGCATCTTTAGCATATGGTAGTGCAGGTAATTCGAATGACATTGCTACTCTCCTTTATTATTAATTTGCATACGTACAATAGCCTTATTGTGCGTATGGATAGGGTAGCAAATTAAAAGGTGAGACAAAAGATGAACTTACCCTGTTGCCGTAACAACAGGGTAAAGTTTTAGCGAAGTGTTTTTGGGGTCATTACCCGGCGAGCGCCAACATAGTGGCGCTGCCAGTAGTCTTCACTGAGAGAAGTGATTTGAATTTCCCGGCCCGTGCGCGGTGACTGAATAAATTTGCCGTTGCCGACATACACGCCGACATGATCGGCTGTACCGCGTCCCTGAGTACGGAAGAAGACCAGGTCGCCGTTTTTCAGTTCACTACGTTCGATTGGCGCTGCATCGCGCAGGTGATACATTTCATTCGCCGTACGCGGAATACGAATTTTCACCAAATCTTTATAAGCGTAATAAACCAGACCGCTGCAATCAAAACCGGTACGCGGTGAACTGCCACCCCAACGATATGGCTTACCAATTTGCTGCATCAGTTTATTCATTGCCACTTTTGTGGCTTTTTGCACCTTCGCTTTGTGCGCGTCGGCAAGGGTTCCTGACGCGGCATTTTTGACTTTCACACAATGCGATTTATAGCCCTTACGTTTGGTACACTTTTCGGTAAAGTTGGCTGAGGCCGTTTTATTGACGGTGTGTTTGCTGCGAGTTTTGGCGTTTTTAGAAGCGGTAATGGAAGATTTTTTAACGGAAGAAGCGGTTTTGCTTTTGGTCGTACTTTTACTGGCGGCTTTTTTCGCTGTTTTCTGGGTCTTTTTGGTGGTTGCCGTGCTTTTCTTTTTATCTGCTTTTTTGGTGATATGAGTAGTAGCAGAACTCTCCCTGGCTTGCTTTGAAGCATGGGCCATAGGCGTTAAAGGCAGGGTGGTAAAAAGTAAAGCACAGAGCGTGATCGAAATACGGTTTATCCGCGCCACTGAGCGTCCCTCTGTTAAGGCAGGTCTATCATGCCTGCGTCTGATTTACAAAACTTGATGATTCTAATGCATAGAAGAAGAGAAAGTTAATAGCTTTTATTGTTAAAAAATACGTTTCGTCGGCGAGCGCAAAAAAATGCAGCAGTGAAAGCTAAAAATGGTTATAAATACGCCAGTTTGCCGTGCATCAGGGAAGAAACGAATATTTGAAATGCAACAAATAGAGCAAAGGGATAAAATAGCAAAAGCGTGATGAAAATGTTATTTTCCGATGCCGCACTGACCCGCTACAATGTCAGATTACTGCCGTAAAGAAGTTTGAGGAAGCAAGACAATGAGCACCACTATCGAAAAAATCCAACGCCAGATTGCTGAAAACCCGATCCTGCTGTACATGAAAGGTTCACCGAAACTGCCGAGCTGCGGTTTCTCTGCCCAGGCAGTTCAGGCGCTTGCCGCATGTGGCGAACGTTTTGCCTATGTTGATATTCTGCAGAATCCGGACATTCGTGCGGAACTGCCGAAATATGCGAACTGGCCGACCTTCCCGCAACTGTGGGTTGACGGCGAGCTGGTGGGCGGTTGTGATATCGTGATCGAAATGTATCAGCGTGGTGAACTGCAGCAGCTGATCAAAGAAACTGCCGCTAAATACAAGTCTGAAGAGCCGGACGCGGAATAATCCGTCCTGCAATACTGACGGATGCGAACGGGCATCCGTCAGTCCTTTCTCTATCCCCAATCCAGCCCTTGTGGCGAACTTGAAAATCCCGCCTCACGTAACCGCGTAAACATCGGCGTTTGCCGGACCGGTAGGTCATTCACTTCTGTTAGCGTAAAGCGCAGCCGTGGTTCGCGACTGGACAGCTGTCGGCTGTTTAAAGGCGCGAAGAAACCAGTCGCGGGTCGCCGGTGAAAACACGTCCGGCAGGGGCGATGAAGGGTTTGGATTATTTGCCATTAACGCTATTCCCCGTGAATAACATGCATGATGCGTAGAATAGCCTCACTATAGATGCCTGATTCATTGCATGTCATCAGGCATCGACTCGATTACACCTCTTCGGCGGCAGGCAGCGGCCAGCCTCCCAGACGTTTCCAGCGGTTGACGATTTCACAAAACAGCACAGCAGTGCGTTCGGTGTCGTACAGCGCGGAGTGCGCCTGGGTGCTGTCGAAGTCCATGCCAGCGGTCTGGCAAGCCTTTGACAATACGGTTTGTCCGAGTGCCAGCCCGGCCAGTGCAGCAGTGTCAAAAGTGGCGAAAGGGTGGAACGGGTTACGTTTCAGTGAGGCGCGTTCTGCGGCGGCCATCATAAAGCTGTGATCGAAATTGGCGTTGTGCGCCACCATAATGGCGCGGTTACAGCCGCTCGCTTTAATACCTTTACGTACAACTTTAAAAATTTCGTGCAGCGCCTCGTACTCGCTGACCGCGCCGCGATCGGGATCGTTCGGATCAATGCCATTGAAGGCAAGGGCCTCTGGTTGCAAATTTGCGCCGACAAATGGTTCGACGTGGAAATGTAATGTGGTGTCCGGCATCAGCCAGCCTTGTTCATCCATTTTCAGGGTGATGGCGGCAATCTCAAGCAGCGCATCGGTTTTGGCGTTAAATCCGGCTGTTTCAACATCGATCACAACAGGATAAAAACCACGAAAACGGTCGCACAGACCGGTAAGTTGAGCGTTATCGGACATCTGATTCTCTTAATACGGATAAATTGCAGCGCGCATTATGACAAATATTACTTGTCGATGCAGTAAAGATGCGGGCGCGATGAGTTCACGCCCGGCAGGAGATTAGTTGCCCAGACCGCGACCGGCGTCTTTCTCTTCGATTAATTCAATTTTGTAACCGTCCGGATCTTCCACAAATGCGATAACCGTAGTACCGCCTTTTACCGGACCCGCTTCACGGGTTACGTTACCCCCGTTTTGACGGATTTTTTCGCACGCTTCAGCGGCGTTATCTACGCTAAGCGCGATGTGACCATAAGCAGTGCCGAGTTCGTATTTATCCACGCCCCAGTTGTAGGTCAGTTCAATCACTGCTTCTTCGGTTTCCGGGCCGTAACCAACAAACGCCAGTGAGTATTTGTATTCCGGGTTTTCGCTGGTACGCAGCAGTTTCATGCCCAGCACGTTGGTATAAAAATCGATGGAGCGTTGCAGATCGCCAACGCGCAGCATGGTATGAAGAAGACGCATCTTTATATCCTCAAAATGGCTAACAGATTCAAAAAGTTGTTTTAGTATAGCGGCGGCTTTGCGCCGCTCGCAATGTTGGATTACAGCGTCGGGTAATCAGTGTAACCTTCAGCACCGCCACCATAAAAACTTTCGGCACGCTGTGGGTTAAGCTCAGCTTTGCGCTGCAAGCGGGCGACCAGATCCGGGTTCGCAATCCAGTCACGACCAAATGCTACCGCATCAATTAACCCTTTGCCGATCAGCGTTTCAGCTTTTTCTACTGTGTATGCACCTGCGCCGATAATCGGACCGTGGAAACGGGCGCGTACTTTTTCGCGAAACGCATCAGTATATGGTTCACCTCCCGCCCAATCTGGTTCTGACATATGAAGATAAGCAATGCCGCGTTTACCCAGTTGTTCAATCAGATACAGTGCATCGGCTTCTTCATTCGGGCCGTTATCCGTGTTCTGGAAAGTACCGATTGGCGAAATGCGAATGCCAATGCGATCGGCACCCCATTCTTCAATCCCGGCATTGACCACTTCCAGCACCAGACGCGCGCGATTTTCCACGCTGCCGCCGTACTGATCGGTACGATGGTTTGAAGAAGGGGAAAGGAACTGATGCAGCAAATAACCGTGAGCAGAGTGGAGCTCTACCAGATCAAAACCGGCTTCACGCGCGTTAGCAATGGCCTGACGGAAATCATTGACGATACCCGGAATCTCTCCCAGTTCAAGCGCACGCGGCATGGATGTTTCAACACGGATCGCCTGACCATTTTCATCGCGCAGAGAAGTACGTGTTCCCGCGCTAAGTGCTGAAGGCGCTACCGGTGCCTGACCGCCAGGTTGCAGGCTGGCGTGAGAAATGCGTCCGGTGTGCCACAGCTGTACGGCCATATGACCATTTTCAGCATGAACGCCAGCGGTAATTTTTTTCCATGCGGCAATTTGTTCCGGGCTATGGATGCCAGGTGCACCTGCGTATCCTTTTGCCTGGGCAGAAATTTGCGTGGCTTCGCTAATAATCAAACCGGCACTGGCACGTTGGCGATAGTATTCCGCCATCAACGGGGTAGGGATGTCACCCGGTTCGATACTGCGCAGACGCGTCAGCGGTGCCATAAAAATACGATTTGCCGCCGTGATCGCGCCCACTTTCAGTGGGGAATACAGTTTTTCAGATGACATAAAGGCTCCCGGTCGTCTGGTGATAAAAAATGCCTGCTAAACGGCAGGCGTCGCAATAATGTTTTTTACATGGGCCAGCGCGTTTTCCAGTGGCTCGAAACTGCGCGAAATTTTGGCCTGCAGATTCGCGCCAAGCCACAGTGCGTAAAGCACTTGTGCCTGTTGCAGCGGTTCGCCACAAAAGGTTAAACAATGGTTCTCACGGCCATTTTCCAGCGCCTGAGAGAGCAGGGCGATCACGCCGCGAGCCCCTTTATCCATTGCGCTGCGCATATCTTCTGACAGATCGCACACTTCGGCAGAGAGTTTTACTGTCAGGCAACCACTGATGGTTCCATGTTGGCAAAACTGGTTCAGTGTTTGCTGGTAATAAGCCAGTATGCGGTCGCGGTAGTTACCTTCGCCGGATTGCAGCAACTCAGTCAGTCGCTGGTGATATGCGGCGTAATGGCGCTCAAGCATAGCAACGCCAAACGCTTCTTTAGAACGAAAGTAGTGATAGAAGGACCCTTTCGGCACTTCAGCGGTTTTTAGGAGTTCGCTTAGCCCCATCCCGGTGAATCCACGTTGCAGGCAAAGTTGCTCGCCCGTCGCCAGGAGATGTTCGCGAGTATCATGTTCGGTGTGTTTGTTCATGCGTTGGAGTGTAGTAGACCAGTCGGTCTAGTGCAAGCAAAGTTGCTACTTTGGACATTAACAGCTTCAATAATGGTAATAATCTTATCTGAGGAGGGCGAGGTGGCGGAGCAATTAGAGTTCTTTCCCGTCCAGAGCCCGTGCCGGGGAATTTGCCAGTCTGACGAACGCGGATTTTGTCGCGGCTGTTTTCGTAGCCGGGATGAGCGTTTTAACTGGAATAAGATGAGCGATGGCGAAAAACAAGAAGTGTTGCGCCTTTGTCGGCAGCGATTAATGCGCAAATTACGTGTAAATAAGTCAGCGCCATCAGACGAACCTGAGCAACCATCACTCTTTTGAGCCTAATCTTGCGTATACTCCTCTCATATCTGATAAGAGGAAGCAATTATGGTTCAGCGTATTACTATTGCGCCGCAAGGCCCGGAGTTTTCCCGTTTTGTGATGGGCTACTGGCGATTGATGGACTGGAATATGTCCGCCCGCCAGTTGGTCAGTTTTATTGAAGAGCATCTGGATCTAGGCGTGACCACCGTGGACCATGCTGATATTTATGGTGGCTATCAGTGCGAAGCGGCGTTTGGTGAGGCGCTGAAACTGGCACCTCACCTGCGTGAACGGATGGAAATCGTCAGTAAATGCGGTATCGCGACGACCGCGTGTGAAGAAAACGTCATTGGCCATTACATCACTGACCGCGATCACATCATTAAGAGCGCCGAACAGTCGCTAATTAATCTCGCGACCGATCATCTGGATCTGCTGTTAATCCACCGACCAGACCCGTTAATGGATGCCGATGAAGTGGCGGACGCCTTTAAACATCTGCATCAGAGCGGCAAAGTGCGTCATTTTGGTGTATCGAACTTTACACCTGCGCAATTTGCGCTGTTGCAATCACGCCTGCCATTTACCCTTGCCACTAATCAGGTGGAAATATCCCCGGTGCATCAGCCGTTACTGCTGGATGGCACGCTCGACCAACTGCAACAACTGCGTGTTCGTCCGATGGCGTGGTCCTGCCTTGGTGGTGGTCGTCTGTTTAATGATGATTATTTCCAGCCGCTACGTGATGAACTGGCTGTGGTGGCAGAGGAGTTAAACGCGGGCTCGATTGAACAGGTAGTTTACGCCTGGGTATTACGTTTACCGTCGCAGCCGCTGCCAATTATCGGCTCAGGTAAAATTGAGCGCGTACGGGCAGCAGTCGAAGCAGAAACACTGAAAATGACCCGTCAACAATGGTTCCGTATCCGTAAAGCGGCACTAGGTTACGACGTACCGTAAGCACTTTTAGGAATAGCCGCCGTTCAAAAATGTGTCACTGGTTTACACTTATTCAGGAATGCACAATGAACGGAGGTCCTATGAAACGTTTTAGTCTGGCCATTCTGGCGCTGGTTGTTGCGACCGGCGCACAAGCTGCCAGTGAAAAAGTCGAGATGAACCTCGTCACGTCGCAAGGGGTTGGGCAGTTAATTGGTAGCGTCACCATTACTGAAACCGATAAAGGTCTGGAGTTTTCGCCCGATCTGAAAGCATTACCTCCCGGTGAACATGGCTTCCATATTCATGCCAAAGGAAGCTGCCAGCCAGCCACCAAAGATGGCAAAGCCAGCGCCGCAGAATCCGCAGGCGGGCATCTTGATCCACAAAATACCGGTAAACATGAAGGGCCAGAAGGTGCCGGGCATTTAGGCGATCTGCCTGCACTGGTAGTCAATAATGACGGCAAGGCGACCGATGCCGTCATCGCGCCTCGTCTGAAATCACTGGATGAAGTCAAAGACAAAGCGCTGATGGTCCACGTTGGCGGCGATAATATGTCCGATCAACCCAAACCGCTGGGCGGTGGCGGTGAACGCTATGCCTGTGGTGTAATTAAGTAATTAAGAAGCCAGCGTACCTTGCGGCGGTGCTTGCTCAAGTTGCGAAAGCGAGCAGTACAGCCGCCAGACAATTGCCGCCAGTTCTCGGGCGGCAGGTTGATGATGACGGGCAAGGCTGTCGCAAATTCGCTGTAATTCTTCAAGTGTGGCCGCCAGTGATTTTTGCTGAACGCCACGCTCACTCATCACTCCCCGCAACAGTGAAATACAGTTATCCCGTACTCGCGATAACGGATCGGAACGCGATTCCCAGTCGCGCAATTGCCAGACAACATGAGAACAGTTCAGCAACACTACACCCCAGCGTAATAACCAACGGCGAGCCAGCGCATCCTGGCTGTTACTCAACTGACTGACGTGATGATAAGTGAGCGATTCAAATTCGCTTTCACTCAGTGTTGGATGGCGGCTTAGTTGATCGACAAAATCCCGGCGTAGCGCGCGAATATGGCGGCGGCTTTTACGAGCATCCGATCCTGGACGCAGAATGGCGAACGCTAACCACGCCAACGCGACGCCAACAATTTTTGCCAGATTATCGTTAAGAAAATCAGCAAAATCATACACCGGGGGATTAGTGACAGCGATAAACGAACCCATAAAAACAATCAGTTGCCCCCACAGTGCGGCAAATTTGGGCATCTGCAATTTAAGAAGCTGCATTGTCGCCAGCAGTGGAAAGAGAAACAGTAAAAATTGCCACAGATCGCTAATCTGCACCATCAGGCCAAATTTGACCACAAAGCTGAATAGCGAAAGTAACACCAGCGTGCGCATCAGCAGTGACAACGACTTAAACGGTGCCGCGACGGCGGAGTAGAGTACGCAGCTAATTGCTGCCAGCGTTAAAGCATTGGCACCGGCATCCCATTGCGAAGCAATACTCCATGCGCCAATCATCATCAACGTACAAAATGTACGCAGCCCGCTCCACATAGCTTCGGCGTTATCGGTATGACGAGCCAGGCCGGATGTCCGTGGGAGTCTGGCACGATC
This sequence comes from Escherichia coli DSM 30083 = JCM 1649 = ATCC 11775, assembly GCF_003697165.2. Lineage (GTDB taxonomy): Bacteria > Pseudomonadota > Gammaproteobacteria > Enterobacterales > Enterobacteriaceae > Escherichia > Escherichia coli. Next base: position 2,363,906 of record NZ_CP033092.2, read on the forward strand.
ATCTACACCGCTTTGCAGACGATGTAATTCCTGACTACTTTGCAGATAAAGGCGGCAAAAATAACGTAGTCGCTGCCAGAAGGCGACGTGCCGGTAGTCGGCGACGTTGGTCGGGCGTAGCGGGGAGATAATACGTGCGACGGTGTAAACATCTGTTTGCGAACTGGCGAGCGCCGTCAGCAGCTGTTCGAGAATTTCTCGCGTGGCATCTGGCGGTGAGGGCCAGTTGAGCAACATACGTCGCAGGCTGGAGATGACACTGGTCATACGTAATTGCTGGTGGAGTAGCGCATTAAGGCGCGCGTTTTGCTGGCGAAAACGATAGTGGCTCCAGAAAGCCTGGATACGCAGCAAATTCATGGTCAGTATCTGCCCAATCACCCCTTCATGTGCTGCACGAATGGCATCGGTTGTTTCAGGCTGCCAGAGTAAACTGGCATGTTCCAGTAATCGGGCGTGCATGTTTTTCAATGCGGTTAAAAGGGCTGTAGCATCGGAACTGCTCGGCAGGATCATCATCATCATGCCGCCGCACAAAATACCGACTATCACCTCGCAAACACGCGCCTGAGCGATATCCCACAGCTGGCTGGCCTCAGTAATATTAACCATCGGAAAGGCGATGATGGCAGCCGTGTAGCCCGCCAGTTGAAATGCATACGCGACGTTATTCGTGAAGTGCGCACAGGCCCAGGTACAAAAGCCAAGCCACGCCGACATGCTCAATAGAAAAAACCACGGCTCATTGAGCGTATGTCCGGCAAGAAGCAGTGCCGCAATGGCTCCGAGCAAACTGCCAGCGATGCGTCCGAGGCTTTTGCTGATGACACCGCCAACGGTGGGAAAGCTAACCACCGCAGCCGAGGTCATCGCCCAATAGGGCTCATCAAGATTCAAATAATAGGCAACCGTCAGCGCCAGACACATGGCAATGGTATTGCGTAACGCATAACGCCATTGCGCCAGCGTGGCCCTGAACCAGGGCAAATTGCGCAAGGACCATGACGATGCGTTCATTATTGACCTACGGCAATGCTACAGGTGGTGCCCGACACCAGCGTGACATCGCCTGGGACTTTATCCAGCGTAAAGCGGACGGGAACGCGTTGGGCGAGGCGAACCCAGGGGACGTTAGGTTTCACATCCGGAATAAGGCTTGAGTCACTTTCAACGCTCTGATCATAAATCGCCCGACCGATACTGGACACGTGACCCTGTAACGTTTTGTTATCACTATAGAGGGTAATTTGTGCTGGTGCACCTTCGCGGATATGGCGCAACTTGGTTTCTTCAAAATAACCAATGACGTAAAACGAGTGGCTGTCGACAAGGGCAAACAGCGGTTTCCCGGTGTCAGCGTAGTCGCCGATGCGGGTAGTGAGATTAGTCACCCATCCACTCACCGGGGCGCGAATTTCCGTTTGCGCCAGTTGCCATTGTGCCTGTTTCAGCGTCGCCTGTGCGGCATCAACGCTGGCCTGCATCGCTTTAACATTGAGGTTAGCGGTATCGAGTTCTTCGGCAGAAATAAAATTTTGTGAGAGATGACGACGACGATTCGCTTCGTTATTGGCTTTTGCGAGGCCAGATTGCGCTTTCGCCAGCTGAGCCTGTGCGTTCAGCTCGGCGATCTGAAAGGGCGTTTTATCGATCGTGAGCAGAAGATCCCCCGCGTTAACCAGCTGGTTGTCTTTTATATTCAGCTCAATAATACGTCCCGACACCTGTGGGGTGATAGAAACCTGTTCTGCGCGTATTTTCCCGTCGCGTGTCCACGGAGATTGCATGTAATAATTCCACAGCCACCATCCGGCAAGAACCGCAACTACCGCTACAATGATTGTTGAGAAATACTTAATTGTTTTAATTGACATAGTTACCACGCAATCAGTATTGCCAGAGCAAGGCAAACGCAAATCGCAAACAGCGATAAATCCATTAACAAGGGATGCCAGATGTCACCGGCGTAGATCCAGCCTCGAAGCAGGCGGTGTATGACAAGCCAGATGACGAATCCAAATGCGAATGCTTTGAAAAACGGAGGAAAGTAGACGGACGCACCGAACACCAGATCTTGTAAGGGCAATCCTGTTGCATTGAGCATAAACTTCACAAAGTAGATTCCTTTACGACAGAATATATTGCGTTAGATTAATAAATATTCTTTAAGTGCGAAAAATTTACGCGCAATTTCTGAAAAATATGTCTGACGGTAACCAAATGCAGCAATACATTTGTTTTAGCAATACAATTGCTGCACACTATTCTAAAAGCCGCATAATATCTTAGCAAGCTAATTATAAGGAGATGAAATTGGAATCGCCACTAGGTTCTGATCTGGCACGGTTGGTGCGCATATGGCGTGCTCTGATAGACCATCGCCTGAAACCGCTGGAGTTAACACAAACCCATTGGGTTACGTTACACAATATCCATCAGTTACCTCCAGACCAGTCGCAAATTCAACTGGCAAAAGCGATTGGCATCGAGCAGCCATCACTGGTCCGTACGCTGGACCAACTGGAAGAAAAAGGGTTAATTTCGCGTCAAACTTGTGCCAGCGATCGTCGGGCTAAACGTATTAAACTGACGGAAAAGGCAGAGCCACTGATCAGCGAAATGGAGGCTGTTATTAACAAAACCCGCGCGGAAATTTTACATGGCATCTCCGCAGAGGAACTGGAACAACTGATTAAGCTCATCGCAAAACTTGAGCATAATATCATTGAGTTACAGGCCAAAGGGTGAAATGAAGGGGGCGTGTGGTCAGTAACCTGACCACACGCAAACTTATTTAGCGCGGGGAAACGGTCACCTGACTGCCATTGCTGGCCAGTACGACACGTTGGCCTGGAGAGAAATGAGTGTTCCCTTGTTTCTGTACCACCATGATGGTGTTGCCATCATCTTTACGAATTTCCAGCTCGACACCCTGCGTTTTGTTCATTGCACTCTGTACGCCCTGACCGGCTACACCACCTGCAACAGCCCCTGCTGCAGTAGCCAGAGAACGCCCGGTTCCGCCACCAATAGTATTTCCCAGGAAACCACCAAGTACAGCACCGCCAATTGCGCCAATAACGTTGGAATCATCACCGCCCTGAATCTGTACCTGACGTACATTAACGATGGTGCCATAGCTGACATTCTGTACTTGTTTCGCTTCAGAAGCGGTATAAACATCCCCTGACAGGGTGTCGTTATTAACACAACCGACAAGAGACAGACCTACCATTGAAACAACCAATACGCGTTTAATCATTGAAAAATCTCCTGTTCACCATGAAACGCCACGCAAGCATCCCTCATGGTCAAAGTATATGGCATATGTGAATCCATGGTTACATGTTCTACCAAATATGAGCAAATCATAATGAAAGTAGGATCAACCAATTATAAACAAAATATTCATGATGATTATTGATTTGAAGATAATGTTTTACTACCAACGGTAAAAATTGGTCATTCCGCATGGTATTCACGAAAAGTTTATGTTTGAGTGGTGCGCAAACGTCAGATTGAAAAAGGATGAACTATGAAATCGGGCCGCTTTATTGGCGTTATGTCAGGCACCAGCCTTGATGGTGTTGATGTTGTGTTGGCGACAATTGATGAACACCGGGTCGCACAGCTGGCAAGTTTGAGCTGGCCGATCCCGGTGTCTCTGAAACAGGCTGTACTGGATATTTGCCAGGGCCAGCAGCTTACACTTTCGCAGTTTGGACAGCTTGATACTCAACTCGGGCGACTTTTTGCTGATGCGGTCAATGCCTTGCTTAAGGAACAAAACCTGCAGGCGAGAGATATCGTTGCGATCGGCTGTCACGGTCAAACCGTCTGGCATGAACCGACGGGCGTGGCACCACACACTTTACAGATTGGCGATAACAATCAAATTGTTGCGCGCACCGGAATTACGGTTGTCGGTGATTTTCGCCGTCGCGATATTGCCTTGGGAGGACACGGTGCACCGCTGGTACCTGCGTTCCATCATGCGCTGCTGGCTCACCCAACCGAGCGACGAATGGTGCTCAATATTGGCGGCATCGCCAATCTGTCACTGCTCATTCCTGGCCAGCCGGTTGGGGGCTACGATACCGGTCCTGGTAACATGCTGATGGATGCCTGGATCTGGCGTCAGGCCGGTAAACCTTACGATAAAGATGCCGAGTGGGCACGGGCGGGTAAAGTTATTCTCCCACTGCTGCAAAATATGCTCAGCGACCCATATTTCTCGCAACCCGCACCGAAAAGCACCGGACGCGAATACTTTAACTACGGCTGGCTGGAGCGCCATTTGCGCCATTTTCCGGGGGTTGATCCCCGTGATGTGCAGGCCACACTGGCAGAACTCACCGCCGTGACCATTTCTGAACAAGTTTTGTTGAGCGGTGGCTGCGAACGATTGATGGTATGTGGTGGAGGTGGTCGTAATCCGCTACTCATGGCGCGTCTGGCGGCATTACTGCCAGGCACAGAAGTCACCACCACCGATGCCGTTGGCATTAGTGGCGATGACATGGAAGCATTGGCGTTCGCCTGGCTTGCCTGGCGAACGCTGGCGGGATTACCAGGAAATCTGCCTTCCGTCACTGGCGCAAGCCAGGAGACGGTACTGGGGGCTATTTTCCCCGCTAACCCGTGATATCAGAGTTAACTGAATTTTTCTTACCGCGTCTGCCGTTACACTTGGAACGTTAGGGAGGGCGTATTGCCCTCCAGACCAGGAAAGTCTTCGGGATATGTCTATGAAAAAACTGTTACTGATCTGTTTGCCGGTGCTTCTCACCGGCTGTAGCTCGTTCAATCAACTGGTTGAGCGCATGCAAACCGATACGCTTGAATACCAGTGTGATGAAAAACCGTTGACGGTCAAACTGAATAATCCGCGCCAGGAAGTCAGTTTTGTTTACGATAATCAACTGCTGCATCTCAAACAGGGCATTTCAGCATCTGGTGCACGTTACACCGACGGAATCTATGTTTTCTGGTCGAAAGGCGAGGAAGCGACTGTCTATAAACGCGATCGCATCGTCTTGAGTAACTGTCAGTTACAAAATCCGCAGCGTTGAGATTTTTCCAGGGGCGGCGCACAATAGCGTCACCCACTGACAATCCGTAAAGAAAACCATGTCTGATAACGACGAATTGCAGCAAATCGCGCATCTGCGCCGTGAATACACCAAAGGCGGGTTACGCCGCCGCGATCTACCCGCCGATCCATTAACCCTTTTTGAACGTTGGCTCTCTCAGGCTTGTGAAGCCAAACTGGCTGACCCTACCGCGATGGTGGTCGCTACCGTGGATGAACATGATCAGCCTTATCAGCGCATCGTTTTACTCAAACATTACGACGAAAAAGGCATGGTGTTTTACACCAACCTCGGCAGCCGTAAAGCACATCAAATCGAAAATAATCCGCGCGTTAGCCTGCTGTTCCCGTGGCATACCCTTGAACGCCAGGTGATGGTGATCGGTAAAGCGGAACGACTTTCGACTCTCGAAGTGATGAAATATTTTCATAGCCGCCCGCGTGATAGCCAGATTGGTGCATGGGTTTCGAAGCAGTCCAGTCGCATTTCTGCCCGCGGTATCCTTGAAAGTAAATTCCTGGAGCTGAAGCAGAAGTTTCAACAGGGCGAAGTGCCATTGCCAAGTTTTTGGGGCGGTTTTCGCGTCAGCCTTGAACAGATTGAGTTCTGGCAGGGCGGTGAGCATCGCCTGCATGACCGCTTTTTGTACCAGCGTGAAAATGATGCGTGGAAGATTGATCGTCTTGCACCCTGAAAAGATGCAAAAATCTTGCTTTAATCGCTGGTACTCCTGATTCTGGCACTTTATTCTATGTCTCTTTCGCATCTGGCGAAAAGTCGTGTACCGGCAAAGGTGCAGTCGTTATATACATGGAGATTTTGATGGCAAGCAGTAACTTGATTAAACAATTGCAAGAGCGGGGGCTGGTAGCCCAGGTGACGGACGAGGAAGCGTTAGCAGAGCGACTGGCGCAAGGCCCGATCGCGCTCTATTGCGGCTTCGATCCTACCGCTGACAGCTTGCATTTGGGGCATCTTGTTCCATTGTTATGCCTGAAACGCTTCCAGCAGGCGGGCCACAAGCCGGTTGCGCTGGTAGGCGGCGCGACGGGTCTGATTGGCGACCCGAGCTTCAAAGCTGCCGAGCGTAAGCTGAACACTGAAGAAACTGTTCAGGAGTGGGTGGACAAAATCCGCAAGCAGGTTGCCCCGTTCCTCGATTTCGACTGTGGAGAAAACTCTGCTATCGCGGCGAACAACTATGACTGGTTCGGCAATATGAATGTGCTGACCTTCCTGCGCGATATTGGCAAACACTTCTCCGTTAACCAGATGATCAACAAAGAAGCGGTTAAGCAGCGTCTCAACCGTGAAGATCAGGGGATTTCGTTCACTGAGTTTTCCTACAACCTGTTGCAGGGTTATGACTTCGCCTGTCTGAACAAACAGTACGGTGTGGTGCTGCAAATCGGTGGTTCTGACCAGTGGGGTAACATCACTTCTGGTATCGACCTGACCCGTCGTCTGCATCAGAATCAGGTGTTTGGCTTGACCGTTCCGCTGATCACCAAAGCAGACGGCACCAAATTTGGTAAAACTGAAGGCGGCGCAGTCTGGTTGGATCCGAAGAAAACCAGCCCGTACAAATTCTACCAGTTCTGGATCAACACTGCGGATGCCGACGTTTACCGCTTCCTGAAGTTCTTCACCTTCATGAGCATTGAAGAGATCAACGCCCTGGAAGAAGAAGATAAAAACAGCGGTAAAGCACCGCGCGCCCAGTATGTGCTTGCAGAACAGGTGACACGTCTGGTGCATGGTGAAGACGGTTTGCAGGCGGCAAAACGTATTACCGAATGCCTGTTCAGCGGTTCCTTGAGTGCGCTGAGTGAAGCGGACTTCGAACAGCTGGCGCAGGACGGCGTACCGATGGTTGAGATGGAAAAGGGCGCAGACCTGATGCAGGCGCTGGTCGATTCTGAACTGCAACCTTCCCGTGGTCAGGCGCGTAAAACTATCGCCTCCAATGCCATCACCATTAACGGTGAAAAACAGTCCGATCCTGAATACTTCTTTAAAGAAGAAGATCGTCTGTTTGGTCGTTTTACCTTACTGCGTCGCGGCAAAAAGAATTACTGTCTGATTTGCTGGAAATAATGCATTAAGTGGAAAGGGGGAGTGAGAAATCACTCCCCCTGGTTTTTATACAGGGAACATGATGAAAAATATTCTCGCTATCCAGTCTCACGTTGTTTATGGTCATGCGGGTAACAGTGCGGCAGAGTTTCCGATGCGCCGCCTGGGCGCGAACGTCTGGCCGCTGAACACCGTTCAATTTTCTAATCACACCCAATACGGCAAATGGACTGGCTGTGTGATGCCACCCAGCCATTTAACCGAAATTGTGCAAGGCATTGCCGCCATTGATAAATTACACACCTGTGATGCCGTATTAAGTGGCTATCTGGGATCGGCGGAGCAGGGTGAACATATCCTCGGTATCGTTCGTCAGGTGAAAGCAGCGAATCCACAGGCGAAATATTTTTGCGATCCGGTAATGGGTCATCCGGAAAAAGGCTGTATCGTTGCACCGGGTGTCGCAGAGTTTCATGTGCGGCACGGTTTGCCTGCCAGCGATATCATTGCGCCGAATCTGGTTGAGCTGGAAATACTCTGTGAGCATCCGGTAAATAACGTCGAAGAAGCGGTTCTGGCAGCGCGCGAACTCATTGCGCAAGGACCACAAATTGTGTTGGTTAAACACCTGGCGCGAGCTGGCTACAGCCGTGACCGTTTTGAAATGCTGCTAGTCACCGCCGATGAAGCCTGGCATATCAGCCGTCCGCTGGTGGATTTTGGTATGCGCCAGCCGGTAGGTGTTGGTGATGTGACGAGCGGCTTACTGCTGGTGAAACTGCTTCAGGGGGCAACGCTGCAGGAGGCCCTGGAACATGTGACCGCTGCAGTATACGAAATCATGGTGACCACAAAAGCAATGCAGGAATATGAGCTGCAAGTGGTTGCTGCTCAGGATCGTATTGCCAATCCAGAACATTATTTCAGCGCAACAAAGCTCTGAAATATCTCATTTCGGCCCACAACGACCTGTGGGCCGATGGCTATTACTTTAAGCCTTCCGCTGACAGCGCGTCTTGTACTTCCGGACGTTCAGCCATACGTTGCATAAATGCCGCAATGTGCTCTAACCCTTCCAGATTCAGTTTCACCGCGTATGCCCAGCGCAGAACCGTAAACAGATAGGCATCAGCAATTGTAAATCGTTGCCCGCAGATCCAATGCTCATCCTTCAGTGCCTCGTTCACATATTGCAGCTTCTTCTCCAGCTGCGCGCGAACTGTCGATTTGTACTCTTCCGGTGTATCAGGGCGAAACAGAGGTGTGAAACCTTTATGCAGCTCGGTGGCGATGTAATTCAGCCATTCGATGGTTTTATAGCGGGAAATACTGTTTACCGGTGCCAGCAACTGGCGGTCGGGGACGCTGTCGGCAAGATACTGCATAATCGCTACGCCTTCCGTCAGCAAAGTACCATCGTCCAGCAGCAATGCAGGTACTTGTCCCTTAGGGTTAACGGCAAAGTAATTGTCACCGTTTTCGAGACGTTTTTTCATTAAATCCACACTGACGAGCGTAAAATCCTTTCCGCTCTCACGCAGGGTGATATGGGAAGCGAGAGAGCAGGCGCCCGGTTTGTAGAACAATTTCATCGGTAACTCCTTTTGTCTGTGGTTTAAAGTATGGTAGTGCGTTGCTGAACAAAAAAAAGCCGCTAACGAAAAGTTAGCGGCTTGTAAAAGAGTTTCCCTGAATTTTACGCTACGGCTGCTTTCGCCGCTTTGTCTGCAGCGTCATCCTGCGTCATGCGGTGCAGTTTCGGCGCGGTAAACAGCATCAGTACTGCAATAACGGCAGTAGCGACACCAATCTGCAAGAATACGCGACCATAGACTTCCAGTGACATCAGCGGATCGGTAACGTTATCCGGCACAGCCATCATACCTGCAACATAACCACCAATCAGGTTTGCACCGGCAGTGGTCAGGAACCAGCTACCCATAATGAAGCCCATCAGACGCTGCGGAACGAGTTGTGCAACCATTGCCAGACCCAGGCCAGAGATCATCAGTTCCCCGATACTCTGCAGGCCATAGCTCGCGACCAGCCAGCTTACAGACACGATACCAGCGTCAGACGCGAATTTCGCACCCAGCGGCAGAATCAGGAACGCACCAGAACACATCACCATGCCGATAGCAAACTTGGTTGGCATTGGCAGGGTATCGCCCATCTTGTTATAGATAGCGGCCAGAATCGGGCTACCAATGATGATCCAGAACGGGTTCAGTGCCTGATACTGCTCAGGTTCTACGGCCAGGCCCAGAATGGTGTGTTCAACGTTACGAATCGCAAAGAAGTTCAGTGACGTTGGCATCTGGCTATAAAGCACGAAGAAGATAATGGCTTCGAGCATCAGGATGAAGGCAACGATCATTTTACGACGCGCAGCACCTTTCATCGCGAAGGCTTCTTTACCGAAGATAACCACGATACCGAAGGCAACAACGCCCAGCGCCATACGCGCAACTTCCTGATTGTGCAGCAGCCAGGTGGCGATAGCGATCAGTGCCACAACACCAATAATGGTCAGCAGCAGGTTACGGTAGTTGATAGGCTCGAAGTCTGGTTTTGAACCGTACTGTTTAACCCAACGTTGGCAGAAGGCGAAGTTAACGATAGTGATCAGCAGGCCTACAACGCTCAACGCAAACGCAACACTCCAGCCGTATTTCGCGGCCAGCCACGGCGTAGCAATCATAGAGAAGAAAGAGCCGATGTTGACGGACATGTAGTACATGGTGAATGCACCGTCCAGACGCGGGTCGTTTTTCTCATAGCATGTAGAAAGCAGAGAAGACGGGTTAGCTTTAAACAGGCCGTTACCGACCGCAATAGCCGCCATACCCATATAAACGATACCGGCGTCGTGACCAGACCAGGCAACCAGAGCATAACCAATCGCCAGCACAATAGCGCCGAGCATAATTACGCGTTTAGTACCCAGTACCTTGTCACCTAACCAGCCGCCGATAGCGACCAGACCATAAACCAGGGCACTAAAGGAAGAGAAAAGGGTGATTGAATCCGCTTCAGACATACCCAGTTGTTTAACCAGGTAAACAGCCATAATTCCTTGTAGGCCGTAATAACCAAAACGTTCCCATAACTCAATCGAGAAGATGAGATAGAACGCCTTCGGTTGTTTAAAAGCGTTCAAACTGACGCTTTCAGTTGGTTTTTGGTTTGCAGTGGACACTTTTACCTCTTTTTTTACATCCCATATTAACGGGGGTGCTTTCTCGCGTTATGTCTAAAAAACATACGCGCAATTGTTATAGTGGGAGGGGAAACGGCAGGTAATGTTCACTATCTTGCACTTTCAGACAAGTCCTTTGTAATAATCTGTTACATATAACTGAGGCGGGGAATTCAACCATTCCGGGAAATGTTATCCAGCGTTAAATTTTTCAAAAAACGTAACGGCAGATTTTTTCACTACCCTGAGAGGGTGATGATGGCTTAATGGCGATATGTTCTACTATTTGGCGTTTTTCCTAGTGAGATAGTCCAGTTTCTGAAAAATAGCCAGTGTAATGTTTTGTAGGTCAATATTTGTTGCGTGTGTAAATTTAAATGATTTTAACCTGATTCTTGCAATGTTTTTACATTGCCACAGCATCGTGATCTTGATCACGAATGAATAGAAAATTTCGCTATTAAAAAAACAATTAACCTGCATTTTTGGTTATCTGCAAACGGATTACCTGATGATAACGCTAAGCAATGGCATCATTGACGTTAAAAAGATGTTTTAAAAGAGGATAAAGAAAGGTTATGAATGGGGTAATCGGTGTTACCCCTGATCTTTAGATGTCAACTTTCTCTTTGTATTCACAAAGATCTTCAATAATACAAGAGCCACAGCGAGGCTTGCGGGCAATGCAGGTATAACGCCCGTGCAGAATCAACCAATGGTGGCAGTCGACTTTAAACTCTGCCGGAACCACTTTCAGTAGCTTTTCTTCTACCTGTTCGACGTTTTTCCCCGGCGCAAATTGAGTACGATTGCAAACGCGGAAAATGTGCGTGTCGACAGCAATAGTCGGCCAGCCGAATGCAGTGTTTAATACGACGTTGGCTGTTTTACGACCTACGCCAGGCAGGGCTTCAAGCGCAGCACGATCTTCCGGAACCTCGCCATTATGTTGTTCCAGTAATATACGGCAGGTTTTGATGATATTTTCTGCTTTGCTGTTATAAAGGCCAATCGTTTTGATATAGGTTTTCACCCCTTCAACGCCCAGTTCAAGCATCGCTGCAGGCGTATTAGCCACCGGGTAGAGTTTCGCCGTCGCCTTATTAACACTGACATCGGTCGCCTGAGCGGAAAGCAGTACGGCAATCAGCAATTCAAAAGGCGAACTGAAATTAAGCTCGGTGGTGGGATGAGGATTGTTCTCACGCAGGCGAGTGAGGATCTCCAGGCGTTTTGCTTTGTTCATCAGACATTCCCTGTTTCACCGTTTGGCAATGCACGTTCGGCAACTGCTTCAGTACGGCGCTTTTTCATTTTTTCATCAATCAGGTATTTTCCTGCCAGCATCAGTCCCAGGCCAATAAATGCACCTGGTGGCAGCATCGCCAGCAGGAAAGGGGAGTCGGTGCGGAAAATCTCCACGCGTAATACTTTCGCCCAGCTACCTAACAGCGCATCTGCACCGTCAAACAACGTGCCATTGCCGATAATTTCGCGTAGTGAACCCAGCACGAACATGGCGCAGGTTGCGCCCATACCAATTGAAAAGCCGTCCAGTGCCGAAAGCGCCGGACCTTTTTTGGCGGCGAAGGCTTCAGCGCGGCCCACAACGATACAGTTAGTGACAATCAGCGGAATAAAAATCCCTAATGATTGATACAGGCCAAAGGCGTAGGCGTTGATCAGCATCTGTACAGCGCTGACCACCGAGGCGATGATCATCACGTAAATGGGAATGCGGATCTCGGCGGGCGTCCAGTGACGCAGCGTCGAAATGGTCAGGTTGGTTAGCGTCAGTACCAGCGTAGTCGCAAGTCCTAAACCCAGAGCGTTAGTGGCAGTGGACGTGACCGCCAACAGCGGACAAAGGCCGAGCAACTGGACCAGCGCAGAGTTGTTTTTCCACAACCCCTGAACAATAACGTCTTTAATTTCGCTCACGTTTTATTCTCCACAGGCAGGAAGTTGAGAAAGTTGTGCCGGTAACGTCTGAGCGTACAATCCGGCGCGTTTTACCGCATTAACCACCGCGCGGGGAGTAATCGTCGCGCCGGTGAACTGGTCGAAATCACCACCATCTTTCTTCACCGCCCAGTTCGCATCATCCGCACCACTGATTTTTTTACCCGCAAAATGGGTGATCCAGTCAGAAAGGCGCAGTTCGATTTTATCGCCAAGCCCTGGCGTTTCGTGGTGCTCAGTCACGCGCGTGCCAAGTACCGTGCCGTTAAAATCGGCTCCCACCAGCAGCTGAATCGCACCGGAATAGCCATCTGGCGCGGTTGCTTCCAGAACGGCAGCTACCGGTTTGTCATCCTGTTTGGCGATGTAAACCCGATGCTCACCTTTACCTAACTCTGGCGCAGTTACCAGATAGCAACTCTGTGCCAGCGCATTGTTATAGCGTTCAGCTGGCAGCACCTGATCAAATAACGCCTTTTGTTGCAGACTGGCCTGTTCAGCAATTGTCGTTTTGGTCATCTGGTTGATGGCCGCAGTTAACCCTGTTGAACCCGCTGCAAAGAGCGCCAACGTAATGCCGTGTTTTCGGATAGTTTTCAGCATGGTTTACCCTTTGCGATGGCCGTAGACGCGCGGACGCGTGTAGTAATCGATCAGAGGAACCGTGATGTTCGCCAGCAGGACGGCAAAAGCAACGCCGTCAGGATAGCCGCCGAAACTGCGGATCATCCAGACTAATAAGCCCGCCAGCGCGCCGAAAATAAGACGACCACGATTGGTCGTAGAAGCGGTAACCGGGTCAGTCAAAATAAAGAATGCGCCGAGCATGGTCGCACCAGACAGCAGATGAATTTGCGGTGCTGCCAGAGTATCTGGTGAGAACAACCAGCCCAACGTTGCGCATAACGCCAGCGTTACTAAGAAGCTGAGGGGAACATGCCAGCGAATCGCTTTCTGCCATAGCAACCACACGCCGCCAGCCAGCCAGGCGAGATTTACCCATTGCCAACCAGCGCCCGCCAGAATACCGCTGTAGATCGGATATTGCATAATCTCTTCAACCGAATGACCGGCACGGACAGAGGTTTTAAATGTATCCAGCGGTGTCGCCTGACTAATGCCATCAATACCTAAGCGTAGCGTGTTCATATCACCACCACTGGTGGTATGACCACTGAAAATAACCTGTATGGCGTCGATAAAACCAGGGATGTTGACCGCAATTTCATGTGGCGGTAACCAACTGGTCATCTGCACCGGGAAGGAGATCAGTAAGACCACATAACCAATCATTGCCGGATTAAACGGGTTTTGCCCCAGACCGCCATACAACTGTTTAGCGATGATCACCGCAAACACCGTACCCAGCACGACCATCCACCATGGCGCGAGAGGGGGAATACTTACCGCCAGCAATAAGCCTGTCAGCAATGCTGAGTTATCTTTCAACGTTGCAGCTACCGACTGCTTGCGTAGTTTGAGGACGAGAGCTTCGGCCAGAAGAGCACTGACCGACGCCAACAGGATCTGAACGAGAGTACCCCAACCAAAAAACCACAGTTGCGCTGCGATTCCTGGCACGGCTGCGAGCAATACCAACAGCATAATGCGCGATGTCTGGCGCTGGTTATGGGTATAAGGGGAGCTAGCTATTCTGAATACCATTTAGTCCTCGTTTACAACCTTTTGCTGGGCGGCTTTTTTGGCCTGAACGCGGGCAATAGCCGCAGCAACTGCCGCTTTGCGCGGATCAATCTGTTCTTCTGGCTCTGCATTAGCCTGTTGCTGTTCCAGCTTGCGTGCTTTGGCACGGGCAATAGCCGCTTCGACGGCAGCTTTGCGCGGATCAATCTGTTCTTCTGGCTCCGCATTAGCCTGTTGCTGTTCCAGCTTGCGTGCTTTGGCACGGGCAATAGCAGCTTCGACGGCGGCTTTGCGCGGATCAATCTGTTCTTCTGGCTCCGCATTAGCCTGTTGCTGTTCCAGCTTGCGTGCTTTGGCACGGGCAATAGCAGCTTCGACGGCGGCTTTGCGCGGATCAATCTGTTCTTCTGGCTCCGCATTAGCCTGTTGCTGTTCCAGCTTACGTGCTTTGGCGCGGGCAATAGCCGCTTCAACTGCAGTTTTACGTGGATCAGCAACGGTTGCAGCGTCGTTAGTTTGCTGCAGTTCTGCCTGTTTCGCTCTGGCTTGCGCTTTACGGGCTTCCCGTGCTGCAATAATTGCACTGTTATCCGGGCGTTCGCCCGCTTTAATCACAATAGGCTGTGTAGCCTGGGCCTGTTTCTCTTTCACCCGCGCCAGAGCGGCAGCAATCGCATCTTTATCTTTGGCTGCAGGTTGAACGGCTGCGCTCTTATGTCGTTCAAGGCGAGCCGCTTTTTCGCGCTCCAGACGAGCCTGGCGCGCTTCGAAACGCGCTTTGGCTTCTGCGGCGCGCTTTTCTTCCTGACGAATAGCCGCAATTTCAGCTTTTTCCTGACGGAAATATTGCACCAGGGGGATATTGCTCGGGCAAACCCACGCGCAAGCTCCACATTCAATGCAGTCGGCAATGTTATGCGTGGTGGCTTTATCGTGTTGCTGACCTTTGCTGAACCAGTACAGCTGTTGCGGCAAAAGATCCGCAGGGCAGGCGTCAGCACAGGCGCTACAACGGATGCAACTTTGTTCTTCCTGTGGTTCGCCAAGTTCATTGGCAGAGGGAGCCAACAGACAGTTGGTAATCTTTACGACCGGGACATCCAGCCACGGCAAGGTAAAGCCCATTAGCGGGCCGCCCATAATCACCATTTGATCGGCAGAGGGGCAGAATCCGGCATCATTCAATAAATGACGCACTGGCGTACCCAGCCGTGCCCAGACGTTGCCCGGGCGAGCGATTGCTTCGCCAGTCAGGGTCACGACACGCTCGGTAATCGGCTCGCCATCAATAACGGCACGTTTCACTGCATAAGCGGTGCCGACGTTTTGCATTAATACGCCGATATCGGATGAACGCCCGCCATGTGGAACCTGCTTCCCGGTCAGAATGTAGGTTAATTGTTTAGCACCGCCAGAAGGATATTTGGTGGGAATCACCCGCAGAGAAATATCGTGAGAGTCTGCCAGCACCGCGCGCAGCATGGAAATCGCCTGCGGTTTGTTATCTTCAATACCGATAAGAATTTCGCGTGGCTGCAGAATATGCGCAAGGATGCGGATACCCTCTACGACCTGAGCCGCACAATCCTGCATCAAACGGTCATCGGCGGTAATGTACGGCTCGCACTCAGCAGCGTTGATAATCAACGTTTCAATCTTATCTCCGCCGCCCTGCAATTTAACGCCTGTCGGAAATCCCGCACCACCCAGCCCGGCAACACCAAACTGATGAATGCGCTCGATTAACTCTTCGCGACTGCGAGAGCGATAATCGGCCCAGCCGTCGCGCGGGATCCAGCAGTCTTCGCCATCGGCATCAATAATCACACTTAATTCAGCTAAAGCTGAAGGATGAGCCGTAGAGTGGGGCGCAATAGCCGTAACGGTACCCGAGGTGGGCGCGTGAACCGGCAGCATTTTGCCGCGACCACGGGTAAGCGGCTGGCCGCGCAATACTTTATCGCCGACGCTAACGCACAACTCACCTTCAGCGCCAATATGTTGTTTCAGTGGAATGACAAAACGCTGCGCCAGTGGTACCTGGCGCAGGGGCGTACCGTTGGACTGGGTTTTCATCTCCGGTGGATGGATGCCGCCGTTGAAATCCCAGATTTTATTTTTTCTGAATGCAGAGAATAACTTAAGCATGGTGTTCCACGGGAATGATACGCACGGGAATGGTGTTCAGATCCCATTTCCAGGAGTCAGGAGTTTCTGCGACCGGTTGCAACGAGATGCAGTGCGTCGGGCACGGATCAACACATAAATTGCAGCCCGTACAGAGATCACTCATTACCGTATGCATGGCGCGGGTAGCGCCAACGATGGCGTCTACCGGACACGCCTGAATACATTTAGTGCAGCCAATACAGTTATTTTCATCAATCACCGCCACCATCCGCGCTGGCGTTAGCTCTTGCGCTTCGCCATCCAGCGGCTGCGGCTCGACATTAAGCAACTCGGCAATTTTTAGCATCACAGCTTCGCCACCTGGGGCGCAACGGTTGATTTTTTCACCGTTACAGCTGATGGCTTCCGCGTAGGGGCGACAGCCGGGATAACCGCACTGACCACACTGGCTCTGCGGTAAGATTTCGTCAATTTTCTCAACGACCGGATCGTCTTCCACCGCAAAACGGCGGGAGGCATAACCCAGAATGGCGCCAAACGCCAGGCCCAGCAGGCTCACGGCGGCAACGGCAATCCAGATAGCATTCATTACAACTTCACCAAACCACTAAAGCCCATAAAGGCCAGAGACATAAGACCTGCGGTAATTAACGCAATGGCATTACCGCGAAAAGGTGCCGGGACATCAGCCACAGCAAGGCGTTCGCGGATGGCGGCGAAGAGCACCATCACCAGCGAGAAACCGACAGCGGCGGAAAAACCGTACAGTGCTGACTGCAAGAAATTGTGCCCGAGATTGATATTCAGCAACGCCACGCCGAGCACGGCACAGTTGGTAGTGATAAGCGGCAAAAAAATCCCCAGCAGACGGTAAAGTACCGGGCTGGTTTTGCGCACCACCATTTCGGTGAACTGCACAACCACAGCAATCACCAGAATAAACGCCATGGTGCGCAGGTATATCAGATTAAGTGGGATCAAAATCCACGTATCGATAAGCCAGGCGCAAATAGACGCCAGCGTCATCACAAACGTTGTTGCCAGCCCCATGCCCATCGCGGTTTCCAGCTTTTTGGAAACCCCCATAAACGGACAGAGACCGAGAAACTTGACCAGTACAAAGTTATTGACCAGTACAGTTCCGACAAACAGTAACAGGTAGTCAGTCATTTTTCGGCCTGAAATAAAAAAGCCGCCTATTATCCGTTAATCCAGAGCAGGCGACAACAGGTTAACTGTAAGGTTATTACGGATTCACAAACGTCGCTTTCACCCGCGACGAGCGTTTGAAATAGGGGACGATCAATGCGGTTGCCAACAAAGTAAACAGCAACTGGCGAACGGCTATGCCATCTTCTACGGGTGAAAAAGCGAACGCTTTTACTGCCAGCAATACGGAAATAAGCAGCCAGATAATATAGTGTTTAGGAACACAACGCCGACGTTTAAAGAAAGCGATGGTCAACCACAGTGTGTAATACCACATGGCGATAGCGGTAATAAAAGAAACGCCCCATAAGATTTGTGTCGTCAGTGCTTGTCCGCCGAGCGTTTGAAATGTTTGCGGAGAAGATAACGCAGCGGTATACAGCAACAACGCCAGCGTCGTACTCAACAGAGCGACTAAAAGCCAGGCCAACGGGCCAAGCAACCAGCCTCCAATACGTTGTGGCGTTGTGGTGGTCATAGGTTCTCCAGAATAGCGACGCAAACAGACAAATCTAATTTTAGGGGCGTTATTATAAGGCTTTTATAACCGATCGCTACTTTCTTTACTGGACATAGTGCCAGACGGACTTCGGTACCTGGCCGAGGTCAAACAAACGCCCGCCAGAAACCAGCTCTGCGCGACGGTGATCGGCAGCACGATACATATTGATCAGTTCCTGATCGTCCGTCAGGGTGTAATTAAGATGATCGTAGAGTTTTTCCAGACTTTCGAGTGAACTGATTTTGCGAAATTTTAATAAGTAGTCCTGAACAGTCATAAAAGGTCCATAAAATAATCAATACCAAAGGGGTAGGTATTATTAGTGATGATAAAATTTCACCAAAAGTGAACGCTTGTGTTATTACAATAATAAGAATGTGCTGATGGCAAATATTCAGGGATGAAAAACTGCTCTGGAAAGAGTAACGCGCTTTACTATCCCTGACAATCATCAACAACATCGAACAAGATAATAAATTCCTGGTTTAATATCCGACAAGTGAAAACATGCACCCGGACGGGCAGCATGTCGCTCAACAAGTGCAGAGCTTACTTGTGTTGTACTGTAGTACTCTGTTCAGGTGGCTGATAGTTGTCAATGTGACTCGCCACGCCAAGAAGAATGACTGAAACGACAAGAACGATCCAACCTGTTAATTCAATAAGACGATTCATTACAGCCCACATCTCTGTTGATTGATCCATTAACTTCAGGGGGTAAATGTTACTTAGCAATAATAGCTCCAGCAAGATTTTTACTGAGGTTTTTGCAATATTTAGCTTTTGTCGTTGGAAAAATCGCTATTTTTTTGACTTAAGTTAAACAACATCCCTTATTGCTGGCAGGTTATTAAACTGTTGAGCGAGGGTAAAGGATAGTGTCAAATAGCCATCATACTTCAATGAGAGGCAATGACATGAGCGACAACATCCGTGTTGGGTTGATTGGGTATGGTTATGCGAGCAAAACCTTCCATGCGCCCCTGATTGCGGGCACGCCCGGGCTGGAGCTGGCGGTAATCTCCAGCAGCGATGAAACAAAAGTAAAAGCTGACTGGCCAACGGTTACGGTTGTCTCTGAGCCGAAGCATCTGTTTAACGATCCCAACATAGACCTGATTGTCATTCCTACACCCAACGATACCCATTTTCCGTTAGCCAAAGCGGCGCTTGAGGCGGGTAAACATGTGGTCGTTGATAAACCCTTTACCGTGACACTGTCACAAGCGCGAGAGCTGGATGCGCTGGCAAAAAGCCTGGGGCGAGTGCTGTCTGTATTCCATAACCGTCGCTGGGATAGCGATTTCCTGACGCTTAAAGGTTTGCTCGCGGAAGGCGTGCTGGGTGAAATTGCTTACGTTGAGTCCCATTTTGACCGCTTCCGCCCGCAGGTGCGCGATCGTTGGCGTGAACAGGGCGGCCCAGGCAGCGGTATCTGGTACGATTTAGCACCGCACCTTCTTGATCAGGCCATTACGTTATTTGGTTTACCGGTTAGCATGACGGTAGATTTGGCACAGTTACGGCCCGGAGCGCAGTCGACCGATTATTTCCACGCTATCTTGTCCTATCCGCAGCGGCGAGTGATTTTACACGGCACCATGCTGGCAGCAGCCGAGTCAGCACGGTATATCGTGCATGGATCCCGAGGCAGTTATGTGAAATATGGCCTCGATCCACAGGAAGAACGTCTGAAAAATGGCGAGCGTCTGCCGCAGGAAGACTGGGGCTACGATATGCGCGATGGCGTACTTACCCGCGTGGAAGGTGAGGAACGTGTCGAAGAAACGCTGTTGACAGTGCCGGGGAATTATCCGGCTTACTATGCGGCTATTCGTGATGCGTTAAATGGCGATGGTGAAAATCCGGTTCCGGCAAGTCAGGCAATCCAGGTAATGGAGTTGATTGAGCTGGGCATCGAATCCGCCAAACATCGCGCGACTTTGTGCCTTGCGTGAAAAGGGGATGGTGCAATTAGCACCATCCATTTTTGTTACTTCGCGGCGACTTTTTCTCGCAGTGCGCGTTTTTCCTCTGCGCTGAGGAAAGCCATTTCCAGACCATTAATCTGTGCCTGGCGGATTTGCTCGCGGGATAACCCAGCAGCTGGCGCGGCAACGGTATATTCGTGAATGATATCCACTCCCTGCACGCCTGGATCGTCAGTGTTAATGCTGGCACGAATGCCATGCTCAAGGAACGTTTTCAGCGGATGTGCAGCCAGATCCGCCACGGTGCTGGTCTGAATATTGGAGGTCAGACAGGATTCAATACCAATTTGTTGCTCGGCGAGAAAATCCATCAGCGCCCGATCTTCAATGGCTTTTACGCCATGTCCAATACGCTCCGCCCCCAGTTCACGAATCGCCTGCCAGATGCTTTCCGGTCCGGCAGCTTCGCCTGCATGGACGGTAATATGCCAGCCCGCATCACGCGCGCGGTTGAAATGAGAAAGGAACAGACTTCCCGGGAAACCAAGTTCATCACCGGCTAAATCAAGTGCGGTAATCTGGTCACGGTGGGCTAAAAAGGCCTCCAGCTCTTGCTGACAGGCGGCTTCGCCGAAGGTCCGGCTCATAATACCGATAAGCTTCGCCTGCACACCAAAGGTGCGGCAACCTTCACGTACGCCATCGATCACCGCTTCGACAACACCCGCTACAGGCAGCTGATGTGCCATTGCCATGTAGCCTGGTGAAAAACGCAGCTCGACATAGTGCAGGCCGTTACGGGCTGCATCTTCAATGTTTTCAAATGCCACGCGGCGGCAGGCATCAAGAGAGGCGAGAACTTTAACGCCCCAGTCAAGTTTAGTCAGAAAGCTCACCAGATCGGGTTCGTTGGCAATGACCTGAACGTGGGGAATCAGTGTTTCCAGGGATTGTGCAGGAAGCGAGATATTATACTGGCGGCCAAGTTCAAGAATGGTCTGGGGACGAATGTTGCCATCAAGGTGGCGATGGATATCAGTTAATGGCAGGGTGGTATCAATCATGGTCGCACTCTTTTTCTGGATATAAAAGTGCGCACCATTATAAAAACAAAGCAGGGTAAAAATCCACGATTGCGCAACGATTTTTTACGTTGCGCAATTGGGGTTAACCAACAGCGCGGATGGCGTTAATTAATCCAGCCACACCTTTTTCCAGTTTCGAACGTGGGCAGCCGGCATTGAGTCGGACAAAACCACGACCTTCTTCACCGTAGGTATATCCCGGCATGATCGCGATCTTTTCTTGCTCGATAAGCGCTTTTTGCAACGCGTTGTCGTCAATATTCAACGGACGTAGATCAAGCCAGGCCAGATAAGTGGATTGCGGGATCTGCCAGTTGAGTTCAGGAAACGCAGCGTTCATTTTATCTGCGATATACGTCAGGTTATCTTTCAGATAGACGCGTAAGGCATCCAGCCATGGTGCGCCTTGCTGATAGGCGGCGATATGAGCAGTTAACGCCAGTACCGAAGGGGAAGAAAGCCCATCACGTCCTTTCAGTGCCGATAAATAGGCATCGCGGCTACTGCTATTTTCTATAATCCCGTAAGCACCGGTCAGGGCGGGAATATTGAAACTTTTTGATCCCGACGTTAGCAACGCCCAGTCTCCGCGCGCCACATTACTCCAGGGAATATGCGGCTGCTCGCCCCAAACCATATCCATATGGATTTCATCGGAAATAACCCGCACACCATGACGCTCGCACAGGTCAGCCATGATCTCCAGCTCATCGCACGTCCACACTTTCCCGGTAGGATTCTGTGGGCTACACAGGAGCATAATTTTACATTCTGGTTTCGCCAGCACGGCTTCCAGCTTGCCCATATCGCAAAACCAGCCGTCAGGCTGCTTCTCTAAAGCAACGGGCATTACTGTGCGCTGGTTACCTTCAATGGCCTTGTAAAATGCGTCATAGGCGGGTGTGTGGATCACCACGCCTTCACCTGTTTCAGACCACTGACGAATCAGTTCTGAAACCATATAGATAACAGAAGGGCCATACACCACCGACTGAGGATCGATGGCGGTGTAATGCTGGGTGGAAAACCAGTGGGCAATAGCCGCGAGAAACTCATCGTTTTTCCAGCGGCTGTAGCCAAACACGCCGTGTATCAGGCGCTGATTCAGCGCCTCGATAATGCAGGGGGCAGTGGCAAAATCCATGTCTGAAATCGTGAACGGTAACAGGTCAGCAGTGCCGAAACGGTCAGCGACATAATCCCACTGCGTACACCATGTGCCATGACGATCCACGACCTTTGAAAAATCGAACATATCTTATCCTTATGCCTGGACAGTATGCATCAGACCGGCCATTTCATCTTTTACTGACTGAACTTGTGGCCCGATAACAACCTGCAGGTTATGTTGATTAAGTTGTACTACGCCAATTGCCCGATTGTCCTTCAGTGCCTGCACATTAACAAGCGACATATCTTTTACAGACAAACGCAGACGCGTAATGCAGTTATCGAGGCTGACAATATTGTCGGCACCGCCTAAGGCTTCGAGGATTGCCGGAACGTTGTAACCTGATTTACCCGGCGCACCGGCAACGGCTTTTTCGATTGAACTGGCAACTTCACTATCGCGCCCCGGGGTTTTGAGATTGAAGCGGGTGATAGCGAAACGGAAGATGATGTAGTAAACGACAAACCAGATTGCCGCCACTACTGGCACCATGTACCACTTGGTTGACAGACCATGCAAAATACCGAACACCACAAAGTCGATGATATTGCCGTCGGTATTACCGATGGTGACGCCGAGCACAGACATGACAGTGAAGCCGAGGCCGGTTAACAGCGCGTGGATGACATACAGAACTGGCGCTACGAACAGGAACAGGAATTCCAGCGGTTCGGTCGTGCCGCCAACGACACAGGCGATCAGGCCAGAAATCAGCAGACCTTTAATTTTATGGCGATTTTCCGGGCGCGCACAGTGATACATAGCTAACGCTGCACCTGGCAGACCGCCGAGAAACGCAGGCATTTTACCTTGCGAAAGGAAACGCGTGGCGCTTTCAGAAAAACCGTGAGTGGTTGGGCAACTCAATTGCGCCTGGAAGATGGTCAGTGCACCGCTGACGGTTTGACCGCAGACTTCCTGCGTGCCGCCTGCGTCGGTAAAGCGAATTAATGCCACCAGAATGTGATGCAGACCAAACGGCAACAGCAGACGTTCACCGGTACCAAACAGCATCGGTCCGAAATCTCCCGCGCTGTTGATCATATGGCCTAAGCCGCTAATACCCATGGCGAAAATCGGCCAGACTAATGGAATCACCAGGCCGACAAGACCCATCACTAGCGAGGAGATGATTGGTACGAAGCGCGTACCGCCGAAGAATGCCAGCGCATCCGGCAGGCGGATATTATGGAATCGCTCATGCAGCATCCAGACGATAATACCGGCGATCACCGCACCGAGGATCCCGGTGTCGATCGACTGGATCCCAAGAATGCTCTGGATGTTATTGGCTTTCAGAACTGCGGCGTCCGTGGTTGGCAGAATGCCTTTATTGGTCAACCAGAAGTTTACCGCGAGGTTCATTACCGCATAACCGACGAAGCCAGCGAATGCCGCTACGCCTTTGTTTTCGCGTGCCAGACCCAGCGGGATGGCGATACAGAACATGACTGGCAGGAAACTAAAAGCAAACGAGCCAATCTTACTCATCCAGGTAAAGATAGCCTGCAACACGGGGTTGCCCAGGACCGGGATCAGGGTGATGACATCATGGCTGCTAAGAGAACTACCAATGCCGAGCATAATGCCGCAGAACGACAATAATGCCACGGGTAACATGAAGGTTTTGCCTAACTGCTGGAAGAACTCCCACAGCGTGACTTTCGGTGCTGTTTTCGCCGTCATAAAACGACTCCTCGTAGAGAACAATCTGGATTCAATAAATTGCGCGAGAAGATAAAACGTTTTATCAAATTTTAGTTAGGCATAAATCACATTACACAACGATAATAGCGGGTATAAGATAAATAAAAGGTAAAACGTTTTATCTGTCACATAATCAGGGAGTAGGTCATCTGCATGGCTACCGCCAAAAAAATAACCATTCATGATGTTGCGCTGGCTGCGGGCGTGTCGGTAAGTACCGTTTCGCTGGTGCTTAGTGGCAAAGGGCGAATCTCTACCGCCACAGGAGAACGCGTTAACGCCGCCATTGAAGAGCTGGGATTTGTGCGCAATCGCCAGGCGTCGGCGCTGCGCGGCGGGCAAAGCGGCGTCATTGGTTTGATCGTCCGTGATTTATCTGCGCCGTTTTACGCCGAATTGACGGCCGGATTGACGGAAGCTCTGGAAGCGCAGGGACGGATGGTTTTTTTGCTTCACGGCGGTAAAGACGGCGAGCAGCTGGCACAGCGGTTTTCACTATTACTGAATCAGGGTGTCGATGGTGTGGTCATTGCCGGGGCTGCAGGAAGCAGCGATGACCTGCGACGGATAGCAGAAGAAAAAGCTATCCCGGTGATTTTCGCTTCCCGTGCCAGTTATCTTGATGACGTTGATACGGTTCGCCCGGACAACATGCAGGCTGCACAGTTGTTGACGGAGCATCTCATTCGCAATGGGCATCAGCGTATCGCCTGGCTGGGAGGACAAAGTTCCTCATTAACCCGGGCAGAACGGGTGGGGGGCTATTGTGCGACTCTACTAAAATTTGGCCTGCCGTTTCACAGCGATTGGGTGCTGGAGTGCACTTCCAGCCAGAAGCAAGCCGCGGAAGCTATCACGGCGCTTTTACGTCATAACCCGACCATCAGCGCCGTGGTTTGCTATAACGAAACTATTGCGATGGGGGCATGGTTTGGTTTGCTGAAAGCAGGAAGGCAAAGCGGGGAAAGCGGAGTCGATCGTTACTTTGAGCAACAGGTTTCGCTGGCGGCATTTACCGATGCAACGCCAACCACACTTGATGATATACCCGTTACCTGGGCCAGCACGCCAGCGCGGGAACTTGGTACCACACTTGCGGATCGCATGATGCAAAAAATCACCCATGAAGAGACGCATTCTAGCAATCTTATTATTCCTGCCCGGCTCATTGCGGAGAAATAATCCTCTCTTTATCTGCTATACCTGGTAGTGTCCTTTCCTCAAGGTTAATGATAAAAAATGTGGCACACAGGCGGTGCCTTTTATTTTTACTGAAGTTCACAGGAGGTTTATGTGTTTAATTCTGACAACCTGAGACTCGACGGAAAATGCGCCATCATTACAGGTGCGGGTGCAGGTATTGGTAAAGAAATCGCCATTACATTCGCGACAGCTGGCGCATCTGTGGTGGTCAGTGATATTAACGCCGATGCAGCTAATCATGTTGTAAATGAAATTCAACAACTGGGTGGTCAGGCATTTGCCTGCCGCTGCGATATTACTTCCGAACAGGAACTCTCTGCACTGGCAGACTTTGCCGTCAGTAAGTTGGGTAAAGTTGATATCCTGGTTAACAACGCCGGTGGCGGTGGGCCTAAACCGTTTGATATGCCAATGGCAGATTTTCGCCGCGCTTATGAACTGAATGTATTTTCTTTTTTCCATCTGTCACAACTTGTTGCGCCAGAAATGGAAAAAAATGGCGGTGGCGTTATTCTGACCATTACTTCTATGGCGGCAGAAAATAAAAATATAAACATGACCTCCTATGCATCATCTAAAGCTGCGGCCAGTCATCTGGTCAGAAATATGGCGTTTGACCTGGGTGAAAAAAATATTCGGGTGAATGGCATTGCACCGGGGGCAATATTAACCGATGCCCTGAAATCCGTTATTACACCAGAGATTGAACAGAAAATGTTGCAACACACACCAATCAGACGTCTGGGCCAACCGCAAGATATTGCTAACGCGGCGCTGTTCCTTTGCTCGCCTGCAGCCAGCTGGGTAAGCGGACAAATTCTCACCGTCTCCGGTGGTGGGGTACAGGAACTCAATTAATACACTAACGAACCGGTAAACAGCCGTATGTGTTGTTTACCGGGATAGCGTGTGCAACTCGTCAACGTCTCTGCTAAACAACTGGCAGCCAAATCACGGCTATTGGTTAACCAATAGCCGGATAAAAAGCTTACGAATTGAGTGTGCCTTCGCACTATTCAACAGCAATGATAGGCGCTCACCTGACAACGCGGTAAACTAGTTATTCATGCTAACTATAATGGTTTAATGATGGATAACATGCAGACTGAAGCACAACCGACACGGACCCGGATCCTCAATGCTGCCAGAGAGATTTTTTCAGAAAATGGATTTCACAGTGCCTCGATGAAAGCCATCTGTAAATCCTGCGCCATTAGTCCCGGGACGCTCTATCACCATTTCATCTCCAAAGAAGCCTTGATTCAGGCGATTATCTTACAGGACCAGGAGAGGGCGCTGGCCCGTTTCCGGGAACCGATTGAAGGGATTCATTTCGTTGACTATATGGTCGAGTCTATTGTCTCTCTCACCCATGAAGCCTTTGGGCAACGAGCGCTGGTGGTCGAAATTATGGCGGAAGGGATGCGTAACCCACAGGTCGCCGCCATGCTTAAAAATAAGCATATGACGATCACGGAATTTGTTGCCCAGCGGATGCGTGATGCCCAGCAAAAAGGCGAGATAAGCCCAGATATCAACACGGCAATGACTTCACGTTTACTGCTGGATCTGACCTACGGTGTACTGGCCGATATCGAAGCGGAAGATCTGGCGCGTGAAGCGTCGTTTGCTCAGGGATTACGCGCGATGATTGGCGGTATATTAACCGCATCCTGATCCTCTCTCTCTTTCCGCGGGCTGGTGACAACTGAGCCCGCGTTTCATATCGTAATTTCTCTGTGCAAAAATCATCCTCCCAGGGATCGGAGAATCCCACCTAAATATTCATCGTAGCAATATATCATGAGGGTTTATCGCTCCCAATATGTTCGAACGAACGTTCGATTGCTTATTTTGTGGCTTCTGTCAACGCTGTTTTAAAGATTAATGCGATCAATATCACGCTGTGGGTATTGCAGTTTTTGGTTTTTTGATCGCGGTGTCAGTTCTTTTTATTTCCATTTCTCTTCCATGGGTTTCTCACAGATAACTGTGTGCAACACAGAATTGGTTAACTAATCAGATTAAAGGTTGACCAGTATTTTTATCTTAATGAGGAGTCCCTTATGTTACGTCCTGTAGAAACCCCAACCCGTGAAATCAAAAAACTCGACGGCCTGTGGGCATTCAGTCTGGATCGCGAAAACTGTGGAATTGATCAGCGTTGGTGGGAAAGCGCGTTACAAGAAAGCCGGGCAATTGCTGTGCCGGGCAGTTTTAACGATCAGTTCGCCGATGCAGATATTCGTAATTATGTGGGCAACGTCTGGTATCAGCGCGAAGTCTTTATACCGAAAGGTTGGGCGGGCCAGCGTATTGTACTGCGTTTCGATGCGGTCACTCATTACGGCAAAGTGTGGGTAAATAATCAGGAAGTGATGGAGCATCAGGGCGGCTATACGCCATTTGAAGCCGATGTCACTCCGTATGTTATTGCCGGGAAAAGTGTACGTATCACTGTTTGTGTGAACAACGAACTGAACTGGCAGACTATCCCGCCGGGAATGGTGATTACCGACGAAAACGGCAAGAAAAAGCAGTCTTACTTTCATGATTTCTTTAACTACGCCGGGATCCATCGCAGCGTAATGCTCTACACCACGCCGAATACCTGGGTGGACGATATCACCGTGGTGACGCATGTCGCGCAAGACTGTAACCACGCATCTGTTGACTGGCAGGTGGGGGCAAATGGTGATGTCAGCGTTGAACTGCGTGATGCGGATCAACAGGTGGTTGCAACTGGACAAGGCACCAGCGGGACTTTGCAAGTAGTGAATCCGCACCTCTGGCAACCGGGTGAAGGTTATCTCTATGAACTGTGCGTCACAGCCAAAAGCCAGACAGAGTGTGATATCTACCTGCTGCGCGTCGGTATCCGGTCAGTGGCAGTGAAGGGCGAACAGTTCCTGATCAACCACAAACCGTTCTACTTTACTGGCTTTGGTCGTCATGAAGATGCGGATTTGCGCGGCAAAGGATTCGATAACGTGCTGATGGTGCACGATCACGCACTAATGGACTGGATTGGGGCCAACTCCTACCGTACCTCGCATTACCCTTACGCTGAAGAGATGCTCGACTGGGCAGATGAACATGGCATCGTGGTGATTGATGAAACTGCAGCTGTCGGCTTTAACCTCTCTTTAGGCATTGGTTTCGAAGCGGGCAACAAGCCGAAAGAACTGTACAGCGAAGAGGCAGTCAACGGGGAAACCCAGCAGGCGCACTTACAGGCGATTAAAGAGCTGATTGCGCGTGACAAAAACCACCCAAGCGTGGTGATGTGGAGTATTGCCAACGAACCGGATACCCGTCCGCAAGGTGCACGGGAATATTTTGCGCCACTGGCGGAAGCAACGCGTAAACTCGACCCGACGCGTCCGATCACCTGTGTCAATGTAATGTTCTGCGACGCTCACACCGATACCATCAGCGATCTCTTTGATGTGCTGTGCCTGAACCGTTATTACGGTTGGTATGTCCAAAGCGGCGATTTGGAAACGGCAGAGAAGGTACTGGAAAAAGAACTTCTGGCCTGGCAGGAGAAACTGCATCAGCCGATTATCATCACCGAATACGGCGTGGATACGTTAGCCGGCCTGCACTCAATGTACACCGACATGTGGAGTGAAGAGTATCAGTGCGCCTGGCTGGATATGTATCACCGCGTCTTTGATCGCGTCAGCGCTGTCGTCGGTGAGCAGGTATGGAATTTCGCCGATTTTGCGACCTCGCAAGGCATATTGCGCGTTGGCGGTAACAAGAAAGGGATCTTCACTCGCGACCGCAAACCGAAGTCTGCGGCTTTTCTGCTGCAAAAACGCTGGACCGGCATGAACTTCGGTGAAAAACCGCAGCAGGGAGGCAAACAATGAATCAACAACTCTCCTGGCGCGCCATCGTCGGCTACAGCCTCGGTGACGTCGCCAATAACTTCGCCTTCGCAATGGGGGCGCTCTTCCTGTTGAGTTACTACACCGACGTCGCTGGCGTCGGTGCCGCTGCGGCGGGCACCATGCTGTTACTGGTGCGGGTATTCGATGCCTTCGCCGATGTCTTTGCCGGACGAGTGGTGGACAGTGTGAATACCCGATGGGGAAAATTCCGCCCGTTTTTACTCTTCGGTACTGCGCCGTTAATGATCTTCAGCGTGCTGGTATTCTGGGTGCCGACCGACTGGAGCCATAGCAGCAAAGTTGTGTATGCATATTTGACCTACATGGGACTCGGGCTTTGCTACAGCCTGGTGAATATTCCTTATGGTTCACTTGCTACCGCGATGACCCAACAACCACAATCCCGCGCCCGTCTGGGCGCGGCTCGCGGGATTGCCGCTTCATTGACTTTTGTCTGCCTGGCATTTCTGATAGGACCGAGCATTAAGAACTCCAGCCCGGAAGAGATGGTGTCGGTATATCATTTCTGGACAATTGTGCTGGCGATTGCCGGAATGGTGCTTTACTTCATCTGCTTCAAATCGACGCGTGAGAATGTGGTACGTATCGTGGCGCAGCCGTCATTGAAGATCAGTCTGCAAACCCTGAAACGGAATCGCCCGCTGTTTATGTTGTGCATCGGTGCGCTGTGTGTGCTGATTTCGACCTTCGCGGTCAGCGCCTCGTCGTTGTTCTACGTGCGCTATGTGTTAAATGATACCGGGCTGTTCACTGTGCTGGTACTGGTGCAAAACCTGGTCGGTACTGTGGCATCGGCACCGCTGGTGCCGGGGATGGTCGCGAGGATCGGTAAAAAGAATACCTTCCTGATTGGCGCTTTGCTGGGAACCTGCGGTTATCTGCTGTTCTTCTGGGTTTCCGTCTGGTCACTGCCGGTGGCGTTGGTTGCGTTGGCCATCGCATCAATTGGCCAGGGCGTTACCATGACCGTGATGTGGGCACTGGAAGCTGATACCGTAGAATACGGTGAATACCTGACCGGCGTGCGAATTGAAGGGCTCACCTATTCACTATTCTCATTTACCCGTAAATGCGGTCAGGCAATCGGAGGTTCAATTCCTGCCTTTATTTTGGGATTAAGCGGATATATCGCCAATCAGGCGCAAACGCCGGAAGTTATTATGGGCATCCGCACATCAATTGCCTTAGTACCTTGCGGATTTATGCTACTGGCATTCGTCATTATCTGGTTTTATCCGCTCACGGATAAAAAATTCAAAGAAATCGTTGTTGAAATTGATAATCGTAAAAAAGTTCAGCAGCAATTAATCAACGATATCACTAGTTAATATTCAATAAAAATAATCAGAACATCAAAGGTGCAACTATGAGAAAAATAGTGGCCATGGCCGTTATTTGCCTGACGGCTGCCTCTGGCCTTACCTCTGCTTACGCGGCGCAACCGGCTGACGATGAAGCGGGACTACGCATCAGACTGAAAAACGAATTACGCAGGGCTGATAAGCCCAGTGCTGGCACGGGAAGAGATATTTACGCATGGGTACAGGGAGGATTGCTCGATTTCAATAGTGGTTATTATTCCAATATTATTGGCGTTGAAGGCGGGGCGTATTATGTTTATAAATTAGGTGCTCGTGCTGATATGAGTACCCGGTGGTATCTTGATGGTGATAAAAGTTTTGGCTTTGCCCTGGGGACAGTAAAAATAAAACCCAGTGAAAATAGCCTGCTAAAATTAGGTCGCTTCGGGACGGATTATAGTTATGGTAGCTTACCTTATCGTATTCCGTTAATGGCTGGCAGTTCGCAACGTACATTACCGACTGTTTCTGAAGGAGCATTAGGTTATTGGGCTTTAACGCCAAATATTGATCTGTGGGGAATGTGGCGTTCACGAGTATTTTTATGGACCGATTCAACAACCGGTATTCGTGATGAAGGGGTTTATAACAGCCAGACGGGAAAATACGATAAACATCGCGCACGTTCTTTTTTAGCCGCCAGTTGGCATGATGATACCAGTCGCTATTCTCTGGGGGCATCGGTACAGAAAGATGTTTCCAATCAGATACAAAGTATTCTCGAGAAAAGCATACCGCTTGACCCGAATTATACGTTGAAAGGGGAGTTGCTCGGCTTTTACGCGCAACTTGAAGGTTTAAGTCGTAATACCAGCCAGCCCAATGAAACGGCGTTAGTTAGTGGACAATTGACCTGGAATGCGCCGTGGGGAAGCGTATTTGGCAGTGGTGGTTATTTGCGCCATGCAATGAATGGTGCCGTGGTGGATACCGACATTGGCTATCCCTTTTCATTAAGTCTTGATCGTAACCGTGAAGGAATGCAGTCCTGGCAATTGGGCGTCAACTATCGTTTAACTCCGCAATTTACGCTGACATTTGCACCGATTGTGACCCGCGGCTATGAATCCAGTAAACGAGATGTGCGGATTGAAGGCGCGGGTATCTTAGGGGGTATGAACTATCGGGTCAGCGAAGGGCCGTTACAAGGGATGAATTTCTTTCTTGCTGCCGATAAAGGGCGGGAAAAGCGCGATGGCAGTACGCTGGGCGATCGCCTGAATTACTGGGATGTGAAAATGAGTATTCAGTATGACTTTATGCTGAAGTAAGAAAAAACGCCGGAGAGAAAAATCTCCGGCGTTTTGGCTGTGAATTACTGCTGCGGAATAGCGGGTACAGCCGGAACGTTTAATGCCGGCATCGCAAACATACCCACGAAATCTTCCAGTGGCATTTTCTGCCCGTTTAACGTTATCTGACCGTTAGCATATTGCAGGCTGGTGGTGATGGTATTGTCCTGCAAGGTGGTCAGACGGAACATCTGCCCCATTGCTGATGCACCTTCAACTTGCTGTTTCGCCAGTTTTTTCGCTTGATCTTCCTGATAACCTTCCAGCTTCGCTACCTGAGTCATCAACTCAGTTGCCATATCCACCGGAATGGTCAGTTTCGCATCCAGAGATTTAACCGAGCGGTCCACTTCCTGCGCCAGCGTTTGCGGCGCTTCTTTAGTCGTTGCCGGATCTTTCAGGAACAGCGACAGATTCAGCGCACTTTCACCCTGACTGTTTTTCCAGCTTAGCGGCGCGATAGTAATCACCGGATCGCCTTTCAGCATCAGCGGCAGAGCGCTAAAGAAGGCTTCCGTCACTTTCTCCTGATAAAGTTCGGGATTGTTGGCAATTTCTGGCTGTGCCAGCAGCGCCTGAGTTTGTGCGTTATATTGCTGGCTAAACTGATGCCAGGCTTCGCCATCAATTTGGCCGACTTTTAAAGTCAGCTTGCCACTGCCCAGATCCTGATTCTGTACCTTCAGGCTGTTTAGCGAGTAATCCAGTTGGCTATTGACCGTTTTACCGTCATTGACCAGATCCGATTTACCGCTGATCTCCATGCCTTCCAGCAGTGCCAGTTCTTTGCCCTCCACTGAAATGGTCATTTTTTCCAGCGACAGTTTTTGGTTTCCTACGCGCTCACCAAAACTTGCCAGCGTGCTGGAACCGTCGGTTTTCAGATTATTAAAGGTTAACTGCACTTTCTGGTTGTATTCGTTAACCGCGTCTATCCGACCACTTTGCGCCTCCCCGGAAAGGGAGATAGCTTTGCCGTCTCTGTCTGCATTTAACTGGAACTCGCCGCCGCTAAAGGCGACTTTTTCATCCTTTTGCTCGTAATTCAGTGGCTTGAGCGAAATGTCGGAACTGGAATCTCCGCTGTAACCAATGCGGGAGTTAATCTCAAAAGGCGTTTCACCTTTTGCCATATCAAACAGTGGTTTGCTTACTTCGTTATTAACCAGCGTGGTTTGAATTGATGCCATCGACGGGATCAGGTTCAGTTTTTTAAGCTGGGCAAGCGGGAAGGGACCATGATCAACCGATTCGTTGAAGATGACGCTCTGACCGCTTTTAATCCACGGATTTACTTTTCCGGCAATGGGTTTCACCAACAGTTGCAACTGGCTGCTGAATACGCCGCGATGATAGTTTTGATAACTGACTTCCAGGTTGGATTCAGGAGCTGTCAGTTTGAGTTGCGCGTTCGCCTGCGCGACCATGTCTTCGAGATGGGTTTCAATCTTCTTGCCTGTATACCATGCGCCGCCTGTCAAGACTACGCCTAGCGCAACAATGACGCCTACCGCTACCAGCGATTTATTCATAATGATTATCCATAAAATGAAATCAGGCGGACTGGCCGCCTGAAGGTGTTATAAGCCTTTAATAAGCTTAGCAAGAGATGTTAATTTTTTCAGTAAGCTCTTACAGCTTGTTGTAAACACGCGCTAAACGGCCGTGGCCTTTGACAGTCACCGGTGATTCGTTGGCGGCAATAAACGCTGATTCACCCGGTTTAAGCTGTAACTGCTGAGAACCTTTACACAGCGTTGCATCGCCTTCGACGCAGAACAAAATGGCGGCACTCTGCTGGCTGATGGTGGTTTCTTTATCACTAAGGTCATGCAACGAGAAGGCAAAATCATCCACAGGAATCGGGAAGTCCAGTTCTGCACCTTGTTTCACCGGCTGGGTCAACAACTGGTTAGCCGGTTTGGCTTCGAACTTCACGTTGGCAACCAGTTCCGGAATATCAATGTATTTAGGCGTCAGACCTGCACGCAGCACGTTATCGGAGTTCGCCATCACTTCCAGCGCCACGCCTTGCAGGTAAGCGTGCGGTGTTTCAGCGAACAGGAACATCGCTTCGCCAGGATTCAATTTCACCACATTCAGCAACAGCGGGGAGAACAGACCGCTGTCTTCCGGGTAAAATTCAGAAATTAAACGAATCGTTTGCCATGGTTCACCCTGCTGGCTGTCGAGGGCCGATTTTAAAATCGCCAGCGCGCGGGATTTTTCTTCACCCTGCATATTCAACAGGCTGGCGAACAGTTCGCTTAAACGTTCGGCATCAGGCTGTTGTAAAAAGTGAGCAATCGCCGGATGTGCACCTGCGACCGGCTGGAGCAGGGAGACAATCTCGGAAAACTCACGAAACGCGTTCATCGCGAGGAAAGGGGTCAGGGCGAAAACCAGCTCAGGCTTGTGATTAGGATCTTTATAGTTACGCTCAGCGGCATCCATCGGAATACCTGCAGCATTTTCTTTGGCAAAACCGATTTCAGAATTGCGTTTGTTTGGATGAACCTGAATAGAGAGCGGCTGGGCTGCGCATAATACTTTGAACAGGAAAGGCAACTCGCCAAAGCGTTTGGCAACGGCATCTCCCAAAAGAGTCGCTTTATCACTCTCAATCACATCACGCAGTGAAACGATATCTCCTGTGGCATCGTGCACACGTGAACTGCTCTTTGGATGCGCGCCCATCCACAACTCGGCCATCGGCTGGCTGGACGGATTTTCCATACCATAAAGTTCAGTCAACGCCGTTTTGCTGCCCCAGGCATAGTTTTGCACTGAGTTAATGAGTTTTTGCATGATCAATCCCTGTTTTAATGTGGAAATTAATCCCGCTATTAAAGCAAGAATCCTACGGGAAGTAACCTGGAGCCGCAAAAAGTCGTACTAGTCTCAGTTTTTGTTAAAAAAGTGTGTAGGATATTGTTACTCGCTTTTAACAGGGCAACGGAACACCCGCCCAGAGCATAACCAAACCAGGCAGTAAGTGAGAGAACAATGTCAAACAAACCCTTTCATTATCAGGCTCCTTTTCCACTCAAAAAAGATGATACTGAGTATTACCTGCTAACCAGCGAACACGTTAGCGTATCTGAATTTGAAGGGCAGGAGATTTTGAAAGTCGCACCCGAAGCGTTAACTCTGTTGGCGCGTCAGGCGTTTCATGATGCGTCATTTATGCTGCGTCCGGCTCACCAACAACAGGTGGCCGACATTCTGCGTGACCCGGAGGCCAGCGAAAATGATAAATATGTGGCGCTGCAATTTCTGCGTAACTCCGACATCGCGGCAAAAGGCGTTCTGCCAACCTGTCAGGATACCGGCACCGCGATTATTGTTGGTAAAAAAGGGCAGCGTGTATGGACCGGTGGCGGTGATGAAGCAGCGCTGGCGCGCGGTGTTTATAACACTTATATCGAGGATAATCTGCGCTACTCGCAAAACGCGCCGCTGGATATGTATAAAGAGGTGAATACCGGCACCAACTTGCCAGCGCAGATCGATCTTTATGCCGTTGATGGCGACGAGTACAAATTCCTCTGTATCGCCAAAGGTGGCGGTTCGGCAAACAAGACGTATCTCTATCAGGAAACCAAAGCGTTACTGACGCCGGGAAAACTGAAAAATTACCTGGTTGAGAAGATGCGCACGCTGGGTACGGCGGCCTGTCCTCCGTATCATATTGCGTTCGTTATTGGTGGAACTTCTGCAGAAACGAATCTTAAAACGGTGAAACTCGCTTCCGCTAAATACTATGATGAACTGCCAACGGAAGGGAATGAGCACGGTCAGGCGTTCCGCGATGTGGAACTGGAAAAAGAATTGCTGATCGAAGCGCAAAATCTTGGTCTGGGTGCGCAGTTTGGTGGTAAATACTTCGCTCATGACATCCGCGTGATTCGCCTGCCACGTCACGGCGCATCCTGCCCGGTCGGTATGGGCGTCTCCTGTTCTGCTGACCGTAATATCAAAGCGAAGATCAACCGTCAGGGGATCTGGATCGAAAAACTGGAACATAATCCAGGCAAATATATCCCGGAAGAGCTGCGCAAAGCAGGAGAAGGCGAAGCGGTGCGCGTTGACCTCAACCGTCCGATGAAAGAGATCCTCGCACAGTTGTCGCAGTATCCCGTTTCTACACGCTTATCGCTTAACGGCACGATTATCGTCGGTCGTGATATTGCTCACGCCAAACTGAAAGAGCGGATGGATAACGGTGAAGGGCTGCCGCAGTACATTAAAGATCATCCGATTTACTACGCGGGTCCGGCCAAAACGCCGGAAGGTTATGCCTCCGGTTCTCTTGGCCCAACGACCGCCGGACGGATGGATTCTTATGTCGATCAACTGCAAGCGCAGGGCGGAAGTATGATCATGCTGGCGAAAGGCAACCGCAGCCAGCAGGTGACGGATGCCTGTAAAAAACACGGCGGCTTCTACCTCGGCAGTATCGGTGGTCCGGCAGCTGTATTGGCGCAGGGAAGTATTAAGAGCCTGGAATGTGTTGAATATCCGGAACTAGGAATGGAAGCCATCTGGAAAATTGAAGTGGAAGATTTCCCGGCGTTTATCCTTGTGGATGATAAAGGAAATGACTTCTTCCAGCAGATACAACTCACACAATGCACCCGCTGTGTGAAATAAACAGAGCCGCCCTTCGGGGCGGTTTTTTTACATGGCACGAAAGACCAAACGTTTGTTATCAAATGGTAAATAATGAGTGAGCTAAAAGTTGCTTAACGAAAGCAAAACAGAAAGAAAAAATTAATCAGGTGAGGAGCAGGCCATGAATACAGTACGCAGCGAAAAAGATTCGATGGGAGCGATTGATGTCCCGGCAGATAAGCTGTGGGGCGCACAAACTCAACGCTCGCTGGAGCATTTCCGCATTTCGACGGAGAAAATGCCCACCTCACTGATTCATGCGCTGGCGCTAACCAAGCGCGCAGCGGCAAAAGTTAATGAAGATTTAGGCTTGTTGTCTGAAGAGAAAGCGAGCGCCATTCGGCAGGCGGCGGATGAAGTACTGGCAGGACAGCATGACGACGAATTCCCGCTGGCTATCTGGCAGACCGGCTCCGGCACGCAAAGTAACATGAACATGAACGAAGTGCTGGCTAACCGGGCCAGTGAATTACTCGGCGGCGTGCGCGGGATGGAACGTAAAGTTCACCCTAACGACGACGTGAACAAAAGCCAAAGTTCCAACGATGTCTTTCCGACGGCGATGCACGTTGCGGCGCTGCTGGCGCTGCGCAAGCAACTCATTCCACAACTTAAAACCCTGACCCAGACGCTGAGTGAAAAATCCCGCGCATTTGCCGATATCGTCAAAATCGGTCGTACCCACTTGCAGGACGCCACGCCGTTAACGCTGGGGCAGGAGATTTCCGGCTGGGTAGCGATGCTGGAGCATAATCTCAAACATATCGAATACAGCCTGCCTCACGTAGCGGAACTGGCTCTGGGCGGTACAGCGGTGGGTACTGAACTAAATACCCATCCGGAATATGCGCGTCGCGTAGCAGATGAACTGGCAGTCATTACCTGTGCACCGTTTGTTACCGCGCCGAACAAATTTGAAGCGCTGGCGACCTGTGATGCCCTGGTTCAGGCGCACGGCGCATTGAAAGGGTTGGCTGCGTCACTGATGAAAATTGCCAATGATGTCCGCTGGCTGGCCTCTGGCCCGCGCTGCGGAATTGGTGAAATCTCAATCCCGGAAAATGAGCCGGGCAGCTCAATCATGCCAGGGAAAGTGAACCCGACGCAGTGCGAAGCATTAACCATGCTCTGCTGTCAGGTGATGGGGAACGACGTGGCGATCAACATGGGTGGCGCTTCCGGTAACTTTGAACTGAACGTCTTCCGTCCGATGGTGATCCATAATTTCCTGCAATCGGTGCGCTTGCTGGCAGATGGCATGGAAAGTTTCAACAAACACTGCGCAGTGGGCATTGAACCGAATCGTGAGCGAATCAATCAATTACTCAATGAAT
This sequence comes from Escherichia coli DSM 30083 = JCM 1649 = ATCC 11775, assembly GCF_003697165.2. GTDB lineage: Bacteria > Pseudomonadota > Gammaproteobacteria > Enterobacterales > Enterobacteriaceae > Escherichia > Escherichia coli. The sequence goes on from NZ_CP033092.2 coordinate 2,401,399, forward strand.
CGCTGATGCTGGTGACTGCGCTTAACACCCACATTGGTTATGACAAAGCCGCCGAGATCGCCAAAAAAGCGCATAAAGAAGGGCTGACCTTAAAAGCTGCGGCCCTTGCGCTGGGGTATCTTAGCGAAGCCGAGTTTGACCGCTGGGTACGGCCAGAACAGATGGTCGGCAGTATGAAAGCCGGGGGTTAATCTGCAACATACAGGTGCAGCCGTGGAATGATTAAACGAAGCGGCTGCGCCTGTGGTTTATAACGGTGCTGCACATTGTCGGCATCGTAATTTAACAACTCACCAACGTCCGGCACGCCCGCGCCATTATCCCTATTAATCAGTGCAATCAGCGGCGTAGGGCAGGCGTGTTGTACTTGTTTTTGATCTCCTTTGTACCAGACGCGGGCAATCGGCTGCACCTTCACCGGACGTTTGATTTTTAACTTCGCGTTCTGTGGCAGGGCAGCGATATCCTGATATTCTCGCTCCAGTTTTCTTTGCCACTCCTCGCGCGTCCACGGTGCGACACTGCGTGGTGATTTCAGGCTTTTTTCCAGCTGTGCCAGGACTTCATCACGATGCAAATTTTTAATGATATGTTTATTAGCCCAGCCAAAACGTAAAGTGGCGGGGTCGTGCAGAACGGTGAGCGTGCGGTAAGCATTAAGTGTAATCAGCCCCGGCAAATGACGATGCACCCATTCAAAACGTGCCGCGGAGGGGAGTTCTGATTCAACCGTGACGATATGCTCGAACGTGGTCTTGAGTTTATTGATGTGCTGAATATGACTGACTAACGCTGCTTGCGAAAAGTTATCGACCTGGTAACACAACACGCCAGGCAGACGGACAGCGGCCTTGCTGCTGCGATTTTCGGACTGTTGTTGAATAAATAAATGGCGAAAATGACGCAACGCCAGCGATTGCGCGTCGTTGCCGAGATGTTGTTTTACCTCAATACGATTAAGCGGATTATGCTCATCCTCTTTTTTTACCTCCGGCAAAGAGAACACGCGGGCAACCAATAGCTTGTGTTGCTCAAGATGAGCGGCAAATGCAGCCAGCTCTTGTTCCATCTGGCGAAAAGTAGTGTTGAGTCGGTCTACGAGATCGTAACGCGCCATAATATTAACCACTTTAGTTACAACATCCTTATTTTATAGCACAATGGTGGTGACTTGACCACCGTGCGCATAGTGTCAGGCAGAGGTAAATTGCGGGATGTTATGCCATAACGGCCAGCTGAACGAGAAGCGGGCACCACCCAGTTCGCTGGTGTCACAATTAACCGTACCGCCCATTGCCAGTGCTATAGAGTGGACAATGGCCAGCCCCAGCCCGCAGCCGCCGGTTGAGCGATCCCGGCTGGGATCGAGGCGAACAAAAGGTTCAAAGATATGTTCGCGGTTTTCTGGGGCAATCCCTGGGCCATCATCCTCAACAATTAATGTCGCTCTATTCCCCGACAGTAGCAGGCTGGTTTCAACCGTTGAGTGACAGTAGCGCAGGGCGTTATTGAGCAAATTATCCAGCACGCGCTCCATTAAGCGCATATCCAACGCAGCATAATGGCCTTGCGCGAGCGTTTTTATCCGTACCGTTTTATCGGGCGTTACTGCCTGAATATCTGCCAGATGCGTTGACAGCCACAACGGCAGGTCTGGTTCGCTAAGATGAAGCTCATTTTGTGGGCGGTCGAGTCGGGCATAAGTCAGCAGCTCTTCAATTAAAGCTTCAAGTTGACTGATATCGCGATTCAACGCCTGGGATTCGGCGGCGCTCAGGTTATCGCTCATCTCCAGTCGATAACGCAGGCGCACTAACGGTGTTCGCAGTTCGTGAGCGATACCGTCAATAAGCTGTTTTTTGCTGGCAATCAAGGCGTTGATATTGTCCGCCATCTGGTTAAATGCGACGCCAAGTCGTTCAAAGCTCGAACCTTCATCAAAGTGGATACGCTCACTGAGATGCCCATCGCCAAATCGTTGCGCCGCTGCTTCCAGTTTTAACATATCCTGCCAGTGCGGACGCATCCAGATAAACACCGGAAAGGCGAGGGAAATGGCAATAAAAGCGATCAGGGCGATATCCAGCAATCGCATCTGATGGAGGTAATAAAGATAAGGAACAGGACCAACTGCCAGCACGTAGTGGCTGCGCGGGATACGTTGCAAAAAAGTGTACTGATCGTCCAGAGCGACAATTTCGCCGCCACGCAGCCGGTGCATGGAAATATCATCAAGATGGTATTTACTCAGTGGCTCGACACGCAGATCGAAAGAGAGATTTAAATCCATCTCTTTCAGCGTCTTACCCCAGTCGTGTGGGGGGATCTCACGCAATTCGCTGCGCATCAGATACAGCGAACTGTTCATCAAATCATCCAGCGACTGTTTGCCTGCGCGTTCGGCGGTAAATTTGTACACCAGCCCGACCAGCAGAGACATCACAAGGAAGCAGACAAACAATAACAGGTAAAACTGGATAAACAGTTTTTTCATCGCTTATTCCCACGCATGAGGCGCAAAAAGATAGCCTTTGTTACGCACGGTTTTAATACGATAAGGTTCTGCGGCGTTATCGAGCAGTTTTTTTCTTAACCGCGAAATAGCCACGTCCACGCTACGATCCAGTCCGTCATAACTGACGCCGCGTAAATTTTTCAGCAATGCATCGCGGTCCATGATTTGCCCGGCATGGGTAGCTAATTCCCACAATAATTCGAAATCAGCTGTCGAGAGCGAGATTTCAGTGTTAGCCAGGGAGACTACGCGGTTGATGGGATCGATGGTCAACGTGCCGAAATGCAGGGCTTTGTAGGGAGTCAGAGACGTTTCCTGAATACCTTTGGTCACTGTGGCTTGCTCATTCTGACGCAAATGCAAGCGTAAACGCGCTAGCAAAACAGCAGGGGGCGTCGTTTTGAGAATATAGTCGCAGGCGCCCATTTCCAGTGCCAGGATGTGGTTCATATCGCTATCGAGAGAGGTTAGAAGAACAATCGGTCCGGACCACTTTGCGCGTAAATCACGACAAATGGTCATGCCGTCCTTGCCTGGTAGCATGATGTCGAGTAACACCAAATCCGGATTTTCTCGCAGAATAGTTTCTTCGGCCCGGTCGCCGCGCGGCTCTACGGTAACCTGCATATCATGTTTTGCCAGGTATGCGGCAATCAGTGCACCGACTTCCGCATCATCTTCCACAAATACGATAGTGTTCATAACATTCACGGTAGATATAAAAACGTCACAATACACCGCACTGTTTTTACTTACTATCAATCGTTTCTAAACAAGGTTTCATCAGGTATTCTACTGATGACTTGTTATGGAAGTGTTAAGGTAAAAAGATGGGGCTGGTAATCAAAGCCGCGCTCGGTGCGCTGGTAGTGCTGTTGATTGGTGTTTTAGCAAAAACGAAAAATTATTATATCGCCGGGCTGATTCCACTTTTCCCGACCTTTGCGCTTATCGCGCATTATATTGTTGCCAGCGAACGCGGCATTGAAGCCTTACGCGCAACCATCATTTTTAGTATGTGGCCGATTATTCCCTATTTTGTTTACCTGGCGGCGCTATGGTATTTCACCGGAATGATGCGCTTGCCCGCTGCTTTTGTTGGTTCTGTTGCGTGCTGGGGAATAAGCGCATGGGTGTTGATTATATGCTGGATAAAGCTGCATTAACGCAGATGACGACCGCCATCAAGAGGGAAACTGCGTCCGGTGACAAAGCAGCTGGTAAGTAAGTAATCGACCAGGTCGATCACTTCTTTCTCGCCAGGCGCTGTTTTCATCAGTGATTTATTCAGCGCCTGTTGTCGATATTCAGCATCATCATGTTCATTAAACAGGATCAGCGATGGCGCAATAGAATTCACTTTCACTTCCGGTGCCAGCTTGCGGGCAAACGAGCGGGTCATATTATCCAGTGCCGCTTTGCTTGCAGCATACGCAATATGTTTGTCGCTACCGCGCTCCACCACATAATCGGTAAAGTGAATGATATCGCTGGCGGCGTGTCCGTGCCCACGCAGTAATCTTTCCAGAGCATGGTTGAGCAGGTATGGGGTATTAACGTGGATCTGCATCATGCAAGCCAGTACATCGGTCAGTGGCGCTCCCGGTTTTTCCGCCATCCACGCGCTGGCGTTATGCAAAATAGCACGCAGACCATGGGTGCTTTTTAGTACTTCATCGGCAAACGCCATCACACCGTCGTTGGTCGAAAAATCAGCCTGAATACACTGCGCACCTGCCTTAATCAGTCCATCAATGGCGGGATAGTGCGTCCGATAGCTGACAATCACCGGTTGCTTTTGATTAATGAAATGCCATGCGAGGGCGAGGCCGATGCGGCGACCTCCGCCAGTAATTAATATTGGCAAGGACTGGGTTTTACCCATCGTTATCTCCTTTGCTATCCAACGATGGGATGAACGTTATCCCACCAGCATCCAGGTCGCCGGAACTGAGGCAATTAACAGCATGCCAATCAGCACCATTTCCTGACGGTTCAGTACATTATCATGTGTATGCGTTTTACGCGCGTACAGGAAAACCAGCAGCCCCGGCGCATACAGAACAACGGATAACAGCAAGTGCATTGGACCAGAGGCGTACAGTAACCATAAGCCATAAATGCAGGCACCGACACCTACCGCCTTATGCAGTGGACGGGTTGCGATTTTCAGCAAGAACGCGCCGACCAGGAAATAGGGCACCAGAATCATTTCTGAGGCGATGGTCAGCAATGTGTTGTAATCGGAACCGGTCAGCCAGATGAGCACCAGACAAATTTGCACGCAGATGTTGGTCAGCCACAGTGAAGCGGATGGCGCAGCTTGTGCGTTCTGGCGCGCAAAAATGCGCGGGAATGCTTTATGAGTGGCTGCAAGGAACGGAACTTCTGCTGCCATGATGGTCCAGCTTAAGTACGCGCCGCAAACGGAAACGATCAAACCGGCAGCGATGATGATTTCGCCCCACGGTCCCATCATTTCCACCATCAGACCGGCCATTGACGGGTTACGAATTTCAGCCAGTTCAGGACGTGCCACCACGCCCAGCGAAAGCAGCGTTACCAGCAAATAAACGCCCAGAGCGGAGAGAACCGCCAGCAGTGTCGCTTTGCCAACATCACGCTTATTACGCGCACGCGCAGAAACAACCACGGCACCTTCCACACCAATGAAAACCCACAGGGTGATCAGCATGGTGTTTTTCACCTGTTCCCACACGGGTACGCCAAGTGCAAGTCCGGTGAAGTCGAGCTTGAAGGTATCCAGTTTGAACATCATCATCGCCAGTACAACAAACAGACCCAGCGGCAACAGTTTTGCCAGTGTCGCCACCAGGTTAATGCTGGCAGCGGTTTGCACCCCGCGCAGGATCAAAAAGTGAACAATCCACAATAAAGTCGATGCACCGACGATCGATTGCCAGGTATTACCATCGCCAAACAGGCGCAATTCCGGCGTGTCCGTAAAAAAGCTTAACGCGGAAAAAACGATCACCAGATAGGAGACGTTGGCGATGACTGCGCACAGCCAGTATCCCCATGCGGAACAAAAGCCGATTAGCTCGCCAAACCCTTCGCGGGCATAGGTAAAGATACCGCCGTCAAGTTCGGGACGAATGCGCGTGAGGATCAGCATGGCAAAGGCCAGCAATAAAATGCCAGCGCCAGTAATACCCCAGCCGATGAGCAGTGCTGCCGGGCTGGCAACTGCCGCCATATTTTGCGGCAGACTGAAAACACCCGCGCCCAGCATTGAGCTTAATACCAGCGCGGTGAGTGCGCTCAGTCCCAGTTTCTTTTCCATCGATATCCAGTGATTAAAACGTGATAAGAAGAATAAATATTAGGGCAAAACGCATAAAAATGGAGTTTGCCACTGAAGCGCGGGATTTTACGAAGAGATGTGTCTGCATGCAATGGTCGCGGGGAAATTTGTGACTAAAAATGCGAAAGGCGGCATCAAGCCGCCTTATAGGAGTAACTGAATAGTTATTTATACAGATCTGCGCTGACGGTCAGGTTATTACCACGTTCCTGCCACTGGCGGGTGATGTGGTAATACTTAGCACCTTTCTTCGCGGCACGTTTCGCAACCTGATAGGAGACTTCGGTCATGTTGCCGTAGTTGCCAGAGAATTTGATGCTGTCGAACGGGACCATCATCGCTGCGGTCGCTTTGTTCAGTTCTTCGACTTTAGTGCCATCCGGGAGCGTGACGGTGTAACGCCCGCCTTTTGATGACTGGGTTTCAAAGAAGCGACCGACTTCAGAACTTGGTGATGCGGTAGTCGCAACACCCGGGATCTCAACTTTCTTCGCAGCTTCGCCACCGGCAGCCAGAGCTGCACGTCCTGCTTCGGAATCTGCCGGGATGACATCCGGGCTCTGGACGATACGTTTCTTAGCATCTTTTTTATAGATGAATGCAGTAATACGCTGGTTGCCGCCCTGGTTGGCATCGATTTGACGAACGATGTAGAAAGAGTAGGCACCTTTCGCTTTTGCTGCTTTGGTGATGGCATCATTGACTTCTGGCTGGCTACGATAGAAGCCCTGGACGGTGACCGTGTCAAACGGTTCAATCAGAACAGCCTGATCTTTCGGCAGTTCGACAACACCGTTAATTACGCGATTACTTGTTTCTTCTGCTTTTTCAGCATCGGCTTTATAGAGGTCAGCGACCACACGCCAGTTACCGCTGTTACCAAAATCAGAAGTGTCGACAACATAAAAAGAGGCGGCACCTTCTTTATCTGCGCGACGAGAAACGGCTTTCACCGCTTCGCCAATAGCATTAAAACGACCGGTAACCACTACACGGTCAAAAGGTTTAACCGCTGCCGCTTGCTCCGGTGTCAGTTCTGTTGCTGCGTTAACGGAGAATGCCGTAGCAGAAAGCAGTGCCGACGCCAGGAGGGTGTTCTTAAGCTTCATAAAAATAATCCTTCGCCTTGCGCAAACCAGGTACTGGTATTGTTATTAACGAGAAACGTGGCTGATTATTGCATTTAAACGGTGTAACTGTCTGCGTCATTTTTCATATCACATTCCTTAAACCAATTTTAATTCTGCTCAAATGACCGTCTATGCTTAAAAAACAGCCGTATCACCATCAATACTACTGAAGCAACTGAATTGTATAAGTTAATTTAATGTTAAGTAGTGATTTGTGCCGGGGCGATGTCTCGTTTTACCCGGCCGCCGAAGACAATTATCAGTCTTTATCCGGCGTTCTAAGGTGTTTATCCCACTATCACGGCTGAATCGTTAATATTTTGCGAGTTCACGCCGAAATACTGATTTTTGGCGCTAGATCACAGGCATAATTTTCAGTACGTTATAGGGCGTTTGTTACTAATTTATTTTAACGGAGTAACATTTAGCTCGTACATGAGCGGCTTGTGTGGCTCCTGACACAGGCAAACCATCATCAATAAAACCGATGGAAGGGAATATCATGCGAATTGGCATACCAAGAGAACGGTTAACCAATGAAACCCGTGTTGCAGCAACGCCAAAAACAGTGGAACAGCTGCTGAAACTGGGTTTTACCGTCGCGGTAGAGAGCGGCGCGGGTCAACTGGCAAGTTTTGACGATAAAGCGTTTGTGCAAGCGGGCGCTGAAATTGTAGAAGGGAATAGCGTCTGGCAGTCAGAGATCATTCTGAAGGTCAATGCGCCGTTAGATGATGAAATTGCGTTACTGAATCCTGGGACAACGCTGGTGAGTTTTATCTGGCCTGCGCAGAATCCGGAATTAATGCAAAAACTTGCGGAACGTAACGTGACCGTGATGGCGATGGACTCTGTGCCGCGTATCTCACGCGCACAATCGCTGGACGCACTAAGCTCGATGGCGAATATCGCCGGTTATCGCGCCATTGTTGAAGCGGCACATGAATTTGGGCGCTTCTTTACCGGACAAATCACTGCGGCCGGGAAAGTGCCACCGGCAAAAGTGATGGTGATTGGTGCCGGTGTCGCAGGTCTGGCCGCCATTGGCGCAGCAAACAGTCTCGGCGCGATTGTGCGTGCATTCGACACCCGCCCGGAAGTGAAAGAACAAGTTCAAAGTATGGGCGCAGAATTCCTCGAGCTGGATTTTAAAGAGGAAGCGGGCAGCGGCGATGGCTATGCCAAAGTGATGTCGGACGCGTTCATCAAAGCGGAAATGGAACTCTTTGCCGCCCAGGCAAAAGAGGTCGATATCATTGTCACCACCGCGCTTATTCCAGGCAAACCAGCGCCGAAGCTAATTACCCGTGAAATGGTTGACTCCATGAAGGCGGGCAGTGTGATTGTCGACCTGGCAGCCCAAAACGGCGGCAACTGTGAATACACCGTGCCGGGTGAAATCTTCACTACGGAAAATGGTGTCAAAGTAATTGGTTACACCGATCTTCCGGGCCGTCTGCCGACGCAATCCTCACAGCTTTACGGCACTAACCTCGTTAATCTGCTGAAACTGTTGTGCAAAGAGAAAGACGGCAACATCACTGTGGATTTTGATGATGTGGTGATTCGTGGCGTGACCGTGATCCGTGCGGGCGAAATTACCTGGCCGGCACCGCCGATTCAGGTATCAGCTCAGCCGCAGGCGGCACAAAAAGCGGCACCGGAAGTGAAAACTGAGGAAAAATGTGCCTGCTCACCGTGGCGTAAATACGCGTTGATGGCGTTGGCAATCATCCTTTTCGGCTGGATGGCAAGCGTTGCGCCAAAAGAGTTCCTTGGACACTTCACTGTGTTCGCGCTGGCCTGCGTTGTCGGTTATTACGTGGTGTGGAATGTATCGCACGCGCTGCATACACCGTTGATGTCGGTCACCAACGCGATTTCAGGGATTATTGTTGTCGGAGCACTGTTGCAGATTGGCCAGGGCGGCTGGGTTAGCTTCCTTAGTTTTATCGCGGTGCTTATAGCCAGCATTAATATTTTCGGTGGCTTCACCGTGACTCAGCGCATGCTGAAAATGTTCCGCAAAAATTAAGGGGTAACATATGTCTGGAGGATTAGTTACAGCTGCATACATTGTTGCCGCGATCCTGTTTATCTTCAGTCTGGCCGGGCTTTCGAAACATGAAACGTCTCGCCAGGGTAACAATTTCGGTATCGCCGGGATGGCGATTGCGTTAATCGCAACCATTTTTGGACCGGATACGGGTAATGTTGGCTGGATCTTGCTGGCGATGGTTATTGGTGGGGCAATTGGTATCCGTCTGGCGAAGAAAGTTGAAATGACCGAAATGCCAGAACTGGTGGCGATCCTGCATAGCTTCGTGGGTCTGGCGGCAGTGCTGGTTGGCTTTAACAGCTATCTGCATCATGACGCGGGAATGGCACCGATTCTGGTCAATATTCACCTGACGGAAGTGTTCCTCGGTATCTTCATCGGGGCGGTAACGTTTACGGGTTCGGTGGTGGCGTTCGGCAAACTGTGTGGCAAGATTTCGTCTAAACCGTTGATGCTGCCAAACCGTCACAAAATGAACCTGGCAGCTCTGGTCGTTTCCTTCCTGCTACTGATTGTATTTGTTCGCACGGATAGCGTCGGCCTGCAAGTGCTGGCATTGCTGATAATGACCGCCATTGCGCTGGTATTCGGCTGGCATTTAGTCGCCTCCATCGGTGGTGCAGATATGCCAGTGGTGGTGTCGATGCTGAACTCGTACTCCGGCTGGGCGGCTGCGGCTGCGGGCTTTATGCTCAGCAACGACCTGCTGATTGTGACCGGTGCGCTGGTCGGTTCTTCGGGGGCTATCCTTTCTTACATTATGTGTAAGGCGATGAACCGTTCCTTTATCAGCGTTATTGCGGGTGGTTTCGGCACCGACGGCTCTTCTACTGGTGATGATCAGGAAGTGGGCGAGCACCGCGAAATCACCGCAGAAGAGACAGCGGAACTGCTGAAAAACTCCCATTCAGTGATCATTACTCCGGGGTACGGCATGGCAGTTGCGCAGGCGCAATATCCTGTCGCTGAAATTACTGAGAAATTGCGCGCTCGTGGTATTAACGTGCGTTTCGGTATCCACCCGGTTGCGGGGCGTTTGCCTGGACATATGAACGTATTACTGGCTGAAGCAAAAGTACCGTATGACATCGTGCTGGAAATGGACGAGATCAACGATGACTTTGCTGATACCGATACCGTACTGGTGATTGGTGCTAACGATACGGTTAACCCGGCGGCGCAGGATGATCCGAAGAGTCCGATTGCTGGTATGCCTGTGCTGGAAGTGTGGAAAGCGCAGAACGTGATTGTCTTTAAACGTTCGATGAACACTGGCTATGCTGGTGTGCAAAACCCGCTGTTCTTCAAGGAAAACACCCACATGCTGTTTGGTGACGCCAAAGCCAGCGTGGATGCAATCCTGAAAGCTCTGTAACCCTGACGGCCTCTGCGGAGGCCGTCACTCTTTATTGAGATCGCTTAACAGAACGGCGATGCTTTGACCTCCCGCTGTTTGTTCAAGCGCAATTTTGACAATAATTGTCAACGGCACGGAAAGCAGCATACCCACCGGTCCTAACAACCATCCCCAAAAAATCAACGACAAAAATACCACCAATGTGGAAAGCCCCAGCCCACGCCCCATGATGCGTGGCTCCAGAATATTGCCGAAGACCAGATTAATCAGCAGATATCCCGCCAGCACCAGCAACGCTTCGTAGAAGCCATTAAACACCAGTACCTGAGCGATAGGGGGGATTGCCGCGAGAACTGAACCAATATTCGGGATGTAATTAAGCGCAAAGGCCAGCAATCCCCAGACAAAAGCGAAGCGAACATCGAGTGCGGCGAGCATCGCCCAGGCGACCAGGCCGGTGATGATGCTGATGGCTGTTTTCAGCACCAGATAATGAGACACACTGTCAATCGCACGCTGAATCGCCGCCATCCCTTCAACCGGACGCGCCATCATTTGCTGAAATTTTCCGGGCAATTGTGGCACTTCGAGCAACATAAACAGCACCGTCAGCAGCAATAAAAATATTGATGACATGGCATTAGATAACTGCGTCAATAAGTTGGTGAGCAACGTCATCGCCGCGTTCGGATCAATGTAATGCGCCAGTTGGTCAACTGAGACATCAATCCCTACGCGTTGCAACAACGGTTCAATCGCTTGCAGCGGCGTCATAATAGAGTTGCGATATTGCGGTAACGTCCGCGTCAACTCATTGAGCGCGGAACCCAGATAAGCTAACAGCAACACCATCGCCATCACGATGATGGTCATCAAAATTGACACTGCCAGTACACGCGGCACACGCCAGCGGACCATGTGTTGCACCAGCGGGTTAAGAATAACAGCAATAAATAATGCGAGAATAAACGGCACGATGATCTCGGCGGCAAAACGGATACCGCAGAGAATAATGACCAGCATTCCCAACATAATGACGATTTTTAGGCCATTGAGCGTGATGATCGGCTTTGCCATGCTTGTCCCCGTTTTTTCTTCTTTGCTAATAATAATGTCTTTTCCGCTCCGTCATCATAACGAAAATCAAACCGCTCAGGTAAAGAAGTGAAAATATTTTGAGTTAATTCTTAAGCTGTGATACAAATCAGGCGTGTTCAACTACCGAGGACAATTATCATCCGCGAGGACGAGAAGCAACACTGCGGATAATTGTAATATTATGGACAATTTGTTCAGGACGTTATTTTCTACATTTACCCATCTTCGTACCTCATCCACTATCTTGCTCGTAGGTGAGCAGCACTGGCGCAACGCGCTTTAGTCCTTTCTTCTGCCTAAGCTTGCGCTATGCGCGGGGCTTGATCACTTTACTTTGGTTTCGCTGAATTAAGCGAAAATTAAAATAATTCTCTTGCAGGAGAAGGATAATGTATATTTATTGGATTTTATTAGGTCTGGCTATTGCTACGGAAATTACCGGTACGCTGTCAATGAAATGGGCGAGCGTCAGTGAGGGAAATGGCGGCTTTATTTTAATGCTGGTGATGATTTCTCTGTCGTATATATTTCTCTCTTTCGCCGTTAAAAAAATCGCCTTAGGCGTAGCTTATGCGCTGTGGGAAGGTATCGGTATTTTATTTATTACCTTGTTTAGCGTTTTGTTATTCGACGAAAGTTTATCGCTGATGAAAATTGCCGGGTTAACCACCCTGGTGGCCGGGATTGTGTTGATCAAGTCAGGTACCCGTAAAGCGCGTAAACCTGAACTGGAGGTGAACCATGGCGCAGTTTGAATGGGTTCACGCCGCCTGGCTGGCATTGGCAATCGTGCTGGAAATCGTTGCTAACGTCTTTTTGAAATTTTCTGACGGCTTTCGTCGCAAAATATTTGGCTTGCTCTCTCTGGCGGCGGTGCTGGCTGCCTTTAGTGCGCTTTCTCAGGCCGTTAAAGGGATCGACTTGTCTGTCGCTTATGCATTGTGGGGCGGGTTTGGTATTGCCGCCACGTTAGCCGCAGGTTGGATCTTGTTTGGTCAAAGGTTAAATCGTAAAGGCTGGATTGGCCTGGTGCTGCTGTTGGCTGGAATGATCATGGTGAAACTTGCCTGATGAACACGCTGCCCGCGCTGTCGGGCAGCGTTTGAACATTATTTTTGCGACAGTTGATCCAGCTTGTCGCGAAAACCGGTAACAGAAATGGCCCGGTTATCGGCGCGCCAGCGATCTTTCGCGGCAGGAGCCGAGCTTTGCACCCCAATTAATTGCCAGCCGTCATCGGTATGCAACATCAGAGGCGAACCGCTGTCACCCGGCAAGGTATCGCACTGATGCGACATCACCGACGTTTGCGCCCAGCCAGTCACTTCACAGTTTTGATGACTGTACAACGTATCGAGATGATCTTCAGGGTAGCCCGCCTGAGTCACTTTACGACCAGCCGCTTTTAATGCGGCGGTAAGCGCGGCTTTATCTCCCTCAAATAACGGCAACGGTGTAATGCCAGAAGGGGGATTACGTAGCACAATCAAACCGAAGTCCCAGGGCGCAGCTGCGGGAGGTACAATCCAGCCATCCCCATCTGCTTTTAACCGCTTTCCCAGTGTCGGATCAACGCGGCCTTCTATGTCGTGGATCTCATAGCGCCAAAGACCTTTATTTGACACGAAACGCAGCGCTACCGCTTTATCGGCTTTACCCTTTGGCGGCGTCAATAAACAGTGTCCTGCCGTTAATGCCAGATTGGGTGCAATCAGCGTCGCCGTACATAAATTGCCGCTGGCCGTTTCCAGTTGGCCAACCGCATCCCACGGTGATTGGGTCGTGTCATTCACTGGCACACGATCATCATGACCAAAAAACAGGGTGCTGACCTCATCGTTTGCCGATTTGGCAACGTCTGGTTTATCTGCAAACACAAAAGCAGACGTCAAACTAATTGCACCCAACACTACAGCAATGGTTGTACGCATATCACACTCTGGTGGGTAATTATGATTATTAAAAGCAAACCCTCATAAATACTATAGACGGGACGGGATGAAAGTGGGAGTAAAATCAGATAACTACGATCAGGAAAGATAAAAACGGGCGGCAATCAGTGCGCATAAAATAAGGATGATAAGAATGAACTCAAAGCGATAACGGCCCACCATACTACCCTCCGCTAAAGGCGGTGCTAAACGTTACCCGCTTAGCACCGTAATTTTCAGGCGCGAGGGGGCGCGCCAGCATTACTGTTGAAAACTTACGCTGCGGGTTGTGCAGCAGGTTTTGCCGGTTGCTGATGGCTGTGTTTCTTGGCGTGTTTCTTCGCTGCCTGCGCTTTTTGTTCAGGAGCTTTCTGTTCAGCTTTGGCATTTTTATGATGCTTTTTAGCCGCCTGCGCTTTCTGGGCAGGTGCTGCTTTATGCTGTTTTTTATGATGTGTGGTTTTCGCAGGCGCTGCTTTGGTGGTCGTCGCAGTCGGAGCAGGTGTGGTCGCAGTCTCTGCAGCAAAGGCAGCAGAAGACAGACCCATAGCAGCGGCAACAACCAGAGCTAATACTTTTTTCATTGTCATACCCTCAATTTGTTTTTTCATTTAACCCCACTGCGGGGCCGTTGAAATAACTATATCCCTGGGAATGGCAGACTTCCGTGAGTGGTTGGTTTCAGCGTGTAACGATATGTACAAACGCTGAATAAATTACAGCGTTGATAATAACGTATTGTGACTTAAGGAAAATTTAGCTACCAATAATAGTAGTCTTGATCGTGTTAACTATTTTACTACTTACAAAGCGGTAGAATAACTGCGCATCAGTAATAAATGACACACAGCAAAATGAATCCGTTTATTTGGGTACTTATAATCCTGATGACGCTAGATGCGCTGCGGGAATTGGCTGGCGCTTCGTCTATTTTAGGATGGCTATTAACGTTGGTTTGAGCAGGCAATAAGTCCGGACGGGTATTTACCTCAGTCCGGACTTATTTTTTCAGGCGTGCAGACGATGATGCAAACGCGTCCCGACCAGCAGAGCAATGACCAGCATCAGAGCAATAAATGCGCCGACGCCGTTCCAGCCATAGTTATGCCAGAAAACACCACCCAGCGTCCCGGCAATACTCGACCCCAGATAGTAACTGAACAGATACAGCGAGGAGGCCTGGCCTTTAGCGCGTTTTGCGCGGGGGCCGATCCAGCTGCTGGCAACGGAGTGGGCTGCGAAGAATCCGGCTGAGAAGAGTAACATTCCGGCAAAGATCAGCCACAGCGAGCTGAATAAGGTCATCAGTAAACCAAACAGCATAACCCCCGTCGAAAACAACATCACCGGACCGCGTCCATAGCGGGTGGTCATGGTTCCGGCTTTGGGTGAGCTCCATGTACCGGTCAAATAAGCCAGCGATAATAAGCCAACCACGGCCTGACTGACATGCCAGGGGGAAAGCATCAACCTATAGCCGATGTAATTAAACAGCGTGACGAACGACCCCATCAGCAAAAAGCCTTCTGCGAACAATAACGGTAATCCCCGGTCACGCCAGTGCAGACGAAAGTTGATGAATAACGTCTTAGGGCGCAGCGAAGTCGGGCGAAAATGGCGTGATTCAGGGAGGATTTTCCAGAACATCAACGCCGAGGCCAACGCGAAACAACCGATTGCCGCCAGAGCAATTCGCCAGTTAAAAAAGTCCGTGAAGACACCGCTAATTAAGCGTCCGCTCATGCCGCCAATTGAGTTGCCGCTGATATACAACCCCATTGAAAAGGCCACGAAACTGGGGTGGATTTCCTCGCTAAGATAAGTCATGCCAACGGCTGCCACGCCACTTAACGAAAGCCCAATCAAGGCGCGCATAATCAAAATGCCGTGCCAGCTGGTCATCATTGTCGAAAGTAACGTACAAATGGAGGCCAACAGTAGCGCCGTGACCATCACTGGTTTGCGACCAATGGCATCGGATAGCGGGCCAGTAAACAGCAAACCGATAGCCAACATCGCCGTTGAAATGGACAGTGAAATACTACTGTTCGCGGGCGTTAAGCCAAACTCTTGTGAAAGCACCGGAAGGATAGGTTGCACACAATAGAGAAGTGCGAAAGTTGCCAGTCCGGCAGAGAAAAGCGCCAGGGTGACGCGCATAAATTGCGGCGTACCGCGTTTAATAAATTGATTTGACTGAGAAATGCTTTGCTTGTCAGTGTCGCTTGCCGGAGCGCCATCAACAGTTGTAGTACGGCTCACTTGAAATCCTTGCTAAATATGCCTGTGGATCAGGCTTATGAATAGATTAGGAAAATCGAATTGTTCTGTCTAATATATTAATAATCTCAAATAAGATGTTTTAAATATGAATCTTGAACTTCGTCATCTGCGTTACTTTGTCGCTGTTGCAGAAGAGCTGCATTTCGGGCGTGCCGCTGCCCGCCTGAATATTTCGCAACCACCGCTAAGTCAGCAGATTCAGGCGCTGGAGCAACAAATTGGTGCCCGACTGCTGGCACGGACCAATCGCAGTGTATTGCTGACGGAAGCAGGAAAACAGTTTCTTGTAGATAGTCGGCAAATCCTGTCTATGGTGGATGATGCTGCCGCTCGCGCTGAAAGGCTGCATCAGGGCGAAGCGGGGGAGTTGCGCATTGGTTTTACTTCGTCCGCTCCTTTTATTCGGGCGGTGTCCGATACGTTATCGCTGTTTCGCCGTGATTATCCCGATGTCCATTTACAAACCCGCGAAATGAACACTCGCGAGCAAATCGCTCCGCTCATTGAAGGAACGCTGGATATGGGATTGCTGCGTAACACAGCGTTACCGGAGACGCTTGAACACGCAGTCATCGTCCATGAACCGCTTATGGCGATGATCCCGCACGATCATCCCCTGGCAAATAACCCGAGTGTAACGCTGGCTGAACTGGCGAAAGAACCCTTTGTCTTTTTTGATCCGCACGTCGGAACAGGGCTGTATGACGATATTCTCGGGCTGATGAGACGTTACAATTTGACGCCCGTCATCACTCAGGAGGTGGGTGAGGCAATGACCATCATCGGTCTGGTTTCCGCTGGTCTGGGTGTTTCAATTTTGCCTGCGTCATTTAAACGTGTTCAGCTCAACGAAATGCGCTGGGTGCCGATTGCTGAAGAGGATGCGGTTTCTGAAATGTGGTTGGTCTGGCCGAAACATCATGAACAAAGTCCGGCTGCGCGTAACTTTCGTATTCATCTGCTGAATGCTCTCAGGTGAGGGAAATTTCAGCGAAAAAGCCCGAAAAATGTGCTGTTAATCACATGCCTAAGTAAAAATTTGACGACACGTATTGAAGTGCTTCACCATAGCCTACAGATTATTTCGGAGCGCGAAAATATAGGGAGTATGCGGTGGTTGCTGAAAATCAGCCTGGGCACATTGATCAAATAAAGCAGACCAACGCGGGCGCGGTTTATCGCCTGATTGATCAGCTTGGTCCAGTCTCGCGTATCGATCTTTCCCGTCTGGCGCAACTGGCTCCTGCCAGTATCACTAAAATTGTCCGTGAGATGCTCGAAGCACACCTGGTGCAAGAGCTGGAAATCAAAGAAGCGGGGAACCGTGGCCGTCCGGCAGTGGGGCTGGTGGTTGAAACTGAAGCCTGGCACTATCTTTCTCTGCGCATTAGTCGCGGGGAGATTTTCCTTGCTTTGCGCGATCTGAGCAGCAAACTGGTAGTGGAGGAGTCGCAGGAACTGGCGTTAAAAGATGACTCGC
The DNA here is from genome assembly GCF_003697165.2 of Escherichia coli DSM 30083 = JCM 1649 = ATCC 11775. Lineage (GTDB taxonomy): Bacteria > Pseudomonadota > Gammaproteobacteria > Enterobacterales > Enterobacteriaceae > Escherichia > Escherichia coli. The sequence goes on from NZ_CP033092.2 coordinate 2,418,577, forward strand.
CATTGCTGGATCGTATCATTTCCCATATCGATCAGTTTTTTATCCGCCACCAGAAAAAACTTGAGCGTCTGACTTCGATTGCCATAACCTTGCCGGGAATTATTGATACGGAAAATGGTATTGTACATCGCATGCCGTTCTACGAGGATGTAAAAGAGATGCCGCTCGGCGAGGCGCTGGAGCAGCATACCGGCGTACCGGTTTATATTCAGCATGATATCAGCGCATGGACGATGGCTGAGGCCTTGTTTGGTGCCTCACGCGGGGCGCGCGATGTGATTCAGGTGGTTATCGATCACAACGTGGGGGCGGGCGTCATTACCGATGGTCATCTGCTACACGCAGGCAGCAGTAGCCTCGTGGAAATAGGCCACACACAGGTCGACCCGTATGGGAAACGCTGTTATTGCGGGAATCACGGTTGCCTCGAAACCATCGCCAGTGTGGACAGTATTCTTGAGCTGGCACAGCTGCGTCTCAATCAATCCATGAGCTCGATGTTACATGGACAACCGTTAACCGTGGACTCATTGTGTCAGGCGGCATTGCGCGGCGATCTACTGGCAAAAGACATCATTACCGGGGTAGGCGCGCATGTCGGTCGCATTCTTGCCATCATGGTGAATTTATTTAACCCACAAAAAATACTGATTGGCTCACCGTTAAGTAAAGCGGCAGATATCCTCTTCCCAGTTATCTCGGACAGCATCCGTCAGCAGGCCCTTCCTGCGTATAGTCAGCACATTAGCGTTGAGAGTACTCAGTTTTCTAACCAGGGCACGATGGCAGGCGCTGCGCTGGTAAAAGACGCGATGTATAACGGTTCTTTGTTGATTCGTCTGTTGCAGGGTTAACATTTTTTAACTGTTCTACCAAAATTTGCGCTATCTCAATTTGGGCCAGGAAAGCATAACTTAGACTTTCAAGGTTAATTATTTTCCTGGTTTATATTTGTGAAGCATAACGGTGGAGTTAGTGATGCTGAAGCGTTTCTTTATTACCGGTACAGACACTTCTGTAGGGAAAACGGTGGTTTCCCGCGCATTGCTACAAGCGTTAGCCTCCCAGGGAAAAACGGTTGCGGGATATAAACCCGTAGCGAAGGGGAGCAAAGAGACACCCGAAGGGCTGCGTAATAAAGATGCCCTGGTGTTGCAGAGTGTTTCAACCATCGAACTGCCTTATGAAGCAGTTAATCCTATCGCGTTAAGCGAAGAAGAAAGTAGCGTGGCGCACAGTTGCCCAATCAATTACACCCTCATTTCAAACGGCCTGGCAAACCTGACCGATAAAGTCGATCATGTCGTGGTAGAAGGGACTGGCGGCTGGCGCAGTCTGATGAATGATTTGCGTCCGCTCTCTGAATGGGTGGTGCAGGAACAACTGCCGGTGTTGATGGTTGTCGGTATTCAGGAAGGTTGCATTAACCATGCACTGCTAACAGCTCAGGCGATTGCCAACGACGGGCTGCCGCTCATTGGCTGGGTGGCTAACCGAATCAACCCAGGACTGGCGCATTATGCGGAAATCATTGATGTGCTCGGTAAAAAACTTCCGGCACCGCTCATTGGTGAACTGCCTTATCTGCCGCGCGCCGAACAGCGTGAACTGGGGCAATACATCCGCTTAGCTATGCTTCGCAGTGTGCTGGCGGTAGATAGAGTCACGGTGTAACGTCCGCGAAATTACCGACGCAATTACGCAGGCAATCAATAAACCGGGGAGTAGCTGATACTCCCCGGTCATTTCACATATCATCAACGTCGACATAATCGGCGCGTGCGTGGTCGCCGCCAACAGTGTCGCCATCCCTGTCAATCCGAGTAAAAGCGTAATTTCTTCGCCATCAGGTAACCATAATCCCAGGCTACGACCATACAACATGCCAATGGCAAGACCGATAAATAGCGTCGGTGTAAAGACACCACCGGGCGCGCCAGAACCACTACTCGCCAGCACGGCACACAGTTTACAGAGGAAGATCCCGGCAATGATCATTAACAGTGGCGGAGCGGTTAAAAAGGATTGTACGGTGCTATAGCCGTTGCCCCACACTGCAGGTGTGAACAGGGAAAGCAGACCCACGATCAACCCGCCCAGTGCCAGTTGCCAGGGCGGCGCAAGCTTGAGACTCACAAATCCACGATGACAGGCGTTCATTAACGTTAACAACAGTGGTCCGCTGTAGAGTAATGCGTCGCTATGATTAATAAGATTGCTAACCAGCAACGCCACGACGGCGGAAATAATCACCGGGCCGAGAGAGGCCAACATCATAGTGCCAAACAGCACTTCGGCTATAAATAAACTGCCAGCAAGCGGGGCGCGATAGGCCGCAGCCATTCCCGCCGCAGCTCCACAGGCGATCCATAATTTCCACTCCTGGCGTGGCGTAAGACGTTGGGCAAAACACGAGGCTGCAAGGGCAGCTAAAAGAATCATCGCACCTTCGCGACCAATTGCACTGCCGCTGGTTACTACCAGTAGAGAGGCAAGCGATTTAACCAGGCTTGCTGCGTAATCAAACTGACCATCGGTTTGCAACGCTTCCATGTAATCGGTCGGCGCATGAGGGCGTTGCTGGGTAAATTTCTGCCAGCCCATCAGCAACAAACCCGCCGCCAGTCCGCCGAGCGCCGGGGTTAGCAGCCGTCGCCACGGGGAAAGATTTGTCGCTGCATTGACCAGACTGCCGGAGTCATTATTGAGGAACAGCCACTCCAGTAGCAGCATCGCATGACGAAACCCGGCAACGGCAAAGGCCGCAAGAATACCGACGATTGTTGCGATAAGCAGACGGCGGAACATAGTGCGCAGATCCGGATAGATGTGTAGATGATGCATGAGCAGAAATGGGCAATGAAACACGGGCGACTATTTTGCGGCAAAAGAGGCCAGCCGCAAAAGCAGTGCGTGCTTTAAGAGATAAAAAAAACGTGACACTGTAACCTATTAATTGCCGAATTGCGTGTAATCGTCACCATCCGGCAATAATACGGTGATCCTATCGAAACAGCGGTTTAACCGCGACAGGAATCAACAGTTGTGATTGCCATTGCGCCAGCGTTAAGCGAGCGAGTTCACCCAGTGCACGGTAGAAAGGGTGTTCTGCTTTTTCGATAAAAACGTCAAGAAAACGTGTTGACCACGGAAAAAGGTGCCATGCCAGCAATTCTTCGCATTCTGTCTGGCGACCATTCTCCGCCAACCACGCAGCCATCAGCAGCAGTGAACCAAAATGATCTTCCGGTTCGTTTTGCTTCATTTCGAACTGAATGCCTTTCTCGCGCATCCACTGACGAAGTGCCAATGTTGAATCGCCAAACAGCACAGATTCGCGATCCAGCCAGACCGATCCCCACGGCGGAGACGGCAGTGCCCACGGGCCGACAAACAAACGCTGCCAGGCCTGGGCGTGAGTCTCTTCACTCTGTGTCTGAAAAGCCGTCACCAGCGGCGCTAATGACGCTTCTGGTAGAGGCCACTGAGTTTCCCAGCTGTCATTGGTGAGTACCGCAACCAGAGGTGCGGCTTCCGCACTCTCTGGAGCGTAATAAAACAGCGCGCCCAACACGCGCGCCGCGACAGAAAAATTATCTTGCTGTGAAAAATGGGTCATTCCTAACATCCTGAAATGTGCGGGTTGCCCCGCACCAATTTGTTAACCTGCAATAGCCATTCCTACCGTCATGTGCAGGCCATAAAAGAGCACACGCCCGATCATCTCACCGCCAAGAATGAGGATTAACCCCAGAACAAGTCCGGCAACGTGAGGTTCACGGCGACGAATGAGCGGACAAAGCCAGCATCCTAGACCTGCGCATAACAATACCACACGCCAGACCTGTAAGGAGGCGTAATCTGGTACCAGTGCGCTGGCTTGTTGTACGGATGAGTGAATAGACGCCAGAGACAAACCTTGCAGCACAATCAACCCGGCACAAGCGATCAGCGCCAGAATGCTAATGATGGCAAATGGTGTGGTATTAAATGTAACGCGGGCTGCACGTAGAATTGTGGCAGCAAGTATTGGACCGCTCAACAATACCGTCAGGAAGAAAGCCAGCGTAGTGTAACCGTTATGCCAGGTTGGCACAGTGTCGATTTGATACACGCAGGTCATCATCCAGACGAAAATGATGCCGAGCGCCATGCTGACAAGTAACCAGAGTTTCCCCAACGCTTGCGGCATTTTACCGATGACCGCCACCAGCCACCATAATCCGCCAACGGCAAAAAATATGGAACCGGCAGCAATCTCGTTACTCAGACCAGAAGCTCCGATTCTATTCAGCGAGTTAAACGCCCGCAGTGGCGATCCCAGGTGCATGACAGAGGCAATAAACCCGATGCCCATCAACAGCCAGAGGAAAAACATGCCACGAATAATGTGCTGACGGTCTGCGTTATTTTTGGCGGCGAACCAGCCAATTCCGCTAACAATCAGCGCGCCTACTACGCATTGACCCAATACGGTAAAGATAACCAGTGGCCATTCATGCCATCCATTTCCCATTTTACACTTCCTCCGGATTAGCCAGATAACCAGTGGTATCGCCGGTCGGGCGGCTGTTGGCGTTAGGTTTGATAACAATATTGGGTTTTGTGAAATGCGCGCGCGGCAGTGGCGCGACGGCAGCCAGAGTGCCGTGCTTCTGGCGCAATTCTTCAATTGGACCGAACTCAAGTGCACGCAGTGGGCAGGATTCGACACATATGGGTTGTTTCCCCTCGGCGACGCGCGAATAACAACCATCGCACTTCGTCATGTGCCCTTTTTCAGCATTGTACTGTGGCGCGCCGTACGGACAAGCCATGTGGCAGTAGCGGCAGCCGATACAAACATCTTCATCAACCACCACGAAACCATCTTCACGCTTATGCATTGCACCGCTGGGGCAGACTTTTGTACATGCGGGGTCATCGCAATGGTTACAGGAGATGGAGAGATAATAAGCGAACACGTTCTGGTGCCAGACGCCATTATCTTCCTGCCAGTCGCCGCCAGCATATTCATAAATACGGCGGAAACTGACTTCCGGGCCAAGATCTTTAAAATCTTTGCACGCCAGTTCGCAGGTTTTACAGCCAGTACAGCGGCTGGAATCGATAAAAAATCCATATTGTGTGGTCATGGGCTACTCCTTAAACCTTTTCGATCTGGACAAGATTGCTGTGCGACGGGTTTCCCTTTGCCAGCGGTGAAGGGCGGTGAGAGGTCAGAATATTGATACTGCCGCCGTGATCGACCCGGTCACCAAACATATCCGCTTTAAGCCAAGCACCTTGCCCGATGGCGGTAACGCCAGGCAGAATACGCGGAGTCACTTTTGCGGCAATCAGCATTTCTCCATTATTGTTAAATACCCGCACGGTATCGCCATGACGGATACCGCGTGCCTGAGCATCAATGGGGTTGATCCACACCTCTTGTGGGCAGGCCTGCTGTAATACATCAATATTGCCGTAACTGGAGTGGGTACGCGCTTTGTAGTGGAAGCCCGTTAACTGCAGTGGATAAGTTTTCCGCAGGGGATCGTCCCAGCCATCAAAACCTGGCGTATAAGCTGGAAGAGGATGAATAATTTCATCTTTTTTCAATTCCCAGGTATCCGCAATCTTCGCCAGTCGTTCAGAATAAATTTCGATTTTTCCCGAAGGTGTTTTCAATGGGTTTGCCTGTGGATCTACACGGAATGCGCGGAAAGCGACGTAGTGTTCTTCCGGGCATTTTTTCTTAAAGATCCCGGTCGTTTTCATCTCCTCGTAGTCGGGCATCTCAGGGTTACGTTCCTTCGTTTTCGCATGGAGATATTTGATCCATTCATGCTGACTGCGACCTTCAGTAAAGGTTTGATAAACGTCTGGTCCTAAGCGTTTGGCGACTTCACTCAGCATCCAGTAGATGGGTTTGCGTTCAAATTTTGCTGAGGTTGCGGGTTGGGCGAGGATCACATAGCCCATATTCCCGGCAGACTCATGAGAGATGAGGTCTTCTTGCTCTGTTGGCATCAGGTCGGGTAACAGGATATCGCAATACTTAGCCGAGGCAGTCATGAAGTGGTCAATGCCAACAATCATCTCGCACTTGCTGTCATCCTGAAGCACCTCATGGGTGTGATTGATGTCGCCATGTTGATTGATCAATGTGTTACTGGCGTAGCACCATAAAAACTTGATGGGGACATCCAGTTTTTCTTTTCCACGAACACCATCACGGGGCGCGGTCATTTCCGTACCATGGTCGATAGCATCTGTCCATGTAAAGACGGAAATCTGCGTTTTAACAGGATTCTCGAGCATCGGGAACCATTCTACCCCCAGATCCCAGCTACCTTCGCGTACACCTGAGTTGCCGCCGTTTATGCCGACGTTACCGGTGAGAACGGAAAGCATGGCAATAGCGCGGGACGTTTGCTCGCCGTTGGAATGTCGTTGTGGCCCCCACCCCTGACAAATATAAGCCGGTTTTGCTGAACCGATCTCTCGTGCCAACTGGATAATTTTTTCTGCCGGGATGCTGGTGATTTTTGCTGCCCATTCCGGCGTTTTAGCTATGCCGTCAGGCCCTTCGCCCAGAATATAGGCTTTATAATGCGCGTTACGTGGAGCGTTAGCTGGCAGCGTTTTTTCATCGTAACCAACACAATATTTGTCGAGAAATGGCTGATCGACCATGTTTTCAGTAATCAGTACCCAGGCAATTGCACAGGCCAGTGCGCCATCGGTGCCAGGGCGAATGGGCAGCCATTCATCTTCACGCCCGGCAGCTGTGTCGTTATAACGTGGATCGATGACGATCATGCGTGCGTTTGAACGTTCGCGGGCTTGCTCGACGTAGTAAGTGACACCACCGCCGCTCATCCGTGTTTCTGCCGGGTTATTTCCGAACATAACGACCAGTTTCGTATTGGCGATATCATCCGGGCTGTTGCCATCATTGGCACCGAACATATAACTCATTGCGGCACTGATCTGTGCGGTACTGTAGCTGCCATAGCGACTGAGAAAACCACCGCAAGAGTTCATCAGACGGTACGGGACGTTTGAGTTGGTGATGTTTCCGCCATCTACGCCTGTTCCATAGAGAACATGTACAGCCTCATTGCCGTAATCTTTTAGGATCCGCCGAAGATTATCACTGATGGTATCCAGGGCTTCGTCCCAACTTATCCGTTCAAATTTACCTTCACCGCGCTTGCCGACGCGCTTCATGGGATATTTCAACCTGTCAGGATGATTCATCCGTCGGCGGATAGAGCGCCCGCGTAAACATGCCCGAACCTGATGATTACCGTAAACGTCGTCACCTGTCGTATCAGACTCCACCCAGTACACGGTGTCATCTTTCACATGCAAACGTAACAGACAGCGGCTCCCGCAGTTAACGGTGCAGGAACTCCAGACCGCTTTCTCTTCTACCGGTGCCTGTGCCGCTCGGACCATTTGGGAAAACGGCAAAGTGAAAGCACTGCTTGCCAGCGCGAGACTGCCAAGTGCGGAGGTTTTCATCAGACTTCTACGACTGATTTCAGCCGACATGAGCGCCTCTGTGTTATGGATTTTCATCATTACTCACTTATTGCTTTTCAAACAAAATGTCATGTCAAAATTTATGGTCGTAGTGGGTTATATTTTTTCGATCTCGACCAGATTAGTGTGCTGCGGGTTTCCCTTCGCCAGTGGTGAAGGTCGCAGAGTGGTTAGCGTATTCACACAGCCGCCGTGGTCGATTTTATCGCCAGACATATTGGCCTCGTGCCAGGCTCCCTGGCCCATAGCACTAACTCCAGGGAGAATGCGTGGTGTCACTTTGGCTGGTAGCCGAACTTCGCCACGATGGTTAAACACCCGCACCATATCGCCGTTGGCAATCCCACGTTTCTGTGCATCTATAGGGTTGATCCACACTTCCTGACGGCAGGCTGCCTTCAGGACATCAATGTTGCCGTAGGTCGAGTGCGTACGGGATTTGTAATGGAAACCAAACAGTTGCAGTGGGAAGGCACTACGTTCAGGGGAGTCCCAGCCTTCAAAGGTTGAGGCATAAACCGGCAGTGGGCTTATCACTTCATCTTTTTCCAGTTCCCAGGTACGGGCAATTTCCGCCAGCTTGCTGGAATAAATTTCAATCTTACCGGAAGGCGTTTTAAGTGGATTTGCCTCGGGGTCGTCACGAAATGCTTTGTAGGCGACAAAATGACCATTGGGATCTTTACGCTTATAGATACCCATTTTTTTTAATTCGTCGTAAGACGGTAACGCCGGATCTTTGGCAAGCATTTTGGCGTACAGATGTTGTAACCATTGTTCCTGCGTGCGACCTTCAGTGAACTTTTGATAGACGTCAGGTCCAAGACGTTTCGCGACTTCACTCAGGATCCAGTAAATTGGTTTGCGTTCGAATTTTTCGCTGGTGACAGGCTGGAGGAAAATGAGATATCCCATGTTACCGGCGTAGTCGTTAGGAATAATATCTTCCTGCTCAACGGTCATCAGGTCTGGCAGCAGAATGTCGGCATATTTTGCCGATGAGGTCATAAAGTTTTCGATGACCACAATCATTTCGCATTTCGATTCGTCCTGCAGAATTTCATGCGTTTTGTTGATGTCAGAATGCTGATTAACCAGGGTATTTCCCGCGTAGTTCCAGATGAACTTAATGGGCACATCTAGTTTATCTTTGCCCCGGACGCCGTCGCGGATTGCCGTCATTTGCGGGCCATGATCGATAGCATCTGTCCAGCTGAAGCAGGAGATTGACGTTTTGACCGGATTATCCAGCACCGGCAAGCGTTCGATGGTAATGGTGTAGGTCGATTCACGCGCACCACTATTTCCGCCGCTGATGCCGACATTGCCCGTCAAAATAGGCAACATAGCAATAGCGCGTGCCGTCAGCTCGCCGTTTGCCTGGCGTTGCGGCCCCCAGCCCTGGCAGATATAAGCGGGTTTTGCTGTGCCAATTTCACGCGCCAGTTTGATGATACGGTCTACCGGGATACCTGTAATTTGCGAAGCCCACTGCGGCGTTTTCGCTGTTTTATCATCGCCTTCACCAAGAATATAGGCTTTATAGTGACCATTTTTGGGTGCATCTGCGGGTAAGGTTTTTTCGTCATAGCCGACGCAGTATTTATCGAGAAAAGGTTGATCAACGAGATTTTCGTTAATCAATACCCAGGCAATACCCGCAACCAGCGCGGCATCGGTGCCAGGGCGAATAGGAAGCCATTCATCTTCACGACCAGCAGCCGTATCGGTATATCGCGGATCGATAACAATCATTTTTGCGTTCGATTTCTCGCGTGCTTTTTCAAGAAGATAAGTGATGCCACCGCCGCTCATGCGGGTTTCAGCCGGGTTGTTACCAAACATCACGACCAGCTTGCTGTTTTCAATATCCGTGGTGCTGTTGCCATCATTACTGCCGTAGGTGTAGGGCATGGCACAGGAAATTTGCGCAGTGCTGTAGGAGCCATACTGATTTAGTGAACCGCCGTAGCAGTTCATCAGGCGTTTGACCGCCGAGGCTGATGGAGAAGAGCGGGTCATATTGCCGCCAACAATCCCCGAAGAGTACTGAATATATACAGCCTCATTGCCATATTGTTTGACGGTTTTTTTCAGGCTACTGGCGATAGTATCCAGGGCTTCATCCCAGCTAATCCGTTCGAATTTGCCTTCGCCGCGTTTGCCCACGCGTTTCATTGGGTAATTCAGGCGATCGGGATGATTAATACGCCGACGGATGGAGCGACCGCGCAAACAGGCGCGTACCTGATGGTTGCCATACTCGTCGCTGCCGGTGTTGTCAGTTTCCACCCAGGTCACTTCATTATCTTTAACATGCAGACGAAGTGCACAGCGGCTACCACAGTTGACGGAACAGGCACCCCAGACCACTTTTTCGTTGGCCTGTTGTACCGCTGCTTCTGCACTGCGCAGGGTAAACGGCAAAGAAAAACCGCCTGCAGCCAGCGCCAGAGAACCTATCGCGGTAGATTTAACGAGTGTTCTGCGGCTGATGCCCACCATTTGTTCATTTTTGGACATAACTCACTCCCTGTTCTTTATCGTTATATAAATGTTTATATATTGAATATTTAGCGCGCTAACAATAGAGAGAGTCTACCCATTTGGGGTTAATAATTATTAATCCATATCAATAGAAGGGTATGAGTAATAAGGTGGGATTATGTTGTATGTTCAAATCGCCGGATGTGTCGTATCCGGCGTTCAGTCGATAATGTGTTACTGCGGTTCAGCAGGCGCGTTATCCTGGGTAGACTGCGCGGGAGCAGAGACGTTACCGCTGGTGGTACGGGTGTAGAGAATTTTATGCGTATCATTAGCGCAATGCCCGACGACCTGGGAATCAGGCTGATCAACCTGGTCATTGGGTACAATACTTAACGTGAAGCTGCTTTCGGGTACGCCATTATTGATAATGCGCTGTGATATATCGCTCTGTATGCGCTCACAGGATCCCGGCGCGGCGAGTACCGCGGGTGAGGCGAGGGCGAGCAGAAGCGCGGCACAGCAGGTTGAGAGTTTCATCATAAGCTCCTTACGCGAAGATAACTTCTTTAAGCATAGCATTTAACGTGTAAAGTACTGTATTTGCTACTATGATTGAGAATTATCTCTACTCTCAGGTGACTGTTGTGAAATACAAATTACTGCCATGCTTACTCGCGATATTACTCACAGGATGTGACCGCACAGAGGTAACACTTTCATTTACCCCGGAGATGGCCAGTTTCTCTAATGAATTCGATTTTGATCCGCTGCGTGGTCCCGTAAAAGATTTCACTCAGACATTAATGGATGAGCAAGGTGAAGTGACGAAACGTGTTTCGGGGACTTTGTCGGAAGAAGGCTGTTTTGATTCTCTCGAATTACTGGATCTGGAAAATAATACCTTGGTTGCCCTGGTACTGGACGCCAATTATTACCGTGATGCTGAGACGCTGGAGAAAAGAGTTCGTTTGCAGGGAAAATGCCAGCTAGCAGAATTACCTTCTGCCGGGGTGAGTTGGGAAACCGATGATAATGGTTTCGTGATTAAAGCCAGCAGCAAACAGATGCAGATGGAATATCGCTATGATGATCAGGGGTATCCGCTGGGTAAAACCACGAAAAGTAACGATAAAACATTATCTGTCAGCGCCACGCCATCAACGGACCCGATCAAAAAATTAGATTACACAGCGGTTACTTTACTGAATAATCAACGGGTTGGAAATGTAAAACAGAGCTGTGAATATGACAATCACGCCAATCCGGTGGACTGTCAGCTAATCATTGTTGATGAAGGAGTAAAACCCGCCGTCGAACGGGTTTACACCATCAAAAATACGATCGATTATTATTAATACTATTGTGCGGTCGGCTTCAGGAGAGTCTGACCCGGTGTTTTGTGCTCAGCCAGATACTGATGCTGGAATATACACATGCGAATGGCATTACGATATTGACCATTAATAAAGAACTCATGCATCAATTCACCTTCAACCGTAAAGCCAAGCTTGCGGTAAATGTGAATCGCTTTTTCATTCTCTTTATCAACGATCAGATACAGCTTATAGAGATTGAGAACGGTGAAGCCATAGTCCATTGCTAATTTGGCGGCACGGGTTGCCAGACCTTTCCCCTGATACTCCGGGGAGATAATTATCTGAAATTCTGCGCGGCGATGAACATGGTTAATTTCCACCAGCTCCACCAGACCGGCTTTTTCGCCGTCACATTCCACCACAAAGCGCCGTTCGCTCTGATCGTGAATATGCTTATCATACAGATCAGAGAGTTCAACAAAGGCTTCGTAGGGTTCCTCAAACCAGTAACGCATCACACTGGCGTTATTGTCGAGTTGATGTACATAGCGTAAATCTTCACGCTCCAGCGGGCGTAGCTTAACACTGTGGGCGCTTGGCATAACGTGTCCTTACATTCCTTAAATCAATAACAGGTTAGGGGATAATAACGCGGCCAGTTCGACGGTCCAGGCAGCGCAAAGTATTTGGCTCCCAGTAGGCATTGATGTTGGCGCTTTGCTCACATTTATCGCGGTTATCAAAAGCAGCGTCGGCTTTATCCCACTCTTTTTCAGTGCGTTTATTCACTTTCTGGCGCAGATTACGCGTGTCATTCCATTGCTCTTTTTCCATAGCGGCGCGCTGGCGGCTTTGTGCACTGTCGCCAGACTCAATCACCAGTTTGTTAGTTTCGGCATGAACAGTTGTGCTCAATGCCAGTGCGCAAGGCAGCAGAAAAGCGAGCAGGCCGATTCGTTTGCTGAGAGTGATTTTCATAATTCATTCCCTGTATGAATGATTAAAGCTGATTCTACACCATCCACTGCGAACGCAAAACGTTCAAGGAGGGTGTTTATATTGATGATATTATGTCGCCCTATAACTATACGTGATGTCAATAAGTGACAAAGATGATTAAAACAACGTTACTATTTTTTGCTACTGCGCTGTGTGAAATTATTGGATGCTTTTTGCCCTGGCTGTGGTTGAAGCGAAACGCCAGTATCTGGCTGTTGCTTCCGGCGGGGATTTCACTGGCGCTGTTTGTCTGGTTGTTAACGTTGCATCCTGCGGCGAGTGGGCGTGTTTACGCGGCTTATGGTGGCGTTTATGTCTGCACGGCGTTGATTTGGCTGCGCGTTGTGGATGGCGTGAAACTGACTCTTTATGACTGGACGGGGGCGTTAATTGCGCTTTGCGGCATGTTGATCATTGTTGCGGGCTGGGGGCGCACGTAGGAACATAAATCCATTTTATCAATAAGATACGAGGAAGTGTCAGCTGACAAAAGGTATTCTGTTTCATCTTTTGTCAACCATTCACGGCGCAAATATACGCCTTTTTTTGTGATCACTCCGGCTTTTTTTGATCTTCATACTTGTATGGTAGTAGCTCAGTTGCGTAGATTTCATGCATCACGACAAGCGATGCAAGGAATCGAACATGAAGATCGTAAAGGCTGAAGTTTTTGTTACCTGTCCGGGGCGTAATTTCGTCACATTAAAAATCACCACTGAGGACGGTATTACGGGCCTTGGGGATGCCACCCTAAATGGACGTGAGCTTTCCGTGGCCTCTTATTTGCAGGATCACCTTTGTCCGCAGCTTATTGGTCGCGATGCACACCGTATCGAAGATATCTGGCAGTTTTTCTATAAAGGTGCTTACTGGCGTCGCGGTCCGGTTACGATGTCGGCCATTTCAGCGGTTGATATGGCGCTGTGGGATATTAAAGCCAAAGCTGCCAACATGCCGCTTTACCAGTTACTCGGCGGCGCGTCTCGTGAAGGGGTGATGGTTTATTGCCATACCACCGGTCACAGTATTGATGAAGCTCTGGATGATTATGCCCGTCATCAGGAGCTGGGATTCAAAGCCATCCGCGTGCAGTGCGGAATCCCTGGTATGAAAACCACCTACGGCATGTCGAAAGGTAAAGGTCTGGCTTATGAACCCGCAACCAAAGGACAGTGGCCGGAAGAGCAGCTGTGGTCGACGGAGAAATACCTCGATTTCATGCCGAAATTGTTTGACGCGGTACGTAACAAGTTTGGTTTTGATGAACATCTGCTGCATGACATGCACCATCGCTTAACGCCTATTGAAGCGGCGCGCTTTGGTAAGAGCATTGAAGATTATCGCATGTTCTGGATGGAAGACCCGACGCCTGCGGAAAACCAGGAATGCTTCCGTCTCATTCGCCAACATACCGTCACACCCATCGCGGTGGGTGAAGTCTTCAACAGCATCTGGGACTGCAAACAACTGATTGAAGAGCAACTCATCGATTATATCCGCACCACGCTGACCCATGCAGGCGGAATTACCGGTATGCGTCGGATTGCCGATTTTGCTTCGCTGTATCAGGTACGTACTGGCTCACACGGTCCTTCCGATTTGTCACCAGTCTGCATGGCTGCGGCGCTGCACTTTGATCTGTGGGTCCCCAATTTCGGTGTCCAGGAATACATGGGTTATTCCGAACAAATGCTCGAAGTCTTCCCGCACAACTGGACTTTCGATAACGGCTATATGCATCCGGGAGAAAAACCGGGCCTTGGCATCGAATTCGATGAAAAGCTGGCGGCGAAATATCCCTATGAACCTGCTTATCTGCCAGTCGCACGTCTGGAAGATGGCACGCTGTGGAACTGGTAAGGAGTAAGGTAATGAAAAGCATTTTAATTGAAAAACCGAATCAACTGTCGATTATCGAACGTGAAATACCCACCCCGTCAGCGGGTGAAGTACGAGTAAAAGTGAAACTTGCCGGAATTTGTGGTTCAGATAGCCATATTTACCGTGGGCATAATCCTTTTGCGAAATATCCGCGCGTCATTGGTCATGAATTCTTTGGCGTCATTGATGCAGTGGGTGACGGCGTGGAAAGCGCCAGAGTCGGTGAACGCGTTGCTGTCGATCCGGTGGTCAGCTGTGGGCATTGCTATCCGTGCTCTATAGGTAAGCCGAACGTTTGTACGACACTTGCTGTATTAGGTGTGCACGCTGACGGTGGTTTCAGTGAATATGCCGTGGTTCCGGCAAAAAATGCGTGGAAAATTCCTGAAGCTGTGGCCGATCAATATGCGGTGATGATCGAACCTTTTACCATTGCGGCTAACGTTACCGGTCATGGTCAACCGACTGAAAATGATACCGTTCTGGTTTACGGTGCCGGCCCAATCGGCCTGACGATCGTTCAGGTATTAAAAGGCGTCTATAACGTTAAAAATGTGATTGTTGCCGATCGCATTGATGAACGACTGGAAAAAGCGAAAGAGAGCGGGGCAGACTGGGCGATTAATAACAGCCAGACACCGCTTGGCGAGAGTTTCGCTGAAAAAGGCATCAAGCCGACTTTAATTATCGATGCCGCTTGTCATCCTTCAATCTTGAAAGAGGCCGTAACGCTGGCTTCTCCAGCGGCACGTATTGTATTGATGGGCTTCTCCAGTGAACCGTCTGAAGTGATTCAGCAAGGAATTACCGGAAAAGAACTCTCTATTTTCTCTTCACGCTTAAATGCAAATAAATTCCCGGTCGTTATCGACTGGTTAAGTAAAGGGTTAATTAAACCAGAAAAACTAATTACCCATACATTTGATTTCCAGCATGTTGCGGATGCCATTAGTTTATTTGAACAGGATCAAAAACATTGCTGCAAAGTCTTACTCACTTTTTCTGAATAATACCAATAACGGCGAGTAAGTAGCACGCATCTTACCTCTTTTTTAGAGATAACCATTATGACAATAGAAAAACACGAAAGAAGTACTAAGGATTTGGTGAAAGCAGCAGTATCGGGATGGTTGGGCACTGCGCTTGAATTTATGGACTAACCGCTTTACCCGAATGGCTATTTCTAAAGAAATTGGTGGTCTTATCGCTTCCGGTTTTGGTCCTATCCTGGCGGGGATTTTCTGCACCATGACGGAATCCTGGTATCCGATCGCCATTATGATCATGGCATATTCTGTGATTGGTTTAATCTCTGCGCTGAAAATGCCAGAAGTGAAAGACCGTGATTTAAGTGCGCTGGAAGACGCCGCAGAAGATCAACCACATGTTGTAAGAGCTGCGCAACCGTCCAGAAGTCTGTAAATCCTCAATCTCTTCTCTTACCGGAGAGGGGATTTTTATTCATATAACAAAACATGTAGCTTGCTATATTTAATTTTAAGGAATTGTTATGGGAAATCATTTGTTATCAGCAAAAGCGACGCTCCCTGTTTATGATCGTAATAACCTGGCCCCAAGAATTGTTCATTTAGGCTTTGGTGCATTTCACCGTGCGCATCAGGGCGTGTATGCCGATATTCTTGCTACGGAACATTTCAGTGACTGGGGATATTATGAGGTCAACTTAATCGGCGGCGAACAGCAAATTGCCGATTTACAACAGCAAGATAATCTTTATACCGTTGCGGAAATGTCGGCTGATGCGTGGACGGCTCGCGTCGTTGGCGTCGTTAAAAAAGCCTTGCACGTACAAATAGATGGCTTAGAAACCGTGTTGGCTGCGATGTGTGAACCGCAAATCGCGATTGTCTCTCTGACAATCACCGAAAAAGGGTATTTCCACTCTCCGGCGACCGGACAGTTAATGCTTGATCACCCGATGGTCGTTGCCGACGTGCAAAATCCCCACCAGCCGAAAACTGCAACAGGGGTGATTGTTGAGGCGCTGGCTCGCCGTAAAGCGGCAGGACTTCCCGCATTTACCGTCATGTCATGTGACAACATGCCAGAAAACGGTCATGTTATGCGTGACGTTGTCACTTCCTATGCGCAAGCCATTGATGTAAAACTGGCACAATGGATCGAAGATAACGTGACTTTCCCATCAACAATGGTGGACCGTATTGTGCCCGCAGTGACAGAGGATACGCTGGCGAAAATCGAACAACTTACCGGTGTGCGCGATGCGGCAGGCGTTGCCTGTGAACCTTTCCGCCAGTGGGTAATAGAAGATAACTTTGTTGCCGGACGTCCGGAATGGGAAAAAGCGGGAGCTGAACTGGTTAGCGATGTGCTGCCTTATGAAGAAATGAAACTGCGTATGCTTAACGGCAGTCATTCATTCCTGGCGTATCTGGGCTATCTTGCCGGATATCAGCACATTAATGACTGCATGGAGGATGAACATTATCGTCATGCGGCGTATACCTTAATGTTGCAGGAACAAGCGCCGACGCTGAAAGTGCAGGGCGTTGATTTGCAAGATTACGCTAACCGATTAATTGAACGCTATAGCAACCCGGCGTTACGTCATCGAACCTGGCAGATTGCGATGGATGGCAGCCAGAAATTGCCACAGCGGATGTTGGATTCTGTTCGCTGGCATCTGGCGCATGACAGCAAGTTCGATCTGCTGGCGCTGGGCGTCGCGGGTTGGATGCGTTATGTCGGTGGTGTTGATGAACAGGGAAATCCGATAGAAATCAGTGATCCACTGTTACCTGTTATTCAGAAGGCAGTACAAAGTAGTGCTGAAGGGACAGCGCGCGTCCAGTCACTGCTGGCAATTAAGGCGATCTTTGGTGATGATTTACCAGGCAATAGTTTGTTTACGACAAAAGTAACGGAAGCGTACTTGTCTTTATTAGCGCATGGCGCGAAAGCGACCGTGGCGAAATATTCCGTGAAGTAAAAAAAGCAATGCCGCCATCGGCGGCATTCACACGCTTAGTTCATGCCGAGACGAATCAGGTCCAGTGGTGCCAGTTTCTCTTCACAACCTTCAACAACTACGGTTTTTCCGCGGCGGATTTGCTCAGCGGTCAGACCTTCAGTATCAATCGACAGGATCTTGCCAGTGTGACCGGTGCCGCTAACCATAACACGGCTGCCAGTGGTGATTGCGTTACGGTTACGATCGTAGGTCGTCATAGGTGTTTTCTCCTTTCTGATTTACAGTCGAAGCCCACGTAACGGGCGCAATATAAATACTCCTGTCGAGTGAAATATTTTTTGTTTTTGATCAAGCTCACATCTTTTTTGATGCATGCATGAGCCATAAGTCGGGGGAAAAGACTCTCACCCCGGATGGGATGAGAGGAAATGAATTACTCTTCGCTAAACCAGTCGCTGTTTTCCTGGCGGATCTGGCGCACAGATTCGCTGATTTCCTGCAAATGTTGCGTCATTGCACGTTCTACCGCATCGCCATCACGTTTTTGCAGGGCAGAGAAAATATCAAGATGCTGGCGTAACAGCATTTCTGGTGGAGAAACGTGGTCGAAACTCATATAGCGCACGCGATCAACGGTCGCTTTCAGGTTCTCAATGGTATCCCACGCCAGTTGACAGTCGGCAATCTGCGTCAGGAGTTGATGGAAGTTGTCATCAAGTTCAAAAAAATCATCCAGTTGCTTGCGCTCAATGGCAATGCGTTGCTGGTGAAGATTTTGTTCCAGTTGGTAGCACTGGCTTTCGGTAATCATGCTCGCCGCCCGACGCGCCACCGCGCACTCAATGGCCTGACGGATAAAACTGCCGTTGCGCACCTGGGCCATGGAAATTTTGTTGACGTAGCTGCCACGCTGCGGACGAATTTGAATCAGACCGTTTTCCGCCAGTTTAATAAAGGCTTCACGAACCGGCTGGCGTGACACATTGAAACGAACAGAAACTTCTTTTTCCGACAACGGTGTGCCTGGTGCAATCAGGCAATGGACAATGTCGCGGCGAAGAATACGATAAATCTGCTGATTGACAGGCTGTGTGGGATTAAGTTGCGTTTCGACGGTCATTCGTTCTTGCTTGTGAGTGAGTTAACTGCATGAGTCTACCACTTTTTTGTGACAAGCAATAACCCGGCAGTTACGCCGGGTATAAAAATTACTGACGGTGGACATTCAGTCCGGCATAGCTTTGGGTAACCGGCATCATTTCCAGGGTATTGATATTGACGTGAGCAGGCAGCGTTGACACCCACCAGACGGCTTCGCTGACATCTTCTGGCGTCAATGCAACGGTATTTTGATAGGTTTTTTCCGCTTTACCGTCATCGCCTTTAAAGCGGACATTGGAAAACTCGGTGCCACCCACCAGACCCGGTTCGATGTCGGTGACGCGCACCGCCGTACCATGCAGGTCCGTACGCAGATTCAGGCTAAACTGACGAACAAACGCTTTCGTCGCACCGTAAACGTTACCACCGGCATACGGCCAGCTGCCTGCCGTTGAGCCAATGTTAATAATATGACCATGATTACGTTCAACCATACCCGGTAAGACGGCGCGCGTCATATATACCAGGCCTTTGTTGTTGGTATCAATCATCGTTTCCCAGTCTTCAACGCTGGCTTTATGCGCAGGCTCCATGCCCAACGCCAGACCGGCATTATTTACCAGGATATCAATATTGCTCCACTCGGCAGGAAGCGATGCCAGCATCTCTTCAATAGCGGCGCGGTTGCGAACGTCCAGTTGGGCGATATACAGATTATCTCCCAGTTCGTCTTTTAACTCCTGCAACCGCTCCTGGCGACGGCCAGTGGCGATAACTTTATGCCCTTGTTGAATAAAACGACGAGTAATGCATTCACCAAAACCTGCCGTTGCTCCAGTTACTAAAACGATCATCTCACTGTTCCTCAACGCTTTTGTGTGTCAATAACATAGCACGTGATGCTTAAGAGCGGGTAATACTGGTTTGCAAGATTGCACTCCGTTATCAGTAAGCCTACGCTATGGAACACCTCGCGTTCAGGAGAAGAAAATGACAACAATGAATCCTTTCCTTGTGCAAAGCACACTGCCGTATCTGGCTCCCCATTTTGATCAAATTGCCAACCATCACTATCGCCCGGCATTCGATGAGGGAATACAGCAAAAGCGGGCAGAAATTGCTGCCATCGCGCTTAACCCGCAAACACCTGATTTCAAAAATACTATTCTGGCACTGGAACAAAGCGGAGAATTACTTACCCGCGTTACCAGCGTCTTTTTTGCGATGACTGCGGCGCATACCAATGATGAATTACAGCGTCTTGATGAACAGTTTTCCGCTGAACTGGCGGAACTTGCGAATGATATCTATCTGAACGGGGAATTATTCGCGCGGGTAGATGCTGTCTGGCAACGCCGTGAATCCTTGGGGCTTGATAGTGAATCCATCCGCCTGGTGGAGGTGATTCATCAACGTTTTGTCCTTGCCGGAGCCAAACTTGAGCAAGCTGATAAAGCAAAATTAAAAGTACTGAATACAGAAGCTGCGACCCTGACCAGCCAGTTTAACCAGCGGTTACTGGCAGCAAATAAATCCGGCGGTCTGGTTGTGAACGATATCGCGCAGCTGGCAGGAATGAGTGAACAAGAGATTGCGCTGGCGGCAGAGGCGGCTCGCGAGAAAGGTCTGGATAACAACTGGCTGATTCCGCTGCTGAATACCACCCAGCAACCAGTGCTTGCTGAACTGCGCGATCGCGCGACGCGTGAAAAACTGTTTACTGCGGGCTGGACGCGAGCGGAAAAAAATGATGCCAATGATACCCGCGCTATCATTCAACGTCTGGTGGAGATCCGCGTGCAGCAGGCGAAACTGCTTGGTTTTCCTCATTATGCCGCATGGAAAATCGCCGATCAGATGGCAAAAACGCCAGAAGCAGCACTCAACTTTATGCGGGAAATTGTTCCAGCGGCGCGTCAACGTGCGAGCGATGAATTAGCCTCCATACAGGCGGTTATCGATAAGCAGCAGGGCGGGTTTAGCGCGCAGCCGTGGGACTGGGCATTTTATGCCGAGCAGGTAAGACGTGAGAAATTCGATCTCGATGAATCGCAGCTCAAGCCATATTTTGAATTAAACACGGTGTTGAATGAAGGTGTATTCTGGACCGCGAATCAGCTCTTCGGTATTAAGTTTGTCGAACGTTTTGATATTCCTGTCTACCATCCTGACGTTCGAGTGTGGGAAATTTTTGATCATAATGGCGTGGGGCTGGCGTTATTTTACGGTGATTTCTTCGCCCGTGATTCAAAAAGCGGCGGTGCATGGATGGGCAATTTTGTTGAGCAATCAACGCTGAATGAAACGCACCCGGTAATTTATAACGTCTGCAATTATCAGAAACCCGCTGCCGGTGAGCCTGCGTTGTTACTCTGGGATGATGTAATAACCTTATTCCATGAATTTGGTCATACGCTGCACGGCCTTTTTGCCCGCCAGCGTTATGCCACGCTTTCCGGCACCAACACGCCGCGTGATTTTGTCGAATTTCCGTCGCAAATCAACGAACACTGGGCAACACATCCGCAGGTATTTGCTCGCTACGCCCGGCATTATCAGAGCGGGGCCGCAATGCCTGACGAACTTCAACAGAAAATGCGTAATGCCAGTCTGTTCAATAAAGGGTATGAGATGAGCGAACTGCTTAGCGCCGCACTTCTCGATATGCGCTGGCATTGCCTGGAAGAAAACGAAGCAATGCAGGACGTCGATGATTTCGAATTGCGGGCGCTGGTGGCGGAAAATATGGATCTTCCTGCTATACCGCCACGCTATCGCAGCAGTTATTTCGCCCATATTTTTGGTGGCGGATATGCCGCAGGTTATTACGCTTATCTGTGGACGCAAATGTTGGCCGATGATGGTTACCAGTGGTTTGTTGAGCAGGGCGGATTAACGCGTGAAAATGGGCGGCGTTTTCGCGAGGCGATTCTTTCCAGAGGTAACAGCGAAGATCTGGAACGCCTGTATCGACAATGGCGCGGTAAGGCACCTCAGATTATGCCGATGCTGCAACATCGTGGCTTGAACGTATAAACACAACCAATGGCTGGCCTGGATTTATCGCCAGACCAGCCTCGTTATAGCAGTAATTGCAGCAGCTGGGCGAGGGCAAACTTCACCGCTAATGCGAATGCCGTTTCGCAGTCGCCAGCAAAATTACTTTTTTTGTATACCCTTCCGTTATAATAATTTTCAAATTCAGCCGGACCAGATGAGCAACATTAGCGGCAGTCTGGATAAGAAAAGCGCGCCGACCGTCGTTCGGGTCACTCATTTGCAGAAATAAAAATAAATTAGCCTGATGGCCTGAACTACTGGGCCATTAGGTTATTGGGTTATGCTATTTGTCATCCTTTTAATTGCGATAATGCAGGCTTAATTTACAGAATTAAACACTTTTTTATCTGCTGATTTTGTTTCAAATCACAATGTTATCTCAGAGATGACTCATAACTTCGGATTTCTATGAAAATATTGACGTAATTTTGCTTTTCTCTCGTTAGAATAGCGCGCACAAGGAACTGTGAAAAAGGAGTGGCAATGATCAAGAAGACAACGGAAATTGATGCCATCTTGTTAAATCTCAATAAGGCTATCGATGCCCACTACCAGTGGCTGGTAAGTATGTTTCGCAGCGTAGTCGCGAGAGATGCCAGTAAGCCAGAAATAACGGATAACCATTCTTATGGACTGTGCCAGTTTGGTCGGTGGATTGATCATCTGGGACCACTCGATAACGATGAATTACCTTATGTTCGGCTAATGGATTCTGCCCATCAACATATGCATAACTGTGGTCGGGAATTAATGCTGGCTATTGTTGAAAATCACTGGCAGGACGCGCATTTCGACGCTTTTCAGGAAGGGTTGCTTTCTTTTACTGCGGCATTAACCGATTACAAAATTTATTTGCTGACGATCCGTAGCAGTATGGATGTTCTGACGGGATTGCCGGGTCGTCGGGTTCTTGATGAATCCTTCGATCATCAGTTACGCAATGCTGAACCTCTGAATCTTTATTTAATGTTGTTGGATATAGACCGATTTAAATTGGTTAATGATACCTACGGGCATTTAATCGGCGATGTAGTATTACGCACCCTCGCAACTTACTTAGCCAGTTGGACGCGCGATTACGAAACGGTTTATCGCTACGGGGGCGAAGAATTTATCATTATTGTCAAAGCGACTAATGATGAAGAAGCATGTCGTGCAGGTGTCAGAATTTGCCAGTTAGTCGATAACCATGCCATCACACATTCTGAAGGGCATATCAACATTACCGTGACTGCTGGTGTGAGTCGTGCATTTCCTGAAGAGCCTCTGGATGTGGTCATTGGAAGAGCGGACAGGGCAATGTATGAGGGTAAGCAAACCGGAAGGAATCGCTGCATGTTTATTGACGAACAAAATGTGATTAACCGAGTTTAAGCTCCGTTTAACATTCATTGAGAAAACTGATGCTACTGTGTCAACGATCCGTTATCAGTGCAGGAAAATGCCTGTTAGCGTAAAAGCAAAACACAAATCTATCCATGCAAGCATTCACCGCCGGTTTACTGGCGGTTTTTTTTCGCCGTCATAAAAATCAGGCCCCTTGTACACAACTGTAACAAGGGGCCGGTTAGGTGAGGGATTATCTCCGTTCATTAGTCATCCCATTTGTGGCTGAAATACGCGGCCAGAAACCCAGAAAATAAAATTATTCCCAGTACGGCCATAAAAACATTCATATTACCCAGCATTATTTGCCTCCGTTTATGGTGTGGTGTGTTTCCTCGCTTACCTTAATTTTCATCTCAATGAGAAAGATATTAGCAGAGGTAACCTAAACGAAGGCTGAATTAAATTCTTATTGTGTTCGACTTAAATCAACAAAGCGCGGGCTGCCCCCACGGTCTTGCACGAATTCCTTTTAACATCAGCACCCACGCAACAACGATCACCAACGCTAAGATGATAAACAGCGAGAAAGGCGGCAGACTGGTAAGTACTATGCCACTCACTAATGGGTTAATCGCAGCACCAAGCCAGCCTAAAGACTGGGCGGAAAAATAGCTGGCTTTCATTCCTGGCGGCGCAATATGGTCAATCAACATATACTCGCCCGGCGCATAAATGATTTCACCGACAGTAAATACCGCAGCTGACATACCCCACAATAGCAGGCTGTTGCCGGAAAAAATAAAACCGACCAGCCCGATGACGAAACAGAGGGTGCCTGCTGTCATCAGCGCGCGGATGTTAGCCGGGTTAAGGCGGCGGCCCACGGAATATTGCAACGTAACCACCATGGCAGCATTCACCGGAAGAACAACCGCGACCACCTTTTCGGCAAAATCACCATCAGCAATCACCATCACATATTGTGAAATGCATGAAGCAAATGCGCCGCTAACAAAAGAAGCCAGAAAGCCAGAGCAGGTAAACCACAACAGTGCTTTATCTTGTAATAAAACTTTCGGCGACCAGACACTGCCTGTTTCCGTGGCGATGATTTTCTCGCTGCGCTTTACCCAAATTTGAATGAAAAGCATGGGGAACGCGGAACAGATAGCTGCCAGCCAGAAGGGCAGATTGATGCTCTGCATCACCAACAGCGTGCCGAGTGGCGGACCGATGGTCCAGCCAATGTTGAGCATGGTGTAGTTGATTGAGAAAATCTTCGTTTTGCTGTTGGACGAAAGATTGTCGGCAAACCAGGCTTTCAGCACGGTAGCAAAAACGGAGTAGGCGCAGTTAATAAGGGCAAAAAAGAGCACCACCAGCGTCACGTTATTCACTAAAGGAATGGCAATAAAACCGCTAGCGAAGGCGGTAATTGCCAGTAACATATAGCGTTTCTTGTCGAACTTATCCGCCAGGATACCAAAACCGAGGCTAAAAATGACGCCAATAGTGAGCGCAATTGTCATCGCATAACCGATTAGATCGACACTCAGGCTGTACTGGCGACTCAAGTAAATGGTCATAAACGGCAGCGTAGCGCCGCGTCCGATGGTTAATAACAACGACGAGGCAAGAAGGGCGCTGGTAGAGCGTCGTAGGGATAAGTTCATTTGTCTGTCCGGCAGTGCGTTTCGTTATGTTTTGTTTTAGAGATGTAAAGGAATAGCATGGCAAAAATCCGAAGTATAGCGACTTATTTGCGCATTAATGCCGTCGTAAACGGTGACTAACGAATCAACTGTTAAAGAAAAGTAAATTCAGCTAAGTTGATTGCTTACAAAAGATGAAATTCAGAGGCGATAGAATGTCGCGAAAAGATGGGGTGTTGGCGCTACTGGTAGTGGTTGTATGGGGGCTAAATTTTGTGGTCATCAAAGTGGGGCTTCATAACATGCCACCGCTGATGCTGGCCGGTTTGCGCTTTATGCTGGTTGCTTTCCCGGCCATCTTTTTTGTCGCACGACCGAAAGTACCACTGAATTTGCTGCTGGGGTATGGATTAACCATCAGTTTTGCGCAGTTTGCCTTTCTGTTCTGCGCTATTAACTTTGGTATGCCTGCTGGACTGGCCTCGTTGGTGTTACAGGCACAAGCGTTTTTTACTATCGTGCTTGGCGCGTTTACTTTCGGTGAACGACTACATGGCAAACAATTGGCGGGGATCGCCTTAGCGATTTTTGGCGTACTGGTGTTAATCGAAGATAGTCTGAACGGTCAGCATGTGGCGATGCTCGGCTTTATGTTGACCCTGGCGGCAGCATTTAGTTGGGCGTGTGGCAACATCTTCAATAAAAAGATCATGTCGCACGCAACGCGTCCGGCAGTGATGTCGCTGGTAATCTGGAGCGCATTAATCCCAATCATTCCCTTCTTTGTTGCCTCGCTGATTCTCGATGGTTCCGCAACCATGATTCACAGTCTGGTTACTATCGATATGACCACCAGCTTGTCTCTGATGTATCTGGCGTTTGTGGCGACAATTGTTGGTTATGGGATCTGGGGGACGTTACTGGGACGCTATGAAACCTGGCGGGTTGCACCGTTATCGTTACTGGTGCCTGTAGTTGGACTGGCAAGTGCGGCACTATTGTTGGATGAACGCTTAACGGGTCTGCAATTTTTCGGTGCGGTGCTCATTATGACCGGGCTGTATATCAATGTATTTGGCTTGCGGTGGCGTAAAGCGGTAAAGGTCAGAGGCTAAACCATACGCACAGAATGTGATGCCAGCACTCTGTGCGTCTGCTTTTATCGCGGAAAAAAGTACTTTACCTGGAACTCGAAAATATTGCTGTAAAGTAACGAATAATCCAGCGGAATAGAGTTACTATCCACAGCCTGGGTCTGAATTTTAAGTATGGGATCCCGTGGGCTGATCCGTAAAATACTGGCGATTTCTGGGGTAGGAAAAGTCGGGGAGAAAGTTTCAAAGGTGCCAATGATTTTGATCCCGCATTCGTTCTCAATATACGAAAATTTGGATTTTTGCATATGCGATACGGTTAAATCAGGAAAACGTGCCACTGACATCCACGTTTCTTCTAATTGTGCTGCATTATCCTCAATGAATCGCAGTCTCTTTATGTAATAAACCTGCTCACCAGTCACTAAATTCAGCTCAGTCGCAATAGTAGGAGAAGCATCCTGCACTTCAAATTTCATAATCTGACTTCCTGCCTCTTTGCCGCTTTTATGTGCAATTTCACTGAAACTGTTCATGTGATCAATGTGTGCAACAAAATTCTTTTTTTGAATGTATGTTCCTGAACCATGCTTTCTGTGAATAATTCCTTCGCCTTCCAGCAGGGATAATGCCTTACGCAGGGTATTACGCGAAACATTATAACGAACAGCGAGTTCCGCTTCTGACGGCAACAAATCACCAACATGCCATGAATTGCCATTGATCTCGGATTTAAGTAAGCGGGCAATCTTTTGAAAAATCACTTTTGCACCTTTTAAGAGCCATTGAAAACAAGGAGTTGAGACCTGATTAGTTTATCGTATGGCCGAGTCGTTTAATTATCACCCTGTTGTTGAACAACTTTATTGCTGTATTACTGTGATCAATGTACCAGGACGTGTAGCTACTGTGGGATATGATATTTACACAATGTAGTCTGTTATATACCAGTAAGGAAAAATATGAAAAAGATATTGTTAGTTTGCGCTGCGGGCATGTCAACCAGTATGCTGGTTAAACGTATGATTGATCATGCTACCGCTATTTCACTTGAAGTTAATATTTCCGCATTGGCGATTGCAGAGGCTAAAGGGAAAATTAAAAATAACGAAGTTGACGTTGTTTTACTTGGTCCGCAAGTTCGCTTTCAGAAACCAGAGATTGAAGCCGTTGCACAGGGGAAAATGCCTGTAGCCGTTATCGAGATGAAAGACTATGGCACAATGAACGGACAGGCAGTTCTTGAATTTGCGATGAAACTACTGCAAGAGTAATAATCTAATATTATTAAACTATTACCTGAACTAACTTTTCACACATCATAAAATGGATATGGCATACATGCTTTATTGGGATGTATAAATATCCAGAACAACAGGTATAAAAAAATGGGATTAATGGCATCATTCGAACGTGGAATGGAACGTTTTCTTGTTCCAGTTGCTATCAAGTTAAACTCACAAAAACATGTTGCAGCGGTGAGAGATG
The DNA here is from genome assembly GCF_003697165.2 of Escherichia coli DSM 30083 = JCM 1649 = ATCC 11775. GTDB lineage: Bacteria > Pseudomonadota > Gammaproteobacteria > Enterobacterales > Enterobacteriaceae > Escherichia > Escherichia coli. The sequence continues at coordinate 2,445,473 of NZ_CP033092.2, forward strand.
GATTCGTTTTTACGTTTCCAATTATCATGGCAAGCTCATTAATTATATTAATTAACTTTGCCATATTATCGCCCGACGGTTTTATTGCCGGATTACTGCATCTGAACAGCATTTTCCCCAACCTTGAAAAAGCACAAGCTATTTTTACTCCGGTAATGAATGGTTCTGTAAATATCATGTCAATTATGATTGCTTTCCTGGTCGCCAGGAATGTGGCGATTAGCTATGAGCAAGATGATCTTTTATGCGGATTAACGGCAATAGGAGCATTTTTTATTGTTTATACCCCATACCAGATGATAGATGGGCAGGCATTCCTGACGACCAAATATCTCGGCGCGCAGGGGTTGTTTGTTGCTGTTATCGTTGCATTGATCACCAGTGAAATATTTTGTCGCTTAGCTCGAAACCCCAAAATCACCATAACGATGCCGGCAGCTGTACCTCCTGCGGTAGCGCGTTCATTTAAAGTTTTATTGCCAATATTTTTTGTCATGGTGTTCTTTTCCGCACTTAATTATTGCCTGACATTGATATCCCCGGCAGGATTAAATGATCTCATTTACACATTAATCCAGACGCCGCTCAAACATATGGGAACGAATATCTTTGCGGTAATTATCCTGGGGGCTGTGGGTAATTTCCTCTGGGTGCTGGGGATCCACGGACCTAATACAACGTCGGCAATTCGAGAAACCGTTTTTTCTGAGGCTAATCTGGAGAATCTCTCCTGGGCCGCTCAACACGGCACTACCTGGGGCGCGCCATATCCGATTACCTGGACTTCTATTAATGATGCATTCGCCAACTGCGGCGGTTCAGGTATGACGTTGGGGTTATTGTTGGCTATTTTTATCGCTTCTAAGCGTGCGGAATACCGTGATCTGGCAAAAATGTCATTTATCCCCGGTATTTTCAATATCAATGAACCGATAATGTTCGGCCTTCCTATTGTACTTAACCCCATCATGATGGTGCCGTTTATTATGGTTCCCATTGTTAACTGTGCCATTGGTTACTTCTTTGTTTCGATGGAAATTATTCCACCGGTTGCTTATGCCGTGCCCTGGACTACGCCCGGACCTTTAATTGCTTTCCTCGGAACCGGGGGAAACTGGCTGGCATTACTGGTTGGTTTTTTATGTTTAGGTGTGGCGATAATGATCTATTTACCTTTTGTTATCGCCGCCAACAAAGTCAATAACATGGCAACTAACGGATAATTCCATTTACCCAGGAAGGAGATTGTGATGTTTGCAGATGAAGAACTTGTTATGGAGTTACTGATCAACGCGGGACAGGCTCGTTCTGATGCGATGGAAGCCATACGTTGTGCCGGGCAAAAAGACTGGCAGGGCGCAACTAAACTAATGGCCAGCTCTGAATCTGCCTGTCTTCAGGCGCATAAGATTCAGACCGCGTTAATTAGTCAGGATGAAGGCTGTGGCAAAATAGAAGTTAATTTAATTCTGATACATGCACAGGATCATTTGATGAATGCAATATTATGCCAGGATTTAGCCAGGGAAATTATTTCATTAAGAAAAGAGCTCCATGCCTGATTTTTTCTCCAGTGCGATATCTGGAGGAAATTACTACACTCTTAAGGATAAGTCATGAATATAAAGACGCTTAACGTCAGCCTTTTGTCTATTTCTATTATTACAGCATTGTTTCCGTTGAACGCGATGGCAACAAAATTAACCATAGAGCAGCGCCTTGAATTGCTTGAAAATGAATTGTCGCAAAATAAACAAGAGCTGAAAGCAACACAGAATGAACTGGGAGTATATAAATTCCGACTTTCGACATTACAAAAAAGCATCACAGAAAATAAATATCAATCGGCCTCGCTTGCCGAAATATCAGCGACATCTCCCGTTGCTGATAACATCAAAAATGAAAACGGTGAACAGAACTCGTTTGCCGCAGCACATACTATAAATGGATCGCAGCAAATTGCCGTTATTGAAAGTAAAGGCGATAAAACCACTATCGAAAGCGTGACCCTGAAAGATATCAGTAAATATATAAAGGATGATATTGGATTCAGCTATCAGGGGTACTTCCGCTCAGGCTGGGGCACCGGTAATCACGGCTCACCACAAACTTATGCAGCGGGTTCTCTGGGACGTTTTGGTAACGAGATGAGTGGTTGGTTTGACCTGACCTTAAATCAGCGTGTTTATAATCAGGACGGTAGAACGGCAAATGCGGTCGTTACCTATGATGGAAACGTAGGTCAGCAGTATAACGATGCCTGGTTTGGTGACAGTGCCAATGAAAATATCATGCAGTTCAGTGATATTTATCTGACAACGCGAGGTTTTTTACCCTTCGCACGAGAGGCAGAATTCTGGGTCGGCAAACATAAACTCCCGCAATATGAGATCCAAATGCTGGACTGGAAAACCTTAACCACGGATGTTGCCGCGGGTGTGGGGATTGAAAACTGGGCGCTTGGTGTAGGGCTGTTTGATATGTCCTTAAGCCGAGATGATGTCGATGTTTACTCTCGTGATTTTACGCGTACCAGTCAGATGAATACCAATTCTGTGGATGTTCGTTATCGCAATATCCCGTTATGGGATGATGCGACGTTGTCATTAATGGCTAAATATTCCGCACCTAATAAAACGGATCAACAACAAGATAATGAAAATGACGACAGTTATTTTGAAATGAAAGATAGCTGGATGCTGGCTTCTGTTTTACGGCAAAACTTGCAACGCGATACGTTTAATGAATTTACGTTACAGGTTGCCAATAATTCCTATGCCAGCAGTTTTGCCAGTTTCTCAGATGCCAGTAATACGATGGCGCATGGTCGCTATTACTATGGTGACCATACCAATGGGATCGCCTGGCGTTTAATCTCTCAGGGCGAGATGTATCTGACTGACAATATTATTATGGCTAACGCGCTTGTCTATTCTCATGGCGAAGATGTTTATAGTTATGAAAGTGGCGCTCATAGTGATTTTGACAGTATTCGCACCGTAATAAGACCGGCCTGGATCTGGAATACATGGAATCAGACGGGGCTTGAATTAGGCTGGTTTAAGCAACAGAACAAAACTCAGCAGGGGGTAACGCTAAATGAATCGGCTTATAAAACGACACTCTGGCATGCATTGAAAGTGGGTGAAAGTATTTTAGGTTCACGACCAGAAATTCGCTTCTACGGGACGTATATCAATATTCTGGATAACGAATTATCGAATTTTAAGTTTAATGAGAACAGCAAAGACGAGTTTATGGCCGGCATCCAGGCGGAAGTCTGGTGGTAATCTATTTAGTTAAGGAGTTGTGTATGTCAGGATTTAAAGAAGATTTTTTATGGGGCGGTGCGGTAGCCGCACATCAATTGGAAGGTGGCTGGAATGAAGGAGGAAAAGGCATCAGTATCGCTGATGTAATGACTGCTGGCGCTCACGGGGTGCCGCGTGAAGTGACAGAAGGCGTTATCGACGGACTTAATTATCCCAATCATGAAGCAATTGATTTTTATCATCGCTATAAAACAGATATTCAGTTATTTGCCGGGATGGGATTCAAATGCTTTCGAACTTCCATTGCCTGGACACGAATCTTTCCGCAAGGTGACGAACAGGAGCCGAATGAAGAGGGTTTACAATTTTATGATGATCTCTTCGATGAATGCCTGAAGCAGGGAATGGAACCTGTGGTGACGCTTTCGCATTTTGAGATGCCTTATCATCTGGTGACAAAATATGGTGGCTGGCGAAACCGTAAACTGATCGACTTTTTTATCCACTTCGCATCAACGGTCTTCACGCGCTATAAAGCAAAAGTAAAGTACTGGATGACGTTTAACGAAATCAATAATCAGGTGAATTTCAGCGAAAGCCTGTGTCCATTTACTAATTCCGGTATCTTGTATTCGCCAGAGGAAGATCTCAATGAGCGCGAACAAATAATGTACCAGGCGGTACATTATGAGTTAGTTGCCAGTGCCCTGGCGGTACAGACTGGAAAACTGATCAATCCTGAATTTAATATCGGCTGTATGATTGCTATGTGCCCCATCTATCCTCTGACGTGTGCACCCAACGATATGATGATGGCCACGAAAGCGATGCATCGTCGTTACTGGTTTACTGATGTTCATGCTCGTGGATATTATCCGCAACATATGCTGAATTACTTTGCAAGGAAAGGATTCAACCTCGATATCACACCAGATGATAACGCGATTCTTGCCAGAGGTTGTGTCGACTTTATCGGCTTTAGCTACTACATGTCTTTTACGACGCAATTTTCGCCAGATAATCCGCAACTGGATTATGTTGAACCACGAGATTTGGTCAGCAACCCTTATATCGATACATCCGAATGGGGATGGCAAATTGATCCGGCAGGGCTACGTTATTCACTCAACTGGTTCTGGGATCATTTCCAGTTGCCGCTGTTTATTGTCGAAAATGGATTTGGTGCGGTTGACCAGAGACAAGCTGACGGCACGGTGAACGATCACTATCGCATTGATTACTTTTCCTCCCATATTCGGGAAATGAAAAAAGCCGTAGTTGAAGATGGTGTTGACTTAATTGGCTACACCCCGTGGGGTTGCATTGACCTGGTTTCTGCCGGAACAGGAGAAATGAAAAAACGCTACGGAATGATTTATGTCGATAAAGACAACGAAGGGAAGGGAACGCTGGAACGGATACGTAAAGCATCGTTTTACTGGTATCGGGATCTCATCGCCAACAATGGCGAAAATATATGAGACTTCAGGAAGATATTACGGAAATGTCAGGCTCTGTGATCAGAGCCTGACAATAACTACATAGCGTGTTGATTATAATAGGGCACGCCGAGCGCATCCGACTTATCACTGCCAGTACCCATGTGATTTAAATCAAACGGTGGTTGTTCCTGCGATGTGGGAACAACCACGACATTGCCACAGGAAGTAACAACCGGCTGCGTGGTTTGTTCCGCAACGCCCTGCGCAGAAAAGAGAATAAGCGCAGTTGCTATTGCGGATAAAAGTGGTTTCATGATTGCCTCAGTGACGTTGTCACGTTATCAACTAGTTGTTGTAATGATTTAATGGATGTAAAAAGCGCGATTCACCCTGCATATTGGTCATCCGGTATTTATGCGGCGGAACATCAAAGTAATTTTTGAAGGTTCGGGTCAGAGTTTGTTGGGACTCGAAGCCATATCGTTCCGCCAGATAGAGTATCGGCTCGTTACTTTCCTTCAGCTTTTGCGCGATTTCCGTCATCTTACGGCTACGGATGTATTGGCCTAATGAATGACCGGTTTCTTTTTTAAACATCCGTTGCAGGTGCCATTTGGAGTAACCCGAACGCTCTGACACTTTCTCCAGTGACAGTGGCGATTCCAGGTTGTCCTCGATCCAGTCCAAAATGCTATGAATGGTAATAGCGTCAGTATTGCGTCTGGACATCGTCATACCTCTTTTTTCGTTTACGGCAGGACTTTCTTAAGCAAATGCTCAAGTGTTGCCACTTCGTCCGCCGTCAGGTTTTTTGTTAATTCTTGATGCAGGTCCTGGCCAACTAATTGATGGCATTGTTCACATATTGCCGCGCCGCTGGTGGTAAGTTTTACCAGTACGCCGCGCTTATCATTCGGGTTCGGCAACCTTTCCACCCAGCCTTTACAGACCAGGCGATCCAGCATACGGGTCAGTGCCCCCAGGTCGACCGACAACACTTTTTTCAGTTCAACCGGAGTAATACACGCCGCGCAGCGGATAGAGCAGAGCACCTTAAACTGTGCCGCGGTAATATCCAGCGGAGACAGATACTCGTTAAGCAGGCGATCTTTCTTCTGATTAACCATATGGATTAAGCGACCCAATGGAATAATTTCATTGAACAGATCGCTGGTATTTTTCACATTAGTTGCCCTGGCAAGTAATTAGTTGCAGGGGATAATATTGCCCAGGCAAGTATAAGTCAAATGAATGAATTGACCGATGCCACGTTTTGCTAAATCGGTTCAAGTTTTGGTCAATGCGATGCAAGGTTAGCTAAAGAGTGACACTTTATCCTTGTTTACCCCTTATACTTTTCGCTGATAAACCAGATACACAGGATAACAACCACCAATGTTAGATTTGTTTAAAGCAATAGGCCTGGGGCTGGTGGTGTTACTGCCGTTAGCTAACCCATTGACAACTGTCGCGTTATTTCTTGGCCTGGCAGGCAACATGAGCAGTGCCGAACGTAATCGTCAGTCGTTGATGGCCTCGGTGTACGTATTTGCCATCATGATGGTGGCGTATTACGCCGGGCAACTGGTGATGGATACATTTGGCATTTCGATTCCCGGTCTGCGAATTGCAGGCGGCTTAATCGTCGCGTTTATCGGTTTTCGGATGCTCTTTCCGCAACAGAAAGCGATTGATTCACCGGAAGCGAAAAGCAAGTCGGAAGAGCTGGAAGATGAACCCAGTGCCAATATTGCTTTTGTACCACTGGCAATGCCAAGTACCGCCGGTCCGGGAACCATTGCGATGATTATTAGCTCGGCCTCCACAGTGCGTCAGAGTTCAACCTTCGCTGATTGGGTACTGATGGTTGCGCCGCCGCTGATCTTTTTCCTGGTGGCGGTTATTTTGTGGGGAAGTCTACGCAGCTCTGGCGCAATTATGCGGCTGGTGGGCAAGGGGGGTATTGAAGCGATCTCCCGTCTGATGGGATTCCTGCTGGTATGTATGGGCGTGCAGTTTATTATTAACGGCATCCTGGAAATCATTAAAACGTATCATTAAAAAAGGCCCGAATGGGCCTTTCGACTATTGTGTCTGTTCTTCGAGTGTCACTGGCCAGCGGCGAAAAATGATGATTGACCATATTAACGCAGCAAAAGCAGGCACCGCGCCCACATAACCAATCATCGACATTGACCAGTGCAGACTCACCTGATTACCTACCAACGCACCCGCGCCGATTCCAATATTAAATATCCCGGAGAATAGCGCCATCGCGACGTCGGTGGCATCTGGTGCCAGCGCCAGCACTTTAACCTGCATACCAAGCCCGATGATCATCATCGCGATCCCCCAGAAAATACTCAGCACCCCGAGGTGTATTTCACTGTTCGCCGCAGGTAGCAGCAGCGCCAGGCACACCAGCAATAGCGCAATCGCTGTACTCACCAACGCAGACGCATACTGATTACCCAGTTTACCGAAAATCACGCTGCCAATAATGCCCGCACCACCGAGTAATAACAGTAATGCCGTGGCAAAGTTGGCGCTGAATCCCGCAATGTTTTGTACAAAAGGCTCGATATAGCTGTATGCCGTGTAATGGGCGGTGACAACCACCACAGTTAACAAATAAATGCTCATCAATGCCGGGCGGCGGAACAATAGCGGGAGGCTTTTCAATGAACCGGAATGCTCACTGGGCAGCAAGGGAAGTAACTTAATCAGGCACAAAAGGGTAATAAGCGCCCCGATACCAATCGCGAAGAAGGTCATTCGCCAGCCAAAATACTGCCCCACAATGCGCCCGAGAGGTAAACCTAATACCATTGCCAGTGCTGTACCGGTGGCAATTAAACTCAATGCCTGTGCTCGCTTCCCGGCCGGAGCCATACGGATCGCCAGAGACGCCGTAATAGACCAGAAAATCGCATGTGCAAAAGCCACACCAATACGACTGATCACCAGAACGGTAAAACTCCACGATAAAAACGACAGTACGTGGCTGGCAATAAACACCACAAACAGGCAGATCAGTAATTTGCGGCGTTCAACCTGGCTGGTCATTAACATAAAAGGCAATGACATTAGCGCCACTACCCATGCATAAATTGTCAACATGATGCCGACCTGAGCGGTTTGCATGTGAAAACTATGCGCAATGTCAGAGAGCAGGCCAACAGGGACAAATTCGGTGGTATTGAAGATAAAGGCGGCGACTGCCAGCGTAACGACCCGTAGCCACGCTACTTTGCGGGAAACAGTGTTTGTTGTCATAACAGATTATCGGGTGAGTTGCGAAAAAGTGATGAAATGATCTTAAAACGGTTAATGATGTGAATACAATGCATTTGTGATCTGGATCGCATTTCCATCTCTCTGACGGTTGTTCTGTCACGCATCAGAGAGTTGTTAACATCACATTTTAATGACGATCAGGAAGGGGGCCTGTTCTTCTTTTACTTGAGGTGCAATATTACGAACGGGAAAATCATCAGGAAGAGATATGTAATTGCTGATGCTTACTGGCGTAACCATATTTGCCCCATATAGTCATAAGTCATCGGAACATCACTATATAGAGCATATTAGCCGCATGAACTATCAAAAATAGCTCATTGGTAACCCTGTTTTGCCGAGTCAGGCGCATCCAGCAGTTGAATAAATGCCTCAAGCGGACGCGTTTTCGCACCACGACGCCAGACCAGCCAGGTTGTTAACCAACGCCATTGCTCAGCTAACGGCCACGCTTCAACCTGGTGATGCCCCGGCATACTTTCCAGCATAGAGCGTGGAATAAGCGCAATGCCTGCTCCTGCGACCACACAGGCCAACATCCCGTGATAAGACTCCATCTCGTGAATAGTTCCCGGAGCGGCACCGTCAGCATGAAACCAGCTTTCGAAGTGGCGACGATACGAACAATTGGCGCGGAAGGCATAAATGTTACTGCCATTCACCTGACTGGCACGGGTTACTGGCGCATGTCCTTGTGGCGTGACGATCATCAGTTCCTCGCGGTATACCGGTATCCCGTCAATGGCAGTATGGTTAATGGGCCCATCAATAAACGCCGCATTCAGTTTTCCCTCCAGCACACCTTCCAGCATAGTGCCGGAAGGGCCGGTGGAAAGTGAAAACTGAATTTTGGGATAACGACGGTTAAATTCCGCCAGCGTGGCCGGAATGCGCACTGCAGCGGTGCTTTCCAGCGATCCCAGAGAAAATAAACCTTGCGGCTCATCGCCAGCGACAACGCTCCGCGCTTCATCCACTAACGTGAGAATTTGTTGGCTATAGCGTAAAAAGTTATGCCCGGCAGGCGAGAGACGTAAACGCTGATTCTCGCGAATAAACAGATCAACCCCCAGTTCTGTTTCCAGCTGGCGTAGACGGGTAGTGAGATTCGACGGCACGCGATGCACTTTTGCTGCAGCCTGGGTAATGCTGCCAGCTTCGGCAACCGCGTTGAACATCTCCAGTTGGGTCAGATCCATAGCATTCTCGATTCGTGAATAAGTGGCTTAATATTATTCATTTTAAAGCAAGAGTAAATCTGCGTATCTTCATACCATGACTCATAAAGGAGATACCCCGATGACCATTACTCCGGCAACTCATGCAATTTCGATAAATCCTGCCACCGGTGAACAACTTTCTGTGCTGCCGTGGGCTGGTGTTGACGATATCGAAAACGCGCTTCAGCTGGCGGCAGCAGGCTTTCGCGACTGGCGCGAGACAAATATAGATTATCGTGCTGAAAAACTGCGTGATATCGGTAAGGCTCTGCGCGCCCGTAGCGAAGAAATGGCGCAAATGATCACCCGTGAAATGGGCAAACCAATCAACCAGGCGCGCGCTGAAGTGGCGAAATCGGCGAATTTGTGTGACTGGTATGCAGAACATGGTCCGGCAATGCTGAAGGCAGAACCTACGCTGGTGGAAAATCAGCAGGCGGTTATTGAGTATCGACCGTTGGGGACGATTCTGGCGATTATGCCGTGGAATTTTCCGTTATGGCAGGTGATGCGTGGCGCTGTTCCCATCATTCTTGCTGGTAACGGCTACTTACTTAAACATGCGCCGAATGTGATGGGCTGTGCACAGCTCATTGCCCAGGTGTTTAAAGATGCGGGTATCCCACAAGGCGTATATGGCTGGCTGAATGCCGACAACGACGGTGTCAGTCTGATGATTAAAGACTCGCGCATTGCTGCTGTCACAGTGACCGGAAGTGTTCGTGCTGGAGCGGCTATTGGCGCACAGGCTGGAGCGGCACTGAAAAAATGCGTACTGGAACTGGGTGGTTCGGATCCGTTTATTGTGCTTAACGATGCCGATCTGGAACTGGCGGTGAAAGCGGCGGTAGCCGGACGTTATCAGAATACCGGACAGGTTTGTGCAGCGGCAAAACGCTTTATCATCGAAGAGGGAATTGCTTCGGCATTTACCGAACGTTTTGTGGCAGCTGCGGCAGCCTTGAAAATGGGCGATCCCCGTGATGAAGAGAACGCTCTCGGACCAATGGCTCGTTTTGATTTACGTGATGAGCTGCATCATCAGGTGGAAAAAACACTGGCGCAGGGTGCGCGTTTGTTACTGGGAGGGGAAAAGATTGCTGGGGCAGGTAACTACTATCCGCCAACGGTTCTGGCGAATGTTACCCCAGAAATGACCGCGTTTCGGGAAGAAATGTTTGGCCCCGTTGCGGCAATCACCATTGCGAAAGATGCAGAACATGCGCTGGAACTGGCTAATGATAGTGAGTTCGGCCTTTCAGCGACCATTTTCACCACCGACGAAACACAGGCCAGACAGATGGCGGCACGTCTGGAATGCGGTGGGGTGTTTATCAATGGTTATTGTGCCAGCGATGCGCGAGTCGCCTTTGGTGGCGTGAAGAAGAGTGGCTTTGGGCGTGAGCTTTCCCATTTTGGCTTACACGAATTCTGTAATATCCAGACGGTGTGGAAAGACCGGAACTGACGCTACATATTCAGCTCTGATATACTCGCAGGTCTTTTCAGACCTGCGGTCCAGGAGTAGAAAGTGGCAGTCGCCATGGATAATGCAATTTTAGAAAACATCTTGCGGCAAGTGCGGCCGCTCATTGGTCAGGGTAAAGTCGCGGATTATATTCCGGCGCTGGCTACGGTAGACGGTTCCCGATTGGGGATTGCTATCTGTACCGTTGACGGACAGCTTTTTCAGGCCGGAGACGCGCAAGAACGTTTTTCCATTCAGTCTATTTCCAAAGTGCTGAGTCTCGTTGTCGCCATGCGTCATTACTCCGAAGAGGAAATCTGGCAACGCGTCGGCAAAGATCCGTCTGGATCACCGTTCAATTCTTTAGTGCAACTGGAAATGGAGCAGGGTATTCCGCGTAATCCGTTTATTAATGCCGGTGCGCTGGTGGTCTGCGATATGTTGCAAGGGCGATTAAGCGCTCCTCGGCAACGTATGCTGGAAGTCGTGCGCGGCTTAAGTGGTGTGTCTGATATTTCCTACGATACGGTGGTAGCGCGTTCCGAATTTGAACATTCCGCGCGAAATGCGGCTATCGCATGGCTGATGAAGTCGTTTGGCAATTTCCATCATGACGTGACAACCGTTCTGCAAAACTACTTTCATTACTGCGCTCTGAAAATGAGCTGTGTAGAGCTGGCCCGGACGTTTGTCTTTCTGGCGAATCAGGGGAAAGCTATTCATATTGATGAACCTGTGGTGACGCCAATGCAGGCGCGGCAAATTAACGCGCTGATGGCGACCAGCGGTATGTACCAGAACGCGGGGGAGTTTGCCTGGCGGGTGGGACTACCGGCAAAATCTGGCGTTGGTGGCGGTATTGTGGCGATTGTTCCGCATGAAATGGCCATCGCTGTCTGGAGTCCGGAACTGGATGATGCCGGTAACTCGCTTGCGGGCATTGCAGTCCTTGAACAATTGACGAAACAATTAGGGCGTTCAGTTTATTAATGCAGTCTCTCGATCCACTCTTCGCGCGTTTATCCCGTTCAAAATTTCGCTCTCGCTTTCGTTTGGGTGTGAAAGAGCGTCAGTATTGTCTGGAGAAAGGCGCGCCAGTCATTGAACAACATGCGGCGGATTTTGTCGCTAAACGTCTTGCTCCGGCATTACCGGCTAACGACGGTAAGCAAACCCCCATGCGCGGGCATCCGGTTTTTATCGCTCAACACGCCACCGCGACCTGTTGTCGCGGTTGTCTGGCTAAGTGGCATAACATTCCTCAGGGGGAAGCGTTAAGTGAGGAGCAACAACGTTATATTGTGACGGTAATCTACCACTGGCTGGTTATACAGATGAATCAGCCATGATAATTACGGAAATCGATAAAATGGCATTCATTAGGTATCTTTAGTTGCCGCCGTTGTCAGCGAACATGCTATCCTTTCTAAGAATTTACTTATTGCGTTGAGATAATTGCCACCCGCAATTGTATGGACAGATAATTAATGCATGTACAGCCCATTTCAACTTTCCGTTTGTTCCAGGAAGGTCATCTGCTACGTAATAGCATCGCTATTTTTGTGCTAACCACGCTGTTCTATTTTATTGGTGCAGAGTTACGACTGGTTCACGAACTTTCTCTTTTCTGGCCGCTGAATGGCGTAATGGCGGGGGTGTTTGCCCGCTATGTCTGGCTTAATCGACTGCATTACTATGCGATCAGTTATGTGGCGATGCTGGTTTATGATGCCATAACCACCGAATGGGGGCTGGTTTCACTGGCTATCAATTTCTCCAATATGATGTTTATTGTTACCGTCGCCTTACTGGTCGCGCGGGATAAGAGTCTGGGAAAAAATAAGTATGAGCCAGTAAGTGCCTTACGGCTATTTAATTACTGTCTGCTTGCCGCATTATTATGCGCTATTGTCGGGGCGATTGGTTCGGTCAGTATTGATAGTCTGGATTTCTGGCCTTTGCTTGCCGACTGGTTTAGTGAGCAATTCTCAACGGGCGTGTTGATCGTGCCTTGTATGCTGACGTTGGCAATTCCTGGAGTGCTGCCGCGCTTTAAAGCAGAGCAGATGATGCCTGCTATCGCGCTTATTGTGTCGGTTATTGCCTCGGTAGTCATTGGTGGAGCGGGGAGTCTGGCGTTTCCGCTCCCTGCATTAATCTGGTGTGCAGTGCGCTATACGCCGCAGGTAACATGTCTGTTGACCTTTGTCACCGGTGCGGTGGAAGTCGTACTGGTGGCAAATTCGGTGATTGATATCTCGGTCGGTTCGCCGTTCTCTATTCCGCAAATGTTCTCCGCACGTCTCGGTATTGCCACGATGGCGATATGCCCAATTATGGTTTCCTTTAGCGTGGCAGCGATCCATTCGCTAATGAAGCAAGTTGCGCTGCGAGCCGACTTTGATTTTCTGACTCAGGTTTACTCACGGTCTGGTCTTTATGAGGCGCTGAAAAGTCCATCGCTGAAACAGACACAACATCTGACGGTCATGCTGCTTGATATCGACTATTTCAAAAGCATTAACGATAACTATGGACATGAATGTGGCGATAAAGTGTTAAGCGTGTTTGCCCAGCATATTCAGAAGATTGTCGGTGATAAGGGGCTGGTGGCGCGAATGGGCGGCGAAGAATTTGCTGTTGCAGTGCCGTCGGTGAATCCTGTCGATGGCCTGCTAATGGCGGAAAAAATCCGTAAAGGCGTAGAACTTCAACCGTTCACCTGGCAACAAAAAACGCTTTATCTCACGGTAAGTATTGGCGTCGGTAGTGGTTGCGCATCGTACCGAACGCTGACCGATGACTTTAATAAATTGATGGTCGAAGCCGATACGTGTCTGTATCGCTCGAAGAAAGATGGGCGCAACCGTACCAGCACTATGCGTTACGGTGAGGAAGTTGTCTGACATCTTTATTTACTCAGAGCGAATTAAATGCAATATGTTCTACCACTTTATGATCCAAGAAAAGGCCTGTTTCCTCGATTAAACCATGATCCGCGCCACACTTTTCTCATAAAACTGCTCATTAATCATCAGGAGTTGATCAAAACAGGGGTTCGGCGTATTAAAGTTTGCTAACCTGTCGTACCAATTCAAACAGGTTGTATGACTAATCAGAAGGGAACCCATTGTGAAAACACTAAATCGTCGCGATTTTCCCGGTGCACAGTATCCAGAACGTATCATTCAGTTTGGTGAAGGTAACTTCCTGCGCGCCTTTGTTGACTGGCAAATCGATCTCCTGAATGAGCACACCGATCTGAATTCTGGCGTGGTCGTTGTTCGTCCGATTGAAACTTCATTCCCGCCGTCACTGAGCACGCAGGATGGTCTTTATACCACCATTATCCGTGGCCTGAATGAGAAGGGTGAAGCGGTCAGCGACGCGCGCCTGATTCGCTCGGTTAATCGTGAAATCAGCGTCTACAGTGAATACGATGAATTCCTGAAACTGGCTCACAATCCGGAAATGCGCTTTGTTTTCTCTAACACCACCGAAGCGGGTATCAGCTACCATGCGGGCGATAAATTCGATGACGCGCCAGCGGTAAGTTATCCGGCAAAACTGACCCGTCTGCTGTTCGAACGTTTTAGCCATTTCAACGGTGCGCTGGATAAAGGTTGGATCATCATCCCGTGTGAGTTGATTGACTATAATGGCGACGCGTTGCGTGAACTGGTGCTGCGCTATGCGCAAGAGTGGGCACTGCCAGAAGCATTTATTCAATGGCTGGATCAGGCTAACAGCTTCTGTTCTACGCTGGTGGACCGTATCGTTACCGGTTATCCGCGTGATGAAGTGGCTAAACTGGAAGAAGAACTGGGCTACCACGATGGTTTCCTCGACACCGCTGAACACTTTTACCTGTTTGTGATTCAGGGGCCGAAATCCTTAGCGACTGAACTTCGTCTGGACAAATATCCGCTCAACGTGCTGATCGTTGACGATATTAAACCGTATAAAGAACGCAAAGTGGCAATCCTCAACGGTGCGCACACCGCGCTGGTGCCGGTGGCGTTCCAGGCAGGGCTGGATACCGTAGGTGAAGCGATGAACGATGCTGAAATTTGCGCATTCGTTGAAAAAGCCATCTACGAAGAAATTATTCCGGTACTGGATTTGCCACGCGATGAGCTGGAGTCTTTCGCCAGTGCAGTCACCGGACGTTTCCGTAACCCGTACATCAAGCATCAACTGCTGTCTATCGCGCTCAACGGTATGACCAAGTTCCGCACACGCATCCTGCCGCAGCTGCTGGCAGGGCAGAAGGCAAACGGCACACTTCCGGCGCGCCTTACTTTCGCATTAGCGGCATTGATTGCGTTCTATCGCGGTGAGCGTAATGGAGAAACATATCCGGTACAGGACGATGCACACTGGCTGGAACGTTATCAGCAACTCTGGAGCCAGTATCGTGACCGTGTTATCGGGACCCAGGAACTGGTAGCGATTGTGTTGGCAGAAAAAGACCACTGGGAGCAGGACCTGACGCAAGTGCCTGGTCTGGTCGAGCAGGTTGCTAATGACCTGGATGCGATTCTCGAAAAAGGGATGCGCGAAGCTGTACGCCCGTTGTGCTAATACTCTGAACCCGGTTTCGACCGGGTTTCTTATTTCGCTATATTAGTTACAACATTCTATGTGCCTTTATCATTAACAGGTGCCACATGCAGCACCTGTTAATGTTGTAAGCTTGTAGGTAATTTGTAAGTAGCGTCTTGAGAATGTGATCGTAATCACGTTTAATAGGGCGACTTTTCCACGCCTGAAGATAACCATGATTGTTCGTCCACAACAACACTGGCTGCGCCGTATTTTTGTCTGGCACGGTTCAGTATTATCCAAGATATCCTCGCGCTTACTACTCAATTTTCTCTTTTCTATCGCTGTTATTTTCATGCTGCCCTGGTACACGCATTTGGGCATTAAATTCACCCTCGCACCGTTCAGCATTCTCGGTGTCGCCATCGCCATTTTTCTTGGTTTTCGTAATAATGCCGGGTACGCCCGTTACGTTGAAGCGCGAAAACTTTGGGGGC
Organism: Escherichia coli DSM 30083 = JCM 1649 = ATCC 11775; assembly: GCF_003697165.2. GTDB lineage: Bacteria > Pseudomonadota > Gammaproteobacteria > Enterobacterales > Enterobacteriaceae > Escherichia > Escherichia coli. Next base: position 2,461,214 of record NZ_CP033092.2, read on the forward strand.
AGTTGATGATTGCCTCACGGTCGTTACTGCGCGAGGTAAAAACGACATTGCCAGATTCGGCAAGTGTAAGGGAGTTTGCCCGGCTGCAAATCGCCTTCGCTCACTGTTTACGCATGACATTACGCAAACAACCACAGGCGGAAGTGCTGGCTCAATATCTCAAGACGGAAGATCTTCAGCGTGTACTGGCTTCGAACTCTCCAGCTAACCGTATCTTGTTAATAATGGGGGAGTGGTTGGCGGTTCAGCGCCGCAATGGGCAGCTTTCAGATATCCTGTTTATTAGCCTCAACGATCGGCTTAATGATATTTCAGCAGTTCTGGCAGGCTGCGAGCGCATTGCCTACACGCCAATTCCCTTTGCCTACACCCTGATTTTGCATCGTACCGTTTATCTGTTTTGTATCATGCTGCCGTTCGCGCTGGTCGTGGATCTGCATTACATGACGCCTTTTATCTCTGTGCTGATTTCCTACACTTTTATTTCGCTGGATTGTCTGGCGGAAGAACTGGAAGATCCCTTCGGTACTGAAAACAATGATTTACCGCTGGATGCCATCTGCAACGCTATTGAAATTGACCTGTTACAGATGAACGATGAAGCAGAAATTCCAGCGAAAATTCTTCCCGATCGCCATTACCAGCTGACGTGATAATTACTCCGTACGGCGGGCAACAATAAACAGACGCGGAAATGCCAGCAATATCTGTCCGTTCTCCTGGAGGGGATATTGCTCTTCCAGCATCTGATGGTAGCGCGTAAGAAAATGCTGCTGTTCGCTCTCGGTCAGATCCTGTAACCACGGACGTAATCCAGTGGCGGTCACCCAATCGATAATCGCCTGGTGCGACGGCATCTGGTGATAGTAAGTGGTTCGCCAGATATCGACCTCACATCCGGCTTCACTCAGAATATCGTAGTAAGCATGAACGCCAGCCAGCGGCTCACGCCCGCGATCCGGGTAGTTTTGTTCCCAGGCAACTTCGCGCATGAGCACATGGGTCGGCTCCAGCCAGTTATCTGGCATCTGTACTGCCAGCACGCCCAGCGGACTGAGTAACGAAACCAAATGAGGAAACAATTCGTAGTGGTCGGGCAGCCATTGCAGCGAGGCATTAGCAAAAATCAGATCGAGTGCCTGTTCCGGTTGCCAGTTGCGGATATCTGCTTCCACAAACAGGCAGTCTGGCAAAGCACTGCGCGCTTCAGCAATCATCGCCGGAGATGAGTCGATGCCCGTTATCCTGGCAGCAGGCCAACGTTGGTGTAGAAGGGCGGTGCTGTTACCTGGGCCACAGCCAAGATCGGCAATGTATTCGATATTCTCCAGCGACACCCTGGCAAGCAGCTCCACCGCCGGACGCGATCGTTCAGCGGCAAAGTGTAGATATAAAGAGGGGTTCCAGTCAGACATTTTTTTACTCCCGTCAGCGCGTTACCCCAATTGTAGATAAAACTGATAAATTCGCCTCACGGCATCACCCCATTGAACAGACGTTTTTTACGCGGCCAGGTCATTAAGATTACAGATTCCGGTAGTCAAAGAAGCCACCTCATTAGGATGTGCTTTTTTAAATCCTCCTTTTTATCCGCGATCGCGGATATCGCAGCGTTTATCCCGTAGAGCGGATAGGATGTGTTTCCAGATTGACTTTATCCTCACTAAAGGATAAAACTGATAATATCCCCTTAAGCGGATAAATTTGCTGTGGACGTATGACATGATGAGCTTTCAGAAGATCTATAGCCCAATGCAATTGGCGAATGCAATGAAACTGGTTCGCCAGCAAAACGGCTGGACGCAGAGCGAGTTGGCGAAAAAAATCGGCATTAAGCAGGCGACAATTTCCAATTTCGAAAACAATCCTAACAATACCTCGCTCACGACATTTTTTAAGATTTTACAGTCGCTTGAACTCTCAATGACGCTATGCGACGCAAAAAATGCCTCGCCAGAAGCAACAGAACAGCAAGATCTGGAGTGGTGATGCCTAAACTAGTCACTTGGATGAACAACCAGCGGGTAGGCGAGTTAACGAAGTTAGCCAACGGCGCGCACACCTTTAAGTATGCACCTGAGTGGTTAGCCAGCCGTTATGCCAGACCGTTGTCACTTTCGCTGCCATTGCAGAGGAGGAATATCACCTCTGATGCCGTATTTAACTTCTTCGATAACCTGTTACCCGATAGCCCGATTGTACGTGACCGGATCGTTAAACGTTATCATGCTAAATCCAGACAACCGTTTGATTTATTGTCAGAAATAGGGCGAGACAGCGTTGGTGCCGTGACGTTAATCCCCGAAGATGAAACCGTAATGTGTCCGATAATGGCATGGGAAAAGCTTACTGAAGCCAGACTTGAAGAAGTATTAACGGCTTATAAAGCAGATATCCCGTTAGGCATGATTAGAGAAGAAAATGACTTTCGCATCTCGGTTGCTGGCGCACAGGAGAAGACTGCGCTGCTCAGAATAGGCAATGACTGGTGCATTCCGAAGGGAATAACGCCAACGACGCACATTATCAAATTGCCGATTGGCGAAATCAGACAGCCCAATGCGACGCTCGATCTTAGCCAAAGCGTTGATAATGAGTATTACTGTTTGCTGCTGGCGAAAGAACTCGGGTTGAATGTTCCGGACGCAGAAATCATTAAAGCGGGAAGGGTGCGCGCGTTAGCGGTCAAACGTTTTGACAGGCGTTGGAATACTGAGCGAACGGTTTTACTTCGCTTGCCACAGGAGGATATGTGCCAGACATTCGGTTTACCTTCATCGGTGAAATATGAATCAGATGGAGGCCCCGGTATCGCGCAAATTATGGCTTTTTTGATGGGGTCCAGCGAGGCGCTGAAAGATCGCTATGATTTTATGAAGTTTCAGGTCTTCCAGTGGTTGATTGGCGCAACAGATGGCCATGCAAAAAACTTCTCCGTATTTATTCAGGCTGGCGGCAGTTATCGGCTCACACCATTTTATGACATCATTTCGGCATTTCCGGTCCTTGGCGGTACGGGAATACACATCAGCGATCTCAAACTGGCAATGGGGCTTAACGCATCCAAAGGCAAAAAAACGGCAATCGATAAAATTTATCCGCGACATTTTCTGGCGACAGCAAAGGTGCTGAAATTCCCGGAAGTGCAGATGCATGAAATCCTGAGTGACTTTGCCAGAATGATTCCGGCAGCACTGGATAACGTGAAGACTTCATTACCGACAGATTTTCCGGAGAACGTGGTGACGGCAGTTGAAACCAATGTGTTGAGGTTGCACGGTCGGTTAAGCCGAGAATACGGTATTAAGTAAGATATGGGGTTTTGGTCGTTGTTAATGAGCAGAACAATCATGAACCGCCAACGACTGGATTCTCCCTTGGTTTATGTTGGTGCGCATAATGTATATTATGTTAAATTGCCTGTGAAGGTCCTTTACTTCACCATTCACATCCACACACAGATAAATCAATACGTTGTGATTTCTGACTTCCCTCCCGTTTCGGTAGAAAAATTCAACCTCTGTTCAGTGATGGCACACCATAGACCATGAGTTGGATAATTGCGTTGTTTACAGCAGCCAGCGCTTTGATGGCACTATATCCCTCACGCTTCTGAATATGTTTGGGTGTGCGTGGGTTTTCCAGTAGTACTCGTAGCCCTGGCGATATAACGCAAAAGGTAATTTAGCGATCTGTTCATCAGTCAGGTTGGCATCACCGGAGTAAAGCACTTCGCTACCGGCGACTTCCTGAGCTCGTGCATCTGAAGCCTGCTTAAGACGTTGTTGAATAGATTTCCTTGTAGAAGCATTCCCTTCAAAGCGCATTCATGAAGGGTGTTCATAGACACAATCATTTTAGCCTCGTTACTGGCAATAATGATAATTGATATTCTGGCTGTATCAAAAATAAGGCTGAATTATCAGAAGGTTTATCATGAGAATACTCGTTGCTGGCGCAACAGGAAGTATTGGTATTCATGTTGTGAATACTGCTATTGCAATGGGCCATCAGCCCGTGACTCTGGTCAGGAATCGGCGGAAAATCAAGTTACTCCCTCGTGGAACAGATATTTTCTATGGCGATGTTTCAATACCTGAAACACTTACCGATTTACCGAAAGATATTGATGCCATCATTTTTACACTCGGCTCTGATGGTCAGGGACGTATTGGCGCCAGAGCAATAGATTACGGCGGTGTACGTAACATTTTGCGAATATTCATGGATACACCTGTTCGCATCGCCCTGATGACAACGATTGGCGTAACTGAGCGGCTCAGTAGCTGGAATCAACGTACTGAAGTTCATGACTGGAAGAGACGCTCTGAACGCCTGGTCAGAGCCAGTGGGCATATCTACACTATCGTCAGACCCGGCTGGTTTGATTACAACAATGATGATGAGCACAGAATCGTCATGCTTCAGGGGGACAGACGCCATGCGGGAACGCCGGAAGATGGTGTTATCTCCCGGGAGCAAATCGCCCAGGTTCTTGTAACAGCTCTGAGCAACGATGCGGCAAAAAATAAAACGTTCGAACTGGTCGCAGAGCGAGGAGAAGCACAGCAGGATCTCACTCCTCTGTTTGCAGAGCTGCGGAATGATAATCCACAAAAAAATGATGGGGTTTTCGATATAGACAATATGCCCCTTACTGAAGAACCTGAGTGCGTTATTAACGACCTGAATCTGTATTCGAAAAATTCAAAAATCTAACAACGTTGTCATATGACAGTCAGTCTTATGACAGCTTAGAACTGTATATTTACAGATCAAGAAGGAGGAAGCTATTTCCGATATTCGTCAACTTTCAAATATATCGTTTAAAACAGGTATCAGATATGAAAGCACTACTAATTACTGCATTATTCATGGAATTCATTTCGGTAAATACTGCATCTGCTGCTGAGGAGATTCATCATGCAGATAGCAAAGTCGACGATCAGGTCCTCATAGCTGAGTAAAAAGATGGCCAGAGTTGACTGCTCGAGGATGATATCCGCGTTTGGTCATGTAGTAGCCAGGATAGTCCACGAGGAACTGTGCTGCATCATCCTTCAGTTTATGATTCAAAGAGAGTTACAGCAATTTGGTGTTAGTTTCACCAGGCAAATATTAATCATAGCTAATGTTTATAGCCATATAAACTATTAGTACCTCTTGACCTTTCCTGACACTTCCCTTGTTCGCAATAATATTCTGTTTAGTCGCTGTTTATAAATAACATGCATAATGAAATCGTCATGTTATTTAGCGACATAAAATGTTTTTACAAATACTCTCTACAACAAGTGCAGCAATAAACTTGTTGTGAATAGGTGTCCTTGTAATTTAAAGATATTATCATTCTTCGTGAAATGTAATAACCATGGAAACTATATTCTCAGGGCAACATCCAATCAAGAATGATTCTTGTTTTATAAGCAATAACAGAATAACTTAATTGTTAACTCTCTTTATTCAGCTACTTAAATATAAATTTTGGAGAATTATGAAACTCAAACATGTCGGTATTATTGTCGTTTCTGTGTTGGCGATGTCGTCTGCTGCGGTAAGCGCAGCCGAGGGTGATGAATCAGTAACGACCACTGTTAATGGCGGTGTAATTCATTTTAAAGGTGAAGTGGTAAATGCCGCTTGTGCGATTGATTCAGAATCAATGAACCAAACGGTTGAGCTGGGTCAGGTTCGTTCTTCTCGCCTGGCTAAAGCGGGTGACCTCAGCTCCGCCGTTGGCTTCAATATCAAGCTGAATGATTGTGATACCAATGTTTCCAGTAATGCAGCTGTTGCATTCCTGGGTACTACTGTCACCAGTAATGACGATACATTAGCGCTGCAGAGTTCAGCGGCAGGCTCTGCCCAAAATGTCGGTATCCAAATTTTGGACCGTACAGGGGAGGTATTAGTACTTGATGGTGCTACTTTTAGCGCTAAAACTGACTTGATTGATGGCACGAATATACTGCCGTTCCAGGCTCGTTATATTGCTCTCGGGCAGTCAGTAGCTGGTACTGCAAACGCTGATGCGACCTTCAAAGTTCAATATCTATAATTCACTCTTAAGGTGACTATGTGTCATCTGAAATTGAAACAGGGTGTGTGTGGCATGGCTACGCACACCCGAGAAATTCACCAATGTTCATCTCATTATTAATGAAAAATGGTTTGTATTTTGGAGCGGTATGAAAAATCACATAATATCTAAACGATCAATAAACAACAGTAGTTAAACTTGCTGTTATTTAAAATATTTACTTGGTAGCAAGGTTTTCCTATCAAAAGAGAACCAACATTTATTACAAACGCATTAAGTCTGGAAAACCGGCGACTCGCCAATGCATTAGCAATATTTACCGATTGTCTGATGTAACGGTTTCCCCGCTTATCCTCTTAACACATGGAGAATGCATCAGATGCAAACTACGCGTACCCCCTACTCTGTTTCCTTTATGGCGACAGTGTTACTTTTATTGCTCTTTGCTTGCCATAGCACCATTGCCAACGCAGCTGTCGCACTTGGTGCGACGCGGGTAATTTATCCGGCAAACCAGAAACAGGTTTTATTGCCTGTCACGAATAATGATCCTGCCAGTGTCTATCTCATTCAGTCATGGATAGAAAATGCGGGTGACCAGAAAGATACCCAGTTTGTCATTACCCCACCGCTTTTTTCCATGCAAGGTAAAAAAGAGAATACGCTTCGGATAATCAACGCCACTAATCATCAGTTACCAGGCGACCGTGAAAGCCTGTTCTGGGTTAATGTTAAAGCTATCCCTGCTATGGAAAAAGACCAGAAGAATGAGAATACATTACAGCTGGCAATTATTAGCCGCATAAAAATGTTTTATCGCCCCACGCATCTGGCAATGGCACCTGAAGAAGCGCCTGCAATGCTTCGGTTTCGTCGCAGCGGTAGCAAACTCACTCTTATTAATCCAACGCCCTACTTCATTACCGTAACAAATATGAAAGCAGGAAATAGCAATCTCCCAAACACCATGGTGCCGCCAAAAGGTGAAGTATCGGTGGATATCCCGCATGCTGTAACCGGGGATATCAGTTTTCAGACAATCAATGATTACGGTGCATTAACTCCGCGTATTAAGGCAACCATGCAGTAAGCCAGTGACCTAATTAATAATAAACTCAATCGGGATTAAAAATGACAGCCTTTCGTGCCGCATTTAAGGCATATCGTATGCATCAGGTGTTAATACTGCCTCGCTTTGCACGGCTTACCTTTGCCCTTGGCTTAGCAACTGCGGTTTTTCCCGTTGACGCAGAGTATTATTTTAATCCACGGTTTTTAAGCAATGACCTTGCTGAATCTGTCGATTTATCTGCCTTTACTAAGGGACGCGAGGCCCCACCTGGTACATATCGGGTCGACATTTATTTGAACGACGAATTTATGGCTAGTCGGGATATTACTTTTATTGCAGATGATAATAACGCAGATCTCATCCCATGCCTGAGTACAGACCTTCTTGTCAGTCTTGGCATAAAAAAATCAGCATTATTAGACAACAAGGAACATTCGGCAGATAAACATGTGCCGGACAACAGCGCATGCACACCACTTCAGGATCGTTTGGCTGATGCATCATCTGAGTTTGATGTTGGTCAGCAACATCTGTCACTCTCCGTTCCGCAAATATATGTCGGCAGAATGGCTCGCGGCTATGTTTCTCCTGATCTGTGGGAAGAAGGAATAAATGCAGGGCTACTAAACTATAGTTTTGATGGTAATTCTATTAATAACCGTAGTAACCATAATGCAGGAAAATCCAACTATGCATATTTGAATTTACAGAGTGGCATCAACATTGGTAGTTGGCGACTGCGCGATAACTCAACGTGGAGTTATAACAGTGGGAGTAGCAATTCATCTGACAGCAATAAATGGCAGCATATCAATACGTCGGCTGAACGTGACATTATTCCGTTACGCTCACGGTTAACAGTGGGTGATAGTTATACCGATGGCGATATTTTTGACAGTGTGAACTTTCGTGGCCTTAAAATAAATTCAACAGAAGCGATGTTGCCCGATAGCCAACATGGTTTCGCTCCGGTGATTCATGGTATTGCTCGTGGCACCGCACAAGTGAGTGTAAAACAGAATGGATACGATGTTTATCAGACTACTGTCCCACCCGGCCCTTTTACTATTGATGATATCAACTCTGCGGCCAATGGTGGTAATCTGCAAGTAACCATAAAAGAGGCAGACGGCAGTATTCAGACATTATATGTTCCTTATTCGTCTGTTCCGGTTCTCCAACGTGCTGGATATACGCGTTATGCACTTGCCATGGGGGAATATCGTAGTGGAAATAACCTGCAAAGCACCCCCAAGTTCGTACAAGCAAGCTTGATGCATGGTCTGAAAGGAAACTGGACACCTTATGGCGGAATGCAAATTGCAGAAGATTATCAGGCCTTCAACCTTGGTATTGGTAAAGATTTAGGACTTTTTGGTGCCTTTTCTTTCGATATTACGCAGGCCAATACGACACTTGCAGATGACACCCGTCACAGCGGACAATCGGTTAAATCCGTCTACAGCAAATCCTTCTACCAGACGGGAACCAATATCCAGGTCGCAGGATATCGCTATTCTACGCAAGGTTTTTATAACTTATCCGACAGTGCATACAGTCGAATGAGTGGTTACACCGTCAAGCCTCCTACCGGAGACACCAGTGAGCAGACACTATTTATTGATTATTTTAATCTGTTCTACAGTAAGCGTGGTCAGGAACAAATAAGCATCTCTCAGCAGCTTGGAAATTATGGTACGACATTTTTCAGTGCCAGTCGCCAAAGTTACTGGAACACGTCACGCAGCGACCAGCAAATATCATTTGGATTAAATGTGCCGTTTGGTGATATTACGACTTCGCTGAATTACAGCTATTCCAATAATATATGGCAAAACGATCGGGATCATTTACTCGCTTTTACGCTTAATGTTCCCTTTAGTCATTGGATGCGTACAGACAGTCAGTCGGCATTTCATAATTCAAACGCCAGTTACAGTATGTCAAACGATTTGAAAGGCGGCATGACCAACCTATCAGGGGTTTATGGCACTCTGCTACCGGATAATAACCTGAATTATAGTGTTCAGGTCGGTAACACCCAAGGGGGTAATACATCGTCTGGCACCAGTGGTTACAGTTCTCTTAATTATCGTGGTGCTTACGGTAATACGAATGTCGGTTACAGTCGGAGTGGTGACAGCAGCCAGATTTATTACGGAATGAGTGGTGGGATTATTGCTCATGCTGATGGCATCACCTTTGGACAGCCGCTGGGCGACACAATGGTTCTGGTTAAGGCTCCTGGCGCTGATAATGTCAAAATAGAGAACCAGACCGGAATTCATACCGACTGGCGTGGCTATGCCATATTACCATTTGCGACAGAATATAGAGAAAATCGTGTCGCTCTTAACGCGAATTCCCTTGCAGATAATGTTGAACTGGATGAAACCGTAGTCACTGTCATCCCAACTCACGGTGCTATTGCCAGAGCAACATTTAATGCACAAATCGGCGGGAAAGTATTAATGACGTTGAAGTACGGTAATAAAAGCGTTCCATTCGGTGCAATTGTCACTCACGGAGAGAATAAAAATGGCAGCATTGTCGCGGAAAATGGTCAGGTTTATCTGACTGGACTTCCACAGTCAGGGAAATTACAGGTTTCATGGGGCAAAGATAAAAACTCAAACTGTATTGTCGATTACAAGCTTCCTGTAGTCTCTCCTGGAACCTTGCTGAACCAGCAGACAGCAATCTGTCGCTAAGGAACAATAGATTATGAAATACAATAACATTATTTTCCTCGGTTTATGTCTGGGGTTAACCACCTATTCTGCTTTATCCGCAGATAGTGTTATTAAAATTAGCGGGCGCGTCCTCGATTATGGCTGCACAGTCTCATCGGATTCGCTTAATTTTACCGTAGATCTCCAAAAAAACAGTGCCAGACAATTTCCAACGACCGGTAGCACAAGTCCAGTCGTCCCTTTTCAGATTACATTAAGTGAATGCAGCAAAGGGACAACGGGAGTTCGGGTTGCATTTAACGGTATTGAGGATGCAGAAAATAATACTCTGTTGAAACTAGATGAAGGAAGCAATACGGCCTCCGGTTTGGGTATAGAAATACTGGACGGAAATATGCGTCCGGTGAAATTGAATGACCTTCATGCTGGGATGCAGTGGATCCCATTGGTACCAGAACAGAACAATATTTTGCCTTACTCCGCTCGTTTGAAGTCAACTCAGAAGTCCGTCAATCCAGGACTGGTGAGCGCTTCGGCAACCTTTACCCTTGAATTTCAATAATCAGAGTCAGATATGAAAAGACTTCACAAGAGGTTCCTGTTAGCTACGTTTTGCACATTATTCACAGCAACTCTCCAGGCCGCCGATGTCACTATCACTGTTAATGGTCGGGTAGTCGCTAAACCATGCACTATTCAAACCAAAGAAGCTAACGTTAATCTCGGGGATCTTTATACACGCAATCTGCAACAACCTGGTTCTGCATCTGGCTGGCACAATATTACTTTGTCATTAACCGATTGTCCGATTGAAACAAGTGCAGTGACGGCAATCGTGACAGGTTCAACTGACAATACGGGTTATTACAAAAATGAAGGTACTGCCGAAAATATTCAGATAGAGCTAAGGGATGACCAGGATGCGACGTTAAAAAATGGCGATAGCAAAACGGTTATTGTTGATGTGATCACTCGTAATGCACAGTTTCCACTTAAGGCAAGAGCTATCACGGTGAATGGAAACGCAAGCCAGGGTACGATCGAGGCGCTAATCAATGTGATCTATACCTGGCAATAACATCAATTTGATTTTATTTTCCTCCTTTTTAAATCAATTTTTTAACCTTAGGATATATCATGGGTAAAACATTCAGTATAAAGGTCCTGTTCGGTATTTATCTTCTATTAATGGCAGGCAAAGTTTTTGCCTTCAGTTGTAATGTCGATGGCGGGTCAAGTATTGGAGCAGGTACAACCTCTGTTTATGTTAATCTCGATCCTGTAATACAACCGGGCCAGAATCTGGTTGTAGACTTGTCTCAGCATATAAGTTGTTGGAATGATTACGGCGGCTGGTACGACACTGATCATATAAACCTGGTACAAGGTTCAGCTTTCGCAGGCTCCCTACAGTCATATAAAGGATCACTGTACTGGAATAATGTGACCTACCCTTTCCCGTTGACGACAAATACCAACGTATTGGATATTGGTGATAAGACACCGATGCCATTACCGTTAAAACTCTATATTACCCCAGTCGGAGCGGCCGGTGGAGTTGTCATAAAAGCAGGGGAAGTTATTGCCCGTATTCATATGTATAAAATTGCCACGTTAGGAAGCGGAAATCCGCGTAATTTTACGTGGAATATTATTTCAAATAACAGTGTTGTTATGCCAACAGGCGGTTGCACCGTTGATAGTCGTAATGTCACCGTGAATCTCCCGGACTTTCCTGGAAGCGCAGAAATACCCCTTGGTGTATATTGCTCTAGCGAACAAAAGCTCTCATTTTATCTTTCGGGTGCCACCACTGACAGTGCCCGACAAGTGTTTGCTAACGCAGCACCAGATGCAACAAAAGCATCGGGCGTGGGTGTCTCTCTGATACGTAATGGAAAAATACTGGCAACCGGAGAAAATGTCTCCCTGGGGACAGTAAATAAAAGCAAAGTACCTCTGGGTTTAAGCGCAACCTATGGACAAACAGGAAACAAGGTTGCAGCCGGAGCCGTCCAGTCAGTCATTGGTGTCACTTTTATCTATGAATAATTGTGATTTTGACATTAGTCTATGCGCTCCATTCACGAAAATTGCGCGGATAATTATTTTGTGAAGGCTATTATCCTACACTTGTAAGAAAATCCGCGCACAATTGAAGCCAGAGTCTTATTTTTTATATTGAGAATCATGTTAATTTAAACCCTATGAGAGATGATGCTTAACTTATCGTATTTATACTACTCTATTATTTAACGATAATAGAGTAAAAATAGTAAGAGAGTAGTCCCCTACTCTTATATATTCATGTTGACGATAAATCCTTTGTATATACTTTGCATCATCGCTATTACAAATCCTAATAATTCATTTCCACACAGGATAAGCAGATGAAGAAAAAAATTGAATCCTACCAGGGAGCTGCCGGTGGTTGGGGTGCTGTTAAATCCGTAGCGAATGCAGTACGTAAGCAGATGGATATACGCCAGGATGTTATTGCCATGTTTGACATGAATAAGCCAGAGGGCTTTGACTGTCCGGGATGTGCATGGCCAGATCCTAAGCACAGTGCGTCATTCGACATTTGTGAAAACGGCGCAAAAGCAATCGCCTGGGAAGTCACGGATAAGCAGGTAAATGCCTCTTTCTTTGCTGAGAATACGGTTCAATCATTACTTACCTGGGGAGATCACGAGCTTGAGGCTGCGGGACGTCTCACTCAGCCTTTGAAATATGATGACGTCAGCGACTGTTACAAGCCATTAAGCTGGCAACAAGCTTTCGACGAAATTGGCGCTCGCCTTCAAAGCTATAGTGATCCCAATCAGGTTGAATTCTATACTTCGGGGCGCACTTCCAATGAAGCTGCCTTTCTTTATCAGCTTTTTGCCCGTGAATACGGGAGCAATAACTTTCCCGACTGCTCCAACATGTGCCATGAACCGACCAGTGTGGGATTGGCAGCGAGTATCGGTGTGGGTAAAGGGACCGTGTTGCTGGAAGACTTTGAGAAATGCGATTTAGTCATTTGCATTGGGCATAACCCTGGTACAAACCACCCTCGCATGCTGACTTCGTTGCGCGCTTTAGTGAAACGGGGAGCGAAAATGATCGCCATCAATCCTCTACAGGAACGTGGCCTGGAGCGATTTACCGCACCGCAAAACCCGTTTGAAATGCTGACGAACTCTGAGACTCAGTTGGCCAGTGCCTACTATAACGTGCGCATTGGTGGCGATATGGCATTGCTCAAGGGGATGATGCGCCTGTTAATTGAGCGCGATGATGCTGCAAGCGCCGCAGGTCGGCCCTCATTGCTGGATGACGAATTTATTCAAACGCATACCGTCGGCTTTGACGAGCTACGCCGTGACGTGCTCAATTCCGAGTGGAAAGATATCGAACGTATTTCTGGACTAAGTCAGACACAAATCGCCGAACTTGCTGATGCATATGCCGCTGCCGAACGAACCATTATCTGTTACGGAATGGGGATCACTCAGCACGAACATGGTACCCAGAACGTACAGCAACTGGTCAATCTGCTGTTGATGAAAGGTAACATTGGCAAGCCTGGTGCGGGTATCTGCCCACTACGAGGTCACTCTAATGTACAGGGCGACCGAACCGTCGGTATCACCGAGAAACCGTCTGCAGAGTTTCTGGATCGCCTGTGTGAGCGCTATGGCTTCACCCCACCTCATGCACCTGGACATGCTGCAATCGCCAGCATGCAAGCTATATGTACGGGGCAAGCTCGAGCATTGATCTGCATGGGGGGCAACTTTGCACTGGCAATGCCAGATCGGGAAGCGAGCGCTGTACCGTTAACGCAATTAGATCTGGCGGTACACGTAGCCACTAAGCTTAACCGCTCTCATCTGCTGACCGCACGGCATAGCTATATTCTGCCGGTTCTGGGACGTAGCGAGATTGACATGCAAAAAAGCGGTGCGCAGGCGGTAACCGTTGAAGATTCAATGTCGATGATTCATGCCTCGCGTGGTGTGTTAAAACCCGCCGGTGTAATGCTGAAATCAGAGTGTGCAGTGGTCGCGGGAATCGCGCAAGCAGCACTACCCCAGAGCGTGGTAGCCTGGGAGTATCTGGTGGAAGATTATGATCGCATTCGCAATGACATTGAAGCTGTGCTGCCAGAGTTTGCCGACTATAACCAGCGCATCCGTCATCCTGGTGGTTTTCACCTGATAAACGCAGCAGCTGAAAGGCGCTGGATGACGTCGTCAGGTAAGGCTAATTTCATTACCAGTAAAGGGCTGTTAGAAGATCCCTCTTCAGCGTTTAACAGTAAGCTGGTCATGGCGACAGTACGCAGTCACGATCAGTACAACACGACGATTTATGGTATGGATGATCGCTATCGAGGGGTATTCGGTCAACGAGATGTGGTCTTTATGAGTGCTAAACAAGCTAAAATTTGCCGTGTAAAAAACGGCGAAAGAGTTAATCTTATTGCACTCACGCCAGACGGTAAACGTAGCTCACGCCGCATGGATAGATTAAAAGTGGTCATTTACCCTATGGCTGACCGCTCACTGGTGACCTATTTTCCAGAATCGAATCACATGCTAACACTTGATAACCACGATCCATTAAGTGGCATTCCTGGCTATAAAAGTATTCCGGTTGAATTAGAACCATCAAATTAATTCGCCTCCTCATTTCTTCTGCTGTCATCCGCACAGCAGAAGAATTCCTCATTGACTATTATCGCGCGATTTGCTCACATGGATTAAATTAAACCACACACTATAAGATATAAACTTCTGCCTACAGCTGTAAGAAACTCCGCTCAGTACTGAAGTGCCAGTCCTATTTCCTCTTTTATCCAGCCTGTTATATTAATCATACTGATTAACGATTTTTAACGTTATCCGCTAAATAAACACATTTGAAATGCATGCGACCACAGTGAAAAACAAAATCACGCAAAGAGACAACTATAAAGAAATCATGTCTGTAATTGTGGTTGTCTTGTTACTGACACTTACGTTGATAGCCATTTTTTCGGCAATTGATCAGCTGGGCATTTCAGAAATGGGTCGCATGGCAAGAGATCTTACACATTTCATTATCAATAGTTTGCTAGACTGAAAATAAACAGCAAATTATAAATGTGAAATGTTAAAAAAGTATCGATATAAACTTTATTGTTTTAAGGAGATAAAATGTCGCTCGTTTGTTCTGTTATATTTATTCATCATGCCTTCAACGCTAACATTTTAGATAAAGATTACGCCTTCTCTGACGGCGAGATCCTAATGGTAGATAACGCTGTTCGTACGCATTTTGAACCTTATGAGCGGCATTTCAAAGAAATCGGATTTAATGAAAATACCATTAAAAAATATCTACAATGCACTAACATCCAGACAGTGACGATGCCTGTTCCTGCGAAGTTTTTACGTGCTTCAAATGTACCGACTGGATTGCTTAATGAAATGATTGCTTATCTCAACTCGGAAGAACGCAATCATCATAATTTTTCAGAGCTTTTGCTTTTTTCTTGCCTGTCTATTTTTGCCGCATGCAAAGGTTTCATTACACTATTAACTAACGGTGTGCTATCCGTTTCCGGGAAAGTGAGAAATATTGTCAACATGAAGCTGGCGCACCCATGGAAGCTGAAAGATATTTGTGCCTGCCTGTACATCAGTGAAAGCCTGTTGAAGAAAAAACTAAAGCAAGAGCAAACGACATTCTCACAGATTCTTTTAGATGCCAGAATGCAGCACGCAAAAAATTTGATACGCGTAGAAGGTTCAGTCAATAAAATTGCCGAACAATGTGGTTATGCGAGTACATCTTATTTTATTTATGCGTTCCGCAAACATTTCGGCAACAGTCCAAAGAGAGTTTCTAAGGAGTACCGTTGTCAAAGGCACACGGGTATGAACACGGACAACACGATGAATGCTTTAGCTATTTGATTATTTGCTAACGAGTAGTCAACCACACACGCTGCGTAAGAATTAAATGGGGCAGCCATTCCCTGCCCCGCGTTGTTTTTAGGCGATATATTTCTTGAAATAAATAAGTGACAGTCATCACATATTTATGCATTTGCATAACCTGTTGCATGATTATTTATGATCTCAGTTCGGCATTTTGGCAGTAAAATACAATAATTTATTAAATATCAATAGATTAGTTGTTTATCGGCGAGAAATTACTTAGTAGAACAGAAAGTAATGTCAATGCGTTATGGACTGTTATTTCCCTTTTTTTAGCTAAATTTGCTATCTATTTATGTGACTAACTTCACTTACATTAACTTATTTCTCTTCGTAAAATTACTTTGGAATTAAGTACAATAAGAAGAGGAACATTTATGAAGTCTGCATTAAAGAAAAGTGTCGTAAGTACCTCGATATCTTTGATACTGGCATCTGGTATGGCTGCATTTGCTGCTCATGCGGCAGATGATGTAAAGCTGAAAGCAACCAAAACAAACGTTGCTTTCTCAGACTTTACGCCGACTGAATACAGTACCAAAGGAAAGCCAAATATTATCGTACTGACCATGGATGATCTTGGTTATGGACAACTTCCTTTTGATAAGGGATCTTTTGACCCAAAAACAATGGAAAATCGTGAAGTTGTCGATACCTACAAAATAGGGATAGATAAAGCCATTGAAGCTGCGCAAAAATCAACGCCGACGCTCCTTTCATTAATGGATGAAGGCGTACGTTTTACTAACGGCTATGTGGCGCACGGTGTTTCCGGCCCGTCCCGCGCCGCAATAATGACCGGTCGAGCGCCCGCCCGCTTTGGTGTCTATTCCAATACTGATGCTCAGGATGGTATTCCGCTAACAGAAACTTTCTTGCCTGAATTATTCCAGAATCATGGTTATTACACTGCAGCAGTAGGTAAATGGCACTTGTCAAAAATCAGTAATGTGCCAGTGCCGGAAGATAAACAAACGCGTGACTATCATGACAACTTCACTACCTTTTCTGCGGAAGAATGGCAACCGCAAAACCGTGGCTTTGATTACTTTATGGGATTCCATGCTGCGGGAACGGCATATTACAACTCCCCTTCACTGTTCAAAAACCGTGAACGCGTCCCCGCAAAAGGTTATATCAGCGATCAGTTAACCGATGAGGCAATTGGCGTTGTTGATCGTGCCAAAACACTTGACCAGCCTTTTATGCTTTACCTGGCTTATAATGCTCCGCATCTGCCAAATGATAATCCTGCTCCGGAGCAATATCAGAAGCAATTTAATACCGGCAGTCAAACAGCAGATAATTACTACGCTTCCGTTTATTCTGTTGATCAGGGTGTAAAACGCATTCTCGAACAACTGAAGAAAAACGGACAGTATGACAATACAATTATTCTCTTTACCTCCGATAATGGTGCAGTTATCGATGGTCCTCTGCCGCTGAACGGGGCGCAAAAAGGCTATAAGAGTCAGACCTATCCTGGCGGTACTCACACCCCAATGTTTATGTGGTGGAAAGGAAAACTTCAACCCGGTAATTATGACAAGCTGATTTCCGCAATGGATTTCTACCCGACAGCTCTTGATGCAGCCGATATCAGCATTCCAAAAGACCTTAAGCTGGATGGCGTTTCCTTGCTGCCCTGGTTGCAAAATAAGAAACAGGGCGAGCCACATAAAAATCTGACCTGGATAACATCTTATTCTCACTGGTTTGATGAGGAAAACATTCCATTCTGGGATAATTACCACAAATTTGTCCGCCATCAGTCAGACGATTACCCGCATAACCCCAACACCGAGGACTTAAGCCAATTCTCTTATACGGTGAGAAATAACGATTATTCGCTCGTCTATACAGTAGAAAATAATCAGTTAGGTCTATACAAACTGACGGATCTACAGCAAAAAGATAACCTTGCCGCCGCCAATCCGCAGGTCGTTAAAGAGATGCAAGGCGTGGTAAGAGAGTTTATCGATAACAGCCAGCCACCGCTTAGCGAGGTAAATCAGGAGAAGTTTAACAATATCAAGAAAGCATTAAGCGAAGCGAAATAACTTAACCTTCATGCGGCGGATTTTTCCGCCGCCTTATTGAGCGAGATAGCGATGCACGTTACAGCCAAGCCCTCCAGTTTTCAATGTAATCTCAAATGTGATTACTGTTTTTACCTTGAAAAAGAGTCGCAGTTTACTCATGAAAAATGGATGGATGACAGCACTCTGAAAGAGTTCATCAAACAATATATCGCAGCGTCTGGCAATCAGGTCTATTTTACTTGGCAAGGCGGTGAACCCACTCTGGCTGGCCTGGATTTTTTCCGTAAAGTTATTCACTATCAACAACGCTATGCAGGCCAAAAACGAATTTTTAATGCATTACAAACGAATGGCATTTTATTGAATAATGAATGGTGTGCCTTTCTCAAAGAACATGAGTTTCTGGTTGGTATCTCGATCGATGGACCCCAAGAACTACATGACTGCTACAGACGCAGTAATTCAGGTAACGGTACTTTTGCAAAAGTGATAGCAGCCATCGAGCGTCTGAAATCATATCAAATAGAGTTTAATACGTTAACCGTCATTAATAACATTAATGTCCATTACCCTCTTGAGGTTTATCATTTTTTAAAATCTATCGGCAGTAAACATATGCAATTTATCGAATTGCTCGAAACCGGGACGCCGAATATTGATTTCAGTGGTCATAGTGAGAACACATTCCGTATCATTGATTTTTCTGTGCCTCCCACGGCTTATGGCAAGTTTATGTCAACCATTTTTATGCAATGGGTTAAAAACGATGTGGGTGAAATTTTCATCCGTCAGTTTGAAAGCTTTGTCAGCCGTTTTTTGGGGAATGGGCATACCAGTTGTATTTTCCAGGAGTCCTGCAAGGATAATCTGGTTGTTGAAAGCAATGGAGACATTTACGAATGCGACCATTTTGTCTATCCACAGTACAAAATTGGAAACATTAATAAATCGGAACTCAAAACGATGAACAGTGTACAACTGACAGCGCAAAAAAAACGGATTTCAGCGAAATGTCAGCAATGTGTATATAAACCTATCTGCAATGGTGGTTGCCCTAAGCATCGTATTACTAAAGTAAACAATGAGACTGTTTCCTATTTTTGCGAAGGTTATAAAATCCTTTTTTCAACCATGGTACCTTATATGAACGCCATGGTAGAGTTAGCTAAGAACAGAGTACCGCTTTACCACATTATGGATGTTGCAAAACAAATGGAGAATAATTAATAACGCTCCCCCTTAGCTCCATTCTTAGCCTCCTTCTTATGACCTTAACAAGGCACCCGACATAAATTCCTGTCGGGTGTTTCGTCTTCATCATCTTCCTTTGCGAAAATCCTGGCTTACGAGGTATGCGTCAGGGCATTAGCAATACCCTTGATTATCAATAGTATAACCATAACCACTGAAAATTAAATATTTCTTTATATTTCATATTGTTAAATGATACTTAAATAAATTTCATCAGTATATCATTGCCATAGATAATCATTGGGTGGCACAATCAATTTTCGCTAATGATAACCATTCCCATTACGTTTTGTATGTTGATAGCAAAGTATCTCTGTCTGCTGAAGCCCTTTTGGCTGCGTAAGAATAATAAAACTTCAGTGTTGTTAATCATTATTATCCTCGCCATGATCCTTGGCGTGGTTAAAATTCAGGTCTGGTTAAACGACTGGAATAATGATTTTTTCAATGCGCTAAGCCAGAAAGAAACTGATAAGCTTTGGCAGCTTGTCCTTTGGTTCCCTGCCCTGCTGGGGATCTTTGTATTAATATCCGTAAACAAAACATGGTTAATTAAACTACTGACTATTCGCTGGCGCGAATGGTTAACAGATTACTACCTTAATCGCTGGTTTGCAGATAAAAACTACTACTTCACGCAGATCTACGGCGAGCATAAAAATACAGATAACCCTGACCAACGTATCGCTGAAGACATTCTCTTACTGATCAGCAAAACGCTCAGCCTTTCATTTGGCTTCATCCAGTCACTTAGCATGCTGATCACCTTTACCGTTATTCTTTGGCAAAGCGCGGGTACGCTCTCATTCACTGTTGGTGGAACTGAATGGAGTATCCAGGGGTATATGGTCTATACCGTCGTGCTCATTGTGATCGGTGGAACTTTATTTACCCATAAGGTTGGTAAACGTATTCGTCCACTTAATGTGGAAAAACAACGTAGCGAAGCGACATTTCGAACTAATCTTGTGCAGCATAATAAGCAGGCAGAACTGATTGCGCTAAGCAATGCTGAGTCTCTACAACGCCAGGAGTTGAGCGAAAATTTTCATACCATTAAAGAGAACTGGCATCGTTTAATGAATCGTCAGCGGTGGCTTGATTACTGGCAGAATATTTATTCGCGCTCGCTTAGCGTTCTTCCCTACTTTCTGTTATTGCCGCAGTTTATTAGCGGGCAGATCAATCTGGGCGGACTGATGAAATCGCGCCAGGCATTTATGCTGGTATCGAACAATTTAAGCTGGTTTATTTATAAATATGATGAACTTGCTGAACTGGCTGCGGTTATCGATCGCTTGTATGAGTTCCATCAACTCACCGAACAGCGCCCTACGAATAAGCCTAAAAATTGTCAACATGCGGTACAAGTGGCTGACGCGAGTATTCGTACTCCTGATAATAAGATCATATTAGAGAACCTGAACTTTCATGTTTCGCCAGGCAAATGGCTATTGCTGAAAGGTTACTCTGGTGCGGGAAAAACCACACTGCTTAAAACATTATCCCACTGCTGGCCGTGGTTTAAAGGTGATATTTCTTCTCCTGCTGACAGTTGGTATGTGTCACAAACACCGTTAATCAAAACCGGCTTACTGAAAGAGATTATTTGTAAAGCACTTCCCCTGTCCGTAGACGATAAATCGTTGAGCGAAGTACTGCATCAGGTTGGTCTGGGGAAATTGGCTGCGCGTATTCATGATCACGATCGCTGGGGAGATATTCTTTCCAGCGGCGAAAAACAACGTATCGCCCTGGCTCGATTAATTTTACGACGTCCGAAATGGATATTTCTTGACGAAACTACCTCTCATCTTGAGGAACAAGAGGCAATCCGCTTACTGCGTTTAGTGCGAGAAAAACTCCCCACAAGCGGCGTCATTATGGTTACACATCAACCCGGTGTCTGGAACCTGGTCGATGATATTTGTGACATTAGCGCGGTTATATAAAAACAATAAAAGCCCTGCTGTACGGAGATATAAATAAATGAAGCGAGTTCTTATTCCTGGCGTCATTTTATGTGGCGCTGATGTGGCGCAGGCCGTCGATGACAAAAATATGTACATGCATGTTTTTGAAGAGATGACGGTCTATGCTCCTGTCCCTGTACCCGTAAACGGCAACACGCATTACACCAGTGAAAGCATCGAGCGTTTACCGACCGGGAATGGCAATATCAGCGATCTGCTGAGAACCAACCCTGCGGTACGCATGGATTCAACGCAAAGTACCTCATTGAACCAGGGAGATATTCGCCCGGAGAAAATCTCTATTCACGGTGCGTCGCCCTACCAGAATGCCTATTTGATTGACGGTATTAGTGCAACGAATAACCTGAACCCAGCGAATGAGTCCGATGCCAGTAGTGCAACCAATATTAGCGGGATGTCACAGGGGTATTATCTTGATGTCAGCTTACTGGACAATGTGACGCTTTATGACAGTTTTGTGCCAGTTGAATTCGGTCGCTTCAATGGCGGGGTAATTGATGCAAAGATCAAACGCTTCAACGCTGATGATAGCAGCGTGAAACTGGGTTATCGCACTACGCGTTCGGACTGGTTAACATCGCATATCGATGAGAATAACAAGAGCGCATTTAATCAAGGTTCTTCAGGAAGTACTTATTACTCTCCAGATTTTAAAAAGAACTTTTATACCTTGTCGTTTAATCAGGAACTCGCTGATAACTTTGGCGTTACCGCTGGTTTATCGCGCCGCCAGTCTGATATCACCCGCGCGGATTATGTTTCGAATGACGGCATTGTCGCCGGCAGGGCACAGTATAAAAACGTTATCGATACTGCATTGAGCAAATTTACCTGGTTTGCCAGCGACCGCTTTACCCACGATTTAACCTTAAAATATACCGGCTCCAGCCGTGATTATAATACCAGCACCTTCCCGGAGTCTGATCGCGAAATGGGTAATAAATCCTATGGTCTGGCATGGGATATGGATACCCAGCTCGCATGGGCCAAACTGCGTACCACCGTTGGTTGGGATCATATTAGTGATTATACCCGTCACGATCATGACATCTGGTACACCGAACTTTCATGTACATATGGTGATATTTCAGGGCGTTGCACCCGTGGCGGATTAGGACACATTTCCCAGGCTGTAGATAATTACACCTTCAAAACACGCCTGGACTGGCAAAAATTCGCCGTGGGTAATGTTTCGCATCAACCCTACTTCGGCGCGGAATACATCTATTCCGATGCATGGACTGAACGCCATAACCAGTCTGAATCCTATGTGATTAATGCTGCCGGAAAGAAAACTAACCATACAATTTACCATAAAGGTAAAGGTAGTCTGGGAATTGACAATTACACGCTGTATATGGCGGATCGCATTAGCTGGCGTAATGTGTCGTTAATGCCCGGCGTGCGGCATGACTATGATAACTATCTGTCAAACCACAATATCTCCCCGCGCTTTATGACGGAATGGGATATTTTTGCTGATCAAACCTCAATGATTACTGCAGGTTATAACCGTTACTATGGCGGGAATATTCTTGATATGGGATTACGTGATATCCGCAATAGCTGGACGGAATCGGTATCAGGCAATAAAACCCTGACGCGTTATCAGGATTTGAAAACGCCTTATAACGATGAACTGGCAATGGGATTGCAGCAGAAAATCGGTAAGAACGTTATTGCGCGTGCAAACTATGTTTACCGTGAAGCGCATGATCAAATCAGCAAAAGCAGTCGTACCGACAGCGCGACTAAAACCACCATTACTGAATATAACAACGATGGCAAAACCAAAACACATTCGTTTAACCTCAGTTTTGAACTGGCCGAACCCCAGCATATCAGCCAGGTAGATATTAACCCGCAAATTGTCTTTAGCTATATCAAGAGCAAGGGCAACTTGTCGTTAAACAATGGTTATGAGGAGAGCAATACCGGTGATAACCGGGTGGTTTATAACGGTAATCTGGTCTCTTACGATAGCGTTCCAGTGGCGGATTTTAATAATCCATTAAAGATCTCCTTAAACATGGATTTCACGCATCAACCGAGCGGGTTGGTGTGGGCGAATACGCTGACCTGGCAAGAAGCGCGTAAAGCTCGCATTATCCTGGGTAAGACGAATGCGCAATACATCAGCGAATATTCAGATTACAAGCAGTATGTTGACGAGAAACTGGATAGCAGCCTGACCTGGGACACCCGCTTGTCCTGGACGCCACAATTTCTGAAACAACAAAACCTGACGATCAGTGCCGATATTCTCAATGTACTGGATAGCAAAACCGCTGTTGATACAACGAATACTGGCGTGGCGACCTACGCCAGTGGCCGTACTTTCTGGCTTGATGTCAGCATGAAATTTTAATAGTTCGGATTTTACTTTACCGGGTAAATTCGCCCGGTTTTCGCATGGAGATAATTATGAGAAACCTCTGTTTCTTACTGACGTTAGTGGCAACTCTGTTGCTCCCCGGGCGACTGATTGCCGCCGCCTTACCGCAGGATGAAAAGTTAATTACCGGGCAACTGGACAATGGCTTGCGATATATGATTTATCCGCATGCTCAACCAAAGGATCAGGTAAATTTATGGCTGCAAATTCATACCGGTTCATTGCAGGAAGAAGACAATGAGCGCGGCGTGGCTCATTTTGTAGAACATATGATGTTTAACGGCACAAAAACATGGCCGGGTAATAAAGTCATCGAAACATTTGAGTCAATGGGCCTGCGTTTTGGTCGCGATGTTAATGCCTATACCAGCTATGACGAAACAGTGTATCAGGTGAGTTTGCCGACTACGCAGAAACAAAATCTGCAACAAGTGATGGCAATCTTCAGTGAATGGAGTAATGCCGCAACCTTTGAAAAACTCGAAGTAGACGCTGAACGCGGCGTAATTACTGAGGAATGGCGTGCCCATCAGGATGCGAAATGGCGCACCTCTCAGGCGCGCCGCCCTTTCCTGCTGGCAAATACCCGTAATTTAGACCGTGAACCTATCGGCCTGATGGATACCGTCGCCACGGTCACACCGGCACAATTGCGCCAATTTTATCAACGCTGGTATCAACCAAATAATATGACCTTTATTGTGGTCGGCGATATCGACAGTAAAGAAGCGCTGGCGCTGATAAAGGATAATTTAAGTAAGCTTCCGGCTAACAAAGCAGCTGAAAATCGCGTCTGGCCGACAAAAGCCGAAAACCACCTGCGCTTTAATATCATCAATGATAAAGAAAACCGGGTGAACGGCATCGCACTCTATTATCGCCTGCCAATGGTACAAGTGAACGATGAGCAAAGCTTTATCGAACAAGCTGAATGGAGCATGTTGGTTCAGCTGTTCAACCAACGTCTGCAGGAACGCATACAGTCGGGCGAGTTGAAGACTATTTCTGGCGGCACTGCGCGCAGCGTCAAAATTGCACCCGATTATCAGTCGCTATTTTTCCGTGTAAATGCACGAGACGATAATATGCAGGATGCTGCGAATGCATTAATGGCAGAGTTGGCAACCATTGATCAGCATGGTTTTTCTGCTGAAGAACTCGATGATGTTAAATCTACCCGCCTTACCTGGCTGAAAAATGCGGTTGATCAGCAAGCTGAGCGTGATTTACGTATGCTGACCAGTCGCCTAGCATCCAGCTCATTAAATAATACGCCGTTCTTGTCGCCGGAAGAGACATATCAACTTTCGAAACGTCTGTGGCAGCAAATTACCGTGCAAAGTCTGGCGGAAAAATGGCAGCAGTTAAGAAAGAACCAGGACGCATTTTGGGAGCAAATGGTAAACAATGAAGTTGCCGCCAAAAAAGCATTGTCTCCTGCGGCTATCCTGGCGCTGGAAAAAGAGTACGCCAATAAAAAGCTGGCAGCTTACATCTTCCCAGGCAGAAATTTATCGTTAACAGTAGACGCTGACCCACAGGCGGAAATTAGCAGCAAAGAAACGCTGGCTGAGAATCTGACATCATTAACACTTTCCAATGGTGCCAGGGTTATTCTGGCAAAATCCGCGGGTGAAGAGCAAAAGCTACAAATTACTGCCGTATCTAATAAAGGCGATTTAAGTTTCCCTGCGCAGCAAAAATCACTTATCGCGCTGGCAAATAAAGCAGTAAGCGGAAGCGGCGTTGGTGAACTCTCCTCTTCCAGCCTGAAACGCTGGAGTGCGGAAAACTCGGTAACCATGAGCAGTAAAGTCAGTGGCATGAATACATTGCTCTCCGTTAGCGCGCGGACTAATAACCCTGAACCTGGTTTCCAGTTGATTAACCAGCGAATCAACCACAGCACGATTAACGACAATATTTGGGCATCGCTACAAAATGCTCAAATTCAGGCGTTGAAAACGCTCGACCAGCGTCCAGCGGAGAAATTCGCCCAGCAGATGTATGAGACGCGCTATGCCGATGGCCGCACGAAATTACCGCAAGAAAATCAGATTGCACAGTTTACTGCCGCAGATGCGCTGGCTGCCGATCGCCAGTTGTTTTCATCTCCAGCGGATATCACGTTTGTCATTGTCGGTAATGTCGCAGAAGACAAACTCGTGGCGTTAATTACGCGTTACTTAGGATCAATCAAACACTCTGATTCGCCATTAGCCGCAGGTAAACCATTAACTCGCGCGACGGACAACGCATCGGTTACTGTAAAAGAACAAAATGAACCAGTGGCACAGGTTTCACAGTGGAAGCGTTATAATTCCCGGACTCCTGTTAATCTGGCGACGCGTATGGCGCTCGATGCTTTTAACGTCGCACTGGCAAAAGATCTACGCATTAATATTCGTGAACAGGCATCTGGAGCATACAGCGTTTCTTCTCGCCTCTCGGTTGATCCTCAGGCCAAAGATATCAGTCATTTGCTGGCTTTTACTTGTCAACCAGAACGACATGATGAACTGTTAACGTTAGCGAATGAAGTGATGGTTAAGCGTCTGGCCAAAGGGATTAGTGAGCAAGAACTGAACGAATACCAGCAAAACGTTCAGCGCAGCCTCGATATCCAACAGCGTAGCGTTCAACAATTAGCGAATACCATTGTAAATAGTCTTATTCAATATGACGATCCTGCAGCATGGACTGAGCAGGAGCAATTGTTGAAACAAATGACGGTAGAGAATGTTAACACTGCTGTTAAACAATATCTTTCTCATCCGGTGAATACCTATACCGGAGTATTATTGCCAAAATAATCACAGCCCCGTCAACACATCGTTGGCGGGGATTTTATCAATATTCGCTATTTTTATGTAATAATTTATAAATGTGTTCAAAGTAAATAACCGTGTACTAATAATGATATTATAAGGTCTGATTTTTACGTGATAATTCAGGAGACGATAGAAAACACATAAAATAACAACATAAAACACCTTACCTCCACACAGAATTCTCTATTATGTTGTTTTTTAATAAAAATACATTATTCACGCAATATCTCGCGATAAATAACATTAGGATTTTGTTATTTAAAACCGAGTCCTTTGCACTTGCTTACTTTATCGATAAATCCTACTTTTTTAATGCGATCCAATCATTTTAAGGAGTTTAAAATGGATAAGAAGCAAGTAACGGATTTAAGGTCGGAACTACTCGATTCACGTTTTGGTGCGAAGTCTATTTCCACTATCGCAGAATCAAAACGTTTTCCGCTGCACGAAATGCGTGATGATGTCGCATTCCAGATTATCAATGATGAATTATATCTTGATGGCAACGCTCGTCAGAACCTGGCCACTTTCTGCCAGACCTGGGACGACGATAATGTCCATAAGTTGATGGATTTATCCATTAACAAAAACTGGATCGACAAAGAAGAATATCCGCAATCTGCAGCAATCGATCTGCGTTGCGTAAACATGGTTGCCGATCTGTGGCATGCGCCTGCACCGAAAAATGGTCAGGCCGTTGGCACCAACACCATTGGTTCTTCCGAGGCCTGTATGCTCGGCGGGATGGCGATGAAATGGCGTTGGCGCAAGCGTATGGAAGCTGCAGGTAAGCCGACTAACAAACCGAACCTGGTGTGCGGTCCGGTACAAATCTGCTGGCATAAATTCGCCCGCTACTGGGATGTGGAGTTGCGTGAGATCCCTATGCGCCCCGGTCAGTTGTTTATGGACCCGAAACGCATGATTGAAGCCTGCGACGAAAACACCATCGGCGTGGTGCCGACTTTCGGCGTGACCTACACCGGTAACTATGAGTTCCCGCAGCCGCTGCACGATGCGCTGGATAAATTCCAGGCCGACACCGGTATCGACATCGACATGCACATCGACGCCGCCAGCGGTGGCTTCCTGGCACCGTTCGTCGCCCCGGATATCGTCTGGGACTTCCGCCTGCCGCGTGTGAAATCGATCAGTGCTTCAGGCCATAAATTCGGTCTGGCTCCGCTGGGCTGCGGCTGGGTTATCTGGCGTGATGAAGAAGCGCTGCCGCAGGAACTGGTGTTCAACGTTGACTACCTCGGCGGTCAGATTGGTACTTTCGCCATCAACTTCTCCCGCCCGGCGGGTCAGGTGATTGCACAGTACTATGAATTCCTGCGCCTCGGTCGTGAAGGCTATACCAAAGTACAGAACGCTTCCTACCAGGTTGCTGCTTATCTGGCGGATGAAATCGCCAAACTGGGGCCGTATGAGTTCATCTGTACGGGTCGCCCGGACGAAGGCATCCCGGCGGTTTGCTTCAAACTGAAAGATGGTGAAGATCCGGGATACACCCTGTATGACCTCTCTGAACGTCTGCGTCTGCGCGGCTGGCAGGTTCCGGCCTTCACTCTCGGCGGTGAAGCCACCGACATCGTGGTGATGCGCATTATGTGTCGTCGCGGCTTCGAAATGGACTTTGCTGAACTGTTGCTGGAAGACTACAAAGCCTCCCTGAAATATCTCAGCGACCACCCGAAACTGCAGGGTATTGCCCAGCAGAACAGCTTTAAACACACCTGATAACGTTTAACGGTAACGGTGTCCCGAAACGAAGCCGTTTCGGGACAATTTCCAAAGTCTGTTCACTGGCATTAGCAACGGAAAATATTGTTCTGAATACGCTTCAGAACAAAACAGGTGCGGTTCCGACAGGAATACCGTTTTAGGGGGATAATATGGCTACATCAGTACAGACAGGTAAAGCTAAGCAGCTCACATTACTCGGATTTTTTGCCATAACGGCATCGATGGTAATGGCTGTTTATGAATACCCTACCTTCGCAACATCGGGCTTTTCATTAGTCTTCTTCCTGCTATTAGGCGGGATTTTATGGTTTATTCCCGTGGGACTTTGTGCTGCGGAAATGGCTACCGTCGACGGCTGGGAAGAAGGTGGCGTCTTCGCCTGGGTATCAAATACTCTGGGGCCGAGATGGGGATTTGCAGCGATCTCATTTGGCTATCTGCAAATCGCCATTGGTTTTATTCCGATGCTCTATTTCGTGTTAGGGGCACTCTCCTACATCCTGAAATGGCCAGCGCTGAATGAAGACCCCATTACCAAAACTATTGCAGCACTCATCATTCTTTGGGCGCTGGCATTAACGCAGTTTGGTGGCACGAAATACACGGCGCGAATTGCTAAAGTTGGCTTCTTCGCCGGTATCCTGTTACCTGCATTTATTTTGATCGCATTAGCGGCTATTTATCTGCACTCCGGTGCCCCCGTTGCTATCGAAATGGATGCGAAGACCTTCTTCCCTGACTTCTCTAAAGTGGGCACCCTGGTTGTATTTGTTGCCTTCATTTTGAGTTATATGGGCGTTGAAGCTTCCGCAACCCACGTCAATGAAATGAGCAACCCCGGGCGCGACTATCCACTGGCTATGTTACTGCTGATGGTGGCGGCAATCTGCTTAAGCTCTGTTGGCGGTTTGTCTATTGCGATGGTCATTCCGGGTAATGAAATCAACCTCTCCGCAGGGGTAATGCAAACCTTTACCGTTCTGATGTCACATGTGGCACCGGAAATTGAGTGGACGGTTCGCGTGATCTCCGCACTGCTGTTGCTGGGTGTTCTGGCGGAAATCGCTTCCTGGATTGTTGGTCCTTCTCGCGGGATGTATGTCACAGCGCAGAAAAACCTGCTGCCAGCGGCATTCGCTAAAATGAACAAAAATGGCGTACCGGTAACGCTGGTCATTTCGCAGTTGGTGATTACTTCTATCGCGTTGATCATCCTCACCAATACCGGTGGCGGTAACAACATGTCCTTCCTGATCGCACTGGCGCTGACGGTGGTGATTTATCTGTGTGCTTATTTCATGCTGTTTATTGGCTACATTGTGTTGGTTCTTAAACATCCTGACTTAAAACGCACATTTAATATCCCTGGTGGTAAAGGGGTGAAACTGGTCGTGGCTATTGTCGGTCTGCTGACTTCAATTATGGCGTTTATTGTTTCCTTCCTGCCGCCGGATAACATCCAGGGTGACTCTACCGATATGTATGTTGAATTACTGGTCGTTAGTTTCCTGGTGGTACTTGCCCTGCCCTTTATTCTCTATGCTGTTCATGATCGTAAAAGCAAAGCGAATACCGGCGTCACTCTGGAGCCAATCAACAGTCAGAACGCACCAAAAGGTCACTTCTTCCTGCACCCGCGTGCACGTTCACCACACTATATTGTGATGAATGACAAGAAACACTAACCATGTCTGAATGGTTATAAGACAAGGGAGCGATAATTCATCGCTCCCTTTTTCGTGCTTGTTGTCGTATTGACTTAACCGGGATAAGTACGAGAATGAGCGCACATCTGTTTACCGGAAACCAGCACATATGGATATCTGCTCCCGAAACGAGAAATTAGCGATTAGAAGACCAGCGATACTGGTTGCACTGGCACTTTTACTGTGTAGTTGTAAAAGCACGCCTCCAGAGTCCATGGTGACACCACCAGCGGGCTCAAAGCCACCAGCCACGACGCAACAATCGTCACAACCGATGCGTGGCATCTGGCTGGCCACGGTGTCTCGCCTCGACTGGCCACCGGTTTCCTCGGTTAACATTAGTAACCCCACCAGCCGGGCACGTGTACAACAACAGGCGATGATCGACAAACTGGATCATCTGCAACGTCTCGGCATAAACACGGTCTTTTTCCAGGTCAAGCCGGATGGTACTGCCCTGTGGCCATCGAAAATTTTGCCGTGGTCCGATCTTATGACCGGTAAGATTGGTGAAAATCCGGGTTACGATCCGCTGCAATTTATGCTCGACGAAGCCCACAAGCGTGGGATGAAAGTACACGCCTGGTTTAACCCCTATCGCGTATCGGTTAATACGAAGCCCGGTACTATCAGGGAACTGAATAGCACTCTGTCTCAACAACCGGCGAGCGTCTATGTGCAACACCGCGACTGGATCAGAACGTCCGGCGATCGCTTTGTCCTCGACCCGGGCATCCCTGAGGTTCAGGACTGGATCACATCAATAGTCGCGGAAGTGGTTTCCCGCTATCCAGTAGATGGCGTGCAGTTTGATGACTATTTCTATACTGAGTCACCAGGTTCACGGCTAAATGATAACGAAACGTACCGCAAATACGGCGGCGCATTTGCGTCAAAAGCAGACTGGCGGCGCAACAATACTCAGCAGTTAATTGCGAAGGTATCGCACACCATTAAAAGCATTAAGCCGGAAGTCGAATTTGGCGTTAGCCCGGCAGGCGTGTGGCGTAACCGATCACACGATCCGCTCGGTTCCGATACCCGAGGTGCGGCAGCCTATGACGAATCCTACGCTGATACCCGTCGATGGGTGGAACAAGGGTTGCTGGATTACATTGCTCCCCAAATTTACTGGCCATTCTCACGGAGTGCCGCGCGTTATGACGTGTTGGCAAAATGGTGGGCGGATGTCGTTAAACCGACCAGGACCCGCCTGTATATCGGTATCGCCTTCTATAAAGTGGGTGAACCTTCAAAGATAGAGCCAGACTGGATGATTAATGGCGGCGTACCGGAACTGAAAAAGCAGCTCGATCTTAACGATGCTGTGCCGGAAATTAGCGGCACAATCTTGTTCCGTGAGGACTATCTGAATAAACCGCAGACGCAACAAGCGGTCAGCTATCTGCAAAGTCGTTGGGGCAGTTAAACTCCCATTCTTACTTTGTAACAAGCCGGTGCTTTACCCACTGGCTTGTTACCCTCTTGAACTATCCCACTAGCAATCATGCATAAATACGTCAAATTAACCACGCAATTAACCACACTTAGTTAAACAGCCATAATCCCCCTAATAAAAATGTATGAATATGAAAAAACATACGATATTCGCTGTCACCGAAAAATAATTACGATGGGCTATACTCTTCTGAAGAACAGTAGCGTAGATTGAAACTGTCCTAAGTCGCTTATTTCTTTTCAGTATATCTTCATATTTCAGGAAAATATGGTGCAGTTAGTCGATCTCGCACGTTGTGTTTGGTTGATTTTGGCCTGCGGTTTAACCATAAAGGTCGACATTATTTTAAAGCCGCAAACGGCGAGGATATTGCCCTCTCACTTTCCATCGGTGCCGCCATGTTTAATGGTCATCCTGACTATGAGCGCCTCATTCAAATAGCCGATGAAGCTCTGTATATCGCCAAAAGACGAGGTAGAAACCGTGTTGAACTCTGTAAAGCCAGTCTTTAGATGCGCCAGGATGCAGAGGTAATCATGAAGCTAACCGATGCGGATACTGCCGCCGATGGCATTTTTTTCCCCGCCCTTGAGCAAAATATGATGGGCGCGGTGTTAATTAACGAAAATGATGAAGTGATGTTTTTCAACCCCGCCGCAGAGAAGCTCTGGGGGTACAAACGTGAAGAAGTCATTGGCAATAACATTGATATGCTGATTCCGCGGGATTTGCGTCCTGCGCATCCTGAATACATTCGTCACAACCGTGAAGGTGGTAAAGCGCGCGTCGAGGGGATGAGTCGAGAGCTGCAGCTGGAGAAAAAAGACGGCAGTAAAGTCTGGACCCGTTTTGCGCTATCGAAAGTGAGCGCCGAGGGGAAAGTTTATTACCTGGCGCTGGTACGGGATGCCAGCGTAGAAATGGCGCAAAAAGAACAGACCCGACAATTGATTATTGCCGTTGACCATCTCGACCGACCGGTGATTGTCCTCGATCCGGAACGCCATATTGTGCAGTGCAATCGCGCATTTACCGAAATGTTTGGTTACTGCATTAACGAAGCCAGCGGTATGCAGCCCGATACACTCCTGAACATTCCAGAATTCCCTGCTGATAACCGTATTCGTTTACAGCAGTTGCTATGGAAAACCGCCCGCGATCAGGACGAATTTCTGCTGTTGACGCGCACCGGTGAAAAAATCTGGATTAAAGCCTCTATCAGCCCGGTTTATGACGTGCTCGCGCATCTGCAGAACCTGGTAATGACATTCTCGGATATCACCGAAGAAAGGCAAATCCGCCAGCTTGAAGGCAATATTCTCGCCGCCATGTGCAGCAGCCCACCATTTCATGAAATGGGGGAAATCATTTGTCGTAACATCGAATCTGTTCTCAACGAATCGCATGTTTCGCTGTTCGCGCTGCGCAACGGGATGCCGATACACTGGGCGTCATCTTCGCACGGTGCAGAAGTTCAAAATGCGCAAAGCTGGTCAGCGACCATTCGTCAGCGCGATGGCGCGCCTGCGGGGATCCTGCAAATTAAAACCTCGTCAGGAGCAGAAACCAGCGCCTTTATCGAACGCGTGGCAGATATCAGCCAGCATATGGCCGCGCTGGCGCTGGAACAGGAAAAAAGCCGTCAGCATATTGAACAACTCATCCAATTTGATCCGATGACCGGTCTGCCAAATCGCAATAACCTGCACAATTACCTCGATGACCTGGTCGACAAAGCCGTCTCTCCGGTGGTGTATCTCATCGGTGTTGACCATATTCAGGATGTGATTGATAGCCTTGGCTATGCGTGGGCCGATCAGGCATTGCTGGAAGTGGTCAATCGCTTTCGTGAAAAACTCAAACCGGATCAGTATCTCTGTCGTATTGAAGGTGCGTCTTTTGTCCTCGTGAGCCTGGAAAACGATGTCAGTAACATTACCCAGATCGCCGATGAGCTACGGAATGTGGTCAGCAAGCCGATAATGATTGACGATAAACCATTCCCGCTCACCTTGAGCATTGGCATCAGCTACGACGAGGGTAAAAACCGCGATTACCTGCTCTCCACTGCTCACAATGCAATGGATTTTATTCGCAAAAATGGCGGTAACGGCTGGCAGTTCTTCAGCCCGGCGATGAACGAAATGGTAAAAGAGCGTTTGGTTTTAGGCGCAGCGCTAAAAGAAGCGATTAGCAATAACCAACTTAAACTGGTTTATCAGCCGCAAATCTTCGCAGAAACGGGTGAACTGTACGGCATCGAAGCCCTTGCTCGCTGGTACGATCCTCTGCATGGTCATGTGCCCCCTTCACGGTTTATTCCTCTCGCAGAAGAGATTGGTGAAATCGAAAATATTGGGCGCTGGGTCATCGCGGAAGCTTGCCGTCAGTTAGCAGAATGGCGTAGCCAGAATATTCATATCCCGGCGTTATCCGTTAACTTGTCTGCGCTGCACTTTCGCAGTAATCAGCTGCCTAATCAGGTATCTGATGCAATGCACGCCTGGGGTATTGACGGCCACCAGCTGACGGTGGAAATCACGGAAAGCATGATGATGGAACACGATACCGAAATCTTTAAGCGCATTCAGATCCTGCGCGATATGGGCATCGGTTTATCGGTAGATGATTTTGGTACAGGCTTTTCCGGATTATCCCGCTTAGTCAGTCTTCCGGTAACGGAAATCAAAATTGATAAAAGTTTTGTCGATCGTTGTCTGACCGAAAAACGCATCCTTGCCTTACTCGAAGCCATTACCAGCATTGGGCAAAGCCTCAATTTAACCGTCGTGGCGGAAGGCATCGAAACCAAAGAGCAATTTGAGATGCTACGCAAGATCCACTGTCGCGTTATTCAGGGATATTTCTTTTCCCGCCCCCTGCCCGCCGAAGAAATTCCAGGCTGGATGAGCAGCGTGTTACCGCTGAAAATCTGATAAATTCCTCTCGCCCGCACTCGCGGGTTTTTATTTAACGTGACACTGTCACTTAAATACTGTGATTTCCGCTACGTTTAGTTGGACAACGACAACGCATAGCCATGTCACAACAATCCCTTCTCAGCCTGATGTGATTGTGCTGACGCATCAGGCATTCACGCGCCTGACGCGTCATCCGGCAACGCTTTACGATTTCAACTGGTAATCCAGCGTAATTTCCGCTTTCAGTACCTGAGAAACCGGGCATCCTGCTTTTGCTTTCTGGATAATGCCGTCAAAGGTGGAGGCATCAATACCCGGCACCGCAACTTCGCTCTTCAGTGCGATTTTAGTAATCGCAAAACCGGCATCCACTCTATCCAGCGAGACATCGGCGGTGGTATCAATCGATGTTGGCGTGAATCCCGCTTCCCCCAGCATTAATGAAAGCGCCATTGAGAAACATGCGGCATGCGCTGCGCCAATCAGTTCTTCAGGGTTGGTTCCTTTTTCGCCTTCAAAACGCGTGTTAAATCCATACGGCTGTTGGTTCAGCACGCCGCTCTCAGTAGATACTGTTCCCTTCCCGCGTTTGATATCGCCTTCCCAGTGTGCCTGACCTTTCTTATGGATTGTCATTGTTGCTCTCCTGTGGGCTTAAAAAGGAAATTATAGACTACGTGAGAAACAGCACGAGGATAAGCAGGATAATCCGAATAAAATCCGGCGAAAATATAATTCCTGCACTTAAATTAAATTTCCACAATAGATAACCGGAAATATATAACTCAAGAGATATTGCATCAATATCAATCAACTCATCACAATAATAATACCTATCAATATCATGGAGTTAAAATATAAAAATCATCAACCAGGACTAATCTTAACAACGAAGCGGCAAATATTTGCCATGCTGAATGTGCTTTATAAATCTGCGATCCGTAGCAGACACCATAAATACACAGACACGGAGAATCACTATGTTTACTTATTATCAGGCAGAAAATTCAACAGCAGAACCCGCTCTGGTTAATGCCATTGAGCAAGGCCTTCGGGCAGAGCACGGTGTTGTCACTGAAGATGACATTCTCATGGAGCTGACCAAATGGGTGGAAGCTTCTGATAACGACATCCTCAGTGATATCTACCAGCAAACGATCAATTATGTGGTCAGTGGTCAGCACCCTACGCTTTAAGGTGCTATGCTTGATCGGCAACCTAATTTAGGGGTTTAGCACGTGTTTCTTCGCTACGGCGATGTTGTCCTTAAAACTAGCAACAGGATTGAGGAGTTAAAATGAAATCGAACCGTCAGGCACGTCATATTCTTGGACTGGACCATAAAATTTCTAACCAGCGCAAAATAGTTACCGAAGGTGACAAATCCAGCGTGGTAAATAATCCCACCGGCAGAAAACGCCCCGCTGAAAAGTAATTCATAACCATCAGTCCTCAATGACGATTAAACACCATTGCCTGCGCAATGGTGTTTTTGTTTTTATCTGCTTTATACTTGGTGCCGACGCCCTGGCGGTAATGCAAAGACGATAAAAGCCCCCAGGGATGGATATTCAAAAAAGAGTGAGTGACATGGAACCAAAAACAAAAAAACAGCGTTCGCTTTATATCCCTTACGCTGGCCCTGTATTGCTGGAATTTCCGTTGTTGAATAAAGGCAGCGCCTTCAGCATGGAAGAACGCCGTAACTTCAACCTGCTGGGGTTACTGCCGGAAGTGGTCGAAACCATCGAAGAACAAGCGGAACGAGCATGGATCCAGTATCAGGGATTCAAAACCGAAATCGACAAACACATCTACCTGCGTAACATTCAGGACACTAACGAAACCCTCTTCTACCGTCTGGTAAACAATCATCTTGATGAAATGATGCCAGTCATTTACACCCCAACCGTCGGCGCAGCCTGTGAGCGTTTTTCTGAGATCTACCGCCGTTCACGCGGTGTGTTTATCTCTTACCAGAACCGCCACAATATGGACGATATTCTGCAAAACGTACCAAACCATAATATCAAAGTGATTGTGGTGACTGACGGCGAACGTATTCTGGGGCTTGGTGACCAGGGCATCGGCGGGATGGGCATTCCGATCGGTAAACTGTCGCTCTATACCGCCTGTGGCGGCATCAGTCCGGCCTATACCCTTCCGGTGGTGCTGGATGTCGGCACTAACAACCAACAGCTACTTAACGATCCGCTGTATATGGGCTGGCGTAATCCGCGTATCACTGACGACGAATACTATGAATTCGTTGATGAATTTATCCAGGCTGTGAAACAACGCTGGCCGGACGTACTGTTGCAGTTTGAAGACTTCGCACAAAAAAATGCGATGCCGTTACTTAACCGCTATCGCAATGAAATTTGTTCTTTTAACGATGACATTCAGGGCACCGCGGCGGTAACAGTCGGCACACTGATCGCAGCCAGCCGCGCGGCAGGTGGTCAGTTAAGCGAGAAAAAAATCGTCTTCCTTGGCGCAGGTTCAGCGGGATGCGGCATTGCCGAAATGATCATCGCCCAGACCCAGCGCGAAGGATTAAGCGAGGAAGCGGCGCGGCAGAAAGTCTTTATGGTCGATCGCTTTGGCCTGCTGACCGACAAGATGCCGAACCTGCTGCCTTTCCAGACCAAACTGGTGCAGAAGCGCGAAAATCTCAGTGACTGGGATACCGACAGCGATGTGCTGTCACTGCTGGATGTGGTGCGTAATGTAAAACCAGATATTCTGATTGGCGTCTCAGGACAGACCGGGCTGTTTACGGAAGAGATCATCCGTGAGATGCATAAACACTGTCCGCGTCCGATCGTGATGCCGCTGTCTAACCCGACGTCACGCGTGGAAGCCACACCGCAGGACATTATCGCCTGGACTGAAGGTAACGCGCTGGTCGCCACTGGCAGTCCGTTTAATCCAGTGGTATGGAAAGATAAAATCTACCCTATAGCCCAGTGCAACAACGCCTTTATTTTCCCGGGCATCGGGCTGGGTGTTATTGCTTCCGGCGCGTCACGTATCACCGATGAGATGCTGATGTCGGCAAGTGAAACGCTTGCTCAGTATTCGCCGCTGGTCCTGAACGGCGAAGGTCTGGTACTACCGGAACTGAAAGATATTCAGAAAGTCTCCCGCGCAATTGCCTTTGCGGTTGGCAAAATGGCGCAGCAGCAAGGCGTGGCGGTGAAAACGTCTGCCGAAGCTCTGCAACAGGCCATTGATGATAATTTCTGGCACGCCGAATACCGCGACTACCGCCGTACCTCCATCTAAGCCTGCGCCCGGTAGTGAAGGCTACCGGGCAATTTTCCTCTCCCTTTTTCAGATCTCATCCATACTGGGTAGTGGCGAATAAATCTCATTTGCCTCACCTGCTATGCAGAACATCATCCGAAAAGGAGGAACTATGAAGGCTGCAGTTGTTACGAAGGATCATCATGTTGACGTTACGGATAAAACACTGCGCTCACTGAAACATGGCGAAGCCCTGCTGAAAATGGAGTGTTGTGGTGTATGTCATACCGATCTTCATGTTAAGAATGGCGATTTTGGTGACAAAACCGGCGTGATTCTGGGACACGAAGGTATTGGTGTGGTGGCAGAAGTTGGCCCTGGTGTTACTTCATTAAAACCAGGCGATCGTGCCAGCGTGGCGTGGTTCTATGAAGGATGCGGTCATTGCGAATACTGTAACAGTGGTAACGAAACGCTCTGCCGTTCAGTTAAAAATGCCGGATACAGCGTTGATGGCGGGATGGCGGAAGAGTGCATCGTGGTCGCCGATTACGCGGTAAAAGTGCCAGATGGTCTGGACTCGGCGGCGGCCAGCAGCATTACCTGTGCGGGGGTCACTACCTACAAAGCCGTTAAGCTGTCAAAAATTCGTCCAGGACAGTGGATTGCTATCTACGGTCTTGGCGGTCTGGGTAACCTCGCCCTGCAATACGCGAAGAATGTCTTTAACGCCAAAGTGATCGCCATTGATGTCAATGATGAACAGTTAAAACTGGCAACCGAAATGGGTGCAGATTTAGCGATTAACTCACGCACCGAAGACGCCGCCAGAATTGTGCAGGAGAAAGCCGGTGGCGCTCACGCAGCGGTGGTGACAGCGGTAGCTAAAGCTGCGTTTAACTCGGCGGTGGATGCTGTCCGTGCAGGTGGTCGTGTCGTGGCTGTCGGTCTGCCGCCGGAGTCTATGAGCCTGGACATCCCACGGCTGGTGCTGGATGGTATTGAAGTGGTCGGTTCGCTGGTCGGCACGCGTCAGGATCTAACCGAAGCCTTCCAGTTTGCCGCCGAAGGCAAAGTGGTGCCGAAAGTCGCCCTGCGTCCGTTAGCGGACATCAACACCATATTTACCGAGATGGAAGAAGGCAAAATCCGTGGCCGTATGGTGATTGATTTCCGTCGCTAAGAGGTCTTTGCTGCGACTGCCATGTTCGGGTCGCAGCCTGTTTTGCGAGACGCTTTCCGCAATTTCACTCTTCTTCTTTTCCTCCCCCATCTTTCCCCTCACAATTCGCGAAAACGTAGCGAAATTTGTTGCGCTGTACGGAACAATAGTGATAGTGTTCCTTTCGAGGGAACAAGGATGAAGAGATGATAATGAATTTCAGACACAAGGGATTGCGTGACTTGTTTCTTCTCGGCAAAACCTCCGGCGTTATACCGACGCAAGTCAAACGATTACGCCACCGACTCGCTGTGATTGATGCAGCATGCTGTCTTGCTGATATCGATATGCCCGGTTACCGACTACATCCGTTAAGCGGCGATCGCGATGGAATTTGGGCGATATCTGTCTCGGGCAACTGGCGAATCACATTTGAATTCGTCAATGGCGATGCATACATACTGGATTACGAGGACTATCACTGATGAAAATGGCCAATCATCCCCGCCCGGGGGACATTATTCAGGAATCACTGGACGAACTTAATGTCAGCCTGCGCGAGTTTGCCAGAGCAATGGAAATTGCGCCCTCAACGGCAAGCCGATTGCTGACCGGAAAAGCAGCTTTGACGCCAGAAATGGCAATAAAACTTTCCGTGGTGATCGGCAGTTCGCCGCAAATGTGGCTGAATCTGCAAAATGCCTGGAGTCTGGCAGAGGCGGAAAAAACGGTGGATGTGTCGCGACTGCGCCGTCTGGTTACGCAATAAAAAAATGGCACCTTATAAAGCGCCATTTGAAACTGATGACAAACGCAACATTGCCCGATGCGCTACGCTTATCAGGTCTACACGTTCACTGCAATCTATTGGATTTGAACGGTTTGTAGGCCGGATAAGGCGTTCACGCCGCATCCGGCATGAACAAAGTGCACGTTGTCTACAATAAAAAAATGGCGCCTTTTACAGCGCCATTTTCAGCTTAAAGCTCAAAAGAGATTATAACCCTTCTTCACTCTCTTTTTTCGCTTCTGCCTTCTCGATTTCTCGATACCAGCGCGGATGGTGTTTCTTCGCCCAGCGACGGCTCACCTTCCCTTCGATCATCCCTTTAATCGATCCTTTCACCCAGAATGCCATATACATATGGATCAGGATGGCGTGGATCAGGATGATACCCGCAGCCGCATGGATCAGCAGGCTATAACGGACAACCTGTATCGGGAAGTACTGTGCAAAGTACGGACGCCAGATAATCACTCCGGTCACCAGCAGCACGAAAATCATGCTCATGATTGACCAGAACATCATCTTTTGCCCGGCGTTGTACTTACCGACATCCGCCACTTTGTGCTCATTGCCTTTTAATACTTCGACAATGTTCAACAGCCACGGAATATCTTTCTTATCCGGGATGTTGTGATGCACAAAACGCACAAACATAAACATCAGCGCGACGAAAATCGCAATGCCGAAGAACGGGTGCAAAATGCGTCCCATCTGCGGCGTACCGAAGGTTTGCGTCAGCCATTGCAGCGTCGGGAAGAAGAACGAAATCCCGGACAGCGCCACCAGGAAGAAGCAAATCACCACGGTCCAGTGACAGGCGCGATCAATAAATTTGGTGCGCACAATCATTTTCGACTTACTCATGATTTCCCTCCTCGTCATCGTCCACTTCCTTATTCGGGCCAATACCGATGTAGTGGAAAATCAACCCGGCAAAAGTGGCAATAAAGCCAGCCGCTGCCAGCGGTTTCAACGCGCCTTTCCACAGGCTTACCGAGGTATCGATCTTCGGATCTTTCGGCAGACCATGATACAGCTCCGGCTGATCGGCATGATGCAGCACGTACATAACGTGCGTACCACCGACCCCTTCCGGGTTGTAGACGCCAGCATGTTCGTAACCACGCGCTTTCAGTTTCGCTACGCGCTGTTCCGCCAGCTCCAGCATCTCCTTCTTGGTGCCGAAGTGGATAGCCCCGGTCGGACAGGTTTTCACACAAGCCGGTTCCTGGCCGACGCTGACGCGATCGACGCAGAGCGTGCATTTATATACCCGGTTATCCTCTTTGTTGAGGCGCGGAATATTAAACGGACACCCGGCAATGCAGTAACCACAGCCGATGCAGTTTTCCGACTGGAAATCGACAATCCCGTTAGCGTACTGAATGATTGCACCAGCAGACGGGCACGCCTTCAGGCAGCCCGGATCTTCACAGTGCATACAGCCGTCTTTACGGATCAGCCACTCCAGCTTGCCGTTCTGTTCGGTTTCGCTAAAGCGCATCACCGTCCAGGACTTGGCGCTCAGATCGGCGGGGTTATCGTAAACCCCGACGCAGTGCCCCACTTCATCACGGATGTCGTTCCACTCCGAACACGCCACCTGACAGGCTTTACAGCCGATACAGGTGGAAACGTCGATAAGTTTCGCGACTTCTGCTTTGTAATCACGCACCTGAGAAGGCGGCGTGATGGAGTTAGTTGCGGACCTTTTGATAATGTCCTGCGTTTCCATAGCCATCTGTTCGCCCCCTTACGCCTTCTCGATGTTGACTAAGAACGCTTTATATTCCGGCGTTTGCGAGTTTGCATCACCGACATTCGGCGTCAGAGTGTTAGCGATATAACCTTTACGCGCGACACCCTCAAAGCCCCAGTGGATTGGAATACCCACCGTTTCAACCTGCTGACCGTTTACATTCAGCGGTTTCAGACGGCGCGTTACCACAGCCACCGCGCGGATAAAGCCACGCTTGCTGGAGACAGTGACACGATCGCCATTGGCAATGCCTTTCGCCGCCGCCAGCGTTTCGCTGATTTCCACAAACTGTTCCGGCTGAGCAATTGCGTTGAGCAATGCGTGCTTGGTCCAGGTGTGGAAGTGCTCCGTCAGACGATAGGTCGTACCCACATACGGGAACTGCTCTTTTTTACCCATCCGCAGCGCGTCTTGTTCATACAGACGAACAACCGGGTTAGACACCACGTTCGGATGCAACGGGTTAGTGCCCAGCGGCGTTTCAATTGGCTCGTAGTGTTCCGGGAACGGACCTTCCGCCATTTTGTTGATGGCAAACAGGCGTCCCATCCCTTCCGGCTGCATGATAAACGGCCCGGTTGGCGTACCCGGTGCGGCATTGCCGAAGTCCGGAATATCGTTACCCGTCCACTTGCTACCGTTCCACTGGATCAGCATCCGTTTCGGATCCCACGGTTTACCGTTGATATCCGCCGAAGCACGGTTGTAGAGTACGCGACGGTTGAGCGGCCACGCCCAGGCCCATCCCAGCGTATTCCCCAGACCGGACGGGTCGGAGTTATCGCGGTTAGCCATCTGGTTGCCCTGCTCTGTCCAGCTACCGGTGTAGATCCAGCAAGACGATGCGGTTGTACCGTCATCACGCAGATGCGCAAAGCTACTCAGCAACTGACCTTTCTTCGCAATCAGCACGCCATTGGCATCATAGAGATCTTCCAGCGCATAGCCGTTGTTCTCTTTAGCTACTTCGTCAGATTGCGGTTCGTGCGGCTGCTTGTAGTTCCAGCTCATCTTCATCAGCGGTTCTACGCCTTTACCACCTTCGGCCTGGTACAGCTCGCGCAGATGATGGTAGATACCCGCCAGAATTTCGCCGTCGTTACGCGCTTCGCCCGGCGCGTCCTGACCTTTCCAGTGCCACTGCAACCAGCGACCGGAGTTAGCGATAGAACCATCTTCTTCAGCAAAGCAGGTCGAAGGCAGACGGAATACTTCAGTCTGAATAGATGCCGGATCGACATCGTTCGACTCGCCGTGGTTCTGCCAGAAGGTAGAGGTTTCAGTCACCAGCGGATCGATAACCACCATGTACTTCAGCTTGCTCAGGCAGCTCACCACTTTGTTTTTGTCCGGGAAGGACGCAACCGGGTTAAAGCCCTGGCAGAAATAACCGGTGACTTTACCTTCATCCATCATGTTGAAATACTTGATGACGTCGTAGGTCTGGTCCCACTTCGGCAGCCAGTCGTAGCCCCAGTTGTTCTCTTTCTGCGCGGCATCGCCGTAGAAAGATTTCATCAGGCTAACGAAAAACTTCGGATAGTTGCTCCAGTAGTTCACCTGATCAGCCAGCGTCGCTTTCGGCGTGTTCGCTTCCAGATACGACTGCAAATCAACCTGTTTTTCTGACGGCAGCGTCAGGTAACCTGGCAGGCTGGTAGAGAGCAGGCCTAAGTCAGTCAGGCCCTGAATGTTGGAGTGACCACGCAATGCGTTCACGCCGCCACCGGCCATACCCATGTTACCGAGCAG
Source organism: Escherichia coli DSM 30083 = JCM 1649 = ATCC 11775 (assembly GCF_003697165.2). Classification (GTDB taxonomy): domain Bacteria; phylum Pseudomonadota; class Gammaproteobacteria; order Enterobacterales; family Enterobacteriaceae; genus Escherichia; species Escherichia coli. The sequence goes on from NZ_CP033092.2 coordinate 2,504,051, forward strand.
TAACTGGATCATCGCCATCGTACGGATGTTCTGCGCACCCACGGTGTGCTGCGTCCAGCCCAGCGCGTACAGGAAGGTGGTTGTGCGATCCGGTGCGCTGGTGGAGGCCAGCACTTCACACACTTTCAGGAAGTCGGCTTTTGGCGTACCGCAAATGTTTTCTACTACGTCCGGCGTGTAGCGGGAAACGTGCGCTTTCAGCAGGTTCCATACACAGCGCGGATGAGTCAGCGTGTCATCGCGTTTCGCATAGCCGTTTTCATCGAACTGATAGTTCCAGGACGACTTATCGTATTGACGTTTTTCAGCGTCGTAGCCGCTGAACAGACCGTCTTCGAAAGCAAAATCATCACGCACCAGCAGGCTGGCGTTGGTGTAATGCTTAACGTATTCGGCGTTGATTTTGTTGTTTTCGATCAGGTAGCGCAAAACGCCAGACAGGAACGTAATGTCCGTACCGGAACGAATAGGTGCGTAAATATCCGCCACAGAAGCGGTACGCGTAAAACGGGGATCGACAACGATCAAGGTTGCATCGTTGTTGTTTTTCGCTTCCATCGCCCAGCGGAAACCGACGGGATGCGCTTCAGCAGCGTTACCGCCCATCACCATTACGACGTTAGCGTTTTTGATATCCACCCAGTGGTTGGTCATCGCACCGCGACCAAATGTTGGAGCAAGACTTGCTACCGTTGGTCCGTGTCAGACGCGCGCCTGGTTGTCTACCGCCAGCATCCCGAGGGAGCGGGCAAATTTTTGAGTCAGCATCCCGGTTTCGTTGCTGGCACCGGAAGCACACAGCATACCGGTAGAAAGCCAACGGTTTACCGTTACGCCCTGCTCGTTCTTTTCAATAAAGTTAGCGTCACGGTCGGCTTTCATCAGCTTCGCAATACGGGAGAATGCTTCTTCCCAGCTAATGCGCTGCCATTTGTCAGAACCTGGCGCACGATATTCCGGGTAGCGCAGACGGTTTTCGCTGTTGACGTAATCCAGCAAACCGGCCCCTTTCGGGCACAGCGCACCACGGCTTACCGGATGATCCGGGTCACCTTCAATGTGATAAATCGCTTCTCTGGCGTTTTTCGCGCCATCACCCAGGCTATACATCAATAGCCCGCAACCTACGGAACAGTATGTGCAGGTGTTACGGATCTCTTTCGCGCGTAATAATTTGTAGTTTCGCGCCTGAGCCAGTGCTTGCTTCGGGGCAAAGCCCAATGCTGCTACTGTTGTTCCCGCCATACCGCCCGCGCAGATTTTAAAAAATTGTCTGCGACTGACGTCCATTGCTTTCCTCTTTTTTCAGGGGTATTACTGCGCGAGGAAACTAACAGTAAAATTCTGAATCTTTTTGCGCGAAATCAAAAAGAACACGTGTTTGCCACAAAATAATCCGCCTGCGCAAATTGACCTACCTCAATAGCGGTAGAAAAACGCCCCACTGCCTGACAGGGCAGTTAAAAAAATGCTATAAAATTCAGCTTAATTTTTAACGGCAAGAGAGACAAAACAGCGAGCATGACACGACAAAAAGCAACGCTCATAGGGCTAATAGCGATCGTCCTGTGGAGCACGATGGTAGGATTGATTCGCGGTGTCAGTGAGGGACTCGGCCCGGTCGGCGGCGCAGCTGCTATCTATTCATTAAGCGGGCTGCTGTTAATCTTCACGGTTGGATTTCCGCGTATTCGACAGATCCCGAAAGGCTATTTACTCGCCGGGAGTCTGTTATTCGTCAGCTATGAAATCTGTCTGGCGCTTTCCTTAGGGTATGCGGCGACCCGTCATCAGGCGATTGAAGTGGGTATGGTGAACTATCTGTGGCCCAGCCTGACAATTCTCTTTGCCATTCTGTTTAATGGTCAGAAAACCAACTGGCTGATTGTACCAGGATTATTATTAGCCCTGGTCGGCGTCTGCTGGGTGTTAGGCGGTGACAATGGGTTACATTATGATCAAATTATTAATAATATCACCACCAGCCCATTGAGTTATTTCCTGGCGTTCATTGGGGCGTTTATCTGGGCAGCCTACTGCACAGTAACGAATAAATACGCACGCGGATTTAACGGAATTACCGTTTTTGTCCTGCTAACGGGAGCAAGTCTGTGGGTTTACTATTTTCTTACGCCACAACCAGAAATGGTATTTAGCACGCCCGTCATGATTAAACTCATCTCTGCGGCATTTACCTTAGGATTTGCTTATGCTGCATGGAATGTCGGTATATTACATGGCAACGTCACCATAATGGCGGTAGGTTCGTATTTTACGCCCGTCCTTTCCTCAGCGCTTGCAGCCGTGCTGCTCAGCGCCCCGCTGTCGTTCTCGTTCTGGCAAGGCGCGCTAATGGTCTGCGGCGGTTCCCTGCTCTGCTGGCTGGCGACACGTCGTGGCTAAAATAATTGTCGGGTCTACGGCCCGGCAGTTAATCAGATAAATTCTGACAATATTAAAAAATAAATTTCAAATACCAGAAAGCCATTTTAGTTACATTTAGTAACACATATCTGTCTGTTTAATCCACATTCTGCCCCCGCAGTTACGCTTTCTTATCTATTCTTCTAATCAGCACTTCACCTGATTCATCCTTAATTCTAATAACTGGCTATTGCGCCTTACCTCCTGTTTTGTCTTTTTTTCATTACCAATGTGTGCATGTGAGGAACAATATGGCACTGCAAAATGAGAAAAATAGTCGTTATCTTTTACGCGACTGGAAACCAGAAAATCCGGCCTTCTGGGAAAATAAAGGAAAGCATATTGCACGAAGAAACCTCTGGATATCAGTCAGTTGCCTACTTCTTGCCTTCTGTGTCTGGATGCTATTTAGCGCAGTTACTGTTAATCTCAATAAAATCGGTTTTAATTTCACTACCGATCAACTCTTTTTATTAACCGCATTACCCTCCGTTTCTGGCGCATTATTGCGTGTCCCCTACTCCTTTATGGTGCCTATATTCGGTGGACGCCGATGGACGGTTTTTAGTACTGCAATCCTGATTATTCCTTGCGTCTGGCTCGGAATTGCCGTGCAAAATCCGAATACCCCTTTTGGGATATTTATCGTTATCGCTTTGCTATGCGGTTTTGCAGGTGCGAACTTTGCTTCGAGCATGGGCAATATCAGTTTCTTCTTTCCAAAAGCCAAACAAGGGAGCGCTCTTGGGATTAATGGCGGATTAGGAAACTTAGGTGTAAGTGTGATGCAGCTGGTTGCACCGCTGGTCATTTTTGTACCCGTATTTGCCTTTCTCGGCGTCAATGGCGTACCGCAGGCCGACGGTTCGGTGATGTCGCTGGCGAATGCCGCATGGATTTGGGTGCCATTACTGGCGATTGCCACGATCGCCGCCTGGTCAGGGATGAATGATATCGCCAGTTCACGCGCCTCAATTGCCGACCAGCTCCCTGTCTTACAACGCCTGCATCTCTGGCTGCTGAGCCTGCTTTATCTTGCCACCTTCGGTTCGTTTATCGGTTTTTCTGCGGGTTTTGCCATGCTGGCAAAAACCCAGTTCCCGGATGTGAATATTCTGCGCCTGGCGTTCTTTGGCCCATTTATCGGTGCCATCGCGCGATCGGTTGGTGGTGCTATTTCCGATAAATTCGGCGGCGTGCGGGTGACGTTGATCAACTTCATTTTTATGGCGATTTTCAGCGCCCTGCTGTTCCTTACCTTACCGGGCACAGGCTCCGGTAATTTCATCGCATTTTACGCCGTATTTATGGGGCTGTTTCTGACCGCGGGTCTGGGAAGTGGTTCTACTTTCCAGATGATCGCCGTCATCTTTCGCCAGATAACAATTTATCGGGTGAAGATGAAAGGCGGTAGTGATGAGCAAGCTCAAAGAGAAGCCGTCACCGAAACGGCAGCCGCTCTGGGCTTTATCTCAGCCATTGGCGCAGTGGGCGGCTTTTTTATTCCGCAGGCGTTTGGCATGTCGCTCAATATGACCGGCTCTCCGGTGGGCGCGATGAAAGTGTTTTTAATCTTCTACATCGTTTGTGTGCTACTGACCTGGCTGGTTTATGGTCGGCGGAAGTTCAGCCAAAAATAAGAGATCGATGCCTGACACGTCTTATCAGGCTACAACCGTGTCTCATCCGACAAGGCATCAGATCCCAATTCATTCCTGGAGCAGGAGTTATGTCATGAGTAAACTTTTGGATCGCTTTCGCTACTTCAAACAAAAGGGCGAAACCTTTGCCGATGGTCACGGACAGGTGATGCATAGCAACCGCGACTGGGAGGACAGCTATCGCCAGCGTTGGCAGTTCGACAAAATCGTGCGTTCCACCCACGGTGTTAACTGTACAGGCTCCTGCAGCTGGAAAATCTACGTTAAAAATGGTCTGGTGACCTGGGAAATCCAACAGACCGACTACCCGCGCACTCGCCCTGACCTGCCAAATCATGAACCTCGCGGCTGCCCGCGTGGCGCAAGTTACTCCTGGTATCTCTACAGCGCTAACCGCCTGAAATACCCGCTCATTCGTAAACGACTGATTGAACTGTGGCGCGAAGCCCTCAAACAACACAGCGATCCGGTACTGGCGTGGGCATCGATTATGAACGATCCGCAAAAGAGCCTGAGCTACAAACAAGTGCGTGGACGCGGTGGCTTTATCCGCTCCAACTGGCAGGAGCTAAATCAGCTGATTGCCGCCGCTAACGTCTGGACCATCAAAACTTACGGCCCGGATCGCGTTGCCGGTTTCTCGCCGATTCCGGCGATGTCGATGGTTTCTTACGCCGCCGGAACACGCTATCTGTCGTTGTTAGGTGGCACCTGTTTAAGCTTCTACGACTGGTATTGCGACCTGCCGCCCGCCTCGCCGATGACCTGGGGCGAGCAAACCGACGTACCGGAATCTGCCGACTGGTATAACTCCAGTTACATCATCGCCTGGGGGTCTAACGTACCGCAGACACGTACGCCGGACGCCCATTTCTTTACCGAAGTACGCTACAAAGGCACTAAAACCATCGCCATTACCCCTGACTACTCTGAAGTGGCCAAATTGTGCGACCAGTGGCTGGCACCGAAACAAGGCACTGATAGTGCCCTGGCAATGGCAATGGGCCATGTCATTTTAAAAGAGTTTCATCTCGATAATCCCAGCGATTATTTTATCAACTACTGCCGCCGCTACAGCGACATGCCGATGCTGGTAATGCTGGAACCTCGCGACGACGGCAGCTACGTTCCCGGGCGCATGGTCCGCGCATCTGACCTGGTGGATGGACTGGGCGAAAGCAATAATCCGCAGTGGAAAACCGTGGCAGTTAATACCGCAGGTGAATTGGTAGTGCCGAACGGTTCGATTGGTTTTCGCTGGGGAGAAAAAGGCAAATGGAACCTGGAATCCATTGCCGCCGGTACGGAAACCGAATTGTCGTTAACCCTGCTCGGTCAACATGACGCCGTTGCAGGCGTGGCCTTCCCCTACTTTGGCGGCATTGAAAATCCACATTTTCGCAGCGTAAAACACAATCCTGTCCTGGTGCGCCAATTGCCCGTTAAAAACCTGACATTAGCCGATGGTAGCACCTGTCCGGTGGTCAGCGTTTATGATTTGGTACTGGCGAATTACGGCCTCGATCGCGGGCTGGAAGATGAAAACAGCGCGAAAGATTACGCTGAAATCAAACCTTATACCCCTGCCTGGGGCGAGCAAATTACCGGCGTTCCGCGCCAGTATATTGAAACCATCGCCCGTGAATTTGCCGATACCGCCCATAAAACGCATGGGCGCTCGATGATTATTCTCGGCGCAGGTGTTAACCACTGGTATCACATGGACATGAACTACCGCGGGATGATCAATATGCTGATCTTCTGCGGTTGTGTCGGGCAAAGCGGTGGCGGCTGGGCACACTATGTCGGTCAGGAAAAACTGCGCCCGCAAACCGGCTGGCTGCCTCTGGCCTTTGCGCTCGACTGGAACCGACCACCGCGCCAGATGAACAGCACCTCGTTTTTCTACAATCACTCCAGCCAGTGGCGCTATGAAAAAGTCACCGCGCAGGAATTGCTCTCACCGCTCGCCGATGCCAGTAAATACAGCGGTCACCTGATTGATTTCAACGTTCGCGCCGAACGTATGGGCTGGCTACCTTCTGCGCCGCAGCTGGGGCGTAACCCGCTCTCCCTGAAAGCCGAAGCCGACAAGGCCGGATTGTCACCCGCCGAATTTACCGTCCAGGCACTGAAGTCAGGCGAATTACGCATGGCCTGCGAACAGCCGGACAACGGCAGCAACCATCCGCGTAACCTGTTTGTCTGGCGTTCAAACCTGCTTGGCTCTTCCGGCAAGGGCCACGAGTATATGCAGAAGTATCTGCTGGGTACGAAAAGTGGCATTCAGGGGGAAGAACTTGGACCGACGGAGGGAATCCAACCAGAAGAAGTCGAGTGGCAAACTGCGGCGATTGAAGGCAAGCTCGACCTGCTGGTGACGCTCGACTTCCGCATGTCCAGTACCTGCCTGTTCTCCGATATCGTTCTGCCCACCGCCACCTGGTACGAAAAAGACGATATGAATACCTCGGATATGCATCCATTTATTCATCCGCTTTCTGCGGCGGTCGATCCGGCGTGGGAATCACGCAGCGACTGGGAAATCTACAAAGGTATCGCTAAAGCCTTTTCGCAAGTGTGCATAGGGCATCTCGGCAAAGAAACCGACGTGGTATTACAACCACTGCTGCATGACTCCCCGGCAGAGCTTTCACAGCCGTGTGAAGTGCTCGACTGGCGCAAAGGCGAGTGCGATCTGATTCCAGGCAAAACCGCGCCGAATATTGTGGCGGTGGAGCGCGACTACCCTGCTACCTATGAACGCTTTACCTCACTCGGGCCATTGATGGACAAACTTGGCAACGGCGGTAAAGGGATTTCGTGGAATACCCAGGATGAAATTGATTTCCTCGGTAAACTCAATTACACCAAGCGTGATGGCCCGGCAAAGGGGCGTCCGCTGATTGACACCGCCATTGACGCATCAGAAGTGATTCTGGCACTGGCACCGGAAACCAACGGCCATGTTGCAGTCAAAGCGTGGCAAGCGCTGGGCGAGATCACCGGACGCGAACATACCCATCTGGCGCTGCACAAAGAGGACGAGAAGATTCGCTTTCGCGATATTCAGGCGCAGCCGCGTAAAATTATCTCCAGCCCCACATGGTCTGGTCTGGAAAGCGATCACGTTTCCTATAACGCGGGATACACCAACGTTCATGAGTTAATTCCGTGGCGCACGCTGTCAGGACGCCAGCAACTCTATCAGGATCATCCGTGGATGCGTGCTTTTGGTGAAAGTCTGGTGGCTTATCGCCCGCCTATCGACACCCGTAGCGTCAGTGAAATGCGCCAGATACCGCCAAACGGCTTCCCGGAGAAAGCCCTTAACTTCCTGACGCCGCACCAGAAATGGGGCATTCACTCAACCTACAGTGAAAACCTGCTAATGCTGACGCTCTCTCGCGGTGGACCGATTGTCTGGCTCAGCGAAACCGATGCCCGTGAACTGACCATTGTCGATAACGACTGGGTGGAAGTGTTTAACGCCAATGGCGCGCTGACTGCCCGCGCGGTGGTCAGCCAGCGTGTACCGCCGGGCATGACCATGATGTATCACGCTCAGGAACGCATTATGAATATTCCTGGTTCGGAAGTAACTGGCATGCGCGGCGGCATTCATAACTCGGTCACCCGCGTTTGTCCGAAACCAACGCATATGATTGGCGGTTACGCGCAGCTGGCCTGGGGCTTTAACTACTACGGCACCGTCGGCTCAAACCGCGACGAATTCATCATGATCCGCAAGATGAAGAACGTTAACTGGCTGGATGATGAAGGTCGCGATCAGGTACAGGAGGCGAAAAAATGAAAATACGTTCGCAAGTCGGCATGGTGCTTAACCTCGATAAATGTATCGGCTGCCATACCTGTTCGGTGACCTGTAAAAACGTCTGGACCGGACGCGAAGGCATGGAGTACGCATGGTTTAACAACGTCGAAACCAAACCGGGCATTGGTTATCCGAAAAACTGGGAAGATCAGGAAGAATGGCAAGGCGGCTGGGTGCGTGATGTGAATGGCAAGATACGCCCGCGTCTGGGCAGCAAAATGGGCGTGATTACCAAAATTTTCGCCAACCCGGTAGTGCCGCAGATTGACGATTACTACGAACCTTTCACCTTCGACTACGAACATTTGCATAGCGCGCCGGAAGGCAAACATATTCCCACCGCCCGTCCGCGTTCACTGATTGACGGCAAACGGATGGACAAAGTGATCTGGGGCCCAAACTGGGAAGAACTGCTGGGCGGCGAATTTGAAAAACGAGCCCGCGACCGCAACTTCGAGGCCATGCAAAAGGAGATGTACGGGCAGTTTGAAAACACCTTCATGATGTACCTGCCGCGCTTGTGCGAACACTGCCTTAACCCCAGTTGTGTAGCGACCTGCCCCAGCGGCGCTATCTACAAACGCGAAGAAGACGGCATTGTGCTGATCGATCAGGATAAATGCCGTGGCTGGCGTTTGTGCATTAGCGGTTGCCCATACAAAAAAATCTACTTCAACTGGAAAAGCGGTAAGTCAGAAAAATGTATTTTCTGTTATCCGCGAATTGAGTCCGGTCAGCCAACAGTCTGCTCCGAAACCTGCGTGGGTCGCATCCGGTATCTGGGCGTGCTGCTCTACGACGCCGACCGCATCGAAGAAGCAGCGAGTACCGAACGAGAGGTCGATCTCTATGAACGCCAGTGCGAAGTGTTCCTCGATCCGCACGATCCCTCGGTGATCGAAGAAGCCCTGAAACAAGGTATTCCACAAAACGTGATTGACGCTGCCCAGCGTTCGCCTGTCTACAAAATGGCGATGGACTGGAAACTGGCGCTACCGCTGCACCCTGAATACCGCACCCTGCCGATGGTCTGGTACGTTCCTCCGCTGTCACCGATTCAGTCCTACGCTGATGCGGGCGGCTTGCCGAAAAGCGAAGGCGTGCTGCCCGCCATCGAAAGCCTGCGTATTCCGGTGCAATATCTCGCCAATATGTTGAGTGCCGGTGATACCGGTCCGGTACTGCGGGCGCTGAAACGGATGATGGCGATGCGCCACTATATGCGTTCACAAACCGTGGAAGGCGTTACTGATACTCGTGCCATCGACGAAGTAGGCCTGAGCGTCGCCCAGGTCGAAGAGATGTATCGTTACCTCGCCATTGCCAACTATGAAGATCGTTTCGTCATCCCGACAAGCCATCGGGAAATGGCGGGCGATGCCTTCGCAGAACGCAACGGCTGCGGTTTTACCTTTGGCGACGGTTGCCACGGTTCGGACAGCAAATTCAACCTGTTCAACAGTAGCCGTATCGATGCCATCAACATCACCGAAGTGCGCGACAAAGCGGAGGGCGAATAATGCAGATCCTCAAAGTGATCGGCCTGTTGATGGAGTACCCAGACGAGTTGTTGTGGGAGTGTAAGGACGACGCGCTGGCGCTTATCCGCCGCGACGCGCCGATGCTCACCGATTTTGCACTCGACCTGCTCAACGCCCCGCTGCTGGATAAACAGGCCGAATGGTGTGAAGTGTTTGACCGCGGGCGCACCACGTCGCTGCTGCTGTTTGAACATGTTCATGCCGAGTCCCGCGATCGCGGCCAGGCAATGGTGGACCTGCTGGCGGAGTATGAAAAGGTCGGTCTGCAACTGAATTGTAGGGAACTGCCCGATTATCTACCGCTGTATCTGGAGTATTTAAGCGTACTTCCGGACGATCAGGCGAAAGAAGGATTACTCAACGTTGCGCCGATCCTCGCCCTGCTTGGCGGACGCTTAAAACAACGCGAGGCACCGTGGTACGCGTTATTTGACGCCCTGTTGCAACTGGCAGGAAGCCCTCTGTCAAGTGACAGTGTCATAAAACAGATTCGCAGTGAAGAGCGTGACGACACCCACCAGGCGCTGGATGCGGTGTGGGAAGAAGAACAGGTGAAGTTTATTGAAGATAACGCCACGGCGTGTGACAGCTCGCCGCTTAATCAATATCAGCGACGCTTTAGCCAGGATGTCGCGCCGCAGTATGTCGACATCAGTGCGGGAGGTGGGAAATGATTCAGTATCTGAACGTCTTTTTTTACGATATCTACCCGTACTTGTGCGGCACGGTTTTTATCCTTGGAAGCTGGCTGCGCTACGACCACGGGCAGTACACCTGGCGCGCCGCCTCCAGCCAGATGCTGGATAAACGCGGGATGGTGCTGTGGTCGAACTTGTTCCATATCGGCATTTTGGGGATTTTCTTCGGGCACCTGTTCGGCATGTTAACGCCACACTGGATGTACGCGTGGTTTCTGCCGGTGGCGGTAAAACAGCAGATGGCGATGATCCTCGGCGGAATATGCGGGGTATTGACGCTGATTGGCGGTGCGGGGCTACTGGTGCGTCGTTTAACAAATCCGCGTATCAGGGCGACGTCTTCTGGTGCGGATATCCTGATCCTCGCCATTTTGTTAATTCAGTGCATTCTTGGGTTAACCACCATTCCTTTTTCAGCACAACATCCGGACGGCAGTGAAATGATGAAGTTGGTGGGCTGGGCGCAAAGCATCGTCACTTTCCAGGGCGGTGCATCTACGCATCTTGATGGTGTCGCCTTTATATTCCGCGTTCATCTGGTGCTTGGAATGACCATCTTCCTGCTCTTCCCGTTCACCCGACTGGTGCATGTCTGGAGCGCGCCGTTTGAGTACTTTACTCGTCGGTATCAGATTGTGCGTTCGCGGCGTTAATTCTCACGCGGGCCGGATAGCCCTTCGCTCTCCGGCCACTTGCAGGCTATGATAGTTCTCCAGCCACAGGAGAACATTAATGAAACCGCAGGTTTACCACGTCGATGCTTTTACCTCTCAACCATTTCGCGGCAATTCTGCCGGTGTTGTTTTCCCCGCCGATAATCTCAGTGAAGCGCAAATGCAGCTTATCGCCCGCGAGTTAGGTCATTCGGAAACTGCTTTTCTGCTGCACAGCGACGACAGCGATGTGCGCATCCGCTACTTTACGCCAACGGTTGAAGTTCCGATTTGTGGTCACGCGACAGTAGCTGCGCACTATGTACGTGCAAAGGTGTTAGGTTTAGGAAATTGCACGGTCTGGCAAACATCGCTGGCAGGAAAACATCGTGTGACTATCGAAAAGCAAAATGATGATTATCGTATTTCGCTGGAACAAGGTACTCCAGGCTTTGAGCCACCACTGACAGGTGAAACACGAGCGGCAATTATCAACGCGCTTCATCTCACTGAAGACGATATTTTGCAAGGCTTGCCAATCCAGGTGGCTACCACCGGACACTCAAAAGTGATGATTCCACTGAAGCCGGAAGTGGATATCGACGCCCTTTCGCCTGACCTTGCTGCGCTGACCGCAATCAGCAAGCAGATTGGCTGCAATGGTTTCTTCCCGTTCCAGATCCGCCCAGGCAAAAGCGAAACCGACGGTCGCATGTTCTCGCCTGCGATTGGTATTGTGGAAGATCCGGTGACCGGGAATGCCAATGGTCCGATGGGCGCATGGTTAGTACATCACAACGTATTATCCCACGATGGCAACGTGTTGCGTGTTAAAGGCCATCAGGGGCGCGCATTGGGGCGTGATGGTGTAATTGATGTGACGGTGACAATTCGAGATAACCAACCGGAGAAAGTCACCATTTCTGGCGCGGCGGTGATTTTGTTTCATGCCGAATGGGCAATTGAACTCTGAAACCGTTGCCTGATGCGCTTCGCTTATCAGGTCTACAACCGGGCTAATGTAGGCCGGATAAGGCGTTTACGCCACATCCGGCAACCTGACATAAATTATTTTCCCGCCTCCGGGTGCGTATCAAACGCCGCCATCACCAGCGCTAACTCATCCACAGTAAAGCCATGTTTCGCATCATCTACGCCCAGACCAAACTGTTCCTGCATCACGGCATATAACGACGCCACATCTGGTAGATTTCGCTGCTCAACTGCGTGCCCATTTTCATAATGGGTAAAATGAAAATTGGTCAGCGTTAGCTTGCCACCGTCCGGCAAATGGCGACACATCAGCAAATGATGGCGAAAATGCGACTGCGGCCAGTGCGCCGACCAGAAATTGCCCATCACATAATCGCTTTGTTGCTGCTCGCAGAGATCAAAACGGTACATCGACTGCCAGTGCTGATGATGATTAAACTGCAATACCCAATCATCACCCTCTTGCAACAACCGATACTCTCCGTGTGGCGTGGTTTGCATGATATCCGGCATTAAACGAATCGGCGCGGTTAGCGTCTGCCCACCGAAACCGACATCAGCAATCCATTTTTCCCCTTCCAGTTCCACCAACAGCAAACGATGGGTGCGCGGCGGTAATGCTGGCGGATTTGATAACACTACGCGACCTAACAAGCTGCGAACGTTAAACCCCAGCTCGCGTAACACCCGCTCAAACACGCCATTCTGCTCAAAACAGTAACCGCCACGACGGGCTATCACCAGTTTATCTTCCAGCGATTGATCATCAAGCTGTATTTCCCTCGGCAGCAAAACGTCGAGATTTTCAAACGGAATGGTGCAATTGTGTTTCAGGTGCAATGCACGCAGCGTATCAATATTGGCCGCAGCAGCTCCCAACCAGTTAATACGGGCAAAATAATGATTCAGAATGGGCGTCATCAGGCGTTTCCCTTAGTGGTTTTCTCAACTTATAACCTGGAATAGACGCCGCACTGGCTATTTTGTGCGATCGCGGACATGCATCACGTTCGCAAATCGCCAATCCCGTTAATTTCGTTACTTATTGCGTTACGAGCTACGCTTTTAAAACACCCTTCATAGCGAGGCGATATCGTGAGCCAATTCATTCCCGTCGAATTACACCATGCCAGCCGTCTGTTAAATCATGGCCCAACTGTCATGATCACCAGTTTCGATGAGCAATCCCAGCGGCGTAACATTATGGCAGCAGCCTGGTCGATGCCCGTAGAGTTTGAACCGCCACGCGTGGCGATTGTGGTAGATAAATCGACATGGACCAGGGAGTTGATTGAACGTAACGGTAAGTTTGGCATCGTTATCCCGGGCGTTGCGGCGACTAACTGGACGTGGGCGGTGGGAAGTGTGTCGGGTCGTGAAGAAGATAAATTTAATTGCTACGGCATTCCGGTAGTGAGAGGCCCGGTGCTTGGTTTGCCGCTGGTCGAGGAAAAATGTCTGGCGTGGATGGAGTGTCGCCTGCTACCTGCAACTTCCGCGCAAGAAAAATACGATACGCTATTTGGCGAAGTGGTATCAGCAGCGGCAGACGCACGGGTATTTGTCGAAGGCCGCTGGCAGTTTGATGATGATAAGCTCAATACGTTGCATCATTTAGGTGCTGGCACGTTTGTTACCAGTGGTAAGCGAGTTACGGCGGGCTAAAGAATCATATGCAGCAACCAAGTTGTTTAAGCAATGTTTCCATATGAGTTAAAGCATATTTTATCTCACGATTGCATATTTTTAGTGAAGATTAATTTATCCTCACCAACATCATAGTAATTGCGTATTATCGCCTCATTGATAAAGCCCTGTTTTGTATAAAATGCGCGGGCGGCACTAAAATCGATATGGCTGGCGGTCTCTACTAATAGTAGTCTTGCCTGTTTAATTGTGAGCTCTTTTCTATTTCGTTAATCAGCAGATGTCTCACTCCCTGGCGCTGATGGGAAGGACTGATCCAGAGCATTAATAAATTTCAGACATCATTTGTCATCATTTCAGAAGCACAGTAGGCAATCCCTGCCAGTCCCAAGTGTTCTGCACTAAACCATAAATCGGCAGATTGACCTGAGAAATAATGTGTTAGTGTTTTTTGTACATGATGAAGGCCATCTTGATCAAATTGATCCCTGTCAAGCAGCATATCCATTAATGGTTCAACATCTGAAGGTTTGACTGGTCGTATAAACATGGAACTCCTTATTTATTGATGAATATTTGAAAATTGTTTGCATGGAACGCGGTTAACCTGAATTTTCAGCGGAAGTTTCACTCAAAGGCTTTATTAATCCGCTCCTTATGTCCTTTTACAGCAAATAAATAATTACCTCCCTGTTTTTGTATCTTCTCTGCAATATCTTTCTGGCAACCCATCGCATCAGTTGTGATAATTTCACCTTTAATATCCAACATGTTAGTATCAATTATTGAACATAAAATGTAAATTATTTAGTGCAAAAAAGCGGCGCACCGTGTTCTTTCCCATATTCCTAATATGGCAACTTTAAGTTATCGCCGTCTATACTTATAGAAATTTCATCAGGGGTGACGTAAATAGAATTTTTTTCATCCTCAATTGCCCATAACTGATTAATAAAAAGTGTTTTTTTCATCCAATAACAAATTATTACATGTAGTAAAATTATTAATATCAAAAAAATCATCAGCACAATTAATTTTTAAATTTAAAAAATAAAGAAAAATATTATTGATTGATTTGAGTGTAAACCACTTGTCATTAACAAATTTATAGCCAGATGATTTTATAAAATAATAATTATCTCCTGGTATAAAGGCATACATATCATTTAAGGTTATACTCAACAAAAAACTACGACCTGGTTTAATAGTATTCCACCGTTCAGGATTCGTATTAATTTCAAAAGGACATGAACCACCTAAGTAGTCCAACGTGATATTCCCAGAGTTGATTCTGAATGGTTTTTTGCATATCGCATCATATTCATCTCCTTTTCCATCTTTTACTTTCATAGGTAGATAATATTTAGAAAAAAAATACGTGGTAGAGCTATTGTTAGTAAAGGTTATGTTAGCAAAAATCCTGTTATTTTTTTTACTCATAGCTAATTGAGCATTGACATCCGCTATATAATTCATATGATTGCATTTTTTCTTACACTCATCATAATTTTCGATAGGATAAATTAATGGCCTTCCTTTGATATCTCTCTCAAGCCCAAACCCGTATTTTTTTATTAAAACCATTTCATCCGCAGTCGATTGAAAGGAATAGAAAAATATAATATTTACGATTGTCATTATTATGATTTTTTTTATAGCTTGCAGCATTAATATATTTCTCGACTTATTAGTTAATGGAGAAGTGCTTTTTCTAATTCCGCTATTTTTTCTTAACTGAATTGCTTAATATTTCATCATCAATCGAGTCTATCTCACTTTCAATTAATCTTATTTCAAAATATCTTTCTATGTTATATGCATTCTCAAATATTTGATCTTTTTGTTTAGAGATCAGTTTAGTTGCAATACGGATATGTTCGTCATATGAAACTTCATCCTCTTTGCACGTTGAATATTTATCAGTAGTTGTATAATCCTGTGACCACATACCACCTTTTTTATTATCCCCATAATACCACTGAATATGAGACATTTCATGACATAAAGTAGCAACATGAGAATCCTTTCCCGTTACTGGATTTTTTTTGCCATCTCTATACTCAAATTTTGCGCCTATGTTAATTATATAGGGCATATCCTTACTTGGGCTGACGAATGCTGCAAATTCATTACAACCTGTATAATTTATAAAACTGCTCATTGTTAAATCATTAGCTATAATCATTAATCTTCTCACACCATCCATCATAAGAAATCTAGCATTCATGCGCCTACCTGTATTATGTCCATATTTTCTTATATTAACCTCCTTATTTCCTTTAACACCAAAGATCTTACTGAAATCATATTCCTCCTGTGCTCCCCATCTCAAAAGATCATCTGCTCTTTTTATCAAAACCAACTTTTGTGCCTTACGAGCCTTATCAATCATTATTTTAAAATGATCTGTTATTTTTTGCTCTTTCACACATTCTTCTGGCTCTGGCTTTGGTTGTCCAGAAGTTTGATTATTATCGTCCATAGTGTCCTTCCATTGAGAGAAAATCATCATTCGCAAATAGCAACTTCACTTTAATTTCATGTTTGCTAGATACAAAAAAACGCTCTGTATACCCCTCTTCATCCGTTTCTCCGTGGGTCTGCGTGCCATCCTCAAAGAAGGCAATGTAGCGGGTTTCTGAATACGGTATCCCGTCATCGTCTGTAAAATGGAACTGGAGAGTATATTTTTCAGGTTCATCCTCATCGTCACCTCGATCATCACCACCACTTCCGGTCACGCAGTTCCCTCCAGAGTCTTCATTTTCTTCTCCGGAATCACTGCCATCACCACTCTTCTCATCCCCCAGTGTCTTCAGCACCGTCGGTTGCAGCGCCGGCACCGGCGTCCCCGGACTACCGCCGCTATTGAGACTGATTTTCGGCCCGACGATGTCCACGCCCCCTGAATGGATGACCACAAACGAGCCACCCACCTTCAGGCTTATCCGGCTGCTGCTCTCCAGCACGATATCCCCGTCGACCTTTATCCCCAGCGCGCCACTCACCTTCCTCGCCAGGTCCCCCTTCACCACCAGGCTGTGCTTTCCCTCCACCAGGCTGACATGGTTCCCCGTCGTCTTATGCTCCTGCTTCCCTTCCACCGTCACTTTACGGTCATTTCTGACGTACAGGCCGTCATCATTACTCACGCTCACCGTCCGGTCATTCGTCACCTGCAGCGTCTGGTCATTACGTACCGTGATGCACCGGTCGTTCGCCACCGTGATACTCTGGTCGTGGCCCCCTTCTTTTCTGGTCCCGACCTGAACCGTCTGCCCCTTCACCACCGTTATCTTCTGGTCGTTCCCGATGGTCTCCGTATGGTCATGTTTCACATCCGTCGTCCGGTCGTTAAGTACCTCCGTGTCCATGTTCTTCTGCGCGTGGATATAGACCTGTTCCTTATCCGTCGCATCCTCAAAGCGCAACTCATTAAAACCGCTTCCTTTATAGGTCTTCGACCGTATCGTCATCTGCGTCTTCGTTCCCGGCAGGTCCCCCGGCGAACGGTTGTCCTCATGGTACGTCCGGCCCATGACCAGCGGCTGGTCCGGGTCCCCGTTCAGAAAATCAACAATCACCTCCTGGCCCACCCGCGGTATCGCCAGATTACCAAATCCCGGCCCCGCCCACGCCTGCGACACACGCACCCAGCACGAACTCTCCTCCGTCATCCCGTGATAACGGTCCCAGTGAAACTTCACCCGTACCCGGCCATGTTCATCACAGAAGATTTCCTCTCCCGCAGGCCCGGTGACAATGGCGCTCTGTGGCCCGTCCACCTTCGGTTTGCTTTGCAGCCGTGGACGCCACGTCCGGTCCGCCGGTATCACCTCTAACTGATTTCCCAGCGTGGTTCCTCTCCCCTGGCTGCCGTGAAGCGCCTGCGGCTGGTCTCCTGACAGAATGCTCTGTACCACCTGCCATTCACGGTTCAGCATCTTCTGCGGATGCCCCGTCAGCGTAAACCACGTCCCCGGCCACAGCTTCGGCGAATTACTCTGCCCTGTGGCCTTTTCCGCATCACTGCGCAGGCTCTCCATCCGGTACAGCGTGAAATCCTTGCCGTGCTGTTCATCCTTGTACCTTCCCGGATAATCAAATATTTCATACTGTTCAAGCTGTCCGTTCAGGCTCTCACCCTGCTGCTCATACATCCCCGGCCAGTCCGGCACCTTAAACGTGTAATCCTGGCTCTGCACCGATGACGGGCGGACATGCGCCTCATAACGGAACATACTGACACACTCCGTCTCCGCTCCTGCCGATGTGTCCGGGTTAAACGGAAGCTCCCCCGCCTGTGACAGCCCCGCCACATCGTCGCACAGCGTCAGCTTCTGCTCCGGACTGTCCGCCGCAAACCGCTCAAAGAAGAAAATCCCCTCCTCCGCCCACAGCCGCGCCAGAAACGCCAGGTCGCTTTCCCCGTACTGGACACAGAATTCCCGCGCCGGATGGTCCTCATAAAACAGCGGCGTCCACTCCGTGACGCCGTTCTCGTTCAGTAATGTGGCCGATATCGTCCGGATATCCTGCTGCTGGAAGATACGGAAGTTCCGCCGCAGCCCGCACCGCCATAACGGCGGCTCAATACGCAGGTGATAACGCATCTGCCAGCCGTTGTTCTCCTGCATACCAAACCCTGCCACCACGCCTGTGACATAACGCAGCGGGATGACACCCTGCCAGATAGTCAGCGTTGCGTTCTTCTCCAGCAGCATCTCCGCCGTCTGCATAAAAGAATCGCTGGCGACATCCACACTCATCACAAACGGATAAGACTGGTTCTGGATTAACCGGAAGCTCACCACTGCAAAGGTGTCCGGCTCCTGGCCGTCAACCTCCAGCGTAAAGCGAAGACCTTTTAAGGACATAAATACCTCTCAGACATATCAGCCTATATTTACCGTGCCGCCACCAATAACCACGCCGCCGCAGTCAATAGCATCACCGGTTCTGGCGGCGGGCAGGCCGTCAATAAAGACGGTTGACGAGCCTCTGGCGATTTTTCGGGGATGAGGTGGATGCTTCGGTTTAGCATGCGGCGTCAGCGGATCTCCCTGACGGGCTGCGGGGAGACCATCGATAAAAACGGTGGATGACCCGGCGGTGATGACGGTCTCGTAATAACCGTCGTGCTGGGTGCCTTTGTCGGTAAGTTTGGCTGCTAAAGGCATAATTCCTCCTGTTCAGAATTTCTACAGCAGCAGGTTTCAAAAATCCGGAGAAATATTCAACGAAATATTAATCACTTCACCGGATATTCTGATACGTACCTTCACTGGTCTATTTAAGTAATACAAATTGTTGGCGTGTATTAAGTTTCATTTTGTTCTCCTTAATTATGTAAGGAGTATTTGATCATGTATAAGCAATGAAAAACAGTTTCAGGAAATAAGGAGTATCTCAATTTTTAAACATAAAATGAGAATCGTCCAGTACAAAAAAGCAGTGTTACGTAATCTTTCCCTGATTAAATACGCTACCGCCCAGCCCTGATAACATGATCTGCACTGCGCTATCATATCGACATGTTTCTCTACATGCGAAAAGATGTTTTATTTTCAGATTATATTAAATTGATATTTAATATAAAAACCGAAATCACATCAACCATATGAATAGTTGTGCCAACATTAATTGCTATTCATAGCAAACAAATGGACGTCCAGTTAACTACGCCAGTGATTCATTAACATTAACCTCCGGCATTATTGTTAAATAATGACATTCCTTTTTAATACTTCTTGTAATTTCGGTATCTGACATACAGCATCAGCAATCGCATTAATATTCGGGGCATTATCCTGAAACCATTCGTGTCCCGGTCCCCATGTGCGCATGGTGCAGAGATAACAGTCCACCAGCGTTAGTTGCTCTCCAAACACATACGGTTCAGCAGTCAATTGCGAATTCAGCCAGATATAAAGCGATTTGCGATATTCAATTACAGGTGCGTCAGATGCCCAACGCTTAGGGTAATCGGCGAAAGTGAACGTTGGATAGACATTAGCAACCAGCCAGACCAATAGCCGTTGAAACTGTTGACGTTCGGCGCGCCCAAGAGGTGGCGCAAGGTCCGGGCGACGATCGAGAACCATCAATGCAATCGCCGCTGTCTCCGTCATAATCTCGTTATTTTTACAGCGCCAGTGTCGGAACCTGACACAACGGATTCAGGGTTTTTAATAAATCGCGTGAAGTTCCCTCGTGGTCAAAACCACTGACATCAACGAACTGATAAGGAATATCAGCCAGTGTTAGCATCAGCTCACTGATTGTAGAGCCCCAGCCGGGTACGCCATACACCTTAATCATATGCCCCTCACAATCTTTTAAAGATTAAGTGTAGGACAGCACACAGGTTATCCAGCAAAAGGATTTATCATTTTTTCGTCAGTTGTATAAATCCCCTTCAGGATTGTAAGGGGATGTTTTGCATCGTTTATCGATAACGGGTAGGATGCTGCGCCGATAGTTTTATACCCATAAAGAATAATGGTGATAACTATCATCGCCAGGATGAATAAACATTGTTCATGGCAACTTATATGACTTTTTCATTAAAGCAATCAGGGAGAGCAATGAGTAAACACAACACCGACACTTCAGATCAACACGCCGCGAAACGCCGCTGGCTTAATGCCCACGAAGAGGGGTATCACAAAGCGATGGGCAATCGCCAGGTACAGATGATCGCCATTGGCGGCGCGATTGGTACGGGTTTGTTTTTAGGCGCGGGAGCGCGACTGCAAATGGCGGGGCCCGCACTGGCACTGGTCTATTTGATCTGCGGCCTGTTTTCGTTTTTTATTCTGCGTGCATTGGGTGAGCTGGTGTTACACCGCCCTTCCAGTGGCAGTTTTGTCTCTTATGCCCGTGAGTTTTTGGGTGAGAAGGCCGCTTATGTTGCTGGCTGGATGTACTTCATCAACTGGGCGATGACGGGGATTGTTGATATTACCGCCGTCGCTCTGTATATGCATTACTGGGGCGCGTTTGGCGGCGTGCCGCAGTGGGTCTTTGCGCTCGCTGCACTGACCATCGTTGGCACCATGAATATGATCGGTGTGAAATGGTTTGCGGAGATGGAGTTCTGGTTTGCGCTTATTAAAGTGCTCGCCATTGTAACCTTTTTGGTCGTGGGTACAGTGTTCCTCGGTAGTGGTCAGCCGCTGGATGGCAACACCACTGGCTTTCATTTAATCACCGATAATGGCGGCTTCTTCCCCCACGGTTTGCTGCCTGCGCTGGTGTTGATTCAGGGCGTAGTGTTTGCTTTTGCCTCCATTGAAATGGTGGGTACAGCGGCCGGAGAATGTAAAGATCCGCAGACCATGGTGCCTAAAGCGATTAACAGTGTGATTTGGCGTATTGGTCTGTTTTACGTCGGCTCCGTGGTGTTGCTGGTTATGTTATTGCCGTGGAGCGCGTATCAGGCGGGGCAAAGTCCGTTCGTGACGTTTTTCTCTAAACTGGGTGTGCCGTACATCGGCAGCATTATGAACATTGTGGTGCTGACCGCTGCCCTCTCCAGCCTGAATTCAGGTCTGTACTGCACCGGGCGTATTCTGCGCTCGATGGCGATGGGCGGTTCCGCACCGAGTTTTATGGCGAAAATGAGTCGTCAGCATGTGCCGTATGCCGGGATTCTGGCGACACTGGTTGTGTATGTCGTCGGCGTATTCCTCAACTATCTGGTGCCGTCACGCGTATTTGAGATTGTGTTGAACTTCGCGTCGCTGGGAATCATCGCTTCATGGGCGTTTATCATCGTTTGCCAGATGCGCCTGCGTAAAGCGATTAAAGAAGGCAAAGCAGCGGATGTCAGTTTTAAACTGCCTGGCGCGCCCTTCACTTCCTGGCTGACATTACTGTTTTTACTGAGTGTCCTGGTGCTGATGGCGTTCGATTACCCGAACGGGACTTATACCATCGCGGCGCTGCCGATTATCGGTATTCTGCTGGTTATAGGTTGGTTTGGTGTGCGCAAACGCGTTGCTGAAATTCACAGCACTGCGCCAGTCGTCGAGGAAGATGAAGAAAAACAGGAAATTGTGTTTAAGCCTGAAACATCGAGTTAATTGCAAAATTGCCCGGCTACGTGCCGGGCAAATTCAGACTACTGACGAAGGTGCCGGATGCGGCGTGATAAAAGTCAGGCAATTCTTTCCGTTTTCACCCTCGCCATATCTATTACAGCGCAATACGAATCACATCGTCCGGCTGGGTAGCTTCCTGCTGTTTAGTGGATTTTTGTTTCACACTGACATACAGCGTTTTGCCATCGGCAGACAGCGCCAGGCTGTTCGGATGAGTCGGCGTATCGAACGTTTTCACCACTTTATAGCTTTTCGCGTCAATCACACTGACTTTACCTGCCTGACGATGCGTCACGTAGGCTTCATTACGCGCTGGGTTAAACAGCACAGCCAGTGATTCCGGTGCCGCAACCTTCGCCAGAATATTGCCATTACGGGTATCGACCACTAACACTTCTGCCGCTTTAGAATCGGTGATAAATGCACGCTCATTGGCGGTATCAAGGCTGATGTTAATAAAGAAGTGCTCTTTGCCGTCATCCAGCAGCTTTTTACGGCTGAGGATTTTATTGTCGGCGGTGTCGATGGTAATCAATTCGCCGTCAGCGTTAGTGGTGTAAAGACGTTTGCCTTTGCTATCCAGCGCCAGACCGGTACTCATTTTACCGGTGTTCTGGATGGCGGTTTTCAGTTTGATATTCTCGCCATCAACGACCCAAATCACGCTCTCTTTACCAATACCACTGATGTAAACGGTGTTCGTGGCATCATCAGCTACCAGCTCACGTGGTTGCAACGGGCGTACCTCTTCCGTGCGCTTACGATCATCCAGCACCAGACGACCTTTCACTTCGCCCGTTTTGGCATCTATCGCCGTGACCGCACTATTTACGGTGTTACCAAACCACAACGTCTGAGTCGTGTTATTGATGGTGGCACCAAACGGCTTGAGATCGTTATGGATCGCCTGCGTCACTTCCAGAGTAACCGGATCAAGACGATAAACCACGCCGCCTTTATCCAGTTTGCGGCTTTGCGAAGTGGCAAGCCACAGCGCGTTTTCTTGCTGGCTATAAGCCATTTCGTAGGCACCTTTACCTACCGCTTTACGCAGCATTTCTTCTGCGGCCTGCGTACTGAATGATGAAGCAACAAGCAATGAACCTAACAGTAATGAACCACGCAGGCGCGATGAAAACAGATGACGTAAATGCATGACGACTCCCTTTGATGAACCGATATTTTTTCTGCTTCACAATGCTTCGCTAAGCGTAATCATCGTTACGCCCTTGTTATAAATGGGAATGGTAATCATTATTTTCTCAAATGTGGAGCATTTCTTACCGTTACGACTACAATTTTCTCAATTACTTAACGTATTGTGCCGTTTAGTTTTCCATAAATTTACAATTTCATTACCATGACGGTGTTTTCCCATTCTTAACCTGGCTTTTTTCATGAAGATTTTTTCCGTCCGACAGACCGTTTTGCCCGCACTGCTTGTCCTTTCCCCCGTTGTTTTTGCCGCTGATGAACAGACCATGATTGTCAGTGCCGCACCGCAGGTGGTTTCAGAACTGGATACCCCAGCAGCCGTGAGCGTGGTGGATGGCGAGGAGATGCGCCTGGCAACACCGCGCATTAACTTGTCTGAATCACTGACCGGAGTGCCTGGTTTACAGGTACAAAACCGGCAGAACTATGCGCAAGATTTACAGCTGTCGATTCGCGGATTTGGCTCCCGCTCCACTTACGGAATTCGCGGTATTCGCCTGTATGTGGACGGTATTCCCGCTACCATGCCCGACGGACAAGGGCAAACATCTAACATCGATTTAAGCAGTGTGCAAAATGTGGAAGTGCTGCGTGGCCCCTTCTCTGCTCTGTATGGCAACGCGTCTGGCGGTGTAATGAATGTCACCACCCAGACCGGACAACAGCCACCAACCATTGAAGCCAGTAGTTACTACGGCAGTTTTGGCAGCTGGCGCTATGGGCTGAAAGCTACGGGCGCAACGGGCGACGGCACACAACCCGGCGATGTCGATTACACCGTCTCAACCACACGTTTTACGACCCATGGCTATCGTGACCATAGCGGCGCACAGAAAAATTTAGCCAATGCCAAACTGGGCGTACGCATTGATGACGCCAGCAAATTAAGCCTGATTTTCAATAGTGTGGATATCAAAGCAGATGACCCAGGTGGGCTAACCGAAGCAGAATGGAAGGCGAATCCACAACAAGCGCCTCGTGCAGAACAGTACGACACGCGAAAAACCATCAAGCAAACTCAGGCTGGGTTGCGCTATGAACGTAGCCTGAGCGCGCAAGATGATATGAGTGTAATGATGTATGCCGGAGAGCGAGAAACGACCCAGTACCAGTCAATCCCCATGGCCCCGCAACTTAACCCGTCACATGCGGGCGGCGTGATTACCCTGCAACGCCATTACCAGGGGATAGACAGCCGCTGGACACACCGTGGTGAATTGGGCGTTCCAGTCACGTTCACAACCGGCCTGAACTACGAAAACATGAGTGAAAACCGCAAGGGTTACAATAACTTCCGCCTGAATCGCGGCGTGCCGGAATACGGGCAAAAAGGTGAGTTGCGCCGCGACGAACGCAATTTGATGTGGAACGTCGATCCCTATTTACAAACCCAGTGGCAACTGACCGACAAACTTTCGCTGGATGCTGGCGTGCGCTACAGCTCCGTGTGGTTTGATTCCAATGATCATTACGTTACTCCGGGTAACGGCGACGACAGCGGTGATGCCAGTTATCACAAATGGCTACCAGCCGGATCGTTAAAATATGCAATGACCGATGCCTGGAATGTCTATCTGGCAGCAGGGCGCGGTTTTGAAACGCCGACGATTAATGAACTGTCTTATCGCGCTGATGGACAAAGCGGTATGAACTTTGGGTTAAAACCCTCCACCAACGATACAATTGAGATCGGCAGTAAAACGCGTATTGGTGATGGACTGCTTAGTCTCGCATTGTTCCAGACCGACACCGATGATGAAATTGTTGTCGATAGCAGTAGCGGTGGGCGTACGACTTACAAAAATGCCGGAAAGACCCGTCGTCAAGGGGCTGAACTGGCATGGGATCAACGTTTCGCGGGAGATTTTCGCGTAAAAGCGTCCTGGACCTGGCTTGATGCGACCTATCGCAGCAATGTTTGCAATGAACAGGATTGTAACGGTAACCGGATGCCAGGGATCGCCCGTAATATGGCCTTTGCGTCGATAGGTTATATACCGGAAGATGGTTGGTATGCAGGCACGGAAGCTCGTTATATGGGCGATATTATGGCAGATGATGAAAATACGGCCAAAGCGCCTTCTTATACACTCGTCGGCTTATTCACCGGGTATAAATACAATTACCACAATTTAACCGTGGATTTATTTGGTCGTGTCGATAATTTATTCGATAAAGAATACGTTGGTTCTGTCATTGTCAATGAGTCAAACGGGCGATATTACGAACCTGCGCCCGGACGAAATTATGGTGTCGGCATAAATATTGCGTGGCGATTTGAGTAATTATCTTTAAGCCCGGTATTTGCCGGGCGTATTTTATTTATCGGCTGTATTGCTGGCACAACATAGCAACGTTTTTTTGCATAGTGAGGTTTTCGACAGCCAGAGCAACTGCCATTAATTCCAGTTCGTAGCGGATCCGATTGATTTCATTTAATTGACGTTTTCCCACTTCCGGAACTGTAAATGCTTGCGCTGGTGCGACAAAGAGCACATTTACCGAAACCAGACGTAAGGAACCGGCGCGCCATGCGGACGCAAGGACAGAACCCAACATCGGTTACGCTGCGTTTGTTGCCCCATAATGCTCTCCTGTGCTTTTGGCATGAATCCATCAATAGTAGCAGGCTCACAGGATTGGTTTTGTTTGCAGCCGTCACATCCCCTCTGCAACACGCAATAATTTCATAGAGGAATCCGTTGCTTCGGGCTGTTTTCGATAGTATTGATAACATCATCATCATTATTTTATCGAGGCCAGACATGTCCATCCGTTTTGCCCGCAAAGCCGACTGTGCTGCAATTGCGGAAATTTATAATCACGCCGTGTTGTATACGGCGGCTATCTGGAATGACCAAACGGTGGATGCGGATAACCGCATTGCCTGGTTTGAAGCGCGGACCATAGCAGGTTATCCGGTGCTGGTGAGTGAAGAAGATGGCGTAGTGACGGGATATGCCTCGTTTGGCGACTGGCGTAGTTTTGATGGTTTTCGCCATACCGTGGAACATTCGGTTTATGTCCATCCCGATCATCAGGGGAAAGGTCTGGGGCGTAAATTGTTAAGCCGATTGATTGATGAAGCGCGGGATTGCGGGAAGCATGTCATGGTCGCCGGGATCGAATCGCAAAATCAGGCCTCGCTGCATCTGCACCAGTCGCTGGGATTTGTCGTCACCGCGCAAATGCCGCAGGTAGGTACTAAATTTGGGCGCTGGCTGGATCTGACATTTATGCAGTTGCAACTCGACGAGCGCACTGAACCGGACGCGATCGGATGAATCAGTCACTTACCCTTGCCTTTTTGATTGCAGCCGGGATTGGTCTGGTAGTCCAGAACACGCTGATGGTGCGCATCACCCAGACCTCCTCTACCATTCTCATCGCCATGTTGCTGAACTCACTGGTGGGGATTGTGCTCTTTGTTTCTATTTTATGGTTTAAACAAGGCATGGCGGGGTTTGGCGAACTGGTGTCCAGCGTGCGCTGGTGGACACTTATACCTGGCTTGCTGGGATCGTTTTTTGTCTTCGCCAGTATCAGCGGATATCAGAATGTGGGAGCGGCGACAACTATTGCAGTACTGGTCGCCAGCCAGCTGATTGGCGGTCTGGTGCTGGATATCTTCCGCAGCCATGGCGTACCACTTCGGGCGTTGATCGGCCCAATTTGTGGCGCAATTTTACTTGTGGTTGGCGCCTGGCTGGTGGCCAGACGCTCATTTTAATCAGAGGATGGTACCGCCTTTGGTTAACTGTTCGTGGCGCGCTTCCATATCTTCTTTATGTTTGCGACCGTGATGAGCAATAGCGGTGCGCAAACGCTGCTGCTGGGTGTAGCGATCTTCCCGACTTAACTCCGCGTCATCGCTCAGGGCGATTAATAATTCGTTCATATGGGCAATGACGCTCTCTTCAATCGCGGCATCCACGCGCGCGATGACTTCATCCAGATGCGACATACTTTCTCCTTAGCCACTTGTGAAATTTATCGATTCATCCAAATGATATAAGTCTGCGTGGTGCCGTCAAGCCAGTGCATAAGATTTAAAACAGAGAAAACAACAGCGCCACCGGGAAACTCATCGGCCATGTTGCCCCCACCAGAAAGGCGCTTAAGAAACGGATGCGTTTCTTATCGTGAGAAAGAAACCAGGTGATAAGAAATGCGATTGCTGCCATAACCGCATAAAAAACAAGCATATGTTGATAGAGAGACATGTACGGGCGTCCAGCCAGATGAATAAAACGCGCGCAAATATGCGTCATTTTTTGACGTGCATCAAGTTTTTTCACCAGTTAGAGAAAAAATCATCAAACAGCAACTTGCCCTTATCTATCTTCAGAATGAGTATTATTGCGGATTTTCTTAACCCGTACTATACACATAGGGGCAATGATAAAAGGTGGCAAAAATGAATGTTTCCAGTAGAACTGTAGTACTGATAAATGTCTTTGCTGCTGTTGGTTTGTTTACTCTTATCTCTATGAGATTTGGCTGGTTTATTTGATGTAGTGATTTTGCACGCAGCACGTACTGTCAGAGAAATCAGTGCTCTGACAGTACGCAAGATCATCTCATACTCTTACGATCTGCAATATTATCCTTAATGTTTAACCATGACGTGGCGGACGACAGTGTAATCCTCCAGCCCATAAAGTGACATATCCTTGCCGTAACCAGAAAGTTTCTGCCCACCGTGCGGCATTTCACTTACCAGCATGAAATGGGTATTGACCCAGGTACAACCATATTGCAGCCGCGCGCTGACGCGATGCGCCCTGCCCACATCTTTCGTCCATACCGAAGATGCAAGTCCGTACTGACTGTCATTCGCCCAGTTCACCACCTGTTCTTCGTTGTCGAAGAGCGTAACACTCACTACCGGACCAAATACCTCTTTTTGCACGATGGCATCGTCCTGTAATGCGCCAGCCAGCAGCGTCGGCGCATAGTAATAGCCATTACCCTTGCGCTTTTCACCGCCAGTGATCACTTTGATGTGCCCTGTCGCTTTCGCCTCTTCTACCGCCTTGCTGACGCGTTCGAGATGCGCCAGCGAGCTTAAAGGTCCAAGCTCCGTAGACTCGTCATCCGGCGAACCCGATTTTAACGTTGCCACCGCAGCACCGAGTTTTTCCACCAGCGTATCGTAAATGCCTTTTTGCGCGTAGATCCGACAAGCCGCAGTACAATCCTGTCCGGCATTGTAATAGCCAAAAGTACGTACACCTTCGACCACTGCTTCAATATCCGCATCATCAAAAACAATCACTGGCGCTTTGCCACCAAGTTCCATATGAGTACGCTTAATGGACGGCGCGGTATGGCTGATGATGTGTTCCCCAGTGGCGATAGAACCCGTCAGCGACACCATCCGCACTTTGGGATGTCCGGTCAGCGGATCTCCCACCGTCTTGCCTCTGCCAAACAGCACGTTAATCACGCCAGCCGGGAAGATATCTTTCGCCAGCTCTGCCAACTTCAACGCGGTCAGCGGGGTAATTTCTGATGGTTTAAGCACTACGCAGTTCCCTGCCGCCAGCGCCGGAGCCAGTTTCCACGCAGCCATCATCAGCGGATAATTCCACGGTGCGATAGAAGCCACGACCCCCAACGGATCGCGACGGATCATCGAAGTATGACCTTCAAGATATTCACCTGCCGCCAGACCATTCAGGCAGCGCGCCGCACCGGCGAAAAAGCGAAAGACATCGACAATCGCCGGAATTTCATCATTGAACGCGCTATGCAGCGGTTTGCCACAATTACGGGACTCCAGTTCGGCAAAAACCTGACCATTTTCTTCGATAACATCAGCCAGTTTCAGCAGGCATTCCGCACGCGCTTTTGGCGTGGTTTGCCCCCATTCGGCAAATGCTGCATCTGCCGCGCGAACAGCAGCATTGACCTGCTCTGCGGATGCCTCGGCAATCTCCAGTAAAACGTCCCCCGTTGCCGGATTATAGACAGGCTGTTTTTCCCCTTCGCCGCTAACCAGTTCTCCGTTAATCAGTAACTTATGTTGCATAGCATATTCCTGTATCAGTGGTTATTGACCATTGTCGCCTTCGCGGGTTAGCCACCAGGCCCCCAGGATCGGCAAGGTTGTTACCAACATAACCAGCAGTGCCACCACGTTGGTTACCGGGACATCACGCGGTCGCCCAAGCTGATTGAGCAACCACAACGGTAACGTTCGTTCATGACCTGCCGTAAAAGTCGTCACGATGATTTCATCGAACGACAAGGCAAACGCCAGCATTCCTCCAGCCAGTAACGCCGAACTGAGATTCGGCAACACTACGTAGCGGAAGGTTTGCCAGCCATTGGCCCCAAGATCCATTGACGCCTCAACCAGACTCCACGAGGTGCGGCGAAAACGGGCGATGACATTGTTAAACACCACCACTACGCAAAAAGTCGCATGACCGACCACGATGGTGAAAAATCCTGGCTCCAGATTGATGGTTTTAAAGGCGGTTAATAGCGCCAGACCAGTGACAATGCCCGGCAGCGCAATGGGCAGCAACAGTAACAGCGAAATGGCGTTTTTGCCGAAAAAGTCTCGTCGCCACAGCGCGGCAGCTGCCAGCGTCCCTAACACCAGCGCGATTAATGTCGCCAGCGCCGCCACTTTAAGTGACAGTGTCACGGAATCAAGGATATCACTACGCTGTGCTGCCACGCTAAACCAGCGCAGCGTCAGGCCTTGCGGTGGAAAACTAAACGCCGCATCTTCAGTGTTAAACGCATAGGCAGCGATAATCAGGATGGGAAAATGTAGGAAAACCACGCCGCCCCAGGCCGCCAGTTTGAGGAAAAACGGTGCGCGTTCAGAGTGCATCGAACGCTCCCAGACGTTTCACAAACGCCAGATAGAGTGCGATGAGAACAATCGGCACCAGGGTGAATGCCGCCGCCATCGGCATATTGCCAATCGCCCCCTGCTGGGAATAAACCATATTGCCGATAAAATATCCTGGAGGGCCAACCAGCTGCGGGACAATAAAATCGCCCAGCGTGAGTGAGAAGGTAAAGATAGAGCCAGCGGCAATACCCGGGATTGCCAGCGGCAGCACCACATAGCGAAAGGTTTGTCGTGGACGTGCGCCAAGATCAGCCGACGCCTGCAACAATGACGGCGGCAAACGCTCAAGCGCCGCCTGCACCGGGAGGATCATGAACGGCAACCAGATATAGAGAAACACCAGAAAGCGCCCCAGCCCGGAAGTTGACAGCGTATTGCCGCCCACCGCCGGTAGCGTGAGGAACGCAGTCAGCAGTGGTTCCAGCCCCAGATGTTGTAAAAACCACTGCGCCACGCCATCTTTTGCCAGCAATAACGTCCAGGCATAGGCTTTAACAATGTAGCTCGCCCACATCGGCAACATTACCGCAATATAAAAAAACGCTTTCATTTTTCCGCTGGTATAGCGCGCCATATACCACGCCATTGGAAAAGCCAGAATGGCGCTGGCGATAGTCACCGCCACAGCCATGGTCAGCGTGCGGACAATGATGTCGTAATTCGCCGGATTAAACAGCGCACGGATATTCGCCAGCGTCAGTTCCGGCGTTACCGACATGGTGAAATCGTCAAAGGTATAAAAGCCCTGCCATAACAGCGTCAGCAGCGAGCCGAAATAGACAATGCCAAACCACATTAGCGGGCCAAGCAGCAGCAAAAACAGCCCCAGCCCCGGATTACGCCAGAAGAAACCGGGCACCTTACCCAGACCTGGACGTGAAGGTGATTGCAATACGTTCATCGCCATTCACCTCTCCTCAACCAGCGCCACCATCACATCACGCGACCAGGAAACCATCACCTGTTGTCCGGGCGTGAGCGTGGCAGGCAGTTCTTCGCCTGTCATATTGGCCTGACTCACCAGCAGTTTTTCACCGCCGCTCAGTGTCAGTTCAAAACGAGTTGCCGCGCCCTGATACTGCACCGCCTGGATCGTGCCATTAGCCTGCATTTCTCCAGGGGTGTTGAGGCGGATATGTTCCGGTCGTAGTGCGAAGCTTCCCGTCATGCCACAAAGTTTCTCTGCCATCAGTCCATCAAAAACATTCGATGTCCCAACGAATCCCGCAACAAACGGCGTGCGCGGGCGCATATAGAGATCGCGCGGAGAATCGACCTGTTCAATGCGTCCATTATTGAAAACCGCCACCCGATCGGACATCGATAACGCTTCGCCCTGATCGTGGGTAACGAAGATAAAAGTGATACCGAGAGACTGTTGCAGCTTTTTCAGCTCAAGCTGCATTTGCTCGCGCAATTTGAGATCCAGCGCGCCGAGCGGTTCATCCAGCAACAACACACGCGGTTCGTTCACCAGTGCTCTGGCGATGGCGACTCGCTGGCGCTGACCACCAGAAAGTTGTGACGGTTTACGTTGCTGTACAAACCCCAACGCCACTTTCTCAAGCGCCTCTTGCGCCATTGCGTGCCGCTGCTTTTTATTCACGCCTTTGACCATCAGCCCGTAGGCTACGTTGTCAAGAATCGACATATGCGGAAATAGCGCGTAGTCCTGGAAGACAGTATTCACGTCCCGCTCCCACGGTGGCAGATTGCTGGCGGGCGTACCAAAAATAGAGATAGCCCCGCCGGAAAGCTGTTCGAATCCAGCAATCAGGCGCAGGCAAGTGGTTTTGCCGGAGCCGGACGGCCCCAGCATAGAGAAGAACTCACCATCTTTTATCGCAATACTGACGCCATTTACTGCGCGCACGTCACCGTACAACCGTGAGACGTTGTCAAACTCCACTGCGTACGTCATAAAACACCCCAGCGAAGTTAGCGACCGCCCATAATGGCAATGTAATCCTGCGTCCAGCGACTGTAGGGAACAAACTTGCCCCCTTCTGCTATAGGCGTTTTCCAGAAGGCGATTTTATCGAAATAGTTAAAACCGTTTGTTTCACAACCTTTCTCGCCTAATAACGGACTGGCTTTACACCCTTGCGGCACTACTGGTAACGAGCCAAACCAGGCCGCCACATCGCCCTGCACTTTTGGGGTTAATGACCAGTTCATCCATTTGTAGGCGCAAACCGGATGTTTCGCTTCGCTATGTAGCATGGTGGTGTCAGCCCAACCGGTAACGCCCTCCTTCGGGAAAACGGTAGCGACAGGCTGGCCTTCGGCTTTCAGGGCGTTGGCCTGATAGGGCCATGCACTGGAAGCAACCACACCCTCGTTTTTGAAATCGCTCATTTGCACGGTAGTGTCATGCCAGTAGCGATGGATCAAACTATGTTGATCGCGCAGCACTTTCAGCACCGCCTGATACTGTTCTTCGGTGAGTTGATACGGATCGCTGATGCCCAACTGTGGCTGCGTGGCTTTGACGAACAACGCGGCATCCGCAATGTAGATAGGGCCATCATAAGCCTGTACCCGGCCTTTATTGCTCTTGCCGTCCGGCAGATTCTGCTCAACAAAAACCACTTGCCAGCTATCCGGCGGCGTCGGGAAGGTTTTAGTGATGTACATCAGCAGGTTCGGCCCCCATTGGTAAGGTGTGCCGTAAACTTTGCCGCCAACGTTAAACCAGTCGCCTTTAACCACGCGCGGATCGAGCGCTTTCCAGTTGGGAATCAAGGCGGTATTAATTGGCTGCACGCGTTTGCCCATAATCAAACGCAGCGAGGCATCGCCGGATGCCGTAACCAGATCGTAACCCCCTTTGACCATCAGACTGACCATTTCATCGGAAGTCGCGGCGGTTTTAACATTCACCGCGCAGCCTGTCTCTTTTTCGAATTGCGTTACCCAGTCGTACTGTTTATCAGTTTGTCCGCGTTCGATGTATCCCGGCCAGGCGATAATATCCAGTCGCCCTTCCGGATTCTCTAAATTGGTAGGCGGTTCGGCGGCGTGAGCGGTCATTATTGTCATGCTGAGCGCACACAGGCTGCTGCGGGCAAATGTCTTGCTCATAAGGTCTTACTCCTGTCGTAATTAATTGTTCAGCCGCCGTGCCGTAAAAATATCTCCTTGTTTAACCATAGACGGCGGCTTGCAGGCACACCTTCGGCCCTGAGAAAATTTAATCAGGTTGTGAGCTACCGCGCATTATGCCGTCTGTAAGGTTATCTTCTGGAGTATAGACAAGGAGTTA
Source organism: Escherichia coli DSM 30083 = JCM 1649 = ATCC 11775 (assembly GCF_003697165.2). Lineage (GTDB taxonomy): Bacteria > Pseudomonadota > Gammaproteobacteria > Enterobacterales > Enterobacteriaceae > Escherichia > Escherichia coli. Next base: position 2,536,962 of record NZ_CP033092.2, read on the forward strand.
GGATATATGACTGCTATTCGAAATTCATATTACCCAACCTGAGAGGAATTAAATTAAACGCTATTACAGCCGTTCTTGAATAAGTTTGCCTAATTGTTTTACCGCCTGTTCTTCACGTTCTCCCCACTGCCACGCGGTATTAAAACGAAAAAAACGTGACCAGTTTTCACCGGTAGAAAACATATTACCCGGCGCAATACTGATATGATGCGTCAGTGCCACCAGGCTTAATTCTCCTGCATCTAACGGCTCGGGGAGCTCCAGCCAGAGAAAATAACCGCTGTCATTGTGATGAATTTTGACTTCCGCAGGCAGATAACGCAGCAAAGCCTGCCAGGCGCGTTGTTTACGTTCCGCAAGCTGGCGACGCAGGCGACGAAGATGAGCATCGTATCGGCGAGTAGAAAGGTAATCCACCAGCGCAAGCTGCATCGGTGAGCTGGTGGAAAGCGTACTCATCAACTGCAAGCGTTGAATTTTACGTGCATGTTTTCCGGCGGCGACCCAACCAATACGAAAACCAGGCACCAGACATTTCGAAAACGAAGAGCAATGCAAAACACCATCGTGGCGATCCCACGCTTTCGCAGGCAGCGGTTTTTCCCGTCCAAAATAAAGTTCGCTATAAACGTCATCTTCAATCAGCGTTACGTTGTACTGATTGAGCAACGCTACCAGCCGCACTTTTTTCTGCGGCGTTAAGGTAAATCCAAGTGGGTTCTGGCTATTAGTCATCAGCCAGCACGCTTTCACCGGATACTCCTGCAACGCCAGTTCCAGCGCCTGAAGATCGATCCCTTCTTTAATATCCGTCGCTACCGATAACGCCTTCAGCCGTAACCGCTCCAGCGCCTGCAACGCGCCGTAGAAACAAGGATTCTCTACTATCACCCAATCGCCCGGTTCAGTTACCGCTTGCAAACTGAGGTTTAATGCCTCTAACGCCCCGGCGGTAATGACAATTTCATCAGGTGAAATGGTGATGCCCTGTAAGGCATAGCGACGAGCAATAGCCTGACGCAGTTCTACGTTTCCTGGCGGTAAGTTTTCAATCACGCTCATCGCCGTGGCGGTTTTGCTTACCTGCGCCAGCGAGCGGTTTAGTTGTTGGAGGGGGAAAAGTCGCGGGTCGGGAAAGGCCGAGGCAAACGGAACTACCGACGGATCGCGACTGGCCTGCAACATATCAAAAATATAGGTGTTGATATCGACTGCTTCATCTCGTGTGACTGGAATGACTGTCGCTTTCGGCATTTTTATTGCCTGTGGCGCAACGTAATAACCCGATTGCGGTCGCGCGATAATATATCCCTGACTTTCGAGCAACTGATAGGCATGGCTGACAGTCATAAAGCTCATGCCAGAAAGCGCCACCTGGTCACGCAACGAAGGCAAACGATCGCCGGGTTGCCAGATACCCGACGCAATCTGCTCGCGTAATTGTTCTGCAAGCTGCTGGTATTTTTTCATTATCGAATCGTAATTATGTGCAGATGATTCGGCAGTCTATATCAGTTGTTAAAAATGACAACTTTTCATTAACTGTAATCAAACCATCACCAGCGATAACTCTTTGCCAAGCGCATTAGCCGCGAGCTGGACGGCGTCGATTTTTGTCGCATGGTGCAAATTAAATAGGCGAGTAATCTCCTGTTTATGTTTGCCAATTCGCCGGGCTAACTCTTGCTGAGTGATTTCTGACTGTAAAAAAGCATTTAACAGCAATACCTTAGAGGCGACGCTCAAAGGCACTTCAATAAAGTGATCGTGACTATTTAATGGCGAAGTTTACCTCCGTGTGTAATGTGCTCGAAAATAGCACTAAATCGCCGCAACGGCAGAATGCAATGCAAAATCAGGAAGGAAGATTCCAGAATTTCTTTGCTCTAATTTGCAAAACTGAATAATAACCTCAAGAAACGATCGGCATCATAGCGGCAAAAGGTTAGAAAAAGGTGGCGGGATGTTTTCGAAGGCGTTATCGGTTGTCTTATTAACGTGTGCACTGTTCTCAGGACAACTCATGGCAGGGCACAAAGGACATGAATTTATGTGGGTAAAGAATGTGGATCATCAGTTGCGTCATGAAGCGGACAGCGATGAATTGCGTGCTGTGGCGGAAGAGTCGGCGGAAGGTTTGCGCGAGCATTTTTACTGGCAAAAATCGCGCAAACCAGAAGCGGGACAGCGTTGAGTCGTGTGTTGCCGGATGCGGCGTGACACCTTACCCGGCAGGCAATATCATGCAGATTTGATGAGTGGTGAGTAACCCGAAAACTGGCGTTTTACCCTTTTCGCTTCGGCAATGTTTTCAGCAGATCATCCGGACTTACGGATGCCACTACGCTTCCCGGTAACGGCATTTTCAGTATGTGATTTTTGATTTTGCCAATGACGTGCATCTCGCATGGGCGGCAATCAAACTTTAGCGTTAATACTTCATCGCCGTTAACCAGTTGCATTGGCGTCGCCTTCCAGCTTTTGATATTGCCTTTCGCCTGTTTCGGGCACAGATTGAAGGCAAAGCGCAGACAATGCTTGGTGATCATCACCGGGACTTCGCCCTTCTCTTCATGTGCCTCATACGCCGCGTCAATCAGTTGCACACCATAGCGATGATAAAATTCACGCGCTTTCTGGTTGTATACGTTCGCGAGGAAACTCAGATGCGTTTGCGGATAAACTGGCGCAGGATCAGCAACCGGTTTACGGCTGCCGCGCTGGTAACTGGCAAGACGCGCAGCATCAAGCATATCGGCGGCTTCACGGCGGAACTGGTTTAACAGACTGTTTGGTACAAACAGCGCCCCCGGCAAATTAATTTGCACATTGCGGGCGTAATAGATGGTTTGCCCCAGTTTTGCCAGACCATCCTTCAGATTGTTCATTGCTTTTTCGGCGTTATTGGCTTCGTCGAACTGCCCGTCCAGCGTATGTGTGATGCTGACACCCTCTTCACTGGTGAGGGTCAGAATCAGTTGTTCCTGCCAGCCGCCCAGTTCAATGTCTACCGCCACCCGACGTTCGCTGGAGGTTTTTGTCAGTGCCTGCTGCCAGTTATGATCAAGATTACGGTTTAGTGGGTGATGCGGGCGAATTTTGTGCAAATCTGCTGGCATTTCATTGGGCCAGACGCGGTACTGATTTTCTCCGGTTTTCTCTACCGTATTGGCACGAAAACCGACGACTTCACGTTTAATCATCACGTTCAGGCCATCGCCATTTGCCAGTGGCTCGGTAACGGCAACATCAATATGATCTTTCGCTACTTTCAATACTTCGCCCACCGGCAGGCCGATAAATTTCGGCGAATCGAACGCGCCAATATCGCCTTTACGGGCATTCACAAAATAATCTGTGCTACCACGGTGGAAAGTCTTTTCCGTCGATGGAACAAAGAAATGTTCAGTACGACCTGATGAAGCGCGCGCCAGATCGCCACGTTCTTCAATAATGGCATCCAGCATCTGACGATAATGGGCGGTGATATTCTTCACGTAGCTCATATCTTTGTAACGCCCTTCAATCTTGAAGGAGCGTACGCCAGCATCAATCAGCGCGCCGAGGTTGGCAGTCTGATCGTTATCTTTCATCGACAGCAGATGTTTTTCATAGGAAACCACCCGCCCCTGATCGTCTTTCAATGTGTATGGCAAACGGCACGCCTGCGAGCAATCGCCACGGTTGGCGCTACGCCCTGTTTGCGCATGAGAAATGTAGCACTGACCCGAATAGGCCACGCACAATGCGCCATGAATAAAGAATTCAATGGTCGCGTCCGTGGCCTGGTGAATCGCGCGGAGCTGCTCAAGATTCAGCTCTCGCGCCAGCACAATCTGCGTGAAGCCAACATCAGAGAGGAACTTCGCTTTTTCTACTGTACGAATATCGCACTGCGTACTGGCGTGCAGTTCAATCGGCGGAATATCAAGTTCCAGAATCCCCATATCCTGAACAATCAGCGCATCGACACCGGTCTGGTAGAGGTCAGTAATCAGCCGTTGCGCGGGTTCCAGCTCATCATCATGCAAAATGGTGTTAAGCGTGACGAAAATTTTTGCACCATAACGATGGGCAAACGGCACCAACTCGGCAATATCTTTCAGGCTATTACTGGCATTATGACGGGCACCAAAACCAGGGCCGCCGATATAAACAGCATCGGCACCGTGCAAAATAGCTTCGCGGGCAATGGCGGCATCGCGTGCCGGGCTTAACAGTTCAAGACGATGAGAAGATACGGTCACTTTCTTATCCAGTAGCTGAAAAATGGCGGCTATTTTAGCCACAAGCGCGACGTTGCGAAATAGTTTTCCCGCTTAACTGCGCGGGTAATGGATGAGGGAATGAAAATGTACGGTTTGCTCTCCACCATTACGATAGACATGCGTGACGTCTGCAGCAAATCGAACGCCTTCCCCACAATTAAGGCTCTGCCATTCACCATCAACACACAGATCAAGTTGTCCATCAATGACGACGACATGTTCGATTACCCCCTTTTCATGGGGCGTCGATTCGCTTATTGCACCGGGTGCCATCTGAATCGAGAAGTGTTCAAAGCAGAGTTGTGGATCATAAGGAAACAGCGAAGTGATCACCATCGCCTGCCGTTGTGGATCATAAACTGAAGGCGTAGCGGACTGCGGCGGGGAAATAAATGTTGAAAATGGCACGTTCAACCCGGTGGCAATTTTCCATAATGTCGCGACCGTCGGGCTGGATTCATTACGCTCAATCTGCCCTAACATCGCTTTAGAAACGCCCGTCGCTTCTGCCAGTCGCGAAAGACTCCAGCCGCGCTGCTGACGTAGTTGTTTAAGTGTGGTGGATAAAAAGCGAGCGAGATTTTCCATGCGACTCCTCCGGCAAAACGGAAGTTTATCACTTGTGCGTTATAACGGACAAATGCTACGGTACCTGTACGTTATAACGCACGAGGTGACTATGCGTCTGTTTTCTATTCCTCCACCCACGCTACTGGCGGGGTTTCTGGCGGTATTAATTGGCTACGCCAGTTCAGCGGCAATAATCTGGCAAGCAGCGATTGTCGCCGGAGCCACCACTGCACAAATCTCTGGCTGGATGACGGCGCTGGGGCTGGCAATGGGCGTCAGTACGCTGGCTCTGACATTATGGTATCGCGTACCTGTTCTCACCGCATGGTCAACGCCTGGCGCGGCTTTGTTGGTCACCGGATTGCAGGGACTAACACTTAACGAAACCATCGGCGTTTTTATTGTCACCAACGTGTTAATAGTCCTCTGCGGCATAACGGGACTCTTTGCTCGTCTGATGCGCATTATTCCGCACTCGCTTGCGGCGGCAATGCTTGCCGGGATTTTATTACGTTTTGGTTTACAGGCGTTTGCCAGTCTGGATGGTCAATTTACGTTGTGTGGCAGTATGTTGCTGGCATGGCTGGCAACCAGGGCCGTTGCGCCGCGCTATGCGGTAATTGCCGCGATGATTATTGGGATCGTGATCGTTATCGCGCAAGGTGACGTTGTCACAACTGATGTTGTCTTTAAACCCGTTCTCCCCACTTATATTCCCCCTGATTTTTCGTTTGCTCACAGTCTGAGCGTTGCACTCCCCCTTTTTCTGGTGACGATGGCATCGCAAAACGCACCGGGTATCGCAGCAATGAAAGCAGCCGGGTATTCGGCTCCTGTTTCGCCGTTGATTGTGTTTACTGGATTGCTGGCGCTTGTTTTTTCCCCTTTCGGCGTTTATTCCGTCGGTATTGCGGCAATCACCGCGGCTATTTGCCAAAGCCCGGAAGCGCATCCGGATAAAGATCAACGTTGGCTGGCCGCTGCCGTTGCCGGCATTTTTTATTTGATCGCAGGTCTGTTTGGTAGTGCCATTACCGGGATGATGGCTGCCCTGCCCGTAAGTTGGATCCAGATGCTGGCAGGTCTTGCGCTGTTGAGTACCATTGGCGGCAGTTTGTATCAGGCGCTGCATAATGAGCGTGAGCGCGACGCGGCGGTGGTGGCATTTCTGGTAACGGCAAGTGGATTGACGCTGTTCGGGATTGGTTCTGCGTTTTGGGGATTAATTGCCGGAGGCGTTTGTTACGTGGTGTTGAATTTAATCGCTGACAGAAACCGATAATAAAAAGCGCCATCTAACGATGGCGCGTCTGGAACTACTTTTTGTTAACGTCAAACATGGTGGCATCGGTCGCCATGTCATCAATAACTTGTTTAATATTTTCGAAAGCCATTGGCGTACTTTCGTTATTCAGGTCTTTACCTTCGCCCTGACGAACGACCTTGATAACCGGTTTATTAGTCGCTGCATCAATCAGCTCACCTTCAAAATACAAGCGAGTATCCATGGTACGGTGGCCTGTAGCCATTTGCGTCCCCGCAACCACTAATGCAACAGGAACCACTTCATAGAATTGCAGCCCTTCTTTACTGGTATCTACACCGGTAATGGCCCCACGGAAAATCAGACTACGCGGCCCAGCGGTGGTAACCAGTGGTTTACGCTGCGCTATCGCTTCTTTCATTTCGGTGTTGGTATAGTTCAAAATTTTATCCAGAACTTTCTGCCCTACCTGGGTAGAAGGTTTCGGTACCGGATAATAAGTGATTGGGTTCCAGACGATGCTGTCATATTTGCTTTGATCAAAACTCGGGTCTACCCAACGTAAAACAGGTTTACCTGTTGCCGAGGTTGTTTCTTTTAAATCAGAGTAATTGTTTAAAAAACCAGAATATTTATCTGGCTGGGTGATTTTAGAGGCACAACCAGACAGAGCCAACAAGCCGCATAAAGCTGCAACTTTCGCAAATGATGTGGTACGCATGAATAGTTTCCTGAGATGATTATATTACTTTCTAAGTTATAGCAAAAAGCGCCGCTTCGTGTTGTGGCAAAAAAAGTGTTGGTGAAAATAAATTTTTTAGCCCCTTTTCAGACGACATAGTCAATGCCGAAAAAGGGGCTAAGTCAATCATCAGTAGTTAAATTTCAGTAAGTTAAGCGGCTAAAAAACTTCGACTACTGTGATTAATTTCACATCCCTTCGATAAAAAATATGCTTACCGAAAAGAAGAACAGTAAACCATCTCAGCGTGGGGAATTTTCACGCGCTTTGTTCTTACCGGATCATTTTTTACGTGCCAGCATCGTGGCGAAACGCAGTTTAATACGATTACCGTTGGCGTCGGTGCGGTGCAGCTCGCCGACGTCTTCATTGTATTTCACCCTCTCCCAGCCTTCGTAATATCGACGTAATTCCCCCTCTTTGAAGGCAAACGGGAAGCCGACGGTACATGGATAATCAGCGGTATCCATCGCCGCCACAATCAGGTTGTAACCGCCAGGTTTAGTGCAACGTTGCATATTGGCAATCAGCCCTGGGATGGTTTTAGCCTCAAGGAACATCAGCACCACAGTAGAAAGAATAAAATCGTACTGTCCATCAAATGTGAGGTTATTCAGATCAACGACCCGGGTGTGTAAATTATCCAGATTTTCAATGGACTTAATGCGCTCGACGTTGGCGATACTCATGGCATTTTTATCCCATGCGTCAACATCATAACCATTGGCTGCCAGGTAAAGACTGTTACGACCATTGCCACAGCCCAGATCCAGCGTTTTACCCGGTTTAACCACTTTCACCGCTTCCAGCACTTCAGAGTGTGTGCGGGTTAATTCATATTTATCAGTAAAATAGTTTTCATCACGAATGATCATTCTTTGTCCTCTGCTTTCATTAAAACGGCGCGCTCGGTTCTGACTAACAATTTTCCCTGCATCAGAAGCGCAAAAGTACGGATGAGCAGTATTGCAATAATAAAATTGGTAAAGATAAACAGCGGCACCGCCAGCGTATGGAAAAATCCATTATCGCTGCCACTCCCCAGATGCAAACCGGTGGTTGCCAGTGCAGATACACCGAACGAGAAACTCCAGAATGAAGCATTAAATGGCTGGGAGAGATACCATGGCATCAGACGTAGCATAAACAGCAGTTGCAGCAGTCCATAACCGAAAAGCATTTTCGCCAGCGTGTCACCCTCGCCGCCGTTGACGCTCAGCCAGGCACTACAGGCCACCAGCGCAGGAGCGAGCTGAATGCCGAGTGATGTCCGCAGTGCCGTGGGTAATTCTCCCGAACTGCGCAGACGCTGCAAGATCACCGGTTCCAGGCTTAGCCATGAGAAAACGCCTGCGCCTAAAAACACCAGACCGGCGTCGGTGTAGCCCAACGCACCACAGGCCATTGCGCTGATAAAGTTGTTGGCAACTGTCGGCAGATACAGTCCAGGCGTGGTAGCTTCTTCAGGGTGAGATCCGCGCCATAATCCCGCAGTTTGCCATGCGGCATAAGCCAACTGAACCACGACACCAAAACTGAACAGGCACACCGCCAGTGGGCGAAACCACGGAACAAAACCAATCGCCACCAGCATCGTCGTTGCCGGAAACAAACTCACAAAACTGCTCAGCACTGGATGGCGCACTTCTGCCAGCACGCTATGCGGAAAGCGTATGAGTCGGGTAATAAATGCGCCAGTCAATAATCCCCAGATGATCATCGCCAGAATCACCAGCCCATCACCCAACCAGTGGCTGACCTGCCAAAGCTGGCTGGCATAGCGCCAGGCAAATCCCATCCCTATCGTCCCCAACACAATACCAAAGTAGCCTGCCGGCAAATTGAGCACTTTATCGCTCTGCATCTTCTTACTCATTTTGTTTAATTTATAAAGTATATTTGAAATGCATTTTATGGAATTTTCTCGAGCATAGCCAGAGCCGCAGAATTTGCTACGGTTATAGTAAGTCACCTGTGGGAAAACGCTATGCGTAAATATCGTCTAAGTGAAGAACAGCGAGCCTTTAGTTATCAGGAAGATGGCACTAAAAAAAGTGTGTTATTACGGCAAATTATCGCCATGAGCGATTTTAACGATGTGATAGCAGGAAGCGCTGGCGGCTGGATCGATCACGAAACGGTGTTAGCACAGGAAGGAAATTGCTGGATTTACGACCAGAATGCTATTGCGTTCGGCGGAACGGTGATTTCCGGGAATACGCGTATCACCGGCACCAGCGTGCTGTGGGGAGAGGTTTACGCAACGGATAATGTCTGGATCGATAATAGTGAAATCAGCCAGGGTGCATATATAAGTGACAGTGTCACCATTCGTGACTCATTAGTTTGTGGTCAATGTAGAATATTTGGTCACGCCTTAATTGATCAACATTCTATGATCGTCGCCGCACAAGGCTTAACGCCCGACCATCAACTCCTGCTACAAATTTATGATCGCGCAAAGGTTAGCGCCTCGCGTATTGTCCACCAGGCACAAATTTATGGCGATGCCGTCGTCCGGTATGCTTTTATTGAACATCGCGCCGAAGTTTTTGATTTTGCCAGTGTTGAAGGTAATGAAGAGAACAACGTCTGGCTATGCGATTGCGCTAAAGTCTACGGTCACGCGCAGGTGAAAGCTGGCATAGAAGAAGATGCCATTCCGACGATTCATTACAGTTCACAGGTGGCGGAATATGCCATTGTGGAAGGTAATTGTGTGTTAAAACATCATGTCTTGATTGGCGGAAATGCCGTGGTACGTGGCGGACCGATTCTGCTCGACGAGCACGTTGTCATACAAGGTGAGAGCCGTATTACAGGTGCGGTGATAATTGAAAACCATGTGGAGTTAACTGACCACGCCGTCGTTGAAGCCTTTGATGGCGACACGATTCATGTCCGTGGTCCAAAAGTCATTAACGGCGAGGAGCGCATTACGCGAACGCTGCTGGCAGGGTTATTGTGAATCGATAATACGCGCGTATAAGTTCACATCATCATAGGCATCATTCAGGAACTCAGCCTGTTTAAGGCAACCTTCAAGGATAAAACCATTGCGCAACGCTACCTGGTTGCTTTGCGGATTGTCCACCCGACATTTGATCACGAAGCGTCTAAGTTCACCAGACTGAGCGTAATGATGAATCAATGCCTGCAGCGCCTGAGAAATGATCCCCTGCCCCTGATGAGATTCGTCCAGCCAGTAGCCGATTTCAGCGGTTTTATTCAGTGGTTCAATACGATTAAAAGAGATAACGCCGATAAGTTCATCTTCTTTGAAAATCATGAACATTTTGGCATAGCCGCGTTGATGCAACATCACATTACCCTGCACCGTTTTTCGCGTGTCCTCTTCACTTTGAACAAACTGCGGCCAGTTTAGCGACTGCTGTAACCAGGTTTTATTTTTACAGATTAACTGATAAAGAGGTGTGACATGACTTTCCGCAACAGCATGTAATTCAAGTGATTCGCTTACTTTTATCGTTTCAGTCATCTTATCTCCAGTCAATCCATGCAGCTGTTAAAAAAGCCGCCTGGCTGGCGGCTTAGGAAAGTTTACACCTCTTTGACGCTCACCTGCTGCAGGATTTTGAGCATCTCATCTTTTAACTGTAGCTTTTGTTTTTTCATGCGGACCACTTCCGCATTGTACCCTCGACCGTCGGAACCTTCCTTTCTGGCAATTTCATGATCAAGTTTATTGTGTTTATCGAACAAGGACATAAAGCGAGGATTTTCGTTTTTCAGACGGGATATTAAATCTCGGTATTCTGGAAACATACGCACTCCCTGTTAGTGGCTGACAAGGTGTATCTGAAATACACACCATCAGATTACTCATTTAACTTAGGGAAAAATGCGAGCGGGATCGTGTTTAACCAGACGGCACCTCCCGAAGAAGATGCCGAAGAAAAAACGATTAACTCATCACGCGGTCATCAACATACTGACGTTTATCCGGCGCTGGCGGGAAATACTGATACAGCCATGTTTCACTGATAGCGTCGCCCTGACAACGCAGATACATCCGCATATCGACCGGATCAGTGGAGTCCGAAGTCGGATACCAGTCAAACTGAATACGATAACCATCAATGGGTTCAATATAGAGAATTTCGATTTGCTTCGCTTCCCCACTGGAAAGCGTAATCACCGGCTCAATGCCTTTTGGCGCGGCAGCTTTCAGATCACCACCAACGAAATCGACGGCAAAACGTCGCGCCCATTTTTCGGGATAGTGTTCACCTGGCGCCCAACCTTCCGGGAAACCGCCCATGCCGGTACGCGTCGCCATAACGCGCGCTAATGGGCAATGAACAGGCGGTTGCGCACTCCAGTACAGACGATACTGGAATGCAAACTCATCACCCGCTTTTACAGCTTTTTCTGGCTGCCAGAAGCAGACAATGTTATCCAGCGTTTCGCCCGTTGTTGGGATTTCCATCAGGCCGATGGTGCCCTTACCCCACTTGTTACGCGGTTCCACCCACAGACTTGGGCGTTTGTTATACCAGCCCATAATGTCCTGATAATGGGAGAAATCACGATCCAGTTGCAATAAACCAAACCCTTTCGGGTTGTTGTCGGTGTAAGCATTGAACTGCAATTTTTGCGGATTGTTCAGCGGACGGCAAATCCACTCGCCGTTGCCCCGCCACATGGACAGACGATCAGAGTCATGGATTTGCGGATGAATGGTGTCGCACATCCGACGTTCATTAGTACCGCAGCTGAACATACTGGTCATCGGCGCAATGCCCAGCTGTTTAATGTCTTTGCGCGCATACAGGTGATTTTCCACATCCATAATCACCTGATTTTTCTCACAATGGATAGTGAACTTATAGGCACCAGTAATGCTGGCGCTATCGAGCAACGCATAAACGGTAAAGGTGGTTGCCCCTGGTTTTACCGTATCAAACCAGAAGGCGGTAAAGTCGGGGAACTCTTCTTTGCTGTCGGTGTAAGTGTCGATCGCCAGGCCGCGGGCCGACAAACCGTATTGATATGTGTCATCAACGGCGCGGAAATAACTCGCGCCGAGGAATGATACTACATCACGGCGCGCCAGTTCGGGGGCTTTAAACACGCGAAAACCGGCAAAACCGAGATCGCTTTGCCCTTCTAATTGTTTGGTATCCACACCCGCATCGTTGTATTTGAACAACTCCGGGCGAAAGTGAATTTCACGCGCCAGATGTGTTGCTGGATCTACAGAAAACATACGAACGCGGCGACGGAATCCCATTCCCATATGGAAAAACTGAGCGTCCAGTTGACGGTTCTCAACGTTATGCCAGAGCGATTTTTCGGCGTCGTATTGAATACTGTTATAAGCCTGCGGCGTCATTGTCGCCAAAGTGTCAGGTAACGGACGTGGTGCACCACGCCATGCTGTTTGCGCTAAGTCGTGCGCCATTGACTGTAGAATGGAGAAGTCAAAACGCTGGGTTTGCCCGTCGGCAATATCAGAATCGGCCGCGAATGCCGCCTGAGAAAAAAGAGAAGCAATGCCGCTGGTACCGCACACGGCGGCCATAGCCATTGAACCTTTAATAAATCGTCTACGATCCATACCTGAAAGTGAGTCCTTCTGGTGTTGTGAATGGTCCCGCGCTGGTCATTTTCAGCGGCAAGAAAGTGCTTATTTATGACCGCTCACTCTAGACAATATTTATTAATAATCCAATTGTTGAAATCAGAGAATATGCATAAATTGGCATTTTTTTTATGTCGATGGGATGAGCCTGATTCGTTTGTAAAATCAGGCAAATTTTTGCAAAGGCGGATGGTCAGAATTTAAAGCAAACCACAGCGACGTTTACTGCGTTCTTCCGCTTCCTGATAAAGCTGGAACTCATCCAAAACCGGACACCCCAACGCCTGCTCAAATGCTTCGCGACTGGCATCACCGTGATTGCATGCCCGCGTTTCATTACCCAGATTTGACTGGAAGATCCCCGCCGCGCTAACGGGCAAGAAATCTTCATAGGTAATGGGTTGCGCCACTACCCAACCACGTTCTATTAAGGGCTGTGGATCGTCTCCGGGATGAATCACCTGACGATGCGCCTCACCCGAAGGCGTCAGACGGTACCGGAACCATCCCAGCCCTTGCTGACGCATTAAAAACTCACTGTCAGGAAAAGTGCGGAAGGTTTCCTGTAAATGCATTTGGTGAGTGAGATTATCCTGCCCGGTTCCAGCGTTCCGCAGAAGATCATCATACAGTTGTCGCCCTTTCGGCGTTAATGCCACACCACGCTGCTCAATTTCACCAAAGCGCGCGGTATGCGTGCCCTGTTTCTGCCCCGCAAACAACACCGTCTCTTCCAGTGCTTTAAAGCTGGTCTGGCGTAGTAAAATCGGCACCTCGCGGCGCGGCGGCCCTTCGATCAGAACTTTGGGTTCAATTCCGCATTCAGGCATCATCGACTGCACCCGGTCAATATCCAGCGTACGTGGCGTCAGATGGTTGATATGGCATCCAGGAAAACAGACCACATCAGCAATCAACCGATTTTCGTTGTGCAAGGCGCGATAGGTTTCTTCATCTACCGTTGCTGACTGGTGCCAGCGAAACGTTTCCAGGGCTTCCTGCACAAACTCCTGTGCCTGTGTTTCGTTAAAACCGCCCTGCTGCTCATATTCCTCTAACAGTTGTCGACAACGTGGGGTGAAGATATCGCGCTGACGCAGAATCTCCGCCGCTTTCTGGCGCAAAATTTCGTTCTCGATAAGCTCAAGACGGAGTAACGAGGTAAAAACGCGGAAGGGATTACGCGCCAGAGAAGCATCATCAATGGGCCGAAATGCTGTCGAATGTACCGGCACCCCTGCCTGCGAGAGATCGTAATAGCTCACCGGGTACATCCCCATAATGGCAAACATCCGCCGAAGAGTAGCAAGCTCTTGTGCAGTCCCAACGCGAATCGCCCCATGACGTTCAACATTCAGTCGCGCCAGCTCGTCTGCATTTACCATTTTTTCGTGCAGTTGAGGATTGTTTTCCAGCACCGCCAGATTTACATCAGCTACCAGTTCCAGCAGCGTGCCGTACTGCGGAACTTCTTGCTGGTACATGGCTGACATTGCCTGCGAAAACTGTTCCCGAATCTCATCCGCCGTGATGCTGTTCGCCATAGTGTCTGCCTCCAGTGGTCAGTAATCTGGAGTGTAGGTAACCGCATTCACTCCGGCTGGAAGAATTTACAAACTGTGATCTCGCCGCGAAAACATCAATATTATCCATTTTGCTGTAACATAGTTGCTTTAATTGTTAATAATATTTTGCAATCAAGTTATCATAATAAAACAACTTCACTTGTCAGCGACACCGCTTCGTTTTTAACATCGCTTATGGAAAAAAATAGTCTGTTTAGTCAGCGCATCCGTTTGCGCCACCTTCATACATTCGTAGCTGTCGCACAACAAGGAACTTTGGGGCGCGCGGCTGAAACCCTTAATTTGAGTCAACCTGCGCTCTCTAAGACATTGAATGAACTGGAGCAGCTGACGGGCGCTCGCTTGTTTGAGCGTGGTCGTCAGGGGGCGCAACTTACCTTACCCGGCGAACAATTTTTAACGCATGCAGTCAGAGTTCTTGACGCCATCAACACTGCCGGACAGTCGCTTCATCGTAAAGAAGGTCTTAATAATGATGTCGTCAGGGTTGGTGCGCTACCTACTGCGGCACTAGGGATATTACCTTCGGTTATAGGTCAGTTTCATCAGCAACAAAAAGAGACGACCTTGCAAGTTGCGACAATGAGTAACCCTATGATTCTGGCGGGTTTAAAAACCGGGGAAATCGATATCGGCATTGGTCGGATGTCAGATCCTGAACTGATGAACGGGCTTAATTATGAACTGCTGTTTCTTGAATCGCTGAAGCTGGTTGTCCGCCCCAATCACCCGCTACTTCAGGAGAACGTAACGCTAAGCCGGGTGCTGGAATGGCCGGTCGTTGTATCACCAGAAGGCACTGCGCCACGCCAGCATTCAGATGCATTAGTGCAGAGCCAGGGATGTAAAATTCCTTCGGGTTGTATCGAAACGCTGTCTGCTTCGCTATCTCGTCAACTTACGGTTGAATACGATTACGTGTGGTTTGTCCCTTCTGGCGCTGTAAAAGACGACCTGCGTCATGCCACGCTGGTGGCCCTGCCTGTTCCGGGTCATGGTGCAGGCGAACCGATTGGAATACTGACCCGCGTAGATGCGACGTTCTCTTCTGGTTGCCAGTTGATGATTAACGCTATTCGAAAATCAATGCCGTTCTGAAAGGTGAAGGGATCTGTCGATCCCTCCTTTAACATTTTCACACCGTAGCAAAACTAACTGGTTCACAAGCTCCGCGAGGTTCTGCCGACACAGAATGTTTGTTGAGACGGAATACGTCCACCGCCTCAGTTAGTCGTGCCGCCTGTTCTTCAAGGGACACCGCTGCCGTTGAGGCCTCTTCTACCAGAGAAGCATTCTGTTGCGTCACCTTATCCATTTCAGAAATCGCCTGGCTAACCTGCGTTATGCCTCGACTTTGTTCACCCGAGGCGGTGGCGATTTCCTGCATGATATGTGTGACACTCGCGACGGCATCAACAATAGTGCACATGATTTTCCCTGCCGTTGCCACCTCATCCGATCCCAGGTCAATTAATCTGACTGATTCACTGATCAAGCCTTCAATCTCTTTCGCCGCCTGGGCGCTGCGGCTTGCGAGTGTCCGTACTTCGCTGGCGACAACGGCAAATCCAGGGCCTTGCGAGAGTAACACGATTCTGACATTCACACTGACCCGACAATCGCTCTACGAACTGCGGTTCCGGGACGGTGATAAGGAAGTTGCTGCGCTCATGGCCTGCACGTCCAGGTAAGGGCAAGCGCGGGGATTTTCCCCCGCGCATCTGACTAGCGGATTCATTTTCTCATGGCACCCCTTTTACACTTCAGTTAGTGCATGTTTTTTTCGATGCACTAATAGAACCATCATTACAGACAAATTTGCCGCCTGCCGTACAGTGTGAGATCCCCCCTTTCGAACCAGAACAGGGTTTGCGCCCGGCATCGGCATAAAAGGAAACAAGCGTTCCCATAACCAGGATAAGTGCCAGTTTTTTCATATAACCTCCATGATTTATCGAATCTTATGTTCGATTTGAACGTTATACGCTGGTTTATTTTGATACCGTTGATGAGATCAAAGATCGGGTGAATTGATTAAAGATAAGCCAGATGGACGTATAGACAAGGATTATGGTTTTATTTGTCATACAAATAAATATAATAGGCGCTTCCGATGTAGGCCCGTATTCTTCGCCTGTACCACGGGTCGGTTTTAGTACAGGCGTTTTCTTTAAATATCCTTCAGGAACGTTTACGCGGCATCATGCGTAGAAGTGTGTTGTCCTTCCAGAAATAGTGGTGTGCCAGTGCAGCCGCAGCGTGCAACCCGATGACAAAATATCCCAGATTCGCCAGCGTTTCATGCCACGACTTTAAGCTATCAACCCGTTCGAAATTGGCCTCTGAAGCGTAAGGCATCGTCAAACCAAACGCAAACCACGGGTTGCCCCGGTTATACATCATCACCAAACCAATCACTGGCAGCGCAATAAACAGGAGATAAATCACCAAATGGCCCAAATGCGCCAGTCCCGTCATCATCGGTTTTGGCTTAGGTATAATCGGCGGGGTTGGGCATTTCAGCCTTAACAAAAGACGAACCACCATCAGTACGAGAATTGAGATGCCACAGGAAACATGAATCATGTTGATGAGGGGCCGATCGCTACGTGGGAAGAAACCACGAAACTCCATTGCGCAATACGCTACGATAACCAGCAAAAAGACCAGCCAGTGAATGCTGATTTGTAACCTTGAGTATTTATTTCCCATAACATTTCCTGCTTTAACATAATTTGCCGTTAACATAACGGGCTTTTCTTAAAATTTCATTAAATATTGTTCACCTGTTTTCAGTACGTTACGTTTCGCTGCAAGAATGTAGATTGCCCATCCCGCCATCCTGGTCTAAGCCTGGAAAGGATCAATTTTCATCCGAACGTTCCTGACAGGAGAAGACCATGAGTAAAGTTGGTATTAATGGTTTTGGTCGTATCGGTCGACTGGTGTTGCGTCGATTACTTGAAGTCAAAAGCAACATAGACGTTGTCGCTATTAATGATCTCACTTCCCCAAAAATTCTCGCCTACCTGCTGAAACATGATTCAAACTACGGACCGTTCCCCTGGAGCGTTGATTATACGGAAGATTCACTTATCGTTAATGGGAAAAGTATCGCGGTTTACGCCGAAAAAGAGGCTAAAAATATTCCGTGGAAAGCGAAAGGCGCAGAAATCATTGTCGAATGTACAGGCTTTTATACCTCCGCCGAGAAATCGCAGGCGCATCTTGATGCTGGCGCGAAGAAGGTGTTGATTTCCGCCCCTGCCGGTGAAATGAAAACCATCGTTTATAACGTCAATGACGACACTCTGGATGGCAACGACACCATTGTTTCCGTGGCGTCATGCACCACTAACTGCCTTGCGCCGATGGCCAAAGCCTTGCATGACAGTTTCGGGATAGAAGTCGGCACGATGACAACCATTCATGCCTATACCGGCACCCAGTCACTGGTGGATGGCCCACGTGGTAAAGATTTACGTGCTTCACGCGCAGCGGCAGAAAATATCATTCCCCACACTACGGGGGCGGCAAAAGCCATTGGTCTGGTGATCCCGGAACTGAGCGGCAAACTGAAAGGTCATGCGCAACGCGTGCCGGTGAAAACAGGTTCGGTCACTGAACTGGTGTCGATTCTCGGAAAGAAAGTGACTGCCGAAGAGGTGAACAACGCGCTTAAAAAGGCGACAAACAATAACGAGTCATTTGGTTATACTGATGAAGAAATAGTCTCTTCCGATATCATTGGCAGCCATTTCGGTTCGGTGTTTGATGCCACGCAAACGGAAATTACCGCCGTGGGCGATTTACAACTGGTGAAAACGGTCGCCTGGTACGATAACGAATATGGCTTCGTCACGCAGCTTATTCGCACCCTCGAAAAATTCGCTAAACTCTGACGCGCACAGGCGGAGGAAAAAACCTCCGCCTCTTTCACTCATTACGACTGTAAATAAACCACCTGGGTCTGCAGATATTCATGCAAGCCATGTTTACCATCTGCGCCGCCAATACCGGATTTACGCCATCCAGCGTGGAAGCCTTGCATAGCTTCGAAGTTTTCACGGTTGATGTAAGTTTCACCAAACTTCAGCCCTTTAATGGCTTTCATCGCGACGTTCAGATTTTGGGTATAGATTGATGAGGTCAGGCCGTAATCACTGTCATTAGCCATTGAGATAGCCTCTTCCAGCGTGTCAAATGCGACCACCGGCAGAACCGGGCCAAAGGTTTCCTCATGCATAATCGACATTTCCTGGCGAACATCCAGCAGCAATGTCGGCGGATAATAATATCCTTTCCCCTCTACCGCTTTGCCACCCAACGCCACTCTCGCCCCTTCTTCTACTGCGCGCGCCACTTTTTGCTCAACCCTTTCCAGCGCCGCGGCGTTAATCAACGGTCCCATCGCAATGTCGTTGCGTTCAGCGGGGTTACCAAATTGAACCGCCTGCATCGCTTCCCCCAGCCGATTGACGAACTGATCATAAATGCTTTTCTGTACATAAACACGTTCTGCACAGTTACACACTTGCCCACTATTAATGACGCGTGAATCAACGATGGCTTTGACTGCCAGTTCAAGATCGGCATCGTCCATTACGATAGCCGGTGCTTTACCCCCCAATTCCAGGCACACTTTGGTGATGTTTTTCGCCGCAGTCGCCATAATCTTTTCACCTGCAGAGACGCTGCCTGTCATACTGACCATTGCGACCTTTGGGTTACCCGCCAGTTCTTGCCCAACGGTTTCACCACGCCCGAGTACAAGGTTAAACACGCCGCGCGGAAGGCCTATTTCATCAACGATTTTGGCGAATGCAATCGCATTGTTTGGCGTAAATTCACTGGGTTTAATGACGATGGTATTACCGGTCAAAAGAGCGGGAGCCATTTTGCGGGCAATGAGGAAGAACGGAAAGTTCCACGGCAGAATGCCGGTAGTCACGCCAAGCGCACGTTTAAACAGAAGGATATTTTCTCCTGGACGATCGCTTTGAATAATCTCGCCCTCGTAACGCCGTGCCCACTCCGCCATATAATCGATATAGTCCGCAGTAAAAGCCACTTCGACTTCAGCCAACTGCTGGATCTTGCCCCCTTCTTCGACAATCAGCGCACTGATTTCACTGGCACGTTCCCGGATCCCGGCGGAGATTTTGCGCAACCAACTGGCGCGTTCAATAGCAGGCAACGCTTCCCATTCTGGTTGTGCACGTTCTGCTGCATCGATTGCCTTACGGGCATCCTCGGCCTGACCATCGGGAATGCGGGAAATGACAACCTCTGTAGCAGGGTTTACCACATCAATCCATGCGTCTCCACGCCAGGTAACAAACTGTCCATCGATATACATAGGATGTTGAACGGGTACTGACATGGGCGACTCCTGTGATTTGCATGTTTGTTTTTGGTAAATTTATTGTTAATTAACATCAATTATCAGAGAGACGGCATCGTGAAAGGACAATTCTGTGAAGGGCTTCATAAAAACAAGTGTAAAAGGAATTAAAGGCAGAAATAAAAGTCAGAAGTCATGCCCGTTTGCAAACAATTGGTTCACGAACGGGCAATTTTTAACGTAACGAGCGACTTTCCATCGCCTCGATGAGCACCGCATCGTGTTTCAGCGTTTGCCATGCCTGGATGACTTCTGCCGGAAAATCAACGTGAACGATAAAATCTCGCCCGCGGGGGCCGTAGCCATCGCTATCATCGCGTAAACGCGGCAGCTCGCCAGTGAGTAGCGATAGATAACGCTCAACCGGCCATAATCCTTGCAACGGATTAACAAAGATTACACTGTCTGCGTTATTTCCTAACTGAGGAACGAATCCGGGATAACTTAACCAGCGTGGTGCATCGGGATTATCCCCGGTTATACGGCGGAACGTCGCCATCGTGCGCCGCTGCATGGTGGGGTCCTGAACAACGATAGCCGTATGAACTCGTTCTACGGCCTGATTCAATAGCGCGATGCTAAAGCGTGCGTTTTCACCGCAGTTTGTTGACTGGTCTTCAATCCAGATTTTTTCATGCGGAATATGCCAGAACTGATGAGCGATATCCGCCAGGATGGTAGCTTCAGCTCTGCCAGTGGTGCGGATAGTGTTGTAGTGTGGATGCTGTGCGATGGCGCTATACAAAAAAGTTGTCGAGTGACCGATACCACCACTAATCAGTAAAGGAATTTGCTGATCGCGGGCAATCTTACATGCCGCATCGATAGTCGGCATAACCGCATTGCCTGCAAGGATCACGCAATCGGCCTGATACGGCACCTCACCGGAGAAATCATCCTGCGCCAGCCACTGTCCGATAACATTTATGGCATCTATGGTTGCCGGCGAAAGCGTCGGAAACGGGGTAATATTCATGGTTCCTCCTTATCGTTCCCTTAAGAATACTGCGTGAGATAATAGTGAGAAGCGGAGCACTCTGAAAGGAGGAAGTCGTATTTCCTTAACTGCCACTCCGCCAGCCTGACATATCTTTTAAGGAAATGCTGTAGATAAACATTATTCATCTTGCAGCAGAGAATTGTATTTTTCTGAACTCCTGAATCTTTTCCCTTATCGTTTTTAGAATTAATAAAAAACCCGGCGCTAAATGCTTACCGGGTTTTAGATTTATCAGGCAAATAGCAGTGTTAACCGCTAATCTGCTCCATCGCCTGCAAAATACGCTTATCCGAAATCGGATAAGGCGTGCCAAGTTGTTGAGCGAAGTAACTAACGCGCAGCTCTTCTATCATCCAGCGGACCTCTTTCACGTCTTCATCCTCACGACGTGCAGGCGGTAGTTTGTTGATCCATTGCTGCCACGCCTGCTGGACGTTTTCGACTTTCAGCATCTGAGCACGGTCGCGATGTGGATCAATCGCCAGTTTTTCCAGTCGTTTTTCAATCGCCTGCAAATAACGCAGCGTGTCGCCCAGCCGTTTGAAGCCGTTACCAGTGACAAAACCGCGATACACCAGCCCGCCCATCTGCGCTTTAATGTCAGAAAGCCCCAGCGCCATGGTCATATCCACCCGCCCTTTCAGACGTTTGTTGATATTGAACACCGCAGTGAGGATTTGCTCGACCTGCTTCGCAATATCCACCACCGTGTCGTTCAGTTCAGCGCGGACTTTTTCATGCAGCGCAGCAAAGCCTTCTTCCGTCCAGACCGGACCGCCGTTGGCGTCGATTAATTTATCCACACCGCATGAGATACAGTCATCGATCAGCTCCAGCACTTTGCCATACGGGTTAAAGTACAGCCCCAGCTTGGCTTTGTTTGGCAGCTTTTCGTGCAAGTACTTGATCGGCGATGGAATATTTAGCAGCAGTAAACGGCGAAGACCGCTCCACATTGCCTGCTTCTGTTCCAGCGGGTTATCAAACAGTTTGATCGCTACGCTGTCACGCTCATCCACCAGCGCCGGCCAAGCCTTCACTTTGTAGTTGCCGCGCTTCTGCTCGTAGCTTTCCGGCAGTTGACCAAAACTCCAGATATGTAAACCGCTCTGCTCGATACCGTCATCCGCCACGGCAGACAGCGTTTCCTGCACTTTGCCTTTCAGGGCGTCTTTCAGATCCTGTAATGAGCGCCCTTCTTTTAGCTTCTTGTTTTTGTCATCCACCACGCGGAAAGTGATTTTCAGGTGATCGGGCACCTGATCCCAGTGCCAGTCTTCGCGGTCAACGGTGACGCCAGTCATCCGCCGTAACTCTCGTTCAAGGCTGTCGAGCAACGGCAATTCCAGCGGTGTGACGCGGCCTAAAAACGCTTCGGCGAAGTTTGGCGCGGGCACAAAATTACGGCGTACCGGCTTCGGCAGCGATTTAATCAGGGCGATGATCAGCTCACGACGCAGACCGGGGATCTGCCACTCAAACCCACTCTCCTCAACCTGGTTAAGTAGCGGCAGCGGGATATGCACGGTCACACCGTCAGCATCCGCGCCGGGCTCAAACTGATAGCTCAAACGCAGTTTGAGATTGCCCTGATGCCAGAAGTTCGGGTAATCCAGTTTGCTGATTTTTTCCGCCCCTTCTTTGATCAACATGCTCTTTTCAAAGTTGAGCAAATCAGGCGTTTCGCGGCTGACTTTTTTCCACCAGCTGTCGAAATGGCGTGCGGAGATCACATCGTGGCTGATGCGCTGGTCGTAGAACTCAAACAACGTTTCGTCATCCACCAGAATATCGCGGCGACGAGTTTTGTGTTCCAGTTCTTCCACTTCGGCCCGTAGTTTCAGGTTTTCACGGAAGAATGCGTGACGCGTCTGCCAGTCACCTTCCACCAGCGCGTGGCGAATAAAGAGTTCACGACATAACGCCGGATCGATCTGGCTGTAGTTGACCTTGCGCGCGGCAACAATCGGCAAACCATAAACAGTGACTTTTTCCGTTGCCATCACCGCGCCCTGCGCCCGTTCCCAGTGCGGTTCGCTATAGGTGCGTTTAATCAAATGCTGAGCAACTGGCTCCACCCATTCCGGGTCGATCCGCGCAGCAATGCGTCCCCACAGGCGGCTGGTTTCTACCAGTTCCGCCACCATTACCCATTTCGGCGGTTTTTTGAATAAGCCGGAACCGGGGAAGATGGAGAAACGCGCGTTACGTGCGCCGGTATATTCTTGTTTATCGGCATCTTTCATGCCGATATGCGAAAGCAAACCGGTCAGCAACGCAATGTGAATTTCGCGATAATCCGCCGGTTCGCTGTTAACCGGAATGCCAAGTTCTTTCACCACCTGGCGCAACTGGGTGTAGATATCCTGCCATTCGCGCACGCGCAGATAGTTGAGATAATCAGTACGGCACAGGCGACGGAAGGCGTTTGAAGAAAGCGCCTTTTGCTGCTCGCCAAGATAATTCCACAGATTCACAAACGCGAGGAAGTCAGACTCTTTGTCGTGGAAGCGACGATGTTTTTCGTCCGATGCCTGCTGCTTGTCCATTGGCCGCTCACGCGGGTCCTGAATAGAGAGCGCGGAAGTGATAATCATCGCCTCACGCACGCAGCCATGTTTTTGCGCTTCCAGCACCATACGCGCCAGACGTGGGTCGACAGGCAACTGCGAGAGCTGGCGACCGAGCGGCGTCAGTTTATAGGCGCTGGCCTGTTCATCCGTGGTGATCGCGCCCAGTTCTTCGAGCAGACGCACGCCATCCTGGATATTGCGTTTATCCGGTGCTTCGACAAACGGGAATGCGGCGATATCGCCCAAGCCCAGTGCGGTCATCTGCAAAATAACCGAGGCCAGGTTAGTACGCAGAATTTCTGGGTCGGTAAACTCCGGGCGCGAGAGGAAATCGTCTTCGGAATAGAGACGAATACAGATCCCTTCTGACACACGACCGCAGCGGCCTTTACGCTGATTAGCTGAAGCCTGCGAAATTGGCTCAATCGGCAAACGCTGCACTTTGGTGCGATAGCTGTAGCGGCTGATACGCGCCGTACCTGGGTCGATAACGTATTTAATCCCCGGTACGGTCAGCGAGGTTTCCGCGACGTTAGTCGCCAGCACAATGCGCCGTCCGCTGTGCGACTGGAAGACGCGGTTCTGCTCGCTGTTCGAAAGCCGTGCATAAAGCGGAAGAATTTCCGTATGGCGTAAGTTCAGCTTGTTCAGCGCATCGGCGGTATCGCGAATTTCTCGCTCGCCGCTCATAAAAATCAGAATGTCGCCAGGGCTTTCCTGGCTCAGTTCATCTACGGCATCGAAAATCGCCTGCAACTGGTCGCGCTCGGTGTCATCAGCTTCTTCAACAATCGGGCGATAGCGCACTTCCACCGGATAGGTCCGACCGGAGACTTCGATAATCGGCGCATTATTAAAGTGGCGCGAAAAGCGTTCCGGGTCGATAGTCGCGGAAGTGATAATAATTTTTAGGTCAGGACGCCGCGGCAGCAACTCTTTCAAATAGCCGAGGAGAAAATCGATATTCAGGCTGCGTTCGTGCGCTTCGTCAATAATGATGGTGTCGTACTGCATCAGCAGGCGGTCTTGCTGGATCTCTGCCAGCAAGATACCGTCGGTCATCAGCTTGACCATCGTGTTATCACTGACGTGATCGCTGAAACGCACTTTGTAACCGATGCAACCGCCCGGCTCCGTTTTTAGCTCTTCCGCAATACGGTTCGCCACCGTTCGCGCCGCCAGCCGACGCGGCTGGGTATGGCCGATCAGCCCTTTAATCCCGCGACCCAGCTCCATACAGATTTTCGGTAGCTGAGTCGTTTTACCGGAACCCGTTTCCCCGGCGACGATCACCACCTGGTGGTCACGAATCGCTTCGAGAATGTCCTGTTTTTTCTGACTAACCGGCAAATTGTCCGGGTAAGTAATCTCCGGTCGTGCCGCTTCACGCAGCAGGACTTTCCCTGCCGCATGGTCAATCTCTTTCGCCATCTCCTGGAAAATGGCCTGTTGTGCATCAGGATTTTTAACCTTCTTCACGCCGTGCAGACGGCGAGAAAAACGCAGTCTGTCACGCAGCATCAGCGAATCCAGCCGCTGCTGCAAGGCAGTAAAGGTCAATTTTTGTTGTTCTGTCATAACGTTAGTGGGCAGTAGTCTGCCTGATTAATTTTCTTTTAAATGATAGATATAGAGTACCACATCGCGGCTTTCTATGCGTTGTTCAATAAATTCGAACATAGGCTTCGATTTATTGCGCTATCTCTGTGGCAGGATTGTGAATAAAGTGTCAACAAGCAACGGGGCATTGCCCATTCAAATATCTATAAGGAAACACCATGAGCAAGGTATTAGTTCTTAAATCCAGCATCCTGGCAGGGTACTCTCAGTCTAATCAGTTGTCCGATTATTTTGTTGAACAATGGCGCGAAAAGCACTCCGCTGATGAAATCACCGTGCGTGACCTGGCTGCAAATCCGATTCCGGTCCTGGATGGCGAACTGGTTGGTGCACTGCGTCCGAGCGATGCGCCGCTGACTCCGCGTCAGCAGGAAGCTCTGGCGCTTTCCGATGAGCTGATTGCCGAGCTGAAAGCCCACGACGTTATCGTTATTGCGGCACCGATGTATAACTTCAATATCTCGACCCAGTTGAAAAACTATTTTGACCTGGTTGCACGTGCAGGCGTTACTTTCCGCTATACCGAGAACGGTCCGGAAGGCCTGGTCACCGGTAAAAAAGCCATCGTTATCACCAGCCGCGGTGGGATCCATAAAGATGGCCCAACGGATCTGGTGACGCCGTATCTGTCCACATTCCTGGGCTTTATCGGCATTACCGATGTGAAATTTGTCTTCGCCGAAGGGATCGCGTACGGCCCGGAAATGGCAGCGAAAGCGCAGTCTGACGCGAAAGCAGCCATCGACAGTATTGTTGCTGCATAACCGGACACGATCTTGATGTGGACTGTAGATATTCAGTCCACATCTCAATCCGCTTACCTGTTTTCCCATAATTTCAGCATCGCTTTGTGCTCTTCCTTAAGCACAATCCGCGAGCGTCTGGCTCGAATATAACTAATCGCTTCATCAACGGTTTTACAATGTCCGTAACATAACAGCCATGCCGCCACCACCAGCGCACTGCGCGATAATCCCAACGCGCAATGGACCAGAACGCTGCCTTGCTCTTCGCGTAATGTTTCCAGCATCGCCACGGCCTGTCGGAGCTCCCCCTCTTCCGGAACCACCCGATCCAACATCGGTACACAAAAATAGAGTCGATCTTTTGTCGCTCGTCCGCGAGGGAATTCAAAGGTGACGTCCAGAACCGCATTCTGTGCCGGAATATGTCGTGGAAACGCCCCTAAATAAACACCAGCAGTAATTTTGCTCACCGGCTCCAGGCGAAGACAAAACCAACGCATAGACAGCCACATCCCGATACGCCAGGGCAATGTCAGCCAGTAAACGGCGGGCGGGAGTTTCCCCTGACTATCTTTCCCTGTTGTTATCGCGCCAAGCCCACCGTACCCACGGCCAATGATGAATAGCGATAATACTGGCCAACATAACCAGACTGACCACCATAACTGAAGCATTATCATTAGCTCCATCAACACAATGCACGAGCACGCGCCTGCGACATATGGCAGTGCTATTTTGATTCGACGTTGATCAGGTTTCTGATAATTCCAACGACGGTCGACGGGCACCATCCAGTCAATTAACATACCTACCGCCAGCCCCGTGATGACATCAATAAAATGATGCTGCCAGGTCGTCAGCGTCGAAATGGCGATGAGTAAAAACCATCCGCCGCAGACTTTACGCCACCTCACAGCCAGATGCTGACGAAAGTGACGCCAAAGTAGCCAGCAGAGAATAATATGCAGCGAAGGAGACTGGTTATAAGGCAGATCAAACAGTTCAAGTTGCGAAAATAGCCATCCTGTCACCCCACTCACTTCAGGACGGATAAAACTAAACTTCAGCGGATAGAGAAAAAAACCGCAGCAGGCCATTACCGTTGCCAGAATAAGCCGGTGAACCAGTCGGCGCTGTTCGAATGTCGAGCTACAAATGAACAGCGAAAATCCATATAAAAGATCCAGACTCCAGTAAGGAACAATAGTCCAGGGAAGAAAAGGGATCGCCGTTTCCCAACCGAATACCTGACTGGGGATATCATGGTTGTTAAGATCCTGAGTCGCGGTGAACTGATTAAGAAATCCATATGTAAAGAAGAAAAACGGGGCCAGCAACAATAACCAGCCAGCTCCTTGTAGCAATACGTTCCGGCGTTCAGTTATCACGACGCACCGCCATCGAAACCGTAAAAATGCCCCACACATCAATCCGTTGTGTGCATTTATCGAATCCGGCATCATGCACGAGCGAATCCATCTCCCCTTGCGAACGCACGCGCATTACCCACGGTTTACCATCTTTATGACTGGTTAACACCCCGGCAATCAGCTCCAGTTGTGGGTGCCACGGCTGCCCGGTGTAGATGAGAATGCCACCCGGATCGATGGCATTGGCAAGACCTGCGAGTGAGTTTTTTACCTGCTCATTTTCGGGGAAAAGCTCATACAGGCCAGAGACAATCGCCAGCGTAGGCCGCGGAGTTAACGCGCTGAGTTCCTCCAGGTTAAACGCATCGCCCTGTTCAAAACGCACCCGCCCAGACATTCCCCGTTGAGCAATCATCTCTTGCCCCTGTGCAACATTTAACTCGCTGTAATCACGTAACAAAATATCGCTTACGGCAGGCTCGTTTGCCAGCGCATCCAGTACATAGCGCCCATGCCCTGCGGCAATGTCAACCACGCGGACGGCTAAACCTTTGGCGTGGAGATGGGCAACGGCTTGTTTAATCAGCATTTGTAAATGGGTTTTGCGCTGGCGAATACCGCGCCAGCCAACACTGTTCAGGTAGATTTTGTCGATAAAGCGCCCGAATGCGTTACTGCCTTGCGGTTGATTTTGATAGACATAATCCAGCGAACTGCCTGAATCAAAGCCGGTACTCATTCCGAGATGCAGGCCCGCAGAGTGCGCCCCGAACAGTTTCATCGCCTTTCGCATAAAGCGATACGCCAAATCAACCGGCGATAACGGCACGGGTCCACCAGAAAGGAGCCGCCAGCGATCCGCTGATGGTCCTGTGCGGTCTTCATGCTGATAATCAAATTTTTGCGACTTGTTAGCATATAAACGGCTGATAAAGCTTTGCATTTTTTCAAATGCCTGCGCCCTGTTCTCTTCACCCAACGTGTCGTGATAAAAGCCTGGCAGCAGATGCAGCTCTTTCAGAGGACTACGTAAACGCTGATAAAAATCAATCTGCGGTTGGCGATGCACCACATAGTCATCGCCTGATATCAGAAGTTGCGTGGGGAGCGTAATCGCCGCCGCATCGCTAACAATACGTTCAGACGTTTTATAGAGATCGAGCAAGATATTGACGGCAATCGCCCGTGTGATCAGCGGATCATTATTGAAACTCGCCACCCGTTGCCGATCGTGGGTCAGATAACGCCCTTTCACATAGGAATTAATAAAAAACAGACCACGCAGACGATGCCATAACGCCAGCCCAGGACGTGCCAGCGGCACATACAATTTAACCTTAAAGGCCGGAGATGCCAGCACTAGTCCGCGAATAGCAGGCGCATAATCATGAACCCATGTGGCAACCATCACTGCGCCGACGCTTTGCGCGATCACAACCACCTCTTCCAGTCCGACCTGGCTGTCGCTGGCAGCAAAACGGACAAATTCATCAACATCCTGCACTGAACGCGCAAGAGACGGACTATAACCACGCGGCCCCGAAGTTTGTCCATGCCCTCGGGCATCCCATGCATAAAAAGCAGTATCTGGCATCGCCAGTTCATCAACGATATGTTGTAGACGACCAGAATGTTCATGACCGCGATGAAATAAGACGATGACCTTTTTCGCCCCTGGCAGTAAAGTGGGCCAGTGCCGATAAAACAACGCTGTATTATCACTGGTGGTAAAAAAATGCTCCCCAGGGATGCGTGAATTTTCCATTTTCTCTGTTTTCCTTCAGTAACAGCAGTAGCGAATAAAATAAAAAAATACCGGAGCGGTGAAAATTAATGAGTCAATCCTGTCAAGGAGTCCGCCATGTCCTGGTAATAGTTTTCCGCTATCTTTAACACCAACATCTCGTTTGGTGGCTGACATCACTACATCGCCGCAAAAACCACTAATACCAATTAACAAACCCGCTAATAATACCTGTAATGTATTTAGCGGTGTCAGTAACGGTCCAATAATCAGTGACGCAATCATGGTGGTGATTACTCCTCCAACCAGACCTTCCAGCGTTTTTCCCGGGCTGACTTTGGGGACCACTTTTCTTCTGCCGCAGAATTTTCCCCATAAATACTGTGCAATATCGTTTGACTCGGTTAACGCCAAAAGAAATAACACCAGTAACGCCCCGCCCTGGATATTTATGGTTGGCAACATTAATAACCAGGCGGCATGACTCAAGGTGAAAACGGTCATTATCCAGCCACAAAAAATGGCACTCACGGTATGCAGAAAACCAGAGGGGTCACCTACAAAAACTCGCCAGGTGGCTAATATCAGAAACCCAGCCAAAGGTATAAATAACAGAAACAGCTCAAAGCAATTAAAACCGATAAGCAAATAGTTAAGAGGAATAACCCAATATAACCAACGCGGAAAATGTACGGATATAAGCGTACAATATTCTTTCAATGCCAGAAAACTTATCAGCGCAAAAAACGTCAACGTCATCCAGCGTGGACCTGAAATCACCAGTGAAAAACAAATGACGATGCCCCACCAGGTACGAATACGTAATGTTACTTCATCGCCTTTTCTCTCCGGTAACCGCCATACCAGAAAACGGTTTATCAGCGTTGCTAAAATTAACAACGCGAAGAGTATTGCCAGAGATTTTTCCAGCATTATCTTTCAGCGCTCATCAGGAGCACACTTCGACAACGATTAATCGCAGTCCAGAGAAGCAGAATTGAAGCAATGCTCCATAAAAGATTATTCCATTGCATCCATTGTGGATAAATGGCAATGGCCAGCCCCCACAGACCAAATATTAACGCGCGATCGCTTTTGCCAAATGGACCGACATAACTACGAATACCGTTAATCGTCTGCGCGAGTAAACCGCAAAACTCGGTCAATATGGTGCAAAATAACATGAGTATTACGAGTGATGCGTTACTTTCCGGTAAAAATAAAAACGGTAAATAGAGCGCAATATCGGAAATAACATCGCCAGTTTCATTCAAAATCGCCCCCAGACGTGTTTTCTGATTGCACTCACGCGCCAACATGCCATCCAGCGCATTGAGCGTCATACGGATAAAAAGCACGATGGGCAATAGCAAAAAGAGGATGGGTTGTGCCACCAACACCAACAGCAATCCGGTAAGAAGAGAAAGCGCCAGTGCAGCAAGAGTGATGTGATTCGCTGTAACATGGTGCTTATAAAGCCAAAACATCGTCGGCCTTAACAGCGACTGAAAGAGCGGTTTTATCTGGTAGAGCGTCATTTATCATTCCGTGATATTCAGTTTGCTCTATGGTGCATCAATTCCGACGGCGGAGATATCACAACGCGCAGCATCAACGTAAATTCGGAATATATCAAGATGTGGTGGATGAATGCCCTACACATCTGTTTGATTACCGTCTGGATATCAGTGAGATACCATCTATCACTGTACGAATCAATGAATCCATCGCCTTTTCACTGATTATCCAGCCGCAAATCCTGGCCTTAAACATATGCACTCCATGCCATTAAAAAAGAAACAAAAGGGAAATGCATCTTTCCCTTTTGTATATTCGTTATTCTCGCGAAATACCATCCAACGTAGACAACACTTTCTCAGAAAGATGCAATTTTTCAGCAGCCATATTCTCCCGTAAATGCGCAACAGAAGATGTTCCAGGAATCAACAAAATATTCGGTGAACGTTGTAACAGCCACGCCAGCGCCACCTGCATTGGTGTTGCACCCAGGCTCGTAGCAACATCGGAAAGCGTGGAGGATTGCAGCGGCGTAAAGCCCCCGAGCGGAAAGAATGGCACGTAGGCAATGCCATCACGAGCCAAAGCATCAATCATTGCGTCATCAGCACGGTGGGCAATGTTGTATTCGTTCTGCACGCAGACGATTTCGGCAATCTTTCGCGCCTCTGCAACCTGCGTCGGTGTGACGTTACTCAGGCCAATATGTTTTACCAGGCCTTGTTGTTGCATCTCCGCCAGCACTGTCAGGCTGGCCTCAATCGATCCTTCCGCTGGGCCATGACCATCCCCCATCATAACGCGCAGGTTAACCACATCCAGTACGTCCAGGCCGAGATTACGTAGATTATCGTGTACCGCTTTTTGCAGCTCTGCCGGAGAAAATGCGGGTAACCAGGAAGCGTCCTCTCCACGCCGCGCACCAATTTTAGTGACAATTGTCAGGTCGTCAGAGTACGGATAAAGCGCTTCGCGGATAATCTGATTGGTGACGTGCGGACCATAAAAGTCGCTGGTATCAATATGATTGACGCCCAATGCCAGCGCCTCGCGCAGCACGGTTATAGCGACGTGGCGATCTCTTGGGGGGCCAAAAACCCCAGGACCAGCCAGTTGCATCGCGCCATAACCAAGACGGTTAACGGATTTTGTACCGAGAGTAAATGTGTTGCTGCTCATCGCACCCTGCCCTGTAATAAAACGGATTAAGAAAAATCAGTATAGAAATGAATAGAGATAAATAATGCGAGGGTGTAAACAAGATTGCGGGATGAGTTGTACTGTTGCCCTGAAAGACACGAAACCCCAGAAAGGTTAAGACACGTCAAGCACCGCATCCGGCAATAAAAAAACCGCAACCTGTATCAGCGTTGCGGTTTATGTATTACATGCTAAAAATTAGAACGTTTTCTTGAAGTTTAGCATCACACCTTTATCACTGATGCCGTCTTCTTTCCAGTGGAATGCATCTACCTGCAACGCACTTTCCTGGCTGCTGTATTTCACACCCATCGTCGCCAGGCTGTTGAAACCACCGCCACTCTGACCATCGTCAATGTTAAAACGTTGGCTTCCAGCGCCCGAAATACTCGCAGTACGTTGACTTTTCACATAGCTCAGATTCGGCCCACCTTCCAGCGTGGCGTTCGCACTCCAGCCTTCTTTCCCTGCATAGTCCAGTTTCAGCCCAACGATGCTGTCCACCGCCGTTTCGCTGCCGCTGTTCATGCTCAGGTTAAAGTCACCCGCATTGCGTTCCTGATAGCCACCTTCCAGTGTGTGACGCAGTTTAACCCCGGCATATGGAGTGACGTTCAGCCCTTCACGCAGCTCAAAGGTTTTTGCTCCTTCACTACGGAACTCCAGGTACTGTTGTTTCACATTAGCATCAGCGGTTTTGTTGACGTCGCCGTAAGCTATCGAGCGACTGCTGTCGAGCTGGTGCACATCATAACGCAGGGCGTTATTCCAGTTCATACCGTTGTCAAAGGCCATCTGGTGTTTCAGACCGAATAACTGGCTGTAACCGCCTGTCACTCCGTTATCGCCTGCGGTATCTGAACCATTACCCTCCAGACGAGCAATCCCGTATTCCAGACTCAGGTTCTGATGTTCAGTCAGCGTCAGAGATTTACGCAGCGCCATCATGTCGTACTGTGTGTCGTTACCCAGTTCAGCACGCGGGTCGCCTTTCGCTACCACGTTGAAGGCCAGACCGTTTGCAACTTCCGGTGCTGCATCGGACAACATGCTGAAGCGGTTACTTAACACTCGTGCTTCATTAAATACCGTTGTTGCCTGGCTGCCGCTAATTTGTTTCAGCGCACTGTTCAGTTCAGCAGTCGTTCCTACGTTCAGACTAGTGTACAGGTCGTTATTGGTGTAACCCGTATCCAGTACCTGAGCGACATTATTAACTGAAGAATCCGTCACAACATCCGTATAGGCGTTTTTGGTCATCGTGACGTCTACGTTGCCATTAGCATCGGTGTTACCTTGTGCGCTCCACACGACAGAGGTCGATGTAATGGTATCAGCATCCGTAAGATTGTTACCTTGAACCACATTATCGAATGTAACAGAAGTCGCACTTGTTCCTGACGTAAATCCAGTGTTAACGGAAACACCCTTCAGGCTTGCATTGCTCACTTTCAACTTACCTGCGCTGCCATCAGAACTGGTTCCCACAACATAGCCATTTAGGTTGTTCTGGCCTCCATTATCTGAAACATTGTCGGTAGATACGAAAACTGACGAGCCGGGCACATCTGGCAGTGTGTAATTAGCATAATGCACTTCACTATTATTGCCGTTATTGCCATTGACACCTTCAATGTTAACGCTATTACCTTGCTTAATCAGCCCGGACCCCGTCACCCCATCTGCAATGGTTACCGTACCGTTATTCACGAGGTGGCCTACGGAACCTAGCATACTAAACGCAAAGGAATTATTAGCGTATATGTTGATAGTACCATTATTCTCGATCACCGCATCAGCCGTCGCACTGCTATCCAGCTGCATACCTATCATACCGGTATCTGTCGTACCTTGTGCTCCAAGATTAATCGTGCCGTTGTTAATCAACTGTGCATTTTTATTCCCTTCCATCGCAATAGCGTTATTACCGCTAATATTCATGGTGCCATCATTCTGTGCAACATAATTACTGTGGGTGAATTTCACAGCAACGCCGCTGTCTTTATCAAAATTGACTATACCACTATTTTGGTTCCAGAAGTATGCATGGTTGGTACTGGCATCAACACCGCTGGTCGCTAGCGCTTTTGCAGTAACATCAACTGTACCACTATTAATGAACCGTCCATTATTATTCGCGTTCCAGTAATTAATTGCGTTACCGCTATAGTTAGCACCAGAAATTAACATATGACCGGTATTGTAGAACGACCCAGACTGATATAAGTGAATAGCATTTCTGCTGTTATTTAGAATGAAGTCACCGCTGTTGTTAAACACCGCAGTATTATAAATCTCCATCATGCTGGCATTATTGCTATCACTACTACTGCTGGCACCGAGATACCAGGTACCCTCGTTATTGGTGATTGCAGTTTTACTCAGGTTAGCACCGTTTTGCACGACCCCACCTTGCTGGTTATTAAATGTTCCTCCTGTCTGGAACATGCGCGAGTTAACCGTACCGGTGTTCCCGAACGTGCCTGCGTTTAGCGTCACCTTCGCCACAGAGCCTTCGTTACTTAACTCTCCATCATTGATAATGATGGCATTATTAATAGTACCCGTCGATGTATTAACTAATTCACCGCTACTAATCGCAATATCAGCACCGGAAAGCGAACCACTGTTAACAACATTGCCTTCTTTTTTGTCGTTAATCGAGGCTTTTTGGGTCAGATTTTGTGTTTCATTCTGCGCAGTGATTACATCGCCACCCGTGTAAAGTAACGAGGTATAAGAGTCAGTCTCATTATAGTCATTGCCCGTCAGGCAATTAGTGTTAACACAAATCGTTCCATAGTTAAGAATAGTACCGGATCCATCACTATAAAACGCCTGCCCATTGTCAGCATTGATATTAATTACGCCAGACTGTTCATTAATGGCAGTACCACTCTTATAGGCGGCCATACCGATCAGAGAATCTGCTCCCAGACTACTATCGTAGTTAGCGTTTTTCTCCAGATTGATGATACCCTCGTTAATCACGGTATTGCTGGCACCGTAGGCGGCCATACCTATTCCAGCATTATAAACCGTTATTACACCACCCTGTTTATTAACGGCCGTAGCATTTTTTCTTGGCCCACTGTAAGTATTTGTACCTACGGCCATACCAACGCCATAGCTCCTGGCATCATTACCAATATTGCTACGCAAAGTGGTGGTATCATCTGCATCAACCCACAGGGCATCCAGTGTAATTTGCCCAGCGTTTTCTGCTGTACTCTCATCAATAGCCAACATACCAACGTTGCCGCGACCATACATCTCAATGCTGCCACCGCTTTCATTGGACACGTATCCGTGATCAAAGGCATCAAGCCCCATCATACTGTTCGCATCAGAGTAGAAAGTGTTCGCCTCATTCAGACCCAGAGACGCCCCCAAATTAATGACACTTTCTTGTTCCATGACTTTCGCAGTAATCGTACCATTATTAACCGCACTACCGCCTTTAGTCGTGAAATAGCCAACTCCTGCATTTGCTAACAAGCCATAGTTGTACTGAGAAAGCGTAATATTGCCACTGTTACTTCCCGTTGAATTTTCACCAGAAATAGCGGCAAAACCGATATTTCGAGTATCAATATCACCTTTATTGACTAACTCAGCACCAGACTCTACAAAGATCATTTGGGATTCAGATCTCGCATAGTGGTCATAAATATCTACCTGCATGTTAATCGTGGCATCCGCCCCGATCTCAATCATGGCGCTATTCTTCAACCGAATCATCCCTGAATAGGCTAGAGGTAAATCACCATTAATCGTGGAGTCCCCGTTCAGGTAAACAGACGACTTCCCATCAACAGTGATTACTGGTGTTTTGCCATAGCCATTGCGATTTGATGCGACGGTAGAACCATCAGTCAATTGATTTTCTTCACCAACCAGCTGGATACCACCATTCAGATACACGGTATTATCATCACCAGATACGACAAGCCCGGAAATATTCTCCTGGCTTCCATCAAAGTCAGCATAAATACGTGAGGTAAGTTCACTGTCAGCCACCACAGTTAACTTGCCGTCTAGCGATACAGTGTTACTGTTGCCGCTAACGTTCACACCAATAGACGGTTCGTAAAAATAATCTACCGCGTTAGTCGCGGTTTGATCTTTATCTACCAAAATGTTACCAGTGATATCAACGGCATTATTGTCACCAGAGATGTTGACGCCCGTTGCCTTCTGCCCGATAACGTTCAGATCTTTCGCCGCCAACGTCACACTGTTGTTATTACCACTGAGCGCCATGCCTGTTGAAAAGTCACCAACATTCATGCTACCTGCCTGGGAGATGGCCCCCTCGCTGGTCGTGATGCTCATGCCAGTAGCTGAATTATTGACGTCAATATGACCCGTATTGGCAAAGGTCGCTCGATCACCGTTAATCAGCACACCAACCGAATCTTTATCCGTGACAGTTATATTGCCTTTATTGATTACAGTGGCGCTATCACCAGTGATATCAATGCCGTGACCGCCGCCGCTCACATCCAGTAAGCCGTCCTGATTCACCACCGCGTTATTACCCGCGATTTCGGTACCGGTCGAACCCTGACCATCAACGGTGGTATTGCCGCTGTTGTTGGCCGTCGCATCATCACCCGTAATGCGGGTTCCGGTGCCGCCATCAAGGATCGTGCTGTCACCGTCGTTGTTGACAATGGCTTTGTCACCGTTTATCTCGGTGCCCGTGGAATCCTTGCCGTCAACGGTGGTTTTACCGTTATTGTTCACGGTGGCTTCATCACCGTTAACCTGCGTGCCGGTGCCGCCGTTACTGATGGCGTTGTCACCTTCGTTATTGACAACTGCCTTGTCGCCGTCGATCTGAATACCGATGGAATCCGGATCGGTGACGGTCATGCCGCCTTTGTTGTCCACCGTCGCGCTGTCGCCGGTGATATCAATACCGTGACCGCCACCGCTGACATCCAGTGTACCGTCCTGATTCACCACCGCGTTATTACCCGCGATTTCGGTACCGGTCGAGCCCTGTCCGTCAACGGTGGTGCTGCCGTTATTGTTTACGGTGGCTTCATCACCGTTAACCTGCGTGCCGGTGCCGCCGTTGCTGATGGCATTGTCACCGTCGTTGTTCACGACCGCCTTGTCGCCGTCGATCTGAATGCCGATGGAATCCGGATCGGTAACGGTCATACCGCCTTTGTTATCCACCGTTGCGCTGTCGCCGGTGATATCAATCCCGTGACCACCGCCGCTCACATCCAGCTCGCCGTCCTGGTTCACCACCGCGTTATTACCCGCGATTTCAGTTCCGGTCGAACCCTGACCGTCTACGGTGGTATTGCCGCTGTTGTTGGCCGTCGCATCATCACCCGTAATGCGGGTTCCGGTGCCGCCATCAAGGATCGTGCTGTCACCGTCGTTGTTGACGATGGCTTTGTCACCGTTTATCTCGGTGCCCGTGGAATCCTTGCCGTCAACGGTGGTGTTGCCGTTATTGTTCACGGTGGCTTCGTCGCCGTTAACCTGCGTGCCGGTGCCGCCGTTACTGATGGCACTGTCACCGTCGTTGTTCACGACCGCCTTGTCGCCGTCGATCTGAATGCCAATCGAATCCGGATCGGTGACAGTCATTCCACCTTTGTTGTCCACCGTCGCGCTGTCGCCGGTGATATCAATACCGTGACCGCCGCCGCTCACATCCAGCTCGCCGTCCTGGTTCACCACCGCGTTGTTACCCGCGATTTCAGTTCCGGTCGAACCCTGACCGTCTACGGTGGTATTGCCGCTGTTGTTGGCCGTCGCATCATCACCCGTAATGCGGGTTCCGGTGCCGCCATCAAGGATCGTGCTGTCGCCGTCGTTGTTGACGATAGCTTTGTCACCGTTTATCTCGGTGCCCGTGGAATCCTTGCCGTCAACGGTGGTGTTGCCGTTATTGTTCACGGTGGCTTCGTCGCCGTTAACCTGCGTGCCGGTGCCGCCGTTGCTGATGGCGTTGTCACCGTCGTTATTGACAACCGCTTTGTCGCCGTCGATCTGAATACCGATGGAGTCAGGATCGGTGACAGTCATGCCGCCTTTGTTGTCCACCGTTGCGCTGTCGCCGGTGATATCAATACCGTGACCGCCGCCGCTCACATCCAGCTCGCCGTCCTGATTCACCACCGCGTTATTACCCGCGATTTCAGTTCCGGTCGAACCCTGACCGTCTACGGTGGTATTGCCGCTGTTGTTGGCCGTCGCATCATCACCCGTAATGCGGGTTCCGGTGCCGCCATCAAGGATCGTGCTGTCGCCGTCGTTGTTGACGATGGCTTTGTCACCGTTTATCTCGGTGCCCGTGGAATCCTTGCCGTCAACGGTGGTTTTACCGTTATTGTTCACGGTGGCTTCATCACCGTTAACCTGCGTGCCGGTGCCGCCGTTACTGATGGCACTGTCACCGTCGTTGTTCACGACCGCCTTGTCGCCGTCGATCTGAATGCCAATCGAATCCGGATCGGTGACAGTCATTCCACCTTTGTTGTCCACCGTCGCACTGTCGCCGGTGATATCAATACCGTGACCGCCGCCGCTCACATCCAGCTCGCCGTCCTGGTTCACCACCGCGTTGTTACCCGCGATTTCAGTTCCGGTCGAACCCTGACCGTCTACGGTGGTATTGCCGTTATTGTTTACGGTGGCTTCATCACCGTTAATCTGCGTGCCGGTGCCGCCGTTGCTGATGGCACTGCCACCGTCGTTATTGACAACCGCTTTGTCGCCGTCGATCTGAATACCGATGGAGTCCGGATCGGTGACGGTCATACCGCCTTTGTTATCCACCGTTGCGCTGTCGCCGGTGATATCAATACCGTGACCGCCGCCGCTCACATCCAGCTCGCCGTCCTGGTTCACCACCGCGTTGTTACCCGCGATTTCAGTTCCGGTCGAACCCTGACCGTCTACGGTGGTATTGCCACTGTTGTTGGCCGTCGCATCATCACCCGTAATGCGGGTTCCGGTGCCGCCATCAAGGATCGTGCTGTCACCGTCGTTGTTGACGATGGCTTTGTCACCGTTTATCTCGGTGCCCGTGGAATCCTTGCCGTCAACGGTGGTGCTGCCGTTATTGTTCACGGTGGCTTCGTCGCCGTTAACCTGCGTGCCGGTGCCGCCGTTGCTGATGGCATTGTCACCGTCGTTGTTCACGACCGCCTTGTCGCCGTCTATCTGAATACCGATGGAGTCAGGATCGGTGACAGTCATGCCGCCTTTGTTGTCCACCGTCGCGCTGTCGCCGGTGATATCAATACCGTGACCGCCGCCGCTGACATCCAGTGTACCGTCCTGATTCACCACCGCGTTGTTACCCGCGATTTCAGTTCCGGTCGAACCCTGACCGTCTACGGTGGTATTGCCGCTGTTGTTGGCCGTCGCATCATCACCCGTAATGCGGGTTCCGGTGCCGCCATCAAGGATCGTGCTGTCACCGTCGTTGTTGACGATGGCTTTGTCACCGTTTATCTCGGTGCCCGTGGAATCCTTGCCGTCAACGGTGGTGCTGCCGTTATTGTTCACGGTGGCTTCGTCGCCGTTAACCTGCGTGCCGGTGCCACCGTTGCTGATGGCACTGTCACCGTCCTTATTGACAACCGCCTTGTCGCCGTCGATCTGAATACCGATGGAATCCGGATCGGTGACAGTCATGCCGCCTTTGTTGTCCACAGTTGCGCTGTCGCCGGTGATATCAATCCCGTGACCGCCGCCGCTCACATCCAGCTCGCCGTCCTGATTCACCACCGCGTTGTTACCCGCGATTTCAGTTCCGGTGGCGCCTTTGCCGTCGACGATGGTTTTTCCAGTGTTGTTTACTGTGGTATTGTCGCCCGTAATAACGAGCTCACCGTTGTGATTATATTGCCACTTCGTTGCACCATCTGCGCTCATCCCTTCAAGGGCAACCGTGTTATTCGTTTCATCAATCTGCCAAAGATTAATAGTCGCCTTACGCCCATTGCTATCTTGCAGAGAAATAGTCCCATCAGCATTCTCGGTATAACTGAAAACTGAATCGCGAATAGTTAACGTTTTTTCTGTTTTATCGAGGATAACGTCATTATTAAACGCAATCGGTTTGGGAGGCGTCGGGGTATCATCCGGACCATCGTCTGGTATTATCTCATCTCCGCCAGGAGTTGGAGGAACTGGAGTGTCGTCTGAATCATCATCAGGTGGAGTTGGTGGAAGTGGAGAATTATTGCGATGATGATCATCATCGTCGTTTAGTTCCACTATGGCTAAGGTTGTGATTAACGCAGTAGCAGCACCTGTGACAAGCCATGGCATCAGGTTCTGTTCGACTACAGAGGAGCATTCAGAGGGTAAGCGTTTAAGCTCTTCTGGACTGAGTTTTCCAGGATCTGCTGGACAAGTCACATTGGTATTTTTCTTTTCACCTGTGGTGGTTTCTATTTCTGTAATATCTGCCGCCCAACCCTGACCACTCAGAGCTAATGCAATACAGGCCGACAATAGAGTTTTCCTTTGCATAATAAATCCTTCTGGCGAATATAAAGAAGGTCGGATACCCTGACCCGACCAATTGATTATTTAAAACATAGAGGACGTCCAATATTGCCAGTAGATTGTTACCTAATCAAACATATTCTCTGACAATCTGGATTTATAATACAGAGAAATAAATAAACCCGCGAAACATACAAATTATGTATATTATATAAATTATAAATTCAAATGCGTCACATAGATATTTATTTAATGAAAAAAGGGTATAAAATCAATACTCGAATAAATAAATTAGAGCGGAAACATAACTCATCCTTATAATTAAAAGAGAAAAATGTTTCCGGAAAATAGATTAATCGTCTTCTCCTGTAGCGTTATCCCGATATTGCGGTTTTGCTATTAAAATTTTCGCACCCATTTACCGTTTATCCCTTGTACATATTCCCCGGGTTTGGCCCGTTCTACAAGCTTTTGCCCGGCGAGTTTCGCGATATCATCCACCGACACATTATTCTGCTTTGCCAGTTGTTGATAGCTCGCTTTACGTTCGGCATTGATGTCGGTTACTAATTTCTCAGTTTCAGCATCTGTTTTCAGCGCAACCAGATAACCATAAAATGTTTCGCCTACCCGCCCCTGAGTTCTGGCTTCATCCAGAGTCAATGCCATTACATTGCTGCTTACCAAGCCAACAAGAAATGCACAAAGAAGTAATGTTCTTTTCATCATCACCTCAAAAAAGATCGCTACGGGTCTCAAGCAGCTCTTCGACATCTTTGTCTGCCTTGATGATGATCTCATGCTCAATTTTAACGTTCATATTGATAGTGATCGGTTCCTTAGGTGCAGCGACTTCAATGCGAGGCGTACAGCCAACCAGCATAAAAGATGACGTCAACGCAGCCAGTAAAATTTTCATTGTTTATCCTCACACTCTTTTCCTTGCGGACAGTCATTTCCCGGCAGACGCGCGTTCTGCTCCAGCCATGCCTGGAGATTATCGCCAAAGCGTAAACTGCGCCACAGCGTAAAAATATTCTCTTCATGATGGTAATTAAGATTTACCGTACCGCTTTTACCATCAACGCGACTGGTACCTGTAATATTGGCCTGCATGGTTAATAAACCGAGATTATCTAATTAATTTTTGTCGATGAACGGCTAATTTCCATATAGCGCAACCAGTTAATTGCTGAACCCGCGGTCATATTGTCTTTCACCACCGCATCTGCGGTGTCTTTATCCAGCCGCAAGGTCATCGGCCCGCTATTTGCCAGCCAGCCGTCTTTCACTATCCATTTTTCGTTGTTTAGCCATAACGGCAATGCACCACTAAATGCCCCGGACATGGCGAATTGTTTCGGATTGACGGCGCTAACCAGTTCGCTGGAGGAAAGATTATTCAGCCGCAACAGCGCCGGGTCATGTTGCGGCATACGTAATTGTTTCATCAGCACGTTACCGCCTAACACATCGACGCTAACATCAGTCAACAGCAATGGTTCTTCTTCAGTCCACGGATAACGACCTTGCAAATCAGCCGTAATATTTTTCGCTGTCACCAGATTAATCACTTCGGCAATTCGCAACGTAACGGGACCGCGAGTCCCCAGATGCCAGGCTCCATCGGCAAAACGGAAAGGCAGGACAAAATCGACACCGTTAACCTGATTATCTGGCATCCAGGCACTACCGCCTTTCAATACGCCGTGCCCCCCCGCGCGGAATCCTTGTTCAGGCGCAGCTGAAAATGCAACCTGAGCATACAGTTCACCATCGCGTAAGTTCATCTTCCAGTCGGGTGGCACCAGCGGCTGGAATACAGTCAGTGATTGTTTAGGCCACCAGGCGTTACCGCGCAGACGAATACCGTCCCAGCGACCATTTACCCGAACCGGGCCAATCTCACCAGCATGTAAATCGCCTTTAAAGAGGAAATACGTCGGATCACGCCCATCGACACTAAATTTTAAGGTTGATGGCGGTAACACACTGCCGCCAGTGAACAGCGTTTGCCCGGCGTCCAGTGACAGAGCGCCGCTGAAGGAGGGATGCTGTGCGTCACGTCCCCAGACGACGGGCTTGTCGAGAATTAATCGCGGCTTTTCTACCGTCATCGTACCGTATTGTAACTGGTCGAAACCGGTGGAGAGATCGGTCAGCGTAATCGTGCTGTCATGCCACTCACCTTTTCCTGCGACATCCCAGGTGGCATTCATCGGTGTAAAACTCCCTTTTCCCCAGTAGCGCCACTGCCAGCGGCCAGCGTCAGGGAGAAAATCATTCGCCAGCCCATCCATATGCAGCACGAAATCGCCCAGTTCATTTTCATGCGCCTGCAAAATGGCCTGCAAACGTCCGTCAACACCACGTTGGGTGACTTTTACACCCGCTAAAGGCCAGCGGATTTCATCGATGTCCAGCGAATCAATGACTCTTCCCTTTGAACGAAGTAACGCGCCAGGCTCAAAGGTCAGCGTTGGGTCAGACAGACTTCCACTTAGCTGCGCAGGTAAACGGGCATATAAAATGAGGTCCGCCTGTTTCGCTTCACCGGTCAGCTGCAGAGGCAGCTGGCTGTTATCCATGCTTAATTTTCCTGGGCCAAAATTTAACACCGCGTTGCCTTTACCCGCTTGCCCCTGGGTCAGCACACTCAGTCGCCCGCTGACCAGAGCGTTCTCGAGCCCTGCCTGCCAGTTGTCGACTTTAACACCCAGTCGGCCACTTAAAGGAAAACCTGCATACGGCCAGCTCCAGCGACCATCGCTTACGGTCAATTGTTGACGAGTAATTTGCCACGGCAAATCGAGCAACGGATCGCCGTTATCCCGTGCCAGCACAATCAATTGCCCGCTATTTTCCTGCCAGTCCAGCTCGGCATCCACCAGTGAAGGCTCCTGCGGTAAGTTTAACGTCGCAGTAGCATGACCACTTACCGGAAGTCCATCCGGCACGAGCGGCATAGTAAATTCCCCCACCAGTTTTACCGGCGGCTGATTTTCAAACGCGGCGACATCCAGTTCGCTGACTGTAAGTTGTTGCCCTTTCAGCTGGCCTTGAAATTTAACTTTTTCGCCCTGATAACACAGTTGCTGGATATCGGAGGTTAATGCGAGAGAGAGTTTTCCCTGCCATTCCTGCCAGGGAGAAAAAATCAGTTTATCGATATTGATCCAGGTGTTAGGCAGCATGGACTGCCACTGCGCGAGGGTTTTTGGAGCGGCTGGCGATTGCTCCGTCTGCGGCAATTTCGCCAGACAAGCAGAATCAAGTTCTACCGTGCCGACGCTCAATAACCAGCGACTGGGATGTGAAAGGCTGGCGTTGGTGATATGCGCAAGCTGACAATCTCCCACCAGATAACGGAGATCGGGGATGATTAAACCTTTACGC
The DNA here is from genome assembly GCF_003697165.2 of Escherichia coli DSM 30083 = JCM 1649 = ATCC 11775. Lineage (GTDB taxonomy): Bacteria > Pseudomonadota > Gammaproteobacteria > Enterobacterales > Enterobacteriaceae > Escherichia > Escherichia coli. Next base: position 2,580,058 of record NZ_CP033092.2, read on the forward strand.
GTAATGCGTGGGCTTTCATCTAATGCAATACGTGTCCCGAGCGGTAGCCAGATGCCCGCCAGCGTGGGAACCCACAGCCCGAGCGTCATCAGCAGCGTTAACGGCACAAGAATAATCAGTAATAACAGCGCGAGAACGGCTTTATATTTACCCAGCATGGGTAGTTAATATCCTGATTTAGCGAAAAATTAAGCATTCAATACGGGTATTGTGGCATGTTTAACCGTTCAGTTGAAGGTTGCGCCTACACTAAGCATAGTTGTTGATGAATTTTTCAATATCGCCATATCTTTCAATTATATTTGAAATTTTGTAAAATATTTTTAGTAGCTTAAATGTGATTCAACATCACTGGAGAAAGTCTTATGAAACTCGCCGTTTATAGCACAAAACAGTACGACAAGAAGTACCTGCAACAGGTGAACGAGTCCTTTGGCTTTGAGCTGGAATTTTTTGACTTTCTGCTGACGGAAAAAACCGCTAAAACTGCCAATGGCTGCGAAGCGGTATGTATTTTCGTAAACGATGACGGCAGCCGCCCGGTGCTGGAAGAGCTGAAAAAGCACGGCGTTAAATATATCGCCTTGCGCTGTGCCGGTTTCAATAACGTCGACCTTGACGCGGCAAAAGAACTGGGGCTCAAAGTAGTCCGTGTTCCAGCCTATGATCCAGAGGCCGTTGCTGAACACGCCATCGGTATGATGATGACGCTGAACCGCCGTATTCACCGCGCGTATCAGCGTACCCGTGACGCTAACTTCTCTCTGGAAGGTCTGACCGGCTTTACTATGTATGGCAAAACGGCAGGCGTTATCGGTACCGGTAAAATCGGTGTGGCGATGCTGCGCATTCTGAAAGGTTTTGGTATGCGTCTGCTGGCGTTCGATCCGTATCCAAGTGCGGCGGCGCTGGAACTCGGTGTGGAGTATGTCGATCTGCCAACCCTGTTCTCTGAATCAGACGTTATCTCTCTGCACTGCCCGCTGACACCGGAAAACTACCATCTGTTGAACGAAGCCGCCTTCGATCAGATGAAAAATGGCGTGATGATCGTCAATACCAGTCGCGGTGCATTGATTGATTCTCAGGCGGCAATTGAAGCGCTGAAAAATCAGAAAATTGGTTCGTTGGGTATGGACGTGTATGAGAACGAACGCGATCTGTTCTTTGAAGATAAATCCAACGACGTGATCCAGGATGACGTATTCCGTCGCTTGTCTGCCTGCCACAACGTGCTGTTTACCGGGCACCAGGCATTCCTGACAGCAGAAGCTCTGACCAGTATTTCTCAGACTACGCTGCAAAACTTAAGCAATCTGGAAAAAGGCGAAACCTGCCCGAACGAACTGGTTTAATCTTGCCGCTCCCCTGCATTCCAGGGGAGCTTATTCAGATAATCCCCAAAGACCTTTCATCCTCTATTCTTAAAATAGTCCTGAATCAGAAACAGTAATTGAGAACCACAATGAAGAAAGTAGCCGCGCTTGTTGCGCTAAGCCTGCTGATGGCGGGATGTGTAAGTAGTGACAAAATTGCTGTAACGCCAGAACAGCTACAGCATCATCGCTTTGTGCTGGAAAGCGTAAACGGTAAGCCCGTGACCAGCGATAAAAATCCGCCAGAAATCAGCTTTGGTGAAAAGATGATGATTTCCGGCAGCATGTGTAACCGCTTTAGCGGTGAAGGCAAACTGTCTAATGGTGAACTGACCGCCAAAGGGCTGGCAATGACCCGTATGATGTGCGTTAACCCGCAGCTTAATGAACTCGATAACACCATTAGCGAAATGCTGAAAGAAGGTGCACAAGTGGATCTGACCGCGAACCAGTTAACGCTGGCGACCGCGAAACAGACATTAACTTATAAGCTGGCGGATTTAATGAATTAATAGCTGCCACAGCTCCCGGCGGCAAGTGACTGTTCGCTACAGCGTTTGCCGTTGGGTAATGCACACATCCCAATCGCCGTACCATCCAGTTGGCGGGCAACAGAAAGCGAACCGCCGATCATTGCACAATTTGCTTCTCCACTACTGGACATCGACGCTTTTAAACCTGGCGCTACGTGCGCCGCAGTCGCCTGCTGAACAGGTTCACTACTACACGCCGACAACAATAAAGCGGCACACCCTACCCAAAACGCTGCTCGCATCTTTTCTTCCTCTGATCTTCAAGCCAAACGACACCGCCATAAATAATAGGCAGCACAGAGGGCGGCGTCGAGAGCTGTCCTGCGCGTTGCCCCGCATTTTTACTTTTTTATGGCTATTTTTTTGCCCTCTGTTTGATCAAAACATTCATTACGCTGATGTGGGGGACACAAAAGCGAAAATGCAGAAGAAGGCCATTTGCTAAAATTGAACGATTACTACTGGGCGCGCAGCAATTTCGTGCGCCCCTCATTTGCGCAATGTAAGGGTGTCATATGATTACTATTGACGGTAATGGCGCGGTTGCTTCGGTGGCGTTTCGCACCAGTGAAGTTATCGCCATCTACCCTATTACCCCCAGTTCCACGATGGCAGAACAGGCTGATGCATGGGCCGGAAACGGCTTGAAAAACGTTTGGGGAGACACACCACGCGTGGTTGAAATGCAGTCGGAAGCGGGTGCTATCGCTACCGTGCATGGTGCTTTGCAAACTGGTGCCCTCTCAACATCGTTTACGTCATCGCAGGGTTTGCTGCTGATGATCCCAACGCTGTACAAACTGGCAGGCGAACTGACGCCGTTTGTCCTGCATGTTGCGGCACGTACCGTTGCCACACATGCACTCTCTATTTTTGGCGATCATTCCGACGTTATGGCGGTGCGCCAGACGGGTTGCGCGATGTTGTGTGCAGCAAGCGTCCAGGAAGCGCAAGACTTTGCTCTCATTTCGCACATCGCGACGCTGAAAAGCCGCGTGCCATTTATTCATTTCTTTGATGGTTTCCGCACATCTCACGAAATCAATAAAATTGTCCCGCTGGCCGATGACACGATTCTTGAACTGATGCCGCAGGCAGAAATTGATGCTCATCGCGCCCGGGCACTCAACCCGGAACATCCGGTGATCCGCGGTACGTCCGCCAATCCTGACACTTATTTCCAGTCTCGCGAAGCCACCAACCCATGGTACAACGCGGTCTATGACCATGTTGAACAGGCGATGAATGATTTCGCTGCCGCGACAGGTCGTCATTATCAGCCGTTTGAGTATTACGGGCATCCGCAAGCGGAACGGGTGATTATCCTGATGGGCTCAGCCATTGGCACATGTGAAGAAGTGGTTGATGAATTGCTGACCCGTGGCGAAAAAGTCGGCGTGCTGAAAGTTCGCCTGTACCGCCCCTTCTCCGCCAAACACTTGCTGCAAGCTCTGCCGGGATCCGTGCGCAACGTAGCGGTACTGGACAGAACCAAAGAACCCGGTGCCCAGGCAGAACCGCTCTATCTGGATGTGATGACCGCACTGGCAGAAGCCTTTAATAATGGCGAGCGTGAAACCCTGCCCCGTGTCATTGGTGGGCGCTATGGTCTTTCATCCAAAGAATTTGGCCCGGACTGTGTACTGGCGGTATTTGCCGAGCTCAACGCGGCTAAACCGAAAGCGCGCTTTACGGTTGGTATTTACGATGATGTAACCAATCTGTCACTGCCGTTGCCGGAAAACACCCTACCAAACTCGGCGAAACTGGAAGCCTTGTTTTATGGCCTTGGTAGTGATGGCAGCGTTTCCGCGACCAAAAACAATATCAAGATTATCGGAAATTCCACGCCGTGGTACGCACAGGGCTATTTTGTTTACGACTCCAAAAAGGCGGGCGGCCTGACGGTTTCTCACCTTCGCGTGAGCGAACAGCCGATTCGTTCCGCTTATCTCATTTCCCAGGCTGATTTTGTTGGCTGCCACCAGTTGCAGTTTATCGATAAATATCAGATGGCTGAGCGTTTAAAACCTGGCGGCATTTTCCTGCTCAACACGCCGTACAGCGCAGCTGAAGTGTGGTCGCGCTTGCCGCAGGAAGTTCAGGCCGTGCTAAACCAGAAAAAAGCGCGCTTCTATGTGATTAACGCGGCGAAAATCGCCCGCGAATGTGGCCTGGCGGCCCGTATTAATACCGTCATGCAGATGGCTTTTTTCCATCTGACGCAGATTCTGCCTGGCGATAGCGCCCTGGCAGAATTGCAGGGTGCGATTGCCAAAAGTTACAGTAGCAAAGGCCAGGATCTGGTGGAACGCAACTGGCAGGCTCTGGCGCTGGCACGTGAATCCGTAGAAGAAGTTCCACTGCAGCCAGTTAATCCGCATAGCGCCAATCGACCGCCAGTGGTTTCCGATGCCGCTCCTGATTTCGTGAAAACCGTAACCGCTGCGATGCTCGCCGGGCTTGGCGACGCCCTCCCCGTTTCGGCGCTGCCGCCAGACGGCACCTGGCCGATGGGCACCACGCGCTGGGAAAAACGCAATATCGCCGAAGAGATCCCCATCTGGAAAGAGGAACTCTGTACCCAATGTAACCACTGTGTCGCCGCTTGCCCACACTCAGCTATTCGCGCAAAAGTGGTACCGCCTGAAGCGATGGAAAACGCCCCTGCCAGCCTGCATTCGCTGGATGTGAAATCGCGTGATATGCGCGGGCAGAAATATGTCTTGCAGGTGGCTCCGGAAGATTGCACCGGTTGTAACCTGTGCGTCGAAGTTTGCCCGGCGAAAGACCGTCAGAATCCAGAGATTAAAGCCATCAATATGATGTCGCGCCTGGAACATGTCGAAGAAGAGAAAATCAATTACGATTTCTTCCTCAACCTGCCAGAAATCGACCGTAGCAAACTGGAACGTATTGATATTCGTACATCGCAGCTGATTACACCGCTGTTTGAATATTCCGGTGCTTGCTCCGGTTGTGGCGAGACGCCGTATATTAAATTGCTGACTCAGCTCTATGGCGACCGGATGTTGATCGCTAATGCCACTGGCTGTTCTTCAATATACGGCGGTAACCTGCCTTCAACACCATATACCACCGATGCCAATGGTCGTGGACCGGCATGGGCGAACTCGCTGTTTGAAGATAACGCCGAATTTGGCCTTGGTTTCCGCCTGACGGTCGATCAACACCGTGTCCGCGTGCTGCGTCTGCTCGATCAATTTGCCGATAAAATCCCGACGGAATTACTGACTGCGTTGAAATCAGACGCCACGCCAGAGGTTCGTCGTGCACAGGTTGCAGCTTTACGCCAGCAACTCAACGATGTTGCCGAAGCACATGAACTGCTGCGTGACGCAGATGCACTGGTGGAAAAATCAATCTGGCTGATTGGTGGCGATGGCTGGGCTTACGATATCGGCTTTGGCGGTCTGGATCATGTATTGAGTTTGACGGAAAACGTCAACATTCTGGTGCTGGATACGCAATGCTATTCCAACACCGGTGGTCAGGCATCGAAAGCGACACCGCTGGGTGCAGTAACTAAGTTTGGCGAGCATGGCAAACGTAAAGCGCGTAAAGATCTTGGCGTCAGTATGATGATGTACGGTCATGTTTATGTGGCGCAGATTTCTCTCGGCGCGCAGTTGAACCAGACGGTGAAAGCGATTCAGGAAGCGGAAGCGTATCCGGGGCCATCGCTGATCATCGCTTATAGCCCATGTGAAGAGCATGGTTACGATCTGGCACTCAGCCACGATCAGATGCGCCAACTCACTGCTACCGGCTTCTGGCCGTTATATCGCTTCGATCCTCGTCGTGCCGATGAAGGCAAACTGCCGCTGGCGCTGGATTCACGCCCGCCGTCAGAAGCACTGGAAGAAACGTTACTTCACGAGCAGCGTTTCCGTCGTCTGAATTCGCAGCAGCCAGAAGTGGCAGAACAGTTATGGAAAGATGCTGCAGCTGATTTGCAAAAACGCTATGACTTCCTGGCACAAATGGCCGGAAAAGCGGAAAAAAGCAACACCGATTAAATGCTCTGGATAAGGATTATCCAATTCTAAAAAAAAGCCCGGACGACTGTTCGGGCTTGTCTTCTTATGTGTTGGAAAATCAGTAGCAATGCAATGGCCCAACAGAAAATAAAATCTGTGACAATAAAGGCATATAACCCGCGCAGAATAACGTATAGAAAATTAAAAGTATAATTTTTATTTTGTATGTGTTATTTCCAATACATTCACCAGACTTATTATCATTTCTGAAGAATTATTTAATTAAGGTTTTACTTAAGGCGTAACAAATGATATTTATCGGCTAACTGAACTTCTCCTTTAGGATGTTTTCACTCCCCAAAATGGGGATGAAAGGCAAATAAAATAACTAAAGGATTTATTCAATGAAAAGCAAAGTACTGGCACTCTTAATTCCTGCCCTGCTCGCTGCAGGTGCTGCACATGCAGCCGAAGTTTATAATAAAGACGGCAACAAATTAGATCTGTATGGCAAAGTTGATGGCCTGCATTATTTTTCTGATAATTCAGCGAAAGATGGCGACCAGAGCTATGCTCGTCTGGGTTTTAAAGGCGAAACCCAAATTAACGATCAACTCACTGGCTACGGTCAATGGGAATACAATATTCAGGCAAACAACACCGAATCTTCAACAAACCAGTCATGGACCCGTCTGGCATTTGCCGGACTGAAATTTGCAGATTACGGTTCTTTCGATTACGGACGTAATTATGGCGTAATGTACGACATCGAAGGCTGGACTGATATGCTACCTGAATTTGGCGGTGACTCTTATACCAATGCAGACAACTTTATGACTGGTCGTGCCAATGGCGTCGCGACTTATCGTAATACTGATTTCTTCGGTCTGGTAAATGGTCTGAACTTCGCGGTGCAGTATCAAGGTAACAACGAAGGTGCCAGTAATGGTCAGGAAGGCACCAACAACGGACGTGATGTTCGCCATGAAAACGGTGACGGCTGGGGTCTTTCCACAACATATGATTTAGGCATGGGCTTTAGCGCTGGTGCGGCATACACCTCTTCTGACCGCACCAATGACCAGGTTAACCATACTGCGGCGGGTGGTGATAAAGCAGACGCGTGGACTGCTGGGCTAAAATACGATGCTAACAATATTTACCTGGCAACCATGTATTCAGAAACGCGTAATATGACCCCGTTTGGCGACAGCGATTATGCTGTTGCAAACAAAACCCAGAACTTTGAAGTCACTGCACAGTACCAGTTTGATTTTGGTCTGCGTCCGGCAGTCTCTTTCCTGATGTCTAAAGGCCGTGACCTGCACGCTGCCGGTGGTGCAGACAACCCAGCAGGTGTTGATGATAAAGATCTGGTTAAATACGCCGATGTTGGCGCGACTTACTATTTCAACAAAAATATGTCCACCTACGTTGACTATAAAATCAACCTGTTGGATGAAGATGACAGCTTCTACGCTGCCAATGGCATCTCTACCGATGATATCGTCGCTTTAGGTCTGGTTTATCAGTTCTAAATCCCCCTGCCCGCTGTTTTGGCGGGCTTTTTCTGCCTATTCATCCTCCTTTGATCTAAATTAAAAATGTGAACTCCGTCATTACACAAAAAGTGTCATCTGGCGTTACACTTTATGCGGATACTAAAACAGGAGGTTTTATGAACAGAACGATTCTTGTCCCTATCGATATTTCCGATTCAGAATTAACTCAACGCGTGATTAGCCACGTTGAGGCAGAGGCAAAGATTGATGATGCAGAGGTTCATTTCCTGACGGTAATACCTTCGCTGCCCTACTATGCCTCTCTGGGTTTAGCGTATTCCGCAGAATTACCGGCAATGGATGACCTGAAAGCGGAAGCCAAATCGCAACTGGAAGAGATCATTAAAAAATTTAAACTGCCAACCGACAGAGTGCATGTCCATGTTGAGGAAGGCTCGCCCAAAGACCGCATTCTGGAATTGGCGAAGAAGATCCCCGCTCATATGATCATCATTGCTTCCCATCGACCGGATATCACCACTTATCTGCTCGGTTCTAACGCCGCAGCTGTAGTGCGTCACGCAGAGTGCTCCGTGCTGGTTGTGCGCTGACACTAACGCCCGCACATTGCTGCGGGCTTTTTGATTTATTTCGCAAATGTGCTGACATTTTCCCCTCTAATCATTACAATTTAAATTTATGAATTATGCATTGATAATCGCTATTATAATATCGTTCCCCTGTGCATTATTATCAGTTTTTCTGGTATTAAAAGACTGGGCGCTAATAGGAGATGCAATGAACCACGCAATGTTTCCTGGCATAGTTCTATGCCTGGATTATAGGTATGCCGCTGGGAATTGGTGCATTTATTGTAGGACTGTTTTGTGCAATTGCAACTGGCTATCTGAAAGATAATAGCATCATAAAGAAAGATACCATTATAGGTATCGTTTTTTCAGGAATTTTTGTCTTGACTATCAACAGGCACAAGTCAGCGGATTACAGATATCATTATTACATTACGGTTTACTCTGCATGGTATCGCCTACCATTTTTGCCACATTAAAAGCAGTCGGAATTATTCTGTCTATATACTATTAATAGCTCCAGGGTCTATTGCTGTCCTCATCACGCATCGCTTTCATAAGGCATTACTTATCGCCGTAACGATATCAATAACAATATCAGGTGTATGGTTATTATATTTTCTCGACAGAGCCCCAGCGCCGACAATCGTCCTCTTATTTGCTGTAGCATTTCTTTTCGCGCTTATAATAATCAATTTTCGAAAACAATAATCTCAACAGTAGAATAAAGAGGCAAATCAATCATTACATATATAAGATGGTGCTAATATTGCACCGCCTTTAAATTGAACTTTATCCTTTCACCCTTACACAATTTAAGGAATGCAGATGACTATTTTATCAGCACCCAGCCTTTTTCCTGGTAATCGAAAACTTGAAAATCATTAACTCTAAGAAATTCTGCCAAATCGTTGAAATTACTTTAAATTAGACTCGAAAAAATCAATCCCTGATGGGGCTTTTACTTATCAATTTAATCGTGTAGATATCGACCTCCATCTGCCCGCCTCAGATTCGTACCTGGTGGAGGTCTTTTTTCGTTACCTCTTCCCCCCTTTAGTTCAGTATAAAATCATCAAACTAATGCTGTTCACACTATTTACCTCCAGCATTCTATATAAATAATAGAAATAAAAACCCCAATACATAGTGCATTGGCATGACCAAACATCAATGCCATTATACTCGCCTCTGTTAAATACTCGCTAGTTAATATGATAGGCACGCATGATATAACAATCCATATGCTAATACATAAATACATCAGTATTTTTCTCATAGTCAGTCCCTGTGATTAACAATCAAGGCATAGTTAAGCATATTTCACATTCAAACGTAAACATTATTAATAACATTATGTCAATCGAACTGACATCACGATTCAAGCCCTCTTCAGACTGAAGGTTAGAGCAGCGTAGAACATTTCAAAACAATACACTAAAAAAATACCTGAACAAAAAACTTAATTCTTTTTTATTGTGAACTTTAGTAATTTTGTCATGCAACTCTTTATTACATTTAGGCCTATCTTATTTCATGGCAACGCAGATACAGGACCATTTCTTGTGCTATGGATAAGTAATAAGCTAGTTACATCTTATTAAGAGAACCATTTTCACATATCAAGATATCATCACCACCCACAATGAATTAAGTATTTTTCTTATTCTTTAGATTAGATACGTAATGAATCCCTAACTCCATTCGGGTGTCATGGCTCTTTCATTTGAAACACATTCATGTCTAATGTAATATTTCCATGCGCAAATATAACCACCAACCATACTCATCATTTATTACAGAGAATTATTTTATTCACCGAAAAGTTTCACAAAATATCCCCTGATAGAAAACTAAAAAACACTGCATAATATCGCTATTCTGGCACTCGCGAAAAATTATATTCTGCACCTGTTGTAGCGTTCTATTTCTCCGCCTGGCAACGAATGCACAATGTCCGCCACAGTTTCTGTTCTAATTTCTTCCTGTGTTACCGCATCCTGTACGGGTAGCGCAACACCAGCATGCTAAGCAAGGCTTTCCCATCAGATTTCACTACGACTATTTGGGAGCGAGATGGAATGCAGCAGTAAAACGTGCTGGTATTCGCCGCCGTAATCCGTACCATACGCGACATACTTTTGCCTGCTGGCTGTTGACGGCAGGAGCGAACCCGGCATTTATAGCCAGCCAGATGGGGCATGAAACTGCGCAGATGGTGTATGAAATTTACGGTATGTGGATTGATGACATGAACGACGAACAGGTAGCCATGTTGAATGCGCGGTTATCGTAGTTGCAAAGTTTGCCCTCAATATGCCCCATTTAGTACCAGAGAACTGAAATAATGCAAGAAAATCAACAAATTACAAAGAAAGAACAATACAACCTGAACAAATTACAAAAACGTCTGCGTCGTAACGTGGGCGAAGCCATTGCTGACTTCAATATGATTGAAGAAGGCGATCGCATCATGGTTTGCCTCTCCGGGGGTAAAGACAGCTATACCATGCTGGAGATTCTGCGCAATTTGCAGCAAAGCGCGCCAATCAATTTTTCGCTGGTGGCTGTTAACCTCGATCAAAAGCAACCGGGCTTCCCGGAACACGTTCTGCCCGAGTATCTTGAAACGCTGGGCGTTGAGTACAAGATTGTTGAAGAGAACACTTACGGTATCGTGAAAGAGAAGATTCCGGAGGGCAAAACCACTTGCTCACTGTGTTCTCGTCTTCGTCGCGGTATCCTTTATCGCACCGCAACGGAACTGGGGGCGACGAAGATCGCGCTGGGTCACCATCGTGACGATATCCTGCAAACGCTGTTCTTAAATATGTTCTACGGTGGCAAGATGAAAGGTATGCCTCCGAAACTGATGAGCGATGATGGCAAACATATCGTGATTCGTCCGCTGGCCTACTGCCGCGAGAAAGATATTCAGCGCTTTGCCGATGCAAAAGCGTTCCCGATTATTCCGTGCAACCTGTGCGGTTCACAGCCTAACCTGCAACGTCAGGTGATTGCTGACATGTTGCGTGACTGGGATAAACGTTATCCGGGGCGTATCGAGACGATGTTCAGCGCGATGCAGAATGTGGTGCCGTCACATCTGTGCGATACCAACCTGTTCGATTTTAAAGGCATTACTCACGGTTCTGAAGTGGTTAACGGGGGTGATCTGGCGTTTGATCGCGAAGAGATCCCACTACAACCGTCGGGCTGGCAGCCTGAAGAAGATGAAAATCAGTTGGATGAGTTACGGCTGAATGTGGTTGAAGTGAAATAACCAGGATAGCGCCCGATGCGCAAGCGTATCGGGCTACTCTTATGGAGGCCGGATAAGACGCGGCCAGCGTCGCATCCGGCAATCCCGAAGAAGATGTTTACTCTTGCACCCTGCGATTCAACATTTCATTATTTTAATAACCGCACCCGGCACGTTTTTCCTTTAATCTTCCCGCCCTGTAGCTGTTTCCATGCTTTATGAGCAACAGCCTGACGCACCGCGACATAAACATGCGCCGGATGCACGGCGATTTTGCCAATATCTGCGCCATCAAGCCCGATGTCTCCTGTCAGCGCACCTAATACATCACCCGGGCGCATTTTGGCTTTTTTCCCGCCATCGATACACAACGTTGCCATTTCTGCTTCCAGCGGCACAATGGAACTATTCGCTGGCAGCGTTTGCCAGTTAAGTTTTATCTGCAACATGTCAGAAATGATATTGGCCCGCTGTGCTTCTTCCGGGGCACAGAAACTGATCGCCAGACCGCTATTTCCTGCACGAGCTGTACGACCGATGCGATGTACATGAACTTCAGGGTCCCACGCCAGCTCAAAGTTCACCACCAGCTCAAGCGATTTTATATCCAGACCACGCGCAGCAACATCAGTCGCGACCAGTACACGGGCGCTACCGTTAGCAAAACGTACCAGGGTCTGATCGCGATCGCGTTGCTCCAGATCGCCGTGTAACGACAATGCACTTTGCCCTACTTCATTCAGCACGTCGCAGACAGACTGGCAATCTTTTTTGGTATTGCAAAACACCACGCAAGAGGATGGCTGATGCAAGCTTAATAACCGTTGCAACAGAGGAATTTTGCCTTTGCTGGATGTCTCATAAAATTGTTGTTCAATAGGTGGCAGAGCATCTGTTGAGTCAATTTCAATCGCTAAAGGATCGCGTTGCACTCTTCCGCTGATTGCGGCGATGGCCTCCGGCCAGGTTGCCGAAAACAGAAGCGTCTGCCGAGATGCTGGCGCAAAACGGATGACATCATCAATGGCGTCGCTAAATCCCATATCCAGCATGCGGTCGGCCTCATCCATCACCAGCGTATTCAACGCATCCAGTGATACAGTGCCTTTTTGCAGGTGATCCAGCAAACGGCCCGGCGTTGCCACGATAATATGCGGCGCATGTTGCAACGAATCACGCTGCATACCGAACGGTTGACCACCGCACAACGTCAAAATTTTGGTATTTGGCAGAAAACGCGCCAGCCGACGCAATTCACCTGCCACCTGATCCGCCAGTTCACGCGTAGGACACAGCACTAAAGCCTGGGTTTGAAATAGCGACGCATCAATTTGCTGTAACAAGCCGAGGCCAAAAGCCGCCGTTTTGCCGCTGCCGGTTTTCGCCTGCACGCGAACATCTTTTCCGGCAAGGATCGCCGGAAGCGCGGCGTCCTGCACCGGCGTCATGGTTAAATAACCCAACTCATTAAGGTTTGTGAGTTGGGCGGGAGGCAAAACATTCAGGGTAGAAAAAGCGGTCACAATCTATTCTCGTGGTCATCGACGCAAAGTCAGCAGGCGCGTATCCTCGCAGATCTACGCTCACGATGCGACAATTTAATCGGTTCTTCATCGGGTGGTGGGTCAGGCATGGGTTGCGGGCGAGGGATCGGATCGGGTACTGGAACAGGATCGCCAGGAATCGGTTCAGGGACAGGAATTTGCAAATAAATAAGTGTCGTCATATTTCCCTCCGGTCATTGGGTGGACTCTTAAAGGGTAGACGCTGATAAATAACAGGCAAAAAAAAGCCGACTCATCAAAGTCGGCGTCGTACGAATCAATTGTGCTATGCAGTAATTCAAAAAAGGAAGTAAGACAATATGGAGCGCAACGCCCATCGCTTGACGTTGCATTCACCTGCAAGAGAGATATTGCCCTGAATGGGTAGAGAGTTTATTGACTTCGCTCAAACTTTACGGCGTTTTTGTATACAGATAGCCGGAAAAATTGCTTTTGTTACAACCATTTACTACGATGCAACCATAAAGCAACACCACCAATAAGAACAACTAACAGAATACAAAAAATTGAAAATCCAAATTGCCATCCGCCGCCAGGGATCCCACCAAGGTTGACGCCAAATAACCCTGTCAGAAACGTACTGGGTAAAAAGACCATTGCCATCAACGACATTGTATAGGTACGACGAGCTAAATTTTCCTGCATCACCTGAGCGATTTCATCCGCCATCACGCCAGTCCGTGCTATACAGGCGTCGATTTCGTCAAGACCGCGCCCAAGGCGATCGGCAATATCCTGCATCCGACGGCGTTGGTCATCGCTCATCCACGGCAAACGTTCACTGGCAAGACGAGCATAAACATCACGTTGCGGTGCCATATAGCGACGCATCACAATTAATTGTTTGCGCAGCAGAGCCAGGAATCCACGCGGTGGAATTTGCTGATCGAGAAGATTATCTTCGAGGTCGATAATTTTATCGTGCAGCTGCTCGATAAATTCGCTGGAATGATCGGTCAACGCATCGCACACATCAACCAGCCATCCCCCGCAATCGGTCGGACCAGTGCCCTCTTCAAGATCGCTCACCACATCGTCCAGCGCCAGCACTTTGCGTTGTCGGGTCGAAACAATTAACCGCCCGTCCATATATACACGCATGGCGACCAGTTGATCGGGGCGTTCATCGGTGCTGCCGTTTATACAGCGCAATGTAATCAGCGTGCCTTCACCGAGACGACTGACTCGGGGCCGTGTGCTCTCGCCCGCCAGCGCATCACGTACGTTATTGGGAAGCAGCGGTGTTGTCGCCAGCCATTGGGCGCTATCATGGTGTACATAATTAAGGTGGAGCCAGCAGGGATGCGCTTCATCAATCACATCTGTATTTTCCAGCGGTTTAACGCCGCCTCTACCATCCAGCATCCATGCAAATACTGCATCCGGGACATTAACGTCCGATCCCTTAATCGCTTCCACAGTGCCTCCATCATCAACGCATTATTTTGTAGTCTAGCCTTCTGGCCCTGTTACGCAACATCTCATCACCCCATTACCCTGAAATGATTAATAAAATTCTGTCTAAATTGAATACAAAAAGCAAAATGCTTTTCCGTATACAAACCGTGTGAAGTGTTAAATAGCGTCTATCATTATCAGAATTATCTGATCATATGACGTGGCTTTTTTGCGATCGGATAGCAACAAAAATTGATAAAAATAATGGGATCTCAATGATTACACACAACTTCAATACCCTGGACTTACTCACCAGTCCTGTCTGGATCGTTTCGCCCTTTGAGGAACAGTTAATTTATGCCAACAGCGCGGCGCGACTGTTGATGCAAGACCTCACGTTTAGTCAGCTACGAACCGGTCCCTATTCCGTCTCCTCACAAAAAGAACTGCCGAAATACCTCTCCGATCTGCAAAATCAACACGATATTATCGAAATACTCACCGTTCAGCGTAAAGAAGAGGAAACAGCATTGAGCTGTCGACTTGTTTTGCGAAAGCTGACAGAAGCAGAACCGGTGATTATTTTCGAAGGTATCGAAGCGCCGGCAACGCTGGGTTTAAAAGCCAGTCGCTCGGCAAATTATCAGCGCAAAAAACAAGGTTTTTATGCGCGCTTTTTTCTGACTAACTCTGCACCAATGTTGTTGATTGACCCCTCACGAGATGGCCAAATCGTCGATGCTAACCTCGCCGCGCTCAATTTCTATGGTTATAACCATGAAACGATGTGCCAGAAACATACCTGGGAAATTAATATGCTCGGGCGTCGCGTCATGCCTATCATGCATGAAATCTCGCATTTACCCGGTGGTCATAAACCTTTGAATTTTGTTCATAAACTGGCGGATGGTTCGACTCGTCATGTGCAGACCTATGCCGGGCCGATTGAAATTTATGGTGACAAGCTCATGTTATGTATTGTGCATGATATTACTGAGCAAAAACGGCTGGAGGAGCAGCTGGAACATGCTGCCCACCATGATGCGATGACAGGATTACTGAATCGGCGACAGTTTTATCACATTACCGAGCCAGGCCAAATGCAGCACCTCGCCATCGCTCAGGATTACAGCTTGTTGCTCATCGACACCGATCGTTTTAAACACATTAACGATCTCTATGGGCATTCTAAAGGTGATGAGGTGTTATGCGCCCTTGCCCGCACTCTCGAAAGTTGCGCTCGCAAAGGCGATTTGGTGTTTCGTTGGGGAGGCGAAGAGTTTGTCTTATTGCTACCAAGAACCCCACTGGATACCGCGCTTTCGCTGGCTGAAACTATCCGCGTAAGCGTGGCAAAAGTGAGTATTTCGAGCTTACCACGCTTTACTGTCAGCATTGGTGTGGCGCATCACGAAGGAAATGAAAGCATCGATGAACTGTTTAAACGCGTTGATGATGCTTTGTATCGAGCGAAAAATGATGGACGCAACCGCGTGCTGGCGGCATAAGCCACGGATGCGTCTCGTGATCAACGACTGCGCTTAGCGTGGCGCTCCCAGTTTTCTTGCTTCGCCTGCGCTGTTTTACGTAGTGCGACGTAACACGCCCCGCTGCCGCCATGATGCGGTAGCGCGGTGCAATATGCCTGAACATCATCAAATTCGGTCAGCCAGCGCGCCACATAGCTGCGGACAATATTGGCATGCGATTTATCATCCCGTCCTTTGCCATGAATAATCAGGACGTTACGCAAACCATCCGCCAGGGCTTGTTGAATGAAACTGAACATCATTTTGCGGCACTCTTCCACCGGCTGGCGCAAAAGATTCAGGCTCGCCTGTTGCGGATATTTACCACTGCGCAGCTTATCCAGCACCCCATGTTGCAAACCTTCCCGCCGAAACTCCAGCGGCTGACTTAGCGGGATGATGTCGAGAAATCCAGTGGTGAGGAAATTATCAAGTTGCAGCGTGTCGATACGCTGCGGCGCACGTTGGTTACGCGTTGGATGCCAGTGGACATCTGTAGCACGTTTCAGCGGCTGGACATCTTCCATGGCGTCAAGAAACAGCGATTTGTCGTCAAGGTTCATGTAACCTCCTATGCACCTTCACACGTCGTGATTCAGACGGGTTAATTGTTCATACTTACTGCATCGTTCCCTTCACAGATTGAAACAATACTCTACTTCATACCTGTGAGTATCTGCGCAGGCGGGGCATTTTATACTAGCCTGTTAGCAGTATCGAACAGTTTAGCCCGAGTTTAATTCAGCACAGGCTCCGATCAGGATGATTTATTCATAGCAGGAACCAACAAAAATGCGATAAATAACAGACCACTGATTAGCAGAAAGGTATCCGAAAATGCCATAGTTTGCGCCTCCCTCAGCATCAATTGACTCAATAATTTGGTTGAAGCCAGTATTTCCGATGTCTGGTCACTTCCACTGCGATTAAAAAACAAAGCACTTCTGGAAATGAAGTCATTCATCGTATGGGGAACAGAAACCATTTTTTCACCCATTCTCGAAAAATGAAAATTAGTTCGATTATTGAGAATAGAGCCACACAGGGCAATACCACTTGCGCCCCCAAGATTACGTGTTAAATTAAATACACCAGAGGCTAACTTCAGCCGTTCTTTTGGAATTCCCCCCAGCGTTAATGTTACGATGGGGGCCATCGCAAACTGCTGCGAAATCCCTCTAATTGCCTGTGGAAACAGTAACTCCTGCCATCCCCATTCGTGGGTTATAGGGGTAAAAAGATACATTGAAAACACAAATCCGCCCAGCCCCGCCATCAACAGCCATTGCAGATTTATTTTTTTACTTAACCAGAAGTAAAAGGGAACAGAAAATAACTGGAAAATACCTGTTGTGCAAACGGCAAAACCTATCTCTTCGGCATTTAATCCGCGAACCTGCCCCAAAAACACAGGTATTAAATATACAGTAGAGAATATTCCAACCCCTCCAGAAAAAGAAAAGAAACATCCCAGTGTGAAATATTTATCCTTAAAAGCATGAAGATCCATTATCGGATTGGATATTTTAAGTGTACGCGCAGCAAATAAAATAAAACTCACCAATGCCAGAACTGATGTCAGCAAAATAGTATTATCATCCAGCCATCCCCAGCGCGCTCCTTCTTCAAGGGTATATTCCAGACATCCCAGTGTCATGGCCAACAGGATAATACTCGGATAATCAGCAACTTTCAGTAAAGAGAGATCAGGTTTATCAAAATTAACCAGAAAAGGAATACTCAAAACTAAATATATGCCCGGTAATATATTGATATAAAATAGCCATCGCCAGTCGAGGTTATCAGTGATCCAGCCCCCCAGAGTTGGCTCTAGCGTCGGTGACAGTGAGGCCAGCGCACTGACTACCGCAGCAGCCAACCCCAACTCTTTACCCTGGTAATA
Organism: Escherichia coli DSM 30083 = JCM 1649 = ATCC 11775; assembly: GCF_003697165.2. Lineage (GTDB taxonomy): Bacteria > Pseudomonadota > Gammaproteobacteria > Enterobacterales > Enterobacteriaceae > Escherichia > Escherichia coli. Next base: position 2,597,717 of record NZ_CP033092.2, read on the forward strand.
AATAAACGCCGTCGTGAAAACTAAAGGGATCATGGATGCGCCAGCAACTCCCTGTAAAGCACGAAAAAAAATCATGATCTGAATATTCCATGCAAGTCCACAAGCGATACTCATTAAAGTAAATATTCCCGCGGATAGAGTAAAAAGCCAACGAGTGGAAAATACCCGTGACAGCCACCCAGAGAGCGGAATAACAATAATCTCGGCAATTAAATAGCTGGTCTGAAGCCAGGCCATTTCGTCTTTACCTGCGGACAGACCACCACCTATTTCATTTAGGGATGACGATACAATTTGAATATCAAGCTGAGCAATAAATAATCCAATACACATACTGGCGAAAGCAATATGTTTACGCATAGACATCATCTCTCATCAACACTGACGGTGACGGACAGTCCCGGGCGAAGAAGTTGCTTTAATTCCTTTGCGTCGTCAAATGCAATCCGTACCGGGACACGCTGAACAATTTTGGTGAAATTGCCAGTGGCATTTTCTATCGGAATCAAGCTGAAACTGGCTCCTGTCGCTGGGGAAAGGCTTTCAATGTGACCGTGAAACACTTCCCCTTTGAGAATATCAGCACGGATCTCAGCCTTCATTCCTGGCTTCATTCCCGCTATTTGGTTTTCTTTATAATTTGCATCAACCCACAACTCACTGACTGGTACTAGTGAAACTAACGATGTGCCGCCTTCCACCCAACTGCCTGTATGGGCGCTGCGGTTTGCGACAATGCCATCAATCGGCGCACGAACAAGGGTATATTCCAGATCCAGTAGTGCCTGAGTCAAAGCGGCCTGAACTTCTTCGATACTTGCACGTACGTTTTCTTCCTGAGCAGATAAAACTGCCAGCCGTTGCTTCTCCACCAGGAAATCGTTCGCGGCTTTGCGCTCCTTTGCTGCGACCTGCTGGTAGTCAAACCTGGCGTTATCAATAATTTGTTGCGATATTGCCGCTGATTGTGCGAGTTTTTCATAACGTTCAGTATCTCGCAGGCGCTTTTGCTCCTCATGTTTTACTGCCTGCCATGTTTCACTGGCACTTTGAATTATCGACTGCTGCATCGCAATAGTGGCTTGAATGCTTTCGAGATTGGCTTTGCTACTTTTTATTTTTGCCTCAAGCCTGGCGACATTTGCACGATAATCCCGATCATCGAGACGCAGGATAATATCGCCTTTTTTTACACTCTGATTATCGCGCACCTCTATAGCAGAAATATAACCAGAAACTTTACTTGCCACCGTGGTGATATTACCACCTATGTAAGCATCATCCGTCGTCTGTATAAATCTTCCTTTGCTTACCCACCAGATAAAAAAGACAACGCCAGCCAAAAGAATACCGATCGCTACCACCCCAATAAGCTGTTTTTTAGAAATTATCATCACTCTTTACACCGTATATATCCGGAAACTTGCATACGTCATATTTAAAATTTAACATGGCTTATTTGATGATTTCTGACAAAATATCTACTGTAAATGACAATCACACTGCAACCCAAAGCATCACCAGGGCATCACATTATCGGACTGGATTCGGAACATCTGAATGGAGGCACAGTTCCCTGGCATAAACATCTCTATGCCCAGTTGCTTTACCCGGCTGAAGGAGTCGTTCGTGTATGGGCTGGAGAAAGCGTCTGGCTAGTGCATGCCAGCAGCGCGCTTTGGCTGCCCCCACAAATGCCGCATAAGTTTGTTGCGACAGGCAACGTACTTTTAAAAACCGTACTGGTTTCAGAAGCGGAAAGTGAAACGCTGGGAAAAGTTTGCTTCATGACGGGTATTTCACCCCTGTTAAGAGAATTACTAATTGCAATTAACCAACTTCCACCGTCGCAAAGTACCACAGATAAACAACAGTTACGTTTTTCAGCCCTCGAGACACTGATACTTCAGGAAATAAAAATGGGGGTGAAAATGTCACTTGAACTCCCTTGGCCAAATGATGAGCGGCTACAGCAGCTTTGTGAGAATTTGCTAAACAACCAAGGGTATCTGCCAACACTGGATAATCTAGCGGATAAAATTAACGTCAGTAGCCGTACACTCATGCGCTTATTTGTTAAAGAGACGGGATTAACATTTCGCCACTGGGTTCAGCAAATGCACGTTATTTCTGCAGTGACGCTTCTTGATGATGGATATTCGTTGACCAAAATTGCCCATCGTCTGGGCTATGCCTCAGCTGAATCGTTCGGCAATATGTTTAAGCGTCGAACGGGCTACTCGCCCGGTAAATTTACTCGTCGATTAACGATGCATGATTATGCAATCACAAGGCAAATGATTTAACTTATATTTTCGTGAAATCTGTCACTGAAGAAAATTGGCAACGGATGGGTAAAACCGTTATAACACTGTCACCGGTCACCAGGACCCCAGGCCGGATTTAAGACGAGGATGCACTGCTGTGTGTACTGTAGAGTCTGGCGGATGTCGACAGGCTCTATTTTTTTATTCATTTTTTAGCTCTGTAAATAACCACATTCTCGCCGGGATTGGGGAATGAGTGACGAGATCAGTGGTGTCTGGCGGCTATCACGCCACAGAATCAAATAACAGATAGCCTACGGTAAAATTTCGCTGACTGGAATTATCCCACCCTCGATCCATGTGATGGCTTGCCCTCATTTCTTCAGGCAGAAAAATCAAAAAATCGCTTTATGCTTAAATACTGCGACAAACCAGACGCGAAACCTGGTACTTACTTTTTGTTAGTATTAATCTTTTTGGTGGTATGGCTGCTGATGTTGCTGGCGTGGTATCTTGTTGGCTTGCCGATAGGTCCGGGTATTTACCCACGTTTGTCTTAAGAGAGAACGGATGCTGAGATTACTTGAAGAAAAAATTGCCACGCCACTGGGTCCACTGTGGGTGATTTGCGATGAGCAATTTCGCCTGCGGGCGGTTGAATGGGAAGAGTACAGCGAACGCATGGTGCAGCTGCTGGACATCCATTATCGCAAAGAAGGCTATGAGCGCATTTCTGCCACCAACCCAGGTGGTTTAAGCGACAAGCTTCGTGAATATTTTGCCGGTAATCTTAGCATTATTGATACGCTTCCCACTGCCACGGGGGGGACGCCATTTCAGCGCGAAGTCTGGAAAACACTGCGCACTATCCCCTGCGGGCAGGTAATGCATTATGGCCAACTGGCTGAACAATTAGGCCGCCCTGGCGCGGCGCGTGCCGTTGGTGCGGCAAACGGATCGAATCCCATCAGCATCGTCGTACCTTGCCATCGGGTTATTGGCCGAAACGGCACCATGACCGGATATGCAGGCGGAGTTCAGCGAAAAGAGTGGTTATTGCGCCACGAAGGTTATCTTTTGCTGTAAACATTAAACAATTTGTGCCAGCTTGTTCACACTTTTATGTAAAGTCACCCTTAACAACTTAAGGGTTTTCAAATAGATAGACATATATTTACATCTAATATCGGAATTCTCTGCTGTTAAGGTTTGCTTAGACTTACTTGCTCCCTAAAAAGATGTTAAAATTGACAAATATCAATTACGGCTTGAGCAGACCTATGATCCCGGAAAAGCGAATTATACGGCGCATTCAGTCTGGCGGTTGTGCTATCCATTGCCAGGATTGCAGCATCAGCCAGCTTTGCATCCCGTTCACACTCAACGAACATGAGCTTGATCAGCTTGATAATATCATTGAGCGGAAGAAGCCTATTCAGAAAGGCCAGACGCTGTTTAAGGCTGGAGATGAACTAAAATCGCTTTATGCCATCCGCTCCGGTACGATTAAAAGTTATACCATCACTGAGCAAGGCGACGAGCAAATCACTGGTTTCCATTTAGCAGGCGATCTGGTGGGATTTGATGCCATCGGCAGCGGTCATCACCCGAGTTTCGCGCAGGCGCTGGAAACCTCGATGGTATGTGAAATCCCGTTCGAAACGCTGGACGATTTGTCTGGTAAAATGCCGAATCTGCGTCAGCAGATGATGCGTCTGATGAGCGGTGAAATCAAAGGCGATCAGGACATGATCCTGCTGTTGTCGAAGAAAAATGCCGAGGAACGTCTGGCTGCATTCATCTACAACCTGTCCCGTCGTTTTGCCCAACGCGGCTTCTCCCCTCGTGAATTCCGCCTGACGATGACTCGTGGTGATATCGGTAACTATCTGGGCCTGACGGTTGAAACCATCAGCCGTCTGCTGGGTCGCTTCCAGAAAAGCGGTATGCTGGCAGTCAAAGGTAAATACATCACTATCGAAAATAACGATGCGCTGGCCCAGCTTGCTGGTCATACGCGTAACGTTGCCTGATTCTTCCGCATAACTCACTATCCTTCTGTCATATCATTAAATTTTTCTGATTTATTGATCTGACAGAAGGTTCATCACTGTTTCATTCACCAGATATGGGTTAATCTTTTAATTACAAACTGCGTTGACAGTTGTTGTAAGGAGACCCTGTATGGCTATGTATCAGAACATGCTCGTTGTTATCGATCCTAACCAGGACGACCAACCAGCATTGCGGCGAGCTGTTTATTTACATCAACGGATTGGTGGCAAAATTAAAGCCTTTTTGCCGATCTATGACTTCTCATACGAAATGACCACCCTGCTCTCTCCGGACGAACGTACCGCTATGCGTCAGGGCGTCATCAGCCAGCGTACAGCCTGGATCCACGAGCAGGCAAAATATTATCTCAATGCTGGCGTTCCCATTGAAATTAAAGTGGTCTGGCATAACCGTCCTTTCGAAGCCATCATTCAGGAAGTGATCAGCGGCGGGCACGATTTGGTGCTAAAAATGGCGCACCAACATGACCGTCTGGAAGCGGTGATTTTTACGCCAACGGACTGGCATCTGTTACGCAAATGCCCAAGCCCGGTGTGGATGGTGAAAGACCAGCCGTGGCCGGAAGGGGGTAAGGCGCTGGTGGCGGTGAATCTCGCCAGTGAAGAGCCGTACCATAATGCGCTCAATGAAAAACTGGTCAAAGAGACGATCGAACTGGCAGAACAAGTCAACCATACCGAAGTTCATCTGGTTGGCGCTTATCCGGTAACGCCAATTAATATCGCGATTGAACTGCCGGAATTTGACCCGAGCGTTTATAACGATGCCATTCGTGGGCAACATTTGCTGGCAATGAAAGCTCTGCGGCAGAAATTCGGCATTAATGAAAACATGACGCACGTAGAAAAAGGTCTGCCCGAAGAGGTGATTCCTGATTTGGCGGAGCACTTACAGGCGGGGATTGTGGTTCTGGGCACGGTCGGACGCACCGGTATTTCAGCAGCATTCCTTGGCAACACGGCGGAACAGGTGATTGATCATCTTCGCTGCGACCTGCTGGTCATTAAACCTGACCAGTATCAGACACCCGTTGAACTGGATGACGAAGAAGACGATTAACGACTCTTCAATAACTGACAAGGCCCGAGTTATCGGGCCTATTTTTTACTTACTGCTCTTCGCCGCCAAGGAAATAAATTCCCAACGGGATTGCCAGCAACACAGTAAAGACCAGGCTATAAACAAAAATCATCGATGACTGAATCACATACATTGATGTCGTCCACTCAGACAGCGGAATATTGTACTGTTCTATAACGCCGCCGATGGTCGCGCGAGTCACAACCGACGCCGCAATAATGAAAACCGCCAACAAACCAAAGAGAAATTTCTTCCCTTTCGCTGACTTCAGTTTCGCCATAATCATGATGTAATCCTTGTGCAGACAAATTTCTTGTTACCTAAACGTAACAATACCATGACATTTCACCGTTGTCTGCTCTGAAAATCTCACCTCTTAGCTGGATTTACAATCAACGCATTGATTAGTTAGCTAATGTTGCTACTTCCTTCCCTGACTATTGATGATCTGAATGAATTGTCGCGGTAAAATAGTCCCGCCAGGGGTTTCCGGCATGACGACAATTATCTGGAGGAGCCTGATAAAACAATGATCGCTGAACTGTTTACAAATAATGCGCTTAATCTGGTCATTATTTTCGGTAGCTGCGCAGCATTGATTCTGATGAGCTTTTGGTTTCGCCGTGGAAATCGTAAAAGAAAAGGATTTTTATTCCATGCGGTGCAATTTTTAATCTACACCATAATTATTAGTGCTGTTGGTAGCATCATTAACTATGTTATAGAAAACTATAAACTCAAATTTATCACCCCAGGCGTTATCGATTTTATCTGTACGTCCCTGATTGCGGTTATTCTGACGATTAAGCTATTTCTGCTGATTAATCAGTTTGAAAAACAGCAGATTAAAAAAGGTCGCGATATCACCAGTGCGCGGATCATGTCGCGCATTATCAAAATCACCATTATTGTGGTGCTTGTTCTGCTTTATGGCGAACATTTCGGCATGAGCCTTTCTGGCTTGTTGACCTTTGGTGGTATTGGTGGTCTGGCTGTCGGTATGGCCGGTAAAGATATTCTGAGTAACTTCTTTTCCGGGATTATGCTCTATTTCGACCGTCCTTTCAGTATTGGCGACTGGATCCGTTCACCGGACAGAAATATCGAAGGTACAGTAACGGAAATTGGCTGGCGAATTACCAAAATTAAGACCTTTGATAATCGTCCATTGTACGTACCGAACTCGCTGTTTTCGTCGATCAGCGTAGAAAATCCTGGACGAATGACCAACCGGCGCATTACCACGACCATTGGTTTACGTTATGAGGATGCGGCAAAAGTGGGCGTTATTGTCGAAGCCGTACGTGAGATGCTGAAAAATCACCCGGCCATCGACCAGCGACAAACCTTACTGGTTTATTTCAACCAGTTTGCTGATTCGTCATTAAATATTATGGTTTATTGCTTTACCAAAACCACGGTATGGGCTGAGTGGCTTGCCGCACAGCAAGACGTTTATTTGAAGATTATCGATATTGTACAGTCACACGGCGCGGACTTTGCCTTCCCCAGCCAGACGCTGTATATGGATAACATTACACCGCCGGACCAGGGTCGCTAAATCAGACATCACTGGCGTTATCCACAAGGGTAACGCCAGTTCCCATCACATTAATGCTTCACAATATACATAGTCCGACTGTACGCCACATCTTCAGGGTTATTAATGGGATAACCTTTCAGCCACGGCTTGATTAATCGTCCATTGGTATATTGATAAATTGGTGCAATCGGTGCTTGCTCCATGAGGATTTTTTCTGCCGCGTTGTAATCGGCATTACGCGCTTTAACGGTATTTTCCGTCGATGCCTGGGCCAGAACTTTGTCATATGCCGGATTGTTAAAGCGTGAAATATTCCCGGAATGCGTTGACGTTAATAATGTCAGGAAAGTGGAGGGTTCATTATAATCCCCTACCCACGAGGCGCGGATAACATCAAAATTGCCGGTATTACGGCTATCGATATAGGTTTTCCATTCCTGGTTTTGCAATTTAACATCTACGCCCAGGTTCTTTTTCCACATCGATGCTACAGCAATCGCAATTTTTTGATGGTTTTCTGAAGTGTTATACAAAAGCGTCAACTTCAGCGGTTTTTGCGGACCATAACCAGCTGCGCTCAACAAAGTTTTTGCCTGCGCATTCAGTTCTTCCTGACTCATTTGTTCAAACGGCGAAGGTTCCGGCGTAAATCCCGCGGTAACATCTGGTGTAAAATGCCACGCTGGCTTTTCGCCCGTCCCCAACACTTTTTCGGTCATCAGGCGGCGATCTATCGTCATACTTAATGCCAGGCGAACGCGCTGATCTGCCGTCGGCCCTTTTTGCGTGTTAAACGCATAATAATAGGTCCCGAGCTGCGGCGGCGTATAAACCTGCCCCGGAATATCCTTCAACAACTTCTGATACATATTTTTCGGGAAGGATTCGGTGATATCAATATCCCCCGCGAGATAACGCTTAGTGGCTGCGGATTCCTGATTAATTGGCAGGAAGGTCACTTTTTGCAGTACCGTTTTGGCGTTATCCCAATAATGGGTATTCGGCACTACGACCAGTTTTTCATTGACTACGCGCTCTTTAAGAACATAAGCGCCATTGCCGATCAGATTTCCGGGTTTCGTCCACTCTTTACTGCTTTCTACGTTGGCTTTTTGCACCGGGAAGAAGGCAAAGTTAGCGGTTAAATTCACAAACCACGGCAATGGTTTATCAAGCTGGATTTTCAAAGTATGGGCATCAACTGCGGTGACGCCAAGCTGGTCAGGCGCGGCTTTACCATCAATAATCGCCTGTGCGTTGTTGATTCCCGCCAGCGCGGCAAACCATGCAAATGGCGATAGCGTTTTCGGGTCCACCAGACGTTGCCAGCTGTAGACAAAATCTTGCGCCGTTACCGGTGTGCCATCCGCCCATTTTGCGTTATCGCGCAGGGTAAAAGTCCATATACGGTTGTCATTACTTTTCCACTGAGTCGCAACGCCGGGGACAATCTCCCCTTTCTCGTTCTGATTCACCAGTCCTTCAAACAGATCGCGAATGACCTGAATCTCCGGCAGGCCCACGGCTTTAGCGGGATCCAGCGACGCTGGCTCATCTTTAATGTGGCGCACCAGCTCCTGCTTCTCTGCCAGTACTGTGCCGCTCGGAACTTCAGCAGCATACGAAAGAGAAATGCTGCTGACCAACAGCGCACAACACGTGACTGAAACAGAGTGCTTCATAAGTTTCCCTCTAACCGACATTAAAATTGATGCGTAATTATTTGTTTCGCTTTAAAGAAATGCAAACAACTTCCATCAAAAAAGTGACAAAGGAAGCATCAAATGTTTTAAGTATCAATATATCAAATCAGATTTAGTGTAAATAATAGTCTCCAAAATGCGGTAAAGCACATAGAACTCCGAACACTACGTTCGGGCTTCGCACATTCAAACCCGTTTTCGGTATCATAATCAGCATCTGTCGCCATTGTGCGAAGAATAAAAAATAACCAAAACGTTGAAAGGAACTGAGAATACGTTAAGAGAAGAATTAAATTAATGTATCAGCAAGTAGTGCTAAACAGCACCTTTATACTTCAGCCTATCTATAAATAATGAGAATGCCGAGCCAGCATGTCGACGGTGTGGATAGTACAGGTGATAACCGGGTAAATCTGGTGTGAATTTATCCAAAACACGTATCAGTTTTTTTCCTTTAATAGCCCGCTCAACCTGATCATAAGGTAGATACGCCAATCCATGCCCATCAATTGCAGCATCAATGATCAGGTCTATCGTATTCAGTAAAAGCTGACCTTCCATGCGAACACGAACTTCACGTCCACCGCGTATTAATCTCCAGCGATTTGCTGTACCCGATGTGGGAAGATACAAATTAATTGCCTGATGATCTATTAATTGTGACACTGACGTTGGAGCACTTCGACGAGAAAAATAATCCGGTGAGCCAACAATAGCCATTGGTATGTCTGGCCCGATTCGAATGGCGATCATATCTTTATCCATCTCCCCACCCAGACGGACGCCTGCATCAAAACGTTCAGAAACGACATCGGTCAAACCATAATCAATGGTAAGCTGAATATCAATTTCAGGATGCGATTTCAGGAATGTGCGCATAGCTGGTAACAATATCGTTTTTGCTGCATGTTCTACAGTAGTAATACGTATTGTCCCGGATGGGCGGTTCTGCAGATCGCTCAGGGATGTCAGGGCAGAATCTATGTCATGCAACATAGGGCCAAGAACAGACAAAAGATGCTCGCCCGCTTCAGTGGGTACAACGCTGCGCGTGGTTCGCGTCAGAAGCCGCAATCCCAATCGTTCTTCTATACGGCGCACTATCTGGCTTAAAGCTGACTGCGCCATGCTCAGGCGGGCTGCTGCGCGAGTGAAGCTACGCTCCTCTGCAACGACGACAAACGCCATCAGATCAGCGATTTCTTCACGCTTCATTCAGTATCTCCATACAATCTATTAATCATTTAAATGATAGGTCTAATCATGATTTTGGGTCTAATCAACTTAATGATCAATATCTATAGTGATATCACCAACCGTTAAAACGAACCGACAACTCCATGAGGAACGGAATGATGAATAATAAAGTCAGCTTCACTAACAGCAATAATCCAACCATCTCTTTGTCTGCAGTGATCTATTTCCCTCCAAAATTTGATGAAACCCGTCAGTATCCGGCAATTGTGGTATCTCACCCAGGTGGGGGCGTTAAAGAGCAAACGGCCGGAACCTATGCCGAAAAACTGGCGGAAAAGGGATTTGTCACTATTGCTTATGACGCATCTTATCAAGGTGAAAGCGGCGGCGAGCCGCGTCAGTTAGAAAACCCATACATTCGTACTGAAGACGTCAGTGCCGTGATTGATTACCTGACAACGCTTTCTTATGTCGACAATACCCGAATTGGTGCGATGGGAATTTGTGCCGGAGCAGGATATACAGCCAATGCTGCAATTCAGGATCGCCGCATCAAGGCCATCGGTACTGTTAGTGCGGTCAATATTGGTTCGATGTTCCGTAATGGTTGGGAAAACAATGTGAAATCTATTGATGCCCTACCATACGTTGACGCGGGTTCAAACGCCCGAACCAGCGATATTAGCAGCGGAGAATACGCCACTATGCCACTGGCACCAATGAAGGAGTCCGATGCGCCGAACGAAGAACTGCGTCAGGCCTGGGAGTATTACCACACCCCTCGCGCGCAGTATCCAACAGCACCGGGTTACGCTACTTTGCGCAGCCTTAACCAGATTATTACCTATGATGCTTACCATATGGCGGAAGTGTACCTGACTCAGCCGATACAGATTGTGGCGGGCAGCCAGGCTGGGAGCAAATGCATGAGTGACGACCTGTACGATCGAGCATCAAGCCAGGATAAACGCTATCACATTGTTGAAGGCGCAAACCATATGGATCTTTATGATGGCAAAGTCTATGTGGCTGAAGCAATTTCAGTATTAGCTCCGTTCTTTGAGGAAACTCTGTAATGAAACATATTCAAATCCGTAATAGTGATATGGCCTGGCATATTGCTGCCAATAATCTAGGAAAAGTTTCATGAACAATGTACTGATTCTTGGTGCTGGCGGTCAGATAGCCCGCCATGTGATTAATCAACTGGCAGATAAACAAACCATTAAACAAACTTTATTTGCCCGTCAGCCAGCAAAAATCCACAAACCCTATCCAACTAATAGCAAGATTATTATGGGGGATGTACTGAATCATGCAGCACTGAAGCAGGCCATGCAGGGACAGGATGTTGTGTATGCCAACCTTACGGGGGAAGATTTAGATATTCAGGCAAATTCAGTGATCGCTGCGATGAAAGCCTGTGATGTTAAACGTCTGATCTTTGTTCTTTCCCTCGGTATTTATGATGAAGTTCCAGGAAAATTTGGCGAATGGAATAATGCAGTTATTGGTGAACCCCTAAAACCATTCCGCAGGGCTGCGGATGCAATTGAGGCTTCTGGACTGGAATATACAATTCTTCGCCCTGCCTGGCTGACTGATGAAGATATTATTGATTATGAGCTTACCTCACGCAATGAACCATTCAAAGGTACGATCGTATCACGTAAGAGTGTCGCAGCATTAATCACAGATATCATCGATAAACCTGAGAAACACATTGGTGAGAATATAGGCATCAATCAACCCGGGACTGATGGTGATAAGCCCTTCTTCATGTAAATCAATTATATAGCTACCATCGTACTGTACTATGTGCAGTACGATTTATTAAACTTATTAAGGTGAACTGATCAATCAGATGCGATTAACATGTGTAGAACCAGTAAGAATAAAATACGCCATGTATATAACATTACGACAATTCTAATATCTGCACATCAATGAAAATACAAACAACTTCCGGCAAAAAAGTGATACAAGATCGATGACATAGCGTTGAAGAAAAGGATTTGATAATCCGCAAAATTTGCACAACACTGCCTGTAATACTTCCTGAACCAGAGACGATCATGACCGTAACTCGCCCACGCGCCGAACGCGGCGCATTTCCGCCCGGAACAGAACATTACGGACGTTCATTATTGGGCGCGCCGTTAATCTGGTTTCCGGCCCCTGCAGCCAGTCACGAAAGTGGTTTGATTCTGGCTGGCACTCACGGTGATGAAAACTCTTCGATCGTCACGCTCTCCTGTGCTCTGCGGACTTTGACACCTTCTTTGCGCCGCCATCATGTGGTGCTGTGTGTGAATCCTGACGGCTGCCAGTTAGGGTTACGGGCCAATGCTAATGGTGTGGATTTAAACCGAAACTTTCCGGCAGCGAACTGGAAGGAAGGTGAAACAGTTTATCGCTGGAACAGCGCCGCTGAAGAACGTGATGTCGTTTTACTGACAGGTGACAAACCTGGCTCCGAACCTGAAACCCAGGCGCTGTGCCAGCTTATACACCGCATTCAACCTGCCTGGGTGGTCTCATTCCACGATCCGCTGGCCTGTATTGAAGATCCCAGACACAGCGAATTAGGTGAATGGCTGGCCCAGGCGTTTGAATTGCCTCTGGTAACCAGCGTCGGTTATGAAACGCCTGGCTCTTTCGGCAGTTGGTGTGCAGATCTCAACTTGCATTGCATCACCGCAGAGTTTCCACCCATCTCCTCCGACGAAGCCAGCGAAAAATATCTCTTTGCGATGGCAAACTTGCTGCGCTGGCATCCTAAAGATGCAATTCGCCCGTCGTAAACTGAAGCGCCGGTTCCACATCTACCGCCAGCCAGGTCGGTCCGTCAAGATCGGCGAAACTGACCTGCGGCACCAGCGGTAAAGCGGCGCTAATGGCACGAGAGGTACACAACATGCAGCCCAGCATCAGACGAAAACCTTGTGCACGCGCTTCAGTCGCCAGCGCCAGCGCTTCCGTCAGACCACCGGTTTTATCAAGCTTAATGTTAACCATCTCATAGCGCCCTTTCAGCGCCTTCAGATTGCTACGAGTATGACAACTTTCATCAGCACAAATCGGTAACGGATGAATAAAATTCTCCAGCGCCGCATCGTCCTGCGCAGGAAGCGGTTGTTCAAGCATCGCAACGCCTAAATCCGCCAATAGCTGGCAACGCGCCGCCAACCCTTCTGCACGCCAGGATTCATTTGCATCAACGATCAGCGTCGCATCGGGCACAGCTGTGCGAATTGCCACCATCCGCTCACTGATAAGATGGTTATCCAGCTTCACTTTCAGTAATTTCGCGCCTGCCTGCCAGAGTGTTGATGCACTATTGGCCATCTGATCAGGCGTACCGATGACTATCGTCTGTGCCGTGGTGACTGTCTCGGGAAGCGTTATGCCGATCAAATCAGCCAGCGATTGCTGCTGTTTTCGCGCCGCCAGATCCCACAATGCACAATCCAGCGCATTACGTGCTGCGCCGGCAGGGAGGATTTTTTGCAACTCCTCCCGTGTCAGCCCTTTCTCTAATTGCGGCACGACGCTCATAATTTGCGCCATTACCGAGGCATCACTTTCTCCATAACGCGGATACGGCGTGCATTCACCGGTGCCTTTAATACCTTCTTCTTCCAGTTCAACCACCACCACGCGCGCTTCACTGCGACTTCCCCGAGCAATCACAAACGGGGTATGTAAGGGCCAGGCCTCCTCAAATACCTTAACGGTTCTCATCTTTACTCCTTATTGTCGCGGTGGTCTGCGGATTAAGCGCAAATAGCGTTTGCTGTGTTATTGACAGTTAGCATAAACTAGGTGTGACGTTAACTATATGTAAACAGGAAAGATAATCATGTCACAAACCGTTCATTTCCAGGGCAACCCGGTTACAGTCGCCAATTCCATCCCGCAGGCAGGTAGCAAAGCGCAGACTTTTACTCTCGTGGCAAAAGATCTGTCTGACGTCACCCTCGGTCAGTTTGCGGGTAAACGCAAAGTGCTGAACATTTTCCCGAGTATTGATACCGGTGTTTGCGCCGCATCAGTACGTAAGTTTAACCAACTGGCAACCGAGATCGACAACACCGTTGTGCTGTGTATCTCTGCCGATCTGCCGTTCGCCCAGTCTCGTTTCTGCGGCGCAGAAGGTCTGAACAACGTTATCACCCTCTCCACTTTCCGTAACGCTGAATTCCTGCAAGCCTACGGTGTGGCAATTGCTGATGGCCCACTGAAAGGTCTGGCAGCGCGTGCCGTTGTGGTTATTGATGAAAATGACAATGTGATTTTCAGCCAGCTGGTGGATGAAATCACCACCGAGCCGGATTACGAAGCAGCTCTGGCTGTACTGAAAGCATAAGTTAATATGCCTGATGGTGTTGCACCATCAGGCATATTCACGCTTACTCTTCGTTCTTCTTCTGACTCAGACCATATTCCCGCAACTTATTGGCAATCGCGGTATGTGAAACGCCGAGACGTTTTGCCAGTTTGCGCGTGCTGGGATAATTGCGATAAAGCTGGGTTAATACCGAGCGTTCAAAACGGCTGGTGATTTCGTCCAGCGAACCTTCCATCGCATCTTCGCCCACGGCTACCGTTGCGGCGTCATAATCCGGCAACAAAATATCCTGTGGACGCAGCTCATAACCGTCCAGTTGTGTCAGTGCGCGATAGATAGCGTTCTTTAACTGCCGCACATTTCCCGGCCACGCATAACGCGTAAGTACAGTATTCAGATCAGCGGCCAGTTTCGGACGCGGCACGCCCTGCTCGTCGGCAAAGCGGGCGACGAACAGCTCGGTTAACGGCATGATGTCCTGCGGACAGTCACGTAGCGGCGGCAGATTGAGCGTCAACACGTTCAGACGATAATAGAGATCTTCACGGAACACGCCTTTTTGCACCAGTTCGACCAGATTCTTCTGCGTAGCACAAATCACCCGCACATCGACATGCACCTCATGGTCTTCGCCAACCCGACGGAAGGTGCCATCATTAAGGAAACGCAGTAATTTCGCCTGCATCCGTGGTGACATCTCACCTATTTCATCCAACAGCACCGAACCACCGTTCGCCTGCTCAAAGAACCCTTTCTTCCCTTCCGGAGCATGACCAAACAGTTCACTCTCGACCGCATCTTCCGGTATAGACGCACAGTTCAGTGCCAGGTAAGGTTTGCTCGCTCTGGGGCTTGCCTGATGACAGGCATACGCAAAGAGATCTTTTCCGGTGCCGGTATCACCCGTAATCAGCAGTGGCGCGCTTAGCATCGCCAGTTTCTGCGCCTGTTCGACAACATGCTTCATTTTCGGGCTGACAGCGACAATTTGACTGAAGGCGCTGACATCCTGGGCGGCGACATTTTGCAACTGACGGCCCATACGAATCGTTGATCGCAGCATCACCACCGCACCGGTCAGGACGTGTTGATCATTTTCATCCTGAAGATAAACAGGCGTAATCTCCATCAGGAAATTCTGCCCATTAATAACGACATGCTCGTTATGCGAATCTTGCGGTTCGCTTTCCAGCCAGCGTAAAAAATTAAAGCCGTTAATCAATTGCGCGGCGGTATGGTTGCGCAGGCGATCCAATTTTTGCCCAAAAAGCTGACAGCTCGCCGGGTTCGCCATATCCACTTTGCTTTTCATATCGACAGAGAGCACAGGTTCAGGCAACGCCTCCAGTAACGCGCTCAACGCCAGATGCTCACGTTCGGAAGGCATCCACGGGACAGTACGCACATCGGTAACACCTGCAATACGGCGTATTTCGGCCATCAGACTGCTGAAACTCTCAAACTCCAGTTCAGCAAAATTGAGGTAGATTCGCCCAATGGGGTCAATCTCAATACCGCGTAAATCAATGCCTCTTAGCACGAGTAGATCGAGTAATTCGCGGGTCAGACCGAGTCGGTCTTCACAAAAGACTTCCAGACGCATGGGAACCTTCACCTGAAAAAAGAACAATTAATATGATGATATGACACTATTTGGATAGCAGGAAGGTTTCTGTCAACAATCATTGACACAAAGACGGAAAAACGGGCACTTCGGCGTAAAGATATCCGGTCAGCACCCGATATTGCATTATTTTTCGCTGGGCGTTTTGCCTTTTTGCAGCGTCTCTTTCACCTGACCGATAAGCTGACGACGGAAATCCCCGAGGCGAGGTTTGTCATCGTCAATCCACGGCAGCGGGCGGCAAAGCTCCATAGCTTTAATCCCCAGTCGTGCCGTCAGAAGTCCAGCACCAATCCCCTGAGCTGCCCGGGTAGACAAACGCGCAGCGAGATCTTGCGACATCCAGTCCATCCCCACTTCGCGCACCAGTTCGCTGGCTCCGGCAAAAGCAATATTCAGCAATACCAGCTTAAACAGGCGCAAACGGCTGTAATATCCCAGTTCAATGCCATACAGCGTGGCGATGCGATTAATCAAACGCAGATTGCGCCAGGCGATAAACGCCATATCCACCAGCGCCAGTGGGCTAACGGCAATCATTAACGTTGATTCCGCTGCCGAACGGCTGATTTCGCGCCGCGCCTGGGCATCTAAAACTGGCTGGACCAGGTGAGCATACAGGCTGACCACTTCACGATCGTTCTGCGTTTCATGGATTGAGGCATACCAGCGCTGCAGCGCCGGATGTGACTGATCGATGCCCGCCTGCTGCGCCAGTTTTTCGCAGAATGCACGGCCTTTACCCGTGCCGTGACTGTGCAACAAATCGCGCGCTTCGTCGCGTTCATGGGCGCGCTGTCGCAAGCGCCATAAGCGCCGCCACTCTGTTACCACAGAACCTACGCCAGCGCCGATAATCAATGCCCCAGCGGCACATCCACCCAGCGCCACCCAGTCCTGGGTTTGCCAGGCGTTCATTGTCCACTGCACGCCCTGCCCGACAACGCTTGCGCCAAACAGAGCCAGCCCGCCCATCACCATTTTGCGCCACAGGCTGCGTTTCGGACGTAACGCTGCATCCATTACCGCTTCAACTTGCCCCTCTTCTTCCTGCGCTTCATCGAGCGTGGCTGGGGCAAAATTTTGCGCCTGATTTTCGTCAAAGGTCTGCTGCGCCCTGAATTTTGGATTCTGATCGACCTCCAGTGGACCGTCGAAATCAATACGTGGTTTTAACGGTTCGGTCATCGCAATTTATCTCCTATTAAAAATTCCAGCGCAGCATCAAGACGAATATGCGGTAGCGGTTTGTCGACATCCATCACCTGCGGACGAAACGCCTCAAACTGGAAGCCTTGCTTATCCCAGAACGCCTGACCAGGCAAACGTGCGGGAACTTCGCCAGGATAAACAGTGAGCGGTGCGCCATCGCTGAGTCGATTACCGCGCAGCGCCGGGATTTTCTCACCGTTAACATCAATAATTCCGCTGGTGGTCGCCTGAACAGACGCCAGCCCCAGGCAGTCCATACTGATCCCTTCGAACGCCGCATTTTGCCAGGCATCCTGAATCAGTTGTTGCAGCAATGAAACCATATTGGCGTGCTGATCGATGGTCACATGGTCCGCTTTAGTGGCAGCAAACAATAGCTTATCAATAACCGGCGAAAACAAACGCCGGAACAGGGTACGCTGCCCGTAGTGGAAACTTTGCATCAGCTGCGTCAGCGCCAGACGCATATCATTAAATGCCTGTGGTCCACTGTTGAGCGGTTGCAGGCAGTCCACCAGCACAATCTGGCGGTCAAAACGCAGGAAGTGATTCTTATAGAACCCCTTCACCACTTTCTCGCAGTAATAATTAAAACGCTCGCGCAACATTCCGGCGTTGGTGTGTTTATCGGCCTGCGCCAGTTTAGACTCGCCCCAGGCATCGACATCTGGCCATGGGAAGAATTGCAGCGCGGGCGCTCCTGCCATATCGCCAGGCAAAACAAAGCGTCCTGGCTGAATAAAGTGCAGCCCCTGCTGTTTGCAGTGATGGAGATAATCGGTCCACGCGGCGGCAATGTCTGCCAGCCGGTTTTCGTCGGCAGGCGCTAGCGGGTCCAGCCCTTCGCACATCATTCGCCATTTCGCCGACCATTCGCCGCGCTGACCATTGAGTAAGCCCGTCATCTGGCGCGACCAGCTAAAATAGTCCTGTGCCAGCATCGGCAGGTCGAGCAGCCATTCGCCGGGATAATCCACAATCTCAAGATACAGCGTGGAGGTGTCCTTAAAGTGGCGCAGCAGCGAATCGTTCGATTTAAAACGTAACGCCAGGCGAATTTCACTGACGCCGCGCGTAGGCGTCGGCCAGGCGGGAGGATCGCCATATAACTGCGCCAACCCTTCATCATAGGTGAAGCGCGGAATGCCAAAGTCACGCTGGGGAATGCGTTTTACGCCCAGCAGGCGCTCTTCACGCACCGCACTTAAAAGCGGCAAACGTGCTCCGGCATGAATATTGAGCAACTGATTAACCATCGCGGTGATAAACGCTGTTTTGCCGCTGCGGCTAAGTCCGGTTACAGCGAGGCGCAGATGTCTGTCGACACCCCGATTCACCAGCGCATTGAGTTCATTTTTAAGTCGCTTCATTGCTGTCCTGTGCTGCTCTGAAGACCAGAAAAAAAATCGTTCGTAAGAATATGAATGTGGGGGCCAGGCCATTGATTATCAACTACCCGTGTTGTCATCGACGGGCGAACTCCATAAGATGTGCAGCATTCACGTTCGGACGGAGTTCCTGACCTATGTCCCCTACTATTTATGATATTGCCAGGGTTGCAGGCGTATCAAAATCCACCGTATCACGCGTGCTGAATAAGCAAACCAATATCTCCCCGGAAGCGCGCGAAAAAGTGTTACGGGCCATTGAAGAATTACAGTATCAACCAAACAAGCTGGCACGCGCGCTGACCTCTTCGGGTTTTGATGCCATTATGGTGATTTCTACCCGTTCGACCAAAACTACGGCGGGTAATCCGTTTTTCTCGGAAGTTTTACATGCCATCACCGCCAAAGCTGAAGAAGAAGGTTTCGACGTGATATTGCAGACGTCGCACAACCTGGCAGAAGACTTACATAAATGCGAAAGCAAAATTAAGCAGAAAATGATTAAAGGCATTATTATGCTAAGTTCGCCAGCGGATGAGTCATTTTTTGCCCAACTCGATAAATATGATATTCCGGTAGTGGTAATTGGCAAAGTTGAAGGTCAATACAGCCATGTTTATTCCGTCGATACCGATAATTATGGCGACAGTATTGCGCTAACCGATGCGTTAATTGAAAGCGGGCATAAGAATATTGCCTGCCTGCATGCGCCGCTTGATGTTCATGTTTCAGTGGATCGGGTAAATGGTTATAAGCAAAGCCTGGCTACGCATAATATTGCAGTGCGTGATGAATGGATTGTTGACGGCGGTTATACCCATGAGACAGCATTAAAAGCAGCACGGGAATTATTAAGCCAGTCACCGTTGCCTGAGGCAGTGTTTGCTACTGACAGCCTGAAATTAATGAGTATTTATCGTGCGGCGGCAGAGAAAAACATTGCTATTCCGCAGCAGTTAGCGGTGGTGGGTTATAGTAATGAAACGCTGTCGTTTATATTAACGCCTGCACCAGGCGGCATCGATGTTCCGACGCAGGAGTTAGGTCAACGAAGCTGCGAGTTATTATTCCAGTTAATTGCCGGAAAACCGTCACCACAAAATATTACCGTTGCTACGCATATGTCGTTGAAATAAATGTATGCCGGATTTGGCGCTCGCCCCGCATCCGGCAATTTAGCACATTATCAGAACGAGTAATTCACCCCAACACCCGCATAATGGAATTTATCGCTGTCGCCTTCGTCGTGATCCTGCCACTCAAACGCGTATTCCAGCGAAACGGAAAGACCATTCTGGAAATCATAACCGTAAAATAAACCCACACGGTTAAAATCATGGCCTTCACGTTCAATATCATCCTGCCAGTCCCAGTTACTCCAGCGATCCAGCCCAATGCGCGTATACGGCGTCACCGAGTGGTTGCCGAGCGTCAGCGGCAAATAGGCGCGAATTTCTTGCGTGGAAAACTCACCGTTATTGCGGCTATCATCCATATTGAAACCACGCTCGAGATAATAGTTCACTCGCAAGGCAAGCGTTTCGTTGAAGGTATATTGCGGACCTGTTTCCGTTTCGACACGGGTATCAGCATAACCGGTCGTATTCAGATCGTTGGCAAATTTATACATCGACAGCCAACCGTTGAAACGTAAATCGTCAGTCAGTTTCACATCCCAGTCTGGCGCAATTTTCCAGCGCTGCATATTCGCCGTGTCTTTACCCGGTTCATCAACGTAGTGATAACCATAATTACGGAAACCACCAGTCAGACCGAAACTGAAATCATCGCTTTCGAGGAACTGATAATGTACCTCCAGCTCCGGGCGATCAAACCACGTTCCACGTTTACCCGCGCTATAATCTACCGGCCCTTCCTGATAATAGGCCAGAGAAATTCTCCACGGCCCGTTGGCGGCATTAAAATAGACAGAAGGCTCCGCCAGCCCATCCATATCTTCGCCATAACCTTCGACGTTTTCTATTTCGTACATCGCGCCGATATTAAAGTGCCAGTCGTTCTTTTCCTCGGCCTGTGCGCAGGCCATTCCCGCACACATCACCAGTGCGGTACAGAGTAATAACTTTTTCATTATTGTTCCTTGTATTATCCTAGGAGAATGCCTTCCCCCTGTATTTAGCAAATTGCTATTTCCGTTTCTGCATCAAAGAAATGACATTTAGTCATATCAAAATGAATAGTGATATTTTCTCCTGCATGATAATCATTTAACGCACCAGCACGGACCACTAACTCGTGCCCCCCAACCGTGGTGTAGAGCATAAATTCCGCACCGGTTAATTCCGCCACGCTAATTTTGGCGGAAATGTTATTTTCCTCTTGCGCGTCCGGATGAATATCTTCCGGGCGTATTCCCATTACGATGGGCTTATGCAAACTTTCCTGTGTTTTCAGAACCGCTAATTTCTCTTCGGGTATGGTTAATTTAAGCGTTTCCGTAACGAATTTATCGCCATCGATCGTGCCGCGAATAAAATTCATCGCTGGTGATCCAATAAATCCGGCAACAAACATATTCGCAGGTTGGTTATAAACCGTTTTCGGCGCACCGACCTGCTGAACAATCCCATCCTTCATAATGACAATCCGCGTCGCCATGGTCATCGCTTCGGTCTGATCGTGGGTCACGTAGATCATGGTGGTGTTCAGTTTCTGATGCAGCTTGCTGATCTCTGCGCGCATTTGCACGCGCAGCTTGGCATCCAGGTTAGAGAGCGGCTCATCCATTAAAAACACGCCCGCTTCGCGCACAATCGCCCGCCCAAGCGCCACTCGCTGACGTTGCCCGCCGGAAAGCGCGCCCGGCTTGCGTTTCAGGTACTCACGCAGGCCGAGAATTTGCGCCGCCCAGTTCACCCGCTCATCAATCACCTCTCTGGCGATTTTTTGCATCTTCAGGCCAAACGCCATGTTGTCGTAGACCGTCATATGCGGATACAGCGCGTAGTTCTGGAACACCATCGCGATATTGCGTGCTTTGGCTGGAACGTCATTCATTCGTTTGCCGTCGATCAACAGATCACCGCCGCTGATCTCCTCAAGCCCGGCAATCATACGCAGGGTGGTCGATTTACCGCAGCCCGACGGACCGACAAACACGATGAACTCTTTATCGGCAATCTCCAGGTTGAAGTCCTTCACCACATGCACCTGGTTATCGTAGATCTTTTGAATATGTTGTAACGAAAGCTGTGCCATGTTGATTCCTTTGCTATACGTTTTGCCAGAAGGCCGATAACCGCGGCCAGGTCAGGGAGTCCGTTGAGGGCAACAATAATTGCGCCCCGGTTAAGCCCGCGCCGATCCCCACCGAGCGCATACCGCTGGCGTTAATGGCTTCAATGCCCGCCTGCGCATCTTCAATGCCGATACATGCCTGTGGCGGCACGCCCAGCCCTGCACAGGCGGCGAGAAAGATTTCCGGGTCCGGTTTCGAATTTTTGAGTTGGGAAGCGTCCGCGCAGAAGGTGAAAAACTCGCGCAGCTCCAGCGCTGCTAAAATCGTCGGCGCATTCAGGGAGACAGAAGCCAGCCCAACCGGAATCTGCTGTGCTCGGAGATCTACCAGCAAATTGTGAATGCCAGGCAGCACAGCATTAACCGTCAGTTCGCGCAGTGAGTGGACGTAAAGCAGATTTTTGCGATACGCCAGTTGCGCCCGTTCCTGTGGGTTAAAATCGCCCTCTTTACCCCCGTGCTGCAGAATTCGCCGCAGGGACTCATCGCGGCTGATCCCTTTTAGGAATTCGTTAAACTGCGCATCAATGCTGATGCCAATTTCAGCGGCAATCTGCTGCCACGCCTGGAAATGCAGATGTGCGCTATCTGTGATTACTCCATCCAGATCGAAAATTACCCCTTGCAGTTTCATTCACCCTCCTGATGCGTGGTAGCGGTCCCATTGAAGGGCAAAATAAAATCCCCCAAACAGAAAACAGATTCTTCAGCGACGTAAATAAGCTGACCGTTCAAGCGCAGTGAAACGGGCGCAGAAGTTCGAATCGCAATACGCTGCGCGTCGAGAGTGACCTGTAATTCGCAGCCCTGCCAGAACAGAGGGAAAGACAACTGTTGCCACTGCTCAGGTAACGCCGGATTGAGATGTAATTCACCGTCACGCACGCTCACCCCGGCAAAACCCTGAATCGCCCCCAGCCAGATAGCGCCAGTTGCGGCAGCGTGGATACCGTCATCACAGCTATGTGGATCAGCACCAAGATCGATTTCAGTCCCCTCGCGCCAGAACTGATAACTTTGGGTCAGCAGGCCACAGCGTGCGGCAACAATGCCGTGGATTGCTTTACTTAATGACGAGTCGTGAATAGTGCGCGGTTCATAAAATTGCAGATTGGCAAGACACGATGCCGCTGAGAACTGCTCCGGCAGCATGTAATTGAGCATCACCACATCAGCTTGTTTGAGGATCTGCATCTCGTTCACTTCTGCGCGTGAATAATCCAGCAGAATGGTTTGCTTCCCCGCCGCCGCTTTGTATTTCGCCAGATTAATCACCGGCTTAGCCATAAACGAATCATCCTGCGGCAAAACGCCGTCGGGCTGAATTTCTGGCAGCAGCAGTTCTTTGAGGTACATTTCTGCACGATGAATAAACGCGTCGTCGCTACAGCCAAACTGACGAGCGATATTCAGCGCCTGCTGGACGTTGTAATACGCCATATAGCTGGTGAAGGCGTTATTATTGACATGTTCGGTATATTCATCTGGCCCAATAACATCATGAATTTCCAGACGGTCGTTAACCCTCACCGCGCGGCTAATCCAGAACTTTGCCGTCTCCAGAAGTAGCGCCATGCCTTCATGAGCAATGAAACTTTCATCCCCCGTGGTCCGCCAGTATTGAATAACCGCCCAGGCGATATCGGCCACCAGATGATGTTCCGCCTGCGCAGAGGCCACTTTTTGCCGCAACCCGGTACGAATGTTAATGGCGGCAAATTCCGGCGTCTCTTCTTCGCCACTACGCGCGCTTTCCCACGGAAACAGAGCGCCCTGCCAGCCGTTGCGTCGCGCTTTCTCCTGCGCGCCAGGCAAGTTGTGCCAGCGATAACGCAGTAAACTTCGGGCAACCGTCGGATCGCTAAACAGATGGAACGGTAGCAAAAATACTTCTGTATCCCAGAAAACGTGGCCTTTGTAGCCTTCGCCGGTTAAACCTTTCGCCGCAATGCTGCTGCGCTCATCGTGGGCAGGCGTCATGATGCGCAGGTGATAAAGCGCATAATCTAACGCTTGCTGATCGTGCGCATCGCCGCCGTTTACCGTGATACGACGTTTCTGCCACCATTGACGCCAGTTTTCTGTTGATGCTGCAAGAAGTTGGTCGTAACTCTGCTGCGCGCACATTTCAAGCTGACGAAGCGACGCACTGCCCCATTCGTCTAAAGCGGCTTGTCTGTCGTCCCGCCAGTCGATCCACACCCGTTTTTGCAGCGTCAGCGTCTCACCTGCGTGAAGCTGCGCGCAGGTATGTTGCAGTAAACGGCGCTCTTTGGCGGTATAGCATTGCTGCACATCACCGCTCACCTTACAGCAACAGCTGATGGCCACATCACTGCGCCCATCCTGGGTGGTGTAGATCCCCTGCATCAGATGCTGACCAAATACCCGCACCTGGGTTTCGTCGAGATGTTGGCGACCGTGGTTGGTTTGCGTGGCGTCAATGCCTGTTGAAATCAGCACTAACGCGTCGGCGTCCAGTGGCGTAATAGTGATTTCCAGCGCAATGAGCGGCAGTTGGTCTGCCGAAACAAAGCGACGGCTGGTGATGGTGTAACCTGCGCCGTTGCTGGTACGCCAGACAACGTTGCGACGTAATTCGCCACTAGCAAAGTTAAGCTCACGCTGCCATGCTTCGCGGGATAACGAGAAAATCTCACCATTTATGGCAATCTCCATCCCCACGACATCAGGCAGGTTCACCAGTTCGTTGATTTCACCTTTACCCGCCCGATGATAAAGCCCTGCCAGATACATGCCGCGCGTCTGGCGCGTGTAATCTTCTTCATGGCTGGCGCGAAGCCCAAGATAGCCGTTCCCCTGCGCCATCAGCGAAGCATACTTGTTCAGGGTATGCTGGCTGAAATGGGGTTCCGTTAACGTTACTGGCCTGATCATAATTCCACACGCGTCCCTGTTTCTGCGGATTGATACAACGCCGCCACCAGTTGCTGGATGATGTACCCCTGCTCGGCGTCGGCTATCATCACGGGCTTACCTTGTACGTGGTTGATAAAGGCTTCCATACTGCGCAGATGACGGTTGTCGTCTGCCATTTCCCGTTGCATCAGCGTCATTAACTCACCGTTGTTATCGGTGTAGATATGTGCCGGAAACAGCGTCGCCCCGGCTTTATCACCACAAAAGCTGACGTTCATAATCGACTGTTCGCGGATGTTGAGTGCAAATGAGGTCTCAAGCCACAGAATGCCGCCGTTATGAAATTCAATGGTGCCAAACAGCGAATCTTCGACGCTGTAGGTTGCCGGGTCCCACTCGCCAAATTGACCGCAGCTCTTTTGCGTGCCGATCTTTTGAAAGCTATGCGCAGTCACGCTTTTCACCGCTGGAAAACCCAGCACATACATCGCCGCATCCAGCATATGAATGCCGATGTCGATCAGCGGGCCTCCGCCCTGCAATTCTTTATTAGTAAAGACACCCCAGCCGGGAACACCGCAACGACGCAGGGCGCGGGCGGTGGTAACGTAAATCTCTCCCAAAACGCCGTTGGTCACCTGTTCACGCAGCTGTTGCGTATCGAGTGCAAAACGATGGTGAAAGTCGTAGGCCAGCACCTTGCCCTGTTTGCGCGCGGTATCGCACATTTCCCGCGCCTGTTCTGCCGTCATGGCGGGCGGTTTTTCGCACATCACATGGCAGCCAGCTTCCAGCGCCATCAGGGTATGTTCGTAATGAAAACGGTTAGGTGAGCAGACGCTAACCACATCAGGTTTCACCGCCAGCAGCATGGCCTGCGGATCGTCCCACACGGATGCATTCCCGTATTTTTCTGCCAGCGCCTGCGCCTGGGAAAGGCGGCTGTCACAGACAGCCACCAGTTCCAGATCATTGCGGGTGCAGTAGTACGAAGCATGAACCTTATCCGCCACCTGGCCTGCGCCGATTATCGCGACCCGCAGTGGAGAGCTTGTCATTGCACTTTTCACAAAGACCTCTTAGCAGGTACGCAACCAGGCCAAAGAATCACGGTACGCCTGGGCAGGATTTTCTGCCCGGATACGCCCTTCATACACCACATAGCCCTGATAGTTATCGGCGCGCAGCTGTTCAAACAGCGCGTGGAAATCGAGGGTGCCGCTGCCCGGCTGGTAGCGATGGTTATCGGCAATATGCACATGACCGAGCAAGTCGCGGTTGTCGTGCAACGCCTGCGCCAGGTTATCTTCTTCGATATTCATGTGATAGAAATCGCCGATAATCTGTACATGTTTAAGATCGTTTTCGACGATGTAACGACGAGCATCGGCGAGGGTGTTGATCATGTGATCCTGATAGCGGTTTAACGGTTCGAGATACACCACAGTTCCAGTCCGCGCGGCGACCTGTTCCAGTACGCGCAGGGAATCACTCACCATTTTACGATCGCCGTCAAGGCTGCGCGGCGAGGTCATCGGCGGTAAGCGGAAGGTAAACATGCCCCACGCAGCCGGAACGACGATACCTTTACCGCCCACTTCTGCCAGCGCTTCAAGAATGCGTTCGATCTGCTTTAAGCCATTAAGTCGACGCTCTTCGATAAAGTCGCCAATCCAACCGTCATAGCCACCGCAGGCGGTGGTCACCGGTAAACCGGTTTCTTTGATTGCTGCTTTGACTTCTTCGAGATTGTTGACCAGCAGTTTGCCGTCAATCTCAAAACCATCGAAACCCATCTCTTTGATATAACGAAATTTCTCCAGAATGTTTTCCGGAAAGAACGCCTGATTCTGTGTGCCGATTTTCATTCTTTTCATTCCTTTGAATTAAAACGTGACGCCCATTTTGATGCTCTGTTCCGGATGCTGGTCGACATACTGCATGTAGCTTTCCGGGCTGTTGGCAAAGGTCACCACCGGATCGATTAAATCTTCGCAATTGAGATAACCGTTCATCAGCAGTTCCCAGCAGGTTTCTTCAATACGCTTACGGCTCCAGCGCGGATAATCCGGGTTCGGCTCGCTGCACGCACGGGAGAAAACAATTTTGGCGTTATTGAAATGGGCTTCGCGTCCGAGGTTAAAACCTTCGGCAAACGGTTTGGCAAACGCGACATAGGAGATGGTGCCGCCATAGGCCAGACCGCGGAGTGCCGATTACAGCGCGTCGGCATAGCCACTGGTTTCGATAATCACATCGGCACCCTGCTTGCCGGTCAGCGTTTTGATCTCTTTACCTACGTCAGCGCCAATGGGGTTAAGACAGAAATCCGCACCGTGGCGACGGGCAATATCACAGCGATGGGCGATAGGATCGACGCCAATTACCACCGATGCGCCAGCGCGTTTCGCCAGTTGGATGGCAATTTGACCGATCGCGCCAAGCCCTACCACCACCACAAAATCCCCTACGCGTACGTTGGCATCGCGCACGCCGCTCATGGCAAACTGCGCCGGGTCGTAGCAGACGGCGTTTTTCCAGGAGCTGCCTTGCGGCATTTTGCGCAGCTTGTAGTTATTCACTGCGTTAATGATGACCGTCTCGGAGAGCGGGCCGTAGCCGCATACGCTGTCGCCCACCGCGTAGTCGTTAACGTCGCTGCCGCACTCGATAATGTCGCCAACCACCATGTTGCCAAGCTGGAACTTGCCAAACTCAATGCCGCGCGGCGCATCTGCCGGACGCGGGGTGAACATCTGCCATTCGCCATTAAAGTCGTCATTAATAAACGGGCTGGCGGCGCGGAAATCAACCACTTCCGTCCCGTGTTTCGGCGCGCCGAAACGCACGCGGATCTTCACTTCATTGGCTAAAATCGCCCGCTCTTCATACTCAACCAGCGCAGCAACACGCGGTGCTGTGGCTACTAACTTTTTCATGTAAAACTCCTTGTAAAGAAACTGGCCGCTTTAGCCCTTCACGCCACCGGCGGTCAAACCACTCTTAATAAAATGTTCCGAAAGCGCATACATAATCACCACTGGCAATGCGGTCACCAGCGAGGCCGCCATCATCCGTCCCCAGATGTAATCAGGCGTACTGAACAGCGCGTTCAGGCCCACTGGTAAGGTGAAATTGCTGGCGCTGGAGAGGAAAATCGACGCAAACAGATAGTCGTTCCACGCCACCATAAAGCAGTAGACAAACACCGATATCAGCCCGGACATCGCCAGGGGCACGGTGATACGGAAGATAATTTGCAGACGATTGAGGCCATCCATCATCGCCGCTTCTTCGATCTCATCAGGGATGGTGTCGAAGTAGCTTTTCAGCATAAACACGGCGGTGGGCAGGGTTTGCGTCACCATGGTAATGATCAGCGCCATCTCGGTGTCGTAAATGCCAAGTGCGGTGATGATTTTGAACAGCGGCACCACCAGCAAAATGCCGGAGAACATGTACACCGTGTAAAAGCTGGCGTTGATGGTCATCCGCCCTTTAAAGCGCAGGCGGGAAAGCGCGTAAGCCCCGAGAATGCCGAGAAATACCGCCACCACGGATGAAACCACCGACACCACCATGCTGTTACGGAAGTAGTCGACAAACGGGAAAATCACCGGATTAAAAATGTCGACGTAATGCTCCAGCGTCCACTGCTGTGGCAGCAGCGTAGGATGCAGCGAGATCGCCTCTTTTGCGCTCTTGAACGAGGTCATCAGCATCACAAAAAATGGAAACAGCGTGATGATGAGAAACAGCGCCAGCCCGCAGTAAAAACCGATTCGACTGAGTGTGCGTTTATTTGTTGCCATTGAGGTTCACCCGTTTCCTGGTCAGCAGAATGACAGCGAAAATAATGATGAAAAGCACCACCGAGATCGCCGCCGCTTTCCCTAAGTCATTAAAGGCAAAGGCGGTTTTGTAGAGATAGACACCGAGAATATCGACCTTGGTCGTCAGCAGATAAACATCCGCGAACATGTAGAACATCCAGATAGTGCGCAGGGTCACCACCGTCGCCAGGACCGGCATAATCGCGGGCAGCGTGACGATGCGAAACCGCTGCCAGGCATTCGCGCCATCCATCTCTGCCGCTTCGTACAGCGATTTGTCGATGGTCTGCAAAATCGCCAGAAACGAGATAAAGGCATACGGGAAGTAGCGCCAGATAGCGAACAGCACCACCAGCACAAAACTACTGCCCGGGTTATCGAACCACAGCGGTGCCTGCTCATAGAGATGCAGAAGATCGACGCCGAGGTAGTTCACAATGCCGTAACCGTTGTTGAACATGTATTTCCAGGCGAACACCAGCGAAATAGACGGCGTTACGTAGGAAAGGATCACCAGCGAACGCGCGGTTTTGCGCAGGCGGAACTCGCGGTTGAAAAACATCGCCACGGCCAGCCCGAGCACGGTGCTGCCCGCCACCACAAGCGCGGTATACCAGACCGTCATCCACAGCGAATGCCAGAAGCCCGGATCGGAGAGAATACGCACATAGTTGCTCACCCCAACAAATGTTGCCTCGATGTTGGGATTGAGCGGCAGACGTAAAAAACTGATTTCGATATTCGACACCATCGGCCACGCCACCAGACCGCCCAGCAGTAATAAGCTGGGCGCGAGAAGCAGCAGTGCAAAAGGCATATCGGAACGACCTGAAAAAAGCCTGTTCATTGCGGATTCCTGTCCTGGGTTTAGTGCTGTTCGATCAGTTCATCCAGCTTTTTCTGGCTCGCTTGCAGCGTGCCAGGGAGATCGGCTTTCCCCACGGTGACGTTATGCACCATTGAACTCACCACGCCAGACCCCGTCACATCGCCCATGCGGGTAAAGTTTTTATCCCCTACTGCGCCAAAGACCTGAATATTTGGCAGTTCGCTGATTAGCTGATTCGGCAATTCTCCCAGCGCCTTAATAACGTCGTTGTCTTTCCAGGTGGCGGTAGTCACCACCGCTTTGTTCACCGGCAGCGCCGCGCCTGGCGACATCATCACCCAGTCGGCAATGTTGTCCGCCTGCTCCATAAAGGTGACAAATTTTTCTGCTGCTTCCGTCTCTTCGGCCTTTTGCCCGGCGGTAATGGTCAGCGAGGTCAACATGCCGTAGACCGCAGAATTTTTCTCGGTTGGCACCACGAAACCGACGTTTTTCGGATCGCCTTCTTTAATCACAGCCGGAAGGATATAGGTGGAGTAAATCGCCATCGGCGCGGTGCCGTTCATAAAAGCGTCTTTCACTTCCATGATGTCGTTAGAACCTGGCATGGTGTTGGCAGCAAGGTTGCGGTAATAGGTCAGCGCCTGCATCATCTCTGGTGTATCAAGGGTGATTTTGCCTTCGGCGTTAAAGACGTTAGCCTGATTGGATAACGCAAACTGGGAGAAAGACTGTTCCGTCAACACGCTTTCTGCTGTAGGCAGCGCAATACCGTATTTTTTATTCGCCGGGTCATTCAGTTTCTGTGCAACGTCCAGCAATTGCTGCCAGTTTTTTGGCTCCTCCAGCCCAGCTTTTGCCAGCACATCTTTGCGATACCAGATCCCGCCAATCCATGCGCTGACAGGAACACCGGTCCAGGCGCTGCCATCTTCGGTGCGCACAATCCGCAGTACGCCATCGTAGAACGCGCCTTCACCGACGTTGCTGATGACCGTGGCAACCGCCTGGCGATCGATAAGCTGCTCTTTGTCCATCACTTTGGCGTAGTCATGGCTGGTTTCGATCACTTCCGGCAGCGAACCGCTACGTGAAAGGGTAATGACTTTGGTGTTATAGGCGTCTTCTTCCACGGGCACTTGTTTTACGGTGATACCTGGGTTTTCTTTTTCAAAACGGGCAATCAATTTGCTGATGACGGCCTGGCGCTCCTGCTCCACCGAAGAATGCATAAATTCGATGGATACATTATTTTTATTTTCTTCTTTACAGCCTGAAATCAGGGTGCAGGAAACCAGTGCTGATAACAGCACGATTTTTGATTTAATCATGAAATGTTCCTTTTTATTTAATCCACATAACCTGCCAGGGATGCAGTGTTATTTCATTACCCAATATATCAACTTCACTAATCAGATCCCGACCGTGCAGGTCAGTAATATTTATATGCTGAATATTTTCACTGACATTAAACAATCCCGTCAGGCAATCGCCATCCGCATTGCTTCTTTGAATTCGCATTACAAATGAATTAATCGCATCAATGGTGAAATTATTATCCGGATGAAACTCTTTATGACTGCGACGAAGTGTAATTAAATGCGACAACTTATAATATACCGAATAACTTAATGTCGCTTTATTGTTCAGTTCTGTCGTTATCTCTTTACTAGAGTATTTTTTACGGTTAATCGCACGATTATATCCAAGTTTTTCGACACCTGCGTAATCATTACGCGACCCCAGAATGCTTTGAATATATATCGCTGGCACACCGGGGAAACTTAACAAAATCGCATGGGCGAGAATAAACCTGGCACACCGTTCTTCGTCGCTACACTCACGGCGGCTCAACGCATCCATATAGGTGACATTCATTTCATAGGGGCTACGCGTACCGTCGGGATTATTTTTCCAGTTTACTAATGCTCCTTCCTGCTGTAACACCTCGACCAGCGCTAATATTTCGTTTTCGGGCAACAACCCCCGCAGTGGGTTAAGCCCGATGCCATCGTGAGAGGCAAGGAAGTTAAACCAGGTGGTGTTGCTGGAAGGTAGTGTCAGGTTTTGCGCCCACGCACAAAGTGCCTCAACGTTCTGTTTTTGCACCGCATGCAGCACCAGCGGCGGCAGCGAGAACTGGTACACCATATGCGCTTCGTCATCGCCTTCGCCAAAGTAAGCAATGTTGTCTTTATGCGGAACATTGGTCTCGGTAATGATCACTGTGCCTGGCGCGACGTTATCAATAATCGACCGTAACAGTTTGATAATCAGATGTGTTTTTTCCAGATGGATGCAGTTTGTTCCCGGCTCTTTCCACATAAAGCCAACGGCATCCAGACGGACATACTCTGCGCCCTTTTCCAGGTAGCACAGCAATACATCCACCATCGCCAGCAACACTTCAGGGCTACGGTAATTGAGGTCAATTTGATCGTCGCTAAAGGTGGTCCATAAATGGCGCATTGAATGATCGCGCATCTGGAATGGCGTTAATAACGGTAACGCACGCGGGCGAGTGACGGCGCTGAGATCGGTTTTCGGATCAACGGCAATAAAAAAATCTTCAAAACCTGGCTGCTGTTGTAAATAGTTTTTAAACCATTCACTTTTTGCCGACATATGGTTGCAGACAAAATCAAACATTAAATGGCTGCATTCACCGAGTTGCTGAATATCCTGCCACTCCCCCGCTTCACTGGCGACCTGATGATAATCAATTACCGAAAATCCATCATCAGATGACCATGGATAAAAAGGTAATAAATGAACATGTGAAAAAATTCTTTGCAGCCATTGAGGGTAAAACTGATTAAATGTGGGTAGTGGCTTTAAATCATTACTGTGAAATTGATCGGCATAGGTAATTAACACGACATCACTTTCATCCCAGTGTTTTTTACGTCGCTGTGTAATTAATCGTTTCGCACTCTCAAGACGCGTTACAAGTTTCTGTAAATGAGTCGCGGTAAATGTTCCACCGTAGATTTCGTCCAGGTAATCCGTAATTTTCTGTTTCATGTTGCCTTTCCGTGGTAGCGGTCCCATGAAACGAGAGACTACTCCGCATAAAATAAACTGTCAATTGAGCTCAAGGGGTTTAGTCACGCAGGAAATCTTTTTTTACCTGGGAAAAAGCGTATTTGTGAGCTAACGCAAATAATCTATGGGGATGTAAATAGGGTGTGACAGAAAAAACGGCGCATAAGCGCCGCTCATGGTGAATTCTTTTAACCTTTGACCTTCGGCATTGCGATGTCTTTCAGGCCACCGGCGTTCTCAACGTGGGTATATCCCATCTCGCTAAGGATCTCTTTTGCCTGCCCTGACTGGCGTCCAGCATTGCAATACACTTTCACGGTGTCGTTTTTATCCGGAACGGCGGTGGCAATGCGCTCTTTCACTTCCTTCAAGGGAATATTGATGGCCCCCTGAACGTGTTCTTGCTGATACTGCTCTGGAACACGAACATCGATCCAGTGTTCAGCGGCGAAAACGGGCAGTGAAAACACCAGTGTCAGAGCAAGTAAGCCTTTTTTAAACATGTAAGCGTCCTTCTATGGATGAAAATTGCTATCCATTATACGCCTGAGATTTAACCATTTTTGCGAAACTCCCCTCACCTTTTATAACGCTGCGCCAGTTTATTGGCAGCCCGACTTAACAGCGGTTCCAGCGCCACAGCCAGCAACATTTTCAGCGGTCGGCGAGCAACTGATTTTATCGCCCAGCCCGCCACACCCGCCGGGCCATAGCGCAGTGCGGTTAGAAGTACCAGCTTGCCTGCTAATTTGAACCCAGGCTTCACCTTTTGCCCGGCCTGTTGCCAGCGAGTATTCATAACTTTCCTCACAGTTGACGGAAACGGCTACGCAGCGTGAAAGTGTCGGAAGTGACATAACGTTCCATCTCGCGTAAACGCGTTTCACTTGCCGCCAGTTCACGGTCGACTTCATCCAGCAATTCGCTGCTGGAAGGTAGCTGCTCACCAAAGACCATGTTGTCCGGCATTGGATCAAGCGCAAATGACAAAATGATGTAAGCAACCAGGGTAAACAGCGCCAGACCGAAGAAAATCGACAGCACCACCAGGATACGCACCAGTTTTACTGGTACATCAAAATAGTTGGCAATCCCGGCGCAGACGCCACGGACCATGCCCTGCTGCGGAATACGCCATAATTTTTTATTGAGATTAATGCCCGCCATTAGCGATCCCTCCAGTTCGGATGTTCTGCATCAAGAATGGATTCCAGCGCCTGAATACGTTCGCGCATCCGTTTTGCTTCATCAGCCAGTTGCGCTAATCGCTGCTGCTCACTTTGCGACAATTCACTGCGACCAGAACGATTGCTGTAATGCAGCCATAACCAGATCGGTAAAACAAACAGCACAAAAATGGTTAACGGAATAGCCAGAAATAGCGCGCTCATAAGTACTCCTTAGACGATGAGCGGCGGCGCGTTCGGACGCCGCCTGGATGTTATTATTGATTGTCTTGCTTCATTTTGGCTTTTAATTGTGCCAGTTGCTCGCTGATTGCATCATCGGCTTTCAGTTCGGCAAACTGATCGTCCAGCGATTTTTGTTTACCGAAGCTGTGGCTTTCTGCTTCCGCTTCCATCTGGTCGATACGGCGTTCGAAAGATTCGAAACGAGCCATTGCTTCATCCAGTTTGCCACTGTCCAGCTGACGACGCACATCGCGCGACGAGTTTGCCGCCTGATGGCGTAACATCAATGCCTGCTGGCGAGCGCGTGTTTCGCTCAATTTGTTTTCCAGCTCGCCGATCTCTTTCTTCATACGCACTAGCGTATCGTCCACCAGCGTCACTTCATGTTCCAGGCTCTTAATCAGATCGGTCAGTTTCTGTTTTTCAATTAACGCCGCACGCGCCAGATCTTCTCTATCTTTCAGCAGTGCCAGTTCCGCTTTTTCCTGCCATTCAATTTCACGCGCCGACGCTTGTTCAATACGACGAGTCAGCTGTTTCTTTTCTGCCAGCGCACGCGCCGAAGTAGAACGTACTTCAACCAATGTATCTTCCATCTCCTGGATCATCAGACGCACCAGTTTCTGTGGATCTTCCGCTTTCTCTAACAGAGCGTTGATGTTGGCATTCACGATGTCGGCAAAGCGAGAAAAAATACCCATAATGTTGTCCTCTTGATTTCTGCGTTCAGGATTGTCCTGCTGAACTGTTAATACAATTTGCGTGCCAATTTTTATCTTTTTGATTTATAAAGATCTGATTGAAGAATCAACAGCAACATGCCAGGATGAATTAGCGAATTACACTAACAAGTGGCGAATTTCATCATGGCAGAATACAAAGATAATTTACTCGGTGAGGCGAACAGCTTTCTCGAAGTGCTGGAACAGGTTTCGCATCT
This sequence comes from Escherichia coli DSM 30083 = JCM 1649 = ATCC 11775, assembly GCF_003697165.2. Classification (GTDB taxonomy): domain Bacteria; phylum Pseudomonadota; class Gammaproteobacteria; order Enterobacterales; family Enterobacteriaceae; genus Escherichia; species Escherichia coli. The sequence continues at coordinate 2,632,355 of NZ_CP033092.2, forward strand.
CGCACCGCTGGACAAACCGGTGCTCATCATCGGCGAGCGCGGCACCGGTAAAGAGCTGATCGCCAGCCGCCTGCATTATCTCTCCTCCCGTTGGCAAGGGCCGTTTATTTCCCTTAACTGCGCGGCGTTAAATGAAAATCTGTTGGATTCCGAACTGTTTGGTCACGAAGCGGGGGCGTTTACCGGTGCGCAAAAACGTCATCCAGGGAGATTTGAACGTGCCGACGGCGGTACGCTATTTCTTGATGAACTCGCTACGGCACCGATGATGGTGCAGGAAAAATTATTGCGTGTGATTGAGTACGGTGAACTGGAGCGCGTCGGCGGCAGCCAGCCATTGCAGGTGAATGTGCGGTTGGTATGCGCGACGAATGCCGATCTCCCGGCGATGGTCAATGAAGGTACTTTTCGCGCAGACCTGCTCGACCGACTAGCGTTCGATGTTGTGCAACTGCCACCACTGCGCGAGCGTGAAAGCGACATTATGTTGATGGCAGAACACTTTGCCATCCAGATGTGTCGGGAAATCAAGCTGCCTCTGTTCCCGGGTTTTACAGAGCACGCCAGAGAAACATTGCTGAATTATCGCTGGCCGGGAAATATACGTGAATTGAAAAACGTGGTGGAACGTTCAGTGTATCGTCACGGCACCAGCGATTATCCGCTTGATGACATCATTATTGATCCCTTTAAACGCCGTCCATCTGAAGAAGCCATCGCCGTTTCAGAAAACACCTCGCTTCCGACGCTGCCACTGGATTTACGCGAGTTTCAGATGCAGCAGGAAAAAGAGTTGCTGCAACTCAGTTTGCAACAGGGGAAATATAACCAGAAGCGCGCCGCTGAATTGCTGGGGTTAACCTATCATCAGTTCCGCGCGTTGTTGAAAAAGCACCAGATTTAGCGAAGTTGGGCAATACAACTTGCCGGATGCAGCGTGAACGCTTTATCCGGCATACATAATCAATACGTCGTTTGCAGGCCTGATAAGCGCTGCGCATCAGGCATTATTGCGTTAACCCTGCTTCTGCGTATTAATCTCTCAGCGCATCCTGCAAAATTTTCATTGCCGCATCGAATTGCGCAACCGGGATGGTATGGGCTTCGTTAGGTGGCGCATATTTGTGGTATTTGATCCGCCGCTATCGCAAAGTGCCGTTGTATGATGGCGACAGAACGCCGGTGAGCGAAACGTAATAGTCGAATGCGCGGCGCATTATCCTGCCTGAGGGTAATGCACCGCGCCATTAACTATAAAAATATGTATGACCCGGATCACGAGTGCTATCATCCGCCTTTATGCTTAGCGCATTAACCCTAGGGGCAAATAATGAACCACGATATCCCGCTAAAATATTTTGATATTGCCGATGAGTACGCGACCGAATGCGCAGAGCCTGTCGCAGACGCTGAACGCACACCGCTGGCCCACTACTTCCAGTTACTGCTCACCCGTTTGATGAATAATGAAGAGATCAGTGAAGAAGCCCAACATGAAATGGCTGCTGAAGCGGGGATTAATCCCGTACGCATTGATGAGATCGCAGAGTTTTTGAATCAATGGGGTAATGAGTAATTATTTAATTGCAGACTATCGGTCAGTATCGTTGCCCGGATAAAGCGTTCGCGCCGCATCCGGCTAAAAATGACACGCACTGCAGCATGTTTTAATGGGTTTCTCACGATCGTACCGCTCTGCTCCTCGCTAAGTTGTTCTGTGAGTTATAGTTATAAAGAAATCACGGGTACGAATGTTGAACTGATGGCGACGCCACCTGTTCAATGACCAACCACACGGCCCTCATTACGACCTCTGAAAACAAACGGTAATGGCAAATGTCATTAAATATTAGTAAGATAGCCTCTTTACATAAAATCCCTTAATATTATGCGCCAGGTATTATCGTCTCTTTTGGTGATTGCTGGACTTGTGAGTGGTCAGGCAATCGCCGCGCCTGAATCCCCCCCGCATGCTGATATCCGTGACAGCGGTTTTGTCTATTGCGTCAGCGGGCAAGTCAACACCTTTAACCCATCCAAAGCGAGCAGTGGGTTAATTGTCGATACCCTTGCCGCCCAGTTTTATGATCGACTGCTGGATGTCGATCCCTATACCTATCGCCTGATGCCGGAACTTGCCGAAAGCTGGGAAGTGCTCGACAACGGCGCGACCTATCGCTTCCACCTGCGTCGCGATGTTCCGTTTCAAAAAACCGACTGGTTTACTCCCACTCGTAAAATGAATGCCGATGATGTGGTGTTTACCTTCCAACGGATTTTTGACCGCAACAACCCGTGGCATAACGTCAACGGCAGTAACTTCCCCTATTTCGACAGTCTGCAATTTGCCGATAACGTGAAAAGCGTCCGCAAGCTGGATAATCATACCGTTGAGTTCCGTCTCGCCCAGCCGGATGCTTCTTTTTTGTGGCACCTGGCGACCCATTATGCTTCGGTCATGTCGGCAGAATATGCAGGGAAGTTAGAGAAAGAAGATCGCCAGGAGCAACTCGACCGTCAACCGGTCGGCACCGGTCCGTATCAGTTGTCGGAATACCGCGCCGGGCAATATATTCGCTTACAACGTCATGATGATTTCTGGCGTGGTAATCCGTTGATGCCACAAGTGGTGGTGGATTTAGGCTCTGGCGGTACAGGACGATTGTCGAAACTCCTGACCGGGGAGTGCGACGTTCTGGCCTGGCCTGCTGCCAGTCAGCTATCCATTTTGCGTGACGACCCACGCTTGCGTTTAACGCTGCGTCCTGGGATGAATGTCGCCTATCTGGCATTCAACACCGCCAAACCGCCGCTAAATAATCCGGCGGTCCGCCATGCGCTGGCACTGGCGATTAATAACCAGCGCCTGATGCAATCCATCTATTATGGTACGGCTGAAACGGCGGCCTCTATTTTACCGCGAGCCTCGTGGGCCTATGACAACGAGGCTAAAATTACTGAATACAATCCGGAAAAATCGCGCGAACAGTTGAAGGCGTTGGGGCTGGAAAACTTAACGCTGAAACTGTGGGTGCCCACACGTTCGCAGGCGTGGAACCCCAGTCCACTGAAAACCGCCGAACTGATTCAGGCGGATATGGCACAGGTTGGCGTAAAAGTGGTGATTGTGCCGGTAGAAGGTCGTTTTCAGGAGGCGCGGTTGATGGATATGAGCCATGATCTGACGTTATCCGGTTGGGCGACGGACAGTAACGACCCGGACAGTTTCTTCCGTCCGTTACTGAGCTGCGCAGCAATTCATTCGCAGACCAACCTCGCCCACTGGTGCGATCCGAAATTCGACAGCGTGTTGCGTAAGGCGCTCTCTTCGCAGCAGCTGGCGGCGCGTATTGAAGCCTATGACGAAGCGCAAAGTATTCTGGCGCAGGAATTACCTATTCTGCCGCTGGCGTCGTCATTGCGTTTGCAGGCCTATCGGTACGATATCAAAGGTCTGGTACTTAGCCCGTTTGGTAACGCCTCCTTTGCTGGGGTGTATCGCGAGAAACAGGATGAGGTGAAAAAGCCATGATTATCTTCACCTTACGCCGTATTTTGTTATTGATTGTGACCTTGTTCCTGCTGACCTTCGTTGGCTTCAGCTTGAGCTATTTCACCCCACATGCGCCGTTACAAGGCGCGTCACTGTGGAATGCCTGGGTGTTCTGGTTTAACGGCCTGATCCACTGGGATTTTGGTGTTTCCAGCATTAACGGTCAACCGATTGCCGAACAGTTAAAAGAGGTCTTCCCGGCGACGATGGAACTGTGCATCCTCGCCTTCGGTTTTGCGCTGATTGTTGGCATCCCCGTAGGAATGATTGCCGGGATTACGCGCCATAAGTGGCAGGATAACTTGATCAACGCCATCGCCTTACTGGGCTTTTCAATCCCGGTGTTCTGGCTGGCGCTTCTGCTGACGCTGTTTTGTTCACTCACGCTAGGTTGGTTGCCCGTTTCTGGGCGTTTCGATTTGCTCTACGAAGTGAAACCGATTACCGGTTTTGCGTTGATTGATGCCTGGCTTTCGAACTCACCGTGGCGGGATGAAATGGTCATGAGCGCAATCCGCCATATGATATTGCCCGTGATCACCCTGTCGGTTGCGCCAACAACTGAAGTGATCCGACTGATGCGTATCAGCACTATCGAAGTGTATGACCAGAACTATGTTAAAGCAGCGGCAACCCGCGGTTTGTCGCGCTTTACTATTTTGCGTCGCCACGTTCTGCATAACGCGTTACCTCCGGTTATTCCTCGCCTGGGCTTACAGTTTTCCACCATGCTGACGCTGGCGATGATCACCGAAATGGTTTTTAGCTGGCCGGGTTTAGGGCGCTGGTTAATTAACGCCATCCGCCAGCAGGATTACGCAGCCATTTCCGCCGGAGTGATGGTGTGTGGCTCACTGGTCATTATTGTTAACGTGATTTCTGATATTTTGGGTGCCATGGCTAACCCTCTGAAACATAAGGAATGGTATGCCTTACGATAGCGTATACAGCGAAAAGCGCCCGCCGGGCACGCTGCGTACCGCCTGGCGCAAATTTTATAGTGACGCCTCTGCGATGGTCGGCCTGTACGGCTGCGCGGGGCTGGCTGTACTGTGTATTTTTGGCGGCTGGTTTGCGCCTTACGGCATCGACCAGCAATTTCTCGGTTATCAATTATTGCCGCCGTCATGGTCGCGCTATGGCGAAGTTTCTTTCTTCCTGGGGACTGACGACCTCGGACGCGATGTTTTAAGCCGTTTACTGAGCGGAGCTGCGCCAACCGTAGGTGGCGCATTTGTGGTGACGCTTGCCGCGACGATCTGTGGCCTGGTACTGGGCACCTTCGCCGGGGCGACCCACGGCCTACGCTCAGCGGTGCTTAACCATATTCTGGATACCTTACTGGCGATCCCTTCGCTGCTGCTGGCAATTATCGTTGTAGCGTTTGCCGGACCGAGTTTGTCTCACGCCATGTTTGCTGTCTGGCTGGCGCTGCTGCCGCGTATGGTACGTTCGATTTACAGCATGGTGCATGACGAACTGGAAAAAGAGTACGTTATCGCCGCCCGTCTGGATGGCGCATCAACGCTGAATATTCTCTGGTTTGCTGTGATGCCCAACATCACCGCCGGACTGGTCACCGAGATCACTCGCGCATTGTCGATGGCAATTCTCGATATCGCCGCGCTGGGCTTTCTTGACCTCGGCGCACAACTGCCCTCGCCTGAATGGGGCGCGATGCTCGGTGATGCGCTGGAACTGATTTATGTCGCCCCATGGACTGTCATGCTGCCAGGTGCGGCAATTATGATTAGCGTGCTGTTGGTTAACCTCCTTGGCGACGGTGTCCGTCGTGCAATTATTGCGGGGGTGGAATAATGCCATTACTCGATATTCGTAACCTGACCATTGAATTTAAAACCGGTGATGAGTGGGTTAAAGCCGTCGACCGCGTAAGTATGACCTTAACCGAAGGTGAAATCCGCGGTCTTGTTGGCGAATCCGGTTCCGGCAAAAGTTTGATTGCTAAAGCGATTTGTGGGGTGAATAAAGATAACTGGCGTGTTACTGCTGACCGTATGCGTTTTGATGATATCGATTTGCTGCGTCTCTCCGCACGCGAACGGCGCAAGCTGGTTGGTCACAACGTGTCGATGATTTTCCAGGAACCACAGTCGTGTCTTGACCCTTCAGAACGTGTGGGTCGCCAGTTGATGCAAAACATCCCTGCCTGGACCTATAAAGGCCGTTGGTGGCAGCGTTTTGGCTGGCGCAAACGCCGTGCCATTGAACTGCTGCACCGCGTGGGGATTAAAGATCACAAAGATGCGATGCGCAGTTTTCCCTATGAGTTGACCGAAGGTGAATGTCAGAAAGTGATGATAGCCATTGCACTGGCGAATCAACCGCGTCTGCTAATTGCTGACGAACCGACCAACTCAATGGAGCCAACAACCCAGGCGCAAATCTTTCGCCTGCTGACGCGTCTCAACCAAAACAGTAATACCACTATTTTGCTTATCAGCCATGACTTACAAATGCTTAGCCAATGGGCGGATAAAATTAACGTGCTTTACTGCGGTCAAACGGTGGAAACCGCGCCGAGTAAGGAGTTGGTGACGATGCCACACCATCCTTATACCCAGGCGCTGATCCGCGCGATACCAGACTTCGGCAGCGCGATGCCGCATAAAAGTCGCCTCAATACGCTGCCCGGCGCTATCCCGCTGCTGGAACAGTTACCGATTGGTTGTCGTCTGGGGCCACGTTGCCCGTATGCACAACGAGAATGCATTGTGACGCCACGTTTGACGGGGGCGAAAAATCATCTCTATGCCTGTCATTTCCCACTGAACATGGAGAAAGAGTGAGATGATCGAAACGCTACTTGAAGTGCGCAATTTAAGTAAAACGTTCCGCTACCGGACCGGCTGGTTTCGTCGTCAGACCGTAGAAGCGGTAAAACCCTTGAGCTTTACGCTACGTGAAGGCCAGACACTGGCGATTATCGGCGAGAATGGTTCGGGTAAATCCACGCTGGCAAAAATGCTGGCGGGAATGATAGAACCTACCAGCGGCGAGTTATTGATTGACGATCATCCGCTGCATTTTGGCGATTATTCCTTCCGCAGTCAGCGTATTCGCATGATTTTTCAGGATCCTTCGACCTCGTTGAATCCCCGTCAACGTATCTCGCAAATTCTGGATTTTCCACTGCGCCTGAACACCGACCTGGAACCGGAACAGCGTCGCAAACAGATTATTGAAACGATGCGTATGGTTGGGCTGCTACCGGATCACGTCAGTTACTATCCGCATATGTTAGCACCCGGGCAAAAACAGCGTCTGGGTCTGGCGCGCGCGCTGATATTGCGCCCAAAAGTCATTATTGCCGATGAAGCCCTCGCCTCACTGGATATGTCGATGCGTTCGCAGTTGATTAATCTGATGCTGGAGTTACAGGAAAAACAGGGCATTTCGTATATTTATGTTACCCAGCATATCGGAATGATGAAGCACATTAGCGACCAGGTGCTGGTGATGCATCAGGGCGAGGTTGTCGAGCGAGGCAGCACCGCAGATGTGCTGGCATCGCCGCTGCATGAACTCACCAAACGGCTGATCGCCGGTCATTTTGGCGAGGCATTGACGGCGGATGCGTGGCGTAAGGACCGTTAGTGTTTTGCACCTCATCCTGACAGGCCCCCCTCAGGATGAGGTGTTCATTACTTTTGGTTGTCGATTCTGGTGAGAGCAACCAGCAATGCCAGCGTATAACACACCGTAATTGCCAGACTCATTTTTAACAGTGTTTCTCCGCCAATTCCCGACAATGGCGCGGCTATACCGCCGAAGACAAACATGCTCATCCCCATCAACGCAGACGCCGTTCCAGATTCCTGCGTCCCTACTGCACTCATAGCCTCTGCCCCGCCAACAGTGCCGATGCCGCTACAAAATGCGATGGTGAAAAATAATGCCACCAGTGCCGGAATGGGCAATTGTACCCATGCGCATAAGACCGTGAGCAATGCACACAAAATTGCCGCTATCAGACCACCTCGCAACAATGTCATCGCGTTAATCCGTCGCGCCAGGCGCGAGAAGATCCATGAAGCAATGATAAGTCCGATGCCGTTAAGGCCAAACACCAGGCTAAATTGCATTGGACTAAAGCCAAATTCCTTCTGCAACACGAACGACGAAGAGCCGATATATGCAAACAAACCAGCCAGCATAAAACTTTGAATCAGGCAAAAGCGCATAAAACGGCGGTTCTGCACCACGCTTCGTCCGGTTAATAGCAATGATGAGCCCCTTTTATTTTCTGGCAAGGTCTCATTAATAAATAACAGGCAGCCCAGCAACAGTACGGTGCTAATTTCAGCCATTACCCAGAATAAAGTGCGCCAGTCAAAAGTGCTAACAATGTACCCGCCCAGCACTGGCGACAACACCGGTGCCAGGCCATTCACCGTCATTAACAGCGCAAAAAACTGGGTCAACGTTACTCCCTGATATTTGTCACGAGCAATAGAACGAGAGAGCACCGAACCACCCGCCCCCGCGATCCCTTGAATAAAACGCCAGACCACCAGCCAGTAAATATTGTTCGTTGTCGCGCACAAAATGGAAGAAACAATAAACAATAACAACGACAAGATTAACGGACGTTTACGCCCTATTTTGTCGCTCAGAGGGCCAAATAACAGTTGTCCGACGCCAAGACCAATCAGTGATGCGGTCAGGGTTAATTGCGTTATGGTCGTGGTTGCCGCCAGTTGCTCAGACATCTCCGGCAAAGCCGGCAAATAAAGATCGGTACACATCGGGCCGATACCGGCTAAAAGACCAAGAATCAATGCCCATGAAAGAGAGACTCTAGCCATATTATTCCTTACTTGAGTGATGACATGCCGCCGCCCAGCGACTGCCAGAGCGTGATTCGGTTTGTAAAATCAGTCAGTTGCAGTGCCAGCAGCTCCTGCTGTGCACTCCACAAGCTGCGCTGCGCCGTCAACACGGTCAGGTAATCACCAACACCCGCCTGATAGCGACGCAAGCCAACATCGACCGTTTGTTGCTCAGCTTTAACATACTGGCGCTGTGCATCCAGTTGCTCTTCAAGCGTGGTCCGCCGCGCCAGTGCGTTAGCGACATCTTTAAATGCGCTCTGAACGGTTTTTTCATAGGTGGCAATGAGCCCACGCTTTTGTGCTTCTGCGTAACGAAGCTGCGCCAGATTACTTCCGCCAGTGAACAGCGGTAATGTGACCGATGGCGCAAATGACCAGATCTGCATTCCGTGGCTGAACAACGACGACAATGCGTCACTGCCAACACCGGCACTGGCAGTCAGCGAAATCGTCGGGAAAAAGTTAGCCCGCGCCGCGCCAATATCTGCATTGGCGCTCTTCAAATTATGTTCAGCTTCCTGGATATCCGGGCGACGCAGCAGAACATCAGATGATACTCCCGCAGGAACCAGACTTATCATTTGTTCCGGCAGGCTTTCCAGTGTTCCCGGTAGCAGATTTTCCGCAAGCGTTGTACCTGCCAGTAAGTTCAGCGCATTTTTATCCTGCATCACTTGTGTCTGATAGCTGGCAACGCTGGCGCGCGCTTGCTGATAAACACTCATCGCCTCACTGACATCTGTCGCTGCCGCCGTGCCAACCTGTTGCTGGCGCTGGATAATTTTCAATGAGTTTTCTGCACTGGCCATCGTTTCTTTTGCCAGGGCCAGGTTGCTGTTATCGGCCGCCAGTGTCAGCCAGGCGGTGCTGATTTCAGCAATCAGCGTTAAACGAGTGTTCTGGGCTGTAAATTCACTGGCAAGCCAGGTTTCCCGCGCCGCCCGAGATAAACTCTGATTACGACCAAACAGATCTAACGTATAACTGGACACCGTGCCGTCAGCCTCGGCAGTTGTTACCGTACCATTCGCCAGCGAACGACTGCGAGTCGAACTTAAGGCCGCATTCACCGTCGGAAATAACGACGCATTAGTTTGCCCATAGAGCGCCCGTGCTGAGTCAATATCAGCAATCGCTTTTTGCACATCGCGGTTACTGTTCAGTGCAATGGTTACTACCTGCTGCAATCGGGGATCGTGAATCACCTGCTGCCAGTCATGGCTGATTGCCTTCCCCTGGCCCTGTGCTCCCGGCAAGGTCGCCGGGATTGGGGATTCAGGCGTACTGTAGTGAGGATCGAGCGAGACACATCCCGCACTCAACAACACCAGAAAAATAAGAGAACGACGCAACATAACTTACTCCTGACGGCGCGGTTTACCGGCAAACAAACGTTTCACCAGTACAAAAAACAGAGGAACGAAGAAAATGGCCAGTAATGTAGCGGTCAGCGTGCCACCAATAATGCCCGTACCAATGGCGATGCGGCTGTTCGCCCCTGCGCCAGTTGCTATCGCCAGCGGCATTACCCCCGCAATAAACGCCAGCGAGGTCATGATGATTGGGCGTAAACGAGTCTGCGCCGCGCGTAATGCCGCACGACTCAAGGAATAGCCCTCTGCAACCGCCGCTTCAGCAAATTCCACAATCAGAATGGCGTTTTTCGACGACAAGCCGATAGTAGTTAATAGCGCTACCTGGAAGTAAACGTCGTTGTTTAAATCACGCATCCAGGCCGCCAGCGCCGCGCCAAGAAGCCCCAGAGGGATCACCAGAATGACCGAGAACGGGACTGACCAGCTTTCGTACAGTGCTGCAAGGCAGAGGAAAACCACCAGAATAGAAACTGCATACAGACTTAATGCCTGACCGCTGGCCAGTTTCTCCTGCAATGACAAACCACTCCAGGCCCAGGTTGTTCCCGCAGGAAGACTGTTTGCCAGTTCCTCCATTTTTGTCATTGCATCGCCGGAACTAAAGCCAGTCGCGTTTTCGCCCTGAATTTCATAGGCTGCCGAGCCGTTGTAGCGCACCAGTCTTTCCGGTCCATACAGCCAGCGGGTGGTCGCAAAAGCAGAGAATGGTGTCATGGCGTTATCGCTACCGCGCACAAACCATTTACCTAAGTCTGACGGCGCGGAACGAAATTCGCTGTCGCCCTGAATGTAGACTTTTTTCACACGACCACGGTCAATAAAGTCATTCACATAAGTACCGCCCCACGCACTGGACAGGGTGTCGGTGACATCATTCAAACTCAACCCTAATGACACCGCTTTATTACTATCAATATCTACCTGCAATTGCGGCATTTGTGGCAAATCATTGGCGCGTACAGAATGTAACTCCGGACTTTGATTCGCTTTTTCTATCAACTGATTACGCATTTGCAGCAGTGTTTCACGATCGGCTCCACCGTTAGCTAACAATTCAAACGTAAAACCATTGCTTTGCCCCAGCCCATCAACGGCTGGCGGCGTCATCGCAAATACCGTGGCATCACGAATTGTGCCCAGCTCTTTGGTAGCCCGTAGGGCGATAGCCTGGGCGGTGTTTTCTGCCCCTTTACGTTGAGACCAGTTTTTCAACGAAACAAACGCCATCCCGGTGTTCTGTCCGCTGCCGCTAAAACTGAAACCATCAACGGTAAAGATGACATCGGTATTTGCTTTCTCGTTAATCAGGAACCAGTCAACAATCTGGCGATTCACTTCTGCTGTACGGGCAGCGGTCGCCCCGGCCGGCAGCGTGTACTGCACCATGATTTCGCCCTGGTCTTCAGTGGGTAAGAAACTGCCCGGCAGCTTCCACATCATCAGGGCCATTCCACCACCCAGCACGACATAAAGCCCCATCGTTCGGGCTGCACGGCGCAGGACATAAATTACGCCTCGCTGATATTTATCTTCAGTACGGCGATAAAAGCGGTTAAATGCGCCGAAAAAGCCTTTTTTATGTGGCGGAACATGCTGGAGGACGGAACCGCACAGGGCGGGAGTCAAGGTCAATGCCACCACCACGGAAAGCAGCATTGCGGAGATGATGGTGATGGAGAACTGACGATAAATTACCCCCGTAGATCCCCCAAAGAAGGCCATCGGCAGGAATACGGCTGACAACACCAGCGCAATGGCAACCAGTGCGCCAGAAATCTCGCCCATTGATTTTTCCGTGGCTTCACGCGCGGGTAACCCTTCGTCACGCATAATGCGTTCGACGTTCTCTACCACCACAATGGCATCGTCCACCAGCAAGCCGATCGCCAGCACCATTGCAAACAACGTCAGGGTATTAATCGAATAGCCAAACAACGCAAGAACGCCGAATGTGCCCAGCAAAACGACGGGGACAGCTAACGCCGGAATCAGTGTGGCACGCAGGTTTTGCAGGAATAAATACATCACGCAAACCACCAATACGATGGCTTCAAACAGCGTCTGAATTACGTCCTCTACGGAGATTTTAATAAATTCAGTGCTGTCTTTCGGGTATGCGATGTCGTATCCCTGCGGCATGTTCCGCTGGAATTCGGCAATCTTATCCTTGACCAGCGTCGCCGTATTCAGCGCATTCGCACCGGGCGAAAGCATTACAGCAACCCCGGCAGACGGGTGACCGTTAAGTTTGCCGATAGCGGTATAATCTTCACTGCCCATCTCAACGCGAGCCACATCTTTTATACGAACAACTGCGCCGTCTGACTGGCTTTTCACGATAATATTTTTGAACTGATCCACCGTCTGCAAGCGAGACTGCGCACGTACCGTTGCGGTCAGTTGCTGAGTATTCGGTGAAGGCAATGCCCCTATTTTCCCGGCAGTAACCTGCACGTTTTGCGCTTCAATAGCACTTTGCACGTCTGAAGGCATCAGCGAGTAAGACGCCAGTTTGGCCGGGTCGAGCCAGATGCGCATGGCGTATTCCGCGCCAAAGACTTGCAGACTCCCCACACCTTCAACACGCGCCAGGGGGTCCTGAACGTTACTGACCAGCCAGTCGGCGATATCCGAACTGGAGGCTTTGTCAGTGGTGTCATACACGGCAGCAATCAGCAAAAAGTTGCTTTGTGATTTCTCCACCGTAACACCCGTTTGCTGCACTTCGCTGGGTAGGCGCGACTCCGCCTGCTGAATTTTATTCTGCACCTGAACCTGTGCAGTATCTGGATCGGTACCTTGTTCAAAGGTCACATTAATACTGACCGAACCATCAGAGCTACTGGTTGAGCTGAAATAGAGTAAATTATCAAGCCCAGTGAGTTGTTGCTCGATAACCTGAGTCACGCTGTTCTCCAGCGTTTCGGCAGAAGCACCAGTATAAGTGGCTGAAATTTTAATGGTCGGCGGTGCAACGTCAGGATATTGCGCGACGGGCAATGTGCGAATAGCCAGAATCCCCGCCAACATAATCAAAATGGCGATAACCCAGGCAAAGACCGGGCGGCGAACAAAAAAGCGCGAAAACATCAGGCGTTGCCTCCATTAGCCTGAACTTCAACAGCCTTGACGGTCTGCCCTGAAGTGACTTTGGCAGAACCTTCAACAATCAGTCGGTCGCCGTTGTGCAGGCCGTTCAGCACCAGCCATTTATCACCATACGTTTCTCCCGTTTCGAGCGTTCGCTGCTCTACTTTATTGTCTTTATTCACCACCAGCGCAGTTGCATTGCCTTTAGCATCGCGCGTAACGCCCTGTTGAGGCGCGAGAATAGCGTCTTCCATCACGCCTTCATCGACACGAGCGCGAACAAACATTCCCGGTAATAACTGCTGTTGTGGATTGGGGAAAATTGCCCGTAATGTCACCGAACCGGTAGACTCATCCACCGCGACTTCGGTGAGTTCCAGACGCCCTTTTTCGCTGTAGGTTGTGCCATCTTCCAGAATAAGTGAGACGCTCATGGTGTCACTGTTGGTCGCCAGTGACTGTTTACGCAGACGTAATAAATCGACACTGGAGCGAGTGAGGTCGACATACATTGTATCCAGACCACGAATAGTCGTTAACGCTGTATCCTGCGACGCGGTCACCAGTGCGCCAGGGGTTACCGACGAAATGCCAATACGCCCCGAAATCGGTGCGGTTACCGTGGTCCAGTCAAGATTAATGCGCGCAGTTTCCAGTGCGGCTTTTTTCGCCTCTACACTGGCTTTATCTTGTGCACAGGTAGACTGAGCATCATCAGCATCCTGTTGTGAAACACCGTTCTCTTTCACCAGTCGGGTATAACGCTGCGCTTTCTGGCAATCGGCTTTTACCAGTGCCTGTGCTTGTTGTAATGCTGCCCGGGCTTCATTCCATGCAGCCTGATAACTGGCCGCATCAATCTGGTAGAGAGGCTGTCCAGCCTTGACCAGATCACCTTCCTTAAATAAGCGTTTCTGGATAATTCCCCCAACCTGCGGACGTACTTCAGCACTGAGCGCAGCACTGGTGCGTCCGGTTAATTCACTGACTACCGAAACCGGTTGAGATTTGAGCGTAACAACGCCGACTTCTGTTTCTGACGGGGATGAATTGTTACTTTGCGTATTATCACAACCCGATAAGAGCAGCATTGCCACTACAGATGTTGCTATATACTTCATTATTTTCTCCAGGGTGAGAAATACCCTCCTCATTGAAATTAATGAGGATATGTCAGGGATATTCAGTTATAACGAACCCGCATCGCGAAATGAATTTCGCAATGAAATAAGGGGGATTAATATCCCCCGCTATTGGTTAATTCTGTTCTTATTTATTTATCAACATACTAACAATATCCTGATATATTTCCTGCAGATGTTGTGGATCGCTTTTTTGCGGTGTTAAACGACGATAAACCGTACCTTCCATCATGGTAGCAAACACTTCAACGCAGCAACGAATGTGCTCGTCGCTAAGATGGGGATGCATTCTTTTCATATGTGCACAACCGTTAGCGAACATTCTGGCGTCAGCTTCTTCAAGCATTGCCATAACCCGCGGGTTGCGTGTGGCTTCTGCAGCCACTTCCAGCATCAGCGCGTCGTCGTCCTCATTTAAGGATTTACGCAAGGCAAGGACTTCCGGGAAGTGATCGGTACGCGCGTCAATGTCCATTTGGGCAATACGAAAGTCGATGATACGACGAACCATCTCTTCAATAATGGCGTCTTTGTTGGCGAAGTAACGATATATCTGACCCACGCTAAGCTGAGCTTCGCTGGCAATTTGCGACATACTGGCGGCATGAAATCCGCAGCGACGAAAACACCGACGGGCGGCGTTAATGATTTCATCCTGACGCTGTTTGTGGCGTATCTCCAGCTTGCTGGTCATTTCTGTCTCCTGGCCTATCACTTAGTGAGAATGATCGTTCTCATTTTTGCTGATTATACGTTTCTCCAAAGTAATGGAAAGTATTTTTATCTTATTCATGGTGCATATTCTGATAATGAAGAGATTGTGGAGATTCTGTGAAGATAGTTGACAATATTAAGTTGGGGTCAATTCATCAGAAAGGCAGCGACTTGTTGTCGCCAGTTCTGTTTTCATCATCAAACTTATCGGAGCTAATACGAATAGTTTCATAGTCAGATTCTATAAGATATTTCCCCAACCTACCCCTTGCAGGCGTCAAGAGTAGATAACGCAAAATGCTCTGTACCGCAGCTTCTCTCCGCTACAGAAAGCGCAACTATAGCCACCCACAGCCAGGTTGATTATAATAACCGTTTATCTGTTCGTACTGTTTACTAAAACGACGAATCGCCTGATTTTCAGGCACAACAAGCATCAACAATAAGGATTAAAGCTATGGGTTTTCTTTCCGGTAAGCGCATTCTGGTAACCGGTGTTGCCAGCAAACTGTCCATCGCCTACGGTATCGCTCAGGCGATGCACCGCGAAGGAGCTGAACTGGCATTCACCTACCAGAACGACAAACTGAAAGGCCGCGTAGAAGAATTTGCCGCTCAATTGGGTTCTGACATCGTTCTGCAGTGCGATGTTGCCGAAGATGCCAGCATCGACACCATGTTCGCTGAACTGGGGAAAGTTTGGCCGAAATTTGACGGTTTCGTACACTCTATTGGTTTTGCACCTGGCGATCAGCTGGATGGTGACTATGTTAACGCCGTTACCCGTGAAGGCTTCAAAATTGCCCACGACATCAGCTCCTACAGCTTCGTTGCAATGGCAAAAGCTTGCCGCTCCATGCTGAATCCGGGTTCTGCCCTGCTGACCCTTTCCTACCTTGGCGCTGAGCGCGCTATCCCGAACTACAACGTTATGGGTCTGGCAAAAGCGTCTCTGGAAGCGAACGTGCGCTATATGGCGAACGCGATGGGTCCGGAAGGTGTGCGTGTTAACGCCATCTCTGCGGGTCCGATCCGTACTCTGGCGGCTTCCGGTATCAAAGACTTCCGCAAAATGCTGGCTCATTGCGAAGCCGTTACCCCGATTCGCCGTACCGTTACTATTGAAGATGTGGGTAATTCCGCGGCATTCCTGTGCTCCGATCTCTCTGCCGGTATCTCCGGTGAAGTGGTCCACGTTGACGGCGGTTTCAGCATCGCTGCAATGAACGAACTCGAACTGAAATAATCGTTCTGTTGGTAAATATTGGGCGGCGTTCTGCCGCCCGTTATCTCTGTTATACCTTTCTGATATTTGTTATCGCCGATCCGTCTTTCTCCCCTTCCCGCCTTGCGTCAGGATAACGATTTCCTTTACGACCAAGGAGCGCCCATGGAACAACGCCACATCACCGGCAAAAGCCACTGGTATCATGAAACGCAATCCAGTACTGCGGAGTATGACGTTCTGCCTCTGGTCCCGGAAGCCGCAAAGGTCAGCGATCCCTTTCTGCTCGACGTGATCCTTGATGAAGAAACGCTGGCACCCTTCCTTTCATGGCTGGTCCCTGCGCGCGTTCTTGCAGTAGAGTTGTTCCCTGACCCGCTTACCGTGACCCGTTCACAGACCTTCACCGCTTATGAACGCTTGTCGACGGCCCTGACGGTTGCTCAGGTTTGCGGCGTCCAACGGTTATGTAACTACTATTCGGCGCGACTTACGCCGCTCCCCGGGCCTGATTCCTCCAGGGAAAGTAATCATCGGTTGGCACAAATCACGCAATATGCCCGCCAACTGGCTAGCTCGCCTTCTATTATCGACAACCGATCGCGCCAGCATCTGAATGACGTTGGTCTTACTGTCTGTGACTGTGTGATCATTAACCAAATCATTGGTTTTATTGGCTTTCAGGCGCGGACAATTGCGACATTTCAGGCTTATCTCGGGCATCCAGTACGCTGGTTACCCGGGCTGGAGATACAAAACTACGCCGACGCGTCACTGTTTGCTGATGAATCATTACGCTGGCGAAGCAGCTATGAGGTGGAAAAACTCCCTGAAGAGCACACAAAAAGTTCAACTGCAGAACTTTGCCAACTGGCCAACACACTCTCTCTCCACCCTATTTCACTTTCCCTTCTCGAAAAGTTGTTAAACAGCACACGGGTCAATACACAGCCGGGTAACCTGCTTGCGGCGTTGTTATGCGCGCGGATAAATGGCAGTCCTGCTTGTTTTGCCGCCTGTATGAATTCATCAAATGAATATAAAAAAATCAGCCCCCTTCTGCGCAAGGGCGAAAATGAAATTAACCGATGGGCTGACCGTCATTCTGTTGAGCGCGCTACCGTTCAGGCGATACAATGGCTGACCCGAGCACCCGATCGCTTTAGCGCCGCCCAGTTCAGCCCATTACTCGAACACGAAAAATCATCAACGCAGATTATTAATCTGCTGGTATGGAGCGGGCTGTGTGGCTGGATAAATCGCTTAAAAATCGCGTTGGGTGAGACATATTAACCTTGCCGCGTCAGACAGATTCGCGTAAAACTGTCAGCCGCTCCAATGGCCACCAAAATAGACAATTATGTTTCAGGACAACCCGCTGCTAGCGCAGCTTAAACAGCAACTGCATTCCCAGACGCCACGCGCTGAAGGGGTGGTAAAAGCCACAGAAAAAGGCTTTGGCTTCCTGGAAGTCGACGCGCAAAAAAGTTATTTCATTCCGCCGCCGCAGATGAAAAAAGTCATGCATGGCGACCGAATTATCGCGGTGATCCACAGTGAAAAAGAACGTGAATCCGCAGAGCCAGAAGAACTGGTTGAACCGTTCCTGACTCGTTTCGTGGGTAAAGTTCAGGGCAAAAATGACCGTCTGGCCATCGTTCCTGATCATCCACTCTTAAAAGACGCCATTCCTTGCCGCGCAGCCCGTGGCCTGAACCACGAGTTTAAAGAAGGCGACTGGGCGGTTGCCGAAATGCGCCGTCATCCGCTGAAAGGCGATCGTTCTTTCTATGCTGAACTGACACAATACATCACTTTTGGTGACGATCACTTTGTACCGTGGTGGGTTACCCTTGCGCGTCATAATCTGGAAAAAGAAGCACCAGACGGCGTCGCTACCGAAATGCTCGATGAAGGTCTGGTTCGTGAAGATCTGACTGCGCTGGATTTTGTCACCATCGACAGTGCCAGCACAGAAGATATGGATGACGCCCTTTTCGCCAAGGCGTTACCGGATGGCAAACTTCAGCTGATTGTGGCGATTGCCGATCCAACCGCGTGGATTGCTGAAGGCAGCAAGCTGGACAAAGCCGCGAAAATTCGCGCATTCACCAACTATCTGCCTGGCTTCAACATCCCTATGCTGCCTCGCGAGCTTTCTGACGATCTCTGCTCACTGCGCGCCAATGAAGTCCGCCCGGTACTGGCATGCCGCATGACGTTCTCCACTGATGGCACCATTGAAGATAATATCGAATTCTTTGCCGCCACCATCGAATCCAAAGCGAAGCTGGTGTATGACCAGGTTTCTGACTGGCTGGAAAATACCGGTGACTGGCAGCCTGAAAGCGAAGCAATTGCCGAACAAGTCCGTTTGCTAGCGCAAATATGCCAACGCCGCGGCGAGTGGCGTCATAACCACGCACTGGTGTTTAAAGATCGCCCGGATTACCGCTTTATTCTCGGTGAAAAAGGTGAAGTGCTGGATATCGTCGCCGAGCCTCGTCGCATTGCCAACCGTATCGTCGAAGAAGCGATGATTGCCGCTAACATTTGTGCGGCCCGCGTACTGCGCGATAAGCTCGGTTTTGGCATCTATAACGTGCATATGGGCTTTGATCCGGCGAATGCCGACGCGTTGGCAGCGTTGCTGAAAACGCACGGTCTGCATGTCGATGCTGAAGAAGTGCTCACGCTGGACGGTTTCTGCAAACTGCGTCGTGAACTGGATGCGCAACCAACTGGTTTCCTCGACAGCCGCATTCGTCGCTTCCAGTCATTTGCTGAAATTAGCACTGAACCCGGTCCTCACTTTGGCCTCGGTCTGGAAGCATACGCCACCTGGACTTCGCCGATCCGTAAATATGGCGACATGATCAACCACCGTCTGCTGAAAGCGGTTATCAAAGGCGAAACTGCGACGCGTCCACAGGATGAAATCACTGTCCAAATGGCCGAGCGTCGCCGTCTCAACCGGATGGCAGAACGTGATGTTGGCGACTGGTTATACGCACGCTTCCTGAAAGACAAAGCCGGGACCGACACCCGTTTCGCGGCGGAAATTGTCGATATCAGCCGTGGCGGCATGCGTGTTCGTTTGGTTGATAACGGCGCTATCGCCTTTATTCCAGCACCTTTCTTACACGCTGTGCGCGATGAACTGGTTTGCAGCCAGGAAAACGGCACTGTACAAATTAAAGGTGAAACGGCTTACAAAGTGACTGACGTTATTGACGTCACCATTGCCGAAGTCCGCATGGAAACCCGCAGCATTATTGCGCGCCCGGTCGCGTAATCTCCTTTCACGGCCCATTCCTCATGGATGGGCCGTTTATTTCCCCGCTCAACCTTCGTCATATCCCGGCAGATTTTTAACTGACTTTCGTTTGAAAACTGGCGTTTTTCCAAAACTGGATTACAAATAAATATATAAAAAAACAATGTGTTTAGCCGCCGTTAATTTCATGTAAGTCATGTTGTTCCTTTTATTTAACTGCGGACTCCGCTGTTAACCGGAGGATATGCATCATGAAAACCGTTAGGGAGTCCACAACGTTGTACAACTTTCTCGGATCGCACAATCCATACTGGCGGTTGACGGAAAGCAGCGATGTTTTGCGCTTTTCTACCACCGAAATCACAGAACCCGATCGTATTTTGCAACTATCTGCCGAACAGGCTGCTCGCATCAGGGAAATGACGGTCATCACCTCCAGCCTGATGATGAGTCTGACCGTCGATGAAAGCGATCTTTCTGTGCATCTGGTAGGACGAAAAATCAATAAACGAGAATGGGGAGGCAACGCGTCTGCATGGCATGACACACCGGCGGTTGCTCGTGATTTATCACATGGGCTTTCCTTTGCTGAGCAGGTAGTTTCTGAAGCACATTCCGCAATAGTGATTCTCGACAGCCGGGGGAATATCCAGCGCTTTAATCGGTTATGTGAAGATTACACAGGCTTGAAAGAACACGACGTCATTGGGCAAAGCGTGTTTAAACTGTTTATGAGTCGTCGTGAAGCTGCGGCATCCAGGCGCAATAACCGTGTATTTTTTCGAAGCGGCAATGCATATGAAGTCGAACTATGGATACCAACACGTAAAGGCCAGCGGCTGTTTCTGTTTCGCAATAAATTTGTCCACAGCGGCAGTGGCAAAAACGAGATTTTTTTAATCTGTTCCGGCACCGACATTACCGAAGAGCGCCGCGCTCAGGAGCGACTGCGTATTCTGGCAAATACCGACAGTATCACCGGACTGCCGAATCGTAACGCGATGCAGGAGTTAATCGATCACGCTATTAATCAGGCAGATAACAATAAAGTTGGGGTTGTGTATCTTGATTTGGATAATTTTAAAAAGGTCAACGACGCCTATGGGCATTTGTTTGGTGACCAGTTATTACGCGACGTGTCATTGGCTATTTTAAGCTGTCTCGAACATGACCAGGTGTTGGCGCGTCCAGGTGGCGATGAGTTTCTGGTACTGGCATCCAATACCTCACAAAGCGCGCTGGAAGCATTGGCATCACGAATTTTGACCCGCTTACGACTCCCCTTTCGCATTGGTTTAATTGAAGTTTATACCAGCTGTTCAGTAGGTATTTCACTCTCTCCCGAACATGGTTCGGACAGCGCGGCTATTATTCGTCACGCCGACACAGCAATGTACACAGCGAAGGAAGGCGGACGAGGACAATTTTGCGTTTTTACCCCAGAAATGAATCAGCGGGTATTTGAATATCTCTGGCTGGATACCAACTTGCGTAAAGCACTGGAAAACGATCAGTTGGTTATTCACTATCAACCGAAAATCACCTGGCGTGGCGAAGTGCGCAGTCTGGAAGCACTAGTACGTTGGCAGTCACCTGAACGTGGGTTGATTCCACCGTTGGACTTCATTTCCTACGCCGAAGAATCAGGGCTAATTGTGCCTTTAGGCCGTTGGGTGATTCTCGATGTCGTACGCCAGGTAGCGAAGTGGCGGGATAAAGGCATTAACCTGCGAGTGGCGGTAAATATTTCTGCACGTCAGCTCGCCGATCAAACCATTTTCACCGCCCTGAAACAGGTTCTCCAGGAACTCAATTTTGAATACTGCCCTATAGATGTTGAACTGACGGAGAGCTGCCTGATTGAGAATGATGAACTGGCACTGTCTGTTATTCAACAATTTAGCCGATTAGGTGCGCAAGTTCATCTGGACGATTTTGGTACCGGCTACTCTTCACTTTCGCAACTGGCGCGCTTTCCGATCGATGCCATCAAACTTGACCAGGTTTTTGTTCGGGATATTCACAAACAGCCTGTCTCGCAATCACTGGTCCGGGCGATCGTCGCTGTGGCCCAGGCATTGAATCTTCAGGTGATCGCCGAAGGTGTAGAAAGTGCAAAGGAAGATGCTTTTTTAACCAAGAACGGGATCAATGAGCGACAAGGATTTTTGTTTGCCAAACCGATGCCCGCCGTTGCCTTCGAACGCTGGTATAAACGCTACCTGAAGCGCACATAAGTAGATGAATATATATACTTAGCGCTATATTCCGTCATTATATATCGTATTCCCGGATGATAATTAGCCGTTGCTGTTAAACACTTCTCTTTTAGCGGCAATTTTTGCATTATTCATTTTTCCCCTTTTGCTATAAGGATGTCCTTGATGTCTGAATTTGATGCCCAGCGCGTTGCCGAACGTATTGATATTGTGTTAGATATCCTTGTGGCAGGCGATTACCACTCTGCGATCCATAATCTCGAGATACTTAAAGCAGAACTCTTGCGCCAGGTTGCTGAATCTACGCCAGACATCCCGAAGGCACCGTGGGAGATCTAACAATCGTGCCTTCAGGTTTTCCTATTTGAGGATGCCCGGCGCGTCAGTATTTTTTTATTTAGTATTATAACGTTATAAGAATTACAGCGATGAATTCCCGACAACAAACTATTCTACAGATGGTCATTGACCAGGGTCAGGTTAGCGTAACCGATCTGGCAAAAGCCACTGGAGTTTCTGAAGTTACCATTCGCCAGGATCTCAACACCCTCGAAAAACTGAGTTACCTCCGACGTGCACATGGTTTTGCAGTTTCGCTTGATAGTGATGATGTCGAAACCCGTATGATGAGCAACTATACGCTGAAGCGTGAACTCGCCGAGTTTGCCGCGTCACTGGTTCAACCGGGCGAAACCATCTTTATCGAAAATGGTAGCAGCAATGCCCTGCTCGCCAGGACTCTGGGCGAGCAGAAGAAAAATGTCACTATCATCACGGTCAGCAGCTACATCGCGCATTTGCTGAAAGACGCGCCTTGTGAAGTCATTTTGCTCGGTGGCGTGTACCAGAAAAAAAGCGAAAGTATGGTTGGCCCTTTGACACGCCAGTGCATCCAACAGGTGCATTTCAGCAAAGCATTTATTGGTATTGATGGCTGGCAACCTGAAACTGGGTTTACCGGTCGCGATATGATGCGTACCGATGTGGTCAATGCCGTGCTGGAAAAAGAGTGCGAGGCGATAGTCCTGACTGACAGCTCGAAATTTGGTGCTGTACATTCATACTCCATCGGCCCCGTTGAGCGATTCAATCGTGTGATTACCGATTCGAAAATACGCGCCAGCGATCTGATGCATCTTGAACAAAGTAAACTCACCGTTCACGTCGTTGACATTTAACCATTTCCCTTCTCTACGGATGATTTGCAGTTTGGCAAATCATCCGCTCTAAGATGATTCCTGGTTGATAATTAAGACTATTTACCTGTTATTAACACTCTCAAGATATAAAATTATTATCAGCGATATAACAGGAAGTCATTATCACCTGCGTGATATAACCCTGCGCGCGAGCGGATTTCACGGAATAATTTCACCAGGCTTATTCTTAGCTATTATAGTTATAGAGAGCTTACTTCCGTGAATCATAAATTCAGGAGAGAGTATTATGTTTGTAACGAGCAAAAAAATGACCGCGGCTGTTCTGGCAATTACCCTGGCAATGTCTCTGAGTGCCTGTTCTAACTGGTCTAAACGGGACCGCAACACCGCAATCGGCGCAGGTGCAGGGGCATTAGGCGGTGCAGTACTGACCGATGGCAGTACGTTGGGTACATTAGGTGGTGCAGCCGTCGGTGGTGTTATTGGTCACCAGGTCGGTAAATAATCGTAAATAAATGTCGATTATCGACTCGCAATTATAATACGCTTGATTCTGTTCAGTACGAAATAACTGAATAATACACACAGTAAAATATTCGAAAGCCACGGATATATCCGTGGCTTTTTATGTTAGCCGCCTGCGAGTTTTACCTTCATCCCTTTCGCTTCAAGCAGTGATTTTAATAAATCACGCTTATCGCCCTGGATTTCAATAATTCCATCTTTAACTGCTCCGCCGCAGCCGCATTTTTTCTTCAGTTCCGCTGCCAGTTTCGTCAGTTCGGCATCATCGAGAGCGACACCGGTAATCAGGCAAACGCCCTTACCTTTACGTCCACTGGTCTGACGCTGAATACGCACCACACCGTCGCCTTTAGGGCGTACAGGGGCCGCTTTTGGCTCATCAATACGTCCGGTTTCCGTTGAGTAGACCAGACGGCTGTTGGAATCACTCATCATGCACTCCGCTGTAAAGAGGCGTTGATCGCTTTCAGCGTCTGCGCTGGATCTACCGATTGCGTTACCGGGCGACCAATCACCATATAATCAACACCAGCCGCCAACGCCTGTTCTGGCGTCATAATGCGGCGCTGGTCACCAGCATCACTCCCCTGCGGACGAATGCCCGGCGTAACCAGTTTGAACTCCTGACCGAATACCTGTTTAAAGCGCACAGCTTCCTGAGCAGAACACACCACACCATCAAGGCCACATTTTTGCGTCAGTGCCGCCAGACGTTCTGCATAATCTGCAGGTGACAGTGTCACGCCAAGATCGGCCAGGTCGCTGGCTTCCATGCTGGTCAACACTGTCACAGCAATCAAAAGCGGTGCATCTTTGCCAAACGGAACCAGTGCCTCACGCGCTGCGGTCATCATACGCGCCCCACCGGAGGCATGAACATTCACCATCCACACGCCTAAGTCAGCCGCAGCAGCGACAGCGTGCGCTGCAGTGTTGGGAATATCGTGGAATTTCAGGTCAAGAAAGATATCAAAACCACGCTGTTGAAGTTCGCGCACAAACTGTGGCCCAAACAATGTAAACATCTCTTTGCCGACCTTCAGACGACAATCGCGTGGGTCGATCTTGTCGACAAAGGCCATCGCGGCATCGCGATTATGATAATCAAGGGCAACAACTACAGGAGAATTCGTAACAGCGCGGGAAGAAGATGAAGCAGTTAACGTCATGACCAGACCTTCTTGATGATGGGCACCGGAAGTGGCGCGAAACAGGTAAACGGCGAGCATTCTACCCGTGGAAATAAAAAATTAACAGTTGCGATTTCTCCTCTGGCAGGCTTTTCCGCGCCGTCGGTGCCGGAGCACAATAGAACATCAATAATTAGTATGTTGTAACTAAAGTCGGATTTTTTTAAAAATTACAGGCCATCAAGACCGCGAATTGGTTTAATGGTTGACCAGGCCCGACAAGACGGACAATGCCAGTAGAGGGTGTATGCGGTAAAACCACATTTCTGGCAGCGATAACGGGGCTTACTACCTACCTTCTCGCCAACCATGTCACGCAGCACCATCAGACTCTCTTTGGCACGCCCTTCTTCTGCTTCATTTAAGTGGTAATCCATTAACTTATGGAACACACGCATGGTCGGATGACGCTGAAGCTGGCGAGTAATATAGACCTGTGCGGCCTCACTACCGTCGCGCGCTTCGATGATATCCGCAAGCATCAATTCAGCATCGGCACCGGTGTTCTCTTCCACCGCGCGCTGCAGGAATTCTGCCCATTCGGCAGTTTTACCCAACTGCTGATAGCATGTTTGCAGCATTTCCAGCGTTTCGCTGACCAGTTCTCTGTCCTGGGATATGACACGTTGCAAACTTTCGACGGCTTTGGCGTATTCTCCTTTCGCCATAAACACGCGTCCCATCATGATGGATACGCGGGCGCTGTTTTTATCTGCCGCCGCACCTTTTTTTAGCAAAGTCATGGCACGATCGAGATCGTCGCTGGCCATATGCTGCAGAGCTAACTCACAGTAGAAATGGGCAATTTCGACGCGCTGTTTATCTTTACCCAGCTTCACCAGGCGTTCGGCAACATCAATTGCTTTCTGCCACTCGCTGGTAGCCTGGTAAATTTGTAGCAGTTGTTGCAGCGCGCCAATGCGGAAGTCAGTTTCATCGGTCAGCTGATTGAACATGTCTTCCGCGCGGTCGTATAACCCGGCAGCCATGTAATCACGCCCCAATTGTTGAATCGCCAAAAGCCGCTGTTCATAGGTCAGCGAGGCGCTTTCCATTAGGGTCTGATGGATGCGAATAGCGCGATCAACTTCGCCACGCGAACGGAACAGGTTTCCGAGCGTAAGGTGGGCTTCAACGGTACCTGTATCCTCTTTAAGCATATCGAGAAACAGGTCTACCGCTTTATCCTGTTGATTACTAAGCAGGAAGTTAACCCCCGCTACGTAATCACGCGACAAGCGGTTGGCTTCATCTTGCTTGTTTTGTTGCGCACTTCTGCGGCCCATATACCAGCCATAGGCAGCGGCTACAGGCAAAAGCAGAAACAACAACTCCAGCATAGAAAGTTATTCCTTCGACGCAGACGAGTGCGGCGCTACAGCCACGTCAGTCGCGGGTGAAAGCTGGTTTTCCAGTCGCTTTATTTTACGTTCAGCGCGCGCCAGGGAAACACGAACTCGCAGCCAGAACAGGCCACAAATCAACCAACCGATAGCAAACCCCGCAGCAAACAATACCGCCAGCAATGTGGAAATACGGTACTCCCCTTGCGCTAACAGATAATTAAACGTCACCTGTTGATCGTTCTGCGCACCCAACGTGACCGAAATCACGAAGATCGCTAACACCAGTAAGAAAATGAGTAAATATTTCACATTACTTCCCGTTATGTGGTTAGAGCGAATAAATTATGGTCAACTTACCGCAATAGCCCTTTAAAGTACCATTTTCGCGCCGTCTGCGAAATGGCATCCACGCGCATTGTTGATGATTTAAGGGCTAAATTCGGAAAATCAACCAGCGTTAACTTTCTTGTTCTCGTTGTGCAATTTCGCGATTTTCTTCCGCAGGTGGTGTTAATGGCCCACAAATTCGTTGCGCAAGCCACGTTGCCGCCGCCACCAGCGCCCACGAAATCAACGTAGCTACAACCAGATCGCGTGGCCAATGCATCCCGAGCAGCAGGCGGCTTCCCATGACTCCCGTTGCCCAGACCAACAAGATAGCAATGGTTAACGTTCGCCGACGCGGCCACAGCAAACCAACGGCCAGCAGTGCCCAACTGGCAGCAAACATCGTGTGACCGGAAGGAAAGGCAAACCCCGTCTCTTTCTGCCAGTGTGAACGCAAATATTGTGGGATATTTTTCTCTTCAGCCAACTGTTCTTTCACCAGATTTCCGCGTTCTGCTCGCTTTAAAGTGTAGAACTCATCAACCGGAATATGATGTGTTTTTTCCAGCCAGATAACAAAAGGTCGTGGTTCCTGGACTTTGTCTTTGATCCAGGATTTAACGCCTTGTCCCATAAGGATTGCCGCCGCCAGAATGGCAAATAACATAATGGCAGCCTTAATGCGAAAACGCAGACACCAGAGAAACCAGCCGAATAAAATCAAATGTGTAATGACGCCCCAAGGCTGGGTGACAGTTTCAGTAACCCAAAAAGCCGCTTTTAGTAACCAACTTTGTTCTCCAGGTTGCCAACGCCAGCCAGAAAGCCATACGGCTACTGGCATGACAAGCAATAGTGCAGCTCCCACTGCGGTACGTCTGGCAATCGAACGCATGGCCTCTCCTTTTTGATAAGTCCCACAATCATAACTGAAAATGCCAGTTCCAGGAAAAATTGACAGATTTGTGCCATTCCGTGAACGATCGACGCGTCGTGATTAGGTGAACCCCTTCTCGTTATGGCAAAATAAGCCAATACAGAACCAGCATTATCTGGAGAATTTCATGCAGCTTAAACGTGTGGCAGAAGCCAAACTGCCAACCCCATGGGGCGATTTCCTGATGGTGGGATTTGAAGAACTGGCAACCGGACACGATCATGTCGCGCTAGTCTATGGCGATATTTCCGGGCATACCCCGGTACTTGCGCGCGTCCATTCCGAATGTCTGACCGGTGACGCCCTGTTCAGCTTGCGCTGCGATTGTGGCTTCCAGCTCGAAGCGGCATTGACGCAAATTGCCGAGGAAGGCCGTGGTATTTTGCTGTATCACCGTCAGGAAGGTCGTAACATTGGTCTGCTGAATAAAATCCGCGCTTACGCACTGCAGGATCAAGGTTACGATACTGTAGAGGCTAACCACCAGTTAGGCTTCGCCGCTGATGAGCGCGACTTCACTCTTTGCGCTGATATGTTCAAACTCCTTGGCGTCAATGAAGTCCGCTTGTTAACCAATAACCCGAAAAAAGTCGAAATTCTGACCGAAGCAGGGATTAATATTATTGAACGCGTACCGTTGATTGTAGGTCGTAACCCCAATAACGAACATTATCTCGATACCAAAGCCGAGAAAATGGGTCATTTGCTGAACAAATAACCCTCTTGCATTGTGTAATTGATTTGCTTGCCGGAAGCAAAATAACCGGCAAGCAAATACTCGTTACTTCAACATATTACGAATGACATAATGCAAAATGCCGTCGTTCTGGTAGTAGGTCAACTCCGTCGCGGTGTCGATACGACAACGGCAGGGTACGACTTCCTGGCTACCATCCGCGCGCGTAAGCGTCACCGGAACCGTCGCGCCGGGTTGTAGATTTTGCAGATCACCAATATCAATCTTCTCTTCCCCGGTAAGCTCTAACGTTTTACGCGTCACACCTTGTGGAAATTCCAGCGGCAGGATGCCCATGCCAATTAAATTCGAACGGTGAATTCGTTCAAACGATTCGGCAATCACAACACGAATACCAAGCAGACGCGGACCTTTTGCCGCCCAGTCACGGCTGGAGCCTGATCCATACTCTTTCCCGGCAATCACCGCCAGCGGCGTTTGCTCCTGCTTATAGCGCATTGCGGCATCATAAATAGAGACGACATCGCTGTCAGGTAAATGGCACGTCATCCCCCCTTCAACGCCAGGCACCATTTCATTACGGATGCGAATATTGGCGAAGGTGCCGCGCATCATCACTTCATGGTTACCACGCCGCGAACCATAGGAGTTAAAGTCTTTCCGCTCAACACCCCGACCTTGTAGATATCGACCCGCCGGGCTGTCGGGCTTAATACTGCCCGCCGGAGAGATATGGTCAGTGGTGACTGAATCCCCCAGCATTGCGAGGATCCGCGCACCGTGAATATCTTCCACAGGTGCTGGTGTTGCCTGCATTTCATCAAAGAAAGGCGATAAGCGAATATAGGTTGAATCCTCCTGCCAACCGTAGGTATCGGATCGTGTGACGTTAATTTCCTTCCACTCGGCTGTGCCTTCAAAAACTTCTGCGTACTCTTTGCGGAACATTTCTGTGGAGACTTGGTCTACCGCACGGGCAATTTCTTGTGCCGATGGCCAGATATCTTTCAGATATACCGGCTCGCCTTTGCGATCATGGCCGATAGGCTCAGAAGCCAGGTTGATATTCATATTTCCCGCCAGCGCATAGGCAACCACCAGCGGCGGCGAGGCCAGCCAGTTGGTTTTAACCAGCGGATGGATACGGCCTTCAAAGTTACGGTTGCCGGACAGCACTGCACCGACGGTTAAATCGCCTTTTTTGATTGCCGTTTCGATAGGATCGGGCAACGGTCCAGAGTTACCAATACAGGTGGTACAACCGTATCCCACAAGGTTAAATCCCAGTTCATCGAGATACGGTGTCAGTTTCGCTTTTGCCAGATAATCAGAAACGACTTTCGAACCCGGTGCCAGCGACGCTTTGACCCACGGTTGCCGCTTGAGGCCCAGAGTTACGGCTTTTTTCGCCAGCAAGCCTGCGGCCATCAACACACTTGGGTTAGAGGTGTTGGTGCACGACGTTATCGCAGCAATGACAACAGCGCCATCAGGTAACTGATACTGATGTCCGTTCATAACATAATCGACCGGCAGGCGATCTTTATGCGTGGCATTCACTTCCAGTTCTCTACTGGCAGCAAATGCTTTTGGTACATCGGGCAATGCAACGCGATCCTGCGGGCGTTTTGGCCCTGCCAGGCTCGCTTCAACGTCATTCATATCCAGTTCTAACACACTGGTAAAAATTGGTTCATCGCCCGGATTACGCCACATGCCCTGCGCTTTGGCATATTTTTCGACCAACTCGACCTGATCTTCACTGCGCCCGCTTAAACGCATGTAATCGAGGGTGACAGCATCGATTGGGAAGAAGCCACAGGTGGCACCATATTCTGGCGACATATTGGCAATGGTGGCGCGATCCGCCAGCGGCAGTGAATCCAGCCCATCACCATAAAATTCGACGAATTTCCCCACCACGCCATGTTTGCGCAACATTTGGGTAACAGTGAGAACCAGGTCTGTGGCGGTAATACCTTCACGTAATTTTCCGGTAAGTTTAAAGCCCACTACGTCCGGGATAAGCATGGAAACCGGCTGGCCTAACATTGCGGCTTCTGCTTCGATGCCACCAACGCCCCACCCCAGCACGCCAAGGCCGTTGATCATGGTGGTGTGCGAGTCAGTACCAACGAGTGTATCCGGATAAGCAATCCATTCACCGTCCTGCAATTCGCTCCACACTGCTTTGCCGAGATATTCGAGGTTAACCTGATGGCAAATGCCTGTGCCTGGCGGCACGACGCTAAACCGACTGAACGCCTGCTTTCCCCATTTCAGGAACACATAACGTTCGTGGTTGCGCTCCATTTCCAGGCGTACGTTTTCTTCAAATGCCTCATCATCACCAAAACGATCGACGGTCACCGAGTGGTCAATGACCAGGTCGACCGGTGAGAGTGGGTTAACCTTTGCAGTATCGCCGCCGAGGCGTTTAACCGCTTCGCGCATTGCCGCCAGATCAACAACGGCAGGTACGCCGGTAAAGTCCTGCATCAGCACTCTTGCCGGGCGGTAGGCAATTTCACGGTCAGCATGGGCATTTTTCAGCCATCCCGCCAGCGCGTGGATATCCTCTTCGGTAACCGATTTACCATCCTGCCAACGCAGCAGGTTTTCGAGCAAAACTTTGAGTGACTTGGGCAGACGGGTGATATCGCCCAGTGATTTGGCAGCAAGCGGCAGGCTGTAGTAGTGGTAAGTTTTATCTTTGGCCTGCAACGTGTCCTTACTGGCTTCTCGTAGGGTTGACGACATAGCTCCTCCTTAATGACAGGGTTGCGAAGCCCTGATTCTCTTCAGGGTGAATATTAAAGATAACACAAACATCGCGTAACGATTTGATAACAACCCAAATTGATAAAAGAGGAGAAACCTTGAGGCAAAGCAAACAGCGGGGTCAGGGATCAGTGAGTAATGATCCAGAGGAGTTCGGCCCAGAAGAACATCGACAGAGAAAATGCGCCCATCCAGGACCAATATTTCATATTTGTGTTGATCATAGGCTACACCCTTAACGGTTATTACTTTGTGTTGAGATAACTCAACCTGTTATTGCTGCGGTGTATTAAAAGCCCTGTAATTCATTAAAAATGGGTAATAAGAATGATGATAATTATTGTTTCGGCTGATCATCTTCAGCAAACAGTTCTATAAAGGCTTGTTGCTGCGATGTTAGTTGCCAGTCGTCTGGAATAACGACGGAACATTCCCGTTTTGCTTCTGGTTCATTGTCACTATGCTGACATAATGGTGACGACTCCAGTTGCTCCTGACCGACCATAGTTATCCCCACAATTTCCAAATAAGCAGTGCGACAACCACCCAGAAAAGTGCAGAACCAAGAAAAACCGCCAGCCAGGCTTTACGTTTTAATTCAGGATTGCGGCGGGGTTCCTGATTTCCAGAAGGCATTGCTAACCTCATATAATCGCCATCACTTATCAGCAAGACGTTGAACGATTGGTGTAATTAATCATACGATGAGACAAATCCTAAAGAAACTTTAGTCAAAAATCCAGCGAATTTACGAATCGTCTCCAGTGAATAATTCAATCTTTTGACCTGAAATAGATATTTGAAAACTGGAGTTTGCGAGGTGTGTAATTAGACACTACTTTACAGGTAATTTACCCTATAAATATGAGGGATAAAAATATTGTGCACCGGATACAAATAAGTAACAAAGGAGAATATATTCCGGCACCTTCGCTACATAAAAGGTGCCGAAAATAACGCAAGAAATTATTTTTCCGGCAGTTTTATATCTTTAAACATGACCTCAATTTCTTCATTAGAGCGCAATGCGACAGCCGCATCAACGACATCACGCGTTAAATGCGGTGCAAAACGCTGAATGAAATCATACATATAACTACGCAAAAAAGTACTACGGCGAAAACCAATTTTGGTTGTACTGTGGCTGAAGATGTCGTGAGCATCAACACGCACAAGGTCGGGATCGGCGACCGGATCCACCGCCATGCTGGCAATGACCCCTACCCCCAGCCCTAACCGGACGTAAGTTTTAATGACGTCAGCATCCGTTGCCGTGAAGACGATACGCGGCGTTAACCCTGCGCGGTTAAAGGCAGTATCCAGTTCTGAACGTCCGGTAAAGCCGAAGGTATATGTCACCAACGGATATTGCGCCAGTTCTTCAATGGTAATGGCTTTTTTACCTGCCAGCGGGTGATCCGGAGTGACTACTATAGCCCGATTCCAGTGGTAGCACGGTAGCATCACTAAATCTTCATACAGATGCAGCGCTTCCGTGGCGATAGCGAAATCGGCATTGCCTTTAGAGACGGCATCAGCAATTTGTGTCGGCGAGCCCTGGTGCATATGCAAAGAAACGCGAGGATAACGCTCAATAAAGCCTTTGATAACGTTTGGTAACGCATAGCGTGCCTGAGTATGCGTGGTGGCGATATACAGCGAGCCTTTATCCGGCCAGGTGTGCTCTCCGGCGACCGATTTTATGGCATCGACTTTCGACAGAACTTCACGAGCGATACGAATTATTTCTTGTCCTGCTGGCGTTACCTGCGTCAGGTGCTTGCCGCTGCGGGAAAAAATTTGAATGCCCAGCTCGTCTTCCAGCATTCTGACTTGTTTACTGATCCCGGGTTGTGATGTGTAAAGTCCTTCCGCCGTTGATGAGACATTCAGGTTATGATTGACCACCTCAACAATATAGCGAAGTTGTTGTAATTTCATGTTAAACCATCCACTTAGACGCCATCAGAACATCGTTTTTTCGTCACACCAGGCGGGTGACTAATACGATTTAATAATAAAAAAGGTGCTAACTATAACCACTATATCATTTATAGCCTTAGTGTATAGGTGTGAAGAAAAAATAATATGCAATAAAAAAGGGCCGCTTTCGCGACCCTTTGTTTATAAAAACCAGACAGAATTAAAGGTTATTTTTTCCCTTCAACCCATTTGCCATCAACATAAAATGCTGACCAGCCAGTCGCCTTTCCGTCTTTTTCCGAAGAGACATATTGCTGTTTGGTTTTACGGCTAAAGCGAACCATGGTCTTATTACCTTCCGGATCCTGCTGTGGCGCATCGGCCAGATAACGCAGTTTTTCCGGCAGACGGTCGCGGAAGCGATAAAGCTCCTCCACCAGCGGCGCACGCGTTTCACGCGATTTCGGGAAGGTATTGGCCGCCAGGAACACACCGGCAGCACCGTCACGCAACACGAAATAGGCATCTGATTTTTCGCACGGCAGCTCCGGTAATGGCACCGGATCTTCTTTCGGTGGTGCCACTTCGCCGTTACGTAAAATCTTACGTGTGTTTTTACACTCTTCGTTGGTGCAGGCCATGTATTTACCGAAACGCCCCATTTTCAGGTGCATTTCAGAGCCACATTTTTCACACTCAACGATCGGGCCGTCATAACCTTTAATGCGGAATTCGCCCTCTTCGATCTCGTAACCGTCGCAGGTAGGGTTATTACCACAGACATGCAACTTACGTTTCGGATCGATGAGATAGCTGTCCATCGCCGTACCGCATTTCGGGCAACGACGTTTTGCGCGCAACGCATTGGTTTCAGCGTCTTCGCCTTCCAGCACGTTCAGCACTTCGTTTTCCGGCACCAGGTTAATGGTGGTTTTGCAACGCTCTTTCGGCGGCAGCGCATAGCCAGAACAGCCAAGGAATACCCCGGTGCTCGCTGTGCGAATCCCCATTTTGCGACCACAAGTCGGGCAGTCAATGCTGGTCAGAACCATCTGGTTCGGGCGCATACCACCCTCTTCCGGATCTTTTTCAGCTTTATCTAACTGCTGGGTGAAATCCGAGAAGAAGTGATCCAGTACAGCTTTCCACTCTGCTTCGTGATTTGCCACCTGGTCGAGGCTGTTTTCCATCTGCGCGGTGAAGTCGTAGTTCATTAACTCGCGGAAATTCTCTTCCAGGCGATCGGTGACGATTTCGCCCATTTTTTCCGCATAGAAACGACGATTTTCTACTCGCACATAGCCACGATCCTGAATAGTCGAAATGATCGACGCATAGGTAGAAGGACGACCGATACCGCGTTTTTCCAGCTCTTTGACCAGCGATGCTTCACTGAAACGGGCTGGAGGCTTGGTAAAGTGCTGGGCTGGTGTCAGTTCAACGAGCGTCAGAGCATCGCCTTTATCGACTGCCGGTAAGATACGATCTTCATCGCCTTTACGCAGTGCAGGCATCACTTTCGTCCAGCCATCAAAGCGCAAAATACGACCGCGTGCTTTCAGGCGGAAATCGCCCGCACCAACGGTCAGCGTCGTGGAGTCATATTTCGCTGGGGTCATCTGGCAGGCAACGAACTGACGCCAGATTAACTGGTACAGTTTCTGCGCATCTGCTTCCATATCCTTCAGCGATTCCGCCATCACATTGACGTCAGAAGGACGAATCGCTTCGTGCGCTTCCTGTGAGTTTTCTTTGCTGGCGTACTGATTCGGACTTTCCGGCAGATATTTCTTACCAAAATTATCGCTGATATAACCGCGAACCATATTTACCGCGTCCTGACTCAGGTTAGTGGAGTCGGTACGCATGTAAGTGATATAGCCTGCTTCATACAAACGCTGAGCCATCATCATGGTTTTTTTCACGCCAAATCCAAGACGGGTGCTGGCAGCTTGTTGCAGCGTAGAGGTAATAAAAGGAGCGCCAGGTTTACTGGTTGTCGGTTTGTCTTCACGTTCCAGCACGCTGTAGCGCGCTTTTTCCAGCAGACTTACCGCAGCCTGAGTTTGTTCTTTGTTGACCGGACGGAACGGTTTGTCGTTCTGATGAGTCACCTGCAACGCCAACGCTTCACCAGATGGCGTGGTCGTGCTGGCATCGACTTCCCAGAACTCTTCCGGTACGAACGCTTTAATTTCACGCTCACGCTCGACCACCAGGCGGACCGCCACCGACTGCACACGACCGGCAGACAGACCACGAGCGATCTTTTTCCATAGAAGCGGCGAAACCATATACCCCACCACGCGGTCCATAAAGCGACGCGCCTGCTGGGCATTAACACGATCAATATTCAGCTCACCCGGTTTGTTAAATGCCTGGCGGATCGCGTTTTTAGTAATTTCGTTAAACACCACTCGGCTATAGCGCGCATCATCACCACCAATCACTTCCCGCAGGTGCCATGCAATGGCTTCCCCTTCGCGGTCAAGGTCGGTTGCGAGATAGATGTGGTCGGCTTTTTCAGCCAGTTGTTTCAGTTCAGAGACGACCTTCTCTTTACCAGGCAACACTTCATAGTGCGCCTCCCAATTGTGCCACGGGTCAACCCCCATACGGTTGACGAGAGCGCCACGTTCATCCTTTTTAGGCTTTTTAGCCGTCTTGGTGGAGGTAGAGTCGGCACTCTTTTTGGCAGTTGAGCCACTGGTCGGCAAATCGCGGATGTGACCAACGCTGGATTTCACCACGTAGTCACTACCCAGATACTTGTTGATCGTTTTGGCTTTTGCCGGGGACTCAACGATGACAAGAGCTTTACCCATATTCACCTTACCTAATTTGATTCTTCCAGGAATGCGTCGCACGTTGATAAACCTTCCACTGGCAACGAGTTACCGATATGGACTCGCTCTCTGCGGATATCAACCCCTTGTCGTGACTCTGCTCACGAAAATTCAGGTGACTGAGTTAACAGGTCTTGGCCTACAGGCGCTATAGCACGACGGAATTTTGGTCGAATGTCAAGCAAATCTATTGCCAGATTGACGAAAGCGTCACACTGTACCTGATAAAATCCGATACGCAACTTTATTAGCATGCAAAATCCAAAGTTGCCAGTAAGGCGCTCTTGCCACCAGCGTGGTATATTTGTCTGCAAGCCATGCCTGGCGTAGACTAATGTCCTTGTTTAAGGAGTAAATAATGAACAAAGAGACTCAACCCATCGACCGCGAAACGCTGTTGAAAGAGGCCAACAAAATCATTCGTGAGCATGAGGATACGCTCGCAGGGATTGAAGCCACCGGCGTCACGCAGCGTAATGGCGTGCTGGTATTTACCGGCGACTACTTTTTAGATGAACAAGGATTACCAACTGCCAAAAGCACCGCGGTGTTTAATATGTTCAAACACCTGGCCCATGTGCTTTCAGAAAAATATCACCTGGTTGATTAAAGCAAAACGCGAGGTCTTATCCTCGCGTTTGTCTTTTACATCAACGGCTTTTGCCCACGCTGCCACCAGCGTAACAACAATCGATCGGCGCTCTCTGCCGCGCTGCCGGTGAATCGGTCAATGAGTCGTTTACGCTGCATATAGCGTACATTGACCACTTCCCGGCCTTCCATCAGGCTAAGAATAACTTCATCACTGGTGTTGATTTCATCAACCAGGCCTTTCTCTACTGCCTGTTGTCCGTACCAGTGTTCACCCGTTGCCACCTGTTCAATATCCAGAGACGGACGCATACGCTTCACAAAATCTTTAAATAACTGATGCGTTTCGTTCAACTCTTCGCGGAATTTCTCCCGCCCTTCTTCGGTATTTTCACCCAGCAACGTCAGCGTGCGCTTATACTGCCCGGCGGTGTGCAGTTCGATATCAATATCTTTGCTTTTCAGGAAGCGGTTAAAGTTGGGCATTTGCGCCACCACCCCAATGGAACCCACAATAGCAAACGGTGCGGAAACAATTTTGTCCGCCACACAGGCCATCATGTAACCGCCGCTGGCAGCGACTTTGTCTACCGTAACAGTTAAAGGAATGTTTTTATCACGCAGACGCTGCAACTGCGAAGCCGCCAACCCGTAACCATGCACCATGCCACCTGGGCTTTCCAGACGGAGCACAACCTGATCCTGCGGTTTGAATGCTGCGAGTACCGCCGTTATCTCTTCACGTAGCGAGTTCACTTCATGGGCGTCCATGCTGCCTTTAAAATCCAGCACCCAGACGCGGGGTTTACTGTCAGTTACCACCTCGCCCAGTTTAGCTTTCGCTTTTGCGGCTTTCGCTTCTTGCTTGTGCTTTTTCTTCTGCGCTTTGTGCCACTGTTTTTGCTGATGAGTGTCCATCAGCGCCGCGGCCAGTTCTTCTTTCATCTCCTTATACTGTTCGCTGAGATTGTTGACTCGTAACTCGCCACGCTGGCGTTTATTACGT
Source organism: Escherichia coli DSM 30083 = JCM 1649 = ATCC 11775 (assembly GCF_003697165.2). Lineage (GTDB taxonomy): Bacteria > Pseudomonadota > Gammaproteobacteria > Enterobacterales > Enterobacteriaceae > Escherichia > Escherichia coli. The sequence continues at coordinate 2,669,136 of NZ_CP033092.2, forward strand.
TGAGCAACATTGACAATAATGGCGGCAATCGCCGCAATCGCTAGCACAACGGTAACGATTTTCGCCAAAAACAAACCATATTCAGACAACAATTCCACGAGTCCCCACCTTGGTTAAACAACGCTTTGGCTCACAGTTTACAACAGGCATGTTTAGCCGTCTCGCAGAGATGTTATTGCAGCGAAAGTATGACAAAGTATCCATTTTGCGGTGTTATCGCCCCAGGCTGATTGAAATGCCCTTCTGTTTCAGGCATAAAGCCCCAAAGTCATAAAGTACACTGGCAGCGCGACAGACAACGTCGTTGAGGAGTAGCCATGCATTACCAGCCAAAACAAGATTTACTCAATGATCGCATTATCCTGGTGACGGGAGCCAGCGATGGAATTGGTCGTGAAGCAGCGATGACGTATGCACGCTATGGTGCGACAGTGATTCTTTTGGGCCGTAATGAAGAAAAATTACGTCAGGTAGCCAGCCACATAAACGAAGAAATTGGACGTCAGCCACAGTGGTTTATTCTCGATTTGCTAACCTGCACGTCCGAAGATTGCCAACAACTGGCACAGCGCATTGCCGTTAATTATCCGCGTCTGGATGGTGTTTTGCATAATGCCGGATTGCTCGGCGATGTTTGCCCAATGAGCGAACAAAATCCGCAGGTCTGGCAGGACGTCATGCAGGTCAACGTTAATGCCACCTTTATGCTCACCCAGGCACTGCTTCCTTTATTACTCAAATCGGACGCCGGTTCACTGGTCTTTACTTCATCAAGCGTTGGACGTCAGGGGCGTGCAAACTGGGGCGCTTATGCAGCGTCGAAATTTGCCACCGAAGGGATGATGCAGGTACTGGCCGATGAATATCAGCAGCGCCTGCGCGTCAACTGCATTAACCCAGGCGGTACGCGCACCGCAATGCGTGCCAGCGCCTTCCCGACCGAAGATCCACAGAAACTTAAAACCCCCGCTGATATCATGCCGCTCTACCTCTGGCTGATGGGCGATGACAGCCGCCGTAAAACCGGCATGACCTTTGACGCCCAACCGGGCCGTAAACCAGGAATTTCCCAATGAGTGATGAACACTACCAACAGCGTCAGCAGCGAGTGAAAGAAAAAGTCGATGCTCGTGTGGCCCAGGCCCAGGATGAACGCGGTATTATCATCGTCTTTACCGGCAATGGAAAAGGCAAAACCACCGCGGCATTTGGTACGGCAACACGCGCAGTTGGTCACGGAAAAAAAGTGGGCGTCGTGCAGTTTATTAAAGGCACCTGGCCTAATGGCGAACGAAATCTGCTGGAGCCACACGGCGTTGAGTTTCAGGTAATGGCAACGGGCTTTACCTGGGATACACAAAACCGAGAGTCTGATACCGCCGCCTGCCGCGAAGTCTGGCAACATGCAAAGCGGATGCTGGCTGATTCCTCACTGGATATGGTTTTGCTCGATGAACTGACGTATATGGTGGCGTATGACTATTTGCCACTGGAAGAAGTGGTGCAGGCGTTAAATGAACGTCCACATCAACAGACGGTGATTATCACAGGTCGTGGTTGTCATCGGGATATTCTTGAACTGGCGGATACGGTAAGTGAATTACGCCCCGTCAAACATGCGTTTGATGCCGGTGTAAAAGCGCAGATAGGGATTGATTACTAATCTGTAAAAATGCCGGATATGACGTCCGGCATACTTTGATTAACCGTTATTATTACGTCCGCCAGAACGACGACCGCCGCTCACCTGACTGTGACGTTTCACCGCACGACGAATCTGATTCGCCTTCATACGACGACGGTCTTTTTCTACAGCGACTTTAGAGCTGGTTTCTGGCGGTAGTTCCACCAGTTCGCGCAGATAGTTAGTCTGGGCGAGGTCCAGCTCCGTCCAGCCACCGCGTGGCAGACCTTTTGGCAGTGGGATATCACCGTAACGAACACGAATCAGGCGGCTCACCTGCACACCAACCGCTTCCCAAAGACGACGAACTTCACGGTTACGGCCTTCGGTCAGAGTAACGTTGTACCACTGGTTGATCCCTTCGCCGCCGCTGAACTTGATGGTTTTAAAGGCTGCCGGACCATCTTCCAGCTGCACGCCACGACTCAAATCACGCAGTTTCGCGTCGTCAACCTGACCAAATACACGCACGGCATATTCACGTTCAACTTCACGGCTTGGATGCATTAAACGGTTTGCCAGTTCACCGTCGGTGGTGAACAACAACAGACCACAGGTGTTAACGTCCAGACGACCTACGGCAATCCAGCGTGCGCCACGCAGCTTTGGCAGACGGTCAAACACCGTTGGACGCCCTTCCGGATCGTTACGGGTACACAACTCACCTTCAGGTTTGTAATAGGCCAGAACGCGACAAATTTGTTCAGCGGACTCACGTACCGAAATCAGGTGACCATCGATACGGATTTTCAGTCCAGGGGTAATTTCAACGCGATCGCCGAGTTTAGCAATTTTGCCATCAACACTCACACGACCGGCTTCAATAATAGATTCGATTTCACGGCGAGAACCGTGGCCGGCACGCGCCAGCACTTTCTGTAGCTTTTCGCTCATAGAGCTTCCTTTTGGTGTCGCCTTCCCAGGCGTCTGATATGCTTTTGTGCAACAATGAGTCAGAACTTACATCTGACTCACTGATAGTAAAGTCTGTTTGAACTCTTCAGGCCTTAAGTAAACGACTCGACGTTTTAACTGGCCTGGCTTTGAGGCGCAACATACTACACTATCTTTATGGTTAAAGCTTGTTTCGATTAACGTCGATTTGGTTACCAACCACCACCGCCTCCGCCACCCGCACCGCCGCCAGCACCACCACCGGAATAACTTCGCCCCAACAAACTGGTATTGGCCCCCAGACTCAGATGCATCTGTAATGAGAACAAAACGCCACTACGGGCAATTTCCGGGGCGCGAACAGCCGCTGTGAGTGATGGGGTGATACGTGCTGCCCATTCTCTGCCAAGGTTTGCCGAGACTGCCCAACCTAACAAAGCGTAATCCAGTTTCCGTGTTTCCCCTTTCCGCCGCCGCCCACTGTGTGTTGCCGCCTCTTTACGCGCAAGATAGTTAACGATAGCTTCACCGTGGGCATAACGTTGCTGCCCGTTTTGGGTAAACTTTGGCAGAAAAATATACCCCATGCCAGTGAGATAACCGGTCAGGAAAACCGCGCTAAAATAACCCGCTGGCATATACCAGTAAAAGAATACATCTCCGACATTGATGTAGAGAGAGTAAAAAGCCACACCTGAACAAATCAGTGGTAAAAACAAAGTGATGATGACACGATTAACGCAAGGCTTGTCATCATCGCGGGCAAACAAAAGATCAAGGGAACAAAATAAGAAAGTAAGAAGCCAGCAGATCATAATAAACATATCGCCTACCAGACTCATTCCTGCCCAGCCTACGGGACTCAGGTTACCGTAGAGAATGACCGCCAATATTGCCATTCCGCCCCATTGCAAAAACGCATCAGGTCGGTAAAACGAAGACTTTTTACGCGGCAGATAAAATTTCTGCATCCGTAAAAATGCCTTGCGTAAGACTCTGTTGCGTCTCCCCGTAAGAACGACCTTATCGCCTTTACGAAATAACGCTTCCAGTAATAACTGCTCTGCGGGCAGTAATACCGCATTATTTCTGGTCGCGCCTTCATTAACACGAATCAGGATTTGCTGGTTCTTGTCATAATGATCTTCCAGATGAATTTTTCCTTTCACAATCAGATTTACGATATCGGCGCAAAAACCTTTATCGTCGTAAACCAGTTTCGCATCAAGACGTAACATGCCGGGCGTGTAATCTGGCGGAATGACATCGGTTTCAATCACATCTACCGGCGTAAATTGCGGCCTGCGCTTCCAGAGATATAACCATCCACACGCCAGGAACAGACTCGGAAAGCAAATTAACAACGATGACGTAGAGGGTAAAAGAAGATGACTGAAAATATTCGTCGTTTGTGGAGCCGGGGCATTACCAAGTAATGCGTGAGGCCAGCGGTAGAGGACCGTGAAATCTTCACGATAAAACGGATCGCGAGATTCAATTCTTCCGTCCTCAAGGATGCGGCCATTTCGATATGTGTCGCCCTCTTCTCCAGTAAAGAGATCGATTTCGCTAAATGGATTACCCGCAATATCAGGCAACTTGAGTGAAAATAGGGTCTTATAAATTTCAAACGACCAGTGGTTACCGGTCACGTTCCAGATTAGCAGATCAGAATCCCCCTCACGCAGGAAAGCATTTTTAACCTGATAATGAATTTGATAATGATAGTCGCCTTGAGGCAAGAAACGTTGTTTATCGCCCACGACAATACTCATTAACCCGATATGCCAGTCAAGATGCCAGGGTTCAGGAATACCATCACGGGTGACGCCAACAATATGATAGTTCAGCAGTGCAGCGTCCCCATCAGGCTGCATCCAGAGTCGCGGTAAATCACGATAAAATCCGTGCTTAATCTGCTGATTTCGCGCCTGAAAATGAATGTTCTCTTTGATGTCGAGCACCCCATTCGGTTGCAGAGTGGCTTCAACATCAAAGAGCGAGATCCCTTCTTCATAAGAAGGGATCTCCGTGTTTTTCGCATAACTCAACGAAGAGAAAAAAAGCCCAACTATCAACAGCAAAATGCAGCGATATATCCCTGCCATCATCTTCCATCCGTGGAACGCAATTTGTTATAAGAAAGGCTTCACATCACCTACGCCTTCACGCACCACGACCGGCGTATCATCGGTGAGATCAATAACCGTTGTTGGTTTCTGCCCGAGATAGCCGCCGTGAATAATCAAATCCACCTGTTTTTCCAGACGGTCTTTAATTTCTTCCGGATCGGATTCGGTAAATTCACTGCCTGGCAGCATTAGCGAAGTGGAAAGCATCGGTTCGCCCAATGCTTCAAGCAGCGCCTGCGCAATAGGGTTAGACGGCACGCGCATACCGATGGTTTTGCGTTTTTCCTGCAACAGACGGCGTGGCACCTCCTTCGTCCCCTTCAGGATGAAGGTATAGTTGCCTGGCGTGTTGTTTTTCATCAAACGAAACGCAACGTTATCGACAAATGAATAGGTCGAGAGTTCAGAAAGATCGCGACACATCAGGGTAAAGTTGTGACCGTCCGGCAGCTGGCGAATACGACAAATACGCTCCATCGCGTTTTTATCTTCAATTTTACAGCCGAGCGCATAGCCGGAATCAGTTGGATAAACAATCACCCCGCCTTTACGCACGATCTCCACCGCCTGGTTGATCAGGCGTTGCTGCGGGTTATCAGGATGAATATAAAAAAACTGGCTCATAATTCCCTCTCTGTGGTGTTCTGCGGCTGTTCCCATAGCTGCCAGACGCCTTCAACGCCTGCGGGCAGCCAGAGTTTACGACCCAGTTCGATCCACGGGCATGGCTGATGAAAATCAGATCCTTGTGATGCCCATAAATGATGCTGACGCGCAAGTGTCGCCAGCTGGGTGCGTTCATTGGGCGATTGCTGGCACTGCGCGACTTCCATCGCGTCGCCGTGGTGTTCGGCAAAATGCGCAACCAATCTTTTCAGCCATTTAGCACTAAGATTGTACCGCCCAGGATGAGCTAGCACCGCCTTACCGCCAGAATGATGAATGACATCAATAGATTGCTCTATTGTACACCACTGTGGCGGAACGTATCCGGTTTTCCCGCGCGCCAGATACTTTTTAAAGACATCCGCCATTGAACTGGCTTTTCCGCACTCCACAAGGAAACGCGCAAAATGACCGCGCGTCACCGCACCGCCCTGCGCCAGTCGTTGCGCGCCTTCCAGTGCCCCAGGTATTTGCGCTTTTTCAAGTCTTTCGGCAATCAGCTGCGCCCGCTGATTGCGCCGTTCTGTCTGCTGCGCGAGGAACTCGCACATTAGCGGATGAGTAATATCAATATTCAGCCCGACAATATGAATTTCATGATTTTCCCAGACCGTGGAAATTTCCACACCAGGAATAAGATTCAGCGCCAGTCCCGAACGTGAAATTTCCTCTCTTGCTGGTGCAATTGCAGCTGTGGTGTCATGGTCGGTGATCGCCAGGGTGCCGACGCGCATCTCGACTGCACGGTGCACCAATGCTTCTGGCGTCAGGCAGCCATCGGAAGCTGTGGTATGGCTGTGCAGGTCGTAAATCACTGCGTAATTCGTGTCGCTCAAGGCGCACTCCCGTTCTGGATAATGTTTTTTGCGCCGACATCATAACGGTTCTGGCAAATATTCTGAAATGAGCTGTTGACAATTAATTATCGAACTAGTTAACTAGTACGCAAGTTCACGTAAAAAGGGTATCGACAATGAAAGCAATTTTCGTACTGAAAGGTTGGTGGCGCACTTCCTGAAACGGGCAGTGTATTCACCATGCGTAAAGCAATCAGATACCCAGCCCGCCTAATGAGCGGGCTTTTTTTTGAACAAAATTAGAGAATAACAATGCAAACACAAAAACCGACTCTCGAACTGCTAACCTGCAAAGGCGCTTATCGCGACAACCCGACTGCGCTTTTTCACCAGTTGTGTGGGGATCGCCCGGCAACGCTGCTGCTGGAATCCGCAGATATCGACAGCAAAGATGATTTAAAAAGCCTGCTGCTGGTAGACAGTGCGCTGCGCATTACAGCATTAAGTGACACTGTCACAATCCAGGCGCTTTCCGGCAATGGAGAAGCCCTGTTGACACTACTGGATAACGCCTTGCCTGCGGGTGTGGAAAATGAACAATCACCAAACTGCCGCGTACTGCGCTTCCCGCCTGTCAGTCCACTGCTGGATGAAGACGCCCGCTTATGCTCCCTTTCGGTTTTTGACGCTTTCCGCTTATTACAGAATCTGTTGAATGTACCGAAGGAAGAACGAGAAGCAATGTTCTTCGGCGGCCTGTTCTCTTATGACCTTGTGGCGGGATTTGAAAATTTACCGCAACTGTCAGCGGAAAATAGCTGCCCTGATTTCTGTTTTTATCTCGCTGAAACGCTGATGGTGATTGACCATCAGAAAAAAAGCACCCGTATTCAGGCCAGCCTGTTTGCTCCGAATGAAGAAGAAAAACAACGTCTCACTGCTCGCCTGAACGAACTACGTCAGCAACTGACCGAAGCCGCGCCGCCGCTGCCGGTGGTTTCCGTGCCGCATATGCGTTGTGAATGTAACCAGAGCGATGAAGAGTTCGGTGGCGTAGTGCGTTTGTTGCAAAAAGCGATTCGCGCCGGAGAAATTTTCCAGGTGGTGCCATCTCGCCGTTTCTCTCTGCCCTGCCCGTCACCGCTGGCGGCCTATTACGTGCTGAAAAAGAGTAATCCCAGCCCGTACATGTTTTTTATGCAGGATAATGATTTCACCCTGTTTGGCGCGTCGCCGGAAAGTTCGCTCAAGTATGACGCCACCAGCCGCCAGATTGAGATTTACCCGATTGCCGGAACACGTCCACGCGGTCGTCGTGCCGATGGTTCGCTGGACAGAGACCTCGACAGCCGCATCGAACTGGAGATGCGTACCGATCATAAAGAGCTTTCTGAACATCTGATGCTGGTGGATCTCGCCCGTAATGACCTGGCACGCATTTGCACACCCGGCAGCCGCTACGTCGCCGATCTCACCAAAGTTGACCGTTACTCTTACGTGATGCACCTGGTCTCCCGCGTTGTTGGTGAGCTGCGCCACGATCTCGACGCCCTGCACGCTTACCGCGCCTGTATGAATATGGGGACGTTAAGCGGTGCACCGAAAGTACGCGCTATGCAGTTAATTGCCGAAGCAGAAGGTCGTCGACGCGGCAGCTACGGCGGCGCGGTAGGTTATTTTACCGCGCATGGCGATCTCGACACCTGCATTGTGATCCGCTCGGCGCTGGTGGAAAACGGTATCGCCACCGTGCAAGCCGGTGCTGGCGTAGTCCTTGATTCTGTTCCGCAGTCGGAAGCCGACGAAACTCGTAATAAAGCCCGCGCTGTACTGCGCGCTATTGCCACCGCGCATCATGCACAGGAGACCTTCTGATGGCTGACATTCTGCTGCTCGATAATATCGACTCTTTTACGTACAACCTGGCAGATCAGTTGCGCAGCAATGGTCATAACGTGGTGATTTACCGCAACCATATTCCGGCGCAGACCTTAATTGAACGCCTGGCGACGATGAGCAATCCGGTGCTGATGCTTTCTCCTGGCCCCGGTGTGCCGAGCGAAGCCGGTTGTATGCCGGAACTCCTCACCCGCTTGCGTGGCAAGCTGCCAATTATTGGCATTTGCCTCGGACATCAGGCGATTGTCGAAGCTTACGGGGGCTATGTCGGTCAGGCGGGCGAAATTCTTCACGGTAAAGCGTCGAGCATTGAACATGACGGTCAGGCGATGTTTGCCGGATTAACAAACCCGCTGCCAGTGGCGCGTTATCACTCGCTGGTTGGCAGTAATATTCCGGCCGGTTTAACCATCAACGCCCATTTTAATGGCATGGTGATGGCGGTGCGTCATGATGCGGATCGCGTTTGTGGATTCCAGTTCCATCCGGAATCCATTCTTACTACCCAGGGCGCTCGCCTGCTGGAACAAACGCTGGCCTGGGCGCAGCAGAAACTAGAGCCAACCAACACGCTGCAACCGATTCTGGAAAAACTGTATCAGGCGCAGACCCTTAGCCAGCAGGAAAGCCACCAGCTGTTTTCAGCGGTGGTACGTGGCGAGCTGAAACCAGAACAACTGGCGGCGGCGCTGGTGAGCATGAAAATTCGCGGTGAGCACCCGAACGAGATCGCCGGGGCGGCAACCGCGCTACTGGAAAACGCCGCGCCGTTCCCGCGCCCGGATTATCTGTTTGCCGATATCGTCGGTACTGGCGGTGACGGCAGCAACAGCATCAATATTTCTACCGCCAGCGCGTTTGTCGCCGCGGCCTGCGGGCTGAAAGTGGCGAAACACGGCAACCGTAGCGTCTCCAGTAAATCCGGCTCGTCGGATCTGCTGGCGGCGTTCGGTATTAATCTTGATATGAACGCCGATAAATCGCGCCAGGCGCTGGATGAGTTAGGCGTCTGTTTCCTCTTTGCACCGAAATATCACACCGGATTCCGCCATGCAATGCCGGTTCGCCAGCAACTGAAAACCCGCACACTGTTCAATGTGCTGGGGCCATTAATTAACCCGGCGCATCCGCCGCTGGCGTTAATTGGTGTCTACAGCCCGGAGCTGGTGCTGCCGATTGCCGAAACCTTGCGCGTGCTGGGGTATCAACGCGCGGCAGTGGTGCACAGCGGCGGGATGGATGAAGTTTCATTACACGCGCCGACAATCGTTGCCGAACTACATGACGGCGAAATTAAGAGCTATCAGTTGACCGCTGAAGATTTTGGCCTGACACCCTACCACCAGGAGCAACTGGCAGGCGGAACACCGGAAGAAAACCGTGACATTTTAACACGCTTGTTACAAGGTAAAGGCGACGCCGCTCACGAAGCAGCCGTCGCGGCGAATGTCGCCATGTTAATGCGCCTGCATGGCCATGAAGATCTGCAAGCCAATGCGCAAACCGTTCTTGAGGTACTGCGCAGTGGTTCCGCTTACGACAGAGTCACCGCACTGGCGGCACGAGGGTAAATAATGCAAACCGTTTTAGCGAAAATCGTCGCAGACAAGGCGATTTGGGTAGAAGCCCGCAAACAGCAGCAACCGCTGGCCAGTTTTCAGAATGAGATTCAGCCGAGCACGCGACATTTTTATGATGCGCTACAGGGTGCACGCACGGCGTTTATTCTGGAGTGCAAAAAAGCGTCGCCGTCAAAAGGCGTGATCCGTGATGATTTCGATCCGGCACGCATTGCAACCGTTTACAGAAATTATGCTTCGGCAATTTCGGTGCTGACTGATGAGAAATATTTTCAGGGAAGCTTTGATTTCCTCCCCATCGTCAGCCAAATCGCCCCACAGCCGATTTTATGTAAAGACTTTATTATCGACCCTTACCAGATCTATCTGGCGCGCTATTACCAGGCCGATGCCTGCTTATTAATGCTTTCAGTACTGGATGATGAACAATATCGCCAGCTTGCCGCCGTCGCCCACAGTCTGGAGATGGGTGTGCTGACCGAAGTCAGTAATGAAGAGGAACTGGAGCGCGCCATTGCATTGGGGGCAAAGGTCGTTGGCATCAACAACCGCGATCTGCGCGATTTGTCGATTGATCTCAACCGTACCCGCGAGCTTGCGCCGAAACTGGGGCACAATGTGACGGTAATCAGCGAATCCGGCATCAATACTTACGCTCAGGTGCGCGAGTTAAGCCACTTCGCTAACGGTTTTCTGATTGGTTCGGCGTTGATGGCCCATGACGATTTGAACGCCGCCGTGCGCCGGGTGTTGCTGGGTGAGAATAAAGTGTGTGGCCTGACTCGCCCACAAGATGCCAGAGCCGCTTATGACGCTGGTGCTATATACGGTGGATTAATATTTGTTACAACGTCACCGCGTTGCGTCAGCGTTGAACAGGCGCAGGAAGTGATGGCTGCGGCACCGTTGCAGTATGTTGGCGTGTTCCGCAATCACGATATTGCCGATGTGGTGGACAAAGCTAAGGTGTTATCGCTGGCGGCAGTGCAACTGCATGGTAATGAAGATCAGCTGTATATCGACACTCTGCGTGAGGCTCTGCCAGCACACGTCGCCATCTGGAAGGCTTTAAGTGTCGGTGAAACTCTTCCCGCGCGCGATTTTCAGCACATCGATAAATATGTATTCGACAACGGTCAGGGCGGGAGCGGACAACGTTTCGACTGGTCACTATTAAATGGTCAATCGCTTGGCAACGTTCTGCTGGCGGGGGGCTTAGGCGCAGATAACTGCGTGGAAGCGGCACAAACCGGCTGCGCCGGGCTTGATTTTAATTCTGCTGTAGAGTCGCAACCGGGTATCAAAGACGCACGTCTTTTGGCCTCGGTTTTCCAGACGCTGCGCGCATATTAAGGAAAGGAACAATGACAACATTACTTAACCCCTATTTTGGTGAGTTTGGCGGCATGTACGTGCCACAAATCCTGATGCCTGCTCTGCGCCAGCTGGAAGAAGCTTTTGTCAGCGCGCAAAAAGATCCTGAATTTCAGGCTCAGTTCAACGACCTGCTGAAAAACTATGCCGGGCGTCCAACCGCGCTGACCAAATGCCAGAACATTACAGCCGGGACGAACACCACGCTGTATCTGAAGCGCGAAGATTTGCTGCACGGCGGCGCGCATAAAACTAACCAGGTGCTCGGTCAGGCTTTACTGGCGAAGCGGATGGGTAAAACTAAAATTATTGCCGAAACCGGTGCCGGTCAGCATGGCGTGGCGTCGGCCCTTGCCAGCGCCCTGCTCGGCCTGAAATGCCGTATTTATATGGGTGCCAAAGACGTTGAACGCCAGTCGCCTAACGTTTTCCGGATGCGCTTAATGGGTGCGGAAGTGATCCCGGTGCATAGCGGTTCCGCGACCCTGAAAGATGCCTGTAATGAGGCGCTACGCGACTGGTCCGGCAGTTATGAAACCGCACACTATATGCTGGGTACCGCAGCTGGCCCGCATCCTTACCCGACCATTGTGCGTGAGTTTCAGCGGATGATTGGCGAAGAAACGAAAGCGCAGATTCTGGAAAGAGAAGGTCGCCTGCCGGATGCCGTTATCGCCTGTGTTGGCGGTGGTTCGAATGCCATCGGTATGTTTGCAGATTTCATCAACGAAACCGACGTCGGCCTGATTGGTGTGGAGCCTGGCGGCCACGGTATCGAAACTGGCGAGCACGGCGCACCGTTAAAACATGGTCGCGTGGGCATCTATTTCGGTATGAAAGCGCCGATGATGCAAACCGAAGACGGGCAAATTGAAGAGTCTTACTCCATTTCTGCCGGGCTGGATTTCCCGTCCGTCGGCCCGCAACATGCGTATCTCAACAGCACTGGACGCGCTGATTACGTGTCTATTACCGACGATGAAGCCCTGGAAGCCTTTAAAACGCTTTGCCTGCATGAAGGGATCATCCCGGCGCTGGAATCCTCCCACGCCCTGGCCCATGCGCTGAAAATGATGCGCGAAAATCCCGAAAAAGAGCAGCTACTGGTGGTTAACCTTTCCGGTCGCGGCGATAAAGACATCTTCACCGTTCACGATATTTTGAAAGCACGAGGGGAAATCTGATGGAACGCTACGAATCTCTGTTTACCCAGTTGAAGGAGCGCAAAGAAGGCGCATTCGTTCCTTTCGTCACCCTCGGTGATCCGGGCATTGAGCAGTCGTTGAAAATTATCGATACGCTAATTGAAGCCGGTGCTGACGCGCTGGAGTTAGGCATCCCCTTCTCCGACCCACTGGCGGATGGCCCGACGATTCAAAACGCCACACTGCGTGCTTTTGCGGCGGGAGTAACCCCGGCGCAGTGCTTTGAGGTGCTGGCACTCATTCGCCAGAAGCACCCGACCATTCCCATCGGCCTTTTGATGTATGCCAACCTGGTGTTTAACAAAGGCATTGATGAGTTTTATGCCGAGTGCGAGAAAGTCGGCGTCGATTCGGTGCTGGTTGCCGATGTGCCCGTGGAAGAGTCCGCGCCCTTCCGCCAGGCCGCGTTGCGTCATAATGTCGCACCTATCTTTATTTGCCCGCCTAATGCCGACGATGATTTGCTGCGCCAGATAGCCTCTTACGGTCGTGGTTACACCTATTTGCTGTCGCGAGCGGGCGTGACCGGCGCAGAAAACCGCGCCGCGTTACCCCTCAATCATCTGGTTGCGAAGCTGAAAGAGTACAACGCTGCGCCTCCATTGCAGGGATTTGGTATTTCCGCCCCGGATCAGGTAAAAGCAGCGATTGATGCAGGAGCTGCGGGCGCGATTTCTGGTTCGGCCATCGTTAAAATCATCGAGCAACATATTAATGAGCCAGAGAAAATGCTGGCGGCACTGAAAGCTTTTGTACAACCGATGAAAGCGGCGACGCGCAGTTAATTCCACAGCCGCCAGTTCCGCTGGCGGCATTTTAACTTTCTTTAACGAAGCCGGAAAAATCCTAAATTCATTTGTTATTTATCTTTTTACCGTTTCGCTTACCCCTGTCGAACGTCAACTTACGTCTTTTTTCCGCCCAACAGTAATATAATCAAACAAATTAATCCCGCAACATAACACCAGTAAAATCAATAATTTTCTCTAAGTCACTTATTCCTCAGGCAATTGTTAATACATCCAGAACGTTCCTCAAAATATATTTTTCCACTTTCTTCTCGTTACGCTTAATTTGACTAATTCTCATTAACGACTAATTTTAATGAGTGTCGACACACAACACTCATATTAATGAAACAGTGCAACGCAACGGGAGAAATAACATGACCGAACATCGTGGTGGTTCAGGAAATTTCGCCGAAGACCGTGAGAAGGCATCCAACGCAGGCCGTAAAGGCGGTCAGCATAGCGGCGGTAATTTTAAAAATGATCCGCAACGCGCATCCGAAGCAGGTAAAAAAGGCGGTCAACAAAGCGGTGATAATAAATCAGGAAAATCCTGATTCACCGTTAATTATTAATATCAGCTGATAAAGATAATTGCATCTGCGGGCCGTATGGCTCGCAGTGATTTCACTGGAGAAAAATATGAATATGAAGACCATTGAAGATGTAATTATTCACCTGCTTTCAGATACCTACAGCGCAGAAAAACAATTAACCCGGGCACTGGCAAAACTCGCAAGAGCAACATCAAACGAAAAATTAAGTCAGGCTTTTCATGCGCACCTCGAGGAAACACATGGACAGATTGAACGTATTGATCAAGTTGTGGAATCAGAATCGAATCTGAAAATTAAGCGCATGAAATGTGTGGCAATGGAAGGTCTTATTGAAGAAGCTAATGAGGTCATCGAAAATACCGAGAAAAACGAAGTGCGTGATGCCGCACTGATTGCCGCAGCACAGAAAGTCGAGCATTATGAGATTGCCAGTTACGGGACATTAGCGACGCTGGCTGAACAATTAGGTTATCGTAAAGCAGCGAAGCTTCTGAAAGAGACCCTGGAAGAAGAAAAGGCCACCGACATCAAATTGACTGATCTGGCCCTTAATAACGTAAATAAGAAAGCCGAAAATAAAGCCTGAAATATGAACTTTAACTTTTAGTCATTTTATAAAGAGGACATTTTCATGAATCGTATTGAACATTATCATGACTGGTTACGTGACGCCCACGCAATGGAAAAGCAAGCCGAATCTATGCTTGAGTCCATGGCCAGTCGTATAGATAATTATCCTGAACTACGCGCTCGTATTGAACAACATCTTAGTGAAACCAAAAATCAGATTGTTCAACTGGAAACTATTCTTGATCGTAATGACATTTCACGTTCAGTCATTAAAGATTCCATGAGTAAAATAGCTGCACTTGGGCAGTCAATCGGTGGTATATTCCCTTCTGATGAAATAGTCAAAGGCTCTATTAGCGGATATGTCTTCGAGCAATTTGAAATCGCCTGTTATACCTCACTCTTAGCAGCAGCAAAAAATGCCGGTGATACAGCCTCAATTCCGATTATCGAAGCGATTTTAAATGATGAAAAGCACATGGCCGACTGGCTAATTCAGCATATTCCGCAAACAACTGAGAAATTCTTAATTCGCTCTGAAACTGATGGCGTAGAAGCGAAGAAATAATACCCTTTATACCATGTCCTTATTGACCCCGTAATTACGGGGTCATTTTTGTGCGGAATTAAAAACGATATCCTGCTGAGAACATAAACACCCACGGATCGAGGCGTACGCTATCGTGTTGCTGTGCTCCGCCCAGTTTATAATTGGCAGTGGTATCAATATCCATGTACCAGACTGGTAGGTTTCAAAAAACACAATAACCAATTGTATTTGAAGCAAAAAACAAGACTTTGAGATGTTTTTTTGTACCTTTTTTTTATGTTTTTAACTGTCTGATTTTATTGAAATCTTTTTTAGTTTTGCAGAAGGAATTTTTTACTTGATTGTAACTTTTTCGTTTTTTTGGGGCTAATTGACGCGCAATGCTGGGCGGGGAGCGCACAGCCAAAAAAACCGAAATTGACCGCTAATTACTGCCAATCATCATCGCTCTGATTGAGCGTAAATCATTCAGGTTATTCAGTTCTTCCTTCTGCTCTCGCTGACGTCAATAAATCCCATCATTGCGATCAACCTCATCCTTAACCATTGATGCGAGCAGTTCTTCCAGTTTCTGCGCTGATAGCTTTACCTGGTGATCTTCAGCATCTTCCCGGGCTATTGTGGTTCGCGCAGTGGCTGATTTTGCTGACATCACCACAGGGGGCAGACGGACCATTGAACCATGGCCTCCGGAACAAATAAGGGCAAAAATAACAACCACTATCGAAAGCTCACAAACTAACCGCAGCACGTTCCTGCATACGACGTGTCTGCGGCATAATCCCAATGATTACTCCCTGACAGGATTTGCAGGCCACTCAATATCAGGTGCAGTTGATGTATCAACACGATTCAACAATACCCGATATTTATTCCATGCCTCCAGCAACGATCTTTCTTCCTCCGTTGCGATTTCCAGATCTACAGCATCCTGCAGTGGCGCAATATACTCACTGAATTCCTGGATGTAGAACTGTGTGGTGACGGTCTTCCAGCCATTCGGCTCCTGCTGTATCGAAGCATACCAGGCTATTTCAATATCGCTATGCTGCGGCAGCATTTAACCCCTTGTAATTCATCGCCATAATTGATTTAATTCACAAATAAAACTATAACATGGTGAAATCAATGAAAAAAAACACAGATGATGGGGCTAAAATTTACACACCACTTACCCTAAAGCTTTATGACTGGTGGGTTTTGGGAGTATCAAATCGGCTTGCATGGGGATGTCCTACAAAGGAACACCTTCTTCCACACTTTCTGGAACATGTAGGTAACAACCATCTGGATATTGGTGTTGGAACTGGGTTTTACCTTACTCACGTACCTGAGAGTAGTCTGATATCTTTAATGGATTTGAACGAAGCTAGCCTGAACGCGGCATCTACAAGGGCTGGGGAATCAAAAATTAAACATAAAATTAGCCATGATGTTTTTGAACCTTATCCCGCGGCGTTACATGGTCAATTTGATTCCATTTCCATGTTTTACCTTCTTCACTGCCTGCCTGGAAATATATCTACAAAAAGCTGTGTAATACGCAATGCGGCGCAGGCCTTAACTGACGATGGAACTCTATACGGAGCCACAATTCTTGGCGATGGAGTTGTGCACAATAGCTTCGGTCAAAAACTGATGCGCATTTACAATCAGAAAGGCATCTTTTCAAACACAAAAGATTCCGAAGAAGGCTTAACACATATACTCTCAGAGCATTTCGAGAATGTTAAAACCAAGGTTCAAGGTACTGTAGTAATGTTTTCCGCTTCAGGGAAAAAATAGCATCCAACCGCAGCACGTTCTTGCTTAAGACGTGCTGCGGCATAATCCCAATGATTACTCCCTGACAGGGTTCGTAGGCCACTCAATATCAGGTGCAGTTGATGTATCAACACGGTTCAGCAACACCCGATACTTTTTCCAGGCTTCCAGCAATGAGGTTTCTTCCTCCGTTGCAATTTCCAGATCTGCAGCATCCTGAAGCGGCGCAATATGCTCACTGGCTACCTGCATCAGGTTGTTTTTTGTTTCTTCCGCCTCCCGGATCCGGAACATTTTTTCTGCTTCCGTATCCTTCACCCAGGCTGTGCCGTTCCACTTCTGAAACTCCCCTTCCGGCGATAACCAGGTAACATTTTCCGGTAACGGACCGAGTTCAGAAATAAATAACTCGTCCCCTGACGCTACGTCATAAACCGTTTTACCCCGATGGTCTTCAACGAGATGCCACGATGCCTCATCACTGTTGAAAACAGCCACAAAGCCAGCAGGAATATCTGGTGGTGCAATATCGGTACTGTTTGCTGGCAGACCTGTATGAGGCGGAATATATGCGTCACCTTCACCAATAAATTCATTAGTTCCGGCCAGCAGATTATAAATTTTTATGGTCCGTGCTTGTTCACTCATTCTGAATGCCATTATGCAAGCCTCACAATATAGTTAAATGCGATGTTTTTGACGGTGTTTTCCGCGTTACCAGCAGCGTTAACGGTGATGGTGTGTCCATGTGAACCAATCGCAACGGAGTGCGTATGCGCACCAATACCTACAGTATGTGCATGTGCGCCAGAACTTGCTGCAGTACCAGACAGCGAGTGGGTATGAGCACCTGCTGACTGTGTCTGAATACGTTGATAATACGATCTACGGGAAGAAGTCCCCGGGCTTACTTGATACTGTGAATCCTGGACATAAGTGAACCCACCGCCATCATAAAATGCTAACGCAGAACCGCCGCCTCCTGGCCAACGAATACCATTACCATGAGTATGATCACCGGCAGACCCCGTAGAGCCACTCAGACTGTGCGTATGCGCCCCGGTGTTATTCGTGGATTTGGTTCCGTAATCAAACGACGATGTGTTTTTCGTCCCCAAATCCGTACTGGATGCGCTGGCGCTGTGGGTGTGCGATTTAATGCCGTCCTGTTCCTGAGACAATACGGCACGACCACTGGCGGGTTTGCCCTTAATCGTCCAGCCACGCATATCAGGGATCACGCCTGACGGATAAGCGGCTGCAAGTTTCGGGTATGCAGATTTGTCAAAAGTCTGCCCCTGCATCAGGGCATAGCCAGACGGAACGGTATCTGATGGCCACGGGATTGGTGCGCCAGGCGGATAAAACTGCTCTGATGGCGTATAGAGTGAATAAACTGTACCGTCCGTTAACCCTTCCGGCTTATTAGCAGAATATGCTGGTGACGTATGAATCGTCACGCTGGCATTACTGGTATAATCCCATTGAATATTTACACCAGTCGCATAATTTCCGATTGCAACGTAAATATCGTAAGTATCACCAGATGTATTGACCCAGGCAAAATTTGTAAACCCTGTCGATGTGCGCTGCCATAAAGCACCAGTAATCCCCTTCGGATTACCATTACCTGCACGCAAAACAAGTTCAGATATACCTGCCTGTTGAGGTGACCCCACGTTAAATCCCGCACCACCAATCAACGTAATTGAAACAACAGAACTCGCCTGTGGCATGGTTACCGTTGCTAATTTGAACCAACCAGCACCACCGCTGAATGACATTGTTGTTGAGTTAAGCGTACCAATATCTTTCGGCGTCAGTGTTATATCCGCTGAAAGCGCCTTACCATTCACCTTACGGGCAGAAGGTACCCGACCATTCGCATTATTATTAGCTGCTTTCACTGCTTTCGGTGTCGCGGCAAGCGTTTCAGATGCGCTGTTGGTTGCACTACTGAGCTGGACAATTCCTTTTTGTGCTGTCGTAGCGTCCTGAGCAGTATATTTCCCGTTAGCAAGGTCATAGGCTGCCTTTACCGACTTTGGCGTTGCCGCCAGCATTTCAGATGTGCTGTTGGTTGCACTACTGAGCTGGACAATTCCTTTTTGTGCTGTCGTAGCGTCCTGAGCAGTATATTTCCCGTTAGCAAGGTCATAGGCTGCCTTTACCGACTTTGGCGTTGCCGCCAGCATTTCAGATGTGCTGTTGGTCGCGTTGCTAAGCTGAACTATCCCTTTCTGTGCTGTCGTTGCATCCTGTGCGGTGTATTTCCCGTTAGCCAGCTCATACGCGGCCTTAACGGCTTTTGGCGTTGCCGCCAGTGACTCGGAAGTGCTGTTAGTCGCACTGCTGAGCTGTACTATCCCCTTTTTCGTCGTGCTCGCATCCTCAAGCGCCACGGCGGATGCAATATCCTCTGCCCGTTTTGCCGCTGTCTCAGCGCGCGTTGCCGCGGATTCCGCCGTACTTTTGCTCTGAGCTGCCGCCGTCGCACTGCCAGCTGCCTCTGTCGCCTTCGTGGATGCCGTCGTGGCGCTGCCCTTTGCTGCTGACGCCTGTCTGGTCGCCTCATCTTTTGAAGCAGACGCAGATGATGCCGATGACGCCGCCGAACTGGCGGACGATGCGGCAGCCGTTTTTGAGGATTCTGCGCTGGTTTCCGACGCTTTCGCGTTCGTCTTGGATGTCTTCGCTGCGGAAGCAGACCTCGCTGCTGCGCTGGCCTGTACAGCGGCTTCGCCAGCCTTCGTTGTGGCTGTTGAAGCAGACGATGCAGCACTTTCTGCCGATTTTCCGGCGGCGGTGGCACTGGCTGAGGCCTGCCCGGCACTTGTTGACGCGGCACTGGCAGATAATGCAGCCGCTGTTTTTGAGTCTGCCGCAGCTGAGGCGCTCTGTCCCGCTGCCGTTTCAGAAGACCTGGCGTTCGTCTCGGACGTTTTTGCCGCCTTCGCAGAATTTGCTGCCGCCGTTGCCGAGGAAGCTGCGCTGCTGGCGCTCGAGGCTGCGTTCGTTTCTGATGATTTTGCCGCCTCTTTTGAAGCCGACGCATCCCGTGCTGAAGTGGCTGCTTCTGACGCTTTCGTGGTCGCGGTGGATGCAGAAGTGGCTGCTGATTGTTGTGACGCTGCGGCATTCGTTTCTGACGTTTTCGCGGCACTGGCGCTGGTAGCTGCCGCGCTTTTTGATGACTCTGCAGCAGCAGCACTTTTTGCTGCTTCACGGGCCTTTGTCGATGCCGTTCCTGCGCTGGAAGACGCTGACTGAGCCGACGACGCGGCCTGTCCGGCTGACGTGCTGGCGGCACGTGCTGAGGCTGCAGCATCGGTTGCATGAGTTGCCGCCTCGCTGGCTGATGCACTGGCATCGCTGGCTGATTTTTTCGCGGCTGCCGTATTCTGTGCAACCGCGGAGGCGTTACGTGACACCTCTTCCACCATCTGCTCAAAGCGGCGCAGTGCCTCCGGTCGGACATCATCCTCCGTCATGGCACCGAGAAAATCATTCAGCGTACCTGGTCTGGAACCTTCATAGACGGTAATGGTCCCGGCATGTGAAGGCGGAAAACCTTCAACCAGCAGGGTGACGCTGTACTGACCATGCTCAACATCCATGCTGTAACGTCCGGCTTCATCCGGATTTTCAGAGGCCACCGTGTTCACCACCACCGTGCTGCTGGTTCGTCTGGCCTTCAGCACAATGGTGCAGTTCTGTACTGGTTTTCCTGTGCCATCTTTAAGCACGCCAGAAATTTTTACTGTCATACTTTTCCACCAATAAAAAAAGCCCGCAGCAGTGACGCCACGGGCTTCAGGACAGTGTAACTTTACGTTTCCTCAAACGCAGTTCACCCCATAAAGTGGATGAACCTGCGTATCATAACAATATTTACAGAAGATAAATCGGCGTCTGTTGTCAGAAACGGTATCCGATACCAACAATAAATGCATCCGTTCGCCAGTCGCCACTACCGGAACCTTCATAAGCAAGGTCAATGGTCACGGATTCGGTCGGGTTAAACTGCACGCCAGCCCCCCACGCCAGAGACGTGTTGCTGTGGCGACCGTCATCACTTCCGGTCAGCACATCGTGCGTTTTCCCCTTGTTGTCAGTTACGCGGAGATAATCCCCGGAGAAAGTCGACACACGGCTGTAAGCCACACCCGCCATCGAATACGCGCTGAACCATTCATTCACGCGTACAGACGGCCCCGCCATCACGCTGAACCAGCGGTTACGCACGGAATCTTCATGCCAGCGGGTATCGCTGTAGTGCGTTTTTTGCTCATCCTCAGCATTGGCATAACTGAAGGACGTAATCAGCCCCAGCGCGTCCGTAAACTCATAACGGTATTTCACGTTAATCCCGTTCAGATTATCGCTGCCGGGAGCGTTCGTACGGGCATGAAGATACCCCGCGCTCAGTGTGGACTGATGTTCAGACGCCCATGCAGGCGCACCGGATACGGACAGACAGATGGCTGCGGACAAAATGACTGCACAAACTTTACGCATAATTACCTCTCGCTTTTCTGCAATAAAAAAGGCGCCATTTCTGGCGCCCGTATATGGGTTATAAAATTCAGCTGATACTGATGCCTGCGGTGGCTTTCTTCATCACCACAACCAGCAAATCGCTGATACTTGCTGTGGGATACCAGTTATTCACCAGCCATGCTGACACCGAAAACTCCAGCGTCATGTGGCCGCGACCAGCTGGCATATCAATAACACCACTGTAAATCAGCGTATTATCCAGCGCGGTACGGTTATAAATTTCAGCACCGTTTTTCCGTACTATCAGGCGGCATGACGAATAAATATCGTTATTCTCCCGCTCATGTTTAGCGCCGCTGAATGCCACCGCCGGAATAACAATCTGCCGGTCAAACGGCTGATCGTCATAAACCCTGACGGTGATGGTCCCTGATGGCCACCGTTCCGGTGCACGGGAGTCCCGGGGGAAAGCTTTGCCCACTGTTTTAACGAGATCGCCTTCAATCTGGTTGGCGGACAATTTTCCCAGAACCCGACAGTTCTCGTTAATCGTGACGTTGTTGAGCGTCCCGGAGTTCGCATTCACGTTACCGCTGATATCGGCATTTTTCGCCGTCAGCCGCCCGTCCGGTGTCAGGGAAAATGCCGGAGGATTACCGCCGCTGGTAATGGTCGGAGCCGTCAGGCGTTTCAGGAACACGTCGTTCATGAATATCTGATCGCCCTGACCAACAAACATCGGCTTTGTGTTGCCATTCGCAGGATTAATCATCGCAATCCGGTCAGCAGCCAGAAGCACCTGACTCTGCATACCTGCTGGCGTATTCTCAATACCGGCTCCGATACCCGCAATATAAAGGCGTCCGTCCTTCATCTGCTGCAGTTTCACGGCCCACATGCTGTTCAGGTTATTATTTGTATCAACCTGAACTTTCTGTATCTGCTGGATTGCCGCACTCTGGTCTTCCAGTTTTTTATTGACGGTCTGCGTGATTTCATTGCTGACATTCGTAATGGACGTCCTGATTTCAGCCAGGTCCGGCGCAAGCTGACCGTTATCAATCTGCGTCCACAACTCCTGGGCCAGATGTGTTTTCCCGATTTCTCCTTTGAAAAAATCCAGGTAACCTTCCGCATCATCGCTCGCCCGACCGACAGCCTCCACGAATGCCGATTTGCCAACGGTGTTCACACTGCGAACGTAAAAATAATAATCATGGCCCGGTTTGATATTGATACTGGCGGCTATCCAGTACAGCGCCGTACCAAGATAGCGGGCTGTGGTTTCAACCTGCCTGATATCGGTAATCCGCTTTTCCGAGAACCAGAACTCAAACTGTACCGTCGGGTCATAAACAGCAAGATGCGGCGTGGCGGTTATCTGAAAATAGCCCGGCGTCAGCTCAATCCTCGACGGTGCTGCCGGTGCGGCAATCCGGAACGATACCGACGCCGGATCGCCCTGCTGCCCCCGGGCATTTACCGCCCGGACTGTCAGCCTGTAGTTCCCCAGCGCCAGTTGCGTGAAGCGGTATGTGGTTTCCGTCGTCCGGGCCGTGCTGACCAGTCGCTCACTGCCGTCGTCCGCTGTTACGGTCAGACGGAGCAGGAAGCTCACGCCCTTCACCACCTTCGGTGTGTCCCATCGCGCCAGCACCTGATATTCCCCGCTGTCTGCAGTGACTTCGGCGGTCAGGTGCTGCACTGCTGGCGGCGTGACACCATTCACCGTGCCGCTCTGGTCACCGTCAAAGTGCGCCCCGTTATCCACGATGGCTTCTTTCTCCGGTACATGCTGCACGGCGGTGATGGCATACGTGCCGTCATCGTTCTCACGGATACTCACGCAGCGGAACAGGCGCTGGCGCAGCGTCGGCAGCTTCAGCCCCCACACGCTGTATTCTGCAACGCCGTCAGGAACACGGCTCACTTTCACCTTCACGCCGTCGGTGACGGACTGGACCTCCACGCTGACCGGATTACCCTGACCGTCAACCAGGCTTATCAGCGTGGTACCGGAGGATGGCAGCGTGATTTCACGGTCGAGCGTCAGCGTCCGGGTCTGGCTGTTCACCGCCAGCACGCGCCCGCCAATGCTGATCCCCGCATAGTCATCATCGCAGATTTCAATAACATCACCCGGTACATGGCGAAGCCCTTCTGCGCCGACGCTGAAATCCACGGTCTGCGTCTCCAGCAGTTCCGTTTTAATCAGCCACAGCCCGGCGCGGTGTGCCTGCCCCCGGCTGGTACAGCCAAAGGCATCCATCTTCGTGACGTTACGACCGTAACGGGCAATGGCCTGCGTGTCCTCCACAAGCTCTGTCGCCGTCTCCCAGCCGTTATCCGGGTCAATCCAGTTCACCTCAACAGCATTATGGCGGTCTTTCAGGGCGCTGAAGCTGTAGCGGAACGGCGCACCATCATCCGGCATCACCACATTACTGCGGTTATAGGTCCACACCTTATCCGACGGTCGGTCCTGCACGAACGTCAGCGTCTGCCCGTTCCATACCGGCATACAGCGCATCGCCGAGCAGAAATCACTGAGAACATCCCACGCCTTGCGCTGTGTGGTCAGGTAGGCATTACAGGTGATGCGCGGCTCCGTGCCACCAAAGCCATCCGGCACCGACTGGTCGCAATTCTGGCCGATGACATACAGCGCCCATTTGTCCACATCCGCCGCACCGAGACGCTTCCCCATGCCGTAGCGCGGATGGGTCAGCATATCCCACAGACACCAGGCCATGTTGTTGCTGTATGCTGGCTTAAACGTCCCGTCCCAGATACCGCTGTATTGCCGCGTCTGCGGGTTATAGTTCGACGGCACCTGCAGAATACGCCCGCGCAGATGATAATTACGGCTCACCTGCTGGCTGCCGA
Organism: Escherichia coli DSM 30083 = JCM 1649 = ATCC 11775; assembly: GCF_003697165.2. Classification (GTDB taxonomy): domain Bacteria; phylum Pseudomonadota; class Gammaproteobacteria; order Enterobacterales; family Enterobacteriaceae; genus Escherichia; species Escherichia coli. Next base: position 2,692,982 of record NZ_CP033092.2, read on the forward strand.
ACTGCTCCGAGTCCACCTGCACGCCGACCAGTGCCGTGTTCGGGTAGCACTGTTTCACATCGATGATTTCGGTGTATGACGACCAGAGCGTTTTGTTCTGCAGCTGGTCTGTGGTGCTGTCCGGCGTCATCCTGCGCATCCGGATATTAAACGGGCGCGGCGGCAGGTTATCCACCACCACCGAGGCCAGATACTGCGAGGTGGTTTTGCCCTTAATGGTGATGTCTTTTTCCGTCACCCAGCCACCGTTACGCTGGATCTGAACCAGCAGGCGGACTTCCGACGGATTCCTGTCCCCCTTTGAGGTGGTTTCCACCAGTGCCTGCACACCGAAGGTAAAGCGCAGACGGTCGATGTTTGCCGACGTGATGGTCCGGGTGATCGGCGTGTCATATTTCACTTCCGTACCCAGCACCGTCTCGGAGCCGGAGGATTCAAATCCCTCCGGCGGTGTCTGCTCCTGCTCACCTGCCCGGAACACCACCGTGACACCGGATATATTGGTATTCCCCTCACTGTCCAGCACCGGCGTACTGTTCAGCAGCACGCTTTTTAATCCGTCCACCGGACCTTCAACCGGCCCTTCGCTGATGGCATCGATCACACTCAGCAGCTGCGTGGACTTCAGGTTGTCCCTCGCTTCGCGCGGGGTATGCCCCTTACTGCTTCCTTTACCCATTCCTCACACTCCATAAACAACAAAGCCGCCCAAAAGGCGGCTCATGAGTTACGACAGGATTAACTATTATTTACATGCATTAACACTATCAGCAAAAATTTTTGGCGTTAATGCTGGTACACGTTCATAAAGAGTAAAACTACTGCCATTTCCTGCTTTTTTGATATCAAGCACAACATCATATCCCCCCATAGCCTGTGGAACTAAAAGGCTTACCCCATTCTCAATAGGAAGGGATGTTATAGGTGTTCCATTACCAGCCCATTGTCTGGATATGCAGCCTGACAATTCATCAATATTTTTTAATGAATTACCTTCCATTACAGGTTTTCCGGATTTTACGTAATCCAAAGATTTACATCCTGTTAAGGCAATAATCGTGCAGAATAAAATCGTTTTGTTCATATAGCTAACCAATAGAATAATTATCAGTGTTCGATATAAATATTAAATTAGTTAGAACATGAGTAAAATAATATTACCGCCCAATTACCACAACCTGACCACCATCCCCTTCATCTGCCGTGCTGATCTCCTGAGATGCCACACGTGACCCCACGCGCATTTCACCGTACAGAACAGGCAGGACATTGCCCTGGGCAACCATGTTATCCAGTGAGGAGAAATAGGTGTTCTGTTTGCCGTTATCCGTTGTCTGTGTACGGGGAGTTCTGGCTTTCGGTGCCAGCATCTGCGCCACACCACCAAGCGTCATCGCCGCACCCATTGAAAAGAGAATGTCACTGAAAGCGATACTGATCCCCGGCATCCAGATTGCCGTAGCAATCAACGCCGCACCCAGCACCGCCTGAAACACACCGCCACTTTTTGCTCCCGCAAGACGCGGCACGATGTGGATCACGGCACCATTTGCCAGCGGCTCATTAAGACGGGATGATAATTCGGTTTCTCCTGCATCCCGCCCGGCAATCCGTACCTGATACCAGCCATCGCTCAGTTTCTGACGAAACGCCGGGAGCTGTGTGGCCAGTGCCCGGATGGCTTCAGCCCCCGTTTTCACACGAAGGTCGATGCGGCGGCCAAATCGTTGCAAATCCCCGTAAAGGCAGATGCGTGCCATTCCCGGTGACGCCAGAGGGAGTGTGTGCGTCGCTGCCATTTGTCGGTATACCTCTCTCGTTTACTCAGTTGTTCAGGAATATGGTGCAGCAGCTCACCGTCGCCGCAGTAAATGGCGGCGTGATTCGGCACCGATGAACCAAAACAGCACAGCAGCACATCGCCCGGCTGCGCCTCTGTCAGTGCGACACGGTAAAAACCAGTAGCCTCCATATTGTCAAGATAGAGATTCTGACCGTGACGCCACCAGTCATCCCCGCGATGAAAATCCGGCATCTCAATCCCCGCCAGATGGTAAGCATCCCGGAACAGTGTGTAACAGTCTGTCACCCCGTACTCAAAGCGCCGCCCGGTGAGATGCGGCACACAGCGGAACTTGTGAATCGCCCCCCGGCAGACCAGCCACCACGGCAAATCGCTCTGCACCTGCAGCCGCCGGTCAGCCTCACTCAGCCAGGGCAGACCACCGGGGTGGCTGTGGACCAGCGCCACAATCTCACCCTGCATCTCTGCCTGCAGCCAGTCCTCCGGAGCCATCCGGAAATACGCCTCCGGCTCACCGGAGATATTCACGCAGGGGAAATATCTTTCCCCCTCCGGCGTGCTTACCACGAAGCCGCACGACTCCGCTGGCGCACATCGCCGGGCGTGCGCCAGAATCGCTGATTCTGTCTCTGTCATGGGATTACTGCGAAAGTTTGTTAATGGAAAGGAAGCCGCCAAAGTTGCCGACGTTATTGCGAAACTTACAGCCGCTCAGGCATTTGCTGCATTTATCCTTCGTGATATCGGACGTCGGCTGGTCATATTCATCCGCGACTGCCGGACCGTGATAACCGCACTCATCACCGCGATAGGTCCAGGTGCAGGTGTTGGCCAGCATGATACGCCCCGGAAAAACAGCGCCATCCGTTTCCGTCGGCGTGGACAGTACAAAGGAGGCACTCACCGCGCTCAGTTCGCTGCACTGCTCGATGCGCCAGCGGCTGATCACCTCCTGCTCCGGATCGGCGTCTCTGTTTCCGTTGACGAAGTTCACCGCATCCAGAAAACGGGCGTAAACCTTACGCCGGACCACCGTTCCGCCGACCAGACTCTGCATATCTTCCACCATACCGGTGACCATGCCGTACAGGTTAGAGACTGCCAGCGTGGGCCGCGTACTGGTGCCTTTGCCATTCAGTTCAAAACCGCTCCCCTGAATGGGATACGCCTGATACTGCCTCCCCTGCCAGGTGACCGGCTCACCTTTTTCGTTCTGCTCATTACAGAAAAAATAACGTTCTCCACCGACCTCTGTCAGATCGATTTCCCAGAGCACCACGCTGGCCGACTGCTCCGCACGGGTGCATTCATTCAGTGTTTCCTGCCGGATATCCTGCATCAGTTCACCACCTGTTTAAACTCTGCGCTGAACCCAACACGCAACATACTGACCTGCGACTACCATTTTGCGCAGGTCACCTTTATCTGCCTGTAACCATAAGGCGGCGTCCACAGAAAGGCCTTCCAGCCCCCGTGCTCAGCCAGAAACGACTCCAGCGCCGTGGCCTCCTCACGGGAGACAGACAGCGTCACGCTGTACGTTTTCAGGTCAGCGTTCAGCCCGGCAGGCGCACGCTGGGAATAGCCATCACCAAAGCGCACCTCCCTGACGGAAGGAGCCGATGTCACATCCATCCCGGGTTTCACTTTCCAGCGGAAGGTTTTCATCGTCCACCTCCGGAGAACAGTCCACCATCACGCATCTGTGTCTGAATTTCATCACGGGCACCCTTGCGGGCCATGTCATACACCGCCTTCAGAGCAGCCGGACCTATCTGCCCGTTCGTGCCGTCGTTGTTAATCACCACATGGTTATTCTGCTCAAACGTCCCGGACGCCTGCGACCGGCTGTCAGCCAGACTGCCCGGTGTACCGACATAACCACCGGTGGCATAGCCGCGCATCAGCCGATAGAGATTCCCCACGCCAATCCGGCTGGTTGCCTCCTTTGTGAAGACAAATTCACCACGGTGAACAATCCCCGCTGGCTCATATTTGCCGCCGGTTCCCGTAAATCCTCCGGTTGCAAAATGGAATTTCGCCGCGGCGGCCTGAATGGCTGTACCGCCTGACGCGGATGCGCCGCCACCAACAGCCCCGCCAATGGCGCTGCCGATACTCCCGACAATCCCCACCATTGCCTGCTTAAGCAGAATTTCTGTCATCATGGACAGCACGGAACGGGTGAATCCCCGCCAGTTCTGTTCGCTGCCGGTCAGCATCGCCGCCATATTCTGTGCAATACCGTCAAAGGTCTGCGTGGCCACACTTTTAACCTGCGAAAAACTGTCCGTCGCACTTTCCGCCCACTCTCCCCAGCCGGACTTCATCCCGGCCATCCAGCTTCCACGAAGCTGCTCCTCCGCAGACCAGGTGTTCTTCAGTGCCGATGTGGCCTTCGCCAGCGCAGCCGGATTATCACCGTACACCTCACGAAGGCGCTGCTCTTCCGACTCCCGCTGCGCCTGACGGTCGGTGAGGCCGCGGGCTTTTGCGCTGATTGCCGCCTGCTTCGCGCTTTGCTGCTGTTCAAACCGCGCCGCCTGCTGTGCCAGCTCATTCAGCCGCTTCTGGTGTTCAATCTTGTCTCCCAGCTCAGCCAGCTGGCGTTTGTACTCCAGCGTCTCTTTCTCATGAGCCAGCAGGGATTTTTCCTGCTCAGATAACTGCCGTTTCGTGGCGGCCTCTTTCAGGACCACATACTGACTTTCCGCTTCCCATAAATCCCGGCGCTGCTGGCTGATTTTCTCATTCACACCGCTGTGTTTTTCCAGCGTCCTGAGCTCGGTTTCAAGCGCCAGCAGGGCTGCATGCGCCCGGTCTTCCTGGCGCTCACCGGCAGACACCTTCACACCTGACGGCTTTTTCAGCGTCGATTCATAATCCTTTTTTGCCGACGCCATCAGCGTGTTGTAATCCGCCTGCAGGATTTTTCCGTCTTTCAGGGCCTTATTCAGCTCTTTCTGACGGGCGGTATATTTATCCAGCGGCGTCTGCAGGCGCTCATACGCCTTCTGCGCCTCTCCGGTATACTTCAGCTGTGACGACTCACGCTCAGCCCTGTCCCTTGCCGCCAGTTCACCGGCTTTTTCCATATCCGACTGCAGCGTGGCCGCTGCCAGACCCAGACGGGCATTTTCCCGGTCATCCCATGCCCCCTGAAGGTTCGCACGAAAAGAGGAGGTCTTTCCCCGGCGCTGGCTCCGGCTCTGGTACCACTGCCATTTTTTATCCGCCTCATCAAATGCCTTCTGCGCACTGGCGAGCATATCCGCTGAGGATTCCGGACGACCGATATCCAGAATGGCATCCCACATCGATTTGAATGCCTTCCCTGTTTTATCCGCCCAGGTCTCCAGTGTTCCCATGTTTTCTTTCAGGCGACGGGTCTGCTCATCAAAGCCTTTCGTGGCGATATCGTTCGCCGCCTGCAATGCCCCGGCCTCGTCTCCGGAACGCTGCAGCTGTGCAACATACGCAATCTGCTCTGCCGTCACGTTACGGAACTGGCGCGCCATCGCCATCAGTCCCGACGTCGGGTCAGTGGTCAGCTTCCCGAAGGCTTCAGCGACTTTATCCACCTCCACACCGGATGCAGACGCAAAACGCGCGACACTCTGGTTGATGGCATCAAACTGTTCACCACCACGCACACCGGCATTCACCAGGGCTGCCAGTGACTCTCTCGCCTGGTTAAACGTCAGCCCTGCTGCCTGCCCGGCTCTTGAGAGCGTCAGCATACGATCGGCAGTCAGTCCGGCCTGATTGCCGGAAAGGACCAGCGTTTTATTAAATTCTGAAAGCGTGGCGTCGCCCTGGTACCAGGCGTACGCCAGCGCACCTGTCGCCACCGCCAGCGAGGTGACCCCGACCATCGGCAGGGTGATCGCACCGGCAAGCCCCCTGAACATGGGGATCATCCCGCCGAAGGAGTCCTTCACCTGACCGCCCTGTTGCAGCAGGATCAACCAGGGATTCTGACCACCGGCAAGCTGCGTGGCGATATCCGTAAACTGTGCGGGCAGGGTTCGCATGGCCGCTTTATACTGCCCGACGGAAATCCCGGCTTTTTGTGCAGCCAGCGCCTGGCGGCTCAGGCCCTGTTCAACAGCACTGGCGGTTTTTCTGGCGTCGGTATCCAGACCTGAAAAATGACGCCTTACCCGGCTCATCTGCTCATCGAAACGGACAGCATCCAGACTCAGGTCAATAACAAGATCACCAACCGGCTGGGACATATCTCACACCTCCCGGAATCCCCGCTGAAGCCATCATTAATGCGGCATCATCCACCATGACATCCGCCACATCCGCAGACGATAAAATATCGCGCCCTCCGTCCCCACCGAACCGGACGCCTCCGGCAAGTCCTGCCGCTTTCTGCATCAGCATTTTGTCCTCATCCGGCCTCTCCACCTGCTCTTCCTCATGCCGGGGGACAAGCAGACTGAAATCAGAGGGATGCATATCCGGATCGCAAAAAAACAGGCTGAGTACAGCGTACGTCAGCCCGGAAAAATGCATATCCAGCTGGGTATCCTGAAAATAATGCGTGCGGTAAAAACGGTGCCAGTCGGCATATTCGGTGGATGTCATCCCGGCAAGCATGGCGCGCCAGTCGGGTCTCCCCATCTCACGCGCCAGTCTGAGGGCAAAGTTCAGCTCGCCGTCGAAGACTTTCCCGCAGAAAAATCATCATCAGTCAGCGTGTTATTTTTCGCCACTTCAGTAATATCAGTATCCGGACGAACAGCTTCGATCATCCCGGACAGGCACAACACCACGTCTTCCGCCCGGGCAATGGCATCGGCAGGCCAGGTGGTGAGCACTTCCTGCTCTATCTTCATCACGGCCTCATTCATTGACGGTGACTGCGTTTTCTGTGGATGGTTATGCCACAGGGACATCGCCACCAGAAACGCGCCGGTTCTGACGAGATCTTCCACGCTTACCTGCAGGTTGCCGCAGGATTCTGCCTGTTCTGCACGCCGTTTCAGGAGGGCAAGATGCTCGATACGCTGCAGCGCAGACAATTCGGAAAGCGTGACAGACACACCGTTATATTCAAATTGTTCTGTTTTCAGAAACATGTATTACCTCCGTTTACCCTGCAGCGCCCGCTTCAGTAACGGTGACTTCAGCCACTGCGGCGAACTGACCATTTCCGCTCACCACAGGGATCTGCACCTTACCTGTCGCCACGCCGTTTACCGTAATTGTCATATCTTTCACACTAATGGTGGCTTTCGACGGATCGGCGGAAACCGCTCTGAACGTCTTGTCGGTTGCACTTTCCGGCTCAAAAGAAACCGTCAGGGTGGTTGTTTTCCCTTTTGCCACCGTACCGGATGTCGGCGTCACCTTAATCGCACTGACCGGCGTAATTTTGCTGCGTTCTTCCGCTACAGAAGGTTTACCCACGTTAGTGACTTTCACCGTGCGGGTGATCACTTCTTTCGCCGTCACGGCCTTACCGATACTGCTGACCCAGCCACGAAACACATCCACCGTGCCATTCGGAAAACGGATTTTATAGGCCCGGACATCGCCGCTTTCAAACCAGCCTATAAGCCCTTTCTGGCCTTCCTCTCCCGGTTTCCAGGCCAGCGTAAAACTGGTATCACCTGCAGATTTCTGCCCCTGCCCGGTCGCGGTCCAGTCCGCGTCTTCATCATCCAGGTAGTTATCATCGTAGGATTCTGCCGTCATCTCGCCCGGCGTCAGATCCTTCACCTTAGCCAGTCGCTGCCAGTCATCGTCTGACAACGGGTTTGCATAAGCATCACCCTTGCCGTTGTAAACCCACAGAGTGGTACCGGCACCTTTTACCGGCTCAAGGGGATTTGGTGTTGCCATATCGTCCTCACATCTCGTATGTAATGGAATAAGTCAGATCTGCAGAACTCCATAACGCCATATCGTCATCACGACGATACTCATAGCCCTGCGTAACCATCGTGGTAATCAGTCCTGCCAGTGCCGGGATCGCGGTCATCGCCGGGTAAATCCGGCTTTCCATCCACTGATCAAGCTCTGAATCCGGTACCTGTGCCGGTAAAAACACCTCAATATGCAGCGTGGCCCGCCAGGTATCTGCATCCAGCTCTTCACCGGTATACTCTGCATCCGTCAGATAAACCGCGATCGCAGGAAAATCCTCTTCGTCAAAAACAACGGGGCGACCATCAAACAGCGTCGCCCCGTGTTCATGCTGCTCGAGTGCATCCAGCACTGCGGCACGAATGTCAGTGTGTTTCATCGTTTTATTGCAATCCTCAGTTGTTGTTTCAGCGCGTATGCCAGTTCTTTAGGCAGGCGTTCACGCCGGATACGGTCAACATTCTCATCAAATGCCTGTTTCAGTGGGGCCGCCATCGGGATTTTCACCACATCAATGGGGTAACGGTTTTTCCCGGCCACACGCTGCATGACATGCCAGCGACCATTTTTTAATCTCTGAATAAATGCCCGCTGATACCGATGCTGACCGGCTTTAAGTATGCTGTTCGGGCGACGCCCCAGCATCCTGATCCCCAGCTTAATCACAGGGAGATCACCGCGGTTAACGATAATTCTGGCATTCGGATTTCTGACCGTCGCCCGTTTCAGTCTGGACCGTTCCTTAACCAGTTTCCGGCGAACCTTTGTCTCCCGGGCAACCTGTGATGAAGACTGATTAATCGCCGTTGTGGCCACGCGGTTAATGGCCATTGCTGAAGCCGCCGGAATGGCGTTTTTACGAACCCGGCTCAGATTGTCAATCGCCTGATCAAGCCCTTTTATCGCCATAATTTCACCCTGCGTTTATCGTCGCCGGTTAACTGCGGGTGGTTGACCACGGTTGAGCCAGAGATAACAGCTGCCCCCGTCATCCGGAGAAACACGATCCACCCAGAATATCTCACCATTAATGGTCAGCGTGTCACCACGCCGCACGGCACGAACCGTATCCGTCCGCACAAATAATGACGGGCTGCTTCCTTCAATACGGACCCCGCCACCGGCAAACCCCAGCGACTCCGGATCATCAAAAACCCCCTGAACTTCGCTGCCACACTGTGCCCCCGAGGTGAACTGCGCACAGAGCCCCATCACTTCAACGATCGTACTGTCTACCCCGGCGAGGGCAGCATCAAAGGCATTCTGAAAATCACGCATATTCAGCCGTTCCGTGCTGTATCATGGCCGTTGCCAGTGATGATGGCACCAGAACACGCATACCCCGTAACGCCAGCTCAACGGGACGACCTGTCTCCGGGCAATACCCCATTACTTGCAGGCACTTCCGTACCCGGACGGCTTTAACATCATCCGGAGCATCCGTGTTGTTCAACTGCTCACCATCGTCTGTGTGATTTTGATCAGCCCCGCTCTCATCAGAGTGCATAATGCCCTCCGGGGAAACAGCAAGCTCCTCTTCCCACTCAGACACACGTTGAGCAATATCCGCAGCACTCCCCGACATATCCGCCTCGCGCCCCAGCAGGTCAGCCAGTTGACGAAGACGATTCAGATTTTCTTCTTTTGTTGCCATCTCAGCCTCCTGTGAAAAAAGACACGGGGGCATTTCGCCCCCGCTCACGGATTATTTCACCTGTACCACCACAAACTCATCCGGATCCGGCAGCACCATCAGCGGAGCGGACTGCGTCATGGTGAATTCACAGGACGGATCGCCCACGGTCAGCCAGTGTTTCGGGTAACGGGAAGAAGCCACCACTCCTTCAGACAACGCCTGTGCATCCTTAATGGCACCATAGCAACGAATCCCCTCTGCCGCCGTATTCCCCAACACCAGCATGCCCTCCGGCAGATAACGTTTTTCGGTACCGTCCTCTGCCACATAAGACGTTTTCGCCACCACAATGGCCAGATCGCCGTAATACCCCTTGAAGGACACCACTGCGCCCAGATCTTTCACTGCCGTTTCGAGTTGTGAATTTGAGCCGCGACGGGTATCCAGTTTTTCGCGGAACAGCTTAAAGCCATTCAGCAGACGCCAGACCGTACCGTCCATAATGGCGATATTCACAAGGCCGCTGGCCTGATCGCAGTAGAGGTCAATATCATGCGTCGGATCAAACGTATCACGGTCCTGCTCAGACCATTTTTTACCGTCAGCCTGCTCAATGTTATTTCCTTCAGAGCGCCCGAAATCCACCTCGACAGTATCAAACTGCTCCCCTTCCATGGTGTATTTGCCATACAGCACGGCATTCACCGCCTGCATTTCTTCCACCTGGACAATGGCGTGCTCTTCCTGTTTGAGGTTATCGGTAATGATACGCAGACGACGGTAGGCCGGGTCGTTCAGCTGAGCCGGATCTTCACCAGGAAGGCGCTCAACCGCCTGCTGGTAATTAAATTCGTGTTTCGGCTTGACGTAGCCCGGACGTAACACGCGGGTTTCACCACCGCGATGGCGAAGCACTTTTCCTTCAACGATCGGGGAGACATAGGCCGCCACCGGCGTTTTTCCGGTAATTTTGTCCAGCATCACCTCTTCGGTGTGGAAATTCACCGTACGGCGGAAAAACAGCTCCAGAAACAGCGCACGGAATTTCACTTTTTGTTCGGTATAACCGAGTAACTGGCGGGTCGTAAACAATCCCATAAATCAGTTCCTTTCATTCAGAAATCAGTCAGGTCACCATGGTGGCCTGATAACGTGTTACGGCAGCGCCGCGTGACTCAGGGCTGTGCCGGCAAAGGCATTTGCCTTTTTGTGTTCATCCACACTGTCAGGCCAGCGGATTGCCTCCGTCGCAAAGGTCCCCGACTTGTAATAGGTCAGCACCGTCTCTGTGCCTTCAAGCGGCAGTACCAGTATGCCAACCGCACTACCGGCTTTCTGTCCATCCCAGACCACCAGTTTCCCGGTGGCTTCATCCAGCATCAGGGGCGTCAGAGCCGGTGTTGCAGAAGAAATCCCGCTGCTGCCTGTGGCGGTATGAGCCGGATCATTACCGGCAAAAATACGTACTTCCGCACGCTGTTCAGTGATGGTTTTCGTCACCATTTTGTTAAAACCTCATATTGATGGTCAGCACTGACTTCATGGCATGGCCATGAGCATTTTCACGTCCGCATCACCGTCTGCTGACGTCTGTGACACGCCACCCCGCACCGCTGCCGGTGAATGATTCGCCATGAAATGTTCAAACAGGGCGGTTGTGGATGCAGAGACCGGTTCGGCCTTACCTGATCCCGCAGCCAGCACAGCCCGGGCGTTCTCCACGGTCATTCCCGGGCAGGCCGCCAGTTTTTCAGCCTGCGCTTCTGCCCCTTTTGCCTCATCCAGGGCCATGATCTGATCACGAAGCGAGGGCCCGGCATCCGCCAGTGGTGCAGCCGCCAGGATCGGGCGGGCTTTTTCCACCGTCATCTCCGGCATCGCCGCCAGCGTTGCCGCCAGTTGTTCACGACCGTTCGCTTCTTCACACGCCATAATGCGATCGGCTTCACTCTGCGCGGATGCCACCGGCTGCTGCGGTGCCGCCGCGGCCAGAATCGCCCGGGCCTGTTCAACGCTCATGCCCTGTTGCCCTGCCAGCATCGTGGCAAGCTGTTCACGTCCTTTCGCTTCCTGGCATGTCAGGATCCCCATCACTCGCTGGTTCTCCTGCACGGCGGCTTCCGTTGCAGTTAATTGCGGCATAGTGCCTCCTCTGACATTACTGTTCAGCGCCGTGGCCATCACACTGATGGCATCCGACGCATTGATTAATTCATCCGCCAGCCCGGCCTCAATGCCGGACTGACCTTCAAAAACAGCGGCCTCTGTTCCCGTGACTGCATCAACAGACAGACCGGTATACATCGCCACTTTTTCGGCAAACATCCGGCGCGCCGCATCAATCCGCTGCTGCATGTCCTGGCGAACCTCTGCCGGCAACGCTTCAAACTGATTGCCATCCACCTTGTGCGCCCCTGAGTAAATCAGCGTGATATCCACACCGGCCTGCGCCAGATGACCGGCATAGCTGACATGGCTCATCATCACGCCAATGGAACCGATACGGGATGTCTGGGTAACCAGCCGTCGGGAGCAGGCCGACGCCAGCAGCATGGCTGCAGAACAGGCCGTGTCATTGCACAGTGCCCAGACCGGCTTCTGCTGACGGAGGCGGTAAATCATGTCAGCGCAGTCAAACGCGCCGGCGGCCTGCCCGCCCGGACTGTCAATGTCCAGCAGTACGCCCCGCACCTGGCTATCCGCCATTGCCTGCTGAAGACAGGCGACAATGCCGTCATAGCCTGTCATTCCGGAAAATGGCCGCATACCACCCAGCCGGTGCACCAGCGTGCCGGTCACCGGCAGTACAGCAATACCGTTCACCACCCGGTAAACACGGGCCGGTCGTTTACCTCCGGCCATGTACTCGTCCGTTTCAGCCAGCATCCCGGGAGCATCAAGCTGTACCTGCTGTTGCGGTACCGAAAGACTTGCTGCCCCCATCTCGCGCCCCAGCGCGCAAAAGAAAACCCGCGCATAGGCGGGCTCCAGAAGCAGCGGTTCATTGAATGCTGCTGCAATAATGTGTGAAAGATTACGTCTCACGTGGTGTTGTCTCCTCTTCCGGCCTGCGACTCTCCGCTATCTGCTGCTGATACGCCTGCGCTATCCACACCGGACGTGAGAGTCCGGCTTTTTCCCGCTCTGCAGATTCCCTGACCTGCTGGCGGAAAATGTCCTGATAATCCTCGCCCATCAGCGCCAGCTCTTTCTCATACGTGCTCAGTCCGGCCTCAATGCGCATCACTGATTCCTGAACCTCCTTGAGCCCGTCAATGGCCATTCTTCCGGCTCCAATCCACTCAGCCCGTGACCAGGCTGATCGCGCCTGATAAAAATCAAACCGTGCCCGTGGCGGACGAATAATCCCCCGAAGAAGTGCCTCTTCCAGCCAGCAGGAAAACATCTGCGTGGCCAGCCGGGACGCAATAAATTTTCGCCGCCCCATAAAATAGCGCCACGACTCATTGGCGGATGCGCGGGCACTTGAGTAACTGACCTTCGAGTAATCACGGGACAACTGTTCGTAGGAAACGCCAAGACCGGCGGCGATATACCGCAGCAGCGCCTGTTCAAGCGCCGAAAATCCATTGTCTGAATCCTGCGCGGTCTGAAGTTTCAGATCATCACCGGGGAAAAGGTGCGGAATTTTGACACCGCCCAGCGTCACGCTATTCGTGTCATACCAGGTGGAGAACTTATCCAGAATATTAATAAGCGGATTATCCTTCTGCCCCTGCGGCGCACCGGCGATATATTCAAAGGCCTTTTCGGTATCAAGGTCACTTTCAATCGTCGCTGCATACATCGCCTTCACTATGGCCGACTGAAGCTGTGTTGCCTGCAGGGAATCCAGCATCTTCAGCCGTTCCATAACGCTGTAAAACTGATTGGCTCCACGGGTCTGCCCGTCCTCCACCGGCTCGAAAATATGCAGCATGGCCGGACGCCCGGTGGGTAGTTCACGCGGGATCCGTTCCCATCGTCCACTCCCGGAGCGAGGAAAATCATCCTCACAGATATGGTACGCAACGGCACGGCCATATCGATCAACCTCCACACCGGCCCGCAGAAAACGGTTCCCGATACCGTGTCCTGGCGTGTCCACCCGTTTCGGACTCACGGCTTTAAAACGCGTACGAAACAGTTGCGTACTCTCCGTATCCCAGACCGGCTGCACAAAGATTTCGCCGTTAAACGCATGAACGCCCACACCTTCACGGATAAATTCCGTAAACGTGCGTTTCCCTTCCACGTCGATCTCACCAAACATCCCTTCTGCGTATTCTGACCAGGCCGCCTCCACCTCATCGACAAAACTTTTTGCCGCGGTCTCCCGCATCCCCAGCCAGCGCCAGTTCGGACGGTAGCTAATCAGAAACATATGCCCGACAATGTGATCCTTATGCAGGGCCACCGCATTGGCCGCTATTCCGTTATTGCGCACCAGATCATCTGCCCGGGCATTCCCCAGACGCAACGCGGGCAGCAGGGCCGCATCGGCACTCTGCGAGGGTGGCAACCACTCTGCCATTTGCCCGCCAAATCCTGCACCGCCACCGGTGTAGCTGAGGCTCTCCCGAAGCGGAACGCCGTTCACATCAATCAGGACAGGCGTTCGTTTCATAACCTCACTCCCAGCGGACGACGGCGACGGCGGGTTGTCCCCAGTACCGACTCCGCATCATTGATCGCCCGGTTAAGCTCATCCAGAGAAGCTGCCGTATATTCAATTCTGCGACCATCTTTCTGGACAGACACCACCCGTTTACCGGTTAATAAATCAAGGCGCGCCTGACGCAGCGCCTGCAGTTCAGCGACTGTAACCATTCACTCCTCCGGACAGCTTCGCTGCCAGTTCTTTAAGGGTTGGCCGGGTCGTCTCTTCTTCCCGGGATTTTGCCAGTACAGCCAGATCAAGCTGCCAGCGTTGCACGGACACACGTAATGCCGCGTAGGCATACACCAGGCAGTCCAGCGCTTCGTTACGCCGCTTTTTGTTATCCCACAGCAGACGCATCTTTCCTTTTTCCCACTTCTCCACAAGCTCTTCCGCGACCAGTTGCTGCGCCTCTGTCTGCGAAAAAATCTCCGGATCATCAGGAAAACGGATAGCATACGACGTGGCTTCATCCACAGGCGTGGGATCGGCTTTCATACGGGCATAGAGAATTTCTTTTGCGGTGTCCGTCCCCACTTCACACAGATACACGCCCCGCTGATTGCGGGTTTTTGGCATGGTGATCACCGGCTTGCCATAGACAGATGCGCCTTTTACCGGCAGCACCCGGAAAACACCGTGTTTTTTTGACCTCTGATAAACGATTTCGCCATCGATCCCCCCGATGTCCCAGCAGACACGGGAAATGGTCATTTCGGTTCCGTCTGCATGGCGGTATTTTTTGTTGATCGCCACATCCACACGTAACAGCGTCTCTTCCTCATCGGGACGCCCCATAATGATGATTTTATCCACCAGAAAGGCTTCCTCTCCCGGAGCCCATCCCCAGACATACATCTCAAAACGGTTTCGCTGCGAGTCAATGCCCGCCGTCAGATAAACCACCCGGGCAGGCACCGCCGCCGTGTAACGCACAACCTTATCCATCAGCACCTGGTGATCGAGTTTTTCGCCCACAGCCTCTTCCCAGGTCTCGCCCAGCGTGGTGTTCACAAAGGTTTTCAGGCCGTTGGGATCTTTCAGTGCATCCAGCCAGTCATAGACAATCTGTACCCAGGTGGTGAACGGACTGTACGCCGTCCAGATATGGAAAGTGATGGAGCGCGGCGGCGGAATTTCATCACCCCGGGCGCTGAAAAACATCAGGCCGTCACGGGTCCACATGCCCGTGTTTTCACAGATCCACCGCCCGTTACTCTGGTCAAGCTCAGACTGATGGATCACACAGCCATGATGCTCACAAAGGTAGAAAACACTTTCTGGCTTATTCTTCTCCCACTTAAGACCGAAAGGCGAGGCATCATCGCCAAATTTCAGATACTGCTCCTCCCCACAGTGCGGACAGGGCACATAAAAACGCATGAAGTGTGCCGACTCGTTAGCGGCTTTTTCGATCTGGCAGGAGCCTTTGATTTTAGGCGTCGAGCCGCGAATGGATTTTGGCCATACAGAGCCCTCAATACGTTTATCCCCCAGCAGGGTTGGCGAACCCTCTTTTTCAACATCCGGTTCGAACGAGGAAAGCTCGTCATAACAGACCACATCCACGGATTTTTCACGGTAGTTTTTTGCTGCCGCACCACCCAGACACCAGAACCCCACACCGGAGGAAAAACGCTTCAGGGTGAGCGTATTATCGCGGTGTTTTCTTCCGAACCATGGAGCCAGCTCCAGCAATGCAGGAACATCCCTTATCGTTGGCTCAACATGAGATTTCATAAAATCTTCAGCAGCTGAGTCCGTGGGCTGAAAAAGAAGGCTGTTGCGTGATTTATGCTCAATAAAATAAGCCTCCACTCCCAGCAACATCTTTGTATAACCAACACGGGCAGATTTAATCAGGTTAACCGTGCGAATCAGATCGTTGCCCATACAGTTCATGATGCCAACCTGAAACGGCAGTGTTTCCCATCGCCCCGGGGTATAAGACGACTCTTTAGGAAGGTAATAATGTTTATTGGCCCACTGAACTGTCGTCAGTGGAACAGGAATAATGAGAGATAAAAGCCCTGTAGCTATCGCACCGGCTGCATTAGCTGCCTTCTGCGCGTCTGAAATCATCGATCCACCCGCCCACGTTTTCACCGGCCTTAGCTGCAACATTGGAGGCTTTCGCGATTTCAGTTTTCACCACATCAAGGTGTGATGGTGAAATGTCCGGATATTTACGCTGTAATGTCAACGGCACACGCACAAGTATCCCCGAAATCTCCTGTGCCACACGTTGCAGAATGAAGGTAAACAGTTCAGTTTCCAGCACCACTCCGTCTTCACGGGCATTTTTCAGTTCCTGCGCATCTGCCTGCGCTTTTGTGAGCCGGTAGCGTTCATAGTCAATGGTGCCGGGTTGTAAATCTGACTCCGCTGCCGCACGCAAATCGGCCAGTTCTTTGCGGAGCTTTTCGTTTTCGATATCAGTTTCCCTCTGCGCATACCACTGAATTGCCATGGCAGTATCAAATACAGATTCAATGCCCTTACTGCCTTTGGAGACGCAAGGGAGCCCCTGAGACTGCCAGCGTTCAATCGTCCGCGGGTCCACGTTAAAAATTTCGGCAAGCCTCTTTTTATTAACCTTCATAGAACAACCCATTATCAAATACAAGGCCCGACATGAAAACGCCAGAAAAAGGCATTTTCGGACACTTTCATGTCGGACATTTATGAATGCAATATTAAAAAAAACAAAAAGTTATATTCGAGAAGTACCGACACGATTTTCCCTGAAAAATTTTCATAAATAGTGAAAAACCGCGAGGTCGCCGCCCCGTAACCTGTCGGATCACCGGAAAGGACCCGTAAAGCGATAATGATTATCATCTACATATCACAACGTGCGTGGAGGCCATCAAACCACGTCAAATAATCAATTATGACGCAGGTATCGTATTAATTGATCTGCATCAACCTAACGTAAAAACAACTTCAGACAATACAAATCAGCGACACTGAATACAGGGCAACCTCATGTCAACGAAGAACAGAACCCGCAGAACAACAACCCGCAACATCCGCTTTCCTAACCAAATGATTGAACAAATTAACATCGCTCTTGTTCAAAAAGGGTCCGGGAATTTCTCAGCCTGGGTCATTGAAGCCTGCCGCCGGAGACTGTGCTCAGAAAAAAGAGTTTCGCCTGAAGCAAACAAAGAAAAGAGTGACATTACTGAATTGCTCAGAAAACAGGTCAGACCAGATTGAAGCAATTTAGATAATCGTGCAGACTACCCCCCCTCATATCACATGGAAGGTACTACAATGGCTCAGATTGCCATTTTTAAACAAATATTCGATAAAGTGCGAAATAATTTAAACTATCACTGGTTTTATTCTGAACTAAAACGTCACAATGTCTCACATTACATTTACTATTTAGCCACAGAGAATATTCATCTTGTTCTTGAAAACGATAATACGGTTTTAATAAAAGGACAGGGTAAGGTTGTAAATGTAAGATTTTCAAAAAATAAATGCCTTATAGAAGCCACCTTAAAAGGATTCAAATCAGGAGAGTTATCATTTTACGAATACAGGAAAAATCTTGCTACAGCAGGGGTTTTCAGATGGATTACAAATATCCACGAAAACAAAAGGTATTACTATACCTTTGATAATTCATTACTCTTTACTGAGAACATTCAGAACACTACACAAATATTTCCGCACTAAATCATAACGTCCGGTTTCTTCCGTGCCAGAACCGGACTCGCTGGCATGATGAAATATGTGTACCCGGTAACCCCGGTGTGCATCGTTTTTGATTATTCCCCCACACTTGTGCAGAAGGAGTTCCCCGTCAGGCTACAGTCATAATTAATGCAAGAGTACAGCGACGATACAGCGCACAGAAATAAATCAGGTATCCATTGACTTCACAAAGACGGTACATAGCATCGACAGGAGTAATTGCGTAAATTGAACTCTTGGCACACTTTAGCCACCGGCGAATCTTCAGCGGATTATCCTTGGCCGGTTTTTATCTGAGGCATTGCTCTCGAATGTATAGCTGTGCCCCTTCAAGTTGTTTTTGCATTATTATCAGTCGCGCTCTGAGGGTGAAATAATCCCGTTCAGCGGTGTCTGCCAGTCGGGGGGAGGCTGCATTATCCACGCCGGAGGCGGTGGTGGCTTCACGCACTGACTGACAGACTGCTTTGATGTGCAACCGACGACGACCAGCGGCAACATCATCACGCAGAGCATCATTTTCAGCTTTCGCATCAGCTAACTCCTTCGTGTATTTTGCATCGAGCGCAGCAACATCACGCTGACGCATCTGCATGTCAGTAATTGCCGCGTTCGCCAGCTTCAGTTCTCTGACATTTTTGTCGCGCTGGGCTTTGTAGGTAATGGCGTTATCACGGTAATGATTCAGCCCCAGACTAAGCGCACCACAGGCCACCAGCAGGGCAATGATGACCACGCACAGTACGCGGTTCATTTCACCACCAGCGTATCTGACCGATGAAATAACCAGAGGCCATAATCACAAACACCAGCCAGATAAGAATGAACTTCCAGGTGGATAATTTTTCAGCCATCACTCGAATCTCCCGAATCAGTTTGCTAAAATCAAACACACTTTCTCCTTTGACTTTTCCGGAGTCAGGAAACACAAAACCCCGCTTGGTGCCAACAAACGGGGTTTTTACTTTTATTCACTTACGTTTCGCCACTTCGCAGGATTTCATGTTATCCGCCCGCGTGGCCATGCCTTATTTTTCAGCAAAATATTCTGCTTATCTGTCGATACCCCAGCACGCCAGCGCGCTCTCCTGGTCACGACGGGATACCTGACCGTAGCAGTTGTTTGAACGAATACGGCAGTCTCTGCCACCGTCCTTAATCCACCAGCGAATCGCCTCACACGCTCCCCTGCGATCACCTGCATTAATTCGTTTATAAAACGTCGACGGGAAACACTTACCGGGACCAATGTTGTACGGACAGAATGACGCGATCCCCGCTTTCTGGGGTTCGCTCAATGGCACTTTGATGTTTTTCTCCACCCATGCCAGCGCCTTATCACGCTCAATGGCGTTGACCTGGTCGCATTTTTCCTTCGACAGTTTCATACCGGGAAAAACGGGTTTTCCATCCACCATCGTGGCCCCCCCGACAGATGGTCCAGTTGCCGGAACCATCGCGGTATGCCGTAGTGTGGTTACCCTCTTTTTCATCCAGAAACTGGTCAAGTATCTGAGGAGCTGATGCGCCTGCTCCAATCAGCGCCAGAACTGCAGCTGACAGGCCGTATTTGATTTTTGCGTTCATGGATATTTATCAGGATTTATCGGTTTCTGAACCCTGGATATGTTTATCTGTCCCGGCCTGTTGAATCAGGCGGGGAAAAGGTAAAGACAATCAAGAGGATTATTTATGGACAATAGCACCATTTCTCTACAGGAGTTGCTCGACTGCATTTCCAGGCTTCGGGATGATGTAAATGCCCTCACTGTTGCATTTTCACATCTGGCCTTATCAATTCCCAGGGAGCAAATGCTGCCAACGCTGGCATCCATTCATTTTGAATCACGCAACCCCAAATGGTCCCAGGAACAACAAAATTCTTTCAAGTGGCTGGCGGCATTGCTGGAAGAAAATTATGCTGGCAAAACTACCATTTCGGCGGAGTCTTCAGGGAACCAGTAATCCTTCCCGGTAGCTTTCCTTTGTAGGTTATCCATACATTCTGCGCCTCTAAAATTACGGGGCGCTTTTCCGGCGACTGCTCATCCCCTTCACATAACCCGGCAGCGACATCCAGGAAGACCTGTCTGATGCTCCTTCTGGCCGCTGCCTCATAAAACTCCAGCGCAGCACCTTCAACACGGTCCAGCGAGATGTCCAGGTCAAAAATTTCACCGTCAAAGCGTTCTTTGTCCTGTAATGCTAAAGTTACCGTAACTTTATTCTCAAAATTGCGGATCCCTTTCACAATCAGTTCATAGTTTTGAGTCATTGAATTACTCTCCCCGTGCCGCCTTACGACGGTCCTCTCTGATTTTGAAATACAGGTTAGTCAGATATGTCAGCAGCCCAAACAGCAGACTCCCCAGCACGCCTATTGCCGCCCACTGAGACGGGGAAACCCTGTCCAGCAACTGCAGGAACCAGTAGCCCGTTCCCACCGCTGACGTGGTGTATGACACACCTGTTGTGATTTTTTCCATCTGGTCCATACCCCGTCTCCCGTTATCCGGAAGCTGAAAACAATAAAAAAGCCACCAGTTAACTACTGATGGCTCTGATAACTCATGCAAGCGTCTCAGACGACCCACTGACACTACCGGTGAGTTTAACGATACCTTCCATTTGACTGGCTCACTTTTTATGATGATGCCGGTGCATTTATCTCCAGCGCCAGACTTTCTATCTCAACGCCATACGTTACATTTTTGGTAATATCCATCAGCGTCAGTGCATTTAGTCCCACTGCCAGACTGTCTTTTATGGCCTGGAATGCCGGGCCAGTACGATGACGTAGTACCAATCCGGCTCAGTTGCACCACTGACCACCACATCACCTTCTGCTGCAATCGCCTGCATCAGGGTATAAGGGGTTATGGCCACCGGACTACCAAACGGCTGCCAGCCCTCCTTCAGTTTTTGTGTCAGTCGTTTCGCAAGGTCTGACGGCGATACCGCCCTGACCACGTCATAGTGTTTAAATGCCATGAATCCTCCCGGCCGGGATAATATTGTGAGTAAAATAAGGAGCGGGCTGAAGTCCGGAAGTTACAGGACAATGGCAGAAGAGAGACGACAGCCCGCAATTCGAAAAAGACCGCGCAGTTGCGCAGAGTGATTACTATGGGGTATTATTCGCCAGCTGAAATATTACTTCACGTTTTATTGTTTATTCCTTGCCGCCCGCGTCTCCCAGCGCGGGCTTTTTTTGCCCACAAGAAAACCCCTCCGGAGAGGGGCTAAAGCCGCGTATCTGTATCATCATGCACATGGTGCCGGGTGCCTCCCGGTGAGTTCAGCCCGGTGCCACTAAACCCGCGTCATTCTCGTTTTGATAATCAGAGATTATACCGTCACCAGTCGCCCCTCCGCTCAGGGGGATTCACCATGCGAAATTTTTTTAACAAATGCCCAGTCTGACAGGCAACTGTCAACTTACTGAATTGTGAGCAACATAGCATTTAACGGGGAACCTGTTTTCTGCAGTAAAAAGGCCCACCGGAGCGGATGGGCCTGGAAGGATAGCGGTCATGTGATGCCGGTTTCCCGGTAACTCAGCACCGGTATCTGAGTCAACGTTTTCTCTACTGGGTCATTTCCGATACGCCCTGCCTGCTGACAGGCTTTCATCACATCTGAAAATATAGCACCCTGACTGATACTGTAGTACCTAAGGTTCCAGAAACTGTGATGTATCCGGCACAGAAAAGCCCCTCCGGAGAGGGGCTGGAGAGTGGCGCTATGTGCCATTGCATGGTGCCGGGTGCCTCCCGGTGAATTCAGTACCAGCACCTGAATCCGCGATTATCCCATATACCTACTCGCTGATTGCCCCTCCGCACAGGGGGATTCACCATGCCAGTTTCTTTTAACAAACTCCCCGCAAACCAGACAACAGTCAACCGCCTGAATTGTGAGACATTTAAAAAAAAGCCCGCAAAAGCGAGCCAGGGAAAATAAGTGTGGCGCGTTGTACTGGATTCGAACCAGTGACCGATTGCTTAGAAGGCAATTGCTCTGTCCGGCTGAGCTAACAACGCAGGATACAGATAATGGACCGCCTTCGGGGACCCGAACTCCGCGCAACCAGCTTCGAAGGCTGGCGCTCTTTCCTGATGAGCTAATGGCGGTATGTGATGGTGGCCCTTGCTGGATTTGAACCAGCGACCTGGCGATTATGAGTCGCTCGCTCTCACCACTGAGCTAAAGGGCCGGGAGCAGAATAATAATGGTGCGTAATTAATTCTGCAATCTCATCCGTTTCAAACGATTAAATCCTGAACTTCCCTGACTGTCTGCTCAAAACGTCCGGTCTCCAGCTCAACACCAATCGCACGACGCCCCAGTGCCATCGCCGCTTTTACCGTTGAACCCGACCCCATGAAAAAATCCGCAACCAGATCACCAGGACGGCTACTTGCGCTGATTATCTGCTGCAGCATTTCTGCCGGTTTTTCGCACGGATGTTTCCCGGGATAGAACTGCACCGGTTTATGCGTCCACACATCGGTATACGGCACCTGCACCGTCACGCCAAAATACCGCCGCAGATGTTTATATTCACTCAGCAGCTCCGCATACTGCCGGTTCAGTGAGGTATACGTATCCACCAGCTGGTGGTGGAGCTTTTCCAGTTCACCACGCCGATGCTTCTCTTCTGCCACCCGGGCAAACAGCGCCTGTAATTTCAGATAATCGCTTTCATTCGGTAGCTGCCACTGACTGGCACTGAACCAGTGCGACACCATGTTTTTCTTTCCTGTGGCATCTGCAATCTGTTTTGCCGTTATCCCCAGGGCCGCGCGCGCATCACGAAAGTAAGAAATCAGCGGGGCCATCACATGCTGTTTCAGTGCACTGCCCTTCGCCGCATACCCGGCATCTTTCGGACGATACGGCCCCTGATAATGTTCCGCGAACAGAATGCGCTCTGTGGCGGGGAAATACGCCCGCAGGCTTTCCTTGTTGCATCCGTTCCAGCGTCCGGACGGCTTCGCCCAGATAATATGGTTCAGCACACTGAAGCGTTCACGCATCATGATTTCGATATCAGATGCCAGGCGATGACCACAGAACAGGTAAAGACTTCCGGCAGGTTTCAGCACCCGCCAGAACTGCGCCAGACACTGGTCCAGCCACTTCAGGTAATCATCGTCGCCCTTCCACTGGTTATCCCAGCCCTCAGGCTTCACTTTAAAGTACGGCGGGTCCGTGACTATCAGGTCAACAGAATTTTCGGGTAACGACCGGATAAATTCCAGGCAGTCGGCGTTGATTAACTCACAACTGGATATTTTTACAGTATTAAGCATGGATCATTAAGCCTGTCTCTGATAGGCTCATTCTGCTTTTGCGCAAAGCAGTGGGCCTGAGGTTTGCTTGTGATCCGGACGCATGAGCAGATGGCTGGTGGGTGCCCCTAACACCCACCAGCCGCCCATTTACCACAAATAAAAAAGCCTTCACTGCGGAAGGCGTCTGTAACAACCGAACTGATAGTCTGCCAGACCCGCCATAACCAGCTGAGTCAGTATTAACTGGCAGCGTTCGCGTGAAAGGTAAGTATTCTGCGCTATCTCCCCGACTGTCGCCGGGTCGGTAACGCTTAATTCATTAAACACCACTCTGGCGGTTTCTGTCATATCCTGCTGTTTTAGCATGTCTTTTCCTTTTCCGGTTAACGTGACACACCAATAACTCTTGTCGAAAAAGCCAGCAAGCTGAAAGACAGGTATTCACCGCCACCAGCGCGTTTACTGTACTGACGCGATTTCAGTCATAAAAAACCCGCCAGGCGGCGGGGTGTAAAAAATCTTCTAACGTCAGGCATAAAACGCCCATCGTTAGAGCAAATTTACCACAGATTCGGGAAAAATCAACAACACTATCGCGTTACCCTCTTTAACTGCCGCTCCGCCCATGCCTCTTCAATGTCAAACCGAACCACCAACGTATCGTAAAAGCGTTTCACTGATTTTTTCCACGTATCAAGCGTGATAGCACTCGTCACTTTGCATATGGCATTAAATGCCTCCGTTGATGGCAGCCTTTCACAGCCACGACCACCACAACGCTGGCAATCTCTGATAACAGGCATACCACGTTTTACCGACTCTTCACGATGAATGGCGACACCACGCCCACGGCAATCCTTACAGGCGGTGGAAACCTCACCCTTTCCGCCACACTCCGGACAGGCAACTTTTACCACCTCCCTGACTTTTTTCCATTCTTCCCAGTAAGACGGATACACGCCTTTTGTGCACTTTGCCCACACTGGTGGCTTACCATCCGGATACTGGATCTTGTTTGTAAAAACCTCGCTTTCAATAAATTTTTTTCCGTGACAGCAAGGGCACTGTTTTTTGCTCGCCGCGCTACGGGCATAATCTTCAAACGCATACGAAGCCATAATGCGCATCACTACCGGTTTTATTTCTGCCGGAAGTTTTCTCAACGCCGCCACACGATCGCACCGACTGAGTGCATAATCTGCCAGTAATTCTGTTGCCCGCGCCCTGTCATTCATACTGATGCCCATTTTCCCCAGGAACGCAGAAAACCCCATCTCAGCCCGATTCTGTGTCATGCCCTGCGCGGCCATCACATCAGTGATACTCAGCGCATCTTTTGACGTTGAGGCCGATGCATCGGTCAGGCCAGGGGATTTTGGGGAGTAGTATTTCGGTAAATCTTCCAGTTTCATTTTTTGACCTGCTCTTCATGCATTATGGGGTAAATCTTCACCCCCATACGTCCACCAGATACTGGCTGACCACGAACGATATTGATTTCATCAAACTGCTCATCGTCCATTAACACTCCCGCATGCGTCAGCGCATCCAGCGGTGCTTTCAGGATATTGTCCAGGTCGCGACGACGCTTATCCGGTGGCTCTGCAATCACCTTTATCGCCAGCCTTCCGGACAGGCTTAATTTCAGCCGCTGCTGGCGAACAATAAGCGCCACAGCCCGGCGATAACGCTTTCCCTCCTCCGAGATAAAATATGTGCTGCCACGGCGTCGCCAGTAAGTGTTCACCGTCGGCGGGTAAGGTAAAACCAAATCTATGAGCATCAGTCACCTCTTTTACCCAAGCACGCCAGTTGCAAAGGCGTGATCAAGAAAACGAAAAATTAAATCAACCTGAGAACCATGCTTTTCTTCGAACGCCAGAGGATCCGCATGAAGCTCGTTGTGATGCTCCCGACACAGCGGTAGCGTGAAAATATCGTGAGATTTTGTCCCCATTCCGCCCTGACCATGACCAATCAGGTGATGGGGATCGTCGGCTGGCTTACCACAACACGCACACGGCTGTGTCTTCACCCAGCGTGTGTATTTCTCGTTAACCCAGCGGCGACGTTTAGGTCGTTTCATGAAAGATTCCGGAGACTCAGGATCAACGGCAATGCTGACCACCGTCTCTTCCTGTGGCGGGTTTTGCTGGTGGGCGTGAGGCAGCGGCGCAAGATTTTTTGTGCGCTGCTTCAGTATGCTGGTGGCGGTCTGCTCTCCCGGTACGATGTCGCTTTCACGGTACATTGAGCGGATTTTTTCCGCACGCAACCCCAGCGAACGACGTAATACCGCTTCCGGTAGCGCGTCCGCCACCTGATTGCGGACCGCCCACCAGGATAATTCAGCCAGCGATAATTCCCGTTCCTGCGAGCCATTCATTGCATGGAGTATGACGTCAATCATCCATGCTGACAGGTTTTGATGAGCAAGTTGCTCGAGTGATTCGGATGTCTGGTCACGCAGCTGGTTGTCGCAGTGCCAGCACAACACCATTGCGCCGGTACCATAACGGTGAATGACGGTTTCGCTGTGATGATAATCGCCGTGTGGCCACTGGCAGGATTTAATATGGCGCAACAGCCAGTCAGACAATGCACCAGCACCACCAGCAGCACGAATCACCCGTGCGTTACTGAAAAACGGCAGCAATGTTTTGTCTTCCACTAGCGGCTGGCGAACGGCAGGAACAACCCCGGACGGCAGATTACGCATGCTTTTCGGTTCCGGCTCCACCAGTACCCGGGTATTGTGGAATACCGGCATGGATTCACGGCCCGGCTTAACGATCACCAGCCCGAGTTCCGGTACCAGAACAGGTCGAAGTAATACTCGCACGTTACCTCCAGATGCGTTGCTGGAATGTGCGGGACGGACGCGGTGATCGTTCGGAGTAAGGAAGCCTGACGGAGATTATCCAGTGACGATAATCGAGGCTGAGGGCTTTCTTAATCTCGTATCCGTGTCTGCGGTAGCACTGAATTAGCCACTCGGCCTGTTCTTCAGTGCATGGGGGATGCTGGAACCAGTCAGATTTGAAAGTGCGGGAACGCCGCCCGTGCCTGCTGGCAAAGACGGCAGAATCATCAGAATTGTGTAATTTGGTATCGTGCGCCATCGGTTGTCTCTGCTGGCGCAGCAGGTGCCAGTTGTTCAGGCTGGCGTGCGAATTGTAAACCAGAATGCCAGGAAAAAACAAAACCCGCCGAAGCGGGTTACGTGCGGGTGCGTTGAGGATGCCTGACACATCAGAGGTGGCGAGGGATTTCTCCCTCGCCGGGTCTCTTACTCCTCAGGTTCGTAAACTGTGAAGACAGCGACCTCCGTCTGGCCGGTTCGGATTCGTACCTCGCAGAGGTCTTTCCTCGTTACCAGTGCCGTCACTATGACGGTTAAACAGATGACGATCAGGGCGATTAACATCGCCTTTTGCTGCTTCATAGCCTGCTTCTCCTTGCCTTTCGGCACGTAAGAGGCTAACCTAGATTTGCCGTTCATAGATTGAGCCTCAGATTAATGTTAAGCGTCTTGCAGGACGCGTAATATTAACTGGGGCTTTTCTCTATCTGCCTTTGGTGTTCATGCCTGAGGCAGATAGCCTCAAGCACCCGCAGCAATTCTACTTAACTCCCGTCACCTCGCCAATATAAAATCAATCAGAAAGGCGATCCATAAGAACAACAGCAAGACAATAAATTGCCATTACAGCCGCAATAGCTAGCGCACATTTGAGAACCAGCACGACAACCTCCTGTATTGGACGTACACCAGTTCTGATAAATATGAGGCTGTCTCATCATTGATTCAATATAACTATTGGGTATAGTTTCTGTGATTTTGTTCTGTAGAAATGGAACACAACAACCAGTCACCACCAGCACTTCTTTAAATACGCCAAGTCCGACGCAAGCTAACCTTCTAGTCCGCTTTGAGCGATCTGCAGACATTGCTAGCAGCCTTCTGTGTGAATTCTCAGGGAGCAGGTCGGCATAGCATCACGTTGAGGCTCTTACCCTACTTGTTGACACCAACCCTAACTCCACAGACTGATTCATAAATTAGTAATCTGCGTGTTTCGCACTTTTCAGAAATGCTTTCATATTTTCATTAGGTCGCTCAATTTCGAAGTTACTTCCATATAACTCTTGTAATTTTGGCCATAACTTACTTAATAACCCTCTCCTGCGATAAAATGGATGTATCCAAACGGTAGATAGGTACGGAGAATTTGCATTTGAATTGTTTATTGTGACCAGCCCAACTAAACATTGTCGATAACCACTATTATCCATTGATTGTATTTCTTCGACGAATGGATACGCGATTACATCAGTCCAACCATGATCGGTTGTATCCCATTGCATTCCGTCATGACATTCCTTCGACTGATAGCGGCGTAAAGCTACACACGCGAGCTTTTGCCAATCTGGAGAATTAATTGTGATCTCTTCATCGTATGACGCGCCTATTGGAGCGGGTATTGGTCTGATTAATCCAGCATGGCATTCATCATAGAACTTCATGTTTCCCTCAGAAACGTTGTGTACGTTGGGTTGCTCCATGTGTGCGCCATTCAAAAATAGCTCTGATAGTAGTGTATCTACACTGTAATCTTTATTGATTATTGTCGGCTTAGAGTTTTTCTTATTAAGGCCGCGAGTAACGATTTTTTGATCAATGTTAACAACATGGAATAATCCGTCGGGGAGGCTAGCGAACCACGATGGGGCATCGGACCAGAATAGCATGCCTTTTGTACTTCTTAAGAGTTTAATTAAGTTAATACAAGCTTCTTCACTAGTCTTGCCGTTGATGCGAAGTATGTTAGGACTAAAGTAATATTCATCCATATCAGGGAATGCAGCTTCGCAAAACTCCTGTACATAATTTAGCACCTGGATTCTACAGAGATCATCATAGCTGGTAATAACTAAGGGGGTATCTTCATTACTATTATGATTATCAATAATGCAATCTATAGCGAGACTTACTGCTTTGCGTATCACTTCAGTTGAATCTAACGACTCTAAAAATTTTGTCTTTCGTGTGCGAATATCCATGTATGACCTGCGCTATTAAAATTCATGAATGAACGGTTTGTCATCTGGTTGCAAAATGGTGGTTTTATTCGTTGCTACATTTAAACTGTTGTAGAGCATAATTGCCAGGTTCGATGCATTTTCAATCAGCGTTTCAAGATCCTGGTCTGTAATCACTACGAGGTTCCCTTCTTTATCCTTTCCACCACGATGCACTAAGTGATTTCGATTGAGGGTTGCCAATTCAATAGCTTCTATCGGACAGTCTTTTTGTACTTTTATATCGAATGTAGCTTCATAGCGGTCGATTACCTTTTTAGTGCTATGCCAGCTTGCACTGATCAAGTGTTCCTTGATTGACCTGATTAGCTCTCCCCTAATTTTCTCGATGGGTTCACCCTTGAAAGGCAACGCAGCAATATCTTTGCTTACTTTAAATTCAGTCTTACCTTTTTCTATACAATTGGCTATGTAGACATCATCTTTCTCTATAGAATTAATGAATAGCTCAACATAAAGCGTTTCCAAAGCTGTAATAACATTCGTGTAGAGCAAACTAAGCAAGTGGTTTTTTTGCTGTTGTTCAGTTTTATCTTTTGCAAGTTTTTTTATTTTATCGATATTATCAATGAATTTTAAATACGGATTACCGGAAGACGTTACAGCGTCGTAGATATCATCATCGTACCAATCATCTATATTATTTGAGTTTCCAGACCAGTCAAAACATTGTGTTTGTAATTCATCTACTAATTCCTCAATATACTCAGATTTAACATATTGACCGAAGATGGATTGTAGTTCTTCGCTCGCATCATACGGCCCGCCATATATGTAAGCATAGCCACCTTCTCTACTTTCATACGGACAAGCATTTGCCGGATCTTCAAAGTTTTCAAAGAACCAGTTTTTCATTACTTCGAGTTGATCTTTTTTGCTTATGTATTTTAAAGATTTTAGTGGAACTTTCTTTCCATTAACCTCGAAAACAATTTTCACGATGTAACGCTCCCTTGTATCAATTGCGCAACTATTATACCACAGCGAAATACAGGGCATAACCTGCCTCCTTAAACTAACATACCATGAGCCAGCAATGTCCGCTATTGGCACAAAGCGGACAACCACGCTAGCTCTACCCTGTGCCACAAAATGTCAATTTGCATCTGAACTAATGCACTTTAATCTCGTCACTTCAATAAATACCGAACATCACCCTGATAAAACGACAATATGCGCTGCATAACTTCACTCTTCCGGCACTCGCGACAGATTATGTTCTGACGCCTGTCGTAGCGACGTATTTCTCCGTCAGGTAATGACCAGATAAGGTCCGGATCAACCGCAGATGGTTTCTTCAGCTTTGCCCTTGAGAGCTTTTTACTGGCATTTTGCCAGTCCTTACGCGCCTGTTCAGACGGGAATAACCCGTAACCAGAGTTGCATACATCGCCGCTGGCAACCAGCTCTCTTGCGAGAACGCTCATCAGATATCTTGTCGCACCTGTCTTGACTTCCAGTTGCCGTAACGTCTCACGCCCACTCTGGCGTACGAGTTCAACAACCTGTCCTTTAATTTTTTCCCGCTCTTCTTGTGTAAAAACTTTTGCCACAAGCCCTCCTGAAAATTACCTCATGACCAGAAATTAACACTTACCCCCTGAAGCCCGGCGGAATTTCGTTATCCGGTTCAGAAATATGATTCACACAACGCTGGTTGTTCGTGCCGCTTACCGGGAGCAACCAGGGGTTCTCAAAATTCCGGTCCGGTCCAAAAAACGTCGTCGCTCGCTGAACAAATTCCGTTCCCGTTTTCCCGGTAGCCGCCAAGTATCTTGCGTAACGCCTCACGCCATCCAGCATGGCCTCTGGTGGCACCCCCTCGCGTAATCTGGCCTTCCAGGCACTGAAAGCGGATTTCTTCGGGTTTGCCCCAGCACGCAACGGGTACTCCCGCCAGACCTGTTCGAACACATCCGGATAATCCACTCGTCCCACAGACTGCCCGGTGTTTTCCGGGACTACCCGATCGGCTTCCCGCTGAATGGCGGAATCGGCTTCGGGCTGCTGCAGTTGGTGTGATTGCTCCGGCCTTGCGGTCATCACCTGCTGCACAGCGCCCGAATCGGCTTTCAGCGCATACGCTGAATCGGCTTCCGGTGTCGTGCCTGCTGGCTGACCAAGATTGACGGTCTGAACATCCCCTGCCTGGTTCGTGGCGTTTTTTACGCCATGGACCATAGTGTTTTGATCTTCTTGATCTGTATCTTTATCTGTATCTTTATCTGTCGTGACTCGTCGTGACATGTGCGTGACATTTCGTGACGCGCCGTGACAATCGCCATTTTGTTCCCGCTTTCTTTCCCTCTCTCGCTGCGCCCTCTTGCGCTCTGCAGGAGATTTTGCGGTTTGCGAAATATTGCCGTTGTCCTCTTTAAGCACCTGGCGTTTTTCCCATCCAGTGATTAAATCACCATCAAGTACCCGCCCCTGCATCGTCTGCAAAATTGAATCAATTACCTCTTCTGTCACGTCGAGCGCACTTGCCAAATCTTCTGTCGTGACATCAATGTGACCTCGCGTGACATTTCGTGACGCGCTCACCAGGAGGTGGATATACACTGCCATCACTGTTGCAATTGGCTGCCCTGACACCCTGGCAATTGTTCGCCACTTAGGGTCATTTGGCATGTCATGCCATAATCTGAGCCAGGCGTTAGCCATACTCACCTCTTCTGATACCGAATCTTTTTACTCACGAGTTGCCGGAAGCGATTCGATATGGCTATTGTCAGTCAATGTACTGCCACAGCATTTCCTGCCGGGCCACCACGGTTCATCTGATTGAAACCGGCGATTGCCACTGCGACAAAATCATCAGCGTCTCTCACCAGTCGCTCCCGCGTCTCCACCAGCTCCCGAAAATAAGCTGAACTGTGGCTGCGCATTCTGGCCACCAGCAAAGGTGGCATTGCCTTTTCGATCGCTGGTAACAACGCCTGAATTTTTTCAACTGCATCAGGGGTGTCTTTCTCTATCCAGCGGAAAATTTTCTGGGTATTGCGAGCCAGGGCTTCCGGATGGCTGTCGTCGTACAGTTCAGGAAACGTCATACCCAACTCAAAATAAGCCTGGGTTATTCCAGCTGCCGGAACTTTTTCGCCATCAGGACGCGCCCAGGCATTCATCGCCATGCGGATGTGTTCATGCTTGATTTTCATGAATCCCCCCTTGGTTAGAAGGCGGATTATGATCAGAACCGGGAATGACAACCGTCGGTATGTGTAACTCATATTTGAGCGCCCCGGCAGTGACTGCCTGAATTAGCAACGCCCATTTCCACGGAACCTCTTCCCCCCACATGCTGACTGTGGTTTTTGACGTTCCTAGAGCTGCGGCTGTTTTAACAACTCCGCCAAAATAGCCTAATACTTCTGATTTTTTCATGAGTCGCTCCATAAAACTGAACGCCAAAAGTTTAATAATCAAAACCAAAGAAAGTCAAGAAACAAAACCATCTGTGTTTTAAAATCAAAACATGAACAAGCAAACAATATCTGAACGCATAACCCAACGTATGCATGCGCTAAACCTGAAAGGCAAAGACCTTGTCAATGCCACTGGCGCATCAAAAGGCTCCGTAAGTCAATGGATGAACGGTGGAGGAGCGCCGTCCTCGCGTTACATAAGTTCACTGGCAAAAATATTGAAAGTAAACGAAAATTGGCTTCTTAATGGAGGAGAGTTAAATACAGGTGATTCGCTTGATCTATCTTTACCGCCGATAAAAACGGTTCCGCTACTATCACTTCAGCAGGCAGCAAGCTGGAGTGATTATATGAAAAATTCCTCAATAACCTCTTGTGTGCAGCTTGTCGGAGAAATCCCGGCCAATACCTTTGCAGTTGTTCTAGAGAGTGACAGTATGTCAACATCTGGTGGGGGAGTTTCCATCCCAAATGGTTCAACAGTTTTTGTTGATCCCGATCGAACCGTACAACCAGGAAATATTGTCCTTGCCTTACCCAAAGGGACCACAACACCTGTCATTCGTAAACTGGAGATAGAAGGGCCGGATATTCTTTTAGTCCCCACGAATCCTCGCTACCCTTCAATTATGCTGGATGATCTATCTTGCATATTGGGCGTATGCTTTAAAATTCAACAAAATATTTAACCGACCTCATCTATTTGATTAACTGTATGCCATCGTGGTGATGGCTTAACAGCTGCCTGCTTAAAATGTTTTGATAAAAAAACATTGACCTGAAAAGTTCATTTTTCTAAACTTAATTCATTCCCTCTCCCCACCCCACAGAATGCAGGGCAATACTTCTAGTTACCAGGCAGTGGTCAGGGGTTAAGTAGCCAGCCCGAGGCGTAAGAACATGACGGCAGGGTTCAACTTTAATAACTATGCAGCAGGTTTTTGTTCCGCTACCCCGGCGTTAAGGGGAAATGAGGTCAGCATGGATACTATCGATCTTGGCAACAGCGAATCTCTGGTATGTGGCGTGTTCCCCAACCAGGACGGTACGTTCACCGCGATGACGTATACCAAAAGCAAAACGTTTAAAACCGAAAATGGTGCCCGTCGCTGGCTGGAAAGAAACTCAGGTGAGTGATATGGATTTCGACACAATCATGGAAAAGGCTTACGAAGAATACTTCGAAGGCCTTGCCGAAGGCGAAGAAGCTCTCAGCTTCAGTGAGTTTAAACAGGCGCTTTCCAGCTCGGCAAAATCTAACGGCTGATAAGCGAAGCAGCACCGCGAGGAATCAGTATGCAGAAACGAGAACCCGTCATCATCGCGCCAGACTATACCAATGATGAACTTTATGAGTGGATGCGCCAGAAAATTAATGCAGCGCAGGATTTGAAATGGGCCAATGAAGCCAGGGCTAAGCAGGCTGAAAATCTGTCCGCTCTGGAGCAGGATATCACCAATCTGGAAAAAGCAGCGGCATTAAGCATTGCCAGAATGATTACATACCCGCGTGAATAGCTAACCAACGAAGCTAAGGTTGGTAATTAAGGAGTTCTCCACGGGTGAGGTGGAGTGCGTGCGCCGGACACGGGTGAGCATCCGGCACTGACAGTTTACTGAAAGGATATTTCCCTGAAAAGTCAGACCATAACGCGAAAGCGCACGGCGAGGTAGCTGGTTCATAGATAGCCTGTCGTTAAATTTTCGTCGACCGTGCGCTTCCGGTTGTGGCAATCCGCGAAATGGCGCGGCGGTAAGTATGGCGGGGTTATTCCTTCCACCGTTGAGGACACCGGGTTGTCAGGTTGACCATACGCTTAAGTGACAACCCCGCTGCAACGCCCTCTGTTATCAATTTTCTGGTGACGTTTGGCGGTATCAGTTTTACTCCGTGACTGCTCTGCCGCCCTTTTTAAAGTGAATTTTGTGATGCGGTGAATGCGGCTAAGCGCACGCGGAACAGTTAAAACCAAAAACAGTGTTATGGGTGGATTCTCTGTATCCGGCGTTAATTGTTAACTGGTTAACGTCACCTGGAAGCACCAGGCACCGCATCACAAAATTCATTGTTGAGGACGCGATAATGGAAACGTTATTACCAAACGTTAATACGTCTGAAGGTTGTTTTGAAATTGGTGTCACTATCAGTAACCCTGTATTTACTGAAGATGCCATTAACAAGAGAAAACACGAACGGGAGCTATTAAATAAAATATGCATTCTTTCAATGTTGGCCCGTTTACGTCCGATACAAAAAGGATGCTGGCAATGAATACAGCATTTGCACTTGTTCTGACAGTTTTTCTTGTTTCCGGAGAGCCAGTTGATACTGCAGTCAGTGTTCACAGGACAATGCAGGAGTGTGTGACTGCAGCAACCGAACAGAAAATTCCCGGTAACTGTTACCCGGTCGATAAAGTTATTCACCAGGATAATAACGAAATCCCGGCAGGTCTTTAAAACAGTTCCGTAATAAACATCCGATTTCATTCTTATATGCCAGCAATGGCAGGGATTTGTTCACCCTTAAATCTGTAATGAGGTAAAACAAAATGAGTAAAGTCTTTATTTGCGCCGCCATTCCGGACGAACAGGCAATAAAGGAAGAAGGTGCCGTCGCTGTAGCCACTGCCATTGAAGCCGGTGATGAACGTCGCGCCCGCGCAAAATTTCACTGGCAATTCCTGGAACATTATCCGGCTGCTCAGGACTGCGCTTATAAATTTCTTGTTTGCGAGGATAAACCCGGTATACCCCGCCCTGCCCTCGATTCCTGGGATGCTGAATATATGCAGGAAAACCGCTGGGATGAGGCGTCTGCTTCCTTTGTTCCGGTCGAGACTGAATCCGATCCGATGAACGTCACTTTTGACAAGCTGGCCCCTGAAGTACAGAACGCTGTCATGGTTAAGTTCGACACATGTGAAAACATCACCGTTGATATGGTTATTAGCGCACAGGAATTGTTGCAGGAAGACATGGCAACATTCGACGGACATATCGTTGAAGCGTTGATGAAAATGCCAGAAGTTAACGCCATGTATCCGGAGCTTAAGTTGCACGCCATTGGGTGGGTTAAGCATAAATGTATTCCTGGTGCTAAATGGCCCGAAATTCAGGCAGAGATGCGCATCTGGAAAAAACGTCGCGAAGGTGAACGCAAGGAAACCGGAAAATACACGTCTGTTGTTGATCTCGCCCGCGCCAGAGCCAATCAACAGTACACTGAAAATTCAACAGGAAAAATCAGCCCGGTCATTGCTGCCATTCATCGCGAATACAAGCAGACATGGAAAACACTGGATGACGAACTGGCCTACGCTCTCTGGCCTGGTGATGTGGATGCCGGAAACATTGACGGCAGCATCCATCGCTGGGCAAAAAAAGAAGTTATCGACAACGACCGCGAAGACTGGAAGCGTATCTCGGCATCAATGCGCAAACAGCCTGATGCCCTTCGCTACGACCGCCAAACTATTTTTGGCCTTGTCCGTGAGCGTCCGATCGACATTCACAAAGATCCCGTAGCACTGAACAAATATATCTGCGAATACCTGACGACAAAGGGCGTGTTTGAGAATGAAGAAACAGACCTGGGCACTGTTGATGTTCTCCAGTCATCAGAAACACAAACTGATGCAGTGGAAACTGAGGTATCTGATATCCCAAAAAATGAAACCGCGCCGGAAGCTGAACCATCTGTAGAGCGTGAGGGGCCGTTCTATTTCCTCTTCGCAGATAAGGACGGAGAAAAATACGGTCGCGCAAACAAACTTTCTGGTCTGGATAAGGCACTGGCTGCTGGCGCCACTGAAATCACAAAAGAAGAATATTTTGCCCGAAAAAATGGCACATACACGGGCTTACCGCAAAATGTAGATACCGCTGAAGATTCAGAACAACCAGAGCCGATAAAAGTTACCGCTGACGAAGTAAACAAAATTATGCAGGCAGCCAATATCAGCCAGCCTGACGCCGATAAGTTGCTTGCTGCATCACGTGGTGAATTTGTTGAAGGGATTAGTGACCCGAATGATCCGAAATGGATTAAGGGGATCCAGACCCGCGATTCTGTGAGCCAGAACCAGCATGAATCGGAACGGAACTACCAAAAAGCGGAACAAAACAGTCCAAATGCGTTACAAAACGAGCCAGAAACGAAACAGCCTGAACCAGTGGCGCACCAGGAAGTGGAAAAAGCCTGCACCGCCTGCGGTCAGACCGGCGGCGGCAACTGTCCTGATTGTGGCGCGGTGATGGGCGACGCAACATACCAAGAAACATTCGATGAAGAGTATCAGGTTGAAGTTCAGGAAGATGATCCGGAGGAAATGGAAGGCGCTGAACATCCACACAAGGAGAACACTGGCGGCAATCAGCATCACAATAGCGATAATGAAACTGGCGAGACGGCAGATCACCCAATTAAGGTGAACGGTCATCACGAAATCACATCCACCAGCAGGACGTGTGACCATCTAATGATCGACCTTGAAACCATGGGAAAAAATCCTGATGCCCCGATCATCTCAATAGGTGCAATATTTTTCGATCCGCAAACCGGAGATATGGGACCGGAATTTAGTAAGACTATCGATCTGGAAACTGCTGGCGGAGTCATTGATCGGGACACCATTAAATGGTGGCTTAAGCAATCACGCGAAGCGCAATCTGCCATTATGACCGATGAAATCCCGTTAGATGATGCACTGTTACAATTGCGGGAATTTATCGACGAAAACTCCGGTGAATTTTTTGTTCAGGTTTGGGGAAATGGAGCCAACTTCGACAACACGATTTTGCGCCGTTCATACGAACGGCAGGGGATCCCCTGCCCGTGGCGTTACTACAACGATCGCGATGTACGCACAATCGTTGAGCTGGGGAAAGCCATAGACTTCGATGCCAGAACGGCTATTCCATTCGAAGGTGAGCGCCATAATGCACTTGATGACGCCCGTTACCAGGCAAAATACGTTTCAGCTATCTGGCAAAAACTGATCCCAAATCAGGCTGATTTTTAATGTTCAACCCCGGTCGTTGCCCACCAGCTATAGTGGCGGCGACCATGATTAGCGAACGACGCTCATGGCAAGACTTATTCTGCTCACTGAGTGGGCAAAGGAGGAATTCAGTGAACCGGTCCCTACTCCGAGTACGTTAAGTAAATACGCTAAAGCCGGAATGATATTTCCTCTCCCCAAAAAAGTTGGAAGACGCTGGCGAGTGGATCCGCAAGCTCGCTTTGTCGGAATGGTAAACAAGCCGGAGGTGATCGCCACAGATCACCCTGCTTTGAAGAGGATACTGGAAGATGGCGCGCCCGCGAAAATATAAAACCGATGTTCCGGGATTATCTCCGTATTTTGACAAAAGAAATAACAAAGTTTACTGGCGTTACAGGCATCCCATAACAGGCAAAAATCACGGTCTCGGCAGTATTGACCAGAAACTGGCAGAAACTATTGCAGCAGAAGCGAACAGCCGTCTTGCCCGGCAGCAAATGGAACAAATGCTCAGTCTGCAGGAGAAAATTATTAGTGACACCGGCGGTTCATCAACCGTTACCATTTTTCTGAATAATTACAGAAAAATTCAACAGGAAAGATATGAAAACGGCGAGATCAAACTCAACACGCTGAAACAGAAAGCGGCCCCTCTCAGGGTATTTGATGAACGTTTTGGCACCAGACCGTTAGATGCCATAACCGTAAAAGATGTGGTATCAGTACTGGAAGAGTACAAGGCCAGAGGACATAACAGAATGGGACAAATTTTCAGGAAAGTACTGATCGATGTTTTCCGGGAAGCTCAGCAAACGGGCGATGTCCCGCCAGGCTTTAACCCTGCAGAATCGGCAAAAAAACCGCAGGTGCGGATATCAAGACAGCGACTGACTTTTGATGAGTGGATGATGATTTATAACGCAGCGGAAAAGGATGGTTACTTTTTACAGCGCGGTATGCTGCTGGCACTGATGACAGGCCAGCGCCTTTCAGATATTTGCAAAATGCAATTTTCGGATATCCGGGATGGTTATCTTCATGTCGAACAGCAAAAAACAGGAACCCGGATTGCCATCCCTCTGGCTCTGCGTTGCGATAAATTAAATCTCACCCTAGATGATGTGGTGTCATCCTGCCGCGATTGCGTTCTTAGTCCGTGGCTATTGCACCACCATCACGCGAAAGGGACAGCTAAGCGCGGCGGGATGGTTAAGCCAGCAACATTAACCGTTGCATTTAAAAAAGCCCGGGATTCTGTGGATTACAACTGGCGTGCTAATGGCACCCCACCCTCTTTCCATGAGCAGAGATCTTTATCAGAGCGATTGTTCAGAGAGCAGGGGGTTGATACCAAAATTTTGCTGGGCCATTCGAATCAAAAAATGACCGATATTTACAACGACGCACGCGGTAAGGAATGGAAAAAACTGGTCATTTGATGACCAGTTTTGCAGAGGGGTTTTGCAGAGGTTTTGCAGAGAAAATTAAAAACGATATCCTGCGGAGAACATAAACACCCACGGATCCAGTCGTACCGAGTCTTTTACGGTAGTAACACCAGATTTGTACTTAGCCGTGGTATCGATATCCATGTACCACACTGACATGTTAACCAACCAGTCACGGTTAATCAGATAATCAACCCCCACCTGCCCGGCAGCTCCCCAAGAGTCTTTCAGACTGAGATCGGAAAGCCCCGCCTCTTTGCCATGATCGTTAAATCCATTATCAAAGAAGGTGGTGTAGTTAATACCTGCACCAACGTAAGGACGGAATTTGCTGCTGGCATCACCAAAATACCACTGCGCCATCAGTGTTGGCGGCAGATGATGAACGGTTGCAATATCGCCGGTCGCCCGGGTGCCGATTTTATGGCGGAACGGCGTTGCTGCCAGTAATTCCACACCAATGTTGTCGGTCGCCATATAAGTAAACGTCAGGCCCAGTTGAGTGTTATTGGTCACGCTGAATCCACCCAAACTTCCTAACGTACCACCAGCACCTTCTGTTGGACGTACGGTTGCAGAACCTGCACGCATAAAAAATTCGCCGGCTTCATGTGCAAAGGCACTGCCAGAGAGAAGAGTTGCTACTGCCAAAGCCGCCACTGTTAACTTTTTCATATCCGCTCCGTCGTTATGGTTATAAAAACGTGACGAATATACCCACATTGGGGTAACAAATGATCCTACACAGATCACATTACATATGGTAATTCACCCTTTATTGATCTGGATTAATTTAGAAGTTGCATTGAAAATCCTGGTTAATGTGATTTAAATCAATTTTTATATATTTCGCTACGCAAATATTAACTCGCTCGCCACTTTCAGCGGTTTGCCCACGCCTGAAGGCCAGCAATTACCTCCGCTTTACAAAGATATGCTTTTCCATACAAGACCTGATGCTGCCACCCGGGGCTTAACCAGGGTACAATTGCCCGCTAATTAACACCTGCATAAAACTCAAGGAGAGTGCATGTCTATCACGGCGCAGTCCGTATACCGTGACACCGGAAATTTTTTCCGTAATCAATTTATGACCATTCTGTTGGTATCGTTGCTATGTGCGTTTATCACAGTGGTGTTAGGGCATGTTTTCTCACCCAGTGATGCACAGCTTGCGCAGCTCAATGACGGCGTACCCGTTAGCGGCAGTAGTGGGTTGTTCGACCTGGTTCAGAATATGTCACCGGAACAGCAACAAATTTTGCTGCAGGCTTCAGCGGCGTCCACTTTTTCAGGATTAATCGGTAACGCCATTCTCGCCGGGGGCGTAATATTAATTATCCAGCTGGTGTCTGCGGGTCAGAGAGTCAGTGCGCTGCGAGCTATTGGTGCCAGTGCGCCGATATTACCAAAGTTATTTATTCTGATTTTTCTGACTACCCTTTTAGTACAGATTGGCATCATGCTGGTGGTCGTTCCGGGAATTATCATGGCCATTTTACTGGCTCTGGCACCGGTGATGCTGGTACAGGACAAAATGGGCGTTTTTGCCTCGATGCGTAGCAGTATGCGGCTGACATGGGCGAATATGCGTCTGGTGGCACCCGCAGTACTGAGCTGGTTGCTGGCAAAAACACTGTTGCTGCTTTTTGCCTCTTCTTTTGCCGCATTAACCCCGGAAATTGGTGCCGTACTGGCGAACACCTTGAGCAACCTGATTTCAGCCGTATTGCTCATCTATCTGTTCCGCCTGTATATGTTGATTCGCCAATAACCTTAAGCATTTGATTACGGAATCGTAAAATGAAGCAGTTTCTTGATTTTTTACCGCTGGTTGTCTTTTTCGCGTTTTACAAGATTTATGACATCTATGCGGCTACTGCGGCGCTCATCGTCGCCACGGCGATTGTGCTTATATATAGCTGGGTTCGCTTTCGTAAGGTTGAGAAGATGGCCCTGATCACTTTTGTTCTGGTGGTCGTCTTCGGTGGCTTGACGCTGTTCTTCCACAATGATGAGT
Source organism: Escherichia coli DSM 30083 = JCM 1649 = ATCC 11775 (assembly GCF_003697165.2). GTDB lineage: Bacteria > Pseudomonadota > Gammaproteobacteria > Enterobacterales > Enterobacteriaceae > Escherichia > Escherichia coli. Next base: position 2,732,972 of record NZ_CP033092.2, read on the forward strand.
TTATTAAATGGAAGGTTACTGTCATTTATGCCCTGTTTGCGGGTGCCCTGTTAGTCAGCCAATGGGTGATGAAAAAGCCGCTAATTCAGCGGATGCTGGGTAAAGAACTCACCCTGCCGCAATCGGTATGGTCGAAGCTGAATCTGGCCTGGGCTGTTTTCTTTATCCTTTGCGGTCTGGCAAACATCTACATCGCATTCTGGCTGCCGCAAAATATTTGGGTCAACTTTAAAGTCTTTGGCCTGACCGCCCTTACCTTAATCTTCACATTGTTAAGCGGTATCTATATCTACCGCCACATGCCGCAGGAAGATAAATCCTAACCAGACTGCCAGTCCTTCAGGGGCTGGCGCTGTATCTCCTCTGTTCTCCTCAGGAAAATCATAGTAGCATCGCGCCTGTGATTTTCCTTTTAAGTCGGTTTTACCATGTCTACAACACATAACGTCCCTCAGGGCGATCTTGTTTTACGTACTTTAGCCATGCCCGCCGATACCAATGCCAATGGTGACATCTTTGGTGGTTGGTTAATGTCACAAATGGATATTGGCGGCGCTATTCTGGCGAAAGAAATTGCCCATGGTCGTGTAGTGACCGTGCGGGTTGAAGGAATGACTTTCTTACGGCCGGTTGCGGTCGGCGATGTGGTGTGCTGCTATGCACGCTGTGTCCAGAAAGGGACGACATCAGTCAGCATTAATATTGAAGTGTGGGTGAAAAAAGTGGCGTCTGAACCAATCGGGCAACGCTATAAAGCAACAGAAGCATTATTTAAGTATGTCGCGGTTGATCCCGAAGGAAAACCTCGCGCCTTACCCGTTGAGTAATAATCAAAAGCCTCCGGTCGGAGGCTTTTGACTTTATGCTTACTGAATTTCGGTAGTGCCGTTAATTTTAAACAGGATATTCACCACAATCCCACTGCCTGGCTTACCCGGCTCATAACGCCATCTGCGCATCGCATTTTTCACCTCACGCTCAAACATGTTTGCAGGCTTGGCTGAGAGGATTTGTACGTTATCCACGCGACCATCTGGCGTGACATCAAATTTAACTTTAACCTGCCCTTCAATGCGCAATGCCTGTGCTCGTGCCGGATACTGCGGCTGATTACGGCTTAATGCGCGTGGTCCTGAAGCCACACTGGTAACCGGCTTGCTGGTTGCAGCCGTTGCCGTACTTGATGTCGGGCGCGCGGGTGCCGTATTTTCAAACGGTGATGCCGGACGCGACTCTACGGGTTTGACATCGCGTTTTGGCTGCTCCACCTTTTTCACCGGCTTCGGTTTTGGCTTAGGTTTCGGCTTCGGCTTTTCAATGACCACCGGAGCTTCTTTTGGCGGTTCAGGGATCGGCTCAGGTTCCGGTTCTGGCTCTACCACCGGCTCCGGTGGTGGCTGAACGGCTTGTGGCGGTTCAAGATCAGCAGGCGCAACCATCGTGACAGAAATCGGCTGCGCAGGCGCAGGTAGTTCAATAACCTGATGTACCGAGGTATAGAGCAAACCCGCCACAACAGCACCATGAATGCAGACCGAAAGTAACGTCGGCCAGGGGAAGCGGCGAGGTAAATCAAGGGTCATTGAAGTCATAATCATTTCAGTAGAAAAACCAGGTCCCGATTTTAAATGCAAATAGCAATCATATTCAATAAGGCAAGACGATCAGGATCAGTGAAAATGTCATTTTTGGCGTAATTGACCTTACTTTATGCATGGTCTTAACAAAGACATCATCTTTCCGTTGCAGATCTTCGCCCTTTCAAATAACGTACTTTACAACTTTCCCGAACAAGGAGTTGTGCCTGTGTTGTATGTTATTTACGCTCAAGACAAAGCTGATAGCCTCGAAAAACGCCTTTCCGTTCGTCCGGCACATTTGGCACGTTTACAGTTACTGCATGATGAAGGTCGTTTGTTGACCGCCGGTCCAATGCCAGCGGTAGACAGTAACGATCCAGGGGCTGCGGGATTTACTGGCTCAACCGTTATTGCTGAATTTGAGTCGCTGGAAGCAGCTCAGGCCTGGGCCGATGCTGACCCGTACGTAGCGGCAGGAGTCTATGAACACGTTTCAGTGAAACCATTTAAGAAAGTGTTCTGAATAGAAATTCAATATTTAAGGGCACGGTTTTTGCAACCGTGTTCTTGTTTGGCCTTTCCTTATAGGTCGGTCAGTGCATTCACCACCACAAGCAGATAATAACTTTATCTGTATTTCTTTATATGATGTGAACATATTCAGGAAAATGCCCTTTCCTGACGCAGAGTTGCTCACTCAAAACCTTTGATTACTGCGGATAAAGTCATCTACTATTGTTTAACACATTCACGCGCTGCATGTATGTTCAGAAAATGTGCACGTTGAGATAATTAAACAAAATTGTGGTTACAGAGGTATCAGTGAGTCACTGGACTACATTCAAACAAACAGCAACAAAGTTATGGGTGACCCTACGGCACGACATTCTCGCGCTGGCCGTCTTTTTAAATGGATTGCTTATTTTTAAAACAATCTATGGTATGTCGGTCAATTTGCTTGATATTTTCCATATCAAAGCATTTTCAGAGCTGGATCTCTCCTTGCTGGCAAACGCCCCACTCTTTATGCTCGGCGTATTTCTTGTCCTGAACTCCATTGGCTTACTGTTCCGGGCAAAGCTCGCATGGGCAATCAGTATCATTTTGTTGTTGATAGCGCTAATTTACACTCTGCATTTTTATCCCTGGCTGAAATTTAGTATTGGATTTTGCATTTTTACGCTGGTGTTTTTGCTGATACTGCGCAAAGACTTCTCCCACAGTAGCGCAGCAGCCGGGACAATTTTCGCATTTATTAGTTTCACGACGTTACTATTTTACTCCACTTACGGTGCGCTTTATTTAAGCGAAGGTTTTAATCCGCGAATAGAAAGTTTGATGACCGCGTTCTATTTTTCGATAGAAACCATGTCAACCGTCGGCTATGGCGATATTGTCCCTGTTTCTGAATCAGCACGATTGTTCACTATTTCGGTCATTATTTCCGGCATTACCGTTTTTGCCACATCTATGACCTCAATTTTTGGTCCGCTTATCCGCGGGGGATTCAACAAACTTGTAAAAGGAAACAATCATACAATGCATCGTAAAGATCATTTTATTGTTTGCGGACATTCGATTCTCGCCATCAATACGATTCTGCAACTGAATCAACGCGGACAAAACGTAACGGTTATCAGCAACTTGCCTGAAGATGATATCAAGCAACTTGAGCAACGCTTAGGCGATAACGCCGATGTTATCCCCGGTGACAGTAATGACAGTTCAGTGTTAAAGAAAGCGGGAATCGATCGTTGCCGGGCCATTCTGGCGCTGAGTGATAACGATGCAGATAACGCGTTTGTTGTACTCTCGGCAAAAGATATGAGCAGTGATGTCAAAACAGTTCTCGCCGTCAGTGATAGCAAAAACCTGAATAAGATTAAGATGGTACATCCGGATATCATTCTCTCACCACAACTGTTTGGCAGCGAAATTCTGGCGCGAGTTTTAAATGGTGAAGAGATTAATAATGATATGCTCGTTTCAATGTTGTTGAACTCCGGTCATGGCATTTTCAGCGATAACGATGAACAAGAAACGAAAGCTGACAGTAAAGAATCGGCGCAAAAATAGAGTTTAAAGACGGAAGAGTAAACTTATTGGGCACCGCAATGGTGCCCAGTACATTTAGATATTGTAGATCGCAAACAATAACGAGTTACGCTGTTTGTTTAGAATGCACTTCCTGATGCTGTGGATACGCATATTTCGGCGCGACTGCCCCTCAAGCCAACGCGATTTACGTCGGCTAGCCTGACGCTGCATGCGCCAGCGCCCCACTTCCGTTCTACTCCGCTTCATGTTAACTACTCTATGCAACAACAGAATGGTCATTATACCCCCGCCCCTGACGCTGACCAGTGCTTTTCCCGCGTTTTTATTTGCCAGATGAATCCATATGCGTAAACTCATAACAATGCGCTTTCAAAAGGATTTCTAATCTATGACAACCGTTTATACGTTGGTGAGTTGGTTGGCCATTCTGGGATACTGGTTGCTCATTGCAGGCGTAACTTTACGCATTCTAATGAAACGACGCGCAGTTCCCTCCGCGATGGCCTGGCTGTTGATTATTTACATTCTGCCGTTAGTCGGAATTATTGCCTATCTTGCCGTTGGCGAGCTCCATTTAGGCAAACGCCGCGCTGAGCGCGCCAGAGCGATGTGGCCTTCCACCGCAAAATGGCTTAACGACCTTAAAGCCTGTAAGCATATCTTCGCCGAAGAAAATAGCAGTGTCGCTGCGCCATTATTCAAGCTTTGCGAGCGTCGTCAGGGGATCGCTGGGGTCAAAGGGAATCAGCTACAACTGATGACCGAGTCAGATGATGTGATGCAGGCGTTAATCCGCGACATCCAGCTCGCGCGCCATAATATTGAGATGGTGTTTTATATCTGGCAGCCCGGCGGCATGGCGGACCAGGTGGCTGAATCATTAATGGCCGCTGCACGGCGCGGTATTCATTGCCGATTGATGCTCGACTCCGCCGGGAGTGTGGCTTTTTTCCGCAGCCCGTGGCCCGAGCTAATGCGTAATGCCGGTATTGAAGTTGTCGAAGCCTTAAAGGTCAATCTGATGCGTGTGTTTTTACGCCGTATGGACCTGCGCCAACATCGCAAGATGATCATGATTGATAATTACATCGCGTACACCGGCAGCATGAATATGGTCGACCCTCGCTACTTCAAACAAGATGCGGGCGTAGGGCAATGGATTGATCTGATGGCGCGTATGGAAGGCCCCATCGCCACCGCGATGGGGATTATTTATTCCTGCGACTGGGAGATTGAAACCGGGAAACGTATTCTGCCGCCGCCACCAGATGTCAATATTATGCCGTTTGAGCAGGCCAGCGGTCACACTATTCACACAATTGCTTCTGGCCCCGGCTTTCCGGAAGATCTCATTCACCAGGCATTATTGACTGCTGCTTATTCGGCTCGTGAATATTTGATCATGACAACGCCCTATTTTGTGCCAAGCGATGATTTACTTCATGCGATTTGCACGGCGGCGCAGCGCGGGGTGGATGTCAGTATTATCCTTCCGCGAAAAAATGACTCGATGCTGGTCGGCTGGGCCAGTCGCGCATTCTTTACAGAACTGCTGGCTGCTGGGGTTAAAATTTATCAGTTTGAAGGCGGGTTACTGCATACCAAGAGCGTGCTGGTCGATGGTGAACTAAGTCTGGTTGGCACCGTTAACCTTGATATGCGTAGTCTGTGGCTAAATTTCGAGATTACCCTGGCAATCGACGATAAAGGTTTTGGTGCAGACCTCGCCGCCGTTCAGGACGATTATATTTCGCGTTCTCGTCTGCTCGATGCCCGTTTATGGCTAAAACGTCCATTATGGCAACGTGTCGCCGAGCGACTGTTTTACTTCTTCAGCCCGTTGCTGTAAAACGTCGCCAACAGAGGTTAAACAGGTAGTGACTATGGATATGGATCTAAACAATCGCCTGACTGAAGATGAAACGCTTGAGCAGGCCTACGATATTTTTCTCGAACTGGCTGCCGACAATCTCGATCCAGCTGATGTTCTGCTGTTCAATCTTCAGTTTGAAGAGCGCGGCGGCGCGGAGTTATTCGATCCGGCGGAAGACTGGCTGGAACATGTTGATTTCGATTTGAACCCGGACTTTTTTGCCGAAGTGGTGATTGGTCTGGCGGACAGTGAAGATGGTGAAATCAACGATGTTTTCGCGCGCATTCTGTTATGCCGCGAAAAAGATCACAAACTTTGCCATATCATCTGGCGGGAATAAATAATCGCTTTTGGCGTGAAAAAGGGCTGACAACTGTCAGCCCTTATTGCTTTTAAAGCGGATCGACTTTCAGGCAAGAAACGGCGTGTCTGAAACTCCCTTCCAGCACAGGACGTGTTTTGGCGCACTCCGGACCTGCAATCGGACAACGGGTACGGAAAACACAACCGGAAGGCGGGTTGATCGGCGACGGTAATTCCCCTTCCAGTAACTGGATGGTTTTGTTCTTCTCCAGATCCGGATCAGGTATGGGGACTGCCGACATCAATGCCCTGGTGTAAGGATGTAGCGGATTGTGGTAGACCTCATCATAGGTCCCCAGTTCTACCGCATGGCCGAGATACATCACCAGCACACGATCGGAAATGTGTTTTACCACGGCCAGGTCGTGAGCGATAAAAATTAATGACAATCCCATCTCACGTTGCAACTGCTGGAGCAGGTTGACCACCTGCGCCTGAATTGACACGTCCAGCGCCGACACCGGCTCATCACAGATAATCAGCTTCGGTTCAAGAATAAGAGCACGAGCAATCCCGATACGCTGGCACTGCCCACCGGAGAACTCATGCGGATAGCGGTTAATCAGGTTAGGCAACAAACCGACTTTCAGCATCATCGCCTTCACGCGCTCGCGAACTTCCTGGCGTGACATTTTCGGATGATAAATACGCAGTGGTTCAGCGATGATCTCGCCGATGGTCATACGCGGGTTCAGTGATGCCAACGGATCCTGGAAAATCATCTGAATATCACTGCGTACGGCACGCCATTCATCGGGCTTCATGCCCAGCAACTCTTTACCTAACCAGGCCACATGACCGTCGGTCGCTTTAACCAAGCCAATGATGGCGCGAGCAAAGGTGGACTTCCCGCATCCCGATTCCCCTACCACACCTAATGTTTCCCCTTCATACAGGCGAAGAGTTACACCATCGACGGCTTTGAGCGTTTTCGGCGGTTGCCAGAACCACTGTTTGCCATCTTTGATTTCAAAGTGCACTTTCAGATCGGCGATTTCGAGGAGGACTTTTCTTCCTTCGGTTACAGCATTCATAACAGTTCCTCCACTGGTTTAAAGCAAGCACGCAGACGGCCAGGCGTAAACTCTTCCAGCGGCGGTGCGCTACTACAAATGTCCATCGCATGCGGACAACGTGGCTGGAACGGGCAACCTTTCGGTAATCGCAGCAGGTTTGGCGGATTACCCGGAATAGTCAACATTGTTTCACCTTCCGCATCGAGACGCGGCACCGCGTTGAGCAAACCGATAGAATAAGGATGTACGGGTTGATAAAAGACATCGCGCGCGTTGCCATATTCCATCGTGCGCCCGGCGTACATTACCAGCACTTTGTCGCAGATCCCCGCTACCACGCCAAGATCGTGGGTAATCATAATGATGGCGGTATTAAATTCCCGCTTCAGTTCATTCAATAGCGTCATGATCTGCGCCTGTACGGTGACGTCCAGCGCAGTAGTGGGTTCATCCGCAATCAGCAGCTTAGGTCGACATAGCAATGCCATCGCAATCATGACTCGCTGACGCATGCCGCCAGAAAATTCGTGCGGGTACATTTTCATGCGTTTACGCGCTTCCGGCATTTTTACCGCATCGAGCATCCGCACCGATTCTTCAAACGCCTCAGCTTTGCTCATGTTCTTATGCAGCATCAGCACTTCCATCAACTGCTCACCGACGCGCATATAGGGATTCAACGAAGTCATTGGGTCCTGAAAAATCATTGAGATTTGTTCAGCTCGCAGTTTATTGAGTTCACGCTCTGGCAAATTGAGGATTTCACGCCCATTGAAGGTTGCCGATCCGCCAATACGTCCGTTGGCAGCCAGCAGGCCCATCAACGCAAATGCGGTTTGCGATTTGCCCGAACCAGACTCACCTACGATGCCCAGCGTTTCTCCGGCACGTAGCGAAAAATTCAAATCATTGACCGCCGTGACGTCGCCATCCGGGGTACTAAAGGTGACACGCAAATCTTTCACGTTCAGCAGTGCGTCAGCCTGTTGTTGTGCGAGCGGCACAGTTGCAGTTTCAATTACGCTCATGGCTGCACTCCTTAACGATCTTTCGGGTCGAGGGCATCACGCAAGCCATCGCCGATAAAGTTGAAACAAAACAGCGTTACCACGAGGAATCCCGCAGGGAACAACAGTAACCATGGAGAGACTTCCATCGAGTTCGCGCCATCACTCAGCAATGCACCCCAGCTGCTTAACGGCTCTTGCGTACCTAATCCCAGGAAGCTAAGGAAAGATTCAAAGAGGATCATGCTGGGCACCAGAAGCGACGCATAGACCACCACCACACCGAGTACGTTCGGCACAATGTGGCGAATAACAATGCCCGGCGTCGATACACCGCCAACTTGTGCCGCCTCAATAAACTCTTTGCGCTTCAGACTCAGGGTTTGCCCACGCACAATACGAGCCATATCCAGCCAGGAAACCATGCCAATCGCCACGAAAATCAGCAGGATGTTTTGACCGAAAAAGGTCACCAGCAAAATGACGAAGAACATGAATGGGAAGGAGTTGAGGATTTCCAGCAGACGCATCATTACCGAATCCACTTTACCGCCCAGATAACCGGAAAGCGAACCATAAAGTGTCCCCACGACCACTGCCACCAGTGCCGCAGCAACACCGACCATGAGTGAGATACGCCCGCCAATCGCAACGCGCACAAGCAGGTCGCGACCGGATGAGTCAGTACCAAAGTAGTGACCGGACTCCATATCCGGGGCGCTGGACATCATCGCCCAGTCAGTATCGTCATAGGCAAACTGCGAAAGCATCGGTGCCAGGATTACAAATAACGCGATCAGCACCAGCACTATCAGACTGGCAACCGCCGCACGGTTATGCATAAAACGTCGACGTGCGTCCTGCCACAAGCTGCGCCCTTCGACCTCCAGCTTTTCACTGAAATTTTCCAGCGTCTCGCTGTTTTTCTTACTTAACATCATCGCGAGCTCCAGTATCAGTAACGGATTTTCGGGTCGATAACCGCATATAGCACATCGACAATGGCATTAAACAAAATGGTTAACGCGCCAACCAGAATGGTCAGACTTAACACTAAGGAATAGTCACGGTTCAATGCGCCATTAACGAACAATTGCCCAATCCCCGGTAAACCATAAATGGTTTCGATGACCATCGAACCGGTAATAATGCCGACAAATGCGGGCCCCATATAGGAGAGCACGGGTAACAGAGCAGGTTTTAATGCGTGGCGTAAAATGATCCGCCGCATAGGTAACCCTTTCGCCCGGGCAGTACGAATAAAGTTGGAGTGTAAAACCTCAATCATAGAGCCACGGGAAATACGCGCAATACTGGCGATATAGGCGAGTGATAACGCCACCATTGGCAATATCATGAATTTAAGCGCTCCACCATTCCAGCCACCGCCCGGCAGCCAATGCAAAATGATCGCAAATATCATGACTAATAATGGCGCAACCACAAAACTGGGGATAACAACCCCGGTCATTGCCAGCCCCATCACGGTATAGTCCCATTTGGTGTTTTGCTTTAATGCGGCAATAACGCCAGCACTAACACCCAGTATTACCGCAAGAAAAAATGCTGCGGCTCCCAGTTTGGCAGAAACGGGAAAACTGGATGCAACCAGGTCATTGACCGAATAATCTTTATATTTAAACGATGGACCGAAATCGCCATGCGCCAGTTGTTTCAGGTAGCTGAAATACTGTGTCATGATCGGATCATTAAGATGATATTTCGCTTCGATATTGGCCATCACTTCCGGTGGTAAAGTACGTTCGCCGGTAAAAGGACTGCCCGGAGCGAGGCGCATCATAAAGAACGAAATAGTAATAAGAATAAATAGCGTCGGAATCGCTTCCAGACAGCGACGTAGAATAAATTTTAACATTGCCCTACCTTCTGGCCTGTGCCTTCTGTAATGCGATAAAAATCAGACACCGTGGAGCAGGACACTCCTGCCCCACGTATTGCCATTAGTGCTTCACAATGTACATATTCCGGGTGTAGGTATTATCCAGCGGATCTTTGCCGGTATAGCCACCAACCCACGGTTTCACCAAACGCGCATTCACGTAGTAATAAACAGGAACAATGGCCGAATCCTTATCCAGCTGTTGTTCTGCTTTAGTGTACAGAGCTGTACGCTGCGCCTCGTCAGTCACTTTCAGCGTTTCCGCCATAATGCTGTCAAAGGCCGGGCTCTTATAATGCGCGGTATTCATTGAGCTGTTCGACAGCATGGTGTTCAGGAAGGAAGTTGGTTCGTTGTAGTCTGCACACCAGCCTGCACGGGCCACATCAAAAGTGCCCTGGTGACGGGTGTCGAGGAACGTTTTCCACTCCTGGTTAACCAGTTTGACGTTTACACCAATGTTTTTCTTCCACAATGAAGAGGCAGCAATCGCCAGCTTTTTATGCAGATCGGAGGTGTTATACAACAGGTTGATGGTCAACGGTTTGTCTGCGGTATAACCCGCTTCAGCCAGCAGTTTTTTCGCTTCTTCGTTACGTTTTTCCTGGCTCCAGCCAAACCATTCCGGCTGAGTCAATTTTGCGCCATCAGTATATGGTGGAGTGTAACCATAGGCGGGCATGTCGCCCTGCGCTTTCACTTTATTAACAATGATATCGCGGTCCATACCCAATTTCAGTGCGGTACGCACACGCACGTCATTAAATGGCGGTTTCTGGTTGTTAATTTCGTAATAGTAAGTGCACAGGTATGGATCAACGTGAACTTCGTCCGGGATCTCTTTTTTCAGCTTCTGGAACAATTCGATCGGCATGTTGTTATAAGTCATGTCGATTTCACCACTACGGTAGCGGTTGACATCGGTAACTTCAGAAGCAATAGGCAAATAGGTTACCTGGTTAATAACGGTTTTCGCGTTGTTCCAGTAGGTCGGGCTGCGTTCAAGAACGATTCGTTCGTTTACGACCCAATCTTTTAAGGTATAGGCACCGTTGGTGACGATATTACCAGGCTGGGTCCATTTTTCGCCGAATTTCTCGATAGCGGCTTTTGGCACCGGTGAAGTTGATGGGTGAACAAGTAATTTATAGAAGTACGGAACAGGTTCACTTAAGGTGACTTCTAATGTGTGATCATCAATAGCTTTCACGCCGAGATCGGTAATCGGTTTTTTCCCTTCAAGAATTTCATCAATACCGGCGATATGCCCATATTGCAGATAACTGGCATACGGAGAAGCAGTGTTTGGATCAACAGAACGTTGCCAGCTATACACAAAGTCTTGTGCTGTAACTGGCGTGCCATCAGACCATTTCGCATCTTTACGCAAATGGAAGGTCCAGACTTTCGCGTCTTTATTATCCCATGATTCAGCGACGCCAGGTGCCGGATGACCGTCAAGATCGCTGACCAGTAAGCCTTCAAACAGGTCTCGGCTGATATTAGACTCCGGAACACCTTCAATTTTGTGCGGATCTAATGACTGAACTTCTGAACCATTGTTACGTACCAGCGTTTGTTTTTCCGCCAGTGTGACACCTGCGGGTACATCAGCTGCCAGCGCGACATTCCCTGCCATAAGCGCAGCCAAAACGCCAGCTGCTACTAAACTTCTCTTGGTGATGTTGGTCATTGTTTTTTGGACTCCCTCATTATAATTACTGGTATTAACCAGCATGTGTAATCCCGGATTGGGACCCTGCACAGGCTCGGAGACTTTCTGCTGTCAGGTTACTTTATCGTTACGTATTACTATCACCGACTTTATTTATTCTGGTGATTCAGACGATCACCTTATGTCGATTCGTACTGTGTCTCCCCTGTCGAGACACATTATTCTTTCGCGACGATCTTTAATTGTTAATTATTCTCATTACCAATAAAGAATCGCCTGGCGGTTGCCCGGAAAGTACCAAATGCGGTTCTTACTCGCCAATACATTTTGCAAAATTGTTAAGCAATTCTCTTTTATTGACCGTATCAGAATCTATAGCTTGCATCCATGCCTTAACAAACATCTTTCAATTCAATCAAATAGAGGTTGGTTAAGCATGTCTCTCTTTTCTGATTACAGTTCCAGTAGTGAAATGCACAATAATTTAACAATTGATTATTATTTAGCACTTTCCTCTACCAAAGGCAGTGGAATTACTAATATCATTTCAATTATTCTTCAGCAAGCCCAGGATTATGATGTGGCGAAAATAACATGATGGTGAGGAGAAGCAGTTAAGGAAATCCCTATAACTAACTGTAATTTGAGAAGAATATTTTTACCTATTCCTTTTGCTTTTGATAACTGCGCAGGAACAAAGTAAAAATAATGACGAAGTAAACGGAGCATGGCAGCTCCGTTTCATTTGAAAGGAATTAATTAAGCAGGCCGGGGAAAATCCCCTTAATACCAGTAACGATAAATTCAATCCCCAACGCCATCAGCAATAGCCCCATAATACGCGTAATCACGTTGATGCCGGTCTGGCGTAAAACTCGTACCAGCCACGGTGCCATGCGGAACAATCCCCAGCAACATAAAGCGAACAATGCAATAGCCACAAAGAAACCAAACAGATAGCTAATGCTGTGATAACGCGTACCCCAGACGATGGTAGAACTGATCGCCCCTGGCCCCGCCATCAACGGCAACGCCAATGGCACCACACCAATGCTTTCACGTACCGCGGTTTCTGATTTTTCTTGCTTGTTCTGTTTATCCTCACCAAGCTTGCCGCTGATCATCGACATCGCTATTGTCACCACCAGGATGCCACCGGCGATACGGAATGAATCAATTGATATACCAAAAAGTTGTAGAATCGTGTCGCCGAGAAAAAGCGAGATCCACAAGATAATGGCCACAGACAGGTTGGCTGTAAGGTTAGTTTTGTTTCGCGCTGCCGCTGTCTGATAACTGGTCATGCTGATAAAGACGGGAATAATCCCTACCGGGTTGACCAGCGCAAATAACCCGATGAAAAATTTGAAGTAAACGGGAAAATCAAAAAGGGTCTGAATCACGGTTAGCTCCGAAGCAAAAGCCGGATAATGTTAGCCATAAATAAGGTTGAAAAGACGCGCTGACAATACGCCTTTTGACAGCATTTTTCACCTCCTAACTACTTAAAATTGCTATCATTCGTTATTGTTACCTAGTTGTGCAAAACATGCTAATGTAGCCAACAAATCATACTACAATTTATTAACTGTTAGCTATAATGGCGAAAAGCCATGCTGAAAGGTGTCAGCTTTGCAAAATTTTGATTTGGATCACGTAATCAGTACCCAGAAGTGAGTAATCTTGCTTACGCCACCTGGAAGTGACGCATTAGAGATAATAACTCTAATGTTTAAACTCTTTTAGTAAATCACAGTGAGTGTGAGCGCGAGTAAGCTTTTGATTTCCATCGGTTAAGCAAATCATCACCGCACTGACTATACTCTCGTATTCGAGCAGATGATTTACTAAAAAAGTTTAACATTATCAGGAGAGCATTATGGCTGTTACTAATGTCGCTGAACTTAACGCACTCGTAGAGCGTGTAAAAAAAGCCCAGCGTGAATATGCCAGTTTCACTCAAGAGCAAGTAGACAAAATCTTCCGCGCCGCCGCTCTGGCTGCTGCAGATGCTCGAATCCCACTCGCGAAAATGGCCGTTGCCGAATCCGGCATGGGTATCGTCGAAGATAAAGTGATCAAAAACCACTTTGCTTCTGAATATATTTACAACGCCTATAAAGATGAAAAAACCTGTGGTGTTCTGTCTGAAGACGACACTTTTGGTACCATCACTATCGCTGAACCCATCGGTATTATTTGCGGTATCGTTCCGACCACTAACCCGACTTCAACTGCTATCTTCAAATCGCTGATCAGCCTGAAGACCCGTAACGCCATTATCTTCTCCCCGCACCCGCGTGCAAAAGATGCAACCAACAAAGCGGCTGATATCGTTCTACAGGCTGCTATCGCTGCCGGTGCTCCGAAAGATCTGATCGGCTGGATCGATCAACCTTCTGTTGAGCTGTCTAACGCACTGATGCACCACCCAGACATCAACCTGATCCTCGCGACTGGTGGTCCGGGCATGGTTAAAGCCGCATACAGCTCCGGTAAACCAGCTATCGGCGTAGGCGCGGGCAACACTCCGGTTGTTATCGATGAAACTGCTGATATCAAACGTGCAGTTGCATCTGTACTGATGTCCAAAACCTTCGACAACGGTGTAATCTGTGCTTCTGAACAGTCTGTTGTTGTTGTTGACTCTGTTTATGACGCAGTACGTGAACGTTTCGCAACCCACGGCGGCTATCTGTTGCAGGGTAAAGAGCTGAAAGCTGTTCAGGACGTTATCCTGAAAAACGGTGCGCTGAACGCGGCTATCGTTGGTCAGCCAGCCTATAAAATTGCTGAACTGGCAGGCTTCTCTGTACCAGAAAACACCAAGATTCTGATCGGTGAAGTGACCGTTGTTGATGAAAGCGAACCGTTCGCACATGAAAAACTGTCCCCGACTCTGGCAATGTACCGTGCTAAAGATTTCGAAGACGCGGTAGAAAAAGCAGAGAAACTGGTTGCTATGGGCGGTATCGGTCATACCTCTTGCCTGTACACTGACCAGGATAACCAACCGGCTCGCGTTTCTTACTTCGGTCAGAAAATGAAAACGGCTCGTATCCTGATTAACACCCCGGCTTCTCAGGGTGGTATCGGTGACCTGTATAACTTCAAACTCGCACCTTCCCTGACTCTGGGTTGTGGTTCCTGGGGTGGTAACTCCATCTCTGAAAACGTTGGTCCGAAACACCTGATCAACAAGAAAACCGTTGCTAAGCGAGCTGAAAACATGTTGTGGCACAAACTTCCGAAATCTATCTACTTCCGCCGTGGCTCCCTGCCAATCGCGCTGGATGAAGTGATTACTGATGGCCACAAACGTGCGCTCATCGTGACTGACCGCTTCCTGTTCAACAATGGCTATGCTGATCAGATCACTTCCGTATTGAAAGCAGCAGGCGTTGAAACTGAAGTCTTCTTCGAAGTAGAAGCTGACCCGACCCTGAGCATCGTTCGTAAAGGTGCAGAACTGGCAAACTCCTTCAAACCAGACGTGATTATCGCGCTGGGTGGTGGTTCCCCGATGGACGCTGCGAAGATCATGTGGGTTATGTACGAACATCCGGAAACTCACTTCGAAGAACTGGCGCTGCGCTTTATGGATATCCGTAAACGTATCTACAAGTTCCCGAAAATGGGTGTGAAAGCGAAAATGATCGCTGTCACCACCACTTCTGGTACAGGTTCTGAAGTCACTCCGTTTGCGGTTGTAACTGACGACACTACTGGTCAGAAATATCCGCTGGCAGACTATGCACTGACCCCGGATATGGCGATTGTCGACGCCAACCTTGTTATGGACATGCCGAAGTCCCTGTGTGCTTTCGGTGGTCTGGACGCAGTAACTCACGCCATGGAAGCTTATGTTTCTGTACTGGCATCTGAGTTCTCTGATGGTCAGGCTCTGCAGGCACTGAAACTACTGAAAGAATATCTGCCAGCGTCCTACCACGAAGGGTCTAAAAATCCGGTAGCGCGTGAACGTGTTCACAGTGCAGCGACTATCGCGGGTATCGCGTTTGCGAACGCCTTCCTGGGTGTATGTCACTCAATGGCGCACAAACTGGGTTCCCAGTTCCATATTCCGCACGGTCTGGCAAACGCCCTGCTGATTTGTAACGTTATTCGCTACAACGCGAATGACAACCCGACCAAGCAGACTGCATTCAGCCAGTATGACCGTCCGCAGGCTCGCCGTCGTTATGCTGAAATTGCCGACCACCTGGGTCTGAGCGCACCGGGCGACCGTACTGCAGCTAAGATCGAGAAACTGCTGGCATGGCTGGAAACGCTGAAAGCTGAACTGGGTATTCCGAAATCTATCCGTGAAGCTGGCGTTCAGGAAGCAGACTTCCTGGCGAACGTGGATAAACTGTCTGAAGATGCATTCGATGACCAGTGCACCGGCGCTAACCCGCGTTACCCGCTGATCTCCGAGCTGAAACAGATTCTGCTGGATACTTACTACGGTCGTGATTATGTAGAAGGCGAAACTGCAGCGAAGAAAGAAGCCGCTCCGGCTAAAGCTGAGAAAAAAGCGAAAAAATCCGCTTAATCAGTAGCGCTGTCTGGCAACATAAACGGCCCCTTCTGGGGTAATGCCAGTCAGTTAAGGATCAGTTGACCGATCCAGTGGCTGTGTAAGAATCCGGAAACGCTCACTCGTTTCCGGATTTTTGTATGCTCATTGGGCAGGCCCTTGATTTGGTATCCCGTTACGATTCTCTGCGTAACCCACTGACTTCTCTGGGGGATTACCTCGCCCCCAAACTCATCTCTCGTTGCCTTGCCGAATCAGGTACTGTAACGCTACGCAAGCGCCGTCTTCCCCTCGAAATGATGGTCTGGTGTATTGTTGGCATGGCGCTTGAGCGTAAAGAACCTCTTCACCAGATTGTGAATCGCCTGGACATCATGCTGCCGGGCAATCGCCCCTTCGTTGCCCCCAGTGCCGTTATTCAGACCCGCCAGCGTCTGGGAATTGAGGCTGTCCGCCGCGTGTTCACGAAAACAGCGCAGCTCTGGCATAACGCCACGCCGCATCCGCACTGGTGCGGCCTGACCCTGCTGGCCATCGATGGTGTGTTCTGGCGCACACCGGATACACCAGAGAACGATGCAGCCTTCCCCCGCCAGACACATGCCGGGAACCCGGCGCTCTACCCGCAGGTCAAAATGGTCTGCCAGATGGAACTGACCAGCCATCTGCTGACGACTGCAGCCTTCGGCACGATGAAGAACAGCGAAAATGAGCTTGCTGAGCAACTTATAGAACAAACCGGCGATAACACTCTGACGTTAATGGATAAAGGTTATTACTCACCAGGACTGTTAAATGCCTGGAGCCTGGCGGGAGAACACCGCCACTGGATGATCCCTCTCAGAAAGGGAGCGCAATATGAAGAGATCAGAAAACTGGGTAAAGGCGATCATCTGGTGAAGCTGAACATCAGCCCGCAGGCACGAAAAAAGTGGCCGGGACTGGGAAATGAGGTGACAGCCCGCCTGCTGACCGTGACGCGCAAAGGAAAAGTCTGCCATCTGCTGACGTCGATGACGGACGCCATACGCTTCACCGGGACGTATACCGGAGCTGATGCGCGATCTTGCAAGTATGGGACAACCAGTGAAATTACCGACAAGAAGGGAAAGGGCCTTCCCGAGAGTGGTAAAGGAGAGGCCCTGGAAATACCCCACAGCCCCGAAAAAGAGCCAGTCAGTTGCTTAACTGACTGGCATTACCCCTTCTGGGGCCGTTTTTTGTTTTCCCAAAACAACTTTTCCATAAACCGGCAGCATTGTCCTTCATCATATTTGCGACGATGTATAACGCCTACACACAGCGATATTGTACTTTACAGGTTACAAGTCAATGTCGGTGTATAAGCGCTCTGTGAGGCGTATAGCGGCGTTAAAAAACTGCCGAGAAGGGTGTATAGCCCGGAAGAAGTGCGTAAAACGAACTGACAGGATAAAAGCGCCCTGCTCACCCTGTCAGTAAAGAAATTCTTATTAATCGTGGCGATGCCTTTCCTGAATAGCCGTTAATGAGCCGACTTCTAACGCTTCTTTATAGTGTTTACGGCATACAGAAACGTAGCGTTCATTACCACCAATAACCACCTGCTCACCTTCGTTATAAGGTCTGCCTGCTTGATCAAGACGCAGCACCATGCTTGCTTTACGGCCACAAAAACAGATGGTTTTTAATTCAACCAGTTTGTCGGACCATGCCAGTAAGTATTGACTGCCAATAAATAATTCACCTCGAAAATCGGTACGTAAACCATAACAAAGTACGGGTATATCGAGTTGATCGACAACCTCCGATAATTCATATACTTGTTGTCTGGTTAAAAACTGGCATTCATCAACCAGTACGCAATGAATTGCCTGCTGTTCATGTTCCGCACGAATCTCATCAAATAATGATGAATTTTGGTTAAATAATTTTGCAGGTGATGACAAACCTATACGCGAACTGACTTTCCCGGCACCAAAGCGATCATCAATTTCTGCCGTATATACGACAGTGCGCATGCCGCGTTCCTGGTAATTGTATGAAGATTGCAACAATGCTGTAGACTTACCCGCATTCATTGCGGAATAGTAGAAATATAGCTGTGCCATCAGCCACAGGCCCTCAATGATATGAAATAAAGTTGGCTGGAGTTTATCATAATTCGTCAGTTTTTCAGCTCAACAGTATGCACAGAAGTGGTATATGCGTTCTCCCTTACGAAGCCTTGCATAATCCTTCTGAGCTATCATTACAACTGCCTCGCTTGTTATAAGCGGGTAAATGACTGCCGGTAACTATTCACAATCTTTAACCTGTTGCGCATGTAATAGCCCTCTGTTGACCTCCAGGAGATAGTGCAATACTAAGTCCCTGCTCTTATTGCGACTGTTCTACTTTTCATCATTCGCTTAATAGGGAATTCTCGTAAACACGGCTAATACAGAAGACTGAAAGGTCGTCAGCCTACGATTATCTCCCCATAAAATGTGACATGAATCAGGAAGTTTTAACCTCACGTGCTGCGAAATCATCGGTGCAAATAGGGCTATATGCCGCGTCTTTTCTGGCTAATTTTATGAAAAGATATTTATTGGCGGCACAAAATAAAGAACAATTTTGAATTCCTTACATTCCTGGCTATTGCACAACTGAATTTAAGGCTCTATTATTACCTCAACAAACCACCCCAATATAAGTTTGAGATTACTACAATGAGCGAAGCACTTAAAATTCTGAACAACATCCGTACTCTTCGTGCGCAGGCAAGAGAATGTACACTTGAAACGCTGGAAGAAATGCTGGAAAAATTAGAAGTTGTTGTTAACGAACGTCGCGAAGAAGAAAGCGCGGCTGCTGCTGAAGTTGAAGAGCGCACTCGTAAACTGCAGCAATATCGCGAAATGCTGATCGCTGACGGTATTGACCCGAACGAACTGCTGAATAGCCTTGCTGCCGTTAAATCTGGCACCAAAGCTAAGCGTGCTCAGCGTCCGGCAAAATATAGCTACGTTGACGAAAACGGCGAAACTAAAACCTGGACTGGCCAGGGCCGTACTCCAGCTGTAATCAAAAAAGCAATGGATGAGCAAGGTAAATCCCTCGACGATTTCCTGATCAAGCAATAATCTTTTGTAGATTGCACATGCTAAAAATCCCGCCATCGGCGGGATTTTTTATTGTCCGGTTTAAGACAATATAATAAGAATAAGCTATAAAAAAACGGCGTCGATTGCTCAACGCCGTTTCGTGGAAAACACCGATACGGATGTTACTTCTTAATGCCCATCTCTTCTTCAAGCCAGGCTTTAAATTCCGTGCCAAGGGTGTTATGACGAATACCGTATTCAACGAAGGCCTGCATGTAACCTAATTTATTACCGCAGTCATGGCTCTTCCCTTTCATATGATAGGCTTCAACCGTTTCTTTTTCGATCAGCATATCAATTGCGTCAGTGAGCTGAATTTCATCACCAGCTCCAGGAGGGGTTTTTGCCAGCAACGGCCAAATATCCGCGCTAAGTACGTAACGACCCACAATAGCGAGATTAGACGGCGCAACATCCGCTTTTGGTTTTTCAACCACGCCAACCATCGGTACGCTTTCACCCGGCGCTAATTCAACGCCTTTGCAATCCACAACGCCATATGCGGTCACATCAGCAACCGGTTCAACCATGATCTGGCTATGACCCGTTTCATCAAAGCGGCGGATCATCTCTGCCAGGTTATCCTGTGATAAATCGGATTCATATTCATCCAGAATAACGTCAGGCAAAATAACAGCTACCGGTTCATCACCCACTACCGGGTGAGCACACAATACCGCGTGTCCCAGGCCTTTCGCCAGCCCCTGACGAACTTGCATAATAGTCACGTGTGGCGGACAAATAGACTGCACTTCATCAAGCAGTTGACGTTTTACACGTTTTTCCAGCATTGCTTCCAGTTCAAAACTGGTATCAAAGTGGTTTTCAATAGAGTTTTTAGATGAGTGAGTAACCAGCACAATTTCAGTAATGCCAGCCGCAATACATTCATTCACGACGTATTGAATTAATGGCTTATCGACAAGTGGCAGCATCTCTTTCGGGATGGCTTTCGTCGCCGGCAACATCCTGGTTCCTAATCCCGCTACGGGGATAACGGCTTTTTTGACTTTCGTATTAATGGCAGCCATTTAAATTCTCCTGGACTGTTCGTGTTTTGAACGTGTTCATATTTCTGTATCGCATCCCAGTATATCAGCACCCCGAAGGGGCTAAGTTCTGAAAAGGAGGCGAGTTAGCATAATTAAGACAATTACTTATACGAATAGCGACGATAGTACCACCAGCCGACATTAGCAGGTAATGCAAATTTAGCCCGTGTTATCGTTTGCTCATTCTGCAGACAACATCAAGCGCAGCCGACCACCGGTTCCCCATATTTGGCATTGCCAGGCATCGCATCGCTGGCTCAATTGATTCAAATAAGCGTTACCTAAAGTGCCTAACGGAACACCATTACTGATTTGCACCTGATGTTCGCCGGTATTTAACGTCGCATTCAGACCCGCAGAAACCAGAATGAGATTTTTCAGTTCGCGATGATAATAGCCAACTAATAGCGGAAACTGCCCCGGCAGATTGGCCTGACGGAGTAAATGGTTTACCTGCTTCAATAACGCGCCCAACTCTGGCAACCGTTGATTTTGGTGTGCAAGCTGTTCCTGTAATAATCCGTTAAACAATGCGCGTAATAACAAGGCAGCAAGTACGCCATTATGTCCAGCTCGGGTGACATCAAGGCAATAAAATGCCAGATCGTTTTCCGAAAGTGCGGCAATATCAAGCACCAGGCCGGGTTTGTCCGCGGCAACTAATTGACGATAATTAACCCGGCATTGGGAAATCACCTGCTGAACTGGCGGTTGTAGTTCCTGTAATAATTTCGCCGCTGCAGCAGGGTTATCAACCATTGCATCCCAGTCGCGAAAAAGCCTTTCCTCTTCCTCAACGCGGGAATTAAACATGCTGGGATAGAGACAGGCAAAAACCATCTCGCGCAAGCGATTCAGATCTTTAACCGGTTTCAGCAAAACATCTTCAACGCCCAGACGTAACGCTTTGGCAATATCTGCCATATTTTCAGTGGCAGATATCACCAGAACCGGTGTCTGGTCACCACTGTTGCGTATATGTTCCAGCAGTTTAAGCCCGTTCATTCGTGGCATCGCGATATCACATATCATCAGGTCTGGAGTGAAACCTCCCAGCAACTCAAGGGCATCCACCCCATCAGCCGCCAGTACCGTTGTCGCTCCCAATGAGGAAAACCACGAATCCAGAAGCGAGCGAAATACCTGCTCATCTTCAACAATGAGAATCTGTTTTCCGACCAATGGCTGCGTCATGTTCTCTCCCCTGACTGGCTTTACTCAATAGTGGCATGCTATTGCCACCTGCGCCTGTCAGAATTAACTTAAGTGTAGATAAAAATTCTGGTCAAATGTTGGTGCGTACCAACGGCAAAAGTTCGTCCATTTTCTTTTCCACTGCCAGCTGCCCGGCCGCAATGGCAGCGTGCGCGCGATGGAAATCAAGCGTAGATATTTGCGGGCAAACAGGTTGAATCAGAATATCGGGCGGATCACCTGCCATGCGGTTCCTTTTAAGGCGGTTCTCCAGCACCTGGATAGAAGTGGTCATAATCTCTGTTGCCGTTGGCGCTGTCACCGCCCGACGTGTCGTTATGCTGCCTAACCTTTCTTTCAGACGCGCATGCCACGGCAGAGAATCACCATTCTCGCTATTTTCTTCACTGACATTAAAGGAGAGCAAATCTTGTTGCATCAAATGAGCATCGTGCTGCAGGTCGACCGCTATCACAATATCAGCCCCCAATGCACGCGTGAGGGAAATAGGAATTGGGTTAACTACAGCGCCATCAACCAGCCAGTAGCCGTTATGCGCAACGGGTGCCATTAGTCCTGGAATACTGCATGATGCACGAATAGCAAGATGGAGATCGCCTTCAGTAAACCATAATTCACGCCCAGTACTTAAATTGGTGGCAACAGCCGCGAAGCGACGGGAACAATTTTCGATCTCTGTTTCCGGCATTATTTCGCGATATTGATTGAAGACACGCTCGCCGCGCAGTAACCCACCGCGCTGCCAGGAGAGATCCATCAGGCGTAAAACATCCCAATAACTGAAAGAGGTCACCCAATCTTCCAGCGCAGATAATCGATCGCATGCATAGGCAGCGCCCACCAGCGAACCAATTGAACATCCTGCAACGATATCAATTTCAATACCCACTTTTTTTAGCGCATTAATTACGCCAATATGCGACCAACCTCTTGCCGCGCCAGATCCCAGCGCCAGCCCTATTTTTATCTTTCTCATTATTCCCGCAAGATTCCCCTGGAATGCAATCGTAGCCACATCGCTACTGCTCGGTTAACATAGTGCTACTCAGGCGGTTAATACGCCGTTATTGTTTCCAGGGAGATTATTTGTGTCTCAGCTTTGTCCCTGTGGTAGTGCTGTCGAGTATAGCCTATGTTGCCACCCTTATGTGTCTGGTGAAAAGGTTGCACCTGATCCAGAACATCTCATGCGTTCGCGTTACTGCGCTTTTGTGATGCAAGACGCAGATTATTTAATAAAGACCTGGCATCCATCTTGTGGAGCAGCGGCGTTACGAGCCGAATTGATTGCCGGATTTGCGCATACTGAATGGTTGGGATTGACCGTATTTGAACATTGCTGGCAGGACGGCGGCAATATCGGATTTGTCAGTTTTGTTGCTCGATTTACCGAGGGTGGCAAAACAGGTGCAATAATTGAACGTTCGCGATTTTTGAAAGAAAACGGTCAATGGTACTATATTGACGGTACACGTCCGCAGTTTGGCCGCAACGATCCCTGCCCTTGTGGTTCAGGTAAAAAATTTAAAAAGTGCTGCGGCCAATAATGGTTGACGGTACGGTTTAGCAAACACTCTCAACAAGGTTTTTCCAGCAATGCATTCACTCCAACGTAAAGTTCTGCGTACTATTTGTCCGGACCAAAAAGGTCTGATCGCACGTATTACCAATATTTGCTACAAGCACGAGTTAAATATCGTGCAGAACAATGAATTTGTAGATCATCGTACCGGGCGCTTTTTTATGCGCACGGAACTGGAAGGGATTTTTAATGATTCCACCCTGCTGGCGGATCTCGATAGCGCATTGCCAGAAGGCTCCGTGCGTGAGCTGAATCCTGCCGGTCGTCGCCGGATAGTAATTCTGGTCACTAAAGAAGCGCATTGCCTTGGCGATTTGTTGATGAAAGCCAATTACGGCGGCCTGGATGTCGAAATCGCGGCAGTTATTGGTAACCACGATACTTTACGTTCTCTGGTTGAGCGGTTTGATATTCCGTTTGAGCTGGTAAGCCATGAAGGGTTAAGCCGCAACGAGCACGATCAAAAGATGGCGGATGCCATTGATGCTTATCAACCTGACTATGTGGTGCTGGCGAAGTATATGCGGGTATTAACGCCGGAATTTGTGGCACGCTTCCCGAATAAGATCATCAATATTCACCATTCATTCCTGCCAGCGTTTATCGGCGCACGTCCTTATCACCAGGCCTATGAGCGTGGCGTGAAGATTATTGGCGCAACCGCTCACTATGTGAATGACAATCTGGACGAAGGCCCAATCATCATGCAGGACGTTATTCATGTCGATCATACCTACACAGCTGAAGATATGATGCGCGCAGGTCGTGACGTCGAGAAAAACGTCTTAAGTCGTGCGCTATACAAAGTACTGGCGCAGCGCGTCTTTGTTTACGGTAATCGGACGATTATTCTTTAATCGTCAGCCAAAATAACTGGTTAGCTTTAATCCGTTACGGATGAAAATCACGCAACCAGTTCATTTTTCTCAACGTAACACTTTACAGCGGCGCGTCATTTGATATGATGCGCCCCGCTTCCCGATAAGGGAGCAGGCCAGTAAAAAGCATTACCCCGTGGTGGGGTTCCCGAGCGGCCAAAGGGAGCAGACTGTAAATCTGCCGTCATCGACTTCGAAGGTTCGAATCCTTCCCCCACCACCATCTCAAGCATTACCTACAATATGAATTACCCCTGGTGGGGTTCCCGAGCGGCCAAAGGGAGCAGACTGTAAATCTGCCGTCATCGACTTCGAAGGTTCGAATCCTTCCCCCACCACCATCGCTTACAAAAGCCCCTGAATTCTCAAACGAATCCGCAATTAAATATTCTGCCCATGCGGGGAAGGATGAGAAGCTTCGACCAAGGTTCGACTCGAGGCCAGCGAGAGAGCGTTGCCGCAGGCAACGACCCGTAGGGCGAAGCGCGCAGCGCTGAGTAATCCTTCCCCCACCACCATTTCTTCCTGAAATACTCAAAACCTGTTACTCCGAGCTAATTCTGCCCAATGGCACCGCGTTTACCGGACCTAAAATATCCTCCCCTGTAGGTCGGATAAGCGAAGCGCATCCGACAACTCCCCCCGCACCGTGCCCATAAAAAAAACCCGCCGGAGCGCTGAGGAATCCCCAGTAATGGGCGGGTAAAAAAAGACAGGCATAGAGTTTTGTGATCTACTGACTTGTGCAACCAATTCAATGAGATCTCCTCTATGCCTGCTCGCCAAGTATGTCAGAATTTTTTCCGCGGTGCTTTAGCACCATTTCACAAATACCGACAAAATGCTTTGTTGGATGCCACTATCGCACTAATCAATGGCGCATCTCTGACGCTGACCAGCATCGGACGTTATTTACCCGGTAATGCTCAGGTCAAAAATAAAATAAAACGTGTTGATCGTCTGCTCGGTAATGAGTCTCTTCATCACGACATCCCCCTGATTTTCAGAAACATTATTTCCATGCTGACGAGCAAGCTGTCACTGTGTGTCATCGCCGTTGACTGGAGTGGATACCCCTCTCAGGAGTATCACGTACTCCGCGCCAGCCTGATTTGCTATGGACATTCGATTCCATTGCTGAGTTGGATAGTTCCTTCGGAAAAACAGCAAAATGCAAAGATACAGCAAGCCTTTCTTAATACTCTTTCCGAAGCGGTAAACCCAAAAGCAAGGGTAATCATCGTCACGGATGCAGGGTTCCAGAATGCCTGGTTTCGGCACATAAAATCACTCGGCTGGGATTTTATTGGCCGGATACGAGGCAATAAACAACTGCATCTGGCGAGAAAAGGGGAATGCTGGTTCAGGCGTCAGGAATTACAGGCCAGTAACAAACCTGAATATCTGGGGCCGGGGACGCTTTCCCGGGCGGAATACGCCCGTTGCGATGGTCATTTTTATTTGCACAAAAAAGAGCCGAAAGGCCGGAGAAATAAACGTTCGCGTTGTGGTATAGCCAGACCATCACAGATAAAAGATGCCAGGTCGGCGGCAAAAGAACCATGGTTAATATTCAGCAGCACAGATGACTTTAAACCGCGAGAAATCATGAAGTTATACAGCCGCCGAATGCAGATTGAGCAAAACTTCAGGGATGAAAAAAGTGAGCGTTTTGGGTTCGGTCTGCGAGCCAGTTACAGCTGTTCGGCAGGAAGAATGCTGGTACTGAGCCTGCTGGCAACACTGAGCACAATAGTGCTGTGGCTTATTGGCTATCACGCTGAAAATCAAGGGTTACATCTTAGATATCAGGCCAACAGCATTAAAACGCGGCGGGTAATCTCGTATCTGACGTTAGCGGAGAATGTCTTACGACACTCCCCGCTAATTTTAAAACGAACGGTGCTAAGCACCATTCTTAATCACCTCACCAGAACCTACCAGAATATGGTGTTGGTTTATTATCGCTGATTTATGGGGATCCCTCAGCGCCGAAGCAGGGTCTATGTGAACTAAAATTCGCTTAGTGACGAGCGCGCACCAGCTGATACTTACGCGTCAGATACTCCACCGGGACGCTCCAGATGTGCACCAGACGCGAGAACGGGAACAGCAGGAATAACGTCATCCCCAACACCAGGTGCAGACGGAAGATAAACGCCACACCATCAAGGTGTTGAGAAGCACCACCGTGGAAGGTCACTACCGACTGCGCCCAGCCAACCAGTTTCATCATCTCGCTACCGTCCATATGCTGGGCTGAGAACGGAATGGTCAGCAAGCCCAGCGCGCACTGGATAACGAGCAGCGACAGGATCAGGATATCCGCTCCGGTAGTGGTTGCACGCACGCGTGGGCTGAACAGACGACGCTTCAGCAACAGCACGCCACCAATCAGACACAGTACGCCGCTGGCACCACCAGCAAACATCGCCATTTTCTGTTTCACTTCAATCGGCAGCCAGGCTTCATACATCCAGTGCGGCGTCAGCATACCGAAGAAGTGACCGACAAAAATCCCCAGAATACCGATATGGAACAGGTTCGACGCGAGGTTCATCCCTTTGCGATCCAGCATCTGGCTGGACGCCGCACGCCATGTGTACTGCCCGTAGTCATAACGCAGCCAGCTACCAATCAGGAAGACCGCCCCGGCTATGTACGGGTAGATATCAAAGAAGAACATATTCAGGAATTGCATTAGTGCTGTCCTCCGGTGGTGATATTCAGATATTGCGGCGCGACGGCACCGGCAAAGCGACGCTGATGAGCAGTGATTGCTGAATCACCGCAGCCTTTGTCAGCAAAGAATTTAACCTGCTCTTCTTCCCAGACTGCATCCAGCGCCTGCGGCGTATCGTCGCGCGCTTCGTCGGCAATTTTTTCCGCCACTTTGTCGCTGTCGATTGCGGTATTCGCCAGTTTCAGCAGCAGATCAAACAGCACGGCATAACGGCTTTCACGCTGTTGCAGACGCGCGCTCAGCAATGCCAGAATCGGCGCAATATCTTTCAAACCCTCCACGGCTTCGCTTTGCGGCAGCTGCGCCAGGTACTCCAGATACAGCGGCAGATGGTCGGGCAATTCGCGGCTGTTTAACTGCAAGCCGTGCTGCTCGTACTGCGCCAGCAGATCCACCATCGCCTGGCCGCGGTCACGGGATTCACCGTGAACATGTTCAAATAGCAACAGTGACGTGGCGCGGCCACGGTCGAACAGTTCGCTGTACTGCGCCTGGGCATCGAGCGGATCCATCGTCGTTAAATCGCGCAGGAAAATGCCCAGCGCATGGGCATCCTCTTTTGGCAGATTTTTCGACGCGGCAATCGCCTCAAACATCTCTTGTTGATGCTGCCATAAGGCAGCATCCGGATATTCAAGGAGACGCGATACAATCACGAGTTCGATCATGGGTGCGGCTCCGTTTTGCTGGTTACGTCGATGGCATCGATACGGCGGCTGTTGAACAGATTGAATTTGGTATCTGAACCGTGGCAGCCATCACCAAAGGTAAAGCCGCAGCCATTTTTCTCCGGGAAGGCTTCCCGCGCCAGTTCACGATGACTGCTCGGCACCACAAAGCGATCTTCGTAGTTGGCAATAGCCAGATAACGATACATCTCCTGTGCCTGGGCTTCGGTCAGACCGACCTCTTCCAGCGCACGGGTATCGACTTTACCGTCAACGGTTTCAGCACGTTTGTAATGACGCATCGCCAGCATACGTTTCAGCGCGCGCAGTACCGGTTTGGTATCACCGGCGGTCAGCAGATTCGCCAGATACTGTACCGGAATACGCAGGCTTTCGACGTCTGGCAGAATGCCGTTGCTGCCCAGTTCACCCGCGTCTGCCGCAGACTGAATCGGCGACAGAGGCGGCACGTACCAGACCATCGGCAGTGTGCGATATTCCGGATGCAGCGGCAGCGCCAGTTTCCATTCCATCGCCATTTTATAAACTGGCGACTGCTGTGCAGCCTCAATAACGCTCAGCGGAATACCGTCTTTAATCGCCTGCTCGATGACTTTCGGATCGTTCGGATCGAGGAACACATCCAGCTGACGCTGGTAGAGATCTTTCTCGTTCTCGGTACTTGCCGCACGTTCAATCGCGTCGGCATCGTACAGCAGCACGCCAAGATAACGGATACGACCGACACAGGTTTCTGAACATATTGTCGGCTGGCCGGCTTCAATACGCGGATAGCAGAAGATGCACTTCTCAGACTTACCGCTCTTCCAGTTGAAGTAGATTTTTTTGTACGGGCATCCGGTGATGCACATACGCCAGCCACGGCATTTATCCTGGTCGATCAGGACGATGCCATCTTCTTCACGCTTGTAAATCGCACCGCTCGGGCAGGTCGCCACACATGCCGGGTTCAGACAGTGTTCGCACAGGCGCGGCAAATACATCATGAAGGTGTTTTCGAACTGGCTATACATCGCCTTCTGGATGTTGTCGAAGTTCTTGTCTTTCGCCAGCTTGTCAAACTCACCGCCCAGGTCATCTTCCCAGTTCGGCCCTTTTTCGATTTTCGCCATCCGTTCGCCGGTAATCAGTGAACGCGGACGGGCAATCGGCTGTGATTTGCTGCCTTCCGGCGCGGTATGCAGGTTCTGATAATCAAAATCGAATGGCTCGTAATAATCGTCGATCCCCGGCAGATGCGGGTTAGCGAAGATTTTACCCAGCAGCATGGCACGGTTACCCATGCGCGGCTGAAGTTTGCCGTTGATTTTACGGATCCAGCCGCCTTTGTATTTTTCCTGGTTTTCCCAGTCAGTCGGGAAGCCCTGGCCCGGCTTGGTTTCCACGTTGTTGAACCACGCGTATTCCACGCCTTCACGGCTGGTCCAGACGTTTTTACAGGTCACTGAACAGGTGTGGCAGCCGATGCACTTATCGAGATTCAGCACCATGCCGACTTGTGAACGAATTTTCATTTTACGCTCTCCTGTACCTGGTCATTGCCTTCGCCATCTAACCAGTCAATGTTCTTCATCTTACGCACTACAACAAACTCATCGCGGTTAGAACCTACGGTGCCGTAGTAGTTAAAGCCATATGCCAGATGGGCATAGCCGCCGATCATATGCGTCGGTTTCGGCGTGATACGGGTGACCGAGTTATGGATACCACCACGCTGTTGGGTAATTTCCGAACCAGGCAGGTTAACGATACGTTCCTGCGCGTGGTACATCATGGTCATCCCTGCCGGAACACGCTGGCTGACAACCGCACGGGCAGTCAGTGCACCGTTGCTGTTGAAGACTTCAATCCAGTCGTTATCGGCGATACCCAGCTCTTTGGCATCGGCTTCACTCAGCCAGACCACCGGACCACCGCGACCTAAAGTCAGCATCAGCAGGTTGTCGCTGTAGGTGGAGTGGATACCCCACTTCTGGTGCGGCGTCAGGAAGTTGAGCGCTTTTTCCGGGTTGCCGTTGGATTTCTGCCCCATCACTTCTTTCACCGAACGGGTGTCGATCGGCGGACGATAAACCAGCAGGCTTTCACCGAAATCACGCATCCACTGGTGATCCTGATACAGTTGCTGACGACCAGAGAGCGTACGCCACGGGATCAGCTCGTGAACGTTGGTGTAACCGGCGTTGTAAGAAACGTGTTCATCTTCAAGGCCAGACCATGTCGGGCTGGAGATGATTTTGCGCGGCTGTGCCTGAATATCGCGGAAGCGAATCTTCTCGTCTTCTTTATTCAGCGCCAGATGCGTATGGTCACGGCCGGTAAACTCGCTCAGGGCAGCCCAGGCTTTTACAGCTACCTGACCATTGGTTTCCGGTGCCAGCGTCAGGATCATCTCTGCCGCATCAATTGCGGTATTGAGCATCGGCTGGCCTTTTGCCGGACCTTCCGCTTTGGTGTAGTTGAGCTTACGCAGCAGATCCATCTCGCTCTGGGTGTTCCAGGCAATCCCTTTACCGCCGTTACCGATTTTCTCCATCAGCGGGCCGATAGAGGTAAAGCGTTCGTAAGTTGCTGGATAATCGCGCTCTACGACCATAATGTGCGGTGCAGTTTTACCTGGGATCAGGTCGCATTCGCCTTTTTTCCAGTCTTTCACATCCAGCGGTTGCGCCAGTTCAGCGGCAGAGTCGTGCTGGATAGGCAGCGTGACGATGTCAGTTTCTTTACCCAGATGACCAACGCACACTTCGGAGAATTTCTTCGCGATGGCTTTGTAGATTTCCCAGTCGCTTTTCGCTTCCCAGGCCGGATCGACCGCCGCAGACAGCGGGTGAATAAACGGATGCATATCCGAAGTATTCATGTCGTCTTTTTCGTACCAGGTCGCCGTCGGCAAAATGATGTCGGAATAGAGACAGGTGCTCGACAGACGGAAGTCCAGCGTCACCACCAGATCCAGCTTGCCTTCCAGACCGTTGTCCTGCCAGTCCACTTCTTCCGGCTTCACGCCGCCCTGCTGCCCCAGGTCTTTGCCCTGGATACCGTGCTCCGTCCCCAGCAGGTACTTGAGCATAAACTCATGACCTTTACCGGAAGAACCGAGCAGGTTAGAACGCCAGATGAACAGATTACGCGGGTGGTTTTTACCGTTTTCCGGCTGTTCCGCAGCGAAACGGATAGAACCCTCTTTCAGGGATTTAACCGTATAGTCCACCGGATTCATCCCAGCTTTTTCTGCTTCGCGAGCGATAGTCAGCGGGTTAGTGCCTAACTGCGGCGCAGACGGCAGCCAGCCCATGCGTTCTGCACGGACGTTAAAGTCGATCAGGTGTCCAGTATAGCGAGATTTATCCGCCATCGGCGACAGCAGTTCTTCCGCAGTCACGGTTTCATAACGCCACTGGCTGGAGTGGTTATAGAAATAAGAGGTACTGTTCATGTGACGCGCCGGACGCTGCCAGTCGAGGGCAAACGCCAGCGGCTGCCAGCCGGTTTGCGGACGCAGTTTTTCCTGACCTACATAGTGCGCCCAGCCACCGCCGCTCTGACCGACACAGCCGCAGAAAATCAGCATGTTGATCAGACCACGATAGTTCATGTCCAGGTGATACCAGTGGTTCAGCCCAGCGCCGACGATAATCATCGAACGACCGTGCGTTTTATCAGCGTTATCGGCAAATTCACGGGCGATGCGAATAATCTGGCTGCGAGAAACGCCGGTAATCTGCTCGGCCCAGGCAGGGGTGTAAGCTTTCACATCGTCATAGCTGGTTGCACAGTTAACGTCGTTCAGGCCACGTTCCAGACCGTAGTTTGCCAGCGTCAGATCATAAACGGTGGTCACCAGGGCGGTGCTGCCATCAGCCAGTTGCAGGCGTTTCACCGGCAGCTTATGCAGCAGCACGTTTTCCAGTTCCACTTTGTTGAAGTGTTCCGTGCCATCGCCACCAAAGTACGGGAAGCCCACCTCAGCGATCTCATCCTGGCTACCCAGCAGGCTCAGTTGCAGCTCGGTTTCTTCGCCAGTTTTGCCGTCGCGCTGCTCAAGATTCCATTTGCCCTTCTCGCCCCAGCGGAAGCCAATAGAACCGTTCGGCGCAACCATTTCACCATTGGTATTAAAGGCGACAGTTTTCCATTCCGGATTGTTTTCCTGGCCCAGTGCATCCACCAGATCAGCAGCGCGCAGCATACGACCCGCAGCGTAGTAACCGTCGCGCTCTTCCAGCATCACCAGCATCGGCATGTCGGTGTAGCGGCGCACATAGTCGGTGAAATACTGGCTTGGGTTGTCGAGGTGGAATTCACGCAGCATTACGTGACCCATTGCCAGCGCCATTGCCGCATCGGTGCCCTGTTTCGGTGCCAGCCACAGATCGCACAGTTTGGCGATTTCAGCGTAGTCTGGTGTGACGGCAACAGTTTTGGTCCCTTTGTAACGCACTTCAGTAAAGAAGTGAGCATCCGGGGTACGCGTCTGCGGCACGTTTGAACCCCAGGCGATGATGTAGCTGGAGTTGTACCAGTCAGCAGATTCCGGTACGTCAGTTTGCTCACCCCAGGTTTGCGGAGACGCAGGAGGCAGGTCGCAGTACCAGTCGTAGAAGCTTAAGCAAGTACCGCCAATCAGCGAGAGATAGCGCGCACCCGATGCGTAAGAAACCATCGACATTGCCGGAATTGGCGAGAAGCCAGCGACACGGTCCGGGCCGTAATTTTTGATGGTGTAAACGTTAGATGCGGCGATCAGTTCGTTCACTTCCTGCCAGGAAGAACGAACAAAACCACCGCGTCCACGCGCCTGCTTAAAGCTTTTCGCTTTATCGGCGTCTTCAATGATAGAAGCCCATGCCTCAACCGGATCGCTATGCAGCGCCTTCGCTTCACGCCACATTTTCATCAGGCGTTTGCGCATCATCGGGTATTTCAGGCGGTTAGCGCTGTAAAGATACCAGGAGTAGCTGGCACCGCGCGGGCAGCCGCGAGGTTCATGGTTTGGCAGGTCCGGGCGAGTTCGCGGATAGTCAGTCTGCTGGGTTTCCCAGGTGACCAGACCGTTTTTGACGTAGATTTTCCAGCTGCAGGAGCCGGTGCAGTTTACCCCGTGGGTAGAGCGGACGATTTTGTCATGCTGCCAACGCTGGCGATATCCATCCTCCCAGTCACGGTTGGTATTGAGAAGCTGGCCATGCCCATCGGCAAAGGTTTCACCCTTCTGTTTGAAGTAGCGAAACCGGTCCAGGAATTTACTCATCGGTTTTCTCCTGTGGGAGCCTGTCGGCCCTCTGATAAATCGACATTGCTAATGTTTAAGGGCAAGGTAACGCTCTGAAACAGCGTGGGAATTGATAACGATCAAGAGTGATGGGGATGAAAAATAAAGTAAATTCCTGGAATACCCCTTTAGGATAATTAACATTTATAGCATAACAGACTGTAAATTAAGACATTTTACACCTGTAGTTATTTAAACCATTAAGATTTTTATGCAGATGGGTATTAAGGAGTATTCCCCATGGGTAACATATTAATGACTCTTAATGAAATCCAGCGAAATAAGCCATACAACATTAGTATGTTGTAACTAAATGACGCATAAAAAAAGCGCGACATCATGCCGCGCAAAGGATAATCAAATATTACGATTTATTTTTTAGAATGCCGACCATATACCGCCCAGGTAATCACCACGCAGGCGATATAGAAAATCAAAAATACTTTCATTGCGCCGACTGGCGAACCCGTTAATGCCAGCGAGCTACCAAACGCTTTCGGGATAAAGAAGCCACCAATCGCGCCAATCGCAGAGATGAAACCCAGCGCCGCCGCCGTGTCGGTTGCCGCTTCACGCATCGCACGTTCGTCAGAACCCCCTTCTGCTTTCACACGATCCATTGTCAGTTTACGGAAGATCACGGAAATCATCTGGAAAGTGGAACCACTACCCAGCCCAGCGGTCAGGAACAGCGCCAGGAAGACTGCGAAGAACGCCATGAAGCTTCCGCCCTGTCCGTCAGTCGGTAAGGTCAGGAACAGCAGGCCGCTGAAAATCGCCATCAGGATAAAGTTCACCAGAGTGACACGAGTTCCGCCCAGACGGTCAGATAATGCACCACCTGCAGAACGCGCCAGCGCACCAATAAACGGCCCGAAGAAAGCGTATTGCAGAATCTGAACATCCGGGAACTGCGTTTTTGACAGCATCGCAAAGCCCGCGGAGAAGCCGATGAAGGAGCCGAAGGTTGCCAGATACAGCAGGCTCATAATCCACAGATGACCCCGTTTGAGTACCGGCAACTGCTCCTTGATGGAGGCTTTCGAGGTAGCAAGATCGTTCATGCCAAACCACGCCGCAATGGTGAAGATGGCAAGGAACGGCACCCATATCCAGGACGCATTCGCCAGATACAGCTCAGTCCCATCCGGCTGTTTGACGCCCTGGCTACCAAATACTGCGAAAATCGACAGTGATACCACCAGCGGAGCAACCAACTGCATGACGCTGACGCCCATGTTGCCCAGACCACCATTCAGACCCAGCGCGCCACCCTGCTTCTGTTTCGGAAAGAAGAAGCTGATGTTTGCCATACTGGATGCGAAGTTCGCGCCAGCAAAGCCGCACAGCAGAGAAATGATGATGAAGACGCTATAAGGCGTGGAGGTATCCTGCACGGCAAAACCCAGCCAGACGCAAGGAATAATCAGAATACCGGTGCTGAACGCCGTCCAGCGACGACCACCGAAGATAGGAACCATAAAGGAGTATGGAACACGTAATAACGCGCCAGAAACCGAAGGCAGCGCAGTCAACATAAATAGCTGATCGGTCGTAAAATTAAAACCGACTTTCGGTAAGTTCACCGCAACAGCGCTGAACAACATCCATACGCAAAACGCCAGCAGCAGACAGGGAACGGAAATCCACAGGTTGCGGCTGGCAATACGTTGACCGCGTTGTTGCCAGAACGCAGGATCTTCCGGTCGCCAATCTGTAATGACAGCTCCAGTAGCCCTTTCGGGGGCGGATGAGTGACTCATAGACACCTCTGATACTCGTTTCGATGTCTGCCACCTTAGTGTCTGTAGCTAAAGGCAATTTGATGTAAATCAAACGATAAGATAACTTTATCTATCATTGATATTTATCATTATCCATAGTGAGTACAGTGATTTCATAAAAATTATGAGATTTTTCACGGTGCTGTAAAATCCCTACCCTTACCGATGTAAAGCGACTAACCACACGGCAAATAAGGAGTAACTCTTTCCGGGTATGGGTATACTTCAGCCAATAGCCGAGAATACTGCCATTCCAGAATGTATCGTCACATTCATTAAGGTTATTGCTCATTTAAAGCCTGAAGGAAGAGGTTTACATGCTTAAACGTTGTCTCTCTCCGCTCACCCTGGTTAATCAGGTTGCGCTTATTGTGTTGCTTTCTACTGCTATTGGACTGGCAGGGATGGCGGTTTCTGGCTGGCTGGTGCAAGGCGTTCAGGGCAGCGCCCATGCGATCAACAAAGCGGGATCGCTGCGCATGCAAAGTTACCGTCTGTTGGCAGCAGTGCCATTAAGCGAGAAAGACAAGCCCTTAATTAAAGAGATGGAACAAACAGCATTTAGCGCCGAGTTGACTCGAGCAGCAGAACGAGACGGGCAACTGGCGCAATTACAGGGTTTACAAGATTACTGGCGTAATGAACTGATCCCTGCACTGATGCGTGCACAAAACCGCGAAACGGTGTCAGCGGATGTCAGCCAGTTTGTTGCCGGGCTTGATCAGCTGGTATCTGGTTTTGATCGCACCACGGAAATGCGCATTGAGACAGTGGTGCTGGTCCATCGGGTAATGGCGGTATTTATGGCACTTTTACTGGTATTCACTATTATCTGGTTGCGGGCGAGATTGCTACAACCGTGGCGGCAACTGCTGGCAATGGCGAGTGCCGTCAGCCATCGCGATTTTACCCAACGCGCAAACATCAGCGGGCGCAACGAAATGGCGATGCTTGGAACTGCGTTGAACAATATGTCTGCAGAACTGGCCGAAAGTTATGCCGTACTTGAGCAGCGGGTTCAGGAGAAAACCGCCGGGCTGGAGCATAAAAATCAGATCCTCTCTTTTTTATGGCAGGCCAACCGCCGATTGCATTCCCGCGCCCCGCTGTGTGAACGCCTGTCACCTGTACTCAACGGATTACAGAATTTAACCCTGCTACGTGATATCGAACTGCGGGTGTATGACACTGATGATGAAGAGAATCATCAGGAGTTTACCTGCCAGCCAGATATGACTTGTGATGATAAAGGCTGCCAGCTCTGCCCGCGCGGCGTATTACCCGTTGGCGATCGCGGCACAACCCTGAAGTGGCGGCTGGCTGACACTCATACGCAGTACGGTATTTTGCTGGCGACCCTGCCGCAGGGGCGTCATCTTAGCCATGATCAACAACAACTGGTGGATACCCTGGTTGAACAACTCACCGCCACGCTGGCGCTGGATCGCCATCAGGAACGTCAGCAACAGTTGATCGTGATGGAAGAGCGTGCCACCATTGCGCGCGAACTGCATGATTCTATTGCCCAATCTCTCTCTTGCATGAAGATGCAGGTGAGTTGCTTACAGATGCAGGGCGATGCGCTGCCAGAAAGCAGCCGCGAACTGTTAAGTCAGATCCGTAACGAACTGAATGCATCCTGGGTGCAGTTGCGTGAATTGCTCACCACATTCCGTTTGCAGCTCACCGAGCCTGGATTACGTCCGGCGCTGGAGGCGAGTTGCGAAGAGTACAGCGCCAAATTTGGCTTCCCGGTGAAGCTGGATTATCAATTGCCGCCTCGTCTGGTGCCTTCGCATCAGGCAATCCACTTGTTGCAAATTGCCCGTGAGGCATTAAGTAACGCCCTCAAACATTCGCAAGCGAGTGAGGTCGTGGTGACGGTGGCGCAAAACGATAATCAGGTCAAACTGACCGTCCAGGATAACGGCTGCGGCGTGCCTGAAAATGCCATCCGCAGCAATCACTACGGCATGATAATAATGCGCGACCGTGCGCAAAGTTTACGAGGCGATTGCCGCGTCCGCCGTCGTGAATCAGGTGGCACCGAAGTGGTGGTCACCTTTATTCCCGAAAAAACTTTCACAGACGTCCAAGGAGATACCCATGAGTAATCAGGAACCGGCTACTATCCTGCTGATCGACGATCACCCGATGTTGCGAACTGGCGTAAAACAGCTTATCAGTATGGCACCAGATATCACCGTGGTTGGCGAAGCGAGTAATGGCGAACAGGGTATTGAACTGGCGGAGTCTCTTGATCCCGATCTGATCCTGTTAGATCTCAATATGCCCGGCATGAACGGTCTGGAAACGCTGGATAAACTGCGCGAAAAGTCCCTCTCCGGGCGCATTGTGGTATTCAGCGTCTCTAACCATGAAGAAGATGTGGTCACCGCACTGAAACGCGGCGCGGATGGCTATCTGTTAAAAGATATGGAACCGGAAGATCTGCTGAAAGCGTTACATCAGGCAGCTGCTGGCGAAATGGTATTAAGCGAAGCATTAACGCCTGTTCTGGCCGCCAGCTTGCGCGCTAACCGTGCCACTACTGAGCGCGATGTTAACCAGTTAACCCCACGCGAGCGCGATATTCTCAAGCTAATTGCCCAGGGTTTGCCGAACAAGATGATTGCCCGCCGCCTGGACATCACCGAAAGCACAGTAAAAGTTCACGTCAAGCACATGCTGAAGAAAATGAAGCTAAAGTCTCGCGTGGAAGCTGCGGTATGGGTGCATCAGGAGCGCATTTTCTGATTACGGTTCCCAGCGCAGTTCGTCGTTTGACAATGCGTCGAACGGTTCGACAAGCGTTAGCGTGATCTCATTGGAGGAGACACGCTGCCCCTGGTTATCTTCCACCACCACTGACAATCGCCAGTGATTGCTTGCGCCTTCCCCGTTTTGCCAGTCAGGCATGATCAGCGTCCAGCCCTCCTCACTGTTGGCTTGTGCGCCCGGCGTCAAACTTAATATCTGCGTATCGCCCTGCCAAATCAGTTGCCGAATACCGTAACGACTGCGGATTTGTAATTTCAGCGGCACTGTTTCGCCAGGTTTTAGATCCCACGGAGGTGTCGCCAGAAACACCGTTAACGTTTTTCGCTGTCGGTACTCAAGAGTCGGCAGATTATTTCGCTGCGGATTGTCATAGCGACTACCACGTAACGACTGACTTTCGGCAACCTCGCCCGCAGAAAGTTGTTTTTTGAGCGGTACACCAAAGCGGTAGTTAAGATTCAGCCCGAGGTTATTTTGATTCTCGCCACTTTCACCCTGTTTATGCTGGGCCGTCACAGTGACTAAGGGCACAGGGGTGTAATTTAATCCCAGACTCAACGCGACGGGATTGTGATAACCCGTACCAGAGTTAAACAAATCGACACGATCACCAAAATACTGTTCTACGCTGACACTGGTATTGAGGTGTTGATAGAACGGCATGCGCATCCGGGCTGTCAGGTCGTACCCGCGCGCCATCCGTTGTTCCTGCGTGGCTGTCTGTTCATGCCATGCAGCAAACGGCTGATAAAAGTTTGCCGATAGTCGCAAATATTCGCCCCACGCTTCAGCGCCAAAGCCCGCTCGCTGAAGATTTTCGTCCAGCAAGTTGTCATAAAAAGTGTTATAACCCACCAGCCAGCTGCCGCGCGCCCAGCGTTGCCCAACGCCCACATTGCTCACCAGCCCATCATCCTGCTGAGTAAGACCAAGCTGGCTCCAGGTGAGATAACGATCATTATCTTGTAACGGCACAAACCAGCTTCCACGACTGCCGGTGAAATGTCCTTCGTTATCCACTTTGACGTCAACACTGGCATTTCCCCACGGTGATAGCCAGGACTCTACGTGCTGATTAACCTGTTGACTAAGCGCGTCGCGGACCTTTCCCAATGCGAAAGCTTTTGCCTGCTCGCCAGTATCCAGCCCGTTATCATTCATACTGGTTTCGCCGAAATCTTTCACAATTTCAGCAAAGTGTTTTTCCCCATCATGATTTTCAGGTGCCATGCCTAAATCCGGCAGACCATCATTGTTATTATCAAAGGGATTTGCCGCTTTTTGCTCGAAGGTAGATTGTGCGTTAGCTGTACCGCCTGCCGCCAGCAAGAGTAAATAAAACGGAATAATGCGAGGAACGAAACGGCTCAAAACGTCGGTAACTTCCGGTAAAAATGAAAAACCATAGCCTTAAAGAATAACGATTACTGGCACCTTTTGTCGTATTTTCTCGCGCTTTCAGGAAAATCCTTAAAAATGTGACCGATTGGTCAGACGCTGCAGAAGCAGTAAGATAGAAGATGAGTGTCTAATTCCCTGAATACAGGAGTAAATAATGCAAAAAATCGTGATCGTTGCCAATGGCGCACCTTACGGGAGCGAATCCTTGTTTAACAGCTTGCGGCTGGCCATTGCGTTACGAGAGCAGGAGAACAATCTGGATCTGCGTCTGTTCCTGATGTCTGATGCGGTCACAGCCGGGTTGCGCGGGCAAAAACCAGGGGAAGGCTACAACATTCAGCAAATGCTGGAGATCCTTACCGCTCAGAATGTACCGGTGAAATTGTGCAAAATCTGTACCGACGGGCGCGGGATTAGTACACTTCCTCTGATTGATGGGGTGGAAATCGGTACTCTTGTTGAACTGGCGCAATGGACGCTGTCAGCCGATAAAGTGCTCACATTTTAATGTTTGAGGGGGCGTCTGACGCCCCACTATGAGGAAAGTTTACTCAGGCGAATCCCGGCCGTAACACACCATCCGGATAATTCTCCGCCAGCAGTTTTTTTACCGATACCAGCAATTCATTCAGCCCATCGTCCTGCATTCCCAGTTTGATAAGCTCCTGTTCCAGTGAAAACAGGTATTGTGCATTGGTTCCCAGCGGACCGCTCGCCGCCGCAATCAACGGCGCTATGACCTGAGCGCGAGTGTCAGATTCATATTCTGGATGTCGCGGGTCCATAATAAACACAATGGCGTTTACTGTGCGTCCATCATCAAGATCAAGCTGACACCAGGTTGGCAGATAACAGCCGGTAATCATCTCGCGCTTCCACAGCAGGGTTAGTTCCTGCTCCAGCGTCTCTTCTGGCAGTCGATAGGCGACGCCTGTGGTGCGTCCGCCCTCTTTCAGTGCAAGCATTCGTCCCGGCTGGTGCGCAGTCCCGCGCCCGGCGGTCAGGCGCAGGCAAAACGCGCGATGCCATCCAACCAGTGTACCGGTGCACGACTCGGTAAACTCCAGTGCCGGATTCCACATCAACGATCCATAACCGAAGATCCACACCGGTCCCTCATCAGGTCGACAAGCCAGCGTCGCCGCCAGCGAAGCCGCCCGTTGTTCTGCTGACCATAAGAGTGATTCTTCAATGGCACCAAATGCCGTTTTACAATCGGCATTCATCAAGAAATCACGCGTTATCACCTTACACCTCCGCCACTGCATACTTCCCTGCGACAACTTTTTGGTGTCTTCCGGACATTTTTACTGCTCATTTTGAAACCACTAACGGGACAATATGCAATCCACGGACCACTTGCAAGGCAACACCGCACGAATAGCTTTAACTAAGCTACCAGTTTTACGATTTTTTATGCCATTTATCATCATCCCCTTTGGCATATTCATGCTTCACAGCAGCCCAGGCCACTTTATGCGCTGTTTCTTCGCGACTGGCGTCATCACGCCGATCTTCTTTATCTT
The DNA here is from genome assembly GCF_003697165.2 of Escherichia coli DSM 30083 = JCM 1649 = ATCC 11775. Taxonomy (GTDB): domain Bacteria; phylum Pseudomonadota; class Gammaproteobacteria; order Enterobacterales; family Enterobacteriaceae; genus Escherichia; species Escherichia coli. The sequence continues at coordinate 2,773,038 of NZ_CP033092.2, forward strand.
TATATTGATCCCATGCGCTGTTGAACGCTTCTTTATAGATATCCTGGGCATGAGACGGAAGCACGTGCTTTACGCTTTCCGGCAGATCGCTTTTCGTTTTATACGGCATCGTTGACTCCTTTTACAAAGTTGAACATTAAGTGTGGTCAACAATATCTACTCTTGCCAAAACATAAGAATTTTCATGTCAGACTCTTCTTAAGAAGTGCTAAAACAAACATTGTCTAAACGTATTACTTATTTTTATGCCCAAATGAGTAAAAAATCGACAGCGGGGTAAAAATTCGTAAAATGTTACCGATATCCAGACAATTTCTGTTATTTTTCCTACCTATTTTTTACATTTTCGATAAATTCATCTGTAAAGGGATAACCATAATGTCAAATGCTCAAGAGGCGGTAAAAACCCGCCACAAGGAGACTTCGCTTATTTTCCCGGTTCTGGCGCTGGTAGTGCTGTTCCTGTGGGGAGGCAGCCAGACACTACCAGTGGTCATTGCCATCAATCTTCTTGCGCTTATTGGTATTTTAAGTAGCGCCTTTAGTGTTGTCCGTCATGCGGACGTATTAGCCCATCGCCTAGGAGAACCTTACGGTTCGCTTATTCTTAGCCTTTCAGTGGTTATTCTTGAAGTCAGTTTGATTTCAGCTTTAATGGCAACCGGCGACGCCGCGCCAACGCTAATGCGTGATACGCTCTATTCAATCATTATGATTGTTACCGGTGGGCTGGTTGGCTTTTCATTATTGTTGGGCGGACGCAAGTTTGCCACCCAATATATGAATCTGTTTGGTATCAAGCAGTATTTAATTGCGCTGTTCCCCCTGGCGATAATCGTACTGGTATTTCCAATGGCTCTGCCTGCGGCGAATTTTTCAACAGGTCAGGCGTTACTGGTAGCATTAATTTCTGCGGCAATGTATGGCGTATTTTTGCTGATCCAGACCAAAACGCATCAAAGTTTATTTGTCTACGAGCACGAAGATGACAGTGATGATGACGACCCGCACCACGGTAAACCGTCTGCCCATAGCAGCCTGTGGCATGCTATCTGGTTGATTGTCCATCTGATTGCCGTTATTGCGGTGACCAAAATGAACGCCAGCCCGCTGGAGACATTGCTCGACAGCATGAATGCCCCTGTCGCCTTTACTGGCTTCCTGGTGGCTCTGTTGATTCTGTCGCCGGAAGGTTTAGGTGCGTTAAAAGCAGTGTTGAACAACCAGGTCCAGCGCGCGATGAATCTGTTCTTTGGTTCAGTGTTAGCAACCATTTCGCTTACCGTACCTGTCGTCACGCTAATTGCCTTTATGACGGGTAACGAATTGCAGTTTGCACTTGGTGCGCCAGAAATGGTGGTGATGGTGGCCTCTTTAGTGCTGTGCCATATCTCCTTCTCCACCGGACGTACTAACGTGCTCAATGGCGCAGCGCATCTGGCACTGTTTGCCGCCTATTTGATGACGATATTTGCCTGACAGTTATATCTCCTCCGATGACGGAAATCGGGGGAGATAATATAAATTCCTGCTTATTGTATTTCTTCATACTACCTGGACAGGTCGTTAATCAGAATTGCGAGCCTGTACCACAACCTGCACGAAACCACTGCAACAGCTGTTGAAAAGCCGGAATGTACTCTTCAATGCAAACATTTCAGGGATGAAGTGAAGATGAATTGCGACGTAGTATCCACACCAAGCCGGCGTTATCCGGTGAGGCGCAATGTTGCGGGGGCTTTATCCCTGGTGGCATTGGTTGCTGGAAAGAGAAAACCCCCGCACGTTGAGAGGTAAAACCTGACAACAGAACGGGGGCTAATCTTGAACCATCAACAATTCAAGAATAGCCGCAAAATGTTGTCATTACAACAAGGCGGCTATATGACGCTCGCGCAGTTTGCCATGATTTTCTGGCACGACCTGGCAGCACCGATCCTGGCGGGAATTATTACCGCAGCGATTGTCGGCTGGTGGCGTAACCGGAAGTAAGGTGAAAACGGGCGTCAGGCTGCCGTGATGGCAATATGCGCCCGAAACCGGCCGCAGGGGTAACAGCCTGCGGCCTTTTTTGTATCCGGCACCCATAAAAAAAGTCTTAACGCAGAACGCTAAGACTTTATTTTTCAAACAAAAAGATTACTTGCTGGTATCCAGTTCTTCGAAACCTTTCACCAGATCATCAATCGCTTTCATTTGCTTGAGGAACGGTTCCAGTTTAGCCAGCGGCAGCGCGGATGGACCATCACATTTCGCATGTTCCGGATCCGGATGCGCTTCAATAAACAGCCCCGCCAGACCTACCGCCATACCGGCTCTTGCCAGCTCAGCCACCTGAGCACGGCGACCGCCGGAAGCTGCGCCAAATGGATCGCGACATTGCAGTGCGTGGGTAACGTCGAAAATCACCGGCGAATTACCAGACACTTTCTTCATGATGCTGAAGCCCAGCATATCAACAACCAGGTTGTCATAGCCGAAGTTAGCACCGCGATCGCAAAGAATCACTTTTTCGTTGCCGCCTTCTTTGAATTTATCAACGATATTACCCATCTGTCCCGGGCTGACAAACTGCGGTTTCTTGACGTTAATTACCGCACCGGTTTTCGCCATGGCTTCAACCAGGTCAGTCTGGCGAGCAAGAAACGCCGGCAACTGAATCACATCTACAACATCAGCAACGGGCTGTGCCTGGCTTGGTTCGTGAACGTCGGTGATAATTTTCACGCCAAAAGTCTGCTTCAACTCCTGGAAGATTTTCATCCCTTCTTCCAGGCCCGGTCCCCGATAAGAGTGGATGGAGGAGCGGTTGGCTTTGTCAAAAGAGGCTTTGAACACGTAAGGGATACCCAGTTTCTGGGTCACGGTTACGTAGTGCTCGCAAATGCGCATCGCCAGATCGCGAGATTCCAACACGTTCATACCGCCAAACAGTACGAACGGCAGGTCATTTGCTACGTTGATGTCGCCAATGCTAACCACTTTTTGTTTCATAGGATCGCCTTAATCTTGAGTAAAATGTCGATTAATTAATGCAGCACAATATGTTTATGCGCGATGTTATTTATTTGCGCACGGATCATTTCGCTGATCGGGTCTTCCGGACACTGTTCAACGAAATAACTTAAATCGTTCAACGCAACGTGTTCGCAATCCAGTTGCGCATAAATCAACCCGCGATCGCGAATTTCATAGGGATCTTCCGGGTTGAATTGTAATAAAGCTTCGCTGGTGCGTAACGCCAGCTCCATCTGATTTTCTTCCATCAACGAAGCTTTGAGTGTATCCAGCAATTTGCGGATTACCTCAATGTTATCAGCTTCATCAAGGTCTTCATAAAACAGTTCCGCCGACGGGCTGATATTTCCCTTTAACCACACATCCAGCATATGTTCGCTTAACGATTCACCGTTAAAAGGATTAATCAGCCAAATTTCGCCATCCGGACATTCAATGCGCAATATCAGCTGCGTAGGGAAAATCACCGGCAGCAGCGGCAAATCGAGACGATTCGCGACCCATAATAAAACCGCACCTAATGATACCGCACTGCCCTGTCGATTCTTTAACACCTGGTCCAGCCATAATGCATCGGAAAGACGATAAACGCCGCGTGAGGCTTTAAACCCCCATTCGCCGTAAAACAGCGCGATTAATTTTTCTAGCTGCTCTTCTAATGGCAGAAGCTGGCTAATTTCTTCCTTCGCCAGACTAACGAGACGCTCCAGTTCGTCGTAAACATCTTGCGAGGGAAAATCGCGGCGGATTGCTTCGCAAGCCAGGATCATGCCTTCGCACAATGGCGCTTTATTAAATTCGAAATCAGCTAACGATCTCATGACTTACCCCAGTAACGGTACTTTTGTGGTGGCGAGTTTAATGATGATGTACAGCACCACCAACGCCAGCGGGAAGGCAATAATGCGCGCCTGCTGACTGTGCATACGACGATAATCGAGTGCAATAAAACCCAAAACAATATAAATGATAACTCCAAACAGCTTTTCAGTCAGCCACTGTGCCTGCCCGGAAAATGGCTGGATGTGCGCTTTAGCCATCAACGCAATGCCGCTTAACAATAACAGCGTATCGACAACCGGCGGCACAATGCGCGTCCAGCGAGCAAATGCCTGTGGATGCTTCTGATAACGTAGCCAGAAACGTAAGGTCAATAGCCCAACAGAAAGCGCGATACTAATGAGATGAACGCTAAGCAACGTAGAAAAACTTGTCATTGATAATAGCGGCCGAGCGTTACGCGCTCGTTATCCCCATAGTCACGGCAGGTTTCGACGTCATGATACCCCGCGAAGATAAATGCCTGTCGCACCGCTTCACCCTGCTGCCAGCCATGCTCCAGAAGCAGAAAGCCGCCGGATACCAGCGCGTTACGCGACTGTTCGATGATATGCACGATGTCTGCCATTCCACTGTCTGCCGCAACCAGCGCAGTGAGCGGCTCAAAGCGGACATCGCCTTGTTGAAGATGTGGGTCCTGCTCGTCAATATACGGCGGATTGCTGACAATCATCGCAAACTGCTGCCCGGCTAGCGCGCTAAACCAGTCGCTTTGCAGAATGTGGATATTTTTGATAGCCAGATGCTGGGCATTACGTTGCGCCAGAGAGACAGCATCTGGCATACGATCTACAGCGGTAATTTCGCAGTCCGGACGCTCGCTGGCCAGCGCCAGCGCAATCGCCCCGGTACCCGTCCCGAGATCGAGAATACGGCAAGGTTGTTCAGGCAACCGCGCCAGTGCCTGCTCCACCAGACACTCCGTATCCGGGCGCGGAATTAAGGTCGCTGGCGAAACAAATAACGGCAACGACCAGAATTCTCGCACCCCGGTTAAATGAGCAATGGGTTCACCATCGCGACGACGCGTCAGTAGCGCATCAAGTTGCTGACATTGTTCGTCAGTCAGCTGCGTTTCACCAAAGGCGAGAATAAAAGTACGCCCTCTGCCGGTAACATGCTCCAGCAGGATTTCAGCATCACGCCGCGGGCTTTCGCTCGCCTGAAGTTGGCTTATTGCTTCACGTAACCAGTGTTGATATTCCATTATTCCTGCTCGGACAACGCCGCCAGTTGGTCGGCCTGATGTTCCTGGATAATCGGTTCAATCAGCATATCCAGCTTACCTTCCATCACTTCATCCAGGCGGTAGAGCGTCAGGTTGATGCGGTGATCGGTAACGCGCCCCTGCGGGAAGTTGTAAGTACGGTTACGGTCGCTGCGATCGCCACTCCCCAGCAGGTTACGACGGGTAGACGCTTCGGCCTGTTGCCGTTTTGCCATTTCAGCAGCGTGGATGCGAGCACCGAGTACAGAAAGTGCTTTAGCTTTGTTTTTATGTTGTGAACGTTCGTCCTGACATTCAACAACAATCCCGGTCGGCAAGTGAGTAATACGAATTGCCGAATCGGTGGTGTTAACGTGCTGACCACCCGCCCCTGACGAGCGGAAAGTATCAATGCGTAAATCTGCTGGGTTGATGTCCGGCAGTTCTGCATCAGGCAGTTCTGGCATTACCGCAACGGTACAAGCAGAAGTATGAATACGACCCTGCGATTCCGTAGCAGGAACACGCTGCACGCGATGACCGCCAGATTCGAATTTCAAACGACCATATACACCATCACCGCTAATTTTGGCGATGATCTCTTTATAACCACCATGTTCACCTTCGCTGGCGCTCATGATTTCTACACGCCAGCGGCGGGCTTCGGCGTAACGGCTGTACATACGGAACAGATCGCCAGCGAACAGCGCCGCTTCGTCGCCGCCGGTTCCGGCACGGACTTCGAGGAAGGCGTTACGTTCGTCATCAGGATCTTTTGGTAGTAACAGAACCTGTAATTGCTGTTCCAGTTGCTCGCTTTTTTCTTTAGCTTCGCGCAGTTCATCCTGCGCCATCTCACGCATTTCAGGATCGTCGAGCATCATCTGTGCGGTTTCGATATCTTCCTGAACCTGTTGCCAGTCGGTAAAACAGCGCGAAACATCACTTAACTGCGCATATTCACGAGATAATGCGCGAAAACGTTCCTGGTCAGCGATGGTTTGCGCATCACCCAGCAGCGCCTGAACTTCTTCATGGCGTTCATGCAGGGCTTCCAGTTTGGCAACGATAGAAGGCTTCATAGGCGTAAATGCACCCTGTAAAAAAAGAAAATGATGTACTGCTACTCCAGCCCGAGGCTGTCGCGCAGAATATTCAGGCGTTCGTTATCCCCGTCACGGGCGGCCTGTTGAAGTGATTTTGTTGGTGCATGGATCAGGCGGTTAGTCAGTTTCCATGCCAGATCCTGCATAATGGTTTGCGCATCGCCGCCCTGTTCAAGGGCCGCTAACGCTTTAGCAGTTAACTCATCACGAACCTGCTCTGCCTGGCTACGATAATCGCGAATAGTTTCGCTGGCGCTTTGTGCTCGAAGCCATGCCATAAATTCACTGGCCTCCTGGGCGACGATAGTTTCCGCCTCCACAGCAGCAGCTTTCCGTTGCGCCAGGTTGTGCGAAATAATGCTTTGCAGATCGTCAACGCTATAAAGATAAGCATTCGCCAGTTTACCAACTTCCGGCTCAACATCGCGCGGAACGGCAATATCCACCAGCAGCATTGGTTGATTGCGACGGCTTTTTAATGCGCGCTCCACCATGCCTTTACCGATAATCGGCAACGGGCTGGCGGTGGAACTGATGATGATATCGGCTTCGCGCAGACGTTCGTCGATATCACTCAGGGCAATCACTTCCGCGCCAACCTCATCTGCCAGAATTTGGGCACGTTCGCGAGTGCGATTGGCGATAATCATCTTCTGTACTTTGTGTTCGCGCAGATGACGTGCCACCAGCTCGATGGTTTCGCCCGCGCCAACCAGCAGTACCGTCACCGTAGAGAGCGATTCAAAGATCTGCCGCGCCAGCGTACAAGCCGCAAAAGCGACAGACACAGCACTGGCACCGATATCTGTTTCAGTGCGAACGCGTTTCGCCACAGAGAAAGATTTCTGAAACATGCGTTCCAGTTCGCTGGCCTTCATATGACCTTTTTGCGAATCGGCAAACGCTTTTTTAACCTGACCGAGGATCTGCGGCTCGCCAAGGACGAGAGAATCAAGCCCACTGGCAACGCGCATTAAATGACTGACCGCATCGTTATCCTGATGCCAGTAGAGGCTATTACGCAGATCGTCTTCGTTGAGATTATGGTAATCACACAACCAGCGAATGAGCGCCTCTTGCAGGTCATCCCGTTCTTCAACGCTGAGATAAAGTTCTGTGCGGTTACACGTCGACAGCACCACACCGCCCTGCACCATCGGCTGCGCAAGCAGGCTGTCAAGCGCCTGATCGAGCTTATCCGGCGAAAACGATACACGTTCTCGCAGCGATACAGGTGCCGTTTTATGGTTGATACCGAGTGCTAAAAGGGTCATGTCTGCGGGAAATAATACCAACGTTGATAGGGTTAGTCTGCTTGCATCATACAGGATGCGTAAGATCAATAAAAGAGAGCGCCCCCTTTTGGAGTAATTGCCGAAAGCCGTTAGATTCTGGCAATTAAGACAACGTGAACATAGACGATGGCTAACGGTAACGCTAGCATTAAGGGTTATAACTGCAACGTATCTCAAGGACTTGTCATTATTATGCCCCTGCCCGATTTTCGTCTTATCCGCCTGCTACCGCTGGCTGCTCTTGTGCTCACTGCCTGTTCCGTTACCACGCCCAAAGGTCCTGGCAAAAGCCCGGATTCGCCACAATGGCGTCAGCATCAGCAAGACGTGCGCAATCTTAATCAGTATCAAACTCGCGGCGCGTTCGCTTATATTTCTGACCAACAAAAAGTGTACGCCCGTTTCTTCTGGCAACAAACTGGCCAGGATCGCTACCGTCTGCTGCTGACTAACCCATTGGGCAGCACAGAACTGGAGCTGAATGCTCAACCGGGTAACGTGCAGTTAGTCGACAATAAAGGTCAGCGTTATACCTCCGATGACGCCGAAGAGATGATTGGCAAATTGACCGGAATGCCAATTCCGCTCAACAGCTTGCGCCAGTGGATTTTAGGTTTACCGGGTGATGCGACTGACTACAAACTTGACGACCAGTACCGCCTGAGTGAAATCACCTACAGCCAGAATGGCAAAAACTGGAAAGTTGTTTACGGTGGTTATGACACAAAAACTCAACCTGCGATGCCAGCCAATATGGAACTCACCGACGGTGGTCAACGCATCAAGTTAAAAATGGATAACTGGATAGTGAAATAATGCGGACACAGTGGCCCTCTCCGGCAAAACTTAATCTGTTTTTATACATTACCGGTCAGCGTGCGGATGGTTACCACACGCTGCAAACGCTGTTTCAGTTTCTTGATTACGGCGACACCATCAGCATTGAGCTTCGTGACGATGGGGATATTCGTCTGTTAACGCCCGTTGAAGGCGTGGAACATGAAGATAACCTGATCGTTCGCGCAGCGAGGTTGTTGATGAAAACTGCGGCAGACAGCGGGCGTCTTTCGACGGGAAGCGGTGCGAATATCAGCATTGACAAGCGTTTGCCGATGGGCGGCGGTCTCGGCGGTGGTTCATCCAATGCCGCGACGGTTCTGGTGGCGTTAAATCATCTCTGGCAATGCGGACTAAGCATGGATGAGCTGGCGGAAATGGGGCTGACGCTGGGCGCAGATGTTCCTGTCTTTGTCCGTGGTCATGCCGCCTTTGCCGAAGGTGTTGGCGAAATATTAACGCCGGTAGACCCGCCAGAGAAATGGTATCTGGTCGCACACCCTGGCGTGAGTATTCCGACGCCGGTGATTTTTAAAGATCCTGAACTCCCGCGCAATACGCCAAAAAGGTCAATAGAAACGTTGCTAAAATGTGAATTCAGCAATGATTGCGAGGTTATCGCAAGAAAACGTTTTCGCGAGGTTGATGCGGTGCTTTCCTGGCTGTTAGAATACGCCCCGTCGCGCCTGACTGGGACAGGGGCCTGTGTCTTTGCTGAATTTGATACAGAGTCTGAAGCCCGCCAGGTGCTAGAGCAAGCCCCGGAATGGCTCAATGGCTTTGTGGCGAAAGGCGTTAATCTTTCCCCATTGCACAGAGCCATGCTTTAAGCCGGGCAAGCTGAGTTTCGGTGACAACGTCACCTTGTTCCAGACGTTGCATCGCGCTCTTTAATACACCGCCTGGAAAGAATCATGCCTGGCCCGCACAGTTTTCGGCAGATTCTTTCCACCAATGGACGCATGCCTGAGGTTCTTCTCGTGCCTGATATGAAGCTTTTTGCTGGTAACGCCACCCCGGAACTAGCACAACGTATTGCCAACCGCCTGTACACTTCACTCGGCGACGCCGCTGTAGGTCGCTTTAGCGACGGCGAAGTCAGTGTACAAATTAATGAAAATGTACGCGGTGGTGATATTTTCATCATCCAGTCCACTTGTGCCCCTACTAACGACAACCTGATGGAATTAGTCGTTATGGTTGATGCCCTGCGTCGTGCTTCCGCAGGTCGTATCACCGCTGTTATCCCCTACTTTGGCTATGCGCGCCAGGACCGTCGCGTCCGTTCCGCTCGTGTACCAATCACTGCGAAAGTGGTTGCAGACTTCCTCTCCAGCGTCGGTGTTGACCGTGTGCTGACAGTGGATCTGCACGCTGAACAGATTCAGGGTTTCTTCGACGTTCCGGTTGATAACGTATTTGGTAGCCCGATCCTGCTGGAAGACATGCTGCAGCTGAATCTGGATAACCCAATTGTGGTTTCTCCGGACATCGGCGGCGTTGTGCGTGCCCGCGCTATCGCTAAGCTGCTGAACGATACCGATATGGCAATCATCGACAAACGTCGTCCGCGTGCGAACGTTTCCCAGGTGATGCATATCATCGGTGACGTTGCAGGTCGTGACTGCGTACTGGTCGATGATATGATCGACACTGGCGGTACGCTGTGTAAAGCTGCTGAAGCTCTGAAAGAACGTGGTGCTAAACGTGTATTTGCGTACGCGACTCACCCGATCTTCTCTGGCAACGCGGCGAACAACCTGCGTAACTCTGTAATTGATGAAGTCGTTGTCTGCGATACCATTCCGCTGAGCGATGAAATCAAATCACTGCCGAACGTGCGTACTCTGACCCTGTCAGGTATGCTGGCCGAAGCGATTCGTCGTATCAGCAACGAAGAATCGATCTCTGCCATGTTCGAACACTAATCGAACCCGGCTCAAAGACCCGCTGCGGCGGGTTTTTTTGTCTGTAATATCCATTTGTATGACCTATGCCTCCTTCACCTGCCATTTAGTTGACAGATGATGCGCTCACGGATGAAACATTATTGTGAACAAAATATTTTCCTCACATGTGATGCCTTTCCGCGCTCTGATCGACGCTTGCTGGAAAGAAAAATATACTGCCGCACGGTTTACCCGTGACCTGATTGCCGGGATAACCGTCGGGATTATTGCTATCCCGCTGGCGATGGCGTTGGCTATTGGTAGTGGTGTGGCCCCCCAGTACGGTTTATATACCGCAGCTGTTGCGGGGATTGTCATTGCTCTGACGGGGGGGTCACGCTTTAGCGTTTCCGGTCCGACTGCGGCATTTGTGGTAATTCTCTATCCCGTTTCGCAACAGTTTGGACTGGCAGGACTGCTGGTTGCGACCTTGCTGTCGGGGATCTTTTTGATTCTGATGGGGCTGGCACGCTTTGGGCGCCTGATTGAGTATATTCCGGTTTCCGTCACCTTAGGTTTCACCTCGGGTATCGGGATCACCATCGGTACCATGCAGATTAAAGATTTTCTCGGTCTGCAAATGGCCCATGTCCCGGAACATTATCTACAAAAAGTCGGCGCATTATTTATGGCGCTGCCGACCATTAATGTGGGTGATGCAGCCATTGGCATTGTGACGCTTGGCATTCTGGTTTTCTGGCCGCGTCTGGGCATACGTTTACCCGGCCACCTTCCGGCCTTGCTGGCTGGTTGCGCGGTGATGGGGATTGTTAACCTGCTCGGCGGACATGTTGCTACCATCGGTTCGCAATTCCACTACGTCCTGGCCGATGGTTCTCAGGGTAACGGTATTCCGCAACTGCTGCCGCAACTGGTGCTGCCGTGGGATCTGCCTAATTCAGAATTCACGCTAACCTGGGATTCTATTCGCACCCTGCTGCCTGCGGCATTCTCAATGGCAATGCTCGGCGCAATCGAATCTCTGCTCTGCGCCGTGGTGCTGGATGGTATGACCGGGACGAAACACAAGGCGAACAGCGAACTGGTTGGACAGGGACTGGGGAATATTATCGCTCCGTTCTTTGGTGGTATTACCGCTACAGCTGCCATCGCGCGTTCTGCCGCTAACGTCCGTGCCGGGGCAACTTCCCCTATCTCGGCGGTGATCCACTCTATTCTGGTTATTCTTGCCCTGCTGGTACTGGCACCGCTGCTCTCCTGGCTGCCGCTTTCCGCCATGGCAGCCCTGCTGTTGATGGTGGCGTGGAACATGAGTGAAGCGCACAAAGTGGTCGACTTGCTGCGTCATGCACCGAAAGATGACATCATCGTCATGCTGCTGTGCATGTCGCTGACCGTGCTGTTCGATATGGTTATTGCCATCAGCGTGGGGATCGTGCTGGCATCGCTGCTGTTTATGCGTCGTATCGCACGTATGACTCGCCTGGCACCGGTAGTCGTAGACGTTCCAGACGATGTCCTGGTTCTGCGCGTTATTGGCCCGCTGTTTTTTGCTGCCGCAGAAGGCTTATTCACGGACCTGGAGTCACGTCTTGAAGGCAAACGGATTGTGATTCTGAAGTGGGATGCCGTTCCGGTACTTGATGCTGGTGGTCTTGATGCGTTCCAGCGTTTTGTGAAGCGTCTGCCCGAAGGATGTGAACTGCGCGTGTGCAACCTGGAATTCCAGCCACTGCGCACTATGGCTCGCGCAGGCATTCAACCGATCCCGGGACGCCTCGCATTCTTCCCGAATCGTCGCGCGGCGATGGCGGATTTATAAGTACGAGATTGACCAGTCAGCGCAAACTGACTGGTCAGCAAACTGCATTATTTGTTAGCTATGACGGCGATTATCGCTACGGCGGCAACGTTTGTCATAGTGGCGAACCCACCAGTAACGGTCGCACACCTGTTCATGCCCGCCAACACGGGCACCTGCCAGCCAGAGAATCGCACCGACGAAAATACTTAGCACTGCACCATGTGCGAAATACTGGGGCATATTAAACTGTGGTAACTGGTTGAGGATTGAATACCCCACGCCGACCACCATTACCACCAGACCCAACCCCATGAGCACGTTACCGAGTAACGAAGCGTTTTTGCGTTTCATATGTCACCTCCGGAACTTTCTGGGTTGTAACAGGGTATACCCCTCTTCCTTATGTGTAAAGTATAGACAACACCCTGTAGGTTATGTGCGGGTGTGATCACAATTACAACCCTTATTTCAACAAAACTTTACAAATAAACGCCTGAACACCTTGACTTTCTAATAGTCCACTCAGGCAATAATTGCATTATCTGCATTTGATACGCAGTTTTTTGTCAAGCGGGGCCGCAACCAGTAAACTACGCGCCAGTTATGTACACACTCAGGACAAAAAAACGTGACGATTAAATTGATTGTCGGCCTGGCGAACCCCGGTGCTGAATACGCCGCAACGCGACATAATGCTGGTGCCTGGTTCGTTGACTTACTGGCAGAGCGATTGCGCGCTCCGCTGCGCGAAGAGGCTAAATTCTTTGGTTATACTTCGCGAGTCACCCTTGGAGGCGAAGATGTCCGCCTGTTAGTCCCGACTACATTTATGAATCTCAGCGGCAAAGCCGTTGCGGCGATGGCCAGTTTTTTCCGCATTAATCCGGACGAAATTCTGGTGGCCCACGACGAACTGGATCTGCCTCCTGGCGTCGCCAAATTTAAGTTGGGTGGCGGTCATGGTGGTCACAATGGACTGAAAGACATCATCAGTAAATTGGGTAATAACCCTAACTTTCACCGTTTACGCATCGGAATCGGTCATCCGGGCGATAAAAATAAAGTTGTCGGTTTTGTGTTAGGCAAACCGCCTGTTAGTGAACAGAAGTTAATTGATGAAGCCATCGACGAAGCGGCGCGTTGTACTGAAATGTGGTTTACAGATGGCTTGACCAAAGCAACGAACCGATTGCACGCCTTTAAAGCGCAATAAGTCGTTGTCTGCGGCATTTTTGCCGAGTGCCGTGTATAATAGGCAAAGTTATTTCCATTTCTGCAATCTGTTAGCAATAACAGGTTGATTATTAAGATATTAAGGTGATTTAAATCATGGGATTCAAATGCGGTATCGTCGGTTTGCCCAACGTCGGGAAATCTACCCTGTTCAACGCGCTGACCAAAGCCGGTATTGAAGCGGCCAACTTTCCATTCTGCACCATCGAGCCGAACACTGGCGTCGTACCAATGCCTGACCCTCGCCTGGATCAACTGGCTGAAATCGTGAAACCGCAGCGTACACTTCCCACGACCATGGAATTTGTCGATATCGCCGGTCTGGTAAAAGGCGCATCGAAAGGCGAAGGTCTGGGTAACCAGTTCCTGACCAACATCCGTGAAACCGAAGCGATCGGTCACGTTGTTCGCTGCTTTGAAAATGACAACATCATTCACGTTTCCGGCAAAGTTAACCCGGCGGATGATATTGAAGTTATCAACACCGAACTGGCGCTGGCGGATCTCGACACCTGTGAACGTGCGATTCATCGCGTACAGAAGAAAGCCAAAGGTGGCGATAAAGACGCGAAAGCCGAGCTGGCGGTACTGGAAAAATGCCTGCCCCAGCTGGAAAACGCAGGTATGCTGCGTGCGCTGGATTTAAGCGCTGAAGAGAAAGCGGCTGTTCGTTACCTGAGCTTCCTGACGCTAAAACCAACAATGTACATCGCCAACGTCAACGAAGACGGTTTTGAAAACAACCCGTATCTTGACCAGGTGCGTGAAATCGCAGCGAAAGAAGGTTCTGTTGTAGTTCCGGTTTGTGCTGCTGTTGAAGCAGACATTGCCGAACTGGACGACGAAGAGCGTGACGAGTTTATGCAGGAGCTTGGGCTGGAAGAGCCGGGCCTGAACCGTGTGATCCGTGCCGGTTATAAGCTGCTGAACCTGCAAACTTACTTCACCGCTGGGGTGAAAGAAGTGCGTGCATGGACCATTCCGGTTGGTGCAACCGCGCCGCAGGCAGCGGGCAAAATCCATACTGATTTTGAAAAAGGCTTTATCCGTGCACAAACCATCTCGTTTGAAGATTTCATCACTTACAAAGGTGAACAAGGCGCGAAAGAAGCAGGCAAAATGCGTGCAGAAGGCAAAGATTACATCGTTAAAGATGGCGATGTGATGAACTTCCTGTTCAACGTCTAATTCCGCGTAATATCCTGGCGGTTAATAACGAGCCATTATGTGAGTCGCACATAATGGCTTTTTTACGCCTGCTACGCTGCTTCTTTCAATTCTGAGTTACCGAAAGTCATAATCAGACTCCTGGCAATATTAACAATGCGGCTTTTATGTGATAACAATCACAGTGCATTAACCGTTCAAGAGTTTGTCATGAAAAAAACATTTATCTTCAGCCTGTTAGCAATTGTCTTCGCGAGCCTGTTAAGTGCTTGTGTTCCTCACCATCATCACCGCCACAACGATGGCCCGCGTGGTCCTGCGGCTTCCGGTAAGCCAATGCCACCTTCAAATGGTGGGCCAAATCATGGCAGTCATGGTCGCTATTAATTAGCAAGTCATACGCGGGAGAGTGCATACTCTCCCGCTATCCACGGCGCTTAAACTGACTCACATCAATGCCATGTTGCTTCATTTTCCGCCACAGCGTGGTGCGGCCGATTCCAAGTAAAGCCGACATTTCCTGAATGCGACCGCCTGTGACCTGGGCTGCGTTAATAATTGCCTCTTTTTCAACTTCCGCAAATGACAGACTGGTGGAAAGGCGGGTGGCGCTGACATCATCTGTCGCCTGCTCGGTAAACAGATGTTCCGGCAAATCACTGACGCGAATGCGCCCATTATCACTACTCAGAGCAAGATTCTCGATGACGCTGTAAAGTTCAAAATCGTTGCCAGGCCATGCACAGGAAACCAGGCGAGCGAGGGCATCGTCATCAATTTTCAGCCGCGTAGAGAAGCGTTTTTCAAGGCTGCGTAATTTGTTATTCACCAGCGCCGGAATGCTGCCACGCCGCATACGCAGTGGCGGGATGGTAATTTCAAATGCATGCAGCGCGTAATACAGCTGGCGACTAAAACGATTTTGTTCCACCAGCATTGCGAGGTCCGCGGTCGTTGTGGCAATCACTTTGACATCAATGGGTATTAAACGCCGCGCATCCAGTCGCGTGATAACCCCCTGCTTGATAACCTGAAGCAAGGCAGACTGTAACTCCACCGCCAGATATTCAATCTTTTCAAGAAACAGCGTGCCGCCGTGCGCCAGTTCCAGCCGACTCAGACGGCCATTTTCACTATCCGTGCGATCGCCACCAATAAATTCTTCCGCCAGCGCCGCATCACCATATAACTCACAATTGACGGCGATATAAGGCCCCGCTGCACGCTCGCTTTCATTATGAATTGCCTGACTTAGCAGTGCCTTGCCCACGCCCTCTTCTCCACAAAGCAGGACAGGAAAGCTACTGCGTGCCGCCTGGCGACCAAAATGAATCAAGCGGCGGGTTTGCGGATCGTCCTGTGGCATATGAGCGAAGGTATGGCTGACTTTTCCTAATTGACTGGTCATTAACTGCCGCATCTGTTCCACAGGATGGAGCAATAAAATAAAGCTGGTTCCCTGCGTTTCTATTATCGGTTTAAGGGTTATCACCGCATCAATAAACTGATGCTGACTTTCAAAGGTGGCTTCTACGTGTTTGAGCGGATGTGACTGTTTTATTGCTTGTTGCAATACGGCGGGTAACGTTAAGAGTTCAGTGATTGCTCGTCCCTGACTTGCCGTCGCGTCAAGGCGCAAGACCCGCGCCGCCTGGGCATTGATAAATTGCAAATTACCCTGCTCGTCCCAGCTAATCACGCCATCATCCATACTTTCTAACAGGGCATTAAGTTGATTTAAATGACGGTTAGTTTCAGCGAGCAAACTGTCCGTCAGCAGTAAATTTCCGACCTCGCGTGCGATTGCCAACGTCAACGGCAAATCAGCTGCGGTAGTTTGCTCAACCGGACACGCCAGCGCTATTGTTCCCGTCAATCGGCCCTTGCTGTCAAACAACGGCGTTGCGCAAAAGGCCCAGTTCCAGAGTGCCTGTTTGAAATGTTGATCGGCCATCGTTTTCACGGCCTGACCAGAGATAGCCGCTAACGATAGCGCACAAGTACCAATAATTCCCTCGGCGCAATACGTGCCGTCATTGAATCCCAGTGTACTTAGTTGCTGCAAGGTTTGCGGATCGCCATTACGGCTGAGAATGCAGGCGGTTTCATCGAGGATAAGCAACGCACACTCTCGCGATGCCATATATTCCCAGGCATCTTCCAGCGCAGCCTGCCCGAGCGTCAGCATCGCTTTCTTACGCCGATAAATAGAAGCAAATGTCACGCCCTGGGCCTGGTGTGGTACGTTCCATGTCTCCCGTTTCATCAGCTTATTGCATCTCTCCCAGGAGGTTGCAATTAAGGGAGATATGCCCCGACCATCGTTGTTAAAAGCGCCACTCATATCCCGCATCCCTTATGACAAAAGGTGTTCCGGCTCGCAATTTTAAGTATTAATACACGTAAAAGTTTCAATATGGAACATTCATTAAAGCATATGTTTCACTATGAAACATAATTTGGGCTAATTTTCTTTTCCCTTGCCTGATGCACAATGGATTCATCGGCAGTCAGTGGTCGCCGTGTCGTTGAACATCATCCATGCCCTACCGTAATTGCTGGAGCAAAATAATGAAAAAATTGATCAATGATGTGCAAGACGTACTGGACGAACAACTGGCAGGACTAGCGAAGGCGCATCCATCGCTGACACTGCATCAGGATCCGGTGTATGTCACCCGAGCTGATGCCCCCGTTGCAGGGAAAGTCGCCCTGCTGTCGGGTGGCGGCAGCGGACACGAGCCGATGCACTGTGGCTATATCGGTCAGGGGATGCTTTCTGGGGCCTGTCCGGGCGAAATTTTCACCTCACCGACGCCCGATAAAATCTTTGAATGCGCCATGCAAATTGATGGCGGCGAAGGTGTACTGTTGATTATCAAAAATTACACCGGCGATATTCTTAACTTCGAAACAGCAACCGAGTTACTGCACGATAGCGGCGTAAAAGTGACCACTGTGGTCATTGATGACGACGTTGCAGTAAAAGACAGTCTTTATACCGCCGGGCGGCGCGGCGTTGCCAACACCGTATTAATTGAAAAACTCGTAGGTGCAGCGGCGGAGCGTGGCGACTCACTGGACGCCTGTGCGGAACTGGGGCGTAAGTTGAATAATCAAGGCCATTCAATAGGTATCGCTCTCGGTGCCTGTACCGTTCCTGCCGCGGGCAAACCTTCTTTTACCCTGGCGGATAATGAGATGGAGTTTGGCGTCGGCATTCATGGTGAGCCAGGTATTGACCGCCGCCCCTTCTCTTCCCTTGATCAAACCGTCGATGAAATGTTCGACACCCTGCTGGAAAATGGCTCATACCATCGCACTTTGCGTTTCTGGGATTATCAACAAGGCAGCTGGCAGGAAGAACCACAAACCAAACAACCGCTCCAGTCTGGCGATCGGGTGATTGCGCTGGTTAACAATCTTGGCGCAACTCCGCTTTCTGAGCTGTACGGCGTCTATAACCGCCTGACCACACGTTGCCAGCAAGCGGGATTGACTATCGAACGTAATTTAATTGGCGCGTACTGCACCTCACTGGATATGACCGGTTTCTCAATCACCTTACTGAAAGTTGATGACGAAACGCTGGCATTCTGGGACGCCCCTGTCCACACCCCGGCCCTTAACTGGGGTAAATAAGGAGAAAGCAATGTCACTGAGCAGAACTCAAATTGTTAACTGGCTCACTCGTTGTGGCGATATTTTCAGCACCGAGAGCGAGTATCTTACTGGACTGGATCGCGAGATTGGCGACGCTGACCACGGGCTAAATATGAATCGAGGCTTTAGCAAAGTGGTAGAAAAACTCCCTGCTATCGCAGATAAAGATATCGGTTTCATTCTCAAGAATACCGGCATGACACTACTTTCCAGCGTCGGAGGTGCCAGTGGTCCGCTGTTCGGTACCTTCTTTATCCGCGCCGCACAGACAACCCATGCACGGCAAAGCCTGACGCTGGAAGAGCTTTATCAGATGTTCCGCGATGGCGCGGACGGCGTAATCAGTCGCGGGAAAGCCGAACCTGGCGATAAAACCATGTGTGATGTGTGGGTGCCGGTGGTGGAATCGTTACGTCAGTCCTGCGAGCAAAATCTCCCTGTTCCGGCGGCGCTCGACGCTGCCAGTAGCATCGCCGAATCCGCTGCACAAAGTACGATTACGATGCAAGCCCGCAAAGGCCGCGCCAGTTATCTCGGTGAACGCAGTATTGGTCACCAGGATCCCGGCGCGACCTCGGTGATGTTTATGATGCAAATGTTGGCGTTAGCCGCAAAAGAGTAAGGAATTGGTGATGGTAAACCTGGTCATAGTTTCACATAGCAGCCGACTGGGAGAAGGTGTCGGTGAATTAGCCCGTCAGATGTTAATGAGTGATAGTTGTAAAATCGCCATTGCCGCGGGAATTGACGATCCACATAATCCCATTGGTACCGATGCCGTCAAAGTGATGGAGGCCATCGAATCTGTTGCCGATGCCGACCATGTGCTGGTCATGATGGATATGGGTAGCGCATTATTGAGTGCTGAAACTGCGCTGGAATTGCTGGCTCCCGAGATCGCCGCAAAAGTACGTTTGTGTGCTGCGCCGTTGGTCGAAGGTACACTGGCAGCAACGGTCAGCGCGGCCTCGGGGGCGGATATCGACAAAGTTATCTTTGACGCCATGCATGCGCTGGAAGCCAAACGTGAACAACTGGGTTTACCGTCCTCCGACACTGAAATCTCTGACACATGTCCTCCGTACGATGAAGAAGCCCGTTCTCTGTCGGTGGTCATAAAAAACCGTAACGGCCTGCATGTACGTCCGGCCTCCCGGCTGGTTTATACCTTATCGACATTTAATGCCGATATGTTGCTGGAGAAAAACGGCAAATGCGTTACACCGGATAGTATTAACCAGATTGCGTTACTACAAGTTCGCTATAACGATACGCTGCGCCTGATTGCGAAAGGACCAGAAGCTGAAGAGGCACTGATCGCTTTCCGTCAGCTGGCTGAAGATAACTTTGGTGAAACGGAGGAAGTTGCTCCACCTACTCTGCGTCCCGTTCCGCCTGTTTCGGGTAAAGCCTTTTATTATCAACCTGTTTTATGTACGGTACAGGCAAAATCAACCCTGACCGTGGAAGAAGAACAAGAACGATTACGCCAGGCCATTGACTTCACGTTATTAGATCTGATGACGTTAACAGCGAAAGCAGAAACCTGCGGGCTTGACGATATTGCCGCAATCTTTTCTGGTCACCATACACTGTTAGATGATCCGGAACTGCAGGCGGCGGCAAGCGAACTCCTTCAGCATGAACATTGCACGGCGGAATATGCCTGGCAGCAAGTTCTTAAAGAACTTAGCCAGCAATACCAACAGCTGGATGATGAATATCTACAGGCTCGCTATATCGATGTGGACGATCTTCTGCATCGCACCCTGGTCCACCTGACCCAAACGAAAGAAGAACTCCCGCAGTTTAACTCGCCAACTATTCTACTGGCGGAGAACATTTATCCCTCCACAGTACTGCAACTGGATCCAGCGGTTGTAAAAGGTATCTGCCTTAGCGCCGGAAGTCCGCTATCCCACAGTGCCCTAATCGCCCGTGAACTGGGAATTGGCTGGATTTGCCAGCAGGGTGAGAAACTGTATGCGATACAACCAGAAGAAACGCTAACGCTGGACGTTAAAACGCAACGTTTCAACCGTCAGGGTTAAACCACCGTTCGGATGGCATCATTCTGATGTCATCCGGCAATTTACTCTGCACTGATGTTTTTAACTACCTGTTATATTTTTCACCAAATTATGATGATTTTTCTTCGCTAATCGCAAACCCAACGTCGCTGGCTGACTAATAAACAGATGTTATTTTATCACTCTATTTCGCCGTTATTTATCCCTTTAATTCCCTTTTCTAAAATGTCTGTCAGTTCGCAGAATGTGATTTCGATCATGCAGCTAGTGCGATCCTGAACTAAGGTTTTCTGATACTTGAATACCGTTTTATTCGGTTTCGCCAAAGGAGAATGACTGATGAAATCCCCCGCACCTTCTCGCCCGCAAAAAATGGCGTTAATTCCAGCCTGCATCTTTTTGTGTTTCGCTGCGCTATCGGTGCAGGCAGAAGAAACATCGGTAACACCACAACCGCCTGATATTTTATTAGGGCCGCTGTTTAATGATGTGCAAAACGCCAAACTTTTTCCGGACCAAAAAACCTTTGCCGATGCCGTGCCGAACAGCGATCCGCTGATGATCCTTGCTGATTATCGGATGCAGCAAAACCAGAGCGGATTTGATCTACGCCATTTCGTTAACGTCAATTTCACCCTGCCGAAAGAGGGCGAGAAATATGTTCCGCCAGAGGGGCAATCACTGCGCGAACATATTGACGGACTTTGGCCGGTATTAACGCGTTCTACCGAAAACACCGAAAAATGGGATTCTCTATTACCGCTGCCAAAACCTTATGTCGTGCCCGGCGGACGTTTTCGCGAGGTATATTACTGGGACAGTTACTTCACCATGTTAGGACTTGCCGAAAGCGGTCACTGGGATAAAGTCGCGGATATGGTGGCCAATTTTGCTCATGAAATAGACAATTACGGTCATATTCCCAACGGCAACCGCAGTTACTATTTAAGCCGCTCGCAACCGCCCTTCTTTGCCCTGATGGTAGAGTTACTGGCGCAGCATGAAGGCGACGCCGCGTTGAAACAATACCTGCCGCAAATGCAAAAAGAATATGCTTACTGGATGGACGGTGTTGAAAACCTGCAAGCCGGACAACAGGAAAAACGCGTTGTAAAACTTCAGGATGGTACCCTTCTCAACCGCTACTGGGACGATCGCGATACGCCACGACCAGAGTCATGGGTGGAAGATATTGCCACTGCCAAAAGCAATCCGAATCGACCTGCCACTGAAATTTACCGCGACCTGCGCTCTGCCGCTGCGTCTGGCTGGGATTTCAGCTCGCGCTGGATGGACAATCCGCAGCAGTTAAACACCTTACGCACCACCAGCATCGTACCGGTCGATCTGAACAGCTTGATGTTCAAAATGGAAAAAATCCTCGCCCGCGCCAGCAAAGCTATCGGAGATAACGCGATGGCAAACCAGTACGAAACGCTGGCAAATGCCCGTCAAAAAGGGATCGAAAAATACCTGTGGAACGATCAACAAGGCTGGTATGCCGATTACGACCTGAAAAGTCATAAAGTGCGCAATCAGTTAACCGCGGCCGCCCTGTTCCCGCTGTACGTCAATGCGGCAGCGAAAGATCGCGCCAGCAAAATGGCGACGGCGACGAAAACACATCTGCTGCAACCCGGCGGCCTGAACACCACGTCGGTGAAAAGTGGGCAACAATGGGATGCGCCAAACGGCTGGGCACCGTTGCAGTGGGTCGCGACTGAAGGATTACAAAACTACGGGCAAAAAGAGGTAGCGATGGACATTAGCTGGCACTTCCTGACCAATGTTCAGCACACCTATGACCGGGAGAAAAAGCTGGTGGAAAAATATGATGTCAGCACCACCGGAACAGGGGGCGGCGGTGGCGAATATCCATTACAGGATGGCTTTGGCTGGACCAATGGCGTGACGCTGAAAATGCTGGATTTGATCTGCCCGAAAGAGCAACCGTGTGACAATGTTCCGGCGACGCGTCCACTCAGTGAATCAACAACACAGCCGCTAAAACAAAAAGAGGCGGAACCTACGCCTTAACTTTACTGTATATCGAGCAATGCCATTACGTGCATAAAATTGGCATTGCTCTTTCTTCATCACGAAATACCAAATACCACTCTTTCTACGGTCTATGCCTTTATTTTCTTTTATTAGAGAAGATTTTAATTTTATTTTATCAACTTGTTAATCATTACACCTCTATTTATATTTTCCCCCACTCCCCATTCTCCCTGACAATTTTCTTGTGGAACAAAGTGTTATTTAAGAAACAAGCAAATCATTCTGTCTCTTTAGACAAATTTTGACATCAAACATGATCTTTTTCGCTATATGTGTAAGTATATAGCGGTTTTAATTATCAGGATATTACTTATGTCACTAACCAGACGGAGGTTTACACAGATTCTTGCGTCGACATTGTTCCTGCATCATCTGCCGTCCTTCGCACAATCAGTCAAATTCTGGGCCTCACGGACGCTTCCCGAAGCCCAAAACATTACACGCATCGTCAGCGCAGGCGCGCCCGCCGATTTACTATTGCTGGCTGTCGCGCCAGAAAAAATGGTCGGTTTTTCCTCTTTTGATTTTGCCCGTCAGGCATTAATTCCATTGCCAGAGCACATTCGCCAGTTCCCCAGGCTGGGACGACTCGCCGGGCGCGCCAGCACACTCTCGCTGGAAGGGCTTATGGCGTTACATCCCGATTTGGTCGTTGATTGCGGCAATACGGATGAAACCTGGATCTCCCAGGCACGGCAGGTTAGCGAACAGACACAAATACCCTGGTTATTGCTTAACGGGAAACTGGAACAATCAGCAGAACAGTTAACAACGCTTGGCAAAACGTTAGGCGAAGAGCACCGCGCCGCAGAACAAGCCAATCTCGCCAGCCGCTTCGTTGGTGAAGCTCAGGCATTCGCCACCTCACCCGCCGCTAATCTCAGCTTTTATGCTGCGCGCGGTCCTCGAGGGCTGGAAACGGGCTTACAGGGTTCGTTGCATACCGAGGCGGCGGAATTATTAGGTTTGCACAACGTCGCGCAAATAGCCGATCGCCACGGTCTGACACAGGTTTCCATGGAAAATCTCCTGCGCTGGCAGCCGGATATTATTCTGGTTCAGGAGGCCGTTACTGCAGATTTTATTCGTCGTGATCCTCTCTGGCAGGGCGTGAAAGCGGTTGCGGAACAACGCATCTTATTTTTAAGTGGCCTGCCCTTTGGCTGGCTGGATGCCCCGCCGGGAATCAACCGTCTTCTGGGATTACGCAGACTTCACGCCTGGCTGGATCCCGCCATCAATCGCCAGTTTAAAAGTGACATACAGCATTACGCCCAACTGTTCTGGCATTGTTCACTCAGTGACGCCGACTATCAAAAATTGGTGGCGAGCTAATGAGAACCGTAAACGGATGTATTTTGCTGCTGGCAGCTATCAGTATCACTTTTGCCGCCGTAAGTGGGGCTTATCATCTCGATATGCAGCAACTGCTGGCGCTCATTCTTCGTCAAGAAAATGTTCCTGTGCAGGAACAAATTGTCTTCTGGCAAATCCGCGTGCCGCGTATTCTTGCTGCGCTGTTTCTGGGCGCGGCGCTGGCAGGGGCCGGAACCACCTATCAGGGAATGTTCCGTAATCCCTTAGTGTCACCGGATATTTTAGGCGTCTCCGCCGGTGCCGGACTTGGTGCCTGCGCGGCAATCCTGTGGGGATTATCCATTGTTTACATCCAGCTGTACGCATTTTGCGGCGGGCTGATGGTGGTCGCGGGCGTCTGGTTGATTACGCGTCGGGTGACCCGCCACGATCCGATCTTAACCCTGGTGCTGGTAGGCATTGCGTTAGGAACGTTGTGCGGAGCGGGGATATCGCTAATAAAAACGCTGGCCGATCCTTATACCCAGTTACCGTCAATTACCTTCTGGTTGCTGGGGGGGCTGTCCACCGTGACCTTACGCGATCTCTGCTATGCTGCACCGATCATTCTCATAGGCTCCTTGCCCCTGTTTTTTCTCCGCTGGCGCATGAATTTACTCACGCTTTCCGACGACGAAGCCCGTTCGCTGGGACTGAACGTGACACGTCTGCGCTTTGGATTGATTGTCTGTGCCACACTCATCACCGCCAGCACGGTAGCAATAGCGGGCATAATTGGTTGGGTCGGCCTGGTCGTTCCGCACATTGCCCGCTTGTTGACCGGTCATAACCATCAGCAGCTGTTGCCCATGGCAATGTGTACTGGCGCGATTCTGCTCCTGCTTACCGATACGCTGGCACGCAGCATTGGAACAACAGAAATCCCACTTGGCATTCTGACCGCTTTTGTTGGCGCACCGTTTTTCCTGTTTTTGTTGTTACGCGGAGGTCGCCAGTGACTTTGCTTGCCGTCCGTCATGCGTCTCTGGGTTACTCCCGCCATCCGGTGCTACGCGACGTGTCCTTCACCCTGTCGCAAGGAACAATTTGTTGTCTGTTAGGAGCCAATGGTTGCGGCAAAACCACACTCATG
This sequence comes from Escherichia coli DSM 30083 = JCM 1649 = ATCC 11775, assembly GCF_003697165.2. Classification (GTDB taxonomy): domain Bacteria; phylum Pseudomonadota; class Gammaproteobacteria; order Enterobacterales; family Enterobacteriaceae; genus Escherichia; species Escherichia coli. Next base: position 2,797,658 of record NZ_CP033092.2, read on the forward strand.
CGCTCCATTCTTGGCGTTATACCGTTATTAAAAGGCGAGATCTTACTGGATAGCCTCCCTGTGCAGACACTCAGCCATCGCCAGCGCGCGCAGGCTATTGCCTGGGTGCCGCAGGCGCACGACGGCATTTTTGCTTTTAGTGTGCTGGATATGGTGTTGATGGGCCTGGCCCCCACCATAGGCGCTTTTTCCGTTCCCGGTAAGCAAGAACGCCTGAAAGCAACGGAGCAACTGGAAAAGCTGGGCATTTTGCATCTGGCGGCACGACGCTGGAATACGCTTAGCGGCGGTGAACGTCAGCTGGCTTTAATCGCCCGTGCACTCGTCCAGCAACCGCGCTTGTTATTACTGGATGAGCCTGCCTCCAGCCTCGATTTCGGTCATCAGATCCAACTTCTGGACACGCTGGCGCAGCTCAAAAATAACGGCATGACAATGTTAATGTCGACTCATCATCCGCTCCATGCAAACGCCATTGCCGACAGCATTATCCAGGTAGAGCCAGATGGACGAGTAACACAAGGCTTACCGACCGAACAGTTAACAACGAAAAAACTGGCTGCCCTGTACCGGGTTTCTGCCGACCAGATTCACCATCACCTCTCTGCAATTAAGCACTAAGGAAAAATCATGCTCATTGACGATATTGATTTTGCAGACCTTTACCTTCAGCAACTCAGGCTGGCCCATCGCACAGAAAAAACGCCGGATCACTGGGATCAACGGGCGGAAAAAATGGCGGAAAATTGCGCCTCGCCTACGGACAGCTACCTGCAACAACTGACCTCAAAAATTGACCTGCAAGGCGCGCAAACCTTATTCGATATGGGCTGCGGACCGGGTACCGTATCGCTGGCGCTGGCGGACAAACTCACGACGATTTATGGCGTTGATTACAGTCAGGGGATGCTGAACGTTGCCGCCCGTCGCGCCGCCGCGCTAAAGGCAGACAATGTCCACTGGATCCAGCGCGCCTGGGAAGAGGACTGGAGTGACCTGCCACGCTGCGATATTGCCGTGGCTTCCCGCTCCACTCTGGTGGCTGATATGCGCCAGGCAATGAGCAAACTGAATAATCAGGCACGGCTTCGCGTCTATACGACTCATCTGGTCAGCACCTCGTTCGTCTCTCCAGCCATTCAGCGGGCGGCTGGTCGGGAAGTGATCGAATTACCCAACTATATCTTTGCACTCAACGTCCTGTATCAGATGGGAATTTATGCTCACGTTGATTTTATCCGTGGACAAAATTGCCAACAGGATAACAGCACCTGGGAACGTTTTGAGCAGAACGTCAGCTGGAGTCTGGGCGCGCTTAACGACGATGAGCGTGAGCGGTTATATCGCTGGTATCAACAACAAGATGCTCGTGCCCTCGCCCCTGCCAGCCGCGACTGGGCGCTCATCTGGTGGGATAGCGTACCGCAGGAGACACTGCGATGATTTTCCTTTCTCAGGCACAAATCGATGCGTTACTTCTGGAAGATATCCAGGGCGGTGACCTGACCACGCGAGCATTAAATATTGGACACCAGCATGGCTATATAGAGTTTTTTCTCCGTCAGGGCGGCTGCGTCAGCGGAATTTCTGTCGCGTGTAAGATGTTAACTACGCTGGGATTAACTATTGATGACGCGGTCAGCGACGGTTCACAAGCGAACGCGGGTCAGCGGCTAATCCGTGCGCAAGGTAATGCCGCAGCACTTCATCAGGGATGGAAGGCAGTCCAGAATGTGCTGGAGTGGAGTTGCGGTGTTTCTGATTATCTCGCTCAAATGCTGGCGTTACTTCGTGAACGTTACCCTGATGGCAATATCGCCTGCACCCGAAAAGCAATTCCGGGCACCCGCTTACTGGCCTCGCAGGCAATTCTGGCTGCCGGAGGACTGATTCATCGTGCCGGATGTGCGGAAACCATATTATTGTTTGCCAACCACCGCCATTTTCTTCATGACAATCAGGACTGGTCAGGCGCAATCAATCAGTTACGTCGCCACGCACCCGAGAAGAAAATAGTTGTTGAAGCCGACACGCCGAAAGAGGCAATCGCCGCGTTACGCGCGCAACCAGACGTACTTCAGCTCGACAAATTTAGTCCGCAACAGGCAACTGAAATTGCGCAAATAGCACCGTCGCTGGCTCCCCACTGCACGCTGGCTCTGACCGGCGGAATTAATCTGACAACACTCAAAAATTACCTCGACTGCGGCATTCGCCTTTTTATTACCTCCGCGCCTTATTACGCGGCACCTGCTGACATTAAAGTCAGTCTGCAACCCGCAGCCTCTATTTAATTCTTTGTTAAACGGAATTTATTCTATGAGACTCAAAAAACGTTATCTCTGCACAGTATTAACACTTGCCTTTACCCAGCAGGCCGTAGCGGCTCAGGAGAGCGACACGCTGACCGTATGGTCCAGTCCGGTATCATCAACGACGACCACCGTTCTCGATCAACCCACCATGAAGGCCCTGGATAAACAGAATGTCGCTCAGGCATTAAGTGTCGTCCCCGGCGTGGTGCTGCAAAAGTCAGGTAGCCGCAACGAAGAACAGGTCAAAGTTCGTGGCTTTGATAGTCGTCAGGTGCCGGTCTATTTCGACGGTGTGCCCATTTATGTTCCCTATGACGGCAACCTCGATCTGGCGCGGATTCTGACCAACAATTTGGGGGCAGTTGAAGTTTCCAAAGGGTATTCGTCGCTGCTTCAGGGGCCTAATCAGATGGGCGGAGCCATTAATATCACCACCCAGAAGCCGACTAAACCGCTGGAAGCCAGTCTGGGATATCGTCAGGGATGGAGCCGTAGCCAGGACAATGCCTACGATATGCATGCTTCATTTGCCGCCAGCAGCGATCTGGGGTATTTGCAAGTCAGCGGTAGCCAGCTAAAGCAGGATTTTCTCGGCCTGCCGCATGGTGTAAATAATGATATTGCAGGCAAACACGGCAAGATGATTAATTCATCGGCTGATGATAAACGCGGCATTGTGAAGCTCGGTTTTACACCACGCGAAAACGATGAATACACATTGACTTACATTAAGCAGGATGGTGAAAAAGATAACCCGCCATACAGTGGAAATAGTGGTCAGAAATCACGCTACTGGCAGTGGCCAGAGTATGACAAAGAAAGTTTTTATTATCAGGGAACGACCCAACTAAACGATCGTTTTACCCTGAAAAGTCGGCTGTATCGCGACACCTTTGAAAATACGCTAATGATGTACAACTCGCTGGCTGATTTGAAAAATAAAAAAGGCAGCTACAGCCATTATTCCGATTACAGCGACGGTGCCGGGTTACAACTGGCAGCCGATGTGCGTGAAAACGATCTGCTGTCGTTTGCCGTTAACTGGAAAGATGACGTACACCGGGAAAAAGGTGCGCCGCACGCCGCTTACGATCGCTATGAAGATCGTACCTGGTCGCTCGCCAGTGAATATCAATGGGCTGCTGCCGATAATGTCGATGTCGTGGCTGGAATCAGCTATGACTGGCGCGATAGCGTAGAAGCGAAAAAACATGAGAAAGATGGCAGTATCACCCATTATGACGACAACAATCAGTCAGCTTTTAACTGGCAGGTGATGGGGAAATACCACTTTGCCAATGAAGACACGCTGGCGCTTTCGTACTATGACCGCACACGCTTTCCGACGCTGAAAGAACGCTATACCACGTCCAAACCTGCGTATAACCAGATAGCGATTGTTAACCCGCAGCTCAAGCCGGAACGCGCGCGCGGGGTGGATTTAACCTGGAATGGTGCCTTCACGCACGACTGGGGATTTGAGGTCAGCGTTTACTATAACCGGGTGAGTGATGCCATCCTCTCGCACAATATCGATGCCGATACCATTCAAAATCAGAACAGCGGCACGGTGGATTACAGCGGTCTGGATGCCGGTATTAAGGGGAAAATCAGCAATATACTGGATGTAGGATTGAGCTACGCCCTGATCCACGCTGATGCCAAACGTAAAGACATCGGCAAGATAACCGATCTGCCAACGCAGACAATGACCGCATGGATGACTCTCAAACCGTGGGAGCCGTTAAGCGTAACGCTGTCGGAAGAGGCGCGTTCCTCCAGCTACAGCAACAGTGACGGTTCACAAAAAGCCGCCGGTTTTGCGGTGACCCACATTCGAGCCGATTACACCTTAGGTCATGGCTTCAGCGTTAATGCGTCGGTCAATAACCTGTTTGATACCAAATATGCCTACAGTGAAGGGTTTATTGAAGAAGGTCGCAATTTCTGGGCTGGTATCGAGTATACGTTCTGATGTGAAAGCGGATAGCGGCATCTGTATCGCTATCCGCCTTATGAAAATCTTATTCTCTTCGCAGGAGGCGGAATACGCCCAGCACCAGGATAGCGCCCACCACCGCCACCAGGAAGCTGTGCAAATTAAAACCGCTGATGGAGCCGCCAATGCCAAACATGGTCGCCAGCCAGCCGCCGACCACCGCACCGACTATCCCAAGAATACAGGTCAGGAAAAATCCACCACCATCACGTCCCGGCATGATTAGCTTGGCGATTATGCCGGCTATCAGGCCAAAAATAATCCAGGCAATAATTCCCATGTTCAGGCCCTCGTTTCGATGAATCGGACGCAAGAAATGCTTACGTCAACGCTCTAAGTATAGGCAAGGGCGGAATCGATGCTGGGCGTATGTCGGCTGATTTAAGAACAACATGTAAAAAATATTCGCGCATTTGTATTAAGTTTTGTTAACTGTGACCGATAAACCAAAGACAGTTTGTCAGTCAGGAGTTTTTCCGCGTGAGTCATTACCATGAGCAGTTCCTGAAACAAAATCTGTTAGCCGTCCTGGGCGTGTTACGCGATTTGCACAAAGCCGCAATTCCTTTGCGTATCAGTTGGAATGGCGGGCAGCTGATCAGCAAAATACTGGTAATAACCCCGGATAAACTGGTGCTGGATTTCGGCAGTCAGGCCGAAGATAACAACGCTGTGTTAAAGGCGCAGCATATTACCATTACCGCCGAAACCCAGGGCGCGAAAGTCGAGTTTACTGTTGAACAACTACAGCAGAGTGAATACTTGCAGCTTCCGGCATTTATTACCGTACCGCCTCCCACCTTGTGGTTTGTACAACGACGCCGATATTTCCGCATCTCCGCCCCACTCCATCCGCCTTATTTTTGCCAGACCAAACTGGCGGATAACAGTACGTTACGTTTCCGCCTGCATGATTTGTCGTTAGGCGGCATGGGCGCATTACTGGAAACAGCAAAGCCTGCCGAATTACACGAAGGCATGCGCTTCGCTCAGATTGAAGTCAACATGGGGCAATGGGGTGTTTTTCACTTTGACGCCCAGTTAATCTCCATCAGCGAGCGCAAAGTGATTGATGGCAAAAATGAAACCATCACCACTCCCCGTCTGAGCTTCCGTTTTCTTAACGTCAGCCCGACGGTGGAGCGGCAATTACAGCGGATTATTTTCTCTCTCGAGCGAGAAGCCCGGGAGAAAGCGGACAAAGTGCGCGACTGATTTACATCGCGTCCAGTGCCTGCTCAAGTTTGTAGATATAGCGCGGAGCCTGCGGCGCAGGATGATTTCGCGCTACGTGATCGAGGAACTCATCAGCATCCAGATCGTTGATTTTGCTGATCGCCTTTTTCCGATCTGACGAGAAAGTCCGTAGCAGCGCACCTGCCCCGTTAGCGTATGACACCACCAGCGCATATTGCAGTACCTTCGGATCTTCAATGCCTGCCAGCGGGCCGGTTTCCAGAATATTCAGGTAAGCCGCCCCCATTGAAATATTACGCTCCGGATTTTTCAGCTCGCTGGTCGTCGGCTCACCACTCCAGCCCATACGACGATATACATCACGTCCGGAGGTTGAAGCTTTTATCTGCATCAAACCAATGGCATTCGATTTACTCACCGCGTTCGGATTACCACCCGATTCGATAGCGATAATCGCCGTGATCAATTGTGGATCGACGCCCCAGGCTGCACCGGCTTTCTGGCTTATTGGCATCCACTGCATCGCACGTTGCACCGGAACTTTCGCGTTCCACGGCGGGTTCGTATAGTCATGCTTTGATGAACAACCCGCTAATAACACAATCAAAAAGGCAAACCATCTCAATTTCACTTCTTCTATCCTTATAGCCTGGAATCGCCGTTGAGGTGACAACGGCACACCTAAGCGGCATGATATACATTTCGTTTCTGTTGTCAGCAAGGAATTGCCATGTCTCTGTTTCACTTAATTGCCCCATCGGGTTACTGCATTAAACAGCACGCCGCGCTGCGTGGTATCCAGCGCCTTACCGACGCGGGGCATCAGGTCAATAACGTCGAGGTTATTGCCCGTCGTTGTGAGCGTTTTGCGGGTACGGAAACGGAGCGTCTGGAAGATCTCAATTCTCTTGCCAGACTGACTACCCCCAACACCATCGTGCTGTCTGTACGCGGCGGTTACGGTGCCAGTCGTTTACTGGCAGATATTGACTGGCAGGCACTGGTGGCTCGCCAACAACATGACCCGTTACTCATTTGCGGACATAGCGATTTTACCGCCATTCAGTGCGGTCTTCTGGCGCAAGGCAATGTCATCACCTTTAGCGGCCCCATGCTGGTAGCAAACTTTGGCGCGGATGAACTAAATGCCTTTACCGAGCACCACTTCTGGCTGGCGTTACGCAATAAAACGTTCACCATTGAATGGCAAGGGGAAGGCCCGACATGTCAGACCGAAGGCACGCTGTGGGGAGGCAATCTTGCGATGCTGATTTCACTGATTGGTACACCGTGGATGCCAAAAATTGAGAACGGTATTCTGGTGCTGGAAGATATTAACGAGCACCCTTTCCGCGTCGAACGTATGCTGTTGCAGCTCTATCATGCTGGAATTTTGCCACGTCAGAAGGCGATTATTCTCGGTAGCTTTAGCGGCAGCACGCCTAATGATTATGACGCAGGTTACAACCTGGAGTCAGTGTACGCGTTTTTGCGTTCCCGCCTGTCGATTCCACTCATTACCGGCCTCGATTTTGGTCATGAACAACGCACGGTTACGCTGCCGTTGGGCGCACATGCCATTCTGAATAACACCCAGGAAGGCACTCAGTTGACGATTAGCGGTCATCCTGTTCTTAAAATGTAAAAAAATCACGCTTCAGGGCTAAGTAAAACGCTGTCTCTGCCGCTAATATGGTAGGGTTTATATAAGAGACAGCGTAATCAGGAGTAACCGACCGTTGGATGCCACAACAATAATTAGCCTTTTCATCTTAGGATCCATCCTTGTCACCAGCAGTATTTTACTTAGTTCATTTTCTTCCCGTCTTGGCATTCCCATTCTGGTTATTTTTCTGGCGATCGGCATGCTGGCGGGGGTTGATGGCGTCGGCGGTATCCCGTTTGATAATTATCCCTTCGCCTACATGGTAAGTAACCTGGCGCTGGCGATTATTTTGCTCGACGGCGGGATGCGCACTCAGGCCAGTTCCTTTCGTGTGGCGTTAGGACCGGCACTGTCGCTGGCGACGCTGGGCGTGCTTATCACCTCTGGTTTAACCGGCATGATGGCGGCGTGGCTGTTTAATCTTGATTTGATTGAAGGATTATTAATCGGCGCTATCGTCGGCTCCACCGATGCTGCAGCGGTCTTTTCTCTGCTGGGTGGTAAGGGGCTTAACGAACGTGTTGGCTCGACGCTGGAAATTGAATCCGGCAGTAATGATCCAATGGCGGTCTTTCTGACGATTACCCTGATTGCGATGATCCAGCAGCATGAAAGCAGTGTCAGCTGGATGTTCGTGGTCGATATTCTGCAGCAATTTGGCCTCGGGATTGTCATCGGGCTTGGCGGTGGTTATTTACTGCTGCAAATGATTAATCGCATCGCCCTGCCCGCCGGATTATATCCATTGCTGGCATTAAGCGGCGGTATTTTAATTTTTGCTTTAACCACGGCGCTGGAAGGCAGCGGTATTCTGGCTGTTTATCTGTGCGGTTTTCTGCTGGGTAATCGGCCGATTCGCAACCGCTACGGCATCCTGCAAAATTTCGACGGCCTCGCCTGGCTGGCGCAAATCGCCATGTTCCTGGTGCTGGGGCTATTGGTTAACCCAAGCGATCTGCTGCCTATTGCCATTCCGGCGCTCATTTTGTCCGCATGGATGATTTTCTTCGCCCGTCCTCTTTCGGTATTTGCCGGATTGCTACCGTTCCGTGGCTTCAATCTGCGTGAGCGCGTGTTTATCAGCTGGGTAGGATTACGCGGCGCGGTGCCGATTATTCTGGCTGTGTTCCCGATGATGGCGGGGCTGGAGAATGCGCGACTGTTCTTTAATGTCGCCTTCTTTGTGGTCCTGGTTTCACTGCTATTGCAGGGAACATCACTCTCGTGGGCGGCGAAAAAAGCCAAAGTGGTCGTTCCGCCAGTGGGACGTCCGGTGTCACGCGTTGGCCTGGATATTCATCCGGAAAATCCGTGGGAGCAGTTTGTTTATCAATTGAGTGCCGATAAATGGTGCGTGGGCGCGGCACTGCGTGATTTGCATATGCCAAAAGAGACGCGTATTGCGGCACTGTTTCGTGATAACCAGTTGCTTCATCCCACCGGCAGCACCCGACTGCGCGAAGGCGATGTGTTGTGTGTAATTGGTCGGGAACGCGATCTCCCGGCGCTCGGTAAACTGTTCAGCCAGTCGCCGCCGGTCGCGCTGGATCAACGCTTCTTTGGTGACTTCATTCTCGAAGCCAGCGCCAAATATGCTGATGTGGCGCTGATATATGGCCTGGAAGACGGGCGAGAATATCGCGATAAGCAGCAAACGCTGGGTGAAATCGTCCAGCAGTTGTTAGGCGCAGCACCGGTTGTCGGTGACCAGGTAGAGTTTGCCGGGATGATCTGGACGGTGGCCGAGAAAGAAGATAATGAAGTGTTGAAGATTGGTGTTCGGGTAGCGGAGGAAGAAGCCGAATCTTAAGTTTAATGTGTTTTGTAACGCTGGATACGACGCTGGTCGCATCCAGCGATAACAAGTTACACCGTCACAACCGGGACGCGTAACGCCAGCGCGCACATCAACTCATAGCCTACCGTTCCGGCAGCGGCGGCGACATCATCAATTTTGATCTCCTTGCCCCACAGCTCAACTGGCGTACCAATACCCGCTTGCGGGCAAGGCGTTAAATCGACCGCCAGCATATCCATCGAGACTGTCCCCACCGTCATGGTGCGAACGCCGTCCACTAAAACAGGGGTACCGGTAGGCGCGTGGCGCGGATAACCGTCGGCGTATCCTGCGGCGACAATGCCGATTCGCTGTTCATCGCGCGCAGTATAGCGACCGCCGTAGCCCACACGCTCGCCCGCTTTTAGCGTCTGGACACCAATAATCTCACTGCTTAGCGTCATCACCGGACGTAATCCGGTATTGGCGATATCACGCCACTGACCGGACGGCGAAGCGCCATACAAAATAATGCCAGGCCGAACCCAGTCAAAATGCGCTTCCGGGTGCCACAGAGTCGCCGCCGAATTGGACAACGAACGCCGACACTCCAGCCCTTCCGCCGCCTGCTCAATACGCGCCATCGCGCCGGAAATTCCATCAGGATGTTCCGCTTCGGCAAAATGTGACATCAGGGTCATTTCGCCAACATTCGCCATCGCCCGCAACTGCTGCCAGACGGTAAGCACGCGATCGGGCTGGAAGCCCAACCGATTCATTCCACTGTTCACTTTAAGATAAATATCCAACGGTGCTTTTAGCCGCGCATTTTGCAGTGCTTTGAGCTGCCAGTTGCTGTGTACGCAGGTGGTCAGGCGGTGCTGGTCATAAATCTCCAGATCCTGAGCATGGAAAAATCCTTCCAGCATCAGGATCGGTCCTTTCCAGCCGCGCTCACGTAACGTTATTGCCTCTTCCAGGTTAAGCAATGCAAAGCCATCGGTAGCCCCGATCGCGCTCCAGATACGCTCAATACCGTGCCCGTAAGCGTTCGCTTTTACCACCGACCAGACGCGCGCGCGCGGCGCGGCCTGGCGGACAATGGACAGATTCTGTTTTAATGCCTGCAGATCGAGGCTGGCCTGTATCGGACGGGTCATCTCGTTTCCTTAGCTGTGTGCGCCATGTAAATGGCCCGGGCGTAATGGCGTAAATCCACGGCTGTAGCGCGCTACGCTTAGATCTTCATACGGGATCGCTGGCGTGCGCCCCGAGAGCAGATCGCTTAACAACTGACCGGAACCGCAAGCCATCGTCCAGCCGAGCGTGCCGTGACCGGTATTCAGCCACAGATTTTTAAAGCGTGTACGCCCGACAACCGGCGTGCCGTCTGGCGTCATCGGGCGCAGGCCAGTCCAGAAAGTCGCCTGCTCAACATGACCGCCGCGTGGATAGAGATCGCGAACCACCATCTCCAGCGTTTCACGACGCGGTTGCAACAGCTCGGTGTTAAAGCCAACAATTTCCGCCATTCCGCCAACACGAATGCGGTTATCGAAACGGGTAATGGCGATTTTGTAGGTTTCATCAAGGATAGTAGACACCGGCGCACCATCTTCCTGCGCAATCGGAATAGTCAGCGAGTAGCCTTTCAGCGGATACACCGGAATATCAACAATGCCTTTGAGCATCGCCGTCGAGTAAGAACCAAACGCCATCACATACGCATCGGCCTTAATCACTTCATCACCACACTTCACGCCGTAGATTTGCTCGCCGTCGCAAAGCAGTTGGTCAACGGGCGTATTAAAGCGGAATTTAACCCCCGCCTGCTCCGCCATCCGCGCCAGATTCTGGGTAAACAGCTGGCAGTCTCCGGTTTCATCATTGGGCAGTTGCAGGCCGCCCGTCAGTTTGTGCGCCACTTCTGCCAGCGCGGGCTCCACTTCCGCCAGGCGGCTGGATTCCAGCAGCTGATACGGTACGCCGGCATCTTCCAGCACGGCGATATCGCGGGTCGCGTTTTCATACTGTTGTTCGGTACGGAACAGTTGCAGCGTCCCACCCTGACGCCCTTCATACTGAATATTGGTTTCGGCGCGCAATGCTTTCAGGCAATCACGGCTGTATTCCGCCAGACGCACCATCCGCCCTTTGTTTTCCATATAGTGGCTGGTGTCGCAGTTACGTAACATTTGCCACATCCATTTCAACTGGAACTGCGTACCGTCGAGACGAACCGCCAGCGGCGCATGGCGCTGGAACATCCATTTAATCGCTTTTAAAGGCACACCTGGTGCCGCCCACGGTGCAGCATATCCGGGGGAGATTTGCCCTGCATTCGCGGCACTGGTTTCCAGGGCGGCCCCCGGCTCCCGATCAATGACGGTGACCTCATGTCCTGCCTGATTTAAGTACCAGGCGCTGGCAACGCCTACCACACCACTTCCCAGTATGACAACTCGCATAGCCACTCCGATAACGGTAGATACAGTAAAAGAACAATAATCTAATTACATCTTGATAACTCAGTTGAAAATATTATTCAACATACAGCTTTTTTATGGTGAGCTGGCTCACATCTCCCTGACTCTGCGGCAATATGGCGTCTTTAGTATCTCCTGCTGAACGCCCTTTTTATCCAGCATAAAATTCCGTTCAGAAGCGGATTAGTGGCACTCTGATAATAAGAAATCGCAAAGAAAAAAATTCTCCGGCGACGCGGTTTTTAACAGGTGTTCTATGCTTGAAATGAGGTGCTCCACACAGAGAGCGCCGACAACAATGAGGTGCGCGTATGGCGACGATCGATTCTATGAATAAGGACACCACACGTTTGAGCGATGGACCCGACTGGACGTTCGACCTGCTGGATGTTTATCTGGCAGAGATAGACCGGGTGGCGAAACTCTACCGGCTGGATACCTACCCGCACCAGATTGAAGTGATAACCTCAGAACAGATGATGGATGCCTACTCCAGCGTCGGCATGCCAATTAACTATCCGCACTGGTCATTCGGTAAAAAGTTTATCGAGACTGAACGGCTGTATAAGCACGGTCAGCAAGGACTAGCCTATGAAATCGTCATTAACTCTAACCCGTGTATCGCTTACCTGATGGAAGAGAACACCATTACCATGCAAGCGCTGGTGATGGCTCATGCCTGCTATGGGCATAACTCTTTCTTCAAAAACAATTACTTATTCCGTAGCTGGACCGACGCCAGTTCGATTGTCGATTATCTGATTTTTGCCCGTAAATATATTACCGAGTGCGAAGAGCGTTATGGCGTTGATGAAGTAGAACGGCTTCTGGACTCGTGCCACGCGCTGATGAACTACGGCGTGGACCGGTACAAACGCCCGCAAAAAATCTCGCTGCAAGAAGAGAAAGCCCGGCAGAAGAGTCGCGAAGAGTATCTGCAAAGTCAGGTCAATATGCTCTGGCGTACCCTGCCGAAGCGCGAGGAAGAGAAAACGGTTGCTGAAGCGCGCCGCTATCCGTCCGAACCACAAGAAAACCTGCTCTATTTTATGGAGAAAAATGCGCCACTGCTGGAATCATGGCAGCGTGAAATCCTGCGTATTGTGCGTAAGGTGAGCCAGTATTTTTATCCGCAAAAACAGACTCAGGTGATGAACGAAGGCTGGGCGACCTTCTGGCACTACACCATCCTTAACCATCTGTATGATGAAGGGAAAGTAACGGAACGTTTTATGCTGGAGTTTTTGCACAGCCACACCAATGTGGTCTTCCAGCCGCCCTATAACAGCCCGTGGTACAGCGGCATCAACCCGTATGCCCTCGGGTTTGCCATGTTCCAGGATATTAAACGGATTTGTCAGTCACCAACGGAAGAAGACAAATACTGGTTCCCGGATATCGCCGGTTCCGACTGGCTGGAAACGCTGCATTTCGCGATGCGTGATTTCAAAGATGAGAGTTTTATCAGCCAGTTCCTGTCACCGAAAGTGATGCGTGATTTCCGCTTCTTCACCGTGCTGGATGATGATCGGCATAATTATCTGGAGATTTCCGCTATTCATAATGAAGAAGGTTATCGGGAAATCCGTAACCGGTTATCGTCGCAATATAACTTAAGTAATCTGGAGCCGAATATTCAGATCTGGAACGTGGATTTGCGCGGCGACCGTTCGCTGACGCTGCGTTACATTCCACATAATCGCGCACCGCTGGATCGGGGGCGCAAAGAAGTGCTGAAGCATGTGCATCGCCTGTGGGGATTTGATGTGATGCTGGAACAGCAAAACGAAGACGGCAGCGTCGAGTTGCTGGAACGTTGCCCGCCGAGAATGGGAAATCTGTAAATAGTCCTCCTCGTTTGAGGAGGACTCATTTTTGCCGGATGCGGCGTAAATGCCTTATCCGGCCTACAAAGTATCGCAAATTCAATACATTGCAAAAAAACACGTAGGCCTGATAAGCGTAGCGCATCAGGCAATTATACGTTTGTCATCCGTCTGGAAGGATTATCGTCCCTGAATGGCTAAATCACCCGGCAGATTTTTCTGCATCCGGTGCCAAATCTCGCCACTCTCATGCCCATAGCGACGCACTGTTTCATATACCTGATCGTGTGCGCCTTCACTGCACAACGCCGACAGTTTGTGATAGAAGCCCAGCGCCAGACTGCGCGCTTCCGGATTGGCGAAATAGTGACGACCAATGCGCGTATACAGCCCTTTCATCCCGTTAAGGATCAGACCGTAAATCGGGTTGCCGGAAGCAAACGCCAGGCCGCGGAAAATGTTGTAATCCAGCTCGGCAAAGGCGTCGGCGTGATCGGCCACTTCATTAGCGGTTGCCAGCACTTCCTGCGCTTTATCGGGATGTTGACGAAACGCGGTGCGAATAAAAATAGTTGAAATATTGGTACGCACCGACAGCAAATTATCAATAAGTTGCGGCACACTTTCGTGGTCCAGTCGCGCCAGTGTTTCAAGGATATTTAAACCAGAGGTTTCCCAGAAATTATTCACCTTCGTCGGCTTGCCGTGTTGAATGGTCAACCAGCCATCTCGTGCCAGACGTTGTAACACTTCACGTAACGTAGTACGCGTTACGCCAATTAATTCTGAAAGTTCACGTTCTGCGGGCAAAATAGTCCCGGGAGGGAAGCGGTTATTCCAGATACTTTCAATAATGTACTCTTCCGCGAAACCCGCCGGGCTTTGCGCCTTAATGACCATAGTGAGATTTCCATAACACAGCAAAACAAAGTTGGACTCATCATACCAGAGGGCTAACTACGCTGATAGAAGACAAAAAGAAGAAAAAAGGGATCAAGGCTTCATTTTCTGCATCTCTTTCCCCTTGACTATCAAGACTTGCCTCACTCCTGTCTGACCGTTAAGCTTTGCGTTTAAACATAAAAACATCATTGATTATTTCTAAGGTAAGGGAAACCATCATGGAGATCTCCTGGGGCCGCGCACTATGGCGCAATTTTTTGGGACAGTCCCCCGACTGGTACAAACTCGCCCTCATCATTTTCTTAATCGTAAATCCGTTAATTTTCCTCATCAGCCCTTTCGTCGCTGGCTGGTTGCTGGTAGCGGAATTTATTTTCACTCTGGCGATGGCCCTGAAATGCTACCCGCTGCTCCCCGGTGGTCTGTTGGCTATCGAAGCGGTATTCATCGGCATGACCAGCGCGGAACATGTTCGTGAAGAAGTGGCGGCAAATCTTGAAGTCTTGCTGTTACTGATGTTTATGGTGGCGGGTATCTATTTTATGAAACAGCTGTTGTTGTTCATATTTACCCGTTTGCTGTTAAGTATTCGCTCCAAAATGCTGCTGTCGCTCTCTTTTTGCGTGGCGGCGGCGTTCCTCTCCGCGTTCCTCGATGCCTTAACCGTCGTGGCGGTGGTGATCAGCGTTGCAGTCGGTTTTTATGGTATTTATCACCGCGTAGCCTCTTCCCGTACTGAAGATACCGACCTGCAAGACGATAGTCATATCGACAAGCATTACAAAGTGGTTCTGGAACAGTTCCGTGGCTTTCTGCGTAGTCTGATGATGCATGCCGGTGTCGGCACCGCATTAGGCGGCGTGATGACCATGGTGGGCGAACCACAAAACCTGATCATCGCTAAAGCGGCTGGCTGGCATTTTGGCGATTTCTTCCTGCGCATGTCGCCGGTGACCGTCCCGGTTCTGATTTGTGGCCTGTTAACCTGCCTGCTGGTAGAGAAGCTGCGTTGGTTTGGCTACGGTGAAACGCTGCCGGAGAAAGTCCGCGAAGTGCTGCAACAGTTTGACGATCAAAGCCGTCTCCAGCGTACACGTCAGGACAAAATTCGTCTGATTGTGCAGGCGATTATCGGCGTCTGGCTGGTCACCGCGCTGGCACTACATCTGGCAGAAGTCGGTTTGATTGGTTTGTCGGTCATTATTCTGGCGACATCATTGACCGGTGTTACCGATGAACATGCTATCGGTAAAGCCTTCACCGAATCTCTGCCATTCACCGCACTGTTGACGGTGTTTTTCTCAGTAGTCGCGGTGATTATCGACCAACAACTGTTTTCGCCGATTATTCAGTTTGTGTTGCAGGCATCTGAACATGCTCAGCTGTCGTTGTTCTATATTTTCAACGGTCTGCTGTCATCCATTTCGGATAACGTCTTCGTGGGGACGATTTATATCAACGAAGCGAAAGCGGCAATGAAAAGTGGCGCTATCACGTTGAAGCAATATGAGCTGCTGGCGGTCGCCATTAATACCGGTACCAATCTGCCCTCCGTCGCTACGCCGAACGGTCAGGCTGCGTTCCTGTTCCTGCTGACCTCTGCACTCGCGCCATTGATTCGTCTCTCTTATGGCCGCATGGTGTGGATGGCCCTGCCTTACACCCTCGTCCTGACACTCGTCGGGCTGCTCTGCGTCGAGTTTACGCTTGCTCCTGTAACCGAATGGTTTATGCAAATGGGCTGGATAGCAACGCTTTGATAACAACTTACCGGGCATATAAATGCCCGGTTTGCCTTTTCGCCCGATAATTGTCCAATTGCGTCCTATTTTTGCTGCCTCCTGGTGGCGCAGCGAATGAATTGGTTTAAACTGCGCACTCTATGCATATTGCAGGGAAATGATTATGTTGCGATTTTTGAACCAATGTTCACAAGGCCGGGGTGCATGGCTGTTGATGGCGTTTACTGCTCTGGCACTGGAACTGACGGCGCTGTGGTTCCAGCATGTGATGTTACTGAAACCTTGCGTGCTCTGTATTTATGAACGCTGCGCGTTATTCGGCGTTCTGGGTGCTGCGCTGATTGGCGCGATCGCCCCGAAAACTCCGCTGCGTTATGTAGCGATGGTTATCTGGTTGTATAGTGCGTTCCGCGGTGTGCAGTTAACTTACGAGCACACCATGCTTCAGCTCTATCCTTCGCCGTTTGCGACCTGTGATTTTATGGCTCGTTTCCCGGAATGGCTGCCGCTGGATAAATGGGTGCCGCAAGTGTTTGTCGCCTCTGGCGATTGCGCCGAGCGTCAGTGGGAATTTTTAGGTCTGGAAATGCCGCAGTGGCTGCTCGGTATTTTTATCGCTTACCTGATTGTCGCGGTGCTGGTGGTGATTTCCCAGCCGTTTAAAGCGAAAAAACGTGACCTGTTCGGTCGCTAATCCATTCGGCGCTCCTGCGGGAGCGCTTTTTCCTGCCGCTATGTTTATTTGACCCGCAGTAAATCAGAACTTCGCGTTGTATAACATGGTGAAAGCATGGCACGCTTCATCTGCCATTGTTGCTGGATCCCCTGCCCGGCAAAATAGAGTGTTCCTCTGCCCTCTTTAGCATTCAGCGTATCCATTACCGCCATCAATTGCTCACTCCCGGGGCGCGGTGCGTTGTCATCGAATAAATTGAGCTGCGCGACTCCCTGACTGAAGAAATCCCCCAGCATCACGCCCGCTTTTTGGTAGCAATGGCCCGCTTGCCAGATGGCATCCAGAGATCGCGTAGCGGCGTTAATGATATCCCTGCTGTCCTGAGTGGGCGTCAGCAGTTTTACCGATGCGCTATTGCCGTAATAAGGTTCATTGAACGCAAATGGTGACGTCTTAATAAACGTGGAGATAAACCGACAATATTGATGCTCGCTGCGAAGTTTTTCCGCCGCCCGGGCAGCGTAACTACAAATGGCCTGCCGCATCGACGGATAATCCGTGATGCGTTCACCAAACGAGCGGGAACAGATAATTTCCTGCTTCGTCGGTGCAAACTCTTCCAGTTGCAAACAGGGTTCACCGCGCAGTTCACGCACCGTTCTTTCGAGCACGACATTAAAATGTTTACGGATAAACCGGATATCTGAATCCGCCAAATCGAGAACGGTTTTGATCCCCATCGCGTCCAGTTTTTTGCTGATCCGCCGTCCAATCCCCCAGACTTCATCCACGGGGAGAGCAGACATTAATTTACGCTGGCGTTCCAGATTTGATAAATCCACCACCCCGCCCGTCTGCCGCTGCCATTTTTTTGCCGCATGATTGGCAAGCTTAGCCAGCGTTTTGGTCTGGGCGATCCCCACACCAACAGTAAGATGGGTACGTTGTAGCACCGTTGCGCAAATTTCTCTGCCAAAATCAGTCAGATCGCGATAATTATGCACACCTGTCAGATCGCAGAATGCCTCATCAATACTGTAAATCTCGACGCGGGGCGATAGTTCTTCCAGCGTCGACATCACCCGATTACTCATGTCTGCGTAAAGCTCATAATTGCTGCTAAAGCAAACCACGCCACAGCGACGAAACAGATCTTTTTGTTTGAACCAGGGATCGCCCATTTTAACGCCCAGCGCCTTTGCCTCAGCGTTTCGGGCGATAACGCAACCGTCATTATTCGATAGCACAACCACCGGTTTACCCCATAAATCAGGGCGAAACACCGTCTCACAGCTGGCATAAAACGCGTTTACATCACAGAGGGCAAACATCAGCGCATCGCCTTAACGACGTGGATCACCACACCAAAGACATCCAGCGTATCTTCGCTACTGATGGTAATGGGCGAGTACGCACTGTTCATAGGAGTAAGCTGTACCGTCGGGCGTAGTTGCAATTTTTTCACCGTAAACTCACCGTCAACAGCAGCGATGACAATATCACCATGGCTGGCGGTAATAGCGCTATCGACAATCAGTAAATCACCGTCACTAATCCCACCATCAATCATAGAATCACCACTTGCTTTGACGAAATAAGTCGCGCTGGGATGCTGGATCAACAGTTGATTCAGATCGATGCGCTGTTCAACGTAATCTGCGGCCGGTGAAGGAAAGCCACACTGAACAAGATCGCTAAATAGCGGAAAAGTCACAATTTCGCGGAGATCCGCAGGCTTGATAAACAACATAATAATCTGCCTGAAGTTATACTGTTTTTATATACAGTAGTCTGTTCTTATCAGCAGATCAATACTGATTCAGGCTATCAATATTTGTCGCTGCATAGACTGCTGATTTTTCGTTCTCTTATCCTGTGCTCACGCGGCCTTCTGGCGACAGCGTCCATCCAGCAGAAAGGAAAAATATCACCTGGTTTAAAATAGAATCGAAGCATTCGCCCAGAAAGGCATTCTCATTAAGGTACTGGATGACGGCATCAAGAAACTGTGTTCTATTGCTGCGGGCGTAGTTGAAGGGAAACTGATTCCAGAATTGAAGAACAAGTTAAAATCTGCGCAGAGTTTCTTTACCACCCTGTCTAACACGGTTAAACAAGCGAATAAAGATATCGATGCCGCCAAATTGAAATTAACTACCGAAATAGCCGCCATCGGGGTGATAAAAACGGAAACTGAAACAACCAGATTCTACGTTGATTATGATGATTTAATGCTTTCTTTACTAAAAGTAAGCGGCCAAAAAAATGATTAACACCTGTAATGAGTATCAGAAAAGACACGGTAAGAAGACACTCTTTGAGATACCTGAAGTCTGATAAGCGATTATTCTCTCTATGTACTCAAGGTATAAAGTTTATCACATTTAAAAATACAGACGTTTTTTAAAGATTGAGAGTTACCTGTTGATAATAAGGTATCGGGTAACTCTCATTATGACAGAGCGCTTTCAAAAACAGGGCTACGAAATGGCGAGCATCCAGACGTATATTAAGAAAGCCCCCATCAACATCTATTAAATTTATCACTGCGCCCAGTCAGGTTTATTTAAGATATGATCCTGCCAGTCAATCACTTCTGATTCTTTTACTGCGATATGACGCACAGAGATACGTTCACCATGCATTGCCGCTTTCGAACCAGTAAGTAGCGGATGCCACGCAGGTAAACCTTTACCTTCCGCCAGCAAACGATAAGCGCAGGTCATTGGCAGCCATTCGAATGTTGGCAGATTTTCACGGGTTAATTTAATGCAGTCGGGTTCAAACTCGAAACGACGTTCGTAGTTCCGACATTGACAGGTTTTAATATTGAGCTGGCGACAGGCGACGTTAGTGAAGTAGATTTCGTCGGTGTCTTCATCCATCAGTTTATGCAGGCAACACTGACCGCAACCATCACACAACGACTCCCATTCCGCATCGCTCATTTCGTCCAGGGTTTTACTTTGCCAGAAAGGTACATCGCTCATCAGGTGTTCCGCCATTACGTTAAAACGCACCTTATAACCAGTCTGGCACAGCGATGCAAGTTTTGCCGCCGCTTTCAGGCGGCAAAAAGTATTACAAAACGCGAGTTGTCAAAGAATGCCCATCGAAAGTGACTGTCAGCTCATCACCGCTTTGCAACGGGCCGACACCATCAGGCGTGCCTGTCAGCACAACGTCACCGGCCTTGAGGGTAAAAAACTTGCTCATATAAGCGATCAGCGGAACGATTTTATGGATCATGTCCGCAGTCGTACCTTGCTGGCGTTGCTCGCCGTTTACGCTCAGGCCCAGCGTTGTATTTTGCGGATCGCCGGTAAACTCCGCCGCGGGAATAAACCCGGAAAGCGGACAAGAGTTATCAAACGCTTTGGCCTTTTCCCACGGCTGCCCGGCTTTCTTCATTTTTCCCTGAACATCACGCAATGTCAGATCGAGCGCCACGCCGTAACCGGCAATGGCTTTGCGGACATGCTCTTCCGTAGCCTGACGCAGCGTCGCGCCAATCAACACCGCCAGTTCGACTTCATGATGAACTGAACCGAAATCGGATGGGATCGCCAATGGCTGCCGCAGATCGCACAGTGCCGTTTCTGGTTTAATAAACAGCACTGGCTCTTCGGGTACTGCGCTGCCCATCTCTTTAATATGTTTGGCATAGTTACTGCCAACACAGACTACTTTACTCACCGGATAATCCAGCAGCGCACCTTGCCAGTTGTGATGTTGATACATAACGTTCCCCTCACCTTATCGTGGATATGAAAACCCGCGCCGACAAAGATAATGCCACCGCCGGATATCGGTTATTTGTTCGTGTCGTCTGTTTTCTGCCCCATGACGGAAAGATGTTGCTTCAGCAAATCTTCGGGTGGTGGCGGTAACTGCAAATAGTAACCTTGCTCGGTTAATGCCTGTTTAACCTTTTCAATATCGGCATTGACCAGTTTCTTCCGCCCATCCAGCGGAAGAATCATCGCTAACTGAGGCTGACCAAAACCTTTCATCAGTTCCTCAGGAACACGCGAAAAATCGTCTTTTTTTTCGACATATAAATAGGTCTGGTCACGCTTGCTGCTTCGATAAATCACACAAAACATACTTTTACTCTTTAAGATGCCAGGTTTTGGCATAAGCTAACATCAATGAAACCCGCGCCACAAGCCAGCCAGCTGTAGATTTCTACGGTTTGTTCAGTCCATGCCCCCTTTATAAGTAATCCCCCCGGCAAAAATGCCGCGCCGGGATTTAACCGAACACAGGAAAGCCACTGGAATTCTCCCGTGAAGGATTGTTATATTATAACAGTTCATCGTACTCATTCTGAACAGGAGACTACCAATGAAAATTAAGGGCATCAGTAAGGCTGTATTGTTGCTTGCACTGCTAACCTCCACGAGCTTTGCTGCGGGTAAGAATGTCAATGTTGAGTTCAGAAAAGGCCATAGCAGCGCTCAGTACTCCGGCGAAATAAAGGGATACGATTACGATACATATACCTTCTATGCCAAAAAAGGTCAGAAAGTGCACGTGAGTATCTCTAATGAAGGCGCTGATACTTACCTCTTCGGGCCAGGAATCGATGATTCTGTTGATTTATCCAGATATTCCCCAGAACTCGATAGTCACGGACAATACTCACTCCCTGCTTCTGGCAAATATGAGCTGCGAGTGCTGCAAACCCGAAATGACGCCCGTAAAAACAAAACTAAAAAATATAACGTCGATATTCAAATTAAGTAAATATCAACCGACGGGGACTCTCCCCGTCATAAACGTTAACGCCCCACTCCTCTCTGTCGCTCAAGAGGTTAATGACGAATAGCAGACAATGCCGAATAGAACATAATGTAAACAAGACATCACTCACGACACATAAATAACATCTTTGTGGTGGTTTGATTGATTTTTCCACTCCGCTTACCATCCACACCAAAATAACGATCATCACGACATAATTTTTCTTTAACATCGCAAAATACACCGTTAGAGAATGTAAATTCGCTGGGATCGTAGCCTTGTAATGATTGTAAGTTTTCAGCGGCTTTTTCGCCGAGATATTTCCTTGTTAACTCTGGGGAAATGCCATCTGAACTCACACAAATATACGGGTCGCAAACAACGCCACACGCAGGAGATTGAAGCCCGCCAGCGTCATTTCCAGACGCCATTGATGAGAACATCATCCCCACACCTGACAATCCGATATAAAAAATACGCATCATATTCATAGCACATCCTGATAATCCAACCGTACAACACTTATGCTCATTTCATCATCAATCCGTAATCAAAACCGCTGACCTGGACGAGTTACGATGACCTGACAGAAGTATCAGACGTCTTCTGCGGTTTCTATGATAGAGCAATTCTGTGGCGGATATTAAGATAACGGGTATCTGTTCTTTAATGATGCTGCAAAAAATGGAAAGTTAAGAAAGCCTGGCGTGGTGAAAAAATACACTCGCCTCAACACTGGATATTTAAACAGGTCTGAAGATGCTGTCACGATTAGGGTGCGGAAAAAGGAAGCGTAAATAAGAACAATCAAAAGTACGACGGCAATGGGTTGATTGACAAGGGTATTTTTTAAGCTATGAATCAGCGCCATTTATCACAGAATAGACTTTTACTCTGAATAAATGGGAGGGTGACTTGCCTCAATATAATCCAGACTATAACATGCCTTATAGTCTTCGGAACATCATCGCGCGCTGGCGATGATTAATAGCTAATTGAGTAAGGCCAGGATGTCAAACACGCCAATCGAGCTTAAAGGCAGTAGCTTCACTTTATCTGTGGTTCATCTGCATGAGGCAGAACCTAAGGTTATCCATCAGGCGCTGGAAGACAAAATCGCTCAGGCCCCCGCATTTTTAAAACATGCCCCCGTTGTACTCAACGTCAGTGCACTGGAAGACCCGGTAAACTGGTCAGCGATGCATAAGGCGGTTTCGGCAACTGGTTTGCGGGTTATTGGCGTAAGTGGCTGCAAAGATGCGCAACTTAAAGCCGAAATTGAAAAGATGGGGCTGCCTATCCTGACGGAAGGAAAGGAAAAAGCGCCGCGTCCAGCTCCCGCACCGCAGGCTCCAGCGCAAAATACAACGCCGGTCACAAAAACGCGTTTAATTGATACCCCAGTGCGTTCCGGTCAGCGTATTTATGCTCCACAATGTGATCTGATTGTTACAAGCCACGTTAGCGCAGGGGCCGAATTGATTGCCGATGGTAACATTCATGTCTATGGCATGATGCGCGGTCGTGCGCTGGCAGGGGCAAGTGGTGACCGGGAAACGCAAATATTTTGTACGAACCTGATGGCGGAACTGGTGTCCATCGCAGGTGAATACTGGCTGAGTGATCAAATCCCAGCAGAATTTTATGGCAAAGCGGCACGACTGCAGTTAGTCGAAAACGCTTTGACCGTTCAACCGTTAAATTGATCCCTTTTTAACAAGGAATTTCTATGGCACGCATTATTGTTGTTACTTCGGGCAAAGGAGGTGTTGGTAAGACAACCTCCAGCGCGGCCATCGCCACTGGTTTGGCCCAGAAGGGAAAGAAAACTGTCGTGATAGATTTTGATATCGGCCTGCGTAATCTCGACCTGATTATGGGTTGTGAACGCCGGGTCGTTTACGATTTCGTCAACGTCATTCAGGGCGATGCAACGCTAAACCAGGCGTTAATTAAAGATAAACGTACTGAAAATCTCTATATTCTTCCGGCATCGCAAACTCGCGATAAAGATGCCCTCACCCGTGAAGGGGTCGCCAAAGTTCTTGATGATCTGAAAGCGATGGATTTTGAATTTATCGTTTGTGACTCCCCGGCAGGGATTGAAACCGGTGCGTTAATGGCACTCTATTTTGCAGACGAAGCCATTATTACCACCAATCCGGAAGTCTCCTCAGTACGCGACTCTGACCGTATTTTAGGCATTCTGGCGTCGAAATCACGCCGCGCAGAAAATGGCGAAGAGCCGATTAAAGAGCACCTGCTGTTAACGCGCTATAACCCAGGCCGCGTAAGCAGAGGTGACATGCTGAGCATGGAAGATGTGCTGGAGATCCTGCGCATCAAACTCGTCGGCGTGATCCCAGAGGATCAATCAGTATTGCGCGCCTCTAACCAGGGTGAACCGGTCATTCTCGACATTAACGCCGATGCGGGTAAAGCCTACGCAGATACCGTAGAACGTCTGTTGGGAGAAGAACGTCCTTTCCGCTTCATTGAAGAAGAGAAGAAAGGCTTCCTCAAACGCTTGTTCGGAGGATAAGTTATGGCATTACTCGATTTCTTTCTCTCGCGGAAGAAAAACACAGCCAACATTGCAAAAGAACGGTTGCAGATTATTGTTGCTGAACGCCGTCGCAGCGATGCAGAACCGCATTATCTGCCGCAGTTGCGTAAAGATATTCTTGAGGTCATTTGTAAATATGTACAAATTGATCCTGAGATGGTAACCGTACAGCTTGAGCAAAAAGATGGCGATATTTCTATTCTTGAGCTGAACGTGACCTTACCGGAAGCAGAAGAGCTGAAATAAGCCCCCTGTAAAAGCGCATTTATCTTCAAGGCAGAGTCATCTCTGCCTTGAGTTTTTCATCCCTCTCATCCACGTTGTGGTAAAGCGGCGAGTATTCTTGCTGATACTATTCATTGCTATTTCCCCCTCCCCCTTTACACCTTAAGGCTGTTCCCACGCACAGAACAAAATGTTTACGCCTGGTTGAGTAAATAACCTTATTGTTAGCGTGGATATCCTGGGAGATGATAACCCCGCAATTTCATTATTCATTGTTCTCCCATAGGATGAGGTTTCCCGCCGTAACTGACGGGCTTTTTTTTGCCCCAGAATTTTCCCTTTTAGCACCCGGTAAACAAAAACAGCGCCGAAACGCAGTTTAATCGTTGATGGTCAGAACGACCAGTTCACACCGACCACCGCATTCCACGGGGACTCCACACCGGCACCACGGCTATACCCCACCCCGAGATGCCCGCTTAACGTACTGCTGAATGAGGCTTTAATACCTGCCTGGTATATTCCACGTCTACCCGACAAATCATTGATAAAATTACCGTCACTATTCACTTTCACTCGATTATCATCGACAAATTCTTTGCGCACAGCCGCCTTCAGCCAGGGTTCAATTTCCATACCGTTCCCCAGACGCATGTTGTAACTCAGCGTTGCGCCCAGTTCACGATATATACTGCGGGTATCGACTGATTTCGATTCCATGCATTGGATAAATGATAGTAGCGTCTAAGTGACCTTAGCTCTGCTGCAACATCAGCCCGCAGGAACCAGACCAGGGGATTCATCCTGAAGAGACAGCGCAAATGTATTGTGTTCACCGCTCATCAAAGACATCATGATGAAATGATGATATCCCGTATAAGAAAGAGGTATTTTTTAAACGCAGTGCGCTGAAGTGTTGTTGGATAAAAAATCACTCTTTTCTGATAATACTGTCGTACGCTTATTTTTCGACAATGAGGCCGTCCACAAAATAAAATGACTAATGTAATCGTTGCTAATGAATATCTTCTGCTCACATAACAATCACACAATAATATTGATAAATCAGATTATCTTACCTTTACAACATTGCGTTAACAGTCAATGACACTTCTTGAATAAAAATATTGTCAATCAATGAGTTATTTCTCATTTGAGATTATTCTCATTCCCGTAAAAAACATAATTCCTATCATCACAGTCACGCTCATTTTGAATTATCTGAATAATAGCGAGCGTTCTTTAGTTAAGCAGATCTTAATTGAAGACGAAATTATTGTGTGTGCAACTTACTTAATACCGGACAACTAAGTTGAAGAAAAAAATACTTGCCTTCGGGCTTATCTCAGCATTGTTCTGCTCCACGCCAGCGATGGCGGATATGAATCGCACCACGAAAGGTGCATTGCTAGGCGCAGGCGTTGGTTTACTTACTGGCAATGGTGTTAATGGCGTACTGAAAGGTGCAGCTGTTGGCGCTGGTGTTGGTGCAGTAACAGAAAAAGGCCGCGACGGTAAAAATGCGCGTAAAGGTGCAAAAGTGGGTGCCGCCGTTGGTGCTGTCACTGGCGTTCTGACCGGCAATGGCCTCGAAGGGGCGATTAAAGGTGCCGTGATTGGCGGTACGGGTGGTGCAATTCTGGGTAAAATGAAATAAGGAATGATGATGAAAAAATTTGCTTTACTGGCGGGTCTGTTTGTTTTCGCACCAATGACCTGGGCGCAGGACTACAATATTAAGAACGGTTTGCCATCAGAAACCTATATTACTTGCGCAGAAGCCAACGAAATGGCAAAAACTGACAGCGCACAGGTTGCAGAAATTGTTGCGGTAATGGGTAATGCCAGCGTTGCCAGCCGTGATTTAAAAATTGAGCAATCTCCGGAACTGAGCGCCAAAGTGGTAGAAAAACTGAATCAGGTTTGCGCTAAAGATCCGCAAATGCTGTTGATCACGGCAATTGATGACACCATGCGTGCTATCGGCAAAAAATAATATTTCATATGTTACCGCGTCGATGAATTCGACGCGGTTTTTTAGCTAATGGCGGGATCAGAACTTATATTTCAGGCCCACCATCATTGCGTTGTCATTGTAGCCATTATCACCCAGCTGCACGCCCACATTACCCCAGACGCTGGCCGCAGGATTCAGATTGCCATTTACGCCATGTTTAATTTCCCCCAGATTACGCGCCCCGGCTTGTTCAACTTTCACACCGTTTATTGAGACAGCAAAATCTTTACTGTTATGGATCCCGTTCATTTCAACAAAAGGTTCAAAGTCGTCACCGTGCGGACCGCTGTTTTTCTCCTGAGTACGAATAAAGGTGTGGAAACCAAGTCGGGTCTGGATATTGTTATTTGCGTCATTCTCAATACGTGAGCCATTGGCTTCCGTGTGCACATTATGATCGACGCCCATCCAGATGGCCTGTGCCGAGGTCGTTCTCAACTGTCCGTTGCTGTCACGCCAGGCATTATGCCCGCCAATTTGACGTAGCCAAAATCGGCTTGAACGCTCCTGTTCAGTTACAGGATCGATATAGCGCGTTTCATCTGCACGATCGTTCAGACGCATAACAAAAAGAGTGTTAGCGGCTGCCAGGTTGGCGACGTAACTGCCAGCTTCGGGTCGCAGGACGGGGGTAGGCGTTTCTGTTGATTCTGAAGTGACATTGGAAAAAAATAACTCTCTACCATTGTATATTTTTGCAATGGGGGCTTTAGTGCCATTTGTTGTAATAGAACTTTTTTATATCAATGTTACCTTGTCGAATAGCAACTGCATAACTTCCATCAGCCACAGTTTCAAGTACCACATAATCTAAATTAATATATGCTTTTTTCCCATTAGCATAAGCACCATAGCTATTAATACCATTAGTTGTTATGGAACCACCATTCATTTTTAAATCAGCACGGCTAATAACTTCGTAACTGTTAGAATCACAAACTTCATCATCTACAGCATCGACACATGTTCGAGACTCTCCAGGACTTGAACATGCAAGAACTCCTACTGCATTTTTCCCCATAGGTAACAATGTTCGTTTTATCTGTGGTTTCAAGACGGGTGTTATTTTCCACAGTCCCAGAATCATTAATCTGACTTAAAAGTCCCGCTGAATATGCCCCCTCGTCTCGACTGAATTATCACCATTCATAACGATGGTGCCACCAAATTCACTGACTACTGCGCTGGCTGTTATCCCTCCATTTTCTTTGTCAGATACGCTTTCAGAGCGTCTTAATATTGCTATCGCTTATATATAATACTTTGTTTTGGCTATCAACAGAAATACCATAAGATCCATCACCACTAGTCATCACACTGGCATTATGTATATATCCAGTTACACCGTCATCCACTTTCACAGCATGGCTTTCGTCTTAAGTGATTAGATACTCCCCATTACTTGTAGAAGTATTATTTTTGATTTCAATCGGTGATTCTTCATCGGTTATATAGGAAATTATACTATAAATATCCAACAATTGCGTTACATATGCATTACCCACCGCCAGAGCAATAAGTCCTAAACTAAATCCGGGGAGTTTTTTCAGTTTCATAGATTAACCATCCATTCATTGGATTAACAAACATTCCTGGTCAAATAACCTATGAGTTCAGATTACCAAAACGGAAGGCAAAGATAAAAACAAAAGCACAAGAAATTTAAATAGATAAACAGCGACAATATTTAAATGATAAATAAGCCAGCATTATCATTTTTAGCTTATTTTCATGACATTGATCACTTTGGGGTAACTATTTTGTTTAACAAATAACTCTTCGACATCAAAATTATCAACAGTTGCCATGGAAATTATTTCACTGATATATAAAACAACTGTGATAACACCAGGGTTGACAACTATTTGTGCAATAATTCCTTTCCTTCAATGATCCAGGGGTTCACTGCCAGCAACCCATTCAGCCGCATACTGGCAGTGAGAAACTGAAAGATTAGTGCTGATCCCTGTGGCTGACGAGTCTTTCCCTTAATCGATTAACCAGATTGATCGCCAGCCAAACCAGGGCATTAAGCAAATTTATCGTCACAAGCACTTCTCCCAGCCCGGTGCTGGGTTTTGCAATAAGGATGACCAGGAGAGTGATCAGCATAAATGCAATGGAAAAGATGATATAGAGAGTGAAATAATCCAGATTATTACTATTGTTCATGCTACTAATGGCAATCCAGTCAAAACTTTCACACAATTATAGCAAACAAAAGAATGAACAATAGTAACAAGAGGCAACGAGCTAATTAGCTGTCTATAATTACACCGCACCATGGCCTTGCTGATCAATTTTCACTCAACCACAATCTTCACCTTCGGTTTAGAAAGGATAATCTTGACCAGGTCGATGTATGTAACAGGTTTATAGAAATAATAACCCTGCTGAAATGTGATATTATTTTGGTTCAGATAGTCAAATTGTTCTTTCGTTTCGACATCTTCAGCGACGATACTGATCGAAAGTTTACGCGCCAGATCCAATACACAATCCAGAATTCGGGTTGATGCTGGGTCTGCGTTGACGCGGCCAACGAAACTATGATCAATTTTGATATAATCAATATGCAAGTCATGCAGATAAGAAAGCCCTGAGTAACCAGTACCGAAATCATCCAGCGCGATGACAAAACCATTTTCATGCAGAATGTTCAACCGCTGAACCAGACTTTCATCAACATTTAATGGCTCACGCTCGGTGACTTCCAGAACAAGGTTTAAATCGCGGCGGGTAAAACTGTCACGGTAATTTAAGCACTCGTCGACAAACGTCGGCGAAATAATATGCGAGGCGCTAAAATTAATCCCAATATGAAAACCTTCCGGCAGTTTACTCGCGATAGCGTTCATCTGTCTGGCAACCTGATTCATCAGGCTTTGCGTAAGCGGAACGATTAATCCGCATTTTTCAGCAAGTGGAATAAATGCCGCGGGTGATATATATCCACCGTGAGGTTGTTTCCAGCGGGCTAACACCTCAACTCCCCGCAATGTCCCTTCCCGACCATTTACCACAGGTTGGTAAAAAGGGACGATCTCCCCATTATTTATAGCCCGTCGCAGGATCTCTTCAGGCGTTGCGCTTTTATTGAAATACCTATCAAGCAGGAAGGCAGCGGCGCAGGCGATTAACAGAATAAATATCAAAATCCCAAAGCCTTTATCGATAAGTCTGTAGAAGCTAAAGAGACGTTCATTCGCTCGCGCTGGGGTCTACAGAGAGCATGGTAGAGAGCATCACAAATATCCACGCCGAAGATAAAATTTTCTCCAACTTCATCTAGCCTATTAATTTTTTAGCACAATGTAGGCAGAATTAAACAAATTAGGCGGGATATCAGGCGTCAAGAATGGAAAACGAGCGCTCTCCATTCCTGTTTGCCCTCTGATATTGCGGATATATTAAGAAAGCATAACGCCTGAAATGCTCACTTTGCATCAGCATAGTGATACAGCTGATGTTTATTCAAAAACCTTACTCAAGTTTTAAGAGAGCACAGATTCCCTGTCATTAATAATGATATCCGTTAGTGTAGTCTTATGCATTTCAATGTACTGCAAGATTTGCAGATAGAGATCAGAAAGAATAACACTGGTCTCATCTTTTAAACGCAAGCGTAAAGCCTGAGCAATAATATGACTATCAACATATCCATGTGTCATGAACACCTCCCTCTCGAGATTTTTAAACAAAGCACATTGAAAAATAAATCTCTCTGGGATTGAATTATTCATGTCAGCCTCGCAGGAATAGTGATCCAATAAAATTATGCTGTGTATAGTCTAAAGCGACAGACAAAAATAAGATGAATGAGTTTTCTATAAACTTATACTTTATAATTAAAAGTTACATATCATCAGCTGTGTATCGCAACACGATTTCCAGTGTTTTTCTAATCACATCAGCTTTGAGAATATCACTTGTTGTTTCCAGGGAGTGTATCAGACTTAAGATAATATTTTTATTATTAACATTATCGCCTGAAAGCATTAAATTGGTCACAGCCTGCCCTAACACAGCAGACTCTTCTTCTAACAAATTACCTGAACTACGAAAGTAACTTGATAACGCTTTATCAGATATTGCATTATGAATAGTAGTATCTTCAAGCATGGTAACCTCTCATCTTACTTATGAAATTTTAATGTATTCTGTTTATTTTCTTACCAGTGAACATACTTTTATTGTCAGCTATCGCTGTTCTTCGGTTTGGCCCTCCTGTATCACTGTTGCTAAAATCACGAATTATGCTGTCAATTAAATCTCGTCGGAAAGTATTTTCCTCAGCCGATTTCATTACGAGTAATTGCTTAATAAGAGTCTGCAACGAAAAATTTATCTTCATGCGCAGTATCTGGAGCACCGCCTGGCCAGTAATTTCATATTTTATACTTTCATTATCAGATGTCTTCATAACGACTTCATAGCTAACCTGTTAAATAATCAGGCTGTTGCATTATTCAAAAAGCAACCCAATTAGTGCATTATAATGTTTCTGTTCCTCTTCCCCTGTCGCTTGTTCCAGCCGGCAAAGAAGTTTGGCACAAAGCGA
This sequence comes from Escherichia coli DSM 30083 = JCM 1649 = ATCC 11775, assembly GCF_003697165.2. Taxonomy (GTDB): domain Bacteria; phylum Pseudomonadota; class Gammaproteobacteria; order Enterobacterales; family Enterobacteriaceae; genus Escherichia; species Escherichia coli. Next base: position 2,828,360 of record NZ_CP033092.2, read on the forward strand.
CTTTCGACTCAGATTACGTCCATCTTTCAAAATCTCAGTCACAATTTCTCCGAGAGTTTCCTGCTGAGTAGGCAAGTTAGCTTTTGCAAAGTAACGAGTGATTGCTCCTGCAGAATCTGAAGTCACTGAATTTTGATGCATGCTACGCCTCTGTTAAAAATGTTAATCAATGTTAAGTGAGGTAACAATAGCAAACTTGTACGAAATATGTGTACAGAATGATAAATTAATTTTTCGCAATTAGTGCTAATTCATATAAAACAATGCATTACGATAAAACATATTGCATCATTTAAATGACAACCTATACAGGTTTTTTCGCCAAACCGTCTTCAACCTTTTCCACTTTTTATCAATGTAAAGAAACGGTTATGTTTTGGTATTAAAAGAAAGACACAAGAAGATATGTCTGTTACCGTCTTACTCTCGCCTCGCCCATTACCCTGGATTGTTAATGCTTACCACCCTTATTTATCGTAGCCATATACGTGGCGACGAACCTGTCAAAAAAATTGAAGAAATGGTTTCGATAGCAAATCGCAGGAACATGCGGTCTGACGTAACAGGGATCTTACTGTTTAATGGTTCTCATTTTTTCCAGCTTCTGGAAGGTCCGGAAGAACAGGTTCAAATGATATATCGGGCCATATGCCAGGATCCACGGCACTATAATATTGTTGAACTGTTGTGCGATTACGCGCCTGCTCGCCGTTTTGGCAAAGCAGGAATGGAATTATTTGATTTACGCCTGCACGAGCGAGATGACGTTTTACAGGCCGTATTCGACAAAGGCACATCAAAATTTCAGCTAACTTATGATGACAGAGCGCTACAATTTTTTCGTACTTTTGTCCTTGCAACTGAACAATCAACCTATTTCGAGATTCCTGCTGAAGACTCCTGGCTTTTTATCGCTGACGGATCTGATAAAGAACTTGATTCTTGTACCCTTTCATCAAATATAAACGACCACTTTGCCTTTCATCCTATTGTCGACCCTTTATCGCGGCGGATAATCGCTTTTGAAGCCATTGTGCAAAAAAATGAAGACAGCCCGTCAGCTATAGCGGTTGGGCAGCGTAAAGACGAGGAAATCTACACAGCGGATCTCAAAAGTAAGGCGCTTGCATTTGCGATGGCACACGCACTTAAGCTCGGTGATAAAATGATTTCAATCAATCTATTACCTATGACCCTGGTTAACAAACCTGACGCAGTCTCTTTTTTACTTGATGAAATAAAGGCCAATGCTCTGGTACCTGAACAAATCATCGTTGAATTTACTGAAAGTGAAGTCATATCTCGGTTTGATGAGTTTGCCGAAGCGGTTAAATCGCTAAAGGCGGCCGGTATCAGTGTAGCAATTGATCATTTTGGCGCAGGTTTTGCTGGTTTGTTACTCCTGTCACGCTTCCAGCCTGACAGAATTAAAATCAGTCAGGAATTGATTACCAATGTTCATAAAAGCGGACCACGGCAGGCAATTATTCAGGCGATCATGAAATGCTGTACATCACTTGAAATTCAAGTCTCTGCTATGGGCGTGGCAACACCAGAAGAGTGGATGTGGCTTGAATCTGCAGGAATTGAGATGTTTCAGGGAGATCTGTTTTCCAAAGCTAAATTGAATGGTATCCCTTCAGTTGCGTGGCCGGAGAAAAAATAATTTTCAGCACATTATTTCGCATGATTTCTGGAAATCATCGTGAAAATGAATACGTTATGTTTTAATTTAATCCACATTAAAAATAATGTTTCATCCAATTTAGCTGAAATCTTATTTATACTTTGTACAATTTTAGCATATATTGTACAAAGTATTATTGGGTCGTGTAGAGGCGACGGAGATTTATGATCGCAAGGAGGAATTGTGGCTTATTACAGCATTGGTGATGTTGCTGAACGTTGCGGGATTAATCCTGTCACTCTCCGGGCCTGGCAACGCCGCTACGGTTTGTTAAAACCACAACGCAGTGAAGGCGGACACCGACTCTTTGATGAAGAAGACATACAACGCATCGAAGAGATTAAGCGTTGGATAAGTAATGGCGTTCCTGTAGGCAAAGTTAAAGCATTACTGGAAACTACCAGCCAGGATACGCAAGATGACTGGAACCGCCTGCAAGAAGAGATGATGTCAATTCTTCGTATGGCTAATCCAGCCAAACTACGCGCGCGAATTATTTCACTGGGTCGAGAGTACCCAGTAGATCAATTGATTAATCATGTTTACCTTCCTGTTCGCCAGCGTCTCGTGCTTGATCACAACACCTCCCGCATTATGAGCAGTATGTTTGACGGCGCATTAATTGAATACGCAGCGGCCTCACTTTTCGAAATGCGCCGTAAGCCCGGTAAAGAGGCCATTCTGATGGCGTGGAATGTTGAAGAGAGAGCACGATTGTGGCTGGAAGCATGGCGTTTATCATTGTCAGGATGGCACATTTCTGTTCTTGCTGATCCCATTGAATCGCCGCGCCCGGAACTGTTCCCAACGCAAACATTGATTGTCTGGACAGGCATGGCACCAACGAGAAGGCAAAACGAACTTTTACAACACTGGGGTGAGCAAGGTTATAAAGTCATCTTTCATGCCCCCTAAATTCACCTTTATCCCGCCCCTTAGACAGAATGTTATAATCTGAACCCACACCAGCGTTTGTAGCGGAGCTGGTCCGTTGCAAAATGCCCACCGGGAGAATTCAGGTAATCCCCCTTTCACACTTTGTACATATCACAGCCAAAGGACAGACCAGATTGAAGTGGTAAAACCGATCGTGCACACTACGCAGTCTCACACCTAACAAGAGGTTATTATCCTGATGGATCAGGTCGTTGTTTTTCAAAAGATGTTTGAGCAAGTGAGAAAAGAGCAAAACTTCTCCTGGTTTTATTCAGAATTAAAACATCACCGTATTGCACATTACATTTATTATCTGGCTACGGATAACATCAGAATTATTACTCACGATGACACGGTTTTGTTATTAAGAGGAACCAGGAACCTGTTAAAAGTTAGTACGACCAAGAACCCAGCTAAAATAAAAGAGGCCGCATTGCTTCATATTCGCGGAAAATCTACATTTCGGGAATACTGTTCAACACTGGCAGGCGCTGGCGTTTTCCGGTGGGTTACTGATGTTAATCATAACAAACGCAGTTACTACGCCATTGATAATACGCTTTTATATATTGAAGATGTAGAAAATAATAAACCATTAATCTAGCTAAAGTTGGGAGCTTAAAAAATGCTTCATAATTCAGTAAGGCATTAGCATAATGGAAATAAAAGTGCAGAGACTATCCCTATGGATGATTAATACTGTCTTTTTATTGCTCCCCATAAATAATCACCAGACCAATACGATCAAATTGATATTTGAAATGTGTTCACTTGACTTTTGATACGTTATTTTATAACGGTTAACATATTTATAAAAACAACGGGCGTGTTATACGCCCGTTTCAATATTTAACACATGTAGAGATTACATGTTCTTGATGATCGCGTCACCAAACTCTGAACATTTCAGCAGTTTAGCGCCTTCCATCAGACGTTCGAAGTCATAGGTTACGGTCTTCGCGTTGATTGCACCTTCCATACCTTTAACAATCAGGTCTGCGGCTTCAGTCCAGCCCATATGGCGCAGCAGTATATAAAAATTATGTATTCAACTCGCTGATATTTAATCATAAATATTATTTTCTTGTCTTTGTATTAGCCAAAATCAACTTTATTCAACCGTTTGATTTCATTGACGTTCGTTTTTATTTTGGGGAAAGATTTTCTCTACCATTTATATCAAAATTACAAGTCTACATTTTATTAACATCTCAATACATGTGTGGCCTTGCAAGCCATTGCGAGGCCTTATGTGTCTCAGTTTTGTCCCGCCTTGTATTACGACTTGCATAGCCAATGAAGATAAACGTGACGACAAACAAAGCAGCTGTCTTCTTTTCTTTCACACTTTCCCCACTCAGCAGCATGCATACCTTCTACTATAACTGTAGTGAATGTCTATTATGAGCGAACTGCGGACATCGTGGAGACAACATGCTGCTGGGTGCGGATATCCCATGGCACGTCATATCGCTCGCCGTATTACTTGTTATTTTTTTGAAACGAGAAGTTGATACAATTCCTTCAGGGATAAGGCTAATAACTCATTCTTCCTGATGAGATCTTTATCAGCGTCTATACCCTCTGCGCATGATTCATTTAAATAGTTCAGTGTTTCCTGATCATCATCCAAGCATTCATAGCTGCCTGAATAAAATTCATCGCAACTTGCTTTGTTATTTTTGTCAATGTAACCAATGCATTGAATCACGCCTTTAACAACTTTAGCAGCAGAAAAAACAAAGTAACTGCAGTCATTTATATAGCGTTCAATATCAAAAATCATATAAAAATAGTGCATAGAGTGTTTTTCAATTTCAAACTCACTTGAAATCATAGCTATTTCACATTCAAGGTCTTTCAGACCATCTAACATTATGGAAAGTTTACATTGTTTTTCTTGCACAGTTTCATACTTAAATGACTCTCTCCCCTTTGCCCTGACATTTATTCTTTCTTCAATTGCATAAATATAAGCAGGATATACACGCGACCACACTTGGTTTATTTTTAGGATTAACCGGCCTCTTTTCAGCCTTTCTTTTGTAGCTATAAATTCTGCATATAGCGCAGCATCCTCTTCGCACCATACATCAACTTTTCGTTTATAACCCAACTTTAATTCTTTCCCTACGCATTCAGGAAACAAAGGATCAAAGTCCTTTAAGTATTCAAACTCACTTAGATAGAATCCTGTCTCATAACGATTAAATAATTTCCTAAACTCTTTCCCACTTAAGGTTTTCATTGTATCAATCACTCTGTTTTCATAAAAGCAAAGTCAACAAGATAAAACAATAAAAACTCTTACACAACCAGCTGATGTTTTTAAAATAGAGGATAATATAAGACAAGCATAACCTCGTTCACTTCAATGCTACTCCTATCGTTCTTTTGCGTCACAGAGCGCCTGCCGGACAACTGCATCATAGACCAAACGGAACTGCTTCCGTCGATTAATCAGATGGCAGCGCATAAACACGCTCAACAACCCGTTTGACTGCTTCAATTTTAAGCTCTTCGGAATAACGCTTACCGTGTAAGTCTCCCTGCAAAACGAGCTATCAACTTTTAAGGAGTCTCTGGCCCCCCTGCTTCCGCTCCTGGCACACAGCAGCCCTAGAGACAGTGGAGTAAAGTCATGGAGGCTCGGTGGGGAGAGGTGCAAATCCTCCCATACAAAAAATACGAAAATCAGTAACGGCTAGAAATCATTCAATACATGCACTCTCGAAATTGCATCAGCCAACCGCAAAACGTTATTTCAAAGCCTACTAGCTGCCTTACTTTTTTCCTCAATAACGCGTCGCCAGCCGGAAACAACCTAATCCCTGTTTTGGGCCTCAAAACCGCTAATGATAATCATTTTCATTTTGTATAGGTTGTGCTATAAAACATAGCCGTTGCTATGTTTGTTCTAATTTTGCTCACTATAGGTACTAAATTATGCACTCGATAAAAAAAGTAACCATGCTCTTGGGGGGCCTCGCACTCACCTGCTCGATCGCATTTCAGGCAAGTGCAACTGAAAAATTCAAGGTCATTACAACATTTACCATCATCGCGGATATGGCCAAAAACGTGGCGGGAGATGCTGCAGAAGTCTCATCCATAACCAAGCCTGGTGCAGAAATTCATGAGTATCAGCCTACCCCTGGCGATATTAAACGTGCGCAGGGGGCACAACTGATTCTCGCCAATGGTATGAATCTGGAATTGTGGTTCCAACGCTTTTACCAGCATCTCAATGGGGTTCCAGAAGTAATTGTCTCTTCGGGTGTGACGCCTGTAGGGATCACCGAAGGACCCTATGAGGGCAAACCTAACCCCCATGCATGGATGTCGCCAGATAATGCTCTGATTTACGTCGATAATATTCGTGATGCGTTGATAAAATACGATCCGGCAAATGCACAAACCTACCAACGCAATGCCGATACTTATAAAGCCAAGATTACCCAAACCCTTGCCCCCCTGCGTAAGCAGATTACGGAACTCCCTGAGAATCAGCGATGGATGGTCACCAGTGAAGGGGCTTTTTCTTATCTCGCACGCGATTTGGGGCTAAAAGAGCTTTATCTGTGGCCGATTAATGCCGATCAACAAGGAACACCGCAGCAGGTACGTAAGGTTGTTGATATAGTTAAGAAAAATCATATCCCGGCAGTCTTTAGCGAGAGTACGATTTCCGATAAACCAGCGCGTCAGGTTGCGCGTGAAACCGGCGCGCACTACGGTGGTGTGCTCTATGTCGATTCCCTGAGCACAGAAAACGGCCCGGTACCTACGTATATCGACCTTCTGAAGGTTACTACCAGTACGCTGGTACAGGGAATTAAAGCCGGAAAAAGGGAGAAATAATGATGCAATCTGCAGGCATTGTCGTTAATGATGTTACTGTCACCTGGCGTAACGGGCACACAGCACTGCGCGATGCATCCTTCACAGTACCAGGCGGATCTATTGCCGCTCTGGTTGGGGTAAACGGTTCCGGAAAATCGACGTTGTTTAAAGCGATTATGGGATTTGTGCGTCTGACCAGCGGGAAGATATCTGTTCTGGGTATTCCCACACGACAGGCGCTACAGAAAAACCTGGTTGCCTACGTCCCTCAGTCAGAAGAGGTTGACTGGTCATTTCCTGTACTGGTGGAAGATGTGGTGATGATGGGCCGCTATGGGCATATGGGTATGTTGCGTATCGCCAAAAAGAGGGATCGTCAGATTGTCACCGATGCGCTGGAACGTGTCGATATGGTGGATTTTCGCCATCGACAAATCGGCGAGCTTTCCGGTGGACAAAAGAAACGCGTCTTTCTGGCGAGAGCGATTGCACAGCAGGGTGATGTGATCCTGCTGGATGAACCTTTTACCGGCGTTGATGTGAAAACCGAAGCGAAAATCATCAGCCTGTTGAGGGAGTTACGCGCGGAAGGCAAAACGATGCTTGTCTCAACGCACAATCTCGGATCCGTCACGACATTTTGCGATTATACGGTCATGGTCAAAGGCACCGTCCTGGCAAGCGGGCCGACAGACACCACTTTTACAGCCGAGAACCTGGAGCTGGCTTTTAGCGGCGTACTGCGCCATGTCACACTTAACGGCTCGGAAGAAAGCATTATTACTGACGATGAACGCCCTTTTGTGGCACATCGACCGTCAGCGGTGCAGAGGGAAGAAAGATGAACGCGCTACTGGAACCCTTCAGCTATGAATATATGCTCAATGCGATGTGGGTCTCGGCGATGGTCGGCGGTCTCTGCGCTTTCCTGTCATGCTATCTGATGCTAAAAGGCTGGTCGCTGATTGGCGATGCGCTGTCGCACTCTATTGTCCCGGGTGTTGCGGGGGCATATATGCTGGGGCTTCCGTTTTCTCTGGGAGCCTTCTTTTCCGGCGGACTGGCAGCGGGCAGCATGCTGTTTCTTAACCAACTCACTCGCTTAAAAGAAGATGCCATCATCGGCCTGATCTTCTCGTCCTTTTTTGGCCTGGGGCTGTTTATGGTGTCATTGAACCCGACATCCGTGAACATTCAGACCATCGTCCTGGGCAATATTCTGGCAATCGATCCGGCGGATATCCTGCAACTCACTATCATTGGCATTCTCTCGATCATCGTGCTTTTTTTCAAATGGAAAGATCTTATGGTGACCTTTTTCGACGAGAATCACGCCCGTGCTATTGGATTGCATCCGGGCAGATTAAAAATCCTCTTCTTCACCCTGCTGTCGGTTTCGACCGTTGCGGCGCTGCAAACGGTTGGTGCCTTTCTGGTGATCTGTCTGGTGGTGACTCCCGGTGCAACAGCATGGTTGTTAACCGATCGTTTTCCCCGCCTGCTCATGATTGCTGTAACTATTGGCAGTGTGACCAGTTTCCTCGGCGCGTGGGCCAGTTACTTTCTGGACGGCGCGACAGGTGGAATCATCGTGGTGGCGCAGACACTGCTGTTTCTTTTAGCATTTGTCTTTGCGCCCACCCATGGGCTTTTGGCAAATCGTCGGCGTGCGCATAAGGCGCTGGAGGATCGCTCATGATGGCATTATTACTGGAGCCACTGCAGTTCACCTTTATGAGTCACGCACTGCTGATTTCACTGGTAGTTTCCATACCCTGTGCGCTGCTGTCGGTCTTTCTGGTCCTGAAAGGTTGGGCACTGATGGGTGACGCGATGAGTCATGCGGTTTTTCCTGGAATCGTGCTTGCCTGGATTCTGGGGTTACCTTTGGCTACAGGGGCATTCGTCGCCGGAGTATTCTGCGCGGTGGCGACGGGATACCTGAAAGACAACAGCCGAATCAAGCAAGATACAGTGATGGGGATTGTTTTTTCTGGCATGTTTGCCGCAGGTCTGATCTTGTATATTGCAGTCAAACCAGACGTACATCTTGACCATATTCTTTTCGGCGACATGCTCGGGATAACCATCGGCGATATAATCCAGACGATGATTATTGCCGGGCTGGTTACACTTGTTATTAGCGTAAAATGGCGGGATTTTTTGCTGTTCAGCTTTGATTATCAACAGGCGCAGGTAAGCGGTTTGCATACGAGATGGCTGCATTATGGGCTGCTGTGCATGGTCTCTCTGACCATTGTGGCGACGCTGAAAGCGGTAGGTATCATTCTCTCCATTTCTCTGCTCATTGCGCCTGGCGCCATTGCGGTACTCCTGACACAACGCTTTCATATTGCGCTCCTACTGGCGACTGGCATATCGGTAATAGTGTCAATGACTGGTGTCTGGTTGTCCTTTTTTATCGACAGCGCACCAGCTCCGACGATTGTCGTCTTATTCGCGGTTTTGTTCATCATGACGTTTGCCGTTACCAGCATCAACGCACGCAAAAAGGGAAACTCCCATACACAGGATCTGTTATCACCCAATTAGCACAACATCCGAGGACAGCAACACCCGATACTTTTTCCTGGCTTCCAGCAACGGGGTTTCTTCCTCCGTTGCATATACAGCTCACCTTTTTTCACCCACGATTAACCAACAGCCAGACCAGCAGACACGCCACCACCGGCACAGCAAAATCCATCAGGCTTGCCACATCCCAAGCTCGCGGATCAAAACCGCCCCACCACGGCATATTCATTCGCTTGCCATGCCCGAACATTTCAATCCAGCGATATTCTGCCTGGGTATGTTCACGCGCAATGAAGAACGTACAACCGGCTATCGCTCCGTAAGCCCAGTTTCCGGTAAAAAGACCAACCAGTATCTGCGCAGCCACAGCACAAAGCGCATGAAGTAAGGGGCTTATATCCATTATTTCCTCCTTTCAGCTCCATTCCCGAAGCGGTGTTTCCAGCTCCACGACATAATCAGAGAATACAGAAACATCAAACAAGTCATCAAGAATGCGAATGTTGACAAAATAACCGTCATTCCGGACACAGACAGGTTCTCCCTCTTCTGTTACCCCTGTTTCTGTGTAGGTGAAACCAATTTCATCGACTAACAGTTTATTCTGGAGGTCTTCATCCTCCTCCCAGTCAAGAGATGACAGGAAGGCCTTAAACTGCAGTTTGTCATGAAACTTCAAAGTTAAATCTTTCATACGACCTCTTTTAATTGCCTGTCATTTAATTCTTTATGCCATATGCGGAAATTGCGAATATGGCCAAACAGATGTCGTTCTCCAGTATTCGTCTGCCCTCCAAATCGGATATTTTTATCAGCGGTCACACCATTATATTCACAATAAACTTCATTAACCGCTTTACCATTTGTCACCACATGAAAGTGACCATCAGCTTTTGCAATACATCCAAATGTGGTTTTCTCTGCAAATACATCTGTCGCTGCGCTATTAACATACAAGCCTGAAGGGTTTGACAGACTCATATATAACTTACCACTACCTCTGTTGATTGCTGCAATTGCTGATTGCCCGGTATTGGCTGCTGCTATATCCCACACGCGGGGTGCGGCGTTTGGTGCAATATCCCAGTTTTTATGAATCTCAAGTAAAAAAGTAAATGGTAACTTATAAAGATTATTTCTGGTGGGGATACTAACCAAATCACTGGCTCTTGTCGTTGCGCTGCCTCCTGAAATAATAAATGATGATACACACGGCCCATTCTCTACTTGTGGGGTGGCAAGATAAATATAGTCACCAGATACTGTTGCCCCACCCCGCTCAGGAGAATACTGTATCTGAGAGCCTATTTTTAACTCACCATCAATTGCCTGAATCGTTGCCTCTGCAAAAATCCAGCCTGTGGTCTTATCCTTCCTGACTCGTGCCGTAATTCTGCCGGCAGCCCCACCTGTCATATTAATTTCAAGCGTTTGCGTATCAATGTACGCATCGCCAAGAAAAGTTGTTGCACTACCATCATACTTATCAAACCGTATACGTAACCTTACCTGTCGTTCTGTTTTAAAACGGCATGAGGTTGTCACGTACTTGTTATCGCCTGAGACATCAACTGACTTTGTTGCAGCAATTGATGCCATATTAATAGCCGAAGTTTGCCCAACCAGAGAATCGTTGCAGACAAACTTTCCATAAGTAAAACCAAAACTATCTGTCCCGGTTTCGGGCACATCCATGTTTGATGACTTCCCCCAGCTGGCTGGACTTTCCGAATTGAGCATGTAGTTCGTTCTTTGTCCCTCAATAAGCAGGCCATCACACTCAAATCGCGGCTCATTAATTTCCGCCGTTTTCAGTTCGCCAGATTTGTTGATATATGTTGCCGTTGATGCGCGACTGAAATTAACCTGTTTATCACTGGCGACCTGAACCACATCGTCACCAATAGCTATTTTTTTATAGCCCGGAGAAAAACCCGCAATCATATCCAGTGAATCGTTAAACGGTATCCACACATCAGGCAGCGGCGGCACTATATTCGCATAGGGCTCTGCAGTCACTTCCGCTGCGACTTCTGCGCGGTCTGCCGCCTTTTCAGCCCGTGTCGCTGCCGACAGAGCCTCATCCTTTTTCTGCCCGGCCTTTGTTGCGTCTGCTGCGGCCTCCCGCGCTTTTGTGGTGGCGACTCCGGCATTTTCAGCGGCTGACTCTGCATTACGGCGGGAAGCCTCTTCACTGTCTGCGGAGGCTTCTTCTGACGCACGGGCATTTGTCTCTGAACGTTCTGCCGCTGTTGCTGCGTTTTGTGCGGCTGTTTTTGAAGAAGCTGCCGCTTTCGCGCTGTTACCTGCATTCGTCTCTGATGTTTTCGCCGCATTCCTGGACGATGCCGCTGCTGTTTCTGATTTCTTTGCTGCCGCTGCGCTCTGAGAGGCGGCTTCAGCGTTGCGTGCCACCTCTTCCACCATCTTTTCAAAACGATACAGTGCCTCCGGACGAACATCATCTTCTGTTGCAGCGCCCAGAAAATCATTCAATGTCCCCGGCTTAGAATCCTCATACACGGTGATGGCCCCGGCATGTGAAGGCGGAAAACCTTCAACCAGCAGGATAACGCTGTACTGGCCATACTCGACATCCATGCTGTAACGTCCGGCTTCATCCGGATTTTCTGAGGCCACCGTGTTCACCACAACCGTGGTGCTGTTACGTTTTGCTTTGAGCTGAATGGTGCAGTTCTGTATCGGTTTTCCTGCACCGTCTTTCAGCACGCCTGAAATCTGTACTGCCATATTCACTCCACAAATAAAAAAGGCGCCATTTCTGGCGCCCGTATCTGGGTTATAAAATTCAACTGATACTGATACCGGCTGTAGATTTCTTCATCACAACAACAAGAAGGTCGCTGATACTGGTCGTTGGCGTCCAGTTATTAGCACCATATGAAGAAACATTGAAAGTCAGGGTGACATGGCCGTGTCCGGCAGGCATATCAATGACTGATGAAAATACCCTGCTGACATCCGTCGCGGGTTGCTGAAAGATTTCCTGTCCGTTCTTCAGTACCTGCAGCTTACAGGTTGAATACCAGTATGACTGTTGGTTGTTGCTGTTGAAGTTTTCATGCTTACCCCCACGAAACAGAACGGGGGGGACTACTATCTGACGGTCAAAAGCCTGGTCATCGTACACAGTGACCGTTATTGTACCGCTGGCATAACTGCCATTTCTCGGAAAGGCTTTTCCCACCGTTTTGACAATATCACCTTCAATCTGGTTAGCTGACAGTTTTCCCAGAATCCGACAGTTCTGATTAATCGTGACGTTGTTGAGCGTCCCGGAGTTCGCGTTCACGTTACCGCTGATATCCGCATTTTTCGCAGAAAGTCGACCATCAGGTGTCAGTGAAAACGTTGGGGGATTGCCACCGCTGGTAATGGTGGGAGCCGTCAGATATTTCAGGAACACTTCGTTCATGAATATCTGATCGCCCTGCCCAACAAACATCGGCTTTGTGTTGCCATTCGCAGGATTAATCATCGCAATCCTGTCCGCCGCCAGCAGCACCTGACTCTGCATACCGTCAGGAGTATTCTCAACACCGGCACCAATACCCGCGATATAAAGGCGTCCGTCCTGCATCTGCTGCAGCTTCACAGCCCACATGCTGTTCAGGTTATTATTTGTATCAACCTGAACCTTCTGTATCTGCTGGATCGCTGCACTCTGGTCTTCCAGTTTCTTATTGACGGTCTGCGTGATTTCATTGCTGACACCCGTAATGGACGTCCTGATTTCAGCCAGGTCAGGCGCAAGCTGACCGTTATCAATCTGCGTCCACAACTCCTGAGCCAGATGGGTTTTCCCTATCTCTCCTTTGAAAAAATTCAGATAGCCGGATGCATCATCACTCGGCTGGCCAACAGCCTCCACAAATGCCGATTTGCCAACGGTGTTCACACTGCGGATGTAAAAATAATAATCATGGCCCGGTTTGATATTGATACTGGCGGCTATCCAGTACAGCGCCGTGCCAAGATAGCGTGCTGTGGTTTCAACCTGCCTGATATCCGCAATCCGCTTTTCCGAGAACCAGAACTCAAACTGTACCGTCGGATCATAAACCGCAAGATGCGGCGTGGCGGTTATCTGAAAATACCCCGGTGTCAGCTCAATCTGCGACGGCGCTGCCGGTGCGGCAATCCGGAACGATACCGATGCCGGATCGCCCTGCTGCCCCCACGCATTTACCGCCCGGACTGTCAGCCTGTAGTTCCCCAGCGCCAGTTGCCTGAAGCGGTATGTGGTTTCCGTCGTCCGGGCCGTGCTGACCAGCCGCTCACTGCCGTCATCCGCTGCCACGGTCAGGCGAAGCATAAAGCTCACCCCCTTCACCACCTTCGGCGTGTCCCAGCGCGCCAGCACCTGATATTCCCCGCTGTCTGCGGTGACTTCGGCAGTCAGGTGCTGCACCGCTGGCGGCGTGACACCATTCACCGTGCCGCTCTGGTCGCCGTCAAAGTGCGCCCCGTTATCCACGATGGCCTCTTTTTCCGGTACATGCTGCACGGCAGTGATGGCATACGTGCCGTCATCGTTCTCACGGATACTCACACAGCGGAACAGGCGCTGGCGCAACGTTGGCAACTTCAGCCCCCACACGCTGTATTCTGCAACGCCGTCAGGAACACGGCTCACTTTTACCTTCACGCCGTCGGTGACGGACTGGACCTCCACGCTGACCGGATTCCCCTGTCCGTCAGCCAGGCTTATCAGCGTGGTGCCGGAGGATGGCAGCGTGATTTCACGGTCGAGCGTCAGTGTCCGCGTCTGGTTGTTCACCGCCAGCACGCGCCCGCCGATGCTGATCCCCGCATAGTCATCATCACAGATTTCAATGACATCGCCCGGTACATGGCGAAGCCCTTCTGCACCCACGCTGAAGTCCACGGTCTGCGTTTCCAGCAGCTCCGTTTTAATCAGCCACAGCCCGGCGCGGTGTGCCTGCCCCCGGCTGGTACAGCCAAAGGCATCCATCTTCGTGACGTTACGACCGTAACGGGCAATGGCCTGCGTGTCCTCCACAAGCTCTGTCGCCGTCTCCCAGCCGTTATCCGGGTCAATCCAGTTCACCTCAACGGCATTATGGCGGTCTTTCAGGGCGCTGAAGCTGTAGCGGAACGGCGCGCCATCATCCGGCATCACCACATTACTGCGGTTATAGGTCCACACCTTATCCGACGGTCGGTCCTGCACGAATGTCAGCGTCTGCCCGTTCCATACCGGCATACAGCGCATCGCCGAGCAAAAATCACTGAGCACATCCCACGCCTTGCGCTGTGTGGTCAGGTACGCATTACAGGTGATGCGCGGCTCCGTGCCGCCAAAGCCGTCCGGCACTGACTGGTCGCAATTCTGGCCGATGACATACAGCGCCCATTTATCCACATCTGCCGCACCAAGACGTTTCCCCATGCCGTAGCGCGGATGGGTCAGCATATCCCACAGACACCAGGCCATGTTGTTGCTGTATGCTGGCTTAAACGTTCCGTCCCAGATACCGCTGTATTGCCGCGTCTGCGGGTTATAGTTCGACGGCACCTGCAGAATGCGCCCGCGAAGATGATAATTACGGCTCACCTGCTGGCTGCCGAACTGCTCCGAGTCCACCTGTACGCCGACCAGTGCCGTGTTCGGGTAGCACTGTTTCACATCGATGATTTCGGTGTATGACGACCAGAGCGTTTTGTTCTGCAACTGGTCTGTGGTGCTGTCCGGCGTCATCCTGCGCATCCGGATATTAAACGGGCGCGGCGGCAGGTTATCCACCACCACCGAGGCCAGATACTGCGACGTGGTTTTGCCCTTAATGGTGATGTCTTTTTCCGTCACCCAGCCACCGTTACGTTGAATCTGAACCAGCAGGCGGACTTCCGATGGATTCCTGTCCCCCTTTGAGGTGGTTTCCACCAGTGCCTGCACGCCGAAAGTAAAACGCAGACGGTCAATGTTTGCCGACGTGATGGTCCGGGTGATCGGCGTGTCATATTTCACTTCTGTACCGAGCACCGTCTCGGAGCCGGAGGATTCAAATCCCTCCGGCGGAGTCTGCTCCTGCTCACCGGCCCGGAACACCACCGTGACGCCGAATATATTGGTATTCCCCTCACTGTCCAGCACCGGCGTACTGTTCAGCAGCACGCTTTTTAATCCATCCACCGGACCTTCAACCGGCCCTTCGCTGATGGCGTCTATCACGCTCAGCATCTGGGATGATTTCAGGTTGTCCTTCGCTTCGCGCGGGGTATGCCCCTTACTGCTGCCTTTACCCATTCCTCATGCTCCATAAACGATAAAACCGCCCGGAGGCGGTTTCACATAAAACATTTTGCATCAGCGACCAATCACCACAACCTGACCACCATCCCCTTCGTCTGCCGTGCTGATCTCCTGAGAAACCACGCGTGACCCCACGCGCATTTCACCGTACAGAACCGGCAGAACATTGCCCTGGGCAACCATGTTATCCAGTGAGGAGAAATAGGTGTTCTGTTTGCCGTTATCCGTTGTCTGTGTACGGGGAGTTCTGGCTTTCGGTGCCAGCATCTGCGCCACACCACCGAGCACCATACTGGCACCGAGAGAAAACAGGATGCCGGTCATACCACCGGCCCCAATGGCTGCCCCCCATGCTGCAAGGGTGGCTCCGGCGGTAAAGAATGATCCGGCAATGGCGGCAGCCCCCAGGACAATCTGGAATACGCCACCTGACTTGGCCCCGGCGACTCTGGGAACAATATGAATCACAGCGCCATCAGGCAGAGTCTCATGTAACTGCGCCGTTAACCCGGACGTGCTGACGTCCCGCCCGGCAATCCGTACCTGATACCAGCCGTCGCTCAGTTTCTGACGAAACACCGGGAGCTGTGTGGCCAGTGCGCGGATGGCTTCAGCCCCCGTTTTCACACGAAGGTCGATGCGGCGGCCAAATCGTTGTAAATCCCCGTAAAGGCAGATGCGCGCCATGCCCGGTGACGCCAGAGGGAGTGTGTGCGTCGCTGCCATTTGTCGGTATACCTCTCTCGTTTACTCAGTTGTTCAGGAATATGGTGCAGCAGCTCGCCGTCACCACAGTAAATAGCGGCATGATTCGGCACCGATGAACCAAAGCAGCACAGCAGCACATCGCCCGGCTGCGCCGCTGACAACGGCACCTGATACAGCCCTGTGGCCTCCAGATTATCAAGATAGAGATTCTGGCCGTTACGCCACCAGTCATCCTCACGATGAAAGTCCGGCATCTCAATCCCCGCCAGATGGTAAGCGTCCCGGAACAGCGTGTAACAGTCCGTCACCCCGTGCTCAAAGCGCCGCCCGGTGAGATGCGGCACACAGCGGAACTTATGAATCGCCCCCCGGCAGACCAGCCACCACGGCAAATCACTCTGCACCTGCAGCCGCCGGTCGGCCTCACTCAGCCAGGGCAGACCACCGGGATGACTGTGGACCAGCGCCACAATCTCACCCTGCATCTCTGCCTGCAGCCAGTCCTCCGGAGCCATCCGGAAATACGCCTCCGGCTCACCGGAGATATTCACGCAGGGAAAATATCTTTCCCCCTCCGGCGCTCTCACCACGAAGCCGCACGACTCCGCTGGCGCACATCGCCGGGCATGCGCCAGAATCGCTGATTCTGTCTCTGTCATGGGATTTACTGCGAAAGTTTGTTAATGGAAAGGAAGCCGCCAAAGTTGCCGACGTTATTGCGAAACTTACAGCCGCTCAGGCATTTGCTGCATTTATCCTTCGTGATATCGGAAGTCGGCTGATCATATTCATCCGCGACCGCCGGACCGTGATAACCGCACTCATCACCGCGATAGGTCCAGGTGCAGGTATTAGCCAGCATGATGCGCCCCGGAAAAACGGCACCATCCGTTTCCGTCGGTGTGGACAGTACAAAGGAGGCACTGACCGCACTCAGTTCGCTGCACTGCTCAATGCGCCAGCGGCTGATCACCTCCTGCTCCGGATCGGCGTCGCTGTTTCCGTTGACGAAGTTCACCGCATCCAGAAAACGGGCGTAAACCTTACGCCTGACCACCGTTCCGCCGACCAGACTCTGCAGATCTTCCACCATCCCGGTGACCATACCGTACAGGTTAGAAACCGTCAGCGTGGGGCGCGTACTGGTGCCTTTGCCATTCAGTTCAAAACTACTCCCCTGAATGGGATACGGCTGATACTGTCGCCCCTGCCAGGTGACCGGCTCACCTTTTTCGTTCTGCTCATTACAGAAAAAATAACGTTCTCCACCGACCTCTGTCAGATCGATTTCCCAGAGCACCACGCTGGCCGACTGCTCCGCACGGGTGCATTCATTCAATGTTTCCTGCCGGATATCCTGCATCAGTTCACCACCTGTTCAAACTCTGCGCTGAACTCAACACGCAGCATACTGACCCGCGACGACCATTTTGCGCAGGTCACCTTTATCTGCCTGTAACCATAAGGCGGCGTCCACAGAAAGGCCTTCCAGCCCCCGTGCTCAGCCAGAAACGACTCCAGCGCCGTGGCCTCCTCACGGGAGACAGACAGCGTCACGCTGTACGTTTTCAGGTCAGCGTTCAGCCCGGCAGGCGCACGCTGGGAATAGCCATCACCAAAGCGCACCTCCCTGACGGAAGGAGCCGATGTCACATCCATCCCGGGTTTCACTTTCCAGCGGAAGGTTTTCATCGTCCACCTCCGGAGAACAGACCACCATCGCGCATCTGTGCCTGGATTTCATCACGGGCACCCTTGCGGGCCATGTCATACACCGCCTTCATCATCTGTGGACCTGGCAGACCATTCGTACCGTCGTTCTGAATCACCACGTTGTTGTTCTGCTCAAACCTGATACCCTCTGAACGCCGCATTTGCGCCGGACTTCCGGTGCCACCGACATAACCGCCGGTGGCATAGCCGCGCATCAGCCGGTAGAGATTTCCCACGCCAATCCGGCTGGTTGCCTCCTTCGTGAAGACAAATTCACCACGGTGAACAATCCCCGCTGGCTCATATTTGCCGCCGGTTCCCGTAAATCCTCCGGTTGCAAAATGGAGTTTCGCCGCAGCGGCCTGAATGGCTGTACCGCCTGACGCGGATGCGCCGCCACCAACAGCCCCGCCAATAGCGCTGCCGATACTCCCGACAATCCCCACCATTGCCTGCTTAAGCAGAATTTCTGTCATCATGGACAGCACGGAACGGGTGAAGCTGCGCCAGTTCTGTTCACTGCCGGTCAGCATCGCCGCCATATTCTGCGCAATACCATCAAAGGTCTGCGTGGCAGCACTTTTAACCTGCGACATACTGTCCGTGGCACTCTCTTCCCACTCACTCCAGCCGGACTTCAGGCCTGCCATCCAGTTCCCGCGAAGCAGGTCTTCAGCCGCCCAGGTCTTTTTCTGCTCTGACATGACGTTATTCAGCGCCAGAGGATTATCGCCATACTGTTCCTTCAGGCGCTGTTCCGTGGCTTCCCGTTCTGCCTGCCGGTCAGTCAGCCCCCGGCTTTTCGCATCAATAGCGGCCCGTTTTGCCCGTTGCTGCTGTGCGAATTTATCCGCCTGCTGCGCCAGCGCGTTCAGGCGCTCCTGATACGTAACCTTGTCGCCAAGTGCAGCCAGCTGGCGTTTGTACTCCAGCGTCTCATCTTTATGCGCCAGCAGGGATTTCTCCTGTGCAGACAGCTGGCGACGTTGCGCCGCCTCCTCCAGTACCGCGAACTGACTCTCCGCCTTCCACAAATCCCGGCGCTGCTGGCTGATTTTCTCATTTGCTCCGGCATGCTTCTCCAGCGTCCGGAGTTCAGCCTGAAGCGTCAGCAGGGCAGCATGAGCACTGTCTTCCTGACGATCGCCCGCAGACACCTTCACGCCGGACTGTTTCGGCTTTTTCAGCGTCGCTTCATAATCCTTTTTCGCCGCCGCCATCAGCGTGTTGTAATCTGCCTGCAGGATTTTCCCGTCTTTCAGTGCCTTGTTCAGTTCTTCCTGACGGGCGGTATATTTCTCCAGCGGTGTCTGCAGCCGTTCGTAAGCCTTCTGCGCCTCTTCGGTATATTTCAGCCGTGATGCTTCGGTATCGCTCTGCTGCTGCGCATTTTTGTCCTGTTGACTCTGCTGTTCAGCCTTCTTTCGGGCGGCTTCAAGCGCAAGACGGGCCTTTTCACGATCATCCCAGTAACGCGCCCGCGCTTCATCGTTAACAAAATAATCATCCTTGCGCAGATTCCAGATGTCGTCCGCTTTCTTAAACGCAGCCTCTGCCTTAATCAGCATCTCCTGAGCGGTATCAGGACGACCAATATCCAGCACCGCATCCCACATGGATTTGAATGCCCGTGCTGTCCTGTCTGCCCAGGTTTCCAGCGTGCCCATGTTCTCTTTCAGGCGTCGGGTCTGGTCATCAAACCCTTTCGTTGCGGCCTCGTTCGCCGCCTGCAATGCCCCGGATTCATCGCCGGAACGCTGCAACTGAGCAACATACGCAATCTGCTCCGCCGTTACGTTATGGAACTGGCGCGCCATCGCCGTCAGCCCCGACGTCGGGTCAGTGGTCAGCTTCCCGAAGGCTTCAGCGACCTTGTCCACCTCCACGCCGGATGCAGAGGAGAAACGCGCCACACTCTGGCTGATGGATGCAATCTGAGCCTCACCGCTTACTCCCGCCTTAACCAGTGCGCTGAGTGACTCGCTGGTCTGGTTAAACGTCAGCCCTGCCGCCTGCCCGGCTCTGGACAGGACCAGCATACGATCTGCCGTCAGACCCGACTGATTGCCGGAAAGGACCAGCGTTTTGTTGAAATCGGACAGGGTTGAGTTACCCTGATACCAGGCATACGCCAGCGCACCGGTCGCCACCGCCAGCGAGGTGGCCCCGACCATCGGCAGGGTGATCGCACCGGCAAGCCCCCGGAACATGGGGATCATCCCGCCGAAGGAGTCCTTAACCTGACCACCCTGTTGCAGCAGGATCAGCCACGGGCTTTGCCCGCCTGCAAGCTGCGTGGCCACGTCGGTGAACTGTGCAGGCAGCATACGCATGGCGGCTTTATACTGCCCGACGGAAATCCCCGCTTTCTGTGCAGCCAGCGCCTGTCGGCTCAGCGACTGTTCAACGACTGCCGCTGTTTTTTTCGCATCACTTTCCGTACCGGAAAAATGACGCCTGACTCTGGCCATCTGCTCGTCAAATCTGGCCGCATCCAGACTTAAATCAACGACCAGATCGCCTACCGGTTCAGCCATACCGGACTCCTCCTGCGATCCCTTCTGATACTGTCATCAGCATTACGTCATCCTCCGTCATGCCCGCCATATCCGGGGAAGCGGGGATAACTTCATTTCCGTCCGGGTCAAAGCGGACGCCTCCGGTAAGCCCTGCCGCTTTCTGCATCAGCACATCATCTTCAGGCTCTTCGTCATCCTCACGCCGGTTCAGCAAACTGAAATCCAGCGGATGCATATCCGGATCGCTGAAAAACAGGCTGAGCACAGTGTACGTCAGCCCGGAAAAGTGCATATTCAGCAGAACATCATGAAAATAATGGGTACTGTAAAAGCGGTGCCAGTCGGCATACTCCGTGGATGACATCCCGGCAAGCATGGCGCGCCAGTCAGGTCGCCCCATCTCTCGCGCCAGTTTCAGGGCAAAACTCAGCTCACCGTCGAACACTTTCCCGCAGAAACAGGCTCTGCAGGCCCGGAGTCCTCTGCCTGGTCAGGGGCATCATTCACCACAAACCCATACATACCGGACAGCCGGTACACCACGTTTTCAGCATGAGAAATTGCCTCCGCGGGCCAGGTGGTAAGCACTTCCTGCTCAATCTGTTTAACGGCTTCATTCATGGAAGGCTGCTTTGTCTTCTGCGGATGGTTATGCCACAGGGACATCGCCACCACAAAAGCACCGGTTCTGATGGCGTCTTCCACAGTAACCTGCCGGTTGCTGTCTGACTCCGCCTGTTCTGCCTGCTGTTTCATCAGGGCGAGATGCTCAATACGCTGCAGGGCTGACAGTTCAGAAAGCGTGACGGTCACGCCGTTATGTTCAAATGATTCGGTTTTCAGGAACATCGCTGACTCTCCGGATTAACTGTCGGTGACAGTGATTTCTGCAACCGCAGCAAGTTCACCATTACCGGATACAACCGGAATGTTGACCTTGCCTGCAGCAACGCCGTTCACGGTGATGGTCATACCACTGACCGACACGGTGGCTTTTGTTTTATCCGCTGACACCGCACGGAAGCTCTTGTCAGTTGCGCCCTCCGGCTGGAAGGCCACGGTCAGCGTGGTGCTCTGCCCTTTCACCACCGAGGAGCTGGCAGGCGTCACGGTCATACCGGTTGCCGCCGTCACCGTACTGCGATCTTCTGCCATTGACGGACGGCCCACATTGGTGACCTTCACCGTACGGGTGATCACTTCCTTCGCCGTCACCGCCTTACCGATACTGCTGACCCAGCCACGGAACACATCGACCGTGCCGTTCGGGAAGCGGATTTTATAGGCACGGGTATCACCTTCATTAAACCACGCCAGCAGCGCCTGCTGCCCCTGCTCTCCGGGCATCCACGCCAGCGTGAAGCTGGTATCTCCGGCGGATTTCTGCCCCTGCCCGGTCGCGGTCCAGTCCGCATCTTCATCATCGAGATAACTGTCGTCATAGGACTCAGCGGTCAGTTCGCCGGGCGTCAGGTCTTTAATTTTTGCCAGACGCGACCAGTCATTGTCTGAAAGCGGGTTTGCATAAGGGTCGCCGCTCCCGTTATAAACCCACAGTGTGGTCCCGGCCCCTTTCACCGGTGCCAGAGGATTTGGTGTTGGCATATCGTCCTCACATTTCATAGGTAATGACATAAGTCAGATCGGCTGAACTCCACAGGCCCGCATCATCGTCGCGCCGGTAGTCATAGCCACTGGCCACCATACTGGTGATCAAATCTGACAGTGCCGGGATATCGCTCATCACCGGATAAATCCGGGACTCCATCCACGAATCCAGCTCTGAATCCGGCACCTGAGCAGGCAGGAAAACTTCAATATGCAGCTCCGCCTGCCAGGTATCGCTGTCCAGCTCTTCGCCCGTGTATTCAGCGCCGGTGAGATAAACGGCAATTGCCGGAAAATCTTCCTCATCAAAAACAGCAGGGCGACCATCAAAAAGCGTCGCCCCGGTGTCATGCTTCTCCAGTGCATCCAGTACGGCTGCACGGAGTTCAGTATGTTTCATCGCTTTATTACCATTCTCAGTTGATGCTGCAGCGCATAGCCCAGCTCTTTCGGAAGACGCTCACGCCGTATCCGCTCAATATTCTGTTTAAACGCCGTGGTCAGCGGCACCGCCATCGGGATTTTCACCACATCAATGGGGTAACGGTTTTTCCCGGCCACACGCTGCATGACATGCCACCGGCCATTTTTCAGTTGCTGAATAAACGCGCCGGGAATACGACGGTTTCCCACCACAAGCACGCTGCCGCCACCTTTCAGGGATGAACGCTGCCCCTTTTTACGACGCCTGCGTCGGGACAGGACAACCCGCGCGTTACCCAGCCTGATTACGGGCAAATCCCCCCGGTTAACTTTGATTCTGGCCTGCGGATTTTTGACCGTGGCCCTTTTCAGCCTGGCCCTTTCCTTTACCAGTTTCCGGCGTACCTTTGTCTCACGGGCAACCAGTGACGCCGACTGCGATATCGCGGATGAAGCAACGCGGTTAATGGCCATTGCGGCGGCACCAGGCACTGCCGTTTTGCTGATACGGCTGAGGTTTTCAACGGCCTGCTCAAGACCTTTTATGGCCATACATCCCCCTTTCAGCGGCGACGGCTGGCGGCAGGTGGTTGCCCCCGGTTGAGCCAGAGATAACAACTCCCTCCGTCATCCGGAGAAACACGGTCCACCCAGAACATCTCGCCGTTAATGGTCAGCGTGTCACCACGCCGTACAGCACAAACCGTATCCGTAAGCACAAATAATGACGGGTTACTTCCTTCAATACGGATCCCACTACTGGCAAAACCCAGCGACTCCGGATCGTCAAAAACGCCATGAACCTCGCCGCCACGCTGTGCACCGGAGGTGAACTGCGCACTGATGCCCATCACTTCAACAATCGTACTGTCCACCCCGGCAAGGGCGGCATCAAAGGCATTCTGAAAATCACGCATAAACAGCCATTCCACCATCAACGTGTGTTTTTGCATCTGAGGACATAATCAGAATCACCCGACCAACATCCGCAAGCTCAACGGATTCCCCCGTTTCACCATCAACGCCACAGAGATGGAGGCAGGTCAGAACTCTGATGCGCGTTAACGCGCCGGATGTTTCCTCACGAACATCATGAGCCGCGGTTTCCCGCTCCCGGATATCCATATTCATAACCTGTACATCATCGCCGGATGACTGCATTTCCTCTTCCCATTCTGCCACCCGCTGCGCTATCTCTGCGGCACTCCCGGATATATCCGGCTCACGCCCCAGAATCAGGGCCAGTTCATCAAGCCGTTTCAGATTTTGCTCTTTCGTTGCCATATCAGCCCCCTGTGAAAAAAGACACGGGGGCATTTCGCCCCCGCTCACGGATTATTTCACCTGTACCACCACAAACTCATCCGGGTCCGGCAACACCATCAGCGGCGCGGACTGCGTCATGGTAAATTCACGGGCGGGATCCCCTACCGTCAGCCAGTGTTTCGGATAACGGGAAGAGGCCACCACACCTTCGGACAACGCCTGAGCATCCTGAATGGCACCGTAACAACGGATCCCATCTGCAGCAGTATTCCCCAGAACCAGCATGCCATCTGGAAGATAACGTTTTTCGGTACCGTCTTCTGCTATATAAGACGTTTTCGCCACCACAATGGCCAGATCGCCGTAATACCCCTTGAAGGACACCACTGCGCCCAGATCTTTCACTGCCGTTTCGAGTTGAGAATTTGAACCGCGACGGGTATCCAGTTTTTCGCGGAACAGCTTAAAACCATTCAGAAGACGCCAGACGGTACCGTCCATAATGGCAATATTCACAAGACCGCTGGCCAGGTCGCAGTAGAGGTCAATATCATGTGTAGGATCGAACGTGTCACGATCCTGTTTTGACCACTCCTTACCACTACCCTGAGTGATGTTATTCTTCGTCGACCTGCCAAAATCGACCTCAATTTTCTCGAACTGGTCTCCTTCCATGGTGTATTTGCCATACAACACAGCATTTACCGCCTGCATTTCTTCCACCTGGACAATCGCGTGCTCTTCCTGTTTGAGGTTATCGGTAATGATACGCAGACGGCGGTAAGCCGGATCATTCAGTTGAGATGGATCTTCACCAGGAAGGCGCTCAACCGCCTGCTGGTAATTAAATTCGTGTTTCGGCTTGACGTAGCCCGGACGCAACACGCGGGTTTCACCACCACGATGACGCAGCACTTTTCCTTCAACAACCGGGGAGACATAGGCCGCCACCGGCGTTTTTCCGGTAATTTTGTCCAGCATCACCTCTTCGGTATGGAAATTCACCGTACGGCGGAAAAACAGCTCCAGAAACAGCGCACGAAATTTAACTTTTTGTTCGGTATAACCGAGTAACTGGCGGGTCGTAAACAATCCCATAAATCAGTTCCTTTCATTCAGAAATCAGTCAGGCCACCGCGGTGGCCTGATAACGTGTTACGGCAGCGCCGCGTGACTCAGGGCACTGCCAGCAAAGGCGTTGGCCTTTTTGTGTTCATCCACACTTTCAGGCCAGTGGATTGCCTCCGTCGCAAAGGTTCCCGACTTGTAATACGTCAGCGCCGTCTCTGTGCCTTCAAGCGGCAGTACCAGTATGCCAACCGCACTACCGGCTTTCTGTCCGTCCCAGACCACCAGTTTCCCGGTGGCTTCATCCAGCATCAGGGGCGTCAGTGCCGGTGTTGGCGAGGAAATCCCGCTGCTGCCTGTGGCGGTATGAGCCGGATCATTACCGGCAAAAATACGTACTTCCGCACGCTGTTCAGTGATGGTTTTCGTCACCATATTGTAAAAACCTCCTATTGATGGTCAGCACTGACTTCATGGCATGGCCATGAGCATTTTCACGTCCGCATCACCGTCTGCTGACGTCTGTGCCACGCCACCCTGTACCGCTGCCGGTGAATGGTTCGCCATGAAATGTTCAAACATGGCGGTTGTGGATGCAGAGACCGGTTCTGCCTTACCTGATCCCGCAGCCAGCACAGCCCGGGCGCTCTCCACTGTCATTCCCGGGCAGGCAGCCAGCTGTTCAGCCTGCGCCTCAGCCCCTTTTGCCTCATCCAGTGCCATGATCTGATCACGGAGTGATGGTCCGGCATCCGCCTGCGGTGAAGCAGCCAGGATCGGGCGGGCTTTTTCCACCGTCATCTCCGGCATCGCCGCCAGCGTTGCCGCCAGTTGTTCACGACCGTTCGCTTCTTCACACACCATAATGCGATCGGCTTCACTCTGCGTGGATGCCACCGGCTGCTGCGGTGCCGCCGCGGCCAGAATCGCCCGGGCCTGTTCAACGCTCATGCCCTGTTGTCCTGCCAGCATCGTGGCAAGCTGTTCACGTCCTTTCGCTTCCTGGCATGTCAGGATCCCCATCACTCGCTGGTTCTCCTGCGCGGCGGCTTCCGTTGCAGTTAATTGCGGCATAGTGCCTCCTCTGACATTACTGTTCAGCGCCGTGGCCATCACACTGATGGCATCCGACGCATTGATTAATTCATCCGCCAGCCCGGCCTCAATGCCGGACTGACCTTCAAAAACGGCAGCCTCTGTTCCCGTGACGGCATCAACAGACAGACCGGTATACATCGCCACTTTTTCGGCAAACATCCGGCGCGCCGCATCAATCCGCTGCTGCATGTCCTGGCGAACCTCTGCCGGCAACGCTTCAAACTGATTGCCATCCACCTTGTGCGCCCCTGAGTAAATCAGCGTGATATCCACACCGGCCTGCGCCAGATGACCGGCATAGCTGACATGGCTCATCATCACGCCAATGGAGCCGATACGGGATGTCTGGGTAACCAGCCGTCGGGAGCAGGCCGACGCCAGCAGCATGGCTGCAGAACAGGCCGTGTCATTGCACAGTGCCCAGACCGGCTTCTGCTGACGGAGGCGGTAAATCATGTCAGCGCAGTCAAACGCGCCGGCGGCCTGCCCGCCCGGACTGTCAATGTCCAGCAGTACGCCCCGCACCTGGCTATCCGCCATTGCCTGCTGAAGACAGGCGACAATGCCGTCATAGCCTGTCATTCCGGAAAATGGCCGCATACCACCCAGCCGGTGCACCAGCGTGCCGGTCACCGGCAGTACAGCAATACCGTTCACCACCCGGTAAACACGGGCCGGTCGTTTACCTCCGGCCATGTACTCGTCCGTTTCAGCCAGCATTCCGGGAGCATCAAACTGTACCTGCTGTTGTGGTACCGAAAGACTTGCTGCCCCCATCTCGCGCCCGAGCGCGCAAAAGAAAACCCGCGCATAGGCGGGCTCCAGAAGCAGCGGTTCATTGAATGCTGCGGCAATAATGTGTGAAAGATTACGTCTCACGTGGTGTTGTCTCCTCTTCCGGCCTGCGACTCTCCGCTATCTGCTGCTGATACGCCTGCTCTATCCACACCGGACGTGAGAGTCCGGCTTTTTGCCGCTCAGCAGATTCCCTGACCTGCTGGCGGAAAATGTCCTGATAATCCTCGCCCATCAGCGCCAGCTCTTTCTCATACGTGCTCAGTCCGGCCTCAATGCGCATCACTGATTCCTGGACTTCCTTGAGCCCGTCAATGGCCATTCTTCCGGCACCAATCCACTCTGCCCGTGACCAGGCTGATCGCGCCTGATAAAAATCAAAACGTGCCCGTGGCGGACGAATAATCCCCCGAAGAAGTGCCTCTTCCAGCCAGCAGGAAAACATCTGCGTGGCCAGCCGGGCCGCAATAAATTTTCGCCGCCCCATAAAATAGCGCCACGACTCATTGGCGGAGGCGCGGGCACTTGAGTAACTGACCTTCGAGTAATCACGGGACAACTGTTCGTAGGAAACGCCAAGACCGGCGGCGATATACCGCAGCAGCGCCTGTTCAAGCGCAGAAAATCCATTGTCTGAATCCTGCGCAGTCTGTAGTTTCAGATCATCACCAGGGAAAAGGTGCGGAATTTTGACACCGCCCAGTGTCACGTTATTCGTGTCATACCAGCTGGAAAACTTCTCCAGAATATTAATAAGCGGATTATCCTTCTGCTCCTGTGGCGCGCCGGCGATATATTCAAAGGCCTTTTCGGTATCAAGTTCACTTTCAATCGTCGCTGCATACATCGCCTTCACTATGGCCGACTGAAGCTGTGTTGCCTGCAGGGAATCGAGCATCTTCAGCCGTTCCATGACGCTGTAAAACTGATTAGCCCCACGGGTCTGCCCGTCCTCCACCGGCTCGAAAATATGCAGCATGGCCGGACGCCCGGTGGGAAGTTCACGCGGGATCCGTTCCCATCGTCCACTACCAGAGAACGGAAAATCATCCTCACAGATATGGTACGCGACGGCACGGCCATATCGATCGACCTCCACACCGGCCCGCAGAAAACGGTTCCCCATACCGTGTCCAGGCGTGTCCACCCGTTTCGGACTCACGGCTTTAAAACGCGTACGGAATAACTGCGTGGTTTCCGTATCCCAGACCGGCTGCACAAAGATTTCGCCGTTAAACGCATGAACGCCCACACCTTCACGGATAAATTCCGTGAACGTGCGTTTTCCTTCCACGTCGATCTCGCCAAACATCCCTTCGGCGTATTCCGACCAGGCCGCCTCCACCTCATCGACAAAGCTTTTTGCTGCGGTCTCCCGCATCCCCAGCCAGCGCCAGTTCGGACGGTAGCTGATCAGAAACATATGCCCGACAATGTGATCCTTATGCAGAGCCACCGCATTAGCCGCTATTCCGTTATTGCGCACCAGATCATCTGCCCGGGCATTCCCCAGACGCAACGCGGGCAGCAGGGCCGCATCGGCACTCTGCGCCGGTGGCAACCACTCAGCCATTTGCCCGCCAAATCCTGCACCGCCCCCGTTGTAGCTGAGACTCTCACGAAGCGGAACGCCGTTCACATCAATCAGGACAGGCGTTCGTTTCATAACCTCACTCCCAGCGGACGACGGCGACACCGGGTTGTCCCCAGTACCGACTCCGCATCATTGATCGCCCGGTTAAGCTCATCCAGAGAAGCCGCCGTATATTCAATTCTGCGACCATCTTTCTGGACAGACACCACCCGTTTACCGGTTAATAAATCAAGGCGCGCCTGACGCAGCGCCTGCAGTTCAGCGACTGTAACCATTCACTCCTCCGGACAGCTTCGCTGCCAGTTCTTTAAGGGTTGGCCGGGTCGTCTCTTCTTCCCGGGATTTTGCCAGTACAGCCAGATCAAGCTGCCAGCGTTGCACGGACACACGTAATGCCGCGTAGGCATACACCAGGCAGTCCAGCGCTTCGTTACGCCGCTTTTTGTTATCCCACAGCAGACGCATCTTTCCTTTTTCCCACTTCTCCACAAGCTCTTCCGCGACCAGTTGCTGCGCCTCTGTCTGCGAAAAAATCTCCGGATCATCAGGAAAACGGATAGCATACGACGTGGCTTCATCCACAGGCGTGGGATCGGCTTTCATACGGGCATAGAGAATTTCTTTTGCGGTGTCCGTCCCCACTTCACACAGATACACGCCCCGCTGATTGCGGGTTTTTGGCATGGTGATCACCGGCTTGCCATAGACAGATGCGCCTTTTACCGGCAGCACCCGGAAAACACCGTGTTTTTTTGACCTCTGATAAACGATTTCGCCATCGATCCCCCCGATGTCCCAGCAGACACGGGAAATGGTCATTTCGGTTCCGTCTGCATGGCGGTATTTTTTGTTGATCGCCACATCCACACGTAACAGCGTCTCTTCCTCATCGGGACGCCCCATAATGATGATTTTATCCACCAGAAAGGCTTCCTCTCCCGGAGCCCATCCCCAGACATACATCTCAAAACGGTTTCGCTGCGAGTCAATGCCCGCCGTCAGATAAACCACCCGGGCAGGCACCGCCGCCGTGTAACGCACAACCTTATCCATCAGCACCTGGTGATCGAGTTTTTCGCCCACAGCCTCTTCCCAGGTCTCGCCCAGCGTGGTGTTCACAAAGGTTTTCAGGCCGTTGGGATCTTTCAGTGCATCCAGCCAGTCATAGACAATCTGTACCCAGGTGGTGAACGGACTGTACGCCGTCCAGATATGGAAAGTGATGGAGCGCGGCGGCGGAATTTCATCACCCCGGGCGCTGAAAAACATCAGGCCGTCACGGGTCCACATGCCCGTGTTTTCACAGATCCACCGCCCGTTACTCTGGTCAAGCTCAGACTGATGGATCACACAGCCATGATGCTCACAAAGGTAGAAAACACTTTCTGGCTTATTCTTCTCCCACTTAAGACCGAAAGGCGAGGCATCATCGCCAAATTTCAGATACTGCTCCTCCCCACAGTGCGGACAGGGCACATAAAAACGCATGAAGTGTGCCGACTCGTTAGCGGCTTTTTCGATCTGGCAGGAGCCTTTGATTTTAGGCGTCGAGCCGCGAATGGATTTTGGCCATACAGAGCCCTCAATACGTTTATCCCCCAGCAGGGTTGGCGAACCCTCTTTTTCAACATCCGGTTCGAACGAGGAAAGCTCGTCATAACAGACCACATCCACGGATTTTTCACGGTAGTTTTTTGCTGCCGCACCACCCAGACACCAGAACCCCACACCGGAGGAAAAACGCTTCAGGGTGAGCGTATTATCGCGGTGTTTTCTTCCGAACCATGGAGCCAGCTCCAGCAATGCAGGAACATCCCTTATCGTTGGCTCAACATGAGATTTCATAAAATCTTCAGCAGCTGAGTCCGTGGGCTGAAAAAGAAGGCTGTTGCGTGATTTATGCTCAATAAAATAAGCCTCCACTCCCAGCAACATCTTTGTATAACCAACACGGGCAGATTTAATCAGGTTAACCGTGCGAATCAGATCGTTGCCCATACAGTTCATGATGCCAACCTGAAACGGCAGTGTTTCCCATCGCCCCGGGGTATAAGACGACTCTTTAGGAAGGTAATAATGTTTATTGGCCCACTGAACTGTCGTCAGTGGAACAGGAATAATGAGAGATAAAAGCCCTGTAGCTATCGCACCGGCTGCATTAGCTGCCTTCTGCGCGTCTGAAATCATCGATCCACCCGCCCACGTTTTCACCGGCCTTAGCTGCAACATTGGAGGCTTTCGCGATTTCAGTTTTCACCACATCAAGGTGTGATGGTGAAATGTCCGGATATTTACGCTGTAATGTCAACGGCACACGCACAAGTATCCCCGAAATCTCCTGTGCCACACGTTGCAGAATGAAGGTAAACAGTTCAGTTTCCAGCACTACTCCGTCTTCACGGGCATTTTTCAGTTCCTGCGCATCTGCCTGCGCTTTTGTGAGCCGGTAGCGTTCATAGTCAATGGTGCCGGGTTGTAAATCTGACTCCGCTGCCGCACGCAAATCGGCCAGTTCTTTGCGGAGCTTTTCGTTTTCGATATCAGTTTCCCTCTGCGCATACCACTGAATTGCCATGGCAGTATCAAATACAGATTCAATGCCCTTACTACCTTTGGAGGCGCAAGGGAGTCCCTGAGACTGCCAGCGTTCAATCGTCCGCGGGTCCACGTTGAAAATTTCGGCAAGCCTCTTTTTATTAACCTTCATGAAAACAACCCATTATCAAATACAAGGCCCGACATGAAAACGCCAGAAAAAGGCATTTTCGGACACTTTCATGTCGGACCTTTACGGATGCAATATTAAAAAAAACAAAAAGTTATATTCGAGAAGTACCGACACGATTTTCCCTGAAAAATTTTCATAAATAGTGAAAAACCGCGAGGTCGCCGCCCCGTAACCTGTTGGATCGACGGAAAGGACCCGAAAACGAGAATAATTATCACTTACAGCAAGAATCGAATCTGATCTATTATGGTGCTTGCTATTATGTGCCGGCACAAGTGCGTCGTTTACCGTCATTTCACACAGAGGCATCATCAAATGAAAATCAGAAATATTCTCGCTATCTCCCTTGCGACATCATCCTTCAGTTGCCTGGCATTTAAATCCTCGCCCAATGTGCTACCAGGACCAACGAATCAACTAACTGCGGTAGAAAGTAAAATTATCGGACATTTTTATGCCCCACACAGTACATTACCCGGAACAACCATCACAGGGACATGTGACGCCTCCCCCGTCCCGGGATGCACCTGTCCGTTTTGTACTATGCTGCGTAGCCAAAACCGATAACATCCGCATTTACCTGGTATTCCATGATGAGTTCACGCAGCGACTGATAGAGGAAGGAAAGATGGTTAGTAAAAGCAAGGCGCATTGCCGCCGCATGCTGCAGGCATTGCAACAGACGAGAGCAGGTATTTTTGACCAGTTGGAAAACTGCCAGCATACTTTGCCCGAGTATATCGCCATCTCATCGGAAACCAGTGCAACTCTTATTCATCGGGTTCCACCAGAGAAAAAGAAGAAATGAACAGTGAGGCGTTGTGTGGCATACAACGCCTTCTTCCATCATTCCTCGTCAGCCATGACAAAAATATAACCGCTGGCTCTTTCATTTTTCTCCTGCTTCCAGCCCCTCTCTACCTGGAAGCATCAAGGACGTGACGGCGTAAAGATAAATTGTCTCTTCACTCCCTGACAGGGGCGATTCTTTTCAAATCGCCATTTCGCCATGGCCTTCACCACTTCATCACGAAACAAATTATGAGGCTCTGAGCGGAGAAAAACGATCCGTGTCACAGTCCCATCAGCACCAATATCGAACTTAACCTCAACCAGCCCCTTGATATAATTTGCTGCAGCATATTCCGGATATCGTGGATACACCGTCACTAATTGCCGGGGCTCATCAGCTTTTTGCTGCGAGCATCCCACTGCCAGGACAGATAACAGAAAAAGTAGTAAAAGGCGTCTTTTCATTTTTATTCCTACGGGTCTTATTCTGACAATATATCCTGTGTTCCAGACTGCCACATCACCACATCCTGTGCCATTATCTGACTCACATTACATACATCGCATCGGGATACAGTAGTAGCACTTTCTGTAATACAGCTTCCTGTTTCTTCCACCATCGCACCGGGATAAACCCGCGAATCATTAACGCGGTAAAAACCCGGTGTGCATCGTTTTTAATTATTCCCGCACACTCACGCAGAAGGAATTCCCCGTCGGGCTACGGTCATGGTTAATGCGGGAATACGGCGACGATACAGCGCAGCTAAAAGGGTAATGGACGGATAGACCGGTTTATTTCATTCCACAGGATTCTGAGTGTCCCCAACTTCCTCCAATAGTCTGAGCCCACCTGTGTAGTTTTAATTTTCATCAATCCATTTAACTATCGTTTAATTGTTGTCACATAGGATTCTGCCGTTTTTAACAATGCAGGATAATAAGATGAAAAAAATGTTGTTTTCTGCCGCTCTGGCAATGCTTATTACAGGATGTGCTCAACAGACGTTTACTGTTGGAAACAAACCTACAGCAGTAACACCAAAGGAAACCATCACCCATCATTTCTTCGTTTCGGGAATTGGGCAGAAGAAAACTGTCGATGCAGCAAAAATTTGTGGTGGTGCAGAAAATGTTGTTAAAACAGAAACCCAGCAAACATTCGTAAATGGATTGCTCGGTTTTATTACTTTAGGCATTTATACTCCGCTGGAAGCGCGTGTGTATTGCTCACAATAATTGCATGAGTTGCCCATCGATATGGGCAGCTCTATCTGCACTGCTCATTAATATACTTCTGGGTTCCTTCCAGTTGTTTTTGCATAGTGATCAGCCTCTCTCTGAGGGTGAAATAATCCCGTTCAGCGGTGTCTGCCAGTCGGGGGGAGGCTGCATTATCCACGCCGGAGGCGGTGGTGGCTTCACGCACTGACTGACAGACTGCTTTGATGTGCAACCGACGACGACCAGCGGCAACATCATCACGCAGAGCATCATTTTCAGCTTTCGCATCAGCTAACTCCTTCGTGTATTTTGCATCGAGCGCAGCAACATCACGCTGACGCATCTGTATGTCAGTAATTACCGCGTTCGCCAGCGTCAGTTCTCTGGCATTTTTGTCGCGCTGGGCTTTGTAGGTAATGGCGTTATCACGGTAATGATTAACAGCCCATGACAGGCAGACGATGATGCAGATAACCAGAGCGGAGATAATCGCGGTTACTCTGTTCATTGCTGACCCCACAAACAGATTTCACGCTCAATCTCACGACGAGTCATGAGACCTTTCCATTGCTTACCGCCAGCATATGTCCAGCGACGTAGCTGATCACATGCGCCTTTGATATCGCCCTGGTTTATTTTGCGAAGAAGCGTCGATGTTCTGAAATTGCCAGCACCCACGTTGTAAACGAATGAGTAAAGAGCGCCGCGCATTGTTTCCGGTATATCGACTTTGATGTACGGGTTAATTTGTCTGGCGACCGTGGCAAGGTCTTTATTCAGGAGGGCTTTGCATTCTGCTTTGGTATACGTTTTACCGAGCATGATGTCTTTTCCTGTATGCCCGTGACATACAGTCCATACACCAACAATATCTTTGTATGGTATGTAGCTGACACCTTCCAGACCATCGTTACCACTTGGGCCAGTGATTAACACTGATGCTATAGCAATTGCTCCGCCACCAATAGCAGCAGCAACGGCTTTTCGTAATGATGGAGGCATTATTCACCTCTCGCAGCCTTGCGCTTATCTTCTTTAATCTTGAAATAAAGGTTTGTCAGGTACGTCAGCAGGCCAAATACCAGGCTACCCAGCACACCTATTGCCGCCCACTGTGAGGGCGTGACTTTATCGAGCAACTGTAAAAACCAGTACCCGGCACTACCTGCTGAGGTACCATAGGCGACACCCGTTGTTAACTTATCCATGGATTTCATAACCCCACCTCGCAGACAAAGCGGGTGTAAATTAAGGGGATACTACGTATCGCAATAAAGGCAGAAACGTAACAGATTCGGAGTCAGTGAATAACTCAGGTATTGGGTTATCAGCTAATATCGAGACTCAAAAAATGGAAAAACCCGCTCGACGGCGGGTTTAAGCTGTGTGACGAAGTAACCACTCTTAACAGCATAACCAATTTTTTACGTACGTAAACTACTAAATGATATTTGTGAGAATGCCACCGAGTGTTCAAAACACCACCACAAATGCATAAGAAAACTTCAACAAATAACCAGTTAATAATTTCCAATGTTATTTTTAGTTTGTTTAAATTAAGCTAAAGAATTATAGAGCACTTATAAATAAGTGCCATTAATATAAATTAGCTAATAGATTTATTTTTGTTCAGACAAGAGCCATGAATAGGATTAGATAGAAAAGGTTCAGATAAAAATAGAGATCTACTTCACAAATTAAATGAGAAACTAAAACTTACATCTTGAAATAATCACATTGATTAGATGAATATTTATCGCGCAGTGACATCATTTTTTAATAATAGTTCAAAAAAAGGGCGTACAATGAAAAAATTAACAGTGGCAATTTCTGCTGTAGCTGCATCAGTACTGATGGCGATGTCTGCTCAGGCAGCTGAAATTTATAATAAAGACAGTAACAAGCTGGATCTATACGGGAAAGTTAATGCCAAGCACTACTTCTCCTCTAATGATGCAGATGATGGTGATACTACTTATGCCCGTCTTGGCTTCAAAGGTGAAACCCAAATCAACGATCAACTGACTGGTTTCGGTCAGTGGGAATATGAATTCAAAGGCAACCGTGCTGAATCTCAAGGTTCTTCCAAAGACAAAACCCGTCTTGCATTTGCAGGCCTGAAATTTGGTGATTACGGCTCAATCGATTACGGCCGTAACTACGGTGTAGCATACGACATCGGTGCGTGGACTGACGTTCTGCCAGAATTCGGTGGTGATACCTGGACCCAAACAGATGTGTTCATGACTGGTCGCACTACTGGTGTTGCAACTTATCGTAACAACGACTTCTTTGGTCTGGTCGATGGCCTGAACTTTGCTGCTCAGTATCAGGGTAAAAATGACCGCACTGACGTAACTGAAGCCAATGGTGATGGTTTCGGTTTCTCCACTACTTATGAGTATGAAGGATTCGGCGTGGGTGCAACCTATGCTAAATCAGATCGCACTGACGGTCAGGTCGCCTATGGTAAGAGCAAATTCAATGCCTCCGGCAAAAATGCGGAAGTATGGGCTGCAGGCCTGAAATATGATGCGAACAATATCTATCTGGCTACCACATATTCTGAAACTCAGAATATGACCGTTTTTGGTAATAACCATATTGCAAACAAAGCACAAAACTTTGAAGCAGTAGCACAATATCAGTTTGACTTCGGTCTGCGTCCATCTGTTGCTTACCTTCAGTCAAAAGGTAAAGACCTTGGTGTTCATGGTGACCGAGACTTAGTCAAGTATGTCGATGTCGGTGCTACTTACTACTTTAATAAAAACATGTCCACTTTTGTTGATTACAAAATCAACTTAATTGACGATAGTAAGTTTACCAAAACAGCTGGTATTGATACCGACGACATCGTCGCTGTAGGTCTGGTTTATCAGTTCTAATCTGACTTACGAAAAAGATATGTTGCGGGAGGCTTTGCCTCCGCAACATATAAGTGGAGCCCTCAAGCCACTTCCTTTAGAAGCACTACCTTGCTTCTTACTATATAAACCTTCTGTTATATATTACCCTTTATTTTGGGGGCGTTTCCACGCCCCATTTTTAATAACTTTTAGTAAACAATTGCATATCAATTAGAATTATTAGCAACGATATCCATATCTAACCGGATATCTAATGCCATTAACATCCCTTCAATTATGCCCTCAGCCTTCTGTAACCTTTTCCCGATATAACCATCCGAGCAGCAATGCTTACTTGCCAGTGACATGAATGTCATACCACATACATAATAATCTACTAATAAATCGTGTAAATCGCTGTTGTTCTTTTTCAGACGGGCCATGCACCCGCAAATGATCATCGCGTCATCGTCACAACATTGCGGGCGAGATTTTACTTTTGAAGGAATTAATCCCTTAAAACCGGCGGCAATGGACGACCAGGTCACATCTTCATGATTATTAGCCGCCCACGCACCCCAACGCTCAAGAACCATCTGAATATCACGCATCAACTTACTCCACAAAAATCAGACCAGAACGCCAATTACAAGCAAAAATCAACAAAACAGTATTAGTTGATTGTTATCTCTGACTTCATACTCCTGTTCCTGTCAGGGTTTTGGCGTAATTCTTCAGTATTCGGTAATCGGTCAAAACAGAACCGAGGAAACGATATAAGCGCAGACGCCCCCAGCGGTGGCGAAGAAGTTCTGCCATATTAAACTCAAACATCATTCATTCCCCATTTCGGTGATGGTCAGTTCCAGCCTCCCACCTTTGGTAACAGGCATCTTCACAACGCGGTAATCAACGACCTGAGCATCATCCAGCCAGAAACCTGCTTTAGTGAGTGCGTCAAAAGCGGCTTTTTGCAGATTATCCAGGTCACGGCGACGGCGATCCGGCATGTGGCACTCAATGCGGATTTTCACAGGCATAGCCAGGCCGATATCCAGCATTGCGTTTTTAATGATTCGGGCGACGTTATCGCGGTATGCCTGCCCCTCTGCGCTGACGTGCGTGCGCCCGCGATTATGGCGGTAATAGCGATTATTGCTCGGAGGCCAGGGTAATGTGATGCTGTAGGTATTCACGCCTTAATAACCCCCTCTTTCAGCCACATAACCTGTGTTCTCGCCATACCTTCCAGCGCGCATTCTTTTGCATATGCAGCATCGACTTGCTTGGCATGCCCTTTACCGGCAATCTTCTGTATGCGCTAAACCTAGATAGAATCCACTCTGTGCACATTGAAGCCCGCTCTATGCTTTCTTTCAGGTATTGAAGGGATTGAGATGGGCTAAGCATTATTGGCCTCCTGCATCAGGAGAAAGACAATCATGGCGGCGCGGAGAGGTCTGGTATCAAATATTGGGCTTACGCCTTTTGCATCCACACACCATTCAGTTAACTGGTCTAAGATAGAAATCCTGTATTTCTCAATAATCGGCCATGAAGCGCTCGGATCATTGCAGTAGTCAGGCAAATGATTTAATGGCTCAAAAGTTGTATCAGCATTTCCGTAATACCATTTGTTGGTGTTATTCCCTGATGTTTCCGGTTTACTTGCCCAAAGGCCTTTAAAAATTATGTCTCCTACCATTCTGTTAATTTCAAAATCACTTAACTGTGAATAATCCATTGTCATTTCCTCGCACGATATCTTAGCCACCGGATATCCCACAGGTGGGCTGTGTAATTGAAGGTTTTTACGTCAGATTCTTTTGGGATTAGCTTGCGTTTATTTCTGGAGCGTTTCGTTGGAAGGTATTTGCAGTTTTCGCAGATTATGTCGGTGATGCTTCGTCGCTGTCGTCTCATGCAGCCCTCCTGACGCCCTGCCCGATCGCCATCAATGCCGCTTTGGATACGGTAGTAAACATCCGTCGAGGACTGATGAACGGTCGCCAAATCAGCAGCATGGAGCCTTTGCTGTTTCCCTTCTTCTCCAGCCCTGTCGATGGTTCGATAAAATTAATCCGTCCATCAGTGATAATACGAACTTCGTCAACACTCTCCAGAGCCTTGCTGAACCATCCGACAGACATATCCTCTGGCACAAGCATCACTACCGTCTGTCGCTGTTGTATACACTGCTCAGCGGCTTTTTCCACCCACGGCCTGATATTGCTGTACGGTGGGTTATTCCAGATTGCACCGTGGCTTACCCACTCAGAATTGAGCGCGTCGTCGTCCTCAGTTAGCCAGTGAGCGCACAGAGCATTTTTGTCGCTCGCTGCCGAATCCAGCCAGAATCCAAACTCAATATCCAGTGCATCAAAAAGCCAAAGCGGCGTTTGCCAGCAGTCCTTGTCGTGTGCTGGCGTATTTGATTTGATAGTCATGCAGCCCGATCTCCCCATCGCGCTTTCCATTCGAGAGCCAGTCGCGCTTCGTCTGACCACTTAACGCCACGCTCTGTACCGAATGCCTGTATAAGCTCTAATAGCTCCGCAAATTCGCTTACACGCATCCTGCTGGTTGACTGGCCTATTACCACAAAGCCATTCCCGGCAAGGTTAGGAACAACATCCTGCTGCTTTAATGCTGCGGTAAACACACACTTCCAGCTTTCTGCATCCAGCCAGCGACCATGCCATTCAACCTGACGAGAGACGTCACCTAAGCAGGCCCATAGCTTCCTGTTTTGGTCTAAGCTGCGGTTGCGTTCCTGAATGGTTACTACGATTGGTTTGGTTGGGTCTGGAAGGATTTGCTGTACTGCGTGAATAGCGTTTTGCTGATGTGCCGGAGATCGAATTTCAAAGGTTAGTTTTTTCATGACTTCCCTCTCCCCCAAATAAAAAGGCCTGCGATTACCTGCAGGCCTGTTATTAGCTCAGTGATGTAGATGGTCATCTTTTAACTCCATATACCGCCAATATCCGTTTCATCGTGGCACTCTGGCGACACTCCTTAAAAATCAGGTTCGTGCTCATCTTTCCTTCCCGTTCTTCCTTGGTAGCAAACCGGTAATACACCGTTCGCCAGACCTTACCTTCGATAACCAGAAGACCTGCCCGTGCCATTTTAGCCGCGGCCTGATTTATGCTGGTTACTGTTGCGCCTGTTAGCGCGGCAACGTCCGGCGCACAGAAGCTATTATGCGTCCCCAGGTAATGAATAATTGCCTCTTTGCCCGTCATACACTTGCTCCTTTCAGTCCTAACTTAGCTTTAATTTCTGCGATCTTCGCCAGCGCCTGAACACGATTTAGAGGTCTGCCGCCCATGACAGGAAGTTGTTTTACTGGTTCAGGTATCGTCTCACCACGGTTAATTCGCGCTGTCATACAGGTCAGTTCATCGGCAGCCTTGCGTCGTAATTCCGCGTCAGTCAGCGCATTGGCCCGCATGTTCTGGTACAGGTTGGTAACCAGCCAGTAGTGCGCGTTCGATTTCCACGGATAAGACTCTGCATCCGGATACAGGCCTCGCTTCCGGCAATACTCGTAAACCATATCAACCAGCTCGCTGACGTTTGGCAGTCCGGCGATAACGGATGCTTCTTCCCGGCACCATGCAACAAACTGCCCGGGTGATGGCAGAAATGGTCGATTCTGCCGACGGGCTACGCGCATTCCTGCGTTAACCTGTTCCATTGTGGTGATCCCGTTTTCCCGGAAAGCCAGAACCCACTGGCGGCGGATTTCGTTCAGTTCGTTCTGGTCACGGTTAGCCAGACTCGCCGGGAAAGTTGCCAGTAACTGGCTGAACACACCGTTGATGATCTGCGCTACCTGCTGTACCTGCGGCTTTTCGTCGTACTGTTCCGGCATGTTGTTGGCGATCCGACGCATCTGCTCACGGTCAAAATTAACCATCTGTGCGGCGATGTTTTTCATAAATCCACCCCGTAAATCCAGTCAGTGTTTGTCAGGTCGAGTTTTGGTTTGCAGGCTGTCACACCTGCCTGTTGCTTGTTACGGTTGATTTCGAGCTGGGTCCACTTGTCGCGGAGTTTGGCCGGGCTCAGCACGTTACCGGACCAGAAGTTGTCCTGGCATGCCCAGCGGAACAGTACACACATGTCGCGATGGTTACGTCCGTCACGTTCACGCATCAGGCGGATATCGTTAGCCCACCCTGCAAAATTCGGTTTTCTGGCTGATGGCGCGATGGTCTTCACCATGTCAAACATCCATTCTGCGGCGGTCAGGTCTTCTGCTGTCCCCCACTTGCTGCCGCTCTGAATTGCAGCATCCGGTTTCACCACAGAAAGGTCGTTTTCTGGCTGGTCAGAGGATTCGCCAGAATTCTCTGACGAATAATCTTTTCTTTTTTCTTTTGTAATAGTGTCTTTTGTGTCCCCCTGTTTTGAGGGATAGCAATCCCCCAATTTGAGGGATGTTTTATCCCTCGTTTTAGGGGATTTTCCCTCGTTTTGAGGGATACACCATTCTGAGATGTTTTTATTTGGTCCAAACATGCCGCCTTGCTGCTTGATAATATTCATTCTGACGAGTTCTAACTTGGCTTCATTGCACCGTTTGACGGGTAACTTTGTAATCTCGCTAAGTTGAGAATCGGTGATTCTGTCCATTGGTTTATTCCATCCATAGGTTTTACGCAGAATGGCAAGCAGCACTTTAAACTGTCGCTTGGTCAGATCTGCGCCTGAATAAGCCTCAAGCAGCATATTTGATAGTCTGGCGTAACCATCATCGAGATCTGCCACATTACGCTCCTGTTTGGCAAAGTTACCTCTGCAGAAGTTGAGTATTTTTGCTGTATTTGTCATAATGACTCCTGTGGATTGATCCAGTAATGACCTCAGAATTCCATCTGGATTTGTTCAGAACGCTCGGTTGCCGCCGGGCGTTTTTTATTGGTGAGTCCATCAAGCGCATACTTAAAAGCCCTGCTAATCGGACTGATGTCTGATGCCATTCCGAAAGCACACAAGACCGAAGCAATAAATCTCCAGTCCGTTCTGCTTATCTTCGATTCATGACAGCCAATCATCTTTGCCAGACCGCGCTGGGTAATAGCTGACAGATTGATAAGTAAATCTGTTTCTGCGCGATCAACGTCACGCTGTGATAGTTTGCTGTAACTTGTTCTTTCCATTTCTTAAGATTTCCAATAGTGAATAGTTAGTTGAAAGGTATGCGTGGAAACGCATATGGCCTTAGTTGG
Organism: Escherichia coli DSM 30083 = JCM 1649 = ATCC 11775; assembly: GCF_003697165.2. Taxonomy (GTDB): domain Bacteria; phylum Pseudomonadota; class Gammaproteobacteria; order Enterobacterales; family Enterobacteriaceae; genus Escherichia; species Escherichia coli. Next base: position 2,869,284 of record NZ_CP033092.2, read on the forward strand.
TCAGATATCTTGGAACTCGCTTTTCAGCGACGTAGGACGAATGTCCGTTGTTACAAAGAGCGGATCCGCTTATTAAGCGGCTTTGTGTTCCGGCGGGAACACGTCATCAAGACTGACTTTTGCGCCTAACTTGTTTAGGCACGCAACAAGAGCACGGCATGTTTTAAGGTCTGGGAAGCGACGACCAGATTCCCAATGTCCGATAGCTCCCTGTGTGCATCCAACTGCCTTAGCAAGTGTTGTTTGAGAGATATTCAGTGACTCTCGATATTTTCGTAGGTTGCTCATATGCCCTCCATAGTAAACACGAATAAAAAAATACAATATGTACTTTGCGAATACAAGTAAAAATACACATTGTGCATGGATGGTTCCAGTACAGAGCGTAATAATAAGGACATGAAAATGAAATGGTATGAACTGGCTAGATCCAGAATGAAAGAGCTCGGCATAACTCAAGAGAAGTTAGCCGAAGAGCTAGGTATGACGCAGGGTGGGATTGGACACTGGTTGCGCGGATCTCGTCATCCATCTCTTAGTGATATTGGTGTGGTGTTTAAATACCTTGGTATTGATAACATATCATTCAACCACGACGGGACATTTTCACCTGTTGGCGAATACTCATCGGCCCCAGTTAAAAAACAATATGAGTACCCTGTTTTTTCTCATGTTCAGGCTGGGATGTTCTCTCCAGAACTCAGAACCTTTACCAAAGGCGATGCGGAGAGATTGGTAAGCACAACCAAAAAAGCCAGTGACTCTGCATTCTGGCTTGAGGTTGAAGGTAACTCAATGACCGCACCAACAGGTTCCAAACCCAGCTTTCCTGACGGGATGTTAATTCTGGTTGACCCTGAGCAAGCTGTTGAGCCCGGCGATTTCTGCATAGCCAGACTTGGTGGTGATGAATTTACCTTCAAGAAACTGATCAGGGATAGCGGTCAGGTGTTTCTACAGCCACTAAACCCACAATACCCAATGATCCCATGCAATGAGAGTTGTTCCGTTGTGGGGAAAGTTATCGCCAGCCAATGGCCTGAAGAGACGTTTGGGTGATGAAACCACTTTTATCTACAATTTACAGGGCGGTAAACATTGGCAAAAATAGATGATTATCAGCCAAGCCAAGTAGAAGTTGATAAAGTACTTTATTGTAAAAAAATAGTTAACTTTTCTGGCGTTAAATGGAAACAGAAACCAAGTCGCTCTGATATGTGGCTACAAGCCCATATCATCCCCTTGGATGAGGATTGTATACCTATACAAGGGCTAAAGTTTGAACTGAAATGGAAACCAGATCAGGATTCAGAACCTGATGACCCGATTTCTTACCCTAAAATAAATATTATTGCTTTCTATCATAACAAGAGGGTTTTCGCGGTAGATACCTATCACTTTGACAAACACACGAATAGTTACAAGGTCGATCATCCGAAGTACCAAGATATCATTTACGGTGCTCACTACCATGTATACTATGAAGAAGCTGGATACTATAGTGATAGAATAGCGTTTCCAATCGAAGATGACATAAACCCAGATGACCTGGTAGGGTATTGGAATTACTTCTGTAAACATCTGAACATAACTTACTCTGGGAGAATACCTTTACCGCTTGAAGATGAGTCGGGGCAAATGGGGTTTGGAATATGATGTGCTCAACAGTGATCTCACAACTAGGTTTCGAATGCCATCCAATAGGCAAGACCTTGAGAATTATCAGTCCATTCACTTACTGTGATGATGGAGAGCATGTCGGTGCCTTTATCCGTGAAGTCAATGGTAGGTATTTAGTTAGTGACAGATGCGATGCCTTAATGAATATGGAGGCAAGAGGGATCTCGCTTACCAAAAAACGACTTGATGAGATACGACAATTACTGCTTAAAGAAGGCGCAGAACTCAATGCTCGAGGAGAAATCATTGCTTGGGCAACAGAAAAGGATGTCGGTGCGATTACATCGAACATAATTAGAGCTGGTATACTCGCATCAACTTTGTCGTTAGACTGGTATCAGCCAGTTCAAGCTGAAAAGTTTGAAAGTATGGTTATTGATTATCTATATCACACAGAGCTTAGAGACGCACTTTCTCTTCGTGAAAACGTATATGGCTTGAGTGGACATCAAATTACCGTCCCTGTAACAATAAAAACCGACATACCTAAATACGTTTTTACATCAAGCGTGAAACACGGAGGAAGCTGGAATAGTGCTTACTCATTGCTTGGGAAACTAATTGATCTTAAAGCTTCAAGTGAGGAGTATAACAACAGATTTGTTGTTATAGACAGCGAAGCAATTGGTGATCAAATGCAACAACTCTCCTTACTCTTCCATGAATCAAGCCAAGTTCTACCATTCTCCAAAAGAGAGACTTGGGTTAAGAGACTTGCAGCATAATACAACCCGGCCTCAGCGCCGGGTTTTCTTTGCCTCACGTTCGCCCACCTAAAAACACATAACCAATTATATTTATTGAAAAATAAATAGATGCAACCCACTAAACCACGCAATTCTGATCTCTCCTTACATCGCCGAGGCAATACATCCACGCTAAAAAACAACACTATTAAATACAAAGCGTTATAAAAAACCACGCCAACTTACAACAAATTGTATTGATCTTGTAAAGTACATATCGTACTATTTAACCGTCAGCAGGACGCTGGAAGCCAAATGGAACAGACTGGCAGGCTCTTTAAACAACGTCGACTCTCGACTACGTGGCTGAAAAGCCAGATCACCCAACCACATAAGCTGTGGGATGCAATGCCGAAGCAACCGTCTCAGGAGGAGCTTCGAGATTGCATCGCCAAAGTTTATTCGGGAGGAATCCATGTCCAGAAAAACAGAATTTAAAGGCACCGCAGCTTCTCGCCGTAGAGCTCGTCGCGCAAATCTGCAAAGTCAGGAGGCGATCAGCTCCGACAAGCTACACAGGCCAACCCCTTCACGAGTGGTCTTGCAATGCAAGCTCAAACCAGCAATGAGAGCAGAAGTGATAACTCTGACAACGTTGACCAGAAAATATGAAGGTTCAACTTGTCTTCCGAACGTAGCTCTTTACGCGGCAGGCTACCGGAAATCAAAACAACTGACGGCGAGATGATAAATTCATTTGCTAATTACTTGTTTTTGCCATGCTTATCCTGAGCGATAAGTTCATCCATAAGGCTGTCTGCCTTCCCGGCAAACCTAATGTAGCACTCATGTCTATAGCTTTCAGGGATAACGAAACGGTCGGTATCAGGATATCCAACAGCAGGAGGCCTTCGAACGAGGAGTCCTTTTTTGAGCAATGAAATTGATTCATGAGCGCCCTTTTCCGTTTGTAGCTGGTTATTAGCGGCTACAGCGAATGCCAAATACGCTCTTTCTCCAAGAGTTAACGAATCAAACAAATCTTGCACATATTTTTCTTCTTTAGATTTGCGCTTCTGAGCAGCGAATACCTCAATTCTTTCAGTCACAGCGTGATAAGCGGAATTAACAACGCCGTTAAGCACATAGCTAACGCAAAACAACAGGATGTAATACATCCAGTAATGAGGAAGGATTTCTGGATTATGCAGGTTTATCCATTCTTTTACGCTTACCGGCATAACAATAATCAATATGATCAGGATGATTAGCATATGAATCAACTGTTTAAGTGTCATTCCTTGCAGGAAAAAATGCATTAGTTCCTGCCACCATGAGTTGTTCATCGGCGTTTCTCTTTTGCTCTCTGTAGGGGTGAATAGAGTTTATCCGATTTCTCGTTGTAGGGGTACACGAGAACCACCGAGCCTGATGTGGTTAAAAGACAGGCACAATCTTTACTACCGCAATCCACTATTTAAGGTGATATATGGAAGAAGAATTTGAAGAGTTCGAAGAGCATCCTCAAGATGTGATGGAACAATACCAGGACTATCCGTATGACTACGACTATTGATACAAATCAATGGTGTGGACAATTCAAACGATGCAATGGATGCAAGCTGCAATCGGAATGCATGGTTAAGCCTGAAGAAATGTTTCCTGTAATGGAAGATGGGAAATATGTCGATAAATGGGCAATACGAACGACGGCAATGATTGCCAGAGAACTTGGTAAACAGAACAACAAAGCTGCCTGATAGTGGCCTTTATTTTTGGCATAAATAACAGAATAAACACTGCACTGTGTATTCATTCCAACGAGTGAATACACGGAGCAATGTCGCTCGTAACTAAACAGGAGCCGACTTGTTCTGATTATTGGAAATCTTCTTTGCCCTCCAGTGTGAGGGCGATTTTTTATCTATGAGGATATGAATAGATGTCAAACATCAAAAAATACATCATTGATTACGACTGGAAAGCATCAATAGAAATTGAAATTGACCATGACGTAATGACAGAGGAAAAACTTCACCAGATTAATAATTTCTGGTCAGACTCTGAATACCGACTCAATAAACACGGCTCTGTATTAAATGCTGTATTAATCATGCTGGCGCAACATGCTCTGCTTATAGCAATTTCAAGCGACTTAAATGCATATGGTGTTGTGTGTGAGTTCGACTGGAATGATGGAAATGGTCAGGAAGGATGGCCTCCAATGGATGGTAGTGAAGGAATAAGAATTACCGATATCGATACATCAGGAATATTTGATTCAGATGATATGACTATCAAGGCCGCCTGAGCGCGGCGTTACCGCATACCAATTACGCTTCACTCGAGGCGTTTTTCGTTATGTATAAATAAGGAGCACACCATGCAATATGCCATTGCAGGGTGGCCTGTTGCTGGCTGCCCTTCCGAATCTTTACTTGAACGAATCACCCGTAAATTACGTGACGGATGGAAACGCCTTATCGACATACTTAATCAGCCAGGAGTCCCAAAAAATGGATCAAACAATTATGGCTATCCAGACTAAATTCACTATCGCCACTTTTATTGGCGATGAAAAGATGTTTCGTGAGGCCGTCGACGCTTATAAAAAATGGATATTAATACTGAAACTGAGATCAAGCAAAAGCATTCACTAACCCCCTTTCCTGTTTTCCTAATCAGCCTGGCATTTCGCGGGCGATATTTTCACAGCCATTTTCAGGAGTTCAGCCATGAACGCTTATTACATTCAGGATCGTCTTGAGGCTCAGAGCTGGGCGCGTCACTACCAGCAGATCGCCCGTGAAGAGAAAGAGGCAGAACTGGCAGACGACATGGAAAAAGGCCTGCCCCAGCACCTGTTTGAATCGCTATGCATCGATCATTTACAACGCCACGGGGCCAGCAAAAAAGCCATTACCCGTGCGTTTGATGACGATGTTGAGTTTCAGGAGCGCATGGCAGAACACATCCGGTACATAGTTGAAACCATTGCTCACCATCAGGCTGATATTGATTCAGAGGTATAAAACGGATGAGTACAGCACTCGCAACGCTGGCAGGGAAGCTGGCTGAACGTGTCGGCATGGATTCTGTCGACCCACAGGAACTGATCACCACTCTTCGCCAGACGGCATTTAAAGGTGATGCCAGCGATGCGCAGTTCATCGCATTGTTGATCGTCGCCAACCAGTACGGCCTTAATCCGTGGACGAAAGAAATTTACGCCTTCCCTGATAAGCAGAACGGCATTGTTCCGGTGGTGGGCGTTGATGGCTGGTCCCGCATCATCAATGAAAACCAGCAGTTTGATGGTATGGACTTTGAGCAGGACAATGAATCATGTACATGCCGGATTTACCGCAAAGACCGCAATCATCCGATCTGCGTTACCGAGTGGATGGATGAATGCCGCCGCGAACCATTCAAAACCCGCGAAGGCAGAGAAATCACGGGGCCGTGGCAGTCGCATCCCAAACGGATGTTACGGCATAAAGCCATGATTCAGTGTGCCCGTCTGGCCTTCGGATTTGCTGGTATCTATGACAAGGATGAAGCCGAGCGCATTGTCGAAAATACCGCATACACTGCAGAACGTCAGCCGGAACGCGACATCACTCCGGTTAACGATGAAACCATGCAGGAGATTAACACTCTGCTGATTGCCCTGGACAAAACATGGGATGACGACTTATTGCCGCTCTGTTCCCAGATATTTCGCCGCGACATTCGCGCATCGTCAGAACTGACACAGGCCGAAGCAGTGAAAGCTCTTGGATTCCTGAAACAGAAAGCCACTGAGCAGAAGGTGGCAGCATGACACCGGACATTATCCTGCAGCGTACCGGGATCGACGTGAGAGCTGTCGAACAGGGGGATGATGCATGGCACAAATTACGGCTCGGCGTCATCACCGCTTCAGAAGTTCACAACGTGATAGCAAAGCCCCGCTCAGGAAAGAAGTGGCCTGACATGAAAATGTCCTACTTCCACACCCTGCTGGCTGAGGTTTGCACCGGTGTGGCTCCGGAAGTTAATGCTAAGGCGCTGGCGTGGGGAAAACAGTACGAGAACGACGCCAGAACCCTGTTTGAATTCACTTCCGGCGTGAATGTTACTGAATCCCCGATCATCTATCGCGACGAAAGTATGCGCACCGCCTGCTCTCCCGATGGTTTATGCAGTGACGGCAATGGCCTTGAGCTGAAATGCCCGTTTACCTCCCGGGATTTCATGAAGTTCCGGCTCGGTGGTTTCGAGGCCATAAAGTCGGCTTACATGGCCCAGGTGCAGTACAGCATGTGGGTGACACGAAAAGATGCCTGGTACTTTGCCAACTATGACCCACGAATGAAGCGTGAAGGCCTGCATTATGTCGTGGTTGAGCGGGATGAAAAGTACATGGCGAGTTTTGACGAGATGGTGCCGGAGTTCATCGAAAAAATGGACGAAGCACTGGCTGAAATTGGTTTTGTATTTGGAGAGCAATGGCGATGACCCATCCTCACGATAATATCCGGGTAGGCGCGATCACTTTCGTCTACTCCGTTACAAAGCGAGGCTGGGTATTTCACGGTCTTTCTGTTATCCGAAATCCGCTGAAAGCCCAGCGGCTGGCTGAGGAGATAAATAATAAACGGGGGGCGGTATGCACAAAGCATCTCCTGTTGAGTTAAGAACGAGTATTGATTTGGCACATAGCCTTGCTCAAATTGGAGTCAGGTTTGTGCCAATACCAGCAGAAACAGACGAAGAATTTCATACGTTAGCCACATCCCTTTCACAAAAGCTGGAAATGATGGTGGCGAAAGCAGAAGCAGATGAGAGAGACCAGGTATGACAACCACTGAATGCATTTTTCTGGCAGCGGGCTTCATATTCTGTGTGCTTATGCTTGCCGACATGGGGCTTGTTCAGTGACACCTCAGCAAGAAAACGCCCTTCGCAGCATTGCCCGTCAGGCTAATTCTGAAATCAAAAAAGTCAGACAGCAGTTTCCAAAAACGTCAATGACATTTGCCGTAGCGTACTGAAGAAGCACCGCGAAACGGTAACGCTGAAGGGATTCACACCGACTCATTTAAGCCTGGCAATCGGCATGTTAAACGGCGTCTTTAAGGAACGATGAACATGAAAAGCAAAATTATCAGGGAGCTACAGGCTCCTTTTTTATTGTTCGCATTCACCCTCAAGCGTATTAACCAACAGTTCAGGGATTAATGAAAGATGGCAGACATCATTGATTCAGCATCAGAAATAGAAGAATTACAGCGCAACACAGCAATAAAAATGCGCCGCCTGAACTACCTGGCTGTATCTGCCACTCATTGTTGTGAGTGTGGCGATCCGATAGATGAACGAAGACGCCTGGCCGTTCAGGGTTGTCGGACTTGCGCCAGTTGCCAGCAAGATCTGGAGCTTATCCGCAAACAAAGGGGGATTAAGTGATGGCTAACCTGCAACTTGCTGTTAAAAGTGAATACTTCGATGCCATGATTCGCGGAGAGAAAACGGAAGAGTATCGCTTGTGTAATGACTACTGGAATAAGCGAATTATGTTCCGGGAATATGACCGCCTGATTATCACAAAGGGATATCCGAAGCGCGACGATTCCAGTCGCAGAATTGATGTTCCGTATGACGGATATGAAGTGAAGACAATCACACATCCGCACTTTGGCGATAAACCGGTAAAGGTGTTCGCTATAAAGGTGAATATCAGCACTGAATATCAATCCGCACAACACAAGGTCAAGAATGTTCAGAGTGATTGACCCTAACACCTGGTACGTCGACCACCACGGCACTCCCTGCAAAATCCTGCGTTCTACCCACAACAAAGTTCACTACATCCGAAAAGGCAGAACATGTATCGCCAGCATGTTCCGCTTTAATCATGACTTTGAACCTGTGAATAAAGCTGATGCAGATCGGATAGCAGAAGAGATCGAAACGGCAGAACACATTAAGAAGTTACGTGACATGCGCAGGAAATAGAAAAATTGATAAATTCAATACTGCATTTCTCAGCATTAAATTTATCTCTATGACCAGTCAAGAGATGTACCTGCCATGAGCTTAATATCATGTCAGATATATCGGTCACAAACTCCCTCAGCAGCTAAGAGGAGGACAAATGTCTCGACTAATCACTTTACAGGACTGGGCTAAAGAAGAATTTGGGGACTTAGCACCAAGTGAGCGAGTTCTGAAAAAATACGCGCAAGGGAAAATGATGGCCCCACCCGCTATAAAAGTTGGTCGCTACTGGATGATTGACCGAAATTCCCGTTTTGTAGGAACGCTTGCAGAACCGCAACTCCCAATAAACGCAAACCCAAAACTCCAAAGGATAATCGCTGATGGCTGCTAGACCCCGATCTCACAAAATCTCTATACCCAATTTATATTGCAAATTAGATAAGCGAACCGGAAAGGTATATTGGCAATACAAACATCCACTATCCGGTCGTTTTCATAGCTTAGGAACTGATGAGAATGAAGCAAAACAAGTTGCTACTGAAGCAAATACCATTATTGCTGAACAACGTACCAGACAAATATTAAGCGTCAATGAGCGTCTGGAAAGAATGAAAGGCAGGCGCTCAGACATTACGGTGACAGAATGGCTTGATAAATATATTTCTATCCAAGAGGACAGGCTGCAACATAATGAACTAAGACCCAACTCCTATCGGCAAAAAGGCAAACCCATTCGTCTTTTCCGTGAGCATTGTGGAATGCAACACCTCAAGGATATTACCGCACTTGATATTGCCGAAATAATTGATGCTGTAAAGGCTGAAGGTCATAACAGGATGGCGCAAGTCGTGAGAATGGTGTTGATCGACGTCTTCAAAGAAGCACAACACGCAGGACATGTTCCGCCAGGATTTAACCCAGCGCAGGCAACAAAACAACCACGAAATCGAGTAAACCGCCAAAGATTGTCACTGCCCGAATGGCAGGCAATATTTGACAGCGTAAGCAGACGGCAGCCCTATTTAAAATGCGGCATGCTACTTGCTCTTGTTACTGGACAACGTTTAGGCGATATCTGCAATTTGAAATTCTCTGATATATGGGACGACATGTTGCACATTACTCAGGAAAAAACCGGTTCAAAACTTGCTATTCCGCTTAACCTGAAATGCGATGCTCTGAATATTACCCTTCGTGAAGTTATATCTCAGTGCAGGGATGCTGTTGTTAGTAAATATCTGGTCCATTACCGTCACACTACCTCTCAAGCAAACAGAGGAGACCAGGTTTCTGCGAATACTCTGACAACGGCTTTTAAAAAGGCCCGGGAAAAATGTGGCATAAAATGGGAGCAAGGAACTGCGCCCACATTTCATGAGCAGCGATCTCTGTCAGAACGGTTATATCGGGAACAGGGTCTGGATACGCAAAAGTTGTTAGGCCATAAATCCAGAAAAATGACCGACCGATACAATGATGATCGTGGTAAAGACTGGATTATCGTAGATATCAAAACAGCATAGAAAATAGCCAGTTTTGGGGAAGGGTTTTGGGGAAAGTTTTGGGGAAGATTTTACATCATCATAAAACAACGGGCGTGTTATACGCCCGTTTCAATATTTAACACATGTAGTGATTACATATTCTTGATGATCGCGTCACCAAACTCTGAACATTTCAGCAGTTTAGCGCCTTCCATCAGACGTTCGAAGTCATAGGTTACGGTCTTGGCATTGATTGCGCCTTCCATACCTTTAACAATCAGGTCAGCCGCTTCAGTCCAACCCATATGGCGCAGCATCATCTCAGCGGAGAGAATAATAGAGCCTGGGTTTACTTTGTCCTGTCCGGCATATTTCGGCGCAGTACCGTGGGTGGCTTCAAACAGGGCGCATTCGTCACCGATGTTTGCGCCAGGGGCGATACCGATACCACCAACCTGCGCTGCCAGGGCGTCAGAAATGTAGTCACCGTTCAGGTTCATACAGGCGATAACATCATATTCAGCCGGACGCAGCAGGATCTGTTGCAGGAATGCATCAGCAATCACGTCTTTAATGACGATCTCTTTGCCGGTATTCGGGTTTTTAACTTTCAGCCACGGGCCGCCGTCGATCAGTTCACCGCCAAATTCTTCACGCGCCAGTTGGTAGCCCCAGTCTTTAAACGCGCCTTCGGTGAACTTCATGATGTTGCCTTTGTGCACCAGGGTCACAGAGTCACGATCGTTAGCAATTGCGTATTCGATCGCTGCACGAACCAGACGTTTGGTGCCTTCTTCCGAACACGGCTTAATACCGATACCGCAATGTTCCGGGAAGCGAATTTTCTTCACGCCCATCTCTTCACGCAGGAATTTAATCACTTTCTCAGCGTCGGCAGAGTCTGCTTTCCATTCGATACCCGCATAAATGTCTTCCGAGTTTTCACGGAAGATAACCATATCGGTCAGTTCAGGGTGTTTAACCGGGCTTGGAGTGCCCTGATAGTAACGTACCGGACGCAGGCAGATGTAGAGATCCAGTTCCTGGCGCAGGGCAACGTTCAGAGAGCGAATACCGCCACCAACCGGAGTGGTCAGCGGGCCTTTAATGGCAACGCGATATTCACGAATCAGATCAAGGGTTTCAGCAGGCAACCAGACGTCCTGACCATAAACCTGTGTGGATTTTTCACCGGTGTAAATTTCCATCCAGGAGATTTTACGCTCGCCTTTATAGGCTTTCTCAACTGCAGCGTCGACCACTTTCAGCATGGCTGGGGTTACATCTACACCGATTCCATCACCTTCAATGTAAGGGATAATCGGATTTTCAGGAACGTTGAGTTTGCCGTTTTGCAGGGTGATCTTCTTGCCTTGTGCCGGAACAACTACTTTACTTTCCATTCACCTCTCCTTCGAGCGCTACTGGTTTGCTCGTCTACCACCACGTTGCATATGCGTTTGCGTCCTGCGATACGGATGCTTTAGAGCAATTTTTTGTTAATGATTTGTAATTGGCTTGTCAATACTACCCTATTGTTTGCCGTCATGAAAGATGCGCGTTATTAGGCTATAATGCGGCAATTCATAATCTCTGAAAATACCATGCAAAAAACTTCTTTTAGAAATCACCAGGTTAAGCGATTCAGCTCGCAACGTTCTACCAGGCGTAAACCTGAAAACCAGCCCACGCGTGTGATCCTGTTCAATAAACCCTACGATGTTCTTCCGCAGTTCACCGATGAAGCCGGACGCAAAACATTAAAAGAATTCATCCCGGTTCAGGGGGTGTATGCGGCAGGTCGTCTCGACCGCGACAGCGAAGGGTTACTGGTGCTGACCAATAACGGCGCGTTGCAGGCGCGTTTAACCCAGCCGGGTAAACGCACCGGAAAAATCTATTATGTGCAGGTGGAAGGTATTCCCACACAAGACGCACTTGAAGCCTTGCGCAATGGCGTAACCTTAAATGATGGCCCTACCCTGCCCGCAGGCGCGGAGCTGGTTGAAGAACCCGCGTGGTTATGGCCGCGGAATCCACCAATTCGTGAGCGCAAAAGTATTCCCACCAGCTGGCTGAAGATCACCTTATATGAGGGACGTAATCGCCAGGTGCGCCGCATGACCGCCCATGTTGGTTTCCCCACGCTGCGACTGATTCGCTATGCGATGGGGGATTACTCTTTGGATAATCTTGCCAATGGCGAATGGCGAGACGCGACAGATTAAGGATGCAAAATGTTTAAACCGCACGTTACCGTTGCCTGCGTGGTGCACGCAGAAGGCAAATTTTTAGTCGTTGAAGAGACGATTAATGGTAAAGCGTTATGGAACCAACCTGCCGGGCACCTGGAAGCCGATGAAACCTTAGTGGAAGCCGCCGCCCGTGAGCTGTGGGAAGAAACCGGCATTAGCGCGCAGCCGCAACACTTTATTCGTATGCATCAGTGGATTGCGCCGGATAAAACGCCGTTTTTGCGTTTCCTCTTTGCCATTGAGCTTGAGCAAATATGCCCGACGCAGCCTCATGACAGCGATATCGACTGCTGCCGTTGGGTCAGCGCCGAAGAAATTTTACAGGCGTCAAATCTTCGTTCGCCGCTGGTGGCGGAAAGTATTCGTTGTTATCAAAGCGGGCAACGCTATCCGCTGGAGATGATTGGCGATTTTAACTGGCCTTTTACAAAGGGTGTCATCTAAAAGGCTGCGTGATAGAATACGCCGCCTTGAAGTTCAATGTCGTGAGTGATCCAATGTCTGAAACCGCAAAAAAAGTAATCGTCGGCATGTCCGGCGGTGTCGATTCCTCCGTTTCTGCCTGGCTGTTGCAACAACAGGGATATCAGGTCGAAGGCCTGTTTATGAAGAACTGGGAAGAAGACGACGGTGAGGAATATTGCACAGCGGCAGCGGATCTGGCTGATGCCCAGGCTGTCTGCGACAAGCTCGGCATTGAACTGCACACCGTTAACTTTGCTGCCGAGTACTGGGACAACGTCTTCGAACTGTTCCTTGCCGAATATAAAGCCGGTCGCACGCCAAATCCGGATATTCTGTGCAACAAAGAGATCAAATTTAAAGCTTTCCTCGAATTTGCCGCCGAAGATTTAGGTGCCGATTATATCGCTACCGGTCATTACGTACGTCGGGCAGATGTCGATGGCAAGAGCCGCCTGCTGCGTGGCCTGGACAGCAATAAAGACCAGAGCTACTTCCTTTATACGCTCAGCCATGAGCAAATTGCGCAAAGCCTGTTCCCGGTCGGCGAACTGGAAAAACCGCAGGTGCGTAAGATTGCTGAAGATCTCGGTCTGGTCACCGCGAAGAAAAAAGACTCTACCGGTATCTGCTTTATCGGCGAGCGTAAATTCCGCGAGTTCCTGGGCCGTTATCTCCCGGCGCAACCGGGCAAAATCATTACCGTCGATGGCGATGAAATTGGTGAGCACCAGGGGCTGATGTATCACACCCTCGGTCAGCGTAAAGGTCTGGGTATCGGTGGCACCAAAGACGGCACCGAAGAACCGTGGTATGTGGTCGATAAAGACGTCGAAAACAACATTCTGATTGTTGCGCAAGGCCATGAACACCCGCGTCTGATGTCTGTCGGTCTGATTGCCCAGCAGCTGCACTGGGTCGATCGCGAGCCGTTCACCGGTACTATGCGTTGCACAGTAAAAACCCGCTATCGCCAGACCGACATCCCGTGCACCGTCAAGGCGCTGGACGCTGATCGCATTGAAGTGATTTTCGATGAGCCGGTTGCCGCCGTGACGCCGGGCCAGTCTGCCGTTTTCTATAACGGTGAAGTGTGCCTCGGTGGCGGTATTATTGAGCAGCGTCTGCCGCTGCCGGTCTGATTATTATCTTTACTTAAAACAAGGAAGCAGTGAACGTGGCAAAGAATTACTATGACATCACCCTCGCCCTTGCCGGTATTTGTCAGTCGGCACGCCTGGTGCAACAACTCGCTCACCAGGGGCATTGTGATGGCGATGCGCTACACGTCTCACTCAACAGTATTATCGATATGAACCCCAGCTCAACGCTGGCGGTTTTTGGCGGTAGCGAAGCCAACCTGCGCGTCGGGCTGGAAACCTTGCTCGGCGTACTCAATGCCAGCAGTCGCCAGGGCTTAAACGCCGAATTAACCCGCTACACACTCAGTCTGATGGTGCTTGAGCGCAAACTCTCCTCAGCGAAAGGTGCGCTCGACACTCTGGGCAACCGGATCAACGGCCTGCAACGCCAGCTCGAACACTTCGATTTACAGTCCGAAACGCTGATGAGCGCGATGGCTGCCATCTATGTTGATGTTATCAGCCCGCTTGGCCCGCGCATTCAGGTCACTGGTTCCCCTGCTGTACTGCAAAGCCCACAGGTGCAGGCGAAAGTTCGCGCAACCCTGCTGGCAGGCATTCGCGCCGCCGTGCTCTGGCACCAGGTCGGCGGCGGTCGTCTGCAACTGATGTTTTCTCGTAATCGCCTGACCACTCAGGCAAAACAAATTCTTGCTCATTTAACCCCGGAGTTGTGATCTATGGAATTATCCTCACTGACCGCCGTTTCCCCTGTCGATGGACGCTACGGCGATAAAGTCAGCGCGCTGCGCGGGATTTTCAGCGAATACGGTTTGCTGAAATTCCGTGTACAAGTTGAAGTACGTTGGCTGCAAAAACTGGCCGCGCACGCAGCGATCAAGGAAGTTCCTGCTTTTGCTGCCGACGCAATCGGTTACCTTGATGCAATTGTCGCCAGTTTCAGCGAAGAAGATGCAGCACGCATCAAAACCATCGAGCGTACCACTAACCACGACGTTAAAGCGGTTGAGTATTTCCTGAAAGAAAAAGTGGCGGATATCCCGGAACTGCACGCGGTTTCTGAATTCATCCACTTTGCCTGTACTTCGGAAGATATCAATAACCTCTCCCACGCATTAATGCTGAAAACCGCGCGTGATGAAGTGATCCTGCCGTACTGGCGTCAACTGATTGATGGCATTAAAGATCTCGCCGTTCAGTATCGCGATATCCCGCTGCTGTCTCGTACCCACGGTCAGCCAGCCACGCCGTCAACCATCGGTAAAGAGATGGCTAATGTCGCCTACCGTATGGAGCGCCAGTACCGCCAGCTTAATCAGGTGGAGATCCTCGGCAAAATCAACGGCGCTGTCGGTAACTACAACGCCCACATCGCCGCTTACCCGGAAGTTGACTGGCATCAGTTCAGCGAAGAGTTCGTCACCTCGCTGGGTATTCAGTGGAACCCGTACACCACCCAGATCGAACCGCACGACTACATTGCCGAACTGTTTGATTGCGTTGCGCGCTTCAACACCATTCTGATCGACTTTGACCGTGACGTCTGGGGTTATATCGCCCTTAACCACTTCAAACAGAAAACTATTGCTGGTGAGATTGGTTCTTCCACCATGCCGCATAAAGTTAACCCGATCGACTTCGAAAACTCCGAAGGGAACCTGGGCCTTTCCAACGCGGTATTGCAGCACCTGGCAAGCAAACTGCCAGTTTCCCGCTGGCAGCGTGACCTGACCGACTCCACCGTGCTGCGTAACCTCGGCGTGGGTATCGGTTATGCGCTGATTGCGTATCAATCCACCCTGAAAGGCGTGAGCAAACTGGAAGTGAACCGTGACCATCTACTGGATGAACTGGATCACAACTGGGAAGTGCTGGCTGAACCAATCCAGACAGTTATGCGTCGCTATGGCATCGAAAAACCGTACGAGAAGCTGAAAGAGCTGACTCGCGGTAAGCGCGTTGACGCCGAAGGCATGAAGCAGTTTATCGATGGTCTGGCGTTGCCAGAAGAAGAGAAAGCCCGCCTGAAAGCGATGACGCCGGCTAACTACATTGGTCGCGCCATCACCATGGTTGATGAGCTGAAATAAGCCTCAAAACAGTGCCGGATGGCGATGCTGTCCGGCCTGCTTATTAAGATTATCCACTTTTTGTTTTTTCACTTTACCTCCCCTCCCCGCTGGTTTATTTAATGTTTACCCCCATAACCACATAATCGCGTTACACTATTTTAATAATTAAGACAGGGAGAAATAAAAATGCGCGTACTGGTTGTTGAAGACAATGCGTTGTTACGTCACCATCTTAAAGTTCAGATACAGGATGCTGGTCATCAGGTCGATGACGCAGAAGATGCCAAAGAAGCCGATTATTATCTCAATGAACATTTACCTGATATTGCGATTGTCGATCTCGGATTGCCTGACGAGGATGGTCTGTCACTGATTCGCCGCTGGCGTAGCAATGATGTTTCACTGCCGATTCTGGTATTAACCGCCCGTGAGAGCTGGCAGGACAAAGTCGAAGTATTAAGTGCCGGTGCTGATGATTACGTGACTAAACCGTTTCATATTGAAGAGGTGATGGCGCGAATGCAGGCATTAATGCGGCGTAATAGTGGTCTGGCTTCACAGGTCATTTCGCTACCACCGTTTCAGGTTGATCTCTCCCGCCGTGAATTATCTATTAATGACGAAGTGATCAAACTGACCGCGTTCGAATACACCATTATGGAAACGTTGATACGCAATAATGGCAAAGTGGTGAGCAAAGATTCGTTAATGCTCCAACTCTATCCGGATGCGGAGCTGCGGGAAAGTCATACCATAGATGTACTGATGGGACGTCTGCGCAAAAAAATACAGGCACAATATCCGCAAGAAGTGATTACCACCGTTCGCGGCCAGGGCTATCTGTTCGAATTGCGCTGATGAAAAAATTACTGCATCTTTTTTTCCCGCTCTCGCTGCGGGTACGTTTTCTGTTAGCAACGGCAGCAGTAGTATTGGTGCTTTCGCTTGCCTACGGAATGGTTGCGCTGATCGGTTATAGCGTCAGTTTCGATAAAACCACGTTTCGGCTGTTACGTGGCGAGAGCAATCTGTTCTATACCCTTGCGAAGTGGGAAAACAATAAGTTGCATGTCGAGTTACCCGAAAATATCGACAAGCAAAGCCCCACGATGACACTAATTTATGATGAGAACGGGC
Source organism: Escherichia coli DSM 30083 = JCM 1649 = ATCC 11775 (assembly GCF_003697165.2). Classification (GTDB taxonomy): domain Bacteria; phylum Pseudomonadota; class Gammaproteobacteria; order Enterobacterales; family Enterobacteriaceae; genus Escherichia; species Escherichia coli. Next base: position 2,886,148 of record NZ_CP033092.2, read on the forward strand.
AGCTTTTATGGGCGCAACGTGACGTGCCCTGGCTGATGAAGATGATCCAGCCTGACTGGCTGAAATCGAATGGTTTTCATGAAATTGAAGCGGATGTTAACGATACCAGCCTCTTGCTGAGTGGAGATCATTCGATACAGCAACAGTTGCAGGAAGTGCGGGAAGATGATGACGACGCGGAGATGACCCACTCGGTGGCGGTAAACGTCTACCCGGCAACATCGCGGATGCCAAAGTTAACCATTGTGGTGGTGGATACCATTCCGGTGGAGCTAAAAAGTTCCTATATGGTCTGGAGCTGGTTTATCTATGTGCTCTCAGCCAATCTGCTGTTAGTGATCCCGCTGCTGTGGGTCGCCGCCTGGTGGAGTTTACGCCCCATCGAAGCCCTGGCAAAAGAAGTCCGCGAACTGGAAGAACATAACCGTGAATTGCTCAATCCAGCCACAACGCGAGAACTGACCAGTCTGGTACGAAACCTGAACCGACTGTTAAAAAGTGAACGCGAACGTTACGACAAATATCGTACAACGCTCACCGACCTGACCCATAGTCTGAAAACGCCACTGGCGGTGCTGCAAAGTACGCTGCGTTCTCTGCGTAGTGAGAAGATGAGCGTCAGTGATGCTGAGCCGGTAATGCTGGAGCAAATCAGCCGCATTTCACAGCAAATTGGCTACTACCTGCATCGTGCCAGTATGCGCGGCGGGACATTGCTTAGCCGCGAGCTGCATCCGGTCGCGCCACTGTTGGACAATCTCACCTCGGCGCTGAACAAAGTGTATCAACGCAAAGGTGTCAATATCTCTCTCGATATCTCGCCAGAAATCAGCTTTGTTGGTGAGCAGAATGATTTTGTCGAAGTGATGGGCAACGTGCTGGATAACGCCTGTAAATATTGCCTCGAGTTTGTCGAAATTTCTGCAAGGCAAACCGACGAGCATCTCTATATTGTGGTCGAGGATGATGGCCCCGGTATTCCATTAAGCAAGCGAGAGGTCATTTTCGACCGTGGTCAACGGGTTGATACTTTACGCCCTGGGCAAGGTGTGGGGCTGGCGGTAGCCCGCGAAATCACCGAGCAATATGAGGGTAAAATCGTCGCCGGAGAGAGCATGCTGGGCGGTGCGCGGATGGAGGTGATTTTTGGTCGCCAGCATTCTGCGCCGAAAGATGAATAAATATGTCCATACTTCACGCATTACGTTAAGCATCCGTTATAATCGGTTGCAGATACCAGCCTGTGGATGCTTAACATGGAATACCAACTCACTCTTAACTGGCCCGATTTTCTTGAACGTCACTGGCAGAAACGCCCGGTGGTGTTAAAACGCGGCTTTAATAATTTTATTGACCCGATCTCTCCAGACGAGTTGGCGGGTCTGGCGATGGAAAGCGAAGTCGACAGTCGACTGGTCAGTCATCAGGATGGCAAATGGCAGGTCAGCCACGGTCCATTCGAAAGCTACGATCATCTCGGTGAAACTAACTGGTCATTGTTAGTGCAAGCAGTGAACCACTGGCATGAGCCGACCGCTGCGCTAATGCGACCGTTCCGTGAACTACCGGACTGGCGTATTGATGATCTGATGATCTCTTTTTCTGTACCGGGCGGCGGCGTCGGCCCGCATCTCGATCAGTACGACGTGTTTATCATTCAGGGTACCGGTCGTCGTCGCTGGCGAGTGGGCGAAAAGCTGCAAATGAAACAGCACTGCCCGCACCCGGACCTGTTACAGGTCGATCCGTTCGAAGCCATCATCGATGAAGAGCTGGAGCCTGGCGATATTCTTTATATTCCGCCAGGATTCCCGCATGAAGGCTACGCGCTGGAAAATGCGATGAACTATTCCGTGGGTTTTCGCGCGCCAAATACGCGGGAACTGATTAGCGGATTTGCCGATTATGTGCTGCAACGTGAACTGGGCGGCAACTACTACAGCGATCCTGATGTTCCACCTCGCGCTCATCCTGCGGACGTTCTGCCGCAAGAGATGGATAAACTGCGTGAGATGATGCTCGAATTGATCAACCAGCCGGAACACTTTAAACAATGGTTTGGCGAGTTTATATCCCAGTCACGTCATGAACTGGACATCGCGCCGCCAGAGCCGCCTTATCAGCCGGATGAAATCTACGATGCGCTGAAACAAGGTGATGTGCTGGTGCGCCTGGGGGGTCTGCGCGTATTGCGCATTGGCGACGACGTGTATGCCAATGGTGAGAAGATCGATTCCCCGCACCGTCCGGCACTGGATGCGCTCGCCAGCAACATTGCGCTGACCGCGGAGAATTTTGGCGATGCGCTGGAAGATCCGTCATTCCTCGCGATGCTCGCGGCGCTGGTCAATAGCGGATACTGGTTCTTCGAAGGGTAAGTTTGGATTTAAGCCGGATGCGGCATCACATGCCGCATCCCTTTTCGCTTACTTCCGTTGCGCCGTCAACTCGGCAATACGGACGATCACCTGCACCGCTTTTTCCATACCTTCCAGAGTCACAAACTCATGCTTACCATGATAGTTGTAACCGCCAGTGAACAGGTTCGGGCACGGTAATCCCATAAACGACAACTGCGCGCCGTCGGTACCGCCGCGGATCGGTTTCAGTTCCGGTTCAATATCGCAGTCACGCATCGCCTGCTGGGCGATATCGAGAATATGCGGATGCTCAACCACTTTCTCGCGCATATTGTAGTAACTGTCTTCAATCACCAGTTCAATGTAGCAATCAGGATGTAACCCTTTGCCCACTTTTTTGGCGATCTCCATCATTTTACGTTTACGCGCTTCAAACTGTTTACGGTCGAAATCACGGATGATGTAGTGCATATCGGCCCGTTCAACGGTGCCTTTCATGCTCGCCAGGTGATAGAAACCTTCATAGCCTTCTGTCATTTCCGGGCTTTCATCCGCCGGAACTTCCGCATGAATACGTGCCGCCAGCGACAGCGCATTTACCATCACTCCTTTCGCCGTGCCCGGGTGAACATTGTTACCGACAATTTTGATATTGACCGACGCGGCGTTGAAGTTTTCAAACTCCAGTTCGCCGACGCCACCACCATCAACGGTGTATGCCCAGCGGGCATCGAAGGCGTCAACATCAAAATGCTTCGCCCCTTTGCCCACTTCTTCATCCGGGGTAAAGGCGACGCGAATATCACCATGCGGAATGTTTTTTTGTTGCAATACCGCCAGCGCGGTCATGATTTCTGCAATACCTGCTTTGTCATCGGCACCTAACAAGGTTTTACCATCGGTGGTAATCAGCGTCTGACCCAGTAGCTGATGCAGCACCGGGAACATAACCGGTGATAAAACTTCATCGCCGATACCCAGCGCAATATCGCCACCGCGATAGTTTTCAACAATTTGCGGATTCACATTTTTGCCGCTGCAATCCGGTGAGGTATCCACATGAGAAATAAAGCCAATCGCCGGGATATCGCCAGGGACGTTAGCCGGTAACGTCGCCATCAAAGTGCCCTTCTCACTTAAGGTCACATTGATAAGCCCCATCTCTTCGAGCTGCTCTTTCAGCAGATGCAATAACTTCCATTGGCCTTCCGTGCTGGGAACCTGTCTCACCCCTGCCTTTGATTGGGTATCCAGAGACACGTAGTTCAAAAATCGCTCAAGTAGTTTATCCATGTAGTCACCCTCACTTTTTGTGACAACATTATTAAGAAGCAAGAAAAGACAAATATTGCGTCAGGTCACTTTTAGCCCTGCAAGCGGGAATATTTATCAGCATTACCTTAATGAATATAAAGCTAAGCCAGTAATTCACAACAAAGATTGGCGATTCAAGCGGTTTGCCGTAGAATTACCGCCCTCATTAAGAGTCACCAAGGTGGTTAACCACAAACCCCGCATCGGTAAGCCATCCGTTGCGTTTACATGGGACAGAGTAAAAAATTGAATAAACAACCGAATTCGCTTTCACCGCTGGTGCAATTGGCGGGAATTCGCAAATGCTTTGATGGTAAAGAGGTCATTCCCCAGCTGGATCTGACTATCAACAATGGCGAGTTCCTCACGCTGCTTGGCCCTTCTGGCTGCGGTAAAACAACCGTTCTTCGCCTGATTGCAGGTCTGGAAACTGTTGATTCCGGACGCATCATGCTGGATAACGAGGACATCACCCACGTTCCGGCGGAAAACCGCTATGTGAACACTGTTTTCCAAAGCTACGCACTTTTCCCCCACATGACCGTGTTCGAAAATGTGGCCTTTGGGTTGCGCATGCAAAAAACCCCCGCTGCTGAAATTACGCCCCGCGTGATGGAAGCCCTGCGGATGGTGCAGCTGGAAACCTTCGCTCAACGCAAACCGCATCAGCTCTCTGGTGGTCAACAGCAACGCGTCGCCATTGCTCGCGCGGTGGTTAACAAGCCTCGTCTGTTGTTGCTGGATGAGTCGCTCTCAGCGCTGGATTACAAACTGCGCAAGCAAATGCAGAACGAGCTGAAAGCGTTACAGCGTAAGCTTGGCATTACATTCGTGTTCGTAACTCACGACCAGGAAGAAGCACTTACCATGTCGGACAGGATCGTGGTGATGCGCGATGGTCGCATTGAGCAAGACGGCACGCCGCGTGAAATCTACGAAGAGCCGAAAAACCTGTTTGTTGCCGGGTTTATTGGCGAAATCAATATGTTTAACGCCACTGTCATCGAACGTCTCGACGAGCAGCGCGTACGCGCCAACGTTGAAGGCCGCGAATGTAATATCTACGTTAACTTCGCCGTTGAACCGGGGCAAAAACTGCATGTTCTGCTGCGCCCGGAAGACTTACGTGTTGAAGAGATTAACGACGACAACCACGCCGAAGGGCTGATTGGTTACGTTCGCGAGCGTAACTACAAAGGCATGACGCTGGAGTCGGTTGTTGAGCTGGAAAATGGCAAGATGGTGATGGTCAGCGAATTCTTCAATGAAGACGATCCTGACTTTGACCACTCTCTCGACCAAAAAATGGCCATTAATTGGGTAGAAAGCTGGGAGGTCGTACTGGCTGATGAAGAACACAAGTAAGTTCCAGAATGTAGTGATTGTCACTATTGTCGGTTGGCTTGTGTTGTTTGTCTTTCTGCCCAACCTGATGATCATTGGCACCAGCTTTTTGACCCGCGACGACGCCAGTTTCGTCAAAATGGTCTTTACGCTGGATAACTACACGCGTCTGCTCGATCCGCTCTATTTTGAAGTGCTATTGCACTCGCTGAATATGGCGCTGATCGCCACCCTCGCCTGCCTGGTGCTGGGCTATCCTTTTGCCTGGTTTCTGGCGAAGCTGCCACACAAGGTGCGTCCGCTGCTGCTGTTTCTGCTGATTGTTCCGTTCTGGACCAACTCATTGATTCGTATTTACGGGCTGAAAATTTTCCTCAGCACCAAAGGCTATCTCAACGAGTTTTTGCTCTGGCTGGGCGTTATCGATACACCAATTCGCATCATGTTCACGCCTAGTGCGGTGATTATCGGTCTGGTTTACATTCTGCTGCCGTTTATGGTGATGCCGCTGTACTCCAGTATCGAAAAACTGGATAAGCCGTTGCTTGAGGCGGCGCGCGATCTCGGTGCCAGCAAGTTGCAGACCTTTATCCGCATCATTATCCCACTAACGATGCCGGGAATTATTGCCGGATGTCTGCTGGTGATGCTGCCAGCGATGGGCCTGTTCTATGTGTCCGACCTGATGGGCGGTGCGAAAAACCTGCTGATCGGTAACGTCATCAAGGTACAGTTCCTCAATATTCGTGACTGGCCGTTTGGTGCAGCCACCAGCATTACGCTGACTATCGTAATGGGCCTGATGTTGCTGGTTTACTGGCGCGCTTCTCGTCTGCTGAATAAGAAGGTGGAACTCGAATGATCGGTCGACTGCTTCGCGGCGGTTTTATGACCGCTATCTACGCGTACCTGTATATCCCAATCATTATTTTGATTGTGAACTCCTTTAACAGCTCGCGCTTTGGCATCAACTGGCAGGGTTTTACCACCAAATGGTATAGCCTGCTGATGAACAACGACAGCCTGTTACAGGCAGCGCAGCATTCACTAACAATGGCGGTGTTTTCGGCGACGTTTGCTACGCTTATCGGTTCACTGACGGCAGTTGCGCTGTACCGTTATCGCTTTCGTGGTAAGCCGTTCGTTAGCGGAATGCTGTTTGTGGTGATGATGTCACCAGATATCGTGATGGCGATTTCGCTGCTGGTGCTGTTTATGCTGCTGGGTATTCAGCTTGGCTTCTGGTCGCTGCTGTTCTCGCATATCACCTTCTGCCTGCCATTTGTGGTGGTGACAGTGTATTCGCGCCTGAAAGGTTTTGACGTGCGAATGCTGGAAGCGGCGAAAGATCTCGGTGCCAGCGAATTTACCATTCTGCGAAAAATCATTCTGCCTCTGGCAATGCCAGCGGTAGCGGCGGGCTGGGTGTTAAGCTTTACCCTGTCGATGGACGACGTGGTGGTTTCTTCGTTTGTCACCGGGCCGAGTTATGAAATTCTGCCGTTAAAAATTTATTCGATGGTCAAAGTCGGCGTATCGCCGGAAGTTAACGCGCTGGCAACCATATTACTGGTGCTGTCGCTGGTGATGGTAATTGCCAGCCAGCTTATTGCTCGTGATAAAACGAAAGGTAACACAGGGGACGTTAAATGAAAAAATGGTCACGCCACCTGCTCGCGGCGGGTGCTCTGGCACTGGGCATGAGCGCCGCTCACGCCGATGACAACAACACGCTGTATTTCTACAACTGGACCGAGTACGTGCCGCCAGGACTGCTTGAACAGTTCACCAAAGAAACCGGTATTAAGGTTATCTATTCGACTTACGAGTCGAACGAAACCATGTACGCGAAGCTGAAAACGTACAAAGACGGTGCCTATGACCTGGTGGTTCCTTCAACCTATTACGTCGATAAAATGCGTAAAGAAGGGATGATCCAGAAGATCGACAAGTCGAAGTTAAGCAATTTCAGCAACCTCGATCCAGACATGCTCAACAAGCCGTTTGACCCGAATAACGACTATTCCATTCCGTATATCTGGGGTGCAACGGCGATTGGCGTTAACGGTGATGCGGTGGATCCGAAATCTGTCACCAGCTGGGCCGATCTGTGGAAACCTGAGTACAAGGGCAGCCTGCTGCTGACCGACGATGCCCGTGAAGTGTTCCAGATGGCGCTGCGTAAGCTGGGCTACTCCGGTAACACCACCGATCCGAAAGAGATTGAAGCTGCATACAACGAGCTGAAAAAACTGATGCCAAACGTCGCGGCGTTTAACTCCGATAACCCCGCTAACCCGTATATGGAAGGCGAAGTTAACCTCGGCATGATCTGGAACGGTTCTGCTTTCGTTGCACGCCAGGCGGGTACGCCAATTGATGTGGTATGGCCGAAAGAAGGCGGCATTTTCTGGATGGACAGCCTGGCGATCCCGGCAAATGCCAAAAACAAAGAAGGCGCGCTGAAATTGATCAACTTCCTGCTGCGCCCGGATGTGGCAAAACAGGTTGCTGAAACTATCGGTTATCCAACGCCAAACCTTGCGGCGCGTAAGCTGTTAAGTCCGGAAGTGGCGAACGATAAAACGCTCTACCCGGATGCTGAAACCATTAAAAATGGTGAATGGCAAAATGACGTAGGCTCCGCCAGCAGCATTTATGAAGAGTATTATCAGAAGCTGAAAGCAGGACGTTAATTCAGCAAGTGGGCGGTGGTATTACCGCCCGTTTTTTATTTAGCAAGGATGTGGCTAATGAGCCAGGACAGTAGAGTTTTCTTTCGTATATTCTTCGGTATCGGTCTGGTACTGATCCTCATTTCTGTTGTTATCTTTTATAACCAGTTCACCTATAGCAAAGACGCGATTCATACTGAAGGCGTCATTGTTGATACCGTCTGGCACTCCAGTCATTCTCATCGCACGGGTAAAAATGGTTCGTGGTATCCCGTCGTTGTCTTTCGTCCGACGCCAGATTACACGCTAATTTTCAATTCGAGTATTGGCAGCGATTTTTATGAAGACAGCGAAGGCGATAAAGTTAATGTTTATTATTCTCCAGGACATCCTGAAAAGGCTGAGATAAATAACCCGTGGGTTAATTTTTTTAAATGGGGGTTTATCGGCATTATGGGCGTTATTTTTATCGCCGTCGGTTTATTAATCAGTATGCCCTCCTCAAAAAAGACACGCAGGAAACGGAAGTCCCGCCCATGAAAAAAATCATAATATTGCTCAGTTTACTGATACTCCTGCCTCTAACGGCGACCAGTAATCCATTGATTCCAATAATGAAGACTCTTTTTACAGATGTTACCGGTACTGTACCAGATGCTGAAGAGATCGCGCATAAAGCCGAGCTTTTTCGCCAACAAACCGGAGTTGCACCGTTTATTGTGGTTTTACCCGACATTAATAATGAAGCCAGTCTCAGGCAAAATGGCAAAGCGATGCTGGCGCATGCGGCATCTTCAATGAGTAATGTAAAAGGCAGCGTCCTGTTACTCTTTACTACCCGCGAGCCACGGTTAATTATGATAACCAACGGCCAGGTCGAAAGCAGTATGGACGATAAACATCTCGGCCTTCTGGTAGAAAATCACACGCTGGCTTATTTACATGCGGATCTCTGGTATCAGGGTATCAATAATGCATTGGCTGTTTTACAAGCACAAATATTAAAACAACCGACGCCACCACTGACATATTATCCGCATCCCGGACAACAGCATGAAAATGATCCACCCGGCAGTACCACGACATTAGGCCTTTTTGCCTGGGCAGTTGCATTCATCGTCTTTGCTGCATTTTTTAACTACACAACGCGCCTTTATTATGCGTTAAAATTTGCAGTGGCGATGGCTGTTGCCAATATGGGTTATCAGGCTTTATGTTTGTATATCGATAACAGCTTTGCGATTACCAGAATATCGCCACTCTGGGCAGGGCTGATTGGTGTCTGTACGTTTATTGCCGCGTTACTATGGACGAGTAAACGGTAAAAGAGGCAGTAAAGTTCGCATGTATTATGCCGGATGCGGCGCGAACGCCTTATCCGGCCCACAAAACCCGCAAATTCAATTGATTGCGCCCCTTCACAGGCCTGACAAGCGTAGCGCATCAGGCAATTTTTCCCGCTTTATAATCCCTTCAGCAACTTTTCAACAAACTCTGGCACCACCTGGCTTGCCGGACCGTAATATTTCTCGGCAAATTCATTACCAACCTGACTCGGTTCAAGATTCAGTTCCACGGTGTGCGCGCCATGCAGTTTCGCTTCGTGAACAAACCCAGCCGCCGGATAAACATGCCCCGAAGTACCAATGGCAATGAAAATATCGGCCATCGACAACGCCATATAAATTTCATCCATACCGAGTGGCATTTCGCCAAACCACACTACGTGCGGGCGCAAGGGTGCCGGGAACTGGCAACAATGGCATTTATCTTCTGGCGTAACGTCTCCGGTCCAGTCGAGGACCTGGCCACTTTGCGAACAACGTACTTTCAGCAGTTCCCCATGCATATGAATGACATTGGTATTACCTGCGCGTTCATGCAGATTGTCGATATTCTGCGTCACCAGCAAAAAGCGATCGCCGAGAGCATCTTGCAGTTTAGCCAGCGCAAGATGTGCAGCGTTAGGCTGAATTTCTGGCTGCTGCAGCTGTCGACGACGGGCGTTATAAAACGTTTGCACCAGTTCAGGATCGCGATCAAAACCTTCCGGCGTTGCCACATCTTCAACCCGATGTTCTTCCCACAGGCCATCTGCGGCGCGAAAGGTACGAATACCTGATTCCGCAGAAATCCCTGCCCCTGTCAGTACGAGTACTCTTGGTTTTTCCATTGCTTCCGGCACCACTTTATCTCTGAAAAAAATACGCTGACGCAAACGCTCGCGCAGGCGACGTTTATTTTTACGAAAACGACTTAACCGATGACCCCGACGCGACAGCATAGCAACCTCTGTTGTTTAATCGGTTAGATGTAGGAAGGCCGCACCACGCATTCCCCCCGCATCACCGTGCCGCGCGCGTTCAATGCGCGGAACACGAGCTACAGGTAAGAGATGACGAGGCAACCTTTCCGCCAGTTGCGTTGTGATTGCCGGGAAATTCGATAAGCCACCACCAATGACGACCAGGTCAGGGTCAACAATGGTCAGGATATTTCCCAGACAAACCGCTAATAAATCCAGATAACGCTCAACGTGCGCCCTTGCCTGCTCATCGCCTTGATCATAAAGCGCAATGATCTCAGGAGCCTGCAACGGTTGATGATAATAGTGTTGATACAGCCACGCAAAACCGCGACCAGACAGATAATTTTCAATGCAGCCATGCTGACCACAGCCGCAGCGGCGTAACGGGAAATCCAGCCCCATCATGGTTAACGCATCAACCGGCAGACGCATATGGCCAAACTCGCCGGTAATATAGCTTTTACCGGTAATGGGTTTACCGTTGAAAATCAGCCCGCCGCCAACGCCGGTGCCGAGAATCAACCCCATCACCAGTGGATATTGAGTAAATTCATCATCCCATGCTTCAGAAAGGGCAAAGCAGTTGGCATCGTTATCAAGGCGTACATCGCGATCAAGACGTGCGCTCAGGTCGGCACGCAGCGGTTTACCGCTGGCAGCAGGGACATTGGCGGCATACAGCGTACCATCTTCTGTTTCCGGCATTCCCGGAATACCGATGCCGACAGAACCTTTACAGCCAAAACGCCGGTCAGCTTCGGCTACCAGCTCGCACACTGCATCTAAAAATGCGTCATAGCTGTCACGCGGTGTCGGCACCCGCTTTTCCCACTGCAACTGCCGACCGCTATCAAACACGCCTAGCGCAATTTTTGTTCCACCAATATCAAACCCGTAATACATTGCCGCTCCTTGTTTTAATGTACTGCCTTTACTGGCCGCTAAGGACTCGCGCAGGGTCAATATTACTGGCGCGCCGCGCCGGATACCAGCTTGCCAAAAGACTCAGCAACAATGCTGTGACCAGTACGTAGAAGACGTCCAGCCAGTGCAATTCCGATGGCAAGAAGTCAATAAAATAGATATCGCTGGAGAGGAACTGATGACCGATCAGCTTTTCAATCCACTCAATAATCGGGGTAAGTTGCAGTGAAACAACTACGCCGATAATCACACCACACAGGCTGCCGAACAGCCCTGCCAGCAATCCATACCAGACAAAGATGGCGCGAATTAAACCATCTTTCGCCCCCAGCGTTCTTAATACTGCGATATCGCCACTCTTGTCTTTCACCGCCATCACTAAGGTGGAGACGATGTTGAAACAGGCCACACCAATCACCAGTACCATCGCCAGATACATAATGGCGCGGATCATCTGGATATCGCGATACATATAGCCGTAAGTACCAATCCAGCTTTTAATATAAACATAGCTGTTGGTCACTTCCCCCGCATCGCGTACCAGCTTATTGGCGTTGAAAACATCCGTCATTTTAAGGGCAATACCTGACACGCTGGAACCCATATCAAGATATTGCTGAGCATCGGCCAGCGGGATCATGGCAAAACTGTGATCGAGTTGGCCACTCAACTGCAAAATACCGGCAATGTGCAAACGCACACGTTTTGGCTGCATCAGTTTATGCTCGGGATTCGAATTTGGGATCATAATCGACACCCAATCGCCCTGCTTCACTTTCAGCGCATCCGCCACGCCTTTGCCGATGATAATTTGCTGTTCGCCCGCTTTAAAATTGCGCCAGGCATCCCCCTGAACAAACGAGGGTAATGCGCTCAGACGCTGTTCCTGTTGCGGGTTAACGCCCTTCACCTGGATTGCGCGCAGATTCGCGCCGCTCTCCACCAGCCCGGTGAAATTGATATACGGCGCAGCGGCGGCAATGCCCGGCACTTTCTGCACGTTATCCAGTGCTTCCTGCCAGTTGGTCCACGGCTGATCTACCGCCTCAATTTCACCGTGCGGTACTACCGCCAGAATGCGGTTATTCAGTTCGCGTTCAAAGCCGTTCATCGCGCTTAAGCCGACGATCAATACCGCCACGCCCAGGGCAATGCCAATGGTAGAAATGACGGAGATCAACGACACCATGCCGCCGCGTCGCCGTCCGCGGCTAAAACGCAGGCCAATCAATAACGATAAAGGCATCGCCATTACTCCGCCCCCATCAGGCTCAGTTCCGCCGTCAAACGTCCATCACGCATTTCCAGTTGGCGGCTCATACGTTTCGCCAGTTGCAGGTCGTGAGTAACCACCAGGAAGGCGGTGCCCTGCAAGCGATTCAATTCCCCAAGCAACTGGAAGATGCTGTCGGCGTTACGTGCATCGAGGTTACCAGTAGGTTCATCCGCCAGTACCAGCCGCGGGTTATTGACCAGCGCACGGGCAATCGCCACACGCTGGCGTTCGCCGCCAGAAAGTTCAGATGGGCGGTGATTCGCACGATGCTCCAGCCCCACCGCTTTTAACATCTCCAGCGCACGGCTGTTGATTTCAGCGGGCTTTTTCTTGCCAATCAACAGCGGCATAGCCACGTTTTCCAGGGCGGTAAAATCCGGCAACAGGTGGTGAAACTGATAAATAAATCCCAGCTTCTGGTTACGCAGTTCCGCTTTGGCCGCCGACGACAGTTTGCTCATCGGTTGACCGTTAAAGATCACATCGCCGGAGGTTGGCGTATCCAGCCCGCCTAACAGGTGCAGCAAGGTGCTTTTACCGGAACCAGAGCTGCCGACGATCGCCATCATTTCACCTTCGCCCACGCTGAAACTGACATTGTGCAGTACATCGGTTTGCACACTGCCTTCCTGATAGCGTTTGCACAGGTTGTCGCATTGCAACAGGATCTTATTCATAACGTAAAGCCTCAGCGGGTTGAGTGGCGGCAGCGCGCCAGGAAGGGTAAAGCGTAGACAGCAGCGCGATAGCCATCGCCACCAGCGCAATAACAATGACCTGTAAAGGCTCGATAGCGACCGGCAGCGCCGCGCCATCAAGCAGGACGCCGATTATCGGCATCAGATTATTCAACTGGCTGGCAAGCAGTGCGCCAAGCGCCGCTCCGAGGATCGCACCGATAATCCCAGCGCTGGCCCCTTGCACCATAAAGACCATCATGATTTGACGCGGAGTCAGCCCCTGAGTCTGAAGAATGGCCACTTCGCCCTGCTTCTCCATCACCATCAGTCCCAGCGAGGTAATAATGTTAAACGCCGCAACGGCGACAATCAGGCTCAGCAGCAAGCCCATCATATTTTTTTCCATGCGTACGGCCTGGAACAGCTCGCCTTTACGGTCACGCCAGTCCTGCCATTTGCTGCCTTCAGGCAGTTTTTGCTGACTTAATGAGTCGACTTTCAGCGGCTCATCCAGCCACAAACGCCAGCCGGTAATATTGCCTGCCGGATAACGCATCAGACGCGAGGCATCCTCAATATTCACCAGCATTTCATAGCCATCGACTTCACTGTTGGCGGCGAAAGTGCCAATCACATTGAACAGGCGCTGACTTGGAATACGCCCCATCGGCGTGAACTGGCTGGCAGATGGCACCATCACGCGGATTTGATCACCGCGATTGACGCCCAACTGTGAGGCAAGCTGTTCACCGAGGATGACATTATATTTCCCCGGCTCGAGGTCAGTTTGTTTCACATTGACCAGATACGGCGTTAGTGGATCTTTTTGCGCCGGGTCGATACCCAGCATCACCCCGACCGCCACGCTGCGCGCGCTTTGCAGTACCACATCACCGGTAGTAATAGGTGCGACGCGATTAACGCCGTCCAGTTTGACTGCCGTTTCCGGGAGTTGCTGCGGGTTAAGAGAGCCATGCTCAGAAGAGAGAATTGCCTGTGGCATCAGGCCAAGGATGTTGTTTTGCAGCTCGCGCTCAAAGCCGTTCATCACTGACAATACTGTGACCAGCGCCATCACCCCGAGGGTAATGCCGATGGTAGAAAGCCAGGAGACGAAACGACCGAAGCGATCCGCTGCACGCCCACGCATGTAACGCAGGCCAATAAATAGAGCGACAGGTTGGTACATGAAATCCGTCTGGTTGCTGTTAGCAAAGACACGAGTATATAAGCGAAAGCGGGATGGGTAAACGTCTGAACTGTAAGTGATCGTCAGGGCTAATCTGAAAAGCACCGGCAAATCAATCGGCTAAAGTGCCTCATTTTCTCATCGGCCTTGTGGGCTGATCTTTATCTGAAAAATAACCAAATACAGACAGATACGCATTACACCACGCGACTCGCCCCGCAGGATCAACCGCATGTTAAATAAAAAGAGCGTGTTGTCCTGATGAAACAAAAAGAGCTATGGATTAACCAGATCAAAGGGTTATGTATTTGTCTGGTGGTGATTTATCACTCGGTCATTACCTTTTATCCGCATCTGACCACTTTCCAGCATCCGTTATCAGAAGTCCTGAGCAAATGCTGGATCTATTTCAATCTTTACCTTGCACCCTTTCGTATGCCGGTTTTTTTCTTTATCTCTGGCTATTTGATTCGCCGCTATATCGACAGCGTACCGTGGGGAAATTGTCTCGATAAACGCATCTGGAACATCTTCTGGGTGCTGGCGCTTTGGGGCGTGGTGCAGTGGCTGGCGCTAAGTGCACTAAATCAGTGGCTGGCACCTGAGCGCAATTTAAGCAATGCCTCCAATGCCGCTTATGCCGATTCCACCGGTGAGTTCCTGCACGGGATGATCACCGCCAGCACCAGCTTGTGGTATCTGTATGCGTTAATTGTCTATTTCGTGATATGTAAAATTTTTAACCGCCTGGCCCTGCCGTTATTTGTTCTGTTTATACTGATGAGTGTGGCTGTTAATTTCGTACCCACACCGTGGTGGGGAATGAACAGTGTGAGCCGCAATTTGCCTTATTACAGCCTTGGCGCATGGTTTGGCGCAACATTAATGACCTGTGTTAAAGCGGTACCGTTGCGCCGCCATCTGCTGATGGCTTCTTTGCTGGCCGTTCTGGCGGTCGGTGCCTGGTTGTTTAATATCTCGCTGCTGTTGTCGCTGGTATCGATTGTGGTGATCATGAAGCTGTTTTATCAGTACGAACAACGTTTCGGTATGCGCTCCACCAGCCTGCTGAATGTGATTGGTTCCAACACCATTGCTATCTACACCACCCATCGCATTCTGGTTGAAATATTCAGCTTAACTCTGCTTGCGCAAATGAACGCAGCACGCTGGTCGCCGCAAGTCGAACTGACACTCCTGCTGGTTTACCCCTTTGTTAGTTTGTTCATCTGTACTGTTGCGGGCTTGCTGGTAAGAAAACTTTCACAGCGCGCATTCAGCGATCTGTTGTTCTCCCCGCCTTCTCTGCCCGCGGCCGTCAGTTACTCCCGCTAAGCCATCGCCCCAGCCGGGGCGATTCAATTTGCTAAACCATGTCGATTACGGATAATGAACAGCATTGCTTATCAGAGATATGCCCCCATATGTTGAGGCATATCCTAACGAGAATCTGACAACCGTTATGCCTGAACAATATCGTTATACGCTGCCCGTCAAAGCGGGTGAGCAGCGTCTGCTGGGCGAGTTAACTGGCGCTGCCTGCGCAACGCTGGTAGCGGAAATTGCCGAACGTCACGCCGGACCAGTGGTGCTTATTGCGCCAGATATGCAAAATGCTCTGCGTTTGCATGATGAAATCAGCCAGTTCACCGATCAGATGGTGATGAACCTGGCGGACTGGGAAACCCTCCCTTACGACAGTTTTTCGCCTCATCAGGACATTATCTCCTCGCGCCTTTCCACCCTTTACCAGCTACCGACGATGCAGCGTGGCGTACTGATTGTTCCGGTGAATACGCTTATGCAGCGCGTTTGCCCGCACAGTTTTCTCCACGGTCATGCGCTGGTGATGAAAAAAGGTCAGCGCCTGTCACGAGATGCATTACGAACCCAACTGGACAGCGCCGGTTATCGCCATGTTGACCAGGTGATGGAGCACGGCGAATACGCCACGCGCGGCGCGTTGCTGGATCTCTTCCCGATGGGGAGTGAGCTGCCTTATCGTCTTGATTTCTTTGATGATGAAATCGACAGCCTGCGGGTGTTTGACGTCGATAGCCAGCGCACGCTGGAGGAAGTAGAAGCGATCAATCTGCTTCCCGCGCACGAATTTCCGACCGATAAAGCGGCAATTGAACTGTTCCGCAGCCAGTGGCGTGATACCTTCGAAGTGAAGCGCGACCCGGAACATATTTATCAGCAAGTGAGTAAAGGCACATTACCTGCCGGGATCGAGTACTGGCAGCCGCTATTCTTCAGCGAACCGCTGCCGCCACTGTTCAGTTATTTCCCTGCCAATACGCTGTTGGTGAATACTGGCGATCTGGAAAACAGTGCCGAACGTTTCCAGGCTGACACGCTGGCGCGTTTTGAGAATCGCGGCGTCGACCCAATGCGCCCACTGTTGCCACCACAATCGCTCTGGCTGCGGGTGGATGAGCTCTTTTCAGAGCTGAAAAACTGGCCGCGTGTGCAGCTAAAAACTGAACATTTACCGACAAAAGCAGCGAATGCCAATTTAGGTTTCCAGAAACTGCCAGACCTGGCCATTCAGGCACAACAAAAAGCGCCGCTGGATGCGCTGCGTAAGTTCCTCGAGACTTTCGACGGTCCGGTGGTGTTCTCGGTAGAAAGTGAAGGTCGCCGTGAAGCGCTGGGTGAACTGCTCGCGCGAATTAAAATTGCTCCGCAACGCATTATGCGTCTTGATGAAGCCAGCGACCGTGGGCGTTATCTGATGATTGGCGCTGCCGAACATGGTTTTGTCGATACGATGCGTAACCTGGCGCTGATTTGCGAAAGCGATCTGCTCGGTGAACGCGTTGCCCGTCGTCGTCAGGATTCTCGCCGCGCCATCAACCCCGATACACTGATCCGTAACCTTGCGGAGCTGCATATTGGTCAGCCGGTGGTCCATCTGGAGCACGGCGTCGGTCGTTATGCCGGAATGACCACGCTCGAAGCTGGAGGCATTACTGGCGAGTATTTGATGCTCACCTATGCCAACGACGCCAAACTGTATGTTCCGGTGTCGTCACTGCATCTGATTAGCCGTTACGCGGGTGGCGCAGAAGAAAACGCACCACTGCATAAACTTGGTGGCGATGCCTGGTCACGCGCACGGCAGAAAGCGGCGGAAAAAGTGCGTGATGTGGCGGCGGAATTGCTGGATATCTACGCGCAACGCGCCGCCAAAGAGGGCTTCGCGTTTAAACACGATCGTGAGCAGTATCAGTTATTCTGCGACAGCTTCCCGTTTGAAACCACGCCGGATCAGGCTCAAGCCATTAATGCGGTGCTTAGCGACATGTGTCAGCCGCTGGCAATGGATCGTCTGGTGTGCGGCGATGTTGGCTTTGGTAAAACAGAAGTGGCGATGCGCGCCGCTTTCCTGGCGGTAGATAACCACAAACAGGTGGCGGTGCTGGTGCCTACCACCCTTCTCGCGCAGCAGCATTACGACAACTTCCGCGACCGTTTCGCCAACTGGCCGGTACGTATCGAAATGATCTCCCGTTTCCGCAGCGCCAAAGAGCAGACGCAAATCCTTGCGGAAGTGGCGGAAGGGAAAATCGATATTCTGATCGGTACGCACAAACTGCTGCAAAGTGACGTCAAGTTTAAAGATTTAGGCCTGCTGATTGTCGATGAAGAACACCGCTTCGGGGTGCGTCATAAAGAGCGCATTAAAGCGATGCGCGCGAACGTGGATATTCTGACGCTTACCGCAACGCCGATCCCACGTACGCTGAATATGGCAATGAGCGGAATGCGCGATCTGTCGATTATCGCCACGCCGCCCGCCCGTCGTCTGGCAGTTAAAACCTTTGTCCGTGAGTATGACAGTCTGGTGGTCCGGGAGGCGATCCTGCGTGAAATTTTGCGCGGAGGACAGGTTTATTATCTCTACAATGATGTGGAAAACATCCAGAAAGCCGCCGAACGGCTGGCAGAACTGGTACCTGAAGCGCGGATTGCCATCGGTCACGGGCAAATGCGTGAGCGCGAACTGGAACGGGTGATGAATGATTTCCATCATCAACGTTTCAACGTGCTGGTTTGTACCACCATTATCGAAACCGGGATCGACATTCCTACCGCCAACACCATTATCATTGAACGCGCGGATCACTTCGGTCTGGCACAGTTGCACCAGTTGCGCGGTCGCGTCGGGCGTTCTCACCACCAGGCATATGCATGGCTACTGACGCCGCATCCAAAAGCGATGACTACCGATGCGCAAAAACGTCTTGAAGCGATTGCCTCGCTGGAAGATCTCGGTGCAGGTTTTGCGCTGGCAACGCACGATCTGGAGATCCGCGGCGCAGGTGAACTGCTTGGCGAAGAACAAAGCGGCTCAATGGAAACCATCGGTTTCTCGCTGTATATGGAGTTGCTGGAAAACGCCGTCGATGCGCTGAAAGCCGGACGCGAGCCGTCGCTGGAAGATCTCACCAGCCAGCAAACAGAAGTCGACCTGCGGATGCCGTCGCTATTGCCAGATGATTTCATCCCTGACGTGAACACGCGTCTGTCGTTCTACAAACGTATTGCCAGCGCCAAAACGGAAAACGAACTGGAAGAGATCAAAGTCGAGCTTATCGATCGCTTCGGCCTGCTACCGGATCCGGCGCGTACCCTGCTGGATATTGCCCGTCTGCGCCAGCAAGCGCAGAAACTGGGGATCAGGAAGCTGGAAGGTAATGAGAAAGGCGGCGTGATCGAATTTGCCGAGAAGAATCACGTTAATCCGGCCTGGTTGATTGGTTTGCTGCAAAAACAGCCGCAGCATTACCGCCTTGATGGTCCGACGCGCCTGAAGTTTATTCAGGATTTGAGTGAGCGGAAAACGCGTATCGAATGGGTACGCCAGTTTATGCGTGAACTGGAAGAGAACGCGATCGCTTGATGGTTAGATTAGGGGCGTTTCTGCGCCCCCATCTGCAACATTTACAAATTCTTTGCACTTCCCTGCACTATCCGACACTGTCACCATCCATAATTCAGGCTTATCTGTTTATTACAATAACCTTATATTTATTATGGATTTTTGGTGATGATCAAAACGCATTTTTCTCGCTGGCTAACGTTTTTTACGTTCGCCGCTGCCGTGGCGCTGGCGCTACCGGCAAAAGCCAACACCTGGCCGCTGCCGCAAGCGGGCAGTCGTCTGGTTGGTGAAAACAAATTTCATGTGGTGGAAAATGACGGTGGCTCTCTGGAAGCGATCGCCAAAAAATATAACGTCGGCTTTCTCGCTCTGTTACAGGCTAACCCCGGCGTTGATCCTTACGTACCGCGCGCGGGTAGCGTGTTAACGATCCCGTTGCAAACCCTACTTCCAGACGCGCCGCGCGAAGGCATTGTGATCAACATTGCGGAGCTGCGTCTCTATTACTACCCGCCGGGTAAAAATTCGGTAACCGTGTATCCCATCGGCATTGGTCAGTTAGGTGGTGACACGCTGACGCCAACGATGGTGACTACCGTTTCAGACAAACGTGCAAACCCAACCTGGACGCCAACGGCAAACATCCGCGCGCGGTATAAGGCACAGGGAATTGAGTTGCCTGCGGTAGTGCCGGCAGGACCGGATAACCCAATGGGCCATCATGCGATTCGTCTGGCGGCCTATGGCGGCGTTTATTTGCTTCATGGTACGAACGCCGATTTCGGCATTGGCATGCGGGTAAGTTCTGGCTGTATTCGTCTGCGGGATGACGATATCAAAACACTCTTTAGCCAGGTCACCCCAGGCACCAAAGTGAATATCATCAACACTCCGATAAAAGTCTCTGCCGAACCAAACGGTGCGCGTCTGGTTGAAGTACATCAGCCGCTGTCTGAGAAGATTGATGACGATCCGCAGCTGCTGCCAATTACGCTGAATAGCGCAATGCAATCATTTAAAGATGCAGCACAAACTGACGCTGAAGTGATGCAACATGTGATGGATGTCCGTTCCGGGATGCCGGTGGATGTCCGCCGTCATCAAGTGAGCCCACAAACTCTGTAAAGCTCGGATAAAAAAATCCCCGCGACACGGCATGTCGCGGGGAAAAAATCAGCAGTAGCAGGCATTAATGAGGGTTAATGCTTATTTATAAATTACTGCTGTTCCATGGAGGGTATTCGGACCGGTTACAGAAGTAATACGGAAAGATTTTGCGCCCATCTCATCCGCTTTTTGCGCCAACTGCTCTTCCAGCGATCCCAGATTTGTCCCCGCGTTAGCACTGATAGTACCGACTTTTTGTTGGCCTTCTGGCGTGGACTGAACTTCGACAGCCGCAAAGCTGGCAAATGACATGGAGCTTAAAATCGCCGCAGCGATGAGGTTTTTTACGTTTTTCATAATAGTGGCCTTATGCAGATGAATGACGTCGCAAGCAATTACTTAACGATCGATAACTAAATGATAGATGTGATCTGGATCACATACAAGATATTTTTTATAACAATCATTAATTAATTTAAAAACCTTTAAATTTCAGTTAAATATAAAGCGATTATTTTTATGGTTTCTGGACTGGTGAACGGAGGTGATTATTTTTATAATAACCTTTCATTCACAGTCACCAGGTACAACGGCATCATGGCAACTGACTCAACACAATGTGTAAAAAAAAGCCGTGGCCGCCCAAAAGTGTTCGACAGGGATGCCGCGCTTGATAAGGCCATGAAATTGTTCTGGCAGCACGGTTATGAAGCGACTTCTCTTGCGGACCTCGTTGAAGCGACCGGAGCTAAAGCGCCCACGCTATACGCGGAATTTACCAACAAAGAGGGGTTATTCCGCGCCGTACTCGACCGCTATATCGATCGTTTTGCCGCCAAGCATGAAGCACAGCTGTTTTGTGAAGAGAAAAGCGTGGAGTCTGCGCTGGCTGACTATTTTGCTGCCATCGCCAACTGCTTTACCAGCAAAGACACTCCGGCTGGCTGCTTCATGATCAACAACTGCACCACCCTCTCCCCGGATTCAGGAGATATCGCCAATACGCTGAAATCACGCCATGCGATGCAAGAGCGCACTTTGCAGCAGTTTTTATGTCAACGACAAGCGCGCGGGGAAATCCCGACCCACTGTGACGTGACGCATCTGGCAGAATTCCTTAATTGTATTATTCAGGGGATGTCGATCAGCGCACGCGAAGGTGCATCGCTGGAAAAACTGATGCAGATTGCCCGAACGACTTTGCGTTTATGGCCGGAACTGCTGAAATAGGTCGCAAAAAAAGCCCCTCAGCTTGAGCGAATGAGGGGCTAAATTGCAGAGTACAACCTTGTTATGCTTTGTTATTCAAAATCAGCTGCCCGTTGCTATCTAGCGGGATCTGCGTACCCGGATCGCGGTCCATTCGGATTTTGCCCTGCTGATCGCCAATCTTATAGGTCACATCATAACCGAGCATTTTTTCTGACTTGTCATACACCGTTTTACAACGCTGTTGCGTAGTCGTGTAAGTATCGCTTTCCTGGAGAGAGCCCTGGATCTGGTTACCTGCATATCCACCCCCCAGCGCCCCCACAACAGTGGCGACATCTTTACCGCGACCACCACCAAACTGATGCCCAATCACGCCGCCAGCAACAGCGCCGAGCACCGACCCGGTAATGCGATTTTCATCCTGCACCGGTCGACGATGGGTCACTGTAACGTTGCGACACTCCTGACGCGGTGTTTTAACCGTTTCCTTGATTGGGGTTGCAGAAACAACCTGAGCGTATTGCGGGCCACGTTCAAACACGTTCAGACTGGCCACTGCCGCTACGCCCAGCGCAGCTGCGACACCAATCCCGATACCCGCCAACATTGACTTATTCACGGGAATACCTCCTTCTTTGCTGTTATGCCAATCATGCAAGCGAAGGAGAAAAGCAGCTATCAGACAGAAGATGAAAAGCGCGGGAATGGCTGGAAATACTTAGGGATTCGGAGGAGTCTGAAGGAATGCCTGATGCGACGCTTAACGCGTCTTATCAGGCCTACCGCTCGTACCATTTGTCCAGGGCGGATAAGGCGTTTACGCCGCATCCGCCAGTACAAGCCGATTAATGCAACTTCAAACGTGGACGGATAACGCGGTTAATACTCCCCACCAGCATCATTAATCCGGTTTTAAAGTAACCATGCAGCGCAATCTGGTGCATTCGGTACAGCGAGATGTATACAAAGCGCGCAATTCGTCCTTCAATCATCATTGAGCCGCGTGTCAGGTTACCCATCAGGCTACCGACGGTGGAAAAGTTCGACAGCGATACCAGCGAACCGTGATCTTTATACTGATAATTTTTCAGCGGCTTACCGTTCATCTGCGCCAGAATGTTGTTCATTGCGCAGGTTGCCATCTGATGTGCGGCCTGAGCGCGCGGCGGAACAAAGCCCCCTTCCGGACGCGGGCATGACGCGCAGTCGCCAATAGCGTATATGTCTGGATCGCGAGTGGTTTGCAGCGTCGGTTCCACCACCAGCTGGTTGATACGGTTGGTTTCAAGACCACCGATATCTTTCAGGAAGTCTGGCGCTTTGATCCCGGCTGCCCACACCATCAGATCAGCCTCAATATATTCGCCATCTTTAGTGTGCAGGCCGCCTTCATCAGCACTGGTGACCATGGTTTGCGTCAGCACGCGAACGCCTAGTTTCGTTAACTCACTATGGGCCGCAGCAGAGATACGTGGCGGCAATGCAGGCAAAATACGTTCGCCCGCTTCTACCAGCGTTACGTTCAGGGCTTCGTTGGTCAGACCTTTATAACCGTAACTGTGCAGTTGCTTGACCGCGTTGTGCAATTCAGCGGAGAGTTCTACACCCGTCGCGCCGCCGCCGACAATCGCAATGTTTACTTTGCCATTCGCGCCCAGGTTGGCGGAGTATTTCAGGAACAGATTCAGCATCTCCTGGTGGAAGCGACGCGCCTGGTGCGGGTTATCGAGGAAAATGCAGTTCTCTTTGACACCTGGTGTATTGAAATCGTTAGAGGTGCTACCCAGCGCCATTACCAGGGTGTCATAGGCGATTTTACGTTCCGGAACCAGCAGTTCACCTTTCTCGTCGCGCAGTTCTGCAATAGTGATTGTTTTCGCTTCACGATCAATATCAATTACGGAACCCAGCTGGAACTGGAAACCATGATTGCGCGCATGGGCCAGATAGCTCAACGCATCGACGCCTTCATCAAGCGAGCCAGTCGCCACTTCGTGCAGCAGCGGTTTCCACAGGTGGCTGTGGTTACGATCGACCAGCGTAATTTTGGCTTTTTTCTTGCGTCCCAGCTTATGCCCCAGCTGTGTTGCCATTTCCAGCCCACCAGCACCGCCGCCGACAATCACAATTTTTTTCAATGGCGTAGTCAACGTGACCCCCTTAAATTTATTAACCAATTGTTAATTAATGGTTATTAACATAGCTCTTAATTAACAACAGGTTACAGCAATGAAAATGTTCTTCGCTATTGAGAATAACATGAATGGTGCATTGGTCATACCAAAATTGATGTTAATCAAGTTTTGTTGCTGAAAAGATAGGCGACTTTACCGGGTGAGATCAAAAAACAGAGTTTGTTGTTTATTATTTGAGCTGATTTGTGAGAATGATATAGAGTGAGGTGTGTATGGAGGGCGTTCGGTAGGCCTGATAAGAGGCGCATCAGGCATTGATGCTCGACTGTCGGATGCGGCGGAACGCCTTATCCAACCCACAGAATCCGGAGCGCATCAGGTACCGGCAAGGTTACCTGATGCGACGAGGGCATTTACCCGAGGGTTTTGAACGCTTTAATGCGCTGTAAATGCGGGGAGATATTCTTGAATTTGTGCGTCTGCTCTTCGTCCCAGACAATCTCGTAATAATGATGCAACTCTTCAGATGTCCGCTGGCTGTTAAGCGCTTCATCATTACGCGACAAAATCACCAGGCAACGATCGCGATTCTTCTCACGGAAGTTGGTCACACACTTAGTGGCAATATCGGCATACTCTTCCGGGCGATCAATCTTCCCTTCCATGTTCTCATAAGGGAACAAATTGGGGTTGAAGATCACCTGGCGGATATCACAGAGAAAACCAATCCGCTCAGCCCAATAACCGCCCAGACCAACACCACAAATGAGCGGGCGCTCGTCGACGTTCAGTTGCAACATTTTGTCCACTTCTTTGAGCAAATGCTGCATATCATGTTTCGGATGCCGCGTACTGTAGCTTATTAGCCGTACATCCGGGTCAATAAACTGCAATTGTAAGACTTTCTCGTGGTTACCCGGACTGTTAGAGTCAAAACCGTGCAAATAGATAATCATCGCTTCCTCACATAAGCCAGGGTTAATGACCTGCCTTCTCTTCCTGCCAGCGTTCATGTAACTGATTCAGACGGGTGCTGATCGCTTTCCAGCGAGCCGAGTCCATCAGTTCCTGTCGCGAAAATGAACCTTTATGATACAAACGTGTAACACGTTCTGCCTTGATCGGTGACAGATTATCTAACACGCTGACGGCCCCTTTACGATTATTGCAGACCAGGATCATATCGCAACCTGCATCCAGTGATGCCTGTCCACGCTCGGCATAACTGCCCATAATCGCTGCGCCTTCCATCGATAAATCGTCAGAGAAAATCACGCCGTCAAAACCCAATTCCTGACGCAAAACGGTTTTCAGCCAGTAGGGAGAACCGCTCGCCGGACGCGGATCAACATCACTGTAGATCACATGCGCAGGCATAATGGCGTCGAGTTTATTTTCGCGGATTAAGGAACTGAAGACCGACATATCTTTAGCGCGAATCTCCGCTTGCGGACGTGGGTCGCACGGTGTTTCTTTGTGTGAGTCTGCCGTTACTGCACCGTGACCTGGGAAGTGTTTCCCGGTAGTTTTCATTCCCGCTTCATGCATACCATCAATAAAACGGCTGGCAATTGCCAGGGCTTTTTGTGGATCGGCATGATAAGAACGCTCGCCAATCGCCGCGCTGATATGCCCGACGTCCAGCACTGGCGCAAAGCTGATATCAATATCCATAGCAATCATTTCACTGGCCATCAACCAACCTGCCTCTTGCGCCAGTTTTCCGCCTTCTTCCATTCCCAACAGCGCAGCGAATGATTGTGCCGCTGGCAAGCGGGTAAAACCTTCACGAAAACGCTGCACGCGTCCACCTTCCTGATCTACCGCCACCACCAGATGATTGCGCGATGCTGCGCGGATCTGGCGCACCAGTTCACGTAACTGGGCAGGATCATGATAGTTTCGCGTAAAGAGAATCAGCCCTCCCACCAGCGGATGCGCCAGTATTTCACGCTCTTCCGCGTCCAGTTCGTAACCTTCGACATCCAACATTACTGGACCCACACTGCTCTCCTTATTGTTTTATTAATAGCTGCCGCCACGTGTCATCGGCCAGCCTGATAAATTGTTGATCGCCGGTTTGTCGCCAGCGGTACTCAAACCACCCTGCTTTGAGCATCAGCAGCCAGGGAAACCATCGCCTGACCTGACGCCATAATTGCGCCGGATAAATCTTCGCGCGAGTGGCATAGTCATTGACCAATTGCCGATGCTGGTCAATATTTTCCACCCACACCGCCGCCAGTTCCAGCGCGATATCACCATCTCCGGCATACTCCCAGTCGATGAGTTTTAACCCTGACGCGCTATGCACTAAATTTCCGGCGTGGACATCCATATGCAATGGACTTAAGCGTAAAAGCCGTGGTTCCCGCGCTTTGCGCAGACGTTTTAACATTCGCAGCCAACCCACTGTCCGCCGCGCCGGATCGCTTTGCTGCCAGTACAGTTCCAGTAACGGCAACAGCGTTATTCGCCAGCCAAAACGCGGTTGTTGATGTAGATAATACAGCAAGCCTGCCAGTTCGTTGGTATCCGGCAAATACGTTTTTACCTCGCCGGGCAGATAGTCGACCACCATCCAGTCACGGAGATATAAATGCGGCTTCGGTGCAATGCATGCGGGTAGTTGTGATAAAGCCCGATACTGGCGCAAGAACGCGGACTGCGGCGCATCAGGATCGTGCGGCTGACGCACAACAAAACGCTGGCCCTGATGTTCAATGAGAAAACTCCCGCCACTAAGCCCACTATTAAACGTCGTGACGGGATGAAACTGCGGGAAAAAGCGCGACAGCAATTCGTCGCGCGTGAGGGGATTATTGCTGCGAAACGGCACCTTTACCTGACCAGATAATTTCGCCCGTCTGCACCAGCATCAGCTGCATTTGTAGGGTCGGAGCGTTAACGTTGCCAGAGGCGCTGGAGTACAGCACGTAATGAGCGCCAACATTGCGGGCAATGCCTATGGCTTTACTACGGGTGCCTAAACTGTCCTGCGGCGACAAACCTAATTGTTGCTTAGCCATCGACAGCTGCTGGGCGGAAACCAGGGTAAATTTACCGTTATTAGCCAGCGCATTTCGCAGCGTTTCGGTCGCTTCTGCGGCATTCAACGAACCATTAGTACGGTTGTTAACGCTATCAACCAGCAGGACGCTACCCGCAGTCACGCCGTCAGCCCCAAGCATCTTACTGACCATCGGCTGCATTGCGCCATTCCAGTCATAATGGCGAATATGCGGCGCAGGCGGTGCAGTTTGATCTTCGTGCTCAATTGGGCCTGGCTGCTGCGGTATCGTCGGCACCGATGGCACTGTGGGGACAGGCTGTTGTGGCTCAGCAGGTTGTTCCGGCGCTGGTTTCACTTCTTCTACCGGTGCAGGTTCACGTTGCCCCACACACCCGGCAAGAAACATCGCCAGCGCGGTAATCAAGGCGTAGCGACTCATTTTTGTCATCAAGATTCACCCCTTACAAATATAGATAAAGTCTGACTTTGTGCGCCCCCAGAAAATTGGCGCTGCCGTACAGCGTGACCGCCGAATGTGCGGGAATGGTAACGCTGCGTGGCCTTTCCAGAGGATGCATCTCCAGCCCTCTGGCGTCATACCAGTAAAAACGATAATGAACGGTAACGGGTTCTTGCCTTTCGTTATAAAGCGTTGAGGATGCTGAAGGTTGAATATCAGATGTCGAAAGGACGGGCTTTTCTGCACTGATGCCCGCAGCTAATAAAGATGACTCCATCACCAGCGATTGCTCATCATTCACCGGAATTTCCGGATGTGAACGACAGCCCACCAGCACTAACAACGCCAGAGACATCAGCCCAAAGCATCCTTTTCTCATCGTTACAGACCTTTATGCGCCAGCATTGGTCCCAGCGGACAGCCACCCAACAAATGCATATGGATGTGGTAAACCTCTTGTCCGCCATGGCGGTTGGTGTTCATGATCAGACGATAGCCATCTTCGGCAATACCTTCTTGCTCAGCAATTTTTGCCGCTACGGTGATCATGCGTCCCAGCGCCTGCTCATGCTCAGCTGACACGTCGTTCACAGTCGGAATGAGGATATTCGGAATGATCAGAATATGCGTTGGCGCTTGCGGCGAAATATCGCGAAACGCCGTTACCAGATCATCCTGGTAGACGATATCGGAGGGGATCTCACGACGAATAATTTTGCTGAATATAGTTTCTTCTGCCACGACATTTTCCTTTTTCAAATAGCCATGCGTTGCGCCATGCTACGCCGCGCCACACTGCGAGTATAGAGTATGGTCGAGTTAAACCTGCTCTTTCAACCTTAACTCACGATTTCTTAAGCAAAAAATCGTTTTGCTGCCGTATATATCGCCATTATTCCCATTTCTGCCTGCGAATGCGCTGAAAAGACATTCTCTGTTTGGTTTACACACTAAATATGAATGCGTATATTTCTCATTTGCATTTACATACAAAATTATTCGCACACTAAATATAACCGCTCATCACCCTGCTCCGGCATGAGCCTGACGCCAACATAAACCAAGAGATTTCAAATGCTTTCGACACAATTTAACAGGGATAATCAACATCAAGCTATCATCAAACCGTCACTCCTTGCCGGTTGCATAGCACTGGCACTATTACCTTCCGCCGCTTTTGCTGCACCAGTCACTGAAGAAACGGTGATTGTTGAGGGTTCAGCCACAGCCCCAGATGATGGCGAAAATGATTACAACGTAACGTCTACCTCTGCGGGTACAAAAATGCAGATGACTCAACGTGATATTCCTCAGTCGGTCACTATTGTTAGCCAGCAGCGGATGGAAGATCAGCAGTTACAAACGCTGGGCGAAGTGATGGAAAACACGCTGGGGATCAGCAAAAGTCAGGCGGATTCCGATCGTGCTCTTTATTATTCCCGCGGATTCCAGATCGATAACTATATGGTTGATGGTATCCCCACCTATTTTGAATCGCGCTGGAATCTGGGCGACGCACTTTCTGATATGGCACTGTTTGAACGCGTAGAAGTAGTGCGTGGCGCGACAGGCCTCATGACCGGGACGGGTAATCCATCTGCGGCAATTAATATGGTTCGAAAACACGCGACCAGTCGTGAATTTAAAGGCGATGTCTCGGCGGAATACGGTAGCTGGAACAAAGAACGGTATGTGGCGGATTTACAAAGCCCACTCACCGAAGATGGTAAAATCCGCGCACGAATTGTCGGCGGCTACCAGAATAACGACTCATGGCTGGACCGCTACAACAGTGAAAAGACCTTCTTCTCCGGCATTGTCGATGCTGATTTAGGCGATCTTACGATGCTTTCAGCCGGTTACGAATATCAGCGTATTGATGTTAATAGCCCAACCTGGGGTGGTTTACCGCGCTGGAATACTGATGGCAGCAGCAACAGTTACGATCGCGCACGCAGTACCGCACCTGACTGGGCGTACAACGATAAAGAGATCAACAAGGTCTTTATGACCCTGAAGCAGCGGTTTGCTGATACCTGGCAAGCGACGCTGAATGCCACCCACTCTGAAGTCGAATTTGACAGCAAAATGATGTATGTCGATGCCTATGTAAACAAAGCGGATGGTATGCTGGTTGGGCCATACAGTAATTATGGACCTGGTTTTGATTATGTCGGCGGCACCGGTTGGAACAGCGGCAAACGTAAAGTTGATGCGCTGGATTTGTTCGCTGACGGTAGTTATGAATTGTTTGGTCGTCAGCACAATCTAATGTTTGGTGGCAGTTACAGCAAACAAAACAATCGTTACTTCAGTTCATGGGCCAACATCTTCCCGGATGAAATTGGCAGTTTCTACAACTTTAATGGCAATTTCCCACAAACCGACTGGTCACCACAGAGCCTGGCGCAGGACGATACCACACATATGAAATCGTTATATGCTGCCACTCGTGTCACCCTTGCCGATCCGCTGCATCTGATCCTCGGCGCACGTTATACCAACTGGCGGGTTGATACGCTGACTTACAGCATGGAGAAAAACCACACCACGCCTTACGCTGGTCTGGTGTTTGACATCAATGACAACTGGTCGACCTACGCCAGCTATACCTCTATTTTCCAGCCGCAAAATGATCGTGACAGTTCAGGCAAATATCTGACTCCAATCACCGGTAACAACTACGAGCTGGGTCTGAAATCGGACTGGATGAATAGCCGTCTGACCACCACGTTAGCCATCTTCCGTATTGAGCAGGATAATGTCGCTCAGTCCACCGGTACACCTATCCCCGGCAGCAACGGCGAAACCGCCTATAAAGCGGTGGATGGGACAGTCAGTAAAGGTGTGGAATTTGAACTCAACGGCGCAATTACCGACAACTGGCAGCTGACGTTTGGCGCAACGCGCTATATTGCAGAAGATAACGAAGGAAACGCCGTTAATCCTAATCTGCCACGCACCACGGTTAAAATGTTCACCAGCTACCGGTTGCCTGTCATGCCAGAGTTGACGGTCGGCGGTGGTGTTAACTGGCAAAATCGCGTGTATACCGACACCGTGACACCGTATGGCACCTTCCGCGCCGAGCAAGGTAGCTACGCGCTGGTGGATCTCTTCACCCGCTACCAGGTGACGAAAAACTTCTCGTTACAGGGGAACGTCAATAACCTGTTCGACAAAACCTACGATACCAACGTGGAAGGTTCTATCGTCTACGGCGCACCGCGTAATTTCAGCATTACCGGCACGTATCAATTCTGAATAACACCTGTAAAAAAGGCAGCCATCTGGCTGCCTTAGTCTCCCCAACGTCTTACGGATTAGTGGTTACGGATGTACTCATCCATCTCGGTTTTCAGGTTATCGGATTTAGTACCGAAAATCGCCTGAACACCAGAACCAGCAACCACTACGCCCGCTGCGCCCAGTTTCTTCAGGCCAGCCTGATCCACTTTAGACACATCAGCAACGCTGACGCGCAGACGGGTAATACATGCGTCGAGGTTAGTAATGTTTTCTTTACCACCAAATGCAGCAACCAGAGCCGGTGCCATTTCGCTGGTACCTGTCGCTTTTGCATCTTCAGTCGCATCTTCACGACCCGGCGTTTTCAGATCCAGTGCTTTAATCAGCACGCGGAAGATGGTGTAGTAAACAATGGCATAACCGATACCGACGATCGGGAACAGCCACAGTTTGCTGCTGTTACCAGACAGAACGATGAAGTCGATCAGACCGTGCGAGAACGACGTACCGTCACGCATCCCCAGAAGAATACAGATTGGGAATGCCAGGCCTGCCAGAATCGCGTGGATGATGTACAGGATCGGCGCAACGAACATGAAGGAGAACTCGATCGGCTCGGTGATACCGGTCAGGAACGAGGTCAGCGCCGCGGAGATCATAATACCGCCCACTTTCGCGCGGTTTTCTGGTTTAGCAGAGTGCCAGATAGCAATTGCGGCAGCTGGCAGACCGTACATTTTGAACAGGAAGCCACCAGACAGTTTACCCGCAGTCGGGTCACCCGCCATATAACGCGGAATGTCGCCGTGGAAAACCTGACCTGCTGCGTTGGTGTATTCACCAATCTGCATCTGGAAAGGTACGTTCCAGATGTGGTGCAGACCAAACGGTACCAGGCAACGTTCGATGAAACCGTAAATGCCAAACGCAACTACCGGGTTCTGGTAAGCAGCCCACTGAGAGAAGGTCTGGATTGCAGAACCAATCGGCGGCCAAATGAAGGACAGCACAACGCCAGTAAAGATGGCAGCCAGGCCTGAAATGATCGGCACAAAGCGTTTACCGGCAAAGAAGCCAAGATACTCAGGCAGCTTAATACGGTAGAAACGGTTAAACATGTACGCTGCGATCGCACCGGAGATAATCCCCCCGAGTACGCCAGTATCCGCCAGGTGTTTAGAGGCGATTTCTTCAGCAGGTAAATGCAGTACCAGTGGCGCAACCACGGCCATGGTTTTAACCATGATGCCATAGGCAACAACTGCGGCCAGCGCGGATACGCCATCGTTATTGGTAAAGCCGAGGGCGACACCGATCGCAAAAATCAGTGGCATGTTTGCAAAGACGGAACCGCCTGCTTCTGCCATAACATGCGATACAACGGCGGGCAGCCAGCTGAAATTCGCGGAACCGACGCCCAGCAGAATACCTGCGATAGGCAGTACGGATACCGGCAGCATCAGCGATTTACCGACCTTTTGCAGGTTAGCAAATGCATTCTTAAACATAATTGAGAGTGCTCCTGAGTATGGGTGCTTTTTTTACGTTCTCACGCGTGGCAAGGGGGGAGTGCCTCGCCGTGTACAGGGCATCTAAGCGCCCTTTATTTATTACACAGAGTAAAATAATTCAGTGCCGATTTGTTTGACGGCTATCACGTTTCAACTTCAGATCATTGGAGAAGTTGCACATTTTGACAAAACATATGTCACAATATTTCAAACGTGGTTATTCACCGCCCGATTTTCGGCGGTGAACTTTACTCGTTTTAGCCATTAATTACGAGCTTTAAAAAAACTCATTCAACGGATGGATTGAAGGCGGGAAGCGTCGATGTGAAACAGACGGGCGAAGTTATCGGTGGTTACCTGCGCCAGTTCTTCAACGGCAACACCTTTCAACACAGCCATGTATTCTGCAACGTCACGAACCATCGCAGGTTGATTCTCTTTTCCTCGATGCGGTACTGGCGCAAGGTAAGGTGAGTCAGTTTCCACCAGTAACCGATCCAGGGGGACATAACGCGCAGCATCGCGCAGTTGCTCCGCATTACGGAAGGTCACAATGCCGGAAAAGGAGATGTAAAATCCGAGATCCAGTAATTTGCCCGCCGTTTCTCTGTCCTCTGTAAAACAGTGTAGTACGCCACCGCAATCCGTCACTTTTTCTTCGCGCAGAATTGCCAGCGTATCGGCGCGGGCGTCACGGGTGTGGACGATAACCGGCTTGTTCAGTTCACGACCAATCTGGATATGATGGATGAAGGACTCTTGCTGACGTACTTTAGTTTCCGGCGTGTAATAATAATCCAGCCCGGTTTCACCCAGCGCTACAACGCCCTCTTCTGCCGCCAGACGACGTAAATCTTCTACATCGTAGGGATCATTCTGGTTGAGTGGATGCACGCCACAAGAAAATACGACGTTGTCGCGTTCGCCTACCAGATCCCGCATGTGTAAATAACCCGGTAATGTTGTGGCGACTGCCAGACAAAATTTCACATCGCGTGCGGCGGCTTTCGCCAGAACGTCATCCACGTCCTTATGCAAAGATTCATAATCCAGACCATCGAGATGGCAGTGTGAGTCGACTAAAAACATGATGTCTCTCTTAAAGATGAGGAACCGGTAGCACAACGCCCGGTTGCAGGTAATGCTCAATACGCAGTAAAAGATCGGTGATGAGAAGCTCGCGGTTGATGCCTGTGACAGACATTAACTGTTCACGAATGTGGCAAACATCCCCCAGTATAGCCTGCAGGCGCGAGGGAGAAAGATGGTTTGCCAGTTCGACGACCAGGCCCGGCACATCAACATTGGTCACCTGCGCAGCGCCATGATGGCGTTTTAGCGCATCCATCAGCAACGTTGCCAGCCAGTGTAAACGTGCCGGAGCTTGTTCATGATTAAGGGCCGCTAGCAGCGAATACCAGTCGCCCGATTGCACGCTATATGCCAGCGCCTGACACAATGTTTCACGAGCCTGCCAGTTATCTCCCTGAAACAACGCCAGTGCCGCCCCAGGCGAACCGGCGCTTAAGCGCAATGCGGCAAGTAGTGCAGCCTGTGACATTGTCACTTCGCGTGAAAGCCAGGTCACGGCGTACTGTTCCGGCGGCGGCGCAAGGTAATGTAACCGACAACGACTACGTAATGTTGCCAGTAAACGTTCTGGCTCGCGGGTAGCAAGGAAAAACCACGTCTCTGCTGGTGGCTCTTCAAGCGTTTTCAGCAATGCGTTAGCCGCGGCGTCGGTTAGTAAGGCAGCATCGGTTACCCAGACAACTTTCGCACCACCTAAGCGTGCGTGCTCATTCAGCTTTTCGGTGACCTCACGTACCGCATCAATGCCCAGCGCATTTTTCCCTTTTTCGGGAGTCAGGGTGTAGTAATCGGGATGTGTGCCAGCCTGCATCAACTGACATCCACGACAGTGACCGCAACTTTTGTGGCCCTGCGGTTGTTGGCAGAGTAAATAACGGCTCAGGGCGTAGATTAAAGCATCATCGCCCATGCCCGGTAACGCCTGAATGAGTAGCGCATGGTGACCTCTTCCGGCCTGATAGCTGGCTACCAGTTTTTCGAAATCAGGTCGTAACCATGGATACCATCTCATGCGTCCAACTCCTTCACCCAGTTGGTCACGGTGGTGCGGATTGCATCCATCACGGCCTCCAGCGGCTGGGTGGCATCAATGGTATGAATGCTTTTATCTTGTGCTGCCAGTTCCAGATAGCGGGCGCGGGTGCGATTAAAGAAATCGAAAGATTCTTGCTCAATACGATCCAGCTCGCCGCGCGCACGCGCGCGTTTTAAGCCAACCTCCGGGGTAACATCGAGATAGAGCGTTAAGTCGGGGCGAAACCCCCCGAGAACAGCATCACGCAGTGTTGCCAGCATATGTTGGTCAATACCTCGTCCTCCACCCTGATAGGCTTGAGTGGAGAGATCGTGGCGATCGCCAATCACCCAGGTGCCGTTAGCCAGCGCAGGTTTGATGACCGTTTCTACCAGTTGAACGCGCGCGGCATAAAACATCAGAACTTCGGCTTTATCGGTAATGACTTCATCGCCTACCGATTTGATATCCAGCACAAGGCTTCTTAACTTTTCGGCAAGTTGCGTACCGCCAGGTTCCCGAGTGAAAACCATGTCGCGGATACCCAGTTGCTCAAGCGTCTCAACCACCACGTTACGCGCGGTAGTTTTGCCTGCGCCTTCCAGCCCCTCAATGACGATATACTTACTGCGCATTTTTTTCCTTAAGCACTTTCAGATAATCCTGCACAGACTTGTTATGACTGGCAAGATTGGTATTAAACGTGTGACCACCTTTACCATCGGCCACAAAATAGAGATACGGCGTTTTTGCCGGATGCGCAGCAGCCTTCAGCGAATCCGCCCCCGGCGTCGCTATCGCACCTGGCGGCAGACCGGTAATGGTATAGGTGTTATACGCTGTCGGCGTTTCCAGGTCTGCACGAGAAAGTTTGCCATTATAACGCTCTCCCATCCCGTAAATCACGGTCGGGTCGGTCTGCAGGCGCATACCAATGCGTAAACGGTTGATAAATACTGAGGCAACCTGATCGCGTTCACTGGCAACGGCGGTTTCTTTTTCGATAATTGATGCCATCGTCACCAACTGGTTTTTATCTTTATAAGGCAGACCGTCCGCACGCCCTTCCCAGGCGCTATCGACCGCTTTCACCATTTTCTTGTGCGCTCGCTTGAGTAACGCGACATCGGTGGTATTGGCGGTATACATCCAGGTGTCTGGCCAGAACCAACCTTCAATCCACTCCGGGTTTTCCAGTTCAAGTGCCTGCGCTACGGTGGCGTACTTATCGTCGCTCAGCGTGTGCTTGATATACGGAGCCTCACGCAATTGCTTGAGGTAGTCGCTCAGACGCATCCCTTCTACCAGTCGCAGCGGGAACTGTGCTTCTTTACCGCTTTCCAACAATTTCAGCATCTCGCGCACGGTCATCTGCGGTGTAAAGCGGTAAGTCCCGGCTTTAAAGTGAGAAAGATCCGGTTCGATACGCAGCAACCATTGAAAAACCCGTGGGCGATTGATGATCTTATCGGCATAAAGCTGTTCACCTAGCGCCAGACGTCCGGTCCCTGGCTTAAGGGTAAATATCGTCTCTTCTTTGATAAGCAATTTGCTGTCGGCAAGATGGCGAACCTTCCAGACGCCCACACCAGCGGCGATACCCAGTACCACCAGCAATAACAAGATTATCAATAACACTTTTTTCATGACTAATTCGGGCGCTCACAAAGTGGGGCTAAATATTCATATAACGTTGCTGACGAAAAGGAGACATCGCCACAGGCACGTACGGGCATCACTGGCATTAACGCATTACAAATAACCATCTCATCTGCCTGCAACGCCTCTTCCAGAGAGGCTTGCACTTCGACAAGCTGATAAGAGGATTGTGCCAGCAAACGGATACAGAATTGTCGCATAATGCCGTTAACACCTGCCTGATCCAGTCGCGGCGTATAAACTACGTTGCCCTTCCGCCAGAACAAATTAGCCGCACAGCATTCCGTAACCCACCCTTCGCTGTCAAGGACCAGCGCCTCATCAGCGTTTGTCTGCTCAAGATGAGAGCGGATCAATACTTGCTCAAGCCGATTAAGATGTTTAATACCTGCAAGATGAGGATTGCGCCCCAGCCGCACCGGGCTTAGCGCCAACGTCATCCCTTCGTTACGCAAACGGTCGTAATGTGCAGGATAAGCCGTAACGGAGAGAATCCGCGTTGCCGGTCCACTGTTCAATGTGCTGTACCCTCGCCCGCCACTACCGCGACTGATCACGACTTTCAGTACACCATTTTGCTGTTCTGCTGCCAGCGTTTTCATCTCTTGTTCAAGCTGAGGCCAGAAGTCACAGGAAATCATCAACCGCTGACAAGCATCCTGTAGTCGCTGGATATGCGCCGATAACAAACTGACTTTACCGTCGATAACTCTGGCGGTGGTAAAACAACCATCACCAAACTGCGTTGCCCGATCGCTTACTGCCAGCGATTCCTGCTTATGACCGTTAATTAAGAACATACCGGCTCCTTATCAGAGAATTGTTAGTGTGGCAGCATGTTCACTACGGAACAAGTCGGAATAAAAGCTAAGAAAAAAGGCCCGCAAGCGGACCTTTTATAAGGGTGGAAAATGACAACTTAGATCTTTTTAAAGATCAAAGAACCATTAGTGCCACCGAAGCCGAAGGAGTTACACAGAGTGTATTCCATTCCGCTAACCTGACGCGCTTCGTGCGGTACGAAATCCAGATCGCAACCTTCATCCGGGTTATCCAGGTTGATGGTTGGCGGAACAGCCTGATCGCGCAGCGCCAGGATGGAGTAGATAGATTCTACTGCACCCGCCGCACCTAACAGGTGACCGGTCATAGATTTCGTGGAGCTTACCAACACGCGGCTTGCAGCTTCACCGAAGATGGTTTTCACCGCCTGCGCTTCAGCTTTATCGCCAGCCGGCGTAGAAGTACCGTGCGCGTTAACGTAGCCAATCTGACTCGCTTCAATGCCTGCATCACGCAGAGCATTTGCCATCGCCAGAGCTGCGCCTGCGCCATTTTCTGGCGGTGACGTCATATGATAAGCATCGCTGCTCATACCAAAGCCGACGAGTTCAGCGTAAATTTTCGCACCGCGTTTTTTCGCGTGTTCGTACTCTTCAAGTACCAGCATACCGGCACCATCGCCCAGTACGAAACCATCACGCTCTTTATCCCACGGGCGGCTCGCCGCTTGCGGGTTATCATTGCGGGTAGATAATGCACGTGCCGCGCCAAAACCACCAACGCCCAGCGGCGTACTGGCTTTCTCTGCGCCACCTGCAACCATCACGTCAGCATCGCCATACGCGATAATACGCGCAGCATGGCCAATGTTGTGCACGCCGGAAGTACAGGCGGTCGCGATAGAGATGCTTGGGCCACGCAGGCCATACATGATAGTCAGATGACCTGCCACCATGTTCACAATCGTTGACGGAACGAAGAATGGGCTGATCTTACGTGGACCACCGTTCATCAGAGATGTGTGGTTTTCTTCGATCAGTCCGAGGCCGCCAATCCCGGAGCCAATTGCGGCACCAATGCGGGTTGCGTTCTCTTCCGTTATTTCAAGGCCAGAATCCTGCATGGCCTGAACGCCAGCGACAATTCCATATTGAATGAAGGCATCCATCTTGCGCTGTTCTTTGCGCGAGATAATGTCCTCACAGTTAAAATCCTTTACTAAGCCAGCAAATTTCGTTGCATAGGCGCTAGTATCGAAATGGTCGATTAGGCTGATGCCACTCTGACCGGCAAGCAGAGCTTTCCAGGTAGACTCTACGGTATTGCCGACAGGAGACAACATGCCCAGTCCGGTCACAACTACACGACGCTTAGACACGTTTGTCCTCCAGGGAGGGAAAAAATGATTCTAGTGGGACAAAAGATAAAACTCAGGCGGTCGAACGACCGCCTGGAGATGTTCACTTACGCCTGGTGGCCGTTGATGTAATCAATGGCAGCCTGAACGGTGGTGATTTTCTCAGCTTCTTCGTCCGGAATCTCAGTATCAAACTCTTCTTCCAGAGCCATTACCAGCTCAACGGTGTCAAGAGAATCCGCGCCCAGGTCTTCAACGAAAGAAGCATTGTTGGTAACTTCTTCCTGCTTAACGCCCAGCTGTTCGCCGATAATTTTCTTAACGCGTTCTTCGATAGTGCTCATACTCTTAAATTTCCTATCAAAACTCGCTTTCGCGATGGTTTTCGTAGTGTATAAAATGTTGAAAAATTTGCAACTAAATCCCGGCAGGTCTTACCACGATTTTACGTTATTTTGAGGCCTTACCCCCCAATAACGCAAATCATTTTGCACTAATTATTACTCATAACCACGCAGACTGCGCGCAACATGAGCATTTTGTGCAAATCGCGGTCAGACCATGTACATCCCGCCGTTCACATGCAAAGTTTCACCCGTGATGTAAGCTGCTTCGTCGGATGCCAGGAATGCAACCGCGTTGGCGATTTCCTGTGCGCCGCCGAGGCGACCCGCAGGAACCTGCGCCAGGATACCCGCACGCTGGTCATCGCTCAGCGCACGTGTCATGTCCGTTTCAATAAAGCCCGGAGCAACAACGTTTACAGTAATACCGCGTGACGCAACTTCGCGCGCCAGTGATTTACTGAAGCCGATCAAGCCCGCTTTCGCCGCAGCGTAGTTGGCCTGACCGCCATTTCCCATGGTACCAACCACAGAACCGATAGTGATAATACGACCATGACGCTTTTTCATCATAGCGCGCATTACCGCTTTTGACAGACGGAAAACAGATGAAAGGTTGGTTTCGATAATATCGTTCCACTCTTCATCTTTCATTCGCATTAACAGGTTATCACGAGTGATACCGGCATTATTGACCAGGATATCCACTTCACCAAATTCTGCGCGAATTTTTTCCAGAACAGATTCGATAGATGCCGGGTCGGTCACATTCAACATCAGACCTTTGCCGTTGGCACCTAAATAATCACTGATCGCCTGAGCGCCATTTTCACTGGTCGCAGTGCCAATAACTTTCGCGCCACGGGCTGCGAGCGTTTCAGCAATTGCGCGGCCAATTCCGCGGCTTGCACCGGTTACCAGTGCGATTTTTCCTTCAAAATTCATGATTTTCCTCTTTTAAAGCTCGAGCGCCGCTGCCATCGCTGAAGGTTCGTTCAGCGCCGAGGCGGTCAGAGTGTCGACAATGCGTTTCGTCAGGCCAGTAAGCACTTTGCCCGGGCCGACTTCATAGAGATGTTCTACGCCTTGCGCTGCCATGTACTCAACAGACTTCGTCCACTGAACCGGGTTATACAACTGACGTACCAGTGCGTCACGGATGGCATCACCATTGGTTTCGCATTTCACATCAACGTTATTCACAACAGGAACTGTTGGTGCGTTAAAGGTGATTTTCGCTAATTCTACTGCCAGTTTGTCGGCTGCTGGTTTCATCAGCGCACAGTGAGACGGTACGCTCACTGGTAACGGCAGAGCGCGTTTTGCGCCCGCAGCTTTACAGGCAGCGCCAGCACGCTCAACTGCTTCTTTATGACCGGCAATAACCACCTGTCCCGGAGAGTTAAAGTTTACCGGAGAAACGACCTGACCTTCTGCAGCTTCTTCACACGCTTTCGCAATAGACGCATCATCCAGACCGATGATTGCCGCCATAGCGCCCGTGCCTTCCGGTACGGCTTCTTGCATGAACTTGCCGCGCATCTCAACCAAACGCACCGCATCAGCGAAATCAATTACACCAGCGCAAACCAGCGCGGAGTATTCCCCCAGGCTGTGACCGGCCATCATTGCCGGTGCTTTACCGCCCTGCTGCTGCCATACGCGATACAGCGCAACAGATGCAGTCAACAGCGCTGGCTGAGTTTGCCAGGTTTTATTCAGTTCTTCAGCTGGCCCCTGCTGGGTCAGCGCCCACAGATCGTAGCCCAGCGCCGCAGAAGCTTCTGCAAACGTTTCTTCGACAATTGGATAGCTCGCCGCCATATCAGCCAGCATTCCAACGGTTTGAGAACCCTGTCCAGGGAACACAAATGCAAATTGCGTCATGTTTTAATCCTTATCCTAGAAACGAACCAGCGCGGAGCCCCAGGTGAATCCACCGCCAAAGGCTTCAAGCAGAACCAACTGTCCCGGCTTAATGCGCCCGTCACGTACAGCTTCATCCAGCGCGCACGGGACAGAGGCCGCAGAGGTATTACCGTGGCGATCCAGCGTCACCACGACATTGTCCATCGACATGCCGAGTTTTTTCGCCGTTGCACTGATAATACGCAGGTTAGCCTGATGCGGAACTAGCCAGTCCAGTTGAGAACGGTCAAGATTATTCGCCGCCAGCGTCTCATCAACGATGTGCGCCAGTTCCGTTACCGCAACCTTGAAGACTTCGTTGCCCGCCATCGTCAGATGAATTGAATTCTCTGGATTCACACGGTCAGCATTAGGCAGCGTCAGCAATTCACCATAGCTACCGTCGGCATGCAGATGGGTGGAGATGATTCCCGGCTCTTCAGAGGCAGCCAGCACCGCAGCGCCCGCGCCATCGCCAAAAATAATAATAGTCCCACGATCTGTTGGATCGCAGGTGCGCGCCAGTACATCGGAACCGACGACCAGAGCATACTTCACCGCCCCAGATTTCACGTATTGATCGGCTACGCTTAATGCATAGGTGAAACCTGCGCAGGCTGCTGCAACGTCAAATGCCGGGCAACCTTTAATGCCCAACATGCTTTGAATCTGACAAGCTGCGCTCGGGAAAGCGTGCGTCGCAGAAGTCGTTGCCACAACGATCAGGCCAATCTGGTCTTTCTCAATACCCGCCATCTCAATTGCGCGTGTCGCCGCTTCAAAGCCCATGGTTGAAACGGTTTCGTTTGGCGCGGCAATGTGGCGTTCGCGGATACCGGTACGAGTGACAATCCACTCGTCAGAGGTATCCACCATTTTTTCCAAATCGGCGTTTGTCCGCACTTGTTCGGGCAGATAGCTGCCAGTACCAATAATCTTCGTATACATGTACGCTCAGTCACTTTTCGGTTATATACCGTCACTTGCAAACTGCGAGTTCGCTGGCAGCGTCCTGCTACCGCAGAGTTCCGCTTTTGCCACCGTCCAGCAGCTCAAAACCAGCTGGGTATACAGATTCCAGGCGAGCGGCAATTCGCTGAGGAACTTGTCGCTGCACCGCCTGCACTGCCTGTTCAATCGCGACCGCAAAAGCTCGCTGATTGGCTGCACCATGACTTTTTATCACCGTGCCGCGCAATCCTAACAGACAGGCGCCGTTATACTGGTCGGGGTTGAGGTGACTGAATCGCCTCGTCAGGCTCTTTTGTAGCCAACGCTTTAATAACAGTAGCCACCACGACCGTTTTTTCCCTTCACCCTGAGATTTCAGCAGAGAAAGGAACATCCTGACAACACCTTCCATCGTCTTTAATGTGACATTTCCTGTAAAGCCGTCACAAACCAGCACATCTGTCTTGCCAGTTAACAACTCATTGGCTTCAAGATAGCCGATATAATTGATAGAAGGGATTGTTTTAAGCACCGCTGAGGCATCCCGAATACTGTCGAGACCCTTTACTTCTTCTTCACCAATATTGAGCAACGCCACGCGAGGATTAGGAATTTCCACCACCTCTTCAGCCAGAACTGAGCCCATAATGGCAAATTGCACCAACATTGTACTGTCACAATCGACGTTGGCCCCTAAATCGAGGACCACCGTTTTGCCCTTTTGCTGATGCGGTAATACCGTCACCAGCGCCGGACGCTCAATCCCCTCCAGGGGCTTGAGTAATAATTTTGCCAGCCCCATCAGCGCCCCGGTATTACCGGCACTGACACAGGCTTGCGCTCGACCTTCTTTCACCAGCTCCAGGGCCACGCGCATTGAACTCCCACGACTGGCGCGGATAGCTTGCGAAGGCCGGGCATCACTGGCGATAACTGACTGCGCAGGAATAATCTGCAGACGCGAACGTTGTTCAAAGTCAGCTTTAGCAAGTAATGGCGTGATGGCGTCGGGATTGCCGACTAAAAGAAGAGTGAGTTGCGAATTAGAATTCAGTGCCTGCAATGCTGCAGGCACTGTCACGGAAGGGCCAAAATCCCCTCCCATGACATCTAACGCCAGGGTTAGACGTGTCAAGGTATCGTCGCCGCCCGGTTTGGTCTTTCCCCAGTTGCCTGGGGAAAATCCTCACTAAGCTTCATCACGCAGACGCGTGATTACTTAGCGATGACCTTGCGGCCGCGGTAGTAACCGTCGGCAGTGATGTGGTGACGCAGGTGTTTTTCACCAGAAGTTTTGTCTACAGACAGGCTGGTGACTGCGGTCAGCGCGTCATGGGAACGACGCATGCCACGTTTGGAACGGGTTGGTTTATTCTGTTGTACGGCCATGGACCTTACTCCTCAATTACGGTTTATCCCCGATCCAACGGGGAGCACCAATTACTTACGCTTTAAGCTGGCTAATACGGCAAATGGGTTTGGCTTTTGCGCTTCTTCAGGCAGTTCACCAAAGACCATGTCCGCTTCGGACACTTCACAGTGTTCAGAATCATGCACCGGAACTACCGGCAAGGCGAGGATGATTTCATCTTCAACCATTGCAAGCAGATCGATTTCACCGAATTCGTTAACCTCAATCGGTTCATACGCTTCCGGCAGTGCTTCAGCCTGTTCGTCTGAACGCACAGGACTAAAACAATACGTTGTGTAGACCTGATGAGTAAACGGCTTCCCGCAACGCTGACACTCGAGCGTTACCGTCACCTTCGCATCGCCGTTTAACACTGCGAGACGTTGGTTATCGATAGCGAACGACATGGAGCATTCCACATCACTGTCCACACTGACTACGGATTCGGCGACGCGCTCAACCTGATCAGGAGTATAGATACCCTGGTAATCAAGGCGTTTTTGAGCCGTACGAACCGGATCGAGAGTCAGGGGTAATTTTACCTTTTGCATAGGGCGCGCATATTAACTTTGTAACGTCATAGAGTCAAAGAAAAAGGCAGCCTGTGGTTGCCTTTTGCCAATAATTCGCACACATTGCGGGTTACTGCTTTATTTTCGTTCAGTGCTGATAACGAACATCAACCTGCAAAACGAAGCGCATAGTTTAAAATGGCTATCATCAATACGCTATATCTGATGGAAAAAAATATGCCTAAACTTATTTTAGCCTCCACCTCGCCCTGGCGTCGCGCTCTTCTGGAAAAACTGCAAATCTCTTTTGAATGTGCAGCACCCGAGGTCGACGAAACTCCACGCAGCGACGAATCACCGCGACAGTTGGTGCTTCGACTGGCACAAGAAAAAGCGCAATCTCTGGCGTCACGTTATCCGGATCATTTAATTATTGGTTCAGACCAGGTATGTGTTCTTGATGGCGAAATCACCGGTAAACCGTTAACGGAAGAAAATGCCCGTCTGCAATTACGCAAAGCCAGCGGCAATATCGTCACCTTCTATACTGGACTGGCGTTGTTTAATTCGGCGAATGGGCATCTACAAACAGAAGTGGAGCCTTTTGACGTCCATTTCCGTCACCTGAGCGAGGCGGAGATTGATAATTACGTGCGTAAAGAGCATCCCCTGCACTGCGCGGGTAGCTTTAAGAGTGAAGGATTTGGCATTACGCTGTTTGAGCGTTTAGAGGGGCGTGATCCTAACACGCTGGTTGGTTTACCGCTAATCGCGCTGTGTCAGATGTTACGTCGGGAAGGGAAAAACCCGCTGATGGGATAGTTTTTTGCGCCGGATGCGGTTACTTCGCATCCGGCAATCGGTGCTGGCGGCCTGATGCGGCGTAAACGCCTTATCAGGCCAACCGCCCATTATCAGGTTTATATGCTTGTATTAGCGCGCGTTACGCAGCTTTTGCAAACAACGCTTCAAACCTTCATCCATCGGCGCTTCAATACGCATCACCTCACCGGTCCCCGGATGAGTAAACTTCAACGCTGCGGCGTGCAGGAACAGGCGATTTAATCCCGTGCCTGCTTCAGTGAGCTGTCTGTCAAATTCACGGTCACCGTAGCGATCGTCAAAGGCAATCGGATGACCCGCATATTGTGTATGCACACGGATCTGATGAGTACGCCCTGTTACCGGGCTACAACGCACCAGGGTGGCAAATGCATAGCGCTCTTCCACTTTAAAGCGTGTTTCCGACGGTTTGCCTTCCTGACTCACACGCACGATACGTTC
This sequence comes from Escherichia coli DSM 30083 = JCM 1649 = ATCC 11775, assembly GCF_003697165.2. Lineage (GTDB taxonomy): Bacteria > Pseudomonadota > Gammaproteobacteria > Enterobacterales > Enterobacteriaceae > Escherichia > Escherichia coli. Next base: position 2,930,112 of record NZ_CP033092.2, read on the forward strand.
GCCGCTTTGCAGAATATTTTTCAGTAACGGCGCTTGAACGCTCTTCACATGCGACTGCCACTGACCGCGCACCAGCGCCAGGTAATCTTTTTGCATCCCTTTTTCACGTAATTGCTCATGCAGAGAACGCAACGCCGAGCGTTTTTTCGCTACCAGCAACACACCTGAGGTGTCCCGGTCAAGACGATGAACCAGTTCAAGGAACCGCGCTTCCGGGCGCAACGCCCGCAAACCTTCAATAACGCCGAAGCTTAAACCACTGCCGCCATGTACCGCCGTACCGGAAGGTTTATTCAGCACCAGGATATGATCATCTTCATATAAGATGACGTCCGCCAGCGCCGCCACCTTTTGCAGATGTGGCGAAACCGCCTCTTCTTCCCGCTCAGCAACGCGAACCGGTGGGATACGCACCTCATCACCCGCTTCGAGTTTATATTCAGGCTTAATACGTTTTTTGTTCACCCGCACTTCGCCTTTACGCAAAATACGGTAAATCATACTTTTTGGTACGCCTTTCAATTGGGTACGCAAAAAGTTGTCGATACGTTGCCCCGCTTCGTCAGCGGTGATAGCAACAATTTTTACGGATGGAGTCTCTGTTTTCATGGTGGGCGATTCTAATTAGCCAACAGGATTCGCGCCACTCATTTTTCTATGCTTATATTTAGTTTTACACCTTATTACTTCACTAGGTGATCACTTTATTGATGGTTATTAAACCAATCACCAGCAAGAAGTGAAAAAACTGTGAGTAAGCGGGTGATAAATGGTAAAAGTCATCTTGCTATAACAAGGCTTGCAGTGGAATAATGAGGCCGTTTCCGTGTCCATCCTTGTTAAAACAAGAAATTTTACGGAATAACCCATTTTGCCCGACCGATCATCCACGCAGCAATGGCGTAAGACGTATTGATCTTTCAGGCAGTTAGCGGGCTGCGGGTTGCAGTCCTTACCGGTAGATGGAAATATTTCTGGAGAGTAATACCCAGTCTGTTTCTCTGATAATTGCGCTGTTTTTCCGCATGAAAAACGGGCAACCGACACTCTGCGCCTCTTTGAGCTGACGATAACCGTGAGGTTGGCGACGCGACTAGACACGAGGCCATCGGTTCACACCCGGAAAGGCGTTACTTTGCCCGCAGCTTAGTCGTCAATGTAATAATAATGAGTAAGTTACGATGAAAAGAATGTTAATCAACGCAACTCAGCAGGAAGAGTTGCGCGTTGCCCTTGTAGATGGGCAGCGTCTGTATGACCTGGATATCGAAAGTCCAGGGCACGAGCAGAAAAAGGCAAACATCTACAAAGGTAAAATCACCCGCATTGAACCGAGTCTGGAAGCTGCTTTTGTTGATTACGGCGCTGAACGTCACGGTTTCCTCCCGCTAAAAGAAATTGCCCGCGAATATTTCCCTGCTAACTACAGTGCTCATGGTCGTCCCAACATTAAAGATGTGTTGCGTGAAGGTCAGGAAGTCATTGTTCAGATCGATAAAGAAGAGCGCGGCAACAAAGGCGCGGCATTAACCACCTTTATCAGTCTGGCGGGTAGCTATCTGGTTCTGATGCCGAACAACCCGCGCGCGGGTGGTATTTCTCGTCGTATCGAAGGCGACGACCGTACCGAATTAAAAGAAGCACTGGCAAGCCTTGAACTGCCGGAAGGCATGGGGCTTATCGTGCGCACCGCTGGCGTCGGCAAATCTGCTGAGGCGCTGCAATGGGATTTAAGCTTCCGTCTGAAGCACTGGGAAGCCATCAAAAAAGCCGCTGAAAGCCGCCCGGCTCCGTTCCTGATTCATCAGGAGAGCAACGTAATCGTTCGCGCATTCCGCGATTACTTACGCCAGGACATCGGTGAAATCCTTATCGATAACCCGAAAGTGCTCGAACTGGCACGTCAGCATATCGCTGCATTAGGCCGCCCGGATTTCAGCAGCAAAATCAAACTGTACACCGGCGAGATCCCGCTGTTCAGCCACTACCAGATCGAGTCGCAGATCGAGTCCGCCTTCCAGCGTGAAGTTCGTCTGCCATCCGGTGGTTCGATTGTTATCGACAGCACCGAAGCGTTAACGGCCATCGACATCAACTCCGCACGCGCGACCCGCGGCGGCGATATCGAAGAAACCGCGTTTAACACTAACCTCGAAGCTGCCGATGAGATTGCTCGTCAGCTGCGCCTGCGTGACCTCGGCGGCCTGATTGTTATCGACTTCATCGACATGACGCCTGTACGCCACCAGCGTGCGGTAGAAAACCGTCTGCGTGAAGCGGTGCGTCAGGACCGTGCGCGTATTCAAATCAGCCATATTTCTCGCTTTGGCCTGCTGGAAATGTCCCGTCAGCGCCTGAGCCCATCACTGGGTGAATCCAGCCATCACGTCTGCCCGCGCTGCTCCGGTACCGGTACCGTGCGTGACAACGAATCGCTGTCGCTCTCTATTCTGCGTCTGATCGAAGAAGAAGCGCTGAAAGAGAACACCCAGGAAGTTCACGCCATTGTTCCTGTGCCAATCGCTTCTTACCTGCTGAATGAAAAACGTTCTGCGGTAAATGCGATTGAAACTCGTCAGGACGGCGTACGCTGTGTGATTGTGCCAAACGATCAGATGGAAACCCCGCACTACCATGTGCTGCGCGTGCGCAAAGGGGAAGAAACCTCAACCTTAAGCTACATGCTGCCGAAGCTGCATGAAGAAGCGATGGCGCTGCCGTCTGAAGAAGAGTTCGCTGAACGTAAGCGTCCGGAACAACCTGCGCTGGCAACCTTTGCCATGCCGGATGTGCCGCCAGCTCCAACCCCAGCTGAACCTGCCGCGCCTGTTGTAGCCCCAGCACCTAAAGCTGCAACGGCAACACCAGCATCTCCTGCACAACCAGGGTTGTTGAGCCGCTTCTTCGGCGCACTGAAAGCGCTGTTCAGCGGTGGTGAAGAAACCAAACCGGCCGAGCAATCAGCACCGAAAGCAGAAGCGAAACCGGAACGTCAACAGGATCGTCGCAAGCCTCGTCAGAACAACCGCCGTGACCGTAATGAGCGCCGCGATACCCGTAGTGAACGTACAGAAGGCAGCGATAATCGCGAAGAAAACCGTCGTAATCGTCGCCAGGCACAGCAGCAGACTGCCGAGACGCGTGAGAGCCGTCAGCAGGCAGAGGTAACGGAAAAAGCGCGTACCACAGACGAGCAGCAAGCGCCGCGTCGTGAACGTAGCCGCCGCCGTAACGATGATAAACGTCAGGCGCAACAAGAAGCGAAGGCGCTGAATGTTGAAGAGCAATCTGTTCAGGAAACCGAACAGGAAGAACGTGTACGTCCGGTTCAGCCGCGTCGTAAACAGCGTCAGCTCAATCAGAAAGTGCGTTACGAGCAAAGCGTAGCCGAAGAAGCGGTAGTCGCACCGGTGGTTGAAGAAACTGTCGCTGCCGAACCAATTGTTCAGGAAGCGCCAGCTCCACGCACAGAACTGGTGAAAGTCCCGCTGCCAGTCGTAGCGCAAGCTGCACCAGAACAGCAAGAAGAGAACAATGCCGATAACCGTGACAACGGTGGCATGCCGCGTCGTTCTCGCCGCTCGCCTCGTCACCTGCGCGTAAGTGGTCAGCGTCGTCGTCGCTATCGTGACGAGCGTTATCCAACCCAGTCGCCAATGCCGTTGACCGTAGCGTGCGCGTCTCCGGAACTGGCCTCTGGCAAAGTCTGGATCCGCTATCCAATTGTACGTCCGCAAGATGTACAGGTTGAAGAGCAGCACGAACAGGAAGAAGTACAAGTGCAGCCGATGGTGACTGAGGTCCCTGTCGCCGCCGCTGTCAAACCTGTTGTTAGCGCGCCAGTTGTTGAAGAAGTGGCTGAAGTCGTAGAAGCCCCCGTTCAGGTTGCCGAACCGCAACCTGAAGTGGTTGAAACGACGCATCCTGAAGTGATTGCTGCCGCGGTAACTGAACAGCCGCAGGTGATTACCGAGTCTGATGTTGCCGTAGCCCAGGAAGTTGCAGAACACGCAGAACCGGTGGTTGAACCGCAGGAAGAGACGGCAGATATTGAAGAAGTTGCCGAAACTGCTGAGGTTGTGGTTGCTGAACCTGAAGTTGTTGCTCAACCTGCCGCGCCAGTCGTCGCTGAAGTCGCAGCAGAAGTTGAAACGGTAGCTGCGGTTGAACCTGAGGTCACCGTTGAGCATAACCACGCTACCGCGCCGATGACGCGCGCTCCGGCACCGGAATATGTTCCGGAAGCACCGCGTCACAGTGACTGGCAGCGCCCTACTTTCGCCTTCGAAGGTAAAGGTGCCGCAGGTGGTCATACGGCAACGCATCATGCCTCCGCCGCTCCTGCGCGTCCGCAACCTGTTGAGTAATAATTAGCTCAAGCAATCAAGCCCTGGTAACTGCCAGGGCTTTTTTATTTCATCTTTGAGTCAACATATTAAAATTCATCAAATGGCATCCTTGCTAACCAACTATACAAAATAGGCAAAAAAATGCCCGCCCCGGCGATCCCAGAGCGGGCAGACAAAACATACCCAGTTTCATGATATGTTTTAAAGCGAGCTTATTTGTTGAGCTGGAAGAGCGACAATCCCTGCATATCGGTAAATGCTTTATACGATGCCTGCAATGCCGTTTGCTGCATGATGTAAGATGAAATAGTTGCATTCCAGTCCACATCAACCAGATCGCTCATCTGCTGCGTTTGCCCTAAAGCGCGATCGCTACCTAATGAATCCAGCGACTCCAGTTCGTTCAGTTGCGTGCCTAATTCCGCGCGAACAGTCAGCACATTGTTCAGCGAGTTTTTCAGTCCGCGGTTGGTTTTATCCAGTGCCGCAGCGGCGGTTTCTTTATCCGCTTCGCTATCCGCGACCGGCGTTTTCAGGGCTGCGATGGCGCTATCCAGCATGGCAAAAAGATTGGTTTCAGAAGCGCTACCGTCTGGTTCCGCTACCGCGTTGCTGGTAATACTGTCGAAAATTTTGTCGCCCGTATGTCCTATCACCATCGAACGCGAAGCATCGACCTGTTGTTTAATACTTTCTGTTCCGCCGACATAATCACCGTCAGCCTCACTAAACGGCGCAGTCTCTGTTTTATAACCGGCAAAAATGTAGCGCCCGTTACCGTCAGTGGTGTTCGCCAGATTCAGTAACTGATCACGAAGCCCCTGAATATCCGTAGCCAGTGAGGCCCGGTCATCGTCACTCAAGGTGCCATTGCTGGCGTAGACAATTTTTTCCTGAGCATTCTGGATAGCAGTGGTGACCTGGCTAAGCACACTCTCTTCCAGTGACACTTTTTGAGTGGCGAAAGTACGCGCCAGCGTGTACTGGCTGTTTTGTGCCTGTGCCTGGGAGAGAACAACAGCTTGTGATGCAGCAATGGGATCATCTGAAGGGTTAACGACTCGCTTACCCGTCGACATCTGTTCGCCGTACTTCATCCATTCTGCCTGAGAATTGGTGATGCCACGCATGTTTTGCTGGTACATCATCTGGGTACTGAAACGCATTTTATCTCCCCTTAGCGAATGTTAATCAGCGCATCAAAAATCGCGTTTGCCGTCTGCAGAACCTGCGCATTCGCCAGGTAATACTGCTGAAAACGTTGCAGATTTCCGTACTCCTCATCGAGATTGACACCGGAAATCGACTGCTGCTGATTGGAAAGCTGCGTCACCACATTACCTTGCGTGGCGCTACTGGTTTTCAACGTCGCGGTTTTATTCCCGATATCACTCACTAATGAGGCATAAGCGTCGTTAAAGGATTTCGCACCGCCCACCGTTTTACTGTTGCTTTGCAGATCCAGCAGGGCCTGACCGTTGCGGTTGTCGCTATCACCCGCATCTTCTTCGCTCGCCATGGCGATTTTCGCTTCGTCAGTGATTAATACATCCATGTTGACGATGGCGTCACTTACCGGTTTCAGCGTGAAGCTGTCGTTAACGGCAGGCGTTCCTGTAAACGTCAACTCCAGACCATCAAATGCCACTTTACCGTTGGCATCCGGCGTCACCGTAAAAGTGGTATTGCTGGCAAGGCGGGTGACCTGCCACTGATTATTATCGAACGAGATTTTGTAATCTGTCGCCAGTACCGCGGAGGCATCAGTTACCGTGGCACCGATCGCAACGTCACCTTTGTTTTTCGTGTTTTGCAGAACCGCGGGCTTACCAATAGCAAAGAAATCTTCACCAGCATCGCCGTTGGCATCAAATCCGGCTTTGTGTTGTGTGTTGAAAGCCTCGGCAAATGCCAGCGCCAGTTGTCCAAGCGTATTACGCGTCTGGTCCAGATCCTGAGAACGGAATGTCAGAATGCCGCCCAGCGACCCGGTATTCAGTAATTTCTCCGGGATCTCAATATTGCCTGCCGTCCTATCAACATAAGCGACAGTCGTACGAGAAGGGTCGGCGCTGGAAGGAACTGCCGCAAGTTGCCGCGCCGTACTTCCCTGAACCAGTGAGTAGCCATTGGCCATCGTGATGTTATAAGTGCCACCATCCTGAACGCTGACTTCTACGCCAACAATCTGGTTTAATTCGCTCACCAGTTGATCGCGTTGATCCAGCAGATTGTTAGGTGACGCCCCTGCCCCCACGCCTGTCAGGCGGGAGATTTGATCGTTCAGGCTGGCGATTTGTTTAGCGTAATTGTTGATCTGATCAACGCTGGCACCTATCGCGATATTGACCTGTTTGTCCTGGTCGCGCAGATATTGATCGGTGGTTTTAAACTGATTCACCAACCCTTCTGATTTCCCAATCAGCGCCTGGCGCGCTGCCGGGTCTTCCGCGTTACTTACCAGCGTTTGCAGGCTGGTGAAGAAATCCTGCATCTGTGTTGCCAGCGAAGAGGTACTGGTGGAGAGCATATTGTCGATTTTCGACATCTGCTCATAGCGGGCAGTCAGGCCGCTACTTTGCGTCTGCGCCGCACGTAACTGGTTGGTAATAAATGCATCATACTCACGCTGCACACCAGAAACGTAGACGCCATTGCCAACCCAGCCGCCAGCGCCCAGCGTGCTATTGGCCTGCGCCATAATAGTGGTTTGGCGGGTATATCCGGCAACGTTATAGCTGGAGATATTATTACTTGCCGTATTTAACGCCGCCTGGGCCGCGTTCAGTCCGCTCATGGCGTTATTGATCAAGCTGGACATGGAGGTTCCTTATAAGCCTTCAATTACAGAGTATTATCGGCAGCGACCCGCCGGACTTGAGTTATTCAGAACAGATTATCAATGTTCATACTGTAGGTTTTGCTCACTTTGTCGCTTATCGATTTCATCTGCTGAATCATGTTGGTGAGTTTGCGGGCATAGTGAGGATCGGTGGCATAGCCCGCGTCCTGTAGGGCCTGTGCCCCCTGCTCCGCACTCACGGCGGTCGTCACGGCAGCGTAGCGCGGATTGCGTGTTAACAGCCCAACGTAATCCGACAATGCTTCCAGATACGAGCTGTAGACCCGAAATTTCGCTTTTACTTTCTTCGCTTCGCCGTTTTCATATTCAGTCGTGGTGATTTCAGTGACTGGCCCTTTCCAGTTGCCAGAGGCTTTGACGCCAAACAGGTTGTAACTCGGCTCGCCGTTTTCGCGGCGGATTTGCCGTTGCCCCCAGCCAGATTCAAGCGCCGCCTGAGCGAGGATCAAATGATGTGGCACACCGCTTTGCTGGCTTGCCAGTTGGGCGGGCAGTGAGAGTTGCGCGAGGAATGCTTTACTGTTACCCGGCAACGAATCATCGTAGTTACGTGGTACGGCCTTTTGCACCAGCTGAGAAAGCGCCTGATTTTGATAACGCACCACAGTTTCGAGCGGGAATTTCATCGGTGCTGCTGGCGTGGACTCCTCTGGCAATGGTTGTTCTGGCGTCATCTGTTTAACCATCATCTCTGCCAGCCCCAGACCTTTGCCCGCCGTCATCTGTTGGGCAATCTGCTGGTCATACATACTGGTATACAGGCGAGTGCGCTCGCTGCTGAACAGGCCATCTTTTGGTAAAGCGTCGCGCATGCTTTTCAACATCATCTGCACGAACATCCCTTCCACCTGGCGGGCCACCGGACGGATATTTGCCGCTGGATCTTCGCCCGCTTTCGCCTTTAGTTCGTTGAGTGATTGCGCATCCCAGGCCGCACTTGCCAGTAGTTTGCTGTCGCTGATCATCAGATGATTTCCAGTTTTGCCCGCAGACATCCCGCACTTTGCATTGATTGCAAAATAGACATCAGATCCATCGGCGTAGCGCCCAGCGCATTGAGCGCGCGCACCACGTTATTGAGGCTGGCGCTGGAACGTACGCTTTGCAGCGAACCGCCGCTCTGGCGTAAATCGATCTGCGTTTGTGGAGTAACCACAGTCTGTCCACCACCAAACGGTGTATCTGGCTGGCTGACATTGGCCTGACGATTGACCGTAACCGAGAGATTCCCCTGCGCTACTGCGCAGCTGTCGAGGGTCACTTCGCGATTCATCACCACCGAGCCAGTGCGCGAGTTAATCACTACTTTAGCGTCCTGCGGGGTGACATTAACCTGCATATTCTGGATATCGGCAAGGAAACGGACCTGGGAACTGTTGCCACTTGGTACGCGCACCTGAATAGTCCGCGCATCTAACGCGGTGGCGCTGCCATATCCACGCACGCGGTTGATGGTGTCAGCGATTTGCTGCGCCATGCTGAAATCTTCGTCGTTAAGTTGCAAATTAAGGGTATTCCCGACGCCAAACTGGCTGGGCAATTCACGTTCAATAACCGCACCATTGGTGATCCGTCCACCGTTCAGTTGGTTTACCTGAACACTGCTACCGCCAGCAGAGGCTCCTGCGCCGCCAACCAGAATATTGCCCTGCGCCAGCGCATACACCTGACTGTCAACGCCCTTAAGCGGTGTCATCAACAACGTACCGCCACGCAAGCTTTTGGCATTACCCATGGAAGAAACCACCACATCGATGGTTTGCCCCTGGCGTCCAAACGGCGGAAGTGACGCCGTCACCATTACCGCAGCGACGTTTTTTAGCTGCATATTGGTGCCCGTCGGAACGGTAATTCCCAGCTGTGAGAGCATGTTATTAAGCGTTTGTGTGGTAAACGGCGTCTGGGTTGTCTGGTCACCGGTTCCATCCAGCCCCACCACCAGGCCATAGCCAATCAGTGAGTTTTGCCTTACCCCCTGAACACTGGTGAGATCGCGAATACGCTCAGCCTGAGCCGCCGTCGTAACCAGTAGAAGAATTAATGCAGAGAGAAATTTAATCACCACAGCCTCACTTACATTGGCGACAGGTTAAGGAAGAAACGCTGCAACCAGCCCATATTTTGCGCTTCGTTAATGTAGCCATTGCCTACGTATTCAATGCGCGCATCCGCCACCTGAGTAGATGGTACGGTATTGCTGCCGCTGATAGTGCGTGGATTAACCACGCCAGAGAAGCGAATAAATTCGGTACCCTGATTAATGGCGATCTGTTTTTCACCCACCACATGCAGGTTGCCGTTGACCAGTACCTGGTCAACCGTCACCGTCAACGTACCGCTAAAGGTATTGCTGGCATTGGCCCCGCCTTTTCCGTTGAACGTGTTACCACCGGAGGCTTCGACATCGGCACGAGCGTTACCAAACAACCCCTGCAAATAGCGCGGCACAGTATCAAAGCCAAAATTAGTTTTACCGTCACGGCTGGCATTCGCAGAGGAGCTTTTGCTGGCGCTGACGTTCTCCTGCAACACGATAGTCAGCGTATCGCCAATATTGCGTGGTCGACGATCTTCAAACAGCGGTTGATAGCCATAGTTAATCGGCTGAGCAGACTGGAAAATAGACCCGTTGGCGACGGGCGTCGGACCGGGAACCGGTTGTGCACTGGTCGCCCCTTGTACCAGCGGCGTGGAGGGTATCCAGGCGCAGCCGGTTAGTGAAAGCACCAACAAGCTGGAAATGGCATAAGTATGCGCAGCGTTTTTTTGCATGGCTATCATCTTCAAAAATCAGTAAACCGGTGAACCTGCCACCGGTTAAGCCTTAGAGTTGCGTCAGTTTTTGCAGCATCTGATCGGTGGTGGACACCGCTTTACTGTTGATTTCGTAAGCGCGTTGCACCTGAATCATATTGACCAGTTCTTCCGCCACGTTGACGTTAGACGTTTCAACATACCCTTGATACAGCAGTCCCGCGCCGTTCAGGCCCGGCGTGCTTTCGTTCGGTGCACCGGAGGATTGCGTTTCGGTGTAGAGGTTTTCGCCAATGCTCTCCAGTCCGGTGTCATTCATAAAGGTGGTGAGATTGAGCTGCCCAACCTGAACCGGAGCTGCCTGGCCTTGTTGGGTTACGCTGACCACGCCATCACGACCGATGGTGATACTTAACGCATTCGCCGGAATGGTGATCGCTGGCTGCACCTGAAAACCACCGGCCGTCACCAGCTGCCCGTTCTGATCCACCTGGAAAGAGCCGTCACGGGTATAGGCTGATGAGCCATCTGGCAACATCACCTGGAAAAAGCCCTGCCCTTTAATCGCGACGTCTTTACTGTTATTGGTTTGCGACAGGTTGCCCTGGCTGTGTAAACGTTCCGTGGCGACCGGGCGTACCCCCGTACCGATTTGTAATCCGGATGGTAAGGTGGTTTGTTCGGAAGACTGTGCCCCCGGCTGGCGAATGGTTTGATAAAGCAGATCTTCAAACACCGCGCGCTGACGCTTAAAACCGTTGGTACTAACGTTTGCCAGGTTGTTGGCAATGACGTCCATATTGGTTTGCTGGGCGTCAAGGCCCGTTTTGGCGATCCATAATGAACTGATCATAAAATGTCCTGTAGTGGATTAGTGACAAAGTGCATATGTCTTCTTGCCGGATGCGGCGTAAACGCCTTATCCGGCCTACAAGAGCTCGCAAAATCGATAAATTGCGATTGCCCCCATAGACCCGATAAACTTGCGCATAGGGCAACTTATACTTGTCATGTATCCTTTCAATTAACTCATCGACAGCAGTTGGTTGGCACGGCCTGCGTTATCATCGACGCTGCTGATCACCTTCATCTGCATTTCAAAACACCGTGCGCTGGCAATCATGTCGCTCATTGCCGCAACGGCATTGACGTTACTGCCTTCCAGAACCCCCGACATCACACGCAAGGTTGGATCTGCCTGCAGTACCGGCCCACGCGTAGCCTGGCTTTCTGCGCTTAAACGAAAAATGCCATCGTCACCGCGCTGGACTTCGCTGCCCGTGGCTTTCACCAGCTTCAGACGCCCCACTGGCGCAACCGTATTTGCCGGATCGCCCGGATTCAGCGCCGAGATTGTGCCATCGGCAGCAATAGTGATTTCCGCCCCTTCCGGCACAGCAATTGGCCCCGCCTCGCCTACCACCGGATGTCCCTGAATTGTCAGTTGCCCGGTGGGATCAACCTGAATGCTGCCATTACGCGTATACCCTTCACTGCCGTCAGCGGTCTGCACGGCCAGCCAACCATCCTGCTGCAACGCAACGTCCAGCGGGCGCGAGGTGTAATCCATCTTGCCGGGTGTCATGTCTGCACCCGGTGTTGACGCCGTTACCAGCGTGCGCGTGGGCAGTGAAAGCCCTTCCACCGGCACTGCGCGCAAGGCGTTTAACTGCGCGCGAAAACCGGGCGTAGAGGCATTGGCCAGATTACTGGCGGTTACCGCCTGTTGATTCAGCGTCTGGCTGGCTGCTCCCATCGCGGTATAAATTGCGTGATCCATTGAGCTATCCCGTCAGCGATTAGCGTAAGTTAACCAGCGTATTGAGGATCTGGTCCTGGGTTTTGATGGTCTGGGCGTTAGACTGATAGTTACGCTGGGCAACGATCATATTGACCAGTTCTTTACTGAGATCGACGTTGGACGCTTCCAGCGCACCGTTGGTCAGTGTGCCAAAGTTGCCCGTCCCGGCTGTCCCCAACAGCGCCACGCCAGAAGATTGCGTAGCGGACCAGACGTTGTCGCCTTCGGATGCCAGACCTTCGTTGTTGGCAAAGTTCGCCAGTACAATCTGCCCCAGCAGTTGGGTTTGTTCGTTGGAATAGTTGCCGACAACCGTACCGTCATCATTGATTTGATAACTCACCAGATCGCCCGGTTTGTAGCCGTTCTGGGTGGTTGCCACAATGTTGTTAGCGCCGGTATTTTGCTGCATGGAGTTGAGGAAGCTCAGGCTAAACGTGGCGGGATCTGCGCCGTTAATTGCGCCAGTGGAAATATTCGCTGTTGGATTTGAGGTCAGAACGCCATTGGCATTAAACACCAGTGTTGTCGCTGTCTTCGCAATGCTGTTTGGATCACTACTATCCTGGGTGTAGACCTGCCAGTTATTATCCCCGGTCTTCACAAAGTACACGCTCATATCATGAGCATTACCCTGACTATCGAAAACAGTCACCGAACCTTTTTTGTTATAGCTATCCGCATTGCTGGCATCAAATGCGTTAACAGAGGGAAGCGAATCACTGGAATTCAGGTTGATCTGCATTGACGCCGTGGTGGTAGTTTTCGCTGCCATCAGGGTATTCGGGATCGAAATATTGGTCGGATTCGCCCCTTGCTGAATAGTCGGCGGCGTACCGGTTGCCGGGTACCCCGTCAGCTGTAAACCTTGCATATTCACCAGGTTACGGTTTTCATCCAGCTTAAATTGTCCATTACGGCTGTAGAACACCGAACCGTTGCTGTCTACCAGACGGAAAAAACCGTTCTGGCTGATAGCAACGTCCAGACCTCGCCCGGTGTTGGTGGTCGTGCCATCGGTAAAGTCCTGGGTGATACCGGCAACTTTTACCCCCAGTCCCACTTTCGAACCGGCAAACATATCGGCAAAAGAGGCCGTGCCTGATTTAAAGCCGTAGGTGGCGGAGTTGGCGATATTGTTGCCAATAACATCGAGGTTGGTGGCGGCAGCGTTTAATCCGCTAACCGCTTGAGAAAAGGCCATGACTGACTCCTGAAATGTGAAGGCTTAAATTATCTGCCGTACTTCGTCGAGGGTGGTGGTGCCGTAAGTGCCGAGATCCAGCGTATTACCGTTGTTGCCGCGGATCACACCCTGCACCAGAGCAAACTGCAGCGGCTGGGCAACCAGTTGTGTACCACCGTTACTGGCGCTAATCGCTACATTGTAAGAACCGTTCGGCGCAGTGCTGCCGTCAGTCAACGTACCGTCCCAGGTGAAACTGTGGACTCCGGCAGTCAGTTCACCGATATCAATGGTACGGACGACCGCGCCGTTTTTATCGGTGATGGTGGCCGTCACTTTGTCTGCCGCCTGTTGCAACTCAACACCAAACGGCGTGGTCGTGGTCACAGCCCCTTCTTCACTGCCGGTTCCCGCAAGAACAGTGGTACCGGGGATCATCACGCCGTGACCAATCAGGTTACTGGCCTGTAACGACTGGCTGTTATCAATCTGTCCGGAAATAGATCCAAGCGTGGTATTGAGTTTTTCAATCCCACTGACCGTGCTGATTTGTGCCAATTGCGACGTCAGCTCGTTGTTTTCCATTGGATTGGTCGGGTCCTGGTTTTTCAGCTGCGCCACCAACAAAGTCAGAAAACTGCTTTGTAAATCTGCGGCGTTGCTGCCCGTGAGCGAACTACTGCTGGTGGTACTGACGCCGGTATTCGTCGGATCGGTGGTGGTTACCGCAATGGACATAGCTTTCTCCTTTATTGACCGAGCGTAAGGGTTTTCAGCATCATACTTTTCACCGTGTTGAGCACTTCAACATTGGCCTGATAACTGCGTGACGCCGACATGGTGTTAACCATCTCTCCGACGACATCAACGTTTGGCATTTTCACGTAGCCCTTTGCATCCGCCAGCGGATTACCCGGTTCATAAACCAGTTTGTCCGGGGCCTGACTTTCTATAACATCGGCAACCTTTACGCCGCCTGTCGCAGCACCTGGCGCAGCGTTAACCTGGAATACCACCTGTTTTGCCCGATATGGCTGTCCATCGGGACCGGTGACGCTATCAGCATTCGCCAGATTACTGGCCGCCACGTTCAGGCGCTGGGACTGGGCAGTTAACGCCGACCCGGCGATATCAAAAATATTCAGCAGTGCCATCCGTTAATTTCCGCTCTGTAAAACGTTCATCATGCCTTTGATCTGCCCGCTCAACGCGCTAAGGCTCATCTGGTATTGCAGGCTGTTATCGGCAAACTGGGTGCGTTCGCGATCCATATCGACAGTATTACCGTCAAGCGAAGGCTGGTCCGGAATACGGTATTGCAGTTCTGCGGAAGGAGGCGTCAGCGCCTGCGCCGGAATGTGTTTCGTTGAGGTCATCGTCAGAGCAACCACACTGGTTGCATCCCGTCCACGTTGCATGACTTTTTTAAGTTCACTGGCAAAATCGATATCGCGAGCCTGATAACCAGGGGTATCGGCATTGGCGATGTTTGCTGCCAGCACTTCCTGACGCTGGGCGCGCAGATTGAGCGCCTCTTGTTGAAAACGTAAGGCGGCGTCGAGCTTATCGAGCATATCTCCTCCGCAGGTATCAAAATTCTGCCATCAGCTTAAATGCCTTTACGCGCGCGTTATCGGCGGAATAAACGCAAAATGGGTCGCTATTTATGCCGTTGATGGTCATTGCGGACAGGTACAATTCACGTTGTAGAAATGGCTGGGGGCGAAAATGCTGACAATAAAACGTAGCGTGGCGATCATCGCGATACTGTTCAGTCCGTTAAGTGCGGCGAGCAATCTCACATCGCAATTGCACACCTTTTTTAGCGCCCAGCTCGCGGGGGTAAGTGATGAGGTTCGTGTTTCTATTCGTACAGCGCCCAATCTACTACCGCCGTGCGAGCAGCCATTGCTTTCGATGAGCAATAATTCCCGCCTGTGGGGCAATGTGAATGTGTTGGCACGCTGCGGTAACGACAAACGATATTTACAGGTTAATGTACAGGCCACAGGAAATTATGTGGTTGCCGCGATGCCCATTGTGCGTGGAGGAAAGCTGGAAGCTGGCAATGTCAAACTGAAACGCGGCCGACTGGATACCTTGCCACCGCGTACGGTGCTGGATATCAATCAACTTGTTGATGCCGTTAGCCTGCGCGATCTATCACCCGATCAACCTATCCAGTTAACCCACTTTCGCCAGGCATGGCGGGTAAAAGCGGGACAACGTGTCAACGTGATCGCCAGCGGTGATGGGTTTAGCGCCAACGCAGAAGGTCAGGCGCTGAACAATGCAGCCGTCGCACAGAATGCGCGGGTGCGCATGATATCGGGACAAGTGGTCAGCGGCGTTGTTGATGCAGATGGGAATATTCTTATAAACCTGTAAGCTGTTAAAGATTACCCGTCCCTTGCCGATAAATAAGCAACACATGATAAAAGCGCCCTCAATGAGGAATAAACCATGAGTATTGATCGCACTTCGCCTCTGAAGCCAGTAAGCACCGTTCAACCGCGCGAAACCACTGACGCGCCGGTAACAAACACCCGAGCGGCAAAAACAACAGCCTCCACCAGCACCAGTGTGACGTTAAGCGACGCGCAAGCAAAACTGATGCAACCCGGCAGCAGCGATATCAATCTTGAACGTGTCGAAGCGTTAAAACTGGCGATTCGTAACGGTGAACTAAAAATGGACACCGGCAAAATTGCCGATGCGCTGATCAACGAAGCGCAGCAAGACTTGCAGAGTAATTGATCGTATGACGCGTCTTGCAGAGATCCTCGACCAGATGTCCGCTGTGCTTAACGATCTCAAAACGGTAATGGATCAAGAGCAGCAACATCTCTCTATGGGGCAGATCAACGGCAGCCAGTTGCAATGGATTACAGAACAAAAAAGCTCACTGCTGGCGACGCTGGATTACCTCGAACAGTTACGCAGGAAAGAACCCAATACAGCAAATAGCGTTGATATTAGTCAACGCTGGCAGGAAATTACTGGCAAAACTCAGCAACTACGCCAACTGAATCAACATAACGGCTGGTTACTGGAAGGACAGATTGAGCGCAATCAACAGGCGCTGGAAATGTTGAAACCGCATCAGGAACCGACGCTATATGGAGCGAACGGTCAGACCTCAACAACCCATCGCGGCAGTAAAAAGATTTCGATCTGAAGATTATCTCCGGCCTGCACTGCAGGCCGGAATACATTGTTACACCGTCCGGCGGGCAAACTCTTTAACTTTGAAGCCCAGTACCGCCAGTGCAGCAAAGTACGCAGCAATCCCCGCCAGCACGACCGCCATTAAACGCAGTAAGCGCCAGGGCATGGTACCCAATGACCACTCCGGCATGATATGTAACATACCTAAAAGCACACCAGACATCACCAGTACCGCCACCACCAGACGCAACAGAAACGCCATCCAGCCAGGTTGCGGGGTAAAGATTTTCTGCTTACGCAACTGCCAGTAAAGCAGCGAAGCATTCAGACACGCCGCCAGACCAATAGAAAGTGACAGCCCGGCATGTTTCAACGGACCAATAAACGCCAGGTTCATCAATTGCGTTAAAATCAGCGTAACGATGGCAATTTTCACTGGCGTTTTAATGTCCTGGCGGGAATAAAAGCCAGGAGCCAACACTTTCACTACAATCAGGCCAATCAAACCCACCGAGTAGGCAATTAACGCCCGCTGGGTCATCAGCGCATCAAAGGCGGTAAATTTACCGTACTGAAACAGCGAAACGGTCAACGGACCTGAAAGAATGCCCAACGCAACCGCACTCGGCAGCGCCAACAGGAAACAAAGACGCAGCCCCCAGTCCATCAAACGGTTGTATTCATCATGATTGCCACTGGCAAAACTTTTCGACAGCGACGGCAGCAAAATGGTGCCAAGCGCCACGCCCAGTACACCGGACGGAAACTCCATTAAGCGGTCGGCGTAATACATCCAAGACACCGAACCGGAAGCAAGAAACGAGGCAAAAATGGTGTTGATGATTAAGGAGATCTGACTCACAGAGACGCCAAGGATTGCCGGTCCCATCTGTTTCACCACGCGCATTGCTCCGGCATCGTGGAAGTTAATGCGCGGCAGGACCAGCATGCCGATCTTCTTCAGGTGCGGTAGCTGATACACCAGCTGCAGGACGCCGCCGACCGTAACAGCCCACGCCAGCGCCAGCACCGGTGGGTTAAAGTACGGTGCGGCAAACAGCGCGAAACCAATCATGCTGATGTTAAGCAGTGTTGGAGCAAACGCCGGAATCGAGAAGCGGTTCCACGTATTCAGAATCGCTCCCACCAGCGACGCCAGGGAGATCAGCAAGATATAGGGAAAGGTAATCTTTAGTAGCTGGCTGGTCAGGGCAAATTTGTCAGCTGTGTCAGCGAAGCCTGGCGCGGTCACCATGATCACCCACGGTGCGGCGAGCATGCCAGCGACCGTCACAACCGCCAGCGCAAGTGTCAGCAGGCCAGAAACATAAGAGACAAAGACCCGCGTGGCGTCTTCACCCTGCTTACTTTTATATTCCGCCAGAATCGGTACAAATGCCTGGGAAAATGCCCCTTCGGCAAAGATACGGCGTAACAAGTTAGGAAGTTTAAAAGCGACGAAAAAGGCGTCGGTTGCCATCCCTGCGCCAAAGATTCTGGCGACAATTGCGTCACGTGCGAAGCCAAGCACACGCGAAAACATGGTCATCGAGCTGACGGCGGCCAGCGATTTTAATAAATTCATCGGTGTTCTAATCCAGACCCACGGGCAAAACGCCTGCAAGGCAGGCGCTGAAAGAGGCGAATAGTCTACCTGGATTATGGTGAATTGCTACCGCCAGATGTTACAGGGTTTATTCACTCATCGCATCGCGCCAGATCTTGTCAACGATACGTTGCGCCAGCACTGCCTGTTCGCCGGCGGTTTGCGGAACTGTCTGATTTTGCACGCATTCAATGAAGTGCCGCGCACAGCCGACAAATCCACGTTGCTCAAGCGTACTCTGCCAACCAGGAATCGGTTTATTCACTACACCCTGCCCACGCTCCTCACGCCATTCGCGCATATCCGTAATGTCGATGAGCGCACCGTCAGTCACGGCCTGCACGGTTTCACGCTGGCTTCCGGCACGGCGATGCATACAGGTGGTGATCTGCAAAGGACCGGCCGAAAAATGGTGCTCGGCAAACAGCATTTCGCCAGCGTCGTTAGTCAGTAGCGTACCGCCATCCAGAGAGGCTTTGCCGCCCGACAACCACAGCGCGGTATCCACCACATGCAGATAATCATCCAGCAACGTGAAATAAAGATCGTGTGGCCCGACGCTATTGCTACGATGTTTATCCATTCTTAGCGAGGCTGCGGTGGCGAGTTGCGTTTTTAACTCACCGTAGAGTGGTGCGAAACGACGGTTAAAACCGACCATCAACGTTAGTTTTTTCCGCGCCGCCAGTTCCACCAGCCGTTCAGCATCGCGCAGATTTTCTGCCAGCGGTTTATCGACACAGACATGTACCCCCGCATTGAGTAACGTACTGACCACGTCAAAGTGGCTGGCGGTGCTGGAATGCACAAAAACCGCATCGCAACTGGCGGCAAGGCTGGATAACGAATCAGCATAAGGAATGCGCCAGCTGTCACAAATTGGCAAGGCTTTGGCGCGCGTAGGCGACCACGCACCTTGTAACGTCCAGTCAGACGCTGCCGCCAGCACCGGTAACCACGCTTTTTGCGCGATGCCGCCTAACCCCACTACGCCGATACGTAATTTTTTCACTTTAATCTCCCAGATGGGCCAGCAACGAATCAAGACGCTGTTTCAGTTCTGCCACTTCGATTTCCAGGGCTTCGACGCGTGCCTGTAAATCACCGTCAACCGCGTTCGACATATCCATCACCGCCGGCTGATCTTCAACCTCACCACTGAAAAGATGCATGTAGCGGCTTTCACGTTTACCCGGTTCGCGGGCCAGACGCACCACAAAAGGACCATCTTCGCGATTTGCCAGTTGTTCCAGCGTCGACTCCACTTCCGCCATATCGCTGAATTCATACATTCGCGCGGCGCGGCTGCGCAGTTCACCCGGCGTCTGGGCACCACGCAATAACAACGTGGTGATTAACGCCACTTCTGCGGCGCTCAGTTTCAGATCGCCAAATTCTGAATTACAAAAACGTTGTTCATATTTGGTGACCCGATTACCAAAGCCACTCACCGTGCGCAGATAATGGCGTTTGACCAGATTATCCAGTTGCTCCTGCACCTCGGATTCACTCAGATTCATGACCGGTTCACGGTTCGTTTTCTGATTACAGGCCGTGACTACACCATTGACTGAGAGCGGGTATTGCTCCGGCGTGGTCACCTGTTTTTCCAGCAAGCAACCAATCACGCGAGCTTCCAGGGCAGTAAGTTGATATTTCATGAGATTCTCCTTAGCGGCCGGGCGTCCAGTCTGGGGTAGTTAATGCCGTCAGTACGTGATCGCGCCATTGTCCATCAATCAACAGATAGTCTTTCGCATAGCCTTCTTTTTCAAAACCCAGTCGCGCCAGTAAATCACCGCTGCGTTTATTGTGCGGCATATAATTAGCCATAATGCGATGAATATGTTGGGTGCGCTGCATATAACGAATGGCTGCGCTCAGAGCTTCAAACATGAGTCCTTTGCCCTGCCATTTTTGCCCAATCGAATAACCGAGATAGCAGGCATGAAAAGAGCCGCGAACAACATTGGAAAAATTGGCAACGCCAATAATCTCTTTTTCGTCCGGGTCGAATAAGCCAAAGTAGAAAGCTGAACCTTGTTTATGAAATTCGTTAATCATCCCTAGCCTGGCCTGCCAGCCTGATGGATAACAGTGGCTTTCGTCGCGCACTGGCTCCCAGGGCTTGAGGAAATGGCGATTCTCTGCGTAATAATCCGCCAGACGCCAGGCATCACGATCATGCACCAGACGCACGACCAGTCGGTCTGTGGTTAAGCGCACTTTTGGCACGTTACTGCGATAGCCAAACATTCTATACCTACTCCTTCCCGTAACGTCTTTAATACGCTGTAAGTATTACTATACCTGCGCAACCAGACCCTGTGAAAAGTCCAGAATGCCATTTTCTGCATTATTCACATATTTGATAAAAACTCTCTATCAAAGCGACGTTTTGATAAAAAAATATTGTCCCCGAAGTGATGGGAAAAGTCTTAGCGGCAATGCAGAATAGAAAGTGCTCATCTTTTATTTCCCGGGAGGGGAAATGTCCCGCGTGTCGCAGGCGAGGAACCTGGGTAAATATTTCCTGCTCATCGATAATATGCTGGTCGTGCTGGGGTTCTTTGTTGTCTTCCCGCTGATCTCTATCCGCTTCGTTGATCAAATGGGCTGGGCCGCCGTCATGGTCGGTATTGCCCTCGGTCTACGCCAGTTTATTCAGCAAGGTCTGGGTATTTTCGGCGGCGCAATTGCCGACCGCTTTGGTGCCAAACCGATGATTGTCACCGGTATGCTGATGCGTGCCGCCGGATTCGCCACAATGGGTATCGCCCACGAACCGTGGCTACTGTGGTTTTCATGCCTGCTTTCGGGACTCGGCGGCACGTTGTTTGATCCTCCGCGTTCGGCGCTGGTGGTGAAATTAATCCGTCCACAGCAGCGTGGTCGTTTTTTCTCGCTGTTGATGATGCAGGACAGTGCCGGTGCGGTCATTGGCGCATTGTTGGGGAGCTGGCTGTTGCAATACGACTTTCGCCTGGTCTGCGCCACAGGGGCAGTTTTGTTTGTGCTGTGTGCAGCGTTCAATGCGTGGTTGTTACCGGCATGGAAACTCTCCACCGTGCGCACGCCCGTTCGCGAAGGCATGACCCGCGTGATGCGCGACAAGCGTTTTGTCACCTATGTCCTGACGCTGGCGGGTTACTACATGCTGGCTGTACAAGTGATGCTGATGCTGCCAATTATGGTCAACGACGTGGCTGGCGCGCCCTCTGCCGTTAAATGGATGTATGCCATTGAAGCGTGTCTGTCGTTAACGTTGCTCTACCCTATCGCCCGCTGGAGTGAAAAGCATTTTCGTCTGGAACACCGGTTAATGGCTGGGCTGTTGATAATGTCATTAAGCATGATGCCAGTAGGCATGGTCAGCGGCCTGCAACAACTTTTCACCCTGATTTGTCTGTTTTATATCGGGTCGATCATTGCCGAGCCTGCGCGTGAAACCTTAAGTGCTTCGCTGGCAGACGCAAGAGCTCGCGGCAGCTATATGGGGTTTAGCCGTCTGGGTCTGGCGATTGGCGGCGCTATTGGTTATATCGGTGGCGGCTGGCTGTTTGACCTGGGCAAATCGGCGCACCAGCCAGAGCTTCCGTGGATGATGCTGGGCATTATTGGCATCTTCACTTTCCTTGCGCTGGGTTGGCAGTTTAGCCAGAAACGCGCCGCGCGTCGTTTGCTTGAACGCGACGCCTGATTTGATACTCCCCCCTGACTCCTCCATACTGAAAGTGAACTGACAGCCAAATGGAGGAGTCACGTGAAGCTATACATTTACGATCACTGCCCTTACTGCCTCAAAGCCCGCATGATTTTCGGCCTGAAAAATATCCCCGTCGAATTACATGTTCTGCTCAACGACGACGCAGAAACACCCACCCGGATGGTCGGTCAAAAACAGGTTCCCATTCTGCAAAAAGATGACAGCCGCTATATGCCAGAAAGCATGGACATCGTTCACTATGTCGATAAACTCGACGGCAAACCGTTACTGACCGGCAAACGTTCCCCTGCCATTGAAGAGTGGCTGCGCAAGGTCAATGGCTACGCCAACAAACTGCTGTTGCCGCGTTTTGCCAAATCGGCATTTGATGAGTTTTCTACTCCTGCCGCGCGCAAATATTTCGTCGACAAGAAAGAGGCCAGCGCGGGTAATTTTGCCGACCTGCTGGCCCACTCTGACGGTCTGATTAAGAATATCAGCGATGATTTACGTGCGCTGGACAAACTGATCGTCAAACCGAACGCCGTGAATGGCGAACTTTCGGAAGATGATATTCAGCTATTTCCGCTCCTGCGTAATCTGACGCTAGTAGCCGGAATCAACTGGCCAAGCCGCGTTGCTGATTACCGCGATAATATGGCGAAACAGACACAAATCAATTTGTTATCATCAATGGCGATTTAATCCTGACCCGCCGCGGCAGCCTGTATTCGCGGGTTGCCGCCGTTTTCAGTTTTTTCTGCTGGCGCGTTTATCGCTGGTGACACATGCTGCGTTGTGTCAGGATATTGACGCAGATTTCATGTCGAGGACTACCATGAACAAGTTTTTATTTGCCGCTGCATTGATCGTCAGTGGCCTGCTCGTTGGCTGTAATCAACTCACCCAATACACCATCACCGAACAAGAAATTAACCAGTCGCTTGCGAAACATAATAATTTCTCAAAAGATATCGGTTTACCCGGCGTGGCTGACGCCCATATTGTTCTGACAAACCTGACCAGCCAAATTGGTCGCGAAGAGCCGAATAAGGTTACCCTAACCGGAGACGCCAATCTGGACATGAACTCCCTGTTCGGTAGCCAGAAAGCGACCATGAAACTGAAGCTGAAAGCGCTGCCCGTGTTTGATAAAGAAAAAGGCGCGATCTTCCTGAAAGAGATGGAAGTGGTCGATGCGACGGTACAACCGGAAAAAATGCAAACGGTGATGCAAACGTTGCTTCCCTATTTAAACCAGGCATTACGCAATTACTTTAACCAGCAACCTGCTTACGTCCTGCGCGAAGATGGCAGCCAGGGCGAAGCAATGGCGAAGAAACTGGCGAAAGGCATTGAAGTGAAGCCAGGCGAAATTGTCATTCCGTTTACTGATTAATCACGAGGGCGCATTCGCGCCCTTTATTTTTCGTGCAAAGGAAAACGTTTCCGCTTATCCTTTGTGTCCGGCAAAAACATCCCTTCAGCCGGAGCATAGAGATTAATGACTGCACCATCCCAGGTATTAAAGATCCGCCGCCCAGACGACTGGCACCTTCACCTCCGCGATGGCGACATGTTAAAAACTGTCGTGCCGTATACCAGCGAAATTTATGGACGGGCTATCGTAATGCCCAATCTGGCTCCGCCCGTGACCACCGTTGAGGCTGCCGTGGCGTATCGTCAGCGCATTCTTGACGCCGTACCTGCCGGGCACGATTTCACCCCGCTGATGACCTGTTATTTAACAGATTCGCTGGATCCGAATGAGCTGGAGCGCGGATTTAACGAAGGCGTGTTCACCGCTGCAAAACTTTATCCGGCAAACGCAACCACTAACTCCAGCCACGGCGTTACGTCAGTTGACGCAATCATGCCGGTACTTGAGCGCATGGAAAAAATCGGTATGCCACTACTGGTGCATGGTGAAGTAACACATGCAGATATCGACATTTTTGATCGTGAAGCGCGCTTTATAGAAAGCGTGATGGAACCGCTGCGCCAGCGCCTGACTGCACTGAAAGTCGTTTTTGAGCACATCACCACCAAAGACGCTGCCGACTATGTCCGTGACGGAAATGAACGGCTGGCTGCCACCATCACTCCACAGCATCTGATGTTTAACCGCAACCATATGCTGGTTGGTGGCGTGCGTCCGCACCTGTATTGTCTACCCATCCTCAAACGCAATATCCACCAACAGGCATTGCGTGAACTGGTCGCCAGCGGTTTTAATCGTGTATTCCTCGGAACGGATTCTGCGCCACATGCACGTCATCGCAAAGAGAGCAGCTGCGGCTGCGCGGGCTGTTTCAACGCCCCAACCGCGCTGGGCAGTTACGCTACCGTCTTTGAAGAGATGAATGCTTTGCAGTACTTTGAAGCATTCTGTTCTGTAAACGGCCCGCAGTTCTATGGCTTGCCGGTCAACGACACATTCATCGAACTGGTACGTGAAGAGCAACAGGTTGCTGAAAGCATCGCACTGACTGATGACACGCTGGTGCCATTCCTCGCCGGAGAAACGGTACGCTGGTCCGTTAAACAATAAAAATCGTAGCTTCCTGTTGTCATTAGGTTATTTTACCTGTATAAATAACCAGTATATTCAACAGGGGGCTATTATGCGAATTGAAGTCACCATAGCGAAAACTTCTCCATTGCCAGCTGGGGCTATTGACGCCCTGGCTGGCGAACTTTCCCGCCGTATTCAGTATGCGTTTCCTGATAATGAAGGCCACGTATCGGTACGTTATGCCGCAGCAAATAATTTATCGGTTATTGGCGCGACAAAAGAAGATAAACAGCGCATTAGCGAAATTCTCCAGGAAACGTGGGAAAGCGCCGATGACTGGTTTGTCAGCGAATAATATGCAGTGATTTTTGTTTTTGCCGGGTCGCCCCGGCTTTTTTATTTTACTTGCGAATTGTGAGTACAAAATTTCTACACTTCCTCAAAATAATTGCACAATATGCTAAAAAAATATGAATGACATGCTGTTTTATTGTTCATATAAATCTTAAAAGCAGAAATTTATCTGCTCCCCCCTTTAAAAATTCGGTGAATACCCTTACTTATTGGTATACTGAAGTTGCTTCAGATAAAAACGCATTGAACCTCGAATAACGTTGTCTAGTAACACGAATTAGGGGGCCATGATGGAAAAAAATAATGAAGTCATTCAGACTCATCCGCTCGTAGGGTGGGACATCAGCACCGTTGATAGCTATGATGCGCTGATGTTGCGTTTGCACTACCAGACCCCAAATAAGTCCGAGCAGGAAGGGACTGAAGTTGGTCAGACGCTCTGGTTAACCACTGATGTTGCCAGACAATTTATTTCGATATTAGAAGCAGGAATCGCCAAAATTGAATCCGGTGATTTCCAGGTAAACGAGTATCGGCGTCATTAACATGACATGACCATCCACCCAAAAGGCACCTCACCGGTGCCTTTACCATTTCTGGGTTGTATATCTGCATTCAGTTAATTACTCTGCTTAAACCATGAGAGCAGAGAGAAAAAAATGAAATACGATCTCATCATTATTGGCAGCGGTTCCGTAGGCGCTGCCGCCGGGTATTATGCAACCCGCGCCGGTTTAAACGTGCTAATGACCGACGCCCATATGCCACCGCATCAACACGGCAGCCACCACGGCGATACGCGATTAATTCGCCATGCTTATGGTGAAGGCGAAAAGTATGTCCCGCTGGTCCTCCGCGCGCAAATGCTGTGGGATGAACTTTCCCGCCACAACGAAGATGATCCCATTTTTGTACGCTCTGGTGTCATTAACCTCGGTCCGGCTGACTCCGCATTTCTCGCCAACGTCGCCCACAGCGCCGAACAGTGGCAACTCAACGTTGAAAAGCTCGACGCGCAAGGGATTATGGCCCGCTGGCCAGAAATACGCGTCCCGGACAACTACATCGGTTTATTTGAAACTGATTCCGGTTTTTTGCGCAGCGAACTGGCGATTAAAACCTGGATCCAACTGGCGAAGGAAGCGGGCTGTGCGCAGCTGTTCAACTGCCCGGTCACCGCAATTCGTCATGACGATGATGGCGTAACTATTGAAACGGCTGACGGTGAGTATCAGGCGAAAAAAGCGATTGTCTGCGCGGGAACATGGGTAAAAGACCTACTCCCGGAGCTGCCTGTCCAGCCCGTACGCAAAGTATTTGCCTGGTATCAGGCCGATGGTCGCTATAGCGTGAAGAATAAATTCCCGGCGTTTACCGGTGAACTGCCCAATGGCGATCAATATTATGGTTTTCCGGCAGAAAACGACGCGTTGAAGATTGGCAAACATAACGGAGGCCAGGTTATCCATTCAGCGGATGAACGTGTTCCGTTTGCGGAAGTGGTCAGCGATGGTTCGGAAGCCTTCCCGTTCTTGCGCAATGTGTTGCCGGGTATCGGTTGCTGCCTGTACGGCGCTGCCTGCACCTATGATAATTCGCCTGACGAAGATTTTATTATCGATACCCTACCCGGCCACGATAATACACTGCTCATTACCGGCCTGAGTGGGCACGGTTTTAAATTTGCGTCAGTTTTAGGGGAAATAGCTGCCGATTTTGCGCAAGACAAAAAAAGCGATTTTGATTTGACGCCATTCAGGCTTTCCCGCTTCCAATAATCATCATTACGGCCTCCAGAATGAGGCCGTTTTTACAGGAGTATTTAATGCGTCGACTGTTGCACTATCTCATCAATAATATTCGCGAGCATCTGATGCTTTATCTTTTTCTCTGGGGATTGTTGGCAATTATGGATCTGATCTATGTGTTTTATTTTTAGTTTTCCGCACTGACATAAACTGACAAATATTTAATCTCCCTTTCATTTAGCGTGAAAAATTGAATGAGATTCTTCCTGCCTCTACAGCACTCACTAGACCTTCCAGATGCTGAACCCACTAAACTTATGAAGATTCTTTCATTATTAATTCAAAATTATTGAAATAGAAATAAATATCATTCAATTTGTTATTTTTGTGTTGCAATTCATTCTCCGACACGCCATTTTCTTTCTCTCGCAAATTCGTTTTGGATGCACTTATGTCATTCACAAATACCCCTGAACGCTATGGTGTTATATCTGCGGCCTTACATTGGCTAAGCGCAATTATTGTCTATGGCATGTTTGCTTTAGGTCTGTGGATGGTCACGCTCAGTTATTACGATGGCTGGTACCACCAGGCACCGGAACTGCATAAAAGCATCGGCATTTTGTTAATGATGGGGCTGGTTATTCGCGTTCTGTGGCGTGTCATATCTCCACCGCCGGGTCCGCTGCCGAGTTATTCGCCCATGACTCGTCTTGCAGCAAAAGCTGGACATCTCGCATTGTACCTATTGCTGTTCGCCATCGGCATCAGCGGCTATCTGATCTCAACTGCCGATGGTAAACCGATCAGCGTTTTTGGCTGGTTTGACGTCCCCGCGACCCTCTCCGACGCTGGCGCACAGGCTGACTTTGCCGGTGCCCTGCATTTTTGGCTCGCGTGGAGCGTTGTAGTACTGTCCGTTATGCACGGATTTATGGCCCTGAAGCATCATTTCATCGATAAAGACGACACTCTGAAGCGCATGCTGGGAAAGTCGTCATCTGACTATGGAGTATAAAAAATGAAAAAAAGTCTGCTTGGTTTAACCTTCGCTTCCTTGATGTTCTCTGCCGGTTCAGCGGTTGCCGCCGATTACAAAATTGACAAAGAAGGTCAGCACGCCTTTGTTAACTTCCGAATCCAGCATCTTGGCTATAGCTGGTTATATGGCACCTTCAAAGATTTCGACGGTACTTTTACCTTTGATGAAAAAAATCCAGCTGCCGATAAAGTGAATGTGACAATTAACACCACCAGCGTCGATACTAATCACGCCGAACGCGATAAACATCTTCGCAGTGCGGATTTCCTCAATACCGCAAAATATCCACAGGCAACATTCACCTCCACCAGCGTGAAGAAAGACGGTGACGAACTGGATATTACCGGCGATCTGACGCTGAATGGTGTAACCAAGCCCGTCACACTGGAAGCGAAATTAATTGGTCAGGGTGACGACCCGTGGGGCGGTAAACGTGCAGGCTTTGAGGCCGAAGGCAAAATTAAGCTCAAAGACTTCAATATCAAGACAGATTTAGGTCCAGCGTCTCAGGAAGTGGATCTGATTATTTCAGTGGAAGGCGTACAGCAGAAGTAAGAGTGAAATGTTGCCGGATGGCACGCATCCGGCAATGATATTTATTCTGTTGGATCAGGAATGCCCAGTGTTGTATTCAGACGTCCACGAGACTTATTAAAGATCTTATTGCCATTTTCACGTCCTGCCCGACGGCGTCGCTGTTCATCTGGCGGTAACGCGCTTTCTTCGCAGCAAATCTCACTACAACAACCTTTGTATTTTTCCGCACATACTGGACACTGAATAAACAACAGATGGCAGCCATCATTTTTACAGTTGGTATGGCTGTCGCACGGCGCACCGCACTGGTGGCAGTGCGCGATAATCTCATCAGATATACGTTCGCCCATCCGCTCGTCAAAAACAAAATTTTTGCCAATAAAACGCACCGGCAAGCCCTGCTCGCGCGCCTTACGGGCGTATTCAATAACTCCACCCTCGATATGCCAGACTTTGTTGAATCCGTTATGTTTCATCCAGGCACTGGCCTTTTCACAACGAATGCCGCCGGTGCAGTACATAACGATTTTTTTATCTTTATGTGCCTGCATCATCTCAACTGCTTTTGGCAGCTGCTCACGGAAGGTATCTGCCGGTATTTCCAGCGCGTTTTCAAAGTGCCCCACTTCATACTCATAGTGGTTACGCATGTCGATAAACAATGCATCGGGATCGTCAAGCATGGCGTTCACTTCCGCCGCTTGCAGATACTCACCCACATTGCTGGCATCAAAGTGAGGATCGTCAATACCGTCGGCAACAATGCGATCGCGTACCTTCATACGCAGTACCCAGAAGGATTTCCCGTCATCATCCAACGCGATATTCAGGCGTAAACCCTCTAAAGCCGGGTCGAAGGCATAGAGCTGCGCGCGAAATGTTTCAACATTGCTCGCAGGTACGCTGATTTGCGCGTTAATGCCCTCATGCGCCAGATACACTCGCCCAAAAACATTCAGCGCGGTAAACAGTTGATATAAAGCGTCACGGGTCACCTTAGGATCGGCAATGTGGAAATACTTATAAAACGAAATGGTGGTTCGCGGTTCGCTCTCAGCCAACATTTTGGCTTTTAACGCGTCGTTGGAAATGCGGTTGTGTAACACTGGCATGGTGTACGGTTCCTGCGAGATGGGAAAGTAAAAATCCGCGGCATGATATAGCAATTATCGATAATTAACATCCACACATTTTACGCTACATTTTAGCATTAAAAATTATTTGTTATTTACAAGCGCGGCAATTTCGCCCAGTCTTCAGTCACAAATTTTGGTTGCGGACGAAAAAATGCGACAATACATACAATTGCCCGTATAGGTTGAAAAACAGGATTGATATGACGAATCTACCCAAGTTCTCCACCGCACTGCTTCATCCGCGTTATTGGTTAACCTGGTTGGGTATTGGCGTACTTTGGTTGGTCGTGCAATTGCCCTACCCGGTTATCTACCGCCTCGGTTGTGGATTAGGAAAACTGGCGTTACGTTTTATGAAACGACGCGCAAAAATTGTGCATCGCAACCTGGAACTGTGCTTCCCGGAAATGAGCGAACAAGAACGCCGTAAAATGGTGGTGAAGAATTTCGAATCCGTTGGCATGGGCCTGATGGAAACCGGCATGGCGTGGTTCTGGCCGGACCGCCGAATCGCCCGCTGGACGGAAGTGATCGGCATGGAACACATTCGTGACGTGCAGGCGCAAAAACGCGGCATCCTGTTAGTTGGCATCCATTTTCTGACACTGGAGCTGGGTGCGCGGCAGTTTGGTATGCAGGAACCGGGGATTGGCGTTTACCGCCCGAACGATAATCCACTGATTGACTGGCTACAAACCTGGGGCCGTTTGCGCTCAAATAAATCGATGCTCGACCGCAAAGATTTAAAAGGCATGATTAAAGCCCTGAAAAAAGGCGAAGTGGTCTGGTACGCACCGGATCATGATTACGGCCCGCGCTCAAGCGTTTTCGTCCCGTTGTTTGCCGTTGAGCAGGCTGCGACCACGACCGGAACCTGGATGCTGGCACGGATGTCCGGCGCATGTCTGGTGCCCTTCGTTCCACGCCGTAAGCCAGATGGCAAAGGGTATCAGTTGATTATACTGCCGCCAGAGTGTTCTCCGCCGCTGGATGATGCCGAAACTACCGCCGCGTGGATGAACAAAGTGGTCGAAAAATGCATCATGATGGCACCAGAGCAGTATATGTGGTTACACCGTCGCTTTAAAACACGCCCGGAAGGCGTTCCTTCACGCTATTAAATCTTCCATGCTGGATGCTTCAGAATGGCATCCGGCATTACCACAGAAAATCCCCCTGATTTAGCGATAAAAGCTCTCTGGATTGCGCCCCCTGGAAGTCGGGCGCATAATTAGTGTGCTTATCTTTTCTTCTTATGTTCACCGCGCCTGGCGCACCAACAGCGGATTGCTATGTCACCCTGTGAAAATGACACCCCTATAAACTGGAAACGAAACCTGATCGTCGCCTGGCTAGGCTGTTTTCTTACCGGTGCCGCCTTCAGCCTGGTAATGCCCTTCTTACCCCTCTACGTTGAGCAGCTTGGCGTTACCGGCCACTCCGCCCTGAATATGTGGTCCGGTATTGTCTTCAGCATTACATTTTTATTTTCGGCCATCGCCTCACCGTTTTGGGGTGGACTCGCCGACCGTAAAGGCCGAAAACTCATGCTATTACGCTCTGCTCTCGGCATGGGCATCGTGATGGTGTTGATGGGACTGGCACAAAATATCTGGCAGTTTTTGATCCTGCGGGCGCTTCTTGGTTTACTTGGCGGATTTGTCCCCAACGCTAATGCTCTTATCGCCACACAAGTACCGCGTAATAAAAGCGGCTGGGCGCTGGGTACGCTCTCCACAGGCGGCGTTAGCGGCGCGTTGCTCGGCCCAATGGCTGGCGGTTTGCTCGCCGATAGCTACGGCTTACGTCCGGTATTCTTTATTACCGCCAGTGTGCTCATACTCTGCTTTTTCGTCACCCTGTTTTGCATCAGAGAAAAATTCCAGCCGGTCAGCAAAAAAGAGATGCTGCATATGCGGGAAGTGGTGACATCACTTAAAAACCCGAAACTGGTACTCAGCCTGTTTGTCACCACGTTAATCATCCAGGTGGCGACGGGCTCAATTGCCCCCATTCTGACGCTGTATGTCCGCGAACTGGCGGGTAACGTCAGTAACGTCGCTTTTATCAGTGGCATGATCGCCTCGGTGCCAGGCGTGGCGGCTCTGCTAAGTGCACCACGACTCGGCAAACTTGGCGATCGAATCGGCCCCGAAAAGATCCTGATTACGGCGCTGATCTTTTCTGTACTGCTGTTGATCCCAATGTCTTACGTTCAGACGCCATTACAACTTGGGATTTTACGTTTTTTGCTCGGTGCCGCCGATGGTGCATTACTCCCCGCCGTACAGACACTGTTGGTTTACAACTCGAGCAACCAGATCGCCGGGCGTATCTTCAGCTATAACCAATCGTTTCGTGATATTGGCAACGTTACCGGACCATTGATGGGAGCAGCGATTTCAGCGAACTACGGTTTCAGGGCGGTATTTCTCGTCACCGCTGGCGTAGTGTTATTCAACGCAGTCTATTCATGGAACAGTCTACGTCGTCGTCGAATCCCCCAGATATCGAACTGATTTTTCGCCTTTCATACTTGCAAAAGCGGAGAATCAGCTATCCTTTTCCCTGAAACCTCATCAACTCAAAGGGAGAATCGTGATGACCATGTACGCAACGCTTGAAGAAGCCATTGACGCTGCACGCGAAGAATTTCTTGCAGACAACCCCGGCATCGATGCCGAAAACGCGAATGTGCAACAGTTCAATGCCCAAAAATACGTTTTGCAGGACGGCGACATCATGTGGCAAGTTGAGTTTTTTGCCGACGAAGGGGAAGAAGGTGAATGTTTACCCATGCTTAGCGGTGAAGCCGCGCAAAGTGTCTTTGACGGCGACTATGATGAGATAGAGATCCGCCAGGAGTGGCAAGATGAGAATACATTACATGAATGGGACGAGGGGGAATTTCAGCTTGAGCCACCGCTGGATACCGAGGAAGGACGCACTGCAGCTGATGAGTGGGATGAACGTTAATCACTCATACGGGCCATGATGTACGTCGATCGGCAGCAGTAAAGTATCGAAAACCAGGGAGAATGGCAGATCAAGGATCGTGACGTAACGCCAGGCGGAGTCACGCACGTCCCATTGCACACCGGGATAATATTGGTTGCCATGCCCCTGCCCCGGTATAGTGCGACTAATGATGCTGCCACAGCCACTCAGCAAGGTCACCATTATGCTCATCACAATTAAACGCATTTGATACCTCTTCCGTAAAAAATACCGGCATAACGCCGGTATTTTTATTGGCTCGTTGTTTTTGCCGGATGCGGCGTGAACGCTTTACCCGACCTACAAAATCTTGCAAAATCAATAAATTGCAGGAACGATGTAGGCCTGATAAGCGTAGCGCATCAGGCAACTACGTTTTTATTGCGAAGCCGCATCCGGTTTACGCAATGCCAGTGGATTGAGCTTTATCCCTTCGTAATAACTCACCCATGAAGAATATCTCTCCGGGGAATTCCAGACGCGGAAATGCAGACGGGCCATCGTCACCGGATCGCTTAGCAGCACCAGGCGACGATCGCGATTCAGCTTCTCTGGCGTCTCGTTCAGCGCCTGTTCAACGTGGCGGTCACGGGCGATTTCCAGCACCTTGCTGGCGCGGTGACGCGCGGTCGCCATTGCGGTTGCCAGAGCGTTAAATGACGGGTTAAACACCGCGTGCATAAAACCATCATCAAGGGAGCATTGACGATTCATCTCAAGGAACCGATCGGTATCAACCAGCACCTGCGGCGGTGAATACTCTTCCGGGATCAGGAACAGTTTCCAGCGTTTGGTTCGCAGACCAACGGTGGCACGGCTGGAAATAACCGAAACAAACGGTGACAGGATCAACGAGAAGACAATCGGTGCCAGCCAGAACAGAAAACGCAGATCCAGCCACGCCATCCCAACAGCCCACACTAACCCTAACAGCAGCTGTGAGCCGTGGCGTTTGAACGCTTCCCCCCAGGAAGTGGAGTCATCATCACGCTGCGGCGAATTCCACACTACTTCCCAGCCAAGGAACGCGCTGACGACGAAGACCGTATGGAACAACATGCGAACCGGAGCCAGCAGCACGGAAAACAGCACTTCCAGCAGCAACGATAATGTAACGCGCCAGAAGCCGCCGTATTCTTTCGTTCCTTTGCACCAGATAAGCAAAATGCTCAATAGCTTCGGCAGGAACAACAGCACCATGGTCGAAGCAAAAAGTGCAATCGCCAGCTCAGGACGCCACTGCGGCCATACCGGGAACAACTGCCGTGGTTGCAGGAAGTATTGCGGTTCGGTCAACGCATGTACTACCTGCAATGCAGTAGAGAGCGCGAGGAACATAAACCACAGCGGAGCGGAGAGATAAGACATCACGCCCGTCAGGAACACCGCACGGTGAACCGGGTGCATACCCTTCACCAGGAACAGACGGAAGTTCATCAGGTTACCGTGGCACCAGCGGCGGTCACGTTTTAGCTCATCAAGCAAGTTAGGCGGTAATTCTTCATAAGAACCCGGGAGATCGTAAGCAATCCAGACCCCCCAACCTGCACGGCGCATCAACGCCGCTTCCACGAAGTCATGTGACAGGATTGAACCGGCAAAAGAACCTTCGCCCGGCAGCGGAGCCAGTGCACAGTGCTCGATAAACGGTTTCACGCGGATAATCGCGTTATGCCCCCAGTAGTGCGACTCGCCAAGTTGCCAGAAGTGCAAACCGGCTGTAAACAGTGGCCCATACACGCGGGTCGCGAACTGCTGACAGCGCGCATACAGCGTATCCATGCCGGACGCTTTCGGCGACGACTGAATGATCCCGGCGTTCGGGTTGGCTTCCATCAGGCGCACCAGGCCGCACAAACAATCACCGGTCATTACCGAGTCAGCATCCAGCACCACCATGTAGCTGTACTGGCTGCCCCAGCGACGGCAGAAGTCATCGATATTACCGCTTTTACGCTTCACGCGACGGCGGCGGCGGCGATAGAAAATCTGACCTTCGCCACCGACTTCAGCGATAAGCTCCATCCAGGCTTTTTGCTCTGCGACGCAGATATCCGGGTTATAACTGTCACTAAGAATGTAGACATCAAAATGTTTGGCATTCCCGGTGGCTTTTACTGATTCCCACGTTGCACGCAAGCCAGCAAAAACACGGTTCACGTCTTCGTTACAGATAGGCATGATCAACGCCGTGCGATGCTCCGGGTTTAATGGTTCATCGCCAACTGTTGACGCAGATATACTGTATTTATCGCGACCAATAAGCAGTTGCAGGAAGCCCATCAACGCCGTCCAGAATCCGGCGGACACCCAACAGAACAGTACCGCAAAGAGGATCAGGATACCGGTTTGCAGCATATAAGGCAGAAGCTGCATAAAGGAAACCCACACATCCTGACCAACCATATCCATAGGATTAATCAGCGCCCACCCCTGATAAGGAAGAATGGTCTTCATATACCAGGTCGCGACAACAGTTTGCGCGAGCGTCAGGATCAACAGAATGTAACGGCGGATGGTACCGACGGTACGCCACTTTTGCTCACTCTCCTGCTCTTCTTTGGTCAAACGAGCCAGATAGCGCGGCGTCACATCGCGTCCACGCAGGCGATCCCAGAAACGGCCTACCGGGTTGGTACGCCACGGGTCGGGAAACATCGAGGAGCGTTTTACTTCTGGCATCGCCTTTAGCTGATCGCGCCCTTCGTCGTCTTTAATTAACTGTCCATCAGCAAGTGAATCTGGCCAGGCTTGTTCCAGACGCGCCTTTACCGAGCCTTGCGGGGAGTCATCCTCCCGCGCCCAGGTGCGGTGTTCGGCATCCAGCGCCTGATGAACGGCGCGGATATCAGTCTTCGGCAATGCCGCTTTCTCGCTTGCGGCGATGGGCATTGCGTCAATGTACTCAGTTGTCTTATTCATTGGCAGGTAACTGGTAGCTCCAGGTTTCACTCAACGTCTGATCGGCATTCACCAGCGCAGCACGCATTTCAGTGGTTTTCTTGGCATCTTTCACTTTCACACGCATCACCAGACGCCAGCCTTTGGTAACCGGGTTATAACGCACCGTGCTTTCAACTATCTCACCATTATCACCAATGCTGGTTTGCGCTGTGACCGGGGTATCCTCTGGCAGTTTTTTCATCTCAGCGCCGGTAAAATCGACCACAAAGGCGATAGTACCGTCAGGCTGGCGAATCAGGTTCGACTGCTTCACATCCCCCGTTGAACGACGCGTTTGTTGCACCCATGCGTTATCTGGCGCATGCAGTTTGTCTTCATCACGGCTGAAGGTGATGGTGTATTTAAAGTTCATCTCTTTACCCGGCTCCGGCAGCTGATCCGGCGTCCAGTAAGCGACGATGTTATCGTTGGTTTCATCGTTGGTTGGAATTTCCACCAGCTCAACGCTGCCTTTGCCCCACTCCCCTTTCGGAGTCACCCATGCGCTTGGACGAAGATCGTAACGATCATCGAGATCTTCAAAGTGGGAGAAATCACGACCACGCTGCAATAGACCGAAGCCTTGCGGGTTTTCCATCGAGAAGCTGCTGACCGCTAAATGTTTCGGGTTATTCAACGGACGCCAGATCCATTCGCCATTACCAG
The DNA here is from genome assembly GCF_003697165.2 of Escherichia coli DSM 30083 = JCM 1649 = ATCC 11775. Taxonomy (GTDB): domain Bacteria; phylum Pseudomonadota; class Gammaproteobacteria; order Enterobacterales; family Enterobacteriaceae; genus Escherichia; species Escherichia coli. The sequence goes on from NZ_CP033092.2 coordinate 2,965,483, forward strand.
CATGGATAGACAGACCGTTAGAGTCGTGCAACTCCGGACGATAGTTATTTGCAGGCGACGGTTGGTTCGGCCCAAACAGGAACATACTGGTTAACGGTGCAACCCCCAGTTTGCCGACTTTATCGCGCAGATAGATTTTCGACTGCACATCCACAACCGTGTCACGTCCTGGCATAACTACGAATTTGTAAGCACCTGTCGCGCGCGGCGAGTCAAGCAATGCATAAATGGTTAAACGTTTATCAGTCGGTTTTGGACGCTCGATCCAGAACTCTTTGAAGCGTGGAAATTCTTCACCCGATGGCAAGGCGGTATCAATTGCCAGGCCGCGTGCAGAAAGGCCATAAACCTGACCTGCACCAATCACGCGGAAATAGCTGGCCCCGAGCATGCTGACGATTTCATCGTTTTTATCTTTGCTGTTGATCGGGTAAAGCACTTTGAAACCGGCAAAACCAAGGTCTTTTACCGTGTCTTTGTCATGCTGAACATCGCCGAAAGTGAAATAATCCGGGCTGTATTTGATTCGTTTGACTGCGGTGGCAGTCACTTCATTTATTTTGACCGGGGTATCGAAGTACATACCCTGATGGTAGAACTCGAGTTTGAATGGGGTCTTCAGATTGTTCCAGTACGCTTTGTCATGATTAAACTGGATCTGCTGATAGTCCGCGTATTTCATATCGCGGAAAACGGAGGGCAAGTTGCTTTTGGGCGCCTCATAGCCTTTCCCGGCTAAGGATTGAGCTTGCTTTGCGACATCATCAATACTGAAAGCCCAGCTTGAAGATGTATACAGGGTTAACATTACTGCAGCACTCAACCAACGCATTTTCATCATTTGTAGTTTATGTTTCATAATTAGTAAGCACTTCCCCCTTTGTGTGCTTATATCGATCCGATCTATTTTAATGGATAACCTGCCATTCCGACAACAGAATCCCGGTATCGTTCAGCACACTGGCTCATGGATTAAGCACCTGATTGCAACCGTTTTCACTTTCCGTGCTTCTCCTAAAGACAGAAGCATCGACTTCGTGTAGGGTTTGCCAGCAAATTTATTTATCAACCGTCTTACAGACGCTTCCATTCTGGTTAGTGGTAGCGATGATGCTATGCATAAAAACCTTGAAGCCTGCGCCTGGCGCGGTCAGGTCGGTGTCGCTATGGCAACAAGCCTAAAGGCATAACCCGACAGGGATAAGACGAAAAATCCGAGATTAGTTAACCATATATGAACCCAGTACCCGCGCAACGTGAATATTTCCTCGACTCCATCCGCGCCTGGCTGATGTTGTTAGGGATCCCTTTTCATATTTCTTTAATCTATTCGAGCCATACATGGCATGTGAATAGCGCCGAACCGTCATTATGGCTGACCCTTTTTAATGACTTCATCCACTCGTTCCGCATGCAGGTATTTTTCGTTATATCCGGGTACTTTTCCTACATGCTTTTTTTACGCTATCCCTTGAAAAAATGGTGGAAAGTACGTGTCGAACGTGTAGGTATCCCGATGTTAACAGCCATCCCCCTACTGACATTGCCGCAATTTATTATGCTGCAATACGTCAAAGGGAAAGCGGAAAGTTGGCCTGGACTGTCATTGTATGACAAATATAATACGTTGGCCTGGGAATTAATATCACACCTGTGGTTTTTACTGGTGTTAGTGGTCATGACGACGCTGTGCGTCTGGATATTCAAACGTATCAGAAATAATTTAGAAAATTCTGATAAAACGAATAAAAAATTCTCGATGGTAAAACTATCGGTGATTTTTTTGTGCCTCGGCATCGGTTATGCGGTAATAAGAAGAACAATTTTTATTGTGTATCCGCCCATTCTGAGTAACGGCATGTTCAATTTTATTGTCATGCAAACGCTATTTTATTTGCCGTTCTTTATCCTCGGCGCACTGGCTTTCATTTTCCCTCATCTTAAAGCCTTGTTTACCACGCCGTCTCGTGGCTGTACCTTCGCAGCAGCATTGGCATTTGTCGCTTACTTACTCAACCAGCGCTATGGCAGTGGCGATGCCTGGATGTACGAAACCGAGTCTGTGATCACCATGGTCCTCGGTCTGTGGATGGTGAATGTGGTCTTCTCCTTCGGCCACCGTTTGCTTAACTTCCAGTCAGCGCGGGTGACTTACTTTGTTAACGCATCGCTGTTTATCTATCTGGTTCACCACCCGTTAACGCTGTTTTTCGGCGCGTACATTACACCGCACATCACCTCCAACTGGCTTGGTTTTCTCTGTGGCCTGATATTCGTAGTAGGGATTGCGATAATTCTGTATGAAATTCATTTACGCATCCCGTTACTGAAGTTTTTGTTCTCTGGTAAACCGGTTGTTAAGCGTGAGAACGATAAAGCACCAGCCCGTTAAGCCGCGTTTACAATAACCATTCCACAGGCAATATCGACGCCAGTCTGACCATAACCCGCTTCCAGAAACTGGTGGCGGGTTCTTTTTTGAGAACAATCTCTTTCTTTGCATGACGATCAACCCAGTTGATCCGTCCCCACCTGTCCAGACGGAGCTGCCAGGCCGCATCATACTGGCTCTGAATAAAGCGTTTATCAATTAACTGTGCCAGCGTTTCGCTCTCTATCACGAAACCCATTTCAGTATTGAGCAATGTTGAACGCGGATCGAAATTGAAAGAGCCGATAAACACCGTTTTACCATCGATGCTAAAGGTTTTAGCATGCAGGCTGGCACCGGAATTACCGGTTATGCCGCGATCGTGTAACGTACTACTTTGTTCACGCGTCGGCTTGAGTTCATATAATTCCACGCCATAGCGGAGCAATTTTTTGCGCCAGCGCGCGTATCCGGCATGGACGACAGCAACATCGTTAGCGGCAAGAGAATTGGTTAGGATCGCAATCTTTACCCCTTTTCTCACCATACGTAAGAGTTGCGCCACACCTGCGCGTGTCGGTACAAAATAGGAAGAGATAATATCGATGCGTTCACTGGGTGAGCCCATGATATCGAACAGGCGCTGCGGTAACAGTGAATGCCGTTTTGCCTTGCCTTCCCCTTTGGCCGGATCATCACTTAATAAACGTGTTTTCGCCCAGATAAGCGGCAACGTTCCATCAACCAGATGATTTACAAACGGGCTGGATTCCATTTTGCGTAAATAACGATGCGTCATGGCATCGTCATGCCAGGAGGCGGGTAACTCGATGCGATCCGCCATTTCACCTTCCGGGACATCCAGCACCTGCTGTAGGGGTGAAACCGATTTGCAATACCAGTAGCGGGCGAAATCATCGGCAACGTCCTCTACAACTGGTCCTATTGCCATGATATCTAAATCCGAAAAAAGTGGCTCTTCCCCTGCCCCAAAATAGGCATCACCAATATTTCGCCCCCCTACCAGGGTAACCACGCCATCGACAGTGAAACTTTTATTGTGCATACGGCGATTGAGACGGGAAAAGTCGGTGATATAACCAAGCGGACGTAGCAAGCGAAACGAGAAAGGATTAAAAAGCCGGACTTCAATGCGGGGATGACTGTCAAGCAAGCGTAAAATGTCGTCAAGTCCGGGCGTATTGTTGTCGTCCAGCAACAAACGGACGCGAACGCCACGCTTTGCTGCGGCTAACAGGGCGGAAAAGAGTAACCGACCCGACATATCGTCCTGCCAGATGTAATACTGAACATCCAGCGTATGCTCTGCCATTTCGGCCAGACGATACCGGGCGGCAAACGCATCCAGACTTTTCTCCAGAGGAAAAAGGCCACACTGACCGGGATGTTGCGAACACAGTGGCAGCACCGCACTCGCCAGCCGGGGCAAATCATTCATCTCCTTGTTGAGTAAGGAGTCTTTCGTAGAGGTGGGCGTTTTCTTCATCATAACAGACAAAGTATACCTGTTCGGGTAAAGCGTGACGGGTAATAAATTCTGAAACGGTTTTTACTGCGATTTCAGCCGCTGCCGCACGAGGGTAACCATAAACTCCAGTACTGATTGCAGGAAAAGCCACTGACGTATAGCTGTTTGCCGCCACCAGTCGCAGGCTATTGAGATAGGCATCCTGCAAAAGCTGGTCTTCGTTTTGTTCACCACCACGCCAGACTGGCCCGACGGTGTGCACTACGGCTTTCGCGGGAAGATCGCCTGCAAGCGTAATAACGGCATGCCCCGTAGGGCAATCGCCCTGCTGCTGCCTGACTTTTAAACAGGCATCCAGCAGGGCCGGACCCGCTGCGCGATGAATGGCCCCATCGACGCCGCCGCCTCCCATTAATGACGGATTAGCCGCATTCACAATCACATCAACGGCCAGTTTGGTAATATCACCCTGCACAACATGAATACGCGTTTTCATAACGCCTCCTTACACCTTCTTGTTTCTTAAGTGTACAGCAGGCTTTTTGGTTAAATCGCATTTTTCTGCTCAGCAACGTGAGTTGTTCAGAAACTTAGTTATATTCGATGTTCATTACAGCCAGCTTTTTCTGTTTATCAAGATACTGCACTTTTACTGAGGCTATTTGCGCGTTTTTAACATTGCCGCTCATTAACGCTTTGCTGGAATAGGTTCTGCCCGGAACAGAGCCATTCTGCGGGCAGTTCATTTCTACGGGTGTTGACTGGGTGCTGACGTCACATGCCGGTTCCACAATTTGGCCATAAAAGTGGATCACGCCCCCTTGCGCGGTGCTTCCTGCGATGGCAATAAAAGGAAAAAACATACTGCCGAGCATTAGAGAGTCTAAAAAAGGTCTGAACATTTATTCTATTTCCTCAATGATTAGTCATCCTTGAGGGTTGTGTTATCCATACTTTCAGGTTGGCTGATCCGCAGCAGACCATTCTCTCCAGGTTCATCTTATGCTCGATATTTCAACAAATTAAGACTTTTCTGAAGAGGGCGGCCATTGTTGTGATAAATGAAGTGACTGTCCATCAGAAACAGTAACAACTATTTTCACCCGATCGTCCGGGGAAATATTTAAACTCAACTTCGTCAAAGCAATGGGTTGATTAGCAGGCAATGAGAGGGTCTTTTCTTGCTTCGTCTGACTTTGCCCTGAACTGCCTTCGCGCAGGGACAATATTTGTACTCTGCACAGACAAGATTGAGTAAGAGTGACTTCAGGAATAATGGTGTACATATCCCCTTGCTGGGTCGTATTAAAGGTTATCTGACTGGAAAGTGCTGCAAGTAGTAATAACGCATTCATATTCTTCTCCCGAAAAAAAACAGGGCTTGCGCCCTGTTTCTTTAATACAGAGGATGTATTAGTACTGATGAGCGGTCGCGTTGTTACCAAAGCCAACCTGAGTGACGTTAACGCTGGAGTTAGATGCAGTCTGGTCAACAGCAGCACCGTTACCGCCACCGAACTGTTTAACAGTCATAGTAGAATCTTTACCATTCCACTGATCAAGAGTAGCGCTGTTGCCGAAACCACGCTGAGTCAGATCGATTGAGCTGTCATCAGAACCTTGGCCAACATCTGCGCCGTTACCGCCGCCGTGCTGGGTAATGGTCAGATCAGAGTTACGGGCGTCAGCTTGCAGAGCAAGAGCAGAGTTACCGCCACCGTACTGGTAAATGTTCAGCTCTGAATTTGGGCCGCTATTATTACCGCCACCACCGTGGTTACCGCCGCCGCCGTACTGAGGAACAACACCTGCCAGAGCGCTACCAGAGAATACGATTGCTGCAATTGCTGCTACTTTTAAAAGTTTCATGTAAAACCCCCATCGGATTGATTTAAAAGTCGAATGGAAATTAACGTTGTGTCACGCGAATAGCCATTTGCGACTGTCTCTGCACTACAATTGCCGTTTTTTGAGTACCATACTGTGTAATATTTGCTTTATTACCAGAACCTTTCTGGATAATCATCGCAGTATTACCATAAGCACCTTGCGAAATACTGGCATCGTTGGCATTGCCCGCCTGATCAATATATGCAAGGTTATAATCTCCTGTCTGGTCAATCTTTGCCCGGTTGCTACTACCTTCTTGCGCAACAACCGCCAAAAGTTTTGAGCCTCCCTGCCGTAACTGAGCACTATTATTAGTCCCAGCTTGACCAATTATGGCTGCCTGATTAAATGAAGACTTACTCAATTCATTTACCGCAAAGTTATATTCTGAATTAGCTAAATCATAACCTGCTGCGGCTGCAATCCCAGGCGCACCCAGTATTGTTAACATCATAAATAACAATTTGTTTTTCATGTTGTCACCCTGGACCTGGTCGTACATTTAAGAAATTAAATCATTTCAACTTGGTTGTTAACGCAACCTGTATTTTGTTAACGCTGCGTTACGATGGAAAGTATGTCTGCGGAAATATTTTTAATAACTCACCCGCACGTTGTATTTTTCTTTTTTTGTTCATACCAAAGTATTAAAACCCACGTAAATACGCTGTTATCTACGCAAAAATATTTTGTTTTCTTTTAAATCTCCGTTTTCCGCTATCAAAAATCACCAGACAGTCATTCTTCTTGCCCGTCGCTGATTGCTGCGATATGTCTTGCGCACAAGTCGTGACAAACCTCGTCTTTTTGCAGTAAAAAATTGTCCACGGTGGTATGGAGAAAAAACAAGAACGTTTTTCATGACGAAAGGACTACAGCGAAATATTTTTTATATGCATTATTAGTAAGTTAGCACCATTTGTATGATTTTTTAAAATTGTGCAATAAAAACCAAATGTACAACTTTTCTATCATTTATAAACTTAATAAAACCTTAAGGTTAACATTTTAATATAATGAGTTACATTTAGTTACATGTTTAACACTTGATTTAAGATTTGTAATGGCTAGATTGAAATCAGATGTAATCCATTAGTTTTATATTTTACCCATTTAGGGCTGATTTATTACTACACACAGCAGTGCAACATCTGTCAGTACTTCTGGTGCTTCTATTTTAGAGGCAGCTGTCAGGTGTGCGATCAATAAAAAAAGCGGGGTTTCATCATGTTTAATGAAGTCCATAGTATTCATGGTCATACATTATTGTTGATCACTAAACCTTCTTTGCAGGCGACAGCTCTCTTGCAGCACCTTAAACAATCGCTGGCAATTACAGGAAAATTACATAATATTCAACGTTCTCTGGACGATATATCTTCAGGCTCTATTATTCTTCTGGATATGATGGAAGCGGATAAAAAGCTTATCCATTATTGGCAGGATACTTTGAGCAGGAAAAACAACAATATCAAAATATTGTTGCTAAATACGCCTGAAGATTACCCGTACCGCGACATTGAAAACTGGCCTCATATCAACGGCGTTTTTTATGCCATGGAGGATCAAGAACGTGTTGTCAATGGGTTGCAAGGCGTCCTGCGCGGCGAATGCTACTTTACGCAAAAGCTTGCCAGTTACCTGATTACGCATTCAGGTAACTATCGTTATAACAGCACGGAATCAGCCCTCCTTACTCATCGGGAAAAAGAGATCCTGAATAAGCTGCGTATCGGCGCGTCTAATAACGAGATCGCTCGTTCGTTGTTCATCAGCGAAAATACGGTTAAAACGCATCTTTATAATCTTTTCAAGAAGATAGCCGTAAAAAACCGGACACAAGCGGTTTCCTGGGCAAACGATAACCTCAGGCGATAAAGCCATGAAACGTTATTTACGCTGGATTGTGGCGGCAGAATTTCTGTTCGCCGCAGGGAATCTTCACGCCGTTGAGGTAGAAGTCCCGGGATTGTTAACTGACCATACTGTTTCATCTATTGGCCATGATTTTTACCGAGCCTTTAGTGATAAATGGGAAAGTGACTATACGGGTAACTTAACGATTAATGAAAGGCCCAGTGCACGATGGGGAAGCTGGATCACAATAACGGTGAATCAGGACGTTATTTTCCAGACTTTTTTATTTCCGTTGAAAAGAGACTTCGAGAAAACTGTCGTCTTTGCACTGATTCAAACTGAAGAAGCACTAAATCGTCGCCAGATAAACCAGGCGTTATTAAGTACGGGCGATTTGGCGCATGATGAATTTTAAATAAAAAATTGTTCGGAGGCTGCAATGCGTGTCAAACATGCAGTAGTTCTACTCATGCTTATTTCGCCATTAAGTTGGGCTGGAACCATGACTTTCCAGTTCCGTAATCCAAACTTTGGTGGTAACCCAAATAATGGCGCTTTTTTGTTAAATAGCGCTCAGGCCCAAAACTCTTATAAAGATCCGAGCTATAACGATGACTTTGGTATTGAAACGCCCTCGGCGTTAGATAACTTTACTCAGGCCATCCAGTCACAAATTTTGGGTGGGCTACTGTCGAATATTAATACCGGTAAACCGGGCCGCATGGTGACCAACGATTATATTGTTGATATTGCTAACCGCGATGGTCAATTGCAGTTGAACGTGACAGATCGTAAAACCGGACAAACCTCGACCATCCAGGTTTCGGGTTTACAAAATAACTCAACCGATTTTTAAGCCCCAGCTTCATAAGGAAAATAATCATGCAGCGCTTATTTCTTTTGGTTGCCGTCATGTTACTGAGCGGATGCTTAACCGCCCCGCCTAAAGAAGCCGCCAGACCGACATTAATGCCTCGTGCTCAGAGCTACAAAGATTTGACCCATCTGCCAGCGCCGACGGGTAAGATCTTTGTTTCGGTATACAACATTCAGGACGAAACCGGGCAATTTAAACCCTACCCGGCAAGTAACTTCTCCACTGCTGTTCCGCAAAGCGCCACGGCAATGCTGGTCACGGCATTGAAAGATTCTCGCTGGTTTATACCGCTGGAGCGCCAGGGCTTACAAAACCTGCTTAACGAGCGCAAGATTATTCGTGCGGCACAAGAAAACGGCACGGTTGCCATTAATAACCGAATCCCGCTGCAATCTTTAACGGCGGCAAATATCATGGTTGAAGGTTCGATTATCGGTTATGAAAGCAACGTCAAATCGGGCGGTGTTGGGGCAAGATATTTTGGGATCGGTGCAGACACGCAATACCAGCTTGATCAGATTGCCGTGAACCTGCGTGTCGTCAATGTGAGTACCGGTGAGATCCTCTCCTCGGTGAACACCAGTAAGACGATACTTTCCTATGAAGTTCAGGCCGGGGTTTTCCGCTTTATTGACTACCAGCGCTTGCTGGAAGGGGAAGTGGGTTACACCTCGAACGAACCCGTTATGCTGTGCCTGATGTCGGCTATCGAAACAGGGGTCATTTTCCTGATTAATGATGGTATTGACCGTGGTCTGTGGGATTTGCAGAACAAAGCAGAACGGCAGAATGACATTCTGGTGAAATACCGCCATATGTCGGTTCCACCGGAATCCTGATAGATAAAAATGCCGGAATTAATAATCCGGCATTTTACTGTTTAAGCGAAAGCGTGAGTGCCCCTCACGCTTTATTTTTGATTTGCTGCTCACGGTGAGCGGTCTTCGTACTACGCGCCGCCAGCCACAGGCCGCTGTTTTTCATTGCGTAACCAAATACCAGTCCGAGCGCCAGCGAAGGTAACACCAGTTTCCAGTCACCCTGCCCGGCAAACGTCGCGCATGCGCCTATAAACGTTCCCGGAACAAATGAAAGCAGCAGCTGTTTGGCCTGAATACACATCAGAAACGCGACAATACCGGTTATGACATAACCGAGAATTTCCAGATGTGGTGCCAGTGCACTACCGTAAATAATGACCATCGCCCACACCACGCCACTAAGCAGGGTTGCAGCGGAGATCGCCAGCCCTTTCAGCCCACCTTGCGGGCAGGCAAAGTAGGCCGTACAGCCCAGGAAGCCCGCCCAGCTTAGTAAGCCCAGGGAAACAGCCACCCATCCCCAGATACCGGAGAGAATGCCTGTTGTGATTGCAATAGAGAGAAGTATGTTCATGCCGCGCATGATAGCAGAAAACGCGGCCATGAATGAGATCGAGCACACATTTTATGCAACAACAAATTATCTGTTGCAGTTATGAGTGATGCAGATCACATTTACTCTTCAGAATCTTCTTCCAGCTCGTCCCACATTGCACTAATAGCATCGCGGGTTAGCGGTGCCATGGTGCGCCAGAAAGGCGTAGTTGCATGGGCCTCCACTTTGCCAAGGAACGCACCACACCAGGGTAACAGATACTCACTGAACAGTGTTTCCAGTGCTTCGCTCTCATCTTCCGTTGACTGATCTTCCAGCCAGGAAGCCGCGAGCAGCAATGTGCCGATGTGATCGGCTGGCGTATCCGCTAATGGCATCCCCCGTTCGGAAAGAAAAGCGCGCACTTCCGCTTCCGTCGCGCCCTCAACCCATGCGCTACGATATGGCGGCACAGCACATTCATCGCCGATAAACAACGCATTGTAATCGGCAGAGACTTGCGCCATATCACAGCTTTTCTGTAAACGCGTCAGTAACTCATCCTGCTCCAGTGGCCAGTTCGCAGCCAGTTTCCCCTCACGAATCAGGGTAAACAGCGGCACCAGTAAAGGATCTTGCGGTTGGCGGTAATAGAGCGAACCCAGCACACGACAGAGGATAGAAAACTCGTTCATTAATATATTTCCATTACTAGTAATTAAAGGTCTGCAAATTCCGCAATCGGTGCCATACCGCGAGATTCAAGGAAGTTCAGTAAGCGGCGCGGAGAAACATTCAAAATGCGCTCTGGCGGAAAATCTACCGCGTCGAGGATTTTAAGACACTCTTCAAATTCACCCATGGTAAACGCGGTGTGAGAATCCGAGCCTAATGCCACCCAACCTCCAGCGTCACGTACCGCTGCGGCTACCGCACGACAATTGTCTTCACTTCCCTTACGTGAGTGTAAAAAAGAGGAATTATTGATTTCCAGCGCCACCTGATGTTTCGCGGCTGCTTCAGCAACGGCTTTAACATCTATTTCATATTTCGGATTTCCGGGATGGCTTATTATATGCACATTGCCGCTGGCGATAGTGGCGATCATCGCTTGCGTATTGGTCGCTTTGTCATGCGGCGCAAACACCGGCTCATGAAAACCGGCAATAATCAGATCCAGCGAATCAAACATTTTGCCACTGCAGTCAATTTCACCGTCAACATTTTTAATGTTAGCTTCGATGCCGCGTAGGATCCCAACCCCATCAACCACTCGCGGCCAGATACGCATGTTAATGAAGTGCCAGTGATGCGGCGCATCTTCCATATCCGGGCCATGATCGGTGATCGCAAAAAGTTTAATGCCCTTTTGTTTGGCCTGGGCAATGTAATCACTCAATGTGCTATATGCATGCGTGCTGGCAACGGTATGCATATGAAGGTCGACGGGATACATAACTCTCTCCTGTATTCAATTCCCGCCAAGGATAGCAGGAAACCAGATGCTTTATTAGTAGCCGCGTGCGCGGTCGACTTGCCCGCAGAGCCTCTCCCCTTTTTCGAGCTGGGCAATGGTGCGAGAAATGTACTCCACAGCTTCAGCTGGACGGGTAATCGCGGCGACATGTGGTGTTATCGTCACGCGTGGATGTTGCCAGAGCGGACTTTCCGGCGGTAAGGGTTCACGATTAAAAACATCCAACATTGCGCCTTTAACTTTCCCGCTATCCAGCGCCGCGAGCAGGTCATCTTCCACGACATGAACACCACGCGCCAGGTTGAGGAGATACGCGCCATCCGGTAATTTTTCGAGTAATTGTTGATTAATAATGCCGACGGTTTCAGGTGTATTCGGTAACAGATTAATCAATACCCGGCATTGGCTCAGAAATGCAGACAGTTCTTCTCGTCCGGCAAAGCTTTGCACGCCAGGCCACGATTTACGGGTTCGACTCCAGCAACGCAGCGGGAAGCGCCAGGTTTGCAGACTCTGTGCAACTTTACTGCCCAGTACGCCTGCGCCCAAAATGCCGATGGTAAAATCTTCCCGATGATATTCAGGAAGCGGTTGCCAATGCGAACTATTTTGCTGGATGCGGTAATCGTCAAAACGTCGAAACCAATGCAGCACCTGACTGACAGCATATTCCTGCATTTGCTCGCCCATACCGGTATCTTCCAGGCGAAAAAGTGGAACAGAAGGCTTCAGCATTTCAGGGTGTGCCTGTAGCTTGCTCAAAATAGAATCAACACCGGCCCCGAGTGCGAACACCGCTTTAAGATCGCGCCCTGCCAGCATTTCAACTGGAGGATGCCAGACTAAAGCATAATCAGCAGAGTCATTATCTCCGCTTTTCCATGCTCTGACTCTTGCCTGAGGAATAGCTTTGCGCAGTGCCTCAATCCACCATTGGGTATCGAACGTTGGGTGATAAAAGATGATATCCATACTGACTCCCGAAAAGCGTTGCGCAAAATTTATTCGCACTTATCGTTATGATCTACAAAAGCCACCAGCATAACAAATCCGTGGTCGGTGGCAAAAAAAGCAAATTTCGCTTATTAAAACTGCATATTGATTGAAGTTTGAATAATCGAGCGATTTTTTAAAAAAGTTTGTTGACCTCAGGTCATGATTTCCCTAAATTAGCGCCCGTTCCAGCAAGACAGGAACGACAATTTGGTGAGGTGTCCGAGTGGCTGAAGGAGCACGCCTGGAAAGTGTGTATACGGCAACGTATCGGGGGTTCGAATCCCCCCCTCACCGCCATATTTAAAGAAGAGCTCGTACGAAAGTACGAGCTTTTTTTTCGTATATTGCATAGACCGGGGGGATGAGAAGCCCCAGGCGGAGGTCGACAACTAGCGACAGACTCATTCATCATCCTTGCGGTTGATAAGAATTTCTGCCTCTTTTACTACCACCTTATTACGCCCGGTCTCTTTCGCCTCGTAAAGTGCGTTATCAGCCAGTTGATAGATCTCCTTAGGGTTTAACTCATTTTTCTGCGTTACAACAGCGCCAATACTAATCGTCACTTTTTGTGGTATGGCGTATTCAGGATTATCACCAGTTAAACGCTCAACATTTTCCCGAATCCTTTCCGCTAAAGCTTTCGCACGTTCAGTATCGATGTCCGTCAGCAAGACGCCAAACTCTTCGCCGCCGACGCGCGCAAAAAGGTCATCTGGCCGTATGCTTTTCCCAATGATACTCACCACTGTTTTTATCACCTGATCGCCAACCGGATGCCCCCAGGTGTCGTTGACTTTTTTGAAGTGGTCGATATCCATAATCATGACGCAATAAGGCGTTTTTTTGGCCGATGCTGATTGAACTGTCAGTTCATTAAAAAAATAATTTCTGTTAAATATATTGGTTAAGGAATCGCGATGTGCAATGTCCTTTGTTACTCGTAGCGCACTGAATATATGGCACATAAATATTACCATAACGGTTAACTTACTGACTACTTCAATAGTGCGACTAATATACCAAATGGACACGCTATACCTGCTCATAAATAAAAGAGAGACATTGTACAGTACGGCACAAAAAGCAATCACCGTCACTCCATTCCAGATATCACAGCGTAAACCATTAAAGTATAGATTAACTGAAAGCAAGGTTAACCACATGAAAATCATTATGGTAACATATGATGTTTTCCAAACCACCTGATCATTTTCATTGGTTAACTCGGCAATGTGTAAATTGTAGCTCTCATAATGACTAGAAAGTATGTGAGCAACTATCGGCCCCCCAACAACAAAAAACAAACTTATGCACAAAGTCATTTTTTTGGAAAATAAATTGCGCTGTTTTGTGTTTTCACTAACTTTATTCACCAATGCCAGAAATATTAATATGCACAAACTCATCTGACGAAACAAATAATAGATTGCAATGTCATTTTGAACAACACTGCTTGTCAAACGCCCCTCAATAATTTGCTGAATGATAATGACGGTTTTAATAAAGTAAATCAAACAACTTAGAAAAGCCAAACTAAGTATACAGTTTGAAAATTGCCTACGGTCATAAATGAAATACAACTGCATAAAAATAAATGCAACAGTATCGATAAAAAATAAAGCAATCATAACCATCAGATAGGTTGATCGTGGAACAACTTCCTCAACGGTTGGCTGATTGAACCAACTATTAACCAAAACCAATGCAAGCCCAAACAATAAGCTCACTAATACAGTACTACTAATTCCCAAATAGTCTTTTTCCATAAAGCTACACCAACCTGTAGGTTGTAGATCCCTTTTTATTATTAATAGATATAAGAACTGTACTGTTGTCAATATGAAAATCCACCCACAAACAATACCGATGATGATAGTTGCAGAATGCAATTATTATCACTTTAATGCTTTATATATTTTTTGCTGCAAGGCAGGCTTGCAAATACTTATAAAGGATTATAATAAAATCATTATAAAGCATTAATTAATAGATACATTAGGAATAACAATTAAATTCGTGAGTGCAGTAGCGCTGCCTTTCATCAGGACTTTCGAAAAATCCGAAATTATGCATCGGAATTTACTGATTTAATTATTTTAATCCTAATTTATTTTGAAAAAGGCATTGGGATTTATGCCGTATTCCTGAAGATCCTCATCATTGGAATGGATTTTCGGGCGAGAAAAGGATTTTATATGGACAATCTGCTCATCATTTCTTCTTCTCATCATCAACAATTCACGTGTCTCTTCCGCGTTTAATAACGGATTATGAGATGCAAAAATATCTTTCTTTTCAGTTACCTGTAATTAGATATAGAGAGAGATTTTGGCAATACATGGAGTAATACAGGATGTATTCAAGTAGCAGAAAAAGGTGCCCGAAAACCAAATGGGCTTTGAAACTTCTTACTGCCGCATTTTTAGCAGCGAGTCCCGCGGCGAAGAGTGCTGTTAATAACGCCTATGATGCATTAATTATCGAAGCTCGCAAGGGAAATACTCAGCCAGCTTTGTTATGGTTTGCACAAAAATCAGCACTCAGTAATAACCAAATTGCTGACTGGTTACAGATTGCCTTATGGGCCGGGCAAGATAAACAGGTTATTACCGTTTACAACCGCTACCGTCATCAGCAATTACCAGCGCGTGGTTATGCAGCTGTCGCCGTCGCTTATCGTAACCTGCAACAATGGCAAAACTCGCTTACACTGTGGCAAAAGGCACTCTCTCTGGAGTCGCAAAATAAGGATTATCAACGGGGACAAATTTTAACCCTGGCAGATGCGGGTCACTATGATTCTGCGCTGGTTAAACTTAAGCAGCTTAACTCTGGAGCACCGGACAAAGCTAATTTACTCGCAGAAGCCTATATCTATAAACTGGCGGGGCGGCATGAGGATGAATTACGGGCGATGACAGGGTCATTACCTGAAAATGCCTTAACGCAACAATATCCCACAGAATACGTGCAGGCATTACGGAATAATCAACTTGCTGCCGCGATTGACGATGCCAATTTAACGCCAGATATTCGCGCTGATATTCATGCCGAACTGGTCAGACTGTCGTTTATGCCTACGCGCAGTGAAAGTGAACGTTATGCCATTGCCGATCGCGCCCTCGCCCAATACGCTGCATTAGAAATTCTGTGGCATGATAACTCAGACCGCACTGCCCAGTACCAGCGTATTCAGGTTGATCATCTTGGCGCGTTATTAACTCGCGATCGTTATAAAGACGTTATTTCTCACTATCAGCGTTTAAAAAATACGAGGCAAATTATTCCGCCCTGGGCGCAATATTGGGTTGCGTCGGCTTATCTCAAAGAACAGCAGCCAAAAAAAGCACAGTCAATAATGACAGAGCTCTTTTATCACAAGGAGACCATTGCCCCGGATTTATCCGATGAAGAACTTGCGGATCTCTTTTACAGCCACCTGGAGAGTGAAAATTATCCCGGCGCGCTAACTGTCACCCAACATACCATTAATACTTCGCCGCCTTTCCTTCGGTTAATGGGCACGCCTACGAGCATCCCGAATGATACCTGGTTACAGGGGCATTCGTTTCTCTCAACCGTAGCAAAATATAGTAATGATCTTCCTCAGACTGAAATGATAGCCAGAGAGCTTGCTTATAACGCACCAGGAAATCAGGGACTGCGCATTGATTACGCGAGTGTGTTACAAGCCCGCGGTTGGCATCGTGCAGCAGAAAATGAATTAAAAAAAGCAGAAGTGATCGAGCCACGTAATATTAATCTGGAGGTTGAACAAGCATGGACAGCATTAACGTTACAAGAATGGCAGCAGGCAGCTGTCTTAACGCACGATGTTGTCGAACGTGAACCGCAAGATCCCGGCGTTGTACGTTTAAAACGTGCGGTTGATGTACATAATCTTGCAGAGCTTCGTATAGCTGGTTCAACAGGAATTGATGCCGAAGGCCCGGATAGTGGTAAACATGATGTCGACTTAACCACCATCGTTTATTCACCACCGCTGAAGGATAACTGGCGCGGTTTTGCTGGATTCGGTTATGCCGATGGACAATTTAGCGAAGGAAAAGGGATTGTTCGCGACTGGCTGGCGGGTGTTGAGTGGCGGTCACGTAATATCTGGCTCGAGGCGGAGTACGCTGAACGCGTTTTCAATCATGAGCATAAACCCGGCGCGCGCCTGTCTGGCTGGTATGATTTTAATGATAACTGGCGTATTGGTTCGCAACTGGAACGCCTCTCTCACCGCGTTCCATTACGGGCAATGAAAAATGGTGTTACAGGCAACAGTGCTCAGGCTTATGTTCGCTGGTATCAAAATGAGCGGCGTAAGTACGGTGTCTCCTGGGCTTTCACTGATTTTTCCGACAGTAACCAGCGTCAGGAAGTCTCACTTGAGGGTCAGGAACGCATCTGGTCTTCACCATATTTGATTGTCGATTTCCTACCCAATCTGTATTACGAACAAAATACAGAACACGACACTCCATACTACAACCCTATAAAAACGTTCGATATTGTTCCGGCATTTGAGGCAAGTCATTTGTTATGGCGAAGCTATGAAAATAGCTGGGAGCAAATCTTCAGCGCAGGTGTTGGTGCCTCCTGGCAAAAACATTATGGCACGGATGTCGTCACCCAACTCGGCTACGGGCAACGTATTAGCTGGAATGACGTGATTGATGCTGGCGCAACGCTACGCTGGGAAAAACGACCTTATGACGGTGACAGAGAACACAACTTATACGTTGAATTCGATATGACATTCAGATTTTAAGGATAAATATGTTACGTAATGGAAATAAATATATCCTGATGCTGGTGAGTATAATTATGCTCACTGCGTGCATTAGCCAGTCAAGAACATCATTTATACCGCCACAGGATCGCGAATCTTTACTCGCCGAGCAACCGTGGCCGCATAATGGTTTTGTGGCGATTTCATGGCATAACGTTGAAGACGAAGCTGCCGACCAGCGTTTTATGTCAGTGCGGACATCAGCACTGCGTGAACAATTTGCCTGGCTGCGCGAGAACGGTTATCAACCGGTCAGTATTGCTCAAATTCGTGAAGCACATCGAGGAGGAAAACCGCTACCGGAAAAAGCAGTAGTGCTGACTTTTGATGACGGCTACCAGAGTTTTTATACCCGCGTCTTCCCAATTCTTCAGGCCTTCCAGTGGCCTGCTGTATGGGCCCCCGTCGGCAGTTGGGTCGATACGCCAGCGGATGAACAAGTAAAATTTGGCGATGAGATGGTCGATCGAGAATATTTTGCCACGTGGCAACAAGTGCGAGAAGTTGCGCGTTCCCGGCTCGTTGAGGTCGCTTCTCATACATGGAATTCTCACTACGGTATTCAGGCTAATGCCACCGGCAGCTTATTGCCTGTATATGTAAATCGTGCATATTTTACTGACCACGCACGGTATGAAACCGCAGCAGAATACCGGGAAAGAATTCGTCTGGATGCTGTAAAAATGACGGAATACCTGCGTACAAAGGCTAAGGTAAATCCACACGTTTTTGTTTGGCCTTATGGCGAAGCGAATGGCATAGCGATAGAGGAATTAAAAAAACTCGGTTATGACATGTTCTTCACCCTTGAATCAGGTTTGGCAAATGCGTCACAATTGGATTCCATTCCGCGAGTATTAATCGCCAATAATCCCTCATTAAAAGAGTTTGCCCAGCAAATTATTACCGTACAGGAAAAATCACCACAACGGATAATGCATATCGATCTTGATTACGTTTATGACGAAAACCACCAGCAAATGGATCGCAATATTGATGTGCTAATTCAGCGGGTGAAAGATATGCAAATATCAACCGTGTATTTGCAGGCATTTGCTGATCCCGATGGTGATGGGCTGGTCAAAGAGGTCTGGTTTCCAAATCGTTTGCTACCAATGAAAGCAGATATTTTTAGTCGGGTTGCCTGGCAATTACGTACCCGCTCAGGTGTAAACATCTATGCGTGGATGCCGGTATTAAGCTGGGATTTAGATCCCACATTAACGCGAGTAAAATACTTACCGACTGGGGAGAAAAAAGCACAAATTCATCCTGAACAATATCGCCGTCTCTCTCCTTTCGATGACAGAGTCAGAGCACAAGTTGGCATGTTATATGAAGATCTTGCCGGACATGCTGCTTTTGATGGCATATTGTTCCACGATGATGCTTTGCTTTCAGATTATGAAGATGCCAGTGCACCGGCTATCACGGCTTATCAGCAAGCAGGCTTTAGCGGGAGTCTGAGCGAAATTCGACAAAACCCGGAGCAATTTAAACAGTGGACCCGCTTTAAAAGTCGTGCGTTAACTGACTTCACTTTAGAACTTAGTGCGCGCGTAAAAGCCATTCGCGGTCCACATGTTATAACTGCACGAAATATTTTTGCACTTCCGGTAATACAACCTGAAAGTGAAGCGTGGTTTGCACAGAATTATGCTGATTTCCTAAAAAGCTATGACTGGACCGCTATTATGGCTATGCCTTATATGGAAGGTGTCGCAGAAAAATCGGCTGACCAATGGTTAATACAATTGACCAATCAAATTAAAAACATCCCTCAGGCTAAAGACAAATCTATTTTAGAATTACAGGCACAAAACTGGCAGAAAAATGGTCAGCATCAGGCTATTTCTTCGCAACAACTCGCTCACTGGATGAGCCTATTACAACTGAATGGAGGGAAAAACTATGGTTATTATCCCGACAATTTTCTGCATAACCAACCTGAAATAGACGTTATTCGTCCTGAGTTTTCAACAGCCTGGTATCCGAAAAATGATTAATCGCATCGTATCGTTTTTTATATTATGTCTGGTGTTATGCATCCCCCTATGCGTAGCGTACTTTCACTCTGGTGAACTGATGATGAGGTTCGTTTTCTTCTGGCCGTTTTTTATGTCTATTATGTGGATTGTTGGCGGCGTCTATTTCTGGGTCTATCGTGAACGCCACTGGCCGTGGGGAGAAAACGCACCAGCCCCCCAGTTGAAAGATAATCCGTCTATCTCCATTATCATTCCCTGTTTTAATGAGGAGAAAAACGTTGAGGAAACCATACACGCCGCTTTAGCACAGCGTTATGAGAACATTGAAGTTATTGCCGTAAATGACGGTTCAACAGACAAAACCCGTGCCATCCTGGATCGCATGGCTGCACAAATTCCCCACCTGCGGGTCATTCATCTGGCGCAAAACCAGGGGAAAGCCATTGCGCTTAAAACCGGAGCTGCCGCGGCGAAAAGTGAATATCTGGTGTGCATTGATGGCGATGCGTTATTAGACCGCGATGCGGCGGCATATATTGTGGAACCGATGTTGTACAACCCGCGTGTGGGTGCCGTAACCGGTAATCCTCGTATTCGAACACGTTCTACCCTGGTGGGTAAAATTCAGGTTGGCGAGTATTCCTCAATTATTGGTTTGATCAAGCGAACCCAGCGTATCTATGGAAACGTATTTACCGTTTCCGGTGTTATTGCCGCATTTCGTCGCAGCGCCCTGGCAGAAGTGGGTTACTGGAGTGACGATATGATCACCGAAGATATTGATATTAGCTGGAAGCTGCAGTTGAATCAGTGGGCGATTTTTTACGAGCCACGGGCGCTGTGCTGGATATTAATGCCTGAAACGTTAAAAGGGCTGTGGAAACAGCGCCTGCGCTGGGCTCAGGGCGGTGCAGAAGTATTCCTCAAAAATATGACAAGGTTGTGGCGCAAAGAAAACTTTCGAATGTGGCCGCTGTTTTTTGAATACTGCCTGACGACAATATGGGCCTTCACTTGCCTGGTCGGTTTCATTATTTACGCAGTCCAACTTGCCGGTGTACCGTTAAATATTGAATTGACACATATCGCTGCGACACATACTGCCGGAATATTATTGTGTACGTTATGTTTACTGCAATTTATTGTCAGCCTGATGATCGAGAATCGCTATGAGCAT
The DNA here is from genome assembly GCF_003697165.2 of Escherichia coli DSM 30083 = JCM 1649 = ATCC 11775. Lineage (GTDB taxonomy): Bacteria > Pseudomonadota > Gammaproteobacteria > Enterobacterales > Enterobacteriaceae > Escherichia > Escherichia coli. The sequence goes on from NZ_CP033092.2 coordinate 2,985,762, forward strand.
AATCTGACTTCATCGCTTTTCTGGATTATTTGGTTCCCGGTTATTTTCTGGATGCTGAGTCTGGCAACGACATTGGTATCATTTACACGAGTCATGTTGATGCCTAAAAAGCAACGCGCCCGTTGGGTAAGTCCCGATCGCGGGATTCTGAGAGGTTAATATGAACAATTTAATTATTACGACCCGACAATCGCCAGTACGTTTAATGGTTGATTATGTTGCCACAACCATCTTATGGACATTATTTGCTTTGTTCATATTCTTATTCGCAATGGATCTGCTGACGGGTTATTACTGGCAAAGCGAGGCCAGAAGCCGACTTCAGTTCTATTTTTTGCTGGCAGTGGCGAATGCCGTCGTGTTAATTGTCTGGGCGCTGTACAATAAGCTACGTTTTCAAAAACAGCAGCATCATGCAGCCTACCAATATACGCCGCAAGAATATGCTGAGAGCTTAGCAATACCTGATGAGCTCTATCAGCAACTACAAAAAAGCCACAGGATGAGCGTACACTTCACCAGCCAGGGGCAAATAAAAATGGTGGTTTCAGAAAAAGCGCTAGTCCGGGCGTAAACACCCAAAACAAAGCCCGGTTCGCCCGGGCTCTGCGCCGATAATACACTTAACTGTATGCATGTAGCGTACGTTGGCAAAGTGCCGAACGTACGCAATCCTCTTTACCGAATCGGACGATCCCGACCATTTCATCTTCTTCGAAACGTTCCAGCGCGTCACTTAATCCGGAGCGCACGCCGCGAGGCAAATCGCATTGCGTGATATCACCGTTGACGATAACCGTCACGTTCTCCCCGAGGCGGGTTAAAAACATTTTCATTTGCGCGGCAGTCACATTCTGCGCCTCGTCAAGAATGACGACTGCATTTTCAAAGGTACGTCCACGCATATAGGCGAACGGCGCAATTTCCACCTTCCCTATTTCCGGTCGCAGGCAGTACTGCATAAAGGAAGCCCCTAAGCGCCGGACCAGCACGTCGTAGACCGGACGAAAATAGGGAGCAAACTTTTCTGCGATATCTCCAGGTAAGAAGCCAAGATCTTCATCGGCTTGCAGAACTGGACGGGTGACGATAATCCTGTCGACATCCTTATGTATCAGGGCCTCTGCCGCTTTTGCTGCGCTGATCCAGGTTTTTCCGCACCCGGCTTCGCCCGTGGCGAATATCAGCTGCTTACTCTCAATAGCCTTCAGATAGTGCAATTGCGCTTCATTTCGCGCGAGGATGGGCGAGGTATCGCGACTGTCGCGGGCCATACCAATGGCTTCTACGCCGCTCATCTGCACAAGCGAGGTGACCGATTCTTCTTCACGCTGCTTATGGCTGCGCGAATCCCGTCTCAGCACACGTTTTGCCTCGCGACGAGCTTTGATCACTGCTTTTTGTCTTCCCATGGAGAGCACCTTGAGTTGTTTGTATTCATCACACGCGCCGTTGGCAGCGCGATTATGCGCACGAACATCAGAGGGTTGGCTTCCTTGTAAGCCATAGTTTGCTTTTGGATAAAATGCCGAAAAACGGCTACGCACACCGTTTGCGGCGTCGGTAACACGAGTAAAGAGAGGAAGTGAGAAAAATACAGAGTGACGAAGTTGCTACCGGAGGAGAAATCTCCGCAAGTGGTGGAGCGTTGCTTAACAAAACATTGTCCAGAACAGGACGTTACCATCCGCGATCTCCATAGTGACTGACTATCACTGCCGGGAACTTCCGCTGCTACTTAATAATTACAACAGATCTCGCATTCATTGCAACAATATATTCACTTATATTTAACTATAAAACACCATTTCAGTGACATTAGTTTCTACTGGAAAGATGACAGAGTGATGACAGTGATGAAAAAAGCTGTGTGCTTTCAGCAGGATTCGCAGTACTGGTAAAAGCTTGCCGGATGCGGCGTGAACGCCTTATCCGGCCTACCGACCCGCACCGATTGTAGGCATGATAAGACGCGCAAGCGTCGCATCAGTGTACGAACGCCTGGTGCGGCGTAAACGCCTTATCCGCCTAAAAACATTAAACCCGCAATAATGCGCTTCCGAGATAATCGTTCGCGTCCTTCACACCCGACAGCGCAAAGAAATAGCCGCCACCGATAGGTTTGACATATTCCTCCAGCGCCTCGCCATTCAACCTTTTTTGTACTGTCAGGAAGCCCTTTTCCAGATCGTGTTGGTAGCAGACAAACAGTAGCCCCATATCGAGTTGCCCGGAATTGGTGACGCCCAACGAATAACTGTAGCCACGACGCAGCATCAGGCTGGACTCGCTCTCCGCCGTGCGGGGATTCGCCAGCCGGATATGGCTGTCCAGCGCAATCACCTTCCCTTCCGGATCGCTAGCGTAATCGGGAACATCATGCTCATGCAGCATGCCCAGCGGCGCACCGGTTTGCTTATCACGACCAAATATCGTCTGCTGCTCTTTCAGCGGCGTTCTGTCCCAAAATTCCACTCGAAACTGAATCAAGCGTACTGCCTGATAGCTGCCACCGATTGTCCACGCAGGCTCCTGCTGATCTGCCGTCACCCACACCACTTTTTGCATCAACTTATCATTCTGGCTATCGGGATTGGCGGTGCCGTCTTTAAAGCCCAGCAAATTTATCGGCGTCTCTTTGCCTTTACTACGCGCTGCGTGGTCGGAAATAAACCCTTCCCGCTTCCAGCGCACGCTGAGCAAATCCGGCGTGTGTTTGATGATATCGCGCAGCGCATGGATCACCGTGTCCTGGGTGTTGGCGCAAATTTGTAGCAACACATCACCATGACATAACGCCGCATCCAGCGAGTCGTTAGGGAAACGCGTCATCTTCTGCAACTTTTTTGGCATCTGTGGCGCAAGGCCAAAGCGCTCATCAAACAATGAGTGACCCACCGATAACGTGATGGTGAGATTATCGGGCGCAATGTAGCCGCCAAGAATGCCGGAATCGAGTGGTGGCAGGCGCGGATTTGGCGTTTCTGGTGCCGCTCCGCCCTGAGTCAGAAAAGCAAAACGCTGAGTCAACAAGCGAAACAACCGTTCAAGATCGGCTTTATCGCTGGCAAGCACATCAAACGCCACCAGCATCATTGCAGCCTGTTGTGGTGTCAGGATCCCTGCCTGATGCTCACCATAAAACGGCTGTTTCTCATTGCGTGCATCCGGTGAAAGCGTACCCGGCGCACTTTGCGTTTTTTGTGCATGAGCGACCGGACAACTTCCCGCCAGCGCCAGCGCACCAATCCCTTTCAGTAAACGTCGGCGTGACGGTTCATTCACGCCGTTTTCATCTTCATACTGCATAACGCTTAGTCCAGCCCCAGCACACCGCGAAGTTGCGCCAGATCTTCCGCCAGCGCAGTAATCGGTCCTTTCAGTGCATTCCGGTCAGCATCGGTCAGTTTGTCGTAATTTTCAAAACCGTCTTTAGTACGGTATTTCGCCAGAATGGTATCGACCTTTTTGAAGTTGGCATCGACTTTTGCCAGCAGTTCCGGATTCGCTTTTTGTAGTTGTGGACGCAGCAGATCGACAATTTTCTGCGAGCCTTCAACGTTAGCCTGGAAATCCCACAGATCGGTGTGGCTGTAGCGATCTTCTTCACCGCTGATTTTGCTGGCCGCCACTTCCTCAATCAGTCCGGCTGCACCGCCGACCACTTTTGAAGGAGGGAAAGCCAGTTCACTGATGCGTTTTTGCAAATCGACCACATCGGTATAAAGCTGGTCAGCATACTTATCCATCCCTTTGGTGGTGTTATCGCCAAACAATGCTTTTTCCAGACGGTGGAAACCGGTGAATTTTGGATCGGCGGCTTTTTGCTCGTAATCATCTTCACGGGCGTCAATGCTGCCATCCAGATCGGAGAACAGTTCAGCAATCGGTTCAATGCGCTCATAGTGCTGGCGCGTCGGCGCATACAGTGCTTTCGCTTTTTCGATATCGCCTGCTTTAATAGCGTCGGTAAAGGCTTTGGTGTCGGTCACCAGTTGCGTGGTTTCCGCCATGACATACGCTTTATATGCAGTAATTGCACCACCAAGACTTAACAGCGCATCACTTTGCGCCGCATCCGCCGTTGCTTCACCTTTGACGATCAACTTCCCTTTCGGGTTAGTCAGCAGACCGCAGGTCATATCGTATTCGCCAGGCTGTAAATTCGCCGTCATTTTCTGGCTAAAACCAGGGGCGATATTTTCCCGCTCTTCCACCACCATCACGCCTTTGAGGATCTCCCACTCCAGCGCCTTCTGGCTGTGGTTCTGAATAATGAACTGTGTTTTCCCGGCGTTAACCGTAATGGTCATCGGCTCGCACTGCTTATCCGTCACGGTCACTTTGACTTGCGGAATATCAGCGGCGTTAGCCATAAAAGCAGAAGAGAACAGCGCAGCCACGCTCAACTGCAATGCGTTACGGCGGAAGTTAATGGTCATGACGAGACTATCCCTTTAAAGTATGTTGTAACTAAGCAAGAGTTTGCGTCGTATTTGCTACACGGAGCGGGACGCAGTCGCCCCTGCGCGTGGTGGCAGAACAAATGCCACCAGCGCCGGGATGAGATAAATAAACCAGACGGCGACTTCGCTGACGCTCGGTGCTTCCTGATAGCCAAAAATCCCTTCCATCAGTGTGCCAAACAGCGAGTGAGTTGAGAGCACCGCGCTCATATCGAAGGCGATTTCCTGAAAGTGGTTCCACAATCCGGCTTCATGAAATGCGCGAATGGCACCAGCTGCCAGCCCTGCGGCGACGAAGAGAATAAACAGACTGGTCCATTTAAAAAATGCACCAAGATTGAGGCGAATACCGCCCCAGTAGAGCAGGAAGCCAAGCACCACGGCTGTAGCAAGACCAAGCATTGCACCCAGCGGCGGCCAGATCCCGACATCTTGTTGAAATGCCGCCAGCAGGAAAAAGACCGACTCCAGCCCTTCCCTTGCAACGGCAAAAAAGACCATCATCACCAGCGCCCAGCCATGATGATTTCCACGCTGCAATGCGCTATCGACCGCCTGCTCCAGTTGTACTTTGACGTTGCGCGACACTTTGCGCATCCAGAAAACCATCCAGGTAAGGATCACCACGGCGATCACCGCCACAATGCCTTCAAACAGTTCCTGTTCTTTTTGCGGAAATTCGCCGGTGGTTTCGTTAATGAAGATACCCAAGCCCAGACACAACGCAGCGGCAAGCAACACGCCAATCCACATTACACCAATCCATCGGCCTCGCTGGGTACGCTTAAGATAGCTGGCAATCAAACTGACAATCAGCGCGGCTTCAAGTCCTTCGCGCAACATAATGAGAAACGGAACAAACATGCCACCCACCCTTAAACGTTTTTCTGAGTCAATCTATGCAAAGAAAAGTAAATCGCAGTGATAGCGATTATCATTACGATGAAGAAAAATACAAGTGGAATGTAGTGATAATGATGAGAAGATGTAAAAATATTTTGAGAAAAAACGCAGAGGGCAATAACTGATTGCCCTCTGCCTGCTTCCGGTTATGACGTGAAATTTTCGGTAAAACGCCTTCCCTTACCCTTCCTGCAACCGTGACGGCGGAGCCGAATGATAGTGCGCATCGGCCTCGGCAAAGCGTTTTTGCATCGCCGCTGATGGCGCTTTACCCAGCAAACTAAACACTACAATCCCGATACTGCCGAAGATAAAGCCCGGAATAATTTCGTACAGACCCAGCCAGCCGAACTGTTTCCAGACGATAACCGTCAGCGCACCGATGATCATCCCCGCCAGCGCACCGTTGCGCGTCATGCGTGACCACATCACCGAGAACAGCACCACCGGACCAAACGCTGCGCCAAAGCCTGCCCACGCGTAGCTCACTAAGCCCAGCACGCGGTTTTCCGGGTTTGCCGCCAGCGCAATCGCCACCAGCGCCACCACCAGCACCATCACTCGCCCTACCCACACCAGCTCTTTCTGGCTGGCCTGTTTACGCAGAAACGCTTTGTATAAATCTTCGGTAATCGCACTGGAACATACCAGCAGCTGGCAACTTAACGTTGACATTACCGCCGCCAGAATCGCCGACAGCAAAATCCCGGCAATCCACGGGTTAAACAGAATTTGTGCCAGTTCAATAAACACGCGCTCGGCGTTCTGGTTTACCGCACCTGCTACCGCCGGGTGCTCGTTAAAGTAAGCGATACCAAAGAAGCCGACAGCCACCGCCCCTGCCAGGCAGAGGATCATCCAGGTCATACTAATACGACGCGCATGGACAATGCTGTGGTGAGAATCTGCCGCCATAAAACGCGCCAGGATGTGCGGCTGCCCGAAGTAACCCAGCCCCCAACCCATCAGCGAGATAATGGCGACAAAATTCAACCCTTTGAGCATATCCACGTTTTCAATGCTCTTTTGTTTGATTACTTCCAGCGAGTCACCAAAGCCACCGACACTGATAATGACGATAACTGGCGTCAGGATCAGGGAAAAAATCATCAGACTGGCCTGTACAGTGTCAGTCCAGCTCACCGCGAGGAAACCGCCAATAAAGGTGTAAAGGATCGTCGCCGCAGCCCCCGCCCACAGAGCCGTTTCGTAGCTCATGCCAAAGGTACTTTCAAACAGACGCGCGCCTGCCACAATGCCTGAAGCGCAATAAATGGTGAAGAACAGCAAAATAACCAGCGCGGAGATAATGCGCAAAATGCGGCTTTTATCTTCAAAGCGCCCGGTGAAATAATCCGGCAATGTTAAGGCGTTATTGTTGTATTCGGTATGCACACGCAACCGCCCGGCCACCAGCTTCCAGTTGATCCACGCGCCTAATGTCAGACCAATGGCGATCCAGCTTTCGGAAATCCCGGAAAGAAAAACAGCGCCTGGCAACCCCATTAACAGCCAGCCGCTCATATCCGACGCACCCGCCGATAATGCCGTCACGAATGGCCCAAGACTACGACCGCCCAGAATATAGTCGTCGAAGTTTTTCGTTGATCGCCAGGCGATAAACCCAATCAATATCATGCCAAAGATATAGACACAAAATGTCACCAACATCGGTGTGCTAATAGCCATCTAAAGTCTCCAAAAAATTATTATCGGCAATGTCGAAACTTGCCGTTATATCTGCCACCGGAACGGGGTAACAGAGTTTATGTTTTACCAGGGCGACCGTATCCTGCCGGAAGCGCTGGTTATTCACAATCGATTTAACACACCATTTACATTAAATTTTAGTGCTCAGCGACACTATTTTTCATCAGGTTGCACTCTCTCACATTTTTTGCGGTTGCACCTTTCAAAAATGTTAACTGCCGCAGAGAAAAAGTCTGAGTTATTTTTTTAATCCCTGTCATATCGATTTCGTTTATTAACATTTCATTCATTTTTAAGCTTGCTACGCAGGTCACATTTAACACGGTTGCACAAAGTTGCAACATCATAGATATTTCACGATAACGTTAAGTTGCACCTTTCAGAACAACAGGAGTAATGGCATGGGAACCACCACCATGGGGGTTAAGCTGGACGACGCGACGCGTGAGCGTATTAAGTCTGCCGCGACACGTATCGATCGCACACCACACTGGTTAATTAAACAGGCGATTTTTTCTTATCTTGAACAACTGGAAAACAGCGATACTCTCCCGGAGCTACCTGCGCTGCTTTCTGGCGCGGCCAATGAGAGCGATGAAGCACCGACTCCGGCAGAGGAACCACACCAGCCTTTCCTCGACTTTGCCGAGCAAATATTGCCCCAGTCGGTTTCCCGCGCCGCGATCACCGCGGCCTATCGCCGCCCGGAAACCGAAGCGGTTTCTATGCTGCTGGAACAAGCTCGCCTGCCGCAGCCAGTTGCTGAACAGGCGCACAAACTGGCGTATCAACTGGCCGATAAACTGCGTAATCAAAAAAACGCCAGTGGTCGCGCAGGTATGGTTCAGGGGTTATTGCAGGAGTTTTCGTTGTCATCGCAGGAAGGCGTGGCGCTGATGTGTCTGGCGGAAGCGTTGTTGCGTATTCCCGACAAAGCCACCCGTGACGCGTTAATTCGCGACAAAATCAGTAACGGTAACTGGCAGTCACACATTGGTCGTAGCCCGTCCCTGTTTGTTAATGCCGCTACCTGGGGGCTGCTGTTTACCGGCAAACTGGTTTCCACCCATAACGAAGCCAGCCTCTCCCGCTCGCTGAACCGCATTATCGGTAAGAGCGGTGAACCGCTGATCCGCAAAGGTGTGGATATGGCGATGCGCCTGATGGGCGAGCAGTTCGTCACGGGCGAAACCATCGCGGAAGCGTTAGCCAATGCCCGCAAACTGGAAGAGAAAGGTTTCCGTTACTCTTACGATATGCTGGGCGAAGCCGCACTGACTGCCGCAGATGCACAAGCGTATATGGTTTCCTATCAGCAGGCGATTCACGCCATTGGTAAAGCGTCTAACGGTCGTGGCATCTATGAAGGTCCGGGCATTTCAATCAAGCTGTCGGCGCTACATCCGCGTTATAGCCGCGCCCAGTATGACCGGGTAATGGAAGAGCTTTACCCGCGTCTGAAATCACTCACCCTGCTGGCGCGTCAGTACGATATTGGTATTAACATCGATGCCGAAGAGGCCGATCGCCTGGAGATCTCCCTCGATCTGCTGGAAAAACTCTGTTTCGAGCCTGAACTGGCAGGCTGGAACGGCATCGGTTTTGTTATTCAGGCTTATCAAAAACGCTGCCCGTTGGTGATCGATTACCTGATTGATCTCGCCACCCGAAGCCGTCGCCGTCTGATGATTCGCCTGGTGAAAGGCGCGTACTGGGATAGTGAAATCAAGCGTGCACAGATGGACGGCCTTGAAGGTTATCCGGTTTATACCCGCAAGGTGTATACCGACGTTTCTTATCTTGCCTGTGCGAAAAAGCTGCTGGCGGTGCCAAATCTAATCTACCCGCAGTTCGCGACGCACAACGCCCATACGCTGGCGGCAATTTATCAACTGGCGGGTCAAAACTACTACCCAGGTCAGTACGAGTTCCAGTGCCTGCATGGTATGGGCGAGCCACTGTATGAGCAGGTCACCGGGAAAGTTGCCGACGGCAAACTTAACCGTCCGTGTCGTATTTATGCTCCGGTCGGTACACATGAAACGCTGCTGGCATATCTGGTGCGCCGCCTGCTGGAAAACGGTGCTAACACCTCGTTTGTTAACCGTATTGCCGACACCTCTTTGCCACTGGATGAACTGGTCGCCGATCCAGTCACTGCTGTAGAAAAACTGGCGCAACAGGAAGGGCAAACTGGATTACCGCATCCGAAAATTCCCCTGCCGCGCGATCTTTACGGTCACGGGCGCGACAACTCGGCAGGGCTGGATCTCGCTAACGAACACCGTCTGGCCTCGCTCTCTTCAGCCCTGCTCAATAGTGCACTGCAAAAATGGCAGTCCTTGCCAATGCTGGAACAATCGGTCGCGGCTGGTGAGATGTCGCCCGTTATTAACCCTGCGGAACCGAAAGATATTGTGGGCTATGTGCGTGAAGCCACGCCGCGTGAAGTAGAACAGGCGCTGGAAAGTGCGGTTAATAACGCGCCAATCTGGTTTGCCACTCCTCCGGCTGAACGCGCGGCGATTTTGCATCGCGCTGCCGTGCTAATGGAAAGCCAGATGCAGCAACTGATTGGTATTCTGGTGCGTGAAGCCGGAAAAACCTTCAGTAACGCCATTGCTGAAGTGCGCGAAGCGGTCGATTTTCTCCACTACTATGCCGGACAGGTGCGGGATGATTTCGCTAACGAAACCCACCGTCCATTAGGGCCTGTGGTATGTATCAGTCCGTGGAACTTCCCGCTGGCTATTTTCACCGGGCAGATCGCTGCCGCACTGGCGGCAGGTAACAGCGTGCTGGCAAAACCGGCAGAACAAACGCCGCTGATTGCCGCGCAAGGGATCGCCATTTTGCTGGAAGCGGGTGTACCGCCAGGCGTGGTGCAATTGCTGCCAGGTCGGGGTGAAACCGTGGGCGCGCAACTGACGGGTGATGATCGCGTGCGCGGGGTGATGTTTACCGGTTCAACCGAAGTCGCTACGTTACTGCAGCGCAATATCGCCAGCCGCCTGGACGCTCAGGGTCGCCCTATTCCGCTCATCGCTGAAACCGGCGGCATGAACGCGATGATTGTCGATTCTTCAGCACTGACCGAACAAGTCGTAATAGATGTGCTGGCCTCGGCGTTCGACAGTGCAGGTCAGCGTTGTTCGGCACTGCGCGTGCTGTGCCTGCAAGATGAGATTGCCGACCACACGCTGAAAATGCTGCGCGGCGCAATGGCCGAATGCCGGATGGGTAATCCGGGTCGCCTGACCACCGATATCGGTCCGGTGATTGATAGCGAAGCGAAAGCCAATATCGAGCGTCATATTCAGACCATGCGTAGTAAAGGCCGTCAGGTGTTCCAGGCGGTGCGGGAAAACAGCGAAGATGCCCGTGAATGGCAAAGCGGCACCTTTGTCGCTCCGACGCTGATCGAACTGGATGACTTTGCCGAATTACAAAAAGAGGTCTTTGGTCCGGTGCTGCATGTGGTGCGTTACAACCGTAACCAGCTCCCAGAGCTGATCGAGCAGATTAACGCTTCCGGCTATGGTCTGACGCTTGGCGTTCATACGCGTATTGATGAAACCATTGCCCAGGTCACTGGCTCGGCGCAGGTCGGTAATCTGTACGTTAACCGTAATATGGTGGGCGCGGTGGTTGGGGTGCAACCGTTCGGCGGCGAAGGGTTGTCCGGTACCGGGCCGAAAGCAGGCGGTCCGCTCTATCTCTACCGTCTGCTGGCGAATCGCCCGGAAAGTGCGCTGGCGGTGACGCTCGCGCGTCAGGATGCGGAGTATCCGGTCGATGCGCAGTTGAAAGCCGCATTGACTCAGCCGCTAAATGCACTGCGGGAATGGGCGGCAAACCGTCCAGAATTGCAGGCGTTATGTACGCAATATGGCGAGTTGGCGCAGGCAGGAACACAACGATTGTTGCCAGGGCCGACGGGTGAACGCAACACCTGGACGCTGCTGCCGCGTGAGCGCGTGTTGTGTATTGCGGATGATGAACAGGATGCGCTGACTCAGCTCGCCGCCGTGCTGGCGGTGGGTAGCCAGATGCTGTGGCCGGATGATGCGCTGCATCGTCAGTTAGTGAAGGCATTGCCATCGGCAGTCAGCGAACGTATTCAACTGGCGAAAGCGGAAAATATAACCGCTCAACCCTTTGATGCGGTGATCTTCCACGGTGATTCGGATCAGCTTCGCGCATTGTGTGAAGCCGTTGCCGCGCGGGATGGTGCAATTGTTTCGGTGCAGGGTTTTGCCCGTGGCGAAAGCAATATCCTTCTGGAACGGCTGTATATCGAGCGTTCGCTGAGTGTGAATACCGCTGCTGCTGGCGGTAACGCCAGTTTAATGACGATCGGTTAAACAGGTAGCCGGAGGATGTTACAACCTCCTCCGGCATCTTTAACGTGGTCGAATCCCCTCAATAATAATCCGCTGCACGTTTTCAACCGTTTGATTGAAAAACACCTCATCGCGCAACGTCACGCCTGTCACCGCCTCCACCTGAGGGGCAAAATCGGCGTAATGTTGAGTGGAAGCCCAAATCATAAAAATCAAATGCTGCGGGTCAATCGGCGCGAGTTTGCCGCTTTTAACCCAACCGGCAATGAGCGCCGATTTCTCATCAATTAATGCCTTCAAATCGCCCGTCAGTTCATCCATTAACAGCGGTGCACCTGCCAGCATCTCCATACAGAACAGGCGCGAAGCCTGCGGATAATCGCGGGAAACTTCCAGCTTCAGACGGATGTATTCTTTGATCGCCGCCAGCGGGGCGAAATCTTCTCGAAACGCTTTTAACGGTGCCAGCCAGATATCGAGAATCTGCCGCAGTACGGCTATATACAGCGCCTCTTTTGACGGAAAGTAATACAGCAGATTGGTTTTTGAAACACCCGCCAATTCCGCGATCTGCTCCAGCCTTGTGCCGTGAAAACCGAATTGTGAAAAAGTGTCCAGTGCTGCGCTAAGAATCGCTTTTTTCTTCGCGCTTACTGCGCGCGAACGCTTACCCGTTGTTTTCACTGCGCCTTGCGTCATGCGCTCTCCCCTCTTGTTGATTGGCAACAGGATAGCAAAACCCCCGCCCGGCCTCGACCTTATGCACTCTCATCGCGCACGAATGCATGTTTTATGTGCAACTGTTTTGACCGTTTAGTCCACTTTTTTCAGGCATTTTAGACAACTTAACATTAACACATTAATAACATTCACTTTTTAAAAACTGGCATCCGCTTTGCAAACAAGCCATTACGCGGCTGAAAAGGATATGCAGGATGCAGCGCCCCGTCTGACTTTCACTTTACGAGACGAAGAGAGGTTGATGATGAAAATTGGCGTATTCGTACCTATTGGCAACAACGGCTGGCTCATTTCGACCCACGCGCCGCAGTACATGCCGACATTTGAACTGAATAAAGCCATTGTGCAAAAAGCGGAGCACTACCATTTCGATTTCGCCCTGTCGATGATCAAACTGCGTGGCTTTGGCGGCAAAACTGAGTTCTGGGATCACAACCTTGAGTCGTTCACCTTGATGGCGGGGCTGGCAGCCGTCACCTCACGCATTCAGATATACGCGACAGCTGCCACCTTAACGTTACCTCCGGCAATCGTCGCCCGTATGGCCGCAACCATCGACTCCATCTCTGGCGGGCGTTTTGGCGTCAACCTCGTGACTGGCTGGCAGAAGCCCGAGTATGAGCAGATGGGGATCTGGCCTGGCGATGACTATTTCTCCCGTCGTTACGACTATCTCACCGAATATGTTCAGGTGCTGCGCGACCTGTGGGGCTCGGGGAAAAGCGATTTTAAAGGCGATTTTTTCACTATGGATGATTGTCGCGTCAGTCCGCAACCGAGTGTCCCCATGAAAGTGATCTGCGCCGGGCAAAGCGACGCTGGCATGGCGTTCTCCGCCCGGTATGCCGATTTTAACTTCTGTTTCGGCAAAGGCGTAAATACACCCACGGCTTTCGCCCCGACCGCTGCGCGGATGAAACAGGCCGCAGAGCAAACCGGACGCGACGTTGGCTCTTATGTGTTGTTTATGGTGATTGCCGACGAAACCGACGATGCCGCTCGTGCAAAATGGGAACACTACAAAGCGGGCGCGGATGAAGAGGCGTTAAGCTGGCTAACTGAACAAAGTCAGAAAGATACCCGCTCAGGTACTGACACCAACGTCCGTCAGATGGCCGATCCCACTTCGGCGGTAAACATCAATATGGGGACGTTAGTCGGTTCTTACGCCAGTGTCGCGCGCATGTTAGATGAAGTCGCAAGCGTGCCTGGTGCCGAAGGCGTGCTGTTGACCTTCGATGATTTTCTGTCGGGAATCGAAAACTTCGGCGAGCGCATTCAACCACTGATGCAGTGCCGCGCCCATCTCCCTGCGCTGACTCAGGAGGTGGCATGATGACGACCTTAACCGCACGACCGGAAGCCATTACCTTCGATCCGCAGCAAACTGCGCTGATCGTGGTGGATATGCAAAATGCCTATGCCACGCCAGGCGGCTACTTAGATCTCGCCGGGTTTGATGTCTCAACCACTCGCCCGGTCATTGCCAACATTCAAACCGCCGTGACCGCAGCGCGAACGGCAGGGATGCTGATCATCTGGTTTCAAAATGGCTGGGATGAACAGTATGTCGAGGCTGGCGGCCCCGGCTCACCGAATTATCATAAATCGAACGCCCTGAAAACCATGCGTAATCAGCCGCTGCTGCAGGGGAAATTGCTGGCGAAAGGCTCCTGGGATTATCAACTGGTGGATGAGCTGGTGCCGCAGCCTGGCGATATAGTGCTGCCGAAGCCGCGCTACAGCGGTTTCTTCAATACGCCGCTGGACAGCATTTTGCGCAGCCGCGGAATACGCCATCTGGTTTTCACCGGCATCGCTACCAACGTCTGCGTAGAATCGACGCTACGCGACGGCTTTTTTCTGGAGTATTTCGGCGTGGTGCTGGAAGACGCAACACACCAGGCGGGGCCGGAATTTGCACAGAAAGCCGCGTTGTTCAATATCGAAACCTTTTTTGGCTGGGTCAGCGACGTCGAAACGTTCTGCGACGCGCTTTCTTCCACGTCCTTTGCTCGTATCGCTTAAGGAGTTTAACGATGCCAAAATCCGTAATTATTCCTGCTGGCAGCAGCGCACCGCTGGCCCCCTTCGTTCCCGGCACGCTGGCTGATGGCGTGGTGTATGTCTCCGGTACGCTGGCTTTTGATCAACATAACAACGTGCTGTTTGCCGATGACCCAAAGGCGCAAACCCGCCACGTTCTGGAAACCATCCGCAAGGTCATCGAGACGGCGGGTGGCACAATGGCGGATGTGACTTTCAACAGCATCTTTATTACCGACTGGAAAAATTACGCCGCGATTAACGAAATCTACGCCGAATTTTTCCCGGGTGACAAACCGGCGCGATTCTGCATTCAGTGCGGACTGGTAAAACCTGACGCGCTAGTGGAAATCGCCACAATTGCGCATATCGCCAAGTGAGGCCGCGATGAAACTTTCACTCTCACCTCCCCCTTATGCTGATGCGCCCGTAGTGGTGTTGATTTCGGGTCTTGGCGGTAGCGGCAGTTACTGGTTACCGCAACTGGCGGTGCTGGTTCAGGAGTATCAGGTAGTCTGTTACGACCAGCGCGGCACCGGCAATAATCCCGACACGCTGGCAGAAGATTACAGTATCGCCCAGATGGCAGCGGAACTGCATCAGGCGCTGGTAGCCGCAGGGATTGAGCGTTACGCGGTGGTCGGCCATGCGCTCGGTGCGCTGGTGGGAATGCAGCTGGCGCTGGATTATCCCGCGTCGGTAACTGTGCTGGTCAGCGTTAACGGCTGGCTACGAATAAACGCCCATACGCGCCGCTGTTTTCAGGTTCGCGAACAGTTACTACATAGCGGCGGCGCGCAGGCATGGGTGGAAGCGCAGCCGTTGTTCCTCTATCCCGCCGACTGGATGGCGGCCCGCGCACCTCGCCTTGAGGCAGAAGATGCGCTGGCACTGGCGCATTTTCAAGGCAAAAATAATTTACTGCGTCGACTTAACGCCCTCAAACGCGCTGACTTTAGTCACCATGCGGATCGTATCCGCTGCCCGGTGCAAATCATCTGCGCCAGTGATGATCTGCTGGTGCCAACAGCATGTTCCAGTGAACTTCACGCCGCCCTGCCCGATAGCCAGAAAATGGTGATGCGCTATGGCGGACACGCCTGCAACGTGACCGATCCCGAAACGTTTAATGCTCTGTTACTCAACGGGCTTGCCAGCCTGTTACATCACCGTGAAGCCGCTCTGTAAGGAATTGCTATGAACGAAGCCGTTAGCCCAGGTGCGCTTAGCACCCTGTTCACCGATGCCCGCACTCACAACGGCTGGCGGGAGACACCCGTCAGCGATGAGACGTTACGGGAGATTTATGCCCTGATGAAATGGGGGCCGACATCTGCTAACTGTTCTCCGGCACGGATCGTGTTTATCCGCACTGCAGAAGGAAAAGAACGTCTGCGCCCGGCGCTTTCCAGCGGCAATCTGCAAAAAACCCTGACCGCGCCCGTCACCGCTATCGTCGCCTGGGACAGTGAATTTTATGAACGGTTACCACAGCTGTTTCCTCACGGCGATGCCCGCAGTTGGTTTACCTCCAGCCCACAACTTGCCGAAGAAACAGCGTTTCGCAACAGTTCCATGCAGGCGGCCTATCTGATCTTCGCCTGCCGTGCGCTGGGGCTGGATACCGGCCCGATGTCGGGCTTTGACCGTCAATACGTTGACGACGCCTTTTTTGCGGGCAGCACGCTGAAGAGCAATCTGCTGATTAATATCGGCTATGGCGATTCCAGCAAACTTTTTGCGCGCCTGCCACGTCTGTCCTTTGAAGAAGCCTGCGGGCTGTTGTAAGGAGCAAACAATGAACATTGTCGATCAACAAACCTTTCGCGATGCGATGTCCTGTATGGGCGCGGCGGTCAATATCATCACTACTGACGGTCCAGCCGGGCGCGCCGGGTTCACCGCCAGCGCCGTCTGCAGCGTGACTGACACGCCGCCCACATTACTGGTGTGCCTGAATCGTGGGGCGTCCGTCTGGCCGGTATTCAATGAAAATCGAACGCTGTGTGTAAATACACTTAGCGCCGGGCAGGAGCCGCTTTCAAACCTTTTTGGCGGCAAAACGCCCATGGAACTCCGCTTTGCCGCCGCCCGCTGGCAGACTGGTGTGACCGGATGCCCGCAACTGGAAGAGGCACTGGTTTCGTTTGACTGCCGTATCAGCCAGGTGGTGAGCGTCGGCACCCACGACATTTTGTTTTGCGCCATCGAAGCGATTCATCGTCACGCCACACCCTACGGGCTGGTGTGGTTCGATCGCAGTTATCACGCGCTGATGCGCCCTGCTTGTTAACCTCCTTAAGGAGACAGCTGATGGCAATGTTCGGTTTTCCTCACTGGCAGTTAAAATCGACCTCTACAGAGAGCGGCGTGGTCGCGCCGGATGAACGATTGCCGTTTGCTCAAACGGCAGTAATGGGCGTTCAACACGCGGTGGCGATGTTTGGCGCGACGGTGTTAATGCCAATTCTGATGGGGCTGGATCCCAATCTTTCCATTTTAATGTCGGGGATCGGCACGTTACTGTTTTTCTTTATTACCGGCGGGCGCGTGCCCAGTTATCTCGGTTCCAGCGCGGCTTTTGTCGGCGTGGTGATTGCCGCGACGGGCTTTAATGGTCAGGGAATTAATCCGAATATCAGCATCGCGCTGGGCGGGATTATCGCCTGTGGGCTGGTTTATACCGTCATTGGCCTGGTGGTGATGAAAATCGGTACGCGCTGGATTGAACGACTAATGCCGCCGGTTGTGACGGGTGCGGTAGTGATGGCGATTGGCCTGAACTTAGCGCCTATCGCAGTGAAAAATGTATCGGCTTCGGCCTTTGATAGCTGGATGGCGTGATGACCAACGTTTTAGGGCTGGGAAAAGCCGTCGATTTTACTCTCGTCAGCCATGCTGCCTGGTTCGGTCTGCCACATTTTTCCACTCCTGCTTTTAATGGTCAGGCAATGATGCTGATTGCGCCCGTGGCGGTGATTCTGGTGGCGGAAAACTTAGGTCATCTCAAGGCGGTCGCCGGGATGACCGGACGCAATATGGACCCGTATATGGGGCGGGCATTCGTAGGCGATGGGCTGGCGACGATGCTTTCTGGCTCTGTCGGCGGTAGCGGCGTAACCACCTACGCCGAGAATATTGGTGTGATGGCCGTGACAAAAGTCTACTCGACGCTGGTGTTTGTTGCCGCTGCCGTCATCGCCATGCTGTTGGGCTTTTCGCCGAAATTTGGCGCGCTGATCCATACTATTCCGGCCGCGGTGATTGGTGGTGCATCAATTGTTGTGTTCGGGCTGATTGCCGTCGCAGGCGCACGGATCTGGGTACAAAACAGTGTGGATTTAAGCCAGAACGGTAATTTGATTATGGTCGCAGTAACCTTAGTGCTGGGTGCGGGTGATTTTGCTCTCACGCTGGGCGGTTTTACGTTGGGAGGGATCGGTACAGCAACTTTTGGCGCGATTTTACTCAATGCGTTGTTAAGCAGAAGGTTGGTTGACGTTCCACCGCCAGAAGTTGTTCATCAGAAGCCATAAACAGAAAACCGCCGGGGTAACCGGCGGTGATGGCTTTTTGACGAGCTACAGACAAAAATGCATGCGTCATTGATTAGCCCGGCTAGTTGTCGCTTTTACCGTGACTGCTCTTGCCACCTTTTTTACCTGCTTCAGATGCGCGCTGCGGGTCATTTTTGAAATTACCCCCGCTGTGCTGTCCACCTTTTTTACCTGCTTCTGATGCTCTTTCGCGGTCTTCTGCAAAATTGCCGGAACCGCCTCGATGGTTTGCCATTACTGACCTCCGTCTGGGTATAGACATCATATTGCATAGAATTAACGCGGCGTATGGCGGCTGCCATATTTTCGCTACGTGGGACTAAGCTTAGTGAACTGACGCGGGCAGACCCGCGTTTGGTAATATCCTGCAACAGCTTCTTAGCGAGAATAGATATCATCTCCAATAATTATCCATAAGCCGCTCTTATGATTAAAAAAACGCGATGAGATAAAAATGTGTCATTTTGCGACAAAATTACGTGCTTGTGAAAGTTGTTATAAATCAAATAAGTGGTTGTGAAATTTGCACTCTGAAAAGGACGTCTTATCTTTAAATAAGTGGTAGCGAATCGCTACGGAATAGAGATAACACGAGGAGTGGTTAGAAATGGCTAAAGTTCTGGTGCTTTATTATTCCATGTACGGACATATTGAAACGATGGCACGCGCAGTTGCTGAGGGTGCAAGCAAAGTGGATGGCGCAGAAGTTGTCGTTAAGCGTGTACCGGAAACCATGCCGCCGCAATTATTTGAAAAAGCAGGCGGTAAAACGCAAACTGCACCGGTTGCAACCCCGCAAGAACTGGCCGATTACGACGCCATTATTTTTGGTACACCTACCCGCTTTGGTAACATGTCCGGTCAAATGCGTACCTTCCTCGACCAGACGGGCGGCCTGTGGGCTTCCGGCGCACTATACGGAAAACTGGCGAGCGTCTTTAGTTCCACCGGTACTGGCGGCGGTCAGGAACAAACCATCACATCCACCTGGACGACCCTTGCGCATCACGGCATGGTGATTGTCCCCATTGGCTACGCAGCGCAGGAATTATTTGACGTTTCACAGGTTCGCGGCGGTACGCCGTACGGCGCAACCACCATCGCAGGCGGTGACGGTTCACGCCAGCCCAGCCAGGAAGAACTGTCTATTGCTCGTTATCAAGGGGAATATGTCGCAGGTCTGGCAGTTAAACTTAACGGCTAATCTTCAACAGGAGGATACGCATGCCAACTCAAGAAGCGAAAGCTCATCACGTCGGTGAATGGGCATCTCTGCGCAATACGTCGCCGGAAATAGCCGAGGCCATTTTCGAAGTCGCCGGGTACGACGAAAAAATGGCGGAAAAGATTTGGGAAGAAGGTAGCGATGAAGTGTTAGTCAAAGCCTTTGCTAAGACCGATAAAGATTCGCTTTTTTGGGGCGAACAGACCATCGAACGTAAAAACGTTTAACCAGCGACTCCCCCGCTTCACGCGGGGGAGTTTTCTGTTATTTCACCGCTTCATTCAATACGCTATCAAACTTATCCATTGGGCAAAAACCGTTGGCATCTATCGGGCAACCGCTTAATTCCAGCGTCACGCGCTGCGCAGGTGCCTGCAGGGTTAACGCATCGGCATTACGTAACTGTTCCGCACTCTGGTACACATATTCAATTTTCATCAGGTCGCGATTGGCTTTGCTGTCATGCCAACGCTGGAAAACGATTTTGCCGCCAATCGGCGTGCGTTCGTTCTGGTCATGCAACTGATACGGTTTGAAATCCAGCGCCGTTAACAGAGAGGCAATGTTGGAGTCGTGCCCAACTAATACCGTGATTTTCGGTGCACTGGTGCGATCGGTGACCAGGGCTTTGTCGATATAACTGACCAGCGGTTTCGCAACATTGCGCGCCACTTCCGGTGAGGTAAACAGGCTGTCCTGGTAACCGTTTTTCAGCTTCGACAACACCTTCCACTGCTGGTCAGATTTAATTTCTCCCCAGGCCACCTGATCCATCGGAAAACCTTCGTAGTATTGCAAAGTAAACGCATCTACCAGCGAGTTGCCAACTTTCAGCGGCCCGGAAACGCCCGGTTCTTGTTGATACTTCGCGCTAAAGGTATTTTTGCCATCTACAAGCGAACATTGTTGCTTCTCTTTACAGGCAGGGGAATCTTTATAGTTAACGATTTGTTCCAGTAGCTTGTAGCTGTCGGTAAGCTGGAGTTTGCTGAGCTCTTTCTCCATTGCCGCCACCGCCTGTTCACTGAATGCGGCGGAATCATCGGTGATCACTGGGTTAAAGGTGGGGTCCATAGTGCCCATTTTTTCCTGGTGATGAACATGAATATCACACCCAGGGAATGCGCCAGTAATAAAGAACTGCGCGGTCGCGACGGTGCGTTGCAGACTATTGGCATAGGCATAAACGGTGTCCGGTGGCGGGCATTCCCCTGATTTCACCATCCCCTGTTCT
This sequence comes from Escherichia coli DSM 30083 = JCM 1649 = ATCC 11775, assembly GCF_003697165.2. GTDB lineage: Bacteria > Pseudomonadota > Gammaproteobacteria > Enterobacterales > Enterobacteriaceae > Escherichia > Escherichia coli. The sequence continues at coordinate 3,005,987 of NZ_CP033092.2, forward strand.
GCCAGCCATTCACGCATATAATGGCCCATATACACTTCGAGCACGCCCCCTTTAGTGGTGAGCTGCCCACCGGGGACGTCCCATTCAGGCCATTTATTCGGCGTCGACTGCTCCAGCACACTGCCATTGTTCGCCAGCGGCGCACGTAAGTTATGACGGCTCATCATAAGGACTTGCTGTAGCTGATAGCCTTCCGGTACGGTTTGTGCCTGAGCATTTGAAGCGAGTAAAACTATCCCTGCCACAGTTGCGGCGATTAGCGTTTTGTTCATTCCTCACACCTCTTTTGTTATCAATAATTAAAGAGTGTGACAGAAATATGTCATTTTTCCGGGAACAGGTTCGCAAAATGGCTCGTTGAACGCCTGTTTTTCTATATTCCCCTTTAAAAACAGGCAAGTTTTGACGCAAACTATGCCTGATTAGCCCCGGCCTCGTTTACGCCGCTAATGATTACATCAGTAGCTATAAAGAAAATCAGCGGCGTTACCATTACCAATAAAAAAAGAATGTGAGACTAATAGCAATGGTTTTTAGCACATGTCTTTATCATTAAATTGCATAACGATTTAAATAGTCGAGTTGTGCATTCCTTTCCTTATTGTTTAACTTGTAAGCATGAGCCAAAAGTTCAGGAGTGAGGTAAATAAAATATGTTCCTCCCACCTTGAGGCGACCTCCCCTCCGCGATGATTTCAATAACATATTCTGTGTTGGCATATGAAATTTTGAGGATTACCCTACACTTATAGGAGTTACCTTACAGGGGTTCCTTCAATTTGTGTTGATTTACGCGAGATAACGCTATGGAATTAAAGGATTATTACGCCATCATGGGCGTGAAACCGACGGACGATCTCAAGACAATCAAGACCGCCTATCGTCGACTGGCCCGCAAATACCATCCTGATGTCAGCAAAGAACCGGATGCCGAAGCCCGCTTCAAAGAGGTCGCTGAAGCCTGGGAAGTGTTAAGTGATGAACAACGTCGCGCTGAGTATGATCAGATGTGGCAACATCGCAACGATCCGCAATTTAACCGTCAGTTCCATCATGGCGACGGTCAGAGTTTTAACGCCGAAGATTTTGACGATATCTTCTCGTCAATTTTCGGTCAGCATGCCCGCCAGAGCCGTCAACGCCCCGCCACACGCGGCCACGATATTGAAATCGAAGTGGCGGTATTCCTCGAAGAAACGCTTACTGAGCATAAGCGTACCATCAGCTATAACCTGCCGGTTTATAACGCCTTTGGCATGATCGAACAGGAAATCCCGAAAACGCTGAATGTGAAGATCCCGGCGGGCGTCGGCAATGGTCAACGCATCCGCCTGAAAGGTCAGGGGACGCCGGGCGAAAACGGCGGTCCAAATGGCGACCTGTGGCTGGTGATTCACATTGCGCCACATCCGCTGTTTGATATTGTCGGCCAGGATCTGGAAATAGTGGTGCCGGTTAGCCCGTGGGAAGCGGCGCTGGGTACTAAAGTCACCGTTCCAACACTGAAAGAAAGCATTTTGCTGACTATCCCGCCTGGCAGCCAGGCCGGGCAACGATTGCGCGTTAAAGGCAAAGGTCTGGTGAGCAAAAAACAGACCGGCGATCTGTATGCGGTACTGAAAATCGTGATGCCGCCGAAACCGGATGAAAACACTGCCGCGCTGTGGCAGCAACTGGCAGACGCCCAGTCGTCTTTTGATCCACGTAAAGATTGGGGGAAAGCATAATGGCTAATGTTACGGTGACTTTTACTATTACCGAATTTTGCCTGCATACCGGCATCTCTGAAGAGGAGTTGAATGAAATTGTCGGTTTGGGGGTGGTTGAACCGAGTGAGATCCAGGAGACAACCTGGGTATTTGACGACCATGCCGCCATTGTGGTGCAACGCGCGGTACGCCTGCGTCATGAACTGGCTCTGGACTGGCCGGGGATCGCGGTGGCGCTGACGTTAATGGATGATATTGCGCACCTGAAGCAGGAAAACCGCCTGCTGCGCCAGCGGCTTTCCCGGTTTGTGGCTCACCCGTGAGTTTGTTGCCTGATGCGACGCTTAACGCGTCTTATCAGGCCCACAAAAAGCGCTGTTCCCGTAGGCCGGATAAGGCGTTCTCGCCGCATCCGGCAACTGCGCCATAATGCCTGATGCGACGCTTAACGCATCTTATCAGGCCCACAAAAAGCACTGTTCCCGTAGGCCGGATAAGGCGTTCTCGCCGCATCCGGCAACTGCGCACTAATGCCTGATGCGACGCTTAACGCATCTTATCAGGCCCACAAAAAGCACTGTTCCCGTAGGCCGGATAAGGCGTTCTCGCCGCATCCGGCAACTGCGCACTAATGCCTGATGCGACGCCTGCCGCGTCTTATCAGGCCTACAAACGGCATTATCTTTTTTGGTAGTCACACTCCACTAACACCAGCAATAACTGGCTTAGTGCCGCGTAAAAACCAAAACTGTCATACTGTCGACAACGCGCAGCAAACTCTGGTAACCATTCCCGCAGCGCCGTCAGTGTTTTTTGCCGCAAACCGTCGATTCTTCGCGCAGGAACGGTCCCCTCTCCCAGCGAAAAATGCAGATGACTCAACAACTCGAGATAGATCGCCAGATGATCTGCCGGTTCGTTGAAATTGCCGCTGGTCTCCATCCCTGCCTCAACTAACAAGCGTTTAATCTCTTGCTCGTCCTGTTTGTAGGCCGATGCATACGGCAGCGCCGCTTGTTTGTCGGTCATCAGAAACAGGCCGCAAAAGTCAGCGGCCAGTTCCAGACGGGCATCGTCACGTACTGTCAGAGTGGCAATACTGTTTTCCAGCCCATTCACCGCCGCAGTGAGCGGAGGTTCGCTTTTCAGCAACGAAAACCATTCAGCCATCTGCGCACTGGCGATTTGCGTCAGTTGTTCATCGTCCAGTTCACGGGAGAACAACTGCGCCAGCCAGGCGTAAACACAGGCAATCTGTTGTACTGTCAGCGTGGTCATGATTTCACCTGCGACGCGGGAATATATTCGCACTGCGCCACCATCTCCACGGGGCCGTTAAACGCCGTCACCTGCTCCACTGTTCCGTTGTACTTCTCAATTTCCACCAGCGTAGTGTGCGCACTGGTCGCCTGCGCCAGCTGCGAAGTACCGATGTCGATGGTCAACACGTTGGGGTTACCGTATTTGCACAGCGCCCCTGGCTCGCCGCCTTTGTCCGGATCGTACCATGCCCCTTCGTGAATTCGCGCCACGCCGGGTGCATAACGGTCAGAAACCACTGCTCCAGCCAACACCTGACCACGAACGTTAAAGACGCGTACCACATCACCGTGACGAATACCGCGCGCGCTGGCATCCTGCGGGCTAATAAATACTGGCTCTTTACCCGCTACGGTATATTGCTGACGCAGAGTTTCCGACTCACATAACTGCGAGTGAAGTCGGAAATCCGGATGCACAGATTGCAGATGCAACGGATACTTCTGCGAGCCAGGCCCACCGTGGGAGCGTTCGATTTTCTCAAACCACATCGGATGCCCCTGACAATCGTCGTAGTTCATGTCGGCGATGGTTTTTGAGTAGATCTCAATCAGGCCACTCGGCGTGCCCAGCGGTTCGAGATCCGGATCTTCGCGGAATGCCTGGTGGCGAACAAACATCTGCGGATGGTCAAACTCGACGTACTCTTTGTTATTCCAGAAGTCATCAAACGCTGGCAGATGAACGCCGCGTCCTTTGCCTTGTTGTACACCTTCCTGCCAGATGCGTTTCAGCCAGCCCATCTCGTCCAGCCCTTCGGTAAAGGCTTCTTCGCGATTAAAGCGGCGGCACAGCTCGCGGAAAATATCAAAGTCGTTGCGCGCCTCGAACTGCGGCGGCACGACCTGTTTCATGGCGATGATGCCACGATTGGAGTGGTTGCCGTACTGGTCGAGATCGTTACGCTCAAACTGCGTGGTCGCAGGCAGCACGATATCGGCAAAGCGGCAGGTTGAGGTCCACTGGTTATCTATGGCGATAACCGTTTCCAGCTTGCGCCAGCCTTCAATAATGCGGTTGATCTGCTGATGGCGATGGAACGGGTTAGTTCCGGCAAAAATACACATTTTCAGCGGCGGCAGTTTTACCGATTTACCGTTCCAGTTGATCACTTTCCCCGGTTCGAGGATCGCATCGATAAAACGGGCAATCGGAATGGTGCTGCTGTAGCCTTTGTAGTCACTGTTGTCGTGAACAGGCGGAATCGACGTAGAGCCGGAGAAACCACTCAAAATAACGCCTTTACGCCCCGGCGTGCCTGCGCCGTTATAGTGCCAGCCAAAACCAAAACCACCACCTGGCAGGCCAATTTGCCCCAGCATCGCCGCCAGAACGACAATCATCCACGCCCACTGTTCACCGTGCTGCATACGCTGTACGCACCAGCCAGCAATAATCTGCGTTCTGTTCGCCGCCATCTGCCGTGCCAGCCCACGAATGGTTTCGGCATCAATGCCGGTCAGTTTTTCAGCCCATGCGGCATCTTTCGGCTGACCGTCTTTCTCACCCAGCAGATACGGCAGGAACTGCTCAAAACCTACACAGTAGTTAGCGAGGAAGTTTTTGTCGTACAGGTTTTCACTGTACAGCGTATACGCCAGCGCCAGTTGCAGCGGCACGTCAGTTTGCGGGTTAACCGCAATGTGCTTCACATGCTCGCGCCCCAGATACTCATGGGTGGATGTGACAACCGGATCGATGCTGATGACCTCAATTTCACCGGCGGCGACTTTCGCTTTTAGCTGCTCGTAATATTCATAAACATCGTGATCCGGGCACCACCAGTTCGCTTGCTGGTTTTTCAACAAATCGGAGCCCCACAGCACAATAGTTTTGCTGTTCTGCAATACCAGCGGCCAGGAGGTTTGCTGTTCATACACTTCCATCGAACCTACCACGCGCGGCAGGATCACCTGCGCAGCCCCGGTAGAGTAATCTCCGCCCGTACCCACGCTATTACCATGTAAGGCAATAGCTTTCGCCAGCATCCCCGAAGCGTTATGGAACATCCCTGTCGATTGCCAACCACTGGCGGTCAGCAAGGCACTCGGCCCGTGAGTTTTCTGTACGCGTTCCAGTTCTTCATAGAACATGTCGAGGGCTTCATCCCAGCTCACGCGCACAAAACGGTTATCACCGCGTTGGGAGGTGTCGCTCAGATGGCGCTTACGCAGCCAGTCCACGCGTACCATCGGGTAACGAATACGCGCCGCGTTGTGTACATGATCCGGCAATCCGGCGATCATTTTCGACGGATATTTATCCAGTTCGAACGGTTTTGCTGCCACAAAGCGACCATCCTTCACCGTCGCGCGGATAGCCCCCCAGTGCGACCCGGTAAGAATGCCCTCTTTCGAGATGACAGCCTCAGTCGCCGCTTGCGTCGCAGTCGCACGGCGCGGCGTTAACAATGACGGCCCCAGCATCCCGGCGACGGTTAAGCCGCCGAGTTGTGCCAGAAAACGCCGACGTGATGCCTGAAAGAGATCGTTATTGTTCATTATTTTTCTTCCTTCTTATCGCCGTGAGCTTTACCTGCGGTGTCAGACGCATTCATTTGCAGATATTTCAACAAGGTGCGTTCTTCACGTTTATCGAGGCTGGTAAAGCCAATCATGCCGTTGAGCGTGCCGATCCAACCGTTAGCGTCAAAGTGGGATATTTCCGGTGCGCCGTGGCACTGGTTACAGGTGCCGTTGTACAGCGAATCCGCATAAGCCCAGATCGGTTTGATATCGTTCACCATGTCGCCTTTCTTCATCCACGCAGTGGCCTGCAACTTGCTCCACTCGGTATTGGTGTCGGCAACGGTGGTTTTCTCCAGTGTTTTCACCTGCTGCTGCACATCACCACGAATCGAGGCAACAAAGATGCGTTTACCTGGGAATTGGGTGAGTACACGCTGACGTCCTGCACTTTCCGTCCAGCCAGTGATTTCAATTTGCAGCCAGTCGCCGTCACGTTTAAGGACTTTCACTTCCGAAGCAGGCAGCAGAGAACCAGACGCTTCTTTATCGCCTTTCGCCGCATAAATCGGCTTAATATCAATGGAGTACAGCGTGTCACCACTATCATTAGCACTGGCGCGCAGCTCATCGAACTGCTTACGGAAGCCACTACTCATATCCGGTAACTGGTGGGCAATACCTTTATGACAGTCGATGCAGGATTGATTATCTTTCGCTGCCACCTTCATCTGACGCGCCGCTTCAGGATGCTGCTTCGCATGATCCATCGCATCGTAGTTATGGCAGGAGCGGCAGGTTGCCGAGTTGTTTTCTTTCATTCGCGCCCATTCACGCTCGGCAAGTTCCGCGCGTTTGGCTTCAAATTTCTCAGGTGTATCAATGGAGTGGGCAATAAAGGTCTGGTAAATGTCGTTGCTCGCTTCCAGTTTGCGCTTCACCATGCCTGGAATATCCGGCGGGATATGACAGTCATGGCATTCAGCTCGCACGCCGGAGGCGTTCTGGAAATGCACCGACTGTTTATATTCTTCATACACCGGTTGCATACTGTGGCAACTGACACAAAATTCGGTTGTGCTGGTGACTTTGATCCCAACGTGTGGCAATACAATCAGCGCAATGCCAATCACAATCCCAGTAGCGACCAGCGCCAGTACCGACCAACGAGCACTGGGTCGGCGTAGCGCGTTCCAGAGTTTCCGCATAATAGCCCCTGTAAAATTATGGTTTAGTGAAGCGATCTTAATGAGCAAATATGAACAGCGGCACTGGTCAGGATGAACAGCTTACGGCAGAATATGAACAGATATGAACAGAATGAGTAAAACCCTCTGATGCCACATCACATTGTTATTGTTGAAGATGAGCCGGTTACCCAGGCGCGATTACAATCTTACTTCACTCAGGAGGGGTATACCGTTTCCGTTACGGCGAGCGGTGCCGGGCTGCGGGAAATTATGCAGAATCAGCCGGTGGATTTGATTCTGCTGGATATCAATTTGCCCGATGAAAATGGCCTGATGTTAACCCGCGCCCTGCGAGAACGCTCAACGGTGGGGATTATTCTGGTTACCGGACGCAGCGATCGGATTGACCGTATTGTTGGGCTGGAAATGGGCGCAGACGATTACGTCACCAAACCGCTGGAGCTGCGCGAACTGGTGGTACGAGTGAAAAATTTGCTCTGGCGAATCGACCTCGCGCGACAGGCGCAACCGCACACTCAGGACAACTGCTATCGCTTTGCCGGTTATTGCCTGAATGTGTCGCGCCATACGCTGGAGCGGGATGGCGAGCCGATTAAACTGACCCGCGCAGAGTATGAAATGCTGGTGGCATTTGTGACTAATCCGGGCGAAATTCTCAGCCGTGAACGTCTGCTGCGTATGCTCTCTGCGCGTCGGGTGGAAAACCCTGACCTGCGCACCGTCGATGTGTTAATTCGTCGTTTACGCCATAAACTCAGTGCGGATTTACTGGTGACACAACATGGCGAAGGTTATTTCTTAGCCGCTGATGTGTGCTGATAAAAATAAACCGGACGAAATCCCCCTGGTGACAGCGAGCGGCGGATATGTTCGCGGTCGGCATTTTTCGGCGTCATGACTAAAATCGGTGGGCTGACATTATCAGACACCGATTGCCCCTGTAATTGCCTGATAGCCTGCTCAACCGCCAGTTCCCCCTGCCAGACCATTTGATCGCTGGCTGCCATAATCACTCTTCCCCGCTTCAACCCGCGATACACCTGATGTGAAAGATAAAACGACACCACGGTAAGCGGCGTTTTCAGGTTGCGCCCTTCCCCCATTGCCGCCTCTGCCGCAATGGCCGTTCCGGCAACGACGTCGATTTCTGGATGGCGTTCCAGCATCTCCTGCAGCAGGTTACGCTGGATTTCAATATCGTTATCACCGAGCGCAATATCAACAATACGTACCGGGCTTCCGGCAATGGCTGCGCGAAAACCCTCTACCATCTCCTTACTGCCCCCGGCGTTATCGGGGCCGGGCATCAACAGCACGTTCAGTGGTTTACCGTGCGCCCATTGCACCAGATATCGCCCTGGTTGATAGCCCATCTGAAACCAGGGCACACCAACGCGGCTTTTCACCTGGGGAGCATCAATAGCATTCACCAGTTCGATCACCGGCAGATTTGCTACCTGCTTTTGCAGATCGGGAAATGACGTCGTGCTACTACCGAGCAAAATGGCCTCTGCGCCCCACTGTTTACACTGGTCGATTTGTGCTTGCTGGGTAGCCAACTGGCTGTAGCCGCCTGCCTCCAGCACTTTTAAATCCACACCGTAGCGGCGAGCAGCCTCCTGCATACCATAGTTCAACGATAACCAGTATGAATCTTTCAAACTGGGATAAAGCGCGCACAGTTTCCATGCGCGTTTGGCTTTTAGCGGCGTAGAGGCTTGCACCGTGTAATGCTGTGCATCATGCCAGCGCAACAGGTTATCAGCCGAAAATGCCGATAACATGAAAAGGGAAAGAAGTAAAAATAGCAGTACGCGCATGATAGCCTCATCAATAATAAGGCTTTATGCTAGATGCATTCTGCTTTGCGACTCAACCTTTTTCACCTAAAGTGCACCGACCGTGAATTTAACCCTGACCCGAAGACTCTGGATGGGCTTTGCCCTGATGGCGCTGTTAACCCTGACCAGTACCCTGGTGGGATGGTACAACCTGCGCTTTATCAGCCAGGTGGAAAAAGACAACACTCAGGCATTGATTCCTACCATGAATATGGCGCGCCAGTTGAGCGAAGCCAGCGCCTGGGAACTTTTCGCCGCGCAGAACCTGACCAGTGCCGATAACGAAAAGATGTGGCAGGCGCAGGGGCGAATGCTCACCGCACAAAGCCTGAAGATTAATGCGTTGCTGCAAGCGTTACGGGAACAAGGTTTTGACACCACCGCTATTGAACAACAGGAGCAGGAGATCTCCCGTTCGTTACGTCAGCAAGGGGAACTGGTGGGGCAGCGTTTGCAACTGCGCCAGCAACAACAGCAACTCAGTCAGCAGATAGTCGCCGCCGCCGATGAGATCGCACGCCTGGCGCAAGGTCAGGCGAATAATGCGGCAACCTCCGCCGGAGCGACCCAGGCCGGGATTTACGATTTGATCGAACAACATCAGCGTCAGGCCGCAGAAAGTGCACTCGATCGGCTGATTGATATCGATCTTGAGTATGTTAACCAGATGAATGAACTGCGCCTTAGCGCCCTGCGGGTGCAGCAAATGGTGATGAATCTGGGGCTGGAACAGATCCAGAAAAATGCGCCAACGCTGGAAAAGCAGCTCAATAATGCGGTGAAAATTCTGCAACGTCGGCAAATACGCATTGAAGATCCGGGTGTTCGTACTCAGGTAGCAACAACGTTAACTACCGTTAGCCAATATAGCGATTTGCTGGCGCTGTATCAGCAGGACAGTGAAATCAGCAATCACCTGCAAACTCTCGCCCAAAATAACATCGCCCAGTTCGCGCAGTTTAGTAGCGAAGTCAGTCAGCTGGTCGACACCATTGAGCTGCGTAATCAGCACGGGCTGGCACATCTGGAAAAAGCCAGTGCACGCGGGCAATACAGCCTGTTATTGCTGGGATTAGTTTCTCTTTGCGCACTGATTCTGATCCTCTGGCGCGTGGTTTATCGCTCAGTCACGCGCCCTCTTGCAGAACAAACGCAGGCGCTGCAACGCTTGCTGGATGGTGATATCGACTCCCCTTTCCCGGAAACCGCTGGCGTACGGGAACTGGATACCATCGGGCGGCTGATGGATGCGTTTCGCAGCAGTGTTCATGCACTGAATCGCCACCGCGAACAGCTGGCGGCGCAGGTCAAAGCGCGTACAGCTGAATTGCAGGAACTGGTGATAGAACACCGACAGGCACGGGCGGAAGCAGAAAAAGCCAGCCAGGCAAAATCGGCGTTTCTGGCGGCGATGAGCCATGAGATCCGCACACCGCTGTACGGTATTCTCGGCACCGCACAGCTGCTGGCAGATAACCCCGCACTTAACGCCCAGCGCGATGATTTGCGGGCGATTACCGACTCTGGTGAATCGTTGCTGACCATCCTCAACGATATTCTCGATTATTCGGCTATCGAAGCAGGCGGCAAGAATGTTTCGGTCAGCGATGAACCCTTTGAACCGCGCCCGCTGCTGGAAAGTACCCTGCAATTAATGAGCGGAAGGGTGAAAGGTCGCCCGATTCGCCTGGCAACAGAAATTGCCGACGATGTACCGACTGCGTTAATGGGCGATCCGCGGCGTATTCGTCAGGTCATCACCAACCTGTTGAGCAACGCCCTGCGTTTCACCGACGAAGGGCACATTATCCTGCGTAGTCGCACTGATGGCGAACAATGGCTGGTCGAAGTGGAAGACAGCGGTTGCGGTATTGATCCCGCGAAACTGGCAGAAATCTTCCAGCCATTTGTTCAGGTAAGCAGCAAACGCGGCGGAACCGGGCTGGGGCTGACTATCAGTAGCCGTCTGGCCCAGGCGATGGGCGGCGAACTGAGCGCCACCAGCACGCCGGAGGTTGGAAGCTGTTTTTGTTTACGCTTGCCGTTACGTATTGCCACTGCACCCGTGCCCAAAACAGTCAATCAGGCGGTACGTCTGGACGATTTGCGTTTGCTGTTAATTGAAGATAACCCGCTCACCCAGCGAATTACTGTCGAAATGCTGAACACCAGTGGTGCGCAGGTCGTTGCAGTAGGAAATGCCGCGCAGGCAATAGAGGCATTGCAAAATAGCGAACCGTTTGCTGCCGCACTGGTGGATTTTGATCTGCCGGATATCGACGGCATTACCCTTGCCCGGCAACTGGCACAGCAATATCCGTCACTGGTTTTGATTGGCTTTAGCGCCCATGTCATTGACGAAACACTGCGACAGCGTACCAGCTCGCTATTTCGCGGGATTATCCCTAAACCGGTGCCGCGTGAAGTGCTCGGTCAATTACTGGCGCACTATCTCCAACTGCAAGTCAATAACGATCAACCACTGGATGTATCGCAACTCAATGAAGATGCTCATTTAATGGGGGCGGAGAAGATCCACGAATGGCTGATATTATTTAAACAACATGCCCTGCCGCTTCTCGATGAAATCGACATTGCCCGCGCCAGTCAGGATAACGAGAAAATAAAGCGTGCCGCACATCAGCTAAAAAGCAGTTGCTCGAGTCTGGGAATGCGTAGCGCCAGCCAGCAATGCGCACAACTGGAGCAGCAGCCATTATCTGCCCCCCTTCCACACGAAGAAATTACACGCAGTGTTGCCGCTCTGGAAGCATGGTTAATAAGAAAGACCTGAACGCGATTTGAATCAATATCAGCCAGTTAAGAACAACTAGAATAGTGGCATTTGGTATGCAACTTAACGGACTGGCAAAATCATGGCAGAGAAAAAAAGAACCCGCTGGCAGCGGCGGCCAGGCACGACGGGCGGCAAATTACCGTGGAATGACTGGCGCAATGCCACGACCTGGCGTAAAGCGACGCAATTATTACTGTTGGCAATTAATATTTATATTGCCATCACGTTCTGGTATTGGGTGCGCTATTACGAAACGGCAGGTAGTACGACATTTGTCACCAGACCGGGAGGTATCGAAGGCTGGCTACCGATTGCCGGTCTGATGAATCTGAAATATAGCCTTGCAACAGGTCAGTTACCGTCCGTCCACGCCGCCGCGATGCTGTTATTGGTCGCTTTTATCGTCATCAGTCTATTACTCAAAAAGGCCTTTTGTTCATGGTTATGCCCGGTTGGTACGCTTTCGGAATTAATCGGCGATCTCGGTAACAAACTGTTTGGTCGGCAATTTGTCCTTCCCCGCTGGCTGGATATTCCTCTGCGCGGCGTGAAATATTTGCTGTTGAGTTTTTTTCTCTATATCGCGTTATTGATGCCCGCTCAGGCGATTCACTATTTTATGTTGTCGCCCTACAGCGTGGTGATGGACGTTAAAATGCTCGATTTCTTTCGTCATATGGGGACCGCGACATTAATCAGCATGATCGTTTTGCTGATTGCCAGCCTGTTTATTCGCCATGCCTGGTGTCGTTATCTTTGCCCATATGGCGCGCTGATGAGCGTGGTTTCGCTATTATCGCCGTTTAAGATTCGTCGCAATGCCGAAAGTTGTATCGATTGTGGCAAATGCGCAAAAAGTTGCCCATCACGGATCCCGGTCGATAAATTAACTCAGGTACGAACAGTGGAATGTACCGGCTGTATGACTTGCGTAGAGTCATGTCCGGTAGCCTCAACATTGACCTTTTCACTGCAAAAACCTGCGGCAAATAAAAAAGCCTTTGCGTTGTCTGGCTGGTTAATGACGCTACTGGTTATGGGGATTATGTTTGCGGCAACTGGTTACGCAATGTATGCGGGAGTATGGCAAAGCCCGGTGCCGGAGGAATTGTACCAACGCTTAATTCCGCAATCGCCAATGATTGGTCACTAAATTAGCAACAAGCGGAACATCACCTCGCACGGGGTGATGTTCACAAAATCACATTATTTTGATTTTGACATCATAACTTTCAAGCCCGGTCATTTTTTCTCGTGCGGTGAAGCGAATTTCAGAGACTTCTTTCCCTGTATTCTTGTTCAGCTCGGCGATTTTTTGCGCGATAAAGTCGGCGATTTCCGTTTCGGCTTGTTTTTTTAACTCTTCAATATTCACTGTTAACCTCTTCTGGTCTTAAAAGACAGCAACACGCCAGTAAGGTGTTGGTTCCCGGTACCCTGGTCAGGTAAGAAATGTTATAAGCCATCTCCCCGAAAGATTCAATAATCAACAGGTTATCGCTTACTATACATACAGCATTGAAGAAAAATAAGGCAGATATAAAAAAGGCTCCACGAGGGAGCCTGATATTATTTTGTGAAATCCAGCGGCGCATGGTCAGTGCGTATTTGCAGCGCGACGTTATCAAAGGTGATCATCGTCGATTTACAAAAAATGCACTTTGCTCCTAAAGGATTTCGCTCCGTCACATCGAATGCCGATGTGCGGTACTGTGAACCATGGCAACATGGACAGCGGAAATGGAGATGTTGAGTAATAACGGCAACCTTAGAGCGTAACAACGTTCGCTGCCGCGGGACCACGTTGCCCCTGCTCAATAGAAAATTCAACTTTCTGATTTTCGTTCAGCGTGCGGAATTCATTGCTCTGGATGGCAGTGAAATGGACGAAAACGTCTTTGCTGCCATCATCAGGAGTGATAAAGCCAAAACCTTTATCTGCGTTAAACCATTTTACTAAACCAGTCATTTTATTAGACATATTTTACTTCCTTCATTTTGGGCCTTTCGGCAAACAGGGCTTTAATACAGAAACTACTTAGTGTTCAGGAGAGAGACTCAAAAGAAGGGGATAATGCCTGATAATGAGAACTGCTTTAGTAAACTACTTTGTATGCTGTCTGTCTTTCAAACCGACGCAGCTATTAACGCATGATAATTGAGATTAAGCAAATTTTATTTTAGCCGTCCGGCGGTCTTAAATATCGCTGGCTTTATTTTATTAACCCCGTATAGTGCAGCGCAGTATTTTCAGTAAGGAATTTGTTTGTCCCGTAAAATGACAGGAATTGTCAAAACCTTTGATCGCAAAAGCGGCAAAGGATTCATTATCCCCTCCGACGGTCGTAAAGAAGTCCAGGTCCATATTTCCGCATTCACTCCCCGCGACGCAGAAGTGCTTATACCAGGATTACGCGTGGAATTTTGCCGCGTAAATGGCCTGCGTGGACCAACAGCGGCAAATGTTTATTTGTCTTGATGGAGAGCGCACGCTGGTATGCGTGCTTCATTCACGATTTGCGTAAAACCGGCCAACGAACACATGCCCCGCGCATTTCGCTCTTCACATCCTGCCAGGGTCAGTTTCACCTCTCCGGGCGGCGTATTTAATGACAGCGGCGTTTTATCACGCATCTGCTGTAAAGTCTGGAAGACCAGCGAAACCTGAATCCACTGGCTGTTATCGCTGAGCCGACGCCAGCGTTCAAACACTAGTTCACCACCTGGCGGCGTGTTATCCGGCTGACCTGGAAGCGTCCAGTTGAGCTCCAGTGCGCCGCCGAGATTTGCCAGATTAGTATCGTGTCCGGCGATAAACAGCACTGAAGTGGGTAATGTCACACCATACACCTGTTTTTGCGGTGGATGGGGCGCCAACGCTGTCATGATCAAATCCAATAACGGGGTGGCGCGACTGCGGGCAACCTCTGGTGTGCGTTGCAGCAAATAAAACTGCGCGTTATGTAGACTTAGCAAGGTGTTCCACTGGTGTGAATCGGTGATCCTTCCCCACCCCGGCTCCGGCATTCCCTGTGCTTGTTGCAGGAGAAATATCTCCGTCAGCATTGATGCGAGGCTTACCGCACCGGTTAATGAGACATTGTCGGCGCTCACCTTGAGTTCCGATGGTAATGCCTGCGTTAATGAACAGCTTTCGTCCTGTTTCTTACGGTTAAGGCACAAGTTTGATTGCGGGAAATTAAGCACCCGTTCCAGTTCGCGAAACGCCGTTTGCCGATGCCCGGTAAAGTCAGCAATTGACCCTCCTGCCCTGCTGAGGATCGCGTCAGTCACATTCGCGTTATCCAGTTGGCAAACGCCAGTTTTTAGAGGATTAAATAACGGATCGGGACTGGACGTATCTGCCTGGGTATGTACGGTTATTGCACAGTCAGGTGCCAGCCCGGCGGCGAAGGCTTCGCCTGTTTTACGGGTACGTTCGTCGACATCAGCAATAACCGCGACCTGACCTGGCTGCGGGCAGCCCTCTTTTGCCAGCAATCCGTCGGCCACCAGACGCTGGCGTTGGTAATGTCCGAGATAAGCGATTAGCTCACCACCGCGCGGTGTCAGCCAACCCAGTTTTACCGGCCAGGTTGGCCATGCGTCAGGGGTGACATCCTGCATCAGTTGCGTGGCCTTGGTTGGTGCACGCACACCGTGACGACTGACAATCACCACACTTTCCAGCTTCAGCTCCGGCTCACTCTGAGCGAATGCAAATTTCGGTGTTAACGGAATCAGAAGAGATAAGAATGGGATCAAGATCGCTTTCATCGATATGTTTCCGCTTTTCATATCCGACATTATTGATTGCCTGATGCGACGCTAATGCGCCTCATCAGGCTTACCTTCGTTAACTTTTCAGACGCGGGTCCAGCCATACCAACACAAGGGTGGAGAGCGAACACATCAACAAAATGCCGACGAACCAAAGTAAATACCACATTGTTCCTGCTCCTTAGTACAGCTCGTTTTCGTTACGGCGGAGAGTTTCTGTCGTCATGCGCCCCCACATTTTGTAGTAGCTCCAGAGAGTGTAGAGCAACACAATGGGCAAAAATATCAGCACGATTACCAACATAATGCTCAGCGTCAGCTGACTGGAAGTGCTGTCCCACAACGTCAGGCTGGAGATCGGACTCACGCTTGACGGCATGACAAAGGGGAACAGCGTGATGCCTGCCGTGAAAATCACGCCAAATTGCATCAATGACGCCATCAAAAATCCCCAACCCGGGCGACCACGATAAATCGCCATCACCGTCAGCAATGGGCAGAAGAACCCCAGCAGCGGGAAGATCCACAAAACGGGCGATTCGACGAAATTATTCATCCAGGCACCAGGTAGCACTGCCACCAGTTTCATTAACGGATTGGAAGGACCGTTAGCATCCTGGGCGAGCAGTACAAAGCCATCAATACCAACCCACAGCCAGTAACCCGCCAGCAAAAAGCACAGCATCACCAGTAGTGCGGCGCGTTTGGTCGCCAGCTGTGAACGCAGATGAATCACACCAACAGTTTTCAGTTGTAACCAGACGCCACCTTGCAAAATCACCATCCCAAGACTGAGCAATCCACACAATAAAGGGAATGGCGTCAGCAGTTGCCAGAAGCTGCCGAGATATTCCACGCGTAATTGCGGTGTGAAAGCAAACGGCACGCCGAGTAGCAAGTTGCCGAATGCAATACCGAAGACTACCGGCGGCACCAGACTGCCGATGACCAGTCCGGCATCCCACATTTTACGCCAGCGTGCATCGGCGATTTTTCCGCGATAATCAAAGGCCAGCGGGCGGAAGAACAGCGAGCACAGCACCAGAATCATCGCCACATAAAAGCCGGAAAACGCCGCTGCATACACTCTGGGCCAGGCGGCAAATAATGCCCCACCTGCGAGGATCAACCAGACCTGATTGCCTTCCCAGTGCGCGCCAACGCTGTTTATCACTATCCGACGTTCATCATCATTACGCGCCACCAGCGGCAGCAGACAGCCGATCCCCATGTCAAATCCGTCGGAGATCATAAAGACCACCAGGATCACGCCAATCAGCAGCCACCAGATGAAGCGCAATGTTTCATAATCAAACATGATTTTCTCCTTTACCCCTGTTGCTGCGTCGGTTGTTCACTCTGCATCGCGCTCGGCCCCAGACGGGCATATTTCTGCATCAGGTAGACTTCGGCGATTAAGAACAGGGTGTAAAGCCCTACGATCATGATCAGTGAGAAAGCCAGTTGTCCTGTGGTTAAGGCGGAGTGCGCGGAGTATGTCGGTAAGATGTCTTGTATCGCCCACGGCTGACGACCAAACTCGGTCATAAACCATCCGGCTTCAATCGCAATCCACGGCAGCGGCAAACTCCAGAGCGCCATTTTCAGCACCCAGCGATGCTGGTCGATTTTGCCACGCAGCGTCTGAACAAGCGCAATCAGCATCACCAGTAGCAGCAGGGAACCACAGCCCACCATGATGCGGAAACTCCAGAATACCGGCGCAACCTGAGGTATCGCGCCACGCATCGCCGCCTGGTACTGTGCGGCTGTGACATGATTCATATCCGGTGCATAGCGGGAGAGCAACATGCCGTAACCCAGGTCGCCTTCCAGCTCCCGGAATGCCTGCAACACATGCGGCTCACGATTGCCTTGCGATATTTCCTGCATTAACAGCCACGCCATACGTCCGCGTTGCAAGCGTGGGTAGGTTTCAGCCATCAAATTCTTCAGACCCGGCACGGGTTTATCTAATGAGTGAGTGGCGAGGATCCCTAGCAGCGCGGGAATTTTGATGGCAAAGGCGTTACGCTCTTGATCCTGTTCCGGCCAGGCAACCACATGGAACGGTGCAGGTGCAGGTTCTGTTTGCCACTCCCCTTCCATCGCCGCCAGTTTTACCGGTTGTACTTGCGCGACTTCATACGCAGAACTGTCTCCGAGTTGCAGCGTACTGATAATCGCCAGAGTACCGAAGACGGAACCGATGGCAAACGAGCGTAATGCGACATCGCGCTCCCGTCCGCGCAGTAAATACCAGGCGCTGATCGCCATAATAAACATAGCCCCGGTCACGTATCCCGCCATTACGGTGTGCACAAATTTCACCTGGCTGACCGGGTTAAAGACCAGCTCGCTGAAACTGGTCATCTCCATACGCAGGGTGTCGATATCAAAATGCGCACCGGTCGGGTATTGCATCCAACCGTTGGCATTCAATATCCACAACGCAGAGAGATTTGAACCGAACGCCACCAGCCACGTCACCAGCAGGTGCTGGTATTTATTCAGCCGCTGCCAGCCGAAGAAGAACAGCCCGACAAAGGTGGATTCGAGGAAGAAGGCCATTAATGCTTCCATCGCCAGCGGTGCGCCAAAAATATCGCCCACATAGTTGGAATAGAATGACCAGTTAGTACCAAACTGAAACTCCATGGTCAGGCCGGTAGCCACGCCAAGAGCAAAGTTGATACCGAAGAGCTTACCCCAGAAGCGCGTCATATCGCGGTAGATTGTTTTGCCGGTGACCACGTAAATGGTTTCCATGATAGCCAGCAAAAAAATCAGCCCCAAGGTAAGGGGTACAAATAAAAAGTGATACAGCGCGGTCAGAGCAAACTGCCAGCGCGATAAATCAATGACATCCCACATGCGCACTCCTGTAGGCGAAGAGAGAAAAATAACCCGTTAATGGTAGATCTCCCTCTTTATCCTGAAACTCTACGACCAGAGGTATTCGCCGATTGCGATATTCATAAGCCTGAAAGCGATACTTACCGTCTTTTTACGTCGGTGCCCCCTCCGCCAGCCACTGGCATACCTCGCTAAGCCGCTGCGCAGAGTCGACCAAATCTTCTGGCGCTGCCAGCACCACTTCCGGTATTGGGCAGATTTCATAACTTTCCAGTAACGGGCCTTTTAAGGTGTCCGTACAGCGTAAATGCCAGACATGGCGTAACCCCGTGGCGTTGATATAGCTCTCGCCATAGCCAATGGTACGAATCTGAATATTTCCCGGCCCACAGAGACGTGAGAGAAAAAGCCGGTCAGCTTCGCTGATGGGTAATTGCGTCATATTAATGCTGTGCGGCTGCGCGTCGGGGTTACGTACATGTGCCAGTAATTCATGGGCCAACGGTAGGCCATTCATCAGGCCATCAATGGGCGGCGGTAACAGCGAATCTGTCGGCAAGACGTTTTGCGTTGCCGCCTGCCACAACGCCAGCGGTGCGCAGCCAGCCTCCAGTTTGTCTTCCAGCAACTGTTCGCCGTGACGTCTGCGTACCCGCCATAATCCGCAGAAGATCGCCTCCTGAATTTCACTTTCACTGTCGTCAGCCTGCTGAATGCGCACTGACACTTCCCCTTCCCCGAGAAGCGTATTGATAAAGTGACGATCGTCGGCGTTGAGATTTAACAGATCGACTGCCAGTACCTCACCCAGCGGCGGCTGGCGTTCGCTTAGTTGATGTTGTAACTCGTTTAACAGCGCAATCACCTGCGGGCTGTGAGCACATTGCTCCAGGGCCGCCATACTCGGTTCACCATTCACCCGACAGGTGATCGGCAGTGGATTCATGCTGAAACTGTCATCGTTCGGTTGCGTTCCTGGCCCCAGCAGATGGAAAAAAGTTTCGCTCATGAAGCACGCTCCTGTTGCGGTTCGACAAGCCCGCGCATCAGGTTTATCAGTTCCGCCCACGGGTGAATACCATTCAGCACGCCGCGATAGTTTCCGCCGGTAAACACTAATGTGGCGGGAAAGCGAAAGACGCCAAAGCGATCGCCGATGGCTTCGCTCTGCTCAAGATCAGCAATCGCTACCTGCCATGTATAGTCGGGAAATTCGCGCAGTAATTCGCCAATCATTACCGGGTTATCGCTGACTTCTGGCGTGCGTTTCGGGTCACTGCTTAATAACACCACGCCGTCTGGCGCTTGCGTAAGCCAGTCGTCAAGACGGCATTCACTGACCGGCGTCCAGCCACGTGCCAGCATTCGTTGCCACAACGCATTAAATGGTGTGTCGTTGCTCATCCCTGTTCCTCCAGCCTCATCCTGTACTGACGCAAGCGAACGCCTTCGTAATTTTCCATCGACAGACAGTCATAATTGAGACAGCGCGATTCATTAGCCGGTTGCGGCACAATTCCCCACGCAGCCAGCTGCGCCAGCGCCGCCTGTTCCGCAGCGGGCAGTTGCTCCCGCGCCAGTTCGCTCAGGCTGCCGCCGTAGTCGTCGAGCATCGCGGGTTGCAGACCGACGAGGGCAATATGTGCTGGCAGATGTCCGCGGATATCTGCCAGCGCCAGCACTTCGGAGAAACTGTTCTGGTGCAGGCTCATTTTCTTCGCGCTGAGATAAGCCGGAATGCGTTCTCCGGCATACGTTCGTAGCGTTCCGGGTTCCAGCCCGTAATCAATGGCATCGAGAATCAACAGATGACCGGCGCTTTCGACATACCCCAGCAAGTTCAGTCCTTGGGTGCCGCCATCGACAATCTCCACATCCTCGGGCCAGTGGTAATGGGCATACAGCCGTTCCGCCACCCGCACGCCGAAGCCTTCATCGGCCCACAGCAGGTTGCCCAGCCCCATTACCACCACGCGTTGCTCGCTCATGAACGCTCCTTGTTACTTATTTTGCCAAATTTGTGGCTACGGTAGCCGTTGACCATAGTGGAGATCACCGTGTCGTCGGACATGATGTCTTCACGCAGCGCCATGTAGACATGACCGATCACAAACGCGCCAATCAGCCACATCCCCAGCCGATGCCAGCTGTGAATGTCCATTGAGTTGCCGCCCGTCCAGTAGAAAAATTCCACCACATAACGGAACGGCGCAAAAATAGCGTACTGGCTGTGTTCGCTGTACAGCGCAAAGCCGGTGATGATCATAAAAACTGACATCAGGAAATAGCCGAACATCGCCGCCTGGGCGATGGGGTTATGGCCTATATCGGCACTCGGACGTTTTGCCAGAAACAGATACCAGCGGATTTCATACCACACGCCCTGCCACCAGCTTTTACGCCATACCGGCACGATAAACAGCTCGCGGGAGTAATGATTGCCAACAAAAGCCCAGTAGATCCGCATCAGCAAGACCACGGTAAAAATCATCCCGGCGCTGAAGTGAATTAACCTGATGTAGCCCATATAGAACAGATACGTCGCCTCGCCGCTGACGGAAGGTAGCGGCTTGCCGATAAAGTAACCGGTGACCATCAACACCGCCATGCATAACACTGTCAGCCAGTGCCATATCCGCACGGGTGCTTCAAAGACATAGTGACTGACAACGTTGTCGCTTTTCTGTTGCATGATGATTCTCCTTCGCTGTTAACGCACCTGCACGGAGATAAGCTCGCTACCGTCGTCGCCCAGCACGTGTGTTGAACAGGCGAGGCACGGGTCAAAGCTGTGCAGAGTACGCAGGATCTCCAGCGGTTGCTCGGGGATCGCCATTTTGGTGTTCATCAGCGCCGCTTCATAAGCGCCAATCTGCCCTTTGGGATCGCGCGGGCTGGCGTTCCAGGTGGTCGGCACCACGCACTGATAGAGATCAATCTTGCCATCGCGAATGGCAGCCCAGTGGCCTAACGCCCCGCGCGGTGCTTCGGTAAAACCGACACCACGGCACTCTGTCGGCCAGGTTGCTGGTTCCCATTTTTCCGTGGAAGCGGTGGCAAGATTGCCGTTTTTCAGGTTGGTCATCAGTTTATCGAAGAAATACTGCAACTTACCTGCGGCCCACTGCGCTTCGTGCGCGCGACACAAAATGCGGCCCAACGTTGACTGGATGCCGGAAAGCGGCAGTTTCAACGCCGACATCATACGATCGACCGACTCAACGGTCGCAGCATCGCCTTTGTGATAAGCGATTAACGTGCGTGCCAGCGGCCCCACTTCCATCGCGTTACCGCGCCAGCGTGGCGCTTTGATCCACGAGTAGCGTTCCTGTTCATTCAGCTGCTGAATGTTGGTATCGCTGCCTTTGACATCGCCGGGGTTGTACCACGGGTCGGTAATGCCATCGAACGGATGACGCCCCACCTGATCGTTGGGATAACGATACCAGGCGTGGTCGACAAACTCCTGCACCTGCTGCGGATCAACCAAATCCACTGGCAGCACATTGTTGAAGTCGCCGTTAATCACCGCGCCGCCAGGCATCAGCAGACTTTTCTCACTAAAGTCGTTGGCAATATCCGGGAATGCGCCGTAGCTGAGGACACATTTATCAGAAAGACCCGTGCCGATTTCGCTCCACGGTTTGTTGAACTGGCCGATGGCTAAGGCGTCGGGGATCATCACGTTGTTAATGAAGTCCGCCGTACGGGTAATGATCGACTGCACCAGGTTCAGGCGTTCCATATTGACCGCCCCGACTGCGCCGCTTTCGTCAATGTTAATGGCGCAAGGCATCCCGCCGACAATCCAGTTTGGATGCGGGTTTTTACCACCAAAGACCGCGTGGATTTTGACAATTTCACGCTGGAAATCGAGAGCTTCGAGATAGTGGGCAAAGCCCATCAGGTTGGCTTCTGGCGGCAGTTTGTACTGCGGGTGCCCCCAGTAGCCATTGCGGAAGATCCCCAACTGCCCGCCTTCAACGAATTTCTTCAGGCGGTTTTGTACGTCGAAGAAATAGCCAGGGGATGATTTCGGCCATGAGGAGAGGCTTTGCGCCAGTTCGGAGGTTTTCCGCGGGTCGGCTTTCAGCGCATCTAACACATCGATCCAGTCCATCCCGGCAAGCTGATAGAAGTGCACCAGATGATCGTGGCACCAGAGCGTTGCCAGCATAATGTTGCGGATGATATTGGCGTTGTCCGGCACTTTAATACCGATGGCATCTTCGATGGCGTAAACCGAAGCCAGGGCGTGTACGCCAGTACAGACGCCGCAGATACGTTCAACGAACGCCCACGCATCGCGCGGGTCACGCCCTTGCAGGATGATCTCCAGCCCGCGAAACATGGTGCCGCAGGAGACGGCATTGGTGATCACATTCTGATCGTTAATATTCACTTCGCAGCGCATGTGGCCTTCAATGCGCGTAATCGGGTCGACCACCAGGCGGCGTCCGGCATTGTTGATGGTGTATCCCTGAGTTTCGTACTGAGTGCTCATGCCTGTTTATCCTCATTGCCTGGCTGATGTTCGGTTTCTGTAGGTTGCTGGTTATGACGTCTGCGCTGGTCAACGGCGCTGGCGGCTGCGTGCACACCAACAGCCGCTGCCACCACGCCAAGCGCGGTTAAACCGACGGTGTCGGCGGTGGAATGGGTACCCATTTGTGGAATATCGACCACGCGGCTGTAGAACGAACCGCGATCCCAGAAACCATTTTCCGCACAACCCAGGCAGCCGTGACCTGACTGGATCGGGAAGGAAACGCCATCGTTCCAGCGTGTGGAGGAACAGGCGTTATAGGTGGTAGGCCCTTTGCAGCCCATTTTGTACAGGCAGTAACCTTTGCGGGCAGCGTCATCATCCCAACTCTGGACGAACTCTCCGGCGTCGAAGTGAGCACGGCGATAGCATTTATCGTGGATACGCTGACCATAAAACATCAGTGGACGGCCCATTCTGTCGACATCCGGCAGACGATCAAACGTCACCATGTAAGTAATGATGGCGCTCATCACATCCGGGATCGGCGGGCAGCCAGGTACTTTGATAATGGGTTTGTCGGTGATGACTTTGTCGATAGGCGTTGCCTGCGTCGGATTAGGTCGCGCGGCCTGCACGCAGCCCCAGGACGCGCAGGTTCCCCAGGCGATAATCGCACTGGCTCCAGCGGCGGCACGCTTGAGTTTCTCAATAAACGGTCGTCCGCTGCTGATACAGAACATCCCCTGCTCGCCCAGCGGCGGATTACCTTCAACGGCGAGGATATATTTGCCATTGTATTGCGCGATGATGTCTTCAAAGACTTCTTCCGCCTGGGTTCCGGCGGCAGCCATCAAAGTATCGTCGTAATCGAGGGAAATCAGGGAAAGGATGACGTCCTTCGCCAGTGGGTGAGCGGAGCGGATAAAAGATTCGGTACAGCAGGTGCATTCAAGACCGTGGATCCACACCACCGGAATGCGCGGTTTATTCTCCAGCGCCCAGGCAATCTTTGGTGCCATTCCCGCGCCTAATCCCAGCGACGTGGCAGCCAGACTACAATATTTGAGAAAGCTGCGCCGGGTAACGCCCTGACGCCGCATGGCCTGGTAAAATGTTTCCTCGTTATTCATATCGCACGTCTCTTCTCCTTGCGACACCGGCAGGACACCGGGCGCACATGGTCGGCAAGCGACGTCCCTGTAGCAAGGCAAACCATCGCTTCACGTGAGATGCTGAAAACGAAAGCTCATCCTTCTGCACTGGCGCACGTCGCCAGAAAGTATTGTTAATAAAGCGTAGTGAAACTTTTGCACAAAACAATACAAACTGTGTGGATTTATCTTTTAGCGATAAAAATGGACCTATTTTTCTTTTTGCCGGGCAGTGGGGATGTTTAGCCGGTTGCTAAACGAGTAAAAGAGAAGGAATTCATGGTGATGAAATGATCAGTCTGCTGTTATTTCACGCTAACAATGCACTTTTGGCTGTTTTTCAGGCAAACAAACAAATTAGGGGTTTACACGCCGCATCGGGATGTTTATAGTGCGCGTCATTCCGGAAGTGTGGCCGAGCGGTTGAAGGCACCGGTCTTGAAAACCGGCGACCCGAAAGGGTTCCAGAGTTCGAATCTCTGCGCTTCCGCCAAATAAGATAAGGGGTTAGCTAAATGCTAACCCCTTTTTCTTTTGCCTGTCGAAATTCTCAGGGCGTTATATTTGCTTAATGACCTGATAATCCGCTGTTAAACCTGTTCCAGATCAAATGCGTAAAGATGGGTAAAACTTCTGTGTACCTTCCCACATTATCATTATGCTGCTTAATTAATTACATCTGTCATAGAGAGTGACTCAATGGATCGTATAGTTAGTTCTTCACATGACCGTACATCGCTGCTTAGCACCCATAAGGTGCTGCGTAATACCTATTTTCTGCTGAGCCTGACGCTGGCCTTTTCGGCGATTACCGCAACTGCCAGTACGGTGCTGATGCTGCCATCTCCGGGTCTGATTCTGACGCTGGTGGGTATGTATGGTTTGATGTTCCTGACCTACAAAACGGCGAATAAGCCGACCGGGATTATCTCCGCATTCGCCTTTACCGGTTTTCTGGGATATATCCTCGGACCAATTCTGAACACCTACCTGTCTGCTGGAATGGGTGACGTAATCGCTATGGCACTGGGCGGAACGGCGTTGGTGTTCTTCTGCTGCTCTGCGTATGTGCTGACCACCCGCAAAGATATGTCGTTCCTTGGCGGTATGCTGATGGCGGGTATTGTGGTGGTGCTGATTGGTATGGTTGCTAATATCTTCCTGCAGCTGCCTGCCCTGCATCTGGCGATCAGCGCGGTCTTCATTCTGATCTCCTCTGGCGCTATTTTGTTTGAAACCAGCAACATCATTCATGGCGGTGAAACGAACTATATTCGTGCCACGGTTAGCCTGTATGTTTCGCTGTACAACATCTTCGTCAGCCTGCTGAGCATTCTGGGCTTCGCCAGCCGCGATTAATCTCGCCCAGGGTTACTTACCGAGCCTCGCTTTATGCGGGGCTTTGTTTTTTGTTACACTGCCGCCAGTCTGATTAAGGTAGTAAAGAATTATGCTGATCTTCGAAGGTAAAGAGATAGAAACGGATACCGAAGGCTATCTCAAAGAAAGCAGCCAGTGGAGTGAACCACTGGCGGTGGTGATTGCAGAGAACGAAGGGATTGCGCTGTCGCCAGAACACTGGGAAGTGGTGCGTTTTGTGCGTGATTTCTATCTGGAATTCAATACTTCTCCGGCGATTCGTATGCTGGTAAAAGCGATGGCGAATAAATTTGGCGAAGAAAAAGGTAACAGCCGCTATTTATACCGACTGTTTCCGAAAGGTCCGGCAAAGCAAGCCACCAAAATTGCTGGCCTGCCTAAACCGGTAAAATGCATTTAACGGATACGAAAATCCGTTAACTCCCCGGAGGGATGATGCGGCTCGCTAAGCACCCGTTCCACACGCGCTGAACGCGGGCCGCCACTTTTTAACCACTGTATTAATTTTTCCACCTGCCCTTCGTCACCGCAGGCAACCACTTCCACGCTGCCATCGTCAAGATTTTTGGCGTACCCGGTTAGTCCCAGTTTTTTCGCTTCGTACTGCGTGGTGTAGCGGAATCCTACGCCCTGAACTCGCCCGTAAATCCAGGCAATTATGCAGACTTTCGACATTGCTGCTCTCCTTATCCTTAATGGACGCGTTGCAAATCCATGGAAAACTCCGGACAATGACGCCCATTTCTTTGCATCGACAGAAAAGTAAATTATGAGTGTACGTTTAGTGTTAGCCAAAGGGCGCGAAAAATCATTACTTCGTCGCCATCCGTGGGTCTTTTCCGGGGCCGTTGCCCGCATGGAAGGTAAAGCCAGCCTCGGTGAAACCATCGATATTGTTGATCATCAGGGAAAATGGTTAGCACGCGGCGCTTATTCGCCAGCTTCGCAAATCCGGGCGCGCGTCTGGACGTTTGACCCGTCTGAGTCTATCGACATTGCTTTTTTTACCCGCCGTTTACAGCAAGCACAAAAATGGCGTGACTGGCTGGCGCAAAAAGATGGCCTCGACAGCTATCGTTTAATCGCCGGAGAATCTGATGGCCTGCCGGGTATTACTATCGATCGTTTCGGTAATTTTCTGGTGCTGCAACTGCTGAGTGCTGGCGCAGAGTATCAGCGCGCGGCATTAATTAGTGCCCTGCAAACGCTGTACCCGGAATGTGCTATTTACGATCGCAGCGACGTCGCGGTACGTAAAAAAGAAGGGATGGAGCTGACTCAGGGCCCCATCACCGGCGAGTTGCCGCCTGCCCTGCTGCCGATTGAAGAACACGGCATGAAACTGCTGGTGGATATTCAGCACGGACACAAAACGGGCTACTACCTGGACCAGCGTGACAGCCGCCTGGCTACCCGCCGCTACGTCGAAAATAAACGCGTACTTAACTGTTTTTCCTATACCGGTGGTTTCGCCGTATCGGCATTGATGGGCGGTTGCAGCCAGGTTGTCAGCGTTGATACCTCCCACGAAGCGCTGGATATTGCACGGCAGAACGTTGAGCTGAACAAACTGGATCTGAGCAAGGCAGAGTTTGTCCGTGATGATGTCTTTAAATTGCTGCGTACTTATCGCGATCGCGGTGAAAAATTTGATGTTATCGTGATGGACCCGCCGAAGTTTGTTGAGAATAAAAGCCAGTTGATGGGCGCGTGTCGTGGTTATAAAGACATCAACATGCTGGCGATTCAGTTGCTGAATGAAGGCGGTATTCTCCTGACTTTCTCCTGTTCCGGTCTGATGACCAGCGATTTATTTCAGAAAATCATCGCGGATGCCGCAATTGATGCCGGTCGTGATGTACAATTTATAGAGCAGTTCCGTCAGGCAGCCGATCATCCGGTGATCGCTACCTACCCGGAAGGGCTATATCTGAAAGGGTTTGCCTGTCGCGTCATGTAACTTGAAATGTGGAATTTTACCCTTATATCAAAGGTAAAGATTTCCCGGGAGGTGACTATGATTGCCAGCAAATTCGGTATCGGCCAGCAGGTCCGCCATTCCCTGTTAGGTTATCTCGGAGTGGTCGTGGATATCGACCCGGTTTATTCGCTCTCTGAACCGTCGCCTGATGAGCTGGCGGTGAATGACGAGCTTCGCGCCGCTCCGTGGTATCACGTGGTGATGGAGGATGATAACGGCCTACCGGTTCATACCTACCTGGCTGAAGCCCAGCTAAGTAGCGAATTGCAGGATGAACATCCTGAACAGCCATCCATGGATGAGCTGGCGCAGACCATCCGCAAACAACTCCAGGCCCCGCGTCTGCGTAACTAATCCCTGAACAAATCCCCGGAAGGTTTTTGCCTTCCGGGGATTTTTTATTTGGCCAGGCCCAGGCGAGGGATCTCAATCGCCGGGCAGCGATCCATCACCACGTTTAGCCCTGCATCACGCGCCAGCACTGCCGCTTGCTCATTAATCACCCCCAGTTGCATCCAGAGGGTTTTCGCGCCAATGGCGATAGCTTCCTGCGCCACGCCCCACGCCGCTTCTGAATTACGGAAAACATCGACCATATCGACTTTTTCCGGAACGTCTGCCAGCGTGCCATACCCCTGCTGGCCCAGCAGTGTTTTGCCGGCAACTTTTGGCGAAACAGGAATGACGTGATACCCCTGGTCGAGTAGATATTTCATCACGCGATAGCTGGGACGATCGGGTTTGTCGCTTGCCCCCACCAGCGCAATGGTGTGAGTGGACGTTAAAATGCCTGCAATATCGGTTTCTTTCATTATTTCCTCCAGACTGTTTAACAAAGTGTACGACAAAGCCGACATGCCAACCATGCAGCTAATACGAATGAATGAGAGCAAAAGCGGGAAATATGTCTATATGTTAGTAAGTATGATTAAAGAAAAATTTTGACACATTATTATTCGGGCGGTCTTTTAACAGGAGCTATCTATGAAAACCGGCATCGTGACCACCTTGATTGCATTATGTTTGCCGGTATCCGTTTTTGCCACCACGCTGCGGCTTTCTACTGATGTCGATCTTCTGGTACTCGACGGTAAGAAGGTTTCCAGCTCTCTGCTGCGCGGTGCGGACAGCATTGAACTGGACAATGGACCGCATCAGTTAGTGTTTCGCGTTGAGAAGACGATTCATCTTTCCAATAGTGAAGAACGGCTCTATATCTCCCCTCCACTGGTGGTTAGTTTTAATACCCAGCTCATCAACCAGGTCAATTTTCGCCTGCCTCGCCTGGAGAATGAGCGGGAAGCTAACCATTTTGATGCCGCGCCGCGCCTTGAATTGTTGGATGGCGATGCGACGCCGATTCCGGTAAAGCTGGATATTCTCGCCATTACCTCAACTGCAAAAACGATTGATTATGAGGTCGAGGTTGAACGCTATAACAAATCCGCGAAACGCGCTTCACTACCGCAATTTGCCACGATGATGGCAGATGACAGTACGCTGCTTTCGGGTGTTTCCGAGCTGGATGCTATTCCGCCGCAGTCTCAGGTGCTCACAGAACAACGGCTGAAGTATTGGTTTAAACTGGCTGACCCACAAACGCGAAATACTTTCCTGCAATGGGCGGAAAAACAACCATCCTCCTGAGATTTTTGTGCCTGTGCGCAGGCTTTTTCAGTCTTTATCTTGCAGCGATAAGTACTTACAGTAATCTGTAGGAAAGTTAACTACGGATGTACATTATGGAACTGACGACTCGCACTTTACCTTCGCGGAAACATATTGCGCTGGTGGCACACGATCACTGCAAACAAATGCTGATGAGCTGGGTGGAACGGCATCAACCGTTACTGGAACAACACGTACTGTATGCAACAGGCACTACCGGTAACTTAATTTCCCGCGCGACCGGCATGAACGTCAACGCGATGTTGAGTGGCCCAATGGGGGGTGACCAGCAGGTTGGCGCATTGATCTCAGAAGGGAAAATTGATGTATTGATTTTCTTCTGGGACCCACTAAATGCCGTGCCGCACGATCCTGACGTGAAAGCCTTGCTGCGTCTGGCAACGGTATGGAACATTCCGGTCGCCACCAACGTGGCAACGGCAGACTTCATTATCCAGTCACCGCATTTTAACGACGCGGTCGATATTCTGATCCCCGATTATCAGCGTTATCTCGCAGACCGTCTGAAGTAATATTGCACAGGTGGCAAACGCCACCTGTTTCTTACGGTTTTCTCGCCACCGGCACATCCAGATTTTTCAGTATATCCACAAAGGGAGAGGGATTCTCTTTGTTAAACAGTGCCCATACCCGATGACGTGCCCGGGTCAGCGCCACGTACATTAACCGCCGTTCTTCAGCGTCCGGGAAATCCTCAACCGGTGGCAGTAGCGCCTCTTCCATAATCGACTCCCGCGCCGCAGCCGGAAAACCATCACTCCCCTCCTGCAAGCCAACGATGATGACGTAATCCGCCTGTTGCCCTTTGCTGGCATGAATGGTCATAAAGTCGATTTGCAACTTCGGCCAGCGTGTTGCTGCTTTTTCCAGGCTGGCAGGCCTCATGTGATGGTAACGCGCCAGGATCAGAATGCGCTCTTCCGGTTTGGCATAACCAGAGAGTTTATCCAGCAAAGCGTCAAGTTGACCCTCATCCAATAACGTGACGGCTTTTTTGTCTCCATTGGTTAAGCTGTTTAGCGGCTTTTTAAGCTGGCCTGGGTTCTGCTGAATAAACCTGTTTGCCACCTCACCGATACGACTGTTAAAACGGTAGGTCGTGTCTAAATCACAGCGATCACCTTCACCAAAGTTTTCATGGAAAGCCGTGGTAAGCGACATTTGCGCACCGCTGAATCGGTAAATCGCCTGCCAGTCATCACCAACAGCGAACAACGTCGTTTGACTATTTTGCTTGCGTAATGCCGCTAACAACGCTGCACGCTGCGGCGAGATATCCTGAAATTCATCAACCAGAATATGCTTCCACGGGCTGATAAAGCGACCTTTCTCCAGAATCACAATCGCCTGGTGAATAAGGCCCGAAAAATCGACAGCGTTTTCTGCCTTCAGCGCACCTTTCCAGGCTTTTAATAACGGGGCCATCAACTTGATACGTTTACTGAACAGATCGCGAATCTCTTCGGGTGCACTGGCAATCATTTCTGCCTGTGCACCACCGTGCATCCGCATCAGACTTACCCAGCGATCGAGGCGAGAGGCAAGACGACGCTGTAATTTTTCATCATCCCAGAAATTACCTTCTGGCACTGACCACTGCATTTCTTCCGTCAGCCATTGCCGCCAGCCCTTCGCCTGCGCTTTCTTTTCGCTGCATTGCTTGCGCCACTCAGCAATAAAAAGTTCATGACGGGCAGCGGTATCATTTTCCAGTTTGCTGACTATCGGAACTTTTTTGCTGCCCTGCTGAATAATATGCAGCGCCAGCGCATGAAACGTGCGTGCGGTAATGTCTTCGGTATGTAGTCGTTCTCGAATACGCTCGTGCATCTCTTCAGCGGCTTTGCGACCAAACGCCAGCAATAAAATTTGCTCAGGGGACGCTTCACCACGCGCCAGTAACCAGCCAGCACGGGCCACCAGCACCGACGTTTTTCCGCTTCCTGCACCTGCCAGCACTAACAGAGAATGCTCGCCATTAACGACTGCCCGGGCCTGCGCCGGATTCAGCGGTGAAGACTCGACCTGGCGGAAAAAATCCGCATACTCGGTAAGCATGGCTTCGGTATACGCCTGATTATGCTGCAACCGAGCGCCTTCAATGTCCTTCAACCAGGCCTGACATTTACGCCACACCTCACGGCAGTTATCGAATTCTTCCAGTCGGTTAACCGGCAATGGTAACGCCGACAAAGCCTGGCGGATTTGTTGCTGCACGCCAGAGGTTTGCTCACGCGTCAGCCATTTATTTTCTCCGGTGCGCGTGGCAATCAAATCCAGTTGCTGACGTAAAACGCCAGACGCAATTTCGCTCATCTCGCCACTCCACCGCCGCCAGTGAGCATCAAGATGATGGTAAAAACGCTGCGTCTCGCCCCATTCGGTGCCGTGCAGACGCACCACTTTTTCGTCCGGCAGTACAAATTCCAGCTCGCCCCATACCAGACCGCGCTTACAGTGAATCGCCAGTAATTGATTGAAAGGAATAAGGTATTCGTGGCGATCGCCGGAGACTTTAATCCCGGCATTGAGGATCACCGCCCGATCGTAAGGGTGCTGTGCCAGACGTTTTCCAAGCGTTGTCGCTTTCAGTTCCATGACTCTGTAGATCCACACGAAATTATTTCTTATCAGTGTAACCGTCAGAGAAAACGTGCTCCAGCCCAAAAAAACGTTACAATTGCCGCCCATTACTGAAAACCACAGTAAAGCGAGGTTTTATGCGTACCGTTTTGAACATTCTGAACTTTGTGCTTGGCGGATTTGCCACCACTCTGGGCTGGCTGTTGGCGACTCTGGTCAGTATTGTGCTGATTTTTACCTTACCACTGACACGATCCTGCTGGGAGATCACCAAACTGTCTCTGGTGCCTTATGGCAATGAAGCTATTCATGTCGATGAACTGAACCCGGCTGGCAAAAATGTGCTGCTAAATACTGGCGGTACGGTATTGAATATTTTCTGGCTGATTTTCTTTGGCTGGTGGTTATGCCTGATGCACATTGCAACGGGCATCGCACAATGTATTTCCATCATTGGCATTCCTGTCGGTATTGCGAACTTTAAAATTGCCGCTATTGCACTATGGCCGGTCGGTCGTCGCGTGGTATCGGTAGAAACAGCGCAAGCTGCGCGCGAAGCCAATGCACGTCGTCGTTTCCAATAATCCACTAATATGGCCTTTATGCTAAGTCCTTTGCTCAAACGCTATACCTGGAACAGCGCCTGGCTGTATTACGCGCGTATTTTTATTGCGCTTTGTGGAACCACAGCGTTTCCGTGGTGGCTGGGTGATGTAAAACTGACGATTCCGCTGACGCTTGGGATGGTGGCAGCGGCGCTGACCGATCTCGATGACCGACTGGCGGGACGTTTGCGTAACCTCATCATTACGCTGTTCTGCTTTTTTATCGCCTCGGCCTCAGTAGAATTGCTGTTTCCCTGGCCCTGGCTATTTGCGATTGGCTTAACGCTCTCTACCAGCGGCTTCATTTTGCTCGGCGGTCTGGGTCAACGCTATGCAACAATTGCCTTCGGTGCATTGCTGATCGCCATTTACACTATGTTGGGAACATCACTGTATGAGCACTGGTATCAGCAGCCGATGTATCTTCTGGCCGGTGCCGTCTGGTACAACGTCCTGACACTTATTGGTCATCTGCTGTTCCCGGTCCGCCCGCTGCAGGACAACCTGGCGCGTTGCTATGAACAACTGGCGCGTTATCTTGAGCTCAAGTCGCGCATGTTTGATCCTGATATTGAAGATGAAAGCCAGGCACCGCTGTACGATTTGGCTCTCGCCAACGGTCAGCTGATGGCGACATTGAATCAGACGAAACTCTCGCTGCTGACCCGCTTACGTGGCGATCGTGGTCAACGAGGAACGCGTCGCACACTGCATTATTACTTTGTCGCACAGGATATTCACGAGCGTGCCAGCTCTTCTCATATTCAATATCAAACATTGCGTGAGCATTTTCGCCACAGCGACGTGCTGTTCCGTTTTCAGCGGCTGATGTCGATGCAGGGCCAGGCGTGCCAGCAACTGTCACGCTGTATTTTGCTGCGTCAGCCTTATCAACATGATCCGCATTTTGAGCGCGCTTTTACGCATATTGATGCTGCGCTGGAGCGGATGCGCGATAACGGCGCTCCTGCTGATTTACTCAAAACACTGGGATTTTTACTGAACAATTTACGTGCCATTGATGCCCAACTGGCAACAATTGAATCAGAACAGGCCCAGGCACTGCCCCATAATAATGACGAAAATGAGCTCGCTGATGACAGCCCGCACGGATTGAGTGATATCTGGCTGCGTCTTAGCCGTCACTTCACGCCGGAATCCGCCCTCTTCCGTCATGCGGTAAGAATGTCGCTGGTGTTGTGCTTCGGCTACGCCATCATTCAGATAACCGGAATGCATCACGGGTATTGGATCTTGCTGACAAGTTTGTTTGTCTGCCAGCCAAACTATAACGCCACGCGCCACCGCCTGAAGTTAAGGATTATTGGTACGCTGGTAGGTATCGCAATTGGTATTCCTGTGCTGTGGTTTGTGCCATCACTGGAAGGGCAGTTGGTGCTGCTGGTTATTACCGGCGTGCTCTTTTTTGCCTTCCGTAACGTGCAATACGCCCATGCAACGATGTTCATCACACTTTTGGTGCTACTGTGTTTCAACTTGCTGGGTGAAGGTTTTGAAGTGGCGTTACCTCGCGTAATCGATACGCTGATTGGTTGTGCCATTGCGTGGGCGGCAGTGAGCTACATCTGGCCTGACTGGAAGTTTCGCAATCTGCCGCGAATGCTCGAACGCGCCACAGAGGCCAACTGCCGGTATCTCGATGCCATACTGGAACAATACCATCAGGGGCGTGATAACCGTCTGGCGTATCGTATTGCCCGCCGCGATGCACACAACCGTGATGCTGAACTGGCGTCGGTGGTATCAAATATGTCCAGCGAACCGAACGTTACCCCGCAAATTCGCGAAGCCGCGTTTCGGTTGCTGTGCCTTAACCATACGTTTACCAGCTATATCTCAGCCCTCGGTGCTCACCGGGAGCAGTTAACTAATCCTGAAATTCTGGCGTTTCTTGATGACGCAGTTTGCTATGTTGATGACGCGCTACATCATCAACCTGCTGATGAAGAACGCGTCAATCAGGCATTAGCTGGCCTGAAACAGCGGATGCAGCAACTTGAACCACGGGCAGACAGCAAAGAACCTCTGGTCGTACAACAAGTTGGGTTATTGATTGCATTACTGCCAGAGATTGGTCGTCTGCAACGCCAGATTACTCAAGTTCCGCAGGAAACTCCTGTTTCGGCGTAAGAGAGTCAGCCCATTCTGCAAGCTCCTGGCGGCGTGCCACCGGGAGCGCAGCTTCATGAATGCCGATAATGGCCCCTTCAAGCATAAACAGAATCTTTTCTGTCACCAGACTGTTTTGCTGCCGCAGTCGCAACCAACACATTTTTGCCCCAAGTATACGTAACGCCCGTACATCCTTAATCCCCACCTCCCCGAGAATCGCTTCCAGATGAAAAGACATATTGGGCAAATCTTTCAGTCTTTCCCGAATATTGCGCGTACTTTTCTCTTTCAGCGCTGCATCGAGAGAATATTTCGACAGACGCACCAGCTTCAGTTGATTTCGCCATAGACTTTCATCAACCCGATAGTAATTGAGGGTAACGGATCGGCCACACTTTTTATATGTCAGCCAGACAGGCGGATGTTTTACACAGTACGGTGCACTTTGCTCACAAGCCCGAAGATACAACTCACCATCAGAAACCATCGCAAACACCGTGTCGTCAACGGTCAGGCTGTAACTACCAAACAATGATCGGTATTCAATTGTGCCCAACGTTGCCAGGTATTCTTGTGATTTATAGATCCGCTTATAGGAGAGGCTTTTCATAAAATTCCTTTTAAAATCATAAAATAAAAGAATGATTCACATTAACGGATCCGTTAACTACGAAAATAGGCAACTTATTCTTAAGGGGCAAGATTAATTTATGTTTTCCCGTCACCAACGACAAAATTTGCGAGGCTCTTTCCGAAAATAGAGTTGATCTTTGTCGTCACTGGATGTACTGTACATCCATACAGTAACTCACAGGGGCTGGATTGATTATGTACACTGCAGGCTATGCACATCGTGATTCGTCGTTCTCATCCACAGCAAGTAAAATTGCGCGTGTCTCTACGGAAAACACTACAGCCGGGCTTATCAGTGAAGTTGTCTATCGCGAAGATCAGCCCATGATGACGCAACTTCTACTGTTGCCATTGTTACAGCAACTCGGTCAGCAATCGCGCTGGCAACTCTGGTTAACACCGCAACAAAAACTGAGTCGCGAATGGGTTCAGGCATCTGGGCTACCCTTAACGAAAGTAATGCAGATTAGCCAGCTCTCCCCTTGCCACACCGTGGAGTCAATGGTTCGCGCTTTACGCACGGGCAATTACAGCGTGGTGATCGGTTGGTTGGCAGATGATTTGACTGAAGAAGAGCATGCTGAACTTGTTGATGCGGCAAATGAAGGTAACGCTATGGGGTTTATTATGCGTCCGGTAAGCGCATCCTCTCACGCAACGAGACAACTTTCCGGGCTAAAAATTCACTCTAATTTGTATCATTAAGTAAATTTAGGATTAATCCTGGAACTTTTTTTGTCGCCCAGCCAATGCTTTCAGTCGTGACTAATTTTCCTTGCGGAGGCTTGTCTGAAGCGGTTTCCGCGATTTTCTTCTGTAAATTGTCGCTGACAAAAAAGATTAAACGTACCTTATACAAGACTTTTTTTTCATATGCCTGACGGAGTTCACACTTGTAAGTTTTCAACTACGTTGTAGACTTTACATCGCCAGGGGTGCTCGGCATAAGCCGAAGATATCGGTAGAGTTAATATTGAGCAGATCCCCGGTGAAGGATTTAACCGTGTTATCTCGTTGGAGATATTCATGGCGTATTTTGGATGATAACGAGGCGCAAAAAATGAAAAAGACAGCTATCGCGATTGCAGTGGCACTGGCTGGTTTCGCTACCGTAGCGCAGGCCGCTCCGAAAGATAACACCTGGTACACTGGTGCTAAACTGGGCTGGTCCCAGTACCATGACACTGGTTTCATCAACAACAATGGTCCGACCCATGAAAACCAACTGGGCGCTGGTGCTTTTGGTGGTTACCAGGTTAACCCGTATGTTGGCTTTGAAATGGGTTATGACTGGTTAGGTCGTATGCCATACAAAGGCAGCGTTGAAAACGGTGCATATAAAGCTCAGGGCGTTCAGCTGACCGCTAAACTGGGTTACCCAATCACTGACGATCTGGACGTATACACTCGTCTGGGTGGTATGGTATGGCGTGCAGACACTAAATCCAACGTTTATGGTAAAAACCACGACACCGGCGTTTCTCCGGTCTTCGCTGGCGGTGTTGAGTATGCGATCACTCCTGAAATCGCTACCCGTCTGGAATACCAGTGGACCAACAACATCGGTGACGCACACACCATCGGCACTCGTCCGGACAACGGCATGCTGAGCCTGGGTGTTTCCTACCGTTTCGGTCAGGGCGAAGCAGCTCCAGTAGTTGCTCCGGCTCCAGCTCCGGCACCGGAAGTACAGACCAAGCACTTCACTCTGAAGTCTGACGTTCTGTTCACCTTCAACAAAGCAACCCTGAAACCGGAAGGTCAGGCTGCTCTGGATCAGCTGTACAGCCAGCTGAGCAACCTGGATCCGAAAGACGGTTCCGTAGTTGTTCTGGGTTACACTGACCGCATCGGTTCTGACGCTTATAACCAGGCTCTGTCCGAGCGTCGTGCTCAGTCCGTTGTTGATTACCTGATCTCTAAAGGTATCCCGGCAGACAAAATCTCCGCACGTGGTATGGGCGAATCCAACCCGGTTACTGGCAACACCTGTGACAACGTGAAACAGCGTGCTGCACTGATCGATTGCCTGGCTCCGGATCGTCGCGTAGAGATCGAAGTTAAAGGCATCAAAGACGTTGTAACTCAGCCGCAGGCTTAAGTTCTCGTCTGGTAGAAAAACCCCGCAGCTGCGGGGTTTTTTTTTCGCCTTTAGTAAATTGAACTGACTTTTGACAGTTATTCCTTACCCAGCAATGCCTGCAGATCCTGCTTCAAAGAAGACATTTTATTCGCGTATTTCTCTTTGTTTTCCGCATCTTCAATCAGCTGAACAATCGTTTCAGAAAGCGTTTTACCGCGACGCTGCGCAAGGCCAGCCAGACGTTGCCAGACGATAAATTCCAGATCGATCGATTTTTTGCGCGTATGCTGGTGTTCTGCATTAAAATGGCGCTTCCGTCTGGCCCGAATGGTCTGCTTCATGCGATTGACCAGTTCCGGATTCATATGCTTGTCAATCCAACCATTTACCAGCACGGGTTCATTTTCCAGCGAGAGCAACTCATCGACGGCTTCCTGGGCGGCACTGGCTTCTATGTAACGGGTGATTAACTCCCCTTCGCGGTGCTTCTTCACCAGATACTTCCATTTCCAACCGCTTTCAAGATTTTCAAGTTGTTGATATTTCATAGCGATCTCAATGTTACCGTGTAACTCTTTACAGAATATCAGCTTTTTAGGCCAGTGAAGAAAAGAATCTCCATCCTGTGAGCTTTAACGCCCATGCCAGGAGTATTGTCGTTGCTTTCTACGTGTGCTGCAGTGCCGGTTACGGTATAATCGCGGCTTTGACAACAGACTAAAAAACATCAACTTTGACCATTACGAAACTTGCATGGCGTGACCTGGTTCCTGATACCGATAGCTATCAGGAAATATTTGCTCAGCCACATTTGATTGACGAAAACGATCCTTTATTCAGTGATACTCAACCGCGACTGCAATTTGCGCTGGAGCAGTTGCTGCATACGCGAGCATCCTCCTCTTTTATGCTGGCGAAGGCCCCGGAAGAGTCTGAGTATCTGAATCTTATTGCTGATGCCGCGCGTACGCTACAAAGCGATGCAGGCCAACTGGTGGGCGGTCACTATGAGGTTTCCGGCCACACCATCCGCTTACGTCACGCAGTGAGTGCAGATGATAATTTTGCGACTTTAACGCAAGTTGTCGCTGCCGACTGGGTAGAAGCAGAGCAACTCTTTGGCTGCCTGCGTCAGTTTAATGGCGATATTACCCTGCAGCCTGGTCTGGTGCATCAGGCAAATGGCGGTATTCTCATCATCTCTTTGCGTACACTGCTGGCGCAACCTCTGCTGTGGATGCGGCTGAAAAATATCGTTAACCGCGAGCGTTTTGACTGGGTTGCGTTTGATGAGTCGCGCCCTCTCCCCGTCTCTGTGCCTTCGATGCCATTGAAGCTGAAAGTCATTCTGGTAGGCGAACGCGAATCATTGGCTGATTTCCAGGAGATGGAGCCAGAGCTTTCAGAGCAGGCTATTTATAGCGAATTTGAAGATACTCTGCAGATTGTCGATGCGGAGTCAGTAAGCCAGTGGTGTCGCTGGGTGACATTTACCGCCAGACATAATCACTTACCAGCACCGGGAGCGGATGCCTGGCCGGTACTTATCCGCGAAGCAGCACGCTACACTGGTGAACAAGAAACACTTCCGCTTAGCCCGCAGTGGATCCTCCGCCAGTGTCAAGAGGTCGCCTCCCTGTGTGATGGCGACACCTTCTCCGGCGAGCAGCTAAACTTAATGCTACAGCAGCGTGAATGGCGCGAAGGTTTCCTCGCTGAACGCATGCAGGATGAGATCCTTCAGGAGCAAATCCTGATAGAAACCGAAGGCGAACGCATCGGGCAAATTAACGCCCTTTCGGTCATTGAATTTCCGGGTCATCCACGCGCTTTTGGCGAACCTTCTCGCATTAGCTGCGTTGTGCATATTGGCGATGGTGAATTCACCGACATCGAACGCAAAGCGGAGCTTGGCGGCAATATCCATGCGAAAGGGATGATGATCATGCAAGCGTTCCTGATGTCGGAACTACAGCTTGAGCAACAGATCCCCTTCTCAGCATCGCTGACATTTGAGCAGTCATACAGTGAAGTGGATGGCGATAGTGCCTCGATGGCTGAACTCTGCGCCCTGATAAGCGCCCTCGCCGATGTGCCGGTGAATCAGAGTATCGCTATCACAGGTTCAGTCGATCAGTTCGGTCGCGCCCAGCCAGTCGGTGGTTTAAATGAGAAAATCGAAGGCTTCTTTGCTATTTGCCAGCAACGTGAGTTAACGGGGAAACAAGGTGTCATTATCCCCACAGCTAACGTTCGCCATTTAAGTCTTCACAGTGAACTGGTGAAAGCGGTAGAAGAAGACAAATTCACCATCTGGGCAGTAGACGATGTGACTGACGCACTGCCGTTATTATTAAATCTGGTGTGGGATGGCGAAGGCCAAACGACGCTGATGCAAACCATCCAGGAACGTATCGCACAAGCATCGCAACAGGAAGGACGTCACCGTTTTCCATGGCCATTACGTTGGCTGAACTGGTTTATTCCGAACTGATCGGACTTGTTCAGCGTACACGTGTTAGCTATCCTGCGTGCTTCAATAAAATAAGGCTTACAGAGAACATGGTAGATAAACGCGAATCCTATACAAAAGAAGACCTTCTTGCCTCTGGTCGCGGTGAACTGTTTGGCGCTAAAGGCCCGCAATTGCCAGCACCAAACATGCTGATGATGGACCGTGTGGTCAAAATGACCGAAACGGGTGGTAACTTCGACAAAGGGTATGTTGAAGCAGAGCTGGATATCAATCCGGATCTGTGGTTCTTCGGATGCCACTTTATCGGCGATCCGGTTATGCCGGGATGCCTGGGCCTGGACGCAATGTGGCAGCTGGTAGGGTTCTACCTCGGCTGGCTGGGCGGCGAAGGTAAAGGTCGCGCGCTGGGCGTAGGTGAAGTGAAATTCACAGGCCAGGTGCTGCCGACGGCGAAAAAAGTGACCTATCGTATTCACTTTAAACGCATAGTTAACCGTCGTCTGATTATGGGCCTGGCTGATGGCGAAGTGCTGGTTGATGGTCGTTTGATCTATACCGCCAACGACCTGAAAGTAGGTCTGTTCCAGGATACGTCTGCATTCTGATTTTAATCAGACAGAGTATATAAAGGCGAAACCTCCGCAATGCGGAGGTTTCTTTTTAAAGAGACAGAATCAGGCCATTACTACCCTGTCCGCCATGGCTTCTCGCCAGCCTCCCAGCCATTGTGACCTTTGATTCAGCGTCTGATAGGGACACATTTCTTTTGAGCGTCCGGCGATGCCGGCCTGATAACCACGTTGATGTGCCCGTTCCAGGCGATCTCGTTTTTGTCTCTTCATGCCTCGTTTCCCTCATACTGGTTTCTGGTGGAAAAGAAAACAGTGATTACTAAATATGCAATCACAGTTAAGCAATACCGCGAATCATAACTGCCGTCAATGCGCAAAATTCACGCCACTGTCATATTTGTGAGCTACACGGGCATGTCGGTTGTACAAAAAATGTGAAGAGGAACAACTTTTTCCGCACGTTAGAAACAAAAAAACCGCCTCAGGCAACATACCGGAGACGGTTATATTTACAAATCTTTATGATTAAGGTAGACGCTTTATCTCTTGCGCAATAGAAGCGGCTTCCTGACTCCAGACACTGGCCAGCACTTTAACCATCTCATCGTAACCATCCTGAGTTTG
Source organism: Escherichia coli DSM 30083 = JCM 1649 = ATCC 11775 (assembly GCF_003697165.2). Taxonomy (GTDB): domain Bacteria; phylum Pseudomonadota; class Gammaproteobacteria; order Enterobacterales; family Enterobacteriaceae; genus Escherichia; species Escherichia coli. The sequence goes on from NZ_CP033092.2 coordinate 3,046,365, forward strand.
CACTCCTTCCAGACGGAACGGACGTTTGATCAGTTGTCCCTGGTGGTTCAACAGCCACTCACCACTGACAATGACCTTGCCATCATAGCGACCGTTAAACTCCGTGACGGTAACATTGAGCGTGTCCTGGGCGCTTCCCAGAGGCTGGGAGGCAACCACCCAGCCGGGTAGTTGCGTACTCAGGTTGGCAACCAGGGTGTTGCGCAACTGTTGATCCAACGGGCTGGCCCACAGGTTGTTGTTGGCAATCACATACTTCACATCACTGGTTTGATAAACCACACCATTCCCCGCCAGATAGTCAGGAACAGCGACCTGCTCAACCCATAACAGGCGATTACCCTGGCTGGCGGTGCTTTGTGTACCGCTCTGCACCACAGGTAACTGGTAATAGTTTTTATTAATTTCGCCGGAGCTGCATCCGGCCAGCCACAGTGCCGCAATCGTCACTAGCCACTTTTTCATTGTTTCGCCCTCTTCGGCTCTGGATCTTTTTTGTCCTTCGCTTCAAATACCAGCGCGTTACTCTTCTCGTTGAGCGTTTTCAGCACCGGTTGCAGTTCTCGCAACACCTGATCAAGGCGCTGCATATCCGCCACCATCTTGTTGTAGGCTGCGGAACCAGGCTGGAAGCCCTGCATGCTGCGATTCAATTCACGCAACGTTGACTGCATATCCGTCGGTAACTGCTGCATCGACTGGCTGGCAAGGATCTTGTTCATGCTATCCAGCGTCGTTTGCAGGTTTTTCATTGTGCGCTGACTTTCAGAAAGCGTACTGGTTGCCTGTTCAATCATCGGATTCAGTGGCAGTTTGTTGATCTTATCCAACGCTTCCATCAGTCGTTGCTGGATTTGCGCCAGGCCGCCGCTGACGGTCGGGATAATCTGATAACCATTAAATTCACGAATACCGGTTATTGCAGGCGTATTTGGATAGAAATCGAGATCAACATACAGTGCGCCAGTGACCAGGTTTCCGGTTTTCAGCGATCCGCGTAAACCACGTTTCAACAATTCGCCAAGGTGCTCAACAACATCCGCATTTTCGCCAAGCTGCATTTTCAGCCGCTCTGGCTCGATACGAATCAGTACCGGAATACGGTAATCATCGTTAAATGTCTGACGCATATTCGGCGCAAAGAATGGCACTTTGCTTACGGTACCCAGGCGAATACCCCGGAATTCTACCGGAGCTCCCGGTTGCAGACCGCGTACCGAATCTTTAAAGAACATCAGATAATCAATGTGATCGGTGTACAACGAATCCTGAATGCTCTTCTGATCATCATACAAAACGAAAGCTGTTTTCGGTGCCACTGGCTGCCCTAAATCCAGACCTTCCGGCACATCAAAGCTGACACCGCCACTAAGCAGCGTTGTCAATGAGCCCATCTCCACACGCATTCCCGCTGACGTCAGATCAACCGCAATGCCACTATCTTTCCAGAAACGAACATTGCTGGTCACCAGTCGGTCATAAGGTGCATTGATGAACAGTTGATAACTGATATTGCGTTTTTGCGTATCGAAAGTGCTGGTTTCAACCGAACCTACCCGATAGCCACGGAACAGCACCGGATCTCCTGGCGAGAGCTGCCCGGCTTTTTTGCTATCGAGAAGCACACGGATACCTTTCGCATCAGGTGGGGCCAACGGTGGCGAGTCCAGCAAATCGTATTTATCCATTTTGCTGCCTTTCGCGCCTGGCTGCAGTTCGATATAAACCCCAGACAGCAGTGTTCCCAGGCCGCTAATCCCTTCTCGACCAATCTGCGGTTTCACCACCCAAAAGACGGTATCTTTATGCAGCAACTTTTCCATACCGGAATTCAGCCGCGCTTTGATTTCAACGTGCGTCAAATCATCAGCCAGTGTGGCGCTTTCAACCACGCCGACGTCAACGCTACGGCTTTTAATGGTGGTTTTGCCACCTTCAATTCCTTCCGCATTCGCGGTGATCAGGGTCACTTCCGGTCCCTGATGGCTGTAATGATAAAAAAGAACCCAGGCCCCAATGAGCGCCGTGACGATAGGAAATATCCACACGGGAGACCAGTTCTTCACTTTCTGGATTTTGGCTTCCCCATTATTAGATTCCATACTGTCAGGACTCCTCATGCTCTGATTCAGGTTGACGATCCCACGACAAACGCGGGTCAAACGTCATAGCAGAAAACATTGTCATTATGACGACTAAAGCAAACATTAATGCACCCATTGCCGGATAAATACTCATTAAACCTCCCATACGCACCAGCGCCGAGAGCACCGCGATAACGAAAACGTCAATCATCGACCAGCGGCCTACAAACTCAACAACTTCATAAATCAAATGCATTCTTTCACTGTCGCGCTTGCCGTGTCCTTTGGCATCCCAACACAGCCACGCAATGGCGATCATCTTTAACGTTGGCACCATAATACTGGCCAGAAAAATCACCGCAGCGACGGGATAAGAGCCTTCGCTCCATAACAGAATGACCCCAGCGAGAATCGTCGACGGCATCTTCGAGCCTAATAAATCCGTCACCATGATGGGCAAAATATTAGCCGGAAGATACAGCATGATGGACGTTACAAGCAGCGCGAGTGTCCACTGCAGGCTGTTTCTACGCCGAACGTACCCTTTGGTACTACAACGCGGGCACACGGATTCATCAGCAGGAAGGATTGCCGTACAACAGGAGCACGAACGCAGCCCCTGACGTATCCCCGTGACACCTGGTTTTAGCGGCTGGCGCAGTTCTGGCATCGGGGCGATGTCGTCCCATAACCAGCGACGATCAACACACTGAAAAGCGCGCAGTTGCAGGACACAAAATAAACACCAGGGGAGAAAGCTGCTGCCTACCCCAATGCTGCCGTAAGCCATCAGTTTCACGAAACTGACCAGCACACCCGCGAGGAAAATCTCCGCCATTCCCCAGGTTTTGAGTTGAAAAAGCACCCGTGCCAGTTGCTCTTTTAAACGGACCGGTAATTCCGCGCGATTCACCAGTAACAGAATGGTTATCAGACAAAACGCGGGAACCAGTTGCACAAACAACAGGAAAAAGGTGCCGAGGCTGGCGTAGTCCTCAGAAAAAAGCACGCCGGGAATTTCCAGTAATGTAATTTCACTGGTAACTCCTGCAACGTTCATATTCACAAAAGGAAACAAGTTGGACAGCAACAGCATGAACAGTGCAGCCAACGCATAGGCGGTGGGACGCTGCCGAGGGGCATCCCACGCCACGGTTAACGTTGTGCCACACCGGGGACATGCCGCTTTCTGACCATGCTCAAGGCGCGGTAACGCCACCAGCATGTCACACTGCGAGCACAGGATGTGCTTCGCGGCATGATGATGTTCGCACATTGGTACTCCTTAATGATGCGCTATTTTACAGATGACGAACAAAGTGTTGGTTTTCATGCCTGATAAACCCAGTTCATCAGGCAATTTTACCGTTGTCAGCTGTCTCTGTTTAAATCGACTATTTTGCGATCAGCCACCATTTTTTAACGCTTCAAGATACTCCCAGCGTTCAAAGGCTTGCTCCAGCTCCTGCTCTGCAGCAGCCATATCGGCGAGCACTTTTTGTGTCTGCTCATGGGGCTGACTGAAGAAGGAAGCATCCGCCACTTGCGTCTGTAGGGCTTCCAGCTTCGCCTCCAGATCTTCGAGCAATTGCGGTAGCTGCTCCAATTCGCGCTGCAATTTATAGCTTAGTTTGCTACTGCTGCGTTTTACAGTTTCTGCTTTTGGCGCGGCGGCTTCTTCGATTTTTTTCACCGCAGGCTGTTTGAGCGCCACATACTGTTCTTGCTGACCACGGGCATCATGATAACCGCCGACATAACGACCAATTTTACCGCCGCCTTCGAAGATCCAGCATTCTGTAACGGTGTTATCGACAAACTGACGATCGTGGCTAACCAGCAATACCGTGCCCTGATAGCTGTCGATCAGTTCTTCCAGCAGTTCCAGCGTTTCGACATCAAGATCGTTGGTCGGTTCGTCAAGAATCAATAAGTTGCTTGGTTTGAGGAACAAACGCGCCAACAGCAAGCGGTTCCGCTCTCCGCCAGAAAGTGCACGTACTGGCGTCATCGCGCGTTTCGGATGGAACAGGAAGTCCTGCAAATAGCCCAATACGTGGCGTGGCTTGCCGTTAACCATCACCTCTTGCTTACCTTCGGCAAGGTTATCCATCACCGTTTTATCGGGATCCAGTTCCGCGCGGTGCTGATCGAAATAAGCTACTTCCAGTTTGGTGCCAACGTGAATACGCCCGCTGTCTGCTTGAAGCTGACCGAGCATTAGTTTCAGCAGCGTGGTTTTGCCGCACCCATTCGGACCAATCAGGGCAATTTTGTCGCCGCGTAGAACCTGGGCAGAAAAATCTTTCACCAGTTGCTTACCGTCAACCTGGTAGCAAACGTCCTCCATTTCGAAAACGATCTTACCGGAGCGGCTGGCTTCTTCCACCTGCATCTTTGCGGTACCCATTACTTCGCGACGTTCACCACGCTCGCGACGCATTGCTTTCAGGGCGCGTACGCGGCCTTCATTACGGGTACGACGTGCTTTGATCCCCTGGCGGATCCACACCTCTTCCTGCGCCAGTTTGCGATCGAACTCGGCATTTTGTAATTCTTCCACGCGCAGGGCTTCTTCTTTTTCCAGCAGGTACTGGTCGTAATTCCCTGGATAGGTCACCAGCTTGCCGCGATCGAGATCAACAATGCGCGTCGCCATATTGCGGATAAACGAACGGTCGTGGGAAATGAAAATAATTGTCCCATTGAAGGTTTTGAGGAACCCTTCCAGCCAGTCGATGGTTTCAATATCCAGGTGGTTAGTCGGTTCGTCGAGCAGCAATACGCGCGGATTGCTCACCAGCGCGCGTCCTAATGCCGCTTTACGCAACCAGCCGCCGGAAAGCGACGACAGCGCAACATTAGGATCTAATCCCAGTTGCGCCAGCACTTCGTTGATGCGGTTTTCCAGCTGCCACAGGTTGTGGTGATCCAGCTGTTCCTGAACCTTCGCCAGTTCGTTGAGATTTTTCTCGCTCGGGTCGTTCATCACCAGGCGCGAAATATCGTGATAGCGTTTCAGGTATTCCGCTTGTTCTTCAATGCCTTCGGCAACGAAATCATAAACGCTACCCTCAACGTTACGCGGCGGATCCTGTTGCAGACGAGCTACAATCAAATCTTGCTCATAAATAATGCGACCGTCATCCAGCCCCTGTTCACGGTTGAGGATCTTCATTAACGTTGATTTGCCTGCACCGTTACGCCCCACCAGACAAACACGTTCGTTATCTTCGATATGCAGTTCTGCGTTATCGAGAAGCGGCGCGTCGCTGAACGACAGCCATGCGCCATGCATACTGATTAATGACATTACTATTCCTTTCAGGCTGCGGTAATCAGCCAGCAGTTGTGGATCTGGCGGTTACGGGCGAAATCCTGGGAGAGCGTTTTTTGCGTAATTTCTTGTGCTTTCAGTCCCAGTTTCGCCAGGCCGTCGAGATCCATACGGAAGCCGCGTTTGTTGTTCGAGAACATGATCGTCCCACCTGCACGCAGCAGACGTTTCAAATCTTTCATCAGCGCCAGATGATCGCGCTGAACATCAAACGCATCTTCCATTCGTTTTGAGTTAGAGAAGGTTGGCGGATCGATAAAGATCAGATCAAACTGTTCATTTGCCTCACGCAGCCACGCCAGGCAATCGGCCTGAATCAGGCGATGCGCACGCCCGGTTAGGCCATTCAGACGCAGGTTGCGTTCTGCCCACTCCAGATAAGTACGCGACATATCCACGGTGGTGGTGCTGCGTGCACCGCCTAATCCCGCATGCACGGTGGCGCTGCCGGTATAAGAGAACAGGTTGAGGAAATCTTTGCCTTTGCTCATCTGACCGAGCATACGACGGGCGATACGGTGATCGAGGAACAGACCGGTATCGAGGTAATCCGTCAGGTTCACCCACAAGTGAGCGTTATATTCGGTAACTTCCAGAAACTCGCCCTTCTCGCCCAGTTTCTGGTATTGATTTTTGCCCTTCTGGCGTTCACGGGTTTTCAGCACCAGTTTGTTTGGCGCAATCCCCAGTACCGAAATGGTTGCAGCGATAATATCGAACAGACGCTGACGCGCTTTGTGCGCATCAATAGTTTTTGGCGGCGCATACTCCTGCACCACCACCCAGTCGGCATAACGGTCAACGGCAACGTTATATTCCGGCAGATCGGCGTCATACAGGCGGTAACATTCAATTCCTTCCTGGCGAGCCCACTTCTCGAATTTTTTGAGGTTCTTACGCAGACGGTTGGCGTAGTCTTCCGCTGCCATTACCGGTTTGCTGTCTGGTGTGCTTTCGGCAACATGGTAGTTTTTCTGTACGCAGTCCAGCGGGCCGTTTTTCGCCTTGTACTGTTTGTCTGCACGCAGCTGCAGGCAGCTTAGCAGATCCGGCGAGGCACTAAACAAAGAGAGATTCCAGCCACCGAACTGGTTTTTCATGATTCGGCCCAGCAGACTATGCAGCGCAATCAGCGCCGGTTCGCTGTCCAGACGTTCACCGTATGGCGGGTTGCTCAACACTGTACCGTACGGCCCTTTCGGCAGCGGATTGGCCAGTTGCGCGACATCGTTCACCTCAAAGGTGATCAGTTCACCAATCCCCGCAAGACGGGCGTTAGTGCGCGCACGTTGAATCACCCGTGCGTCACTGTCCGAACCGAAGAAATGGGAGCTATACTCCGCCAGGCCTTTACGGGCACGAGTTTGCGCTTCCGCTTTCACTTCCTGCCAGATAGCTTCATCATGCTGCGTCCAGCCGCTAAAGCCCCAACGCCCACGGTGCAAGCCCGGTGCGCGGTCGGTCGCCAACATAGCCGCTTCAATCAGCAACGTACCTGAACCACACATTGGATCGAGCAGCGGTGTTCCTGGCTGCCAGCCGGATCGCATCACAATAGCGGCTGCCAGGGTTTCTTTGATCGGCGCCATGCCAGCACGATCGCGATAGCCACGCAGATGTAAACCATCACCACTGAGATCAAGGGCGATACTGGCGGTTTCTTTATGCAGCCAGACGTTAACGCGGATATCCGGCGCATCGCGATCAACATTTGGACGCGGCAGATTTTTCCGCGTGAAAGCATCGACGATCGCGTCTTTCACTTTCATCGCACCGTACTGACTGTTGCGTATGGTGTCATTCAAACCACTGAAGTGGACAGCGAAGGTCGCGCCAGGATTAAACATCTCTGTCCAGTTGATCGCCTGAACACCGAGATAGAGGTCTAAATCGCTGTAAACCTTACACTCGCCCAGCGGCAACATAATACGCGAGGCCAGGCGGCTCCACATCAGGCTCTGGTAAACAAGCCGTGTGTCGCCCTTGAAATGGACCCCACCCTGAACCACCTGGCATTCAACGGCCCCCAGGTTTTCCAGTTCAGTTTTTAACAGCTCTTCCAGCCCACGGGCCGTACTGGCAAACAGAGAATTCATATTGTCACTTTTACTCTAAGAAAATTGTTGCGCATTATAGCTAATAAGCGCGTCATGTCATAAAGTTGAGGGCTTATTTTCATTTGAGGACCGCACCGTGGCGACATTAACCCGGCTTTTTATTCATCCTGTTAAATCGATGCGCGGCATTGGTCTTACACATACCCTGGCAGATGTCAGTGGTCTGGCCTTCGATCGCATCTTTATGATCACTGAAACTGACGGTACGTTTATTACCGCTCGCCAGTTTCCGCTAATGGTACGGTTTACTCCTTCACCCGTGCATGATGGCTTGCATCTCACCGCACCAGATGGCAGTAGTGCATATGTTCGTTTTGCTGATTTCGCCACACAAGACGCACCAACCGAAGTTTGGGGCACACATTTTACCGCGCGAATTGCGCCAGACGCGATCAACAAATGGCTAAGTGGATTTTTCTCCCGCGAAGTGCAATTACGCTGGGTGGGGCCACAAATGACCCGGCGCGTGAAACGCCACAACACTGTACCCCTGTCATTTGCTGATGGCTATCCTTACCTTCTTGCTAACGAGGCCTCGTTACGTGATCTCCAACAACGTTGTCCGGCCAGTGTAAAAATGGAGCAATTCCGCCCCAATCTGGTGGTTTCCGGTGCATCGGCCTGGGAAGAAGATAGCTGGAAAGTGATTCGCATTGGTGATGTCGTGTTTGATGTGGTTAAGCCTTGTAGCCGCTGTATTTTCACCACCGTCAGCCCAGAAAAAGGGCAAAAACATCCGGCAGGCGAACCATTAAAAACGCTGCAATCTTTCCGTACTGCCCAGGATAACGGCGATGTCGATTTTGGTCAGAATTTAATTGTCCGTAATAGCGGCGTGATTCGCGTTGGCGATGAGGTGGAAATTCTGGCAACGGCTCCGGCTAAAATTTACGGCGCAGGTGCCGCTGATGATACTGCCAACATCACGCAACAACCGGACGCAAACGTAGATATTGACTGGCAGGGACAGGCATTTCGTGGAAATAACCAACAGGTGCTGCTGGAGCAATTAGAAAATCAGGGAATTCGTATCCCTTATTCTTGCCACGCGGGCATTTGTGGAAGTTGCCGTGTTCAGCTTTTAGAAGGCGAAGTCACGCCGCTAAAAAAATCAGCAATAGGCGATGATGGCACTATTCTTTGCTGTAGTTGTGTACCGAAGACTGCGCTTAAGCTGGCGCGTTAGACTGCCTGTTCGAGGCTGAAGCTGTCAACATTAACCTGCGGTTTCAGCCTGTCGTTCATGATTTTAATGGCGTCGCCCAACTGCATCGCGCGACCCGCAATAACAACGCAGGGTTGTGCCAGTAGACATAGCGCGGCATTCTCGCCAGATTCAACGACCAGTAAATTCACTTGCTCATGAGTGTCGCTCAACCAAACGTAGGCCGCATCGCCCGGCATGGGCATCCACATTTCACCATGAGATACAAAATGCCAGCTTTTCGGCATTTGCGGTTTGAGATAACGAATTGCTACCAGTGCATTCAGCACCAGTTCGGCTTTTTGTTCTTTAGATAAATTAAAATCGCGGCACTTTTCTTCAAAAGAGAAATAGAGCGCGGCGTCATCAACGCAAAAACCTGCGGGAGAAAAGGCATCTGGAGTCAACATTTTGCGCGCAAAACGTGAGCGAAATAGCATACCATTGGCTAAATCGAGCATCATTCGATCGTGCTCTTCATCGTAATACCAACGCCAGTTATCGTCTGGTTTAATTCGCATCTGCCACTCCCCAACCTTATAAAACCGCAGCGACACAATCCATTGTCGCTTCGCTTAATAACCTCAACAATAAAAGTACAAAATGTCTAAATAAGCAACAGCGATGAATATAAAACAACCAGGGCTGAAAATAAAGCCCTGATTATCTTATAAAGAGGAATTTGAAGAAATAATTAGATATGGGTAACGATTTCTTTAATCAGCGGCGGGCCTTTAAAAATAAAACCAGAATAAATTTGCACCAGTGAGGCACCCGCAGCAATCTTTTCACGCGCAGCGATAACCGAGTCAATGCCGCCAACACCAATAATCGGCAAGCGTCCGTTTAATTCCTGTGACAAGCGGCGAATAATTTCGGTGCTTTTTAACTGAAGCGGACGACCACTTAAGCCACCGGTTTGATCACAATTTTTCATTCCCTGAACCAGAGAACGATCGAGTGTGGTATTGGTTGCAATAACGCCATCAATATTATGGCGAACTAAACTATCGGCAACCTGGATCAATTCTTCTTCAGAAAGATCCGGCGCGATCTTCACTGCGATCGGCACATATTTATGGTGCATCACTTGCAAATCATTTTGTTTATTTTTAATCGCAGTTAAGAGATCATCCAGCGCTTCACCATATTGCAGTGTGCGTAATCCTGGGGTATTTGGCGATGAAATATTGATGGCGATATATCCCGCATAGGCATAGATTTTTTCCATACAAATCAGATAGTCATCTTTACCCTGCTCCACCGGCGTATCTTTATTTTTGCCGATGTTAATACCCAGAACGCCGTCATAATGGGCTTTTTTTACGTTCTCTACGAGGTTATCAACGCCAAGATTATTAAAGCCCATACGGTTGATCAAACCTTCGGCATCTACCAGACGAAAGAGACGCGGCTTGTCATTACCTGGCTGGGGACGTGGCGTGACGGTACCGATCTCGATGGATCCAAATCCCATCGCGCCTAACGCGTCAATGCACTCCCCGTCTTTATCAAGACCGGCTGCCAGACCAAGCGGATTTTTAAACGTCAGGCCCATGCAGTTAACAGGTTTCGCAGGCACTTTCTGCCGCACCAGTGCTTCAAACGGCGTTCCTGTAATACGGCGTAATTGCTGAAAAGTAAACTCATGAGCGCGCTCTGGATCGAGCTGGAAAAGGGCTTTACGAACGAAGGGGTAGTACATGAACTCTCCTGGATTCCCGGTGTGCAAACCGGGGGCGTATTATGTGCGAGTTCGGACCAAAAGGGAATTGACCTGCGGCAATAAATAGCAAACGTTTTCTTATTGCGCTTTTTTTATGCTTTTTTTGGCTTTTCTTCCTCAGATAAATCATTTCGACTCGCGGACGCCCTCTGTCAGACTGACCGAATTGTTATCAATGTTAACAAAACAAGAACAATTGGTTATAAGGAGAGAGTATGCGTGTCATCACCCTGGCGGGTAGTCCTCGCTTTCCTTCTCGCTCCAGCTCCTTGCTGGAATATGCGCGGGAAAAACTAAATGGCCTGGATGTAGAGGTTTATCACTGGAATTTGCAAAACTTCGTCCCGGAAGATCTGCTTTATGCTCGTTTCGATAGTCCGGCACTCAAGACCTTCACCGAACAGCTGCAACAGGCCGATGGGCTGATTGTCGCCACGCCTGTGTATAAAGCCGCCTATTCCGGTGCACTGAAAACCCTGCTCGACCTGCTGCCAGAACGTGCGTTGCAAGGCAAAGTGGTGCTGCCGCTGGCGACAGGCGGCACCGTGGCCCATCTGCTGGCGGTCGATTATGCCCTTAAGCCAGTTTTAAGTACGCTGAAAGCCCAGGAGATCCTGCACGGCGTGTTTGCCGATGACTCGCAAGTAATTGATTACCAACACAAACCCCAGTTCACGCCAAATCTGCAAACTCGTCTTGATACCGCGCTAGAAACTTTCTGGCAGGCGTTGCACCGCCGCGATGTTCAGGTTCCTGACCTTCTGTCTCTGCGAGGTAATGCCCATGCGTAAGATCATTAAACTGGCGCTGGCGGGTTTACTTAGCGTCTCTACACTTGCTGTTGCCGCGGAGTCTTCGCCAGAGGCGTTACGTATAGGCTATCAAAAAGGCAGTATTGGTATGGTGCTGGCAAAAAGCCACCAGTTACTGGAAAAACGCTATCCGCAAACAAAAATCTCCTGGGTGGAGTTCCCCGCTGGCCCACAGATGCTGGAGGCGTTAAACGTTGGCAGTATCGATCTCGGCAGTACCGGGGATATTCCGCCAATCTTTGCCCAGGCTGCCGGGGCTGATTTGGTATACGTGGGCGTCGAGCCACCGAAACCCAAAGCCGAAGTGATTCTGGTGGCAGAAAACAGCCCGATCAAAACCGTAGCCGATCTTAAAGGTCACAAAGTTGCCTTTCAGAAAGGTTCCAGTTCGCACAATCTTTTACTGCGAGCCCTTCGCCAGGCCGGGCTTAAATTCACGGATATTCAGCCCACTTACCTGACGCCTGCCGATGCCCGCGCCGCGTTCCAGCAAGGTAACGTTGACGCCTGGGCTATCTGGGATCCCTACTACTCCGCTGCATTATTACAGGGCGGCGTGCGGGTGCTGAAAGACGGCACCGATCTCAATCAAACTGGATCGTTTTATCTGGCAGCTCGTCCGTATGCAGAAAAAAACGGCGCTTTTATTCAGGGTGTGCTGACAACCTTTAGTGAGGCCGATGCGTTAACCCGCAGCCAGCGCGAACAAAGCATCGCTTTACTGGCAAAAACGATGGGCTTACCGGCACCGGTTATTGCCTCATATCTGGATCATCGTCCTCCCACCACCATCAAACCGTTGAGCGCTGAAGTTGCCGCCTTACAGCAGCAAACGGCAGATCTGTTTTATGAAAACCGTCTGGTGCCGAAAAAAGTCGATATTCGCCAGCGCATCTGGCAGCCCACTCAACTGGAAGGAAAACAATTATGAGTCTGAATATGTTCTGGTTTTTACCGACCCACGGTGACGGGCATTATCTGGGAACGGAAGAAGGTTCACGTCCGGTTGATCACGGTTATCTGCAACAAATTGCGCAAGCGGCGGATCGTCTGGGCTATACCGGTGTGCTGATCCCGACGGGGCGATCGTGTGAAGATGCGTGGCTGGTGGCGGCGTCGATGATCCCGGTGACACAACGGCTGAAGTTTCTTGTCGCCCTGCGCCCCAGCGTAACCTCACCTACCGTTGCCGCCCGTCAGGCCGCCACGCTTGACCGTCTCTCTAACGGACGTGCGTTGTTTAACCTGGTCACAGGCAGCGATCCACAAGAACTGGCAGGCGACGGCGTGTTCCTTGATCATAGCGAGCGTTACGAAGCCTCGGCAGAATTTACCCAGGTCTGGCGGCGGTTGTTGCTTGGCGAGACTGTGGATTTCAACGGCAAACATATTCATGTACGCGGAGCCAAACTGCTCTTCCCGCCGATTCAACAGCCTTATCCTCCGCTTTACTTTGGCGGATCGTCAGATGTCGCCCAGGAGCTGGCGGCAGAACAAGTTGATCTCTACCTTACCTGGGGCGAACCACCGGAACTGGTAAAAGAGAAAATCGAACACGTGCGGGCGAAAGCTGCCGCGCATGGACGCAAAATTCGTTTCGGTGTTCGTCTGCATGTGATTGTTCGTGAAACCAACGACGAAGCGTGGCAGGCCGCCGAGCGGTTAATCTCGCGTCTTGATGATGAAACTATCGCCAAAGCACAGGCCGCATTCGCCCGAACGGATTCCGTAGGACAACAGCGAATGGCGGCGCTACATAACGGCAAGCGCGACAATCTGGAGATCAGCCCCAATTTATGGGCGGGTGTTGGCTTAGTGCGCGGCGGTGCCGGGACGGCGCTGGTGGGCGATGGTCCTACGGTCGCCGCGCGAATCAACGAATACGCTGCACTTGGCATCGACAGTTTTGTGCTTTCGGGCTACCCGCATCTGGAAGAAGCGTATCGGGTCGGCGAGTTACTGTTCCCACATCTGGATGTCGCCATCCCGGAAATTCCCCAGCCACAACCGCTGAATCCACAAGGCGAAGCGGTGGCGAATGATTTTATCCCCCGTAACGTCGCGCAAAGCTAAGGAACACGATGATGGCAACGCCAGTGAAGAAGTGGTTATTGCGCGTTGCCCCCTGGTTTTTACCGGTGGGCATCGTGGCGGTGTGGCAACTGGCCTCCTCGGTTGGCTGGTTATCGACGCGTATTTTGCCCTCACCGGAAGGAGTGGTGATGGCGTTCTGGACGCTCTCTGCCAGCGGCGAATTGTGGCAGCATCTGGCGATCAGCTCCTGGCGTGCGCTGATTGGTTTTTCAATTGGCGGATCGCTGGGATTAATTCTGGGGCTGATTAGCGGGCTGTCACGCTGGGGTGAGCGACTGCTGGATACCTCCATTCAGATGTTGCGCAACGTGCCGCATCTGGCGCTGATCCCGCTGGTGATTTTGTGGTTTGGCATTGATGAATCCGCAAAAATCTTTCTGGTGGCGCTCGGTACGCTATTCCCCATTTATATCAACACCTGGCATGGCATCCGTAATATCGACCGTGGGCTGGTGGAGATGGCACGTAGCTATGGATTATCCGGCATACCGCTGTTTATCCATGTGATCCTGCCTGGTGCCCTGCCCTCAATTATGGTCGGTGTGCGTTTTGCGTTGGGCCTGATGTGGCTGACGCTGATCGTTGCCGAAACTATTTCTGCCAATTCCGGCATTGGTTATCTGGCGATGAATGCGCGGGAGTTTCTGCAAACGGACGTGGTGGTAGTCGCTATTATTCTTTACGCCCTGCTCGGCAAACTTGCTGACGTCAGCGCGCAGCTGTTAGAACGTCTCTGGTTGCGCTGGAACCCGGCTTATCATTTGAAGGAGGCCACGGTATGAATACGGCTCGTCTGAACCAGGGCACACCATTGTTGCTCAATGCAGTAAGCAAACATTACGCGGAAAATATCGTCCTGAACCAACTGGATTTACATATTCCGGCAGGTCAGTTTGTGGCGGTGGTGGGCCGCAGCGGCGGTGGCAAAAGTACTCTGCTGCGCCTGCTGGCAGGTCTGGAAACGCCAACCGCAGGCGACGTGTTAGCGGGCACCACACCGCTGGCTGAGATTCAGGATGATACGCGAATGATGTTTCAGGACGCGCGTCTGCTGCCGTGGAAATCGGTGATTGATAACGTTGGGTTAGGCCTTAAAGGCCAGTGGCGCGATGCGGCGCGTCAGGCTCTGGCTGCGGTAGGGCTGGAGAATCGCGCGGGGGAATGGCCTGCCGCACTTTCTGGCGGACAGAAACAACGTGTGGCGCTGGCAAGGGCGCTGATTCATCGACCGGGTTTATTGTTGCTTGATGAACCACTCGGTGCGCTGGACGCTTTAACGCGACTCGAGATGCAGGATTTGATTGTGTCACTCTGGCAGGAGCACGGCTTTACCGTCTTGCTGGTGACGCATGATGTGAGCGAAGCGGTGGCGATGGCTGACCGGGTGTTGTTAATTGAAGAGGGAAAAATTGGTCTGGATTTGACGGTGGATATCCCCCGTCCGCGCCGGTTAGGGTCGGTACGATTAGCAGAGCTGGAAGCGGAAGTGTTGCAGCGGGTGATGCAACGTGGGCACTCTGAACAACCGATTCGACGTCATGGTTAATATGCCGGATGTGGCGCACAAAACCAGCATTTTCAACGGGATTGTAGGCCTGATAAGACGCGTCAAGCGTCGCATCAGGCAGTTGGGCACGACTGCCTGATGCGGCGTGAACGCCTTATCCAGCCTACAAAACCAGCAATTTCAACGGACTTGTAGGCCTGATAAGACGCGTCAAGCATTTTGGCTCAAAAGTATCAAGCCAGTGCTTTGGTGATCTTCTCGTACAGATCGCCAGAGAGATTTTCCAGCCCTTTCAACTGTTCCAGCGCCGCGCGCATTTTCTCCTGACGTTTGGCATCGTAACGTTTCAGGCGAATCAGCGGCTCAATCAGGCGTGAAGCCACCTGCGGGTTACGGCTGTTGAGGTCGGTAAGCATTTCCACCAGGAACTGATAACCGCTGCCATCTTCGGCATGGAACGCTGCCGGGTTGCTGCCCGCAAATGCGCCAATCAATGAACGAATGCGGTTCGGGTTGCTCATGGTAAATGAGCGATGCTGCAACAGACCACGTACCGTCTCCAGCACATTCGCCGCCGGGCTGGTGGCTTGCAGAATAAACCATTTATCCATCACCAGACCATCCTGATGCCACTTGTCGTCGTACTCCTGCATCAGCGCGTCACGGCATGGCAGTTGTGCAGCAACCGCCGCAGAAAGCGCCGCCAGCGCATCGGTCATATTGTTCGCTTCGTGGAACTGTTTGCTCACCAGCACGTCAGCCAGATGCGTTTCACCAAAAGCGAGGAAGCGCAGGCAGGCATTACGCAGAGTGCGTTTTGCAATATCTTCATGCTCAACACGGTACTCGCTCTGGTAATTCGCGTTGTAAATAGCCAGCAGCTCATCTGCCAGTTCAGTCGCCAGAGTACGAGTGAGTGCTTCGCGTACTTCGGCAATAGCAATCGGGTCGATGATATCGAACAGTTCTGCCATTTCATTGACGGAAGGCAGCGTCAGGATTTCTGCCGCCAGCGCCGGATCAATCTTCTCATCGAGCAGCACCGCGCGGAAAGCGTCAGCCACATGCACCGGCAGAGACAACGGCTGCCCTTGCTGATGACGGGCGACGTTCAGCTTGATGTAGGTTGCCAGCAAACTTTGCGCCGCGTCCCAGCGAGAGAAATCATTACGCGCATGACGCATCAGGAAGGTCAGTTGCTGATCGCTCCACTTATATTCCAGTTTCACTGGCGCAGAGAATTCGCACAGCAGCGCAGGCACCGGCTGGAAGTAGACATTATCAAAAACAAAGGTTTGTTCCGCCTGGGTGACGTTCAGCACGGAATTCACCGGATGACCGCCTTTCTGCAACGGGATCACTTTGCCTTCGTTGTCATACAGTTCGACGGCAAACGGAATATGCAGCGGTTGTTTTTCTGCCTGATCCGGCGTAGCTGGCGTGCGCTGGCTGATGGTCAGGGTGTACTGCTCAGTTTCCGGATTGTAGTCGTCTTTGACAGTCACAACCGGCGTGCCGGATTGGCTGTACCAACGGCGGAAATGGGAAAGATCGACATTCGACGCATCTTCCATCGCCTGCACAAAGTCGTCACAGGTCGCTGCGCTACCATCATGACGCTCGAAATAGAGCTGCATCCCTTTCTGGAAGTTTTCTTCGCCAAGCAGAGTGTGGATCATACGAATCACTTCCGCGCCCTTCTCGTAAACGGTCAGGGTGTAGAAGTTGTTCATTTCAATGACCATATCCGGGCGAATTGGGTGCGCCATCGGGCTGGCGTCTTCTGCAAACTGCAATCCGCGCATGGTGCGCACATTATTGATACGGTTTACCGCGCGGGAACCAAGGTCAGAGCTGAATTCCTGATCGCGGAAGACGGTTAAACCTTCTTTCAGACTGAGCTGGAACCAGTCGCGACAGGTGACACGGTTGCCGGTCCAGTTATGGAAATATTCATGGCCGATAACGCGTTCAATATCGAGGTAATCTTTGTCGGTGGCGGTGTCGGTGCGGGCCAGCACATATTTGGAGTTAAAGATATTCAGCCCCTTATTCTCCATTGCGCCCATATTGAAGAAATCCACCGCGACGATCATATAGATGTCGAGGTCATACTCCAGGCCGAAGCGTTCTTCATCCCATTTCATGGAGTTTTTCAGCGAGGTCATTGCCCACGGCGCACGATCAAGGTTGCCACGATCGACATACAGCTCCAGCGCTACTTCGCGACCAGAACGCGTGGTGAAAGTGTCGCGCAGCACATCAAAGTCGCCTGCCACCAGCGCAAACAGGTAGCACGGTTTCGGGAACGGGTCCTGCCACCGTACCCAATGACGTCCATTTTCCAGTTCACCTTGCGCAACGCGGTTACCGTTGGAAAGCAGGAAGGGATATTTGGTTTTATCGGCAATAATTTTGGTGGTAAAACGCGCCAGCACATCCGGGCGGTCGAGATAATACGTAATATGGCGGAAACCTTCGGCTTCACACTGGGTGCAAAGCGCATCGCCTGACTGATAAAGCCCTTCCAGCGCAGTATTCGCCGCCGGGCTAATTTCATTAACGATCTTAAGCGTAAAACGCTCCGGCAAATTACTGATGACCAGTGCGCCCTCTTCTTCTTTCCAGGCGGTCCACGGCTCATCATTAATATAAACAGAAACCAGTTTGAGGTCTTCGCCGTTGAGACGAAGCGGAACATCTGATGCACCATGACGGACAGCCTGGCTGACCGCGGTAACGACCGTCTTTTGCGCGTCCAGGTCAAAGGTCAAGTCAATATCAGTAATCTGGTAATCCGGCGCACGATAATCGTGACGGTATTTGGCTTGTGGCTGTTGAGTCATAAATAACCTTTAGCATCTTTTATAGAGTCTGGTGTTCAGTCTATTCCTGTTGCGTAAATCGCGCTATGCAGAATCTTCATCTTTTCAGGTACAAACGCCTTTATTGCTACATTTTTATAACATACACCGCGTTATGCCATCGACCAGAAAGGTGGCATATGGTGTGATCGGGGTTCAATAAATTGCGAAACAAGGTATACTCCAGCAGTTCCTGAAGATGTTTATTGTACTAAACGCTCCTGTACGAGGACGCTACTGCGCACCTATGACACAATTCGCTTCTCCTGTTCTGCACTCGTTGCTGGATACAGATGCTTATAAGTTGCATATGCAGCAAGCCGTGTTTCATCACTATTACGATGTGCATGTCGCGGCGGAGTTTCGTTGCCGAGGTGACGATCTGCTGGGTATTTATGCCGATGCTATTCGTGAACAGGTTCAGGCGATGCAGCACCTGCGCCTGCAGGATGATGAATATCAGTGGCTCTCTGCCCTGCCTTTCTTTAAGGCTGACTATCTTAACTGGCTACGCGAGTTCCGCTTTAACCCGGAACAAGTCACCGTGTCCAACGATAATGGCAAGCTGGATATTCGTTTAAGCGGCCCGTGGCGTGAAGTCATCCTCTGGGAAGTTCCTTTGCTGGCGGTTATCAGTGAAATGGTACATCGCTATCGCTCACCGCAGGCCGACGTTGCGCAAGCCCTCGACACGCTGGAAAACAAATTAGTCGACTTCTCGGCATTAACCGCCGGTCTTGATATGTCGCGCTTCCATCTGATGGATTTTGGCACCCGCCGCCGTTTTTCTCGCGAAGTACAAGAAACCATCGTGAAACGTCTGCAACAGGAATCCTGGTTCGTGGGCACCAGCAACTACGATCTGGCGCGTCGGCTTTCCCTCACGCCGATGGGAACACAGGCACACGAATGGTTCCAGGCGCATCAGCAAATCAGCCCGGATCTAGCCAACAGCCAGCGAGCTGCACTTGCTGCCTGGCTGGAAGAGTATCCCGACCAACTTGGCATTGCGTTAACCGACTGCATCACTATGGATGCTTTCCTGCGTGATTTCGGTGTCGAGTTCGCCAGTCGCTATCAGGGCCTGCGCCATGACTCTGGCGACCCGGTTGAATGGGGTGAAAAAGCCATTGCACATTATGAAAAGCTGGGAATTGATCCACAGAGTAAAACGCTGGTTTTCTCTGACAATCTGGATTTACGCAAAGCGGTTGAGCTATACCGCCACTTCTCTTCCCGCGTGCAATTAAGTTTTGGTATTGGGACTCGCCTGACCTGCGATATCCCCCAGGTAAAACCCCTGAATATTGTCATTAAGTTGGTAGAGTGTAACGGTAAACCGGTGGCGAAACTTTCTGACAGCCCTGGCAAAACTATCTGCCACGATAAAGCGTTTGTTCGGGCGCTGCGCAAAGCGTTCGACCTTCCGCATATTAAAAAAGCCAGTTAATATCATCAGGGAGCTAATCGGCTCCCTTTTTTTACCTTTAATTCCGAAATCTTTCGCTGCATTTGCGAATTCTGCTTGTCTGATTGCAGATGCCAGGTAACATAGGTATCCCCCCATTTACGGGTGGACAAGTGTTTATTTTTTCCGACTATTAACAGAGAGAATATTATGAGCGTTGTGCCTGTAGCCGACGTACTCCAGGGCCGCGTAGCCGTTGACAGCGAAGTCACCGTGCGCGGATGGGTACGTACCCGCCGAGATTCAAAAGCTGGCATCTCCTTCCTCGCCGTTTATGACGGTTCCTGCTTTGATCCTGTACAGGCTGTCATCAATAATTCTCTGCCCAATTACAATGAAGACGTCTTGCGTCTGACCACCGGCTGCTCGGTCATTGTGACGGGTAAAGTCGTGGCGTCGCCGGGCCAGGGGCAACAATTTGAAATTCAGGCCAGCAAGGTTGAAGTTGCTGGTTGGGTTGAAGATCCAGACACTTACCCGATGGCGGCAAAACGCCACAGCATTGAGTATCTGCGTGAAGTCGCTCACCTGCGTCCGCGCACAAACCTGATTGGTGCCGTCGCGCGCGTTCGCCATACGCTGGCGCAGGCGCTGCATCGCTTCTTTAACGAGCAGGGATTCTTCTGGGTTTCAACGCCACTGATTACCGCATCTGATACCGAAGGTGCTGGCGAAATGTTCCGTGTTTCAACGCTGGATCTGGAAAACCTGCCGCGTAACGATCAGGGCAAAGTAGATTTCGACAAAGACTTCTTTGGTAAAGAGTCTTTCCTGACCGTATCTGGCCAGTTGAACGGCGAAACCTACGCTTGCGCATTATCCAAAATTTATACCTTCGGCCCGACTTTCCGTGCTGAAAACTCCAACACCAGCCGTCACCTGGCGGAATTCTGGATGCTGGAGCCAGAAGTGGCGTTTGCTAACCTGAACGATATCGCGGGTCTGGCTGAAGCCATGCTGAAATATGTCTTCAAAGCGGTTCTCGAAGAACGCGCTGACGACATGAAATTCTTCGCTGAACGCGTAGATAAAGATGCCGTTTCACGTCTGGAACGCTTCATTGAGGCCGATTTCGCGCAGGTGGATTACACCGACGCAGTGACCATTCTCGAAAACTGCGGCAGGAAGTTTGAAAACCCGGTTTACTGGGGCGTCGATCTCTCTTCTGAGCATGAGCGTTATCTGGCGGAAGAACACTTTAAAGCACCGGTAGTGGTTAAAAACTATCCGAAAGATATTAAAGCGTTCTATATGCGCCTTAACGAAGACGGTAAAACCGTTGCGGCTATGGACGTTCTGGCTCCGGGCATCGGTGAGATCATTGGTGGCTCCCAGCGTGAAGAACGTCTGGACGTGCTGGACGAGCGTATGCTTGAAATGGGCCTGAACAAAGAAGATTACTGGTGGTATCGCGATCTGCGTCGCTACGGTACTGTTCCGCATTCAGGTTTCGGTCTTGGTTTTGAACGCCTGATTGCTTACGTAACTGGCGTGCAAAACGTACGTGATGTTATTCCGTTCCCACGTACTCCGCGTAACGCCAGCTTCTAATTTAGCGTCTTCAAGAGCCAGCGCCCGCTGGCTCTTTTTTTATCCTTTCTGTCAAGTTATCTGTTTGTTAAGTCAAGCAATCTATTTGCAACCCCGCCATAACGATCATCCTGTTACGGAATATTACGCTGCAACATTTACGCACAAAAAATAATCTGCATTCTTATTGCGGATTAGTTTTTTCTTAGCTGATAGCACAATTTTCATACAAATTTTTGGCATTCTGGATGTCTGAAAGAAGATTTTGTGCCTGGTCGATAAAGTTTCCATCAGAAACAAAATTTCCGTTTAGTTAATTTAAATATAAGAAAATCATATAAATAGATAAAAATTGCTGTAAATATCATCACGCTTCTATGGAAATATGACGGTGTTCACAAAGTTCCTTAATTTTTACTTTTTGTCACATATTTTTTCTTTTTGAAACTAAATCTTTATCTTTGTAGCACTTTCACGGTAGCGAAACGTTAGTTTGAATGGAAAGATGCCTGCAGACACATAAAGACACCAAACTCTCATCAATAGTTCCGTAAATTTTTATTGACAGAACTTATTGACGGCAGTGGCAGGTGTCATAAAAAAACCATGAGGGTAATAAATAATGATGAAGCGCAATATTCTGGCAGTGATCGTCCCTGCTCTGTTAGTAGCAGGTACTGCAAACGCTGCAGAAATCTATAACAAAGATGGCAACAAAGTAGATCTGTACGGTAAAGCTGTCGGTCTGCATTATTTCTCCAAGGGTAACGGTGAAAACAGTTACGGTGGCAATGGTGACATGACCTATGCCCGTCTTGGTTTTAAAGGGGAAACTCAAATCAATTCCGATCTGACCGGTTATGGTCAGTGGGAATATAACTTCCAGGGTAACAACTCTGAGGGCGCTGACGCTCAAACTGGTAACAAAACGCGTCTGGCATTCGCGGGTCTTAAATACGCTGACGTTGGTTCTTTCGATTACGGCCGTAACTACGGTGTGGTTTATGATGCACTGGGTTACACCGATATGCTGCCAGAATTTGGTGGTGATACTGCATACAGCGATGATTTCTTCGTTGGTCGTGTTGGCGGCGTTGCTACCTATCGTAACTCCAACTTCTTTGGTCTGGTTGATGGTCTGAACTTCGCTGTTCAGTACCTGGGTAAAAACGAGCGTGACACTGCACGCCGCTCTAACGGCGACGGTGTTGGCGGTTCTATCAGCTACGAATACGAAGGCTTTGGTATCGTTGGTGCTTATGGTGCCGCTGACCGTACCAACCTGCAGGAAGAGTCTTCCCTTGGCAAAGGCAAAAAAGCTGAACAGTGGGCTACTGGTCTGAAGTATGACGCGAACAACATCTACCTGGCAGCGAACTACGGTGAAACCCGTAACGCTACGCCGATCACTAATAAATTTACAAACACCAGCGGCTTCGCCAACAAAACGCAAGACGTTCTGTTAGTTGCGCAATACCAGTTTGATTTCGGTCTGCGTCCGTCCATCGCTTACACCAAATCTAAAGCGAAAGACGTAGAAGGTATCGGTGATGTTGATCTGGTGAACTACTTTGAAGTGGGCGCAACCTACTATTTCAACAAAAACATGTCCACCTATGTTGACTACATCATCAACCAGATCGATTCTGACAACAAACTGGGCGTAGGTTCTGACGACACCGTTGCTGTGGGTATCGTTTACCAGTTCTAATAGCACACCTCTTTGTTAAATGCCGAAAAAACAGGACTTTGGTCCTGTTTTTTTTATGCCTTCCAGAGCAATCTCACGTCTTGCAAAAACAGCCTGCGTTTTCATCAGTAATAGTTGGAATTTTGTAAATCTCCCGTTACCCTGATAGCGGACTTCTCTTCTGTAACCATAATGGAACCTCGTCATGTTTGAGAACATTACCGCCGCTCCTGCCGACCCGATTCTGGGCCTGGCCGATCTGTTTCGTGCCGATGAACGTCCCGGCAAAATTAACCTCGGGATTGGTGTCTATAAAGATGAGACGGGTAAAACCCCGGTACTGACCAGCGTGAAAAAGGCTGAACAGTATCTGCTCGAAAATGAAACCACCAAAAATTACCTCGGCATTGACGGCATCCCTGAATTTGGTCGCTGCACTCAGGAACTGCTGTTTGGTAAAGGTAGCGCCCTGATCAATGACAAACGTGCTCGCACGGCACAGACTCCGGGTGGCACTGGCGCACTACGCGTGGCTGCCGATTTCCTGGCAAAAAATACCAGCGTTAAGCGTGTGTGGGTGAGCAACCCAAGCTGGCCGAACCATAAGAGCGTCTTTAACTCTGCAGGTCTGGAAGTTCGTGAATACGCTTATTATGATGCGGAAAATCACACTCTTGACTTCGATGCACTGATTAACAGCCTGAACGAAGCCCAGGCTGGCGACGTAGTGCTGTTCCATGGCTGCTGCCATAACCCAACCGGCATCGACCCTACGCTGGAACAATGGCAGACACTGGCACAACTCTCCGTTGAGAAAGGCTGGTTACCGCTGTTTGACTTCGCTTACCAGGGTTTTGCCCGTGGCCTGGAAGAAGATGCTGAAGGACTGCGCGCTTTCGCGGCTCTGCATAAGGAGCTGATTGTTGCCAGTTCCTACTCTAAAAACTTTGGCCTGTACAACGAGCGTGTTGGCGCTTGTACTCTGGTTGCTGCTGACAGTGAAACTGTTGAACGCGCATTCAGCCAAATGAAAGCGGCGATTCGTGCTAACTACTCTAACCCACCAGCACACGGCGCTTCTGTTGTTGCCACCATCCTGAGCAACGATGCGTTACGTGCGATTTGGGAACAAGAACTGACTGATATGCGCCAGCGTATTCAGCGTATGCGTCAGTTGTTCGTCAATACGCTGCAGGAAAAAGGCGCAAATCGCGACTTCAGCTTTATCATCAAACAGAACGGCATGTTCTCCTTCAGTGGCCTGACAAAAGAACAAGTGCTGCGTCTGCGCGAAGAGTTTGGCGTATATGCTGTTGCTTCTGGTCGCGTAAACGTGGCCGGGATGACACCAGATAACATGGCGCCGCTGTGCGAAGCGATTGTGGCAGTGCTGTAAGCGTTAAAAACAATGAAGCCCGCTTGAAAGCGGGCTTTTTTATGCACCTTTACCAGACGGGCATTTCGTCTTGCAGGAAGGGATTATGCAGGCGCTCATAACCAAGTGTGGATAATGGTCCGTGACCCGGAATAAATGTCACGTCATCCCCCAGTGGCAGCAATTTATCTTTGATTGAAGAAATCAGTTGATTATGATCGCCACGCGGGAAGTCACTGCGCCCTACTCCACCTTTGAAAATAACGTCGCCAGAAATCAGCAGCTTTGCCCGATCATCAAAAAACACGACATGACCCGGCGTATGCCCAGGGCAATGTAACACCTGTAAAGTCACATTCCCTATGCTGATGGTATCGCCTTCGTTCAGCCAACGATCTGGCGTCAGCGGCTGGCACTCTTCCAGACCAAACATACGACTTTGCGCAGGCAAGCCTTGCAGCCAGAACTCATCTTCTTTTTCCGGGCCAAAAACCGGCACGCCGTAATGTTGCGCCAGTTCCGCCGCTGCGCCAACGTGGTCCAGATGACCATGAGTCAGCAGGATCTGCATCAGTGTCAGGCCGCTGGCATCAACTTCCTGTTTGATTTTTTCCGCATCGCCGCCAGGATCGACCAGTGCGGCCAGACGGGTTTGTTCACACCAGATCAATGAACAGTTCTGGGAGAATGCGGTGACCGGAATAATACGATAGTTCATACTGCCCCTGTTTCGTTAAGCGATTACTACCAGTGCCGTGCTGGCCCGGTATCAATATGCACAAAGTTACTACGTGGGTAATATCCTACACCACCTGCGCGCATAGATAACGCGGCTTTGCGAATATTGCTTAACGCGATACCTTCAATGTGGAAATCCATCGCCTGGCCTTTAGTGTGATAGCTTTTCTTCGCTACTCCACGGCTGCGGGCGCGTAGTTCATTGTTGGTATCAATGGAACGATAACCGGAAATGAGTTGCACCGGTTTGCGGGTGCCTAACAACCCTTGCAGGCGATACAACTGGTCGAATAATCCTGGGTCGATGGACTTTATTTTGTTCGCGCGGTAATCGCGGAAAAAATGGTTAAGTTTTGCCAATTCTTCCTGAATATAGCCTCTGCCATCGAAAAACTCCGCTTTGATTGACTCTCCGGTATGAAGATTATTGAGTGTCAAAATGCGCGGGCGTGGGGTAGAGAGTGTTGCAAACGCCGGGGTCGGCAGGATGGCGGCACCGAGTGCAACGCCACCAAGCGCCAGCAGTTTGCGGCGATTAGCGTCGAATTTGTCCATGATAATCAAGTCTACAGGTCAATGTTATCGTTTATATGCACTTCTGGCGCACAAGAGGCACCTTAACCGCCCGTAAAGCAGACGTCAAGATGACTCAACCCCAGCAGTGACGGGGGCTGCAGAGAATCGCCCCCGATCATGCTAATTATTACGACAACTGATTTCCCCGAACTGCTTCATTTACCTGATTAATTGTTCCGCTTTCGATACGATTTGCGAGCTGGATCGCGCAGGCAGATCATAATTGTAAATATCTGTACGATACTGGGTACGACCATCTGCACCAACAAAGGCCGTCAGATAGTAGAGATTCACCGGAATCGACTGCCGAATATTGACGTAACGCGTATCGCCCTGCTTCAGCGCATCAGAAATACGTTTGTCATTCCAGCCTGCATCCTGCAACAGCATATTCGCCAGATCGGAAGCTTTATTCACTCGTACACAGCCTGAGCTCAATGCGCGTGTATCACGCTTGAACAGATTGTGGTTCGGCGTGTCATGCAAATAAATGGCCTCTGAACTCGGCATATTGAATTTATAGCGCCCCAGCGAGTTCCGTGGGCCTGGAGCCTGCTGGAAGCGGAACGGTAAATTCGAGGCCGTGATTGTAGACCAGTCAACCTGCCATGGGTCAATCGCTTCTCTGCTGTTCCAGCCGCGCATCACCGTATAGCCATGGCTTTCGAGATACCCAGGATCATTGCGCACTTTCGGCAGAATATCTTTGCGTGCCAGAGTTGGTGGGACGTTCCACGGCGGGTTTACCACCACGTTGTTAAGGGCACTGCTCATCATCGGCGTTTTGCGATCGGGGCGACCGACAATGACTCGCGAATCCAGCACCTGATTGCCGTTCTGATAGTAGACCAGCGAATAGGCTGGAATGTTAACCATGATCCCGGTAGAAAGCTCTGTTGGCAGCAAGCGCAATCGCTGGATGTTGAGTGCCAACACGCCAGCACGCTGGGCGGGCGTTACGTTTAACCAGTCACGCGTTGCCGGGCCAATAGCACCATCTGCTCCCAATCCTTGCCATGCCTGAAAACGTTTAACGGCTTCCACCAGTTCATTATCGTAGGCGGCGCGAACGGCAGGCGCAGGTTTACTACGAGACGTAGTTTGTTTGTCCATCAGCTTAGTTTCTGCTGTTTCAACAGTAACAGCGGATGGGCTGACTACCGCGTCAGTTGGCGTGTCATCGCCAGGTAGCGTAATTTTCGGTCCCCCGTCCAACATGCCTGTACGTTGCAATATTTCGCGCAACGCCGGTACGTCGTTACTCCACTGTCCTGGGCGCAACGTTGCTTTACCGGTCAGTTGAGGCCACGGTTTGGTGTCACTGAGTAAGGCCAGTAACGATTCATGCATCGCCGCATATTGCGGATGCTGCGGTGCCAGTCCTGCAACAAACGTAGGCAATTGACCTTGATCCAGCGCCAGCTGCCATTGGTTAATCACCGAAAGCGGCGGCGTTGAAAGCGCATAAGGTTTACTGCTATATAGCCAGCGAGTGCCTTTGACCGGAATATTTGCAATGAAATGGAGATAGCCCATCATCGCATCAGAGAGCACCACGTCGCGTGTCATCCCGTTAACACCAGGATCGGTCAGTAACTCTACCCATTTATTAAACTGCGGCTGGAAACCGGCAATCGCCACCTCTGCCAGCTGTTGCTGGAAGGCTTTAACAGCATCACGGTTTTCCCACATGGGTTGCATATCGCGTGCGGCATACAACAATTGAAGCTGGTTAAGATAAACCGGCTTATAACCTGCGGGTAATTGAGATTCGATTTGCGTGCGGGCTTTTTCAGCCGCACCTTCAGGCAATGGCTGGATCCCCGCCATTATTGCCGTGGCTTGCGCCTGCGGCAGTGCCTCGCCCTGTTCACTGACAGCCACCGGGCTGTCGCCAGGGATTACTTCAGGCTCATCGGCCTGCGCATTGAACAGTGGAGCGAATGTTACGGCCAGGCACAAACTGATTGCCGACAGCCGACGACCACACATCATATTAAGCAACATCCCTTGCCCCCTGTTTTTATCATACTCTGAATAGCCAGGCTGTTATTTTACGACTTGCCTGTACAACGCCAATACTCACGAAAGTATGACGAGCAAGCCTGTTACTCATCAGGCTTATCTTCAGTATATAAACGCCGATACGTTTTTACATAACCTAATGTAAAGAAGTTTAAAGAAAAGCGCGCCGTAATGTGCCACTTTTTTAGTGCAGAAACGGAGTTTTCGGAAAAAGAAAAGGCGGCATTGCTGCCGCCT
The DNA here is from genome assembly GCF_003697165.2 of Escherichia coli DSM 30083 = JCM 1649 = ATCC 11775. Classification (GTDB taxonomy): domain Bacteria; phylum Pseudomonadota; class Gammaproteobacteria; order Enterobacterales; family Enterobacteriaceae; genus Escherichia; species Escherichia coli. The sequence goes on from NZ_CP033092.2 coordinate 3,073,749, forward strand.
TAATTTTAACTCGCCTGAGAAGGCGCTTCGTCACTTCCTGGAAGCGTTTCAGGAAGTTGCGGCGCAAATCCTCGCAGGCCGACGACGTGAACGTGTTCGGTATTCTGGAAGACTTTACGCACCAGTTTATAGGTGGTGCCTTTCTCCGGGCTGATATTTTCCGGCGCTGCGATAATGAGCTGCATTTGCAAACGTTCACACAATTCAAACAGCGTGGCGATGGAACGGGCGTCCAGTCGCGCTGCTTCATCGAGGAACAGCAGGCGGCAAGGAGAGATATCTTTACCGCGCAGGCGGCGAGATTCATCTTCCCAGCTTTGTACCACCATCACCAGAATCGACATACCGGTACCAATCGCCTCACCGGTCGACAATGCACCAGACTCTGCACGCAACCAGCCATCGGAACCACGGTTAACCTCAACTTCCATTTCCAGATAGTTGCGGTAATCCAGCAGTTCTTCACCGATGGTCTGCGGCGTGCGCTGCCCCATATCAATCTGCGGGTTAAGACGTTGATACAGTTTCGCCAGCGCTTCTGAGAAGGTCAGGCGGTTGCTGTTAAACAGATCCTGATGCTGCTCGTGCTGTTCAGAGAGCACATCCAGCAGCATGGCGTGCGTTTCACGTACGTTCACGTTCAGACGTACGCTGTTCACCTGGCCAAACGATACGTTCTGCAACCCCTGGTTGAGCATACGGATACGGTTCTGCTCGCGCTGAATGGTTTTGCGAATGATGTTCGCCACGCTGCGGGAACTGATCGCCAGTTTCTGTTCACGGGAGGTTAATTCTTCGGTCAGACGGCTAAGCTCGATCTCCATCTGTTCGATAGCTTCCACCGGATCATCGGTACGAATAATATCCTGACGAATACGTTCACGCAGATGCTGATAAACCGCCACGAAGAACTGAATTTTACGTTCCGGACGTTTTGGATCTTCCGACATCCGCAGCACGTCGCGCAGATGTTCGTTATCTGCCACCGCCAGACGCAGCGCACCTAACGCCTTATCCGACATGGAACGCAAATCATCAGCGGAGAGATAAGCCAGCTCACGACGGTGTAAGCGACGCTCAACGCCATTATCTTTCACCATGCGCATCACCGCACACCAGCCCGCTTTGGCGGTCACTACCTGCTCGCGCATCTCAAAGTAATCCCGCTCCAGCTTGCGCAGTTTACGGGTCAGGTTGTCCATCTCCGCTTCGCAGAATGTAAGCGCTTTTTCCAGTTGATTGCGTCGTGAACGGTTATTGCTCAGTTGCGCGTGCAACTCGTCACGGCGAATACGTGCCCGCTCTTCTGCCCCGCTATCAGCACGCACGCCGATATCCTGCAATTCACGTTGCAGATCGTTAAGTAGCTCTTTTTTGGTGTCATACGAACTTTTCAGCGAAGCCAGCACCTGGTTGTACTGATTCAACTGCGCTGCGTGTCCGCGCAACGCTTCACGAGCGCGGGTACGCTCCGCTTCCGCCTGTTCCAGACGTTCACGCAGTTTTTCGTTGAGATCGCTGTTACCGCTAAGCATTTCTGCCGAGTCAGAGTAGCTAAAGTGCGCACGACGCTGCACCACTTCCGTCAGGGCAAACGCCTGCTGACGGGCATCGCGCTGCATCTGCTGAGAGTACGCGTAATCTTCTTTTAACTGTTCGAACTGTTCCGGGTCGCTCTGCAATACCGAAACGATCGGTTCCAGTTTCGCCAGTTGATTGCCAAACTGCTGAACAAAACGCGCGGCTTCCTGGGCTTCATCCAGACGTTCGCGGATTTCATCGACGCGATCCGCCAGGCTGTCATCAGCCAACAGGTTGAGACGCGGCAGAATGCGGTTCAGCGCCGTAACGCCCTCTTTCGCCTGCTCAAACTGAATACGCTGCTGCTGGTTATCATTTTCATGATTACTCAACGCCCGTTCCAGTTCGACGCGACGGCTGTTCAGTTGACGGATTTCTGCTTCCGGGTCAGACTCAAACGCCACCGCCAGATGACTGCCGATAAAGCGGCTGAACGCCTGATGCAGACGCTGGGTTTTCTGTACATCAAAGGAGAGCGTGGCGAAGCGTTCGGAAAGCACTTCCCGCTCGGCATGGAGGCTTTCAATACGGCTTTCACGCGCAGCACGACCAAACAGCGGCACTTCCGGGAAACGTGAATAACGCCACTGACGATCGGCGATTTTCACCACCACCGCTTTTTCCAGCTCATCAACGCTGAACACGCTGTCATCGAATGACTGCGGATCCCCTTCGATCAGATAGAGATCTTCCGGGCAATCGGTCAAGCCTTCCAGGTGTTCGGTTACCTGTGACAGATCTGGCACCACGATGGCGTGGCGTGACGGGCCATACAGCGCTGAGAAGTACGGCGCATCTTCCAGGCTAACGTCGTCATAAATTTCTGACAGCAGCACACCACCAAAACGCTCCGCCAGCGCGTTCAGACGCTGATCTTCAGAACCACCTGGCTGGCTTAAACGTTCGATCTCTTCATCGACGGCGTTTTTGCGCGCGCCTACTTCATCGCGTTCAACAATTGCCTCGCGCTCACGCTCCAGCAACTGTTGCAGAAATTCGGTGACATCCTGGCTGGAGGTGAACTCTTCGCCGCACTGTTCGCTCAACTGGTTGAGACTGTTTTGCGCTGCCAGCCAAACCGGCGCACGCTGCATCAAACTCTGAATGCGAGACTGCAGCTGTTCCTGCTCCTGGCGCAGTGCCATCCGCTCTTCTCGGGCGTTAGAGACGCTATCGGAAAGAGAGGCAATGCGTGCTTCCAGCTCCTGATGCAGAGCTTCCAGTTCATCAATATCAAAATTCTTGCCCTGACGTTTGCAGAAATCTGCCAGCAGACGCTCAGCTTCTTGCTGCTCACGCAGACGCTGTTCCAGTTCGCTTAAGCGCATCCGCAACGGCTGAACCTGCTCTGCCAGGTGACGCTGATCGACCCCTTCGCGCAATAGTTCGCGAGCGACATCCCACGCCTCGTTACGCGCCAGCGGGCCGTTGATTGCCACCACCAGCTGATAAGCCTGCTCAAACTGGCTGTGCGCGGTTTGCGCCATGCTCATTTTCTGCTCAAGAGAGAGCATTTTTTCGGTCGCTTCCAGCTCTTTCGCCTGGAAGGTTTCCAGCCATTCGGCAGCGCTGTCGGCGGTTAAGTCCGGCAGATGGCACAGTTCTTTGGCACGATTAAGCGCAGCAATCGCCTGGTTATACTGGATCGCGCGCGTTTGCTGGACGTCCAGCGCCTGCTGGTAGTCAGCAAGCTGGCTTTTCAGCTCGTCCACTTCCAGTTCGGCAGCTTCCGCACGAGCCTCGTTCTCTTCCTGGCGTTCGATGGCTTCTGCCACCACTTCGTTTTGCTCTTCCAGACGGATCTGCAGCTCATCGAGATCCGCTTCGTAGCGTTCGATCTTCTCCTGCTGACGCAGTGCGGTTTGCACCAGGTTCAGGTGATCGCTGGCCGCCTGATAATCCGCTTCCAGATCGCCTTCGGCACCGTTGTGCTCAGCCAGCTCTCGCGCCATGTCGACGTGTTTGTACTGCTCAGCCGCCAGTTGCTTACGCGAAGTATGTAGCTCGCGACGAAACTCCAGGGCCTTATCGAGATGAACACGGCGCTCGTTGGCGTGACGCATGTAGTCCGCCGCCACGTAGTTGGTGGCTTCGCTGATCAGATGCTTAAACAGGTCACGGTCCGACTGGGTGACACGAATCGCTTCCAGCGTCATGCGGTTTTCACGCAGCGCCGCTTCCATGTCCTGGAACGCTTTCCGCACCCCGCTGTTTTCCGGCAACAGGTAGTCGCGCAGAGAACGAGTAATGGCGCTGGAGATCCCGCCATACAGCGAGGCTTCGATCAGACGATAGAATTTACTACGGTCAGACGCTGAGCGCAGACGACGCGCGATGATGCCCAGATCGAACATCAGCGAGTGGTAATCGGTAATGGAGTTGAACTGCTTAAACTGCACGCCTTCCATCGCCTCGAGCTTGTCTTTCAGCTCATTAAGCGGCAGCACGCGCGCCTGGCGTTCGTTCAGAGTTTCGGTCACCAGTTGTGTCGGCTGCACCGACATCGGCAGGCCCTGAATGGCAAATGGTTTGATATCCACTTTACGATCGCGTCCGGCAACCTGTTGCAGGCGCACACCGACCACTACGCGCTGGTGGTGCGAGTTAATGGTGTCGAGCATCGAATAACAGACACCCGCTTTCAGCTTACCGTGCAGACCTTTATCGCGCGAACCGCTGGTGGCCCCGGCTTCCGTAGTGTTACGGAAATGCAGCAGGGTCAGGTCGGGGATAAGCGCCGTAACGAACGCCGCCATGGTGGTGGATTTACCCGCCCCGTTACCGCCAGAAAGCGTCGTGACCAGCTCGTCAAGGTCAAAAGTTCGGGCAAAAAAGCCGTTCCAGTTAATCAGCGTCAGTGAGCGAAATTTACCGCGTTCAATCATTATTCTTCCTCTCCGCTATCTGGCTGACTCTCTTCGGTTTCATCGTTGAGTTGCAGATGATTTTCAATCGGCATTGCTTCACCATCACGAATCAGGCGACGCTGTGCTTCACGGGGATCGTCGCCAGCACGCACATCGGCGCCGAAGCGGAACACCGATTCGGTAATGCGGAACTTGCTGCTGTCGTGGCCCATAAACCACACCATGCCTAAACGACGCAGACGGTTGAGCGAAGAACGTACTTTTTCCTGCAACTTCTGACGGTCAACGTCTGAACCGGTTGAACGGTTGTTCACCAGTTTCAGCAGTTTCGCTTCATCGGCCAGGGTGAGCAGTTCGTCGTACAGTTCCTGTTGAGTAAAAATCCCCTCATTCGCCAGCCGTTCCGGGCTGAGATAGAGATAACAGAGGATTTTCCCGACCATCATATCCAGTTCCGACAAGACGGAACGAGGGATCAGCGTGGTGGAACGTGGGCGTAGATAGAAGAACCCTTCCGGTGCGCGAATAAGCTCAACGTTATAACGCGCGTAAAACTCTTCCAGATATTCCTGAAAATCCATCAGGAATGCATGATTATCCAGTTCGTCGAGGCCAATATGACAGCCTGAACGTAAGGCGCTATCCAGCGCCGGAAATAACGGATTCGCCAGCGCCTGCGCCAGCTTAACCGGCATCACTTGTTCAATATTTGTCGATGACATGCGCCTGTACCTTGGCTCCGTAATCATTAATCGGCTGCCATTTCGCTGGCAGTCCGGTGAAATCTGCTTGCGCTACGCCAAGACGTACCGCCTGATCAATAACAATGCGCGCAACGTCAAAGTGACGTGCACGCGGATACTGTGACAGATATTCGCGTACCACCAGACCAAGATCCAGCGGCACTTGTCTGGTTTTGTACACGGCAAGTTGTTCTTCGATGATCGCCGCCAGCTGTTCGCGGATCTCGTTAAACTCTTCGTACTCCAGATCCTCAGGAAGTTCCCCAGTCACTTCTTCATCGCGCAGTACCATCTCTTCGTCACGCATATCCAGCAGACGATCGGCATTGGCATAAGTTAGCGCCCACGGCTCATCAAAATAGGTTTGTACCGACTGACGTAACCGCTGAGCAAAGACGCGGTTTTTATCCATATCGATCGCAGTACGAATAAATTTGTGTACGTGGCGGTCGTAGCCAATCCACAAGTCGATGGATTGCTGGCCCCAACTGATAATACGGTCGAGTTTGCTCTGAAGATCGAACACCAGACGATCGACAAAATGCAGGTCGTCATGGGTCATCGTCGCATCCTGAATGCGTAACAGGTTGGCCTGCAATTTATCGCCTGCCGCTTCCAGCGTATCCTGCAATTCACGCAGCGTTCCGGAAGTTTCTGAAAGCAACAATTCACAGCTGGAAATCGCCGCCCGCCAGTCTTTGTTCAACAACTGGGCGATATCATCCTTCACCTGCTGCTGCTGTTCATCCATCAGACGTTGCGTCAGGTCGATACTGTCGAAAATTTCTGCTACCGAATATTTCAGTGGCGCATAAACATTACGGTGCCAGTGAAATTCATCACCGCCCTCTTCGGCGGCATCTGCTGCGCGCTTGAGCTCACCCGCCACAATCGACAATTGCATAGAAAGGCGCAGCGTAGAAAACTCGCGCTGACGAATGTAATAGTCAGTGATGCCGATGCCGAGCGGCGTCAGACGGTAAATTGCGTTCCCTTCCGCCTGCTCGCTGGTAAAGCGGTTCAGCAGACGTTGACGCACCATGTCGTTGATCGCGTTGTTGGCGCGCACGCCGATGGTTTCGCTGGTTTGCTCAAACGCATCACTCACATGGCGGAATGCATCCACCAGCTCGCCTTCACTCATCTCACCATCCAGACGCTCGCCGTTCAGCGTGGCAACCGCCAGCAGAAAAGAGAGTCGGTCTACCGGCAGCGAGATGGAGAAGTCATTTTTTCTGGCCCAGGCAACCAGTTCGGGGACTGTCTGGGAAAATTCACTCATACTTTATCCTTGCTCTGCGGTTTGCGCGCGGTGACATGAATATAACGCCCCAGGGTAATATACGGTTCCTGACGGCAATAACGCGTTTCTAATTCAAGTAATGCTTCATAGCAGTCGCGCTGCTGGTGCTTCTCGCGCAGATAATCATGAAACACGCGAACGCCTGTCTTACCCATAATTTGCCAACCAGCTTCTTCCAGCCACAGATAAACCTGCGCCGGGTCGCGTGGATAATCTGGCGAAAGCGTCCGTTTTTTCTTTTTCGGCATTCCCGCCTGCACGTAATCAAAATTCCCGGCGACCATGTTATGCATCAACAAACCATGCGCATTGTAGAACATTAACGACAACACGCCGCCTGGACGCAACACTGACCACAGGGTCTGTAATACGCTGCGGGGATCGGCCACCCACTCGAGCACCGCATGGAACAATATCAGATCAACGGGCGTTTCCAAATGCGAAGCAACATCCTGAGCGGCGCAATGTATAAATTGCATGTTGTCGCTCACACCTTTTGCTTCTGCCGCCTGTTTTGCGCGGTCGATCATCTGCACAGAAAGATCGCATAAAATGACCTGATGCCCGCGCTCGGCCATTTTGATTGCGGTCTGCCCTTCTCCACCGCCAGCATCCAGCACACGCAGTTTTTGCGGGCCCATTTCCGCCAGCACGCGATCGAGATCCTGCCACAGAATAGCCTGTCGAAGCTGCCCTTTGGTGGTGCCGTAAATGTTACGGGAAAACTTTTCCGCAATATCATCAAAATTGCGATCCTGCATTGCTTTCTCCACCGGTTGGCTAAGACGTTTTCTGATAAAGACGCTATTTTGTCACAGCCACGGCGAGAATGAACCCGTCTGGTGTAATATCGCTGGCGATCCCTTGCTATATGGTCAAAAAAGGAACCAGAAAGGATGCTTTTTACACTGAAAAAAGTGATTGGCAATATGTTGCTGCCACTTCCGCTGATGTTGTTGATTATTGGCGCTGGCCTGGCGCTGCTGTGGTTTAGCCGTTTTCAAAAAACCGGGAAGATTTTTATTAGCATTGGGTGGCTGGCGCTCTTGTTATTGAGTTTGCAACCGGTAGCCGACCGCCTGCTGCGTCCCATCGAAAGCACCTATCCGACATGGAATAATTCGCAAAAAGTGGACTATATCGTGGTGCTCGGAGGTGGTTATACCTGGAACCCGCAGTGGGCACCAAGCTCGAATTTAATCAATAACAGTCTGCCCCGCCTGAATGAAGGTATTCGCTTATGGCGCGAAAATCCGGGATCAAAACTGATCTTCACGGGAGGCGTAGCAAAAACCAATACGGTGAGTACAGCCGAAGTAGGTGCAAGAGTTGCGCAATCGCTGGGCGTGCCGCGCGAGCAAATTATCACTCTGGATTTGCCAAAAGATACCGAAGAAGAAGCTGCGGCAGTGAAACAGGCAATTGGTGACGCCCCTTTCCTGCTGGTGACCTCCGCATCACATCTGCCGCGGGCGATAATCTTTTTTCAGCAGGAAGGGCTAAATCCGCTGCCAGCCCCGGCGAATCAGTTGGCCATCGACTCGCCGCTTAATCCGTGGGAACGGGCAATCCCTTCTCCGGTTTGGTTGATGCATAGCGATCGTGTTGGCTATGAAACGCTTGGCCGCATCTGGCAGTGGCTAAAAGGTTCGTCAGGCGAGCCACGGCAAGAGTGATTTTGATGCCAGATCGAAGTTACGCCGACTAAATCGTCCGGTGTTGACCAGTTGCGCAACTTCATCCCATAACACATACAACCAACGCCGCCAGATGAACGACTCCGCCACTGGCGCGCGTTGCAGATAACTCCAGAGCAAATCTTCCGCCAGAGAATTATCCATTAGTCGGAACAGTTCGTATTCTCGCGGTGCCCAAAGCATTAGTCCCGGTCCGACCATCGCCAGTAACTGATCGCTGCGCGAATCTTTCAGCATGCTACGTAAACAGAAGTTACCGTGAATCAGTACACAATTGTCGTTAAAGCCTTCAAATAATGCCGGGAGACATTCGCGAGTGCGAAACAGGATCCGCTTATCCTGCATCGTTAGACCGGTGTTATTGAACTGATTGAGCGTGGTCCATAGCACTTCAACATGTTGCCGGTACCATGAGGGCCAGAAATTTTCCTGAGTATTGTCGACCGCGCCGACGCAACCACGACTGTCCTGACGGTGCCAGGCCAGTAAGGCTTCAACGATTTGATCTTTGAGTTGTTCCCAGCGTTCTGGTGTTCGGGCTGGTGCCTCCACCGAAACACCACGCATTCGCTCCAGTAGCAGGACATCGGGGCCGGGGTGTTCTTCATGCGTCATCACACCATAAATAGTCGGCATACGGACAGTCCCACTTCTTGCCAGCATGGTGGTTTTCCATGCCAGTTGTCGGGCTTTTCCGGGCGCACTAAAGCTTCTTGCCATTAACGGCATTGGGTTTCCCTGGCTGTCATACAAAGCCCACAACGCCGTATCCGCTTTTTCATTGACGCACTCAATACGACTGAGTTTTTCGCCCAGTAAATGGCTTAATTCGGCACGCAGCTGTTCCATTCAGATTACCCTCATAAAAGCTACTGCTTTCATAATGAGCGCCAATATAAAAGATGTCACCTGAATGAGATCAATTGTTGAAAAGAAAAATTGAGGAAAATCGTAACGGTACGACACTCCTCCCAAAATTGGCTGGAGTGTCGTGAAGTGAAATTAGCGCATTTCGGCGCGAACGCGCTTGAGATCTTCAGGGGTATCCACACCTGTGCCAGGAACTTCCTGGGCGACAGCAACGTGGATTTTTTCGCCGTACCACAGAACACGAAGCTGCTCTAACATTTCGATATGTTCTAACGGACTTGGCTGCCAGGTAACATAACGACGGATAAAGCCTGCTCGGTAGCCATAAATACCAAGATGACGCAGGAAGTTATCGCCTACGGTTTCAAGGTCTTTTGCAAAACGATCACGATCCCACGGAATGGTGGCGCGAGAGAAGTACAGTGCGTACCCTTCAGCGTCGAGAACCACTTTCACCGCATTCGGGTTAAACGCTTCTTCCGCATTGTGGATTGGCACCGCCAGAGTCGCCATACCCACCTGACGCTGAGCGAGGTTATCAGCAACCTGACGAATGATTGTCGCAGGGATCATCGGTTCATCACCCTGCACATTAACGATCACAGTGTCGTCGCTGAATGCGCATTTTTCGACAACTTCCGCCAATCGTTCTGTACCTGACTGATGATCGGCGCGCGTCATACATACTTCGCCGCCAGCGGCTTCAACAGCGCGGGCAACATCCTCATGATCGGTTGCCACGATGATGCGCTCGGCACCTGATTCGCGCGCGCGTTCAAGAACATGAACAATCATGGGTTTGCCGTTAATATCAACCAATGGTTTACCGGGCAGACGCGTGGACGCGTAACGCGCGGGAATAATGACCACAAAACTCATGATTTACTCTCATCAGCAGTCAGCACGCGGGCTTCCGTTTCCAGCAACACTGGAATGCCATCGCGCAGCGGGAAAGCCAGGTTGTCCAGTTTGCAAATAAGCTCTTGTTTTTCCTGGTTATACCAAAGTTTTCCGTTGCAAACCGGGCAGGCAATGATTTCAAGCAGACGATGATCCATAGTTCCTCCAGATGGATCGGGTTATGAATGCATAAATCTTATCATAATCATTTATGCGACGGGGTCTATTTCCCAGCCGGCGCGGCAATCAGTAAAGAGGCCTTGCGGGCAGCGTCCTAATGTCACCCGCGTTGCCTGCTGCCAGTTAGCGAAATCAGTAATCGCCTGACGTAACCCTTTTTGCAGCGTTGTCGTTGGTTTAATGCCTTCCTGTAACCACAGAGAGATAACTTCAAGGATGCCTGTCTGGCGATGCATTTTGGCATCCATTCGCCCAACTAATTGCCCACGATGTAATAACGGCAGAACAAAATATCCATACTGGCGTTTCGGCGCTGGGATATAGCACTCCAGCCGGTAGCTAAAATCAAAAAGCTGCTCCGCGCGTTTGCGATCCCAGACAACAGGATCAAAAGGCGAAAGTACCGCGCTGTGCGTTGCAGTGAGCTTTCCGGCGAGCGCACGCTCGAGTAGCGGCAGCAAATCAGCATGCAGCCAAAGATTGCCCAATTTTTCAACATGCACAGCAATGATTTGCTGCTGTTCAGCCCTCGCTTCACGCCACGCCGCCAGTGCCGGACGTTTTAGCCGGTAGTAATCTGCCAGCCACTGTTCGCGAAATATTCCCAGGCTACGCGCACTGTTATCCAGCATGATGATTTCTGCTTCTGCTTGCGAAACGAGATCGCGCTCATCATCCCAGTCAGGCATGACACGGTGAGTTAAATCATAAACGCGCTGGAAGTTGCGCCGTTCAATCACCATCACCTTTCCGGCAGTAAATAAACCTTCCAGATGTCGTTTATGCGGCTTCCACTCCCACCAGCCGCTCGCCCCTTTACGAGGATGCTCAAAATCGGCTGAACGTACCGGCCCCTTATCATGAATATGCTGAATTAACAGTGCAATTTCCGCCGCATGTTCCTGCATCCAGGCGTCTTTATATTTCCAGCCCATTTTTTCAGGTGCCAGCATGCGGTGGCGAATAAGACGAAAATCGCTACGCGGCATAAAGCAGGCTTCATGCGCCCAGTATTCCATTAATTCTCCACGCGCCAGAGACTCATCCAGCCACTGCGCAGGATAATCTCCCAGACGGCTGAAAAGCACCAGATATGGGCTACGGACAACAATATTGATGGTATCGATTTGCAGCAAGGACATGCGGGAGATCGTTGCCGGAATATCCTCCAACGACGCTCGACGGCGGGGTTTGTTTAACAGGCCTTGCGCGGCAAGGTGAAGATTACGCGCATCAGCAAGGGAGAGGTGCGGCAGCGACATTCATGACTCCATCAATCGAACGCTGCCGCGGCGTAACTAGTGGCCAGAAGCCAGCGAGGTTAGTTGCGCAAGCAGTTTCGCTGGTTCATCACCTGAAAGCTGTGCGTCTACAGGCAAATACCACCAATTTTCTTCTGCAAAGGCCCGGCATTTCACCGCATCTTTTTCAGTCATTACCAGCGTTTGTCCGGCGCTTACCAACGCGCTGACATCCGCATGATTCAAAGACTGATGATCGGCCAGCGGTACACATTTTTCCGGTTGTACGCCGCACATCTTCAGCGTGGCAAAAAAGCGCGGCGGATGCCCAATCCCCGCAATCGCCACCACATGTTCAAGCTGAGCAACGTCACAACGCGTACCGGTACGTAAATTCACCGCCTGACCCGGCAGCAGATGCATGGGGATTTCACCGCTGCGGGGGACACCGCCGTTGACGATTACCGCATCAACCGACTTTAAGCGCCCCGCTCGCTCACGCATTGGCCCCGCCGGCAACCACCAGCCATTGCCAAAGCGACGCACACCATCAATAACGACAATTTCCACATCACGCGCCAGACGATAATGCTGTAAACCATCGTCGGTTACGATGATCTGCACATCAGGGTGTTGCGCCAGAATGGCTTTTACCGCGTCAGAACGCACGGGAGAAACCGCAACAGGTGCGCCAGTGCGTTGATAAATCAACACAGGTTCATCACCCGCCTGTGCTGTGGTGGTATCTGCCGACAATAACAGCGGATAAGATTCAGCCTTACCACCATATCCCCGCGATACAACCCCCACGCGAATACCGCGCTGTTGCAGCTGTTCCACCAGCCAGACAACGACCGGGGTTTTTCCGTTGCCGCCTGCGGTGAGATTACCAACCACGACAACCGGTACGGGGGCACGCCAGGCGCGCTTCAGTTTTAGTTTATAGCAAAGACGGATCGCGCCACTCACCAGGCCATACAACCAGGAGAGTGGCAGCAATAGCCGCCATAAAGGGGATTCACCAGACCAGATTTTTTCGATCATTGGCCAAACTGCATTTTGTGAAGTTGCGCGTAAACGCCACGGTGCTCAAGCAAATCGTTATGCGTACCGCGTTCCACAATGACACCATCCTCGACAACCACGATTTCGTCTGCCTTTTCAATGGTAGACAAGCGGTGGGCAATCACCAGAGAGGTACGGTTTTTCTGCAACTCATCCAGTGCCGCCTGAATCGCACGTTCGGATTCGGTATCCAACGCCGAGGTAGCTTCGTCCAGAATCAGTATCGGGCTATCACGCAACAAGGCTCGAGCGATAGCAATACGCTGACGCTGACCGCCAGAGAGCAACACGCCGTTTTCACCAATGACTGTATCGAGACCGTTATCCATCTTATTGATGAAGTCCATGGCGTAGGCCATACGCGCAGCTTCTTCAATTTGCTCACGGCTGTACTGTTCAGTCCTTGCGTAAGCAATGTTGTTGGCAACCGTATCGTTAAACAGATGGACATTCTGCGACACCAGAGCAACCTGGTTACGTAACGACGCCAGGGTATACTCGCGCAGATCGTGACCATCCATCAGGATTTCGCCTTCATCAATATCGTAAAAACGTGTGATTAGGCTGGCGATGGTTGATTTACCTGAACCAGATCGTCCAACCAGAGCAACCGTCTTCCCTGCCGGAATTTTCAGGTTGATGTTACGCAATGCGGGCACATCACGTCCCGGATAAGTAAAGGTGACATTGCGAAACTCCACGTCGCCAGTCGCACGCTCGATCACGCGCTTACCTTCGTCTTTCTCCTGCTCACTGTCCAGAATGGTAAACAGCGTCTGACAAGCCGCCATACCGCGCTGGAACTGGGCGTTAACGTTGGTCAGCGATTTCAGCGGACGCATAAGTGCAATCATTGAAGAGAAAACAACGGTAATCGTACCGGCAGTCAGGCTATCCATGACACTTGGGAAGCTTGCCGCATACAGAACAAACGCCAGCGCCAAAGAGGCGATCAGCTGAATGATCGGATCAGAGATGGAAGAGGCTGAAACCATTTTCATCCCCTGAAGACGCATTCGGTTGCTGACTTTATCGAAGCGTTTCGTTTCCACTTCCTGACCACCGAAAATCAATACTTCTTTATGGCCTTTCAGCATTTGTTCGGCGCTGGTGGTCACCTGCCCCATGGTGTTCTGCATGTTTTTACTGATGTTGCGAAAACGCTTCGATACAACGCGAATCGCAATCGAAACAATCGGTGCCAGCACAATCAAAATGATCGACAGTTGCCAACTGTAATAGAACATCATGATGAACAGGCCGATGATCGACGCACCTTCACGCACAACAGTAATCAGTGCGCCGGAAGAAGAAGAAGCGACCTGTTCGGAATCGTAGGTGATACGTGACAACAGCGTACCCGTTGACTGTTTGTCAAAGAATGAAACCGGCATTCCCATCATGTGACCAAACAGGCGGCGACGCATAGTCATTACCACCTTTCCTGATACCCAGGAGATACAGTAGCTGGAGATATAGCTGGTGATACCACGTAAAATCATCAGCCCGATCACCACCAGCGGCATCCACATCAGCACGGAGCGATCTGTTTTACCAAAGCCATCATCAAGAAGTGGCTTAAGGAGCGATAACATGAAGGTATCGCTGGCTGCGTTGAGGATTAACGCTACGCCCGCCACGATCAGACCCGCTTTAAAAGGCGCAATGGTTGGCCACAGTCGGCGGAACGTCTGCCACGTAGAGAGATCTTTGTCGTTATGCATTCAAAAAACCAGCATTTGTTGAAATAGCCGCATATTCTACCCGTTATCCACTGGCACGCCAAACCACTGATGATACCAACGAGGTAAAATTTGCTCTCTGAGGCTGCTAATCCGCCAGCCTTGCGCTGAAAAATTGACCGTTATTTGACCCTGATGTGGAGTATCAAGCCACTTATAGCCCTGTTGTTGATAGCGATGTTTAACTTTGCTTGAGGGCAGTCGCCATGCGTTATAGCGCGATGCCGATGCGAGTGCCACTTTTCCATTCACTCGCTGAATTAATGGCAACGATGATGAGGTATTACTGCCATGGTGAGGTACCTGAAGTAATGTTGCCTGCATTTGCTGCCAGTAACGGCTTAGCATCTTTTGTTCAGCGGGGGCTTCAATATCACCGGTTAGAAGAATGCTATTCGTCCCGTCATCAATCTTAACCACACAGGAATGGTTATTTCCTTTATCGTTGCTACCTTGTAAAGGCCAGTGCGCGCTGAAACGCAATCCTTGCCATTGCCACGCTTCGCCACGCACACAGGGCTGATGATGTTCCCAGTTTAACGGACTTCGGATCCATAACATCGGCCATGTGTGCAATATTGAGTCCAGCCCTCCCCGGTGATCCAGATGTTCATGACTCAAAATAACGCCTTCCGGTTCAAGATTATGCCAGTGGAGCCAGGGGATAATCAGTTGTTGCCCACTATCCCCTTCGGGCCAGGCCAGTCCCGTGTCATAGAGAATCGCTTTGCCGTTTCGCGCAATGACCATTGCCAGCCCTTGCCCGACATCAAGCATGTACACTTGCCACTCGTCAGGTCGAGGTTTTTGCCACAGCGGCAAGCACATCAGCAAGCCTACAGCCACACACATTGCTGGCAACGTTCGCCAGGCGTTTAATCGCCATACCACCAGTAAGAACCATGGGGAAAATGTTAGCCATTGCCAACGTTCAGCAATGTTGATCCACCCTTCCGGCAAACTCTTTAACCCCCAGAAAAGTAAAGCCAAAGACCGGTCGGCAAGAAACCATAACCCTTGTTCCAGAATAAACGGCCCGCTTAAATGCACAACCATCGCGGCGAGAATCAACGGAACCGTGATAAATGTCACCAGGGGAATTGCAAAAAGATTTGCAATAAACGAGGTCAGACTAATGCCATGAAATATGACAATTTGCACGGGCATAAGCAGGAGGGTGATTCCCAGTTGCAGATGGATGAGGGAAACAACCGCGCGCAATACCGGCGGCAGCTGCCACTCCGGACAGGGAAACCACTGATACCAAAAAATCAGTGCCGCGACCGCAGCGGCAGATAGCCATAAACTTTGCGAGAGAATGGCAACAGGATCCATCAGCAAAATTGCCGCCAGACAACATATCCATACATCCCAGCCACTCCATTGTCGTCCACTTAACTTAAGCATTCCCCAAATGGCAAGCGCCACCACGGTACGCAATGCAGGAGGTTGCATTCCCGTAAGCCAGGCATAAAAAGCAGCACAGCAGATTCCACCAATTAATGGCATTTGCCAGTGGATCCAGCACCCAGGCAGAAAAACTTGCCCACCGCGAATGAGTCCTGCAGCCAGCAACGCCGCAAAAGCGATGTGCAATCCTGATATCGCCATTAAATGCGCCGTTCCAGTATCACGCATGATATTTTTGATTTCTTTGGGGACGGATAACCGTTCCCCTATACCTAATCCAAGAATAACCGCGTTCCACATATAGGGTTGCAGCGTTGTTTGTAGTGACGCCAGATACTGTGCACGCAGGCTACAATTCGGTTCAATGACACTTGCCTGCAGAAAACGGCCGGTGAGCGGTTGATGCTGGGCAATGGCATAACGCTGGCTATCAAAGCCGCCATCATTAAGTTGACCATGAACTGCACGAACTTTGAGTTTCATTGACCATACTTGTCCGGCACAAACCGCTTGCGGAAGATATTCGCCATACAGTACGAGGCCTGGCGCAGGGAATATACGTCGACCTTGTAGATGAGTAATTTGACCGTAATGAGTGGTCATGCCGTCAGTAGCAATGATCTCAACAATTGCATCCTGCGTCGCGCCAGTTAAGGTTTCTCCTGCCCACAAAATTTGCTTTGCTGCTAATATGCCCCAAACGAAAAACAGCAACGTCAGCGCGATATAACGGACGGTTTTAACAGGGATAAATGCCAGTACACAGGCGAAGAGAGTCAGAAACGCAAGGGTTACTGTCCCAGGCAATTGGGGCAAAATCAGCAACGGAAAAATTCCGCAAATTATGCATACGCCGACTGTCGTTATTTTCATGCACCCTCCCTGTTTATAGAAAGTGTGCAACTTTGTTGAACGGTTGTCTGGTGGGAGTTTTGCGTTCCCCGAGGCACGTTCAGAAGAATTTAACGATAGGGTGAAAACTGCTCAAAACTCTGCGAGGCAGCTTCCAGTTCCAGATTAGAGAAATGAAAAAAGCACCCGACAGGTGCTTTTCTCGCGTTCAAGTTTGAGTAAAAACTTAACCGTAAATATTGGCGCGATCGCGCAGTTCTTTACCTGGTTTAAAGTGAGGAACGTATTTTCCTTCCAGTTCTACTTTATCGCCAGTCTTCGGATTACGTCCGGTACGTGGTGCGCGGTAGTGCAAAGAGAAACTGCCGAAACCGCGGATTTCAATACGCTCGCCCTGCGCAAGAGTCGAGGCCATATGCTCCAGCATCTCTTTTACTGCATCTTCAACCGTCTTGGCGGGAATGTGCGATTGCTGGGTGGCAAGTCTTTCTATCAATTCTGACTTGGTCATGATTCCTCCGGTTCCTTAAAGGCAAATTAAGCGGCTGCTGTTGCTGCATTGATTAAGGGCGGCCGTAGCCGCCCTTAGTGCTTGATTACAGGACGAAACCTGCAATCTGTCAAGTAAACTCAACAAACTTCGGAATAAAAATCCCGAAGAGTCAGAGAATTACTCGCCTTTAGCTGCTTTGAAAGCTTCAGCCATTGCGTTGTTGGAGAAGTTTGCATCTTCCTGTTTGTTAACAGTTGCGATTGCATCTTTCTCGTCAGCTTCGTCTTTCGCACGAACAGACAGGCTGATTGCGCGGTTTTTACGATCAACGCCGGTGAATTTAGCTTCAACTTCGTCGCCAACGCTCAGAACCAGGGTAGCGTCTTCAACGCGGTCACGGGATGCTTCAGAAGCACGCAGGTAACCTTCAACGCCGTCAGCCAGTTCTACGGTTGCGCCTTTAGCGTCAACTGCAGTTACTTTACCGGTTACGATAGCGCCTTTCTTGTTCAGAGCAACCCAGTTGTTGAACGGATCTTCTGCGAGCTGTTTAACGCCCAGGGAGATACGTTCACGTTCTGCGTCAACCTGCAGAACAACTGCAGCGATTTCGTCGCCTTTTTTGTATTCACGAACTGCTTCTTCGCCTGCAACGTTCCAGGAGATGTCAGACAGGTGAACCAGGCCGTCGATGCCGCCGTCCAGGCCGATGAAGATACCGAAGTCAGTGATAGACTTGATTTTACCTTCAACACGGTCGCCCTTGTTGTGGGTTTCCGCGAACTGCTGCCACGGGTTAGCTTTGCACTGTTTCAGACCCAGGGAGATACGACGACGTTCTTCGTCGATATCCAGAACCATAACTTCCACTACATCGCCAACGTTAACAACTTTGGACGGGTGGATGTTTTTGTTGGTCCAATCCATTTCGGAAACGTGTACCAGGCCTTCAACGCCTTCTTCGATTTCAACGAAGCAGCCGTAGTCGGTCAGGTTGGTCACGCGACCAGTCAGTTTGGTACCTTCCGGATAACGTTTAGCGATAGCTACCCACGGATCTTCGCCCAGCTGTTTCAGGCCCAGGGATACACGGGTACGTTCGCGGTCGAACTTCAGCACTTTAACAGTGATTTCGTCGCCCACGTTGACGATTTCGCTCGGATGCTTAACGCGTTTCCAGGCCATGTCAGTGATGTGCAGCAGGCCGTCAACGCCGCCCAGATCAACGAATGCACCGTAGTCAGTGAGGTTCTTAACGATACCTTTAACTTCCATGCCTTCCTGCAGGTTTTCCAGCAGCTGATCGCGCTCTGCGCTGTTTTCGGATTCGATAACGGCACGACGAGAAACAACAACGTTGTTGCGCTTCTGATCCAGCTTGATTACTTTGAATTCAAGCTCTTTGCCTTCCAGGTGCAGAGTGTCACGCACCGGACGAACGTCTACCAGAGAACCTGGCAGGAACGCACGAATACCGTTCAGCTCAACAGTGAAGCCGCCCTTAACTTTGCCGTTGATAACACCGGTAACAGTTTCAGCATCTTCGTAAGCTTTTTCCAGCGTGATCCAGGCTTCGTGACGTTTAGCTTTCTCACGGGACAGCAGAGTTTCACCGAAGCCGTCTTCTACTGCGTCCAGAGCAACGTCAACTTCGTCACCTACCTGGATTTCCAGCTCGCCCTGGGCGTTTTTGAACTGCTCAGCCGGGATGGCGGACTCAGATTTCAGACCAGCGTCAACCAGTACTACGTCTTTGTCGATAGCAACAACAACGCCACGAACGATAGAACCCGGGCGGGTTTCGATTTCTTTTAAGGACTCTTCAAAGAGTTGAGCAAAAGATTCAGTCATGTTTAATCTTCAGGTTTATATTTAACGTCCACCTGGCTCCATGCCGGATGGGGTTGTTTAACATACCCGCTGTCATTCCATTGCAACGGGGGTACTGCAAATTCGGTCGCTTATGCGAGAGCCAATTTCTGGCGCGCGTATTGTAGCGCTTTTTCAATCACTTGCTCAATGCTTAAGGTGGTGGAATCCAACACTAAAGCATCGGCTGCCGGAACCAGTGGCGCTACCGCTCGGTTACGATCGCGGTCGTCGCGTTCTTTGATCTCGGCCAAAAGGCGCTCAAAGTTAACACTAAAGCCCTTCTCCTGCAACTGTAGCATGCGGCGATGCGCACGTTCTTCCGAGGAGGCGTCAAGGAAAATTTTCACTGGCGCATCAGGGAATACCACCGTTCCCATGTCGCGGCCATCGGCAATCAGGCCTGGTAATTCGCGAAACGCGCGTTGGCGACGCAATAATGCTTCACGAACGCGTGGGAATGCCGCGACTTGTGAAGCAGCATTCGCCACTTCCTGAGTACGAATTTCGCCGCTGACATCTTCCCCTTCGAGGATCACTTCCAGATTACCGTTGGTTGACACAAAACGTACATCCAGATGGGATGCCAGCGGCACCAGCGCATCTTCCGATGCAACATCAACATGGTGATGTAATGCCGCTAGTGCCAGTACGCGATAAATTGCACCCGAATCCAGCAGATGCCATTGCAACGCTTCCGCCATAGCCTTACACAAGGTGCCTTTCCCTGCACCGCTTGGGCCATCAATGGTAATAACCGGGGCAATTGCCGTCATCTTTATCTCCTTAAAACAGGCGTACCGTTAACATAACCGCGCGCATTATACGCGCCGACGCCACAAATCGTTAACGTTGTGTGCAAAAACCAGTTTTGTCTGTATTCAGATGGGGATTTATTGCGCAATTATAGCGGGCTGGCAGAAGACCAGCCCGAAAGATGACAATGATTTACTTACCAGAGGCGATACGATCACGGATGTGTTGCGCACGCTCTGTTGATGGTGGGTGAGAATCAAACATGGACTGAGTGCGACCGCCATCCAGGCTGGCCAGTTTTTCAAAGCTACCAACCAGCCCCTGGGTACTGATGCCACGTTTCTTCAACAGATCAAAAGAGAAATCATCTGCTTCGGATTCTTTATCACGGGAGTATTTAGCATTGATAGCGCCTTCTGCGATATCACCTAATTGTGAACGGGAAAGCTGGGAAGCCACACCGCTGGTAGCTGAAATGGCATCGCGTGCGGCCACGATCGCATAAGAAGCTTTCATTTCAGCCAGCGAGTGACCCAACGCGACGTGGCCCAGTTCATGGCCCAGAACGCCTTCAATTTCGTTGTCGTTCATCATGTCCATCAGGCCACTGTAGACACGAACACAACCGTTCGCCATCGCCCATGCGTTGACGTCGCTGGTCATATAAACCTTATAGTTGACTGGCGTGCCATTAATATTGTTACCCAATGCTTTGGCGATTTTTGCCAGACGTTTCCCGTACTTGCTGGATTTGCTTGCCACTTTATTGCCGCTGTCCATTTCGACACAGCCCTGATTGGCGATTGCTTTAGCATCAGCATCGCTTAATGTTGCGGCTTTATAAGCATTCAGACCTGAGCTGATAGCCAAATCGGTATTAATACCGTGCGTATTCTGACATCCTGTCAGTAAGGCTGCAGAGGTCGCAATCGCCAGCAATAATTTAGTATTCTTCATGTGAATCATCCGTTGATTAATTATATATAAACATTATGTATCAACAAGTTACATTGATAATTAACGCTACCATTAATAAAAATACCCCACAAGGTCCGAAAAAAAACGCCGGCAATGTGCCGACGTCTTTGAAAAGAAAGGATTGTCTATGTTATCGCCCGTTATTCATTCAGCCGGGTTGACTTATCCGCGCCAATTGCTCGAAATAGTCTGGAAAAGTTTTAGCGGTACATTTTGGATCAAGAATCGTCACAGGCGTATCTGATAATGCGACCAGCGAGAAACACATCGCCATCCGGTGATCATTATAAGTGGCGATCTCAGCAAATTTCAGTTTTTCCGGTGGCGTAATACGAATGAAATCATGCCCCTCTTCGACTTCCGCACCGACTTTACGCAGTTCTGTTGCCATCGCAAACAGGCGATCGGTCTCTTTAACACGCCAGTTATAGATATTGCGCAGCGTGGTGGTGCCTTTTGCAAATAACGCCGCGGTGGCAATGGTCATCGCCGCATCGGGAATATGGTTCATATCCATATCAATGGCGTTCAGTTCACCACGCGTGCAGGAAATATAATCATCGCCCCAGCAAATGGTCGCGCCCATTTTTTCCAGAACATCAGCAAAGCGAATATCACCCTGCATACTGTTGCGTCCAATGCCGGTCACTTTTACAGTGCCGCCTCTGATTGCTGCTGCTGCCAGGAAATAAGAAGCCGAAGATGCATCGCCTTCAACCAAATAAGTGCCCGGAGACTGGTAAGACTGCCCCCCTTTTACGACAAATTGTTGATAGTGCTGATTTTCAATTTCAACACCAAACGTCTTCATCAGATTGAGGGTGATATCGATATAAGGTTTAGAAACCAGATCGCCTTTAATACGAATCACCGTATCTTCCGGCGCAAGAGGCGCAGTCATTAACAGTGCGGTGAGGAACTGGCTGGAAACGGAGCCATCAACATCAACGTTGCCGCCAGTAAAGCCGCCCTGTAAACGCAATGGCGGATAATTTTCTTGTTCCAGGTAAGTGATCTTCGCCCCGCCCTGGCGCAGCGCATCCACCAGATGACCAATCGGGCGTTCTTTCATTCGCGGTTCACCGGTCAGTACAATATCATTGCTACCCAGGCAAAGTGCTGCCGCCAGCGGACGCATTGCCGTTCCGGCGTTACCGAGGAACAACTCCCGGGCACTTTCTGCGTGTAATGGACCACCGTTACCGATAATTTCGCAACGCGTACGATCGGCTGAAAGCGTATAGCTTACCCCTAACGCTGTTAATGCATTCAGCATATGGCGCACGTCATCGCTATCCAGCAGATTGGTTAATACTGTTTTGCCGTGTGCTAATGCCGCCAGCAATAAAGCGCGGTTAGAAACGCTCTTGGAACCGGGCAGATTAATAGTGCCATCGACACGAGCGATGGGTTGTAACGTTAGGGATTCCATGAACTCAACTCTCTACAACAGAAATAAAAACCCCACAGGCTGGCTGTGGGGATTATGCAAAATTTCGACATTAGCCGTGACGACGTTCGAACTCAACCATGAAGTCTGTCAGTGCTTTAACACCTTCCAGCGGCATGGCGTTATAAATAGACGCACGCATTCCGCCGACCACTCGGTGACCTTTCAGCGCATGTAAGCCCGCAGCGAAAGACTCTTCGAGGAACAATTTATCAAGCGCGCTATCCGCCAACTGGAACGGCACGTTCATCCGCGAACGGTTAGCTTTCGCCACATCATTGCGGTAGAAATCGCTGTTATCAATCACCCCATACAGCAGTTCTGCTTTTTGCTGATTGATCTTATCCATTGCAGCCACACCGCCGTTCGCTTTCAGCCATTTGAAGACCAGGCCAGATAAGTACCAGGCAAATGTCGGCGGCGTGTTGAACATGGAATCGTTATCGTTGAGGATGGAGTAATCCAGAATCGATGGGCAGGCGATATTCGCTTTGCCCAGCAAATCTTCACGAACGATGACGATTGTCAGGCCAGCCGGGCCGATATTTTTCTGCGCGCCAGCGTAAATTACACCATAACGGCTGACATCAATCGGACGGGAAAGAATGGTTGAAGAGAAGTCAGCGGCGACCACCACGTCTTTACCGAAGTCTGGTGTTTCATCGATAGCGATACCGTCAATGGTTTCGTTCGGGCAGTAATGCATATAAGCAGCATTATCAGAGAGTTGCCATTCACTCATTGGCTTAACTGCGCGAAGACCATCAACGGTCACTTTCGCATCAAACACATTTGGTGTGCAGTATTTTTTCGCTTCTTTGATAGCACTTGCTGCCCAGTAACCCGCATCAACATAATCTGCAGTGGTTTTATCACCAAGAATATTCAGCGGTACAGCAGCAAATTGACCGCGACCACCGCCATGGCAGAACAATACCTTGTAGTTGGAGGGGACGTTAAGAAGATCGCGAAAATCCTTCTCGGCTTCCTCTGCAACCTGAATGAACTCTTTGCCACGGTGACTCACTTCCATCACCGACGTACCAAGACCGTTCCAGTCGCGCAGTTCCTGTTGAGCCTGTTCAAGCACCTCTGCCGGTAGCATTGCCGGACCAGAACTAAAATTGAAGATTTGAGCCATTTCCCCTCACCACGTTGCGTTGCTATTAACCCGCGGTCAATCGATTGCGACCACAGGTAATACATTATTCCAGTGGCTATCGGTTTTATCATTCAGTGACACACATCGCAATGAGTAAAACCGTTGAGGGCAAAAATGTGGCTTGCATCACACAAAAGAATCTCTCGGATTATTAGCAAAAAGCCGATGTTTTTGCTGTCAGGTCACCCGTTTAGCTCGACTTGCCTTCGTCCATTCTGGATTTGCACAGCGCGGACATAATTGTTTTTCCCCCGCGTTCATATGAATGATTTCACTGCAACGGATGCAGGCATAGTCCGCCGACTCCGGCACCACTTTGTAACGCTGAGTACAGTCACTGGGTAAAATAAGTAATCCCGGTTTCACCTTGTCATCTTCAAAGAAATAAACACTGATTTGCCCGTTGGTTTCGAGAATCGCCAGACGTACCTGCCCCAACTGCTCTACACCGCGCAATCGTAGCTCCATAAAGAACTCAAATTCCGTCATGTTGGAGTTATTGAGTTTCGACCAGGCCAGCTCGCCATCTTCAATAATGACAACCGGCTTGCCTTCCAGAAGATCTTCCAGTTTTTCACTGTGCGCCATCAACCACATTACCAGGCGGTATAACAACGCCAGAGTAATAAAGACGATAAGTACCGGGACCATCGGCACATCATCATAAAACGCCACATCTCCCGCCGCTGAACCCAGTGTCAGAATGATTAACACTTCAAACAGCGACATCTGCCGCACACCGCGTCTTCCGGTCATTTTGAGGAACAAAAAGACCAGTACAAAGGTATAAAGACTACGTAGTGCAACTTCGCCAAGGAAATCAAAAGGCACTTTATCGAATGCTATACGGTGGAGATCAAACGCCTTCATTTTTATGCTCTTATCGTAGTTAATCCGCTAAAAGCATAGCTAACAGTTCATCAGCGTGGCGGCGGTGATAGCACCTTTGAGATAAAACCCGTATTATTGCGCGCTTTCCGTACGACTAAAGTGATTTTCATGACGCAAACATTTATCCCCGGCAAAGATGCCGCTCTGGAAGATTCCATCGCACGCTTCCAGCAAAAACTTTCAGACCTCGGTTTTCAGATTGAAGAGGCCTCCTGGCTGAATCCCGTGCCTAACGTCTGGTCTGTACATATTCGCGACAAAGAGTGCGCACTGTGTTTTACCAACGGTAAAGGCGCAACCAAAAAAGCGGCGCTGGCTTCTGCCCTCGGTGAATATTTCGAGCGTCTCTCAACCAACTACTTTTTTGCGGACTTCTGGCTGGGCGAAACCATCGCCAACGGCCCATTCGTGCATTATCCCAACGAAAAATGGTTCCCACTGACCGAAAATGACGATGTACCAGAAGGGCTGCTCGATGACCGTCTGCGCGCATTTTACGATCCGGAGAATGAACTGACCGGTAGTATGCTGATTGACCTGCAATCCGGTAACGAAGATCGTGGTATTTGCGGTCTACCGTTTACGCGCCAGTCCGACAATCAGACCATTTATATTCCGATGAATATCATTGGTAACTTGTACGTTTCTAACGGTATGTCTGCTGGCAATACCCGTAACGAAGCACGCGTTCAGGGATTGTCTGAAGTTTTCGAACGTTACGTGAAAAACCGCATTATTGCTGAAAGCATCAGCTTGCCGGAAATCCCGGCAGACGTGCTGGCACGTTATCCAGCAGTAGTTGAAGCGATCGAAACGCTGGAAGCGGAAGATTTCCCGATCTTCGCTTATGACGGTTCGCTTGGCGGCCAGTATCCGGTGATTTGCGTGGTACTGTTCAATCCTGCTAACGGTACCTGCTTTGCCTCATTCGGTGCGCATCCTGATTTTGGCGTTGCACTGGAACGTACCGTGACCGAGCTGCTGCAAGGTCGTGGCCTAAAAGATCTGGATGTGTTTACTCCACCAACCTTCGATGATGAAGAAGTCGCTGAACATACCAACCTCGAAACGCACTTTATCGATTCCAGCGGTTTAATCTCCTGGGACCTGTTCAAGCAGGATGCCGATTATCCGTTTGTTGACTGGAGCTTCTCCGGCACCACGGAAGAAGAGTTCGCCACGCTGATGGCTATCTTCAAAAAGGAAGATAAAGAAGTTTATATTGCCGATTACGAGCATCTGGGTGTCTACGCTTGCCGTATTATCGTGCCTGGCATGTCCGATATTTATCCGGCTGAAGATCTGTGGCTGGCGAATAACAGTATGGGCAGCCATTTACGTGAAACGATTCTTTCGCTACCAGGTAGCGAGTGGGAAAAGGAAGATTACCTGAACCTCATCGAGCAACTGGATGAAGAAGGTTTTGATGACTTTACCCGCGTGCGTGAACTGTTGGGTCTGGCGACCGGGTCGGATAACGGCTGGTACACTCTGCGTATCGGTGAATTAAAAGCCATGCTGGCGCTGGCTGGTGGCGATCTGGAACAGGCTCTGGTCTGGGCCGAATGGACGATGGAGTTTAACTCATCAGTATTCAGCCCGGAACGCGCCAATTATTATCGCTGCCTGCAAACGTTGTTATTACTGGCGCAGGAAGAAGATCGCCAGCCGCTGCAATATCTGAATGCGTTTGTTCGCATGTACGGCGCAGATGCCGTGGAAGCCGCCAGTGCGGCAATGAGCGGCGAAGCGGCGTTTTATGGCTTGCAACCAGTAGATAGCGATCTGCACGCGTTTGCTGCACATCAGTCGTTGTTGAAGGCCTACGAAAAGCTGCAGCGCGCCAAAGCAGCATTCTGGGCAAAATAAAATCAAATAGCCTACGCAATGTAGGCTTAATGATTCGTCTGAGTTATATTACGGGGCGTTTTTTTAATGCCCCGCTTTACATATATTTGCATTAATAAAATAATTGTAATTATAAGGTTAAATATCGGTAATTTGTATTTAATAAATACGATCGATATTGTTACTTTATTCGCCAGGTGCTCCCTTTTAATTAACTGTTTTAGCGGAGGATGCGGAAAAAATTCAACTCATTTGTTAATTTTTAAAATTTATTTTTATTTGGATAATCAAATATTTACTCCGTATTTGCATAAAAACCATGCGAGTTACGGGCCTATAAGCCAGGCGAGATATGATCTATATCAATTTCTCATCTATAATGCTTTGTTAGTATCTCGTCGCCGACTTAATAAAGAGAGAGTTAGTGTGAAAGCTGACAACCCTTTTGATCTTTTACTTCCTGCTGCAATGGCCAAAGTGGCCGAAGAGGCAGGTGTCTATAAAGCAACGAAACATCCGCTTAAGACTTTCTATCTGGCGATTACCGCCGGTGTTTTCATCTCAATCGCATTCGTCTTCTATATCACAGCAACCACTGGCACAGGTACAATGCCCTTCGGCATGGCAAAACTGGTTGGCGGCATTTGCTTCTCTCTGGGGTTGATTCTTTGTGTTGTCTGCGGAGCCGATCTCTTTACTTCCACAGTGTTGATTGTTGTTGCCAAGGCGAGTGGGCGCATCACCTGGGGTCAGTTGGCGAAAAACTGGCTAAATGTTTATTTTGGCAACCTGGTCGGCGCACTGCTGTTTGTACTTTTAATGTGGCTTTCCGGCGAGTATATGACCGCAAATGGTCAATGGGGACTAAACGTCCTACAAACCGCCGACCACAAAGTGCACCATACTTTTATTGAGGCCGTCTGTCTTGGTATCCTGGCGAACCTGATGGTATGTCTGGCAGTATGGATGAGTTATTCTGGCCGCAGCCTGATGGACAAAGCGTTCATTATGGTGCTGCCGGTCGCGATGTTTGTTGCCAGCGGTTTTGAGCACAGTATCGCAAACATGTTTATGATCCCGATGGGTATTGTAATCCGCGACTTCGCATCTCCGGAATTCTGGACCGCTGTCGGTTCTGCACCGGAAAATTTTTCTCACCTGACCGTGATGAATTTCATCACTGATAACCTGATTCCGGTTACGATCGGTAATATTATCGGCGGTGGTTTGTTGGTTGGGTTGACATACTGGGTCATTTACCTGCGTGAAAACGATCACCATTAATGGTTGTCGAAGTACGCAGTAAATAAAAAATCCACTTAAGAAGGTAGGTGTTACATGTCCGAGCTTAATGAAAAGTTAGCCACAGCCTGGGAAGGTTTTACCAAAGGTGACTGGCAGAATGAAGTAAACGTCCGTGACTTCATTCAGAAAAACTACACTCCGTACGAGGGTGACGAGTCCTTCCTGGCTGGCGCTACTGAAGCGACCACCACCCTGTGGGACAAAGTAATGGAAGGCGTTAAACTGGAAAACCGCACTCACGCGCCAGTTGACTTTGACACCGCTGTTGCTTCCACCATCACCTCTCACGACGCTGGTTACATCAACAAGCAGCTTGAGAAAATCGTTGGTCTGCAGACTGAAGCTCCGCTGAAACGTGCTCTTATCCCGTTCGGTGGTATCAAAATGATCGAAGGTTCCTGCAAAGCGTACAACCGCGAACTGGACCCGATGATCAAAAAAATCTTCACTGAATACCGTAAAACTCACAACCAGGGCGTGTTCGACGTTTACACTCCGGACATCCTGCGTTGCCGTAAATCCGGTGTTCTGACCGGTCTGCCAGATGCTTATGGCCGTGGTCGTATCATCGGTGACTACCGTCGCGTTGCGCTGTACGGTATCGACTACCTGATGAAAGACAAACTTGCACAGTTCACCTCTCTGCAGGCTGATCTGGAAAACGGCGTAAACCTGGAACAGACTATCCGTCTGCGCGAAGAAATCGCTGAACAGCACCGCGCTCTGGGTCAGATGAAAGAAATGGCTGCGAAATACGGCTACGACATCTCTGGTCCGGCTACCAACGCTCAGGAAGCTATCCAGTGGACTTACTTCGGCTACCTGGCTGCTGTTAAGTCTCAGAACGGTGCTGCAATGTCCTTCGGTCGTACCTCCACCTTCCTGGATGTGTACATCGAACGTGACCTGAAAGCTGGCAAGATCACCGAACAAGAAGCGCAGGAAATGGTTGACCACCTGGTCATGAAACTGCGTATGGTTCGCTTCCTGCGTACTCCGGAATACGATGAACTGTTCTCTGGCGACCCGATCTGGGCAACCGAATCTATCGGTGGTATGGGCCTCGACGGTCGTACCCTGGTTACCAAAAACAGCTTCCGTTTCCTGAACACCCTGTACACCATGGGTCCGTCTCCGGAACCGAACATGACCATTCTGTGGTCTGAAAAACTGCCGCTGAACTTCAAGAAATTCGCCGCTAAAGTGTCCATCGACACCTCTTCTCTGCAGTATGAGAACGATGACCTGATGCGTCCGGACTTCAACAACGATGACTACGCTATTGCTTGCTGCGTAAGCCCGATGATCGTTGGTAAACAAATGCAGTTCTTCGGTGCGCGTGCAAACCTGGCGAAAACCATGCTGTACGCAATCAACGGCGGCGTTGACGAAAAACTGAAAATGCAGGTTGGTCCGAAGTCTGAACCGATCAAAGGCGATGTCCTGAACTATGATGAAGTGATGGAGCGCATGGATCACTTCATGGACTGGCTGGCTAAACAGTACATCACTGCACTGAACATCATCCACTACATGCACGACAAGTACAGCTACGAAGCCTCTCTGATGGCGCTGCACGACCGTGACGTTATCCGCACCATGGCGTGTGGTATCGCTGGTCTGTCCGTTGCTGCTGACTCCCTGTCTGCAATCAAATATGCGAAAGTTAAACCGATTCGTGACGAAGACGGTCTGGCTATCGACTTCGAAATCGAAGGCGAATACCCGCAGTTTGGTAACAACGATCCGCGTGTAGATGACCTGGCTGTTGACCTGGTAGAACGTTTCATGAAGAAAATTCAGAAACTGCACACCTACCGTGACGCTATCCCGA
Organism: Escherichia coli DSM 30083 = JCM 1649 = ATCC 11775; assembly: GCF_003697165.2. Classification (GTDB taxonomy): domain Bacteria; phylum Pseudomonadota; class Gammaproteobacteria; order Enterobacterales; family Enterobacteriaceae; genus Escherichia; species Escherichia coli. Next base: position 3,102,786 of record NZ_CP033092.2, read on the forward strand.
CTCAGTCTGTTCTGACCATCACTTCTAACGTTGTGTATGGTAAGAAAACTGGTAACACCCCAGACGGTCGTCGTGCTGGCGCGCCGTTCGGACCGGGTGCTAACCCGATGCACGGTCGTGACCAGAAAGGTGCTGTAGCGTCTCTGACTTCCGTTGCTAAACTGCCGTTTGCTTACGCTAAAGATGGTATCTCCTACACCTTCTCTATCGTTCCGAACGCACTGGGTAAAGACGACGAAGTTCGTAAGACCAACCTGGCTGGTCTGATGGATGGTTACTTCCACCACGAAGCATCCATCGAAGGTGGTCAGCACCTGAACGTTAACGTGATGAACCGTGAAATGCTGCTCGACGCGATGGAAAACCCGGAAAAATATCCGCAGCTGACCATCCGTGTATCTGGCTACGCAGTACGTTTCAACTCGCTGACTAAAGAACAGCAGCAGGACGTTATTACTCGTACCTTCACTCAATCTATGTAATTAGATTTGACTGAAATCGTACAGTAAAAAGCGTACAATAAAGGCTCCACGAAAGTGGGGCCTTTTTTAGCACGAGAGCCTTTTTTGTCAGCTATCTATACTTTAAGGTGACTGCCAAAACAGACTCGACGTAGCCTTCGAGCTGCGCACCAACACGGCCTCAGATGGGCCACATCTGGAGAAACACCGCAATGTCAGTTATTGGTCGCATTCACTCCTTTGAATCCTGTGGAACCGTAGACGGCCCGGGTATTCGCTTTATCACCTTTTTCCAGGGCTGCCTGATGCGCTGCCTGTATTGTCATAACCGCGACACCTGGGATACGCATGGCGGTAAAGAAGTTACCGTTGAAGATTTGATGAAGGAAGTGGTGACCTATCGCCACTTTATGAACGCTTCCGGCGGCGGCGTTACCGCATCCGGCGGTGAGGCAATCCTACAAGCTGAGTTTGTTCGTGACTGGTTCCGCGCCTGCAAAAAAGAAGGCATTCATACCTGTCTGGACACCAACGGTTTTGTTCGTCGTTACGATCCGGTGATTGATGAACTGCTGGAAGTAACCGACCTGGTAATGCTCGATCTCAAACAGATGAACGACGAGATCCACCAAAATCTGGTTGGAGTTTCCAACCACCGCACGCTGGAGTTCGCTAAATATCTGGCGAACAAAAATGTGAAGGTGTGGATCCGCTATGTTGTTGTCCCAGGCTGGTCTGACGATGACGATTCAGCGCATCGCCTTGGTGAATTTACCCGTGATATGGGCAACGTTGAGAAAATCGAGCTCCTCCCCTACCACGAACTGGGCAAACACAAATGGGTGGCAATGGGTGAAGAATACAAACTCGATGGTGTTAAACCACCGAAGAAAGAGACCATGGAACGCGTGAAAGGCATTCTTGAGCAGTACGGTCATAAGGTCATGTTCTAATTTCCCCGTAAAGCGGCAACTTTATTAAGTTGCCGCTTTTTTGTGCACAGAAAAGCAGAGTGTGAAACAGTAAGTTCACACTCTGCTTGAATTCATTTACACGTGAGCCACGGGTTTCGGCGTATGACCGGCGTTGCGAAGCAGCATCAGCAAATAGATAAACGATACGCTGGCGATCATGATAAATAATAAATTATCGGAGAAATTCTGCATTAGCATAGCGGTAAATGACGGGCCAAGCAGGCTTCCCACGGTATAGCTCAACAGTAAGGCCTGGTTCATCGCTACCAGTTGATGATGTTCAACTTTCTCACAAGCCCAGGCCATCGCCACCGGATATAGCGTAAAGCCAGCGGCACCGAGGATGAATAACGCTGGGGCCATCGCCGCCTGGCTAAGCATCGCAATACTGCCGAGAATGACGACAAAGACCTGAACACGCAACACCAGCAGTCGACCAAACTTATCCGCCAGACGTCCAATCGGCCATTGCCCGAGGATACCCGCACTGACCAGTACCGCCATCCAGAAACCAATGCTGGCATTGCTCACCCCTTTGTGATTGAGGTACAGCGGCATCAGGCCATATAGAGATCCCAGCACGATTCCTGAGATAATGCAGCCATTCACGCCAAGCCGTGCCTGACGGAGTTTTAGCATTGACGTAATTGACGTCGAATCATGGTTTTCAGCCTGCTGATTCAGGACATGCGTAAACAACAGCGGTAAGATTCCTGCCAACGTCAAACCTGTAACCCACGGCAATACACTCATCAACTCGGTTGAGACTTTGCTGACCAGTAACTGGCCTAAAAACGTTCCGACGTAATAAACCATCATATACGCAGCAAGCAACCGCCCGCGGTTACGCGACGTCCCACTGCACATCAGCGCACTCTCAACAACCACCCAAATCATGGCACAGCCGATGCCAGCGACAAAACGCCACGCCAACCAACTCCAGAATCCAATCATCAGGCCAAGGCCGGCACAGCCAGCGGCAAAAATGAAGGAGGCCAGATAATAGCTACGGTTAAAGCCAATGCGTTTAATGACATACCCTGTCAGCAATGTACCGACAAGGTTGCCGGTAAAATAGGATGAGCTGACAACGCCTACCTGCCATGTAGACATGTGTTCCTGGGCGAGCCAAAGCGGCACGAGTGTATTTAACACCGCAATCGCCAGAGTCAACAAAAGCAGGCCAGACAGCAAAAGCATGACAGGCCGGGTATACGTGGACATGAATTAAAACCGTGAGGAAGTTCAAATTTCATGCGCATCATGCCACCGCCAAAAACATTGTCAATGGGTGAAAATACGCGCATATCGCAGCGGCGGTATTATCGATTTATATTACTCATTCATAACGCTAATGCTGAAGAGACGATTAATCTCATCTGATTGTTTTTATTGATCTAACACAAATTTCATACGCTTCGTTCAGTCGAAAAATTTCATGGTCACAGCAAACTCATATTTCCCGTCTATGCTTTCAGAGCAATGCATCACGTCTGACCGATTTAGACGTACCACTGACTCTCGAAAGGAGAAGAGGATGACCAAACCGTATGTTCGTCTTGATAAAAATGATGCTGCCGTTTTGCTTGTTGATCACCAGGCTGGTTTACTTTCCCTTGTACGAGATATCGAACCCGATAAGTTTAAAAATAACGTGCTGGCGCTGGGTGACCTGGCTAAGTATTTCAACTTACCAACTATTCTTACCACCAGTTTTGAAACCGGTCCTAACGGCCCATTAGTTCCAGAACTGAAAGCACAATTCCCCGATGCACCTTACATTGCTCGCCCGGGAAATATTAACGCCTGGGATAACGAAGATTTTGTAAAAGCTGTCAAAGCGACAGGTAAAAAACAGTTAATTATTGCCGGTGTGGTAACCGAAGTTTGCGTGGCATTCCCGGCGCTTTCAGCCATTGAAGAAGGGTTTGACGTCTTTGTCGTGACTGACGCGTCAGGGACCTTTAATGAAATTACCCGGCATTCGGCATGGGATCGCATGTCGCAAGCTGGTGCGCAATTGATGACATGGTTCGGCGTGGCGTGCGAGCTGCATCGCGACTGGCGTAATGATATTGAAGGACTGGCGACGTTGTTCTCTAACCACATTCCTGATTATCGTAACTTGATGACCAGTTATGACACGTTAACGAAGCAGAAATAAAAGCGAACCGGGGCCGAAACCCCGGTTGTTACTGATTAACTTGCGACAGCCATCCCCACGGTCATATGCAAACCATAGAATACGCCACGACCGATTAATTCCCCTGCCAGAAGCAGAATGAATGATACAGAAAGTAGCGGAACCGCAGGCTGATAACCTTTTAGCTGTGGTGCAATCCACAAGCACAGGGCAACGGCCAAAAGCACGATCCGCCAGGACATCAGCGCACCATAGTCCGGCACCAGCGCTGCGGCCTGCTGCACAGAGCTATGAATATTCGCCAGCTCTGCGCCCTGCATCACTGACATCACGCCACTCACTACCAGTGCCAGAACAGAAATGGCTGGCAGCAGACGCATCGCCCAGCCATCGACACCAGCCAGACTCAGCAACAGGTAACCCAGTAACGGGCCGCCCATAAACATCGTCAGGAAGAAGCCCATCGGTGTCCAGATGCTGTACCAGGTGGGTACTGTATCGATGCTGTTATACACACGCACCATCATCCAGACAAAGACTACGCCAAGAACCATCGTCACCACCAGCCAAAGCGTACGCAATGCCGGTGAAAGCTTTTTCAGCATTGCCAGCAACCAGCCGATGCCGCCTACAGCAAAAAAGATCGAACCGCTGGCAATTTCGTTACTGAGTGCTGAAGCCCCTACCCGATTGAGCGAGTTAAAAGCGCGCATCGGTGAACCAAGATGAAGCATAGAGGCGATAAAGCCAATGCCCATCAGCACCCATAAACCCAACATGCAGGCGATAACACGCTGCTGGGCTTCTGCTCGCAGGTCGCCTTTGAGCAGCGCCAAAGCCAGAACGATAAAACCACCCGCTACACATTGCCCGAAGACCGTGAAGATCATCAGCGGCCATTCATGCCATCCACTTCCCATCTCACACCTCCTTCGGGTTTGCCAGATAGCCAGTGGTATCCCCGGTTGGGCGGCTGTTGGCATTGGGTTTGATCACAATATTCGGTTTGGTAAAGTGAGCTCGCGGCAACGGCGCAACGGCCGCCAGATCGCCATGTTTTTTACGCAGCTCGTCGATAGGGCCGAAATCCAGCGCCCGCAGCGGGCAGGACTCTACGCAGATCGGTTTTTTTCCCTCCGCAACACGGTCATAACAACCATCGCATTTGGTCATATGGCCTTTCGTTTCGTTATATTGCGGTGCGCCATACGGGCAAGCCATATGACAGTAACGGCAGCCAATGCATACATCTTCATCGACCACAACAAAACCATCTTCACGTTTATGCATCGCACCGCTCGGGCAGACTTTAGTACAAGCCGGATCTTCGCAGTGGTTACATGAAATCGACAGATAGTAGGCAAACACGTTCTGGTGCCAGACACCGTTATCTTCCTGCCAGTCGCCACCAGCATATTCATAAATGCGGCGGAAGCTGACTTCTGGCGTCAAATCTTTGTAGTCTTTACAAGCCAGCTCGCAGGTTTTGCAACCGGTGCAACGGCTGGAATCAATAAAAAATCCATACTGGGTTGTCATCGGTTACTCCTTACACCTTTTCAACCTGAACAAGGTTCGTATGTGATGGATTCCCCTTGGCAAGAGGAGACGGACGTTGAGTGGTCAGTACGTTAATACAACCGCCCTTATCGACACGTTTTGTATCCGGGTCATACCAGGCACCTTCACCCAGTGCGACCACACCCGGCATCATTCGTGGCGTCACTTTCGCCTCAATATGAACCTCACCACGATCATTAAAGATCCTGACTTTATCGCCGTTGTTGATACCGCGTTTTTGCGCATCAAGCGGGTTGATCCACATTTCCTGACGGCAAGCTGCTTTCAGCACATCAACGTTGCCGTAAGTTGAGTGAACGCGAGATTTATAGTGGAAACCCGTAAGCTGCAGCGGATACTGTTTGTTCAGCGGATCCTGATAACTTTCAAAGCCCGGCGTGTAGATCGGCAGTGGATCGATCACATCACCTTCTGGCAATTCCCAGGTAGCGGCAATGTCAGCCAGCGCCTGCGAATAAATCTCAATTTTCCCCGATGGCGTGGTCAGTGGATTTGCCTGCGGATCTTCACGGAAAGCTTTATAAGCAACGTGATGCCCTTGCGGATCGCGCTTTTTAAAGATCCCCTGCTTACGGAACTCTTCAAACGTTGGCAGTTCAGGAATCGCTTCCCGCGACTGGGCATACAGATGCCGCATCCACTCTTCCTGAGTACGACCTTCAGTAAACTGTTGTTCGACGCCAAGACGTTTTGCCAGTTCGCTGGTCATCTCATAGATAGTCTTACATTCAAAGCGCGGTTTAATGACCTGATCATTGAAAATAACGTAAGACATATTCCCGCAGGATGCATCCAGTGCAAAGTCCATCTGTTCGGAAGCGGTGCAGTCAGGCAGCAGGATGTCAGCATATTTCGCCGATGAGGTCATGTGGCAGTCGATAACCACAATCAGCTCGCACTTCTTATCATCCTGAAGGATTTCATGGGTACGGTTGATTTCAGAATGCTGATTAATCAGGCAGTTACCGGCATAGTTCCAGATCATTTTGATCGGCACATCCAGCTTATCTTTCCCGCGCACACCATCACGCAGCGCCGTCATTTCCGGGCCACGTTCAATGGCATCGGTCCACATAAACATAGAAATGCTGGTCTGGATCGGGTTTTCGAGAGTCGGCATACGGACAAACGGTAAGCTGTATGAACCTTCGCGCGCGCCGCTGTTCCCCCCGTTAATACCAACGTTACCGGTCAGAATCGCCAGCATCGAGATAGCACGGGTTGCGATTTCACCGTTAGCATGACGCTGCGGGCCCCATCCCTGGCTGATAAACGCCGGTTTGGTACTGCCGATTTCACGAGCCAGTTTGATGATTTTGTCTGCCGGAACACCGGTGATTTGCGAGGCCCATTCCGGTGTTTTAGCCACGCCATCGGGTCCTTCACCCAGAATATAAGCTTTATAGTGACCATTTTTCGGCGCACTGGCTGGCAGGGTTTTCTCGTCGTAGCCAACGCAATATTTATCGAGGAATTCCTGATCTACCAGGTTTTCGGTGATCATGACATACGCCAGACCGTTAACCAGTGCGGCATCTGTTCCCGGACGAATAGGGATCCACTCATCTTCACGCCCGGCACCGGTGTCGGTATAGCGCGGATCGATGATGATCATGCGAGCATTAGATTTCTGGCGCGCCTGTTCAAGATAGTAAGTCACCCCACCGCCACTCATTCGCGTTTCGCCAGGGTTATTACCAAACAGCACTACCAGTTTACTGTTTTCGATATCCGACGGGCTGTTACCATCTGCCCAGCCGCCGTAGGTATAGTTCAGACCTTCCGCAATTTGCGCGGAGGAGTAGTCGCCATAATGGTTCAGATAACCGCCGCAGCAGTTCATTAGCCGCGCGACCAGGGTATTTCCCGGCGGCCACGAGCGGGTCATGGTGCCGCCCAGCGTACCGGTGCCATAGTTCAGATAGATAGACTCGTTGCCGTACTCTTTGATCAGGCGCTGCATTTTGGTCGCGATGATGTCGTAGGCTTCTTCCCAGCTAATGCGCTCGAATTTGCCTTCACCGCGCGCCCCGACTCGTTTCATCGGATATTTCAGGCGGTCCGGATTGTAGACACGGCGACGCATGGAACGCCCACGCAGACAGGCGCGAACCTGGTGCAGGCCGTCGTAATTGTCATCGCCGGTATTGTCCGTTTCGACATATTTGATTTCACCGTCCACTACGTGCATACGTAGCGGGCAGCGACTACCACAGTTAACTGTACAGGCGCTCCAGATAACCTTTTCGTCTGATTTTGTTGGAATAGCGCTATCGACAGCGTGCGCAATCCGACTAAAAGGTAATGTTAATGCGCTGCTGGCCATTGCCAGGCCGCCGATCGCTGTCGTTTTTACCAAACCACGGCGACTCACCTCAGCAGCCAATACCGCATCAGGGATTTTCGTTTTCATAATGGCTCACTCAAGCTTGCTCACGATTGATTCCAGTAACAAACCGTATTGTGTAATTATTTCTATAGCAGATCGCTATATAGGCTTGTATACATCGAATAATTTGAAAATCAAAGAGATAGGTAGATTTTCACTCGAAAGTAGTATTACTTGTAAGTGAGGAGTAATTATTGTTCGGTATCAAAGGGAGACAAAAAAAGCGCCCGCAGGCGCTTTTTAGATTCAGAAAAATTGGGTATTAGCCAATATATTCCAGTCCGTTCATATACGGACGCAGAACTTCTGGTACTTCAATACGACCATCAGCCTGCTGATAGTTTTCCATTACTGCAACCAGCGTACGACCAACAGCAAGACCAGAACCGTTCAGGGTATGAACCAGACGGGTTTTCTTGTCCGACTTGCTGCGGCAACGTGCCTGCATACGACGTGCCTGGAAATCCCAAACGTTGGAGCAGGAAGAGATCTCGCGGTAGGTGTTCTGTGCCGGGATCCATACTTCCAGGTCGTAAGTTTTGCAAGCGCCAAAGCCCATGTCGCCGGTACAAAGGATGATTTTACGGTACGGCAGGCCCAGCAGCTGCAGGACTTTTTCCGCATGACCGGTCATCTCTTCCAGCGCCGCCATTGAGTCTTCCGGGCGCACGATCTGCACCATTTCAACTTTGTCGAACTGGTGCATACGGATCAGACCACGAGTGTCACGACCATATGAACCAGCTTCAGAACGGAAACATGGGGTGTGGGCGGTCATCTTAATTGGCAGATCATCTTCATCGATGATTTCACCGCGTACCAGGTTGGTCAGCGGAACTTCTGCCGTTGGGATCAGCGCATAGTTACTGGTGTCTGCTTCTTCTTCCAGCGGACGAGTATGGAACAGATCGCCAGCAAATTTCGGCAGCTGACCCGTACCGTACAGCGTGTCCTGGTTAACCAGGTACGGAACATAGTTCTCACTGTAGCCATGCTGTTCGGTATGCAGATCCAGCATAAACTGCGACAGTGCGCGGTGCATGCGAGCAATCTGCCCTTTCATGACGACAAAGCGGGAACCAGTCAACTTAACTGCGGCTGCAAAGTCGAGGCCAGAGTGCATTTCACCCAGCGTCACATGGTCACGAACTTCAAAGTCAAACTCACGCGGGGTGCCCCAGCGACTGACTTCAACGTTGTCATTTTCGTCTTTACCTACCGGCACTTCATCTGCAGGCAGGTTAGGGATGGTTAGCGCGATATCGCGAATTTCAGCCTGTAAAGCATCCAGCTCGGCTTTTGCTGCATCCAGCTCTTCGCCCAGTTTGTTCACTTCCAGACGTAAAGGCTCGATATCTTCCCCGCGCGCTTTCGCCTGGCCAATGGATTTCGATCGGGAGTTACGCTCCGCTTGCAGGTTTTCCGTTTTGACCTGCAATACTTTACGACGCTCCTCAAGAGCGCCCAGCTTATCTACATCCAGCTTAAAGCCCCGGCGTGCCAGTTTTTCAGCGACTGCGTCTGGCTCATTACGCAGCAGATTGGGATCGAGCATGCTTATCCTGTGCTTATCGAATTAAATGGGAGATGTGGCCACAGCCTGCGACCACAGGGATACATTAACAACATTACCGCAACGATAACATTAACGGTAGCGTTTTATGGGGCTATTTTGATCCTGTTCAGCCAGCCAGGCGAGCTTTTCGCCAATCTTGCCTTCAAGGCCCCTGTTTGTCGGGAAATAATAGCGTGTTTGTGCTATTTCCGGCGGGAAGTAAACCTCACCGGCAGCATAAGCGTTTGCTTCATCATGAGCGTAACGATATTCCTGCCCGTAGCCCATTTCCTTCATTAATTTCGTCGGCGCATTACGCAAATGAACCGGCACGTCATAATCCGGACGTTCGCGAGCATCGGCCAGCGCGGCTTTAAACGCAGTGTAGACAGCGTTGCTTTTTGGCGCGCAGGCCAGGTAAACAATCGCCTGAGCAATGGCGCGTTCACCTTCCGCCGGGCCAACGCGAGTAAAGCAATCCCAGGCCGCAATTGCCACCTGCATCGCCCGTGGGTCGGCATTGCCGACATCTTCGGAAGCAATTGCCAGGCAACGACGCGCAACATATAACGGATCGCCACCGGCGGTAATAATTCGCGCATACCAGTAGAGCGCCGCATCGGGTGCGCTACCACGTACCGACTTATGCAATGCGGAAATCAGATCGTAAAAGCGATCGCCTTTGTTATCAAAGCGGGCGCTACGTTCACCGGCGATTTCGGTCAGTAATTCAGGCTTCAGGACCCGCTTACCGCTATCATCGACTTCGGCCATATCCGCCATCATTTCCAGCGTATTTAACGCCCGGCGCGCGTCGCCATTCACCAGTTCAGCAATGGCGCGTCGTGTTTCATCTGGCAGAACAATATCCTGACCACCATAGCCACGGGTTTTGTCTTCCATCGCCTGAGTTAGTACTTGCTCAATATCCTCTGTACTCAGGGATTTCAACAGATAGACACGGGCACGGGAAAGCAGTGCCGAATTAAGCTCAAACGACGGGTTTTCAGTGGTTGCGCCAATAAAAGTAATGGTGCCGTCTTCAATATGTGGCAGAAATGCATCCTGCTGGCTTTTGTTGAAACGGTGAACTTCGTCAACAAAAAGAATAGTGCGGCGACCTGCATTGCGGTTTTGCCGAGCGCGTTCGATCGCCTCGCGAATCTCTTTCACGCCAGAGGTGACGGCAGAAATACGTTCCACATCAGCGTTCGCATAGCGGGCAATCACTTCAGCGAGGGTTGTTTTGCCGGTACCCGGCGGCCCCCAGAGGATCATAGAATGCAGATGCCCGGCTTCGATAGCGCGCGGCAACGGCTTCCCCACAGCCAGCAAATGTTGCTGGCCGATATACTGTGCTAAATTTTCTGGCCGCATACGCGCGGCCAGGGGTTGAAAAGTATTATCCGAAAAATCGAGCGACAGATTGCTCACTCAAGTGCCTCTACTTACGTTGATCATCTACCGTGACGCCTTGCGGCGGGGTGAAGGTAAATTTCGCTGCATCCACAGCCCCATTTTGCTGGGATTTCAGCTGATAACTGCTGCGCTGATCGTCCTGCTCCACCGCGCTAAACTGATGGATTGTGCCATCACGTCCCACGTTAATGGTGAACTGCTTCAGATTGCCATTGCTGGCTTTCGGCGTCAGAACAAAGTCATCGCCATTCTGTTTGATATTGTACTGCTGCCAGTCGCTGGACTGGTTGCGGGCAATCAGCATAAACGGCGTATTACCGGTGGCATCTTTCAGCCAGGTTGCCGTAGCTTGCTCAACGAACGGGTTATAGAACCACAGTGTTTTACCGTCAGAAACCAAAATGCTTTCATCAGGTTGAGTCATATGCCAGTTGAATAAGTTTGGACGTTTCACCCACAGATCGCCCTGGCCTTCCTGCACCGCCGCGCCGCTACCGTCAGTCACTTTTTGTGTGAAGCTGGCGTGAAAGCTGCTGACTTTATCCAGGCGGCTTTTCAGATCGCTTGCGGCATCAGCCCAAACGCTGCTTGCTACTAAACTTGAGAGTAATGCACAGGTGATGGCAATTTTTTTCATCATTATTCCTCAAATTACGTCACTCCCAATCGGGAGTTCCCTCTACTCTCTATTCCAGGCTAATAATCAGCTTGAGGAAAGAAGAAAATACTGAATTTTCAGTTGATAGAATACCGGATGCGACGCTATCGCGTCTTATCCGGCCTACGTTGCATTAATTAGTCAAATGGCGGTGGGGCCAGCACTTCACGATTTCCGTTGTGCCCCTGTTCGCTGACAATCCCCTGCGCTTCCATCTGTTCGATAATACGCGCTGCACGGTTATAACCAATGCGGAACTGACGCTGTACGCCAGAAATTGACGCTTTGCGTTTTTCAGTGACAAACTGCACCGCCTGATCGAACAACGGATCCAGTTCTTCAGCGCCATCGAAACCGCCCACGCCACCTTCGCTTTCACTGTCGGAGGTGATGCCATCAACATACTGTGGGCGACCACGCGCTTTCCAGTCCTGCACCACGGCATGAACTTCCTGATCGCGAACAAAAGCACCATGGACACGTACCGGCAACGTGGAGTTCGGCCCAGAGTAGAGCATATCCCCCATACCCAGCAGTGATTCCGCACCAGCCTGATCAAGAATGGTACGTGAGTCAATCTTACTGGATACGGTAAAGGCGATACGGGTCGGAATATTCGCTTTAATCAGACCAGTAATAACATCAACCGATGGACGCTGCGTTGCCAGTACGAGGTGGATACCCGCGGCACGGGCTTTTTGCGCCAGACGTGCTATCAGCTCTTCCACTTTTTTACCTACCGTCATCATCAGGTCGGCAAATTCGTCCACCAACACCACAATGTATGGTTCTTTTTTCAGCACCGGATGCTGCGCATCCATACTATCACCCGGCTTCCAGTACGGGTCTGGAATCGGACGCATCATGCGATCGGCTTCAGCAATTTTTTCGTTATAACCCGCCAGATTACGCACACCCAGCGCAGACATCAGTTTATAACGACGCTCCATCTCGTTAACACACCAGCGCAGCGCGTTGGCGGCATCTTTCATATCAGTAACAACTTCCGTTAACAGGTGCGGAATGCCTTCATAAACCGAAAGCTCCAGCATTTTCGGGTCGATCATGATGAAACGCACATCTTCTGGCTGTGCTTTATAAAGCATGCTCAGGATCATCGCGTTCACCCCGACAGACTTACCGGAACCGGTAGTCCCCGCAACCAACAAGTGCGGCATTTTCGCCAGATCGGCAACCACCGGCTCACCGGCGATATCTTTACCCAGCACCACGGTTAATGGCGACGGATTATCGCGGAATTTGGCGTTATCCAAAACTTCGCGCAGATAAACGGTTTGTCGTTTTTTATTCGGTAACTCCAGACCTACATAGGGTTTGCCAGGAATAACTTCAACGACACGCACCGCCACCGTCGAAAGTGAACGGGCAAGGTCACGTGACAAGTTAGAAATGCGCGCTGCTTTTACGCCCGGTGCCAGGTTCAATTCAAAGCGAGTGATAACTGGCCCCGGAGAGTAATTGACAACATCGGCTTTAATACGGAAATCAGCCAGACGCGCTTCTACCAGGCGCGCCATTTGTTCAAGCGCAAAGGTATCTACCGGCTCCACTTCGCTCGGCGGCGGTGTCAGCAAATCCAGAGAAGGCAGTGGCGTCGTCGGTTTATGCAACGGACGGCTGTCGCCATTACGCATCAACAGCGGATGAAGCAGGGTATCCTGCGGCTGTGATACAACCGGCTGTTGTGGCTGCTGATACTGCGGCTGCTGTGCAACCGGTTGTTGTGGCTGCTGATATTGCGGCTGCTGTGCAACCGGCTGTTGTGGCTGCTGATATTGCGGCTGCTGATACTGCGGCTGCGGTGCAACCGGTTGTTGCGGCTGCTGATATTGCTGCTGCGGTGCTACCGGTTGTTGCGGCTGCTGTACAGGTTCAACAATTGGCGTAAACAGCGGTTCGTGTGGACCATCATCCAGCAACGCTTTCATTGGCGAAAATTCAAAATCATCCAGCGAGAACGGATTCGCCCCAGCCGGTTGTTCGCCGGAATAACGTTGTTGTTGAGTTTGAGCAAACTGACGAGCCAGTTCTGCCTCTGCCGCAGCATCTGCATCTTCTGTGTTCACGGGCACATCATGTTGATACTGTTCGCCATAGCGTTGCTGCTGCGTCTGGGCGAACTGACGTGCCAGTTCATCCTGCTGCATCGCATCGATTTCATCATCGTTGTACTGATCGCCAGAATCGTACTGATTACGCTGGGCTTCACGGGCTTTTTCTTCTGCCGCACGCTGTGAGGGCAGCTTAATACCGTAAGACGCCAGTTCACGACGAGTTGGCACGCGGATGCGTTTCGGTCGTGGCAACTGCGGGCCAATCCCCTCTTTGACCTGCGGACGCGGTCCACCGCCATTTGCCAGACTGAAGACTGGCGCGGCAACGGTTGCGGCAGCCCCCGTCGCCAGTGTCGCTTTTTTCACACCAGATGCCAGCGGAGAAACAGCGGCAGCGGCTTCTACTGGAGGTACTGCTGCAACAGAAGGTGCTTTCAGCGAAGATTTGATCGGTTCCGGTTCTTTAACCGGTTCTGGAATCGGTTGATACCAGGCCGCAAGTTGTTCACGTTCACGGGCTCGCTTCTCTTCCACTTCTTCAAAATAGTAAAGCGGCGGACGCGTGGGTTTTGTCTCTTCTACAACGGGTTCAGGCTCCACAACAGGCTGCTGTTCAACGGGTTGCGGCTGTTGGTACAACGGCTCCTGAGCGGCTGGCTGCTGATAAGTTTGCTCCGTCTGGTATGTAGACTGTGGAGCAAAAGTGGATTGCTGCTCTTCGGCTTGCCAGGCGTTACCTGCCACCGGTTGTTCTGGCGCAGGGGCGTAATACGGCTGTTGCGCAGACTGTTCCGGCGCAGGAGCGTAGTAAGGTTGTTGCACAGGCTGTTCAGCCGCAGGCGCATAATACGGCTGCTGTGGCTGTACAGGTTGTTGCAGCGGCTCATTATATTGCACTGCAGGCTGCGCATATTGTGACTGCTGTGGGTAACCTTCCGGTGCAGGTGCAATAACCGGTTCTCCCGTTTGCGGCCCCGGTACAGGCTGCCAGGCTACTGTAGGTTGCGTAGGTGGAACATCAACAGAGGCAACTGGCGGCGTCTGAGTCACAGGTTCAACCGGTGCAGCCCAGCTTTGTGTCGCCGTGGTAGCAGCAGCTGCTACAGCAACAGGTTCGGTAATTGGCGCACCGTTTAATAATGGATCGTATTCGTCATATTCTGGCTGCGTTGCACGATTGCCCGAAAACAGGACGTCGTCAGGGTCGGCAGCCACACCGCGTGCAGTGTAGGTAATCTCTTCTTCATCATCCATCCGCTTACCGGAGAACAGCGCAGCATCTGTTTGCCGCCCCATCGGATTAATGAATTTTTCCGCCAACCGTTTACGACGCGCTAGCGCGCCGCGAAGAATACGGGCACGGCGTGATTCATGCTGTTTGCCGTGATTTTCATCTTCATACTCTTCGTCGTCTTCATACTCATCTTCATCGACCCAGGTATCATCGCGACGGGTACGATTACTGGCGAAGGTAAGAATATTTAAAATCCAGCCGCCGAGTTTTTCAGCAATGGTCACCCATGACCAACCGGTGAACAGCGTCAGGCCCGCTGCCCAAACGCAGAGCAGCGCAATAGTTCCCCCGCTACTGTGTAGCAGTGGTTGTAGCGTAGTGCTTAGTAAGCTGCCAATGACGCCACCGGAGGCAAAATACCAGATATCGTCAGCGTTGATTGCCGCCAGACCACAGGAGGTAAGGATGAGCGCCAAAACGCCAATGATGCGTAGCGAAACGGCAAAATAATCAATGTATTCGTCGCTGGACTGATGACGCCAGGCAAACCAACAACCGCCGACAATAATGACGGGAATGGTGTAAGCCATCACGCCAAAAATAAAGAACAGCGTATCTGCCAACCACGCACCGGGCATCCCACCTAAATTATGGATAGGTTCATGCCAGGCCGTTTGCGACCAGCTGGGGTCCGAAGGGTTAAAGCTTAGTAAGGCAGCCATCAACCAGACGGCAAACAGGACAATAAGGATCAGCAACGCCTCCAGAAGACGGCGGCCGCTACTTAACTTTGTCAATGTGACTTCTTTGTCTTCAGTGTATTCCTGGCTCAAGAAAGGCTCTCCAGGTTACAGGCTTTTCCTGCCCGATGCTAAAACGGACAACAGTACCAGGTTACCCCAGTACTGTTGCTGTATGGATTAACAGGAGTGTAATCAAAATACGCCGATTTTGCACCTGTTCCGTGTTAGCGCGTCTTAATAACCAGACGATTACTCTGCTTGACTTCTTCCATAACAACGTATGTCCGTGTGTCATTGACACCAGGCAGACGCAGCAGGGTTTCCCCCAGTAACTTACGGTAAGCAGACATATCCGGCACGCGTGTTTTCAACAGGTAGTCGAAATCACCGGATACTAAATGACACTCCTGAATTTCTTCAAGTTTTTGTACAGCGGTATTGAATTGTTCAAACACATCCGGTGCGCCACGATTCAGAGTAATCTCAACGAATACCAGAAGTGATGCATCCAGATAATGGGGGTTCAGCAGCGCCGTATAGCCCTGAATAAACCCTTGTCTTTCCAGCCGACGCACACGCTCAAGGCACGGCGTTGGGGAAAGTCCCACACGTTTAGAAAGCTCGACGTTAGAAATACGCCCATCCTTTTGCAACTCATTAAGAATGTTACGATCGATACGGTCGAGATCTTTGCCAGGGCGCTTCTTGCTATCTACCATTATTATTGTCTCTCTGTATTCCTTCCCTACTCCTGTCTGACCCTGAAACATCACTGTTCAGAGTCGCTACCCGTCACGATAGACCGAAATCATGAAGATTCACGGCGCGCAATGCCTGGGTCTACGGTGAGAAGACCGTTGCCTTGTGGCAGCTATCGACATCACGAATGGCGTCTGTCCACGCCATACGTAGATTTCACTAGCACGGTAAACATGGTATTTACATGCATGGTTATGCGCATATAAGAATACTGTTTTTTTTCTTCCTCGAATGTTTTCGCAAAACACCAGGGGATTGTCAAAGCAAAACATCGATTTTTAGTACAACATGCCAGATATTCATTAACAGGGGCGTTTATTCATCATTTAATCGGCTTATAAAGCGGGAAATTTAAGTAGCAGAGGTGATAATGACGGGAGAATTTGACCTGCTTATCGATGCTGCCGATTGCACAAATTGTTAACAAAATCGTCATACTCTTTTTTTACGTCTGTAAATTCCCTACAATCCTGCCATTGTCTGCCAACAACTATGGGGATCTCATGGGCACGACCAAACACAGTAAACTGCTTATCCTGGGTTCAGGCCCGGCGGGATACACCGCTGCTGTCTACGCGGCGCGCGCCAACCTGCAACCTGTGCTGATTACCGGCATGGAAAAAGGCGGCCAACTGACCACCACCACGGAAGTGGAAAACTGGCCTGGCGATCCAAACGATCTGACCGGTCCGTTATTAATGGAGCGCATGCACGAACATGCCACCAAATTTGAAACTGAAATCATCTTTGATCACATCAACAAAGTTGATTTGCAGAATCGTCCGTTCCGTCTGACTGGCGATAGCGGCGAATACACTTGCGACGCGCTGATTATTGCCACCGGAGCTTCTGCACGCTATCTCGGCCTGCCCTCTGAAGAAGCCTTTAAAGGCCGTGGAGTTTCTGCTTGTGCAACCTGCGACGGTTTCTTCTATCGCAACCAGAAAGTTGCGGTCATCGGCGGCGGCAATACCGCGGTTGAAGAGGCGCTGTATCTGTCTAACATCGCTTCGGAAGTTCATCTGATTCACCGCCGTGATGGTTTCCGTGCGGAAAAAATCCTCATTAAGCGTCTGATGGATAAAGTGGAGAACGGCAACATTATTCTGCACACCAACCGTACGCTGGAAGAAGTGACCGGCGATCAGATGGGTGTCACTGGCGTTCGTCTGCGCGATACGCAAAACAGCGATAACATCGAGTCACTCGACGTTGCCGGTCTGTTTGTTGCTATCGGTCACAGCCCGAATACTGCCATTTTCGAAGGGCAGCTGGAACTGGAAAACGGCTACATCAAAGTACAGTCGGGTATTCATGGTAATGCCACCCAGACCAGCATCCCTGGCGTCTTTGCCGCAGGCGACGTGATGGATCACATTTATCGCCAGGCCATTACATCTGCTGGTACAGGCTGCATGGCAGCTCTTGATGCGGAACGCTACCTCGACGGTTTAGCTGACGCAAAATAATTTTACAAATCAGTAACAAAAGTAAAGAAGGCGACACCATGCGACTATGGGTCGCCTTTATTTTTTCCCCGTTGTAACATTGCTCTGCAAATAATTCTGATAACTCACCTGCTAAGCGTGCAATGAATAAATCCCGTCAAAAAGAATTAACCCGCTGGTTAAAACAGCAAAGCGTCATCTCCCAACGTTGGCTGAATATTTCTCGTCTGCTGGGCTTTGTGAGCGGCATATTGATCATTTCCCAGGCCTGGTTCATGGCGCGAATTCTGCAACATATGATTATGGAGAATATTCCCCGTGAAGCCCTGCTGCTTCCCTTTACGTTACTGTTTCTGACCTTTGTACTGCGCGCATGGGTGGTCTGGTTACGCGAACGGGTGGGTTATCACGCCGGGCAGCATATCCGCTTTGCCATCCGCCGTCAGGTTCTCGACCGTCTGCAACAAGCAGGGCCAGCGTGGATTCAGGGTAAACCAGCGGGGAGCTGGGCGACGCTGGTACTCGAGCAAATTGACGATATGCATGATTACTATGCACGCTACCTGCCGCAAATGGCGCTGGCAGTGTCGGTGCCGCTGCTGATTGTGGTGGCTATCTTCCCCTCTAACTGGGCCGCGGCGCTCATTCTGCTGGGCACTGCACCGCTAATTCCGTTATTTATGGCGCTGGTTGGAATGGGGGCTGCCGATGCTAACCGACGTAACTTTCTCGCTCTTGCTCGCTTAAGTGGGCATTTCCTCGATCGCCTGCGCGGCATGGAAACATTGCGTATTTTTGGTCGTGGTGAAGCTGAAATTGAAAGTATTCGTTCTGCTTCGGAAGATTTCCGCCAACGGACAATGGAAGTGCTACGGCTGGCGTTTTTATCCTCCGGCATTCTCGAATTTTTTACCTCGCTGTCGATTGCTCTGGTGGCGGTCTACTTTGGTTTTTCCTACCTCGGCGAGCTGGATTTTGGTCACTACGATACTGGCGTGACGCTGGCTGCGGGTTTTCTGGCCCTGATCCTTGCGCCAGAGTTTTTCCAGCCATTACGCGATCTCGGTACGTTTTATCATGCTAAAGCCCAGGCTGTTGGTGCAGCTGACAGTTTGAAAACGTTTATGGAAACCCCGCTCGCCCATCCGCAGCGCGGTGAGGCGGAATTAGCATCGACCGATCCGGTGACCATTGAAGCCGAGGATCTGTTTATCACGTCGCCGGAAGGTAAAACGCTGGCCGGACCGCTGAATTTTACTTTGCCAGCAGGCCAACGAGCAGTGTTGGTTGGTCGCAGCGGTTCAGGTAAAAGTTCACTGTTGAACGCGCTTTCTGGTTTTCTCTCATATCAGGGATCGCTACGAATCAACGGGATAGAATTACGCGATTTATCACCGGAATCATGGCGTAAACATCTCTCCTGGGTTGGGCAAAACCCACAATTACCGGCAGCAACATTACGGGATAACGTACTACTGGCGCGACCTGATGCCAGCGAACAAGAGTTACAAACAGCGCTGGATAACGCCTGGGTCAGTGAGTTTCTACCGCTCCTGCCGCAAGGCATTGATACGCCTGTTGGTGACCAGGCTGCCCGCCTTTCCGTGGGGCAGGCGCAGCGCGTGGCGGTGGCCCGTGCGTTACTAAATCCCTGTTCGCTATTACTGTTGGATGAACCCGCTGCCAGCCTTGATGCTCACAGTGAACAGCGCGTAATGGAGGCGCTGAATACCGCCTCTCTGCGCCAGACAACGTTAATGGTCACCCACCAGTTAGAAGATCTTGCTGACTGGGATGTCATTTGGGTAATGCAGGATGGTCAGATTATTGAGCAAGGACGTTACGCGGAATTAAGTGTGGCTGGCGGCCCATTCGCCACATTACTGGCCCATCGTCAGGAGGAGATTTAAATGCGCGCTTTGCTACCCTATCTGGCACTGTATAAACGTCATAAATGGATGTTAAGTCTTGGTATCGTGCTGGCAATTGTCACGCTGCTCGCCAGTATCGGTCTGTTGACCCTTTCCGGCTGGTTCCTCTCCGCCTCAGCGGTAGCGGGGGTTGCCGGACTGTACAGCTTCAACTATATGCTACCCGCTGCGGGCGTGCGTGGCGCAGCAATCACCCGTACTGCCGGGCGTTATTTTGAACGTCTGGTAAGTCACGACGCGACTTTCCGCGTGTTGCAGCATCTGCGCATATACACCTTCAGCAAATTGCTGCCCCTCTCCCCTGCCGGACTGGCGCGCTATCGTCAGGGTGAATTACTCAACCGCGTGGTGGCGGATGTTGATACGCTCGATCATCTTTACCTGCGCGTTATCTCGCCGCTGGTAGGTGCTTTTGTGGTGATTATGGTGGTGACAATCGGGTTAAGTTTCCTTGATTTCACCCTCGCCTTTACGCTGGGCGGCATTATGTTACTGACGCTTTTCCTGATGCCACCACTGTTTTATCGTGCGGGAAAAAGCACCGGGCAAAATCTGACTCATCTTCGCGGGCAGTATCGCCAACAACTGACGGCCTGGCTGCAAGGGCAAGCTGAGCTGACCATTTTTGGTGCCAGCGATCGTTATCGCACGCAATTAGAGAATACAGAAATTCAGTGGCTGGAAGCGCAACGCCGTCAATCTGAACTGACCGCATTGTCGCAAGCGATAATGCTGCTCATTGGCGCGTTAGCGGTGATCCTGATGCTGTGGATGGCGTCCGGTGGCGTTGGCGGCAATGCTCAACCCGGCGCGTTAATTGCCCTGTTTGTCTTCTGCGCGTTAGCCGCGTTTGAAGCGCTGGCACCAGTAACGGGTGCATTTCAGCATCTGGGGCAAGTCATTGCCTCTGCCGTACGGATCACTGATTTAACGGATCAAAAACCGGAAGTCACCTTCCCTGATACCCAAACTCGTGTTGCCGATCGCGTTTCGCTGACATTACGGGATGTTCAGTTCACTTATCCGGAGCAATCCCAACAGGCACTTAAAGGGATTTATCTTCAGGTAAACGCCGGGGAACATATTGCGATTCTCGGGCGAACCGGATGCGGCAAATCAACACTGTTACAACTGCTGACCCGCGCATGGGACCCGCAACAGGGCGAGATTTTGCTTAACGATAGTCCCATAGCCAGCCTGAATGAAGCGGCTCTACGACAGACCATCAGCGTTGTTCCCCAGCGAGTGCATCTGTTTAGCGCCACGCTGCGTGATAATCTGTTACTCGCCTCGCCTGGTAGTAGTGATGAGGCTCTGGCGGAGATCTTGCGTCGCGTTGGTCTGGAGAAGCTGCTCGAGGATGCAGGTCTCAACAGTTGGTTAGGTGAAGGCGGACGCCAGCTCTCCGGTGGTGAACTGCGCCGTCTGGCTATCGCCCGTGCGCTGTTACATGATGCGCCGCTGGTATTGCTGGATGAACCTACAGAAGGCTTAGATGCCACAACCGAAAGTCAGATCCTTGAATTGCTTGCAGAAATGATGTGCGAGAAAACGGTGTTAATGGTCACCCATCGACTTCGCGGACTCTCTCGTTTCCAACAAATAATAGTGATGGACAACGGGCAAATTATTGAGCAAGGTACTCACGCAGAACTGCTTGCCAGACAGGGGCGTTATTACCAGTTTAAGCAGGGTTTGTAAGCTATTATTGAACGATCCGACTTGCGTGGAGTTTTGCGGTCATGCGCCTGGTTCAGCTTTCTCGCCATTCAATAGCCTTCCCTTCCCCGGAAGGCGCATTACGTGAGCCTAACGGCCTGCTGGCACTGGGGGGCGATCTTAGCCCTGCGCGCCTATTAATGGCTTATCAGCGTGGTATTTTCCCGTGGTTTTCTCCTGGCGACCCCATCCTCTGGTGGTCGCCCGATCCCCGCGCGGTGTTATGGCCAGAATCACTGCATATCAGCCGTAGTATGAAGCGATTTCATAAACGCTCACCCTATCGTGTCACGATGAATTACGCTTTTGGTCAGGTCATCGAAGGCTGTGCCAGCGATCGCGAAGAAGGAACCTGGATCACGCGTGGCGTGGTCGAAGCCTACCATCGCCTTCACGAACTCGGTCATGCCCACTCCATTGAAGTCTGGCGTGAAGATGAGCTTGTCGGCGGTATGTACGGCGTGGCCCAGGGAACACTATTTTGTGGCGAGTCCATGTTCAGCCGGATGGAAAATGCGTCCAAAACGGCGCTTCTGGTCTTCTGTGATGAATTTATCCGTCATGGCGGTAAACTTATCGACTGCCAGGTCCTTAACGATCACACAGCATCGCTTGGTGCCTGCGAAATTCCCCGCCGGGATTACCTTAATTATCTCAATCAAATGCGCCTCGGACGATTGCCGAATAATTTCTGGGTACCTCGATGCTTGTTTTCACCACAAGAATGAATGTTTTCGGCACATTTCTCCCCAGAGTGTTATAATTGCGGTCGCAGAGTTGGTTACGCTCATTACCCCGCTGCCGATAAGGAATTTTTCGCGTCAGGTAACGCCCATCGTTTATCTCACCGCTCCCTTATACGTTGCGCTTTTGGTGCGGCTTAGCCGTGTGTTTTCGGAGTAATGTGCCGAACCTGTTTGTTGCGATTTAGCGCGCAAATCTTTACTTATTTACAGAACTTCGGCATTATCTTGCCGGTTCAAATTACGGTAGTGATACCCCAGAGGATTAGATGGCCAAAGAAGACAATATTGAAATGCAAGGTACCGTTCTTGAAACGTTGCCTAATACCATGTTCCGCGTAGAGTTAGAAAACGGTCACGTGGTTACTGCACACATCTCCGGTAAAATGCGCAAAAACTACATCCGCATCCTGACGGGCGACAAAGTGACTGTTGAACTGACCCCGTACGACCTGAGCAAAGGCCGCATTGTCTTCCGTAGTCGCTGATTGTTTTACCGCCTGATGGGCGAAGAGAAAGAATGAGTAAAAGGTCGGTTTAACCGGCCTTTTTTGCGTCTATGAGTTATGGGGAATAAATATTAGAGGATGGAGTGTTGAGTTTGAAGACTGCCTGTACGGCAGTGAACCCCGGATTGATAGCTATTTTTCCAAAATATTCTTTCTAAGCTGCCTGTACGGCAGTGAACATGAGCAAAATTGATTATCAGGCACTGCGCGCTTTCTAAGCTGCCTGTACGGCAGTGAACGTACAAAGACGCCCAGACGCATCAGCGCCACATTTCTAAGCTGCCTGTACGGCAGTGAACCCGCGTTCGTCGGCCAGCCCATTGCGCAACCCTTTCTAAGCTGCCTGTACGGCAGTGAACGGGGGTATTCAGTGACTAAATTCGATCGTATCTTTCTAAGCTGCCTGTACGGCAGTGAACACCTGTTTTTGTTGGTGGGCGGTTTGGAATCCATTTCTAAGCTGCCTGTACGGCAGTGAACTGGAATAATAGCAGACTATCCGATTGATTTACTGTTAAAACTTACAAAATCGCAGATTCAAACCCTTTTTCCAGACTTCAAAATAGCAATAAGAAAATCAATGAGTTACATTACAACCTAGAAAAAGGGTCGGTTTGGTATTTCTTCAATCTCATATTTTCTGCATAGCTTTTGATAAACAATTGACCAGAACACATACGGTCATAATCTCCGTCCCGCGAACAGCGTGTTCATTGCGTAACCAAACAAATCAATCTATATAAATTCTTCTTGACCGTTTCACTCCAACTCCCTATAGTAGCGCCCCGTTGCCACCTATGAGGTCTGGCAGCAAAACAATTTGGTGAGGTGTCCGAGTGGCTGAAGGAGCACGCCTGGAAAGTGTGTATACGGCAACGTATCCGGGGTTCGAATCCCCGCCTCACCGCCATCTTTAAAGAAGAGCTCGTACGAAAGTACGGGCTTTTTTTGTATGCGGTGGGCATGGCGCGCATAAAAAGGCCCAACCACATGGCCAGGCCTGTTAAAAATTGCAAAGCATCAAAACCAGGGAATAGTGGCGGTTGCGCTTAATCCATAACTACTAAATTCCCCTTTAACCGGTTCTTTGAGCAAATCACCATGACGGATAAACAACTTGAACAGTTGCTGACTCGACAAACTCTTCATATTGAGAAAAGGTAAATCAGTCCGCTGTTCAGCCTGCGTCGCCAGTCGTTCAATTGCCTGTTCTTCAGTTAGCCAGCCTTTTTTCACTGAACGCCTTAACAGACGCTGAGGGTTACTTTTAACCTGCACGCGGCTTACTACTCGCCAGCCTTTTATTTCTGGAACGGGAGTGACAGGTGAACATTGGCAATAGTCCGTTAGTCCTTTACGCCACGTTGAGGCTTCAAGCGCCTGCAATGCCTGGGCGCTACCATGCAAGCGTAAACGCGCTCCAGGCATAACATTTACGTCAGGGAAACTCACGCCGATATCGCCTTGCCCTCTTGCACCTAATACCCGATGCAGTTTTGCAAATAACGCCGCCATCAACATTTCGCTCGAAAATTCAGGATCTGGCAGAACGCGGATCTCAAGGTAGTGATCCATTGGCAGCTCCTTATTCCGATTTCTCACCAAAGACACCGCCACGGATCAGCACAGCCATCACGTAGTGCTGCTGCTCAACGTCTGGTTTCATCCCTTTAGTCACCCAATTGTCCAGTAAGGTATAAAAGTCGAGTTTTTCTTTCGGTTGACGGCAGGCCACACCGCGACTGGTTACAGAACCGTAAGGTTCCACGGCTATAGCCCCCAATTCATCAACCTTTGGATGCCAGGTATCAATGGTACGTAAAGCATTGCCAATCTTCTGAGAGTGAATACCGGCAATGCCAGCCACCTGGTATAACACGCGACTTTTACTACTGTTGCTGTCGAGTACCAGCTCCTGCGACGGAAAAACTTCTTGCCCGGCACCAAGACGAACCTGCGCTTCAACGGTAAGCATCACCCACTCTTTTGCGCTTAATCCTTGCTCTATAATGGCCGCCAGCTGCGTGACCGCTGCCTGTCCCTGGTCAAATTGACGTAAAGAGAAGTCATGGCTGTTAAAAGTCCATGACGTCTCGTTAGCAGTCACTTTCACCTGGATCTGTTCGGCACCAATGCGGTTGCGCCACAGAAAACGACCATTTGCCAGATTCAGCGCATAGCGAAGCGCCAGCTCTTTAAAGCCATGTTCGCTGATGTAACCTTCAATGACCCCGGAAAGCGCCTCCTGGTAAGCCATATCATTACATACTGACGGTGTGGATAAATTACCCAGCACACGCAGCGTAAACACCACCTTTAACGTATCCGTATCTACCGGAAGCGAAGCCACATCCACCCGTTGCAGGTTGGCTTTTTGGATTTCAGCATCCAGTTTTGTGGGATCGCTGACAATGGCATTTTTCAGGCGATTAGAGATGGTTCCGCGGACCGCTTTCTCCTGAATCTCAATGGGTTGCCATTCATTTCCTTGCCAGTTACCTGCGTACATTACCGCGTCAGAGGTTGCCAGTTTGCGCTCAAATGCCAGTACCGACGCCGTTTTTATTGCTACAGGAGCCTTTGCCATAATTATGTCCTTATTCTAAATCGTCATATTCATTAAAGGTAAAATCATCAACAACTGGCGTTGCCGAACAATAGTAGCCAGTGTCCGTTGTGCGGTAACGCCACATCAGCGCTTGCAAGTCTGTAGTGCGATGTAATCCGCGCCATTCGCCAATGCCATATACCGCTTCGGCAAAGGCAAATGGCGTCACGGTGTCGCGCGCATTTTCAACTTCACCGGGTGCGTAAACAGGAGAAATGCGTTGGTAGCCACACATTAACGGTACCAGGAAACCAGGTATTGGCTTCGGCTGGTATACCCATTTTGCGCTGTTGTCTTCAGCCGGAGATTCGGCCTGATATTTAATCGCGGCGAAATCAAGCCAGGCATCCAGCAACGAGATGTCGGGATGTTGTTGGTGATGTTCAGCCAGCCATTCACTGCGATCGTAAAGCGCATAACCCGGCATTAACCGCCAGACGATTTTACGCAGTTGCTTTTCATCTTCAGGCGCATGAAAAAGCTGCGGATCGCGCATACTGACAATGCTGCCGCCCGCCAGTTTGTGGCTCTGGCAAAGCATTTTCAGATAGTCACAAAGAACTTTTCTGCCATATTCACCATTGGTGATTTCGCCATTACATTCAATCAGTAGAGAAACCGTCAAGTGCATGCGGCCCTCTTCATTGAACGAGGCGGTTTTACCTTCTCTGGTTAATGGGTTACGGGTGAGAGCGAACTAAAAATCGCGCCCAGAGCTGTACGCCTGAATATGCTGTTCATGGCTTACTACCGCACAACCATCAAAACTTACGCCAAATTCATCCACGACTTTGCGAGAAAGCGCATGGACATAACCGAGAAAATGGGTCATCGACGGGAATCCCCAGGTCAACCCGGAGACAGCGTTAGCGTTTTCGATGCGTATATGGGGTAACAAGAGCAGATAACTCATTTCAGCGCCTCCTGCAAAACAGCTTCCATTTCACGCATCCGTTGAGCGAACAGAGACTGGCTGCGCCACTCTTTTTGTTCGACAGCGCCTACGTCAAAACTGGATTTTTTCAGGCGATAGTTCAGCCAGCGTGCGAAATCATCGGCGACAGTTACTTGCCAGTCGTTTTTCTCACGCTCCTGTTTGAAAGTCTCATCTGAGAGGCTTCGCCACGGGTCCAGCCAAAGTTGTTGGTGGCGAGGTAAGTCTGGTGATTGTGCGGACCATCCCTGCCATTTTTCTTGCTGAAAAGCGGATGCCTGCATGAACAGCAAATCGATCAACTCATCAATATATTTCGCCCGCACAGTTCGGATATGGACATTATTTATGTCAACCTTCAGTAAGTAGGTCATCTGGGCGACAATGCCTGAAGCCGCCCGATTGAAATCGCCGCGTAGGGAAAAAATACTGCGCATGTTTTGTGGCGCGCGATCCAGCGTCGCCCAGGTGGGCGGCATTGACGGCAACAGCCAGACACGGCCACCCCGCACACTATTGAGCAAAGAAATATTCTGCGGTTTTGTGCCGCCAAAATGCATTTCGGCAAGATTAGGAAACCAGATATCTGGCTGGGAGTGCCATTTTCCTGCTTTGCGGGCATCGCGAATGGCTTTCGACTCCTCACTAAAGCGCACGGCGGTTAGCTTTTCATACATCGCCTGCGCCAGTGAACTGGAAAACAGTGGGCATAACAGGTGATAACCATCCGCAACAGGGAAATAGATTTGTTTCGCCAGTTTATGGCTGGAAGGCCGTCCAGTAGTCCATGCCTGGCTAAACCCAGCTACCCACAGCTCCAGTTGCACTTTATCCTCTGCAAACGTACTTAATGCCTGATAATCACCACGCTTCAGGCTGGCAAGCAGTGAATCTCCGTTCACATCGGTTTGTAGCAACTTTGCTACGTCAAGTGCAGCGGCGTTACCAATCGCGTCAGTAGCGACATTCGCCAACGATGCTGTGTTTAAATAGCTTTCGTTAGCGGAGGTTTCCAGATAAAAGCTACTGGCTTTAGAATCACCATGACTGAATTTAGCGCCATGAGTGACTAATTTGATTTGCCCGGCACGCTTTGCCGCATCCGTTAACCAGTTACGTGGCAAGTAGCGTGCTTCGAGTTCCTGCCGCTCCTGAGCGATAACGCTGGCGTCCTCGCCCTGTTCCACTCGCTTTGCGGCTTCTTTTTCAAAGGCATCGATTTTGGGTTGCCTTCGCGAAGCGATGTATTCAGTAATAAATTGTATTAGCGCCGTTTTTTCCATATCGGCTCCTTTTCGTTAATCCATCAAGTCGAAGTTGCTCCCTGATTTCACTGAAAAATCTCCGTAGCCCAACATGGCTTCAGTACAACTGACATACACAGCAAAAGGGACAACACCAGTGGTGATCACACAAACAAACTCTCCTAGAGATATCTTCTAAAAGATATTATTAAATCTCATGTAATCACCATAGGTGATATTAAAGCAACTTAATATTTGCCACGCAATAGTTGAAGCACTAACATACCCAAACTGCCTTGAGCAGCTTAGAAATAGAGGTATCTCCGGATACGGACTTGTAAACTGCCGTACAGGCAGCTCGCGCCCCATCACATGTTGCGAAACACACCTAACCAGGGGTGATAACGCCAGTCATCGACCGCATCTTCTTCACTGACGGGTACTCTCACCTCCGCAAACTTTTCCCCAACGTTTGCTATCTCACAACTTTGCTTATCAGCTAAATTCAACAAAACGTGTTGGTAATCCATCACGCCCCAGCAAGCGACGCCGCTGGCGCATCTCACCTCTTCTCGCCTGAAATTCCCTTGCGCTTTACGCTCGTTGTCGCCCGTGCGGGAATAGAAACGCGCTTCGCTTTCTTCATCATCCATATGCAGAAAAAACACCGCCTCCGGCAAAGGGGAATAACGAAATGGCGTCTGGCGCTGCATCCAGCCGTTCCAGCTTAGCGGTGCACGCCACCATTGCGCCGCCACCACATGTTTGCTTTTACTGCTCATCAATTCGGCGGATAAACGACTATGTTCTAGCTCCGCCAGTTTGTTGGCATTATTGGCAGACAGGATCCGCGGCAAGGCGTTAATCGTCCGGTAGTCCGCGATCGGAATCAGTTCGCAAATATCGTGGCTATTCAGCAAGTGTTCTTTTGTTTCGAAACCAGGCTTACAAAATGCGGGGGCTTTTTTCTGCAATGATTTGATATTGCTACGCAAAATAACCAGATTCTCACTGGTCGGCACATTTCTACGGTGGCGCTGAATACGTCCGGCAAATTGAATTATCGAACGCATGGAGCTTGGTTCGATAATTCCCCAGTCCGCATCCCAGTCACGCCCCACTTCTATAACCGATGTCCCCAACACCACAAACAGATGGTGCGATTCCGGACGGTTATGTAAGGCATCTGCGATATCTTCGTTGTTCCAGAAATCGAGTTCGTTATGACGAGTAAAAGCGCGATCCAGTCGCTTCTCAATATCTGAACGCACCGCCAGCGGATGTCGGGAGTGGTAAACACAGTAATGAATGCAGACATCTTCTGGTGAAGGAATGGCAATCAGGGCTTTGGTCACCGCAACCAGTGGATTGATATTCGCGAAGCGCACCAGGCCCAGCGAAACGGTTTTACCGCTTTCGTGTCGCTGGCGATGCGCCTGATGCAACTTCAGCATTTGCGTATGCACCGTCTGGGCCACACTTTCGGTAACATCTTGTATCGCGCCTGATGCTGATGAAACCGAAGCTACACGCCCGAAATGCAGTCGTTCTTTTTCAGCCAGCATTACCGCTCGTCGTGCAACAAATTTGGCATGAGCATCACGAAACCCAGGTCCGTCGTAAATTTGCGTGGCATCAGCATCTTTTTCATCAAACCAGGCGCAGCATATATTGACAGGCCTGCCGTTGATACCACAAGACGCCTGCCACATTTTTCGCCCAGCAAGATAAGCCGCGAACAGCGCCTGAATCAAACCTGGCGGTAACGTCGCGGAAGAAAGTAATACCCGCGTTCCCAGCATCCCGGCCCAGTTCATCAATCGACATACCGCATGAAGATCAGCAATATCAAAGTCATCAGGTTCGTCGAGCACTAAATCGCTGGTTAACAGGCGCAACATCGCCGGAAGCTGTTTCCCGCCTCGCACGCCCTCGGTCGCGGAAATAAGATGATCAATCGTCGAGACCAGAATCGGCGCGCTTACTAACTCCTTAAGTTTGCTGTCATCCTTCAACCATTTTTCCAGCGCCCCGGTATGCAGGCTGCCTTCGTACTTAACGAACTGTTGCTCCTCTGCCGGCGACTCTTGCGAAGCACTTCCGCAATCATTGTCTATTTTTTCCTGTTGCCACAGTTGATTAACTGCCGCCGAACCAATCAGTACCGCCAGCTCATCCTCACCCAGCCCAAGCCGACTGCGCAGAGCATCGCCGGTTTGTAAAGTCAGCGTGCGCAATCCCAGCGCAACGGTAAAGCGGCACCCTTCTCGCTCGTCGGCAAGTGCATACATAATGCGGGCGTTCGCAAAGGTTTTACCACACCCCGTCGAGGCCATATTGACGCCGAAAAATCCCTCTTCACGACTTCGTTCACGTAACGCTCGCGCCACATCCCAGGCTTTATCTTGCCAGCGATAATTCACATCTGTAGCCCGCTGGCTAAAACCTTTATGTCGGGCAATTGCCGGAAGCGATGCCCGTGTGTGCATCAGTTGCCGCCCAAGCAGATACGCATGATGCGCGACGCCCACAAGGTGTTCGTCTACCCGTTGTTTGAGCGTGCCGCTTTGGCGATCGCTATTTGCCCAGACGATATAATCCGGGTCCTGCCATTTTTGCTGCGCATCGCTTGAGGAATAGTAATGATCGGCAAGCATCAGACAAAAACGCGCCATATGTAAGGGGAACAACTGTTCCATCTGCCCATATGTCTTTAAACCGAGCGCGTTGCTTGCCCGGCGGGCTATCTGACGCGCTTTTTCCCGCCAGCTCGCGCTTTGAAGCGGCGTTCCTGATGGAAACTGCCAGACGTGCGCAAAATCCTGTTGTGACCAGTCATCTCTGCGGTGGTTAACGGCATTCCAGTCAGCATTAAGTTGCTTCTCCAGCCAACTTTCACACCCTTTACATGATTGTTCCGACTGTGGAGAAAGATTCTCCGGCATTCGATGATGGGAAAGGATCAGCCAGCCTACCGTTTTGGCTAATGGTTGCAGCGAACTGAACGGGCTATTTGAAAATTGAGGAGTGTCTTTTTGCAGGCGCTCAAGAATCGCAGATTCATCATCTGCCGTGAGTTCGCCAAGCTTCGCCAGCCACACATCGTCGGGCCGCTCACCGACAAACGTCTGAAAGAGCCGCAGTGAAATCCATTCATGTCGGTAAGGTTGATAACTGCGGGTATTCTTTTGAGTCAGGCTTTGCTGAAAGCTGCGTCCTGATTTACCAAAATCATGAAATAGCCCAGCGATAGCCGCCAGCAGTGCAATACTTTCCGCGCACTGCCAGCGATTTTCTTCTTTGTTCACCAGGCTGATTTGCGTTGTTCGATTTGTGGGAACGCGGCCTTGAGCATTAAAGCGACGAATATTGCCGACAATCCACATCAGCTCCGTTTGCCCATTCTTCTTCAGCCAGTGACAAGCCACTGCGGTATTTCGCCTGGCGGTTTTGCGCAGTAAACGGCGGAGTGTATTAACGCCTTCCAGAGTAATCACCGTTTGCCATGCTGCGTCACCAGTGCGTTCGGCAAACTGATCAATAATACGGCAGCTTTCCACGCGAGCATTTTTCGTACAGCGTGAGATAATTAGGACATTCATTGGTCAGCCTTAGCCAGTGCCTGGGCCGTTTCCTGCAGAGAGGTGATCATGACATCCAGCGCATCCGCTTGTTGAAAGATATTAACACAGCGTTGACGAAACTCCTGAGCATCTTCTCCCGCCATTGCGGCAATAAATGCTTGCGGCATAACAAGAGCATCTTTAATCAGATCGGCAAGGTCAAAAACAAGCCCGCCGCGACGTGTCTTACCATGCATTACAGCTAAACCGTGCGGGATACCTGTTACCCACGCCGCCACTGCTGCCAGTCCATAAGCCAGATAATTCCCTTGATCGAGGAAGCGGTTGGCCATATCGATACCACCGCCCCGTTTTGCGCGAGTGAAATCGCCATACCCCACGGTTTGACTGACCATTTTGTATAACGCTTTAGTCAATTTGGCCTCAACGAGCATAAGCTGCGTATGGTTTTCTGCCGCGTCTATTTCTTCACAAGTACGATTCAGGAGGGTATGCAGCGCATTAACATCAGGTTGAAATGCGTGTTCACGCAGCATTTTCGAGCTGGACCAGTGCTTATCGATATGTGTCAGGCGGATTAACTGAAAACGTTTCGCGGCAGCAAGTCGTTTGTCTTCAACAAACCAGAAAGAAACCCACTGCTGGAGATACTCTGTAGGGCGATATTCACTTTGTGGGCTGAGCCAGGAGACATCAACATCCACTTCATTTGCTGAATACAGCGGCGTGCCATCCGTACCACAAAAGCCTACCATCACCCCGGCATGAGCAAATTCACGCATCGCCGCCTGGGTAACGGAAGTTCCCATTCCCAGCATCAACGCCGTGGTATTCGCAATGGGGATATTCCAGTAGTACGACTCTTTACCTTCGCTGGTAACATACTCCACCCGCCCACCATTCACCTGTACCCGGCATTTTTCCAGATAATAAATATTGGCGCGTTTGGAGTGGAGAATGGTTTTGAGATCGGAAGGCGTAAGGTAATTCGAAGACATAAACACATCCTGTGATTATTTTATATTTGAAGGTATTGGGCTTAGTACAGCATTGATTTATGTGCTGAAAATTGATTTCCATCGCAATTATTACGATTGTTATTGCGTGCTAACGCTAATGGTTTGAAGTTGAGAGTGTCATTGCACGACCAAACGTCTAACACTATCGTAGTGTGAATACTGCCTGTACGGCAGTGAACAAGGAGAGACGGTCGCACTCTTCAACGTTCAGTTTCTAAGCTGCCTGTACGGCAGTGAACTGGCGGCAGGAGGGAGGACTGCTGCGCCATCATTTCTAAGCTGCCTGTACGGCAGTGAACTTGTGCCTGTTTTATGCGGGCGCTCTGGTTTCTTTCTAAGCTGCCTGTACGGCAGTGAACACGCTGCGCAGTACCCTGACCGGTGCGAACGTTTTCTAAGCTGCCTGTACGGCAGTGAACGGTTTCGCCTCAATGATCTGCATATGGCGTCATTTCTAAGCTGCCTGTACGGCAGTGAACTCAAATACTACACGTTTAGCCCGTTGTTAATAAAGCAAAACCATCTCAATCTCCTGCTGCCACCCTTTTTTATCCTTACCTACCCGCAGCACTAATTATCAATAACTTAGCATCATCATTAAAAAAAGGGTCTGAACCTCCTCCCCCCATAAATAAAAAGTCCGTAACCCCTGACGAGATCACGGACTTAACCAACCTACCTGACAATCAGATTAATGCGCTGCTTCCGCCTTGTGCTTTTGTGCACTCTGGAATCCGTAAGTCAGCTCATTTTTCTCTTTATCCAGCGCGACGGTGACCTGACCGCCGTCCACCAGCGAACCAAACAGCAGTTCGTTGGCGAGCGGTTTTTTCAGGTTGTCCTGGATGACACGCGCCATCGGACGTGCGCCCATTGCCCGGTCGTAACCTTTCTCGGCCAGCCAGTTACGCGCTTCCTGGCTCACTTCCAGAGAAACACCTTTCTGATCCAACTGAACCTGCAACTCGACGATGAATTTATCCACCACCTGATGGATCACGTCGGTTGACAGATGATCGAACCAGATAATGTTGTCGAGACGGTTACGGAATTCCGGTGTAAAGATCTTCTTGATCTCTTCCATCGCATCGGTGCTGTTATCCTGGTGGATAAGACCAATGGATTTGCGCTCGGTTTCACGTACCCCCGCGTTAGTGGTCATCACCAGCACCACGTTACGGAAGTCCGCTTTGCGTCCGTTGTTATCGGTCAGTGTACCGTTGTCCATCACCTGCAAGAGGATGTTGAACACGTCCGGGTGCGCTTTCTCGATTTCGTCCAGCAGCAGCACCGCATGTGGATGCTTGATGACCGCATCAGTCAGCAAACCGCCCTGATCAAAACCAACGTATCCCGGAGGCGCACCAATCAGACGGCTGACGGTATGGCGTTCCATATACTCGGACATATCAAAGCGCAGAAGCTCAATGCCCAACGCTTTCGAAAGCTGTACCGTCACCTCTGTTTTCCCGACCCCAGTAGGGCCGGCAAACAGGAACGAACCGACCGGTTTATGTTCGTGACCTAAACCTGCACGCGCCATCTTAATGGCTTCAGTCAGCGCCTCAATGGCTTTATCCTGACCGAAGAC
Organism: Escherichia coli DSM 30083 = JCM 1649 = ATCC 11775; assembly: GCF_003697165.2. GTDB lineage: Bacteria > Pseudomonadota > Gammaproteobacteria > Enterobacterales > Enterobacteriaceae > Escherichia > Escherichia coli. The sequence goes on from NZ_CP033092.2 coordinate 3,136,107, forward strand.
CAGCATTTTCAGGCGATCGCCGAGGTTTTTCAGGGTATCGCGGTCACTCTGAGAAACACTCTTCTCTGGAATGCGTGCAATACGGGCCACCACGGATTCAATATCCGCCACATTAACGGTTTTCTTGCGTTTGCTTACCGGCATCAGACGTGCGCGAGCGCCCGCTTCGTCGATAACATCAATCGCTTTATCCGGCAGATGACGATCGTTAATGTATTTCACCGCCAGCTCTACCGCCGCACGCACCGCTTTTGCGGTATAACGCACGTCGTGGTGCGCTTCATACTTCGGTTTCAGGCCATTGATGATTTGAACAGTTTCTTCGATTGACGGTTCAGTAATATCAATTTTCTGGAAGCGACGCGCCAGAGCACGGTCTTTCTCAAAAATGTTGCTGAACTCCTGATAGGTTGTCGAACCAATTACGCGGATTTTACCGCTGGAGAGCAACGGTTTGATCAGGTTAGCCGCATCGACCTGGCCACCAGACGCTGCACCCGCACCGATAATGGTGTGGATCTCATCAATAAACAGGATGCTATTAGTGTCTTGCTCCAGCTGCTTGAGCAACGCTTTAAAACGTTTTTCAAAGTCGCCGCGATATTTTGTGCCCGCTAACAGAGAACCGATATCGAGAGAGTAAATCGTACAGTCAGCCATCACTTCCGGCACATCGCCCTGAACAATTCGCCATGCAAGCCCCTCCGCAATCGCGGTTTTACCGACACCAGACTCCCCCACCAGCAGCGGGTTGTTTTTACGGCGACGGCAGAGAACCTGAATAGCACGCTCCAGCTCCTTCTCACGACCAATCAGTGGGTCGATTCCGCCCACTCGCGCAAGCTGATTCAGGTTCGTCGTGAAATTCTCCATACGTTCCTCCCCACCAGCTTGTTCTTCGCTGTTTGGCTGGCTGCCAGGATCAGAAGACTGTGTCGGCTCGTCTTTACGCGTGCCATGAGAGATAAAGTTCACCACATCAAGACGGCTGACTTCATGTTTGCGCAACAGATATGCCGCCTGCGACTCCTGTTCGCTAAAGATAGCGACCAGAACGTTTGCACCGGTAACCTCATTGCGACCGGAGGACTGGACATGGAAGACCGCACGTTGCAGTACACGCTGAAAACTCAGCGTCGGCTGTGTGTCGCGCTCCTCTTCACTGGCAGGCAGAACGGGTGTGGTTTGTTCAATAAAGGCTTCCAGTTCCTGACGGAGCGCAACCAAATCCACAGAACACGCTTCCAGCGCCTCCCGGGCAGATGGGTTACTGAGCAGCGCCAGTAACAAGTGCTCGACGGTCATAAACTCATGACGGTGCTCGCGCGCTCTGGCGAAAGCCATATTTAAACTGAGTTCCAGTTCTTGATTGAGCATAGGCACCTCCCCCAATTTTTATGCCTGCATTCAGGCTTTTTCTAGCGTACACAGCAATGGATGCTCATTCTCCCTCGCGTACTTGTTCACCATCGCCACTTTGGTTTCTGCAACCTCAGCGGTAAAGACTCCGCAAATGGCCTTCCCCTGGTAGTGAACAGCGAGCATCAATTGCGTTGCACGTTCTACATCATAAGAAAAGAATTTTTGTAACACGTCAATAACAAACTCCATCGGAGTATAATCATCATTGACTAATATCACTTTATACATAGATGGCGGTTTTAGCGCGTCGCGAACTTTTTCTTCCGCCAGTTGATCAAAGTCCAGCCAGTCGTTCGTTTTACCCATTGTCAGTTATCATCTTCGGTTACGGTTATCGGCAGAACGCCCTGCCGCTGACAAGAGCTTATTTGCCTGACCAATTTACTCCACATGATAGATAACTATCATCTATCGTTAGCATCAGCGACATCTGTCACATTCCTGTCAATAGCGTTAACTGCTTCAAATTTTTGATTCATACCTGCCCCCTGGCCCCTGTCAAATGCTTGACGGCTCGCCCTAATTCTCTAAATTGTATTTCTAGAGTTGGCGAGGTTTTGAACAGCCCCCTCTCTGACCCCGGTTTATTCCATCTTACTTGTATAAGATTTGCGAAGGATGTCGAAGCATGGAAAAGGGTACTGTTAAGTGGTTCAACAATGCCAAAGGGTTTGGTTTCATCTGCCCTGAAGGCGGCGGCGAAGATATTTTCGCTCATTATTCCACCATTCAGATGGATGGTTACAGAACGCTAAAAGCTGGACAATCCGTTCAGTTTGATGTCCACCAGGGGCCAAAAGGCAATCACGCCAGTGTTATTGTGCCCGTCGAAGTAGAAGCGGCAGTCGCATAGCTCTTCTGTCTCATTGTGTACATCCTAAAGGCAAAATGCCAGCCCGATCGGCTGGCATTTTTATCTCAAAAATTACTCTCGTGCCAGAGCATCTACTGGATCCAGTCGTGCCGCATTTCGTGCGGGTAACCAGCCAAATAAAATCCCGGTGACCGTCGAGCAGAGAAACGCCAGCAGCAGCGCTAACGGTGAAAAACCAATCTCCCAGCCGGGTAAGAAAAGCTGCAAGGTGAAAGCAATTAACAGTGACAGTGTTATTCCCAACGCGCCACCAACCAGGCAAACCAGTACGGCTTCGATCAAAAACTGTTGCAAAACATCGCTTGCTCGCGCACCTACAGCCATGCGAATGCCAATTTCCCGCGTCCGCTCGGTCACTGACACCAGCATAATATTCATTACACCAATACCGCCCACCACCAGCGAAATCACCGCCACCAGCGTCAGAAACAGTTGTAAAGTACGTGTGGTCTTTTCAACGGTTTTCAAGACGCCATCCATGTTCCAGGTAAAGAAATCCTTCTTACCGTGGCGCAGTGAAAGTAAACGCGTGAGTTGCTGTTCCGCCTCAGCGCTGTCAAAGCCTTCTTTCACCCTGACAGTAATGGAGTTCAGCCACGACTGCCCCATAACTCGCCCGGACATCGTGCTGTATGGCAGCCAGACACGCAGCACTTTACTGCTACCAAACATCGACTGTTTTTCTTCCGCCACACCAATGACTCTGGCGGGCATATTGCCGACCAGAATCACCTCGCCAACCACATCTGCTTTATGGGGGAAAAGCTGGCGGCGAGTATTACTGTCGAGAACCACGACCTGCGCACGACCGTTCAGCTGCTCCTGATTAAAGGTGTTCCCTTCACTGAAGGTCATGCCATAGACATTAAAATAATCGCCGCTCACGCCATTGGCACTGGCAGCCACATCAACATTGTTATAACGCAGGCGCAGGTTTTGCGAGACGGCGGGCGTGGCAGAGGCAACCCACGGTTGTTTTTGGATGGCGATTAAGTCGTCGTACTTCAGCGCCTGCTGATATTGCGGATCGTCATCGCCAAAATCTTTCCCGGGATAGACATCAATAGTATTCGTACCAATAGAACGAATATCCGCCAGCACCATTTGTTTAGCGGCGTCGCCCACCACGACAATGGAAACCACCGACGCAATACCGATAATAATCCCCAGCATGGTCAGTAAAGTACGCATTTTATTCGCTGCCAGCGCCCGCCATGCCATCGTCAGCGCCTCGTTAAAACCGCTGACAAACTGCCGCCAGCCAGACGCCGTGTTGACAACAGGTTCCGTTCCGCCAGTAGCATTCACTTTTTCAACGGCGGGAGGATTGCGCACAATTTCGCCGTCGCGAATTTCGATCACCCGCTCGGCCTGAGCAGCAACCTGCGGATCGTGGGTGACGATAATCACCGTATGCCCGCGATCGCGCAGCTGATGCAGGATCGCCATCACCTCTTCGCCAGAATGGCTGTCCAGTGCGCCGGTCGGTTCATCGGCAAGAATTACCTGACCGCCGTTCATCAATGCCCGCGCGATGCTGACGCGCTGTTGCTGGCCACCCGAAAGCTGTGCCGGGTAATACTCTGTACGGTCTTCCAGCCCCAGTCGTTGCAGTAACTCCTGGGCGCGAAGCAGCCGCTGTTTCCGCTCAAGACCGGCATAGACGGCGGGTACTTCAACGTTCTGCTCGGCGGTTAAATGCGAAAGCAAATGGTAACGCTGGAAAATAAAGCCGAAATGCTCGCGGCGCAGTTGCGCCAGCGCATCGGCGTCCAGCGTGGCAACATCCTGACCGGCTACGCGATAGGTGCCGCTGGTGGCCTTATCCAGGCAGCCGAGAATATTCATCAGGGTCGATTTACCGGAACCCGAAGCGCCGACAATCGCCACCATCTCACCAGCATAAATATCGAGGCTGATGCCCTTCAGCACCTCAACCTGCTCATCACCGGCAGGATAGCTGCGACGAATATCCTTTAATTCGAGCAAGGGTGTCATTGCGCAGCTCCTGGTTTGGCCTCACCAATCACCACTTCATCGCCCGCTTCCAGCCCTTTGACAATCTCAACATCGGTATCGTTACGTGCGCCAATCGTCACTTCACGCTCGCGTGTTTCACCATTACGCAACAATTTGACTTTATAACGATTATCGCCAACCGGATCGCCTAACGCCGACAGAGGGATCGTCAGCACATTTTTCACATCGGTGAGCTGAATATGCACTTGCGCGGTCATATCCAGCCGCAGTAAACCATTGGGGTTGGGTACTTCAAAACGGGCGTAATAGAAAATAGCGTCGTTAATCTTTTCCGGCGTCGGTAGCACATCCTTGATTTGCCCCTCGTAGCGCGTCAGTGGATCGCCAAGCACCGTAAACCAGGCTTTTTGCCCCGGCTTCAGGTGGATTACATCCGCTTCAGAAACCTGCGCTTTTACCAGCATGGTGCTCATATCTGCCAGCGTCAGAATGTTCGGTGCTTGTTGTGCGGCAATCACCGTCTGGCCTTGCAGAGTGGTGATTTGCGTGACTTCCCCGGCCATCGGGGCAACGATGCGGGTGTAATCGAGATTGGTTTTAGCCGTATCGAGAGAGGCCTGATTGCGCTTGATTTGCGCGTCAATGGTGCCAATTTGCGCCTGTTTCACAGCCATCTCCGTCGCGGCGTTATCGAGATCCTGCTGTGAAACCGCTTGCGTTTGTGCAAGACGTTGCTGACGGGAATACGTCACCCGCGCCAGTTTCAGCTCCGCTTCCGCCTGCTGCCGCTGCGCGCGTAGCTCCATCAGCATTGCTTCCACCTCCTTGATCTGGTTTTCAGCCTGTTCAGGATCAATAACCCCTAAAAGCTGGTCTTTTTTTACTTTATCGCCAATCGCCACCGACAGCGTTTTCAACTGACCGCTGACCTGCGCGCCCACGTCAACCTTACGCAGCGCGTCCAGCTTTCCGGTCGCCAGCACGCTTTGCTGTAAATCACCGGGGCGCACAATCAGCGTCTGATAAGTCGGCACGGGTGCGTTAAGAATTCTCCATAACGTAATCAGCCCGGCGATGACTATCACCATCGCAATAACGTAACGCTTCTTCACGGTTTTCCGCTTTTTCATAAATATTCTGAATACTCCATATGCCAATCCGGGTCATTAACTTCAACGAAATATCAACAAAACCCTAAAATTTACGTTAATAATCACACTATTGATGTTTGGTTAAGATACGCAATGGTTAAATCGACGTCATGTATAACCATTGATTTCATGAATATGTCGCAGTTAACTGAACGGACCTTTACGCCATCTGAATCTCTCAGCAGCCTGTCACTTTTTCTTAGTCTGGCACGAGGACAGTGTCGGCCGGGTAAATTCTGGCATCGCCGTAGTTTTCGCCAGAAATTTTTGCTGCGCTCGTTGATTATGCCGCGTTTAAGCGTTGAGTGGATGAACGAACTTTCCCACTGGCCTAATCTCAATGTGTTGTTAACGCGCCAGCCGCGACTGCCTGTACGTCTACATCGCCCTTACCTTGCGGCGAATCTTAGCCGTAAGCAATTGCTGGAGGCGTTACGTTACCATTATGCGTTACTCCGCGGGTGTATGTCGGCGGAAGAATTCAGCTTATATTTGAATACCCCCGGGCTGCAACTGGCGAAGCTGGAAGGCAAAAACGGCGAGCAGTTCACGCTTGAGCTGACCATGATGATCTCAATGGATAAAGAAGGTGACAGCACCATCCTGTTCCGCAACAGCGAAGGTATTCCTCTGGCAGAGCTCACTTTTACCCTGTGTGAATATCAGGGGAAAAGGACGATGTTTATTGGCGGACTGCAAGGCGCAAAATGGGAAATTCCACACCAGGAAATCCAGAATGCGACGAAAGCCTGCCACGGGCTATTTCCCAAACGCCTCGTGATGGAAGCGGCCTGTCTGTTTGCCCAACGTTTGCAGGTAGAGCAGATTATTGCCGTCAGCAATGAAACGCATATTTACCGCAGCCTGCGTTATCGCGATAAAGAGGGCAAGATCCATGCCGATTACAACGCTTTCTGGGAATCGGTTGGCGGCGTATGTGATGCTGAACGCCATTACCGCCTTCCAGCACAGATAGCACGAAAAGAGATTGCCGAAATCGCCAGTAAAAAACGGGCTGAATACCGTCGGCGCTATGAGATGCTCGACGCTATTCAGCCACAAATGGCCACGATGTTTTGTAGTTAGTCGGCCCGACCGCGCGCCAGCCACAGCACGCGTGAGAACATTTTTTTCAGCAGCGTCGGTACGGAGTCCACACCACGACGTCCGGCCTCCATTGCCACTTCAATGGCAAGATCGGGTTTGGAAGAGCGATGGATCGCTTTCGAGATAACTTTGCGCAGATTCATCGGTATATTTTCCGGGATTTGCGCCACGCGGTGGAACACATCGGAAAATCCCTGGCGATACATAAAATGTTCCATATCCAGCGCCGGTAACGCCGTTAAATGTTCTCGTTCGGCTTCCCGATCGTTATTCAACAGGCTGCGTACCGTAGCGGCATATTTCTTCCCTGCTTCATCGCCATCGACCAGTACATGCCATTCAATCCCCATTCGCCGGGCAAATTTAACCAGTGGCTTTAGTCCGGACTGGGCAAACTCAATGACCTTGATCCCTTCGGCATCAAAATGATGTCCGCACTGACGCGCCAGTTCATTGATAACCCAGGTTTCCGTTTCCCCTTCCACCAGCAGCCAACAGCGGGCAAACAGCGATGACGGACGGTTAAAACGAATGTGAAAGGAGATGCGTCGGCTATCTTCGGTACTCAAGCCACTCGGTCCCAGACGCCAGGCGGCAACGCGCGAGGACTCACGTACCAGTCGGCAAACATGCTCTACCGGCGTTAACGAAAGCAGCTCGCCAGAGTTGGTGGTGGCAATGCGCTGCAATGGCAGAAGATTCAACAGATGCCAGGCAACTGAAAGCATAATGGGGTGTAAACGGGTTTCTGGATCTTCGATCAGCAACAATGGACGGGCGTCTTTATCCAGTCGCAATGTGCCTTTTGCCTGCAATAAAGTAGCAAACAGGCCGAGCAAAATAACCCGATACGAGCGCCCTCCAGGTCGGTCAATCATCCGGTTGATGATATCCAGATAGCGCCAGCTTCGTTGCTCATTGCTGGCTCGCCGCCGCATTAAACGATATCGCGCCTGTCCAGCTCCCTGCTCAGAAAAATAATGCTCAAGAAGTTGCACCATTGCGGAAAGTCCCTGACGAATCTGCCCATCAGAGAGATTTTGCGGATGTGAGGATAATTCACGGGCGAGGAAATCGAGCTGGCGCGCGGTGACTTCCACATTGGGGACATTTGGCACCGTGCCGTTACGAATACGGCGCATAAAACGGGCATCACGCAAGCGCAGCACCGGCATTAAACGCACCAGATGACGAGCCTGATCGTTAATATCCTCAACATCAATCGGATGTCCGTCTTTATCGAGAAAACTGCGCAGTGTCATCACGCTGCCGTCTTCCGCACTCTCCCCTTCCAGACGATAAAAAATACGGTGATAACCATCGGTGCATGGCGTCCAGCACGCTTCCAGCGGCCGATAGCGGCGAACCCGATGTCGGCCTGGCAGCGATTCGCGGAAGGTCAAAATAATATGCAGATGATGTTCTCGCCCGTTGATATCTCCCGGCGGGAACCAGAAATCATCGCGCTCAAAATGGTAGAGATCTGATTCTGGCGATAGCAGCAGGGTTAAGGCGTCCAGCAAGCTGGATTTACCCCACGCGTTCTCCCCAATCAGGACGTTGTTTTGTTCCAGCATCAACGACAAACGGTTGATACCGCGAAAACCCACAATTTCAACGCGCTCAAGAATCATATCCCCTCCAGAAATATGTGACTTATCCTTTACGCTGGCAGTATAACGGGAAAGGCCATGCTAATACGTGATGACATCACATTTAAGCATGGCAAATGTCTGAAAAATGAGCGAATAATCGCGTTATACTCCCTCTTGCTGATAAGCCTGCAAAAACAACAAAATCAAATAATTAGCATGATAAATTATTTTTTATTACGCCTAAAGGATTAAATCTTTCGCTTGCACTACACTGTCAATCAGACAAATGACTATATGGGGCAACCCGCTGTTGCCTTAAATCAAATTTACTGGATTTATTTATCTGGTGAATGACTTGCCTTCGTTTTTAAAATAGCCGCGCATTATTTCCGTCGTCACTTTTTTACGACGACCCTATAAAACGACCATATTTTTCACAGGGTCAATTTTTAATTGAGGTGGATATGTTCAGAAAATTAGCAGCTGAATGTTTTGGTACTTTCTGGCTTGTTTTTGGCGGCTGTGGTAGTGCCGTACTGGCCGCAGGCTTCCCGGAATTAGGCATTGGTTTTGCCGGCGTGGCGTTGGCGTTCGGTCTGACCGTTCTGACAATGGCCTTTGCTGTTGGTCATATTTCTGGTGGTCATTTTAACCCGGCGGTCACTATTGGTTTATGGGCTGGCGGACGTTTCCCGGCAAAAGAAGTCGTTGGCTACGTAATTGCCCAGGTTGTCGGCGGTATTGTTGCGGCGGCGCTGCTGTATTTAATTGCCAGTGGTAAAACGGGTTTTGACGCGGCAGCCAGCGGTTTTGCTTCTAACGGTTATGGCGAGCATTCACCAGGCGGTTATTCCATGCTTTCCGCGCTGGTAGTTGAACTGGTATTGAGTGCAGGTTTCCTGCTGGTGATCCACGGCGCAACTGACAAATTCGCTCCTGCTGGTTTTGCGCCAATTGCCATTGGTCTGGCCTTAACCCTGATTCACTTAATCAGTATTCCGGTGACTAACACTTCCGTTAACCCGGCGCGCAGTACTGCGGTTGCTATCTTCCAGGGCGGCTGGGCATTAGAACAACTGTGGTTCTTCTGGGTGGTGCCAATTGTCGGCGGTATTATCGGTGGTCTGATTTACCGGACTCTACTGGAAAAACGCGATTAATTAGCATTGGCATGTTGTCTGCCCTGGTGGTTTTATCTTCGACGTTACAAACCGCACGGGTGTTGGTGGCGTTAAAATCGCCGAGGCGTTCCCCGAAGGCCGGGGGTGCAGGGGGCGGCGGCGACTGGCCGCTCCCTGCGCCAGTGGCTTTATATGGCATTGCACATGAAAGGAGCGCAACAACGCTAAACACTCATATAGAATTAAAAATCCCCCTCTGATGCATAACATTTCCTTTTAATTGCAACTTTACTCGTCCTTCTGCTTTCAGTAGTGTGTCATCGCGCATTTCGAATCTTCTTTGCAAGGACTGGGTTTTCATGTTTTCTGGGCTGTTAATCATTCTGGTTCCCCTGATTGTGGGTTACCTCATTCCGCTTCGCCAAAAAGCTGCATTAAGAGTTATTAATCAGCTATTAAGTTGGATGGTTTACCTTATTCTCTTTTTTATGGGTATCAGTCTGGCGTTTCTCGATAACCTCGCCAGTAACTTGTTGGCAATTCTGCATTATTCTGCCGTCAGTATTACCGTTATTTTACTGTGTAATATTGCCGCCCTGATGTGGCTGGAGCGCGGCCTGCCATGGCGCAACCACCATCATCAAGAAAAACTCCCGTCGCGTATTGCGATGGCGCTGGAGTCGCTAAAACTGTGCGGCGTAGTAGTGATTGGTTTTGCCATTGGTCTGAGTGGACTGGCTTTCTTACAACACGCGACCGAAGCCAGTGAATACACCTTAATTCTGCTACTTTTCCTCGTCGGTATTCAGTTGCGCAATAATGGCATGACCTTAAAGCAGATTGTCCTTAATCGCCGGGGAATGATTGTCGCCGTGGTGGTGGTTGCCAGTTCATTAATTGGTGGTTTAATTAACGCCTTTATTCTTGATCTTCCCATCAATACCGCGCTGGCAATGGCCTCCGGTTTCGGCTGGTATTCTCTTTCCGGTATTTTATTGACCGAATCTTTTGGTCCGGTAATCGGGAGCGCGGCGTTTTTTAATGATCTGGCCCGTGAGCTGATTGCTATTATGTTAATCCCTGGGCTGATTCGCCGTAGCCGCTCTACTGCACTGGGCTTATGCGGTGCGACGTCGATGGATTTCACCCTGCCCGTTCTTCAACGTACAGGCGGGCTGGATATGGTCCCGGCGGCGATTGTTCACGGTTTTATTCTTAGTCTGTTAGTGCCGATTCTCATCGCCTTTTTCTCTGCATAATACCTCTCTGGCGGTAGATCTCTGCCGCCAAAATTGCGCTAAATCAATCTCCCTTAAAGTTGCATTAAAAATCTCTTTTATCCCCGCGTTAAGCGTCTTAACCTTAAACATGTATATTAAATATAACTTTAAAAGGTGTGATCATGTTTTGTGTGCAATGTGAACAAACTATCCGTACTCCGGCAGGAAACGGCTGCTCATACGCGCAGGGGATGTGTGGTAAAACGGCGGAAACCTCTGACCTTCAGGATTTACTCATCGCGGCGCTGCAAGGGCTTTCGGCCTGGGCAGTGAAAGCACGTGAATACGGCATCATCAACCACGATGTAGACAGCTTTGCGCCACGTGCCTTTTTCTCAACCCTGACCAACGTTAACTTCGATTCTCCGCGTATTGTCGGCTACGCTCGTGAAGCGATTGCCCTGCGCGAGGCGCTGAAAGCACAATGCCTGGCTGTAGATGCCAACGCCCGCGTCGATAACCCGATGGCTGACCTGCAACTGGTGAGCGACGATCTCGGCGAGCTGCAACGTCAGGCAGCAGAATTTACCCCTAACAAAGATAAAGCGGCGATTGGCGAAAACATTCTCGGCCTGCGTCTGCTGTGCCTGTATGGCCTGAAAGGTGCGGCGGCCTATATGGAACACGCGCATGTTCTCGGTCAATACGACAACGATATTTATGCCCAGTACCATAAAATCATGGCGTGGCTGGGGACCTGGCCTGCCGATATGAACGCGCTTCTTGAGTGTTCAATGGAAATCGGCCAGATGAATTTCAAAGTGATGAGCATTCTGGATGCAGGCGAAACCGGTAAATACGGTCACCCGACCCCAACCCAGGTCAATGTCAAAGCGACGGCGGGTAAATGCATTCTGATTTCCGGTCACGATCTCAAAGATCTCTACAACCTGCTGGAACAGACCGAAGGCACGGGCGTTAATGTCTACACCCACGGCGAAATGCTGCCTGCGCATGGTTACCCGGAGTTGCGTAAATTCAAGCATCTGGTCGGTAACTACGGCAGCGGCTGGCAGAATCAGCAAGTGGAGTTCGCTCGTTTCCCAGGCCCCATCGTGATGACCTCGAACTGCATCATCGACCCAACCGTAGGCGCTTATGACGATCGTATCTGGACCCGCAGCATCGTTGGCTGGCCGGGTGTGCGTCATCTGGATGGCGAAGATTTCTCTGCAGTCATTGCCCAGGCGCAACAGATGGCGGGCTTCCCGTACAGCGAAATTCCGCACCTGATCACCGTGGGCTTTGGTCGCCAGACACTGCTTGGCGCAGCCGATACGCTGATTGATCTGGTGAGCCGTGAAAAACTGCGTCATATCTTCCTGCTTGGCGGCTGTGACGGCGCACGCGGCGAGCGTCACTACTTCACCGATTTCGCCACCAGCGTGCCGGATGACTGCCTGATCCTGACCCTCGCTTGCGGTAAATATCGCTTTAATAAACTTGAGTTTGGCGATATCGAAGGTCTGCCGCGTCTGGTAGATGCTGGTCAGTGTAACGATGCTTACTCAGCAATTATTCTGGCGGTAACGCTGGCAGAGAAACTGGGCTGTGGGGTGAACGATCTGCCGCTGTCGCTGGTGCTCTCCTGGTTTGAACAGAAAGCGATTGTCATTCTGCTGACGCTGCTTTCTCTGGGTGTGAAAAATATCGTCACCGGCCCGACTGCACCTGGTTTCCTGACACCAGACCTGCTGGCGGTGCTGAACGAGAAATTCGGCCTGCGTTCTATCACCACTGTTGAAGAAGACATGAAGCAACTGTTGAGCGCGTAAGGAGTTTGTCGATGACGATGCCAACGAATCAATGCCCGTGGCGGATGCAGGTTCATCACATTACGCAAGAAACGCCGGATGTGTGGACGATTTCCCTGATTTGCCACGATTACTACCCATATCGCGCCGGGCAATATGCGCTGGTCAGCGTGCGAAACTCAGCAGAAACGCTGCGTGCTTACACCATTTCCTCCACGCCAGGCGTGAGTGAATACATCACCCTGACCGTGCGGCGGATTGATGACGGTGTCGGCTCCCGGTGGCTGACGCGCGATGTAAAACGCGGTGATTATCTCTGGCTTTCGGACGCGATGGGGGAATTTACCTGCGACGATAAAGCAGAAGATAAATTCCTGTTGCTGGCGGCAGGCTGCGGCGTCACGCCGATTATGTCGATGCGTCGCTGGCTGGCGAAGAACCGTCCACAGGCCGATGTGCAGGTGATCTACAACGTGCGTACGCCGCAGGATGTGATTTTCGCCGATGAGTGGCGTAACTATCCGGTAACGCTGGTGGCGGAAAATAACGTTACCGAAGGCTTTATCGCTGGTCGTCTCACTCGCGAACTGCTGACTCGCGTTCCTGATTTAGCCTCACGTACCGTGATGACCTGTGGCCCTGCTCCATATATGGATTGGGTAGAGCAGGAAGTGAAAGCGCTCGGCGTGACGCGTTTCTTTAAAGAGAAATTCTTCACCCCAGTAGCGGAAGCGGCGACCAGTGGTCTGAAATTCACCAAACTGCAACCGGCACGAGAATTTTACGCTCCGGTTGGCACCACGCTACTGGAGGCGCTGGAAAGCAATAACGTTCCGGTTGTCGCCGCCTGCCGTGCGGGTGTTTGCGGCTGCTGTAAGACGAAAGTGATTTCCGGTGAATATACGGTGAGCAGCACAATGACGCTGACCGACGCCGAAATCGCTGAAGGTTACGTACTGGCCTGCTCCTGCCATCCGCAGGGGGATTTGGTTCTCGCATAATCGCCTGATGCCCGATGATATTCCTTTCATCGGGCTATTTAACCGTTAGTGCCTCCTTTTTCTCCCATCCCTTCCCCCTCCGTCAGATGAACTAAACTTGTTACCGTTATCACATTCAGGAGATGGAGAACCATGAAACAAACGGTTGCAGCTTATATCGCCAAAACACTCGAATCGGCAGGCGTGAAACGCATCTGGGGAGTCACGGGCGACTCTCTGAACGGTCTTAGTGACAGTCTTAATCGCATGGGCACCATCGAGTGGATGTCCACCCGGCATGAAGAAGTGGCGGCGTTTGCCGCTGGCGCTGAAGCACAACTTAGCGGAGAACTGGCGGTCTGTGCCGGATCGTGCGGTCCCGGCAACCTGCACTTAATCAACGGCCTGTTCGATTGCCACCGCAATCACGTTCCGGTACTGGCGATTGCCGCTCATATTCCCTCCAGCGAAATTGGCAGCGGCTATTTCCAGGAAACCCACCCACAAGAGTTATTCCGCGAATGTAGTCACTATTGCGAGCTGGTTTCCAGCCCAGAGCAGATCCCACAAGTGCTGGCAATTGCTATGCGCAAAGCGGTGCTTAACCGTGGCGTTTCCGTTGTTGTGTTACCGGGCGACGTGGCGTTAAAACCTGCGCCAGAAGGGGCAACTACCCACTGGTATCATGCGCCACAGCCGGTAGTAACACCGGAAGAAGAAGAGTTACGCAAACTGGCGCAACTGCTGCGTTATTCCAGCAATATCGCCCTGATGTGTGGCAGCGGCTGTGCGGGGGCGCATAAAGAGTTAGTTGAGTTTGCCGGGAAAATTAAAGCGCCTATAGTCCATGCCCTGCGCGGTAAAGAACATGTCGAATACGATAATCCATATGATGTTGGAATGACGGGATTAATCGGCTTTTCGTCAGGTTTCCATACCATGATGAACGCCGATACGTTAGTGCTGCTCGGTACTCAGTTTCCCTACCGTGTGTTCTACCCGACCGATGCCAAAATTATTCAGATTGATATCAACCCAGCCAGCATCGGCGCGCATAGCAAGGTAGATATGGCGCTGGTCGGCGATATCAAATCAACCCTGCGCGCATTGCTGCCACTGGTGGAAGAAAAAACCGAACGCAAGTTTCTGGATAAGGCGCTGGAAGATTACCGCGACGCCCGCAAAGGGCTGGACGATTTAGCTAAACCGAGTGAGAAAGCCATTCACCCGCAATATCTGGCGCAGCAAATTAGTCATTTTGCCGCCGATGACGCTATTTTCACCTGTGACGTTGGTACGCCAACGGTGTGGGCGGCACGTTATCTAAAAATGAACGGCAAGCGTCGCCTGTTAGGTTCGTTTAACCATGGTTCGATGGCTAACGCCATGCCGCAGGCGCTGGGCGCGCAGGCAACCGAGCCGGAACGCCAGGTGGTCGCCATGTGCGGCGATGGCGGTTTTAGCATGTTGATGGGCGATTTCCTCTCGGTAGTGCAGATGAAACTGCCAGTGAAAATTATCGTCTTTAATAACAGCGTGCTGGGCTTTGTGGCGATGGAGATGAAAGCTGGTGGCTATTTGACTGATGGCACCGAACTACACGACACCAACTTTGCCCGAATTGCCGAAGCCTGCGGCATTACGGGTATTCGTGTAGAAAAAGCGTCTGAAATCGATGAAGCTCTGCAACGCGCCTTCTCCATCGACGGTCCGGTGTTGGTGGATGTGGTTGTCGCCAAAGAAGAATTAGCCATTCCACCGCAGATCAAACTCGAACAGGCCAAAGGTTTCAGCCTGTATATGCTGCGCGCAATCATCAGCGGACGCGGTGATGAAGTGATCGAACTGGCGAAAACGAACTGGCTAAGGTAAAAAGGGTGGCATTTCCCGTCATAATAAGGACATGCCATGATTGATTTACGCAGTGATACCGTTACCCGACCGAGCCGCGCCATGCTCGAAGCGATGATGGCCGCCCCGGTTGGGGACGACGTTTACGGAGACGACCCTACCGTTAATGCTCTGCAGGACTATGCAGCAGAGCTTTCCGGTAAAGAAGCCGCCATTTTTCTGCCGACCGGCACTCAGGCCAACCTGGTCGCTCTGCTCAGTCACTGCGAACGCGGCGAAGAGTATATCGTCGGTCAGGCCGCGCATAACTATCTGTTTGAAGCCGGTGGCGCAGCAGTGCTGGGCAGTATTCAGCCGCAACCCATCGACGCAGCTGCCGACGGCACGCTACCGCTGGATAAAGTGGCGATGAAAATCAAACCCGACGATATCCATTTCGCCCGCACCAAATTACTCAGTCTGGAAAACACCCACAACGGCAAAGTGCTGCCGCGTGAATACTTAAAAGAGGCATGGGAATTTACCCGCAAGCGCAATCTGGCGCTGCATGTTGACGGTGCGCGCATCTTTAATGCCGTGGTGGCTTACGGCTGCGAACTGAAAGAGATCACGCAATATTGTGACTCGTTCACCATTTGCCTGTCGAAAGGTCTTGGGACGCCAGTCGGTTCATTACTCGTCGGTAATCGTGATTACATTAAACGTGCCATTCGCTGGCGGAAAATGACAGGTGGCGGGATGCGCCAGTCCGGCATTCTGGCTGCCGCCGGGATGTATGCGCTGAAAAATAACGTCGCACGTTTGCAGGAAGACCACGACAATGCCACCTGGATGGCGGAGCAGTTGCGTGAAGCAGGCACGGATGTGATGCGTCAGGACACCAATATGCTGTTTGTTCGCGTCGGGGAAGAAAATGCTGCCGCGTTAGGCGAATACATGAAAGCGAGAAACGTGCTGATTAACGCCTCGCCGATTGTCCGCCTGGTGACCCATCTTGACGTCTCGCGTGCACAACTGGCGGAAGTCGCCGCCCACTGGCGCGCATTCCTGGCGCGTTAAGGAGGGAGACGTGCCGCAACGCATTTTAGTTCTCGGTGCCAGTGGCTACATTGGTCAGCATCTGGTGCGCACACTCAGCCAGCAAGGGCATCAGCTCCTGGCGGCGGCACGTCATGTCGACAGGCTTGCAAAGCTGCAACTGGCAAATGTCAGTTGCCATAAAGTCGATCTCAGCTGGCCGGATAACCTTCCGGCCCTGTTGCAGGATATTGATACGGTCTATTTTCTGGTGCACAGCATGGGCGAAGGCGGCGATTTTATCGCTCAGGAGCGCCAGGTGGCTCTCAACGTCCGCGATGCGCTACGTGAAGTCCCAGTTAAGCAATTAATCTTTCTCAGTTCGTTGCAGGCCCCGCCACATGAGCAGTCGGACCATCTGCGCGCCCGTCAGGCTACGGCGGACATTCTTCGTGAAGCGGGTGTCCCGGTGACCGAATTGCGTGCCGGAATAATCGTTGGTGCAGGTTCAGCGGCGTTCGAGGTCATGCGCGATATGGTCTACAACCTGCCAGTGTTAACGCCGCCACGCTGGGTCCGTTCACGCACCACGCCCATCGCGCTGGAAAACTTGCTGCACTATCTGGTGGCGCTGTTAGATCATCCAGCCAGCGAACATCGCATCTTCGAAGCCGCCGGACCAGAAGTGCTCAGTTATCAGCAACAGTTTGAACATTTTATGGCGGTGAGCGGTAAGCGCCGCTGGTTGCTCCCCATCCCCTTTCCCACCCGCTGGATTTCGGTGTGGTTTCTTAATGTGATTACTTCCGTACCACCCACCACCGCCAGGGCGTTGATTCAGGGGCTGAAACACGATCTGCTGGCAGATGACACCGCGTTACGTGCACT
This sequence comes from Escherichia coli DSM 30083 = JCM 1649 = ATCC 11775, assembly GCF_003697165.2. Lineage (GTDB taxonomy): Bacteria > Pseudomonadota > Gammaproteobacteria > Enterobacterales > Enterobacteriaceae > Escherichia > Escherichia coli. The sequence continues at coordinate 3,153,127 of NZ_CP033092.2, forward strand.
CATTCCACAACCGCTGATTGCTTTCGATGACGCGGTACGTAGCACGTTGAAAGAGGAAGAAAAACTGGTCAACTCCAGCGACTGGGGATATGACGCGCAGGCTTTTGCTCGCTGGCGACCAGAATACGGTTATTTTGCCAAACAGGCGGGGTTTACCGTTAAAACGTCTGCCAGACTTCAGGCGCTATGGCGGGTGGTCAATCAAATCGGCGGTAAAGAGCGTTATTTCTTTGGCAATATTTTGTGGCAGACTCGAGCGCTGATGGACCTTGCGATCGGTCATAAACTGGCAAAAGGCCGCCCGGAGCGCGAATATTTGCAAACTGGCGATGCGGTGGATAGCTGGAAAGTCATTGTCGTTGAACCGGAAAAACAACTTACGCTGTTATTTGGCATGAAAGCGCCGGGGCTGGGACGACTGTGTTTTACCCTGGAAGATAAAGGTGACTATCGTACTATCGATGTTCGCGCATTCTGGCATCCGCACGGTATGCCAGGGTTGTTTTACTGGTTATTGATGATCCCCGCGCATCTGTTTATTTTTCGCGGAATGGCAAAACGAATCGCCAGACTGGCAGAACAAAGCACAGATTAATCGACAAAACCTGCGTTATTCTTTCATGTTTCCCATTGCATCATGGGGGAAATCACGGAAGAATGCGCACGTTATTTTCTCAACAACAGTGGATTGATATGAAGGTACTGGTTACCGGCGCCACCAGCGGCTTAGGTCGAAACGCGGTAGAGTTTTTATGCCAGAAAGGCATCAGCGTGCGAGCGACCGGTCGCAACGAGGCAATGGGTAAATTGCTGGAAAAAATGGGCGCAGAGTTTGTTCCGGCGGATCTGACCGAGCTGGTTTCATCACAAGCTAAAGTGATGCTCGCGGGCATTGATACGCTGTGGCACTGCTCCAGCTTTACCTCGCCCTGGGGGACACAACAGGCTTTCGATCTGGCTAACGTTCGCGCCACTCGCCGCCTGGGTGAATGGGCTGTCGCCTGGGGTGTGCGTAACTTTATTCATATCTCTTCCCCCTCCCTGTACTTCGATTATCACCACCATCGCGATATTAAAGAAGATTTTCGCCCTCACCGCTTCGCCAACGAGTTTGCCCGCAGCAAAGCAGCCAGCGAAGAGGTGATCAATATGCTTTCGCAGGCGAATCCACAAACGCGCTTTACTATTCTGCGCCCACAAAGTCTGTTCGGACCGCACGATAAAGTCTTTATCCCCCGTCTGGCGCATATGATGCACCACTACGGCAGCATTCTGTTACCGCACGGCGGCAGTGCGCTGGTCGATATGACCTACTATGAAAATGCCGTGCACGCCATGTGGCTGGCAAGCCAGGAAGCCTGCGATAAGCTACCTTCCGGGCGTGTGTACAACATCACCAACGGCGAGCATCGCACACTGCGCAGCATCGTGCAGAAGCTGATCGACGAGTTGAATATTGACTGTCGTATTCGTTCCGTCCCTTACCCGATGCTGGATATGATCGCCCGCAGCATGGAGCGTTTAGGCCGCAAGTCAGCAAAAGAGCCGCCGCTGACCCACTACGGCGTCTCCAAGTTGAATTTTGACTTTACGCTGGATATTACGCGTGCGCAGGAAGAGTTAGGTTATCAACCAGTCCTCACCCTGGATGAAGGTATCGAGAAAACTGCCGCCTGGCTACGCGACCACGGAAAACTGCCGCGCTAATCCTGCCCGTATTTCTCCAGCAACGCTTCGGCAATCGCCTGAGTTTCTGCATCCGCTTCGCCGTTGTATAACGTCGGGCGGAAATGCATCTGGAACGCCATAATCACGCGCCGCTGCTCGCGCGGAGTCATATCAGGCTTTACGTCATAACCATAACGCGCCAAAAGCTCCAGCAATGACGCGGTCTCTACCGGTGTGTGCGGCGCGCGCCCGGCAAGGTAAAAGTTCACCCGCTGCGCATCCGGCCAGGCACCAATCCCCTGCTGCGCCAGTTGCTTCCAGGGAAATAATGGCCCCGGATCGTCTTTGCGCTGCGGCGCAATATCCGCATGTGCTACTACGTTTTCCGGCTTGATGTAATAACGGGCAATAATATCTTTCGCCAGCGGAATAAGCGCCTGAATCTGTGCCGGTTCAAACGGGGCAAAATATTTCACTCCCGCCGATTTTTGCCAGCCACGGTTTTCCAGCTCAATGCCAATAGAGGTGTCGTTAAGGCGCGTTGCCCCGCGCCAGGCGCTAATCCCCGCATGCCAGGCCAGTTCTTGTTCCGGCACCAGTTGCCAGATGCGCGGTTTACCGTTGTATCGCGGTGGCACCGCAGGGACCAGATAATGCGAGCTGACCTGCTTATCGGTCAGTGTCGCCAGCGAGCTATCAAAATCATCTGCGGTGTAGTGGATCACCAGCACTTTAATGCGCGGATACGCCGCCTGCGCCTGGCGTCGGGTATCAAGCTGATATCCCTCTTTCTCGACAATGCCTTTTTCGCCTGTGCACCCTGCCAGTAACAGAGCGGCAGCGACCAGCCAGAAGACTCTTCTCATCGACGCGTTTTCACCGCCGTACCGCTGACGCTAACCATCAGCATACTGCCGTTTTGCCCGACCGTTTCGTAGTCGATATCAATACCGACGACGGCATCAGCCCCCAGCGCTCGCGCCTGGGAGCCGAGCTCCTCAAAGGCAATCTCCCGCGCTTTACGCAGTTCTTTTTCGTAGGCACCGGAGCGTCCGCCAACGATATCGCGGATACCGGCAAAGAAATCACGGAAAATATTCGCGCCTAAAATCGCTTCGCCAGTCACCACACCGCAATATTCAACGATGGTCTGGCCTTCCAGAGTTGGGGTTGTAGAAAATTGCATGATCGATCTCCTTGTTTGCTAAGCCTTCGATCTTCAAAGCATTATCGGACTGATACGCTATTATTGAAAGGATATCATTATTATCGTAGAACGCTTTCAAGGTGTTCGCTTATAAGGAAATCATCATGCGCTATAGCAAATTGACCATGCTTATCCCTTGCGCACTGCTACTCAGTGCCTGTACCACCGTCACGCCAGCTTATAAAGATAACGGCCCCCGCACCGGTTCCTGTGTCCAGGGGGGCCTGATAGCGTGGCTCAACAGTTCTATGACTACCGCATTCAACATCGCGGCAATGACATTACCGCTCTACGCCCCTATTTGAGTGACAAACTGGCAACCCTACTTAGCGATGCCAGCCGCGATAATAGTCATCGTGAATTGTTAAGCAGCGATCCGTTCTCCAGTCGAACCACCTTGCCAGACAGCGCCCACGTTGCCAGTGCATCTACTATCCCTAATCGTGATGCCCGTAACATTCCATTGCGCGTGGATCTCAAGCAGGGTGACCAGGGCTGGCAGGATGAAGTGTTAATGATTCAGGAAGGCCAGTGTTGGGTCATCGACGATGTGCGCTACTTAGGCGGTAGCGTTCATGCCACAGCGGGTACGCTCCGTCAGTCCATCGAGAATCGCTAACGTCTTGATCAACCAATAAACCCCGTAAATTGTACGGCATTTCGTGAGGAATGCCGACATTTATGCTCGCCGACCACCGCCCCCGTTATTTTGTGCTATGTTTATTGAATAATGCGCTTTGCTTTTAACTTTTAAAGCAGAAATATTGCATAATTATTCTGTCAAAGGTATTATCTTCGACCTCAATAGCTATCAGACTGCCAGTATACGAGTGTCAATGAGTATTCAATTAAACGGCATTAATTGCTTCTACGGCGCGCATCAGGCGCTGTTCGATATCACGCTGGATTGCCCACAGGGCGAAACGCTGGTGTTACTTGGCCCCAGCGGCGCGGGTAAAAGCTCGCTGCTGCGTGTACTCAATCTGCTTGAGATGCCGCGCTCCGGTACGCTCAACATTGCAGGCAACCATTTCGATTTCACCAAAACCCCCTCTGACAAAGCGATTCGCGATTTGCGTCGTAACGTTGGCATGGTGTTTCAGCAATACAACCTGTGGCCGCATCTGACCGTGCAGCAAAACCTGATTGAAGCGCCCTGTCGTGTACTGGGGTTGAGTAAAGATCAGGCGCTGGCCCGTGCAGAAAAACTGCTGGAACGTCTGCGTCTCAAACCTTATAGCGATCGTTACCCGCTGCATCTTTCTGGAGGTCAGCAGCAGCGTGTTGCTATTGCCCGTGCGTTGATGATGGAACCGCAGGTACTGCTGTTCGATGAACCGACCGCCGCACTGGACCCCGAAATTACGGCACAAATCGTCAGCATCATTCGTGAGCTGGCAGAAACGAATATTACCCAGGTGATCGTCACCCACGAAGTTGAAGTGGCGCGTAAAACCGCCAGCCGAGTGGTGTATATGGAAAACGGTCATATCGTAGAACAAGGCGACGCGAGCTGCTTTACCGAGCCGCAAACCGAAGCATTTAAAAACTATCTCTCTCACTAAGATTCGGGATAACAACAATGAAAAAAGTTCTGATTGCCGCGTTAATTGCAGGTTTTAGTCTTTCCGCCACAGCAGCCGAAACCATTCGTTTTGCCACCGAAGCCTCCTATCCTCCGTTTGAATCGATTGATGCAAACAACCAGATCGTTGGTTTTGATGTCGACCTGGCGCAGGCATTGTGTAAAGAGATTGATGCAACCTGCACTTTCTCTAACCAGGCGTTTGACAGCCTGATCCCAAGCCTGAAATTCCGTCGCGTAGAAGCAGTGATGGCGGGCATGGATATCACTCCGGAGCGTGAAAAGCAGGTGCTGTTTACCACCCCGTACTATGACAACTCTGCCCTGTTTGTGGGTCAGCAAGGCAAATACACCAGTGTTGATCAGCTGAAAGGCAAAAAAGTCGGCGTTCAGAACGGGACGACACACCAGAAGTTCATTATGGATAAGCATCCGGAAATCACTACCGTGCCATATGACAGTTACCAGAACGCAAAACTGGATCTGCAAAACGGTCGTATCGACAGCGTATTTGGTGACACCGCAGTGGTAACCGAATGGCTGAAAGATAACCCGAAACTGGCGGCAGTGGGCGATAAAGTGACCGATAAAGATTACTTCGGTACTGGCCTCGGCATCGCAGTACGCCAGGGCAACACTGAACTGCAGCAGAAACTCAACACTGCGCTGGAAAAAGTGAAGAAAGATGGCACTTACGAAACCATCTACAACAAATGGTTCCAGAAGTAATTCCTGATGAATGAATTTTTTCCTTTAGCAAGCGCCGCCGGGATGACCGTCGGCCTTGCCGTTTGTGCATTGATTGTCGGGCTGGCGCTGGCGATGTTCTTTGCGGTATGGGAGTCTGCGAAATGGCGTCCTGTCGCGTGGGCAGGTTCAGCGCTGGTAACCATTCTGCGTGGCCTGCCAGAAATTCTGGTGGTGCTGTTTATCTATTTTGGCTCCTCGCAGCTGCTGCTGACGCTTTCGGATGGCTTCACTATCAATCTTGGGTTCGTGCAGATCCCGGTGCAGATGGACATTGAGAACTTCGACGTTAGCCCGTTCCTTTGTGGTGTCATCGCACTGTCACTGCTGTATGCCGCCTATGCCTCGCAAACGCTGCGTGGTGCATTAAAAGCGGTGCCGGTGGGTCAGTGGGAATCCGGTCAGGCGCTGGGGCTGTCGAAATCGGCTATCTTTTTCCGTCTGGTGATGCCGCAGATGTGGCGTCATGCGCTGCCAGGTCTCGGTAACCAGTGGCTGGTGCTGCTGAAAGATACCGCGCTGGTCAGTTTGATTAGTGTGAATGATTTAATGCTACAAACCAAAAGCATCGCTACCCGTACACAGGAACCGTTTACCTGGTACATTGTGGCGGCGGTGATTTACCTGGTGATCACCCTGCTCAGTCAGTACATTCTCAAACGCATTGACCTGCGCGCGACACGTTTTGAGCGGAGGCCCAGCTAATGTTTGAGTATTTACCCGAACTGATGAAAGGGCTGCACACCAGCCTGACGCTAACCGTTGCCTCGCTGATTGTGGCACTGATTCTGGCATTGATTTTTACCATCATCCTGACGCTGAAAACGCCGGTGCTGGTGTGGCTGGTGCGGGGCTATATCACGCTGTTTACCGGTACGCCGCTGCTGGTGCAGATCTTCCTGATTTATTACGGACCGGGCCAGTTCCCAACGTTGCAGGAGTATCCGGCACTGTGGCATTTGTTGTCAGAACCGTGGTTATGTGCGCTGATTGCGTTGTCGCTGAACAGTGCGGCGTACACCACGCAGCTGTTTTACGGTGCGATTCGCGCGATCCCGGAAGGTCAATGGCAGTCCTGTAGCGCCCTGGGAATGAGCAAAAAAGATACGCTGGCGATCCTGCTGCCGTACGCGTTTAAACGCTCGCTCTCTTCTTATTCCAACGAAGTGGTGCTGGTGTTCAAAAGTACCTCTCTGGCTTACACCATTACGCTGATGGAAGTGATGGGATACAGCCAGTTGTTGTACGGACGCACCTACGATGTAATGGTATTTGGCGCGGCGGGGATTATTTACCTGGTCGTCAACGGCCTGCTGACGCTGATGATGCGTCTGATCGAGCGTAAAGCACTGGCATTCGAACGGCGGAATTAATGTAGCTGCATGCTGATGCCGGATGCGGCGTGGACGCCTTATCCGGCCTACATAGTGCATAAATTCTTATTATGAAGACGGACAACCCACTAAGCTGTCCGTCTTTTTTATTTCATATAAATTATTTACTCATATTTATTGCATATAAATTCACTTGATGGCATTGTTATCCCATGCCGCAGACACGGCCAAAAATCATAAGATTGACAGACGGGAGTTCCATCATGAAAAAGTTAGTTCTTGCCGCTTTACTTGCTTCTTTTACTTTCGGTGCTTCTGCCGCAGAGAAAATCAATTTTGGCGTTTCAGCCACCTATCCACCCTTTGAATCTATAGGTGCTAATAATGAGATTGTCGGCTTTGATATCGACCTGGCAAAAGCCTTGTGCAAACAAATGCAGGCAGAATGTACTTTTACTAATCACGCGTTCGACAGCCTGATCCCGTCACTGAAATTCAGAAAATATGACGCCGTAATCTCCGGAATGGATATCACGCCGGAGCGTAGCAAACAGGTATCGTTTACCACGCCCTACTACGAAAACTCAGCCGTCGTGATTGCCAAAAAAGATACCTACAAAACGTTTGCCGATCTGAAAGGCAAACGTATTGGGATGGAAAACGGCACCACGCACCAGAAATATATTCAGGATCAGCACCCGGAAGTAAAAACTGTCTCCTATGACAGTTATCAGAATGCCTTTATCGATCTGAAAAATGGCCGTATTGATGGCGTATTTGGTGACACCGCAGTGGTAAACGAATGGCTGAAAACCAATCCGCAACTGGGCGTTGCTACTGAAAAAGTGACCGATCCGCAATACTTCGGCACCGGCCTGGGTATCGCTGTACGTCCGGATAACAAAGCTCTGCTGGAAAAACTGAATAACGCGCTGGCAGCAATTAAAGCTGACGGTACATATCAGAAAATCAATGACCAGTGGTTCCCACAGTAAGATTCAGAAAGCCGCACCTGCGGCTTTTTTATTGCTTCACCAGCAGCGTCAGCACTTCATAGTGCGCGGTGTGCGGGAACATATCAAAAAGCTGTACCCGTTCGATGCGATAACCAGGCAGTTCGCGGATATCTTTCGCCATAGTTTGGGCGTTACAGCTGGAGTAGATAATAAAACGCGGTGCCATCGTTGAGAGATAATCACACAGCGGTTTACCGATGCCGCGGCGCGGCGGGTTAACCAGCACCAGCTCCGGCACTTCCCCCTGAGCGGTGGCAAACTGCGTAGAGTCCAGCGCCTGAAATTGCAAACGCGTTAAGCCCAGTTCAGCGGCTGACTGCTTCGCACAGGCAATGGCCTCTGGTGCAATTTCGATCCCGGTTAACTGCATGTCAGGCGTCGCGCAGTGTAAACCAAAGCCACCCACACCGCAGAACAGATCCCACATATGTTTAACCGGCAGCTGTCGTACCCAGTCGCGCGCGGTGGCGTACAGCTGGCTGGCGACCGCCGGATTAGTCTGGAAGAAACTTTGCGGACGGATCCACAGCGGTACGTCATTAAAACGCTCTGCCAGTGCCTGTTGTTCGGTCAGGTAGATCTCCGTCTCCCCTTCCATAATCGCCATATGTACCGGCTGAATATTGACGGTAATAACTTTCAGCTGCGGTAATTGTTCCTGTAACCACGGCAGCGCCTTACGCAGTTGCGCCAGTTTGGTATCAGAACGCAGTACAAAACGCAGCATCATGCCGCCATCGCTCTGGCTTTCAGTCAGCAGAATGTATTTCAGTTCACCACGTTTACGCGCCACGTTGTAAGGCGTTAAACCCGCACGGGCGATAAACGGTTTTAGCGCCGCAAAAACGGGCGCAAATGAGGCTGGATAAAGCGGGCAGTCACAAAGGTCTTCCGGTGTACCATCCCGATGCAGCATACCGAGCAGTGGTTTTTCAACGCTACCACTCACCACCATTTTGGCTTTATTACGAAACCCTTGTTCCGGGCCTGACACCGGCGCACACCATTCCTCAACCGGAAAATCGGCGAGCAGATTTTTAAGATCGACGGTTTTAGCGGAGAGTTGCTCTGGAATCGGCTGCGTTATCCACTGACAGGAACGACAGCGACCCGCGTCGTAAAGTGCGCACTGCATACATTGACCTTCACATCATCAGGGGCGACGATTATACACATTATTGCAACTGGAAGAACCGCCGACTGGTCGAGGGAACGAACAGCAGCATCAGGATGAGCATATCCGGCAGCTTCTGCAGCATCAGGCTATGGAAGATTTCACGTTTTGATTCACCGGGAATGCTGAACAGCTCCGGATAACCATACCCCAGCGAGGCCGCCCACAAGTAACTTGCGGCTGTGATTTGTGTCAACAGATACAGCCAGCGCGCCCAGCGACGCCCTTTCACCAGTGAAAACGCACACCAGATCTCAATGAAAACCAGCACCAGACTGCTCAAAAAGACCAGCGTTAAACTCCAGGTTTGTACGCTGCGATGAATGAACTCGCCAATACCGCGCACGCCCAGCGTATTGAAAATCATCAGCACGTCGAGGCCACGGATCATAATAATGGCGAGCGCCGCCACCTGCACCAGCGCAGGCACATTCAGGCGAGCATGAGATGAAGATGTTTTCTTAAAAAATCCCAACGTTTCGTCTTCCATGAAAACAATGCCGCGACATGCGCGGCATTATGTAGCCAGGTTGGCAAATTTTAGTGTCTTCAGCCACGTCTTGCACGCTGGATGTCGCGTATCCGCTGTTTTTCTGCGCGCGCCATCAGATACCAGGCGATAAATCCGACAATTCCGACCGCGCCGAGGATCAATGTTGCCAGGGCGTTGATTTCCGGATTCACCCCCATCCGCACGCTGGAAAAGACCAGCATCGGTAAAGTGGTGGCTCCCGGCCCGGAAACAAAGCTGGCGATCACCAGATCATCAAGCGACAAAGTAAAAGCCAGTAACCAGCCAGAAATGATCGCGGGCATGATCATCGGTAGCGTAATGACAAAAAACACTTTCAGCGGCGTCGCACCGAGATCCATCGCGGCTTCTTCTATCGAGCGATCCAGTTCCCGCAGACGCGACGAAATAACGACTGCCACATAAGCCGTACAGAAAGTGACATGCGCCAGCCAGATGGTGAGCATACCGCGGTCCGCAGGCCAGCCAATAGCATGAGCAAGCGCGACGAATAACAACAACAGCGACAAACCCGTGATGACATCTGGCATCACCAGCGGCGCGGTGATCATAAAGGCAAAACCATTTGATCCGCGAAACCTGCCAAAACGCACCAACACCACCGCCGCAATCGTCCCGAGGATCGCCGCTGCCGTTGCCGCACAGGCTGCAATTGTCAGACTTAAACCAACCGCACTCATCATCGCGTCATCGCGCAATAATTCGCCATACCAGCGCGTTGACCAGCCGGCCCACACCGTCACCAGTTTCGAGCTGTTGAATGAATAGATAACCAGCATCAGCATTGGCGCGTAGAGAAAGGTGAAGCCCAGCAGCAAAATCACAATCCGCCAGGGCGAACGAACAACCGGTAAATTATTCATCCGTGTTCTCCCACGCTTTTTTGCTGGTGTTTGTGAAACCACATTATCGGCACAATTAGCAGCAGCAACATGATGATCGCTACCGCCGAGGCTACCGGCCAGTCGCGGTTGTTAAAGAACTCCTGCCACAGCACGCGCCCGATCATGATGCTGTCCGGGCCACCGAGCAGTTCCGGGATCACAAACTCGCCCACAGCAGGGATAAACACCAGCATCGATCCGGCAATAATCCCCCCTTTGGTGAGTGGCATGATCACGGTAAAGAACGTTTTCAGCGGTCGTGCACCGAGATCCAGTGCCGCTTCTACCAGCGAATAATCAATACGAATCAACGCGGTGTAAATCGGCAGCACCATAAACGGCACGTAGGCGTAAACAATGCCAATATAAACCGCAAAGTTGGTATGCAGAATGGTCAGCGGTTGATCGATAACCCCCAGCCACAGCAGAAAATTATTCAGCACACCGTTGTTTTTTAATATTCCCATCCAGGCGTAGACACGAATCAGAAACGAGGTCCACGACGGCAGGATCACCAGTAGTAATAAGATATTACGGGTCGAAGGCTTACTGTGCGTCACCGCCCACGCCAGCGGATAGCCGATCAGTAAACAGCAAATAGTCGAAATCGCCGCCACCTGTAACGACTGGAGATAAGCATCAAAATAGAGCGGATCGTCGGTCAGTTGCAGAAAATTACCGAGATTAAGAGTGATAGAAAGTTGCCCGTCAGCCCACTCCATCAATTCGGTATAAGGTGGAATAGCGCGCGCCATCTCCGCCAGGCTTATTTTAAAGACGATCAGAAATGGCAGCAGAAACAGCAAGATCAACCAGATATATGGCAACGCAATGACCAGTTTGCGCCCATGCTTCATTTGCAGCTGCGACAACCACAGCTTAAATCCGCCCGGCGGTTTCGACTGGGCAGCAGGTTCAAGTGTACTCATCTTTGCTCCTTAAACCGTCAGCACCACACAGCTGTCCACTTCCCAGCACAAACGTACTTCGTCGCCCCAGGTCGGTAACCCTTTACGATGACGATGGGCGTTTTGTAGCTGGGCGCTGATCATCTGCCCACTTTTCAGACGAACGTGATACACCGAAAGATCGCCGAGATAGGCAATGTGTATCACCTCCCCCACCGCGAAGTTACAACCATTGGCGGGCGGCTCTTCGCAAAGCATGATTTTTTCCGGACGCAGCGCTACGTGTACCGGCACGTTATCAACCACTGAAGCATCTGCATCGACTTTCAGTGGGTGCACCAGTCCCGGCGAATAAAGCACCAGACCATCTTCCTGACGCTCTTTGAGTACACCTTCAAAGACATTAACCGAACCGATAAATTCAGCGCTATAGCGGGTGGTCGGATGCTCGTAGATCTCTTCCGGTTCGCCAATCTGGACAAATTTCCCACGATTCATAATGGCGATACGCCCCGCCATGGTCATCGCCTCTTCCTGATCGTGGGTGACCATCACACAAGTCACACCGACACGCTCCAGAATATCCACCACTTCAAGCTGCATCCGGTCACGCAGCTTTTTATCCAGCGCGCCCATCGGCTCATCGAGCAGTAATAGTTTCGGGCGCTTGGCAAGGCTTCTGGCCAGGGCCACACGCTGACGCTGACCACCGGAAAGCTGATGCGGTTTGCGTTTGGCGAACTCCTGCATATGCACCAGCCCAAGCATCTCATTGACCCGGCTGGCAATTTCCGCTTTCGGTAGTTTGTCCTGTTTCAGGCCAAAAGCGATGTTCTGTTCCACGGTCATATGCGGAAACAGCGCGTAAGACTGAAACATCATATTGATGGGGCGCAGGTAAGGCGGCACCTGTGACAAATCGACGCCATCGAGCATAATCTGCCCGGCAGAAGGTTGTTCAAAACCTGCCAGCATACGCAGCAGCGTGGACTTGCCACAGCCGGATGCGCCCAGCAGCGCGAAGATTTCACCTTTGTAGATGGTCAGGCTGACATCATCCACCGCATGTTGACCATCGTAGGATTTGGTCAGGTTACGGATTTCTAATAGCGGCGTCAGCGCCTTACGGGTTTTCGCCTACGGGCGAGGGATAGCGTCATTCACGGCTGCTCTCCGGCATTGAATGTGTGCAAGCGCACCATGATGGTGCGAATTGCCGGCGGGTGTGGTGCGCCCGTCCGGCATCTACGGCTGCGGATTATTTTCCGCTCTTCACTTTGGTCCACGCGCGGGTGCGCACACGGTCGATTTTCGGGTCCTGCACTTTCAGAGTGAACAGCTTCGCACGAACATCCGCAGGCGGATAAATACCCGGGTTATCACGGACTTCCGCACTCACCAGCGGCGTGGCTGCTTTATTGGCGTTAGCATAGAACACATGGTCAGAGATATGTGCCACCACATCAGGACGCAGCAGGTAATTCAGGAACTGATAGGCTTCGTCTTTGTTTTTGGCATCCGCAGGCATGGCGAATACATCAAAGAACGCCATCGCCCCTTCTTTTGGAATCGAGAACGAGACATTCACGCCATTCTTCGCTTCCTTCGCGCGGTTTGACGCCTGCCAGACATCGCCCGCCCAGCCAATAGCGACACAGATGTCACCATTCGCCAGATCATTGATGTATTGGGATGAATGGAAATAACGAATGTTCGGGCGCAGCTTTAACAGCAGATCGGTAGCCGGTCCGGTGTAATCATCCGCTTTAGTGCTGTTAGGATCTTTGCCGAGATAATTCAGCACGGTAGCAAACACTTCTTCTGGCGCATCGAGGAAAGAGACACCGCAGCTTTTCAGTTTTTCCAGATTTTCAGGTTTGAGGATCAAGTCCCAGCTATCGACGGGCGCGTTTTCGCCCAGCACCGCTTTAACTTTATCGACGTTATAGCCAATCCCGGTCGTCGCCCACATATAGGGCATAGCAAATTTATTGTCGGGATCGTGTTTGGCGACCAACTTCAGCAGCTCCGGATCGAGATTCTTCCACTCCGGCAATTTGCTTTTATCCAGCGGCTGGAAAACTCCCGCTGTCAGCTGGCGCTCAAGAAAGCTTGCTGACGGCACCACCAGATCAAAGCCGGTGCTCCCCGCCATTAATTTGCCTTCCAGTACTTCGTTAGAATCGAAAACATCGTAGACGACTTTAATACCGGTTTCTTTTTCAAAGTTGGCCACCGTGTCCGGGGCGATATAATCAGACCAGTTATAAATGTGGAGTGTTTTTTGTTCAGCCGCGAGCGTGCTGACAGAGACGGCCATCAGAGCCCCCGCAACCAGACCCGATAGCCATTTTTTATTTAAGGCGGTCATATCTCTTTCCTTCTGAAAATTCGTTAACAAACGAACAAAAGTTGTCACACTGAAAGATATGCAATAAACGTGCATATTTTTATCGGCGCGGTGTAAGAAAAGAGAACTCTCTCCCGGCCTGCACTGCTCACTATATAAAAGCATCGCAAGAATAACTTTAGCCAGGGTTTGAGACTATAGCTCGGATTAAAAAACGGTATTTAACAAATTTTTATGCGTATTTGCTCTATGTGATAAAGCCAAATCGGCACAAGAGAAGTGAATTAATCTTTAATAAAAGGTTAAAAACAGCGGATAATTTTGCGGCACGCAGTCACTGCGGCAGCGACTGCGTGCTCGAAAGGAGTTATCAGTGGAGGAAATAGTTTTCGGTAACGTTATTTTGCCCTTCATCGTCAGTCGGTAACAGCAGTTGATGGGCATTAGCTTCAAGAATGACCATCGAAATCTGCTCTTCGCTCTGACGCACGAACCATGCAAACTGCTCATAGGTTACGCCCTGCATAACGGATAAAGACTGGCAAACCACCAGCTTTGGCAGATTATCATCCTGCATATCAAGAAATGCTTTCACGGTCAGCGAACTGGCATTGATGGCTGATAAATCCGCCGCCAGCGGCAATACGGCTGAAGGTCGGACTTCCGCCATGGCAGAAAACAGGATCGTGTTATCGATCAGATCGATTTTAGCATCAAAGACACCGTCGAAATTCTGCATATGGGGCAGATGCAGAGCCTGACAGTTATCACATTCAAAAAAACTCATCCCCAGGTCATCGAGCCATTGACGCAACGTATCCAGACCAGGAACGACCAGCGATGTCATAATTTTGTACAACCTCTTCCGATAAAAAGACCGGCACAGCTTACGCAAAAAGCGCAGGCAAAACCATGATCAGTAATGTGATTGCGACTAACCACCCGTTTTCAGGCAATATTCTGTCGTAGCGTGGCGTTCGATCCAGCGGATCATTTTACCCGCGATGTCGATACCGGTGGTTTTTTCTATTCCTTCCAGCCCTGGCGACGCATTCACTTCCATCACCAACGGCCCGCGATTAGCACGCAGAATATCCACACCAGCAACGTCCAGCGCCATCGTTCGCGCGGCTTTTATCGCGATTTCACGCTCCTGTGGTGTGATACTGGCGACGCTTGCCGCGCCGCCACGATGCAAATTGGAACGAAAATCGCCCTCTTTCGCTCGCCGTTCAATCGCAGCGACTACTTCATCGCCAACAACCAGACAGCGGATATCGCACCCTTGCGCCTCTTTGATATATTCCTGCACCAGAATATGCGCGTTCAGACCGCGGAAAGCGTCAATCACGCTTTCGGCCGCCTGACGCGTCTCCGCCAGCACGACACCAATTCCCTGCGTGCCTTCAACCAGCTTGACCACCAGCGGCGCACCACCGACCATGTCGATTAAATCGCTGGTATCATCCGGCGAATGCGCAATGCCCGTGACAGGCAGGTCGATGCCCTGACGCGCCAGCAGTTGCATGGAACGCAATTTGTCACGCGCCCGGGCAATGGCGACCGACTCATTGAGCGGATAGCTCCCCAGCATCTCGAACTGGCGCAGTGCCGCCGTCCCATAAAAGGTAATGGCGGTGCCAATACGCGGGATCACTGCGTCAAAATGGGGTAACTTGCGGCCTTTGTAGTGAATAGAAGACGCCGCAGGATTTATGTTCATGTAGCAAGAAAGCGGATCAAGAATTTCAACCAGGTGACCGCGCTGTATAGCGGCTTCACGCAGCCGCTTACACGAATAGAGCGTTCCATCCCGGGACAATATGGCAATTTTCACTCTGCACCTCTCTGTCAGACCTGGTCAAAAGCCCGCGTATCATACATCGACGTGGCAGTTTTAGCGCGTCGCCCAACCCTGTTTGTGCAAATAATCCAGAATAAATGGGCGGCTTTCTTTAATGATTGTTCGGCGGATATGATCGCTCCAGGTATCCCGGCGATTATTGCTGCCACGGGTGAGGTAATATTCCGCCAGTTGCTCGTCATACTGCGCCAGTGCGTCTTTATCCAGCGGTTGATAGCTGTTTTCATGCACCAAAATGGAGGCCGGTAAACGCGGCTTAAGATCCGGATTATCCGCAGGCCAGCCAAGGCACAGCCCAAACAGCGGCAGAACATGCTGCGGTAATTTCAGCAGTTCCGTCACCGCTTCAATATTATTGCGCAGGCCGCCGATATATACCCCGCCCAATCCCAGCGATTCCGCTGCGGTTAATGCATTCTGTGCCATCATTGCCGTATCAACGACACCGAGCAACAGTTGTTCCGCCAGGCCGAGCTGAGCATCCGGACAGATCTGTAAATGGCGGTTAAAGTCGGCACAGAACACCCAAAACTCCGCCGCTTGCGCTACGTGTTTTTGCCCGCCGGTCAGCGTCACCAGTTCTTCACGTAACGCTTTGTCGGTAATGCGAATAATGCTACTGCACTGCAAAAAACTGGAACTGGACGTCGCACGGGCGCTGTTAATAATCGCCTCACGCTGCGCTTCGGAAATGGGTTCATCAGTGAAATGGCGAATGGAGCGATGGCCACAAATAAGTTCAATGGTTGGCGTCATTATCTTTTTCTCTTTCTGAACGTGAATATTGCGGTGGATGGTTCATCAGCTGTGGGGCAAGACGTTTTGCCACCTGAAGAATAACCACCACCGCAGCGGGAAGCATGAGCAAAACACCGAGAAAAATCATCAGAATCTGCACTTCTGGCCGAGAAAATGGCTCAGGTAGCGACAGGGAGTCGCTTACCGACAGCAGCGCCACCGCCAGCAACATCATTCCGATAAATTCCAGTATCAACACGCTTTTAGGCAATTTACCGATCGCGCGCATACGCTTCCCTCTGCAAAGTGAGCCTTCAGTCTAAAACTTTTCACTGTATTGTGTTTAACAGTTATAGCTTTTATCAATTAATGCAACAGGTTAAACCTACTTTCAGCGAATACATTTTAGCGTGATCATTACAGGCATAAATCTATGAGGAGAGAAATAATGCAAACCGTTATTTTTGGTCGTCCGGGTTGCCCTTACTGTGTGCGTGCAAAAGATCTGGCTGAGAAATTGAGCAATGAACGCGATGATTTCCAGTATCAGTATGTAGATATTCGTGCGGAAGGGATCACTAAAGAAGATCTACAACAAAAGGCAGGTAAACCCGTAGAAACCGTGCCGCAGATTTTTGTCGATCAGCAACATATCGGCGGCTATACCGATTTTGCTGCATGGGCGAAAGAGAATCTGGACGCCTGATCGTCTGACAAGCCCTCGCGTTGAGGGCTTTATTGATTTTTTCTGTGCTGTGGTTTAAACAAACTACTGATAAATAAGAAACACAATGCCCCCAGCGCACACCAGAACACCGCACTTAATAACCATGCCAGCTCTTGCCAGAATGAGCGCGTCGGTGAAAAAAACAGCCGCATAATGAGCATCGAACAGGGTGCCGCCAGCATTGCGCCAAACAGAGGTTTCAGGACTTCTCTACGATGTGAAAAGAAGCTGGCAACTGCACCAGGAAGAATGAAAAATAGCAAACCGATTTCAGGATGCCCGGCAGCCCGAAAAGCGCCTTTCATGTGCGTCGCCAGAAAAAGACACACCACAATGAAGAGGACAAAACAGCAGATTGCCCCCGCCCAACGTTGTTTATGTTTCACTCGTTCCTCCTGACACTGCGTCTATCGAACACATTTTTCGCCAGTGTGGCGTTCAGTAAGATAAAGCCGCTTCGCATTCCATGCTAATATAGGCCAACGCAATTCATATAGCCGTTGATACCTAATGTGATTACACTAGTAAAATATATTGTTACTTTACTATCTTTTAGGTGCGCTGAATGAATCTGCGCCCTGAATTCTGGTAAAAAACATTATCGTAAATTACCATTTCTTTCAACAGCTTACTAGTAAACAAGAAGTTAGCCTCCGTGAATATAAACGTCGCCGAATTGTTAAATGGGAATTACATTCTGTTATTATTTGTGGTCCTCGCGCTTGGGCTATGTCTCGGGAAATTACGACTTGGTTCGATCCAACTGGGTAATTCCATTGGCGTTTTAGTCGTATCGCTGTTATTAGGCCAACAACATTTCAGCATTAACACCGACGCGCTTAATCTTGGCTTTATGCTGTTTATTTTCTGCGTCGGGGTCGAAGCCGGACCGAACTTTTTTTCCATTTTTTTTCGCGATGGGAAAAATTACCTAATGTTAGCACTGGTGATGGTTGGCAGTGCGCTGGTGATCGCCTTAGGGTTAGGTAAGCTGTTTGGCTGGGATATTGGCCTGACGGCCGGTATGTTAGCTGGCTCTATGACGTCGACACCGGTTCTGGTCGGTGCTGGCGATACACTGCGTCATTCCGGCATGGAAAGCAGGCAGCTCTCACTGGCACTGGATAATCTGAGCCTCGGGTATGCCTTAACCTATTTAATCGGTCTGGTGAGTTTGATTGTTGGTGCGCGTTACTTGCCGAAATTGCAGCATCAGGACTTACAGACCAGCGCCCAGCAAATCGCCCGCGAACGTGGCCTGGACACTGATGCCAACCGTAAGGTTTATTTACCGGTGATCCGCGCCTACCGCGTCGGCCCGGAGCTGGTGGCCTGGACCGACGGCAAAAATCTGCGTGAACTGGGTATTTATCGACAAACTGGCTGCTACATTGAACGTATTCGACGTAACGGGATTCTGGCGAATCCAGACGGTGATGCTGTGCTACAAATGGGCGATGAAATAGCGTTGGTAGGCTATCCCGACGCCCACGCACGACTCGATCCCAGCTTCCGTAACGGCAAAGAAGTTTTCGATCGTGACCTTCTCGACATGCGTATCGTCACTGAAGAAGTGGTCGTTAAAAACCATAACGCCGTGGGCAAACGTCTCGCACAACTGAAGTTGACCGATCACGGTTGCTTCCTTAACCGCGTCATTCGTAGCCAGATTGAGATGCCGATAGATGACAACGTCGTGCTTAACAAAGGTGACGTTTTACAAGTCAGCGGCGATGCCCGTCGCGTAAAAACCATCGCCGATCGCATCGGCTTTATCTCGATTCACAGCCAGGTCACTGACTTGCTGGCATTCTGCGCCTTCTTTGTTATTGGGCTGATGATCGGGATGATCACCTTCCAGTTCAGCACATTCAGTTTCGGCATGGGGAACGCTGCCGGGTTGTTATTCGCCGGAATTATGCTGGGATTTATGCGCGCTAACCACCCGACCTTCGGTTACATTCCGCAGGGTGCATTAAGCATGGTGAAAGAGTTCGGCTTAATGGTGTTTATGGCAGGCGTTGGTCTGAGCGCCGGTAGCGGTATTAATAACGGCCTAGGCGCGATTGGCGGTCAGATGTTGATTGCCGGATTGATTGTCAGTCTTGTGCCAGTGGTTATCTGTTTCTTGTTCGGTGCTTATGTATTGCGAATGAACCGCGCACTGTTGTTCGGCGCAATGATGGGCGCACGCACCTGCGCGCCGGCAATGGAGATCATCAGTGATACAGCTCGCAGTAACATCCCGGCGCTGGGCTATGCGGGCACCTATGCAATCGCCAACGTCCTGCTGACGCTGGCAGGGACAATCATCGTCATGGTATGGCCAGGATTAGGATAAAACTGAAGTTGCCCTGAAAATGAAATTTTTTTGCACAACCGCAGAACTTTTCCGCAGGGCATCAGTCTTAATTAGTGCCACTGCTTTTCTTTGATGTCCCCATTTTGTGGAGCCCATCAACCCCGCCATTTCGGTTCAAGGTTGATGGGTTTTTTGTTGCCTGAAATTTATCTACTACCCAGCAATCCTCTCAACCATCCTCAAAATCTCCTCGCGTGATAGCGGCTTACGGTCGGTGACAAAATGCAGCGTCATTCCCTCAATAAACGCATCAAGCGCGCGGGCGGTTCCGGGTTCAAACCATTGTTCGAGCGTTTGTTGACTGCGCTGCATCCAGTTTTGCATTACCGTTTTTAAGAGCGGTTTTCGGCTAGCCAGCGCGTAGAGCTGGTACATCAGCTCCATATTATCCGGCGTTGCGACCTGTGAGCTGTAGATCATATCGGTGATAGCCTGGCATGCGCCTGGAGCATCACTAACATCGCTAAAAAATGCCTGATATTGCCGGGACATGATCTCAGTAAAACGGCTGAACGCCTCCAGCAACAACTCATCAATTCCTGAAAAATAGTAGGTCATCGATCCCAACGGCACCCCGGCAAGGGTAGCAATTTTGCGGTGTGTAACAGCATGTATTCCGTAAAGTTTCACCGCCTCCAGCGTGGCCTGGATAATTTTTTCTCGCCGTTGCGGATCGTTAGCGCGACGCATGTCATTTCCTCTCTCTGCAATTGTGTACAAATGTACACAGTCTTGCTAATGTTGTCTTCCCTCTTCTTATTTTGACGTGGTCTATGACCGTAAATTCTTCACGTAATGCATTGAAACGCCGAACCTGGGCGCTGTTTATGTTCTTCTTTTTGCCAGGCCTGTTAATGGCGTCCTGGGCAACCCGTACGCCTGCTATCCGCGATATTCTCTCTGTCTCGATCGCTGAAATGGGCGGTGTTCTCTTTGGTCTGTCGATCGGTTCGATGAGCGGTATTCTCTGCTCGGCGTGGTTAGTGAAACGCTTTGGGACGCGTAATGTCATCCTTGTGACGATGTCCTGCGCATTGATTGGGATGATGATATTAAGTCTGGCACTCTGGCTGACATCGCCCTTGCTCTTTGCCGTTGGTCTCGGCGTCTTTGGGGCTAGTTTTGGTTCTGCGGAAGTGGCGATAAACGTTGAAGGTGCCGCCGTTGAGAGAGAAATGAATAAGACGGTTTTACCGATGATGCACGGTTTTTATAGCCTGGGCACGCTGGCAGGCGCAGGTGTCGGGATGGCACTGACGGCCTTTGGCGTTCCGGCAACGGTGCATATTTTATTGGCGGCGCTGGTAGGCATCGCACCTATTTATATCGCCATTCAGGCAATCCCTGACGGTACGGGCAAAAATGCTGCCGATGGCACCCAGCATGGTGAAAAAGGCGTACCTTTTTATCGGGATATCCAGTTGCTGTTGATTGGTGTTGTGGTGCTGGCGATGGCCTTTGCCGAAGGTTCTGCCAACGACTGGTTACCCTTATTAATGGTTGATGGTCACGGTTTTAGCCCTACTTCCGGCTCGCTGATTTATGCCGGTTTTACCCTGGGGATGACCGTTGGACGCTTTACCGGCGGTTGGTTCATTGACCGTTACAGTCGCGTTGCCGTGGTTCGGGCCAGTGCACTAATGGGGGCGTTGGGTATTGGGCTGATTATTTTTGTCGATAGCGCCTGGGTCGCTGGGGTGTCTGTTGTACTTTGGGGACTGGGTGCCTCGTTGGGCTTCCCGCTGACTATTTCTGCCGCCAGCGATACCGGCCCCGATGCACCAACCCGCGTCAGCGTGGTAGCTACGACCGGTTATCTGGCTTTCCTCGTCGGGCCGCCGCTGCTGGGCTATCTCGGCGAACATTATGGATTACGTAGTGCAATGCTGGTTGTACTGGCGCTGGTTATTCTCGCGGCTATTGTCGCGAAAGCCGTCGCCAAACCCGATACCAAAACGCAGACGGCGATGGAGAATAGTTGATGAGCATTAAATTAATTGCGGTAGACATGGATGGTACTTTCTTAAGCGATCAAAAAACCTATAACCGTGAGCGGTTTATGGCTCAGTATCAGCAAATGAAAGCACAAGGCATTCGCTTTGTGGTCGCCAGCGGGAATCAATATTATCAGTTGATCTCTTTCTTTCCTGAAATTGCTAATGAAATTGCCTTTGTGGCTGAAAACGGCGGCTGGGTAGTGAGCGAAGGCAAAGATGTTTTTAATGGCGAGCTGTCGAAGGATGCGTTTACTACTGTCGTAGAACATTTGCTGACGCGCCCGGAAGTGGAAATTATTGCCTGCGGAAAAAATAGCGCCTATACCCTCAAAAAATATGACGATGCCATGAAAACGGTGGCGGAAATGTATTATCACCGTCTGGAATACGTCGATAACTTTGACAACTTAGAAGATATCTTCTTTAAATTTGGCCTTAATCTCTCTGACGAACTGATCCCACAAGTGCAAAAAGCATTACATGAGGCCATCGGCGATATCATGGTACCGGTCCATACCGGCAACGGCAGCATCGATCTGATTATCCCCGGTGTACATAAAGCCAATGGCCTTCGCCAACTGCAGAAATTATGGGGAATAGACGACAGCGAAGTGGTGGTCTTTGGCGATGGCGGTAACGATATTGAGATGCTGCGTCAGGCAGGCTTTAGTTTTGCAATGGAAAATGCCGGCAGCGCGGTCGTCGCAGCGGCAAAATACCGGGCAGGCTCCAATAACCGTGAAGGCGTACTGGATGTGATCGATAAAGTGCTTAAACACGAAGCGCCATTTAACCAATAAAACGGCAGCACGCCCGGCAACACAATGCCTGAATGAAGATTGCATAATTCGCGGAAATTAACCCGCTGCATTATTTCAGGCGAAATGATTATGAAAAATTGTCTACTGTTGGGCGCGCTTTTAATGGGCTTTACTGGTGTGGCGATGGCGCAAAGTGTCACCGTCGATGTGCCGAGTGGATACAAAGTGGTTGTGGTTCCTGATTCAGTCAGCGTCGCGACTGTGCCGCAAACCGTCTATGTGGCTCCTGCGCCAGCTCCGGCTTACCGCCCGCATCCTTATGTTCGCCATCTTGCCAGCGTAGGTGAAGGGATGGTTATCGAACACCAGATTGACGACCATCACCATTAATTCGAGAATGCCTGATCGCACAAAGCAATCAGGCATTTTTTTACCCTTCGTGCGAATTTCCCATCTGTTTATCTTTTAAAAAGATAACCATCAGCGACAGCCACAAAATGCCGTTGACAAGGTTGAAGAGATTAAACAGTCCGTTGCCCCCGTTCAGCCAGGCATGTTTGCTGATTTCAATACCGACGGTAAAGATCAGCATTTGCAGCATCCCCATCGCCGCAGAAACCGTACCTTTACTCATATCGCTGGCAAACAGGGTTAATCGCACCAGTCCCGCATTCGCCAGACCAATACCGAAAGCATAAATACTTAACCCGGCGGTCATCCATAAATACGCGTGCGATGAGATAACCGTTGCCGCAGCAGCGACCAACAGACCAATCATAATCGGCCAGCCGCCCATAATAATCAGCGAACGTACGGTGCGGCGCGAGGTCAGACGCGCTAACAGCAAGTTACCCGCAATTAACGCCCCGAAAATAGGCACTTGCAGCAAGCCATATTCATAGCTGCTCAACTGCTCACCGGTAATAATGATAATCGGCGACTGGGCGATCCACGCCAACAACGGCAGGCTAACGAATCCCAGCGCCAGCGCCCCCGCCACAAAGCGGCCGTTCTTCAGCACCAACTTATAGTCACGACCGAGTTCTTTCAGCGACAGTTTCTCGCCTATACGCGTGGCGGTTTCAGGCATAGCTCGTTGCAGACCGAAAAAGGAGATCGCTGCCAATGCGGCAAACAAGACAAACATCCCTTCCCAGGGCAGCACATGGATCCACGCCGCGCCCACCAGCGGACCAAGTAGTGGAGCAATCAGCGCCACGTTCGCCATTAGCGCGGTGATCTTGATACAAACGGCCTCTTCGAAGGATTCCTGAATTGCGGCGTATCCCACAGCGCCAATGAAACAGAGGCTTATGCCCTGCAAGAAGCGCAACAGGGTGAATTGTTCAATGTTTTGCGCCAGTAATATTGCCAGACAGGTGACGATAAACCACACCACTCCCGCCAACATCACCGGACGGCGGCCAATACGATCCGACAACGGCCCCAGGAGCCATTGTAAAAACATCCCGCCCGCCAGATACGCAGTCATCGAAGTAGGAACCCAATCAATGCCCGCCTGATATTGTTCCACCACGGCCAACATACCGGGTTGAATCATATCGTTGCCGATATAGGTTGAAAATTCGTAAAGCACCAGACAGAGAGGGAAAAGTAACGCCTGACGTCCAAGCCTGGCACCGGAAGCTAATTTATTTTGCATGCAATTTCTTCGCCAATAATAATCGCGCAAAGTTTAATAAAAGCGCAGCTAACGAGAAAGCGAATTTTGTAGCTGAAACCACGGTTAAGCACATTCTTACATTATTGCGAGTATAGCTACGCTTTCTTTAAGTTTTATTTAACCTTTGCCCGTTACAATCACCTACCGTAAACAGGCCGCTTGAGGGAAATAAGACGATGCCGCTTTACCCAGTTTAACCTGCACTTTATTCTCAACGACTTGCCTGTATTGGCTCCCTTTTAATCACTTTGCGTCGGGAAGTTATGCTGGAAAATTTGAATCTCTCTCTATTCTCTCTTATTAACGCAACGCCAGACTCTGCGCCGTGGATGATCTCGTTGGCGATTTTTATTGCTAAAGATTTGATTACCGTGGTGCCGTTGCTGGCCGCAGTACTTTGGTTGTGGGGGCTTACAGCACAACGGCAACTGGTGATAAAAATCGCTATCGCGCTGGCGGTCAGCCTGTTTGTGTCCTGGACGATGGGACATCTTTTTCCGCACGACCGACCCTTTGTCGAAAATATCGGCTATAACTTCCTGCATCATGCGGCGGATGACTCATTCCCGAGCGATCACGGTACGGTGATTTTCACCTTTGCACTGGCATTTTTATGCTGGCATCGCCTGTGGTCCGGCTCACTTTTAATGGTGCTGGCCGTCGTCATTGCCTGGTCGCGCGTTTATCTTGGCGTCCACTGGCCGCTGGATATGCTCGGTGGATTGCTGGCAGGTATGATTGGCTGCCTTAGCGCCCAGATTATCTGGCAAGCGATGGGGCATAAACTCTATCAACGTCTGCAATCGTGGTATCGCTTCTGTTTTGCATTACCGATCCGCAAAGGCTGGGTGCGTGACTGATCTCTGCTAAAAAGTGTAGTATTGAGCGGCTCGCTTCAATAACTATTCAGAGGGATTATGGAAACACGTCGCGAAGAGCGTATCGGGCAGCTGCTGCAAGAATTAAAACGCAGTGATAAGTTACATCTTAAAGACGCCGCCGCCCTGCTTGGGGTTTCGGAGATGACGATTCGTCGCGATCTGAACAACCACAGTGCGCCCGTCGTTTTGCTCGGCGGCTATATTGTTCTGGAACCACGCAGCGCCAGCCATTACCTGTTAAGCGATCAAAAATCCCGCCTGGTGGAAGAAAAACGCCGGGCGGCAAAACTGGCTGCGACGCTGGTAGAACCCGATCAGACCCTCTTTTTTGACTGTGGCACCACCACGCCGTGGATTATTGAAGCAATTGATAATGAAATCCCTTTTACCGCCGTTTGTTATTCGCTAAATACCTTTCTGGCGCTGAAAGAGAAACCCCATTGCCGCGCGTTTCTTTGCGGTGGTGAATTTCACGCCAGCAACGCCATTTTCAAACCCATCGATTTTCAGCAAACGCTGAATAATTTTTGCCCGGATATCGCTTTTTATTCCGCTGCGGGCGTGCATGTCAGTAAAGGCGCTACCTGCTTTAATCTTGAAGAGTTGCCGGTAAAACACTGGGCCATGTCGATGGCGCAAAAGCATGTGCTGGTTGTCGACCACAGTAAATTTGGCAAGGTGCGTCCGGCGCGCATGGGTGACCTGAAACGCTTTGATATTGTTGTGAGCGATTGTTGCCCGGAAGATGAGTATGTGAAGTACGCGCAGACGCAGCGTATTAAGTTGATGTATTAATGACGTATAACCGGATGACGTTTCGCGCCATCCGGTTATCAGAAGATTAAGAGAACCAGCTGCCGAACCACTGATGGAATTTCATCATCACGAAATCCCACATCCGACCAAAGAATCCGCCCTCTTCCACATTTTCCATCACGATCAGCGGACGCTGCTCAATGGATTTACCGTTAAGCTGGAAATCAATGGTGCCGACAACCTGACCTTTTTTCAGCGGTGCGGTAAGCTGCGGTTCCATTAACGTATAACTCGCCTTCAGGTTTTTCAGCTGCCCACGCGGTATGGTCACTGAGCCCGCTTCGCCTGCCCCGAGATTCACTTCGCTCTTATCACCAAACCAGACGCGCTGAGTCACAAATGTGGCATCAGGTTTAATTGGCGTCACGGTTTCAAAGAAGCGGAAACCCCAGGTCAATAATTTCTCAGACTCATTAAAACGGATACGGTCAGTTTTCGCCCCCAGCACTACGGAGATTAAACGCATATCGCCCTGGGTAGCCGAAGCAACCAGATTATATCCCGCGCCTGCCGTGGTTCCTGTCTTCATGCCATCAACATTCAGATTGCTGCTCCACAGCAGACGATTACGGTTAGGCTGACGAATTTTGTTGAAGGTGAACTCTTTCTCTTTATGAATGGCGTACTCTTCCGGCACATCGTGGATCAATGCTTTACCCAGCAATGCCATATCGCGCGCGGTACTGAACTGCCCCGGCGCATCCAGGCCGTGCACCGTCTGGAAGGTAGTGTTGGTCAGACCCAGTTTTTTGGCATAACCATTCATCAAACCAATAAATGACTCCTGGCTCCCGGCAACGTAATCAGCCAGCGCAATACAGGCGTCATTACCGGACTGGATAATCACACCTTTGTTCAAGTCTGCCACCGAAACCTGATCGCCCGGTTTGAGGAACATTACCGATGAACCACGCAGTGCCGGATTTCCCGTCGCCCAGGCATCTTTACCGACCGTCACCATATCGGTGAGTTTAATCTTATCGGCCTTAAGCGCCTGCCCAACCACATAGCTGGTCATGATTTTAGTCAGGCTCGCGGGATCCAGTTTCTCATCCGCATTGCCTTCTGCCAGCACTTTACCGCTGGCGTAATCCATTAAAATCCATGCACGCGCATCCACGCTCGGCGCTTCAACGGTTTGTTCCGCCGCGAATGCCGTTGGGGCAAAAAGGAATAAAAATGCAGAACCCGCTGCAAGACCACGAAGGAGAGAGGAGTATTGCGTCATAAATGCCACCCGAGTATCCATTCAAAAAAAATACGTTATATCGCCGTATGATAAGTTCGGTGATTAATAACGCACACACAAACTTAAAGAAACCGTAAGTTGGTAAAGTTTTTAAAGTTTATGCAATATCCTGCCGCTTCGCTGCTTCTGGTGTCATTTTTTTGCCAGCTGTTGCTTAAAAGTTAACTTTACTTCACCATCGGAGTCCTGTTCAGCCTGTGGCTGCCTGTCGGAAAAGGGGTGAGTATGATTACGCTGTGGGGTCGGAATAATTCAACCAACGTAAAAAAAGTATTGCTGACGCTCGAAGAACTGGAACTACCTTATGAGCAAATTCTCGCGGGCCGTGAGTTTGGGATAAATCACGATGCTGATTTTCTGGCGATGAACCCTAACGGGCTGGTGCCGTTGTTGCGTGACGACGAAAGTGATCTCATTCTTTGGGAATCAAACGCCATTGTCCGCTATCTGGCGGCACAGTACGGGCAAAAACGCCTGTGGATCGACTCACCGGCACGTCGTGCGGAAGCAGAAAAATGGATGGACTGGGCAAACCAGACGCTCAGTAATGCTCATCGCGGGATCCTGATGGGATTAGTCAGAACACCACCGGAAGAGCGCGATCAGGCCGCCATTGATGCCAGTTGCAAAGAGTGCGACGCCCTGTTTGCCCTGCTAGATGCGGAACTGGCAAAAGTAAAATGGTTCTCAGGCGACGAGTTTGGTGTGGGCGATATCGCTATCGCACCGTTCATCTACAATTTGTTTAACGTTGGCCTGACCTGGACACCGCGTCCAAATCTGCAACGCTGGTATCAGCAACTCACTGAACGCCCCGCAGTGCGCAAAGTGGTGATGATTCCCGTTAGCTAATTGCGTGGGCTAACTTTAAGTAATTCCCCACTGGACTCGTCGGTGAGAACGTATAAATAACCGTCGGGTCCAGTGCGAACATCACGAATTCGCTGCCCTTTGTCCGTTAAAATACGGCCATCTTCTGTCACTTTGTCGCCGTTGACGCTCATCACGATGACATCTTTATCTTTCAGCGCGCCAATAAATAATTTTTGCTGCCACTGGGGGAATTTATCGCTGTTATAGAAGGCCATGCCGCTCACGGCGGGCGAATCTTTCCAGTAAAAAACAGGTTGCTCGGTCCCGGCGACGATCTCCCCTTTCGCCTCCGGTATCTTAAAGCCTGAATAGTTGATTCCCCAGGTTGCCAGCGGCCAGCCGTAGTTTTTGCCTTTTTGCGGGATATTAATTTCATCGCCACCGCGCGGGCCATGTTCATTCAGCCATAGTGCATTACTCCACGGATTCATCGCCATTCCTTGCGGATTACGAATGCCATAAGACCAGATCTCGGCGCGCACACCAGATTCCTTTATAAAAGGATTATCATCCGGGATTTCTCCCAGGTCGGTCAGTCGCACCAGTTTGCCCTGTAATTTATCCAGATCCTGCGCCGTCGGGCGCTGATTGTTTTCGCCCAGAGCAATAAAAAGATAACCTTTACCGTCAAATACCATCCGCCCGCCAAAATGGTTGCCGGTAGACAGTTTTGGCATCTGACGAAAGACGGTGCGGAAGTCGGTCACTTTTGAGAGATCATCACTTAAGCGGCCATAACCCACAGCAGTTCCGGCTTTGCCATCATCGCCAACTTCGGAATAACTTAACCAGATGCGGCGCGACTGAGCAAAATCGGGCGCTAAAACCACGTCCAGCAGGCCGCCCTGCCCGTGCGCCCAAACGTCCGGCACTCCGGAAAGCGGCGCAGATAATCCTTTTCCTGCTTGCCAGTGACGCAACTCGCCGCCGCGCAGAGTGATTAACATACCGTGATTATCGGGTAAAAAGGCCAGCGCCCAGGGATGGTCGAGTTTGTCTTGCAGTACTTCGACATTTACCGTTGCAGGAGCTGCCCAGAGAGCGGAAGAAAGACAAATAAGGGGCACAAGGAAAAAGGATTGTCGATGCATAACGCCTCCGGATTGACTCTGGCTTAAAGCGTAGTCAGTGGAGGAGATAACAAATTCATTTTTACAAAAACTTAAACATGAAGGGGGAGACGCTTTCTCCCCCTTAGTTTTCAGGCCTTCTCAAGCATGGCGTGCTTCTGCAGGCTCTGGATACTCAGCGTTAAGCTCATCAGACAATTTTCAAGCTTATCGGCGTTGACGGTAATAACAGTCGGGCAATCATGGTGCCCACTCATCAAACATACTGCGGCTGTCGCTAATGCTTCTTCAGCATGATGAAGAGCACTCCATTCTTCCTGATCCAGATGAAGATTCAACCGCAGCGATTTATCGTGCAGTTCGCGATTCAGTTTAAAAAAGTTATCTCGTAGATGATTGCTTTCGCTGACGGACATGTATCCTTTTGCCTTCCTCAGTTGCACGTATGCGGCGAGGTCAACGCGTGCGTCGATCAACCGGTTCAGCAGATCGATTCGCTGTCTGTCAACGAACATACTTCGATCCTCCTCTTTCCAGCCTTGTTGCAATTAAATAGTATGGCTGTTTTTTGAGCAAAATGCTGTCCAGGATCAATTCTTCACGCCGAATTAACAAAATTTACATTTCCTTCAACTCCGCCAGCGAATGAGATTGCGATACAAATTTTATCCAGAACTCTGTAGAATCCCTGCCCTGACCTTTCCTGTAACTGAATATTTTTTAAGCTATGAGCAAAGTAACTCCCCAGCCGAAAATCGGCTTTGTTTCCCTTGGCTGTCCGAAAAACCTTGTCGATTCAGAGCGTATTCTCACCGAACTACGCACTGAAGGTTATGACGTGGTACCGAGCTATGATGATGCGGACATGGTGATCGTCAACACCTGCGGCTTTATTGACAGCGCGGTACAAGAATCACTGGAAGCCATTGGTGAAGCGTTGAATGAAAACGGCAAGGTAATTGTGACCGGTTGTCTGGGGGCAAAAGAAGATCAGATCCGCGAAGTCCACCCGAAAGTGCTGGAAATCACCGGGCCTCATAGCTATGAGCAGGTTCTGGAGCACGTTCATCACTACGTGCCAAAACCGAAACACAACCCATTCCTGAGCCTGGTGCCAGAACAAGGTGTGAAACTGACGCCGCGTCATTATGCCTATCTGAAAATTTCTGAAGGCTGTAATCACCGCTGCACCTTCTGCATTATTCCGTCTATGCGCGGCGATCTGGTGAGCCGTCCGATTGGCGAAGTGTTAAGTGAAGCGAAACGTCTGGTTGATGCGGGCGTTAAAGAAATTCTGGTGATCTCGCAGGATACTTCCGCGTATGGCGTCGATGTTAAACATCGTACTGGCTTCCACAACGGCGAGCCGGTAAAAACCAGCATGGTCAGCCTGTGCGAACAGTTATCGAAACTGGGGATCTGGACACGTCTGCACTACGTTTACCCTTATCCGCATGTGGACGACGTCATCCCACTGATGGCAGAGGGCAAAATCCTGCCGTATCTGGACATTCCGTTGCAGCACGCCAGCCCGCGCATTCTCAAACTGATGAAACGTCCGGGTTCTGTAGATCGCCAACTGGCGCGCATCAAACAGTGGCGCAAAATCTGCCCGGAACTGACCCTACGCTCAACCTTTATTGTTGGCTTCCCTGGCGAGACGGAAGAAGATTTCCAGATGCTACTCGACTTCCTGAAAGAAGCACGTCTGGATCGCGTTGGCTGCTTTAAATACAGCCCGGTTGAAGGTGCAGACGCCAATGCCCTGCCTGACCAGGTTCCGGAAGAAGTGAAAGAAGAACGCTGGAACCGTTTCATGCAGTTGCAGCAGCAAATTTCCGCCGAGCGCCTGCAAGAGAAAGTGGGCCGTGAAATTCTGGTGATTATCGACGAAGTGGACGAAGAAGGCGCGATTGGTCGCAGCATGGCAGATGCACCGGAAATCGACGGCGCGGTTTATCTCAATGGTGAAACCAACGTTAAGCCGGGTGATATCCTGCGAGTGAAAGTCGAGCACGCCGATGAGTACGATTTGTGGGGTAGCCGGGTTTAATTAATTCAGGCCGGGCAAAATCATTTGTCCGGCCTGCGAATAATGATTACTGCCAGCTAATCTGCGCCCTGCCGTTTTTCTTACTCTTATACAGCCGCTCATCCGCCAGCATTTTCAAACGTTCAACGGTAGTACATTCATTTGAATGCGCTACACCGATACTGGTGCTTAAATTAATGCTTCCCACCTGGAAATGAACGATTTCTTTTAGAATCGATAGCAACTCTTCCAGCGTGCCGCCAGTATAAATCACCGCAAATTCGTCACCTCCGAAGCGGTAAACTTTACCTTTATCTACCGGGATCTGTGATTTAAGGATTTTCACCACTTTCATCAACACTTCATCGCCCAGCAAATGACCGAAGGTGTCGTTAATGTTTTTGAATTTATCGACGTCAAACAGGCACAAATAACCGCCTTTTTCCGGCAGCGCTTTTAAATCTTCGTCAAAGGATTTTCTGCCCATCGCTTTGGTCAGATCGTCCAGGAATGCCGAGTTATACATACTGTAGAGTTTTTTGACATCGGCAGCCGAAAAGAAAAGCCCGCCATCCAGTACGCGTTCAAAATGGTTATTAATAATGGCTTCTTTCTCCACAATACCACGATTAATCACTCTGCGTACCAGATAGAGGCAACTGGCACCCGATATCACTGCCACCAATGCGGCAAAGAAAATAATCAATGTACATACCTGAAAATAAACGTCTTTTTTATAAGCAAATACGTACAACCCGGTCGGCAAATAGGAGAAGTGCTCCATTGCTTCCGAAACGGTGAAGATGGCGTTTTTAGCGTTATATTCATCACCGGTCACCGATTTACCGTTCTTGAACAGGGAGAACATCAGGTTCTCGCTATCCATCGCCAGCGATTTTGACAGTAAAGAAAAACGTTCCAGACCAAGCAAAAATATCAGACTACGATTGTGAGTTACCGGATAGAGGTAATAGACGAAGGTTTTACCATCAAAAGAGATAAACCCTGTATTTTTGACATGTCGATACTTAACAACCTGCATAATATCTGCACAATAATTTTTCTCGAACTCCTTTACCTGAATACATTCGTCACTGGAAATCAGATAAGGACCGACATCGTACAAATAAGAGGGTGAAACCGAGTCGGCGTAAGCTGTGCGTAAGCCAACCAACAGCTGTTCCTCCGTAGGATTTAGCGTGTTGATGAGATCAATTGCCACACTACGCCGATATTCAGCAATATTTGCCACCGCAAAAGCAGTATCAATAACGGACTGTTTCAGGCCATACACCCGTTCCTTTACCATTTGAGTGTAGATCCCGCAGGCAACTGCTGAAATCATGATAAAAATCAGCAGACTGACTGTAAGTACGAATTTATTGATTCTGGACATACGTAAACTACTCTTTTACTAATTTTCCACTTTTATCCCAGGCGGAGAATGGCATGGGTTTCTGGTACAGATACCCCTGAGCCTGAACACATCCTAATTTGATTAATTCACGCGCAACGTCTTCGCTCTCTACGCCTTCCGCAATCACCGGGATCCGGTTATAGCGTGCCAGATCGAAAATAATGCGCACAATTTTTCCTGCAGTACCGAAAATATCGCCGGTAAATTGCGAATCCACCTTTATACTGTCTGGATTAATTTCATAAAAACGTTTCAGGTTTGACAAACCGGTGCCAAAGTCATCAATCGATACCCGTACCCCTTGTTTACGCAGTTGTTCAATATTGAGATAGAAATGTTCATTAATTCGCTCGATCACGGTTTCGGTGATCTCAACACAAAGGCTGTTCGCCTTCAGGCCATTTTCTTTCATGATGGTAGTAAAACGCTCATGAAAGTGTGGTTCGTTTAACTGCCAGGGCGAAACATTAATATGCAGTAAGAAATCATCCTTCAGCGACGCACGCTGACTAAAATGTCTGAATTCACCCATCGCGGTTTTAATAATTTGATAGCCCAGCTCATTGATAAACCCGATATCTTCAGCAATGGTAATGAACTTCAGCGGTGAAATAATCCCCCGCTCCGCAGACACCCAACGGCACAACGCCTCCGCGCCCAAAATGGTGCGGGTGTTAATATCAACAATCGGTTGATAGACCAGGAATAGTTCGCCAATTTCCATTGCATGGCGAATATTACGCGCAATCCAGATATTCTCTTCTATTTCGTTGAGTTTCGCATCATCACAGAAAATAAACTCTGAGAACATATGGTTGCGGATACTGGAAATCGCCAGTTTCAGCTTTTCTGCGTAACTCCAGGCGTTTTCCCCCTGCAAAGGTTCACAAATAGCAGACTTATGGATGCGCAGATTGCGGTAGCCAAAACTGCTGTCAAAATCGTTTACCGTCGCTATCTTACGGGTAAACGTCTGTACATTTTCCCGGCACAGGAGTAAATAGAGATCGGCATTAAATGTCACGATATCGCAGCATTGCGCATATTTCTCGGCAATTCGCTGACACAATTTCCTGACGATTTTATTGCGTTCATCAACACCAAACACCGCTTCCACAGCTTCCAGACCACACAGTTTGATGATCCCCACAGCCAGATACTGATTATTGTTGGACTCAATAATCGCCATATTTTTAATAAAACCGCTTTCCTGATCGTAAGAGATCAGCGAGAGCAATTTATTTGCCCGTTCAATTTCAGCATCTTTCATTTCCGCGATCGAATTTTTGATGCTGATAATCTCTTTCGCATCGCCTTCACGAATCTTCAGAGCCTCGATTTGATCCGTAGAGTCGGGCAAAAACGCCAGCGTATTGACCAAATCTGTCATTTCAGAAAATTGCCGACGGAACACTCGAGTGGTCATTAAATAAACCACCAGCAATACGATAATAATGAAAGCAAACGGCAGATAAAAAAGTTTATCTGATGCGTTCAATAAATTACCACCAGGATAATAAAAATAGATTTCGAATAATGCGTTGTTTGGCACCGCTGATGTTTTTTCAATATATTCCGTATCGACAGAATCAATAATATTATAATTACCTTCGCTATTATAAATAATCAATTTTTCACGAGCGAGTTGATTCTTAGCAATGATCTCATGACCTTGCTTTAAAAATAGAACTTCATCATTAGCGCTGATGTGATCAAGATACTCGTTCAGATATCGCCAGTTTAAATCGACATGAATTTTATCTACCGCTAACAAATCATGATCTTTGCCGTTGATGTGTAGCGTAAAAGAGATACATTTTTTACCCGGACGATCAAAGCAATTGTATGCCGGATTCCAGCTGTTGTTAGAGTCATCTGAAGCCATCGACCACGGTCGTTTCGATGGGTTAAAATCGGCAAAAATAACCCGCCCTGACTCGTCGACAAGCGGTCCATTTACTTGTTCCTGATGATAAACAACGATTTTATCATTCGCCCTCCGCGAAAAGAGATAATATTTATTATCATCAAGTACCAGTCCCACCGAGTCTAAAAATGGCATCATTTCCATTTTCAGAATCACGGCACGTTGAATCTCCTCTGTATTTTTTAATAAATACAGTGAGTCCTTTAATGTCAGGGCCGAACGTTCAATATCTTTAAAGAAATAGCCAACGTTTTTCTGAATAAGTTCAAAGCGGCTATCGGCACGTTTTACCGCGCGTTCCGATACCAGTTGATAGTTAATGATGAAAAAAAGACCAATAAATGACAGTGCTGCCAATAAAAATAAAATTATCAGCCTTATCTTTATCTTTTCGTATAAACTCAGCATGTTAATACATTTAACAAAATAACTGTCTGAACGCTGTGCCGCTGCAAAATAGTCCCTTGCTGCGGCTTTTTAACCAAATTACCCGATTCTACAAAATCAGCAGAAAGTTACAACACTTGCTTAGGGCAATAATTTCCTGTGAGGTGATTACCCTTTCAAGCAATATTCAAACGTAACTATCCTTTAATTTTCGGATCCAGCGCATCGCGTAAACCATCGCCCAACAAATTGAACGCCAGTACGGTCAGAAAAATAGCCAGGGCCGGAAAAACAGCGACATGCGGCGCGATAACCATATCCGCTCGTGCCTCATTGAGCATTGCCCCCCACTCTGGTGTCGGCGGCTGCGCACCGAGGCCGAGAAATGACAGGCTGGCGGCAGAGATAATCGAGGTGCCAATGCGCATGGTGAAAAACACCACGATAGAAGAGACGGTCCCAGGCAGGATATGACGCAATAAAATGGTCATATCGCTGGCACCAATACTGCGTGCTGACTCAATAAAGGTTTGCTGTTTCAACACCAGCGTGTTGCCGCGCACCAGGCGGGCAAACGCGGGGATGGAAAAAATGGCGACTGCGATAATCACGTTAGCAATGCCGCTTCCCAACACCGCAACAACAGCGATCGCCAGTAAAATACCCGGGAAGGCAAACAGCACATCGCAAATGCGCATGCTCAGCCGATCCCACCAGCCTTCATAATATCCAGCCAACAAGCCCAGCAACGTCCCGATCGCCGCACCGATAAACACGGCAAACACGCCCGCCGCCAGCGAGATTTGCGCACCAACCAGGACACGGCTGAAAATGTCACGCCCCAGTGAATCGACGCCAAACCAGTGCTGCAAAGAAGGTCCGTTATTCAGATTGTCATAATCAAAATAATTTTCGGCGTCATAGGGAGCGATCCAGCGTGCAAAAATAGCCACCACAATCAATAAAATAACGAACAATGCGGCGGTCATCGCCATATGCTGACGGCGAAATCGTCGCCAGAATTCATGCCACGGTGTACGTACCTGGTCAGGTTTGACCAGTGGCATGGCGTTTAACACCGCCTGACGTCGCCAGTTAAATAGTCGCATCCTTACTTGTACCTGATAGCCGGGTTAATGGCGGCGTAAAGCACATCCACCACTAAGTTGATAAGAATAAATTCCAGCGAGAAAAGCAGAATTTCCGCCTGAATCACCGGGTAATCGCGCATTTCTACGGAGTCAACGAGTAAGCGTCCAAGTCCGGGCCAGTTGAAAACTTTCTCCACCACGATGGAACCACCGAGCAAAAAGCCAAACTGTAAACCCATCATGGTCACTACCGGGATCATCGCGTTACGTAGCCCGTGTTTGAGGACAACCCAGGTTTCGCTCACCCCTTTCGCCCTCGCGGTACGCATATAATCTTCGCTTAAAACGTCGACAAACGACGCGCGGGTAAAGCGCGCCATCACGGCGGCCACTGCCGCGCCGAGCGTCAGGGAGGGTAAAATGTAGTGCTGCCAACTGTCTGCTCCCACGGTAGGCAGCCAGCCCAGTTCAACAGAGAATACCTGAATTAAAAGCATCCCCAGAGCAAATGCCGGAAACGAAATCCCCGACACCGCAATAGTCATACTCAATCGATCCGGCCAACGGTTACGCCAGACGGCGGCGATAATTCCCGCCGCCATACCAAATATCACCGCCCAGACCATACTGGTTATGGTCAGCCACAGCGTTGGCATAAAGCGGCTGGCAATCTCATCGGCAACCGGACGACGCGACACCATCGACAGGCCAAAATCCCCCTGCACAGCATTGCTGATATAGTGCCAGAACTGGTGATACAGCGGCTGATCCAACCCCAGCTGCTGACGCACCAGTTCTATAACCTGCGCATCAGCTTCGGGCCCGGCAATCAATCGCGCCGGATCGCCGGGCAGCATGTGGACAAATAAAAACACCAGCACCGAGACGATAAACAGCGTCGGAATCAACCCCAGTAAGCGTTTGATAACGTAATTAAGCATTCCACTCCCTGCGTTGCTTATTGCAAATCCGCATCTTCAAAGCTGAAGCCGGTGTCTGGCATGATCCAAAAACCGGTCAGGTTTTTACTGTGTGCCGACACCAGTTTTTCTACCACCAGCGGGATCCACGGCGACTCTTGCCAGATGATATCCTGCGCCGCCTTATACAAGCGGGTCTTTTCCGCCGGATCATTAGTTTTCAGTGCCTGAGCCAGGAAGTCATCCACCTGTTTATTGCTGTAAAACGCGGTATTAAACAGCGTTGGTGGCCAGTTCTGCGAGGCAAACAGCGGCGATAGAGCCCAGTCGGCTTCGCCGGTTGAAGCCGACCAGCCAGTGTAGAACATCCGCACGCCGCTCTCTTTTTGCCCTTTACCTTCAACTTCTGCCGCCCGTTGCCCGGCATCCATCGCAGTCACCTGGGCTTTAATCCCAACCTGCGCTAACTGCTGCTGGGTAAATTGCAGCACTTTCTGCGCGGTGCTGTGGTTATGTGACGACCACAGCGTGGTACTGAAACCGTTGGGATATCCCGCCTCTTTAAGTAATTCGCGCGCTTTCACTGGATCGTAAGGCCACGGTTTATAACTTTGCGCGTAGGCGATACTCGGCGGTACCACACCAGTAGCTGGCGTTGCATAGCCCGCGAAGGCCACTTTCACCAGCGCCGGGCGGTTAATGGCGTAATTCAGCGCCTCACGGACCTTCGGGTTATCGAACGGCTTTTGCGTCACGTTCATACTGATATAACGCTGCATAATTGACGGACTGGCCATCAACTCGATATTTTTGTTTTTCTCCAGCAGTGCGGCCTGCTCGTAGGGAATGGGGAAAGCAAACTGCGCTTCACCGGTTTGCAGCATTGCCGCGCGGGTGTTGTTATCCGCCACCGGACGCCAGGTTATGCTGTCCAGTTTGGGCAATCCTGGCTGCCAGTAACCCGCGAATTTTTTCACCTTCACAAAATCGGTCTGATTCCAGGTATCCAGTTCATACGGCCCGGTTCCCACCGGATGAAAACCAATCTCCTTGCCATATTTTTCCAGCGCTGCCGGTGAAATCATCGCGGTCGCCGGATGGGCAAGAATATTAATAAACGCTGAGAATGGCTGTTTGAGGGTAATCTTTACCGTTGTCGGATCGATCGCTTCCGTTTTGGCAATATTCTTATACAGGTTATAGCGTTTAAGATGATTCGCCGGATCGCTGGCCCGGTCCAGATTCGCTTTCACCGCCGCTGCGTTGAAATCGGTGCCATCCTGGAATTTAATGCCTTCCCGCAATTTCACGGTGTAAGTAAGGCCGTCATCGGAAACGGTGTAACTCTCCGCCAGCACGTTTTTCAGTTTCATCTCTTTATCCAGACCGAACAGCCCCTGGTAAAACGATTTCGCTACGGCCTGAGATAACGTGTCATTTGCGTCATACGGATCGAGCGTGGTGAAGTTCGATCCTACCGCCACCACCACCTCTTTGGCAGCGAATGCACAAGATGCCATCAACGCTGTCGCAATGCCCAGCGCCACTAACCCACTCCGGTGTACAGCTCTTGCCATTTTATTCTCCGCCTGAATGTTATCTACGCATGAATGCGTATTCTGATTGTGGTTGTGCAACGTAATGCCCCGGCCCGACGCATTGCAACGAGACGGCTGCAACCTCTTCGCCACGCAGATGAATATTGCTGGGAAGATCGTCCGACAGCAGTACACGCTGCGGTCGTTGTCGGGACGGTTCAGCGACCGGAACTGCCGCCAGTAATTTACGCGTATAAGGATGCTGCGGATTTTCAAAGACCGCGCGCCGTGGACCAATTTCAACAATTTGCCCGAGATACATCACCGCCACACGATGACTAATCCGCTCAACCACGGCCATATCGTGGGAGATAAACAGATACGCAATGCCGAAATCACGCTGGAGATCGAGCAACAAGTTGATAATCTGCCCGCGAATAGAAACATCCAGCGCCGAAACGGCTTCGTCGGCAATGATCACTTTTGGATTCAATGCCAACGCGCGAGCAATGCAGATGCGCTGGCGCTGACCGCCGGAAAACTCATGTGGGTAACGCCAGGCATGTTCCGGTAACAGGCCCACGCGCTCCAGCAACCACGCAACGCGTGCAGCCGCTTCTTTACCTGGCAATAAACCGTGTACGCGCAGCGGTTCGAGAATCGAATCACCGATGGTCTGACGTGGGTCCAGCGAAGCGTAAGGGTCCTGAAAAATAAACTGAATATCGCGGCGCAATGCCTGAAGTTTACCGGGTGACAAGGTATCGATTCGCTGACCGTTAAAGATAATTTCGCCGCCCTGCGATTCGACCAGGCGCAGCAACGCCCGCCCGGTGGTGGATTTACCGCTGCCAGACTCGCCCACCAGCGATAGCGTTTCACCAGGCCAGAGATCAAAACTGACTTTCTCAACGGCATGCACTTCCCGCGTTACGCGATTCAACAAACCGCTGCGCAAAGGGAAACGGGAGACCAGATTACGCACCCGTAAAACAGGTTCGCCATCCACCACCGTTTTCTGCTCGATGGGTGGCTCCTGTTTCGCTGGATGTTCAAGCGATATCAATGGGAAACGTCGGGGATAATCTAACCCTTTCATCGCACCAAGTTGCGGAACAGCAGCTAACAGCGCACGGGTATAAGGATGTTGCGGTGCATGAAAAATCTGTTCGACGCTACCCGTTTCCACCGCCTCGCCCTGATACATCACCAGTACCCGATCGGCAATCTCTGCCACCACGCCCATATCGTGAGTGATAAAGATAACGCCCATCGACATCTCTTTTTGCAATACTTTGATTAATTGCAGGATCTGCGCCTGAATAGTGACATCCAACGCGGTGGTTGGCTCATCGGCAATCAGCACCGCCGGGCGGCATGACAGCGCCATCGCAATCATCACTCGCTGGCGCATCCCGCCAGAGAGTTGATGCGGATAACGTGAAAGAATGGTTTGTGCCTCCGGAATGCGTACCTGATCCAGCATCCGCTTCGCCTCGACCATCGCTTCTTCACGACTGGCGTTCTGATGCAGACGAATAGATTCAGCAATCTGTTCACCCACAGTAAATACCGGGTTCAGCGATGTCATCGGCTCCTGAAATATCATCGCCATATCCGCCCCGCGCACATGGCGCATTTGTGCAGCACTCTGCTCGCTAAGTTCAATTACTTCGCGACTGCGCCGCTGCAACAGCATTTTATCGCACTGCACTAAACCGCCCGCCTGTTCCAACAGGCGCATCAATGCCAGCGCAGTCACTGACTTACCGGAGCCGGATTCGCCAACAATTGCCAGCGTCTCACCACGTTGCAGGCTAAAAGAGAGATTGCGGACCGCAGCTATTTTGTGCTGCTCCTGCATAAAGGCAATATTCAGATTTTCAACCGCCAGCACATCACCGGCATCAAGTTCATCACTGTGTGGCAACGGTGTCCCCTTTTTCACGGTAGATACCGGTGGTTGGCGTATCGCCTGCGTAGCCCCAGGCGCGATACATTCCTTCGGTGTTAAACGGTAGCGCGACATTCCCTTCATGGTCGATAGCGATTAAGCCACCGCTACCGCCAAGCGCAGGGAGTTTTTCCATTACTACCCGCTCGCAGGCTTCCGCGAGACTTAATCCGCCGTAATCCATTAACGCGGCGATATCATATGCCGCCAGCGCGCGGATGAAGACTTCGCCCGTACCGGTACAGGAAACCGCCACACTGGCGTTATTGGCATAGCATCCGGCCCCCACTAAGGGACTATCGCCAACTCGTCCGGGTAATTTATTGGTCATTCCGCCCGTGGACGTGGCTGCCGCCAGATTGCCGTCTAAATCCAACGCCACGGCCCCTACGGTGCCCATTTTTTGTTTTTCATCCAGTGGCGCACCGCTATGGTCGAGGACTGTTGCCCCTTCCTCGCGCGCTGCCAGTAGTTGTTCATAACGCAAAGGCGTGGAGAAAATCTCCGGCGAGACGCACTCCATGCCATGAGCAAACGCAAAATTTTCTGCCCCTTCGCCAATCATCATCACATGCGGGCTTTGCTCCATCACCAGTCGGGCGGCAAGAACCGGATTACGCAGATGACTAACGCCCGCCACCGCACCGGCTTTCAGGGTGTTACCATCCATCACACAGGCGTCCAGTTCATGGGTTTCATCACGCGTAAAGACAGCGCCAATTCCGGCGTTAAACAGTGGACACTCTTCCAGCAGACGCACCGCTTCCGTCACCACATCCAGCGCACTTTCGCCCGCTACCAGCATTTTCTGCCCGGTTTCAACAATGGCAGACAACGCCTCGATGTAGCGTAATTCCTGTTGCAGACTCATCTGCGCGCGGCTAATTGCACCTGCGCCACCATGAATTGCAATGACTGCTTTGCCCATAGTATTCGTCCATTAAGGGTGACTCGCCACTTTTGCTATAAATATCAGAATTTTTATGAATGACTCATTCAATTTTTGAATATAGAAAGATGGATATGGCATGTAAAGGCAGGAGCCAGCGCTACACCCGAGGTGGCATACAGTCTGTGGCGTTTTTCTGACATAATAGGCAAATTCGATTTTGCCTCCGCAGGAGTGTTTTCATGGAATTTACCACCGGATTGATGTCGCTCGACACCGCGCTTAATGAGATGCTTTCTCGCGTTACCCCACTGACCGCCCAGGAAACGCTGCCACTGGTTCAGTGTTTTGGTCGTATTCTGGCGAGTGATGTCGTTTCGCCACTGGATGTCCCGGGGTTTGATAACTCCGCTATGGACGGCTACGCGGTGCGTTTAGCCGATATTGCCTCCGGGCAACCGCTGCCCGTTGCCGGTAAATCCTTTGCCGGTCAGCCGTACCATGGTGAATGGCCTGCGGGTACCTGCATTCGTATTATGACCGGTGCGCCGGTGCCGGAAGGCTGCGAAGCGGTGGTGATGCAGGAGCAGACTGAACAAACGGACAATGGCGTGCGTTTTACTGCTGAAGCGCGTAGCGGGCAAAATATTCGCCGTCGCGGTGAAGATATCTCTGCAGGTGCGGTTGTTTTCCCGGCGGGGACTCGCCTGACTACCGCTGAACTGCCAGTGATTGCTTCGCTAGGGATTGCCGAAGTTCCGGTGATTCGTAAAGTGCGTGTAGCGCTTTTTTCTACCGGTGATGAACTCCAGTTGCCCGGTCAGCCGTTGGGCGACGGCCAAATCTACGATACCAACCGTCTCGCCGTACACCTGATGTTAGAACAGTTGGGATGCGAGGTAATCAACTTAGGGATTATCCGCGACGATCCCCATGCCCTGCGCGCCGCATTTATTGAAGCCGACAGCCAGGCGGATGTAGTGATCAGTTCCGGCGGTGTTTCAGTGGGTGAAGCGGATTACACCAAAACGATTCTTGAAGAGCTGGGGGAGATCGCCTTCTGGAAACTGGCGATTAAACCGGGTAAACCGTTCGCGTTCGGTAAACTTTCTAATAGTTGGTTCTGCGGCCTGCCGGGCAACCCGGTTTCAGCGACGCTGACCTTCTATCAACTGGTACAGCCTTTGCTGGCAAAACTAAGCGGCAATACCGCCAGTGGCCTGCCCGCGCGCCAGCGTGTACGCACAGCGTCCCGCCTGAAAAAAACGCCAGGACGCCTTGATTTCCAGCGCGGCGTGCTGCAACGCAACGCCGATGGCGAACTGGAAGTGACGACCACCGGACATCAGGGTTCACATATATTTAGCTCCTTTAGCCTCGGCAACTGCTTTATCGTGCTGGAACGCGAGCGCGGCAATGTTGACGTGGGCGAATGGGTGGAAGTCGAACCGTTTAACGCGTTGTTCGGAGGCCTGTAATGGCAGAACTCAGCGATCAGGAGATGCTGCGCTACAACCGGCAAATCATCCTGCGTGGTTTTGATTTTGACGGTCAGGAAGCGCTGAAGGATTCTCGCGTGTTGGTGGTGGGGCTTGGTGGCCTCGGCTGTGCGGCATCGCAATATCTGGCAAGCGCCGGTGTCGGCAACCTGACGCTGCTCGACTTCGACACGGTTTCGCTCTCCAATCTGCAACGCCAGACGCTGCACAGTGATGCCACGGTCGGGCAACCAAAGGTGGAATCCGCCCGTGACGCCCTGACGCGGATCAACCCACATATCGCGATTACGCCAGTCAATGCGCTGCTTGATGACGCTGAACTTGCTGCGATGATTGCAAAACACGATCTGGTGCTCGACTGTACGGATAACGTTGCGGTACGTAA
This sequence comes from Escherichia coli DSM 30083 = JCM 1649 = ATCC 11775, assembly GCF_003697165.2. Taxonomy (GTDB): domain Bacteria; phylum Pseudomonadota; class Gammaproteobacteria; order Enterobacterales; family Enterobacteriaceae; genus Escherichia; species Escherichia coli. Next base: position 3,195,593 of record NZ_CP033092.2, read on the forward strand.
TCAACTGAACGCAGGCTGTTTTGCCGCGAAGGTGCCGCTGGTTTCCGGCGCGGCAATTCGTATGGAAGGGCAAATCACGGTCTTCACTTATCAGGACGGCGAACCGTGCTATCACTGCCTTAGCCGTTTGTTTGGCGAGAACGCGTTAACCTGCGTAGAAGCAGGCGTGATGGCACCGTTAATCGGCGTAATTGGTTCATTGCAGGCAATGGAAGCGATTAAACTGCTGGCCGGTTATGGCAAACCTGCCAGCGGAAAAATCGTGATGTACGATGCGATGACCTGTCAGTTTCGCGAAATGAAACTGATGCGTAATCCGGGGTGTGAGGTGTGCGGGCAGTAACTGCCACCTCCAGGCCAGATAAGACGCGGCACTCCGCCACGTCATCAGCAATTTATGAGAATGCAGAACGTCCGGTTAAATCGACGTTCTGCCAAACGCTCCTTGCCAGTCCTGCTCAAACTTCGCCACAGCGGCATCAACTGCCGGATAGCTAATCATCTGTTGTGCCACATCCAGCGGCAGAGTAATTGATTCACCCCCTGCCAGTAAGCAGTCCAGCGCCTGACGCGGGGTTTTGAAACTCGCGGCTAACACTTTCGCCTGCGGCGTATGCATTTTCAATAACTGGTGTAAGTCGGTCACAGTCTGAATACCGCTACCGCCCTGAGCATCAATACGATTAACGTAAGGCGCAACATATTCCGCACCTGCCAGCGCCGACAGTAGCCCTTGTGCTGCGCCATATACCGCGGTTCCCAGCGTCGGAATCCCTTCCGCTTTTAACATCTTAATAGCTGCCAGCCCCTCAGCGGTCACCGGAACTTTCACCACGATATCCGCAATAATAGAACGCAATTTACGTGCGTCATTCACCATCCCTTCAGCAGTGGTAGCCATTACCTGGGCAAACAGACGCCCCTGACCGCCCATCGCCTCGTGAAGTTGCGGAAGCACAACCTCCAGCGGTTTTTTACCCGCTGCGATAATGCTTGGGTTAGTGGTTACACCCGCCAGCGGAAAAATACGTGACAGCGCCTTCACCGCAACAACGTCTGAAGTATCCAGATACAGTTCCATAACCATCCTCAAAATGTACTTTTTGTCTGAATGTAGACTATCACGGGAAAACTCTCTGAACAGTTGACGCACATCAATCTAACTTTCATTCGAAAGTATTTTAATATTTGAACGAAACAGAGAGGCAACTATGATTTTCAATATTCAACGCTACTCGACCCATGATGGCCCCGGTATCCGCACGGTCGTATTTCTTAAAGGCTGTTCGCTGGGTTGCCGCTGGTGTCAGAACCCGGAAAGCCGCGCCCGCACGCAGGATCTGCTGTATGACCCACGACTCTGTCTGGAAGGCTGTGAGCTGTGCGCTAAGACCGCACCGGAAGTGATTGAGCGCGCGTTGAATGGTTTGCTTATTCATCGGGAAAAGTTAACCCCGGAGCATTTTACGGCGCTAACCGACTGCTGCCCAACACAGGCGTTAACCGTGTGTGGTGAAGTGAAAAGCGTTGAGGAGATCATGGCAACCGTTTTGCGCGATAAACCGTTTTACGATCGCAGCGGCGGCGGCTTAACACTTTCTGGCGGAGAACCGTTTATGCAGCCGGAAATGGCGATGGGGCTACTGCAAGCCAGCCACGAAGCCGGTATTCATACTGCGGTAGAAACCTGTCTGCATGTGCCGTGGAAATATATCGCCCCTTCTCTGTCCTATATCGATCTGTTTCTTGCCGATTTAAAACACGTTGCCGACGCGCCGTTTAAACAGTGGACCGACGGTAACGCCGCCAGGGTGCTGGATAACCTGAAAAAACTCGCCGCAGCCGGCAAAAAAATCATTATCCGCGTGCCACTGATTCAGGGCTTTAATGCCGACGAAACTTCTGTGAAAGCCATTACCGATTTTGCCGCCGACGAGCTGCACGTTAGCGAAATTCATTTTCTGCCCTACCACACACTGGGCATCAACAAATATCACTTACTTAATCTGCCCTATGACGCCCCGGAAAAACCGCTTGATGCGCCAGAACTGCTCGACTTTGCCCAGCAGTATGCCTGCCAGAAAGGGTTAACCGCGACCTTACGAGGATAACAATCATGACAACACTAAAACTGGATACGCTCAGCGACCGCATTAAAGCGCACAAAAATGCGCTGGTGCATATTGTGAAACCGCCGGTCTGTACCGAACGAGCACAACACTATACCGAGATGTATCAACAACATCTCGATAAGCCAATCCCGGTACGTCGCGCGCTGGCACTGGCGCATCACCTGGCGAATCGCACCATCTGGATCAAGCACGATGAGTTGATCATTGGCAACCAGGCAAGCGAAGTTCGCGCCGCGCCGATCTTCCCGGAATATACCGTCTCCTGGATCGAAAAAGAGATTGATGATCTGGCAGATCGTCCGGGTGCTGGTTTTGCGGTGAGCGAGGAGAACAAACGTGTTCTGCATGAAGTGTGCCCGTGGTGGCGCGGTCAGACCGTACAGGATCGCTGCTACGGCATGTTTACCGATGAGCAAAAAGGTCTGCTGGCGACCGGCATCATTAAAGCGGAGGGCAATATGACCTCCGGCGATGCGCACCTGGCGGTGAATTTCCCGCTACTGCTGGAAAAAGGGCTTGATGGTCTGCGTGAGAAAGTGGCGGAACGTCGCTCGCGCATCAATCTGACGGTACTGGAAGATTTACATGGCGAGCAATTCCTGAAAGCGATTGATATCGTGCTGGTGGCAGTCAGTGAACACATTGAACGTTTCGCTGCCCTGGCGCGTGAAATGGCCGCGACCGAAACCCGCGAAAGCCGTCGCGATGAACTGCTGACGATAGCAGAAAACTGCGATCTTATCGCCCACCAGCCGCCGCAGACTTTCTGGCAGGCGCTGCAACTGTGTTACTTCATCCAGTTGATTTTGCAGATCGAATCTAACGGTCACTCGGTATCGTTTGGTCGTATGGACCAGTATCTCTACCCATACTATCGCCGCGACGTTGAACTGAACCAGACACTGGATCGCGAACACGCCATCGAGATGCTGCATAGCTGCTGGTTGAAATTGCTGGAAGTGAACAAAATCCGCTCCGGCTCACACTCAAAAGCCTCTGCGGGAAGTCCACTGTATCAGAACGTCACCATTGGCGGGCAAAATCTGGTTGATGGTCAACCGATGGACGCGGTAAATCCACTCTCTTATGCGATCCTCGAATCTTGCGGTCGCCTGCGTTCCACTCAGCCTAACCTCAGCGTGCGCTACCACGCGGGAATGAGCAACGATTTCCTCGATGCCTGTGTTCAGGTGATCCGCTGTGGTTTCGGGATGCCGGCGTTCAACAACGACGAAATCGTCATCCCGGAATTTATTAAACTCGGTATTGAACCGCAGGACGCTTACGACTATGCAGCGATTGGTTGTATCGAAACCGCCGTCGGTGGCAAATGGGGCTATCGCTGTACCGGCATGAGCTTTATCAACTTCGCCCGCGTGATGCTGGCGGCGCTGGAAGGCGGTCGTGATGCCACCAGCGGCAAAGTGTTCCTGCCACAAGAAAAAGCGTTGTCAGCGGGTAACTTCAACAACTTCGATGAAGTAATGGACGCATGGGATACGCAAATCCGTTACTACACGCGTAAATCAATCGAAATCGAATATGTCGTCGATACCATGCTGGAAGAGAACGTACACGATATTCTCTGCTCGGCGCTGGTCGATGACTGTATTGAGCGAGCGAAAAGTATCAAGCAAGGCGGCGCGAAATATGACTGGGTTTCTGGCCTGCAGGTCGGCATTGCTAACCTCGGCAACAGCCTGGCGGCAGTGAAGAAACTGGTATTTGAACAGGGCGCGATTGGTCAGCAACAGCTGGCTGCCGCACTGGCGGATGACTTCGACGGCCTGACTCACGAGCAGCTGCGTCAGCGGCTGATTAACGGTGCGCCGAAGTACGGCAACGACGATGATACTGTCGATACGCTGCTGGCTCGCGCTTATCAGACCTATATCGACGAACTGAAGCAGTACCATAACCCGCGCTACGGTCGTGGTCCGATTGGCGGCAACTATTATGCGGGCACATCGTCTATCTCCGCTAACGTACCGTTTGGCGCGCAGACTATGGCAACGCCGGACGGACGTAAAGCACATACCCCGCTGGCAGAAGGCGCTAGTCCGGCCTCCGGTACTGACCATCTCGGCCCTACTGCGGTCATTGGCTCGGTGGGTAAACTGCCTACGGCAGCAATTCTCGGCGGCGTGCTGCTCAACCAGAAACTGAATCCGGCAACGCTGGAGAATGAATCTGACAAGCAGAAACTGATGATCCTGCTGCGTACCTTCTTTGAAGTGCATAAAGGCTGGCATATTCAGTACAACATTGTTTCCCGCGAAACATTGCTGGAGGCGAAGAAACATCCGGATCAATACCGCGATCTGGTGGTACGCGTAGCGGGTTATTCCGCCTTCTTCACCGCGCTCTCTCCAGACGCACAGGACGATATCATCGCCCGTACCGAACACATGCTGTAATCCCCTCAGCCCGGCGTCGTCGTCGCCGGGCCAAATCATTCACATCATCAATTTCAGCCTCGCTTTCATTCGAAATATAATTTGTGCTCTGCGTCACATTGTTATTACACTGTTACGGTTTCATTTTCGAGCCAGGAGCACACCTATGAGCGTAAAAGTTATCGTCACAGACATGGACGGTACTTTTCTTAACGACGCCAAAACGTACAACCAACCACGTTTTATGGCGCAATATCAGGAACTGAAAAAGCGCGGCATTGAGTTCGTTGTCGCCAGCGGTAATCAGTATTACCAGCTTATTTCGTTCTTTCCTGAGCTAAAGGATGAGATCTCTTTTGTCGCGGAAAACGGCGCACTGGTTTACGAACATGGCAAGCAGTTGTTCCACGGCGAACTGACCCGACATGAATCGCGGATTGTTATTGGCGAGTTGCTAAAAGATAAGCAACTCAATTTTGTCGCCTGCGGTCTGCAAAGTGCATATGTCAGCGAAAATGCCCCCGAAGCATTCGTCGCACTGATGGCAAAACACTACCATCGCCTGAAACCTGTAAAAGATTATCAGGAGATTGACGACGTACTGTTCAAGTTTTCGCTCAACCTGCCGGATGAACAAATCCCGTTAGTGATCGACAAACTGCACATAGCGCTGGATGGCATTATGAAACCCGTCACCAGTGGTTTTGGCTTTATCGACTTGATTATTCCCGGTCTACATAAAGCAAACGGTATTTCGCGGTTACTGAAACGCTGGGATCTGTCACCGCAAAATGTGGTAGCGATTGGCGACAGCGGTAACGATGCGGAGATGCTGAAAATGGCGCGTTATTCCTTTGCGATGAGCAATGCTGCGGAAAACATTAAACAAATCGCCCGTTACGCTACCGATGATAATAATCATGAAGGCGCGCTGAATGTGATTCAGGCGGTGCTGGAAAATAAACCGCCGTTTAATCTTTGATTATCGCCAATTCAGTTTATTGAGAAAGTGCATGTCATTATGCCGGATACGGCGTGACCGCCTTATTTGGCATACAAAATCATGAAAATTCAATATATTGCGATACACTGCCAGGTCTGATAAGCGTAGCGCACCAGGCAATCTTGCGTTTGTCATCAGTTTCAGTAGCCCTGACCATATCAGGGCTACTGATAATAACTTACTCGATCCCTTTACTACGCAGGTAATCTTCGTAATTACCGCTAAAGTCGATCACGCGTTCCGGGGTGATTTCCAGAATACGGGTCGCCAGGGAGCTTACGAACTCACGGTCGTGTGAAACAAAGATCAGCGTGCCCTGATACAGTTCCAGCGCCATGTTCAGCGACTCAATAGATTCCATATCCAGGTGGTTGGTCGGTTCGTCCATGATCAGAATGTTCGGCTTCTGCATCATTAACTTACCAAACAGCATCCGCCCTTTCTCCCCACCGGAAAGCACTTTCGCTGGCTTTTTGATGTCGTCCTGGCTGAACAGTAAACGACCGAGAATGCTGCGTACCGCCTGCTCGTCATCGCCTTCCTGCTTCCACTGGCTCATCCATTCGAACACGGTCAGATCATTTTCGAACTCATATTCATGGTCCTGGGCGTAGTAACCAATGCGCGCGTTCTCAGACCATTTTACGGTGCCGCTGTCCGGTTGCAGATCGCCCACCAGCGTTTTCAGCAGCGTTGATTTACCGACGCCGTTGGTACCCAGTACAGCCAGTTTTTCACCCACTTCCAGCAGCAGGTTGAGATTTTTAAACAGTGGACCGTTATCAAACCCTTTAGTCAGACCTTCCACTTCCAGCGCGTTACGGAACAGTTTCTTATCCTGTTCAAAACGGATGAACGGGTTCTGACGGCTGGAGGCTTTCACCTCTTCCAGTTTGATTTTATCAATCTGGCGCGCGCGCGAAGTTGCCTGGCGAGATTTCGAGGCGTTGGCGCTAAAGCGGCTAACGAAAGATTGCAACTCAGCAATCTGCGCTTTCTTCTTGGCGTTATCAGCCAGCAGACGTTCACGCGCCTGAGTCGCCGCCGTCATGTACTCATCGTAGTTGCCCGGATAAACGCGCAGCTCGCCGTAATCCAGATCCGCCATGTGGGTACAAACCATGTTAAGGAAGTGACGGTCGTGCGAGATGATGATCATGGTGCTGTCACGCTCGTTCAGCACCTGTTCCAGCCAGCGAATGGTGTCGATGTCGAGGTTGTTGGTCGGTTCGTCGAGCAGGAGAATGTCCGGATCAGCAAACAGCGCCTGCGCCAGCAGCACACGCAGCTTCCAGCCAGGAGCAACTTCACTCATCGGGCCGTAGTGCTGTTCCACTGGAATTCCCACGCCAAGCAACAGTTCACCAGCGCGAGCTTCCGCAGAGTAACCGTCCATTTCGCCGTATTTCACTTCCAGATCGGCCACTTTATAGCCGTCTTCTTCACTCATTTCCGGCAAAGCATAGATGCGGTCACGCTCCTGCTTCACTTCCCACAACTCTTTATGCCCCATGATCACCGTATCCAGCACAGTGAACTCTTCAAAGGCAAACTGATCCTGACGCAGCTTACCAATGCGCTCGTTGGGATCGAGGGAAACGTTACCCAACGTCGGCTCTAAGTCGCCGCCGAGGATCTTCATAAAGGTGGATTTACCACTACCGTTCGCGCCAATCAGGCCGTAACGGTTGCCGCCGCCAAATTTGACGGAAATGTTTTCAAACAACGGCTTACTGCCGAACTGCATGGTGACGTTACTGGAAACTAACACAGGCGTATCCTGAAAAGAGATATGACAAACCGCGCATTATGCCATAAGTCTGAAAGAAGATCCTGCTCCTCGCTTAAGGTCTACACTCAAGCCAAAGGCAAAAAATGTGATTTCGTACACATCTGATTTCACTGTGAGCTGGAATGAACTTATAATGCACTTCCAATACTCTAATATTCTCAACCCAATGGCCTGCCAGGCACAAAATCTCGCTTAACATGAATATGAAATTGAAAACATTATTCGCAGCGGCCTTCGCTGTTGTCGGCTTTTGCAGTACCGCCTCTGCGGTAACTTATCCTCTGCCAACCGACGGGAGTCGCCTGGTTGGTCAGAATCAGGTGATCACCATTCCTGAAGGTAACACTCAGCCGCTGGAGTATTTTGCCGCCGAGTACCAGATGGGACTTTCCAATATGATGGAAGCGAACCCGGGTGTGGATACCTTCCTGCCGAAAGGCGGTACTGTACTGAATATTCCGCAGCAGCTGATCCTGCCGGATACCGTTCATGAAGGCATCGTCATTAACAGTGCAGAGATGCGTCTGTATTACTATCCGAAAGGGACCAACACCGTTATCGTGCTGCCGATCGGCATTGGTCAGTTAGGCAAAGACACGCCTATCAACTGGACCACCAAAGTTGAGCGTAAAAAAGCAGGCCCGACCTGGACGCCGACCGCTAAAATGCACGCAGAGTACCGCGCTGCGGGCGAACCGCTTCCGGCGGTCGTTCCGGCTGGTCCGGATAACCCGATGGGGCTGTATGCACTCTACATCGGTCGCCTGTACGCTATCCATGGCACCAACGCCAACTTCGGTATCGGCCTGCGTGTAAGTCATGGTTGTGTGCGTCTGCGTAACGAAGACATCAAATTCCTGTTCGAGAAAGTACCGGTCGGTACCCGCGTACAGTTTATTGATGAGCCGGTAAAAGCGACCACCGAGCCAGACGGCAGCCGTTATATTGAAGTCCATAACCCGCTGTCTACCACTGAAGCCCAGTTTGAAGGTCAGGAAATTGTGCCAATTACCCTGACGAAGAGCGTGCAGACAGTGACCGGTCAGCCAGATGTTGACCAGGTTGTTCTGGATGAAGCGATCAAAAATCGTTCCGGGATGCCGGTTCGTCTGAATTAATCTTCAAAACGTAAAGCAAAGGCGGACTCATAATCCGCCTTTTTAATTTGACAGACCTTATCCCGCCGGGATCATAACCAACAAAACATATCCCACCAGCGCCGCCCACAACAGCATCGGTATCGAATAAAGATGAAAACGCCACCAGATACGGCGATCGTTCGCCATCCGTAACGCAATCAAATTTGCCAGCGATCCGGGTAATAAACCAAAGCCCCCCACGTTTACCGCCCATGCCAGTAATAAAGACGGTGGCACATAATTGAGCAGCAAAATGGTACTCGGCACGTTACTGATCACCTGCGATAAACCGATCGCCGTTAACCATAATCCGGGTTCGGATAAATGACTCACGTTACTTAACACCCCCTGCAAAACTGGCAGTTGGGTTAGTAAATGGACGTCGATAAACATCGCCATAAACACCAGCAGCAGCGTCCAGTCCACACTGAGCACCACACGACGCGCCAGCAGCGCAAAGCCCGCCGCCACAATCACCAGTCCCCACAGCTCTTGTTTTAACTCCAGCGCCGTCAGAAAGACGATATACAGCCCCAGACAACTCCACACCAGCCGCGGTTTCCACTCCGGCGTTTGCACCCCCGTATGGTATTGCAGCGCCTTTCCAGGGAAACAACACCAGCACAACAGCAGGAGTGTCAGCATCATTGCGCCAGCCAGCGGTGCCATTTGGGCAATAAATCCGGCAAACGAAAGACCAGAACGTCCCCAGATAAGAATATTTTGCGGGTTGCCAATTGGCGTCAGTAGCGAACCAGCGTTGACTGCCAGCGCCTCAAAAATAATCAGCCGATTAACCGGAATCTCACACAGTCTTTTTAGCGTGATAGTCAGCGGAACAACTATAAACAGTGCGACATCGTTGGTCAGAAAGGTAGAAAGCAGCGCTGCCGCCAGTACCATAAACATCGCCAGCCGACGCTCCGTAGCAAAACGGCGCACCATTTTGCGCCCCAGCACATCAAAATAACCGCTTAACTCGACACCTTTGGTCAGCAGCATCAGGCCGCTTAAGGTGATGATGGTGTGCCAGTCGATAGCAGCAGGCCAGGATTTCGGTGCAAAGGGAACGAAAAAACTTAATCCGATGCCAACAAGAATTAATAACTGAAAAAAACGATCGCCTTGCAGCGTGCGTAAAAAAGGCAGGCTCATTTGGCACCGTGTTTCTGGGTAAACAAACGAAAGGCATCCAGCGTCTCTTCACTAACATGGTGCTCCATACCTTCCGCGTCGCGACGGGCGATTTCCGGACTGACGCCCAACACCAACAAGAAATTTTCGACTATCTGATGTCGCTCGCGGCTTTCCTGCGCCAGCTTCTCTCCTTCTGCCGTTAAAAACACGCCACGCCAGGGGATCATTTCAATCAGCCCCATGGTTGCCAGTCGCTTAAGCATTTTAGCCACCGTCGGTTGCGAAACCCCCAGACGAGCAGCCATGTCCACCTGACGAGCTTCCCCCACTTCCCTGATCAAGTCAGAAATCAGCTCAACGTAATCATCAATCAGCTCGCGCCGATGCGCCTCTCTGACCTGGCGGAACCCTTCAACGTGCTCTTCCACGTTCACTAACTGCGTCACTTTTTTTGCTGTTGGCGTACCTGCGCGACGACTCATTGTGCTTCCTCATTATGGTGACGCATACATAGCGTTCTCATTTCGTGCGCACATTGTAAACCAGAGTTGCGAAGGTACAAAAAATTAACGTTTTAGCAATAGCTATATAATATAGCCTGTGCTATATCTGTATGTAATGCAATCATCCCTCAAGGATCGATGGGATTAGCAAGTCAGGAGGTCTTATGAATGAGTTCAAGAGGTGTATGCGCGTGTTTAGTCATTCTCCCTTTAAAGTACGGTTAATGCTGCTCTCTATGTTGTGCGATATGGTCAACAACAAACCGCAGCAGGATAAACCTTCCGATAAATAGCGGCGTCGCGGTACGCCGCTTCACTCCTGCTTTTATGCAGGCACAACGCGTTTTGGTCTGAAAAACCCCACTTTTTGTCGGATTTGCAATCCCCTTCGCAAAAGATTTGTTCGTCGGTAGTTGACCTGAACAGCAGCTCGCTCTATCTTCTTGCAGCCCTGCGTATATTGCGGCTCGCGGATGCGGACCCCTTTCCCCTCTTCACGCACTCTTGCAGGTATTGACCCTTGACGCCAGGGTAAGCACATGGCGTTTGTTACGATAGTGGCATATGAATTTAACCCTCAAAGAATCGCTTGTTACCCGTAGCCGGGTATTTAGCCCGTGGACTGCGTTCTACTTTTTACAGTCGCTATTAATTAACCTCGGCTTAGGTTACCCCTTCAGTTTGCTCTACACCGCTGCGTTTACGGCTATTTTGCTTTTGCTATGGCGAACATTGCCTCGCGTACAAAAAGTTCTGGTCGGTATCAGTTCACTGGTGGCGGCTTGTTATTTCCCTTTTGCTCAGGCCTACGGCGCGCCTAACTTCAATACATTGCTGGCATTGCACTCCACCAATATGGAAGAGTCGACCGAAATCCTGACGATTTTTCCGTGGTACAGCTACCTGGTCGGCATATTTATTTTTGCGCTCGGCGTAATAGCAATCAGGCGAAAAAAAGAGAGTGAAAAAGCGCGCTGGAATACCTTCGACAGCCTGTGCCTGGTATTCAGTGTGGCGACATTTTTTGTTGCTCCCGTGCAAAACCTGGCCTGGGGCGGCGTATTTAAACTGAAAGATACTGGCTATCCGGTATTTCGTTTTGCTAAGGATGTCATCGTCAATAATAACGAGGTGATTGAAGAGCAAGAACGGATGGCAAAACTTTCCGGAATGAAAGATACCTGGACGGTCACTGCCGTTAAGCCGAAGTATCAGACCTATGTGGTGGTGATCGGAGAAAGCGCGCGTCGCGATGCCCTCGGTGCCTTTGGCGGTCACTGGGACAATACCCCGTTTGCCAGCAGCGTTAACGGTTTGATATTTGCTGACTACATTGCCGCCAGTGGCTCCACGCAGAAATCGCTTGGCTTAACGCTCAATCGCGTTGTCGATGGCAAACCACAGTTTCAGGATAACTTTGTCACCCTGGCAAATCGCGCGGGCTTCCAGACCTGGTGGTTTTCCAACCAGGGCCAAATCGGCGAATACGATACCGCCATCGCCAGCATCGCCAAACGAGCAGATGAAGTGTACTTCCTGAAAGAAGGTAATTTTGAAGCAGATAAAAACACGAAAGACGAAGCGTTACTGGATATGACCGCTCAAGTGCTGGCGCAAGAGCACTCGCAACCGCAGCTGATTGTTCTACATCTGATGGGCTCGCATCCGCAGGCCTGCGACCGGACACAAGGAAAATACGAAACCTTTGTGCAATCGAAAGAAACGTCGTGCTATCTCTATACCATGACGCAAACAGACAATTTACTGCGCAAGCTGTACGATCAGTTACGCAACAGCGGCAGCAGCTTCTCGCTGGTTTACTTTTCCGACCACGGTCTGGCCTTTAAAGAGCGCGGCAAAGACGTGCAATACCTTGCCCATGATGATAAGTATCAGCAAAATTTCCAGGTGCCTTTTATGGTCATTTCCAGCGACGATAAAGCGCATCGGGTGATTAAAGCCCGCCGCTCGGCCAATGACTTCTTAGGCTTTTTCTCGCAGTGGACGGGAATTAAAGCGAAGGAAATAAATATCAAATACCCGTTTATATCTGAGAAGAAAGCCGGGCCGATATACATCACCAACTTCCAGTTACAGAAGGTGGATTACAACCATCTCGGAACCGATATTTTCGACCCGAAACCTTAAAACAAAAAAATCCGCCCCGAGAGGCGGATTTTTTATATCACCGAAGTGATTAGAAGCGGTAACCAACACCGGCAATCCAGGTGCCTACGTCAACGCTACGAATACGGCTCTGCTCGTAAGAGAAGTCCAGAGCAACGTTTTCCATCGGGTTGAACTGCAGACCAGCACCGTAGGAGAAACCGTAGTCGCTGGTGTCGTGTTTGTAGGTCGGGTATTCAGTGGTCTGGAATTTACCATAACCCACACCCACTACACCGTAGATGCTTGCCCAGTCGTTAATGCGGTAAGCCGGACCAGCAGTGATGCCGTAGTACTGGTTTTTGTTGTAGTCACCAGAGCTTGCAGTACGGCTTTTCTCGGTGTAAGTGAAAGAACCGATCACACCCAGCGGGCTGTTGTCTTCTTCATAGCGGTATTTCAGGTTGAAACCGCCCATTTTGTTCATTTGGCCCTGAGCGTCGCTCTGTGCGTAACCGCCAGTTACAGTAGAAGTCGCAGCTACGGAAGTACCTGCGGTGAAAGCCAGAACTGCGGCCAGTGCTGAAAGACATGCAATTTTTTTCATAACCACCTCAAATGTGATTCAAATAAGTCCTAAGTTTTAAATATATCAAAAATTAATGGGAAACTCTTCGCGATTTATGATGTCTAACGGACCATTTCATGTAACAGAACGTTTCCATACACCGCTATCCATCTAAATTTAAATCACTTTTTCAGAGAACTGCGTAAGTATTACGCATGTTTTCCCTGTCATTCATCCAGATTATTCCTAATCACCAGACTAATGATTCCATCAATCCTGGCGCATTTTAGTCAAAACGGGGGAAAATTTTTTCAACAAATGCTCAACCAGCATTGGGTATATCCAGTACACTCCACGCTTTACTTAGGTTTAGATATTTGTGGGAGAAAGGATGCCTGGTTCATTACGTAAAATGCCGGTCTGGTTACCAATAGTCATATTGCTCGTTGCCATGGCGTCTATTCAGGGTGGAGCCTCGTTAGCTAAGTCACTTTTTCCTCTGGTGGGCGCACCGGGGGTCACTGCGCTGCGTCTGGCATTAGGCACGCTGATCCTCATCGCGTTCTTTAAGCCATGGCGACTGCGCTTTGCCAAAGAGCAACGATTACCGCTGTTGTTTTACGGCGTTTCGCTGGGTGGAATGAATTATCTTTTTTATCTTTCTATTCAGACGGTACCGCTGGGTATAGCGGTGGCGCTGGAGTTCACCGGACCACTGGCGGTGGCACTGTTCTCTTCTCGTCGCCCGGTAGATTTCGTCTGGGTTGTGCTGGCGGTTCTTGGTCTATGGTTCCTGCTACCGCTGGGGCAAGACGTTTCCCATGTCGATTTAACCGGCTGTGCACTGGCACTGGGGGCCGGGGCTTGTTGGGCTATTTACATTTTAAGTGGGCAACGCGCTGGAGCGGAACATGGTCCTGCGACGGTGGCAATTGGTTCGTTGATTGCAGCGTTAATTTTCGTGCCAATTGGAGCGCTTCAGGCTGGTGAAGCACTCTGGCACTGGTCGGTTATTCCATTGGGTCTGGCTGTCGCTATTCTCTCGACCGCTCTGCCTTATTCGCTGGAAATGATTGCCCTCACCCGTTTGCCAACACGCACATTTGGTACGCTAATGAGCATGGAACCGGCGCTGGCTGCCGTTTCCGGGATGATTTTCCTCGGAGAAACACTGACACCCATACAGCTGCTGGCGCTCGGCGCTATCATCGCCGCTTCAATGGGTTCTACGCTGACAGTACGCAAAGAGAGCAAAATAAAAGAATTAGACATAAATTAAATTTACATTTCTGCATGGTTATGCATAACCATGCAGATTTTCTCGCTACTTTTCCTCTACACCGTCTTTATATATCGAATTATGCAAAAGCATATTTATTCCGAAAATTCCTAGCGAGCAAATAAATAAGAATTGTTCTTATCAATATATCTAACTTATTGAATTTTTATTGGTTTTGTTTTTCACGCTTGTTACCACTATTAGTGTGATAGGAACAGCCAGAATAGCGGAACACATAGCTGGTGCTATACTTAGTCTCGTTAATTACTGGGACATAACATCAAGAGGATATGAAATTATGAGTACCGCTAAATTAGTTAAATCAAAAGCGACCAATCTGCTTTATACCCGCAACGATGTCTCTGACAGCGAGAAAAAAGCAACAGTAGAGTTGCTGAATCGCCAGGTTATCCAGTTTATTGATCTTTCTTTGATTACGAAACAAGCGCACTGGAACATGCGCGGCGCTAACTTCATTGCCGTACATGAAATGCTGGATGGCTTCCGCACTGCACTGATCGATCATCTGGATACCATGGCAGAACGTGCAGTGCAGCTGGGCGGTGTAGCTCTGGGGACCACTCAAGTTATCAACAGCAAAACTCCGCTGAAAAGTTACCCGCTGGACATCCACAACGTTCAGGATCACCTGAAAGAGCTGGCTGACCGTTACGCAATCGTCGCTAATGACGTACGCAAAGCGATTGGCGAAGCGAAAGATGACGACACCGCAGATATCCTGACCGCCGCGTCTCGCGACCTGGATAAATTCCTGTGGTTTATCGAGTCTAACATCGAATAAATCCATCGCTGATGGTGCAGAACTTTAGTACACGATAAAAGCGGCTTCCTGACAGGAGGCCGTTTTGTTTTGTAGCCCGCCTCAACGCACTTATTTAGTGCATCCATCTGCTATCCCCAGCTGGTTAAGTAAATTTTTTGTATCCACATCATCACACAATCGTTACATAAAGATTGTTTTTTCATCAGGTTTTACGCTAAATAATCACTGTGTTGAGTGCACAATTTTAGCGCACCAGTTTGGTGCCCCAGAATGGTGCATCTTCAGGATATTGCCCTATAAATCGTGCATCACGTTCTTGCCGCATCTCGAAAAATCAATGAGTTGCAAAACTGGCACGATTTTTTCATATATGTGAATGTCACGCAGGGGATCGTCCCGTGGATAGAAAAAAGGAAATGCTATGAAGTCTGTATTAAAAGTTTCACTGGCTGCACTGACCCTGGCTTTTGCGGTTTCTTCTCATGCCGCGGATAAAAAATTAGTTGTCGCGACGGATACTGCCTTCGTTCCGTTTGAATTTAAACAGGGCGATAAATACGTGGGCTTTGACGTTGATCTGTGGGCTGCCATCGCTAAAGAACTGAAGCTGGATTACGAACTGAAGCCGATGGATTTCAGTGGGATCATTCCAGCACTGCAAACCAAAAACGTCGATCTGGCGCTGGCGGGCATTACCATCACCGACGAGCGTAAAAAAGCGATCGATTTCTCTGACGGCTACTACAAAAGCGGCCTGTTAGTGATGGTGAAAGCTAACAATAACGATGTGAAAAGCGTGAAAGATCTCGACGGGAAAGTGGTTGCTGTGAAGAGCGGCACTGGCTCCGTTGATTACGCGAAAGCAAACATCAAAACTAAAGATCTGCGTCAGTTCCCGAATATCGATAACGCCTATATGGAACTGGGCACCAACCGCGCAGACGCCGTTCTGCACGATACGCCAAACATTCTGTACTTCATCAAAACCGCCGGTAACGGTCAGTTCAAAGCGGTAGGTGACTCTCTGGAAGCACAGCAATACGGTATTGCGTTCCCGAAAGGTAGCGACGAGCTGCGTGACAAAGTCAACGGCGCGTTGAAAACCCTGCGCGAGAACGGAACTTACAACGAAATCTACAAAAAATGGTTCGGTACTGAACCGAAATAATAACGCGGCGCCTGTAAAGCGCACTGGCAGTTCCCTCTCCCCGCCGGGGAGAGGATTAGGGTGAAGGGCGCAAACCCGCTCCGGGGCCATTAATTACCCTGAATTTGATTATTTACACCACGGTAACAGGAACAACATATGCAGTTTGACTGGAGTGCCATCTGGCCTGCCATTCCGCTTCTGATTGAAGGTGCCAAAATGACCCTGTGGATTTCGGTCCTCGGTCTGGCTGGTGGTCTGGTGATCGGATTGTTGGCAGGTTTTGCACGCACCTTCGGTGGTTGGATAGCCAACCACGTCGCGCTGGTCTTTATTGAAGTGATCCGCGGCACACCTATCGTCGTCCAGGTGATGTTTATCTATTTCGCCCTGCCGATGGCGTTTAACGATTTACGCATCGACCCGTTTACTGCGGCGGTGGTCACCATCATGATCAACTCCGGCGCGTACATTGCGGAAATCACGCGTGGTGCGGTGCTATCTATTCACAAAGGTTTTCGTGAAGCAGGACTGGCGCTCGGTCTTTCACGTTGGGAAACCATTCGCTACGTCATTTTACCGCTGGCACTGCGTCGTATGCTGCCGCCGCTGGGTAACCAGTGGATCATCAGCATTAAAGACACTTCGCTGTTTATTGTTATCGGCGTGGCGGAACTGACCCGTCAGGGGCAAGAAATTATTGCCGGTAACTTCCGCGCCCTTGAGATCTGGAGCGCCGTGGCGGTGTTCTATCTGATTATTACCCTGGTGCTGAGCTTTATTCTGCGTCGTCTGGAAAGAAGGATGAAAATCCTGTGATTGAATTTAAAAACGTCTCCAAGCATTTTGGTCCAACCCAGGTGCTGCACAATATCGATTTGAACATTGCTCAGGGCGAAGTCGTGGTGATTATCGGGCCGTCCGGTTCCGGTAAATCGACCCTGCTGCGCTGCATCAACAAACTGGAAGAAATCACCTCCGGCGATCTGATTGTCGATGGCCTGAAGGTTAACGATCCGAAAGTTGATGAGCGCCTGATTCGCCAGGAAGCGGGTATGGTGTTCCAGCAGTTTTACCTCTTCCCGCATCTGACGGCGCTGGAAAACGTCATGTTTGGCCCGCTACGCGTGCGTGGCGCGAATAAAGAAGAGGCGGAAAAACTGGCGCGTGAGCTCCTGGCGAAAGTCGGTCTGGCAGAACGTGCACATCACTACCCTTCCGAACTTTCTGGTGGTCAACAGCAGCGTGTGGCGATTGCCCGCGCGCTGGCGGTGAAGCCGAAAATGATGCTGTTTGATGAACCGACTTCCGCTCTTGACCCGGAACTGCGCCATGAAGTGCTGAAGGTTATGCAGGATCTGGCTGAAGAAGGGATGACGATGGTGATCGTGACACACGAAATCGGTTTTGCCGAGAAAGTAGCTTCGCGCCTGATCTTTATCGACAAAGGCCGGATTGCGGAAGATGGCGATCCGCAGGTGTTGATCAAGAACCCACCGAGCCAGCGCTTGCAGGAATTTTTGCAGCACGTCTCTTAACTTCTCAGCCTCCCTTTCCCCCGAAAGGGAGGCACACCAGATTCCTCTCATTTAAAATCGCCCAGCCTCCAGCATCTATACTTATCTTTTTGCTCTATTTTCTCACTGGAGGAGTCATGCGGTGGATCCTGTTCATCCTCTTCTGCCTGTTGGGCGCACCTGCCCACGCGGTATCCATACCCGGCGTTACAACCACAACGACAACGGACTCAACGACTGAACCGGCCCCGGAACCGGATATCGAACAAAAAAAAGCGGCCTATGGCGCACTGGCGGATGTGCTGGATAATGACACCTCGCGTAAAGAGTTGATCGACCAGTTGCGCACCGTCGCCGCTACGCCTCCTGCGGAACCCGTACCGAAGATCGTGCCGCCGACGTTGGTTGAAGAGCAAACCGTGCTGCAAAAAGTCACCGAAGTCAGCCGCCATTATGGTGAAGCCCTTTCCGCCCGCTTCGGGCAACTTTATCGCAATATCACCGGCTCCCCGCATAAGCCGTTTAATCCACAAACCTTCAGCAATGCGCTGACCCACTTTTCAATGTTAGCGGTATTAGTGTTTGGTTTTTACTGGCTGATTCGTCTGTGCGCACTGCCGCTGTATCGCAAAATGGGCCAGTGGGCGCGGCAAAAAAATCGTGAGCGCAGTAACTGGTTGCAGCTTCCGGCGATGATCATCGGGGCGTTTATTATCGACCTGCTGTTACTGGCACTGACATTATTTGTCGGCCAGGTATTAAGCGACAACCTGAATGCGGGCAGTCGCACCATCGCTTTCCAACAAAGTTTGTTTCTCAACGCCTTTGCCCTGATTGAATTTTTCAAAGCCGTACTACGCCTGATTTTTTGCCCAAACGTGGCTGAACTGCGCCCGTTCACGATTCATGACGAGACCGCCCGTTACTGGAGTCGTCGCCTGAGCTGGTTAAGCAGCCTGATTGGCTATGGTCTGATTGTGGCTGTGCCGATTATCTCTAATCAGGTGAATGTACAGATAGGTGCGCTGGCGAACGTCATCATTATGCTGTGCATGACCGTCTGGGCGTTGTACCTGATTTTTCGTAATAAAAAAGAGATCACCCAGCATTTGCTCAACTTTGCGGAGCATTCGCTGGCCTTTTTCAGCCTGTTTATCCGCGCCTTTGCGCTGGTGTGGCACTGGCTGGCAAGCGCCTATTTTATCGTGCTGTTTTTCTTTTCGTTGTTCGATCCGGGCAACAGCCTGAAATTTATGATGGGTGCAACGGTGCGCAGCCTGGCGATTATTGGTATCGCAGCATTTGTTTCCGGTATGTTTTCCCGCTGGTTGGCGAAAACCATCACCCTCTCGCCACATACTCAGCGAAATTATCCGGAGCTGCAAAAACGGCTGAATGGCTGGCTTTCGGCGGCACTGAAAACAGCGCGTATTCTGACAGTCTGCGTGGCGGTAATGCTGCTGTTGAGCGCATGGGGATTGTTCGATTTCTGGAACTGGCTGCAAAACGGCGCGGGGCAGAAAACCGTAGATATCCTGATCCGTATCGCACTCATTCTTTTCTTCTCGGCGGTTGGCTGGACGGTGCTCGCCAGTTTGATAGAAAACCGGCTGGCTTCGGATATTCATGGCCGCCCGCTACCCAGCGCCCGTACGCGAACCCTGCTGACGCTGTTCCGTAACGCGCTGGCGGTGATTATCAGTACCATCACCATCATGATTGTGTTGTCGGAAATCGGCGTCAATATCGCGCCATTGCTGGCAGGTGCCGGGGCATTAGGTCTGGCTATCTCGTTTGGTTCGCAAACGCTGGTGAAAGATATTATTACCGGAGTATTTATTCAGTTTGAAAACGGCATGAACACTGGAGATTTGGTGACTATCGGGCCGTTGACCGGCACTGTGGAACGGATGTCGATTCGCTCCGTGGGCGTGCGCCAGGATACCGGGGCGTATCACATCATTCCGTGGTCTTCGATAACCACCTTTGCTAACTTCGTCCGCGGTATTGGTTCGGTAGTGGCAAACTACGATGTTGATCGCCATGAAGATGCTGATAAAGCCAATCAGGCACTGAAAGATGCGGTAGCGGAATTAATGGAAAACGAAGAAATTCGCGGGCTGATTATTGGTGAACCGAATTTTGCCGGGATTGTCGGCTTAAGCAATACCGCGTTTACACTGCGTGTTTCGTTCACCACGCTGCCACTCAAACAGTGGACGGTACGCTTTGCCCTCGACAGCCAGGTGAAAAAACATTTCGACCTGGCGGGCGTTCGCGCGCCAGTGCAGACTTATCAGGTGCTGCCTGCTCCGGGCGCGACCCCGGCTGAACCGTTGCCGCCGGGGGAACCAACGCTTTAACGCTGGCGATTGACAAAACGGCGGCGCTGCTCGTCGTTCATAAAGGTCCAGGCTATAAAGCGGCTCTGCTTTTGCCCCTGGGCCATCTCTTTTTTTACCACCTTCACCGCACCTACGTCCGTCAGAGCACGATACAACGGCGGTAAGTTTTCACCACGAGATACCAGCGAGGTAAACCACATCACCTGCTTCGCGAAGCCTTTGCTCTCTTCAATCATCTTTTTGATAAAAGCGACCTCACCGCCTTCACACCACAACTCCTGTTGCTGACCACCAAAGTTCAGTGCATCGTCTTTGTTCAGCCCCAGGTTACGGCGTTTACGTTCACTACCTGCCCGTGCCGCAGCGGCGGAATCGTGGAATGGCGGGTTACACAAGGTCGCATCGTATTGCTCGTTTTTATGGATGATGCCGTTAAAAATCGCCCCACTCTCTTTTTGCCGACGCAGACGAATGGCGCGGTTAAGCCCCGGATTAGCACTGATGATCGCCTGCGCACTGCTTAACGCCTGGCTGCTGGTTTCACTACCAGTAAAACGCCAGCCATATTCATGTACGCCAATCAGCGGATAAATACAGTTCGCACCAACGCCGATATCCAGAATGCTGGCATTAGCTGGAATTGTTCCGCTTGCTTCTGCCAGTAAATCGGCAAGGTGATGAATATAATCCGCCCGACCCGGTACTGGTGGGCAGAGAAAACCGTCCGGGATATCCCAGTTCGCTACGGCGTAAAAATGGGCCAGCAACGCCTTATTGAGCGCCTTCACCGCCAGCGGATTGGCAAAGTCTACGCTTTGCTCCCCGGCGGGTGTAAGCGTGAGGAATTGCCTGAGTTCAGGATTGACCTGACAAAGCGTGGCGAGATCGTAGCGGCTGTGATGACGGTTGCGCGGATGCAACCCCGGTTTCTGGGCGGACATAGCATTCTCCTTTAAGCAGCGGCGTAAGATACCCGCATAACGCGACAGGGTAAATATCTGGCTGCGTTTATCATTTCTAAAAACCTTCACATGGCTATGGTTTATGGCAATTCACCATAAAAATCATCATCATGCATGTCATTGATTTGTCTTATTTTGTAAAAACATATCGTTCAAAAAATAAGCACATCTCTGTCAATTTTTTGCGTCATTTTCATCGCGCAGGCGACCTACACTTATCTGGCACTACCCGTTGTATTTATGAGGATGTCATTATGAAAAAGTGCCTCACACTACTGATTGCCACCGTCCTGAGCGGAATCTCTCTCACGGCTTATGCCGCGCAACCGATGAGTAACCTGGACAGTGGTCAACTACGGCCCGCCGGTACCGTTTCGGCAACTGGCGCATCAAACCTAAGCGATCTGGAGGATAAACTGGCAGAAAAAGCGCGCGAACAAGGCGCGAAAGGTTATGTCATTAATTCCGCAGGCGGAAATGACCAGATGTTCGGTACTGCAATCATCTACAAATAACCCCACCAACGTAACTGCATTCGCCTCTGGATGCAGTTTTCGTCCGATTTGTAAGCAAAAAACATCAAATATGAACGCAATGTAAATAAATGTATTTCTTTTTCGCGCAATGGGTGATAGAAAATCGCGCCAAGTGATAATACTTATCAAAATTATTATCACTTGCACGGACGCTATCACGGGATTAACAGTGGCATCGCATCCGCAGAGATGCTTTCTCGTGACAGTGAAAATTTCACCATATAAGAAAAAGTCACCTGCAAAATGGAAAACAATCGCAATTTCCCTGCCAGACAATTTCATTCGCTCACGTTCTTTGCCGGTCTTTGTATTGGTATTACGCCTGTGGCGCAGGCACTCGCTGCCGAAGGGCAAGCTAACGCGGATGACACGCTGGTTGTCGAAGCATCAACGCCTTCGCTTTATGCGCCACAACAATCTGCCGATCCGAAATTCTCGCGTCCGGTAGCGGATACTACCCGCACGATGACGGTGATTTCTGAACAAGTGATTAAAGATCAGGGTGCAACCAACCTTACCGACGCGCTCAAAAACGTCCCCGGCGTGGGTGCGTTTTTTGCGGGTGAGAACGGTAACTCCACCACTGGCGACGCCATTTATATGCGCGGTGCCGATACCTCTAACAGTATTTATATCGATGGCATTCGCGATATCGGCAGCGTCTCGCGCGACACCTTCAATACCGAGCAGGTCGAAGTAATTAAAGGGCCGTCCGGCACCGACTACGGGCGCAGCGCGCCGACAGGCTCGATCAATATGATCAGCAAACAGCCGCGCAATGATTCCGGCATTGACGCCTCCGCCAGTATTGGCAGCGCCTGGTTCCGCCGCGGCACGCTGGACGTCAATCAGGTCATTGGTGATACCACTGCGGTGCGCCTGAATGTAATGGGCGAAAAAACGCACGATGCCGGACGCGACAAAGTCAAAAATGAGCGTTACGGCGTCGCCCCTTCTGTCGCTTTTGGCCTTGGTACAGCGAATCGTTTGTATCTTAATTATCTGCATGTCACCCAACACAACACGCCAGACGGCGGCATTCCGACCATCGGTTTACCGGGTTATTCTGCCCCATCTGCGGGAACAGCGGCCCTGAATCATTCCGGAAAAGTTGATACTCATAACTTTTACGGCACGGATTCCGATTACGACGATTCGACCACCGACACCGCTACCATGCGTTTTGAGCACGACATCAACGATAACACCACCATTCGCAACACTACGCGTTGGTCGCGCGTAAAGCAGGATTACCTGATGACGGCGATTATGGGTGGAGCGTCGAATATTACCCAGCCCACCAGCGATGTGAATAGCTGGACGTGGTCACGTACGGCGAATACCAAAGATGTGAGTAACAAAATTCTCACCAACCAGACCAACCTGACCTCGACGTTCTATACCGGCGCTATCGGTCATGATGTCAGTACCGGCGTGGAATTTACCCGCGAAACACAGACTAACTATGGCGTTAATCCGGTGACGTTACCGGCGGTAAATATTTATCATCCTGACAGCAGCATTCATCCCGGTGGCCTGACGCGCAACGGCGCAAACGCCAATGGTCAGACGGATACCTTCGCAATTTATGCCTTCGATACGCTGCAAATCACCCGTGATTTTGAGCTGAACGGTGGGATCCGTCTGGATAATTATCATACTGAATATGACAGTGCCACCGCCTGCGGCGGCAGCGGGCGCGGTGCCATCACCTGCCCTGCTGGCGTGGCAAAAGGTTCTCCGGTCACCACCGTCGACACCGCCAAGTCGGGCAATCTGGTGAACTGGAAAGCCGGGGCGCTGTATCACCTGACGGAAAACGGCAATATCTATATTAACTATGCCGTTTCCCAGCAGCCGCCGGGCGGCAACAACTTCGCCCTTGCGCAGTCTGGCAGCGGTAACAGTGCCAACCGCACCGATTTTAAACCGCAAAAAGCCAACACCAGCGAGATTGGCACCAAATGGCAGGTTCTGGATAAACGCCTGCTACTTACCGCCGCGCTGTTCCGTACTGATATTGAAAATGAAGTTGAGCAAAATGATGACGGGACTTATTCGCAATATGGTAAGAAACGTGTCGAAGGCTACGAGATATCCGTGGCCGGGAATATCACTCCCGCGTGGCAGATGATTGGCGGCTATACCCAGCAAAAAGCAACTATCAAAAACGGCAAAGATGTTGCCCAGGATGGTTCCTCATCGCTGCCGTATACCCCGGAACACGCCTTCACCTTATGGAGCCAGTATCAGGCAACCGATGATATTTCTGTTGGTGCGGGCGCACGGTATATCGGCAGTATGCATAAAGGTTCAGACGGCGCGGTGGGGACGCCAGCATTTACCGAAGGTTATTGGGTCGCCGACGCCAAACTGGGGTATCGGGTTAATCGCAATCTCGACTTCCAGCTAAACGTCTACAACCTGTTTGATACCGATTACGTCGCCTCAATCAATAAGAGCGGCTACCGTTATCACCCGGGCGAGCCAAGAACCTTCTTGCTCACAGCCAATATGCATTTCTGATTCAGATGTGGGGCGCAAGGCTCACTAATGTTGATGGCGAGAGCAGGACTGCCTGATGCGCTGCGCTTATCAGGCCTACAAGGTTGTGCAATACACTGAATTCACATCATTTGGTAGGCCGGATAAGGCGTTCACGCCGCATCCGGCACCTGAGCACCATTGCCTGCTGTTAAAAATCGGTGTGGGGCGCAGGCCCCACTTTTTGGAGAACTTGTATGATGTACCACATTCCCGGCGTGTTATCGCCACAGGACGTCGCCCGTTTTCGCGAACAACTGGAACAAGCCGAATGGGTGGATGGGCGCGTCACCACCGGCGCACAAGGTGCGCAAGTTAAGAACAATCAACAAGTAGACACCCGCAGCGCCCTGTACGCCGCCCTGCAAAATGAGGTGCTGAACGCGGTTAACCAACATGCTTTGTTCTTTGCCGCGGCCTTGCCGCGTACCCTTTCCACGCCGCTGTTTAATCGCTATCAGAACAATGAAACCTATGGTTTTCATGTGGATGGCGCAGTACGCAGCCATCCACAAAACGGCTGGATGCGCACTGACCTTTCTGCCACGCTGTTTTTAAGCGATCCAGAAAGCTACGACGGCGGCGAACTGGTCGTTAATGACACCTTCGGGCAACATCGGGTAAAACTCCCGGCAGGCGATCTGGTGTTGTATCCCTCCAGCAGCCTGCATTGCGTGACACCCGTAACCCGCGGCGTGCGAGTGGCATCATTTATGTGGATCCAGTCGATGATCCGTGATGATAAAAAGCGCGCCATGCTGTTTGAACTGGACAACAATATTCAGTCGCTGAAAAGCCGCTACGGCGAAAGTGAAGAGATCCTGTCACTGCTCAATCTTTATCATAATCTGCTGCGGGAATGGTCGGAGATCTGACGCTTGAACTGCCCGAGTTCGTCCCTATATTAGCTACACTTAACTGTACAAGTATTGATATGGGGAGGACGATATGGCATCCGGTTGGGCTAATGATGACGCCGTCAACGAACAGATCAACAGTACAATTGAAGATGCGATTGCCCGCGCTCGGGGTGAAATTCCGCGTGGCGAAAGCCTGTATGAATGTGAAGAGTGCGGTGCCCCTATCCCGCAGGCCCGTCGGGAAGCCATTCCTGGCGTGCGCTTATGCATTCATTGCCAACAGGAGAAAGATTTACAAAAACCAGCTTATACAGGATATAATCGCAGAGGTTCGAAAGACAGCCAGTTACGTTAACTGCAACTGACGGGATGTTTAGTGAGTGTAATTTGTATTTTGCGTGGCATTCCGTGCCTTTAACGCTGCCGTGAGCACCACGCGGTACAAAACGGATTCATAAATACAACAAATAAATGGTTTATCAGTATGTTAGATATCAATCAATTTATTTGAACAAGGCGGTCAATTCTCTTCGATTTTATCTCTCGTAAAAAAACGTGATACTCATCACATCGACGAAACAACGTCACTTATACAAAAATCACCTGCGAGAGATTAATTATGAAAACTATCAATACTGTTGTTGCTGCTATGGCTCTTTCAACTCTGTCATTTGGCGTGTTCGCGGCGGAACCGGTAACGGCATCCCAGGCACAGAACATGAATAAAATCGGCGTGGTTTCTGCCGATGGCGCATCCACCCTCGATGCCCTGGAAGCGAAACTGGCTGAGAAAGCCGCGGCGGCCGGTGCCAGTGGATACAGCATCACTTCTGCCACCAACAACAATAAATTAAGCGGTACTGCGGTAATTTATAAGTAATTCGTAGGACGGATAAGGCGTTTACGCCGCATCCGGCAACAGATGCCTGATGCGACGCTACCGCGTCTTATCAGACCTACAAAATCCGAACCGTTGGCTGGATCAGGCGTTTACGCTACGTTCAGCACAAGTATTTCCCTGTCTGTTTGCCGACAGACGCATATGCTCTAACCCTCATTGATCCTATGTTACCCTTGTTTGCCCGTCCGCCACTGGACGGGCTTTTTTTAGCTGGCTAACTGCTGACAGAAAGCCTGCAACGTCTCTTCCGGCATACCAATCTGCCGCGCTGCATCACAAATGGCCTGCCAGCTTCCCGCATCCAGTGGAATCCCCTGCTCCTGCCGTTCGCGACGCGTGTTCACTTCCCACTCGCCCGGTAGCAAAATCGGCTTATCGTCATCATGCGGCGAGGCTTTCACCCACTCGGCAAAGGCTTCGGTCTGTGCACTACAATCCGGCGCGCCGAACAGTTCCGGGTTGATAATGATAGTGGTCATGCAGTTGAGAATGGCATCGGGACTGGTTTGTAACGTTTCCTGATGCGTCGTTTTACCGCCAGAAAGCGCCCCGCCAAGAATTTCACACATCGCTGCAAGGGCGTAGCCTTTATGTTCGGCAAAGGTCAACAGCGAACCCAACGGCGACTCCTGCATTACCGCCGGATTGGTCGTCGGCACGCCGTTAACGTCAATCAGGCAACCTGGCGGCACGGGGACGCCTTTATGCCAGGCGACGCGGGTTTTGCCAAATGCAATGGCGCTGGTGGCGTAATCGAGCAACAGCGGGAAATTATCTTTACGAGGGAAAACCACACAGAACGGATTGGTGCCAAAGCGGCTGTCGCGACCGTGGAACGGCGCGACCATTGGAATACCGACCACGCTAACAAAGTGGATAGAGACAAACCCCGCCGCCGCGCACTGTTCTGCCCAGTAACCGATACGGCCGATATGATGCGAGTTATGTAGCGCCACGGCGGCAATGCCGTGCTGACGCGCTTTCTCAATCCCCAGCGCCATCGCTTCGTGTGCCGCGACCTGACCAAATGCGCGATCGCCATCGAGCGTGACCGCCGCCCCCGCTTCTTTAACGACTTTGGCATGATGGTTAATTTGCAGATGCCCCTGACTCCAGGAGCGCACATAGCTTGGGATCATGCCAATACCATGTGAATCATGCCCTGCCAGGTTTGCCGCGATTAAATGATCGGCGACTAATTTCGCTTCTTGTTCCTCACTACCCATCTGACGAAATACAGCCTGAATAAAACTGTGCAGCGTCTGAGCATCAAAGCGATGACCACTTACCATGGTTAACTCCTGTTTATGTTATGTGTTTGTTGTTTTTTTATGCTGCACGCCGGGCGCGGGAAGGTCAATAAAGATGCAGGAATTTCATATTGCGGTGGGGTAAAAGCCGGATGACATGGCTCATCCGGCTGAGATAAAAATTAAAATGCCTGATTAACGCGCGCCAGGCCGTCGCTGATAGTTGCCGCTTCACCCGTAGCCATCAGGCAGCAAGCCATCTGGATTTTCAGCGATTCGGGAATCGGTTCGCTGCCAGCAAGGCAACGCTCAATCCACTGCGCCGTGGTTTCCGGATCTTTTGCTTGTGGCAGTAACTCGCTACCAGCAGTGTCCTGTTTTTCATACAGTACCCGCATCCCTTCACGGTCAATGAGATTGATCTGCGGGCAGCGCTGCGGATTAGCATACACTTCACCTTCAGTACCATGCATTAGTAGCGCCCGCCCGCCGATATCACTAAAGAACTTCGCGACGCGTCCAATGTATTCCGGATGCGAAACGCTGGAAAGACGCAGTGCCTCACCTTCGGCAAATGGCGTCGCCAGTTTCGCCAGGGTATGTGCACTGTTACGCACGCCCATCCGCCAGCGCATCGCCAGTTGTTTTTCCAGCGGCGGGCAAAACGCGCCGACAGGCATAAACACCGGTTGATGTTCGTCGAGCTTCGCCTGCGCCTGCCCGCCGTGCAACGTTGGCGTAATACCCATCAGTTCGAAAATGGTTTCTGTCAGCACGCGGGTTGGATCTTCGCTAACCCCGTGAACCACCACGGGAAAACCGAGTTTGTGCAGGAGAATCGCCAACAACGGCGTCAGGTTGGCCTGTTTACGCGCGCCGTTGTAACTGGGGATGACAATCGGCATCGGCTTGCCTGCAGGCGGCGTCAGCTTGATGGTGTGATTTTGCATGGCTTCGTAAAAGCCGAGCATCTCTGCTTCCCCTTCCCCTTTGATACGTAGCGCAATCAATACGCCGCCCAACTCAAGGTCAGGGACTTCACTATTGAGCATATGGGCATACAGACCGCGCGCAGTATCCCGGTCTAAATCGCGCGCGTGGTTTTTCCCGCGCCCGATCTCTTTAATGATTTTGCGATAGTCCATTTACGACTCCTTACCTGACTCACATCATTAACGCCGCCGACGGCGTGGGGATTTCGTTTTTTCTTTCTTTTTAACTATACCTTCAGGGACTTCCGGTTGCTCTATCGGAAATACCGGTAATGCATCCAGTAGTCGCTTGCCATAATTTTTTGTCAGCAAGCGTTTGTCGTAGATAACCACTTCCCCCCAGCAACCGTGGCTTCGAATCAGTCGCCCAACCTGCTGAATCAGGTTAAACGAAGCGCTCGGCAGGCTTTGCACCTCAAACGGATAGCGGTTGAGGCTTTTCAGCCATTCACCTTCGGTGATCACCACCGGGCTGTCGATGGGCGGAAAAGCGATCTTGTGGATATGCACCTGGCTGAGCAGATCGCCTTTCAGATCAAGACCTTCGGCAAAGGACTGTAAGCCCACCAGCACGCTACGCTCACCGTTGGCAACGCGTTTGCGGTGCAGTTCAACTAAGCGATAACGTGGCTGATCGCCCTGCACCAGCAACATCAGGCGTAAATCCGTCACATAGTCGAGAAAGCGCTGCATCGCACGCCCGCTGGCAAACAGCACCAACATACCGAGATGTTTTTTGCTCTCCACCTGTTCACGGAAAAAGGCCGCCATTTCGGCAATGTGCTGCTCTTCGTTGTCGATGGAAGGCTCAACGCGCATCCGGGGAATAACAATTTTGCCCTGTTCACAGTGGTTAAAAGGGGAATCCAGTGCCACAAAACGGTCGCCCGCTTTCTCTTTCAGCCCACTCATCTCCTGCAAACGCGAAAAACTGTTCAGCGAACGCAAGGTTGCGGAGGTAACAATAATGTGCGGAATACTGCGCCACAGCAGCCTTTCCAGCTGATCGCTGACACGTATTCCCACGCAGTGAAACCAAAGGTGTAGCTGCCCTTCGCGCTCTTCCCGCGTCGCCCATTTGGTCACCGGCGCACCGGAAGATTGCGCCAGAGACGCCAGCCGCCAGAGTTTGCTTTGCGCCTCGAACATCCCCAATGCGCGGTTCATCTGCAAAATCAACCGATGCAGACGTACAATGTCATGGCTGCCGGTTTTCTCACTTAAATCGTTAAGAAATAACTCCGCCAGGCCACGCAGCATCTCGGTGAGTTTTGCCAGCCGCTGGCAGATCTCCAGCACTTCATCTGGCAGTTCGCCCATCGCAAAACGGTGCTCTGCCTCCTGCCCGGCAGGCATGTAGAGATTGAGAATGTTGTTTAACGAGGCGATAAGCTCATACAACTCTTCACAATGCGCATTCAAACGTTCAGGGATCGCCAGCGGCGGGATGGTCTTCGGGCGAAACTGCTCCATGCAGGTAGCGACCAGTTTCGTGAACAAGTCCAGCTGTAGCCGATACCACGGCGCGGTGATTTCGGCGCTCATCTCCAGCGCATCCCGCGCCACATCCGGCAGGTGATGACCTTCGTCCAGCACCAGCAGTAAATTTTTCGGGTCAGGCAATACCGCTTCGCTTTCCATCGCCGCCATCACCAGCGCATGGTTTGCCACCACCACTTCCGCTTCCTGAATTTCCCGACGAGCGACAAAAAACGGGCATTCGCGATAGTAATAACAGTTGCGGTTGAGGCAGCTGGCCTTGTCGGTACTCAAACGACGCCAGAGATCATCATCTATAGCGATATCAGTATGATCGCGCAGACCATCCCATTTATAAGTGTCGAGATCGCCCTTCAGCTTCGCACAACGTTTTTGCTCTTCCTGATTGTTCGGCGTCAGTTCATCGTCAAGAAACGCCAGCAGATCCTGTTGCGTGGGCTCAGTGCTGGCGAGCGCTGTCAGATTACGCGGGCAAACGTAGCGCCCACGCCCAAAAGCGGCAGTGAATTTAAGATCGGGAATGATCTTTTTCAGCAGCGGTAAATCTTTGCTGTAGATCTGATCCTGCAATGCCACGTTGGCGGTACTTACCACCAGCGTTTTTTGCTCTTCGCGGGCAATGGCGATGCCGGGGATCAAATAGGAGAGCGTTTTCCCAACGCCGGTAGGGGCTTCAATCGCCAGATGCCGCCCTTCTTCTCCGGCCAGCGTTTTGGCGACGTCCGCAATCATCTGCCGCTGCGGCGCACGGGGAATAAAGTCGGGGATCTGTTCCTGAAGCGCCTTATACCAGGCGGCAATTTGCGCTTTAAGCGCGGCGGTTAATGCCATGAGAAAACCTGAAATACTGTATAAACAGCCAATATTGTGGCATTTTTCGGTTTTCAGGGGTAATGGTTTTTCTGTTTCGGGAAAGCGGCTCGCAATAACCAGCAGGATGATGCGTAAAGCGCTTCGCGCTAAATTCGAACAACATGCAGAACTGCGTACACTCTTGCGGGCAACCGCGTCCGCAAAACTGGTTGAGCATACGCAAAATGATGCTTACTGGGGAGATGGCGGTAATGGTCAGGGCAAGAATCGCCTGGGGTACCTTTTAATGGCGTTGCGCGGACAATTGGCTGCGGAGAAGTAACGCATCGGGTGGCTTGTGGGCGTTAAAACAGAGAAATCTTTTTGCCGCGCTCGCAAATGGCTGACAAGTGCTTGTTGTGAAATGCCGGATGCGGCGCGAGCGCCTTATCCGGCCTACAAAAACATGCACATTCAATATATTGCAGAGTTCACGTAGGCCTGATAAGCGTAGCGCATCAGGCAGTTTTGTGTTTGTCATCAGTCTCATGCCGGGCATAGCCCGGCATAAAAGATTACTGCGCAGCGGCAGGTTTACGCGGACGGCGGCGACGTTGTTGTTCGCCTGCCGGTTTGGCATCGCCGAGACGACGAGACGGTTTTTCTGCGGGCTTCGCGTTACCAGACTTCGCACCACTTTCCGTACGGCGTGGTTGCTGTTGACCGCGACCACCGCCCTGTCCACGACCGCCGCCACGTTGCTGGCGACCGTTCTGGATCGGTTCGGCTTTGATTGACGGGTCCGGCTCATACCCCGGAATCGCAATGCGCGGGATCTCTTTTTTCAGCAGTTTTTCGATATCACGCAGCAGTTTGTGTTCATCAACACACACCAGCGACAATGCTTCGCCAGTTGCCGCCGCACGGCCAGTACGCCCGATACGGTGAACATAATCTTCCGGTACGTTTGGTAACTCATAGTTGACGACGTGCGGCAACTCTTCGATATCCAGACCGCGCGCAGCGATGTCAGTTGCCACCAGTACACGAATATCGCCCGATTTAAAATCGGCCAGCGCACGAGTACGCGCACCTTGCGATTTATTACCGTGGATCGCCGCACTACGGATGCCGTCTTTATTAAGCTGTTCAGCCAGATGGTTAGCGCCATGTTTGGTACGGGTAAACACCAGCACCTGCTGCCAGTTCCCTTTCCCAATCATATGCGACAGCAATTCGCGTTTGCGTTTCTTATCGACAAAGTGAACGTGCTGGGTCACCTGATCAGACGCAGTATTGCGGCGTGCCACTTCGATTTCCAGCGGGTTGTGCAACAGTTTTTCCGCCAGGGCTTTAATATCGTCAGAGAAGGTCGCGGAGAACAACAGGTTCTGGCGCTTCGCTGGCAGTTTTGTTAACACGCGACGGATATCGTGGATAAAGCCCATGTCGAGCATGCGGTCAGCTTCATCAAGGACGAGGATTTCAACCTGATCCAGCTTCACTGCATTTTGATGTTCCAGGTCCAGCAGACGTCCCGGCGTTGCCACCAGCACATCAACGCCGCCGCGCAACTTCATCATTTGTGGGTTAATGCTGACACCGCCAAACACCACCAGCGAACGAATGTTCAGATATTTGCTGTAATCACGGACGTTTTCGCCAATCTGCGCCGCCAGTTCACGGGTCGGGGTAAGAATGAGCGCGCGTACCGGACGACGCCCTTTGGCGTGCGGCTGGCGAGTGATCAGGTGTTGCAACAGCGGCAGCGTAAAGCCCGCTGTTTTGCCGGTACCGGTCTGGGCGCTGGCCATCAGGTCGCGGCCTTCCAGCACCGCAGGGATCGCCTGCTGCTGAATAGGGGTGGGTTCACGGTAACCCTGCTCGGCAACGGCGCGCAGGATATCAGGGCTTAAACCCAAAGAATCGAAAGACATAACTACTCCGAACCGCCCCGACCGTTACCGGTGTAGTTTTCAGGGAGATACTGAAAAGGAAAATGACAAAAACCACAATGTCATGAGGGAGCGGAGTGTAGCAGTTTTTGTGACGCAGCGCATAAATTATCCCTGTGACTGGCGTAGCTAAAATTCTTAGCCATACTGGACAACTCCCCTATGGAGTCATAATCTTAATCAATCATTTGATTAAGAATGGACTGTGCGATGAATAATCCTGCCATGACAATCAAGGGTGAACAGGCGAAAAAACAGCTGATTGCTGCGGCACTGGCACAGTTTGGTGAATATGGAATGAACGCCACCACCCGCGAGATAGCCGCCCAGGCCGGGCAGAATATCGCAGCCATCACCTACTACTTCGGTTCGAAAGAAGATTTGTACCTCGCCTGCGCCCAGTGGATTGCTGATTTTATTGGCGAGCAGTTCCGTCCACACGCCGAAGAAGCCGAACGTTTGTTCGCACAACCACAGCCGGATCGGGCAGCCATCCGTGAACTGATCCTTCGCGCCTGCAGAAACATGATTAAGCTGCTCACCCAGGATGACACCGTCAACCTCAGCAAATTTATCTCCCGTGAGCAGCTCTCTCCCACGGCAGCCTACCACCTGGTGCACGAACAGGTGATTAGTCCGCTACACAGTCACCTTACACGCCTGATTGCCGCCTGGACCGGCTGCGACGCTAGCGATACCCGCATGATCCTTCATACCCATGCGTTGATTGGTGAGATTCTGGCGTTTCGTCTTGGCAAAGAAACTATTCTGTTACGTACCGGCTGGACCGCGTTCGATGAAGAAAAGACCGAACTGATCAACCAGACGGTGACCTGTCATATTGACCTGATTTTGCAAGGATTATCGCAAAGGAGTTTGTAGTGATGAAAAAACCTGTCGTGATCGGACTGGCGGTAGTAGTACTTGCCGCCGTGGTTGCCGGAGGCTACTGGTGGTATCAAAGCCGCCAGGATAACGGCCTGACGCTGTATGGCAACGTGGATATTCGTACGGTGAATCTTAGTTTCCGTGTTGGGGGGCGCGTTGAGTCGCTGGCGGTGGACGAAGGTGATGCGATCAAAGCGGGCCAGGTGCTGGGCGAACTGGATCACAAGCCGTATGAGATTGCCCTGATGCAGGCGAAAGCGGGCGTTTCGGTGGCTCAGGCGCAGTATGACCTGATGCTTGCCGGGTATCGCGATGAAGAAATCGCTCAGGCCGCCGCAGCGGTGAAACAGGCGCAAGCTGCCTATGACTATGCGCAGAACTTCTATAACCGCCAGCAAGGACTGTGGAAAAGCCGCACCATTTCGGCAAATGACCTGGAAAATGCCCGCTCCTCGCGCGACCAGGCGCAGGCCACGCTGAAATCAGCGCAGGATAAATTGCGTCAGTACCGTTCCGGTAACCGCGAACAGGACATCGCCCAGGCGAAAGCCAGCCTCGAACAAGCGCAGGCGCAACTGGCGCAGGCGGAGCTGAATTTGCAGGACTCAACGTTGATAGCACCGTCTGATGGCACGCTGTTAACGCGCGCGGTAGAGCCCGGCACGGTGCTTAATGAAGGTGGCACGGTATTTACCGTCTCGCTGACGCGTCCGGTGTGGGTACGCGCCTATGTTGATGAACGTAATCTTGACCAGGCCCAGCCGGGGCGCAAAGTGCTGCTTTATACCGATGGTCGTCCGAACAAACCGTATCACGGGCAGATTGGTTTCGTTTCGCCGACTGCTGAATTTACCCCGAAAACCGTCGAAACACCGGATCTGCGTACCGACCTCGTCTATCGCCTGCGTATTGTGGTGACCGACGCCGATGATGCGTTACGCCAGGGAATGCCGGTAACGGTGCAATTCGGTGACGAGGCAGGACATGAATGATGCCGTTATCACGCTGAACGGCCTGGAAAAACGCTTTCCGGGCATGGACAAGCCCGCCGTCGCACCGCTCGACTGCACCATTCACGCCGGTTATGTGACGGGGCTGGTTGGGCCGGACGGTGCGGGCAAAACCACGCTGATGCGGATGCTGGCGGGATTACTGAAACCCGACAGCGGCAGTGCCACGGTGATTGGCTTTGATCCGATCAAAAACGACGCTGCGCTGCACGCCGTGCTCGGCTATATGCCGCAGAAATTCGGCCTGTATGAAGATCTGACGGTGATGGAAAATCTCAATCTGTACGCGGATTTGCGCAGCGTCACCGGCGAGGCACGGAAGCAGACTTTTGCTCGCCTGCTGGAGTTTACATCTCTTGGCCCGTTTACCGGACGCCTGGCGGGCAAGCTCTCCGGTGGGATGAAACAAAAACTCGGCCTGGCCTGTACCCTGGTAGGCGAACCGAAAGTGTTGCTGCTCGATGAACCCGGCGTCGGCGTTGACCCTATCTCACGGCGCGAACTGTGGCAGATGGTGCATGAGCTGGCGGGCGAAGGGATGTTAATCCTCTGGAGTACCTCGTATCTCGACGAAGCCGAGCAGTGCCGTGACGTGTTACTGATGAACGAAGGCGAGCTGCTGTATCAGGGAGAACCGACGGCCCTGACTCAAACTATGGCCGGACGCAGCTTTCTGATGACCAGCCCGCACGAGGGCAACCGCAAACTGTTGCAACGGGCATTGAAACTGCCGCAGGTCAGCGACGGCATGATTCAGGGGAAATCGGTACGTCTGATCCTCAAAAAAGAGACCACGCCAGACGATATTCGCCATGCCGACGGGATGCCGGAAATCGACATCAACGAAACTACGCCGCGTTTTGAAGATGCGTTTATTGATTTGCTGGGCGGTGCCGGAACCTCGGAATCGCCGCTGGGCGCAATATTACATACGGTAGAAGGCACACCCGGCGAGACGGTGATCGAAGCGAAGGAACTAACCAAGAAATTTGGTGATTTTGCCGCCACCGATCACGTCAACTTTGCCGTTAAACGCGGGGAGATTTTTGGTTTGCTCGGACCAAACGGCGCGGGTAAATCGACCACCTTTAAGATGATGTGCGGTTTGCTGGTACCGACCTCTGGTCAGGCCCTGGTGCTGGGCATGGATCTGAAAGAGAGTTCCGGTAAAGCGCGCCAGCATCTCGGCTATATGGCGCAAAAATTTTCGCTCTACGGCAACCTGACGGTCGAACAGAATTTACGCTTTTTCTCTGGTGTGTATGGCTTACGCGGTCGGGCGCAGAACGAAAAAATCTCCCGTATGAGCGAGGCGTTCGGCCTGAAAAGTATCGCCTCCCACGCGACCGATGAACTGCCATTAGGTTTTAAACAGCGGCTGGCGCTGGCCTGTTCGCTGATGCATGAACCGGACATTCTGTTTCTCGACGAACCGACGTCCGGCGTTGATCCCCTCACCCGCCGTGAATTTTGGCTACATATCAACAGTATGGTAGAGAAAGGCGTCACGGTGATGGTCACCACCCACTTTATGGATGAAGCGGAATATTGCGACCGCATCGGCTTGGTGTACCGCGGGAAATTAATCGCCAGCGGCACACCGGACGATTTGAAAGCGCAGTCGGCCAACGATGAACAACCCGATCCCACTATGGAGCAAGCCTTTATTCAGTTGATCCACGACTGGGATAAGGAGCATAGCAATGAGTAATCCGATCCTGTCCTGGCGTCGCGTGCGGGCGCTGTGCGTCAAAGAGACACGGCAGATCGTTCGCGATCCGAGTAGCTGGCTGATTGCGGTAGTGATCCCACTGCTACTGCTGTTTATTTTTGGATACGGCATTAACCTCGACTCCAGCAAGCTGCGCGTCGGGATTTTACTGGAACAGCGTAGCGAAGCGGCGCTGGATTTCACCCACACCATGACCGGTTCGCCCTACATCGACGCCACCATCAGCGATAACCGTCAGGAACTGATCGCCAAAATGCAGGCGGGGAAAATTCGCGGTCTGGTGGTTATTCCGGTGGATTTCGCCGAACAGATGGAGCGCGCCAACGCCACCGCACCGATTCAGGTGATCACCGACGGCAGTGAGCCGAATACCGCTAACTTTGTGCAGGGGTATGTCGAAGGGATCTGGCAGATCTGGCAAATGCAGCGCGCGGAGGATAACGGGCAGACTTTTGAACCGCTTATTGATGTACAAACCCGCTACTGGTTTAACCCCGCGGCGATAAGCCAGCACTTTATTATCCCCGGTGCGGTGACCATTATCATGACGGTCATCGGCGCGATTCTCACCTCGCTGGTGGTAGCGCGAGAATGGGAACGCGGCACCATGGAGGCTTTGCTCTCTACGGAGATTACCCGCACGGAGCTGCTGCTGTGTAAGCTGATCCCTTATTACTTTCTCGGGATGCTGGCGATGTTGCTGTGTATGCTGGTGTCGGTGTTTATTCTCGGCGTGCCGTATCGCGGGTCGCTGCTGATTCTGTTTTTTATCTCCAGCCTGTTTTTACTCAGTACCCTGGGGATGGGGCTGCTGATTTCCACGATTACCCGCAACCAGTTCAACGCCGCTCAGGTGGCCCTGAACGCGGCTTTTCTGCCGTCGATTATGCTTTCCGGCTTTATATTTCAGATAGACAGTATGCCCGCGGTGATCCGCGCGGTGACGTACATTATTCCCGCACGTTATTTCGTCAGCACCCTGCAAAGCCTGTTCCTCGCCGGGAATATTCCAGTGGTGCTGATAGTGAACGTGCTGTTTTTGATCGCTTCGGCGGTGATGTTTATCGGCCTGACGTGGCTGAAAATCAAACGTCGGCTGGATTAGGGAGAAGAGCATGTTTCATCGCTTATGGACGTTAATCCGCAAAGAGTTGCAGTCGCTGCTGCGCGAACCGCAAACCCGCGCAATTCTGATTTTACCCGTGCTAATTCAGGTGATCCTGTTCCCGTTCGCCGCCACGCTGGAAGTGACCAACGCCACCATCGCCATCTACGATGAAGATAACGGCGAGCACTCGGTAGAACTTACTCAACGTTTTGCCCGCGCCAGCGCCTTTACCCATGTGCTGCTGCTGAAAAGCCCGCAGGAGATCCGCCCGACCATCGACACACAAAAGGCGTTACTACTGGTGCGTTTCCCGGCTGACTTCTCGCGCAAACTGGATACCTTCCAGACCGCGCCGTTGCAGTTGATCCTCGACGGGCGTAACTCCAACAGTGCGCAAATTGCCGCCAACTACCTGCAACAGATCGTCAAAAATTATCAGCAGGAGCTGCTGGAAGGAAAACCGAAACCCAACAACAGCGAGCTGGTGGTACGCAACTGGTATAACCCGAATCTCGACTACAAATGGTTTGTGGTGCCGTCGCTGATCGCCATGATCACCACTATCGGCGTAATGATAGTCACTTCACTTTCCGTCGCCCGTGAACGTGAACAAGGTACGCTCGATCAGTTGCTGGTTTCGCCCCTCACCACCTGGCAGATATTCATCGGCAAAGCCGTACCGGCATTAATTGTCGCCACCTTCCAGGCCACCATTGTGCTGGCGATTGGTATCTGGGCGTATCAAATCCCCTTCGCCGGATCGCTGGCGCTGTTCTACTTCACGATGGTGATTTACGGTTTATCGCTGGTGGGATTCGGTCTGTTGATTTCATCACTCTGTTCAACACAACAGCAGGCGTTTATCGGCGTGTTTGTCTTTATGATGCCCGCCATTCTCCTTTCCGGTTACGTTTCGCCGGTGGAAAACATGCCAGTGTGGCTGCAAAATCTGACGTGGATTAACCCTATTCGCCACTTTACGGACATTACCAAGCAGATTTATTTGAAGGATGCGAGTCTGGATATTGTGTGGAATAGTTTGTGGCCGCTACTGGTGATAACGGCCACGACAGGGTCAGCGGCGTACGCGATGTTTAGACGTAAGGTGATGTAACTTCTTATCTTTCGCCAGCAAAGACACTACCGCCGGGCCGGCAAGGATTGCCAGCCCTGCAATCGCCAGCACAAAGTTGTTTTCCAGTACGCGGGACAACAGCCACAGAACAATCAGCGCTGCGCCAAAATACCAGGTCGTGGTCAGCTCTTCCAGCACGTCTGCCACCTCACGCCAGCGTTGCTCGGGGTGGCGCTGAAACACCAGCATCATCACTACCGTGACACAATACAGTGCGCATAATCCTACGCCGACGTGAACCAGAGTTTTACTCATCCAGCCCACCACCAGCAGCGCCACTACCAGTAAATGCAACATAATCTGCCAGCAACTTAGGCCAGTTGCGACACGAACACGTTGTTGCCACTTCATGGCTTCTCTCCTGAAGAATTTATCTCTACTTATTCAGAGTACCGAACTTTACGGAAAATTCCGTAAGACCGCACCTTTTTGTGACGCCGACTACACTATTTCAATGAGATAAGAGGCAAAGACAGGAAAATTATGCCCGATCAAACACAACAATTTTCGTTCAAGGTGCTCACCATCAATATTCACAAAGGCTTTACCGCGTTTAACCGACGCTTCATTTTGCCGGAACTTCGCGACGCCGTGCGTACCGTCAGCGCCGATATTGTTTGCCTGCAGGAAGTGATGGGCGCGCACGAAGTTCATCCGCTGCATGTGGAAAACTGGCCCGATACCTCGCACTACGAGTTTCTCGCCGACACCATGTGGAGCGATTTCGCCTACGGTCGCAATGCCGTATACCCGGAAGGACATCACGGTAATGCGGTTCTTTCACGTTATCCCATTGAACATTATGAGAATCGTGATGTTTCGGTCGATGGTGCGGAAAAGCGCGGCGTGCTCTACTGCCGCATTGTGCCGCCGATGACCGGGAAAGCGATTCATGTGATGTGCGTACATCTGGGCCTGCGTGAGGCGCACCGTCAGGCGCAGCTTGCGATGCTCGCCGAATGGGTGAATGAGCTACCGGACGGCGAACCGGTATTGGTAGCGGGTGATTTCAACGACTGGCGGCAAAAAGCTAATCATCCGTTAAAAGTGCAGGCCGGGCTGGATGAGATTTTTACCCGCGCCCACGGACGCCCGGCGCGCACGTTTCCGGTGCAATTTCCTCTACTACGACTGGACAGGATCTACGTCAAAAATGCCAGCGCCAGCGCACCAACCGCGTTGCCGCTGCGGACATGGCGACACCTTTCTGATCATGCCCCTTTAAGTGCGGAGATTCATTTATGAAATGTAGCTGGCGCGAAGGCAATAAGATCCAGTTGCTGGAAAACGGCGAGCAATATTATCCCGCGGTGTTTAAGGCGATTGGAGAGGCACAAGAACGCATCATTCTTGAAACGTTTATCTGGTTTGAGGATGACGTCGGCAAACAGCTGCATGCGGCGCTATTGGCAGCAGCGCAACGCGGGGTAAAAGCGGAAGTCTTGCTGGATGGCTACGGTTCGCCGGATCTCAGCGATGAGTTTGTCAATGAACTGACGGCAGCTGGCGTGGTGTTCCGCTACTACGATCCCCGCCCTCGCCTTTTTGGTATGCGCACCAATGTGTTTCGCCGGATGCATCGCAAAATTGTGGTGATCGACGCGCGTATCGCCTTTATTGGCGGGCTGAATTACTCCGCCGAGCATATGTCCAGCTACGGCCCGGAGGCCAAACAGGATTACGCGGTTCGCCTCGAAGGGCCGATTGTCGAAGATATTCTCCAGTTTGAGCTGGAAAACCTGCCAGGACAGAGCGCGGCGCGGCGCTGGTGGCGACGTCATCATAAAGCGGAAGAGAACCGCCAGCCGGGAGAAGCGCAGGTATTGCTGGTCTGGCGCGATAACGAAGAACATCGCGATGATATCGAACGTCACTATCTGAAAATGCTCACTCAGGCGCGGCGGGAAGTGATTATCGCCAACGCCTACTTCTTCCCCGGCTATCGTTTTTTACACGCCTTGCGTAAAGCGGCACGGCGCGGGGTGCGGATCAAACTGATCATTCAGGGCGAACCGGATATGCCGATTGTCAGAGTCGGCGCACATTTGCTGTATAACTATCTGGTTAAAGGCGGCGTTCAGGTGTTTGAGTACCGCCGCCGCCCGCTCCACGGCAAAGTGGCATTGATGGACGATCACTGGGCGACAGTAGGGTCCAGTAATCTCGATCCGCTCAGTTTGTCACTGAATCTCGAAGCAAATGTCATCATCCACGATCGTAATTTTAACCAGACGCTGCGCGATAATCTGAACGGCATTATCGCCGCAGATTGTCAGCAGGTCGATGAGACCATGCTGCCGAAACGCACCTGGTGGAACCTGACCAAAAGCGTGCTGGCGTTCCACTTTTTACGCCACTTCCCGGCGCTGGTGGGCTGGCTTCCGGCGCACACGCCACGTCTGGCGCAGGTTGGTCCCCCCGCACAACCGACAATGGAAACGCAGGATCGGGTAGAAACTGAAAACACGGGGGTAAAACCCTGATGAGTAAATCACACCCGCGCTGGCGCTTAGCAAAGAAACTCCTCACCTGGCTGTTTTTTATCGCGGTGATTGTGTTGCTGGTGGTCTACGCCAAAAAAGTGGACTGGGAAGAGGTCTGGAAGGTCATCCGCGACTACAATCGCGTTGCGCTGCTTAGTGCGGTCGGGCTGGTGGTCGTCAGTTATCTGATTTACGGTTGCTACGACCTGCTCGCCCGTTTCTACTGCGGTCACAAACTGGCGAAGCGCCAGGTGATGCTGGTGTCGTTTATCTGCTACGCCTTCAACCTGACACTCAGTACCTGGGTCGGCGGCATTGGTATGCGCTATCGTTTGTACTCCCGACTGGGGTTACCGGGCAGCACTATTACGCGGATTTTTTCGCTCAGTATTACCACCAACTGGCTAGGCTATATTTTGCTAGCGGGGGTTATCTTTACCGCAGGCGTGGTGGAGTTGCCGGATCACTGGTATGTCGATCAAACTACGCTGCGTATTCTCGGTATTGGCTTACTGATGATTATCGCGGTTTATTTGTGGTTTTGCGCTTTCGCGAAGCACCGCCATATGACCATCAAAGGGCAAAAGCTGGTGCTGCCTTCGTGGAAATTCGCCCTCGCCCAGATGCTGATTTCCAGCGTTAACTGGATGGTAATGGGAGCGATTATCTGGCTGTTACTTGGTCAAAGCGTAAGCTATTTCTTTGTAGTGGGCGTGTTGCTGGTTAGTAGTATTGCTGGCGTCATCGTGCATATTCCGGCGGGAATTGGTGTGCTGGAAGCGGTGTTTATCGCGCTACTGGCTGGGGAGCATACCTCCAAAGGCACAATTATCGCCGCCCTGCTCGCTTACCGTGTGCTGTATTACTTTATCCCACTGCTGCTGGCGCTGATCTGTTACCTGTTGCTGGAAAGCCAGGCGAAGAAGCTACGGGCGAAAAATGAAGCGGCGATGTGAAGTATAGTTAAGTTCTTTAGTATGTGCATTTACGGCTAATGAAAAAACCGCGTATGCCTTTGCCAGACAAGCGTTATAGCTATAGTGGCAAGAATCCCAAAGAAGCCGATAAAATAGTAATAGAGTGTTAATGCACCTACAAAAGCACAACGAACCGGACTCCATAATT
The DNA here is from genome assembly GCF_003697165.2 of Escherichia coli DSM 30083 = JCM 1649 = ATCC 11775. Taxonomy (GTDB): domain Bacteria; phylum Pseudomonadota; class Gammaproteobacteria; order Enterobacterales; family Enterobacteriaceae; genus Escherichia; species Escherichia coli. The sequence continues at coordinate 3,237,214 of NZ_CP033092.2, forward strand.
CTTCACTATGGCTTTTTCCTGTCAGTTCAAGGAGCTTATTTCGTCCATGCGAGATAATGCCTGACCATAAGACAATCATTAAGCAACTTATTACCCAAATGGGTCGTTCACTCATTAATGTGGCATTCACGATGATTACCAGGGCCAACCCTGTCAACGTCATCATAATGATAAAACGGTGAGAACCAGGATCAAATTTAAACAATAGACCTGCCAGCATACTGATTAAAAACATCGATCCCGCAGTGCTGAACACGACGATAATGGCAGATACAGGCGCTAAACTCGCAACGACAATCGCCACCAAAGAGATTAAAAACAAATATATTACGCCCGCGATGGCGGTATTTATCTTGTTGATATCTTTACTTAAGCCATACATAGAAAGTAATAATAATCCTATAGCAACATACATTTGCGGTGAATCATATTTTGTTGCCGTAATTTCGAGATACTTAGCGCCCCAGGCCAGCCCTGCGGTTGCCACCAAACCCAAAGCGGTAATGAGCCATATGCCGTTTAATATCCTGGCTTCGTGCTGAAAATCTACTTTATTGCTATTTTGCGAGTATGATTCCATTCTTTTAGTTGTCCTTAGAAAAAACATTAATATTCACCATCAATAAATTTAAAACTACGCATACAAAATACTTTTGCATTTATGGATACAGAAAACGCTTCCGCTCGTCCATAAGGCATATTTTATACCTGGTACTTGTTAAGTGTCGTTTTTAGTAAGAAAAAAAATCCCGACACATGGCCGGGATATTGATGGTGAAAAAGAATTAACGGCGGTTGCCGAAGATCCGCAGCAACATCAGGAACAGGTTGATGAAGTCCAGATACAAGGTTAACGCGCCAAGAATGGAATATTTGCGCAGGTTCGACGTGTCGCGAGTATCAATCTGCTCACCCATATTTTTCAGTTTCTGGGTGTCATACGCCGTCAATCCGACAAAGACAATCACGCCGATGTAGGTGACTGCCCACATCAATGCTTCGCTTTTCAGCCAGAAGTTAACCAGCGATGCCAGCACAATGCCGATTAACGCCATAAACAGCATATTGCCAAAGCCGCTTAGATCACGCTTCGTGGTGTAACCGTACAGACTCATTGCGCCGAACATCCCGGCAGTAACGACGAAAGTACTGGCGATAGAAGCAGCGGTATAGACAATGAAAATACTGGAAAGCGTAAGACCCGTCAGCGCCGAATAAAGCATAAAGAGCATCGTCGTTACACCTGCGCTCAGCTTTTGAATCATCGCTGATAACACAATAACCAATGCTAATTGCGCGATGATCAGACCGATTAAAAAGACACGGTTAGTAAACAACAGCTCCATCACGGCCGCGGAATTAGCCGCATACCAGGCAACAAATGCTGTCAGCAACAAGCCAACGGTCATCCAGCCATAGACTTGCGCCATATAAGTTTGCAAGCCAGCCCGGGGTTGTACGATTGAATCAGAACGTGGGAATCTGTCCATGACTTTCTCCTGAAGATATAAGGAATATCTTAAGGATACTGCAAAATGATGAGGCTGTGCATCGACGCAGCGTAAACGTATGTACTGAGCGGTGAAATTGCCGGACGCAGCGGTGCCTTATCCGGCTAACAATAAACTACCAGCGTTTTGCCGCCTGCTGATCGCTCTCCCGAGCTTCGACCCAACGGTCGCCTTCCGGCGTGGCTTCGCGCTTCCAGAACGGTGCGCGGGTTTTGAGATAATCCATAATAAACTGCCCGGCTTCAAACGCACTGCTGCGATGCGCACTGGTAACACCGACAAAAACAATTTCATCGCCCGGCCATAATTCACCAATGCGGTGAATTACCGTGACGCGCCCCAGCGGCCAGCGGTTACGCGCTTCATCAACGATTTCTGCCAGTGCTTTTTCTGTCATTCCCGGATAGTGTTCGAGGGTTAATGCTTTGACGCTGTCGCCCAGGTTATGGTTGCGCACCTTACCGGTAAAGGTGACTACCGCACCGTCTTCGTCACGCTCAGCCAGCCACGGGTACTCTTCTCCTACGCTGAACGGCTGCGGGCCGACAACAATTTTGGTTTCTGCCATCTTAACCTCCGGTTACCGGCGGGAAGAAAGCCACTTCGTCGCCGTCAGTCAGCGAATGGTCAAAACTCACCAGCGTCTGGTTGACAGCAGCCAGCAATTTGCCATCTTCCAGCGCCAGCGCCCAGCGATCGCTCTGCGCAGCCAGATGTTGGCGTAACGCTTCAACGGTTGGGAAATCCGCAGCCACTTCGGTTGCATCTGTTCCCACCAACTCGCGCACCTGGGCGAAAAAAAGAACGTTAATCATCCGCTTCCACCTTAAAGTCACCCGACTTGCCGCCGCTCTTCGCCAGCAAACGTACCGGACCAATCACCATATCTTTTTGCACCGCTTTGCACATGTCATAAATGGTCAGCGCCGCCACGGAGGCCGCGGTTAACGCTTCCATTTCGACACCGGTTTTCCCGGTCAGGCGGCATAAGGTTTCTATACGTACCCGATTGTGCTCCGGCTCGGCCTGTAAATTGACTTCAACTTTGCTGAGCATCAGCGGGTGACACAGCGGGATCAGATCCCAGGTGCGTTTTGCCGCCTGAATACCGGCGATACGCGCAGTGGCAAATACGTCGCCTTTGTGGTGGCGACCATCAATAATCATCGCCAGCGTCTCGCTGCGCATGGTGACAAAGGCTTCGGCGCGCGCTTCACGCACGGTTTCCGCTTTGGCGGAGACATCCACCATGTGCGCTTCGCCAGCGGCGTTGATATGGGTCAGTTGCGACATACTTATTTCTTCAAATGTGGATGGAAATTACACGGACGCGTACGGGCATCCAGCTGCGGCGCAATGATATTTTCCCATGCGGTACGGCACGCTTTGGTCGAACCCGGCATGGCGAAAATCAGCGTTTTGTTAGCGACGCCCGCTACCGCACGAGATTGCAACGTGGAAGTGCCAATCTCTTCGAACGACAACATCCGGAACACTTCACCAAAACCTTCAACTTCACGGTCGAACAACGGCAGCAGCGCTTCGGGAGCCTGATCTCCTTCCGTCAGGCCAGTACCACCCGTAATCAACACCACTTGTACATCGTCGCTGGCGATCCACGCAGATACCTGAGCGCGAATAGCGTAGCGGTTTTCTTTCACAATGGCTTTATCGACAACGTGATGGCCCGCTTCTTGCGCCGAGTCGCGCAGATAGTGACCGGAGGTATCGTCTTCTTCACCGCGACGATTAGAAACCGTAAGAATAGCAATACGGGTCGGGATAAATTCAGTGCTTACCTGACTCATCTGATCTCTCCTTTTGACGTTTTAGCCACCAATGTACGATAAGTTTTGCGTAATACCGGTGTTATTTTGATGCAGGAAATGGGTCTGTTTTTTCTCCCGCAGCGCCGCTGAAATACGCGCTTCCAGCGCCTGTTGCTGGGTATCGTCTTCCAGCAGATCGCGCAGGTTAACGCCGCCTTCACCAAACAGGCAGAGATGGAGTTTACCAATGGAGGAAACGCGCAGGCGGTTGCAAGTGGCGCAGAAGTCTTTTTCATACGGCATGATAAGGCCAATCTCTCCGGCGTAATCCGGATGACAAAAGACTTGCGCGGGACCGTCGCTGCGTTGACGTAATTGGTGGATCCAGCCGCGACGCAGTAGCTCGTTACGCAGAACCTGACCAGAGATGTGATGCTTACGGAAGAGCTCGATGCCCTCGCCCGTTTCCATCAGTTCGATGAAACGCAGCTGGATGGGACGATGCTGGATCCAGTTCAGAAAGGTGTCGAGCTGGTGATGATTAACATCACGCATCAGCACGGTATTGACTTTGACCTTCTCAAAACCGGCCTCAAATGCAGCATCGATTCCTGCCATGACCTGGTTGAATTTATCCTGCCCGGTAATGGCATGAAACTGGCGAGCGTCCAGACTGTCGACGCTGACGTTGATGCCAGTAAGTCCAGCATCGCGCCAGTTCGCCACATCGCGCTCCAGACGGTAACCATTGGTGGTGACCGCTATCTGGCGAATAGCGTCGTTTTCTCGCACAGCGGCGATGATATCGGTAAAGTCGCGGCGTAAAGATGGCTCACCACCTGTCAGACGGACTTTTTCGGTGCCCAGACTGGCGAAGGCGCGCGTAACCCGGCGAATTTCATCGACGGTCAGAAAGCCTTTATTGGTGACGCCGCTCGGCTTGTAACCATCCGGCAGGCAGTAGGTGCAACGAAAGTTACACACATCAGTAATCGACAGGCGCAAGTAGTAAAACTTACGCGCAAATGCATCAGTCAGTTGTGAAGCCATGTACACCTTTCCAGATACGGGAGGCGAAGTCATTTCTTCCTTCGCCCTGGTGGCAATCTTTACGAGCATTGTCACGGCCAAAGCACCGTATCAGTTGACCCAGGTGCAGAGGCTAGAGTGTTTAGTGGTTAAGCCGATACTAGCGTGTAAATGAGATTTTTACCATCCACACTTTCGCTATGTAATCATATATATAGCGTCATGATCGTGCTATTTCGCTACAGAATAAGGGAAAATGGCGGTTTTACTTTGATATACATCATCAGGGAGGCATAGCGTGCATCGTCCTTTAGAGGTAGAAGAAAATAGTTTGTATCCTCAATATTGGCAGGTTAATTGCTGTTTCCTCGCAATTTGCGCTACTGTAGCGCGGATAATCTGACTCCAGGAAACTATATGCGCAATCGTACGCTGGCTGATCTTGATCGTGTCGTTGCTCTCGGCGGAGGGCATGGACTGGGACGCGTTCTCTCATCACTTTCGTCTTTGGGTTCTCGTTTAACGGGTATCGTCACCACCACCGATAACGGTGGCTCGACGGGGCGTATTCGCCGCTCAGAAGGCGGCATTGCCTGGGGCGATATGCGCAACTGCCTCAATCAGCTGATAACTGAACCCAGCGTCGCTTCCGCAATGTTTGAATATCGTTTCGGCGGTAATGGCGAACTTTCCGGGCACAACCTTGGAAACCTGATGTTAAAGGCACTGGATCACCTTAGCGTGCGACCTCTTGAAGCGATCAATCTGATTCGAAATCTGCTGAAAGTGGACGCACATTTGATTCCGATGTCGGAGCATCCTGTTGATCTGATGGCGATTGACGATCAGGGGCATGAAGTATACGGCGAGGTCAATATCGACCAGTTAACTGCGCCGATTCAAGAGTTATTGTTAACGCCGAATGTACCCGCAACGCGTGAGGCGGTTCACGCTATCAGTGAAGCGGATCTCATCATTATTGGGCCTGGCAGTTTTTACACCAGCCTGATGCCAATTCTGCTGCTGAAGGAAATCGCACAGGCATTACGCCGCACGCCAGCGCCGATGGTCTATATCGGCAATCTGGGGCGTGAGTTGAGTTTACCTGCGGCTAATCTGAAGCTGGAAAGCAAGCTGGCAATTATGGAGCAGTATGTTGGTAAAAAGGTAATTGATGCGGTCATCGTCGGGCCAAAAGAGGATGTCTCGGCGGTGAAAGAGCGGATTGTGATTCAGGAAGTGCTGGAGGCCAGCGATATTCCGTATCGTCATGACCGCCAGTTGTTGCATAGCGCGCTGGAAAAGGCATTACAGGCTTTAGGTTAACACGAAGCCGGAAGAATATTCCGGCTTCGTCATCTTGTCACGACGCGGCAATAAACAGCTCACGCAACTGATGCAACTGGTCACGAATTTGCGCCGCTTCTTCGAACTCCAGATTCTGCGCGTGTTGCATCATCAACCCTTCCAGTTCATGGATCTTCTGCTGTAACGCTTTAGGCGACATATCCATCGGCACATTATCCGGTTCAACAATCGGGCGCGATTTTCCTCTGCCCTTCGCTTTGGTTTTGGCAATGTTCTGCCCCAGCGCCAGGATATCGACCACTTTCTTGTTCAAGCCTTGCGGCGTAATGCCGTGTTCTTCGTTGTACTTCTGCTGTTTCTCGCGGCGACGTTCGGTTTCGCCAATCGCTTTCGCCATTGATGGGGTGATCTTATCGCCATAGAGAATCGCTTTACCGTTAACGTTACGTGCCGCACGACCAATGGTCTGGATCAACGAACGTTCGGAACGCAGGAAGCCTTCTTTGTCAGCGTCGAGGATCGCCACCAGCGAAACTTCCGGCATATCCAGACCTTCGCGCAGTAAGTTGATCCCTACCAATACGTCGAACTCACCCAGACGCAAGTCGCGGATAATCTCCATACGTTCGACGGTGTCGATATCTGAGTGAAGATAACGCACGCGCTCACCGTGTTCTTCGAGATATTCAGTGAGATCTTCCGCCATCCGCTTGGTCAGAGTTGTAACCAGTACGCGTTCGTTAATTGCCGCTCGCTGACGAATCTCCGAAAGAAGATCATCCACCTGTGTTGCCACTGGCCGCACTTCGATAATCGGGTCGAGTAAGCCTGTTGGACGCACCACCTGATCCACCACATCGCCACCGGATTTTTCCAGCTCGTAATTACCCGGCGTCGCCGAAACATAGATGGTTTGCGGCGCTAATGCTTCGAACTCTTCAAATTTCAGCGGACGGTTATCCAGCGCTGATGGCAGGCGGAAGCCGTACTCCACCAGAGTCTCTTTACGCGCCCGGTCACCGCGATACATGCCGCCAATTTGTGGAATGGTGACGTGAGATTCATCGACGACCAACAGCCCATCGGCAGGCAGGTAATCAAACAGCGTCGGCGGTGGCTCACCCGGTCCACGACCGGAGAGGAAGCGCGAGTAGTTCTCAATCCCGGAACAGTAGCCCAGCTCGTTCATCATCTCCAGATCAAACTGGGTACGCTGGGTCAGCCGCTGCTCTTCAAGCAACTTGTTGTTCTCCAACAGCACTTTGCGTCTGGCGGCCAGTTCTTCTTTGATCTCTTCCATCGCCTGTACGATGCGCTCGCGCGGCGTGACGTAGTGCGTTTTCGGGTAGATGGTAAAACGTGGAATAGTGGAAACAATCTGCCCGGTCAGCGGGTCAAATAACGACAATCGTTCCACTTCCTCGTCAAACAGTTCCACGCGAAGTGCAATGTCATCCGATTCTGCCGGGAAGATATCTATCACCTCACCACGAACGCGGAAAGTACCGCGCTGGAATGCCTGATCATTACGAGCGTATTGCAGCTCCGCCAGTCGGCGCAGAATCGCGCGCTGATCGATAATCATACCGACCGTGAGATGGAGCATCATCTTGAGATATAAATCAGGATCGCCCAGACCATAAATCGCGGAAACAGACGCCACCACAACCACATCACGCCGCTCCAGCATCGCTTTGGTGGCGGACAAACGCATCTGTTCGATATGTTCGTTTACCGAGGCATCTTTCTCAATAAAGGTGTCGGAACTCGGTACATAGGCCTCCGGCTGATAGTAGTCGTAGTAGGAGACGAAATATTCCACCGCGTTTTCCGGGAAGAATTCTTTCATTTCGCCATACAGCTGGGCCGCCAGCGTTTTGTTGGGCGCAAGTACCATGGTAGGGCGCTGAAGGTCAGCAATGACATTGGCAATGGTGAAGGTTTTCCCGGAGCCAGTCACGCCAAGTAACGTCTGGTGCGCCAGGCCATCTTCCAGCCCCTCTTCGAGACGTCGAATCGCCTCCGGCTGATCGCCAGAAGGTTTAAAAGCGGAATTCAGTTTGAACGGTTTACTCATGAGTCGCTACCTGAAGGAGTTGGGCGGGCTGGTATGTAATTTTACTCGTCGTACTTAATTATGCCAACAAATTATACTGGATAAAAAAACAGTTCATCACCATAATATTTCTGTTACAGCGTAAACTCCGCTGTCAATCATGAACAAGATTTACTCTGTGGCGAGATAAAACTCCGGCCTTACCGGGTTATCCCCAAAGCAACGGCTTTTTTAACATTTGTCAAGATGATTGATGACAGTTTTATGGCAAGAGATGCCTGTTCAGTGACTGCCATTGCAATTATCTAACCTGTTAAAAAATAAAAGATATTTCTTTGAGCCGTCTTTAACGCCAATTCGCGTGCAAGCCGCGTATTCTCTCGCTTGCCTCGTGTTTTCTAACTCTAATACACATGGTTATCCACAGGAATAGTGGATAACTGTCTGCAGCCCCTATCCCCCGCCGCCTGGGCAATTCCCACATTCACCGCATGATGCGGAGGTAAAATTTTTTTCGTGATTTTTTTAGAATTTAATTGGTTAAATTGCAGTCAATCGGAGACGCGATCTCGCTCACAATTTAACCAAGCACAGGATGACTACATTAAGGCAAGATTGATGTACTTTCCGGTTGCCGCATTTTCTGGATTTTCTGCAAGCCAGGGAATTTCGCCCAGCAGCGGCGCGGGAATCATGCGGGTGAGCGTGGTCATATATTCAGCGTGACGTTTTCCCGGAGGCGTGACATCGTTCGCCACCCACCCCGCCAGAGTCAGTCCGGCGTGTAGTATTGCCTGCGCAGTCAACATCGCGTGATTAATACAGCCGAGTTTCACGCCCACAACCAGTATCACTGGCAGTTGTTCCTGTGTTACCCAATCCGCAAAAGTGAAAGTGTCAGAAAGCGGCGTAAACCAGCCGCCAGCACCTTCCACTAACACCCAGTCAGCCTGTTGTTCAAGCGCGCGTAATCCGGCGCTCATTACCAATGCTTCTATCGGCCTGCCCTCTTGCGCGCTGATGATATGCGGCGAGGTGGGTTCTGCGAAGGTGTAAGGATTTACCGTTGCGTAATCCAGCTGCAGGCTACTGTTGCGCTGTAACGCCAGCGCGTCACTATTACGTAAGCCTTTCGGGGTCTTTTCGCTGCCAGAGGCCACCGGTTTGTAACCTGCCGTCCGGTAGCCTGCTGCCTTTGCGGCTTGTAAAAGCGCGCAGCTGGCGACAGTTTTCCCCACTTCGGTATCCGTTCCGGTGACAAAATAACATTTACTCACGAGCAATCACTCCCAAAAAAAGATGATACGTCAGAGGATATCGCCCCTGTTGTTGCGGCCAGGCCAGTTGCAATCGCTGCAACTGCGAACGCGTTAATATTCGCGGGTCACGCCCTTCATGAAGATGCGTGGCACCGATGCCTTTCAGCGAACGCATGGCACTGAGCGCATCATCAAACCACAGCGTGATGGGCTGAATATAATGTTGATAATGCACGGCGTTTAGCGACTGTTCGATTTCATCTGGCGGTAAAAAGCGATTAGCATGCGGACGCTCGTCCACCGCCTGCCACGCCTGATGCAGTTCGGGTAACGATCCCTGCACCAGCGTGGTAAACGCGACCACGCCTCCGGGGCGCACCACCCGATACAGCTCGCGGAGTGCCGTGGATAAATTACCGCACCACTGCACCGCGAGATTGCTCCATGCAAGATCGAACGTCGCAGTCGCTAACGGCAGGGATTCGATATCTCCCGCCAGATAATGGTCTGCGGCATCCTTCTGGCGTGCCTGAACAAGCATTGGCGGAGAGAGATCTAACGCAGTCACCTGCGCGTGACGCTCTCGCCAGCGGCGGCTCATCCAGCCTGGTCCACAACCCGCATCCAGTACGCGGGTGTATTTACGCTGTGGGAGCATTGCCAGTAAGGCGTCAGCACTCTGGCGCTGTAGATCGGCGTGTTGCTCATAGTGTGCGGCTGCCCGTCCAAATGCCGCAGCAATGGCTTGTTTATTAACCGTTGCCATGCAGCACCTCCAGCAGACGGTCGATATCCTGCATTTCATGCGCTGCGGTTAGCGTTAAGCGCAGTCGCGCAGTACCAGCGGGTACGGTTGGCGGGCGAATCGCCGTGACCCAGCAGCCTTGCTGGCGCAGTTTTTCTGCCAGTTGTAACGCACGGCTGTTATCACCGACGATCAATGGCTGGATGGCGCTGCATGAGCCAGCAAGCGTAAACGGCAAATCCTGCACTCCGGCACGAAAACGCGTAATGAGTGCCGCCAGTTTTTCGCGCCGTGCATCCCCCTCATCACTGCGAATGACCGCCAGCGACGCACGTAATGCCTGCGCCTGAGCGGGCGGCATACTGGTGCTGTAGATAAGATGGCGAGCGAATTGCAGCAGATAATCCGCCACCGTATTGGAGCAAAGCACCGCTGCCCCGCTGACGCCAAATCCTTTGCCAAACGTCACCACCAGCAATTCTGGTTTTACCTTTTGCAGCCAGCAGCTGCCACGCCCCTGCTCCCCGATAACGCCCGTGCCGTGGGCGTCATCGACCATCAACCAGCCATCGTGCTGTTGCGTTACCTGCTGGATTTCCTCCAGTGGCGCACTATCGCCGTCCATGCTGAACACACCTTCTGTCACTACCAGTTGCTGCCCCGGACAGGGGGAAGCAAGCAGTCGCGCCAGATGAGTGACATCGTTATGAGCAAAACGGCGAAGCGGCGACGGGCTTAAACTTGCAGCCTCCAGCAATGAGGCATGGCTAAGCCGGTCGGCAACAATACGGTCCTCTTTCGCCATCATCGCGGCAATGACAGCCTGATTAGCGGCAAAACCAGAAATAAACAGCAGCGCCCGCGAATAGCCCAGCCATTCGGCCAGTTCTTCTTCCAGCACCTGGTGCGCCACGCTATAACCGCTGACGTGACCGGAACCGCCGCTACCGACACCAAATTGATCCGCGCCCTGCTGCCAGGCGCGGATAATTTGCGGATGATGGCTTAAACCTAAATAATCGTTACTGGAAAAGTTCAGATACTGGCAATCATCTGCCACCAGCCAGCGTCCGGCTCCTTGTGCCACCGGATAACGGCGACGCAAGGCATCAGCAACACGCCGCGCATCAAGCGCCGCGTCGATTTTCTCCTGCCAGATCATAGTGCTGCCGCGTTGTAATATTCGTCAGTGTCCGGGGTCATCAGCGCCTGCTCCAGACGCTGCTGTTGTTCGTTATCGCCCGCCAGCACGGCAGTTTGCTGCGGATTTAGCCCCAGTTTGCGGAACAGTTGCAGGTCTTTATCTTCTTCCGGATTCGGCGTAGTCAGCAGTTTGCAACCGTAGAAAATCGAGTTTGCGCCAGCCATAAAGCACATCGCCTGAGTCTGTTCGTTCATCTGCTCGCGTCCGGCAGAAAGGCGTACGTAAGAGGTCGGCATCATGATCCGCGCTACGGCAATGGTGCGAATAAAATCAAAGGCATCGACATCATCGTTATCCGCCAGCGGTGTGCCTTTCACCTTCACCAGCATGTTGATTGGCACGCTTTCCGGCGGCGTCGGCAGGTTTGCCAGTTGCAGTAATAATCCGGCGCGATCTTTCACCGTTTCGCCTAAGCCCACAATGCCACCTGAACAGACTTTAATCCCAGCTTCTCGCACTTTTTCCAGCGTATCGAGACGTTCCTGATAGGTGCGGGTGGTGATGATATTGCCGTAAAACTCCGGCGAGGTGTCGAGGTTGTGGTTATAGTAATCCAGCCCGGCATTCGCCAGGCGCTGCGCTTGAGATTCACTCAACGTTCCCAGCGTCATACACGCCTCCAGACCCATCGCTTTTACCCCCTGCACCATTTGTTCCAGGTACGGCATATCGCGTTCGTGGGGATTCTTCCACGCCGCGCCCATACAGAAACGCGTCGATCCCGCCGCTTTCGCTTTGCGCGCCGACTCCAGCACCTGTTCAACTTCCATCAACCGCTCGGCTTCCAGCCCGGTTTTGTAGCGCGAGCTTTGCGGGCAATATTTGCAATCTTCCGGACAAGCTCCGGTCTTAATCGACAGCAAAGTGCTGACCTGCACCTGACGAGGATCGAAATGCTGACGATGCACCTGCTGCGCTTCAAACAGCAGATCCAGCAACGGTTTTTCAAATAATTCTGTGACTTGCGACAATGTCCAGCGTGGGCGGTGAGCCATGGGGCTTCTCCAAAACGTGTTTTTTGTTGTTAATTCGGTGTAGACTCGTAAACCTAAATCTTTTCAATTTGGTTTACAAGTCGATTATGACAACGGACGATCTTGCCTTTGACCAACGCCATATCTGGCACCCATACACATCCATGACCTCCCCGCTGCCGGTTTATCCGGTGGCAAGCGCCGAAGGTTGCGAGCTAATTTTGTCTGACGGCAGGCGCCTGGTTGACGGTATGTCGTCCTGGTGGGCGGCGATCCACGGTTACAATCACCCGCAGCTTAATGCGGCGATGAAGTCGCAAATTGATGCTATGTCGCATGTGATGTTTGGCGGTATCACCCATGCGCCCGCCATTGAGCTGTGCCGCAAATTGGTGGCAATGACGCCGCAACCGCTGGAGTGCGTTTTTCTCGCGGACTCCGGCTCCGTAGCGGTAGAAGTGGCGATGAAAATGGCGTTGCAGTACTGGCAGGCCAAAGGCGAAGCGCGCCAGCGTTTTCTAACCTTCCGCAATGGTTATCATGGCGATACCTTTGGCGCGATGTCGGTGTGCGATCCGGACAACTCAATGCACAGCCTGTGGAAAGGCTATCTGCCAGAAAACCTGTTTGCTCCCGCCCCGCAAAGCCGCATGGATGGCGAATGGGATGAGCGCGATATGGTGGGCTTTGCCCGCCTGATGGCAGCGCATCGTCATGAAATCGCGGCGGTGATCATTGAACCGATTGTCCAGGGCGCAGGCGGGATGCGCATGTACCATCCGGAATGGTTAAAACGAATCCGCAAAATGTGCGATCGCGAAGGTATCTTGCTGATTGCCGACGAGATCGCCACCGGATTTGGTCGTACCGGCAAACTGTTTGCCTGTGAACATGCAGAAATCGCGCCGGATATTTTGTGTCTCGGTAAAGCCTTAACCGGCGGCACAATGACCCTTTCCGCCACGCTCACCACGCGCGAGGTTGCGGAAACCATCAGTAACGGCGAAGCCGGCTGCTTTATGCATGGGCCAACTTTTATGGGCAATCCGCTGGCCTGCGCAGCAGCAAACGCCAGCCTGGCGATTCTTGAATCTGGCGACTGGCAGCATCAGGTGGCGGCTATTGAAGCGCAGCTACGCGAGCAACTTGCCCCCGCCTGTGACGCCGAAATGGTTGCCGATGTGCGCGTACTGGGGGCAATCGGCGTGGTCGAAACCACTCGTCCGGTGAATATGGCAGCGCTGCAAAAATTCTTTGTCGAACAGGGTGTCTGGATCCGGCCTTTTGGCAAACTGATTTACCTGATGCCGCCCTATATTATTCTCCCGCAACAGTTGCAGCGTCTGACCGCAGCGGTTAACCGTGCGGTGCAGGATGAAACATTTTTTTGCCAATAACGGGAAGTCAGCGTGAGGGTTTCTGGCTACACTTTCTGCAAACAAGAAAGGAGGGTTCATGAAACTCATCAGTAACGATCTGCGCGATGGCGATAAGCTGCCGCATCGTCATGTCTTTAACGGCATGGGTTACGATGGCGATAATATTTCACCGCATCTGGCGTGGGATGATGTTCCTGTGGGAACGAAAAGTTTTGTTGTCACCTGCTATGACCCGGATGCGCCAACCGGCTCCGGCTGGTGGCACTGGGTAGTTGTTAATTTACCCGCTGATACCCGCGTATTACCGCAAGGGTTTGGCTCTGGTCTGGTAGCTATGCCAGACGGCGTTTTGCAGACGCGTACCGACTTTGGTAAAACCGGGTACGATGGCGCAGCGCCGCCGAAAGGCGAAACCCATCGCTACATTTTTACCGTTCACGCGCTGGATGTAGAACGTATTGATGTCGATGAAGGTGCCAGCGGCGCGATGGTCGGGTTTAACGTTCATTTTCACTCTCTGGCGAGTGCCTCGATTACTGCGATGTTTAGTTAATCACTCTGCCAGATGGCGCAATGCCATCTGGTATCACTTAAAGGTATTAAAAACAACTTTTTGTCTTTTTACCTTCCCGTTTCGCTCAAGTTAGTATAAAAAAGCAGGCTTCAACGGATTCATTTTTCTATTTCATAGCCCGGAGCAACCTGTGAACACATTTTCAGTTTCCCGTCTGGCGCTGGCATTGGCTTTTGGCGTGACGCTGACCGCCTGTAGCTCAACACCGCCCGATCAACGTCCTTCTGATCAAACCGCGCCTGGTACCTCTTCGCGCCCGATTCTGTCGGCAAAAGAAGCGCAGAATTTCGATGCTCAACACTATTTTGCATCCCTGACACCAGGTGCGGCAGCGTGGAATCCTTCCCCGATTACCCTGCCTGCGCAACCTGACTTTGTTGTCGGCCCGGCGGGTACTCAAGGTGTAACGCATACCACGATTCAGGCGGCGGTAGATGCGGCAATTATCAAGCGTACCAACAAGCGCCAGTATATTGCCGTGATGCCTGGTGAGTATCAGGGAACGGTGTATGTCCCTGCCGCTCCGGGTGGAATTACTCTGTACGGTACAGGTGAAAAACCGATTGATGTGAAGATTGGGCTTTCCCTTGATGGTGGCATGAGCCCTGCCGACTGGCGTCACGACGTCAACCCGCGCGGCAAATATATGCCAGGTAAACCGGCGTGGTATATGTACGATAGCTGCCAGAGTAAACGCAGCGACAGTATCGGTGTTCTCTGCTCTGCGGTCTTCTGGTCACAAAACAATGGCCTGCAACTGCAAAACCTGACCATCGAAAACACGCTGGGCGATAGCGTAGATGCGGGTAACCATCCGGCGGTGGCACTGCGTACTGATGGCGACAAAGTGCAGATCAATAACGTCAACATTCTCGGTCGTCAGAACACCTTCTTTGTCACCAACAGCGGTGTGCAGAACCGTCTGGAAACGAATCGCCAGCCGCGTACGCTGGTGACCAACAGCTATATTGAAGGGGATGTGGATATCGTTTCTGGTCGCGGCGCAGTGGTGTTCGATAACACCGAATTCCGCGTGGTGAACTCCCGTACCCAGCAAGAAGCGTATGTGTTTGCACCGGCTACGCTGTCCAACATTTACTACGGTTTCCTCGCCGTAAACAGCCGTTTCAATGCTTCCGGTGATGGCGTGGCGCAACTGGGCCGCTCGCTGGATGTTGATGCCAATACCAACGGTCAGGTAGTGATCCGTGATAGCGCCATCAACGAAGGTTTTAACACAGCCAAACCGTGGGCTGATGCGGTGATCTCTAATCGTCCGTTTGCGGGTAACACCGGCAGCGTTGATGATAACGACGAAGTACAGCGCAATCTGAATGACACTAACTACAACCGCATGTGGGAATACAATAACCGCGGCGTGGGTAGCAAAGTGGTTGCAGAGGCGAAGAAGTAGGAGCTGTTAACTATGTGCCGGATGCGGCGTAAACGCCTTATCCGGCCTACGGTTCGATGCGATTTGTCGGTCGGATAAGATGCGCCAGCATCGCATCCGACAATAAGTGCCGGATGCGACCTACATTCACATGGCGCTTTTTACATCTGACGGTTTTTATTGAAGTTAATCAAACTACCCGCCTTGATAATCTCGCGCTCTTCAGCAGTCAGACTTTCCATATAGAGCGTAATCTCCGTTACCGGTGCATCTTCATGGATCACATAACCTTTAAACGTCGTTCCAGGATTATCCAGCGCCGCTTTAATGCCAGGGATATAAATGTAATCACCTACGTCAAAGTTCGGTACTTCCGCCATCTGCAGCGGTAACATCCCCCAGTTGATGACGTTAGAACGATAGCGTTTAGTCGCGTACTCCTCGGCAATATTCGCCAGACCGCCAATCACACGCTGACAACTCGCCGCCTGTTCACGCGCAGAACCATCGCCTGGTTTCACCGCATAAACCATGCTGCCAATTTCAGTTTGCAGCGGATCAACATGTTCCTGACCAGCAATCTGCTTAATGCGCGCAAACATATCTGCCAGCTCACTGACATTTCCCGCCAGACGCTGATTTTCCAGCTCAGCAGTCGCTTTACTTCTGCCAACATAACCTGGATCGCGGCGTGACAGGGTAAACTCCGCCAGACCAATCGGATTTGAACGATAAGAAGAGGTTTCACCGGAAGGAATCAGTTCGTCGGTGGTGGTTACTTCGTCGAGGATCTTCGAGCACACTTTGAGGACGATATTGTCAGTCAGCGCGCCCAATTCCGGCCAGTCTTTGATGTTCGGTCCGTAGATCAGCGGTTGCTGGGTCGCCCCTTTCACAAAGCCTTGATAGACGCGATTTTTATACGGCGTTACATCGAAGGCGTACTCCGGCACGTTGTCCCAGCAATCGAGTTCGCTGGCAGAGGTTAAATAGCCACCGTTTGCCGCAGTCGCAGCGATAGAACGAGCGTCCATCAACGCCACCGCTGACATCTGCCCATTAGCTGGCTTAGAGCCTTCGCGGTTCGGGAAGTTACGCGTGGTGTGGCGAATACTCAAACCGTTGTTGATTGGCGTATCGCCCGCACCAAAGCATGGGCCGCAGAACGCGGTTCTGATGATTGCGCCTGCGCCAATCAAATCTGCTACCACACCTTTTTTGGCGAGATCCATAAACACCGGCTGTGATGACGGGTAAACCGCCAACGAGAAGGTATCGTTGCCGCAGGATTGACCGCGCAGCGCATTCGCCGCCGCGATGACGTTTTCGTAGTTACCGCCAGAACAGCCCGCGATAATCCCCTGCTGCACTTTCAGGCGACCATTTTCCACTTTATCCAGCAGCGAGAGTTTGGCTTTACCGTGCGCCACGCGTTCGGACTCAATTTCAATCTCACGCAGAATGTCGGTCAGATTCTGGTTCAGCGTGTCGATTTCATACACGTTGCTCGGGTGGAATGGCAGCGCAATCATTGGTTTGATGGCGCTTAAATCAACGCTGATGCTGCCATCGTAGTACGCCATTGGTTGAGGGTTAAGTTGGCAGTAATCCTGGCCGCGACCGTGCAGCGCCAGCCAGTTATGGACTTCTTCATCGGTTTGCCAGACAGAACTTAAACAGGTCGTTTCAGTGGTCATCACGTCAACGCTGTTACGGAAATCGGTAGAGAGCGCTGCAACACCGGGACCTACGAACTCCATCACTTTGTTTTTGACGTAACCGTTTTTGAACACGGCACCGATGATAGCCAGCGCCACATCCTGCGGCCCCACATACGGCGCAGGTTTTCCGGTCAGATGCACCGCAACCACGCCCGGATAGTCGATATCCCAGGTGTCATTAAGCAGCTGTTTTACCAACTCGCCGCCGCCCTCGCCAACCGCCATTGTCCCTAACGCACCGTAACGGGTATGGCTGTCTGATCCGAGGATCATTTTGCCGCCGCCCGCCATCATTTCACGCATATATTGATGGATGACCGCAATATGCGGTGGCACAAAAATACCGCCATAACGCTGGGCCGCCGATAAACCAAAAACATGGTCATCACCGTTAATGGTGCCGCCCACAGCACAGAGTGAGTTATGGCAGTTGGTCAGCACATACGGCAGCGGGAAACGTTCCATACCGGACGCTTTAGCGGTCTGTACAATACCAACAAAGGTAATATCGTGAGAGGCTAATGAATCAAACTTAATTTTAAGTTTATCCATATTTCCGGACGTATTATGAGAAGAGAGAATAGACCAGGCAATAGTGCCTTTTTTTGCTTCTTCTTTTTTTATTTCGCCGGTGAAATGTTCTTCGGCAATTATTTCGTTATTGCTGGCGAGAAACACGCCTTTTTCAGATAACTTGATCATCAAATGCTCCAGATATCTGCGCACCGTGAAGTGCGCAGAAAGATAATAAATGGATATACTCTAAATAATTCGAGTTGCAGGAAGGCGACAAGCGAGTGAATCCCCAGGAGCTTACATAAGTAAGTGACTGGGGTGAGCGAACGCAGACGCAGCACATGCAACTTGAAGTATGACGAGTATATTTACAGCATGTTCCAGCCGATCAGCATATTCCACCACCACACGCCGAGGGTGATATGCACCAGGAAGGTTAATATCGTCAGTACCGCACCGACCAACCACCAGGATTTAATATCGTTGTAACCCACGCCAAAGATGACCGGACCTGCCGCGCCGCCATAGTGAGTAACCATGCCGCCATAGGAGTTAGAGAACAACAGTGCCAGCGCGGTTAACATTAACGGTGCGCCGGAGACGTTCGCCAGCATGGCAAATACCGGTAACATGGCAACGATATAGGCACTACCAGAAGCGAAGAAATAACGCACGATGATGCTGAGGAAAATAATAACGAAGAAAGCAACGTTACCGTGACCATCAAATGCCAGGTTATTTTTAAAGACTTCAGCTAACCATTCGAAGAATTTAACTTTCGATAATAAGGAGCTTAAGCCGATAATACCGCCGTACCAGATTAAGGTATTCCAGCCGCCTTTATTTTTAACCACGTCTTCCTAGGTAACGATGCCCAGCAGCAGCATAGTTGCCATAACAACGATTGCCACGGTGGATTCATCAACCCCCAGAGACTTACTGAAAATCCAGCCCAGCAGCGCCAGTACAAAGACACCGAGCAGCATTTTTTCGCGGATTTTCATCGGTCCCAGTTCGGCAAGGCCCGCTTTAGCGATGGTTTTGTTATCCACCTTCTTAATTTCTGGTGGATACATGGTGTAAATCACCAGCGGGGTGACCAGCAGCATAATGATGCCCGGCAATCCGGCGGCTAACGCCCATCCACCCCAGCTAATTTGCAGGTGCAGAATGTCGTTGATCATTTTCAGCGCCAGAATGTTCCCCGCCATTGCGGTAAAGAACATATAGCTGGTGGTTTTGGTGACCATGTAAATGGACATCATCAGGTAATGTCCAACACGACGCGGACTTTTTTCCGGTTCTGATCCCAAAGCCACTGCCACGCTGTTGATGATCGGTAACACGATGCCGCCCGCACGCGCGGTGTTAGACGGTGTTGCCGGAGCCAGTACCAGATCGAGAAATACCGTAACGTAACCCAGACCCAGGGTAGTGCTACCAATTTTACCAATCAGCAGATAGGCAATACGTTTACCTAAGCCTGTGGTTACAAACGCGGCGCTTAAAGTAAACGCAGAAAACACCAGCCAGGTGGTACCGGAAGAGTAACCGCTTAATACGGCGGTGGTTTTAAATTCCCCACCTGATAAGTTACCCACCACGACCATCGATGCGGCGACGGCAATTAACAGTACGACAGGTTCCGGGAAAGGCTTGATAACCAGCCCCACAATGGCCGCCAGGTAAATACCAAAAAGCACCCACGCCAGTTCGCTTAATCCTGCCGGAGCTGGCATAAAGCCAATAATACATGGGATCGCTAATATCAGAATTAGCTTCCATAACGATTTTTTATTCATTTAATATCCTGTTCTTTCTGTATGACTCATACAGAATTCCTTTATTGAGTATCATTATCACGACAACAAAATTTTTCAGGGAAGATAAACTTCACCGGAAAATATTTTTCTGGTCGTCCGAATAACAGATGCGCGTAACGTCGTGGCATCCTGACCTTCATTACTTAAATGAACGTCGAGCGCACCACTGGGGTGTTCAATATTGATATTGCCGTATCCTACAGAAGGGACGATTTGTCGGGTGACGGTACCTTCCAATGCACAACTACTGGAAATAGCAATAGCACCGGTTATCGCCAAAGCGCGATGGCAAGAATGCGGCATAAAATAACGCACATTAATTGCCCCGCCTTTCTGCGCTGGAGAAATAAGTACAGGTTTAGGGATAACCATATTACTGACATCGCCTAAGCCCATTGCTTTACCCGCTTGTAGACGGATAGATTCAATGCGGGCTAATAATGCTTTGTCGGCATCCAGCTCTGCCGGTAATTCATAGCCTGTTTTTCCCAGATATTCAGCAGGAATAATGACAACTGGCATCGCCATATCGATACAGGTCACCGGGACATCGTCAAAATAATCAATCTGATTATCAGTCGGGAAGACTTTTCCGGTTTTCGTTCCGGCGGCATTCAGGAAAGTGAGCGCAACCGGTGCGGCAGTACCCGGTACGCCGTCAATTCTGGCGCTACCCTCGTACTCGACAACACCATTTGGCGTTTGCACATCAGCTTCGATGAACGTACCCGTATTGACGTTGCGGATACGTACGCGGGTAACTGGCGAAGTCGCTGCAATCAAACCATTTTCAATGGCGAATGCCCCAACGCCAGACAGCATATTGCCGCAGTTAGGCGTGGTATCGACACGTTGCTCATGGACGATAACTTGAGCAAACAGATAATCGACATCTGCATGCGGATCGCTGGAGCGGCTAATAATGGCGACTTTACTGGTCAGCGGATTACCGCCGCCAATACCGTCAATTTCCAGATCGTTACCGGAACCCATAATTGCCATCAATATTTTATCGCGCTGCGTTTGATCTTCGGGTAAATGTTCCGCTAACAGGAACGCGCCCCTCGAGGTTCCACCTCGCATCATCACGCAGGGTATTTTTTTCATAATAATGCCCTCAATTTAAAAACATAACTTATTGCGATATGGTTACATTAAGGGCAAAGCATCTCTAATGACTTTAGCTCAACGATTAATAACATTTTTTCATTAATTTAAGTTGGCTAAATGCAGTTAAAATTTTTAATGGCCAGCCACCCAAAATCGACGCTTCCATTTTCCGGAGTAATAATGAAGCATGAATTATCAAGTATGAAGGCATTTGTCATACTGGCAGAGTCCAGTTCATTTAACAATGCTGCTAAATTACTCAATATTACGCAACCTGCATTAACGCGAAGAATAAAAAAGATGGAGGAAGATTTACACATTCAACTATTTGAGCGTACAACTCGCAAGGTTACGTTAACAAAAGCAGGAAAAAGGTTGCTCCCGGAGGCGCGGGAATTAATAAAAAAATTCGATGAAACGCTTTTTAATATTCGTGATATGAATGCTTATCATCGTGGTATGGTGACGTTAGCGTGTATTCCGACCGCAGTATTTTATTTTTTACCGCTGGCAATCGGTAAATTTAATGAGCTGTATCCCAATATTAAAGTGCGGATTCTGGAACAAGGCACGAATAATTGCATGGAATCGGTGCTGTGTAACGAATCAGACTTTGGCATAAACATGAACAACGTCACAAATTCATCCATTGATTTTACCCCACTGGTCAACGAGCCGTTCGTGCTGGCCTGTCGGCGTGACCATCCATTGGCCAAAAAGCAGCTTGTAGAATGGCAGGAGTTAGTGGGTTACAAAATGATTGGCGTACGCTCCTCCAGCGGCAACCGACTATTGATAGAACAACAGCTAGCCGACAAGCCCTGGAAGCTGGACTGGTTTTACGAAGTGCGTCATCTTTCGACGTCATTAGGGCTGGTGGAGGCGGGACTGGGGATTTCGGCGCTTCCTGGTCTGGCAATGCCCCATGCGCCCTATTCTTCGATTATTGGTATCCCACTGGTGGAACCCGTTATACGTCGGACATTGGGGATTATTCGCCGCAAAGATGCCGTGCTTTCTCCGGCAGCTGAACGCTTTTTTGCCTTGCTGATTAATTTGTGGACTGACGATAAAGACAATTTGTGGACCAATATCGTCGAACGCCAGAGACATGCGTTACAGGAGATAGGTTAATACACCGGCGCAGGAGAGACTGCGCCGGTTAAATCAGCGGTTAGTGCGCGTTGACCACTACCCACATTGGCCCCTGCCCAACCGCATAGCGGCCTTTTTCATGCAGTAGCCCCTGCTCGCCAACAATTTCGTATACCGAGATGTGGTGAGATTTTTGCCCGGCGGCAATCAGATACTTGCCGCTGTGATCAACATTGAAGCCGCGCGGCTGGGTTTCCGTTGGCTGGAAGCCTTCTTTACTCAACACGCTGCCATCTTCCGAAACGCTGAAAACGGTAATCAGACTGGCGGTACGGTCGCAGGCGTATAAATGACGACCATCCGGGGTGATATGAATATCAGCCGCCCAACGGGTGTCGGAGAAGTTTTCCGGCATCATATCCAGCGTCTGGACACATTCGATATTGCCGTGCGGATCTTTCAGTTCCCAGACATCCACTGAGCTGTTTAACTCATTGACGCAATAGGCATATTGTTCGTTTGGATGGAATACCATATGACGCGGGCCGGCCCCTTCAACGGTAGTCACTTCCGCAGGGTCCTGCGCTACCAGATGACCATCATCGCTGACCGTAAACAGGCAAATGCGATCCTGCTTTAATGCCGGAACCCACAACGTACGGTTGTCCGGTGAGATATTGGCGGAATGGCAACCGTCCAGCCCCTCGACCACATCGACGACGCCCACTGGCAGGCCATCTTCCAGACGCGTTACGCTCACGTTACCCGCATTATAAGAACCGACAAAGACAAACTGCCCCAGGTGATCGGTGGAAATATGCGTCGGGCTCCCCGGCAGCGCAGACTCTGCAGCAAAGGTCAGCGCGCCATCGTCCGGGGCGATACGATACGCCAGGACGCGAAACTCAGGGCGAACACCAACATAGAGATAGCGTTTGTCCGGGCTGACCACCATCGGCTGCACCTGCCCCGGCACATCGACTACCTGTGTCAGCGTCAGTGCGCCTTCATGATTCAGGTTCCAGACGTGAATTTGCTGGCTCTCAGGGCTGGCGATATAAACTGTTTGCTTCATGAATGCTCCTTTGCATTTAGCAACTGACTGTAACAGCTAAAATTAGTCGCTTTTGGCGGTGAATGCTGAATTAAAACGCAGAATTTTGTCCGATAGTGGTATCGGTGTACCATTCGCGCAGAAGAAAATTCTTAACCTTAATCTGGAATACGCCATGACCACACGCGTGATTGCTCTCGACTTAGACGGCACCTTATTGACCCCGAAAAAGACCCTGCTTCCTTCATCGATAGAAGCCCTGGCCCGCGCTCGCGAAGCAGGCTATCAATTAATCATCGTCACAGGTCGCCATCACGTCGCTATTCATCCTTTTTATCAGGCGCTGGCGCTGGATACACCTGCTATTTGCTGTAATGGCACCTATTTGTATGATTATCATGCAAAAACAGTGCTGGAAGCGGACCCAATGCCCGTTAATAAAGCCCTGCAACTCATTGAGATGCTGAATGAACACCACATTCACGGTCTGATGTATGTGGATGATGCGATGGTCTATGAGCACCCGACCGGGCATGTCATTCGCACGTCTAACTGGGCGCAAACCCTGCCGCCGGAACAGCGTCCGACTTTCACACAAGTCGCTTCTCTGGCTGAAACGGCGCAACAAGTTAACGCCGTATGGAAGTTCGCCCTGACGCACGATGACCTGCCGCAATTGCAGCATTTTGGTAAGCATGTCGAACATGAACTGGGACTTGAGTGTGAATGGTCCTGGCACGATCAGGTTGATATTGCACGCGGCGGCAACAGCAAAGGTAAACGTTTGACGAAATGGGTTGAGGCGCAAGGCTGGTCGATGGAAAACGTCGTGGCCTTCGGCGATAACTTTAATGATATCAGTATGCTGGAGGCCGCTGGTACAGGCGTGGCGATGGGCAACGCCGATGACGCGGTAAAAGCGCGCGCCAACATTGTGATTGGTGATAACACCACCGACAGCATTGCCCAGTTCATTTATAGCCACCTGATTTAATCAGGCGGTTATCGACACACTTTTAATTTGCGCGTACAGCCACAGGCCAGGTTTGATCGCCAGTTCATCCCTGGCCCACGGGCTGATACGCGCCCACAGCGTTTTACCGCCGACTTCCAGCTCCACTTCCACCTGGCCGTTGTCGTCATAACTATTAACAACTTTTGCCCGCAATACGTTACGAATGCTGGTTTGCTGCGGCGGTTGTAAAACCAGAGAAACATCGGAAGCCTGAATGCGGATACGTAGCGCAGCTTGCAGCGGTTCGTCCAGCTTATTAACCCACAAATGCTGATCGCCCAGCGCCAGCGCGGTCATCGCGTAATGCGGATGATGCTCAAGCACCGTCACTTTCAGAATGCTACTTTGTTGCTCTTTCGGCAGCCACGGATTCATCACGCTACTGCCCCACACTTCCTCCAGCGCGCCAAAGGCTTTCACCTGACCGTTTTCCAGTACCATCACTCTGTCTGCCAGATGGAGGATCTCATCCAGCGAATGGCTGACATACAACATCGGAATGTTGATTTCCCGCGTCAGACGTTGCAGATAAGGCAACAGTTCGCGTTTACGCGGAATATCCAGTGACGCCAGCGGTTCATCCAGCAACAGCAATTCCGGTGCTGTCAGCAAAGCCCGACCAATCGCCACGCGCTGTTTTTCGCCTCCGGACAGGCTGCCTGGTAAACGATCAAGCAACGGTTCAATGCCTAAAAGCGCCACCAGCTTATCGAACTGATTGACCATGCTTTTCGCCATGCCGTAGCGCAGATTGCCACGCACTTTGTAATGCGGGAACAGCCGCGCATCCTGAAAAACATAGCCAACGCGACGCTTTTCCGGCGACAGGCAGATACCTTTTTCGGCATCATTTAGTACCCGACCATTGAGGACAATCCGCCCTTTTTGCGGACGTGTCAGCCCACTGATGGCGTTAATCAGCGAGGTTTTTCCGGCACCAGAGACACCAAAAATAGCGGTGATGCCATTGGCGGGCAGCGTTTCATTAATCGTCAGGCAATGGTTGCCCAACGTCTGGGAAAAATTCAGTTCCAGCATGATTAGCGCCCCGCCCGTTCACGGCTGATTCTGGCCAGCCATTCTGAAATCAACAGGGAGATCATCGCCAGCGCAATAGAAATAATACACAGTCTCGCCGCGCCACTTTCCCCGCCAGGGGTCTGGATCAGGGTATACATGGCAGAAGGAATGGTTCGCGTTTCACCAGGAATGTTCGACACAAAGGTGATGGTTGCGCCAAATTCACCGAGCGAACGAGCGAATGCCAGCACCGTACCAACAATAATTCCCGGTAAGGTCAGCGGTAACGTGATAGTAAAGAAAACGCGCCAGCGCCCGGCCCCCAGTGTTCTTGCGGCCTGCTCCAGTTTGATATCAACACTTTCCAGCGCCAGACGAATCGCCCGCACCATCAGCGGAAAAGACATGACAGCGGCAGCGAGAACCGCACCGCGCCAGCTAAACGCGAAAGAAAGACCAAACCAGTCATACAGACGTTCACCGATAAATCCGCGCCGTCCCATCGAAACTAATAATAGGTAACCGACGACCACGGGCGGTAACACCAGCGGTAGATGCAGTACACTGTCGAGCAGAGCTTTGCCCGGAAACGTGCAACGTACCAGTAACCAGGCAAAAAAGATCCCAAACGGCAGGCTAAACAGCACAGCCAGGGAAGAAACTTTCAGGCTTAATAAAACTGCCTGCCATTCTGGATCGGTCAGTATCATTACTTGGTTGTAAATCCGTAACGTTTAAAGATTTCCGCAGCCTGCGGCCCCTTCAGATAATCATAAAATGCTTTCACTGTCGCATTGTTATGCCCTTCCACAACAGCAACCGGATATTCCACTTTTTTATGTGAATCTTCCGGGAAGGTGGCAACCACTTTTACCCCTTTGCTGGCAACTGCGTCAGAACCGTAAACAATACCCAGCGGCGCTTCATTGCGTTCGACCAACGCCAGCGCGCCACGAACATCTTCCGCCGGAGCCAGTTTCGGGGAGAGCGTATCCCATGCGCCCAGTTTTTGCAGTGCTTCTTTCGCATAAATGCCAGCAGGGACATGTTCCGGATCACCAACCGCGAGGCGACCGCCATTCAGCAGCGAAGTCCAGTTGGTTTTGCTGTCGATGGTGAAATCTTTCTGCTCGCTGGCTTTCGGTGCTACAACGACCAGGCTATTGCCGAGCAGTGTCTGGCGCGAAGCCGTATCGATCGCTTTTTTATCAACCGCATAATCCATCCATTTCTGATCGGCAGAAATAAATAGATCCGCAGGCGCACCCGCTTCAATCTGACGGGCCAAAGTAGATGACGAAGCGAAAGAAGAAACCACATCCACGCCTTTCTCTTTTTTATACTGCGTAGCAATGTCCTGCATTGCGTTAGTCAGTGATGCGGCGGCGAACACCGTGATTTTCCCTTCATCTGCCAGTGCATTGCCAGCAACAGCGAAAGAGAGTGCCGCCCCGGTAAACAAGTTCAACCATTTACGAGCCATTGGTAACCCCTTAATGTAACGTTATGTAGGCGTCAATATAACGGCAAGTTCGGAATTTTCCCAGCAGTTATTGCTAACCTTTGTGAGGTAGATGAGAAAAAATATCGGCAGAAAAAGCAGGAAGTTGAGAAAAAGAAAATGCCCGACTAAGCGGGCATTCAGGGAATCAATGATTTTGTCCGGGCTGGTCTTTTTTACCAACACCAGAAAAGATGTTGAATACTTCACCAAGACCGTAAATCAGACCCAGGATGATGGCCATCACGACAGGTACCATGATTACGGCGAATACCAGACTTTTTAATAACTCTAACATGGTCAACTCCAGATATAGTCATGAGACTATTCTAACCGCTAAGCACAGAAAAGCACTCCCCTTTTGTGCGGTCAGCTTTGCGTGGCGTTCGTTTTCCGTCACAATAAGACTTTTGCCAGGACATTGTTATGCAGGCCGAAATCCTTCTCACCCTTAAGCTCCAACAAAAATTATTCGCCGACCCGCGCCGCATTTCGCTACTAAAACACATTGCGCTTTCCGGTTCCATTAGCCAGGGAGCGAAAGATGCCGGTATCAGCTATAAAAGCGCCTGGGATGCCATTAACGAGATGAATCAGTTAAGTGAGCATATTCTGGTTGAGCGCGCAACAGGCGGTAAAGGTGGCGGCGGCGCAGTACTGACCCGCTATGGTCAGCGACTGATTCAGCTCTATGACTTACTGGCGCAAATACAGCAAAAAGCCTTTGATGTGTTAAGTGACGATGACGCCCTGCCGCTGAACAGCCTGCTGGCCGCGATCTCACGTTTTTCACTGCAAACCAGCGCCCGTAACCAGTGGTTCGGTACCATCACCGCCCGCGATCATGATGACGTTCAACAGCATGTTGATGTCTTACTGGCTGATGGAAAAACACGCCTGAAAGTCGCAGTTACCGCACAAAGCGGCGCGCGTCTGGGGCTGGATGAAGGCAAAGAAGTGTTGATATTGCTAAAAGCGCCGTGGGTAGGTATTACTCAGGACGATGCGGTCGCGCAAAACGCTGACAACCAATTACCAGGTATTATTAGTCATATTGAGCGCGGCGCAGAGCAGTGCGAAGTATTAATGGCGCTACCCGACGGGCAAACACTGTGCGCCACAGTGCCGGTAAATGAAGCGACTTCTCTTCAGCAAGGACAGAATGTCACGGCCTACTTTAATGCCGACAGCGTGATTATCGCCACGCTGTGCTAAGCGTGTTGACAATTTGTTATGAAACACGTATCCCTGTCAGTAATCGCTGCACAAAATGGGATATAAAATGTCATCGTTGCAAATTTTGCAAGGCACGTTTCGTCTTGGCGACACAAAAACGCTGCAATTGCCTCGGCTAACGTTAAACGCGGGTGATAGTTGGGCGTTTGTCGGTTCGAATGGAAGCGGGAAATCGGCGCTGGCCCGCGCGCTGTCGGGGGAACTTCCGCTTTTGAAAGGTGAACGGCAAAGCCAGTTTTCCCACATCACTCGTCTCTCCTTCGAGCAATTGCAAAAGCTCGTCAGCGACGAATGGCAGCGGAATAACACCGATATGCTTAGTCCTGGCGAAGATGACACCGGGCGTACCACGGCTGAGATCATTCAGGATGAAGTAAAGGATGCTCCGCGTTGCATGCAACTGGCGCAGCAGTTCGGTATTACCGCCCTCCTCGACCGACGCTTTAAATACCTTTCCACTGGCGAGACGCGAAAAACCCTGCTGTGTCAGGCGCTGATGTCGGAGCCTGACTTGTTGATCCTTGATGAGCCGTTCGATGGCCTGGATGTTGCCTCACGTCAGCATCTGGCTGAGCTACTCGCCTCGTTACATCAGTCCGGTATTACTCTGGTACTGGTGCTCAATCGCTTCGATGAGATCCCGGAATTTGTCCAGTTTGCTGGCGTGCTGGCGGATTGCACGTTAGCGGAAACTGGCGCTAAAGAAGAACTGCTCCAACAAGCACTCGTTGCGCAACTGGCGCATAGCGAACTGCTTGAAGGTGTGCAAATGCCGGAGCCAGATGAACCTTCAGCACGTCACGCCTTACCCGCCAACGAACCGCGCATTGTGCTGAACAATGGCGTGGTTTCTTATAACGATCGCCCCATTCTTAATAACCTTAGCTGGCAGGTGAATCCAGGCGAACACTGGCAAATTGTCGGGCCAAATGGCGCGGGAAAATCGACGTTATTAAGCCTGATTACTGGCGATCATCCGCAAGGTTACAGCAACGATTTGACGCTTTTCGGACGACGTCGCGGCAGCGGCGAAACCATCTGGGATATCAAAAAGCATATCGGTTACGTCAGCAGTAGTTTGCATCTGGATTACCGGGTCAGCACTACTGTGCGTAATGTGATTCTTTCTGGCTATTTTGATTCGATTGGCATTTATCAGGCCGTTTCGGATCGCCAGCAAAAACTGGTGCAGCAGTGGCTGGATATTCTCGGCATTGATAAACGCACGGCTGACGCTCCTTTCCATAGTCTTTCCTGGGGACAGCAGCGTCTGGCGCTGATCGTCCGTGCGCTAGTGAAACATCCGACGTTGCTTATTCTCGATGAACCACTACAGGGGCTTGATCCGCTCAATCGCCAGCTTATCCGCCGTTTTGTTGATGTGCTGATTAGCGAAGGTAAAACGCAATTGTTGTTTGTTTCGCACCACGCTGAAGATGCGCCTGCCTGTATTACCCATCGTCTTGAGTTCGTGCCGGACGGTGACTTTTATCGCTATGCGCTGACAAAAATAAACTGAGTCGGTAGTGCTGACCGTGCCGGAGGCGGCGTAAACGTGTTATCCGGCCAACGGTTTGACGCATCCAGGCATGAAACCGCGTCTTTTTTTTCAGATAAAAAGCGCAATCATTCATAAAGCCGCTGTTTTATAATCACTTAATCGCGCATAAAAAACGGCTAAATTCCTGTGTAAACGATTCCACTAATTTATTCCATGTCACACTTTTCGCATCTTTGTTATGCTATGGTTATTTCATACCATAAGCCTAATGGAGCGAATTATGAGAGTTCTGGTTACCGGTGGTAGCGGTTACATTGGAAGTCATACCTGTGTGCAATTACTGCAAAACGGTCATGATGTCATCATTCTTGATAACCTCTGTAACAGTAAGCGCAGCGTACTGCCTGTTATCGAGCGTTTAGGCGGCAAACATCCAACGTTTGTTGAAGGCGATATCCGTAACGAAGCGTTGATGACCGAGATCCTGCACGATCACGCTATCGACACCGTGATCCACTTCGCCGGGCTGAAAGCCGTTGGCGAATCGGTACAAAAACCGCTTGAATATTACGACAACAATGTCAACGGTACTCTGCGCCTGATTAGCGCCATGCGCGCCGCTAACGTCAAAAACTTTATCTTTAGCTCCTCCGCCACCGTTTATGGCGATCAGCCCAAAATTCCATATGTTGAAAGCTTCCCGACCGGCACACCGCAAAGCCCTTACGGCAAAAGCAAGCTGATGGTGGAACAGATCCTCACCGATCTGCAAAAAGCCCAGCCGGACTGGAGCATTGCCCTGCTGCGCTACTTCAACCCAGTTGGCGCGCATCCGTCGGGCGATATGGGCGAAGATCCGCAAGGCATTCCGAATAACCTGATGCCATACATCGCCCAGGTTGCTGTAGGCCGTCGCGACTCGCTGGCGATTTTTGGTAACGATTATCCGACCGAAGACGGTACTGGCGTGCGCGATTACATCCACGTAATGGATCTGGCGGACGGTCACGTCGTGGCGATGGAAAAACTGGCGAACAAGCCAGGCGTACACATCTACAACCTCGGCGCTGGCGTGGGCAGCAGCGTGCTGGACGTGGTTAATGCCTTCAGCAAAGCCTGCGGCAAACCGGTTAATTATCATTTTGCACCGCGTCGCGAGGGCGACCTTCCGGCCTACTGGGCGGACGCCAGCAAAGCCAACCATGAACTGAACTGGCGCGTAACGCGCACACTCGATGAAATGGCGCAGGACACCTGGCACTGGCAGTCACGCCATCCACAGGGATATCCCGATTAAGGAACGACCATGACGCAATTTAATCCCGTTGATCATCCACATCGCCGCTACAACCCGCTCACCGGGCAATGGATTCTGGTTTCACCGCACCGCGCTAAGCGCCCCTGGCAGGGGGCGCAGGAAACGCCAGCCAAACAGGTGTTACCTGCGCACGATCCAGATTGCTTCCTCTGCGCAGGTAATGTGCGGGTGACAGGCGATAAAAACCCCGATTACACCGGGACTTACGTTTTCACTAATGACTTTGCGGCCTTGATGTCTGACACGCCAGATGCGCCAGAAAGCAACGATCCGCTAATGCGTTGCCAGAGCGCGCGCGGTACCAGCCGGGTGATCTGCTTTTCACCGGATCACAGTAAAACGTTGCCAGAACTGAGCGTTGCGGCATTGACGGAAATCGTCAAAACCTGGCAGGAGCAAACCGCAGAGCTGGGGGAAACGTACCCATGGGTGCAGGTCTTTGAAAACAAAGGCGCGGCGATGGGCTGCTCTAACCCGCATCCGCACGGACAGATTTGGGCAAATAGCTTCCTGCCTAACGAAGCTGAGCGCGAAGACCGTCTGCAAAAAGAATATTTCGCCGCACAGAAATCGCCAATGCTGGTGGACTATGTTCAGCGCGAGCTGGCAGACGGTAGCCGTACCGTTGTCGAAACCGAACACTGGTTAGCCGTTGTACCTTACTGGGCTGCCTGGCCGTTCGAAACGCTACTGCTGCCCAAAGCCCACGTTTTGCGGATCACCGATTTGACCGACGCCCAGCGCAGCGATTTGGCACTGGCGTTGAAAAAGCTAACCAGTCGTTATGACAACCTCTTCCAGTGCTCCTTCCCCTACTCTATGGGCTGGCACGGCGCGCCATTTAATGGCGAAGAGAATCAACACTGGCAGCTGCACGCGCACTTTTATCCGCCTCTGTTGCGCTCCGCCACCGTACGTAAATTTATGGTTGGTTATGAAATGCTGGCAGAAACCCAGCGAGACCTGACCGCAGAACAGGCAGCAGAGCGTTTGCGCGCAGTCAGCGATATCCATTTTCGCGAATCCGGAGTGTAAGAAATGAGTCTGAAAGAAAAAACACAATCTCTGTTTGCCAACGCATTTGGCTACCCTGCCACTCACACCATTCAGGCGCCTGGCCGCGTGAATTTGATTGGTGAACACACCGACTACAACGACGGTTTCGTTCTGCCCTGCGCGATTGATTATCAAACCGTGATCAGCTGTGCGCCACGCGATGACCGTAAAGTTCGCGTAATGGCAGCCGATTATGAAAATCAGCTCGACGAGTTTTCCCTCGATGCGCCCATTGTCGCGCATGAAAACTATCAATGGGCTAACTACGTTCGTGGCGTGGTGAAACATCTGCAACTGCGTAACAACAGCTTCGGCGGTGTGGACATGGTGATCAGCGGCAATGTGCCGCAGGGTGCAGGGTTAAGTTCTTCCGCTTCACTGGAAGTCGCGGTCGGAACCGTATTGCAGCAGCTTTATCATCTGCCGCTGGACGGCGCACAAATCGCGCTTAATGGTCAGGAAGCAGAAAACCAGTTTGTAGGCTGTAACTGTGGAATCATGGATCAACTGATTTCCGCACTCGGCAAGAAAGATCATGCCTTGCTGATTGACTGCCGCTCACTGGGGACCAAAGCAGTTTCCATGCCCAAAGGTGTGGCTGTCGTCATCATCAACAGTAACTTCAAACGTACCCTGGTTGGCAGCGAATACAACACCCGTCGTGAACAGTGCGAAACCGGTGCGCGTTTCTTCCAGCAGCCAGCCCTGCGCGATGTCACCATTGAAGAGTTCAACGCTGTTGCGCATGAACTGGACCCAATCGTGGCGAAACGCGTGCGTCATATCCTGACTGAAAACGCCCGCACCGTTGAAGCTGCCAGCGCACTGGAGCAAGGCGACCTGAAACGTATGGGCGAGTTGATGGCGGAGTCTCATGCCTCTATGCGCGATGATTTCGAAATCACCGTACCGCAAATTGACACTCTGGTAGAAATCGTCAAAGCTGTGATTGGCGACAAAGGTGGCGTACGCATGACCGGCGGCGGATTTGGTGGCTGTATCGTCGCGTTGTTCCCGGAAGAGCTGGTGCCTGCCGTACAGCAAGCTGTCGCTGAACAATATGAAGCAAAAACAGGTATTAAAGAGACTTTTTACGTTTGTAAACCATCACAAGGAGCAGGACAGTGCTGAACGAAACTCCCGCACTGGCACCCGATGGTCAGCCGTACCGACTGTTAACTTTGCGTAACAACGCAGGGATGGTAGTCACGCTGATGGACTGGGGTGCGACTTTACTTTCCGCCCGTATTCCGCTTTCCGATGGCAGCGTCCGCGAGGCGCTGCTTGGCTGCGCCAGCCCGGAATGCTATCAGGATCAGGCCGCATTTCTGGGGGCCTCTATTGGTCGTTATGCCAACCGCATCGCCAATAGCCGTTATACCTTTGACGGTGAAACCGTGACGCTTTCACCAAGTCAGGGCGTCAACCAATTGCATGGCGGCCCGGAAGGGTTCGACAAACGTCGCTGGCAGATTGTGAACCAGAACGATCGTCAGGTGCTGTTTGCCCTGAGTTCAGATGATGGCGATCAGGGTTTCCCGGGTAATCTCGGCGCGACGGTGCAATATCGTCTGACCGACGATAACCGTATCTCCATTACTTATCGCGCCACAGTTGATAAACCTTGCCCGGTGAATATGACTAATCACGTCTATTTCAATCTTGACGGCGAGCAATCTGACGTGCGCAATCACAAGTTGCAGATTCTGGCGGAAGAATATCTGCCGGTTGATGAAGGCGGCATTCCGCACGACGGCCTGAAATCTGTCGCCGGAACCTCTTTTGATTTCCGCAACGCCAAAATCATCGCCAGTGAGTTTCTTGCCGACGACGATCAGCGCAAAGTGAAAGGTTACGATCACGCGTTCTTGTTACAGGCCAAAGGCGATGGCAAGAAAGTGGCGGCGCATGTCTGGTCAGCAGATGAAAAATTGCAGCTGAAGGTCTACACCACCGCTCCGGCTCTGCAATTCTACTCCGGCAACTTCCTCGGCGGCACACCGTCGCGGGGAACCGAACCTTACGCCGACTGGCAAGGGCTGGCTCTGGAAAGCGAATTTCTGCCGGACAGCCCGAACCACCCTGAATGGCCGCAACCGGACTGCTTCCTGCGTCCTGGCGAAGAGTATTCCAGCCTGACGGAATATCAGTTTATTGCTCAGTAATGTTAAGCCCTCGTCATGAGGGCTTTATCTTCATATTGTTCAAATCACCAGCAAACACCGACATATTTGCAACTCAATATTCACAACAACCTTACACTGCGACACTATTTTCGCTATGGTTATGCGTAAGCATTGCTGTTGCTTCGTCACGGCAATATAATGAGAATTATTATCATTAAAAGATGATTTGAGGAGTAAGTATATGGCTGTAACTAAGCTGGTTCTGGTTCGTCATGGCGAAAGTCAGTGGAACAAAGAAAACCGTTTCACCGGTTGGTACGACGTGGATCTGTCTGAGAAAGGCGTAAGCGAAGCAAAAGCAGCAGGTAAGCTGCTGAAAGAGGAAGGTTACAGCTTTGACTTTGCTTACACCTCTGTGCTGAAACGCGCTATTCATACCCTGTGGAATGTGCTGGACGAACTGGATCAGGCATGGCTGCCCGTTGAGAAATCCTGGAAACTGAACGAACGTCACTACGGTGCGTTGCAGGGTCTGAACAAAGCGGAAACCGCTGAAAAGTATGGCGACGAGCAGGTGAAACAGTGGCGTCGTGGTTTTGCGGTGACTCCGCCGGAACTGACTAAAGATGATGAGCGTTATCCGGGTCACGATCCGCGTTACGCGAAACTGAGCGAGAAAGAACTGCCGCTGACGGAAAGCCTGGCGCTGACCATTGACCGCGTGATCCCTTACTGGAATGAAACCATTCTGCCGCGTATGAAGAGCGGTGAGCGCGTCATCATCGCCGCACACGGTAACTCGTTACGTGCGCTGGTGAAATATCTCGATAACATGAGCGAAGAAGAGATTCTTGAGCTGAATATCCCGACCGGCGTGCCGCTGGTTTATGAGTTTGACGAGAACTTCAAACCGCTGAAACGCTATTATCTGGGTAATGCTGACGAGATCGCGGCGAAAGCAGCGGCGGTTGCTAACCAGGGTAAAGCGAAGTAAACGTCATTCGCTTAAAAATGAGAAAGCCGACTGCAAAATGAGTCGGCTTTTTTATTTTTCGTTGCTACCAATGGAGCACATTGCCTGATGCGACGCTGCGCGTTTTATCAGGCCTCCGGTGATTAATCGGATACGCCACTCTGACGGCGCATCCGACAATTAAACTTTACCCGCGACGCGCGTTTACTGCATTCGCCAGTTGACGTAACAGAGCATCGGTATCATCCCAGCCAATGCAGGCATCGGTGATGCTCTTACCGTAGGCCAGCGGTTCCCCGCTCTCGAGGCTCTGATTGCCTTCCACCAGATGGCTTTCCACCATCACGCCAATAATGGCCTTTTCGCCACCGGCAATCTGCTGGCAAACGTCAGCACAAACATCCATCTGCTTTTTGAATTGTTTCGACGAGTTAGCATGGCTGAAATCGATCATCACCTGTGCTGGCAGGCCTGCTTTGTTCAGCCCTTCTTTCACTTCAGCAACGTGCTTCGCGCTGTAGTTAGGCTCTTTACCACCGCGCAGAATGATATGGCAATCGCCGTTACCGCTGGTATTCACAATCGCCGAATGACCCCATTTGGTCACTGAAAGGAAGCAGTGCGGCGCACCGGCGGCATTAATGGCATCGATAGCCACTTTAATCGTACCATCAGTGCCATTTTTGAAACCTACCGGACAAGAAAGACCAGACGCCAGTTCGCGGTGCACCTGCGATTCGGTGGTACGTGCACCAATTGCGCCCCAGCTCATCAGGTCAGCGAGATATTGTGGGGTGATCATATCGAGAAACTCACCCGCCGCTGGCAGACCGCTGTCGTTAATATCAAGCAGCAATTTACGGGCAATACGCAGACCGTCGTTGATCTGGAAGCTGTTATCCATATGCGGATCGTTAATCAGCCCTTTCCAGCCCACCGTGGTACGCGGCTTTTCAAAATAGACGCGCATTACGATTTCCAGCTCATCTTTCAGCTCTTCACGCAGCGCCAGCAAGCGAGTGGCATACTCTTTAGCCGCGACAGGATCATGAATTGAGCATGGGCCAATCACCACCAACAGGCGATCATCATTACCTTTCAGGATCTTATGGATCGCTTTTCGGGCATGGGCGACCGTATTCGCGGCATTTTCAGTAGCGGGGAATTTTTCCAGCAATGCGACAGGAGGAAGTAACTCTTTGATTTCTTTGATGCGTAAATCGTCGTTCTGATAATTCATGTCTGTTCCAGTGTTGCCATACTTATCTTAGTGAATGCAATACTTCCAATCTATATCTTCCGTCAGAATGTGTAAACGGGGTTTTACACTATGAACGGATTAATCCTGGAATTAGCAAGAAAAACGCCAGATTGTCGCGAAAAACGAGATCTCTCCTACAATTTCTAACTGTAACTCCTTTGTTTGTTAATTATTTCAAGATTCTCTGCTGCGTTTCATAAGCTGGCTGAAATCTTAAACCAATGCCTGATATTCACCTGCAAATGCACTGTTGGAAGAGGTTATCCGACATAACGACCATAACAGGAGCATCCTATGAAAATGACAAAACTGGCCACACTATTTTTGACTGCCACTCTAAGCCTTGCCAGCGGTGCCGCACTGGCTGCCGATAGCGGAGCGCAAAGCAATAACGGCCAGGCAAACGCCGCAGCTGATGCGGGCCAGGTAGCCCCTGACGCCCGTGAAAATGTCGCGCCAAATAACGTCGACAATAACGGGGTAAATACCGGTTCCGACGGCACAATGCTGCATCCGGATGGTTCTTCAATGAACAATGACGGCATGACCAAAGATGAAGAGCACAAGAACACCATGTGTAAAGATGGTCGCTGCCCGGATATCAATAAAAAGGTACAAACTGGTGATGGCATCAATAATGATGTCGATACCAAAACCGACGGTACCACGCAGTAACCCTGCAAAATAGCCAATAATGGGAGAGCGGAGTCTCTCCCTTTTAATTTTTCCCTTCTACAAGCAGTATGATGTCATAAAGTTAAGTGAGAATAATTAAGGGATGACTCGTCATGGCGCACTCACACTCACACGCTTCCTCACACCTGCCAGAAGATAATAATGCTCGTCGCTTGTTGTATGCTTTCGGCGTGACTGCCGGGTTTATGCTCGTAGAAGTCATTGGCGGTTTTCTTTCCGGTTCTCTGGCATTGCTGGCCGATGCGGGTCATATGTTGACCGATACTGCCGCCCTGCTTTTCGCCCTACTCGCCGTGCAATTTTCACGTCGACCTCCCACCATTCGCCACACTTTCGGTTGGCTAAGATTGACCACGCTCGCAGCATTTGTGAATGCTATCGCCCTGGTGGTGATTACCATTTTGATTGTCTGGGAGGCGATAGAACGCTTCCGCACACCGCGTCCGGTCGAGGGCGGCATGATGATGGCAATTGCCGTGGCTGGGCTGTTGGCAAATATACTTTCTTTCTGGTTACTTCATCACGGTAGCGAAGAGAAAAACCTCAACGTGCGAGCAGCGGCACTGCATGTGCTCGGGGACCTGCTGGGTTCGGTTGGGGCTATTATTGCCGCGTTGATTATTATCTGGACCGGCTGGACACCTGCTGACCCCATTCTCTCAATACTGGTGTCGCTTCTGGTTCTGCGTAGCGCGTGGCGACTGTTGAAAGATAGTGTGAATGAATTACTTGAAGGTGCACCGGTATCGCTGGATATCGCTGAACTGAAGCGTCGCTTGTGCCGGGAAATCCCGGAAGTCCGCAATGTGCACCATGTGCATGTATGGATGGTAGGCGAGAAGCCGGTGATGACGCTGCATGTGCAGGTGATCCCGCCACACGATCACGATGCCTTGTTAGATCAGATCCAACACTACCTGATGGATCACTATCAGATTGAGCACGCCACTATTCAGATGGAATATCAACCTTGTCATGGGCCAGACTGCCACCTGAATGAAGGGGTGTCTGGCCATTCACATCATCACCATTAATGGGACAGCGCGCGTGAACCTCTTTCGCGTGCGCTGTTGATCCACATCCGGCTGCCGTTGAGGGCAATAAAGGTCAGGATGATGTACTCCAGAGACATGGCGTAAACGCCCTGAAGTGCAAAAATAACGACGCTAATCACGTTAATAATCACCCACAACAGCCAGTTTTCCACATACTTACGCGTCATCAGAATCATTGCCACGATAGATAACACCATCATGCATGAATCCCAGAACGGGAAAGCGTCCGGCTGTAGTTCAGGCATCGCAACCTGTAATCCTAATGCTTGCATGATCATGACTGCCACGCGGGTCAAAAATGCAAACACCGGATTGATAAATACCGTCATCAGACCAATCGAAACAACGCAAACCGCCAACCAGCTTAGCGCCTTCGGCAATGGCAACCAGCGAATTTTCAACTCCGCCTCGTTCTGACTGGTTTGTCGCGACCACGCATACCAGCCGTAAATATTCGCGGCAAAGAAAAACACCTGTAATAGCAGGCTGGCATACAGCTGAATCTGAAAGAAAATAATGCCAAACAAGGTGACGTTGATCAGGCCAAAGAAGTAGTTACTGATCTTCTCCAGACTGGCAAGGCCAATACACAGCAACCCGGCGATCGTGCCTACCGCTTCGATCCATGAGAGATCATAACCGCCTGCCCCTATTGGTATATGTACCAGGATATTCTGCACACTAAAAAAATCCATCGTTCCCCCAAAGCGTAATGTGACGCCTTATTATCAATTATCCACGTAGTGTAGCCGCAAAATCCAGCATACGATTGAGCGGCACCAGCGCCCTCTCTAGCAGCCTTTCATCAACATAAACCTCGTGATTGCTTCCTTCCAGTTCTAATGCCTCTGCGATGGCCTGAAGGCCATTCATGGCCATCCACGGGCAATGCGCGCAGCTGCGACAGGTTGCGCCCTCACCCGCGGTTGGTGCTTCCAGTAACTCTTTATCTGGCACCGCCTGCTGCATTTTGTAGAAAATGCCCCGATCGGTTGCCACGATAAGCCGCTGATGTGGCAATGTTTTCGCAGCAGCGATCAGTTGACTGGTGGAACCGACCGCATCCGCCATCTCTACAATAGCTTGCGGTGATTCTGGATGCACCAGTATGGCAGCATCCGGGTATTCTTCTTGCAAGCGGGTTAACGCCTGAGTCTTAAACTCATCATGCACAATGCAGGCACCCTGCCAGCATAAAATGTCTGCGCCCGTCTGTTTTTGCACGTAACACCCCAGATGTTTGTCAGGTGCCCAGATGATTTTTTCACCCAAACTATCCAGATGATCAATAAGTTCGACGGCAATGCTTGAAGTTACCACCCAATCTGCGCGCGCTTTTACCGCAGCAGAAGTGTTGGCGTAGACGACGACAGTACGATCGGGATGGGCATCGCAAAATGCGTTAAATTCTTCAACAGGGCAGCCGAGATCCAGTGAACATTCAGCCTGAAGTGTCGGCATCAGAATTGTTTTTTCCGGACTGAGAATTTTGGCGGTTTCTCCCATAAATCTCACCCCAGCAACTAACAACGTAGAAGCGGGATGCTTTGCACCGAAGCGCGCCATTTCCAGAGAATCAGAAATACAGCCACCGGTTTCTTCTGCCAGTTGTTGAATTTCGGGATCGGTATAGTAGTGGGCAACCATCACCGCATTACGTTCTTTTAGTAGACGTTTTATCTTCTCGCGGTAATACGCTTTTTCATCAATGCTTAACGGCGTCGGCTTCGGGGGGAAAGGATAAATCGCCGTGTCTGGATCAAACATCACGCTCATCTTACCATCTCGTTTTACAGGCTTAACGTTAAAACCGACTTAAGCGTGATATTCGCTATTATCGGCGTAATTTGTTTTATATGCTAAACAAGATAGTCGAATGGTGGGGAAAAGTCACTCGAATTACGTATGAGATGCCGAATGCCACACTTTGCGTCTTATTCCTCCGACGTAGAGTTGTTTACGCAGCAAGCGCGGAGTATGTCATCAGGGTCAAGAATTGAAATTGAGAGATGCCTGAATAGCAAAAAAGCGCCTTTAGGGCGCTTTTTTGCATTGGTGGGTCGTGCAGGATTCGAACCTGCGACCAATTGATTAAAAGTCAACTGCTCTACCAACTGAGCTAACGACCCCTTGCGGGATTATGCTGCTTTAATCATTCAGGATGGTGGGTCGTGCAGGATTCGAACCTGCGACCAATTGATTAAAAGTCAACTGCTCTACCAACTGAGCTAACGACCCATACGGGTGTTACCTGAAAGATTTCTACTCGGAACCAATGTTTAAAATTGGTGGGTCGTGCAGGATTCGAACCTGCGACCAATTGATTAAAAGTCAACTGCTCTACCAACTGAGCTAACGACCCGAGTGGTGGGTGATGACGGGATCGAACCGCCGACCCCCTCCTTGTAAGGGAGGTGCTCTCCCAGCTGAGCTAATCACCCGATACTGCGCTGGATACTACAAACTACTTCCACCGAACCCACCGTAATCAGTGGTGGGTCGTGCAGGATTCGAACCTGCGACCAATTGATTAAAAGTCAACTGCTCTACCAACTGAGCTAACGACCCGGTGGTGGGTGATGACGGGATCGAACCGCCGACCCCCTCCTTGTAAGGGAGGTGCTCTCCCAGCTGAGCTAATCACCCGATACTACGCTGGATACTACAACTAACTATGTTAGTGGTGGGTCGTGCAGGATTCGAACCTGCGACCAATTGATTAAAAGTCAACTGCTCTACCAACTGAGCTAACGACCCACTTTTTCGTTGCTTTCGGTTTGTTTGATATCCCGTGGCAACGGCGGCATATATTACTGATTTCAGACTTGAGCGCAACAAAAATTTCGATGTAGATCACTCAACTGCTTATGATTCGCACGACACGACCAGAAATAATGCGACTTCTGGTCGTGTGTTATGCATTACATCGCGTTCAGACGTTTTTGCGCCTGTTTAGCGCCATCAGTACCAGGGTATTTACTGATAACCTGCTGGTATACGGCTTTCGCTTTTGCGGTGTCACCTTTGTCCTGCATGATGACGCCGACTTTAAACATCGCATCTGCAGCCTTCGGTGACTTCGGATAGTTTTTCACTACCGAAGCAAAATAATACGCCGCATCATCTTTTTTACCCTTGTTGTAGTTTAACTGACCCAGCCAATAATTGGCGTTTGGCAGGTAAGTTGAATCAGGGTAATTTTTGATGAAATTCTGAAATGCCACCATTGCGTCATCCTGGCGGGATTTATCCTGCACCAGCGCAATAGCTGCATTGTAATCCGTGTTTGCATCACCGCTTTTCACCGGCGCGCCAGCATTCGCAGTACCAGCATCAGCTGTCGGCGTCGTTGATGCCGCCACACCGCTTTGATCGCCGCTGGTTGATTGCGCCGCTGCACCACCGCTGCTGAGGCTGTCGATCTGCAACAGGATCTGCTTTTGCCGCTCCACGACCTGATTCAGTTGATACTGATTTTCCTGAATCTGACCACGCAGGGAATCAATATCGGATTGATTATCAGAGAGTTGTTGCTGGAGTTGGGTTAAAAGCTGGCTGTGAGCATTAGAAATACGCTCAAGTTGAGTGACGCGGTCTTCGACCGAGCCTGAGCCGACACTACTGATTGGTGCCTGAGCAAAAGCGGCCCAGGGGGCCGCTATACCAACCAGTAACGACAGACTCAATAGTTGATGTCTGAAGTTACTGCTCATGCAATTCTCTTAGTAAACCAGTACCGCACGACGGTTTTTGGCATACGCCGCTTCGTCATGACCCAGTACTGCAGGTTTTTCTTTACCGTAAGAAACGATGGAGATCTGGTCAGCAGAAACGCCTTTACCCTGCAGATACATCTTAACAGCGTTCGCACGACGTTCACCCAGGGAGATGTTGTATTCCGGAGTACCACGTTCGTCCGCGTGACCTTCTACGGTGACTTTGTAAGACGGGTTGCTACGCAGGAAGTTGGCGTGTGCATCCAGCATTTGAGCGAAGTCAGAACGGATATCGTACTTGTCCAGATCGAAGTAAACGATGTTGTTCTGCTGCAGCTGTTGCATTTGCAGACGAGCCTGCTCTTCGGAAGACATGTTGCCGTTGCCGCCGTTCGCATCCATACCAGTGCCGGCACCCAGCATGCCTTCGCTGCCGTCATTGCTGGCGTTCTTGTTGGAAGAACATGCCGCAATTGCCATAACAGGCAGAGCAATCATCAGCCCTTTCAGCACTTTGTTCAGTTGCATTTCAATGATTCCTTTACTATTCAATTAATTATTATCACAGATACGGCGACCAGGCAGGGAATTTGACCTGTCCATCAGTTGCCGGAAGACGCGCTTTGAAACGCCCATCTGTAGAAACCAAATTCAGCACGGATCCCATCCCCTGAGAAGAGCTGTAGATTACCATAGTGCCGTTAGGTGCCAGACTTGGCGTTTCATCCAGGAACGTGGACGACAGAACTTGTACGCCTCCCGTTGCCAGATCTTGTTTGGCAATGTGCTGCTGCCCACCGTTGGAGCTGACCATTACCATAAATTTACCGTCGCTGCTGACATCCGCATCCTGGTTCTGCGAACCTTCCCAGGTAATACGTTGTGGCGCACCGCCGTTGATATTCACTTTATAAACCTGCGGACGACCGGCCTGGTCAGAAGTAAATGCCAGGTTCTGGCTGTCCGGGAACCAGGTCGGTTCGGTATTGTTACTGCGACCATCAGTTACCTGGCGGATCTGACCAGAAGCCAAATCCATTACGTACAGGTTCAGGCTACCGGTTTTCGACAAGGCGAATGCCAGTTTGCTGCCGTCTGGCGAGAATGCAGGTGCACCGTTGTGACGCGGGAATGAAGCCACCTGACGTACAGCGCCATTTGCCAGCGTCTGAATAACCAGCGCGGAACGACCGCTTTCGAAGGTCACATAAGCCAGTTTAGAACCGTCTGGTGACCACGCCGGAGACATCAGCGGTTGCGGTGAACGGTGAACGACAAACTGGTTGTAACCGTCATAGTCAGATACGCGCAGTTCATACGGGAACTGACCGCCGTTAGTCTGAACAACGTAGGCAATACGGGTACGGAACGCACCTTTAATACCGGTCAGTTTTTCAAATACTTCGTCACTGGCGGTATGACCAGCATAACGCAGCCACTGCTTGTTCACTTTGTACGAGTTCTGAGCAAGTACAGTACCCGGTGCGCCGCCAGTGTCAACAAGTTGATAAGCGACATTGTAAGAACCATCCGGATTCGGAGTGACCTGACCGACAACCACAGCGTCAATGCCCAGCGCGGACCATGCAGCTGGTTGTACTTCCTGCGCACTACCCGGCTGCTGTGGCAGACGAGCACGATCTAACGGATTAAATTTACCGCTGTTACGCAAGTCAGCAGCAACGATGCCGCCAATATCTTCAGGTGCCGCACCAGGCCCCGCCCACTGGAAAGGAACAACACCAATAGGACGACCGGAATCTACACCGCTGTCGATCACAATGCGGACTTCAGCATGCAGAACTGATGCCCACAGTATGAGAAAACCAAATGCTACTCGTAATGCCTGCTTCATCATATCTCCCTTATCTGGACCGATGGCCCACGATAATTTAGCAGAATGTTAACAAACTAAAATACACAAAACTACCAGAACCCCGTGGCAACCGGTGCCTGATGTTGACCGTCGGAACAGTCAACATCGCGATTACGGTTTGAAGTCCAATGGCGCGTTTTTGAACACTTCATATACTGCCTGGCTTGGTGGTTTCGGGATCTTCGCAAGTTTAGCTGCTGCCAACGCAGCTTGACAAAGTGCGGGATCGCCACCTTCAGGTTTGATATCCAGTAACATACCATCGGGTGCCAGTTTTATGCGCAGCGTACAGGTTTTGCCTGCATAGGACGATGCGTCATAGAACTTACTTTCGATAGCAGATTTAATCTGCCCGGCATAGTTATTGATATCGGCCCCTGATGCGCCATTGTTTTTAGTATTACCACTCCCGGCAGGCGAAGCATTGTTCCCTTTCGCCCCTCCCCCCGTTTTCGGTGCATTCTTACCAGAGCTTAGCTCACCGAAAATATCATCTGCCTCTGCGGCAGCTTTTGCTGCAGCGGCTTTTTCAGCTGCTGCTTTTGCCGCTGCCGCTTTTTTGTCTGCGGCGGCTTTTTCTGCCGCTGCTTTCTTATCAGCTGCTGCCTTTTCAGCAGCCGCTTTTTCTGCTGCTTTTTTGTCGGCTGCCGCTTTCTTATCAGCTGCAGCCTTTTCAGCAGCCGCTTTCTTCTCAGCTTCTGCCTTGGCTTTTTCAGCAGCTTCGGTTGCCGCTTTCTTTCTTGCTTCAGCTGCAGCTGCTTCTGCCGCTTCAGCTTTCTTCTTCAGCGCCGCAGCAGCAGCCTCGGCTTTTTTCTGCGCTTCGAC
Source organism: Escherichia coli DSM 30083 = JCM 1649 = ATCC 11775 (assembly GCF_003697165.2). Taxonomy (GTDB): domain Bacteria; phylum Pseudomonadota; class Gammaproteobacteria; order Enterobacterales; family Enterobacteriaceae; genus Escherichia; species Escherichia coli. The sequence continues at coordinate 3,280,909 of NZ_CP033092.2, forward strand.
TGCGGCTTTGGCGGCTTCTGCTTCTGCTTTTTTCTTCGCGTCTGCCGCCGCTTTCTTCGCTGCTTCTTCCGCAGCTTTAGCATCCGCTTCGGCCTTCGCTTTAGCATCTGCCGCCGCTTTCGCTGCCGCCTCTTCCGCTTGCTTCTGCTTTAACTCGGCCTGTTTTGCGGCTTCTTCAGCCTGCTTTTTCTGCTCCTGAGCCGCTAACCGCTCTTTCTCAAGTTGCTTCAGGCGTTCCTGTTCAGCCGCTTGTTTCTCACGCAGTTCTTCAGCAGCCTGCTGCTCCTTCATCTTGCGCTGCTCATCAGAACGCTTCGCGCTTGATTCCTGGCTTTGCATACGTTTGTACTGCTCAACTACCGCACCTGAATCAACCATGACAGCGTCGATGGACGAACCACCGCCGCCTCCGGCTGAAGCTTCTATATTCTCATCGAACGAACTCCAGATCAGCGCCGCAAATAAGATGACATGCAGCACTGCTGAAATAATTATCGCCCGCTTGAGCTTGTCGTTTTGTTCGGTTGCCTTTGACACTCTCGGTTTCCAAAAACTGTTCGCCTGTTACCCGCTCTCTTTCAAGCAAGGGAAACGCAGATGTTTAGATAGGCTGCGTCATTAAACCAACCGATTTCACACCCGCACTATGTAACAAGTTCAGTGCTTTAATTATTTCATCGTAAGGCACATCTTTTGCGCCACCGATCAGAAAGACCGTTTTCGGGTTGGCCTTGAAACGGCTGGACACTTCCGCCACCACCTGCTCTGGTGGTAAACGCTCCAGACGATCTTTCTCAACCACCACGGTGTACTGACCAATACCAGACACTTCAACAATCACTGGCGGATTATCGTTACTGCTCACCGCCTGTGATTCAGTAGCGTCTGGCAGATCGACCTCCACGCTCTGGGTGATGATGGGCGCTGTCGCCATAAAGATCAGCAACAGCACCAGCAGTACGTCCAGCAACGGTACAATGTTGATTTCGGACTTGAGATCGCGACGACCTCGTCCACGCGCTCTGGCCATGGCTTACCCCTTGTTGCTCTCGCTAACGGTAAACGCCTGGCGGTGCAGAATCGCGGTAAACTCTTCCATAAAGTTGTCGTAATTCAGTTCCAGTTTGTTTACGCGCTGGTTTAGGCGGTTATAAGCCATTACCGCCGGAATTGCGGCGAACAAACCAATTGCCGTCGCAATCAACGCTTCTGCGATACCGGGCGCAACCATTTGCAGTGTTGCTTGTTTTACCGCCCCGAGGGCGATAAAGGCGTGCATGATCCCCCAGACCGTACCAAACAGACCAATATACGGGCTGATGGAGCCAACCGTACCGAGGAACGGAATGTGCGTTTCCAGATTTTCAAGTTCACGATTCATGGAAATACGCATCGCACGCGACGCCCCTTCCACTACGGCTTCCGGCGCATGGCTATTGGCACGATGCAGGCGCACAAACTCTTTGAAGCCGCTGTAAAAGATTTGTTCCGAACCGCTCAGATTATCCCGTTTCCCCTGGCTCTCTTGATAGAGGCGAGAGAGTTCGATTCCAGACCAGAATTTATCTTCAAACGCTTCGGCTTCGCGCGCCGCTGCGTTAAGAATACGGGTCCGCTGGATAATAATGGCCCAGGATGCGATTGAAAAACCAATCAAAATCAACATGATAAGTTTAACCAGAAGGCTAGCCTTCAGGAACAAATCAAGGATATTCATGTCAGTCACTGCTTAAACTCCGCGACAATAGACTTGGGAAGCGCACGAGGCTTCATTTTGAGTGGGTCAACGCAAACAACCAGAACCTCTGCTTCATTCAACAAAGTATTCTCGGCGTTGACAATACGTTGCGTGAAAACCAAAGAGGTGCCACGCATTGATGTTATTTCAGTCTGTATTTCGAGCATATCGTCGAGCCGCGCAGGTGCGTAATATTCCACCGTCATTTTACGTACCACAAAGGCAACGCGTTCAGCCATCAGCGCCTGTTGACTGAAATGATGATGACGCAGCATCTCTGTGCGTGCTCTTTCATAAAAAGCGACGTAACTGGCGTGGTACACCACACCACCGGCATCGGTATCTTCATAGTAGACGCGAACCGGCCATCGAAACAGCGTTGTATTCACTTTACATCCCGGTAATGCAACAAAAGTTAGAGCTTTTAAACGCTGCTACTATACGCGCGCGATTGAGGTTTGGGAATGAGGGCAAGTTAAGGGAGCGTAAAAATTTATGGGCCTGACTCGGCCCATAAATTTTTAAAGAGAATTCTGATTTAAAAGAAGAAGAAAATCAGCCCGACAATGAGAACAATATCGGCAAGCAATGGGCAAAAAATCCCTTGCCAGAGAACCTTCTGCGGACGAAAGCCCACGCCGTGAATCACACCAGCACAGACGGCCCACATAAGCAGTAAGCCATGCCAGATTTCCAGTTCACTGGTCTTCGCGGCGAAACGTGATGGGTCCCAAAACATACATCCTGCTAACAGAAGTGCCATCACGAAGGAAAGCGCCCGCAGGGGGCGCTTGTCCATTACCGCATACAAGGTTGCGATAATCTTACTCATCAGATGTCTTCTTGACCGGCTTTGCCTGATTCGACGTGCTCAAGCGCCAGCGCGGTGATTACCCCAAACGAACAGGCAAGAAGCGTTCCCAGAATCCATGCGAAATACCACATTTTTAGCTCCTTACTTAGTACAGAGAGTGGGTGTTACGTTCAATATCTTCTTTGGTGATACGACCGAACATTTTCCAGTAACACCAGGCGGTGTAGAGCAGAATGATCGGTACCAGAACCACCGCAACCCAGGTCATGACGTTAAGCGTCAGCTGGCTGGAAGTTGCATCCCACATTGTCAGACTTGCGTTCATCATGGTGCTGGACGGCATCACAAACGGGAACATTGCGATACCGGCAGTCAGGATGATGCAGGCCAGCGTCAGGGAGGAGAATACAAACGCCCACGCGGCTTTATCCATACGTGCAGTCAGGATGGTCAGCAGCGGCAGAACCACACCCAGTGCCGGAATAGCCCACAGAATTGGCGTGTTGTTGAAGTTAACCAGCCATGCGCCAGCTTCACGAACCACTTCTTTATTCAGCGGGTTAGAGGCTGCGTAATGGTCCATTGTCGATTTCACGACATAACCATCGATACCGTACATCACCCATACGCCAGCCAGTGCGAAGCAGACCAGCGTCACCAGTGCCGCCACCTGAGCCGTTGCACGGGTACGCAGGTGCAGTTCGCCCACGGTACGCATTTGCAGATAGGTTGCGCCCTGAGTAATGATCATCCCTACGCTCACCACACCTGCCAGCAGGCCGAACGGGTTAAGCAGCTGGAAGAAGTTACCGGTGTAGTACAGACGCAGATATTCATCAACGTTGAATGGTACGCCCTGCAACAGGTTACCGAACGCTACACCAATCACCAGCGGCGGAACGAAGCTACCAATGAAGATGCCCCAGTCCCACATGTTACGCCAGCGGGTTTCTTCAATCTTGGAGCGGTAGTCAAAACCGACCGGACGGAAGAACAAAGACGCCAGCACGAGGATCATCGCCACATAGAAGCCGGAGAACGCAGCGGCATAGACCATCGGCCAGGCAGCAAACAGTGCGCCGCCTGCGGTGATCAGCCAAACCTGGTTACCGTCCCAGTGTGGTGCGATGGAGTTAATCATAATTCGACGCTCGGTGTCGTTACGACCGAGGAAACGGGTGAGCATGCCCACCCCCATGTCGAAACCGTCAGTGACTGCAAAACCAATCAGCAGAACGCCAACCAGCAGCCACCAGATAAAACGCAATACTTCATAATCGATCATTTGACGACTCCTGTCTTAGCGTGCCGGCTGAGTAGTCGTGGAAGACTGCTCAAAGTGATAGCGACCGGTTTTCAGGCTGCTTGGGCCGAGGCGTGCAAACTTGAACATTAAGAACAATTCTGCCACCAGGAACAGGGTATACAGGCCGCAAATCAGCACCATCGAGAAGATGAGATCGCCTGCGGTCAGTGACGAGTTCGCCACAGCTGTCGGCAGCACTTCACCGATAGCCCACGGTTGGCGGCCATATTCAGCCACGAACCAGCCCGCTTCTACAGCAATCCACGGCAGCGGAATACCGTACAGCGCGGCGCGCAGCAGCCATTTTTTCTCGCCAATGCGGTTGCGGATGACACTCCAGAAAGAGAGCGCGATGATTGCCAGCAGCAGGAAGCCACACGCCACCATGATACGGAACGCAAAGTACAGCGGCGCTACACGCGGAATGGAGTCTTTGGTTGCCTGTTGAATCTGAGCTTCAGTCGCATCAGCCACGTTTGGCGTATAGCGTTTCAGCAGCAGACCGTAACCGAGATCTTTCTTCATGCTATTGAACTGGTCACGAACGGCCTGGTCAGTAGAACCAGAACGCAGTTGTTCGAGCAGAGAGTACGCCTTCATCCCGTTACGAATGCGTTCTTCATGCTGCACCATCAGTTCTTTCAGACCGATAACTGGAGTATCCACGGAACGCGTTGCAATGATGCCCAGCGCGTAAGGGATCTGGATCGCAAATTTGTTCGTTTCCTCTTCCTGATCAGGAATGCCGAACAGAGTAAAGGCAGCAGGTGCAGGTTGCGTTTCCCACTCGGCTTCGATAGCAGCCAGTTTGGTTTTCTGCACGTCGCCCATTTCGTAGCCGGATTCATCACCCAGAACAATAACAGACAGAACGGCAGCCATACCGAAGCTGGCAGCGATAGCAAAGGAGCGTTTAGCGAAGGCGAAGTCACGACCTTTCAGCATATACCATGCGCTGATACCGAGGATGAACATTGCGCCAGTCACATAACCAGAAGCTACGGTGTGAACGAATTTCACCTGAGCAACCGGGTTAAGCACCAGCTCGGAGAAGCTCACCATCTCCATACGCATAGTTTCAAAGTTGAAATCGGACGCGATTGGGTTTTGCATCCAGCCGTTTGCAACCAGAATCCACAGTGCGGACAGGTTTGAACCGAGCGCCACCAGCCAGGTGACACACATATGCTGAACTTTACCCAGACGATCCCAACCGAAGAAGAACAGACCTACAAAGGTGGATTCGAGGAAGAAGGCCATCAGACCTTCGATTGCCAGCGGCGCACCGAAGATATCCCCTACATAGTGGGAATAGTAAGACCAGTTAGTCCCGAACTGGAACTCCATGGTCAGACCGGTAGCCACACCCAGAGCAAAGTTGATACCAAACAACTTGCCCCAGAACTTGGTCATATCTTTATAAATCTGTTTGCCGGAAAGGACGTAGACCGTTTCCATAATGGCCAGCAGGAACGCCATACCGAGCGTCAGTGGCACAAAAAGGAAGTGGTACATCGCGGTCAAGGCAAACTGTAAGCGCGACAGTTCGACTATATCTAACATCATGACTCCTTGCTCATCGCATGAAGACTCCGAGAGTGAACCCCGTTAGAAAGGGTCACACGCATGCCCCAATACAAAATTATTTGCTCGCCTCTATCGTTGCCATTTCATCAAAAGAGGAAAAGACAATGATAAAAAAGTTACAAATGTGTTAATGAATAAACCAAATTGATCCCGTAATTATATTACGCCGCAAAATCCTTACAATAAACAGGTTTTTATTGAGCAAATTTGCATTTTTCGACAGTGATCAATTTATAGCGAAATTGTCACGATCTCACCAATTTGATCTACAACAATTTATCGTGTTTTGCAGATTTTTTTCAAGAATTAAAAATTGATTTATATCAAAATCAACCACATATGTTAATTATGTGTGAATCATGAGCCACTGGTAACTTTATTGTTAATTTATTGTAACAAAATAGCACAGTAAAATTACCCACATGGAAATATATAGATAAAAAACCAGTATTTTATTTAACAGAGCCGCTTTATCGACTTTTTATAATACTAATTAGTTAGAGTAGCTACTTTATTGCCATTTTACATAACATATTTTTATCAACGTTAATTGATTGTTGTCTTTATGAGCAACGTACTGTAAATCCGTCACTTATTGTTTCATTGGTAATAATCACAAGAAGAAATAGATACCTTAGGTATAGTCAGATGGAACAAGGATTTTCAAAATAAAATATATATGGTATTAATATTTCCCGATCTGTATTCAATGATTCGCTCAAAGATTGAAATTCAAGAGAAATTGTTATAGCAGTGATACGAAACAACAAAACGGAATGATTGCCAGCCGTTAGAAAACACCGGACACTCTCGTGTAAAAAGCTACCCTGTCTATGGATATAGCGATATCAACTCATCAAGCGTGGACTGAATGATATTCAGCTCCATATGGGCGGCAACCTGGAGGATAAACATGATTTCGCCGTTGGAATCAAGGTTGTTCTGCAATATCTACCAGACTGCTTCAATTTATCTGTTTTGGCAGTGCCATAATCTTAATTTAACTATTTGAAGATGATGATATTGTAAGATGCCAGAAATTTAGTAATCTGGAGAACCATGTTTACGATCACTAAATATTAAAGTAATAGTCGATAATTCAGTAGCACATCGGGTAATATAACGTATTGATACATAATCATATTAAAAAATTCGTGATTAAATAACATAAGAATATGTTTTATTATCATTAAAAAACCTTTTATTTCCATCATCCTTAAGATAATAAAACAGTGAATGATGGATAACTTGACCAGAAAAACAAGCAAGCATATAAAATTAAAAAATATGATTCCACTTTCATTTTTATAAAATGGCATCGTGAAGAGCGAGTTGATAATGCTGCAATGCATCAGCGTCCTGTCCAGCAGTTTCATAAATTTTGGCAATGTTATAATAGGAGTTAGCGCGCGTTGTCGCCGCATTTGCTCCACTGGCTAACGAGATCGCTTTACGATTTGCCCAAATTGCTTCCGCGATGTTGCCATTTTTCTGATACGCCAGCCCCAGGTTACTAAATGCCTGTCCGTAATTGCCGTCTAATTCTGTTGCCTGTTGGAAGAGTTGAATGGCTTGCTCAAGTTGACCGGTTTTGTAAACAGCTTCGCCTTCACGATTATATTTTCTTGCCAGTTGAGTATCTCCACTGTTTTGCATCGCAGGTGAAGCCGGAGTTGAAGAACCCGTCGCAGGCATTATCACAGTGGCTAAATCCCTGACGCCTAATGTGGTGTCGTTAAAATTGGCGCTGGTAACAGAGTTGATATCTTCAAACTCGCCGTTTGGATTGAGTTTAAACACGGTCCAGATGTTCCCTCGTTTTCCAGCAGGGACACTATAACTACGCACCAGGGAGCTCCCTACATAAACAAACACTTTTGCCTTACTGGCAGAGAGATAATTACTGTTGGGCAACCCTTTGTTGCTATAGTCCTGCACGGCATAGATGTAACTTTCGCCAAAATGCTTTTTGCTGATAGTGACAGTTTCTGATCCATAGCTATCCGTATCATCAACATCCAGATTAGCATCAGTCCCCTCTTTACTATCAAAATAGATATGTCCGCCAGGGAAGATCAAATGTGAATCAAGATCAAAAGGCTTTTCGCCCCAGCTCAAAACTACACGCATGCCATCCAGACTAGTCATTGCCGGACTAATCGCATAAGTCATGCCAGCACACGAACATTTGACCACCAGATTAGAATAGCCCTCTTTTTTGACGATCAATAAAGCATCTTGATCATCAGCAAATGTAGAACCCAGATTAACGCTGCCCGATGCATTTGTGGTTCCAGAAACAGATTGTGCGCCATTGCGTTGCAGCGTCACCGATACTCCCTCAATGCGTTTATCTTTCACTGTCGCACTTAAAATATCGATATTTACATCGGCCGCATAAACGTCCGAATTTACACCCATCAGGGCCAGAGCAACCGGCAGAACAATTTTCTTCTTGTATAAATGCTTTTACAGAACGGAGAGGGGATATTTTGCCGGGCATTATTGCGCAGAGGATGGGAGAAAAGCAGTGGGCAAACTTTTCAGATTAGTGCCCGAATAAAAAAGGCCATCATAAGATGGCCAACCATGTCGAAACCGACAGCCCTTCGCCCTTCCTGTAGGGGGAAGCGGCGAGGGCTATTTCTTATTACAGATATTTATTTCAGAACAGTTTTCAGTGCTTCACCGATATCCGCCAGGCTGCGAACGGTTTTCACGCCTGCGGCTTCCAGAGCAGCGAATTTCTCATCCGCAGTCCCTTTACCACCGGCAATGATCGCACCTGCGTGACCCATACGTTTGCCTTTCGGCGCAGTCACACCAGCGATGTAACCCACAACTGGCTTGGTAACGTGTTCCTTGATGTACGCCGCTGCTTCTTCTTCAGCGCTACCGCCGATCTCACCGATCATCACGATCGCTTCGGTCTGCGGATCTTTTTCGAACATTTCGAGGATATCGATAAAGTTAGAGCCAGGGATCGGGTCGCCGCCGATACCAACACAGGTCGACTGACCGAAACCGTAATCCGTGGTCTGTTTAACCGCTTCATAGGTCAGCGTACCGGAACGGGAAACGATACCCACTTTACCTGGTTTGTGAATGTGACCCGGCTGGATACCGATTTTGCATTCCCCCGGGGTGATAACGCCTGGGCAGTTCGGGCCGATCATACGAACGCCTGCTTCATCCAGTTTCACTTTCACGGTCAGCATATCCAGCGTCGGGATGCCTTCAGTGATGGTGATAATCAGTTTGATGCCTGCATCGATGGCTTCCAGAATGGAGTCTTTGCAGAACGGTGCTGGTACGTAGATAACAGAAGCGGTAGCGCCAGTAGCAGCAACAGCTTCACGCACGGTGTTGAACACCGGCAGGCCGAGGTGGGTGGTGCCGCCTTTACCTGGGGTTACGCCGCCAACCATTTTAGTGCCGTATGCAATAGCCTGTTCTGAGTGGAAAGTCCCCTGGCTACCGGTAAAGCCCTGGCAGATAACCTTGGTGTTTTTATCAATTAAAATGGACATTATTTCCCCTCCACTGCGGCAACAACCTGCTGAGCTGCATCCGTCAGACCTTTTGCTGCAATAATATTCAGGCCGCTGTCAGCCAGTTTCTTCGCACCGAGTTCGGCGTTGTTACCTTCCAGACGTACCACGACCGGTACGTTAACACCCACTTCCGCTACCGCGCCGATGATACCGTCAGCGATCAGGTCGCAACGAACGATACCGCCGAAGATGTTAACCAGAACAGCTTTCACTTTGTCGTCAGAGAGGATGATTTTGAACGCTTCGGTTACACGTTCTTTGGTTGCGCCGCCGCCAACGTCCAGGAAGTTAGCCGGTTCGCCGCCGTGCAGTTTAACGATGTCCATCGTACCCATTGCCAGACCTGCGCCGTTAACCATACAACCGATGTTACCGTCCAGCGCAACGTAGTTCAGTTCCCACTGTGCAGCCTGTGCTTCACGCGGATCTTCCTGCGACTGGTCACGCATTTCACGCAGATCAGGCTGGCGGAACAGTGCGTTGCCATCAGCGCCCAGTTTGCCGTCGAGGCAAATCAGATCGCCCTGTTTGGTAATAACCAGCGGGTTGATTTCGATCAGCGCCAGGTCGCGCTCCAGGAAAATGGTCGCCAGACCCATGAAGATTTTGGTGAACTGCTGAACCAGTTTACCTTCCAGACCCAGTTTAAACGCCAGTTCGCGTCCCTGATACGGCATCGGGCCAGTCAGCGGATCAAGCGCAACTTTGTGGATCAGGTGCGGAGTTTCTTCCGCCACTTTTTCAATTTCCACGCCGCCTTCGGTGGAGGCCATAAAGACCACGCGACGGGAACTACGGTCAACAACGGCACCGAGATACAGCTCTTTAGCGATATCGGTCGCTGCTTCAACCAGAATCTGGTTAACCGGTTGGCCATTGGCATCTGTTTGATACGTTACCAGACGCTTGCCCAGCCAGTTTTCTGCAAAAGCACGGATGTCTTCTTTGCTGTTTACAACTTTCACACCGCCCGCTTTACCGCGGCCACCAGCGTGAACCTGACATTTCACTACCCACGGACCGGCACCGATTTTTGAAGCGGCTTCTTCTGCTTCGCGCGGAGTAGTACAGGCATAACCCACCGGTGCTGGTAAGCCATAGCGGGCAAAAAGTTGTTTTGCCTGATATTCATGTAAGTTCATGTGTTCTGTCCATCCTTCAGTAATCGTTATCTTTTAAACCGTAGACCGACACCCTATCCACGTCGGTCTACAGTGCAGGTGAAGCTTAAACTACTACACGTCCAGCAGCAGACGCGTCGGATCTTCCAGCAACTCTTTGATCGTTACAAGGAAGCCCACGGATTCGCGACCATCGATCAAACGGTGATCGTAGGACAGCGCCAGGTACATCATCGGCAGGATCTCAACCTGACCATTCACTGCCATCGGACGATCTTTGATAGCGTGCATACCCAGAATTGCGCTCTGCGGTGGGTTGATGATAGGCGTTGACATCAGGGAACCGAACACACCACCGTTGGTGATGGTGAAGTTACCACCGGTCAGATCTTCAACCGTCAGCTTGCCGTCACGGCCTTTAACAGCCAGCTCTTTGATTTTCTTCTCGATGTCTGCCATGCCGAGGGTATCGACATCACGCAGAACCGGCGTCACCAGACCGCGCGGCGTAGAAACCGCCATACTGACGTCGAAATAGTTGTGGTAGACCACATCATCACCGTCGATAGACGCATTCACTTCCGGGTAACGTTTCAGGGCTTCAACCACCGCTTTCACGTAGAAGGACATAAAGCCCAGACGGATGCCGTGGCGTTTTTCAAACGCTTCACCGTACTGCTTACGCAGATCCATAATCGGCTTCATGTTGACTTCGTTGAACGTGGTCAGCATGGCGGTGGAGTTTTTCGCTTCCAGCAGACGCTCTGCCACACGCTTACGCAGGCGAGTCATCGGCACACGTTTTTCGCTACGTGCAGCCAGGGCCGGTTGCGCCGCCGGAGCAGGCGCTGCCGGAGCAGACTCTTTCGCCGGGGCTTTCGCCAGATGTTTTTCCACATCTTCACGGGTCAGACGACCACCCACACCCGTGCCTTTAATAGCGCTGGCGTCGAGGTTATGTTCAGCCAGCAGGCGACGGATCGCCGGGCTTAACGCATCGTTGTTTTGCTCTTCCAGAGACGCCTGCTGGCGTTGCGCCGGAGTGGACGCTTTCTCTTCAGATTTGGCGCTGGTTTCTTTACCCGCGCTGTTGCCTTCACGCAGGCGACCAAGGATCTGACGAGACGTTACCGTTGTACCTTCATCTTCCAGAACCGCATCCAGAATGCCGTCTGCTGATGCCGGTACTTCCAGTACCACTTTGTCAGTTTCGATTTCTACCAGCACTTCATCACGTACGACTGCGTCGCCGGGTTTTTTATGCCAGGTTGCGACGGTGGCATCGGCTACGGATTCAGGCAGGTCAGGGACCAGAATATCTACGCTACTCATTGTGTATCCTTTATTTATTCGACGTTCAGCGCGTCATTAACCAGATCTTGTTGCTGTTTCTGGTGAACGGACATATACCCTACCGCCGGAGAGGCGGAGGCTGGGCGGCCTGCATAACGCAGAGAAGCCCCAAACGGAATCACTTCACGGAAATGATGCTGGCTGCAGTACCATGCGCCCTGGTTGAGCGGCTCTTCCTGGCACCAGACAAAATCCTTGACGTGAGCAAACTGCTGCAACACTTCCTGCATCGCTTTATGCGGGAACGGGTAGAGTTGCTCGATACGCACAATGGCGACATCGTGTTGATTGTTCTTACGACGTTGTTCCAGCAGGTCGTAATAAACCTTACCAGAACACATCACTACGCGCTTCACGCCCTTCGGATCAAGCTCGTCGATTTCACCGATGGCTGGCAGGAAGGTGCCGTTCGCCAGTTCTTCGAGGCTGGATACCGCCAGCGGATGACGCAGCAGGGATTTCGGCGACATCACGACCAGTGGACGACGCATCCCGCGCAACGCCTGACGACGCAGCATGTGGTAAACCTGTGCCGGGGTAGAAGGTACGCAAACCTGCATGTTTTGCTCAGCGCAAAGTTGCAGATAACGTTCCAGACGCGCGGAGGAGTGCTCCGGCCCCTGCCCTTCGTAACCGTGCGGCAGCAACATCACCAGGCCACACATCCGGCCCCATTTCTGTTCGCCAGAGGAGATGAACTGGTCGATAACCACCTGTGCACCGTTGGCGAAGTCACCGAACTGTGCTTCCCAGATGGTCAGGGTGCGTGGTTCTGCGGTGGCATAACCGTATTCAAACGCCAGTACGGCTTCTTCAGACAGTACAGAGTCCCAGACGCGGAACGCGCCCTGGCCGTTATGGATATGTTGCAGCGGCGTGTAAGTGGAACCGTTAGACTGGTTGTGGATCACCGCGTGGCGGTGGAAGAAGGTACCGCGACCGGAGTCTTCACCCGACAGGCGAACCGGAATGCCTTCGTCAACCAACGTGGCGTAAGCGAGGTTTTCCGCGCCGCCCCAGTCGAACAGTTTCTCACCGGCTGCCATCGCCTGGCGATCGCCATAAATCTTGGCAACGCGAGACTGCATTTCAACCGCTTCCGGCACCGTGCTGATGCGTTTAGCCAGTTCCTGCAGGCGCTTCATCTCAACTTTGTTCGGGTACTCTTCGTCCCATTCATGGTTGAGGTACGGCGACCAGGTGAAAGAGTGCATGTTCATCGGACGCCACTCTGCTACAACGCAATCGCCAGCATCCAGCGCATCGCGGTACAGGTTAACCATCTCGGTGGCATCTTCCAGCGTCGCGACTTTTTCCTGCTCCAGCTTGTCAGCGTAGATTTTGCGCGGCGTCGGATGTTTTTTGATTTTCTGATACATCAGCGGCTGGGTTGCGCTCGGCTCGTCGGCTTCGTTGTGGCCGTGACGGCGGTAGCATACCAGGTCGATGAAGACATCACGTTTAAAGGTGTTACGGAAATCGAGCGCCAGACGGGTAACAAAGGCAACGGCTTCCGGATCATCCGCGTTAACGTGGAAAATCGGTGCCTGAACCATCTTACCGATATCAGTACAGTACGGCGTCGAACGGGCATCCAGCGGGTTAGAGGTGGTGAAGCCAACCTGGTTGTTGATAACGATACGTACCGTACCGCCAACTTCATAACCACGCGCTTTCGACATGTTCAGGGTTTCCTGAACCACGCCCTGCCCGGTCACTGCGGCGTCACCATGAATGGTGATTGGCAGCACTTTGTTGCTGCTCGGCTCATCAAGTCTGTCCAGACGGGCACGAACAGAACCGATAACGACCGGGCTTACAATCTCAAGGTGAGACGGGTTAAACGCCAGCGCCAGGTGAACCAGGCCGCCATCGGTCTGGAAGTCAGACGAGAAGCCCATGTGGTATTTCACGTCGCCCGTGCCGAGGTGTTCTTTATGTTTACCGGCAAACTCGTCGAACAAGTCTTGCGGTTTTTTACCCAGCACGTTCACCAGCACGTTCAGACGACCACGGTGCGCCATTCCGAGAACCACTTCGCGGGTGCCGCTGTTGCCAGCGTGGCGGATCATCTCTTTAAGCATCGGGATTAACGCGTCACCGCCTTCCAGCGAGAAGCGTTTTGCGCCAGGGAATTTTGCGCCGAGGTAACGTTCAAGGCCTTCAGCGGCGGTCAGTTCGCTTAAGAAGCGTTTTTTCTCTTCGCTATTGAAAGTCGCGCGACCAGACTCAATACGCTGTTGGATCCAGCGTTTTTCTTCAGTGCTGGTAATGTGCATATACTCGGCACCAATCGGGCCGCAGTAGGTTTGCTTGAGTGCTTCCAGCAGTTCGCCGAGTTTCATGGTTTCTTTGCCGCTGGCAAATGAACCGACGTTGAAGGTCTCCTGGAAGTCTGCTTCGGTCAGATCGTGGAAAGACGGATCCAGATCGGCCACTTTATCTTGCTGCCACAGTCCCAGCGGATCGAGATTCGCATGCTGGTGACCACGGAAGCGGTATGCGTTAATGAGCTGCAGGACTTTAACCTGCTTCACATTGGTGTCAGGGTCGGAGATCGTTGAAGAGTAACGTGAAGCGTCTTTCGCCAGGCGGCGGAAATATTCACGCGTTTGAGAGTGGAATTGATCCGGTTTGACTCCCGTACCAGGTAACTGCTGGAACGTCGAACGCCAGTTAGCGTCAACCGAGTCAGGATCGGTTAAGAAGTCTTCATAGAGCTGTTCTATCCAGCTCTGGTTTGCGCCAGAGAGGTAAGAAGAGTCCAACCAGGCTTTCAAAGCGCTGTTCTGCATCGTGATCCCTTAAGCATCTTTTTTATGCTTACTTCGCCGTGGATACTACCACGCACATTTCATATCTGATGTGCGTGCCGGGGTTCACTTGTTGCGGACTTGTCGTGTTTTCTGCGTCCGCTAAGGAACCTTTAAAAACTGTCTTAGTGTCAGGGGCAGTTTTTAAAGATTTCCTGCATTTCTTTTGTAGGCCGGATAAGGCATTCACGCCGCATCCGGCGCTGTTTGCCTGATGCGACGCTTGCGCGTCTTATCAGGCCTACGGTTTCTGCATTTCTTTTGTAGGCCGGATAAGGCGTTCACGCCGCATCCGGCACTGGTTGCCTGATGCGACGCTTGCGCGTCTTATCAGGCCTGGGTTTACGCATTACGTTGCAACAACATCGACTTGATATGGCCGATGGCGCGCGTCGGGTTCAGCCCCTTCGGACATACACTGACGCAGTTCATGATGCTGTGACAGCGGAATACACTGAATGCATCGCTCAAACCGTCGAGGCGGCTGTCAGTCTCGGTATCACGGCTATCGATCAGGAAACGATATGCCGCTAACAAGCCTGCCGGGCCGATAAACTTATCGGGATTCCACCAGAAAGACGGACAAGAGGTTGAACAACATGCGCAGAGAATACATTCATACAACCCGTCGAGTTTTTCGCGCTGCTCTGGCATCTGTAAATGCTCGCGAGCTGGCGGATTTTGTCCATTATTCAACAGGTAAGGCTTAATTTTCTCATATTGCGCATAGAATTGTCCCATGTCTACCACCAAATCGCGGATCACCGGTAAACCTGGCAGCGGGCGAATCACAATCTTCTTGCCCGGCTGGTTGAGTGCCGAAATCGGGGTAATACAGGCCAGACCATTCTTACCGTTCATGTTCAGACCGTCGGAACCGCACACACCTTCACGGCAGGAGCGGCGGAACGACAGGCTGGGATCTTTCTCTTTCAGCTGGATAAGCGCATCCAGCAGCATCATGTCACGACCTTCTTCCGCTTCCAGGGTGTAATCCTGCATACGCGGAGCATCATCAACATCCGGGTTATAGCGATAAATTGAAAACTCGAGTCTCATTTTCCTGTCTCCGCATTAGTAAGTACGAATCTTCGGCGGGAATGCCGGGCGCAGTTTCGGTTCCATGTTGACGCTTCGGCGCGTCATGGATTCCGACTCTGGCAGATACAGGGAGTGGCACAGCCAGTTTTCATCATCGCGATCCGGGAAGTCGAAGCGGCTATGCGCGCCACGGCTTTCGGTACGGAAGTTGGCAGAAACAGCCGTTGCATACGCCGTTTCCATCAGGTTATCCAGTTCCAGGCACTCAACGCGCTGGGTGTTGAACTCGCTGGAAGTGTCATCCAGACGGGCATTTTTCAGACGCTCGCGGATAACTTTCAACTGCTCAAGCCCTTTCGCCATCGCATCACCTTCACGGAAGACCGAGAAGTTATGCTGCATACATTCTTGCAGTGCTTTACGGATCGCCACCGGATCTTCACCGTTACGGTTATTGTTCCAGCGGTTCAGGCGATCCAGAGACGCTTCTACATCAGACTCGCTGGCATCGCGCAGTGCGCCCTGCTCGGCGATAGACTCTTGCAGATGCAGACCTGCCGCACGACCAAATACGACCAGGTCCAGCAGCGAGTTGCCGCCCAGACGGTTAGCGCCATGTACCGATACACAAGCGATTTCACCAACGGCAAATAGCCCCGGAACAACCACATCTTCGCCTTTCTCATTCACAGTCAGCGCCTGACCGGTCACTTTGGTCGGAATACCGCCCATCATGTAGTGACAGGTTGGGATAACCGGAATCGGCTCTTTCACCGGATCGACGTGAGCGAAGGTGCGGGAGAGTTCAAGGATACCCGGCAGACGGGATTCAAGAACTTCTTTACCCAGATGGTCAAGTTTCAGTTTTGCGTGTGGCCCCCACGGACCATCACAGCCGCGGCCTTCACGGATTTCGATCATGATGGAACGCGCCACCACGTCACGGCCCGCCAGGTCTTTGGCGTTCGGCGCATAACGTTCCATAAAGCGTTCGCCATGTTTGTTCAGCAGATAACCGCCTTCACCACGGCAACCTTCGGTGACCAGTACGCCCGCACCGGCAATACCTGTCGGGTGGAACTGCCACATTTCCATATCCTGTACCGGTACGCCTGCACGGATAGCCATGCCGACACCGTCGCCAGTGTTAATGTGGGCGTTGGTGGTGGACTGATAAATACGCCCTGCCCCGCCAGTCGCCAGCACTGTCGCGCGAGCTTTAAAGTAAACCACTTCACCAGTTTCGATGCACAGTGCGGTACAACCGACCACTGCGCCATCCTGGTTTTTCACCAGATCCAGCGCATACCACTCGGAGAAAATGGTGGTGTGGTTTTTCAGGTTCTGCTGATAAAGCGTGTGCAACAGTGCGTGACCGGTACGGTCGGCAGCCGCCGCAGTACGTGCCGCCTGCTCGCCGCCGAAGTTTTTCGACTGACCGCCAAACGGACGTTGATAGATACGACCATCATCAAGACGCGAGAACGGCAGGCCCATATGTTCCAGTTCCAGAATCGCTTCCGGCCCGGTTTTACACATATATTCAATCGCGTCCTGGTCACCGATATAGTCCGACCCTTTTACGGTGTCGTACATATGCCATTCCCAGTTATCTTCATGGGTATTACCCAGCGCAACGGTAATACCACCTTGCGCAGAAACGGTATGGGAACGGGTCGGGAAGACTTTAGAGAGCAGCGCACAGGTCTGGCCACTCTGGGAAATTTGCAGCGCCGCGCGCATACCTGCGCCGCCAGCACCAATCACAACTGCATCAAATTCTCTGACTGGCAATTTCATCACACACCCCACACCACAACGAATCCATAAATCACGTAAACCACCAGTGCAACGACAATCACCAGTTGCAGCATCAGGCGCAAGGCCAGCGGTTTAACGTAGTCGGTCAACACCTGCCACATGCCGATCCAGGCATGGATCAAGATAGAAAACAGCGCCAGCAGGGTGAACACTTTGGTGAACGCAGAGGCGAAGAAACCGATCCAGACTTCATATGTCAGCTCGCCACTGGTAGCGAAAAAACCGACCATATAAATGATGTAGAGCGTCAGGACGATAGCGGTAGCACGAACGAGGATGAAATCATGTACGCCATTGCGTCCTAATGCGGAGGCGTTGCTTACCATACGAGGACTCCTGCGAGAAGTGAAAACACGACAGTAATAACAAAGGAGATTTTGGCGGAGCGTTTACCCGCTTCGAATGTTTCTTCCAGATAGCCAAAATCCATCATCATGTGGCGAATACCTACGACGACGTGATATGCCAGAGCGGTAAGGATGCCCCACATGATAAATTTGACGAAGAAGCTGCCCATAATCGCGGAAGCTTGCTCGAAACCTTCAGGGGAAGAGAGGCTGGTACCCAGAAGCCACAGCAGGATGCCCACTGCAACAAAGGTGATCACACCGGAAACGCGATGGAGAATGGACGCTATCGCCGTGACGGGGAACCGGATGGTCTGTAGGTCCAGATTAACAGGTCTTTGTTTTTTCACATTTCTTATCATGAATAACGCCCACATGCTGTTCTTATTATTCCCTGGGGACTACGGGCACAGAGGTTAACTTTCTGTTACCAGGAGACGTCGGGATTTCCTTCCTCCGGTCTGCTTGCGGGTCAGACAGCGTCCTTTCTATAACTGCGCGTCATGCAAAACACTGCTTCCAGATGCGAAAACGACACGTTACAACGCTGGGTGGCTCGGGATTGCAGGGTGTTCCGGAGACCTGGCGGCAGTATAGGCTGTTCACAAAATCATTACAATTAACCTACATATAGTTTGTCGGGTTTTATCCCGAACAGTGATCTGCGTCACGATAACAACATTTATTTAATTTTTAATCATCTAATTTGACAATCATTCAACAAAGTTGTTACAAACATTACCAGGAAAAGCATATAATGCGTAAAAGTTATGAAGTCGGTATTTCACCTAAGATTAACTTATGTAACAGTGTGGAAGTATTGACCAATTCATTCGGGACAGTTATTAGTGGTAGACAAGTTTAATAATTCGGATTGCTAAGTACTTGATTCGCCATTTATTCGTCATCAATAGATCCTTTACCTGCAAGCGCCCAGAGCTCTGTACCCAGGTTTTCCCCTCTTTCACAGAGCGGCGAGCCAAATAACAAACGGGTAAAGCCAGGTTGATGTGCGAAGGCAAATTTAAGTTCCGGCAGTCTTACGCAATAAGGCGCTAAGGAGACCTTAAATGGCTGATACAAAAGCAAAACTCACCCTCAACGGGGACACAGCTGTTGAACTGGATGTGCTGAAAGGCACGCTGGGTCAAGATGTTATTGATATCCGTACTCTCGGTTCAAAAGGTGTGTTCACCTTTGACCCAGGCTTCACTTCAACCGCATCCTGCGAATCTAAAATTACTTTTATTGATGGTGATGAAGGTATTTTGCTGCACCGCGGTTTCCCGATCGATCAGCTGGCGACCGATTCTAACTACCTGGAAGTTTGTTACATCCTGCTGAATGGTGAAAAACCGACTCAGGAACAGTATGACGAATTTAAAACTACGGTGACCCGTCATACCATGATCCACGAGCAGATTACCCGTCTGTTCCATGCTTTCCGTCGCGACTCGCATCCAATGGCAGTCATGTGTGGTATTACCGGCGCGCTGGCAGCGTTCTATCACGACTCGCTGGATGTTAACAATCCTCGTCATCGTGAAATTGCCGCGTTCCGCCTGCTGTCAAAAATGCCGACCATGGCCGCGATGTGTTACAAGTATTCCATTGGTCAGCCATTTGTTTACCCGCGCAACGATCTCTCCTACGCCGGTAACTTCCTGAATATGATGTTCTCCACGCCGTGCGAACCGTATGAAGTTAATCCGATTCTGGAACGTGCTATGGACCGTATTCTGATCCTGCACGCTGACCATGAACAGAACGCCTCCACCTCCACCGTGCGTACCGCTGGCTCTTCGGGTGCGAACCCGTTTGCCTGTATCGCAGCAGGTATTGCTTCACTGTGGGGACCTGCGCACGGTGGTGCTAACGAAGCGGCGCTGAAAATGCTGGAAGAAATCAGCTCCGTTAAACACATTCCAGAATTTGTTCGTCGTGCGAAAGACAAAAATGATTCTTTCCGCCTGATGGGCTTCGGTCACCGCGTGTACAAAAATTACGACCCGCGCGCCACCGTAATGCGTGAAACCTGCCATGAAGTTCTGAAAGAGCTGGGTACCAAAGATGACCTGCTGGAAGTGGCTATGGAGCTGGAAAACATCGCGCTGAACGACCCGTACTTTATCGAGAAAAAACTGTACCCGAACGTCGATTTCTACTCTGGTATCATCCTGAAAGCGATGGGTATTCCGTCTTCTATGTTCACCGTGATCTTCGCTATGGCACGTACGGTTGGCTGGATCGCCCACTGGAGCGAAATGCACAGTGACGGTATGAAGATTGCCCGTCCGCGTCAGCTGTATACAGGATATGAAAAACGCGACTTTAAAAGCGATATCAAGCGTTAATGGTTGATTGCTAAGCCGTTCACTTTCCGGACCCGCCTTTAATAGAGCGGGTTCTTTTTATATGGCTGAACATAAAAAATTGTAAAAATTAAACCAGATGCAAATACCCATTAATAATGGTGAAAAAATATTTCACCGGAAACACTGGTGATTGATTTGGGTAAATTTAACTTACTGGATATTCGCCGCCACACAATGTCGAAAACATTCAGTATCAAGACAACAAAATCGCAAAATGACCAGTGTACCGACGGATTTAAGGTCAGCTCCTCGTTTTATACCGAAAAAACGTTGGTTGAAGAAGATAAAGCATTGTTGATTGGTAATGGTCTGAAGCTACGTATACTGGATGAAAACGCCTCGCCTTATACATTCAATAAATATGCTGAATACGCCGATTTCACCAGTGATATGCTGATCTACGAAAAAACCTATACGGCTGAATTATCGTCCACACCTGGCACTCCCATCGCGGCGGGTCCCTTCGATACAGTGGTACTTTTTAAGATTAACTATAACTGATTTAACACGACGCCCTTTTCAGCCGGAAAGGGCAACGTATTCAGATTATTGCTGATTTTCCCCTTTTCCTTGATTACCGTTATTTTTTCCAGACCCAGCTTTCTTTATGCTGTATCGATACACCAAAGATAAAATAATGAGGAAGCGAAGAATGCCTGTATTGCAGTGGGGAATGTTATGTGTTCTGTCACTTCTCCTTTCTATTGGCTTCCTCGCTTTACATCTCCCGGCGGCACTCCTGCTTGGCCCGATGATCGCCGGGATCATCTTCAGTATGCGCGGAGTCACTCTGCAACTTCCCCGCTCCGCTTTTCTCGCTGCCCAAGCCATTCTTGGCTGCATGATTGCACAAAACCTCACTGGTTCGATTCTCACCACGCTGGCCGTCAACTGGCCGATCGTGCTTGCGATTTTACTGGTGACGCTGCTTTCCAGCGCCATCGTGGGTTGGTTATTGGTGCGCTATAGCTCACTGCCTGGAAATACCGGGGCCTGGGGTTCTTCTCCTGGCGGCGCGGCGGCAATGGTCGCAATGGCGCAAGATTACGGCGCAGATATTCGCCTGGTGGCGTTTATGCAATATCTGCGAGTGCTGTTCGTCGCGGGGGCCGCTGTTCTGGTTACCCGCATGATGCTGGGCGATAACGCTGAAGCGGTTAACCAGCAGATCGTCTGGTTCCCGCCAGTGAGCATTAATCTCCTGCTTACGATTTTGCTCGCGGTCGTTGCCGGTACGGCGGGATGCTTGCTACGTCTTCCTTCCGGCACGATGCTCATCCCGATGCTGGCGGGCGCAGTGCTCCAGTCTGGTCAGCTCATCACGATTGAACTCCCGGAATGGCTGCTGGCGATGGCATATATGGCAATTGGCTGGCGGATTGGTCTTGGTTTCGATAAGCAAATATTACTGCGGGCATTGCGCCCACTGCCACAAATCCTGCTGTCGATTTTTGCTCTGCTGGCTATTTGTGCGGGTATGGCGTGGGGGCTGACCCGGTTTATGCATATTGATTTTATGACCGCCTACCTCGCCACCAGCCCCGGCGGGCTTGATACCGTGGCGGTCATCGCCGCAGGGAGCAATGCCGATATGGCGCTCATCATGGCGATGCAAACCCTGCGCCTGTTCAGTATTTTGCTGACGGGGCCTGCCATCGCACGGTTTATTTCAACCTATGCGCCGAAGCGTTCGGCCTAGTGCTGGCAGCCTGGGCACCAGTAAAACGGGCGCGATGACAGCGTGGTTTTCTCAATGATGCCGCCACAGCGTTCGCAAGGTTCGCCATCACGATGAAAAACCTTAAAGCGAAACAGCGCCCCATGATATTTGTTTTCATCCACCTGGCCCCGCGTAGCGTAAGAAAGTCGCGGAGTATCCAGTAACGCGTGTGCGAGTGCATCCAGTTGCGCCGCATTGAGATCTTTCGCTTTATGATTTCCGGTCAACCCAACCTGCCAGAGGATCTCCACCCGCAAATAATTGCCAAGTCCTGCCAGAAACGCCTGATCGAGCAGTAATCCAGCAAACTGGCGGTTACGAAAGCGCGGCGACAATAATCGTTCCTTTACCACCTCCGGCGTCAGATTCGGATCCAGCACATCGGGACCAACGCGTTGTAAAAACGGATGCGTGGTCAGTTGTTCCGGGGTCAACATCTCAATATCCGAGGCGCTATAAAGCAGAATGGTTTTGTCAGCCGTTTGCAGTTTTACCCGCAGTACTCGCGTGGTCTGCGGCTCTTCGCCTGTATCAACCACGCGCCAGACACCGTAAAGCTGATTATGGCTGTAGAGCGTTAAGTCGTTGGAAAAATGAGTTAACAACGCCTTACCACGCGTTTCCACATGGGTAACGTGTTGACCGATAAGTCGTGATTGATAAGATTTTAACTGCGGGAAGGCAAACCAGACATCAGTTAGTGGTTTGCCTTTGATCGCCGCCTCCAGGTTATCCGCTGCACGGCGGATCTCCGGGCCTTCAGGCATGGTGATATCCTTTTTTCATTCTTTATTAAGCGGGGTTATGCTGCGACAACAATCCCCTTTTCAGCAAATGTAGCTCGTAATCGGCGGGCGAACGCCAGTGCGTGCTCGCCATCGCCATGTAGGCAGACCGTTTGCGCCGTGACCATTGCCCATTCGCCGGTGATACTTTTGACTCTGCCGTATTGCACCATCTCCAACGTTTGCGCCAGCGCCTGTTCTTCGTTTTCAATCAACGCGCCTGGCTGGCTTCGCGGCACCAGCGAACCGTCTGCCTGATAACCGCGATCGGCAAACACTTCCTCGCGCGTTACCAGGCCATATCGTTCGCCTGCACGAATCAGCTCGCTTCCTGCCAGCCCGACGAGAATCAATGCCGGATCGCAAGCGTATACCGCTCTGGCGATGGCGTCTGCCAGTTGTGCCTCTTTCGCCGCCTGGTTGTATAACATGCCGTGCGGTTTGACATGACACATTACGCCGCCTTGCGCACGGGTAATCGCTGCCAGCGCGCCAATTTGATACAGCGTCTGGGCGAAAACGGTTTCTGGCGGCAGCTGCATGGCGCTGCGACCAAAATTTTCCCTGTCGGGAAAACTCGGGTGCGCGCCAATCGCAACACCGTTTTTTATTGCTTCACGCACGCAAGCCTGCATGGTTTGCGCATCGCCTGCATGAAATCCACAGGCAATATTGGCAGAGGAAACCAGCGTTAATAGTTCTGCGTCGCTGGCGCAGCCTTCGCCCAGATCGGCGTTCAGGTCAATTTTCATTGTGCAGCCGCCACGCTAATTGTTCGAAATAACGTTGTTGATCTTGCCGTGCTTTCAGTGCCTCTTCCAGTGAACACTGGACAAAATGAATCGGCTGACCGAGCGGAATTTGCGCCAGATGGTACATATCAGCCTCAATGATACAGGCAATACGCGGGTAACCACCGGTGGTTTGCGCATCGTTCATCAACACAATGGGCTGCCCGTTATGCGGCACCTGCACCACACCTGGTAACAAACCGTGAGATAACAGTTCGCGATCGGTGGTGCGTTTTAAAATTTGCCCCTGTAAGCGATAGCCCATGCGGTTACTTTGCGAGCTAAGCTGCCAGGGCGAACGCCAGAATGCATCCTGCGAGGCGCGATCGAACTCATGATATTCCGGCCCCGGCAAGGCGCGAATGCGGTTGCCCCACAGCAGCTGTTTAACGCCCTGCGCTTCCATAAAATCACGCTTCGCTTTGCCAATCGGGAGTCGGTCACCATCCCTCAGTAAACGGCCTTCCAACCCGCCAATCCCCACTTTGAGATCGGTGCTGCATGATCCCATTACCGGCGGAACATCAATACCACCCGCGACCGCCAGATAACTGCGCATCCCGTGCTGCGGGCGTTTAAGCGTTAAACGCTGGCCTGCTCTCATTGGCAATCGCCAGCCGGTCCAGACGGCGTTATCATCCAGCCGCGCTTCGCAACCGGCACCCGTCAGGGCAAACCACCCATCAGTTTCGAACTCAACCGTTAACTGACCGAGCGTGATCTCCAGCGCGGGGGCGTTGGCGTCATTACCCACCAGCAGGTTAGCAATGCGCAGCGCAGGCATATCCAGTGCGCCGCAGTGGCTGATACCCGACTGGCGAAAACCGTGACGACCGCCATCCTGCACAGTGGTATACATGCCCGCACGAATAATCTTCAGCATACTCCCTCCTTCTGGGGTACAAAGCGCACGCTGTCTCCCGGACGTAATAAGATGGGTTCGTCACGCTCCGGATCAAACAGGCTGAGTGAGGTATGACCAATCAACTGCCAGCCACCCGGCGTTGCCAGCGGATAAACACCGGTCTGCGGCCCGCCGATCCCGACAGAACCTGCTGGAACGTGCAAGCGCGGTTCAGCGCGCCGTGGCGTGTGTAGTTGTTCCGGCAAACTCCCGAGATACGGGAAGCCCGGTTGAAAACCTAAAAACCAGACCACGTATTCCACGGAGGAGTGTAATTCAACAACCTGTTTTTCGCTCAATCCACAATGCGCCGCGACCACCGCCAAATCCGGTCCGGCTGCGCCACCGTAAACCACCGGAATTTCAATAAAGCGAGACTCCGGCTCCAGCGCCTCACTCTCCTCCCACCAGCGTTGCAAACGCTCTATGGCATCCAGCGCCAGCGACTCAGGATTACGCAAAATCACTGTGATATTGTTCATGCCAGGAATGGCTTCAACCACATTCGGCATATCCACCAGACGCTGTGCCAGTCGCCAGATCCGTTTCTGGCTAGCCAGCGTCACCGGCGGTTCCAGTTCCAGTACTACCGCCGTTTCACCTATCAGATAACAACGCGCTCGTTGCACTTTCGATCCCTCTGATTATTCGTTATGCAGGATTAGGAATATCAATAAAGGTCACATCAAGATCGGTATTTTCATTCAGCCACTCGCTCAATGCGCGAATACCACCACGTTCAGTGGCATGGTGACCTGCAGCATAAAAATGCAATCCCTGCTCGCGGGCTGAATGAATGGTCTGTTCAGAAACTTCGCCAGTAATAAAAGCATCCACGCCAAAACGCGCGGCGCTATCGATAAAACTTTGCCCGCCGCCCGTGCACCAGGCGACGCGCTGGACCACCTCAGGTCCGGTATCGCCACACCATAACGGCTTACGTCCCAGACGCGCTTCAATCCAGGAGGCCAGTTCCAGTCCCGGCACAGGCATGGTCAGTTCGCCCCACGGCACCAACGGCTCAATTTCGCCCATGACCGTGATCCCCAGTAACGCCGCCAGCTGTGCGTTATTGCCCAGCTCAGGATGTGCGTCAAGCGGCAAATGCCAGCCATACAGGTTGATATCATTCGCCAGCAATGTTTTTAAGCGGTTACGCTTCATTCCGCGAATGACCGGAGATTCGCCTTTCCAGAAGTAGCCATGATGCACAATGACCGCATCCGCGCCCAGACGCACTGCCTCATCGAGCAAAGCCTGGCTGGCAGTGACACCGGTAACAATTTTTTGCACCGTCTCTTTGCCTTCCACCTGCAAACCATTCGGCGCGTAATCACTAATCGCCGCGCTGTTCAGTTTTTCGTTAATCAGTTGTTCCAGTTCGGTGTTTTTCATCTTCGCGCCTTCCGTATTCTGATAGCTACACCGTTAACATAGCGTTACCTCGCCTGTTCGTCGATAGCCAATCTTTTGACATATTAAGAAACAAACACGACGCCAAAAGACGCAAATTGTTTATATCATCACGCTTCAGCTAATGTATATTTATGCAATCAGACAGCATATTGCATAAATAATCAGATCTGTATCAAAGTTTTAACTTTAAGGAAACACAAGCACGCCGCGCAACTATTACGTGACGTTGCAGTCAATTGTGGAATTATTATGAATAAACACGCATCACAACCGCGCGCTATTTACTATGTCGTTGCGCTGCAAATCTGGGAATATTTTAGCTTTTACGGCATGCGTGCCCTGCTGATCCTCTATCTCACCAATCAACTAAAATATAGCGATAATCACGCCTACGAGTTATTTAGCGCCTACTGTTCGCTGGTATATGTCACGCCAATCCTCGGTGGCTTTTTGGCGGATAAAGTTCTCGGCAATCGCATGGCGGTGATGCTGGGGGCGTTGTTGATGGCGATCGGTCATGTGGTGCTGGGTGCCAGTGAGATCCATCCGTCATTCCTCTATCTGTCCCTGGCGATTATCGTCTGCGGCTATGGTCTGTTTAAATCCAACGTCAGTTGCCTGCTCGGCGAGCTGTATGAGCCAACCGATCCACGTCGTGATGGCGGTTTCTCGCTGATGTATGCGGCGGGTAACGTGGGGTCTATTATCGCACCTATCGCCTGTGGTTTCGCCCAGGAAGAGTACAGTTGGGCGATGGGCTTTGGCCTGGCGGCGGTGGGTATGATCGCGGGTCTGGTCATTTTCTTATGTGGCAATCGTCATTTCACACACACCCGCGGCGTTAACAAAAAGGTACTGCGTGCGACAAACTTTCTCCTGCCCAACTGGGGATGGCTACTGGTTCTGCTGGTGGCAACGCCTGCGCTGATTACCGTGTTGTTCTGGAAAGAGTGGTCGGTATACGCCTTGATTGTCGCGACGATCATTGGCCTTGGGGTTCTGGCAAAAATTTATCGCAAAGCAGAAAACCAAAAACAGCGTAAGGAGCTGGGGCTGATTGTTACCCTCACCTTCTTCAGCATGTTGTTCTGGGCATTCGCACAACAGGGGGGTAGCTCGATTAGCCTTTATATCGACCGCTTCGTTAACCGCGATATGTTTGGTTATACCGTTCCGACTGCTATGTTCCAGTCGATTAATGCCTTCGCAGTTATGCTGTGCGGTGTGTTCCTGGCGTGGGTGGTTAAAGAAAGCGTCGCAGGTAATCGTACCGTGCGCATCTGGGGAAAATTTGCTCTTGGCCTTGGCCTGATGAGCGCCGGATTCTGCATTCTGACCTTAAGCGCCCGCTGGTCCGCAATGTATGGTCACTCTTCTCTGCCACTGATGGTGTTAGGCCTGGCGGTGATGGGCTTTGCGGAACTGTTTATCGATCCGGTTGCTATGTCGCAGATTACGCGCATTGAAATCCCCGGCGTGACCGGCGTATTAACCGGCATTTATATGCTGCTTTCCGGCGCGATTGCGAACTATCTGGCGGGCGTGATTGCCGATCAGACATCGCAGGCTTCGTTTGATGCTTCCGGGGCGATCAACTACTCCATCAATGCATATATTGAAGTATTTGATCAAATTACCTGGGGCGCACTGGCGTGTGTAGGACTGGTACTGATGATTTGGCTGTATCAGGCGCTTAAGTTCAGAAACCGCGCGCTGGCGCTGGAGTCTTAATAAGCCAGCACCATGCCTGATAAAACGCTCGCTGCGTTTTATCAGGCTCCTTTCCTCGCTTCTTCGTACGCTGCCAGCGTTCGCAGCCTTGCCTCTTTGTGATCGACTATCGGTTGCGGATAATCCAACGTCACACCTGTTTTCTCTGCCCACTTCCACGGCTCATGCACCGCTTTCCCCGGTACATCGCGCAGCTCCGGTAGCCACTGGCGGATAAATTCGCCTTCGCGGTCAAATTTCTCGCCCTGAGTTGTCGGGTTGAAAATACGAAAATACGGCGCTGCATCAGTACCCGTAGAAGCAGCCCACTGCCAGCCACCGTTATTAGCTGCCAAATCACCATCAATCAACTGCGACATGAAATATCGCTCGCCTTCGCGCCAGTCGATCAACAAATCTTTCACCAGAAAACTGGCTGTAATCATCCGTAGCCGGTTATGCATCCAGCCAGTGCTGTTAAGCTGACGCATGGCAGCATCGACAATCGGGTATCCCGTTTTGCCCTCCTGCCAGGCCTTTAAATGGGCGGGATTGCTTTGCCACTGTACACGATCCGTCCAGGCAATAAACGGACGATGTTTACACAGCGAAGGATAATACGTCATCAAATGGCGGTAGAACTCGCGCCATATCAGCTCATTAAGCCAGACGCTCCCCGGTCCGCCTTCCAGCACCTGCGGTTGTTCCGCCAACAGGCGATGTAAACATTGGCGAGGCGATAACCCGCCCGTTGCCAGGCTGGCGGACAAACGACTGGTGCCTTCCACTGCCGGAAAATCTCGTTGTTGCTCATACTCTCCGGCACCGTTCTGGCAAAACTGGCGTAATTGCGCAATCGCCGCTTTTTCTTCCACCGGGAAATGCGCAGTATCGAAAGACTGACGAGGATAATTCAGCGTAATGGATGGCGCGGGCTCTATCGATCCGCTACTACGAAATTTTGGTGCAGCGACGCACTCCGGCATCCCTTCCCGCAGCCGTTTCAACCATGCGTTTTTAAAAGGCGTAAAGACTTTGTACATCTCATGATTGCCAGTCATCACCGCCCCCGGCGGCAGGATCACGCTGTCATCAAATCCTTCACACACCACGTTACGCAGCGTCCTCTCAGCCTGCACATCCCGCGCCCGCTCATTCACCTCATACTGATAGTTATAAAACAGATGGGTAATGCGATTTTCCGCGCACACCTGTTTAACTGTTTCGACACTGGCAGCAAAGTCATCCACTTCGCGGAACAATAAAGGAATGCCTTTTTCCGCCAGCGCGTTTTGCAGCGCATTAAGTTGTGTATTGATAAGTTCAGCCTGACGCGGCGACACATTATGCGCCGCCCACTGGCGTGGTGTAGCGATATACAACGCCAGCACGCGCGCAGACGAATTGCGGCAGGCGGCAGCCAGCGCGAGATTATCGTGCTGACGTAAATCCTGGCGAAACCAGACCAGATGGGTAGTCATAAAACTCCTGCATGGCGCAAGTTAATCACACGCGGCCAAAGTTCGAAATAACGCTGCCCTGAAAGCCAGGCGTCAGGATAAAGCGCCATATAGTGTTTGATACGCATCAGCGGCGCAAGAAGCGGTTGCTCGCCACGGCGATAACTGTCGATAAGCGCCGCCAGCTGCTGGCGTTCTGTGGAATCAATATGTGGGCGAAAATATCCCTGAACGTGCATCAAAACGTTAGTATGATCACGCCGGTTGGCAGGGTGAGAAAGCAAAACAATTACGCGTTGGCGGTACTGGTTGTAATAGTCATCCAGACTTTGCCACCGGTGAATATCAGCCACAAACGGGCCAAGTTTGCGGTACTCCGGCTGAGAATGTGCCAGAAAGACGAGTTTATAGCGGCTGTGATAATCGAGAAGCGCCCCGCGCGTTAGTCCTCGATCTTTGAGATTGTGTAACTCATGCAAAGCAAAAATGCGGATAAGGGTGCTGTCATCAAAAAGTTGTTGATTCATTACTGCTCCTGAACGGTTTACAGGAGTAAGTGTAGACGCCGAAAAAAGAAAACCGCCAGCGTTTCCACCGGCGGTTTTCTTTAAACGTCATGTTTGGCAATCAGTAAAAATCACCAGTTGCCTTTTCGGCCTGATCCATCCACACCGGTTTATCGCTGGTTTTCGACCAGACGCGGTGCAGGTAGCTGTAAAAGCGGGCGCGGTCTTTCCAGAAAAGCATGAAAGGCAGCGCCAGAACGCCCGCTGCAACCGCACAAGTACGGCGTAAAAAGATAAGCCATGCAGGATATTCTTTGTAGAGTTCCATACTTTTCTCCCCCTTTTGTATCTACCCGGTGAATAGCACCGGAAAAATGAATTCGTTTATCTGATGAAAATAGTACCGCTGTTTGTGTAATTTTACTACTCATCCGACCACTTATTTTTGCTTATTGATGGTTTATTTACATTCACCGTGTAATTAAGTTACATAAAAGTTAAATTAATACTAAACATTAGTTAAATCATGGCTTTTGCCATTTTTATACTTTTTTTACACCACGCCCGCAGATTTTTGCGAAATCTTTGCAGCCAGAACTCTACCCTTCCGGTATCACTTTTAGGCCACTGGAGGTGCACTGTGAGTGCAGGCGTGATAACCGGCGTGTTGCTGGTGTTTTTATTACTGGGTTATCTGGTTTATGCCCTGATCAATGCGGAGGCGTTCTGATGGCTGCGCAAGGGTTCTTACTGATTGCCACGTTTTTACTGGTATTTATGGTGCTGGCGCGTCCCTTAGGTAGCGGGCTGGCGCGGCTGATTAATGATATACCTCTTCCTGGTACGACGGGCGTTGAACGCGTACTCTTTAGCGCGCTTGGCGTCTCTGACCGCGAGATGAACTGGAAGCAGTATCTCTCAGCCATTCTTGGCCTGAATATACTGGGGCTGGCGGTGCTGTTTTTTATGTTGCTCGGTCAGCACTATCTGCCGCTTAATCCACAGCAGTTGCCGGGGCTGTCGTGGGATCTGGCGCTCAATACCGCCGTCAGCTTTGTCACGAATACCAACTGGCAATCTTATAGCGGTGAAACCACGTTGAGCTATTTCAGCCAGATGGCGGGCTTAACGGTGCAAAACTTTCTTTCTGCCGCCAGCGGGATTGCGGTGATTTTTGCGCTTATTCGCGCGTTTACCCGCCAGAGCATGAACACGCTGGGTAATGCGTGGGTAGACCTGTTGCGGATTACGTTATGGGTGTTAACCCCCGTAGCATTGCTGATCGCACTGTTTTTTATTCAACAAGGTGCGCTGCAAAACTTTTTGCCTTATCAGGCTGTGACGACCATTGAAGGAGCGCAACAGCTGTTACCAATGGGGCCAGTAGCTTCTCAGGAAGCGATCAAAATGCTCGGAACTAACGGCGGTGGCTTTTTTAATGCCAACTCGTCGCATCCGTTTGAAAACCCAACCGCACTGACCAACTTCGTGCAAATGCTGGCGATTTTCTTGATCCCAACAGCGCTGTGCTTTGCCTTTGGTGAAGTGGCGGGCGATCGTCGCCAGGGGCGCATGTTGCTGTGGGCGATGTCGGTGATTTTTGTCATCTGCGTAGGCGTAGTGATGTGGGCAGAAGTTCAGGGTAATCCTCATCTGCTGGCGCTCGGCGCGGACAGCAGCATCAATATGGAAGGTAAAGAGAGCCGTTTCGGCGTGCTGGTCAGTAGCCTGTTTGCGGTCGTGACTACGGCGGCTTCCTGCGGCGCGGTGATTGCGATGCATGATTCGTTTACCGCTCTTGGTGGCATGGTGCCGATGTGGTTGATGCAAATTGGTGAAGTGGTATTCGGCGGCGTCGGTTCCGGCCTTTACGGCATGATGCTGTTTGTCCTGCTGGCGGTGTTTATTGCCGGGCTGATGATTGGTCGTACACCGGAATATCTGGGTAAAAAAATCGACGTACGCGAGATGAAACTGACTGCACTGGCGATTCTGGTCACCCCGACGCTGGTGCTGATGGGCGCGGCGCTGGCAATGATGACCGACGCCGGACGTAGCGCCATGCTCAACCCTGGCCCGCATGGTTTTAGCGAAGTGCTGTATGCCGTGTCATCCGCCGCTAACAACAACGGCAGCGCCTTTGCCGGATTAAGCGCCAACTCTCCATTCTGGAACTGTTTACTGGCGTTGTGCATGTTTGTCGGGCGCTTCGGGGTGATTATCCCGGTGATGGCAATTGCCGGTTCGCTGGTGAGTAAAAAGAGCCAACCCGCCAGCTCCGGCACATTGCCAACGCACGGCCCGCTGTTTGTTGGCCTGTTAATCGGCACCGTGTTGCTGGTTGGCGCACTGACCTTTATCCCTGCCCTGGCGCTTGGTCCGGTGGCGGAATATCTCTCCTGATGATATTGAGTGAGCACTGAATATGAGTCGTAAACAACTGGCGCTATTCGAACCAACACTTGTCGTTCAGGCGCTGAAAGAAGCGGTGAAAAAATTAAACCCGCAGGCGCAATGGCGCAATCCGGTGATGTTTATCGTCTGGATCGGCAGTCTGCTGACCACCTGTATTAGCATCGCGATGGCAAGCGATGTGATGCCTGGCAATGCGCTGTTTAGCGCGGCAATTAGCGGCTGGCTGTGGGTCACCGTACTGTTCGCTAATTTCGCCGAGGCGTTGGCAGAAGGCCGCAGTAAAGCGCAGGCCAACAGTCTGAAAGGGGTGAAAAAAACCGCTTTTGCTCGCAAGCTGCGCGAACCGAAATATGGCGCTGCGGCGGACAAAGTTCCTGCTGATCAACTGCGTAAAGGTGACATCGTGCTGGTAGAAGCTAGCGATATTATCCCCTGCGATGGTGAAGTCATTGAAGGCGGCGCATCGGTCGATGAAAGCGCCATCACCGGGGAATCGGCTCCGGTGATCCGTGAATCCGGCGGTGATTTTGCCTCCGTCACTGGCGGCACGCGTATTCTTTCTGACTGGCTGGTGATTGAGTGCAGCGTTAACCCCGGCGAGACATTTCTGGATCGGATGATCGCGATGGTGGAAGGTGCGCAGCGACGTAAAACGCCGAACGAGATTGCCCTGACCATTCTCCTGATTGCCCTGACTATCGTCTTTTTACTGGCAACCGCCACGCTGTGGCCGTTTTCCGCGTGGGGCGGTAATGCCGTCAGCGTAACGGTACTGGTGGCACTGCTGGTCTGTCTGATCCCAACCACTATTGGCGGCCTGTTGTCAGCGATTGGCGTCGCCGGAATGAGTCGGATGCTGGGCGCGAATGTGATTGCCACCAGCGGACGTGCAGTTGAAGCGGCAGGTGACGTTGACGTTCTGCTACTGGATAAAACCGGCACCATCACACTCGGTAACCGTCAGGCGTCAGAGTTTATCCCCGCACAAGGCGTGGAGGAAAAAGCGCTGGCCGACGCCGCACAACTGGCTTCGCTGGCTGATGAAACGCCGGAAGGCCGCAGTATTGTGATCCTCGCCAAGCAGCGTTTTAACCTGCGCGAGCGCGATGTGCAGTCGCTCCATGCCACCTTTGTACCGTTTACTGCGCAAAGCCGGATGAGCGGGATCAACATCGACAACCGCATGATCCGTAAAGGTTCTGTCGATGCCATTCGCCGCCATGTTGAGGCTAACGGCGGTCACTTCCCTGCCGATGTTGATCAAAAAGTCGATCAGGTTGCGCGTCAGGGAGCCACGCCGCTGGTGGTGGTGGAAGGTTCTCGTGTGCTGGGCGTTATTGCGCTGAAAGATATCGTCAAAGGCGGTATTAAAGAGCGCTTCGCCCAGCTGCGTAAAATGGGCATTAAAACGGTGATGATTACCGGCGATAACCGCCTGACTGCCGCCGCGATAGCTGCGGAAGCGGGTGTCGATGATTTTCTCGCCGAAGCAACACCGGAGGCCAAGCTGGCACTGATTCGTCAGTATCAGGCGGAAGGCCGTTTAGTGGCGATGACCGGCGATGGCACCAACGATGCTCCGGCGCTGGCACAGGCCGATGTTGCGGTGGCGATGAACTCCGGCACCCAGGCGGCGAAAGAAGCGGGCAATATGGTGGATCTCGACTCCAACCCGACCAAGTTGATCGAGGTAGTGCACATTGGCAAACAGATGCTGATGACCCGTGGCTCGTTGACCACCTTCAGCATTGCCAACGATGTGGCGAAATACTTCGCCATTATTCCAGCGGCGTTCGCGGCAACGTATCCGCAGTTAAATGCGCTGAACATCATGCGCCTGCATTCGCCCGACTCCGCCATTCTCAGTGCGGTCATTTTCAACGCCTTGATTATCGTCTTTTTGATTCCCCTGGCGTTAAAAGGCGTGAGTTATAAACCGCTTACCGCTTCTGCCATGTTGCGCCGTAACTTATGGATTTACGGTCTGGGTGGGCTGCTGGTGCCGTTTATTGGTATCAAAGTCATTGATTTACTGCTAACCGTTTGCGGTCTGGTGTGAGGTTTACCATGCGTGGATTACGTCCGGCATTATCGACATTTCTCTTTCTGTTATTGATTACTGGCGGCGTTTACCCGCTGCTGACCACCGCACTGGGGCAATGGTGGTTTCCCTGGCAGGCCAACGGTTCATTGATTCGTGAAGGTGATACGGTGCGCGGTTCGGCATTAATCGGGCAAAATTTTACCGGCAACGGCTATTTTCATGGTCGCCCGTCGGCAACAGCAGAAATGCCCTATAATCCACAGGCTTCTGGCGGGAGCAATCTGGCAGTCAGTAACCCGGAGCTGGATAAACAGATAGCCGCACGCGTTGCCGCATTACGGGCTGCTAACCCGGATGCCAGCACGAACGTTCCGGTTGAACTGGTGACGGCGTCAGCAAGCGGGCTGGACAATAACATCACCCCGCAAGCGGCGGCCTGGCAGATCCCACGCGTGGCGAAAGCGCGTAATCTCAGCGTTGAACAGCTCACGCAACTGATCGCAAAATACAGCCAACAACCGCTGGTGAAATATATCGGCCAGCCGGTCGTCAACATTGTCGAACTCAATCTGGCACTGGATAGGCTTGATGAATAACGAACCCTTACGTCCCGACCCCGATCGTCTGCTGGAACAAGCTGCCGCGCCGCATCGGGGGAAGCTGAAAGTATTCTTCGGTGCCTGCGCAGGCGTCGGGAAGACCTGGGCGATGCTGGCGGAAGCCCAGCGACTGCGGGCGCAAGGGCTGGATATTGTGGTTGGCGTGGTAGAAACCCACGGTCGGAAAGATACCGCCGCCATGCTGAAAGGTCTGGCTGTTCTGCCGTTAAAACGCCAGGCGTACCGTGGGCGGCACATCAGCGAGTTTGATCTCGATGCCGCCCTCGCCCGCCGTCCGGCACTGATCTTAATGGACGAACTGGCGCACAGTAATGCGCCAGGTTCTCGTCATCCTAAACGCTGGCAGGACATTGAGGAGCTGCTGGAAGCAGGCATTGATGTTTTCACTACCGTCAACGTTCAGCATCTGGAAAGCCTGAACGATGTGGTCAGCGGCGTCACCGGAATTCAGGTGCGGGAAACCGTGCCCGATCCTTTTTTCGATGCCGCCGACGACGTGGTGCTGGTGGACTTGCCCCCGGACGATCTGCGCCAGCGACTGAAAGAAGGCAAAGTCTATATTGCCGGGCAGGCGGAGCGCGCCATTGAACATTTTTTCCGCAAAGGTAATCTGATCGCCCTGCGCGAACTGGCACTACGCCGTACTGCCGATCGCGTAGATGAGCAAATGCGCGCCTGGCGGGGGCATCCTGGCGAAGAGAAAGTCTGGCACACACGCGACGCGATCCTATTATGCATCGGGCATAACACCGGCAGTGAGAAACTGGTCCGCGCGGCGGCGCGGTTGGCCTCGCGCCTGGGCAGTGTCTGGCACGCGGTGTATGTTGAAACCCCTGCCCTGCATCGCTTACCGGAGAAAAAACGTCGGGCAATTCTCAGCGCCTTACGTCTGGCGCAGGAGCTGGGCGCGGAGACGGCAACACTTTCTGATCCAGCGGAAGAGAAAGCGGTAGTGCGTTATGCCCGTGAACATAATCTCGGCAAGATTATTCTCGGTCGCCCGGCTTCGCGCCGCTGGTGGCGTCGGGAAACATTTGCTGACCGGCTGGCACGCATCGCCCCCGATCTCGATCAGGTGCTGGTCGCGCTTGATGAACCACCCGCCCGCACGATTAACAACGCGCCGGATAGCCGCTCTTTTAAAGACAAGTGGCGGGTACAGATTCAGGGATGCGTGGTTGCCGCCGCGTTATGCGCCGTTATCACCTTAATTGCCATGCAGTGGCTGATAGCGTTTGATGCCGCCAACCTGGTGATGCTGTATCTGCCTGGCGTCGTGGTGGTGGCACTATTTTACGGACGCTGGCCTTCGGTGGTTGCCACCGTCATTAATGTGGTGAGTTTCGATCTCTTTTTTATCGCCCCACGCGGCACGCTCGCCGTCTCTGATGTGCAATATCTGCTGACCTTCGCGGTGATGTTAACCGTCGGGCTGGTGATCGGGAACCTTACTGCTGGCGTGCGTTATCAGGCGCGGGTAGCCCGTTACCGCGAACAACGCACACGGCACTTATATGAAATGTCCAAAGCTCTGGCTGTGGGCCGTAGTTCGCAGGATATCGCCGCCACCAGCGAACAGTTTATTGCCTCCACGTTTCATGCCCGTAGCCAGGTGTTGCTGCCTGATGACAACGGTAAATTGCAGCCTTTAACACATCCGCAAGGAATGACGCCGTGGGACGATGCCATCGCGCAGTGGAGTTTTGATAAAGGCCTGCCTGCGGGCGCAGGCACCGACACGTTACCCGGTGTACCGTACCAGATTTTGCCGCTAAAAAGCGGCGAGAAAACCTACGGGCTGGTGGTGGTGGAACCGGGGAATCTGCGCCAGTTGATGATCCCGGAACAGCAGCGCCTGCTGGAGACGTTTACGCTGTTAGTCGCCAATGCCCTTGAGCGACTGACACTGACCGCCAGCGAAGAACAGGCGCGGATGGCAAGCGAACGTGAACAGATCCGCAACGCCCTGCTGGCGGCGCTTTCGCATGATTTACGCACGCCGCTTACGGTGCTGTTCGGTCAGGCAGAAATCTTAACGCTCGATCTGGCAAGCGAAGGATCGCCCCACGCCCGCCAGGCCAGCGAGATTCGTCAGCATGTGCTGAACACCACCCGACTGGTGAATAATCTACTGGATATGGCGCGAATTCAGTCCGGCGGCTTTAATTTGAAGAAAGAGTGGTTAACGCTGGAAGAAGTGGTCGGCAGCGCGCTGCAAATGCTGGAACCGGGTTTATCGTCGCCCATCAATCTTTCTCTGCCAGAGCCGCTGACCTTAATCCACGTTGACGGGCCACTCTTTGAACGGGTGCTGATTAACCTGCTAGAGAACGCGGTGAAATATGCGGGGGCGCAGGCCGAAATTGGTATCAATGCCCACGTTGAGGGCGAAAATCTACAACTGGATGTCTGGGATAACGGCCCCGGTCTTCCACCAGGCCAGGAGCAGACGATATTTGATAAGTTTGCTCGCGGGAATAAAGAGTCGGCGGTACCGGGTGTAGGGCTTGGGTTGGCAATTTGTCGGGCGATAGTGGATGTACACGGCGGCACCATTACCGCATTCAACCGACCGGAAGGTGGTGCCTGTTTTCGTGTTACACTTCCCCAGCAAACAGCCCCTGAACTTGAAGAATTTCATGAGGATATGTGACAAACGTTCTGATTGTTGAAGATGAACAGGCTATTCGTCGCTTTCTGCGCACGGCGCTGGAGGGCGACGGTATGCGCGTCTTTGAGGCCGAAACGCTGCAACGCGGCTTGCTGGAAGCGGCAACCCGTAAGCCAGATTTGATTATTCTCGATCTCGGCCTGCCCGACGGTGATGGGATTGAGTTTATCCGCGACCTGCGCCAGTGGAGCGCGGTGCCGGTGATTGTGCTTTCCGCACGCAGCGAAGAGAGCGATAAAATCGCCGCGCTGGATGCCGGAGCGGATGATTATCTGAGTAAGCCGTTTGGCATTGGCGAATTGCAGGCCCGTCTGCGCGTCGCATTACGCCGCCACTCCGCCACCACCACGCCCGATCCGCTGGTGAAATTTTCCGATGTTACCGTCGATTTAGCAGCTCGTGTGATCCATCGGGGCGAGGAAGAGGTGCATCTCACCCCGATTGAGTTCCGCCTGCTGGCAGTGTTGCTTAATAATGCGGGAAAAGTGCTCACCCAGCGCCAGCTCCTCAACCAGGTGTGGGGGCCAAACGCGGTCGAACACAGTCATTATTTGCGTATTTATATGGGGCATCTGCGACAAAAACTGGAGCAGGATCCCGCCCGCCCCCGCCATTTTATTACTGAAACCGGTATTGGGTATCGGTTTATGCCATGAATTATTATTCAATAAATACGCTTAAATAATTATTAATTTATTATTAAACCTGCCCCGAAAATTATTATTTGGCAGGTTTAATTTCTTAATGAAAATACAACCCACAAAATTGCAACATTTAAACAACAAAACAGCATCTAATATGGCGCTATTCATCATTAATGATTTATTATTTGGGATATGATCGTTTTTTGTTGATCTTCTTCACAGATTATAGCCATTTCATGGATAGAATAACCCTACCTTCAACTGACACAGAAAAAGGTAAAGGTAAATGGAAAATAATAACCGCTTAATGCCTCATATAAGGCGGACAACCCATATCATGAAGTTTGCCCATCGTAATAGTTTTGACTTTCATTTCTTTAATGCCCGCTAGTCTTCTGACTAAAGGGCACCCCAGCGTACAGGTCTCCCTGACTTTAAGCATTACAGGTTAATACCTGTATCCCTCGGTGCTCATATACTGCTAACCCTTTTAACCTCTTAATAATTCGAGTCGCAGCATAGGCAACTTGAAGTATGACGAGTATAGCCAGTTACCGGGCTGGTCTGGGTTATTGCATCTGCAAAAAGCAAACTACTGATTTATTTATCAGCGGTGGGGTTTTGCTTTTTTCCGGCGTGATCAATTTCTCCTTTGAGAAATTGAGGACCTGCTATTACCTGAAATAAAGAGATGAACAAAATGTCAGAATTAAAAATTGCCGTTAGCCGTTCTTGCCCGGATTGTTTTTCCACTCATCGTGAATGCGTGAATATTGACAAAAGTAATTATATTGACGTTGCCGCCATTATTTTATCAGTCAATGATGTTGAACGTGGAAAACTCGATGAAATAGACGCTACTGGCTATGGCATTCCTGTTTTTATTGCAACGGAAAATGAAGAACGTGTACCAGCAGAATATCTGCCACGTATTTCTGGTGTCTTCGAGCATTGCGAATCACGGAAAGAGTTTTATGGACGTCAGTTAGAAACCGCTGCCAGCCATTATGAAACGCAACTGCGCCCGCCCTTCTTCCGCGCACTGGTCGATTATGTCAATCAGGGCAATAGCGCTTTTGACTGCCCGGGTCATCAGGGAGGTGAGTTTTTCCGTCGCCATCCGGCAGGCAATCAGTTCGTGGAATATTTTGGCGAAATGCTCTTCCGCTCCGACTTGTGTAATGCCGACGTTGCAATGGGCGATCTACTGATTCATGAAGGTGCGCCATGCATTGCACAGCAACATGCGGCTAAAGTGTTTAATGCTGATAAAACGTACTTTGTTTTAAACGGCACCTCCTCTTCCAACAAAGTGGTTTTAAACGCCCTGCTGACACCGGGTGATCTGGTGCTGTTTGACCGCAATAACCATAAGTCTAACCACCACGGGGCCTTGCTACAGGCTGGTGCAACACCGGTTTATCTGGAAACAGCACGTAACCCGTATGGTTTTATCGGTGGCATTGATGCGCACTGCTTCGAAGAAAGTTATCTGCGTGAACTGATTACAGAAGTTGCACCGCAACGGGCAAAAGAGGCGCGTCCGTTCCGCCTCGCTGTGATTCAGTTAGGCACCTACGACGGTGCTATTTATAACGCCCGCCAGGTGGTGGATAAAATCGGTCATCTGTGTGACTACATCCTGTTTGACTCAGCATGGGTCGGCTATGAACAGTTTATTCCGATGATGGCGGACTGTTCGCCACTGCTGCTGGAGCTTAATGAGAACGATCCGGGTATTCTGGTTACGCAATCTGTGCATAAACAACAGGCTGGTTTTTCTCAGACTTCACAAATTCATAAAAAAGACAGCCATATCAAAGGGCAACAGCGTTATGTACCGCACAAACGCATGAACAACGCATTTATGATGCACGCCTCCACCAGCCCGTTCTATCCGCTGTTTGCCGCACTGGATATCAACGCCAAAATGCATGAAGGTGTCAGCGGTCGTAATATGTGGATGGATTGTGTGGTTAACGGTATTAATGCCCGCAAATTGATCCTCGATAACTGCCAGCACATTCGCCCGTTCGTTCCTGAACTGGTGGATGGTAAACCCTGGCAGTCGTATGAAACAGCGCAAATTGCGGTTGATCTGCGCTTCTTTAAATTTGTACCCGGTGAGCACTGGCATTCTTTTGAAGGCTACGCAGAGAACCAATACTTTGTCGATCCGTGCAAACTGTTGCTGACAACTCCAGGTATTGATGCACGTAACGGCGAATATGAAGCGTTCGGTGTACCCGCAACGATTCTTGCTAACTTCCTGCGCGAAAATGGCGTAGTGCCGGAAAAATGCGATCTTAACTCCATCCTCTTCCTGCTGACTCCGGCAGAAGATATGGCCAAACTGCAGCAACTTGTTGCCCTGCTGGTACGCTTCGAAAAACTACTGGAAGCTGATGCGCCTCTGGCGGAAGTACTGCCTTCCATCTACAAACAGCATGAAGAGCGCTACGCCGGTTATACCCTGCGTCAGTTGTGCCAGGAAATGCATGATTTGTATGCCCGCCACAACGTGAAACAACTGCAAAAAGAGATGTTCCGTAAGGAACACTTCCCACGCGTCAGCATGAATCCGCAAGAAGCCAACTACGCCTACTTACGCGGTGAAGTGGAGCTGGTTCGTCTGCCGGATGCAGAAGGCCGTATCGCTGCCGAAGGTGCGCTTCCTTATCCTCCGGGTGTGCTGTGTGTTGTTCCTGGTGAAATCTGGGGTGGTGCTGTTCTGCGTTACTTCAGCGCTCTGGAAGAAGGCATCAACCTGCTGCCAGGTTTTGCACCGGAGCTGCAGGGTGTCTATATCGAAGAACATGATGGTCGTAAGCAAGTTTGGTGCTATGTCATCAAGCCTCGTGATGCGCAAAGCGCCCTGTTGAAAGGGGAAAAATTATGAGTCAGGCGAAATCGAACAAAATGGGTGTCGTTCAGTTAACCATACTGACGATGGTCAACATGATGGGCTCCGGTATCATCATGCTGCCGACAAAGCTTGCCGAAGTCGGGACAATCTCAATTATCTCCTGGCTGGTGACAGCCGTAGGCTCAATGGCACTGGCATGGGCATTCGCAAAATGCGGTATGTTCAGCCGTAAATCAGGAGGTATGGGCGGTTATGCCGAGTATGCTTTCGGTAAATCCGGTAACTTTATGGCGAACTATACCTACGGCGTCTCGCTGCTGATTGCTAACGTCGCGATTGCTATTTCGGCGGTTGGTTACGGCACCGAACTGCTCGGCGCGAGTTTGTCGCCAGTGCAGATTGGTCTTGCGACCATCGGGGTGCTGTGGATTTGTACCGTGGCTAACTTTGGTGGTGCGCGCATTACCGGGCAAATCAGTAGCATTACCGTGTGGGGGGTCATTATTCCGGTGGTAGGCCTGTGCATTATCGGCTGGTTCTGGTTTAGCCCGACGCTTTACGTTGATTCCTGGAATCCGCATCATGCACCGTTCTTCAGTGCGGTAGGTTCTTCCATCGCTATGACGCTGTGGGCTTTTCTTGGTCTGGAGTCTGCGTGTGCGAATACTGATGTAGTGGAAAACCCGGAACGTAATGTGCCAATCGCGGTACTCGGCGGTACGTTAGGTGCGGCGGTGATTTATATCGTCTCCACCAACGTGATTGCCGGGATTGTGCCAAATATGGAGCTGGCAAATTCAACGGCACCATTTGGTCTGGCCTTCGCGCAGATGTTCACGCCGGAAGTGGGTAAAGTCATTATGGCGCTGATGGTGATGTCCTGCTGCGGTTCGCTGCTTGGCTGGCAGTTCACCATTGCCCAGGTGTTTAAATCTTCTGCCGATGAAGGGTACTTCCCGAAAATTTTCTCCCGTGTGAGCAAAGTCGATGCACCAGTACAGGGAATGCTGACCATTGTCATCATCCAGAGCGGATTATCACTGATGACCATTAGCCCGTCGCTGAACAGTCAGTTCAACGTGCTGGTTAACCTGGCCGTGGTGACCAATATCATCCCGTATATTCTGTCAATGGCGGCATTAGTCATTATTCAGAAGGTCGCTAATGTGCCCCCCTCAAAAGCGAAAGTTGCAAACTTTGTTGCTTTTGTTGGCGCGATGTACAGCTTTTATGCGCTGTACTCATCCGGGGAAGAAGCCATGCTATACGGTTCCATCGTGACCTTCCTCGGTTGGACACTGTATGGTCTGGTCTCACCACGCTTTGAACTGAAAAATAAACACGGTTAATTAAGCAAAGCAAAAAAGGGCGATCTTCCGACCGCCCTTTTTCTTATTTGATATGTTTACGCGTTTTTCAGAACTTCGCTAACAATCTCAACCGCTTCTTTCTCAATCTGCTTGCGATGTTCTTCACCAAGGAAGCTTTCGCAGTAGATCTTATATGCGTCTTCCGTGCCTGACGGACGCGCGGCGAACCAGCCGTTGTCAGTCATCACTTTCAGACCGCCGATAGAAGCGCCATTACCCGGTGCCGCCGTCAGACGCGCGGTGATCGGGTCACCTGCCAGGGTGCTGGCGCTCACCATTTCCGGAGACAGCTTAGACAACGCCGCTTTTTGTGCGGAAGTCGCTGCTGCCTGCAAACGGTTATAGCTCGGCGCACCAAAGCGTTTTGCCAGTTCGTTATAGTGTTCCTGCGGGTTCTTACCGGTGACAGCGGTGATTTCCGCCGCCAGCAGACACATAATGATGCCGTCTTTATCGGTGGACCACGGCGTGCCGTCGAAACGCAGGAAGGAAGCGCCTGCACTCTCTTCGCCGCCAAAGCCGAAGCTGCCATCGAACAAACCATCAACAAACCATTTGAAACCTACCGGTACTTCTACCAGCTTACGGCCCAAATCATTGACCACACGGTCGATCATCGCAGATGAAACCAGCGTTTTACCGACAGCAACATCTTTGCCCCACTGCGGACGATGCTGGAACAGGTAGTTGATCGCCACCGCCAGGTAGTGGTTCGGATTCATCAAACCTGCCGGAGTGACGATACCGTGACGGTCATAATCCGGGTCGTTAGCAAACGCCAGATCGAACTTATCACGCAGTGCCAGCAGGCCCGCCATCGCACACTCGGAGGAGCAGTCCATACGGATCGCACCGTCTTTATCGAGGTGCATAAAGCGGAAGGTTTGATCGACCTGATCGTTAACGA
Source organism: Escherichia coli DSM 30083 = JCM 1649 = ATCC 11775 (assembly GCF_003697165.2). Lineage (GTDB taxonomy): Bacteria > Pseudomonadota > Gammaproteobacteria > Enterobacterales > Enterobacteriaceae > Escherichia > Escherichia coli. The sequence goes on from NZ_CP033092.2 coordinate 3,323,608, forward strand.
TGGTCAGGTTGAGGTTGTAATACTCGCCAATGCGCTTCCAGTATTCGATACCGGAACCACCCAGCGGATCAACGCCCAGCGTCAGGCCCGCTTTCTGAATCGCCGCCATATCAACGATATCGGCCAGCCCTTCCACAAACGGCTGCACCAGATCCTGCTCTTTCACATGACCGGATGCCATCGCTTCGTCGAGGGAGATACGCTTCACGCCTTTCAGGCCATCAGCCAGCAGTGCGTTGGCTCTGTCTTCCACCACTTTAGTGACGTTGGTATCAGCCGGGCCACCATTTGGCGGATTGTACTTGATACCACCATCTTCCGGCGGGTTATGGGACGGTGTAATCACGATACCGTCTGCCAGTGGGCCACCTTTTTTATTGTGAACCAGAATGGCATTGGAAATGGCAGGTGTCGGAGTGAAGCCATTGTTTTCCTGCACAATGACATCAACGCCGTTCGCTGCCAGCACTTCCAGTACGGAAATGAACGCAGGCTCGGACAGGGCGTGAGTATCTTTACCCACATAGCAAGGGCCAGTGATGCCGTTTTTCGCACGTTCTTCAGCAATTGCCTGAGCGATCGCCAGAATGTGCGGCTCGTTAAAGCTGTGGCGCGCTGCACTGCCACGGTGACCGGAAGTACCGAATTTCACCGCGTGCTCCGCATTCCCTGCTTCTGGTTTCAGTACATAATATTGCGCCGTCAGTTGGGCGACGTTAATCAAATCACTCTGTTGTGCAGGTTGGCCTGCACGATTGTGGATTGCCATTGCTTTGTCCTTTGTCTGCAACGTTTTAGATAGTTCCGCAAACCTTCTCAATCAATTCCGCCGGGAATTGCATCGACTGCATGATGTGTTCGATCATGCTGCATTTACGGCCGGTGTTGGTGTTGGTGATCACCCAATACGGCGTACCAGGCACATGTTTTGGCTTGGTCTGATTACCATTTTTCAGCAGCGTTTGTTCATCTGCCGCAAAGTAAACGCGTGTACGACCGTGCAACGATTCCGTTGCTTCGGCAAACGCCTGGGCGTCAAGAGAATATAGTGTAGACAACAGCAGCATAAAGCGATTGACCGCTCGCTTTTGCTCTGCGTATTCGTCCGAAAGCAGAAGTTCACGCATTGCGCGAACCTTGTCTTTAATCGTTTTGACCGGCTTCGCTTCGACGATAGCAGGTGACGCAACGCGAACCTCTTTCGTCACCGGAGCAGCAGGCTGTGATGCGGCGGTAAATTTCAACATACGCCGTAAAATGTCGGATGCGCTCTCGCCGATATGCTTAGTGTGGCTGGCAATATAGCTGTAGAGTTCATCATCAACTTCAATCGTTTTCATCTTAATCCAGTGCAGTGTCTTAGCTGAATACAAGTCGCCAGGAGTATATGAATAAATCCCGGCAGCGGATAGCGTCAAGCCTGGCTTGCAGAAAAACTCGGAATAAACCTTATTTGTTGCAGCCCTGTGGCACAATGGTCAACATAATACCCTAACCCGACAACGCGAAAAAAAGAACTTTGCCATGAAATTGAATATCCGCGCGCAAACTGCACAAAACCAGCACAATAATTCTCCCATCATTCTTGTCCATGGTCTGTTTGGCAGCCTCGACAACCTTGGCGTACTGGCTCGCGATCTGGTAAACGATCACAATATCATCCAGGTTGATATGCGTAACCACGGTCTTTCACCGAGAGATCCGGTAATGAATTACCCGGCGATGGCCCAGGATCTTGTTGATACCCTGGATGCACTGCAGATCGACAAAGCAACATTTATCGGTCACTCCATGGGCGGTAAAGCGGTAATGGCTCTTACTGCACTAGCCCCCGATCGCATTGACAAGCTGGTGGCGATTGATATTGCGCCGGTCGATTATCACGTTCGCCGTCATGATGAGATTTTCGCGGCCATCAACGCAGTCAGTGAATCAGACGCACAAACACGCCAGCAAGCAGCGGCAATAATGCGCCAGCATCTTAATGAAGAAGGGGTGATTCAGTTTCTGTTGAAATCTTTTGTTGACGGGGAGTGGTGCTTTAACGTGCCAGTATTGTGGGATCAGTATCCGCATATTGTGGGTTGGGAGAAAATCCCGGCATGGGATCATCCTACCCTGTTTATCCCTGGCGGCAATTCTCCGTATGTTAGCGAGCAGTACCGTGATGATTTACTGGCACAATTTCCACAGGCTCGGGCTCATGTGATTGCAGGCGCGGGTCACTGGGTTCATGCTGAAAAACCGGATGCGGTATTACGCGCTATCCGTCGCTATCTCAATGATTAACGCAACTGATTAAAAACCCAGCGTCCGCGTCGCTTTCCGCGCGTGGACGTTGGCGTGACTCATCGCGCTGATGTATTATGGCGCGCTATCCATCCGGGCAGAGGCCTGGCTGATTGTTTCCCCCGAAGTCACCAAGATCATGGCCAAAGAACAAACGGACCGTACGACATTAGATCTGTTCGCGCACGAGCGTCGACCGGGACGACCGAAAACTAATCCGCTTTCGCGCGATGAACAGCTGCGTATTAATAAACGCAACCAACTAAAACGCGACAAAGTACGTGGCCTTAAGCGTGTCGAACTGAAGCTGAACGCGGAAGCTGTCGAGGCACTGAACGAGCTGGCGGAGTCGCGCAATATGAGCCGTAGCGAACTGATCGAAGAGATGTTAATGCAGCAACTGGCGGCGCTGCGTAGTCAGGGCATCGTTTAAATTTCCACTTTCATGTAGCACAGTGTGCAGTCCTGCTCGTTTGCTGATTCCGCAAGACTGCCTGTTCTGCTATGATTGCCTTTATCCGTGGGCAATTTTCCACCCCCATTTCAATAAGTTTCAAGAGGTTATTTCACTCATGGCTATCACTGGCATCTTTTTCGGCAGCGACACCGGTAATACCGAAAATATCGCAAAAATGATTCAAAAACAGCTTGGTAAAGACGTTGCCGATGTCCATGACATTGCAAAAAGCAGCAAAGAAGATCTGGAAGCATATGACATTCTGCTGCTGGGCATCCCAACCTGGTATTACGGCGAAGCGCAGTGTGACTGGGATGACTTCTTCCCGACTCTCGAAGAGATTGATTTTAATGGTAAACTGGTTGCGCTGTTTGGTTGTGGCGACCAGGAAGATTACGCAGAATACTTCTGCGATGCATTGGGCACCATCCGCGACATCATTGAACCGCGCGGCGCAACTATCGTTGGTCACTGGCCAACCGCGGGCTACCACTTCGAAGCGTCAAAAGGTCTGGCTGATGATGACCACTTTGTCGGTCTGGCTATCGACGAAGATCGTCAGCCGGAACTGACCGCTGAACGTGTAGAAAAATGGGTTAAACAAATTTCTGAAGAGCTGCATCTCGACGAAATTCTCAATGCCTGATGTGATGCGGCGTAGACTCATGTCTACGCCGTATTAATAGATAATGCCAATCAAAATAATTGCTACAAATTTGTAACTTTTGCTGTTGTACCTGTACAATGTCCCGGTGTTCAAGTGGCCTTGCCGTTGTAAATGTAAGCTGTGCCACGTTTTTATTAACAATATTTGCCAGGGACTTGTGGTTTTCATTTAGGCGTGGCAATTCTATAATGATACGCATTATCTCAAGAGCAAATTCTGTCACTTCTTCTAATGAAGTGAACCGCTTAGTAACAGGACAGATTCCGCATGACTGATAACAATACCGCCCTAAAGAAAGCTGGCCTGAAAGTAACGCTTCCTCGCTTGAAAATCCTGGAAGTTCTTCAGGAGCCGGACAACCATCACGTCAGTGCGGAAGATTTATACAAACGTCTGATCGATATGGGTGAAGAAATTGGTCTGGCTACGGTATATCGCGTACTGAACCAGTTTGACGACGCTGGTATCGTCACCCGCCACAATTTTGAAGGCGGTAAATCCGTATTTGAACTAACACAGCAACATCACCACGATCACCTGATCTGCCTCGACTGCGGTAAGGTTATCGAATTTAGTGATGATTCCATCGAAGCGCGTCAGCGTGAAATCGCCGCAAAACATGGCATTCGCCTGACTAACCACAGTCTCTATCTTTACGGTCACTGTGCCGAAGGCGATTGCCGCGAAGATGAGCACGCGCACGAAGGCAAATAAGCCAGCCTGAACGAGAAAAGCCAACCTGCAGGTTGGCTTTTTTATACAAGGAAAATAAGAAAAGCGAGAGTTACAGCTCTCACTTATTTGTTATTACTGCGAATTTCCTGCCAGACCTTATCACAATCGGCTTTCACCGCCTGATCATTTCCGGTTTGCGTTGCCTGAATACACTGCTGATAATCCAGTACGCGGACACTTTCCTGCTCGGCAAACTGCTGATGTTGTTTCTCTTTCTTCAGCACGTTTAACACGCTCTGGCAGGCTTCAATTTTTTCCGGCGAACCTTGTGCGGTGTTGATACAGGCGCTGTATGCCTCTTTCAGACGACTGTCTTCCTGTGGCGCGGTGGATTGTGCACAAGCCACCAGCCCCGATGCCATCATGGCGATGAGAATCAATTTTTTCATTGCAAATTCCTCAAACGTGCGGCAGGCACAAAACCTGCCGCGTCGGGCATCAGAAGATGGTGAATGGTGCGATTACCATAAATTTCACGTCACGCTCATCCTGGAAGATGTTGCCGTAACCACCGCCCCAGCTTGGGATGTCGGAGTGGTTGTCATATTCGGTGAAATGCAGTTTGAACATCGTGCCCTTGGCACGACCGTCCTGAATGGTGTAAACCGCATCCAGGCTGTAGGCAGACTCTTCAATAGTCCGGTTCTTGTCGTAGTACGCATCCGGATTGCTCTGCCAGGTCGCAGGTTTAGCATCCCATGCGTAAACGTAGGAAGCGCCGATGGCGAAGCCTGGAAGATTCCAGTTTTTCAGGTCATACATCGCACCGAAGAAGACCGCTTTTTCGCCGTTGGCGTTGAAGTCGGAACGGTTATCCCACCAGATATCCAGGCGACCGTTCGAGGAAGCGTAGGTTGGAGTCATACGTTGCAGGAAGTATCCTTGCTGACCGTCAGCCTTAACCCAGGTACCTTCGAGGCGCAAATCCACTACGTCAGCCGCCCGGTAACCAAAGGTCAACGCCTGCAGCCAGGCGGTGCCGTCATAAAGATCGTTGACGCTGCGATCGTCAACTTTATCGCGCGTACCATAGAACTGGTAGCTGGTGGTTAACGGGCTACCGGCGATATCAAATTTGTAGCTGGCTTTGGCAAAATATTGATCGATATACCCTTCGGCCTGACCAAACGCCGCTTCCAGTACGAAGTTATTTTTGAAGTCGTACTTCGCCCCAAGGGAGTGTAGATAATCAACTTTGGTGGTTTTATCGTTCTGATAAAACTCATCCATTTCCAGATGCCACGGTGCTTTGTATTCGTTGGTCCACATGTAGGAGAAACTCAACGCACCAGCATCGCCGTAATCAAAATTCGCCCCGGCCTCCGCCCCCTGATAAGTACCCGGCATAAAGCTCCAGTGTGGCGCTAACAGCGTCTGACCGGTTGGCTGAATATAACCTGCCCTCGCCCAAACCGGACCGTATTTAAATTTGGCCGCTGCTTTATACAGGCTTATACCGCTTTTATCGCCGGACCAGTCTTCGTCATAGGCTTTATTACTTTTTGAAAACGCGATTTCGTTCGGGTGAGAGCTGTCGCCGTTTTCCGCCATTTCAATCGCCGTAAACGCGGCAATATCAAGGCCGAACATATCAGCAGCATAACCAGACTGAAAATCGAGGTTGGCGTTCCAGGTGGAGTGAGAAAGGTTGGTTTTGTATTTATCGCCGTCGGTAACATCTTTACGGTCGCGTTCACGCTGCCAGTAATAGATACCGCCGGTTAAGGTTGAATCGTCGATGAATCCTTCGGCGCGAGCCTCCGGAATTGCCATAAAGCCCGACATAGCTGTAACACCGGCGATAGCCAGCGCCAGCGTACTACGTTTGCCACTAAACGTACGCATGGGTTAATCCTCTTTGACGTATAAATTGCTGCACCAAAGGTGAACAGCGAAAAAAATAAAAATTAAAAAAGTAGCGTTGAGAAAAGTCTCGCTGACTACAGGAACAGACTATTTTTCGCGACGCGAATTATCAATCTCTTTCTGTAACCAGAATGTAAGAACATGAGCAACCGCACATATTTTGATGATTTTTGTTACAAGGCTTAAGTTGTAGTTGAAAGGCTTGCAGAAGAATAAAAGCGTGAATTTCCAGCAAGATGAAAACGGTTACATTTTACTTAATTATGGTTTGTGATTTTAAATTTGTTTTCTGGATAAATTGCGAAGCGGAATTAATTCGCGAAGAAAAGCAGAAAAAAAACGCCGCAGAGCGCGGCGTTTGGGATTGTTTGCATATTTCTTGCCGGATGCGGCGTAAACGCTTCACCCGGCCTGGTAGAACTTAAAATTACTCGCCAACTTTCGCCCAGGTATCACGCAGCCCAACGGTGCGGTTAAATACCGGTTTTTCCGCCGTAGAATGGCGGCTGTCGAGGCAGAAATAACCTTCACGCTCAAACTGGAATGCTTTACCCGCAACCGCATCTTTCAGCGACGGTTCAGCAAAGCCCTGTTTGATCACCAGCGATTCCGGGTTAATCACCGACAGGAAATCATCCGCAGCACCAGGGTTCGGCACGCTGAACAGACGGTCATACAAACGGATTTCAACCGGCAGCGCATGTGCCGCGCTCACCCAGTGAATAACACCTTTGACTTTACGACCATCTGCCGGATCTTTGCTTAAGGTGTCGGCGTCATAAGTACAGAAGATGGTGGTGATATTGCCTTCGGCATCTTTCTCCACGCGTTCTGCCTTAATGACGTAAGCATTACGCAGACGCACTTCTTTACCCAGCACCAGACGTTTGTACTGCTTGTTAGCTTCTTCGCGGAAATCGGCGCGATCGATCCAAATCTCACCGCTAAACGGCACCTGACGGCTGCCCATTTCCGGTTTATTCGGATGGTTCGGCATGGTAACCATTTCGCCTTCGCCCTGGTAGTTTTCGATAACCAGTTTCACCGGATCGATAACCGCCATTGCGCGCGGCGCATTTTCGTTGAGATCTTCACGGATGCAGGATTCCAGTGACGCCATCTCAATGGTGTTGTCCTGCTTGGTCACACCAATGCGTTTGCAGAACTCACGAATAGAAGCCGCAGTGTAACCACGACGACGCAGACCAGAAATGGTCGGCATACGCGGGTCATCCCAGCCTTCAACGTGCTTATCGGTCACCAGCAGGTTCAGCTTACGCTTGGACATCACAGTGTATTCCAGATTCAGGCGCGAGAATTCGTACTGGCGCGGGTGAACAGGAATGGTGATGTTGTCCAGTACCCAGTCGTACAGACGGCGGTTGTCCTGGAACTCAAGCGTACACAGAGAGTGCGTAATACCTTCCAGCGCATCGCTGATGCAGTGGGTGAAGTCGTACATCGGGTAGATGCACCACTTGTTGCCAGTCTGGTGGTGTTCAGCAAACTTAATGCGGTACAGCACCGGATCGCGCATCACGATAAACGGCGAAGCCATGTCGATTTTCGCACGCAGGCAGGCTTTACCTTCTTCAAAACCGCCGGTACGCATTTTCTCGAACAGCGCCAGGTTCTCTTCAACGCTGCGATCGCGGTACGGGCTGTTTTTACCCGGCTGCGTCAAGGTGCCGCGGTATTCGCGGATCTGTTCCGGCGTCAGTTCATCAACGTACGCCAGGCCTTTATTGATCAGTTCGATCGCATAGGCGTGGAGCTGATCAAAATAATCGGAGGAGTAACGGACGTTACCAGACCAGTGGAAACCTAACCACTCTACGTCGTTTTTGATCGAATCGACATACTCGATATCTTCTTTTACCGGGTTAGTGTCGTCGAAACGCAGGTTGCACTGGCCTTTATAGTCCTGGGCGATCCCGAAGTTCAGGCAGATAGATTTCGCATGGCCAATATGCAGATAGCCATTCGGCTCCGGCGGGAAACGGGTGTGTACTGTGGTGTGCTTACCACTGGCCAGATCTTCATCGATGATCTGACGAATAAAGTTAGTCGGGCGGGCTTCTGCCTCACTCATCGTGGATTCCTCAAAGCGTAAACAACGTATAACGGCGTATGATCTTATAAGCGGGACAGGCTGACAACTGTTAGTTAGAGAAAAAATGGTTTTGCGTAAGATATTGGGGCGTTTTCTGCGCTACTGCCAGCAGATCCTCGCGCTGGAAACGTAAGGCCAAACGTCGCCAGCCTGACGCATTTATTAAATTGCCGGATGAGCTGGCCGCAGAGTCATAGATTAGTCGGCTATGATTAAACGCGTCGACAAGGACGCAAGCGTTCTACGCGTCTGCCCATCAAGCTGACTATCCGTAATAATCTCTGTCAGTTCATTAAGATGCGCGATATTAAACAGCGACCATGAACCGTATTTTGAGCTGTCAGCCAGGAGAATTTTGCGCGAAGCATGCGCGATAAGATCGCGTTTTAGTGCGGCTTTCTCTTCCGTGGGTGCTGTAATACCCTTTTCAAGATCCCAGCTGTTACAGCTTAAAAATGCCACGTCCGGCCAGGTATTTTGCAGCAATTTACGACCATGTTCGCCAATGCAGGACTGGCTGGAGTCGTCGATACGTCCGCCGATAATCGTCACTTCAATTTGCTTGAATTCAGCCAAAAAAAGCGCGATATGCAGGTCGCTGGTGATCACGCGAAGCGGTAAATGTGTAATCTGCCGCGCAAGTTCAATCATTGTCGTACCGGCATCAAGGACGACGGAATCCCCCGCTTTGACCATTGACGCCGCTGCGCTGGCGATGGCATGTTTTTCCGCCAGGCTGCGCTGCATTTTCTCATGGGTAGTCGGTTGGGTAGGAATAAACCGGTTGAGGGTCACACCGCCGTGTGTACGGCTGATAACACCCTGCTCATCGAGTTTTATCAGGTCTCGACGAATCGTAGCCGGCGACGCATTGGTTACCGCCACCAGCTCATCAACGGTGACCAGATTATGGCTTTTCAGGTAATCCATGATCTGCTCTAACCGGTTATATCCCTTCATTTTATTCTCGCGAAATCTGCATTGCTAACTGGATGGAAACTGCCATGCTCTCAGACTTGGCTTTTCCTGTCCAGGCAATATCAAACGCGGTGCCGTGGTCGGCAGAAGTGCGAATAAATGGCAACCCGGCGGTGATATTCACCCCATCATAAAATCCAAGCAGTTTTAAAGGGATATGCCCCTGATCGTGGTACATAGCCACTACCATATCGAATAGCCCTTCATGGCATTGCATAAACACGGTATCTGGCGGGCACGGGCCAGTAACATCAATATCTTCGGCCTGCATTGCTTCAATCGCAGGCGCGATAATCTCGATTTCCTCAGTGCCGAATAAACCATGTTCCCCTGCATGTGGATTTACACCCGCCACGGCAATACGCGGACGCTCAATACCAACACGTTTCAGGAAGTGGTTCGCAACTCGAATAACCGTTTTGACCCTTTCACCATTCAAAGTATCCAGGAATTTACGCAGTGAGATGTGAGTCGAAATATGGATAACCTTGAGCTTATCGGTATAGAGCACCATCGCGTACTCTTTGCTGCCGGTAAGATGGGCCAGCAATTCCGTATGCCCCGGATAGTTATGCCCGCCAAGATGCAGCGCTTCTTTATTCAGCGGCGCAGTGGCTATGGCTTTCACCTCGCCTGATAAGGCCAGAGCCGTTGCACGTTTGATACAGCGATACGCTAAATCGCCTGCCGCAGCCTGTACCACTCCGGGTGTCAGCGCATCGGGGTTAGCCAGCGGCTCATCCATCACGTTAATCACGCCGGGAGCAAAATGGGCGTCGCACACCTTTTGAATGACGCGTAACTCTGCCTGCGGCGTGATATTCATCGCCATAATACGTCGCAGCGTACGCACACAGCCCACCACCACCACCGGGGCACCAGCAAGCCCGGCTTCGCTCAGGGATTTAATAATGATCTCCGGGCCAATACCCGCCGGGTCACCCATCGTTACCGCAATAATATTATTCACTACACTTCTCCTCGATAAAATTCAGAACCTGATGCAACGTGGTCTCATCGCCAAACCCACCGGCTTTCGTCATCACCGAACGGGACCAGACACCGCCCAGAAAGTGACCGTATGGAACGCATTGCGCCACCTTCCCCGTAATACGAAATCCGGTCGCGCCTAACGCACTGGCTGTTGCCATTGCGACATCACCACCAGAGAGATAAAGCGCATCGGGCATTGTGCGAAGCAGAACTTGCCGGGTAAGTTCGCCAAGAAACCGGCAAATTTTTTCCCCAAGTGCAGCGCGACTCATCTGCCAACGCTGGCAAAGGGTGTCGATCTGATGTCTTGCTACAGAATCGTTACAGGTGTGGACAATGCAGTGGTCGCCTTTCTGCAAGGCCTGCACAATACGCGCGTCATAGTCACTGGCATTGCCTGCCAGAATGTGTTCAACATCGACGTATATCTGTGTGATACGTGGGTGTGAATGAAGTGTGGCGATCTGCCGTTGAGCGATTTCGCTCATTGAACCAATAATGGCCAGCACGGTGGGTGGCGACATAATCGCGGAGCGCCGGGCAACGGCATCACAAATACCAGCGGAGCCGACCAGCAGCAGCGGTTGTTTAGCCTGCATCACAGCGGCAGCGATGCGATCCAGGTCGCTGTCCGTCTGCGCATCTATCACGCCAATCCACGGTTGCTCATAAGACAAATGGCTGAGCTGAGAAACCGTAACGGGCTGGCATGGAATGGCCGTCTGCAACCGGATGATATCCGCAATTCGGGCGCTCAATACCGGGGTTTTCGGATCGCTGGCAAACTCGGTTTCCGTTATCCGCACACCGTTTACCCAACACTCACCGGCCACTGTGGTCCTTCCCGCCTGAGGAAATGCGGGGGCAACCACTGCGCCCGTTATACCGCATGCCTTCATCAGGGCTTCAATTTCTGCGCCGATATTGCCTCGCAGCGTGGAATCTATCTTTTTAATCACGAGCGGCGGATTATTCGCCAGAGGGAGATGACTCATCAGCGAGGTTATTTTCATCGCCGCCAGCTTAGGATCCATCGCCCGGCTGTCGCTGTTAATCACCCATACGCTGGCATCACCGCGATAATGCATTTCAAAGGCCACATCAACTGTATGCCCCACCTGCGCCAGGCTTACCCCCGCGTCGTTGGCTCCCGTGAAATCATCGGCAACGACGAGAATGCTCGGCTTAGTGATTCCCTTTTCCATCATCACTCCAGGTTGTTTTATGATAACAATGATTATATTCAATCATGATTGATTAAATGTGAGCAAGCTCAAGTTATTAATCACTCGAATAAATTATAAAATTAGACCATGTTACGTAGGCTACGGCATTTTGAATGATTGAATTCAATCACCAGAAGAGAGGTTATTTGTGGTAATTATCAATAGCACGATACTGAGCGGCGCAGGCGCTATCCCTTCCCTGACGTCGCTCTTACCCGACATCAGAAAAATGCTGCTGGTCACTGACCGTAATATTGCGCAGCTCGACGGTGTGCAGCAGATTCGCGCCTTACTGGAAAAGCACTGCCCGCAGGTTAACGTTATCGATAATGTGCCCGCAGAGCCCACGCATCATGATGTGCGCCAGCTAATGGATGCCCTTGGCGATGCCTCTTTTGATGTGGTGGTCGGGATCGGCGGTGGCAGCGTGTTGGATGTGGCGAAGCTGCTGTCGGTGCTTTGCCATCCACAATCACCGGGGCTGGATGCGCTGCTTGCGGGTGAAAAACCGACTCAGCGGGTGCAATCATGGTTGATTCCTACAACCGCCGGAACCGGCTCAGAAGCCACGCCGAATGCGATTCTGGCAATCCCTGAACAAAGCACGAAGGTGGGTATTATTTCCCAGGTGCTGTTACCAGACTATGTGGCGCTTTTCCCGGAACTGACCACCAGCATGCCCGCGCATATTGCGGCGTCCACGGGCATTGATGCTCTTTGCCACTTACTGGAGTGTTTTACCGCGACCGTGGCAAATCCGGTCAGCGATAACGCGGCGCTGACTGGGTTAAGTAAACTTTTCCGGCACATTCAACCCGCCGTGAACGATCCTCAGGATCTGCGCGCAAAACTGGAAATGCTGTGGGCGTCTTACTATGGCGGCGTAGCGATAACCCATGCGGGCACGCATCTCGTTCATGCGCTCTCCTACCCGTTAGGTGGCAAATATCATCTGCCGCATGGCGTCGCGAATGCCATCTTGCTGGCGCCGTGCATGGCGTTTGTTCGCCCCTGGGCGGTCGAGAAATTTGCCCGGGTCTGGGATTGCATTCCCGATGCGGAAACCGCCCTGAGCGCGGAAGAAAAATCTCATGCCCTGGTGACCTGGTTACAGGCATTAGTCAATCAACTCAAGCTACCCAACAATCTCGCGGATCTCGGCGTACCGCCAGAGGATATTGCCTCTCTGAGCGAGGCGGCACTGAACGTGAAGCGCCTTATGAACAATGTGCCGTGCCAGCTTGATCTACAGGACGTACAGGCCATTTACCAAACACTGTTTCCGCAACATCAATTTAAGGAATAAATCATGCCGAAAACCATTGAAGGTGTATTAACCGCTATCGTCACCCCGTTTACCGCGACCGGCAGTCTGAATATCCCGGCGTTAAAAGTGCAGGTGAATCGTCAACTGGAAGCGGGTAACGCGATTTTTTGCGGCGGCACCAACGGCGAGTTTTTTGTGTTGAATGAACAGGAGAAGCTCAGCGTTACGCAAACCTGCGTGGATGAAGTGGCTGGTCGTGCGCCGGTCGTGGCACACATTGGCGAGATCTCTACGCGCGAAACGATTCGTCTGGGTCAGCAGATTGAAAAACTTGGCGTAGATGCCGTGTCGGTCATTGCCCCTTACTTCGTACCGCTGAAACAGGAAGAGTTGATTGCGCATTACAGCGCAATTGCCGACGCACTGAGCATTCCGATGTTTCTCTATAACATCCCGGCCCGCACTGGCAATACGATCCAGCCAGAAACCGCGCGTGCTCTGGCGTCGCACCCCAATATCATTGGGATTAAAGACAGCGCCGGAAGCGACGAAAGCCTGAAGGGTTTTCTCGATGCGGTGCGCGACATTGACGGCTTTAATGTGCTCAACGGCCCGGATTCGCTGATCCATAAAGGGTTTGTCGAGGGATGTTCAGCCTGTATCTCTGGGCTCGCCAACATCGCGCCGCGAGAAATCAATGCCATCTGGTCTCGCTTCCATGCCGGTGATATTGAAGGGTCTTATGAAGCACAGGAGAGTGTAACGGGCCTGCGTACCGATCTTTATAAAGTAGCATTCTCCCCGGCTGCGGTGAAAAAAGCGTTGCAGCTTATGGGGCATGATGTTGGTGATAGCCGCTACGCGGTTAATTTCACGCCTGAACAGATCAGCGAGATTCAACAAATTATTCGTCATTATAACATTAATTAAATTAACTCTATTATCCAGCCCGCTATAAAGTTTAGATAAAGAGAATAAAGGATTACCCCATGTTTTTGTGGTTTATGCAGCCAGATATCTGGCTCACTTTAATTACCCTCACCTTTCTGGAAATTATTCTTGGGGTGGATAATATTATTTTTCTTTCACTGGTGGTGGCAAAACTTCCGTTATCACAACAAAATATGGCGCGTAAACTGGGTTTAAGCTGCGCGATGATTATGCGGATATTATTGCTGATATCCATTGCGTGGCTTTCACATATTACCCAGCCGCTTTTTACCGTGCTGACGCTGGAGATTTCGTTCCGCACGTTGATTCTGCTCGGGGCGGGCTGTTCCTGATTTATAAAGCGATACAGGAGATACGCGAAGAGCTGTCGCCCGCGCAGGAAGACGAACATGGCAGCGGATCGCGGCAACTGTCGTTGTGCGGTGCCATTGTACAGATAATGCTGCTCGATATCGTGTTTAGCCTGGATTCGGTGATCACCGCCGTCGGCCTTTCTCAGCATATATTTATCATGATTGCCGCCGTAATGATTGCCGTCGGTGTCATGATGTTTGCGGCGAAAACAATTGGTGATTTCGTTAACGCCACGCCGTCAATAAAAATACTGGCGTTAACCTTTTTATTGTTTGTCGGTGTATTGCTGGTTGCCGATAGTCTCAACATTCATATTGCCAAAGAGTATCTCTACTTCGCGATATTTTTCTCATTAAGTGTTGAGACACTCAATATTATCCGTGAAAGAAGAAAGTTTCGACATTGATCGAAACGCATGAATCGCACTCGCATTAATAAATCTATTACCAACTTTAAGATGGAGTCTAACTATGTCTGTAGCCCTTATTCGTGACGGCGTCATCCGTCCATCCGAAAACGATTCGCATGTGCTTACCGCCATGCTGCCCTCGTCCTGCCCGCAAAACCACGCGGCGAATATTCTGCCTTTGCCGGATGGCGCGTTAATGTGCGTCTGGTTTGCGGGAACGCAGGAAGGTATTGCCGATATTTCTGTCTGGGGATCGCGATTGCCCGCTGGCGGAATGCAGTGGAGCGATGCGGTCAAACTTTCCCACGATGACACGCGTTCAGAGCAAAACCCGGTGCTGTTTCTCGCGCCGGATAACGTGCTGTGGCTCCTATGGACCGCACAAATATCCGGTAATCAGGACACCGCCATCGTCCGCTACCGTAAGTCAGACGACCTCGGACAAACCTGGGGCGAGATTGCCACCCTGCTTGATAAACCCGGTACGTTCATTCGACAGCCAATCACGGTGCTTGATAACGGCAACTGGCTGCTGCCCGTCTTTTATTGCCGTACCCAACCCGGCGAAAAATGGGTCGGCAATGATGATATCAGCGCAGTGAAAATTTCCGCTGACGGTGGTCACTCCTGGCGCGATGTCGAGGTGCCGCAAAGTCTCGGCTGTGTTCATATGAATATCACAATGTTGCACGACGGTACGTTGGTTGCTCTCTTTCGCAGCCGTTGGGCAGACAACATCTATATCAGCCATTCAGTGGACAACGGCGAGAGTTGGTCGGTGCCGCAAGCAACCGAATTGCCCAACAACAATTCGTCTATTCAGGTAACGACGCTTGCCAGCGGCGAACTGGCGCTGGTGTACAACGCGATGAGTGCGGCAGGCGCAGTAGAACGTCGCGCGTCGCTTTATGACGAAATCGTCGATGGCGACGACAGCCGCAAAGAACCGACAGCCGTCGGACGCTCCGCTTTCTGGGGTGCCCCACGCGCGCCGATGACGGTAGCGATTTCTGCCGATGGTGGGAAAAGCTGGCCGTGGCGGCGCAATCTCGATGAAGGCGACGGCTACTGCATGACCAACAATTCCCTGGAAAAGCTAAATCGTGAGTTCTCCTACCCCAGCATCAAACAAAGCCCGGACGGTACGCTACATATCGCTTACACCTGGTGGCGTCAGGCCATCAAGTACGTACGCATCTCCCCCGAGTGGGTTAAGGGGCAGGCATCATGATTATCGGTAATCTCAACCATTTGTCGCTGGCGGGGCTTCCTGCCTGGGTGAGAAATATTCTGCTGCGCCCGGAGTGTTCATTATCGGCGTTATCCACCAGAGAGGACGGTCGCTGGCAACCTGAAGGATGTCGGTGGTTCTGCACGCTGGGAACTTCAGACACGCAACCCGCCGAACTCCGCCATACGGAGTATCACCATTTATGGGCCGATATACAGGTGGTGATTACTGGTTGTGAGGGCATTAATGCGGGAACGCGGCCCATCGCTCGCGAAAACGATGAAGAACGTAAGCCCGATCTGTTTATCGCCCCATCCCCTGAAAACAGTGTCGCCATCACCCTACACGCCGGTGATTTCGCCGTCTTTATGCCTGAGGAACCTCACCAGGCGCTGTGCGCAATTGGCACGGCTACTTCAATACGCAAAGCGGTCTTTAAAGTACCGCGCGACATGCTGGAAGCCTAAAAGGAGAGAAAAAATGACAATGGAAATGATCCTGGCATTAGGAATACTGGTCCTGATGATCGTGCTGATCATGTCGGACAAAATGCCTTTTGGCGCACCGCCACTGCTTGCGTGTTTATTGCTGGTTGTATCGGGACTTTCGACCGTTCAACAGGCTTTTGCCGGATTCGTCAATCCAAGCGTGGTGATGATTGCAGGGTTTATGGTGGTCATGGCGGCGCTACAAAAAACCCGGCTTATCAGCAACGTTAAATCTGCGATGATAAGCCTGGTCAATAAAGGCAGTTACCGCAGCTATGGGCTGTTGTTAGTCATTGTTATGCTGGGTGCCAGTCTTGCCGGCACCGGAGCGACCGGTTATTACGTGCTAATTCTGTCGCTGGTATCCACCATTCCGTACAGTAAAAAGCTACCAACATCGAAATTAATGATGCCCCTGGGATTTGCCACCAACCACCCGCTTCTTCCTATCAATCTCGCGCTTCTCTTTGGCGTTACGGCGACCGTACTCGAAACCGCGGGGTTTCATCAGGAGATTTCGATGGGGCGCTTTGCGCTGGTGAATCTCATCATGTCAGCGGCTTTCCTCGCATGGAGTCTTATTGCCTACCGTTTTCTTCCGGATCATCCCATTGCGGATGCTTCCGAGGATGCGCTGGCGGCACGCGAGGAAACGTTTAACGCCCTTCCTGCCTGGAAAGAATATTGCACTATTGCCGCATTCGCTGTCAGCGTTATCGGCATGATGCTAATGAACATTCTGGGAAATATCGCCTTCGTTATTCCGGGTCTTGCGGGTGCGTTTGTTCTGATGATCGATGTACTGGACTTCAAAGAAGTTCGCGATCATATGGGGGCTCCGGTCATTTTAATGATGGCGGGGGTGATCGGTATAGCTGATGCACTGGCGGGCACCGGCTTTACGGCGATGGTTGGCGATGCCGTTGCAGGTGTGCTCGGTTCTGGCGTCTCACCGTTTGTATTTATTGTCGCCTTTGCTTTGCTTACCAGTACCTGCGCCACCTTCACGGGTTCGAATATGGGGTCAGTATATATTTTTGCCCCCATCGCCATTGCCGCCTGTACTAGCCTTGGGCTTAACCCGACCGCTGCCGCGATTGCGGTGGTGATTTCTGGCTGGAATGGCGGCTATATGCCTATTGACGGAATGCCAGCCATGATCCTCGGAATGGGGAAATACAAACTTCCCGAATTCTGGGTGTTCTCTGTACCAATGTATCTCATCCGCATTCTGGCGCTTTGTGCAGGCGCTGTTTTTATCTTCCCAATGTAATCTCAGACAAAAAAAGCGGCAGAGAAGATCCCTGCCGCTTTTTATTGTCTGATGCGACGCTGCCGCGTCGCATCAGACATAAAGCAGATTACTTTTTGATTTCATACAGCGGTGTTTGACCCGCCACAACATGGCCCTGAGCTTTAATGATAAGGCCGCTGAAATCGTCGATATTGCTGCAAACCACCGGGCTAATCATCGAGCGAGCGTTAGCGTTCAGGTAATCCAGATCCATTTCCAGAATCGGTTGCCCTGCGCTTACCTGCGCGCCCTCTTCCACCAGACGTTTAAAGCCTTTACCTTCCAGCGCTACGGTGTCGATACCCATATGGACGACGATCTCCGCGCCTTTTTCGGTTTCCAGACAGAATGCGTGGTTGGTGTTGAAGATTTTCACGATTGTTCCTGCGGCTGGTGATACGACGATTTTATCTGTCGGTTTCACCGCCACACCGTCACCCACCGCTTTGCTGGCGAATGCTTCGTCAGGAACCTGATCCAGTGCCACAACATCCCCGGTAATCGGCGATACCAGCTCCGCGATAGATACCGCGTTTGGTACAGCCTGCGGTTTTGCTACAGGAGCGGCAGTTGCCGGAGTTGCTTCAGCTGACGCAGCGGCTACCGGACCACGGGCAACGACTTTCTTCATCGCATCGCCGATGGATTCTGCTTTCGCGCCAACAATCACCTGAATAGTCTGTTTGTTCAGTTTCACTACCCCAGAAGCACCCAGACGTTTACACATCGCATCGTTGACGCGAGCTGAGTCAACCACGGTAAGGCGCAGACGAGTAATACAGGCGTCAATGGCTTTCAGGTTGTCAGTACCGCCAACCGCAGCAATATAGTTGGTTGCCAGTTGATTGAGACCTTCTTCAGTATTGCTGTTAGCCTCTTCAGTAACGATCTCGTCTTCTTTATCTTCACGACCCGGCGTTTTCAGGTTGAACATGCGGATAACCAAACTGAACACCACGAAGTAGATAGCGAAGAAGACAACCCCCATCACCAGCAGCATCCAGACGTTCTGGCTGGCGGCCGGCAGGTTATACATCAACGCGTAGTCGATAGCCCCCGCAGAGAAAGAGAAGCCGGCATGGATACCCAGCAGCGTTGCCACAAACAGGCTGATACCGGTCAGCAGTGCGTGCAGGAGGTACAGCAGCGGTGCAAGGAACATGAACAGGAATTCCAGCGGCTCAGTCACACCGGTCAGGAACGCAGTAACAGCAACAGAAAGCAGCATCCCGCCAACCATCGGACGACGCTCTTTCGGTGCTGCGAAGTACATCGCCAGCGCCGCACCCGGCAGACCGAACATCATAATCGGGAAGAAGCCGGACATGAACATCCCCGCGGTGCCGTCACCGGCATAGAAGCGGTTGATATCACCGTGGAAAACCGTTCCCGCCGCGTTGGTGAATTCACCAATCTGGAACCAGGCGATGGTGTTCAGCACCTGATGCAGACCGGTTGGGATCAGCAGACGGTTGATGAAACCAAAGATACCGGAACCCAGCGCGCCCGCAGAAACGATCCACTCGCCGCCTGCATGGATAGCGTGCTGTACCGGTGGCCAGACGTAACCAAAAATGGCCGCCAGCACCAGACAGAAGAAGCCGGTGGCGATCGGCACAAAGCGTTTGCCGCCGAAGAAGCTCAGGAAGTCCGGCAGTTTAATATCGGACCAACGGTTATAGGCTGCGCCACCAACCAGACCGGTAATGATACCCGCCAGTACACCCATGTTAATTTCTGGGTTGATGGTCACCATCGCTTTGGTTAACACAAAGTAACCTACCGCACCCGCCAGTGCCGCCGCACCTGCGCTGTCTTTCGACCAGCTGGATGCCACGCCGATGGCGAAGATTAATGCGAGGTTATCAAAAATCGCACCGCCCGCCTGGGCAATAAACGCAACGTTAAGTAAATCTGGCTGACCGAATCGCAGCAACAGCGCCGCCACCGGCAGCACCGCGATAGGGAGCTGTAACGCCCTACCGAGTCGCTGGAAAAAACCTAAAATATTCATCTTATTCCCCCTACGAGAACCCTATTTGGCTCGTTTAAAGCCGTATTTTTATTTTGCTGCAAATTGTACTGCCGATGTTCTGTAATCAGATTGTTAGATCATCTGCTACAGAGTGTGTGAAAATTTAATTCGTATCGCAAATTAAACGCGTGTCTTTTGTGAGTTTTGTCACCAAATATCGTTATCATCACTCCCTTTTACTGGCTAAACCAGAAAACTTATTTTATCATTCAAAAAATCAGGTCGGATTGACGCCTGTCTGCGCAAATCCAGGTTACGCTTAAAGATGCCTAATCCGCCAACGGCTTACATTTTACTTATTGAGGTGAATAATGAGACTGATCCCCCTGACTACCGCTGAACAGGTCGGCAAATGGGCTGCTCGCCATATCGTCAATCGTATCAATGCGTTCAAACCGACTGCCGATCGTCCGTTTGTACTGGGCCTGCCGACTGGCGGCACGCCGATGACCACCTATAAAGCGTTAGTCGAAATGCATAAAGCAGGCCAGGTCAGCTTTAAGCACGTTGTCACCTTCAACATGGACGAATATGTCGGTCTGCCGAAAGAGCATCCGGAAAGCTACTACAGCTTTATGCACCGTAATTTCTTCGATCACGTTGATATTCCAGCAGAAAATATCAACCTTCTCAACGGCAACGCCCCGGATATCGACGCCGAATGCCGCCAGTATGAAGAAAAAATCCGTTCTTACGGAAAAATTCATCTGTTTATGGGCGGTGTAGGTAACGACGGTCATATTGCATTTAACGAACCGGCGTCTTCTCTGGCTTCTCGTACTCGTATCAAAACCCTGACTCATGACACTCGCGTCGCGAACTCTCGTTTCTTTGATAACGATGTTAATCAGGTGCCAAAATATGCCCTGACTGTCGGTGTTGGTACATTGCTGGATGCCGAAGAAGTGATGATTCTGGTGCTGGGTAGTCAGAAAGCACTGGCACTGCAGGCCGCCGTTGAAGGTTGCGTGAACCACATGTGGACCATCAGCTGTCTGCAACTGCATCCAAAAGCGATCATGGTGTGCGATGAACCTTCCACCATGGAGCTGAAAGTTAAGACTTTAAGATATTTCAATGAATTAGAAGCAGAAAATATCAAAGGTCTGTAATTATTATCCCTGCCCTGACACCTTGCTCAGGGCAATATTTTTTAAAATCGGGGGTCAGAATGTATGCATTAACCCAGGGCCGGATCTTTACCGGCCACGAATTTCTTGATGACCACGCGGTTGTTATCGCTGATGGCCTGATTAAAAGCGTCTGTCCGGTAGCGGAACTGCCGCCAGAGATCGAACAACGTTCACTGAACGGGGCCATTCTCTCCCCCGGTTTTATCGATGTGCAGTTAAACGGCTGCGGCGGCGTACAGTTTAACGACACCGCTGAAGCGGTCAGCGTGGAAACGCTGGAAATCATGCAGAAAGCCAATGAGAAATCAGGCTGTACTAACTATCTGCCGACGCTTATCACCACCAGCGATGAGCTGATGAAACAGGGCGTGCGCGTTATGCGCGAGTACCTGGCAAAACATCCGAACCAGGCGTTAGGTCTGCATCTGGAAGGTCCGTGGCTGAATCTGGTAAAAAAAGGCACCCATAATCCGAATTTTGTGCGTAAGCCTGATGCCGCGCTGGTCGATTTCCTGTGTGAGAACGCCGACGTCATTACCAAAGTGACTCTGGCACCGGAAATGGTTCCAGCGGAAGTCATCAGCAAACTGGCAAATGCCGGGATTGTGGTTTCTGCTGGTCACTCCAACGCGACGTTGAAAGAAGCGAAAGCCGGTTTCCGCGCGGGGATTACCTTTGCCACCCATCTGTACAACGCGATGCCGTATATTACCGGTCGTGAACCGGGCCTGGCGGGCGCGATCCTCGACGAAGCTGACATTTATTGCGGTATTATTGCTGATGGCCTGCATGTTGATTACGCCAACATTCGTAACGCTAAACGTCTGAAAGGCGACAAATTGTGTCTGGTTACCGATGCCACCGCGCCAGCAGGTGCCAACATTGAACAGTTCATTTTTGCGGGTAAAACAATATACTACCGTAACGGACTTTGTGTGGATGAGAACGGTACGTTAAGCGGTTCATCCTTAACCATGATTGAAGGCGTGCGTAATCTGGTCGAACATTGTGGTATCGCACTGGATGAAGTGCTGCGTATGGCGACGCTCTATCCGGCACGTGCGATTGGCGTTGAGAAACGTCTCGGCACGCTCGCCGCAGGTAAAGTTGCCAACCTGACTGCATTCACACCTGATTTTAAAATCACCAGGACCATCGTTAACGGTAACGAGGTCGTAACTCAATAAGAGAAAGTATGACACCAGGCGGACAAGCTCAGATAGGTAATGTTGATCTCGTAAAACAGCTTAACAGCGCGGCAGTTTATCGCCTGATTGACCAGTACGGGCCAATCTCGCGGATTCAGATTGCCGAGCAAAGTCAGCTTGCCCCCGCCAGCGTAACCAAAATTACGCGTCAGCTTATCGAACGCGGGCTGATCAAAGAAGTTGATCAGCAGGCCTCCACCGGGGGCCGCCGCGCTATCTCCATCGTCACCGAAACCCGCAATTTCCACGCAATCGGCGTACGGCTTGGTCGTCACGACGCCACCATCACCTTGTTTGATCTCAGCAGCAAAGTGCTGGCAGAAGAACATTACCCGCTGCCGGAACGTACCCAGCAGACGCTGGAACATGCCCTGCTGAATGCCATTGCTCAGTTTATTGATAGCTACCAGCGCAAGCTACGCGAGCTGATCGCGATTTCGGTGATCCTGCCAGGGCTTGTAGACCCGGACAGCGGCAAAATTCATTACATGCCGCATATTCAGGTAGAAAACTGGGGGCTGGTTGAAGCACTGGAAGAGCGTTTTAAAGTGACCTGTTTTGTCGGCCACGATATCCGCAGTCTGGCGCTGGCAGAGCACTACTTCGGTGCAAGTCAGGATTGCGAAGACTCCATTCTGGTGCGTGTCCATCGCGGAACCGGGGCCGGGATTATCTCTAACGGGCGAATTTTTATCGGGCGCAACGGCAACGTCGGTGAAATTGGCCATATTCAGGTCGAACCGCTGGGTGAACGCTGCCACTGCGGCAACTTTGGCTGCCTGGAAACTATCGCCGCCAATGCTGCCATTGAACAACGGGTGTTGAATCTGTTAAAGCAGGGCTACCAGAGCCGTGTGCCACTGGACGACTGCACCATCAAAACTATCTGCAAAGCCGCGAACAAAGGCGATAGCCTGGCCTCGGAAGTGATTGAATATGTCGGTCGTCATCTGGGTAAAACCATCGCCATTGCTATCAACTTATTTAATCCGCAAAAAATTGTTATTGCTGGAGAAATCACCGAAGCCGATAAAGTGCTGCTCCCTGCTATTGAAAGCTGCATTAATACCCAGGCGTTGAAGGCGTTTCGTACTAATCTACCGGTGGTACGTTCTGAGTTGGATCACCGCTCGGCAATCGGCGCTTTTGCGCTGGTAAAACGCGCCATGCTCAACGGTATTTTGCTCCAGCATTTGCTGGAAAATTAATGTGCTTTTATAGTGGCGCTTATTGTTGTCAATATTCTGGGTAGTCCATGACCATTAAAAATGTAATTTGCGATATCGACGGCGTGCTGATGCACGATAACGTCGCCGTACCCGGTGCAGCGGAATTTTTGCACGGGATTATGGATAAAGGCCTGCCGCTGGTGTTGCTGACCAACTATCCTTCACAGACCGGGCAAGATCTGGCGAATCGCTTTGCCACTGCCGGTGTCGATGTACCGGATAGCGTGTTTTATACCTCCGCGATGGCGACCGCCGATTTCCTGCGTCGCCAGGAAGGCAAGAAAGCGTATGTGGTGGGCGAAGGCGCACTGATTCATGAACTGTACAAAGCCGGTTTCACTATTACCGATGTGAACCCTGATTTTGTGATTGTTGGCGAAACGCGTTCCTACAACTGGGACATGATGCATAAAGCAGCCTATTTCGTCGCTAACGGTGCACGCTTTATCGCCACCAACCCGGACACCCACGGGCGCGGTTTTTATCCCGCCTGTGGCGCGTTGTGTGCAGGGATCGAGAAAATCTCCGGGCGCAAACCGTTCTATGTTGGAAAGCCGAGTCCGTGGATCATCCGCGCGGCATTAAACAAAATGCAGGCGCATTCGGAAGAAACGGTGATTGTCGGCGATAACTTGCGTACCGATATTCTGGCGGGCTTCCAGGCCGGTCTGGAGACGATTCTGGTGCTTTCTGGTGTTTCGTCACTCGACGATATCGACAGTATGCCGTTCCGCCCAAGTTGGATTTACCCATCGGTCGCTGAAATCGACGTTATCTGAATAGCAACCACGCCTCAGGGCGTGGTTTCTTATTTTTACCCATCATTAAAATCACCCCATTCAATAAAACCCGTCAAAAATTATCGATCCATCAATAAATATACCCAAAAGCCCTCCCCTTTTTCATCAATCAGCAATCGCCATTACGTTTTTTATTTTTCCACCGCCAAATCGCTTGCGCACCGTGCTGCTTTGCGGCATTTTTTTAACAAGCAAACACAACACGCAGTAAACACCAGGTTAACGGAGAAGGTTATGTGTTCAATTTTTGGCGTATTCGATATCAAAACAGACGCAGTTGAGCTGCGTAAGAAAGCACTCGAGCTGTCACGCCTGATGCGTCATCGTGGCCCGGACTGGTCCGGTATTTATGCCAGCGATAACGCCATTCTCGCCCACGAACGTCTGTCAATTGTTGACGTTAACGCGGGGGCGCAACCTCTCTACAACCAACAAAAAACTCATGTGCTGGCAGTAAACGGTGAAATCTACAACCACCAGGCATTGCGCGCTGAATATGGCGATCGTTACCAGTTCCAGACCGGGTCTGACTGTGAAGTGATCCTCGCGCTGTATCAGGAAAAAGGGCCGGAATTTCTCGACGACTTGCAGGGCATGTTTGCCTTTGCCCTGTACGACAGCGAAAAAGATGCATATCTGATTGGTCGCGACCATCTGGGGATCATCCCACTGTATATGGGCTATGACGAACACGGTCAGCTGTATGTGGCCTCAGAAATGAAAGCCCTCGTGCCAGTTTGCCGCACGATTAAAGAGTTTCCGGCGGGGAGCTATTTGTGGAGTCAGGACGGCGAAATCCGTTCTTATTATCATCGCGACTGGTTCGACTACGATGCGGTGAAAGATAACGTGACCGACAAAAACGAGCTGCGTCAGGCACTGGAAGATTCCGTTAAAAGCCATCTGATGTCTGATGTGCCTTACGGTGTGCTGCTTTCTGGTGGTCTGGATTCCTCAATTATTTCCGCTATCACCAAGAAATACGCCGCCCGTCGCGTGGAAGATCAGGAACGCTCTGAAGCCTGGTGGCCGCAGTTGCACTCCTTTGCTGTAGGTCTGCCGGGCTCACCGGATCTGAAAGCAGCCCAGGAAGTGGCAAACCATCTTGGCACGGTGCATCACGAAATTCACTTCACTGTACAGGAAGGTCTGGATGCCATCCGCGACGTGATTTACCACATCGAAACCTATGACGTGACGACAATCCGCGCTTCAACACCGATGTATTTAATGTCGCGTAAGATCAAGGCGATGGGCATTAAAATGGTGCTGTCCGGTGAAGGTTCTGACGAAGTGTTTGGCGGTTATCTATACTTCCACAAAGCGCCGAACGCTAAAGAGTTGCATGAAGAGACGGTGCGTAAACTGCTGGCCCTGCATATGTATGACTGCGCGCGTGCCAACAAAGCGATGTCAGCCTGGGGCGTGGAAGCACGCGTTCCGTTCCTCGACAAAAAATTCCTTGATGTGGCGATGCGCATTAACCCACAGGATAAAATGTGCGGTAACGGCAAAATGGAAAAACACATCCTGCGTGAATGTTTTGAAGCGTATCTGCCTGCAAGCGTGGCCTGGCGGCAAAAAGAGCAGTTCTCCGATGGCGTCGGTTACAGTTGGATCGACACCCTGAAAGAAGTGGCAGCGCAGCAGGTTTCTGATCAACAGCTGGAAACTGCCCGCTTCCGCTTCCCGTACAACACGCCGACCTCAAAAGAAGCGTATCTGTACCGGGAGATCTTTGAAGAATTGTTCCCGCTTCCGAGCGCCGCTGAGTGCGTGCCGGGCGGTCCTTCCGTCGCTTGTTCTTCCGCTAAAGCGATTGAGTGGGATGAAGCGTTCAAGAAAATGGACGATCCGTCTGGTCGCGCGGTTGGCGTTCACCAGTCGGCATATAAATAAGACGTGTAATATTGCCCCGGAGAAATCCGGGGCAATTTCAGTTACTGGGGCGCTTGTTGATTCTGATATGCAGTAAGGAAATGTTCCGGGTTTGCCACATCGATGTTTGACAACTCATTACTGTAGGCCAGTATTTCATAGATTAATTTCCCACCACTATTGTTGAATTCCGAATTTCATCCTGTATGACAAAAGAATGGCTGTAGGGTGGGGAAAAAACACAAAGTAAACAATAATTGACGAATATAGCGCCATGCTGTTCGCAACCTAACCAAACAGTCACTTTCGAGCAATTTTCCTTGAAAAAGAGGTTGACGCTGCAAGGCTCTATACGCATAATGCGCCCCGCAACGCCGATAAGGTATCGCGAAAAAAAAGATGGCTACGTAGCTCAGTTGGTTAGAGCACATCACTCATAATGATGGGGTCACAGGTTCGAATCCCGTCGTAGCCACCATCTTTTTTTTGCGGGAGTGGCGAAATTGGTAGACGCACCAGATTTAGGTTCTGGCGCCGCAAGGTGTGCGAGTTCAAGTCTCGCCTCCCGCACCATTCACCAGAAAGCGTTGTACGGATGGGGTATCGCCAAGCGGTAAGGCACCGGTTTTTGATACCGGCATTCCCTGGTTCGAATCCAGGTACCCCAGCCATATTCTTCGAGTAAGCGGTTCACCGCCCGGTTATTGGGGTATCGCCAAGCGGTAAGGCACCGGTTTTTGATACCGGCATTCCCTGGTTCGAATCCAGGTACCCCAGCCATCGAAGAAACAATCTGGCTACGTAGCTCAGTTGGTTAGAGCACATCACTCATAATGATGGGGTCACAGGTTCGAATCCCGTCGTAGCCACCAAATTCTGAATGTGTCGAATATGTTCGGCAAATTCAAAAACCAATTTGTTGGGGTATCGCCAAGCGGTAAGGCACCGGATTCTGATTCCGGCATTCCGAGGTTCGAATCCTCGTACCCCAGCCACATTAAAAAAGCTCGCTTCGGCGAGCTTTTTGCTTTTCTGCGTATATTCAATGCCGAATACGATGTTGACTCGTCTTATCCTTACAAAGTCGGATGCGACGCTGCCGCGTCTTATCCGACCTACGGTTGGCATGCATCCAGCAATGTTGTGAGGCTACAACCCTAACGCATATTTCAGCGCCTTACGTTTCAACACGCCAGCACGCTCCGCCGCCATCAAACCAAGATTACGCACAAAACGCAGCGGTGGCAGATTATTGCTGAATCCAGCATAAAACAGATCCATACCACTTTGCATCATGAAGTTATCCGCCATACGCCGCATCTGGTAACGCTTGAGCACAGGATAACTGGCCCACGCTTCGCCGTAGCTGCGGGCGTTCACCAGAACGTCAATCAGGGCATCGACATCACGATAACCAAGATTCACTCCCTGCCCCGCCAGCGGATGGATGGTATGCGCGGCATCGCCCACCAGAGCAAGCCCTGGTTGCACATACTGCAACGCATGGCGACGTATCAGCGGAAACGCACCAGCGGCAAGCGGTGTTACGTAACCCAGACGCGACGGGAAATGCTTCGCGATTTCCGCCTGTAGCTGCGCCATATTCATATTCTGCAACTGGCGAATGCGCGCCGGAGAGTCATACCACACCAGCGATGCCCAGTTATCAAACAACGGCAGAAACGCACGCGGTCCGTCCGGGGTAAATTGCTGCCAGGTGCTGTCGCCGGGATCGTTCTCACACTGTACGCTAATTAACATACACGACTGCGCATACTGCCAGGCATGAACGCCAATTCCCGCCATCTGTCGCACCTGCGAATTTGCGCCGTCGGCACCAATCACCAGCTTCGCGAGGATCGTTTCACCGCCCTTCAGTTCCAGCTCCTGAAGATCATTATGGCGATGCAGTGCAATCAGCGAGCCTGGCACACGTAACGTTACTTTCGGATGCGCTTCCAGCGCCTGCCACAACGCCTGTTGCAGGACAGTGTTTTCCACCATGTAGCCAAGCAACGGTAGCTTAAGTTCAGCGGCGTCAAACACGACATGCGCCGTTTCCCACTCCCACGTTTCCAGTCTGCGGTAAGGATGGCAACGCATAGCCTGTACTGCATCCCAGACCCCTAACCCTTTAAGCAATGATACCGAAGCCGCGCTGATCGCCGAGATCCGCACGTCCGGTTGGCTGTCAGCGACAAACGGCGCAGGTTCTGCGTGCTCGATCACCGTTACCGCAAATCCGTGCTGTGCCAGCCCCAGCGCCAGTGCGCCGCCGACCATTCCTCCGCCGACAATGGCAATTTCCGTTGGTTGATTTGTCATGGTCAATCATCCTGTTAGCAATATGCTTTAAGTTTACAGGATTTTTACCCCCAAGGGCTGATAACGCTCATACTGGTCACAACGGCAGCAAAGCATTACACTATGCGCCCTGCATTCCTGGCTACTATTTCGCAAGAGCAAGTCGATGACCAAAAAACTCCATATTAAAACCTGGGGCTGTCAGATGAACGAGTACGATTCATCGAAGATGGCCGATCTGCTGGATGCCACCCACGGCTATCAACTGACCGACGTGGCGGAAGAAGCGGATGTGCTGCTGCTGAACACCTGCTCAATCCGCGAGAAGGCTCAGGAAAAAGTCTTCCATCAGTTGGGTCGCTGGAAACTGTTAAAAGAGAAGAATCCAGACCTGATTATCGGCGTCGGCGGCTGCGTGGCATCGCAAGAAGGCGAGCACATTCGCCAGCGCGCCCACTATGTCGATATTATTTTTGGGCCGCAAACGCTGCACCGCCTGCCGGAGATGATCAACTCCGTGCGCGGCGACCGCAGCCCGGTTGTAGATATCAGCTTCCCGGAAATCGAGAAGTTTGACCGTCTGCCGGAACCGCGTGCCGAAGGGCCGACCGCGTTTGTCTCCATCATGGAAGGCTGCAATAAATATTGCACCTACTGCGTAGTGCCATACACCCGTGGTGAAGAGGTAAGCCGTCCGTCCGACGATATTCTGTTTGAGATCGCCCAGCTTGCGGCTCAGGGCGTGCGTGAAGTTAACCTGCTCGGCCAGAACGTGAACGCCTGGCGCGGTGAGAACTACGACGGCACCACCGGATCGTTTGCCGATCTGCTGCGTCTGGTTGCGGCGATCGACGGGATCGATCGTATTCGCTTTACCACCAGCCATCCGATCGAATTCACCGACGATATCATCGAAGTGTATCGCGACACGCCGGAGCTGGTGAGCTTCCTGCACCTGCCGGTACAGAGCGGTTCCGATCGCATTCTGAACCTGATGGGCCGTACTCACACGGCGCTGGAGTACAAAGCGATCATCCGTAAACTGCGTGCGGCGCGTCCGGATATTCAGATCAGTTCTGACTTCATCGTTGGCTTCCCTGGCGAAACCACCGACGACTTCGAGAAAACGATGAAGCTGATTGCCGACGTCAATTTCGACATGAGCTACAGCTTTATCTTCTCTGCACGTCCGGGTACACCAGCCGCCGATATGGTTGATGATGTTCCGGAAGAAGAGAAGAAGCAGCGTCTGTATATTCTGCAAGAGCGCATTAATCAGCAAGCGATGGCATGGAGCCGCCGGATGCTCGGCACCACCCAGCGCATTCTGGTAGAAGGGACTTCACGTAAGAGCATCATGGAGCTTTCCGGTCGCACTGAAAATAACCGCGTGGTCAACTTCGAGGGCACACCGGATATGATCGGTAAATTCGTCGATGTAGAAATTACCGACGTCTACCCGAACTCTCTGCGCGGTAAAGTGGTGCGAACTGAAGATGAAATGGGTCTGCGCGTGGCAGAAACACCGGAATCGGTGATTGCCCGTACCCGCAAAGAAAACGACCTTGGCGTGGGTTATTATCAGCCGTAATTCTCAGGCCCGCCGTTCCGGTGGGCCTTGTTTTTTCTCTCTTTATCCCCATCTTTATCGCAATGCTTGCGCCTTTTTCCTGTGGCGTGAATAATTTCCTTATAGGCCGGTGAATGTTCAGCTTCCGGCGGCATACAGATAAGAGGAACGGTTTGAACATAGACACTCGCGAAATCACCCTGGAGCCAGCAGACAATGCGCGTCTGTTGAGCCTGTGCGGCCCGTTTGATGACAACATCAAACAACTCGAACGCCGTCTCGGCATCGAGATCAATCGCCGCGATAACCACTTTAAACTGACCGGCCGTCCGATTTGCGTCACCGCAGCGGCAGACATTCTGCGTAGCCTGTATGTCGATACTGCCCCGATGCGCGGTCAGATTCAGGATATCGAACCGGAACAGATCCACCTTGCGATTAAAGAAGCGCGGGTACTGGAGCAAAGCGCGGAGAGCGTGCCGGAGTACGGCAAAGCAGTCAATATCAAAACCAAACGCGGCGTAATTAAGCCGCGCACGCCAAACCAGGCGCAGTACATCGCCAATATTCTCGACCATGACATTACCTTCGGCGTTGGCCCGGCGGGTACGGGTAAAACCTACCTGGCAGTGGCTGCGGCAGTTGATGCCCTGGAGCGTCAGGAAATTCGCCGTATTCTGCTGACTCGTCCGGCGGTCGAAGCCGGTGAGAAACTGGGCTTCCTGCCTGGCGATTTAAGCCAGAAAGTAGACCCGTATCTGCGCCCGCTGTACGACGCGCTGTTTGAAATGCTGGGCTTTGAGAAAGTCGAGAAACTGATTGAGCGCAACGTTATTGAAGTCGCACCGCTGGCCTATATGCGTGGTCGTACGCTGAACGACGCGTTTATCATTCTTGATGAGAGCCAGAACACCACCATCGAACAGATGAAGATGTTCCTGACCCGTATCGGTTTTAACTCAAAAGCGGTTATCACCGGCGACGTCACACAGATCGACCTGCCGCGTAATACCAAGTCTGGTTTGCGTCATGCCATCGAAGTGCTGGCTGATGTCGAAGAGATCAGCTTTAACTTCTTCCACAGCGAAGACGTGGTTCGTCACCCGGTGGTGGCGCGTATCGTTAACGCCTATGAAGCCTGGGAAGAAGCCGAACAAAAACGTAAAGCGGCGCTGGCAGCAGAACGCAAGCGCGAAGAACAGGAACAAAAATGAGTCAGGTGATCCTCGATTTACAACTGGCATGTGAAGATAATTCCGGGTTACCGGAAGAGAGCCAGTTTCAGACATGGCTGAATGCGGTGATCCCGCAGTTTCAGGAAGAATCGGAAGTGACGATTCGCGTGGTCGATACCGCCGAAAGCCACAGTCTGAATCTGACCTATCGCGGTAAGGATAAGCCGACCAACGTGCTCTCCTTCCCGTTTGAAGTACCGCCTGGCATGGAAATGTCGCTACTGGGCGATCTGGTTATCTGCCGTCAGGTGGTTGAGAAGGAAGCTCAGGAGCAAGGCAAACCACTGGAGGCGCACTGGGCGCATATGGTGGTGCACGGCAGTCTGCATTTGTTAGGTTACGATCACATCGAAGACGACGAAGCAGAAGAAATGGAAGCCCTCGAAACAGAGATTATGCTTGCTCTGGGCTATGAGGATCCGTACATTGCCGAGAAAGAATAATTTGCCAGGCATTTGACTGGCAGACGTCCCCGCCGTTGGTGATTAACGACGGCGTTTTGATTAACTAACATGAGAACCCATACGACGCCATGAGCGACGACAATTCACACAGTAGTGACACGATAAGCAACAAGAAGGGATTTTTCTCCCTGTTACTCAGCCAACTTTTCCACGGTGAACCAAAAAACCGTGACGAACTGCTGGCGCTGATCCGTGATTCCGGGCAGAACGACCTTATCGACGAAGATACGCGCGATATGCTCGAAGGGGTGATGGACATCGCAGACCAACGCGTCCGCGACATCATGATCCCCCGCTCCCAGATGATTACCCTGAAACGCAACCAGACGCTGGACGAATGCCTTGATGTCATCATCGAGTCCGCCCACTCACGTTTCCCGGTGATTAGCGAAGACAAAGATCACATTGAAGGGATTCTGATGGCGAAAGACTTGCTGCCGTTTATGCGCAGCGATGCTGAAGCCTTCAGCATGGACAAAGTGTTACGTCAGGCGGTTGTCGTTCCTGAAAGTAAGCGCGTAGACCGGATGCTGAAAGAGTTTCGCTCTCAGCGTTACCACATGGCGATCGTCATTGACGAATTCGGTGGGGTTTCCGGTCTGGTGACCATTGAAGACATCCTGGAACTGATTGTTGGTGAGATTGAAGACGAGTATGACGAAGAAGATGATATCGACTTCCGTCAGCTGAGTCGTCATACCTGGACCGTGCGCGCACTGGCTTCTATTGAAGACTTCAACGAAGCGTTCGGCACCCACTTTAGCGATGAAGAGGTTGACACTATCGGTGGTCTGGTGATGCAGGCATTTGGGCATCTTCCGGCGCGTGGCGAAACCATCGACATCGACGGTTACCAGTTCAAAGTGGCGATGGCCGACAGTCGGCGTATTATTCAGGTTCATGTCAAAATCCCGGATGACTCACCCCAGCCGAAGCTGGATGAATAAAACCGAAACTGGATAGATAACTACATGGCTTTTGCCTCATTAATTGAACGCCAGCGCATTCGCCTGCTGCTGGCGTTATTATTCGGTGCCTGCGGAACGCTGGCCTTCTCTCCTTACGACGTCTGGCCTGCGGCGATTATTTCGCTGATGGGGCTTCAGGCGTTGACCTTTAACCGTCGTCCACTCCAGTCTGCCGCTATTGGCTTTTGCTGGGGATTTGGTCTCTTTGGCAGCGGTATTAACTGGGTCTATGTCAGCATCGCGACCTTTGGTGGAATGCCTGGCCCGGTTAACGTCTTCCTGGTGGTGCTGCTGGCGGCGTATTTGTCGCTGTATACCGGACTGTTTGCTGGCGTGCTGTCGCGGTTGTGGTCAAAAACCACCTGGCTGCGCGTGGCGATTGCCGCCCCTGCTCTCTGGCAAATGACCGAGTTTCTGCGCGGTTGGGTGCTGACTGGCTTCCCGTGGTTACAGTTCGGCTATAGCCAGATTGATGGCCCGTTAAAAGGGCTGGCACCGATAATGGGCGTGGAAGCCATTAACTTCCTGCTGATGATGGTTAGCGGCCTGCTGGCACTGGCGTTGGTCAAACGCAACTGGCGTCCGCTGGTGGTGGCCGTCGTGCTGTTTGCCCTTCCCTTCCCGCTGCGTTACATCCAGTGGTTTACCCCGCAACCGGAGAAAACCATTCAGGTTTCGATGGTTCAGGGCGATATTCCGCAATCGCTGAAATGGGACGAAGGCCAGCTTCTTAATACGCTGAAGATTTACTACAACGCAACGGCACCGCTGATGGGCAAATCATCGTTGATTATCTGGCCGGAGTCGGCGATAACCGATCTGGAAATTAATCAGCAACCGTTCCTCAAAGCACTGGACGGTGAGTTGCGCGATAAAGGTAGCTCGCTGGTAACCGGGATTGTTGACGCACGTCTCAATAAGCAGAACCGCTACGATACCTACAACACCATCATCACGCTGGGTAAAGGTGCGCCGTACAGCTACGAATCAGCCGATCGCTATAACAAAAACCATCTGGTGCCGTTTGGCGAGTTTGTCCCGCTGGAGTCGATTCTGCGTCCGTTAGCACCGTTCTTTGATCTGCCGATGTCGTCGTTCAGCCGTGGGCCATATATCCAACCACCGCTGTCGGTAAATGGTATTGAGCTTACTGCGGCTATTTGCTACGAGATCATTCTCGGCGAGCAAGTGCGCGATAACTTCCGCCCGGATACCGACTATCTGCTGACTATCTCCAACGATGCGTGGTTTGGTAAGTCTATTGGTCCATGGCAGCACTTCCAGATGGCGCGAATGCGTGCGCTGGAGCTGGCGCGCCCACTGTTGCGCAGCACCAACAACGGCATTACGGCGGTGATTGGCCCGCAGGGTGAGATTCAGGCGATGATCCCGCAGTTCACCCGCGAGGTGTTGACCACTAACGTGACACCAACCACCGGACTCACACCGTACGCACGAACCGGCAACTGGCCGCTGTGGGTGCTGACGGCGCTGTTTGGTTTTGCCGCTGTACTGATGAGTCTGCGTCAGCGACGTAAACGTTGATGTGAATGATGCGCGACGCTTATCAGGCCTACGCGATTTTTACAATATGTTGAATTTTCGCGATTTTGTAGGATAAAGCGTACTTTTTCAACACGCTCTGGGGCATGATTATCATGCCCTTTTTTCTTACGGTTCAGGGATACAAGCCACATCGCCATATTGGAGATGCCGAATAATTGCCTGCGGATCAAGCGAGCGCGTCCTGTCCATTTGGATTAACCTGTTCTTCGCCATAACAAATATCTTTCTATCATCCGCTGAAAAACGAAGATGATTCACGTAGCTGGCGGGATAAACGCCAATAATCTGCCCGGCATTAATATTGAGCAGGATGACATAACCTTGCAGGCCATATGACACCAACGCTAAATACTGACCGTCCGGGCTAATACCCTCAACGGAATAAACGCTCCTGCTACACCATTGCGTCATAATGCTGGCTTGTTGATCCTCAGCTCTTATACGTGAAATCCCCTGGCTATCGGCAAAAATAATCTCACCATTTTTTGGTCGGAATCCCATCGCAGAAACGACACCACGCGCATTACCTGCGGGAAAGTCTTCTTTCTGATGCGTGATGGTATTGATCCGCACGATGTTACCTCTGCCTGCTCCCGGAACCAGTAATGTTTTTTCATCCGGGGAAAGTGCCATAACCCAGGCGCCTGGTTTACCGCTCATCCCCGTCCCGTCGTATTTCTCCAGCGGGATATCCGCCACATGCTGATAAGCCACCAGATCAATCGCTGACACACTATTACTGGTGCGATTCATCACCCAGGCTTTTGTGCCATCACGCGAGAGGATAAAGCTGTCAGGATGTGCGCCGGTGGTAATCGACTGAATAATCTCCCCCGTCGCCACGTTAATGACCGATAACGCATTCGCTTCAAATGAAGTCGCATAAATCAACTTTTCATCCAGGCTTAATGCCAGCGATCTGACGCCCTGATCTTTACAGCCACCACAATGTTTGACTGACTTTTCTTTCGCTATGGGCGCTGTAAAGGTATGCAGGATTTTCTTTTGTCCGAGGTCGAAAACAACAATACTGTTCGTGTTTTCAATTGCGGCATACAACGTATTACCATCCCGACTGATCGCCATATCATGGATATCGGCAATCTCAGCGAGTAAATCACCACTGGCCTGCTCACGACTTACCGGAGCGGATAATGTTTCCCTGAGGGCGTTGCGCTCCTCCACTAACTGCTGCTTTTTTTGTCGTCGCTCTTGTTCAATCTCCTGCGGATAAAACGCTTCACGCAGGCTTTGCCCGACCTGTAAAACTGATTCATCAATCTGCTGCTGCACAAACCAGATAGTCCCGGTCAGAAGAAGAGTGACCGCAACAATAATCCCGCCTTCCGTAACGAGCCGATTTTGCCCAACTAAACGCGCACTCAGCCAACCCAACGTGCCCCCCGCAATCAGGCCGCCAATGTGGCAAGCGTTATCTATTCCTGTTTGCCGGGTACCATACAACAGTGTCAGCGCCACCATACCCAACAGAGGAAATACTCGCCGCTGGTTTTTATGGTGTGTGCCCGCACCTGAAGCAAGCTGTGTTGCTATCGCAGCGCCCGCTATTCCCATAATTGCCCCGGATGCCCCAATGCTGATGACTATCTGCTCACTTTCGCGTAACGTATAACAGGCGCTGATCAGCCCACCAAAGATGCCGGAGAATAACCAGATAATCAGGAGTCGCCATTTCCCCAGTATCCGTTCCGCCACTGTCCCCACCACCAGGAGTGCAAACATATT
Organism: Escherichia coli DSM 30083 = JCM 1649 = ATCC 11775; assembly: GCF_003697165.2. GTDB lineage: Bacteria > Pseudomonadota > Gammaproteobacteria > Enterobacterales > Enterobacteriaceae > Escherichia > Escherichia coli. The sequence goes on from NZ_CP033092.2 coordinate 3,359,062, forward strand.
CATCAGCAAATGGGAAAAACTACTGTGCAGAAAAACACTGCTCAATAAGCGCCAGGATTCATCCGACAACGTGAGAGAAGCAACGTTAGCGCCGAGATGGATGAGTGCGGATTGATCGACTTCTTCGTAACTCATCCATTGTGCGAGGTAACAAAATATCCCAACACAGAGCGCAAAAAGGATCAGGGTTATTGCGGGTAATTGAACATTTAACGGCTTAACCGAAGATGCAGACATAAGGTGATTCTTCCTTGAAAAGACTAGTAAAAAGCATTTTCCCGAGTGTAGTTATCATCCCGGCAAACGTCCCACACCGAAAAGTTAACACTGTCCGAAATATGACTTTTTCAAACTGAAATTACAATCGTAATTAATTCACCCCTAAGTATTTTTTGGCATGTAAGTTGCTCTATTTACTGTGTAAGCAATGAAATCAGCCGCAACGCAACCGGGTTGCACCACCACAAATCAGCGGTAGCACCAAAAAGGTGCGGTTTAAGAATTTTGCTTCGGAATGGTGCGGCGCACCTCGCAAAAATAAACAATAAAACAGCAATATCTTTACATTTATCCAAACTAAATGTTACCTAACAAACACAACACTGCACAATAAAGTCGCAGATGATAACAACACAAACACTCACAACGGGTATCCATGCGTTTTTAACGCAGAAGATAAAGGAGTTGGATATGCAATTACGTAAACCTGCCACAGCAATCCTGGCCCTGGCGCTTTCCGCAGGACTGGCACAGGCAGATGACGCCGCCCCGGCAGCAGGCAGCACGCTGGACAAAATCGCCAAAAACGGCGTGATTGTCGTCGGTCACCGTGAATCTTCAGTACCTTTCTCTTATTACGACAATCAGCAAAAAGTGGTGGGCTACTCGCAGGATTACTCCAACGCCATTGTTGAAGCAGTGAAAAAGAAACTCAACAAACCAGACTTACAGGTGAAATTGATTCCGATCACCTCACAAAACCGTATTCCACTGCTGCAAAACGGCACTTTCGATTTTGAATGCGGTTCTACCACCAACAATGCCGAACGCCAAAAACAGGCGGCTTTCTCTGACACTATTTTCGTGGTCGGTACGCGCCTGCTGACCAAAAAGGGCGGCGATATCAAAGATTTTGCCGACCTGAAAGGCAAAGCCGTAGTCGTCACTTCCGGCACTACCTCTGAAGTTTTGCTCAACAAACTGAATGAAGAGCAAAAAATGAATATGCGCATCATCAGCGCCAAAGATCACGGTGACTCTTTCCGCACCCTGGAAAGCGGTCGTGCCGTTGCCTTTATGATGGATGATGCCCTGCTGGCCGGTGAACGTGCGAAAGCGAAGAAACCAGACAACTGGGAAATCGTCGGCAAGCCGCAGTCTCAGGAAGCCTACGGTTGCATGTTGCGTAAAGACGATCCGCAGTTCAAAAAGCTGATGGATGACACTATCGCTCAGGTGCAGACCTCCGGTGAAGCGGAAAAATGGTTTGATAAATGGTTCAAAAACCCAATTCCGCCGAAAAACCTGAACATGAATTTCGAACTGTCAGACGAAATGAAAGCACTGTTCAAAGAACCGAATGACAAGGCACTGAACTAATTACAAGAACCAGGGGCGGAAATTCCAGCCCTCTCGATTGTTACGTAGCACGGACAGACTATACGCCTGGTGGTCGTTCCCCATCGGGCCTGAAAACCGCAATACGCTGGGTAACAATCTTCGAGGGTAGCAGTTAACGCTGCTACCCTCTTTTTTCTGGAGTAGATTTATGTCTATAGACTGGAACTGGGGTATTTTTTTACAACAAGCCCCGTTCGGCAACACCACCTATCTTGGTTGGATCTGGAGTGGTTTTCAGGTGACGATCGCTTTGTCGATCTGCGCCTGGATTATCGCTTTCCTCGTCGGTTCATTTTTCGGCATTTTACGTACCGTTCCAAACCGTTTTCTCTCCGGTCTGGGTACGTTGTATGTCGAACTGTTCCGCAACGTGCCGTTGATTGTGCAATTCTTTACCTGGTACCTGGTGATCCCGGAGCTGCTGCCAGAGAAAATCGGCATGTGGTTTAAGGCAGAGCTGGATCCCAATATTCAGTTTTTCCTTTCATCCATGCTCTGCCTGGGGCTGTTTACCGCCGCCCGTGTTTGCGAACAGGTACGCGCAGCTATTCAGTCGCTGCCGCGTGGGCAAAAAAATGCCGCGCTGGCGATGGGTCTGACGCTACCGCAGGCCTACCGCTACGTACTGCTGCCTAATGCTTATCGCGTTATCGTCCCGCCGATGACCTCAGAGATGATGAACCTGGTGAAAAACTCCGCCATCGCCTCGACTATCGGTCTGGTGGATATGGCGGCGCAGGCGGGTAAATTGCTCGATTACTCGGCCCACGCCTGGGAGTCGTTTACCGCCATTACGCTGGCGTATGTATTGATTAACGCTTTTATCATGCTGGTGATGACGCTGGTTGAACGTAAAGTTCGCCTGCCCGGCAACATGGGGGGCAAATAATGTACGAGTTTGACTAGAGTTCCATTGTTCCTTCCCTGCCATATCTGCTCGACGGGCTGGTGATCACGCTGAAAATCACCGTCACGGCAGTGGTGATTGGTATTTTGTGGGGCACCATGCTGGCGGTGATGCGCTTGTCCAGCTTTGCGCCCGTAGCGTGGTTTGCCAAAGCCTACGTTAACGTATTCCGCTCGATTCCTTTAGTTATGGTTTTGCTGTGGTTTTACCTGATCGTACCGGGTTTTCTGCAAAACGTGCTGGGATTATCACCCAAAAATGATATCCGTTTAATTTCGGCGATGGTGGCGTTTTCGATGTTTGAAGCGGCCTACTATTCAGAGATTATCCGTGCTGGTATTCAAAGTATTTCTCGTGGTCAGTCGAGCGCCGCGCTGGCGTTGGGAATGACTCACTGGCAGTCGATGAAACTGATTATTCTGCCGCAGGCGTTCCGCGCGATGGTGCCGCTGTTGCTCACTCAGGGCATCGTACTGTTTCAGGATACCTCACTGGTGTATGTGTTATCTCTGGCCGATTTCTTCCGTACCGCCTCAACCATTGGTGAGCGTGATGGTACGCAGGTTGAGATGATCCTGTTTGCCGGATTTGTTTATTTCGTTATTAGCCTTAGCGCGTCGTTGTTGGTCAGCTACTTGAAAAGAAGGACAGCATAATGATTACCCTGAAAAATGTTTCAAAATGGTATGGTCACTTTCAGGTGCTGACCGACTGCTCAACCGAAGTGAAAAAAGGCGAAGTGGTGGTGGTTTGCGGCCCGTCTGGTTCAGGCAAATCAACGCTGATTAAAACCGTCAACGGCCTCGAACCGGTGCAGCAAGGTGAAATCACCGTCGATGGCATCGTGGTTAACGACAAGAAAACCGATCTGGCGAAACTGCGTTCCCGCGTCGGGATGGTGTTTCAGCATTTCGAGCTGTTCCCCCATCTGTCGATTATCGAAAACCTGACCCTGGCGCAGGTGAAAGTGCTTAAACGCAATAAAGCGCCGGCTCGTGAAAAAGCATTGAAATTGCTGGAGCGCGTCGGGCTTTCCGCACATGCCAATAAGTTTCCGGCGCAGCTTTCCGGCGGCCAGCAGCAGCGTGTGGCGATCGCTCGCGCATTGTGCATGGATCCTATTGCCATGCTGTTCGACGAACCAACGTCGGCGCTGGATCCGGAGATGATCAACGAAGTGCTGGACGTGATGGTCGAACTGGCGAACGAAGGAATGACGATGATGGTGGTGACCCACGAAATGGGCTTTGCCCGTAAAGTGGCGAATCGGGTGATCTTTATGGACGAGGGTAAAATTGTCGAAGACTCGCCGAAAGACGCTTTCTTCGATGATCCGAAATCGGACCGCGCAAAAGACTTCCTCGCAAAAATCCTGCATTAATCACTCTGGCGCGCATACTCAATTGCGCGCCATCTCACGCTTTCTCGTTTCGTCCCTCGTATCTGTTACATCCCGGCGTTACCCTTGTCGCAAAGAAACACACAACAAGGAGCAACAATGGCACTGCCAATTCTGTTAGATTGCGACCCAGGTCATGACGACGCTATCGCAATCGTTCTCGCCCTCGCCTCACCAGAGCTTGATGTCAAAGCAATTACGTCTTCCGCCGGAAACCAGACACCAGAAAAAACCTTACGCAATGTTCTGCGTATGCTGACCTTGCTTAATCGCACCGATATTCCGGTAGCAAGCGGTGCGGTAAAACCGTTAATGCGTAATTTGATTATTGCGGACAACGTGCACGGCGAAAGCGGTCTCGACGGCCCGGCATTACCGGAACCGACGTTCGCACCGCAAAACTGTACGGCGGTGGAGCTGATGGCGAAAACGGTGCGTGAAAGTGAGGAACCTGTCACCATTGTTTCTACCGGACCGCAAACTAACGTTGCCTTGCTGCTCAATAGCCACCCGGAACTGCATAGCAAAATTGCCCGTATCGTGATTATGGGCGGCGCAATGGGGCTTGGTAACTGGACGCCTGCGGCTGAATTTAATATTTACGTTGACCCGGAAGCGGCAGAAATTGTCTTCCAGTCAGGAATTCCGGTGGTGATGGCCGGTCTGGATGTTACTCACAAAGCACAAATCCACGTTGAAGACACTGAGCGTTTCCGCGCGATTGGCAACCCTGTTTCAACCATTGTTGCCGAACTGCTGGATTTCTTCCTCGAATATCATAAAGACGAAAAATGGGGCTTTGTCGGCGCACCACTGCATGACCCATGCACCATCGCCTGGCTGTTGAAACCGGAGTTGTTTACCACTGTTGAGCGCTGGGTTGGCGTGGAAACACAAGGGAAATATACCCAGGGTATGACGGTTGTTGATTATTATTATCTGACTGGCAATAAACCGAATGCCACCGTAATGGTCGATGTTGATCGTCAGGGCTTTGTTGATTTACTGGCTGATCGTCTGAAATTTTACGCTTAATCACTCGCCGGATGACATCACGCCATCCGGCGCCACTCATTTCATTACGGCTCGAACGGGCGTCTCTGGAACTGATCATGACCACATTTCGGGCATAGCGTCAGCACTTCCGGTGTATAGATCGGGAGATGGAAGTGACATTTCTCGCAGACCAGATTTCCCAGCCCTACCACTTCTCCGCTGTGATAAACCCCGTGATGATTGAGGTCCTGGAAAACTTCGCGCCATTCAAGCTGCGTTTTATCGGTGATGTCTGCCAGCTCCTGCCACAAGCTTTCTTTAATCACCCGCATAAAGACGCTGTCAGACTCTTCTTTCAGGCTCTCTTCATAGCTCATGGCGAACTCTTCCAGGTCACGTCTGACAGCTCGCGTCAGCTCATCGACCTCGGTTCGCGTTAACTCCCCTGTTTTTATTACGCGCTCGCGCGCCTGTTCCACCAGTGCGTCGATATCACGTTCGCCATTGCGCAGGCGTTCGCTCAATGACGCGACCAGTTCACGGTAATATTGAGCAACCTTGTTCATCGTTTCATCTCCCGGGTCGTTAACTGACTATAATAATAGACGTTCTTTGTTCCTTGCTTTGCTAATACGCCCACAAACTCTGTAAATTAATGTATGAATAATCCGGGCATCATTTCAACGTCGAGTGCGCGAAAGGCTGTTTTGACGCGGGCGTTTGGGCTATGCTATGCGGATCTGAAAAACCACATCAACGCTACATTTGTAGCCGTATTGAAAACAGGACCACTGGCTGCCATGCAAGAGCAATACCGCCCGGAAGAGATAGAATCCAAAGTACAGCTTCACTGGGATGAGAAGCGCACATTTGAAGTAACCGAAGACGAGAGCAAAGAGAAGTATTACTGCCTGTCTATGCTTCCCTATCCTTCTGGTCGACTACACATGGGCCACGTTCGCAACTACACCATCGGTGACGTGATCGCCCGCTACCAGCGTATGCTGGGCAAAAACGTCCTGCAGCCAATCGGCTGGGACGCATTTGGTCTGCCTGCGGAAGGCGCGGCGGTGAAAAACAACACCGCGCCAGCACCGTGGACGTACGACAACATCGCGTATATGAAAAACCAGCTCAAAATGCTGGGCTTTGGTTATGACTGGAGCCGCGAGCTGGCGACCTGTACGCCGGAATACTACCGTTGGGAACAGAAATTCTTCACCGAACTGTATAAAAAAGGCCTGGTATATAAGAAGACTTCTGCGGTCAACTGGTGCCCGAACGACCAGACCGTACTGGCGAACGAACAAGTTATCGACGGCTGCTGCTGGCGCTGCGATACCAAAGTTGAGCGTAAAGAGATCCCGCAGTGGTTTATCAAAATCACTGCTTACGCTGACGAGCTGCTCAACGATCTGGATAAACTGGATCACTGGCCAGACACCGTTAAAACAATGCAGCGTAACTGGATCGGTCGTTCCGAAGGCGTGGAAATCACCTTCAACGTTAAGGACTATGACAACACGCTGACCGTTTACACTACCCGCCCGGACACCTTTATGGGTTGTACCTACCTGGCGGTGGCTGCGGGTCATCCGCTGGCACAGAAAGCGGCGGAAAATAATCCTGAACTGGCCGCCTTTATTGACGAATGCCGTAACACCAAAGTTGCCGAAGCTGAAATGGCGACGATGGAGAAAAAAGGCGTCGATACTGGCTTTAAAGCGGTTCACCCATTAACGGGCGAAGAAATTCCCGTTTGGGCAGCAAACTTCGTATTGATGGAATACGGCACGGGCGCAGTTATGGCGGTTCCGGGTCACGACCAGCGCGACTACGAGTTTGCCTCTAAATACGGCCTGAACATCAAACCGGTTATCCTGGCAGCTGACGGCTCTGAGCCAGATCTTTCTCAGCAAGCCCTGACTGAAAAAGGCGTGCTGTTCAACTCTGGCGAGTTTAATGGTCTTGACCATGAAGCGGCCTTCAACGCCATTGCCGACAAACTGACTGAAATGGGCGTTGGCGAGCGTAAAGTGAACTACCGCCTGCGCGACTGGGGTGTTTCTCGTCAGCGTTACTGGGGCGCGCCGATTCCGATGGTGACGCTGGAAGACGGTACCGTAATGCCGACCCCGGACGACCAGCTGCCGGTGATCCTGCCGGAAGATGTGGTGATGGACGGCATTACCAGCCCGATTAAAGCAGATCCGGAATGGGCAAAAACTACCGTTAACGGTATGCCAGCACTGCGTGAAACCGACACTTTCGACACCTTTATGGAGTCCTCCTGGTACTATGCGCGCTACACTTGCCCGGAGTACAAAGAAGGTATGCTGGATTCCAAAGCGGCTAACTACTGGCTGCCGGTGGATATTTACATTGGTGGTATCGAACACGCCATTATGCACCTGCTCTACTTCCGCTTCTTCCACAAACTGATGCGTGATGCAGGCATGGTGAACTCTGACGAACCAGCGAAACAGTTGCTGTGTCAGGGTATGGTGCTGGCAGATGCCTTCTACTATGTTGGTGAAAACGGCGAACGTAACTGGGTTTCCCCGGTTGATGCTATCGTTGAACGTGACGAGAAAGGCCGTATCGTGAAAGCGAAAGATGCGGCAGGCCATGAACTGGTTTATACCGGCATGAGCAAAATGTCCAAGTCGAAGAACAACGGTATCGACCCGCAGGTGATGGTTGAACGTTACGGCGCGGACACCGTTCGTCTGTTTATGATGTTTGCTTCTCCGGCTGATATGACTCTCGAATGGCAGGAGTCCGGCGTGGAAGGGGCTAACCGCTTCCTGAAACGTGTCTGGAAACTGGTGTACGAGCATACAGCAAAAGGTGATGTTGCGGCACTGAACGTCGATGCGCTGACTGAAGATCAGAAAGCGCTGCGTCGCGATGTGCATAAAACTATCGCTAAAGTAACCGATGATATCGGCCGTCGTCAGACCTTCAACACCGCAATTGCGGCGATTATGGAGCTGATGAACAAACTGGCGAAAGCACCGACCGATGGCGAGCAGGATCGCGCCCTGATGCAGGAAGCGCTGCTGGCGGTAGTCCGTATGCTTAACCCGTTCACCCCGCACATCTGCTTCACGCTGTGGCAGGAACTGAAAGGCGAAGGCGATATCGACAACGCGCCGTGGCCGGTTGCTGACGAAAAAGCGATGGTGGAAGACTCCACGCTGGTCGTGGTGCAGGTTAACGGTAAAGTCCGTGCAAAAATCACCGTTCCGGTGGACGCAACGGAAGAACAGGTTCGCGAACGTGCTGGCCAGGAACATCTGGTAGCAAAATATCTTGATGGCGTTACTGTACGTAAAGTGATTTACGTACCAGGTAAACTCCTCAATCTGGTCGTTGGCTAAGCGCGGGAGGAAGCGTGCGATATCTGGCAACATTGTTGTTATCTCTGGCGGTGTTAATCACCGCCGGGTGTGGCTGGCATCTGCGTGACACCACGCAGGTTCCTTCCACTATGAAAGTCATGATCCTGGACTCAGGCGATCCGAACGGGCCATTAAGCCGTGCGGTGCGTAATCAGTTACGTCTGAATGGTGTCGAGTTGCTTGATAAAGAAACCACGCGTAAGGACGTTCCATCCCTGCGTTTGGGTAAAGTGAGCATCGCGAAAGATACCGCATCGGTATTCCGTAACGGTCAAACAGCAGAGTATCAGATGATCATGACGGTGAATGCGACCGTGTTGATCCCCGGCCGTGATATCTACCCGATTAGCGCCAAAGTCTTCCGTTCGTTCTTCGATAACCCGCAAATGGCGTTAGCGAAAGATAACGAACAAGACATGATCGTAAAAGAGATGTACGACCGTGCTGCCGAACAGCTGATTCGTAAGCTGCCAAGCATCCGTGCTGCGGATATTCGTTCCGACGAAGAACAGACGTCGACCACAACGGATACTCCGGCAACGCCTGCACGCGTCTCCACCACGCTGGGTAACTGATGATTCGGTTGTACCCGGAACAACTCCGCGCGCAGCTCAATGAAGGGCTGCGCGCGGCGTATCTTTTACTTGGTAACGATCCTCTGTTATTGCAGGAAAGCCAGGACGCTGTTCGTCAGGTCGCTGCGGCGCAAGGGTTCGAAGAACACCACACTTTTTCCATTGATCCCAACACCGACTGGAATGCGATTTTTTCGTTATGCCAGGCCATGAGCCTGTTTGCCAGTCGACAAACGCTATTGCTGTTGTTACCCGAAAACGGACCGAATGCGGCGATCAATGAACAACTTCTCACACTCACCGGACTTCTGCATGACGACCTGCTGTTGATCGTCCGCGGTAATAAATTAAGCAAAGCGCAAGAAAATGCCGCCTGGTTTACTGCTCTTGCGAATCGCAGCGTGCAGGTGACCTGTCAGACACCGGAGCAGGCTCAGCTGCCCCGCTGGGTTGCTGCGCGCGCAAAACAGCTCAACTTAGAACTGGATGACGCTGCAAATCAGGTGCTCTGCTACTGTTATGAAGGTAACCTGCTGGCGCTGGCCCAGGCACTGGAGCGTTTATCGCTACTCTGGCCGGACGGCAAACTGACATTACCGCGCGTTGAACAGGCGGTGAATGATGCCGCGCATTTCACCCCTTTTCATTGGGTTGATGCTTTGTTGATGGGAAAAAGTAAGCGCGCGTTGCATATTCTTCAGCAACTGCGTCTGGAAGGCAGCGAACCGGTTATTTTGTTGCGCACATTACAACGTGAACTGTTGTTACTGGTTAACCTGAAACGCCAGTCTGCCCATACGCCACTGCGTGCGTTGTTTGATAAGCATCGGGTATGGCAGAACCGCAGGGGCATGATGAGCGAGGCGTTAAATCGCTTAAGCCAGTCGCAGTTACGTCAGGCCGTGCAACTCCTGACACGAACGGAACTCACCCTCAAACAAGATTACGGTCAGTCAGTGTGGGCAGAGCTTGAAGGGTTATCTCTTCTGTTGTGCCATAAACCCCTGGCGGACGTATTTATCGACGGTTGATATGAAATCTTTACAGGCTCTGTTTGGCGGCACCTTTGATCCGGTGCACTATGGTCATCTTAAACCCGTGGAAACGCTGGCGAATTTGATTGGTCTGACGCGGGTCACAATCATCCCTAATAATGTTCCTCCGCATCGTCCCCAGCCGGAAGCAAACAGCATGCAGCGTAAACACATGCTTGAACTGGCGATTGCCGACAAGCCATTATTTACTCTTGATGAACGCGAGCTAAAGCGCAATGCCCCCTCTTACACTGCGCAAACACTGAAAGAGTGGCGGCAGGAGCAAGGACCGGACGTGCCGCTGGCGTTTATTATTGGTCAGGATTCATTGCTGACCTTTCCGACCTGGTACGAATACGAAACGATACTCGACAATGCACATTTGATCGTCTGTCGGCGTCCTGGTTACCCACTTGAAATGGCACAACCACAATATCAGCAATGGCTGGAGGATCATTTGACACATAACCCGGAAGATCTTCACCTTCAGCCTGCCGGTAAAATTTATCTGGCTGAAACGCCGTGGTTTAACATCTCGGCGACCATCATCCGCGAACGTTTGCAAAATGGTGAATCGTGTGAGGATTTATTACCGGAACCGGTACTGACTTACATTAACCAACAAGGCTTGTATCGCTGATACCTGTCGTTACGGAGGGCATGATGCGACTGTGGTTAATTCGTCATGGTGAAACGCAAGCGAATGTCGATGGTCTGTACAGCGGTCATGCGCCCACACCCCTGACCGCGCGCGGTATTGAGCAAGCGCAAAATCTGCATACGCTGCTACATGATGTTTCCTTTGACCTGGTTTTATGCAGTGAACTGGAACGGGCACAGCATACCGCGCGACTGGTTCTTAGTGACCGCCAGCACCCCGTTCATATCATCCCTGAACTCAATGAAATGTTTTTTGGCGACTGGGAGATGCGACATCATCGTGACCTCATGCAAGAAGATGCCGAAAACTATAGCGCGTGGTGCAATGACTGGCAGCATGCTATCCCCACGAACGGTGAAGGATTTCAGGCATTTTCGCAACGTGTGGAACGATTTATCGCAAGGCTTAGTGAATATCAGCACTATCAGAATATTTTAGTCGTCAGCCATCAGGGCGTACTGAGTCTGTTAATTGCTCGTTTAATTGGCATGCCTGCCGAGTCTATGTGGCATTTCCGCGTTGACCAGGGGTGTTGGAGCGCCATTGATATCAACCAAAAATTCGCGACGCTACGCGTCCTCAATAGCCGTGCCATCGGGGTCGAGAATGCATGACTTTTCTGTTTTTTTACGGGTAAGCCGCAACGACCATTGACAGCCCCGGGCAGGCTGATATTCTCCGCAGCCAGACTTTTTCCGCCAGACACGACTTTGTAGAAATTGTTTTACAAAAATGGCGATGCAATCTGCGGCGCGGGGTGGGATGATAGCCCACTTTCGAAAGCCGATTCGGCGACAATTGTCCCGAAATCGCCTCTGGTTCAGGTATACTGACAGACCATTTTTATCTATTTGATTCACCCAGGGGGAAAACTTGCAGGGTAAAGCACTCCAGGATTTTGTTATCGACAAAATTGATGACCTCAAAGGTCAGGACATCATCGCCTTAGACGTTCAGGGCAAATCCAGCATCACCGACTGCATGATCATCTGTACGGGTACGTCCAGCCGCCATGTTATGTCCATTGCTGATCACGTTGTGCAGGAGTCTCGCGCAGCGGGCCTGTTACCGCTCGGCGTAGAAGGTGAAAACAGCGCCGACTGGATTGTCGTGGATTTGGGCGATGTGATTGTCCATGTCATGCAGGAAGAGAGCCGTCGCCTGTATGAACTGGAAAAACTCTGGAGTTAATGCGTGAAGCTGCAACTTGTCGCCGTGGGAACGAAAATGCCGGACTGGGTACAAACCGGTTTTACCGAGTACCTGCGTCGTTTTCCGAAAGATATGCCCTTCGAGCTGATTGAAATTCCGGCCGGAAAACGCGGCAAGAATGCGGACATCAAGCGCATACTCGACAAAGAGGGTGAGCAGATGTTGGCGGCCGCAGGCAAAAACCGCATTGTCACCCTCGATATTCCAGGCAAGCCCTGGGATACGCCGCAGTTAGCCGCTGAGCTGGAACGCTGGAAGCTGGATGGTCGCGACGTCAGTCTACTGATTGGCGGGCCTGAAGGGTTGTCGCCTGCCTGTAAAGCGGCGGCGGAGCAGAGCTGGTCGCTGTCGGCACTTACCCTTCCCCATCCGCTGGTTCGCGTGCTGGTCGCAGAGAGTCTGTACCGGGCGTGGAGCATCACCACCAACCATCCTTATCACCGTGAGTGATAAGTGAGCTTTGAGTAGAAAACGCAGCGGATGAAACTACAGAACTCTTTTCGCGACTATACGGCAGAGTCCGCGCTGTTTGTGCGCCGGGCGCTGGTCGCCTTTTTGGGGATTTTGCTGCTGACCGGCGTGCTTATCGCCAACCTGTATAATCTGCAAATTGTTCGCTTTACCGACTACCAGACCCGCTCTAATGAAAACCGCATTAAGCTGGTGCCTATCGCACCCAGCCGCGGCATTATCTACGACCGTAACGGTATCCCTCTGGCTCTCAACCGCACTATCTACCAGATAGAAATGATGCCGGAGAAAGTCGATAACGTGCAGCAAACGCTGGACGCTTTGCGCAGCGTGGTTGATCTGACCGATGATGATATTGCGGCATTCCGAAAAGAGCGCGCACGTTCACACCGTTTCACCTCTATTCCGGTGAAAACTAACCTGACCGAAGTACAAGTAGCTCGCTTTGCCGTCAACCAGTACCGTTTTCCGGGTGTTGAAGTTAAAGGCTATAAACGTCGTTACTATCCTTACGGTTCGGCGTTGACCCACGTCATCGGCTATGTGTCGAAAATCAACGATAAAGACGTCGAACGCCTGAATAATGACGGCAAACTGGCCAACTATGCGGCAACGCATGATATCGGTAAGCTGGGCATTGAACGTTACTATGAAGACGTGCTGCACGGTCAGACCGGTTATGAAGAGGTTGAAGTTAACAACCGTGGGCGTGTTATCCGCCAGTTAAAAGAAGTACCACCGCAAGCCGGACACGATATTTACCTGACGCTGGATCTCAAACTCCAGCAATATATTGAAACGCTGCTGGCGGGTAGCCGCGCAGCTGTGGTAGTCACCGATCCGCGTACAGGTGGGGTGTTGGCGCTGGTTTCCACGCCTAGTTATGACCCAAACCTGTTTGTTGACGGTATCTCCAGCAAAGATTATTCCGCCTTGCTGAACGACCCGAATACACCGCTGGTGAACCGCGCCACACAGGGGGTTTATCCTCCCGCGTCTACAGTTAAACCCTATGTTGCGGTTTCGGCATTGAGTGCCGGGGTGATCACGCGCAATACGACGCTGTTTGACCCCGGCTGGTGGCAACTGCCAGGGTCGGAAAAACGTTATCGTGACTGGAAAAAATGGGGCCACGGGCGTCTGAATGTCACAAGATCGCTGGAAGAATCTGCGGATACCTTCTTCTATCAGGTGGCCTACGATATGGGGATCGATCGCCTCTCCGAATGGATGGGGAAATTCGGTTATGGTCATTACACCGGTATCGACCTGGCGGAAGAACGTTCCGGCAACATGCCTACCCGCGAATGGAAACAGAAACGCTTTAAAAAACCGTGGTATCAGGGTGACACCATTCCGGTTGGTATCGGTCAGGGTTACTGGACAGCGACCCCAATCCAGATGAGTAAGGCACTGATGATCCTGATTAATGACGGTATCGTGAAGGTTCCGCATTTACTGATGAGCACCGCCGAAGACGGCAAACAGGTGCCATGGGTACAACCGCATGAACCGCCCGTCGGCGATATTCATTCCGGTTACTGGGAGCTGGCGAAAGACGGTATGTACGGTGTTGCTAACCGCCCTAACGGTACGGCGCATAAATATTTTGCCAGCGCACCGTACAAAATTGCGGCGAAATCCGGTACCGCTCAGGTCTTCGGTCTGAAAGCGAACGAAACCTATAATGCGCACAAAATTGCCGAGCGTTTACGTGACCACAAACTGATGACCGCCTTTGCGCCATACAACAATCCGCAAGTGGCTGTCGCCATGATTCTGGAGAACGGTGGCGCGGGTCCGGCGGTTGGTACGCTGATGCGCCAGATCCTCGACCACATTATGCTGGGTGATAACAACACCGATCTGCCTGCGGAAAATCCAGCGGTTGCCGCAGCGGAGGACCATTAATCATGACGGATAATCCGAATAAAAAAACATTCTGGGATAAAGTCCATCTCGATCCCACAATGCTGCTGATCTTACTGGCATTGCTGGTTTACAGCGCCCTGGTTATCTGGAGCGCCAGCGGTCAGGATATTGGCATGATGGAGCGTAAAATCGGCCAGATTGCGATGGGTCTGGTCATCATGGTGGTGATGGCGCAAATTCCTCCACGCGTTTATGAAGGCTGGGCCCCCTATCTCTATATCATCTGTATTATTTTGCTGGTGGCGGTAGATGCTTTCGGTGCCATCTCTAAAGGCGCTCAACGCTGGCTGGACCTCGGTATTGTTCGTTTTCAACCGTCGGAAATTGCCAAGATAGCCGTACCGTTGATGGTTGCACGCTTTATCAACCGCGACGTTTGCCCACCTTCATTGAAGAATACAGCTATCGCGCTGGTACTGATATTTATGCCCACGCTGCTGGTGGCTGCACAGCCTGACCTGGGAACATCAATCCTCGTTGCGCTTTCCGGCCTGTTTGTACTGTTCCTCTCTGGCCTTAGCTGGCGTCTGATTGGCGTCGCAGTAGTGCTGGTAGCGGCGTTCATTCCGATTCTGTGGTTCTTCCTGATGCATGATTACCAGCGCCAGCGCGTAATGATGCTCCTGGACCCGGAATCAGACCCACTCGGCGCAGGCTATCACATTATTCAGTCTAAAATTGCTATTGGCTCCGGCGGATTACGCGGCAAAGGCTGGCTGCACGGCACTCAGTCACAGCTTGAATTTCTCCCCGAACGCCATACCGACTTTATCTTCGCGGTACTGGCGGAAGAGCTGGGATTAGTGGGCATTTTGATTCTGCTCGCTCTTTACATTCTGCTGATCATGCGCGGGCTGTGGATAGCCGCCAGAGCGCAAACCACCTTTGGTCGCGTCATGGCTGGCGGCTTAATGCTGATATTATTCGTTTATGTCTTCGTAAATATTGGTATGGTAAGCGGTATTCTGCCGGTTGTAGGGGTTCCGCTCCCACTGGTCAGTTATGGAGGATCGGCGCTAATTGTGCTGATGGCTGGGTTCGGGATTGTAATGTCAATCCACACCCACAGGAAAATGTTGTCGAAAAGCGTGTAAGAGGTGCGCAATGCGTAAGCAGTGGCTCGGGATCTGCATCGCGGCAGGAATGCTCGCGGCATGTACAAGCGATGATAGTCAGCAACAGACGGTAAGTGTACCGCAGCCTGCGGTATGTAACGGCCCCATAGTTGAAATTAGCGGGGCAGACCCGCGTTTCGAACCACTGAACGCGACGGCAAATCAGGATTACCAGCGCGACGGTAAAAGCTACAAAATCGTGCAGGATCCGTCTCGATTTAGCCAGGCGGGACTGGCGGCAATCTATGATGCCGAACCCGGCAGTAACCTGACGGCCTCTGGCGAAGCTTTCGATCCGACACAGTTGACGGCGGCCCATCCAACGCTTCCAATCCCCAGCTACGCCAGAATCACTAATCTGGCTAACGGGCGAATGATCGTGGTGCGCATTAATGATCGCGGCCCTTATGGCAACGACCGCGTGATTTCGCTTTCTCGCGCGGCAGCTGACCGTCTTAACACGTCAAACAACACCAAAGTTCGTATCGATCCGATTATTGTCGCCCAGGATGGTTCGCTTTCTGGTCCTGGTATGGCTTGTACCACAGTCGCCAAACAGACTTACGCCCTGCCAGCACCTCCCGATTTAAGCGGTGGCGCGGGAACAAGTTCAGTGCCTGTCCCGCAGGGTGACATTCTTCCGGTCAGTAATTCGACGCTAAAAAGCGAAGATCCGACCGGCGCGCCGGTAACCAGCAGCGGTTTCCTCGGCGCACCAACGACCTTAGCGCCTGGTGTACTGGAAGGCAGCGAACCGACGCCTGCGCCACAGCCCGTTGTTACAGCTCCGTCGACAACGCCTGCAACCTCACCTGCAATGGTGACACCGCAAGCCGCCTCGCAAAGCGCCAGCGGCAACTTTATGGTGCAAGTCGGGGCCGTTAGCGATCAGGCTCGTGCGCAACAGTACCAACAGCAACTGGGACAGAAGTTCGGCGTCCCCGGTCGCGTAACTCAAAATGGCGCGGTCTGGCGGATCCAGCTTGGCCCATTCGCCAGCAAAGCCGAAGCCAGTACCTTGCAGCAACGTTTGCAAACCGAAGCCCAATTACAGTCATTTATTACCACCGCGCAGTAGCGTAAAGCAGGCATCTGATGTGTCAATTTCTGTAAATGACGTTAACAAAGTCACGCGGAAAGTCAGATGCCTGCCGGTAGTGCATTTGCTATAGTAGGGCACTTTTTTTAATTCCATCACGGATGTCGTAGTTCAGACCATGAATACCATTTTTTCCGCTCGTATCATGAAGCGCCTGGCGCTCACCACGGCTCTTTGCACAGCCTTTATCTCTGCTGCACATGCCGATGACCTGAATATCAAAACCATGATCCCGGGTGTACCGCAGATCGACGCGGAGTCCTACATCCTGATTGACTATAACTCCGGCAAAGTACTCGCCGAACAGAACGCTGATGTCCGCCGCGATCCTGCCAGCCTGACCAAAATGATGACCAGTTACGTTATCGGCCAGGCAATGAAAGCCGGTAAATTTAAAGAAACTGATTTAGTCACTATCGGCAACGACGCATGGGCCACCGGTAACCCGGTGTTTAAAGGTTCTTCGCTGATGTTCCTCAAACCGGGCATGCAGGTTCCGGTTTCTCAGCTGATCCGCGGTATTAACCTGCAATCGGGTAACGATGCTTGTGTCGCCATGGCCGATTTTGCCGCTGGTAGCCAGGACGCTTTTGTTGGCTTGATGAACAGCTACGTTAACGCCCTGGGCCTGAAAAATACCCACTTCCAGACGGTACACGGTCTGGATGCTGATGGTCAGTACAGCTCCGCGCGAGATATGGCGCTGATCGGCCAGGCGTTGATCCGTGACGTACCGAATGAATACTCGATCTATAAAGAAAAAGAATTTACGTTTAACGGTATTCGCCAGCTGAACCGTAACGGCCTGTTATGGGATAACAGCCTGAATGTCGACGGCATCAAAACCGGACACACTGACAAAGCAGGTTACAACCTTGTTGCTTCTGCGACTGAAGGCCAGATGCGCTTGATCTCTGCGGTGATGGGCGGACGTACTTTTAAAGGCCGTGAAGCCGAAAGTAAAAAATTGCTAACCTGGGGCTTCCGTTTCTTCGAAACCGTTAACCCACTGAAAGTAGGTAAAGAGTTCGCCTCTGAACCGGTTTGGTTTGGTGATTCTGATCGCGCTTCGTTAGGGGTTGATAAAGACGTGTACCTGACCATTCCGCGTGGTCGCATGAAAGATCTGAAAGCCAGCTATGTGCTGAACAGCAGTGAATTGCATGCGCCGCTGCAAAAGAATCAGGTCGTCGGTACTATCAACTTCCAGCTTGATGGCAAAACGATCGAACAACGCCCGCTGGTTGTGCTGCAAGAAATCCCGGAAGGTAACTTCTTCGGCAAAATCATTGATTACATTAAATTAATGTTCCATCACTGGTTTGGTTAAAAATTGAACACTTGAAAGTGTAATTTCCGTCCCCATATACTAAGCATCAGTAAAAAACTCCCGCCTTCTGGCGGGAGTTGCTATTTAATTACGTTACGCCGGAGCTGACATGAAAACCAAACTTAACGAACTGCTTGAATTCCCTACTCCTTTTACTTACAAAGTTATGGGGCAGGCGTTACCTGAGCTGGTTGATCAGGTGGTTGAAGTGGTACAGCGCCATGCGCCAGGTGACTACACCCCAACGGTAAAACCAAGCAGCAAAGGCAACTACCACTCGGTATCTATCACTATCAACGCCACTCATATCGAGCAGGTTGAAACACTGTATGAAGAACTGGGCAAAATCGATATTGTCCGCATGGTTCTGTAACTCGCTTCTCCGTTACCCGGCTCCTGGTCGGGTAACTCCCCTCTCCTCGCTGTGATATACTTTTCCCCCACTTTTACTCATTCTCCACGGAGACGCCGTTTTGTATCAGGATAAAATTCTTGTCCGCCAGCTCGGTCTTCAGCCTTACGAGCCAATCTCCCAGGCTATGCATGAATTCACCGATACCCGCGATGATAGTACCCTTGATGAAATCTGGCTGGTCGAGCACTATCCGGTATTCACCCAAGGGCAGGCAGGAAAGGCGGAGCACATTTTAATGCCGGGTGATATTCCGGTGATCCAGAGCGATCGCGGTGGGCAGGTGACTTATCACGGGCCGGGGCAACAGGTGATGTATGTGTTGCTTAACCTGAAACGCCGTAAACTCGGTGTGCGTGAACTGGTGACCTTGCTTGAGCAAACAGTGGTGAATACCCTGGCTGAACTGGGTATAGAAGCGCATCCTCGGGCTGACGCGCCTGGTGTCTATGTCGGGGAAAAGAAAATTTGCTCACTGGGTTTACGTATTCGACGCGGTTGTTCATTCCACGGTCTGGCATTAAACGTCAATATGGATCTTTCACCATTTTTACGTATTAATCCTTGTGGGTATGCAGGAATGGAAATGGCTAAAATATCACAATGGAAACCCGAAGCGACAACTAATAATATTGCACCACGTTTACTGGAAAATATTTTAGCGCTACTAAACAATCCTGACTTCGAATATATTACCGCTTAATTCCATACATCAATGGCCCAATTTACACTGGGTCATTACTCATAATACCTGCTAATGCTTTACATCTCCTTCGCGTTTGTATATTTTCTTTATCACTTGCAGAAATGCGATGCTACGCCTTGCTCCGTAGCCCACCTAATTGATTAACTCATTGAAATAATTGACCATGGTGAGCAAAAGCGTTCCGTCCCAATTAGACATAAGATTATTGTAATTTTTATAAATATTATTTTTCCATGAATAAAATTTGAGTAAGTGCGTGGATAGTAATAATCAAATTGAACCCTGTTTAAGTAGAAAATCGTCAGAAGGTAAACCACAAATATTTACAACCTTACGAAATATTGATCTTACTCTTCTGACTATTTTGAAGTTGCATATGTCCATAAAGGAATCGTTAATGCAGCGAAAGTGCTTAATCTGCCCCCCTCGGTCGGAGCCCTGGTCCTTCCTGTCATCTATCGGGCGATTAAAACTCACTATCCACAGCTTTTACTGCGCAACCCGCCCATCGGCGGCGCGGAAAACCAACTCAGTCAGTTTCAAACCGATCTCATCACCGATAACATGTTTTGCACAGGACCATAGATGTTATCCGTAATGCATTTTGAAAAAGTATTGTTACAGCCAGATCACAGCGCAGAACGATAAAATGGCACAATCCAACAACAATTTTACATTTTCGCGACCGCTTTGGCTGCTTTCAGGTCCGTTTCAATGATATACTGCCAGTCGTTAATTCAAAAATAGTTGATAATTACAACAATCTATTGAATTGAAACGCTTTCCTTCGTAATTCGCAACTGGAACACGCACGCTATGAGTAAACCCATTGTGATGGAACGCGGTGTTAAATACCGCGATGCCGATAAGATGGCCCTTATCCCGGTTAAAAACGTGGCAACAGAGCGCGAAGCCCTGCTGCGCAAGCCGGAATGGATGAAAATCAAGCTTCCAGCGGACTCTACACGTATCCAGGGCATCAAAGCCGCAATGCGCAAAAATGGCCTGCATTCTGTCTGTGAGGAAGCCTCCTGCCCTAACCTGGCGGAATGCTTTAACCACGGCACAGCAACGTTTATGATCCTCGGCGCTATTTGTACCCGCCGTTGCCCGTTCTGTGACGTTGCCCACGGTCGCCCGGTAGCTCCTGATGCCAATGAACCAGTGAAACTGGCGCAGACCATTGCCGATATGGCGCTGCGTTATGTGGTTATCACCTCCGTTGACCGTGATGACCTGCGCGATGGCGGTGCCCAGCACTTTGCGGATTGCATTACTGCCATTCGGGAAAAAAGCCCGCAAATCAAAATTGAAACTCTGGTGCCGGATTTCCGCGGTCGTATGGATCGTGCTCTGGATATTCTGACCGCCACACCACCAGATGTGTTCAACCATAACCTGGAAAACGTACCGCGTATTTACCGTCAGGTACGGCCTGGTGCAGATTACAACTGGTCGCTGAAGCTGCTGGAACGCTTTAAAGAAGCGCATCCGGAAATCCCGACCAAGTCTGGTCTGATGGTGGGACTGGGTGAAACCAATGAAGAAATTATTGAGGTAATGCGCGACCTGCGCCGTCATGGTGTGACGATGCTAACGCTGGGGCAATATTTGCAGCCAAGCCGCCATCACCTGCCGGTTCAACGTTACGTTAGCCCGGATGAGTTCGACGAAATGAAAGCCGAAGCGCTGGCGATGGGCTTTACCCATGCTGCATGCGGTCCGTTTGTCCGCTCTTCTTACCACGCCGATTTGCAGGCGAAAGGGATGGAAGTTAAGTAATCCTGTAATAATTACTTACATCTGTCTGATAAAAAACCCGCTTTTTGAAGCGGGTTTTTGTATCGAACAAGATATTGAGGGAGCGTCCTGCTCGCCACGTCACTCTTTATGAGAGAGCTTTTCAGCCTGAAGATCAACGTCTGCGCCTTTTTTCGCCGCAGCATCGTCATCATTCATCGCCTTCTTGAACCCTTTAATGGCCGCTCCAAGGTCTCCGCCCAGCGTACGTAACTTCTTAGTCCCAAACAGCAGAACGACCAGCGCCGCAACTACCAGCAGTTTGGTAATACTAATCTCACCCATAGATACCTTCTTGACATATAACCGGCAACAGAACGCGCCTTAAAAACCAGAGAATATTAACGGTCATTCGACGCGCGCACACAATAGCAATCTGTAACAAGGTGAATCAAGCGCCGAGTAAAAAAACATCATAATAATTGCGGCGGCGCAAAGCGACGGTTGTTTAAGACGGGCAGTTGCGCGCGTACCTGACGCACACGTTCGGGCGTCACTTCCGCCATAATGAGTGCTGGCATTTCTGACGCTGCCGCAATGGTGACGCCAAAGGGATCTATAATCCGGCTTTGCCCGATATTTTTGTTCCCGCACTCCCCCGCCGCCACCATATAACAGGTGGTATCCAGCGCACGAGCGGCAAGCAACGTTGACCAGTGATGCTCTTTGAGCGGCCCACGAACCCAGGCGGCAGGAAGTACCAGGATTTCAGCTCCCTGTAATGCCTGTGCCAGCGCCAGCTCTGGAAAGCGTAAGTCATAACAGGTCATCAGACCGACCTTCATCCCTTCCACCTCCAGTAACGGAGCTATTTCATTACCGGCATCAACATGGCGTGATTCCTGAATGGCAAATGCATCATAGAGATGCAGTTTGGCATAACGGGCGACGATGTTTCCTGCCTGTAGCGCCACCAGCATATTCCATGCGCGCCCCGGCGTTGAAGGAACATGAATCGTCAGAATTGTCGTCATCATGTTACGTTTACTTTCTCGCCGTAAACGTCCGAGGAATTCGCCTTCCAGCAGCTGTGCTGATTTAACCGATAGATCTGCATCATGATCATCACGCGCCAGTAATGCTTCCGGCAGGACAAACAGCGAAACGTCGTTTTCCGCCGCCTGCGCCATCAACGAGCCACAAATCTCAGCGTTCTTTTCCCACACAGATGTAACAGCAAACTGTCCTGCGGCAACCAGCATTGCCACCTCCTCCTGTCAGAGTCGTAAAATTCGCCAACGGCGATTATTCGGCGTTACACTTATCACTCATACAAATCAAATAGCAGGATTTTGCAGTGTTACAACTTCTTTTAGCAGTTTTTATAGGCGGTGGTACGGGAAGCGTGGCGAGATGGCTGTTAAGTATGCGATTTAACCCGCTGCATCAGGCGATTCCGTTGGGGACGCTGGCAGCAAACCTGATTGGGGCATTCATCATAGGAATGGGATTCGCCTGGTTCAGCAGGATGACGAACATTGATCCAGTGTGGAAAGTATTAATCACCACCGGATTTTGTGGCGGTCTAACAACCTTCTCAACATTTTCGGCAGAAGTGGTGTTTTTGTTACAAGAGGGCCGCTTTGGCTGGGCGTTACTGAACGTTTTCGTCAATCTTTTGGGGTCTTTTGCCATGACCGCACTGGCTTTCTGGCTGTTTTCGGCCTCAACCGCACACTAAAAACCAAAAAAAACCCGCTGATTAAGCGGGTTTTGAATTCTTGCTGACGTATCTTACAGAGCGATTACGTTTGCAGCAGAAGGGCCTTTGGCACCGTTAGTGATTTCGAACTCTACGCGCTGACCTTCAGCAAGAGTTTTAAAACCATTAGTCTGGATTGCAGAGAAGTGTACGAACACGTCTTTGCTGCCGTCTTCCGGAGTAATGAAACCGAATCCTTTGGACTCATTAAACCACTTAACGTTACCTTTAATCTTAGACATCAAAATTACCTTTACATGAAAAATAGACACAAATGCTGTGTCGGTTACCAGTACACCAATTGTGGTACGCTTTGTCCAGTGCAACTTTACTAAAAAGTGATAAAAGTCGCGTTATTTTTGATGTTAATTATTTTACTGGTTGATTTTAAAGGATTTACTAAAACTTCATTTGTCTCAAAACTGAAAGCGCATCCAGGCAAAGTACACATTGCCATTGTTGTAGGTACCCGGAATGTAGGTCATCTGAAACGTCGCGGGGCCATACCCCACAGAGGCCAATGGCAGTAGAACCGGAAGAGGGATGTAATTCCAGTTATCGCGCGCCGTTACGCCAGCGGTAAATCCCAGGCCTAAATGAAAATTTTCATCCGCCAGCGGTCGCCTGGTACTTTCCCATCCGTATCCGGCAATCGGTTCCCATTTGTTCCACGAGTCCTTAAATGCCATGGCATACAGGCCATGCCAGTTTCCTTTTTCATCCCAACGCGACTGACCAAAACCGCCGCCCCACGGTCGCTCGTTATAGCGATCGGTTTTTTCTTTGTCGTAAGCAAAACGTGCATGCCAGGTGATGGCAGGAATATATAAATCATAATGTTCTGGCTGTTGCCAGGTTTGTGCAATATTTTCTCTAAACGTTGTCATCCACTCATCAGCGTTAGCAAAAACTTTACCAACACTGATTAACTGAATAAAAACAAAGAAAAATATAGCGACATATTTACTCACGTTCATTTGTGACCATTAAACATTTATCAGAAATCTACTACTAACATAGCAAAGCTACAATTAACATAACCTCAATAGCCCCAACATGAAGAATAATATGAATAGCTGCCCTATTTATTTCCGCTAGTTCAAGATAAATATTTCCGCGCATCGATTAAAGACGACGCATCGTTTTCTGCGATGGGAATAGTCATAAAAGAAAAACCAAGTCGTTTCTGATAACAAAATACAACCGATAAAAATTACTTTATTTTTTAATAAGATATAAAAAATATCTTAACGAAAAATATATTATGTATCGTCAACTCATGCTCATGGAAGATTATTTTTTGAGCACACAACCGCAGCTAACACCTTACAATTAACAAATTTGCATCAATCCACCATCAATTTACACACATTATTATGTGATATTTGCCAACCGCTAAATATGCGTTTTGTTATCTACGCATAAAAACAGCAACTTCAATGTCTTAATGGCAGTTTTTCTTGATTTTAATCAGCATTCACCGCCAATTTATTGGGCATATTTTTTCCTTAACTTTTAGGAATTTTTTATTATTTACTTTGGGGCCTGGAGACAGGAAAAATTATGCTGACATTCATTGAACTCCTTATTGGGGTTGTGGTTATTGTGGGTGTAGCTCGCTACATCATTAAAGGGTATTCGGCCACTGGCGTGTTATTTGTCGGTGGCCTGTTATTGCTGATTATCAGTGCCATTATGGGGCACAAAGTGTTACCGTCCAGCCAGGCTTCAACAGGCTACAGCGCCACGGATATCGTTGAATACGTTAAAATATTGCTAATGAGCCGCGGTGGCGACCTCGGCATGATGATTATGATGCTGTGTGGCTTTGCCGCTTACATGACCCATATCGGCGCGAATGATATGGTGGTCAAGCTGGCGTCAAAACCATTGCAGTATATTAACTCCCCTTACCTTCTGATGATTGCCGCCTATTTTGTTGCCTGTCTGATGTCACTGGCCGTCTCTTCCGCAACCGGTCTGGGTGTTTTGCTGATGGCAACCCTGTTTCCGGTGATGGTAAACGTTGGTATCAGTCGTGGCGCAGCTGCTGCCATTTGTGCCTCCCCGGCGGCGATTATTCTCGCACCGACTTCAGGGGATGTGGTGCTGGCGGCGCAGGCTTCCGAAATGTCGCTGATTGACTTCGCCTTCAAAACAACGCTGCCTATCTCAATTGCTGCAATTATCGGCATGGCGATCGCCCACTTCTTCTGGCAACGTTATCTGGATAAAAAAGAGCACATCTCTCATGAAATGTTAGATGTCAGTGAAATCACCACCACTGCCCCTGCGTTTTATGCCATTTTGCCGTTCACGCCGATCATCGGAGTACTGATTTTTGACGGCAAATGGGGTCCGCAATTACACATCATCACTATTCTGGTGATTTGTATGCTAATTGCCTCCATTCTGGAGTTCATCCGCAGCTTTAATACCCAGAAAGTTTTCTCTGGTCTGGAAGTGGCTTATCGCGGGATGGCAGATGCATTTGCTAACGTGGTGATGCTGCTGGTTGCCGCTGGGGTATTCGCTCAGGGGCTTAGCACCATCGGCTTTATTCAAAGTCTGATTTCTATCGCTACCTCGTTTGGTTCGGCGAGTATCATCCTGATGCTGGTATTGGTGATCCTGACAATGCTGGCGGCAGTCACGACCGGTTCAGGCAATGCGCCGTTTTATGCGTTTGTTGAGATGATCCCGAAACTGGCGCACTCCTCCGGCATTAACCCGGCGTATTTGACTATCCCGATGCTGCAGGCGTCAAACCTGGGTCGTACCCTATCACCCGTTTCTGGCGTAGTCGTTGCGGTTGCCGGGATGGCGAAGATCTCGCCGTTTGAAGTCGTAAAACGCACCTCGGTGCCGGTGCTTGTTGGTTTGGTGATTGTTATCGTTGCTACAGAGCTGATGGTGCCAGGAACGGCAGCAGCGGTCACAGGCAAGTAAATAGTAATGCCGGAGGCAAGTTTCCTCCGGCTTTATCATGTCACCCACTGTGGTATATGCGTTGCGGTCTGCCAACTTTGCCGTGAACAATTTCAGCAATAATCAGATGGCGGCTGGCGCAATATTCAAGATAACGCCTGGCAGTGGTGCGGCTGATGGTCAGTGCCTGCGCCACCGTTTCTGCCGTATGTTGCACACCAGGCTCTTTGAACAGTTTTCGCACCGCGTTTAGCGTCAAGGGGTCAATGCCGGTCGGCAGTTCGTCTTTGGGTTCACCGCGAGCATAGGCATTAAACATCTCATCAATTTGCTTCTGGCTGGCGCTATCAATACTTTCCAGCATATGTTTACGCTGGCGGAAACGGGTTAGCGTTTGCCCCAACCGTTCATAGGCAATGGGCTTAATGAGATAATCAAATACACCACAACGTACGGCTTCAGACACCGTTTCCATATCGCTGGCTGCAGTGGTAAACACCACGTCGCCGGGATAATGCGCCTGCACCAGTTCATGCAGTAAATTAATCCCTCTACCGTCAGGAAGATAGTTATCGAGCAAGATTAGCCCCGGCTTAAAACGCTCGATCATCATTCGGGCCTGCGCCAGGTTTCCCGCCAGTAATATCTGACTGAATCCGGGAATGTGACGAATATATTCCGCATGCATCTCTGCCAGCGGCGTTTCGTCCTCAACGATCAATAGGGTTAATGGAGCTGTCATTAGGTTTCACTTTCGGAATATAGATTGAAAATAAGGTACCGCAGGGATCATTATCTTCGAGAGTGATAACACCACCGCAGCGCGTTACGTAGCTGGCAATCAAGTACAACCCAATGCCATGTTCACCGGGCTCGTCAGCACGCGTACTGACACCCTGCTCAAATATTTTGTCTCGTAGAGACTCTGGAACGCCGCAGCCCTGATCGGCGACTTCAATCACCACATCATCGCCTTCATCGCTGAGGAATAATTCAACGATCTTGTTTCCTTCATCGCTACGCAGGCTTGCTTCGAAGGCGTTATCAAGTAAATTGCCAACAATGGCTGCAAACTCGGTTCTGTCCAGTCCTGGCGGCAGTTGCGAAAGCTGGCTACCGGGGACGATGACCATTTTTAGCCCCAGTTCGCGGGCGCGCTGCACTTTACCAAAAAGCAGCCCCGCCACCTGGCGATCGGCAAACGCCTCACGCAGGCTGTCAATAAGCTGTTGCTGGGCCTGAGACTCCCCCTGCACCATCGCCAGCACGCGATCATACTCTTTCATCTGCAACAGACCATTGAGCGTCGACATCCAATTGAGATGCTCGTGTCGCAATGTACGAAGGCTCTCGACGTATTGTTTAATTTGCGTCAGTTGCGCATTGAGGGTGGAAATTTCGTCTTTACTACGAAAGCTAATAATGGCCCCCAGTAAATCATCGCCAGAACGAATAGCTTCCCGGTTGGCAATAACGCTCAGACCGTTAAAGTTCGCCACCACATCCTGACGTTTTTCATCAATCTGTTCGGTAAAGAAATCGGCGGGCCTGACCACTTCAGCAATGGGTTTACCCAACCATTGCCGTCCGGGGGAACTCAGCCCCAGCATCTTTCTTGCGTTACGATTGATGGCGGTAATGTACCCGTGCGGATCCACCGCAATCAGCCCTTCATAAACCGAACTAAACAGCGCCTCTTGCTGACGGACCACGCGAGCGATTTGCTTTGGCTCCATGCCCATCATCTGCCGACGGATATGCGCGGCCAGGAACCACGACAGCAACATCAAAATCCCTAACAGCACGACAAACACGCCTGCCATCGGTAATAAAAACTCAGCCCGCCAGCTATCGATTTTACTCACCAGATAGCCAATCGACACCACGCCGATGACTTTTCCATCGTCATCAAAGATTGGCGTTTTGGCACGCATCGCCATGCCAATTGACCCTTTCCCGGTGATGAAGTAGCTCTCCCCTTTCTCCAGCGCGCCCGGTTTGGTGAACTGCATAGGATAACCAATTTTCTCCGGATTAGGATGGTAAAGACGAATCGAGTGCCGATCGCCAATCACCACATAATCGAAATCAGTATCTCTTTGTAATTTGTCAGCGATGGTCGCCAGCCTCTTGTAGTCACGCGTTTTCACTGCACTGATGATACTGTCATTAGAAGCAATAATTTTTGCCTGATTCATTGCCATGTCGCGCACATGAAGCGTTAAATAGTCCTCAAAACTGGCTGTAAAATATTGCGCCAGGGCTGCAATGACAAATATTGAGAACACCAGAATCAGCAAAAAGATACGCAGCGGAAATGCCAGTCTTTGGAAAAATGCAAACTGTTTATTCTCTTTAAGCTGCAACATTGTTTTCCTTGCGGGTTGTCCCGAGCCTCTTTGACGGATGTAATTAAAATGTTGAATCAAAATACATAGATATTAAATATGATCGTGGCAAATTTTATTCATTAAATCAATTAAATCACTTAAACCTGCGGGTTATTTCGTAATTACATTAGTTAAAAAACTTAAAACCATTAAATAAATAAAAAACCACTAACTCTATGTGAAATAAATCAAAATTTCACGCCGAAATACTCCTTAGGATGTATAGCGAAAGGAGAAAAAGATATACCTCGATCGCCCCCTTTCTCCCAAGTGAAAATAAAAGGTTATCAATTTGCAACATTGAACAACATTCGTTGCAAATCGATAACAACATGCACCTTCAGGATACTATTTATTATGTTCGGCAATGATATTTTCACCCGCGTAAAACGTTCAGAAAATAAAAAAATGGCGGAAATCGCCCAATTCCTGCATGAAAATGATTTGAGCGTTGACACCACAGTCGAAGTATTTATTACCGTAACCCGCGATGAAAAGCTTATCGCGTGCGGTGGAATTGCCGGAAATATTATTAAATGCGTTGCTATCAGTGAATCCGTTCGCGGTGAAGGACTGGCGCTGACATTAGCCACTGAACTGATAAACCTCGCCTATGAGCGGCATAGCACGCATCTGTTTATTTATACCAAAACCGAATACGAGGCGCTGTTCCGCCAGTGCGGTTTTTCCACGCTGACCAGCGTACCCGGCGTGATGGTGCTGATGGAAAACAGCGCCACGCGACTGAAACGCTATGCCGAATCGCTGAAAAAATTTCGTCATCCAGGGAACAAGATTGGCTGCATTGTGATGAACGCCAATCCCTTTACGAATGGTCACCGTTATCTGATTCAACAGGCTGCGGCACAGTGCGACTGGTTGCATCTGTTTTTAGTCAAAGAAGATTCTTCACGCTTCCCCTATGAAGACCGGCTGGATCTGGTGTTAAAAGGCACCGCCGATATTCCACGCCTGACTGTGCATCGCGGCTCCGAATACATCATCTCCCGCGCTACGTTCCCTTGCTACTTCATTAAAGAACAGAGCGTCATTAACCATTGTTACACCGAAATTGATCTGAAGATTTTCCGTCAGTACCTCGCTCCCGCGCTGGGTGTAACTCACCGCTTTGTCGGTACTGAACCCTTTTGTCGCGTTACCGCCCAGTACAACCAGGATATGCGCTACTGGCTGGAAACGCCGACTATCTCCGCACCGCCCATCGAACTGGTTGAAATTGAGCGGCTGCGTTACCAGGAGATGCCGATATCCGCTTCCCGGGTACGTCAACTGCTGGCGAAAAACGATCTCACGGCTATCGCGCCGCTGGTCCCTGCAGTCACGCTGCATTATTTGCAGAACCTGCTTGAGCACTCCCGCCAGGACGCGGCAGCTCGTCAAAAGACCCCCGCATGAGAAACAGGTGAAAAATGAAAATAAACCAGCCCGCCGTTGCAGGCACCCTTGAGTCTGGGGATGTGATGATACGCATCGCCCCACTCGATACGCAGGATATCGACCTGCAAATCAACAGCAGCGTTGAGAAACAGTTTGGCGATGCAATTCGCACCACCATTCTGGACGTTCTCGCCCGCTACAACGTGCGCGGCGTACAGCTGAATGTCGATGACAAAGGCGCACTGGACTGCATTTTACGTGCACGACTGGAAGCCCTGCTGGCACGCGCCAGCGGTATCCCGGCTCTGCCATGGGAGGATTGCCAATGATTTCCGCTTCGCTGCAACAACGTAAAACTCGCACCCGCCGCAGTATGTTGTTTGTGCCTGGTGCTAATGCCGCGATGGTCAGCAACTCCTTCATCTACCCGGCTGATGCCCTGATGTTTGACCTCGAAGACTCCGTAGCATTGCGTGAAAAAGACACCGCCCGCCGCATGGTTTACCACGCGCTGCAACATCCGCTTTATCGCGATATTGAAACCATTGTGCGTGTAAACGCGCTGGATTCCGAATGGGGTGTTAACGACCTGGAAGCCGTCGTTCGCGGTGGTGCGGACGTTGTGCGTCTGCCGAAAACCGATACCGCTCAGGATGTTCTGGATATCGAAAAAGAGATCCTGCGTATCGAAAAAGCCTGTGGTCGTGAACCCGGCAGTACCGGCCTGCTGGCGGCGATTGAATCTCCGCTGGGCATTACCCGCGCAGTGGAAATCGCTCACGCTTCCGAGCGTTTGATCGGTATCGCCCTCGGTGCAGAAGACTATGTGCGCAACCTGCGTACAGAACGCTCCCCGGAAGGAACTGAACTGCTGTTCGCTCGCTGCTCCATTTTGCAGGCCGCGCGCTCTGCGGGTATTCAGGCGTTCGATACCGTCTATTCCGACGCTAACAACGAAGCCGGATTCCTGCAAGAAGCCGCCCACATCAAACAGCTGGGCTTTGACGGCAAATCGCTGATCAACCCGCGTCAGATTGATCTGCTGCACAACCTCTACGCACCGACCCAGAAAGAAGTGGATCACGCCCGCCGCGTCGTAGAAGCCGCTGAAGCCGCCGCTCGCGAAGGCCTCGGCGTGGTTTCCCTGAACGGCAAGATGGTGGACGGTCCGGTTATCGATCGCGCCCGTCTGGTGCTCTCCCGTGCAGAACTTTCCGGCATCCGCGAAGAATAAGGCAATCAAAATGACGCAGAAAATTGAACAATCTCAACGACAAGAACGGGTAGCGGCCTGGAATCGTCGCGCTGAATGCGATCTTGCCGCTTTCCAGAACTCGCCAAAGCAAACCTACCAGGCTGAAAAAGCGCGCGATCGCAAACTGTGCGCCAACCTGGAAGAAGCGATTCGTCGCTCTGGTTTACAGGACGGCATGACGGTTTCCTTCCATCACGCTTTCCGTGGCGGTGACCTGACCGTCAATATGGTGATGGACGTCATCGCGAAGATGGGCTTTAAAAACCTGACTCTGGCCTCCAGCTCCCTGAGTGATTGCCATGCGCCACTGGTAGAACACATTCGCCAGGGCGTGGTTACCCGCATTTATACCTCTGGCCTGCGCGGTCCACTGGCGGAAGAAATCTCCCGTGGTCTGCTGGCGGAACCGGTGCAAATCCACTCTCACGGCGGACGTGTGCATCTGGTACAGAGCGGCGAACTGAATATCGATGTGGCTTTCCTCGGCGTCCCGTCCTGTGATGAATTCGGTAATGCCAACGGCTACTCCGGTAAAGCCTGCTGCGGCTCCCTCGGCTATGCAATGGTTGATGCCGACAACGCAAAACAGGTCGTGATGCTTACCGAAGAACTGCTGCCTTATCCGCATAATCCGGCAAGCATTGAGCAAGATCAGGTTGATCTGATCGTCAAAGTTGATCGCGTTGGCGATGCTGCAAAAATCGGCGCTGGTGCTACCCGTATGACCACTAACCCGCGCGAACTGCTTATTGCCCGTAGCGCTGCGGATGTGATTGTTAACTCTGGCTACTTCAAAGAAGGTTTCTCCATGCAGACCGGCACCGGCGGCGCTTCGCTGGCGGTAACCCGTTTCCTGGAAGACAAAATGCGTAGCCGCGATATTCGCGCCGACTTCGCCCTCGGCGGTATTACCGCAACGATGGTTGATCTGCACGAAAAAGGTCTGATCCGCAAACTGCTGGATGTGCAGAGCTTTGACAGCCATGCTGCGCAATCGCTGGCCCGTAACCCCAATCACATCGAAATCAGCGCCAACCAGTACGCTAACTGGGGGTCGAAAGGCGCAGCGGTTGATCGTCTCGACGTGGTGGTACTGAGCGCGCTGGAAATTGACACCCAGTTCAACGTTAACGTGCTGACCGGCTCTGACGGCGTACTGCGTGGTGCTTCCGGTGGTCACTGCGATACCGCGATTGCTTCTGCGCTTTCCATCATCGTCGCGCCGCTGGTACGCGGTCGTATTCCGACGCTGGTGGATAACGTGCTGACCTGCATCACCCCGGGCTCCAGTGTCGATATTCTGGTCACAGACCACGGCATCGCTGTTAACCCGGCACGTCCGGAGCTGGCAGAACGTCTGCAGGAAGCGGGGATCAAAGTGGTTTCTATTGAGTGGCTGCGTGAACGTGCGCGTCTGCTGACCGGTGAACCACAGCCGATTGAATTCACCGACCGCGTCGTTGCCGTTGTGCGTTACCGCGATGGCTCGGTGATCGATGTTGTGCATCAGGTGAAGGAATAAGCCATGCACCTGCTTCCTGAATTCGCCAGCCACCATGCGGTGTCAATTCCCGAGCTGCTCGTCAGCCGGGATGAAAGGCAAGCACGGCAACACGCCTGGCTCAAGCGCCATCCTGTTCCACTGGTCTCCTTTACCGTGGTTGCGCCTGGGCCGATTAAAGACAGCGAGGTCACACGCCGAATTTTTAATCATGGCGTGACAGCCTTGCGTGCCTTAGCCACAAAGCAGGGCTGGCAAATTCAGGAGCAGGCTGCACTGGTTTCCGCCAGCGGGCCGGAGGGCATGTTGAGCATTGCCGCCCCGGCTCGCGACCTCAAGCTCGCCACCATTGAGCTTGAACATAGTCATCCTCTCGGGCGGTTATGGGATATCGATGTCCTGACACCCGAAGGCGACATTCTCTCCCGCCGCGACTATTCACTGCCGCCTCGCCGCTGCCTGTTGTGCGAGCAAAGCGCAGCTGTTTGCGCGCGTGGAAAAACCCATCAACTGACCGATTTACTCAACCGCATGGAGGCGCTGCTGAACGATGTCGATGCCTGCAACGTCAACTAAAACCACAAAGCTTGCGACGTCATTAATCGATGAGTACGCCCTGCTGGGCTGGCGCGCCATGCTGACTGAAGTCAATCTGTCACCGAAACCAGGCCTCGTGGATCGGATTAACTGCGGTGCGCATAAAGATATGGCGCTGGAAGATTTTCACCGCAGCGCGCTGGCGATTCAGGGCTGGTTACCCCGTTTCATTGAATTTGGTGCCTGTAGTGCTGAAATGGCACCAGAAGAGGTACTCCACGGATTACGCCCAATAGGTATGGCTTGCGAAGGTGATATGTTCCGCGCCACTGCGGGCGTAAACACGCATAAAGGCAGCATTTTTTCTTTAGGGCTACTGTGTGCGGCAATTGGCCGTTTGCTTCAACTCAACCAGTCGGTAACGCCAATAACAATTTGTGCGACGGCGGCAAGTTTCTGCCGTGGCCTGACCGATCGCGAACTGCGTACCAATAATTCACAACTGACGGCAGGTCAACGGTTGTACCAGCAGCTTGGCCTTACCGGCGCACGCGGTGAAGCCGAAGCGGGTTATCCACTGGTGATCAACCACGCCTTGCCGCATTACCTCACTCTGCTGGATCAGGGGTTAGATCCTGAGCTGGCATTGCTCGATACCTTGCTCCTACTGATGGCTACCAACGGCGATACCAACGTTGCATCGCGCGGTGGCGAGGGGGGCCTGCGCTGGCTACAGCGCGAGGCGCAAACATTATTAAACAATGGGGGCATCCGAACCCCCGCCGATCTCGATTATCTCCGGCAGTTCGACAGGGAGTGTATCGAACGAAATATCAGTCCAGGCGGCAGTGCCGACCTGCTGATTCTTACCTGGTTTTTAGCACAGATTTAATTATTTAAGCACTTGATAAATTTGGAAATATTAATTTTCGGAGAACCCGTATGTCTTTAGCAAAAGATAATATATGGAAATTATTGGCGCCCCTGGTGGTGATGGGTGTCATGTTTCTTATCCCTGTACCTGACGGTATGCCGCCGCAGGCGTGGCATTACTTTGCAGTGTTTGTGGCAATGATTGTCGGCATGATCCTCGAGCCAATTCCGGCAACGGCGATCAGTTTTATTGCGGTTACTATTTGCGTTATTGGCAGTAATTACCTGCTCTTTGATGCCAAAGAATTAGCTGACCCAGCGTTTAATGCGCAAAAACAGGCGCTGAAATGGGGTCTGGCTGGTTTTTCCAGCACCACGGTATGGCTGGTATTTGGCGCATTTATTTTTGCATTAGGGTATGAAGTTTCCGGGTTAGGCCGTCGTATTGCCCTTTTCCTGGTGAAATTCATGGGCAAACGCACGCTGACGTTGGGTTATGCGATTGTCATTATCGACATTCTGCTGGCACCGTTTACACCGTCCAACACCGCGCGTACCGGGGGTACGGTTTTTCCGGTCATTAAAAACCTGCCGCCGCTGTTTAAATCATTCCCGAACGATCCGTCCGCGCGTCGTATTGGCGGCTATTTGATGTGGATGATGGTCATTAGTACCAGTCTGAGTTCGTCCATGTTTGTCACCGGTGCGGCACCAAACGTGCTGGGTCTGGAGTTCGTCAGCAAAATTGCCGGTATCCAGATTAGCTGGTTGCAGTGGTTCCTCTGCTTCCTGCCGGTTGGGGTTATCTTGCTTATCATTGCGCCGTGGCTTTCCTACGTGCTGTACAAACCGGAAATCACACACAGTGAAGAAGTGGCAACCTGGGCGGGTGATGAACTAAAAACCATGGGTGCGCTGACACGCAGAGAGTGGACGCTGATTGGCCTTGTATTGCTCAGCTTAGGTTTGTGGGTATTTGGCAGTGAAGTCATTAATGCTACTGCGGTAGGTCTGCTGGCAGTTTCGCTGATGCTGGCGCTGCACGTTGTGCCGTGGAAAGACATTACTCGCTATAACAGCGCATGGAACACGCTGGTCAACCTGGCAACGCTGGTTGTTATGGCGAATGGTCTGACCCGTTCTGGCTTTATCGACTGGTTCGCCAACACGATGAGTACGCACCTGGAAGGCTTCTCACCAAACGCAACGGTGATTGTACTGGTTCTGGTGTTCTACTTTGCCCACTACCTGTTTGCCAGCCTGTCTGCGCACACCGCAACCATGCTGCCGGTTATTCTGGCCGTCGGTAAAGGGATTCCGGGCGTACCAATGGAACAACTGTGTATCCTGCTGGTGCTGTCTATCGGTATCATGGGCTGTCTGACGCCTTATGCAACCGGTCCTGGGGTGATTATTTACGGCTGTGGCTATGTGAAATCAAAAGATTACTGGCGTCTTGGCGCAATCTTCGGGGTGATTTACATCTCTATGCTGCTGTTGGTTGGCTGGCCGATTCTCGCCATGTGGAACTAATACGTTCGCCAAACGCTGAATAAATCATCACGCCCGCCAGGTAAGCCCACCTGGCGGGCTTTTTTATGATTTAATAGATAATATTCAGTGTATGTATGAGTTCCACACCCATTATGAAAGCATTCTGGCGTAACGCCGCGTTGCTCGCGGTTTCTCTGCTTCCCTTCTCTTCTGCCAACGCCGTGGCGTTGCAGGCAAAACAGTATGACGATTTTGATCGCTATGTCCTGGCCCTCTCATGGCAAACCGGATTTTGTCAGAGTCAATACGACCGAAATCGTAACGAACGAGATGAATGTCGCCTGCAAACCGAAACGACCAACAAAGCTGATTTTTTGACCGTACATGGTCTGTGGCCAGGATTGCCTAAATCGGTTGCTGCCCGTGGTGTTGATGAACGCCGCTGGATGCGCTTCGGTTGCGCTACTCGCCCAATCCCGAATCTGCCAGAAGCACGTGCCAGCCGGATGTGTTCATCGCCGGAAACCGGGTTATCACTGGAAACGGCAGCTAAACTAAGTGAAGTCATGCCAGGAGCTGGCGGACGTTCCTGCCTGGAACGCTACGAATATGCCAAACACGGTGCCTGCTTTGGTTTTGATCCAGACGCATACTTCGGCACGATGGTACGCCTGAATCAAGAAATTAAAGAGAGCGAAGCCGGAAAATTCCTTGCGGATAATTACGGTAAAACAGTGAGCCGCCGTGACTTTGACGCCGCCTTTGCCAAAAGCTGGGGAAAAGAGAACGTGAAAGCAGTTAAGCTAACGTGCCAGGGTAACCCTGCGTATTTGACTGAAATTCAGATCTCGATCAAAGCTGACGCCATCAACGCTCCGCTTTCTGCAAACTCATTCTTGCCACAACCACACCCAGGTAACTGTGGCAAAACCTTTGTGATTGATAAAGCAGGTTATTAATCCTCTGATTTACAAAACACGCTAATTCGTCTCCCATAAACCATGACGATTAAGATTTATACATAATGCGCTACATTGAGGAATTCCCTGAATGTGACGCAAATCACTTCAAAGAGTGAGCAACAGTCAGTATCATCATGTGAGTTAAACCCTCGCCGCCTGACGGTGAGGGTTTTCTTTTGGGTATGTTTATCTGCGACACTCGCAGTACCGACGACATGGAGTAAAAATGTCCAGACCAACTATCATCATTAACGACCTGGATGCCGAACGCATCGATATTCTGCTGGAGCAACCCGCCTATGCTGGTTTGCCAATCGCCGACGCGTTAAACGCAGAGTTGGATCGCGCCCAAATGTGTTCGCCAGAAGAGATGCCACACGACGTGGTGACAATGAACAGCCGGGTTAAATTCCGCAATCTTAGCGATGGCGAAGTGCGTGTGCGCACGCTGGTGTATCCGGCAAAAATGACCGACAGCAATACTCAGCTTTCCGTTATGGCTCCGGTAGGTGCCGCACTGCTGGGGCTGCGCGTTGGCGATTCCATTCACTGGGAACTTCCGGGCGGCGTTGCAACCCACCTTGAAGTGCTGGAACTCGAATACCAGCCAGAAGCTGCTGGCGACTACCTGCTTTAATCCCATCTGCACAAGCGATAACTCGCTTTGCCCAGAGGATGCACTCGCATCCTCTTTCCGCTCAAATATCAACCAGATTTATCATTTTGCTCTTAAGCGCAGCATTCTAATCTGAACTGGTTATTCATCTGCGGAACCTCATATGAGCGAAGCTCTCGGTATCACTGCATTTTATATATTCATAGCAGCAATTATTGTTGCTGCAGTGCTGTACTTTGAACAACGCTGGTAGCGCCTGGTTTTATTTATTTTCCAGCTCAATAGCAAATTCAGATCAAATCAGCCTCGCAAATTATAGATTCATAACCAATAATGTGCTGTTATGTATACATGCAAAAACAAGGAGAGAATGCTTATGTACAAAACAATCATCATGCCAGTGGATGTTTTCGAAATGGAATTGAGCGACAAAGCGGTTCGCCACGCTGAATTCCTCGCCCAGGATGACGGAGTTATTCATCTACTTCACGTACTACCGGGGTCAGCCAGCCTGAGCCTGCACCGTTTTGCCGCTGATGTACGTCGTTTTGAAGAGCATCTGCAACATGAAGCAGAAGAACGTTTACAAACGATGGTCAGCCACTTCACCATCGATCCTTCCCGCATTAAGCAACATGTCCGTTTTGGTAGTGTGCGGGATGAAGTTAACGAGTTAGCGAAAGAACTTGATGCAGATGTAGTAGTGATTGGTTCGCGTAACCCATCAATTTCAACTCATCTGTTGGGTTCTAACGCCTCGAGCGTGATCCGCCACGCCAATTTGCCGGTGCTGGTTGTGCGTTAATTGCCAGAATAAGTCTCCCGCCCTGCCCGGAGCCATCCCTGCAGGGCTTTTTAATGCAATAAAAAAGCCGCCAGGTTTGACCCCGGCGGCTAAGCAATTACAGGTGAATCTTACTTCTTCTTATGCAGTTTTGGTGCGAATCAGGTAGTCAAAAGCACTCAGAGAGGCTTTGGCACCTTCGCCAGTGGCGATGATGATCTGCTTGTACGGAACCGTCGTACAGTCACCCGCTGCGAACACGCCTTTGACGTTGGTTTCGCATTTCGCATCAATGATAATCTCGCCCATGCGATTACGTTCGACTGCGCCTTCCAGCCAGTTGGTGTTCGGCAGCAGACCAATCTGGACGAAAATACCGGCCAGTTCGATGTTGTGAATATCGCCGCTGACACGATCGCGATATTCCAGACCTACGACTTTGCTACCGTCGCCTTTCACTTCCGTGGTTTGCGCATTCAGAATAATGTCGACGTTTTTCAGGCTGCGCAGTTTGTCCTGCAGAACCTGGTCGGCTTTCATTTCTGGCGCAAATTCCAGCAGCGTTACGTGCTCAACGATACCCGCCAGGTCAATTGCCGCTTCCACGCCGGAGTTACCGCCGCCGATAACCGCTACGCGTTTGCCTTTAAACAGCGGGCCGTCGCAGTGCGGGCAGTAGGTCACGCCTTTGGTGCGATACTGATCTTCGCCAGGAACGTTCATGTTGCGCCATTTTGCACCAGTCGCCACGATAATGCTGCGTGCTTTCAGTACCGCGCCAGAAGCTGTTTCAATCTGATGCAGGCCGCCTTCAACCGCTGCCGGGATCAGTTTGCTCGCGCTCTGGCTATCGATCACATCAACGTCGTATTCATCAACATGAACTTTCAGCGCACCTGCCAGTTTCTGGCCTTCGGTCTTCGGTACAGAAATGTAGTTTTCGATATCAACGGTATCGAGGATCTGACCACCAAAACGTTCGCCCATCAGACCGGTACGGATGCCTTTACGTGCGGAGTAAATTGCTGCCGCTGCACCCGCCGGTCCGGAACCAACGATTAATACGTCATAAGCATCACGCTTATTCAGCTCTTCTGCCGCACGTTTTTCCGCACCAGTATCAATTTTGGCAACGATTTCAGTCAACGTCATGCGGCCCTGACCAAACTCTTTCCCGTTTACGAACACTGCCGGAACGCCCATCACGTTGCGATCGGTGATTTCGTTCTGGAAGGTGCCGCCGTCAATTGCAGTGTGCTTGATGCGCGGGTTCAGTACACTCATCAGGTTCAGCGCCTGCACCACGTCCGGGCAGTTGTGGCAAGAGAGCGAGTAATAGGTTTCGAATTCAAAATCACCGTCAATATGGCGAATCTGCTCCAGCAGAGACTGCGCTTCTTTCGACGGATGACCACCGGTCCACAGCAACGCCAGTACCAGCGAGGTGAACTCGTGGCCCAGCGGGGAGCCTGCAAAACGTGGTCCCTGGTTGGAACCTGGGTTGGTGATCAGGAAAGACGGCTTACGCACCGGCAAGCTGTTATCTTCTTTAAAGGTGACTTTGTCTGACAGTTCTGCGATTT
This sequence comes from Escherichia coli DSM 30083 = JCM 1649 = ATCC 11775, assembly GCF_003697165.2. Taxonomy (GTDB): domain Bacteria; phylum Pseudomonadota; class Gammaproteobacteria; order Enterobacterales; family Enterobacteriaceae; genus Escherichia; species Escherichia coli. The sequence continues at coordinate 3,397,758 of NZ_CP033092.2, forward strand.
CAGCCAACAGTTCCTTGATTTCTGCCGATTTAGCGCTGTCATCCAGCGTGGCAATTAACTCAACAGGCTTGGTCAATTTCTCAAGGTAAGCCTTGAGTTGAGTTTTCATATTTGTGTCGAGCATGTTTATCTCCTGGGCTTTAAACATCATCATGCAAGCGGCCTCTGCGGCTAGCTGGATGCAGCTTGCATCATGGTGCGGGGAAGAAAATCGGGTGCCGCAGCACCCGAAGAATTAGGTGAATTTCCGAAGTATCTCGCGCCGGAGTTAGTAGCGCGAAAGACAAAGGAAATTTAGATTTTACCAACCAGGTCCAGAGACGGAGCCAGAGTTGCTTCACCTTCTTTCCATTTAGCCGGGCAAACTTCACCTGGGTGAGAAGCTACGTACTGTGCTGCTTTGATTTTACGCAGCAGGTCAGACGCGTCACGGCCAATGCCTTCAGCGGTAACTTCGATTGCCTGGATGATACCCTGCGGGTCAACAACGAAGGTCGCACGGTCAGCCAGACCTTCATCTTCACGCATGTTGTCGAAGTTACGGGTCAGGGCGCCAGTCGGGTCGCCGATCATCGCATATTTGATTTTAGCGATGGTTTCAGAGCTGCTGTGCCATGCTTTGTGGGTGAAGTGAGTATCGGTAGATACTGCGTATACGTCTACGCCCAGTTTCTGCAATTCTTCGTAATGGTCAGCAACGTCACCCAGTTCGGTCGGGCATACGAAAGTAAAGTCAGCCGGGTAGAAGAAGAAGACGCTCCAGCGGCCTTCGGTATCTTTTTCGGTGATTTCGATGAATTCGCCGTTTTTGAATGCCTGGTTTTTAAAAGGTTTAATTTTGGTGTTAATCAAGGACATCTATACTTCCTCCGTGTTTTCGATGAGATGTAAGGTAACCAATTTTTGCCGATTCGGCTAATGCGTTTCCATTATCAAATCGATAAGTTTTACCTTACAACCTTCGTAAGACAACTTTGTGAACTTTGCACCGCCAGCGGCGATAAAAAGTAAAATGGCCCCCTTTCCAGGTGACCGTGTAATCTGAACTACCCTTTGGTATCTTCAGCGCCTGCCTGCAGGCTGAGGTGTTGCCCTTACAAATGCAACAACGACATGGATTACAACACCCTCATAAACAAAGGGCAATCACCTGATCTAAGCTCTTACCTATGACAGTGATAGGTTATGCCTTTTACTCGACTTTTGCACTGACTGAAAAGGACAAATTAATGTTAAAAAAGATACTTTTACTGGCTCTGCTTCCTGCAATCGCCTTCGCAGAGGAACTTCCTGCCCCAGTAAAAGCGATTGAAAAACAGGGTATTACAATCATCAAAACGTTCGATGCCCCTGGAGGAATGAAAGGTTATCTCGGTAAGTATCAGGATATGGGCGTCACCATCTACCTGACTCCAGATGGTAAGCACGCTATCTCTGGTTACATGTACAACGAAAAAGGTGAAAACCTGAGTAACACGCTTATCGAAAAAGAAATTTACGCACCCGCCGGACGTGAAATGTGGCAACGGATGGAACAATCCCACTGGCTCCTCGACGGTAAAAAAGACGCGCCGGTCATTGTCTACGTCTTCGCCGATCCGTTCTGCCCATATTGTAAACAGTTCTGGCAGCAGGCTCGTCCGTGGGTAGATTCTGGCAAAGTGCAATTGAGAACATTGTTGGTTGGGGTTATCAAGCCAGAAAGCCCGGCGACAGCAGCGGCAATTCTTGCCTCCAAAGATCCCGCAAAAACCTGGCAACAATATGAAGCCTCTGGTGGCAAGCTTAAGCTAAGCGTGCCTGCAAACGTAAGCACAGAGCAAATGAAAGTGTTAAGCGACAACGAGAAACTCATGGACGATCTGGGGGCAAATGTCACACCAGCTATCTATTACATGAGTAAGGAAAATACCCTGCAACAAGCCGTCGGATTACCCGATCAGAAAACACTTAATATCATTATGGGGAATAAATAGAATATAATTCATCGATGGTTGAAATCTCTCTCTGCTTTTCAACCATCCTAAAAACGCATGAATTGCTCGTAACCCACCTGACAGCTATGCTATTTTAGAAAATCTTAATCCAAAGTTAAGCAGAAAAACATAATACATATAAATACAACAACATTATTGATCAAGTGAATGATTTATGGAAGAGACAATACAACGGAGTATGTTATGGCTAATCTTTATGATCTAAAAAAATTTGACCTCAATTTACTGGTCATATTTGAATGTATTTATCAACATCTCAGCATTAGTAAAGCGGCAGAATCATTATATATAACGCCCTCTGCTGTTAGTCAGTCGTTACAACGTTTACGTGCGCAATTTAATGACCCGTTATTCATTCGCTCAGGGAAAGGTATCGCGCCGACTACAACAGGGTTAAACCTGCATCACCATCTTGAGAAAAATCTCAGAGGCCTTGAACAAACGATCAATATCGTTAATAAGTCTGAACTAAAGAAAAATTTTATTATCTACGGTCCTCAGCTTATTTCTTGTACTAATAACAACATGCTAATCCGCTGTCTTAGACAAGATACTTCAATCGATATAGAATGCCATGACATCCTGCTTTCAGCTGAAAATGCCGAAGAACTGTTGGTTCAACGCAAAACTGACCTGGCAATTACGCTGCAACCAGTAATTAGTCGCTCTGTCATCTGCATGCCGTTACACACTATTCGCAATTCCCTTATATGTAGCAACAAACATCCTCGTATTACTGATACCAGTAACTATGAACAAATTATCGCCGAAGAATTCACCCTGTTGATATCTAAATCAGCAGGGATTGACGAAATTCAAATGGACATAGATGAACGTTTTATGAACCGTAAAGTTTCATTTCGCAGTTCTTCTTTGATGACTATAATTAATAGTATTTCTGTTACTGACTTATTAGGCATTGTGCCCACCGAACTGTACGATTTACATCGTGACTTTTTGAAGTTAAAAGAAATAAAACTGGAACAACCTCTTCCTGCGGTTAAACTTTATATTTCCTATAACAAGGCTTCGTTGAACAACCTTGTCTTCTCCCGATTCATAGATCGTTTAAATGATAGCTTCTGATTCATTACCACTGACAAATAATATATTACGCATCAATTAATTCATTGTGTGAATATAAAATAATGTGCTCTATCTTGCTTCGTTTATCCTATAATTAGCGGATTCATCTCACGAGTCACCCCGTAACGTTCAGAGAGCGTTTTTAGATGTCTATTTATAAAATCCCGCTTCCACTGAATATTCTGGAAGCTGCAAAAGAACGTATTACCTGGACACTTAATACCCTACCCCGTATCTGTGTTTCTTTTTCGGGTGGTAAAGATTCCGGATTAATGCTGCATCTGACAGCTGAAATTGCCCGACAAATGGGCAAAAAAATCTGCGTTTTGTTTATCGACTGGGAAGCGCAGTTCTCATGCACTATTAACTATGTTCAGTCATTACGTGAGTTTTACGCCGATGTCATCGAAGAGTTTTACTGGGTTGCGCTCCCGCTTACGACGCAAAATTCCCTTTCTCAATACCAACCCGAATGGCAGTGCTGGGAACCTGATGTCGAATGGGTGCGTCAGCCCCCGCAAGATGCGATAACCGATCCTGACTTTTTCTCCTTTTACCAGCCTGGTATGACCTTCGAACAATTTGTGCGTGAGTTTGCCGAATGGTTTTCGCAAAAGCGTCCGGCGGCGATGATGATCGGCATCCGTGCAGATGAGTCCTACAACCGTTTTGTCGCCATCGCCAGTTTAAATAAACAACGTTTTGCCGATGATAAGCCCTGGACCACCGCCGCACCAGGCGGTCATAGCTGGTACATTTACCCCATCTACGACTGGAAAGTGGCTGATATCTGGACCTGGTATGCTAACCATCAACAGCTCTGTAACCCACTGTATAATATAATGTATCAGGCAGGCGTTCCTCTGCGTCATATGCGAATTTGCGAACCTTTTGGCCCGGAGCAACGGCAAGGATTATGGCTCTATCACGTTATCGAACCGGATCGCTGGGCTGCTATGTGCGCACGAGTCAGCGGGGTAAAAAGTGGCGGCATTTACGCCGGACATGATAATCATTTTTATGGTCATCGGAAAATCCTCAAGCCAGAACATTTAGACTGGCAAGAATATGCATTATTGCTGCTCAATAGCATGCCGGAAAAAACAGCTGAGCATTACCGCAATAAAATCGCCATTTATTTGCACTGGTATCAGAAAAAAGGCATCGAAGTTCCACAAACCCAGCAAGGGGACATTGGCGCGAAAGATATCCCCTCCTGGCGGCGAATATGCAAAGTTTTACTCAATAACGATTACTGGTGCCGGGCATTATCATTTAGTCCTACGAAAGCGAAGAACTATCAGCGTTATAACGAACGGATAAAAGGAAAACGTCAGGAATGGGGGATACTATGCAACAACGATTAACGCAGGATTTAACCCAATTTCTCGCCAGCTTGCCGGAAGATGATCGCATCAAAGCGATTAATGAAATCCGCATGGCGATCCATCAGGTTAGCCCCTTTCGTGAAGAGCCAGTGGATTGCGTTCTGTGGGTTAAAAACAGCCAACTTATGCCTAATGATTACAACCCAAACAACGTGGCACCACCCGAAAAAAAACTGCTGAAAAAATCCATTGAAATAGATGGTTTTACCCAACCCATTGTGGTCACGCATACGGATAAAAATGCTCTGGAAATCGTGGATGGTTTTCACCGCCATGAAATTGGTAAAGGCTCATCATCGTTAAAATTACGCTTAAAAGGTTATTTGCCGGTGACCTGTCTGGAAGGTACGCGTAATCAACGCATCGCCGCGACTATTCGTCATAATCGCGCTCGTGGACGTCACCAAATCACTGCCATGTCAGAAATCGTCCGAGAACTCAGCCAGTTGGGATGGGACGATAATAAAATAGGCAAAGAGCTGGGAATGGACAGCGACGAAGTGTTACGCCTGAAGCAAATTAACGGCCTGCAAGAGTTGTTTGCCGACCGTCAATTTTCCCGCGCCTGGACGGTTAAATAACTACAGCTGGCGCAGGCGTTCTGCTGCTGCCAGCAACGTCGATTCCTTCTTGGCAAAACAGAGACGAATCAGTTTATGTGGGAAGGGATCGGCGCAAAACACCGACAGCGGAATCGCCGCTACACCGTGCTCCCGCGTCAGCCACTGGCAAAACTCAACATCATCCATCGTAGATACGGCGCTGTAATCCACCAGCAAAAAGTATGTACCTTCGCACGGTAAAATCTCCAGCCGACTTTCATTTAAGGCATTCACCAGAATATCGCGCTTCTGGCGATAAAAGTCCGGTAACGCAAGATAATGCTCAGGTTCTGCACGTAGCATATCGGCAAGCGCCAGTTGTGCCGGGGTATTCACCGAAAAGGTCAGATACTGATGCACTTTGCGGATCTCGGCGCTGATGGGCGCAGGCGCAACGCAATAACCCACTTTCCAGCCGGTCATATGATAGGTCTTGCCAAACGATGACACCGCCACCGCTCGCTCACGCAATTGCGGATGCGCCAGCACGCTGGCATGGCCCTGTTGTGAAAAATTGATGTGCTCGTAGACTTCATCGCTAATGACAAAAATCTCGTGCCCGGCGATCGCCTGCCACAGAGCGGCGAAATCAGTCTGCTGCCAGACAGTTGCACTGGGGTTATGCGGGGTGTTGAGGATCACCAGTCGGGTGCGCTCGCTTAACAATGCGGCAAATTTCTGCCAGTCAACGCGAAAATGCGGCGGTTGCAGTGCAATACGTTTCACTATTCCCCCCGAAAGTGCGATGGCGGGGGCGTAACTGTCATAGCTGGGATCAAAACAAATCACTTCGTCGCCATTGCGCACCAATGCGGTTATCGCCGCGTATAACGCCTCCGTCGCCCCTGCCGTCACGGTGATATTGCTGTCGACATCCGGTTGATAGCCATACAGACGTTCCGTTTTCTGAGCAATCGCCTCGCGCAAGGCCTGCACGCCGGTCATGGGCGCGTATTGGTTTGCCCCCTGGGCAACGTGGTACGCCAGCCGCTCCTGTAAATAGCGCGGACCATCAAAATCAGGAAAGCCTTGCGAAAGGTTAATCGCCTGGTGTTGCTGCGCCAGCGCGCTCATCCGGGTGAAAATAGTGGTGCCAAGTTGTGGAAGTTTGCTTTGTGGAATCAGAGGGTTATTTGTCATTTTTATTGTACCTGACGAAGTTGCGTGTTGGTTGCGTGTTGAAGGCACTATAACACGATGCTAGTATTTGGCAATCAAGACGTTTAGATGTCTAAATAAAACAATAAGGACAACACAACATGCCTCACAATCCTATCCGCGTGGTAGTCGGCCCGGCTAACTACTTTTCACATCCCGGAAGTTTCAATCACCTGCACGATTTTTTCACTGATGAACAACTTTCTCGCGCGGTGTGGATCTACGGCGAACGCGCCATTGCTGCGGCACAAACCAAACTGCCGCCAGCGTTTGAACTGCCAGGGGTAAAGCATATTTTGTTTCGCGGCCATTGCAGCGAAAGCGATGTACAACAACTGGCGGCTGAGTCCGGTGACGATCGCAGCGTGGTGATTGGCGTCGGCGGCGGCGCACTGCTCGACACCGCAAAAGCCCTCGCCCGCCGTCTCGGTCTGCCGTTTGTTGCCGTTCCGACGATCGCCGCCACCTGCGCCGCCTGGACACCGCTCTCCGTCTGGTATAACGATGCCGGACAGGCGCTGCATTATGAGATTTTCGACGACGCCAATTTTATGGTGCTGCTGGAGCCAGAGATTATCCTCAATGCGCCGCAAGAATATCTGCTGGCGGGGATCGGTGACACGCTGGCGAAATGGTATGAAGCGGTGGTGCTGGCTCCGCAACCAGAAACGTTGCCACTAACCGTGCGGCTGGGAATCAATAATGCGCAGGCCATTCGCGACGTCTTGTTAAACAGTAGCGAACAGGCGCTTGCCGATCAGCAAAATCAGCAATTAACGCAATCATTTTGCGATGTGGTGGATGCCATTATTGCTGGTGGTGGGATGGTCGGTGGTCTGGGCGATCGTTTTACGCGTGTGGCGGCGGCCCATGCCGTGCATAACGGTCTTACCGTTTTGCCACAAACCGAGAAGTTTCTCCACGGCACCAAAGTCGCCTACGGAATTCTGGTGCAAAGCGCCTTGCTGGGTCAGGATGATGTGCTGGCGCAATTAACCGGGGCGTATCAGCGTTTTCATCTGCCGACTACGCTGGCGGAGCTGGAAGTGGATATCAATAATCAGGTGGAGATCGACAAAATGATTGCCCACACCCTACGTCCGGTGGAATCCATTCATTACCTGCCAGTCACGCTGACACCAGATACCTTGCGTGCAGCGTTCGAAAAAGTGGAATCGTTTAAAGCCTGACGTACAAATTTAGCAGCAGCGCGCGCCGCCTTTTCCACCGTAGCGCGCGTCCTGCCGCTCACGGAAAAACTCCTCGTAGGTCATCGGCGTTTGATCGGGATGGTTAACCCGCATATGTTCGACATAGTTGTCGTAATCAGGCATACCAATCATCAGTTTCGCCGCCTGACCTAAATATTTTCCGGCTTTTGCCAGTGAATCAAACATCTAAACCTCCGGTAATACAAATGCCCTCCTGAATTAAGAGGGCTTAATTGCTATCAACACGCTCGGGATGAGAGTAAGGGGAGCGCTCAGCACATTCCCCCTCACTCTGACTTTAGTGCGCGCCTTTCGCCTGCGCCACGATCTCCTCGACATTTTCCGGCATCGGCTCATATGGCGTTTCTTTCGCCGTTGGCTTCGGCTCTTTCAATGCCGCCAGTGCCGTCTTAATCGAGAACAGCGCCAGAACCACCACGACCACCATAAAGAAGATGGTTAACCCGGCATCAAGACGGTTGTTGAACACCAGTTGCGCCAGTTGTGACTCAGTATACTGCGATGGAATATTGCCGCTGTCGATCATTGCCTGGAACTTGTTAGCAATCGCCAGGAAGCCGACTTTCGCATCCGGGCTAAACGCTTTCTGCCAGCCTGCGGTCAAGGTACAAATCAGCAGCCAGGCCGTTGGTACCAGCGCCACCCAGGCGTAACGTTGACGTTTCATTTTGAACAGCACCACAGCACAAAGCATCAGCGCCATCCCTGCCAGCATCTGGTTGGCAATACCAAACAGCGGCCACAAGGTGTTAATACCGCCCAGCGGATCGACCACGCCCTGATGCAGGAAGTAGCCCCACGCCAGCACGCACAGCGCCGTTGCCAGCAGGTTAGCAGGCAGTGAATCGGTCCGTTTCAGGCCCGGAGACACCACGCCCAGCAGATCCTGCAACATAAAGCGCGCAGCACGCGTACCCGCATCCACCGCCGTAAGAATAAACAGTGCTTCAAACAGAATGGCGAAGTGATACCAGAACGCCACATCCATCATGCCGCCCAGCGCACCGTGCAGAATGTAGGCCATCCCCACCGCCAGGGTCGGCGCACCGCCCGCACGAGAAATGATCGACTGTTCACCCACTTCGCTGGCAATCTGGTTTAGCGTATCCGGGGTAATCGCAAAGCCCCAGCTACTCACCACCTGCGCGGCAGAAGCAACCACATCCGCCGTCCCTGCCGGAGCCAGCACCGCCATCGGGCTGTTCATGGCGAAGTACACACCCGGATCGATGATACAGGCGGAAACCAGCGCCATAATCGCCACGAAGGATTCCATCAACATCCCACCGTAGCCGATAAAGCACGCCTGCCCTTCGTTCGCCAGCATCTTCGGTGTAGTGCCGGAAGAGATCAGCGCATGGAAGCCAGACACCGCGCCACAGGCGATGGTGATAAACAGGAACGGGAACAGGTTACCGGTCCATACCGGGCCAGTGCCATCGACAAATTTAGTTAGCGCAGGCATGGTCAGCGTCGGGCGCATAATCAAAATGCCCACCGCCAGACCGACGATAGTCCCGATTTTCAGGAAGGTTGAGAGGTAGTCACGCGGAGCCAGCAGCAACCACACCGGCAGCACCGCCGCCACAAAACCGTAACCCACCAGCATCCAGGTCAGCTGCACGCCGGTAAAGTCAAAGTACGGTGCCCAGGTCGGACTTTCTGCCACCCAGCCGCCAGAGATAATGGCGAAAATCAGGAACACCAGACCAATCACCGACACTTCGCCAATACGCCCCGGACGCAGATAACGCAAGTAGATCCCCATAAACAGCGCCAGCGGAATGGTGAACGCAACGGTATACGTTCCCCACGGGCTATGAGTCAGGGCTTTAACCACGATCATCGCCAGCACGGCAAGGATAATGACCATGATCATAAAGCAGGCCACCAGCGCTATCACCCCGGCGGTTGGCCCCATCTCTTCTTTGACCAGCTCACCCAGCGAGCGACCGTCACGGCGCGTGGAAACAAACAGCACCATGAAATCCTGCACCGCACCGGCGAGAACCACCCCTGCGAGCAGCCAGATCATCCCTGGCAGGTAACCCATTTGCGCCGCCAGTACCGGCCCAACCAACGGACCTGCTCCGGCAATGGCCGCAAAATGGTGACCGAACAGCACTTTTTTGTCCGTCGGCACATAGTCCAGCCCGTCGTTATGGCGCACCGCTGGCGTCATACGCGTCGGGTCAACCGCCAGCACATTTTTGGCGATATACAGCCCATAAAAACGGTAAGCGATCAGATAGATACAGACCGACGCCACCACAATCCACAGCGCGTTGATCTGTTCCCCACGATTTAAAGCAATGTATCCCAGAGCAAATGCTCCCATTACAGAGAGCACTGTCCAGACGAGGTATTTCCCTGATTTGTTCATAGTTGTTATCCGTGTGCGTGTCCATAGAGATGTTACATTTTGTTTCTATAACATCTTTGTACAATTTAACAACACAGCAACCATGTAAATCGGAGTTGAAACCAATATTTAACTTAACAATGTTAACTCGATCACTCCGTTAACCGAATTTTCCTGCAATCTCATTTTATTCTGTCGGGTTCATCCCAAAACCGCTGTGCCCAGCCGACAGGTGCAGCAACGCCGCCCCTGTTCATCGAAAACGACGATTTCCCAGCTCTGATTTTGTCGTCCAAGATGCAGCGGCTGGCAGACACCGCGCACCTTTCCCTCAGACACCGGGCGATGATGTGTGGCGTTAAGTTCCGTGCCCACCACACACTGTCCGTCGCGGGTCATCATAAATCCGGCCATCGATCCCAGCGTTTCCGCCAGCGCCGCCGACGCGCCGCCATGCAGCAGGCCAAACGGCTGATGAGTACGGGTATCAACCGGCATTTCGGCTTCGAGTACATCATCGCCCAGACGGGTATACACAATTCCCAGATGCGCCACCATTGTGTTATCGCTGGTGGCGTTCAGCTCGTCGAGCGTTAAATGGCGTTTCCAGATCATGCTTATGCCCCCAGCGTTGAGCCGCCATCGACCACAATATCCTGTAGGGTAATATGGCTGGCGAGGTCAGAGGCGAGGAACAAAATCGTATTGGCAATCTCCTGCGGACGGGCGATTTTCCCCAGCGGAATGCCGAGTTTAAACTGCTCGCCAAAGCCGCGAATACGCTGCTCTTCGGCGTCATCGCTCACCCACAGCGTGCGTTGCATATCAGTGTCGGTGGAGCCCGGCGAAACCACATTACAGCGCACGCCGCTACCCGCCAGTTCCAGCCCGACGCTCAACGCCAGGCTTTTCAGCGCCGCTTTCGACGCGCCATAAGCACTCATACCAATGCGCGGCGTGTGTGCGGCGTCGGACGCAACAGTAACAATCGCCCCGCCCCGCTGACGGCGAAACTGGTTCATGGTCTGCTGAAACAGGTTAAATGCACCGCCGACGTTGACCGCAAAAGTCTGCTGCCAGTCCTCTTTACTGAGCTGATCGGTCGCGCCCATGCGCAAAATTCCCGCCGCATTGACCAGCACGTCCAGTCGCTCCGTTTCAGCTAACAGTCGCTGACATACCTGCGCCACCTGCGCAGCATCGGCAACATCCATTACTTCGGTCGCAAAAGGATATTGCTCCTGAGTAAACGCTTGATCAAAACCTGTAACTTTCGCCCCCGCCTCAACAAATGCCAGCGCCGTGGCATAGCCGATACCTTTCCCCGCGCCAGTTATCCAGACATTTTTACCGCTGAAATCCATTATTTCACCTCGCGGGAGAGTAGCTTCCACCAGGCGTCGATGGTCGGGTTTTTCGCCAGCATGACAAAGTCGATATCGCCATGCACTTTGCGCCAGCGCGCCGCCAGCGCCATCATCCGCACCGAATCCAGACCGTAGTCGATCAGGTTGTCGTCATCGAAGGGTTCATCGGACTCGTCCAGCAACGGCAGGATCACCTCACGCAGCGCCGCTTTGCTGGCGGGGATAGGTGCTGGCAGCAATTCTTCGGTCATCACCACCCGACCAGAACGTCCGGCCACATATTTCAGCGACATCAAATGCTCGTCACGGCTGAAATCGGCCAGCGCATCCGCCACCATAAACGGTTTAATATCGCGCATAAATGCGTCCGTTGCGGTGGTCATACAGCCAATGTGGGCATATACCCCGGTAATAATCAGCTGGTTACGTCCACTCTCTTTGAGCATTTGCTCCAGCGGAGAACGATGAAATGCGCTGTAGCGCCATTTCACCAGCACCGTGTCGTCGGCATCTGGCGTCAGGCGATCCACCACCTTTTGCTGTTCCGGCGAACGGGTCAGGCCAGGCCCCCACATATCATTCAACAGCGCCCGATCTTCATCGCTCTGCTCTTTCGGCTGGGCGGTGTAATAAACCGGGATATTGTGCTGTTTGCAGTAGTCGCGTAGTGCCGCAATATTCGCGATCACCTGCTCCATCATCGGGCAGTTCTCACCCCAGAAGCTGACAAAATAGTCCTGCATATCATGGATTAACAACGCGGCACGTTGCGGTTCAAAGGCCCAGTCGACTTTATTCTGCGGAATATCATGAGACTCCGGCAGTGCGTAAGCCTGTAATTTTGGAATAGCCATCGTGTTCTCTCCTTCAGGCTGATGTGCGTGACGCCAGCCACTGACGTAATTGTTTTTTATCGACTTTCCCGACCGCCGTCAGCGGAAGTGAATCTACACACTCCACGCGATCCGGTAATTTAAATTCGGCAATACCCTGTTCACGCAGGAAACGACGCACCTGCACCGCGCGCAGCGGCTCTTTTACCACCAGATAAGCACAGCTTTTTTCGCCCATCAGCTCATCTTCCATGCTCACCAGTGCGGCGTAGATCACCGCCGGATGGCGCAGCAGCTGGTTTTCGATCTCTTCGGCAGCGATCTTCTCGCCGCCACGGTTGATCTGATCTTTCTCGCGCCCCTGCACAGTGATGTAACCCTCTGGATCAATAGAGATCAGATCGCCGGAACAGTAAAAACCGTTGGCATCAAAGGCGCTGGCATTGTGCTGCGGGCTTTTGTAATAGCCACGGAAGGTGTACGGCCCGCGCGTCATCAGGCGTCCAACTTCCCCTTGCGGCAGTGGATTTCCTTCGGCATCGGCAACCCATACTTCATCGTCCGGGCACATTGGGTAACCCTGGGTATGGATAATTTTCTCCGCACTATCATCAAGACGGGTGTAGTTCACCAGCCCTTCCGCCATGCCAAACACCTGCTGCAACTGACAGCCAATCTCAGCGGGAATACGCGCCGCAAGGGTGGCAGAAAGACGGGCGCCGCCGACCTGTAACAGTTTCAGCGAGGCAAGCTGCGCCCGGCTTTCGCCTTCAGCCAGTGCCTGCAACCACAGGCTGACTGCTGGCGGCACCAGCGCGGTGACGTTCACCTGATGTTTTTCAATCAATGGGAAGCAAAGCGTGGCGCTGGGGTCGGCAGCCAGAACGACAGTGCCGCCAGCGAGAAATACCCCCAACGATCCCGGTGAACTCATGGCGTAGTTATGAGCCGCCGGGATCGCGCACAGGTAGCGCGTCTGTTGTGTGAACTGACAAATCTCGACGCTACGACGCACGCTGTAGTAGTAGTCGTTATGAGTGCGCGGGATCAGTTTCGGTGTGCCGGTGGTGCCGCCGGAAAGCTGAAAATAGGCCACTTCATCGGCAGGTGACGGCGTGGCAGTAAAATCCTCAGCCGGATGGTTAATCGCATCCTGCAAGTTATGCTCGCCGCTGTCGTTGAGCAGCTGCACCACGCGAATGGAAGAATGCTCTGCAACAAATGTGTTGAGGAAATCATCCCCGCTAAATAGCGCATGTTGGCGATCGGCAATCAGTAACGCCGGTTCAATCTGGCTGGCATAGGCGTTCAGTTCACTACGCTGATGGCTGAACAGCGCCAGCACCGGCGCAACGCCCAGTTTCAGCAGCGCGAAAAAGGTAATGTAAAGTTCAGCGACGTTACCCAGTTGTACCAGCGCGGTTTCACCAGGTTTAATGCCCTGACGGCGCAAACTACAGGCGAGGTTATCCGCCGCCTGATTCAGCTCCCGATAACTCAACTGCCGCTCGCCGTCGATAACCGCGATGCTGTCACTCGCAGCGTGGCGAGTCAGAATGTCGGTCAGTGGCAAATCCTGCCAGTAGCCTTTTTCCCGATAGCGACGGGCAAACTCTTCCGGCCAGCGGGTGAATGGAATGCTCATCCTCGCTCCTTAATGCAATCCAAAAACGTTCAACATGGTAGAAAGTTTGACGCCCGTTTCGCGCCACTCACCCAACGGGGAGGACGCAGGCACAATCCCCGCTCCGGCAAACAGACGCACCTGATTTTCCCGCAGCTTCGCGCAGCGGATGGTCACCACCCATTCACCGTTACCTTCGCTGTCACACCAACCCACAATGCCGCCAAACAGTTCGCGGTCGAACGGCTCCAGTTCAGCAATAACCTGAGTCGCGGCCTGATGCGGGAAACCGCTCAGCGCGGGGGTCGGATGCAGCAGACAAGCCAAAGTCAGTGCGTTTTCTTGCGAATTCGCTTTACCTTCAAAGGGAGTTGCGAGATGCCACAGCGTCGGCGTGGTAATCAATTGTGGAGAGGAGGGAACGTGTAACTCACTACTGCGTTTGCGCAGTACCTCTTTCATCGCCTGAGTCACCAGTTCATGTTCATGGCGATCTTTTTCTGACGCCAGCAGACGATTACCCGCTTCGCGATCGAGCACTTCATCCGGCTGACGACGCGCGGAACCGGCTAACGGAATGGAGCTAAAACGCTCGCCGTCTTTACGTAGCAGCAGTTCCGGGCTGGCCCCCAGCAGAACGCCACCATCAGCCAACGGAACATGGAAGTTGTAACTAACCGGGTTTTGCGCAATCAACCGTTCCAGCAATACGCCACTATCAATGGCGGCGTCAGTAGTGATATCAATCAACCGTGACAACACCACTTTGTCGACCTGCGGCGTGGCGGTAAGTGCGGCAGCACGGGCAACCATCTGTTCAAACGTGGTTTGTTCCGGAATGGCCTGACGTTCCACCACGTTCAGCGACTGGCTGCGGGTGAAACGGCGTGCGGAAGCTTGTTTTTCCTGACGGGAGAACGACTGCCAGGATTCAGGTATATACAGCGACGAAGGCTGACGTGGATCGAAGGGAATCGCCCCGACCATCACCGGATTTTTGATGCCCTGCGCTTTGGCATCGGCAAACAACGCGGCGAGTTTTTGCTGGAAGGGACTGTCGGGCGAATCCCCGTTCACAGCCGGTTCATCGAAGCGGGCGAAACATCCTGACGTCGTAAAACTGCGGTACGGCGACATAAAGAAAAAGCGATTGGGCGCAAGTGTTGCCATGGTCTGCTGTACTTCCTCAGCCAGTGACGTATCCATATCATCCTCCACAAAATGATAAAGGCTTTAATAATGATTATCATTTATATTTTCGGTCGCTAACCTAAAAGCAAACGCGCACTATGTCAACTCTTGAGGTAACGCAATCTGCAACTCGGGGTTGCATCTGGTTGTGGTTACAATGAAAATGAGAAGCATTAACTTCATTAATAACAGGAAGCTGACTTGTGAGACTCGCCCCGCTCTACCGCAACGCCCTTCTATTA
The DNA here is from genome assembly GCF_003697165.2 of Escherichia coli DSM 30083 = JCM 1649 = ATCC 11775. Classification (GTDB taxonomy): domain Bacteria; phylum Pseudomonadota; class Gammaproteobacteria; order Enterobacterales; family Enterobacteriaceae; genus Escherichia; species Escherichia coli. The sequence continues at coordinate 3,412,840 of NZ_CP033092.2, forward strand.
ACAGGACTTTTGCTTTCAGGAATAGCCGCAGTTCAGGCCGCCGACTGGCCGCGTCAGATTACTGACAGCCGTGGCACTCATACCCTGGAAAGCCAGCCGCAGCGTATAGTTTCCACCAGCGTCACCCTGACCGGCTCACTGCTGGCGATTGATGCTCCGGTGATCGCCAGCGGCGCGACCACGCCAAATAACCGCGTCGCGGATGACCAGGGCTTTTTACGCCAGTGGAGCAAGGTGGCGAAAGAACGCAAACTGCAACGGCTCTATATCGGCGAACCGAGTGCAGAAGCCGTTGCCGCGCAAATGCCGGATCTGATTTTAATTAGCGCAACCGGCGGCGATTCGGCGCTGGCGCTGTACGATCAGCTTTCTACCATCGCCCCAACATTAATCATCAATTACGACGACAAAAGCTGGCAGTCGCTGTTAACGCAGCTTGGCGAAATTACCGGGCATGAGAAACAAGCGGCAGAGCGGATTGCACAGTTTGATAAGCAACTGGCGGCGGCGAAAGAGCAAATCAAATTACCGCCGCAGCCGGTCACTGCCATCGTCTATACCGCCGCTGCACACAGTGCCAATCTCTGGACGCCGGAATCAGCACAAGGGCAGATGCTGGAACAACTCGGCTTTACGCTGGCGAAGTTGCCCGCAGGCTTAAACGCCAGCCAAAGCCAGGGCAAACGCCATGACATCATTCAGCTTGGTGGAGAAAATCTGGCTGCAGGGTTAAATGGCGAGTCACTATTCCTGTTCGCCGGTGATCAGAAAGACGCCGATGCTATTTATGCTAATCCGCTGCTCGCGCACCTGCCTGCAGTACAAAACAAGCAGGTTTATGCGCTGGGAACCGAGACGTTCCGCCTGGATTACTACAGCGCCATGCAAGTGCTGGATAGACTTAAGGCGCTGTTTTAAGCATTAACTGTCGGACGCTGTCACCTGCGGCGGCGTCTGGCGAAAACGTCGCAACTCCACCAGCACCAGCAGCAACAACACGCCGATAATCAACAAACCAAAACCGCTCGCGCTTGCGGAAGCAACCGGTGTCATCATCGCTCCCAAACCGCCCAGCAGCGCCGCGCCTATGGCATCGCCCGTCACGTTTTGCGCCGTCCACAAACCGTTAATCCGCCCTAACATCGCTTCCGGGGTTTGCGTTTGCAGCATTGTATATTGCAGCAACGAACTAACCGCGCTCAGCCAGCCGAACAGCGCCAGACAAACCACGCCTAAAATCCACATCGGCATCAGGCCAAACAGACTAATGGCGAGGAACGCCCCCAATGTGGAGAGCAACATCAACAGACCTGGCCGTACGCTATGCGCCAGTTTTCCACTGGTTAACGCGCCAATAGCCGCACCGAGCGGGATTGCCGCATAGAGAAAGCCAATTTGCGCCGCCGACATCTGCCAGTTGTCAGCCAGCGCCGGATACAGTACCCGCACCGCGCTCGCCATCGTCAATAAACCCCCCAGCAACGCAATCCCTCCCACCAGCGGGCTGGCGAGTAGAAAACGAAATCCTGCCAGTAATGATTTCAACGGATGCTCACGCGGCTGCGGCGGTGGTGGCAACGCCGGAAGGCTTAACAACGGTAGCAAGGTAATAAATGTGCCCGCCGCCGCCAGCCCGTAGTTCCAGGCTACGCCTCCGGTCGCCAGCAGTAAACCGCCAATCATGGGCGAAATCACCGATCCCAGACGCACAGTCAACATGGTGATCGCCCCGGCCTGCATTAGGTTTTCACGCCCTACCAGTGCAGGTGTCGCCGCCAGTAGCGCCGTAACGCCAAGTGATGCGAAAAAACCATCCCATAAACCAAGTAAATAGATTGCCAGCAAAGACGGCTCCGGCAGCAGCGCATTCAGGCACAGTCCAATGAAGCCAATGCCACAGGTGCCGCGCGCCAGCAAAATCACTTTTTTACGCTCATAGCGATCCGCCAGCACACCGCCGACCATCAGGCCAACAAACATCGCGCCGCCGGTCAGCGTCACCGAAAGCCCCACCTGCCAGGTGGAATGCGTCATCATCTGGATCTGCACCGGCACCGCGACGCCGAGCAAACCCAGAGAAACAATTGAGATAAAACGAGCGAGGAATACTGCGCGAAACGCCGGGTGCGTTTTCAACAGGCTGAGGTTAAGCAGCCAGGATTGTTTATTCATTACAATGCCTTGCCATCAAATATTTTAAATATCTATTCTTAGGCTGCACATGCTAACATATCCAAATAAGATCGATAACGATAATTAATTTCATTATCATGGAAGTTCGTATGTCTGGTTCTGTTGCCGTGACACGCGCCATTGCCGTGCCCGGATTGCTGTTATTACTGATTATCGCGACGGCATTAAGCCTACTCATTGGGGCAAAATCACTCCCCGCTTCCGTAGTGCTGGAGGCGCTCTCCGGCACCTGCCAGAGCGCCGACTGCACCATTGTGCTCGACGCCCGTCTGCCGCGCACCCTTGCCGGTTTATTGGCAGGCGGTGCGCTTGGCCTTGCCGGGGCGTTAATGCAAACCCTCACCCGAAACCCGCTTGCCGATCCTGGTTTGCTTGGCGTGAACGCCGGTGCCAGTTTTGCCATTGTGCTGGGCGCGGCGCTGTTTGGTTACTCTTCCGCGCAGGAACAACTGGCGATGGCCTTCGCCGGGGCGCTGGTGGCCTCGTTGATTGTTGCCTTTACCGGCAGCCAGGGCGGCGGGCAGTTAAGTCCGGTGCGTTTAACCCTGGCAGGCGTGGCGCTGGCGGCGGTGCTGGAAGGGCTGACCAGCGGCATCGCCCTGCTTAATCCCGACGTCTACGATCAACTGCGTTTCTGGCAAGCCGGTTCGCTGGATATTCGCAATCTACATACCTTAAAAGTGGTGCTAATCCCGGTGCTTACCGCTGGAGCAACTGCGCTATTACTGAGCCGCGCGCTGAACAGTTTAAGCCTTGGCAGTGACACCGCGACGGCACTGGGCAGTCGCGTAGCGCGCACACAGTTGATTGGTCTGCTGGCAATTACCGTGCTTTGTGGTAGTGCGACGGCGGTAGTTGGCCCGATTGCCTTTATTGGCCTGATGATGCCGCACATGGCGCGCTGGCTGGTAGGTGCCGATCATCGCTGGTCGCTGCCCGTCACGCTACTCGCTACCCCTGCCCTGCTGCTGTTTGCCGATATCATTGGGCGGGTGATTGTTCCCGGCGAACTGCGCGTTTCTGTAGTCAGTGCCTTTATTGGCGCACCAGTGCTGATCTTCCTCGTACGACGTAAAACGCGAGGTGGCGCATGATTTACGTCTCTCGCCGATTAATTATCACCTGTCTGCTGTTGCTAATAGCTTGTGTGATGGCAGGCGTGTGGGGATTACGTAGCGGTGCCGTCACGCTGGAAACTTCGCAGGTATTCGCCGCGTTGATGGGCGACACGCCGCGCAGTATGACGATGGTGGTCACCGAATGGCGTTTACCACGCGTGCTGATGGCGCTGTTGATTGGCGCGGCGCTGGGCGTCAGCGGCGCGATTTTTCAGTCGCTGATGCGTAACCCGCTTGGCAGCCCTGACGTAATGGGCTTTAACACCGGGGCGTGGAGCGGCGTGCTGGTGGCGATGGTGCTGTTTGGTCAGGACCTGACGGCTATCGCGCTGGCAGCAATGGTGGGCGGCATTGTCACTTCGCTGCTGGTCTGGCTGCTCGCCTGGCGTAACGGTATCGACACCTTTCGGTTGATTATTATCGGTATTGGTGTTCGCGCCATGCTGGTGGCCTTTAATACCTGGCTGTTGCTGAAAGCGTCTTTAGAAACGGCGCTAACAGCGGGTTTGTGGAATGCCGGATCGCTCAATGGCCTGACGTGGGCAAAAACCTCGCCTTCCGCACCCATCATTATATTAATGTTAATTGCCGCCGCCTTGCTGGTGCGGCGAATGCGCTTGCTGGAAATGGGCGATGATACCGCATGTGCGCTGGGCGTCAGCGTCGAACGTTCGCGGCTGTTAATGATGCTGGTCGCCGTAGTGCTTACCGCAGCTGCCACTGCCCTGGCGGGGCCAATTTCCTTTATTGCTTTAGTCGCGCCGCACATTGCCCGCCGCATCAGTGGCACCGCTCGCTGGGGGCTAACCCAGGCGGCGCTGTGCGGGGCGCTGTTACTGCTGGTGGCCGATCTCTGCGCCCAACAACTGTTTATGCCGTATCAACTTCCGGTTGGCGTCGTTACCGTCAGCCTCGGCGGTATTTACCTTATCGTCTTGTTAATTCAGGAGTCTCGCAAAAAATGACCGAATCAGTAGCCCGTTTGCGCGGCGAACAGTTAACCCTCGGATATGGCAAATATACCGTTGCGGAAAATCTGACTGTAGAAATACCTGATGGTCACTTCACGGCAATTATCGGGCCAAATGGCTGCGGTAAATCCACGTTACTGCGTACCTTAAGCCGCCTGATGACGCCTGCTCACGGGCATGTCTGGCTGGATGGCGAGCACATTCAACATTACGCCAGTAAAGAGGTTGCACGCCGGATTGGTCTGTTGGCGCAAAACGCCACCACACCGGGCGATATCACCGTGCAGGAGCTGGTGGCGCGTGGGCGTTACCCGCATCAACCGCTGTTTACCCGCTGGCGCAAAGAAGATGAAGACGCGGTAACAAAAGCGATGCAGGCCACGGGAATAACTCATCTGGCGGATCAAAGCGTGGACACCCTTTCTGGCGGACAACGCCAGCGAGCGTGGATCGCGATGGTGCTGGCCCAGGAAACGGCAATTATGCTGCTCGATGAACCCACGACCTGGCTGGATATCAGTCATCAGATTGATTTGCTGGAACTGTTAAGCGAACTGAACCGCGAGAAAGGCTATACCCTGGCGGCGGTGCTGCACGATCTTAATCAGGCCTGTCGTTACGCCAGCCATTTGATTGCATTGCGGGAAGGGAAAATTGTTGCTCAGGGAGCACCGAAGGAGATTGTCACTGCTGAACTGATCGAGCGCATTTATGGTCTGCGCTGCATGATTATTGACGATCCGGTTGCCGGAACGCCGCTCGTGGTGCCGCTCGGACGAACGGCACCTTCAACCGCAAAGATTTAAACTAAGTGGTCTGCCATCATGGCATCCTGTTTTCTGGATGCCATCGCATGGCGCAACAGCACACCACCACAAGCCACCATCCCGCCGATCAACGCGGAAAGGATCACAATAATCGACTTACCCGGACCGTCTTTTTTTACTGGCAATGACGGTCTTAACTGATATTTAAACGGCGTAAAATTCACATCGTTGATATTTGCTTTTGTTAACTGCTCAACAAGATACTGGCGATTACGTAATTCGCCGTTCAGTTCCGCAACGTCAGTAACCGCTTTTTCAATTTCCAGTTTGCGTTCAATACCGTCAGCACCGAGAGAAATAGAGAAATCGGGGTCATCTTTAACGGCCTGACCATTACTGTATACGGGCTTTTTAATTCCTGCCGCGTTGGCAATGTCGAGTGAATAATTGAGGCGCTGAATGTTTGCATCAAGTTGATTTTTCGTTTTAATGCGATCCTGAGCCAGTTTTTCTTTTTCAAACTGGGTTTTGATCTCCAGTTTATTACGGACGTTTTCTATCGACTCTTTCACCACCAACGCAGAGATATAATCGATATACCCGGCCAACACTTTCTGTGCCTCTTCACTGGTGGGCGCGGTAAAACTTAGCGTCCAGGAGGTATACAGTGACGGTTCATCTTTTTTCTTACTGGCATTGTCATCAACCGCTTTCATTTTTTCGCTCAATGCGACGATAGCTCGATGCAAATCCAGTTCGTCGATTTTCGCCTCTTTTAATTGGTCCATCACATAAGGTGATGAGCGCAGGTACTCTTCTAGTAAGCTAACAGACTGAAACCTCTTGATAAACAGGTTAAATGCACCGCCACGGTCGATATTAATATCGAGATCAAGAACGCGGAGTTTGGTAAAGGTTTTCTCCAGGTCCTGCCACTGAATGGCTTCGGCGGGAGTAATGACGGCTGAGCTGGTCCATTTTTGCGGCAGGATGAAAGAGATCAGTAACCCTGCGCAGGCAAACGCAAAAACGACCGCCATGACCGTTTTTTTGGCCCGCCATAAAACTTCAATTAGACTAAGTAAATCAATTTCATTATTACTGGGCGACGCCAGAGGATACTCGGGAAAATGAGCTTCACTTCCCTGTTTAATATTCAGTGATGACATGGGGTATAACCTGAAAATGAGTCCAATAAGAGTAAATCTCCACGGCCCCCACTCTACCAGTTGGTGAGATTTATCCGAAGCTGAAGTTTGTAAATTACTCCCACTGAATGCAACATTCACTCTATTTCAGAGAAATACCCACCAAACTTATAAATTAAACAAATGATAAACCCATAATTATTTTCTGTAATTATGGGTTTATAGATAATATAAATTTACTTATTTAGCGTCGCACGAATAATCGGCCCAATTTTTTCAAACGCCACCGGAGAGATAATATCCACATGCGCACAATCCTGACGATAGATATCCAGCCCAGCAATCCACGGTGCCCAGGCCTGTTCAGGAGTCATACCTTCCTGAAGCGTGCGTTCGGCAACAAATAGCGTCGCTTTACCATCAAACGGTACGCTATGAGCTGTCGTCAGCAGGCGCACAGCATCAGCGTAGTTGCCTTCAATGGTGGTAAACAACTCCGTTGAAGTACTTCCCTGCTGTGCCGCCAGGAAGGCTTCGCGCTCGCGGTTAATCTCCGCCAGCACTTCCGGGTCCAGACCATTGGCTTCTTTTTCCTGCCAGTTTTGCGTTTCTGGCGGCCAGGTATCCAGCAAGCCAAGAAATGCCACCTGTTCGCCACGGGCACGCAGTCGCGCCGCAATGCCCTGCGCCAGCGTACCGCCCAGCGAATAACCCAGCAGGTAATATGGGCCGTGCGGTTGTTGTTCAAGTAACGTTGCCAGATGCGCTTCGCAGACTTCATCCAGATTCGCTGACGTCTGCATGGGGCCATGAGGGCGCGGCGACTGAATGCCGATAATCGACCATTGTGGATCGAGATAACGCGAGAGCACGCTGAACTGCCAGGCAAAACCGGATGCCGGATGGAAACAAAACAGCGTCGGACCATTACCTTCACGCAACGGCAGAATGGTTTCGAATCCCATGCGCTGGGTGCTGTCTTCTTCACCATCAATAATCGTTGCCAGTTTGGCGACAGTTGACGCGACCATCACCTGCCCCGGCGTCACCTGACGAGCAAACTGTCGACTTAACTGCGCTGCCAGTTTCATTGCCAGTAGCGAATGACCGCCAAGCGCAAAGAAATCAGCATCGGCATCCTGCACGTCACAACCCAGCAACGACGAGAATGCCGCGGCGATAATCGTTTCACTGCCCGCTTTCGGCGCACGCCCAGGCGCTTGTGCCTTCAGTTCAGGCAACGGTAAGGCTTTGCGATCCAGCTTGCCGTTGGCGCTAAGTGGTAACTGTGGAAGTTGCAGCAGAACCACCGGTACCATATGTGGTGGCAATGTTTCACGAAGCTGCGCCTGTAATGCGCTGGTATCCAACGGCAGACCTGATTGCGACACCAGATAGCCCACCAACTGACGCGCATCACCACCAGTGGCTGCCGCCTGGTTAATCACACAGGCGTGGGTAACGGCTTGTTCGACATCCGGCAGCGCCTGCATCACGCGATCAATTTCGCCCAGTTCGATACGCTGCCCGCGAATTTTTAGCTGATCGTCACTGCGCCCGAGGTACTCCACTGCGCCGTTATCCAGCCAGCGAGCCACATCGCCGGTACGGTACATCCGTTCACCTGGGGCAAAAGGATCGGCAATAAAGCGGCTGGCGGTCAGATCGGGTCGTCCAAGATACCCCTGCGCCAGTTGAATACCGGTGAGATAGAGATCTCCCACCACACCCGGCGGCACCGGATGCATCATCGCATCGAGAATGCGCAGGCCCGTATTCCACACCGGATAACCAATCGGCACACTGCTGCCGCGCACCTCTGCCAGTTCCTCGCCAAAAGCCGGATACCAACTGACATCTACCGCCGCTTCCGTCGGGCCATATAGATTATGCAACGGCGCGCCGGTTAACTGTTGCCATTCGCGGCATAAATCAGCCGGTAAGGCTTCACCACTACAGAAAACCTGTTTCAACGTCGCGCAACTCTGGCGAGCGGTTTGCGGCGTCAGCGATGCAACAAATGCCGCCAGCATCGACGGCACAAAGTGCGTGGTCGTTACGCCATATTCGGCAAAGAATTGCTGCATAGCGAGCGGGTCGCGGTGCGCTTCCGGTTCAGCCATCACAAGTTTCGCCCCGGCAATAAACGGCCAGAAAAACTCCCACACCGAGACATCAAAACTGCACGGCGTTTTTTGGGCAACGACATCTTCGCCTGTAAGCGGGTAATGGTTTTGCATCCAAAGCAGGCGATTAACGATAGCCGTCTGCCCGACCATTACCCCTTTTGGTCTGCCGGTGGAACCGGAGGTGAAGATGATATAAGCCGTGTGGTGCGGTTGTGAAAGCTGCAGCGGCGCACTGCCCTGTGGGGTAAGCGGGGCGTTATAGCAAAGGCTGGTTAAATTAGGGATATCGCTAAAGCGCGGCAGTTGATCGTCAGTGGTGATTAACAGCGACGGACGCGCATCTTCCAGCATCATTTTCAGGCGATCGTCCGGATAGCCGGTATCCAACGGTAGCCAGGCCGCACCAGCTTCAACTATCGCATGTAGCGCCAGGGTCAAAAAGACCGAGCGCGGTAGCGCCACCGCCACGCTGTCGCCCGGTTTAACGCCGCGCTCACGCAGCAGATTCGCCAGCGCCACCACCTGCTCGCGCATTTCCCGATAGCTGAACTGGTAACGCGCATCTGCCAGCGCCGGAGCATCCGGTGTTTTTGCCGCTTGTTCTGCCACCAGCGCGCTCAGCGTGGTTTCTGGAATCTCAACCTGAGTGGCGTTGATCTGCGCCAGCTGCGCATACTCGCCTGGCAACATAATATCGACATCGCCGCACAACAGCGACGGATCCGCGGCGAACTGCGCAATCAGCATTTTCAGGCGTTCAGCGTGTTGAATTAACGTTGGCTCATCGTAACGCTGTTTATTGGCGAGGATCTCAATACTCAAATCACCGTGTTCATCCGGGAACAGGGCCAGTTCAAGGTCATTAACCGGACCGGTTGCCAGGGTATGGGTTTGCGCCTGAACACCAGGAATATCCAGTTGGTAATCAAATACCTTGATATTGAGTACCGGACCGAACAGCGGTTCCTCTCCTGCCGCTCGCCCGCTGTCACGGACAATTTGTTCGGCATCGTAACGTTGATGGCGACGCATTTTTTTCAGTTGAGCCGCCAGTCGGGTTGCCAGTTGCGGCAGCGTTTCTTGCGCCGCAATGTGAATACCCAATGGCAAAACGTTGAGCACGGGTCCGGTAGCCGTCAGCGCCGCCGAGCCCAGTCGACGCATAAAGATAAATCCGGCAGCGTAGTCCATGCGGTTGCACAATCGCCCCAGCCACAAGGCTGCCAACGCAAGTGCTAAATCGGTACGCTGCACACCTGAAAGTTGCGTAGCCAGCTGGCGGAATTCCCCGTTGGTAAATTCCAGTTTCAGGCGCAAAATATCTGCCGAAGCGCTGCGCCCCGGTAAAGGTGCCGGAGAAAGTGACGCGGGCGGTGGTAGTTGACGACGCTGTTCCGCCCAGAATGCCGCATCACGCTGCCAGGCTTCACTTTCGCGGTACTGCTGATACTCTTCCACTACATCAGCGAAAGGCGTAAACGGCGAAGCAGGCGTTGGTTCGCCACGCAGCAATGCGCAGTAAATGTTGGCGATCTGGCGTGTAATGGCCGGGAAACTGAAGCCATCGACCAGCAAATGGTGATAACGCTGATACCAGTACCAGCGGTTATCCGCCACCTGTATCAGTTGATGAAAGACCAGTGGTTTACCACTATCGACGCGCAGATCTTGTTGCAAATCCGCCTGCATTAATGCCCGCGCAGTACCGTGCGGATCAATGTTGGTTCGCAGGTCGATAATTTCTGGCAGTTCGAACGTCTGCGCATCATCGACCCACTGCCAGACTTCGCCGTTATCTTCCGTAAAACGCATCCGCAACGTATCTGCTTGCGCTAGTCCGGCAACCACCGCGCGGGCCAGTAGTGGCGCATCAACCTCTCCGGTTAACTCAACGTAATGCGCCACGCTCCAGGCGGAGGGTAAATCCGACAGTTTTTCTGCCATCCAGATGCCGGGCTGTGCGGCGACCAAAGGTAAATGCTGGCTCATTGTGCCTCCTGCAACTGGGTGAAATTCGCCGGTGTCAGAGTACGCCAGTGGGCTTCCAGCCACTGCTGGCAGGACGCCTGTGACTGCGGCTGACACACAACGTCCCAGCCTGCCGGTAAGGCGCATTGTTGCGGCCACAGACTGAATTGCCCCTGCGCATTGCGCAAAATGTAAAACGCTCCCTGTGGATCATCGAAGGGATTACTGAATGCCATATTCAACTCCTGTCATGGAAAAGTGGTTGCCAGAGGTCGATTAGCCCCTGCATCAAGCCACCGCGCCAACAAAGCGCATCATGTCCGCCGTCAACCTGACGCCAGAAAATGGATTCTTTTAGGGGGTGTAATTGCGCATACAGCGCCTGATTGGCCTGCATGATCATCGGCTCGCGAACACCCGCTTCCAGCACAATGCGCAGACCTTCGGCGCTAACTTCACCAGTATTTAGCTGTTCAAGTAACATGCCCTCTTGGTGCCCGCCCCGATGCGGCCACCAGTACGAACCTGACTGGCTTAATACACAGCCAAAGCGTTCAGGCCAGTGCAGTCCGGCATACAGCGCGGAAAGCCCACCAAAACTCTGTCCGGCGACCACGGTGCGATCGGCGCGATCGCTAAAAGGGGCAATAGCTTTCACCTGGGGTAATAACTCTTGCTGTACTGCCAGCCAGAAATCCGCATTACACGGCAGTTCGTGGGCGCGGTGCGTGGTGTCGATAGCGTCGATCAACACATACACGGCGGGCGGAAGTTGCCGACGATGGGTCAGCGAAGTCAGCGCAGGCCAGACGGGCATACTCTGCGCCCAAAATTCGCCATCAAGCAAAACTGCCAGCGGGCGTTCTTCTGCTGTTGCATCGCCGGTGGTAAAAATCCATACACGGCGTGAATTTTTCAACCGTTCACTTTTCCAGATAATTTCTTTGGCAGGCGTTTCTGGCGCTTGCGGACAATCCCATCCCGGTTGCAGAGACGCTTGCGGCATTTCGAGTGCAGAAACAGCGTGCCCTCGCCCGCCTTTCCAGCTTTGTGGATTCAGCGGATCGGCTATCGCCTGGGGTAATAGTTTTCGCCAGCCTTCGCGTAATTCGAGGCGATCGGGGGATGGTGCAGAAAAAATGTCATCGCGTTCAGTAGGAATAAAGCAGTAGCTGCCACGCCAGTTGGCATTGAGTTGTGTCGTCCACTGCCAAACATCGGTTCCTGCAATTCGCTGCATCGACCGGGGCTGGCTGTTCTGATGGTGATCGGTCACGCCAGTGATATAGACCCATACGCGCTTTATCGTCGAGTATTCTTCAGAACCCTGGGGATCACGCCACCAGAAAGTGACCTCAAACATTTCGTCATTCAGACGTTGCCATTCCGGGCCATGTTTCGACTGCCACCAGCTCTCACTTCCTACTTTTAACGCCGTCACACCATAACCCCATGTTTACTGTGCAATTTTTTATTGATTGCAGAAATATATTGATAATATTATTGATAACTATTTGCATTTGCAATAGCGTAATGGCGCGCCGTGGGAAGCGCGGACATTAATTAATCAGCTGCACTGCGTGTCTTTCAGGATCAAAGGTTTTCGCGGTAGCGGGATGCGTCGTGTTGATGACGACCATGCCCGACAGTTGCAATTCGTGGCAAAAATGCAGGAATAAAACAATGAACAAGAAGATTCATTCCCTGGCCTTGTTGGTCAATCTGGGGATTTATGGGGTAGCACAGGCACAAGAGCCGACCGATACTCCTGTTTCACATGACGATACTATTGTTGTTACCGCCGCCGAGCAGAACTTGCAGGCACCTGGCGTTTCGACCATCACCGCAGATGAAATCCGCAAAAACCCGGTTGCCCGCGATGTATCGGAGATCATTCGTACCATGCCTGGCGTTAACCTGACCGGTAACTCCACCAGTGGTCAGCGTGGTAATAACCGCCAGATTGATATTCGCGGCATGGGTCCGGAAAACACGCTGATTTTGATTGACGGCAAGCCGGTAAGCAGCCGTAACTCTGTGCGTCAGGGCTGGCGTGGCGAGCGCGATACCCGTGGTGATACCTCCTGGGTGCCGCCTGAAATGATTGAACGTATTGAAGTTCTACGTGGTCCGGCAGCTGCGCGTTATGGCAACGGCGCGGCGGGCGGCGTGGTTAACATCATTACCAAAAAAGGCAGTGGTGAGTGGCACGGCTCCTGGGATGCTTATTTCAATGCGCCAGAACATAAAGAGGAAGGTGCCACCAAACGCACCAACTTCAGCCTGACCGGTCCGCTGGGCGACGAATTCAGCTTCCGCTTGTATGGCAACCTCGACAAAACCCAGGCTGACGCGTGGGATATCAACCAGGGCCATCAGTCCGCGCGTGCCGGAACGTATGCCACGACGTTACCAGCCGGGCGCGAAGGGGTGATCAACAAAGATATTAATGGCGTGGTGCGCTGGGACTTCGCGCCTCTGCAGTCACTCGAACTGGAAGCGGGCTACAGCCGCCAGGGTAACCTGTATGCGGGTGATACGCAGAACACCAACTCTGACGCTTACACTCGCTCGAAATATGGCTATGAAACCAACCGCCTGTATCGCCAGAACTACTCGCTGACCTGGAACGGTGGCTGGGATAACGGCGTGACCACCAGCAACTGGGTGCAGTACGAACACACCCGTAACTCGCGTATTCCGGAAGGTCTGGCGGGCGGTACCGAAGGGAAATTTAACGAAAAAGCGGCACAGGATTTTGTAGATATCGATCTTGATGACGTGATGCTGCACAGCGAAGTTAACCTGCCGATTGATTTCCTCGTTAACCAAACGCTGACGCTGGGTACAGAGTGGAATCAGCAACGGATGAAGGACTTGAGTTCCAACACCCAGGCACTGACCGGAACGAATACCGGCGGTGCTATTGATGGCGTGAGTGCCACCGACCGTAGCCCATATTCAAAAGCAGAAATTTTCTCGCTGTTTGCCGAAAACAATATGGAGCTGACTGACAGCACCATCGTAACGCCGGGGCTGCGTTTCGATCATCACAGTATTGTCGGCAATAACTGGAGCCCGGCGCTGAACATATCGCAAGGTTTAGGCGATGACTTCACGCTCAAAATGGGCATCGCCCGCGCCTATAAAGCGCCGAGCCTGTACCAGACTAACCCAAACTACATTCTCTACAGTAAAGGTCAGGGCTGCTATGCCAGCGCGGGCGGCTGCTATCTGCAAGGTAACGATGACCTGAAAGCAGAAACCAGCATCAACAAGGAGATTGGTCTGGAGTTCAAACGCGACGGCTGACTGGCGGGCGTGACCTGGTTCCGTAACGATTATCGCAATAAGATTGAAGCGGGCTATGTGGCTGTAGGGCAAAACGCAGTCGGCACCGATCTCTATCAGTGGGATAACGTACCGAAAGCGGTGGTTGAAGGTCTGGAAGGATCGTTAAACGTACCGGTTAGCGAAACGGTGATGTGGACCAATAACATCACTTATATGCTGAAGAGTGAAAACAAAACCACGGGCGACCGTTTGTCGATCATCCCGGAGTATACGTTGAACTCAACGCTGAGCTGGCAGGCACGGGAAGATTTGTCGATGCAAACGACCTTCACCTGGTACGGCAAACAGCAGCCGAAGAAGTACAACTATAAAGGTCAGCCAGCGGTTGGACCGGAAACCAAAGAAATCAGTCCGTACAGCATTGTTGGCCTGAGCGCGACCTGGGATGTGACCAAGAATGTCAGTCTGACCGGCGGCGTGGACAACCTGTTCGACAAACGTTTGTGGCGTGCGGGTAATGCCCAGACCACGGGCGATCTGGCAGGAGCCAACTATATCGCAGGTGCCGGGGCGTATACCTATAACGAGCCGGGACGTACGTGGTATATGAGCATTAATACTCACTTCTGAAGCTAACGTCAGATTGTTGACAAAGTGCGCGTAGTTCATGCCGGATGCGGCGTGAACGCCTTATCCGGCCTACAAAAATCTTGCCAATTCAATATATTGCAGGACCACGTAGGCCTGATAAGCGTAGCGCATCAGGCAGTTTTGCGTTTGTCATCATTCTCTAATATGGTTGACATGAAAACTACGCATACCTCCCTCCCCTTTGCCGGACATACGCTGCATTTTGTTGAGTTTGATCCGGCGAGTTTTCGCGAGCAGGATTTACTCTGGCTGCCGCACTACGCACAACTTCAACACGCTGGACGTAAACGTAAAACAGAGCATTTAGCCGGGCGGATCGCTGCAATTTATGCGCTGCGGGAATATGGCTATAAATGTGTGCCTGCAATCGGCGAGCTACGCCAACCTGTGTGGCCTGCGGGGGTATACGGCAGCATTAGTCACTGTGGGACTACGGCATTAGCCGTGGTTTCCCGTCAACCAATTGGCATTGATATTGAAGAGATTTTCTCTGCACAAACCGCAAGAGAATTGACAGACAACATTATTACACCAGCGGAACACAAGCGACTTGCAGACTGCGGTTTAGCCTTTCCTCTGGCGCTGACACTGGCATTTTCCGCCAAAGAGAGCGCATTTAAGGCAAGTGAGATACAGGCCGCTCAAGGTTTTCTGGATTATCAGATAATTAGCTGGAATAAACAGCAGATCATCATTCGACTAGAGGATGAGCAGTTTGCTGTGCACTGGCAGATAAAAGAAAAAATAGTCATAACGCTGTGCCAACACGATTAATTGACAACATCTGGTACGATTCGCCCGCAGCCATCACTGACCGCGGGCGAAAGTGTAAAGCAGGTGCCTTACCACCCTGACCTGACAACCGGATATGCGGGGATTGCTCCCCGCACAACGGCTACTTCTTCGGTTCGTAAGCGAGAACAGCCTTAAACTCAATATTACGTTCCTTTACGGTAAACTCACACAGCGAGTCTCCGACCAGAAGCGTAAATCCCAGCACCGTTAAACACAGCACTATGACTGCCACAAGGGCATATTTCGTCAGCATGTTTATATTGCCTCCATGCGAAGAAGGGACTACCATCCAAATTGTTCAGGTTTGGGTAGGTAGCCCCAGGGTTGATAGAAATATCGTCCTGGGGCTTCATCTTTCCAGACCTCAGAGTAAACCTGAAACCGGAAAGCTTCAGGCACCCGCAGTTATCTTACCCTTCCTTAGCAAAATAACTGTTTATTTATACAGTGAGTCCTGTTTCGGACTTCTCACTCCTCATTTAATCAACTGAAGCTGAACCCGTTTTTTTCTGCATGCCTCAATCGTCAAAATTCTTCGCCGCCAGCCAGCTATAACGCAACTGGTCATATTGCAAAAGTAGCCAAATTGCTTCAGTCACCATCAGTTCACCATCGCCAAAAAAAAGAAACATTCCAGAACTTCCGCATCTCACCCGGCCGCTCCCACTTCTATACTGAATAGAAAACGCCAATATAAGAGAAACCTATGCCATTACCCGATTTTCATGTTTCTGAACCTTTTACCCTCGGTATTGAACTGGAAATGCAGGTGGTTAATCCGCCGGGCTATGACTTAAGCCAGGACTCATCAATGCTGATTGACGCGGTTAAAAATCAGATCACGGCCGGAGAGGTAAAGCACGATATCACCGAAAGTATGCTGGAGCTGGCGACGGATGTTTGCCGTGATATCAACCAGGCTGCCGGGCAATTTTCAGCGATGCAGAAAGTCGTATTGCAGGCAGCCGCAGACCATCATCTGGAAATTTGCGGCGGTGGCACGCATCCGTTTCAGAAATGGCAGCGTCAGGAGGTATGCGATAACGAACGCTATCAACGAACGCTGGAAAACTTTGGCTATCTCATCCAGCAGGCGACCGTTTTTGGTCAGCATGTCCATGTTGGCTGCGCCAGTGGCGATGACGCCATTTATTTGCTGCACGGCTTGTCACGGTTTGTGCCGCACTTTATCGCCCTTTCCGCCGCGTCGCCATATATGCAAGGAACGGATACGCGTTTTGCCTCCTCACGACCGAATATTTTTTCCGCCTTTCCTGATAATGGCCCGATGCCGTGGGTCAGTAACTGGCAACAATTTGAAGCCCTGTTTCGCTGCCTGAGTTACACCACGATGATCGACAGCATTAAAGATCTGCACTGGGATATTCGCCCCAGCCCCCATTTTGGTACGGTGGAAGTTCGGGTGATGGATACCCCGTTAACCCTTAGCCACGCGGTAAATATGGCGGGATTAATTCAGGCCACCGCCCACTGGTTACTGACGGAACGCCCGTTTAAACATCAGGAGAAAGATTACCTGCTGTATAAATTCAACCGTTTCCAGGCCTGTCGCTATGGGCTGGAAGGCGTCATTACCGATCCGCATACTGGCGATCGTCGGTCACTAACGGAAGCCACCTTGCGTTTACTGGAAAAAATCGCCCCTTCTGCACATAAAATTGGCGCATCGAGCGCAATTGAAGCACTGCACCGTCAGGTCGTCAGTGGTCTGAATGAAGCGCAGCTAATGCGTGATTTCGTCGCCGATGGTGGCTCGCTAATTGGGCTGGTGAAAAAGCATTGTGAGATCTGGGCCGGGGAATAAGTCGGGAATTGCCTTACAGAAGAATATCCCTGACAATGGTGTTTTAACTTACATTTAACAATGTTATGAAACACCCTTTAGAAACCTTGACCACCGCAGCAGGCATTTTGCTGATGGCTTTCCTCTCTTGCCTGCTGCTGCCCGCCCCCGCACTGGGGCTAACGTTGGCACAAAAACTGGTGACCACGTTCCATCTGATGGATCTTAGCCAGCTTTACACTTTATTGTTTTGTCTGTGGTTTTTAGTGCTGGGCGCTATTGAGTATTTTGTTCTACGCTTTATCTGGCGACGCTGGTTCTCGCTGGCGGATTAAACGTCGATTATCGCCGAACTTCGCGGCATACTTTGCTTATTCTCCTTCGCCTAAAGGAACATTTATGGATAAGCAATCACTGCACGAAACGGCGAAACGCCTGGCTCTTGAGTTACCCTTTGTCGAGCTTTGCTGGCCTTTTGGCCCGGAGTTCGATGTTTTTAAAATTGGCGGCAAGATTTTTATGCTGTCGTCGGAGCTGCGCGGCGTCCCCTTTATCAATCTGAAGTCCGATCCACAAAAATCCCTGCTAAATCAGCAAATATACCCAAGCATCAAGCCTGGGTATCACATGAATAAAAAGCACTGGATTTCGGTGTATCCCGGCGAGGAAATCTCTGAAGCGTTACTTCGCGATCTGATCAACGATTCGTGGAATCTGGTGGTTGATGGTCTGGCTAAACGCGATCAAAAAAGAGTGCGTCCTGACTCAACCGTAAATCAATAGCGCATTTTTCTCGCTTACCATTTCATCTCGATCCTTGTAATCTGCTGGCACGCAAAATTACTTTCACATGGAGTCTTTATGGATATCATTTCTGTCGCCTTAAAGCGTCATTCCACTAAGGCATTTGATGCCAGCAAAAAACTTACCCCGGAACAGGCCGAGCAGATCAAAACTCTACTGCAATACAGCCCATCCAGCACCAACTCCCAGCCGTGGCATTTTATTGTTGCCAGCACGGAAGAAGGTAAAGCGCGTGTTGCCAAATCCGCTGCCGATAATTACGTGTTCAACGAGCGTAAAATGCTTGATGCCTCGCACGTCGTGGTGTTCTGTGCAAAAACCGCGATGGACGATGCCTGGCTGAAGCTGGTTGTTGACCAGGAAGATGCCGATGGCCGCTTTGCCACGCCGGAAGCGAAAGCCGCGAACGATAAAGGTCGCAAGTTCTTCGCCGATATGCACCGTAAAGATCTGCATGATGATGCAGAGTGGATGGCAAAACAGGTTTATCTCAACGTCGGTAACTTCCTGCTGGGCGTGGCGGCGCTGGGTCTGGACGCGGTGCCCATCGAAGGTTTTGACGCCGCCATCCTCGATGAAGAATTTGGTCTGAAAGAGAAAGGCTACACCAGTCTGGTGGTTGTTCCGGTGGGTCATCACAGCGTTGAAGATTTTAACGCTACGCTGCCGAAATCTCGTCTGCCGCAGAACATTACCTTAACCGAAGTGTAATTCTCCCTTGCCGGGCATCTGCCCGGCTATTTCCCCTCAGATTCTCCTGATTTGCATAACCCTGTTTCAGCCGTCATCATAGGCTGCTGTTGTATAAAGGAGACGTTATGCAGGATTTAATATCCCAGGTTGAAGATTTAGCGGGTATTGAGATTGATCACACCACCTCGATGGTGATGATTTTCGGTATTATTTTTCTGACCGCCGTCGTGGTGCATATTTTTTTGCACTGGGTGGTACTGCGGACCTTCGAAAAACGCGCCATCGCCAGTTCACGGCTTTGGTTGCAAATCATTACCCAGAATAAACTCTTCCACCGTTTAGCTTTTACCTTGCAGGGGATTATCGTCAATATTCAGGCGGTATTCTGGCTACAAAAAGGCACCGAAGCGGCAGATATTCTGACTACCTGCGCGCAGTTGTGGATCATGATGTATACGCTGCTTTCAGTCTTCTCGTTGCTGGATGTGATTTTGAATCTGGCGCAGAAATTCCCGGCGGCATCTCAGTTACCGCTGAAAGGGATTTTTCAGGGGATTAAACTGATCGGCGCGATTCTGGTCGGCATTTTGATGATCTCGCTGCTGATTGGTCAGTCGCCAGCGATTCTGATCAGCGGTCTTGGTGCAATGGCTGCCGTGCTAATGTTGGTATTTAAAGATCCGATTCTTGGTCTGGTGGCAGGTATTCAGCTTTCCGCGAACGATATGCTGAAACTGGGCGACTGGCTGGAGATGCCGAAATACGGCGCGGATGGCGCGGTGATCGATATTGGGTTAACCACCGTCAAAGTACGTAACTGGGACAATACCATTACCACTATTCCCACCTGGTCTCTGGTTTCTGACTCCTTTAAAAACTGGAGCGGGATGTCAGCATCTGGCGGGCGACGTATTAAGCGCAGTATCAGTATTGATGTCACCAGTATTCGTTTTCTTGATGAAGACGAAATGCAACGTCTGAATAAAGCGCATTTGTTAAAGCCTTATTTAACCAGCCGCCATCAGGAAATTAATGAGTGGAATCGCCAGCAAGGTTCTACGGAGTCGGTATTAAACCTGCGCCGAATGACCAATATTGGAACCTTTCGTGCCTATCTGAACGAATATCTGCGGAATCATCCGCGGATTCGCAAAGATATGACCTTAATGGTGCGCCAATTAGCTCCGGGCGACAACGGTTTACCGCTTGAGATCTACGCGTTTACCAACACCGTGGTGTGGCTGGAATATGAAAGCATTCAGGCTGATATATTCGATCACATATTTGCGATTGTCGAAGAGTTTGGTCTGCGACTTCATCAGTCGCCAACCGGCAATGATATTCGCTCTCTGGCGGGTGCATTTAAGCAGTAATTAAAAAAACCGCTCTCATCGAATGGGTGAGAGCGGCTTTCAGATTGTTGACATCATTTTGTCGGATGCGGCGTGAACGCCTTATTTCCGACGCAGCGTTTTAAATGCTACAAACAGGAATACAATCCACACCGGCAGCAGAATCGCTGACAAGCGCATATCATCCATCGTGCACATCAGCAGCAAAATCATGCCGAGGAAGGCGATGCAAAGATAGTTGCCGAACGGATAGAGCAGCGCCTTAAACTGTGTTTCACGCCCCTGACGACGCATCGCTGCACGAAAACGCAGATGCGCCAGGCAGATCATAATCCAGTTCAACAGCAGCGTTGCTACCACCAGCGCCATCAGCAGACCAAACGCTTTTTGCGGCAGCAGATAGTTGATTAACACCACCAGCGAAGTGATCGCTCCGGAAAGCATCAGCGAGTTAATCGGCACGCCGCGACGGCTGACGCGAGTCAAAAACTTTGGCGCATTACCCTGCACAGAAAGGCCAAACAGCATGCGGCTGTTAGAGTAAACCCCGCTGTTATACACCGACAGCGATGCCACCAGAATGACGAAGTTCAGCGCAGAAGCTACCACGTTGCTGTCGAGATTATGGAAAATCATCACAAACGGGCTACTGTTGGATTTCACTTCCACCCACGGGTAGAGCGCCAGTAAAACCACCAGTGAACCGATATAAAACAGCAGGATGCGATACACCACCTGATTCACTGCTTTAGGGATGCTTTTTTCCGGATCGCGCGCTTCAGCCGCAGTAATCCCAATCAGCTCCAGACCGCCGAAGGAGAACATAATTACCGCCAGCGACAAAATCAGTCCATTCCAGCCGGTGGCAAAGAAACCGCCATAGCGCCAGAGGTTATCGATACTGGCTTTCTCACCGCCGTGCCCAGAAAACAGCAGCCACAGGCCAAAGCCGATCATACCGATGATCGCCAGCACTTTAATCAGCGCAAACCAGAACTCGGTTTCGCCATATAAGCGCACGTTCACCAGGTTAACGGCGTTGATGATAATAAAGAAGGCGGCAGCCCAAATCCACGTTGGAACATCCGGGAACCAGTACTGCATATAGATGCCCGCAGCGGTCAGCTCTGCCATTCCCACCAGCACGAACATTACCCAGTAGTTCCAGCCAGAGAGGAAGCCCGCAAACGGTCCCCAGTATTTATAGGCAAAGTGGGCAAATGAACCGGATACCGGCTCTTCGACCACCATCTCGCCGAGCTGGCGCATAATCAGGAAAGCGATGATCCCGGCGACGCCGTAGCCCAGCAATACAGCCGGACCCGCCATCTGAATCGCCGGGCCAATGCCAAGAAACAGACCAGTACCAATTGCGCCACCCAGCGCAATCAGTTGAATATGACGGTTATGTAATCCGCGATGAAGCGTCGGCTCTTGATTCGACGCAGTATCTTCCGATACGGTTGACGCGTTTTTCACGCCTTTCCCCTGTGTGTCTTTTTTGTTGAGGGGCACCTTTTAACATTTAGTGCCCATCGTCGCAAGACACAATCCACACGGTTAAACGGGGTATCCTGCTTTTATTTCCGTACCCGATGTCGGTGCAGCCACATCAGCTTATACGCCGCCGGGATAATAAACAGCGACAGCAAAGGCGCGGTGATCATGCCGCCAATCATCGGCGCGGCAATCCGGCTCATCACCTCTGACCCTGCTCCTGTTCCCCACAGAATCGGCAGCAGACCAGCGATAATCACCGCCACCGTCATCGCTTTTGGGCGCACGCGCAGTACCGCGCCGTGATATAACGCCTCATCCAGCTTCTGCTCGCTGAATGTTTGCGGATTATTCAACGACGGCTCGGCCTCTATGGCGTGACGTAAATACATCAGCATCACCACGCCAAATTCGGCGGCGACCCCGGCAAGGGCAATAAAACCGGTGCCCGTCGCCACGGAAAGATGAAAGCCCATCCACCACAGCAACCAGATGCCGCCCACCAGCGCAAACGGTACGCTGCTGATAATCAGCAACGCTTCGCCCACCCGACGGAACGCCAGATACAACAGCACGAAGATGATCATCAGCGTCATCGGCACCATCAGTTTCAGCTTATGGTTGGCGCGCTCCAGTAGCTCGAACTGCCCGGAGAATGCCACGCTGGTGCCCGGTTTTAACTGCACTTTTTCAGCTATCGCTTTTTGCAGATCGTGAACCACCGACACCATGTCACGATCGCGGGCATCGATATAAATCCAGCTCGTCGGGCGCGCATTCTCGGTTTTCAGCATCGACGGTCCGGTAGAGACTTTAACGTCGGCCACGTCCGCCAGAGTGATTTGCTGCTTCATCGGCGTGAGGATCGGCAACTGGCGCAGTGCCTGCGGGCTATCGCGCCAGCTTTGCGGATAACGCAGATTAATTGGATAACGAGCAATCCCTTCCACCGTTTCGCCAACCATCGCCCCGCCCACCGCAGAAGTCACAAACAACTGCACATCCGCCACCGTCATACCGTAACGCGCGGCTTTTTCACGGTTAATCTCAACGTTGATATAACGCCCACCTTCCAGACGCTCAGCAAGCGCAGAAGCCACGCCTGGCACCGTTCGCGCCACTTCTTCAATTTGCTCCGCCATCGTGTCGATATCCGCCAGCACAGTGCCGGAAACTTTAATGCCAATAGGGCTTTTAATGCCAGTCGAGAGCATATCGATACGGTTACGAATTGGCGGCACCCACAGATTCGCCAGCCCCGGCAGACGCACGGTGTTATCCAGTTCCTCAATGATTTTGTCCATCGTCATGCCAGGCCGCCACTGATCCTGCGGCTTAAGCTGGATAGTCGTTTCTACCATCTCCAGTGGAGCTGAATCGGTGGCGGTTTCCGCTTTCCCGGTTTTGCCAAATACCCGCGCCACTTCCGGTACGCTCATAATCAGCTTGTCGGTTTTTTGCAGCATGCTCGCCGCCTCCGCTGCGGAAATCCCCGGCAGCGTCGATGGCATATACAACAAGTCGCCTTCATTGATCTGCGGTAAAAATTCCCCGCCAACTTTATTGAGCGGCCAGAGAACCGTCAGCACCGAAAGCGCTGCCACCAACAGCGTGGTTTTCGGCCAGTGCAGTACTTTCAGCAACAGCGGATGATAAACACGAATCAAAAAGCGATTGAGCGGGTTACTGCTTTCTGGCGGAATTTTGCCACGGATCCAGTAGCCCATCAGGATCGGGATCACTACGATCGCCAGTAGCGCCGCGCCCGCCATCGCATAGGTTTTGGTGAACGCCAGCGGGCCAAACAGACGACCTTCCTGCCCTTCCAGGGTGAAAATCGGGATAAACGACAGCGTGATAATCAGCAGACTGATAAACAGCGCCGGCCCCACTTCAACAGATGCATCGGTGATCACCTGCCAGCGCGTTTTATTATCCAGCGTGGCGTCAGGATGCTGGTGCTGCCACTCTTCCAGCCGTTTATGCGCATTCTCGATCATGACGATAGCGGCATCGACCATCGCCCCGACGGCAATCGCAATGCCACCCAACGACATAATATTGGCGTTCAGTCCCTGAAAGTGCATGACAATAAAAGCAATACACAACCCCAGCGGCAACGAAATAATCGCCACCAGCGCCGAGCGCACATGCCAGAGAAACAGCGCACAGACTACCGCCACCACAATAAACTCTTCCAGCAACTTGCCGCTGAGGTTGTCAATGGCGCGGTCAATGAGCTGACTGCGATCGTATGTTGTAACTATCTCCACGCCTTCCGGCAGACTGCTTTTCAGCGTTTCCAGTTTGTCCTTCACGGCGGCGATCACTTCACGGGCGTTTTTGCCGGAACGCAGGATCACCACCCCGCCCGCCACTTCGCCTTCGCCGTTCAGTTCGGCAATGCCCCGGCGCATCTCCGGGCCAACCTGGACCTTCGCAACATCACGCAGATAAACGGGCACGCCATTTTCACTGGCTTTTAAAACGATGTGATTAAAGTCGTCGAGCGTTTGCAGATAGCCGCTGGCGCGCACCATATATTCCGCTTCCGCCAGTTCGATCGACGAACCGCCCGCTTCCTGGTTTGAAGCATCCAGCGCGCTTTTTACTTCGGCGAGACTGATGCCATACTGCGCCAGGCGCTGAGGATCGATAACCACCTGATACTCTTTCACCACACCGCCCACCGACGCCACTTCCGCAACGTCAGGGATGGTTTTTAGCTCATATTTGAGAAACCAGTCCTGCAATGAGCGTAAATCGGCCAGATCGTGCTTACCGCTGCGATCCACCAGTGCATATTCATAGATCCAGCCAACACCCGTGGCATCTGGCCCCAGCTCGGCGCTGACTCCCGCAGGCAGCTTACCCTGTACCTGGTTGAGGTACTCCAGCACCCGCGAGCGCGCCCAGTACGGATCGGTGCCATCTTCGAAAATGACATACACATAAGAGTCGCCAAACTGCGAGAAACCGCGCACAGTCTTCGCGCCAGGCACCGACAACATGGTGGTGGTTAGCGGATAAGTCACCTGATTTTCAACGATTTGCGGTGCCTGACCGGGATAGCTGGTTTTAATAATCACCTGTACATCGGAAAGATCCGGCAGTGCATCCACTGGCGTGTTAATGATGGTCCAGGTGCCCCAGATACTCAGAAACAACGCGCCCATCAGCACCAGAAAACGGTTCGCCACCGAGCGACGAATAATCCATTCAATCATTGGCTATTCCCTCAATGCGCATGGGTAGCACTTTCAGAGCGCATCCGCTCCAGTGCGCCAGAAATATTGGCTTCAGAATCAATCAGGAACAGGCCGCTGGAAACCACCTTTTCACCTTCCGCCAGACCAGAGCGTAACGCGGTGACGCCTTGCGATGCCTGGAAAACGGCAACGCGTTTCGGTACAAAGCGCCCGTCAGCATCAACGGTAATCACCCGCTGTTCGTTGCCGGTATCAATCAGCGCCTGTGACGGAATGAGCAGCATCGGTTCGCTGGCGGTATTGAGTTGCAACCAGGCGTTCATGCCCGGTTTTAGCGCCTCGTCGGCGTTGTCGACTTCCAGACGCAGTTGCAGCGTGCGGGTCGCAGCATCCACGCCAGGTAGCAGCGTCCATTTGCGGATGGTGAGTGTTTTATCAGGTCGCGCCGGAACGGTGAGCGTAAACTGCGAGGCATCTTTCACCAGCCAGGCGATGGACTCCGGGATCGCAGCAGTGACCCACACCGGGTCCATACCCTGAATTTTCGCGACCACGTTATCTTTGGCGATATTCATTCCCGCGCGCAGATCAAACGCGGTGATCACGCCATCAATGGGCGCTTTGAGCGTAAAGCGAGTCTGGATTTTTTGCGTGGCGATCAGACGGCGAATATCAGCCTCCGGCATTCCCGCCAGTCGCAGTCGCTCAAGAATGCCTTCAGTCTGGGTCGCCGTACCGCCGGTTTCGCGCAGCAGTAAATACTCACTCTGCGCTTCCACCCAGTCGGGAATGGTCAGGTCGAGAAGCGGCGCGCCCTTTTGCACTTTATCGCCCACGGTAAGCGGATACACCTTGTCGATAAACCCGGCGGCGCGGGCCTGCACAATGGCATACTGATACTCGTTGTAACTGACATTTGCCGGGAAACTCTGGGCAAAAGTCAGCGGCCCACGCGTGACGGTCGCCGTTTTCACCCCCAGATTCTGCGTCTGAGTCGGGTCAATGCGCACACCAGATGCAGAACTCTCTTCATCGGCATATTTCGGCACCAGATCCATATCCATAAACGGCGATTTCCCTGGTTTATCGAACCGCGTATTGGGATACATCGGGTCGTACCAGAATAAGACTTTACGTTCTGCGGTCGACGTTTTTTCTGCGGGCAGTTCAGCCTTTGCAAACCAGGTAAAACCTGCCGCAGAAATAATACCGCCCGCGATCATGCTGCCGATAATAAGCGCGATTTTTTTCATCTCATTAAACCTGGGTTACTGGCTGACTTTAATATCCTGTAATAAAGAAAGGCTGCCCTGCTGGACAAAATTAAACGCCACTTTGTCGCCGGTTTTAATTTCGCTCATTTTCGTCTGCGGGGTGATGGTAAAGCGCATGGTCATCTCCGGCCAGTTCACGGCAGCAATCGGATCGTGATGGATGGTGATTTTTTTGCTTTCCAGATCAACACCTTTTACCACACCAGTGGCGCTAATAACCTGTGGTTGTGCTTCGCTCATGGTTTCATGATGATGTTCGTTAGCCTGGGCATTAAAGCCAATAACGGTAAACAGACTAAACATTGCGACTTGCAGTGCTTTTTTCATTTATTCTCTCCTGGAGTTAAAAATTATTGCTGCCAACCGCCGCCTAAGGCGGTATATAAAGAAATTTCGTTAACCTGACGGGCATAATTCAGGTCAAGTAAAGTTTGTCGGGTTGCAAATAAAGAACGCTCGGCATCCAGCACTTCCAGATAACTTACCGCGCCGTGCTGATATAATGCCCGCGCCCGTTGCAAAGTAATTTGCAGCGACGCAAGATAACGCTGCTGGGCGCTGATTTGATCGTTCAGGCTTTGACGTAATGCCAGCGCATCTGCCACTTCTTTAAAGGCGTTCTGGATTTTCTGTTCATAATTCACCACCGACTGCTGCTGGCGAATTTCGGCGATATCCAGATTGGCCTGGTTGCGTCCAGCATTAAAAATGGGGATCTCAATTTTAGGAATAAAATTCCACATCCCGCTGCTGGCATTAAATAATGACGACAGATCGCTGCTGGCGGTTGATATTCCGCTGGTCAGGCTGATAGACGGGAAAAATGCCGCACGCGCAGCACCAATATTGGCATTAGCCGCCATTAACGCGTGTTCAGCTTCCATAATATCAGGGCGCTGCAATAAGATTTGCGACGGCAAGCCCGCCGGTAATTTAACGCTTTGCAGGCTGTCGCTGTTTACTGTCTGCGCTTGCGGCAGCTTGCCGTAGCTTCCCAATAACAGTTGCAATGCATTATTCGCCTGCGCCAGTTCCCCCTGACGTTTAGCGATGTCGCTGCGGGTACTTTCTATCACCCCGCGAGCCTGTTCCAGCGCCAGAACATTGCTGCTACCGGTCAACAGTTGTTTTTCGACAAACGCATATGACTGCTGATAATTACGCAGCGTTTCTTCGGCTATTTGCAATTGCGCATACGCCAGTTGCTGATTGAAATAGCTTTGCGCGACATTAGAAACCAGCAAAATATGCACCGCGCGCTGAGCTTCCTCAGTGGCTAAATAATTTTGGCGCTCGGCTTCGCTCATGTTCTTTAAGCGCCCGAAAAAATCGAGATCAAAGCTGGCGTTAAGGCCAGTCGAGAACTCCCGCGTCGTGGCTGAATCGCCTTTAAGATTGCCGCTCCAGCTGCCGCTGTCCTCGCCATTGAGCTGTGGGTAGCGGTCGGCATCGGTCAGACGATATTGCGCCCGCGCTTCCTGCACTTTCAGCGCCGCCATGCGCAAATCCCGGTTATTCACCAACGCCTCGCTAATCAGCGTCTTCACCTGATTATCAACAAAAAAGGTGCGCCAGCCCGCGTTCTGATAGTTATCTGCTGCGTTAACCAGGCCGTTCTGGCTGAGTGAGAACTGCTGCGGCACGGGCATTGCCGGACGCTGATAATCCGGTGCCAGTGAACAACCGGTTAGCGCAAGGGCCACACAAAATGGCAGAAGTTTACAAGGAGACATAGGCTCATAATTTCTGGTGATTTTATGCTGCCAACTTTACTCGCCAGGCTCTGATTTTCCGGTGACAGGAAAATGACAAAATTGTCATTTTGCCAATAAGCGATTGCCATCTGATCCCGCTACTCTAGAATTGCCCGGGCAACATGCGGAGGAAATATGAAACTGTTGATTGTCGAAGATGAAAAGAAAACCGGAGAATACTTGACCAAAGGGTTAACCGAAGCCGGTTTTGTGGTCGATTTGGCCGACAACGGGCTGAATGGCTACCATCTGGCGATGACCGGTGATTATGATCTGATAATCCTCGATATTATGCTGCCGGACGTGAACGGCTGGGATATCGTGCGCATGTTGCGTTCCGCCAATAAGGGGATGCCGATTCTGTTGCTTACCGCGCTTGGCACCATTGAACATCGCGTCAAGGGGCTGGAGTTGGGGGCGGATGACTATCTGGTGAAGCCGTTCGCTTTTGCTGAACTGCTGGCGCGGGTGCGCACTCTACTGCGGCGCGGGGCGGCGGTGATTATCGAAAGTCAGTTTCAGGTTGCCGATCTGATGGTCGATCTCGTCAGCCGCAAAGTCACCCGCAGCGGCACGCGCATCACTCTGACCAGTAAAGAATTTACTCTGCTGGAGTTTTTCCTCCGCCATCAGGGCGAAGTGCTGCCCCGCTCGCTTATCGCCTCGCAGGTATGGGACATGAATTTTGACAGCGATACCAACGCCATTGATGTGGCGGTGAAGCGGCTGCGCGGCAAAATCGACAACGACTTTGAGCCAAAGTTGATTCAGACCGTGCGCGGCGTGGGTTACATGCTAGAGGTGCCGGATGGTCAGTAAACCATTTCAGCGCCCGTTTTCGCTGGCAACTCGCCTGACCTTTTTTATCAGCCTCGCCACCATCGCGGCGTTTTTCGCCTTTGCATGGATCATGATCCACTCGGTAAAAGTGCATTTTGCCGAGCAGGATATTAATGATTTAAAAGAGATTAGCGCCACCCTTGAACGGGTACTTAATCACCCTGACGAAACGCAAGCCCGACGCTTAATGACGCTGGAAGATATCGTCAGTGGTTATTCCAATGTGTTGATCTCTCTGGCAGATAGCCACGGTAAAACGGTGTATCACTCCCCCGGTGCGCCGGATATCCGCGAGTTTACGCGTGACGCCATACCCGATAAAGACGCGCAGGGCGGCGAGGTGTATCTCCTTTCCGGCCCAACGATGATGATGCCAGGGCACGGTCACGGGCATATGGAACACAGCAACTGGCGGATGATTAACTTGCCGGTTGGCCCGCTGGTTGACGGCAAACCGATTTATACGCTCTACATCGCGCTTTCGATCGATTTTCATCTTCATTACATCAATGATTTGATGAATAAACTTATTATGACCGCATCGGTAATCAGCATCCTGATCGTCTTTATCGTGCTGTTGGCGGTACATAAAGGTCACGCGCCGATCCGCAGCGTCAGCCGTCAAATCCAGAATATCACCTCGAAAGATCTCGACGTTCGCCTTGACCCGCAGACCGTGCCCATTGAGCTGGAACAGCTGGTACTGTCGTTCAACCATATGATCGAGCGTATTGAGGATGTCTTTACCCGCCAGTCCAATTTCTCAGCGGATATCGCCCACGAAATTCGCACACCTATTACTAATCTCATTACGCAAACGGAAATCGCCCTCAGCCAGTCGCGCAGCCAGAAGGAGCTGGAAGATGTGCTCTACTCTAATCTCGAAGAGCTGACGCGAATGGCGAAAATGGTCAGCGATATGCTGTTTCTCGCTCAGGCCGATAACAACCAGCTAATCCCCGAAAAGAAAATGCTCAACCTGGCGGATGAAGTCGGCAAAGTGTTCGATTTTTTCGAGGCGTTAGCAGAAGATCGCGGCGTGGAGCTGCGGTTTGTTGGCGACGAGTGTCAGGTTGCGGGCGATCCGCTGATGCTGCGTCGGGCGTTAAGCAATCTGCTTTCTAATGCCCTTCGTTATACGCCAACCGGAGAGACAATTGTCGTGCGCTGCCAGACGGTCGATCACCTGGTGCAAGTTACCGTCGAAAACCCCGGTACGCCCATTGCGCCCGAACACTTACCGCGATTGTTTGACCGTTTCTACCGCGTTGATCCTTCCCGCCAGCGAAAAGGCGAAGGTAGCGGCATTGGCCTGGCGATAGTGAAATCGATTGTTGTCGCGCATAAAGGCACAGTTGCAGTAACGTCAGATGTGCGGGGGACAAGGTTTGTTATCATATTACCCGCTTAATCCTTCAGCAAACGGCAACTTTTATAACCAGTGTAAAAATAACATGCCGCAATAGTAATACCTATTAATGATAAAAAGCTGTCACAATTCATAAAAAACCTTAATATACGCCACCCTAAACATAACCAGCGTTAATGTAAGGTTTTTGTGTGGACTGGCTTCTTGATGTTTTTGCTACCTGGCTCTACGGCTTAAAAGTAATCGCGATAACGTTAGCGGTCATTATGTTCATCAGCGGGCTGGACGATTTTTTTATTGATGTCGTCTACTGGGTACGCCGCATTAAACGCAAGTTGAGTGTTTATCGCCGCTACCCGCGAATGAGTTACCGCGAACTGTATAAACCAGATGAAAAACCGTTAGCGATTATGGTTCCGGCGTGGAATGAAACGGGCGTCATCGGCAATATGGCCGAGCTGGCGGCGACCACGCTCGACTACGAAAACTATCATATCTTTGTTGGCACCTACCCCAACGACCCCGATACTCAGCGTGATGTTGACGAAGTGTGCGCTCGCTTCCCGAACGTGCATAAGGTAGTCTGCGCGCGTCCTGGCCCCACCAGCAAAGCCGACTGTCTGAACAACGTGCTGGACGCCATCACCCAGTTTGAACGTAGCGCCAATTTCGCTTTTGCTGGTTTTATTCTGCATGACGCCGAAGATGTGATTTCACCGATGGAATTGCGTCTGTTCAACTATCTGGTCGAGCGTAAAGATCTGATTCAGATCCCAGTGTATCCGTTCGAACGCGAATGGACGCACTTCACCAGCATGACCTACATTGATGAGTTTTCAGAACTGCATGGCAAAGATGTTCCGGTGCGTGAAGCCCTCGCCGGACAGGTGCCCAGCGCAGGCGTCGGCACCTGTTTCAGCCGCCGCGCCGTGACCGCACTGTTAGCTGACGGTGACGGTATTGCTTTCGACGTGCAGAGTCTGACTGAAGATTACGACATTGGCTTCCGCCTGAAAGAGAAAGGTATGACGGAAATTTTTGTCCGTTTTCCGGTGGTGGACGAAGCCAAAGAACGCGAGCAGCGTAAATTTTTACAGCATGCACGGACGTCAAACATGATCTGCGTGCGCGAATATTTCCCCGATACCTTTTCGACTGCGGTTCGGCAAAAATCTCGCTGGATCATCGGCATTGTTTTCCAGGGCTTTAAAACCCACAAATGGACCTCCAGCCTGACGCTGAACTACTTTCTCTGGCGCGACCGCAAAGGGGCAATCAGTAACTTTGTCAGCTTCCTCGCGATGCTGGTGATGATCCAGCTTTTGCTGTTGCTGGCGTATGAAAGTTTGTGGCCCGATGCCTGGCATTTCCTTTCTATTTTCAGCGGCAGCGCATGGTTAATGACTCTGCTGTGGCTAAACTTTGGCTTGATGATTAACCGCATCGTGCAGCGGGTGATTTTCGTTACTGGCTACTACGGCCTGACGCAGGGGCTGCTATCTGTCCTGCGTCTTTTCTGGGGCAACCTGATTAACTTCATGGCCAACTGGCGCGCGTTAAAACAGGTACTTCAACACGGCGATCCACGTCGCGTCGCGTGGGATAAAACAACGCATGACTTCCCCAGCGTGACTGGCGATACCCGCTCGTTGCGTCCGTTAGGTCAAATCCTGCTGGAAAATCAGGTCATCACTGAAGAACAACTCGATGCAGCACTGCGTAATCGCGTCGAAGGTCTACGCCTGGGCGGTTCAATGCTGATGCAGGGGCTGATTAGCGCCGAGCAACTGGCACAGGCGCTGGCAGAGCAAAACGGCGTGGCGTGGGAATCCATCGATGCCTGGCAGATCCCTTCCTCGCTGATTGCCGAAATGCCGGCCTCCGTGGCGTTGCATTATGCGGTACTGCCGCTGCGTCTGGACAATGATGAGTTAATTGTCGGCAGTGAAGATGGTATTGACCCGGTTTCGCTGGCGGCCCTGACGCGTAAAGTCGGACGCAAAGTGCGTTACGTCATTGTTCTGCGGGGACAAATTGTCACCGGATTACGCCACTGGTATGCACGCCGACGCGGTCACGATCCGCGGGCAATGTTGTACAATGCAGTTCAGCATCAGTGGCTCACGGAACAGCAGGCCGGTGAAATCTGGCGGCAATATGTGCCGCATCAGTTCCTGTTCGCAGAAATACTGACCACGCTCGGTCATATTAATCGTTCAGCAATTAACGTGTTGTTATTGCGCCATGAACGCAGTTCTCTGCCGCTCGGCAAGTTTTTGGTCACCGAAGGCGTTATCAGCCAGGAAACGTTGGATCGCGTCCTGACAATTCAACGCGAATTACAAGTTTCGATGCAATCACTATTACTCAAAGCAGGTTTAAACACTGAACAGGTTGCACAACTGGAGTCCGAAAATGAAGGAGAATAACCTTAATCGCGTCATCGGATGGTCTGGTTTACTGCTGACATCTTTATTGAGTACCAGCGCACTCGCAGACAATATCGGCACCAGCGCAGAAGAGCTGGGGCTGAGCGATTATCGCCATTTTGTTATTTATCCCCGTCTCGATAAGGCGCTGAAGGCACAGAAAAATAACGACGAAGCAACCGCCATCCGCGAATTTGAATATATACACCAGCAGGTGCCGGATAATATTCCGCTGACTTTATACCTTGCGGAAGCCTATCGCCATTTTGGTCATGATGACCGGGCGCGGCTGTTGCTTGAGGATCAACTGAAACGTCACCCTGGAGATGACCGGCTTGAGCGCAGTCTGGTGGCTATTCCAGTTGAAGTGAAAAGCGTTACGACTGTTGAAGAACTGCTTGCCCAGCAAAAAGCGTGCGATGCTGCGCCGACCCTGCGTTGTCGCAGTGAAGTCGGGCAGAATGCCCTGCGGCTGGCACAATTACCTGTCGCCAGAGCGCAACTAAACGATGCGACGTTTGCTGCATCGCCGGAAGGAAAAACGTTGCGAACCGATCTGCTGCAACGGGCAATCTACCTGAAACAATGGTCCCAGGCAGATACGCTATATAATGAAGCACGCCAGCAGAACACATTAAGTGCGGCAGAACGCCGTCAGTGGTTTGACGTGCTTCTTGCCGCGCAGCTGGATGATCGGATCCTGGCGCTGCAATCACAGGGGATCTTCACCGATCCTCAGTCATATATTACTTACGCGACCGCGCTGGCTTATCGTGGCGAAAAAGCACGCCTCCAGCATTATCTCATTGAAAATACGCCGCTATTTACCACGGACGCACAAGAGAAAAGTTGGCTCTATCTGTTATCTAAATACAGCGGCAACCCCGTTCAGGCGTTGGCGAATTATACGGTACAGTTTGCCGACAACCGCCAGTATGTTGTTGGCGCGACGCTACCGGTGCTGTTAAAAGAAGGTCAGTACGGCGCAGCGCAAAAACTGCTCGCCACCCTCCCCGCCAATGAAATGCTTGAGGAGCGTTATGCCGTTAGCGTAGCGACCCGTAACAAGGCTGAAGCTCTGCGTCTGGCACGATTGCTGTATCAGCAAGAACCGGCAAATCTTACCCGCCTGGATCAACTGACCTGGCAACTGATGCAGAACGAACAGTCACGCGAAGCTGCCGATTTATTGCTGCAACGCTATCCTTTCCAGGGCGATGCGCGTGTCAGCCAGACGTTAATGGCGCGACTGGCGTCTCTGCTGGAAAGTCATCCTTACCTGGCAACGCCGGCGAAGGTGGCGATTTTATCGAAACCCTTACCGCTGGCGGAGCAACGTCAGTGGCAAAGTCAGTTGCCGGGTATTGCAGATAATTGCCCGGCAATAGTTCGCTTGCTGGGCGATATGTCGCCTTCCTACGATGCCGCCGCCTGGAACCGTCTGGCAAAGTGTTATCGGGACACGCTACCCGGTGTGGCGTTGTATGCATGGCTTCAGGCCGAACAACGACAACCGGACGCCTGGCAACATCGTGCGGTAGCCTATCAGGCGTATCAGGTTGAGGACTACGCCACCGCACTGGCGGCCTGGCAGAAAATCAGTCTTCACGACATGAGCAATGAGGATCTGCTTGCTGCTGCCAATACCGCCCAGGCGGCAGGAAATGGTGCGGCTCGCGATCGCTGGCTTCAGCAGGCAGAACAACGTGGGCTGGGAAACAATGCCCTCTACTGGTGGCTGCATGCGCAACGTTACATTCCTGGTCAGCCGGAACTCGCACTGAACGATCTCACGCGCTCAATCAATATTGCGCCTTCTGCCAACGCTTACGTTGCGCGGGCGACAATTTATCGCCAACGTCATAATGTCCCGGCGGCGGTGAGTGATTTGCGCGCCGCGCTGGAACTGGAACCGAATAATAGCAACACCCAGGCAGCGCTCGGTTACGCCTTGTGGGATAGCGGTGATATCGCACAGTCGCGGGAAATGCTCGAACAGGCGCATAAAGGGCTACCGGACGATCCGGCACTTATCCGACAACTGGCCTACGTGAACCAGCGTCTGGATGACATGCCTGCGACGCAGCACTACGCCCGGCTGGTGATTGATGACATTGATAATCAGGCGCTGATAACCCCACTGACCCCAGAGCAAAATCAGCAACGCTTCAATTTCCGCCGTCTGCATGAGGAGGTCGGTCGCCGCTGGACGTTCAGTTTCGATTCTTCTATCGGCTTGCGTTCCGGCGCAATGAGTACCGCTAACAATAATGTCGGCGGCGCAGCGCCAGGGAAAAGCTATCGTAGCTACGGGCAACTGGAAGCCGAGTACCGCCTCGGACGCAATATGCTGCTGGAAGGCGACCTGCTCTCAGTTTATAGCCGCGTCTTTGCCGATACCGGAGAAAACGGGGTGATGATGCCGGTGAAAAATCCGATGTCCGGCACCGGTCTGCGCTGGAAGCCGCTGCGCGATCAGATCTTTTTCCTCGCCGTCGAACAGCAGTTGCCGCTGAACGGGCAAAATGGCGCATCCGATACCATGCTGCGCGCCAGCGCCTCATTCTTTAATGGCGGCAAATACAGCGACGAATGGCACCCGAACGGTTCAGGCTGGTTTGCCCAAAACCTGTACCTCGATGCGGCGCAATATGTCCGCCAGGATATTCAGGCGTGGACGGCAGATTATCGCGTAAGCTGGCATCAGAAGGTGGCGAACGGACAGACTATTGAGCCTTATGCTCACCTTCAGGACAACGGTTATCGTGATAAAGGCACTCAGGGCGCGCAGCTTGGCGGTGTCGGGGTCCGCTGGAATATCTGGACCGGCGAGACGCACTACGACGCCTGGCCGCACAAAGTCAGTCTCGGCGTCGAATATCAACATACCTTTAAGGCGATTAATCAACGTAACGGAGAGCGCAACAACGCGTTTCTCACCATTGGAGTGCACTGGTAAATGCGTAAGTTCATTTTCGTATTGCTGACACTGCTTTTGGTCAGCCCTTTTTCCTTTGCGATGAAAGGTATTATCTGGCAACCACAAAACCGTGATAGTCAGGTTACCGATACCCAGTGGCAGGGGCTGATGAGTCAGTTACGTTTGCAAGGCTTCGATACCCTGGTTTTGCAATGGACCCGTTACGGCGATGCATTCACCCAGCCAGAACAGCGCGCGTTATTGTTTAAGCGTGCCGCAGCTGCGCAACAGGCTGGCCTGAAGCTGATTGTCGGGCTGAACGCCGATCCGGAATTTTTTATGCACCAGAAACAGTCGTCCGCAGCGCTGGAAAGCTATCTTAATCGCCTGCTGGCTGCCGATCTCCAGCAAGCCAGATTATGGAGCGCCGTGCCTGGCGTAACGCCGGATGGCTGGTACATCAGCGCGGAAATTGACGACCTGAACTGGTGCAGCGAAGCCGCCCGTCAGCCTTTGCTAACATGGTTAAACAACGCGCAGCGGTTGATTAGCGATGTTTCAGCAAAACCGGTTTATATCAGTAGTTTTTTCGCCGGAAACATGTCGCCAGATGGCTATCGCCAACTGCTGGAACAAGTTAAAGCAACCGGTGTTAATGTCTGGGTACAGGATGGCAGCGGCGTGGATAAACTGACCGCTGAACAGCGTGAACGTTATCTACAGGCCAGCGCCGATTGCCAAAGTTCCGCCCCAGCAAGCGGCATTGTTTATGAACTGTTTGTCGCTGGTAAAGGTAAAACGTTTACAGCGAAACCGAAACCGGATGCAGAGATCGCCTCGCTGTTAGCGAAACGTTCCTCTTGCGGTAAAGACACGCTCTATTTCTCTCTGCGCTATTTGCCCGTCGCGCAGAGTATCCTTGAGTATTAATGATTAAAGGGAGCAACTTAGTTTGCTCCTTTCCTTTTCACTTTCCTAATCAAAATCCTGGCAAGATGAATTGTTTAGCAGAATTTCTGTTTTCATTTTATTCGTCTGACGTGTTCCAATTATTTAGCAAAACCGCGACAACAAAGTGATGGTGTAATTTGTAAAAGGGAACAAATAAATGGCGAGGAAATGGCTCGCCCTGCAGGATTCGAACCTGTAGCCACGACTTAGAAACTCCAGGAACGACATTTTAAATCAACAAATTACCGCGCCATCTCTGCGTTCACACGTTCCACCACCTCAAAATATGTAAAACCTTGCAAGCCATTGCGAGGCCTTATGTGTCTCAGTTTTGTTCCTCTTTTTTATACTAAAAAACACAGCAATTGAGGATAAACCTCATGCTATTATCGCTAATATGCATCTAAAGGCATGGCACTTGAATAGATAAAAACTCCACAAAGAAAAAAATAATTAGCCCATAAAACCACAATACAAAACACAAACAGACAATTAAACTAAAAAACTGACAGCGCATTGTGACAAAAATCCAATGTTAAACAAAATATAAACAGTGGGGCAATATACAATTGACTCATTAAGTTAGATATAAAAAATACATACTCAATCATTAAAACGATTGAATGGAGACCTTTTATGCGGGCGAAACTTCTGGGAATAGTCCTGACACCCCCTATTGCGATCAGCTCTTTTGCTTCTACCGAGACTTTATCGTTTACTCCTGACAACATAAATGCGGACATTAGTCTTGGAACTCTGAGCGGAAAAACAAAAGAGCGTGTTTATCTAGCCGAAGAAGGAGGCCGAAAAGTCAGTCAACTTGACTGGAAATTCAATAACGCTGCAATTATTAAAGGTGCAATTAATTGGGATTTGATGCCCCAGATATCTATCGGGGCTGCTGGCTGGACAACACTCGGCAGCCGAGGTGGCAATATGGTCGATCAGGACTGGATGGATTCCAGTAACCCCGGAACCTGGACGGATGAAAGTAGACACCCTGATACACAACTCAATTATGCCAACGAATTTGATCTGAATATCAAAGGCTGGCTCCTCAACGAACCCAATTACCGCCTGGGACTCATGGCCGGATATCAGGAAAGCCGTTATAGCTTTACAGCCAGAGGTGGTTCCTATATCTACAGTTCTGAGGAGGGATTCAGAGATGATATCGGCTCCTTCCCGAATGGAGAAAGAGCAATCGGCTACAAACAACGTTTTAAAATTCCCTACATTGGCTTGACTGGAAGTTATCGTTATGAAGATTTTGAGCTAGGTGGCACATTTAAATACAGCGGCTGGGTGGAAGCATCTGATAACGATGAGCACTATGACCCAGGAAAAAGAATCACTTATCGCAGTAAAGTCAAAGACCAAAATTACTATTCTGTTGCAGTCAATGCAGGTTATTACGTAACACCTAACGCAAAAGTTTATGTTGAAGGCGCATGGAATCGGGTTACGAATAAAAAAGGTAATACTTCACTTTATGATCACAATGATAACACTTCTGACTACAGCAAAAATGGTGCAGGCATAGAAAACTATAACTTCATCACTACTGCTGGTCTTAAGTACACCTTTTAACAACGTTAAATAGATTTTCTCCCCGGTGGTATTGTATAGCCCCGGGGAATTTGTTTACCGTTAAAAGCAAACAATATCCCCTAATCTTGTAAGCATTTAACCTGCGTCCTGGCGTGTAACCTCTTACCGCAACACAAGACTCAATATATTCAAATTCGTTATGCCGTGGCATCATTTAACCCCTTGTAATTCATCGCTATAATTGATTTAATTCACAAATAAAACTATAACATAGTGAAACTAATGAAAAAAAACACAGATGATGGGGCTAAAATTTACACACCACTTACCCTAAAGCTTTATGACTGGTGGGTTTTGGGTGTATCAAATCGGCTTGCATGGGGATGTCCTACAAAGGAACACCTTCTTCCACACTTTCTGGAACATTTAGGTAACAACCATCTGGATATTGGTGTTGGAACTGGGTTTTACCTTACTCACGTACCTGAGAGTAGTCTGATATCTTTAATGGATTTGAACGAAGCTAGCCTGAACGCGGCATCGACAAGGGCTGGGGAATCAAAAATTAAACATAAAATTAGCCATGATGTTTTTGATCCTTATCCCGCGGCGTTACATGGTCAATTTGATTCCATTTCCATGTTTTACCTTCTTCACTGCCTGCCTGGAAATATATCTACAAAAAGCTGTGTAATACGCAATGCGGCGCAGGCCTTAACTGACGATGGAACTCTATACGGAGCCACAATTCTTGGTGACGGCGTTGTGCACAATAGCTTCGGTCAAAAACTGATGCGCATTTACAATCAAAAAGGCATCTTTTCAAACACAAAAGATTCCGAAGAAGGCTTAACACATATACTCTCAGAGCATTTCGAGAATGTTAAAACCAAGGTTAAAGGTACTGTAGTAATGTTTTCCGCTTCAGGGAAAAAATAGCATCCAGCCGCAGCACGTTCTTGCGCACGACGTGCTGCGGCATAATCCCAATGATTACTCTCTGACAGGGTTCACAGGCCACTCAATATCAGGGGCAGTTGATGTATCAACTCGGTTCAGCAACACCCGATACATCTTACAGGCTTCCAGCAACGAGGTTTCTTCCTCCGTATCCTTTATCCATGATGTGCCGTTCCACTTCTGAAACTCCCCTGCCGGGGATAACCAGGTAACATTTTCCGGTAACGGACCGAGCTCAGAAATAAATAACGCGTCCCCTGATGCCACGTCATAAACCGTTTTACCCCGATGGTCTTCAACGAGATGCCACGATGCCTCATCACTGTTGAAAACAACCACGAAGCCAGCCGGAATATCTGGCGGTGCAATATCAGTACTGTTTGCAGGCAAACCTGTATGAGGTGGAATGGCACAAGAGACTTACAAAAGAATCAGGAAAAACGCCTGATTGATGAGAGCCCCAAGCCACTGAAATCTGTCGTCAAGTTTGCGCTGGTAACTGTTCTGAGAAAGTCGAACATCATAAATCTGGAGTGGCAACAGATTGACATGCAGCGACAAGTTGCCAGGGTGAATCCAGAAGATAGCAAATCAAATCGCGCCATTGGTGTGGCGCTGAACGATACCGCCTCTAAAGTGCTGCATGATCAAACAGGCAAGCATCACAAATGTGGGTGTACATACCAGGGCGGCTAAGCGAGCAGATGGAACATCAATGCCTGCGCTCAGGAAGATGCGCATTGACAGCAAGACAGCATGGCTATCAGCTTGTCGTCGTGCAGGAGTTGAAAATTTCCGTTTCCATGACCTCTGGCATACCCGGGCAAGCAGGTTGATTCCGTCAGGCGTCCCATTATCAGTGCTTCAGGAAATGGGCGGATGGGAGTCCAGAGAAATGGTTCGTAGATATGCTCACCTTGCGCCTAATCATTTGACTGAGCACGCGAGGAAAATAGACGACATTTTTGGTGATAATGTCCCACTCTGGAATTATAGAAGAAATAAAGAAGGCGTAACTGATTGAATTTTAATGGCGCGCCCTGCAGGATTCGAACCTGCGGCCCACGACTTAGAAGGTCGTTGCTCTATCCAACTGAGCTAAGGGCGCATTGATACCACGGTGTGCTGTAATCGCGTGAATTATACGGTCAACCCTTGCTGAGTCAATGGCTTTTGAACCAGTTGCTGAACAAGTGTACGACCGCATCTGATGTAGCTCACTATGGCGGCAAACCAACGACGGTTATCATGATAGGTGTGAATCAGCCAGGTACAGAAGGTTTTACTTTTCAGAAAACGAAAACTGACAGCGCGCCACGCTTCTGACAAAATAGACGCATCCCCTTCGACCTACGTAACAGATGGAATCCTCTCTCTGATGGCAGCAAAGATTATTGACGGTAAAACGATTGCGCAGCAGGTGCGCTCTGAAGTTGCTCAAAAAGTTCAGGCGCGTATTGCAGCCGGACTGCGGGCACCAGGACTGGCCGTTGTGCTGGTGGGCAGTAACCCTGCATCGCAAATTTATGTCGCAAGCAAACGCAAGGCTTGTGAAGAAGTCGGGTTCGTCTCCCGCTCTTATGACCTCCCGGAAACCACCAGCGAAGCGGAGCTGCTGGAGCTTATCGATGCGCTGAATGCCGACAACACCATTGATGGCATTCTGGTTCAACTGCCGTTACCGGCGGGTATTGATAACGTCAAAGTGCTGGAACGTATTCATCCGGACAAAGACGTGGACGGTTTCCATCCTTACAACGTCGGTCGTCTGTGCCAGCGCGCGCCACGTCTGCGTCCCTGTACCCCGCGCGGTATCGTCACGCTGCTTGAGCGTTACAACATTGATACCTTCGGCCTTAACGCCGTGGTGATTGGCGCATCGAATATCGTCGGTCGCCCAATGAGCATGGAACTGCTGCTGGCAGGTTGCACCACCACCGTGACTCACCGTTTCACTAAAAATCTGCGTCACCACGTAGAAAATGCCGATCTACTGATCGTTGCCGTCGGCAAGCCGGGCTTTATTCCTGGTGACTGGATCAAAGAAGGCGCAATTGTGATTGATGTCGGCATCAACCGTCTGGAAAATGGCAAAGTTGTGGGCGACGTCGTGTTTGAAGACGCGGCTAAACGCGCCTCATACATTACGCCTGTTCCGGGCGGCGTTGGCCCGATGACGGTTGCCACGCTGATTGAAAACACGCTACAGGCGTGCGTTGAATATCATGATCCACAGGGTGAGTAACATGGCGACATTTTCTTTAGGTAAACATCCGCACGTTGAGCTGTGCGACTTGCTGAAACTGGAAGGCTGGAGCGAAAGCGGCGCGCAGGCGAAAATCGCGATAGCAGAAGGCCAGGTGAAAGTCGACGGTGCGGTTGAAACGCGCAAACGCTGCAAAATTGTCGCCGGTCAGACAGTGAGTTTTGCAGGTCACAGCGTACAGGTTGTTGCCTGATCCCTTTCCCGGCCTGTATCAACAGGCCGGTTCTCTTTTCAGACTTTTGCCCTCTACGCCCCGTTCATCCATGCTGATAGCATCGACATTTTGCCGAAGCGACCATCATGCCAACCGTTATTACGCACGCCGCCGTTCCCCTATGCATTGGTTTAGGGTTGGGTTCGAAAGCCATCCCTCCGCGTCTGTTATTTGCCGGAATCATCCTGGCGATGCTGCCCGATGCTGATGTATTGTCGTTTAAATTTGGCGTTGCTTACGGCAATGTTTTTGGTCATCGCGGGTTTACCCATTCGCTGGTGTTTGCGTTTGTTGTCCCGCTGTTATGTGTGCTGATTGGACGTCGATGGTTCAGGGCTGGGCTGATTCGCTGCTGGCTGTTTTTAACCGTCTCGTTGCTATCGCACAGCTTGCTGGATTCGGTAACCACTGGCGGTAAAGGGGTTGGCTGGCTGTGGCCGTGGTCAGATGAACGCTTTTTCGCTCCCTGGCAGGTGATTAAAGTCGCGCCGTTTGCATTGTCTCGTTACACCACGCCGTACGGGCATCAGGTGATTATTTCTGAATTGATGTGGGTGTGGTTGCCGGGGATGCTACTGATGGGAATGTTGTGGTGGCGCAGACGATAACCGGATGCGAAAACTCGCATCCGGCAATAGCGCAATTACTTACGACGCCAGGTGGTCCCTTGCGGGCCATCTTCCAGCACGATCCCCATCTCGTTAAGGCGGTCACGCGCCGCATCTGCCGCCGCCCAGTCTTTCGCTTTACGGGCATCCAGACGCTGTTGAATTAACGCTTCAATCTCAGCCACTTCGCTGTCGTCTGCCTGCGCACCGCTTTGCAGGAACGCTTCCGGTTCTTGCTCCAGCAGGCCCAATACGGCAGAAAGTTTACGCAGGTGAGACGCCATTGCATTCGCCGCTGCCATATCTTCTGCTTTCAGACGGTTCACTTCACGCGCCATATCAAACAGCACGGAATAGGCTTCCGGGGTGTTGAAATCGTCGTCCATTGCTTCAATAAAGCGCGCTTCAAACGCTTCGCCACCGGCAGGCGCAACGGTTTTGTCTGTGCCGCGCAAGGCAGTATAGAGACGTTCCAGCGCCGCACGCGCCTGTTTCAGGTTCTCTTCGCTGTAGTTCAGCTGGCTGCGATAGTGACCCGACATCAGGAAGTAACGCACAGTTTCCGCATCGTAGTATTTCAGCACGTCACGCACGGTGAAGAAGTTACCCAGCGATTTAGACATCTTCTCGCGGTCAACCATCACCATACCGGAGTGCATCCAGTAATTCACATACTGGCCATCGTGCGCACAGGTGGACTGGGCAATTTCGTTCTCGTGGTGCGGGAACATCAGGTCAGAACCGCCGCCGTGGATATCAAAGTGGTTACCCAACTGTTTGCAGTTCATTGCCGAACACTCAATGTGCCAGCCAGGACGGCCCGCGCCCCACGGAGACGGCCAGCTCGGTTCGCCCTCTTTCGACATCTTCCACAGAACGAAGTCCATCGGGTTACGTTTGTCATCGACCACGTCAACGCGCGCGCCTGC
Source organism: Escherichia coli DSM 30083 = JCM 1649 = ATCC 11775 (assembly GCF_003697165.2). Lineage (GTDB taxonomy): Bacteria > Pseudomonadota > Gammaproteobacteria > Enterobacterales > Enterobacteriaceae > Escherichia > Escherichia coli. The sequence continues at coordinate 3,455,298 of NZ_CP033092.2, forward strand.
CTGCAGCTGATCGAGATCCTGACGCGACAGCACGCCATATGTCGGATCGGTCGGGACGTCGAACATCACGTCGCCGTTGTCCGCCACATAAGCGTGACCTTTAGCGATCAGTTGTTCAGTGAGTTCAATAATTTCGGCGATATGGTGCGTCGCGCGCGGCTCCATATCCGGGCGCAGAATGTTCAAAGCATCAAAATCTTTGTGCATTTCGGCGATCATGCGATCCACCAGCGCCACAAAGCTTTCGCCATTTTCATTGGCGCGTTTGATGATTTTGTCGTCGATATCAGTAATGTTGCGCACATACTTCAGCTTATAGCCGAGGAAACGCAGATAGCGCGCAACCACGTCAAAGGCAACAAAGGTACGCCCGTGACCGATATGACAGAGATCGTAAACGGTGATTCCACACACGTACATGCCGACTTCCCCGGCGTGAATAGGCTTAAATTCCTCTTTTTGGCGTGTCAGAGTATTGAAGATTTTTAGCATCGAAGATTCCGTTTAGACATGTGTGGGTAATTGAGTTGCGTATAATACCCATATTTCCCGCGCGAATCAGCATACATTGCGAGATGATCCGATCGTGCGGTTATGCTATAACACCACCCTATATATGACCCGAACCGGGTTGAAGCACCAATCAAACGGAACAGGATGCAAAAATGGTTACTTTCCACACCAATCACGGCGATATTGTCATCAAAACTTTTGACGATAAAGCACCTGAAACAGTTAAAAACTTCCTGGACTACTGCCGCGAAGGTTTTTACAACAACACCATTTTCCACCGTGTTATCAACGGCTTTATGATTCAGGGCGGCGGTTTTGAACCGGGCATGAAACAAAAAGCCACCAAAGACCCGATCAAAAACGAAGCGAACAACGGTCTGAAAAATACCCGTGGTACGCTGGCAATGGCCCGTACTCAGGCACCGCACTCTGCAACTGCCCAGTTCTTCATCAACGTGGTTGATAACGACTTCCTGAACTTCTCTGGCGAAAGCCTGCAAGGTTGGGGCTACTGCGTATTTGCTGAAGTGGTTGAAGGCATGGACGTGGTAGACAAAATCAAAGGTGTGGCAACCGGTCGTAGCGGTATGCACCAGGACGTGCCAAAAGAAGACGTTATCATTGAAAGCGTGACCGTTAGCGAGTAATCGTGGCGACACTCTTTATTGCAGATCTTCATCTCTGCGTGGAAGAACCGGCGATCACCGCCGGTTTTCTGCGTTTTTTAGCGGGGGAGGCCCGCAAGGCCGATGCGCTGTATATTCTTGGCGATCTGTTTGAAGCCTGGATCGGCGACGACGATCCCAACCCACTTCATCACCAGATGGCCGCAGCAATCAAAGCGGTATCCGATTCCGGCGTTCCCTGTTATTTCATTCATGGCAACCGTGATTTTCTGCTCGGCAAACGCTTTGCCCGTGAAAGCGGCATGACGTTATTGCCGGAAGAAAAGGTGCTCGAACTTTATGGTCGTCGGGTGTTGATTATGCATGGCGACACGCTGTGCACCGATGACGCGGGTTATCAGGCTTTTCGCGCCAAAGTCCACAAACCCTGGCTGCAAACGCTATTTCTCGCCCTGCCGTTGTTTGTGCGCAAACGCATTGCCGCGCGAATGCGCGCGAACAGCAAAGAAGCCAACAGCAGTAAATCGCTGGCGATCATGGACGTTAACCAAAACGCGGTGGTCAGTGCGATGGAAAAACATCAAGTGCAATGGCTGATCCACGGGCATACCCATCGCCCGGCGGTGCATGAACTTATCGCCAATCAGCAACCTGCTTTTCGCGTGGTACTGGGTGCCTGGCATACAGAAGGTTCGATGGTGAAAGTCACGGCGGATGACGTTGAGCTGATTCATTTTCCTTTCTGACCACGAATGGACAGATTCTGAAAAAGCACCGAACTAACGCAACCTGTATATCTTTTTTAAAATCAGCAAGGTAATAATCTCTGAGTGAAATAACAACAGGGAATATTATTATGCAACGCTGCAACGGATTTTTGATTTCTGGCATCGCCCTTACGGCAGGAGCGCCACTGTGTATTAGCTGGTTCGGTCTTGTCGGCTTCTATTTTGGCGCATTGTCACTGGTAGCTGCGGCGGTCATTTCCTGGATAGTCTATTTCTGGCTCATTTATTTAGTACTCACCCGCCCCCATAACCAACGTTTTGTAGAAAGATTTATATTGATTGTCGGTATTTGCTTTTTTCCATGGAGCATTGTGTTGATATGGGCATTCTTTGCCAGTTCAGCCAGAGCGCATAATCAACACGCAGAACAAATTAAAAACTCAACAACTGACGGTTAATTCCGCCTACGCAACCGTTTTCCTTGCACTCTTTCCGTGCTATTCTCTGTGCCCTCTAAAGCCGAGAGTTGTGCACCACAGGAGTTTTAAGACGCATGTCTTCCCGCAATAATCCGGCGCGTGTCGCCATCGTGATGGGGTCCAAAAGCGACTGGGCTACCATGCAGTTCGCCGCCGAAATCTTCGAAATCCTGAATGTCCCGCACCACGTTGAAGTGGTTTCTGCTCACCGCACCCCCGATAAACTGTTCAGCTTCGCCGAAAGCGCCGAAGAGAACGGTTATCAGGTGATTATTGCGGGCGCAGGCGGCGCAGCGCACCTGCCTGGCATGATTGCCGCCAAAACGCTGGTGCCGGTGCTGGGCGTGCCAGTACAGAGCGCCGCACTGAGCGGTGTCGATAGCCTCTACTCCATCGTACAAATGCCGCGCGGCATTCCGGTGGGTACGCTGGCGATTGGTAAAGCTGGCGCGGCAAACGCGGCGTTACTGGCAGCACAAATTCTTGCGACTCATGATAAAGAACTGCACCAGCGTCTGAATGAATGGCGCAAAGCACAAACTGATGAAGTGCTGGAAAACCCGGACCCGCGAGGTGCGGCATGAAACAGGTTTGCGTCCTCGGTAACGGGCAGTTAGGCCGTATGCTGCGTCAGGCAGGCGAACCGTTAGGCATTGCTGTCTGGCCAGTCGGGCTGGACGCTGAACCGGCGGCGGTGCCTTTTCAACAAAGCGTGATTACCGCTGAGATAGAACGCTGGCCGGAAACCGCATTAACCCGCGAGCTGGCGCGCCATCCGGCCTTTGTGAACCGCGATGTGTTCCCGATTATTGCTGACCGTCTGACTCAGAAGCAGCTTTTCGATAAGCTCCACCTGCCGACCGCACCGTGGCAGTTACTTTCCGAACACAGCGAGTGGCCTGCGGTGTTTGATCGTTTAGGTGAGCTGGCGATTGTTAAACGTCGCACTGGTGGCTATGACGGACGCGGTCAATGGCGTTTACGCGCCGATGAAACCGAACAGTTACCGGCTGAATGCTACGGCGAATGTATTGTCGAGCAGGGCATAAACTTCTCAGGTGAAGTGTCGCTGGTTGGCGCGCGCGGCTTTGATGGCAGCACCGTGTTTTATCCGCTGACGCATAACCTGCATCAGAACGGCATTTTGCGCACCAGCGTCGCTTTCCCGCAGGCCAATGCACAGCAACAGGCGCAAGCTGAAGAGATGTTGTCGGCGATTATGCAGGAGCTGAGCTATGTGGGCGTGATGGCGATGGAGTGTTTTGTCACGCCGCAAGGTCTGCTGATCAACGAACTGGCTCCGCGTGTGCATAACAGTGGGCACTGGACACAAAACGGTGCCAGCATCAGCCAGTTTGAGCTACATCTGCGGGCGATTACCGATCTGCCGTTACCGCAACCAGTAGTGAATAATCCGTCGGTGATGATCAATCTGATTGGTAGCGATCTGAATTATGACTGGCTGAAACTGCCGCTTGTGCATCTGCACTGGTACGACAAAGAAGTCCGTCCGGGCCGTAAAGTGGGGCATTTGAATTTGACCGACAGCGACACATCGCGTCTGACCGCGACGCTGGAAGCCTTAATCCCACTGCTGCCGCCGGAGTATGCCAGCGGCGTGATGTGGGCGCAGAGCAAGTTCAGTTAACCTGGTGCACAAACCTGCTTAAAAGCTAATGCGCAAGCAGTTTTCCCCCTCACCCTAACCCTCTCCCCACAGGGGCGAGGGGACTGTCCGCGTTCTTATTTGGGGTTTGGAATCTTTCTCAGAGCCTTAATTCTTGCCAAATACCCCAATCACTACAGCGAAATACAAGTCCCCGCTTCGCCCGCCAGCGTCTCTTCAATCCGCGATAACGCCCCAATCCACGCGGGTTTACCACGGCTTCTGACATAACCACTCACCGCCGTTACCTTCGGCCCCATCGAACCATCGGCTTTGGCAAATGGCGCTAACTCATCCGGTGTGGCACGGCGAATGGCACGTTGCTGCGGCGTTCCCCAGTTTTCATATACCGCATCAGCATCGGTGAGGATCACCAGTCCATCGGCATTAATCTGCTCGGCGAGCAACGCAGCGGCGAGATCTTTATCAATCACCGCTTCACTCCCTGCCCCGTCTTCCGCCACAGGCACACCGCCGCCGCCACTGCAAATCACCACATGCCCCTCTTTGAGCAACAACTCGATGGCTTCGCTGTCGAGAATTTTACGCGGTTGCGGAGACGCTACCACCCGGCGTAAATATTTACCATCACGTTTCATCTGCCAGCCGTAAGCCGCTTCCAGTGCCTCTTGTTCTTCTGGCTGATAAACCGGACCAATAAATTTCTCTGGCTGTAAAAACGCCGGATCATCAGGCGAAACCTCAATGCGCGTCAGCACCGTCGTGACAGGCGGCATCTGCGGCTGTGCGCTCAAGCCCTGCGCCAGCATATAGCCAATCATCCCCTGGCTTTCCGCCACCAGTACATCCAGCGGATACGGTTCTACCTCTTTCCACGCCAGATTCTGTAACGCCAGCAGCCCCACCTGCGGCCCGTTGCCGTGAACAATCGCCAGCCGATAAGAACGGGCCAGGCGCGCCAGCGCGGGTACAGCACTGGCAATATTGCGATATTGATTTTTTGCCGTCAGCGCCTCACCGCGCTGGAGTAAGGCGTTGCCCCCAAGAGCCACAACCAGTGTTTTCATGGTTTCCCTTGTAATAATTGTTGGCCAAGCCAGAACCCCAGCAGCGTATCGGCCCCTGACGTATGCCCCAGCGCCAGCAGCGAATCGATCGCCGCTGCGGTACGTTTCGGGCAACTCAGAGCATGAACAAAGTGCAGGAGTGGCGAGGCGAAATATCCTTGCGCGGCATAACGTAAATAACTGACGCTCACCGCAGTGGTAACGAGTTGAAGATTGTCGGAACAGGCAAAAAACGGGCGACCGGAGCGCGCATCTAAAGCGCCATAATACCAGGCCGCCAGCAGCATTCCGCTCAGCGTGTCATCATGACTTGGCGTTAATCCGGGGCCTTTACCCAGCCAGTGCCGCCAGTCGGTCTTAACGCCATTGAGCGCGGCCTGAAAACAGTGACGAAACTGGCGTAATTCAGCAGGCAGCGGATCGCTTGCCGCCAATGCCAGTGGCCCGAAAAGCCCGGTTTCCTCCGCGCGTTGCATCCATGCAACGGCAAGCGGTTGAGGATGCGCAGGCGGCGTAATACGTAGCAAACAATAACGCTGTGGCTGTTTAACCGTGAAACGCCCGAGACGAATCCCTTGTGCCACAACCTGTGGTCGTTCATTGCCGCATAATCCACCGCATAACGCATCGAATTGCGCGCGGCGAAGCACCCATCCGCCGGGGCCGAAACCACTCCCCTGACGATGCAGCGTTAACAGTTCGCCGCTTTCCGTCATCAGGTTAATCGCCCGCCGCCACACTCCCGCTAACCGCCAGGACTGGCGATAATTCGGTGCGCTACGGCTGGCAAGTAGAGGATGGATGATCGTCATTGTGCGTTCCTCAACCAATCCCCATGCTTTCAGCCAGTGCTTCCAGCGCCTGTTCAAAGCACGCCAGCGGTGCCCGCACGGTGCCTGCGCCAATCTGCCCGATCCCCGCCTCTTTATGGGCGATACCGGTATTGATGAGTGGCGTAATGCCGGTTTCTACCACGCGACGAATGTCCAGCCCCAGGCACGCCCCCTGGAAATCCCAGCCGGGGATCTGCAATTGCATATTGCGTTCAAGGTAAATTTCCGCCATCTCTTCAGATACCGCTCTGGCCGCTTCCATGCCACCCGCACCGACAAAGCGCGTTACGCCAGGTGCGGCGATCATTGCCGCACCTCCGATACCAAAGGTTTCGGTAATCGCGCTATCGCCCATATCCGGGTTCGCCTGCTCCTGCGAGAAGCCGGTGAAAAACAGACCTTGCGGAGTGTTTACAGGCGCCGTAAACCAGCGTTCACCCAGCCCGCTGACCCGAATCCCGAACATATTGCCGTTGCGGGTCATAGCCGTAACGATGCTGCCTGCGCGGATCATCGCGCCTGCATCCATCGCCGCCTTGCAGTAGGCCATCGCGAGGTTGAGGAAGAACTGATCGGTCACGCTGAGGAAATCCATCACTTCCGCAATGTGCTGTTTATCATGATCGAGGCGAGCAATTTGTGGAGCCAGCGCACGCATTAACAGTGCAGAGGAAGCAATATTGCGTTGATGGAACTCATCGCCCATGGTAATGCCCTGCGCCATCATTGCCGTGAGATCGATACCGCGCTCCATGCGCCCCAGCGCCGCGCTTAATACTGGCATTAACACATCGCGCATCCAGCGATGGCGAGTCAGGACATCTTCGCCGTAAGCGCCAAAACGCATCACTTTTCCGATACCTTCGTTGAGGTTGCAGTACGCCCGGTTGCCGTCGGTCACGTTCTCGACCACCAGCATCGGCATACTGGCAGAAGTAATGCCACCCATTGGCCCGACAGCATTCACATGGTGACAAGGAATGAAGTTCACTTCCCCCTGCTCCAGCATTGCCTGTGCCTGCGCTTCATCTTTCGCCCAGCCTTCGAACAGACATGCGCCCACGCACGCCCCTTTCATTGGCCCGGTCATCTCCTGCCAGCGCATTGGCGGCCCGGCGTGAAGCAGTGTTTTGCCCTTGTTTAGTTCGCTGATAAGTGAAGAAGCCGGTTGCACATCCAGCCAGTGTGGACGAGCGCGACGAATTTGTTCGATAACCGCAGCATTGGCTTGCGCCACTGATGTAAACATGGGAACCCCTTATTGCAAACGTTCTAATAAACGAGCCAGTTTTTTATTGCCGCCGGCGACTGGCGACCATTGGTAATGCACAACCGGTTTGCTGGCGCTTTGTAGCTCCAGCGCAAAGCTGCGTAATCCGATGTTAATCACGGCGACGTTTTCCAGTAATGACGGTGTGTGTTGCTGTGTGGCTGACGGGAGCGGATGAATTAACGCCGCAGCCAGCAAGGTGGCTTCCGGTAGCGAACTCACTACCGCGATCCCCGCATCTTCCAGCGTGGCGATTTGCTGCGAGCGGCATTGCGGGTCACGTTCAGTGCCTGTCACCGTGGCAATGGCATACAGTGGTTGATTGTCTGAACGCGCGGCACAGGCTTTTTGCCAGGCGCTCACCAGCGAGGCGGCAGGATCGGCGGTCGCACCGAAGCCAATCACGACATCAAGCAGCAACACGCGCACTTGCGGTTTAGCGCCGAGATCGGCAATTAACAGGTTGCGTAAGGTCGGGTCGATCATCGGATGGGGACGCCCGACGGTGTAAAAATCATCGCCCAGGTCGAGGATCTGATGTCCGTCGGCGTCCAGCATCATGCCATGTTGATGGGTATCGTCGGCTTCCACGCCAAGGTGTCCGGCAAGTAATCCCGCCGCTTCAGCAGCCAGCGTACCGCCGGTATACAAACCGCAAATAAATCCGCTGCTGACAGGCGCTATCGCGTTACGTCGCGCAGTGACGCGTGAAAGCAGACAAGCCAGACGAGCGGCCTCATCCAGCGAGGAGGCAAACCAGACATTCTCGTCGCGGGCCACCGCCGGGGTATAACCTAAAAACAGCGCCACCGTCGGTTTGCCAGTTGCTTTCATGGCATTAACAATTTTCAGACGCACAGTTTCGGCAGGTGGTTTTGAAACAAATGCCAGCACTTCGCTTTTCTCGTCTGCACTGAGCATTTCCAGCGCCGTTAGCGCACTGATGCCGCCCACTTCACGGCTGAGATCGCGCCCGCCAAGACCAATCGCGTGAGTAATTCCCTCCCCTGCCAGCGCAATCTGTGAGCACAGCTCCTGAATCCCGGTACCGGAAGCGCCTATGACGCCAATGTTGCCTTCCGGCATCACGTTAGCAAAAGCCAGCGGCGTGGCGGCAATCATCGACGTACCGCAGTCTGGCCCCATCACCAGCAAGCCTTTTTCCCGCGCGCGGGTTTTAAGTTGGATTTCATCTTCCAGCGTGACGTTATCGGAGAACATCATCACGTTGAGGTTGCGATCCAGCGCCTGGTTCGCCAGCTCCGCCGCATACTCACCAGCCACTGAAATCAGCGCCAGATTGGCATCGGGTAATTTCTGACTGGCACTGTCCCAGCGACGCACCTGCGTCAACGCCTGGCTGCTGCCTGAACCCTGCGCCAGTTGTTTTAGCGCCTCTTCAAGCTGCTGCATAACCGCCTGCGCGATCCCCGCATCCGCCGCTTCGCTACGAATTGCCACGCAAATATCGTTCGGCGTGGCGTGATTAAAATCGTCATGCCAGAAACCTGTAGTATCTAATAACGCTTTATTGGCGGGCGTACCCATCATTACGGAAACATCATCAACATTTTCTGATTCGCTGAGTTTTCGTGAAATAATCATTAAACTGACCGAATCCTGAAAACACCCTTTTTTAATAAAGGCGTGGATCATAACAACTCCTTAAAAATTGCACCCATGGCAATTGCACGAGCAGTGTTAATGTGGCGATTACGGTATCGATGACAACGAGTAAATAAGGTGATGAATATCACACAGGGATTATTAACAAAAGAATTCAAATAACCGCCGGGCTATTACGCGTTATTTTTTAATAAGCGTGGTTGTTTTAAAAACCAGGTTAAAAGCGAGCGGATTATCAAATAAATTCTAACTATATTTTTTTGCCTGTCTGGATCACATAATCCAGATATTTTCCCTGTATGTTAATTGCAGTCATGCTTCACATCGTCGTTAAAAAGGAAGACAGATGAAAATCAGTCGGGAAACACTCCACCAGCTAATCGAGAATAAACTCTGCCAGGCTGGGTTAAAACGTGAGCACGCTGCAACCGTGGCTGAAGTATTGGTTTACGCCGATGCCAGAGGGATCCACTCTCATGGCGCGGTGCGCGTTGAATACTACGCCGAACGCATTTCAAAAGGCGGCACCAACCGCGAACCGGAGTTTCGTCTTGAGGAAACCGGACCGTGCTCGGCAATTTTACATGCCGACAATGCCGCCGGACAGGTCGCAGCGAAAATGGGTATGGAACATGCCATCAAAACCGCCCAGCAAAAAGGCGTTGCGGTGGTCGGTATCAGCCGGATGGGTCACAGCGGCGCAATCTCTTATTTTGTGCAGCAGGCAGCCCGCGCCGGATTAATTGGCATTTCGCTGTGCCAGTCCGATCCAATGGTGGTGCCGTTTGGCGGCGCGGAAATTTACTACGGCACTAACCCACTGGCCTTTGCCGCGCCGGGAGAAGGCGACGAGATCCTTACCTTTGATATGGCGACTACCGTACAGGCATGGGGAAAAGTGCTCGACGCCCGCTCGCGCAATATGTCTATCCCGGATACCTGGGCAGTCGATAAAAACGGTGCACCAACAACCGATCCGTTCGCGGTACATGCTCTGCTCCCCGCCGCTGGGCCGAAAGGGTATGGCCTGATGATGATGATTGACGTCCTCTCAGGCGTCTTACTCGGCTTACCGTTCGGGCGACAGGTTAGTTCGATGTATGACGATTTACACGCCGGGCGTAATTTGGGGCAATTACATATAGTTATTAACCCGAACTTTTTCTCCTCCAGCGAATTATTCCGTCAACATCTTAGCCAGACCATGCGCGAATTAAATACCATTACCCCCGCGCCCGGTTTTAATCAGGTTTATTATCCCGGACAGGATCAGGATATTAAACAACGAAAAGCCGCCGTCGAAGGCATCGAAATTGTTGATGATATTTACCAGTATTTAATTTCCGACGCGCTTTATAACACGTCATACGAAACGAAAAATCCCTTTGCGCAATAATTATTGAGACAGGACTTTCTTATGATTACACATTTCCGTCAAGCTATAGAAGAAACGCTGCCCTGGCTTTCCTCTTTTGGCGCTGACCCAGCGGGTGGGATGACCCGTTTACTTTATTCGCCGGAATGGCTGGAAACCCAGCAGCAGTTTAAAAAAAGAATGGCAGCAAGCGGGCTGGAAACACGTTTCGATGAAGTGGGGAATTTATACGGTCGCCTGAGTGGCACCGAATATCCACAGGAAGTGGTTCTGAGCGGTTCGCATATCGATACCGTGGTTAACGGCGGTAACCTCGACGGGCAATTCGGTGCGCTGGCGGCGTGGCTGGCTATTGACTGGCTGAAAACGCAATACGGCGCGCCGTTACGTACGGTCGAAGTGGTGGCGATGGCAGAAGAAGAAGGCAGCCGCTTCCCGTATGTTTTCTGGGGCAGTAAAAATATTTTTGGGCTGGCGAATCCTGACGACGTGCGGAATATCTGTGATGCCAAAGGAAATAGTTTTGTCGATGCGATGAAGGCTTGCGGATTTACTCTGCCGAACGCCCCACTAACTCCGCGTCAGGATATTAAAGCCTTTGTCGAACTGCATATCGAACAGGGCTGTGTGCTGGAAAGTAATGGGCAATCAATTGGCGTGGTGAATGCAATTGTCGGGCAGCGTCGTTATACGGTGACGCTGAATGGCGAATCAAACCATGCAGGCACCACGCCGATGGGTTATCGTCGTGATACGGTTTACGCTTTCAGTCGCATTTGCCATCAGTCTGTCGAAAAAGCGAAAAAGATGGGCGACCCGCTGGTTCTGACCTTTGGCAAAGTAGAGCCGCGCCCGAATACGGTGAATGTAGTGCCGGGTAAAACCACGTTCACCATTGATTGTCGTCATACCGACGCTACCGTGCTGCGCGATTTCACCCAACAGTTAGAAAACGACATGCGGGCGATTTGCGATGAAATGGATATTGGTATTGATATCGATTTATGGATGGACGAAGAACCCGTGCCGATGAATAAGGAGCTGGTCGCCACCCTGACAGAATTGTGTGAAAGCGAAAAACTGAATTACCGGGTGATGCACAGTGGTGCCGGGCACGACGCGCAAATTTTCGCGCCTCGCGTGCCGACCTGCATGATTTTCATTCCCAGCATCAACGGGATCAGCCATAACCCGGCGGAACGCACCAATATTACCGACCTTGCCGAAGGGGTCAAAACGTTGGCACTCATGCTTTATCAACTTGCCTGGCAGAAATAAGGAGTTATAAATGGGATATTTAAATAACGTCACCGGTTACCGCGAAGATTTACTGGCTAACCGTGCGATTGTTAAACACGGTAATTTCGCACTGTTAACACCAGACGGTCTGGTAAAAAATATTATTCCGGGCTTTGAAAATTGTGACGCGACAATCCTCTCCACGCCAAAGCTGGGTGCCTCTTTTGTTGATTATCTGGTCACACTGCATCAAAACGGCGGCAACCAACAGGGCTTCGGTGGCGAAGGCATTGAAACGTTCCTGTATGTGATCTCTGGAAATATCACTGCCAAAGCCGAAGGGAAAACATTTGTCTTAAGCGAAGGTGGCTATCTTTATTGCCCGCCAGGCTCCTTAATGACGTTTGTTAACGCCCAGGCCGAAGACAGCCAAATCTTTTTATATAAGCGTCGCTATATTCCGGTAGAAGGTCATGCGCCGTGGCTGGTTTCTGGCAATGCCAGCGAACTGGAACGCATTCATTATGAAGGCATGGACGATGTTATTCTGCTGGATTTTCTGCCCAAAGAGTTAGGTTTTGATATGAACATGCATATCCTCTCTTTTGCACCAGGTGCCAGCCACGGTTATATCGAAACCCATGTTCAGGAACACGGTGCCTATATTCTTTCCGGTCAGGGGGTTTATAACCTCGACAATAACTGGATCCCGGTGAAAAAAGGCGATTACATCTTTATGGGCGCTTATTCTTTACAGGCTGGTTATGGCGTAGGGCGTGGTGAAGCGTTCAGCTATATTTACTCGAAAGATTGCAACCGCGACGTAGAGATTTAAGTCATACCACTCGCCTGATTATTTTTAGCTATGTTGGATTTTGCCACGGTTTATACCGTGGCTTTTTTTGTAGTCAATTCAGGTAAAAAAAGATGCGATATAAATCGCATCCGCTTTAAAGGTAATAGTCAGTTTTTAATTCCCTGACCTATTTTAATGGCGCAGGCAATATTTCGCGCACTGTTGAAGAGATTGGTTTCACCGCTGGCGAGCACTTCGGCTAAAGGTGCCAGACGTGGCAAAATGCTGAATACCGCATCAATGCCGTACTGGTGCACCACTTCCACGCCATCACCCAATACGCCAGCAATCCCAATCACCGGGACATTAAACTGCTTCGCCACCGACGCCACGCCCAGCGGAGCTTTACCGCCTGCCGTTTGCGAGTCGATGCGCCCTTCCCCGGTGATCACCAGTGCTGCACCCTGCACCGCCTGCGCCAGATTGACCGCATTCAACACAATCTCAATACCCGGTTTAATATCCGCATTGAGGAATACCGCCGCCGCAATGCCCATACCGCCCGCAGCGCCGCCGCCCGCCATCTGGCAGACATTAATTTCAGTTTGCTGTTGTAAAACACGGGCGTAATTTTGCAGCCCCTGTTCCAGTTCTTCGACCATTTCCGGCGTTGCCCCTTTTTGCGGACCAAACACCGCCGCCGCGCCGCGTGCCCCTACCAGCGGGTTATCAACATCACATGCTACTTCAATATGGCAGTTCGCCAGACGCGGATCGCATTCATCCATCTCAATGCTTGCCACGCGCGCTAAATTGCCGCCGTTAGCCGCCAGCACCTGACCGTCAGCATCAAGGAAACGCACACCGAGCGCCTGCGCCATGCCCATACCGCCGTCGACCGTCGCACTGCCGCCAATGCCGAGAATAATATGGCGAATGCCGTTATCCAGCGCATGACGAATCAGCTCTCCGGTGCCAAAACTTGACGCCAGCAACGGATTACGCTTTTCAGGCGCGACCAGCATCAGGCCGCTTGCCGCCGCCATCTCAATCACCGCCGTTTTCCCGTCGCCGGTAAGGCCATAAAAAGCATTCACTGTTTCGCCCATCGGCCCGCAGACTTCAAGCGTCACGATGTTGCCGCCCGTCGCGGCGACCATCGCCTCCACCGTCCCTTCGCCGCCATCCGCTATCGGCAAACAGATATAGTGCGCATCGGGAAATATGGTCGAAAACCCGGCTTTAATTGCCTGACAACATTTTTCTGCACTTAAACTCTCTTTAAACGAGTCTGGCGCAATGACAATTTTCATTATCAATCCTTTTTCAACAAATTATTCGATGCGTTCCCACGGAATAAGATTATCCATAAGAACAGCCAGTAAAATCCCGACCAGTAAGCCGTTACTGAGCAGAGGACGCAGCGTTAATGGAAGGTCTTGCAGATACACAGGCGGTAATGCCATTAAAAATATGCCGACAAATAACGGCAATGCGAGTCGATAAATATTGCGAGCGGTAAAGGTTATTTGCTGGCTAAACACCAGCGCGGAAAAGAGTAAAGGCAGATAAGAAACCAGCATGACCGCACTACTCACGGGTAAAGGGATACTGCAAAACAGTCGCGTGAGTGCCGGAACCAGTGCCACCAGCAGGCAAATAACGCTGCCATAAATAAACGAACGCCGCGTGTAATCGCCTGTCTGGGTTAATAAACCAATGGATGAAACAAACGGTGAAAATGGAATTACCGCCAGCGGCACAGTTATCAGTGTCATAAATCCGGTCGCCACAAAGCTGCGACGATAACGCGTATTCCCCGCGCCCTGCTGCGGATAAAAAACATCCGTGCCCCGAATCGCACCGTAGGTATTGCTGATATTTACCAGACCTGTAATCACCGCCGTCAGAATAATCCCCGGCGACAAAGCACCGCCACTGCCGAGCGGGAACCACTGCCAGTGCAACTCACCGGAGAGCGAATGCGAAGAAGGAAAGCAAAAGTACCACAACAACCAGCCGGTTATCGTACCGACCAGCAGGCCGTAACGGGCAAAACGTTGTGGCAGGAAAATAATCATCGCCAGTACCAGGCACATCACCGCCACCGAGAGCGCGAACGGCGGTAATTGAATTTTAAAATTCGGGTCGGCTATGCCAAACGGCAGCCCGAGCATACCTTTGAAAAAGATAGTGGTCAGTTGCGCACCCAGCATCAACATAAACAAGACCATCACCGACGGCGTAAATAACCGTGCCAGGCGATGGCCTAATCCGCTAAAACCAATCAACATCGTCAGCACGCCGGAGAGCGCAATCCCCACCGCCAGACTGGTAGCGATATCGTTGATCGGTGTCCCGCGCGATGCTTCGCCAAGGGTGATAGTCAGGATGGTTCCCCACCACAGGCCGCCCGGCCCCTCCATAATAGCGCGACGATGACCGCAGAACGCCTGAGCGAAGCAGGCCAGTGCGGTAGCAAGAAAAGCATATTGCGTGAGCGTAAGCAGGCTACTTTGCGGCAACTGAAAAGCAGAAAGTAGCGTAGGAGGAACCACAACCGTGTTGCAAAAAATAAAGAAAAACCACTGAAATCCTGATAACAGGCTTTCGCGGCCCACTGCAAAATTGAACATAAACACACCTTAACCGGAGAATGCCCGCCACAAGGACGGGCATTGCAGGGCCAGATTACTGCTGATGTTTAAGGATAAATTGACCTTTCGGCGCAACAGGGAAGCCCTGTTCGATATCGTAAATCACATCACCACGTAAGATGGTTTTCGTGATACGCGCGCCAATAGTACGGCCAACATACGGGCTGACTTTGTGGCGATATTCCAGATCGTCATTGGTAAGAACATAGCTGCTATTCGGCTGAATGAAGACGAAGTCGGCATCTTTTCCTGGGGCGATACGGCCTTTTTGCTGCAGACCGAAAATATCTGCTGCGTTAGTCGCCATTAATTTGCCGAACATTGGCAGAGACATTCCGCGTTTCTGTACCGCTTCATCGAACATCACGTCCATGCAGCTTTGCAGACCAGCGATACCGCCCCACGCTTTCATTATGTTACCGGCTTTCATTTCCGGCGGGCATGGAGAGTGGTCGGAAACCAGGCAGTCTATTTCACCGTTAAACAGTTTTTCCCACATGCCTTTCTGGTTTTCCAGATCGCGGATCGGCGGTGAACACTTCGCCAGAGTACCGATTTCTTCGAACTGATCGGTATCCAGCACAAAGTAATGCGGGCAGGATTCACAAGTAACATCCTGACCTTCCTGACGTGCACGAGTCACTTCCTCAACACCTTCCGGGCTGCTGACGTGGCAAACGTGCAGACGGCAACCAGCGACTTTCGCCAGGTACAGTACGCGGCGAATCGCTTCCACTTCGGTAAATACCGGACGCGAAGCCACATAGTCATGGGCAGTTACGCGACCTTCACGCTTCGCTTCTTCGCCCAGTGCGTCACAGATCAGCGCGTTTTCGCAGTGCACCAGCACCGGCTGGCCTAGTTCACCCAGCTTCTGCGCGCCTTTGAAGAATTGCCAGTCATTGACGTCACGGAAGTCGTTGTCGATACCGCGATCGCCACAGGTCGCAACGAAGCATTTGAAACCGACAACACCCACTTCATCCAACTCATGCAGACGGTCAATGTTGTAAGACACCAGGCCACCGAGTTGTGCCGCATCGATAGTCAGCTTTCCTTTAGCGGCATCGAACTTCAATTCAATTGAGGCGCGGTCAACCGTTGCAGGCAGCTGGTTGAGCGGCATTTCGATCATGGTGGTGATACCACCTTTTGCTGCTGCGCGAGTACCGGTTTCATAACCTTCCCAGTGGCTGCGACCCGGTTCAGAAATATGGGTGTGCGCATCAACCATGCCCGGCGAAACCACCAGACCAGACGCATCCATAACGTCTTTTGCATCGCCCAGATCCTGGCCGATAGCAGCAATTTTTCCGTCTTTAACGGCGATATCTACAACGCGAGCTTCGTTTTCTAAAATAACGGTGCCGTTTTTAATGATTAAATCAAAAGACATAACAAACTCCTTGTAAAATACAGATTGGTTTTTAACTCAATGTTCAATATCGTGATTAATTAACCTATGGTTTTTTGTTCTCCTGTTTTTTCTGCTGTTGTACGTTTCTTTAATAAGGCGTAGGCCGCAAAGGCGACGATGACGCCGACAAACCATGAAACACGTGATAACGGTTCCATAAAGGGAATAAACTTACCGCCAAGAGATAAAATAACGGCCACCAGAGTTACTGAAAACGCGGTGAGGTTAAAACCGTTATCGTAATATTTATAATCGCCAGGTGCGGTATACAGTTCATCAAGATTAATTTGCCCACGCATCACGACAAAATAATGCGCCATCATCACACCAATTACCGGACCAAGCATTCCGCCGATAATATCGAGGAACAGATAAATACTGTCCTGATTTTCCATTAATTTCCACGGGCAGATCAGCAGGCTGATAATACTGGCAATCAGTACGCCGTTTTTATAGGTCAGTTTCGTCGGTGCAATGGCGGCAATCTGATAACCAGCCGGAATAATATTACCGGTGGCGTTAGTAGAGATAGTCGTCATCAGAATAACCAGTACCGCAAAGAACGAGGCGAACAGGCTGTCCCAACGCTGAACAATATCCAGCACGTTCCAGGTGTCAGCGCCGTAATGAATACTGGCTCCGGCAATAATACATACCCCGGCGACCGCAAACAGAATATAGGCCACAACTAAACCCAGCGTTTGCCCCAGCGCCTGCTCACGAAACGAGTGGGCGTTTTGCGTAAAGTCGGATGCGCTCACCGCCGGTGCCGCCCAGACCGCAACCACCGCGTTTATCACCACCAGAAACAGGAAGCCACTGTTTTCTGCTTTCTGAATACCGCCCGGAATGTAGTCAAAGATTGGACCGATCCCGACCAGCGAAATCGCCCAAATCGCCATACCGCCGAAAACGATATAGATGCACGGGTTAAGAATGGCAGTGAATTTATTTAAAACTTTTCCGCCGCCAAAACCAATACCAACGTTAACCAGCCAGAAGAGTAAAAAAGTAATTAATCCCGGTAGAGAAAGGCCTAACAGCGTGAAATCGCCACCGAGAGTCAAAAATCCCGGCCAGATTTTGCCAATCAGAATCAAGCAGGCCAGTGACCCCGCGTAACATTGCAGGCCAAACCACATAATGGCAGCAATACCGCCTCTTAATAATCCGGGAAACAGTGCACCACGTACGCCGTAAGAAGCACGCAGGATCATGGCAAACGGTACGCCGTATTTACTGCCCGCAGCACCGTTTAATACCATTACCGCGGCAATGAAAAAGGCACTGAGGATAATTGCCAGCATAATACTAAAGGTAGACAAGCCGAGAATAAAAAAGCCGCCAACCATCACATAATTGGGAACGTTATGAACCGAACCCATCCATAAGGTAAAATAGTTAAATGTTTTCCAGGTCCGCTGACTTTGCGTTTTCGGCAGTAGATCTTCGCTATAGCCGCGTTGCTGGAATAGTTTTCTCTGATGTTCCATAAATCCCTCTTAATTTCACGTATCGAATAACGTTGTTTTAATCTAGCTATGAGGAACAAATAAAATAAAAATATTATTTTTAATACTGAAGCAACATCTTTGGCTGCTTTCTTTTTTTAATATTGCTGGCCGATTCATTTTCTGATATCGGCCATTTTTATTGCGGGTATCAGGCCAGTTTATGGTTAGCCATTAATTCCAGCGCCTGCACTAACGCAGAGTGATCCAACTGGCTGCCACCGTTTGCCGCACAGGTATTAAACAATTCCTGGCAGGTCGCGGTGTTTGGCAGGTTCAGCGCCAGTGCTTTCGCACTTTGCAGTGCCAGGTTGAGATCTTTCTGGTGCAGCGCAATTTTGAAACCTGGATTAAAGGTGCGTTTAATCATGCGCTCACCGTGAACTTCCAGAATACGTGAGGAAGCAAAGCCGCCCATCAGCGCCTGGCGCACACGTACCGGGTCCGCACCGGCTTTTGAAGCAAACAACAAGGCTTCAGAAACCGCTTCAATATTGAGCGCCACGATAATCTGATTTGCCACTTTGCAGGTTTGACCGTCGCCGTTACCGCCCACGAGAGTGATATTTTTACCGAGCAGTTCAAACAGCGGTTTTACACGTTCAAATACTGCTTCATCACCGCCAACCATAATCGATAACGTCCCTTCACGCGCGCCGATTTCACCGCCGGAGACTGGCGCATCGAGATAATCGCCGCCCAGTTCATTCACCTGACGAGCGAAACGTTTAGTTTCAATCGGGGAAATGGAGCTCATATCAACAATGGTTTTGCCCTTCAGCGAGGCTTTGGTACAACCATTTTCACCAAACAGAACGTCTTCAACCTGTGGCGTATCCGGCACCATAATAAAAATGATGTCCGATGCATCTGTTACCTGGCGCGCAGTTTCAACACTAACGGCGCCCAGTGACAGTAATTCATCAGCAACCGGACCAATGGTTGTGACATGCAGTTGATGACCGGCACGCGCCAGATTAATGGCCATCGGTGTACCCATAATGCCTAAGCCAATAAATCCCAGTTTCATAATTAACCTCTTTTAAATTTCGCTTTTCCTGAATTCAGACAACACGATCCCCTGCCAACTTAGCGGCCTAAAAAAGCATTGTCTGAATAGCGTTACGTTTTAACGGTACGGATCCATCCAGCGTAAACCGGCTTCCGTGGTGGTTTGGGGTTTATATTCACAGCCAACCCAACCGTTGTAGTCAGAATTTTCAATTACCGTAAAGAGATATTCGTAATTAATTTCTCCGGTTCCCGGTTCGCCGCGATGCGGATTATCAGCAATTTGCAGGTGACCAATTTTATCGGCCCACTGAGTCATGGTATTAGTTAATTCACCTTCCATCCGCTGCATGTGATAAATGTCATACTGAATTTTCAAATTGCAGCAACCAACATCGTCAATCAGTTTCAGTGCCTGCCGGGTTCCGGTGAGATGGAAACCAGGAATATCAAAATGGTTAATAGGTTCAATCAGTAATAAAATATCTTCTTTCATCAGCATATTCGCAGCATAACGTAGGTTTTCTACAAGCGTTGTGTGAATCTGTTCACTGCTGAAACCAGTCGGCGTTTTACCGACCAGACAGTTAATTTTTTTATTACCCAGAGCACGAGCATAACGAATCGCTGCTGCTACGCCATCCCGAAACTCTTCTTCACGGCCAGGAATACAGGCAATACCCCGCTCGCCCGCCGCCCAGTCACCTGCCGGTAAATTGTGCAGCGTATGTTCGAGTTTATTACTCGCCAGCACCTGTTTTAATTCTTCAATGTCGTAGTCATAAGGGAACATAAATTCAACGCCGCGAAAACCACACTGCGCAGCTTTCTCAAAACGGGCGAGAAAATCATATTCACCAAATAACATCGATAAATTAGCAGAGAAACGTAACATTATTTATCTCCCTTATTCATAGTGCATGAAACAGGTTTCAGTCGGTGCATCCGCTGCGTTATCGGCGATATCTTCAAATTCCATGACGTTATCCAGTTCACTGCCCATCGAAATATTGGTCACACGCTCGAGAATAACTTCCACGACTACCGGTACCCGATATTGCGCCATTAAGATTTTCGCCTGTTCAAAGGCTGGTGCAATATCTTCCGGTTTGAAAACGCGAATTGCTTTACAACCTAAACCTTCCGCTACTTTTACGTGGTCGACGCCATAACCGTTCACTTCGCTGGAGTTAATATTTTCGAACGCGAGCTGTACGCAGTAATCCATATCAAAGGCACGTTGCGACTGGCGAATCAGACCCAGATAGGCGTTATTGACCAGTACATGGATGTACGGAATGTTGAACTGTGCGCCAACGGCTAATTCTTCAATCAGGAACTGGAAGTCGAAGTCACCGGAAATCGCCACCACATTGCGCTCTGGATCAGCGGCACAAACCCCCAGCGCCGCCGGAATCGTCCAGCCCAGCGGGCCTGCCTGCCCACAGTTGATCCAGTGGCGGTCTTTAAAGACATGCAGCATTTGTGCCGCAGCGATTTGTGACAGGCCAATGGTGGTGACATAACAAACATCGCGGCCAAAGGCTTTGTTCATCTCTTCATACACGCGCTGCGGTTTCACCGGCACGTTGTCGAAGTGGGTTTTGCGCAGCAAAGTGCGTTTGCGCTGCTGGCAGTCGGCGACCCACTCTTTACGACACGGCAGACGACCGGCTTTTTGCATCTCCTGCGCCACTTCAACCAGCAGCGTCAGCGCCGCTTTAGCATCAGAGACAATGCCAAGATCCGGACACAGTACGCGGCCAATTTGCGTCGGCTCAATATCGATATGAACGATTTTGCGCCCTTCGGTGTATTTCTCTACCGAACCGGTATGACGGTTGGCAAAACGGTTACCGATACCAAATACCATGTCGGAAGCCAGCAGCGTTGCGTTACCGTAACGATGCGCGGTTTGCAGACCCACCATCCCGGCCATCAGTTCGTGGTCATCCGGGATACAACCCCAGCCCATCAGCGTTGGGATCACCGGAACGCTGGTCAGTTCAGCAAACTGTTGTAACAGTGCAGCTGCGTCAGCATTGATTACCCCGCCTCCGGCAACAATCACCGGACGTTCGGCCTGGATTAACATTTCTACAGCTTTTTCGATCTGCATACGGCTGGCAGCAGGTTTGTAGACCGGCAGCGGTTCGTACATATCAGGATCAAACTCGATTTCCGCAACCTGTACGTCGAACGGTAAATCCACCAGTACCGGACCCGGTCGACCAGAACGCATCAGGTGAAACGCCTGTTGCAGCACACGAGGCACCAGCGCCGCTTCACGAACTGTAACCGCCATTTTGCTGACCGGTTTAGCAATTGCTTCAATATCAACGGCCTGGAAATCTTCTTTATGCAGACGGGCGCGCGGAGCCTGGCCGGTAATACACAGAATAGGAATGGAATCAGCAGATGCGGAATAGAGCGCGGTGATCATGTCCGTGCCCGCAGGACCGGAAGTCCCCAGACATACGCCGATATTCCCTGCCGTTGCGCGGGTATAACCTTCCGCCATGTGCGAAGCACCTTCCACATGACGCGCCAGAATGTGACGAATACCGCCGTGCTTACGCATCGCTGAGTAGAACGGATTGATTGCAGCTCCCGGAACGCCGAAGGCGGTGGTGATACCTTCTTTCTCCAGCACATACATTGCCGCGTCAACGGCTCTCATTTTTGCCATTTTATTCCTACCTCTATTAATTGGAAAATTTTTCCAACTTTCAAATTTTGTCAAAAAAACCCGCTCCGCAGAGCGGGATACGACAGACACTATAGATGTGCTTTCAGTCCCAACGCCGTGCTGATATCGCGGGCGGTGTCTCTGACCAGCTCACCCTGACTGACAAAACGATCTTCTGTCAGTCTTGATGAAGGCCCGGAGATGGAGATAGCGGCAACAACACTACCTACATCATCGTAAATTGCTGAAGCTATGCAATTCAGGCCGACAACATGCTCTTCTTTATCTACGGTATAGCCCAGTTCACGCGCTTGTTCCAGGTCCTTCAGCAAGGTGGGCATATCCACAAGCGTCGTTGGCGTAAACTGCTGCAAACCGGTTTGCAGAATGATGCTCATCAACTCTTCTTCCGCCAGCGGATAAAGCAGCGCCTTGCCCGCACCGGAAGCATGCAGCGGCAGACGACTGCCCAGCGGCGCACACATTCTGACCATCGATTTACACTCTAACTGACCAATTAATACCGCTTCATTGCCGTTACGGATCGCGACATTGACCGTTTCGCCGGAAAGTAACATCAGGCGGCGCATAAACGGCCCGGCGACGGAGAGGACATCGCGGTTATGGATGTACGCTGCACCGACGTTAAAGACACCTAATCCTATATGCCACCAACCTAACTGACTGTCCTGATAGACAAAATCCGCTGCCTGTAAAACCTTCAGCAAGCGAAAGGTCGTGGAGAGCGGCAAATCCAGATTGAGAGAGATATCGCTAACCGACGAACTTCCCCCACTTTTTTCCAGATATTGCAGAATCGCAATTCCCCGCTCTAACGCCTGTGCACCCTTCTGTGCCACAGGCTCCGCCTGTCCTGGCCTGCCGCGCCGTCTAACTTCCGTCATACCTACGTTAACTCCGACCTACAAATGAGCATAAACAATGAACAATTCGTTTATCTTATGCAAGTCGGTTGCAGGCGTCACGCAAAACAGAGTTCCTGTTCAGGAATACTTTCAACATCACAGTTGTCACTGCCGCCGCGATCGATGGTCAGAAAATCGGTGACGCGCTGCCAGGCGAAAAGTGGGTGATGCCAGACGTTACGATGGTAATTCACTCCCTGTTCGCCATTGGTAATAAACGCCCGCAGGGTTGACAGGTCTGGTTTGTCGTCACCTAACGCCACCACCACCACAAACACTTCACCTTTCATCGGGATAAAGGCCTGTGTACCCAGCGGATGACGTTCGAGTTCGTGAATAGTCAGCGGCAGATTCGCCGGTTGCGCGCGGTTAATGCTGATAAGCGTACGGTCTTGCTCAAGAATCTCAACCAGCGCCAAATCGTGGTAACGCTCCACCAGTCCATTGTTAATATGGAAAAAATCCCGTTTCTGCGTTTCGATTACGTCGCCATAAGCACTAAAGGCTTCCTGACTTAACGGTAATACCTGAAGTTTCATCTTTTTGTCCTTGTAACATAATTCCGTTCAACCACCGCCGACCGGTCAGCTTGGTTTCAATAACAGGCAATCTAAAACCTTAAGAGAACAACATCAACACAAAAGTTGGAATATTTTTCCAAAACTGGATTTAGTCCACAAATTGAACAGGGTTATCATGTAAAAATACTGATAAATCAGAGGATAAGAAAATCACGCAACTTGCGGATTTAAAAGGGGATACCTGAAGATGTTCGATCCAGAAACCTTGCGGACTTTCATTGCGGTTGCTGAAACAGGAAGTTTTTCAAAAGCGGCAGAACGATTATGTAAAACCACGGCGACGATCAGTTATCGCATTAAACTTCTGGAAGAGAATACCGGAGTGGCGCTGTTTTTCCGCACGACTCGCAGCGTGACGTTGACGGCGGCTGGCGAGCATCTACTTTGTCAGGCCAGAGACTGGCTGGGCTGGCTGGAAAGTATGCCCAGCGAGTTACAACAGGTGAATGATGGCGTGGAACGCCAGGTGAATATCGTCATCAACAACCTGCTCTATAACCCCCAGGCCGTTGCCAGGCTGCTGGCGTGGCTAAATGAACGTTACCCGTTTACCCAATTTCACATCTCCCGACAAATCTATATGGGCGTCTGGGACTCGCTATTGTACGAAGGTTTTTCACTGGCTATCGGCGTCACGGGAACCGAGGCGCTGGCAAATACCTTTAGTCTTGATCCCTTAGGATCGGTGCAATGGCGCTTTGTCATGGCGGCGGATCATCCGCTGGCGAACGTTGAAGAGCCGCTAACAGAAGCACAGTTGCGGCGCTTTCCGGCGGTCAATATTGAAGACAGCGCCCGCACCTTAACCAAACGCGTCGCCTGGCGATTGCCGGGGCAAAAAGAGATTATTGTTCCCGATATGGAAACGAA
Source organism: Escherichia coli DSM 30083 = JCM 1649 = ATCC 11775 (assembly GCF_003697165.2). GTDB lineage: Bacteria > Pseudomonadota > Gammaproteobacteria > Enterobacterales > Enterobacteriaceae > Escherichia > Escherichia coli. The sequence continues at coordinate 3,479,139 of NZ_CP033092.2, forward strand.
AATCGCCGCCCATCTGGCGGGCGTTGGCATTGGTTTTTTGCCAAAATCACTTTGCCAGTCAATGCTCGATAATCAACAACTGGTCAGCCGGGTAATCCCAACGATGCGCCCTCCTTCGCCATTGAGTCTGGCATGGCGCAAATTTGGCAGCGGCAAAGCGGTAGAAGATATTGTGACCTTGTTTACCCAGCGCAGGCCGGAAATCAGCGGATTTTTAGAAATTTTCGGCAACCCACGCAGTTAAAAATCAAGTTTCCTTGCGCGTTGGCGCGTAAAATAGCGCGCAAGCTGATTTGAGGTTCACTTTTTACTATGCAAGAGAGACACACGGAACAGGACTATCGTGCCCTGCTGATTGCTGATACGCCCATTATTGATGTTCGCGCCCCCATCGAGTTTGAGCAAGGCGCAATGCCCGCCGCTATCAACCTGCCGTTAATGAATAACGATGAACGCGCCGCCGTTGGCATCTGCTATAAACAGCAAGGGTCAGACGCGGCGCTGGCACTGGGGCATAAACTGGTGGCGGGTGAAATTCGTCAGCAGCGCATGGACGCCTGGCGGGCAGCGTGCCTGCAAAATCCGCACGGTATTCTCTGCTGCGCCCGTGGCGGTCAGCGCTCGCATATTGTGCAACGCTGGCTGCATGACGCGGGGATTGATTATCCGCTGGTGGAAGGCGGTTATAAGGCACTGCGCCAGACCGCGATTCAGGCGACCATTGAACTGTCACAAAAACCGATAGTGCTGATTGGCGGTTGTACCGGCTGCGGCAAAACGCTGTTAGTGCAACAACAACCGAACGGTGTTGATCTGGAAGGGCTGGCGCGCCATCGCGGTTCTGCTTTTGGTCGCACGTTACAACCACAACTTAGCCAGGCGAGTTTTGAAAACCTGCTGGCTGCCGAAATGCTAAAAACCGACGCCCGTCAGAATTTGCGCTTGTGGGTGCTGGAAGATGAAAGCCGGATGATCGGTTCGAATCACCTGCCGGAATGTCTGCGCGAACGAATGACTCAGGCGACGATTGCGGTGGTAGAAGATCCGTTTGAGATCCGTCTTGAACGCCTGAACGAAGAGTATTTCTTGCGTATGCATCATGATTTTACCCACGCTTATGGCGACGAACAGGGCTGGCAGGAGTATTGCGAATACCTGCATCACGGGCTTTCGGCGATTAAACGTCGGCTGGGACTACAACGCTATAACGAACTGGCTGCAAGGCTGGATGCGGCGCTGACAACGCAACTCACCACCGGCAGCACCGACGGTCATCTGGCCTGGCTAGTGCCGCTGCTTGAAGAATATTACGACCCGATGTATCGCTATCAGCTTGAAAAAAAAGCGGAAAAAGTTGTCTTTCGCGGTGAGTGGGCGGAAGTGGCGGAATGGGTTAAGGCGCAGTGATGGGGGATTCTGTGCACGCTGTTCATGCTACCAGGTAGAAATAAACGGCTTTATCACATCACCCCGCAAACTGCCTGAACAGCGCCTTACCCTTAAGCAGTCGCGCACCCAGCCAGCCGCCGCAAAGCGACAGCAGTAGCGCACCGCTGCACGGCAGAACAATCCACAATCGCCAGTCTGGCTCCCACGGGAAATCAAACACTTTCGATTGCAGTACCGCCAGTGCCGTTTCCGCACCAATTGCGGCCACCAGGCCGGATACAAACCCGAGCATGGCGAACTCACACCACAATGTCGTGCGCAGCAGTTTTTTCCCCGCACCAAGTGTGCGCCACACCACCAGCTCCTGATGACGCTGACGCATTCCCACCTGCACCTGCGCCAGCAACAGCAACATGCCGCAGGCGGTGACCAGCACCACCATCACTTCCAGCGCCCGACTTACCTGCTCCAGCACCTGACCGACCTGTTTTAAAATCGCGCCAATGTCTAACAGGCTAATGGTCGGGAACTGGCGGTTGAGTTGCGTCAACATGCCGTTGCCATTCTCCCAGCGGAAACTGGTAAGCCAGCTCTGCGGTTGCCCGTCTAATGCCCCTTCCGGGAAAATAAAATAGAAATTAGGCCGCAGACTTTCCCAGTCCACTTTGCGCAGGCTGGTCACTTTAGCGCGGAACTCCTGGGTATCGCCCATAAAAGTCACGGTATCGCCGAGGGCAACGTTTAAGCGTTTCGCCAGCCCCTCTTCCATCGACACTTCATCGGCTTTTGGCGGCCAGTTACCGGCGACGATCGGGTTATGATCAGGCCGCGCATTTTGCCAAGTGAGATTCAGCTCGCGGTTGAGCGCCTCATCTCCATTGCCTTCTGTCGGCTTGTCGTTAATCGCCGTCAACCGCGCCCGCACTACCGGATAAAACGATTCCGGGACTATCTGATGTTCCGCGAGAAACGCTTTTAGCGGCGTAACCTGTTCTGTGGCGATGTTGATTAAAAAGTAGTTCGGGCTTTCTGGCGGTAGCTGCTGTTGCCAGCGATCGAGCAGATCGCCACGCAACACCAACAACAGTGCCAGCAGCATAAAGGAGAGCGAAAATGCCGAAAGCTGGCTTAACGTTGACCACGGCTGACGTAACAGGCGGCTAACCGCCAGGCGCAGAGGTAGCGATTTCAGCGTCATGCGGCGAAGTACATTCAGCAGCATCCAGCCCAGCACACCGCACAGCAAAGCCAGTACTACCGCGCCCGCCAGCACCGCCCAGAGCAGCATACTGCCGCCCATCAGTCCGGCGAGCAGTAGCACAACCACCACACTGACAATCGGCAGATAAAACTTCAGCGGCCAGACGTTTGCAACCACATCATTACGTAACACGCGTAAAGGCTGCGTTGCCAACAACAGGCGGTATGGTCGCAGCCCCACCAGCAGCGAGATGACTGTCATGGTGCCGAGCGCCCACAGCCACGGCCAGAGGCTGGCAGGAGGTAAAGCGGCAGGTAGCACGGGTTTGAGCAGCACCATCAACACGTTTTCGAACAACAGACCTATCACCCCACCGGTAATGGCTGAAAGTACCAGCACCATCAACCACTGACCGACAATTAACTTACGCAGTTGCGCTCGCCCTGCCCCCAGCGTTTTGAGGATCGCCACCAAGTCGTAGCGACTGCGACAGTAATGATTCATCGCCACCGCGACCGCCGCCACCGCCAGCAGCAAGGTCAGAAGCGCCGAAAGCAGCAGGAACTGTTGCGAACGTTCTATCGATCGCCCCAGCGCGCCTTCGTCCTGTTCCAGACCGTACCAGCGTTGTTCGGGTTTAAGCTGGGGTAACAACCATTTCTCATAGCCGTCGAGCTGGTTCTCGCTACCGCCGAATTTATAGCGCCAGGTGACCCGACTCCCCGGCTGCACGGATCCGGTTTTATCAACATCCGCCAGATTCATCATCAGGCGTGGGGCTATCTGGAAAGGATTAAAACCGGAATCCGGTTCCTGAATCACTTCTCCGGCAATCCGCAAGGTGGCATCGCCCACGTCAATGGTGTCGCCCGTTTTCAGGTTAAGCAGTGCCATCAGGCGTGGGGCCAGCAATACGCTGCCCGCCTGCGGTTTCAGGCCAGGGGGATTAGTTTGCAGATCGCCATACATCGGGTAGATATCATCCACCGCTTTGACGTTCGCCAGCTGCGGCGTGTCGCCTGCAAAGGTCATGGTGGCGAAAGTCAGCTGCTTGCCAACTTTCAGGCCGCGCTTTTGCGCTTCCTCCAGCCATGCTTGCGGCACTTCGCGCGAACTGCGCAACGCCCGATCGCCCGCCATAAACTCACGGCTTTGCTGGCTTAAGCCCTTCTCCATGCGATCGCTGATATTGCCCAGCGCCAGCACGCAGGCCACCGCCAGGCTAAGCGCCAGCCAGACAATTAATAGCGACGGCGAGCGCCATTCGCGCCAGAACCAACGTGCAATCATGCTTCCTCCTGCAACTGCCCGTTCACCAGCCGTAAGCAGCGGTCACAGCGTGCCGCCAGTTGCAGGTCATGGGTCACCATAATCAACGTGGTGCCATGCTCACGGTTGAGGGAAAAAAGTAGATCGGCAATTTTATCGCCCGTCTGGCGGTCAAGGTTGCCGGTGGGTTCGTCGGCAAACAGCACATCAGGTCGACCATTAAAGGCTCGCGCCAGCGCCACTCGTTGCTGTTCGCCGCCAGAAAGCTGTGCCGGAAGATGATCAAGACGTTTACACAACCCTAACTGTTCGAGCAACGCTTTCGCCCCGTTACGACTTTCTGCGCTACTCTCACCGCGCAGCAGCGCCGGAAGCTCGACGTTTTCCAGCGCGTTAAGGGTAGGAATTAACATAAATGACTGAAAAACAAAGCCTACGTGCTTCGCGCGCAACTTTGCCCGCGCTTCTTCGTCCATATTATGTAGCGGTTGTCCCACCAGTCTCACTTCGCCACTGCTGCCGTCATCCAGCCCGGCGAGGATCGCCAGCAAGGTTGACTTACCCGATCCCGACTCGCCCACCAGTGCGATGGTCTCGCCACGTTTGACAACCAGCTCAACTCCGGTGAGGATGGAGAGTTCATGCTCCCCCTGACCGACGGACTTCTTAAGATGATGAACTTCAACAATGTTTTCCGCTGGCATTTGCCCTTCCTGTTCCTGGTCCTGTTAACCTTCCGTGCCGCCGCAGCGGACACGTTATTGATTCTGGGTGATAGCCTGAGCGCCGGGTATCGAATGTCTGCTAGCGCGGCCTGGCCTGCCTTGTTGAATGATAAGTGGCAGAGTAAAACGTCGGTAGTCAATGCCAGCATCAGCGGCGACACCTCGCAACAAGGGCTGGCGCGCCTTCCGGCTCTGCTGAAACAGCATCAGCCGCGCTGGGTGCTGGTAGAACTGGGCGGCAATGACGGTTTGCGTGGTTTTCAGCCACAACAAACCGAGCAAACGCTGCGCCAGATATTGCAGGATGTCAAAGCCGCCAACGCTGAACCATTGTTAATGCAAATACGTCTGCCTGCAAACTATGGTCGCCGTTATAATGAAGCCTTTAGCGCCATTTACCCCAAACTCGCCAAAGAGTTTGATGTTCCGCTGCTGCCCTTTTTTATGGAAGAGGTCTACCTCAAACCACAATGGATGCAGGATGACGGTATTCATCCCAACCGCGACGCCCAGCCGTTTATTGCCGACTGGATGGCGAAGCAGTTGCAGCCTTTAGTAAATCATGACTCATAAAGCAACGGAGATCCTGACAGGTAAAGTTATGCAAAAATCGGTCTTAATTACCGGATGTTCCAGTGGAATTGGCCTGGAAAGCGCGCTCGAATTAAAACGCCAGGGTTTTCATGTGCTGGCAGGTTGCCGGAAACCGGATGATGTTGAGCGCATGAACAGCATGGGATTTACCGGCGTGTTGATCGATCTGGATTTGCCAGAAAGTGTTGATCGCGCAGCCGACGAAGTGATCGCCCTGACCGATAATTGTCTGTATGGGATCTTTAACAATGCCGGATTCGGCATGTATGGCCCCCTTTCCACCATCAGCCGTGCGCAGATGGAACAGCAGTTTTCCGCCAACTTTTTCGGCGCACACCAGCTCACCATGCGCCTGTTACCCGCGATGTTACCGCACGGTGAAGGACGTATTGTGATGACCTCATCGGTGATGGGATTAATCTCCACGCCGGGTCGTGGCGCTTACGCGGCCAGTAAATATGCGCTGGAGGCGTGGTCAGACGCACTGCGCATGGAGCTACGTTACAGCGGAATTAAAGTTAGCCTGATCGAACCCGGTCCCATTCGTACTCGCTTCACCGACAACGTCAACCAGACGCAAAGTGATAAACCTGTCGAAAATCCCGGCATCGCCGCCCGCTTTACGTTGGGACCGGAAGCGGTGGTCGACAAAGTGCGCCATGCTTTTATTAGCGAGAAGCCGAAGATGCGCTATCCGGTAACGCTGGTGACCTGGGCAGTAATGGTGCTTAAGCGCCTGCTGCCGGGGCGCGTGATGGACAAAATATTGCAGGGGTGAGTTGAAGCGCGCGCTTAAGCCCCCATGTCAAAGAAAATATCGACAACAGAGAGCGACTCCATGTCCGTAGAAAATATTGTCAACATTAACGAATCTAACCTGCAACAGGTTCTTGAACAGTCGATGACCACTCCGGTGCTGTTCTATTTTTGGTCTGAACGTAGCCAGCACTGTTTGCAGTTAACCCCAATTCTGGAAAGCCTCGCGGCGCAGTACAACGGGCAATTTATTCTGGCGAAGCTGGACTGCGACGCGGAGCAGATGATTGCCGCCCAGTTTGGTCTGCGCGCGATTCCGACCGTGTATCTGTTCCAGAACGGGCAACCGGTAGACGGCTTCCAGGGGCCGCAACCGGAAGAGGCGATCCGCGCCCTGCTGGATAAAGTGCTGCCGCGCGAAGAAGAGCTGAAAGCGCAGCAGGCGATGCAGCTGATGCAGGAAGGCAATTACACCGACGCCTTGCCATTGCTGAAAGACGCCTGGCAGTTGTCGAATCAGAACGGGGAGATCGGCCTGCTGCTGGCAGAAACGCTGATTGCGCTGAACCGTTCTGAAGATGCTGAAGCCGTGCTGAAAACCATTCCTTTACAGGATCAGGACACCCGCTACCAGGGGCTGGTGGCGCAAATCGAACTGCTGAAGCAGGCGGCAGATACGCCGGAAATTCAACAGTTGCAACAGCAGGTGGCGGAGAATCCAGAAGATGCCGCACTGGCAACGCAACTGGCGCTGCAACTGCATCAGGTTGGGCGCAATGAAGAGGCGCTGGAGTTGCTGTTCGGGCATCTGCGTAAAGATCTCACCGCCGCAGACGGTCAGACGCGTAAAACGTTCCAGGAGATCCTTGCTGCGCTGGGTACGGGTGATGCACTGGCGTCGAAGTATCGCCGCCAGCTGTATGCGTTGTTGTATTGATGTTTTGTTGATCGGCACATGAACCACAACGCCGGATGCGATGCTGCGCATCCGGCATCGCATCATTTCTTCTTCAATTGCGTCACCACCAACTGGTGGCGCGAATTATAAAATTTACGATAGGTTAAATAGCAGGCAATAATGGTAGACAGGCTGGCAGTTGAGAGCAGCATAAAGGTCACCATAATCTGATATTTAATCGCCTTCACCGGATCAATCCCGGCAAATATCAGCCCGGACATCATTCCTGGTAAACTCACTAAGCCAACCGTTTTTGCTGAATCGACCGTCGGAATTAAAGCCGCGCGAATACTGTCGCGAATCAATATAGCTGAAGCCTGTTTCGGCGTCGCGCCAAGACTCAGTTTCTCCTGAATCTGTTGCTGTTCGCTAATAACCCGTTGCCCTAAATTGTTGTAACACAACCCCACCGCTACCATGGCGTTACCGGCTATCATCCCGGCGATAGGGATCACCTGCATCGGGATAAATTCAATCGACCCTGAGAGAATCAGCACCGCCAGGGTAATTCCCGCCCCGACCGTAATGGCAATAAACGATGAGATAAAAGCTTTAGCAATATATTTACTGCGTTTTTGCGCATTCCACGCCGCATTAAAGCAGATAAATAACACCATCAATAATGTCAGGCTGGCATCATCCACGCTGAAAATATACTTCAGCACATAGCCGACAATAATCAGCTGAATTATCGCACGCCCGACGCTCCAGAGAATGTCTTTCTCCAGCGCCAGCTTTTCTTTATGGCTAATTAAGATTGCCACCACCACCAGCATTAATGCCAGTGCCAATGATTCGTTAGTAATATTATGCGAGTTCATAGCGTGCTTCCTGCATTTCTCCGGCATGCGGTTGCAGTGTAATCACCTTATCCGCATGATTAATTTCGTCTTTATCGTGTGTCACCCACAGCACGGCAATATTTTGCTCGCGCACATAACGGTGGATCATCTCATTAACGTTATGTTTATTACTTTCATCCAGCGCACTGGTGATTTCGTCGAGCAATAAAACCTTCGGCATAAATTGCAGGTTACGAATCAATGAGATGCGTTGTTTTTCACCACCAGATAGCTCGGCGATATTCTTCGTCAAAATGCTGTCCGGTAAAGCGAAGCGTTCAAGAAAATCGAGAAAAATGGCCGGGTCAGGCTGCTGGTTACGGATCTGCCAGGGAAAAATCAGGTTATCGTATACCGTATCGCCAAACAGCGTCGGCGTCTGGGCGCAGTAAGAGACTTGCTGGCGGTAGATTTCTGGCTTTAGTGTGCTGACATCCTCACCTTCAAACAGTAACGTTCCGCTGGTTGGGCTGATCAATGAAGCAACTATTTTTAGCAGTGTACTTTTGCCACAACCAGAAGGACCGGTAATTAACTTAAATTCGCCAGCACGCAGCGAAAAATTGATGTTATTAAGAATCTTCGTATCACCCGCCAGATATCCTACGTTTTGTAGCTGAAGCAAAGGACTATTTTCCTGCATCGCTGTTCCCTTTTTCTGATTTTTACTAAAAACAGTTTATCCTTCGCAGGAATAAGGGGGAACTCTCTTTCAGTAATCAGGTATAATTTGTTTAATCAAGCAGCAATTTTGCTGATTATGGACGGTACAACAGGAGGTTTTTCCGATGCTTATCTTTATCCCGATTCTCATTTTTGTCGCGCTGGTCATTGTCGGCGCGGGCGTCAAAATCGTGCCGCAGGGCTATCAATGGACGGTAGAACGCTTTGGTCGCTATACCAAAACGTTACAGCCAGGTCTAAGCCTGGTGGTGCCCTTTATGGATCGCATTGGTCGCAAGATCAATATGATGGAGCAAGTGCTCGACATCCCTTCCCAGGAAGTTATCTCGAAAGATAACGCCAACGTTACCATCGACGCCGTGTGCTTTATTCAGGTGATTGACGCGCCGCGCGCGGCTTATGAAGTCAGCAATCTGGAGCTGGCGATCATCAACCTGACCATGACTAACATTCGTACCGTGCTGGGTTCAATGGAACTTGATGAAATGCTCTCTCAGCGCGACAGCATTAACTCGCGTCTGCTGCATATTGTCGATGAGGCCACCAACCCGTGGGGGATTAAAGTCACCCGTATCGAAATTCGTGATGTGCGCCCGCCCGCAGAGCTTATCTCTTCAATGAACGCGCAGATGAAAGCGGAACGTACCAAACGCGCTTACATCCTTGAAGCGGAAGGGATCCGTCAGGCGGAAATCCTCAAAGCCGAAGGTGAAAAACAGTCACAAATCCTGAAAGCGGAAGGCGAACGTCAGTCGGCGTTTTTACAGGCTGAAGCGCGTGAACGTTCCGCTGAAGCAGAAGCCCGCGCCACCAAAATGGTGTCTGAAGCCATCGCCTCCGGTGATATTCAGGCGGTGAACTACTTCGTCGCACAGAAATACACCGAAGCGTTACAGCAGATCGGTTCGTCCAGTAACAGCAAAGTGGTGATGATGCCATTAGAGGCCAGCAGCCTGATGGGGTCGATTGCCGGGATTGCTGAGCTGGTGAAAGACAGCGCCAACAAACGGACTCAGCCATGATGGAGTTAATGGTCGTTCATCCACATATTTTCTGGCTAAGTCTCGGCGGTTTGCTGCTGGCAGCCGAGATGTTGGGCGGCAATGGTTATCTGTTGTGGAGCGGCGTGGCAGCGGTGATTACCGGTCTGGTGGTCTGGTTGCTGCCGCTGGGTTGGGAGTGGCAAGGGGTAATGTTTGCCGTCCTGACGCTGCTCGCCGCCTGGCTGTGGTGGAAATGGTTGTCGCGGCGGGTGCGCGAACAAAAGCACAGCGACAGTCATTTAAACCAGCGCGGGCAGCAGTTGATTGGCCGACGTTTTGTTCTGGAATCTCCGCTGGTCAACGGGCGCGGTCATATGCGCGTCGGTGACAGTTCATGGCCTGTCAGCGCCAGCGAGGATCTCGGTGCAGGTACGCATGTTGAAGTCATTGCGATAGAAGGGATAACGCTGATCATCCGTGCGGTCATCGCCTGATGCGACGCTGACGCGTCTTATCATGCCTACAAAATATGCCCGAATCGTAGGCCAGATAAGGCGCTTGCGCCGCATCCGGCATATAGCCGAGTAGAGGCAAAATTACTCTTCCCGGCCTTTACCCATACTTTTTTGGTCTTCATCCGGATAGTGTTTTTTTAGATATTCCAGGACGTTTTTATTGACCTTGTGTTGGGTATACACCCACCCTTTCCAGTAATCAGGTTGGTCCAGGTAAACTTCTGGCGGAATGGTGAAATCAGAAAGCGTTAACCATTCGGCTAACAGATCGGGGTTTCGTTTCTGGATTAACTGCAACAGCATAATCAGTGACATAGCTGAGGCAGGAGCCGTACTATCGCCACTTAAATATTTCCACACTGTTGACCGGTTCGAACGAAAAAGGATCGGTAGCAATGCCCGGTCCAGATTCATTTCATTAAAAATCTTCTCAAATTCATTCATTTAAATTTTCCTGCCTAGCGTAAACCTCTTAAAAATTGAGATTTATCAAAGAAACGCATTTTAGCACACATCAGGAACCGCTTCACGTTTAGTCCAGAAACAGAAATTATTTCGCTTATCAAAACAAGTCTTTACTCTTTTTTACATTGAAAGAGCACGAAATAATTTCCTTTTTTATTTATAAAAGAAACTATTTTTGTTTCTTATTGGTGGTATTTACGCTTAAACAAGACAAAAATGCGCTTTACATCACACAAATGGCGGCGTAGATTTCGATCAAATTGCAACGCAGTTTATTTCTTAAAACAATATTATTTGTTTCTTATAGAAACATCAATGCGACTTATTTTGAACAAGAGAAAATGAATGAAAACTGTAAACGTAGCTTTACTGGCACTCATAATTTCAGCAACATCCAGCCCTGTTGTTTTAGCTGGTGATACCATTGAAGCGGCGGCAACAGAGCTTTCAGCCATTAACTCCGGCATGTCGCAATCGGAGATTGAGCAGAAGATTACCCGCTTTTTAGAACGCACAGACAACAGTCCCGCTGCGTATACCTATTTGACTGAACATCACTACATCCCTTCTGAAACACCTGATACCACTCAGACTCCCCCTGTCCAGACAGATCCTGACGCAGGACAAAAAACCGTTGCCGCTACAGGTGTTGTACAGATACCTGCCCGTTATCAGAGCATGATCAACGCCCGACAGTCTGCGGTAACTGACGCCCAGCAAACGCAAATTACAGAGCAACAGGCGCAGATCGTAGCCACACAAAAAACGCTCGCCGCGACTGGAGATACGCAAAATACCGCGCATTATCAGGAGATGATTAATGCCAGACTGGCGGCTCAAAATGAGGCTAATCAGCGCACTACCACGGAACAAGGGCAGAAAATGAATGCACTGACAACCGATGTGGCAGCACAACAGCAAAAAGAAAGGGCTCAATACGATAAACAAATGCAAAGTCTGGCGCAGAAGTCTGTCCAGGCACATGAGCAAATTGAAAGTCTGAGACAAGATTCCGCACAAACGCAGCAACAGTTAACCAACACGCAAAAACGGGTCGCAGATAACAGCCAACAAATTAACACGCTCAATAACCATTTCGATTCTCTGAAAAACGAAGTTGAGGACAATCGTAAAGAAGCCAATGCGGGAACTGCATCTGCCATCGCTATCGCCTCACAACCACAGGTGAAAACCGGTGACGTGATGATGGTGTCAGCGGGAGCGGGAACCTTCAACGGTGAATCTGCGGTGTCTGTAGGAACATCTTTTAATGCCGGAACGCATACGGTACTTAAAGCCGGTATTTCTGCGGATACGCAATCTGATTTCGGCGCAGGTGTCGGCGTAGGATATTCGTTCTAATATTTCAATCCTCAATATAAATAAGAGCAAGGAAGCTTGCCGGGTTTCACCTCTTCATTAATTCGCACATTATTTAAGGTTAACAATGATGAATAGCTCCATTAAATCGTTTTCCCTGCTGGCGGTTATATTACTGACTGGCTGTAGTTCACCCACTTCCCGCATCGCAGATTGCCAGGCGCAGGGCGTCAGCCATGACACCTGTTATCTCGCAGAACAACAGCGTCAGACGGCTATTTTAAGTGCATCCGAGGCGCAGGCATTTAAAAATGCAGAAGCCGCACAACATGCCCAGGCGGCAAAGAAAGCCATTTATAAAGGATTTGGCATGACCTTTAGAATGAGCAGTAAGAACTTTGCTTATCTCAATGATTCATTATGTGCAATTGATGAAGACAATAAAGATGCCACTGTTTATCAGTCAGGTCTTTATAACGTCATTGTTTATCACCATACGGGAAAAGTCGCCTTAATGAAGGAAGGTCAGTTTGTGGGTTATTTAAAATGAAGGAGCAAAGGAAAATCCCCCTGACGCATATTATGATTATCGGTGCGTTTATTTTTGCCTTCTTGCAAGTGGTGTTATTAGCCTCCCTGGTTCACGCTGTGAATGTTAACAACGAAATCCAGGAAGGCTTATTTCAGTCGGGGCGCATTATGGTAGAAAGTTTGCAGCATATTCTTTCGGTGCAAACGGAGATTAACTGATTTTCACCCCGCCCGATGATGACAGCAGCCGGAGAGATTTTCGATAATCGGGCAGTCGGCGCTGTCATCGCCAGGGCAGGCATTCGCCAGCGCCAGTAGCTGGTTGCGCATGGATTGCAGTTCTTCGATATGCCGTTCGATCTCCGCCACCTTCTCCAGCGTACGACGTTTGACGTCGGCACTATGACGCTGCGGATCGTTAAACAGATTCACCAGTTCGCCGCTCTCCTCCAGGTTAAAGCCCACCTGGCGTGCCTGGCGCAGTAAGGTCAGTTCGTTGAGATGCTGCTGCGTGTAGGTGCGATAACCGTTTTCGCTGCGCATCGGCGGCGTCACCAGCCCCTTCTCTTCATAGAAGCGAATGGCTTTGCTGGTCAGGCCGGTAATTTTTGCTACATCGCTAATGTTCATCGTTCGCGCAACGCCTCCTGTGCTTTGTTAAAGGGTTTCAACAAATATTCAAGCACGTTTTTTTGCCAGTGCGAATATCGACCGCCACCACAATAATACAGGAAGTACTGCGCACAGAGAGATGTTATACGGTTTTATTGCGCTTCATGACCATTGCCACAATAAGGCTGAGTAAGAGTGCGCCAATAATCCATATCAGCGCACGGCTGCCCTGGGACCAGAGACTGTAGATAAAGCCAACGATCACCAACAACATAACCAACGTACCAACGATAAGAATCGGCAACGAGGCGTGAATATCATGACGCAGGCGGATCGCCACCACAAACACCGCCAGATAGCAGATCAAAAAGGTGGCGCTGGCAACGCTGGCGAGTGAGCCTAAATTCAGCGCCGCCGTCATCAGCATAATCAACACCACGACGATGATGTTGCCCCAGGTACTCTGCCGCCACAGAGGTTTATTCATTAGCTTCGGCAGTTCGCGTTCGCTGCCCATGTTGTCCATGATGTTAAACACGGCGAACAGGTTTGCGTTGATGGCTGAAGCCGTCGCCAGTAAAGCGCCGATGACGACGATCACATACCCCACATGCCCGAGGAGCGGAGAAGCAGCCTGCGCTACGGCGGTATCGGCATATTTTTCTAACTCTAATGCCGACACATCGCTAAGCAAAACCAGCGCCAGCGAGATATAAAGCAACGTGGTAACGCCAATCGCCACCAGAAACGCCCGTGGCATTATGACCTCCGGATCTTTCACTTTATCCGCCGCGTTCGCCATCATGCCAAAGCCCGCATAGGCAAGGAAGGTTATCCCGATACAGGAGAAGAACGCCCCGGAACTGGGGGGCGCAGAAACGGAAATATGCGCCGGTTGCAGCGACCAGACACCGGCAATAATCAGCAATAACAGGATCATCATTTTAATGCCGACGAGGATCACTTCCAGCCGCCCTACCGCATGGTTGCTTAAGGAGTTGAAAAGCGTCATCACCGCAATGATCCCCAACGCGTAGAGCAAAATAAGGTGCTCCTCCTGGCTGCCTTCATGCAAAAACTGCACGGCATAAGCGCCAAAAGCACGGGCGACCATGGCGATACTCACCGCCAGCGTCAACAGGTACAATAACGAGAGCGCCAGCGAAAAAACGCCGTTGCCTAATCCGCGACGAAAGAAGTCGATAATACCGCCATTGCTGGGATAGCTCGCCCCCAGACGCGCATAGGCATAACCGGAAAACATCGCCACAATACCGCCAAAAGCAAAGGCGACCCAGGTCGAGGCTTCCATTAGCAACGCAGCCTGCCCCAGCAGCGCGAAGATCCCCGCCCCCACCATTGCCCCAATGCCGATGGAAACGACGTTCCATAGACCGAGAGGTTTGTTACCGTTATTACCTTCCGTGTTCATCATGATCAGCCCTTAAACACGTTATAGCCGAGTTGCTTAGCGACCGATGCCACCATTTTTTGACCGCGAACACTGTTGCCTTCTTCATCCAGCGGTGGTGAAAACGCGGCAATTCCCATCACGCCAGGAACGACCGCCAGAATACCGCCACCTACACCGCTTTTGCCCGGTAAACCAACGCGATACGCCCAGTCACCGGAGCGACCATACAGCCCTTCCATCATCATTTCGGCCAGAATGTACGGCACATTGTCGGCCTGAAGAACGCGTTTATGCGTCAGCGGATTCACACCACCCGCCGCCAGCGTCGCGCCAAGCGTTGCCAGTTCAATAGTATTGATGAGCGTGGAGCACTGACGGGTGTACACGTCACAGGCTTCCATTGCATCACAATAGAGATATCCGGCGGAGTACAGCAGCCAGGCAATGGCCCGGTTATGGAAGTTGGTTGTTTGTTCCGACTGGTTGACTTCATCAGAGAGCGCTACCTGCTCACCAGCCAGTTGTTGTTGGATATGTAAAATTCGCTGCCAGCGTTGTTCAGTATTTTCAGCGTTAATCAGGCTGGTGGTGGCAATAGCGCCAGCATTTACCAGTGGCGAAAGCGGTTTGCCGCCATGCAACTCTAAGGCGATAACTGAGTTAAAGGGCAATCCGGTCGGGTCAGCGCCAACTTTGTCCTGTACCGCCTGCGGGCCGACATCTTCTAACGCAAGGGCTAACGTACAGACTTTCGAGATGGATTCCAGCGCAAAGCGGTAATCACTGTCACCCGCACTATAGACGTTGCCATCGCTGGTCACGATAGCCACTGCCGCCAGTTGACCAGGGACATTCGCCAGAAAGGGAATGTAATCGGCATTTTGTCCGCCGTTAAGTGAGTGAAATTGGGTGTAAGTCTGATCCACTGCCTGCTGTAATTTGTTTGCATCTAACATCTTTTGTTAACTCCTTTTTATAGATGCGTGAGGTAATTCCTCACCCCGGTGCCGATTTTCATGCATCCTGATTTAACTTAGCACCCGCAACTTAACTACAGGAAAACAAAGAGATAAATGTCTAATCCTGATGCAAATCGAGCCGATTTTTTAATCTTTACGGACTTTTACCCGCCTGGTTTATTAATTTCTTGACCTTCCCCTTGCTGGAAGGTTTAACCTTTATCACAGCCAGTCAAAACTGTCTTAAAGGAGTGTTTTATGTCACAAACTATCGACCTGACCCTGGACGGCCTGTCCTGCGGTCACTGCGTTAAACGCGTGAAAGAAAGTCTCGAACAGCGCCCGGATGTTGAACAGGCGGATGTGTCTATCACTGAAGCGCACGTTACCGGGACTGCCAGTGCAGAACAGCTGATCGAAACCATCAAACAAGCGGGTTATGACGCATCTGTAAGCCACCCAAAGGCTAAACCGCTGGCGGAGTCATCAATCCCGTCGGAAGCACTGACAGCGGTTTCTGAGGCGCTTCCGGCAGCGACCGCCGATGACGATGACAGCCAGCAGTTGCTGCTGAGCGGCATGAGCTGCGCCAGCTGTGTCACCCGCGTACAAAATGCGTTGCAAAGCGTACCGGGCGTCACTCAGGCACGGGTAAACCTGGCGGAGCGTACTGCGCTGGTGATGGGCAGCGCCTCCCCACAAGATTTAGTGCAGGCGGTGGAAAAAGCGGGCTACGGCGCGGAAGCGATTGAAGATGACGCTAAACGCCGCGAACGCCAGCAAGAAACCGCCGTCGCTACGATGAAGCGCTTCCGCTGGCAGGCAATTGTCGCACTGGCGGTGGGTATCCCGGTGATGGTCTGGGGGATGATCGGCGATAACATGATGGTCACCGCCGACAACCGCAGCCTGTGGTTGGTTATCGGCCTGATAACCCTGGCGGTAATGGTTTTCGCCGGCGGGCATTTTTACCGCAGCGCATGGAAAAGCCTGCTGAACGGTGCAGCGACGATGGATACGCTGGTGGCGCTGGGTACTGGCGTGGCGTGGCTCTATTCGATGAGCGT
This sequence comes from Escherichia coli DSM 30083 = JCM 1649 = ATCC 11775, assembly GCF_003697165.2. Lineage (GTDB taxonomy): Bacteria > Pseudomonadota > Gammaproteobacteria > Enterobacterales > Enterobacteriaceae > Escherichia > Escherichia coli. Next base: position 3,495,423 of record NZ_CP033092.2, read on the forward strand.
CAACCTGTGGCCGCAGTGGTTCCCGATGGAAGCGCGACATCTTTATTACGAAGCCAGCGCGATGATTATTGGTCTGATCAATCTCGGCCATATGCTGGAAGCGCGCGCGCGTCAGCGTTCTTCTAAGGCGCTGGAGAAATTACTCGATTTAACCCCACCGACGGCGCGCCTGGTCACCGACGAAGGTGAAAAAAACGTGCCGCTGGCAGATGTTCAGCCAGGTATGTTACTGCGCCTGACGACCGGCGACCGTGTGCCGGTAGATGGTGAGATTACTCAAGGCGAAGCGTGGCTGGATGAAGCGATGCTGACGGGCGAACCTATCCCGCAGCAAAAAGGCGAAGGCGATAGCGTCCATGCCGGGACAGTGGTGCAGGACGGTAGCGTGCTGTTTCGCGCCAGTGCGGTTGGCAGCCATACTACGCTGTCGCGGATTATTCGTATGGTGCGCCAGGCCCAGAGCAGTAAGCCAGAAATCGGTCAGCTGGCGGATAAAATCTCAGCCGTATTTGTGCCGGTAGTGGTGGTGATTGCGCTGATCAGTGCGGCAATCTGGTATTTCTTTGGTCCGGCACCGCAGATTGTCTACACCCTGGTGATTGCCACCACGGTGCTGATTATTGCCTGTCCGTGTGCGCTGGGGCTGGCGACGCCGATGTCGATTATTTCGGGCGTCGGGCGGGCGGCTGAGTTTGGCGTGCTGGTACGGGACGCCGACGCGCTGCAACGCGCCAGTACGCTCGACACCGTAGTGTTCGATAAAACCGGGACGCTGACCGAAGGTAAACCGCAGGTTGTCGCAGTAAAAACGTTTGCTGATGTTGATGAAGCGCAAGCATTGCGTCTGGCGGCGGCGCTGGAGCAAGGTTCCAGCCATCCGCTGGCACGAGCGATCCTCGATAAAGCAGGTGATATGCAGCTGCCGCAGGTCAACGGTTTCCGCACATTGCGCGGGCTGGGCGTGAGCGGTGAAGCTGAAGGTCATGCGTTATTGCTGGGTAATCAGGCGTTGTTAAATGAGCAACAGGTTGATACCAAAGCTATCGAAGCGGAGATTACTGCTCAGGCATCGCAAGGGGCAACGCCTGTGCTGCTGGCGGTTGACGGGAAAGCGGTAGCCCTGCTGGCTGTACGCGATCCATTGCGTAGTGATAGCGTGGCGGCGCTGCAACGCCTGCATAAAGCGGGATATCGCCTGGTGATGCTAACCGGGGATAACCCGACCACCGCCAATGCGATCGCTAAAGAAGCAGGGATTGATGAGGTGATAGCCGGCGTGCTGCCGGACGGTAAAGCCGAAGCGATCAAACGTCTGCAAAGTGAAGGACGTCAGGTAGCAATGGTGGGCGACGGCATTAACGATGCGCCAGCGCTGGCTCAGGCGGATGTCGGTATTGCGATGGGGGGCGGCAGTGATGTTGCCATTGAAACCGCGGCGATTACCCTGATGCGCCATAGCCTGATGGGTGTTGCGGATGCGCTCGCAATTTCCCGCGCAACGCTGCGCAACATGAAGCAGAACCTGCTCGGTGCGTTTATCTACAACAGCATTGGTATTCCGGTCGCCGCCGGTATTTTGTGGCCGTTCACTGGAACACTGCTTAACCCGGTGGTTGCCGGAGCGGCAATGGCGCTCTCGTCGATCACCGTAGTGAGTAACGCCAACCGCTTGCTGCGGTTTAAACCGAAGGAATAAGTACATCATTGCGGATGCGCTGCTTTAGGGTGGCGCATCCGTTATAGGGAAATTATTCTACGCGACCTTTTTTGCACGCTCTTCACGGCGTGCCAAATATTCAGCCACTGTTTCAATCCGTCCCAATTCTTCCTGGGTACGCATGTTGTTTTCAACTTCCCAAAGATCAACTGCCGCCTGGAGGTTTAGCCAAAAATCGACTGTGGTATCAAAAACTTTCGCCAGACGGAATGCCATCTCAGTGGTGAGTTTACGATTGTTATTGATCAGTGCACTGACGCTATTACGATGAACATGCAGCAACTCTGCTAACTCATTGATTTTCAAATCGAGCGGTTCCAGATATTCATAGAGAAGAATATCTCCGGGTGTCGTCGGTTTTCTTGTTGCCTGTTTCATAGTTTTACCTTTCTCGTCAATACGACAGCTATGTTTTAGTAGTTGTGTGGGTCTAAAAACAATTCTTCGGCCTTGCCATTAACCCATTTAAAAATCAGTCGGTACTGTTTATTCACTCTAATGGAGGAGTATTCCTGTAATTTCCCGGATAACTCTTCGTATCGGTTCCCCGGAGGGGAGCGTAAATCCCAATGAGAAGTGGCAGCATTAATGATGTCCAACTTTCGTGATAACGTGGTATGGATTTCAGCAGGGATCTTTCGATGTGGCGTTGAATGGACAAAAAAATCAGCCAACCAGGCATCACGAAAACTCCTTATATTTTTCTTTTGAGCCATTCCTCTCTCATCTCCTTGTCCATTATTCAATCATTGTAATGCACACAAGCACTGTGCGCAAGTGCAACAATCAACTCCATTTGCGCCATCCCTCCCCGCGCGCTAGCATGATATTTCACAAAGGGAGGTCGTATGGATCTGTTGTACCGGGTAAAAACGCTTTGGGCCGCGCTGCGCGGTAATCATTACACCTGGCCTGCTATCGATATCACTCTTCCCGGCAATCGCCATTTTCATCTGATTGGCAGTATTCATATGGGTAGCCACGATATGGCTCCCCTGCCCACCCGTTTGCTCAAAAAGCTCAAAAACGCCGATGCGCTGATCGTCGAGGCGGATGTTTCCACCAGCGATACGCCTTTTGCCAATTTGCCTGCCTGCGAGGCACTGGAAGAGCGCATTAGCGAGGAGCAACTCCAAAACCTGCAGCACATTAGCCAGGAGATGGGCATTTCTCCGTCGCTCTTTTCTACCCAACCGTTGTGGCAAATCGCGATGGTTCTTCAGGCGACGCAGGCACAAAAACTGGGGCTGCGGGCAGAATACGGTATCGATTACCAGCTATTGCAGGCGGCGAAGCAACAACATAAACCCGTGATTGAACTGGAAGGGGCTGAAAACCAGATTGCCATGTTGCTCCAGCTCCCTGACAAAGGACTGGCGCTGCTGGACGACACGCTGACCCACTGGCACACCAATGCACGGTTGCTGCAACAAATGATGAGCTGGTGGTTGAATGCGCCGCCGCAAAATAATGAAATAACGCTGCCCAATACGTTCAGTCAGTCGCTGTACGATGTGCTGATGCATCAGCGAAATCTCGCCTGGCGGGATAAATTACGCGCCATGCCGCCGGGGCGCTATGTGGTCGCAGTCGGTGCACTACACCTGTATGGAGAAGGGAATTTGCCGCAGATGTTGCGCTAAAAAAATGGCCAATATCGCTATTGGCCCGTCAAAGAGGAATTTCATTTTTTTATTATTATGCCGTCACTTTAAGCGACGGTGTAACTCGATTGTCGCTCAATCTCACCATCCTGCCAATACTCTTAGGCAAGATGACTCTTTTTTTTGGACCGCCATCAGGCGTATGCTTGCTTCGTTTTTTTGTTTAAGGCAGGAAAATTACCATGACACCCGCAGTTAAATTACTCGAAAAAAACAAGATTTCGTTTCAAATCCATACCTACGAGCACGATCCGGCTGAAACCAATTTTGGCGATGAAGTCGTCAAAAAATTAGGTTTGAATCCGGATCAGGTCTACAAAACGCTGCTGGTCGCAGTGAACGGTGATATGAAACACCTTGCCGTGGCCGTTACGCCGGTCGCAGGTCAACTGGATCTTAAAAAAGTAGCAAAAGCGCTGGGTGCCAAGAAAGTTGAGATGGCCGATCCGATGGTCGCGCAGCGTTCGACGGGATATCTGGTTGGAGGGATTAGCCCACTGGGGCAGAAAAAACGTCTGCCAACGATTATCGACGCCCCCGCACAAGAATTTGCCACTATTTATGTTTCCGGCGGCAAGCGCGGTCTGGATATCGAACTGGCGGCAAGCGACCTGGCAAAGATACTCGATGCCAAATTTGCTGATATCGCCCGTCGCGATTAAGTGATGCACACGGAAGATGAGATGTGGAAAGGATTACAGAGACATTAAGTATCGCTTGTGCAGATGAGATACCGGATATCGCCTTACTTCGGCAAACATCGAGAGAGAAGGTATTACATCTGCATTTTGCCAGCGAAGCAGAGAGGTATCGTGAGGAATTCGGGCTGGTGCTGAAAGCACAGCTCGATGAATTTGTTGTTGGCATGCATTCTGCCGACCCGGTTATCAGGATCGCCAGATTAATATCGCTTGAAGAGATTAACCGCCATCAGGATTTTTTCGAACACTGCGCGAAAGAATATCGTAAGCTGGCGACAGAGCTTATATTTGCATTGGCTGAACAACTGAACGTTGAGATGGCGGAAAATAACCCGCTAGTTACCTTTGCCCCCTTCAAATGCAACCGTAAGCGAAAAGGCAAAATGGGAAAGTGGCAGTATTGTTTTCACGGTTTTCATTGTACATTTGAGAATAAAAAAACAGAGCAAAATATTGAAGTTCCCCTCGCCTACGGCTTTGCTTTCGGCGATCTGGACCCGTATTTTTTTTCCGGATTTATCAAATCGACCCCCGCCTGGCAGCCTCTGCCAGTGGCTATTTACGATGATTACCACGACGGTAGCAGGATCATTCAACAACTGCTGGCGCTGGGAAAGTTACAAAAAATCCCTTCACCGATCCCACAATACACGGGGGTTGCTGCGGTAGATCGGTCCAATGTCGACATCGCAAATTTTCGCTCAACACTGGAGAGTCGCCTGCACCGATGTAAATTACGCTGGCTTTTGAAGCATGTAAAAAATTCACAAAGGAGCGAAAGATGAAATTTGACCATCTTGTTGATGTTAGCTTCCACAATTTTGTCTTTAACGGAAAATTCGATTTTGTCGAACTGGGGCAAACAATGGCATGGTTGGAACAAAACTTTGTTGAGCCGGACTCTAAAAATGATATGGGAAATGGTTTTTATATCTGGCTATTTGGTAATGTTGAGTTTCATTTCGAAAACAACAAGCTATATATGATTTGGTGCGATTATCTGAGCCAAATCCATTTGGGCAAAGCGATCCGATTTGATAAAGGAATATTGAATAACGTCGCTGAGTTGAACGTTACGCGTGTATTTAACATGCTTGTTAACGAAGGCGCTGATCTGCAAATCCGCCGTCAATCGCCCCATACACTCTTAATCCACGTCAATCGCTCAGGCGTGACACTTTGGTTTGAAGCAGATGAAGAACAGCCTGGTGATCCGCAGAATTATATGCTGATGGCATTTGGTTTGACACATCGCGATTACGATGCAAGATTTCAATATTCATAAATGGCGGCGTCATATCATGACGCCGCGACGGGGTTCATTACTGCCAGCTCACCTCACCTTTCGGTTCATAAACACTCACATCCAGCGGCGAGCTTTTCTGTATATACGCTTTCAGCACTTCGGCATCAATAAAGCCGGTATTCACATAGCCCGGTTTGTTATCAAGGCGCGGATAGCCATCCCCGCCGGTGGCATTGAAGTTTAATGTCGCCATGCGGTAAGTTTTCGCCGGATCGACCGGTTCGCCTTTGATTTTCAGGTCGTTCAGTTTACCGTCTTTCGCCACAAAGCTAACGTTGGCAAATTGCGGGTAGGCACCTGAATCTGGCTTCATCTGCGCGACGGCGGTCAAGTAATCAATCACCTCTTTACCGGTCATGTCGGCATACACCACCACATTGCCGAATGGCTGCACTTTCAGTACGTTTTTATAGCTGATATCACCTGCTTCGATAGAATCACGAATTCCGCCTCCGCTCATCACCGCAAAGTCGGCACCAGTGCGATCCATTTGTGCTGCCAGAATCAACCGCCCCATATTGGTCTGTACAAAACGTACTTTGTCACGATCGCCTTCCAGACGACCATTGGTTTCGCCTATTTTCACTTCCAGCTGCGCTTTGCCTTTGTTCTGGAACGGTGATAACAGCGAGATCATTTGCTGGTTTTCAGCGATTTCAGGGGTGTACAGCACGCGCTCGCTTTTCCCGTCTTCCCAGGTCACTTTCTTCTTCAGGTTCACCGGAATCAGCTGGTAGTTAACCATTTTCATTTCGCCATTACGAAACTCAAAATCAGCCCGTCCCACGTATTTGCCCCACTCATGCGCCTGCACAATCCAGATGCCGTTTTGTTGATCCGGTTTGCATGGCGTACCCGGCACGTAATCGACCTGTTTTTTGTTTTCTGCCGCCATACAGACTGGATCTTGCGAGTGACCACCGACGATCATCGCCAGCGATCCGGCAGGCAGCGCGCGTACCATCTCCACATCGCCCGGTGCGTTAGAGCCGTGCTCACCATTGTCGTAATGCCCCATATAGGTCGCCGCGATAATAATGTCTGGCTTTTCTGTCTGTTGCAGCTCCTGAATCACCAGCTTCGCTTCATCAGCGGGCTTACGAAATTCGATATCAGTGAAATATTCCGGATTACCAATTTTGGCTGTGTCATCCGTCGTCAGGCCAATAACGGCAATTTTCAGATCCTGACGCTTAAACAGCGCCCATGGTTTAAACAGGCGCTCGCCGGTACTTTTCTGGTAGATATTGGCGGAAAGCAACGGGAACTTAGCCCACTTTTCCTGCTGGCGTAATACGGTGAGCGGGTTATCAAATTCATGATTACCGATCGCCATCGCGTCATAGCCCACCAGATTCATACCGCGAAAATCAGGTTCGGCATCCTGTAAGTCGGACTCGGGCACGCCAGTGTTAATGTCGCCACCGGAAAGTAGCAGCACGCTACCGCCTTCAGCCGCAACCTCTTTGCGGATACCATCCACCAGCGTTTTTTGCGCCGCCAGACCATATTCACCATATTCATTGCGCCAAAAATGCCCATGATGATCATTGGTGTGCAGAACTGTAATTTTGTAGGTTTTATCCTGCTCGTACGCCAGAGCAGTTTCACTCGCCAGTGTAAATGTGGTTAACAGTGCTAACGCCACGCCCCGCTGTAATAATTTCATACTTCTCTCCCTGACCTGATTTCAACGTGTTGAAAAATAGTATGACGCGACATCATAGACAAGTCTGCGTCCGGTGAAGATAAATCTGCATCCAGATTAGAAATTCTGTATTCCGCGTTGAGACTTCCTTCAGGCGGCGCATACAGGTATGTTAGTCGGGTAATAATCACAAATAAGATCATTCTTTACATCGCAACCCTGAAAAAGTGACTTTCCTATGGCAATGAGTGAACAAACCCAGCCTGTGGCGGGCGCGGCTGCGTCAACGACTAAGGCCCGAACATCGTTTGGTATTTTAGGTGCTATCAGCCTCTCACATCTGCTGAACGACATGATCCAATCGCTGATTCTGGCGATTTATCCACTGCTTCAGTCAGAATTTTCTCTGACATTTATGCAGATTGGCATGATAACCCTCACCTTCCAGCTCGCCTCTTCGCTACTGCAACCGGTGGTCGGCTACTGGACCGATAAATATCCGATGCCGTGGTCGTTGCCGATTGGCATGTGCTTTACCTTAAGTGGTCTGGTGCTGCTGGCGCTGGCGGGCAGTTTCGGCGCAGTTCTGCTGGCAGCGGCGCTGGTCGGTACCGGTTCATCGGTCTTTCATCCGGAATCTTCTCGCGTGGCCCGTATGGCTTCCGGCGGGCGTCATGGCCTGGCGCAATCTATATTTCAGGTCGGCGGCAACTTTGGCAGTTCCCTGGGCCCCTTGCTGGCGGCGGTGATTATCGCGCCTTATGGCAAAGGCAACGTTGCCTGGTTTGTGCTTGCGGCACTGCTGGCGATCGTGGTGTTGGCGCAAATCAGCCGTTGGTACTCGGCACAGCACCGAATGAATAAAGGAAAACCCAAAGCGACGATTATCAATCCACTGCCGCGCAATAAAGTTGTTCTGGCGGTCAGCATTCTGTTAATCCTCATTTTCTCGAAATATTTCTATATGGCGAGCATCAGCAGCTATTACACCTTTTATCTGATGCAAAAATTCGGATTATCTATCCAGAATGCTCAGCTTCATTTGTTTGCCTTCCTGTTTGCCGTTGCGGCAGGTACGGTGATTGGCGGGCCTGTAGGGGATAAAATTGGACGGAAATATGTGATTTGGGGCTCTATCCTCGGTGTTGCGCCGTTTACGCTGATTTTACCCTACGCCAGCCTGCACTGGACGGGGGTTTTAACGGTGATTATTGGATTTATCCTCGCTTCAGCATTCTCTGCCATTCTGGTCTACGCCCAGGAGCTGCTTCCGGGACGTATCGGTATGGTTTCTGGACTGTTTTTCGGTTTTGCTTTCGGCATGGGAGGTCTGGGGGCGGCAGTTCTGGGGCTTATCGCCGACCACACCAGCATAGAGTTAGTCTATAAAATCTGTGCTTTCCTGCCACTATTGGGGATATTGACCATATTCCTGCCTGATAACCGGCATAAAGACTGATTTCATTGCAGCCAAAGGCAAACTTTGGCTGCATCGTTTTACAGTCGCCATAAGCCTTTCCTCTGTTAAACCGCCTTCTGTTTTCCGATCCGTGCTTTTTTTTGCAGCTAATTCCATTTTTCTGCAAAATTCAACAATTATTCATAAACATCATCAATGAAATTGTCATAAACTATTACCTGTAATTTTGGTTTTCCCGGCCAAAAATGGACAATAACCACCAGGAAAAGGAGACGGAATGCATCACGCCACCCCGCTTATCACCACCATTGTTGGCGGCCTTGTGCTCGCCTTTATCCTCGGCATGCTGGCCAATAAACTACGTATTTCTCCTCTGGTGGGATATCTGTTAGCGGGTGTGCTGGCAGGACCATTCACTCCGGGCTTTGTTGCCGATACCAAGCTTGCGCCGGAACTGGCTGAACTGGGCGTTATTTTGCTGATGTTCGGCGTCGGTTTGCATTTTTCGCTCAAGGATTTGATGGCGGTAAAGTCCATCGCCATTCCCGGCGCGATCGCCCAGATAGCCGTGGCGACGCTGCTGGGTATGGCGCTCTCCGCCGTGCTGGGCTGGTCGTTAATGACCGGTATCGTGTTCGGCTTATGTCTTTCCACCGCCAGTACCGTGGTGTTACTGCGCGCACTTGAAGAACGGCAATTAATTGACAGTCAGCGTGGGCAAATCGCCATCGGTTGGTTGATTGTGGAAGACCTGGTGATGGTCCTGACGCTGGTATTGCTACCCGCGGTAGCAGGAATGATGGAACAGGGCGATGTGGGCTTTGCCACTCTTGCAGTCGATATGGGGATCACCATCGGCAAGGTGATCGCATTTATCGCCATTATGATGCTGGTAGGTCGCCGTCTGGTGCCGTGGATTATGGCACGCAGCGCAGCAACCGGTTCCCGCGAGCTGTTTACCCTGTCGGTGCTGGCGCTGGCGTTAGGGATTGCCTTTGGTGCGGTAGAGCTGTTTGATGTCTCCTTTGCACTCGGTGCGTTCTTTGCCGGGATGGTACTGAACGAGTCTGAACTGAGTCACCGTGCCGCCCACGATACACTGCCATTGCGCGACGCGTTTGCGGTGCTGTTTTTTGTCTCCGTCGGGATGTTGTTTGATCCGTTAATTCTGATTCAGCAACCGCTGGCAGTACTGGCGACGCTGGCAATTATTCTGTTTGGTAAATCGGTCGCGGCCCTGTTCCTTGTGCGTTTGTTTGGTCACTCCCAGCGCACGGCGTTAACCATCGCCGCCAGCCTGGCGCAGATTGGTGAGTTCGCGTTTATCCTGGCGGGACTAGGAATGGCATTGAATTTACTGCCGCAGGCCGGACAAAACCTGGTACTGGCAGGGGCGATCCTGTCGATTATGCTCAACCCGGTACTGTTCGCACTACTGGAGAAATATCTGGCGAAGACCGAAACGCTGGAAGAGCAGACGCTGGAAGAGGCAATCGAAGAAGAGAAGCAGATCCCAGTGGATATTTGCAACCATGCGCTACTGGTGGGTTACGGTCGTGTAGGCAGCCTGCTGGGGGAGAAATTGCTCGCCTCTGATATTCCGCTGGTGGTGATTGAGACGTCACGAACCCGTGTTGATGAGCTGCGCGAGCGCGGGGTCCGCGCAGTATTGGGCAATGCGGCTAACGAAGAAATTATGCAACTGGCGCATCTGGAATGTGCAAAATGGCTGATCCTGACGATTCCCAACGGCTATGAAGCGGGCGAGATTGTGGCATCTGCCCGCGCGAAAAATCCGGATATTGAGATTATTGCCCGCGCCCATTATGACGATGAAGTGGCGTATATCACCGAACGTGGTGCGAATCAGGTAGTGATGGGTGAGCGTGAAATTGCCCGTACTATGCTGGAACTGCTGGAAACGCCACCGGCGGGTGAGGTGGTGACGAGGTAAACGGTGGTTGCCGGATAATAGGCGCGGATATGTAGGCCTGATAAGACGCGCCAGCGTCGCATCAGGCATTGAGAGCAAAATGCCAGATGCGGCGTGAACGCCTTATCTGGCCTACGAACCGACGATAACTTAACGATCCCAGTAAGACTCTTCCAGGCTGTCTTCACGCTCCGGCAAGCCGCGCGTTAAACGAGGTGAATGCTGGTTCAGTACCTGATAGCTCACACGGTTAGCATATTTACACACCTGCGCTAACGATGAATAAGTTAACCAGGTGAATTTATGTTTGCTGGAGTTTGGTACGTTGCTACGGTGGTAGCTGTTGGCGGTAATGTCATGCAGCAACGCTGCCAGTGCGCCATCCCCTGCTCCATTAGTGTTCATGATTTTTTCCGGCCCGCCCATGTACGGCGCAATGTGCGAATAGACACGCAGCGGATTCTGGCAATCCTTGTGGCGCATGGCGCGGCTAAACTCATACTGGTTAAATTCCGCTATAGCACCCGGCAGCAGCGGATGCTGGGTTTTACGTTTCGCTTCGTCTTCGGTAAAGCCCGCCATATACAAGCCGATTGGCCCGGCGGTGCACAGCACCAGATCTACCCAGTCCAGCGCCTTGTCAGATGCCAACAACGGATCGCTTTCTCCGGTCAACGCTTCGGCTTCATCTTCGTTCATCGCAAGGATAGAGACGTGGTCTTTGAGGAATTGCTGCCACCACTGCGGATTCTCGGCAATGACAAACTTGGTGCCCAGCGTCAGCACCACCGGTACGTTATATTTCTTCGCGTACTCAATGGCTTTCATGGTTGCTTCCGGCATGGGTTCACCCGGCTTGCAACGCACCAGATAAGAGGTGAGAACCAGTGCCGAGGCTCCGGCAATCACATCTTCCGGAATACTTTCAGCCCGCAGCTGGTTCATGTGGCCCGGGCTGATAGCAAAGGTACGTTCCCCGGACTCGCCAATCAGCGTAAAGCAACGACCAATCGGGCCATCCACGCCTTGTAGATAGTTAAGATCGGTACGGCTGGAGGTGTTACACAGGTAACGATAGGCGTAGCTGCCAATTTCAATATTGCTGCACATGACGCCCAGCAGCACCGAACGGTCGTCCGCGAGCACCGAGTAGTTGTGCATGGTGTTACCAATGGTGCCACCCGCAAACTGATGGGTAATCAGGTTTTTCTGTTTTAGTTCCTGATAAAGCGCTTCGGCAACGTCATCCTCAATCACCAGTGAATGCCCGGCGCTTAATCCATAACGCTCAATGAATTCATCATCCACTTTCGCTTCAATATCGACCAGCGTTTGATCGATACCCACTACCCAGGCAGCGCTGGTTTCGTTTTCTGGCTGGAATTGCTGAAGCAGCGGATCGCGTGCGTTTACGGGGAAGTAATGTTTGGATTTACGTTTACCGGGAAATTTCATGGTTGTTTTTACGGGTGGTTAACTGAGCGGCGAATGTTAACACAATCTGACGGGAGCGCGCGAGACGCAGCCAGTTTCAATATCAGCAGGCGGGATCGCATTTTCATGGCAGTGGTTCCTTACAATGACGTAATTTGAAAGGAATTTTTGCATGAAGCCGGAAAACAAATTACCCGTTCTGGACCTTATCTCTGCTGAAATGAAGACCGTTGTGAATACTCTTCAGCCGGATTTACCGCCCTGGCCTGCAACGGGAGCGATTGCTGAGCAACGACAGTATTACACGCTTGAGCGCCGATTCTGGAATGTGGGCGCTCCAGAAATGGCAACCAGAGCTTACAGGGTTCCAACAAAATATGGGCAGGTGAAAACACGTCTCTTTTATCCGCAGCCAGATAGCCCGGCGACGCTATTTTATTTGCATGGAGGCGGTTTTATTCTCGGCAATCTCGATACCCACGATCGCATCATGCGCCTGCTGGCAAGCTACAGCCAATGTACGGTGATTGGCATTGATTACACCCTTTCACCTGAAGCGCGTTTTCCGCAAGCGATAGAGGAAATTGTGGCTGCCTGTTGTTATTTCCACCAGCAGGCGGAGGATTATCAAATCAATATGTCCCGCATTGGTTTTGCTGGTGATTCCGCAGGTGCCATGCTGGCGCTCGCCAGTGCGTTGTGGTTGCGCGATAAACAGATCGATTGCGGTAAAGTTGCGGGCGTTTTGCTGTGGTATGGGCTTTACGGATTACGGGATTCCGTGACTCGTCGTCTGTTGGGTGGTGTCTGGGATGGCTTAACGCAACAGGATTTGCAGATGTATGAAGAGGCGTATTTAAGCAACGACGCGGACCGCGAGTCGCCATATTACTGCCTGTTTAATAATGATCTCACTCGCGAAGTTCCGCCCTGTTTTATTGCCGGGGCGGAGTTCGATCCACTGCTGGATGACAGCTGTCTGCTTTACCAGACGTTAGCGGCACACCAGCAACCTTGTGAGTTCAAACTCTACTCCGGTATGCTGCACGCCTTTTTGCATTATTCACGGATGATGAAAACCGCCGACGAGGCTCTTCGCGACGGCGCTCAGTTCTTTACCGCTCAGCTTTAGCGATACGCGGCAACAAGATTAGCCATCATTTCGATATGTTCCGGCGTGGCATTAAGCGCCGGAATATATTCATATTTTTTCCCGCCCGCACCGAGGAAGACCTCACGGTTTTGCTCGGCAATCTCTTCCAGCGTCTCCAGACAATCCGCAGCAAAGCCCGGGCACATCACCTGAATATGACCCACGCCTTTTTCTCCGAGCATTTTCAGCGTTTCGTCGGTATAAGGCATCAGCCAGGGTTCCCGACCAAAGCGCGACTGAAAGGTCATCATCACTTTTTCCGGTGCCATCTCCAGTGCGGAAGCGAGTTCGCGAGTTGTTGTGCGGCAACGTTGCGGGTAATCATCGCCTTCATCTGCATAACGCTGGGGAATGCCATGATAAGAGAGCAACAGCAGATCCGGTTCGCCATGTTTGGCAAAAGAAGCACGTACGCTGTTCGCCAGTGCATTAATATAATCGTGGTTATCTGCGTAATCACGAATAAACGATATCCCCGGAATGCTACGTTTGCGCGCCAGAATGCGTGCCAGTTCATCCCATACCGCACCGACCGTTGAACAGGAGTATTGCGGATAAAGCGGCAGCACCACAATATGATCTACATGCTCTGCCAGAAGTTCATCTACGGCGCTTTCCAGTGATGGCGAGCCGTAGCTCATTCCCAGCGCCACGGGCGTCTCCGGTAAACGTTGCGCCAGCGCCTGCTGTTGCTGGCGGCTGTAAACCATCAGCGGCGAGCCACCTTCCATCCAGACAGAGGCATACAGCTTCGCCACACGCGGCGAACGCAGCGGCAAAATCACGCTGCGCAGCAACGGCCACCATAACAACCGTGAGGTATCAACCACGCGTCTGTCGCTTAAAAATTGTTTCAGATAGCGTTTTACCGCTTCAGGTGTGGGGGCATCAGGCGTACCCAGATTTGCCAGCAGGATACCGGTTTTAGTTTGACGCATTACCGCCTCTTATCGATTCAACTTGTTGATAATTGTAGCGGAAAAGTGAAGAAGAAGAACTAATTGCTGTAAGAGGTATTGCCTGAGGAGGATGAGCAGACCTGCCCGAGAGCAGATCTGCGGCGGCTTGATTAGCCGAGAATTTTTTCCAGAGCTGCGCGAACTTCAGCCACCGGCTTGGTGCCGTCAACTTTCGCGTATTTGGTGTTACCCGCTTCCGCTTCTTTGGAGTAGTAGCCGATCAGCGGTGCAGTCATCTGATGGTATTCAACCAGACGTTTACGTACGGTCTCTTCCTGATCGTCTTTACGGGTAGTCAGCTCTTCACCGGTAACGTCGTCTTTGCCTTCTACTTTCGGCGGATTGAATTTAACGTGATAAACACGACCAGACGGCGCGTGAACGCGGCGGCCTACGATACGGTCAACAATCAGTTCGTCCGGTACGTCGAATTCCAGAACGTAATCAACATTGATGCCCGCTTCTTTCATCGCGTCTGCCTGCGGAATGGTACGCGGGAAGCCGTCCAACAGGAAACCGTAGCGGCAGTCTTCCTGAGCAATGCGCTCTTTAACCAGCGCGATCACCAGTTCGTCGGTGACCAGTTTGCCAGCATCCATAATGTCTTTTGCTTGTTTACCCAGCTCGGAGCCAGATTTGACCGCAGCACGCAGCATATCGCCAGTGGAGATTTGCGGAATACCATATTTCTCCATGATGAACTGAGCCTGAGTCCCTTTCCCCGCGCCCGGAGCGCCAAGCAGAATGATACGCATTGCGAAAATCCCCTTAAAATGTGTCGAATTTTTTGAAAAAGCGATAAACGATACCACCAACAGGCGATTGCCTCAAGAAAGGCACCTGAGGCTGAAACGGTTAATGGCAAGATAATTTGCGGAAAGTGCAGATGAAGAAAAGAAAAATGCCGGATGACACGAAGGTCATCCGGCATGACATCAGGAAACCAGCAGCTGGTTCATACGACGAATAAACAGGTTCGGATCTTCCAGCGTGCCGCGTTCTGCCAGCAGCGCCTGATCCAGCAGCAGTTCTACCCACTCGCTGAACTTCGCTTCATCTTCAGTATCCGCCGCACGTTTCACCAGTACGTGATCCGGGTTCAGTTCGAAGATGTATTTCACTTCTGGCACTTTCTGGCCCGCCGCAGCGAACAGTTTCGCCATCTGAGTGCTCATTTCGTCCGCGTCGGTCGAAACGATCGCTGGCGTATCGGTCAGACGGTGAGTCAGACGGACATCTTTCACGCGCTCGCCGAGCAGGGCTTTCACACGGTCGATGAACGGAGTCAGTGCTTTCTCCGCTTCTTTCGCGCTCTCATCAACTTCGTCAGCCAGTTTTTCCAGCGACTCGTCAACTTTAGACACAGACTGGAACGGTTTACCGTCGAACTCAGTCAGATAGTTCATCATCCACTCATCGATGCGGTCGGAAAGCAGCAGAACTTCGATGCCTTTCTTACGCAGCAGTTCCAGGTGCGGGCTGCTCTTCGCTGCCGCGTAACTGTCTGCGGTGATATAGTAGATTTTCTCCTGCCCTTCTTTCATGCGGGAAACGTAGTCTTCCAGAGACACGGTCTGCGCAGAAGAATCGGTATGGGTAGAAGCAAAACGCAGCAGTTTGGCGATCGCTTCCTGGTTAGCGAAATCTTCCGCCGGACCTTCTTTCAGTACCAGGCCAAACTGTTGCCAGAAGGTCTGGTATTTTTCCGCGTCGTCTTTCGCCAGTTTTTCCAGCATTTGCAGCACACGCTTGGTCAGCGCATTGCGCAGGTTACGCGTTACCGTGCTGTCCTGGAGGATTTCACGGGAAACGTTCAGCGGCAGATCGCTGGAGTCAATCAGACCACGCACGAAGCGCAGATAGTTCGGCATGAACTGTTCTGCGTCGTCCATGATGAACACACGCTGAACATACAGTTTCAGACCGTGTTTATGATCGCGGTTCCACATATCCCACGGTGCCTGAGACGGAATGTACAGCAGGCTGGTGTACTCCTGCTTACCTTCAACGCGGTTGTGGCTCCAGGTCAGCGGCTCGTTAAAGTCGTGGGCGATGTGTTTGTAGAACTCTTTGTACTCTTCATCGGTGATTTCCGACTTGTTACGAGTCCACAGCGCCTGCGCTTTGTTGATTTTCTCCCAGGAGATAACGGTTTCGCCGTCTTTCTCTTCGCGTTTTTCGATCTCTACCGGCAGCGCGATATGGTCGGAATATTTGCTGATGATGGAACGCACACGCCAGTCATCGAGGAACTCGTCTTCGCCTTCACGCAGATGCAGGGTGATTTCAGTACCACGATCTTCTTTAGTGATGTCGGCAACGGTGTATTCACCTTCGCCAGCCGATTCCCAGAAGACGCCGTTTTCTGGTTTTTCGCCTGCCGCGCGAGTACGCACGGTCACTTTGTCAGCCACGATAAACGCAGAGTAGAAACCAACACCAAACTGACCGATCAGCTGGCTGTCTTTCGCCTGGTCAGAACCCAGGGATTCGAGGAATGATTTGGTGCCGGATTTAGCGATAGTCCCCAGATGGTCAATCACTTCGTCGCGGGTCATCCCCACGCCGTTATCGGAGATGGTCAGCGTGCGCTTGTCTTTATCGAAAGAGACACGAACGCGTAGTTCACCATCACCTTCGTACAGGTCCGGGTTAGAAAGCGCGCGGAAACGCAGCTTGTCCGCCGCATCGGAGGCGTTAGAGATAAGCTCACGCAGGAAGATTTCTTTATTGGAATAGAGAGAATGGATCATCAGGTGCAGAAGCTGTTTCACTTCTGACTGAAAACCACGAGTTTCTTGTCCTTTCATGTAGGTCTACCTCAATAATGCCATTTTAAGGTTAAAAACAGGATGAGGGAGAGATGGGGACAAGGGAGAATAATTTCAAGCGAGAGCAGGTGATCCTGCTCTCGTTTGCTTAAAAACGAATCTTATGACGCCCGGCAAGGGAGTGTGACAGCGTGGTGCCATCGACCATTTCCAGTTCGCCGCCAACCGGTACGCCATGAGCGATTCGGCTGGCTTCCACGTCATATTGCGCACAAAGCTCGGCAATGTAGTTAGCGGTAGCTTCACCTTCAACCGTGGGGTTGGTGGCGAGGATCACTTCAGTGATTTTTTCCTCTGCCAGACGCTGTTCCAGACGATCAAGCCCGATATCATCAGGACCGATGCCGTCCAGCGGTGACAGGTGTCCCATCAACACAAAATAACGACCTGAAAACTGCCCCGTCTGCTCAATGGCGTAAATGTCCGCCGGACTCTCCACCACGCAGATTTGACCGTTTTCCTGACGACGTGGATTCGAACAGATGTTACAGACTTCCTGTTCGGTGAAGGTGCGGCAATCGGCGCAGTGACCGATTTCCGACATCGCCCGGGTGAGCGCCTGCGCCAGACGCATCCCGCCGCTACGATCGCGCTGAAGCAGCGTGAACGCCATACGCTGCGCCGACTTCGGGCCAACGCCCGGCAGACAGCGCAGTGCTTCCATAAGCTGTGTTAACAGCGGGCTGGTTTGCATCAGAATGGCATCTTAAAGCCAGGCGGCAGCTGCATTCCGGAGGATACAGAGGCCATTTTTTCTTTCTGCGTTTCTTCAATACGACGTGCTGCGTCGTTGAATGCTGCAGCCACCAGGTCTTCCAGCATCTCTTTGTCGTCTTCCAGCAGGCTCGGGTCGATCTCTACGCGACGGCAGTTGTGTGCACCGTTGATGGTCACTTTTACCAGACCTGCGCCAGATTCGCCGGTGACTTCCAGCTGCGCGATCTCTTCCTGCATTTTCTGCATTTTTTCTTGCATCTGCTGGGCTTGCTTCATCAGGTTACCCAGACCGCCTTTACCAAACATAGGTTTCTCTCTCAATCACGTTAAGGATGACGAACGTAAGCTGTGCTTACGATCAAATGGGGCGGATACTTTCTTCATCCAGCTCCGCATCGAAGAATCGACGCAGGGTCTGAATATTATTATCCGCAATAATGGACTCGCGCGCCTGCGCAAGTTTTTCTTCGTATATCGCCTGACGCCATTCCAGCGGCGTACGCACCGCGGGATTATCATCTTCAACGATAGTCAGTTCAACCGTTGAACCTTTTAACGTGCTCAACGCTTCAGCCAGTTTTTGCTGTGCGCCGCGGTTGTTCAAATGCCGCTGAGAGGAGCGCAAATGCAGACATACTGCGTTGTCGCTCTCCTCTTTCCAGGCATTTAACGCCACCTGTTCGACCAGTTTTGGTAGCGAAAGTTGACTCACCTGAGCCGCCCACGGGTCGCGCTCAATGGCTTCTGCCGCCAGCTTCGCCGCCAGTTCCGGCGTTTTTTCATGTTCCAGCGCTTTTTTCAGCGCCTTCGGCGTGGCGACCACTTCTTTTTGCTGCATCACTGGAGTGGTCGCCTTCCAGCGATACGCTTCTTTTTTGGCTGGCGCTTTTTCCAGCGCCGATGGCACCGGGCGCGCCTGAACGCGATCGGTGACCGAAGCCAGTCTTTCCAGCGCAGCGTTATTCACCGGCCGCGCGCGGGTAGCGGCTGCCGGTTCACTCTTTTTTGCTTTGGTTGCTCCCTGCACGCGCTGCAACTGCTGGCGCGCCGCCAGCACCTGGCTGGTGGTTTCCGGGAGCGGTACAGTCGGTGCCTGCTGCGGCGCTGATTGCGGTTGCGGCGGCACCTGTGTTGGCGTCATTACTGCCGTTGGCGCAACGGGCGCAAAGGACTGGCGTGGCACTTCTGGCTCAGGCAGAGGCATACGCGGATGGAACGCCAGCGCGCGCAGCAGCGTCATCTCAACACCCATACGGCGGTCTGGCGCATACGGTAATTCTTTGCGACCAATCAACAGCGTCTGATAGTAAAGCTGAATATCCGTCGGCGGTATGGTGCGCGCCAGTTCACGCATCCGCAGCTCGATGGCGGCCATGTCGTTGCCAAGTGCAGCAGGCGA
Organism: Escherichia coli DSM 30083 = JCM 1649 = ATCC 11775; assembly: GCF_003697165.2. Classification (GTDB taxonomy): domain Bacteria; phylum Pseudomonadota; class Gammaproteobacteria; order Enterobacterales; family Enterobacteriaceae; genus Escherichia; species Escherichia coli. The sequence goes on from NZ_CP033092.2 coordinate 3,514,305, forward strand.
AAGTTGTACCATCGCAATACGATGCAACAGACCGAGCATTTCCACCAGCAACGCTTCCCACTCGATACCACGGGCAGCGGCTTCATTAATCAGCGCCATTACGCGCTCGCCGTTGGCCTCGACCATCGCTTCAACCAGCGACAGCGCCTGATCGTCGTCAAGCGTACCCAGCATCGCACTGACGGCCTGGGTTGAAACCTGGCCGTCACCGCTGGCAATCGCCTGGTCGGTCAGACTTAAGGCATCTCGCAGGCTGCCTTCAGCGGCGCGTGCCAGCAATTGCAGCGCCCGTGGCTCGTGAGCGATATGTTCTTCGTTGAGGATGTGCTCAAGCTGATGGCGAATTTGCTCGACATCCAGCGCTTTGAGATGAAATTGCAGACAGCGTGACAAAATCGTCACCGGCAATTTCTGCGGATCGGTCGTCGCCAGCAGAAACTTGACGTGCTCCGGCGGTTCTTCAAGGGTTTTTAACAGTGCGTTAAAGCTGTGGCGCGACAGCATATGCACTTCGTCGATCAGATAAACTTTAAAACGACCACGCGCTGGCGCGTACTGGACGTTATCCAGCAGGTCACGAGTGTCTTCAACTTTGGTGCGCGAGGCGGCGTCGATTTCAATCAGATCGACAAAGCGCCCCTGCTCGATTTCACGACAGTTATCGCACACGCCGCACGGCGTCGCGGTAATGCCAGTTTCGCAGTTTAGCCCCTTCGCCAGCAGTCGGGCGATAGAGGTTTTTCCGACGCCACGGGTGCCGGAAAAAAGATAAGCATGATGAATACGCCCTAACGACAAGCCGTTCGCCAGTGCGGTCAGCACATGTTCCTGGCCGACGACGTCAGCAAAGGTTTGTGGGCGCCATTTTCGGGCTAAGACCTGATAACTCATTGGCAGGCTCTGAAACGCTGGAAGGTGGATTCACGAAGGGGTAATGCTAACACAGCCCCGTCAGAACGGCGAGGCTGAATGCACATCTTGTGCTGCCCGTAGCGTGAGCAGCGCAAGACTGACGATAATTAATGGCCCGGGAACGGGACAAGGCTGTAGCTGGTAATGCCCTGTTTTTCGAGACGCTGTTCGCCGCCGAGATCGAACAGGTTGATAATGAACGCAGCGTCAGCTACTTCACCACCCAGACGACGGATCAGTTTAACGGTCGCTTCGATAGTGCCGCCGGTTGCCAGCAGATCGTCCACCACCAGAACTTTATCGCCCGGTTTGATGGCATCAACGTGGATTTCCAGCTGATCGGTGCCGTATTCCAGGTCGTAAGTTTCACTGATGGTTTCACGCGGCAGTTTGCCCGGTTTACGGACCGGTACAAAGCCAACGCCCAGACCCAGAGCTACCGGAGCGCCAAACAAGAAGCCACGCGCTTCGGTGCCGACCACTTTGGTAATGCCCGCATTTTTGTAACGCTCAACCAGCAAGTCGATGCTGAGAGCGTAAGCTTTCGGGTCTTCCAGTAAGCTGGTGACATCGCGGAAAAGAATGCCGGGTTTTGGGTAGTCCTGAATGCTTTTGATGCTATTTTTGAGATACTCAAGCTGCTGTGCAGTCGCGGTCATAAGTGTATGCCTGCTTGTTACGGTGGTACTCACGGCGCGTTTTGAACGTATCAAAAGTAACAGTTGTTTAACCTTTGACCGCCTGCGCCTGTGCTCGAAAACGCCAGAATGTACTGGCTGTACGCAATAATTGCAACTGCGATTGTTGTGCTTCAGTGCTTTTCTTGCTTTTCATCAATCACCGGAATTCGCCACATATAAAAAAGCAAACAGGCGAGAATTACCAGCAACATGATGCGCACCCACGGCATCTGGACGAACCACAGCGAAATCGTAAACGTAATCAAAATAAGCAAAATCGCCCGTGGTTTTGCGCCGCGCGGCATCGCATGATGTTTCTGCCAGAAACGTAGATAGCTGCCAAACCATGAGCGGTACAGCAACCAGGCGTGAAAGCGCGGGGAAGAACGGGCAAAGCACCAGGCCGCCAGCAGGATAAACGGCGTCGTCGGTAATACCGGTAATACCACGCCCAGCGTACCCAGCACTACCGCCAGCCAGCCAATGATGATTAAAATGATTCGTTGCATATTGAGTGTTGTCAGCTTACAGAGTGGCTACTTTAGCATAACAATTATCATTTTCATTGAGGTCTTATCGTGAAAACCGCCCTGCTGCTGGAAAAACTGGAAGGACAGCTCGCTACGCTGCGTCAGCGTTGTGCCCCGGTAGCGCAATTTGCCACGCTAAGCGCCCGTTTTAACAGGCATCTTTTTCAGACTCGTGCGACAACACTGCAGGCTTGTCTCGATGAGGCGGGCGATAATCTGGCTGCGCTTCGTCATGCCGTTGAGCAACAGCAACTGCCGCAAGTCGCCTGGCTGGCGGAACATCTGGCGGCGCAACTGGAGGCTATAGCGCGTGAAGCCACAGCCTGGTCGCTACGCGAGTGGGACAGTGCGCCACCGAAAATTGCCCGCTGGCAGCGTAAACGTATTCAGCATCAGGATTTTGAGCGGCGGCTACGTGAGATGGTTGCCGAACGTAGAGCCCGTCTGGCACGAGCGACCGATCTCGTGGAACAGCAGACGCTGCATCGTGAAGTGGAAGCCTATGAAGCGCGCCTGGCACGCTGCCGCCATGCGCTGGAAAAAATCGAAAACAGGTTAGCGCGTTTAACCCGCTAGCAATGGAGAGAGTATGTCACTGGAAAATGCCCCTGACGATGTCAAACTGGCCGTCGATTTGATTGTGCTACTGGAAGAAAATCAGATCCCAGCCCGCACCGTGCTGCGCGCGCTGGATATTGTAAAACGCGATTATGAAAAGAAATTAACGCGCGATGATGAGGCGGAAAAGTGAGAAATAAATGGGGCCGCTAAATGTCCCCTAAGATTGTGGGCAAACGCAAAACTGCCTGATGCGCTACGCTTATCAGGCCTACACCGCTCCTGCAATATATTGAATTCTTGCGGTTTCGTAGGCCGGATAAGGCGGTCACGCCGCATCCGGCATGAACAACGCGCACTTTGTTAGTAATCTCGGGGCAACTAAATGTCGCCCCCTTTGGTTATTACCCTACCGCTGGCGTCGGATCGTCGCCTTTGTAGTCGCGTTTCACTTCCGTCACTTCATCGCCCTTCTCGTTGTGCAGATGCACTTCAAGTTGGTTAAAGGCAATGTTGATGTCGTTTTCACGGCACAACTGATCGATAGTACGGTTCAGCTCATCGACAGTACGGCTACGGTCACGCAGTTCACGCACATACAGACGCAGCTCATGATCCAACGTGCTGGCACCAAATGCCGTAAAGAAGACTTCCGGCATTGGTTCGTGCATCACCCTTGGGTGCTCAGTCGCCGCCTTCAGCAACACTTTACGCACTTTTTCCAGATCGGAGCCATAGGCTACGCCGAGACGGATCACCAGACGCGTAGTCGTGTCAGTTAACGACCAGTTGATCAGACGCTCGGTAACAAACGCTTTGTTCGGGATAATCACTTCTTTGCGATCGAAATCGGTAATCGTTGTCGCACGAATACGGATCTTGCTGACCGTACCCGAGAAGCTACCAATGGTTACCGTGTCGCCTATGCGCACCGGACGTTCGAACAGAATGATCAAACCGGAAACGAAGTTACCGAAGATCTCTTGTAAACCAAAACCAAGACCTACGGATAATGCTGCCGCCAGCCACTGGAGTTTATCCCACGAGACGCCCAGCGATCCGAACACCGTCATCGCACCAACGGCAATAATGATGTAGTTAAGGATGGTAGTAATGGCATACGACGCGCCCTGGCGCATATTCAGTCGCGAGAGCACCAGCACTTCCAGCAAACCAGGCAGGTTGCGAATCAACGCCCAGGCCACCATTGAGGCGATAATCGCAAACAACAGACTGCCCATGGTGACGTTTTTCACCACCGCAGCACCAGCTTCAGTAGCGTTGTAATGCCAGAGCGTAATGCTGTCGAGATAGCTGAACACGGTGATCAAATCAGACCAAATTGCCCAGAACATGACACCGAACAGCGCAAACATCAGCAACATGGTAATACGCAGCGTCTGCTGGTTAACCTGCTCCAGCGCAATGGTGGGTTCTTCCGGCGGTTCGGCACCTTCTGCGCCCTCTTTCACCAGATTCTGCCGACGCGCCAGTGCACGACGCCAGGCGATACGCCGCGCCGCTACGCTTAAGCCGCGCAATACCGTCTGGTACAGCAGGTTCCAGATGATCACCAAATAAACGGTTTCAATCCAACGCCCGGAGAGGCGCAGCGTGGTGTAGAAGTAACCCGTGGCGGTCAGCACCATCAACGCAATCGGGATAATCGACAGCACGGTAATGGTGACCAGTCGCATGGTGTGCGACTCTTTATCACGCCAGCTTTCGCGGCACATCGGCCACACCAGGAAGGCAATCAGCAGCAGGTTGAAGAAAATCATCGCCTGCCCCAGCACATCATCCATCAGATGCAGCGGGGAGAGTTCTGCCACCACAGACCAGAAATGGATCGGCAGCAACGCGAGGCTGATGCGGACAATTTGCCGACGCCAGTGGCTGGTCTGCTGTTCCGGCATACCAAAGTGACGCACGGCAACACCGTTTTTCTCCAGCACTTTCCAGCACAGGCCAAACACCAGCCAGAAAATCGCCAGTTTTTTGCTGAACGACCACAATAACTCGCTGATATTGAGCTGCATAGTCAGCAGAATCAGGCCGACAGCGAGAATAATCAGGCACACCGGCAGTGCGCGGATTAGGTCAATAAGAATCGCTTTTGGCGTATTGAGCTGGCTATCGTTACGCAGGGAACCTACCGCCGAAGCCAGTTTTTGTTGATATGCTTTCAGCCAGCCTAAACGCCAGTGAATCAGCCCGGCAATCAACAGCAGCGGCAAACCAGCGAGGAAGGCGATGAATACGGCGGGCCAGGCTTTTTCCCAGTTCACCGTGATTTTCATCGACTTAAATTCATCTTTCAGCGTTTGCGGGAACGCTTTAATCCAGTCCCAGTCCATCGGGCGGTTACTGTTCACCCAAAAAATTTGCTGCGTCAGGATGGATTTCAGGTTTTTCGACACACTCATTAACTGCTGCTGGTTGATTTGCAGGTTAATGGCCATCATCAGCTGGTTACCCAACTGTTTGTTAAGCTGATCCAGCAATTCGCGACGCATATCAACTACTTGCAATAATGCATCGTGAACTTCGCTGTTGACTTCGTTGGTGTGACCTTCTTCCAGTTTGCTGACGAACGCATCGCTCTGGAACAGCGCGTCACGCTGCTGGTTGACTTCAAACTGTTCGAGACGCAAATCCGCGATGCGGTTGGTCATGTTTTCCAGTTCATCTGCCGAGGGGAGTGTTTGTTGTTGCTGGTACAGGATACGTGACAACAGCAGACTGCCCTTCAGGACGGCAATCTGCTCTTTAATATTGCGTTCCGATTGCAGCGCCCGCTCCAGCCAGTTTTTGACTTTAATGTTTTGCTGCATCAACTGATTACCGTTTTCAGTCGCGGTAATCAGACGCTGACTTAACTGCTGGTTAATTTCCAGTTCCTGCTTCACCAGCGGATTAGCCTGAATACGCGCGGCTTCATCCGGGGAGACGGCTTCCTGCGCCGTTTTTTCGGTTAAAGTCAGGCGCTTGCTGTTTACTGCTTCTTGCAACAGCTGCAACTGGTGCTCCAGACGGGCGCTGTTCGCCGTCACGTAATCCCGTTGCTTTTGCAAGGTATCCTGTAAGACTGTGTTCCCTTCCAGGCTTTTACGCTGCTGGTCAATCTCGGCATTCAGCAAAGCCTGCTGAGCCTGCATTAACACTTTCTGGCTGGGACGTAAGGCTGTCTCGCCGACATCAGTCCCATCCAGACGACTGCGAATTTGTTGCAGCTGCTGCGAAGCGTTATACATCGCATTTTGTACGCGTTCGGGCTGCGTCTGTAACGAAACCAGCTGGCTGTTATAAGACGCCAGATCATTTTGTGCGTTTTGCAAATCGTCCAGCGCCTGGGCAACGCGAGTTTCCAGCTGGCGCAACGAAAGCGTGCTCAGAATTTTGCGCGTTTCTTCGTCGTTATCGACATCACTAAGTGCTGTTAACGCCGCGGTCGCCTGGCGCATTTTTTCCGGCGCTTCAGCGACTTTTTGCCGTAGCTGAACTGTCTCTTCTTTTACGCGATCGATTTTATCGAGGGTGGCTAATGTATCTGTCAGATCCTGCTGCACCAGTTTGTCCTGAGCAGAAAGATCTTTTTGTTTATTCAGTGAGTCAAGTTGTGCCTGCAGGTCCGCTTTTGTCGGCAGATCACCATTCGATGACGCCCGCGCAAACGCCGTGTTCTGGCATAACAAGACAAAAACAAAAGCAATAAATGCTGAAAAAACAAAATGCCGTGATCGTTTGTAATACTGGAACATAGTCATGATGAATGAAGGTTTCTGAACCTGAAGAACGACCTGAAAAAGTCAAACCGCAAGAATATCACGACGCAGTGAACCAGAATAGCAACGACGAAAATGTCCAGGAAAATTCCTGGAGTCAGATTCAGGGTTATTCGTTAGTGGCAGGGTTACGAAGCGTGGGGCACAGGAGATACATCTCCAGTAAGATGGCGACGTAATCGCGGGCTTCTTTTTTAAGATCAAAAGATTGCGGGGCAAAGAGCCAGTTTTCCATCAGGCCGGAAATATAGCCGCGCATAATAATTGCTGCGCGACGCGTCATTAAATCCGCAGGCAACATTTTCGCTTCAATACAATGTTTTAACGTTTGTTCTATACGGTCATAACTTTCCAGACAGAGATTACGTTGTGCCTGTTGCACAACAGCCATTTCTCCGACAAATTCGCATTTGTGGAATATAATCTCCATCAATAATCGACGCCGTTCTTCTGTCACCGTGGACTCAAGAACATGAATTAATATCTCTCTTAATACTGAGAGTGGATCGCCAGGGAATTTTGCCTGATACTCAAGCTCTAGTTCACCAATATTGGATTCTGACAGTTCCCAGATCTCACTGAACAAATCCGACTTGTCTTTAAAATGCCAGTAGATTGCACCGCGCGTAACGCCAGCTGCTTTTGCAATCTCACCCAGCGAGGTGGATGATACCCCCTGCTGTGAGAAAAGACGTAGAGCCACATCGAGGATGTGTTGGCGCGTTTCTTGCGCTTCTTGTTTGGTTTTTCGTGCCATATGTTCGTGAATTTACAGGCGTTAGATTTACATACATTTGTGAATGTATGTACCATAGCACGACGATAATATAAACGCAGCAATGGGTTTATTAACTTTTGACCATTGACCAATTTGAAATCGGACACTCGAGGTTTACATATGAACAAAAACAGAGGGTTTACGCCTCTGGCGGTCGTTCTGATGCTCTCAGGCAGCTTAGCCCTAACAGGATGTGACGACAAACAGGCCCAACAAGGTGGCCAGCAGATGCCCGCCGTTGGCGTAGTAACAGTCAAAACTGAACCTCTGCAGATCACAACCGAGCTTCCGGGTCGCACCAGTGCCTACCGGATCGCAGAAGTTCGTCCTCAAGTTAGCGGGATTATCCTGAAGCGTAATTTCAAAGAAGGTAGCGACATCGAAGCAGGTGTCTCTCTCTATCAGATTGATCCTGCGACCTATCAGGCGGCATACGACAGTGCGAAAGGTGATCTGGCGAAAGCCCAGGCTGCAGCCAATATCGCGCAATTGACGGTGAATCGTTATCAGAAATTGCTCGGTACTCAGTACATCAGTAAGCAAGAGTACGATCAGGCTCTGGCTGATGCGCAACAGGCGAATGCTGCGGTAACTGCGGCGAAAGCTGCCGTTGAAACTGCGCGAATCAATCTGGCTTACACCAAAGTCACCTCTCCGATTAGTGGTCGCATTGGTAAGTCAAACGTGACGGAAGGCGCATTGGTACAGAACGGTCAGGCGACTGCGCTGGCAACCGTGCAGCAACTTGATCCGATCTACGTTGATGTGACCCAGTCCAGCAACGACTTCCTGCGCCTGAAACAGGAACTGGCGAATGGCACGCTGAAACAAGAGAACGGCAAAGCCAAAGTGTCGCTGATCACCAGTGACGGCATTAAGTTCCCGCAGGACGGTACGCTGGAATTCTCTGACGTTACCGTTGATCAGACCACTGGGTCTATCACCCTACGCGCTATCTTCCCGAACCCGGATCACACTCTGCTGCCAGGTATGTTCGTGCGTGCACGTCTGGAAGAAGGGCTTAATCCAAACGCTATTTTAGTCCCGCAACAGGGCGTAACCCGTACGCCGCGTGGCGATGCCACCGTACTGGTGGTTGGCGCGGATGACAAAGTGGAAACCCGTCCGATCGTTGCAAGCCAGGCTATCGGCGATAAGTGGCTGGTGACAGAAGGTCTGAAAGCAGGCGATCGCGTAGTAATAAGTGGGCTGCAGAAAGTGCGTCCTGGTGTCCAGGTAAAAGCACAAGAAGTTACCGCTGATAATAACCAGCAAGCCGCAAGCGGTGCTCAGCCTGAACAGTCCAAGTCTTAACTTAAACAGGAGCCGTTAAGACATGCCTAATTTCTTTATCGATCGCCCGATTTTTGCGTGGGTGATCGCCATTATCATCATGTTGGCAGGGGGGCTGGCGATCCTCAAACTGCCGGTGGCGCAATATCCTACGATTGCACCGCCGGCAGTAACGATCTCCGCCTCCTACCCTGGCGCTGATGCGAAAACAGTGCAGGACACGGTGACACAGGTTATCGAACAGAATATGAACGGTATCGATAACCTGATGTACATGTCCTCTAACAGTGACTCCACGGGTACCGTGCAGATCACCCTGACCTTTGAGTCTGGTACTGATGCGGATATCGCGCAGGTTCAGGTGCAGAACAAACTGCAGCTGGCGATGCCGTTGCTGCCGCAAGAAGTTCAGCAGCAAGGGGTGAGCGTTGAGAAATCATCCAGCAGCTTCCTGATGGTTGTCGGGGTTATCAACACCGATGGCACTATGACGCAGGAGGATATCTCTGACTACGTGGCAGCGAATATGAAAGATGCCATCAGCCGTACGTCGGGCGTGGGTGACGTTCAGTTGTTCGGTTCACAGTACGCGATGCGTATCTGGATGAACCCGAATGAACTGAACAAATTCCAGCTAACGCCGGTTGATGTCATTACCGCCATCAAAGCACAGAACGCTCAGGTTGCAGCTGGTCAGCTCGGTGGTACGCCGCCGGTGAAAGGCCAACAGCTTAACGCCTCTATTATTGCTCAGACGCGTCTGACCTCTACTGAAGAGTTCGGCAAAATCCTGCTGAAAGTGAATCAGGATGGTTCCCGCGTGCTACTGCGTGATGTGGCGAAAATTGAGCTGGGTGGTGAGAACTACGACATCATCGCAGAGTTTAACGGCCAACCGGCTTCCGGTCTGGGGATCAAGCTGGCGACCGGTGCGAACGCGCTGGATACCGCTGCGGCAATCCGTGCTGAACTGGCGAAGATGGAACCGTTCTTCCCGTCGGGTCTGAAAATTGTTTACCCGTATGACACCACACCGTTCGTGAAAATCTCTATTCACGAAGTGGTAAAAACGCTGGTCGAAGCGATCATCCTCGTGTTCCTGGTAATGTATCTGTTCCTGCAGAACTTCCGCGCGACGTTGATTCCGACTATTGCTGTACCGGTGGTATTGCTGGGGACATTTGCCGTCCTTGCCGCCTTTGGCTTCTCGATAAACACACTAACGATGTTCGGGATGGTACTCGCCATCGGCCTGTTGGTGGATGACGCCATCGTTGTAGTAGAAAACGTTGAGCGTGTAATGGCAGAAGAAGGTCTGCCACCGAAAGAAGCTACGCGTAAGTCGATGGGGCAGATTCAGGGCGCGCTGGTGGGTATCGCGATGGTACTGTCAGCGGTATTCGTACCGATGGCCTTCTTCGGCGGTTCGACCGGGGCAATTTATCGTCAGTTCTCCATTACCATTGTTTCGGCAATGGCGCTGTCGGTACTGGTGGCGTTGATCCTGACTCCGGCACTCTGTGCAACCATGCTGAAACCGATTGCCAAAGGCGATCACGGCGAAGGTAAAAAAGGCTTCTTCGGCTGGTTTAACCGCATGTTCGAGAAGAGCACGCACCACTACACCGACAGCGTAGGCGGTATTCTGCGCAGTACAGGGCGTTACCTGGTGCTGTATCTGATCATCGTGGTCGGCATGGCCTATCTGTTCGTGCGTCTGCCAAGCTCCTTCTTGCCAGATGAAGACCAGGGCGTATTTATGACCATGGTTCAGCTGCCAGCAGGTGCAACGCAGGAACGTACGCAGAAAGTGCTCAATGAGGTAACGCATTACTATCTGACCAAAGAAAAGAACAACGTTGAGTCGGTGTTCGCCGTTAACGGCTTCGGCTTTGCGGGACGTGGTCAGAATACAGGTATTGCGTTCGTTTCCTTGAAGGACTGGGCCGATCGTCCGGGCGAAGAAAACAAAGTTGAAGCGATTACCATGCGTGCAACACGTGCTTTCTCGCAAATCAAAGATGCGATGGTTTTCGCCTTTAACCTGCCCGCAATCGTGGAACTGGGTACCGCAACCGGCTTTGACTTTGAGCTGATTGACCAGGCTGGCCTTGGTCACGAAAAACTGACTCAGGCGCGTAACCAGTTGCTTGCAGAAGCAGCGAAGCACCCTGATATGTTGACCAGCGTACGTCCAAACGGTCTGGAAGATACCCCGCAGTTTAAGATTGATATCGACCAGGAAAAAGCGCAGGCGCTGGGTGTTTCTATCAACGACATTAACACCACTCTGGGCGCTGCATGGGGCGGTAGCTATGTGAACGACTTTATCGACCGCGGTCGTGTGAAGAAAGTTTACGTCATGTCAGAAGCGAAATACCGTATGCTGCCGGATGATATCGGCGACTGGTATGTTCGTGCTGCTGATGGTCAGATGGTGCCGTTCTCGGCGTTCTCCTCTTCTCGTTGGGAGTACGGTTCGCCGCGTCTGGAACGTTACAACGGCCTGCCATCTATGGAAATCTTAGGCCAGGCGGCACCGGGTAAAAGTACCGGTGAAGCAATGGAGCTGATGGAACAACTGGCGAGCAAACTGCCTACCGGTGTTGGCTATGACTGGACGGGAATGTCCTATCAGGAACGTCTCTCCGGCAACCAGGCGCCTTCACTGTACGCGATTTCGTTGATTGTCGTGTTCCTGTGTCTGGCTGCGCTGTACGAGAGCTGGTCGATTCCGTTCTCCGTTATGCTGGTCGTTCCGCTGGGGGTTATCGGTGCGTTGCTGGCTGCCACCTTCCGTGGCCTGACCAATGACGTTTACTTCCAGGTAGGCCTGCTCACAACCATTGGTTTGTCGGCGAAGAACGCGATACTTATCGTCGAATTCGCCAAAGACTTGATGGATAAAGAAGGTAAAGGTCTGATTGAAGCGACGCTTGATGCGGTGCGGATGCGTTTACGCCCAATCCTGATGACCTCGTTGGCGTTTATCCTCGGCGTTATGCCGCTGGTTATCAGTACTGGTGCTGGTTCCGGCGCGCAGAACGCAGTAGGTACCGGTGTAATGGGCGGGATGGTGACCGCAACGGTACTGGCAATCTTCTTCGTTCCGGTATTCTTTGTGGTGGTTCGCCGCCGCTTTAGCCGCAAGAATGAAGATATCGAGCACAGCCATACTGTCGATCATCATTGATACAACGTGTAATCACTAAGGCCGCGCAAGCGGCCTTTTTTATACATAACCTACGAACATTAAGGAGTATTGAACCACCAACTCAGGATCCCATACGAAAACCAGTATTAACCCCGCATAAAATTCATAAAAAATACTGATTGTTAGTTAATTTATATTAAGTAGCGCTAATAGATTTAATAATCCATAACCATTTAGAGGCTATTCTTAATTATTTGCGGTAATTCTTTATTCATTCCTCGGTTATTACGTCATATTCAGAGCAATCCTGGTATTAGTGTCACCAATTTCTTCTGGCGATAATTCTGAAATGTTATGAACAGTTCGAGCAAACTGCTTTTACCTGCTGCGGGTTGGTGCTAGTATGAAAAAGTGAGTCCTGTCCCGCTTCCTTCCTAATTGTAATTTTTCGTAATAATGCGATGAAAACCTACAAAGAGTGGCTTATAGTTAAGCTAACAAACGAGAGAGCAAGTCCAGGTCAGTAAGTTTTTTCCATCCCGAAAGGTGTCCGTTAGTTCAACCGCTAAGAAGGGGACGCGTTATGGATGAATACTCACCCAAAAGACATGATATCGCACAGCTTAAGTTTCTCTGTGAAACCCTGTATCATGACTGCCTTGCAAACCTTGAAGAAAGCAATCATGGCTGGGTTAACGACCCAACCTCGGCGATCAACCTCCAGTTGAATGAACTGATTGAGCATATTGCGACCTTCGCACTTAATTACAAAATTAAGTATAATGAAGACAATAAGCTCATTGAGCAGATCGACGAATATCTGGATGACACCTTTATGTTGTTCAGTAGTTATGGTATTAATATGCAGGATCTTCAGAAATGGCGGAAGTCAGGTAATCGACTATTCCGTTGTTTTGTCAATGCGACGAAAGAGAATCCTGCGAGTTTATCTTGTTAGAATTATTACAACCATGGGTAGAAGTATGTCCGAAAAACCTTTAACGAAAACCGATTATTTAATGCGTTTACGTCGTTGTCAGACAATTGACACGCTGGAGCGTGTTATCGAGAAAAATAAATACGAATTATCAGATAATGAACTGGCGGTATTTTACTCAGCCGCAGATCACCGCCTCGCCGAATTGACCATGAATAAACTGTACGACAAGATCCCTTCCTCAGTATGGAAATTTATTCGCTAATAAATAACTCGCTTTCGGAGCTATAACCGGCTGTTTATTAAGAATTTTATACTTTTTTTCGCCATGAAGACATACCCTATGTGATCTTCATCACACAGATGTAATGGGAACGTTCTCTTCACTGACTTTTCGTCTTACTGTGTTGCCGCATTTTCAGCAACCGGAAGTCAGTAATGAGCACAGAAAAAGAAAAGATGATTGCTGGTGAGTTGTATCACTCGGCAGATGGGGCGTTATCTCGCGATCGCCTGCGAGCTCGTCGGCTTATTCACCGATACAATCATTCCCTGGTGGAAGAGCACACATTACGCCAGCAAATTCTTGCTGATTTATTCGGTCAGGTGACAGAGGCTTATATTGAGCCAACGTTTCGCTGTGACTATGGTTATAACATTTTTCTCGGCAATAATTTTTTCGCCAACTTCGATTGCGTGATGCTTGATGTCTGCCCTATTCGCATTGGTGATAACTGTATGTTGGCACCAGGCGTTCATATCTACACGGCAACACATCCCATCGACCCTGTAGCACGTAATAGCGGTGCTGAACTGGGGAAACCCGTCACCATCGGTAATAACGTCTGGATTGGCGGACGTGCAGTCATTAACCCTGGTGTGACCATTGGTGATAACGTCGTGGTAGCCTCAGGTGCAGTTGTCACAAAAGATGTCCCGGACAACGTTGTCGTGGGCGGTAATCCAGCCAGAATCATTAAAAAATTGTAACCAACTTTTCTCAACTGTTATGCAAAATCGTGGCAAATCTGTTACTTCCCCTCTACTATTCCCACGTTAAAATAGGGTGTTCCCTGGAAAGTTGCAGATATCACGAAGGCAAACGATGACCGAAATACAACGCCTGCTGACCGAAACGATTGAGTCTCTGAATACCCGCGAAAAACGCGACAACAAACCCCGCTTTAGTATCAGTTTTATCCGTAAACATCCGGGGCTGTTTATCGGTATGTACGTTGCTTTTTTTGCCACCCTGGCGGTGATGTTGCAGTCCGAAACGCTTTCAGGCTCTGTCTGGCTACTGGTTGTATTATTTATCCTGCTTAATGGTTTCTTCTTTTTCGATGTCTACCCACGCTACCGCTATGAAGATATCGACGTGCTGGATTTCCGCGTTTGCTATAACGGCGAATGGTACAACACGCGCTTTGTACCTGCCGCGCTAGTTGAAGCCATCCTGAACTCTCCGCGTGTCGCGGATGTTCATAAAGAACAACTGCAAAAAATGATCGTCCGTAAAGGTGAACTATCTTTTTACGATATTTTTACCCTCGCTCGCGCCGAATCAACATCTTAAGTTAGGGGTACATACCAGGCGTAAAGCTCTACGCCTGGTCAAATGACAACGATCGCTTCCACCCATCACTTCATGAAATACCAGCTCTACCTCCTTATCTCCTGCCAGCCTTTTTCCACAATCAGATATACTTTCCCTACACTGTGTTAATAAGGATATGCTGGTGAGAACACGACATCTGGTCGGCCTTATTTCGGGAGTACTGATTCTTTCAGTATTGCTGCCTGTCGGCTTAAGCATCTGGCTGGCCCATCAGCAGGTAGAAACATCATTTATTGAAGAGCTGAATACGTATTCCTCCCGCGTCGCTATTCGGGCCAATAAGGTGGCGACACAAGGGAAAGATGCGCTGCAAGAGCTGGAAAGATGGCAAGGCGCTGCCTGTAGCGAAGCCCATCTCATGGAAATGCGTCGGGTATCTTACAGTTATCGCTATATTCAGGAAGTGGTTTATATCGATAACAACGTTCCCCAGTGTTCGTCTCTGGAGCATGAAAGCCCGCCCGATACCTTCCCCGAGCCAGGTAAAATTTCGAAAGATGGTTATCGTGTCTGGTTAACATCGCATAACGATTTAGGCATTATTCGTTACATGGTCGCCATGGGAACGGCACATTATGTCGTCATGATCGACCCCGCTTCCTTTATTGATGTCATTCCCTATAGCTCATGGCAAATTGATGCCGCCATTATTGGCAATGCCCATAACGTTGTCATAACCAGCAGCGATGAACTTGCTCAGGGAATTATTACCAGGCTACAAAAAACACCCGGTGAGCATATCGAAAATAATGGAATCATTTACGATATCCTGCCCTTACCGGAGATGAATATTTCGATCATCACCTGGGCTTCAACGAAAATGTTGCAGAAAGGCTGGCATCGGCAAGTCTTTATTTGGTTACCGCTCGGGTTGGTGATTGGCCTGCTGGCAGCGATGTTTGTGCTGCGTATTTTGCGCCGTATCCAGTCACCGCATCATCGGCTGCAGGATGCTATCGAAAATCGTGATATTTGCGTGCACTATCAGCCGATTGTCTCCTTAGCCAATGGCAAAATTGTCGGTGCTGAGGCACTGGCGCGCTGGCCGCAGACAGACGGTAGTTGGTTGTCACCAGATAGTTTTATTCCGCTGGCACAGCAAACGGGCCTTTCTGAGCCATTGACGCTACTGATTATAAGAAGCGTCTTTGAAGATATGGGCGACTGGCTGCGTCAGCATCCTCAGCAGCATATTTCGATCAATCTTGAATCCACCGTGCTCACCTCGGAAAAAATCCCGCAATTGCTGCGTGAAATGATCAATCACTATCAGGTTAATCCCAGACAGATCGCGCTTGAACTCACTGAACGCGAGTTTGCCGATC
The DNA here is from genome assembly GCF_003697165.2 of Escherichia coli DSM 30083 = JCM 1649 = ATCC 11775. Taxonomy (GTDB): domain Bacteria; phylum Pseudomonadota; class Gammaproteobacteria; order Enterobacterales; family Enterobacteriaceae; genus Escherichia; species Escherichia coli. The sequence goes on from NZ_CP033092.2 coordinate 3,529,875, forward strand.
CGAAAACCAGCGCCCCGATAATTTCTCGCTACCGGGAGGCGGGCCATGAAATTTATCTCGATGATTTTGGTACAGGGTATTCAAGTTTAAGCTATTTACAGGATCTGGATGTCGACATTCTGAAGATCGATAAATCTTTCGTTGATGCGCTGGAATATAAAAATGTCACGCCGCATATCATCAAAATGGCAAAAACTCTGAAACTGAAAATGGTTGCGGAGGGAATCGAAACCAGTAAACAAGAAGAGTGGCTACGCCAGCATGGCGTGCACTACGGTCAGGGCTGGCTCTACAGCAAGGCATTACCGAAAGAGGATTTCTTACGCTGGGCCGAGCAACATTTGTGAATTTTAGGGCTGACGGCACGCCGCACAGCCCGTCACGCTACCTACTCGTCGATGATTGATTCGAATCCACCATAGATCATTCGCTTGCCGTCAAACGGCATGGACTCGCCGAACTCTTTCATCCGTGGGTCCGACATCATCTTTTGATTAGCAGCGTCGCGGACCTCTTTTGAAGGGTATTCAATCCAGCTAAAGACAACCTCTTCATTCTCTTCCGCTTTCACCGCCATACGAAAATCGGTCACTTTACCATCCGGTACATCGCTGGCCCAGCATTCGACAATACGAAGCGCACCGAACTCTTTAAATAATGGCGCGGCCTTAGCGGCCATTTCCCGATAGGCATCCTTTTTATCGGCAGGAACGGCAACAACAAAACCATCAACATACTTCATCAGACATACCTCCGAAGCGTACTGCGCAGCCAGACAATTCTTGCGACGTCAGTAGTGGTTAAAGTTTAGCCATGTTGGGATTTTTTGACGAAACGGTGGGAGGCAGAAATGGGTGGGGGCCCTGCCAGCTACATCCCGGCACACGCGTCATCTGCCTTGGCTGCTTCCTTCCGGACCTGACCTGGTAAACAGAGTAGCGTTGCGGGAGAACCAACAGAGCCCCCATTGAGAGCGTTGAGAACCAACGCGCAGGCGCATTATCACTGCTGCCCCGGCTAATTGCAACCCATTGCGTGCCAGATGCTGGTTTCTTGCGCAATGCGGCTTCACTCGGGCGTTTTTCCAGATTATGCTGAAAAATTACCTCAGGAAGAAAAGATGGAAAAAGAAGATTCATTTCCCCAGCGCGTCTGGCAAATCGTAGCCGCTATTCCCGAAGGCTATGTCACCACTTACGGTGATGTGGCGAAACTGGCGGGATCGCCGCGCGCCGCGCGCCAGGTAGGCGGTGTGTTAAAGCGTCTCCCCGAAGGCAGCACCTTGCCATGGCACCGGGTGGTTAATCGCCACGGCACCATTTCACTGACCGGACCGGATTTACAGCGTCAGCGACAGGCATTACTGGCAGAAGGTGTGATGGTGTCGGGAAGCGGGCAAATCGACTTGCAGCTTTATCGCTGGAACTACTAACCCTCTCCGGGCGGAGAGGGTTAACTTCGCTTAATATTGCGTTGGAGCTGGAACTGCCGAAGACGGATTCACCTGGGTTGGTGAAGTTGAAGGTACGGTAGTCGTTGCGCCACCGCTAGCCTGAACCGGCACGGCGGTTTGCTGCACCGGCACCAATGTCAGGTCGGCTTTAGTTCCGCCCTGGTTGATCACCGGCTGAACGGTATCGGTAATAAATACCAGTTTGTCATTCACGGTAATCGCCGCACTCAACAGAATACGCGCGTTCGGCTGAACATCTGCCGGGTTAAATGGCAGAACAAAGCTGAATGGTGACTGTTTACCTTCGGTACGCACCGCTTTCTGCGCCAGCACTTTCGACGGCGCATCGGCTAACGACGCGTCAGAAAGTGTCACGGTCAGCACGGCATCAGGCGGCAGTGCGACTTTCTGACGGATCCAAACGGTACCGGAGACATTCGGTTGCTGGATAGCAGGTTGTTGTGTTGCTGAAATAGACGTATTTGCAGCCGGTGCTGGCGTCTGAATATCCGCGCTTTTATCTGCGCAAGCCGCCAACGCAATCGCAACCGCTAAACCACTGGCCATGTGCACGAGTTTCATTCACTTCTCCTTATTATCAATGCACCAGCGGGCTAACTTTCCTCGCCGGAAGAGTGGTTAACAAAATAGTAACGTCAACAAGTGTGGCACACATCACGCATTTCTGCCTGTAATTAGCCCGTAATTCAGACCATTGCACCCATCGGACCAGTGGCAAATTTGCGTTATACTCAACTCACTTTGGCTTGCTGCGGCAGCTTTGTTACTGGAGAGTTATATGAGTCAGGCGCTAAAAAATTTACTGACATTGTTAAATCTGGAAAAAATTGAGGAAGGACTCTTTCGCGGCCAGAGTGAAGATTTAGGTTTACGCCAGGTATTTGGCGGCCAGGTCGTGGGTCAGGCCTTGTATGCTGCAAAAGAGACCGTCCCTGACGAGCGGCTGGTACATTCTTTTCACAGCTACTTTCTTCGCCCTGGCGATAGTAAGAAGCCGATTATTTATGATGTCGAAACGCTGCGTGACGGTAACAGCTTCAGCGCCCGCCGGGTTTCTGCTATTCAAAACGGCAAACCGATTTTTTATATGACTGCCTCTTTCCAGGCACCAGAAGCGGGTTTCGAACATCAAAAAACAATGCCGTCCGCGCCAGCGCCTGATGGCCTGCCTTCAGAAACGCAAATCGCCCAATCGCTGGCGCACCTGCTGCCGCCAGTGCTGAAAGATAAATTCATCTGCGATCGTCCGCTGGAAGTCCGTCCGGTGGAGTTTCATAACCCACTGAAAGGTCACGTCGCAGAACCGCATCGTCAGGTGTGGATCCGCGCAAATGGTAGCGTGCCGGATGATCTGCGCGTTCATCAGTATCTGCTCGGTTATGCTTCTGATCTTAATTTCCTGCCGGTAGCTCTACAGCCGCACGGCATCGGTTTTCTCGAACCGGGGATTCAGATTGCCACCATTGACCATTCCATGTGGTTCCATCGCCCGTTTAATTTGAATGAATGGCTGCTGTATAGCGTGGAAAGCACCTCGGCGTCCAGCGCACGCGGCTTTGTGCGCGGTGAGTTTTATACCCAGGACGGCGTGCTGGTTGCCTCGACCGTTCAGGAAGGGGTGATGCGTAATCACAATTAAAAAAATAGCCGGAGGTGAAAACCGTCCGGCTGTTTTTTGCAGTGCTTGTTACGCGTTATAGGCATTCTCGCCGTGGCTGTTGACGTCCAGCCCTTCTCGCTCCTGCTCTTCCGGTACACGCAGACCAACCGTCAAATCCGCCAGTTTGTAGCCGATAAATGCCACCACACCAGACCAGACAATCGTAATGGCGATGCTTTCCAGCTGTACCAGCAACTGATGGCCCATCGTCACACCTTCAGCGAAGCCCACGCCGCCCAGCGAGCTGGCGGCAAAAATCCCGGTCATGATACAGCCGACAATACCACAAACGCCGTGCACACCGAAGACATCGCAGGGATCATCCACCCGCAGCAAGCGTTTGAGCATGGTAACGCCCCACAAGCCCGCCAGACCAGCTACCACGCCGATAATCAACGCGCCGCCAACCCCAATGTAACCACAGGCTGGCGTCACGCCGACCAGACCGGCAATCGCGCCAGAACACGCTCCCAGCAGTGAAGGCTTACCACGCAGCGCCCATTCACCGAAGATCCAGCCAAGAATTGCCGCCGCAGTTGCGACCACAGTATTCACAAATGCCAGTGCCGCGATTTCATTCGCCGTGCCCGCTGACCCGGCGTTAAAGCCAAACCAACCGATATAGAGAATAGCAGTCCCGGTGAAGACCATCGGCAGGTTGTGCGGTTTAAACGCCTCTTTACCGAAGCCCACGCGTTTGCCTATCAGATACGCGCCCACCAGACCGGCGATTGCGGCGTTAATATGCACCACCGTGCCACCCGCGAAATCCAGTGCCCCGTGAGAAGCCAGCAAACCGCCGCCCCAGACCATATGCGCAATCGGAATGTAAGAGAGCGTCAGCCATACCACCACAAAAATCAACACAGCTGAGAAGCGGATTCGTTCCGCCAGCGCCCCAACTATCAAGCCTACGGTAATGCAGGCAAACGATCCCTGAAACGCCACGTGGATATACTGATAAATGCTGCCCATCACCGCCGTCAGTTCAATGTTTTTCAGCATCAACCCGTTAATGTTGCCGAAGAAGTTGTTGCCTTCGCCAAACGCCAGCGAGTAGCCGTAAACCACCCAGAGAATACAGACCAGTGCAAACGTCACGGTCACCTGCGTCAGCATCGACAGCACGTTTTTGCCACGAATCAGCCCTCCATAAAACAGGGCAATCCCCGGAACGGTCATAAACAGCACCAGCGCAGTACAAATCATCATAAACGCATTGTCGGCTTTATCGGCCACCGCAGGTGCAGCCATTACCAGTCCCGGCAGCATCGCCAGTGAAGCAAGCCCAGTTTTTATCGTCGCTATCTTCATTTTTCGTTCCTGTTGCTGTGTGCCAGAGATTACAGCGCCGCTTCGTCGGCTTCGCCGGTACGAATACGAATGACGCGTTGCAATTCAGCGACGAAGATTTTGCCGTCGCCAATTTTTCCGGTGTAAGCCGCCTTGCTGACGATATCGATCACTTCATCGAGTTGGTCATCAGCAATCGCCACATCAATTTTTACTTTTGGCAGAAAGTTGACGCTGTATTCCGCCCCCCGGTACAGCTCGGCATGTCCTTTCTGACGCCCGAAACCTTTCACTTCGGTGACGGTCAGGCCCTGAATACCAATGGAAGATAACGCTTCACGAACGTCTTCCAGCTTGAATGGTTTGATTATCACGGTCACCAGCTTCATAGATCCCCTCCGGTCAGAATTCGGTAATGGTTCTGCTACACGAAGAAGGTATTGCAAGCGGTGTGCCAGAAATGAAAAACGAGAAAGAGAGCAGGAAGTTAAGAAGATTGAAAATGAAAACGCACTATGACAGTGCACAGTGCGTTACATTTTTGCACCAACGATGAAATATTGCGCTATTCAGGCGCTCAATGATTCCTCTTCACGCACGCTGGCTGCCAGCTCTTCGCCCGCAAGTTGCAGTTGATACATCTGCCAGTAGCGTCCCTGGGCCGCCAGCAGTTGCTGGTGAGTGCCCTGCTCCACAGCTTGCCCACGATGAAGCACCAGAATGGTGTCGGCATCAACAATAGTCGATAAGCGGTGAGCAATCACCACAAGCGTAGTATGTTCACGCACCGCCGCCAGAGCATGTTGAATCGCCTGTTCAGTCCCGGAGTCAATGCTGGCGGTTGCCTCATCAAGGATCAGGATTTGCGGCGTCTCCACCAGCACGCGCGCCAGTGCCAGCAGTTGCTTTTGCCCGACTGAGAGATTATTCCCCTGCTCGCCAAGCGGCGTGTAAATACCATCACTCATGCTACGCGCCAGCTCCGCCAGCTGCACGATTTCCAGCGCCTGCCAGACGCGTTCTTCAGAGATATCACGTCCCAGCGTCACGTTGGCGAGGAAGGTATCCGCCAGCACCACCGGATCTTGCTGCACCATTGCCACGCCCTGGCGCAGCGCGCTGTGACTTAGCGTACTTAATGGACGACCATCAAGGCGAATCTCACCTTCCGTTAGCGGGTAATAGCCCATCAATAAACTGGCGAGGGTGCTTTTGCCACTGCCGGTATGCCCGACCAGCGCCACAAAGTTGCGCGAAGGCACAGAGAGATTAATGTTCTTTAGCACCAGATTGTCATCGCGATAAGCAAATGACACGTTATCGACGTCGATGGTGCCGCTCTGCAACGGGCGATCATCATTGCCATATTGCTGGCGCGGTCCGTCCATCAGCTCAAAAACGCGCTCACCAGCAACAACAGCCTGTTGCAGCATCGCCTGCTGCGTGGTCAGTTCGATTAAGGGTTCGTTAAGTCGCCCCAAATAACTGATGAACGCATACAACACGCCCACTTCAATGGTGCCGCTGGCAGAGAAGCCAAACAGCATCAACAAGCCACAAAGAATGAGCGATGAAAACAGACTCAGCAGCGGACGCAGCAGAAAACCGTCGAGGCGCAGGGTTTGCATCCTCGCCATATAGTGTGAACGACTGGCCTCACCCATACGTTCGCCAAATCGCGCCTGCTGACGGAACTGCTGGATAACGCTCATGCCATTGATGATTTCGTTAAAGCCGTCGTTGATATCCGCCAGATAAGCGCGCACACGACGGACAATCGGCGTGCTGTAACGCTGATATATCACCATTACCACCAGCACCACCGGGAAAATCATTATCGCCACCAGCGCCATTCGCCAGTCGAGGCTGAACATCGCCACCAGCATCGCGCCCACCAGTGCGGCGCTACGCAGGACAGTTGCCACTACGGTAACGTAGAGATCGCGGATCACTTCAGTGTCATTAGTGACGCGGGAAATCACCTGCCCGACGGGTTGGGTATCAAACTCGCTTAATGGCTGGCGTAACGCAGCATCCATCACGTCGGTACGCAACTGTTGCACTACGCCTACTGCCGCCCGATTAAACAGCAGCGACTGCGCGTAATGTAGCCCGGCTGCAAACAGTTGCAGCCCAACATACGCCGCCGCCAGCCCTGCACCCACTTTCAACGGCAGGTTATTTTTCGCTACCATATTGTCGATAAAATAGCTGATAAGCAGCGGCCCACTGACTTCTGCCGCCGCCGCAACCCACATCATCAGGACCGCAATCCCCAACGGTTTACGCCACGGTGAACCGTACGCTAACAGGCGCTTGAGAGTCGGCCACAGTTGGCTAAAACTACGCATCGATGGCCTCCTCGCGAATTTCCGGAGCGTCGTCGAGCGCCGCCTCCAGTTGTTGATAGCGATACATATCGCGATACCAGCCGCTTTGTTGTACCAGCACATCATGATTGCCACGCTGGCCGATATGCCCGTGCTGCATCACAATAATTTCACTGGCTTCCGTCAGTGCAGAAAGGCGATGGGCACTGATGATTACCGTTCTTCCCTGCCCCCACTGACGCAGGTTATGCAGGATCTGGTGCTCTGTACGTCCGTCCACCGCTGAAAGCGCATCATCAAGGATGAGGATTTCCGCGTTGACTAATAACGCTCGAGCAATGGAGATACGCTGTTTTTGTCCGCCAGAAAGCATCACGCCGCGCTCGCCCACTTCTGTGTCGTAACCTTGCGGCAGACGCAAAATATCGTCATGTACGCTGGCTAACCGCGCTACGTGTTCAATCTCTTGCTGGATGGCATTCGGGCAACCCAACGCGATGTTGTTCGCCACGGTGTCGGAAAAAAGGAATGGTGTCTGGCTGACCACCGCCAGACGGCTACGCCAGCTATCGAGTTGTAACTTCGTCAGAGGAATATCATGAAAACGGATATCACCCTCGCTGACGTCGAAATGACGCTGAATGAGCGACAACAGGGTACTTTTGCCGGAACCAGTCGGCCCGCAAATACCTACCATCTGACCGGGTTTCAGGGCGAAATTGACGTTTTCCAGCGCAGGATGGTCAGTCTGCGGATACGTAAACTGGCGAATATTCACATCCAGTTCACCACGACCTTCTGGCACCTTATCACTACCATCAATAACGACTGGCGCTTCGGCCAGCATGGTACGAATTCGGCTATACGCCGCGCTGCCACGTTCCACAATGTTAAACATCCATGCCAGCGCCAGCATTGGCCAAATCATCAGACCTAAATACATTATAAAACTGGTGAGCTGGCCCAGCGTTAAACTGCCCTGTACCACCATCCAACTACCGCCGCCAATCGCCAGCAAGTTCGCCATACCAATCGCGATATAGATGGTCGGGTCGAAACGAGCATCAATACGCGCCACCCGCATGTTTTTTTTGCCGGTATCTTCGGCATCCGCGGCAAATAACGCCGACTGACGATCTTCCAGACCAAAGGCTTTGATCATGCGAATACTGGTGAGGCTTTCCTGGGTGCGGTCATTAAGACTGGAAAACGCCGCCTGTGCCAGCTTAAAGCGTTCATGCAAGGCATCGCCGTTGCGCTTGATCATGATCGCCATCACTGGCATCGGCAACAGGGCAAATAAGGTCAACTGCCAGCTAATTTGCGTAGACATCATAATCAACACAGCGCAGCCCATTACCAGTGAATCCACCAGCGTCAGCACCCCTTCTCCGGCGGCAAACACGACGCGATCGACGTCATTGGTCGCACGAGCCATGAGGTCACCCGTGCGATGACGCAGGTAAAACTCAGGATGCTGCCGGCTTAGCTGGCGGTAATAATCTTCACGCAGTTCAACAGCCAGTTGATAAGACGCACCAAACAGCAATACGCGCCAGACGTAACGCAGGAGATAAACCACAACGGCAATCAGCACCATGGTGGCGATCCACATCAGGATCTGCCCGGTAGTAAAGTGTTGTTCTGTCACGCCATCAACAACAATACCAACCACTTTTGGCGGAACCAGTTGCAGCATCGCGATAATGACAAGCAAGGCGACAGCCCCGAGATAGCGACGCCATTCCCGACGGAAATACCAGCTTAATTGAGCAAATAATCGCACGCGTTGTGTCCTGACTTGATTCTGGATATTTATTCGATGGGTAAAGAAGTGGTGTATTTAATCTGTTCCATCGCGAAACTGGAAGTGACGTCCGACAGCCCCGGTACACTGTTTACCAGACGCTTATAAAACTCGTCGTAGCGTTTCATGTCGGCAACCTGGACGCGCATCAGATAATCGTATTCACCAGCCATGCGCCAGAACCCCAGCACTTCTGGCATTTCGGTAACCACCGTGACAAAGCGGCAATACCATTCGCTGCTGTGATGTTGCGTTTTTATCAGCACAAAGGCGGTCAGGCCGAGGCCTATTTTTTCCGGATCCAGCAGGGCGACTTTGCCGATAAGAATACCGTCGTCCTCCAGCCGTTTCAGACGCTTCCAGCAGGGGGTGGTTGTCAGATTAACGGCTTCAGCCAGTGCCTGCAAAGAGAGGGTGCAATCCTGCTGTAGCAAGGCCAGCAGCTTACGGTCAATTTTATCTAACATAGCCCTTCCACAGAGAATTTTTTTCTCTTTTAATTCTATTTTAAAGGTGAAATCGCGACAATTTATTCTGTGCGGTTTAAGCACCACGGCACAAAATGACAAATTCAACGCAAAAAAAACCGGGCAATTGCCCGGTGCTGGAAGGGATCTCATTATTCGGGGGAATAAGGTAGATGTGGATAGTCCAGCCAGTGCGTCAAATAGTGAGAGACAGCCTGATTTCGGCAATGTCCAATCACCGGTAAATGCGGGAGCTCCGCGCGCAGTTGCGGCATCGCATTGCCCATAATAAATCCGCTACCGACGCTGCCTAACATTTCGCGATCGTTCATCGCATCACCAAAGGCCATGCAATCGCGTAACGATAAACCTAAATGTTGGGTCAGCACCGTCAATGCAGCGCCTTTATTGCAGCCCACCGGCAGCACTTCGAGGCAATCCGTGGCGGAAAAACATAAATGTGCACGCTCGCCTAATGCTTCGTATAGCTGGATCTGCAAGCGTGTAAGATCGTCGTGATCGCCACAGAAGCAGATCTTGGTGACGCTGCCGAGTGGCATTTTTTTGACATCGATTATCTGATAACGAAAACCGCTATAGACAAATGCCTGCAACAACGCAGGGATCTCTTTCCCGGTAAACCAACCATCGTCATTGAAGATATGCATGCTTGCTCGGGTATCCCATTGCTGATACAGCACCAGCTCCGCGACATCCGCAGGTAAATCATCACGATGTAAAAGTTCACCTTCCAGAGAATGCACGCGCGTTCCGTTGCCAGTAATCAAATATGCATCCAGCGATAGCGCCCCGAGAATATGCTGCATCTCCAGCGCATGACGCCCCGTGGCAAAAGTGAGGGTAATGTCGCGTTCACGCAGTCGCGCCAAAGTAGAGAGGGTTTTCTCACCTAAATGATGGTCAGGCATCAATAAAGTGCCATCCATATCAAATGCTGCCAGACGAGCCATTTCTTTCTCCACTCTGTGACACGGTTAATGGTGATTGAGTATCACCTGATATATACGGAAGTAATAGTGAATAGTTAAATAATATTGTTCCGGGTTTATATGCGACTGCTCAACCGTCTTAACCAGTATCAACGTCTGTGGCAACCTTCCGCCGGAAAGCCGCAAACCGTCACCGTCAGCGAACTGGCCGAACGCTGTTTTTGCAGCGAACGCCATGTTCGTACGCTGTTGCGTCAGGCACAGGAGGCGGGATGGCTGGAGTGGCAGGCGCAGTCAGGACGCGGAAAGCGCGGACAATTACGCTTTCTGGTCACGCCAGAATCGCTACGCAATGCGATGATGGAACAGGCGCTGGAAACCGGAAAGCAGCAAGATGTGCTGGAGCTGGCGCAACTGGCCCCAGGTGAGCTGCGCACTCTGTTACAGCCGTTTATGGGCGGACAATGGCAAAACGATACGCCCACGTTGCGTATTCCCTACTATCGCCCGCTCGAACCGCTACAACCGGGCTTTTTGCCCGGCCGTGCCGAGCAGCATCTGGCCGGGCAGATATTTTCCGGCCTGACCCGCTTCGATAATAATACTCAGCGCCCGATTGGCGATTTAGCACATCACTGGGAAACCTCTACTGACGGGTTACGCTGGGATTTTTATCTTCGCTCAACCTTACACTGGCATAACGGCGATGCAGTAAAAGCCTCCCACTTACACCAGCGGTTATTGATGCTGTTACAACTGCCAGCACTGGATCAATTATTTATTAGCGTGAAGCGTATTGAAGTCACCCATCCGCAGTGTCTGACCTTCTTTTTACATCGCCCCGATTACTGGCTTGCGCACCGACTGGCGAGCTATTGCAGCCATCTGGCGCATCCGCAATTCCCACTGATCGGCACAGGTCCTTTTCGCTTAACACAATTCACAGCGGAACTGGTGCGCCTGGAGAGCCATGATTATTACCATTTACGTCATCCGCTGCTTAAAGCGGTTGAGTACTGGATAACTCCGCCGCTTTTCGAAAAAGATATGGGAACCAGTTGTCGGCATCCCGTGCAAATCACCATTGGCAAACCGGAGGAGCTGCAACGGGTCAGCCAGGTCAGTAGCGGCATCAGTTTAGGTTTTTGCTATTTAACATTGCGCAAAAGTCTCCGACTGTCCCTCTGGCAGGCGCGAAAAGTAATCTCCATTATTCATCAATCCGGTTTATTACAAACGTTAGAAGTCGGAGAAAACCTGATCACTGCCAGTCATGCATTACTGCCAGGCTGGACTATTCCGCATTGGCAAGTACCGGATGAAGTTAAACTACCGAAAACCTTGACGCTGGTTTATCACCTACCGATAGAACTTCATACCATGGCAGAACGCCTACAGGCGACACTGGCAGCGGAAGGCTGTGAACTCACAATTATTTTTCATAACGCAAAAAACTGGGACGACACGACCCTACTGGCACACGCAGACCTCATGATGGGCGACAGATTAATTGGCGAAGCACCGGAATATACCCTGGAGCAATGGCTGCGTTGCGATCCACTGTGGCCACATGTTTTCGACGCTCCAGCATATGCACATTTGCAATCGACACTGGACGCAGTGCAAGTAATGCCTGATGAGGAAAACCGATTTAATGCCCTGAAAGCGGTTTTTAGCCAGTTAATGGCAGATGCGACGCTGACGCCGCTGTTCAACTATCACTATCGCATTAGCGCCCCTCCCGGCGTGAACGGTGTGCGACTGACACCGCGCGGCTGGTTTGAATTTACCGAAGCCTGGCTTCCCGCGCCGTCGCAATGAATAGCTGGTCCGGGTTAATCGCAGGCGTTACCATAACGTTTTTATTGTTCAAGCAGGATTATCTATGAAACGTGCTGTCGTTGTGTTCAGTGGAGGCCAGGATTCCACCACCTGTCTGGTGCAGGCATTACAACAATATGATGAAGTCCATTGCGTGACGTTCGATTACGGTCAACGCCATCGCGCAGAAATCGACGTGGCACGCGAACTGGCGCTGAAACTGGGGGCACGCGCGCATAAGGTGCTTGATGTAACGCTGCTCAACGAGCTGGCGGTCAGCAGCCTGACGCGTGACAGCATTCCGGTGCCTGATTATGAACCTGAAGCCGATGGTATCCCGAATACGTTTGTCCCAGGGCGTAATATTTTGTTCCTGACACTGGCGGCAATATATGCGTATCAGGTAAAAGCAGAAGCCGTAATTACCGGCGTCTGCGAAACGGATTTCTCCGGCTACCCGGATTGCCGCGATGAGTTTGTGAAAGCACTAAACCATGCCGTCAGTTTGGGCATGGCGAAAGATATTCGTTTTGAAACGCCGCTGATGTGGATTGATAAAGCGGAAACCTGGGCGCTGGCAGATTATTACGGCAAGCTGGATTTAGTCCGTAACGAAACGCTGACCTGTTATAACGGCATTAAAGGCGACGGTTGCGGTCATTGTGCGGCGTGTAATTTACGTGCCAACGGTTTGAATCATTATCTGGCCGATAAACCGACGGTGATGGCAGCGATGAAGCAGAAAACCGGGTTGAAGTAATTATTCCGGGTGTCGCCGGATGCGGCTTGAGCATCCGGCACCACAAAACGTTTACTTAACCATCTGCTCCAGCTTTTCGCGCAATTCCCCTTCCAGAGCTAATGCTTTCTGCGTTTTAAGATCAATACAAACAAACGTAATAAGCGCATCCGCTACCACCTGTCCTTCCGGCTCCAGTGTAATGACCTGGCTTAAGATGCCACTTTTACCGTTTAATTGCTGCAACTGACTGGTAATGGTTAACAGGTCGCTTAATACCGCCGGGCGGCGATAGTTAATATTGATATTGACCACGACGAAAGCGATGTTATGGGCCGTCATCCAGTGAAAACTGTCGCTATTTTCCAACCCATGCCAGCGGGCTTCTTCGAGAAATTCAAGGTAGCGGGCGTTGTTTACGTGCTGGTAAACGTCGAGATGATATCCACGAACTTTGATTTGTGTTTGCATAGCGCAATAACCTTACGTTGTTGTTATAAGAACTGTTATAAGTACAGAGGTCATAACTGGTATGACCTCTTCAGTCTGGCAAAAAATTGCCACTATGCAAATTAATTACAGGGTTAATACCGCCAGATTACGTTCCACCAGCGAATTGCCCATCCCCGGCACCTGCTTTAGATCCTCCACCGTTTTAAACGGACCGTACTCTTCGCGATAACTGACAATCGCCTGCGCTTTCTTCAGGCCAACGCCATTCATCGCGCGGGCTAACTCTTCCGCGCTGGCATTATTAATGCTGACCCGGGTGCCTTCTTCGTCACTGGCTTTCGCCGGTACTGCTGCTTTACTTTGTGCTGCAGGAGCTTCCGCTTTGGTTTCTACTGTTGTCGGTTTCGCCACAGAAGCTGCCGCCAGCGCGCTATGAGACATTCCGGCACAGGCCAGGGACAGGGTAATGAGCAGTGCTTTAATTCCGTGTTTCATACTGTTTTCTCCTTGTTTGTTAACAGTGGAATCACCTTAACGGCAGTGAAAACAGTAAACAAATGGCAATGTTCAGAAATGGAAAAGGCCGCGAAAGCGACCTTTTCTTGTTACAGCTGCAAAGCATTTTTTTGCGAGGCGGCTTCAGGATTATTGCTGTTCCAGCGCATCGCCAATTTTGATTTTCGCCTCTTTACGCAGGTTACTCATCAGAGCTTCAAAGACGATTTGTGCGTTGTTCTGGGTGATACCCTGCACCATCGCTTTTTTCTGATCTTCCGGCATTGAACCTTGTTTCACTTCATCCAGCGCCAGCAGAACCACATTACCTTGCATATCGGTCGCCATACCGTAGCTCGGTTTGTCTTTCGCTGGCAGTGGCAGTGCAAACGCAGCCTGGCTAATCGGGTCACGACCGGAACGGCTTAAGGTTTTCGGCTCGCCAAATTTCAGACCGGCAGCCTGCATAGCTTCCGCACCTTTGCCGGCTTTCAAATCAACCAGCAGTTTCTCAGCATCCACTTTCGCCTGTTGTTCAGCTTTGTTGTGCTGAACCAGTGCCTTAACTTGTTCCTGAACATCTGCCAACGGTTTCACCGCTTCCGGTTTGTGCTCGCTGATGCGCAGCACGAATGCGCGGTCGCCGTCTACGGTGATGATGTCAGAGTTGATGCCCGGCGCGCCGTTTTCACCTACCAGACCGCCGTTGAAGATAGCGTCGGCAACTGGCTTGAAGTTCAACTCTTCCGGCAGGTTATCTTTGCTGAACCAACCCGTCTGAGTGGCTTTAACGCCGGCAGCTTGCTCTGCACCGGCCAGAGACTCGGTGTCGTTGCTTGCCGCATCGCTCACTTTCTGCTGCAGCGCGTAGTACGCATCGAGGGCTTTTTCGTGTTTCACTTTCGCCGCAATGTCGTCACGTACTTCGTCTAACGATTTCACTTTCGCTGGCTGAATGTCGTCCAGACGCACAATCAGGAAACCGACCGAAGATTTGATAACACCAGACAGTTGGCCTTTTTCTTTCAGACCAGCATTTTTCAGTTCGTCCGGGATAGTGGCATCTTCTAACCAACCCATATCACCGCCGTTGCGGGCAGAGATAATATCGGCAGATTTTTCTTTGGCTAATGCAGCAAAATCACCGCCCTTATTCAGCTCATCAAGTACCGCTTTCGCTTCATCTTCAGTTTTGGTCTGGATGATGCTGTAACGGGTACGCTGCGGCTGGGTGAATTGATCCTGATGCTGATCGTAGTAGCTCTGGATATCCGCATCGCTAACCGGTTGCTGCATCGTCGCGGCATCCAGCTTGATGTAACTCACGCGGAATTGTTCCGGCGTCATGAAATTGTTTTTGTTTTGTTCGTAGTAGCTGGCAATTTCCTGTTCGGTCACAGGCTGCTTCGCCGCCAGCGCGTTAACATCGATAGTCGCTTCACGCACCACGCGTTGTTGAGCTACCAGTGCCGCCAGCTCGTCGGTTTCACCTTTCAGCATAAAATCGGTACCGGCAACGCCGTTAATCAGCTGTTGGGTAGTGAGCTGGTTACGCAGCGCCTGGGCGTACTGATCGGCGGTCATCCCCATCTGGTTGAGGATACCGTTATAGCGGCTGTTATCAAATTTGCCGTCAACCTGGAAGGCTGGGGTCGCGAAAATCGCCTGTTTAACCTGCTCATCGCTGATACCCAGTTTCAGCTCACGAGCGTACTGATCCAGAAGCGCCTCGTCGATCAGACGATTCAGCACCTGTTGACGCAGGGTTTTCATATAGCCTTCGTTCGCTGCCAGCTCGGAGTATTGATCGCCCAGCTGTTGCTGCATGCGATTACGCTCGCTGTTGAAGGCGTTCTCGAATTGCCCACGGCTGATTTCCTGGTCATTCACTTTTGCGGCGTAGTTATTGCCTCCGCCAATCAGGTAACCACTCACGCCGGTCAATATGAACGACACGATAATGATACCGAAAATAATCTTGAGCACGAGACTGTTTGCAGCCGTGCGTAAGCTGTCCATCATGGTGTAACAACACTCCGCTGTAGATGACTGTGTACCTCACGCAACGTATCGATGCGCGCAAAGGCCTATTGTGACAAGAAACGGGGGCAATTGTCAGCCCACAAGACGCAGAAAGTCACCGAATACAAATAAAAAAGGCACATCAGTAGATGCGCCCTTGAACTTCGTCACATCCCCACTGGGGACAACGCTTAGTTTACCGCGTCTTTCAGTGCTTTACCTGCACGGAAGCTCGGTACTTTAGCAGCAGCGATGGTGATCTCTTTACCGGTCTGCGGGTTGCGGCCAGTACGGGCAGCACGCTCTTTAACGGCAAAAGTACCAAAACCTACCAGTGCTACATCATCCCCTTCTTTCAGAGATTCAGTTACGGAAGCAATAATAGCATCTAACGCACGGCCAGCCGCAGCTTTAGAGATATCAGCCCCTGCAGCAATCTTGTCGATCAATTGAGATTTATTCACTCTTCTCTTCCTCTTTATAATTTATATCGCACTTGAATCCTTCAAGGTACGAACGCGCAGCAGTTATATCAGGCCAGCCATCCCCTTACAACACCCCTTAATAAGGGCAAGCCCGATCCGCCATCTAACTTAGCGAGACAAAAAAAGGCTGGCAAGCCCGAATTAGCCTGCCAGCCCTGTTTTTATTAGTGCATTTTGCGCGAGGTCACTATTTTGCAGTCACAACCTGCATGCCAGACGGTTCATTTTGTAGCGCCAGAGTCAGAACTTCCTCAATGCGCTTCACAGGATGAATGTCCAGATCGGCAATTACGTTGTCAGGAATCTCTTCCAGATCGCGTTTATTTTCGAACGGAATTAACACTGTTTTAATCCCGCCGCGATGCGCTGCCAGTAGTTTTTCTTTCAAACCACCGATCGGCAGTACCTGACCACGCAGAGTGATCTCACCGGTCATTGCCACATCGGCACGAACCGGGTTACCGGTCAGGCAAGAAACCAGCGCGGTGCACATGGCAATACCGGCACTCGGACCATCTTTCGGCGTCGCACCTTCCGGTACGTGGACGTGGATGTCACGTTTTTCGTAAAAATCAGGGTTGATCCCCAGTTTTTCCGCACGCGCACGAACCACCGTTAACGCCGCCTGAATAGACTCCTGCATCACTTCGCCGAGCGAACCGGTATAGGTCAGTTTACCTTTCCCCGGAACGCACGCGGTTTCAATGGTCAGCAAGTCACCGCCCACTTCCGTCCACGCCAGACCGGTTACCTGGCCGACACGGTTTTCGTTATCCGCGCGCCCATAGTCGAAACGCTGAACACCGAGGTAGTCATGCAGGTTATCTCCGTTAATTTCGATATGTTTTAATGACTTATCGAGCAGTAACTGCTTAACCGCTTTGCGACACAGTTTGGAGATTTCACGCTCCAGACCACGCACGCCCGCCTCACGGGTGTAGTAACGAATAATGCCGATAATGGCGCTATCGTCGACGGTCAGCTCACCTTTTTTCAGTGCATTACGTTCAATCTGCTTCGGCAGCAGGTGACGTTTGGCGATGTTCAGTTTTTCATCTTCGGTATAACCGGAGAGGCGAATCACTTCCATACGATCCAGCAGCGGTGCCGGAATGTTCATGGAGTTCGACGTAGCGACAAACATTACGTCGCTGAGATCGTAATCCACTTCCAGGTAGTGGTCGCTGAACGCTACGTTCTGCTCTGGATCCAGCACTTCAAGCAGTGCGGAGGCCGGATCGCCACGCATGTCAGAAGACATTTTGTCGATCTCATCGAGCAGGAACAGCGGGTTTTTCACGCCCACTTTCGCCATTTTCTGGATCAGTTTACCCGGCATAGAACCGATGTAAGTACGGCGGTGACCACGGATTTCCGCTTCATCACGCACGCCGCCCAGCGCCATACGGACATATTTACGCCCGGTGGCTTTGGCGATGGACTGACCCAGGGAGGTTTTACCTACCCCCGGCGGCCCTACCAGGCAGAGGATCGGTCCCTTGATTTTGTTGACACGGCTTTGAACCGCAAGATACTCAAGGATACGATCTTTCACGCGCTCCAGACCATAATGGTCGGTATCAAGGATTTCCTGCGCCTGACGCAGGTCTTTTTTGACCTTGCTACGCGCATTCCACGGCACCTGTACCATCCAGTCGATATATCCACGCACTACGGTCGCTTCTGCCGACATCGGAGACATCATTTTCAGCTTCTGCAGCTCTGCTTCCGCTTTCTCTTTTGCCTCTTTCGGCATCTTCGCCGCGTCGATTTTGCGCTTCAGGGCTTCGTTTTCGTCCGGCGCGTCGTCCATTTCACCGAGTTCTTTCTGAATAGCTTTCATTTGCTCGTTCAGATAGTACTCACGCTGGGATTTCTCCATCTGCTTTTTAACGCGGTTGCGAATGCGTTTCTCAACCTGCAGCAGATCGATTTCCGATTCCATCATTGCCATCAGATATTCCAGACGTTCGTTAACGTCGGACATCTCCAGAACGGACTGTTTGTCAGCCAGTTTCAGCGGCATATGTGCAGCAATGGTATCCGCCAGACGCGCCGGATCGTCGATGCTATTCAGCGACGTCAGCACTTCTGGTGGGATTTTTTTGTTTAGCTTGATGTAGCCTTCGAACTGGCTGATTGCAGTACGCACCAGCACTTCCTGTTCCCGCTCATCAATGGTCGGCGACTCCAGATACTCCGCCTTCGCAGAAAAGTGTTCGCCATTGTCAGAGAGCGCAGAAATACGCGCGCGCTGTACCCCCTCGACCAGCACTTTGACGGTGCCGTCAGGCAGTTTCAGCATCTGCAATATAGAGGCCACGGTCCCGACGGTGAAAAGATCGTTTACACCCGGCTCATCCGTTGAAGCTTCTTTCTGCGCGACCAGCATAATTTTTTTATCATGGTCCATCGCCGCTTCCAGACAACGGATGGATTTTTCCCGCCCGACAAATAAGGGGATGACCATGTGCGGATAAACTACCACATCGCGCAGCGGCAATACGGGGATTTCAATGCGTTCAGAACGCTCAGGATTCATAGAGCTCTCTCTTAGTTTAATTTCCGCCAGGTAATCAGATGACACGACTGTGCTTCACGCCATCTATTAACATGTACGTCAGTATATGGGGATGTTTCCCCCACATTCAACGCCGAGAATAGAGGAAAAATTAAAGGGGAGATAAAATCCCCCCTTTTTGGTTAACTAATTGTATGGGAATGGTTAATTATTCACCAGATGCCTGTTGCGCTTCCGGCTTACCATAAATCAGCAACGGTTTGCTTTGACCATCAATTACCGACTCGTCGATAACCACTTTTTCGACATCTTCCATGGACGGCAGATCGTACATGGTATCGAGCAGTGCGGCTTCTACGATGGAACGCAGGCCACGGGCGCCGGTTTTACGCGCCATCGCTTTCTTAGCGATAGCATCCAGCGCCTCGTCACGGAATTCCAGATCCACGCCTTCCAGATTAAACAGCGCCTGATACTGCTTGGTCAGGGCGTTTTTCGGCTCTTTGAGGATCTGAATCAGAGCTTCTTCGCTCAGTTCATTCAACGTTGCGACAACCGGCAGACGACCAATGAACTCAGGGATCAGACCAAACTTGATCAGATCTTCCGGTTCAACCTGCGCCAGCAGCTCGCCTTCGCTTGCTTTGTCGGACTTCGCTTTTACCGTCGCGCCAAAACCAATACCGGAGCCGGTTTCTACACGATGGGAAATCACTTTATCCAGACCGGCAAACGCACCGCCACAGATAAACAGGATCTTAGAGGTATCAACCTGCAAGAATTCCTGCTGCGGATGTTTACGCCCACCTTGCGGCGGAACAGCAGCTACCGTACCTTCGATCAGTTTCAACAGTGCCTGCTGTACGCCTTCACCGGAAACGTCTCGGGTAATGGACGGGTTGTCTGACTTACGAGAAATCTTGTCGATTTCATCGATGTAGACAATCCCGCGCTGCGCTTTCTGTACGTCGTAATCGCACTTCTGCAACAGCTTCTGAATGATGTTTTCAACGTCTTCGCCCACATAACCGGCTTCGGTCAGCGTGGTTGCGTCAGCCATGGTGAACGGAACGTCCAGCAGGCGCGCCAGCGTTTCGGCCAGTAGCGTTTTACCGGAACCGGTCGGACCGATCAGCAGAATGTTACTTTTGCCCAACTCGACGCCATTGCTGGTATCTCCGTTGCGCAGACGTTTGTAGTGGTTGTATACCGCGACCGCCAGCACTTTTTTCGCCTGTTCCTGACCGATAACGTAATCGTCCAGGTGGTTGCGAATTTCATGCGGCGTCGGTAGCGCACTGCGTTCACGATGCGGTGCAACTTCTTTAATCTCTTCGCGAATGATGTCGTTACATAAATCAACACATTCGTCGCAGATATACACGGATGGACCGGCAATCAGCTTGCGCACTTCATGCTGGCTTTTGCCGCAAAAAGAGCAATACAGCAATTTGCCTGAGCCATCTTTGCGTTTATCTGTCATGGGTCAAAACCTCTTCTTTGTTCTTTGTGCCGCACACGACGACGCAAATGCCATTCTCAGGCGCAAGCCGCTTACAGCGTTGTGCCGCCCTGGATAAGTATAGCGGCACAGTTGCGCCTCTGGCATCAATTACGATGGGTCAGAATCGAATCGACCAGACCGTATTCCACCGCTTCAGGGGCAGAAAGGAAGCGATCGCGCTCGGTATCACGTTCAATCTGTTCTAATGATTGACCCGTATGAAGCGCCATAAGTTCATTCATGCGCCCTTTAACTTTCAGAATTTCACGGGCATGAATTTCGATATCGGTCGCCTGGCCCTGGTAGCCGCCCAACGGCTGGTGAATCATCACGCGCGAATTCGGCAGGCAGAAACGTTTACCTTTTGCCCCTGCAGTCAGCAAGAAAGCACCCATCGAGGCCGCCTGGCCCATACAGATGGTGCTGACATCAGGCTTGATAAACTGCATGGTGTCATAGATAGACATCCCGGCAGTAATCACCCCGCCTGGAGAGTTAATGTACAGATAGATATCTTTTTCTGGGTTTTCTGCTTCCAGGAACAGCATCTGCGCCACAATCAGGTTAGCCATGTGATCTTCAACCTGGCCAGTCAGAAAAATGACGCGTTCCTTAAGTAGACGAGAATAGATATCAAAAGAGCGCTCACCTCGTGAGGTCTGTTCAATGACCATCGGCACCAGCGCCATATGGGGTGCAAAGTTATCTCGTTCGCCGCTGTATGACATTTCCGTCTCCTGGATAAAATTGAAAAAACCTGCTGTACCGATTGTAACCTTATGGACGGATTATCAGCTAGTCCCTGTGTTATGGGTACGGCATCACCATATTTCAAGCATAACAATCTTTTGTTGTTACGCTAACACCGAAAGAGGCTTTTCGCACGGTTCCATGCAAAATTCATGACAAAAAAAAGCCCACCACCTGGCGGTGACGGGCCTTTGTGCGAATTTAGCGCGTTATGCTACGTAAATTACGCCTGCTAGTTCATCAGCTCGTTGAAAGTGGTTTCTTTTTCAGTCACTTTCGCTTTCGCCAGTACAGCTTCAACAGCCTGTTCTTCCAGAGCAACATTGCGCATGTTGTCCATCAGTTCTTTGTTTTTGCTGTAGAACTCGATAACTTCTTTCGGATCTTCGTACGCAGAAGCCATCTCTTCGATCAGGCCTTTCACGCGCTCTTCGTCAGCTTTCAGCTCGTTGGTGCGGATAACTTCGCCCAGCAGCAGGCCAACAACTACGCGGCGTTTAGCCTGTTCTTCGAACAGTTCGCGCGGCAGTTCCAGAGCTTGTTTTTCGTTGCCACCGAAACGCTGTGCAGCCTGGCGACGCAGAACGTCGATTTCGCTGTCGATCAGCGCAGCCGGTACGTCGATGTCGTTAGCTTTTACCAGACCTTCAATCGCCTGAGACTTAACGCGGTTACGGATGGCGCTCTTCAGCTCGCGCTCCATGTTTTTACGCACTTCAGCGCGCAGACCTTCTACGGAACCATCTTCAACGCCGAAACGTTTGATGAATTCTGCAGTCAGTTCCGGCAGTTCACGCTCTTCAACTTTCTTCAGGTTGATAGCGAATTTCGCTGCTTTACCCTTCAGGTTTTCTGCGTGGTACTCTTCCGGGAAGGTCACGTCGATGGTGAACTCTTCGCCAGCTTTGTGGCCTTTGATACCGTCTTCAAAGCCCGGGATCATGCGACCCTGACCCATCGCCAGTACGAAATCAGACGCTTTACCGCCTTCGAACTCTTCGCCGTCAACAGAACCGGTGAAGTCGATGGTCACACGGTCTTCTGCTTCAACAGCGCCGTCTTTTTCTTTCCAGGTTGCCTGCTGTTTACGCAGAGTATCCAGCATGCCGTCAACGTCAGCATCGGTCACTTCAACGATCGGTTTTTCAACTTCGATCGCTTCCAGACCCTGCAGTTCAACTTCCGGATAAACTTCAAACTCTACAGAGTAGGTGAAGTCTTCACCCAGCTTGTATTCGCCCGGAACATAGGTCGGTGCGCCAGCCGGATTGATTTTTTCTTTAATGATGGCGTCAATGAAGTTACGGCTCATCAGGTCGCCCAGGACGTCCTGGCGTACAGACGCGCCATAACGCTGAGCAACGATATTCATTGGCACTTTGCCTTTGCGGAAGCCGTCAATACGTACTTTTTTCGCAACGTTGACCAGCTCGCTTTTAACAGCGGTCTCGATGCTGTCAGCAGCGATAGTAATCGTTACACGGCGGCCAAGGCCTTGAGTGGTTTCAACTGAAACTTGCATCTTGTTACCTCAAAAAATCACAGTGCTCGGTCAACTCTTACCCCGCAAGCACAGGTTGTTGGCTTCGCGGAACCGGGATGTTCTTATAATCAATCACATTCCCTGTTACCAGAATCATCCCGAAAGCATTCAAATAGGACGCGGCATTATAGCGGCATCACTTTTATGAGTCGAGAACGGTTATTGCGCGCTGTCGCGTATTTTTTCACAATTCCCGGGCGATTTTCGTCTGAATGCTGGGCAAAAAGCGCAAAATCCAGACAAAACAAAACGGCCCGCAGGCCGTTTTTCATAAAATCTTTAGCAACATACTGGAAAAGCGCCGACAGTTGCAAATGCGTTTTTACGCGATGCTTCCTGCTCCACGACAGGGAGGAGAGGCAAAGACGGTGTCCTGCAACCCTTCCCACTCCTTAATAGTGTAAGTATGCAGAGCCAGCGCATGAACGGTAGTAGAGAGTTCCTCCGCTAAAGTACTGTAAATCATTCGATGACGATTCAGAAAACGTTCACCCGTAAAACGATCGCTGACCAGCACAACTTTAAAATGGCTTTCAGAGCCGGCTGGGACATTGTGACGATAGCTTTCATCCACTACTTCGAGGAATACGGGTTGGAACGCCGCCCTTAATTTTTCTTCTATCCGCTCACGTATCATCATGAAATATCTCCTCCGACAACGCTGAGATGTCATCCATCCCTTTAAATACTAGCCGCTTTTACCGTTTCCATTGCAGCTTAACAACAAATATTTAGGTTTCGTCCTGGTTTTTCCGTCAAGCGTATGAAGTTTACTGATTTAAAGATTGAAACACAGGCCTCGCATCAGCGTTTCTTTTACCAGGGGCGATTATTTCGTCAACATGATGAATTTACATGCCTTACCCACTTCCCCTCGCCGTAGGCAATGTTATGATGGCGGGAATTTTTACCAAACACGCTTAAGAGTCTCTGAGAGCCCGAACATGTTCAAAAAAATCCTCTTCCCGTTAGTTGCTCTGTTTATGCTTGCAGGATGCGCAAAACCGCCAACAACTATTGAAGTTTCCCCGACGATTACACTGCCACAGCAGGATCCAAGCCTGATGGGCGTCACCGTAAGCATTAATGGTGCCGATCAGCGTACCGATCAGGCGCTGGCAAAAGTCACCCGCGATAATCAAATCGTTACCCTGACCGCCTCCCGCGATCTGCGTTTCCTGCTGCAAGAAGTGCTGGAAAAACAGATGACCGCCCGTGGATACATGGTTGGTCCGAATGGCCCAGTTAATCTGCAAATCATCGTTAGCCAACTGTATGCTGACGTGTCCCAGGGCAATGTGCGCTACAACATCGCGACCAAAGCGGATATCGCCATCATCGCTACCGCGCAGAATGGCAACAAAATGACCAAAAACTATCGTGCCAGCTACAACGTTGAAGGTGCGTTCCAGGCCTCCAACAAAAATATCGCCGATGCGGTTAACAGTGTGCTGACCGATACCATCGCTGATATGTCTCAGGACACCAGCATCCACGAATTCATCAAGCAGAACGCGCGTTAATTTCTGCCCTCTGGCCCGGTGCAAGCCGGGCCTGTAGACGCCCATGTCCAGTCAATATTTACGTATTTTTCAACAGCCGCGTTCAGCCATATTGCTGATCCTGGGTTTTGCTTCCGGGCTACCGCTCGCCCTGACGTCCGGCACCTTACAGGCCTGGATGACGGTCGAGAATATCGATCTCAAAACCATTGGTTTCTTCTCTCTGGTAGGCCAGGCTTACGTTTTTAAATTCCTCTGGTCACCACTGATGGACCGCTACACGCCCCCATTTTTCGGGCGGCGGCGCGGTTGGCTGCTCGCCACGCAAATTCTGTTATTAGTCGCCATTGCGGCGATGGGTTTTCTCGAACCAGGCACCCAGCTCCGCTGGATGGCGGCACTGGCGGTGGTGATCGCTTTTTGCTCTGCCTCCCAGGATATTGTCTTCGATGCGTGGAAAACCGATGTGCTCCCGGCAGAAGAACGTGGTGCGGGCGCGGCAATCAGCGTGCTGGGTTACCGTTTAGGGATGCTGGTTTCCGGCGGCTTAGCCCTGTGGCTGGCAGATAAATGGCTGGGCTGGCAGGGCATGTACTGGTTGATGGCGGCGCTGTTGATCCCCTGTATTATCGCGACGTTGCTTGCACCAGAACCCACCGACACCATTCCTGTGCCCAAAACGCTGGAACAAGCGGTTGTTGCACCTCTGCGAGATTTCTTTGGTCGCAATAATGCCTGGCTTATTTTGCTTCTTATCGTGCTGTATAAGCTGGGCGACGCATTCGCTATGAGCCTGACAACCACGTTTTTGATTCGCGGCGTCGGGTTTGATGCGGGTGAAGTAGGCGTGGTTAACAAAACGCTTGGCTTACTGGCGACCATTGTTGGCGCATTGTACGGTGGGATTTTGATGCAGCGCCTGTCGCTGTTCCGTGCACTGCTGATTTTCGGCATTTTACAAGGTGCATCTAACGCCGGTTACTGGCTGCTGTCGATTACTGATAAGCATCTCTACAGCATGGGTGCAGCCGTCTTTTTCGAAAACCTCTGTGGCGGGATGGGTACATCAGCCTTTGTCGCGCTGTTAATGACGCTGTGTAATAAGTCATTTTCCGCTACTCAATTTGCCCTGCTCTCAGCGCTTTCTGCTGTAGGGCGAGTTTATGTCGGCCCCGTGGCGGGTTGGTTTGTTGAAGCACATGGCTGGTCGACATTCTATCTATTCTCCGTCGCCGCTGCCGTACCAGGGCTTATTTTGCTGCTGGTTTGCCGCCAGACGCTTGAATATACACGAGTAAATGGCAACTTTATCTCCCGTACCGAATATCCTGCAGGTTATGCCTTTGCCATGTGGACACTGGCGGCGGGTATCAGCCTGTTGGCCGTGTGGTTACTGCTGTTGACAATGGACGCGCTGGATTTGACGCACTTCTCTTTCCTGCCTGCGCTGCTGGAAGTCGGGGTTTTAGTCGCCCTTTCTGGCGTTGTGCTTGGTGGTTTGCTGGATTATCTGGCGCTACGAAAAACACATCTGACGTAATCTGTAATATTATTTAGCTGTAGTAATCACTCGCCGTAATTATTACGGCTAAATAAACATCAGCATCGCTTATTAATATTTGTTCTTTTGTGCGGCTTAGCGTTTGGAAATTATTGACGCAATTTATGAATTCTATTTTTCTTACACGATTCAGCTAATGAGTCCTTATTTTCTCACCACCCAGTTGTCACCTCAATGATAATTATTTGTTAAATAATTGTTTTATTTTATATTGATTATACCAATTGCCCACCCAAACTCCTTCTGCACTCCCCTTTCGTTATAACGCCCTTTTGCAACAGCTTCTTAAAATCAACTTGATATGTTTTGCAACATATGTGACCTGATAGCCAAATCCAAGTAACAGGAATTTAATCATGTTTACAGTAATGTAACCTTCCCGTAAAATGCCCACACACTTTAAACGCCACCAGATCCCGTGGAATTGAGGTCGTTAAATGAGACTCAGGAAATACAATAAAAGTTTGGGATGGTTGTCATTATTTGCAGGCACTGTATTGCTCAGTGGCTGTAATTCTGCGCTGTTAGATCCCAAAGGACAGATTGGTCTGGAGCAACGTTCACTGATACTGACGGCATTTGGCCTGATGTTGATTGTCGTTATTCCCGCAATCTTGATGGCTGTTGGTTTCGCCTGGAAGTACCGTGCGAGCAATAAAGATGCTAAGTACAGCCCGAACTGGTCACACTCCAATAAAGTGGAAGCTGTGGTCTGGACGGTACCTATCTTAATCATCATCTTCCTTGCGGTACTGACCTGGAAAACCACTCACGCTCTTGAGCCTAGCAAGCCGCTGGCACACGACGAGAAGCCCATTACCATCGAAGTGGTTTCCATGGACTGGAAATGGTTCTTCATCTACCCGGAACAGGGCATTGCAGCCGTGAATGAAATCGCTTTCCCGGCGAACACTCCGGTGTACTTCAAAGTGACCTCCAACTCCGTGATGAACTCCTTCTTCATTCCGCGTCTGGGTAGCCAGATTTATGCCATGGCCGGTATGCAGACTCGCCTGCATCTGATCGCCAACGAACCCGGTACTTATGACGGTATCTCCGCCAGCTACAGCGGCCCGGGCTTCTCAGGCATGAAGTTCAAAGCTATTGCAACACCGGATCGCGCCGCATTCGACCAATGGGTCGCAAAAGCGAAACAGTCGCCGAACACCATGTCTGACATGGCTACGTTCGAAAAACTGGCCGCGCCTAGCGAATACAACCAGGTGGAATATTTCTCCAACGTGAAACCAGACTTGTTTGCCGATGTGATTAACAAGTTTATGGCTCACGGTAAGAGCATGGACATGACCCAGCCAGAAGGTGAGCACAGCGCACATGAAGGTATGGAAGGTATGGAAGGCATGGACATGAGCCACGCGGAATCCGCCCATTAAAGGGGTTGAGGAAGAATAAAGATGTTCGGAAAATTATCACTTGATGCAGTCCCGTTCCATGAACCTATCGTCATGGTTACGATCGCTGGCATTATTTTGGGAGGTCTGGCGCTCGTTGGCCTGATCACTTACTTCGGTAAGTGGACCTACCTGTGGAAAGAGTGGCTGACCTCCGTCGACCATAAACGCCTCGGTATCATGTATATCATCGTGGCGATTGTGATGTTGCTGCGTGGTTTTGCTGACGCCATTATGATGCGTAGCCAGCAGGCCCTTGCCTCGGCGGGCGAAGCGGGCTTCCTGCCACCTCACCACTACGATCAGATCTTCACCGCGCACGGCGTGATTATGATCTTCTTCGTGGCGATGCCTTTCGTTATCGGTCTGATGAACCTGGTGGTTCCGCTGCAGATCGGCGCGCGTGACGTTGCGTTCCCGTTCCTCAACAACTTAAGCTTCTGGTTTACCGTTGTTGGTGTGATTCTGGTTAACGTTTCTCTCGGCGTGGGCGAATTTGCGCAGACCGGCTGGCTGGCCTATCCACCGCTATCGGGAATAGAGTACAGTCCGGGAGTCGGTGTCGATTACTGGATATGGAGTCTCCAGCTATCCGGTATAGGTACGACGCTTACCGGTATCAACTTCTTCGTTACCATTCTAAAGATGCGCGCACCGGGCATGACCATGTTCAAGATGCCAGTATTTACCTGGGCATCACTGTGCGCGAACGTACTGATTATTGCTTCCTTCCCAATTCTGACGGTTACCGTCGCGTTGTTGACCCTGGATCGCTATCTGGGCACCCATTTCTTTACCAACGATATGGGTGGCAACATGATGATGTATATCAACCTGATTTGGGCCTGGGGCCACCCGGAAGTTTACATCTTGATCCTGCCTGTATTCGGTGTGTTCTCCGAAATTGCGGCAACCTTCTCGCGTAAACGTCTGTTTGGTTATACCTCGCTGGTATGGGCAACCGTCTGTATCACCGTGCTGTCGTTCATCGTCTGGCTGCACCACTTCTTTACGATGGGTGCGGGCGCGAACGTAAACGCCTTCTTTGGTATCACCACGATGATTATCGCCATCCCGACCGGGGTGAAGATCTTCAACTGGCTGTTCACCATGTATCAGGGCCGCATCGTGTTCCATTCTGCGATGCTGTGGACCATCGGTTTTATCGTCACCTTCTCGGTGGGCGGGATGACTGGCGTGCTGCTGGCAGTACCGGGCGCGGACTTCGTTCTGCATAACAGCCTGTTCCTGATTGCGCACTTCCATAACGTGATCATCGGCGGCGTGGTCTTCGGCTGCTTCGCAGGGATGACCTACTGGTGGCCTAAAGCGTTCGGTTTCAAACTGAACGAAACCTGGGGTAAACGCGCGTTCTGGTTCTGGATCATCGGCTTCTTCGTTGCCTTTATGCCACTGTATGCGCTGGGCTTCATGGGCATGACCCGTCGTTTGAGCCAGCAGATTGACCCGCAGTTCCACACCATGCTGATGATTGCAGCCAGCGGTGCGGTACTGATTGCGCTGGGTATTCTCTGCCTCGTTATTCAGATGTACGTTTCTATTCGTGACCGCGACCAGAACCGTGACCTGACTGGCGACCCGTGGGGTGGCCGTACGCTGGAGTGGGCAACCTCTTCCCCGCCTCCGTTCTATAACTTTGCCGTTGTGCCGCACGTTCACGAACGTGATGCATTCTGGGAAATGAAAGAGAAAGGCGAAGCGTACAAAAAGCCTGACCACTATGAAGAAATTCATATGCCAAAAAACAGCGGTGCCGGTATCGTCATTGCGGCTTTCTCCACCATCTTCGGTTTCGCCATGATCTGGCATATCTGGTGGCTGGCGATTGTTGGCTTCGCAGGCATGATCATCACCTGGATCGTGAAAAGCTTCGACGAGGACGTGGATTACTACGTGCCGGTGGCAGAAATCGAAAAACTGGAAAACCAGCATTTCGATGAGATTACTAAGGCAGGGCTGAAAAATGGCAACTGATACTTTGACGCACGCGACTGCCCACGCGCACGAACACGGGCACCACGATGCAGGCGGAACCAAAATCTTCGGATTTTGGATCTACCTGATGAGCGACTGCATTCTGTTCTCTATCTTGTTTGCTACCTATGCCGTTCTGGTGAACGGCACCGCAGGTGGGCCGACAGGTAAGGACATTTTCGAACTGCCGTTCGTTCTGGTTGAAACTTTCTTGCTGTTGTTCAGCTCCATCACCTACGGCATGGCGGCTATCGCCATGTACAAAAACAACAAAAGCCAGGTTGTCTCCTGGCTGGCGTTGACATGGTTGTTTGGTGCCGGATTTATCGGGATGGAAATCTATGAATTCCATCACCTGATTGTTAACGGCATGGGTCCGGATCGCAGCGGCTTCCTGTCAGCATTCTTTGCGCTGGTCGGCACGCACGGTCTGCACGTCACTTCCGGTCTTATCTGGATGGCGGTGCTGATGGTGCAAATCGCCCGTCGCGGCCTGACCAGCACTAACCGTACCCGCATCATGTGCCTGAGCCTGTTCTGGCACTTCCTGGATGTGGTTTGGATCTGTGTGTTCACTGTTGTTTATCTGATGGGGGCGATGTAATGAGTCATTCTAACGCAAGCAGCGGCGCATCCCATGGCAGCGTAAAGACCTACATGACAGGCTTTATCCTGTCGATAATCCTGACGGTAATTCCGTTCTGGATGGTGATGACAGGGGCTGCCTCTCCGGCCGTAATTCTGGGAACAATCCTGGCAATGGCAGTGGTACAGATTCTGGTGCATCTGGTGTGCTTCCTGCACATGAATACCAAATCAGATGAAGGCTGGAATATGACGGCATTTGTCTTCACCGTGCTAATCATCGCCATCCTGGTTGTGGGCTCCATTTGGATTATGTGGAACCTCAACTACAACATGATGATGCACTAAGAGCGGCGGTTATGATATTTAAGCAATACCTGCAAGTAACGAAACCAGGCATCATCTTTGGCAACCTGATCTCGGTGATTGGGGGATTCTTGCTGGCCTCAAAGGGCAGCATTGATTATCCCCTGTTTATCTACACGCTGGTTGGGGTGTCACTGGTTGTGGCGTCGGGTTGTGTGTTTAACAACTACATCGACAGGGATATCGACCGAAAGATGGAAAGGACGAAGAATCGGGTGCTGGTGAAAGGCCTGATCTCTCCTGCTGTCTCGCTGGTGTACGCCACCTTGCTGGGTATTGCTGGCTTTATGCTGCTGTGGTTTGGCGCGAATCCGCTGGCCTGCTGGCTGGGGGTGATGGGCTTTGTGGTTTATGTCGGCGTTTATAGCCTGTACATGAAACGTCATTCTGTCTACGGCACATTGATTGGTTCGCTCTCCGGCGCTGCGCCTCCGGTGATCGGTTACTGTGCGGTAACCGGCGAGTTCGATAGCGGCGCAGCGATCCTGCTGGCTATCTTCAGCCTGTGGCAGATGCCTCACTCTTATGCCATAGCCATTTTCCGCTTTAAGGATTATCAGGCGGCAAACATTCCGGTACTGCCGGTGGTGAAAGGCATTTCGGTGGCGAAGAATCACATCACGCTGTATATCATCGCCTTTGCCGTTGCCACGCTGATGCTCTCTCTTGGCGGCTACGCTGGGTATAAATATCTGGTGGTCGCCGCTGCGGTGAGCGTCTGGTGGTTAGGCATGGCTCTGCGCGGCTATAAAGTTGCTGATGACAGAATCTGGGCGCGCAAGCTGTTCGGTTTCTCTATCATCGCCATCACTGCCCTCTCGGTGATGATGTCCGTTGATTTTATGGTGCCGGACTCGCATACGCTGCTGGCTGCTGTGTGGTAACACAACCTCTCAGTTAAAAAGGTGCTACGGCACCTTTTTTCTTAGCATTAGAATCATATCCCTCTCGAAATATTTACTAAAAAATCCGCATGTTTACCCCATTCGTTTGCCGCTTTACACTAGTCGCGAATTTAAAACAGAGGTGGTAATGAACGATTATAAAATGACGCCAGGTGAGCGGCGCGCGACCTGGGGTTTAGGGACCGTATTTTCATTACGCATGCTGGGCATGTTCATGGTTCTGCCGGTTCTGACCACGTACGGCATGGCTCTGCAAGGTGCCAGCGAAGCATTAATCGGTATTGCCATTGGTATTTATGGTCTGACTCAGGCCGTTTTTCAGATTCCGTTTGGCCTGCTTTCAGACCGCATTGGTCGCAAACCATTAATTGTCGGTGGGCTGGCGGTGTTTGCCGCCGGTAGCGTTATCGCTGCGCTCTCTGACTCCATCTGGGGAATTATTCTGGGCCGGGCGCTACAAGGCTCCGGTGCGATTGCCGCTGCCGTTATGGCGCTGCTTTCCGATCTCACGCGCGAACAAAACCGCACCAAAGCGATGGCGTTTATCGGCGTGAGCTTTGGCATTACCTTTGCCATTGCGATGGTGCTTGGCCCGATCATCACTCACAAACTTGGGCTGCACGTGCTGTTCTGGATGATCGCTATTCTGGCAACAACCGGCATTGCGTTGACCATTTGGGTTGTGCCCAACAGTAGCACTCACGTACTTAATCGTGAGTCCGGAATGGTGAAAGGCAGTTTCAGTAAAGTGCTGGCGGAACCGCGGCTGCTGAAACTCAACTTTGGCATTATGTGTCTGCATATTTTGCTGATGTCGACCTTTGTTGCCCTGCCCGGACAGCTGGCTGATGCGGGGTTCCCGGCGGCTGAACACTGGAAGGTCTACCTGGCAACGATGTTAATCGCCTTTGGCTCGGTCGTGCCTTTCATTATCTACGCTGAAGTTAAGCGCAAAATGAAGCAAGTCTTTGTCTTTTGCGTCGGGTTGATCGTGGTCGCGGAAATTGTGTTGTGGAACGCACAAACGCAGTTCTGGCAACTGGTGGTCGGCGTGCAGCTTTTCTTTGTGGCGTTTAATTTGATGGAAGCCCTTCTGCCTTCACTTATCAGTAAAGAATCGCCAGCAGGTTACAAAGGTACGGCGATGGGTGTTTACTCCACCAGCCAGTTTCTTGGCGTGGCGATTGGCGGTTCGCTGGGCGGCTGGATTGACGGCATGTTTGACGGTCAGGGCGTATTTCTCGCTGGCGCAATGCTGGCCGCAGTGTGGCTGGCAGTCGCCAGTACCATGAAAGAACCGCCGTATGTCAGCAGCTTGCGCATTGAAATCCCGGCGAACATTGCCGCAAACGAGGCGTTAAAAGTGCGTTTGCTGGAAACTGAAGGCATCAAAGAAGTGTTGATTGCAGAAGAAGAACATTCAGCTTATGTGAAAATCGACAGCAAAGTGACGAATCGCTTTGAGGTTGAACAGGCAATTCGCCAGGCATAAAAGCGAGGCGAAATTGCCTGCTGCGCTACGCTTATCAGGCCTACTAAGTTCCTGAGTTACAAACCTTTGTAGGCCGAATCAGGCGTTCATGCCGCATCTGACATGAACAAAGCGCAGGTTGTCGCGATTAATCGCGGAAGTTTTTGAACTGGAACGGCTGACCGAGATCGCCACCACGTACCATCGCCATGACAGCCTGTAAATCATCACGAGATTTACCCGTTACGCGGATCTCATCGCCCTGAATTTGCGCCTGCACTTTCAGTTTGCTGTCTTTGATCATTTTGACGATTTTCTTCTGAGTCGCGCTCTCAATGCCCTGTTTCAGTTTCGCTTCCACAAACCAGGTTTTACCGCTATGAACGATATTTTCCGGTACATCCAGTGAACTGCCTTCAATGCCGCGCTTCAGCAGCTTGGCACGCAGAATATCCAGCAACTGATTGACCTGGAAGTCGGACTCGCTCAACACTTTGATGGTTTTGCTGGCGTCATTCAGCTCAAATGAAGCTTCAACATTACGGAAGTCAAAACGGGACTCCACTTCGCGGCTCGCGTTATCGACCGCGTTACGTGCTTCCTGAAGATCAACTTCAGAGACAATATCGAAAGATGGCATCTTTTCCTCTCCCTTCATTTTTGATGCGAAGCATAATACCCGCAAAGTTAAATAACCGACAGTCCCGCACCAGGACGTATCCCTTAATTGTGCATAGTCGCAACAGCATGCACAATTAAGGGATAGCCTTATTGAACACCCGGAGTGGTTGCGGGTGAGGAGGAACAATGAAAATTACCGTATTGGGATGCGGTGCCTTAGGGCAATTATGGCTTACAGCACTTTGTAAACAGGGTCACGAAGTTCAGGGCTGGCTGCGCGTACCGCAACCTTATTGTAGCGTGAATCTGGTTGAGACAGATGGTTCGATATTTAACGAGTCTCTGACCGCCAACGATCCCGATTTTCTCGCCACCAGCGATCTGCTCCTGGTGACGCTGAAAGCATGGCAGGTTTCCGATGCCGTCAAAAGCCTCGCGTCCACACTGCCTGTAACCACGCCAATACTGTTAATTCACAACGGCATGGGCACCATCGAAGAGTTGCAAAACATTCAGCAGCCATTACTGATGGGCACCACCACCCATGCCGCTCGCCGCGACGGCAATGTCATTATTCATGTGGCAAACGGTATCACGCATATTGGTCCGGCACGGCAACAGGACGGCGATTACAGTTATCTGGCGGATATTTTGCAAACCGTATTGCCTGACGTCGCGTGGCATAACAATATTCGCGCCGAGCTGTGGCGCAAGCTGGCAGTCAACTGTGTGATTAATCCACTGACCGCCACCTGGAATTGCCCGAATGGTGAATTACGTCATCATCCGCAAGAAATTATGCAGATATGCGAAGAAGTCGCGGCAGTGATCGAACGCGAAGGGCATCATACTTCAGCAGAAGATTTGCGTGATTACGTGATGCAGGTGATTGATGCCACAGCGGAAAATATCTCGTCGATGTTGCAGGATATCCGCGCGCTGCGCCACACCGAAATCGACTATATCAATGGTTTTCTCTTACGCCGCGCCCGCGCGCATGGGATTGCCGTACCGGAAAACACCCGCCTGTTTGAAATGGTAAAAAGAAAGGAGAGTGAATATGAGCGCATCGGCACTGGTTTGCCTCGCCCCTGGTAGTGAAGAGACTGAAGCCGTCACCACTATCGACCTCTTGGTTCGCGGCGGTATCAAAGTCACCACTGCCAGCGTCGCCAGCGATGGTAACCTGGCGATTACCTGCTCGCGCGGCGTGAAGCTGCTGGCGGATGCGCCGCTGGTTGAAGTGGCTGATGGCGAATATGACGTGATTGTGCTGCCTGGTGGCATCAAAGGCGCAGAGTGTTTTCGCGATAGCACCCTGCTGGTTGAAACCGTTAAACAGTTCCACCGTTCCGGGCGTATCGTCGCGGCTATTTGCGCCGCGCCAGCCACCGTGCTGGTCCCGCACGATATCTTCCCGATTGGCAATATGACCGGCTTCCCGACGCTGAAAGACAAAATACCCGCCGAACAATGGCAGGACAAGCGCGTCGTCTGGGATGCACGGGTAAAATTGCTGACCAGCCAGGGGCCAGGTACAGCTATCGACTTTGGTCTGAAAATTATCGACCTGCTGGTTGGGCGCGAGAAAGCCCATGAAGTGGCATCACAACTGGTGATGGCGGCAGGGATTTATAATTATTACGAGTAGTGTCGGATGCGGTAAACGTCGCATCTGACCAGATGCGACGTTACAACCACATATTACGGGCGATACACCTTCACATTGTTAAAGCCCTGCTCGCGCAGATAGAGCGCCTGCAGGCGGCTCATCACCCCGCGCTCACACCACAACAGCCAGGTTTTGCTCTGGTCGAGATCGCCAAATTTGGTGCTCAGTTTATAGAACGGCAGAGAAACCACATCAATCCCTTCGACTTTCAGTGGCTTATCTTCCTGTTCATCGATAGAACGGATATCGAGGATCACGTCGTTCGGGCCGAAGCCATTGACGGTTTCCACTTCCACCACTTCCTGCTCGGTCTGCTGGGCGATTTCGCGGATATCAACGTTATTCGCTTCCTCCACCACTTTATCGAGAATGCTGAAGTCGAACTTCTCTTCTTCCGCTTCAATCTTCGATTTAACCGCTTTCACCGTCGGGCTTTTGGAAATCACGCCGCAATATTCCGGCATCGTGCGGGCAAAGTCTTCGGTGCCAATCTGGCGAGCCAGGTTGATGATGTGCTCTTTGTCGTAAGAGATCAGCGGACGCAGGATCAGCGTATCGGAGACGTTATCAATCAGGCGTAGGTTGGTCAGCGTCTGGCTGGACACCTGGCCGAGCGCTTCACCGGTAACCAGCGCCTGTACGCCGTAACGTTCTGCCACTTTGGACGCGGCACGCACCATCATACGCTTGAGGATAACGCCCATCTGACCGTCGTCGATTTTCTCGAGAATTTCCCCGACGACCGGTTCAAAATTAATAGCGACAAAACGCACGCGGTGGGAGCTGCCAAAGCGGTTCCACAGATAATGCGCCACCTGACGTACGCCAATTTCATGCGCCGCGCCGCCGAGGTTAAAGAAGCAGTAATGCACGCGGCAGCCGCGACGCATCAACATATAACTGGAAACACCGGAGTCGAAACCACCGGAAATGAGCGACAACACATCTTCCTGGGTGCCGATCGGGAAACCGCCAATACCTTCGTAGCGGCCTTTAATCAGCAGCAGACGATCGTCTTCCACTTCCAGATGGACAGTCACTTCCGGATTGGTCAGCTTCACGCGCGCGGATTCAATATGCTGATTTAAACCGCCGCCGACGTAACGTTCCACATCAATCGAGCTAAAATCATGTTTGCCGCGGCGCTTCACGCGTACGCAGAAGGTTTTGCCTTCCAGCTGATCGCGATATTGAACCAACGCTTTCTCGAAAATATCGTGCATGTCGGTAAACGGCACGTCTTCGACTTCGAGAATATGGTGGATACCCGGAATACGGGTCAGGGCGTCGCGAATAGCCAGACGCTGGTTTTCATCTTTTGCGCGAACTTCGATGTTATCCCAGTGACGGACGACAGCGAGCGTCTCATCATAGTGCTTTAAAACGTTACGAATGTTCCCGGTAAGGATTTTTATAAAGCGCAAGCGCACAGATTGGCTTTTGATGGTGATTTCCGGGAACAATTTAATGATAAACTTCATGGCGGCAATGGTTCGTTGGCAAGCCTTAAGCGACTTGTATAGGGAAAAATACAGCAGCCCACACCTGCGGCTGCATCCAGGCGCGGAAGTATACCACTAACATCGCTTTGCTGCGCACATCACCTTACCATTGCGCGTTATTTGCTATTTGCCCTGAGTCCGTTACCATGACGGGGCGAAAAATATTGAGAGTCAGACATTCATTATGCCGAAGAAAAATGAGGCTCCCGCCAGCTTTGAAAAGGCGCTGAGCGAGCTGGAACAGATTGTAACCCGTCTGGAAAGTGGCGACCTGCCGCTGGAAGAGGCGCTGAACGAGTTCGAACGCGGCGTGCAGCTGGCACGTCAGGGGCAGGCCAAATTACAACAAGCCGAACAGCGCGTACAAATTCTGCTGTCTGACAATGAAGACGCCTCTCTAACCCCTTTTACACCGGACAATGAGTAATGGACTTTCCGCAGCAACTCGAAGCCTGCGTTAAGCAGGCCAACCAGGCGCTGAGCCGTTTTATCGCCCCACTGCCCTTTCAGAACACTCCCGTGGTCGAAACCATGCAGTATGGCGCATTATTAGGTGGTAAGCGCCTGCGACCTTTCCTGGTTTATGCCACTGGTCATATGTTCGGCGTTAGCACAAACACACTGGACG
Source organism: Escherichia coli DSM 30083 = JCM 1649 = ATCC 11775 (assembly GCF_003697165.2). Lineage (GTDB taxonomy): Bacteria > Pseudomonadota > Gammaproteobacteria > Enterobacterales > Enterobacteriaceae > Escherichia > Escherichia coli. The sequence goes on from NZ_CP033092.2 coordinate 3,566,409, forward strand.
CACCCGCTGCCGCCGTAGAGTGTATCCACGCTTACTCATTAATTCATGATGATTTACCGGCGATGGATGATGACGATCTGCGTCGCGGTTTGCCGACCTGCCATGTGAAGTTTGGCGAAGCAAACGCGATTCTCGCTGGCGATGCTTTACAAACGCTGGCGTTCTCGATTTTAAGCGATGCAGATATGCCGGAAGTGTCGGATCGCGACAGAATTTCGATGATTTCTGAACTGGCGAGCGCCAGCGGTATTGCCGGAATGTGCGGTGGTCAGGCATTAGATTTAGACGCGGAAGGCAAACGCGTACCTCTGGACGCGCTTGAGCGTATACATCGTCATAAAACTGGCGCATTGATTCGCGCCGCCGTTCGCCTTGGTGCATTAAGCGCCGGAGATAAAGGGCGTCGTGCTCTGCCAGTACTCGACAAGTACGCAGAGAGCATCGGCCTTGCCTTCCAGGTTCAGGATGACATCCTGGATGTGGTAGGAGATACTGCAACGTTGGGAAAACGCCAGGGTGCCGATCAGCAACTTGGTAAAAGTACCTACCCTGCACTTCTGGGTCTTGAGCAAGCCCGGAAGAAAGCCCGGGATCTGATCGACGATGCCCGTCAGTCGCTGAAACAACTGGCTGAACAGTCACTCGATACCTCGGCACTGGAAGCGCTAGCGGACTACATCATCCAGCGTAATAAATAAACAATAAGTATTAATAGGCCCCTGATGAGTTTTGATATTGCCAAATACCCGACCCTGGCACTGGTCGACTCCACCCAGGAGTTACGACTGTTGCCGAAAGAGAGTTTACCGAAACTCTGCGACGAACTGCGCCGCTATTTACTCGACAGCGTGAGCCGTTCCAGCGGGCACTTCGCCTCCGGGCTGGGCACGGTCGAACTGACCGTGGCGCTGCACTATGTCTACAATACCCCGTTTGACCAGTTAATCTGGGATGTGGGGCATCAGGCTTATCCGCATAAAATTTTGACCGGGCGCCGCGACAAAATCGGCACCATCCGTCAGAAAGGTGGCCTGCACCCGTTCCCGTGGCGCGGCGAAAGCGAATATGACGTATTAAGCGTCGGGCATTCATCAACCTCCATCAGTGCCGGAATTGGGATCGCAGTTGCTGCCGAGAAAGAAGGCAAAAATCGCCGCACCGTCTGTGTCATTGGCGATGGCGCGATTACTGCTGGCATGGCGTTTGAAGCGATGAATCACGCGGGCGATATCCGTCCTGATATGCTGGTGGTTCTCAACGACAATGAAATGTCGATTTCCGAAAATGTTGGCGCGCTCAACAACCATCTGGCGCAGCTGCTTTCCGGTAAGCTTTACTCTTCACTGCGCGAAGGCGGAAAAAAAGTTTTCTCTGGCGTGCCACCCATTAAAGAGCTGCTCAAACGTACCGAAGAACATATTAAAGGCATGGTAGTGCCTGGCACGTTGTTTGAAGAGCTGGGCTTTAACTACATCGGCCCGGTGGACGGTCACGATGTGCTGGGGCTTATCACCACGCTTAAGAACATGCGCGACCTGAAAGGCCCGCAGTTCCTGCATATCATGACCAAAAAAGGTCGTGGTTATGAACCGGCAGAAAAAGACCCAATCACCTTCCACGCCGTGCCTAAATTTGATCCCTCCAGCGGTTGTCTGCCGAAAAGTAGCGGCGGTTTACCAAGCTATTCAAAAATCTTTGGCGACTGGTTGTGCGAAACCGCAGCGAAAGATAACAAGCTGATGGCGATTACTCCGGCGATGCGTGAAGGTTCCGGCATGGTCGAGTTTTCACGTAAATTCCCGGATCGCTACTTCGACGTGGCAATTGCCGAGCAACACGCAGTGACCTTTGCTGCGGGTCTGGCGATTGGAGGCTACAAACCCATTGTTGCGATCTACTCCACCTTCCTGCAACGCGCCTATGATCAGGTGCTGCATGACGTGGCGATTCAAAAGCTTCCGGTCCTGTTCGCCATCGACCGTGCGGGCATTGTTGGTGCTGACGGTCAAACCCACCAGGGCGCTTTTGATCTCTCTTACCTGCGCTGCATACCGGAAATGGTCATTATGACCCCGAGCGATGAAAACGAATGTCGCCAGATGCTCTATACCGGCTATCACTATAACGATGGCCCGTCCGCGGTGCGCTACCCGCGCGGCAACGCAGTTGGCGTGGAACTGACGCCACTGGAAAAACTGCCAATTGGCAAAGGCATTGTGAAGCGTCGTGGTGAGAAACTGGCGATCCTTAACTTTGGTACGCTGATGCCAGAAGCGGCGAAAGTCGCTGAATCGCTGAACGCTACGCTGGTCGATATGCGTTTCGTGAAACCGCTTGATGAAGCGTTAATTCTGGAAATGGCCGCCAGCCATGAAGCGCTGGTCACCGTAGAAGAAAACGCCATTATGGGCGGCGCAGGTAGCGGCGTGAACGAAGTGCTGATGGCCCATCGTAAACCAGTACCCGTGCTGAACATTGGCCTGCCTGACTTCTTTATTCCACAAGGAACTCAGGAAGAAATGCGCGCCGAACTCGGCCTCGATGCCGCCGGTATGGAAGCCAAAATCAAGGCCTGGCTGGCATAATCCCTACTCTACTCCTGCTATGCTTAAGAAATTATTCATGGCAGGAGTGGCAGCATGCAATACAACCCCTTAGGAAAAACCGACCTTCGTGTTTCCCGACTTTGCCTCGGCTGTATGACCTTTGGCGAGCCAGATCGCGGTAATCACGCATGGACACTGCCGGAAGAGAGCAGCCGTCCCATCATTAAACGTGCGCTGGAAGGCGGCATAAATTTCTTTGACACCGCCAATAGCTATTCCGATGGCAGCAGCGAAGAGATCGTCGGTCGCGCACTGCGGGATTTCGCCCGTCGTGAAGACGTGGTCGTTGCGACCAAAGTGTTCCATCGCGTTGGTGATTTACCGGAAGGATTATCCCGTGCACAAATTTTGCGCTCTATCGACGACAGCCTGCGCCGTCTCGGCATGGATTATGTCGATATCCTGCAAATTCATCGCTGGGATTACAACACGCCGATCGAAGAGACGCTGGAAGCCCTGAACGACGTGGTAAAAGCCGGGAAAGCGCGTTATATCGGCGCGTCATCCATGCACGCTTCGCAGTTTGCTCAAGCACTGGAACTACAAAAACAGCACGGCTGGGCGCAGTTTGTCAGTATGCAGGATCACTACAATCTGATTTATCGTGAAGAAGAGCGCGAGATGCTGCCGCTGTGTTATCAGGAAGGCGTAGCGGTGATTCCATGGAGCCCGCTGGCGCGGGGCCGTCTGACGCGTCCTTGGGGAGAAACCACCGCACGGCTGGTGTCGGATGAAGTGGGGAAAAATCTCTACCAAGAAAGCAATGAAAATGACGCACAAATTGTAGAACGCTTAACGGGCGTCAGTGAAGAACTTGGTGCAACGCGAGCACAAGTTGCGCTGGCCTGGTTGTTGAGTAAACCGGGCATTGCCGCACCGATTATCGGAACTTCTCGGGAGGAACAGCTTGATGAACTGCTAAACGCGGTGGATATCACCTTGAAGCCGGAACAGATCGCCGAGCTGGAAACGCCGTATAAACCGCATCCGGTCGTAGGATTTAAATAGGTATGCAGGCCTGATGAGACGTGACAAGCGTCACATCAGGCATCGGTGCACAACTACGACAGAATACCCAGCGGCCAGTGATGACCGATAAAATACAGGATGCCAGCGGAGATCACCCCGGCGACAATATCGTCAATCATGATCCCCATGCCGCCATGTACATTGCGATCAAACCAGCGGATCGGCCACGGCTTCCACATATCCAGAATACGGAAAATCACAAATCCGGCGGTAACCCACTGCCAGTCATTGGTCGGCAGCGCCATGAGCGTAATCCACATACCAATAAATTCGTCCCAGACAATACTGCCGTGATCGTGCACGCCCATGTCTTTCGCCGTTTGATGACAAAGATAGACGCCGATACAGATCCCCAGCATTACCACCAGCGAATAGAGCTGCCAGGGCAAAAAAGTCATCAGATACCAGAAGGGAATCGCCGCCAGCGACCCCATCGTGCCAGGAACGATCGGGCTTAATCCACTTCCGAATCCGACAGCAAGCAGATGCCACGGATTACTCATTTTCAGGCGACTTTTCGCGACATCTTTATGGCGTGGCAAAATGGTCATATCCTTTCCAGTCTAACGTGACAGGTTCGCCGTCACGAATAAAACAAAGCCCTTCGATATCGGCGGTCATTTGCCCGATACAGGTAAACGGTACGCCCAGGTGTCCGAGAGCCACATCCAGCGCGCCACGGTTCAGTTCCGGCACCGTGAAACACAACTCGTAATCTTCACCGCCAGAGAGCGCCCAGCGCAGCGCCTGTTCCGGTTCAACATGGCGAGAAAGCGCATCAGAAAACGGCAGCAATGCCAGGTCAATACGTGCGCCGCAGTCGCTGGCTTTCACGATATGCCCGAGATCGGAAATCAGACCGTCAGAGAGATCGATAGCTGAATTTGCCAGATCGCGCAGTGCCTGCCCCTGTAAAATACGCGGCGACGGACGGAGATGACGTTTGATCAAGTAGTCCGCATCTTTAGCATCGGCAACCTGCAAACGGTTTTGCAAAATCGCCAGCCCGGCAGCGCTATCGCCCGGTGTACCGGTCACATAGATCCAGTCACCCGGTTTCGCCCCAGAGCGCGTTAAGGCTCGTCCCATCGGAACAAAGCCGTGGATACCCAACGTCATTGATAATGGCCCACGCGTGGTATCGCCGCCAATGAGTTGCATATCGTAATAATTGAGAAGATCAAACAAGCTGTCGCTGAAGGACTCAAGCCACGCTTCGTCTACGTCCGGTAAGGTTAATGCCAGCGTCAGCCAGGCCGGATCGGCCCCCATCGCTGCCAGATCGCTTAGGTTCACCGCCAGTGCTTTATAAGCCAGATCAGCAGGATCGATATCAGGGAGGAAGTGGTTGCCCGCCACCAGCGTATCAGTGCTGATCGCCAGGGTCTGTTTCTCGGGGATATTGAGAAGAGCGCAATCGTCGCCGATGCCCAGTTCGACATCAAGACGAGAACTTCTTACACGGTCAAAATAACGGGCAATCAGGGAGAACTCGCCACATGCCATACGTTACGCCTCAGCAGGTAAAAAAGAAAAGGCCGGCGATCGCGGAACGGTCTTCCGTGAATCTACCGGCCTGGATATTACTTTTTGTTAGGGCGAATCACAGGTGCTGCTTTATCGAGTACGCCGTTGACGAACTTATGGCTGTCTTCTGCGCCGAACGATTTCGCCAGTTCGATCGCTTCGTTAATGGCCACTTTGTATGGCACATCGCTACGTTTAGACAGCTCGTACAGCGCAATGCGCAGTACTGCTTTTTCTACCTGGCCCAGTTCTTCCAGCAGACGGGACAGGTACGGCTTCATCAGTCCGTCGAGGTATGCGGTGTTAGTCGCCACCCCGGCCAGCAGCTCACGGAAGTACAGGACGTCAACGTCTTTTACATCCTGTTCAGCCAGGAACTGGTATTCAACATCAGCGATGTCGTTCTGGGACAACTGCCAGGAGTAGAGCGCCTGGACGGCACACTCACGAGCGCGGCGACGAGCAGCAGGTTTCACGGATTTCCCCTTACTAATTTCAGGCCTTGATGGCTTTCAATACATTAATCATTTCAAGCGCGGTCAGTGCAGCTTCTGCACCTTTGTTGCCAGCTTTGGTGCCAGCACGTTCGATCGCTTGTTCAATGCTTTCAGTGGTCAGAACACCAAAAGCAACCGGAATTTCGCTGTCCTGGGCAACATGCGCCAGGCCGTTGCTTGCACCACCAGCGACATATTCAAAGTGGGCAGTGCCACCACGAATAACCGTACCCAGCGCAATCACCGCGTCGTATTTACCGGTTTTAGCCAGTGCACCCGCCGCCAGCGGCAGCTCATAGGCACCTGGCACCCAAACAATGGTAATGTTTTCATCTTTTACCTGACCGATACGTTTCAGTGCGTCAATTGCACCTTCCAGCAGGCTGTCATTGATAAAGTTGTTGAAACGCGCGATGGTGATGGCGACGCGAGCGTCCGGGGTAGCAACGTTAGCTTCAATAATGTTCATTTTCTTCCTTCGGGTTCGAGTATGGCCCCGCAGGGGGGCGGATTTTAGCATAATATTTCGTGCGCTGCTTCCCTTTCGAGCCGGGAGATCATGCACCCACTAAATGCAGGCAAACATCCGGGCCTACATGACGTATCTCTTTGAATTTAAATTGGGGAGCGTCGGCTAATTTCTCAAGCCCTGGCAGCGTGCATAATCCACGGGCGTCGTTGCCTAATAGTTTAGGTGCGATATAGACAATCAGCTCATCGACTAAACCCGCCTGTAGCAATGCGCCAGCGAGCGTTGGCCCCGCTTCCACCCAGATGCTGTTAATCTGCTGTTTACCCAGTTGCATCATTAGTACAACCAGATCCAGGTGACCTTTATGCTCTGGAATCAGCAAGGTACGCACCGTTTCCGGCCACTCACGAGAATCTTCCTGCGTACGCGCGAACCAGGTTTCGCCGGGCTGCTGCACAATGCGATGTTCCGGCGTCACGCGATTTTGGCTATCAATCACAATACGTACTGGCTGACGGAGATTTTGTTGCGGGTAGAGCCCCTGAGTTTGTTCATCCAGTTCAGACCAACGCACTGTTAAGGCTGGATCATCCGCCAGCACCGTGGCGCTGCTGGTTAAAATGGCATGACTTTGCGCGCGCAGTCGTTGTACGTCGCGTCGCGCCTGAGGTGAAGTGATCCACTGGCTTTCGCCACTCGCCATCGCCGTGCGACCATCAAGCGATGCGCCAAGTTTTAACTGAATATAAGGAAAGCCGGTGCGCATCCGCTTGAGAAAGCCTTTATTCAATTGCTCAGCTTCACTCATCATCAGCCCGTGGCTGACGTCAATGCCAGCCTGTTGCAAACGGTAAAGTCCACGTCCAGCGACCTGCGGATTGGGGTCTTGCATTGCAGCAACCACGCGCGCCACGCCCGCAGCAATTAATGCATCACAACACGGTGGCGTACGACCATGATGGCTACAGGGTTCGAGTGTGACATACGCCGTTGCGCCTTTGGCTTTTTCGCCGGCCATGCGCAACGCCTGTACCTCGGCATGCGGTTCACCCGCGCGTTGATGGTAACCTTCACCGACAATTTCGCCATCTTTGACAATGACGCACCCGACATTCGGGTTGGGATGCGTGGTAAAACGTCCTCGTTGCGCCAGCTTTAGCGCCCGCGCCATGTAATACTCGTCCTGCACGGCTTAGTCCTCCAGGCGCGCGATCTCTTCGCCAAATTCTTTGATATCTTCGAAACTGCGGTAGACAGAGGCAAAACGGATATAGGCGACTTTATCGAGCTTTTTCAATTGCTCCATCACCAGATTGCCAATCATCTTGCTCGGCACTTCGCGCTCACCGGTGGCGCGCAGCTGCGATTTTATATGATTGATTGCCATTTCGACGTCATCGGAACTCACCGGACGTTTTTCCAGCGCCCGCAGCATTCCGCTACGTAATTTCTCTTCATTAAACGGTTCACGCACGTCGTTGCTTTTTACAACACGCGGCATAACCAGCTCCGCCACTTCAAAGGTGGTGAAACGTTCATTACACACCAGACACTGCCGACGGCGGCGTACGGATGAACCCTCGCCCACGAGACGAGAGTCAATTACCTTAGTGTCCACGGCGAAACAGAATGGGCAATGCATACGGCGTCCTGACCAGGTGGTTAACAGAAATCTATTTTACCCTGAACTGACGATACAACAAAGGCGCAACGCTTTTGAGATAAAGGATCGATGCTTTCACTGCTTTTACCCTCTACCATTAGGCTAATTGCGACGAGAAAGGGACGACCTATGAATACTAACGTTTTTCGACTGCTCCTGCTGGGAAGCCTGTTCAGCCTTAGCGCCTGTGTGCAGCAAAGTGAAGTGCGACAGATGAAACACAGCGTCAGCACGCTGAACCAGGAGATGACGCAGCTCAATAAAGAAACGGTCAAAATCACTCAGCAAAACAGGCTGAATGCAAAATCCAGCAGTGGGGTTTACCTTCTGCCTGGAGCAAAAACACCAGCAAGACTGGAAAGCCAGATCGGTACTTTACGTATGTCGCTGGTGAATATTACGCCTGATACAGATGGCACCACCCTGACGCTACGTATTCAGGGCGAATCTAATGACCCTTTACCCGCATTCAGCGGAACCGTTGAATATGGGCAAATTCAGGGAACAATAGACAACTTTCAGGAAATCAATGTGCAGAATCAATTGATTAACGCACCTGCCAGCGTCCTCGCCCCCAGCGATGTTGATATTCCGTTACAGTTAAAGGGTATGTCTGTGGATCAGTTAGGCTTTGTACGTATCCACGACATTCAACCTGTTATGCAGTAAACGTATTGCGGGGCGATATTGTGCGTCCCGCAACATCTTCCCCGTCATTTTGTTACTCCGCTTACATCACCTGGATTGATAGTAAAAGTTTGCAACAAGGGTGAAAGTCAGTACAATCCCCGCCCGAATGTGTGTAAACGTGAACGCAATCGATTACGTAAATGATAGAACTGTGAAACGAAACATATTTTTGTGAGCAATGATTTTTATAATAGGCTCCTCTGTATACGAAATATTTAGAAACGCAATTTGCGCCTTTTTCACTCCCGCAAGGGATTTTCAAACAGTGGCATACATATGAAAAAAACATTACTGGCAGCCGGTGCGGTACTGGCGCTCTCTTCGTCTTTTACTGTCAACGCAGCTGAAAACGACAAACCGCAGTATCTTTCCGACTGGTGGCACCAGAGCGTTAACGTTGTCGGAAGCTATCACACCCGTTTCGGACCGCAGCTCCGCAACGATACCTACCTTGAGTACGAAGCATTCGCTAAAAAAGACTGGTTCGACTTCTATGGTTATGCGGATGCGCCGGTATTCTTCGGCGGTAACTCCGATGCAAAAGGTATCTGGAACCACGGTTCTCCGCTGTTTATGGAAATCGAACCGCGTTTCTCCATTGACAAGCTGACCAATACTGACCTTAGCTTCGGTCCGTTCAAAGAGTGGTACTTCGCGAACAACTACATTTACGACATGGGTCGTAATAAAGATGGCCGCCAGAGCACCTGGTACATGGGTCTGGGTACCGACATCGATACTGGTCTGCCGATGAGCCTGTCCATGAACGTCTATGCGAAATACCAGTGGCAGAACTACGGCGCAGCGAACGAAAACGAGTGGGACGGTTACCGTTTCAAAGTGAAGTACTTTGTGCCGATTACCGATCTGTGGGGCGGCCAGTTGAGCTACATCGGCTTCACCAACTTCGACTGGGGTTCCGACCTGGGCGATGACAGCGGTTATGCGAACAACGGTATTAAAACACGTACCAATAACTCTATTGCGTCCAGCCATATTCTGGCGCTGAATTACGATCACTGGCACTACTCTGTCGTTGCCCGTTACTGGCATAACGGTGGTCAGTGGAATGACGATGCAGAACTGAACTTCGGCAACGGCAACTTCAACGTTCGCTCTACCGGCTGGGGTGGTTATCTGGTAGTAGGTTACAACTTCTAATTGTGAGAATGCCGGATTTCATATCCGGCATTTTTTATCACTTCTTCTTGTTCATCATCGCTTTCAAATCAGCGAATGGGTTGTACTTCGCTTCACCGACATCTTTCTGCGCATCTTCCCCTGCGATAACGGTCGTACCATACTGATCCGCTTCGGTGTATTTCGAATGCTCATGATCGTGGCAATAGAGACAAAGTAATTCCCAGTTACTGCCATCTTCCGGGTTATTAGTATGGTCGTGATCAATGTGGTGAACGGTAAGTTCACGCAGGTTGGAATAAACAAACTCGCGGGAACAGCGACCGCAGACCCACGGATAGATTTTTAATGCTTTTTCGCGATAGTCGCTTTCTAACCGCGCATAGTTTTTTGGGATGATAGCCATGAAAAAGTTACCTGGATGAAATGTAGGGTTACGCGCAGTTTCCCAAGATGCGGGGATTTTCGCAATCACCTTACATCAAAAAAAATCCCGATCTTCTGACCGGGATTTTCAACATCAGCTGAAACTTGATTAAGGCAGAATTGACGGCTGATCCGCCCCTTCTTTTTCCACTTTCTGCTGCAACATGTGTTCGCGCTTCATACCCAGTTTCAGAGCCAGCGCAGATGCCACATAGATGGAAGATGCAGTACCGATGGAAACACCGATAAGCATGGTCAGCGAGAAGCCTTCCAGTACCGGACCACCGAAGAGGTACAGCATCAGGATAACCATCAAGGTAGTACCGGATGTGATCAAGGTACGGTGCAGCGTCTGGGTCAAGGACACGTTAAAGATTTCGTAAGGCGTACCGCGACGGATCTTGCGGAAGTTTTCACGAATACGGTCCGATACCACGATACTGTCGTTAAGCGAGTAACCGATAACCGACATCAATGATGCCACAATGGTCAGGTCAATCTCGATATGGAATAACGACAAAATACCCAGCGTAATGATAACGTCGTGCGCCAGCGCAATAACAACCCCTGCCGCCAGTCGCCACTCAAAGCGGAAACCTACGTACACGAGGATAGACAGCAGCGCCGCCATCAACGCCATCGCACCGGTTTGCGCAAGGTCTGCCCCCACGCTCGGACCGACGAACTCAATACGCTTCACTGCCGCATTCTGATTGGTGGATTCGTTAATCACCTTCAGAACCTGGCTGCCCAACACCTGACCGCCGGTTTCGCCTTCAGCAGGCGGCATACGGACCATGATGTCGTGGCTGCTACCAAAGTTTTGCAGCATCGGCTCTTCAAAACCGGCTTTTTGCAATGCATCACGCATTACGTCAATTTCAGCCGGTTTTTCGAGCGTAATTTCAATAACCGTACCACCGGTAAAATCCAGCCCCCAGTTAAAGCCGCGCACGCCCATAATAACGATAGCGGCGATTAACAGCAGACCAGAGATGCCGAAAGCCCAGTAGTCCCAGCGCATAAAGTCATAGACTTTACGGCCGTGGTTTAGTTGTTCAACAGTATATTCCTGTGCCACATCGCACTCCTCAGATTGACAGCTTCTTGACGCGCTTGCCGCCATATAGCAGGTTTACGATGGCACGCGTACCGACAATCGCGGTAAACATCGACGTCGCCACACCGATACCGGTAGTAATCGCGAACCCTTTAATTGCCCCGGTACCCACTGCATACAGGATGATGACTTTAATCAGCGTGGTGATGTTCGCATCGAAGATGGAACTGAATGCGCCACGATAACCTTCATCAATTGCCTGTTGAACAGTACGTCCGTTGCTCAACTCTTCTTTAATACGTTCGTTGATCAGTACGTTCGCATCGACCGCTACCGCAAGGGTTAAGACGATACCCGCGATACCTGGCATACTCAGCGTTGCGCCTGGCAACAGCGACATAATACCGACAATCAAGATCAAGTTGGCAATCAGAGCACTGGTCGCAATCAGACCAAACTTCTTATAGAAGATGATCATGAACAGAATAGAAACCAGCAGACCGGCAAGGCAAGCCTCCAGCCCCTGCTCAATGTTCTGCATACCCAGGGTTGGGCCAATGGTACGTTCTTCAACAATCTGAATCGGCGCGATCAACGCACCGGCACGCAGCAGCAGTGAAAGCTGACGCGCTTCGCTTGGGTTATTGATGCCAGTAATACGGAAGCTGTTACCCAGACGAGACTGGATGTTGGCGATATTAATCACCTCTTCCTGTTTCACCAGAACCGCACGACCGTTTGCATCTTTCTTACCGCTGTCTTTGTACTCCACAAATAGGGTTGCCATCGGTTTGCCGATGTTGTCCTTGGTGAAGTTAGACATGATGTTACCACCCGCGCTATCGAGCGAGATGTTAACCTGCGGCTGGTTGTATTCGTCCTGGCTGGAAGTGGAGTCGGTGATATGGTCACCGGTCAGAATTACGCGTTTGTACAGCACAACCGGCTGACCTTCGCGGGTCTGTTTCACTTCAGAGTCGCCCGGTACGCGACCGGATGCCGCAGCGGCCTGATCAACGTTGGTGTTTACCAGACGGAATTCCAGCGTTGCCGTCGCACCCAGAATCTCTTTCGCACGCGCAGTGTCCTGAATACCTGGCAGTTCAACAACGATACGGTCAGCACCCTGACGCTGAACCACCGGCTCCGCCACGCCAAGTTGGTTTACACGGTTACGCAGGATATTGATGTTCTGCTGCACCGCATATTCACGCGCTTCACTCAGACGAGCATCGCTCATTACCGCACGCAGCTGGTTGCTGCCCTGGCTGCTAATCACCAGGTCCGGATGGCGCTTGCTCAGATACGCAATGGCTTCATCACGAGCTTTAGCATCGCGGAAAGTGATGCTCAGGCCGTAGTTGTTTTCTTTACGAACGGTGGTATACGGGATGCCCTTTTCACGCAGGTCGCTGCGCAGGCTATCGATATTTTGTTCCTGGAGTTTGCCAAGCGCGGTGTCCATATCCACTTCCATCAGGAAGTGAACGCCGCCACGCAGGTCAAGGCCGAGCTTCATCGGCTCAGCATGAATAGCTGCCAGCCAGCGCGGCGTTGCCGGGGCAAGGTTAAGCGCCACGACGTATTTGTCACCCATAACGCCCATTAATGCTTCACGAGCGCGCAGCTGGGTGTCAGTGGAGTCGAAGCGCGCAAGAATAGCGCCCTCTTCCAGTGCCACAGACTTAGCAGTTATTTTTTCTTCTTGTAACGTTTTCTGGACCTGGATCAGCGTTTGCTCACTGGCGGCGACTCCGCGCGCACCAGTGATCTGAACAGCCGGATCCTCACCAAACAGGTTGGGAAGCGCATACAGCAGACCGATGACAATCACCACGATCAGCATGACGTACTTCCACAAAGGATAACGGTTTAACACGGCAATTCCCTTAGGGAAAAATTTTAATTACAGCGCCTTCATGGTGCCTTTCGGCAGAACGGCAGCTACGAAGTCACGTTTAATAACTACTTCAGTGGTGTCATTCAGTGCGATAGCAATGTAGCCGTTTTCCGCTACTTTGGTTACGCGACCGACCAGGCCACCGTTCGTCAGCACTTCATCACCTTTAGCGATGGAGTCCATCAGCTTTTTGTGTTCTTTGGTGCGCTTCTGCTGTGGACGCAGGATCATGAAATAGAAAATCAGACCGAATACCACCAGCATCAAAATCAAAGACATCGGGCTACCTTGCGCCGGTGCACCCGTTGCCGCTACCGCATCAGAAATAAAAAAGCTCATTAAATTTCCCTCATTATTAATATTAATCAACGTTCAAAGGTGGTACTTCTCGCCCCTGACGCTGGTAAAAATCAGTTACGAAGCTCTCTAATTTACCCTCTTCAATAGCCTTGCGTAAACCCGCCATCAAACGCTGGTAGTAACGAAGGTTATGAATGGTGTTGAGTCGCGCGCCTAATATTTCGTTGCAACGGTCGAGATGATGCAAGTAAGCGCGTGAATAATTGCGACAGGTGTAGCAATCACACTCAGGATCGAGTGGGCCAGTATCGCTCTTATACTTCGCATTGCGGATTTTCACCACGCCATCGGTCACGAACAAATGACCATTTCGGGCGTTGCGGGTTGGCATTACGCAGTCAAACATATCGATACCGCGACGTACGCCCTCAACCAGGTCTTCTGGTTTACCAACGCCCATCAGGTAACGCGGTTTGTCTGCCGGAATTTGCGGGCATACATGCTCCAGAATGCGGTGCATATCTGCTTTCGGCTCACCCACAGCCAGACCGCCGACAGCGTAGCCATCAAAACCGATATCTACCAGACCTTTAACAGAAATATCACGTAAATCTTCGTAAACACTGCCCTGAATGATACCAAACAGCGCATTTTTGTTTCCGAGACTGTCAAAACGCTCACGGCTACGCTTCGCCCAACGCAGAGACATCTCCATGGAGCGTTTTGCGTAATCCCAGTCAGCAGGATACGGCGTACACTCATCAAAGATCATGACGATATCCGAACCAAGATCGTACTGAATCTCCATCGACTTTTCCGGGTCGAGGAAAATCGGGTCGCCGTTGATCGGGTTGCGGAAGTGAACGCCCTGTTCGGTGATTTTACGAATATCACCAAGGCTGAAGACCTGGAAGCCGCCGGAGTCGGTAAGGATTGGTCCTTTCCACTGCATAAAATCGTGCAGATCGCCGTGCAGTTTCATGATTTCCTGGCCCGGGCGCAGCCACAGGTGGAAGGTGTTGCCGAGGATAATTTGCGCGCCAGTGGCTTCAACTTCTTCCGGCGTCATCCCTTTTACGGTGCCGTAAGTGCCAACAGGCATAAAACAAGGCGTTTCCACTACGCCACGATCAAAGACCAGGCGGCCACGGCGTGCGCGACCGTCGGTGGTGTCCAGTTCAAATTTCATTTTTTCTCCACTACGTCAGAAAAACAGTCCAACGTTTAAACCAGCGCCGCGGAATTACTCCCCAACGCGCTCATTAATTGCCTGCGGATTGTACGTGATAAACATCGCATCACCGTAACTAAAAAAGCGATATTTCTCTTCTACCGCCGCTTTATAGGCATTCATGGTGTGTTGATAACCAGCAAATGCCGAAACCAGCATAATCAGCGTCGATTCCGGAAGGTGGAAGTTCGTCACCAGCGCATCGACCACTTTGTACTGGAAGCCCGGATAGATAAAGATTTGGGTATCGTCAAAGAACGGTTCAATGAGATCGTTTTTCGCTGCCTGAGCCGCACTTTCCAGCGAACGTACTGAGGTGGTACCAACCGCAATCACCCGGTTACCGCGCGCTTTCGCCGCCAGTACCGCGTCTACCACATCCTGCGGCACTTCAGCGTATTCCGAGTGCATGATGTGATCTTCAATGGTGTCGACGCGCACCGGCTGGAAGGTGCCCGCACCAACGTGCAACGTCACAAACGCCATCTCCACGCCTTTGGCGCGTAATTTTTCCAGCAAAGGCTCGTCAAAATGCAGACCAGCGGTCGGAGCTGCAACCGCGCCCGGTTTTTCGCTATAAACTGTTTGATAAAGTTCGCGGTCAGCGTCTTCGTCCGGACGGTCGATATACGGCGGCAGCGGTATATGGCCGATGCTGTTGAGGATATCCAGTACCGAACGATCATCATTAAATTCGACTTCAAACAGTGCGCCGTGGCGCGCGGTCATCGTTGCGTTAATACTTTCGTCATCGCCCAGCAGCAGTTCTGCGCCAGGTTTTGGCGCTTTCGAGGCGCGAATATGCGCAAGAATGCGTTTTTCGTCGAGCATCCGCTCAACCAGCACTTCAATCTTGCCGCCGCTGGCTTTACGCCCAAACAGGCGCGCCGGGATCACGCGGGTATTATTAAAAACCAGAAGATCGCCGGGGTTGAGCTTATCGAGTAAATCGGTGAAAGTACCGTGCGTCAGCGCGCCCGTCGGCCCGTCCAGCGACAGTAAACGACAGCTACTGCGTTCAGGCATGGGATAGTGGGCAATCAGGGATTCGGGCAATTCAAAAGAGAAATCGGTAACGCGCATGACACTGACTCAGACTAAAATAAGAGGCGGGTAGTCTAGTGCCGGGGCGCTCTCCCTGCAACCTTTACCCTCCTTGATGGATGACATAATCTATACACAAAATCATTCAAGATGCATCGAGATGGCAACTGAATGAGTCCCCAGGAGCTTACATTAAGTAAGTGACTGGGGTGAGTGAAGGCAGCCAACGAAGAGGCAGTTTGAAGGATGAAGTGTATATGAATTTTTTAGCTCACCTGCATTTAGCCCATCTCGCGGAAAGCTCGCTTTCCGGCAATTTACTGGCTGATTTCGTACGCGGAAATCCTGAAGAAAGTTTTCCGCCCGACGTCGTGGCTGGTATTCATATGCATCGGCGAATCGACGTATTAACCGACAATCTGCCGGAAGTCCGCGAAGCGCGGGAGTGGTTTCGTAATGAAACGCGCCGTGTCGCGCCTATTACGCTGGATGTGATGTGGGATCACTTTCTGTCCCGCCACTGGTCGCAGCTGTCGCCCGATTTTCCGCTACAGGAATTTACCTGTTATGCCCGGGAGCAAGTGATGACTATTCTTCCAGACTCACCGCCACGCTTTATCAATCTGAACAACTACTTATGGTCAGAGCAGTGGTTGGTGCGCTATCGCGATATGGATTTCATCCAGAGCGTGTTAAACGGCATGGCAAGCCGTCGCCCACGTCT
Organism: Escherichia coli DSM 30083 = JCM 1649 = ATCC 11775; assembly: GCF_003697165.2. Taxonomy (GTDB): domain Bacteria; phylum Pseudomonadota; class Gammaproteobacteria; order Enterobacterales; family Enterobacteriaceae; genus Escherichia; species Escherichia coli. The sequence continues at coordinate 3,582,718 of NZ_CP033092.2, forward strand.
GGATGCCCTGCGTGACTCCTGGTACGATTTAGACGCCCATTACGATGCTCTCGAAACCCGCTTCTGGCAGTTTTATCCGCGGATGATGGAGCAGGCGTCACGCAAGGCGTTATAAGACGTTAATTCATCCACACCGTAGCCGAAATGGCAGGCAAAGCCAGAATCCCGTCCGTCAGTTGCCCGTGACCTTCTTTGCGTTGCCATTGCGCGACATTAAGCAACGGTGACGCGGGTAGCACCACTTCACAGGCTTCGCCACGGTTGATTGCCACCAGTACACGCTGCTGATTCAGCACGCGGACAAATACCACCACGTTATCTTCCGCATACAGCACCTGACAGCCGCCACGACGCAACGCCTGACTTTTCTTACGCAGCGCAATCATTCGCTGGTACAGCGCGAATAACGCCGAATCCTGCTTTTCCACCTGCCAGGGGAACGGCTTACGGCAAAACGGATCGTTTTTGCCATCCAGTCCCACTTCATCACCGTAATAAATGCACGGTACACCAGGCCAGGTGAACAGCCAGACCACCGCCAGGGGCAGGCGCGCAACATCCCGACCGAGCAGCGTTTTAAATCGCGCAGTATCGTGGCTGTCGAGCTGATTAAACATACGTAATTGTTGTTGATGAGAAAGCCCTGCGCGGTAATTATCCATCCAGACCATACAGGTTTGGGCGTCAATTTGCTGCGGATCGTAAGAGATATCGGTGTTGGCAAGAAATCCCCACAACGGGAATGTGAAGCCGCGATAGTTCATGGCGGCATCTTCCACATCGGCCTGTAACCATTGCCGTGCATCGCCAAAATGTTCGCCGACAATATACGCATCCGGCTGGGTTTCTTTCGCCGCTTCGGTGATCCCGGCAACGTGCTGCAAATTATTGCGCGCCCCACCCGCTTCCCCCAGCATATGCACCACATCCAGCCGCCAGCCGTCCATATTCCACGGCGCTTTCAGCCAGTGGCGGACAATACTGTCTTCCCCGCGATAAATTTCATTCACCAGACTTTCCGACTGATAATCCAGCTTCGGCAAGCTGGCATAGCCCAGCCAGTCGAGCGCCGTGCCATCATCACTAAACGAGTACCAGTCACGCCAGGGTGATTCGGGGTTGTGACAAGCTCCCCCCGTGCCACGATTGTGCCTGTCAAACCAGGCATGGGAATCGCCACTGTGGTTAAACACGCCGTCCAGCACCAGTCGCATTCCCAGCTGCTGCGTATTGTGTCGCAAACGCAGCAACGCCCCATCACCGCCAAACTGCGGATCGACATGGCGATAATCCTCGGTATCGTATTTATGCACGCTGGGAGCTTTAAACACCGGATTGAGATACAGCGCCGTCACGCCAAGTTTTTTCAGATACGGCAGTTTTTCACTTATCCCGTCCAGATCGCCGCCATAGAACGTTGATCCGCCAGCCTGCGCCGTGACCGGTTCATCCCAGTCACGCAATATGATCTCTTGTCCGGCTGCGTGATGGTAATAGACATGATCCTGTTCAGCTTCACGAGGAAGATTACGGGCGAAACGATCAGGGAAGATCTGATAAAAAATCTGATCCGCAGCCCATTGTGGGCCGATATCCGGTACATCAATGGCAAACTGCTCCAGTCGTGCTGGCGGCATTCGGCTGAAGCCTTGCGGTGTAAACCAACGCTGGCGATCGTGCCACAGCAATTTGAAACTATAACGCCGCCGAGGTTGTCCGCAGGAGAGCTCGATCGCCGCCCGCCATGCGGTGACGCCAGGCTGCGGCTGACTGCGCTGCTTATGCATCGGTACTGACATTTCTTCGTTATCGTGTTCTGTACGCAGCATAATGCGCTGCGGTGGGTCTTCGCCCGTCAGCCACAGTGTAATGAGCAGTTGATCTTTGCTTTGTTTAACAAATGGGGGCACCGGCAGATGCCATGCATTTAACATCATAATTCCCCTGTGATGAAAATCTGATCACCTTGCCATAGCCTAATGCAGGATCACTCATCATCTGAAGGATATTTGGGGGAGGAGGACGGGGGCGGATAACTTTCGGAATAGCCGGATCAGGATTTCCTCCTGAACCGGCTTACAGAACGCAAGGATTACTGGTTTTCAGCCAGCTGACGATCGTGGCGGCGCTTAAACATCCAGCCAATCAACAGCACAACAATCCACGCGAAACCGACATACAGCGAGATACGCGTATCCGGGTGATAACCAATCAACCCGATAATAAAGAGCAGGAAAATCAAACCGCCGATGGTCGTTGCTACCCCACCCGGCACTTTAAATTTCAGCGCCTTAACTTCTTCTGGCGGCAAACGGCGACGGAAGGCGATTTGCGACAGCAGGATCATAATCCACACCCACACCGTGGCGAAGGTTGCCAGCGAAGCGATCACCAGGAAGACGTTTTCCGGCATGATGTAGTTCAGATACACCGCAAACAGCAGCGCGGTAGTCATCACCAGCACCGTAACCCACGGAATACCGCGACGCGAGGTTTTGCTGAAAATTTTTGGCGCGCTGCCCTGCTCTGCCATACCGTGGAGCATACGGCCTACACCAAATACGTCACTGTTAATTGCCGACAGCGAAGCGGTCAGCACAACAAAGTTAAGAATGCTGGCGGCAAAGGTAATGCCCATATGCTGGAACGTCAGCACAAACGGGCTACCGGCAGTGCCAACCTGATTCCACGGGTAGATAGACATAATGACGAACAGCGTACCGACGTAGAACACCAGAATACGCATCGGCACGGAGTTAATCGCACGCGGAATCGATTTCTCAGGATCTTTCGCTTCACCGGCGGTAATCCCGATAATTTCGATCCCACCGTAAGCAAACATCACCATTTGCAACGACATCACCATACCAAGCCAGCCGTTACTGAAGAAGCCGCCGTTGCTCCACAGGTTATGAATACCGGTCGGTTGCCCGCCGTTGCCAATCCCCCAGATGATGATGCCGAAACCGGCGACAATCATGATGATGATAGTGGCGACTTTAAAGAACGAGAACCAGAACTCCAGCTCACCGAATACCTTCACGCTCATCAGGTTTACGGCGCAAATGATCAGCACCACACTCAGTACCCAAATCCAGTGCGGCACCGTCGGGAACCAGACACCCATATAGATACCAAAAGCGGTCACATCGGCGATGGCGACAATAAGGATTTCAAAGCAGTAGGTCCAGCCGGTAATGTAACCTGCCAGCGGGCCGAGGTTTTCCTGCGCATAACGCGAGAAAGAGCTGGCTGCCGGGTTATGTACCGACATTTCCCCCAGCGCACGCATAATGATATACGCCGCGATACCACCGATAATATAGGCCAACAACACGCTTGGACCGGCCATTTTGATGGCATCTGCCGAACCGTAAAACAGCCCGGTGCCAATTGCTGAACCCAGTGCCATAAAGCGTATGTGTCGGGTACTTAGCCCACGCTTTAGCTTGTTCTTACTTTCCATCAATTCCTAACCCATCAACACAATAAAAAACCACGGGGCATCGCAGCCCCGTGGTTAAAACAAATGTTCAGTGATTTAGTGAGCGCTGGAGGTCACCTGACGACCTGCCGCACGATCCCAGATAATGGCCAGAACCACCATCACCACTGTTGGCATTAACCACGCCAGACCTTGTTCGGCCAGCGGTAAACGCTGCGCCCAGGACGGTAAGATATCGCTGAATGCAGATGCCTTGATCCCGTCGAGAATACCAAAAAGCAGGCTGATAAACATCGGCGGAGCAATCACGCGGGACGAATTATGCCACCATGAGCGTGTAAAACTTAATACAACCAGTGCGATACACGGCGGATAAATGGCGGTCAGCACCGGTACAGAGATCTGAATCAGCTGGCTCAAGCCGAGGTTAGACACCACCATCGAGAAGCCGCCGAGGATAAACACCAGCGTACGATAAGAGAGCGGTACGTACTGGGCGAAGAATTCTGCACAAGCACAGGTCAGGCCAACCGCCGTGACCAGGCAGGCGATGAAGATTAACGCCGCCAGCAGGAAGCTACCGCCGCCGCCAAAGGTATGCTGAACGTAAGCATGCAGGATCGCCGCACCGTTTGCAGACTGATCGACCAGCGACGCGCTGTCTGAACCCAGACGGAACAGCGCCAGGTACAGCAGAGTCAGACCAACACCCGCCATCAGGCCAGCCCAGACGGTATAACGGGTCAGCAGACGCGCTTCGGTAACGCCACGAGAACGCGCCGCGTTAACAATAACGATACCAAACACCATTGCGCCCAGCGTATCCATGGTCAGATAGCCGTTGACGAAGCCGTTAGAAAACGCAGCGTTTTGATAAGCCTCAGTCGCCGTGCTGATAGAACCCGCCGGCCAGATAATTGCGGCAACAGACAGGATGACCAGCGCGATAATTTTCAGCGGCGCAAGGAAGTTGCCCACGGTATCCAGCAGCTTGCCCGGATAGAGCGAAACCAGAATAACGATAGCGAAATAGACCAGGCTGTAAATAAACAGCGGCAGCGCGGAATCACCCGTCAGCGGCGCAATCCCCACTTCAAAAGAAACGGTAGCTGTACGCGGCGTAGCGAAAAGCGGCCCCACCGCCAGGTAACAAACTGTTGCCAGCAGTACGCCAGCGACTTTACCAATTGGCGTGCTGAGACTGTCAACACCGCCGCCAACTTTTGCCAGCGCCACTACCGTTAATACCGGTAGGCCAACGGCAGTAATGAGGAAGCCGAATGCCGCAGTCCAGACGTGTTCGCCTGCCTGCAAGCCGACCATTGGAGGGAAAATAATGTTACCTGCGCCGACGAACAACGCAAATGTCATAAAGCCCAGAGCGATGATATCGCGCGATCTTAATTGATGGGTCATAAATCATACTGCCTGTGGATGTGGTGTTGTAACGTTAAATTTTTGTGCCAATCCCTGGGGATGATACAGCGGTATATTTAAACAATTTTAGCGGGAAATACTCCCAACCAGGCGCGGCGAAGAATAGTTTTTCGATTTACCGCGTGAATGCAGTCAGTATGACAGCACCTGAAGCGCAATTTAAACGCTTATAACGTTTTAAAGCAAGAAGGGATCTAAAAACCAGAGGTATATAGCGATAAGAAATCACCAACCAGTACAAAACACTATTTCCGTGAAAAAGACATGGCTAATCATGCGAACAAAAAATCACCAACCGTTGTAAAATCTAACGCCCGTATTTCGACTGCAAAGAAAATAAGCCAGCATCGGCTGGCTTATGGCAATAAAAGATGACAAAGGCGAATTAATCGCTGTTTTTGGCAATTAAACGTTCCGGGATAACAAAACTGAAACGTGTACCTTTTCCTACTGTACTCTCAATATTCAGGCGACTTTCGTGATGATTCACCGCATGTTTCACGATCGCTAACCCTAATCCGCTACCGCCGGTTTGCCGGGAACGCGCTTTATCAACGCGATAAAAACGCTCGGTCAGGCGCGGAATATGCTCCGGTGCAATGCCCGGTCCGTTATCTTCAACACTAAATTCGGCACCGTGCGGCACTCGCTGCCAGCGTACGGTGATATGCGTGCCTTCCGGCGTATGATTCACGGCGTTATAGACCAGGTTCGAAATCGCACTGCGTAGCTGATCTTCGTTGCCTGACACCTTGAGGCCGTTATCTATCTCAAAGGTAAATGTCTGTTTTTTCTGACTCAGAGTCTGAGCCTCGCGCTCAACGACGCGCAGCATCATCGGCACATCAACCTTTTCATTGAGCAAATGCGTCGGTGCGGCTTCTATTTTCGACAGCGTCAGCAATTGCTTCACCAACCCTTCCATCCGCTGGGTCTGCTCGCGCATGGTGTGCAACGCTTTTTCACGTACCGCGCCTTCCAGCGGTTGCTCATCCATCATCTCCAGGTAACCCTGTAACACGGTCAATGGCGTACGTAACTCATGGCTCACGTTGGCAAAAAAGTTACGCCGCGCCCCTTCCAGTTGATGCATTTGCGTGACATCTCGCGCCACCATCAGCAACTGTTTGTGGGTATAAGGCATGACGCGAATCTCCAGATGCCGCCCGGTATTGAGCACCAGATTGAGCGGGCGAGAGAAATCACGCGTTTTCAGATATTGCGTAAACTCCGGGTAACGCAGCAAGTTAAGGATGTTCTGCCCGTTATCTTCCGGCCAGCGCAAGCCAAGAATCTGTTGCGCCAGACCGTTGCACCAGAAAATACCGCCCTCTTCCGTGGTCAGCACCACCGCGTCGGGCAGCGACTCCGCGCCGCTACGAAAGCGTTTAATCAGATTGCCCAGTTCACGGCGGCGTTTTTTATTTCGCAGCTGCATCTGGTGTAAGCCGTATAGTAGCGGTTCCCAGCTACCACGCCCCGGTGGCGGGGTCATACTACGATCCACCCACAGCCACCATGAAAGGCGCAATAAATTCCAGAAATGCCAGATAAGCAGTCCTGTTACCGATGCCAGCAAAAACCAGGGCAGGTAACCAAAAAATGCACCCAGGATGAAAGCCGGGAGGCAGCAAAGTAGCAGCTCCAGCACCAGCCTTTTCCACGACAGCCGTTCCAGCACGTAAGATACTCCAGTTAAGAAATCATAAGCCCTGCTCTACGTCCGATGAGCAAGGCCTTAAAAGCGGGTTGAAAAACGATACCCTGTACCGCGCACGGTCTGCACCATGCGGTCATGCCCGCCGGGCTCCAGTGCTTTACGCAGGCGACGAATGTGGACATCGACCGTACGATCTTCCACATACACGTTGGTTCCCCATACGTGATTTAACAGTTGCTCGCGACTGTACACGCGCTCAGGATGCGTCATAAAAAAGTGCAGCAGTTTAAATTCTGTCGGCCCCATCTCCAGCGGTTCTTCGCCCGCCATCACCCGGTGAGATGTCGGGTCCAGACTTAGCCCCTGCATCTCGATCACCTCTTCCACCGCCATTGGCGAAATACGGCGCATTACCGCTTTGATTCGCGCCACCAGCTCCTTCGGAGAAAACGGCTTGGTGATATAGTCATCCGCACCGGTTTCAAGGCCGCGCACGCGATCTTCTTCTTCCCCTCTGGCGGTCAACATCACCACTGGAATATCCCGGGTCATCGACTCGCGCTTGAGGTGTTTGATGAACTGGATACCGGAGCCGCCAGGTAACATCCAGTCAAGGAGAATTAAATCCGGCCAGGGTTCATTCAGTTGATTCACAGCACTGTCATAATCTTCCGCTTCGACCGGCTGAAAGCCATTTTGTTCGAGCACGAAGCAGACCATTTCGCGAATTGGAGCTTCATCTTCTACGACCAGAATACGTCTCGCCATGATTTGCCCTGTTGTAATAAATAGGTTGCGATCATTAATGCGACGTCATTATGCGTCAGATTTATGACAGATTTATGAAAAGCTCGTCGCACATATCTTCAGGTTATTGATTTCCGTGGCGCAGAAAAAAGCAAATGGCACATCTGTTTGGGTATAATCGCGCCCATGCTTTTTCGCCAGGGAACCGTTATGCGCATCCTTCACACCTCAGACTGGCATCTCGGCCAGAACTTCTACAGTAAAAGCCGCGAAGCCGAACATCAGGCTTTTCTTGACTGGCTGCTGGAGACAGCACAAGCCCATCAGGTGGATGCGATTATTGTTGCCGGTGATGTTTTCGATACCGGCTCGCCGCCCAGTTACGCCCGCACGTTATACAACCGTTTTGTTGTCAATTTACAGCAAACTGGCTGTCATCTGGTGGTACTGGCAGGAAACCATGACTCGGTCGCCACGCTGAATGAATCGCGCGATATCATGGCGTTCCTCAATACTACCGTGGTCGCCAGCGCCGGACATGCGCCGCAAATATTGCCCCGTCGCGACGGGACGCCAGGCGCGGTGCTGTGTCCCATACCTTTTTTACGCCCGCGTGACATTATTACCAGCCAGGCGGGGCTTAACGGTATTGAAAAACAGCAGCATTTGCTGGCGGCTATTACTGATTATTATCAACAACATTATGCCGATGCCTGCAAACTGCGCGGCGCTCAGCCTCTGCCCATCATCACCACTGGACATTTAACGACCGTGGGTGCCAGTAAAAGTGACGCCGTGCGTGACATTTATATTGGCACGCTGGACGCGTTTCCGGCACAAAACTTTCCACCAGCCGACTACATCGCGCTCGGGCATATTCACCGCGCGCAGATTATTGGCGGCATGGAACATGTTCGCTATTGCGGTTCCCCCATACCACTGAGTTTTGATGAATGCGGTAAGAGTAAATATGTCCATCTGGTGACATTTTCAAACGGCAAATTAGAGAGCGTGGAAAACCTGAACGTACCGGTAACGCAACCCATGGCGGTGCTGAAAGGCGATCTGGCGTCGATTACCGCACAGCTGGAACAGTGGCGCGATATATCACAGGAGCCGCCTGTCTGGCTGGATATCGAAATCACTACTGATGAGTATCTGCATGATATTCAGCGCAAAATCCAGGCATTAACCGAATCATTGCCTGTCGAAGTATTGCTGGTACGCCGGAGTCGTGAACAGCGCGAGCGTGTGTTAGCCAGCCAACAGCGTGAAACCCTCAGCGAACTCAGCGTCGAAGAGGTGTTCAATCGCCGTCTGGCACTGGAAGAACTGGATGAATCACAGCAGCAACGTCTGCAGCATCTTTTCGCCACGACGTTGCATAGCCTCGCCGGAGAACACGAAGCATGAAAATTCTCAGCCTGCGCCTGAAAAACCTGAACTCATTAAAAGGCGAATGGAAGATTGATTTCACCCGCGAGCCGTTCGCCAGCAACGGGCTGTTTGCTATTACCGGCCCAACCGGTGCGGGGAAAACCACCCTGCTGGACGCCATTTGTCTGGCGCTGTATCACGAAACCCCGCGCCTCTCTAACGTTTCACAATCGCAAAATGATCTCATGACCCGCGATACCGCCGAATGTCTGGCGGAAGTGGAGTTTGAAGTCAAAGGTGAAGCGTATCGCGCGTTCTGGAGCCAGAATCGGGCGCGTAACCAGCCGGACGGTAATTTGCAGGTGCCACGCGTAGAGCTGGCGCGCTGTGCAGACGGCAAAATTCTCGCCGACAAAGTGAAAGATAAGCTGGAACTGACGGCGACGTTAACCGGACTGGATTACGGGCGCTTCACCCGTTCGATGCTGCTTTCGCAGGGGCAATTTGCTGCCTTCCTGAATGCCAAACCCAAAGAACGCGCAGAATTGCTCGAGGAGTTAACCGGCACTGAAATCTACGGGCAAATCTCGGCGATGGTTTTTGAGCAGCACAAATCGGCCCGCACAGAGCTGGAGAAGCTGCAAGCGCAGGCCAGCGGCGTCGCGTTGCTCACGCCAGAACAAGTGCAATCGCTGACAGCGAGTTTGCAGGTACTTACTGACGAAGAAAAACAGTTAATTACCGCGCAGCAGCAAGAACAACAATCGCTAAACTGGTTAACGCGTCTGGACGAATTGCAGCAAGAAGGCAGCCGCCGTCAACAGGCCTTGCAACAGGCGTTAGCCGAAGAAGAAAAAGCGCAACCTCAACTGGCGGCGCTCAGTCTGGCACAACCGGCACGAAATCTTCGTCCGCACTGGGAACGCATCGCAGAATACAGCACGGCGCTGGCGCATACTCGCCAGCAGATTGAAGAAGTAAATACTCGCTTACAGAGCACAATGGCGCTTCGTGCGAGCATTCGCCACCACGCGGCGAAGCAGTCAGCAGAATTACAGCAGCAGCAACAAAGCCTGAATGCCTGGTTACAGGAACACGACCGCTTACGTCAGTGGAACAACGAACTGGCGGGTTGGCGTGCGCAGTTCTCCCAACAAACCAGCGATCGCGAGCATCTGCGGCAATGGCAGCAACAGTTAACTCATGCTGAGCAAAAACTTAATGCACTTGCGGCGATCACGTTGACGTTAACCGCCGATGAAGTTGCTAGCGCCCTGGCGCAACATGCTGAGCAACGCCCACTGCGTCAGCGCCTGGTCGCACTGCATGGGCAGATTGTTCCCCAACAAAAACGTCTGGCGCAGTTACAGGTCGCTATCCAGAATGTCACTCTGGAACAGACGCAACGTAATGCCGCACTTAACGAAATGCGCCATCGTTATAAAGAAAAAACGCAACAACTTGCCGATGTGAAAACCATTTGCGAGCAGGAAACTCGCATTAAAACGCTGGAAGCCCAGCGCGCGCAGTTACAAGCGGGTCAGCCTTGTCCACTTTGTGGTTCCACCAGCCACCCGGCGGTCGAGGCGTATCAGGCGCTGGAACCGGGCGTTAATCAGGCCCGGCTATTAACGCTGGAAAAAGAAGTGAAAAAGCTCGGCGAAGAAGGTGCGACGCTACGTGGGCAACTGGACGCCTTAACAAAGCAACTTCAGCGTGATGAAAACGAAGCGCAAAGCCTCCGACAAGATGAGCAAGCACTTACTCAACAATGGCAAGCCGTCACGGCCAGCCTCAATATCACCTTGCAGCCACAGGACGATATTCAACCGTGGCTAGATGCACAAGATGAGCACGAACGCCAGCTGCGGTTACTCAGCCAACGGCATGAATTACAAGGGCAGATTGCCGCGCATAATCAGCAAATTATCCAGTATCAACAGCAAATTGAACAACGCCAGCAGCAGCTCTTAACGGCATTGGCGGGTTATGCACTGACATTGCCACAGGAAGATGAAGAAGAGAGCTGGTTGGCGACGCGTCAGCAAGAAGCGCAGAGCTGGCAGCATCGCCAGAACGAATTAACCGCGCTGCAAAACCGTATTCAGCAACTGACGCCGATTCTGGAAACGTTGCCGCAAAGTGATGAACTCCCGCACAGCGAAGAAACTGTGGCGCTGGAAAACTGGCGGCAGGTTCATGAACAATGTCTCGCATTACACAGCCAGCAGCAGACGTTACAGCAACAGGATGTTCTGGCGGCGCAAAGTCTGCAAAAAGCCCAGGCGCAGTTTGACACCGCGCTACAGGCGAGCGTCTTTGACGATCAGCAGGCGTTCCTTGCGGCGCTAATGGATGAACAAACACTAACGCAGCTGGAACAGCTCAAGCAGAATCTGGAAAACCAGCGCCGTCAGGCGCAAACGCTGGTCACTCAGACAGCAGAAACGCTGACACAGCATCAGCAACACCGACCTGGCGGGTTGTCTCTCACTGTGACGGTGGAGCAGATTCAGCAAGAGTTAGCGCAAACTCACCAAAAGTTGCGTGAAAACACCACGAGTCAAGGCGAGATTCGCCAGCAGCTGAAGCAGGATGCAGATAACCGTCAGCAACAACAAACCTTAATGCAGCAAATTGCTCAAATGACGCAGCAGGTTGAGGACTGGGGATATCTGAATTCGCTAATAGGTTCCAAAGAGGGCGATAAATTCCGCAAGTTTGCCCAAGGGCTGACGCTGGATAATTTAGTCCATCTCGCTAATCAGCAACTCACCCGGCTACACGGGCGCTATCTGTTACAGCGCAAAGCCAGCGAAGCGCTGGAAGTTGAGGTTGTTGATACCTGGCAGGCTGATGCGGTACGCGATACCCGTACCCTTTCCGGCGGCGAAAGTTTCCTCGTCAGTCTGGCGCTGGCACTGGCGCTTTCAGATCTGGTCAGCCATAAAACGCGTATTGACTCGCTGTTCCTTGATGAAGGTTTTGGCACACTGGATAGCGAAACGCTGGATACCGCCCTTGATGCGTTGGATGCCCTGAATGCCAGTGGCAAAACCATCGGGGTGATTAGCCACGTTGAGGCGATGAAAGAGCGTATTCCGGTGCAGATCAAAGTGAAGAAGATCAATGGACTGGGCTACAGCAAACTGGAAAGTGCGTTTGCAATGAAATAACTATTCAGCAGGATAATGAATACAGAGGGGCGAATTATCTCTTGGCCTCGCTGGTCGTTATCCTGCAATCTATCACTTTATTGGCTACGGTGATTGGTAGCCGTTCTGGTGGTTGTGATGGTGGTATGAAAAAAGTTATTTTATCTTTGGCTCTGGGCACGTTTGGTTTGGGGATGGCCGAATTTGGCATTATGGGCGTGCTCACGGAGCTGGCGCATAACGTAGGAATTTCGATTCCTGCCGCCGGGCATATGATCTCGTATTATGCGCTGGGGGTGGTGGTCGGTGCGCCTATAATCGCGCTTTTTTCCAGCCGCTACTCACTCAAACATATCTTGTTGTTTCTGGTGGCGTTGTGCGTCATTGGCAACGCCATGTTCACGCTCTCTTCGTCTTACCTGATGCTCGCCATTGGTCGGCTGGTTTCCGGCTTTCCGCATGGTGCATTTTTTGGCGTCGGCGCGATCGTGTTATCAAAAATTATCAAACCCGGCAAAGTCACCGCCGCCGTGGCAGGGATGGTTTCCGGGATGACAGTCGCCAATTTGCTGGGCATTCCACTGGGAACGTATTTAAGTCAGGAATTTAGCTGGCGCTACACCTTTTTGTTGATCGCTGTTTTTAATATTGCGGTGATGGCATCGGTCTATTTTTGGGTGCCGGATATTCGCGACGAGGCGAAAGGAAAACTACGCGAACAATTTCACTTTTTACGCAGCCCTGCCCCGTGGTTAATTTTCGCCGCTACGATGTTTGGCAACGCAGGTGTGTTTGCCTGGTTCAGCTACGTAAAGCCATACATGATGTTTATTTCCGGTTTTTCGGAAACGGCGATGACCTTTATTATGATGTTAGTTGGGCTAGGGATGGTGCTGGGGAATATGCTAAGTGGCAGGATTTCAGGACGTTATTCACCACTGCGCATTGCAGCAGTGACTGACTTTATCATTGTACTGGCACTGCTGATGCTCTTTTTCTTCGGCGGTATGAAAACAACGTCGCTTATTTTTGCTTTTATTTGTTGCGCGGGATTATTTGCCCTATCAGCACCTCTACAAATATTATTACTGCAAAATGCCAAAGGCGGAGAGTTATTAGGTGGCGCAGGTGGGCAAATAGCGTTTAACCTCGGTAGCGCCGTCGGCGCATATTGCGGTGGTATGATGCTGACGCTGGGGCTGGCATATAATTACGTGGCGCTGCCCGCCGCCCTGCTTTCGTTTGCTGCGATGTCGTCGTTGCTGCTGTATGGTCGCTATAAGCGCCAGCAAGCGGCGGATAGTTCGGTGCTGGCGAAACCACTGGGGTAGATAGCAGTCGCAGTGCGCATCGCTTGTTGCCGGATGCGGCGTGAACGCCTTATCCGGCCTACGGGACTGTTCATTTTGTAGGCCTGATAAGACACGCCAGTGTCGCATCAGGCATCGGAGCACTGGGGGGTTGCCGCCACTGTGCGCGTTATTTGTTGTCGGATGCGGCGCGAGCGCCTTATCCGGCCTACCGGACGGCTCACTTTGTAGGCCTGATAAGACGCGGCAAGCGTCGCATCAGGCATGATACGCCAATTGCCTGGTTTTTTTACTCTTGTGGCCATAACCATGCAGCGCCGCGTACGCCGCTCGAATCACCATGTTTCGCCTTGCGTACCGGCGTTTCACATTCTCCGCCGAAGACAAATTGTTTAATCAACTGTGGAACCGTTTGATATAAACGGTCTACATTGCTCATTCCGCCGCCCAGGACAATCACATCCGGATCGAGAATATTCACGACATGTGCCAGCGATTTTGCCAGCCGCAGCTCGTAGCGACGCAATGCCAGTTCCGCTACCGGATCGCTTTCTTCAACCAGGCGGATAATTTCACTGCCTTTCAGCGCATGTCCGCTCAAACGACGATAATCCGTCGCGAATCCCGTGCCTGAAATAAAGGTTTCAATACAACCTTGTTTACCGCAATAACAAGGGACTTCCTCGCGATAACGCAGTTCGTCTTCGTCCATCCACGGTAGCGGATTGTGTCCCCACTCGCCTGCCGTGCCATTGCCGCCGATATGCGCCCGCCCATTGAATGCCACGCCCGCGCCGCATCCCGTGCCGATAATCACGGCAAATACCGTCTGCGCTCCCGCTGCCGCGCCATCTACCGCTTCTGAAACCGCCAGACAGTTGGCGTCATTTGCCAGCCGCACTTCCCGCTGCAACCGCGCGCTTAAGTCTTTATCGAATGGCTGACCGTTGAGCCAGGTTGAATTGGCATTCTTCACCACGCCGGTGTAGGGCGAAATCGAACCTGGAATGCCCATACCTACCGTTCCGCGCTGCCCTGTTGCCTGCTCCGCCATATCAACCAACGTGGCGATCGTTTCAATAGTCTGCCGGTAATCATCACGCGGCGTGGGCAGACGATGGCGGTACAACTGCTCCCCTGCATCGCCCAATGCAATCACTTCAGTTTTGGTGCCGCCTAAATCGATACCTATACGCACGGTACTCTCCTTATTTTTTTCAATATCAATAGCGTAGAGACGGACAACCGGATTGGCAATGCAAGGCCGCCGACAATTCGTTATCATGCCCGCTAAATTTAACGACAAGGCCGTGGAAATTATCATGCTGTGGTTCAAAAATTTAATGGTTTACCGTCTTAGCCGCGAGATTTCGCTGCGTGCAGAAGAGATGGAAAAACAGCTAGCCTCGATGGCATTTACCCCATGCGGCAGCCAGGACATGGCGAAGATGGGCTGGGTACCTCCGATGGGATCGCACAGCGATGCGTTAACGCACGTTGCCAATGGTCAAATTGTTATCTGTGCGCGCAAAGAAGAAAAAATCCTCCCGTCCCCGGTGATTAAACAGGCGCTGGAAGCGAAAATCGCCAAACTGGAAGCAGAACAGGCGCGTAAGCTGAAGAAAACCGAAAAAGATTCGCTGAAAGACGAAGTGCTGCACTCTCTGCTGCCGCGTGCTTTCAGCCGTTTTAGCCAGACAATGATGTGGATCGACACGGTTAACGGTTTGATTATGGTGGACTGCGCCAGCGCCAAAAAAGCGGAAGATACGCTGGCACTGCTGCGTAAAAGCCTGGGGTCGTTACCGGTTGTACCATTGAGCATGGAAAACCCGATTGAACTGACGCTGACCGAATGGGTACGTTCCGGCAGCGCGGCACAGGGCTTCCAGCTGCTTGATGAAGCCGAGCTGAAATCGTTGCTGGAAGATGGCGGCGTGATCCGCGCGAAGAAACAAGATCTGACCAGCGAAGAGATCACCAACCACATTGAAGCCGGAAAAGTGGTGACTAAACTGGCGCTTGACTGGCAGCAGCGCATTCAGTTTGTGATGTGCGACGATGGTTCGCTCAAGCGTCTGAAGTTCTGCGACGAGCTGCGCGATCAAAACGAAGATATCGACCGTGAAGATTTCGCCCAGCGCTTTGATGCCGATTTCATCCTGATGACTGGTGAACTGGCAGCGTTAATTCAAAACCTGATTGAAGGATTAGGTGGCGAAGCACAACGTTAATTGCTGATTTACCTTTAATGCCGGATGCGACGCCTGCCGCGTCTTATCCGGCGTACAAAGCCACACCAGGAATATAATCGTTAGCTACAGCGGGCAATAATTCTTAGCGCAGCAATATTATGCGTTTTATGCTGTAACTTGCTCCAGGGGCGTTGTGTCATTGTTTTTCCTCAAGCCGGTGACGCGCTTCACTGCGAATTTTTCGCGTTGCCCCGGTTTTCACTAAATCACGTAACAGCGAAAGATCGGGTTGTTCGACAAATAAGAGTAATGATGGCTCCTCTTTTAACCACGCCGTTTTCACATCGGCAGCCAGCTGTGAATTATTAATAGCCAGCGACCGCTCCTGAGGCTCAGTCAATGTCGTTAACAACAACACCGGGGTATGTGCGTTGTGCAATGCCGTTTGGCGCAAATGATCATTGCGACTTTGCAGCAATGCACGCCACCATTCATCATCTGATTTATCTTTTATCGTCGCCAGTTCCGCAACAATATCTGGAGATCTTCGCTGATATTTATATCAACCTTGATGAATTATGAATATATCGGAAATCGAAAAAATCCCAGCAAAGGAAATATTATTATGGGTTAAAGAGAGGACATTTCAGAAAAATGCCCTCCCGTTCAAGGGGAAGGCGAGGAATTACAGATAGCGGCACAGATAAGAGGTGGGTTCGGCAACTTGCAGATGAAACTCGCTGTGACCGGGAACATTAAACACCGAACCGGCTTCATACACTTGCCAGTCGGTCGCGTCAGGCAGTAACACATTCAGCGCGCCACTGATTACCGTCATCTCTTCAGGCTCAGCGGTGCTGAAGGTGTATTCACCTTCAACCATAACACCCACGCTGGCGCGACCAGTGCTGCTGCTGGAAAAGCCGATCGATTTCACTTTGCCGGAAAAGTACTCATTACTTTGAAGCATAAACTGGCCCTGTCTGGTAGTTGAACATCTACTTCACTATAGGGGCCAGAGGCGCTGGCTGTCACGCAAAATTACATCAGTAATTCCGCAGCCAGCCGTGCAATCAATACGTTAGAGAGCAAGACAGGAACATCGAGCTGTTTTTGCAGTAAATCGCGATGACGCTGGTTAAATCCCAAACAATCCAGCATGATGACATCTGCACCTTTTGCCAGTAATTCTTTCCCGGCATCAATGATTTTTTGTTCCGAATCATGAATGGGGTTACCCAATGAAAATACTGGCGGTTTCTGCAAAATTTGCCATTTTTGCGCCTGAACGGTCAGCAACTCCTCAACCGGTACGATAACCCCCACCTGATGATCTTCAACAATAGAGGAAACCAGCGGTGGCAATATCCGCGACGGCTCAAGAAAGATCGTATTACGCGCGGTCATACTACTAATGTTTGCTGTACTCATTAATATAATGACGTCGTAACCCTGATTATCGAGCACTTCAACCACACCTTGCAGGTCTCGCTCCACTTTGCGACGCGAAACATGGGCCAGATGGTTGTCATTTAATAATGTGAGAATTGTGTCTTCGCCTGCTTCTGGCGCGTACTCCGCCATCACTTCTTCGCGGCTTAACTTCCCCAGCAGGCTATGATGGGAAATATTATCTTCGTCAATGTATTCTGTCAGGAGCGGCAAAACTTCCTGCATAGGTACAATGCCGATAGTCAGGATCGCCAACGACGCACTCATTGTTCTTCCACCTTACTTTTATTTCGTCGTTAATTACCGGGCAAGTGTTAAGCACCACTGCTGACACTTACTTGTGCTACAAATGACAAAAAGCGTAGCAGCAGACCTGCACTGCATAATGTAAAGATTCCAAATGATTCCAGTAATGGATTGTTATTGTTTAATATTCTAATTATTTGAAAAACATGAATTGTGAAAAATGTGACGCAGATCCCTTGTGGCGGCACTCAGAATCCCTTCCGAGCAGTCTGATGCGGTCACTCTTTGTCAGGGTCCTCATAGCGTTTTTTCGCATCCATCGCTTCCTGAGCGGTCGGATGTTCACTGATCAACGAGTCTGGTTTAGGATGATCGGCTCTGAGTTGGTACCAGGTTACCGTCTGTCCTGGCTTTCCTTTATCAATCGTCACTATATATGCTTCACGAGGATAAGGCGGTTTCGTTGGCATCGTTCTTCCTTATTTCACGGGATGAACGTTAAGTATAGGCGCTCGAAAATCAACAATTGATCGTCTGTGCCAGAGCGCTGCGAATTTCAGAAATCACCTGGCTGGGTTCGTTTGTTGCGTCGATGATAATATGCGCAACTTCGCGATATAGCGCATCGCGTTCTTCCAGCACTTCCTGAACTTCTTCGCTCAGTGGTTTTCCCGTTAAGGTTGGCCGTAAATCTTCTTCCGGTGCAGCTTGCAGTCGGTTAACCAGGACTGATACTGGCGCACACAAATAAACCACGATCCCGTTATTTTGCATGAAGTGACGATTAAATTCCGTCAGAATAATGCCGCCGCCTGTAGCGATAACGGTGGATGGCGCAGTTACCGCTTCCAGCGCCGCCGTTTCTCTGGCGCGGAATCCCGCCCACTCTTCCCTTTCGACGATCTCCGCGACCGTCATATTGAGCTGTGATTGCAACCACAGGTCGGTATCGACAAACCGACGGTTAAGCGAATCGGCAAGGGCCATTCCGACCGTTGTTTTACCACAGCCCCGAGGCCCGATCAGAAAAAGAGGTTGTGTCATCGTGGGTTTTCCCCAATAGGTCGCAATGCGGCGAAAGCCGGTGTCATGAGAATAGCGATCATACCATCAAACTAGTACAATTTCGATTGTAAAGAAAAAATTCCACTTAAGGTGGAAATCTCAATACATCCCTTACTATACCAATAAATATTCAAGAATGAAGTGTAAATAATAAATTACATTTAGCCACGACTACGTTGCACTTCCAGCCACCACTTCTCCAGCTCCGCAGCAAAAGCCTGGCGGTCACGTTGTGAAAGACTATCTGGTCCTCCGGTCTGGATCCCACTGGCACGTAAGGTATCCATAAAATCGCGCATCGTCAGGCGCTCACGAATGGTCGCTGGCGTGTAACGTTCGCCGCGCGGATTAAGCGCCGCCGCGCCTTTCTCGATGGCTTCAGCAGCCAAAGGTATATCTGCGGTGATCACCAAATCGCCCGCTTCACACTGCCGAACAATTTCGTTATCAGCAACGTCGAAACCTGCCGCGACGCGCAGCGTACGAATAAATCGCGATGGCGGCACGCGTAAACTCTGGTTTGCTACCAGTACCAGCGGCATCTGCATACGTTCCGCCGCGCGATACAAAATCTCTTTAATTACATTGGGACACGCGTCGGCATCCACCCAAATTGTCATAAAGTCATCCTTTGTTGGGTAATCCTCTATTGTGTCGCGCTTTTGCCTTCCGGCATAGTTCTGTTTATGCTTCTGCCAGCGATTATCAAAACAATGAATTTCACGGCAGGAGTGAGGCAATGGAAAAGAAAATCGGTTTTATTGGCTGCGGCAATATGGGAAAAGCCATTCTCGGCGGTCTGATTGCCAGCGGTCAGGTGCTTCCAGGGCAAATCTGGGTATATACCCCCTCCCCGGATAAAGTCACCGTCCTGCATGACCAGTTCGGCATCAACGCCGCAGAATCGGCGCAAGAAGTAGCGCAAATCGCCGACATCATTTTTGCCGCCGTTAAACCAGGCATCATGATTAAAGTGCTTAGCGAAATCACCTCCAGCCTGAATAAAGACTCTCTGGTCGTTTCTATTGCTGCAGGTATCACGCTCGACCAGCTTGCCCGCGCGCTGGGCCATGACCGGAAAATTATCCGCGCCATGCCGAACACTCCCGCGCTGGTTAATGCCGGGATGACCTCCGTAACGCCAAACGCGCTGGTAACCCCAGAAGATACCGCTGATGTGCTGAATATTTTCCGCTGCTTTGGCGAAGCGGAAGTGATTGCTGAGCCGATGATCCACCCGGTGGTCGGTGTGAGCGGTTCTTCGCCAGCCTACGTCTTTATGTTTATCGAAGCGATGGCCGACGCCGCCGTGCTGGGCGGGATGCCACGCGCCCAGGCGTATAAATTTGCCGCTCAGGCGGTAATGGGCTCCGCAAAAATGGTGCTGGAAACGGGAGAACATCCGGGGACACTGAAAGATATGGTCTGCTCACCGGGAGGCACCACCATTGAGGCGGTACGCGTACTGGAAGAGAAAGGCTTCCGTGCCGCAGTGATCGAAGCGATGACGAAGTGTATGGAAAAATCAGAAAAACTCAGCAAATCCTGATGGCTTTTGCCGGACGTCAGGCCGCCACTTCGGTGCGGTTACGTCCGGCTTTCTTTGCTTTGTAGAGCGCCAAATCTGCCGATTTCAACCACTCGCGATAGTGACTCATTTGTGGATTCAGCGGCGCAACCCCCACACTAATCCGTAAAGTTACCTGTGGCGTATTCGGCAAGCGTAACGTGTTTAGCCCTTCATGCACCCGTAACATGGCGGTGATGGCGCTCTCAGCTGGCGTACCGGACATGATTACTGCAAACTCATCGCCGCCAAACCGACCAATCACATCGCTACCGCGCAGGGTAATTTGTAACTGTCGGGTAAGCGCCACAATCGCTTCATCACCCACATCATGGCCCCAGGTATCGTTGATGCTCTTGAAATGGTCGATATCGATAATCAGTAACGTTGCATCGCGATTATGCCGCCGACAGTTATCAAATTCATTGCGTAACATAGTTTCCCAATGACGTCGGTTATACACGCCCGTCATACCGTCGCGGGTACTCATGACCTGCAACCTGCGTTTATGTTCCGCCAGTTTAGTCGCCGTCTGGTAGCTGACCCAGCCAAACAGCAGAGGATAAATGACAATAATGGGAAGGGAGAGCCACCATTCCAGCGGTGCGCTATTGAACGACACGGTGATGCCCGTCAGCTCGAGGGTGACAAGGCAGGAGACCACCATCAACACCAGACCCGCGACAAACAGACGGGGGCCGCCTGCCCCCATCAAATTCAGACACATAATCATCAACATCGCGGTGGAAGGCAGTGCGTTTACGCCCATTACGCCTACCCACATTCCCGCTAATACTGCATCGGTTTTTAAGTTGTAAATTTCCCGGCTAAGCGGATCGACGGCCCTGCTCGCTATTTGCCAGGCTAAATGCGGCCAGACGAACGCCCAGCCGACCAACAACAGCCACCACCAGCCCGGCGACGGATGCGAAACCAGCGTTGAAGCAATCGGTAAGAACATGCCAGCCAGGCCAACCGCGCGGGGTAGTCTGACGCGACGGGCAAAGCGCAGCCCGGACCGCTGATGTTCGTTTTGAGGAGTTAAAGGAGGTTCCTCCCCATGCGCCGCCGCTTTTTTGAAAAAGTTTTCATCATTCATTATTTTTGGGAACATTCAGAAACAATTTTCCCAAATTATAGAGACGGGGCTAAAGGCAGAAGTATGAAATTTCGGGTGAGCCATTTTCGTAGCTCACCCGTTAGCACTATCAGGTATCAGGCGGCTTTCTTGAGGCAGGCACTCATAAACTTATTACGATCATCCCCTTTCAGAGATTGTTGTGTTGCTTGATTATTACATTCGCGCATCTTTTGCTGCTGTGGCGTCAAACTTTTTTCACCAGGCGCAGATTTGCTGTTCTTCAGGCAATCACTCATGTAGGTCTTACGAGCATCCCCTTTCAACGCCTGCGCCGTCGCCTGCTGATTACAAGAGGTCATACGCTGTTGTTGTGGGGTTAAGGTTCTCTCGGCAGCGCCGACGGTGGTTAAAAAAACCAGACCGAAAAGCAAGGTAACCAGTAATGTAATTTTCATCGCACCATCCCTCTTCATGTTTTAACCATGAGCGTATGCGCCCGTGA
Source organism: Escherichia coli DSM 30083 = JCM 1649 = ATCC 11775 (assembly GCF_003697165.2). Classification (GTDB taxonomy): domain Bacteria; phylum Pseudomonadota; class Gammaproteobacteria; order Enterobacterales; family Enterobacteriaceae; genus Escherichia; species Escherichia coli. Next base: position 3,603,957 of record NZ_CP033092.2, read on the forward strand.
TCTGCCATTAAGTCTGGTTGCTAACAGCAAAAAAACCACCCGGCAGCGAAAATTCACTGCCGGGCGCGGTTTTATTTCAGCCCCAGGGCGGCTTTCATGGTGTAGAAGAGATCGGTCTGGTCGGTCAGTCCAACAACATTGGCGGCATGCGGGCCATACGCCGCAATACGCAACTGACTGCCGGTATGTTCTTGTGAATCCTCTTCGGAGTTCCCGTAACTCATCACCATCACTGCGCCATCTTTGGTATTTAGCGCCTGGGTGAGGCCCGGAGCTTTGGTATCCGGCGCAACTATCTGGCTGGCATGGGCGTGATCAGCGGTGACTATGACCAACGTGTTACCATCCTTTTTAGCGAATTCCAGCGCCCGTTGTACGGCTTCATCGAGATCGACCGTCTCGCCAATTTGCCCACAAGGATTCGCTGCGTGATCCTGTTTATCGATTGACGCACCTTCAACTTGCAGGAAAAAGCCTTTCTCATTTTTACTCAACAATTCAATGGCTTTGTCGGTCATCTGCGCCAGGGTCGGTACACTGTCATTACGTTGCGGATTAGGCGTACAGGTGACTGCGGGCTTATCTATATTACCGTGGTACGTTGCTTTCGGTCCTTGCCAGCGCACTGGCATATTGCCGTCAGCAAACAGTCCTAATAGGGGTTTTTGCTGATTCGCTTCCGTCACCGAATTCAGTGAGGCAGTATCGCTCACCAACTGATAACCACGCGCCTGTGCCTGTTCACGCAGCGTTTTTCCCTGCCATTCACCGGCGGTTGCCGTTTCAGCAAAGGTTTTTGCACCGCCGCCAAGCGTAACATCGGCACGGGCGTTAAGCAGCTGTTCGGTAATCGATCCTTTTCCGCCTTTTTCCAGAGCGTTACCCGGACATTTTTCACTGGTCGCACTCGGACCGTAGCATTTGCGCGAGGTCACATGCGCCACCAGCGCAGCGGGCGTGGCATCCTGCAACTCTGCGGTAGAAACGTTACCGGTCGCCAGACCTGCGGCTTTTGCCATTTCCAGAATCGTTGGGTGATCTTTTTCGTGAATATCGACGCCCAGCGCGCCATTATAGGTTTTGACACCTGTTGACCAGGCGGTTGCTGATGCAGCCGAGTCGGTGACGTAGTCCGGTTTGCCGGTTTTTTTATTCAGCGCATAGTGAGTGTATTGCCCGGTAAGCGGTAAGGCATCAATACCTTTAAAAAAGCCGCCCGCACCTTCGGCATAATTGCGTGCGGCAGTAATTTCCGAGTCCCCCATCCCATCGCCAATCAGCAAAATAATATTTTTTGCAGGTTTATCGCTAAGAGAATCACGCAGAGCGGCGGTCTGATCACCCGTTAAGCGGCGAGCACCACCGGGTGCAGTAATATCGCCCTGAGCAGCCCGGTTTTCCAGAACAGGCATTTCTGGTGTCCGGGCTTTTGTCACGGGGGTAAACAGTAACGGTAAGAGTGCCAGTGCAATAGTGCTTTGTTTCACTTTATTTTCTCCATGTACAAATACATTAAAAAATAAAAACAAAGCGACTATAAGTCTCGGCCGTGACAACTTTATGACAGCTGTTGAAAAGATTAACTTTTTACTGACGAGGATGCCTCAATAACTTCTTTACGTAATCGCGCAGCAGCTCCGTATCGTCGTCAGGAATGCTGGCATCGGGCTTTACCTCGTACAGCGCCCCCTCTACCTGATCAATCAACCGCTGTTGATCATTTTGCGCCATATTGCGAAGCATTGCCGTGACGATAATCTCCAAAGCTTCTACCTGCGCACACAGTTCTTTCGACTCTTCTTCTTTTTGGGCAAGCTTAAATAACAACTCAGCAATGAGATTTTTCATGTATGTATTTCCTTATCCAAAGTATGGAGAAGTTAACATTATGTTTCACAACTTCATAGTGTCTGGAAGTATTATTTTTATGACAAAGGAAATACTTTGCGCAAATATTTTTTTGTTTGATTACCAGCGAAACGTTTCTCTTATTTAAATAATTACCCACATAAAATACAGGCCTTTAATTATCAACCTTTATTATAAATAAAAGTTATGAAATATATTCTCTTCGTTATCTTATAATTAAGAGAAAAAACTCACCACATGGTCATTTAAGCCAGGAATAAATTAGCTTCCCGTTCATCATTTTTGTGATCTTGCACACATCTTTGAGATAACGCACTTTCTTCACCAGTACGTTGCTCGCTTTGTCAGCAGAAGATTGCAACATTCTGTCAGAAGGCCGCGAATCCCCCGTTTTGTCGTGGTAATGTATGCACTTTGTGTTAGACGGGATAGGTTTTTAAGATGGAAAAACTGCGGGTAGGAATCGTTTTTGGTGGTAAATCAGCGGAACATGAAGTGTCTCTGCAATCGGCAAAAAACATTGTCGATGCCATTGATAAAAGTCGCTTCGATGTTGTGCTGCTGGGCATTGATAAACAAGGGCAATGGCACGTCAGCGATGCCAGCAATTATCTGCTAAATGCAGACGATCCTGCCCATATTGCGTTGCGTCCTTCGGCGACCAGCCTTGCGCAGGTGCCAGGTAAACATGAGCATCAGCTTATCGACGCACAAAACGGTCAGCCGTTGCCGACGGTGGATGTCATTTTCCCGATTGTCCACGGTACGCTGGGCGAAGATGGTTCCTTGCAGGGAATGCTGCGGGTCGCCAATTTACCGTTTGTAGGTTCTGATGTTCTGGCTTCAGCGGCCTGTATGGATAAAGATGTCACCAAACGTCTGCTGCGCGATGCCGGGCTGAACATTGCGCCATTTATTACCCTGACGCGCGCTAATCGTCACAACATCAGTTTTGCCGAAGTGGAGTCTAAACTGGGGTTACCGCTGTTTGTAAAACCGGCTAATCAGGGCTCTTCTGTTGGTGTCAGCAAAGTAACCAGTGAAGAACAGTACACAATTGCCGTCGATCTGGCGTTCGAGTTCGATCATAAAGTGATCGTTGAGCAAGGGATCAAAGGTCGTGAAATCGAATGCGCAGTTCTTGGCAACGATAACCCGCAAGCAAGCACCTGTGGCGAGATCGTACTCACCAGCGATTTCTATGCCTACGACACCAAGTACATTGACGAAGATGGCGCGAAAGTGGTAGTTCCAGCAGCCATTGCGCCAGAAATCAACGATAAGATCCGGGCGATTGCCGTTCAGGCTTATCAGACGTTGGGATGCGCAGGCATGGCGCGTGTAGACGTGTTTTTAACCCCAGAGAACGAAGTAGTGATCAACGAGATCAACACCCTGCCTGGCTTCACCAACATCAGTATGTATCCGAAGCTGTGGCAAGCCAGCGGTCTGGGTTACACCGACCTGATCACGCGTTTGATTGAGCTGGCGCTGGAGCGTCACGCTGCGGATAACGCACTGAAAACCACAATGTAATATTCAAACGCCCGGTAATATTCTTATTGGGCGTTTTCAGTTTCTTCATCGCGACGACGAATAATCAACCCCGCCAGCCAGAAACTAATCACCCACGTCACCAGACCGACGGCATAGGTCTGCCAACCTTTTGCTTCAAATCCCAGTAACCCCACCACGCCATTAAGAATGAATATAAGGCCAATGGCGAACGCATAGTAGTGCCAGTCACGGCGGATTTTTACAGGCAGATTCATGGCAGCTCCGTTAACGAAAAACAACATCCTTGCATATTCTGTAACAACTGTCTGTGGTGTAGACAACACTTTCGCAATTGTTAATAAATTTAACTTAAGGTTGCTATTTTGTGACTCACAACGAAGATTCACGCTTCGGGAATATTCCCAACATCAATTTACCATGATTCTGATATTGACAATCGAAATGACCTGTCAGACTTGCCATAAGCCGCTGGTATCACACCAGAAGAGAAGCAGATGACTTCCGGAGGTTTTTATGGCTGATTTCACCCTGTCAAAATCGCTGTTTAGCGGAAAATATCGCAATGCATCTTCAACGCCTGGCAATATTGCCTATGCGTTGTTTGTGCTGTTTTGCTTTTGGGCTGGGGCGCAATTGCTGAACCTGCTAGTGCATGCGCCCGGCGTCTATGAGCGTTTAATGCAGGTCCAGGAAACAGGTCGCCCACGGGTGGAAATTGGTTTAGGTGTCGGCACCATTTTTGGGCTGATCCCGTTTTTAGTAGGCTGCCTCATTTTTGCAGTAGTGGCGCTATGGCTGCACTGGCGACATCGCCGCCAGTAAGATTTACGTTGCCAGATGCGGCCTAAAACGCCTTATCTGGCGTGACATTCCTGTTTGATCACTGTTTCATACAACGCGCCCGCCGTTCGTCTACGCGCTTCGCAAACCAGGCCGTAGTCAGATTGCGGGTGATTTTCGGGCTTTCCAGTTGAATGCCAGGCAACATTTCGCGGGGTAGTGATTTACCGGTTTTCGCTTCGGCAAGTTGATAAACTTTCTTGTACAGCGCCGTCTCCTCAAAAGAGAAGCTGTCCCCTTTCTCTAACTGACGGCGAATTTCGCTGTCGCTCATCCCCAGTTTTCCCGCCAGTTTGCGCGTTGCCAGTTCGGTTTTCCCGGGCTCTTTACTGTCGTAACGAATTAAATCACCGTCCAGTGCCAGCTTCACGCCGCTGGCCTTACTGACCGCGTTCTGAAACGCGGCATTACGGCTGGCGTACCAGCCAGCGTTAAAATCAGCAAAACGGTATATCGGCGCGCTATAGCTGGCGGGATAATTCAGTAAATGGTAAGTACCAAACCACAACCCGCCGCGGCGACTGAAGACTTCCTGACGGACTGTACCGTCCATTTTCCACGGATACCCTTTGGTATGCTGTTCGGCAAAAGCAATACTGACCTGCATCGGCCCACCGGTGCGCACCGGATTGAGCGAACCAAACAGCGTCTGCCCCATTGGCACCATGCTGATCAGATCGTCAAAAATCGCGCTCAATTGCTTTTCTGTACGCACCGAATCTAACCGTTCGCTATAGCTTTTGCCGTTTGGCGATTTGATTTTTAGCGCGGTATGCACCAGAAAAGCAGGAATGTGCATCCGTTCAGCACGACGGTCAATCTCTTGCCAGGCGATCTTGCTTAAGCCCGGAACGGCCGGATCTGCCTGATAATTTGACTCCTGCTGCGCCACCGCCAGCACCGAGCAGACGTTTTCCAGCGTCGGTGCCAGCCCCTGACTTTCAAAGGTGGTGGCGAGATCTTTCGCCCAGGCATCGCGGTCTTTCACGCTCGCAGGCATCTTCTGCCGCACGACACTCGCCACATCTATCGCTTTTTCGCCCTTTTTCAACGGTTGCGGAGCCTGACTACTACACCCCGCTAAAATCAGAACCGCCAACAATGACAGCGAAGATAGAGGATTGACGCGCGACATTACTTCTCCTTTTTAGCTCAAGGTATGGGTTACTTCCTGAATTTTGTCACCATCCAGCTCATGTTCAAAGCTGCGCAGACGTTTGTAGATAGACATCAACTCAACCAGTGTGGTCCATGAGTTAATCAGGTACTGGAAAGCACCGCGAACCTGACCAAAAACGTTAGTAATCTGCGTCATCAGGCCGAGCGTAATCGTACCGGCAACAATTGACGGAAACAGCAAGAACAAACCGAAAACGTTATCGACCTGCAAATAGAGAATGCGGGCGATATTGAAATACATATAGTGAAAATAGAGGCGGAAATAGTTTTTCCGTACGGCGCTAAAAAGCTCGCGTACCGTAGGCGGCGTCGCGCGCGTGGCATCGTCTTCACCATAAACCAGCTCTTTACGGTAGGCAGCCTCTACACGCTGGTTTTTAAACTCCAGCCCCGGCAGTTTGATCCCTACCACTGCCAGTAATCCGGTCCCCATCAGCGACCAGACGATAGCGGCAATCACCAGACCATACGGAATGTGCCCGACAATCGGCAGCTCCGGCACATGTGCGGAGAGCGTTACCAGCACCGGCAGGAAGGCGATCAACGTCATGATAGCGTTGATAAAGCTGACGCCCATATTCTCCAGCGTTGAAGCAAAACGCATGGTGTCTTCCTGCACACGCTGCGCGGCCCCTTCGATATGACGCAGTTGTTGCCAGTTCGCCATGTAATATTCGTTCATCGCCGTACGCCAGCGGAACACGTAGTGACTGACAAAGAAGTTGTTCAGCACACTGATCACCACCGCGATCAGCGCAATCCCCAGAAAGACGCCCACTTCGCGGTAAAATTGTTCGATGGTGACTTTATGCGGCGAACTTAGCGCCGTTTGAATCAGATCATAGAACGGCGCATACCAGGCGTTGACGGCAACCCCGACTTCCACCAAAAACCAGGTGACGAAGATAATCAGCGCAGTACCGAGTATTGACCAGTATTGCCAACGGTGCGGGCTATAGATAAACCAGAACAATGCAAAAAGTCCTACGCAAACAATGTAGTAAGCGTAAAAAATCAGGAAATCCAACGACCAGAAACGCGCGGCGCTAATCGGGATCTGCCCGGAAGCGCCGGTGATACGCGCCACCCAATCACCCCCACCGGCTTGCCAGAAGATAACGGCAATCAATGCCCAAACAAAGGCCGAGAGAAAAAACGTTCCCGGCTTTGGGAAAAAAGACTTAAACATATGCACTCCTGCTAACTTCTTATCGTTTTAACAACTGCTGTGTATTAACCGCATGACCGCTACAAAGCGTCAGCCAAATGAAACTGCCCATTGTGACCCATAGCAAGGCGCTTAGTTCGCCAGCCTGACCATAAGAATTGTTTCGACGGGTTTCACAAACCAAAGATTGTTTACATAAGCGGATTAACACGCGCAGGATCACAAATGCAGGCATTGGTGAGCAGGAAAAAGATCGTGTTTACGCGCCGTTACGTTTTTAACACTATTATTGCACTAATTCGCCCTTTGCAATCCATCAATGAGTAGTATAAATACGCTCAGTTACCTTCATTCAATCTATGGACACCACCGTTGAAACGTAGTCTGCTTTTTTCTGCCGTGCTGTATGCGGCGTCATTGACCTCCGTCCATGCGGCGCAGCCGATCACTGAACCGGAGTTTGCCTCTGATATTGTCGATCGTTATGCCGATCATATTTTTTACGGCAGCGGTGCCACGGGGATGGCGCTGGTTGTTATCGACGGTAACCAGCGCGTCTTTCGCAGTTATGGCGAAACGCGACCTGGTAATAACGTTCGCCCGCAGCTGGATTCCGTCATACGTATTGCTTCCCTCACCAAGTTAATGACCAGTGAGATGCTGGTGAAATTGCTCGACCAGGGGACCGTGAAGTTAAACGATCCGCTAAGTAAATATGCTCCGCCAGGCGCACGCGTACCGACCTACAATGGGACGCCCATTACGCTGGTGAATCTGGCAACCCATACCAGCGCCCTGCCCCGTGAACAGCCCGGTGGCGCGGCACATCGTCCGGTATTTGTCTGGCCAACGCGCGAGCAACGCTGGAAATACCTTTCCACTGCCAAACTAAAAGCCGCGCCGGGCAGCCAGGCCGCGTACTCCAACCTCGCATTCGATCTGCTGGCAGATGCACTGGCGAATGCGTCCGGCAAGCCTTATACCCAGTTGTTTGAAGAGCAGATTACCCGTCCGTTGGGGATGAAAGACACCACCTACACCCCCTCACCGGATCAGTGCCGCCGTTTAATGGTTGCTGAGCGCGGTGCCAGTCCGTGCAATAACACGCTGGCGGCAATTGGCAGCGGCGGCGTCTATTCCACGCCAGGCGATATGATGCGCTGGATGCAGCAGTATTTGTCATCTGATTTTTATCAGCGCAGTAACCAGGCTGATCGCATGCAGACGTTGATTTATCAGCGCGCGCAGTTTACAAAAGTGATTGGCATGGATGTCCCCGGCAAAGCGGATGCGCTTGGTTTAGGCTGGGTATATATGGCCCCGAAAGAGGGTCGTCCGGGGATTATTCAGAAGACAGGTGGTGGTGGCGGTTTCATTACCTATATGGCGATGATCCCGCAGAAGAATATTGGCGCGTTTGTGGTGGTCACTCGTTCGCCGTTGACGCGCTTTAAAAATATGAGCGATGGCATCAATGACCTGGTGACCGAGCTAAGCGGGAATAAACCGTTGGTTATCCCCGCATCCTGATTAATACTCTGAAGGCAAACGGTTGATAGCGACCAGTTTGCCTTTATTCATTTCGATATAGCCGCCTTTACGCAAAGCAGCAAGAACTTCCGCAACGACAGAACGCGATATACGTGTACGTTGATGGATATAATTCATCACGCCAATACGTGATCGCAATTCTTCATTCCAGTCAATCATTGATAATAACGTCGCGCGGATTTGTTCGTAGGAATTATGCCCAATGAGCTGAACGTCGCGTAATTCCAGAATTCTATTTTGCCAGGCTAACCAGTAAAAAGCGTCTCGCCAGAGTTGATTTTGTTCAATAAGAGTAATGGTTTGTTTGGCTGGCAAATGATATCCCGTACAGTTTCCTTCTGATATTAATTTGTATGGTATATCGTTTTTCATTAAACCATCAGCCAGCCCCATAATATAAGGAGCCTGTGTAATACCGATAAGTACGTTTTCTTCTCTACGCAAAGAGATAACGCCCTCTAAAATAACGAAAGTATCTTCGCTATTGACATTACTGGAAAATATAACTTGCTTTTCATTATTAAACTCGAAGCGCGTACCGTATCTGGACAAACATTTATCGAGCTTACCAAATTCCTGAAGAGGTTTAACTACAGATAACATTTGCGCGTCCTTTGCAGTAATGCCCGTCAAATCCTTGACGGGCATTATTTAGATTAAATTACCTATTTCTTCGGAGTGAAGAATATTACCAGGTATATTTAACACCCACATTCGCGGACCAGTCTTGATCTACGTCACCACCACCGAGGTAGTTAGCATCGGTATAGGCGCTGAAGTTCTTGGTGAAGCTGAACTGAGTACCCAGACCAACACGTACCGCAGACCCTTCAGTACCGTTATCGATGGAATCACCGTTCACATCGTTATCGTTGTTAGAGTCGTCGTAGACGTAAGCCAGTTTGAAGTACGGAGTCAGAGCCTGGTCTTCGCTGTAGGTGAAGGTATAACCTGCATCTACACCCAGTTCATAACGCATGCTGTCGTAAGACTGACCATCAACTTTCATGTCGTTGCTCAGCTGGTAATCATCACCAGACTGGAACAGACCAGAAACGCTGCCGTAAGGAGTCACGTAACCTGCATCACCCAGTTTGAAGTCGTAACCGGCTTTCAAACCAAAGCCCCAAGCGTCGGAGTTGGTGCTGCCGTCAACGTAAGTACCGTTGCTCATGGTTGCAGACAGGTCGTTGTTGAAGTGAGAGTAGCTCAAGCTACCGTCAACAAAGACGTTGTTCGCGAAGTGAGCAGAAGAGTAGATGTAGGCAGTCTGGCTGTCTTGATCCACCTGACCAGAACGGTCATTCATATCACCTTTAGCGAAGCCTGCAGCCGCACCGACGATCCACTTAGCGTTGTTACCGTCAATTTTGGTATCAACACCGACCATGATGCCGTTAACATCCTGATCATAGTTGATGGTGCCGTTGTCGCCGTTGAAGTTACCACCGAAGTAGCTTACCCATGCGCCGCCGTTATCAGCCAGACCATGACGAGAGTTGGTCAGACGAGTACCAACGGTGTCTTGTTCCAGGTTCCAGATATTGGTGTTCGCAGACGGGATGCTCAGCGCCATGTTAGCGTAGTCGGTCAGCTCCATCTGTTGCAGAACAACGGTGTTACCACGCTGCTCAGCCTGATAGGTGTATGCACCCAGGTCAGCTTTGTTAGCAGCAGAGAAGGTCGCGTTGCTGTTGACGTCGTTTACATAGATAATTTCTTTATCTTTGTAATCAGCGATTGCGCCAGCGCCAGTTGCGTTGTCGATACGAACTTTGTAGTTACCGGTTGCCGCAACAACGTTGTCTACAGAGCTGTTATCCAGTTCAGTACCGTTGTCTACGTCGCCGTTACCGTTGATAGTCAGATGACCATCAGAGTTCATAGCAACAACACCGTAGCCGTAGTTAGCCTGAGCGGTATCCCAAGTACGGTCGTTCACCAGGTCAGCGTTCAGAACATAATCGCTGCTGTTGATATCGAACACACCAGAAACTACATTGCCGTTGTGGTCAGCGATGTTGCCGCTAGTCAGTTCCAGTTTGTCAGTACGGAAAGCTTCAGTATCAAACTGATCAACGTTCACATCCAGTACACCACCGTTAGTTACGGTGATGATATTGGCATACAGGTTAGAATAGTTATTCCAGCCAGTAGATTCGGTTAAATTAACGGTACTGTAGCTATCAACAGTCAGGTGGTCTGTAGCAACCAAACCATCTTCACCAATATTCAGTGAGGAGCCGTTGGTTAAACCAATGGTATCTGAGACCAGAGAGGAATCAGTAACATTTACCTGAGAGCCATTATTTACAGCTAATGTATCAATTACTGAACTATTAACGGTATTCCATTCTGAACCATTGTTCAGTGCTACGTTAAATACGCCGCTCTGGAATACCTTGTTGTCAATAATACGACCCCAATCGTTAGCTTCGATAGTGGCACCAGGGGTCAGGCTGTTCGGCGCAACATCATACATATCTGCCGGAGCAATTACTTCAGCACTCATGTTTGCTGAGCCAACCCACTTACTACCGTTGTTCAGAGTAATGTTCAGTTCATCAACGTTCTGAGCATCATCTACCCAACCACCGTTGGTATCAAGGACACCGTCACCATTGCTGTCATGGCCGGTTGAATAGAAGAATACGCCATCGTTATTCCAGTGGCTTGTGAACTCGACATCACCCAACAGGGTTGAATGGTCAAAGTTTACATTGTTTTTCATGGAATAATTTGAGCCAGCATTGTCAGAGAATGACAGAGCTACGTCATTTTCGCCACCATTACCAGCGTAATCACTTGGTTCAGCAGATTTACCGAAGAAGCCATTGCTTTCTTCCAGCGGAGTCTGTGACCCTGAAGTTACAGTGGAGTTAGACACATTAATGTTGTTGTCCCACTGATGATATTCGCTAGTATAAGTCGTGTTGCTTGTATTGCCTTCAGACAGCGCAATACCAGCTACACGGGAGTTGTTAGTAATATTGATATTGCTTTCAACATCAAGATTTACTGCAACACCCAGAGCGGTATAGAACGTTTCATTGGTTGACTTAGATTTATCACCATCAAGATATGTGTCAGTGAAGTAAAGAGCTTCATAGTCATCATCAATGGTGGAATTGGATACGTTCAGAGTGAATACGTCACCATCGTACCAATTGTAGTCAAGGTCAGTAGTGATTCCGTTATAGAAATTATAGCCATTATAGGTCTGTGGAGTTACAACTTCACCTTTAGCATTAACTTCTGCAGGAGTAATGCTGTAATAACCAAATGGCAGTTCAGAGGTGATTGCCCCATGAATTACTGAATTGCTGATATCTACCTGGTTAACAGAACCGCTAGCGTAATCATGATTCAAGTAATAAGTAGAAATGGTACCGTTAACGGTATCGCCTTTAAAGACAGTATCGAAATCGCCATTGGCATTGTTATAGTAAACAAAACCATTGTAAGTTACGTAGTTACCGTCTGAACCCATCGGGTCCATGCCGCCAGCATCGGCAATTCCATCATTGTCAGTGTCATACGGCCAAACTAAATCGGTCGTGGTGTTGTCATGATACCCCCAGGTATCATAGTTTGCTGCATTAGCCTGAGAGGTGATAGCCAGAGTGCAAGCCAATGCTAATTGTGATACTACAAGTTTCTTTTTCCAGGAGTGCATTTGTCATCCCTCCTCAGGGACGTAATAAGTTGATCCATCAATTATCAATGCATAGAAAACATATTATGTTTCGCGTTTACGATTATGCGGCGTTATAGAGGAATGGTTCAATTATTCTTTCCCCTAAGTCCGATTGCGGACATATATAAAGCACGTGAACACACACAAAGAAAGAAATAACAAAAACACAATATTTCAATACGTTAATGAAAGCGTTAATTTTAAAACATAGACCATGAAAATATAAAACAACAAAAACAGACAAATAATGTATCAATAAGCAATGAACTTTAAGCTATTCACTTTTTGGAAACGTCACCAAATCCCCAAAAACAATAATCTATGGCTATAAATAAAAATTAAAAATATTTTCAGTGAATATGAAATTATTGCTATTTCTATTACAAAGATGTCCTGACCTCTTTTTCATTCTCTTTTTGTCAACATCGCGACAACTTTCGTAAAACACACCCAGCCTGCTTCAGGTATACTATGCTCCTCGATTCCACAAACATCAGGCAGACCATGACAGATTTAATCCAACGCCCTCGTCGCCTGCGCAAATCTCCTGCGCTGCGCGCTATGTTTGAAGAGACAACACTTAGCCTTAACGACCTGGTGTTGCCGATCTTTGTTGAAGAAGAAATTGACGACTACAAAGCCGTTGAAGCCATGCCAGGCGTGATGCGCATTCCAGAGAAACATCTGGCACGCGAAATTGAACGCATCGCCAACGCCGGTATTCGTTCCGTGATGACTTTCGGCATCTCTCACCATACCGATGAAACCGGCAGCGATGCCTGGCGGGAAGATGGACTGGTGGCGCGTATGTCGCGCATCTGCAAGCAGACCGTGCCAGAAATGATCGTTATGTCAGACACCTGCTTCTGTGAATACACATCTCACGGTCACTGCGGTGTTCTGTGCGAGCATGGCGTCGACAACGACGCGACTCTGGAAAATTTAGGCAAGCAAGCTGTGGTTGCAGCTGCTGCAGGCGCAGACTTCATCGCCCCTTCTGCCGCGATGGATGGTCAGGTACAGGCGATTCGCCAGGCGCTGGACGCTGCGGGCTTTAAAGATACGGCGATTATGTCGTATTCGACCAAGTTCGCCTCCTCCTTTTATGGCCCGTTCCGTGAAGCTGCCGGAAGCGCATTAAAAGGCGACCGCAAAAGCTATCAGATGAACCCAATGAACCGTCGTGAGGCGATTCGTGAGTCGCTGCTGGATGAAGCCCAGGGCGCAGACTGCCTGATGGTTAAACCTGCCGGAGCATACCTCGACATCGTGCGTGAGCTGCGTGAACGTACTGAATTGCCGATTGGCGCGTATCAGGTGAGCGGTGAGTACGCGATGATTAAGTTCGCCGCGCTGGCGGGTGCTATAGATGAAGAGAAAGTCGTGCTCGAAAGCTTAGGTTCGATTAAGCGTGCGGGTGCGGATCTGATTTTCAGCTACTTTGCGCTGGATTTGGCTGAGAAGAAGATTCTGCGTTAATGATCATTATGCCGGGTTATCCAACCCGGCATTTCCCCCTTACCCCGCCCGATAAAACGGAATATCCCCAAGAATCGTCGCCCGATGCATAATCCGCCGCTGTGGCAGGTAATCCGCATTGGCATAGTGCTGAGTCACGCGGTTATCCCAAATCGCAATATCATTCGGTTGCCAGCGCCAGCGCACCTGAAACTCCGGTTTAGTGATATGGGCAAACAAAAAACCTAACAAGGCTTCGCTCTCTTTCTCGCTGACATCAACAATTCGTGTGGTAAAACCTTCGTTCACAAACAGCGCCTGTTTACCGGTCACCGGATGCGTTCGCACCACCGGATGTAGCAACGGTGGATTTTTCGCGACCGCCTCACGCCAGCGTTGATGCTCAGCCTCGGTTTTGCGGTACTTGTATTCCGGGAACGATTTACGGAAATCATGCTCCGCACGCAACCCGCTCAACAGCTGGCGGAAGGGAACAGAGAGCGCCTCATATGCGGCAATACCACTGGCCCAGAGCGTATCGCCGCCGGTCGAGGGTAACTCTTTCGCCGCCAGAATCGCCCCTGCGGGTGGCGTTTGAATAAATGTCACATCGGTGTGCCAGTTGTCGTTATCCGGCGGATTATCGTTATGGGTATCCAGGACGATGATCTCGTCAACCCCTTCAGCATGAGGGTAAACAGGGTGAATATGCAGCTCGCCAAAACGCTGGGCCAGCGCGCGTTGCTGCTGCGGCGTAATAGCTTGATCGCGCAGAAACACCACATGATGGCGCAGCACCGCATGGTAAAGCTGTTCAAACTGATTATCGCTTAACGGGCGCGTTAAGTCGGCCCCCGTAATTTGTGCGCCAATATACGGCCCCAGCGGGGTAATGCTCAGACGTTCACTCATTGTACTTCTCCATGCCAGGGCGTCAGGCGGCGCTGTAACGCGCGCAGACCCAGTTCTAAAAGAAAGGCGATAATCGCAATCACCGCGATCCCCGCCAGCACCACGTCAGTCGCGAGAAATTCACCCGCTGACTGAACCATAAATCCTAAACCGCGCGTTGCGGCAATCAGCTCCGCCGCCACCAGCGTAGACCAGCCCACACCCAGACCAATGCGTAATCCGGTGAGGATTTCCGGCAGCGCGCCGGGCAAAATGACAAACCACAGCACCTGCGCACGGCTGGCACCCAGCGACTGGGCGGCACGAATGCGAACCTGCTGCGCGCTTTTCACCCCCGCCAGCGCCGACATCGCCACCGGCGCAAAAATCGCTAGATAGATCAGTAAGATCTTCGAGGTTTCGCCAATACCAAACCAGATCACCATCAGCGGCAAATAAGCCAGCGGCGGCACCGGACGATAAAGCTCGATTATCGGATCCAGAATGCCGCGCACCGTCGGGCTTAGCCCCATGGCGATCCCGACCGGAATACCGATCAACACCGCCGCGAGTAGCGCCAGCACAATGCGCGTCAGGCTGGCTGCCAGATGCTGCCACAGCGTGGCGTCCATAAATCCCTGCGGCCCGGCAATGGTGAGCAGTTTTGCCAGTACCTGTTGCGGTGGCGGCAAAAACAGCGGGCTAATCAGTTGCAGCGCCGCGACTGCCCACCATACAGTGAGCAAAACCGCTAACGTACCAATGCTTAAGGTCACCTGACGCGAGAGCGGCCAGCGCCATTTCAGCCGATGCGAATGCAGTTTTTCATTAATGAGCACACTCATGAGAACGCCTCCCGTTGCTCAAATACGCGGCTTAAAACATATTCGCGCATGGCGATGAATTGTGGATCGGACTTGATGCTGCGGCTCGACTCTCCCGCAACAAAGCGGCGAGCAAAGTTGAGCGGCAGCCGCTCCAGCACACGGCCTGGGCCGGGTGAAAGCAGAACCAGTTCAGTCGCCATAAACACCGCTTCTTCTATATCGTGGGTAATCAACAGCACCTGCTTTCCCGTCTCCTGCCAGAGTTTCAGCAGCAGAGTTTGCATCTGGTCGCGGGTGAAGGCGTCCAGCGCACCAAACGGTTCGTCGAGTAATAACAGCTGGGGATTTGCCGCCAACGCGCGGGCAATCCCCACCCGCTGACGTTGACCACCGGAAAGCTGCCAGATGTAGCGTTTTTCTGCGCCTTCCAGCCCGACTTTTTTCACCATCTGGTGTGCGATTTCCAGTCGCTGCATTTTCTCTACACCTGCCAGTTGCAGGCCGAACGCCACGTTGTCCTGTACATTGCGCCACGGTAACAGCCCTTCATTCTGAAAAACTACGCCACGCTCTGCTCCCGGTCCCTGAATACCCTTACCCGCCAGTTGAATGCTGCCATGCTGATAAGGCACAAAACCAGCAATCAAATTCAGCAACGTAGTTTTGCCGCAGCCAGACGGCCCCAGAACTACCAGAAGCTCGCCGCTTTCCAGCGTCAGGTTGATATCTTCCAGTGCCGGTTTGCCGCCATAATCGGCGTAAAGATGAGAAATTTGCAGCATCTGCGCCTCCTTTTATTGCACGAAGCGCGAGGTAACGTACTGGCTGTAATCATTCGCTACAGCCGGGACTTTGCCCTGCTCTTTCAAAAACTGCGCGGTGTCGATGATCGCTTTGTTCACCGGTCCGGTCAGTTCTGCCGTTTGTTGCTGCGGCGTCAGATAGGTATTTCCCTTCACCAGCCCCGGAACGTCACCTTCCGGCACGCCGCTTAACCGCGCCAGTTTGCTGATGTTTTCCGGCTGTTTCAGCCACGCGTCTGGGTTAGCAATGTACGGTTGCTGAGCATCGATGGCGCTTTTAGCGAACGCTTTCACGACCTCTGGATGTTTCTCGGCAAAATCTTTCCGCACGACCCAGACGTCCAGTGTCGGCGCGCCCCACTGCCCGACCTGTTCAGAATCGGTCAGCACCTTGCCATCTTTTTCCAGGGCGTTAACCGCCGGTGCCCAGACATAAGCACCATCAATATCTCCCCGCTGCCATGCGGCGATAATTGCGGGCGGCTGCAGGTTCACAATCTCAACTTGCCCAGGTTTAATACCCCAGTGTTTCAGCGCCGCCAGCAGGCTGTAGTGGGTGGTGGAGATAAACGGTACGGCGATGCGTTTACCAATCAAGTCTTCCGGTTTACTGATAGTTTTCTTTACCACCAGCGCTTCGGAGTTACCCAGTTTTGACGCCAGCAAGAAGACTTCAATCGGCACCTGTTGGCTGGTTGCAACCGCTAACGGGCTGGAACCGAGGTTGCCGATTTGCACATCGCCCGAAGCCAGCGCCCGCACGATGCTGGCTCCACTGTCAAACTTACGCCAGTCCACGGTTGCTCCGCTTTCTTTAGCAAAGGTGTTGTCGGCCTGAGCCACTTTCGCCGGTTCGGCGGAGGTTTGATACGCCACGGTGACGTTCACCGCCTGCGCCTGAAAAGCGATGAATGCCAGTGC
The DNA here is from genome assembly GCF_003697165.2 of Escherichia coli DSM 30083 = JCM 1649 = ATCC 11775. Lineage (GTDB taxonomy): Bacteria > Pseudomonadota > Gammaproteobacteria > Enterobacterales > Enterobacteriaceae > Escherichia > Escherichia coli. The sequence continues at coordinate 3,620,679 of NZ_CP033092.2, forward strand.
GGCAAGAAATGTGTTACGCGATGAAATTACCATGATTGTCTGCTCCCCCGTCTTGTTATGGGAGCAGTATTCAGGAATAAAAACATTCATTAAAAGAATTAGTCGTTATCGTACAGATGATTTTATTCTTAGCAAAAAAGCGGCAAAGGAAAGATTAAATATGCAATTACGCCCACTCTGATAACTCAGTAAATTACTGCACTTCATTTTATTAATGCATAAACAAGCAGGTTCTAATGTCTGTTATTTTATTAACAGCAACACATATAATGAAACCATTATATTCACATTGCATATATAAATGTATCATTCTCAATCAACCACATAATGTATTCACATAATGTATATAATCAATATTTGTGCATAGAACATATTTTTAATATGCAATTAATTGACAAACTAAATCACATTTAAATACAATATATAAAATAAAATAACCATACAAACCAAACACACAAACACTTAACATATGAACTACATAAAAGATTACACACTCTTACCCCCGTACCTGACAGCCCCTTGTTTTTCAGCTATCAGCTATTTTTAACACTTAAAAATTAGCATCTGTCTGCGTCAGAGGTTACGTCTCTGGGGGCGTCGTTGTGCTTGTAGTATAATAAATAAAATGGAGTGTCATAAAGTGGATAAGGTTTTAGATTCAGCGATCCTTTCTTCGGCAAATAAAAGAAAGGGTATCCTTGCCATTGGCGCGCATCCTGACGATATAGAATTAGGCTGTGGCGCATCGCTAGCTCGCCTTGCGCAAAAAGGAATTTATATTGCTACCGTAGTGATGACTACCGGTAATTCTGGCGTAGATGGAATAATCGATCGCCACGAAGAATCACGCAACGCTCTAAAGATATTAGGGTGCCACCAAACTATTCATCTTAATTTTGCTGACACCCGCGCTCATTTACAGCTCAATGATATGATTTCTGCCCTGGAAAACATCATAAAAAATCAAATTCCCTCTGATGTTGAAATTATACGTGTATATACCATGCATGATGCTGACCGCCATCAGGATCATCTTGCAGTCTATCAAGCCTCAATGGTTGCCTGTCGCGCTATTCCGCAAATTCTCGGCTATGAAACACCAAGTACCTGGCTTTCATTTATGCCTCAGGTTTTTGAATCCGTGAAAGAAGAATATTTTTCTCTTAAACTGACTGCGTTAAAAAAACATAAAAGTCAGAGCCAGCGAGATTATATGCGCCCGGAGCGTCTGCGTGCAGTTGCTCAATTTCGCGGGCAACAGGTCAATAGCGATCTGGGTGAAGGTTTTGTTATTCATAAAATGATTCTTTGAGCAAATTGCATGAAAACCTGGATCTTTATATGTATGGCCGTAGCAATATTGCTATGGTTTCTGAGTACGTTAAGGCGTAAGCCCAGCCAAAAGAAAGGCTGTATTGACGCCATTATACCTGCTTATAACGAAGGCCCGTGTCTGGCGCAGTCACTGGATAATCTGCTGCGTAACCCTTATTTTTGCCGGGTAATTTGCGTTAACGACGGCTCCATGGACAATACCGAAGCGGTCATGGCGGAAGTCAAACGCAAATGGGGCGACCGCTTTGTTGCCGTCACGCAAAAAAATACCGGTAAAGGTGGTGCGCTGATGAATGGCCTCAATTACGCCACCTGCGATCAGGTTTTTTTAAGTGATGCCGACACCTATGTTCCGCCCGATCAAGACGGAATGGGCTATATGCTGGCGGAAATTGAGCGTGGCGCTGATGCCGTAGGCGGCATTCCCTCTACTGCGTTGAAAGGCGCGGGTCTGTTACCACACATCCGCGCGACCGTAAAGTTGCCGATGATTGTTATGAAGCGCACGCTACAGCAGCTTCTGGGCGGCGCACCGTTTATCATCAGCGGTGCCTGCGGGATGTTCCGTACTGATGTATTGCGTAAGTTCGGTTTCTCGGATCGTACTAAAGTCGAAGACCTTGATCTCACCTGGACATTGGTGGCAAACGGCTACCGTATTCGGCAGGCGAATCGCTGCATCGTATACCCACAGGAATGTAACAGTCCGCGTGAGGAGTGGCGCCGCTGGCGGCGTTGGATTGTGGGCTACGCGGTCTGTATGCGCCTGCATAAAAGACTTTTATTTAGCCGCTTCGGTATCTTCAGTATATTTCCTATGCTGTTGGTTGTGCTTTATGGCGTTGGTATTTATCTCACTACCTGGTTTAATGAATTCATCACCACCGGGCCACATGGTGTGGTGTTGGCAATGTTCCCGCTTATCTGGGTCGGCGTAGTTTGTGTTATTGGTGCATTTAGCGCCTGGTTTCATCGTTGCTGGTTGTTGGTGCCTTTAGCACCGCTTTCCGTTGTGTATGTATTATTAGCTTATGCCATCTGGATTATTTATGGACTTATTGCCTTTTTTACTGGACGCGAACCTCAGCGCGACAAACCCACCCGCTATTCCGCACTGGTGGAAGTGTCAACCGCTTATTCCCACCCTTCTGTCACAGGAACTGAAAAACTATCTGAAGCTTAATGTTAAAGAGAAAAATATTCAGATTGCAGACCAGGTGATTATTGATGAAAGTGCCGGTGAGGTTGTTATCGGCGCGAATACCCGTATTTGCCACGGTGCCGTTATTCAGGGTCCGGTAGTGATTGGCGCAAACTGCCTAATAGGTAATTATGCGTTTATTCGTCCTGGCACAATAATCAGCAATGGCGTAAGAATTGGTTTTGCCACCGAAATTAAAAATGCGGTTATTGAAGCGGAAGCCACGATTGGTCCGCAATGCTTTATTGCCGACTCGGTAGTTGCAAACCAGGCATATTTGGGCGCACAAGTACGAACCAGTAATCATCGTCTGGATGAACAGCCCGTGTCTGTTCGAACTCCAGATGGAATTATCGCTACCGGATGCGATAAATTAGGTTGTTATATCGGGCAGCGTTCACGCCTTGGCGTACAAGTTATTATTTTGCCTGGGCGAATTATTTCCCCGAACACGCAACTTGGCCCGCGCGTGATTGTAGAACGTAATTTACCTACCGGAACTTATTCACTCCGACAAGAACTTATCCGTACAGGAGATTAAAATGATAAAACGGACGTTATTAGCGGCGGCAATTTTTAGCGCATTACCCGTTTATGCCGGGTTAACTTCCATTACCGCGGGCTACGATTTTACCGATTATTCTGGCGATCATGGCAACCGTAATTTAGCGTATGCTGAACTGGTGGCGAAAGTTGAAAACGCAACGCTGCTTTTTAATCTTTCCCAGGGGCGTCGTGATTATGAAACTGAACATTTCAATGCCACTCGCGGCCAGGGTGCAGTCTGGTACAAATGGAATAACTGGCTGACAACCCGAACGGGTATTGCCTTTGCGGATAATACGCCGGTCTTTGCCCGCCAGGATTTTCGTCAGGATATTAACCTGGCCCTGTTGCCAAAAACGCTTTTCACGACCGGTTATCGCTACACTAAATATTACGATGATGTCGAAGTCGATGCCTGGCAAGGTGGCATATCACTCTATACTGGCCCGGTGATCACCAGCTATCGCTATACCCATTATGACTCCAGCGATGCAGGTGGTAGTTACAGCAATATGATTTCCGTGCGTCTGAATGACCCGCGCGGCACTGGTTACACGCAACTATGGCTAAGCCGCGGAACAGGTGCTTACACCTACGACTGGACGCCAGAAACACGCTACGGCAGCATGAAGAGCATCAGTTTGCAACGTATTCAACCGCTGACTGAGCAACTTAATCTCGGGTTGACGGCAGGTAAAGTGTGGTACGACACCCCAACCGATGATTATAACGGTCTGCAACTTGCAGCCCATCTGACCTGGAAATTCTGATTCCTTCTGCCGCCCGCTATCCGGGGCGGCCTTCCCTGCCGATTAGCCCCTATCCCCTTTCCTCTTTGTTTTCCGACTACATTCACCGGATAAATTTTATTCTCCAGTGTTATATACTATAGGGGGGTATGCATTGACATATAGCATACCCCCCTATAGTATATTGCGTGCAGATGATGAGGTGCGAAATGCCCAGTACTCCGGAAGAGAAGAAAAAGGTCCTTACTCGAGTTCGTCGTATTCGGGGGCAGATTGATGCTCTGGAACGGTCGCTGGAGGGTGATGCCGAATGCCGTGCCATACTCCAACAGATCGCTGCCGTTCGGGGCGCGGCTAACGGACTGATGGCAGAAGTGCTTGAAAGCCATATCCGGGAAACGTTTGACCGAAATGACTGCTACAGCCGCGAAGTCAGCCAATCCGTTGACGACACTATTGAACTGGTTCGTGCCTATCTTAAATAGCTGAATCTATTACCATATTGAGGAAGAGCGAGAGATGAAATCACGTGCTGCCGTTGCATTTGCTCCCGGTAAACCGCTGGAAATCGTTGAAATTGACGTTGCACCACCGAAAAAAGGTGAAGTGCTGATTAAAGTCACCCATACCGGTGTTTGCCATACCGACGCATTTACCCTCTCCGGCGATGACCCGGAAGGTGTCTTCCCGGTGGTTCTCGGTCACGAAGGGGCCGGGGTTGTTGTTGAAGTCGGTGAAGGCGTAACCAGCGTCAAACCTGGCGACCATGTGATCCCGCTTTACACCGCAGAGTGCGGCGAGTGTGAGTTCTGTCGTTCTGGCAAAACCAACCTGTGTGTCGCGGTTCGCGAAACGCAGGGCAAAGGCTTGATGCCAGACGGCACCACCCGTTTTTCTTACAACGGGCAGCCGCTTTATCACTACATGGGATGCTCAACATTCAGTGAATACACCGTGGTAGCGGAAGTGTCTCTGGCCAAAATTAATCCAGAAGCAAACCATGAACACGTCTGCCTGCTGGGCTGTGGCGTGACCACCGGTATTGGCGCGGTACACAACACAGCTAAAGTCCAGCCAGGTGATTCTGTTGCCGTGTTTGGTCTTGGCGCGATTGGTCTGGCAGTGGTTCAGGGCGCGCGTCAGGCGAAAGCGGGACGGATTATCGCTATCGATACCAACCCGAAGAAATTCGAACTGGCGCGTCGCTTCGGTGCCACCGACTGCATTAACCCGAATGACTACGACAAACCGATTAAAGATGTCCTGCTGGATATCAACAAATGGGGTATCGACCATACCTTTGAATGCATCGGTAACGTCAACGTGATGCGTGCGGCGCTGGAAAGTGCGCACCGCGGCTGGGGTCAATCGGTGATCATCGGTGTCGCAGGATCTGGTCAGGAAATCTCCACCCGTCCATTCCAGTTGGTCACCGGTCGCGTATGGAAAGGTTCCGCGTTTGGCGGCGTGAAAGGTCGTTCCCAGTTACCGGGTATGGTTGAAGATGCGATGAAAGGTGATATCGATCTGGAACCGTTTGTCACGCATACCATGAGCCTGGATGAAATTAATGACGCCTTCGACCTGATGCATGAAGGTAAATCCATTCGAACCGTAATTCGTTACTGATTTCCCGCTGGTTTACCCCGTCCAGTTCAGATGGGGTTCTTAATACTCTCCCCGGGCAGCCGTCCGGGGGATTAACCGTGAGATAATGACTGATGGAACTCATTGAAAAACATGCCAGCTTTGGCGGCTGGCAAAATGTGTATCGGCATTATTCCCAATCACTGAAATGTGAAATGAATGTCGGCGTCTATCTCCCACCAAAAGCCGAGAATGAAAAATTGCCGGTGTTGTACTGGCTTTCAGGCCTGACCTGCAACGAGCAGAATTTCATTACTAAATCGGGGATGCAGCGTTACGCGGCTGAGCACAACATTATTGTTGTTGCGCCGGACACCAGTCCGCGAGGCAGTCATGTCGCAGATGCTGACCGTTACGATCTCGGGCAAGGTGCCGGGTTTTACCTGAACGCGACGCAAGCGCCGTGGAATGAACATTACAAAATGTATGACTATATCCGCAACGAGCTGCCGAATTTAGTGATGCATCATTTTCCAGCAACGGCCAGAAAGTCTATCTCAGGTCATTCTATGGGCGGGCTGGGCGCGCTGGTGCTGGCGTTACGTAACCCAGATGAATATGTCAGCGTCTCGGCGTTTTCGCCCATTGTCTCCCCATCGCAAGTACCGTGGGGACAGCAAGCCTTTGCCGCATATCTTGGTGAAAATAAAGATGCCTGGTTGGATTACGACCCGGTGAGTCTTATTTCACAAGGTCAACGCGTTGCGGAAATCATGGTTGATCAGGGATTGAGTGATGATTTTTACGCAGAACAGCTGCGGACTCCAAATCTTGAAAAGATCTGCCAGGAGATGAATATCAAGACGTTAATCCGTTATCACGAGGGTTATGATCACAGCTATTATTTTGTCTCCAGTTTTATTGGCGAGCATATTGCGTACCACGCCAATAAACTGAATATGCGTTGATAATAGTGCACGACTGCCGGATGCGGCGTAAACGCCTTATCCGGCCTACATTTCACCCGTAAGCCGTAGGCCTGATAAGACGCGAAAAGCGTCGCATCAGGCATCTGCGCACGGCTGCCGGATGCGGCGTGAACGCCTTATCCGGCCTACACTTCGCCCGTAAACCGTAGGCCTGATAAGACGCGTAAGCGTCGCATCAGGCATCACTGCACGGCTTATCTATGTTTACCACATCAAATCATCAGGCACTTTGAAGTCGGCATACGGATCGTCTTCATCCTGCTCTTCGGCGCTGAGCGCGCTGTGCAACACAATACTGCTGGCATCACGCTGAGCAATTTTATCGGCAACGCTGGCGGGAATAATGGCGTATTCACCTTCGCTATTGTTATCGACCAACAAGCGAGCAATCGCCAGACGACCATTAATCAACTGCGCCTGTGTGAGCTTATCGACAAAAATCTTCTTAATCAGATTGCCGTCAGTGAAGTTAAAACCAATATCGCCATTGGCAATGGTGATTCGGTTCATTTCAATGAGCTGCTTCACCTGGGCTTTATATTCTTTCGCCAACGCCGCTTGTTTTTGCTGTTCGCTAAGCTGTTTATCACGCTCAAGCTGTGCCTTTTTATTTTCTTCTACCGCAGCCCGAGCTTCACGCGCCTGAACGCGCGATTTTTTCGCCGTTCTCTCCACCTTCGCCGCTTTTTTGCTGGTGACTAGTCCCGCTTTGAGCAACTGCTCTTGTAAGGTAAGTTTTGCCATCTTTGTTTCCAAACCCGCTGAATAATTTTTAGCGAGTATACCTGTAAACGCCGTAGGTGTATTGGCGTGGGTTTTCTCTCACCTGTGACCTGGCGTCAGCATTTTAAATCTCACTTCGGCGTCAGCCTCGCCGAATGGCGCAAAACCTTTCGCGGTATGGCATGATAGCGCCCGGAAGAGAGTCAATTCAGGGTGGTGAATGTGAAACCAGTAACGCTATACGATGTCGCAGAGTATGCCGGTGTCTCTTATCAGACCGTTTCCCGCGTGGTGAACCAGGCCTGCCACGTTTCTGCGAAAACGCGGGAAAAAGTGGAAGCGGCGATGGCGGAGCTGAATTACATTCCCAACCGCGTGGCACAACAACTGGCGGGCAAACAGTCGTTGCTGATTGGCGTTGCCACCTCCAGTCTGGCCCTGCACGCGCCGTCGCAAATTGTTGCGGCGATAAAATCTCGCGCCGATCAACTGGGTGCCAGCGTGGTGGTGTCGATGGTAGAACGAAGCGGCGTCGAAGCCTGTAAAGCGGCGGTGCACAATCTTCTCGCGCAACGCGTCAGTGGGCTGATCATTAACTATCCGCTGGATGACCAGGATGCCATTGCTGTGGAAGCTGCCTGCGCTAATGTTCCGGCGTTATTTCTTGATGTCTCTGACCAGACTCCCATCAACAGTATTATTTTCTCCCATGAAGACGGTACGCGACTGGGCGTGGAGCACCTGGTCGCATTGGGTCACCAGCAAATCGCGCTGTTAGCAGGCCCATTAAGTTCTGTCTCGGCGCGTCTGCGTCTGGCAGGCTGGCATAAATATCTCACACGCAATCAAATTCAGCCGATAGCGGAACGGGAAGGCGACTGGAGTGCCATGTCCGGTTTTCAACAAACCATGCAAATGCTAAATGAGGGCATCGTTCCCACTGCGATGCTGGTTGCCAACGATCAGATGGCGCTGGGCGCAATGCGCGCCATTACCGAGTCCGGGCTGCGCGTTGGTGCGGATATCTCGGTAGTGGGATACGACGATACCGAAGACAGCTCGTGTTATATCCCGCCGTTAACCACCATCAAACAGGATTTTCGCCTGCTGGGGCAAACCAGCGTGGACCGCTTGCTGCAACTCTCTCAGGGCCAGGCGGTGAAGGGCAATCAGCTGTTGCCCGTCTCACTGGTGAAAAGAAAAACCACCCTTCCGCCCAATACGCAAACCGCCTCTCCCCGCGCGTTGGCCGATTCATTAATGCAGCTGGCACGACAAGTTTCCCGACTGGAAAGCGGGCAGTGAGCGCAACACAATTAATGTGAGTCAGCTCACTCATTAGGCACCCCAGTCTTTACACTCTATGTGTCCGGCTCGTATGTTGTGTGAAATTGTGAGCGAATAACAATTTCACACAGGATACAGCTATGACTATGATTACGGATTCTCTGGCCGTCGTATTACAACGTCGTGACTGGGAAAACCCTGGCGTTACCCAACTTAATCGCCTTGCGGCACATCCCCCTTTCGCCAGCTGGCGTAATAGCGAAGAGGCCCGCACCGATCGCCCTTCCCAACAGTTGCGCAGCCTGAATGGCGAATGGCGCTTTGCCTGGTTTCCGGCACCAGAAGCGGTGCCGGAAAGCTGGCTGGAGTGCGATCTTCCTGACGCCGATACTGTCGTCGTCCCCTCAAACTGGCAGATGCACGGTTACGACGCGCCCATCTACACCAACGTGACCTATCCCATTACGGTCAATCCGCCGTTTGTTCCCGCGGAGAATCCGACAGGTTGTTACTCGCTCACATTTAATATTGATGAAAGCTGGCTACAGGAAGGCCAGACGCGAATTATTTTTGATGGCGTTAACTCGGCGTTTCATCTGTGGTGCAACGGGCGCTGGGTCGGTTACGGCCAGGACAGCCGTTTGCCGTCTGAATTTGACCTGAGCGCATTTTTACACGCCGGAGAAAACCGCCTCGCGGTGATGGTGCTGCGCTGGAGTGACGGCAGTTATCTGGAAGATCAGGATATGTGGCGGATGAGCGGCATTTTCCGTGACGTCTCGTTGCTGCATAAACCGACCACGCAAATCAGCGATTTCCAAGTTACCACTCGCTTTAATGATGATTTCAGCCGCGCGGTACTGGAGGCAGAAGTTCAGATGTACGGCGAGCTGCGCGATGAACTGCGGGTGACGGTTTCTTTGTGGCAGGGTGAAACGCAGGTCGCCAGCGGCACCGCGCCTTTCGGCGGTGAAATTATCGATGAGCGTGGCGGTTATGCCGATCGCGTCACGCTACGCCTGAACGTTGAAAATCCGGAACTGTGGAGCGCCGAAATCCCGAATCTCTATCGTGCGGTGGTTGAACTGCACACCGCCGACGGCACGCTGATTGAAGCAGAAGCCTGCGATGTCGGTTTCCGCGAGGTGCGGATTGAAAATGGTCTGCTGCTGCTGAACGGCAAGCCGTTGCTGATTCGCGGCGTTAACCGTCACGAGCATCATCCTCTGCATGGTCAGGTCATGGATGAGCAGACGATGGTGCAGGATATCCTGCTGATGAAGCAGAACAACTTTAACGCCGTGCGCTGTTCGCATTATCCGAACCATCCGCTGTGGTACACGCTGTGCGACCGCTACGGCCTGTATGTGGTGGATGAAGCCAATATTGAAACCCACGGCATGGTGCCAATGAATCGTCTGACCGATGATCCGCGCTGGCTACCCGCGATGAGCGAACGCGTAACGCGGATGGTGCAGCGCGATCGTAATCACCCGAGTGTGATCATCTGGTCGCTGGGGAATGAATCAGGCCACGGCGCTAATCACGACGCGCTGTATCGCTGGATCAAATCTGTCGATCCTTCCCGCCCGGTACAGTATGAAGGCGGCGGAGCCGACACCACGGCCACCGATATTATTTGCCCGATGTACGCGCGCGTGGATGAAGACCAGCCCTTCCCGGCGGTGCCGAAATGGTCCATCAAAAAATGGCTTTCGCTGCCTGGAGAAATGCGCCCGCTGATCCTTTGCGAATATGCCCACGCGATGGGTAACAGTCTTGGCGGCTTCGCTAAATACTGGCAGGCGTTTCGTCAGTACCCCCGTTTACAGGGCGGCTTCGTCTGGGACTGGGTGGATCAGTCGCTGATTAAATATGATGAAAACGGCAACCCGTGGTCGGCTTACGGCGGTGATTTTGGCGATACGCCGAACGATCGCCAGTTCTGCATGAACGGTCTGGTCTTTGCCGACCGCACGCCGCATCCGGCGCTGACGGAAGCAAAACACCAGCAGCAGTTTTTCCAGTTCCGTTTATCCGGGCGAACCATCGAAGTGACCAGCGAATACCTGTTCCGTCATAGCGATAACGAGTTCCTGCACTGGATGGTGGCGCTGGATGGCAAGCCGCTGGCAAGCGGTGAAGTGCCTCTGGATGTTGGCCCGCAAGGTAAGCAGTTGATTGAACTGCCTGAACTGCCGCAGCCGGAGAGCGCCGGACAACTCTGGCTAACGGTACGCGTAGTGCAACCAAACGCGACCGCATGGTCAGAAGCCGGACACATCAGCGCCTGGCAGCAATGGCGTCTGGCGGAAAACCTCAGCGTGACACTCCCCTCCGCGTCCCACGCCATCCCTCAACTGACCACCAGCGGAACGGATTTTTGCATCGAGCTGGGTAATAAGCGTTGGCAATTTAACCGCCAGTCAGGCTTTCTTTCACAGATGTGGATTGGCGATGAAAAACAACTGCTGACCCCGCTGCGCGATCAGTTCACCCGTGCGCCGCTGGATAACGACATTGGCGTAAGTGAAGCGACCCGCATTGACCCTAACGCCTGGGTCGAACGCTGGAAGGCGGCGGGCCATTACCAGGCCGAAGCGGCGTTGTTGCAGTGCACGGCAGATACACTTGCCGACGCGGTGCTGATTACGACCGCCCACGCGTGGCAGCATCAGGGGAAAACCTTATTTATCAGCCGGAAAACCTACCGGATTGATGGGCACGGTGAGATGGTCATCAATGTGGATGTTGCGGTGGCAAGCGATACACCGCATCCGGCGCGGATTGGCCTGACCTGCCAGCTGGCGCAGGTCTCAGAGCGGGTAAACTGGCTCGGCCTGGGGCCGCAAGAAAACTATCCCGACCGCCTTACTGCAGCCTGTTTTGACCGCTGGGATCTGCCATTGTCAGACATGTATACCCCGTACGTCTTCCCGAGCGAAAACGGTCTGCGCTGCGGGACGCGCGAATTGAATTATGGCCCACACCAGTGGCGCGGCGACTTCCAGTTCAACATCAGCCGCTACAGCCAACAACAACTGATGGAAACCAGCCATCGCCATCTGCTGCACGCGGAAGAAGGCACATGGCTGAATATCGACGGTTTCCATATGGGGATTGGTGGCGACGACTCCTGGAGCCCGTCAGTATCGGCGGAATTCCAGCTGAGCGCCGGTCGCTACCATTACCAGTTGGTCTGGTGTCAAAAATAATAATAACCGGGCAGGCCATGTCTGCCCGTATTTCGCGTAAGGAAATCCATTATGTACTATTTAAAAAACACAAACTTTTGGATGTTCGGTTTATTCTTTTTCTTTTACTTTTTTATCATGGGGGCCTACTTCCCGTTTTTCCCGATTTGGCTACATGACATCAACCATATCAGCAAAAGTGATACGGGTATTATTTTTGCCGCTATTTCTCTGTTCTCGCTATTATTCCAACCGCTGTTTGGTCTGCTTTCTGACAAACTCGGGCTGCGCAAATACCTGCTGTGGATTATTACCGGCATGTTAGTGATGTTTGCGCCGTTCTTTATTTTTATCTTCGGACCACTGTTACAATACAACATTTTAGTAGGATCGATTGTTGGTGGTATTTATCTTGGCTTTTGTTTTAACGCCGGTGCGCCAGCAGTAGAGGCATTTATCGAGAAAGTCAGCCGTCGCAGTAATTTCGAATTTGGTCGCGCGCGGATGTTTGGCTGTGTTGGCTGGGCGCTGTGTGCCTCGATTGTCGGCATCATGTTCACCATCAATAATCAGTTTGTTTTCTGGCTGGGTTCTGGCTGTGCACTCATCCTCGCCGTTTTACTCTTTTTCGCCAAAACGGATGCGCCCTCTTCAGCCACGGTTGCCAATGCGGTAGGTGCCAACCATTCGGCATTTAGCCTTAAGCTGGCGCTGGAACTGTTCAGACAGCCAAAACTGTGGTTTTTGTCACTGTATGTTATTGGCGTTTCCTGCACCTACGATGTTTTTGACCAACAGTTTGCTAATTTCTTTACTTCGTTTTTTGCTACCGGTGAACAGGGTACGCGGGTATTTGGCTACGTAACGACAATGGGCGAATTACTTAATGCCTCGATTATGTTCTTTGCGCCACTGATCATTAATCGCATCGGTGGGAAAAATGCCCTGCTGCTGGCTGGCACTATTATGTCTGTACGTATTATTGGCTCATCGTTCGCCACCTCAGCGCTGGAAGTGGTTATTCTGAAAACGCTGCATATGTTTGAAGTACCGTTCCTGCTGGTGGGCTGCTTTAAATATATTACCAGCCAGTTTGAAGTGCGTTTTTCAGCGACGATTTATCTGGTCTGTTTCTGCTTCTTTAAGCAACTGGCGATGATTTTTATGTCTGTACTGGCGGGCAATATGTATGAAAGCATCGGTTTCCAGGGCGCTTATCTGGTACTGGGTCTGGTGGCGCTGGGCTTCACCTTAATTTCCGTGTTCACGCTTAGCGGCCCCGGCCCGCTTTCCTTGCTGCGTCGTCAGGTGAATGAAGTCGCTTAAGCAATCAATGTCGGATGCGGCGCGAGCGCCTTATCCGACCAACATATCAGGGCGGAATGATCGCAATGAACATGTCGATGACAGAAAGAATAAAAGCAGGCAAGCTATTTACCGATATGTGCGAAGGCTTACCTGAAAAAAGACTTCGTGGAAAAACGTTAATGTATGAGTTTAATCACTCGCATCCATCAGAAGTTGATAAAAGAGAAAGTCTGATTAAAGAAATGTTTGCCACGGTAGGGGAAAACGCCTGGGTAGAACCCCCCGTCTATTTCTCTTACGGTTCCAACATCTATATAGGCCGCAATTTTTATGCAAATTTCAATTTAACCATTGTCGACGACTACACGGTAACGATCGGTGATAACGTACTGATTGCACCCAACGTTACTCTTTCCGTTACGGGACACCCGGTACACCATGAATTGAGAAAAAACGGAGAGATGTACTCTTTTCCGATAACGATTGGCAATAACGTCTGGATCGGAAGTCATGTGGTTATTAATCCAGGCGTCACCATCGGGGATAATTCTGTTATTGGCGCGGGTAGTGTCGTCACAAAAGACATTCCACCAAACGTCGTGGCTGCTGGCGTTCCTTGTCGGGTTATTCGCGAAATAAACGACCGGGATAAGCAATATTATTTCAAAGATTTTAAAGTTGAGTCTTCAGTTTAAATAAGCAAAATTGCCTGATGCGCTCCGCTTATCAGGCCTACAATTTCAGAGATCTACGTAGGCCGGATAAGGTGTTCACGCCGCATCCGGCATAAACTACGCTCGCGGTAACCCAGCCGATTACCGTTTGTAATCGATGGCTTCTGGCTGCTCCAGATATACGGTGGTTTGTGCCGGTTGTGTGCTGGCAATCACCTTGCCGCCACGTACCGAATAACGTACCGGAACCTGACGGCGCAGCGCATCAAACCCATTTTCAGCCGGCAGGATAATCAGGTTGGCGCTGTTTCCGGCGGCAATGCCGTAATCCTGCAAATTCAACGTCCTGGCGCTGTGGTGGGTGATTAAATTCAGGCCGTCGTTAATCTGCCCGTAGCCCATCAGCTGGCAAACATGCAGCCCCATATGCAGCACTTGCAGCATATTCGCCGTTCCCAGCGGATACCACGGATCGAAGACATCATCGTGACCAAAGCAGACGTTAATGCCGGACTCCAGCATCTCTTTAACGCGCGTGATGCCGCGACGTTTTGGATACGTATCGAAACGTCCTTGCAGATGAATATTGACCAACGGGTTGGCGACAAAGTTAATACCGGACATTTTCAGCAAACGGAACAGGCGCGAAGTATACGCCCCGTTATAGGAGTGCATTGCCGTAGTATGGCTGGCGGTGACTCGCGCGCCCATGCCTTCACGGTGCGCCAGGGCAGCAACGGTTTCGACAAAGCGCGACTGCTCGTCATCGATCTCATCACAGTGAACGTCGATGAGACGGTCGTATTTTTGCGCCAGGGCGAAGGTTTTATGCAGCGACTCCACGCCGTATTCACGGGTAAATTCAAAATGCGGAATCGCCCCAACAACATCTGCCCCTAAGCGTAGCGCCTCTTCCAGCAACGCTTCACCATTGGGATACGACAAAATCCCTTCCTGCGGGAAGGCGACGATTTGCAGATCAATCCACGGCGCAACTTCCTGTTTCACTTCCAGCATCGCTTTCAACGCAGTCAGCGTTGCGTCGGAGACATCGACATGGGTACGCACATGCTGAATGCCGTTGGCAATCTGCCATTTCAGCGTTTGCCATGCGCGTTGTTTCACATCGTCATGAGTTAATAACGCTTTGCGCTCGGCCCAGCGTTCAATGCCTTCAAACAGCGTGCCGGACTGATTCCAGTTCGGTTGTCCGGCGGTTTGCGTGGTGTCCAGGTGAATATGCGGCTCCACAAACGGCGGTAAAACTAAACCTTGTTCGGCATCCAGGCTGTTTTCAGTTACGGGCATCACCCCGGATTGCGCATCAATGGCGCTGATTTTTCCGTCGTGAAGATGAATCTGCCACAGCCCCTCTTTGCCGGGTAACTGGGCGTTAATAATTGTTTGTAAAGCATTATTCGACACTGTTAGCCTCCACATGCGTCATTGCTGCTGTCGTTTTACGATTCAAAATCGGGTTAAGGATCAGATAGCTCAGCGCGCCACCTAATACCGCGTTGACCGGAACAATTCCCGGTAACCAGTGGCCTGCGGCAATCCCCAGCGCGACCGCCAGAATCGCCACCCAATTGACACTCATCATACGCGTGGTCGCAAAGTGCTCATAGCGGCGACGGTTCATCAGATAATCAGCGATGATCACGCCGCCCACTGGAGGAATAGCTGCCGAAAGGAAGGTCAACCAGCCGACAAAATTGTTATACAGCCATAATGCGCAGACCGTACCGATAATACCGTTAATCACCGAAAGGGTTTTGCTCGACATACCGGTAATGTTGGCGAAACCTAAACCCGACGCATAGAGCGCGTTATCGTTGGTGGTCCAGATATTCAGCCCCAGCACCACAATCGCAGGCAGCAGCAGGCCCTGAGCAATCATCACATCAGAGATATCCGCCATCCCCAGTGCCGCAGCGCCCGCTGCACCGAAAATAAACATCAACGAGTTGCCGAGGAAAAAGGCCACCATCGCCACCAGCACCGCCAGTTTGGCATTGCGACCAAACCGGACAAAGTCAGCGGTGAGCGTACCCGCACTGATGAATGACCCCACAACCAGCGCCAGCGCGACATTGAAATCTAACGGTTGTGCGGGAACGACCGCTTTTAATACGTCCAGGCCGCCCATGCCGTTAACGGCCAGCCACACGGAATAACCGCCAAGGCAGGCGATAGCCGGAACCGCAATCACCGAAAGAACCGTCAGCGCCGAAATGCCAAAGAAGACGGTGACGGTCATCAGTAAACCGGAGACGGCAATCAGCAAATTAATATCCAGCCCGGTTGCCTTGCCCACCGGAATAGAAAACATCGCCACGCCAACGCCAAACCAGCCAACCTGGGTGCCGCCCAGCAGCAGTGAAGGCAACCATGAGCCTTTAACACCAAACGAGAAGCGAGCAAGAAGATGGGTGGTCAGGCCGGTTTTTGCGCCAATGTAACCAAGAAATGAAGTGTAAATACCGAGGAGAAGATTACCGATGAGAACTGCGAGGAAGAAATCATGATAGCTAAGACCGGTTCCGAGAGTGCCGCCGGTCCACATACTGGCGGAAAAGAAGGTTAATCCCAGCATGACGAACGTCAATGCCAATACCCCTTTCCGCGCCGACTGCGGGACTGGCCCCTGGCTAAAGTTGTTATCTTGCGACACGAAATTCCCCCTTTTTGCTGTTTGAAACCCAAAAAATCCGCCGCATTCTATTCATCTGAAGATAAAAAGCAATCGTTTTCGTAGGGGGATATATTTTTTATATGAATGAGTGCAAAAAGGCGGGGGAAACTTATCTGTGTAAAAACAGTGGGTAGGCATGATAAGACGCGTCAGCGTCGCATCAGGCATCTGCGCATGGTGTCGGATGCGGCGCGAGCGCCTTATCCGACCTACGGTTCAGGCCTGTAGGCATGATAAGACGCGTCAGCGTCGCATCAGGCATCTGCGCACGGTGTCGGATGCGGCGCGAGCGCCTTATCCGACCTACTCTTCCATCGCCTGGCGGATCTGATCCAACGACGCCGGATCATCAATGGTCGTCAGATCCCCAGGATCGCGTCCTTCGCAAATCGCCTGGATCGTGCGGCGCAGCATTTTTCCGGATCGCGTTTTTGGCAATTGCGAGACAAACCAGACGTGCGCCGGGCGGCCAAAGTTGCCAATCTGGCTGTCTACCAGCGCCATAATTGCCTTCTCTTGCAAGTGCGCCACCTCACGGTCTTCCAGACTGTCGCTCTCTTTCGGAATGACAAACGCCACCGCCACCTGCCCTTTCAGCGCATCTTTCACCCCAACCACCGCCACTTCGGCAACGCCCGGATGACTGGAGATACTCTCTTCAATCTCACGCGTACCCAGCCGATGTCCGGCAACGTTAATCACATCGTCAGTGCGCCCGAGAATAAAGTGATAACCGTCAGCATCGCGGATGCCCCAGTCAAAAGTGGCGTACACCGGACGGGAAAACAGCGACCAGTACGTCTTCACAAAGCGGTCGTCGTCGCCCCAGATGGTCTGAATACAGCCTGGCGGCAATGGCCCCTCCACTACCAGCATCCCTTTCTCATTGACGCCACACGGTTCGCCGGTGACTTCATTGAGCAACTGCACGTTATAGCCATACATCGGCACGCCGGGGCTTCCCAGACGCGTCGGCCTGTCATCCAGACCGCGAGCAATCGCCATAATCGGCCAGCCGGATTCGGTCTGCCAGTAGTTGTCGATGACCGGCACATCCAGCGTATTGCTCACCCAACTGGCGGTCGGCTCATCCAGCGGTTCTCCAGCCAGATAGAGCACTTCCAGCGACGAAAGATCGTGTTTGCGAATTTCAGCGGTAGGGAATTTTTTCAGCACGCGAATGGCGGTCGGCGCTGAGAACATGCGGCTAACCTGATATTTCTCGACAATTTTCCACCACACGCCGCAGTCCGGCCAGGTCGGCAATCCTTCGTAAACGATAGTCGCCATCCCCGCCAGCAGCGGCGCGTAAACGATATACGAATGCCCTACCACCCAGCCGATATCCGAAGCACAAAAGAACACGCCGCCCGCTTTGCCGCCAAAAATGGTGTCCATCGAGGTCGCCAGCGCCACCGCATATCCGCCGACATCACGCTGCACACCTTTAGGTTTGCCGGTCGTGCCGGAGGTGTAGAGAATGCAGGAGGTTTCGTTGGATTCCAGCCACGCCACCGGCACCCGCGCACCGATGTGTTGATGGCGCAACGACGCGAAATCGACATCCCGCCCGCTGACGCGCGCCATTTTCGCCAGTCCGCGATCCACCAGTAAAACGTGGCGCGGCTGATGCTGCGCCTGACTTATCGCATCGTCGAGTAATTTTTTATAGGGAATGATTTTGCCACCGCGCGCTCCGGCATCAGCCGAGACAATCAGCACCGGTTTAGCATCATCAATTCGCGCCGCCACGCTGTGCGAGGCAAATCCACCAAACACCACCGAGTGAATAGCGCCAATACGCGCGCAGGCCAGCAGAGTAATATGCGCTTCGGCAATCATCGGCATATACACCAGCACCCGATCGCCACGCTGCACCCCCAATGAACGCAACATTGAGGCCACCGCGTTCACTTCGTCATGCAGCTGACGAAAGGTAAAGGTACGCTCTTCCTCTGTTTCCGAAGAGACGGCAATCAATGCCAGCGCCTCTGGCTGTTTCTCCAGCCAGCGATCGATAGCGTTGTGACACAAGTTGGTTCGGCCTTCACAAAACCAACGGGCAAACGGCGGGTTGCTGTGGTCGAGCGTTTGCGTAAAGGGCGTCTGCCAGTCAATACGCCGGGCCTGCTCGGCCCAGAACTGCTCCGGTTCGTTAATCGAACGCTGATAAAATTCGCTAAAAGACATAATGCTCTCCTGTTGAACTTACGCCTTACCGCCGTTTACTTAAATGACGTACAGGTCGAGATACTCATTGACCGGCATCTGTTCCAGGCGAGTTCTGTCGAGAGAAACCTCCAGAATGCGCTGCTGCTGGCGAGTCGGGAACTGGCGCGCGAGATTGATTTTGAATTTATCGACCAGTTTCGGAATGCCATCCTGACGGCGGCGAGCATGACCAATGGGGTACTCCACCACCACTTCTTCAAAGCGCGTGCCGTCGGTGAACTCAAGGGTAATGGCATTGGCGATGGCGCGTTTTTCCGGGTCGTGGTAGTCAGCAGTAAATGCCGGATCTTCAAAGCAATTGATCTTCTCGCGCAGGGCGTCAATGCGTTTATCTTGCGCAACGTTGTCCTCGTAATCTGCCGCCGTTAAGCGCCCGAACAGCAGCGGGATCGCCACCATGTACTGAATGCAGTGGTCGCGGTCAGCCGGGTTATTGAGCGGCCCTTTTTTGTCGATGATGCGAATACAGGCTTCGTGGGTGCGAATGGTCACTTTTTCGATATCCGCCGCCGTTTTGCCTGCTGCCTGCATCTGTTCATAGAGCGTCATCGCTGCTTCAACTGCCGTCTGGGAGTGGAACTCCGCCGGAAAGGAGATTTTGAACAGCACATTTTCCATGACGTAAGAACCGTACGGGCGCTGGAAGCGGAACGACTCACCTTTAAAGGAGACGTCGTAGAAACCCCACACCGGCGCGGTCAGAGCTGACGGGTAACCCATTTCGCCCGTTTTCGCCATCAGCGCCAGACGTACCGCGCGGGACGTGGCATCGCCCGCCGCCCAGGATTTACGCGTACCGGTGTTCGGTGCATGACGATAAGTGCGCAGCGACTGTCCGTCTACCCATGCCAGCGAAACGGCGTTGAGAATTTCCTCGCGGGTCAGGCCGAGCATTTCGGCGACCACGGCGGTGGAAGCCACTTTCACTAACAGAACGTGGTCGAGACCAACGCGGTTAAAGGAGTTTTCCAGCGCGATGCAGCCCTGAATTTCATGGGCTTTGATCATTCCGGTCAGCACCTGTTTCATGGTCAACGGCGCTTTGCCGCTGGCGATCGCGTTGCGCGAAAGCCAGTCCGCCGTTGCCAGAATGCCGCCGAGGTTGTCGGAAGGATGCCCCCACTCCGCCGCCAGCCAGGTATCGTTGAAATCGAGCCAGCGGATCATCGCGCCGATGTTAAATGCCGCCTGGACGGGGTCGAGCTGGAACTGAGTTCCGGGGACGCGCACGCCGTTGGGGACGACGGTGCCGGGGACAATTGGCCCCAGCAGTTTTTTACAGGCTGGGTATTCGAGAGCTTCAAGACCGCAGCCGAGCGTGTCGAGCAGGCAGTAATGTGCGGTGTCGTAGGCTACTCTGGAGCTGATTTCGTAGTTCATCACGTAATCGACGATATCAACGATTTCACGATCAAATTCCGGGCGAATGTTGTTGATTTGAGCTGACATTGGGTACGTTTCCTTATTGTTATTCGTAGAGGTTTACTGGCGCTTATCCAGCGCGACAAACTGGCGGTCTTCCGGTCCAACATAATTGGCGGAAGGACGGATAATTTTGTTGTCCTGACGTTGTTCGATAATGTGCGCCGCCCAGCCGGTGACGCGGGCGATAACAAACAGTGGTGTGAACATCTCGGTGGGAACACCCATCATGTTGTAGGAAACAGCGGAGAACCAGTCGAGATTGGGGAACATCTTTTTGCTCTCCCACATCACTGTTTCCAGGCGATCGGCGATGTTGTACATCTTCAGCGAGCCGCCTTCCTGCGAGAGCTGCTTTGCCACGCGTTTGATCACCTGGTGGCGCGGGTCGGCGATGGTATAAACCGGATGCCCAAAACCAATGACCACTTCTTTGTTTTCCACCCGCTTGCGGATATCTGCTTCGGCTTCGTCCGGCGTTTCGTAGCGTTGCTGGATCTCCAGCGACACTTCATTCGCCCCGCCGTGTTTCGGTCCGCGCAGTGCGCCAATCGCGCCAATAATCGCGGAATACATATCAGAGCCAGTGCCCGCAATCACCCGGCTGGTAAAGGTGGAAGCGTTAAACTCGTGTTCGGCGTACAGCACCAGCGAGATATGCATCGCCTTTTCCCAGCTTGGCGACGGCTTTTCGCCGTGCAGCAGATGCAGGAAGTGACCGCCGATAGAGTCGTCATCAGTTTCCGGCTGGATGCGTTCGCCGTTATGGCTGTAGTGATACCAGTAGAGAAGAATCGAGCTAAGTGACGCCAGCAGTTTGTCGGCAATATCCCGCGCACCAGATACAGTGTGCCCCTCTTTTTCCGGCAGTGTGCAGCCGAGCGCGGAAACGCCGGTGCGCATAACATCCATCGGGTGCGACGCCGCTGGTAAGGCTTCCAGCACAGTACGCACGTTAGCCGGTAAACCGCGCAGGGCTTTCAGTTTCGTTTTGTAGGCGGCAAGTTCGTCACGGGTCGGCAGTTTGCCGTGGATCAGCAGATGCGCCACTTCTTCAAATTCGCAATGTGCCGCCAGATCAAGAATATCGTAGCCACGGTAATGCAAGTCATTGCCACTTTTACCCACGGTGCAGAGCGCCGTATTGCCCGCCGGAACGCCAGAAAGCGCCACCGATTTTTTCGGTTTAATGACATGGGTACTGTTTTGCAGGATCGTTGTGTCGCTCATGTTGTCCTCGTCATTTGTAGGGTCGAGATATTTTTCGTTGTGTTTTATTTCGCCTGGTTACGGGCAAACAGGTCGTCGAGCTTCTCTTCGTACTGGTAGTAGTTGATGCTTTCGTACAGCTCGTTGCGGGTCTGCATGGTGTCGATGACGCTTTTCTGCGTGCCTTCCTGACGCAGGACGTTGTAGACATGTTCAGCGGCGCGGTTCATGGCACGGAACGCTGAAAGCGGGTACAGCGCCATTGCAACATGGGCACTGCGTAATTCATCGGTAGTAAACAGCGGCGTGGCACCAAATTCGGTAATGTTAGCGAGGATCGGCACCTGCACCGCATCGGCAAACTGGCGGTACATGGCGAGTTCGGTAATCGCCTCCGGGAACAACATCTCGGCACCCGCTTCAACATAGGCCTGCGCACGCTCGATCGCGGCGTCCAGCCCCTCTACCGCCAGCGCATCGGTGCGCGCCATGATCACAAAATCAGGATCGGTTTTCGCATCCACCGCCGCGCGGATCCGATCCACCATCTCCTCTTTCGAGACGATCGCTTTGTTCGGGCGATGACCGCAGCGTTTCGCACCAACCTGATCTTCAATATGCAATCCTGCCGCACCGGCTTTAATCATCGATTTCACGGTGCGCGCCACGTTAAAAGCAGAAGAACCAAAACCGATATCCGCATCCACCAGCAGCGGCAGCGAACAAACGTCGGTGATACGGCGAATATCTGTCAGCACGTCATCAAGAGTAGAAATACCGAGATCGGGCAGCCCCAGCGACCCTGCCGCCACGCCACCGCCGGAGAGATAAATTGCCTGATATCCGGCACGCTGCGCCAACAGCGCATGGTTGGCGTTAATGGTGCCAACAATCTGCAATGGATTTTCTTTAGACAGTGCAGCGCGAAACGCTTTACCTGGAGAGTGTAGAGACATAGCCCATCCTTTGTTATCAACTTGTTATTTGCGTTGATAAAGACAAAGCAAGGGGTGTGCCACAATTGACTGAATAAAATTAAATGTTTAATTTCAATTTGTTAGAGATAAAGTCATGAAGTAATCCGCAAAAATGCGTTTCAGTTAACGTTTCAGGCAATGTTTCACCGCGTTTCATTGCAACAATTATGAAACAAGGCTAAACCCAATATTCGGTTTCTTAACTTTGCGGTGCGCTATGGCACATCCACCACGGCTTAATGACGACAAACCGGTTATCTGGACGGTATCGGTAACGCGCCTGTTCGAGCTGTTTCGCGATATCAGTCTCGAGTTTGATCACCTGGCGAATATCACCCCTATTCAGCTTGGCTTTGAAAAAGCGGTGACCTACATCCGCAAGAAACTGGCAAGCGAACGCTGTGACGCCATCATTGCCGCTGGCTCTAACGGCGCGTATCTGAAAAGCCGCCTGTCAGTGCCAGTTATTTTGATTAAACCGAGCGGCTACGATGTGTTACAGGCACTGGCAAAAGCCGGAAAACTCACCTCTTCTATCGGCGTTGTCACTTATCAGGAAACTATTCCGGCACTGGTGGCGTTTCAAAAAACCTTTAATTTGCGCCTCGATCAACGTAGCTACATTACCGAGGAAGACGCACGCGGGCAGATTAACGAGCTAAAAGCTAACGGCACCGAAGCGGTGGTCGGTGCGGGGCTGATTACCGATCTGGCAGAAGAAGCCGGAATGACCGGAATTTTTATCTATTCCGCCGCCACCGTGCGCCAGGCATTCAGCGATGCGCTGGATATGACGCGCATGTCGTTACGCCATAACACTCACGATGCCACCCGTAACGCCCTGCGTACTCGTTACGTGCTGGGCGATATGCTCGGTCAATCACCACAGATGGAACAGGTGCGGCAGACTATTTTGCTGTATGCCCGCTCCAGTGCAGCGGTGTTGATTGAGGGGGAAACGGGGACGGGCAAAGAGCTGGCGGCCCAGGCGATTCATCGGGAATATTTTGCCCGCCACGATGCGCGACAGGGCAAAAAGTCGCATCCGTTTGTTGCCGTCAACTGCGGGGCGATTGCCGAATCGTTGCTGGAAGCAGAGCTGTTTGGCTATGAGGAAGGGGCGTTCACCGGCTCGCGACGCGGAGGTCGCGCCGGGCTGTTCGAAATCGCCCACGGTGGCACGCTGTTTCTTGACGAGATAGGCGAAATGCCGCTGCCGTTGCAGACTCGGCTGCTGCGGGTGCTGGAAGAAAAAGAGGTCACCCGCGTCGGCGGGCATCAGCCTGTTCCGGTGGATGTGCGAGTCATTAGCGCCACTCACTGCAATCTGGAAGAAGATATGCGGCAAGGGCAGTTTCGCCGTGATCTGTTTTATCGGCTGAGTATTTTGCGTCTGCAATTGCCACCACTGCGCGAGCGGGTGACGGATATTCTGCCGCTGGCGGAAAGCTTTTTGAAAGTGTCTCTGGCGGCGCTCTCCGCCCCGTTTTCTGCCGCATTACGCCAGGGATTACAGGCAAGCGAAACCGTGCTGGTGCACTACGACTGGCCGGGCAATATTCGTGAACTGCGCAATATGATGGAGCGACTGGCGCTGTTTTTAAGTGTGGAACCGACGCCGGATTTAACGCCGCAATTTTTGCAGCTGCTACTGCCGGAGCTGGCGCGCGAGTCAGCGAAAACTCCCGCTCCACGCTTGCTGACACCACAACAGGCACTGGAGAAATTTAAAGGCGATAAAACAGCAGCGGCGAATTATTTAGGCATAAGCCGGACGACCTTCTGGCGGCGGCTGAAAAACTGAACTGCCGAATGCAGCGCGAACGCTTTATCCGGCATAAATTTCAATAGATGATGATCACCGATAAACTTACGCATCGGGGATGTTTACATAGGTTTCAGAATTACTTCTTCTTATAAATATTTGCCGTGCCGTGAATCTTATTGTCAGTTTGACCAGAGGTCAGCACCAACACATCAGCCCCTTTTTCATCCGCTTTTTTGATCAAATCTTCTTTCGCATCTGCGGTCGACATTTCATTGCTGGTTGAAATATCACCTATTTTTTCATATTGCGATTCAACCTTTTCAAATTCCGCTTTGGTCATTAATTCTGCGGCATAGACATTGGTAACGGCAAACGCTAACGCACCGACTAACATTTTAGAGATTATTTTCATATTACGGCTCCAGAGTTGTTATCACACTATCACCCACCCACATTATTGGGTTGATTAATAATTAGTTCAGTCAGGGCATAAACGCCAGTAACCGGAAATAAGACACTTTGTGATCTCTCTCGCACCCGATTATTTTTGGTAGAAATATGATGAAGTTACTTCACTTATTTATGGATGAAATCACTATGGATCCTTTGCACGCCGTTTATCTGACCGTAGGACTGTTCGTGATTACTTTTTTTAATCCGGGAGCCAATCTCTTTGTGGTAGTACAAACCAGCCTGGCTTCCGGTCGACGCGCAGGGGTGCTGACCGGACTGGGCGTGGCGCTGGGCGATGCGTTTTATTCCGGGTTGGGTTTGTTTGGTCTTGCAACGCTAATTACGCAGTGTGAGGAGATTTTTTCGCTTATCAGAATCGTCGGCGGCGCTTATCTCTTATGGTTTGCGTGGTGTAGCATGCGCCGCCAGTCAACACCGCAGATGAGCACACTACAACAACCGATTAGTGCCCCCTGGTATGTCTTTTTCCGCCGTGGATTAATTACCGATCTCTCTAACCCGCAAACCGTTTTATTTTTTATCAGTATTTTCTCAGTAACATTAAATGCCGAAACACCAACATGGGCACGTTTAATGGCCTGGGCGGGGATTGTGCTCGCATCAATTATCTGGCGAGTCTTTCTTAGTCAGGCGTTTTCTTTGCCCGCAGTGCGTCGTGCTTATGGGCGTATGCAACGCGTTGCCAGTCGGGTTATTGGTGCAATTATTGGTGTATTCGCGCTACGCCTGATTTACGAAGGGGTGACGCAGCGGTGAGCAGATAATTTACTCTCTACGTAATCAACCTGATTTGCCGAATCCCGACCATCGGCGATGATAGCCCCCGTAATGCGTGGGCCTTATTTCCGATAAGTTTACTTGAGTCTTTAGCTTCCCATTTCAGCCCACTCTCCCCTGTGTGGGCTTTTTTCATTGCTCTGACCCGTCCTGAATAGCCAAACAATGGCAATGTTCCACTTTGCAGGGATGAAAATAAGGGGATCTGATTCAGAAGAGTTTTGAAAAGTTGGACCGCCATCGAGGCCTCGAACCCCGTACCATACAACAATCCTGGTTGTCGTCTGCTCTTCCTGATGAGCTAATGGCGGTTTTTGATATGAGCCTTACAGCATATTTTCTGTCAGGCTTGAGTGCGATGCGTAAGATACAGAAAAGACCCCACACAAACATGATGGAATTATGATTTTTTTCATATGAATGTCAACCCACACATTCACAAAACATCTGTATGAGAACATTTTTTATACACCATATAGCTGCGAAACCACTACTGGTGCTTTTTTAAGCGAAACTCCGCCGTTCACAACAAAATATCGGCGAAAAAGGAGGGGGAATGCCATTTGGCATACAGATATACAGATGAAATGATGACCTGCTTTGCGATTCACTCTCTGGTGGAATAACAACTTGCAGGTGGCTCTCTTAAATAAAAATAAACGTCGCAGATAATAAAGCTCTGATTAAACCAGACACTATCAGAAATCGCTCATAACTAACGTGTAAAGTAGTGGAGTTAATTTAACAATCTGAATTTACGCTATAGGTTTACCACTACTTTGATATTATTTCGCTCTCCTTAACTAAAAAGTTAAGTGGAGCGAAGTTAATATGTTAAACCACAGGATGTTTATTAATTTTTTCAGTCTGTTAGTGTGCGATTATCGATAACAAAACGATATTTCACATCACCACGCAGCATTCGCTCATAGGCTTCATTAATTTGATCGGCCCGAATCATCTCTATATCAGCCACGATGCCATGTTCGGCGCAAAAATCGAGCATCTCCTGAGTTTCTGGAATGCCGCCAATCATAGAACCAGCTATCGCGCGGCGTTTCATGATCAGGTTGAAAACTTCCGGCGATTTATGCGGTGTCGCAGGCGCACCAACCAGCGTTATGGTGCCATCGCGCTTCAGCAAGGTGGTAAAATCGTCGAGATTATGTGGCGCAGCTACTGTATTCAAAATGAAATCGAAACTCTTCACATGAGCCACCATCTCATCGGCATTGCGTGAGTTAACAACTTCATCGGCCCCCAGGGCTTTTGCCGCTTCGCGTTTTGACTCAGAAGTGGTAAATGCCACCACATGCGCCCCCATCGCGTGGGCCAGTTTAATCCCCATATGTCCCAGACCGCCGATGCCGACCACGCCCACTTTTTTACCCGGCCCGGCCAGCCAGTGGCGTAGCGGCGAGTACGTGGTGATTCCTGCACACAATAAAGGAGCCACCGCCGCCAGCTGCTCTTGCGGGTGACGAATACGCAGAACATATCGCTCATGAACGACGATCTGTTGTGAGTAGCCGCCCAGAGTATGGCCCGGTTCATCCGGTGTCGGCGAGTTATAGGTTCCGGTCATGTGATCACAGTAGTTTTCCAGCCCATCTTCACACTCTTCGCAATGTTTACAACTGTCGACAATGCAGCCGACACCAACCAGATCGCCCGGCGCATATTTTTCTACCTGATCACCAACGGCTACCACGCGCCCTACAATTTCATGGCCCGGCACGCAGGGATAAACCGTCCCCGCCCACTCGGAACGGACCTGGTGGATATCGGAATGGCAGACGCCACAGTAAGCGATTTCAATTTTGACATCATGCGGTCCCGGTTCACGCCGGGTGATATCCATCGGTTCAAGCGGTTGTTTAGCGGAATATGCACCAACAGCTTTGATCTTCATTGTGTTTACTCCTGATTAGCTATGTGTATTTGGCGATGCCTGATATGTCATCGCGGCAAAACGCGTCCATTGAATATAGCCAATATTTAAACCACCCGATCCAGCCCTAACATGCCGCGAGCCTGAATGAAACAGAGCAGCAACGTTCCCCATAAGGCCATCGTCAGGTAGGGGCTTATACCGAGAATATTGAAGCCGCTTTCAATAATTTGCAGAAGAAACAGCGCCAGCACCATACCAATTATCCGCCCGCTGCCGCCGTCCGGATTAACCCCGCCGAGTACTGCCGCGAGGATTGACACCAGCAAGTAAGATTCGCCATAAGAGGCCTTAGCCGAGTTGAGTTTCGACATCATCAAAAATGCCGCTACCGCACAAAGCAAGGCGGAAATGACATACACCCATATCAGCACCCGACGAGTGTTAATACCGGAGTAAAGTGTTGCTCGTTCGTTAGAACCAATCAGATAAATGGATTTACCGAGCGGCGTTTTCTCCAGCAATATCCACAGCCCCAGCGCCACTGCGGTAAACAACCACATCGGTAGCGGAATACCGAACCACTGTGCATGATTCAACCACAGCACCCATGAGGGATAATTGGCAATGGCGCTACCGCCTGTCACCAGAATATTAACCCCTTTGAGCAACGTCATCATCCCAAGTGTTGCAAGAATTGGCGACACTCGAATACCAGCAATCAATACGCCGTTACATAAACCGATTATCACCGCCGCGCCAGCGCCCGCCAGCAGCGTAGCGACAACCGTAGCAATACCTGGTGGATACTGAGTCGCCACCCACGCCATCACCAGTGAACAGGCGTTAGCAGTGGCTATAATTGACAAGTTAATGCCACCGCAAAGCATGGTCACCGCCATAGCCAACGCCAGAATGCCCAGCACGGGCATTTGCGAAGCGACGGACTGGAAATTACTTATCGACCAGAAAATCTCCGGCATAGTAATGCTGAAGGCGGCAACAGTTAGCACCAGCAGGCCGATCAAGTAAAACTCAACGTTATTACGCCACGATTTTTTCATAGCAGACTCCGGTTCTGATGCTGACTCCACGCCGTGGCGCTAATGCTGGCAACGATGATGATGCCGGTGATCAATGTTTGCCAGTAAGACGAGACTCCCAATAAATTTAGCCCGTTTTGCATCACTGCCAACAACACCACGCCGAGCAAAGTACCGGTTAACGTGCCGCGCCCGCCGAGCAAACTAGTGCCGCCAAGCACCACCGCAGCCAGTACTGTCAGCTCATAACCCAGAAGAGAATCGGGGGCGACAGTCATCACCGTCCACGACTGCACTACACCCGCAGCACCAGACATCAATCCCATATAGCCATAGACGAAAAGTTGCAGTTTCAGCACACTAAAGCCGATGCGACTGGCTGATTCGCGGTTCCCGCCAAGGGCATAAATTTTGCGCCCTACACTGGTGAAATTCATGATAAACGCTGTCAGCAGCACCACCGTAATCATGGCGATCAGCGGCAGACCAAGGCCATAGTCATAGCCATCAGCATCGGTGTACTTGAACAACATTACCCCCTGCTCAAACCACGGCGGAAAGTCGTACAGCCACACACCTTTACTCAACCATAACAGCAGGCCATAAAAAATATTCAGCGTCGAGATAGTGATGATGATAGAAGGCACCCGTAGGCGATTAACCAGTAAGGCGTTAATTAAGCCAAGTAAAATGCCGATGCCGCCCGCCAGGGCAAACGCGACAGCAAAGTTGCCACCAATTTTTTGCAGCAGCAGCACCATGCCGTATTGCGCAATGATGGTCATTGCCGGAAACGAAATATCAATCCCACCGGAAATTAACACCACAAACAAACCACAGGCGAGAATAGTCAACATGGCATAGTTATTGGCGAGATCGTACAAATTACCGAATGTCAGAAACTCGTCGCTGCGCCAGGCAAGGCCAACAAACAGCACCACAATCAGTAATGCCAGCCAGAATTCATGGCGTTTTTTCAGTTCAGCCATTTACCACCTCCGCAATCCTGGCCTGAGAACTGCTGTCAGGCAGGAAGCTATGGGTGATCTGACCTTTTTGCATTACCAAAATCCGGTGGCTTTGATACCACGCTTCTTCAATTTCATCGCAGATCATCAATACCGCAATGCCATGAGCCGCCAGATCGCTGATAATGCCGTATATTCCTGCTTTGTTGGCGATATCAACACCGACTGTCGGGCTATCGAGAATCAACAGTCGTGGCCCAATCGCCAGCCATTTGGCGATCGATACTCGCTGCGCGTTACCACCAGAAAGCGTATTCACCGGGAGATGAGGATCAGAGACTTTGATGGTCAATGCCTTGATTAGCCTGTCCACCAGGTCACACACTTTAGCTTCACTCAGAAAGCCGAAGCGATCTTTTACCTTGTGAAAAACAGTGCTAATGATGTTGTCTTCAATAGATTGCGCCATCACCAAACCGCGCGACATGCGATCTTCCGAAACATAACCAATACCGTGGCGGATGGCGTCCTGGTTACTATGCAGTGTAACCAGCTGGCCGTTGATGAGGATCTCGCCAGCATCCGGTCGGGTCATACCAAACAGACTCAGACATAATTCCGTGCGCCCCGCACCAAGCAGGCCAACAATCGATACCACTTCGCCCGCTTCCACCCGCAAGTTAATATTTAGATATTCCCCATGACGACTTAAATTACGCACCTCCAGCACCGGGGTGCTGGATTTTCCCTGCCACAACTCTCGCACCTGATATTCAAACTCCTGGCCGGTCATCAGAAAACCGAGTTGTTTTGTGGTCATCTCTGCGGCCGGAAAGGTCCCGACCAGCTCACCATCTTTCAGCACTGAAATACGGTCGGAAACTTCCATCACTTCTTCCAGACGATGACTGACGAAGACCACGCAGATCCCGCGTTCCCGCAATTGATGCACCACCTGTAATAACCCTTGCACTTCCTGATGGGTCAGCGAAGCGGTTGGTTCATCCATCACGATCAACCGTGCGTCCTGCGCCAGTGCACGGCAAATTGCCACCAGCTGACAGCGGGCAATTGAAAGCTCAGAAACGAGCGTATCCAGTGGCAATGTGACGTTAATACTGGTCATTGCCGCCTGCGCCACCTCACGCAGACGACGTCGGTTAACAAACAGACCGTGGTGATAGTGATTCACGGCGATATTCTCCCAGACACTCAGGTTAGGAAATAAAGAGAGGTCCTGATAAATCACCTGAATCCCCTGCGCCACCGAAGCGGCGGGTGTCAGCTTTGACCAGTTTTTCCCACCAAGCGTAATTTCCGCTCCCTCATCCGGGCGATAAACACCGGACATAATTTTAATCAACGTCGATTTACCACAGCCGTTTTGCCCGGCAAGACAGTGCACTTCACCCGACATAAAGTCGAGAGAAACATCGCGCAGCGCTCGCGTGGCATGAAACGTTTTGTTGATATGACGAAGGGAAAGGAAGGTTTCCATAACATCCCCTGGCAATAAGAATCGGGGCTTTCGCCCCGAAGAAATGGATTAATAAAGTGAGTCGATATTGTCTTTGTTGACCAGTAATACCTTATGGAAACGGATAATTCGCTTATCCATATCTACGTCGGCCTTACCCAGATTCTGCATTTCTAATCCAGGTTTGATCTCTTCACCCTTCAGCAACGTGCTGGCGACGGCCGCGAGTGCGTAACCTGCAGAGGCCGGATCGTAAGTAATCCCTTCGGTGATATCACCACTTTTAATCAGTGATGCCGCCTGTGAAGGGATCATCATGCCATAGACTGCGACTTTATTTTTCGCCCGTTTCTCTTTCACTGCACGTCCCGCGCCAATCGGACCGTTTGAACCAAAGGAGACAACCGCTTTCAAGTCAGGATAGGTTTTCATCAGGTCCAGTGTAGTACGACGTGAGTCATCCACACTCTCGGCAACCGGCATGCGGCGGGTAACTTCATGCATATCCGGGTAATGCTCTTTCTGGTATTTCACCAGCAAGTCAGCCCATAAGTTATGCTG
The DNA here is from genome assembly GCF_003697165.2 of Escherichia coli DSM 30083 = JCM 1649 = ATCC 11775. GTDB lineage: Bacteria > Pseudomonadota > Gammaproteobacteria > Enterobacterales > Enterobacteriaceae > Escherichia > Escherichia coli. Next base: position 3,651,766 of record NZ_CP033092.2, read on the forward strand.
CGGCACGGTCAAACTACCCACGTAAATCACATAGCCGCCCTTGCCACCCATGCGTTTCGCCATATGCTCAACATATTCAGCGGCAAATTTTTCGTTATCAATGATTTCGATATCCCAGTTAGCACTTGGCTGACCGGGGGATTCGTTGGTCAGAACCACAATTCCGGCATCTCGCGCTTTTTTGAATACCGGTTCCAGCACGTTGGCATCGTTTGGCACAATTGTAATTGCATTAACCTTACGGGCGATTAAATCCTCAATAATTTTAACTTGTTGTGGAGCATCAGTACTTGAAGGCCCCACCTGTGACGCATTAACACCAAAGGCTTTACCCGCCTCAACCACACCTTCGCCCATGCGATTAAACCACGGCATACCATCGACTTTAGAGATATTCACCACGACTTTTTCCGCGGCCTGGAGCGGCGCAGAAATTAGCGCAGCGCCTAATAACAGCGAAGACACCATATTGATAACAAAACGTTTATTCATCATTTCAGCCTCATTGCAGGGTAGTCAGGAAGTGTTCGCCCAAATTAGCGCGCTGGAGAGAATAAGAATTTTCGAATATTTTTATGCAGAATAAACAGCCCTATTTCAGGCAGCTATTAAAAATTTGGTTATAAATATGGACAAAACGGGCAGTAACAATAAGTGTGACAATCATCACGTAAAAAATAGCAAAATAAACAAAATTAGCGATACTTTATGTTTGTGAGCTTATTTCGCGTAGAAAAATAGTTATCTACACAACGTCAATAAGGGCATATTCTTCAAAGATAACGTCCATTTCGGGTGAATAGCATCCTTCTGCCTGGAAAAAACGACGGTGTTCATTACGCCAATATTCAAGACTGAGGTCACCTTCACCTTCCTTACGGGCAAGCTCCGCGGTGACATCAGAAAAGCGCAGTAAATGCAGGCCAATTACTCTGATAACACAGACAGGCTCACCACGGCTATTTTCTACAATCTTATACTCCCCAATCATCGGAAATGCGTTGTCTTCAATACATCCCGCCAGCGAACCACAGGAAGCTGTTTTAACACCAGTCGCAATCAACGTTGCGAGGTGATCGGCCAACGCTGCTGAATCGCCAAAAGTACAAAAGGAAGCATGGGGATATTTTTGTGAGATTTTTTCTTTTATGGTCATGAGAATATTTTCGCGATTACGGAAAAACAAATCACATCTTAATTACTGTTGATAACCATCAGCAAGAGGATCATTGGTTTTTCTATGTTTAATCTTTTTATCCGAAGCAGGTCACATTTATGGCTTGATAAATACCTTTGTTAAAACTCACTTTTGTGTATTTCTCTCAAATAATCCCCTGGAAATTATGCCCGGAGATTATAAAGTTCAGGATCATTCATTAGCAAACCATTGATGCCCCACTCCCTGGGGCTTAAATCTCTTACTGTTCACCGTTGCAGACATATCAAGTTCGTATCAACCTGCCACACTCCCCCACACCAGTTGCCCTTTATGGAACGTCGCCGTTCTCGGCGAGATACGCGCCACCGCCTCGGCGGAACAGGAGGCGTCCACCAGCACAAAGCTGGCGTCATCCTGCGCTTTAGGCCACACACGCTCGCCTTTTTCGTTGAGCGGCAATACATCGCCAGTGGCTAAAAACAGCGAACGGGACAAATTCTGTTCGTTAGGACGAATATAGAGCTGCGCGTAGAGATTGGCTTTTTCCAGCATGTCGCCCAGGCCGTAAGGCGACCAGTGGTCGATAACGCTGTCGGTGCCGGTCATCACTTTTACGCCTTTGTCGTGCAGTTGTTTGAGCGGCATATGCAACGTGCCAATCGGCACCGTCGAGGCGATAGAAATTTGCTGCGCCGCCATCCGGTGCGCCAGTTCATCTACCTGTTGCTCATTGAGCGTTGCCAGCGCAAAGGCGTGGCTGATGGTCAGCTTGCCCTTCAGTTGCGGCGTTTTCTCCACTGTTTCAACCATATAATTGATGGCCGCTACGCCTGCCGGAGTGGTTTCGTGCAGGTGAATATCGACGCCTTTGTCGTAGTCCAGTGCAATCTGGAACATGGTGTCGAGGGATTTTTCCATCGCGCCATCAACACTGGTCGGGTCCAGCCCGCCGACGTAATGCGCCCCCGCCTGCATCGCTTCGCGCATTAAGGGTTCCGATTTCGACAGCAGCAAACCGTGCTGCGGGAAGGCGACGATTTCACACTCGAAGCCCGCCTGACGTCGCGCCAGCACCGCCTGCAAATTTTGCAGATTTTTCAGGCCGGAAACCGGTTCGATATTGCAGTGGCTGCGGGCAATGGTGGTGCCTTTCGACTGCAATAAATCGATCAGTTTTTCTGCCCGCTCCTGAGTGTAGGGTTGCAGTTCCGGCAGCATTTTTTGCTCGAGCTTAATCATGTCCTGGATGGTGGTGCCTGCAGGGCGATTGAGTGAGCGCCACGGTCCGCCGTAAAAGGTTTTGTCGAGATGAATATGCATGTCGCGAGTAGTGGGCAACATAAGCTTACCGCCAGCGTCATAGTGCGGCAGCGTGGCGTCCGGATGCTGCTTGTTCTCGCGCAGGGCAACAATTTTACCGTTCTGAATTTCCACAGTCTGGCGCGCCGTGCGGGTCTGCACCGCCACGCCATTTTCGTAGTCAAAACCGGTTTCCAGCAGCACGTTATCGAGATAGTAATACGGGTCAGTGATTTTCATGGTGTTGTTCGCTTCGCAGTTTAGGGTGCCAGCTACCCCCGCATGGGCGAGCGGCACTGAGGGACCAAACAGCGCGGCGGCGGTGACCATCTTACCGCTCTGGCTCAGAAATTCACGGCGGCTATTGTTTTCTTTCATCTTACGTCCTTAGGTTTTAATAATATGGGTGCCCGTTTCGCCGCGTAGCGCCGCAGGCAGGCATTCCGGCGTGGTGATAATCACTTCTTTGCCGCCTTGTTCCAGGAACGTCAGGCTGGCGATGATTTTTGGCAACATGCTGCCAGGTGGGAAATGCCCTTCCTGCATATAGCGGGTCATGGTGGCAATATCTACGCGATCCAGCGCCTGCTGCTGCGGTTTGCCAAAGTGAATACACACTTTTTCGACGCCAGTGGTGATCACCAGAATGTCGGCGTGAATTTCGCGAGCCAGTAGCGCGGTAGAGAGATCTTTGTCGATAACCGCGTCCACGCTTTGGTAATCCCCCGCGTCAGTACGCACTACCGGAATTCCGCCGCCGCCCGCGCCAATCACCACAAAGCCTTGTTGGATCAGCGCCTTAATGGCAGGTGCTTCGACAATACGTTTCGGTTCCGGCGAGGCGACCACGCGGCGATAGCCCCGTCCGGCATCTTCAACAAAACGCCAGTCAGGGTTTGCCTTTTGTAGTTCGTCACGCTGGCTTTCACTAAAGAATGCGCCAATGGGTTTGATGGGATGGGCAAACCCCGGATCGTTTTTATCCACTTCTACCTGAGTCACCACGGTGACGGCTTTTTTCTCGCCGTGACGCGCCAGTCGGTTGTTCAGCGCCTGCTGGATCAGATAGCCAATGCCACCTTGCGTATCCGCCACACAGTTCGCCAGCGGCGTTAAGGGCAGCCCTTCGCGCTCGTGGGCAATCTCCGCGCGGCGTAAATCCAGCCCGACCTGCGGCCCGTTGCCATGGGTCAGCACAATGTCGTAATCGGAAGCCAGCATTTCCAGCACCGTATCGGCCACGGCTTTCACCGCCTCCGCCTGATGCTCAATCGACTGGCTGGCGTTATCTTTGATAATGCTGTTGCCACCAATGGCAACGACCACAAGTTCTTTCATGTTGTTATGTCCGCGACAGAGGGTGATGGGGTTATGACCAACGCCAGACTGCCTGATGCGCTACGCTTATCAGGCCTACAGATTCTTGCGCCACTCGTAGGCCGGATAAGGCGTTCACGCCGCATCCGGCAGAAACAACGCGCACTTTACAGATCAGACGCCGTAACGTTCGCACCAGCCAAAAATGGCTTTCTCGAAGCAGGCGAAGGGTGGATGCACAATGCCCGCGCCAATCATGCCGATGCCCGCATCTTTATGGGCAATGGCGGTGTTGATCACCGGCAGAATGCCGCTGCTGCCCACGCGGGTGATGTCGATTGCCGACGGCACGCCCATAAAACCGAGCAGCGGAATGGTGACGTTGGGGTTTTCACCGAGAGTGATTTCACGCATCTGGCGGGAGAAATCGATAGCCTCTTCCACCGTACCGCCCACCAGCGCGACGATTGCAGGCGCGGTCGCCATGGCAAATCCGCCAATGCCGTAGGTTTCAGTGATGGCGCTGTCGCCGATATCCAGCCCCGAATCTTCCGGCTTATAACCGGCAAACATCGGCCCGATCACCTGCTGCGCCGGACCGGTAAACCATTGCCCCGGTAATCCGCTGACCCGCAGGCCGAACTCGACGCCGTTACGCGCCATGGTGGTGACCACAGTGCTGTATTCAATGCCGTGCGCCGCATCCATCGCCGCTTTACACATCGCCATCCACGTCGGGCCGGAGAAGTAGTCGCAGCTGGCGACAAACTCAAACACTTCCCGCTGTTGTTCGACGGAATAGCCCGCCTGAATAATCCCTGGCGTCAGCGCCTGAATCAGCAACGTCGTCCCGGCGTTATTGCGGTTATGGCATTCATCGCCCATATGCAGCGCCTGCGCCAGCATTAAGCGCAGATCGATTTCGCCGATAATTTTCATCGCGTCGCGCAGCATGGGTCCCTGCACATCGCGCATCCAGTTGAGGCGGTCGATCACGCTCTGGTCGTTAGCGCCCATACGCAAAATCTTCGCCATCTGCTCGCTCATGTTGGTATAAGCGATGTTGCCATAGGTTTTGTTTTTCACGATGTGCATAAACATCGAGGCCGAGGTGACGCCCGCCATCGATCCCACACAGTCGTGTTCGTGGCACGGCGAGAAGGTGATCTCCCCGGAAGCCGCCAGCTCAGCCGCCTCGTCGAGATCTTTCGCCAGTCCTTCAAACACCAGCGCTCCGGTGACCGCGCCCTTCATCGCGCCGCACATTTTTTCCCAGGTGACCGGCGGCCCGGCGTGAAGAATGGTTTTCGCCGTCATGCCCGGCACCACGTTAATCGCCTGATCAAAACCAATCAGCACCGGATGCGACTGGATAATGCGCTCCAGCGCCTGCTGATTCGCGGAGGCGATTTTGTCCGCCAGTGGCGAATCGGCAATGTTGTCCAGTGCCTGCACCACCTGCATATTGCCCTGCCCCGGCGGCGTCCAGTCGAGTTGGGTCACTTCTACATGCTGCTTTTTCAGATCATCGCTAAACATGGCGATACCGACGTTAATAACGTTCAACGGTTGGCTAAACAGTGACTGGCTCATCAGGCTTCCTCCCCTTTGCAGATAAATTCACGCGCCAGCAATCCGGTATTGGTGCTGCTGCTCGCCAGAATCACTCCGGCATCAAGCAGCATCTGGCTTTGTTGTTCTAATGATGGCGTATCGAGATCGGTGCCCAGCACATAGGCGAGAATGATCAACTCGCGTCCTTCGGCAGCGGCGATCGCTTTCGCTTCTTTGATCGCCTCGATGGTGGAACCGACCGGATCTTCATGCGATCCAAATCCGAGAACAAAATCCATCACGATCACCGCCACTTCTGGATCGCGCGCTTCTTCGATCACGCGGCTGATACGGTTGGTCGGGTCAATCATTGGATGCGGCTTGCCGTTGGTGAAGTCATCATCGCCAAAGTCGAGGAAGGTATGTTTGATGCTGCGGTTGATATCTTGCAGGCGGAATTCAGGATCGGGCTGGATATTGCTGTAGACATCGCCATGTTTTTCCATCACCGCGAACAGGGTTTCGTCACACAGCGTACCGCCGCAGAACAGACCACGAATGTATTTCTGCTGCGGTTGCAGACGCGCACGCACATCCGCAATCAACGGCTGGTTAAGCGTATGCAGGTCGAGATGTTCTTGTTTCACGCCGGAGAGCATCACCGCTTTCAATGCCGCCTCTTTGCTGCCGCGAGCAAACTGTAGCCCCTGCTCATCCACTGGCGTTTCGCCACGACCGAGGAAGCAGGCCACCACTGGCTTGCGGCAGGCGCGTGCGCGTTCCAGCACTTTGCGGGCCACCGCAGGCGCAGGCGGTTTGGAGATAAGCACAATGATTTCAGTTTGCGGATCGTTTTCCAGCATCCCGATGGCATCGAGCATCATCAGGCCACCGATTTTCTCGCTCAGGTCGCGCCCGCCGGTGCCGATCAGTTGTGAAACGCCGCCACCAAATTCATGGATACGGACGCTCAATTCCTGGCTGCCGGTGCCAGATGCGCCAACAATACCGATGTTGCCGCGACGCACGGCGTTACCAAAGCAGAGCGCCGCGCCGTTGATAATCGCCGTGCCGCAGTCTGGCCCCATCATCAGCAGCCCTTTTTCATGGGCCAACTGTTTGAGCGCCAGTTCATCTTCAACTGAGACATTATCGGAAAACAGCATCACGTTGAGGTCATTTTGCAGCGCCTGACGCGCTTCGCGAGCGGCAAACAGACCGTTGACCGAAATCACTGCCAGGTTACTTTCCGGGATATGCTTTTTGGCGCTGGCAATAGTGGCGTAACGCGCCTCGTGCGAGCCGCTTTGCGCTTTGGTGTTGAACAGTTCTTCAATCTCCGCCAGCAACTGCTCGTTGTCCACACCCGATTTACCATTGATGACAATCATCAGGTCGCCGTTTTTCGCCTGCTCCAGCTCCGGCGTCAGCAGTCCTAAATTCTTCAACACGCCTTTGTTCATTTCGGTCGCCATCGCCACAAATGCCTGCTCGACGCCGTCGAGTTTATTTGCACGCGTGGAGATAGACATCAGCGAGACAGAATCAAAATAGGTATTCGGTTTAATGACTATTTTAACTGACATAATTCCCTCCGTAGGTTTGACTCAGCGCACAACCATCGGCCATGCCATACAGCATGTCGCAGCCGGAACTGGAGCCAATATGTTTAATTTTTTCTATTGCCTGAGTTGCGTTCCCAGGGATGTCATAAATAATGTTGTGAATAAAACGATGAATATTTTCCCGGCAGCGTTGTTGTAATGCGGCTTCCAGCGTGATGGCACTTAATAACGTGGTATTATTTCTGCCGCGTTGCAGACCGAGATAAAATTCCTCTTTGTATTTTTCCGCCGGATGTCCGGGAAGAAATAAAATAAGCGCCAGACCTGTTAAATAATCGTCGGCTGATGGCGTAAGGCCAATCCCTAAGCCCATCATACTGGCGACCGCTACGGCGATATTTTGTTTATCGTTTACGGCCTGAATAACTGCCCGTCGTTTAATATGTAGTTCTTTATTTAACGCCTGATAAAACGGATTATCGCCGCGATAATTAAACAGGGTTTCATTTTCCCCCAGGTGCTGATGAATAATGTCGTGCCACTGTTGCCAGGCGATAAGGTGAAAATTCAGAGCGGTCATTTGCAAGGTTGGGGACAGCCAACGCTGGCAATGACTCATCTCTATATGAAGATGTTGACCAACCGTAATGCCTTGATCGTCAAACTGAACCTTATCACCATGCCGGAACAGACCATTAAAGTGAGTGAGTGCCAACCGACAACTGTTTGGCGCATTGTCGTACTCTTCACAAAGCAGCGTCAGCAACTGCTGGCGAGCCGGGAGTGCGATATTTACCGCTCTGGCAAAGACCTGTTCAACCTGTCCTTGCCCCCGCTGCGCCAGAAAATCAGCATCCGCAGTTAGCGCCCACACACACCGTCTTTCTGGTGTGTTGATAGCAAGCCTCCCGGTTTATGCGCCTGCGGCAATCAGTAACTGCGCAATCTCTTCAAAGCCCCGTTCTCGCGCCAGTTCCAGCGGTGTTTTGCCATATTTATCCGTCAGATGCGGGCTGGCACCGTGTTCCAGTAATAACTGGACAATCGCCTGCTGTTTAATCCCGCCATCATTAAGCACAATCGCTTCCAGTAGCGGCGTCCAGCCAACATGGTTGGTCTGGTTAACGTTAATCTCCGTATGCGCCAAAAGCTCTTTTACAATACTTAAATGGCCTTTTTCACAGGCAGGCGTCAGGCCGACACCGCCAAAACGGGTTACGCAATTAAGATCGGGTTTAGCCGGTAAAATAATTCGTAGTAGCGTTAAATCATCGTTCAGACAGCTAATTAAAAAAGGATTTAAACAGGTATGATCTTGTTTATTAATATTCGCTCCGGCGTCAATTAATGCCTGAACGCAAGCATATTGCTGATATAAACTTGCCAGCGTAATTGCCGTTTTCCCCTGACGATCGCAGGTATTAATATCGACACCCAGCGCAAGGCAGATTTTTACTTTATCGATATCCCCCTGTTGCGCAGCCAATAAATAGTCTGCAGGTAGATTTTTTATAGTCATTCACATTCACCTGGTTTTTGTGGCTGTTTTCGATGAATTGAGAATAGCAACGATAATCTGATAAAAGAACCCGCTTAAATTTAATTCGCCGTATTTCGCCTTTTTGTTGAATGATGTTCAACAATCTTTTCGCCGTGTGCGGTAGTGCAATATTTGTTTCTTTGACCCGATACCCTTTCACTCAATCAGGTTTTATTTCTCTATAGTCTGCACATGTAAGAGTAGCTTTCGTCCATGTCTAACCAGAGGGGAACAAGATGAACGGACTCACGGCAACGGGTGTCACCGTCGGTATTTGTGCAGGGCTTTGGCAGTTAGTGTCTTCACATGTCGGGCTCTCTCAGGGATGGGAATTATTAGGAACCATTGGCTTCGTCGCCTTTTGCAGTTTTTATGCCGCAGGCGGCGGTAAATCGGGGTTTATCAAAAGCCTGGCGGTTAATTATTCCGGGATGGTGTGGGCGTTTTTCGCCGCGCTGGCTGCCGGTTGGCTGGCCCCGGTGAGTGGACTGTCCGCGTTCTGGGCGAGCGTGATTACGACTGTACCCTTCTCGGCGGTGGTGGTCTGGCAAGGGCGTTTCTGGTTACTGTCTTTTATTCCCGGAGGCTTTCTCGGCATGACGCTATTTTTTGCCAGCGGGATGAACTGGACGGTGACATTACTGGGTTTTCTGGCGGGTAACTGCGTGGGGATAATTTCAGAATACGGCGGACAAAAATTAAGCGAAGCGACGACCAAAAGCGACGGGTATTAAAAGTTATTCAAAAATGATTATCCATCTTTAATGGATACCTCTACAGTCATGGCTGGAGAAATTCAGAATCGAAAATGGCGGGAGCGAGTCGATGAACTCAATTTTTACCGAAGAGAATCTGTTGGCATTTACTACCGCTGCGCGTTTTGGCAGCTTCAGTAAAGCCGCAGAAGAGTTGGGTTTAACCACTTCCGCCATTAGCTACACCATTAAACGTATGGAAACAGGGCTGGATGTGGTGCTGTTCACTCGCAGTACCCGCAGCATTGAGTTAACGGAGTCCGGGCGTTATTTTTTCCGCAAAGCTACCGACCTGCTGAATGATTTTCACGCCATTAAACGCAGTATCGATACTATTTCGCAGGGCATAGAAGCGCGTGTGCGCATTTGTATTAATCAGCTGCTTTATACGCCCAAACACACCGCGCGCTTATTACAGGTGCTGAAAAAGCAGTTTCCTACCTGCCAGATTACCGTGACGACCGAAGTGTATAACGGCGTCTGGGATGCGATTATTAATAATCAGGCAAATATCGCCATCGGCGCGCCCGACACGCTGCTGGACGGCGGCGGCATTGATTACACGGAGATTGGCGCGATTCGCTGGGCTTTTGCCATCGCCCCGGATCACCCATTAGCCTTTGTGCCGGAGCCGATCGCCGAAAGCCAGCTGCGTCTCTACCCTAATATCATGGTGGAGGACACCGCGCATACGATTAATAAAAAAGTGGGCTGGTTGCTGCATGGGCAGGAGTCAATTCTGGTGCCAGATTTCAACACCAAATGTCAGTGCCAGATTTTAGGTGAAGGAATTGGTTTTTTGCCGGATTACATGGTCCGTGAGGCGATGGCGCAATCCTTGCTGGTTACCCGACAAATCCATAACCCGCGCCAGGATTCACGCATGTTACTCGCAACCCAGCACTCTGCCACCGGTCAGGTGACGCAGTGGATTAAAAAACAATTTGCGCCAAATGGCATATTAACGGGGATCTATCAGGATTTACTGCATCGGGAGAATTAATCGCTGCCAACCTCCCGATGCGCTGTGAATAGCGGTTTACATCAACCACCTGCTTTCATTACCCATTCAGAGATAAATTTATTACCCGGTACTGGCGGAGAGTACAAATAGCCCTGTAAAAAGTGAACGCCTTTACCGATCATTAAATCCGCCTGCTCCTGGGTTTCTACCCCTTCCGCCACGATACTCAGACCAGGCTTACGCGCCAGTTCGACAATATTGTCCACAATATGACCGGAGATTTCATCGACACTCGCCATTTGCACAAACGACTTGTCAATTTTAATAAAATCGACCGGGAACGCCTGCAAGTAACGATAGGTCGCATAACCCGTACCAAAGTCATCCAGCGCAAAAGTAATATTGTGCTGATGAAGGCTGTCAAATATCGCTCTGGCTTCTGGCGTTACCGGAATAGGATTACGTTCCGTCAGCTCAAGAACCAGCTTGATTTTATCGTTACCTAATTTCTTAACCAGGTTCAGACACTCTTTTTCAAATCCCGCAGCCAAAAAACAGCCCGCCGAGACGTTGATACCAATATGGAAATTGTCCGGCAGCAAATGTTTTACCGGCATCAGAATATCCGCAGTCTGTTTCATCAGCTGGCGAGTCATTATGACAATAAGACCGGATGACTCCGCCAGAGGAATAAACTGATCCGGTGGGATCATTCCCGTTTGTGGATGTTCCCAGCGGACAAGCACTTCACAGCCCGTCAGTACCCCAGTCTGCGCGCAGAAAACCGGTTGGATCCACGGTTTAAACTCGTGGTTTTCCAACGCCAGACTGATGGCTTCAGGCGTGACGATATGGTGATAGTGATTATCATTAATATATTTGTGACTATTATTACCCGTGGCGGATATGATCTCCGGATTGTACTGAAAGAAAATATCCCGCCAGAAAGTAATATCGCTCTGAATCCCCAGTTTCTCAAAGAGCTGTTTCTTTTGATGTGAAATGGTCTTTGCACTGCGATTTCTGTACTGTGATATTTCTGTTACAGACATTCCCTGCATCAGCAGCTTGAGTAGCAGTCGTTCTTTCTCGGATACGCTACCAGGCAATGACAAATGAACCGTTGTACCGAACTCTTGCAGAAAAACACGAAAATCACATGAATTCATGAACACACCTTTTATCTTTTATCGCTGTTCAGTATGAGTGATTACCTGTGGATTCCTGAGCACACATAAGGGGTAACCATAAACATTAGCGATGCCATACGTATAACATCCCACATCACTATCAAGAAGATTATCTTTACCTCTGATGCTCGCTCAAAAACAGTTACGCTAAATACCTTAAAAAGGTAATCACAAGTCAAACTCAGGAGATAATCACGCAAGAATGCAATATTAAAATTCAGATACTCATTTTTGGTAATAAAGAAGTAGTTGGACTATTTCGATATTTATAATTTCCCACTACGTATTGACGCCCATTCATGAGTAAAGGCGCATTATATGAATTTAACAATCCAGATCAACTGAAAATACCTCAACCTCATAAACACATAGCGTCAACATTCAATGACATAATGAGTAAAGATGTTGGTTATGCATACACGTCATTACTCTATGCCTATCCCTTAACAACCTGCTTCTTAAGACTGAATCCATTCAGCAATAGATAGCCAACATTATAACAATGACAATAAAAACAATATTTAAAACAATCGATAAAATATCAGACACAGACAATTAAACCTTAAACAACAAACAGTTACATTGATTTTAGTTGATTTGCGCTACGCGTTCCCCATGAATAAAGCGTCATTTCAAATTAGCACCAATATTTACATTAAATAAGACTAAGCTTATTGAACATTCACAACAGTCCAAACGTAGGTTTTGGGCTTCAATAGTTCTTTTCTTTTTTATTATCTGTTGCCTGGCAATCATCAATCGATACTAAGGGCTTAACTGTACACAGATATAACGTATCAAGAGGTAAGAGAAACCGCGCCATATGCAGACATGGCGCGGTTTTATGCAATAACAATCACGAGTCCGGGAACATCACGCTATGGCCCGGCGCTTCACGATGGAGATGGATAAAGTTAAGGTGCCGCTCGTACTGGTCGAGAATATCGGTGATCACCTGCTCTTTGCTGTAGTCCATCAGGTCGTTGCCCTGGCTGCCTTCTAACAGGAAGGTTTCCAGCCGGTAGTAGGTCGATTTCCCGCTACGTGCGCGGTAGGTAAAGCCCGGCACTGAATATTGCTGCGGCCAAATCTGATAGACAAAGTTCTGCTCTTCGCCCATATGCACCAACAAATCCAGATGCCCCAACTGTTGTCCCTCTTCCGGCGGCAGGTTTTTTAGCTCCACGTACGCGCCGCGCAACCGCAGTTCCTGCGCCACTTCTTCCATTGCAGGATAACAGACCGTCTCCATCATCTGTTTAGTGTAACGCGTGCCCGGATAATTCATCAGGCGCGAGAGACGTTTTTTCCAGCTCAGGCGATCCTGAAGCCCCAGCGGTCGCGGCGCGGTATCGCGGTTGGCACTTTCACGGCGGTAATCTTCTACCTTCAGAGATTTATACAACCCCGCCATCACGAAGAAGATCACAAAGCTGAACGGCAGGCCCATAATCACCGTGGTGTTTTGCAGCGCGGATATCCCGTTGGTCATCAGCATGCCTAGCGTCAGCAGGCCAATCGCCACCGACCAGAAGACGCGCAGCCAGCCGGGTGCGTCGCTGTTGATATCTTTAAGCTGCGAGGTGAAATTCCCCAGCACCAACGCACCGGAGTCCGCCGAGGTCACATAAAACAGCAGGCCAGTAATGGTGGCGACGGAGGCGCTAAAGGTAAACGCCGGATACTGCGCCAGCAGGCTGTAGAAGCCGCGCTCCGGATGGACCATCGCTTCCTCGGCAAATGCAGCGCCGCCGTGGATGATTTCATACAGCGCGCTATTGCCGAATACCGAGAGCCATAACAGCGTGAAGGTAAACGGAATAATCAACGTGCCCAGCACGAACTGGCGAATGGTACGCCCACGCGAGATACGCGCCAGGAACAAGCCGACAAACGGCGACCATGCCACCCACCATGCCCAGAAGAAGAGCGTCCAGTTATTCATCCACTCAACCGGACGGTCGAAGGCAAAACTGTTGAGCGTCATGCCCATAAAGCGATTCACATAGTCGCCAACATTCAGCACCAGTGCATTAAGCAGGAACGAGGTGTCGCCCATAAACAACACGAACAGGATCAATCCCAGCGCCAGCGCAACGTTGAGTTCCGATAACACGCGAATGCCCTTATCGACACCGGATGTCACCGAGATAGTGGCGATGATCACCGACAAGGCGATCAGTGCCGCTTTCGCCGCCATCGAATCGGGAATATCAAACAGCACGCTCAAGCCATAGTTAAGCTGTACCACACCGATACCGAGCGTAGTGGCAATACCGAAGATGGTGCCGATCACCGCAGCAATATCCACTGAGTGACCTATCGGCCCGTTAATCCGTTTACCGAAGATCGGGTACAGCGCCGAGCGGATAGTGAGCGGCAAATTATAACGATAGCTAAAGTATCCGAGCGCCATGCCCATCAGCGCATACATCGACCAGCCGGTTAAGCCGTAGTGAAACAGCGTCCAGACCATCGCCTGACGCGCGGCCTCAATCGTCTGTCCCGCGCCTTCCGGCGGCTGCATATACTGCGTTACCGGTTCGGCTACGGAGAAGAACATCAGGTCGATACCGATCCCGGCAGCAAACAGCATCGCCGCCCAACTCAGCAGACTGAATTCCGGTTTTGATTGTTCTGGCCCGAGCTTCACCGAACCAAAACGCGAACAAGCGATACAGACTACAAAGACAATATAGAGCGTTGCCGCCAGCAGATAGTACCAACCGAAGGTTTTAGAGACCCAGTCCAGCGTGCGGCCAATCCACAGGGCCGAGAAGTCGCGAAACAGGATCGTTGTCAGGGAAAACAACAAAATCAGTCCGGCGGAAGTGTAAAACACCACCGGATTGATTTTGTCCTTTTCCCTGCTGTGTGAAAGGTCTGTCATCCAGTATCCCCACTGTTATTGTTACCATTTAAAATCAAATTAGTAACAATTAAGACACATTTTATATTGAACGTCCAATCAATAACCGCTTTAATAGATAAACAACGCTGATTAATGGAGTGGCGAAAATGCCCAAATTGGGGATGCAGTCGATCCGGCGCAGACAACTGATCGACGCCACGCTGGAAGCAATAAATGAAGTGGGCATGCACGATGCAACGATCGCGCAGATCGCCCGCCGTGCAGGCGTTTCTACGGGGATCATCAGCCACTATTTCAGGGACAAAAATGGTCTGCTGGAAGCAACCATGCGCGATATCACCAGTCAGCTGCGTGACGCGGTTTTGAATCGATTACATGCACTTCCGCAGGGCAGTGCAGAGCTGCGATTACAGGCGATTGTTGGCGGAAACTTCGATGAAACCCAGGTGAGCAGTGCGGCGATGAAAGCCTGGCTGGCCTTCTGGGCCAGCAGTATGCATCAGCCGATGCTCTATCGCTTGCAGCAGGTCAGTAGCCGCCGCTTATTGTCGAATCTGGTGAGCGAATTTCGCCGCGAGTTACCGCGCCAACAGGCACAGGAAGCGGGCTACGGCCTTGCCGCGCTAATTGACGGATTATGGCTGCGCGCGGCACTGAGCGGCAAAGCGCTGGATAAACCTCTCGCACACTCGCTGACCCGTCACTTTATTACTCAGCATTTACCCACCGATTAACCGAGGAAACGTGATGTCCCGAATGGCAGAACAGCAGCTTTATATACATGGTGGTTATACCTCCGCCACCAGCGGTCGCACCTTCGAGACCATTAACCCGGCCAACGGTAACGTGCTGGCGACCGTGCAGGCCGCCGGGCGTGAGGATGTCGATCGCGCCGTGAAGAGTGCCCAACAAGGGCAAAAAATCTGGGCGGCGATGACCGCTATGGAACGCTCGCGTATTCTGCGTCGGGCCGTTGATATTCTGCGTGAACGCAATGACGAACTCGCAAAACTGGAAACCCTCGACACCGGAAAAGCATATTCGGAAACCTCAACCGTCGATATCGTTACCGGTGCGGACGTGCTGGAGTACTATGCCGGGCTGATCCCGGCGCTGGAAGGCAGCCAGATCCCGTTGCGTGAGACGTCATTTGTTTATACCCGCCGCGAACCGCTGGGTGTGGTGGCGGGGATTGGCGCATGGAACTACCCGATCCAGATTGCTTTGTGGAAATCCGCCCCCGCGCTGGCGGCGGGTAACGCGATGATCTTCAAACCGAGCGAAGTCACCCCGCTTACCGCGTTAAAGCTGGCTGAAATTTACAGCGAAGCGGGCCTGCCGGACGGTGTATTTAACGTGTTGCCGGGCGTGGGCGCGGAGACCGGGCAATATCTGACCGATCATCCGGGCATTGCCAAAGTGTCATTTACCGGGGGTGTCGCCAGCGGCAAAAAAGTGATGGCTAACTCGGCAGCTTCCTCCCTGAAAGAAGTGACCATGGAGCTGGGCGGTAAATCACCGCTGATCGTTTTCGACGATGCGGATCTCGATCTCGCCGCCGATATCACCATGATGGCGAATTTCTTCAGCTCCGGTCAGGTGTGTACCAACGGCACTCGCGTCTTCGTTCCGACGAAATGCAAAGCCGCATTTGAACAAAAGATTCTGGCGCGCGTTGAGCGCATTCGCGCGGGCGACGTTTTCGATCCGCAAACTAACTTCGGCCCGCTGGTCAGCTTCCCGCATCGCGATAACGTGCTGCGCTATATCGCCAAAGGCATAGAGGAAGGCGCGCGCGTACTGTGCGGCGGCGATGTACTGAAGGGGGATAGCTTCGATAACGGCGCATGGGTTGCACCGACCGTGTTCACCGATTGCAGCGACGATATGACCATTGTGCGAGAAGAGATTTTCGGGCCGGTGATGTCCATTCTGACCTACGAGTCGGAAGACGAAGTCATTCGCCGCGCTAACGATACCGACTACGGTCTGGCGGCGGGTATCGTGACGGCGGACCTGAACCTCGCGCATCGCGTCATTCATCAGCTGGAAGCGGGTATTTGCTGGATCAACACCTGGGGCGAATCCCCGGCAGAGATGCCCGTTGGCGGCTACAAACACTCCGGCATTGGTCGCGAGAACGGAGTGATGACGCTCCAGAGTTACACCCAGGTGAAGTCCATCCAGGTTGAGATGGCTAAATTCCAGTCCATATTCTAACCAGGAGGTTTATTTGCAATTTGACTACATCATTATTGGTGCCGGCTCAGCCGGCAACGTTCTCGCTACCCGTCTGACTGAAGATCCGAACACAACCGTGCTGCTGCTTGAAGCAGGCGGCCCGGACTATCGCTTTGACTTCCGCACCCAGATGCCCGCCGCGCTGGCGTTCCCGCTACAGGGCAAACGCTACAACTGGGCCTATGAGACGGAACCCGAACCGTTTATGAACAACCGCCGCATGGAGTGCGGACGCGGCAAAGGTCTGGGCGGTTCATCGCTGATCAACGGTATGTGCTACATCCGTGGCAATGCGCTGGATCTCGATAACTGGGCACAAGAACCTGGTCTGGAGAACTGGAGTTATCTCGACTGCCTGCCCTACTATCGCAAGGCCGAGACTCGCGATGTGGGCGAGAACGACTACCACGGCGGTGATGGCCCGGTGAGCGTCACCACCTCCAAACCCGGCGTCAATCCGCTGTTTGAAGCGATGATTGAAGCGGGCGTGCAGGCGGGCTACCCGCGCACGGACGATCTCAACGGCTATCAGCAGGAAGGTTTTGGCCCGATGGATCGCACCGTCACGCCGCATGGCCGTCGCGCCAGCACCGCGCGTGGCTATCTCGATCAGGCCAAATCGCGCCCTAACCTGACCATTCGTACTCACGCCATGACCGATCACATCTTTTTTGACGGCAAACGCGCGGTGGGCGTCGAGTGGCTGGAAGGCGACAGCACCATTCCGACCCGCGCGGCGGCGAATAAAGAAGTGCTGTTATGTGCAGGCGCGATTGCTTCACCGCAGATCCTGCAACGCTCCGGCGTCGGCAACGCTGAACTGCTGGCGGAGTTTGATATTCCGCTGGTGCATGAATTACCTGGCGTCGGCGAAAATCTTCAGGATCACCTGGAGATGTATCTGCAATATGAGTGCAAAGAACCGGTTTCCCTCTACCCTGCCCTGCAGTGGTGGAATCAGCCGAAAATCGGTGCGGAGTGGCTGTTTGGCGGCACCGGCGTTGGTGCCAGCAACCACTTTGAAGCAGGCGGATTTATTCGCAGCCGTGAGGAATTTGCGTGGCCGAATATTCAGTACCATTTCCTGCCAGTGGCGATTAACTATAACGGCTCGAACGCAGTGAAAGAGCACGGCTTCCAGTGCCACGTCGGATCGATGCGCTCGCCAAGCCGTGGGCATGTGCGGATTAAATCCCGCGACCCGCACCAGCATCCGGCGATTCTGTTTAACTACATGTCGCACGAGCAGGACTGGCAGGAGTTCCGCGACGCAATTCGCATCACCCGGGAGATCATGCATCAACCGGCGCTGGATCAGTATCGTGGCCGCGAAATCAGCCCCGGTGTCGAATGCCAGACGGATGAGCAGCTCGATGAGTTCGTGCGTAACCACGCCGAAACCGCCTTCCACCCGTGCGGTACCTGCAAAATGGGTTATGACGAGATGGCAGTGGTTGACGCCGAAGGCCGCGTACACGGGCTGGAAGGCCTGCGCGTGGTGGATGCGTCAATTATGCCGCAGATTATCACCGGCAATTTGAACGCCACGACGATTATGATTGGCGAGAAAATGGCGGATATGATTCGCGGGAAGGATGCGTTGCCGAGGAGCACGGCAAGATATTTTGTGGCAAATGGGATGCCGGTGAGAGCGAAAAAAATGAGTCGTGATGTGAACTGACTCAGGAACCTATCAGATTGAGAGTTACCGTTCTACTATGAGGACCGAATCCTTATATAAAACACTGAGGTAACTCTCATGCTTCATCGTGACAATCTCACCAGCAAATTCTAAGCTGACTTGCTCAATCTGGCTGATGAAGGTGCTATGCATACACAGATAAACTACAGATGAAATACCACTCAGCTTAAGAATTACGCCGCTAATGTTCCTGGCTATGGTTACCTGTTCATTCCCGCTCACGGTTAGCATGTACGAAAAGGGTTCTTGTAACGAGTACAAAAATAAGTCAGACCAAAACCACATGGAGCTTTAAACACGGTTCGTATAATTTATTAGCAGCGATTTATTTTTACTCTTCTTTAATTAATCATCATGCTTAAATATTTTTTAGCACAAGATTATCGCTTCGCTAACATTTTAGTTTACATTAATTTTCAATTGATAATAAAAAGTTGTTAATAAGTTTTTTGCGAAAAATAAAAAGTGTTGGAATACTCTCCATCAAATGAATGCAAAATAAACAAATTGAGATATACAAAAAGTAAAAATCATTTAAATGAATATTTTTAATTTATGAACAGAACCCATTAACAATGATTTACTAACGACCAAAAAAGTAAAGAACACCTTGCAACAATATGTATTTATAAATTCATATCATTGATATTAAGCTAATCTTACTTTCTATCATCCAAATTTATGCATCAAAAAAAAACAAAATTAAAATCAATTAGATACACAACAAGACAATCTCACAGGAAATGATGTTAAATATCTCAGAAATAATAAAAAATTACTAAAGCATTAGACGTAATACACATCCCACACGACCTGTCACTCATAGTTTTAATATTTATTTTTTTCACATTATAGTAGATAAAAACACGCATTAAAAATGACTTGTAGAAAAGCTGCACAATAAATAGTTCATATTTAATCTGTTGCGTAGAACTACTATTCAAAAAATCTTATTAATGAGATAATGAGATTACATCGATAACGTTCTGATTGCAGGCATACTTATCTGGGTGTGCCTCTCTTTTTTTTACAACTGTACACGGTGGCGTATGACGAGAAAATATCTCACACAGGATGAAGTCTACAGGCTGATGGATGCAGCCCAGAGCATGTCCTTTCCTGAAAGAAATCGCTGTCTGATTATGATGGCTTTCATTCACGGTTTTAGGGCCAGTGAACTTCTTGATTTACGTTTATCCGATATTGATGCATCTGGAAAACAACTTAATATTCGGCGTATTAAAAATGGTTTCTCGACAACACATCCTCTTCTTCCTGATGAATATAATTTGATCAAGTTGTGGCTTAAGCAGAGGAAGTTAATTGAAAACGGAGTTGAAGGAGACTGGCTTTTTCTCTCCCGGAAACGCCGCCCTATCAGCAGACAACATTTTTTTTCTATCATTCGTGAGGCTGGAAAACGTGCAGGATTAGCTGTAAAAGCACATCCTCATATGTTACGTCATGCCTGTGGTTTTGCTCTGGCTGACAATGGTGTCGATACCCGACTACTTCAGGATTACCTGGGTCATCGAAATATTCAGCATACTGTCAGATACACAGCCAGTAATGCTGCTCGTTTTAAAGGGGTGTGGAAAAAAAAGCCTCGTTAAAACAGTACCTTCTGATTCAAAATGTCAGATTCCTACGTTTTCCTCAATTCTTCCATAAAAAAACAGCCCATTCAATTAAATAAAACACATAACATGTTGATATTTCTAGCTAAAGTAAAATAACCCCATGATTTGAAATGATTAATCACAAAGGTCATACCAGTGATTAACTTTCGCCCATATTGTTAAATAATACAAAATTAAAAACAATAAAAATCAAACAAATTAGATTTATATTCCAAGAAAATTAAATATTCAGGCTATTAAACCAAACCTGACATTTTGAATCAAAATGTCAGGTTTTGTAGCAATGGCGTGGACGAGTCTGAATGAAGAAGCCTCTGGTTATTATCAGTGCCTGTCAGTTCACCAGGCTGGCACTGGAGTCTCTCATCCCAACGGACAGGTATATCGTGCGGGTGTACAGCAACGTCACTACAGAGGTTGAATTCGTTTTAAAGACCTCCTGTGGCTACCTGTTAGCTGATATCCCTTCGCTTCCTTCGGGGGAGTTGGTTCTTCTGGCTTGTCTCGCCCGTTTGCGGAGTGATGCCGGGCAATGGCAGGTCTGCCTGACCGGTGACTCCGACTGGTTCGATAATGCTCCTGCTGCAAGTCTGTATAACGGCTTCCCACGCATCGGCACCATGCTGACAGCGAGTCGTTATCAGAATCAAATTATCCGCTGGTTACTACGTCCTTTGCCCGGCGATATGAGCGATTTCTGGCTCCTGACTGCACGGGAGTTGAGCGTGCTTAAGATTCTGATGCAGGGCATGAGTTTCAGTGAGATTGCCCGTTATGAACAACGCAGTTCAAAGACCCTGCATGCGATTGCCACACGGGCTTTAATGAAACTTGGACTGGGAACACTGAGCGATTTCAGGCTGCTCTATACGGGATGCGGTGACAGCAGAGTGAAACGGAATATACGGCTACATGCAAAATATATCGGACAACATTCCGCTCATCGACTCACTCAGTATGTGCAGAACATGGTATCCGGAATCCTTTATCCAGAGAAAGTTGCCGTTGGTGAATCAATAAATTCTGACGCCATTTCCGGAAAAGTACTTTCCGGACAAAGAAAAAATATATCTAAAAAAAGACCAGGATTGTTATGACACAGCAGCGTTGTTACTACCACCCACTGCGGCGCATACGGACTCGCTACAGTGTAGGAGCCAAAATATTTCTACTGTTCTGGGCTGCAGGATTGGGAGGCACGCTGTACAGCCTGTACAGCGTGCTGGCGTACTGACATCTGTGAGGGAAGGATGCGTTTCGTTCTTTTCTGTCCCTCAGGAATTGTACCAGCGCAGTTCGCAGCTCTATCAACCGGTTCTGTCGGCAATGTTACCTGCATCAGAACAGAAGAGGAGTTACGCAATAAATTGCGGCACAGGCCACAGAGTGTCGTGATATCGGCAGGGCGACCTGCCGAATGCGCTGAAATGTGGTTCCGATTTTATCGGGATCACTCATTCGTGGTGGTGTTGTGCGTCGCGCCCTTTTTTCTGCCACCGGATGTGAGTATTTCTGGCGTTCTCAAAAACCTGAGGTTACTGAAACCAGGAATGTCAGTAGAGCGTGTCATCAGTATTGCAAATGCCTCTGGTGGGTTTTCAGGGCTGAAGCATGCAGAAATTTTGCCAGTTATGGACAGTTACTCTGTCTTTATGAAAGAGGTGAATAACCGCACAAAGACAATCGTCATGTCAGAACGCTTCCCGGAAAAGCAAAAGAAGGTGTTGTCGTTACTTCTTGCCGGACACAGCTGGGAATACAGTGCGCAGTTTCTCAAAACGGGGATAAGACAGATATGGCTTGCCGAGCAGTCGCTAAAAAAGCGTTGGGGAATACCGGACAGCATGTCATTGCGGGAAGCCCTGCTGCTGAGCAGCAATAATTTTCACGGTGATGGAAATGCATTGGAAACAACGAATGCCATGACATTGCGTGAAAACGGAAATACCAACAGGTATTCCGTGGTGGTAAATGCAGGGACGCAGGCTTTATCTCTGCATAAATATAAATAAGTGGGAAATTGAAATTAGTTACCAGAATGGAGAATTTCTTCATGAAAAACAGTAAGGCATTTTACCGCAGCGCATTAGCGACAGCTATTGTTATGGCTCTTTCTGCACCAGCATTCGCTACTGATAGCACGGTATCAACTGATCCGGTTACGCTGAATACAGAGAAGACGACTCTGGATCAAGATGTTGTTATTAACGGTGATAACAAGATTACAGCCGTAACAATTGAAACGTCAGATTCAGATAAAGACCTTAATGTTACTTTTGGCGGTCACGATATTACCGCCGCATCAACGGTAAACCAAGATTTCGTTGAAGGTGTAAAAGTTAGTGGTAACAAAAATGTTGTGATTAATGCTACAGACTCCACCATCACAGCTCAAGGTGAAGGCACCTATGTCCGGACTGCAATGGTCATTGATTCAACTGGCGATGTTGTTGTTAATGGCGGTAATTTCGTTGCAAAAAATGAAAAAGGTAGTGCGACAGGGATATCTCTGGAAGCGACCACGGGAAATAATTTAACGCTCAATGGTACAACCATAAATGCTCAAGGTAATAAGAGTTACAGCAACGGCTCTACGGCAATTTTTGCTCAAAAGGGTAATTTGTTGCAGGGTTTTGACGGTGATGCAACCGACAACATCACCCTTGCTGACTCAAATATTATTAATGGCGGGATTGAAACAATAGTTACTGCCGGGAATAAGACGGGAATTCATACAGTCAACCTGAATATTAAGGATGGCTCAGTAATTGGGGCGGCTAATAATAAACAAACAATTTATGCCTCTGCTTCGGCACAAGGCGCAGGTTCAGCAACGCAAAATTTAAATTTGTCTGTTGCTGATTCAACCATCTACTCTGATGTCCTGGCCCTTTCTGAAAGCGAGAATTCAGCCAGTACCACAACAAATGTAAATATGAACGTTGCCCGCTCTTACTGGGAAGGTAATGCTTATACCTTCAATAGCGGCGATAAAGCGGGTAGTGATCTGGATATAAATCTTTCCGATAGTTCAGTCTGGAAAGGCAAAGTTTCAGGGGCAGGAGATGCCAGTGTATCTCTGCAAAACGGGTCTGTCTGGAATGTTACGGGTTCCTCAACTGTTGATGCTCTGGCAGTAAAAGACAGTACGGTTAATATCACGAAGGCTACAGTCAATACTGGCACGTTTGCTTCTCAAAACGGCACTCTGATTGTTGATGCCTCTTCTGAAAACACTCTGGATATCAGCGGTAAAGCGAGCGGTGACTTGCGTGTTTACAGTGCGGGTTCATTGGATCTTATCAATGAACAAACGGCATTTATTTCTACCGGCAAAGACAGCACTCTAAAAGCCACAGGCACAACGGAAGGTGGTCTGTATCAATATGACCTGACACAGGGAGCTGATGGTAACTTTTATTTCGTAAAAAACACGCATAAAGCATCCAACGCCAGCTCCGTGATTCAGGCAATGGCAGCTGCTCCGGCTAACGTCGCTAATCTGCAGGCTGACACGCTCTCCGCCCGTCAGGATGCTGTCCGTCTGAGCGAAAATGACAAGGGTGGCGTATGGATTCAGTACTTTGGCGGTAAACAGAAACATACCACCGCGGGAAATGCATCCTATGACCTGGATGTAAATGGTGTAATGCTGGGTGGTGATACCCGCTTCATGACTGAAGATGGTAGCTGGCTGGCCGGTGTGGCGATGTCTTCTGCGAAAGGTGACATGACTACCATGCAGAGCAAAGGTGACACTGAAGGTTACAGCTTCCACGCTTACCTGAGCCGCCAGTATAACAACGGTATCTTCATTGATACTGCTGCACAGTTTGGTCACTACAGCAACACGGCAGATGTTCGCCTGATGAATGGTGGCGGTACCATCAAAGCTGACTTTAACACCAATGGTTTTGGTGCGATGGTTAAAGGCGGTTACACATGGAAAGACGGTAATGGCCTGTTTATTCAGCCATATGCCAAACTGTCTGCTCTGACTCTGGAAGGTGTGGATTATCAACTCAACGGCGTGGACGTTCATTCTGACAGCTATAACTCTGTGCTGGGTGAGGCCGGTACGCGCGTGGGTTATGACTTCGCTGTGGGCAACGCGACCGTTAAACCTTATCTGAATCTGGCCGCACTGAACGAATTCTCTGATGGCAACAAAGTCCGTCTGGGTGATGAGTCTGTCAATGCCAGCATTGACGGTGCAGCATTCCGCGTGGGTGCAGGTGTACAGGCTGATATCACCAAAAACATGGGAGCATATGCAAGCCTTGACTACACCAAAGGTGACGACATTGAGAACCCGCTACAGGGTGTAGTTGGTATCAATGTGACCTGGTAAGAATAAAGCAGTCGGTTCCCCTGTCGACTGTTATACCCCCTGCAGGCAGCAGTATGCTGCCTGCAGGCTATAAATATCCAGTATTCATGATGCTGGCTTTTTGCTGATATTTACCCTGAACATTCCTGATACAGACTATTAATACAATCTTATCTGCGACAGATTTCATTTTCTGGATATATTATGAATGAACAAATCAAACAGGATATCGATCTGATTGAGATTTTATTTTATCTGAAGAAAAAGATTCGTGTTATCCTTTTTATTATAGCTATCTGTATGGTAATGGTGCTGTTGTTTCTGTATATCAATAAAGATAATATAAAAGTGACTTACAGTCTAAAAATAAACCAGACAACACCAGGCATACTTGTTAGCTGTGATAGCAATAATAACTTTGCCTGTCAGACCACAATGACTGAAGATGTTATTCAGCGAATTACTACATTTTTTCAGACCAGCCCAGATGTCAAGAACAGAGAAATAAAGCTGGAATGGTCAGGAAATAAGAGAGATTTACCAACTGCTGAAGCGGAAATATCTCGCGTGCAGGCGTCTATCATCAAATGGTATGCGTCAGAATACCATAATGGCAGGCAAGTTCTCGATGAGATACAAACGCCTTCAGCAATTAACAGTGAGCTTTATACAAAAATGATATACCTGACCAGGAACTGGTCACTGTATCCGAACGGTGATGGCTGTGTCACTATAAGCTCACCAGAAATAAAAAATAAATACCCTGCTGCCATTTGCCTGGCTCTGGGATTTTTTCTAAGTATTGTGATTTCTGTGATGTTTTGCCTTGTCAAAAAAATGGTAGATGAATACCAACAAAACTCTGGGCAGTAATAAACAGCATTCTGACAGAGAGTGCCTGTATAAAACTATAGTGACAGTGACCGGGAAGGGAGCCCGTCTTCAGGAATGGATTCCTGTCTTTTTAACTGTAAATATCCTGGCATTATTAATGTCAGGATATTTACAGAAGAGCTGCATAACCATGACGGAACGGGGTTAAGTCAGGTTGTCCTTAACGCTATTCACAACCTCGTATACCGCCTTCAGGTTTATGTCCAGACTACATATCTCTCTCAGCAATCCTCAATAATCAGATACACCGCTTTCACCGGACCATGAACCCCGACGACTTTGATAAGCTCAATGTCCGCCGTTGAACTGGGACCACTGATGATGTTAATACATGACGGCATTCGTTCACCGGCCTGCGCTTTCTGATGCAATTTTTCTGCGAGTTGCGCTACACGCGGCAGGATTGTGCTTTTACGCAGGATAAAAAGAGAAGATTCCGGGAGCAGGCTCAATGAACGCCCGCGCCCGGCGGCGGAAAAAAGAACCACGCCTCCCGATTCGGTTAAACCATATTCAGCATATACGACGCCCACTTTAGCCTGCTCTGCTTGTGATATGTTCTCAATACCTTTCGCCGGATCCCAAACAACGGCATTGCATTCCTGCTGCAAACGTTCGCTAATCCCCAATTCCTCCAGCCTCGTGTCACCACTAATCACGACCGACTGATCTCCCAGCTCTTTACACAGACGTATTGCAGCTTCTGCCGCCTTCGCCTCGCTGGTCAGTTCACAGCGCGTCAACATAACATCGCTGGCAAACTGGATAAACGCGTCACAGCGCTGCTGTTGGGTAAGTTGGGTAAGCCGCTCGTTAGCATAGTTGTTAAGCGGCGCATCTTCTGCTTGCGGTTCAAGTCGCAGCGGGCGCCCCAGTGCCTGAGCAACGTTATTCAAAAATTTGCTCCGATTATCCATTCTTTTTCTCCTGCGCCTGATGTTTCTTAAACCAACTACGGAAACTCTCTCCGTCAGCTTCAGGAAGATCGCGTGCTTCCATCCAGTCGCTAATCGCGCCAAATTTGAGTGGTGTTTTGCCGCCATTGATAAACCAGCTTGCCGCATGAGCACCAGCCATCATCCCAACTTTCCACAATCCTGGATGACTATTGGCATAAGCGAACATTTTTATCGCCCGTTGCTCTGCTTTTGCGGTGATCCCTTTTTCAGCCATCACCCGACGATGACGCAAAATCAGTTTTGACAGCGGAATACGCACCGGACACACGCTGTCACAAGCGGTGCATAAAGAGCAGGCGTAGGGTAAATCTTTAAAATCTTTATAGCCGCCAAGTAACGGGGAAATCACCGCACCAATTGGCCCTGGATAAATAGAGCCATATCCATGACCGCCAATATGGCGATATGCCGGACAAGTATTCATACAAGCCCCGCAACGAATACAGCGCAGCACATCCCGAAATTCAGAGGCCAGCACCTCAGAACGCCCGTTATCGACAATAACCAGATGAAACTCTTCAGGACCATCAACGTGCCCCGCTTCGCGCGGTCCTGTCAGCCAGGTGTTGTATCCCGTCAAACGTGCACCAACGGCACTGCGCGCCAGCATGGTGATCAATACATCTACCTCTGCAAACGTGGGAGCAATACGCTCCATTCCCATCACTGCAATATGCGTTTTAGGCAGCGTGGTACACATTCGCGCATTACCTTCATTGGTCACCAGGCATACCGAACCGGTCTCTGCCACCGCGAAATTACAGCCGGTAATACCTATTTCAGCACTGAGGAAATCTTCGCGGATTTTTTGCCGAATGAATAAGGTCATCGCTTCAGGCGTTTCCGGCCCCTCATAGCCCAGATGTTCGTGTAGCACTCGACGGATCTGATGGCGATCTTTATGAATTGCCGGGACCACAACATGAGAGGGCGGATCTTGATCCAGCTGGAGAATGTATTCACCCAGATCGGTTTCAATCACCTGAATCCCGGCATCCTGCAACACATGATTGACACCAATCTCTTCGGTCACCATCGATTTAGATTTCACCACCTTCCGGGCATTTTTGCGTTGGGCAACCTGTAAAATGTAGCGGGTGGCGTCTTCTTTGGTTTTTGCAAAATAGACGTGACCTCCGTTTTGCGTCACTTTTTCTGAGAGCTGGTACAGATAAGCGTCGAGATTACTCAGAACATGATCACGTATCTGGGCGGCCCGATCGCGCCACTCCTCCCAGTGCCCCAATTCATCGACCATTTTTTGCCGATTTGCCCCAATACGCTGCTGCGCGTTTGCCACCGCTTTGCGCATGATCGGATCTTCAATTTGCTGACGAATGCGTGTCTTAAAATCTGTATTACTGGTTTTGATCGACATCTTTATATCCTCAGCGGCTCATCAGCACTTCAGCAATATGCATCACTTTGACTTTCTGCCCTTCCCGTTGTAATCGTCCACTGATGTTCAGCAGGCAACTCACGTCAGCACCAATTAAATACTCAGGGCGGACTTCCATCAGGTGCGCAACCTTTTCTTTCACCATCTCGCCGGATATTTCGGCCATTTTGACCGAGAACGTGCCGCCAAATCCGCAGCAGGTATCCTGTTCAGCAAAGGTCAACAGCTCCAGTCCACGCACATTTTTCAGCAGCGTAAGTGGTTCGTCCTTCACCCCCAGCTTACGGGCCAGGCTACAAGATGGGTGATACACCGCTCTCCCTTGCAAACTGGCACCTACATCGACTACCCCTAATGTATTAACAATAAAAGAGGTGAGATCCTGCATACGCGCGGCAACCTTTTCGGCACGTGATGCCCATTCAGGTTCATCCGCCAGATACGTCGGGTAACTTTTTACGGCATAGGTGCAAGAGCCAGCCGGTGAAATAATGGGATCGTCGTTATCCTCCAGTGCGGCGATCAGATTTTTCATCCCTGGAATCGCTTCTTTGATATAACCACTATTGATCGCAGGCTGACCGCAGCATCCTTGTTTCTCCGGGAAATTTACGCGACAGCCGAGTTTTTCCAGTAGCAGCACGGAGTCTCGTGCCATTCTTGATTTCAGGGCGTCACCAATGCAGGTGACAAAGAAATTGACATTCACAACTAATACTCCATTACTTCATGCCCATTTATGCCCGATGGTTCCCCCCTTCCGGGGGATCAATCATCAATAAATATGGCGTTCTTTTTTAATTGGCTAGCAACATACCACCCCTCATTTGTATGACAAATAATAATCTTTCATCTAAACTTCAAATGCAATAACTAATTTTATTTCTTTCGGCATCGCTCACATTTTATGGGGAAATCGACGATCATTTTTGGCATAAGAAATCCATTTAAAAAGGCTACACCCCTTATACCTATTCAGAGCTACTTATTCAGGGGTTATTGAGATATACACTGATGGTGCACAAAAAAATCACCGACAATAATCACGTATCAAGTAATAGTCGGGATTTTATTTAATTGAAGCAATTTAGTTTGCATTTTTATTTAAAAACTGAGCTAGAGTCCATCAAAAAAAATATATAAAGCCCAAAACTACCGTTGGAAATAGAAATAGTTGAAAGGCTCACAACTCCCGGAATGCGGATTATCTTTGCCCTGATTTCTGGCGGTTTTATTCAGGGTGCAAGCTGTCTGACCCTTTCCCGATATTCTCCCGGAGTACAACCAAACTCGCGGACAAACGCCTTGTGAAAAGATGATTCGCTGGCATAGCCTACTGACTCAGCGATCACCACAACAGGGAGCATTTCCCGGGAAAACATCTGGGCCGCTATTTGTAGACGCAACTTTGTTAATACAGCCAGCGGCGTGGTTCCGGAAACATCACGGAAAAGCTGGGCAAAACTTGCCCGGGACATGTGGGCGATGCTGGCCAGCGATTCGACGGTCCAGGCGTGTCCAGGCATTTCCATCATTTGCTGTATTACCGCACCAAGACGTGGATGCAGAAGCAAACTGAGAATGTTTTTCTCTGTATTAACCTGTGCAATCCACTCACGCACCGCGAGGGTAAAGAATGTAGCGCAGATCTGGCTACACAGAGCATCCACTCCCGGCATTGCCGATCTGGATTCCTGTTGTAAAAACGGGATCGCCTCCCTCAGCCAGTTATATTCCACGCTATGGTTCACTGGTGCTACAAACAGCGTTTCCGGCAAAGACGTTAAAAAATAACGCGCCGAATGTTGCAGCCGAAGAGTGCCACAGACAATACAGGTCGATTCATTATCGACATGACTCAGGCGATGAGCTGAATTTTGTGGTAGCAGGACCACATTTCCCGGGCGTAATGTAAAAATCTCTCCCGTCGGCATTTCCAGCTTCGCCGCTCCTTGCGTTAACGCATGCCAACGAATAACCGACAATTCCCCGGCACCATGTGGAAGTTGCCAGTCACTTCCTAACACGCAATTCTTATCGATCGTTCCTTGTGGAGCGTTAAGCATCAACAAACGGCTAAGAGCATCCATATCAGACTCCTGAGTGGTTTTTTGATTACAAACACCAACAATCTTAGTCAATAATTAATCTAATACCATCAAATAGTTAATCATGATTTTTGTTTTGTGATTCTGATTAAGAAAAAGAAAATACCAGACGATAAGACAAAATATCAAGCGTTGTGAAGAAATGTTATTTGCTCTTTTGCGTCTATAGTCATGATGTCAAATGAACGCGTTTCGACAGGAAATCATCATGAATAAATATCAGGCAGTTATTATTGGTTTTGGCAAGGCTGGAAAAACATTAGCCGTCACGCTGGCAAAAGCAGGTTGGCGTGTGGCTCTCATCGAACAATCAAATGCAATGTATGGCGGGACCTGTATTAATATCGGCTGTATCCCAACCAAAACATTGGTTCATGACGCACAGCAGCACACAGATTTTGTCCGTGCCATACAGCGTAAAAATGAAGTGGTTAATTTTTTACGTAATAAGAATTTTCATAATCTTGCGGATATGCCCAATATCGACGTGATCGACGGCCAGGCGGAGTTTATCAATAATCATAGCCTGCGTGTTCATCGGCCTGGGAGAAATCTGGAGATTCATGGCGAGAAAATTTTTATTAATACCGGTGCACAAGCCGTGGTTCCGCCAATTCCTGGAATTACCACCACGCCTGGTGTATATGACAGCACCGGATTACTTAATCTAAAAGAATTGCCTGGGCATTTAGGTATTTTGGGCGGCGGATATATTGGCGTTGAGTTCGCCTCTATGTTCGCTAATTTTGGCAGCAAAGTAACCATTTTAGAGGCAGCTTCGCTGTTTTTGCCTCGGGAAGATCGGGATATTGCTGATAATATCGCGACGATTTTACGCGATCAGGGTGTCGATATAATCCTCAATGCCCATGTGGAGCGAATCAGTCACCATGAAAATCAAGTGCAAGTGCATAGCGAGCACGCCCAACTGGCGGTGGATGCACTGTTAATAGCTTCCGGTCGTCAACCGGCTACCGCTTCGTTACATCCAGAAAATGCAGGTATCGCAGTAAACGAGCGCGGGGCAATTGTCGTTGACAAGCAATTACATACCACCGCAGACAATATTTGGGCGATGGGAGATGTTACCGGCGGGCTGCAATTTACTTATATTTCACTGGATGATTACCGCATTGTGCGTGATGAGTTGCTGGGAGAAGGCAGACGTAGTACTGATGATCGGAAAAATGTGCCTTATTCCGTATTCATGACACCGCCACTGTCCAGGGTTGGTATGACAGAAGAACAGGCCAGAGAGAGTGGTGCTGATATTCAGGTGGTGACATTGCCTGTAGCTGCAATTCCGCGTGCCAGAGTGATGAATGATACTCGTGGGGTATTAAAAGCGATTGTTGATAATAAAACCCAACGTATATTAGGGGCATCACTGCTGTGTGTTGACTCCCACGAGATGATCAATATAGTGAAAATGGTGATGGATGCCGGGCTGCCTTATAGCATATTACGCGATCAGATATTTACTCATCCGTCGATGAGCGAATCACTCAATGATCTATTTTCATTAGTCAAATAAACTCAAAATCAGACGCCAGAACAAATATTCTGGCGTCTCAGAGAAAAGAATCTTATTAATTCCCTGTTACTTTATAACTTCTTAATCACTTCATTGATGGTATTTTATATGTTTAAAAAATCTGTTTTATTTGCAACACTATTATCTGGCGTTATGGCATTTTCCACCAATGCAGATGATAAAATAATTCTGAAACATATCAGCGTCTCATCAGTATCAGCATCACCGACAGTTCTTGAGAATGCCATTGCTGATATGGCCAGAAAATATAATGCTTCATCCTGGAAAGTTACATCGATGCGAATTGATAATAATTCAACCGCAACAGCAGTATTGTATAAATAAGGATGTTTACAATGGAAAGATACCTGCACCTGTTAAGTCGGGGAGATAAAATTGGCCTGACATTGATTCGTCTGAGTATTGCGATTGTTTTTATGTGGATTGGGTTATTAAAGTTTGTCCCTTACGAGGCAGACAGCATTACACCATTCGTCGCAAACAGTCCACTAATGTCGTTCTTTTATGAACACCCGGAAGACTATAAACAGCATCTGACTCACGAAGGCGAATACAAACCAGAAGCAAGAGCATGGCAAACGGCTAATAATACCTATGGTTTTTCCAACGGTCTTGGCGTCGTGGAGGTGATTATTGCTCTGCTGGTTTTGGCTAATCCTGTCAATCGCTGGTTAGGTTTATTGGGTGGGCTGATGGCATTTACCACGCCGCTGGTAACACTCTCATTTTTAATCACCACCCCGGAGGCATGGGTACCCGCATTGGGTGACGCTCATCATGGTTTCCCTTATTTATCCGGTGCTGGTCGTCTGGTATTGAAAGATACTCTGATGCTGGCAGGTGCTGTCATGATAATGGCAGATTCGGCGCGGGATATTCTTAAACAACGCAGTAATGAATCCAGTTCAACGTTAAAAACTGAATATTGATAATCCGAACACTGTCTGTTGTTCACTTTTTCAGGCGTCAGGCTCCCTTTCTGATGATGAAGCCTGACGCCATATTACCGGAGATATGACAGAGTGAAGGTCAATATCACTCCCCTATTAAAAGATTCTTGTCGTCTCAGGTAAAATAAGTGATTAATATCAATCATGTATTTTTACAGCAAGACAACCACGAACAAACTCAGGATTAAAATGTTTTACCGATTCCCCAACATAACCCAAATCAAGCGAACTAATTTGCGCCATTTCTTTCTCTGTCAGTGAGAAATCCCAAATAGCAAAATTTTCTTCGATACGCTGTTGATGTGTCGATTTCGGAATAACGACCACTCCCCGTTGAATATTCCAACGCAGAATGACCTGAGAAATCGATTTTTGATGGGCATCTGCAATACTCTGAAGCAGATTATTTTCAAAGGGTTTATGTCGTCCACCACCTAACGGAGCCCATGCTTCAGGCTGCACGTTATAATACTTCATGGTTGCCAGCGCCTCTGGTTGGGCAAAATAGGGATGCAACTCGACCTGGTTGACCATCGGTTTAACTCTTACCGTTTCACAAAAGTTCGCCAGAACATGAGGGTAGAAATTGGAAACCCCAATCGCTTTTAATTTGCCCTCTTCATAGGCATCTTCGAGTGCACGCCACGCACTAAAATAATCGCGCATGGCCTGGTGCAATAAATAGAGATCGAAGTATTCTAGCCCCGATTTTTTTAATGATGCTTCAATACCTGCTGCTGCAATATCCTGATTCAACATATCCTGCACCCACAATTTAGACGTTATAAATAACTCTTCTCGGGTACATAAACCTTCAGATATGGCTTCACGAACGGCTTCACCGACGGCATCTTCATTACCGTATACCGCTGCAGTGTCGATGAGTCGATAACCCGTGCGGATAGCATTCAACACTGACTGTTTGCACACGTCTTTATCGGTAACCTGAAAAACACCAAATCCCATCATCGGCATTTTCAGATTGTTACTTAATACGGAAAATTCCACTGTCAGTCCCTCCATTAGGTATGAACAATGAGTCTACGTTAAAACGTAACCTCAAATTAGTATGTGGATTTTGATATCACTTATGCAAAAAATTCATTAATAATGTAGGACTGAAACCTCTCTATTTTTGGGGCAATGAAGCAGGCGCTATCAGTGCTTTTGCCTTGGGACTTGCTGTTTTTGATACACTTAGGGCCCAGGACATAACGAAAATGTGCGATATGACAAAGAATTAACGGAGTATGTGATGATCAGGCAGAAGATTCTACAGCAGCTCCTGGAGTGGATTGAGTGCAATCTTGAGCACCCTATTTCAATCGAAGATATCGCACAGAAATCTGGCTACAGCAGACGCAACATCCAGCTTCTGTTCCGAAATTTCATGCATGTGCCTTTGGGAGAATACATTCGCAAACGAAGGCTTTGTCGTGCCGCCATTCTTGTCCGGCTCTCCGCGAAATCTATGCTTGATATTGCACTCTCTTTGCATTTTGATTCACAGCAGTCATTCAGCCGCGAATTTAAAAAGTTATTCGGCTGCTCTCCCCGTGAATACCGCCACCGTGATTATTGGGATCTCGCAAATATCTTCCCTTCTTTTTTAATACGTCAACAGCAAAAGACGGAGTGTAGATTAGTCAACTTTCCTGAGACACCTATTTTTGGCAATTCATTTAAATATGATATTGAAGTGTCGAATAAATTACCGGATGAAGAAGTCAAACTGCGACGTCATCATTTAGTCAGATGTATGAAGAATTTTAAGACGGATATCTATTTCGTCTCCACGTTCGAACCATCAACAAAATCGGTCGATTTGCTCACAGTTGAAACTTTTGCCGGTACGGTATGCAAACAAACCGATTCAGAGATGCCGAAAGAGTGGACAATTAACCGAGGACTGTATGCCTCTTTCCGCTATGAAGGTGAGTGGGAGCACTACCCTGAATGGGCGCGAAACCTCTATCTGATGGAATTACCTGCCAGGGGGTTAGCCAGAGTGAACGGCAGTGATATTGAGCGATTTTATTACAATGAAAACTTCGTCGAAATTGATAGCAATAACATTGTTTGCGAAATTTTTATCCCCGTTCGCCCGGTTTAGCCTGTAACTCCATCACATAAGATTTACCCTACCCTGCCACCGTCTAATCGGTGCCAGGGTAGGTATTCAGTAAATAATGGCGCTGCGCATGTCAACGCCATTATTATTTATTACATCGTCGTTTTTATTTCTCCTCAGCGCCTTCAGTATCTGCAGGAACGGCGTTAATTGTCACAGTCACTGGTTTCATTTCATACCCTCCATATGTCAAAGAGTTGAATGTGAATGTGTATGTACCTGGCTTGTTGGTACTAAATGTACGCGTGATTTTCCCGCTCGCGAAATGGTCATTTTTCGACGGCAGGAACTGATAATCCGCCTCTGTCACCCCTTCCGGAGCCTCAATGTCGACCCACATGGTTCCTCCTACGGGGTTGACACCCGACATCAGAGTAACCGTCAGTGTTGCAGTAGTCTTCCCGTCCGCCACCAGAGAATCTACACGCTCTGGAGATGCAGCGAGCACCGCGTTTTTATCATCCGCGACGAATTTAGATTCGGCAGTTTTCGTCGATTCCTGACCGTCGGCCTGTTCCACTTTCGCCGTGAGTGTATATGTCGCTGCGACAGTGGTCGTGGCGGTGAAAATAGCCTGCCCTTGCTCATTCGTTGTCGCCGTCCCATTGGGAGTCAGAACTAAATTTTCCGGGCTGGCAGTCAGCGTCACTTCGCTATCTTTCAGCAGGTTGTTATTGGCATCAGTCACCGTAACTTTATACGTCTGTTTGGTTTTGCCGTCCGCCACTGCACGGTTGCCAATCACCTCAATACTGGAGATGGTCGCCGTAGTCTTATCAGCCACAAACGTTACAGACTGCGCATTCGAAGGCTGGTCATTTCCTGCTGACGCCGTGATCTCATAGGTTCCGGCAGTCACGGAAACCACTTTCAGTTCCGCTTTACCCTCCTTGTCGGCGTTCACCATGATATTACCGTCTGCAAGCGGTTTGACGCCCCGAGGCAGATTAAAGACGACCACAGCGCCAGGAAGAAGGTTGCCGTATTGATCCTTAACCGTTGCCGTCAGCGTAAAGGCATCTTTGCCGTTTGCCACTTTTTGAGCAGCGGCGTCTACCTCCAGGCTCGCCTGACCGGTACTGAAATCCGCCTTGAATTTCACCTTGACCGTCTTCTGAGAGTTTTTCACCGAGGCCTCGATCTCAAGTTCCCCTGCAACCGTTGACATAAGCTCAATGTCCACTTTCCCTGCCGCATTGGTTGTTACTGTATTCCCCGTCTTGCTGGTCACACCCTGCGGTAAAGTCAGCGTAACTTCTTGCCCCTGCAACGGGTTACCATAGCTGTCCACGACGGTCAGGGTGATCTGGTTAGCAGACTGTCCATTAGCCAGTTGGTTATTAACCTTCACTGTCATATCACGAATCTCAGCCTTAGATGCGTCACCTGCAACATTCAGCACCAGTGGCTGAGCAACGGCATTTTGGCCGTTCACTCGCGGCATCACAGACAACTGACCCGCGGCAGATCCCAGCGTTAAGGTCGACACGTAGACCCCATTACCTTTCTCTGTCCAGTTTCCTGCTGAAGGACGCTCACTCCCCGTGCTGGCGGCACCACTAAACACTGGTGCATCTGGCTTCAGCCCGGTGACCGGATTCCCGTACGCATCCTTCATGGTGAAGGTGAGTTCCGTCGTCGTTTTAACCGTTGGAGTTTTATTGTCCGCAACAAGCGTAGAGTTCGCTGATGACATCTCTCCGGCAATAACAGTCAGCTGCGCGGCTTCGGTGGCTGCAGGCTGGCCGTTGAAGAGCGGCATGACACGAAGCTCGCCCGTCTTTCCGCCTGTAGTTAACGTAGCAACATAGGAACCGTCACCTTTTTCGGTCCAACTGGAAACGGTCGCCCCTTCAGAGGCGGTCCCCGTCAAACTTGCCGACAACGAAAGACCACTGATAGCGTTGCCATGCGCATCTTTCGCCACCAGCGTTACGGTTGTGCTTTCACCGGCTTTTACGTGATCTTCTGCGACAGAGACTTTCGACTGGTTTGAAGATAATGCATCAGCCACCACGGTTACTTTTGCCGCATTTGCTGCCGCGTCCTGCCCATTGAGCTTCGGCATAACGTCTAATTCACCCGCCGTAGTGCCGAGAGAAATCTGCGCAGTCCAGGTCCCGTCGCCATTATCCGTCCAGCCTGATGCCGTAGAACCAGCAGCAGCTGCGCCCGATAATGACGGTGCATCCGGATTGAGGCCAGTTACAGGGTTGTCATTAGCATCTTTTGCCGTCCAGATTGCCGTAACTGTACCGCCAACCACCGGTTTATCAGGATTCAGTGTGATGGACGAATGTGCTGCATCAAGCGGCCCGGCAACAAACTTCAGCGTTTGTTGTAATGTGCCCAGCTGATACTGCTCGCTGAAGGCACGCACAACAACGTTTCCGGCACGGGTCGAAGAAACCGTGGCGCTGTAAACCCCTGGTTTTATTTCCGAAATGGCACCAACGGTTACACCATTAGTGTCTTGCGGAACAAGTCGCAGGCGGCTGGCTTCTCCCGTCACCGGATTACCCTCGGAGTCCACCGCTGTCAGTGTCAGCGTGTAGGCTTGCTGACCATCAGCAACCACATCACCTGACGGCTCGTTAGCACTCAGGGTGGAGTTTGACACATCCATCATCGTGGCCCGCAGTTCTGCAGTGACAGTTTTGCTCATGTCATCAACGCTAACAGTAATCGTTGCCTCACCTGACTGCGTTCCGGTAGTAAAGACAGACTGATACACCCCTGCTTCAGTTTCGGTGAACTCACCCAGTGTTGGCTTTGCCTGTGATTTAGTGGCCTTCAGGGTACGAGTCACAATATTTCCAGCCGGTTTGAAGGTTAGTTCAGTCTTGATCTGATCTTTCATGCCCGTGACTGGCTGGCCCTCGGCGTCGCGCAGAGACAGCACCAGCGGCTTTTGCTCATTACCGTTAGCAAGCATTTGAATACGGCTCTGACCGTCAAGCGTTAACGCCGTACGATCGGCGCTCATACCAGCTCCGCTAATAACTACTTCTGTCTGCACACGTTTCGAGGCATTGCCTTTGTTATCGTAGGCAATCGCTGAAATCGCATAATAATTGTCTTTGCCTGCCTGATAAGCCGGGAGCGTCACTTGCCACTGATTGCCCTGCCCCGTAATTTTTCCGCCTGCGGCCAGCAAAGACGGCGCTTCCCATTGCACATTTTTCAGACCGTGAGTTGCTTTGCTGACCACAAGCCCCAGGGAAACCGTCTGGCCACCCTTGCCTTCAATACGCTCAGGCAGAGCAATACGGATCACTTCAGATTTGCGATACTCAAGAACGATATTGTTATTACGCTCAACCAGGTCATAGCGGCTGCCTGCCAGCATTCGACGCTCGCGAATGCTGTCTGTATCGAGTTGTTTTTCCAGAGGTTCGCCAATCCGATAATTAACTTCCAGGCCAAAGCGAGTGTCATTCTCACCACTCTTGCCCTGCTTATGCCCGGCACTCAGGGTCAGAAGAGGCACTGGCGTGTAATTCACTTCAGCGGTAATCGCATGTGGATCTTTCTGGCGTTTATCTTTACCAAACAGCCCGACTTCATCGCCATAATACTGTTCATACATCAGGCTTGCGCCAAGCTGCGGCCAGGCAGGTAAATAGCCCTCAGCACGAATATCCCAGCCATTCGCCGGGCGTTCCTGATAATCCTCAACATCCGGCGATTTTTTCCAGCCAGAAGCCCGGATATAACCATTGGCGCTCAGTTTCAAATAATCACGCCAGTATTCCGCACCAACACCAATGCGGGTATGACTACGGGATAAATCATGATCGATAAAAGTATTCACCCCCGCCATCCAGTCATTTTCTGAAAAATGACGCCAGCCAAAACCAATATTTGACTGAGTACGATCGTCGGTACGATGTATTGCCCCCTGAGTGAACAACATATTTGTCGGTGTATCATAAATCGGATAAAGCATTTCCAGCGAAGAGTCCTTCAGCGAGAAATTTTTATCGACATTCAGTTTGACGCGCGCAGTACCGTATTTCCCGAGCCACTCCTGAATTTCCTGGTTAGCTTTAGCGGTGGCCATTCCGGTAATAAAGTTACGTGTCGCATCGCTATCTGGCTGACTGCTTAAAAATGTCCCGGCATTAGCGGCAAGCGACGCGACATTTTTCTCCACGTTATTATCAGCAGTTACCGTAGTATTTTCCATGCTCAACCGTGGCTGAACCGCATGCTGCGCACGTGCTGCCATTACTGGCGTAAAGGTGACAGCGAGTGGAAAAAGAACCTGAACAGAGATATTTGCCCACGCCACGCAGCGGGCCAGAACTGAATAACGAAATCGTGGCTGTTTATTGTCTGTTTTATAACGTGACATTGAGATAATTTCCTGATGAACGAATTAACGAACATAGGCAGACACAAATAATGGCGTCTGCTTGTCAGAAAAACCGGGGATTTCCCGGTTTCCTTTTCCACAGAAAAGGAAATACCTTTATGTAAGAAAGTACACCGCCACCTAATATATCCAGTGTCTGTAGCCACTCATCAGGTGGTTGGGCGCGGGATTATATTTTTATTTATGGGTAAAAATTTAGCTTTTTGTGCAAGTCATTAAATAGATACTTAAGTTATATTTCTTACTCTGCGGGCAGTGAATAATTCATTATTCAGAGTGAATAATAATGACCCGCCTTTAATTAACTGCTATTGGGAGTACGTCGAAGTAAGTATATACGCCGGGATAAACCAATATATTTTTTATGGACATTCATTTTTATTCATCGGACTGTAAATTCCGGGGATATCGAACTTGCACGACTAATCTCAACCCTCAAACAGATTTATGAATTTTGTTCATAACCCCTGACAAATCCTGCCGTCTAATCGAGCTCTTCCCTTTACGTTATGCTTCTCATGAACGATAACGGAAGGATAACACCATGCAAAAAGTAAAACTGAACAACGGTATTGAAATGCCCCTGTTGGGCTTTGGTGTATTTCAGATGACCGATGCCGCCGAATGCGAAAGAGCGGTCATTGACGCTATTAACAGCGGTTATCGACTGATTGACACCGCCGCCTCTTATCAAAATGAAATCCAGGTCGGGAACGCCCTGAAACAAAGCGGTATCGCCCGTAACGAACTCTTTGTCACCACGAAACTCTGGTTGCAGGATACCAGTTACGAAGGGGCCAAAGCCCAGTTCGAACGCTCTCTGAATCGACTGCAACTTGATTACGTTGACCTGTACTTGATTCACCAGCCATATGGCGATGTCCACGGGGCCTGGCGTGCCATGGAAGAGCTGCAACAGGCCGGTAAAATTCGCGCTATTGGCGTCAGTAACTTCCATCCTGACCGACTGGCAGACCTTATCGCTTTTAATAACGTCGTTCCGGCGGTAAACCAGGTTGAAGTTAACCCTTTCAATCAGCAGCTACAGGCCGTTCCCTGGATGCAAAGTCGTGGCATTCAGCCAGAAGCCTGGGCACCGTTTGCGGAAGGGAAAAATGGTCTGTTCCAGCATCCTGTTCTCACGGCAATTGGCGAGAAGTATGGCAAAAGCGTGGGCCAGGTAGTTCTGCGCTGGATCTACCAACGAGGCATTGTTTCACTGGCAAAATCAGTGCGAAAAGAACGCATGGAAGAGAACATCAACATTCTCGATTTTGAACTCAGCCCTGAAGATATGCTGCAAATTACCGCCCTGGATACCGCAACCAGCGCGTTCTTCTCTCACCGCGATCCCGCAATGGTGGAATGGCTGACTGGCCGCAAACTTGATGTTTAAGCCGCGATAAAAGAGGTATTCATTCAATGCAAAAACGTTATCTGGGTAAATCCGGACTCGAAGTCTCCGCCCTTGGGCTCGGTTGCATGGGCTTAAGCCACGGCTACGGCCCGGCGACCGATACCCGTCAGGCTATCGAACTTATTCGTGCTGCGATTGAACGTGGTGTCACCTTCTTTGATACCGCCGAAGTGTATGGTCCGTATCTGAATGAAGAAGTGGTCGGCGAAGCCTTAAAACCGTTTCGTGACCGCGTGGTAATTGCCACTAAATTCGGTTTTACCTTCGGCGATGATAATAAGCAGCAGATTTTAAACAGCCGTCCGGAACATATCCGTGAAGCCGTTGAAGGATCATTACGTCGTCTGAAAACAGATGTTATTGACCTGCTGTATCAACACCGTGTTGATCCAGATGTTCCTATTGAAGATGTTGCAGGAACGGTGAAAGACCTCATCGCAGAAGGTAAGGTCAAACATTTCGGCCTGTCTGAAGCAGGAGCACAAACCATTCGTCGTGCACATGCGGTACAACCTGTCACCGCCCTGCAAAGCGAATATTCCATGTGGTGGCGTGAGCCTGAACAGGAAATTCTGCCGTTGCTTGAAGAACTGGGAATTGGTTTTGTCCCCTTCAGCCCACTAGGTAAAGGTTTCCTGACAGGGGCGATTAAGCCGGGAACCACTTTCGGCAAAGATGATTACCGCAGCACCGTACCGCGTTTCGCAGCACAAGCCATTGAAGCCAATGAAAAACTGGTCACCTTGTTAGGTGAACTGGCTGCGGAGAAAGGGGTAACGTCTGCACAAATTGCACTGGCATGGCTATTAGCACAAAAGCCGTGGATTGTTCCCATCCCTGGCACCACTAAACTGCACCGGCTGGAAGAAAACCTGGCCGCTGCTGACATTGTTCTTTCGCAGAAAGATACGCAGCAGATAAGCGAGGCGCTGGAAACAATTAAAATCGTCGGTGAACGTTACTCGCCTGAACATCAGGCACGCGTAGGCCGCTAATACCCAAACGGGTCCAAGATAAAGGACCCGTTATTCGGTGTAGCGAAGCGCATCGATCAACAACGCAAAAGCTGGCGGATGCTGCTTGCGGCTGGGGTAGTAAAGATAATACCCAGGAAAAGTTGGACACCACTCCTGTAACACCTGAATAAGCTTGCCTGACTCTATATACTCCTGAACCATGTCTTCAGGGACACAAGCGATCCCAAACCCTGATAACGCGGCATCAATTCTTTCTGGCAATGGACTACACGTCAGTTGCCCATCAACCTTAACGCGAAGCGGTTTCCCTTCTCGCTCGAACTCCCAGTGGTAAAGCCCACCGGCAGTTGGCAAACGCATGTTGATGCAGCGATGATTTTGTAGCTCGTGAGGCGTTTCAGGCGCAGGGTTTGCAGCAAAATACGCCGGAGCTCCCACCACAGCCATCCGCATATCTGGTCCAATCCTGACTGCAACCATATCTTTATCAACATTTTCACCCAGTCGTATCCCGGCATCAAAACGGCCTTCAACAATATCGACAAAACCGTTATCCACCACCAGTTCGACATTGATTTCGGGATACTCTCTGAGAAAAGGTTTTAGCTTCGGCCAGACCAGACTTCGCGCGGCATGTTCCCCGGCAGATAACCGAATATTCCCGGAGGGCGTGCCGTTCAATTGAATAAGTGATTCCAGTTCCTGTTCAAGCTCGTCAATACGCGGTTCAAGGCAGGCAATGATTCTCTCCCCCGCTTCTGTGGGAGCCACACTGCGGGTAGTCCGTGTCAGGAGGCGGATATTGAGCCTTTCCTCCAGAGCCTTCATTGCATGGCTAAGTGCAGACTGAGAGACGCCGAGTTTGCCCGCTGCTTTGGTAAAACTTCGCTCTCTTGCCACCACAAGAAAGATTTGCAGTTCGTTGAAGTTTTCTTTGAGCATTGGCGATTTCCTTGTAGAAGCA
The DNA here is from genome assembly GCF_003697165.2 of Escherichia coli DSM 30083 = JCM 1649 = ATCC 11775. Taxonomy (GTDB): domain Bacteria; phylum Pseudomonadota; class Gammaproteobacteria; order Enterobacterales; family Enterobacteriaceae; genus Escherichia; species Escherichia coli. The sequence continues at coordinate 3,693,626 of NZ_CP033092.2, forward strand.
TCCTCTTCACACACACTCATGAAGGGGGGCATAGATGCTATTATTTTAACCACATTATTAGTAACAATGATAATCTGGCTGTATCGAAAATAATTCTAAACTTTCAGGAGATTTATTATGAATAAACGTATCCTCACGATTGCGCCATTCTTCTTACCGATATTCTGACACACATCATTAACTTTCTATTTTTACTCTTTTCTCCACCATAAAATCAATAAAAGCACGAACTTTAGAGGGCATTCTCACCCGTGATGAAACATATATATAAAATCCAGGAAATGAAACGGCCCAATCCTCAAGAATCGGCTGTAACTTGCCCGCATTGATATGTTCAGCGATTGCAAAATCCAGATGTTGAATGATACCCGTTCCATTCAGCGCCATTCGTATCATGCTTTCGTCATCATTAGAAATATACTTACCTGACACCTCTATTTCGAACTCTTCATTACCCCCCACAACATTCGAAAACTCCCATGCTGAGAGTGCACCGCTACTTTTATGCCGCAACCGAAGACAATTATGGTTACTCAATTCCTGAGGAGTTTCAGGAATACCGTGTTCTTTTAAATAATCTGGCGATGCCACAGTAACCAGTTTAATAAGCGGAGAAACAGGAACGGCAGTCATATGCTCATCCAGTCCTTGCTCAAGACGTATGCCCACATCACAGCCGTCCGCAATAATGTTAGATAAACCGTCATCCATAATGAGTTCTATCTTTGTTTTAGGGTAACGAGTAAGAAACTCGCCAATATGAGGCTCAACAAGCATCCTTGCTGCAACACGGGAGGAATTTATTCTCAACAGTCCTGTAGGTTCAAGTTGGGTATCACCGACATCTTTCAACGCATCATCAATTTGCCCCAAAGCCGACACCAGCACTTCATACAGATGCTGTCCTTCCTCAGTAAGCGACATATTGCGGGTCGTACGGTATATCAGCTTGGTGTTAAGACGTTCCTCAAGAGATTTTAAATTCTGGGACAATGCGGCCCGCGTAATACCCATTTCAGAGGCTGCTCTGGAAAAACTGCCGGCACGAACAATCAGCGCAAACCAGGCAAGAGAAGGCAAAATTGAAGGCTCTATTTTCATCATTGTAAACCTTAACTTAACACTGTGATAGATATTAGACCATTGATGATAACCAATACAAGTCATACTATTACGCCGTTCGCGATATGAACACGAATGCCAGTTGCGGATAATAGAAATGATATTTAAATCTGTTTAGGCAAATCCCTGGAGCTTGAAATGAAAACTGTTTCGATAAAACACACTTACTGGGATATAGCTGCTGATATCTATTTCCCTGACGATTTTAATAGTGAAAAAAAGTATCCTGCCATTATCAGTGCCCATCCAATTGGAAGCTGCAAAGAACAGACATCGGGTAGTGTGTATGGTGCCGCCCTGGCAAAAGCTGGCTTTATCGTCATTGCTTTTGATGCCAGTTTTCAGGGAAGCAGCGGTGGAGAACCGCGTTATCTGGAAGATCCAACAATGCGAGTAAAAGACTTCAGCATTGTCGTTGATTACCTTACCACCTTACCTTACGTTGATGCCGGGCGTATTGGTGTACTGGGTATTTGTGGTGGAGGTGGATATGCCATTAATGCCGCAATGACAGAACGTCGGATTAAAGCCATTGGTACTGTCACGGGTGCAAACTACGGGCGTCTTATGCGTGAGGGATTTACAGCGTTTAATCCTATCGGAGCACTCGAAGCAATGGCGCAACAAAGAACAGACGAAGCTAACGGCGCAAAACTTCGCGTAGATGATTTGCTCCCTTCTTCTCCGGAAGCAGCTCTTGAAGCGGGATTAACAGAAATAGACCTTTTTGAAGCAACAGAATATTATCGTTCGCCACGAGGCTGTGCGCCTAATGGGGTAAATCGTTCGCTATTTTCACATCAGACTGTTGCCGTGGGCTGGGATGCTTTTCATCTTGCAGAAGTCCTGTTAACTCAACCACTAATGGTTGTAGTGGGCGATAGAGTGGGCGCTTTTGGTGCCTATCGTGACGGCTGCGAAATTATTGGTCGTGCAGCCTCAAAACATAAAGAACTGGTCGTGGTTGAAGGTTATTCACATTACGACCTGTATGATAAGCCAGAACCTGTGAAACAGGCGCTCGATAAATTAATTCCTTTTTACAAAACACATTTGTAATAACCTTGCAGGGAGATTCATTATCTCCCTGACATTTATCCTTTATTGACTACACGACAATAATGAAATTACTCAAAAAGAATTCTATTAAAGAAAAAAGCATCAAAAAGTAGCAACTCAACTTATTAAGATTATACGCATTAAAATCAGATAAACATTTGAGGTATTGTTATGACAAATAAACACCCATCATTGTTTTCTCCTTTTATGCTGACAGAAAAAATAAAGCTACGTAATCGTATCGTTATGGCTCCTATGACAACCTGGTCAGCTAATCCTGATGGAACCATCTCTGAGCAAGAACTCGAATTTTATAAACGTCGCTCACAAAATGTTGGTTTAGTAATAACAGGATGTACCTATGTCACGCCAAGCGGCATTGGGTTTACTCATGAATTTGCCGCGTATGACGACCGTTTCATTAACAGCCTTGAAAAGTTAGCAGCTGCAGCCAAAAGTGGCGGTGCTCCGGCTATTTTGCAGATTTTCCACGCCGGTAATAAAGCCATCCCAGAGCTTGTGCCAAATAACGATGTTATTAGTGCCAGCGCATCAAGCGTAAAATCTGGTGACTTTATGAAGAGAGTGGTACAAAGCAGGGAAATGACTGAAAACGAAATTCAGGAAACCATTAGAGCATTCGGAGATGTCACAAAAAGGGCGATTAAAGCAGGTTTTGATGGCGTTGAACTTCATGGTGCGCACGGATTCCTTCTGCAGAATTTCTTCTCCCCTCTATTTAACCAGCGTAATGACCGATGGGGAGGAGATCTTGAAGGACGTATGCGCTTCCCGCTGGCCGTATTACAGGAAGTAAAAAATGTAGTCTATGAATATGCGACAAAGCCCTTTGCTATCGGTTACAGAATATCTCCTGAAGAATCTGTAACAGGGGGGCTGCGGATAGAGGATACTTATAAACTCCTTGATCGGCTCATTTCATCCGGTATTTCGTATATACATACCTCGCTGGTCAGTATTAACGATAGCTACCCTGTTGAGTCGCCAAATGGCCCCCGAACTATTGAATTGATTTTAAATCATATTGCAGGCAGAGTGCCGGTAATCGCCGCAGGTAAAATACGCACACCGTCTCAGGCTCAAGAAGCAATTTCCGCTGGCCTGCCACTTGTTGCGATCGGTAAAGGGCTGGTGATAAATCCAGAATGGGTGACTTTAGCTGAATCAGGTAGAAGTCATGAAATTCAAACAGCCCTTAATCCACAACGCGTTCCTGAATTAACCATTCCGGATAAACTATGGGATCAAATTCAGGCATCGAAAGGAACTGGCTGGTTTCCGTTAATGGATTAAATATCGATTACTCTCCCGAGAGTAAAACTATCAAATCAATGAGTAACCGATACAGCCTCGCAAATTCTTTCAGATAATTAACCCGTCACTGCGGCACGTTCTCTCGTAAGGCGTGCCTGCAGTGTAATCCAGTATGTATCCGGCATAGTTGACGGTTTAATAAAACTCAATTCCTCTCCCTGGTTACCTACAACGATATCTTGTATAACACCCTAGGAGATACGACGTTACGATGAGATGCGATATGCTCCTCAGCGCCAATCAACGCCAGGACTGGGCCAGTCTTGAGATCAGACTCATTCCCGTAACTGATTTCAGGCGACATATATCAATGACGTTGGGGCAATAAAAGATAGCCGATGTAATACATCTATTCAAATTTGTGATACATGTCAAAAAATTGGTTGACCAAACTCGTTATTTATATAAGGGCACTTACGAAGTGCACTCTTTTTTAAAGCGAGGAAGTACCAATGAAAAAGAATAAAGTACAGCAAATCAGTCATAAACTGATTAATATCGTTGTTTTTGTCGCAATTGTAGAATACGCCTATTTATTTCTCCATTTCTATTAATAACGGCAATAAACTGTTCACTTCAGTGATATTTAAAATATGCATCCTCTCCCTTTTTTGTAAGTAATTATTATATCCGTGGGAGAGGAATACACATTGTCAGGTAATCAATCATGCTGCAATAAATCATCGGCCAGTAAAGTGGAGATAGCCTCCATTCTCGAAAAATCCATACTCTCAGCGAAACCATCATCAATCACTCATCCAGGCGTTTATGGGAGCGTCGCCAATGGCTGCTAACAATGCCAGACTTCCCCGTTGCGGAAATTCCACATCCCACAAATAGTCACAGTGATTGGGTGTTGAAATGATCCGGATGAGCATGTATCTTTACGGTTATGTTATAACATAACAGGTAAAAATGATGAAACCCAATATCCATCCTGAGTATCGTACTGTGGTGTTCCACGACACCAGCGTTGATGAGTACTTTAAAATCGGCTCGACTATCAAAACAGACCGTGAGATTGAGCTGGATGGCGTAACGTATCCGTACGTAACAATTGATGTCTCTTCGAAATCGCACCCGTTCTATACAGGGAAGCTGAGAACAGTGGCATCAGAAGGAAATGTTGCACGGTTCACCCAACGTTTTGGTCGTTTTGTTAGCACGAAAAAGGGGGCATGATGAAAGTCCTTAACTCTCTGCGTACCGCAAAAGAACGCCATCCAGACTGTCAGATTGTGAAGCGAAAAGGACGGCTGTATGTGATTTGTAAATCTAATCCACGTTTTAAGGCCGTTCAGGGTCGTAAGAAAAAACGTTGATTTAAAATTCGACGAATTAACGATATTTATCTGATTAATAATCAGACCGGATTAATGTTGGTGTATTTATTACACCAGCATTAATTTTCCTGGGGATGTATCTTCCTGTTCATTTAAGGTCAACTGCCTGACGTTTCTCTCCGAATATTCCATTATATTAATGTTGACTTGTTGACCAGTTTCGCCCTGTATGCTGGCATCAACTCTCTTTTAGACTGAACACGCCACTCAGTTTCCTCCCTTTGCGACGCAGCCTGCATTTACACTCAAACTGTTAAGATGATAAATGTGGTAAATCTGTTGGTACTGACATAAAAACGTTTACGCCACAGGAACGGCCAGATCCATCGGTAACCCCATCGCCGACGTTCGAGTGCCAGTTAGAGTAACGCGCACAGATGACTGAATGCAGTGCCCTGGCAAAGAGGCCATCGTTCCTGTGACAACTGGCAGTCTTCGTTTAACTTCACTTAATTTGGCTCTTGGGGGGCTTACCGGACAGATGACGTACTTACACCTGTTTAATTTTTCATCACTTATTGGGATGAACACCCATAACCATTTTGTGCGGCATGTTAATCCATTAAAACACCTTACTGATTGGCAAATCATCTTTAATTATGACTTATGATAGTTTTATATTCTATTTCTTGTCATTTAAACTTGTTTTTTTACTAGTCCATTACACAACACATTAAGACTATTCCTAACACCTCAGGGCAAAGTTCCTGGCTAATATAAAATGCAAGTAAGAATTGAACGTTATATTGCCAATAACCTTATGAAACTGAATGTCTTTTTCTTCTTATCAAAAAAGCAATATTTTCATTTTTTGTAAATATTGACTTAACCATGGAATTCATTTTCTGTTCACATATTGACACTCATCAGGAAAAAAACATAAATTTAAACCTAATCGAAATAATTAAAACTTAATCTCGTTTAACCTATATTGATATGTGCTACGTATCTTATTTACTTCCGATTTACTAAAGAAACTGAATGTACCTGTAAAAATTACAGGTTTGGAAAGTAGTGACATGGCAAAATGATTACAGCAGGGACTATGAGGTTAAAAACCATATGGAATGTCAAAACCGTTCTGATAAATACATCTGGTCTCCCCATGACGCCTACTTCTATAAAGGACTATCTGAACTGATTGTGGATATCGACAGATTAATTTATCTATCGCTGGAGAAAATCAGAAAAGATTTCGTGTTTATCAATCTCAATACGGATTCTTTAACTGAGTTTATAAACCGTGATAATGAGTGGTTATCCGCGGTAAAGGGGAAACAGGTCGTATTGATTGCGGCCAGAAAGTCAGAAGCCTTAGCAAATTATTGGTATTACAACAGCAATATTAGGGGCGTGGTATACGCTGGACTGAGTCGTGATATTAGAAAAGAACTGGCCTATGTGATTAATGGCAGGTTCCTGAGAAAAGATATTAAGAAAGATAAAATCACTGACCGGGAAATGGAAATTATCCGCATGACGGCTCAGGGAATGCTGCCTAAATCGATTGCCAGAATTGAAAATTGTAGTGTGAAGACAGTGTATACCCATCGGCGGAATGCAGAGGCCAAGCTGTACTCAAAATTATATAAGTTGGTTCAGTAAACTCCAGGCAAGTTAGTTTTAAAAATGACTCACCGGGACTTCATGTCCTCAATTCAACTCGGGAAGAAAAGCAATGAAAAAAAAGGTTCTGGCAATAGCTCTGGTAACGGTGTTTACCGGTACAGGTGTAGCGCAGGCTGCTGACGTAACAGCTCAGGCTGTAGCGACCTGGTCAGCAACAGCCAAAAAAGACACCACCAGTAAGCTGGTTGTGACGCCACTCGGTAGCCTGGCGTTCCAGTATGCCGAAGGCATTAAAGGTTTTAACTCACAAAAAGGTCTATTTGACGTGGCTATCGAGGGTGACTCAACGGCTACCGCCTTTAAACTGACCTCACGCCTTATCACCAACACCTTAACCCAGTTGGATACCTCAGGTTCCACACTGAATGTGGGCGTGGATTATAACGGCGCGGCAGTCGAAAAAACTGGCGATACCGTGATGATCGATACCGCCAACGGCGTACTGGGCGGCAACCTTAGCCCACTGGCTAACGGTTACAATGCCAGCAATCGTACCACCGCACAGGATGGTTTCACTTTCTCCATCATCAGCGGCACCACCAATGGTACCACCGCAGTAACCGATTACAGCACTCTACCGGAAGGCATCTGGAGCGGCGACGTTAGCGTACAGTTCGACGCTACCTGGACCAGTTAATCTCTCTGATGTACCAGCAGGGGTACCCCCCTGCTTTATTCCTGGACGGAATTGTTATGAAAAAGCACCTTCTGCCTCTCGCTCTGCTGTTTTCCGGAATATCACCGGCCCAGGCGCTGGATGTCGGCGATATATCATCGTTTATGAACAGTGACAGCAGCACGCTAAGCAAAACGATCCAAAACAGTACCGACAGTGGCCGCCTCATCAATATCCGTCTCGAACGGCTCTCTTCACCGCTTGACGACGGGCAGGTTATCGCAATGGACAAGCCGGATGAGTTGCTACTCACTCCCGCCAGCTTGCTGCTACCCGCCCAAGCCAGCGAAGTGATCCGCTTCTTCTATAAGGGACCAGCAGATGAAAAAGAGCGCTACTACCGCATTGTCTGGTTTGATCAGGCCCTCAGTGATGCGCAGCGCGATAATGCCAACCGTAGCGCTGTGGCCACTGCTTCCGCCCGCATCGGCACCATTCTGGTCGTCGCACCCCGCCAGGCAAACTACCACTTTCAGTACGCCAACGGCTCCCTGACAAATACAGGAAATGCGACGCTGCGGATCCTCGCCTACGGCCCCTGCCTGAAAGCCGCCAATGGTAAGGAGTGTAAAGAGAATTACTACCTGATGCCGGGCAAGTCGCGTCGTTTTACCCGCGTGGACACGGCGGATAACAAAGGACGGGTTGCACTTTGGCAGGGTGATAAGTTCATTCCCGTGAAATAGATAGCTGTGCAGATGGATAACGACAATGCCTTTACGACGGTTCTCCCCAGGACTGAAAGCCCAGTTTGCCTTCGGCATGGTCTTTTTGTTCGTTCAGCCCGATGCCAGCGCTGCTGACATAAGTGCGCAGCAAATAGGTGGGGTGATTATTCCGCAGGCCTTCAGTCAGGCGCTTCAGGACGGCATGAGCGTCCCGCTCTATATTCATCTCGCCGGTAGCCAGGGTCGCCAGGACGATCAGCGAATCGGCAGCGCTTTTATCTGGTTGGATGATGGACAGTTACGCATCCGGAAAATACAGCTGGAAGAGAGTGAAGATAACGCCAGTGTCAGCGAACAAACTCGACAGCAACTGATGACTCTGGCCAACGCCCCGTTCAATGAGGCCCTTACCATCCCCCTGACTGACAACGCGCAGTTGGATCTCAGCTTGCGCCAACTGCTGCTGCAGCTGGTGGTCAAGCGCGAAGCGCTGGGCACCGTACTACGCTCACGTAGCGAAGACATCGGGCAGTCCAGTGTTAACACCCTCAGCAGTAATCTGAGCTATAACTTCGGCGTCTATAACAACCAGTTGCGTAACGGCGGGAGCAACACCTCCAGCTATCTGTCGCTGAATAACGTTACTGCGCTGCGCGAACATCACGTGGTGCTCGACGGCTCACTGTACGGGATTGGTAGCGGTCAACAGGACAGTGAATTATATAAAGCGATGTATGAACGCGATTTTGCTGGTCACCGATTTGCCGGTGGAATGCTCGACACCTGGAACTTGCAGTCCTTAGGGCCGATGACCGCCATTTCAGCAGGGAAGATTTACGGCCTTTCCTGGGGAAACCAGGCCAGCTCCACCATCTTCGACAGCAGCCAATCGGCCACGCCAGTGATCGCCTTTTTACCGGCGGCGGGCGAAGTACATCTCACCCGTGATGGGCGACTACTAAGCGTTCAGAACTTCACCATGGGCAATCATGAAGTGGATACCCGGGGTCTACCGTACGGTATTTACGATGTGGAAGTTGAGGTAATCGTTAACGGTCGCGTGATCAGCAAACGCACCCAGCGGGTCAATAAGCTGTTTAGCCGGGGACGTGGCGTCGGTGCACCGCTGGCGTGGCAGATATGGGGCGGTAGCTTTCATATGGATCGCTGGTCGGAAAACGGGAAAAAGACGCGACCAGCCAAAGAGAGTTGGCTGGCAGGTGCCTCGACCTCCGGCTCACTGAGTACGTTTAGCTGGGCGGCAACGGGATATGGATACGATAATCAGGCGGTGGGTGAAACCCGTCTGACGCTGCCGCTTGGGGGGGCGATCAACGTTAACCTGCAAAACATGCTGGCCAGTGACAGCTCATGGAGCAACATCGCCAGCATCAGCGCCACTCTACCTGGAGGCTTCAGTTCGCTGTGGGTTAACCAGGAAAAAACCCGCATTGGCAATCAATTGCGACGTAGCGATGCCGACAACCGTGCAATCGGCGGCACACTCAACCTGAACTCACTGTGGTCGAAGCTGGGTACGTTCAGCATCAGCTACAATGATGACCGCCGCTACAACAGCCATTATTACACGGCAGATTACTATCAAAGTGTCTACAGCGGTACCTTTGGTTCGCTTGGCCTGCGGGCCGGTATTCAGCGCTATAACAACGGCGACAGCAGCGCCAATACAGGGAAATATATCGCTCTCGATCTCTCGCTACCACTGGGCAACTGGTTTAGCGCAGGGATGACCCATCAAAACGGCTACACCATGGCAAACCTGTCAGCACGCAAACAGTTTGATGAAGGAACCATTCGCACTGTTGGTGCCAATCTGTCACGAGCCATCTCCGGCGATACCGGTGATGACAAAACCCTCAGCGGTGGGGCGTATGCACAGTTCGACGCTCGTTACGCCAGCGGAACGCTGAACGTCAATAGCGCGGCGGACGGCTACATCAATACTAATTTGACCGCCAACGGCAGCGTCGGCTGGCAGGGTAAAAACATCGCTGCCAGCGGGCGGACCGATGGCAACGCTGGGGTGATATTCGACACTGGCCTGGAGAACGATGGTCAGATCAGCGCCAAAATCAACGGGCGGATTTTCCCGCTTAACGGCAAGCGTAACTATCTCCCGCTCTCTCCCTATGGAAGATATGAGGTGGAGTTGCAGAACAGCAAAAACTCACTCGACAGTTACGATATCGTCAGCGGTCGCAAAAGTCATCTGACTCTCTATCCAGGCAATGTCGCTGTCATTGAGCCAGAGGTGAAGCAGATGGTTACCGTCTCCGGTCGTATCCGTGCGGAAGACGGCACACTGCTGGCTAACGCACGGATTAACAACCATATCGGCCGAACCCGAACCGATGAAAACGGCGAGTTTGTCATGGACGTGGATAAGAAATACCCCACTATCGATTTTCGCTACAGTGGCAATAAAACCTGCGAAGTGGCACTGGAACTCAACCAGGCGCGCGGTGCCGTCTGGGTCGGTGATGTGGTCTGCAGCGGCCTCTCATCGTGGGCGGCGGTGACGCAGACAGGAGAAGAGAATGAGAGTTAACCTACTGATAGCGATGATAATCTTTGCGCTAATCTGGCCTGCAACCGCGCTCAGAGCGGCAGTGAGCAAAACAACCTGGGCGGATGCTCCGGCACGCGAGTTTGTGTTTGTCGAAAACAACTCAGACGACAACTTTTTCGTCACTCCTGGCGGGGCGCTGGATCCGCGCCTGACCGGTGCCAACCGCTGGACCGGTTTAAAATACAATGGTTCAGGAACCATCTATCAGCAAAGCCTCGGCTACATTGATAACGGTTACAACACCGGCCTTTATACCAACTGGAAGTTTGATATGTGGCTGGAAAATTCACCAGTTTCATCTCCTTTAACTGGCTTGCGCTGCATCAACTGGTACGCAGGGTGTAATATGACCACCAGTCTTATCCTGCCGCAAACCACCGACGCCAGTGGATTTTATGGCGCGACGGTGACCAGCGGCGGCGCGAAATGGATGCACGGCATGTTGTCAGACGCGTTTTACCAGTATCTGCAACAAATGCCCGTCGGCAGCAGCTTTACAATGACCATCAATGCCTGCCAGACCTCTGTGAACTATGACGCCAACAGCGGCGCACGCTGTAAGGATCAGGCCTCCGGCAACTGGTATGTTCGCAACGTCACCCATACGAAAGCAGCAAATCTGCGGTTGATAAATACCCACTCGCTGGCGGAAGTATTTATCAACAGCGACGGAGTACCGACTCTGGGCGAAGGGAACGCCGACTGCCGGACGCAAACCATCGGCAGCCGTTCAGGATTAAGTTGTAAGATGGTTAACTATACCCTGCAAACAAACGGACTCAGCAACACCTCAATCCATATATTCCCGGCGATCGCCAACTCGTCGTTAGCCTCGGCCGTCGGGGCGTACGATATGCAGTTCAGTCTGAATGGCAGTTCATGGAAACCGGTGAGCAATACTGCCTATTACTACACCTTCAACGAGATGAAGAGCGCAGACTCGATCTATGTTTTCTTCTCGAGCAACTTCTTTAAACAGATGGTGAACCTCGGGATCAGCGATATCAACACCAAAGATCTATTCAACTTTCGCTTTCAGAACACCACATCACCGGAGTCTGGCTGGTATGAATTTTCTACCTCCAACACGCTGATTATCAAACCCCGTGATTTCAGCATCAGTATTATCTCCGATGAATATACTCAGACACCGTCGCGGGAGGGATATGTTGGCAGCGGCGAGTCGGCACTCGATTTCGGGTATATCGTAACCACCAGCGGTAAAACAGCTGCCGACGAAGTGCTGATCAAGGTGACCGGACCCGCGCAGGTGATTGGCGGGCGCTCCTATTGTGTCTTCAGCTCCGATGACGGTAAGGCGAAAGTACCGTTCCCGGCGACGCTTTCCTTTATTACCCGCAACGGAGCTACAAAAACCTACGATGCCGGGTGCGATGATAGCTGGCGGGATATGACCGATGCGCTGTGGTTGACCACACCGTGGACTGATATCTCTGGCGAAGTGGGGCAGATGGATAAGACCACAGTCAAATTTTCGATTCCAATGGATAACGCCATTTCTCTGCGTACGGTAGATGATAACGGCTGGTTTGGCGAAGTCAGCGCTTCAGGAGAGATTCATGTTCAGGCGACGTGGCGTAACATTAACTAAGGCCCTGCTGACAGTGGTCTGTATGCTGGCGGCACCTTTGACACAGGCGATTTCGGTCGGCAATCTGACTTTTTCACTGCCGTCCGAGACTGACTTTGTCAGCAAACGTGTCGTGAATAACAACAAAAGCGCGCGGATATACCGTATTGCCATCAGTGCTATTGATAGCCCGGGCAGCAGTGAATTGCGCACCCGACCGGTGGATGGTGAACTACTTTTCGCCCCCCGCCAGCTGGCGTTGCAGGCTGGTGAGAGCGAGTATTTTAAATTTTACTATCATGGCCCACGGGATAACCGCGAGCGCTACTACCGGGTCTCATTTCGCGAGGTCCCCACTCGTAACCTGACAAAACGCAGCCCAAGCGGCGGTGAGGTCAGCACGGAGCCGGTGGTGGTGATGGATACCATTCTGGTAGTACGACCACGTCAGGTTCAGTTTAAATGGTCCTTCGATCAGGTGACCGGAACGGTAAGTAACACCGGCAACACGTGGTTTAAGCTACTGATTAAACCAGGATGTGATTCGACCGAAGAGGAAGGCGATGCCTGGTATCTACGTCCGGGAGACGTGGTTCATCAGCCTGAGTTACGTCAGCCGGGGAATCATTATCTGGTCTATAACGACAAATTCATTAAGATTAGCGATTCCTGTCCGGCTAAGCCCCCTTCGGCGGACTAAGACTTATCCATCGGACGAGGGAAGAATTCCACCTCAGAGACTCAAAAATCGTTTAAATGATGTGGAAGCGATCGTCAATGTCACCGATGAGCTTTCTCATATGCACACCACAGTGTTCAGGAGACACGGAAAGGTACCAGGCGGCCTGCTAACGAGTGGTTTCTTCACTAATTAGGACGTAAAATCGGTAACGGCTGGAAATCATTCAATACTCACACTATCGAAAGTACACCAGCCAACCGCGATACGTCCCTGCATACGACGTACCGCAGTTCTCTTTACGATTTATAGCTGTACTGGTGAATTATGAGCAATCTGAATCCATGCATGACGTGTGGTGCCTGTTGTGCATTTTTCCGCGTCTCTTTTTACTGGGCCGAAGCCGACGATGCTGGCGGTACCATTCCCGCCAGGCTCACTGAACAAATATCCCCTTTTCACCGATGCATGAGCGGTACTAATCAGAAAAATCCCCGATGTATTGCCCTTGCAGGAACACCGGGCAAAAATGCCTGCTGCACGATATATGAAAATCGATCGTCCACATGCAGAGAATTCGCCATGTCTGGTGAGAACGGAGAAGTCAATGAGGCTTGCAATCGTGCAAGAGCTAAATATGGGCTAACACCGTTATAAATATACAATAATTAATTGCATTGCCCCGCCAGTTGTAATAGCGGGGCTTCGTTTTTCAGGGACAACAAAACCTGAAACTTCTTCCATTTTCCAGCAACAATGCCTCTTTTTCTGTAGCGTTCTCCGGATCTACATCATCCTGAAGTAGCGCGATATGATCACTGACTGTCCGCATCAGAATATGAAAAGCAACGTTTTTAACCTATAAAAATGGCGCTATATTTGCGCCATTTTTATCATTCAAAGCATTATCTATTTGAGCCTAAAGGGATCTCAGGATCTGGCTCATGGGTAATTCTGTTTCGTAAATCTCTGCGAATAATTTCAATAGACCAGAACCAGACTAAATGTCCAAAAATTTCAGAGACATTCTCATACCACGGAAGATCAAAGAGAGGTGGCGTAAGTCCCATGAGAGGGAATGAAATCATATGAACAAAAAGTTGCGCTAAAGCACCTGCCAGTAAGCCCTGCCAAAGTTTAATTTTCGGAAATACTTCGGCGACCACACAGTAACCAACGGCAAAAACTATCGAAAAGATTATGTGCGTTACACCAACCCAGTTAAAGACATGCCCGGCGAAGGTATAAACAGCCGAATTTGGATCTGTCAGTCCCAACCAATCCCGAAGAAAAATGTACGGAGGATTGAGAAAGTTACGGGAGCAATCAATTTGGCCTGCAGCCCTGATTAATGATTCCGGACCACACGCTGCATTAAACATATCAACCGGACTACGTGGTGGCAATGGAACTTCTGCCCCCCACTTAACAAATGCGGAAACAACGCCAGCAATCAGCCCAATGAATGCAGCAAGACCATAACGTCTGCGGTTTGGTGGAGTTTGTTCAAATATATTCATATCTACCCTGCTTGTACCATTATGTTATACACCTCTTTAGGAGTATTCATAAAACAAGGCAAATGTAAAGAACTGTATTGTTTTGTATAACCACATGGTTACCTAATCGCCAATTAATATAAGCTCCATTATTTCTCCATATTTTCATGTTAGAAGTGACAAGGAGAAATGTAATGTTTCTCTCAGAGAATATAAATCATTCCTTTTGCCCACCTTAATGGTGGGCTTTTTTATGCAAAACCTGAACGTCCTGTGGTATTCCTCTGGCATAATGATTTTCGCGATTAACCAACAACCAGACCAGCAAAGACGCCACCACAAGCACAGTAACATCCATCAGGCTTGCCACACCCCATGCGTGCGGCTTAAAGCCGCCATGGCATATTAATCCGCTTGCCATTTTCGAACAGCTGATTGGTTTGGTCCGGTGTTTCCCTGCTTGCACTTAAAAATGAGCGGATAGGAAACTCTCGAAATGGTTCGTCGATATGCTCATCTCGCACCTAATCACCTTACCGAACACGCACGGTAAATAGATTCGATCCTGAACCCATCGGTCCCAAATCTGTCCCAATCAAAAAATAAGGAAGGTATTAACGATGTGTAACCTATTGATTTAAAATGGATAATATAAACAGATTGTAAAAAGCAAGACATTGATATGTATATAAAAAAACTATTACGCAATCATTAGATACCCCCAGATTTAGTTGTAAAGCAAGCACACTTTGCATTTCGAGACAATCCAGGTAAAGACTCTTACCTCCCATTTTGTGATTTTTATACTTATGATGATAAGTTGAACGTTGGGTAGTGCTTCCAATCAGTAGAACATGTGCTTTTCAATGAAGGAACCGATGACTTTTTCGTGGATTTCAACGGAACGCGAGAAGCAGATTGTTTTACTTACCAGCCGCTTGATGCGGGTGCGGAGGGTCAGGTTGTTACGTTCAATACGTTGCGTGAAGATTTTGCCGGTCAGGTATTTCTCCTTCGGCACTTCTCTGGCGTAGCTGCCCCAGTCATCGCGGCCACCATGCCGATACAGAACGGAGTCAACAGGGCTAACAATTCCCGACAGGCCTCATCATTCCGTGGCCCGAAAGTGTAAGCCAACACACCGCCAGTTTTAGTGTTCTACGCATACCAGAGCCAGTGTTGTTGCGCCTTGTTGCCAACGAAGCTCCACAGCTCATCAAGTTCACAGATAAGGGCAACATCAGCGTGAGCTGACTGACGCAGATGTTATCCGCTGGGGCGAGAGCTTTTTAATGTCCGTATGACGGTATTGATGCTGATTTTCAGTATTCTGGCGATATCACGGCCCCTGTGCCATTATGCGCCATTTCAACGATCAGCTCCTTAAAGCCGGGTTTTCTGGCTTCATAAGAGTAAGTGAGCTGGAAAACACGTTTACATGAACGACAACGGAAACGCTCATGCTGGGAACAACTACGACCATGTCGATAAACTTTATCGGAATTACAGCGCGGACGATGAACAGTAACGGTAGCCATGGAAAACCTTAAATACCAGTAGATTACCAGAAACTTCTATCAATTGAAGACATTACCGTTTTTGATTACAGCAAATGTTTTATTAATTACCCCACCATCGACTAAATCCGTTAGAACGTCGAATGATGCCATTCGTAAATACATTAAAAAGACTGTTGTAATCAACGAAGATGGAAAACAGTGTGTTAAAACTAATCTGAACTTCAGAAAAACAGATGATGGTATGGTGATATATATATCCGCTCTGAACCGCCACGCAATTTAAAATAAAAATCAACAAATATCGTCGATATCCATATATACCATTTTTCTGTAGTTGTATTAGCGTCGCATATTTTATGACTTTAAGTCATAAGTCAAAACACCTGAGAAAAAGCAAACAACATTTTCATTACCACCAATGAAAACCACAGACAAAGAATGCGTGCAACTACAAAATATTGTAGTTTTAAGCAAAAATAAATGTGACATATGTCACATTTATAATTATATAGCTAATTAATAATTAGCGCGCAATTCAACAATGCTTTCGTTTGAAATTGTCTATGGTTATTAATGTAACTTTGGAATATACGTTCCGGAATCATTTACTATGAATAAAATATACGCTCTAAAATATTGTTATATTACTAACACAGTAAAGGTTGTCTCTGAACTAGCCCGAAGGGTATGTAAAGGGAGTACCCGCAGAGGAAAAAGACTTTCAGTACTTACCTCTCTGGCACTATCTGCATTACTCCCAACCGTTGCTGGTGCATCAACGGTTGGTGGCAACAATCCTTACCAGACATACCGCGACTTTGCAGAAAACAAAGGGCAGTTTCAGGCTGGCGCAACAAACATTCCTATTTTTAATAATAAAGGGGAATTAGTAGGACATCTTGATAAAGCGCCCATGGTTGATTTTAGCAGTGTGAATGTAAGCTCAAATCCCGGCGTTGCAACATTAATTAACCCGCAATATATAGCCAGTGTAAAACATAATAAAGGATATCAGAGCGTCAGCTTCGGTGATGGTCAGAACAGTTACCATATTGTGGATCGTAATGAACACAGTTCATCTGATCTCCACACACCAAGACTTGATAAGCTCGTAACTGAGGTTGCTCCGGCTACCGTAACCAGCTCATCAACAGCTGATATATTGAACCCTTCAAAATACTCGGCATTCTACAGGGCTGGTTCGGGAAGTCAGTATATTCAGGATAGTCAGGGTAAGCGACATTGGGTAACAGGTGGGTATGGTTATCTGACAGGAGGAATACTCCCGACATCATTCTTTTATCACGGCTCAGACGGCATTCAGCTGTATATGGGGGGCAACATACATGATCATAGCATCCTGCCCTCTTTTGGAGAGGCCGGCGACAGTGGTTCTCCATTATTTGGCTGGAATACGGCCAAAGGGCAGTGGGAACTGGTCGGTGTTTACTCGGGAGTAGGAGGGGGGACCAATTTGATATATTCTCTTATTCCTCAGAGTTTTCTCTCACAGATCTATTCAGAGGATAATGACGCTCCCGTCTTTTTTAATGCCTCATCCGGCGCCCCCCTGCAATGGAAATTTGACAGCAGCACCGGCACTGGCTCTCTGAAACAGGGTTCCGATGAATATGCCATGCACGGGCAAAAAGGTTCTGACCTGAACGCAGGTAAAAATCTGACATTCCTGGGACATAATGGTCAGATTGACCTGGAAAACTCTGTCACGCAGGGTGCCGGTTCACTGACATTTACTGATGACTACACTGTCACCACTTCAAACGGAAGTACCTGGACCGGGGCCGGTATTATTGTGGACAAGGATGCCTCCGTAAACTGGCAGGTTAATGGTGTGAAAGGTGACAACCTGCATAAAATCGGCGAAGGAACCCTGGTTGTACAGGGAACCGGTGTTAATGAGGGCGGCCTGAAAGTCGGGGATGGGACCGTTGTCCTCAATCAGCAGGCTGACAGTTCAGGACACGTTCAGGCATTCAGTAGCGTGAATATTGCCAGCGGCCGCCCGACAGTCGTGCTGGCAGACAACCAGCAGGTTAATCCGGACAATATATCCTGGGGCTACCGGGGGGGGGTTCTGGATGTTAACGGGAATGACCTGACATTTCATAAGCTGAATGCCGCCGATTATGGCGCAACTCTCGGTAACAGCAGTGATAAAACGGCTAATATCACTCTGGATTATCAGACGCGTCCGGCAAACGTAAAAGTTAATGAATGGTCATCATCAAACAGGGGAACAGTAGGTTCATTATATATTTATAATAATCCCTATACTCATACCGTCGATTATTTTATCCTGAAAACAAGTAGTTATGGCTGGTTCCCTACCGGTCAGGTCAGTAACGAGCACTGGGAATATGTCGGACATGACCAGAACAGTGCACAGGCGCTGCTTGCAAACAGAATTAATAATAAAGGGTATCTGTATCATGGCAAGTTGCTGGGAAATATTAATTTCTCAAATAAAGCAACCCCGGGTACAACCGGCGCATTGGTTATGGACGGCTCAGCGAATATGTCCGGTACATTTACTCAGGAAAACGGTCGTCTGACCATTCAGGGCCACCCGGTTATCCATGCTTCAACGTCTCAGAGTATTGCAAATACAGTCTCGTCTCTGGGCGACAATTCCGTTCTGACACAGCCCACCTCATTTACACAGGATGACTGGGAGAACAGGACGTTCAGCTTTGGTTCGCTCGTGTTAAAAGATACAGACTTTGGTCTGGGCCGCAATGCCACACTGAACACAACCATCCAGGCAGATAACTCCAGCGTCACGCTGGGCGACAGTCGGGTATTTATCGACAAAAAAGATGGCCAGGGAACAGCATTTACCCTTGAAGAAGGCACATCTGTTGCAACTAAAGATGCAGATAAAAGCGTCTTCAACGGCACCGTCAACCTGGATAATCAGTCAGTGCTGAATATCAATGAGATATTCAATGGCGGAATACAGGCGAACAACAGTACCGTGAATATCTCCTCAGACAGTGCCGTTCTGGAGAACTCAACGCTGACCAGTACCGCCCTGAATCTGAACAAGGGAGCAAATGTTCTGGCCAGTCAGAGTTTTGTTTCTGACGGTCCGGTGAATATTTCTGATGCCACCCTGAGTCTGAACAGCCGTCCTGATGAGGTATCTCACACACTTTTACCTGTATACGATTATGCCGGTTCATGGAACCTGAAGGGAGACGATGCCCGCCTGAACGTGGGGCCGTACAGTATGTTGTCAGGTAATATCAATGTTCAGGATAAAGGGACTGTCACCCTCGGAGGGGAAGGGGAACTGAGTCCTGACCTGACTCTTCAGAATCAGATGTTGTACAGCCTGTTTAACGGGTACCGCAATACCTGGAGCGGGAGCCTGAATGCACCGGATGCCACCGTCAGCATGACAGACACCCAGTGGTCGATGAACGGAAACTCCACGGCAGGAAATATGAAACTTAACCGGACAATAGTCGGTTTTAACGGGGGAACATCATCGTTCACGACACTGACAACAGATAATCTGGACGCGGTTCAGTCAGCATTTGTCATGCGTACAGACCTTAACAAGGCAGACAAACTGGTGATAAACAAGTCGGCAACAGGTCATGACAACAGCATCTGGGTTAACTTCCTGAAAAAACCCTCTGACAAGGACACGCTTGATATTCCACTGGTCAGCGCACCTGAAGCGACAGCTGATAATCTGTTCAGGGCATCAACACGGGTTGTGGGATTCAGTGATGTCACCCCCACCCTTAGTGTCAGAAAAGAGGACGGGAAAAAAGAGTGGGTCCTCGATGGTTACCAGGTTGCACGTAACGACGGCCAGGGTAAGGCTGCCGCCACATTCATGCACATCAGCTATAACAACTTCATCACTGAAGTTAACAACCTGAACAAACGCATGGGCGATTTGAGGGATATTAACGGCGAAGCCGGTACGTGGGTGCGTCTGCTGAACGGTTCCGGCTCTGCTGATGGCGGTTTCACTGACCACTATACCCTGCTGCAGATGGGGGCTGACCGTAAGCACGAACTGGGAAGTATGGACCTGTTTACCGGCGTGATGGCCACCTACACTGACACAGATGCGTCAGCAGGCCTGTACAGCGGTAAAACAAAATCATGGGGTGGTGGTTTCTATGCCAGTGGTCTGTTCCGGTCCGGCGCTTACTTTGATTTGATTGCCAAATATATTCACAATGAAAACAAATATGACCTGAACTTTGCCGGAGCTGGTAAACAGAACTTCCGCAGCCATTCACTGTATGCAGGTGCAGAAGTCGGATACCGTTATCATCTGACAGATACGACGTTTGTTGAACCTCAGGCGGAACTGGTCTGGGGAAGACTGCAGGGCCAAACATTTAACTGGAACGACAGTGGAATGGATGTCTCAATGCGTCGTAACAGCGTTAATCCTCTGGTAGGCAGAACCGGCGTTGTTTCCGGTAAAACCTTCAGTGGTAAGGACTGGAGTCTGACAGCCCGTGCCGGCCTGCATTATGAGTTCGATCTGACGGACAGTGCTGACGTTCACCTGAAGGATGCAGCGGGAGAACATCAGATTAATGGCAGAAAAGACGGTCGTATGCTTTACGGTGTGGGGTTAAATGCCCGGTTTGGCGACAATACGCGTCTGGGGCTGGAAGTTGAACGCTCTGCATTCGGTAAATACAACACAGATGATGCGATAAACGCTAATATTCGTTATTCATTCTGATGCTGTGCAGCAAAGGGACTATTGCTTTGTCCCTTTGCTGCGATTATCTGATTACGGTACAGGCTGGAACTTAGATTTTCCGGCGTTCACGATACTTCATGTAACACTCAGGTTGAGTAATCTTCATGAGTTTTCTTTTGCCGTGTGGTGGAATTATGAATAATATAGATTTATTAAAAACTATAACAAACTACAAAAAAATCAAAAATCCGGCATACCCGGCTCAGGAGAGTCTGTTAATACACTTATATATTAGAGTAAATGACAAAATCCAGAGTATTATAGAAAATGAATTGAGCGAGTATAGAATAAACACTTCAACATTTATGGTGTTAGTTTCATTATATATGTCTGATGATTATTGTCAGTCCCCTTCTGATATTTACAAGGAGTTACAATTCTCCAAAACAAACATCACACACATCATAGACAAATTAGAAAAAAAGAATATTGCCAAAAGAATTAATAATAAAAACGATCGTCGAAGCAAAAGTATTTGCTTAACCCCTGACGGAGTTACACTTGCTCAAAAACTAATAAACACTCAAAATGTAATGCTAAAGAAAATCTGGAGCGGGCTATCAGATGATGAAATGAAAACATTTGAACTCGCCAACAAAAAATTATTATCAAACCTTAATGTTAATTGATGTTAAAACATACTAACAGTCATCTTCTTACAATGTATTCTTCTGGAGAGAATAACTACCAGAATATATAAAGACATTAATCACACTCTCATTTAATTACAATGAGCATAAGAGCCACCAATGTTTATGCTGGTTAGGCTTTATATAGGAAACAATAAAAAAACGTCATTAAACAAAGCGTTTTTAATGGCGTTGTTATTTAAAAGAAAGATATCAAATATAGATTAACCCCCATCGAATAAAGATGTTGTCTAATCATACCTGAAGGTATTTATCACTAGAATTTTATTTGTATAAATGGACATATACCATTGGAAGATTTAGAAAAGCATGTCCAGGAGTTTAAGGACAAATCTCATACTGATTATCGGAAGCTTTTATCATTATATGATTACCAAGCATACAATGTATAATTATATACACTATTATTGTGATTATAATTTGTTACTGTGCCACTCAAGGGCAATATCTTTGAAGGTGTTGTTTAACTGCGTTTCCCGGGCAATCTTTTCCTCTCGCTTCACTTCCATCAGATCGATTCCCCCAGAGATACCTCTTTTAGCTTCTTCAAGTTTTGCAGGAGCATCAGCTAAGGTGACCTCAGGATACACACCTAGTGCTAACAGCTTCTCTTTACCAGCTACACGATACTTGAGACGCCAATATTCTCCTCCACCAGGTTTTACCAGGAGGTACAGACCACCACCATCAGCCAACTTGTAAGCCTTCTCTTTTGGCTTGGCAGTGTCTATTTGACGGGCATTGAGTTTCACTTGGGGGTATCTCCACTAAACTGAACAGCAAATCCCCTCAATTGCTTGTAGAGTTTGGGGTACTTAAATAGACGTCAAAAGACTAAAAGGGGCATTAATATACTGATTATAAGAGGTTTTTAAATACTTGAGTAGACTTGGGGAGACGTTAGAATGGTGCCGATAATAGGAGTCGAACCTACGACCTTCGCATTACGAATGCGCTGCTCTACCAACTGAGCTATATCGGCCCTGAAAGGACATGTTCACGAACGTGAATCACGGTGGACAAGGTTAAAACTAACCGGGCGATGCGTCAATGGCCTTGTGAATCAAATGGCTACTTTTGCATCACCCGGTTTTATTTACGCACGAATGGTGTAATCACCAATGCCGATCCACTTGTAAGTGGTCAGAGCTTCCAGCCCCATTGGGCCGCGCGCGTGGAGTTTTTGTGTGCTTACCGCAACTTCCGCCCCCAGACCAAACTGGCCGCCGTCGGTAAAACGCGTAGAGGCGTTAACGTAAACAGCGGAGGAATCCACTTCGTTAACAAAACGCTGGGCGTTGCGCATATCGCGGGTCAGGATCGCATCGGAGTGTTGCGTGCCGTGTTCACGAATATGGGCAATGGCGTCATCCAGATCGCTAACGATTTTGACGTTCAAATCTAATGACAGAAACTCATCGTCATACTCTTCGGCTTTAACAGCCACCACCTTCGCGGGGCCTGCCTGCAACTGCGCCAGCGCGGCTGCATCAGCGTGTAACGTCACGCCGCTTTCCGCCATTTGTTTGCTTAATGCGGGCAGGAAGCTATCTGCGATGTTTTTATTTACCAGCAACGTTTCTACCGTATTACATGTGCTCGGTCGCTGAGTTTTCGCGTTGACAATTACTTTCAGGGCTTCAGCGATCTCTGCACTTTCATCAACGTAAATATGGCATACGCCTATACCGCCTGTGATCACCGGGATTGTCGACTGCTCGCGGCACAGTTTATGCAAACCAGCCCCACCGCGCGGGATCAGCATGTCGATGTATTTATCCATACGCAGCATTTCACTGACCAGCGCACGGTCAGGATTATCAATTGCCTGCACGGCACCCGCCGGTAAGCCGCAGGATTTCAGGGCGTCCTGAATCACCGCTACCGTTGCAGCGTTAGTGCGACAGGTTTCTTTGCCGCCGCGCAGGATCACCGCGTTACCGGTTTTCAGGCACAGGGAAGCAACATCAACCGTCACGTTCGGGCGCGCTTCATAAATCACGCCAATCACCCCCAGCGGTACGCGACGACGCTCAAGACGCAGGCCGCTGTCCAGTACGCCGCCATCGATTACCTGCCCCACAGGATCGGCGAGATTGCACACCTGGCGCACATCGTCGGCAATGCCTTTCAGCCGTGCGGGCGTCAGTGCCAGACGGTCAAGCATCGCTTCGCTAAGGCCATTGGCACGCGCGTCTGCAACATCCTGTGCGTTAGCGTTGAGGATACTTTCGCTTTGTGCTTCCAGTTCATCGGCGATTTTTTCCAGCACACGATTTTTTTCGCGGCTGGAGAGTTGCGCTAATTTATACGAGGCTTGCTTCGCGGCAATGCCCATTTGTTCCAGCATCGGCCAGCTCCTTAACGGGTAATCATGTCATCACGGTGAACGGCAACCGGGCCGTATTCATATCCCAGTATTGCATCAATTTCTTGCGAGTGGTGTCCGGCAATACGGCGTAATGCATCGCTGTTGTAACGACTGACGCCGTGGGCGATATCGCGACCTTCGAGGTTGCAAATACGGATGACTTCACCACGCGAGAAATTGCCAGTCACGCTTTTAATGCCTTTCGGCAACAGGGAGCTGCCGCGTTCCAGAATGGCGGCAGTTGCCCCTTCATCTACCGTGATTTCACCCGCAGGCGGCGCACCGAAAATCCAGCGTTTACGGTTTTCAAGCGGAGTCGCCTGGGCATGGAACAGCGTACCGACGGAAATGCCTTCCATCACATCACCAATAACGCCCGGCTTGCTGCCCGCGGCAATAATGGTGTCGATACCCGCACGGCAAGCCACGTCAGCGGCCTGCAATTTGGTGCTCATACCGCCAGTTCCGAGGCCTGAAACGCTATCACCGGCAATCGCGCGCAGTGCGTCATCAATGCCGTACACATCTTTAATCAGTTCTGCCTGCGGATTGCTGCGCGGGTCAGCGGTATACAAACCTTTTTGATCGGTCAGCAGCAACAGTTTATCGGCACCCGCCAGAATCGCCGCCAGCGCAGAAAGGTTATCGTTATCACCGACCTTAATCTCTGCAGTAGCGACAGCATCGTTCTCATTAATTACCGGAACGATATTGTTATCGAGCAACGCACGCAGGGTATCGCGGGCGTTCAGGAAGCGTTCACGATCTTCCATATCAGCACGGGTCAGCAACATCTGCCCGACATGAATGCCGTAAATTGAAAACAGCTGTTCCCACAGTTGAATCAGTCGACTCTGCCCTACCGCCGCCAGCAGCTGTTTTGAAGCGATAGTCGCTGGCAATTCCGGGTACCCCAGGTGCTCACGTCCGGCGGCAATCGCACCTGACGTCACAATAACAATCCGATGCCCGGCGGCATGTAACTGCGCGCACTGGCGAACAAGTTCAACGATATGGGCACGGTTCAGGCGGCGCGATCCGCCTGTTAGCACACTGGTGCCGAGTTTTACCACCAGCGTCTGGCTGTCACTCATGATTCTCTGCCATTCAATTTTAGGAAAAAATGATATCAAACGAACGTTTTAGCAGGACTGTCGTCGGTTGCCAACCATCTGCGAGCAAAGCATGGCGTTTTGTTGCGCGGGATCAGCAAGCGTAGCGGCAGTTGTTTACGCTTTTATTACAGATTTAATAAATTACCACATTTTAAGAATATTATTAATCTGTAATATATCTTTAACAATCTCAGGTTAAAAACTTTCCTGTTTTCAACGGGACTCTCCCGCTGAATATTCGCGCGTTAATTAAAATCAGGAATGAAAATGAAAAAGAGCACTCTGGCATTAGTGGTGATGGGCATTGTGGCATCTGTATCCGTACAGGCCGCAGAAATATATAACAAAGACGGTAATAAACTGGATGTCTATGGCAAAGTTAAAGCCATGCATTATATGAGTGATAATGACAGTAAAGATGGCGACCAGAGTTATATCCGTTTTGGTTTTAAAGGCGAAACACAAATTAACGTTCAACTGACTGGTTATGGTCGTTGGGAAGCTGAGTTTGCCGGTAATAAAGCGGAGAGTGATACTGCACAGCAAAAAACGCGTCTCGCTTTTGCCGGGTTGAAATATAAAGATTTGGGTTCTTTCGATTATGGTCGTAACCTGGGCGCGTTGTATGACGTGGAAGCCTGGACCGATATGTTCCCGGAATTTGGTGGCGACTCCTCGGCGCAGACCGACAACTTTATGACCAAACGCGCCAGCGGTCTGGCGACGTATCGGAACACCGACTTCTTCGGCGTTATCGATGGCCTGAACTTAACCCTGCAATATCAAGGGAAAAACGAAAACCGCGACGTTAAAAAGCAAAACGGCGATGGCTTCGGCACGTCATTGACATATGACTTTGGTGGCAGCGATTTCGCCATCAGTGGAGCCTATACCAACTCTGATCGCACCAACGAGCAGAACCTGCAAAGCCGTGGCACAGGCAAGCGTGCAGAAGCATGGGCAACAGGTCTGAAATACGATGCCAATAATATTTATCTGGCAACTTTCTATTCTGAAACACGTAAAATGACGCCAATCTCTGGCGGTTTTGCCAATAAGACGCAGAACTTTGAAGCGGTCGCTCAATACCAGTTTGACTTTGGTCTGCGTCCATCGCTGGGTTATGTCTTATCGAAAGGGAAAGATATTGAGGGCATCGGTGATGAAGATCTGGTCAATTATGTCGATGTTGGTGCTACGTATTATTTCAACAAAAATATGTCAGCGTTTGTTGATTATAAAATTAATCAGCTGGATAGCGATAATAAGCTGAATATCAACAATGATGATATTGTCGCGGTTGGGATGACGTATCAGTTTTAATGAATATTGCCGGATGCGGCGTGAACGCCTTATCCGGCCTACGAAAACTACGAAAACCAATATTTCAGGCCGGAAGAGATGCTCTAACATCGCATCCGGCACATTTCATTCACGCCGTTAACTTCACCGGTTCATCACGAAAATCATCTGCCGGTTCCAGCTTCAGATTCAGCGTCGCCAGCAGCTCACGCAGCTTCTCGTGAAATTCACGCAGGGTGTGCTCCAGTCGTTCAACCACTTCGGCATCTTTTATCTGAACACTCGTCCAGTCGCCTGCTTTATCGAACAGACCAAACTGGTAACTGTAGGTAAAACGGGATTCCTGCGCTTCCAGTTCCATCCACCAGCCCCAGAACTCACGCACTTCCGGTGCCGGTTTCACGTTGACGCATACAGCCAGACAATCGAAAAAGAATCGATTATCTTCGCACTTACCTTCACGAATATACGGGCCTAGTGCGGTAAATTTTTTGACTAATCTGCTCTTCGGGTGTCCACTCGGTAACGTCATTGCAATCTCCTGTTGTGATGCAACTGTTTTACCAAATTGGTAAAATTTAGCAAATTTTTAACACAAACGTTTTTCGATCCAGTCTGTGATTTCCTGAAGGCCTTTGTCAAAATTCCGATACACCGGGTTAAATGGGATCTCTAATAATTTACCGTCAGCAGATGACGACGTGATTAAGCGTGAGTCCTCTTCCGGGCTGAACGGATCGTTCTTCCAGTAGCCTGATAACATTGGCGTTGGGCAGCGACGTCCCAGCAATCCTTGCACTTTTAATGAATAGCGATTCAACTCCACGCGCAACGCTTCATCGGAAGCATCATGCATCCCTAAACGACTGGCCAGAACGTCAAGATACATTTCCGGCACCTGTTGCTGGCACTTAAAATCACTCAACAGGGTATGAACTACCGGACCAAGACAAGCAACCGCTTTCAGACGTGGCGATTCAAGGTATGCCAGACGCACGGCAACGTTAGCGCCGAAACGGAAACCAAAGGCCGCGACGCGAGTGTGATCCACCCACGGTACGTTAGGCAGCGCCTTTAAAACGTGCTGATGCAACAGGCTGGAGTCCTGGGTGAGCTTCCATTTTGAAGAAAAGCCCACCGACGGCATATCAATAGTCAGCATAGCAATGCCGCGCGGCGCAAAATAACGTTCATACAGGCTGTAATAGTCCGTCTGCATCGCATCCAGACCACCACACATTAATACTGTCGGGAACGGGCCATCGCCTTTCGGCATATGCAAAAAGCCGGTGATGGGCGCACCGCCGGGTACGGTAAACTCCATCTGCCGCATCGTGCCCGGCAGACGCTGAGCGGCCTCTTCATAGGCGCGGTTTGACAAAGCCTGCGCTTGCTCGGCCAGGTCATCTCCTTTCAGATGAGGATAGGCAGCAATGTTGTACAACGTAGCCGCATGCAGCCAGTGTCGACCGCTGAGTTGCGGATCTTCTTCCGCACAGGCTTTTTGTTGCCACACCATCGCCTGGGTAGCCCACTCATAAATCCAGTTGCCGCCGCGGTAGCCAATCACCGTATCGTATAAATCATCGTCGGTACGTTCGGCATCGCTCATCACAATACGCGCCTGGACATCGAGGATTTCACGGGGGTCAATGCCGCGCCAGATCCACATCAGACGGTTAATCATGCGATACCAGTGAGGGATGGTTTTACCATCAAGGGCCGACTGCACAGGCGGTTGTGCGCCGTGACTAAAGCGGCGGACTAGCGTCGAGGTTTCAGGATGTTTAAAGCGGGGTTTGAACAGGGTTTCGCTCAGGTTTGCCTGTGTCATGGATGCAGCCTCCAGAATACTTACTGGAAACTATTGTAACCTGCCTGAAGTTAAAAAGAACAACGCCCGGCAGTGCCAGGCGTTGAAAAGATTAGCGACCGGAGATTGGCGGGACGAATACGACGCCCATATCCCACGGCTGTTCGATCCAGGTATTTTGCGGAATATCAACAACATAATCATCAACCAGCGGACGACCGGCCGGTTTTGCGAAGATGGTGATAAAGTGCGCTTTTGGATACATTTCACGAATCGCAACCGCAGTACCACCGGTATCTACCAGGTCATCAATAACGATGAAGCCTTCGCCATCGCCTTCTGCGCGTTTCAGCACTTTAAGCTCGCGCTGGTTGTCGTGATCGTAGCTGGAAATACAAACGGTATCGACATGACGAATACCCAGTTCACGCGCCAGTAACGCACCCGGTACCAGACCGCCACGGCTTACGGCAATAATGCCTTTCCATTGTTCAGAAGGCATCAGTCGGCTTGCGAGTTTACGTGCATGGATCTGCAACATGTCCCAGGTGACGATGTATTTTTCGCTCATGTGAAGTGTCCCAGCCTGTTTATCTACGGCTTAAAAAGTGTTCGAGGGGAAAATAGGTTGCGCGAGATTATAGAGATCTGGCGCACTAAAAACCAGTATTTCACATGAGTCCGCGTCTTTTTACGCACTGCCTCTCCCTGACGCGGGATAAAGTGGTATTCTCAAACATATCTCGCAAGCCTGTCTTGTGTTGACAACATTTTCTGCTAACCCTGTGACCTGCAATACTGTTTTGCGGGTGATCGACAAGGAGACTTAACGTGTCTGAACTGTCTCAATTATCTCCACAGCCGCTGTGGGATATTTTTGCCAAAATCTGTTCTATTCCTCACCCGTCCTATCATGAAGAGCAACTCGCTGAATACATTGTTGGTTGGGCAAAAGAGAAAGGTTTCCATGTCGAACGCGATCAGGTAGGTAATATCCTGATTCGTAAACCTGCTACCGCAGGTATGGAAAATCGTAAACCGGTCGTCTTGCAGGCCCACCTCGATATGGTGCCGCAAAAAAATAACGACACCGTGCATGACTTCACTAAAGATCCTATCCAGCCTTATATTGATGGCGAATGGGTTAAAGCACGCGGCACCACGCTGGGTGCGGATAACGGCATTGGTATGGCCTCTGCACTGGCGGTTCTGGCTGACGAAAACGTGGTTCACGGCCCGCTGGAAGTGCTGCTGACCATGACCGAAGAAGCCGGTATGGACGGTGCTTTTGGCTTACAGAGCAACTGGTTGCAGGCTGATATTCTGATTAACACCGACTCCGAAGAAGAAGGTGAAATCTACATGGGTTGTGCGGGAGGTATCGACTTCACCTCCAACCTGCATTTAGATCGTGAAGCGGTTCCAGCTGGTTTTGAAACCTTCAAGTTAACCTTAAAAGGTCTGAAAGGCGGTCACTCCGGCGGTGAAATCCACGTTGGCCTGGGTAATGCCAACAAACTGTTGGTGCGCTTCCTGGCGGGTCATGCAGAAGAACTGGACCTGCGTCTTATTGATTTCAACGGCGGCACACTGCGTAACGCCATCCCGCGTGAAGCCTTTGCGACCATTGCTGTCGCAGCTGATAAAGTCGACGCCCTGAAATCTCTGGTGGATACCTATCAGGAGATCCTGAAAAACGAACTGGCAGAGAAAGAGAAAAATCTGGCATTGCTGCTGGACTCTGTTGCGAACGATAAAGCTGCCCTGATTGCGAAATCTCGCGATACCTTTATTCGTCTGCTGAACGCCACCCCGAACGGTGTGATCCGCAACTCCGACGTGGCAAAAGGTGTGGTCGAAACCTCCCTGAACGTCGGTGTGGTGACCATGACCGACAATAACGTAGAAATTCACTGCCTGATCCGTTCTCTGATCGACAGCGGTAAAGACTACGTAGTGAGCATGCTGGATTCGCTGGGTAAACTGGCAGGTGCGAAAACCGAAGCAAAAGGCGCATATCCTGGCTGGCAGCCGGACGCTAACTCTCCGGTAATGCATCTGGTACGTGAAACCTATCAGCGTCTGTTCAACAAAACGCCGAACATCCAGATTATCCACGCGGGCCTCGAATGTGGCCTGTTCAAAAAACCGTATCCGGAAATGGACATGGTGTCTATCGGGCCAACCATCACCGGTCCACACTCCCCGGATGAGCAAGTTCATATCGAAAGCGTTGGCCATTACTGGACACTGCTGACTGAACTGCTGAAAGAAATTCCGGCGAAGTAATTATTTGATTTGCTGCCGGATGGCGTTTAATCGCCTTCCGGCAGTATCATCCTTCATTACCCTTCGATAAAAGCCATCCCTGTAAACGTTCGTCGCGGGTTGCCACGTTCAATCTGGTGATGGAACATTCGCCGCTGCGATTTCAGCGCCGCGCTATTTTCCTGTTGCTGTTGTTCCAGCTTCCAGGCAATCAGTAATCGCGCCAGCCGTTTGTTAGCATGCTGACTGCGCTCTGACTGAACCTTCACGCTAATACCGGATGCCAGATGCGTGGCGCGTACCGCCGAGTCGGTTTTATTGACATGTTGACCGCCCGGCCCCGACGAACGCAGCGTCTCATAACGGATTGCATCCGATTGTTCCTGCTCATCAGCGGTAAAACGCCCAATGCCCAGAAACCAGTTTTTGCGCCCATGATGAGGCCGATACGGACTCGGACAAATCCACTGGATAGTGCCGCACCAGCTTTCGCTTAGAGCCCATGCGTTATCGCCATCCAGAGAAATCAGCGCCGAACGCAGTGTGTCAGAGTAGCGACCCGTTTCTGTTTCCAGCACCGTTACCGCGACGTCCTGTCGGGTAGCTTCTTTAATCAGCCTGTCCAGTGCTTTTTTCACTGCGAGACAACATTCTTCCGGCCCCTGAGCAGAGGAGAGTTGTAGCAAGATCATCCTTTTTTCCCTCCACTGTTTTTGAGCGTCAGCACCGGGCGCAGTCGCGCGACAGGAATAATTAACCCAGCCAGCACCAGACATTGCACCACGCTTTCAGCCGATTTATAGGCTTGTGGCGCTTCTTCAAAGATGAGTTGTTTATCGCGACAAATTACCCGACTGCCAAGTTCAGTCCGCGAGAGTTGCGTCGCCGTGTATTTCGCTGCCAGACGCCCTTTACACTCGGTGCGCCCCCATTTACGCCCCGCCCCATGCGCCAGCGAGTGGAGCGTTTTTTCGTTCGCAACAGGTTTAACCAGCCAGGAGTAATCGCCGCGTGAACCGGGAATAATCACCAGACCGTTGTCATCCGGCGTGGCGCCTTTACGATGCAACCAGCCCTGTTGATCGCCGATTTGGCACGCGCTAACAAAGTTATGCGCCACATCCAGAACCGGACTTCCGGTGGCCTTAACTTGTTGCATTATGCGCAAAGCGATCAGCTGGCGATTAATACGCGCAAACGCCAGCGCATCGTCATGTTCCGCAATATACCGTAGCGCGTCGTCACTGCCTTCAGGCAAACCATGATGCGAAAACGAGGCAATATGCCGCTGTAAAATAGACTGCCCCAATCCCCTCGAGCCGCTATGAACCAGCAGTTGCAGATGCTGCGCATCCAGACCAGCCAGTGCAAACAGTTCCGCGTCGATAATTTGATCAATCTGTTGCAGTTCTGCGAAGTGGTTACCGCCACCGATGGAGCCAAGCGAGTTGCGCCACGGATGCTGTGCAAATGCTGACGGCAGGTTTTCCTCCAGCCAGCTTTCTTCAGCAACGTCATCCAGATCTGATAATCGCTTTTCAAACTTATCGGCGTTGTATTTGCGAGCGAGAATATCTGTTTGCCATAGCGCCATGCCGCAGCCGATATCATTGCCGACCAGTGCCGGGTAAAAACGACCAACAGAGAAGAACGCTGCGCCAATCGGGTAGCCGCGTCCGGGATGTAAATCTGGCATCCCCACAACGCGCTGCATGTTGGGTAAATTTGCCGTGGTGTGTAATTGTTGGATCGCTGAACTTTCGATCCACAGGTCATCAGATGCGATGGTAAATACCGCATCGGATAAGGGACGAATATATTTGCCCATGTACCATTCCATTTATGAATAAAAATCAGGAAATGGCAGACGAATCCAGGGCAAGAAAAAAGAATTAATCCTGGAAAGGTCTGCAAAGAGTCATTGATAAAGGATTTGTCATGATTTACCTCCTTGCAGTTTGTGGAATAAGAAAACGCGCACATACTAGACGGGCGTTATTTTCATTGCAAGCTGGATTTAATGTTGCGGTTTATATCGCATATAAAAATTAGTAAACCACGTTCCCCGGCATTCAACGCGCTGCTGCTTAACTGTCTGAAAACCATAACGTTCAAAAAAGGGTTTTGCGGTTATGCTGGCGTCCACCGTAAGTTCGGATTCAGACTTAATCAATGGTTTTAACAAAGCGCTGGCAACCCCGCGTCGGGTGTATTCCGGTTCAACAAATAACATATCGATATAATGTCCAATGCAGGTAATAAAACCAACCGGTTGTGCATTAATAACTGCAACCCGCACTTGTGATTTCGCGAGTTTCTCCTTCCAGCGAGATTCGTCAATCTGCGCCCAGGCGGCAATTTGCTGTGGAGAATAGTGCTGACTCGCCGTCATCGTAACAGCTCGAAGGAAAATAGCGCATAGTTGCTGAAAATCACCAGGCTGATAGTTTCTTATTTGTATGTTATTCATAATATAAATTCAAAAACGCATGCGAAACGCTTCTGCCATTTTCCCAATTTTATGCATTTGGTTGTTATCTCGAGCCAGTTTATGAGGTTCAGGTTTCAGAATGGCAATGAGCAACCATGCTTGCTCATCAAACGCGCCCTGACAATATACCAAATGCGCTGCGTCATTCGTTCTGCTGAATTGGCGCAACTGTGGCGGAAATGGATTATTCACATTTGCCAGATGAATATGAGCAACTCGCTCAAATTTGATTAATGGCCAGGTAAACGAGTCGTCGTAGAGTGCATCACGACCAAATATATCTGGCAAAACACCGTCACGCTTATAGGAAATAAAATCCGCCGTTAACGCTTCAAGTTCCTCTGCTGTAAGTTGCAGGCGAATAAGTTTTGTTTTGAATACCCGCATCCTTATTCCTTAAAGTCATTGAAATCATCATCCGTCATATCATTAAGATATTGTTCAGCGCGGCGTGTAATTTCCTCTAATCTTGCAGCACTCGGACGGAAGCGCGCCTTTATGGGCTTTTTCTCCTCTTGTTCTGCAAGCATGTCCATTAATGCTTCAAATGCGCTGGCACTTAAGAGATATCCTGCGGGGCGATTATTAGAAAGAACCGCAACAGGTTGATCAATAAAGTATTTAGCTGGGTTTTTACGTAACTCAGTGATATTGACCGATTTTTCAGCGAGAATTCGATGCATACAGTGATCTCCTCATAATAATGCACACCAGAATATACAAAATAGTATACATCATAATCCCAGCACCAGTTGTCTTTCCATTTGCGGGTCAAGCAACGTCACATGCAGCCCCACCAGTCGCACACCGCGCCCGCCGCGGCGTTCATCCCAGGTTTTACGCGCGGTGGCGATTAGATCAGATTTATTCAGCCGCGGCCAGACGTGTTCCTGGGTGGTTTGCTGAAAATCGTCGAACTTTAATTTCACCCCCTGGCGGGCAATCAGCAAATCAGGTTTTACCTTTGCCAAACGACGCTCCAGTTCAGGGTAAAGCCGCTCGATGATCGCTTCACATTCAGACCAGTGATGAATATCTTCCGCCATCGTACGTTCTACACCGACGGATTTTCGCAACCTTTCGCTGTTAACGTCGCGCTCGTCAATGCCCTGACTACGCTCCCACAAAATGCGGCCAAATTTGCCAAAACGTTTGAGCAGAGTCACCAGATCACACTTTTGCACATCACCGCAGGTTCGTAGCCCCATCGCTTCCAGTTTAGCCGCTGAGACTTTGCCGACGCCGGGAATTTTTGCCAGCGGTAAGGTTTGCAGAAATGCCGGAACCTCAGCCGGAGTAATCACAAACTGACCGTTGGGTTTATTCATGTCGGAGGCGATTTTGGCGAGAAACTTGACCGGCGCAACGCCCGCAGACGCCGTCAGTTGCAGCTCGTTGAAGATCGTCTGGCGGATTTCCTGGGCGATGAGGGTCGCAGAACCGTGGCAATGGACGCTATCGGTGACATCGAGATAGGCTTCATCCAGTGATAACGGTTCAATGCGCGAGGTATAGCGCGAGAAAATTTCGCGGATATGATTTGAGGCTTCTTTGTAGGCGTCAAAGCGCCCTGGAAGCAAGGTGAGATGCGGGCATAATTTGAGCGCCATCCCTGTCGGCATAGCGCTACGTACGCCAAATTTACGCGCGGGATAATTGGCGGTGCTGATTACCCCCCGTCGTTCGCGGCTGCCGCCAATAGCAATAGGGATATCGCGCAGGGCGGGATTGTCGCGCATCTCCACCGCTGCGAAAAAGCAGTCCATATCCACATGAATGATTTTACGCATTGCTCACCTCTCAACACTGGTAAAGTATACAGTGATTTCAGGGTTTGAGAAATGCGTAAAGATTCAGCATTTAACGCGCTCGCTGCGAAAGCACCTGCTGCTTATCCAGCTTTTGCACCAGCGGCTGCACCACTTTATCCCCATGCTGACCAAAGTATTGATACAGCGTATCGGACGCACTTTTGGTCAGCACCATAATCTCAATGCGCCGGTTGCCCGCGCTTTGCGGATTTTTGGCATCCAGCAGCATCTGGTCCGCCATTGCGCTTACCTGCATCACTTTATTTTCCGGCATTCCGGCCTCTTCCAGCACCCGACGAGCCGAAAGCGCGCGATCGCCCGAAAGGTTCCAGTTGTTGTAGATATTGTTTTTGTAGGCCATCGCATCGGTATGCCCGGTAATAATAATTTTGTTATCGAGCGAGTCTAACACTGGCGCAAGCTCCACCAGCAAAGTTTTAAAGAACGGCATAATCTTCGCGCTGCCGCGTTCAAACATATTGCGGTTCTGGTCGTCTTTAATCAGCACGCGTAATCCCTGGGGAACAATCTCCATCTCCAGATTCGCTTCCATATGCGCATCACGGGCGATGGTATTGATACTGGTCGCCAGCTCGCCAAGCTCGGTGGCGGATTTCTTCTTCAACAGCGCCGTTTTCTCGTTGACGTCGCGCGCTTTTTTCTCCGTCTCTTCCGGCACCGCCACGGTGGCAGGTTTTGGCAGATGAGACGGGCTGATTTTATTTAACGGCGACAACCCACCACCGTTAAAAATCGACTGCCCGTGCAGCGCGGCGATAATGCTTTCACGCTCGGATTTACTGACGCTGTTGACAATCAACTTTATCGTCGTCACCAAGGGGGCCGAGCGTATTTCCGAGGTTTCTGCCCGCTTTACCCTGGACGCGATGCCCGGCAAACAGATGGCGATTGACGCCGATCTTAACGCCGGGTTGATCAACCAGACGCAGGCGCAAACCCGGCGTAAAGATGTTGCCAGCGAGGCCGATTTCTACGGCGCAATGGACGGGGCATCAAAATTTGTGCGCGGGGATGCCATCGCCGGGATGATGATTCTGGCGATCAACCTGATCGGCGGCGTCTGTATCGGGATCTTCAAATACAACCTGAGCGCCGACGCCGCCTTCCAGCAATATGTGCTGATGACTATCGGCGATGGGCTGGTGGCGCAAATCCCTTCCCTGCTGCTCTCCACCGCGGCGGCGATTATCGTCACCCGCGTCAGCGATAACGGTGATATCGCCCATGACGTGCGTAATCAGTTGCTGGCAAGCCCGTCGGTTCTCTACACCGCCACTGGAATTATGTTCGTGCTGGCGGTGGTGCCGGGAATGCCGCATTTCCCGTTCCTGATGTTCAGCGCCCTGCTTGGTTTTACCGGCTGGCGGATGAGCAAGCGCCCGCAAGCGGCGGAGGCGGAAGAGAAAAGCCTCGAAACGCTAACCCGTACGATGACAGAAACCAGCGAGCAACAGGTCAGTTGGGAAACTATTCCGCTGATCGAACCTATCAGTTTAAGCCTCGGCTACAAACTGGTGGCGCTGGTGGATAAAGCGCAGGGCAACCCGCTCACCCAGCGTATTCGCGGCGTACGTCAGGTGATTTCCGACGGCAACGGCGTGCTGCTGCCGGAGATCCGTATTCGGGAAAACTTCCGCCTCAAGCCCAGCCAGTACGCTATTTTCATCAACGGCATTAAGGCTGATGAAGCGGATATTCCGGCGGATAAACTGATGGCCCTGCCCTCCAGCGAAACCTACGGCGAGATAGACGGCGTGCTGGGGAACGACCCGGCGTACGGGATGCCGGTCACCTGGATTCAGCCCGCGCAGAAAGCGAAGGCGCTGAATATGGGGTATCAGGTGATCGACAGCGCCAGCGTAATTGCCACCCATGTGAATAAGATTGTGCGCAGCTATATTCCTGATTTGTTTAACTATGACGATATTACTCAGCTGCATAACCGTTTGTCGTCGATGGCACCGCGACTGGCGGAAGATTTGAGCGCGGCGCTCAATTACAGCCAGTTGCTGAAAGTGTACCGCACACTACTGACTGAAAGCGTTTCCCTGCGCGATATCGTCACCATCGCCACCGTGTTGGTCGCCAGTAGTGCGGTGACTAAAGATCATATTCTGCTGGCGGCCGATGTGCGCCTGGTGCTGCGGCGCAGCATTACCCATCCGTTCGTTCGCAAGCAGGAGCTGACGGTGTATACGCTGAATAATGAGCTGGAAAATCTGCTGACCAACGTGGTGAATCAGGCGCAACAGGCCGGCAAAGTGATGCTCGATAGCGTGCCGGTGGACCCGAATATGCTCAACCAGTTTCAGATCACGATGCCGCAGGTGAAGGAGCAGATGAAAGCGGCGGGGAAAGATCCGGTGCTGCTGGTGCCGCCGCAGCTGCGCCCTTTGCTGGCGCGCTACGCAAGGTTGTTTGCACCAGGGCTGCATGTGCTGTCGTATAACGAAGTGCTGGATGAGCTGGAGTTGAAGATAATGGGGGCGTTGATGTAGGCATCCGGCATCGGTGCATATTGCCGGATGCGGCGTGAACGCCTTATCCGGCCTACGGGTGAGTGCGGTTTTGTCGGCATGATAAGACGCATCTGCGTCGCATCAGGCACCGGTGCACAACCGCCGGATGCGGCGTGAACGCCTTATCCGGCCTACGGGTGAGCGCGGTTTTGTAGGCATGATAAGACGCGTCTGCGTCGCATCAGGCATCGGCGCACAGCTATAAAATGATACGCTCCCCAGCACTAAAATCCGTTACGTCTCCCGCCCAATCGATGGGATATAACCCTTTCGCAACATCGCGGTGAAACGTTGAGAATGGCCAATCACTCACTTGTTTTACCCAACCATGTTTTACTGGATTTATATAAATATAATCAACATGATGGCGATAGTCTTTGGTATTGCGGATAGCATGTTCCCAAAAACGTGGTTGCCAGATATTTTTCAATCCACAAGCATGGGTAAATTGCTTTTTAATTTCCCGCCAGCGCGAGGAAAAATCATCATCGCCTTCAGGTAATGTCCATATGCAATGCATATGCTCCGGCAAAACTACCCAAGCGTTAATTTCAAAAGGTCTGTCTCGCTTAACTTTAATAATAACGTTACGGAGCGTCTGAAACTGGGTGGTCAAAAGTTGGTTTCGACGATTCTGTAAATTTACCGTGAAAAACCAGGTTCCCCCCTTGATGTAATAACGACGATATTCAGACATAACGACTCCTTTTTCTCAACGGTAAGAAGAAAAGGAAAAGTCGGCAATGATGTTGTGTTAAATCGGGAAAGCGGCTCGCAAAAAATGCACAGATTTGTAGGCATGATAAGACGCGTAGCGTCGCATCAGACACCGGCGCACAACCGCCGGATGCGGCGTGAACGCCTTATCCGGCCTACAAAATCGTCTCTTCCGTCAAAATCCGTCGCGCGCCTAAAAAATGGTCCTGCCAGAAAGGTTCGGCTAACCGACTTACCCGAATGGTTTCCCCGGTGCGCGGTGACTCGATAAACTGACCGTCTCCAAGATATACGCCCATATGGTCGGCTATCTCACGACTGTGGATATGGAAAAACAGCAAATCTCCCCGGCGCAGGTCGTTATTCGCCACAATCGTTGCCCGACGGTAGTGGTACATCTCATTGGCCGTGCGCGGGAGCTTAGCCTCAAGGATCTTGTTGTAGGCATAAAAAACCAACCCGCTACAGTCGAAGCCTTTATCAGGCCGCGTGCCCCCCCAGATATAAGGCTTACCTAGCTGCTGCTCCAGGCGGTGAATCGCCACTTCGGTGATGTTATGTAGATGGTCGCTGCTTAAGAAATGATTATTCTCCACCAACGCCTGCCAGCGTCTGTCACTCGCCTTGAGCGGCGCAGGAAACCATTCTGGATGCTGTTTTATCTGCTCCCGATTATGCTGGCGCAGCGCCCTTCTGCTTTTGGCATTGCCTTCCACAATATAGCTGGCCTGCTTTTTCAGATGGGTTTGGTACTGTTTTAATAAACGCGCACGGTTTTGCATCCGCTGGCGGGCGGCGTAGCTAAAAGAGATATGTGATGTGGTGGCGCTGGCGAGTAAAGGGAGCAAAACGCATAACGAAAACACGCCTGGATGCAGAAATCTGCCGTGCAAGAACGAAGACATGAAGGACATAAACCAGCTGAATGAAGGTGAGAATTTTAAAAGACCGGAGGAGTAAACGGGATTATTAATTGCTTATTTGCATATTACTATTGCGGTTTCATAATCTTAGGAAATAAGAAATAAATCTACAATCCATGCGCTTTTCGGACTCTTGAAAACTGCCCCTGTGCTAAATTTGTAAACCCTGCGCCGACAGGCTTGCGTAAAACTCTTTTGGTGATAATGTGAGCCTTCCAAATCCAGACTATTCCGATTTGGGATTCATTTTGCCGTCCTGGCGTGTGTAACCGTTTTATCAAGGAATAAGCAGTATGCGTAAAATCGCATTAATTCTTGCGATGTTGTTGATCCCGTGCGTTTCGTTTGCCGGTTTGCTGGGCAGCAGTAGCTCGACCACGCCAGTGAGCAAAGAGTATAAGCAGCAGTTGATGGGATCCCCTGTCTACATCCAGATCTTCAAGGAAGAACGTACGCTCGATCTCTACGTCAAAATGGGCGAGCAATATCAACTGCTCGACAGCTATAAAATCTGTAAATATTCCGGCGGCTTAGGGCCAAAACAGCGTCAGGGCGATTTCAAAAGCCCGGAAGGGTTTTATAGCGTCCAGCGTAATCAGTTAAAACCAGACAGCCGTTACTACAAAGCGATTAATATTGGATTCCCAAACGCCTATGACCGTGCGCATGGTTATGAAGGGAAATACCTGATGATTCACGGCGATTGTGTTTCCATCGGCTGCTACGCGATGACCAATCAGGGTATTGATGAGATCTTCCAGTTCGTTACTGGTGCGCTGGTGTTTGGTCAGCCGAGCGTGCAAGTGAGTATTTATCCGTTCCGCATGACCGACGCCAATATGAAGCGCCATAAATATTCCAACTTTAAGGACTTCTGGGAGCAACTGAAGCCGGGCTACGACTACTTTGAGCAAACCCGTAAGCCACCGACCGTTTCTGTGGTCAATGGCCGTTACGTGGTCAGCAAGCCGTTAAGCCACGAAGTTGTGCAGCCACAACTGGCATCAAACTACACACTCCCCGAGGCAAAATAAGCGCCATTCACCTGGCATAATCTTTTGCCAGGTTTCATTGCCCGTCAACGGCTGTGTCGCAATCACCGTGACCACATCATTCGGTGTGGTCTGCGAGCTGAAGTCGATTTCCACATCCTGATCCAGCAACGTTGCCACGCCAAACGGCGCGCGGCGGGTGATCCAGTGTAAATTAGTCGAGCAATACGCCATTACATAGCGCCCATCCGAAAGTAGCATGTTGAAAACGCCCTTCTGCCGCAGTTCATCCGCCAGTGAGGCGATATATTTAAACACTGCCGCCATGTTGCCCGGTGTGCGCGGGTAACGCTGCGTTAATTTATGCAGGAGCCAGCAAAAGGCTTTTTCGCTATCGGTTTCACCGACCGGGCGGAAGTTGCCGGTTTCCAGTGATTTGTAGCCCGTCAGTTGCCCATTATGGGCATAAGTCCAGTTACGCCCCCATAACTCGCGGGTAAACGGGTGAGTATTTTCCAGCGCCACCTCGCCCCGATTAGCCTGGCGAATATGAGCCAACACCGAACAGGATTTTATCGGGTAGTCCTGGACAAGTTTGGCGATGGGGGAATTAAAGCTGGGTTGCGGATCTTTAAATGTGCGACAGCCTTTACCTTCGTAAAAGGTAATGCCCCAGCCATCTTTATGTGGCCCGGTTCCACCACCACGCTGTACAAGTCCGGTGAAACTAAAGCAGATATCGGTAGGGACGTTGGCGCTCATCCCGAGCAATTCGCACATGGGTAACCTCCACAACAGCGGGAGCGCATGGCCCCCGGCGAAGATTGATTTAAGAATTTTCAGATCGGATGTGGCGTGAACGCATTATTCGGCCTACGGTTCGGGTGCAGATTGTAGGCATGATAAGACGCGTCAGCGTCGCATCAGGCATCAGAGCACAAATGCCGGATGCGGCGTAAACGCCTTATCCGGCCTACGCCAGACTTACTTAACCATCTCTTTTTCAATTAACTGGATCAGGATATGGATCACTTTAATGTGGATCTCCTGAATGCGGTCGGCATAACCAAAGTGCGGAACGCGAATTTCAATATCCGCCGTGCCAGCCATTTTGCCGCCGTCTTTACCGGTCAGGGTGATCACTTTCATCCCCTTCTCACGCGCCGCCGCGATCGCTTTGATCACGTTTGCAGAGTTACCGGAAGTGGAGATCCCCAGCAGTACATCGCCTTCGCGACCTACCGCTTCAACGTAACGGGAGAAAATATCATTGAAACCAAAATCGTTACCGACGCAGGAAATATGACTAACGTCAGAAATGGCAATCGCCGGGTAGCCCGGACGGTTTTCACGGTAGCGACCGGTCAACTCTTCGGCAAAGTGCATGGCGTCGCAATGGGAGCCGCCGTTGCCACAGGAAAGCACTTTGCCACCGGCTTTAAAGCTGTCTGCTAACAGGACCGCCGCGCGCTGAATGGCGTGAATATTGGCGTCATCTTTTAAAAAGTTAGCCAGCGTTTCCGCCGCTTCGTTCAGTTCATTACGAATAAGATCCTGGTACATGAGGATATCCTTCAGCATAAAAGTAATAGACAAAATGCAGTGTACCGGATACCACCAAAAGCGAGAAGTACGGGCAGGTGCTATGACCAGGACTTTTTGACCTGAAGTGCGGATAAAAACAGCAACAATGTGAGCTTTGTTGTAATTATATTGTAAACACATTGCTAAATGTTTTTACATCCACTACAACCATATCATCACAAGTGGTCAGACCTCCTACAAGTAAGGGGCTTTTCGTTATGATGATTTTGAGTATTCTCGCTACGGTTGTCCTGCTCAGCGCATTGTTCTATCACCGCGTGAGCTTATTTATCAGCAGTCTGATTTTGCTCGCCTGGACAGCCGCACTCGGCGTTGCTGGTCTGTGGTCGGCGTGGGTACTGGTGCCTCTGGCCATTATCCTCGTGCCATTTAACTTTGCGCCTATGCGTAAGTCGATGATTTCCGCGCCGGTATTTCGCGGTTTCCGTAAGGTAATGCCGCCGATGTCGCGCACTGAGAAAGAAGCGATTGATGCGGGCACCACCTGGTGGGAGGGCGACTTGTTCCAGGGCAAGCCGGACTGGAAAAAGCTGCATAACTATCCGCAGCCGCGCCTGACCGCAGAAGAGCAAGCGTTTCTCGACGGCCCGGTAGAAGAAGCCTGCCGGATGGCGAATGATTTCCAGATTACTCATGAGCTGGCGGACCTGCCGCCGGAGTTATGGGCGTACCTTAAAGAGCATCGTTTCTTCGCGATGATCATCAAAAAAGAGTACGGCGGGCTGGAGTTCTCGGCTTATGCCCAGTCTCGCGTGCTGCAAAAACTCTCCGGCGTGAGCGGGATCCTGGCGATTACCGTCGGCGTGCCGAACTCATTAGGCCCGGGCGAGCTGCTGCAACATTACGGCACTGACGAGCAGAAAAATCACTATCTGCCGCGTCTGGCGCGTGGTCAGGAGATCCCTTGCTTTGCACTGACCAGCCCGGAAGCGGGTTCCGATGCGGGCGCGATTCCGGATACCGGGATTGTCTGCATGGGCGAATGGCAGGGCCAGCAGGTGATGGGGATGCGTCTGACCTGGAACAAACGCTACATTACGCTGGCACCGATTGCGACCGTGCTTGGTCTGGCGTTTAAACTCTCCGACCCGGAGAAATTACTCGGCGGTGCAGAAGATTTAGGTATTACCTGTGCGCTGATCCCGACCACCACGCCGG
Source organism: Escherichia coli DSM 30083 = JCM 1649 = ATCC 11775 (assembly GCF_003697165.2). GTDB lineage: Bacteria > Pseudomonadota > Gammaproteobacteria > Enterobacterales > Enterobacteriaceae > Escherichia > Escherichia coli. The sequence goes on from NZ_CP033092.2 coordinate 3,735,855, forward strand.
GCGTGGAAATTGGTCGTCGCCACTTCCCGCTGAACGTACCGTTCCAGAACGGACCGACGCGCGGTAAAGATGTGTTCGTGCCGATCGATTACATCATCGGCGGGCCGAAAATGGCCGGGCAAGGCTGGCGGATGCTGGTGGAGTGCCTCTCGGTAGGCCGCGGCATCACCCTGCCTTCCAACTCAACCGGCGGCGTGAAATCGGTAGCGCTGGCAACGGGCGCGTATGCGTACATTCGTCGGCAGTTCAAAATCTCTATCGGTAAGATGGAAGGGATTGAAGAGCCGCTGGCGCGTATTGCCGGGAACGCTTATGTAATGGATGCTGCGGCATCGCTGATTACCTACGGCATTATGCTCGGTGAAAAACCTGCCGTGCTGTCGGCTATCGTTAAGTATCACTGTACCCACCGCGGGCAGCAGTCGATTATTGATGCGATGGATATCACCGGGGGCAAAGGCATTATGCTCGGGCAAAGCAACTTCCTGGCCCGTGCTTACCAGGGCGCACCGATTGCCATCACCGTTGAAGGGGCTAACATTCTGACCCGCAGCATGATGATCTTCGGACAAGGAGCAATTCGTTGCCATCCGTACGTGCTGGAAGAGATGGAAGCGGCGAAGAACAATGACGTAAATGCGTTCGATAAACTGCTGTTCAAACATATCGGTCACGTCGGTAGCAACAAAGTTCGCAGCTTCTGGCTGGGCCTGACGCGCGGTTTAACCAGCAGCACACCAACCGGCGATGCCACTAAACGCTACTATCAGCACCTGAACCGCCTGAGCGCCAACCTCGCCCTGCTTTCTGATGTCTCGATGGCGGTGCTGGGCGGCAGCCTGAAACGTCGTGAGCGTATCTCGGCCCGTCTGGGGGATATTTTAAGCCAGCTTTACCTCGCCTCTGCCGTTCTGAAGCGTTATGACGACGAAGGCCGTAATGAAGCCGATCTGCCGCTGGTGCACTGGGGCGTACAGGATGCGCTGTATCAGGCAGAACAGGCGATGGACGATTTACTGCAAAACTTCCCGAACCGTGTGGTTGCCGGGCTGCTGAATGTGGTGATCTTCCCGACCGGACGTCATTACCTGGCACCGTCTGACAAGCTGGATCATAAAGTGGCGAAGATTTTACAAGTACCGAACGCCACTCGTTCACGTATTGGTCGCGGTCAGTACCTGACGCCAAGCGAGCATAACCCGGTTGGTTTACTGGAAGAGGCGCTGGTGGATGTGATTGCCGCCGACCCGATTCATCAGCGGATCTGTAAAGAGTTGGGTAAAAACCTGCCGTTTACCCGTCTGGATGAACTGGCGCACAACGCGCTGGCGAAGGGGCTGATTGATAAAGATGAAGCCGCTATTCTGGTAAAAGCTGAAGAAAGCCGTTTACGCAGTATTAACGTTGATGACTTTGATCCAGAAGAGCTGGCGACGAAGCCGGTAAAGTTGCCGGAGAAAGTGCGGAAAGTTGAAGCCGCGTAATTGAATAACGGAGCCTTTCGGCTCCGTTTTTTTATCGGCTAATTATTTAAAATTAAAGCCATCCGGATGGTTTTCCAGGCTGCCGGTCAACGCCGCGAACAGCACCGTTTTGCCATCAATCGAAAGCGCATCGTTCACATTCAACCAGGTGAGTTTCTCTTGCGACGTTTTCTCATCAATAGTCGAGAACAGCCCCGTCATCTGATTAGATTTCTCGGACCACATCACAGCGATACGTTGCGAGCCACAGTCATGCGGTTTGCACGCGCTCATCACCTGATACGTCTCATCTCCCAAAGTCACGGTTTGTGCGGGAGTATAAGTACCGCCTTTCATCACCCAGGCAGGCAGCTTATGCCCTTGCACCATCTGATTAAACGCCGCTTTGGTGGTTTCGCCCTTTGCAAGACTGCTAATGGTTAAATCATCCTGCGCCATTGCACTGGTGGCGATGACCAGAGCGGCGACTGTCGTTATTGCCTTAAACATCATTCCTCCCGGGCTTATCCTGCCCATGTGATTAACTCCCTAAAGCCTGGCGATAACACGATAATTTGCAAATCAGATATTTCCAATATCAGCATTTGTTATCAATTTATTCTGCGCTAAGGCAACTGCCTGATAAGGTGTTAGAGTTATAAAACCCTTCGCATAAAGGAGTTGTACACCGTGCCTGGTTTGAAGATTACGCTTTTGCAGCAACCACTGGTGTGGATGGATGGTCCTGCCAACCTGCGCCATTTTGATCGTCAACTGGAAGGTATTACCGGGCGCGATGTGATCGTTCTACCGGAGATGTTTACCAGCGGCTTTGCCATGGAAGCGGCAGCTTCGTCGCTAGCACAAGATGACGTAGTGAACTGGATGACCGCTAAAGCGCAGCAGTGCAATGCGCTGATTGCAGGCAGTGTTGCATTACAAACGGAGTCTGGTTCGGTTAACCGCTTTTTGCTGGTTGAGCCGGGCGGCACGGTACATTTTTATGATAAGCGTCATCTGTTCCGCATGGCAGATGAGCATCTACATTATAAAGCGGGCAATGCGCGAGTGATTGTGGAATGGCGCGGCTGGCGTATTTTGCCGCTGGTGTGCTACGACTTACGTTTTCCGGTGTGGTCGCGCAATCTCAACGATTATGACCTCGCCCTGTACGTCGCCAACTGGCCTGCTCCGCGCTCTCTGCACTGGCAGGCATTGCTGACAGCCCGCGCGATTGAGAATCAAGCGTATGTGGCGGGATGCAATCGCGTCGGCAGCGATGGCAACGGCTGCCATTATCGCGGTGACAGCCGGGTGATTAATCCGCAAGGCGAGATTATCGCTACTGCCGACGCGCATCAGGCAACGCGCATTGATGCGGAGCTGTCGATGATGGCATTGCGGGAATATAGAGAAAAGTTTCCGGCATGGCGGGATGCGGATGAGTTTAGGTTGTGGTGAGTGGGGGTTGTGTTTAGGGCCGGGGAGAGTCGGGGAAGACTACGAAAGCCCGCTCTCCTGCGACGACTTTTATCACAGGAGTGTGGAAGTGCTTTTCCATCAATCGCAATGACGTCTATGTCGTCTGAAGAATGACATTCACGCATCCGGTTAATAAAGCATTCGTGAAATTTTACTGAACGGATACAGGACATAACTCTGATTATGGTGTCGTGAACAGGATTACCATTTTCAAAATCACCATATTATTAGCAGTAATTATGTTATTAATCATTGTGATATTTCCATCTCTGTGATTAATACCGGATAAGCATTTAATTGCAGAGCTTGCACAAAATTATCGCAGATAACTGGCAATAACAATAACCCATCAGCCCGCTGCTGTAATACCTCCATTCGTTCTACTGATTCAACATTAACAACCAAACCAAGGGCATTTAGCGATTTAAGGATCTCCAGATGTTCACTCATCCAGCGCAGAGAAAAAGGATCATCACCAATTATAAAAACAGGCCCCCAGCCGGTTAATAACTGACGTTTCATTACGGAGCCAGGATGAAGTCGAGTACATATTACAGGAAATACCCCCTGTTGCGATGGTTCCGATGATGTGGATAATTCAGAAATATTTTCCATTGTTAGTGAAGGATTAACATCCATTAATAATGGTGAAACAACCTCACTTTCCTTGCCAGTAATGGCTGCACTAAACTGAAGGGAAAATAACAATATTATTACGTATAAACTCATTTTTAACATAACACATTCAATCCGTTTATTCATGTTATAGAATAATAATGATGCTATAAATCATCATTAATGTTCAATTATTTAATCACACAATTTAAAAAATCATTGACCAATGTGAATTGGCAATGTACCACTCAAGTTAAAATCACTGAATATTTTATCAATTTCTCTTGCAGTTTCTATATATTTAACCTCTTTCGTACTTGCATTATAAATAGCCCAAGCCTCGGGATGGGATGTTCCACCAAACCTTACAAAAAAACTTGATTTCATATTATTATATAAATTAACATCAGGAAAAGGATCTTCTCCAAAATTAGTAGTATTGAATAATGAAAGTTCGTATCGCTTAGAAAATTCTGTTGGTAGGATAGCTTCACTGCCATCAATAGCATTCATCCAGAGTTTGTTACCATTATATTCCAACAATAATCTCTGTTTTGCATGTGTCTTATCTCGTTCTTTAACGACAGCGAATACCTTTTTAACAACTTGCTGTGCGGATGGTCCTATTGTATTACCAAAAGCTGGCAACCCGATTTTGCCATAAACACTCTCCTGAATGAAATAAATATCCGTTTTATCGGCCTCGACAATATCTACCATTTATCCCTCCAAACAAGACCTGACTCCAGGACAAGAGCATAGTGTGTAGTAAACACTTCATGCTCTTGCCCTGACCATTGAAATAACAACTTTCGTTTGTTTACTGTACGCTGTCTAAATAGCTGCGTGGAATAAAGTTGCACTTTTTATCATCCCTTGCAGAGCAAGAATACGAAAGCCCGCCCCCGCAAGGACTGACGCGAGGTAGTCTCTGTCCGCAGCTGCTTTTCACATCTTACATCTTGCCCCTGCCTTGAGTATCTTATCTTTCGTTAAAATATTAATAGCGATCTTCCGTATCCCTGAAAATAATTCTGCTGCATTTCCTCTTCTTATTTTGCAGTCGTCTTTATTCATTACCACGTCCAGATGCCAGTGCAGCTTATTCTCCACGTACCAGTGATTTCGGTTCGCTGTGGCGAACTTCTCTGCGGTTAAATCAGCAGAAATGCTATAATATCTGTCCGTCATTTCTGGCTCTTTCTTTTGTTCTGTTATTATTGAACGAAAGGAGACTGCCATGCATAATTTCTTCAGCTCTTTCCATTCAAACGTGAAATCAATAAGTTCATCAGGGACATCGCAAATAATATGAAGACGGATTTTAATGACATAAATCGCTCCCTTGCGGCGACTCTTGTCATAAGAGTGCCGAAGCGTTTTTCCATCAATTGCAATGACATCTTTATCATCTGAGGAATGGCAGTCACGCATCCAGTTAATAAAGCACTCATGAAATTTTGCAGGACTGATACAGGATACAACTCTGGCAATGATATCGTGAACAGGAATACCATTTTCAAAATCACCATATCACTTCAAAAAATCGAGATGTGTTTCCCCAAATCCTCTATATCTTCCCAGCATTATGCACCAGAAATAACGGCGCAAATAGTTAACAGATAGAATATCTGGCAATTTATGTTCCACTTTCCAGGCTTGCCTGTAATCGGGAATAATAGAAATATGTTCCATCAATTTTTTAAGTTCCATTTTGTCCCCCTTAATTAGGCAATGAGTATTTGATCATGTATAAGCAATGAAAAACAGCTTTAGGTAATAAGGAACACCTCAATTATTGAACATAAAATGCGAATTATTTAGTACAAAAAAGCAGCATTACTTGACCTTTCCCTGCATAACAATATTTATAAAATAATACGTTTTATGATCTCACCTTGGGCTCCCAACAAGATAATTTCAGTTTTAAAGACTTTCACGAAAAAAATATAGAAATACCTCACCACCCTTCACTTACCAATTAATCTCACAGGAAATCCAACTTCCTTACCACAAATACAATCCCAAGTAACACCTCCCAAAATTTTTGATACTTTAGGCTGCAATGGCATTATTGACATTATAAATTTATCAAGTTCTTCGCTATATTTAATTCCCTTTATATTTCTTATTATTGATATTCTAGCAGTAAAGATAGCCGTCTCTCCATCTACACTAAAAGTGTAATTACAATTTTTTGTAATCTCATCAAATTCAACCGATAACAAATCAATATTATGGTTTGTAAACACTATGCCCATTCCATACCTCCTTAAATTCCTGTTCAGTCATCAGATATCGACTCCCTTGATATGGATCATATATTATCACATTCCCAGCATCATCAACACCCTTAACAAGTACCCAATGCCCTACTTTACTTCCAGAATCCCACATCATTGCTCCCCATGAACCAGTATTACTGAGGGCATATAAACTAGATTCGCTCACTGCATTCCCTTCCCAGCCGACATCAAATTTATTAAGCTTGTTTGCCAGCGACGTCATAGATGTTAATTCTGTTCCAATTACATTTTGCGTGACAAAAATATACCTATCCCTAAGCAACATTTCCCCACAGGCCGCTCCACAGCCTGTTAAAGTCAATTGCTTTATTACATTTGAATCTAAAACCTCATCAAATACTGTCCAATTGCCACCAGCACCACCTTCTAAAACTACTGGCTCTACAAATACTTTCCCAGAGATATTTTCTTCTGGTATTTTTGCGGGTATCATAAAGCCCCATAAAAAGCTGGCAAAATGCTCCAGAGCAATCTGATCACCATTATTTGTATCCATTATCATTTTTTTAAGTGCATCCCATGCTTGCCCATTTATCAATGAATTACTAATATTAAATAAAGCCTGTTCTTTTTCATTTAAATTTATATTTGCCTGTTCACATAACCCATCTTCGCCTATCGGGCAAGCAACCGTTGCCGTTGCCGTATCTAACAGAGCATCGAATGTAACTAAGGCTAAATCCGCCACACCATGTAAAGTGGTGATTGCTCCATTCCCCATTTGAGTAAGTGTGTTCTCTCCAAACCATTCTCTGATCTGAGATTTATCTCCTTCAATACCATTCCTGAGAGATTCTCTGATATTCTTTATTGAAAAAAACTCCCCCCATGATTGGTCAGGATCTTTTATTTGAAATAAATCATTTTTAACCTCAGGTGAAATATCTCCGTCAAAAATATTACCAACAGAGAGGAGATCCTTCAGAAGCAGTAAATCGTGTATTACTTCAGCAGTCCTTTCATAATTAAAAGTTCTATCAATGACAGAAATCATTGGTGATTTTATTTTGGTATACAATTTACCAAGGCAGTTGTGGTTATTAATCCCAACAACTGAACCATGATAAGCAACAGGTTTCCCTTCTATTGTTACAGTCGGACTTCCCGTTAAAATAACACAGTCACCCGTTCCTTGAGATGTACCGGATATGACACCTTTACCGGCATTACTTTGAGTTCCAGCAATCACTGAACCAACATTTAAAGCTCTGCATCCACGCGCCCATACCGTTGAACTGTACTGTCTTTCACTATCTAAAGTCTGGTAACTGTCAAAAGGAACCTTGTAACCTCCTACTTCACATACATCTGGTGAAGAACACACGACTCTAAATCTACATTCACCATCCCCGATATGATAGTTACCCATAATATTTTTTCCCTATACATTCAGGAATAATACAACTCAGCACTCCTTCTTTCATTCCAAAAAAATCAGGTATTGTTAATCTCCAGGTAAGGTATATTTCCTGTCGACTTAAATCGATAACCATTGTATCCGCAACAGGTAAGAACATATGTGATGTATTATGCTTGGTTTTTAATATAAGTACAGGTCGTATACCTGGCAATTTTGTCTTAACAACCTGTTCAAATTTAAAAAAACCTTCAAGAGAGATGTTTTCATCGCCAGAGAGAAACCCCGTGTATATCATATCCGGATGAGCACTATTGTAGAACCGCTCATCAAAATCATCCGGCAAATAGGGATAGCGCTTTTCACGCCATACTTCATTGTAGGTTCCTGCATACTGGAGGCGACTTTTCCACCATCGAGATACAGGGCCAACACCTTGAAAAAAGTCAGATTCCCCATTAAAAATGGTAGCGTTTTCTGACAAAGCAGAGCTGGTTATTTGTGGGAGTTTATATTGACAACTTGTATTAAGTTGAGAAATATCAGGATAATATCCACAACCTACAGGGTTTGCTGAAAAAACCAATTTCTCCATACCATCTGGTTGCCAAATACCACCGTAAGCAAGCTCATAGCGTAGAGGAACATTAATAATTTTATCTGGTAAGCTCATCTGCCAACGATTTCGCTCATATTGTAAGTAGCGGACACCAGATAAACTCAGTTCTTTAGAAAAACTATTAACCCTCACACAAGCCTTCCACTGAGACTTATCCCCTGAAGGGGCATGAGCACTACCTGTCACGTGAATATCTGTATTTCTTTTACAAAGAACTAAGTCTGTTTCAGATTTTAGACTACTTGTTTCAGACTCCCCATAGTATTCATCAGACATGGACAATTCTTTTTGAAACTCAGCAAGATCAGCATAAAATCCATTTTTAATTCGCAATGACATTTTAATAGCAATAACATCAAACAAAAGACCATAACGACCATATTTTTCAAATGACAACAAAGGAAATGGCGTGTTATTTTTCATTTCTATCATGCTTATTGATTCCTGAATAAGTCATGCTATGATTAATTTAAACAATCACAAATGGTGATTCACAGGCGTATAAAGCAAATACAATCACCATGTTTTATATCCTGCACTATCCGTTCAGATGAATATCTTTTCCTTTAATATCTACAGGACCGGTAGCCTCAAATAGAAACTCCGTCCCCCGTATTATTATCTTTCCTGTTTTCTCCAGTTTTATGGAACAAGTCCCGCTCTCTCCCTGCCCACAAATTAGCTCAATACTGTCCCCAGATATGATATTTGTACCATGCTCAACTTTCAGTTCGTAATTATCACCTATTTTAATACTCTGTTTTTTGACGACTTCTTCGGTATCAGTTCCCGTCACCTTGCTTGTCTGGTTGTTATTTACAACCTTGTGCCGGTCATTTTTTATCGTGAGATGCTGATCGTTCGCTACCGTCACTTTCTGGTCATGACCACCTTCCTTTTTGCTCCCCACATTCACCGTCTGGCCCAACCCCACCGTTATCTTCTGGTCGTTACCAATGGTCTCCGTGTGGTCAGCCTTCACATCCGTCGTCCGATTATTCAGCACCTCCGTATCCATGTTCTTCTGCGCGTGGATATAGACCTGTTCACCGCCCGTGGCGTCTTCAAACCGCAGTTCATTAAAGCCGCTTCCTTTATAGGTCTTCGACCGTATCGTCATCTGCGTCTTCGTCCCCGGCAGGCTCCCCGGCGAACGGTTGTCCTCATGGTACGTCCGCCCCATGATTATCGGCTGGTCCGGGTCCCCGTTCAGGAAGTCAACAATCACCTCCTGGCCCACGCGCGGTATCGCCAGGTTACCAAACCCCGGCCCCGCCCACGCCTGTGACACCCTCACCCAGCACGAACTCGCCTCCGTTGCCGGGTTATACCTGTCCCAGTGAAACTTCACCCGTACCCGGCCATGTTCATCACAGAAGATTTCCTCTCCCGCAGGCCCGGTGACAATGGCGCTCTGTGGCCCGTCCACCTTCGGTTTGCTTTGCAGCCGTGGACGCCACGTCCGGTCCGCCGGTATCACCTCTAACTGATTTCCCAGCGTGGTTCCTCTCCCCTGGCTGCCGTGAAGCGCCTGCGGCTGGTCTCCTGACAGAATGCTCTGTACCACCTGCCATTCACGGTTCAGCATCTTCTGCGGATGCCCCGTCAGCGTAAACCACGTCCCCGGCCACAGCTTCGGCGAATTACTCTGCCCTGTGGCCTTTTCCGCATCACTGCGCAGGCTCTCCATCCGGTACAGCGTGAAATCCTTGCCGTGCTGTTCATCCTTGTACCTTCCCGGATAATCAAATATTTCATACTGTTCAAGCTGTCCGTTCAGGCTCTCACCCTGCTGCTCATACATCCCCGGCCAGTCCGGCACCTTAAACGTGTAATCCTGGCTCTGCACCGATGACGGGCGGACATGCGCCTCATAACGGAACATACTGACACACTCCGTCTCCGCTCCTGCCGATGTGTCCGGGTTAAACGGAAGCTCCCCCGCCTGTGACAGCCCCGCCACATCGTCGCACAGCGTCAGCTTCTGCTCCGGACTGTCCGCCGCAAACCGCTCAAAGAAGAAAATCCCCTCCTCCGCCCACAGCCGCGCCAGAAACGCCAGGTCCGACTCCCCGTACTGCACACAGAACTCCCGCGCCGGATGGTCCTCATAAAACAGCGGCGTCCACTCTGTGACGCCGTTCTCGTTCAGTAATGTGGCCGATATCGTCCGGATATCCTGCTGCTGGAAGATACGGAAGTTCCGCCGCAGCCCGCACCGCCATAACGGCGGCTCAATACGCAGGTGATAACGCATCTGCCAGCCGTTGTTCTCCTGCATGCCAAAGCCCGCCACCACGCCGGTGACATAACGCAGCGGGATGACACCCTGCCAGATAGTCAGCGTTGCGTTCTTCTCCAGCAGCATCTCCGCCGTCTGCATAAAAGAATCGCTGGCGACATCCACACTCATCACAAACGGATAAGACTGGTTCTGGATTAACCGGAAATTCACCACTGCAAAGGTGTCCGGCTCCTGGCCGTCAACCTCCAGCGTAAAGCGAAGACCTTTTAAGGACATAATGACCTCCCTGATTCATTCACGGACCAAATGATTCCCACCATGCAGCAAAGGGTGCCAGTGCAGCGTTACACTCATCTTTACATTTTCAGGTACGCTACCGCCCGGGTTTCCGGCATCCACCATCTCCCTCATGAAAGCGTAACTCCTTACTGACACTCATTTTTTACACGTACAAAAACAACATCCTGCACGGAGGCAGGATGTTGTTGACTCAGATTTATGCTTCCAGCGGTGCACGCCAGTCATCGGCACCAGAAGTACCGGATTTGATGTGCTCCCACTCAACCTTACGGTAGGCCAGTGATACTGCGAGCAATTGCGTAAACTCACGCTGTGCAGGGTCCTGGCAGTGCGGCATATGCAGGTTCATGTCCACAATCGTCGCGTCAGTAAGACGTGTGGTGAAGTAGTGCTCCTGCTTGCCTTCAACAGAGGTACGCCACCAGTGCAGCTCCACTTTCGGCAGCATTTCACCGGAGGCCAGCGCGTTGTACAGCAGCGGAACGGCTTTGTTCAGCGCCACGGTGAAAATGAACGGTTTGTGAGCACGCTGCCCGGAAGGCTGACCAGACTGCGGATCGGTTGGAACAGTAACGTTATGCAGAAACTCCTGCACCAGCATTTCATCTTCGTGTCCCTGCACGTAGATATTGCCGACAGAATCTGCGGTGAAAGCACCGGCAGTGATGTTCCCCTGGGTCTGACCTGTAATTGAAATGTAACATGGGGTTGGCATTTATGAACTCCTTGTGAAATTATCAACTGCTGTTTTACGAACAACCCGTCGTTAATCCCCGACAGGTTAGAGTGTGATGCGGCTCACATCAGGAACCACACCCTTTTCTTTATTCGAGTTACAGGCACACGTAATTAGCACCTACCGAAAAACTCTTTTATGGTGTTTAAATATATTTTTAGTCAATTTCAGAACACGATTACATAAGCTAAAAATATATCAACATCAACAGTAGAATTATCCATAACGTATCCTTACCCCCATAAAAACCTACAATTTCTTCAAAAATCAATCATTACAACACTTACTTCACAATCGTTCCGGCACGCAATTAAGATATTCCTTAAAGGAATTTCTTATGATGTATTTCTAGCAATTAATTAATTTATTTATAAAACCATACATAAAACTTATTAATCAACTTAATAAACACATATAAATCAATGCATTATGTAACTTTATTAGCCGTAAAATCATATTCACTAAGTCTATAAATACCAAATTGATTTAACTCTTATGTATTAATAATGAAGGATACATCTCTTTCAAAAATATAAATAGTTCTTTTAATGTTTTATTTCATGAGTGGAATACCGATCACAACAGAAGGAAGGTTACATTATCTAACTGCCACTGAAACGGTATTGTCGGTATTTGTATGCAGTACGAAAATGCTGTGCTCATGGCCTGAACGGGAACATTTTTATGAGCAAAATGAACAACAATGGCGGCAGTGTCGCGCCGAAAGAAAGAATCAGCGTTCGGTATACACCAAAAGTTGATGGGGTGGCTGCTGATATCGAATTGCCGCTGAATTTATTGATCACCGGCAATCTGAAAGGGAAACCAGATAACACGCCGTTGGATGAGCGAACTGCCATTGCTATCAACCGCTATAACCTCAACGCAGTCATTTCAGAAGCTGACATTGAACGGGAGTTTGTTGTTCCGGCTGAACTCAGTGACGCTCCCAATGAGCAAATGTACGTCAACCTGAAAGTCAAATCTATGGATGACCTTTCTCCTGACCATATTGCCAGCCAGGTACCAGAAATAAAACGTCTGCTCGAATTGCGTGAAGCCCTAGTCGCACTTAAGTCTCCACTAGGCAATATTCCAGCCTTCCGCGCACAACTTCAGGCGCTACTGGAAAACGAAGACACCCGCGAGCAGCTGATCCAGGAACTGGGTATCGCCGTTCAGAAATAATTTTCACAGAAGGATATTCAGTATGTCAGTAAAGGAAGAAATTGCTCCCGTCAGCGCGTCTCAAACCGCCGCGCCCCCATCTCTGCTTGATGAAATCATGGCGCAAACCCGCGTCCAGCCTAAATCAGAAAGCTACGATATCACCCGCCAGGGCGTGAGCGCCTTTATTGCCGCCATGTTACAGGGCGACAGTAGCGCTGAACCTATCAATATCCTGGCCGTTGACGCCATGATTGCTGATATTGATGCCCGAACCAGCAGGCAGATGGATGCCATTATTCATGCCCCGGAGTTTCAGGAACTGGAATCCCTGCTGCGCTCGCTGAAGCTGCTGGTTGAACGCGCGGATACACGGGAAAACATCAAAGTCCATTTCCTGAATGTCACTCAGGAAGAACTGCTGGATGATTTCGAATTTGCACCTGAAATCACGCAGTCTGCGTATTACAAGCATGTATATTCAAGCGGTTACGGACAATTTGGCGGTGAGCCAGTGGCGGCGGTAATCGGCAACTTTGCCTTTAAGAACACCACGCCGGATATGAAGCTGCTGAAATATATCAGCCAGGTCAGCGCGATGGCGCACAGCCCGTTCCTGTCGTCAGTATCATCCGAATTTTTCGGTCTGGATTCATGGACAGAGTTACCGGGGATCAAAGAACCGGGTGCCATCTTTGAAGGCCCGGCCTACTCCCGCTGGCGCGCCCTGCGTGAATCGGAAGATTCCCGTTACCTGGGCCTGACCGCCCCCCGGTTCCTGCTGCGCCACCCTTACTCACCGGATGAAAACCCTGTCAAAACCTTCCGTTACCATGAAGATGTCAGCCAGAGTCATGAGTCTTATCTGTGGGGGAATACCTCGTTTTTACTGGCCGCCAACCTGGCGGAAAGTTTTGCTAAGTATCGCTGGTGCCCAAATATTATTGGCCCTTCCAGCGGCGGCGCAGTCAAAGACCTCCCGGTGCATCTGTATGAATCCATGGGGCAAATGCAGGCAAAAATTCCGACTGAAGTGTTGATCACTGACCGGAGAGAGTATGAGCTGGCGGAAGAGGGCTTTATCACACTGACCATGCGTAAAGGGTCTGATAATGCGTGCTTTTTCTCGGCCAACTCGGTGCAGAAACCCAAAACATTCCCCAAAACCCCCGAAGGCAAGGCTGCGGAGACCAACTATAAACTCGGCACCCAGCTGCCATACTTGTTTGTTATCAGCAGGTTAGCGCATTACATCAAGGTAATTCAGCGCGAACAGCTTGGCTCATGGAAAGAACGTAGTGACCTGGAGCGTGAGCTGAACACCTGGATTCGCCAGTATGTTGCTGACCAGGAAAATCCGCCTGCCGAAGTCCGCAGCCACCGGCCTTTGCGTCAGGCTAAGATCGAGGTACTGGATGTGGATGGTGAGCCGGGCTGGTACCAGGTCGCGATTTCTGTCAGACCGCATTTTAAATACATGGGTGCCAGTTTCGACCTGAGCCTGGTCGGACGACTGGATAAGGAATAATCCGATGCTAAGACGGGATTCAGGACCAACCGGCAGTCTTTTTGAACGTATCCGTGAGGCGGCAAATCCGCCTTCATATCAGAATCCAAAAGAAGCACTGATACGTTCCATCAGACGTAACCTGCGACAGGTCCTGAATACCCGCTCCGGCAGTTGTTATGGTTCACCGGAGCTGGGGATTACTGATTTAAATGATGAATCGCTGGCCTCCAGCGATTTCAGACGAGAAATCCGTAAGTCCATTAGCCAGTGCATTTTACATTACGAACCTCGTATTACCGATGTTGTTGTTACGGCTGCTGCACCGGATGAATACGCCCCTGTGGAACTGTGTTTTCATATTGTGGCTACGGTCGATGTCAGCGAAACCAGGGGAGTGTTTGAATTTGACATTTTTCTGGACAACCATCAACGCTATTGTGTGGAGTGATCTCTGTGGCTTTTGAAGAACGTTACTACCGCGAAGAGCTGGATTATCTTCGCCAGCTAGGCAAACTGCTGGCGCAGGAAAAACCACATCTGGCCCACTTTCTGGCCGAGAAAGAGGGTGATCCGGACGTGGAGCGTCTGATGGAAGCCTTTGCCTTTATGTCCGGTAGCCTGCGCCAGAAACTTGAGGACGAATTCCCCGAGTTCACCCATGGGCTGATCCGTATGCTGTGGGCAAACTATTTACGCCCGGTTCCGGCCATGACGGTTATTGCCTATGAACCCAAAACCGATCAGTTAAAAGTCCCTGTTCAGGTCTGTCGTAATGAACTGATCAGAAGCCGCTCAGAAAAGTCCTCCCTGACTGCTCAGAAGGTGCTGCCTGACAATCATGATAAAATCGTTTCTTCCGTAGCCTGCCATTTCACGCTGGCGCGCGATATCTGGCTGCAACCACTGCGCATTCTCGATACCCGCAACGCCAGCAGCCTGAAAGAAGGCATCATAGATATCAGTTTTACCGCAGATAACAATGTCTCCCCCGCCATGCTTGACCTGAACAAAATCACGTTCTGGCTGGGTAATGAAGACGATTATACCCGACACCAGCTTTATCTGTGGTTTTGCGAATGCCTGATGGATGCGGAACTGATTGCCGGAGAGTACCGCCTGCCGCTGCCGGATCTGTGGCTGGAGGCGGCGGGTTTTGACAACCGGGATGCTCTGCTGCCGTGGCCGAAAAATGTCCACAGCGGCTACCGCGTGCTTCAGGAGTATTTCTGCTATCCCGAAGCCTTCTTCTTTTTCCATCTGCGCGATGTTGCGCCGCTACCAGACGATTTCCCGATCAATGCGTTTACGCTGCGCCTGCACTTTAACCGCCCGTTACCTGCCGACATCAAGCTGCGCCAGGATTCGCTGCGTCTGCACTGTACGCCAGCCATTAACCTGTTTACGCATTATGCGGAACCCGTCAGGCCGGATGGGCGGATGGCGGAATACCCGCTGCGCGCCAGCCATAAGCATCCGGACGCCTATGACATTTTTCAGGTCAGCACAGTCACCAGTAAAGTCAAAGTTTCAGGTACTGAAATCAGCCCAGGTAGCCAGGCGCGTGTCTGGCCCGAATTTGAAAGCTTCCAGCACCAGATGGAGTACAGCCGCCAGCGAGAAGTCGTCTACTGGCATCACCGGACTAAAACGTCCCTGCTTCACCACGGGCTTGAACACTCTATCGCCTTTGTCCATGCAGACGGTAGCATTCCGGGCAGCTCACGGTTTAACGATGACGTGATCACCACGTCATTAATCTGTACCAACCGTATGATCCCTGCCCGGCTGCATACCGGTGATATCTGCGTGGCCGTCAACAAAAATCCGGCAGTGGCCTCATTTCGTAATGTCACGCGCCCGACACTGCCGCTCTGGCCAGTCACGGACGGCGACATGCACTGGTCGCTGATTTCCGCGATGAACCTGAACTACCTCTCCCTGCTGGACAGGGAGACACTGATCCAGATCCTGCGGACCTTCGACCTGCCAGGTGCTCACCATCCGCAGCGGGCCAGACTGTCACGCCAGAAACTGGATGCCATAGAAAAACTCGAAACCAAACCTGTTGACAGGTTGTTTAAAGGCGTACCGGTTCGCGGGCTGGCGACCACGCTGTGGATACGTCCCGATCCGTTTATCTGCGAAGGTGAAATTTATCTTCTGGGTACCGTGCTCTCGCACTTCTTTGCCCTCTACGCCAGCATCAATTCGTACCACTGTCTGAAAATCATTAACACGGAAAGTCAGGAGTCCTGGGAATGGCAGGAGAAAATGGGCCAGCACGCCCTGATATAGCGACAAAACCGCCGTTACCGGCGGATGTGCGCAACTGCAATTTCTATGTGCTGATGGAGGCGCTGTACCGTCGGCATGGCGCGCCGGGCCAGGACATTTCCCTGCGTACCGAGCCTGCCCGGGAGATCGTGCGTTTCAGCTCTGACGCCAGTATCAGTTTTCCGGGTACGGACCTGAGTGCGCTTTCCCGTAGCCAGAACGGACAGTATGTACTGCAAACCCGGTTCCTGGGTTTTTCCGGCAGCCAGTCGCCGCTACCGGGCTATTATCTGGATCAGATGGCGCAGGAGTCCGCACAGAACGAAGACGGCCTGAAAGAATTTCTCGATCTATTCAGCCACCGCTGGACACAGTTTGCCTATCATGCCTGGCGCAAATACCGCTACTACATCTGCTTTCGTAGCGGCGGTACTGACACCTTTTCACAGCGCATGTACGCACTGGTCGGGCTGGGTAATCAGAGCGTGCGTGACAGGCTTGCCATTAACCACAGCAAAATGCTGGCCTACGCCGGAATTCTGGCAACACCAGGCCGCGCGCCGGAGGTTATCTGTAATCTGGTGTCGCACTGTTTTGATTTGCCGGATGTCACCATTGAACGCTGGCAACTGCGTAAAGTCGCCATTGATCCGGCACACCAGAACCGGCTGGGTGTACGTAATCCGAAAGGAAAAACGGCTGGACATATTCCGGGACGCTCCATACTCGGCGTTAATTTTACCCTCGGCGCACGGGTGCCGGATCGCAGCGGAAAATTCCTGTTGCAGATTGGCGGCCTGTCGCGGGAGCGTTATCTCTCATTTTTACCCGATGGCGAAAATCACCTGCCGCTGACCATGTTCCTTTCCTTTATTCTGCGCGACCAGTTTGCCTGGGATTTACGGCTGTGCCTGGCGCCACAGCAGGCTAAAGGGATGCGCCTTAGCGATCCGGCCAGCTCCCGCCTCGGCAGAACCAGCTTTATTGGTCAGCCGAAAGTACCGCCCGCCATCACAATCCGAATCAGGGAATAATTCTATGGAACCACTTATGGCTGAGGAAAAACAGCAATCCCGCCAGGCCTCACTGACTTTACAGGTGATGAATGGCAACGAACTGGAAAGCGGACGCGCCGCAAAATGCCTGTTCAGCGAAAACGGCGGTGATATTGGCCATACGCCGGAATGTCACTGGCAGGTACAGGACCGGGCGGGAAGCATTGCTGCGCGTGCCTGTACCGTTATCCGGCACGACGGAGCCTATTGCCTGCGGTGCCTGACGCCGGGACTGATGATTAATCTGGCCCCGGCCTCTTCCGATGCGCTCATCCGCCTGCGCCAGGGGGATGAGATCCAGCTCGGCGCACTGGCGCTGAAAGTGTTTCTGCATGACGGTGCAGCTGTTACCTATGACGAGCGGATGGCGACCCCGGAAACGATTGTAATGAACCGCGACAGTCTGGCGGACACCCTGCTGACCACCGAGGGACAACCGGCGTATCCGGGAATGCCGTTCCAGCATCAGCTTGCCCCCACGGTGGCGCACGGTTTTTCCAGCGATCCGCTCCAGGCACTCCAGACGGAAAGCCTGATGGTGGCAGATGATCCGATCGCCCCACGCGTTTCCCGGCCCGTAGCCCCCGCATCCGATCTGACAGGTGCAAACGGGATCAACACGCCGTTTATGGATCTGCCGCCCGGCAATGCCCGTCATGAGGACGGCGATGAATTTTCTGCCATGGCGCAGTACCACCTGGCCGTAACCCCGCTGCTGCGCGGTATGGAGTGTCCGCTGACGCTGCACAATTCTCAGGATGCGGATGAGTTTCTCGAAGAGGCCGGACGGGCGTTGCAGGCCGCCATTAAGGGATTGCTGAGTCTGCAACAACAACAGAACAGCCTGTCGGATAAACACCTGCGTCCACTAGAAGACAACCCGTTGCGCCTTGATATGGACTATGCCACCGCGCTGAACGTCATGTTCGCCGAGGGTAAAAGCCCGGTACATCTCGCAGCACCTGCGGCCATCGCCGAAAGCCTGCGCAACATCCGGCATCATGAAGAGGCTAACCGGGCGGCGATTGTGGAAGCGTTGCGTGTCATGCTGGACGCCTTTTCGCCGGGCAACCTGATGCGCCGCTTTGCGCAATACCGCCGCAGCCATGAACTGCGCCAGAAAATGGACGACGCCTGGGCATGGCAGATGTACAGCAACTATTACGATGAGCTGGCCTCCAGCCGACAGCAGGGATTTGAAATGCTGTTCAATGAAGTTTATGCCCAGGTCTATGACCGGGTGCTGCGCGAAAAACAGCGGGAGCCGGAAGCATGAACGGCAAAGCGTTTCTGGCCTGCGTTCTGATGAGCGTCGTATTAACTGGCTGTGAAACAGCGAAAAAAATCAGCCAGGTGATCCGCAATCCGGATATTCAGGTCGGAAAGCTGATGGATCAGTCAACCGAGCTGACCGTCACGCTGCTGACCGAGCCGGACAGCAACCTGACGGCGGATGGCGAAGCCGCGCCGGTGGATGTCCAGTTGGTTTATCTGAGCGACGACTCAAAATTCCATGCCGCCGACTACGACCAGGTTGCCACCACCGCGCTGCCCGACGTGCTGGGGAAAAACTATATCGATCACCAGGACTTCAACCTGTTGCCGGATACCGTAAAAACACTGCCGCCGATCAAGTTGGATGAGAAAACCGGTTATATCGGTGTCATTGCCTATTTTTCAGACGACCAGGCCACAGAATGGAAACAAATTGAGTCGGTAGAAAGTATCGGCCACCACTATCGCCTGCTGGTGCATATCCGCGCCAGTGCGATTGAGATGAAAAAAGAGGAAAACTGACGATGGCAACAATGAAAAACAAAGTGATCTGGCAGGAAGGGCTGTTTGCCCTGCCGCAGCATTTTCAGCAACAGCAGCGTCACTGCGAGTACCTGCTGACCCGTCGTCTGGATGCACTGGGTGATTTTTTCTGGGGTTTTACGGAACTCTCCATCAATACAGAACTGCTTGCCCAGGGCAAAATCATGATTGACCGTGCGGCGGGCTGTATGCCTGACGGCACCGTATTCAGCATTCCCGACCAGGATCTGCTGCCGGAACCTTTCCAGCCGGGAACCCTTTCATCGAAAGAGAGCCACAATATTTATCTGGCGCTGCCGGTGATAAGCGACGTGATCAATGAAATCCAGGGGTTGCACAGCGCCGGTCAGGGTACGGAGCGTTACCGCCTCACCCATACCCGCGTCCGTGATTTTCACACTGACGAAGGCGACGAACAGCCAGTCGGTCTGGGGCAGTTGATCCCCAGGATAGTCAGCGGCGCAGATGATCTCAGCGCGATGGTGACTCTCCCCCTGTGCCGTATCCTCAATAAAAATGCCACCGGCGCGCTGGTGCTGGACAACACCTTTATTCCCACCATTCAGGCCGTCCGTGTCAGCGGGTTGCTCGGGGCATTCTCCGGCGAGGTGCAGGGACTGCTTGCCACCCGCGCCGCTGACCTGGCCGGGCGCATTGGTTCGCCTGAACAGAGCGGGATCGCCGATGTGGCCGAATTTATGATGTTGCAGATGCTTAACCGCTATCAAATGCAGTTCACGCATCGTTCCCAACTGCACACGCTGCATCCGGAAGCCTTCTACCGGGATCTGGTGGGGCTGCTGGGAGAACTGATGACCTTTACCGAAGGTAATCGCCTGCCCTGCACCGTGGAGCCGTATAATCACCGGGATCTTACCGCGACCTTCACCAGAACCGTGATCCCGGAACTGCGGCGCGCGCTCAATACCGTACTGGTGCCGCGTGCGCAGAATCTGCCGTTGTTCTTTTCAGAGGGGACCTGGATCGCCACCATCAACGATCCCACATTGTTGCAGTCCTGCAAGCTGGTACTGGCAGTGCGCGCCAGGATGCCCTACGACCAGGTACAACGCCAGTTCATCCAGCAGTCGAAAGTGGCCGCTACCGACAAAATCCGCAGCGTGGTCAGCGTGCAGGTGCCGGGTATTCCGCTGCACACGCTTACCGCTGCGCCACGTCAGTTGCCATACCACGAAGGTTATGTTTACTTCGAACTGGAAAAAGGCACCCCGGCCTGGCAGGACGTGATAAAAGCGGGCGCACTGGCGCTGCATATCTCCGGCAGCTTCCCCGATCTGAACCTCCAGCTCTGGGCTATAAGGGGATAAGTGAATGAGCGATATGAGTGAAGCGTCGGTTTTTCCCGTGGAGCCGGAGAGCGGAACACCAGGACGCCAGTACCGTCTCGCCCTTCGCGGCAACAGCCTGAATCCAATGATTGACGCCGCCACGCCGTTGCTCGGCATGGTGATGCGTCTGTCCACTATGAACAGTCAGGCCATGCCGGAACATCTGTTTACCCAGGTAGTAACCGATGTCCAGGCCGTAGAGCAACTACTCCAGGAACAGGGATACGAACCGGGCGTCATTGTTTCGTTCCGTTACATTCTCTGCACGTTTATTGATGAAGCGGCGCTGGGCAACGGCTGGTCCAACAAAAACGAATGGATCAAACAGTCGCTGCTGGTTCATTTTCATAACGAAGCCTGGGGCGGCGAGAAAGTGTTTATCCTGCTCGAACGCCTGATCCGGGAGCCGGTACGTTACCAGGATCTGCTGGAATTTTTATACCTCTGTTTTTCGCTCGGCTTTCGCGGGCGCTACAAGGTTGCCATTCAGCAACAGGATGAATTTGAGCGGATCTACCAGCGCCTGCACCATGCCCTGCACAAACTGCGCGGTGACGCGCCATTTCCGCTACTTCATCAGAAGAACAACATACAGGGTGGGCGTTATCAGTTAATCCGACGACTGACCATCAAGCATGTACTGTGCGGCGGTCTTGTTGTGCTGACCGTATTTTATCTGTTTTATCTGCTGCGTCTGGACAGCCAGACACAGGATATTCTGCATCAGCTCAATAAATTACTCCGATAAGGACATCTTATGATCCAGATTGATTTAGCCACGCTCGTAAAGCGGCTTAACCCCTTTGCAAAACAGGCGCTGGAAATGGCTGCCTCGGAGTGTATGAGCCAGCAGGCCAGTGAGATCACCGTTGCCCATGTGCTGTTACAGATGCTGGCAATCCCGCGCAACGACGTAAGGGTGATTGCCGAACGCACAGGCATCAGTGCGGAGGATTTACGCCAGGCGCTGACCGTGGAGAGTTATCCCGGTGGACGTTCCGCCGAAGGCTATCCCAGCTTCTCCCCGATGCTGATCGAATGGCTCAAGGAGTCATGGCTGCTGGCCTCAGCCCAGATGCAGCACAGCGAACTGCGCAGCGGCGTCCTGCTGCTTACTCTGCTGCATTCACCGCTGCGCTATATTCCACCCGCTGCTGCCCGTCTGCTGACGGCCATAAACCGCGACCAGTTACAGCAGGATTTCGCAGCATGGACAAAAGAATCCGCCGAATCCGTGGATCTGGCTGGCGGGCAAACGCCCCGCGCAACGGAAACCGGCGACACCCTGCTTGCCCGCTACGCCAAAAACATGACCGCAGACGCCCGTAACGGCAGGCTTGACCTGGTACTGTGCCGCAACTATGAAATCGACCTGATGATCGACATTCTCTGCCGCCGCCGTAAAAACAATCCGGTGGTAGTGGGCGAAGCAGGCGTGGGTAAAAGCGCGCTGATTGAAGGGCTGGCGCTGCGCATCGTGGCAGGCCAGGTGCCGGACAAGCTGAAAAACACCGATATCATGACCCTTGACCTGGGCGCATTGCAGGCCGGTGCGTCGGTGAAAGGTGAGTTTGAAAAACGCTTCAAGGGGCTGATGGCGGAGGTCATTTTCTCCCCGGTGCCGGTCATTCTGTTTATCGACGAAGCACATACCCTGATTGGCGCGGGCAACCAGCAGGGCGGGCTGGATATATCCAACCTGCTCAAACCAGCGCTGGCGCGCGGCGAGCTGAAAACCATCGCCGCCACCACCTGGAGCGAGTACAAAAAATATTTCGAGAAAGATGCAGCTTTGTCGCGCCGCTTCCAGTTAGTGAAGGTCAGCGAACCCAACGCTGCCGAAGCCACCATTATTCTGCGCGGTTTGTCGGCGGTCTATGAACAATCTCACGGCGTGCTGATTGATGATGACGCCTTGCAGGCCGCTGCGACACTGAGCGAGCGTTATCTCTCCGGGCGTCAGTTGCCGGACAAAGCCATTGATGTGCTGGACACCGCCTGCGCCCGTGTGGCCATCAACCTGTCATCGCCGCCAAAACAAATCTCGGCACTGACCACCCTGAGCCACCAGCAGGAGGCAGAAATTCGCCAGCTTGAGCGCGAGCTTCGCATCGGGCTGCGTACCGACACCTCACGAATGACTGAGGTGTTGGAGCAGTATGATGAAACGCTGTCGGCGCTGGACGAACTGGAAGTCGCCTGGCAGCAGCAGACGCTGGTACAGGAAATTATCGCGCTGCGCCAGCAGTTACTGGGCGTGGCAGAAGACGACGTTGCGTCGTTGCCGGACGCAGATGCCGTGGAGGATACGCCGCCAGAGGCAGAACAGGATAGTACCGATGCCGAATCGGCTGATGATGCAGGCAGCGTACAGCCGGAAGAGACCGCTGAAACAGTTTCCCCGGTACAACGGCTGGCACAACTCACTGCCGAACTGGACGCCCTGCATAACGACCAGTTGCTGGTTTCCCCGCATGTCGATAAAAAACAGATTGCAGCGGTGATTGCTGAATGGACCGGCGTGCCGCTTAACCGCCTGTCACAGAATGAGATGTCGGTCATCACCGACCTGCCGGTATGGCTCGGCGGCACCATCAAGGGCCAGGACCTGGCGATTGCCAGCCTGCATAAACACCTGCTGACCGCACGCGCCGACCTGCGCCGTCCGGGACGCCCGCTTGGTGCGTTCCTGCTGGCTGGCCCCAGCGGCGTGGGTAAAACCGAAACCGTCCTGCAACTGGCGGAACTGCTCTATGGCGGACGTCAATACCTGACCACCATCAATATGTCTGAGTTCCAGGAGAAACACACCGTTTCGCGGCTGATTGGCTCTCCTCCGGGTTATGTCGGCTACGGTGAAGGCGGCGTACTGACCGAAGCGATTCGCCAGAAACCGTACTCGGTGGTGCTGCTCGATGAAGTAGAAAAAGCGCACCCGGATGTACTCAACCTGTTCTACCAGGCGTTTGACAAGGGCGAGATGGCAGACGGTGAAGGCCGCCTGATTGACTGTAAAAATATCGTTTTCTTCCTGACCTCCAACCTTGGCTACCAGGTGATTGTCGAACACGCCGATGACCCGGAAACCATGCAGGAAGCCCTCTATCCGGTGCTGGCGGACTTCTTTAAACCTGCTCTGCTGGCGCGCATGGAAGTGGTGCCTTACCTACCGCTGTCGAAAGAGACGCTCGCTACCATTATTGCCGGGAAACTGGCCCGCCTGGATAACGTGCTGCGCAGCCGCTTTGGCGCGGACGTGATTATTGGGCCGGAAGTGACGGACGAAATCATGAGCCGCGTCACCCGCGCGGAAAACGGCGCGAGGATGCTGGAATCGGTTATCGACGGCGACATGCTGCCGCCGCTCTCGCTGCTGCTGTTGCAGAAAATGGCGGCCAACACGGCGATTGCCCGGATTCGCCTGTCGGCGGCAGACGGTGCGTTCACGGCAGATGTGGAAGATGCGCTGCCTGATGATGCCGTGACACCGCAAACAGAGGACGAAACGGTTTTATGAGCAGGTTGTGCGTTTTCCGGCAGACAGGATGGTTTATCGCGGGCCTGATGGCGGGCTTACCCGCCAGTGCCGCGCCCACAGAAACATCGTCAGTGGCCGGTGTGGCGGTAGCTGTCGCCACAGCGACACCGCCGGATGCGACAGCCACGTTACAGGCCATGCAGTCCTGCCGCCAGGAGACGGCGGCGCTGGAGCGGCTTGACTGTTATGACCGCATTCTTGCGCCGGAACAGGCTGGCTTTGGTGGTGCCGCACTGGTGAAAGCTCGTTACCAAGGTGAAGCCTGGGCCCGCGCGACAGAACAGGAAAAACGCCGCCAGGGCAACACCACGGAGCTGCTGGTAACGCAAGTACCGGGTGAACGCCCGACGGTGGTGATAACCACCCCGGCTATCGGCCATGTTCCGCCACGCCCGGTGCTGATGTTCAGTTGCGTGGACAATATCACCCGGATGCAGGTGGCGCTGATGCACCCTCTGGATGTCCATGATATCGCCGTCACCCTGAATGCCGACAGCCGGGCATTGCGCAGCCACTGGTTTGTGCGCGAGAACGGCACCCTGCTGGAGTCCAGCCGGGGGTTATCCGGTATCGATGAAATTAAGCAACTGTTCGGCGCAAAAACGCTGACGGTGGATACCGGCACAGACAACGCCGCCGGAAAGCTGACCTTTAACATTGACGGGCTGGCACGGGTTATTGCGCCGCTACGCGACGCCTGCCACTGGGCGGGAGAATAAGAATATGGCAATGGACTTACGTAATCCCGATGTATGGCTTGCACACCTGCTGGAAAACCTGCCAGAAGATAAGCTGTCCGCCGCGCTTGATGATGGCAATGCAGACTGGGAGTTTGTCGACAGCGAAATCGTCAAGCTCGGTTCACTGGCGCACAGCCAGCTTGATATCCCGGAACTTCAGCGCCGGGGCCTGATGCTTCTGGCCTCAGAAACCAAAGATTTTCGCCTGCTGGCCCACTTGCTGCGTACCCTGCAACATGCCGGTGATATTCTGCTGGCCTCCAGGATGCTGGCACAATATACAGAGCACTACTGGACATGCGCCGCACCGCAGAACATGGCCCACAAAAAACGCTTTGCCGCCCAGGTGATAAAACGCTTTGAGTCTGCCGTTCAGGACTTTGCCGGGAATGCTGCGACAATACAGCGCGATGCTTTGCTGGGAGAGCTGGCAAAACTGGCACAGTGCTGGCAGGCGCACAACGCGTCTGAGCTGGCAAAGGCGACAGACGATTTATTTTCCCTGTTTCAGCGCGCGTTTCGTGATGTAGCGCCTGAAATGACATCATCTGCACGAAGCGCCGCCATTGCGCCGCAGGCCACGACCGGATATGTACCGGATATGTCACCGCACACGGTTGCCGCTCAGCCTCCTGTTGCAGCCACTCCAATCCCGCAGGTCACCGTTGAAAACCACGACGATAAAGCATGGCGCGACACCCTGCTAAAGGTGGCCGCCATTCTCTGTGAGCGCCAGCCGGAGTCACCGCAGGGTTACCGACTGCGCCGCCATGCGCTGTGGCAAACCATCACCAGTACCCCGCAGGCAGAAAGCGATGGCCGGACCCCACTGGCAGCCTTCCCTGTCGATATGATGGATGATTACCTGGCGCGGCTGAACAATGCCGACATGGCGCTGTGGCAGCAGGTGGAAAAAAGCCTGCTGCTGGCCCCGTACTGGCTGGACGGTCATTACCTCTCAGCACAGACCGCGCTGCGCCTCGGTTATAAACAGGTGGCGGATGCTATCCGTGATGAAGTTACCGATTTTCTGGCCCGCCTGCCCGCACTGATCAACCTGTTGTTTAACGACCGCACTCCGTTTGTGTCCGAACAGACGAAACAGTGGCTGGCATCATCCGGCTCAGTCAACCAGACCGTCCCGGTTGTACAGACCGATGAAGAATTACAGGCGGCCAAGGCGTGCTTCGATGAAAACGGGCTGGAAGCCGCGCTGCGGTACCTGGAAAACCTGCCCGAAGGTGATCCCCGCCACCAGTTTCACCGCCAGTTTTTCGGCGCGCAGTTACTGGAAGAGGCCGGTATGGTTCAGCTTGCACAACAGCAGTACCGGATGCTCTTCAGAACAGGATTACACATGATGCTATCCGAATGGGAGCCTTCCCTGCTGAAAGCACTGGAACAAAAACTCACGGCAGAACAGTAAAAGATAACAAGGAGTTACTGTGTTCAAATTTCCCACATCCCGACTGTTCAGCACGTTGAAATCTGCGCTCAGGCCAGCGATGCCGCGGTTTAAAGTTTCCGCCACCTGGCTACTGACGCTGGCATGGATTTTTCTGCTGGTGTGGATCTGGTGGCAGGGTCCAAAATGGACGCTCTATGAGCAGCACTGGCTGGCTCCGCTGGCAAACCGCTGGCTGGCGACCGCCGTCTGGGGACTTATCGCTCTGGTCTGGCTCACCTGGCGGGTGATGAAGCGTCTGCAAAAGCTGGAAAAACAGCAGAAACAGCAGCGGGAGGAAGAAAAAGATCCGTTGACCGTGGAACTCCACCGCCAGCAGCAATATCTGGATCACTGGCTGCTGCGCCTGCGCCGCCATCTGGATAACCGCCGTTATCTGTGGCAGTTGCCGTGGTATATGGTCATTGGTCCTGCGGGTAGCGGCAAAAGCACGCTGCTGCGCGAGGGCTTTCCGTCTGACATTGTTTACACGCCGGAAAGCATCCGGGGTGTGGAATACCACCCGCTGATCACACCGCGAGTGGGCAACCAGGCGGTAATTTTCGATGTTGACGGCGTACTGACCACTCCCGGCGGGGATGATCTGCTCCGCCGCCGCCTGCGCGAACACTGGCTGGGCTGGCTGATGCAAACGCGCGCTCGCCAGCCGCTCAACGGTCTTATCCTGACGCTCGATCTTCCCGATCTGCTGACGGCGGATAAATCCCGCCGTGAGACACTGGTACAAAATTTGCGCCAGCAACTTCAGGAGATCCGTCAGAGCCTGCACTGCCGTCTGCCCGTTTACGTGGTGCTGACACGGCTGGATCTGCTGAACGGCTTTGCCGCGCTGTTCCATTCACTGGATAAAAAAGACCGCGATGCGATCCTCGGCGTCACATTTACCCGCCGCGCCCATGAAAGTGACGGCTGGCGCAGCGAACTGGGGGCTTTCTGGCAGACGTGGGTACAACAGGTGAACCTGGCGCTGTCGGATCTGGTGCTCGCACAAACCGGTGCTGCTCCCCGCAGCGCTGTGTTCAGCTTCTCCCGTCAGATGCAGGGAACAGGAGAAATCGTCACCGCACTGCTCGCCGCATTGCTGGACGGTGAGAACATGGATGTAATGCTGCGTGGCGTCTGGCTCACATCCTCGCTACAGCGTGGCCAGGTGGATGATATTTTCACGCAGTCCGCCGCCCGCCAGTACGGACTGGGTAACAGCTCGCTGGCAACCTGGCCTCTGGTGGAGACGACGCCGTATTTTACTCGCCGCCTCTTCCCGGAAGTCCTGCTGGCTGAGCCGAACCTGGCGGGTGAAAACAGCGTCTGGCTGAACAGCTCCCGGCGCAGGCTGACCGCCTTTTCCACCTGTGGCGCGGCACTGGCGGCATTGATGGTCGGAAGCTGGCACCATTATTACAATCAGAACTGGCAGTCTGGCGTTAACGTACTGGCACAAGCTAAAGCCTTTATGGACGTACCACCACCGCAGGGAACGGATGAATTCGGCAATCTGCAATTGCCATTGCTTAACCCGGTACGCGATGCCACCCTGGCCTATGGTGATTATCGCGATCACGGTTTTCTGGCGGATATGGGATTGTACCAGGGCGCCCGCGTAGGGCCGTATGTGGAGCAAACCTACATTCAGCTTCTTGAGCAGCGTTATCTCCCCTCGTTAATGAACGGCCTGATCCGGGATCTAAACATTGCCCCGCCAGAGAGCGAAGAAAAGCTCGCTGTGCTGCGCGTAGTGCGCATGATGGAAGACAAAAGTGGGCGCAACAACGAGGCGGTAAAACAGTACATGGCACGGCGCTGGAGCAATGAATTTCACGGCCAGCGCGATATTCAGGCGCAACTGATGGTGCATCTGGACTATGCGCTGGAGCACACCGACTGGCACGCGCAGCGCCAAAGCAGCGACAGCGATGCTGTCAGCCGCTGGACCCCCTATGATAAACCGATCATTAATGCGCAGCAGGAACTGAGCAAGCTGCCCATATACCAGCGTGTCTACCAGACCCTGCGCACCAAAGCATTAAGCGTGTTGCCCGCCGATTTGAATTTGCGCGACCAGGTTGGTCCCACCTTCGACAACGTGTTCGTCGCCGGTAATGATGAAAAACTGGTGATCCCGCAGTTCCTCACCCGCTATGGACTGCAAAGCTATTTTGTCAAACAGCGTGAGGGCCTCGTTGAGCTGACCGCGCTGGATTCGTGGGTACTGAACCTGACGCAAAGCGTCGCCTACAGCGAGGCCGACCGTGAAGAGATCCAGCGCCATATCACCGAACAGTACATCAGTGACTATACCGCCACCTGGCGTGCCGGAATGGATAACCTCAACGTCCGTGACTATGAGGCCATGTCGGCGCTGACCGACGCGCTGGAGCAGATTATCAGCGGCGATCAGCCATTCCAGCGTGCGCTGACGGCGCTGCGCGATAATACCCACGCGCTGACGCTCTCCGGCAAACTGGATGATAAGGCGAGGGAAGCGGCGATAAATGAGATGGATTACCGCCTGTTATCCCGGCTGGGGCATGAGTTCGCACCGGAAAACAGCGCACTGGAGGAGCAAAAGGACAAGGCGAGTACGCTACAGGCCGTGTACCAGCAACTGACCGAGCTGCACCGTTACCTGCTGGCGATCCAGAACTCGCCAGTGCCGGGGAAATCGGCGCTGAAAGCAGTACAGCTACGGCTGGATCAAAACAGCAGCGATCCAATCTTCGCCACCCGTCAGATGGCAAAAACCCTGCCTGCGCCTCTTAACCGCTGGGTAGGTAAGCTCGCGGATCAGGCCTGGCATGTGGTGATGGTGGAAGCCGTTCGTTACATGGAAGTGGACTGGCGCGACAATGTAGTGAAACCCTTCAACGAGCAGCTTGCCGATAACTATCCGTTTAATCCGCGCGCCACACAGGATGCCTCACTGGATTCGTTTGAACGTTTCTTTAAACCGGATGGCATTCTGGACAATTTCTACAAGAACAACCTGCGCCTGTTCCTTGAAAACGATCTGACCTTTGGCGACGACGGCAGAGTGTTAATCCGTGAAGATATCCGGCAGCAACTGGATACCGCGCAGAAAATCCGCGACATCTTCTTCAGCCAGCAGAACGGGCTGGGCGCACAGTTTGCCGTGGAAACCGTATCGCTTTCCGGCAATAAGCGGCGCAGCGTACTTAACCTGGACGGCCAGTTAGTGGACTACAGCCAGGGACGCAACTACACCGCCCATCTGGTCTGGCCGAACAACATGCGTGAAGGCAATGAAAGCAAGCTGACGCTGATTGGCACCAGCGGCAGAGCACCGCGCAGTATCGCGTTCAGTGGACCGTGGGCGCAGTTCCGCCTGTTCGGCGCGGGCCAGTTGACCAATGTGACCAGTGACACCTTTAACGTGCGCTTTAACGTGGACGGCGGCGCAATGGTTTACCAGGTGCATGTGGATACCGAAGATAACCCGTTCACCGGCGGTCTGTTCAGCCTGTTCCGTTTACCGGATACGTTGTATTAAGGGGATAGTGATGAGCAATTACGCACTGACACAAACTATCGTTACCGGCAGCGATCCGCGCGCCCTGCCGGAGTTCAGCGCCATCCGCGAAGAAATTAACAAAGCTAACCACCCGTCACAGCCGGAGCTGAACTGGAAACTGGTGGAATCGCTGGCGCTGTCGATTTTTAAGGCCAACGGGGTGGATTTGCATACCGCCACCTACTATACGCTGGCACGTACACGTAATCAGGGACTGGCAGGGTTCTGTGAAGGCGCGGAACTGCTGGCTGCGATGATCATCCACGAATGGGATAAATTCTGGCCGCAGAGTGGTCCGGCGCGGACTGAGATGCTGGACTGGTTCAACACCCGCACCGGGAATATCCTGCGCCAGCAGGTTTCCTTTTCCGAAAATGATCTTTCGTTGCTCTACCGCACGGAACGGGCTTTGCAGCTTATCTGCGACAAACTCCAGCAAGTGGAACTGAAGCGCCAGCCGCGCGTGGAAAATCTGCTTTATTTTGTGCAGAACACACGCAAGCGGTTTGAGCCGCAGCCCAGAAACCGTACTGATACGGCGGCACAGACCATGGTCAGAACGCTGGTCTATGCGCCTGAAGGCACGGCTTCCGCCACAGCGGAAACCATGCCCCCCCTACCCGACCTGCCGGAAATGCGGGTGGGGGTGCGCGGTGTGGCAGATAACGCCGACAAAGCAAAACAGGGCGACACGGTAAAAGGTTTTGTTGCCGGTGCCGCCTGTACTGCCGTTATCGCATCTGCACTCTGGTGGTGGCAGGCGTATCCGATGCAGCAGCAGCTTACACAGGTCAGGGATACCACACAGGGAGCCGCCACCGTCTGGTTGGCATCCCCGGTACTGAAAGAATATGAACAGTACCTGCAACAGCTTCTGAATGCCCCGCCACTACAGCCGCTGGAAACCGGAATGCAGATGATGCGCACCGCAGACACCCTCTGGCCGGAAAGCCTGCAACAGCAGGAAGCCAGCAGGATGTGGAGCAACACGCTGAGAAACCGGGCGCAAGCCAGTCCGCAGATGAAGGGCTGGCAACAAGCGCGGCAGAATTTGCGGGATTTTGCAGATTTGATGATGAAGAAGGAGACGGAGAAACAGGGTTTCACCCTATCGTATATCAAAACGGTGACCTGGCAGGCCGAACGGTTACTGAATCAAGAAACACCACTGGAGTACCTGCTGACGCAGTACCAGGAGACCCGTACACAGAAGCAGGACACACAGGCGTTGGAAAAAGAGATCAACGAACGGCTGGACGGGCTGTTAAGCCGCTGGCTGCTGCTGAAAAATACCGGACAGGATATGGCAACGGATAACAGAACCGAACCTGTCCATCCAACTCATTGAGATTAAGGAGAATAACAATGGCAAATCCCGTCTATCTGACACTGAACGGAGAACTTCAGGGGCTGATTTCATCCGGATGCTCGTCAATGCCGTCCATCGGTAACAAAGCCCAGATTGCACATCAGGATCAGATCATGGTGACGTCACTGTCCCATGGTCTGAGCCGTGCGCAGAATGTCAACCATCAGGAGTTGACCATCACGAAACCGGTGGACAAATCCTCCCCTCTGCTGGGCAAGGCCATTTCAGAGAATGAATGTCTGACCTGTGATTTTGTATTCTACCGCACCAACCGCTTTGGAATTAATGAACCGTACTACAAGCTGAAACTGGCTAACGCCCGGCTCTCAAACATCGGCCTTACCGTTCCCCATACCATTAACGACAGTCCAGGGCAGGCGGAAGAGTCTGTGTCATTTACCTATGAGAGCATCAATTGGGAGCACAGCGTCGCCGGAACCAGTGCATACAGCCTTTGGAGTGAACGGATTTTCTAAGTTACCAGGGAGTCTTTCATCTGCATTATTGTTATATTTTAAAAAGGCAATTTAACATTATAGGATAAAATGACAAAGTACGGTTAATCACGAATAAAAATTCTTAATTAACCGTACCTGCTGTTTTATAGATGTATATGATGTATTTTTGACAGTTCAACCGAAAACTCGAATTACAGCTTATATGTTGAGAGGACAATAAATAACTTTAGGAAAGTTTTTACCACTCCTAAAAGACATATGTAAAATTAATTAGCAGACTTGTTCCATAGTGTAAAATAGAAAAGAGAAATGCTCTTTCTTGCTAAGTACCACTAAAACGTCTGGTATAAAACCTCACTACTGATATCGATTCACCAGGTCTTTAACCACTGCTGCATACGTTTTCTGCTTAAGTTGTGAAATCTGCTGTTCTGCCACATCAAGGCTGTCAGAATTTTTATTCCCTATCTGCGGAAAAATCACTTTCGATTCATAATTCACAGGCGACCAGGTAGCCCACTCACCTGTAGCCACATCCACCAACGTGAATCGAACCAAATAACGCAGTGACATCGTGTCAGTCAATTTTTGATTTTTATAATCTGTCCAAACTATTGATTTCAATCCAGAGTCATATTTTCCTGTCTGCAACGTATCCTGGAAAACAATAATCGCTTTCTGATGGCCTTTTGCTGCAACAAAACGCAATGCCTGCATCCAGTTCATATTTTCGGCATCTACAATATCCAGGCTTTCATCTTTGTTTTTGTCTTTATTACAGGTTACAGTTTTTTTCCTGTCAGGAATGCCAGAAAATGTGGCAACTGTATAATATTTTCTCATCTCCTCCTGCATAATGGTTTCCGGTGCGCGACTGCCAGACTGAACAAGTATTACAGGAGAATTAAGAGGCACACGAAACTCATCTCCTTCAAGCGCAGCTTGAATATCCTCCTCGGATACAGCCAGTGTGGTTTCATTACCATATAAATCTTTGTCTGTTAGTTGCTGGGGAACGTTTTTATTAATAGAAATTTGTGTGGTTTGAGTTTTTTTCTTTTTTTCATCAATAGGAGATTCAGAGGCACATCCTGCAAGCAGCGAGAATAATACACATATACAACAAACCTTTTTTAAATTCATAATCGGACACTCCCTCGCCTGTCATAATCATGGTAATGTTTAGCTAACGATTTTTAATTATATACTCCACTTGAATCAGAACAAACAAAAAATAACAGCAAATATAAATTCATTAAATCAATAGAAAAATGAAAATCATAACGTGCAAATATATTTAAATTGAATGATTCGATAGCATGATTAAATATTAATGACATGGTCTATCATATGTGATTAACACATTTACAGCATAACAAAATCATAGACCGAAGAAATAGCGGGATTTAGATGAAAAAACCGCAAAATTAAAAATCTTGCGGCTCTCTGAACTCATTTTCATGAGTGAATTTGGCGGAACGGACGGGACTCGAACCCGCGACCCCCTGCGTGACAGGCAGGTATTCTAACCGACTGAACTACCGCTCCGCGTTGTGTTCCGTTGGGAACGAGGCGAATATTACGGATTGCCTCACCCTTCGTCAACGGTTTTTCTCATCTTTTGAATCGTTTGCTGCAAAAATCGCCCAAGTCGCTATTTTTAGCGCCTTTTACAGGTATTTATGCCCGCCAGAGGCAGCTTCCGCCTTTCTTCTGCACCAGATCGAGACGGGCTTCATGTGCTGCAAGCTCTTCATCTGTCGCAAAAACAACGCGTAACTTACTTGCCTGACGCACAATGCGCTGAATTGTTGTTTCACCTTGTTGCTGTTGTGTCTCTCCTTCCATCGCAAAAGCCATCGACGTTTGCCCACCAGTCATCGCCAGATAAACTTCCGCAAGGATCTGGGCATCGAGTAATGCCCCGTGCAGCGTTCGTTTACTGTTATCTATTTCGTAGCGGGCACATAACGCATCGAGGCTGTTGCGCTTACCGGGAAACATTTTCCTCGCCACCGCAAGGCTATCGGTGACCTTACAGAAGGTATTGGTCTTCGGAATATCGCGCTTAAGCAACGAAAACTCGTAGTCCATAAAGCCGATATCGAACGCTGCGTTATGGATCACCAGCTCCGCGCCGCGGATATAGTCCATGAACTCATCGGCTACCTCGGCAAACGTGGGCTTATCGAGCAAAAATTCATCGGCAATACCATGTACGCCAAAGGCTTCCGGATCCACCAGCCGATCGGGTTTGAGATAAACATGGAAGTTATTGCCCGTCAGGCGACGGTTCACCACTTCAACGGCACCAATCTCAATGATCTTGTGGCCTTCATAGTGCGCACCAATCTGGTTCATACCGGTGGTTTCGGTATCGAGAACGATCTGGCGTGTAATTGCAGTGCTCATAGCGGTCATTTATGTCAGACTTATCGTTTTACAGTTCGATTCAATTACAGGAAGTCTACCAGAGATGCTTAAACAGGTAGAAATTTTCACCGATGGTTCGTGTCTGGGTAATCCTGGACCTGGGGGTTACGGCGCTATTTTACGCTATCGCGGACGCGAGAAAACCTTTAGCGCTGGCTACACCCGCACCACCAACAACCGTATGGAGTTGATGGCCGCTATTGTCGCGCTGGAGGCGTTAAAAGAACATTGCGAAGTCATTTTGAGTACCGACAGCCAGTATGTCCGCCAGGGTATCACCCAGTGGATCCATAACTGGAAAAAACGTGGTTGGAAAACAGCAGACAAAAAACCAGTAAAAAATGTCGATCTCTGGCAACGTCTTGATGCTGCTCTGGGGCAGCATCAAATCAAATGGGAATGGGTTAAAGGCCATGCCGGACACCCGGAAAACGAACGCTGTGATGAACTGGCTCGTGCTGCGGCAATGAATCCCACACTGGAAGATACAGGCTATCAAGTCGAAGTTTAAGCCTGTGGTTTACGACATTGCCGGGTGGCACCAACCGCCTGGCGAATTCGCGGTTTGTTCTTGCTCTGTTTCATCGGATTTAGCGTTAAAGGAATAGTCCGTTTCCGGGCAACAATAAGTTGTAAGCAACCAAGCGCAGGAATATGCGCATTCAATAGTTTTCCTCCGTGTTTGTTCCACGGGAGAACGTGGAAACGGCTGGCGTGTAGCACTTCAAAATTCAACAAAGAGAGCCAGTCCAGCTGCCGCATCAGAGTGAACATCCGGCTGTTATAGGGCGATGTTTTGCGCAATACCGGCACAAGTTTGCGTAATCCCATTAAACTGATGGGATTGAAGCCACTAATCACCAGCCAGCCATCATCAATCAGTACCCGATCGGCTTCACGCAATAAACGATGCGGATCAGTGCACCACGGCAATGTATGTGCCAGTAGACAAACATCAACGGATTTATCGGCAAAAGGAAGATGAAGTGGGTCCGCCTGCACCTGGACGGGCATTCCTTGCGCAGAAACATTCACTTGATGAGAAACCGCGCACGCTTCGCAATTGATTTCTGCGCTTAAATTGCCAATCTTAAGCAGATGAAAACCATACATTTTAGTGAACCACGGGTTGAGCTGACGCTCCAGCGCCTTGCGATAAAGCTCTCCCCAGGGCAAATCGCCCCAGCAATCAGGAGCCACGACAGTTTGAGGGACTCTTGCCGGTTTCATCACAACCTTCCGTTTCACACTGAGAGGTAATCTATGAATCTTAACAGTATTCCCGCCTTTGATGACAATTACATCTGGGTTTTGAATGATGAAGCAGGTCGCTGTCTGATTGTCGATCCCGGGGACGCAGAGCCAGTATTAAACGCCATTTCCGCCAATAACTGGCAACCGGAGGCCATATTTCTCACCCACCATCACCACGATCACGTTGGAGGCGTAAAAGAACTGGTGGAAAAATTTCCGCAAATTGTGGTGTATGGACCACAAGAGACACAAGATAAGGGAACAACACAGGTAGTCAAAGATGGCGAAACTGCCTTCGTTTTGGGGCATGAATTTAGTGTAATTGCCACACCGGGTCACACTTTAGGACATATCTGTTACTTCAGTAAACCTTATCTATTTTGCGGCGACACGCTGTTTTCTGGTGGGTGTGGTCGGTTGTTTGAAGGGACACCATCACAAATGTATCAATCAATTAAAAAGTTAAGTGCGTTACCTGACGATACATTGGTATGTTGTGCTCATGAATATACCTTATCAAATATGAAGTTTGCTTTGAGTATTCTTCCGCACGATTTGTCCATAAATGATTATTATCGTAAAGTTAAGGAGTTACGGGCAAAAAATCAAATAACACTACCCGTAATTCTGAAAAATGAGCGGCAAATTAATGTTTTTTTAAGAACGGAAGATATTGATTTAATTAATGTAATTAATGAAGAAACATTATTGCAACAACCTGAAGAACGTTTTGCATGGTTAAGGTCAAAGAAAGATAGGTTCTGATAAAACTTTCTTGTCATCGGCTCCGTTCGCCGTTATGATCGGTCGTCTTTTAAGCAACTATTGACACACACATGAAGGCAAAAGCGATATTACTCGCCTCTGTCCTGCTCGTGGGTTGCCAGAGCACCGGCAACGTTCAACAGCACGCACAGAGCCTTTCTGCAGCTGGTCAAGGGGAAGCAGCAAAGTTTACAAGTCAGGCACGATGGATGGACGATGGGACGTCTATCGCGCCAGATGGTGACTTGTGGGCTTTCATTGGCGACGAGCTAAAGATGGGAATTCCGGAAAACGACCGGATTCGCGAACAGAAACAGAAATATTTACGCAATAAGAGCTATCTCCACGATGTAACTTTACGGGCAGAGCCGTATATGTACTGGATAGCCGGGCAAGTTAAAAAACGTAACATGCCTATGGAACTGGTACTACTACCCATAGTGGAGAGCGCTTTTGATCCTCACGCAACGTCTGGCGCCAATGCCGCGGGCATCTGGCAGATCATTCCGAGCACGGGGCGCAATTATGGTTTGAAACAGACACGCAATTATGACGCGCGTCGCGATGTTGTTGCTTCAACAACTGCCGCGCTGAACATGATGCAGCGTCTGAACAAGATGTTTGACGGCGACTGGCTTCTGACCGTAGCGGCTTATAACAGCGGCGAAGGTCGGGTCATGAAGGCAATTAAAACGAACAAAGCGCGTGGGAAATCCACGGACTTCTGGTCGTTACCGTTGCCGCAGGAAACGAAGCAGTACGTGCCTAAAATGCTGGCATTGAGTGATATTCTCAAAAACAGCAAGCGTTATGGCGTACGTCTGCCAACGACCGATGAAAGCCGTGCTCTGGCGCGTGTGCACCTGAGCAGCCCGGTTGAAATGGCGAAGGTTGCAGATATGGCGGGGATTTCCGTCAGCAAGCTGAAGACATTCAACGCTGGCGTGAAAGGCTCCACGCTGGGCGCAAGTGGTCCGCAGTACGTGATGGTGCCAAAGAAGCATGCAGATCAACTGCGTGAATCTCTGGCTTCGGGCGAAATTGCTGCTGTACAGTCGACGCTGGTTGCCGACAATACGCCGCTTAACAGCCGTGTTTACACCGTACGCTCTGGCGACACGCTTTCAAGTATCGCTTCACGTCTCGGCGTTAGCACCAAAGATTTGCAGCAGTGGAACAAACTGCGCGGATCTAAGCTGAAGCCAGGCCAAAGCTTGACGATTGGCGCAGGTAGTAGCGCACAGCGGTTGGCAAACAACAGCGATAGCATTACGTATCGTGTGCGCAAAGGCGATTCGCTTTCAAGCATTGCTAAACGCCACGGCGTGAACATCAAAGATGTGATGCGCTGGAACAGCGATACTGCGAATCTGCAACCAGGCGATAAGCTGACGTTGTTTGTGAAAAACAACAACATGCCAGATTCCTGACAAACCAGATAATGAAAGGCACCGATTCCCCCGGTGCCTTTTTTATTTATGCTGCTTTATGTGCTTCTACCATGATGATATCACTGGTGAAAGAGCCATCATTCTGCAAGGCAAAATACGTTTTCACCTCTGTCGATGCGCTCTGTTGGTAAATGCGAATAGCGTCTACTAACGCTTCTGGCGTACGCATTCTCGCGACCCATGAAGAAAATTCCAGCGGTAACTTATCTGTAATTAAATTATCAACTATCAGATTGGCTTCATTGATTAACCTCAACCACTCACCGCTGGCGTAGTTTCGTACGTGAGAGGTATCGCGTAATGCTTCTACCGTCTGTAACCAGATGTCGCGCACTGGGTGGCCCGGAGACATTACGTCCATCACAATCAGCCTACCGCCAGGTTTCAATATCCGGTTCACTTCACGCAGTGCTGCACCAACATCATGCCAGTGATGGGCAGAATAACGGCTGATAACAATATCAAATGCGTTATCGGCAAATGGCAGACTTTCGGCATAACCCTGGCGGGTGGTGATATTTTTCAGTTGCCGGGCTTCGGCAGCTTGTGCCACGACATCCAGCATTTGGGCAGATAAGTCATACGCTACCACCGCGCTCACGTTTTGCGCAGCAACAAAGCTGGCATGCCCTGCTCCGCAGCCCATATCAAGTACACTTGCATCAGGATAATCAGCCAGACGCACCGCCAGGCGCTGTAAATCTCGTCCGGATGCATGTACGGTACTGGTCAGATATTCGCTGGCTTGAGAGCTAAACTGCTTTTCTACGTGGTCATGGTGGGATTGTGTTGTCATTGCGCTGTCCTTTTGTTGTTTGAGTATAAAAGGGCAGCGCCAAACGTTGGTCTGCCCTGTGGCAGACCTGACATACCTTATTTATCAGGCTTGCCGGGACTGAATTCAACGAGTAGCGGATTGTGATCGGAAGCGCGCGTAACCAGTACAGAAGCTTCGCTGACGTTCAGACCACGGTAGAAAACAAAATCGAGCGGGCGACCAAACGCCCGACGGCGCTGATCATCGGTAAAACGCACCTGGCGTAGCGACATTTCCCGCGCAAAGCGATATAACGCGTTCATCCTTCTACGGCTCCAGGCATTGAAATCTCCCGCCATAATGACCGGGCCACTGTGGTGAGCTATCTGATCGCCAATAGGAAGTAACTGCTTACTATAGACATCCACGCCCAGACTGAAGTTGACGGCGTGTATATTAACCACCATCAACAGGCGGGTGTCAGGTAAGGGATAGACCGTCACCAGTGCCGATTTCGCCAGACGCAAAATGGGTTCTCGTTCACGTAACGGGCAGCAATACACTGGATGTGCCGCCGAAAGGGTCATTACGCCAGAAGGATGTTGTGGCAGCACGAAAGCGGGTACCTGATCGGCGGCAAGATAGTTAGCAGTCGCAAACTGTACTAACTCTGGCGTTGTCTGCGCTTCCTGCAATAACACCAGATGTGCATCTTTGCCGTAGTTCTTTAATACCGACAACCATTCAGCGCGTTGCTGTTTGTATATGTTCCACACCAGGATCCGAATACGCTCTTCGGTACTTAACGGTTCTCCAGGTGGTAATGCCTGGCCGATGCTCGCAAAAGACCCCGGCGGTAAGATCCTTTCCGCAGGTTGTCCGGCAACATAGCGCATGGCATAGGTGTTTTTTCGCACTTTTGACTTTGAAACCTCTATCACGTCAACCCTTCCGCACTCGGGAGGGTTCTACTGTTATAGGGATTTTAGCTCACTCTTTCAACGAGCAATTGTATATTGTTATGTAAGCAAGTGCTTACACCGGTCAGGATTTTGCTCATTATTGAGAACATTAAATCGGATGGCATATCTCGCATCCTGATGGTTTAATGACAAATAAATTCAAAATATCTCTTCTATTTTGCAACAGGAGCAAAAATGAAAGCCACGTCGGAAGAACTCGCCATTTTTGTTTCAGTCGTCGAAAGCGGCAGCTTTAGCCGGGCAGCGGAACAATTAGGGCAAGCAAACTCAGCGGTAAGCCGGGCGGTGAAAAAGCTGGAGATGAAACTTGGCGTTAGCCTGCTTAATCGGACCACGCGGCAACTTAGCCTGACGGAAGAAGGCGAGCGTTATTTTCATCGCGTACAGTCAATTTTGCAGGAGATGGCAGCGGCAGAATCAGAAATTATGGAGACGCGTAATACACCGCGTGGACTGTTACGGATCGATGCCGCAACTCCAGTGGTGCTGCACTTTCTGATGCCGTTGATTAAGCCTTTTCGTGAACGCTATCCGGAAGTCACTTTATCGCTAGTCTCCTCCGAAACGATTATTAATTTGATCGAAAGAAAAGTGGATGTCGCGATACGCGCCGGTACGTTAACGGATTCCAGCTTACGTGCCAGGCCGTTATTTAACAGTTATCGAAAAATTATCGCCTCCCCCGATTATATTTCCTGCTACGGGAAGCCAGAAACGATCGACGATTTAAAGCAACATATTTGCCTGAGATTCACTGAACCCGCTTCCCTCAATACCTGGCCGATAGCCTGTAGCGATGGACAATTACATGAGGTGAAGTACGGTTTGTCATCCAATAGTGGGGAAACACTGAAACAGCTTTGCCTGAGTGGCAACGGGATTGCGTGTTTGTCCGACTACATGATCGACAAAGAAATCGCTCGCGGAGAATTGGTGGAGTTAATGGCAGATAAAGTGTTGCCAGTGGAAATGCCATTCAGTGCAGTCTATTACAGCGACCGTGCGGTAAGTACGCGCATCCGGGCTTTTATCGATTTCCTTAGCGGACATGTAAAAACAGCTCCCGGAGGAGCTGTCAGAGAGGCTTAATCCCATTCAGGAGCCAGACCTTCCGGGCTAACCAGGCGGTCGTTGCAATCCAGTGCGGCGATCGCTTTTTTATCTTCGGCATCAAGCTGTAAATTTTGTGCCTTAAGATTACTCTCCAGGTTTTCACGTTTAGTAGAAGAAGGAATTACTGAGTAACCTTCCCCCATAGCCCACGCCAGAATCACTTGAGCCGGAGTCGCATTGTGTTTAGCTGCAATACGAGCAATAACCTTATCTTTCAGTGCATTGCCATACGCCAGAGTCATATAGGAAGTAATATGGATACCGTGCTGTTTAGCCCAAGCGACCACTTTACGGTTTTGCAGATAAGGAGAGAGTTCAATCTGGTTAGTAGCGATGTTTTCAGCGCCAACAGCAGCAATCGCTTTTTCCATCAATGGGATCGTGAAGTTGGAAATACCGATCTCACGCGTCAGCCCTTGTTTTTTGGCTTCCAGCAGCGCCTGCATAAACTCTTCAGCAGAGACTTCATCGCTTGGTGACGGCCAGTGGATTAGCGTCAGATCAACATAATCGGTACGCAATTTTTGCAGGCTCTCTTTCAGACTCGGGATCAATTTGTCTTTGCTGAGATTTTCAATCCAGATTTTAGTGGTGATGTAGAGTTCATGACGTGGCACGCCACTTTCTGCAATCGCCTGACCTACTGCGGCTTCGTTATCATAGATTTGTGCGGTATCAATTGCGCGATAATCAAGTTCAAGCGCCGTTTTCACAGATGAAATAACAACGTCGTCTTTCAGACGGAAAGTGCCTAAACCAAATGCAGGGATAGCCATAATATGCCTCTTTTAATGCTATTTTCGTTAACTGAGGTGATTATGGGCTTCAGACAGTTGTGGAAAAATGGCGTAAAACGCAGAGGATTTTTGCGATTTTGGCAATAATAGAAATACAAACGAAAAAAAACCTCGAGCGTTAACTCGAGGCTTCTTAATAAGTGGCGGAACGGACGGGACTCGAACCCGCGACCCCCTGCGTGACAGGCAGGTATTCTAACCGACTGAACTACCGCTCCACCGAATTCTTTTACAACCACCGGTTTATAACCGGCTTACTGCTAAATTTGATGCCTGGCAGTTCCCTACTCTCGCATGGGGAGACCCCACACTACCATCGGCGCTACGGCGTTTCACTTCTGAGTTCGGCATGGGGTCAGGTGGGACCACCGCGCTACGGCCGCCAGGCAAATTCTGTTTTATCAACACGTCCTGTTCTGACCTGTCGATTTAATCTGTATCAGGCTGAAAATCTTCTCTCAATCCGCCAAAACAGCTTCGGCGTTGTAAGGTTAAGCCTCACGGTTCATTAGTACCGGTTAGCTCAACGCATCGCTGCGCTTACACACCCGGCCTATCAACGTCGTCGTCTTCAACGTTCCTTCAGGAGACTCTAAGTCTCAGGGAGAACTCATCTCGGGGCAAGTTTCGTGCTTAGATGCTTTCAGCACTTATCTCTTCCGCATTTAGCTACCGGGCAGTGCCATTGGCATGACAACCCGAACACCAGTGATGCGTCCACTCCGGTCCTCTCGTACTAGGAGCAGCCCCCCTCAGTTCTCCAGCGCCCACGGCAGATAGGGACCGAACTGTCTCACGACGTTCTAAACCCAGCTCGCGTACCACTTTAAATGGCGAACAGCCATACCCTTGGGACCTACTTCAGCCCCAGGATGTGATGAGCCGACATCGAGGTGCCAAACACCGCCGTCGATATGAACTCTTGGGCGGTATCAGCCTGTTATCCCCGGAGTACCTTTTATCCGTTGAGCGATGGCCCTTCCATTCAGAACCACCGGATCACTATGACCTGCTTTCGCACCTGCTCGCGCCGTCACGCTCGCAGTCAAGCTGGCTTATGCCATTGCACTAACCTCCTGATGTCCGACCAGGATTAGCCAACCTTCGTGCTCCTCCGTTACTCTTTAGGAGGAGACCGCCCCAGTCAAACTACCCACCAGACACTGTCCGCAACCCGGATTACGGGCCAACGTTAGAACATCAAACATTAAAGGGTGGTATTTCAAGGTCGGCTCCATGCAGACTGGCGTCCACACTTCAAAGCCTCCCACCTATCCTACACATCAAGGCTCAATGTTCAGTGTCAAGCTATAGTAAAGGTTCACGGGGTCTTTCCGTCTTGCCGCGGGTACACTGCATCTTCACAGCGAGTTCAATTTCACTGAGTCTCGGGTGGAGACAGCCTGGCCATCATTACGCCATTCGTGCAGGTCGGAACTTACCCGACAAGGAATTTCGCTACCTTAGGACCGTTATAGTTACGGCCGCCGTTTACCGGGGCTTCGATCAAGAGCTTCGCGTTACCGCTAACCCCATCAATTAACCTTCCGGCACCGGGCAGGCGTCACACCGTATACGTCCACTTTCGTGTTTGCACAGTGCTGTGTTTTTAATAAACAGTTGCAGCCAGCTGGTATCTTCGACTGATTTCAGCTCCACGAGCAAGTCGCTTCACCTACATATCAGCGTGCCTTCTCCCGAAGTTACGGCACCATTTTGCCTAGTTCCTTCACCCGAGTTCTCTCAAGCGCCTTGGTATTCTCTACCTGACCACCTGTGTCGGTTTGGGGTACGATTTGATGTTACCTGATGCTTAGAGGCTTTTCCTGGAAGCAGGGCATTTGTCGCTTCAGCACCGTAGTGCCTCGTCATCACGCCTCAGCCTTGGTTTTCCGGATTTGCCTGGAAAACCAGCCTACACGCTTAAACCGGGACAACCGTCGCCCGGCCAACATAGCCTTCTCCGTCCCCCCTTCGCAGTAACACCAAGTACAGGAATATTAACCTGTTTCCCATCGACTACGCCTTTCGGCCTCGCCTTAGGGGTCGACTCACCCTGCCCCGATTAACGTTGGACAGGAACCCTTGGTCTTCCGGCGAGCGGGCTTTTCACCCGCTTTATCGTTACTTATGTCAGCATTCGCACTTCTGATACCTCCAGCAACCCTCACAGGCCACCTTCACAGGCTTACAGAACGCTCCCCTACCCAACAACACATAGTGTCGCTGCCGCAGCTTCGGTGCATGGTTTAGCCCCGTTACATCTTCCGCGCAGGCCGACTCGACCAGTGAGCTATTACGCTTTCTTTAAATGATGGCTGCTTCTAAGCCAACATCCTGGCTGTCTGGGCCTTCCCACATCGTTTCCCACTTAACCATGACTTTGGGACCTTAGCTGGCGGTCTGGGTTGTTTCCCTCTTCACGACGGACGTTAGCACCCGCCGTGTGTCTCCCGTGATAACATTCTCCGGTATTCGCAGTTTGCATCGGGTTGGTAAGTCGGGATGACCCCCTTGCCGAAACAGTGCTCTACCCCCGGAGATGAATTCACGAGGCGCTACCTAAATA
The DNA here is from genome assembly GCF_003697165.2 of Escherichia coli DSM 30083 = JCM 1649 = ATCC 11775. Lineage (GTDB taxonomy): Bacteria > Pseudomonadota > Gammaproteobacteria > Enterobacterales > Enterobacteriaceae > Escherichia > Escherichia coli. The sequence continues at coordinate 3,779,372 of NZ_CP033092.2, forward strand.
GCTTTCGGGGAGAACCAGCTATCTCCCGGTTTGATTGGCCTTTCACCCCCAGCCACAAGTCATCCGCTAATTTTTCAACATTAGTCGGTTCGGTCCTCCAGTTAGTGTTACCCAACCTTCAACCTGCCCATGGCTAGATCACCGGGTTTCGGGTCTATACCCTGCAACTTAACGCCCAGTTAAGACTCGGTTTCCCTTCGGCTCCCCTATTCGGTTAACCTTGCTACAGAATATAAGTCGCTGACCCATTATACAAAAGGTACGCAGTCACCCCATAAAGAGGCTCCCACTGCTTGTACGTACACGGTTTCAGGTTCTTTTTCACTCCCCTCGCCGGGGTTCTTTTCGCCTTTCCCTCACGGTACTGGTTCACTATCGGTCAGTCAGGAGTATTTAGCCTTGGAGGATGGTCCCCCCATATTCAGACAGGATACCACGTGTCCCGCCCTACTCATCGAGCTCACAATATGTGCATTTTTGTGTACGGGGCTGTCACCCTGTATCGCGCGCCTTTCCAGACGCTTCCACTAACACACACACTGATTCAGGCTCTGGGCTCCTCCCCGTTCGCTCGCCGCTACTGGGGGAATCTCGGTTGATTTCTTTTCCTCGGGGTACTTAGATGTTTCAGTTCCCCCGGTTCGCCTCATTAACCTATGGATTCAGTTAATGATAGTGTGTCGAAACACACTGGGTTTCCCCATTCGGAAATCGCCGGTTATAACGGTTCATATCACCTCACCGACGCTTATCGCAGATTAGCACGTCCTTCATCGCCTCTGACTGCCAGGGCATCCACCGTGTACGCTTAGTCGCTTAACCTCACAACCCGAAGATGTTTCTTGCGATCCATCATCGTGTTGCGAAAATTTGAGAGACTCACGAACAACTTTCGTTGTTCAGTGTTTCAATTTTCAGCTTGATCCAGATTTTTAAAGAGCAAAACTTCGCAGTGAACCTTTGCAGGTACACTCTGAAGTATTTTTTATTTAATCACTACAGAGATGGTGGAGCTATGCGGGATCGAACCGCAGACCTCCTGCGTGCAAAGCAGGCGCTCTCCCAGCTGAGCTATAGCCCCATAACATGTAGTTAAAACCTCTTCAAATTTGCGATGCAAATTTGGTAGGCCTGAGTGGACTTGAACCACCGACCTCACCCTTATCAGGGGTGCGCTCTAACCACCTGAGCTACAAGCCTGTAGAGGTTTTACTGCTCATTTTCATCAGACAATCTGTGTGAGCACTTCAAAGTACGCTTCTTTAAGGTAAGGAGGTGATCCAACCGCAGGTTCCCCTACGGTTACCTTGTTACGACTTCACCCCAGTCATGAATCACAAAGTGGTAAGCGCCCTCCCGAAGGTTAAGCTACCTACTTCTTTTGCAACCCACTCCCATGGTGTGACGGGCGGTGTGTACAAGGCCCGGGAACGTATTCACCGTGGCATTCTGATCCACGATTACTAGCGATTCCGACTTCATGGAGTCGAGTTGCAGACTCCAATCCGGACTACGACGCACTTTATGAGGTCCGCTTGCTCTCGCGAGGTCGCTTCTCTTTGTATGCGCCATTGTAGCACGTGTGTAGCCCTGGTCGTAAGGGCCATGATGACTTGACGTCATCCCCACCTTCCTCCAGTTTATCACTGGCAGTCTCCTTTGAGTTCCCGGCCGGACCGCTGGCAACAAAGGATAAGGGTTGCGCTCGTTGCGGGACTTAACCCAACATTTCACAACACGAGCTGACGACAGCCATGCAGCACCTGTCTCACGGTTCCCGAAGGCACATTCTCATCTCTGAAAACTTCCGTGGATGTCAAGACCAGGTAAGGTTCTTCGCGTTGCATCGAATTAAACCACATGCTCCACCGCTTGTGCGGGCCCCCGTCAATTCATTTGAGTTTTAACCTTGCGGCCGTACTCCCCAGGCGGTCGACTTAACGCGTTAGCTCCGGAAGCCACGCCTCAAGGGCACAACCTCCAAGTCGACATCGTTTACGGCGTGGACTACCAGGGTATCTAATCCTGTTTGCTCCCCACGCTTTCGCACCTGAGCGTCAGTCTTCGTCCAGGGGGCCGCCTTCGCCACCGGTATTCCTCCAGATCTCTACGCATTTCACCGCTACACCTGGAATTCTACCCCCCTCTACGAGACTCAAGCTTGCCAGTATCAGATGCAGTTCCCAGGTTGAGCCCGGGGATTTCACATCTGACTTAACAAACCGCCTGCGTGCGCTTTACGCCCAGTAATTCCGATTAACGCTTGCACCCTCCGTATTACCGCGGCTGCTGGCACGGAGTTAGCCGGTGCTTCTTCTGCGGGTAACGTCAATGAGCAAAGGTATTAACTTTACTCCCTTCCTCCCCGCTGAAAGTACTTTACAACCCGAAGGCCTTCTTCATACACGCGGCATGGCTGCATCAGGCTTGCGCCCATTGTGCAATATTCCCCACTGCTGCCTCCCGTAGGAGTCTGGACCGTGTCTCAGTTCCAGTGTGGCTGGTCATCCTCTCAGACCAGCTAGGGATCGTCGCCTAGGTGAGCCGTTACCCCACCTACTAGCTAATCCCATCTGGGCACATCCGATGGCAAGAGGCCCTAAGGTCCCCCTCTTTGGTCTTGCGACGTTATGCGGTATTAGCTACCGTTTCCAGTAGTTATCCCCCTCCATCAGGCAGTTTCCCAGACATTACTCACCCGTCCGCCACTCGTCAGCAAAGCAGCAAGCTGCTTCCTGTTACCGTTCGACTTGCATGTGTTAGGCCTGCCGCCAGCGTTCAATCTGAGCCATGATCAAACTCTTCAATTTAAAAGTTTGATGCTCAAAGAATTAAACTTCGTAATGAATTACGTGTTCACTCCTGAGACTTGGTATTCATTTTTCGTCTTGCGACGTTAAGAATCCGTATCTTCGAGTGCCCACACAGATTGTCTGATAAATTGTTAAAGAGCAGTTGCGACGCGGCTTTCAGCTCACTGTCGCGAGGTGGCGTATATTACGCTTTCCTCTTTCAGAGTCAACCCTGAATTTCAGGATTTTTCTCTTCAACCGAACCGGCTGTTTGTGTGAAGTGATTCACATCCGCCGTGTCGATGGAGGCGCATTATAGGGAGTCGTTTCAGGAAGACAAGCGGAAAAATGCATTTTTATTTCAACCGCTCATCTTTTAATCATTACGCCGGTTTTTGCTGCTTTTTTATCGCTTGCGGAAGGTCTGCCAGGCTATTTAACACCCAATCCGCCGCGTTTTCTGCTTCAGGCGTAATAGGTTTACCCGTACGCACCAGCACTTTTGTTCCCACGCTCGCCGCAGCCGCTGCCTGCATATCTTCTAATTTATCGCCCACCATATAAGAAGCGGCCATATCAATATGCAAATAATCGCGTGCTGACAAAAACATCCCCGGATGTGGTTTGCGGCAGTCGCAGACCTGGCGAAACTCTTCAACACTACCCTGCGGATGATGCGGGCAATAATAGATACCATCCAGATCGACATCGCGGTCCGCCAGCGACCAGTCCATCCACTCGGTCAGCGTTTCAAACTGTGCTTCAGTAAATTTACCGCGAGCAATGCCAGACTGGTTGGTTACTACCACCAGCGCAAAGCCCATTTTTTTTAGCTCGCGCATGGCGTCAATAACACCGTCGATAAATTCAAAGTTGTCGATCTCATGGACATAACCGTGATCGACATTAATGGTGCCATCACGGTCAAGAAAAATTGCGGGTACGCTCTTCGCCACCTTTTATAGCTCCTTAATAAGGCATGTGACGCTAGTATCGCATGTTTCGACCTGCAAGAAAGTGCTCTTCGCATAAACCTGATTGATTTAGACGTCTGGATGCCTTAACATCCATTTCATTGACGGCGTTGCCCGTTCCAGGCATTCGAAATGCCACGACTAACTTAATGACGATAATAAATAATCAATGATAAAACTTTCGAATATCACCAAAGTGTTCCACCAGGGCACCCGCACCATCCAGGCGTTGAACAACGTCAGCCTGCATGTGCCAGCTGGACAAATTTATGGCGTTATCGGTGCCTCAGGCGCGGGTAAGAGTACGCTTATACGTTGTGTAAACCTGCTGGAGCGCCCAACCGAGGGTAGCGTGCTGGTCGATGGCCAGGAACTGACCACGCTGTCAGAATCCGAGTTGACCAAAGCTCGTCGCCAGATTGGTATGATTTTCCAGCATTTTAACCTGCTCTCTTCGCGTACTGTTTTTGGCAACGTGGCTCTGCCGCTGGAGCTGGACAACACACCGAAAGACGAGATCAAACGTCGCGTGACGGAATTGCTGTCATTGGTTGGTCTTGGCGATAAGCATGATAGCTACCCGTCGAATCTTTCCGGTGGGCAGAAACAACGTGTGGCGATTGCCCGTGCATTAGCCAGCAATCCCAAAGTATTGCTGTGTGATGAAGCCACCAGCGCGCTGGACCCGGCAACGACACGTTCTATTCTCGAACTGCTGAAAGACATCAACCGCCGTCTGGGTTTGACGATTCTGTTGATCACTCACGAAATGGACGTTGTGAAGCGCATTTGTGATTGCGTGGCGGTCATCAGCAATGGCGAACTGATCGAGCAGGACACGGTAAGTGAAGTGTTCTCGCATCCGAAAACGCCGCTGGCGCAGAAGTTTATTCAGTCGACCCTGCATCTGGATATCCCGGAAGATTACCAGGAACGTCTGCAAGCGGAGCCATTTACTGACTGCGTGCCGATGCTGCGTCTGGAGTTTACCGGTCAATCGGTCGATGCCCCACTGCTTTCTGAAACCGCGCGTCGTTTCAACGTCAACAACAACATTATTAGCGCGCAGATGGATTACGCCGGTGGCGTTAAGTTCGGCATTATGCTGACTGAAATGCACGGCACACAACAAGATACGCAAGCCGCCATTGCCTGGCTTCAGGAACACCATGTAAAAGTAGAGGTACTGGGTTATGTCTGAGCCGATGATATGGCTGCTGGTTCGTGGCGTATGGGAAACACTGGCAATGACCTTCGTATCCGGTTTTTTTGGCTTTGTGATTGGTCTGCCGGTTGGCGTTCTGCTTTATGTCACGCGTCCGGGGCAAATTATTGCTAACGCGAAGTTGTATCGTACCATTTCTGCGATTGTGAACATTTTCCGTTCCATCCCGTTCATTATCTTGCTGGTATGGATGATTCCGTTTACCCGCGTTATTGTCGGTACATCGATTGGATTGCAGGCAGCGATTGTTCCGTTAACCGTTGGTGCAGCACCGTTTATTGCCCGTATGGTCGAGAACGCTCTGCTGGAGATCCCAACCGGGTTAATTGAAGCTTCCCGCGCAATGGGGGCCACGCCAATGCAGATCGTCCGTAAAGTGCTGTTACCGGAAGCGTTGCCGGGTCTGGTGAATGCGGCAACTATCACCCTGATTACCCTGGTTGGTTATTCCGCGATGGGTGGTGCAGTCGGTGCCGGTGGTTTAGGTCAGATTGGCTATCAGTATGGCTACATCGGCTACAACGCGACGGTGATGAATACGGTACTGGTATTGCTGGTCATTCTGGTTTATTTAATTCAGTTCGCAGGCGACCGCATCGTCCGGGCTGTCACTCGCAAGTAACGTTCAACACAACATAAATAATTGAAGAAGGAATAAGGTATGGCGTTCAAATTCAAAACCTTTGCGGCAGTGGGAGCCCTGATTGGATCACTGGCACTGGTAGGCTGCGGTCAGGATGAAAAAGATCCAAACCACATTAAAGTCGGCGTGATTGTTGGTGCCGAACAGCAGGTTGCAGAAGTCGCGCAGAAAGTTGCGAAAGACAAATATGGCCTGGACGTTGAGCTGGTAACCTTCAACGACTATGTTCTGCCAAACGAAGCATTGAGCAAAGGCGATATCGACGCCAACGCCTTCCAGCATAAACCGTACCTTGATCAGCAACTGAAAGATCGTGGCTACAAACTGGTCGCAGTAGGCAACACATTTGTTTATCCGATTGCTGGTTACTCCAAGAAAATCAAATCACTGGATGAACTGCAGGATGGTTCGCAGGTTGCCGTGCCAAACGACCCAACTAACCTTGGTCGTTCACTGCTGCTGCTGCAAAAAGTGGGCTTGATCAAACTGAAAGATGGCGTTGGCCTGCTGCCGACCGTTCTTGATGTTGTTGAGAACCCAAAAAATCTGAAAATTGTTGAACTGGAAGCACCGCAGCTGCCGCGCTCTCTGGACGACGCGCAAATCGCTCTGGCAGTTATCAATACCACCTATGCCAGCCAGATTGGCCTGACTCCAGCGAAAGACGGTATCTTTGTCGAAGATAAAGAGTCCCCGTACGTAAACCTGATCGTAACGCGTGAAGACAACAAAGACGCCGAAAACGTGAAGAAATTCGTTCAGGCTTATCAGTCTGACGAAGTTTACGAAGCAGCAAACAAAGTGTTTAACGGCGGCGCTGTTAAAGGCTGGTAATATTTAGGCTGTTTCCACAATTTGTAATATCATTCAGGACGGGCGCTTGCCCGTCTTGTCATTTTTACAAGCGCCTGATTCAATATTGACGTTTTGATCATACATTGAGGAAATACTATGCGTGCTTTACCGATCTGTTTAGTAGCACTCATGCTAAGCGGCTGTTCCATGTTAAGCAGATCCCCTGTCGAACCCGTTCAAAGCACTGCACCCCAGCCGAAAGCGGAGCCTGCAAAACCGAAAGCGCCGCGCGCCACGCCGGTCCGAATTTATACCAATGCAGAAGAATTAGTCGGCAAACCGTTCCGCGATCTCGGTGAAGTCAGTGGCGACTCTTGCCAGGCCTCTAATCAGGACTCTCCGCCGAGCATTCCAACCGCACGTAAGCGGATGCAAATCAACGCCTCGAAAATGAAAGCCAATGCGGTATTACTGCATAGCTGCGAAGTCACCAGCGGTACGCCAGGTTGCTATCGTCAGGCTGTATGTATAGGTTCTGCGCTTAACATCACGGCGAAATGAGCAGTTTCCAGTTCGAGCAAATAGGCGTTATTCGCTCGCCCTATAAAGAAAAATTCGCCGTTCCGCGCCAGCCAGGTCTGGTAAAAAGCGCCAACGGCGAACTACATCTCATTGCTCCCTACAACCAGGCCGACGCCGTTCGCGGCCTGGAAGCATTCAGCCATTTATGGATCCTTTTCGTCTTTCATCAAACGATGGAAGGCGGCTGGCGTCCGACTGTGCGTCCGCCTCGTCTCGGCGGTAATGCCAGAATGGGTGTTTTCGCTACGCGCTCCACTTTTCGCCCTAACCCAATTGGTATGTCGCTGGTAGAGCTGAAAGAGGTTGTTTGCCATAAAGATAGCGTGATTCTGAAGCTCGGCAGTCTGGATCTCGTCGATGGTACGCCGGTAGTGGATATCAAACCGTATCTCCCCTTTGCTGAATCGCTTCCCGATGCCAGTGCCAGCTATGCGCAAAGTGCGCCAGCGGCAGAAATGGCGGTGTGTTTTACCGCAGAGGTCGAAAAGCAGCTTTTGACGCTGGAGAAGCGTTATCCGCAGTTAACGCTGTTTATCCGCGAAGTACTGGCGCAGGACCCGCGCCCGGCCTATCGTAAAGGTGAGGAAACGGGCAAAACCTATGCCGTCTGGCTGCATGATTTTAACGTTCGCTGGCGCGTCACCGACGCAGGTTTTGAAGTCTTTGCGCTGGAACCGCGTTAAATTCACGCCCTTCTCTTTTGACATTTCTTTTGCACTGGTAAACTAAATCACTTTTTTTGTCCCAGGCTCGCCTTGAGCCTGTTCTACCTTCCAACTGGAACCGTAACAACATGCGTACTAGCCAATACCTGCTCTCCACTCTCAAGGAGACACCTGCCGACGCCGAGGTGATCAGCCATCAGCTGATGCTGCGCGCCGGGATGATCCGCAAGCTGGCCTCCGGGTTATATACCTGGCTGCCGACCGGCGTGCGCGTTCTGAAAAAAGTCGAAAACATCGTGCGTGAAGAGATGAACAACGCCGGTGCGATCGAGGTGTTAATGCCGGTGGTTCAGCCATCTGAACTGTGGCAAGAGAGTGGTCGTTGGGAACAGTATGGCCCGGAATTGCTGCGTATTGCTGACCGTGGTGACCGTCCGTTCGTACTCGGCCCAACTCATGAAGAAGTGATTACAGACCTGATTCGTAACGAGCTGAGCTCTTACAAACAGCTGCCGCTGAACTTCTATCAGATCCAGACCAAGTTCCGCGACGAAGTGCGTCCGCGTTTCGGCGTCATGCGTTCCCGCGAATTCCTGATGAAAGATGCTTACTCTTTCCATACTTCTCAGGAATCCCTGCAGGAAACCTACGATGCAATGTATGCGGCCTACAGCAAAATCTTCAGCCGCATGGGGCTGGATTTCCGCGCCGTACAGGCCGATACCGGTTCTATCGGCGGTAGCGCCTCTCACGAATTTCAGGTGCTGGCGCAGAGCGGAGAAGACGATGTGGTCTTCTCCGATACTTCTGACTATGCAGCGAACATTGAACTGGCAGAAGCTATCGCGCCGAAAGAACCGCGCGCTGCTGCTACCCAGGAAATGACGCTGGTTGATACGCCGAACGCGAAAACCATCGCGGAACTGGTTGAACAGTTCAATCTGCCGATTGAGAAAACGGTTAAGACTCTGCTGGTTAAAGCCGTTGAAGGCAGTAGCTTCCCGCTGGTTGCGCTGCTGGTGCGCGGTGACCACGAGCTGAACGAAGTTAAAGCAGAAAAACTGCCGCAGGTTGCCAGCCCGCTGACTTTTGCGACCGAAGAAGAAATTCGTGCCGTGGTTAAAGCCGGTCCGGGTTCACTGGGTCCGGTAAACATGCCGATTCCGGTGGTGATTGACCGTACCGTTGCGGCGATGAGTGATTTCGCTGCTGGTGCTAACATCGATGGTAAACACTACTTCGGTATCAACTGGGATCGCGATGTCGCTACTCCGGAAATTGCTGATATCCGCAACGTGGTGGCTGGCGATCCAAGCCCGGATGGTCAGGGTACGCTGCTGATCAAACGTGGTATCGAAGTCGGTCACATCTTCCAGCTGGGTACCAAGTACTCCGAAGCACTGAAAGCCTCCGTACAGGGTGAAGATGGCCGTAACCAAATCCTGACGATGGGTTGCTACGGTATCGGCGTAACGCGTGTGGTAGCTGCGGCGATTGAGCAGAACTACGACGAACGCGGCATCGTATGGCCTGACGCTATCGCGCCGTTCCAGGTGGCGATTCTGCCAATGAACATGCACAAATCCTTCCGCGTACAGGAACTTGCTGAGAAACTGTACAGCGAACTGCGCGCACAAGGTATCGAAGTGCTGCTGGATGACCGCAAAGAGCGCCCGGGCGTGATGTTTGCTGATATGGAACTGATCGGTATTCCGCACACTATTGTGCTGGGCGACCGTAACCTCGACAACGATGATATCGAATATAAATATCGTCGTAACGGCGAGAAACAGTTAATTAAGACTGGTGACATCGTCGATTATCTGGTGAAACAGATTAAAGGCTGATGCCAGAAAGGGTCCTGAATTTCGGGGCCCTTTTTTACATGGATTGTATAAAATGGATAAACCAAAGGCGTACTGCCGCCTGCTTCTCCCCTGCTTTCTTTTACTTTCGGCCTGTACCGTTGATATCAGCCAGCCAGACTCATCAGCCACAGTGGTAAATGCCGAGGCGAAAACATGGGCTGTTAAATTCCAGCATCAAAGCTCTTTCACCGAACAATCAATAAAAGAAATAACGGAACCAGATCTCAAACCCGGCGATTTGCTTTTCTCCTCAAGCCTTGGGGTAACCTCATTTGGTATCCGCGTATTCAGCACTTCCTCTGTGAGTCACGTTGCAATCTATTTGGGAGATAATAACGTTGCCGAAGCGACAGGCGCTGGCGTCCAGATTGTTTCCCTTAAAAAAGCCATAAAGCATAGTGATAAGCTTTTCGTCTTACGAGTCCCGGATCTTACCCCGCAACAAGCCACAGAAATCACCGCGTTCGCCAACAAAATTAAAGATAGCGGTTATAACTATCGCGGCATTGTCGAATTTATTCCATTTATGGTGACTCGCCAGATGTGCTCACTAAATCCGTTCTCCGAGGATTTTCGTCAACAGTGCGTCAGCGGCCTGGCGAAAGCGCAGTTAAGCAGTGTGGGCGAAGGAGACAAAAAGTCGTGGTTTTGTTCGGAATTTGTCACTGATGCATTTGCCAAAGCCGGGCATCCGCTTACGCTGGCGCAATCAGGCTGGATTAGCCCTGCCGATCTGATGCATATGCGTAGTGGTGATGTCTCTGCATTTAAACCAGAAACGCAGTTACAGTATATTGGGCACCTGAAGCCAGGGATTTATATTAAAGCAAGTCGCTTTGTTGGACTGACTCAGTGATAAAAGCCAGCCTCGTGCGCAAAATGCCGGATGCGGCGTGAACGCCTTATCCGGCCTACAAAATTGTGCTAATTCAAAATATTGCATTGTATGCTTTAGGACTGATAAGCGCAGCGCATGAGGCAATATTTCATTTGTTTCTGTCTCAAGACGGGTTACAGCCCCAAACTACTGCAATCCTGGTTTGGGTAAAATTTACCTGCCGTATCGGGCGCTAATACTTTGGTCGGCGCACCGGTATCCGGATTAGCCTCAAGCGTAAAGTGACCTTCTACTGACAGTAACACCGGTTTTTCACTGTTACCGCGCGCAGCCAGGTAGCCACGCTCCAGCTCTGCGTTATTCGCCACCATGAAACGTTTTCCGGTCGCGCAATCAGTGAAGGTCGCCGCATCAGCCATATAAAAATACATGCCCCGCAGGGTCATCGGTGTCATGGGTAAGCTGGATTGTGCCGGTTCCAGCGTATAGTTGAACTGCGATTCAATCGGATTACCTTCACGATCGAGCATCTCCAGCGCATCTCCTTTCGCGCGATAATATGACTTTTCACCTTTGCTATCGGTTAATACCAGCTTGTCAGCGGTTCGCGCCCATGTACCGTAGGAAGCGAAGGAGGAAGGTTCTTCACGAGCCCCCAGATAACGCTCATTCATCACCCAGGTTCCGTCTTTTTCGAGGAACAGAGAGGTTTCGATTCCTTCGCAATCAGCACACGGCAGCACGCCGCGCCAACTTTGCGGCATCGGTTTCAGTTCGGCAGCCTGTGCCGGAGAAAGCGTATCGACTTCGGCCCGATTATTACATCCCATCAGAGTAAAGAGGCTGATTACAGCCATCGCTGTCACTATCGCTTTTTTCACCATCCATTCCTTCTTTTTATTCCCGACCGCTGCGCACTTTGCCGCGCATCGCCTTCACGCTTGATTTTTGTGCTTTCGATGCCAGCCTGCGCTCTTTTGATGCGCGGGTGGGCCGCGTGGGTCGTCGGGCTTTTTGTTCTGTTGTTAAATCTTTAATCACTGCCACCAGCCGGGCCAGCGCCGCTTCGCGGTTGAGCTCCTGATTGCGGTATTCCTGTGCCTTAATGACAATCACCCCATCACTGCTGATCAAGTGATGGCTGGCGGCGAGCAGACGTTCTTTGTAATACTCTGGCAGGCTGGACGCCCGAATGTCAAAACGCAGATGAATAGCCGTTGAGGTCTTATTAACATGCTGCCCGCCCGCGCCCTGCGCACGAATGGCGGTGATCTCAAACTCGCCATCAGGGATAGCAACATGTCGGGAAATCACAATCATGAAGGTTGTTGCCAGACGGTTAAGTTCACTTCCAGATTATTCTTATCATCCGATAACCAGATAACACCATCCTGAATCGTTGCCTGCAGCGTCATAGTACGATCGGCAAAGGCGCTCACTTTCGCCAGCTGCTCGTCGTCCAGATACCAGACGGAAAGATTGGCAAACTGCGCACATTTGCTCTGATTTTGCTGCCACCAGATTTGCGCCGCCCGACTATTATAGGCAAACAGCGCCACTTCTGCGGCCTGGGTGCAGGCTTTCTTAATCCGTCGCTCATCCGGCAGCCCCAGCTCAATCCACAAATCAATACCCAAATGATCGTTACGCAGCCACGCTTCCGGCTCATCATCGGCACACAAACCACGGGTAAATTGCAGACGTTCATCGGCATATTTTAGCCACGCCAGCAGGCGCAGCATCATGCGCTCCTGGGTTTCTGAAGGATGGCGCGCCAGCGTCAGAGAGGCATCGAGAAACTGGTTGCGGTCGAGATCGGCCACATTAACCGTCGCTTTATAAATTGTCGCTTTAAGCGCCATAAGAAAACTCCTTTCGAATCAGGAGGCCATTGTAACGGAATACGTGCAGTTGCGGCGCTGATATTGCAGAAATGAGTGTGGTATAGTCACCTTGCGAAACAGAGTTTATCTTCGTAGGCTTAGACTTGCATCCACGGTTAAGTCAGAGTGCTGACAGGAGGGCATGTGGAAAAATATTGTGAGTTAATACGCAAGCGGTACGCGGAAATCGCCAGCGGAGACTTAGGATACGTTCCGGACGCGCTGGGCTGCGTTTTGAAAGTGCTGAATGAAATGGCTGCCGACGACGCCCTTTCTGAGGCTGTCAGGGAAAAAGCAGCATACGCTGCGGCAAACTTACTGGTGAGCGATTATGTCAATAAATGATACGTATCAACCAATCAATTGTGATGATTACGATAATCTTGAGCTCGCCTGCCAGCATCATTTAATGCTGACACTTGAGCTGAAAGATGGCGAAAAATTGCAGGCGAAGGCCAGCGATTTAGTCTCCCGCAAAAATGTGGAATATCTGGTCGTCGAAGCCGCTGGTGCAACCCGCGAGCTGCGTCTGGATAAAATTACCAGCTTTAGCCACCCGGAAATCGGTACGGTGGTGGTGAGCGAGTCCTGATTGACTTCGCCGGATGCGACGTTTGTTGCGTCTTATCCGGCTTTCACTTAACTAAGCGTTTTCTTCCAGACAAAACTGACGCCATTCTCACCTACAGCCACACCTTCTTGCGTCACAAATACCCCTGCCGCCGCAATCAGCGTTTCGCCATAAAACAGCAGTGGCGTGGTGTCACGTAGCCACGGCGGAACGCCTAACTCTTGCCAGATTTTCTTCAGCTTACGTCCGCCGTTGCGCCCGACAATATGCAGCAGTCCTGGCGCTTTGAAACGCACGCTGACCGCTTCGTCTGCACGCGGAGGGCGAATATCGCCTCCCGCAGTAAGCTGTACACTTCCCAGCCCCGCCGGTAATTCCAGCGGTTGTAGCCACGTCTGCCACGGCACAATGGTTTCGCTTTGCCCAGTGACGAATTTAATCCACCACAGTTGCGATTGATAGCGGCGGATTTCAAACGCACCCAAACGTAAACAGGGGGAGGCATCTTCCCGCGCCAGCGCCACTTCCTGCCAGATCCTCACCAACGCGTCGCGGGAAGGCATCGGTGCATTCTGCCCTGCCAGCCAGCGGCGGATAATCGCCGCGCGACGGGCATCACTCATCGCCAGCATTGGCGCAATCTGCAGCGTCCCCTGCGGAGTTTGACAGTGCGCTAAATCATCCGCCAGCAGTTCATCTAACAGGCTCTCTTGTTCAGCGCAAAGTGCGGCGCTGCGGGCTGTTGCTTCGGCAAAATGCGGCCAACGCTGCTGCAATAACGGCACTACGCGCAGGCGCAGAAAGTTACGATCGTAGCTATCATCCTGATTACTTTCGTCTTCAATCCAGCGTAAACCATGCGCCAACGCCCACTGCACCAGTTCCCCCCGCGTGCGGGCAAGCAACGGGCGGATAAGCTGTGTTCCGGCAAACTCCGAAACTTCCGCCATAGCCGAAAGCCCGGCAGGGCCGCTACCGCGTTTTAGCGCCAGCAGAAAGGTTTCACATTGATCGTCGAGATGTTGCGCTGTAACCAGCACTTCACCGGGCAACAAGGTGCGGGCAAATGCCTGATAACGCGCCTGCCGAGCCTGAGCCTCAATACCTAGCCCCTCTTGCGCAAGCTGCACACGTTCGACCACCAGCGGCACCTGCCACTGTTGGCAGATGTTTTCACAATGTTTCACCCAGGCATCAGCATTGGCGCTTAAACCGTGATGCACATGGATAGCGCGCAGAGTGACGCCCGGATTTTCCGTCCGCCACTGCACCAGTTGATGCAGTAAGACAGTAGAATCAAGGCCGCCGCTAAAGGCCACCAGAATCTGGCGTGAGGAGAGAAGTTGTCTATTGAGCGTGAGTGTCATGATGGTGCGATTTTACAGTAGCAATGCCGGGCACGTTACCGGGCAAATGCGGCGATGACAAGCCTTACTGCTCATACAGTTCCAACGGCAGCCCGTCCGGATCGTTAAAGAACGTGAAGCGTTTTTGCGTGTAGGGATCGACACGGATGGCTTCACACTTCACGTTATGGCTTTCAAGGTGCGCCACTGCCGCATCGATATCATCAACGCTAAAAGCCAGATGACGCAGGCCGCAGGCTTCCGGTCGGCTGGGGCGCTCCGGCGGGAACGGAAATGAGAAAAGCTCAATCACATATTGCCCATTAAGCGCCAAATCCCCTTTCCACGAGTCGCGCGCTTCGCGATAGACTTCGCTTTGCAGCGTGAAACCAAGAATATCGCAGTAGAAAGCTTTGCTCATCGCATAATCCGTCGCAATAATCGCAATATGGTGAACCTGTTTTAAACCCAGCATAACGTCTCCTTTATTTGTTAACAGCACGTTACTCGCCCGGAAGCCGCTCTGGCAAGTTATCCTGCCATTTTTAGGACTCGTACGCGGTAAACACCGTCTTCGTCCTGTTTCGCGCCGTGAATATCCGTTTCAAAACCGGGGTAATGTTGCCCTACGGAACAAAGCATCAGTAGAAAATCGAGTACCGTGCGGCTCTCTTCGGTAAGCATTTCTCCCGGCATCAGCAGCGGTACGCCGGGTGGATAAGGCAGGATCATATTTGCCGATACTCTACCGACCAGTTGTTCCAGCGCAATGGTTTCTACTTCGCCTTTAATCTGTCTCTGCCATGCCTGATGTGGCGTCATGATCATCTCCGGCAAGGTATCAAATGCCCGCAACATCAAACCGGGAAGATCGTGTTTACGAATCAGCTTATGGATCCCTTGCGCCAGATCCTGAATACGCATATTGCGGTAGAAATCGGGATCTTCTGCATAGAGATCGGGCAGCATATTTTTGATCCGCAGGTTGAGATCGTAAGAGCGCTTAAATTCCGTCAACCCACGCAATAATCCCATTGCTTTGGTTTTATCGATGCCAATACTAAAGAGAAACAGCAGGTTATAAGGGCCGGTTTTCTCTACTACGATCCCACGTTCGTCGAGGAATTTTGCCACCAGCGCCGCCGGGATCCCCTCCTCGCTCATATTGCCATGCTCGTCCATCCCCGGTGTCAAAATAGTGACTTTAACCGGATCGAGAAACATGTGATTGGCATCCGCATCGCTAAAGCCGTGCCACTGTTCGCCAGGCGCAACGGGCCAGCATTCGGCTTCATCCACCTGCGGCGGTTGCCAGATATCGAAAAACCAGCCGTCAGACTCTTCCCGCAGCCGCTGGACCTCTTTGCGAAAATGCAGAGCTCGTTCTACTGAACGGTTAATCAGCCGTTTGCCCGGATTACCACGCAGCATCGCCGCCGCCGTCTCAACAGAAGCAACAATGGGATAACTGGGCGAGGTGGTGGTATGCATCATAAAGGCTTCGTTAAACGCCTCTTCGTCATACTCACCTTTAATGTGGATCAGCGACGCCTGCGATAACGCCGCCAGCATTTTGTGGGTCGACTGCGTTTCGAAGATCACTTTTCCTGCAACACGCTCGCCGCTCATACCACTTTTACCCTGGTAGATTGGATGAAAATGGGTGTACGGCACCCAGGCAGAATCGAAGTGAATCGACGGGACATCCAGCGTCTGTTTGATCCAGTCGGTGTTGTAGAGCAAGCCATCATAGGTGGAGTTGGTGATCACCGCATGAACCGGCCATTGTGCCTGCGTGGTGGCAGCGACTTTCTCTTCGATGCTGTCGCGAGTAAATTCACCGCGCGGGATCCCACCCAGAATCCCCAACGCATTACGCGTCGGTTTCAGCCAGACTGGCACTACATCGTTCATCATCAACAGATGCGCCAGCGATTTATGACAATTGCGGTCGATCAACAGCGTACTGCCGGATGGCGCGGCGTACATACCCACAATTTTGTTCGACGTCGATGTTCCGTTGGTAACGATATAACTCTGTTCCGCGCCAAACGTCCGCGCGATGTACTCTTCCGCTTCCAGGTGTGGCCCGGTGTGGTCGAGCAACGAACCAAGCTCGGTGACCGAAATAGAGACGTCCGCCTTGAGGGTATTCCCGCCGAAAAAATCATAAAACAGACAGCCAACCGGGCTTTTTTGATATGCGGTGCCGCCCATATGCCCCGGCGTACAAAAGGTGTACTTCCGCTCTTTGACGTAGGTAAACAAGGCTTTCGTGAACGGCGGCGTAATGTTATCAAGATATTCGTTGGTGTACTGACGCATACGAATGGCGATATCTTCCGCCTGCCCCAGCGCATATTCAAAAAACCAGAGCGCCATCCGCATATCCTGCACGCTGACATCCATCGTCGAGTGGGTGTTGATGAAGGCATAAAGCGGGAGATATTCATTAAGTTGATTGATATCGCTACATAAATCGAGACTGTACTCATCCCAGTCAAAAATCACGCCGCAAATTCGTGGGTTATGTTCGATAAACTTCAGCAAATCAACGCTGTTTTGTGGCCAGATAATCTGAAAGCCTTGCGCCACCAGCGCCGACTCCAGTTCTTTGATGGGCTCATCTTTATAAAAGACGCCATGCGGTCCCATAATGGCAATGATGTTCATGTGTTCCTCCTGGAAAATCCTTCCTTAATCATAGCCTGCTCAAACCGTGGCGATAAAAAAGGGCCACCGAAGTGACCCTTTTCAGAACATTTGCCGATTACGCGTAGCCGTAGCTCATCAGGCGCTGATAACGACGATTTTTTAAATCTTCAGTGCTTAACACGTCGAGATCGGCCAGATCCGTCAGCAGCTGCGCTTTCAGAGACGCCGCCATCGCTTCCGGGTTACGGTGAGCACCGCCCAGCGGTTCCGGGATGATGGAGTCGATCAGTTTCAGCTCTTTCAGACGCGGAGCGATGATACCCATCGCTTCAGCCGCCAGCGGCGCTTTGTCAGCGCTCTTCCACAGAATGGACGCACAACCTTCCGGCGAGATAACGGAATAGGTGCTGTATTGCAGCATATTCACTTTATCGCCCACGCCAATCGCCAGCGCACCACCAGAACCACCTTCACCGATAACCGTACAAACTACCGGTACGCCGAGGCGAGACATTTCACGCAGGTTGCGTGCAATGGCTTCAGACTGACCACGTTCTTCTGCGCCCACGCCCGGATAAGCCCCCGGGGTGTCGATAAAGGTGATGATAGGCATCTTAAAACGTTCAGCCATTTGCATCAGACGCAGTGCTTTGCGGTAACCTTCTGGCGCTGGCATACCAAAGTTACGGCGAATTTTTTCTTTGGTTTCACGACCTTTTTGATGACCAATGATCATCACCGGACGACCATCGAGACGGGCGATACCACCGACGATAGCTTTATCGTCTGCATACGCGCGGTCGCCAGCCAGTTCGTCAAATTCATCAAATGCCAGGCGAACGTAATCCAGGGTATAAGGACGCTGTGGATGGCGTGCCAGTTGCGCAATCTGCCATGCACCGAGATCGGCGAAGATTTTACGCGTCAGTTCTACGCTTTTTTCACGCAAACGATGCACTTCTTCATCGATGTTAATATCCAGTTTCTCATCCTGACGGCTAACCGCGGTCAGAGAATCGATTTTCGCTTCCAGCTCTGCAATCGGCTGTTCAAAATCAAGGAAATTCAGACTCATAGTATTCCTGTATTAGTCAAACTCCAGTTCCACCTGCTCCGAACCAATGAGGCCACGGAGATCGTTTAATAAACGATCGCTCGGAGAGACACGCCACGTCGCGCCAAAACGCAATCGCGCGCGTGCATCCGCCCTCTGATAGTAGAGATGTACTGGAATTGTCCCAGAGCGGTGGGGTTCCAGAGACTGACGGAGTCGGTTTAAAAGCTGGTCATCAATTTGCCTGTCCGTCAGCGAGATAGCAAGCCCGCGAGCATATTTTTCCCGGGCTTCGTCAATATCCATCACTTCGCGAGCGGTCATTTTAAGCCCACCGCTGAAGTCATCAAAGCTGACCTGTCCGCTGACGATAAGTATGCGGTCTTTTTCCAGCAATTGCTGGTATTTATCCAGGGCGTCAGTAAACAACATCACTTCCAGCCGCCCGGAACGGTCATCCAGCGTGCAGATACCGATACGATTGCCGCGCTTGGTGACCATAACCCGCGCGGCAACAACGAGCCCCGCAGCCGTGATGACTTTACCACGTTCTGTCGGGTGCATGTCTTTCAGCCTTACGCCTCCGACATAACGCTCAATCTCTTTTAAATACTGGTTGATAGGGTGTCCCGTCAGGTACAGACCTAACGTTTCACGTTCCCCATCTAATACCACCTGCTCCGGCCACGGTTGGCAGCTGGCGTAGGATTGTTCAATTTGTTCCGGCTCTTCGGCCAGCACGCCGAACATATCGGCCTGACCGATAGCTTCCGCTTTCGCGTGTTGATCTGCCGCTTTTAACGCATCACCCAGCGAGTTCATCAGCGCCGCGCGGTGTGGCCCAAGACGGTCAAACGCCCCAGACATGATCAGTTTTTCCAGCACTCGCCGGTTTAACTTTTTGGTGTCGGTACGGGCGCAGAGATCAAACAGTTCGCGGAAGTAGCCGCCTTTATTACGGGCTTCGATGATGGCCTCAATCGGGCCTTCACCTACCCCTTTGATCGCGCCAATACCATACACGATTTCGCCGTCGTCGTTGACGTGGAAATGGTAAAGACCGGAGTTTATATCTGGTGGCAGGATTTTCAGCCCCATCCGCCAGCACTCATCCACCAGGCCCACCACCTTCTCGGTGTTGTCCATATCGGCGGTCATTACCGCCGCCATAAACTCCGCCGGATAGTGCGCTTTCAGCCATAAAGTTTGATATGACACCAAAGCATAGGCCGCAGAGTGCGATTTGTTAAATCCGTAACCAGCGAATTTCTCCACCAGGTCGAAGATTTTCATCGCCAGTTCGGCGTTGATTCCGTTCTTTTCTGCACCTTCAGCAAATACAGAACGCTGCTTAGCCATCTCTTCCGGCTTTTTCTTACCCATCGCACGACGCAGCATATCCGCGCCACCGAGGGTATAACCAGAAAGCACCTGGGCAATCTGCATGACCTGTTCCTGATACAGGATGATGCCGTAGGTTGGCTCCAGTACCGGTTTCAGGCTTTCATGCTGCCACTGCACGTCCGGATAGGAGATCTCTTCGCGACCATGTTTACGGTCGATAAAGTTATCCACCATCCCTGATTGCAACGGACCGGGGCGGAACAGTGCCACCAGTGCGATCATATCTTCGAAGCAGTCAGGTTGCAGACGCTTGATCAGGTCCTTCATGCCGCGCGATTCAAGCTGGAATACCGCCGTGGTTTCCGAGCGTTGCAGCATGTCGAAGCTTTTCTTGTCATCCAGCGGGATCGCGGCGATATCCAGCGGCGGCTCGCCATTCTTCGCCCGCCGCTTGTTGATCATCTCCAGCGCCCAGTTGATGATGGTGAGCGTACGCAAACCGAGGAAGTCGAACTTCACCAGCCCGGCGTATTCAACGTCGCTTTTATCAAACTGGGTGACCGGATGTTTGCCCTCTTCATCGCAATAAAGCGGCGCAAAATCAGTAATTTTGGTCGGCGCGATAACCACCCCACCGGCGTGCTTACCGGCGTTACGGGTGACCCCTTCCAGTTTGCGCGCCATGTCGATCAGCGCCTTAACTTCTTCATCCGCTTCGTAGATTTCCGGCAGCTGCGGCTCGGCTTCAAACGCTTTCGCCAGCGTCATACCCGGATCGGGCGGGATCAGTTTCGAGATACGATCGACAAATCCGTACGGATGCCCCAATACACGGCCTACGTCGCGGATCACCGCTTTCGCCGCCATCGTACCGAAGGTGATAATCTGCGATACCGCATCGCGACCGTACATGTCCGCCACATGTTCGATAACCTGGTCACGTTTCTCCATACAGAAGTCAACGTCGAAGTCAGGCATGGAGACACGTTCCGGGTTAAGGAAACGTTCGAACAGCAGGTCAAATTCCAGCGGATCGAGATCGGTGATTTTTAACGCGTAGGCCACCAGTGACCCTGCACCAGAACCACGGCCTGGCCCTACCGGTACACCGTTATCTTTCGACCACTGGATAAATTCCATAACGATGAGGAAGTAACCCGGGAAGCCCATCTGGTTGATAACCTGAAGTTCAGTATCCAGACGTTCGTCATACTCCGGACGACGCTTAAGACGTTCTTCCTCGTCAGGGAATAAAAATGCCAGACGCTCTTCCAGGCCTTCTTTTGCACGCTTGACCAGATAATCTTCGGTACTCATGTCCCCGGTCGGGAATTGCGGCAAGAAGTATTCACCCAGACGCACAGTTACGTTACAACGTTTGGCTATCTCAACGGTGTTGGCAAGGGCTTCGGGAATGTCGGCAAAAAGCTCGCACATCTCCTCTTCGCTACGCATATATTGCTGCGGCGAATAGTTACGCGGGCGTTTAGGATCGTCTAGGGTAAAGCCGTCGTGAATCGCGACGCGGATTTCGTGTGCGTCAAAGTCGCTGCTGTCGATAAAGCGCACGTCGTTGGTCGCCACAACGGGCAAACCGCGTGCTTCCGCCAGTTCCACCGCAGCGTGCAGATAGCTTTCTTCGTCCGGCCTGCCGGTGCGGATCAGCTCGAGAAAATAGCGATCCGGGAAGTGTTCTTCATAAAACGCGACACACTCATCTACCAGCGCGCTGTTACCACGCAAAAGACTGCGTCCAACGTCGCCCATGCGCCCGCCGGAAAGAAGGATCAACCCTTCATTTAATTCGATAAGCCAGTCGCGATCGATGATCGGCCCGGCGGTACCGTACCCGCGCTGATACGCTTTTGAGATCAGCAACGTCAGATTCTGATAGCCGGTATTGTTCGCCGCCAGCACCGTCAGGTGAGTTAACTCATCACCCAGCAGGTCGCACTGGACGTTAAAATCCGCCCCGACGATGGGCTTAATCCCTGCGCCATGTCCCGCTCCGTAGAACTTCACCAGACCGCAAAGGTTGGTGAAATCGGTGATCGCCAGTGCTGGCATACCCAACGCTGCCGCCTTTTTTACCAGCGGTGCGGTTTTGGCCAGGCCATCGATCATCGAGTAGTCGCTGTGCACCCGCAGGTGTACGAAACGTGGTTCAGACATCTTCAGATTCCGGTTTACTTAATCTCGACACAAGAATCAGGACGCAAGTCCCAGTGCGCGTTTGACAGGCCCAAAGCTGCGCCGATGGTGTTCGGTCGCGCCGTGTTCAGCCAGTTTTTCCAGATGAAAAGCGGTTGGATACCCTTTGTGTTGGGCAAAACCATATTGCGGGAAAACAATATCCAGCGCTGCCATTTCGGCGTCACGCGTCACTTTCGCCAGGATAGACGCGGCACTGATTTCCGGTACGCGGCTATCGCCTTTCACCACAGCCATCGAAGGCATCGGTAATTTCGGGCAGCGGTTACCATCAATCAACACATATTCCGGCGCAATATGCAGTCCAGCGACGGCACGCTGCATCGCCAGCATGGTCGCATGTAAAATATTCAGTTCGTCGATTTCGTGAGGTTCCGCGCGGCCCAGACTCCAGCTCAACGCTTTCTCTTTGATCTCTTCACAGAGCACCAGACGGCGTTTTTCGCTCAGCTTTTTGGAATCATTCAGCCCGGCAATTGGGCGCGCCGGGTCAAGGATCACCGCAGCGGTGACGACCGCGCCAACTAACGGCCCGCGTCCGACTTCATCCACACCCGCAACCAGCTGCGTGTGCGGATAGACAAATTCGATCATTGTGCTAACTCCAGAACGGCTTGTGCCGCCTGCTCATCGGCATTGCAGCGGATCTGCTGATGCAGCTCGCGGAAGGTGTCGTGCATCGCATGGCTGGTTTTCCCGTTCGCCAACAGCGGTAACAGCGCCGCAGCCAATTTTTGCGGCTCACACTCTTCCTGCAATAACTCTTTGACTAACTCTCTGCCCGCCAGCAGATTTGGCAGCGAGACATAATCAGTTTTCACCAGTCGCTTCGCCAGCCAGAAGGTGAAAGGCTTCATGCGATATCCCACTACCATCGGGCATTTAGCCAGCATACACTCCAGTGCTGCCGTACCCGACGCCAGTAGCGCCGCATCACTGGCGACCATCGCCTCACGGCCCATTCCATCCAGCAAATGAACCGACAGGTCTGGCGCGACTGCAGCTTTGATGCGTTCAAACTGCTCGCGGCGTTTGGCATTCACCAGCGGCACCACGATTTCGAGATCCGGATATGTCTGGCGCAAAAGCTGGGCCGTTTTCAGGAAATCGGCACTAAGCATTTCGACTTCTGCACCACGGCTGCCCGGCAACAATGCCAGACAGTGGGCATCGTAAGGGATCCCCAGCACATCACGGGCACCATTTTTATCTGGATCTAATGGCATGGCATCAGCCATGGTATGACCGATAAAGCGGCACGGTACGTTGTATTTGTCATAAAACGCTTTTTCGAAAGGCAGAAATGCGAGCACCAGATCGGTGGCTCTGCCTATTTTGAAAACGCGTTTCTGTCGCCACGCCCAGACGGACGGACTGACGTAATGAATGGTTTTGATACCCTGCTTTTTGAGGTTACCTTCAAGAGTAATATTGAAGTCAGGCGCATCAATACCAACAAAAACATCTGGCTTCAGTTCGCCAAAACGCTTTGTCAGATCGGCACGAATATGTAGTAAGCGACGCAGACGACCGAGCACTTCAACAATGCCCATCACTGCCAGTTCTTCCATTTCGTACCAGGCTTCGCAGCCTTCAGCCTGCATTCGTGGCCCGGCAACACCAACAAAGCGGGCGTTGGGCACACGTTCTTTCAGAGCGCGGATTAAACCGGCCCCCAGGATATCGCCGGAGGTTTCTCCGGCGACCAGGGCAATCGTTAATGGACGCTGTTCAGTCATTAACGAATCAGACCGCGCGTTGAGCGTGCAAAGAAATCGGTAAAGGCTTTCACTTCCGGATATGTTTCCGCCAGTTCAGCAATTTCCGGTTTCACTTCATCGAGCGTTTTACCGCTACGATAAATCAGCTTATACGCATTGCGGATAGCGGTAATCGCCTCACGGCTGAATCCGCGGCGCTTCAGCCCTTCGATATTGACACCGAACGGCGTTGCGTGGTTACCCTGCGCAATGACATAAGGAGGGACGTCCTGCGCCACACCGGAGCAGCCGCCAACCATCACATGCGCACCAATGATGCAGAACTGATGGACTGCGGTCATGCCGCCGATGATCGCGAAGTCGTCAACCGATACGTGACCCGCCAGCGTTGCGTTGTTGGCGAGGATGCAGCGGTTACCTACCGTACAATCGTGCGCAATGTGCGCATTGATCATCAGTAAGTTGTCGCTGCCCACCTTCGTCAATCCACCGCCCTGGACTGTGCCACGATGAATGGTGACGCTTTCGCGAATGCGGTTACGATCGCCGATTTCCACGCGGGTCGGTTCGCCAGCATATTTCAGATCCTGGTTAACTTCGCCGATGGAGGCGAACTGATAAATCTCATTATCGCGGCCAATTTTAGTATGACCATTCACGACAACGTGAGATTTCAGTACGGTACCCTCACCAATTTCGACATGGGGTCCAACGATACAAAAAGGACCAATGTGAGCGTTCGCGCCAATCGACGCGCCCTCTTCCACAATGGCGGTTGGATGCACAAAGGCGGATTTATCAATCACGTATCAGGCCTCCCGGCTACGAGCACACATCATCGTTGCTTCGCAAACTACTTTACCGTCGACCAGAGCAACCCCTTTAAAACGGGTCAGGCCGCGGCGCGTTTTTTCGAAAGTGACTTCCATGATCATTTGATCGCCAGGCACGACCGGGCGCTTGAAGCGCGCTTCGTCAATACCAGCGAAGTAGTACAGCTCACCCGGTTCCAGTTTTCCTACGCTTTTAAACGCCAGAATACCTGTTGCCTGTGCCATTGCTTCCAGAATCAGCACACCCGGGAAAATCGGTTTTCCAGGGAAATGGCCCTGGAAGAATGGCTCATTGACAGAGACATTTTTTACTGCGCGCAGAAAACGACCTTCTTCAAAATCCAGCACGCGATCCACCAGTAAGAACGGGAAACGGTGCGGCAGAAGTTCTAAAATCTCTTCAATCTGCAGAGTATGAGTGTTAGTAGTCAAGATACTCTTCCTGTCAAAATATAAGAAACGACAATAATAACACGGCCTGCCGCAATCGTAAGAATGAGACAGGCCGTAAAGTTTGGCGAACAAAAGATGGAACGTTAGTCTTGTTGATTAACCTTGCGCTCAAGCGATTTCAGACGCTTGCTCATGTCATCAATGTTCATCACCAGTGCAGCGGTTTTGCGCCAGACTTTGTTGGGTTGCAGCGGAATGCCTGAGGAATAGACGCCTGGTTCAGTGATGGGACGCATCACCATACCCATGCCCGTAACCGTCACTTTGTCGCATATTTCCATATGCCCGTTGATTACGCTGGCTCCGCCGATCATGCAGTAACGACCAATTTTCAGGCTGCCCGCCATAATGACGCCACCGGCAACTGCCGTATTGTCGCCAATCACGACGTTATGTGCAATCTGGCACTGGTTATCAATGATCACACCATTGCCAATAACAGTGTCATCCAGCGCGCCACGATCAATGGTAGTGCAGGCACCGATCTCCACGCGATCGCCAATAATTACGCGACCAATCTGTGGGATCTTCACCCAGTTACCACGATCGTTGGCATAACCAAAGCCGTCTGCGCCTACCACTGTTCCGGACTGGATCAGACAATTCTGACCGATCTGGATCTCATGGTAAATGGTTACGTTCGCCCAGAGACGCGAACCTGCACCGATTTTGCTGTTTTTACCTACGAAGCAACCGGCACCGATAATCACGTTATCGCCCAGTTCAACGCCAGACTCAATCACCGCGTTAGCGCCAATCGATACGTTGTTACCCAGCTTCGCTGTCTCGTCAATCACCGCACTGGGTGCAATGTTCTGCGCGGGCTTCGGCGTGGTATCTAAAATTTGCGCCATGCGCGCGTAAGTCAGGTAGGGATTCTTCACTACCAGCGCGGCACTTTTCGCGAAAGGAAGATCGTCCTGGGTCATGACAACCGCGGACGCCTGGCACAAGCCTAAATGCTCACGGTATTTGGGGTTAACCATGAACGTAATGTGACCTGTTTGTGCAGATTGCATGGACGCAACGCCGGTGATGACGATATCGCCATCACCGTGTAGTTCTGCATCCAACTGCTGCGCTAAATCAGCCAGTCGAATTGAAGGCATTACTTATTTAACCTGTTTCAGTACGTCGGCAGTGATGTCTTTTACATCGCTGCTGTTGTAAGCAACGGCATTTGCATCAACAACCAGATCGATATCCTGGCTGTTGGCAACGGATTTCACAGCAGTCTGGATACGAGTAACCAGTTTGCCGCGTTCTTCGTTGGAACGACGTGCGCGATCCTGCTCAAAAGCCTGCGCTTTCTGAGCAAAAGTCTGGCGCTGAGCCATCACGTCTTTTTCCAGCTTAGTGCGATCGCTGCCCGCTTTCATGGACTGCAGCTTTTTCATTTTAGCCTGCAGATCGGTTTCCATACGCTGCAGTTCGCTGGCACGGCCTTTGAACTCGTTTTCCAGCGTGTTAGAAACACCGGTTTTCTGCGCTACCTGCTGGAACAGGCTGCCCATATTGACGATTGCAATTTTGTCAGCCGCCTGAGCAGAAGTTGCCAGTGCTAAACCGAGACCTGCAGCTAATAACCACTTTTTCACAATAAACTCCTTACCATCCCATTTGCACCGGAGGGTGCAGTTCTTTGCGTGGCCCGGCGATCTTATATTGATCGCCTAAAGTCATCGCTACACTACCACTACATTCCTTTGTGGAGAACACTTACCAGGTTTTACCGATGTTAAACTGGAACTGTTCTGCCTTGTCTCCATCGTACTTTTTGAACGGCTGGGCGTAGGAGAACACCAACGGCCCCAATGGGGACATCCATTGTAATGCGATACCCGCAGACATACGGATATTGCTTGGATCACTATAGTCCGGATATCCAGAATATTGGCTGGAATCCCAGTTTGTATCCCAAACGGTACCCATATCCCAGAAGAAGGAAGTACGAACCGAGTTAGCATACTTATCGCTAATAAACGGCGTCGGGGTGATGAACTCGAGGCTGGCAACCGCCATGGCGTTACCGCCTACAGCATCATCCGATTTACACAGATCTTTCGCGCCGTCCTGAGTCGCACATTCGTAATCATAGTCCGGATCATAATTACTGGCCTGATGCGGGAAGTAAACTGCTTTCGGACCAATGGTATTGGACTGGAAGCCACGCACGGTGCTGGAACCACCGGCATAGAAGTTCTCATAGAACGGCATCTCTTTGCCGCCTAAACCATCACCATAACCCCAGCGGGTACGACCCAGAACAACCCATTTGTGATCGTCATCAATCGGCACATAAGTCGCCGTGTCTAACGTCACTTTGTAGTATTCGTTATCCGATCCCGGAATGGTCACTTTACCGGTCAGGTTGACACGTGAACCATCTGTCGGGAAGTAACCACGGTCAAGCTTGTTATAGGTCCAACCATAGTTGAACGTGAAGTCGTCCGTTTTGAAGCTGTTATCCTGATCAGAGGTGCTCGGATGTTCACCCATAGAGTACAGATAACGCCACATCGCAACCTGAGGCTGCATGTTGGACAGGGAGTTATGTACATAACCCAGACCTGCACGCAGCGAGTTATATTCGTTGATCGGGAAGCCCAACGTCACGTCTGTACCATAACTCTTGTTGGTATAGTCGGACAGGTCGGCGTCATCTGCCTGGAAGTCATTATAGAAGAGACGACCACCGAGGCTTACACCATCTACGGTGAAGTACGGGTTGGTTACCGACAGTTCAGCATAGGTCTGGTAATCGTTTTTGGTCCCGTTGATACCAACAGCATAACCTGTACCTAACCAGTTATCCTGTTGCACGCCAGCCTGGAAGCTCACGCCACTTTCAGTACCGTAACCAATCCCGAAGTTGAAGCTACCAGTGTTACGTTCTTTCACCTTGTAAACTACATCAACCTGATCCGGGCTCCCCGGAACACGTTGGGTATCGGTATCGACAGTTTCAAAGAAGCCCAGACGGTTCAGACGCTCCTTACCCTGATCGACCAGATCGCTCCCCAGCCATGCACCTTCCATCTGACGCATTTCGCGACGCAGGACGGCATCTTTCGAGGTATCGTTACCTTCAAAACGGATCTTACGCACATAGAAACGGTTACCCGCATCAACGTTCACGCGTAATTTAACGGTTTTGTCGGCATCGTTAATTTCAGGCATCGACTGTACGCGCGGATAGGCATAACCATAGCGACCAAGAAGCTTTTTAATGTCATCTTCCATTTTGGTCACTTTGGTGCCGTTATACAGCTCGCCCGGCTCGATCTTAGTCAGTTGCTCAATTTCAGCGGAGTGCCCGGCAAGATTGCCGCTAACTTCAACGCCAGAAAGCTTGTACTGATCGCCTTCGGTGATGTTCACCGTGACGTAAATACCTTTTTTATCTGGCGTCAGACTGACCTGGGTAGAATCGATGTTGAAACGGGCATAACCGCGATCCAGATAGTAACTGCGCAGGGTTTCAAGGTCGCCCGCCAGTTTCTGTTTCTGGTATTTACGATCGCCTACCACGTTCCACCACGGCACTTCGTCACGCAGTTGGAAATGAGAGATCAGTTCATCGGTGGTGAAAGCATGGTTACCAACAATGTTAATTTGCTGGATTTCAGCTGACACACCTTCCTGGAACACCAGTTTTAGGTCAACACGGTTGCGCGGCAGCGGGGTCACGACAGCTTTAACGCTGGCGCTATATTTACCGACGCTGTAGTAGAAGTCTTCCAGACCTTTCTCGATATCGGCAATGGTGGTGCGATCGAGGGATTCGCCCACACGCACACCAGAAGCCTCGAGGTTTTGCTTCAGCATGTCATCTTTCACCGATTTGTTACCGGAGAAAGTAATGCTGGCAATGGTCGGACGTTCTTTTACCTGAACCAGAAGGGTATCACCATCACGAAGGACGCGAACATCCTCAAAGTTGCCGGTAGCAAACAGAGCGCGAATGGTATTACTGATATCTTCATCATTAACCGTGTCGCCTGTGCGCACCGGCATACTGAGGAGGGCCGCACCAACGGCGACACGCTGAAGGCCTTCGAAATGAATATCTTTCACTACGAACCCTTCAGCACCGTATACGGTGGCGCTGCTAAACAGCAGCGACGCTATGAGCAACTTTTTCATCGCCATCGTTATTATGCGTTCTTCCTAACTAACTCTCATAACCGAGAGAAATCATTGAAAAGTGCAAGCCCCATTAACAGCACCAGCAGAATCGAGCCAATGCGATAACAAAAGTCTTGAACCCGCTCGGATACCGGTCCGCCCTTGATCTTTTCGATCGCAAGGAACAGCAGATGCCCCCCGTCAAGTACGGGCAACGGAAACAGGTTAATTATCCCTAAGTTCACGCTAATAAGCGCAAGAAACGGCAGGTAATAAACTACCCCGAGTTCCGCTGTCATCCCAGCCCCCTTGGCGATAGAGATCGGCCCACTGAGGTTGTTCAGTTTCACATCACCGGTGATCAATTTTCCCAGCATACTGACCGTCAGCTTCATCAACTGCCACGTTTTGTCCGTGGCTTCGACGATAGCGTTGAACGGCCCATACTGGCGTACAACTTTATACTCATCTGGCAAAGGAATGACTTTCGGCTCAATACCGACAAAACCAATCGCTTTACCCTTACCCGGTTTACTCTCCGGGATTAATGTCAAAGACAAGGGACTCCCCTGCCTTTCGATTTCTAACGCTAAGGATTTACCCGGGTTATCCCGGACAAGCATCACAAAGGTCACCCACTGCGTTAAGGGCTGACCATCGACTTTAACGATCCTGTCGCCTGCTTGCAAACCTGCCTTGCTTGCCGCCGAGTTTGGCTGCACATTTTCCAGTACAGGTTCAATTTGCGGCCCACGAGGACGAATCCCCAACGAAGATACCGGATCTTCTTTATCAGGCTCAAACGCCCAGTGACGTAAATCGAGCTTTACATCCCGCCGTTGGTCGCTGCCAAATGGCGCTACCGTAATGGTGGTGCTTTCATCGCCAATTTTATCGACCAACTGCAAACGCACGGCATCCCAATCAGGCGTTTCGATACCATCTACGGCTTTTAGTTCCGTACCTGGTGCAATTTGTGCTTCCGCAGCTATCGAATTGGCTGCTATTTCACCAACCACCGGACGTACGCCAGGCACACCAATAATAAAAACCAGCCAGTAGGCAAAGATAGCAAAAATGAAGTTTGCAACCGGACCTGCGGCAATAATCGCCGCTCGTTGGCCGACAGATTTATTATTGAAGGCATGGTGGCGGAGTTCCGGAACGACCGGTTCTGCGCGCTCATCCAGCATTTTGACATAACCGCCCAACGGGATCAGGGCGATAACATATTCGGTGCCGAGCTTATCAGTTCGCCGCCAGAGCGCCTTACCAAACCCTATTGAGAAACGCTCAACGCGAACACCACAACGCCGGGCAACCCAGAAATGACCAAATTCATGCACGGTGATAAGTACACCCAGTGCAACGATGAACGAAGCCAAATCCCAGAGAAAACTCAGCATATTACCTTCCGTTAAAGCGTCCTGAATACCAGTAACAACAAGCAAGCAAAGACCGGTACCGCAGCCGTCAGGCTATCAATACGATCTAAAATACCACCGTGTCCTGGAATTAAATGACCGCTGTCCTTAATTCCTGCTTCACGCTTAAACATACTTTCGGTCAGATCGCCGAGCACTGAGGCTAACGCTGCGACAATAGAGCAAATGAGTAAGGTGACGGGAGCGACGTCGAGATTCACCCACATGCCATAACCCCATGAGATTACCGCTGCGGTCACTAGTCCACCGATAAAGCCTTGCCAGGTTTTACCCGGAGAAACCTTCGGTGCTAGTTTATGTTTACCAAACAATTTGCCAAACATATATGCGCCAGAGTCAGCGCCCCATACCAGGATCATGACATAGAGCAGCCATATTGCGCCACTGTAATGATTCTCGTCGTAGTGCCAGGCCCGTAACGCCAGCATGCCCCAGAAGAAGGGAACAATGGTTAGCACGCCAAAAATAATGCGCAATGTTTTAGAGTTACGCCAGATTGCTGCGGAACCTGGGTAAAACAGCACCAGCAATAGCGCGACAATCCACCAACCCAGCGAAGCCCAAAGTGAGATTTCAACCAGCGGTTGATGAATATTTCGGTGATATTCCGGCAACAGAAAAAGCATCAGCGCCAACAATAACCCGCATAACACCGCCAACCATACTCGCTGCGAACGAGTGGTAAAACCGCTAAGCTGTCCCCATTCCCACGCTGCCAGCATACAGACCACCAGCGTTACAATGGCGAACCCCACCGGCGGCAACAGAAACAACGCCGCGATGACGACGGGTATTAACACAAAAGCAGATATCAGGCGATACTTCAGCAAAAGCGACCCCCATCAGGCTGTTTCATCACCGGGCTCGGTGCCGCCGAAACGACGCTCTCGATTAGCAAAGGCATTTAACGCCCCTTCAAAGTCTTGTTCATCGAAATCGGGCCAGAGAACATCTGTAAAGTAAAGTTCGGCATAGGCAATTTGCCAAAGCAAAAAGTTACTAATGCGATGCTCCCCCCCAGTCCTAATTACTAAATCTACAGGGGCCAGTTCATGCATACAGACATGCTGGTTTAGCATCTCTTCATCTATCTGATCTGGTTGCAGGTTTCCTTGCTGCACCTTTTCAGCCAGTTGCCTGACTCCCTGGACTATATCCCAACGTCCACCGTAGTTCGCCGCAATATTCAGCGTCAGACCGGTATTCCCGGCTGTTAGCGCTTCAGATTTACGAATACGTTCTTGCAAACGCGAGTTAAAGCGACTGGTATCGCCAATAATACGCAGACGCACGTTATGTCGGTGCAGACTTTTTACTTCGCTATCTAGCGCCCACACAAACAGTTCCATTAACGCACTGACTTCCTGCGCTGGTCGGTTCCAGTTTTCACTACTAAAGGCATACAGCGTTAACGCCTCAATACCGTTGTTGGCCGCAAAAGAGACAGCCCGGCGGACGGATTTTGCCCCGGCTTTATGCCCAAAGGCACGAATCTTCCCTTGCTTTTTTGCCCAGCGACCATTGCCGTCCATAATGATCGCAACATGACGACAGCCATGCGCTGGCAATTTTTCGCTAAGTGGTTGAGTAGCAGACAACATCACGCGTTTCTTATTCCCTGACAGGGTTTACGGTACTCAGGAATACTGAAGCCTATACAAAAAAAAGCCGTGTAAAACCACGGCATACCTGACCTTATAAAGCCAACTACTTACGATCAGATGGCGCAGACTATATCACTGAAGCCCTACGCTAACAAATAGCGCGACTCTCTGTAGCCGGATTATCCTCAGCTTGCGAGACGCATCACCTCTTTTCTGGCGACTTCACGCGCGTTCGCATCAACAGATAACACATCATCCACACATTGTGGTTCGCGCATATCCATTTTTTCCAGTACGGATAAATTCAACGCGGCGATATCCGTAAAGCGGATTTGTTGCGCAAGAAAAGCAGCCACGGTGATTTCGTTTGCGGCATTCAATGCTGTCGTCGCTGCCTGGCCTTGTTCGAACGCCTCCATCGCCAGTTTCAGGCATGGATAACGATCATAATCCGGTGCGGCAAATGTCAACGCACTTAGTTTGCAAAAATCGAGCGGCTTCACGCCAGAGTTCACGCGATTCGGCCATGCCATGGTGTGGGCAATTGGCGTACGCATATCCGGTTCCCCCAGCTGCGCCAGAACACTGCCGTCCTGATAGCGCACCATTGAGTGAATCACTGACTGCGGGTGAATCAGCACTTCCATCTGGCTGGCGCTGGCGTTAAACAGCCAACGCGCTTCAATGTATTCCAGACCTTTGTTCATCATGGTAGCCGAATCGACAGAAATTTTACGTCCCATCGACCAGTTCGGATGACGGCAGGCTTGATCGGGCGTCATTGTTGCCAAATCGCGCAATGGCGTCTCACGGAAAGGGCCACCAGACCCGGTAAGTAAAATGGACACCACGCCATTTTGCTCAAGGTCAGCGTATCCCAGATTATGCTGGATAGGTTGCGGTAAACTCTGAAAAATGGCGTTATGTTCGCTATCGACCGGTAACAATTGCGCTTTGCTCTGCTTTACGGCGTCCATAAACAGACGTCCGCAGGTAACCAGTGATTCTTTATTGGCCAGCAAAATGGTTTTACCCGCGCGGATCGCAGCAAGCGTAGGTAACAGCCCAGCAGCGCCAACAATGGCTGCCATCACCTGATCAACATCCTCAAGCGCTGCCATATCGCAAGCGGCTTGTTGCCCACTTAAGACTTCGGTGCGGCTACCCTGTTGCTGTAGCATCGTTTTAAGAAGTTTCGCACTCGCTTCATCGTCCATTACAGCATAGCGGGGAGAGAATTCCAGGCACTGTTCTACCATGCGAGCGACATTTTTGCCTGCCACCAGCGCAACTACGCGGAAGTGTTCGGGATTATGGCGCACCACGTCCAGCGTGCTGCAACCAATCGAGCCGGTCGAGCCCAGAATGGTGAGTTGCTTCATGAAACATCCAGAGTTGAGACAGAATAAAAAGCAAAACGCCGCCAGCCGATCCGCAAGGATCTACTGAGCGGCGTTTTTGTCGTTCAAGAAATCAGAACTGCATCAGTTCTGCTTCTTTGTCTGCCAGCGCCGCTTCAATTTTCTTGATTGCAGCATCAGTCAGTTTCTGTACATCGTCCTGAGAACGGCGATCGTCGTCTTCGCTGATCTCTTTATCTTTCAACAGTGCTTTCACTTTGTCGTTCGCGTCACGACGCACATTACGTACTGCAACACGCGCTTGTTCTGCTTCACCACGAACGATTTTGGTCAGATCTTTACGACGTTCTTCCGTCAGCGGCGGCAGCGGAACACGGATGTCGCTACCCGCAGAGTTCGGGTTCAGGCCAAGATCGGACGCCATAATCGCTTTTTCAACGGCCGGAGACATTGAACGATCAAACACGTTGATTTTCAGAGTACGGGAATCTTCTACCGTTACGCTTGCCAGCTGACGCAGCGGCGTCGGCGTGCCGTAATATTCCACGACAATGCCATCCAGCAGGCTGGGAGAAGCACGACCCGTGCGTATTTTGCTGATTTGGGTTTTGAACGCTTCTACGCATTTATCCATGCGTACTTCAGCATCTTTTCTGATATCGCTAATCACGTTACGAATCCTTGAAAACTTGTCTCAGTCAGACCAGACAGTCACACACAGTGGAAGTGTGCTAAGTATAGCCCTGATTAAACATATTACGGGTAAGATCCCCCGCGATACTTACGCGGAATCTTACCCTTATTTATCCATCACGGGAATTATTCCGTGATTAAAGTCCCTTCTTTTTCACCCATTACCACACGGCGCAGCGCACCCGGTTTGTTCATGTTGAAAACACGAATCGGTAATTTATGGTCACGAGCAAGCGTGAAGGCCGCCAGGTCCATGACTTTCAGCTCTTTTTCCAGCACTTCGCTGTAAGTCAGTTGCTCGTACATGGTTGCGGTTGGATCTTTCGCCGGATCAGCAGTAAACACGCCGTCAACTTTGGTTGCTTTCAGCACCACATCGGCTTCAATTTCGATACCACGCAGGCAAGCTGCTGAGTCGGTGGTAAAGAACGGGTTACCTGTACCGGCGGAGAGGATCACCACACGGTTGTTGCGCAACAGGCTGATAGCTTCTGCCCAGCTGTAGCTGTCGCACACGCCATTCAATGGAATAGCGGACATCAGACGAGCGTTCACATAGGCGCGGTGCAGTGCATCACGCATTGCCAGGCCGTTCATTACGGTCGCCAGCATCCCCATGTGGTC
This sequence comes from Escherichia coli DSM 30083 = JCM 1649 = ATCC 11775, assembly GCF_003697165.2. Lineage (GTDB taxonomy): Bacteria > Pseudomonadota > Gammaproteobacteria > Enterobacterales > Enterobacteriaceae > Escherichia > Escherichia coli. Next base: position 3,813,680 of record NZ_CP033092.2, read on the forward strand.
GCCCACAACGCGGTTCATACCCGCTTTCGCCAGACCAGCGCCACGGAACAGGTTACCCCCACCAATCACCACACCAACCTGAATACCCAGTTCAACCAGTTCTTTGATTTCCTGAGCCATGCGATCCAGTATGCTTGCATCAATACCGAAGCCTTCAGTGCCCTGCAGAGCTTCGCCACTCAACTTAAGCAGAATGCGTTTATAGACGGGTTTTGCATTGGTAGCCATGTTTCTTTCCTGAGACTGTCAACGATTGAAATGAATTAATACTAGCGACATTGTACGTCGCTTTTCAGCGCAGCCCCACAAGGGTTAGCTGAATTTACAAGATGGGCACAAAAAGAAGCCGCCCTCAGGCGGCTCCTTTTCGATAATTAAGACTGCTTGGACATCGCAGCAACTTCTGCTGCAAAGTCAGTCTCAACTTTCTCGATGCCTTCACCCACTTCGAAGCGGATGAAGCCAGTCACTTCAGCGTTATGCTCTTTCAGCAGCTGACCAACAGTTTTGCTTGGTTCCATAACGAACGGCTGACCGGTCAGAGAAACTTCGCCGGTGAATTTCTTCATGCGGCCTTCAACCATTTTCTCTGCGATTTCTTTCGGCTTACCAGACTGCATCGCGATATCCAGCTGTACCTGGTATTCTTTTTCTACCACTTCAGCGGATACGTCTTCTGGTTTGATGAATTCTGGCTTGCTTGCAGCAACGTGCATAGCGATGTGTTTAACCAGCTCTTCGTCAGCGCCTTTAGCAGCAACCAGAACACCGATACGCGCACCGTGCTGATAAGAACCCAGAACGTCGCCTTCCAGCGCAGCAACGCGGCGAATGTTGATGTTTTCACCAATTTTCGCTACCAGCGCAACACGTTCTTCTTCGAACTGTGCTTTCAGTACTTCAACGTCAGTGATTTTGCCAGCAACAGCTGCGTCCAGAACTTTGTCTGCGAACGCCTGGAAACCAGCGTCTTTTGCAACGAAGTCAGTCTGGCAGTTAACTTCCAGAATGATGCCGTAGTTGCCGTCGATTTTGGTTTTGATCACGCCGTCAGCAGCAACGTTGCCTGCTTTTTTCGCTGCTTTAATAGCACCGGACTTACGCATGTTTTCGATTGCCAGCTCGATGTCGCCGTTAGCTTCAGTCAGTGCTTTTTTGCAATCCATCATGCCTGCGCCAGTACGCTCACGCAGCTCTTTTACCAGGGATGCGGTAATTTCAGCCATTCTAAAATCCTCGGAGATGTGATCTGCCCGGCATTAAACCGCACAGATATAAAAGTGAAAAAGGGGGCCATATGCAGGCCCCCTAACCAAACGTGTACTACCTGGTCTATAAGGGCTCGTACGAGCGTGCCTTATTACTCAGCTTCTACGAAGCTTTCTTCCGCCTGGGAAGCCAGATCCTGAGAACGGCCTTCACGTACGGTTGCAGCAACAGCGCCCAGGTACAGGGTCACAGCACGGATTGCGTCGTCGTTACCCGGGATAACGAAGTCAACACCGTCCGGATCAGAGTTGGTATCAACGATAGCAAATACCGGAATACCCAGGTTGTTTGCCTCTTTGATAGCAATGTGTTCGTGGTCAGCATCGATTACAAACAGAGCGTCCGGCAGACCGCCCATGTCTTTGATACCGCCCAGGCTGTTTTCCAGTTTCTCCAGCTCACGAGTGCGCATCAGCGCTTCTTTCTTGGTCAGCTTGTCGAAAGTACCGTCCTGAGACTGAGTTTCCAGGTCTTTCAGACGTTTGATGGACTGACGAACGGTTTTCCAGTTAGTCAGCATACCGCCCAGCCAGCGATGGTTCACGAAGAACTGGTCGCAGCTCAGAGCAGCGTCTTTCACCGCTTCGCTTGCAGCACGTTTAGTACCAACGAAAAGGATTTTACCTTTGCGAGAAGCAATCTTGTTCAGTTCAGCCAGAGCTTCGTTGAACATCGGTACAGTTTTCTCAAGGTTGATGATGTGAACTTTGTTACGCGCACCGAAGATGAACGGCTTCATTTTCGGGTTCCAGTAACGGGTCTGGTGACCGAAGTGAACACCAGCCTTGAGCATGTCGCGCATGGAAACAGTTGCCATGATTAAAACCTCTATATAAAAGTTGGGGTTATGCCTCCACGTATCCCATATTACCGACCCCAAAGGGCACCCCGGAATATGTGCCGATACGTGTGTGTTGTTACACAAAGTGAGATTGTCGCTTCCGTCCAGTCTGTGTATACGAAATGGATCGGAAGTCCGGCGCGCTTTATACCACAAATACGTCGTGGACACCAATAATTGTTGGCGCTGTGTACAGCATCAGACGTTGAATTTTCTATTATAGAAAACCTTCAGTGGCACGTTTGGCGAAATTCAGAATGATTCTCAATTTGCCCGGGTGTGATACCATTGACGGCACTTACATATATATTGTCGGTATCACCGACGCTGATGGACAGAATTAATGGCTATCTCAATCAAGACCCCAGAAGATATCGAAAAAATGCGCGTCGCTGGCCGACTGGCTGCCGAAGTGCTGGAGATGATCGAACCGTATGTTAAACCGGGCGTCAGCACCGGCGAGCTGGATCGCATCTGTAATGATTACATTGTTAATGAACAACACGCGGTTTCTGCCTGCCTCGGCTATCACGGCTATCCGAAATCCGTTTGCATCTCTATTAATGAAGTGGTGTGCCACGGTATCCCGGACGACGCCAAGCTGCTGAAAGATGGCGATATCGTTAACATTGATGTCACCGTAATCAAAGATGGTTTCCACGGCGATACCTCGAAAATGTTTATCGTCGGTAAGCCGACCATCATGGGCGAACGTCTGTGCCGCATCACGCAAGAAAGCCTGTACCTGGCGCTACGCATGGTAAAACCTGGCATTAATCTGCGCGAAATCGGTGCGGCAATTCAGAAATTTGTCGAAGCAGAAGGCTTCTCCGTCGTTCGTGAATATTGTGGACACGGTATTGGTCGCGGCTTCCACGAAGAACCGCAGGTGCTGCACTATGACTCCCGTGAAACCAACGTCGTGCTGAAACCGGGGATGACGTTCACCATCGAGCCAATGGTCAACGCGGGTAAAAAAGAGATCCGCACCATGAAAGATGGCTGGACGGTAAAAACCAAAGATCGCAGCTTGTCTGCACAATATGAGCATACTATTGTGGTGACTGATAACGGCTGCGAAATTCTGACGCTACGCAAGGATGACACCATCCCGGCGATAATCTCGCACGACGAATAAAATGAAGCCGGCGAATGCCGGCTTTTTTAATGCAATAATTTAATCTTATGGGTGGCGCACAATGAATACCCTTCCAGAACAGTACGCAAACACCGCTCTCCCCACCCTGTCCGGTCAACCGCAAAATCCATGCGCCTGGCCCCGTGATGAATTAACCGTCGGTGGGATAAAAGCCCATATCGATACTTTCCAGCGTTGGCTGGGTGATGCCTTTGACAATGGTATCTCCGCAGAACAGTTGATTGAGGCGCGTACCGAGTTTATCGACCAGCTTCTTCAACGATTATGGATTGAAGCGGGATTCAGCCAGATTGCCGACCTGGCATTGGTCGCCGTCGGTGGCTACGGTCGTGGCGAGCTGCATCCACTTTCTGACATCGATTTACTGATTTTAAGCCGTAAAAAGCTCCCGGACGATCAGGCGCAAAAAGTGGGCGAGCTGTTAACACTGCTCTGGGATGTAAAGCTGGAAGTAGGTCATAGCGTGCGCACGCTTGAAGAGTGCATGCTGGAAGGGTTATCGGATTTAACCGTCGCCACCAATTTAATCGAATCCCGCTTATTAATTGGCGATGTTGCGCTGTTCCTCGAACTGCAAAAACATATTTTTAGCGAAGGATTCTGGCCTTCCGACAAGTTCTACGCGGCGAAAGTTGAAGAACAGAACCAGCGCCATCAGCGTTACCACGGCACCAGCTACAACCTTGAACCAGACATCAAAAGTAGCCCCGGCGGCTTGCGCGATATCCACACTCTGCAATGGGTGGCCCGCCGTCATTTTGGAGCAACATCGCTGGATGAAATGGTAGGGTTTGGCTTCTTAACCTCTGCGGAGAGAGCGGAATTAAACGAATGCCTGCATATATTGTGGCGCATTCGCTTTGCCCTGCATCTGGTCGTCAGTCGTTACGATAATCGCCTGTTATTCGATCGCCAGCTTAGCGTCGCCCAGCGTTTGAATTACAGTGGTGAAGGTAACGAACCGGTCGAGCGGATGATGAAGGATTACTTCCGCGTTACACGCCGCGTCAGTGAACTCAACCAGATGCTGCTGCAACTGTTCGATGAAGCCATCCTCGCCCTTCCCGCCGACGAAAAACCACGTCCAATCGACGATGAGTTTCAGCTACGCGGAACGCTGATCGACCTGCGTGATGAAACACTATTTATGCGCCAGCCGGAAGCCATCTTGCGTATGTTCTACACCATGGTGCGCAACAGTGCGATCACCGGCATTTACTCCACCACGCTACGCCAGTTACGCCACGCCCGTCGCCATCTGCAACAACCTCTGTGTAATATTCCGGAAGCGCGAAAACTGTTTTTGAGCATTCTGCGTCACCCCGGAGCGGTGCGGCGCGGGCTATTGCCAATGCATCGCCATAGCGTGCTCGGCGCGTATATGCCGCAATGGTCGCATATCGTCGGGCAGATGCAGTTTGACCTGTTCCATGCCTACACGGTGGATGAACATACTATCCGCGTGATGCTGAAACTGGAGAGTTTTGCCAGTGAAGAAACGCGCCAGCGCCATCCGTTGTGTGTGGACGTCTGGCCGCGCCTGCCGTCAACTGAGCTGATTTTCATCGCCGCGCTGTTTCACGATATCGCCAAAGGACGCGGCGGCGACCACTCCATTCTCGGTGCTCAGGATGTAGTGCATTTTGCCGAACTCCACGGGCTGAACTCACGCGAAACACAGCTGGTCGCATGGCTGGTTCGCCAGCACTTGCTGATGTCGGTGACCGCTCAGCGCCGCGATATTCAGGACCCGGAAGTCATCAAGCAATTTGCCGAAGAAGTTCAAACGGAAAATCGTCTGCGCTATCTGGTATGCCTGACAGTGGCTGACATTTGCGCCACCAACGAAACACTGTGGAATAGCTGGAAGCAAAGTCTGTTGCGCGAACTCTATTTTGCCACCGAAAAGCAGCTACGACGCGGAATGCAAAACACGCCGGATATGCGCGAACGGGTTCGCCATCACCAACTCCAGGCGCTGGCACTACTGCGCATGGATAACATCGACGAAGAGGCGCTGCACCAAATTTGGTCACGCTGTCGCGCTAACTATTTTGTCCGCCATAGCCCAAATCAACTGGCCTGGCACGCACGCCATTTATTACAGCATGATTTAAGCAAACCGCTGGTACTGCTTAGCCCGCAGGCTACGCGTGGAGGCACCGAGATTTTTATCTGGAGCCCGGACCGCCCCTATCTGTTTGCCGCCGTCTGTGCCGAATTAGACCGCCGCAATTTAAGTGTTCACGACGCACAAATTTTCACCACTCGCGACGGTATGGCGATGGATACCTTTATAGTGCTGGAACCCGATGGTAGCCCGCTATCCGCAGATCGTCATGAGGTTATTCGGTTTGGTCTGGAGCAAGTACTGACACAAAGTAGCTGGCAGCCACCGCAGCCCCGTCGCCAACCCGCCAAATTGCGCCATTTTACTGTTGAAACCGAAGTGACGTTTTTGCCGACCCATACCGACCGCAAATCGTTCCTCGAACTGATCGCCCTCGACCAACCTGGACTGCTGGCGCGAGTCGGGAAAATTTTTGCCGATCTGGGAATTTCGCTTCATGGCGCCCGAATTACAACCATTGGCGAGCGAGTAGAAGATTTATTCATAATTGCCACCGCTGACCGGCGTGCGCTTAATAACGAGTTGCAGCAGGAAGTGCATCAGCGGTTGACAGAGGCCCTCAATCCAAACGATAAAGGGTGATGTGTTTACTGATATGAAAAGAGTTTAACAATGCAGCAGTTACAGAACATTATTGAAACCGCTTTTGAACGCCGTGCCGAGATCACGCCAGCCAATGCAGACACCGTTACCCGCGAAGCGGTAAATCAGGTGATCGCCCTGCTGGATTCCGGCGCACTGCGTGTAGCGGAAAAAATTGACGGTCAGTGGGTGACGCATCAGTGGTTGAAAAAAGCGGTGCTGCTCTCTTTCCGTATTAATGATAATCAGGTGATCGAAGGGGCAGAAAGCCGCTACTTCGACAAAGTGCCGATGAAATTCGCTAACTACGATGAAGCACGTTTCCAGAAAGAAGGCTTCCGCGTCGTGCCACCAGCGGCAGTGCGTCAGGGCGCGTTCATTGCCCGTAACACCGTGCTGATGCCGTCTTACGTCAACATCGGCGCATATGTTGATGAAGGCACCATGGTTGATACCTGGGCGACCGTCGGTTCCTGTGCGCAGATTGGTAAAAACGTCCACCTTTCCGGTGGCGTGGGTATCGGCGGCGTGCTGGAGCCGCTGCAGGCTAACCCGACCATTATTGAAGATAACTGCTTCATCGGCGCACGCTCTGAAGTGGTTGAAGGGGTGATTGTCGAAGAAGGTTCCGTCATCTCTATGGGCGTATACATTGGTCAGAGCACCCGTATTTATGACCGTGAAACCGGCGAAATCCACTACGGTCGCGTTCCGGCGGGGTCTGTGGTTGTTTCAGGTAATCTGCCGTCGAAAGATGGCAAATACAGCCTCTACTGTGCAGTTATCGTTAAGAAAGTTGACGCGAAAACTCGCGGTAAAGTTGGTATTAACGAACTGCTGCGTACCATCGACTAAAAGTATGTACACGGGCAGCACGACGCTGCCCGATTGCTTTCTGGCTCAGAATAATTCGTCCTACTCATTTTCCCCCTTTTTTTTAAATACTTTTTCATCTTGTTTCGGACTGTCATGTAATTCGCAAAATGAAGATAAATGTGCTAATCCATCCCATGGAATATCACCACAATAAAGCAGGTAATTTTTTGATTTTTACGCCATGATAGAAGTCTGGAAGAAAAAGGCTTTCTGCGATCACAGTCGAGCCGGGCGGGCCAGGCCAAATGCTAAAATAAGCACAATTTACTGACTCATTTTGAGGTAACACTATGTACGACAATCTGAAAAGTCTGGGTATTACCAATCCTGAAGAAATTGATCGTTACAGCCTCCGGCAGGAAGCCAACAACGATATTCTGAAAATCTATTTCCAGAAAGACAAAGGCGAGTTTTTCGCCAAGAGCGTGAAGTTTAAATACCCGCGTCAGCGTAAAACGGTCGTCGCTGATGGTGTGGGTCAGGGTTATAAAGAAGTCCAGGAAATTAGCCCGAATCTACGGTATATCATTGATGAGCTTGATCAAATCTGCCAGCGTGACCGCAGCGAAGTTGATCTTAAGCGTAAGATCCTCGACGACTTACGTCACCTGGAGTCAGTAGTAACCAATAAGATCAGCGAGATTGAAGCCGATCTGGAAAAACTGACGCGTAAATAATGCCATTCTGTGGGCCGGGTAAAGTCTCACCCGGCTGTAATTTTGTAATCGACCTACCGCTCTTCATCCAGTTGTAACGCCACATACAGCAGCAACCTGTCATCAAAATTGCCCAAATCAAGCCCGGTCAGTTCCGATATACGATTAAGCCGATATTCCAGAGTATTACGATGAATAAACAACGCCTTTGACGTTGCCAGCGGTTGCACATTGTGGCGAAACCACGCCGCCAGAGTTCGCCGCAGCAAGCCGTTATTGTCCATCGCTTTCAGCCGCGCCAGCGGTCGCGCCAGTTCGTTGGCCTGCCAGTCGCCACGCAAACTGTCGAGTAACACAGGTAACATCAGATCCTGATAAAAATAGCAGCGACTTTCTGGCATCCGCTGTTTACCCACCACCATCGTCGTTTTCGCCGTACGATAGGATCGGGCAATACTGCCAGGACCGGTAAAATAGTTGCCCAGCGAAACGCGAAAACGCAGCTGGCCATACTCTTTCATGCGGGTAATCAGTTGTTCAACTCGCTTACGATGATCTTCTGCGTCCCAGCGCCCAAAAGAGTTCAACGCCGGTTTCAACACCACCATTTCGGTTAGCGAGACAATCGCCACCAGATTATTACGCTCGGGCGTAGTCAGCGCATTTTGCAGTTGCTGTAACTCCGCCATTGCGCTGTCCACGCCAAGCTGACCGCTGTCGACCTCAACAATAGCCACCACTCGCGGTTGATTGAGATCGATCCCCAGCCGTTGCGCCCATTCAGTAAGTGCGGGAGTATTCTCCTCAGCCTGAATGAGGTTCATCACCAGTTCTTCCCGCAAACGGCTATCCTGCGCCAACAGGTGCATCAACCGCGACTGTTCCAGCATCATTTCAGCCGTCATGCAGACCAGTTCGCCATATTTACGCAGATTCTCTGGTTCACCTGTCAGGCCAATTACGCCGACAATTTCACCTTCCAGCCGTAACGGTAGATTAATCCCCTGCCGCACACCGTGCAGATGACGTGCCACCGCGTCATCGATATCGACGACTCGTCCTTGTGAAAGTACCAGCAATGCTCCTTCGTGCAATTCACCAATACGCTCACGATCGCCGCTGCCGATAATTCGCCCGCGGGCATCCATTACGTTGATATTGGTATCGATGATGCGCATGGTACGTGCCACGATATCCTGCGCCATTTTGGTATCAAGATGCCAGCCATAAGTCCTCCATTATGCACGGCTTAGCATAAGGAAGTACGTAACGTACGGCATTGTGCAAATGCCCAAAGGATGATGAAGATGTATGGAGTTGTGGTGAAGTTCACAGATTGTAAGGAGAACCCCTTCCCGTTTTCAGGAAGGGGTTGAGGGAGATTACTGCATTAACAGGTAGATGGTGCTGTCGCCGCGCTGAATGTTCAGTGCCAGCACAGACGGTTTGCTGTCGAGAACTTTACGCAGTTCAGCGATGTTTTTCACTGCCTGCTGGTTCGCGCCAATAATCACATCACCTTTCTTCAGGCCGATCTGCGCAGCCGGAGTGCCCGTTTTCACGTTGTTCACCACCACGCCCTGATCTTTGCCTTTGTTACTCATCTCAGCGCCTTCAATGCCGTTGAAGATGGTGCTGGAATCAACCTGATTCTGGCTGCTCTGCTGAAGTTCCAGGTTCACGTTAACCTGCTTCCCGTCGCGCAGTAAGCCTAGGGTCAGTTTGCTACCTACCGGCATAGTGCCCACCTGAGCACGCAGTGCGGCAAAGCTGCTGATTGGCTTACCGTTCAGTGAGGTGATCACATCACCCGCTTTAATGCCCGCTTTCGCGGCGGAAGAATTCGGCAGAACCTGGCTTACGAAAGCACCGCGCTGGGCGTCAACTTTCATCGCTTTCGCCAGATCGGAGTTCAGCTCAGTGCCCATAATACCCAACTCACCACGTTTCACCTGGCCGTATTCCACCATCTGCGAGGTCAGGTTTTTCACCATGTTGCTCGGGATAGCAAAACCGATACCGATGTTTCCGCCGTCCGGTGCGAGAATCGCGGTGTTGATACCAATCAGTTCGCCGTTCAGGTTAACCAACGCACCACCTGAGTTACCCCGGTTGATCGCTGCATCAGTCTGGATGAAGTTTTCGTAGTTTTCAGCGTTCAGGCCGCTACGTCCCAGCGCAGAGACAATCCCGGAAGTTACTGTCTCGCCCAGGCCGAACGGGTTACCAATTGCTACGGTGTAATCACCCACGCGCAGCGCATCAGAATCCGCCATCTTAATTGCGGTCAGGTTTTTCGGGTTCTGGATCTGGATCAGCGCGATATCAGAGCGCGGATCTTTGCCAACCATCTTCGCGTCGAACTTACGACCATCGCTCAGTTGGACTTTAATCACCGTCGCGTTATCAACAACGTGGTTGTTGGTGACGACATAGCCTTTATCGGCATCAATGATAACGCCGGAACCCAGCGCCATGAATTTCTGTTGCTGGCCGCCGCCATTACCGCCCAGGCCCCCCTGGCAGAACGGAGAGCTCTGGAACGGAGAACCCTCCTGGCAGAACGGAGAATCATCACCGAAGAACTGCTGGAAATTACGCGGCATACGCGGCGTATTAACGGTTGTGCTACCTTCTACGTTAATGCTGACCACTGAAGGCATCACCTTTTCGAGCATCGGTGCAAGGCTTGGCATCTGCTGGGCTGTCGTTGCTGAAGAAGTCTCAGCCGCCGTTGCAGAGAGCGGAGATAACGCCAAACCTAAACTCAGAGCCAGTGCACTCAGTGCTAATGTGGTTTTTTTCATGTATTTCAGTCTCGATTAACAGATAACGCAAAATTGCTGTGTTCTTCAGATTCGTTTTATAGCGCGAAGTTCCGAACTAAAGTTTCTGCAAAAGGTAAAAATTTATTGTTCGTCTTTACAAAAGCCTGGTTATTGTTCTACGGCCATCAGACGTCGGTATTCATCCCACGCATAGAGGTCGGTCATACCGCTGATATAATCCTGCAGCAGGCGGCAACGGTAATAATATTCCCATAGCGGAAACTCAGGAGAATCTGACGGTAATTTACTGACAGCCTCGACATAGGCCAGCCGATGGCGCGTCGAGAGTTTGTGGAATAAGCGCGTTTCAATAGGGAAACGTTTCACCCGTTCTTTTTCTACCAGTTCAGTAAAGTCTGATAACGGCAGGTTTAATAAAGGACGATAAATCTCTAATAATCCGCTAATGACCCGATAGCCCTGCAATTCAAGCTGCTCGACATCTGGATGGCTAAACACATGTTTTACAGCGACATTTTTATATAGCTTAAGAAGATCGCTGCATTCGCTGGCATCTTCCAATAATGCATGATTAAACGTTCCGGCGAAAATCGCAGGCAGATTATCAATAAATCGTTGTGCCGCATAGGGTACCAGTTTATTTAGGGTGTTTACCCGTAAATACATAAAAAACTGATCTTCCGTACTGCGGCTTAAACTATTTGAGCGTGATTTTTCCCAGGCATTTTCAACCACCAGCGAAAAGAGCGAACCTTTCTCATGCTGGCCCCACGCCTCGTGCAAATGATGATAAAGCTGCTCAACGGTAAATATCCTTTTCTCTACCGCATCTTCAAGGTCTGCCACACAATAGGAGATGTCGTCGGCAGCTTCCATAATCCACGTTAACGGAAAACGACTGTAAAGCGCCAAATTAAGTTCTTTACGCAACCGGGCAATATAGGCTTCTTCGGAAAGATAATAGCCCGGCTTTTTCATTAAATAGTGATGTGTCTCAGGCGTTTCGCCACGCCACCACGCCGGACGGGTATATTTTAAAATACCGCCAACCTGTGCCCAGGTGAGATTCATCCGCATCAATGTATGCACCAAACGAATACCCTGTGCGTTACCTTCAAAATGACATAAGTCCTGACGAATCTTGCGCCGCAGCGCGTTAAGCGGTTCTTCCCCGTCCCGTAAACGTAGTGCCGCCACGCTGCAGCGATCGTCAGTCAGAGGCTGGCTTTCGGCATCTTCCGGGTACAAACGCTGGCGAAACCAGTCATTTATCGCCGCTTCGCCAAAATGACCAAACGGCGGATTGCCGATATCGTGCATCAGGCATGACATCTCAACAATGCTTTCAAAGGGCCCGGTCAGTTCATCGAGACCATACGCCTCCAGTAATTTAAGCTCTTTCAAACGGCTTAAAATTTCTTTAGCGATGTAGCGCCCCACCTGCTGGACTTCCATCGAGTGGGTAAGACGCGTGCGCACGGCGGCATTGCGCTCCAGTGGAAAAACCTGGGTCTTTTGTTGCAGACGACGAATTGCCGGAGAGTTGATGATACGCCCGCGATCGCTCTCGAAGATCCGCAGAATCTCATGTTCGGTTTTAACGCCCTGCGGTGAACGGTAACGACGATGCCAGTTTATTTTTTTTCGGAAATCAATCTGTGCCATGTCCTCTCCCGCGTGAGAAATACGCTTCCCCGTAAGCGCATGGTAAACTATGCCTTCAAATCGGGCTTATCGCGAGTAAATCTATGAAAATCGGCATCATTGGTGCAATGGAAGAAGAAGTTACGCTGCTGCGTGACAAAATCGAAAACCGTCAAACTATCAGTCTGGGCGGTTGCGAAATCTATACCGGCCAACTGAATGGAACCGAGGTTGCGCTTCTGAAATCGGGCATCGGTAAAGTCGCTGCGGCGCTGGGTGCCACTTTGCTGTTGGAACACTGCAAGCCAGATGTGATTATTAACACCGGTTCTGCCGGTGGCCTGGCACCAACGCTGAAAGTGGGCGATATCGTTGTCTCGGACGAAGCGCGTTATCACGACGCGGATGTCACGGCATTTGGTTATGAATACGGTCAGTTACCAGGCTGCCCGGCAGGCTTCAAAGCTGACGATAAACTGATCGCTGCCGCTGAGGCCTGCATTGCCGAACTGAATCTTAACGCTGTACGTGGCCTGATTGTTAGCGGCGACGCTTTCATCAACGGTTCTGTTGGTCTGGCGAAAATCCGCCACAACTTCCCACAGGCCATTGCTGTAGAGATGGAAGCGACGGCAATCGCCCATGTCTGCCACAATTTCAACGTCCCGTTTGTCGTAGTACGCGCCATCTCCGACGTGGCCGATCAACAGTCTCATCTTAGCTTCGATGAGTTCCTGGCTGTTGCCGCTAAACAGTCCAGCCTGATGGTTGAGTCACTGGTGCAGAAACTGGCACATGGCTAAGTCACTGTTCAGGGCGCTGGTCGCCCTGTCTTTTCTCGCGCCGCTGTGGCTCAATGCCGCGCCGCGCGTCATCACGCTTTCTCCCGCCAACACTGAACTTGCCTTTGCCGCCGGGATCACGCCGGTTGGGGTCAGCAGCTATTCCGACTATCCTCCACAAGCGCAAAAGATTGGGCAGGTTTCCACCTGGCAGGGGATGAATCTGGAACGCATTGTCGCGCTGAAACCCGATCTGGTGATTGCCTGGCGTGGAGGTAATGCCGAGCGGCAGGTTGACCAGCTGGCTTCGCTGGGAATAAAAGTGATGTGGGTCGATGCGACAAGCATTGAACAAATTGCCAATGCGTTACGTCAACTGGCCCCCTGGAGTCCGCAACCGGATAAGGCCGAACAAGCCGCGCAATCCCTGCTGGATCAGTACGCGCAATTGAAAGCGCAATATGCTGATAAACCTAAAAAACGTGTTTTTCTGCAATTCGGCATTAATCCGCCATTTACCAGTGGAAAAGAGTCGATTCAGAACCAGGTACTCGAAGTTTGTGGCGGAGAAAACATCTTTAAAGACAGCCGGGTTCCCTGGCCGCAAGTTAGCCGCGAACAGGTGTTAGCACGCTCGCCACAGGCGATTGTCATTACAGGCGGACCGGACCAAATTCCTAAAATCAAACAATACTGGGGTGAACAGCTCAAAATTCCCGTTATTCCTCTCACGAGTGACTGGTTTGAACGTGCAAGCCCACGTATTATCCTCGCTGCACAACAGCTCTGTAATGCGCTTTCACAGGTAGATTAGTGCCTGACCTTTTCAGGTGCTCAGTGGGGATTGAACAATGCTCGTCTATTGGCTGGATATAGTCGGCACAGCGGTATTTGCTATCTCTGGCGTTTTGTTAGCCGGAAAATTGCGTATGGACCCTTTTGGTGTTCTGGTATTGGGCGTGGTTACCGCAGTAGGCGGCGGAACAATTCGCGACATGGCGCTGGATCACGGCCCGGTATTTTGGGTGAAAGATCCCACCGATCTGGTCGTTGCAATGGTCACCAGCATGCTGACCATCGTGCTGGTGCGCCAGCCAAGACGCTTACCAAAATGGATGTTGCCGGTGCTGGACGCCGTTGGTCTGGCGGTGTTTGTCGGCATTGGCGTGAATAAAGCCTTTAATGCGGAAGCCGGTCCGTTAATCGCGGTTTGTATGGGCGTCATTACTGGCGTTGGCGGCGGGATCATTCGTGATGTACTGGCCCGCGAAATCCCCATGATTTTACGTACAGAAATCTACGCAACTGCCTGTATTATCGGCGGTATTGTCCACGCTACGGCTTATTACACATTTTCCGTACCACTGGAAACAGCCAGTATGATGGGCATGGTCGTGACGCTATTGATTCGGCTGGCGGCTATTCGTTGGCATCTTAAGCTACCGACGTTTGCGCTGGATGAGAATGGTCGTTGAAGAGAGGAGATGTGCCGGATAGTTTATCCGGCACATGAACAGCAGATTAGATACTAAAGGAAGAACCGCAACCGCAGGTACTTTTCGCGTTCGGGTTGGTCACGATGAAACGAGAACCTTCCAGACCTTCGGTATAGTCAACGGAACCGCCGACCAGATATTGCAGGCTCATCGGATCAACCACCAGGCCAACGCCCTGTTTTTCGATGGTCATATCGCCTTCGTTCACCTGATCATCAAAGGTGAAACCATACTGGAAGCCGCTGCAACCGCCACCGGTGATATACACGCGTAATTTCAGATTCGGGTTATCTTCGTCAGCGATCAGGCTTTTAACTTTGTTGGCTGCTGCGTCGGTAAACTCCAGCGGCAGTGCTACGTCATCACTCATATTTTGCTCCAAACGACATCGGCAATTGGGCAAATTCTAACCCAATAATAATCGCCATTATCTAATACCCTGGTATTTCGTTCAAGTATTCTCGCGGGCTGATGCGGCCTTGCTTCGCGCCAGTTGCTCAGCTTCCTGTTTTGCCAGCGTGCGCGCAAGAATCGCCGAGTATAGCGGTTTCCCACCGGTAAATTGTGCTAATAGTGTTGCGCCAAGACCGGTAATAATCATTGGCAAAATGAGCTGGTAGTTATCGGTCATTTCCAGAACCAGAATGATCCCCGTTAACGGCGCGCGAATAGATGCCGCCAGTAACGCCCCCATTCCGGCAATAGCAAACGTCCCCGCCTCAAGGTGATATTGCGGAAACAACTCAACGGCAACCATTCCGAAAGCGGTTCCCAGCACAGTACCCAGCGCCAGCATCGGGGCAAAAATACCGCCCGGCGCGCCGGAAGAGAAGCAGAGTAAAGTGGTAATGACCCGCGCGACGAAGATAAACACCAGCATTCCCATGCTGAAATTCCCCGCGGTAGCGATAGGAATCAGGTTAAAACCGCCGCCCGAAGTTGCTGGTGCCACAAACCCCAGCAATCCACACAGACCGCCAATCGCACCGCCCATCAGTACCCATTTGGTAATATTGCCACCGTGCACACGGTGCAGCAAATCCTGCATCCCCAGCACCCATTTATTAAAAATAGGGCCGAAAATGCCAAAAATAATACCGAGGATCAGATAAAGCCACAGCGTATTAAGCGGCGCATCAGAAAGTTTACCGACGTCAATCAACGCAACTTCATGATTAAAAATCCGGTACATAATGGTCGACATAATGACGCCAATAAATACCGCTTTAATCGAAATTAACGTATAGCGAAACTGCGGACGCATCTCTTCGATAATAAACAAAATACCCGCCAGCGGCGCGTTAAAGGCCGCAGCCAGCCCCGCAGCAGCACCGGTTGCCAACAGCGTATGACGAGCTTCGTCACCTTTCAGGCGGAAAACATCGAGTACCATCCGCCCGATATTGCCGCCTATCTGCACGGTTGGCCCTTCGCGCCCCAACACCATGCCTCCGCCGAGTGTTCCCAGCCCGCCAAAGAATTTCACCGGCAACACACGCCACCAGCGAACGGGACGTTGATCTTCCAGCGCCCCTTCAATTTCCGGGATCCCCGAACCACCTGCTTCCGGCGCGTATTTGCGCACCAAAAAGTAGCCGAACATCGCCAGCACCGCCGAACAGAGAAAAGCGACGGTTAACAGAAGCGGATAATTATCAGCAGTATGTACCAGTGCCCCCATACGTTGGTTCTGCAACCAGGCGACACCTTTGTCAAAAGCAACCGCAGCCAGCCCGACAAGCGTGCCGACGACTGCCGCCATAAACAAAATGGCTAACGGGGTTTTATCGCGCTCAAGAAGTTGGCGAATCAGTTGTCTGCGTCGCAGGCGCGCGGCCTGCGGTGTTTCTAAAGAGGGAGTATCAGTTTTCATCCAATGATCACTTATTGGTCATACAAATAAGATGACGGCATTTTACTCGCACGTTCCATGAAAATCCTTTGCAAAGCGTAATGTTTCAAATGCACAAAACTTTTATACTCTAAGAAATCAGGATTGCACCAGTACAAGCAGCCTGATGTTTGACGAGTATTTAACTTGTTATGAATAACATAGAATAGCAGCCATTCACTTTTTCTACGAATCAGGAACCCTCCATGAGTAAGTCTGAAAATCTTTACAGCGCAGCGCGCGAGCTGATCCCTGGCGGTGTGAACTCCCCTGTTCGCGCCTTTACTGGCGTGGGCGGCACTCCACTGTTTATCGAAAAAGCGGACGGCGCTTATCTGTACGATGTTGATGGCAAAGCCTATATCGATTATGTCGGTTCCTGGGGGCCGATGGTGCTGGGCCATAACCATCCGGCGATCCGCAATGCCGTGATTGAAGCCGCCGAGCGTGGTTTAAGCTTTGGTGCACCAACCGAAATGGAAGTGAAAATGGCGCAACTGGTGACCGAACTGGTCCCGACCATGGATATGGTGCGCATGGTGAACTCCGGCACTGAAGCGACGATGAGCGCCATCCGCCTGGCCCGTGGTTTTACCGGTCGCGACAAAATTATTAAATTTGAAGGTTGTTACCACGGTCACGCTGACTGCCTGCTGGTGAAAGCCGGTTCTGGCGCACTCACGTTAGGCCAGCCAAATTCGCCGGGCGTTCCGGCAGATTTCGCCAAACATACCTTAACCTGTACTTATAACGATCTGGCCTCTGTACGCGCCGCGTTTGAGCAATACCCGCAAGAGATTGCCTGTATTATCGTCGAGCCGGTGGCAGGCAATATGAACTGCGTTCCACCGCTGCCAGAGTTCCTGCCAGGTCTGCGCGCGCTGTGCGACGAATTTGGCGCGTTGCTGATCATCGATGAAGTGATGACCGGTTTCCGCGTAGCGCTAGCTGGCGCACAGGATTATTACGGTGTGGAACCGGATCTCACCTGCCTCGGCAAAATCATCGGCGGTGGAATGCCGGTAGGCGCATTCGGTGGTCGTCGTGATGTAATGGATGCGCTGGCCCCGACCGGTCCGGTCTATCAGGCGGGTACGCTTTCCGGTAACCCGATTGCGATGGCTGCTGGTTTCGCCTGTCTGAATGAAGTCGCACAGCCGGGCGTTCACGAGACGCTGGATGAGCTGACAACACGTCTGGCAGAAGGTCTGCGGGAAGCGGCAGAAGAAGCCGGAATTCCGCTGGTGGTAAACCACGTTGGCGGCATGTTCGGTATTTTCTTTACCGACGCCGAGTCCGTGACGTGCTATCAGGATGTGATGGCCTGTGACGTGGAACGTTTTAAGCGTTTCTTCCATATGATGCTGGACGAAGGTGTTTATCTGGCACCGTCAGCGTTTGAAGCGGGTTTTATGTCTGTGGCGCACAGCATGGAAGATATCAATAACACCATCGATGCTGCACGTCGGGTGTTTGCGAAGTTGTGATGATTTTGCCTCGCCCACCGGGCGAGGCATTCAATTAACGGCTCTGCTTTCTCAACAAATAGATAAAATATGGCGCGCCGATAAAGGTCGACAGCAGCCCCGCGGGGATCTGGAATGGAAACAGCACCATCCGCCCACACCAGTCAGCGAACACCAGCAGTAAACCACCCACCAGCGCCGAAATTACGATGTGTGGCATCGTCCGTCGAAAGCCCATCATCCGCGCAATATGCGGTGCCATTAAACCAACAAAACTCAACGGTCCAATGGTCATTGTCGCGGTCGCCGTCAGGCAAGCCGCTAACAGCAGCAGCGCAATTCGCGTCGGCGTCAGCGCCATCCCCACGGCTCGTGCGGTATCACCACCCAGCGGTAAAATGGTCAGCCAGCGGCGGCACAGCGGGGTAATCGCCAGCAAAATCACCATCACAATTCCGGTACGCCAGACCTGCGCATCGGTCGCGTTGTAGGTCGAACCGGAAATCCAGGTCAGAACTTGCGCCATTCGCGGGTCACCACTTGCCTGCAACATCATCAAAAGCATGGTGAACGCGGTACTTAACGCCATCCCCGCCAGTAACATGCGGTGTGGGGAAAATCCACCACGTCCGGCGGCGATCATAATGATCAACAGCGTCACCGCCGCCCCGAGACTGCCTGCGGGTAACAGCCAGCCAAAGGCATTACCCGGCACCAGAAACAGCATTAACACCACGCCAAACGCCGCGCCGGAGCTAATCCCCAGCACTTCCGGGCTTGCCATCGGGTTTCCGGTCAGCCGCTGAATAATACAGCCCGCCACCGCCAGCATGACGCCCGCAAACAGCGCAGCCATAATTCGCGGCCAGCGCCAGGGCATCAAATCCTCGAGCAACGCCCCGCTCGCCCACGTCCAGCCGTGCGCATCACGACCAAACGACAGCGCCACCACCACAGCCATCAACAGCAGCACGCCGCCCGCGAGGGCAAACGCCAGCACGTGTTGGCGTTCAGTCGCGACACGATCGTTCACCTTCATATCCGGCGCGCTAATGCTGCGTAAACGCGGCAGCAACCACAGTAGCAGCGGCGCACCGATCAACGCAGTGACCGAACCGGTGGACACTTCCATCCACACGCGAGTCAGCCAGAGGATGATTTGATCAGAAAGCCACAGAATTAACGCACCAATCAGCGATGCCAGCATCAACCGTGGCAACAAACGCCGCGCCCCCAGCATTTTCGCCAGCAGTGGCGCGAACAAACCGATAAAGCCGATAATCCCCACCGCGTTCACCAGCAGCGCACTGATGACAATCGCCAGCGACAACGCCGCCAGACGAGCGAGCGACAAGGCCAGCCCGAGATTGCGCGCCACGCCATCATCAAGCCCCATCAGAGTTAACGGGCGAAGTAGCAATAACGTCAGCATCACGCCGCCCAGCAGCTGCGGCCATAAACGCTCAACGCCGCCCCAGTCGGTTTGCGTCAGCGTTCCGGTGCTCCACAGGAACATGCTTTGCAGTTGGTCATGATGGAAGATAACCAGTAACTGATTGATTGCGCCGCAATAAAGGCTCACTACCAGCCCCGCGAGGATCAGCGTTACCGGCGAAAGCCGTTTCCCCCACGCGACGCCAAAGACGATTAAGCCAACAACACAAGCCCCTGCCAGCGCAGCAAACTGGCTCGCCATCGCGCCGGGGATTGCCCAGAGCGTGGTGACGGTAATCCCCAGTTGCGCGCCTGTTGCAACACCCAATGTCGTCGGTTCCGCCAGCGGGTTACGCAGCACTTGCTGAAACAGCACGCCCACCAGCCCCAGGCCCGCGCCCACCAGCAGCGAAATCGCCAGACGCGGCAACAAGCTGTAGTGAAAAATCATCTGCTCGATGACGTCAATATCCGGCGACCAGGCGGCCTGCGCCCACTGGCTGCGCGGCAGCGCCTGCGAGAAGTTCATCCAGGTCAACGCCGCAGCAGCAACCACCAGCAGCGCCAGCAATAACACCGGAAAAAGCGCAATTCGTTTACTCACGCTTTACCTCCGATGGCGTTATCCAGAATACGCACAAAGTGCATTGCAGAAAGCGTCGCACCATAGAACCAGACTGCAGGTACGCGCTGAAAGCGTCCGGCGCGGACAAACGGCATGGCCTGCCACAGCGGGGTTGCCATTAGCGCATCCATGTCTTTGCTGTTGTCGTGATCAAAACAGAGCACATCAACGTCTTTATACGCTGCCAGACGATCGATACTGACGGCGGTACTGCCCCAGAAGTTGGTTTCCCCTTGCCAGGCATTTGGGATGCCGTACTCATCGAGAATTTCCTGGAACAAGCTGTTTGGACCGAAGACCAACATATGGCGCGGATCGATAAGCGTCGTCAGCAATAACGGGCGTGCACCACGCTTCACAAAGCGGGGTTTCATGCTGCGGATAAAGTCTTCATAGTGCGCTAAATGCGTTTCCGCTGCGCTTTGCAGGTTAAGTAAATCTGCCATTTCCGTCAGTGATTTACGCGCCATCGCCAGTGGCTGTTTGCCGTCGCTGAAGTTAAATCCGCGCCCCGGCGCAATACGTGCCAGCATTTCTGGTGAAGGGCCATATCCTGCAGACCAGACCATAAACGACGGTTTCATTTCGGTCAGCAGTTCAAGGTTGGGTTCTGTACGCAAACCAACGTCAATCACTGAGTCCGGCAATGGCGGTTCGCTGACCCACAGGCGATAGTTGATGGTGTCCGCCACGCCGTAAGGCACGATGCCGAGCGCCAGCAGTAACTCCACCGGCAACCACTCCAGTGCCACAATACGATTGGGATCAATAACTGCCGCGTGGGCGGTATTCATCTGCCATAACAACGGAGAAAGCGCCATCGCCGTTAACAGTCGGCGGCGCGAAATAAGAGGTAAGCCGCTCATCAATAAACAAAACTCACAGGTGCAGCACCCGCCGGATGCGGCAGAATACCCATCGGGATGCCATAAATCATTTCGAGGGTTTCGCCGCGCATAATTTCCGCAGGCGTTCCCTGAGCAATCATTTCACCGCCGCGCAGGGCGACCAGATAATCACAGTAGCGCGCCGCCATATTTATATCGTGCAGCACGGCAATGACCGTCAGGCCTCGCTCCTGACTTAAACGATGCACCAGCGCCAGTACATCAACCTGGTGGGCGATATCCAGCGCCGAGGTCGGTTCGTCGAGCAACAGACAGCGGCTATCCTGCGCCACCAGCATGGCGATCCACGCCCGTTGACGTTCGCCGCCAGAGAGGCTATCGACCAGCCGATGCGCCAGCGGTTTTAAGCCAACCAGCGAGATAGCTTCCTCGACCTTTTCGCGATCTGCAGCACCAAAGCGCCCTAGTGCGCCATGCCACGGGTAACGACCAATCGCCACCAGTTCACGCACGGTCATCCCTTCTGCCGGAGGAAGCTGCTGCGGTAAATAAGCCACTTTGCGGGCAAACGCTTTGCTGCTCCAGCTTTCCAGCGGTTGGGCATCAAGAAGAATCTCCCCTTCCGACGGTGGCTGGTGACGACCAAGCATTTTGAGCAGAGTGGATTTACCAGAACCGTTGTGACCAATCAGACCAGTCACTTTCCCGGCAGGAAAGGTTAACGACAACGGATGCAAAAGCGTGCGCCCGGGCACACGAAAGGAGATATTACGCAGTGCAAAAGTGGTATCGGAATGATTCGTGTATTCCTGCATAACAGCCAACTTGTGAAACGGGCACGGAAATCCGTGCCCCAAAAGAGAAATTAGAAACGGAAGGTTGCGGTTGCAACGACCTGACGTTCTGCGCCCCAGAAGCAACCATAAGTGTTAAAGCAGCTGGCGACGTATTCACGATCAAACAGGTTGTTGACATGCAGCGCCACGTTGGAGCCCGCCATGCCGACTCGCGCCAGATCATAACGCACTAACGCATCCACGACCGTATAACTTCCCACTTTAAAGGAGTTAGCCGGATCACCATAGCTGGAGCCAGTATAACGACCACCGGTGCCCAGCGTCAGACCTGAAAGCGGACCGTCAAAGAAGGTATAGTCAGCCCACAGCGAAGCCATGTGTTTTGGCACCTGTGCAGGCGTATTGCCTTTGTAGGTAGTATCGGTAGTGTATTCCGCATCGGTGTAAGTATAAGAACCGACTACGTTAACACTCGCCGACAGCGCCGCTTTCGCTTCGATTTCTACGCCACGAGCGCGGATCTCGCCACCTTCAACCGAGAAGAAGGAACCCTCAGGGTCCGCCATCAGGTTGTTGGTTTTAGTAAGATTATACACGGCACCAGTAACTACAATCGGACGATCTTCCGGTACATATTTCACGCCGACTTCATACTGCTTACCTTTAGACGGTGCGAAAATATTACCATCCTTCCCAACTTGCGAAGAAGGTTCAAACGATTCGCTATAGCTGAAGTATGGTGTTACACCATTATCAAACAGGTAGTTAACACCACCACGCCAGGTAAACTGTTTGTCATCACGTTTATCGGTCGTTCCCGCTACGCGGTTAAGAGATTCTTGATCTGCCCAGTCGTAACGACCGCCCAGGGTGACCAGCACTTTATCCCACTGCGCCTGATCCTGAACATAAACGCCCGTTTGCTTCTGCTTATTCAGAATGCGGTACGGCCCGGAGTTATCCGGGTCTTTCGCATTGAAGTCAAAATCGGTATTCACCGGATTGTACAGATCGAGCAGTGGCACAGAGTCGTCGTAACCAAACCAGGCGTTGATGTCATTACGCATACGCATAAAGTCGACACCGGTCAGCAGAGTGTGGTCGATATCGCCAGTGGCAAACTTGCTCTGCAACTGGGTATCAACGGAGAAGTTTTGCAGCTTCTCATCATCAACGACGTATTTACGTGCCAGATAATGGCCTTTATCCGCTGGCGCTAATGCCGCACACTGTTTGCTGTAAGCATTCGCCGGATCGGAGCAGACGCCGTAACCATAAACGCTGTTTTGCGAGGTTTTGTTTTCAGCAAAGCGCAGGTTCTGACGCACAGTAAAGGTATCGTTAAATTCGTGATCGAAGCTGTAGCCGACCATCTTCTCGTTACGAGAATAGGTGTTGTTCTTCGCCCCTTCGTTAAAGTCTGTCGGCAGACGCTTACCGTTCGGCAGCGGCTCAACGGTTCCCTCTTTCGGCAACCAGCCGTAATAACCAGTTTCCGGCTCGTTCTGGAAGTAAGAAAGGAAGGTGAAATTGGTTTTATCATCCGGACGCCAGGTGAACGCCGGTGCAATAGCATAACGCTGCTCTTCTGACCCTTTCTGCTGGGCATTGGCAGAACGCGCAAGACCGGTCAGGCGATAAGAATAAACGCCGTCATCATCCAGCGCATCGCTGAAGTCAAAACCGGTCTGGAACAGGCTGTCAGTACCGGCTTTAAACTGAACTTCTTTCAGCGGTTCGGTGGTCGGACGCTTGCTGACCATATTCAACAGACCGCCAGGACTGCTTTTACCGTAAAGCACGGAAACCGGGCCACGCATAATTTCAGCACGTTCCAGCATATACGGGTCGATGACCGCATCGTTATAGAAGTTGCCCTGCAACTTCAGGCCATTCAGATAGTTATTCTGGCTTTGGCCTTCTGCCGCAAAACCGCGAATGATCAGGTGGTCATAGGTGTTGGATGCGCCACGCGTACCAACAGAGACACCCGGCGTATAGCTAAGCGCTTCTTTCACCGACTTAGGCTGATGCAGCGCCATCTCTTCAGCGGTGACGACAGAAATAGATTGAGGTACTTTTTGAATCGGCGTATCGGTTTTAGTGCCGGTAGCTGACTGTCGCGCCGCAATAGTTGCAGCCGGCCCCCATGCGCTTTCTTGCGGCGCAGGTGCAGCGGTAACGGTGATAGTGTCTTCTTTCGGTTCAACCGCTGCCTGTGCATAAACAGACATGCCGCTAACCGCTGTGGCTACTACAACTGCGATTTTACGCAGTGAGTGTTTTGGCTGAGCAGTTTTGGAAGGTGCCATTGGTATTTCTCTGGTGTAAAGTGAATGATAACGTAAACGAGAATGATTATTATAAAGATGAGATAATATTCGAAACGCTGGCGGGTTCGCAAGCGGTACGCAATCTGCGCATTCCTGAAGGGTCAATAAACAATCAGATGAAAAGAAAGGGTTAATACTTTGGAGGGGATGTTATTTTACCGGATGGCAGCTCGCCATCCGGTATATCACGCTTAGACGTTAATTACTCCCAAACATATCTTTAATCCAACCGGCTACACCGTCGCTGTCTTTCTGCTCTTGCTGAGCAGGTTGCTGTTGCGGCTGTTGCTGCGGCTGAGAAGACTGATCAAACGGATTGCCTGACGGTTGCTGCTGCATCTCACTCTGCTGGCACAGCGATTGCGGATCGCTGGTCCAGACCGGCAAGACACGCATACCACCGCTGCAAACAAAGTTGCCGTCGTAGTCCACGCCCATATCTGCAATATCTTCCGGCGGAACAAGATTCAGCGGTGTTGGCGTCTGGTTAGCCAGATAACGCTGATAAATCGACATTGCCCCGCTGGCACCATACAGTTTGGTCGGCTGGTTGTTATCACGGCCGACCCAGGTGATGGTCACCGTGCTCCCATCAATGCCCGCAAACCAGGTATCTACGTTATTGTTGGTAGTCCCTGTTTTCCCTGCCAGATGCAGGTTCGGGTATTTCGCCCCAAGCTGACGACCCGTACCGCGTTGTACAACCTGCTGCATGGTCCATAGTGTCAGATACGCCGCCTGCGCCGGAACAGCGCGTTCCGCCTGCGGGAAGCTCTGATACAACACCTTGCCGTCTTCTGCGATGACTGAACGTAGCGCGGAAAGCGGAGCACGATTACCACCGCTGGCGATAGTCTGGAAGGCCTGCGCCACTTCGATTGGCGTTAAGTTCAACGCCCCCAACAACATTGCTGGAACTGGATTCAGTTGATCTTTCGGCACACCCAGTTTAATCCAGGTCTCCGTAACCGCAGGTAGCCCCAACGCCATGCCCAGATTCACCGTCGGCACGTTCATCGAACGGGTCAACGCATCTACCAGCATCACCCTGCCACTTTCGCTATAACGACGATCATCGTTCTGCGGTGACCAGACCTGGCCATTCGGCTGACGCAGCGCGATTGGCGCATCGGCAATCCACGTATTCAAACGATAGATTTTCGGCTGGCTTAAGGCCGTTAGATAAGTCGCTGGTTTTGCAAGGGAACCAATCGAACGACGCGCCTGCATCGCACGGTTGTAGCCCGCAAACTGCGGCTCAGAACCACCGACCATCGCACGAACTTCACCGCTAAAGCGGTCAACAACCACAA
This sequence comes from Escherichia coli DSM 30083 = JCM 1649 = ATCC 11775, assembly GCF_003697165.2. GTDB lineage: Bacteria > Pseudomonadota > Gammaproteobacteria > Enterobacterales > Enterobacteriaceae > Escherichia > Escherichia coli. Next base: position 3,838,612 of record NZ_CP033092.2, read on the forward strand.
TCGCGGTTTCAAGATCGCTCAACTTACGCTGTTTCTTCAGTGCCGGAATGCCTTCCACGGCGGCTTTTTCTGCCGCGTCCTGGGCCACCGAGTCAAAGGTAGTGAAGATCTTCACGCCGGAGAGATCTTTTACCTTATCGCCTAATTTCGCCTGCAGCTCCTGACGCACCAGCTGCATAAAGGCTGGCTGAGGAGAGATCACCCCACCGCGCGGCTGAACACCCAGCGGACGCGCACTCAGCATGTCGTAGAGTTCTTGATCAATAATTTGTTGCTGTTGCAGCAAACGTAGTACCAGGTTACGTCGCTCCAGCGCCAGTTTCGGGTTACGCCACGGGTTGTAGATGGACGCCCCTTTCACCATACCCACCAACAGCGCCTGCTGATCGAGGCTCAATTCTTCTACCGGGCGACCAAAGTAATACAAGCTCGCCAGCGGGAAGCCGCGGATTTCGTTGTCGCCGCTCTGACCGAGATACACCTCGTTCATATACAGCTCAAGAATACGGTCTTTGCTGTAACGCGCGTCCATGATCAGCGCCATGTAGGCTTCGTTCGCTTTACGCCAGTAAGAACGCTCGCTGGAGAGGAACAGGTTTTTAACCAACTGTTGCGTCAGCGTACTCGCCCCCTGCACCGTGCGTCCGGCAGTCAGGTTTGCCAGCACCGCACGTCCGATTGAGTAGAGACTGATCCCATCATGCTCGTAGAAATGACGGTCTTCTGTCGCCAGCAAAGTATCCACCAGCAAATCCGGGAAACCACTGCGCGGCACAAACAGACGCTGCTCACCGTTTGGCGAAGAAATCATGGTGATCAGGCGCGGATCAAGACGGAAGAAACCGAACTGACGGTTGTTCTCCATATTGACGATCGTCGCCAGATGATCGCCATCAAAGGTCAGACGCGCGCGCACCTGCCCTTCTTTGCTGTCCGGGAAATCAAACGGACGGCGGATCATCTCAATGCTGTTGGCCTGTACGGTAAACTCGCCAGGACGGGTCATTTTCGACACCTGGCGATACTGGGTCGCCTCCAGCAGCTTCACCATCTCGTTCTTGCTGATGGTCATGTCTGGCTCAAGGTTGACCATTCGACCATAAACTGCCGCGGGCAATTGCCAGACCTTGCCATCAATACGGCTACGAATTTTTTGATCGAGATAAACGCCGTAAATGGCGATCAGCACGGCAAAAACGATAGCCAGTTTTAGCAGCAGCCATAGCCAGCCGCGTTTGCCACGAGGCTTACGCCCTTTGCCTTTGCCCTTACCTTTGCGCGGCATCGGTTCTTCATCCTCATAGTCATCATAATCGTCGTAATCATCGTCATCTTCGTAACGACGACGGCTTACCTTTTGTTTGACCGGACGCGTCGGTTTCCCTTTGCGTCCAATTGGCTCGCGGTCATTCCCGGCCATGCTTTTTCTCCGCAATATTCAGGCGCAAAAGCCCGATTTTCTGTTCTTCTGTTGCAAGACAGAAGAAGATATCTCTCAAATTTGCTTTGGTCTTCACGAATACTTTTTCGTTCGTCGCGTCGGTGCGGTGTTTGCCGGGTCGTCCGGCCAGACATGTTTGGGATAACGCCCTTTCATCTCTTTTTGCACCTCACGGTACGCTCCTTTCCAGAAGGCGCTCAAATCACGCGTGATTTGCAGCGGCCTTTGGGCAGGGGAAAGCAACTCCAGCACCAACGGTACGCGCCCCTGGGCGATAGTCGGATTAGTGGCCTCACCAAACATCTCCTGCATTCTCACCGCCAGCGCGGGCGGGTTATCTTCATGGTAACGAATGGCGATCCGGCTTCCCGTCGGCACAGTGTAATGCGCAGGCAATTCACTATCCAGACGTTGCTGCATTACCCAATCAAGTAATCCACGCAGTGCCTGATAAATATCGAGTGATTTCAGGCCGCGTAGCGAATGCACGCCTGTCATATGCGGCAGTAGCCACGTTTCCAGCGTCGCCAACAAACTTTCATCATCAACCGCTGGCCAGTCATATTCCGGCAACCACTTTGCGGCGCATAACAAACGCAAGCGTAGCTGTTCCGCTTCCGCCGTCCAGTTGAGCACGCTTAAACCTTTATCACGAATGCCGTTAAGCATCGCCTGATGCAACTCGTCTTCCGAGGGTTTCGCCAGCGGTTGCACTTTAACCATCAACTGACCAATTTGCAGCCGACGCCAGGCTTTCAGCGTACCTTGCGCGTCATCCCACTCCACAGTGTCAGACTGCTGTACCAGCTGCGGGCAGCGTTGTACTAACTCATCAATATCGACCGGCAGCGCCAGTAAAATCCGTGCATCCGGTGAGGCGCTGCCCTGCAATAATAACGGTGCGATCAACCATTCGTGGCGGCTTAGCGCATCGTCGGCATCGAGCATCGCCCCCATGCCGTTCGCCAGTTGATAGCGTTCATCTTGCCCACGGCGACGAGCAATGCGATCGGCATACGCTCTGGCAAGTAGCGGCGCGATAAGCGAACTGTCTGCCTCACCGCCGCGTACGTTTAAGCGTTTTAACAGTTGCTGACTACGTTGCTGCCAGGCGGGTTGATTGCGCGAAAACGCCACGCCCAGGTCACTATTGCCCATCCGTGGCGGCTCTTCGAGAATGGCGGCAATTTTTGCCGCGGTAGCAGCTTCGTCGTCGTTCTTCGCGCTAACCAGCATTGCCGCTAAACGCGGATCGTTACCCAGCGTTGCCATTTTTTGCCCTTGCGCACTAAGCCGTTCACCGTCCAGCGCCCCCAGCATCCGTAACAGGCGTTTCGCGGCCAGTAGATTCACCGTTGGCGGTTGATCCAGCCAGCTCATCTGCGCCGGATCGCTGCATCCCCATTGCAGTAATTCCATCAGCAAACCGGAAAGATCGCTTTGTAAGATCTCCGGTTCACTTTGTGCGGCAGCGCGTTCTGCTTGTTCTTTGGCGATTAAATGCAGGCAGATACCCGGCTCCAGACGCCCGGCACGCCCGGCACGTTGCGTCATCGACGCCTGACTAACGCGTTGAGTAACCAGCCGCGTAAGCCCTGTACGCGGATCAAAACGCGCCACACGCTCCTGGGCACAATCCACCACCAGACGAATACCTTCGATGGTTAAACTGGTTTCAGCAATATTGGTCGCCAGCACCACTTTACGCATCCCTTGCGGTGCCGGGAGGATCGCTTTTCGCTGATCGTTCAGCGACAACGCGCCATACAGCGGGCAGAGCAACACATCACTGCCGATGCGTGAAGCCAGTTGTTCCTGCACACGCTGAATTTCTCCGACGCCAGGTAAAAATAACAGTAATGATCCACTTTCCTGACGCAGCATTTCGGCGGTGGCAACCGCGACGGCTTCGTCAAAACGCTGATGAGCGGGCAGCGGCAAATAACGGCGTTCAACCGGAAACGAGCGCCCTTCTGAGATGACGACGGGCGCTTCTGGCAGCATTTGCTGCAAGCGGTCGTTGTCCAGCGTAGCCGACATAATCAGCAGTTTAAGGTCATCACGCAGACCTTGTTGCACATCGAGTAACAGCGCCAACGCCAAATCCGCCTGCAAGCTGCGCTCATGAAATTCATCAAGGATCACCAATCCAACACCGCTCAGTTCCGGGTCACGCTGGATCATCCGCGTCAGCACGCCTTCGGTAACCACTTCCAGGCGGGTATTCGGCCCGACGCAGTTTTGCGCACGCATCCGGTAGCCAACGGTATCGCCTGGCTTTTCGTTAAGCAGCTCCGCCAGTCGTTGCGCAACGTTACGCGCCGCCAGACGACGCGGCTCCAGCAGGATAATTTTCCCGTTAATGCCGGGATGCGCCAGCAGTTGCAGCGGCAGCCAGGTTGATTTCCCGGCCCCGGTCGGCGCACTTAATAACACCTGCGATGCACCATCGAGGGCAGCAAGTAACTCAGGTAAGACGGCAGCAACGGGCAACGACGACACAAAACGCTCCAGAGGGTTAACATTCTTCGCGCCACATTGTAGCATCGCGGTAATTCATAACCGAGTGCCTCACATGTCTGAACCGCAACGGCTGTTCTTTGCTATCGACTTACCTGCAGAAATCCGCGAACAGATTATCCGCTGGCGCGCCACACACTTCCCACCTGAGGCGGGACGTCCGGTCGCCGCCGATAATTTGCATCTGACTCTGGCATTTTTAGGCGAAGTGAGCGCAGAGAAAGAGAAGGCGCTTTCTCTTTTAGCCGGACGGATTCGTCAACCTGGTTTCACACTCACGCTTGATGACGCCGGTCAATGGCTGCGTTCGCGTGTGGTGTGGTTAGGGATGCGACAGCCGCCACGCGGCTTAATCCAGCTGGCGAATATGCTCCGTTCACAGGCTGCCCGCAGCGGTTGTTTTCAAAGCAATCGTCCGTTTCATCCACATATTACCTTATTGCGCGACGCCAGCGAGGCGGTGACAATCCCGCCGCCAGGTTTTAACTGGTCGTATACGGTGACGGAGTTCACCCTTTACGCCTCCTCGTTTGCCCGTGGACGCACACGCTACACGCCGCTAAAACGCTGGGCGCTAACGCAATAACAAGGATTGTCGCAATGGAATTTTCTCCCCCTCTACAGCGCGCGACGCTAATTCAGCGTTACAAACGTTTTTTAGCCGATGTGATCACACCCGATGGTCGCGAATTAACGCTACACTGCCCGAATACGGGTGCGATGACCGGTTGTGCAACGCCTGGCGATACCGTCTGGTATTCGACTTCAGACAACACCAAACGGAAATACCCACACACCTGGGAATTAACTCAAAGCCAGAGCGGCGCAATTATTTGCGTCAATACGCTTTGGGCTAACAGGTTGACGAAAGAGGCTATCCTTAATGAATCAATTTCAGAGCTGGCAGGCTATAGCTCGCTGAAAAGCGAAGTAAAATACGGCGCCGAACGCAGCCGTATTGACTTTATGTTGCAGGCGGATTCGCGTCCAGACTGCTATATTGAAGTGAAATCGGTTACGTTAGCGGAGAACGAACAGGGATATTTTCCCGATGCGGTCACTGAACGAGGTCAGAAACACCTTCGGGAGTTGATGAGCGTAGCGGCTGAAGGCCAGCGTGCGGTTATCTTTTTCGCCGTGCTGCATTCAGCCATTACACGGTTTTCACCCGCGCGCCACATCGATGAGAAATACGCGCAACTATTGTCAGAAGCTCAACAGAGGGGGGTAGAAATTCTGGCTTACAAAGCGGAACTTTCTGCCGAAGGCATGGCTCTTAAAAAATCACTACCGGTTACATTGTAGTAGAGTAAGTAACTGGTTAATTTACATTCTGGTCGCGTGCGCAAATACGCTTTTCCTCACACAGTTGTCAAGTGTTACGTTTAGATAATTGCTATCCGGAAAAGCATCTGCTATTTATAGCGGCCTCATTTTTCCCCCGAACATGGGGATCGATAGTGCGTGTTAAGGAGAAGCAACATGCAAGAAGGGCAAAACCGTAAAACATCGTCCCTGAGTATTCTCGCCATCGCTGGGGTGGAACCATATCAGGAGAAGCCGGGCGAAGAGTATATGAATGAAGCCCAGCTGGCGCACTTCCGTCGTATTCTGGAAGCATGGCGTAATCAACTCAGGGATGAAGTCGATCGCACCGTTACACATATGCAGGATGAAGCAGCCAACTTCCCGGACCCGGTAGACCGTGCAGCCCAGGAAGAAGAGTTCAGCCTCGAACTGCGTAACCGCGATCGCGAGCGTAAGCTGATCAAAAAGATCGAGAAGACGCTGAAAAAAGTGGAAGACGAAGATTTCGGCTACTGCGAATCCTGCGGTGTTGAAATTGGTATTCGCCGTCTGGAAGCGCGCCCGACAGCCGATCTGTGCATCGACTGCAAAACGCTGGCTGAAATTCGCGAAAAACAGATGGCTGGCTAATTACAGCCGTTCCATCACGTTTACCACAGGCGGGAAATGCTCCCGCCTTATTTTTTGTTCAAAGAGATGACAGACACACACTATATTGGCCGCTTCGCCCCCTCTCCTTCCGGCGAGCTTCATTTTGGTTCTCTGATTGCTGCGCTTGGCAGCTATTTGCAGGCTCGCGCCCGGCAAGGTCGCTGGCTGGTACGCATTGAAGATATCGACCCGCCTCGTGAAGTTCCCGGTGCCGCAGAAACTATCCTGCGCCAGCTGGAACATTACGGCCTGCACTGGGACGGCGACGTTCTCTGGCAATCGCAACGTCACCACGCCTATCGCGAAGCACTCGCCTGGTTACATGAGCAAGGACTAAGTTATTACTGCACCTGCACGCGTGCGCGTATTCAAAGCATTGGCGGTATTTACGACGGTCATTGCCGGGATTTGCATCATGGACCAGACAACGCCGCAGTACGTATCCGCCAGCAGCATCCGGTCACCCAGTTTACTGATCTGCTGCGAGGCATTATTCACGCCGACGAAAAACTGGCACGGGAAGATTTTATTATTCATCGCCGTGATGGTTTGTTTGCCTATAACCTGGCGGTGGTGGTGGATGATCACTTCCAGGGCGTGAGCGAAATTGTCCGCGGGGCAGATTTGATCGAACCGACGGTGCGGCAAATCTCGCTGTACCAGCTTTTTGGCTGGAAAGTGCCAGATTACATCCATTTACCGCTGGCGCTTAATCCACAAGGCGCTAAACTTTCCAAGCAGAATCATGCGCCTGCGTTGCCGAAAGGCGATCCGCGCCCGGTGTTAATCGCGGCACTTCATTTTCTGGGTCAGCAGGTAGAAACACACTGGCAGGATTTCAGCGTCGAGCAAATCCTTCAGTCAGCCGTCAAAAACTGGACGCTGACCGCCGTGCCTGAGTCGGCAATTGTAAATTCAACATTCTCAAATGCGTCATGCTGAGCTATGATTAGCCGCTATTTTTTTGTCCTGAATGATGTTTGACACTACCGAGGTGTACTATTTTTACCCGAGTCGCTAATTTTTGCCGCAAGGTGCTAAGCCGCGAGGAAAGCGAGGCTGAACAGGCAGTCGCCCGTCCACAGGTGACGGTGATCCCGCGTGAGCAGCATGCTATTTCCCGCAAAGATATCAGTGAAAATGCCCTGAAGGTAATGTACAGGCTCAATAAAGCGGGATACGAAGCCTGGCTGGTTGGCGGCGGCGTGCGCGACCTGTTACTTGGCAAAAAGCCGAAAGATTTTGACGTGACCACCAACGCCACGCCAGAGCAGGTGCGCAAACTGTTCCGTAATTGCCGCCTGGTGGGTCGCCGTTTCCGTCTGGCTCATGTGATGTTTGGCCCGGAGATTATCGAAGTTGCGACCTTCCGTGGACATCACGAAGGTAACGTCAGCGACCGCACGACCTCCCAACGCGGGCAAAACGGTATGTTGCTGCGCGACAACATTTTCGGCTCCATCGAAGAAGACGCCCAGCGCCGCGATTTCACTATCAACAGCCTGTATTACAGCGTGGCAGATTTTACCGTCCGTGATTACGTTGGCGGCATGAAGGATCTGAAAGACGGCGTTATCCGTCTGATTGGTAACCCGGAAACGCGCTACCGTGAAGATCCGGTACGGATGCTCCGCGCGGTTCGTTTTGCCGCCAAATTGGGCATGCGCATCAGCCCGGAAACCGCAGAACCGATCCCTCGCCTCGCTACCCTGCTGAACGATATCCCACCGGCACGCCTGTTTGAAGAATCGCTTAAACTGCTACAAGCGGGCTACGGTTACGAAACCTATAAGCTGCTGTGTGAATATCATCTGTTCCAGCCGCTGTTCCCGACCATTACCCGCTACTTCACGGAAAATGGCGACAGCCCGATGGAACGCATTATTGAGCAGGTACTGAAGAATACCGATACGCGTATCCATAACGATATGCGCGTGAACCCGGCGTTCCTGTTTGCCGCCATGTTCTGGTACCCATTGCTGGAGACGGCACAGAAGATCGCCCAGGAAAGCGGCCTGACCTATCACGACGCTTTCGCACTGGCGATGAACGACGTGCTGGACGAAGCCTGCCGTTCACTGGCGATCCCGAAACGGCTGACCACGCTAACCCGCGATATCTGGCAGTTGCAGTTGCGTATGTCCCGTCGTCAGGGTAAACGCGCATGGAAACTGCTGGAGCATCCTAAGTTCCGTGCGGCATACGACCTGTTGGCCTTACGAGCCGAAGTTGAGCGTAACGCTGAACTGCAACGTCTGGTGAAATGGTGGGGTGAGTTCCAGGTTTCCGCGCCACCAGACCAAAAAGGGATGCTTAACGAACTGGATGAAGAACCGTCACCGCGTCGTCGTACTCGTCGTCCACGCAAACGCGCACCGCGTCGTGAGGGTACCGCATGACAGTGGCGTATATTGCCATAGGCAGCAATCTGGCCTCTCCGCTGGAGCAGGTCAATGCTGCCCTGAAAGCATTAGGCGATATTCCAGAAAGCCGCATTCTTGCTGTTTCTTCGTTTTACCGCACCCCACCGCTGGGGCCGCAAGATCAACCCGATTACTTAAATGCCGCCGTCGCGCTGAAAACCACTCTTGCCCCTGAAGGGCTACTCAATCACACACAGCGTATCGAATTGCAGCAAGGTCGCGTCCGTAAAGCTGAACGCTGGGGACCGCGCACGCTGGATCTCGACATCATGCTGTTTGGTAATGAAGTAATAAATACCGAACGTCTGACCGTTCCGCACTACGATATGAAAAATCGCGGCTTTATGCTGTGGCCACTGTTTGAAATTGCGCCGGAATTGGTATTTCCTGATGGCTTATCATTAGTTGAAGCTCTACAGGCAAAAGGCTTTAATGAATTAGATAAGTGGTAATTATTTTTTGCATGAATATAAATATATTCCGAAAATAATCTCGAGCTATTGCAAATAATAATATATTTAAGATAAATAAAAGCACAGAAATATAATATACCTTCCTGAAGTTCTAATTCCATACACCACCCCCTTAATTTTTTAAAGTTAATTTTACTAATTTTCATATTTAGTAAAATTAAATTGCATATGTCATGGCATTATGCAAAATAGCTGTCCCAATGATGAATGAATGTAATACTTAGTAAAAAACAAACAAACATCATTAACAAAGTAACGTTCAGTTACATGGCATTGCATCAAAATCTCATCATCATGCAATGCTGTTATCTGCTTTATGGAATATTACTCAAGGATTTTTATGTCTAAAAAATTAGGTTTTGCGCTGTCCGGTATTATGTTGGCAATGGCTGCTGGTACTGCATTTGCTGCTAACGATATGGACGGCGGTCAATTAAATATTAGCGGTCTGGTCGTTGATAACACTTGTGAAGCTCGTGTTGATGGCGGTAACAAAGACGGTCTGATCCTGCTGCAAACCGCTACTGTTGCTGAAATTACTGATGGTGTACTGGATACCACTGTAGGTGCTAAAGCTAAACCATTCAGCATTACTATTGACTGCAGCAAAGCTAACCCGGCTCCGGGTACTACTGCAAAAATGACCTTCGGTTCTGTTTTCTTTGGTAACAGCAAAGGAACACTGAACAACGACATGTCTATTAACACCCCGTCTGACGGCGTAAATATCGCTCTGCACAATATTGAAGGTTCTACTATTAAACAGGTTCAGGTCAATAATCCGGGTGATGTTTACAGCAAAACTCTGGATTCAACGTCTAAATCTGCAACCTACGATTTTAAAGCATCCTATGTTCGTGCGGATGCAAGCAAAGCAGCTACTGCCGGTTATGTAAAAACCAACTCAGCATATACCATTACTTACCAGTAAATATCAACCGCTTAAATTGATCGGGTGAATATATACAGGGAATAACATCAAATATTTTTACTTTTGATAATTATTCCCTGTTTTAATTAATTCTGTAAGGAATGGTTTATGTTTTTTAATACTAAACATACCGCAGCATTGTGCTTAGCGAGCTGTATGGCTTTTAGCTCATCAGCTATTGCAGACATCGTAATTTCAGGTACACGCGTAGTTTATAAAAGCGAACAAAAAAGCGTCAATGTACGTCTGGAAAATAAAGGCAATAACCCATTGCTGGTTCAGAGTTGGTTAGATACTGGAGATGATAACGCTGAACCAGGCAGTATTACTGTCCCCTTTACCGCTACGCCACCAGTATCACGTATTGATGCTAAACGTGGCCAAACAATCAAACTGATGTACACCGCCAGTAGTGCTCTGCCAAAAGACAGAGAAAGTGTGTTCTGGTTTAACGTACTGGAAGTTCCACCAAAACCCGATGCAGCAAAAGCAGCAAATCAAAGCCTGCTACAACTGGCATTTCGCACACGTATAAAACTGTTCTATCGCCCGGAAGGATTGAGTGGAATTTCATCTGATGCACCATTGGCTCTGAAGTGGTCCTGGGCAACATCTGAAGGCAAAGCAGCATTACGCGTTGATAACCCTACGCCCTACTATGTCTCTTTTAGCAGTGGTGATTTAGAAGCCAACGGCAAACGCTATCCCCTGGATATGACAATGATTGCGCCGTTCAGTAACGACGTCATCAAGGTAAATGGGATGAGTGGCAGAACAAGCTCTGCAAAAGTGCATTTTTTCGCCATTAATGATTTTGGTGGATCTATTGAAGGCAACGCCAACCTTTAATCTGGCAAGGATATAACACAGCAGGAAGCAGAACGTGACTATTAAATCTACTAATCACCTTACCCACATCGCCACGTTTTGCGCTCTGCTGTATAGCAATAGTGCTTTATGCGCTGAACTCGTCGAATATGACCATACATTTCTGATGGGAAAGGATGCTTCAAATATCGACCTTAGTCGGTATACAGAAGGCAATCCCACACTACCTGGCATTTACGATGTCAGTGTGTATGTTAACGATCAACCCATCATGAGCCAAAGCATTGCTTTTGCTGTTATTGAAGGTAAAAAGAACGCTCAGGCCTGCATTACGCAGAAAAATTTATTGCAATTTCATATCAGTTCACCAGACAAGAATAGCGAAAAAGCCATTTTGCTTAAGCGAGACGACGATCTTGGTGATTGCCTCAATCTGGCTGAAATGATCCCTCAATCATCCATTCGTTACGATGTTAACGATCAACGCCTAGATATCGATGTCCCCCAGGCATGGATTATGAAGAATTATCAAAACTATGTTGATCCCTCTTTGTGGGAAAATGGCATTAATGCAGCCATGCTTTCCTACAACCTCAATGGATATCACAGTGAAAGTCCAGGCAGAACAAATGACAGTATCTACGCGGCATTCAACGGTGGGATAAACTTAGGCGCGTGGCGGTTACGTGCCTCAGGTAACTACAACTGGATGACCAATGTCCATAGCGATTACGATTTTCAGAATCGCTATTTACAACGCGATCTTGCGTCACTACGTTCACAACTGGTTATTGGTGAATCTTACACGACCGGCGAGACCTTCGATTCAGTCAGAATTCGCGGTATTCGCTTATACAGTGACAGTCGAATGCTGCCTCCGGTATTAGCCAGTTTTGCGCCAATCATTCATGGCGTAGCGAATACCAATGCCAAAGTAACCGTTATGCAAAATGGTTATAAGATCTATGAAACGACGGTGCCGCCAGGGGCTTTTGCCATTGACGATCTTAGCCCGTCAGGTTATGGCAGCGATCTCATTGTGACTATCGAAGAAGCTGATGGCACAAAACGGACGTTCTCCCAGCCATTTTCATCTGTTGTGCAAATGCTGCGCCCTGGCGTTGGTCGCTGGGATATTAGCGCCGGTCAGGTTTTAAAAGACAGTATCCAGGATGAGCCTAATTTATTTCAAGCCAGCTACTACTATGGTTTGAATAACTACCTGACAGGATATACCGGTATTCAGCTAACCGATAATAACTATACCGCCGGATTGCTGGGGCTTGGTATGAATACCCCCGTGGGGGCTTTTTCTGTCGATGTTACTCACTCAAATGTCAGCATTCCGGACGATAAAACCTATCAAGGACAAAGCTACCGTATTTCCTGGAACAAGTTATTTGAAAATACCAGTACATCATTAAATATCGCGGCCTATCGCTACTCCACCCAGCATTATCTGGGCCTCAATGATGCGCTGACGCTGATTGATGAAGTAGAACATCCTGAGCAAGATCTTGAGCCTAAATCCATGCGCAATTACTCGCGCATGAAAAATCAGGTCACGGTCAGTATCAACCAACCGCTGAAATTTGAGAAAAAGGATTACGGTTCATTTTATCTCTCTGGAAGCTGGTCAGATTACTGGGCCTCCGGGCAAAACAGTACTAATTACTCTATTGGTTATAGCAATAGTGCGTCCTGGGGCAGTTACAGTATCAGTGCTCAACGTTCGTTGAATGAAGATGGTCAAACCGACGATAGCATTTATCTCAGCTTCACAATTCCAATAGAAAATTTACTGGGTACGGAACACCGCAGCTCCGGCTTCCAGAGTATTGATACACAATTAAACAGCGACTTTAAGGGTAATAACCAACTCAATATCAGCAGTAGTGGTTACAGCGATACCAATCGCATCAGCTACAGCGTAAACACGGGTTATATGATGAATAAATCCAGTGATGATTTGAGTTATATCGGCGGTTATGCCAGTTATGAATCGCCGTGGGGAACGCTGTCAGGTTCAGCCTCAGCAAGCAGTGATAATAGTCGCCAATTCTCACTCAATACTGATGGTGGATTTGTGTTACATAGCGGCGGGCTGACGTTCAGTAATGACAGTTTTAGTGATTCCGACACTCTGGCTGTCATTCAGGCGCCAGGAGCAAAAGGCGCTCGTATTAACTACGGAAACAGCACCGTAGACCGCTGGGGTTATGGTGTGACCAGCGCCCTTTCGCCATACCATGAAAATCGTATCGCACTGGACATTAACGATCTGGAAAACGATGTTGAATTGAAAAGCACCAGTACTGTCGCCGTCCCGCGCCAGGGAGCCGTCGTCTTTGCTGATTTTGAAACAGTTCAGGGACAATCGGCAATTATGAACATCGTGCGAAGCGATGGTAAAAATATTCCATTTGCAGCGGATATTTATGATGAACAAAACAATATCATCGGCAACGTAGGTCAGGGTGGTCAGGCCTTTGTTCGCGGTATCGGGCAGGAAGGAAATATACGAATTACCTGGATTGAAGAGGGCAAACCGGTCAGTTGTTTTGCTCATTATCAACAAAACACGACATCAGAAAAAATAGCACAATCTATTATTCTGAACGGACTTCGTTGTCAGATACAGTAACCACAAGGGACTTCCAATGATAAAAATCACACCACATAAAATAACAATACTCATGGGACTATTGTTATCGCCTTCGGTATTTGCAACGGATGTTAATGTCGATTTTACCGCTACCGTGAAAGCAACAACCTGTAATATTACACTTACCGGAACTAATGTCACTGATAATGGAAAAGATAAGTACACCTTAGTTATTCCCTCGATGGGAATGGATAAAATAGCCAATAAAACAGCACAATCTGAAGCCAACTTTAAATTGGTAGCCAATGGATGCAGCAGTGGAATTAGCTGGATTGATACAACCCTGACAGGAAATCAATCAGGAAGTTCACCCGCGCTAATTATCCCCCTGGCCAGTGATACAACCTCCACCACAAGCTATATCGGAATGGGATTTAAAAGGAAGGCGACTTCAGGCGATACATTTCTGAAACCTAATAGCGCAGAATATATACGTTGGAGTGCATCAGAAATTAGCACCGATGGACTTGAGATGACTGTCGCACTGCGTGAAACAAGTGTAGGGAAAGGTGTTCCAGGCAAGTTTCGCGCACTGGCAACTTTTAACTTCAGCTATCAATAACAAGGATGACAATGATGATATTAAAAAAATTATGTTATGGATTATCGGGTAGTCTATTTCTGGCTTCATCACTGTTAACCATTTCCTCACATGCGGCCACTGACAGTATTGGCCTGACTGTTACTACTGACGTAGAAATGGGTACCTGTACATCAACGTTGACTGATGACGGTACAACTAAAATTTCCACCATCAATTTCGGTGATGTATATATTTCTGAAATTAATGCCGAAACTAAAATTAAAACCTTCAAATTACAGTTCAAAGACTGTGCGGGGATTCCCGGGAAAAAGGCCAAAATAAAATTGACTACACGAGCATTATGTGAAGGTAATTCTAATAATGGTCCTGGATTTGCTAACGCATCAACGGCAACAGCAAAAGCAGCGGCGGTCGCCGTTGAGGTCTGGAGCACATCCACACCAGGTAAGAACGGCGCTAAACAATTCAGTTGTGTCACCCCCGCAACAGAAGAAGTCAGTATTGCTAATGCGACGGGCAGCAATGTTGTCGATTACCCAATGAGTGCGGTGTTGGTGGTCGCAAAAGATAAAACTGTCACAAATGTCACTGCGGGTGATTTCACTGCCCCGGCAACATTCACCGTGACTTATAACTAACAGGCAGACTGATTCAGGAACTAAATATGCGTCCCACTCAACGTAATCTGATGAAAAAATCAATTCTGCTTCTGTCGTTGCTATTCAGCGCCACTTCCCCTGTGGTTGCAGGACAGGATGTTGACATTGTTGCAAATATAAAAAATAACACCTGCCAAAGTGGAATCAGCAACAACGGAAATATTGATTTAGGTGTCGTTGGCGTGGGCGATTTTACCGGAAACATTTCAGCCGAAAATTATCACCCCGGTGGAAAAGAGTTCACTATTACAGTACAGGACTGCACACTTCAGGGCACAGGGAATGTGTTAAATCAGTTACATATTAATTTTCGCGCACTCAGTGGCGTAATGGCGACAGGTTCCAGTCAAATATTCGCTAATGAAGACAACGCCGGGGCTAAAAATGTTGGGGTAGTTATATTTTCTATTCAGGACCCGGCAAATACCTTCAACGTTCTTAGTGCCACTGGTAGCTCACGTTCCGTTTATCCGGTCATGTCATCAGCACTAAATAATTCATCCTGGAAATTTAGCACCCGAATGCAAAAAATCGATCCAGCGCTGAATGTCACCTCTGGCCCACTGATAAGCCATGTGTTAGTGGATATTTACTACGAATAACAGACAAAGTGCTGCAAGCATTATCTTGCAGCATGACAATGGAGTAAAAATGAAGATATTCTTCAGATACTTTCTTTTTTTAGCACTGTGCTCTTGTTGTTATATAGCAAGTGCCGGTACCGATGATCACGTCGGCTATGTTGTTGGGAATAATTACGGTGTTGGTCCATCAGGCCAAAAATGGCGAGAGACAGGTCCTAATGGAGATGTTACCGTCAAATTCCGGTATGGCTCAGTCACCAATAATTTAGTTTTTTATAAACCAACCCAACTTGGCCCAACCGGGGTGTCATTAAAATGGGCGCAGTTAGATTCCGCTTCAGGTGGAGGTTTCCTTTACTGTAACAGGAGTGGTAGCACAAGCGGCGGGCCAATGCATATTGAAAATAAAATGGTTGATTCCGGTAAAAGTTATGGCGGACATAAACTCTTTAAGACATCTGTTCCAGGCCTGTATTACACGTTAGCAATATCAAACATTTGGTCAACATATACATATACTGATATCAACCCATCAGGCATGTATATTGGCGATTCTACGAGCCAATCTTTTAACTGGCGTGGCGAAAGCGAGCAAACACTATATTGGTCTTGCAACAATGCGAATACAAAAAATAAATATTGGGCCGTTGGCGGCGTTATGCAAACGCTCACGATTGAATTTTATACCGATACCGACTTTAACCCGACAACGAATCAACGGGTAACATTATCCAGAACAGATAATTACCTCTACTCATTCAAAGCATATGGTGCTGGCATTGGTATCAATGACTACAGCTATTTTCTTAAAATAGACTTTGACCTGACAGATATCGTATTAACAAACCCTACCTGTTTTACTGCGGCGCTTAGTGGCTCATCGGTAAGTGGTTCAACGGTTAAAATGGGTGATTATACCCCAGCGCAAATAAAAAATGGCGCAACAGCGGTTCCTTTTGATATCACGCTACAGAACTGTATTCGTGTTCGCAATATAGAAACAAAACTCAAGTCAAACAAGGTGGGTAGTGTAAGCAAAGAACTTCTGGCTAACACACTCACAGGAAATGACGCAGCAAAAGGCGTTGGTGTACTGATTGAAGGTTTAAAAAACACTAAAAGTGCACAAATGGTACTGAAACCAAATGATGCAACGTCTATTTATAAAGATTATGAAACAGAAGATGACACTACCGGAGGAATTTACCCGGATAAAGGAAACGGTACCTCACAACCTCTTCATTTCCAGGCTACATTAAAACAAGACGGTAATATTGCTATAGAACCGGGGGATTTTAAAGCCACCAGCACTTTTCAGGTTACCTACCCCTGATAACACTATCGCACCGCCAGACAACGGCGGTGCGATACGGATAAATCATTGCCCCCACCAATGTGACTGATAAAATGCGAGACAGCACAACATCATTTATCAGGATACGCTATGAAACCAACCACGATTGCTTCATTGCAGAAATGCAAGCAGGACAAAAAACGTTTCGCAACCATCACCGCTTACGACTACAGCTTCGCAAAACTGTTTGCCGAAGAAGGACTTAACGTCATGCTGGTCGGCGATTCACTGGGCATGACGGTTCAGGGGCATGACTCCACGCTACCGGTTACCGTTGCCGATATCGCCTATCACACCGCCGCTGTGCGTCGCGGCGCGCCAAACTGCCTTCTGCTGGCTGACCTGCCATTTATGGCGTATGCCACGCCGGAACAAGCCTTTGAAAACGCCGCGACTGTCATGCGTGCTGGGGCCAACATGGTCAAAATTGAAGGCGGCGAGTGGCTGGTAGAAACCGTACAAATGCTGACCGAACGTGCCGTTCCAGTTTGTGGTCATTTAGGCCTAACCCCACAGTCAGTGAATATTTTCGGTGGCTACAAAGTCCAGGGGCGCGGCGATGAAGCGGGCGATCGACTGCTCAGCGATGCATTAGCCTTAGAAGCTGCTGGGGCACAACTGCTGGTACTGGAGTGCGTGCCGGTTGAACTGGCAAAACGCATTACCGAAGCACTGGCGATCCCGGTTATCGGTATTGGCGCAGGCAACGTTACCGATGGACAGATCCTCGTGATGCACGATGCGTTCGGCATTACTGGCGGTCATATCCCTAAATTTGCCAAAAATTTCCTCGCCGAAACGGGCGACATCCGCGCGGCTGTGCGGCAGTATATGGCTGAAGTGGAGTCCGGCGTTTACCCGGGCGAAGAACACAGTTTCCATTAAGGAGTGACGTTGTGTTAATTATCGAAACCCTGCCGCTGCTGCGTCAGCAAATCCGCCGCCTGCGTATGGAAGG
Source organism: Escherichia coli DSM 30083 = JCM 1649 = ATCC 11775 (assembly GCF_003697165.2). Taxonomy (GTDB): domain Bacteria; phylum Pseudomonadota; class Gammaproteobacteria; order Enterobacterales; family Enterobacteriaceae; genus Escherichia; species Escherichia coli. The sequence goes on from NZ_CP033092.2 coordinate 3,855,951, forward strand.
TAAGCGCGTGGCGCTGGTGCCCACCATGGGTAACCTGCACGACGGCCATATGAAGCTGGTCGACGAAGCCAAAGCCCGCGCCGATGTGGTCGTCGTCAGTATTTTCGTTAACCCAATGCAGTTTGACCGCCCGGAAGATCTGGCACGTTATCCACGGACCTTGCAAGAGGACTGCGAAAAGCTGAACAAACGTAAAGTGGATTTAGTTTTCGCGCCTTCGGTAAAAGAGATCTACCCGAACGGTACTGAAACCCACACCTATGTTGATGTTCCCGGTCTTTCCACCATGCTGGAAGGTGCCAGCCGTCCGGGACATTTTCGCGGCGTGTCGACTATCGTCAGCAAGCTGTTCAACCTGGTCCAGCCAGATATCGCTTGCTTCGGTGAAAAAGATTTTCAGCAACTGGCGCTGATCCGCAAAATGGTTGCTGATATGGGCTTCGATATTGAGATTGTCGGCGTACCGATTATGCGTGCGAAAGACGGTCTGGCGCTGAGTTCCCGTAACGGTTATCTGACGGCGGAACAACGCAAAATTGCGCCCGGTCTGTACAAGGTTTTAAGTTCAATTGCCGACAAATTGCAGGCTGGCGAACGGGATCTCGATGAAATTATTGCTATTGCCGGGCAAGAACTGAATGAAAAAGGTTTCCGTTCCGATGATATTCAGATTCGTGATGCCGACACATTGCTGGAAGTCTCTGAAAACAGCAAACGCGCAGTGATTCTGGTAGCCGCCTGGCTTGGCGATGCTCGCCTGATCGACAACAAACTGGTCGAACTGGCGTAATGCTTAACTGGCGCTACGGCTGATGGCGCCAGTTATTCATTGCCACGTTATCTGTAGGCAATTATTCATAATGCAGACAACTTAGTTAATCATTTTATCAATCTCAGCAAGAGGTAAATTTGCCATCTCTGCAACGTCTTCCCGAGACATTCCTTTACTCAGAAGACGCAGGGCGAATTCCTGACTTACTTCCTGTCTTCCCTGCTGAATCCCCTTCTCTTCAAACCACTGCGCCAGCGTCATCATAGACTCCCCTCCCGTTTCCCTGTCTCTCACCACACCATAAAACAAATCCGCTTGTTCAGTATGACCGCGTTGCAGCATATAGTTTTGCATGGCAACTAACTGACTTCCGCTAGTGTACCCTTCGTCAATCAGCGTGACCAGTTGCTCCAGCAATAACATTAAGTCGCGCTGGCGAATATGTTTTTGCAGCAGTTCGAGAATCGCAATCCGCCGATGTTGCATGATTTCGTCATCCGGTGTGATAGTGATATCCACCAGCGGGAAAGGACTGTTATAGACGCGTCGCGCCAGTTCCGGTGAGTAAAACATATCAAACCAGCACATTGATAGCGGATAAGGTGTGGCCTCGCCCTGATAAAACAGAATTGGCACCACCAGCGGCAGCTTATCGTGATCAGCCTCCAGATGCCGGTGCATGGCAGCAATAGAATAACGCATCATGCGAAAGGCCATTTTCTTATCTGGCTTGCTTTGGTGTTCAATCACAACATGCAGATAACCCGTACTACCCTGCATCTGTACGGAATAGAGCACGTCAGTGCTGTGCCCTTTCAGGCTTTCTTCAATAAAACTCCCCGACTCAAGATGCAGCGTGTCGAGGTCACACAGTTCGCGTAGCTCCGCTGGCAAATGGATATCCAGAAAGTCGCGAGCCGTTTCCGCATGCATTAAAAATTGTTTAAACACCGCATCATGCGGTGTGGTACTCGGTGCATCCATCTTCCCTGCCTTCCGTGTGGTCTTGCGTGAAGGCAGTATCCAGTCATGGTGTGCCGTCGTCAGCCGCCTCTTTAGTGTTTACCGAGCAGCGTTCAGATAAATTTCAATTGGTTACAGGCGTTACATGGCACGCTTCGGCACGGTACGCAAACTGCTGCTGCAAATGCCGTCAGATGAGTAGACACTCAACAAAAATCGGGCAATACTGCGTGAGAATTTCCTCAAAGCAGGCATCGCCTGCTTCGTTAACGACAGGGTAGAAAGGTAGAAGTTATGATTCGCACGATGCTGCAGGGCAAACTCCACCGCGTGAAAGTGACTCATGCGGACCTGCACTATGAAGGTTCTTGCGCCATTGATCAGGATTTTCTTGACGCAGCCGGTATTCTCGAAAACGAAGCCATTGATATCTGGAATGTCACCAACGGCAAGCGTTTCTCCACCTATGCCATCGCGGCAGAACGCGGTTCGAGAATTATTTCTGTTAACGGTGCGGCGGCCCACTGCGCCAGCGTCGGCGATATTGTCATCATCGCCAGCTTCGTTACCATGCCAGATGAAGAAGCTCGCACCTGGCGACCCAACGTCGCCTATTTTGAAGGCGACAACGAAATGAAACGTACCGCGAAAGCGATTCCGGTACAGGTTGCCTGATTGTTATCCCTGCGGCTGGTTACTCACCAGCCGCGACATCGTCTCCAGCGAATCCGTTCTTAAGATATAAAGTCGTTTTAGTAACAACGGATTATCCCCCGGTTTTACTTTGCCTTTCATGGTCGTCACCGCCAGGTGAAATCCGGCTTCTTTTGCTGCCTTCACGGCTTTGTCATTAAATCCGCCAAATGGATAAGAAAGATACAAAACATGTGGATTAAATTGCGCCAGAGCGCGGCGTGAACGTGCAAAATCAAACAGAATATTGTGCTCACTACGGCTCAGCAATATAGGCCGCCGATAACCATCTATCCGATGCAAAAAATGAGTATGTGACTGGAAATCAAATACATCGCGAATTTCGTTAAGTTCAGAAACGCTCATAAATTGCAGCGATTTTGGGTTCCATTTCTGCGGGTGACGTTTGATGCGCGAGGTAACAATAAACGCCGTCGCCTTCATACCATATTGTTTCAACACAGGATACGCATAGCGGCTCACCGACTTGAGGCCATCATCAAAGGTAATTACCACCGCTCGCGCAGGGAGATTGATCTTATTCTTCACGTAACCTTCCAGCTGCGCCATGCTCAGTGTCGCGTATCCCCTGTCGCGCAGCCAGGCCATCTGGTTATTGAAAGCGCGTACCGAGGTGGTCGTCGAAGTATGGCGAAAACGGGTGTTTTCTTCGTCGCGCAAAATATGGTGATAGGTTAGCACCGGCAAGCCATTATCGGGTTGGGCATCCAGCGCGCTGATATAGGCCAGTCGATCGCCAATACGGATCTGATACCAGGTTTGATTTAACCTGTCTTTCAGTTTATGCAAAATCGGGTAGCGCAAATTGTCCGCCAGTACTCCAAATGGCGCACTGCCCACACTCGGTGCGTTATAAACCGGCGTATCTTTCCTGGTTATTAAGTTCTGATTACTCAGCGGCTTGTTGAGGTCACCCAAACCATCTTCAACTTTTTGTCGCCCCTGAACCGGCTCGAGATGGCCTTTATCGATAAACCCTTTACCAAAGCCAAAATTAAATACGTAATAACTTGCGGCAGTGGGCTCCACGGCAATGATTTGTCCGGCCCGAATATTCCCTACCGTCACCATTTTGTCGCCAATTTGCGCCCAGACCGCGGCATTTTCGATGGTTTGCATATAACGGGCAGGTAACGCGGCACTGACACTTGCGGTAAACAGCATCAGCAGGAGAATAACAGCTTGTTTGTACATGAAAAAATAACCGAGGGTGAAACAACGCCTTTATTGTAGCAAAAGCGTCATCAGAATCGCGGGTTAATACTCATACAAATTATGTTTGAGGACGAAAGGCGGATTTTTTTGTTGTTGGTGCCAAAGACTACTCACCTCCGGCGCACCCAGTTCGACAATATGCTCGCGAAACGCTGAACTGGTCATGGTTTCACGGCAAGCCATCATCTGTTCAATTAACGGTAACGTGACACCAGAAATCACTTCGCAACGGGAGTGTTTGTGGCTTAATAATGAAGCCACGCGGTACGGTGGCGCTCCGGCTATATCGGTTAAAAAGATAACGCCCTCACCAGAGTCCGTTTCATGCAAGGCATCGCACATCATGCGGCTGAGCATATTAGAGCTTAATCCGCGCCAGAAATTCACGGCCCGGCACTGAAGAAGTGCCCCATGTTTTTTCTCCAGCGCATCCAGTATCTCTTGCGCCCGGTCATCGTGACAGGTAATTACCCAACCTAACATCGCCTTCCTCCTTAGCCGAAAATCAGTCTACCCTGACCATTGTTGATAAAGGGTGATAGCCGTCAAAACTCCTCTCCCCCAAATCCAGAGGAGAGGAAATAGCCTTAGCTACGCAAACCACGTCCACGTTGGATCAGCGACCAACAGATCAAATAAAACGCCACAATAAAGACCACCAGTACACCGAAGGTAGTGACCAGCGGAACATCATTGATACCGAGGAAGCCGTAGCGGAAACCACTGATCATATAAACGATTGGGTTCAGGTGCGACAGCCCTTGCCAGAACGGCGGCAACAAAGTCAGGGAGTAAAACACCCCGCCCAAATACGTGAGTGGCGTTAACACAAAGGTTGGCACCAGGCTGATGTCATCGAACGTTTTGGCAAACACGCCGTTCAGCAAACCCGCAAGGGAGAATAGCACCGCAGTGAGCACCAGGGTTAAGGCAACGAATACCCACGAATGCACCTGAAACGGCACAAAAAACAGTGAAATTGCCGTCACCAAAATACCAACAAACAGACCACGCGCCACGCCACCACCGACATATCCGGCAATAATGACATGAGTCGGAACCGGCGCTACCAGCAGCTCTTCAATATTACGCTGGAACTTGGCACCAAAAAATGATGACGCGACGTTAGCGTAGGCGTTGGTGATCACCGACATCATGATCAGCCCCGGTACGATGAACTGCATGTAGCTGAAGCCATGCATATCGCCAATACGCGAACCAATCAGGTTACCGAAGATAATAAAGTAAAGGGTCATGGTGATGACTGGCGGCACCAGCGTCTGCACCCAGATGCGCATAAAGCGATGGATCTCTTTCGCCCAGATGCTTTTTAGCGCCACCCAGTAAAGATGCATCATGTGCGATCTCCTTGTTTTTCATTAACCAGTGAAACAAACAGCTCTTCCAGACGGTTAGCTTTGTTACGCATACTTAATACCTGAATGCCCTGCTCACTTAACTGCGTAAATACGCTGTTGATGCCCTGCTCACGCAGCACTTCAACTTCCAGCGTGGCGGTATCTACCAGTCGATACTGATAGCCATCGAGCTTCGGTAACGGACTTTTCGGTGCGAGATCGAGAATAAAGGTTTCTGATTTCAGCTTCGCCAGCAGCGCCTTCATCGAAGTATTTTCCACCAGCTCACCGTGTTGAATAATGCCGATATTGCGGCACAGCATTTCTGCTTCTTCCAGGTAATGTGTGGTGAGAATGATGGTGGTGCCTTTGTCGTTTAAATCCTTCAAAAAGCCCCACATTGAGCGGCGAAGTTCAATATCCACGCCTGCGGTCGGTTCGTCGAGAATCAGTAGTTTAGGTTCATGCATTAACGCACGGGCAATCATTAAACGGCGCTTCATCCCGCCAGATAACATACGCGCACGTTCGTTGCGTTTTCCCCATAGATCGAGTTGTTTAAGATACTTTTCGCTGCGAATGTACGCTTCTTTGCGCTCCACACCGTAGTACCCTGCCTGATTCACCACAATTTGCTGCACGGTTTCAAACGGGTTGAAGTTAAATTCCTGTGGCACCAGCCCCAACTGACGTTTAGCGTTTACGACATCTTTCTCGAGATCGTAACCAAATACGCTGACCCGCCCGGAGGTTTTATTTACCAGAGAGCTGATAATACCGATAGTGGTCGATTTTCCGGCCCCGTTCGGCCCGAGAAGCGCATAAAAATCACCCGCTTCGACCTGCAAATCGATTCCACGAAGCGCCTGAACGCCGCCTGGATAGGTTTTTTTAAGCTGTTGAAGTTCCAGTGCAATGGTCATAAATTTTTACTTACCTTACGTTCTTACACTTTATCTGTGGTTTAAATCGTCCCGGAGTTGCCCTATATTAGCCAAACGTAATTATTTGGTTACAGGTCGTTAACCTCCATGAAAGACATAGATACACTCATCAGCAACAATGCACTATGGTCAAAAATGCTGGTGGAAGAGGATCCCGGGTTTTTTGAGAAACTGGCACAAGCGCAAAAACCGCGCTTTCTATGGATTGGATGTTCCGACAGTCGCGTTCCTGCAGAACGTTTAACCGGTCTTGAGCCGGGCGAACTCTTTGTTCACCGTAATGTTGCTAACCTGGTCATTCACACCGACCTGAACTGCCTTTCCGTGGTTCAGTATGCAGTGGATGTACTCGAAGTTGAACACATTATTATCTGTGGCCACTACGGTTGCGGCGGCGTACAAGCCGCAGTTGAAAACCCAGAACTGGGGCTTATCAACAACTGGCTGCTGCATATCCGCGATATCTGGTTCAAACATAGCTCATTGCTCGGCGAAATGCCGCAAGAGCGCCGTCTGGATACCTTGTGTGAACTGAACGTCATGGAACAGGTGTATAACCTGGGCCACTCCACCATTATGCAATCAGCGTGGAAACGCGGGCAGAAAGTTACCATTCACGGCTGGGCCTACGGCATTCACGACGGCTTGCTGCGTGATCTGGATGTCACAGCGACTAACCGCGAAACCCTTGAGCAACGTTACCGTCACGGGATCTCCAACCTCAAGCTGAAGCACATCAATCACAAATAAATTCGCCATGCCGGATGCAACACATCCGGCAACTTCACACTTACTCGTCCAGCAGAATCACTTTGCCGATATACGGCAGATGACGGTAACGCTGTGCGTAATCAATGCCGTAACCCACCACAAACTCATCCGGGATCGAGAAACCGATAAATTCTACCGGGACGTTCACTTCACGACGGGACGGTTTATCCAGCAGCGTACAAATCGCCAACGACTTCGGTTCGCGCAGGCTTAAGATCTCACGCACTTTCGACAGTGTATTCCCCGAGTCGATGATATCTTCAACAATCAGCACGTCCTTGCCACGGATATCTTCATCCAGGTCTTTGAGGATTTTCACATCACGGGTGGTGGACATGCCGCTACCGTAGCTGGAGGCGGTCATAAAGTCGACTTCATGAGATACCTGAACTTCACGGCACAGGTCCGCCATAAACATAAATGAGCCACGCAGCAGACCCACCAGCACCATATCGCTGCCGCTGTCTTTGTAACGCTCAGTAATCTGACGACCCAGTTCGGCGATACGCGCTTTAATCTCCGCTTCGGGGATCATTACTTCTACAGTATGTTTCATATCTATAACCATATGATTTAAAAACAAATCACTTCGCACGGGCAGGTTTCAGCACCGCAACAAAGCGCAAGACACGCAGTATACCAGTAAAACTATTCATTCGCGGAATCTGTTAATAAAGCTCGAATTGTGATGACGATCACACATGTTAAAACCTATAATTAATTGCTACTAAAATATTAATGAATTGAAATGGTGTCTCTTTATGGCAATTAACAATACCGGCTCGCGGCGATTACTCGTCACGCTAACAGCCCTTTTTGCAGCGCTTTGCGGGCTGTATCTACTCATTGGCGGAGGCTGGCTGGTCGCGATTGGCGGCTCCTGGTACTACCCTATCGCTGGCCTTGTGATGCTCGGCGTCGCCTGGATGCTGTGGCGCAGTAAACGCGCCGCGCTTTGGCTGTACGCAGCCCTGCTGCTCGGCACTATGATTTGGGGCGTCTGGGAAGTTGGTTTCGACTTCTGGGCGCTGACTCCGCGCAGCGACATTCTGGTCTTCTTCGGCATCTGGCTGATCCTGCCGTTTGTCTGGCGTCGCCTGGTCATTCCTGCCAGCGGCGCAGTTGCCGCACTGGTGGTCGCACTGCTGATTAGCGGTGGTATCCTGACCTGGGCCGGATTTAACGATCCGCAGGAAATCAGCGGCACCTTAAGCGCCGATACCACGCCAGCAGAAGCCATCTCCCCCGTTGCCGATCAGGACTGGCCTGCCTATGGTCGCAATCAGGAAGGTCAACGCTTTTCACCACTGAAGCAAATTAACACTGATAACGTCCACAAGCTGAAAGAAGCCTGGGTGTTCCGTACTGGCGATGTGAAGCAGCCGAACGATCCGGGCGAAATCACCAATGAAGTGACGCCAATTAAAGTGGGCGACACCCTTTACCTGTGTACCGCGCATCAACGTCTGTTTGCGCTGGATGCCGCCAGCGGTAAAGAGAAATGGCATTACGATCCTGAGCTGAAAACCAACGAGTCCTTCCAGCATGTAACCTGCCGTGGCGTCTCTTATCATGAAGCCAAAGCAGAAACTGCTTCGCCGGAAGTGATGGCGGATTGCCCGCGTCGTATCATTCTTCCGGTCAATGATGGTCGTCTGATTGCGATTAACGCTGAAAACGGCAAGCTGTGCGAAACCTTCGCCAATAAAGGCGTGCTCAATCTGCAAAGCAATATGCCGGACACCAAACCGGGTCTGTATGAGCCGACTTCGCCGCCGATTATCACCGATAAAACCATCGTGATGGCCGGTTCAGTCACCGACAACTTCTCAACCCGCGAAACGTCTGGCGTGATCCGTGGTTTTGATGTCAACACCGGGGAGCTGCTGTGGGCTTTTGATCCGGGCGCGAAAGATCCGAATGCGATCCCGTCTGACGAACACACCTTTACCTTTAACTCACCAAACTCGTGGGCACCAGCGGCCTATGACGCGAAGCTGGATCTGGTCTATCTGCCGATGGGCGTGACCACGCCAGATATCTGGGGCGGTAATCGCACACCGGAACAGGAACGTTATGCCAGCTCGATTCTGGCGCTGAATGCCACTACCGGGAAACTGGCGTGGAGCTACCAGACCGTTCACCACGACCTGTGGGATATGGATCTTCCTGCACAGCCGACGCTGGCGGACATCACCGTTAATGGTCAGAAAGTGCCGGTCATTTATGCTCCGGCGAAAACCGGCAACATTTTTGTGCTCGATCGTCGCAATGGTGAACTGGTGGTTCCGGCCCCGGAAAAACCGGTTCCCCAAGGTGCTGCCAAAGGCGATTACGTGACCCCTACTCAACCCTTCTCGGAACTGAGCTTCCGTCCGACGAAAGATTTGAGCGGTGCGGATATGTGGGGTGCCACCATGTTTGACCAGTTGGTGTGCCGCGTGATGTTCCACCAGATGCGCTATGAAGGCATTTTTACGCCGCCATCTGAACAGGGTACGCTGGTCTTCCCGGGTAACCTGGGGATGTTCGAATGGGGCGGGATTTCCGTTGATCCGAATCGTGAAGTGGCGATTGCCAACCCAATGGCACTGCCGTTTGTTTCGAAACTGATCCCACGCGGTCCTGGTAACCCGATGGAACAGCCGAAAGATGCCAAAGGCACGGGTACGGAATCCGGCATCCAGCCGCAGTACGGTGTACCGTATGGCGTCACGCTCAACCCGTTCCTCTCACCGTTTGGTCTGCCATGTAAACAGCCAGCATGGGGCTATATCTCAGCATTGGATCTGAAAACCAATGAAGTGGTGTGGAAGAAACGTATTGGTACGCCGCAGGACAGTATGCCATTCCCAATGCCTGTACCGGTGCCGTTCAATATGGGTATGCCGATGCTGGGCGGGCCAATCTCCACGGCGGGTAACGTGCTGTTTATCGCCGCTACGGCAGATAACTACCTGCGCGCTTACAACATGAGCAACGGTGAAAAACTGTGGCAGGGTCGTTTACCAGCGGGTGGTCAGGCTACGCCAATGACCTATGAAGTGAATGGCAAGCAGTATGTGGTGATCTCCGCAGGCGGTCACGGTTCATTTGGTACGAAGATGGGCGACTATATTGTGGCTTATGCGTTGCCGGATGATGTGAAGTAACCATAATGCCCGGAGAGATCCGGGCATATTTCCGAATACGGTCTTTTTATACCGTAAACCCTAACATCATCCCCGTATCTTCATGCTCCAGCAGATGGCAGTGCGCCATATAAGCATGTTCTTTCGGTGCATCGTGATTAAACTTCACCAGCACTTCGCTGACATTACCTTCTACCTTAACGGTATCTTTCCAGCCTGCACGATGCGTCGCTGGCGGTTTGCCATTTTCTGACAAGATACGGAACTGCGTACCGTGGATATGGAACGGATGCAGCATCATGTCGCCCACGCCAGAGATAACCCAACGTTCGTACTGCCCTTTCGCCGCCGCAAACATCGGCTTATTCATATCAAACGCCTGACCGTTGATTTTGTTGGCATGGTGGAAATCAAACTTCCCGCTGTGGTTCATATGATTCATATTGCCGTGCCCCATATGGCCCATCATCTGGCTGTGATCCATCCCGGCCATCGCCTGATCGCCATATTTCTCCATCAGCATCTGCATCCCCATCATATCGAGCATTGGGTCCATAGAAAGTTGCAGCTTGCGTACCGTCAGCCCTTCCAGCGAAGGTAACGCAGGCAGGCTACTTAATGTGTCTGGCAAAGCACCAGAGGCACTAATGGCAATCGGCTGAATCCGCATTACCGGATGCGGCTTGTCAAACGGCGCAATCGCCATCCCCATCTGACTGACCGGCAGCGTCACCAGGTCAAATGGTTTGTTGTCGTTAACCTCCACCAGCACTTCAAAACGCTCACCCATCAGCACCGGTAGCTCGCTCACCTTCACTGGTTCAGGTAGCAGACCACCGTCGCTGGCAATCACATACAGCGGGCGATTGTCGCTGGTGGCGAAATTGAGCGAACGGGCATTACAGCCATTGAGCAAACGCAGGCGCAGCCAGCCGCGCGGGGCAGCGTGTTGCGGGTAGATTGCACCGTTGGTCAGCAGCGTATCGCCAAACCAGCCCACGGCGGCGGTCATCACATCCAGTTGATAATCAATCTGCCCGTCAGCGTTAAATTTTTTATCCTGAACAATCACCGGGACATCATCAATACCCCACTGTTTTGGCAGCATTAATTTCAGGATCTCGTCATCTTCAATCACCACCAAACCAGCCAGCCCCATCGCCACCTGACGTCCGGTCTTGCCATGTTGATGTGGATGGAACCAGCAGGTAGCGGCAGGTTGATCAACGTTCAACGTCACCGAGCGCTTGCCACCTGGCGGAATAATTCCCTGCGGGCCGCCGTCCACTTCACCCGGTACTTCCAGCCCGTGCCAGTGCAACGTCGTCTCTTCCGTCAGTTGGTTGTAGATATCAACCGTTACCGCTTTGCCACGCTGTAATTTCACCGCCGGCCCCAGCAGATTGCCGTTATAGCCCCAGGTAGTTGCGGTTTTCCCGCCAAAGGTGGACTGACCTGCGCCAATAGTTAACTGAATGCGATTACGGGCATCGGTCGTGAGCAAATCAGGGATTGGTAACGTTGGGCGTTCCGCCGCAAATACTGCGCGGCTCCACAGCGGCAAGGCTGAAGCCACACCCAGCGCGACGGAATATTTCAAGAAATCACGACGTTGCATAGTTATTTCCTTATTCTTAAGCAGGCGAAACAAAATCAAACGTTGAGCATAGTCCTTCCCCTTACGGGAAGGTCAAGCCGCAGACACAATTTAATCGACAATAATGGTCGTCGCCTCGCTCGCAGTGTGCTAACGTTTATCTTCTTTAAGCCCCTGGTAGAAGCAATGAAGACGTTTTTCAGAACAGTGTTATTCGGCAGCCTGATGGCCGTTTGCGCAAACAGTTACGCGCTCAGCGAGTCTGAAGCCGAAGATATGGCCGATTTAACGGCAGTTTTTGTTTTTCTGAAGAACGATTGTGGTTACCAGAACTTACCTAACGGGCAAATTCGTCGCGCGCTGGTCTTTTTCGCCCAGCAAAACCAGTGGGATCTCAGTAATTACGACACCTTCGACATGAAAGCCCTCGGTGAAGACAGCTACCGCGATCTCAGCGGCATTGGCATTCCCGTCGCTAAAAAGTGCAAAGCCCTGGCTCGCGATTCCTTAAGCCTGCTTGCCTACGTCAAATAATCCCTGATACCTTTTTGTAGAAATATTGACCGTGCATCCGCGGTCAATGTTAGCTATTATGTTGCGCCATTTTTTTACGGGTGTTAACAAAGGAGGTATCAACCCATGGCCGAAAAAAAACAGTGGCATGAAACGCTACACGACCAGTTTGGGCAGTACTTTGCGGTAGATAACGTTCTGTATCATGAAAAGACCGATCACCAGGATCTGATCATTTTTGAGAACGCCGCATTTGGTCGCGTAATGGCGCTGGATGGTGTAGTACAAACCACCGAGCGTGACGAGTTTATCTATCATGAGATGATGACCCATGTTCCGCTACTGGCCCACGGTCACGCGAAACATGTGCTGATTATCGGCGGCGGCGACGGTGCCATGCTGCGTGAAGTAACCCGACATAAAAACGTTGAGTCAATCACGATGGTGGAAATCGATGCGGGTGTCGTGTCGTTCTGCCGTCAGTATCTTCCCAACCATAACGCCGGTAGTTACGACGATCCGCGCTTTAAACTGGTGATCGACGATGGTGTCAATTTCGTTAATCAAACCAACCAGACCTTTGATGTCATTATCTCCGACTGCACCGATCCTATCGGTCCCGGCGAAAGTCTGTTTACTTCTGCATTTTATGAAGGCTGCAAACGTTGCCTGAATCCTGGCGGTATCTTCGTCGCACAAAACGGCGTCTGCTTTTTACAGCAGGAAGAGGCCATCGACAGTCATCGCAAACTCAGCCATTACTTCAGCGATGTTGGCTTTTATCAGGCGGCGATCCCGACCTATTACGGCGGCATCATGACCTTTGCATGGGCGACAGATAACGACGCCTTACGCCATCTCTCAACCGAAATTATTCAGGCGCGTTTTCTCGCTTCTGGCCTGAAATGCCGTTATTACAATCCGGCAGTCCATACGGCAGCTTTTGCCTTACCCCAGTATCTGCAAGATGCACTGGCTTCACAGCCGTCCTAAGGAGAAGATAAGAAATTGAAAAAACTGAAACTGCATGGCTTTAATAATCTGACCAAAAGTCTGAGTTTTTGTATTTACGATATCTGCTACGCCAAAACTACCGAAGAGCGCGACGGTTATATTGCTTATATCGATGAACTCTATAATGCCAACCGTCTGACCGAAATCCTGTCAGAAACCTGTTCCATTATCGGGGCCAATATTCTTAACATCGCCCGCCAGGATTACGAGCCACAAGGTGCCAGCGTCACTATTCTGGTGAGTGAAGAACCGGTCGACCCGAAACTTATCGACAAAACAGAACATCCCGGCCCACTGCCAGAAACGGTCGTTGCCCATCTCGATAAAAGTCATATTTGCGTACATACCTACCCGGAAAGTCATCCTGAAGGCGGTTTATGTACCTTCCGCGCCGATATTGAAGTCTCTACCTGCGGCGTGATTTCTCCGCTGAAGGCGCTGAATTACCTGATCCACCAGCTTGAGTCCGATATTGTGACTATTGATTATCGCGTGCGCGGTTTTACCCGCGACATTAACGGTATGAAGCACTTTATCGACCATGAGATTAATTCGATTCAGAACTTTATGTCCGAAGATATGAAGGCGCTGTATGACATGGTGGATGTAAACGTCTATCAGGAGAATATCTTCCATACCAAGATGTTGCTTAAAGAGTTCGACCTTAAGCACTACATGTTCCACACCAAACCGGAAGATTTAACCGACAGCGAGCGCCAGGAAATTACCGCTGCGCTGTGGAAAGAAATGCGCGAGATTTATTACGGGCGCAATATGCCCGCTGTTTAACGTCTCAGGCGGAGCACGGAGGCTCCGCCTGATTTACTTACTTCTGCTGCACGAAATTACGGTAAGCCGCCACCACCTGAAGAAAATCCTCAACGCCGCACAGCGACAAGCTCTCTTCATCGTAGTAGTTCATCCCCTCTTCCATTTCATCGCCAGCGAATTCCAGTTGATTGGCGCGAACCATCACCTCTTCACCATCCATCCATAGCGTGTATTCATGCCCTGCCCGTTGCCAGGAACGTTCGCTACCTTTCAATGCGTGCGCCGCTTGTTCCACTTCATCAAGCAAGGCCAGGTTTTCTTTCACCTCTTCATTAAACCAGTGCCCGACCACTTCATGCCCCATGGACATGCGCACCTTTACCACTCCGGTAATATCGCGCAGAAATTCGTAATCCATAGTGTGTTCCTCTGCTCCCGGCAATGCGCCGAAATCGCATTGCGCCATTGATGTAATTATCGCAGCCTTACCGGAGAAAAACAGCGGAACGGCGATGGTTTAGAAATAAAAAATGCCCGGGAATCTCATTCACCGGGCATTGTGTCGTTTATGCGCAGCGCGTGCGCTTACTTATTAAACCGCAGTCTGGAAAATCACCCCGTCCGCTTTTTCGGTGTACTGAGAAAGCTGGTCGAAGTTCAGATAACGGTAAGTATCAACGGCTGTTTTATCTACCTGCGCCACGTAGGTCTGGTACTCTTCCGGCGTCGGCAGTTTGCCAATCAGCGCCGCAACAGCAGCCAGTTCCGCAGAAGCCAGGAAGACATTCGCGCCAGTACCCAAACGGTTCGGGAAGTTACGGGTAGAGGTGGAAACCACCGTCGCACCGTCTGCTACACGCGCCTGGTTACCCATACACAGGGAACAGCCAGGGATCTCGATACGAGCACCACTCTTACCGAAGACGCTGTAGTAGCCTTCTTCGGTCAGCTGCGCAGCGTCCATACGCGTTGGCGGTGCCACCCACAGGCGGGTCGGCAACTGACCTTTGTGCGCATCCAGCAGTTTACCAGCAGCACGGAAGTGACCGATGTTAGTCATGCAAGAACCGATAAATACTTCGTCGATCTTCTCGCCCTGTACCGCAGACAGCGGACGTGCGTCGTCCGGGTCATTCGGTGCACAGAGGATTGGCTCTTTGATATCCGCCAGATCGATGTCGATCACTGCCGCGTATTCCGCATCTGCATCGGCTTCCAGCAGCTCAGGATTCGCCAGCCATTTTTCCATGCCCTGAATACGACGCTCCAGGGTACGACGATCGCCGTAACCTTCCGCGATCATCCACTTCAGCAGGACGATGTTAGAGTTCAGGTATTCAATGATCGGTTCTTTGTTCAGCTTGATGGTACAACCGGCAGCAGAACGCTCGGCAGACGCATCGGTCAGCTCAAATGCCTGCTCAACTTTCAGATCCGGCAGACCTTCAATTTCCAGAATGCGGCCAGAGAAGATGTTTTTCTTACCTTTCTTCTCAACGGTCAGCAGACCTTGTTTGATTGCATACAGCGGGATCGCGTGTACCAGATCGCGCAGGGTGATACCCGGCTGCATTTTGCCTTTGAAGCGCACCAGAACGGATTCTGGCATATCCAGCGGCATTACGCCTGTTGCGGCTGCAAATGCCACCAGACCAGAACCCGCCGGGAAAGAGATACCGATCGGGAAACGGGTATGGGAGTCACCACCGGTACCGACGGTATCCGGCAGCAGCATACGGTTCAGCCAGGAGTGGATTACGCCGTCACCCGGACGCAGCGACACACCGCCACGGTTCATAATGAAGTCCGGCAGCGTGTGGTGCGTGTTCACGTCAACTGGCTTCGGATACGCCGCGGTGTGGCAGAAAGACTGCATCACCAGGTCAGCCGAGAAGCCCAGGCACGCCAGGTCTTTCAGTTCATCACGGGTCATCGGGCCGGTGGTGTCCTGGGAACCTACAGAAGTCATTTTCGGTTCACAGTACGCGCCCGGACGAATGCCTTTCACGCCACAGGCTCGGCCCACCATTTTCTGCGCCAGCGAGAAGCCACGGTCGCTCTCAGCGACATCTTTCGCCTGACGGAACACATCGCTGTGCGGCAGGCCAAGTGCTTCACGCGCTTTGGTGGTCAGGCCACGCCCGATAATCAGCGGAATACGGCCGCCAGCACGCACTTCATCAATCAGCACGTCGGTTTTCAGTTCGAAGGTTGCCAGCAGTTCGCCGGTTTCGTGGTTACGCACTTCACCTTTGTACGGGTAAACGTCAATTACGTCGCCCATGTTCAGGTTAGAGACGTCGACTTCGATTGGCAGTGCACCCGCGTCTTCCATCGTGTTAAAAAAGATTGGTGCAATTTTACCGCCGAGGCACAAACCACCGCCGCGTTTGTTCGGCACATGTGGAATATCATCGCCCATAAACCACAGAACGGAGTTCGTGGCGGATTTACGCGATGAACCCGTACCCACAACGTCACCGACGTACGCCAGCGGGAAACCTTTCTGTTGCAGAGCTTCAATCTGTTTGATCGGGCCAACAACACCAGGCTGATCTGGCTCAATACCTTCACGGGCGTTTTTCAGCATCGCCAGCGCGTGCAGTGGGATATCCGGGCGTGACCACGCATCTGGTGCCGGAGAGAGGTCATCGGTGTTGGTTTCGCCAGTGACTTTGAAGACGGTAACGGTCAGTTTTTCAGCCAGCGCCGGGCGATTCAGGAACCATTCGGCATCCGCCCAGGACTGCATTACCTGCTTCGCATATTCGTTGCCTGCTTTGGCTTTCTCTTCTACGTCATAGAAGTTATCGAACATCAGCAGCGTGTGAGAAAGTGCTTTGGCAGCGATCGGTGCCAGTTTGGCATCATCCAGCGCGTCGATCAGCGGATGAATGTTGTAACCACCCTGCATAGTGCCCAGCAGTTCAATGGCTTTTTCCGGAGTCAGCAGCGGGGATTTAGCTTCGCCTTTGGCGACAGCAGCCAGGAAGCCTGCTTTGACATAGGCGGCTTCATCGACGCCAGGGGGAACACGGTTGGTTAACAGATCTAACAGGAATTCTTCTTCGCCCGCGGGCGGGTTTTTCAGCAGCTCTACAAGTGCGGCCATTTGGTTTGCATCCAGGGGTTTGGGCGCAATCCCCTCAGCGGCACGCTCAGCTACGTGCTTACGGTATTCTTCTAGCACGACGGTTCTCCTCGCTCTCATTGTCATAGTGCGGCAGGCGATTCTCTTCACGCTCCTGTGAGACAGCAGTTTGTAGGGTAAATGCCCAGTACCGCAACGGGCAGAATAGCAGGATTTTGACGATGTGTTAATCTGTTTACAAAAAAGCAACATAAAAAAGTGGCTGAATCGTTAAGGATAGTCTAGAGAATGTTTCCCTCCGTAAAAACTTCGTTAATTCGCATGGTGATAATCACCTTTCTCAACGAATCCCAAGATTAGTCAAAATTTAAACTACGGCCTCTTTATACTCGGATTCACAGCACCTGCGGGTGGCAGTTCGCCGACCATTGCGATTTCCTTGAGATCCGAATTATGAAAATGACTTTGCCGTTTAAACCCCATGTGCTGGCGCTAATTTGCAGTGCCGGGCTTTGTGCCGCCTCTGCCGGGCTATATATAAAAAGCCGCACAGTGGAAGCGCCTGTGGAAGCGCAATCGACACAACAGACTGCGCCTGACATCTCCGCAGTTACGCTTCCTGCAACGGTTTCCGCGCCTCCCGTAACGCCTGCCGTCGTCAAATCCGCATTCAGCACTGCTCAAATAGATCAATGGGTTGCACCTGTCGCGCTATACCCCGACTCTCTGCTTTCACAAGTGTTAATGGCATCAACCTATCCGGCAAACGTTGCTCAAGCAGTGCAATGGTCGCACGATAATCCACTTAAACAAGGCGATGCTGCTATTCAGGCTGTATCTGACCAGCCCTGGGACGCCAGCGTCAAATCACTGGTGGCCTTTCCACAGTTGATGGCATTGATGGGCGAAAACCCGCAATGGGTGCAAAACCTGGGCGATGCTTTTCTGGCGCAGCCGCAGGACGTGATGGACTCGGTACAGCGATTGCGGCAACTGGCGCAACAAACCGGCTCGCTGAAGTCATCAACTGAACAAAAGATCATCGCGACAACGAAAAAAGTCGTACCGGTAAATCAGCCCGCCAACGCCCCTGCCACACAATCAAATACCGTTTCTACGTCCAGCCCCGTCGTCGCAGAACCTGCACCGACCGTAATAACCATTGAGCCAGCCAATCCGGATGTGGTTTATATTCCGAACTACAACCCAAACGTGGTTTACGGCAGTTGGGCCAATACCGCTTATCCGCCAGTTTATCTGCCGCCGCCAGCCGGAGAACCGTTTGTTGACAGCTTTGTGCGCGGATTCGGCTATAGCATGGGCGTTGCTACCACATACGCACTATTCAGCAGCATCGACTGGGACGACGACGATCATGACCATCATCATCATGACGATGATGATTATCATCACCACGATGGCGGTCATCGTGACGGTAATGACTGGCAACACAACGGCGACAACATCAATATCGACGTCAACAATTTCAACCGTATCACCGGTGAGCATCTTACTGATAAGAATATGGCATGGCGGCACAATCCAAACTACCGTAATGGTGTGACCTATCATGATCAGGATATGGCAAAGCGGTTTCATCAAACCGATGTCAACGGCGGAATGAGCGCCACGCAGTTACCTGCTCCAACACGCGACAGCCAGCGTCATGCGGCAGCAAGTCAGTTTCAGCAACGAACACACGCCGCCCCCGTCATTACGCGAGATACCCAACGTCAGGCAGCGGCACAGCGGTTTAATGAAGCTGAACACTATGGGAGCTATGACGACTTCCGCGACTTCAGCCGTCGCCAGCCACTGACCCAGCAACAAAAGGACGCCGCTCGTCAGCGTTATCAGTCGGCTTCTCCTGAGCAGCGCCAGGCAGTCCGCGAGAAAATTCAGGCTAACCCGCAGAATCAGCAGAGAAGAGAAGCGGCACGTCAGCGTATTCAGTCCGCGTCGCCTGAGCAGCGCCAGGCGGTTCGCGAGAAAATGCAGACTAACCCGCAGAATCAACAGCAAAGAGATGCAGCACGTCAGCGTATCCAGTCTGCCTCGCCTGAGCAGCGTCAGGTTTTTCGAGAGAAAGTTCAGGAGAGCCGCCCGCAGCGTCTAAACGACAGTAACCATACTGCCCGATTGAATAATGAGCAACGGTCAGCGGTACGCGAACGGTTGTCTGAGCGTGGAGCAAGGAGACTGGAAAGGTAAATTGCAGGCGTAAAAAAGCGGCGTTGTTAGCCGCTTAAGACTGATGACAAACATCGAATCGCCCGATGCGCAAGCTTATCGGGCCTACACAAGCCATGCAATATATTGAATTTGCATGATTTTGTAGGTCGGATAAGGCGTTTACGCCGCATCCGGCATCAACCACGAGCACTTTATCAACAATCTGAAGCGGCCAGAATAGCCGCTTCTTAATTTGCAGGATGTTCCGGCAAACGAAAAATTACTTCTTCTTCGCTTTCGGGTTCGGCAGGTCGGTAATGCTACCTTCGAACACTTCTGCCGCCAGGCCCACAGACTCGTGCAGAGTCGGGTGCGCATGGATGGTCAGTGCGATGTCTTCAGCGTCACAACCCATTTCGATTGCCAGGCCGATTTCACCCAGCAGCTCACCGCCGTTAGTACCGACAATTGCACCACCGATCACACGGTGAGATTCTTTGTCGAAAATCAGCTTGGTCATACCGTCTGCGCAGTCGGAAGCGATAGCACGACCAGAAGCAGCCCACGGGAAGGTGGCGGTTTCGTAGCTGATGCCTTTCTCTTTCGCTTCTTTCTCAGTCAGACCTACCCATGCAACTTCTGGTTCGGTATAGGCGATGGACGGGATAACTTTCGGATCGAAGTAATGTTTTTTACCGGCGATAACTTCAGCGGCAACGTGACCTTCGTGAACACCTTTGTGTGCCAGCATTGGCTGACCGACGATATCACCGATAGCAAAGATGTGCGGTACGTTGGTACGCAGCTGTTTGTCAACGCGGATGAAACCACGGTCGTCAACTTCCACGCCAGCTTTGCCTGCGTCGAGGTTTTTACCGTTCGGCACACGACCAATCGCTACCAGCACGGCGTCGTAACGCTGCGGTTCAGCGGGTGCTTTTTTGCCTTCCATCGTCACATAAATGCCGTCTTCTTTCGCTTCAACGGCGGTAACTTTGGTTTCCAGCATCAGGTTGAATTTCTTGCTGATACGCTTGGTAAAGACTTTAACGATGTCTTTATCAGCTGCCGGGATGACCTGGTCGAACATTTCAACCACGTCAATCTGTGAACCCAGCGCGTGGTATACGGTGCCCATTTCCAGACCGATGATACCGCCACCCATTACCAGCAGGCGTTCTGGTACTTCTTTCAGTTCCAGCGCGTCAGTGGAGTCCCAGATACGCGGATCTTCATGCGGAATAAACGGCAGTTGAATCGGGCGAGAACCCGCTGCAATGATCGCGTTGTCGAAGTTGATCACGGTTTTACCGTTCTCACCTTCAACTTCCAGGGTGTTAGCCCCGGTAAATTTACCCAGACCGTTGACCACTTTGACTTTGCGGCCTTTCGCCATACCAGCCAGACCACCGGTCAGCTGATTGATCACTTTCTCTTTCCAGGTACGAATCTTGTCGATATCGGTTTTCGGTTCGCCAAAGACGATACCGTGTTCAGCCAGCGCTTTGGCTTCTTCGATAACTTTTGCTACGTGCAGCAGTGCTTTAGAAGGGATACAGCCGACGTTCAGGCAAACACCGCCAAGGGTGTTGTAGCGTTCTACGATTACGGTTTCCAGACCTAAATCAGCGCAACGGAAGGCAGCGGAGTAACCTGCGGGGCCTGCCCCAAGTACCACGACCTGAGTTTTGATTTCAGTACTCATCATGACCTCTATATATTTATCTCCGGCGGGTCTGACGTTTTTTTATGACGCCCATTATCCACCGGGTCGTTCTATCCGTCGGTATCTTACAAAATTGTTAACAATTTTTAAACAACAAACGGCAACCGATTTGTCTATTCGCTAATAACCTCAATACATTCATGAGATTACCAGAAAAAAGCCGGCCGTTGGGCCGGCTCTTTTACTTACATCACCAGACGGCGAATGTCAGACAGCGTGTTGTTAATGATGGTAATGAAACGGGCACCATCAGCACCGTCGATCACGCGGTGGTCGAAGGAGAGAGAAATCGGCAGCATCAGACGCGGCACGAACTCTTTACCATTCCACACCGGCTCCATCGCGGACTTGGAAACGCCGAGGATAGCCACTTCCGGCGCGTTCACAATCGGCGCGAAGTGGGTAGTCCCCAGGCCGCCGATGCTGGAGATGGTGAAGCAACCGCCCTGCATTTCGCCCGCAGTCAGCTTACCGTCACGCGCTTTCTTAGAAATAGTCATCAGCTCGCGAGACAGCTCGATGATGCCTTTCTTGTTGACGTCTTTGAATACCGGAACAACCAGACCGTTCGGGGTATCCACCGCCACACCGATGTTGATGTATTTCTTCAGGGTCAGACGCTGACCGTCTTCCGACAACGAACTGTTGAAGCGAGGCATCTGCTCAAGAGCTGCAGCAACGGCTTTCATGATGAAGACAACTGGGGTTATCTTCACATCCAGCTTACGTTTCGCCGCTTCTTCGTTCTGCTGTTTACGGAACGCTTCCAGCTCGGTGATATCGGTTTTGTCGAAGTGGGTAACATGCGGGATCATCACCCAGTTACGGCTCAGGTTCGCACCAGAGATTTTCTGGATACGGCCCAGTTCCACTTCTTCGATTTCACCAAACTTGCTGAAGTCCACCTTCGGCCACGGCAGCATGCCTGGGATACCGCCGCCAGTCGCCGCCGGAGCCGCTTCTGCACGTTTGATAGCTTCTTTCACGTAAGCCTGAACGTCTTCGCGCAGGATACGACCTTTACGGCCAGTGCCCTTCACTTTCGCCAGGTTAACGCCAAATTCGCGTGCCAGACGGCGGATCAGCGGAGTCGCGTGAACGTAAGCGTCGTTTTCAGCAAATTCAGATTTGCCTTCGGCTTTCGCAGCCGGAGCTGCTGCTGGAGCTTCAGCTTTTGCTGCCGGAGCCGGCGCTGCCGCTTCCTGTTTCGCAGGAGCTGCCGCAGGCGCTGCGCCTTCAACTTCGAAGATCATAATCAGCGAGCCAGTTTTCACTTTATCGCCAACGTTGACTTTCAGTTCCTTCACGACGCCTGCAAACGGAGCCGGAACTTCCATAGAAGCTTTATCGCCTTCTACGGTGATCAGTGACTGTTCAGCGGCAACTTTGTCGCCCACTTTCACCATCACTTCGGTCACTTCAACTTCGTCACCGCCGATATCCGGAACGTTAACTTCTTTCACGCCAGCTGCTGATGCAGGGGCCGCTGCCGGAGCTGCTTCCTGTTTAGCTGCCGGAGCTACCGCGCCTGCTTCACCCGCGACTTCGAAGACCATAATCAGCGAGCCGGTAGACACTTTGTCACCCACGTTCACTTTGATCTCTTTCACGGTGCCAGCAAACGGAGCCGGAACTTCCATAGAAGCCTTGTCGCCTTCTACGGTGATCAGCGACTGTTCAGCTTCAACTTTATCGCCAACTTTCACCAGGATTTCGGTCACTTCAACTTCGTCGCTGCCGATATCCGGAACGTTAACGTCTTTTGCCGCGGCAGCCGCTGGTGCTGCTGCCGGAGCTGCTTCTTTCTTCTCTTCTGCCTGAGCAGGTGCAGCGTCAGCTGCACCGTCGGCGGAATCGAAAATCATAATCAGTGCGCCGGTCTGGGTTTTATCGCCAACAGAGACTTTGATCTCTTTAACGATACCCGCCTGCGGAGATGGTACTTCCATAGAGGCTTTGTCGCCTTCTACGGTGATCAGCGACTGTTCGGCTTCAACTTTGTCGCCCACTTTGACCAGGATCTCGGTGATTTCAACTTCATCAGCCCCGATGTCCGGTACTTTGATTTCGATAGCCATTATTCTTTTACCTCTTACGCCAGACGCGGGTTAACTTTATCTGCATCGATGTTGAATTTGGCGATTGCGTCAGCAACCACTTTCTTATCGATTTCGCCACGTTTAGCCAGTTCGCCCAGCGCCGCAACCACGACATAAGAAGCATCAACTTCAAAGTGGTGACGCAGGTTCTCACGGCTGTCGGAACGACCGAAGCCATCAGTACCCAGTACGCGGTAGTCGTCAGCCGGTACGTAAGTACGGACCTGCTCAGCGAACAGTTTCATATAGTCGGTAGATGCCACTGCCGGAGCGTCGTTCATCACCTGAGCGATATACGGAACGCGCGGAGTTTCCAGCGGGTGCAGCATGTTCCAGCGTTCACAATCCTGACCATCACGCGCCAATTCGGTGAAGGAAGTCACGCTATAAACGTCAGAACCTACGCCGTAATCTTTCGCCAGGATCTCTGCCGCTTCACGGACGTGACGCAGGATAGAACCGGAGCCCAGCAGCTGAACTTTACCTTTGCTACCTTCAAGGGTTTCGAGTTTGTAGATACCTTTACGGATACCTTCCTCAGCACCTTCCGGCATTGCCGGCATATGGTAGTTTTCGTTCAGCGTAGTGATGTAGTAGTAAACGTTCTCTTGTTTTTCACCGTACATACGCTCCAGACCGTCATGCATGATGACAGCAACTTCGTAAGCGTAAGCCGGATCGTAAGAGATACAGTTCGGGATAGTCAGCGACTGAATGTGGCTGTGACCATCTTCGTGCTGCAGACCTTCGCCGTTCAGGGTGGTACGACCGGAAGTACCGCCGATCAGGAAGCCACGCGCTTGCTGGTCGCCAGCCGCCCAGCACAGATCGCCGATACGCTGGAAACCGAACATCGAGTAATAGATGTAGAACGGGATCATCGGCAGATTGTTGGTGCTGTAAGAGGTCGCCGCTGCCAGCCAGGAACAACCTGCGCCCAGCTCGTTGATCCCTTCCTGCAGAATCTGACCTTTCTCGTCTTCTTTATAGTAAGCAACCTGCTCGCGGTCCTGCGGGGTGTACTGCTGACCGTTCGGGCTGTAAATACCAATCTGACGGAACAGACCTTCCATACCGAAAGTACGCGCTTCGTCGGCGATGATCGGTACCAGACGATCTTTGATCGACTTGTTCTTCAGCATCACGTTCAGAGCACGAACGAAAGCGATAGTGGTAGAGATCTCTTTGCTCTGCTCTTCCAGCAGCGCGCCGAAATCTTGCAGGCTCGGCAGCTCCAGCTTCTCGGTGAAGTTCGGCTGGCGGCTTGGCAGATAACCGTGCAGTTTCTGACGTTGAGCGTGCAGATAGGTATGCTCTTCAGAACCTTCCGGGAAGGTGATGTACGGCAGTTTTTCGATATCTGCATCAGACACCGGCACATTGAAACGGTCGCGGATGTGACGCACACCGTCCATGTTCATTTTCTTAACCTGGTGCGCGATGTTTTTACCTTCAGCCGCGTCGCCCATGCCGTAACCTTTAATGGTATGAGCAAGGATTACCGTCGCTTTGCCTTTGGTTTCCTGCGCTTTCTTGAATGCAGCGTAGATTTTCTTCGGATCGTGACCACCACGGTTCAGTGCCCAGATCTGCTCGTCAGTCCAGTCTGCAACCAGTGCTGCGGTTTCAGGATATTTACCGAAAAAGTGTTCGCGAACATACGCACCATCTTTCGATTTGAAGGTCTGGTAATCGCCGTCAACGGTTTCGTTCATCAGCTGGATCAGTTTACCGCTGGTATCTTTACGCAGCAGTTCGTCCCAACGGCTACCCCACATCACTTTGATCACGTTCCAGCCAGCACCTTCGAAGATGCCTTCCAGTTCGTTGATGATCTTGCCGTTACCGGTGACCGGGCCGTCAAGACGCTGCAGGTTACAGTTGATAACGAAGACCAGATTATCCAGTTTTTCACGGGTAGCGATGGTGATCGCACCTTTGGATTCCGGTTCGTCCATTTCACCGTCGCCGAGGAACGCGTAAACGGTTTGTTTAGAGGTATCTTTCAGGCCACGGTGTTCCAGATATTTCAGGAACTTAGCCTGGTAAATAGCACCAATCGGACCCAGCCCCATAGATACGGTCGGGAACTGCCAGAATTCCGGCATCAGTTTCGGGTGCGGATAGGAAGAGAGGCCATTGCCGTGAACTTCCTGACGGAAGTTATCCAGCTGCTCCTGAGTCAGACGACCTTCCAGGAAAGCACGAGCGTAAACGCCTGGGGAGATGTGGCCCTGGAAGTAAACCAGGTCGCCGCCATCCTGCTCGTTGCGTGCACGGAAGAAGTGGTTAAAGCACACATCATAAATGGTTGCGGAAGACTGGAAGGACGCCATGTGGCCGCCCAGTTCGAGGTCTTTTTTCGACGCACGCAGCACCGTCATGATGGCGTTCCAGCGGATAGCTGAACGAATACGGCGTTCCAGTTCCAGATTACCCGGATACTCCGGTTGTTCTTCAACGGGGATGGTGTTGATGTAGTTGCTGATACCGGTGCCTGCGGCTACGTTGACACCGCCTTTGCGGGCTTCAGCAAGCAGTTGGTCGATCAGATACTGAGCACGCTCAACACCTTCTTCACGGATGACCGATTCGATCGCCTGGAGCCAGTCGCGAGTTTCGATCGGATCCACGTCATTTGGGAAACGTTCTGACATGGGTTATTCCTTATCTATCTAATAACGTTGAGTTTTCTGGAACCTGTCCCATTGAACTCTCGCCGGAAAGCTCAATAAGACAGGTTCTACGTTTAGTTGCCGCGCTTTTATATGCGCTTGATTTACAACATCTTCTGGATAATTTTTACCAGAAAAATCACTAATTCTTTCGTTGCTCCAGACGACGCAGAGAACGCTCACGGCGGCTCTCTTCACGGCTTCTGTCGAGCAAAATTTCTTCGATAAAGGCCAGATGGCGATGCGATGCTTCGCGCGCTTCTTCCGGCTTACCGGCCATAATCGCTTCAAATATGCGGGTGCGGTGACTACTCACCAGCGGCAGCATCTCGCGACGCGAATAGAGCAATTCGAAGTTCTGGCGGACATTCTGGGCCAACATCGGCTCCATACACCTTAGCAGATGAAGCAGAACCACATTGTGGGCCGCTTCGGTGACGGCAATCTGATACTGGAGTACGGCGTTTGATTCCGCGTCCAGATCGCCAGACTGCTGCGCCAGCTCTATAGCGTGGTGGAGTTCACGGATGCGTTCCTTGTCTTCATCGGTACTACGCAGCGCGGCGTAATAAGCGGCGATACCTTCCAGGGCGTGTCGTGTTTCGAGCAAGTCATACTGTGATTCAGGATGGTCGGAGAGCAGCTCCACCAGCGGATCGCTGAAGCTTTGCCATAGGCTGCTCTGGACAAAAGTGCCGCCACCCTGGCGACGAAGCAACAAGCCCTTCGCTTCGAGACGTTGAATCGCCTCACGCAATGAGGGACGGGAGACGTCAAACTGTTTTGCCAGTTCGCGTTCCGGTGGGAGTTTTTCGCCCGGGCGGAGAGTGCCTTCGAGGATCAAAAACTCCAGTTGCTGCTCAATCACATCGGAGAGTTTTGGTTGGCGGATTTTGCTGTAGGCCATGAGTTCCTGTCTTAAGCCACTTGCCGAAGTCAATTGGTCTTACCAATTTCATGTCTGTGACGCTAAAGTAACAAAGTATTCACCTTATGTCCATACAGGTTTTGATTGAAATCATGAAACTGTGCACATTTTAACAACTTGACATATATAACGTTTCAAAGTTGTAACTATGCACAAATGTTAAATTTACCCATCAAGGGGTGACCTTAACAGAATTGAAACGAAAAAATATTTCCTCTGAACCGATTCACCAAGCAACAAAACGCATAACAATTCAATTATGTGAATTAATATGTAAAATGAATGTTCAGGGAAGGAGAGAAAGGTAGTATTTACCTATGTTTTCTTTTTACATTGCTTATTATCACTGCAATCGCCACCGTAACCTTCTCGTAGCGAAAATCATCACTTAACCAGAACGTGATGATTTTCAGGTGACAGATTCTGTTTAGAGTTCATTCTGAATCTTTGAACAAAGGCAATCCTTGCGAACGCCGCCATTCTTTGACGATTTTCAGGATGTTTTCAGGTTTACCATCTTCTGGGGAATTAGGATAGAAAATGAGATCTCCCTTTTTAGGATGTTCAGTAATTTTAATGAAATGATCCACTAAGGTATCGAGATATTTTTCTAATTTTTTCCCTTTTAGGGATTTATCTTTGCTAGTTGCATTTACTATCTCCTCAAGCATTTCAAGAAATTCACCTTCTGTGTAAAAATATATTTTATATTTTAAATCATGCATATACATTATCTCCTGTAGTGAATTTCATCATGTAGTCGAGGCGTAACAATCCTTTAATTATCAATATCATAAATTTCGCCACCACATTCAATCGCAACACTATGATATATATGGAATTCTTTAACAATTTCCTTAGAGCCATAATGCCAACCTTCAAGAGGCGCTTTTGCGATTAATCCTTGTTTTATACGTGTTTGGTTACCAGTTGAAAACTGCGCTATCAACTCCGGATACTGACTCACCTCCAGCCAAAGGGTATCGGTGAAAGCGGGAAATTGATAAAATAACCTAATGAAATTTCAGTATTTTACCTGTTTTTTAAGAGCACCCACATTATTATTTTATGTTATTAACATCATCGCATTAGCCAGACGCGATGATGTTCCATATATAGTTTTATTATCTACTTTATTTAGAGTCTTTAAACAAGGGTAGCCCCTGTGAACGCCGCCATTCTTTGACAATTTTCAGGATGTTTTCAGGTTCATCATCTCCCTTCTTTGCAGGATAGTAGATAAGATCGCTCATCAACGGATGTTGTGTAATTCTGGTAAGATGTTCTTCTAGATCATCCCAATATTTGTCAAGCTCTTCCCCTTTTAATTGAGCGTTATCCCCGGTTGGATTTGTAAACTCGCCAAGCAACTCAATGAATTCCCGCTCTGTGTAATCTTCTATTTCATCTTTAAAATTATACATTTAACTATCTCCTGTAATAAATTTCATCATGCAAATGAGGTGTGCCCTCCTTAAATTATCAATATCGTAAATTCCGCCACTATATTCAATCGCAACACGATGATACATGTGGAATTTTTTAACGATTTCTTTAGTGCCATAATGCCAACCTTCAAGTGGTGCTTTTGCGATTAATCCTTGTTTTATACGTGTTTGATTACCGCTTGAAAACTGCGCTATCAACTCCGGATACTGACTCACCTCCAGCCAAAGGGTATCGGTAAAAGCGGGAAAATGATAAAATAACCTAATGAGGCTTCAGTATTTTTACCTGTTTTTTAAGAGCAATCACATTATTATTTTATGTCATTAATATCATCGCATTAGCCAGATGCGATGATGTTCCATATATAGTTTTATTATCTACTTTATTTAGAGTCTTTAAACAAGGGTAACCCCTGTGAACGCCGCCATTCTTTGACAATTTTCAGGATGTTTTCAGGCTTATCATCTCCTTGACTTTTAGGGTAGAAAATTAGATCGCTCCCTGACGGATGCTGTGTAATTTCAATAAAATGATCTACTAATGAATCCCAGTACATTTCTAGCTCCTTACCTTTTAAGGATTTTCCATCTTTCATAGATGATCTCAATCCGCCTAAAAAATTAAGAAATTCATCCTCGGTATAATCCTGGAGCTTTTCTTTAAACATATTTATCTCCTGTAGTGAATCTCATCGTGTAGTCTGGGGGTAACAATTCGTAAATTATCAATATCGTATACGCTGCCGCCATATTCAACTGCAACACGATGATGTATCTGGAATTTTTTAACTATTTCTTTAGGGCCATAATACCAACCGTCAATAGGTGCTTTTGCGGTTAATCCTTGTTTTATACGTGTTTGGTTACCACTTGAAAACTGCGCTATCAACTCCGGATCCTGACTCACCTCCAGCCACAGCGCCTCGCGAAACTCATCAAAGGTTTTAAACTCCCGTCCGCGCAATTTATCAGCAATATGCGCCGGGATTGGTGCGCCGTTGCCGTTATTGGATACCGACATATCCAGCCAGCGAGTTCCTGGTGAAAGCGGGACGCCGCGCCCTGTTACAACACCAGGCAGCTTTCGCGGATCCTCCTTCAGGTAAACATAGATGGGCTTAATACCGGATCCCGCCGGAAAAACCAGAATATAATCGTTGAATTCTTTCGGATCAGGAACCGGGAATGGCGGCGTGGTATAGGTATCGGTGCCGTCCGGAATCGGCGTCACCAGAATGGTGGGCTGCTCCAGCGGCGGCCTGTCGTTACCGGTATGGCCCGGAACATACCCATGTTCCGGATTTTCCGGCGTCCAGGTAATCAGGGGGCCATCGACATCGTGAGCGGGGGTAAATTCATAACGCTGCGTCTGCTCGTTCCACTGCATGTTCGCCACGCGGACGTTTTCATACGGCGTACCTTCACCCGTATGAACACCATACACCTGAGGCTTGCCGTGAATGTCAGTTCCCCAGAAAAAACGTACCCGGGTGGTGGCGGTACTGCCTGCTAGTGCTTTCTGCCGCAGTTCTTCCTCATACCAGAACTCATCACGTCCGGGCACGCGAGCACTGCCCTCGCCCGCAGAGGGAATATACAAAGCAGATGCCAACGCACCGATGTAAGAGCCGCAGGTTGCACTGAGTATGCCACTGAGCGACCATTTTCCCCATATTTGAGCCGCCAACACACTACCCGGAAACAGTAGCATGGTTTGAGCTTCTGCGGGTTGCCCAACATCGTTAGCCTCCGGATGGTGGTATCCACAGCAGTCATCAACCACTGGCAGAGCAAAAATCGCTACTTGCCCGAAGTTTTCAGCGGGTTCTTCTGCCGTTCCGGCATCTGTACATCCCTTCTCCTTCAGACAGGATTTGGCATAGACCGGTTTAACCGCTGGTGGAGAGAGTGGAAGGTTAACAACTGGTAGTGGCTCAGGGTTAAGATTACTGGCAGGTGGGTTTTTAGGTGGAATAAATAAGCTATTATAGCCAGCAGGAAAGGCCAACCAGTCAAATTCCGTATTGGCTATTAGATGTTTGCATAATATGTAGTCATAATTAACATTTACACATTCGGTAGGAAGATTATTGTCAGAAATGTTTACATGAATAGCAGTTAATGAAGCATTTCTTAGCTGAATATAATAATACCGTTCCCAGCGCCCGCTTTTATTTATACGATACAAATCGATTTCAATAAATAACCGCTCATTCTGATTGATGGCATTAGACAGTAGCGGTGAGCTTTTATCAATGAGTTTGCAAAATTGTAGCCCCTGTA
Organism: Escherichia coli DSM 30083 = JCM 1649 = ATCC 11775; assembly: GCF_003697165.2. Lineage (GTDB taxonomy): Bacteria > Pseudomonadota > Gammaproteobacteria > Enterobacterales > Enterobacteriaceae > Escherichia > Escherichia coli. The sequence continues at coordinate 3,886,136 of NZ_CP033092.2, forward strand.
GATTAACGCCTTTACCAGTACTGGTAATGGCGTTGGTGAGTGCAAAGGCAAAAATTTCATCTTCATGGCCAACCTGCCAGCGATTACCAACCGACGCATACGTCCCACAGCCTGAAGAAATATCGCCCTGCTTCTCACCGATTATTCTCAGGTAAACAATATCGCCCACTTTATTTCATTCCCGTTTATCCTTAACTTTTTTGCATTAAATAGAAAACTTATTTCTCGATCAATAAGAAACGCTTTTAATGAAAAATTATTTCAATTACTTAACGTTTTCACTTAGCTCGCAATATTATATTTAAATACTCGCGTTACAACCCCATTGTATTATTAACATCTATTTATTCTTATATGACCTTTTGTAAGATTATTGTGCTGGTGGCTAAGGCATGGTGTTCAGCAGGCAGACAAATCCGACATATAGCTAGTTAAAACAGTATGTTATCAGACTTAAAGTATCTATTAAATGTGATGAAAAACTTACAATTGCTTTTTTTTTATCCAGAAAATCAACACATCTACATAAAGCAGGTGCATTCTCGCGCATATACCATTATCTTGTGATAGTTGAAAGTACTATCATCATAATTCAGTTACATAAAATGTAAAGAAACCAATACAACAAACGGAATTACAAAATTACACACGCATTGCTGCGTAGTTCAAAAAAACAACACAACACGAGGTTTCATAATGGAAGGTCAACAGCACGGCGAGCAGCTAAAGCGCGGCCTTAAAAACCGCCATATTCAGCTTATCGCGCTGGGTGGCGCGATAGGGACAGGGCTATTCCTGGGTAGCGCCTCCGTAATACAATCCGCAGGGCCAGGGATTATCCTGGGTTACGCCATTGCTGGTTTTATCGCCTTTCTGATCATGCGTCAGCTAGGTGAAATGGTGGTCGAAGAACCTGTCGCAGGCTCCTTTAGCCACTTTGCTTATAAATACTGGGGCAGTTTTGCCGGTTTCGCCTCTGGCTGGAACTACTGGGTACTGTACGTTTTAGTTGCCATGGCAGAGCTGACTGCCGTGGGTAAATACATTCAGTTCTGGTATCCGGAAATCCCAACCTGGGTTTCTGCCGCCGTGTTCTTTGTGGTGATCAACGCCATCAACCTGACAAACGTAAAAGTGTTTGGCGAGATGGAGTTCTGGTTTGCCATTATCAAAGTTATCGCGGTGGTAGCGATGATCATCTTCGGCGCCTGGCTGCTATTCAGCGGCAACGGCGGCCCGCAGGCGAGCGTTAGCAACCTGTGGGATCAGGGTGGTTTCCTGCCACACGGCTTCACCGGTCTGGTGATGATGATGGCGATTATCATGTTCTCTTTCGGTGGTCTGGAACTGGTGGGGATCACCGCAGCAGAAGCTGATAACCCGGAGCAAAGTATCCCGAAAGCAACTAACCAGGTTATCTACCGCATCCTGATTTTCTATATTGGCTCGTTAGCCGTTCTGCTCTCACTAATGCCGTGGACCCGCGTTACCGCCGATACCAGTCCGTTTGTGCTGATCTTCCACGAGTTAGGCGATACCTTTGTAGCGAATGCGCTGAATATCGTGGTACTGACCGCTGCGCTCTCCGTGTACAACAGCTGCGTATATTGCAACAGCCGTATGCTGTTCGGTCTGGCACAACAAGGGAACGCGCCAAAAGCGCTGGCGTCTGTCGATAAACGCGGCGTACCGGTTAACACTATTCTGGTGTCTGCGCTGGTTACGGCATTGTGCGTACTGATTAACTACCTTGCCCCAGAGTCCGCTTTCGGACTGTTAATGGCGCTGGTGGTATCTGCACTGGTCATCAACTGGGCGATGATCAGTCTGGCGCATATGAAATTCCGTCGTGCCAAACAAGAACAAGGCGTGGTAACTCGCTTCCCTGCCCTGCTTTATCCGCTGGGTAACTGGATCTGCCTGCTGTTTATGGCGGCGGTACTGGTGATTATGCTGATGACCCCAGGAATGGCGATTTCGGTATACCTGATCCCGGTATGGCTGATCGTGTTAGGTATAGGCTATCTGTTTAAAGAGAAAACCGCCAAAGCCGTAAAAGCGCATTAATCTCTCTACGCCCTCACCCGTGCAGGGTGAGGGCAATAATCTTTACACCAACGCCCCGTAAATCGTCAGTAGCGCAATAACCACCACGACCACGAACGAGGTTTTCTTCGCCATTGAAACCGCTGCCTTTGGCGTCTCCACCTTATCGACATGCGGTTCACGCGCCAGAGAGAACTGTGCCAGACGCGTTAATACCTGATATTGCGAAGTATGGAAATCACCCAGCGAAGCAAACCAGGCCGGTAACGCTTTCTCACCATGACCGATCAAGGCATATACCACACCCGCAAGACGAACCGGCACCCAATCAAGTACATGAAGCACGGCATCAATGCCGGACTGTAAACGATGATGCGGCGTCTGGTATCGCGCCAGCCAGTATTGCCATGCACGCAAAAACGCATACCCCATCAGCGTAACGGGTCCCCAGGTTCCCCCCACAATCAGCCAGAACAGCGGTGCAAGATAAAAACGAAAGTTAATCCACAGCAATGCATTTTGCAGCTCACGCAAATACTCACGTTCATCGCAGCCTGCCGGGACGCCGTGAATCATGGTGAGTTCGCCAGCCATCGTGGCACGGGCATGGCTATCATTACGTGAAGCAGCTGTCAGATAAGCATGATAATGAAGACGAACTTTACCTGCGCCAATACACAGCAAACCAATCAGCAGCCACACCAGCAGCGTGGGAACGTTGAACAATACTCCCTGCAATGCGCGTAACAGTAAAAAAGTCACGCCCATCGCAATAATGGTCATGCATAACGTGCGCCCGAGAGAAAAATGTTTCACCCGCCGAAAGAACGCTTCAAGACGATGATCAAGCTGCCAGTGCTCGCCCAACTTAAACAGGCGCTCGAAAATTAACACCAGTAAGGTTGTAAATAGCGTCATGTTGTCTCCTTGCTGACCAGCGCACGAAACCGTGCCCAATCAAATGCAGGACCGGGATCGGTTTTCCGATCCGGCGCAATATCACAATGGCCCGTCATGTTATTAGCGATATCCGGATAGCGATCAATCAGTGCCCGTGTAACCGCCGCAAGCTGTTGATACTGCGCATCGGTATACGCCAGCGTATCGGTGCCTTCCAGCTCAATCCCAATAGAAAAATCATTGCAGCGTTCACGCCCCTGATACTGAGAGACTCCCGCATGCCAGGCTCGTTTATCGAAAGGAACATACTGGACTATTTCACCATCACGGCGAATCAAACAGTGAGCGGAGACGCGCAAATGGGCGATCTCAGCAAAGAAAGGATGCGCCTGCGGATCAATAGTTCCAGTGAATAATGCGTCGATCCACGGGCCGCCAAACTCGCCTGGCGGCAGGCTAATATTGTGCACCACCAGCAGAGTGGGTGTTTCGTCATCCGGGCGGCAATCGTAATGTGGTGAGGGAACGCGGCGCGCGCCAGCCAGCCACCCCTGTTCTAACAACATGCAGGATCTCCTTATATGTGGTGCTAATACCCGGTTCAGAGTAGCATATTTCTACCTTATGATTCGTTAGCTATCTGGAGTTTTAACATGCCGCCTCGCCGCTATAACCCTGACACCCGACGTGACGAGCTGCTGGAACGCATTAATCTCGATATCCCCGGCGCGGTGGCCCAGGCGCTACGGGAAGATTTAGGCGGAACAGTCGATGCCAACAATGACATTACGGCAAAACTTTTACCGGAAAACTCTCGCTCTCATGCCACAGTGATCACCCGCGAGAATGGCGTATTTTGCGGCAAACGCTGGGTTGAAGAGGTGTTTATTCAACTGGCAGGCGACGATGTCACCATAATCTGGCATGTGGATGACGGCGATGTCATCAACGCCAATCAACCCTTGTTCGAACTCGAAGGCCCATCTCGCGTGCTGTTAACGGGCGAACGCACTGCGCTTAATTTTGTGCAAACCCTTTCAGGAGTTGCCAGTAAGGTACGCCACTATGTCGAATTACTGGAAGGCACCAACACGCAGCTGTTGGATACGCGCAAAACCTTACCCGGCCTGCGTTCAGCTCTGAAATACGCGGTACTTTGCGGCGGCGGAGCGAATCACCGTCTGGGGCTTTCTGATGCCTTCCTGATCAAAGAAAACCATATTATTGCCTCCGGCTCAGTGCGCCAGGCGGTCGAAAAAGCGTCCTGGTTGCACCCGGATGCGCCAGTAGAAGTCGAAGTAGAGAATCTGGAAGAACTTGATGAAGCCCTGAAAGCAGGTGCCGATATCATCATGCTGGATAACTTCGAAACAGAACAGATGCGCGAAGCCGTCAAACGCACCAACGGCAAGGCGCTACTGGAAGTGTCTGGCAACGTCACTGACAAAACACTGCGCGAATTTGCCGAAACGGGCGTGGACTTTATCTCCGTTGGTGCGCTAACTAAACACGTACAGGCACTCGACCTTTCAATGCGTTTTCGCTAATTGCTAACAGATTTATCCGCTCCATCGCGGGCGGATAAATCTCCCCTTCCCCAACTTTCTTCGTAACGCCTCGCAAATTTCTTGTCTTTCGCTGCAACGAAATAAAAAACCTCGGAAGCTGCTTTCCCGTTTCGTTTTTTGCCCCTCGCTTGTGCTGATGGCGTTTGCCAAAGTAGCGCCAACCAAATCAAGGAGCGAAACAGATGGACAAGCAACGCGGTTTTACACTTATCGAACTGATGGTGGTTATTGGCATCATTGCCATTTTAAGCGCCATTGGTATTCCCGCTTATCAAAACTACCTGCGCAAAGCCGCACTCACCGACATGCTACAAACCTTTGTGCCTTACCGTACCGCCGTAGAGTTGTGCGCGCTGGAACATGGTGGATTAAATACCTGCGACGGTGGCAGCAATGGCATTCCCTCGCCTACCACCACCCGCTATGTTTCAGCCATGAGTGTGGCAAAGGGCGTGGTGTCGCTGACCGGGCAAGAAAGTCTCAATGGACTAAGCGTCGTCATGACGCCGGGTTGGGATAACGCAAACGGCGTCACCGGCTGGACGCGTAACTGCAATATTCAAAGTGACAGCGCATTGCAGCAAGCCTGCGAAGATGTCTTCCGCTTTGATGACGCCAACTAAGGAGCGGCAATGAATATTCCACAGCTCACTGCCCTGTGTCTGCGTTATCAGGGAGTCTTGCTGGATGCCAGCGAAGAGGTGGTTCATGTTGCGGTAGTCGATGCACCTTCGCATGAGCTACTGGACGCATTGCATTTCGCTACCACCAAACGTATTGAGATCACCTGCTGGACACGCCAACAAATGGAAGGTCACGCCAGTCGCACACAACAGACATTGCCCGTAGCTGTTCAGGAGAAGCATCAGCCCAAAGCAGAGTTGCTGACTCGAACGTTACAATCTGCGCTAGAACAACGCGCGTCTGATATTCATATCGAACCAGCGGACAATGCCTACCGCATCCGCTTGCGTATCGACGGCGTATTGCATCCTTTACCGGACGTTTCACCGGATGCCGGAGTCGCATTAACCGCCAGATTAAAAGTGCTGGGAAACCTGGATATTGCGGAACATCGCCTGCCGCAGGACGGGCAATTCACTGTCGAACTGGCAGGAAACGCCGTCTCATTTCGTATTGCGACCTTAGCATGTCGGGGTGGTGAAAAGGTGGTATTAAGGTTGTTACAGCAGGTGAACCAGGCACTGGATGTTAACACGCTTGGAATGCAGCCGTCACAACTGGTGGACTTTGCTCATGCCTTGCAACAACCACAGGGACTGGTGCTGGTAACTGGCCCTACAGGCAGCGGCAAAACGGTCACGCTTTATAGTGCCCTGCAAATGCTGAATACCGCTGACATTAATATTTGTAGCGTCGAAGATCCGGTTGAGATCCCCATAGCCGGACTAAACCAGACGCAAATCCATTCGCGTGCCGGACTCACCTTTCAGGGCGTTTTGCGTGCGTTATTGCGCCAGGATCCTGACGTCATCATGATCGGAGAGATCCGCGATGGCGAAACGGCAGAAATTGCCATTAAAGCCGCGCAAACCGGTCACCTGGTGTTGTCTACCCTACACACTAACTCCACCTGCGAAACGCTGGTACGTTTACAGCAAATGGGAGTCGCCCGCTGGATGCTATCATCGGCGCTTACGCTGGTAATAGCCCAGCGTCTGGTACGCAAACTTTGCCCGCATTGTCGCCGGCAGCAAGGGGAGCCCATCCATATTCCAGACAATGTATGGCCGTCGCCGCTGCCCCACTGGCAGGCACCCGGTTGTGTACATTGCTACCACGGTTTTTATGGTCGCACGGCCTTATTTGAAGTTCTGCCCATAACACCGGTCATACGTCAGCTTATTTCCGCTAATACCGACGTTGAATCGCTGGAAACGCACGCCCGACAGGCGGGTATGCGAACGCTTTTTGAAAACGGCTGCCTAGCCGTGGAGCAAGGCTTAACCACCTTTGAAGAGTTAATCCGCGTATTAGGGATGCCGCATGGCGAGTAAGCAACTCTGGCGCTGGCATGGCATAACCGGCGACGGCAATGCGCAAGATGGGATGCTATGGGCAGAGAGCCGTGCTTTGCTGCTCATGGCACTACAGCAACAGATGGTTACCCCACTAAGCCTGAAGCGAATCACCATCAATTCTACGCAGTGGCGAGGAGATATAAGCGCGGAAGTCATTCATCAACTGGCGACGCTACTCAAAGCCGGGTTAACGCTTTCTGAAGGGCTGGCTCTGCTGGCGGAACAGCATCCCAGTAAGCAGTGGCAAGCGTTGCTGCAATCACTGGCGCACGATCTTGAACAGGGCGTTGCCTTTTCCAATGCCTTATTACCCTGGTCAGAGGTATTTCCGCCGCTCTATCAGGCGATGATCCGCACGGGTGAACTGACCGGTAAGCTGGATGAATGCTGCTTTGAACTGGCGCGTCAGCAAAAAGCCCAGCGTCAGTTGACCGACAAAGTGAAATCAGCGTTACGTTATCCCATTATCATTTTAGCGATGGCAATCATGGTGGTTGTGGCAATGCTGCATTTTGTACTGCCGGAGTTTGCCGCTATCTATAAGACCTTTAACACTCCGCTACCGGCGCTAACGCAGGGGATCATGACGCTGGCAAGTTTTAGTGGCGAATGGGGTTGGTTGCTGGTGCTATTCGGCTTTCTGCTGGCGATAGCCAATAAGCTGCTGATGCGCCACCCAACCAGGCTTATCGCACGGCAGAAATTGCTGTTACGCATCCCGATTATGGGTTCACTGATGCGGGGACAAAAACTCACGCAGATCTTTACGATTCTGACACTGACACAAAGTGCAGGCATTTCTTTTTTACAGGGCGTTGAGAGCGTCAGAGAAACAATGCGCTGCCCGTACTGGGTGCAACTTCTGACACAAATCCAGCACGATATCAGTAACGGTCACCCCATCTGGCTGGCGCTAAAAAATGCCGGTGAGTTTAGCCCGCTCTGTTTGCAATTAGTGAGAACAGGAGAGGCATCCGGCTCGCTGGATCTCATGTTAGACAACCTCGCCCATCATCATCGGGATAACACAATGGCGCTGGCGGATAACCTCGCAGCCTTACTGGAACCGGCGTTGCTGATCATAACGGGAGGAATTATCGGTACGCTGGTGGTGGCAATGTATCTGCCAATTTTCCATTTAGGCGATGCGATGAGTGGAATGGGATAACGCTGGCGTGTTGCTCCACGCCAGCGTTGGTATATTACAGGTTGTTGAAGATGCGGTTTTCTTGTTCCTGCACACGGATAAACGTGGTGCGCTTGGTCAGTTCTTTCAGGCGTGAAGCCCCAACGTATGTACAAGCTGAACGCAGGCCGCCCAAAATATCACGCGCGGTATTTTCAACCGGGCCTCGCAGCGGCAGCTTAACGGTTTTACCTTCTGCTGCGCGATATTCCGCAACGCCGCCAACGTGACGTTTCATCGCAGACTCTGAGCTCATGCCGTAGAACAACATAAATTTCTCGCCGTTCTCCTCAACGATGCGACCGCCGCTCTCTTCGTGGCCCGCCAGCATGCCGCCAAGCATTACGAAATCGGCACCGCCGCCAAAGGCTTTCGCGACATCGCCCGGCGTGGTGCAGCCGCCATCGCTGACGATCATTCCGCCCAGACCGTGCGCAGCATCGGCGCATTCGATCACCGCAGAAAGTTGCGGATAACCGACGCCTGTTTTGACGCGAGTTGTACAAACAGAACCTGGGCCAATGCCAACTTTAACGATATCGGCACCGGAGAGGATAAGCTCCTCACACATTTCACCAGTCACTACGTTGCCTGCACAAATGGTTTTGGTCGGCCACGCTTCACGCGCTTTCGCAACGAACTGCACGAAGTGTTCGGAATAACCATTCGCCACGTCAATACAAACGAAATTTAATGCCGGGTTCAGGTCGAGAATCTGTTTAGTTTTTTCGAAATCCGCATCAGACGTGCCGGTAGAAACCATCACATGTTTCAGCACATCAGCGGAAGAATTGTTGATAAACGCTTGCCACTCTTCGACAGAATAGTGTTTATGCACAGCAGTCAGAATATCAAAAGAAGCCAGCGCAGAGGCCATAGAAAATGTGCCTACGGTGTCCATATTTGCGGCAATAATCGGCACGCCGGACCAACTCTGACCTGAATGTTTGAAGGTGAATTGACGTTCCAGTTCAACATCGGAACGGCTTTTAAGAGTGGAGCGTTTAGGGCGGATGAGAACGTCTTTAAAACCTAACTTCAGATCTTCTTCAATACGCATGTGCGGATTCCTGGGGTTAATGGCTATAAGGGTAAGAGCGCAACTCCAGTGACGTTATCATACGCACTAATCAATGCGGCGCAAGACTGCGAAATTGTCTTTTTTTACGCTACAATCCCATAAATTTACCTGGTAAATAGTGAGCGAACGTTTCATCAATTTCGCTTTCGTGCGCTCATTTTTAACGTTTTGATAATCATGATGAATTCCCGGGAATATAAATTATGAGGTATATAGTTGCCTTAACGGGAGGCATTGGCAGTGGCAAGAGTACCGTTGCCAATGCGTTTGCTAATCTCGGAATTAACGTCATTGATGCCGATATTATTGCGCGTCAGGTGGTTGAACCAGGTGCACCTGCGCTACATGCCATTGCTGATCACTTTGGCGCTAACATGATTGCTGCTGATGGAACATTGCAGCGCCGGGCCTTGCGCGAACGGATCTTCGCCAACCCGGAAGAGAAAAACTGGCTTAACGCCCTGCTGCATCCGCTGATTCAGCAAGAGACGCAACACCAGATCCAGCAAGCTACTTCCCCCTATGTACTATGGGTTGTGCCATTGCTGGTAGAAAACTCACTGTATAAAAAAGCGAATCGAGTGCTGGTGGTGGATGTCAGCCCAGAAACGCAACTTAAGCGCACCATGCAGCGCGACGATGTAACTCGCGAGCATGTCGAACAAATCCTTGCTGCTCAGGCAACGCGCGAAGCTCGCCTTGCCGTGGCAGATGACGTCATTGATAATAACGGCGCACCGGATGCTATCGCATCGGATGTTGCCCGCCTGCACGCACACTATTTGCAGCTTGCGTCGCAGTTTGTCTCACAGGAAAAACCGTAATGCAGACCCAGGTCCTTTTTGAACATCCACTAAATGAAAAAATGCGTACATGGCTGCGCATTGAGTTTTTGATTCAGCAACTCACCGTTAATTTACCCATCGTTGACCACGCTGGCGCGCTGCATTTCTTCCGTAATGTCAGCGAATTACTGGATGTTTTCGAGCGCGGCGAAGTCCGCACTGAGCTGTTGAAAGAACTTGACCGGCAGCAACGTAAACTCCAGACCTGGATTGGCGTGCCCGGCGTGGACCAGAGCCGTATTGAAGCATTAATTCAGCAGTTAAAAGCGGCGGGGAGCGTATTAATCTCCGCGCCGCGTATCGGGCAATTTCTACGTGAAGATCGTTTGATTGCTCTGGTGCGTCAGCGACTGAGCATCCCGGGCGGCTGTTGCAGCTTTGATTTACCTACATTGCACATTTGGCTGCATCTACCCCAGGCGCAGCGCGACAGCCAGGTAGAAACCTGGATTGCCAGCCTGAACCCGCTTACCCAGGCACTTACCATGGTGCTGGATTTAATTCGCCAGTCGGCCCCCTTCCGTAAACAAACCAGCCTGAATGGTTTTTATCAGGATAACGGTGGCGATGCCGACTTGCTGCGCCTGAATCTGTCGCTCGATTCACAGCTTTATCCGCAAATTTCCGGTCATAAGAGCCGTTTTGCCATTCGTTTTATGCCGCTGGACAGTGAAAACGGACAGGTACCAGAACGTCTGGATTTCGAACTGGCCTGTTGCTAAGGAGTAAAAATGTCAGAAACTATTACGGTGAATTGCCCAACCTGCGGGAAAACGGTGGTGTGGGGTGAAATCAGCCCGTTTCGGCCATTTTGCTCCAAACGTTGTCAGCTGATCGACCTCGGAGAATGGGCTGCTGAAGAAAAACGAATCCCCAGCAGTGGCGATCTTTCCGAAAGCGATGACTGGAGCGAAGAGCCAAAGCAGTGACATTCTATCTGATGCGACGCTGGCCTGATAAAACGCGCCAGCGTCGCATCAGGCATCATATGCAAATGTCGGATGCAGCGTGACGCCTTATCCGGCATACACACGCTTAAGTTTCGCAATTACCGGTTCATTGGCTGGCGGAAAATCATCGGCATTAAGACCGACCAGCGACATCCACTCACCGGGTTGCCCTTCTTTACCCCACGGCTCCCCTTCCCAGCTTTCGACCAGCCAGAACCACAGAGTTATATGCCTGTCCGGGAATTCATATTCCAGTTTTTCAAATAGCGAAAAATGTTGTGGGGTAATCCCGACTTCTTCCTGAAGTTCACGCACCACCGCCTGTTCCGGCGTTTCGCCCATTTCAACTTTACCGCCGGGAAACTCCAGTTTATTCGCCATGTGCGCATCTGCTGCGCGACGCGTTATAAAGATTTCATTGTTCTCGTTGCGAATAATACCTACCGCAATTTGCAGCTTTTTCATTGTCTTAAACCTATAAAAAAGGCGCAGAATCCTGCGCCTTTTACTTCAACTGTTAGCTTTTATTGCAGGCGGCCATGGCACTGCTTGTATTTTTTACCAGAACCACACGGGCAAGGATCGTTACGTCCTACTTTGCGTTCACCGGTTTGTGCCGCCAGTGCAGCTGCGGCTGCAGAGTCGTCATCCTGATAGCTAAGCTGCTGCATTTGCGCTAAACGCTCGGCTTCCATACGACGCTGTTGTTCCAGCTCCTCAACCTCTTCAGGCATACGTACCTGAACTTTGCTCAGCGTACTGATAACTTCATATTTCAACGACTCCAGCATCGCTGCAAACATGGAGAACGATTCACGTTTGTATTCCTGCTTCGGATCTTTCTGTGCATAGCCACGCAGGTGGATACCCTGACGCAGATAGTCCATCGCTGCCAGGTGCTCTTTCCACAGAGAGTCGAGAGTTTGCAGCATGACGCCTTTCTCGAAGTGACGCATCATCTCAGCACCAACCACTTCTTCTTTACGCTGATACACTTCGATGGACTGCGCCAGAATGCGCTCACGCAGCGTCTCTTCATGCAGTTCTGGTTCTTTATCCAGCCACTCGGCAATTGGTAAATCGAGGTCGAAATCGTTCTTCAGACGTTCCTGCAGCCCCGGAATATCCCACATTTCTTCCAGCGACTGTGGCGGAATGTAGGCATCAATGGTCGCTTTGAACACATCTTCACGAATGCTGTTGATGGTTTCGCTCACATCGCTGACATCCAGCAGTTCGTTACGCTGGGAGTAAATGGCGCGACGCTGATCGTTAGCCACGTCATCATATTCCAGCAGTTGCTTACGAATGTCGAAGTTACGGCTTTCAACTTTACGCTGGGCGTTGGCAATCGCTTTGGTCACCCACGGGTGCTCAATGGCTTCGCCTGGCTTCATACCCAGTTTACGCATCATGCCGGATACTCGGTCGGAAGCAAAAATACGCATCAGCGCATCTTCCATCGACAGGTAGAAACGGGAAGAACCAGCATCCCCCTGACGACCAGAACGACCGCGCAGCTGGTTATCGATACGACGGGATTCGTGACGTTCAGTACCGATGATATGCAGGCCACCTGCTGCCAGTACCGCATCGTGACGTACCTGCCAGTCGGCTTTAATTTTTTCAATTTGCTCTGCAGTCGGATTTTCCAGCGCGGCAACTTCTGCCTGCCAGCTACCACCGAGCACAATATCGGTACCACGACCCGCCATGTTGGTCGCGATAGTCACCGCAGCCGGGTAACCTGCCTGAGCAACAATCGCCGCTTCGTTGGCATGGAATTTGGCGTTCAGGACGTTGTGCTTAATACCGGCTTTGGTCAGTTCATTTGACACCAGCTCCGATTTTTCGATGGAGATTGTACCCACCAGCACCGGCTGGCCTTTCGCAGTACGTTCTTTGATATCTTCAATGATCGCCTGAATTTTTTCCGCTTCAGTCATGTAGACCAGGTCCGGCAGATCTTTACGAATCATTGGGCGGTTGGTCGGAACAACGACAGTATCCAGCTTATAGATGGAGCTGAATTCGAAAGCTTCGGTATCAGCAGTACCAGTCATCCCCGCCAGTTTTTCATACAGACGGAAGTAGTTCTGGAAGGTGATCGAAGCCAGCGTTTGGTTTTCGTTCTGGATCTGCACACCTTCTTTCGCTTCCACAGCCTGGTGCAGACCATCGGACCAGCGACGGCCCTGCATGGTACGACCGGTGTGTTCGTCAACGATGATAACTTCACCATCTTTAACGATGTAGTCGACGTCACGGGTAAACAGCGCATGAGCGCGCAGCGCCGCCGTTACGTGGTGCATCAGCATGATGTTGGCCGGAGAGTACAGAGACTCTCCTTCATCCATGATGCCTTCTTTAACCAGCAGTTCTTCAATCAGGACCAGACCACGTTCGGTCAGGTTCACCTGGCGAGATTTTTCATCCACCGAGAAGTGGCCTTCGCCCTGGAAGGTTTCGGAGTCTTCTTTTTCCTGACGGATCAGGTGCGGAATAATTTTATTCACGCGTTTATACATTTCCGAGCTGTCTTCTGCCGGGCCGGAAATGATCAGCGGTGTACGCGCTTCATCGATCAGGATGGAGTCCACTTCGTCCACCAGCGCATAGTGCAGTTTACGCTGTACACGTTCTTCAGGACTGAACGCCATGTTGTCACGCAGGTAGTCAAAGCCGTATTCGTTGTTCGTACCGTAAGTGATGTCAGCAGCGTAGGCTTCACGCTTTGCCGGTGCTGGCATGCCCGGCAGGTTGATACCGACAGTCAGGCCAAGGAATTCAAACAGCGGACGGTTGTTTTCGGCGTCACGTTGCGCCAGGTAGTCGTTGACGGTAACTACGTGTACGCCTTTACCGGTTAGTGCGTTCAGGTAAGCAGGCAGCGTTGCGGTCAGGGTTTTACCTTCACCGGTACGCATTTCGGCGATGCAGCGTTCGTTAAGAACCATACCGCCGAGTAACTGAACGTCGAAGTGACGCATGCCAAAGACGCGCTTACTTGCCTCACGCACCACGGCGAAAGCTTCCGGGATCAGATTTTCCAGCACTTCGCCTTTTTCCAGACGCGCACGAAACTCTGCGGTTTTCCCTTTCAGTTCTTCGTCGGAGAGTTTTTCCATCTCCGGTTCCATGGCATTGATGATGTTGACCACTTTGCGCATCCGGCGCAGGGTGCGATCGTTACGACTACCGAAAACTTTAGTTAATAATTTGATTAGCATAATAAAATCTCAAACGCCCCGCGTTGCGGAGTTAATAAAATGAAGTAAAGGTTTATTGTTGTTAGCTGAGGCGTTGAGGGCCAGCACGGATGCCTTGCGCCTGGCTTATCCAGACGGGCGTGCTGAATTTTGCTTGTGGGGTAAAATGCGCATAATCAATGCGATAACCCTTTTCAGACGGCGTGCCTTCCTGGGTCAGAAGCGCGCTAAGCGTATCCAGTAATGCAAGATGTTGCGCCTGAAGAGGCAAAGATTCTTCAGCAACGGGCAGCGTTTGCGGTGCCATCGCGAAGGAAAGATGGCGGATTACCGTGCGAATGGCATGTTGATGCCAGTAATCAACGGAATAGTTCGAATTCGGGCGGCGCGTGTTCGCTTCCAGCAAGGCCAATTGACCAAAGTTAACTTTGGCTGAAGGCTCGTGGTTGCGGGTTGTCGCTTTTGCGGGCGCGTTTGGTTCGGCGGCATTGCTGAGTGCAGGCAAACCTAAACTCGCCGCGACCATCCCTAATAAGAGATGCGGCCAGAAGTAGCGTTTACCAAACTGTCGCCAGCGCGTCAGTATTCCACTCACGTTATTGCCATCCCGATCGTATTCAAACGTATTTAGCGCACAAATCTTATCATTAAAGCCTGAAGTCCACAGCACGAATGAAGATAAGTTGTGCGTAAAAGTGCTTAAGAAAACAGCGTTCGCACCGTTTTTTATAGCTCTTATAAAATTCAAAAAAAAACGACTGGTTCACCTGGCCGGAGAGAGTGCCAGATTTGCCAGTCGAATTTTATACGACAGTATAAATGTCGTTATGCCAGTACGGCTGAAGGCGCTTTGAAGGCCAACGGCAGTTCTGCGTCGTCCTGGAAGGTCACATATTCCCAGGCTTCCTGTTTTGCAAGGACAGCCTGCAGCAGTTTGTTATTCAGTGCATGACCAGATTTATAAGCGGTAAATGCACCAATAATATTGTGACCACACATGAACAAGTCACCGATCGCATCGAGCATTTTGTGACGCACAAATTCGTCTTCAAAACGCAGGCCGTCTTCGTTCAGTACGCGATAATCGTCAACAACGATGGCACAATCGAAGCTGCCGCCCAGGCACAAACCACGGGACTGCAGATATTCGATATCACGCATGAAACCGAACGTACGCGCACGGCTGATCTGGCGCATAAACGCATCAGCGGAGAAGTTCATCGCATAGCGCTGGTTGCTGGAATCAATAGCCGGATGGTTAAAATCGATGGTGAAATCCAGAGAAAAACCATTGTACGGCTTAAATTCAGCCCACTTATCGCCATCTTCGACACGAACAGTCTCTTTAATGCGAACAAATTTCTTGGCGCAGTTCAACTCGTCGATACCGGCGTCAAGCAGCAGGTATACAAACGGAGCGGCGCTGCCGTCCATGATCGGGATTTCCGGCGCGTTAACTTCGATAACAATGTTATCGATGCCCAGGCCCGCGAGAGCAGCATTGAGGTGCTCTACGGTTGAAATCCGCACATCATGCTCGTTGACCAGACACGTACAGAGCATGGTATCACGCACAGATTTGGCATCGGCCGGGAAATCTACCGGTGGATTCAAGTCGGTGCGACGATAGATGACCCCGGTGTTGGCCGGCGCAGGGCGTAACGTCAGGGTGACTTTCTTGCCGGTATGTAAACCGACACCCGTCGCCTGAACGATACGTTTAAGTGTCCTTTGTTTGATCATCGTATTATCTCGCCAAATTACCTATCCAACCGAAGTGTACTATACATTCGGCGGGCCAGTTTAGCACAAAGAGCCTCGAAACCCAAATTCCAGTCAATTCTTAATCAGCTTGCTTACGCAGGAATGCTGGGATATCCAGATAATCCGGCTCTTTCGCAGTTTGCGGCGCATTGTCATTCACGACTTTAGCAACCGGCTTCTGCTCCTGGGTCAGCGGAGCCATACCGTGCTGCTGGTAGCGATCCATCACTGGCTGCTGAACCTGCTTATTGGTCACCAGAGTGATTTCAGGACGTTTGTCCATGCCGATACCTGTCGCAACAACAGTTACGCGCAGCTCGTCATTCATATCCGGGTCAAGAGAAGTACCGATAACCACGGTCGCGTTGTCGGAAGCAAATGCACGGATGGTGTTACCTACCGTTTCGAACTCATCCAGACGCAGGTCGAAGCCCGCTGTGATGTTAACCAGCACGCCGCGTGCGCCAGACAGGTCGATATCTTCCAGCAGCGGAGAAGAGATAGCCATTTCAGCAGCTTCTTCCGCACGATCTTCACCGCTCGCCACACCAGAACCCATCATTGCGTAGCCCATTTCAGACATTACGGTGCGTACGTCTGCAAAGTCCACGTTCATCAAACCCGGACGAGTAATCAGTTCGGCGATACCTTGCACAGCGCCTTTCAGTACATCGTTCGCTGCGCCAAACGCATCCAGCAGGGAGATACCTCGGCCCAGAACTTTCAGCAGTTTGTCGTTCGGGATAGTGATCAGAGAGTCCACATGCTTGGACAGTTCAGTGATCCCCTGCTCCGCGAATGCCATACGCTTCTTGCCTTCAAAGTTGAAAGGCTTAGTGACGACAGCAACGGTCAGGATACCCAAATCTTTTGCCACTTCAGCGACGACTGGTGCTGCACCTGTACCGGTACCACCACCCATACCCGCAGCAATAAAGACCATGTCTGCACCTTCCAGCGCCGCACGCAGTGCATCGCGATCCTCATCAGCCGCATTGCGGCCAACTTCTGGATTAGCGCCAGCGCCCAGTCCTTTGGTGATACCGCTACCGATTTGAATCGTCTGTCCAACCGCTGTTTTACGCAGCGCTTGTGCATCGGTATTTACCGCGAAGAATTCAACACCTTCAATGCGCTCACGCACCATGTGTTCAACAGCATTACCGCCGCCGCCGCCGACGCCGATGACTTTAATCACCGCGTCATTGGTAAGTTCCATTGGTTCAAACATAGTTTCTCTCCGATTTGTGCCTGTCGCCTGAGGCCGTAATCATCGTCGGCCTCATAAAAATTAAAACTCTTTTCGCAGCCAACTATTGAGTCGCTTGATCCACGAGCCAACTGATGCTGTAACACGTTTTTCTACTTCAGCTTCACCGTTAAGATGTGACTCTTTCCCATAGTGAAGCAATCCCACCGCCGTCGAATAATACGGCTCCTGAGCATAATCCGTTAAACCGGTAATGTTCAGCGGCGCGCCGATACGCACTTGCGTATGAAACACGCGCTGAGCACAGGCTGCAAGACCTTCGATCTGCGCTGCGCCACCGGTTAATACAATGCCTGCCGCCAGGTGATGTTTAACCCCTTGTTGGCGAAGCTTTTCCTGCAACTGCAATATCTCTTCGTTGACCAGATTGAGCAGCTCGGTATAGCGCGGCTCGATCACCTCTGCCAGGGTCTGACGTTGTAGACTCCGCGGCGGACGACCGCCTACGCTCGGCACTTCCACGCTCTCATCTTTTCCAACGATGGAGCCCAGCGCACAACCGTGGCGAACTTTAATCGCTTCGGCGTCACTTGGCGGTGTGCCAAAGGCGTAAGCGATATCACTGGTCACGACATTGCCAGCATAAGGAATTACCTTCGTGTGGCGCAATGCCCCACCGGTATAAACGGCGATATCCATTGTACCACCACCGATATCAACGACGCAGACACCCAGTTCACGTTCATCTTCCGTCAATACCGAATAACTTGATGCCAGACCGGCAAATATCAGTTGGTCAACTTTCAGCCCACAACGTTCAACCGCTTTGACGATGTTTTTCGCCATATCATTGTGACATGTGATCAGGTGCACTTTTGCCTGCATCCGCACGCCCGAAAGCCCTACCGGATTCTTGATCCCTTCCTGATAGTCAATCGCATACTCTTGCGGGATCACATGCAACACACGATGCTCATCGCGCACACGCACCGATTTCGCGGTATGGACGACGTTTTCCACATCTTCTTGCGTCACTTCTTCTTCAGAAATAGGCACCATACCAATTTCATTCTGGCAGCTGATGTGCTTACCAGAAAGCGCCAGATATACCGAAGAGATCTGACAATCTGCCATCAATTCTGCCTGGTCAATGGCGCGTTGTACGCACTTGACCACGGATTCGAGGTCGTTCACCCCACCTTTATCCATACCACGCGACGGGCAACTACCCACGCCAATGATATTGACCATACCGTCGGGCAGAACTTCCCCTACTAAAGCGGCAACCTTCGCGGTACCAATCTCCAGTCCTACTACCAGTTTTCTGTCCGTCGCCTTGATCATTGTTGTTCTGCCTGTGCCTGATTTTGTTGCTGAGTAGATTCCTCTGGCGGCAAGGGCGCCCAGCCTACTGCCGCTCCAGAGTCATAACGCAAATCAACGTAGCTAATCCGTTTGCCATCGGTTTGCGCCTGCTGCTGTAAAACCGGATAAAGTTCTACAAAGCGAGCCAAACGTTTCATCGTATCGCCCCGACCAAGATTGAGCTTAATATCGTTATTCAGCGTCAACTGCCAGGAACGTCGCGCGGTCATCGCCGCTTCCTTCAGAGTAAATCTGTCCTTTGCCAGCATCTGCCCCATTTCGCGATAGCCCTGCAACACTTCATTGGCGCTGCCTTCCGGGCCATACAGCATTGGAAGCACCTGCTTGCTGGTGCGATCTGGCGGCACGCTGAAGGTGTTTCCTTCCGCGTCTACCATATGTTGATCATTCCACCGCGCAATCGGCACATATTCAACCAGATGAATCTTCAATTCATCAGGCCACTGCTTTCTGACGCTCACCTGCTTAATCCACGGCAGGCGTTGTTCTATTTGCGTCTGGATGATGTTGACATCCTGGGTCATAAAGGTACCTGGCTCACCCAATGCCAGGATCGACTGCCGGATATCGTCATTACGCGTGTAATGGCGTTCACCGGTCAACACCAGCTTTGAGAGCGGCAGGCGTTGCGCATCTTCCATCCAGCCCAACACGACCCAGCCGCTCACCAACACTGTCGTTAAAACGGTCAGCAGGAAAAGGATCCCCGCCAGACGCGTTCCATTATTGCGGCGAGAAGAAACCTCTTCTTCGCTATTTCGCGTGTTCAGAGCAGCCTGCGACATATTAGTCCGCCAGTTCCAGAATTCGTACTACCAACTGCGAGAAGCTCATACCTGCCTGACGTGCCGCCATCGGCACCAGACTGTGGCTGGTCATACCCGGTGAGGTATTGGCTTCCAGCAGATAAAACTGTCCATCACTGTCCAGCATAACGTCAATACGTCCCCATCCTTTGCAACCTAACGTCGTCCATGCTTTTAGCACTAATGCCTGCAAATTGGCCTCTTGTGACGCTTCCAGACCTGCGGGGCAGAAATACTGTGTCTCATCAGAGAGATACTTCGCCTCATAATCATAGAAGGTTCCGGCCGGTTGAATACGTATTGACGGTAAAATTTCTTCACCGAGTATCGCAATCGTGAACTCCGGCCCACTTAGCCATTTTTCAATCAATACTTCTTCATCGTGCTGAAATGCCAATCTTAATGCATCTTGTAGAGCATTTTCTGCTACTACTTTTGACATTCCCACACTGGAACCTTCGCGGCTCGGCTTAACGATAACCGGCAAACCCAGAGAAGAAATTTCTGCTAACTGCTTATCGTTAAGGCCTTTTTCAAACTCTGCGCGGGTTAACGCTACCCACGGCGCGACCGGTAAACCGGCACCCTGCCACAGAAGTTTGCTGCGTAGTTTATCCATTGAAAGCGCAGATGCCATCACTCCGCTGCCGGTATAAGGCAAGCCCATCAGCTCGAGCATGCCCTGCAGCGTACCATCTTCACCGCCGCGACCGTGTAGCGCGATAAACACTTTCTGAAAACCCATCGACTTCAGTTGCGTCACGTCGACTTCTTTCGGGTCGACAGGATACGCGTCAATACCGCCTTCACGCAGCCCGGCTAACACCGCTGCGCCAGAATTCAGAGAAACTTCCCGCTCAGCGGAGGTCCCGCCCAACAGGACCGCGATTTTATCAGTCATGTTGTTCTTCCTCCGGAGTTTGCGGCTTCAGTTTGATTTCAGCTAAAGAACGAGCAATTTTTCCGATATTACCAGCCCCCTGAACGAGAATCAGGTCGTTACCGGTTAATACCGGTGCCAGCATCTCGGCTACCTGCGCCGGGTCCGGCACCAGAATGGGATCAATTTTCCCACGTCCACGAATTGTGCGACACAGCGAACGGCTGTCCGCTCCCGGAATTGGCGCTTCACCAGCCGGATACACTTCCAGCATCAACAGGGTATCAACCTGCGTCAGCACATTGGCGAAATCATCATACAGGTCGCGCGTACGGGTAAAACGGTGCGGCTGAAACAGCATTACCAGGTTTTTATCCGGCCAGCCTGCGCGCGCCGCTTTAATAGTGGCGTCCACTTCCGTCGGGTGGTGGCCGTAGTCATCGACCAGCATTGCCGTACCGCTTTTTCCATTCACTGGCTCTAGCGGGAATTCACCGAGGAAATCGAAACGGCGCCCCGTCCCCTGGAAGCTTTCCAGCGCACGCAAAATAGCCTCGTCGTCAATTCCCTCTTCCGTAGCAACCGCAACCGCAGCTGCGGCGTTCAGCGCGTTATGACGACCTGGCGCATTCAGGGTGACGCGCATCGGCTCTTTGTCCTGGCGCAGCAGCGTAAAGTGCCCCTGCGGGCCAATCTGCTGATAATCTTCTACACGCACGTCGGCATCTTCGCTGAAGCCGTAAGTCGTGGTCTGACGTCCCACACGCGGTAACAATTCGCGGATCACCGGATCATCAACACACATCACCGCACGACCGTAAAACGGCAGGTTGTGCAGAAAATTAATAAAAGTCTGTTTTAAATTCTCAAAGTCGCCCTGGTAGGTATCCATGTGGTCGGCTTCGATATTGGTGACAATCGCCACCATCGGTTGCAGATGCAGGAACGATGCATCACTCTCATCTGCTTCGGCAATCAGGTACCGACCATGCCCCAAACGCGCATGAACCCCCGCCGCTTTTACCAGCCCACCGTTAACGAAGGTTGGGTCGAGTCCCGCTTCTGCGTAGATGCTAGAAACCATCGCGGTGGTTGTCGTTTTGCCGTGTGTTCCGGCAATGGCGATGCCATGACGAAAACGCATTAACTCAGCCAGCATTTCAGCACGACGGATCACCGGAATACGCGCTTCATGAGCTGCAACAATTTCCGGGTTATCGGCAGAAATCGCGCTGGAAACAACGACCACGCTGGCATCACGTACGTTTTCCGGGCGATGGTTGAAATAAATCGTCGCTCCCAGATTCATTAACTGCTGCGTGACCGGATTTGGCGCTAAATCGGAACCACTGATCTGATAACCTTCATTGGCCAGAACTTCGGCAATACCGCCCATACCGGCACCACCGATGCCGACAAAATGTATGTGCCGAACGCGACGCATTTCGGGCACGATGGAACGCAGTTTTGCCAATTGTTGTGTATTCATTCTTTACGCCATTAACTTCTTAAATTCATACGATGCAAAAGGCATCGCTACAATTACGCCCGGGCAGCCCGGCTCACTTCATTTGCCACTCGCTCGGTGGCATCCGGAATGGATGCAGCGCGGGCGCGTTCTGCCATGGTTAATAAGATTTCTCGCGACCACCCGGCCAGGGTGTTGGCGACAGCATCCACGCTAAGCTGTGACTGCTCGATAATTTTGGCTGCGCCCGCTTTTTCCAGCGGTAGCGCATTCCAGTATTGCTGACGGTCTTTATGTTGAAACGGCACAAACAACGCCGGTAGTCCTGCCGCGGCGATTTCACTCACCGTTAACGCACCGGAGCGGCAAACGACGACATCCGCCCACGCATACGCCGCCGCCATATCATCAATAAATTCCGTCACTTTATGCTGCGGTTGCCCCGCTTCGGCATACGCCTGTTCAACGGATTGTTGCGAACCTTTGCCGCTCTGATGCCAGATAGTGACTGAATCACCCAGTTTCGCAGCAACCTGCGGCATTGTCTGATTAAGAATGCGTGCGCCCTGGGAACCACCCACTACCAACACACGAACCGGACCTTCACGTCCAGCCAAACGTTGCTGCGGCAACGGCAGCGCCAGCACATCGGTACGCACCGGGTTACCCACCACTTCCGCATTAGGAAAAGCACCTGGAAACGCCTGCATCACTTTGGTAGCAATCTTCGCCAGCCATTTATTGGTTAAGCCCGCAATACCGTTTTGTTCATGAAGTACAACCGGAATGCCTAACGACCACGCGGCCAGACCACCTGGACCTGATACATAGCCGCCCATACCGAGCACCACGTCAGGTTTGTACGCTTTCATAATCGCCCGCGCCTGACGCCAGGCGTTGAAGATACGCAGCGGCGCAGCTATCAGTGCTTTTATACCTTTTCCACGCAGACCAGAGATACGAATGAAATCAATTTCGATGCCATGTTTTGGCACTAAGTCCGCTTCCATACGGTCGGCAGTCCCCAGCCAGCGAACTTGCCAACCCTGAGCCATTAGATGGTGCGCAACCGCCAGCCCCGGGAATACATGTCCACCGGTTCCGCCTGCCATCACCATTAATCGCTTCCCTTGACCACTCATCGTGAACCTCGTACAAACGCCTGCGCTTTCTCCAGACGCGTTTCATAATCAATACGCAACAGCATCATGATGGCTGTCGACATAATCAGTAAGCTCGAACCACCGTAACTGATCAGCGGCAATGTCAGACCTTTGGTCGGTAACATCCCCGCCGCCGCGCCTACGTTAACCAGCGCCTGGAAACTAAACCAGATACCAATAGAACAGGCGAGAAAACCGGAAAAACGGTGGTCAATTTCTAATGCTTTGCGGCCAATCGACATCGCGCGAAAAGCGACGAAGAATACCATTAAAAGTGCCAGCACCACACCGACATACCCCAGTTCTTCGCCGATAATGGCGAAAATAAAGTCAGTATGCGCTTCCGGCAGATACTCCAGTTTTTGTACCGAGTTACCTAAACCTTGTCCCCACAGTTCACCGCGACCAAACGCCATCAACGATTGCGTTAACTGATAGCCGCTGCCAAAGGGATCTTCCCACGGGTTCCAGAATGCGGTAACACGGCGGATACGGTACGGTTCGGCGAGGATCAGCAACACAACCGCTGAAATGCCCATACCGATAATGGCAATGAACTGCCACAATTTCGCTCCTGCCAGGAACAACATCGCCAGCGTAGTCACAAACAACACCACCACCGTACCAAGGTCTGGCTGTGCCAGCAGTAACACTGCCAACACCAGAATTACGCCCATCGGTTTCAGGAAGCCGCGCAGGTTATTACGTACTTCGTCGCCTTTACGCACCAGATAGTTGGCGATATAGCAAAACAGCGACAGTTTTGTCAGCTCCGCAGGCTGGATACGCAGCAAACCGAGATCGATCCAACGCGATGCCCCTTTAACCGAGCTACCCACTACCAGAACGATCATCAGCAGGATGATAGATCCGAGCAGCATCGTGGCACTGTAGCGTTGCCAGAACTCCATCGGCAGACGCAGCGTAATGATCGCCAGAATGAATGCCAGGATCAGATAGACGCCATCACGCTTCGCGAAGAAGAACGGATCGTTGGTTAAGCGTTGCCCTATGGGCATTGACGCCGAGGTCACCATGATAAAGCCAATCGCCGCGAGGCCGAAGGTCAGCCACAGTAAGGTGCGATCGTACATGATCAGGCTGTCGGTATCTTTTTCCCGCGAGCCCATCACCCAGCCCTTTAGCGCCGTGGAGATCCAGACCAGAATACTGAATCCTGGCAGGCGCGGCATTTTCAGGCGAGGGAGAGATAAACGCATCAACCTAACTCCTTCGCCAGACGGGCAAACTCATTGCCTCGTTGTTCAAAGTTCTTGAATTGATCAAGGCTGGCACAGGCCGGGGAGAGCAGAACCATATCGCCCGGCTGAACACGCGGAGCCAGCAAGCGCATCGCCTGTTCCATGGTTTCGGTTTGTTCTGCCACTTCCGGGCGTAGCGCCGCCAGCTGCGCGCCGTCCCGACCGAAACAATACAGACGTACATTATCGCCATTCAGGTAACGCGCCAGTGGGCTAAAGTCCGCCGATTTACCATCGCCCCCCAGCAACAAATGCAGCGTGCCGTCTACGTGCAGGCCATTCAGCGCCGCTTCCGTACTGCCGACGTTGGTCGCTTTTGAATCGTTAACCCAGCGCACACCGTTATGCTCCAGCACAACTTCAAAGCGATGCGGCAGACCAGTGAATGTGGTTAACGCTTTCAGGCTGCTGGCACGCGGTAACCCTGCGGCATCTGCCAGCGCCAGCGCCGCCAGCGCATTGGTGTAGTTATGCTGCCCGGAAAGTTTCATTTCTTTCACGTTCAGCACTTTCTCGCCTTTCACCCGCAGCCAGGTTTCGCCCTGCTGATGATTCAGGTGATAGTCGCCCATGTTGACGCCAAAGCTGACGCAGCGTTCATCCGCACCGCGAATCGGCATTGTTAAGGCATCATCAGCATTAACCACGCAAACTTTTGCGTTTTCGTAAATGCGCAGTTTTGCTGCACGATACTGTTGTAAACCAAACGGATAGCGATCCATATGATCTTCAGTCACGTTCAGAATGGTCGCTGCTACCGCCTGTAAGCTGGAGGTGGTTTCCAGCTGGAAGCTCGACAGTTCCAGCACGTACAGTTCGCACTCATCATCCAACAGCATCAACGCAGGCAGGCCAATATTGCCACCCACACCAACGTTAACCCCCGCCGCTTTCGCCATTTCACCCACTAGCGTGGTGACCGTGCTTTTGCCGTTAGAACCGGTAATCGCCACAATCGGTGCTTGTGCTTCACGACAGAACAGCTCGATATCGCCAACGATTTCGATTCCGGCATCAGCGGCAGCGCTTAAGGATGGATGCGCCAGTGCAATACCGGGACTGGCGACAATCAGATCTGCCGCCATCAGCCATTCATCATTCAGACCGCCCGTGTGGCGTTCTACGGCTTCGGGTAATTTATCCAGGCCAGGCGGTGTCATACGCGTATCCATAACGCGCGGCGTCACACCGCGAGCGAGGAAAAAGTCCACGCAAGAAAGCCCGGTGAGGCCCAGGCCGATAATGACGACATTTTTACCCTGGTAATCAGCCATGATTAACGTACCTTCAGCGTTGCCAGACCAATCAGGACCAGCATCAGCGAAATAATCCAGAAACGCACAATGACGCGCGGTTCCGGCCAGCCTTTCAGTTCATAGTGGTGATGAATCGGTGCCATGCGGAAAATACGTTGTCCGCGCAGTTTAAAGGAGCCGACCTGCAGGATGACGGAAAGCGTTTCTACCACGAACACGCCCCCCATAATCACCAGCAGGAATTCCTGACGCAGCAGTACGGCGATAATACCTAACGCACCACCTAACGCCAGCGAACCTACATCGCCCATAAAGACCTGCGCCGGATAGGTGTTAAACCACAGGAAGCCCAGCCCTGCCCCGACTATCGCGGTACAGACAATGACCAGTTCCCCGGCGTGTCGTAGATACGGTATGTGTAAATAGCTGGCAAAGTTCATGTTGCCGGTCGCCCACGCCACCAGCGCAAAACCACCGGCGACAAATACGGTCGGCATAATTGCCAGACCGTCGAGACCATCGGTCAGGTTTACCGCGTTGCCAGTACCCACAATGACAAAGTAAGCCAGCAGAATGTAGAACAGCCCCAGTTGCGGCATCACATCTTTAAAGAACGGAACCACCAGCTGCGTTGCGGGCGTGTCTTTGCCGGCAAGGTACAGCGCGAAGGCAACACCCAGTGCAATGACCGACATCCAGAAATACTTCCAACGGGCAATCAGGCCCTTGGTGTCTTTACGCACCACTTTGCGATAATCATCAACAAAGCCAATAACACCATAACCTACCAGCACCACCAGTACGCACCAGACGTACGGATTGGACGGGTAAGCCCACAGCAGCACGGAGATCACAATCGCCGTCAGGATCATTATCCCGCCCATGGTCGGTGTACCGCGCTTGCTGAAGTGTGATTCAGGACCGTCGTTACGCACCACCTGACCAAAGGAAAGTTTTTGCAAATGAGCAATCATACGCGGGCCCATCCACAATGAGATGAACAGCGCGGTCAGCAGGCTGACGATGGCGCGAAACGTCAGATAGGAAAAGACGTTAAAGCCGGAATAATATTTGACCAAATGTTCGGCCAGCCAAACTAACATGTCCCATTCTCCTGTAAAGCGCGTACTACCTCTTCCATGGCAGCACTACGTGAACCCTTAACTAAAATCGTAATTACCTGTTGCTCAGCAATCAGTGATTTAAGACGCGCGATAAGCGCAGTTTTATCGGAAAAATGTTCGCCAACGCCGCTGGCGGTGCTGATAGCATGGCTTTGTTTACCCACACTTAACACGCAGTCAATACCAGCAGCTTTTGCCGCTTCGCCCACCTGTACATGGCAGGCTTCGCTTTCAGCGCCCAGTTCCGCCATATCGCCCACCACCAGCACGCGGTAGCCCGGCATTTCAGCCAGAACCTGAACAGCGGCGGTCATTGAACCGACATTGGCGTTGTAGGAGTCGTCGAGCAGCAACTGGTTTTCTGCCAGTTTTATGGGGAACAGACGGCCTGGAACAGCTTTCAGATTTGCCAGCCCCGCTTTGATAGCATCAAGCGTTGCGCCCACGGACATGGAGAGCGCAGCGGCTGCCAGCGCATTCGCAATATTGTGACGCCCCGGCAACGGCAGCAGAACATCGACGCTACCTGTAGGGGTTTGCAGGGTAAATTCCGTACCGTGCGAGGTTACATGGATATTGGTGGCGGTGAAATCGCTGTTGGCGGCATTAGGTGAGAAACGCCACACTTTGCGTGAGCCAATTACGCTCTGCCAGTTCAGCCAGTCGTTGTTGTCGGCGTTCATAATGGCGATACCGTTTTCCGGCAGGCCGCTAAAGATTTCACCTTTCGCTTTCGCGACACCCGCAAGCGAGCCAAAACCTTCCAAATGCGCCGCTGCCAGGTTGTTGACCAGCGCCGCTTCCGGGCGAGTCAGACTCACAGTCCAGGCAATTTCACCCTGATGGTTCGCGCCAAGTTCAATAACTGCGTAATCGTATTCCGGCGTTAAGCGCAACAGCGTCATCGGTACACCGATGTCGTTATTGAGATTGCCTGCCGTATAAAGTGTGTTGCCGCACTGGCTTAAAATTGCCGCCGTCATCTCTTTAACGGAGGTTTTGCCGGAGGAACCTGTCAGAGCAACCACGCGCGCCGGAACTTGCTGGCGAACCCATGCAGCCAGTTCACCAAACGCCAGACGCGTATCCTTGACGATTAACTGCGGCAGATCAATATCCAGCGGACGGCTAACCAGTAGTGCGCCTGCGCCGCCAGCTTTCGCCTGGTCGGCAAAATCATGAGCATCGAAACGTTCGCCTTTCAGGGCAACAAACAGGCAGCCCGGCGTCAGTTTTCGCGTGTCAGTGGTTACAGCATCAAGGGTAATATCTGCACCTTGCAGTTCACCGTTGAGAATATCGGTAAGTTGGCTAAGGGTTACGCTAATCATGCAATCACCCCCAGCAGACGCGCCACCGTGACGCGATCGGAGTAGTCCAGACGCTGATTGCCAACAATCTGGTAATCCTCATGGCCTTTGCCCGCGACCAGTACCACATCATTCTCTTTAGCCTGCATAACGGCGCAAGTCACCGCTTCAGCACGGCCTTCCATCACTTTGGCATATCCGGCATCTAACATTCCCGCCAGAATATCGTTGATGATGGCACGAGGCTCTTCGGTACGCGGGTTATCGTCCGTCACCACCGCCACGTCAGCAAACTCTTCAGCAATTGCGCCCATCAGTGGACGTTTGCCTTTATCACGATCGCCACCGCAGCCAAAGACGCACCACAGCTTGCCCGCACAGTGCAGGCGCGCCGCCTGTAAGGCTTTTTCCAGTGCATCCGGCGTATGCGCGTAATCCACCACCACCGTCGGTTTGCCTGGTGCAGTGAACACTTCCATACGTCCGCAAACCGGTTGCAGACGCGCGGCGGTTTTCAGCAAATCAGCCAGCGGATAGCCGAGTGCCAGCAGTGTCGCCAGCGCCAGCAGCAGGTTGCTGACGTTGAATGCGCCCATCAGGCGACTTTCAATTTCCCCATCGCCCCAACTCGAGCTAAAGCGAATGGTCGCACCGCTGTCGTGATAGTTCACGTCGGTCGCTTTCAACCAGCGTCCGTGACAGTTCGGATTGATATGATCTTCCATTGATACCGCAACCGCGTCCGGCAGTTTTGCCAGCCAGCGGCGGCCCACTTCATCGTCGGCGTTAATAATCGCCTGACCGCAATGATGCTCAGAATAAAGCAGCCATTTCGCAGCTTCGTAGTGTTCCATATCACCATGATAATCAAGGTGATCGCGGCTTAAGTTGGTAAAGACCGACGCCGCAAATTTCAATGCCGCCACACGGTGTTGTACCAGCCCGTGGGATGAAACTTCCATTGCGCAAAAAGTCGCGCCCTGATCCACCAGCCCCGCCAGCTCATGCTGAACATCGACTGCCGAACCGGTGGTATTTTCTGTCGGGATCACTTTCCCCAGCAGGCCGTTACCAACGGTGCCCATTACCGCGCTGGTTTCGCCAAGCAGTTGGCTCCACTGTGCCAGCAGCTGGGTCGTCGTGGTTTTGCCGTTGGTGCCCGTTACGCCTACAAGACGTAAATTGTCAGAGGGTTCATGGTAAAAGCGGCCCGCCAGTGCAGATAAACGCTCGTTGAGCTGGCTGAGATAGATGACCGGTACGCCGTGCATTTCACGGATTTCACCGTCGGTCGCCTCATCTTTCGCCTCTGCAATAATGGCAGCCACACCTTGCGCTATCGCCTGCGGGATATATCGACGCCCGTCCGCCTGATGACCTACTACAGCTACAAAGAGATCGCCCGCCGCAGCCACACGGCTGTCGAGTGTCATCTCTCGCAGTGCTCGCGAAGGTGCGTCTGGCACCCACGGAGCAAGAAGGTCGCGCAAATTACGATCTGCCACCTGTACCCTCGCCTTGATTAATCACAAATTCATTTTTATCGCCCGTTGTCAGCGCATCCGGCTCGATGTTCATGGTACGCAATACGCCGCCCATGATGGCACCAAAGACCGGCGCGGAAACGGCGCCGCCGTAGTATTTACCCGCCTGCGGATCGTTGATAACAACAACCAGCGCGAAGCGCGGCTGACTCGCAGGCGCAACGCCTGCGGTATAAGCAATATATTTATTGATGTAGCGACCGTCCGGCCCGACCTTTTTCGCGGTACCGGTTTTAATGGCGATACGATAGCCTTTAATCGCCGCCTTCACGCCGCCGCCGCCCGGTAGCGCCACGCTTTCCATCATATGCACCACGGTGCGAACAATGGATTCCGGGAAGACACGTTCACCGGGAACCGGGGGGTCAACTTTGGTAATCGACAGTGGGCGATAAATGCCGTAGCTGCCGATAGTTGCGTAGACTCGCGCTAACTGTAACGGTGTTACCATTAGCCCGTAGCCGAAAGAGAAGGTGGCCCTCTCTATGTCAGACCACCGTTGTTTTTGAGGATATAAGCCACTGCGTTCTCCGACCAACCCCAAATTGGTCGCTTTTCCCAGTCCAAAACGTGAGTAAGTATCTACTAACGCTGAGGACGGCATCGCTAACGCCAGTTTGGAAACACCGACGTTACTCGACTTCTGTAATACCCCGGTCAGGGTTAATTCGCTGTAGCGCGCCACGTCTTTGATTTCGTGACCGTTAATTCGATAAGGAACGGTATTGAGTACCGAGTTTTCCCGCACCACGCCACGTTGCAACGCGGTCATCACCACCATCGGTTTAACCGTTGAGCCCGGTTCAAACACGTCGGTGATGGTACGGTTACGCATCGCTTCTTTCGGCGTGCCGCTCAGATTATTTGGGTTGTATGACGGGCTGTTAGCCATCGCCAGCACTTCACCGGTGTTGACATCCACCAGCACGGCGCTACCAGATTCAGCCTTGTTAAAGGCCACTGCGTTGTTCAGTTCGCGATAAACCAGCGCCTGCAGGCGTTCATCAATACTCAGCGTCAGGTTGTGCGCTGCCTGGCTGTCAGTAGAAGAAATATCTTCAATTACGCGACCATAGCGGTCTTTACGCACAATGCGCTCACCCGGCTGCCCGGTAAGCCATTTATCGAAACTCTTCTCGACGCCCTCAATCCCTTGGCTATCGACGTTAGTAAAGCCGATGAGGTGAGCAGTCACTTCGCCGGATGGATAATAACGGCGAGATTCTTCACGCAGATGAATCCCCGGCAGTTTCAGTTTTTTGATGTAGTCCGCCATGTCAGGGTTTACCTGACGCGCCAGATAAATAAAGCGCCCTTTCGGGTTGGCGTTAATGCGGGCTGAGAGCTGATCCAGCGGAATATTGAGCGCGTTAGCCAGCGCCTTCCAGCGGTCACCGACGCTGATACCGCCAGCGTCATGCACTTCTTTTGGGTCAGCCCAAATCGCTTTTACTGGCACACTCACCGCTAACGGGCGACCAGAACGGTCAGTAATCATGCCGCGGGAGGTGGAAACTTGCTGAACGCGAAGAGAACGCATGTCGCCCTCTTTCACCAGCATATCCGGGGAGATAACTTGTAACCACGCTACGCGTCCGAGCAGAAAAGCCAGCGCCAGGAGAATACAGCCGCATAACAACGCAAAACGCCAACTGATAAAGTTGGCATGTTCTTCCTGACGTTTTGGTTTCTGCGTTTTCGCCGCTGCTTTCATGCGTCGCGTTTATCCTTATTTTTGCACTACGATATTTTCTTGTGACGGATCAACATGCTGCATTTGCAGCTTTTCCGTGGCTATTCTTTCCACCCGGCTATGGTCGCCGAGCGCATTCTCTTCAAGGATCAGGTTGCGCCATTCAATGTCTAAAGCATCTCGCTCCAGCACCAGTTGTTCGCGCTGAGCGGTCAGTAAACGGGTATGGTGCGCCGTGGTTACCACGGTCACCGCCGTCAAAATAATGCAAATGAACAGGCAGAGTGGCAGCTTCCCAAATCGCAAAAGATCGTCACCGATAACGCCAGGCAAGGCATGGCGCTCGTGGCTTCCCATCGATCCTTTAACTTTGCTTAGAGCTTCTGTCACTCTGCTGATCATGCGTTCGTCCTCTCTGCAATACGCAGAACTGAACTACGGGCACGAGGGTTCTCAGCCACCTCTTCTTCGCCCGGCATCAACTTACCTAGTGCTCGCAACTGACGGCCCCCCAGTTTTTTGAGCTGCTCTTCTGTCATCGGTAACCCTGCCGGAACTTGCGGACCGCGGCTGTTTTCACGCATAAAACGTTTCACAATGCGGTCTTCCAGCGAGTGGAAGCTGATGATCGAAAGCCGCCCACCCGGGGCCAGCACATTGAGCGAGCTTTTTAGCGCCTGCTCTATCTCCTCCAGTTCACTGTTTACCCAAATGCGCACCGCCTGGAAGGTACGGGTCGCGGGATGTTTAAACTTATCTTTCACCGGCGTTGCGGCAGCCACGACTTCCGCCAGTTCTTTGGTGCGGGTCATCGGCTGTTCGCGGTTACGCTCGACAATGGCGCGGGCAATGCGTTTGGCAAAACGCTCTTCACCATAGGTTTTCAATACCCAGGCGATATCGGCTTCTTCTGCGGTTTGTAGCCATTCAGCGGCTGACTGCCCACGGGTTGGGTCCATACGCATGTCCAGCGGACCATCGCGCATAAAGGAAAAGCCGCGCTCAGCATCATCAAGTTGCGGTGAAGAGACGCCAAGATCGAGGAGAATGCCGTCGATCTTGCCGATAAGATCGCGCTCGGCAACGTATTCTCCCAGCGCGGAGAAAGGTCCGTGGATGATGGAGAAGCGCGGATCATCAATAGTCTTCGCAACGGCGATAGCCTGCGGGTCGCGATCGATCGCCAGCAAACGCCCCTCTTCGCCAAGCTGCGAGAGGATCAGACGTGAGTGACCACCGCGACCAAAAGTCCCATCAATGTAGATGCCATCAGGACGGATATTGAGGCCATTAACGGCTTCATCCAGCAGCACCGTAGTATGTTTATAGTTTTCCATCATTTTATAGAGACAAGTCCTGCAGTCGCTCCGATAAGTCTCCGGTAGCCAACTGCTCTGCGTCGATATCTTCCTTGACCTGTTGATGCCAGGTTGTTTCATCCCACAGCTCAAACTTGTTGAACTGTCCAACCAGCATCACTTCTTTTGTCAGCCCGGCATGTTGCCGCAGTACTGGCGCGATTAACAATCGACCTGCGCCATCCATCTGACATTCGCTGGCATGACCTAACAGTAGGCGCTGCACACGGCGCTCAACCGGGTTCATGCTCGACAGACGCGATAATTTTTGCTCGATAATTTCCCATTCAGGCAGGGGGTAAAGCAGCAGGCACGGGTGATGAATGTCAATGGTGCAAACCATTTGACCGGCAGCGTTCTCAAGCAGCTGTTCCCGATAACGGGTAGGCACTGATAAGCGCCCTTTGCTGTCGAGATTGACTAACGTTGCTCCCCGGAACATGCCAGCCTCACCCCTTATTCCCACTTTGCCCCACAATTTCCCACTGAAAGGAGTTTACGGAGCGGAGGAAAAGCTTGTCAAGCCAGTCACAAGGCATACCGAGGTAAAAAACCCGATGTTTACGGCTAATATCAGCGTTGTTTATTTTACGTCCAACGTGCGAAGCAAATTAACGTTATGAATAGCTGTAAGAAAAAATCCCTCATCGTCATCACCGTTTTAAAATGACTCACTATTTTCCACAGCAAATATAAAGTGTCAGTTTGCGACGCGAGCGGCATTTTAGGACATATCTTCTCTGGTTAACAGTCCCTGTTGCGTCTGTGTGGCGCTTGATGCCAGCAGGTTTGCGCAAAAACAAAGAAAAGTGTTTGTTAAATCGGCAATTCATCTCTGCATGTAACAAAATAATGCAAAAACGCGCTGTCAATATCATTTAATTATTGTGAATTTCAGCAGGTGAGTTAATTAACGGGCGGGTTTAAAAGCATTTATCAATAATAGCCAGGAATAGTCTTATTTACTTTAAGGATATTGATGTCCATTCCCGTACTCAACGCGCCAGAGAGAAATTCACCTGGCGCGTACTTTTGTTCGCGGCTTAGCTACGGCTGAGCACGCCGCGGCGATAGAGATTACGTTTAATGCGCGTTAAACCAGGTTTTGGCTTACGCGGTTCATCGAGGCTCGCCAGGACAATCTCCAGCACACGTTCTGCGACATCGCGGTGACGTTGAGCCACTGCCAGCACCGGGCACTGTAAGAAGTCGAGCAGTTCGTTATCGCCAAAGGTGGCAATTGCCAGGTCAGAAGGCAGTTTGCCGTCGCGACGTAGCGTGACATCCATCACCCCTTGCAACAGCGCAAACGACGTTGTGAACAGCGCCTGCGGCATCGGATGCGTTTCCAGCCATTTTTCGAATAACTGGGCAGCTGCCTCCCGCTCATAGCTGTTGGCATAAAGGAAATGCACTTCGCGCGGATCATCTTTCCAGGCAGTACGGAAGCCTTGTTCACGCAGGAAGCTGACAGAAAGCTCCGGCAGCGCGCCAAGATAAAGCACCGTCTCGGCGGGAAACTTACGTAACTCTTCCGCCAGCATTTCGGCATCATCCTGATCGGCACCAACCACGCTGGTGAAGTGTTCACGATCGAGGGCGCGGTCCAGCGCGACAATCGGGAACGGGTCGTTAGCCCAGCGTTGATAAAAAGGATGCTCAGGTGGCAACGACGTCGAAACAATAATGGCATCAACCTGACGCTGTAAAAGGTGCTCAATGCAGCGCATTTCGTTGTCGGGCTGATCTTCCGAGCAGGCAATCAGCAGTTGATAACCCCGTTGCCGCGCCTGGCGTTCAAGATAGTTAGCGATGCGGGTATAGCTGGTGTTCTCCAGATCGGGGATCACAAGACCAATAGAACGTGTGCGTCCAGCACGAAGCCCAGCTGCCACGGCGTTCGGGTGGTAATTGTGCTCACGCACCACAGCCATGACTTTTTCAACGGTTTTGTCGCTCACACGGTATTGCTTCGCTTTGCCGTTAATAACATAGCTTGCAGTGGTCCGCGACACTCCCGCCAGCCGAGCGATTTCATCCAGTTTCACAATTGCCCCTTGCGTAAAATGTAAAAACCATAGCCATTGTACTGGTATGGATTAAATTCATTAACATCTAAGCGCAGAAAATTAACTGCGGCAACTGCTTTTATTCCAGGTTCCCACTGATTTCGCAAAAAAAGCCCAACGTGACATGTTGGGCTGCAAATTGCGCATTGAGATCATTCTCAACGCATTATTTTATCGCCGCGCGAAAGTCCGACCACACCAGAGCGAGCAACTTCCACAATTTTCGCCACATCGCGAATCGATGCTAAAAATGCATCAAGCTTATCGCTGGTGCCTGCTAATTGAACGGTATAAAGCGAGGGTGTGACATCGATAATTTGCCCACGGAATATTTCCGTATTACGTTTCACTTCGTCACGCCCGTAACCGCTGGCCTGAATTTTCACCAGCATGATTTCCCGCTCAACGTGCGCGCCCTGCCCCAACTCGCTCACGCGCAAGACATCGACCAGCTTGTGTAATTGCTTTTCGATTTGCTCAAGCACTTTTTCATCGCCCACGGTCTGGATGGTCATACGCGATAATGTCGGATCGTCGGTTGGCGCAACGGTCAGGCTTTCAATGTTGTAGCCACGCTGGGAAAAAAGGCCAATCACGCGGGATAACGCGCCTGATTCATTTTCGAGTAAGACTGATAATATCCGGCGCATAATCAGGTTCTCTCCGTTTTGCTTAACCACATTTCATCCATTCCGCCCCCGCGAATCTGCATCGGGTAGACGTGCTCACTGCCATCGACGGTAACATCAACAAACACCAGGCGATTATTGCGCACCTGTTCCAGCGCCTCGCTAAGTTTGCTTTCCAGTTCTTGCGGATGAGAGATCTGGATCCCGACGTGACCATAGGCTTCCGCCAGACGGACGAAGTCTGGTAAGGACTGCATATAAGATTGTGAATGACGGCCGGAATAGATCATGTCCTGCCACTGCTTCACCATCCCCAGATAGCGGTTATTGAGATTCACCACCAGTACGGGCAACTCATATTGCAACGCGGTAGACAGTTCCTGGATGTTCATCTGAATACTGCCGTCACCAGTGACGCAAACCACGGTTTCTTCTGGCAACGCCATTTTGACGCCCAGTGCCGCAGGTAAACCAAAACCCATCGTGCCGAGGCCGCCAGAGTTGATCCAGCGACGCGGTTTGTCGAATGGATAATAAAGCGCAGCAAACATCTGGTGCTGCCCGACATCGGACGTCACGTAAGCGTCCCCATGAGTCAACCGCCAAAGAGTCTCGATCACCGCCTGCGGTTTAATCTTTTCACTGTGAGTGTCATATTTCAGGCACTGACGAGCGCGCCACTGTTCAATCTGCTGCCACCAGTCGCGGATCTCATCCAGCGGTTGATGGGCGGATTCTTGCGACAGGAGTTCAAGCATTTGTTCTAGGACCTGGCGAGCATCCCCCACAATCGGGATATCAGCAGTCACGGTTTTAGAAATTGAGGTTGGATCAATATCGATATGCAGAACAGTGGCATTTGGGCAGTACTTTGCCAGATTGTTCGTCGTTCGGTCATCAAAACGTACCCCGACGGCGAAAATCACATCCGCGTTATGCATCGTCATATTGGCTTCGTAGGTACCGTGCATTCCCAACATGCCCAGTGCCTGGCGATGCGTTGCCGGAAACGCCCCCAGCCCCATCAAAGAGGAAACAACGGGCAGATTCAACACCTCCACCGCTTCTTTCAACTGCAGATGGCAGCCCGCCGTGATTGCCCCACCGCCTACGTAGACAACCGGTTTTTTTGCCGCCACCAGCGTTTGCAGAGCGCGCTTAATTTGCCCTTTATGCCCGGAGGTCGTGGGATTGTAAGAACGCATACTGACCGACTCCGGCCAGACATAGGGTAATTTGTTCGCCGGATTTAGAATATCTTTCGGTAAATCAACGACCACGGGTCCAGGACGACCACTTGCCGCTAGCCAGAAAGCCTTTTTCAGCACCTGCGGAATGTCTTCCGTTTGCTTAACCAGAAAACTGTGTTTAACCACCGGGCGAGAAATCCCCACCATGTCGCACTCCTGAAAGGCATCATAACCTATCAACGAGGTCGCTACCTGCCCGGAAAGGACAACTAATGGAATGGAATCCATATAAGCGGTGGCAATGCCAGTAATCGCATTGGTCGCCCCTGGACCCGACGTTACCAGCACGACGCCGACTTCCCCGGTCGCGCGCGCCAGACCATCGGCCATATGCACCGCCGCCTGCTCATGGCGAACTAAAACATGATCGATACCACCCACGGTATGCAATGCATCGTAAATATCAAGGACCGCGCCTCCAGGATAACCGAATACTTGTTTAACGCCCTGATCGATAAGCGATCGGACGACCATCTCGGCTCCAGACAACATCTCCATGGCCTGCCTCACTGTTTGACGGAAAAAATGTGTAAAACACATTAACCGTCCGATCTTGCTTAAGCAATTGGCAGACAGAGACATAAACACGGGGTAATAAGAATAAACAGGAGGAAAGGTGAAAAGAAACGATAAAATCCTCCATTACAGAGGATGAAATTGATAATAAATCGGCTGAATCCTACAACTTACAGCAATTTCTCTATTTTTTTAATTAATCCTAAAATAGAGAGCACAAACATTCAGAATAAAATTCTACATTCAATAAAAAATGCAGAATAAACCAGACATTGATGTCTGACCTATTCTGCATTCAGTTAGCGTTTGCAAATTGAGACTAATTGCTCTTCCATCCACTGATGGCCTTTATCGCGCCCGGCAGCTTCATGCCAGGAGAGATAACAGGTTCTGCTGTTTTGTTTTAACGGCAGCGGTAATACCTGTAACTCTAAGGATTCAGCGAACTCTTCAGCCAACCAACGCGGCGCAATAGCGACCAGATGCGTTTGCGACACCACGCTAAGTACGCTCATCATTGCCATGCCCTGATACGCGATACTGGCTTGCTTATCTACCGTGTCATACCAGGTTTGACTAAATGATGCGAAACGATCGAGCGAAACCGCAGCGTGTTGTTCGTTATAAACATCATGCTTCAGTAACGGGCCTTTAATTGTTGGATGATTTTTGCTGGCTACCAACACCATTTCATCTTTAAATAATGGCACACTGGTAAATTCAGGGCGATGGAAGTCTTCATAACTAATCACAAACTCCGTTTCCTGATAACGCAGCTGATGTTCAGTGTTCTGATTTAATGAAGACTTGAACATAACATGTATATTTGGCGCAATCTGCTCAATGTGATTATAAATCTGCGAGGTCAGAATGCTGTCTAACGGGCTGCAAACACAAAGATGAAATACACGTTCACTGCTCGCGGGTTCAAAACCTGAACCAGGCAATTCATTTTGTACTAGTTGCAATGCCTGACGAACTGAGCCAAAAAGTTGAAATGCGCGAGCAGTCGGTTGAATACCACGGCCATAACGAACAAAAAGCTCGTCATTAAACATCACCTTCAGGCGTGCAACAGCGTTACTGACCGCAGGTTGCGACATTCCCAGAGCATGAGCGGCACGGGTGATGTTTTGCTCCTGCATCACGGCATCGAAAACGGTTAATAAGTTGAGATCGACCATGCGTAGCTGTGGCTTGCTTAACTCCGCCGTCTCTGGATGATCTGTTTGTACCTCTGGCATACTTAACTCCACTGTCACACTTAACTCCCTTTCCCTTATTGGAATGCAGAGAAATAATCCTCGAGAATATGATTTATCATGCATATAAAATAAGAAAAAGCAAAATGAGTAAAATTAGGAAAACATAAAGATACAGGTTCTGATAAAAACAGAATCCACTGCCGAGCAAAGAGTCATTTACTACAGCATAATAATCCATAATGTTTTTGTTGCGAAAACAATCTAATCATAACTACCACGAATACTCAATCATCCACAAAATGGATTAAATGTGTTTTTTAATAATTAATTTATATGTTTAATGCATTAATTCTTAACATTAATTGATCAATAATATTCAGCAAATGAATATCAAAAAATTCGCAAAACATATAATTCAATACAAATCATCAGGATAGGTTTTGTAACGCGTGCATTTTATCCCCCTTTCCCTCGTTGATTAGATGCAAAAAATTATTCTGAAATATGTCAACCGATGAAAAGCATCGGCGGTTAAGCAGAAATTAATATCGCTTGTTTTAACCACCGCAGCACAATTAGCTAATTTTACGGATGCCGAACTCACAATGGCGTGACGTTTTTATTGCTTCAGGGTTGACATCCGTTTTTGTATCCAGTAACTCTAAAAGCATATCGCATTCATCTGGAGCTGATTTAATGACTCACATCGTTCGCTTTATCGGTCTACTACTACTAAACGCATCTTTTTTGCGCGGTAGACGAGTGAGCGGCATCCAGCATTAAGCCAGCACGCAGTCAAACAAAAACCCGCGCCATTGCGCGGGTTTTTTTATGCCCGAAGCGAGGCGCTCAAAAAGAGACAAGGACCCAAACCATGAGCCAGCAAGTCATTATTTTCGATACCACATTGCGCGACGGTGAACAGGCGTTACAGGCAAGCTTGAGTGTGAAAGAAAAACTGCAAATTGCGCTGGCCCTTGAGCGTATGGGTGTTGACGTTATGGAAGTCGGTTTCCCCGTCTCTTCGCCGGGTGATTTTGAATCAGTGCAGACCATCGCTCGCCAGGTTAAAAACAGCCGTGTATGCGCGTTAGCTCGCTGCGTGGAAAAAGATATTGACGTGGCAGCCGAATCCCTGAAAGTCGCCGAAGCCTTCCGTATTCATACCTTTATTGCCACTTCGCCAATGCACATCGCCACCAAGCTGCGCAGCACGCTGGACGAAGTGATCGAACGCGCTATCTATATGGTGAAACGCGCCCGTAATTACACCGATGATGTTGAATTTTCTTGCGAAGATGCCGGACGCACCCCAATTGCCGATCTGGCGCGAGTGGTCGAAGCGGCGATTAATGCCGGTGCCACCACCATCAACATTCCAGACACCGTGGGCTACACCATGCCATTTGAGTTCGCCGGAATCATCAGCGGCCTGTATGAACGCGTACCCAACATCGACAAAGCCATTATTTCCGTACATACCCACGACGATTTGGGCCTGGCGGTCGGCAACTCACTGGCGGCGGTACATGCCGGAGCACGGCAGGTAGAAGGCGCAATGAACGGGATCGGCGAGCGTGCCGGTAACTGTTCCCTTGAAGAAGTCATCATGGCGATCAAAGTTCGTAAGGATATTCTCAACGTCCACACCGCCATCAATCACCAGGAGATATGGCGCACCAGCCAGTTAGTTAGCCAGATTTGTAATATGCCGATCCCGGCAAACAAAGCCATTGTTGGCAGCGGCGCATTCGCACACTCCTCCGGTATCCACCAGGATGGTGTACTGAAAAACCGCGAAAACTACGAAATCATGACACCAGAATCTATTGGTCTGAACCAAATCCAGCTGAATCTGACCTCTCGTTCGGGGCGTGCGGCGGTGAAACATCGCATGGATGAGATGGGATATAAAGAAAGTGAATATAATTTAGACAACCTGTACGACGCTTTCCTGAAGCTGGCGGACAAAAAAGGCCAGGTGTTTGATTACGATCTGGAGGCGCTGGCCTTCATCGGTAAGCAGCAAGAAGAGCCGGAGCATTTCCGTCTGGATTACTTCAGCGTGCAGTCAGGTTCTAACGATATTGCCACTGCCGCCGTCAAACTGGCCTGTGGCGAAGAAGTCAAAGCAGAAGCCGCCAACGGTAACGGTCCGGTCGATGCCGTCTACCAGGCGATAAACCGCATCACTGACTATAACGTCGAACTGGTGAAATACAGCCTGACCGCCAAAGGCCACGGTAAAGATGCGCTGGGTCAGGTGGATATTGTCGCCAACTACAACGGTCGCCGCTTCCACGGCGTCGGCCTGGCCACCGATATTGTCGAGTCCTCCGCCAAAGCCATGGTGCACGTACTGAACAATATCTGGCGTGCCGCAGAAGTCGAAAAAGAGTTGCAACGCAAAGCTCAACACAACGAAAACAACAAGGAAACCGTGTGATGTCGAAGAATTACCATATTGCCGTATTGCCGGGGGACGGTATTGGTCCGGAAGTGATGACCCAGGCGCTGAAAGTGCTGGATGCCGTGCGCAACCGATTTGCGATGCGTATCACCACCAGCCATTACGATGTAGGCGGCGCAGCCATTGATAACCACGGACAGCCGCTGCCGCCTGCGACGGTTGAAGGTTGTGAGCAAGCCGATGCCGTGCTGTTTGGCTCGGTAGGTGGTCCGAAGTGGGAACATTTGCCGCCAGACCAGCAACCAGAACGCGGCGCACTGCTGCCTTTGCGTAAACACTTCAAATTATTCAGCAATCTGCGTCCGGCAAAACTGTATCAGGGGCTGGAAGCGTTCTGCCCACTGCGTGCTGACATTGCCGCAAACGGCTTTGACATCCTGTGTGTGCGCGAACTGACCGGCGGCATCTATTTCGGTCAGCCAAAAGGCCGCGAAGGTAGCGGACAATATGAAAAAGCGTTTGATACCGAGGTGTACCACCGTTTTGAGATCGAGCGTATTGCCCGCATCGCATTTGAATCTGCCCGCAAGCGTCGCCACAAAGTCACCTCAATCGACAAAGCCAACGTGCTGCAATCCTCTATTTTATGGCGGGAGATCGTTAACGAGATCGCCACGGAATACCCGGATGTCGAACTGGCGCATATGTACATCGACAACGCCACCATGCAGCTGATTAAAGATCCATCACAGTTTGACGTCTTGCTGTGCTCCAACCTGTTTGGCGACATTCTGTCTGATGAGTGCGCAATGATCACTGGCTCAATGGGGATGTTGCCTTCCGCCAGCCTGAACGAGCAAGGTTTTGGTCTGTATGAACCGGCGGGCGGCTCGGCACCCGATATCGCAGGTAAAAATATCGCCAACCCGATTGCACAAATTCTGTCGCTGGCGCTGCTGCTGCGTTACAGCCTGGATGCCGATGATGCGGCTTCCGCCATTGAACGCGCCATTAACCGCGCATTAGAAGAAGGCATTCGCACTGGGGATTTAGCCCGTGGCGCTGCCGCCGTTAGTACCGATGAAATGGGCGATATCATTGCCCGCTATGTGGCAGAAGGGGTGTAATCATGGCTAAGACGTTATACGAAAAATTATTCGACGCTCACGTAGTGTACGAAGCCGAAAACGAAACCCCGCTGTTATATATCGACCGCCACCTGGTGCATGAAGTGACCTCACCGCAGGCGTTCGATGGTCTGCGCGCCCACGGTCGCCCGGTACGTCAGCCGGGCAAAACCTTCGCCACCATGGATCACAACGTCTCTACTCAGACGAAAGACATTAATGCCTGCGGTGAAATGGCGCGCATCCAGATGCAGGAGCTGATCAAAAACTGCAAAGAATTTGGCGTCGAGCTGTATGACCTGAATCACCCGTATCAGGGGATCGTCCACGTAATGGGGCCGGAACAGGGCGTGACCTTGCCGGGGATGACCATTGTCTGCGGCGACTCACATACCGCCACCCACGGCGCGTTTGGCGCACTGGCCTTTGGTATCGGCACTTCCGAAGTTGAACACGTACTGGCAACGCAAACCCTGAAACAGGGCCGGGCGAAGACCATGAAAATTGAAGTCCAGGGCAAAGCCGCGCCGGGCATTACCGCAAAAGATATCGTGCTGGCAATTATTGGTAAAACCGGCAGCGCAGGCGGTACCGGGCATGTGGTGGAATTTTGCGGCGAAGCAATCCGTGATTTAAGCATGGAAGGTCGTATGACCCTGTGCAATATGGCAATCGAAATGGGCGCAAAAGCCGGTCTGGTTGCACCGGACGAAACCACCTTTAACTATGTTAAAGGCCGTCTGCATGCGCCGAAAGGCAAAGATTTCGACGACGCCGTTGCCTACTGGAAAACCCTGCAAACCGACGAAGGAGCAACTTTCGATACCGTTGTCACTCTGCAAGCAGAAGAGATTTCGCCGCAGGTCACCTGGGGCACCAATCCAGGCCAGGTGATTTCTGTGAACGACAATATTCCCGATCCGGCTTCGTTTGCCGATCCGGTTGAACGCGCGTCGGCAGAAAAAGCGCTGGCCTATATGGGGCTGAAACCGGGTATTCCGCTGACAGAAGTGGCTATCGACAAAGTGTTTATTGGTTCCTGTACTAACTCGCGTATTGAAGATTTACGCGCGGCAGCGGAAATCGCCAAAGGCCGGAAAGTCGCGCCAGGCGTACAAGCGCTGGTGGTTCCCGGCTCCGGTCCGGTTAAAGCCCAGGCGGAAGCGGAAGGTCTGGACAAAATTTTTATCGAAGCTGGTTTTGAATGGCGCTTGCCAGGTTGTTCAATGTGCCTGGCGATGAACAACGACCGCCTGAATCCGGGCGAACGTTGCGCCTCCACCAGCAACCGTAACTTTGAAGGCCGCCAGGGGCGCGGCGGGCGCACGCATCTGGTCAGTCCGGCAATGGCTGCCGCCGCGGCTGTGACCGGACATTTCGCCGACATTCGCAACATTAAATAAGGAGCACACCATGGCAGAGAAATTTATCAAACACACAGGCCTGGTGGTTCCGTTGGATGCCGCCAATGTCGATACCGATGCAATCATCCCGAAACAGTTTTTGCAGAAAGTGACCCGTACGGGTTTTGGCGCGCATCTGTTTAACGACTGGCGTTTTCTGGATGAAAAAGGCCAACAGCC
The DNA here is from genome assembly GCF_003697165.2 of Escherichia coli DSM 30083 = JCM 1649 = ATCC 11775. Classification (GTDB taxonomy): domain Bacteria; phylum Pseudomonadota; class Gammaproteobacteria; order Enterobacterales; family Enterobacteriaceae; genus Escherichia; species Escherichia coli. Next base: position 3,928,976 of record NZ_CP033092.2, read on the forward strand.
AAACCCGGACTTCGTGCTGAACTTCCCGCAGTATCAGGGCGCTTCCATTTTGCTGGCACGAGAAAACTTCGGCTGCGGTTCCTCGCGTGAGCACGCGCCGTGGGCATTGACCGATTACGGTTTTAAGGTGGTGATTGCGCCGAGTTTTGCTGACATCTTCTACGGCAATAGCTTTAACAACCAGCTGCTGCCGGTGAAATTAAGCGATGCAGAAGTGGATGAGCTGTTTGCGCTGGTGAAAGCCAATCCGGGGATTCATTTTGATGTAGACCTGGAAGCGCAAGAGGTGAAAGCGGGAGAGAAAACTTATCGCTTTACCATCGATGCCTTCCGCCGCCACTGCATGATGAACGGTCTGGACAGCATCGGCCTGACTCTGCAGCACGACGATGCTATTGCGTCTTATGAAGAGAAGCAACCGGCGTTTATGCGTTAGTTTGTACACCGTCCGGCACTCAATCGCCAAAAAGAAAAAAGCCAGCAGATAATCACTGCTGGCGTGGCGATTAACACCAATACTCAGTCACACATGATGTCCGCAAATCAGTAGTCAGAATGACTCCCCTCCCACTGCATCAGCTCTTCAAGCATGGTTAATCGTTGTGGGACGCTTAACCAACGCAACCAGCACAACTTCGCTGTCGCGGTAAAATAGTGCTGATAAAACTGACGCATGGGGCACCTCCTTGCTTCATCGTTAGGAATTATTGACTTAATATAGGGAAAATAAAATTGCTGTCTTTTGCGCAGGAGTTCCCCTTTTATGCCATCTGCTCGTCTGCAACAACAGTTCATCCGCCTGTGGCAATGCTGCGAGGGTAAATCTCAGGAGACCACGCTCAACGAACTGGCAGCGTTACTGAGTTGCTCGCGTCGTCATATGCGCACCCTGCTCAACACCATGCAGGATCGCGGCTGGCTGACGTGGGAAGCGGAAGTCGGGCGCGGTAAACGTTCACGCCTGACATTCCTCTATACCGGGCTGGCGCTTCAGCAACAGCGGGCGGAAGACCTGCTGGAGCAGGATCGTATCGACCAACTAGTGCAGTTGGTTGGCGACAAAGCGACTGTGCGGCAAATGCTGGTTTCTCATCTGGGCCGCAGCTTCCGCCAGGGGCGGCACATCCTGCGCGTGCTCTACTATCGTCCGTTGCGTAATCTGCTACCTGGCAGCGCATTGCGCCGTTCTGAAACCCATATCGCCCGGCAAATCTTCAGTTCGCTAACGCGCATAAATGAGGAAAATGGGGAACTGGAAGCAGACATCGCACACCACTGGCAGCAAATATCACCGCTTCACTGGCGTTTCTTTTTGCGTCCAGGAGTCCATTTTCACCATGGTCGTGAACTGGAAATGGACGATGTGATCGCCTCTTTAAAACGAATCAATACGCTTCCGCTCTATTCGCATATTGCTAACATTGTGTCGCCGACGCCCTGGACGCTGGATATCCATCTCACGCAACCGGACCGCTGGTTGCCGTTACTGCTGGGGCAAGTTCCGGCAATGATCCTGCCGCGCGAATGGGAAACCCTCAGTAACTTTGCCAGCCATCCCATCGGCACCGGTCCGTATGCGGTGATCCGCAACAGCACCAATCAACTGAAAATTCAGGCATTCGATGACTTCTTCGGTTACCGGGCATTAATCGACGAAGTTAACGTCTGGGTTCTGCCGGAAATTGCCGACGAGCCAGCCGGAGGGCTGATGCTAAAAGGTCCACAGGGCGAGGAAAAAGAGATTGAAAGCCGCCTGGAGGAAGGTTGCTACTATTTACTGTTCGACAGCCGCACCCATCGAGGGGCGAATCAGCAAGTCAGAGACTGGGTAAGCTATGTGCTTTCTCCGACGAATCTGGTCTATTTCGCTGAGGAACAGTACCAGCAACTGTGGTTCCCGGCTTATGGACTGCTCCCCCGTTGGCACCATGCCCGCACCATAAAGAGCGAAAAACCGGCTGGTCTGGAAAGCCTCACCCTGACCTTTTATCAGGATCACAGCGAGCATCGGGTGATTGCCGGGATCATGCAGCAGATTCTGGCAAGTCACCAGGTCACGCTGGAAATCAAAGAGATCAGCTACGATCAGTGGCATGAAGGAGAGATCGAGAGCGATATCTGGCTTAACAGCGCCAACTTTACGCTGCCGCTGGATTTTTCGCTGTTCGCGCACTTGTGCGAGGTGCCGCTGCTCCAACACTGTATTCCGATCGACTGGCAAGCCGACGCCGCCCGCTGGCGCAATGGCGAAATGAATCTGGCGAACTGGTGCCAACAACTGGTCGCCAGCAAAGCAATGGTGCCACTTATCCACCACTGGCTGATCATTCAGGGGCAACGTAGTATGCGCGGCCTGCGCATGAACACCCTCGGCTGGTTCGATTTTAAATCAGCGTGGTTTGCACCACCGGATCCATGATTGCTGGTTGATAACAAAATCACTACACTAACGCCGTTCTCAACGGGGTGCCACGCAGCCGCGTGCGCTGAGAAAATACCCGTCGAACCTGATCCGGATAACGCCGGCGAAGGGATTTGAGGCTCCTTCTCAAGTCCTTTGCCACTCTTTTGTGAGGTGCAAAGTGTTAAAAAAATGTCTTCCCCTGCTGTTGCTGTGCACAGCGCCTGTTTTCGCTAAACCTGTTCTGACTGTTTATACCTACGATTCCTTTGCCGCTGACTGGGGACCTGGTCCGGTAGTCAAAAAAGCCTTTGAAGCAGACTGTAATTGCGAACTGAAACTGGTGGCGCTGGAAGATGGCGTTTCGCTTCTCAACCGTCTGCGGATGGAAGGCAAAAACAGTAAAGCCGATGTGGTGCTGGGGCTGGATAACAATCTGTTAGACGCCGCCAGCAAAACAGAGCTGTTTGCTAAAAGCGGTGTGGCAGCGGAAGCCGTTAACGTTCCTGGCGGCTGGAATAATGACACTTTCGTACCGTATGATTACGGCTATTTCGCCTTCGTCTATGACAAGAACAAACTGAAAAATCCGCCGCAAAGCCTGAAAGAACTGGTTGAGAGCGATCAAAACTGGCGGGTGATTTATGAAGATCCACGTACCAGTACACCGGGGCTGGGTCTGTTGCTATGGATGCAAAAAGTCTATGGCGATAACGCCCCGCAAGCCTGGCAGAAACTGGCGAAGAAAACTGTCACGGTCACCAAAGGCTGGAGCGAAGCCTACGGCCTGTTTTTAAAAGGCGAAAGCGATCTGGTACTGAGTTACACCACCTCTCCGGCTTATCACATTCTCGAAGAGAAGAAAGATAACTACGCCGCCACAAACTTTATCGAAGGTCACTATCTGCAGGTGGAAGTTGCCGCCCGCACCGCTGCCAGCAAGCAGCCAGAGCTGGCGCAAAAATTCCTCCAGTTTATGGTTTCTCCGGCTTTTCAGAATGCGATCCCAACCGGCAACTGGATGTATCCGGTAGCAAACGTCACTCTGCCTGCAGGATTTGAACAATTGACCAAACCAGCCACCACGCTAGAGTTCACACCCGCCGAAGTGGCGGCACAACGTCAGGCATGGATTAGCGAATGGCAACGCGCCGTCAGCCGTTAATTCCCGGCTGGTTAATTCCAGGCGTAAGCGCCGCCACGCTGGTGGTGGCGGTTGCACTGGCGGCGTTTCTCGCCCTGTGGTGGAACGCGCCGCAGGGTGACTGGGTGGCAGTCTGGCAGGACAGCTACCTGTGGCATGTGGTGCGCTTCTCCTTCTGGCAGGCGTTTCTCTCGGCGCTGCTCTCTGTCGTACCCGCAATATTCCTCGCCCGCGCCCTCTATCGCAGGCGCTTTCCTGGGCGACAGATGCTGTTGCGTCTGTGCGCAATGACCTTGATCCTCCCGGTGCTGGTTGCTGTTTTCGGCATTCTTAGCGTCTATGGTCGCCAGGGCTGGCTGGCCTCGCTCTGGCAATCACTTGGTCTGGAGTGGACCTTTTCGCCCTACGGCCTGCAAGGCATTTTGCTGGCCCATGTGTTTTTTAATCTGCCGATGGCTAGCCGTTTATTACTCCAGGCACTGGAAAACATTCCCGGCGAACAACGTCAGCTTGCCGCCCAACTTGGGATGCACGGCTGGCATTTTTTCCGTTTCGTCGAATGGCCGTGGTTACGGCGACAAATCCCGCCGGTTGCCGCACTAATCTTTATGCTCTGTTTCGCCAGCTTCGCCACCGTGCTATCGCTGGGCGGCGGTCCGCAGGCGACCACTATCGAGCTGGCAATCTATCAGGCGCTGAGTTACGACTACGATCCTGCCCGCGCGGCAATGCTGGCGCTGATCCAGATGGTGTGCTGCCTCGGGCTGGTGCTGTTGAGTCAGCGATTGAGTAAGGCCATTGCGCCTGGTACCACACTGCTGCAAGGCTGGCGCGACCCGGACGATCGTCTGCATAGTCGCATTTGCGACACGGCGTTAATTGTGCTGGCGCTGCTGCTGTTGCTGCCACCGTTACTGGCGGTGATCGTCGATGGGGTAAATCGCCAGTTGCCGGAAGTGCTGGCACAACCGGTGCTGTGGCAGGCGCTGTGGACCTCGTTGCGTATTGCGCTGGCGGCAGGCGTATTGTGCGTAGTGCTGACCATGATGCTGCTATGGAGCAGTCGCGAACTTCGGGCGCGGCAGAAAATGCTGGCGGGTCAGGCGCTGGAGATGAGCGGCATGTTGATCCTCGCCATGCCGGGGATTGTGCTGGCTACGGGCTTCTTTTTACTGCTCAACAACACTATCGGCCTGCCACAATCTGCTGACGGCATTGTGATTTTCACCAATGCGTTAATGGCAATCCCTTATGCGCTGAAAGTGCTGGAAAACCCGATGCGCGATATCACCGCCCGCTACAGCATGTTGTGTCAGTCGCTGGGCATTGAAGGCTGGTCACGCTTAAAAGTGGTGGAGCTGCGCGCCCTGAAACGTCCACTGGCGCAGGCGCTGGCCTTTGCTTGTGTGCTGTCGATTGGTGATTTTGGCGTGGTGGCATTGTTCGGTAACGATGATTTCCGTACCCTGCCGTTTTATCTCTACCAGCAAATTGGCTCCTATCGCAGCCAGGACGGCGCGGTCACCGCGTTAATTCTGCTGCTGCTCTGTTTTCTGCTGTTTACCGTGATTGAAAAAATACCGGGGCGAAATGTTAAAACTGACTGATATCACCTGGCTTTACCACCATTTGCCGATGCGTTTTAGCTTAACGGTGGAACGCGGCGAGCAGGTGGCGATCCTCGGGCCAAGCGGCGCAGGTAAAAGTACCCTGCTTAATTTGATCGCCGGTTTTCTGACGCCAGCCAGCGGTTTGCTGACTATCGACGACGTAGATCACACCACGACGCCGCCGTCACGCCGTCCGGTGTCGATGCTGTTTCAGGAGAACAACCTGTTCAGCCATCTGACGGTCGCGCAAAACATCGGGCTGGGGCTAAATCCGGGGTTGAAACTAAATGCGGCGCAGCAGAAGAAAATGCACGCGATTGCCCACCAGATGGGGATTGATAATTTAATGGCGCGGTTACCTGGCGAGCTTTCCGGCGGTCAGCGACAGCGCGTGGCGTTAGCGCGTTGTCTGGTACGCGAACAGCCCATTTTATTGCTCGATGAACCGTTTTCCGCACTCGATCCGGCGCTACGTCAGGAGATGCTGACGCTGGTGAGTTCGAGCTGCCAACAGCAAAAAATGACGCTCTTGATGGTGTCGCACAGTGTGGAAGATGCGGCGCGGATCGCCACGCGCTCGGTGGTGGTCGCCGACGGGCGTATCGCCTGGCAGGGTAAGACCGATGAGTTGTTGAGCGGTAAGGCGAGTGCTTCGGCGCTGTTGGGAATTAAAGGTTAATATGCACTGTCGGATGCGGCGTGAACGCCTTATCCGACCTACGGGTAGTGCGTTTTGCAGGCCTGATAAGACGCGGCAAGCGTCGCATCAGGCAACCCGCACAAGGCTATCCCCTAAACCCCAACCACTTTACGCAAAATATCGATATACACCGGCATCAACGGGTGGCGAATTAACACCACCAGCGCCACCACGCCGATGGCAGAAATCAACGGCGTCAGCCACAACAAACGACCGCGGGACAAATAATGACTCAAACGGTCAGTCGCTTTACCGCTGCGCCATAACCGCCAGCACAGCCAGCCTCCAACCCACAAAAACACCGCTGTTGCCAGCAGCAACCATTTAAACTCACCGCTCTGCATCCCGGCAGGAATATCGATCGCCGCACCCGCCAGAATCCCCGGCAGGAAGTAAAACTGTGGCCACAGCAAGCAGCCGATAATATTCGGCGTAATAAATTTTGCCACCGGGAGATCCAGCATTCCCGCCACCATTGGCACCAGCGGACGCGTCGGACCGACAAAACGACCGACCAGAATGGTGAACATGCTGTGCTGATGCAGCGCATGTTCGGTTTTATCGAGTAATGCTTTGTTCTTCTTCAGAAATGACCAGCGATGCAACGGCTTTTTAAAACGCCAGCCCAGCCAGAAGGAGATCCAGTCGCCCATCAGGCAGCCAATAATCCCCGCCAGCCAGGCGTACCAGAAACTTAACTCACCGCTACCAATCAGCGCTCCCAGCCCCGCCATCAGCACCGTACCGGGTAGAATCAAACCGACCAGCGCCAGCGACTCCAGAAAGGCCACCAACACCACCGCCATCAATGAATACACGGTGGATTGGGTAATAAAGTGTTCCAGCAATGCTTGCATAATGTGCCTATCAAATGGACGAAGCAGGGATTCTGCAAACCCTATGCTACTCCGTCAAGCCGTCAATTATCTGATTCGTTACCAATTATGACAACTTGACGGCTACATCATTCACTTTTTCTTCACAACCGGCACAAAAGACACCCTCTGCCTATCATTCGATAGTCTCAAAATATTCCACCTGCAGAGAATCACGGTGCTCAATGATGCAATAACGCTGGAAATTATTTGCATAATCACTTTTATCATGAAAAAACCATATACAATCGTTTTGTAGACTCGGTCCCATTCTTTTCAAAAAATCTATTAGCTTTGCTTTCTGAAGAAAAATGTTATCTATATTTCGCCATGTAACAATCACTCTTGTTTGCATATCATCAACATTATAGTAATAGCTATACTCGGCTACGTTTGATATGTTTGGCAAATTTCGCAAACTCTCTGGCGTATAAAGGAAAAATGGGGAAAGTTCATGCTGTGTATAGTGATGTTCCTTTGACATCAATGAGATATAAGCATAGAAAAATATAAAGAATAAAACTAAAAATGATAATAAAATATAAATATATTTTGACATCTCTACTCACGACCTGTGCGGATAATGAGGGTTTAAGAAAAGAAAAAGCGGTCTTTCAAAGGGAGATTCTGAAAACTTTATAGCTCCCGAACTTGATAATGAACTATACAACTCATGATTTATTCTGTTTTTATCTTTATAATAATTAGTAACAGGTCTATTATTATATTGATTATATAACAATATTGAAAAAGACTCATCTAATGGCTTTATATAATTTAACCATTCTGGAAGCTTCTTTTTTATTAGTTGATTTTTTTTAAAAGGAGGATGGGTTGTAAATAAGAATGGCGTAAACTCAGTATTTTTAAAATTCCCTGGCGCTCCATATGTATCCCATATTTGTAAGGCTTTTGTGTAAGATAAAGGTTTTGCCAATAAAAGTGGATCGGGGCCTGTTCCAAATACACGATAAAAACCAATCAAGTCTGAGACTAAATCTTCTGCACTAAATCCGCTATCAGTATACCAGTTAAAAATAAATGAGTTTTGCCATGCTTCAAACCTCTTCGCAGTTCCATACATTAACGTTAAGGCAACTCTTGCTTTAAGAGTGGGTGAAAGACATGAACGAACCATAACCTTCGTATAAACACCGGTATGAAATGTAAGATCTACTCCTAATATTTTTTTCCGAATTCCCATTTCCTGATGATAATCAACAGGAAAATACCAATCATGAAATTCATCGTAATATGTTGAAAAATGTTCTTGCTCCAATTTTCTTTTTAATATTCTGGCATCTTGTCCCTGAGCATGCCCCAAATCGATCCAACCTAACTCTTCGGTATAAACTAATCCATACTTTTTCGTTGTTGCAAATATTCCATCAGTAATATCGTTACGTTTGCTCATCACAATCTCCCCTCAAAAAAAACGTATAGCAAATAATATCAATAAGGAAAAATATTATTTTTCAATATTTTTTTGTATACAATTCATTTTATGAATGAATTTACAAAGATAGCTGCGCCTGATGCCGCTACACTTTTGCCAGACCATGTTCTCCTCTGAGGGAGTAACTGGCGTTTTTCATAGAATGCCGTACTTTTTTCAACAACTGCCACATCGAACGGCATTTATGGTGGCGTGAAGTGCCTGCCATAACCGCTCAATGTGGTGTTCCTACGATGAACAAACCGCTTGATATATTCTCCTGATGCAACCGGACAATATGTTCATGATGGGTATCCCGATACATAAGCCTTCGTTTTATTTTTACAAAAAGAAATCGTTGTCGATATTTTATCAAGAAAAAAAATAATTCAGGTAAAACGATTCAACTAAAAATAACTAAAATTAATCCCCCGTGAAATATATAAATAACGTCAGATGAAGAAAGCAAGGGGGTTCCCCCCCTTCTTTCTTATTATTCACAACCTGCCCTAAACTCGCTCGGACTCGCCCCGGTGCATTTTTTAAATACTCGCGAGAAATAGAGTTGATCATCAAAACCGACATTGCGACCGACGGTGGCGATAGGCATCCGGGTGGTGCTCAAAAGCAGCTTCGCCTGACTGATGCGCTGGTCCTCGCGCCAGCTTAATACGCTAATCCCTAACTGCTGGCGGAACAAATGCGACAGACGCGACGGCGACAGGCAGACATGCTGTGCGACGCTGGCGATATCAAAATTACTGTCTGCCAGGTGATCGCTGATGTACTGACAAGCCTCGCGTACCCGATTATCCATCGGTGGATGGAGCGACTCGTTAATCGCTTCCATGCGCCGCAGTAACAATTGCTCAAGCAGATTTATCGCCAGCAATTCCGAATAGCGCCCTTCCCCTTGTCCGGCATTAATGATTTGCCCAAACAGGTCGCTGAAATGCGGCTGGTGCGCTTCATCCGGGCGAAAGAAACCGGTATTGGCAAATATCGACGGCCAGTTAAGCCATTCATGCCAGTAGGCGCGCGGACGAAAGTAAACCCACTGGTGATACCATTCGTGAGCCTCCGGATGACGACCGTAGTGATGAATCTCTCCAGGCGGGAACAGCAAAATATCACCCGGTCGGCAGACAAATTCTCGTCCCTGATTTTTCACCACCCCCTGACCGCGAATGGTGAGATTGAGAATATAACCTTTCATTCCCAGCGGTCGGTCGATAAAAAAATCGAGATAACCGTTGGCCTCAATCGGCGTTAAACCCGCCACCAGATGGGCGTTAAACGAGTATCCCGGCAGCAGGGGATCATTTTGCGCTTCAGCCATACTTTTCATACTCCCGCCATTCAGAGAAGAAACCAATTGTCCATATTGCATCAGACATTGCCGTCACTGCGTCTTTTACTGGCTCTTCTCACTAATCCAACCGGTAACCCCGCTTATTAAAAGCATTCTGTAACAAAGCGGGACCAAAGCCATGACAAAAACGCGTAACAAAAGTGTCTATAATCACGGCAGAAAAGTCCACATTGATTATTTGCACGGCGTCACACTTTGCTATGCCATAGCATTTTTATCCATAAGATTAGCGGATCCTACCTGACGCTTTTTTTCGCAACTCTCTACTGTTTCTCCATACCCGTTTTTTTGGATGGAGTGAAACGATGGCGATTGCAATTGGCCTCGATTTTGGCAGTGATTCTGTGCGAGCTTTGGCGGTGGATTGCGCCACCGGTGAAGAGATCGCCACCAGCGTAGAGTGGTATCCCCGTTGGCAGAAAGGGCAATTTTGTGATGCCCCAAATAACCAGTTCCGTCATCATCCGCGTGACTACATTGAGTCAATGGAAGCGGCGCTGAAAACCGTGCTTGCAGAGCTTAGCGCCGAGCAGCGCGCAGCTGTGGTCGGGATTGGCGTTGACACAACCGGCTCGACGCCCGCACCGATTGACGCCGACGGTAACGTCCTGGCGCTGCGCCCGGAGTTTGCCGAAAACCCGAACGCGATGTTCGTATTGTGGAAAGACCACACCGCGGTTGAAGAAGCGGAAGAGATTACCCGTTTGTGCCACGCGCCGGGCAACGTTGACTACTCCCGCTATATTGGCGGTATTTATTCCAGCGAATGGTTCTGGGCAAAAATCCTGCATGTGACTCGCCAGGACAGCGCCGTGGCGCAATCTGCCGCATCGTGGATTGAGCTGTGCGACTGGGTACCAGCTCTGCTTTCCGGTACCACCCGCCCGCAGGATATTCGTCGCGGACGTTGCAGCGCCGGGCATAAATCTCTGTGGCACGAAAGCTGGGGTGGCCTGCCGCCAGCCAGTTTCTTTGATGAGCTGGACCCAATCCTCAATCGCCATTTGCCTTCCCCACTATTCACTGACACCTGGACTGCCGATATTCCGGTGGGCACCTTATGCCCGGAATGGGCGCAGCGTCTCGGCCTGCCTGAAAGCGTGGTGATTTCCGGCGGCGCGTTTGACTGCCATATGGGCGCAGTTGGCGCAGGCGCACAGCCTAACGCTCTGGTAAAAGTTATCGGTACTTCCACCTGCGACATTCTGATTGCCGACAAACAGAGCGTTGGCGAGCGGGCAGTGAAAGGTATTTGCGGTCAGGTTGATGGCAGCGTGGTGCCTGGATTTATCGGTCTGGAAGCAGGCCAATCGGCGTTTGGTGATATCTACGCCTGGTTTGGACGCGTACTCAGCTGGCCGCTGGAACAGCTTGCCGCCCAGCATCCGGAACTGAAAGAGCAAATCAACGCCAGCCAGAAACAACTGCTTCCGGCGCTGACCGAAGCATGGGCCAAAAATCCGTCTCTGGATCACCTGCCGGTGGTGCTCGACTGGTTTAACGGTCGCCGCACGCCAAACGCTAACCAACGCCTGAAAGGAGTGATTACCGATCTGAACCTCGCCACCGACGCTCCGCTGCTGTTCGGCGGTTTAATTGCCGCCACCGCCTTTGGCGCACGCGCAATCATGGAGTGCTTTACCGATCAGGGGATCGCCGTCAATAACGTGATGGCGCTGGGCGGCATCGCGCGGAAAAACCAGGTCATTATGCAGGCCTGCTGCGACGTGCTGAATCGCCCGCTGCAAATTGTTGCCTCTGACCAGTGCTGTGCGCTCGGTGCGGCGATTTTTGCTGCTGTCGCCGCGAAAGTGCACGCAGACATCCCATCAGCCCAGCAAAAAATGGCCAGTGCGGTAGAGAAAACCCTGCAACCGCGCAGCGAACAGGCACAACGCTTTGAACAGCTTTATCGCCGCTATCAGCAATGGGCGATGAGCGCCGAACAACACTATCCTCCAACTTCCGCCCCGGCACAGGCTGCCCAGGCCGTTCCGACTCTATAAGGACACGACAATGACGATTTTTGATAATTATGAAGTGTGGTTTGTAATTGGCAGCCAACATCTTTACGGCCCGGAGACTCTGCGCCAGGTGACGCAACATGCGGAACACGTTGTTAATGCACTGAATACAGAAGCGAAGTTGCCCTGCAAACTGGTGCTGAAACCGCTGGGCACCACGCCGGATGAAATCACCGCTATTTGCCGCGACGCGAATTACGACGATCGTTGCGCTGGTCTGGTGGTGTGGCTGCACACCTTCTCCCCGGCCAAAATGTGGATCAACGGCCTGACCATGCTCAACAAACCGTTGCTGCAATTCCACACCCAGTTCAACGCGGCGCTGCCGTGGGACAGCATCGACATGGACTTTATGAACCTGAACCAGACCGCGCATGGCGGTCGCGAGTTCGGCTTCATCGGCGCGCGTATGCGTCAGCAACATGCCGTTGTTACCGGTCACTGGCAGGATAAACAAGCACATGAGCGTATTGGCTCCTGGATGCGTCAGGCGGTCTCTAAACAGGATACCCGTCATCTGAAAGTCTGCCGTTTTGGCGATAACATGCGTGAAGTAGCGGTCACCGATGGCGATAAAGTTGCCGCACAGATCAAGTTTGGTTTCTCCGTCAATACCTGGGCGGTTGGCGATCTGGTGCAGGTGGTGAACTCCATAAGCGACGGCGATGTTAACGCGCTGGTCGATGAGTACGAAAGCTGCTACACCATGACACCTGCCACACAAATCCACGGCGAAAAACGACAGAACGTGCTGGAAGCGGCGCGTATTGAGCTGGGGATGAAGCGTTTCCTGGAACAAGGTGGCTTCCACGCTTTCACTACTACCTTTGAAGATTTGCACGGCCTGAAACAGCTTCCGGGTCTGGCCGTACAGCGTCTGATGCAGCAGGGCTACGGCTTTGCGGGCGAAGGCGACTGGAAAACTGCCGCCCTGCTTCGCATCATGAAGGTGATGTCAACCGGTCTGCAGGGCGGCACCTCCTTTATGGAGGACTACACCTATCACTTCGAGAAAGGTAATGACCTGGTACTCGGCTCCCATATGCTGGAAGTCTGTCCGTCGATCGCTGTGGAAGAGAAACCGATCCTCGACGTTCAGCATCTCGGTATTGGCGGTAAAGACGATCCTGCCCGCCTGATCTTCAACACTCAAACCGGTCCAGCCATTGTCGCCAGCCTGATTGATCTCGGCGATCGTTACCGTCTGCTGGTTAACTGCATCGACACGGTGAAAACACCGCACTCCCTGCCGAAACTGCCGGTGGCGAATGCGCTGTGGAAAGCGCAACCGGATCTGCCGACCGCTTCCGAAGCGTGGATCCTTGCCGGTGGCGCGCACCATACCGTCTTCAGCCATGCGCTGAACCTCAACGATATGCGCCAGTTCGCCGAGATGCACGACATTGAAATCACAGTGATTGATAACGATACCCGCCTTCCAGCGTTTAAAGACGCGCTGCGCTGGAACGAAGTGTATTACGGATTTCGTCGCTAAGTAGCCGCATCAGGTATGTAACGCCTGATGCGACGCTGACGCGTCTTATCAGGCCTACGCGTTCCGGATTTGTAGGCCGGATAAGCAAAGCGCATCCGGCATTCACCGCCTGATGCGGCGCTGGCGCGTCTTATCAGGCCTACGCGTTCCGGATTTGTAGGCCGGATAAGCAAAGCGCATCCGGCATTCACCGCCTGATGCGACGCCGACGCGTCTTATCAGGCCTACACGCTGCGATTTTGTAGGCCGGATAAGCAAAGCGCATCCGGCACGAAGGAGTCAACATGTTAGAAGATCTCAAACGCCAGGTCTTAGAAGCCAACCTGGCGCTGCCAAAACACAACCTGGTCACGCTCACCTGGGGCAATGTCAGCGCCGTTGATCGCGGGCGCGGCGTCCTGGTGATCAAACCTTCCGGCGTCGACTACAGCACCATGACCGCTGACGATATGGTCGTGGTCAGCATCGAAACCGGTGAAGTGGTTGAAGGTACGAAAAAGCCCTCCTCCGACACGCCAACTCACCGGCTGCTCTATCAGGCATTCCCGTCTATTGGCGGCATTGTGCACACACACTCGCGCCACGCCACCATCTGGGCGCAGGCGGGTCAGTCGATTCCAGCAACCGGTACCACCCACGCCGACTATTTCTACGGCACCATTCCCTGCACCCGCAAAATGACCGACGCAGAAATCAACGGTGAATATGAGTGGGAAACCGGTAACGTCATCGTAGAAACCTTCGAAAAACAGGGTATCGATGCAGCGCAAATGCCCGGCGTGCTGGTCCATTCTCACGGCCCGTTTGCATGGGGCAAAAATGCCGAAGATGCGGTGCATAACGCCATCGTGCTGGAAGAAGTCGCTTATATGGGTATATTCTGCCGTCAGTTAGCGCCGCAGTTACCGGATATGCAGCAAACGCTACTGGATAAACACTATCTGCGTAAGCATGGCGCGAAGGCATATTACGGGCAGTAATGACTGTATAAAACCACAGCCAATCAAACGAAACCAGGCTATAATCAAGCCTGGTTTTTTATTGGATTTTCAGCGTGGCGCAGGCAGGTTTTATCTTAACCCGACACTGGCGGGACACCCCGCAAGGGACCGAAGTTTCCTTCTGGCTGGCAACGGACAACGGGCCGTTGCAGGTTACGCTTGCGCCGCAAGAGTCCGTGGCATTTATTCCCGCCGATCATGTTCCCCGCGCTCAGCATATTTTGCAGGGTGAACAAGGCTTTCGCCTGACGCCGCTGGCGTTAAAAGATTTTCACCGCCAGCCGGTGTATGGCCTTTACTGTCGCGCCCATCGCCAGTTGATGAATTACGAAAAGCGCCTGCGTGAAGGTGGCGTTACCGTCTACGAGGCCGATGTGCGCCCGCCAGAACGCTATCTGATGGAGCGGTTTATCACCTCGCCAGTGTGGGTCGAGGGTGATATGCGCAACGGCGCTATCGTTAATGCCCGTCTGAAACCGCATCCCGACTATCGTCCGCCGCTCAAGTGGGTTTCTATTGATATTGAAACCACCCGCCACGGTGAGCTGTACTGCATCGGCCTGGAAGGTTGCGGGCAGCGTATCGTTTATATGCTGGGGCCAGAGAATGGCGACGCCTCCGCGCTCGATTTTGAACTGGAATACGTCGCCAGCCGCCCGCTGCTACTGGAAAAACTTAACGCCTGGTTTGCGACTCATGATCCTGATGTGATCATCGGTTGGAACGTGGTGCAGTTCGATCTGCGAATGCTGCAAAAACATGCCGAGCGTTACCGTATTCCGCTGCGTCTGGGGCGTGATAACAGCGAGCTGGAGTGGCGCGAGCACGGCTTTAAAAACGACGTCTTTTTTGCTCAGGCCAAAGGGCGACTGATTATCGACGGTATCGAGGCGCTGAAATCCGCGTTCTGGAATTTCTCTTCATTCTCGCTGGAAACCGTCGCTCAGGAGTTATTAGGCGAAGGAAAATCTATCGATAACCCGTGGGATCGAATGGACGAAATTGACCGCCGTTTCGCCGAAGATAAGCCTGCGCTGGCAACTTATAACCTGAAAGATTGCGAGCTGGTGACGCAGATCTTCCACAAAACTGAAATCATGCCGTTTTTGCTCGAACGGGCGACGGTGAACGGCCTGCCGGTAGATCGACACGGCGGTTCGGTGGCAGCGTTTGGTCATCTCTATTTTCCCCGTATGCATCGCGCTGGTTATGTCGCGCCTAATCTCGGCGAAGTGCCGCCGCACGCCAGCCCTGGCGGCTACGTGATGGATTCGCGACCTGGGCTTTATGATTCGGTGCTGGTGCTGGACTACAAAAGCCTGTACCCGTCGATCATCCGCACCTTTCTGATTGATCCCGTCGGGCTGGTGGAAGGCATGGCGCAGCCTGATCCAGAGCACAGTACCGAAGGTTTTCTCGATGCCTGGTTCTCACGGGAGAAACATTGCCTGCCGGAGATTGTGACTAACATCTGGCACGGGCGCGATGAAGCCAAACGTCAGGGTAATAAGCCGCTTTCGCAGGCGCTGAAGATCATTATGAATGCCTTTTATGGTGTGCTCGGCACCACCGCCTGCCGTTTCTTCGATCCACGCCTGGCATCGTCGATCACCATGCGTGGTCATCAGATCATGCGGCAAACCAAAACCTTGATTGAAGCGCAGGGCTATGATGTTATCTACGGCGATACCGACTCAACGTTTGTCTGGCTGAAAGGTGCACATTCGGAAGAAGAAGCAGCGAAAATCGGTCGTGCACTGGTGCAGCACGTTAACGCCTGGTGGGCGGAAACGCTGCAAAAACAACGGCTGACCAGCGCACTGGAACTGGAGTATGAAACCCATTTCTGCCGTTTTCTGATGCCAACCATTCGCGGGGCCGATACCGGCAGCAAAAAGCGCTACGCCGGACTGATTCAGGAGGGCGACAAACAGCGGATGGTGTTTAAAGGGCTGGAAACCGTGCGCACCGACTGGACGCCGCTGGCCCAGCAGTTTCAGCAGGAGCTTTACCTGCGCATCTTCCGCAACGAGCCATATCAGGAATACGTGCGCGAAACCATCGACAAGCTGATGGCGGGCGAACTGGACACGCGGCTGGTTTACCGTAAACGCCTTCGCCGTCCGCTGAGCGAATATCAGCGTAATGTTCCGCCTCATGTACGCGCCGCTCGCCTTGCCGATGAAGAAAACCATAAGCGCGGTCGCCCCTTGCAATATCAGAACCGCGGCACCATTAAGTACGTATGGACCACCAACGGCCCGGAGCCGCTGGACTACCAACGTTCACCGCTGGATTACGAACACTATCTGACCCGCCAGTTACAACCCGTGGCGGAGGGAATACTCCCTTTTATTGAGGATAATTTTGCTACACTTATGACCGGGCAACTTGGGCTATTTTGAGCAAAAAAAGAGTTCGCCAGATACCATTTTGATGCGTGACGAATGCTTTGCCATCCAGTACCATAGCGCCCTTTCCATTCCTGGACCTGAATAACACCACTACCTCATAAGCACGGTAGCGGGTGGTTATTGCCTGCAATTAAAGATATAGAGCCGAACACATATGCCTTTTACACTTGGTCAACGCTGGATCAGCGATACAGAAAGCGAATTGGGACTTGGAACCGTTGTCGCGGTGGATGCGCGAACTGTCACTTTACTTTTCCCATCTACTGGTGAAAACCGTCTGTACGCACGCAGTGATTCCCCCGTGACCCGCGTGATGTTCAACCCTGGTGATACCATTACCAGCCATGACGGCTGGCAGATGCAAGTCGAAGAAGTAAAAGAAGAAAATGGCTTGCTGACCTATATCGGTACTCGCCTTGATACTGAAGAGTCCGGCGTGGCCCTGCGTGAAGTTTTCCTTGATAGCAAACTGGTGTTCAGCAAACCGCAGGACCGTCTGTTTGCCGGGCAGATTGACCGTATGGACCGCTTTGCGCTGCGTTATCGCGCGCGTAAGTATTCCAGCGAACAGTTCCGTATGCCGTACAGCGGCCTGCGCGGTCAGCGTACCAGCCTGATCCCGCACCAGCTCAACATCGCTCATGATGTTGGTCGCCGCCACGCGCCGCGCGTCCTGCTGGCTGACGAAGTGGGTTTAGGGAAAACCATTGAAGCCGGGATGATCCTGCATCAGCAACTGCTCTCTGGCGCTGCTGAACGTGTGCTGATTATCGTCCCGGAAACCTTACAGCATCAGTGGCTGGTAGAAATGCTGCGCCGTTTCAACCTGCGCTTTGCGCTATTTGATGATGAGCGTTATGCCGAAGCTCAGCACGATGCTTACAACCCGTTCGACACCGAACAGCTGGTGATTTGCTCGCTGGATTTTGCCCGTCGTAGCAAACAGCGTCTGGAACATCTCTGTGAAGCCGAGTGGGACCTGCTGGTGGTCGATGAAGCGCATCACCTGGTGTGGAGCGAAGATGCGCCGAGCCGTGAATATCAGGCCATTGAACAACTGGCAGAGCACGTGCCCGGCGTTCTGCTGCTGACCGCAACCCCGGAACAACTGGGGATGGAAAGCCACTTCGCCCGTCTGCGTCTGCTGGACCCGAACCGTTTCCACGATTTTGCGCAATTCGTTGAAGAGCAGAAAAATTATCGTCCGGTTGCGGACGCCGTTGCCATGCTGCTGGCTGGTAACAAACTCAGCAATGACGAACTGAACATGCTCGGTGAGATGATCGGCGAGCAGGATATCGAGCCGCTGTTGCAAGCAGCAAACAGCGACAGCGAAGATGCCCAGAGCGCCCGTCAGGAGCTGGTTTCGATGCTGATGGATCGCCACGGCACCAGCCGCGTGCTGTTCCGTAACACCCGTAACGGTGTGAAAGGCTTCCCGAAACGCGAGCTGCACACCATTAAGCTGCCGCTGCCGACGCAGTATCAGACGGCTATTAAAGTCTCCGGCATTATGGGCGCACGCAAAAGTGCGGAAGATCGCGCTCGCGATATGCTCTACCCGGAGCGTATTTATCAGGAATTTGAAGGTGATAACGCCACCTGGTGGAACTTCGATCCGCGCGTTGAGTGGCTGATGGGCTACCTGACCAGCCATCGCTCTCAGAAAGTGCTGGTGATCTGCGCCAAAGCTGCCACTGCGCTGCAACTGGAGCAGGTACTGCGCGAACGTGAAGGTATTCGCGCCGCGGTATTCCACGAAGGTATGTCGATTATCGAACGTGACCGCGCTGCCGCCTGGTTTGCCGAAGAAGACACCGGCGCGCAGGTACTGCTGTGCTCGGAAATCGGTTCTGAAGGACGTAACTTCCAGTTCGCCAGCCACATGGTAATGTTTGACCTGCCATTCAACCCGGATCTGCTGGAGCAGCGTATTGGGCGTCTGGATCGTATCGGTCAGGCGCACGATATTCAGATCCATGTGCCTTATCTGGAAAAAACTGCTCAGTCGGTGCTGGTGCGCTGGTATCACGAAGGTCTGGATGCATTCGAGCACACCTGCCCGACCGGACGCACTATTTACGATAGCGTATACAACGATCTGATTAACTATCTGGCTTCACCGGATCAAACCGAAGGCTTTGACGATCTGATCAAAAACTGCCGCGAGCAACATGAAGCGCTGAAAGCACAGCTGGAACAAGGTCGTGACCGCCTGCTGGAAATCCATTCCAACGGTGGCGAAAAAGCCCAGGCACTGGCAGAAAGCATTGAAGAGCAGGATGACGATACCAACCTGATCGCCTTCGCCATGAACCTGTTCGATATTATCGGTATCAATCAGGACGATCGCGGCGACAACATGATCGTGCTGACGCCGTCCGATCATATGCTGGTGCCGGACTTCCCTGGCCTGTCGGAAGATGGCATCACCATCACCTTCGACCGTGAAGTGGCGCTGGCGCGTGAAGATGCACAGTTTATTACCTGGGAGCATCCGCTGATCCGCAACGGTCTGGATCTGATCCTTTCTGGCGATACCGGTAGCAGCACGATTTCACTGTTGAAAAACAAAGCGTTGCCGGTAGGTACGCTGTTGGTGGAACTGATTTATGTGGTTGAAGCCCAGGCTCCGAAGCAGTTGCAGCTCAACCGCTTCCTGCCACCGACGCCGGTACGTATGCTGCTGGATAAAAACGGCAACAACCTGGCGGCGCAGGTAGAGTTTGAAACCTTTAACCGCCAGCTTAACGCGGTTAACCGTCACACCGGCAGCAAGCTGGTTAACGCCGTGCAGCAGGATGTTCACGCTATCCTTCAGCTGGGGGAAGCGCAGATCGAGAAATCTGCCCGTGCATTGATTGATGCAGCGCGTAACGAAGCCGACGAAAAACTGTCTGCCGAGCTGTCTCGTCTGGAAGCGCTGCGTGCAGTTAACCCGAACATTCGTGACGACGAACTGACCGCCATTGAGAGCAACCGTCAGCAGGTAATGGAAAGCCTGGATCAGGCAGGCTGGCGTCTGGATGCCCTGCGTTTGATCGTTGTGACGCATCAGTAACGGAGCCGAAGATGGGGATGGAAAACTACAATCCGCCGCAGGACCCCTGGCTGGTTGTCCTGTATCAGGATGACCATATTATGGTGGTCAACAAGCCGAGCGGTTTGTTGTCTGTGCCGGGTCGTCTGGAAGAGCACAAAGACAGCGTGATGACGCGCATTCAGCGTGATTATCCGCAGGCAGAATCGGTGCATCGTCTGGATATGGCTACCAGCGGCGTGATTGTAGTGGCGCTGACCAAAGCCGCGGAGCGGGAGTTAAAACGCCAGTTCCGCGAGCGCGAGCCGAAAAAGCAGTATGTGGCCCGCGTCTGGGGGCATCCATCCCCTGCGGAAGGTCTGGTGGATCTGCCGCTGATTTGCGACTGGCCAAACCGCCCGAAACAGAAAGTCTGTTACGAAACAGGTAAACCTGCGCAGACGGAATATGAAGTGGTGGAATATGCAGCGGATAACACGGCAAGAGTGGTGTTAAAACCGATTACCGGGCGTTCGCATCAGCTGCGTGTGCATATGCTGGCGCTGGGTCATCCGATTCTCGGCGATCGTTTTTATGCATCACCAGAAGCGAGAGCAATGGCACCGCGTTTGTTGCTACATGCAGAGATGCTGACGATTACCCATCCGGCGTATGGCAATAGTATGACGTTTAAAGCACCAGCGGATTTTTAATAGTCACGCTGGCGAAGTTCGGTAGGCCGGAGAAGGCGTTCACGCCGCATCCGGCAATTTTGCGCCGATTGTCTGATGCTGCTCGCCGGATGCGACGCTGGCGCGTCTTATCCGGCCTACCGCGTCTTATCAGGCCTACACGTTGAAACTTATTTAAACCCTTTCTGCTGCTTTATCAGCTCATAGGCCTGCTGAATTTCCTGCGCTTTCTGCTTCGCCATCTCCATCATCTCTGGCGGCAAACCTTTCGCCACCAACTTATCGGGATGGTGTTCACTCATCAGCTTACGGTAGGCACGTTTGATGGTGGTCGCATCATCCGTCGGCTTCACGCCCAGCACATTACAGGCATCTTCCAGCGTCGGGCCACGCTGCGCTTGCTGCCAGTTACCACCGCCAGATTGCTGCTGATAACCGCCACCAAACTGTGCACCGCCCTGCATCATGCGCAAAAACTGGTCAAACTGGGCGCGGGAGATGCCTAACTCTTCGGCAATGACATACAGCACCGCCCGTTCATTCGGGTGCAGTGAACCATCAGCAAACGCCGCCTGAATCTGGATCTCCAGAAACATACGAATTAAGTCAAAACGACCAAAGCAGACACTGCGAAACTGGCGCATCTTTTCGCGCAGCGGGTAATTGTCTGATTTTCCCACCCGGAATGCATTTTGCGCCGCAGTACGGGAAGCGCCATGCAGATTCATTCGGTCCATCAACTGACTGGCGATATGAATATCAGCCTCCGTGACGCGACCTTTGGATTTGGTTAAATGCCCCATCACTTCAAAAGTGGTGGCAAAAAACAGCGCCTGACGCTCACGCTGGTTGGCGAACCACGCCATTTTACGGCTACGGGCTTTATCAAACATATGGCCAATTAACAGGCCCAATACTACGCCCCAAAAGCCGCCGCCCATTATTAAGGCCACGGCCACGCCAATGATTTTTCCCCAATACTGCATATATTCCCCAAATCGACACACGGATATCAGGGCTATCTCCCACAATATAAAGGCGCTTTTACCCATTTCTGGCTGCGGTCTATTGTGAGACATCGCCTATAATTTGCATTATCATACCTGTCATTCAATGCCGTGCCTAACACCACAGACGCTATTCGGACAGGATTAACACTAGCGTAGAGATGACGAGTACGTTAGTCTCTGACCGTTTGTCACGCGCAACGTTACCGATGATGGAACAATAAAATCAACGTATGAAAAAACGTATCCCCACTCTCCTGGCCACCATGATTGCCACCGCCCTTTATAGTCAACAGGGACTGGCAGCCGACCTCGCCTCACAGTGCATGTTGGGCGTGCCAAGCTATGACCGTCCTCTGGTACAGGGCGATACCAATGACTTACCCGTGACTATCAATGCTGACCACGCGAAAGGGGACTACCCGGATGACGCCGTGTTTACTGGCAGCGTGGATATCATGCAGGGTAACAGCCGTCTGCAGGCCGACAAAGTGCAGCTCCATCAAAAAGAGGCACCAGGACAACCGGAGCCGGTACGTACCGTTGATGCGCTCGGTAATGTCCATTACGACGATAACCAGGTGATCCTCAAAGGGCCGAAAGGCTGGGCGAATCTGAACACCAAAGATACCAACGTCTGGGAGGGTGATTACCAGATGGTGGGTCGCCAGGGCCGCGGTAAAGCGGACCTGATGAAACAACGTGGCGAAAACCGCTATACCATTCTGGATAACGGTAGCTTTACCTCCTGTCTGCCGGGTTCTGACACCTGGAGCGTGGTAGGTAGCGAAATTATTCATGACCGCGAAGAACAAGTTGCGGAGATCTGGAACGCCCGCTTTAAGGTGGGTCCGGTACCGATCTTTTATAGCCCCTATTTGCAGTTGCCGGTGGGTGACAAACGTCGCTCTGGTTTCTTGATCCCGAACGCCAAGTACACCACCACCAACTACTTTGAGTTCTACCTGCCATATTACTGGAACATCGCGCCAAATATGGATGCCACCATCACGCCGCATTATATGCATCGTCGTGGCAATATCATGTGGGAGAACGAATTCCGCTACCTCTCCCAGGCGGGCGCTGGCTTGATGGAACTGGACTATCTGCCTTCAGATAAAGTCTATAAAGATGAACACCCGAACGATGACAGTTCACGTCGTTGGTTATTCTACTGGAACCACTCCGGGGTCATGGATCAGGTGTGGCGTTTCAACGTCGACTACACCAAGGTCAGCGATCCTAGCTACTTCAATGATTTCGATAACAAGTACGGTTCCAGTACCGACGGCTACGCAACGCAAAAATTCAGCGTTGGCTATGCGGTGCAAAACTTCAATGCCACCGTTTCAACCAAGCAGTTCCAGGTCTTCAGCGAGCAGAACACCAGTAGCTACTCGGCAGAACCGCAGTTAGACGTTAACTACTATCAAAACGATGTCGGTCCTTTCGATACGCGAATTTACGGCCAGGCGGTGCACTTTGTTAACACCAGAGATGACATGCCAGAGGCGACTCGTGTTCACCTGGAACCGACCATCAATCTGCCGCTCTCTAATAACTGGGGCAGCATCAATACTGAAGCGAAGTTGCTGGCAACCCATTATCAGCAAACCAATCTTGACTGGTATAACTCCAGAAACACGACCAAGCTGGCAGAGTCCGCTAACCGTGTAATGCCGCAGTTCAAGGTAGACGGTAGAATGGTCTTCGAGCGTGATATGGAAATGCTGGCGCCGGGCTATACCCAGACACTGGAACCACGCGCGCAGTATCTGTATGTGCCATATCGCGATCAGAGCAAAATCTATAACTACGACTCGTCGCTGCTGCAATCTGACTACTCCGGCCTGTTCCGGGACCGGACTTACGGCGGTCTTGACCGTATTGCCTCCGCTAACCAGGTGACGACCGGTGTCACATCTCGCATATATGATGATGCTGCCGTTGAACGTTTTAATATTTCCGTTGGTCAAATCTACTATTTCACGGAGTCTCGCACTGGCGATGACAACATAACATGGGAGAATGACGACAAAACGGGCTCACTGGTATGGGCAGGCGATACTTACTGGCGCATCTCTGATCGTTGGGGATTGCGTGGCGGGATTCAGTACGATACACGTCTGGATAACGTAGCGACCAGTAACTCCAGCATTGAATACCGTCGGGATGAAGACCGTCTGGTACAGCTGAATTACCGTTACGCCAGCCCGGAATATATTCAGGCAACGCTGCCTAAGTACTATTCCACTGCTGAGCAATATAAGAATGGTATTTCGCAGGTAGGTGCCGTCGCCAGCTGGCCAATTGCCGATCGTTGGTCCATTGTTGGGGCCTACTACTACGACACCAATGCGAACAAGCAAGCCGACTCTATGTTAGGTGTGCAATACAGCTCCTGCTGCTATGCGATTCGCGTCGGTTACGAGCGGAAGCTGAACGGTTGGGATAACGATAAACAACATGCGGTATATGACAACGCAATCGGCTTTAACATCGAACTTCGCGGCCTGAGCTCCAACTACGGTCTGGGTACGCAAGAGATGCTGCGTTCGAACATTCTGCCGTATCAAAACACTTTGTGATTTGTTGATTTACCACGTAATCCGCAGTGCGGTTAATTGAAATGGAAAAAGTATGAAGAACTGGAAAACGCTGCTTCTCGGTATCGCCATGATCGCGAATACCAGTTTCGCTGCCCCCCAGGTAGTCGATAAAGTCGCAGCCGTCGTCAATAACGGCGTCGTGCTGGAAAGCGACGTTGATGGATTAATGCAGTCGGTAAAACTGAACGCTGCTCAGGCAAGGCAGCAACTTCCTGATGACGCGACGCTGCGCCACCAAATCATGGAACGTTTGATCATGGATCAAATCATCCTGCAGATGGGGCAGAAAATGGGAGTGAAAATCTCCGATGAGCAGCTGGATCAGGCGATTGCTAACATCGCGAAACAGAACAACATGACGCTGGATCAGATGCGCAGCCGTCTGGCTTACGATGGTCTGAACTACAACACCTATCGTAACCAGATCCGCAAAGAGATGATTATCTCTGAAGTGCGTAACAACGAGGTGCGTCGTCGCATCACCATCCTGCCGCAGGAAGTCGAATCCCTGGCGCAGCAAGTGGGTAACCAAAACGACGCCAGCACTGAGCTGAACCTGAGCCACATCCTGATCCCGCTGCCGGAAAACCCGACCTCTGATCAGGTGAACGAAGCGGAAAGCCAGGCACGCGCCATTGTCGATCAGGCGCGTAACGGCGCTGATTTCGGTAAGCTGGCGATTGCTCATTCTGCCGACCAGCAGGCGCTGAACGGCGGCCAGATGGGCTGGGGCCGTATTCAGGAGTTGCCGGGGATCTTCGCCCAGGCATTAAGCACCGCGAAGAAAGGCGACATTGTTGGCCCGATTCGTTCCGGCGTTGGCTTCCATATTCTGAAAGTTAACGACCTGCGCGGCGAAAGCAAAAATATCTCGGTGACCGAAGTCCATGCTCGCCATATTCTGCTGAAACCGTCGCCGATCATGACTGACGAACAGGCCCGCGTGAAACTGGAACAGATTGCTGCCGATATCAAGAGTGGTAAAACGACTTTTGCTGCCGCAGCGAAAGAGTTCTCTCAGGATCCAGGCTCTGCTAACCAGGGCGGTGATCTCGGCTGGGCTACACCAGATATTTTCGATCCGGCCTTCCGTGACGCCCTGACCCGCCTGAACAAAGGTCAAATGAGTGCACCGGTTCACTCTTCATTCGGCTGGCATTTAATCGAACTGCTGGATACCCGTAATGTCGATAAAACCGACGCGGCACAGAAAGATCGTGCATACCGCATGCTGATGAACCGTAAGTTCTCGGAAGAAGCAGCAAGCTGGATGCAGGAACAACGTGCCAGCGCCTACGTTAAAATCCTGAGCAACTAATGGTTAAAACCCAACGTGTTGTGATCACTCCCGGCGAGCCCGCCGGGATTGGCCCGGACTTAATTGTCCAGCTTGCACAGCGTGAGTGGCCAGTCGAACTGGTTGTTTGTGCCGATGCCACTCTCCTTACCGACCGGGCAGCGATGCTCGGTTTGCCGCTCACCCTCCGCCCTTATTCCCCCAACTCCCCTGCACAACCGCAAACTGCGGGCACATTAACGCTACTTCCTGTCGCGCTACGTGAATCTGTCACTGTGGGGCAGTTAGCAGTTGAAAATGGGCACTATGTGGTGGAAACGCTGGCGCGAGCGTGTGATGGCTGTCTGAACGGTGAATTTGCTGCGCTGATCACAGGCCCCGTGCATAAAGGCGTCATTAACGACGCAGGCATTCCGTTTACCGGGCATACCGAGTTTTTCGAAGAGCGTTCGCAGGCGAAAAAAGTGGTGATGATGCTGGCGACCGAAGAACTTCGCGTGGCGCTGGCAACGACGCATTTACCGCTGCGCGATATTGCAGATGCTATCACCCCTGCCCTTTTGCACGAAGTGATTGCTATTTTGCATCACGATTTGCGGACCAAATTTGGTATTGCCGAACCGCGCATTCTGGTCTGCGGGCTGAATCCGCACGCGGGCGAAGGCGGTCATATGGGTACGGAAGAGATAGACACCATTATTCCGGTACTCAACGAGCTGCGGGAACAGGGGATGAAACTCAACGGGCCGCTGCCTGCCGATACCCTGTTTCAGCCGAAATATCTCGATAACGCCGACGCCGTGCTGGCGATGTACCACGATCAGGGTCTTCCCGTGCTAAAATACCAGGGCTTCGGGCGCGGTGTGAACATTACGCTGGGCCTGCCCTTTATTCGCACATCAGTGGACCACGGCACCGCGCTTGAACTGGCGGGACGTGGTAAAGCCGATGTCGGCAGTTTTATTACGGCGCTTAATCTCGCCATCAAAATGATTGTTAACACCCAATGAATAATCGAGTCCACCAGGGCCACTTAGCCCGTAAACGCTTCGGGCAAAACTTTCTCAACGATCAGTTCGTGATCGACAGCATTGTTTCTGCCATTAACCCGCAGAAGGGCCAGGCGATGGTCGAAATCGGCCCCGGTCTGGCGGCATTGACCGAACCGGTCGGCGAACGTCTGGACCAGCTGACGGTCATCGAACTTGACCGCGATCTGGCGGCACGTCTGCAAACGCATCCATTCTTAGGCCCGAAACTGACGATTTATCAGCAGGATGCGATGACCTTTAACTTTGGCGAACTGGCCGCGAAAATGGGCCAGCCGCTGCGTGTTTTCGGCAACCTGCCTTATAACATCTCCACGCCGTTGATGTTCCATCTGTTTAGCTATACTGATGCCATTGCCGACATGCACTTTATGTTGCAAAAAGAAGTGGTGAATCGTCTGGTTGCAGGACCGAACAGCAAGGCGTATGGTCGATTAAGCGTCATGGCGCAATACTATTGCAACGTGATCCCGGTGCTGGAAGTACCGCCGTCAGCCTTTACACCACCACCCAAAGTGGATTCCGCCGTCGTGCGCCTGGTTCCTCATGCAACGATGCCTCACCCGGTTAAAGATGTTCGCGTGTTGAGCCGCATCACCACTGAAGCCTTTAACCAGCGTCGTAAAACCATTCGTAACAGCCTCGGCAACCTGTTTAGCGTCGAGGTGTTAACGGGAATGGGGATCGACCCGGCGATGCGAGCGGAAAATATCTCTGTCGCGCAATATTGCCAGATGGCGAACTATCTGGCGGAGAACGCGCCTTTGCAGGAGAGTTAACGATGATCAATTCGCCCCGAGTGTGTATTCAGGTTCAAAGCGTCTACATTGAGGCCCAATCTTCACCTGATAATGAACGTTACGTTTTTGCTTATACCGTAACCATACGCAATCTGGGGCGAGCGCCAGTGCAGTTGTTGGGGCGTTACTGGCTGATCACCAATGGCAATGGCCGTGAAACCGAAGTCCAGGGCGAAGGAGTGGTTGGCGTCCAGCCACTTATCGCGCCTGGCGAAGAGTACCAGTACACCAGCGGTGCAATCATTGAAACCCCGCTGGGCACCATGCAGGGTCACTACGAAATGATCGATGAAAATGGCGTCCCTTTCAGCATCGACATTCCCGTATTCCGACTCGCCGTTCCCACACTCATTCATTAAAAGAATATGGCGACATACCTTATTGGCGACGTTCATGGTTGTTACGATGAACTGATCGCATTGCTGCATAAAGTAGAATTTACCCCTGGGAAAGATACCCTCTGGCTGACGGGCGATCTGGTCGCGCGCGGCCCGGGTTCGCTGGATGTTCTGCGCTATGTGAAATCCTTAGGCGACAGCGTACGTCTGGTGCTGGGTAATCACGATCTGCATCTGCTGGCGGTATTTGCCGGGATCAGCCGCAATAAACCGAAAGATCGCCTGACACCGCTGCTGGAAGCGCCGGATGCCGACGAGCTGCTTAACTGGCTGCGTCGCCAGCCTTTGCTGCAAATCGACAAAGAGAAAAAGTTAGTGATGGCCCACGCCGGGATCACGCCGCAGTGGGATCTGCAGACAGCCAAAGAGTGCGCGCGCGATGTAGAAGCGGTGCTGTCGAGTGACTCCTATCCCTTCTTCCTTGATGCCATGTACGGCGATATGCCAAATAACTGGTCGCCGGAATTGCGGGGGCTGGGAAGACTGCGTTTTATCACCAACGCCTTTACCCGTATGCGTTTTTGCTTCCCGAACGGTCAACTGGATATGTACAGCAAAGAATCGCCGGAAGAGGCCCCTGCCCCACTGAAACCGTGGTTTGCGATTCCTGGCCCCGTCGCTGAAGAGTACAACATCGCCTTTGGTCACTGGGCATCGCTGGAAGGCAAAGGTACGCCGGAAGGTATTTACGCGCTGGATACCGGCTGCTGCTGGGGTGGTACATTAACCTGCCTGCGCTGGGAAGATAAACAGTATTTTGTCCAGCCGTCGAACCGGCATAAGGATTTGAGTGAGGGAGAGGCGGTAGCGTCTTAAATCCCGTCGAGCATAAAATCTAATGCTCCTTTAATCAACGTTCGGTGCGCGCTGGCATCGCAAAATTTCGTTCCCAGCGCGTTAACTGGAACAGTTGCAGTCTCATGCGTCATGAGCACATATTCTTTGCCGTCTACCGGTAAAAGGATTGGGTTAAGCCGTTCTGGTGGGCGAATACGGCTAAATCGTTCAAATAGGTGTTAATGGAATAACGATACGGCGATTAATCTCACCAACAATGTCGCTGGTAACATCAATAACAAAGGGAAACGCGGCGTTCCTGCCGCGACTGCGGTATACCGTAAATTGCATCGCTAGAAGCTCCGGTACTCATCAGAGAAACATCCGGTTTCATCAGCCAATTGATTTAACGCAGCGATAGCTTCTGCGTTCTCTTCACGCCAACGTGTTGCTGCATGTTTTTTAAGTTCAGCATTGAGCGCAACCGTAAGGGTGGCGCTCATATTTAAGCCTGCATCACGAGCGCGATTGACTAACTCACGGTCGACGGTGACGGTCACACTTTGTGTGGTACGTTTTGCAGTCATGATCTCGTGCTCCTGTACAATTTATACGTCTGGTATACACGGATATCTGCACGTATCAGTGATGCCGGAATTCTAATATACAAAATTACCGCCGCTCCAGAATCTCAAAGCAATAGCTATGAGAGTTCTGCGCATCGGCGTCGTGGAATTCACTGAATACCGATTCCCAGTCATCCGGCTCGTAATCCGGGAAATGGGTGTCGCCTTCCACTTCCGCGTCGATATGCGTCAGATACAGTTTTTGCGCTTTCGGCAGGAACTGCTCATAAACGCGACCGCCGCCAATCACCATGATTTCTGGTACGTCACCACACGCCGCAATGGCTTCATCCACCGACTTCACCCACGTTACGCGATCGTCCGTACCCGGTTGACTGCTGAGGATAATATTTTTGCGTCCTGGCAACGGACGACCGATGGATTCCCAGGTATGGCGGCCCATAATCACGGGTTTATTTAAAGTGTTGCGTTTAAACCAGGCGAGATCGGCAGGCAGGTTCCACGGCATGGCGTTTTCCATGCCGATAACGCGATCTACCGCTAACGCCGCAATCAGACTGATCATTGAGATTTCCCGATAAAAAAAATTGTCGCCACTATACGTAAAGCGTAAACCGTCGTCGACTGGTGCGAGGATGATGTTGAGGAAAATTTTATATTCTGCTGGCGAGTCCACGCTCTCTCCCTGGACTCGCCGCATTACAATGAAACAAAAACAAACAGTTAGCTGTAAAGCGTGATTTACGTCACTCTTTATTAAGATGAGGGCTTCGTTTCCGGTTCATCCGCCATATTGCCAGTATGTTTCCCTTCTTCGGTTCCCTGCCAGCCATGTCGTTGAATTAATGACAGATGTTCACGGTCTTCGGTAATGATCTCACTTAACATCGCGCTGGTGCGTTTATAGACCGCCGCACGGGCTTTGGTGTCGTTCTCAACCATTGCCATCTCTTCCACCATCTGAATATTAAAGCGGCGGAACACATCGGCGCGTTCTCGCGCTTCATACGGCCCCAGACCTAAACTTTCCAGTGCCAGACGCCCGGTTTTCAGCGCACCTTCGAAGGTTTCACGCTCCGGCTTTTCAACGCCTGCCTGACGCAAACGAATGTAGTGGTCGACATCGCGGGCGCGGGCAATAATCTGCAAATGTGGGAAATGTTCTTTCACCATCTCCGTCAGTTGCAGGTTGGTTTGCGGATCGTCGATGGCGTTAATCAGCACTTCCGCTTTCGCCGCTCCGGCAGATTCCAGTAAATCCATCCGCGTGGCATCGCCATAAAACACTTTCATACCGAATTTACGCAGCGTTTCGATATGGTCCGGGTCGTGATCGAGCACCACCATTTTCACCCCGCTGGAGAGCAGTAAACGTCCGGTTATCTGCCCAAAACGACCGAATCCGGCAATGATTACCCGCGGCTGTTCTTCGTCGATCTCATCGGCTTCACGCGCCTCTTCAGTAGAAGATTGCTCAAGGCGATTGAGGATTACCAGCAGAATCGGCGTTGCCGCCATCGACAGTGCCACCGCCAGAGTCAGCGATTTCGCCCACTCTGGCTCCAGCACATTCGCCATCTGCGCCGCACCAAATACTACAAAGGCAAACTCACTGCCCTGTCCTAACAGCACCGCAAACCAGCGACGCTGTTTATTTGGCACCTGCAACGGTCGGGCAATCAGCCACAGCATGGCGATTTTGATGATGAGGAAACCGAGCAGCAAAATGACAATGCGCAATGGGTTTTCAATCAGCGTGCCAAAGTCTATCGACATGCCAACGCCGATGAAAAACAGCCCCAGCAGCAAACCTTTAAATGGTTCGATATCGCTTTCCAGCGCATGACGGTATTCCGAGCTTGCCAGCAGTACGCCCGCCAGAAACGCGCCCATCGCCATCGACAAGCCGACCTCTTCCAGCAGCAAACCAAAGCCAAACACGAGGAATAACGCCACGGCACTAAACACTTCCCGCAAGCCAGAGCGGGCAACAAAACGCAGTGCCGGACGCGTGACATAGCGCCCCAGCAATACCACCAGCGCCAGCGCGCCCGCCACTTTTAACGCCGAGAGAACAAATGCGCCCATCGTCGTCGAAGCACTGCTCGCTGCCAGTAGCGGGATCATCGCCACCAGTGGGATCGCCGCGATATCCTGGAACAGCAGCACCGCAAAGGCACTGCGGCCCATTTGCGTCACCATCAGATTGCGTTCATTCATCGCCTGCATGGCAATCGCCGTTGATGAGAGCGCCAGCGTCATGCCGATCAATTCTGCGACCTGCCAGCGCAGCCCAAGTAACATACAAAACAGCCCCAGCAGGCCGCCGCAAATCACCATCTGCAATGCGCCACCGCCGAACACTGCCGCACGCAGCTTCCACAGCCTTTGTGGATCGAGTTCGAGGCCGATAATAAACAGCATCAGCACCACGCCAATCTCTGCAAAGTGCAGAATAGATTCGGCATCGGTCACCAGTCGCAGCCCCCACGGGCCAATGATGCAGCCGGCGATCAGATAGCCAAGTACCGATCCCAGACCGAGGCGTACCGCAATGGGTACAATCAGCGCCGCCGAACCGAGATAAATCAGCGCCTGAATAAGCGTATGGCTATCCATGATGTGCCTCCTGCCATTCCAGCAGACGTTGCTTATAGTGCCGCGCCTGCCCTTCGAGGGTTTCGTCGTCACAAATAAAGGTGCAGTGCATGGCAAACGGTGGCAGCCAGTTCAGCCCGCAGTAGATTGCCGTCGCCTGTAGCGGCTGCGACAGCACATCAAAGCCCGGATGCGCACCAATCTCAAAATGGCTTTCCCCACCGCCGGTCGTCACCGCCCACAGCAAATGTTTGCCGTGCAGCGCCGTGCCGCCGTGACCGTAAGCCCAGCCGTGCGAGAAAACTTTATCGATCCAAAGTTTAAGAAGCGGTGGAATGCTGTACCACTGCATTGGGTGCTGCCAGACGATCAGATCGGCACGAGACAGCGCCTCCTGTTCGGCGGCAATGTCGATATTGAAGTCAGGATAGAGTTGATAAAGAGAGCGAATTTCGACGCCTTCCAGCGTCCTTGCCTGTTCAAGCATCCGTTTATTCGCATGGGAATAATGCGGATACGGATGCGCATAAATTATAAGAATCATAGGTAGCCCGCGTGATTACGCCTTTGTTTTCCCACAAAGTGTAGTCATATATTCACGCAGCTTATAGTCAATAATATTGATTCAGAAAAGAGAGAAATCTGAACAAATTACCCCATTCTCTGCCCGCGGATCGTCATATTGCTGGTCTGCGCCAGTGACATCCCTCGAGTCTCCGGGGCAAACGCTACGGAAATCAACAAGCCAAATAGCGAGATACCCGCCCCCATTAGCATCGTGTTACTGATACCGTAATTATTGATAAAGATCGGCAGTGCCCAGGTCGATACAATAGTGCCAATACGGCTTAAGGACATAATCACGCCCACGGCAGAGGCGCGGATATCCGTCGGGAAGAGTTCATTAGGATAGAGCCACTGCAAATTACCCGGCCCGCCAGAGAAAAAGGCATACACCGCAAAGGCCATCACTACCAGCCAGATCCCCATATCCGGGATCAGCCCCAAAACCGCCAGCGCCAGCGTCATCATGGCAAAGCTGCCAATCAACAATGGACGCCGTCCGGCAGTGTTTAGCCACAGCATCGGCGGAATACAGCCGAGCATAAAGAACAGACTAATCACCACGTTCCCCAGCGCCGCGTTTTTGCCAACCCCCAATCCTAACAAACCAACGATTTGCGGGCCAAAGGTGTAAATGGCGAACATTGGGATCACCTGGCAGGTCCAGATGGCGGCAACAAACAGAACAAAAGGAAAATGGCGGCGATTAAACAGATCGCGAAAACGGGTTTGCTGCGGCTGCTCTTCCTCGAAAGCCACCGGTTCGCCAAACAGTTTTATCATCATCTCTTCGCACTCTTTTACTCGCCCTTTGCGTAACAACCAGCGGGGAGATTCAGGCAGTTCGAATCGACCAATCAAAATCAATAAACAGGGAATCGCTGCGCTACCCAGCATCCAGCGCCAGCCGCCTTCCACATCATAAAGCCAATAGCCGACCAAATCGGCGCAGGTCGCGCCGACATACCACATCGCGGCGATAAAGCTGATGGAAAACGCCCGCTGACGGGTACTGGAGAACTCGGTGATCATTGAGGTGGCGATGGGATAATCCGCACCGATAACAATGCCGATAAGTACCCGCATCACCAACAGTTCGACGGGGGATGAGACAAACATCGTCGCCACCGATATCACGCCGATGGCGATGATATCAATGAGGAACATTTTGCGCCGTCCGACTTTATCGGAGATATAGCCAAACAGCGATGTGCCAACGAACAGCCCGGCGAGCGTTCCCGCGCCCAGCAAGCCAATCCAGTCAGCGTCCAGTTTCAGCGCCGGAGTCAGTTGCTCCAGCGCCACGCCAATCATTACCAGTACATAACCATCCAGAAACGGACCACCGCTTCCCCACAGCAAAATGCGGCGGTGAATAGAGGAGAATTTAAGATCATCAAAGTTTCTGGACGGTTGCATGGGTTATTCCTGTTTTTTTGCAATGAGAGTCAGTACGGCATTACGTATCAAACCAACATCAGCCGTAACGGAACTCCACACCAAAGGTGCCGCGCGGGTATTCCCACTGTTCCAGCGCCGACCCCAGCCCCAGAATGCGACAGGTGCCGCACTCCAGACATCCGGCGTAATCGAAGCGCACACTGCCGTCATCCTGCTTCTTGTACAGACCTGCGGGGCACGCTTTCACCAGCAGCTCCAGGGCCTGTTTATCTGCATCGGCCTTCACAACAATGTGCGGATGCTCTTCATCGACATTGAATTTATTGACGCCCAGTTTGACGTCCACATTGACGGGAGAAGTCATAAAACGGTCACTCCTTTCATGCCATCCTTGATCAGATTGATGAAGCCCACTTTCTTGCCGTGGCGGAGGATTTTCTTGCGCATCAGTTCCGGCGCACTGCCGTCAATGGTGAACAGGTCACGCGCCACGCCCACCGCCAGTTCCGGGTAGCCGCTAAACATGCGTGGGTTATCAAGAAACGCCGGTAGTTTCTGGTACATGCGCATATCGCGCAGCGGGCCACTCTCAAGATGCTGACGATATTCCGCGAGTTTTTGCTTACTGAAATCGTCGCTTTTCATCGCTGAAAGCACAGTTTTTGCTGCTGCTTCCCCGGCGGCAATCGCCAGATCCATACCGCGAATGGTAAAACCGAGGTTCATACACATTCCGGCGGCATCACCAGCAATCAATACGCCGTCACCGACCAGCTCCGGCAGCATGTTGATGCCCGCTTCCGGCACTACGTGAGCGGAATATTCCACCAGCTTGCCGCCCGCGATCAGCGGTGCAACGGCCGGATGTTGTTTGAAATCTTCCAGCATTTGCGGCACCGATTTTTTTGCGTCATGCAGATGATGCAAACCACAAACCAGCCCCAGCGACAGGGTATTTTCATTGGTATAAAGGAAGCCACCGCCCATCAGGCCATCGGTGGGTGATCCCGCAAACAGGCAAGCCGCGCCCTGATTACCCTGCAACTGAAAACGGTCTTCAATAACCGACTTCGGTAACTCGATCAGTTCCTTCACGCCAACCGCCACATCCGTCGGTTTAACGCGTTTTGCCATCCCCAGCTTTTCGGCAAGGATGGAATTCACCCCATCAGCAAGGATCACCGTTTTCGCTTCAATCACATCGCCATCGGCTTCTACACCGACGACTTTGCCATCGCGCTGTACGAGGTTATCGACGCGGATCCCGGTAATTAACTGCGCGCCCGCTTCTTCGGCCTGCTCCATCAGCCAGGCATCAAATTTACTGCGTAAAACGGAGTAAGAACGCGGGGATGGCGAGGTTTCGTCGCCATTGCAGTAGTCCATAGTCATCGCTGACTTTTCCGTCATAAACGCAAGTTTTTCATGGGTGATCAGGCGTTCTACGGGGGCGGAGTCTGCGAAACCAGGAATAATGTGTTCCAGACTGTGGGCATAGAGACGCCCGCCGGTGACGTTCTTGGCACCTGCGGAATTGCCTCGCTCGATAACTAACACTTGCGCACCTTCGCGGGCGAGCACCAGTGCGGCAACCGAACCGGCAAGCCCTGCACCGACGATGATGGCGTCAAAGATATCTTCGGACATAAGAGCTCCCTGTCAGCGGCAGGGCCAAAATGCAGCCCTGCCAGAGTGGATCAACGCGCTAAAGCTACGGTCAGTGCCGGAAGGATCTTCACGGCGTCGCCAACAATGCCGTAATCCGCGTACTGGAAGATCGGCGCATTTTTATCTTTGTTGATGGCGAAAATGGTTTGCGACGCATTAGCGCCAACCATGTGCTGGATCTGCCCGGAGATCCCCACCGCCAGGTACAGTTCAGGTTTCAGCATCAGGTTGGAGATACCGACATAGCGTTCGTGCTCCATCCATTTTTCGTTTTCCGCCACCGGACGAGAACAGGCCAACTCCGCACCTATCGCCTTGCAAAGCTGTTCTGCCAGCGCAATGTTCTCTTTGCTGCCAATACCGCGACCAACGCTGACCACCAGGCGGGCTTTGTCGAGATCGACGCTGTTGCTCTGACGCGCCTGGGTTGCCGTGCGGGTAATCGCCACAGCCGGAGCCTGCCACTCCACGGTGTGCGTTTCGCCAGTGCGTGACGCGTCTGGCTGAGCCGCATCGAACGTGCCGCTGCTGATGGTCAGTACCGCATACGGCGTGGCAATGCGTTCTTCGCCAATCGCCAGACCGCCGTAAACCATGTGTTTCACTGTCGCTTTACCGTCCTGCACGCTAACAGCGCTGGCATCGTTAGACACCGCCGCGTTAAGGCGGTAACCCAGTTTCGCCGCCAGTAATTTGCCGCGACGGGTGTTTGGCAACAGCACCAGACCGTCTGCGCCGTGCTGGCGAATAGTGTCAGCCATGACACCGGCGTAATCTTCGATCATCCGCTCGTCCGGTTTGCCGCTTAATTTCCAGACATGATTAGCGCCGAGCTGGATTGCCTGTGTGCCGTCGGCATCATTGAGGACGAACGTGTTGATTTGATTAGCTAAAGCCTGCGCACCGTTCATCAGTTCCGGCAGACGAGAAGGGGTATCGCTGAATACCCAGACTTGAGAAAACGTGTTCATAGCATCCCCTGTAATTAAATGACTTTGCGAAGATTTTCAGCAAATGCGGCGATCTGTTCTTCGCCGTCGCCTTCAATCACGATGCGCTGACGCTCGCGCTGTTTCGGCGCGGCAACCTGTTGTTCTGACCAGGCTGCCTCTGCGTTAAAACCGATATCCGCCGCCGACCATACCTGGACTGGCTTTTTCGCCGCGCCGAGAATGGCTTTCATCGAAGGAATTTGTGGGGAGTTGATATCAGTGGAAACAGCAACAACCGCAGGCAGCGGAATGCTTAAGGTTTCTGTTTCATCTTCCAGTTCGCGCTCAACGGTGAGGGTATCTGCAGTCAGGGAGATAATTTTGCTGACGCCGTTAACTGCCGGAATATTAAGGATTTCGCCTACCAGCAAACCAACCTGCTGGGCATAAAGGTCGGAAGAACCATCGCCACAGAGGATCAAATCAAAGCCTGCTTTCTGAGCGGCTGCAGCCAGTACGCTCGCCGTTTGTTGCGGCAGTGCCTGCTCGAACTGGTCATCAATCACCACAATCAGTTCATCCGGACCGCGCGATAGCACATCTTTACGCCCTTTGGCGTTGGTCAGGGCTTTACCGCCCACACTTAAGGCCGTCACCTGCGCCTCTGCTGCCTGTTGCTTTAGCTGGCAAGCCGCTTCAATAGCGTTGAGATCGTATTGGCTTATTTTGGCATCGGCTTTGCTGAAGTCTAACGAACCATCAGCATTATTGACCGCAATATCCTGTTCATCAGGCACGCACTTATAGCAAGTAATAATCTTCATTGCATCTCCAGAAATCATGAAGGAAACGTCGTTCATATCGGTGGTGTTAATTACAGATATCACGCCCTTTAATTTGGAAATAAAACTTTAATCACCAATATTGAAAATGTCACACGCAGATAAATCCAACTTTCAATATTGTTAAGCTCCTCACCAATATTGAAAACATGGCGTAGCAAAAAGAAATTTTCAATATTGTTTTATGGATCACCAATATTGAAAGTCAGATGCTATTTTTTTACTCACAACAGAACATAACAAACTGATTAATAATCAAAATTAACGAAAAAATGCCCTCTATTCACCCGAAACAAAAATGTGATAACAATCACAGAATGCAGCTTATTGAATACCCATTATGAGTTAGCCATTAACGCGTCCACGAGGTTAATAATAATTATATTAAATGTTAACAAAAATAAAACAAACGGGAACGCAAAATAAATGTTCGTTTTCACAGTGGAATTAACTCATGAAGAATGAAAAGAGAAAAACGGGAATAGAACCGAAGGTTTTCTTTCCGCCGTTAATAATCGTCGGCATACTTTGTTGGCTTACAGTCAGAGATCTGGATGCGGCGAATGTCGTTATTAATGCTGTATTCAGTTACGTCACCAATGTATGGGGATGGGCATTTGAATGGTATATGGTGGTGATGCTTTTCGGCTGGTTCTGGCTGGTGTTTGGCCCGTATGCCAAAAAGCGTTTAGGTAACGAACCACCAGAATTTAGTACCGCCAGTTGGATCTTTATGATGTTCGCCTCCTGTACGTCTGCTGCCGTACTGTTCTGGGGATCGATTGAGATCTACTACTACATCTCCACCCCGCCGTTTGGCTTAGAACCGAACTCAACAGGCGCGAAAGAGTTGGGGCTGGCTTACAGCTTGTTCCACTGGGGACCTCTGCCGTGGGCCACTTACAGCTTCCTTTCAGTCGCCTTCGCTTACTTCTTCTTTGTCCGCAAAATGGAAGTGATTCGCCCCAGCTCCACCCTGGTGCCGCTGGTAGGTGAAAAACACGCCAAAGGGTTGTTCGGCACTATCGTCGACAACTTCTATCTCGTCGCCTTGATCTTCGCGATGGGTACCAGTCTGGGCCTTGCCACGCCGCTGGTGACCGAGTGTATGCAATGGTTGTTTGGCATTCCGCATACCCTGCAACTGGACGCTATCATCATTACCTGCTGGATTATCCTCAACGCCATTTGCGTCGCTTGCGGTCTGCAAAAAGGGGTACGTATCGCCAGTGACGTGCGTAGTTACCTGAGCTTCCTGATGCTGGGTTGGGTGTTCATCGTCAGCGGTGCCAGCTTCATCATGAACTACTTCACCGATTCGGTGGGGATGTTACTGATGTATCTGCCGCGCATGTTGTTCTATACCGATCCCATCGCTAAAGGCGGCTTCCCGCAGGGCTGGACCGTGTTCTACTGGGCATGGTGGGTGATTTACGCTATCCAGATGAGCATCTTCCTCGCCCGCATCTCCCGTGGTCGTACCGTGCGTGAACTGTGCTTCGGCATGGTGCTGGGGCTGACAGCGTCAACCTGGATCCTGTGGACTGTACTCGGTAGTAACACTCTGCTGTTGATAGATAAAAACATCATCAACATTCCAAATCTGATCGAACAGTACGGTGTGGCGCGCGCCATCATCGAAACCTGGGCCGCTCTGCCACTCAGCACCGCCACCATGTGGGGCTTCTTCATCCTCTGCTTTATTGCCACCGTTACGCTGGTTAACGCCTGCTCTTATACCCTGGCGATGTCCACTTGCCGCGAAGTACGCGATGGTGAAGAACCCCCGCTGCTGGTGCGTATCGGCTGGTCAATTCTGGTTGGCATTATCGGTATTGTTCTGCTGGCGCTCGGCGGCCTGAAACCGATTCAAACCGCCATTATCGCCGGAGGATGCCCGCTGTTCTTCGTCAACATCATGGTGACGCTCTCCTTTATTAAAGACGCGAAACAGAACTGGAAAGATTAATTAACCCCCAAAATATCAAGAGGTTGAAAGATGGATTTTAATTTAAATGATGAGCAGGAACTGTTTGTCGCCGGTATCCGCGAACTGATGGCCAGCGAAAACTGGGAGGCCTATTTTGCCGAGTGCGACCGTGACAGCGTCTACCCGGAACGTTTTGTCAAAGCCCTGGCGGATATGGGTATCGACAGTCTGCTGATCCCTGAAGAGCACGGTGGTCTGGACGCGGGGTTTGTTACTCTCGCCGCCGTGTGGATGGAACTGGGTCGTCTGGGAGCGCCAACTTACGTGCTGTATCAGTTACCGGGCGGGTTTAACACCTTCCTGCGTGAAGGTACGCAAGAGCAGATCGACAAGATTATGGCTTTCCGCGGCACCGGTAAGCAGATGTGGAACTCAGCAATTACCGAACCGGGCGCAGGCTCCGACGTGGGTAGCCTGAAAACGACTTATACCCGTAGAAATGGTAAGATTTATCTTAATGGTAGTAAGTGTTTTATTACCAGCAGCGCCTACACCCCGTACATCGTGGTGATGGCGCGCGACGGGGCTTCTCCGGACAAACCTGTCTACACCGAATGGTTTGTTGATATGAGCAAACCGGGCATCAAAGTGACCAAACTTGAAAAGCTCGGTCTGCGTATGGATAGCTGCTGTGAAATCACCTTTGACGACGTGGAACTGGACGAGAAAGACATGTTCGGTCGGGAAGGTAACGGCTTTAACCGCGTCAAAGAAGAGTTCGACCATGAACGTTTCCTGGTAGCCCTGACCAACTACGGTACGGCGATGTGCGCCTTTGAAGATGCGGCGCGCTACGCCAACCAGCGTGTGCAGTTTGGCGAGGCTATTGGTCGTTTCCAGTTGATTCAGGAAAAATTCGCCCACATGGCGATCAAATTAAACTCCATGAAAAACATGCTGTATGAAGCAGCGTGGAAAGCAGACAACGGCACCATCACCTCTGGCGATGCAGCGATGTGCAAATACTTCTGCGCCAATGCGGCATTTGAAGTGGTGGATAGCGCAATGCAGGTGCTGGGCGGTGTCGGGATTGCGGGCAACCACCGCATCAGCCGCTTCTGGCGTGACCTGCGTGTAGACCGCGTTTCCGGAGGATCTGACGAAATGCAGATCCTGACGCTGGGTCGCGCGGTGCTGAAGCAATACCGTTAAGTCCGTGCGCTGCCTGATGCGACGCTGACGCGTCTTATCAGGCCTACGGGAGCACGAAGATGGCCGGATAAGGCGTTTACGCCGCATCCGGCAGTCATGCGCTACATAAATTTTTCAGGAGCTAATAATGGATCATCTACCCATGCCGAAATTCGGGCCGCTGGCCGGATTACGCGTTGTCTTCTCCGGTATCGAAATCGCCGGGCCGTTCGCCGGACAAATGTTCGCAGAATGGGGGGCGGAAGTTATCTGGATCGAGAACGTCGCCTGGGCCGACACCATTCGCGTTCAACCGAACTACCCGCAGCTCTCCCGCCGCAATTTGCATGCGCTGTCGTTAAATATTTTCAAAGATGAAGGGCGCGAAGCGTTTCTGAAATTAATGGAAACCACCGATATCTTCATCGAAGCCAGTAAAGGTCCGGCCTTTGCCCGTCGTGGCATTACCGATGAAGTCCTGTGGCAGCACAACCCAAAACTGGTTATCGCTCACCTTTCCGGTTTTGGTCAGTATGGCACCGAGGAGTACACCAATCTTCCGGCCTATAACACTATCGCCCAGGCCTTCAGTGGTTACCTGATTCAGAACGGTGATGTTGACCAGCCAATGCCTGCCTTCCCGTATACCGCCGATTACTTTTCTGGCCTGACCGCCACCACGGCGGCGCTGGCAGCACTGCATAAAGTGCGTGAAACCGGTAAAGGCGAAAGCATCGACATCGCCATGTATGAAGTGATGCTGCGTATGGGCCAGTACTTCATGATGGATTACTTCAACGGCGGCGAAATGTGCCCGCGCATGACCAAAGGTAAAGATCCCTACTACGCCGGTTGCGGTCTGTATAAATGCGCCGACGGCTACATCGTGATGGAACTGGTGGGCATTACTCAAATTGCAGAGTGCTTTAAAGATATTGGCCTCGCACATCTGCTCGGTACGCCGGAAATCCCGGAAGGCACTCAGCTTATCCACCGTATCGAATGCCCTTACGGCCCACTGGTAGAAGAGAAACTCGATGCCTGGCTGGCGGCACATACCATCGCAGAAGTTAAAGAACGCTTTGCCGAACTGAATATCGCCTGTGCCAAAGTACTGACCGTGCCGGAACTGGAAAGCAATCCACAGTATGTGGCTCGCGAATCAATCACTCAGTGGCAAACGATGGATGGTCGCACCTGCAAAGGGCCGAATATCATGCCGAAATTCAAAAATAACCCCGGACAAATCTGGCGCGGAATGCCCTCACATGGCATGGACACGGCTGCCATTTTGAAAAATATCGGCTACAGCGAAAACGACATTCAGGAGTTGGTCAGCAAAGGTCTGGCCAAAGTTGAGGACTAAACGCGTGGCGTCAGTCAACTTGCCTGACTAGCGCCCGCCCAATAACAAACGAACAAAATGGATAGAGGTGCAATGGATATCATTGGCGGACAACATCTACGTCAAATGTGGGACGATCTGGCGGACGTTTACGGTCATAAAACGGCGCTGATTTGTGAATCCAGCGGCGGAGTCGTTAACCGGTATAGTTATCTTGAGTTAAATCAGGAGATTAACCGCACGGCAAACCTGTTTTATACGCTGGGGATTCGCAAAGGCGACAAGGTTGCTCTACATCTCGACAACTGCCCGGAATTTATCTTTTGCTGGTTCGGGCTGGCAAAAATTGGCGCGATTATGGTGCCAATTAACGCCCGCCTGTTGCGCGAAGAAAGCACGTGGATCCTGCAAAATAGCCAGGCGTGCCTGCTGGTGACCAGTGCGCAATTTTATCCTATGTATCAACAGATTCAGCAGGAAGATGCCTCTCAGTTGCGGCACATTTGCCTGATAGATATGGCACTTCCCGCTGATGATGGCGTGAGTTCGTTTACTCAACTGAAAAATCAACAACCTGCCACCTTGTGCTATGCACCGCCGCTATCGACTGACGATACGGCGGAAATTCTCTTCACCTCCGGCACTACCTCCCGACCGAAAGGGGTGGTGATTACCCATTACAACCTGCGCTTCGCTGGATATTACTCCGCCTGGCAGTGTGCACTGCGTGACGATGACGTCTACCTGACGGTAATGCCTGCGTTTCATATCGATTGCCAGTGTACTGCGGCGATGGCGGCGTTTTCTGCCGGGGCCACCTTTGTGCTGGTCGAGAAATACAGCGCCCGCGCCTTCTGGGGACAGGTGCAGAAGTACCGCGCCACCATTACCGAATGTATTCCGATGATGATTCGTACGTTGATGGTGCAGCCGCCTTCAGCGAACGATCGGCAACACCGCCTGCGGGAAGTGATGTTTTATCTCAACTTGTCGGAACAGGAAAAAGACGCGTTTTGTGAACGCTTCGGCGTTCGCTTGCTGACGTCTTATGGGATGACGGAAACCATTGTGGGCATTATCGGCGATCGCCCTGGCGATAAACGGCGCTGGCCGTCGATTGGTCGGGCGGGCTTTTGCTACGAAGCGGAGATCCGCGACGATCACAATCGTCCCCTCCCGGCTGGTGAGCTCGGTGAAATCTGTATTAAAGGCGTACCAGGGAAAACCATCTTCAAAGAGTATTTTCTCAACCCGAAAGCCACTGCGAAAGTGCTGGAAGCCGATGGCTGGCTACATACCGGCGATACCGGATACCGCGACGAAGAGGGCTTTTTTTATTTCGTCGATCGCCGCTGCAATATGATCAAACGCGGTGGCGAGAATGTCTCCTGCGTGGAGCTCGAAAATATCATCGCCACCCATCCAAAAATTCAGGATATCGTGGTTGTGGGTATTAAAGATTCGATTCGCGATGAAGCCATCAAAGCATTTGTGGTGCTGAATGAAGGTGAAACATTGAGCGAAGAGGAATTCTTCTGCTTCTGTGAACAGAATATGGCGAAATTTAAAGTGCCCTCTTATCTGGAGATCAGAAAAGATCTGCCACGTAATTGCTCGGGGAAAATAATTAGAAAGAATCTGAAATAAATGAAACGGCAGGGAACTACCCTGTCAGCTAATAATCACGCTCTAAAACAATATGCATTTTTTGCAGGGATGTTGTCGTCCCTGAAAAAGCAAAAATGGAGAAAAGGAATGAGTGAATCATTACATCTGACCCGCAATGGATCAATTCTGGAAATTACCCTTGATCGTCCAAAAGCGAATGCTATTGATGCAAAAACCAGCTTTGAAATGGGCGAAGTATTTCTAAATTTCCGTGACGATCCGCAATTACGTGTCGCCATTATTACCGGTGCCGGAGAGAAATTCTTTTCCGCGGGCTGGGATTTAAAAGCGGCAGCAGAAGGCGAAGCACCGGATGCTGACTTTGGCCCGGGAGGTTTTGCGGGATTAACCGAAATTTTCAATCTCGACAAACCGGTCATCGCCGCTGTGAACGGCTATGCCTTTGGCGGCGGCTTTGAACTGGCGCTGGCGGCAGATTTTATTGTTTGTGCCGATAACGCCAGCTTCGCCCTACCGGAAGCCAAACTGGGCATCGTTCCTGACAGCGGCGGCGTGCTGCGTCTGCCGAAGATCCTGCCGCCTGCCATCGTCAATGAAATGGTGATGACCGGCAGACGAATGGGCGCAGAAGAGGCGCTGCGTTGGGGGGTAGTCAACCGCGTGGTTAGCCAGGCGGAACTGATGGATAACGCCCGCGAACTGGCGCAGCAGCTGGTTAACAGCGCTCCGCTGGCGATTGCGGCGCTGAAAGAGATCTACCGCACCACCAGTGAAATGCCGGTAGAAGAAGCGTATCGCTATATTCGCAGCGGCGTGTTGAAACACTATCCATCGGTTCTGCATTCGGAGGATGCCATTGAAGGGCCGCTGGCGTTTGCCGAGAAGCGCGATCCAGTGTGGAAAGGACGTTAACAACCGTGAGCTATTACGCCTTTGAGGGGTTAATTCCGGTTGTTCACCCGACGGCGTTTGTCCATCCCAGTGCAGTATTGATTGGCGATGTGATTGTGGGAGCCGGTGTCTACATCGGCCCACTCGCCTCACTGCGTGGTGACTACGGGCGGTTGATCGTGCAAGCGGGAGCCAATATTCAGGATGGCTGCATTATGCATGGCTACTGCGACACTGACACCATCGTTGGGGAAAACGGTC
Source organism: Escherichia coli DSM 30083 = JCM 1649 = ATCC 11775 (assembly GCF_003697165.2). GTDB lineage: Bacteria > Pseudomonadota > Gammaproteobacteria > Enterobacterales > Enterobacteriaceae > Escherichia > Escherichia coli. The sequence goes on from NZ_CP033092.2 coordinate 3,972,934, forward strand.
ATATCGGGCACGGAGCGATCCTGCATGGTTGTGTGATTGGTCGCGATGCACTGGTCGGGATGAACAGCGTGATTATGGATGGCGCGGTCATTGGCGAAGAGAGCATTGTTGCCGCTATGAGCTTTGTCAAAGCGGGCTTTCGCGGCGAGAAACGCCAGTTGTTGATGGGTACGCCAGCCCGCGCTGTACGCAGCGTGAGTGACGACGAGTTACACTGGAAACGGTTGAATACCAAAGAGTATCAGGATCTTGTCGGGCGCTGTCATGCAGCGTTACATGAAACGCAGCCACTGAGGCAAATGGAGGAAAATCGCCCCCGTTTGCAGGGGACGACGGATGTGACGCCGAAACGGTAACATCGTCGGATGCGGCATAAACGCCTTATCCGACCTGGCTGTAAAGCAACCGTAGGCCGGATAAGATGCGCCAGCATCGCATCCAGCGACCAGGTCGCACGGTATCAACGAAATGACATTAACGACGCATACTCTTTGACAACATCATCTGCCACTTCTGCTCGCGGTTAAGTTCCGTGAGCGGAACGGCAGGAATACGCGGCGTCTTTCTTACGCCGACTAATTTATCCCGGCTGTTATTGCGCAGGCGCGCGTAAATTTGCTCATCGATATCAACCACTTTTACCAGTCGCTGGCACTGGCATCCCCGCCCTTCCAGCTTATTAGGGATCATCTTAACTTCGCAGCTTATTTCTGTGACTTCCGACAGAATATAAGTCAGGGTATTAACCGCCTTGCTGTGTTCAATATCGAAATGAATAGAGATCTCTCTTGCTATCACCCACCGGTTTTCAGCCATCATCCATTCGGCGATTAACAAATAGAGTGGTTTTTCAACACATCCTTCACACATACGAACTCCAGTTTCACAAATTAAAAGACTGGCTATGACTCGTTTTGCAGCAATTAAACAAGGCCATATTAAAATTGTGGATATATCGATAGTATGCAACTTCACCGTCGATAAGTGTGAGCTAAATCCTGCTTATGTCATCAAAAATATCGATTCCCCAAAAGATTTACTTAATGGGCAAATAAATATCCTCCGGCATAGCCGGAGGTTTTTCAAATGCGCCTATAAGGCTCTCTTACCAGCCGCGCCCTAACAGGCGCACACGATCTGACATTTGCATCCAACTTCGTTACTTACGGCCCGTAAACGGGCTGCCCGGATAGGGAATCGATAACTGCTCTCCCATTTTATCCTCTTCAAGCTGGTGCTTTATGTAATCCTGTATCTTCGCCGTGTTCTTACCCACCGTATCGACGTAATACCCTCTGCACCAGAACTCCCTGTTCCTGTATTTGAATTTCAAATCACCAAACTGCTCGTAAGGCATCAGACTGCTTTTCCCTTTCAGATATCCCATAAAGCCTGATACGCTCATTTTGGGCGGGATCTCCACAAGCATATGGATATGATCTGCACAGCATTCAGCTTCCAGAATCCGTACACTTTTCCACTCACACAGCTTTCTCAAAATACAGCCTATTGCTCTACGCTTCTCTCTGTAGAACACCTGTCTTCGGTATTTTGGCGCAAATACTATGTGATATTTACAGTTCCATCGGGTGTGCGCTAAGCTCTTTTCGTTCCCCATTGGGACCCCCTTTTGATTTCTTGTTTGACACTTGCAGTTGCCAGACCGCAAGGTGTTTTAACAAATCAAAAGGGGTTTTAATAACTGGCTCAAAGCTGAAAGCTTTCCGGAACCCCCAGCCTAGCTGGGGGTTTTCTGTGCACAAAAAAACGGTCCTCATCAGAGAACCGTATTAGTTATTCGATCAAATTAGCGGATGAAAAATATCCGCCATGACACGCTATTATTTGATCTGCGCGTGCATTTCCTGCACCGAAATTACTTTTTCGGTCGCATCGGCATTCAGCGCCATCGCGGTGGCAAAGCCGCCGTTCAGGGTGGTGTCGTAATGCACTTTATATTGCAGCGCACTGCGACGGATCACGCGGGAGTCTTCAATCGCACGACGACCTGAGGTGGTGTTGATGATGTAGGTATATTCGCCATTCTTAATACGGTCCTGAATGTGCGGACGGCCTTCATGCACCTTGTTCACCAGACGCGGATTGATACCCGCTTCGCCCAGCACAATCGCCGTGCCGTGAGTCGCATCCAGCTCGAAGCCCTGTTTCAGCAGTTTTGCCGCCAGGTCCACCACGCGTTCTTTATCGCCTTCGCGCACGGAAAGCAGCGCACGACCGTGTTTCTTCATGGTGGAGTTGCTGCCCAGCTGCGCTTTGGCAAACGCTTCAGCGAAGGTGCGGCCCACGCCCATTACTTCCCCGGTAGAGCGCATTTCTGGCCCTAACAGCGGGTCAACGCCCGGGAATTTATTGAACGGCAGCACCACTTCTTTCACCGAGTAGTACGGCGGGATAACTTCTTTGGTTACGCCCTGCTCAGCCAGCGATTTGCCAGCCATCACACGCGCCGCCACTTTTGCCAGCGGTACGCCGGTGGCTTTGGAGACGAACGGAACGGTACGCGCCGCACGCGGGTTAACTTCAATCAGGTAGACTTCGTTGTTTTTCACCGCAAACTGCACGTTCATCAGGCCGCGCACCTGCAGTTCGAAGGCCAGTTTCTGCACCTGCTGGCGCATCACATCCTGAATTTCCTGACTTAAGGTGTAAGCTGGCAGTGAACATGCGGAGTCACCGGAGTGCACACCCGCCTGCTCAATATGCTCCATGATGCCGCCAATCAGCACCATTTCGCCGTCGCAGATGGCATCCACGTCAACTTCTACTGCGTCATCAAGGAAGTGGTCCAGCAACACTGGCGCATCGTTAGATACGCTGACCGCTGTCTGGAAGTAGCGACGCAGGTCAGCTTCGTCATAGACGATTTCCATCGCCCGACCGCCGAGAACGTAAGACGGACGCACCACCAGCGGGTAGCCAATCTCTTTCGCTTTCTCAACCGCCATTTCGATGGTGGTAACGGTGGCGTTCGCCGGTTGTTTCAGTTTCAGACGCTCAACCGCATGCTGGAAGCGTTCACGGTCTTCCGCACGGTCGATGGCATCCGGGCTGGTACCGATAACCGGTACGCCAGCAGCTTCCAGCGCGCGCGCCAGTTTCAGCGGGGTCTGACCGCCGTACTGGACGATAACGCCTTTCGGCTTCTCAATACGCACAATTTCCAGCACGTCTTCCAGAGTTACCGGCTCGAAGTAGAGACGGTCAGAGGTGTCGTAGTCGGTGGAGACGGTTTCCGGGTTACAGTTAACCATAATGGTTTCATAACCGTCTTCGCGCAGCGCCAGCGAGGCGTGTACACAGCAGTAGTCGAATTCGATACCCTGACCGATACGGTTCGGGCCGCCGCCGAGCACCATGATTTTTTCACGATCGGTGGACGGATTCGCTTCGCACTCTTCTTCATAAGTGGAGTACATGTAAGCGGTGTCGGTGGCGAACTCTGCCGCACAAGTATCCACGCGCTTGTAAACCGGGTGCAGGTCATACTGGTCGCGCAGCTTGCGGATTTCTGCTTCACGCACGCCCGCGAGTTTTGCCAGACGCGCATCGGCAAAGCCTTTGCGTTTCAGCTGGCGCAGGAATTCAGCGTGCAGGCCAGTGATGCCCACTTCTGCGACTTTCTCTTCCAGACGCACCAGCTCTTCAATCTGTACCAGGAACCAGCGGTCAATGTTGGTCAAATTAAATACACCGTCTACAGACAGGCCCGCGCGGAAGGCATCAGCGATATACCAGATACGCTCTGCGCCAGCATCTTTCAGTTCGCGGCGGATTTTAGTCAGCGCTTCCGGGTCGTCGAGACTCACTTTCGGATCGAAGCCAGTTGCGCCCACTTCCAGGCCGCGCAGCGCTTTTTGTAGGGATTCCTGCTGCGTGCGACCAATCGCCATCACTTCGCCAACCGATTTCATCTGAGTGGTCAGACGGTCGTTAGCACCGGCGAATTTCTCGAAGTTGAAGCGAGGAATTTTAGTAACCACATAGTCGATGGACGGCTCGAAGGAGGCCGGAGTACGCCCACCGGTGATGTCGTTCATCAGCTCGTCGAGGGTGTAACCCACCGCCAGTTTCGCCGCCACTTTGGCAATCGGGAAACCAGTGGCTTTCGACGCCAGCGCAGAGGAGCGAGACACGCGTGGGTTCATTTCGATAACAATCAGGCGACCGTTTTTCGGGTTCACCGCAAACTGGACGTTGGAACCACCGGTTTCAACGCCGATTTCACGCAGTACCGCCATCGAGGCGTTACGCATGATTTGATATTCTTTATCGGTCAGCGTTTGGGCTGGCGCGACAGTGATGGAGTCACCGGTGTGGATGCCCATCGCATCAAAGTTTTCGATAGAGCAGACGATGATGCAGTTGTCGTTTTTATCACGCACCACTTCCATCTCGTACTCTTTCCAGCCGATCAGCGACTCATCAATCAGCAGCTCTTTAGTCGGAGAAAGATCCAGACCGCGGGCGCAAATTTCTTCAAATTCTTCACGGTTATAAGCGATACCGCCACCGCTACCGCCCATGGTAAAGGATGGGCGAATAATGCACGGGAAGCCAACTTCAGCGGCAACCGCCAGCGCTTCTTCCATTGAATGAGCGATACCGGAACGCGCAGTTTCCAGACCGATTTTCTTCATCGCTACGTCGAAACGGCGGCGGTCTTCGGCTTTATCAATCGCATCGGCAGTGGCACCAATCATGGTGACGCCGAACTCTTCCAGCACGCCCTGACGCTCAAGCTCCAGCGCACAGTTCAGCGCCGTCTGCCCCCCCATGGTTGGCAGCACCGCGTCCGGGCGCTCTTTTTCAATAATCTTGCGTACCACTTCCCAGTGAATCGGCTCGATGTAGGTTGCATCAGCCATTTCCGGGTCGGTCATGATAGTCGCCGGGTTGGAGTTCACGAGAATGACGCGGTAACCCTCTTCACGCAGGGCTTTACACGCTTGCGCGCCAGAGTAGTCAAACTCACACGCCTGACCGATAACAATCGGGCCCGCACCCAGAATCAGGATACTTTTTATATCTGTACGTTTTGGCATGGCTCTTTTACTCCTGATTACTTAGCGGTTTTACGGTACTGCTCAATTAACGCGATAAAGTGGTCAAACAACGGCGCGGCGTCGTGTGGACCAGGGCTGGCTTCCGGGTGTCCCTGGAAGCTGAACGCCGGTTTATCGGTACGATGAATGCCCTGTAACGTACCGTCGAACAGGGATTTATGTGTGACACGCAGGTTTGCAGGTAATGTTGCTTCATCCACCGCAAAACCGTGGTTCTGGGCGGTGATCATCACCACATTTTTCTCAACATCTTTAACCGGATGGTTGCCGCCGTGGTGACCAAATTTCATTTTGACAGTCTTCGCACCGCTCGCCAGCGCCAGCAGCTGATGACCGAGGCAGATGCCGAATACCGGAATATCAGTTTCGAGGAATTTCTGGATAGCGGTAATGGCGTAATCGCACGGGGCCGGGTCGCCAGGACCGTTGGAGAGGAAGATGCCGTCCGGATTCATTTTCAGCACATCTTCCGCAGAAGTTTGCGCCGGAACGATGGTCAGGCGACAGCCTCTATCCACCAGCATACGCAGGATGTTGCGCTTGGCACCGAAATCGTAGGCCACGACGTGGTACGGCAGCTCGTCTTCTTTTTTCGCTTCTGGCAGGCCGCCGGTCAGTGTCCAGCTCCCTTGTGTCCAGCTATAGGGTTCTGCGGTGGTTACTTCTTTTGCCAGATCCATGCCGTTCAGACCTGGGAACGCGCGGGCTTTTTCTAATGCCAGCGCCGCATCCGGGTTATCGCCTGCGATAATGCAGCCATTCTGAGCACCTTTCTCACGCAGTAAACGCGTCAGCTTACGGGTATCGATATCGGCAATCGCCACGATGTTATGGCGCTTCAGGTAAGAAGAGAGGTCTTCGGTATTACGGAAGTTGCTGGCAATCAGCGGCAGGTCGCGAATCACCAGACCTTGGGCATGAACCTGAGAAGATTCTTCATCGGCGTCATTAGTGCCGACATTGCCAATATGGGGATAAGTAAGAGTAACGATTTGACGAGAATAGGAAGGATCAGTGAGGATTTCTTGATAACCGGTCATTGAAGTATTGAAAACGACTTCCCCAACCGCCGAACCTGTTGCCCCTATGGCCCGACCGTGAAACTGGGTTCCGTCTTCCAGAACCAATAGCGCTGACTTAATCAAAACACCCTCCAGAGAATATTCACTCACTTTATTTGCATATTAATTCACAATGATGACGTAAATCAATGCAAATCTGCTTACCGACGAATTTCTGGCAAACGGCGGCATTCTGGAGATATGGGAGCTAAAAGTCAACTTAATGGCGGGATTTTTTATATTATTTTGTGGCTCATGCATGTTTTACAGGCATTAAGCGACAAAAAGATCATATAACATGTTCTGGAAAACGCTTGCGCAGCAAGAAGATTGCATGAAATCAAAATGAGCAGAAAAAAGTGGACCAAATGGTCAAAATTTACATTAAAACAACAAAAACAGAATACAAAACATGTAATTTTCAGCATTTGCATTAGATTTAAAAGCATAACACTAAAAATAAAAGGGCCAAAAATTAAAGCCCTTTATATTCAACGAATTAAATGTGTTGTTTTTGCATCACCATAAATATCTTGTGGTTACAGATTATTGAGATCAAGCACATCTCGCATATCAAAAAGACCACTTTCCTTACCACTCAACCACAAAGCCGATCTTACCGCACCGTTAGCAAATGTCATGCGGCTGGATGCCTTATGGGTGATCTCCAGACGCTCGCCAATATCGGCAAACATCGCGGTATGTTCGCCAACGATGTCACCTGCACGCACGGTGGCAAAACCAATGGTGCCAGGCACACGTTCACCGGTATGGCCTTCACGACTGTAGACCGCGCAATCTTTCAGATCTTTATCAAGAGCGTGGGCGATCGCCTCTCCCATTGCCAGTGCGGTGCCTGACGGCGCATCAACTTTATGTCTATGATGTGCTTCAATAATTTCGATATCGGTGTAGTCCCCCATCACTTTGGCTGCTTTCTCCAGCAGTTTAAGCATGACGTTAACGCCAACGCTAAAATTGGCGGCAAAGACAATCGCAATATCGGCGGCGGCGTCACGAATCGCCTGTTTACCGGCTTCGTCAAACCCCGTAGTGCCGATCACCATCCCTTTGCCATGCTGGCGACAAAAAGCGAGATGGTTCAGCGTACCTTCCGGACGGGTAAAATCGATAAACACATCAAAATCATCTTTTATCGCATCAAGACTACTTTGCACAGTAACGCCTGTTTTCCCGGCTCCGGCCAGTTCGCCCGCATCGCTGCCCAGTAAAGAAGATCCTTCGCGCTCCAGCGCCGCGCCCAGCTGCACGCCTTCTAATGCCAGCGCCGCCTGAATCAACTGGCGGCCCATACGGCCCCCGGCTCCCGCGATGGCAACGCGGATGTTTGCATCATGCATAGCTATTCTCTTTTGTTAATTTGCATAGACCGTTTTCAGAGTAACCAGCGCATCGCTACGCCGCCAGCCAAAAACGCTGATAATTAGAAATTAATGATAAACAGGGAGGGATATCAGTGAAAGGCATGACGCAGAAAGTGATGCGTCATACCCTCTGTCATTATGCCTGGTCTTGTGACTTTGACGGCAGGCAGCACAGTATAAGCAGAATTACGCCCGTAACAGGGATCAACACGACAATGGTAACCCACCACCCTGAATATCCGATATCGTGCATCCTTCTGACGGCTAACGCTATCGCCGGTATGGCAAAAATCAACGTTAAAATAAATGACGCGGGCAGCGCAAAAAAAATGAAAACACCATAGTCATTGTTAATTGTTACCGCTAACCACCAACATAAAAGCGGAAGCAGACAGATAACGCCACTACCAATCATAAACGACCAGAACTCGAAGCGATTGGAAACACCTTCATAATTAAAGATGTTTTTCCACCCTTCCAGATACGCTTCTCCATACGTCATAGAACACTTCCTTGTTTTATTATTAGAGCGCCAGGGCCAGCACCTCAGCCACCCATTGCTGGAAGCCTTTCACATCCAGATCCAGCGCCACCTGTACATTGGCTGGTTTGCCCAGGCAACCGTCGATATCAACAACCGTCGTGCCTGAGGTAAATTCACCCTGAGTTTCTACCGCGACAAAACACGGTTTGAGAGTGAACAATTCCGGGCGCACCAGCCAGGCGATAGCGCAAAGATCGTGCATACGTAGTCCACTTTGCATACTGCCGCTACGGTAGTGGCTAAACAGGGCGTGTAGCATTTTTCCGGTGCGATTCAATTCCGGCAAAGTAGCGAGATAGTCAGGGGTTAATATTGCCTGATTGGTGACATCCAGACCGCACATGACGATTTCGATGCCGCTACGGAAGACACAGGCTGCCGCTTCTGGATCGGCAGCGATATTAAACTCGGCGTTTGGTGTGCAGTTGCCGCGACCAGCAGAACCGCCCATGATCACCAGACGGCGAATATACGGCTTACATTCCGGGCATTGTGAAAGTAACAGCGCAATATTGGTTAACGGGCCGATGGCCACCAGGGTAACGGGCTCTGGCGCACGCATCAGGGCATCACGAATTGCCAGAAACGCCGGTATACCCAGTGGCTGACGGTTGTGTTCAACAAAGTCATAGCCAGCCATTCCCGATTCACCGTGTACAGATGCCGCATCGCGCGGCGCACGAACCAGTGGTACGGCAGCGCCCTGGGCAAGCGGAATATCCACATTCCAGAAATGCAGCAGTTGCAGGGCGTTGCGGGTGGTTTTCTCTACCGAAACATTACCCGCGACAGTGGTCATCAGTTGCAGATCGAGTTCGGGGGCAAAAATCGCGGCGGCAATGGCAACGGCATCGTCAATGCCGGGGTCTGTATCGAGGAAGATAGGTAAACGCATGTTTTCTCCATAAAAAATGCCGGTAACAAGACCGGCATTTTCGCATAACTTAGGCTGCTAATGACTTAATCGACTTCACGAATATCGACACGCAGCTCTTTCGGCACTTCGAAAACAATGTTTTCTTCACGACCTTCCAGCGGAATGGCTTCGCCACCGCCAAGCTGCTGTAAACGTGCGACTACGTTCTGTACCAGAATATCCGGAGCTGATGCGCCAGCAGTCACGCCGACGCATTTCGCCTCTTTCACCCACTCTTCCTGGATATCTGTCGCATCGTCAATCAAAAACGCGCGCTTGCCCATACGCTGGGCCAGTTCCGCCAGACGGTTGGAGTTGGAGGAGTTTTTCGAACCAACCACCAGTACTACTTCCGCCTGCTCTGCCAGGGCGCGTACCGCTTCCTGACGGTTAGTCGTGGCGTAGCAGATGTCATCTTTGCGCGGACCGACAATTTTCGGGAAGCGTTTACGCAGCGCGTCGATCACATCAGACGTGTCATCCACCGACAGCGTGGTTTGGGTCATAAAGGAGAGCTTCTCTTCGTTTTTGACCGTCAGTTTCCACACATCGTCTGGCGATTCGACCAGATACATTCCCCCTTCCGGGTTGCTGTACTGGCCCATCGTCCCTTCCACTTCCGGGTGCCCGGCGTGACCGATGAGAATAGATTCTTCACCACGACGGCTGGCGCGGGCGACTTCCATATGCACTTTGGTCACCAGCGGACAGGTGGCATCAAACACCGTCAAATCGCGGCTTTTCGCTTCGTTACGTACTGCCTGAGAAACACCGTGTGCGGAGAAAATCAGGATCGCGCCGTCCGGTACTTCGCTAATCTGCTCAATAAAGATAGCCCCACGCTCGCGCAGGCTATCGACCACGTAGCGGTTATGCACCACTTCGTGACGGACATATATCGGTGCGCCGTAAATGGCCAGCGCGTTTTCAACAATGCTGATAGCGCGGTCTACCCCGGCACAAAAACCACGCGGGTTGGCCAACAGGATCTGCATGTTACGCCTCCAGTGCCGGATCGATTTCCAGCACTTCAATATCAAAATGAACGGTCTGCCCGGCCAGCGGATGGTTGAAATCAACGGTAATGGAGTCGCCGTTAATTTCGCGGATCACGCCAGGCATCTCACTGCCATCCATTGCGGTAAAAAGCATGATTGCGCCAATTTCTGGCTCGCCTGCATCCATAAATTCACGGCGGGAGAAGTACTGAATCAGGTCCGGTGACGGCACGCCAAACGCCGCATCTGGCTCCAGCGAGAAGGTGGTTTTATCGCCCACTTTCAGCCCCAGCAGGTGTTGCTCCAGCCCTTCAGAAAGAGAAGCATCACCCAGGCGGAACAGCGCCGGTTTACCGTTGTTGCGGGTAGACTCAGCGGTGGTGCCATCATCGAGTTTCAGCGTGAAGTGCACCAGGACGGCGCTATTGCTCTGTACAGATTCAGACATGCAGGTTTGCTCTTATATTTTGAGGATTTTTGCCGGATGCGGCCTACGATTTCGCAGCAATCTGTAGGCCGGATAAGATGCGTCAGCATCGCATCCGGCAGGGTTTATTATTGTTTTTTCGCTTTAGAAGGTAAAAAACCTTCCAGCACAATCAGTGCCGCACCGACACAAATGGCAGTATCGGCAAGGTTGAAGGTGGCGAAGTGCCAGTCGCCGACATAGAAGTCGATCATATCGACAACGAAGCCGTGCCACAGGCGGTCGAACAGGTTGCCCAGTGCGCCGCCAATAATCAGCGCGTAAGCGATATTGTTTAGCTTCTGCGTGGCCTTCGAGCGATACATCATCACTGCCAGGATCACGCTAATACCAATCGCAATACCGGCAAAGAACCAACGCTGCCAGCCGCCGCTATCGGCAAGGAAACTAAACGCTGCGCCATAGTTACGCGCATAATGCAGATTAAGCGACGGGAACAGCGGGACCGTATCCCCCAGAGCAAAGTTCTGGAGGATCAGGTATTTGCTGCCCAGATCGATAATCAGCACGACTACCACCAGCCACAGCCAGCGTAGCCCTGTTGAACAGATCGATTGACTCATCAGGCAAACTTACGTTTTTCACCGTCACCGGCGACGTTGCTGACACAGCGGCCGCAGATTTCTGCGTGTTCCGCCACCTTGCCGACATCCTGGGTGTAGTGCCAGCAGCGAGGGCACTTCTCACCTTCGGCTTTACTCAACGCGACTTTCAGCCCTTTGAGGACTTCGCTCTGCTGGGCATCAGCAGGTGCGTCGTTATAGTCTGCAACGGTAGCGCCGGAGGTCAACAGGACAAATCGTAATTCATCGCCCAGCGCGGTCAGTTTCGCCGCCAGTTCCGGTTCTGCATACAAGGTTACTGCCGCTTCCAGCGAGCCGCCCACTTTCTTATCGGCACGCGCTTGCTCAATGACTTTGTTCACTTCGCCACGCACTTTCAACAGCTCGTCCCAGAACGCATCGTTCATTGCTTCACTGTCTGCCAGACCAAACAGGCCTTCGTACCACTCGCCGGTGAAGACGTATTTTTCACGTTCGCCCGGCAGGTAACCCCACACTTCATCAGCGGTGAAGGAGAGGATTGGTGCCATCCAGCGAACCAGCGCTTCTGCGATGTGATACAGCGCAGTCTGGCAGCTACGACGCGCCACGCTGTCCGCTTTGGCGGTATACTGACGGTCTTTGATGATGTCGAGGTAGAAGGACCCCATCTCAACGGAGCAGAAGCGCATCAGACGCTGTACCACTTCGTGGAAATCGTATGCTTCGTACGCTTTGAGGATGTCTTCCTGTGCCGCTTTCGCACAACCTACGGCCCAGCGATCCAGTACCACCATCTCTTCCGGTTTCACCATATCTTTTGCCGGATCAAAACCGTTCAGGTTTGCCAGCAGGAAGCGCGCGGTGTTACGGATACGACGATAGCTGTCGGCAGCACGTTTCAGGATCTCGTCAGAAACGGCCATTTCGCCAGTGTAGTCGGTTGATGCCACCCACAGACGCAGAATATCCGCACCCAGTTTGTTCATCACATCCTGCGGCGAAACGGTGTTACCGATGGATTTAGACATCTTGCGACCCTGACCATCCACGGTAAAGCCGTGAGTCAGTACCTGACGATATGGCGCTTTGCCCTTCATCGCGGTAGAGATCATCAGGGAAGACATGAACCAGCCACGGTGTTGGTCAGAACCTTCCAGATACATGTCCGCTGCGTGACCGGCAAATTCCGGACGCACATCAACAACGGAAGAGTGGGTAGATCCGGAGTCAAACCATACATCCAGCGTATCCGGTACTTTCACATACTGGTCAGCTTCGTCGCCGAGGATCTCTTTCGCATCGAGATCCCACCACGCCTGAATGCCGTCAACTTCAACGCGTTTTGCCACTTCTTCCATCAGTTCGAGAGTACGCGGATGCAGTTCTTCTGTGTCTTTGTGCACGAACAGTGACATCGGCACGCCCCAGGTACGCTGACGAGAGATACACCAGTCAGGACGGTTAGCAACCATCGACTCGATACGCGCCTGGCCCCAGTCAGGGATCCACTGCACGCCTTTGATCTCTTTCAGTGACTGCGCACGCAGACCTTTCTGATCCATGCTGACGAACCACTGCGGCGTCGCGCGGAAGATGATCGGCGTTTTATGACGCCAGCAGCACGGATAGCTGTGTTGCATTTTCTCAACGTGCAACAGTGCGCCTTTTTCCTGCAACAACGCAATGACAATATCGTTCGCTTTGAAGACGTTAACGCCATCCAGAGTCGGGTAAGTACCCGGCAGATAAGTGCCGTCCGGGCCAACCGGGTTAGCGGTTTCCAGACCATATTTTTGACCGATCACATAGTCGTCCGGACCGTGGCCTGGCGCGGTATGAACGGCACCGGTACCGGCATCCAGCGTAACGTGGTCGCCGAGAATTGCCGGAACATCGAAGTCCATAAACGGATGGGTAAAGCGCAACAGTTCCAGCTCGGCACCTTTCACCGTGCCAAGAATGGTGTAATCGCTAACGCCGATACGCTGCATTACGCTTTCAACCAGATCTTTCGCGAGGATCACGGCCTGACCGTCGATTTGCACCAGCGCATAATCAAAATCAGGTGCAATGGAGATTGCGCGGTTAGCAGGCAGCGTCCACGGCGTGGTGGTCCATATAACCAGCGAAATTGGGCCGTTAACATTGCTTACGCCAAATTTCGTTTTAAGCGCATCCTGATCGACCGCCAGGAAAGCGACGTCGATGGACGGAGAAGTTTTGTCGTAATACTCAACTTCCGCTTCTGCCAGTGCAGAACGGCAGTCAACGCACCAGTGCACCGGCTTCGCGCCTTTGTGCAGGTGACCGTTGCCGATGATTTTGCCCAGCGCGCGGATGATGTTGGCTTCAGTTTTGAAGTCCATGGTCAGGTACGGGTGCGACCAGTCGCCCAGCACGCCCAGACGGATAAAGTCTTTGCGCTGACCGTCAACCTGGGTCGCAGCGTATTCGCGGCACTTGGCGCGGAACTCAGCGGCGGTGAATTTCTCCCCCGGCTTACCGTATTCTTGCTCTACTTTCAGCTCGATTGGCAGACCATGACAGTCCCAGCCAGGCACATACGGCGAGTCATATCCAGAAAGCCCTTTGGACTTAATGATAATGTCTTTCAGAATCTTGTTAACCGAGTGACCAATATGAATACTGCCATTCGCATAAGGAGGGCCATCATGCAGAATGAAGGTTTTTTTGCCTTTTTTAGCTGCACGAATGATGCCGTACAGATCATCATCAGTCCAACGCGCCAGCATTCCCGGTTCGCGCTTGGCGAGATCGCCACGCATCGGGAACCCTGTTTCCGGCAAATTCAGGGTTGATTTATAGTCACTCATCAGATTCTCGGTTCCGTATTTCGGTTTGATTACATAACAGGCTTAAGCCGGTTTTGTTAGCCCAAAAAATTCGCGGGCGGTTAATTCATCACGCGCAATCTGCGCTTTCAGTTCGTCCAGCGATGCAAATCGCTGCTCATTGCGTATTTTTTTACGCAGCACTACTTGTATATGGCGACCATAAAGGTCCATTGCAACATCTAACAAATGCACTTCCAGTTGCTGGCGAATACCGGCAACCGTTGGGCGTGTTCCGATGTTTGCAACGCCGGGTAACGGCTTTTCGCCAAGGCCCAACACTTCTACCGCATAAACCCCTTTCACCGGGGAAACCTGACGGCGTAGCGGTACATTCGCCGTCGGGAAACCTATAGTGCGCCCTAATTCATCACCGTGGACTACACGCCCGGAGATGGCAAACGGGTGCCCCAGTAAACTTTCTGCCAGAGCCAGATTGTCATCCGCAAGCGCCTGACGCACGGCGGTGCTGCTGATACGCACGCCACCTTCGCAAAAAGTTTGCGTGCTGGTGATATCGAAGCCGTATTCCATGCCCGCTTTCTGTAATAACAAGAAATCGCCTTCACGACCAGCGCCAAAGCGGAAATCGTCACCTACGGCAAGAAATTTTACCCGCAAGTGCTTCACCAGAAGATCACTGATGAAGTTTTGCGCGGTTAACGCCGCAAAACGCCTGTCAAAACGCACGCACAGCACGTAATCAACGCCACACTCTGCAAGATAACGCAGTTTTTCCCGCAGCCGGGTGAGCCGTGCCGGGGCTTTATCAGTAGCAAACAGTTCCAGTGGTTGAGGTTCAAAAAGCATCACCATCACCGGTAAGTTGCGCTTGCGCCCTTCTTCCTGCAAGCCCTGTAACAGCGCGCGATGACCGCGATGCACGCCGTCGAAATTACCAATAGTCAGCACACACCCTTCTTGCGGGGCCTGGCTGAGATTATGTATGCCGCGTATCAGCTTCATGTCTGGCTCAAAACAGTGAAAATCGTCCGAGTATACCTTGTACAGCGGTCAAGGTTAACCGGCGATTGAGTACCGAAATCAGAAAGAAGTGGCTTTTCATTGCTATGGCGCAAATCATGGGAAGAAACTGACCGCCTGCTGCAATTTTTCTCGCGGAAAAGCTGTATTCACACCCCGCAAGCTGGTAGAATCCTGCGCCATCACTACGTAACGAGTGCCGGCACATTAACGGCGCTTATTTGCACAAATCCATTGACAAAAGAAGGCTAAAAGGGCATATTCCTCGGCCTTTGAATTGTCCATATAGAACACATTTGGGAGTTGGACCTTGGCTAATATCAAATCAGCTAAGAAGCGCGCCATTCAGTCTGAAAAGGCTCGTAAGCACAACGCAAGCCGTCGCTCTATGATGCGTACTTTCATCAAGAAAGTATACGCAGCTATCGAAGCTGGCGACAAAGCTGCTGCACAGAAAGCATTTAACGAAATGCAACCAATCGTGGACCGTCAGGCTGCTAAAGGTCTGATCCACAAAAACAAAGCTGCACGTCATAAGGCTAACCTGACTGCACAGATCAACAAACTGGCTTAATTGCCTGTTGTTGTCAGCTTTGTAAAAAAACCCGCTCTGGCGGGTTTTTTTATATCCATCTGCAGGCCAAAATTCGGCCTGCAAAGTACAAATGTTTATTTTGAAGCTGGAGTAAACAGCGCAGAATAGTCTGTATTGCAGATACGCTGTACTGCAGGGTGCTGAATCATCCTTTCGGCAAAAATCGCGTGGTACTCTTCCATCACGTTCTCAACACGGCCTATCTCCACAACCGAGTCATCGTTATAGAAATCATTAGCGTAAAGCGAAGGTGCAACGAAAATAGCGTTATGCGTCGCCCCAAAGGCTTTCATCAACGCAGCATCATCAAACTCACCCAAAATTTCGACGTTCAAGCCCTGGGAGTTAAACCAGTTTAATAGCTTACGCCCCAACATTGAGCGACGCCCCGGAATAAGTAAACGACGCTCTTCAAGACAGGCAGGAAACGGCTTTTCTGGTAGTGGGTTAGTGCACCAGAAACTGACACCACATTCGCCAATTTTCATGGAAAACAGCCCTTCCTGCTGAGTGGAATCGATCGGACAGTCAGAGATGATCATATCCAGTTTATGCTGACTCAACTGCTCTAAAAGCATCTCGTGCGTCGATTCGAAACAGCGTAGATGGATCTGCTCGTCTTCCACAACTGCGGCATCCAGAACACTGCTGACCAGACGTTTGGAAAGTGCATCTGCCACACCAACATCAAACAATAAGTTGGACTCTTTGCGATAGTTGACGATATCCAGCATTTCCTGGCTTAAGGTGAACATTTTATCGGCATAGCGATAGACCAGTTCCCCCAGTTCGCTGGGTTCCAGACCACGTCCTTTACGCTTAAATAGTTTCCCTTGCAGGCGCTCTTCCAGCGCCCGGATCTGCCCGGTAATGGTTTGTGGTGTTAAATAAAGCGCCTCCGCTGCGCCAACCACAGAACCTTCTTTGTAGACATGCCAGAAGTAATACAAGTGGTTGTAATTGATATGAGACATGCTCATTTCTCTCCCTGATAACAATGAAAAGGGAGCCGTTTATGGCTCCCCAGTACATCGTCCTGTCAAACTGATGGACGTAAACGAACGCGTAACCAGCTATATCCAATTACCGCCGAAGAAATTGAACCGACAAGGATACCTAATTTTGCCCAGTTAATCAGTTCTGGATCTACGCTACCAAATGCCAGGCTGGCAATAAAGATAGACATAGTAAAACCGATACCGCACAGGATACCAACCGCCATAATTTGCTGGTAAGTCGTTCCCTCTGGCAGATGTGCCAATTTCAAACGCAGCGCCAACCAGCAGAACAGACTAATACCCAGTGGCTTGCCAATCAGCAAACCAGCGATGATCCCTAATGGCAGGATGGAGGTCAAACCTTCCAGCGTGACACCTTGCAGTGAAACGCCAGCATTAGCAAATGCAAACAGCGGCAAAATCAGATACGCCACCCATGGATGCAAAACATGCTCCAGACGTTTAGCCGGAGAGCGCCCATGCTTCTCTTTCAAAGGAATAAAGAAGCCGACAATGACGCCAGCCAGGGTTGCGTGAACCCCCGATTTCAACACCGCTGTCCACAGCACCACGCCAACCAGAATATAAACGCCCGTGCGGCGTACACCACACAGATTCAATACCACGAGTACCGCAATTGCTACAGCCGCGACGCCAAGAGAGGCCATCGATAAGTCATTAGTGTAGAACAATGCGATGATAATGATGGCCCCAAGATCGTCGATAATAGCCAGAGCCATCAAAAAGATCTTCAGCGCTAACGGAACACGACTTCCCAACAGCGCCAACACACCAAGTGCAAAGGCAATGTCAGTCGCCGCCGGGATTGCCCAGCCTTCGCGGGTAATCGGATCGGCATAGTTAAAAGCCAGATAGAGCAATGCCGGGACAATCATCCCGCCGATTGCGGCAATAACAGGAAATGCCGCCTGGCGCAGACTGGCCAGCGAACCTTGCATCAGCTCGCGTTTAACTTCCAGACCAACCAACAGGAAAAATACCGCCATCAGAGCGTCATTGATCCATAGCAGCATGTTCTTGTTGATCTCAAGTGTCCCAACCCGGAGCTGAACCGGCGTCTCAAGAAAGTCGTGATACCATCCACTGGTTGCACCGCTGTTGGCCATAATCATCGCTAATACAGCGGCAATAATGAGAATAATGCCTCCCGAGGCATCACTGCTAAAGAATCGATGCAGATGTTTCACTTTTTATTTCTCTTCAGGTGAATAGATCGTTTTCACGATTTTACCCCGCACGAATCATCGTTAAAATCAGATTATAGTGTAGGAATAGCTCGCTTTTTACGATCTATTAAAAGAATTGCGCCATCAGCGAGAGATGAGTTTTTGATGCCCGAAAGCGGCGGCTGATGACCTTAAACCCCATTAATCATAGTCTAATGTCAAGATTTCTGAAGAAATTATTCGGAAAAGTAATAATTAAATTGTTCCATGCTCTAGTTTTTTATTCCACAGATGTTTGAGGATATCTAATGTAGAAACGACATTCGCAGGAGACATTCGGTTCAATGATATAAGGAAAGGATGGTTCTCCACAAAGTGGATAAAACGCGTCGCACTGTTCAATGTTGCATGCCGCATCTCGCGGACTTTCTTACTGCCAGTGAGATTGCATACAGCCATTGAATAATTGCGGTTAGAAAATGCACGCCAGACATTATTTCGTACCCCACCACTAAGGAATAATCGCGGTGGAAAATCAATGGTGGCGGGTGCCACACCGCGCTCTTTGACAAAGGAAATATGGCAGCGACCTTGATGAATATGCTGCAAATTAGCCATCAGGCAGCCGCCCAATATAAAGCATTCGTGATCAAGGTAATGCTGAACGTTGTTGGAATGCTCATCGGTCAGTATTCTGACCAGTTCAAAATGACGATATGCCGGAAGAACCGGTTTTACCAACATTCCCGGATCGTTTTGATGTAAAACTGCCGGGCCGTAATCAATATCAAACAAGGTATCCCGCCGCATAGTAAGTAACTCTTTGCGCTGGACATGATGTGCCAGCGTCCCTGGAGACATACGCTCTTCATAGTTCGATGTGTATTGATAATGTTGCTCTACGGCAGATGGGGAGTAATTGGTTGAGATGGCAACCACCCTGCCGCTTTGTTCTTCTGCGGTAACAAGAGCATAAAGAGAGTTATTGCTACCATTATACTTGACGCGAAAAGCGCGGGTACTCAGGGTAATATCAGAAGCTGGGAAACACTGTCGACTTTCTTTATAGTTTGCTTCACGCGCTAATTTTAACAGTTCACGGCTAAGTCCAGTGCTGTTAAGAAGTAATGACTTTCTGATATCCGCAAGTGCCTCCCCTTGCTCAATCATCAATGCTAACAGGGCTCCTCGTGGTGTGGTAATTACATGTTCCAGAGTGATAAATGTTTTCTCACAATGATGGCAATACATTCTTCTCTGGCCTTGTGCAGAATATCCATATTTTTTGAGGGACGTGCCTCCGCAAGTTGAACATTGGCAAATCAAACCTCTCCAGGAGTGATTCACAATATTACGATAAATATTAAGCGACTGTTCAGATATCACTGGAAACAAGTAACCACATTCACGGCATAAAATATTTTTACCCTGTGCGACATAATCCTGGCTATTCAGCAACCCCAGGTTTTTACATCCTGGTGTTTTGCAACAATCAACATTTACGTTGGTAAACATATCCACTCCCTGCGAATAGCCGTATCTTGATATTGTTCAACGCGAAAAGAACCTGATTCAATGCGTAGCACTGAATCAGGCGGGCATAGCCCTAAATGGCATACATTACATTTATTATGATTATCAGGTTAGCCCCAGGTCACCGCTTCTGGTTTATCACCTCTGGCTTTCATTAGAGAATCATTATCAATATCAGTTTTATATTTTAAAAACTTACCATACATCTGTTTTTCAATATCTGGTTTTTTACCGATCAGATTAAGTGTTTCATAACGATCAGATTTCAGATTGTAGAGATATTTCGGTTTATTATTGCGATCGATAATCATCTTCCAGTCACCATCACGGATCGCCCATTCATCGGTTGGATCATCCTGGAATGGCATATCAATCCCGAAAATTAATGGCTTTTCGCGTTTCAATGCTTTTTGCTCAAGAACAGGAACCAGCGATTCACCATCGAAAGTACGGTCTGTAGGTAATTTGAAGTTCATCATTTTCGCTAAAGTAGGCATCCAGTCCAGACCATAAACGGGTGTATCTGAAACCATTCCCTGTGGTAGATGTTTACCATATTTAATAATGGCTGGAACACGAATTCCGCCTTCCCAAAGGTTATCCTTGCGACCGCGTAATCCATCCGTTTCCCCTGCCAAATTCAGCTCATACACTTTGCGCGCTTCACGCGTTACCGGACCGTTATCACTGGTAAAAATAACGATTGTGTTATCTTCTTCACCCATCGCTTTGATTTTATCCAGCACTTTTCCAACCTGTGCATCCAGATAGCTGATATTGGCATAATATTCCCCCACACCACGCCAGGGTTTGTCTGCCCAGTCGCCATAAAATAAATCAGGATGCTGCTTCTGATACGCGCTCATATATTGTGAGTACATGTCGAGGTATTTTTTGGGCGAAGCCAGGGGGCTATGCACTTCGGTAAAAGCAACATAGAGGAAGAAAGGCTTGCTGTCCTTTTTGTTATCCAGCCAGTTGACGACTTCCGAACTGACATACTCACCGCTCATTTTATCGGCTCGTGGAGTGGGTTGCCCGTTACGTAGCCAACCTGTCGGGTAAACCATGCCATAACGCGGGCGTTCTTTAGCGTTATCCAGCGTGGCGTCGGTAACAAAACCCGCCGTATTAACCAGTGAGTAATCAAAGCCCATATCTTTTGCCTGCGGCTGATCGGTGCGATCGCCGCCTGCATTCAGATGCAGCTTACCCATCATGGCCGTGTCATACCCTTGCGCTTTGAGTAGATTAGCAATCGTGAGTTCATTACGCCCTAATGCCACATCTTTTCCCGTTGGGATCCATGAACGTATGCCGGTACGAAATGGCATCCGCCCCGTTAATAACCCCGCCCGCGAAGGAGAACTTAAGGGAGCTGGTGCATAGTAGTCAGTAAATTTGACGCCCTCCTGGGCAAGCCTGTCAATATTGGGTGTTTTAACGATCTGATGTCCATATGTTGCTAAATCACCATAGCCTAAATCATCCGCCATAATGATGACTAAATTGGGTTGTTTAGTCTCGGCAGCTACGACTGGATTAAAAGCATTCCCTGTGCAAACTGCAAGGCCGATCAAACTGGCCATTAATGTTTTCTGCATAATTATTCCCTGATGAAAATTAGAAATCATAACCAAGCATATAAATCATTTGATCGCCAAAACCATCGTAGCCCAACTTATTATCGAAATAACGCCACGTCACACTGGCTTTCCAGCGAGGATAGAACTTCCAGGCTACTGTTAAACCGCCATTTAGCCCATTCCGACCAAATTGTTGTTCCGCATAGGCATCATTTCTGTCCAGTTCTATTTCATTCCAGTTAGATAAAACAAATTTTTCGTCAAATAACGTAAAAGGTAATACTGCTGTCCAGCCAACAACATAACCATTCCAGCCATTTGTTTGTCCATATTTGGCTGAGACGTAGTCTCCAGATTGATTATGTAATCCAATATACGGTTTAAAAAACCCCCATGAACCATTCCAGCCGAGGTAGCCCAAACCATAAAACATATCAAGATCGTCACCCCATGAGTTATCCCATTGACCATAGATCTTGCCAAAGAAAGTCATATTGGAGTCAAAGAGTCTGACATGTGTCATAGCAGAAACGGTATGATTACGCCCCGCTACGGCATGGTTAAGCACATTGCTTTCATAAAATGAGTAAAACTCGGCTTCTTTAAAATTCACACCAAAGTCTGCAGTCACTTTCCATACTTCACCACGATGAGTGTTAATGAAGCCACTATTCCAGTCAGCATAACCTGCATTTATTGAGCCAAAGGAACCTTTATATTCTAATGAAGAATATGCAGGAAGGTGATAGAAAATCGTTGTCAGGGCACACGCAATAAGAAGCCGTCTTTTGGCAGACATATAATATGCTCTCCATTCATTTTTTTTATGGTTCCATAGAAATCAATACATCAGATAATTCATTTTGATTAAGAACGACTCAGAAAGTATATTTAAAGGTGAATGGCAAAGCGTGATGGAGATCGCAGATTACTTTTACCCCCGGGTGTGGAGGTATCGTGTTTCAAAAAGTGTGTCGATTTTAAATATCACTCATTGATTTATAAACATTTTTCCTCACAAAAAGAAAATTCAATTCTGTACAAGAATATTTTGTATCTTCTATTACTTTCTCCAGTAATAACTCACCATTCAGGCATAACTTAAACCTCTTGTTCATAATCTCAACTTTTGTAAATGAAAACGCACATAAGAGTTAAAATAAACAATGTACTAAAGATTGATTACGCAAAAATGCGAGGCGTCTTCAGGATTAGAATCGATAAAACAGAATGGGTTAAAGAGAGCGATATAATAGCGGCGGGTGCTTGAGGCTGTCTGTCTCAGGCATTAGCTGAACGGCAGATAGAGAAAAGCCCCGAGTGATATTTTACCATCAACCCGAGGCCCCCTATATGCAGAACACATGTAGAGTGCCTCTTACTGACCGTAAGGTCAAGGAGAAGAGAGCAATGAAGCAGCATAAGGCGATGATTGTCGCCCTGATCGTCATCTGTATCACCGCCGTAGTGGCGGCGCTGGTAACGAGAAAAGACCTCTGTGAGGTTCACATCCGAACTGGCCAGACGGAGGTTGCTGTTTTCACGGCTTACGAATCCGAGTAAGAGCAACGGCGGGGAGTGATCCCCGCCACTTTACAGGTGCTCGCATATCTTCAACGCACCCTGGTTTTTACCCTGGCCTGCCCACGGGCAGGCTTTTGGGGAGGTTAGCGAGTCAGGTCGTCAAAAAACTTCTTCACGCCATCAAAGAAGCTCTTTGAACGCGGGCTGTTGTGCTCGCCGGTTGGGCCACCAAAGCTTTCTTGCAGCTCTTGCAGCAGCTGTTTCTGCTTCTCGTTCAAACCTACCGGTGTTTCGACAACAACGCGGCATAGCAAATCACCCTGTGCGCCACCGCGGACAGACTTGACGCCTTTACCGCGCATACGGAACAGCTTACCGGTCTGGGTTTCGCCAGGCACTTTCAGTTTGACGCGACCATCAAGGGTCGGTACTTCGATTTCACCACCCAGCGCCGCCATAGCGAAGTTGATCGGGACTTCGCAATACAGGTTGTTGCCTTCACGCTCGAAAATCGGGTGCTGTTTAACCTGAACCTGAACGTACAGATCGCCTGCCGGTGCGCCGTGTTCACCCGCTTCACCTTCGCCCGCAAGACGGATGCGGTCTCCAGTGTCCACCCCTGCCGGGATTTTAACGGACAGCGTTTTGCTGCGCTCAACACGACCATGACCATGACATTTGTTGCACGGATCTTTGATCAGCGTACCGCGGCCCTGACAGTGTGGACAGGTCTGCTGCACGGCAAAGAAACCCTGGCGCATCTGCACCTGGCCAGAACCATGACAGGTCGGACAGGTCTGCGGCTGTGTACCTGGTTTTGCACCGCTACCGTGGCAAACGTCACACTCTTCCAGAGTCGGAATGCGGATCTCTTTGGTCACGCCACGTACAGCTTCTTCGAGGGTGAGCTCCATGTTATAGCGTAAATCAGCACCGCGCGCCGCACGTTGACGACCACGTCCGCCGCCAAAAATATCGCCGAAAACGTCACCAAAAATATCGCTGAAGTCTGCGCCGCCGCCAAAACCGCCGCCGCCCATGCCGCCTTGCTCAAACGCAGCATGACCATACTGATCGTATGCCGCACGTTTTTGCGAGTCGGTCAGAACTTCATAAGCTTCCTTGATCTCTTTAAATTTCGCCTCGGCCTCTTTGTCACCCTGGTTACGGTCCGGGTGGTATTTCATGGCCAGGCGTTTGTAGGCCTTTTTGATTTCACGCTCTTCCGCTGTTTTGGAAACGCCTAAAATCTCGTAATAATCTTGCTTAGCCATCTTTTTTGATTTGCCCCTAGATGAATGCACGGGCGGAGAGGAAATTCCCCTTCGCCCGTGTCAGTATAATTACCCGTTTATAGGGCGATTATTTTTTGTCTTTGACTTCTTCAAATTCAGCGTCGACAACATCGTCATCTTTCGCGTTGTTTGCAGAAGCATCAGCACCGGCAGTCTGCTGCTGGGCATGTTGCTGCTGGGCGATTTCCATCAGTTTCTGGGAAACCTGTGCCAGTTCCTGCATTTTCGCTTCGATAGCGGCTTTGTCTTCACCTTTCAGAGCAGTTTCCAGTGCAGTCAGCGCAGACTCGATAGCAGTTTTGTCGTCAGCCGGCAGTTTGTCGCCTGCTTCTTCAACCTGCTTACGGGTGCTGTGCAGCAGATGGTCGCCCTGGTTGCGAGTCTGTACCAGCTCTTCAAACTTACGGTCAGCTTCGGCGTTAGCTTCTGCGTCGCGTACCATTTTCTGGATTTCATCTTCGTTCAGACCAGAAGAAGCCTTGATAGTGATCTTCTGCTCTTTACCGCTGTTTTTGTCTTTCGCGGAAACGTGCAGGATACCGTCAGCATCGATATCGAAGGTAACTTCGATCTGCGGCATGCCGCGCGGTGCCGGGTTGATACCATCCAGGTTGAACTGACCCAGAGATTTGTTATCAGCCGCACGTTTACGTTCACCCTGCAGCACATGGATGGTTACCGCAGACTGGTTGTCTTCAGCGGTAGAGAACACCTGGCTGTGCTTGGTCGGGATAGTGGTGTTTTTCGCGATCAGCGTGGTCATCACACCGCCCATGGTTTCGATACCCAGAGACAGCGGGGTAACGTCCAGCAGCAGTACGTCTTTTACGTCACCAGTCAGAACACCACCCTGAACAGCAGCACCGATGGCTACAGCTTCGTCCGGGTTAACATCTTTACGCGGCTCTTTACCAAAGAATTCAGCAACTTTCTTCTGAACCATTGGCATACGAGTCTGACCACCAACGAGGATAACGTCGTCGATATCAGATACGGACAGGCCAGCGTCCTGCAGTGCAACTTTCAGCGGCTCAATGGAACGGTTTACCAGATCTTCAACCAGGCTTTCCAGTTTCGCACGAGTCACTTTGATGTTCATGTGTTTCGGACCGGTCGCGTCTGCAGTGATGTACGGCAGGTTAACGTCGGTCTGCTGAGCGGAAGACAGTTCGATTTTCGCTTTTTCTGCCGCTTCTTTCAGGCGCTGCATTGCCAGCGGATCGTTGCGCAGGTCAATGCCCTGATCTTTCTTGAATTCTTCAACCAGATAGTTGATCAGACGACTGTCGAAGTCTTCACCACCCAGGTGGGTATCACCGTTGGTTGCCAGAACTTCGAAGGTTTTTTCGCCGTCAACTTCGTCGATTTCGATAATGGAAATATCGAAAGTACCACCACCCAGGTCATAAACCGCGATAGTACGGTTGCCAGTACCTTTGTCCAGACCGTAAGCCAGCGCAGCTGCGGTCGGTTCGTTGATGATACGTTTTACTTCCAGACCAGCGATACGGCCTGCGTCTTTGGTTGCCTGACGCTGAGCATCGTTAAAGTATGCCGGTACGGTAATAACAGCTTCAGTTACCGGTTCACCCAGGTAATCTTCAGCGGTTTTCTTCATTTTTTTCAGCACTTCAGCAGAGATCTGCGGCGGTGCCATTTTCTGGCCTTTAACTTCGACCCATGCGTCGCCGTTATCAGCAGCAATAATTTTGAACGGCATGATGGAAACATCACGCTGTACTTCTTCGTCCTGGAAGCGGCGGCCAATCAGGCGTTTAATCGCAAACAGGGTGTTTTGCGGGTTCGTCACTGCCTGACGTTTAGCCGGCTGACCAACCAGAGTTTCACCATCCTGGGTATAGGCAATGATAGAAGGCGTGGTGCGATCGCCTTCGGCGTTCTCCAGTACACGAGGAGTGGTGCCATCCATAATCGCTACACAAGAGTTGGTAGTACCCAGGTCGATACCAATTATTTTACCCATCTAAACGTCTCCACTATATATTCGGTCATCATGTGGTTGTGAGTCTGTAATAGGGGCGAAACGTCTGGTTTCAACTGCCCAATTTCATTTTTTTGCAGACTCACTCACTGCGGTTGACTACTAAATGGGGTCGTAACCCACGTCATCAAGGGGGAGATGCAAAAATTTTTTGTGCTTTTGCGCAGAAATTTCGCGATATGGCAGGACAAGACGTGAAACTGACAACAATTTTATTCATATAAAGAATGAATCGCAGCCAAGGCATTCATCAAAAAATTGTAATAAAAAGAAAATATTACGTACCTGAAACTTCTCTTTATCAGCAGTAAACTAGTTTCATCCCCTTACCCCTCCCCACCAAGAGAATCCTTATGAAATCCGTTATTACGATTTCCGCCAGCCTGGCGATTAGCCTGATGCTGTGCTGCACGGCGCAGGCAAACGACCATAAAATCCTCGGCGTCATTGCAATGCCGCGAAACGAAACCAACGATCTGGCGCTGAAACTTCCTGTTTGTCGCATTGTTAAACGCATACAACTCTCAGCCGACCATGGCGATTTGCAGTTAAGCGGTGCATCGATTTATTTCAAAGCCACCCGAAGCGCCAGTCAGACCCTGAATATTCCTTCAGAAATAAAAGAAGAGCAAACCACTGACTGGATCAACATTAACAGCGATAACGACAACAAACGCTGCGTCTCAAAAATCACCTTTTCCGGTCATACAGTGAACTCATCGGATATGGCCACGCTGAAAATTATCGGCGACGACTAACGCCAGAATATAGAAACCACAAAAAATGAATGTTAATTACCTGAATGATTCAGATCTGGATTTTCTCCAGCATTGTAGTGAGGAACAGTTGGCAAATTTCGCCCGGCTGCTCACCCATAATGAAAAAGGCAAAACTCGCCTCTCCAGCGTACTGATGCGCAACGAACTGTTTAAATCGATGGAAGGACATCCCGAGCGACACCGCCGCAACTGGCAGCTGATTGCCGGAGAATTACAGCATTTTGGTGGCGATAGTATCGCCAACAAACTGCGCGGACACGGTAAATTGTATCGCGCCATTTTGCTCGATGTTTCAAAGCGATTGAAGCTGAAAGCCGACAAAGAGATGTCTACGTTTGAAATTGAGCAACAGTTACTGGAACAATTTCTGCGTAATACCTGGAAGAAAATGGACGAGGAACATAAGCAGGAGTTTCTGCACGCGGTCGATGCCAGGGTGAATGAGCTGGAAGAGCTGCTGCCGCTGCTGATGAAAGACAAATTATTGGCAAAAGGTGTGTCGCATTTGCTTTCCAGCCAATTGACCCGCATTTTACGCACCCACGCAGCAATGAGCGTGCTTGGGCATGGTTTGCTGCGCGGCGCGGGTCTGGGAGGCCCTGTGGGCGCAGCATTAAATGGGGTTAAAGCGGTCAGCGGCAGTGCCTATCGCGTGACAATTCCAGCCGTACTGCAAATCGCCTGCCTGCGCCGGATGGTTAGCGCCACTCAGGTCTGATACCGGAAACCGGGGAAAATTTTCATTTTCCCCTCAAAAGATCGTAGACACTGCCCCACTGGCTGATTATTATGCCGCGCCCTGAAAACACTACAGTTATTCAGGGAAATTATTTCACCATTCATTCGATGATGATTTTTGAGGAATTATGGGCAACACTAAGTTGGCTAATCCGGCACCGCTGGGCCTGATGGGCTTCGGCATGACCACCATTCTGCTTAACCTGCACAACGTGGGTTATTTTGCTCTGGACGGTATTATTCTTGCCATGGGCATTTTCTACGGCGGCATCGCGCAAATTTTTGCCGGTCTGCTGGAGTACAAAAAAGGCAACACTTTCGGTTTAACCGCATTCACCTCTTACGGTTCTTTCTGGCTGACGCTGGTTGCAATTCTGCTGATGCCGAAACTGGGGCTGACCGATGCGCCAAATGCACAGTTCCTTGGTGTCTACCTGGGTCTGTGGGGCATATTTACGCTGTTTATGTTCTTCGGCACGCTGAAAGGCGCACGCGTTCTGCAATTCGTTTTCTTTAGCCTGACCGTGCTGTTTGCCCTGCTGGCGATCGGTAACATTGCCGGTAACGCCGCGATCATCCACTTTGCCGGCTGGATTGGTCTTATCTGCGGTGCCAGTGCAATCTATCTGGCGATGGGTGAAGTGCTGAACGAGCAGTTTGGTCGCACCGTTCTGCCGATTGGTGAGTCTCACTAATTGTTAAGCTCCCCCCGCTCGAAGGGATAAGATTGTTAACAACGTGCGCTTTGTTTATGCCGGATGCGGCGTGAACGCCTTATCCGGCCTACAAAATCGTGCAAATTCAATATATTGCAAGAAGATCGTAGGCCTGATAAGCGTAGCGCATCAGGCAGTTTTGCGTTTGTCATCAGTCTGATCCCCCCGCTTGGGGGGATTTTTTTATTCGCTAACTTCGCGTCTTGCACTCTTCGGTCTGAATGCTGCAACCACTTCCGGTGCCGTTTCAACGTATGGCCCTTCCAGCAACTGAATGCAGTACGGTACGCTGGCAAAAATACCGTGCACCACAACGTTACCCTCAGCGTCCTTCACACCTTCCAGCGTCTCTTTAATAGACTTCGGTTGACCGGGTAAGTTAAGGATCAGCGCCTGTTTGCGAATCACCCCCACCTGACGCGAAAGGATCGCAGTTGGTACAAAATGCAGGCTGATCTGGCGCATCTGTTCACCAAAGCCTGGCATCTCGCGGTCCGCTACTGCCAGCGTCGCATCGGGCGTTACGTCACGACGCGCCGGGCCAGTTCCGCCCGTGGTGAGCACCAGATGGCAACTCATTTCATCCACCAGCTCACACAACGTTTGCTCGATGATCGCCTGCTCATCGGGGATTAAGCGGGTTTCCAGTTCAAACGGCGTGGTTAGCGCCGATGTCAGCCATTCTTCCAGCGCAGGGATGCCTTTATCCTGATAAACGCCGCTGGATGCGCGATCAGAGATGGAAACTAAGCCAATACGTAAAGTATTCATCAAGATTTTTCCGTTTAAACAGTCTCGTTAAACAGAATGATACACTGCGAAGGGAGTGACAGACAGGTTTCAGAAGAGGTAGCGTGACCGACTTCCCGGTCACGCTAAGTATGATTACAGCAGATCGCCGATCATTTTTTCCAGTTTTTCCTGGTCAACAGCAAACTTACGGATACCTTCCGCCAGTTTATCTACTGCCATTGGATCCTGGTTGTGCTGCCACAGGAACTCGGACTCAGTGATACGCGCCGGACGCGCTTTCACTTCACCAGTGTAAGACAGTTTACGTTCGATAGCCCCTTCGCTCTCCGCCAGCTCTTTCAGCAGTGCCGGTGCGATGGTCAGACGGTCGCAGCCTGCCAGTTCCAGAATTTCGCCGATGTTACGGAAGCTTGCGCCCATAACCACGGTTTCATAACCATGCTCTTTGTAGTACTGGTAGATTTCAGATACAGAAACCACGCCCGGATCTTCTGCCGGAGCGTACTCTTTCTTATCGGTATTCGCTTTGTACCAGTCAAGAATACGGCCAACAAACGGCGAGATCAGGAACACGCCCGCTTCCGCACAAGCACGAGCCTGAGCGAAGGAGAACAGCAGGGTCAGGTTACAGTTGATGCCTTCTTTTTCCAGCTGTTCCGCAGCACGGATACCCTGCCAGGTAGAAGCCAGTTTGATCAGAATACGATCGTTGCTAATACCTGCATCGTTGTAGAGTTTGATCAGGCGTTTTGCTTTCGCAATTGACGCTTCGGTGTCATAGGAAAGACGCGCATCAACTTCAGTTGAGATACGGCCCGGAACCAGTTTCAGGATTTCCAGACCAATATTTACGGCCAGTTTGTCGGTCGCGTCCACGATCTGCTGCGCGCGATCGTTGCTCTGCTGTTTCGCCCAGGCGACAGCATCATCAATCAACTTACGGTATTCCGGAATCTGCGCTGCGTTAAGAATGAGAGAAGGGTTGGTTGTGGCATCCTGCGGTTGATACAGCTTCATTGCCGCGATGTCCCCAGTGTCGGCCACTACGGTGGTGTACTGACGAAGGGAGGTCAATTTGTCCGTCATGATAGTATTTCTCTTTAAACAGCTTGTTAGGGGGATGTAACCGGTCTGCCCTGATGATATCACGACGCAACGTCAGCGCAACCGCCGACAAGACGGTTATCGCCAGGCGAGACTGTTTCGGATTTCTGACACTGCGTTGATATCGCCCGCCATTTTTATACAAAACCTCATGTATGCTACGCAGAAGTTATCAAGTACCTCGTAGCGTATATACTTCTTAAACAATTGGTAACGTTTACACAGGAAAGTCATCGCGACCGGCAATAAGAGGGATATGCATGCCAGATTTTTTCTCCTTTATTAACAGCGTCCTTTGGGGATCGGTAATGATTTACCTGCTCTTCGGCGCAGGTTGTTGGTTCACTTTTCGCACCGGATTTGTGCAGTTTCGCTACATCCGCCAGTTTGGCAAAAGTCTTAAAAATAGCATTCATCCACAGCCAGGCGGTTTAACCTCATTTCAGTCATTGTGTACCAGTCTTGCAGCGCGCGTGGGTAGCGGCAACCTGGCCGGCGTTGCGCTGGCAATTACCGCCGGTGGACCTGGAGCCGTCTTCTGGATGTGGGTTGCCGCATTTATCGGCATGGCGACCTCGTTTGCCGAATGTTCCCTCGCACAGCTTTATAAAGAACGTGATGCCAATGGGCAGTTTCGTGGCGGACCGGCATGGTATATGGCGCGCGGGCTGGGGATGCGCTGGATGGGCGTTCTGTTCGCCGTCTTTTTGCTCATCGCCTACGCCATAATTTTCAGCGGAGTTCAGGCGAACGCCGTTGCGCGAGCTCTGAGTTTTTCTTTTGATTTTCCCCCGCTGGTAACAGGTATTATTCTCGCTGTCTTTGCTCTGCTGGCGATCACTCGCGGTCTTCATGGCGTCGCCCGGCTCATGCAGGGGTTTGTCCCGTTGATGGCGATAATCTGGGTACTGACCTGCCTGGTGATTTGCGTAATGAATATCGGGCAACTTCCCCACGTCATTTGGTCTATTTTTGAGAGTGCTTTTGGCTGGCAGGAAGCTGCAGGCGGCGCGGCGGGATATACCTTAAGCCAGGCGATTACTAACGGTTTTCAGCGCAGTATGTTTTCCAATGAGGCGGGAATGGGGTCGACGCCAAACGCGGCAGCGGCAGCTGCGTCCTGGCCTCCGCATCCGGCAGCGCAAGGAATTGTCCAGATGATTGGCATTTTTATCGACACCCTGGTCATCTGCACGGCAAGCGCCATGCTGATATTACTGGCGGGTAACGGCACAACCTACATGCCGCTGGAAGGTATTCAGCTTATCCAGAAGGCGATGCGGGTGCTAATGGGTTCCTGGGGTGCGGAGTTTGTTACCCTCGTGGTTATTCTGTTTGCCTTCAGCTCCATCGTTACCAACTACATTTATGCCGAAAACAATCTCTTCTTTTTACGCCTGAACAACCCTAAAGCGATCTGGTGTCTGCGGATCTGCACCTTCGCAACGGTCATCGGCGGCACCTTGCTAAGTCTTCCGCTGATGTGGCAACTGGCAGATATCATTATGGCCTGCATGGCTATTACCAATTTGACCGCCATATTACTGCTCTCGCCTGTGGTTCATACCATTGCCAGTGATTATCTACGCCAGCGTAAACTCGGCGTGCGTCCGGTGTTTGATCCGTTGCGTTATCCGGAGATCGGTCGCCAGCTTTCTCCAGACGCGTGGGATGATGTTTCGCAGGAGTAATCACAACTATCGATCAACTCATTCTCTTTTTTTGCTAAAGTCGGCATAAATTTCCTGCAAGGACTGGATATGCTGATTCTTATTTCACCTGCGAAAACGCTTGATTACCAAAGCCCGTTGACCACCACGCGCTATACGCTGCCGGAGCTGTTAGACAACGCCCAGCAGCTGATCCATGAAGCGCGGAAACTGACGCCCCCGCAGATTAGCTCCCTGATGCGCATCAGCGACAAACTGGCGGGTATCAACGCCGCTCGCTTTCATGACTGGCAGCCAAATTTCACACCGGAGAATGCCCGCCAGGCAATTCTGGTGTTTAAAGGTGATGTCTACACTGGCTTGCAGGCCGAAACCTTCAGCGAAGACGATTTCGATTTTGCCCAACAGCATTTGCGAATGCTTTCCGGCTTGTATGGCGTACTGCGCCCGCTCGATTTAATGCAGCCTTATCGTCTGGAAATGGGGATACGTCTTGAGAATGCCCGAGGGAAAGATCTGTATCAATTCTGGGGAGATATCATCACCAACAAGCTGAACGAGGCGCTCGCAGCACAAGGCGATAATGTGGTGATAAATCTGGCGTCAGATGAGTATTTTAAATCGGTGAAGCCGAAGAAATTGAATGCCGAGATTATCAAGCCAGTGTTCCTCGATGAGAAGAACGGCAAATTTAAGATAATCAGCTTCTACGCTAAGAAAGCACGCGGTCTGATGAGTCGTTTCATTATTGAAAATCGGCTGACCAAACCAGAGCAACTGACTGGTTTTAATAGCGAAGGTTACTTCTTTGATGAAGCTTCCTCCAGCAATGGCGAACTGGTGTTTAAACGCTACGAGCAGCGTTAAGTTTGTAGTCAATGCCGGATGGTAATCCGGCATTGATATTTAGCGATGATGTTTGTCCGGCTCCGGACGATGATCGCCACGATGATCATTGTGCTTGTTATGGCGCGGCGATGGCGGCGGTCCATATGGGTGCCAGCGATTGCCTCGCCATTCATAATGTTGTTTCCACCAGCCGTGGTCGCGCCAGTGACCGCCATCCCAGTAATAGCCACGATTATCACGATCGCCTATCTGTAATTTTACTGACGGGACTAGCGTAATTTCCGCAGCCTGCGCTGCCATGGGAGCGACCAGAACCAGGGAAAGTGCGAGTACGATAGATTGCATCTTTTTCACAGGTTACTCCTTTTATCATTGCCCGTTATGGGTCGATATCCGGAGATTACGCGATGAGAACGGCAGTTGTTATTCTCCGCAATCCTAATCTCTAAGTTACCGCATTTATTGAGAATTTCTCCTTTTTCCCTGTCGTTTTTCTCCATATTTTCTTCATAAAAAAGCCGGGCTGCATAAAAGCAAACCCGGCCTGATTGAGATAATGAATAGATGTTACTGATGATTCATCATCAATTTACGCAACGCAGCAAAATCGGCGGGCAGGTTATGCGAAAGCAAGGGTAAATCAGCACGTTCTGCCAGCTCTTTTGGCAGATCCAACGTTTCACCGAGAATCGCTTCCACGCTCTCTTTAAATTTCGCCGGATGCGCGGTGCCGAGGAACAAGCCATATTCGCCTGGATTCAACTGGTCACGCAGCGCACGATAAGCTACGGCAGCGTGCGGCTCCGAGGTATAGCCCAGTTCTTTTAACTCACGCATTGTCTGTTGCGTGGTTTCATCATCCACGGCTGCATACCCCAGCTCTTTCAGTTGCCAGATTTTGCGGCGGAACAACTCTTCCACACGCGGCCAGTTGTTTGGCTGGCTAACATCCATCGCATTGGATAACGTCGCCTGAGTCGCTTTGGGTGACCACTGACCGTCGTGCAGGAAACGTGGCACGGTATCGTTCACGTTGGTCGCAGCAATAAAACGTTTCACCGGCAGACCGAGTGACTTCGCCAGCAGACCCGCCGTCAAATCGCCGAAGTTTCCGCTTGGCACCGAGACAACCAGCTGGTTGCGCGCTTCCTGCGGCAGCTGCGCAACAGCTTCAAAGTAGTAGCAAATCTGCGCCAGCAAACGGCTGATGTTAATGGAGTTAGCAGAGTTTAGCCCCAGCGCCACTTTCAGTTCTTCATCATCAAACGCCTGCTTCACCAGCGCCTGACAGGCATCGAAATCGCCGTCGATGGCAACAGTTTCGATATTGCCGCCCAATGTACAGAACAGTTTTTCTTGCAGTGGACTGATTTTGCCTCGTGGATAGAGGATAACCACTTTCACATTCGGTAAACCGTAGAAAGCATGAGCCACTGCCGCTCCAGTATCACCGGATGTCGCGGTCAGAATGGTCACTGGCTTATCGCCCGCAATATGGGTCAGTATTTGTGCCATAAAGCGACCGCCGAAATCTTTAAATGCCAGCGTTGGCCCGTGGAACAATTCCAGACAACCGACATCGCTTTCAACATTGGCGACCGGAGCCGGGAAGGCAAACGCCGCGCGTACGCGCTCTTCCAGGATTTCCTGCGGGATTTCATCACCAATAAACGCCGAGAGGATCTTCGCACTGCGGGTGACAAAATCCAGCTTCAGCATCTCATCAATTTCAGTCAGGCTGAATTCCGGCAGGTCGTGCGGGAAAAACAGCCCCTGATTTTTGCCCAACCCCTGGGTTACGGCTTGCGCAAAGCTGACCTGCTCATTGTGATCTTTCAGATTGTAGAGTTTCATTTAGTTTTCCAGTACTCGTGCGCCCGCCGTATCCAGCCGGCAAATATGAACAAAACCTTCCTGATTTTGCAGGTAGTTTTTACCCAACCAGTCGGCAACGCGCTGGGCGGTATCCGGCTTGTCACACAGAGCGAACAAAGTCGGGCCGGAGCCGGAGATACCGCTCGCTACCGCGCCGATTTCCGCAACCGCCTGCCGCGCCTGCCGGAAGCCTGGCAGTAACCGTTCACGGTAGGGTTCAGCGATAACATCTTTCATCAGCTTCGCGGCAAGCTCAGGCTGACGGGAATAGCAGGCGTGAATGAAGCCTGCCAGATGTCGCCCGTGCGCAATGCAATCCTGGCGGCGATACTGCGCCGGTAAAATAGCCCTGGCTTCTGCCGTCGAGACTTTAATCCCCGGATACGCCAGCACCCACAGCCACTCATCAAACCCTGGCACTTGCTGACTGATGATGTCGTTTTCTTCAATCATCAACTGCATACCACCAAGAAAACACGGTGCCACGTTGTCGTAATGAATGCTGCCGGAGATACGCCCTTCCAACTCGCCCATCAAAGCCAGCAAACGAGTGTCATTAAGCGGCTTGCCGCAGTGTTCATTCATCGCCATCAGCGCCGCGACCACTGAACAGGCGCTGGAGCCTAAGCCCGAACCGATCGGCATATTCTTTTCCAGAGTCATCGCCACTGGAATTTGCTTGCCAAGCTCCTGGCAAAAACGCTCCCAGCACTGATAAACGATATTTTCCCGTGGCTCTGACGGCAGCTTATCGGCAAAGCGTCCGAGGTTGTTGAGACTGAATGTCTCTGCCGCCTCAACCGTGACTACATCTCCGAGCAATGCACCATCAACAGGTGTCACCGCCGCCCCGAGCACATCAAACCCGACGCTCATATTGGCACTGGAAGCCGGGGCATAAACTTTAACCATGTCAGACTCCTAACTTCCATGAGAGGGTACGTAGCAGATCAGCAAAGACACCGGCAGCTGTAACGTCATTGCCCGCACCATATCCGCGCAGTACCAACGGCAGCGGCTGATAATAGTGGCTATAGAAGGCCAGGGCGTTTTCGCCATTTTTCACTTTGAACAGCGGATCATTACCATCCACTTCGGCAATCTTCACGCGGCAGACGCCATCTTCATCAATATTGCCAACATAGCGCAAAACTTTTCCTTCATCACGGGCCTTCGCCACACGCGCGGCAAAGAGATCGTCGAGCTGTGACAGATTCGCCATAAAAGCGGCGACATCACCCTCGGCGTTAAACTCTGCGGGCAGCACAGGTTCAATTTCAATATCCGCCAGCTCCAGTTCACGTCCCGTTTCACGAGCGAGAATCAATAGCTTACGCGCCACATCCATACCAGAAAGATCATCTCGCGGGTCCGGTTCGGTATAACCCATTTCCCGCGCCAGTGTGGTCGCCTCGGAGAAACTCATGCCTTCGTCTAACTTGCCGAAGATATAAGAAAGCGAACCTGAAAGAATGCCGGAGAACTTCATCAATTCATCACCAGCATTGAGCAGATTTTGCAGGTTCTCGATAACCGGTAATCCAGCCCCAACGTTGGTGTCATAGAGGAATTTACGCCGCGATTTTTCCGCCGCATAACGCAACTGATGGTAGTAATCCATCGACGAGGTGTTGGCCTTTTTGTTCGGCGTAACAACGTGGAAACCTTCGCGCAGGAAGTCGGCATATTGATCCGCCACTGCCTGGCTGGAAGTACAGTCAACAATGACCGGGTTCAGCAGATGATATTCTTTCACGAGGCGAATTAAGCGCCCGAGATTAAACGGCTCTTTGGCTTGCGCCAGTTCTTCCTGCCAGTTTTCCAGATTAAGGCCATGTACATTGGTGAGCAGTGCCTTCGAGTTAGCAACACCGCAGACACGTAAGTCGATATGTTTATTCTTCAACCAGCTTTGCTGACGCTTCAGTTGCTCCAGCAGCGCACCGCCAACGCCACCGACGCCAATCACAAACACTTCGATAACCTGATCGGTATTGAACAGCATCTGATGAGTAACGCGCACGCCAGTGGTCGCATCATCGTTATTGACCACGACAGAGATTGAGCGTTCAGAAGATCCCTGAGCAATGGCGACAATGTTGATATTGGCGCGGGCCAGCGCGGCAAAGAATTTCGCCGAGATCCCACGTAAGGTGCGCATACCATCACCTACCACCGAGATAATGGCCAGCCGTTCCGTCACCGCCAACGGCTCCAGTAAGCCTTCTTTCAGTTCCAGGTAGAACTCTTCCTGCATTGCCCGTTCAGCTCGCACACAGTCGCTTTGCGGAACGCAGAAACTGATACTGTATTCGGAAGATGATTGCGTAATCAGCACCACGGAAATACGGGCGCGTGACATCGCTGCAAAGACGCGCGCCGCCATGCCAACCATCCCTTTCATCCCCGGGCCGGAAACGCTGAACATTGCCATGTTATTCAGATTGGAAATGCCCTTGACCGGTAATTCGTCTTCATCACGGCTGGCACCAATGAGCGTACCTGGAGCTTGAGGATTTCCGGTATTTTTAATCAGGCAAGGGATCTGAAACTGGGCGATGGGGGTGATGGTGCGGGGGTGAAGAACTTTAGCGCCGAAGTAAGAAAGCTCCATCGCTTCCTGATAGGACATCGACTTCAACAACCTCGCATCGGGCACCTGACGCGGATCGCAGGTATAAACACCGTCAACATCCGTCCAGATCTCGCAACAATCGGCGCGTAAACAGGCCGCCAGCACCGCAGCGGAGTAGTCGGAACCGTTGCGTCCCAGAACCACCAGCTCGCCTTTTTCATTACCGGCAGTGAAACCAGCCATCAGCACCATGTGGTCAGCCGGAATGCGGCTTGCCGCAATACGGCGGGTGGACTCAGCAATATCAACGGTAGATTCGAGGTAATGCCCCACTGCAAGCAGTTTTTCGACCGGATCGATAACGGTAACGTTGTGACCACGCGCTTCTAACACGCCGGCCATAATGGCGATCGACATTTTCTCGCCACGGCAAATCAGCGCAGCGTTGATGCTATCCGGGCACTGCCCCAACAAACTAATGCCATGCAGGACATGTTTTATTTGGGCAAATTCCTGGTCGACGAAAGTTTTCAATTGTGCCAGCGGAAATCCCGGCTGGGCGGCGGCGAGTCCCGTCAGAAGTTCGGCAAAAATACGTTCGGCATCGCTGATATTGGGTAAAGCATCTTGGCCGCTAATGGTTTTTTCAATCATCGCTACCAGATGGTTGGTAATTTTGGCGGGGGCAGAGAGGACGGTCGCCACCTGCCCCTGCCTGGCATTGCTTTCCAGAATATCGGCAACCCGCAGAAAACGTTCTGCATTTGCCACTGATGTACCGCCGAACTTCAACACTCGCATGGTTGTTACCTCGTTACCTTTGGTCGAAAAAAAAGCCCGCACTGTCAGGTGCGGGCTTTTTTCTGTGTTTCCTGTACGCGTCAGCCCGCACCGTTACCTGTGGTAATGGTGATGGTGGTGGTAATGGTGGTGCTAATGCGTTTCATGGATGTTGTGTACTCTGTAATTTTTATCTGTCTGTGCGCTATGCCTATATTGGTTAAAGTATTTAGTGACCTAAGTCAATAAAATTTTAATTTACTCACGGCAGGTAACCAGTTCAGAAGCTGCTATCAGACACTCTTTTTTTAATCCACACAGAGACATATTGCCCGTTGCAGTCAGAATGAAAAGCTGAAAATCACTTACTAAGGCGTTTTTTATTTGGTGATATTTTTTTCAATATCATGCAGCAAACGGTGCAACATTGCCGTGTCTCGTTGCTCTAAAAGCCCCAGGCGTTGTTGTAACCAGTCGACCAGTTTTATGTCATCTGCCACTGCCAGAGTCGTCAGCAATGTCATGGCTCGTTCGCGTAAAGCTTGCAGTTGATGTTGGTCTGCCGTTGTGTCACTTTTCGCCGGTTGTTGTATTAATGTTGCTAATTGATAGCAATAGACCATCACTGCCTGCCCCAGATTGAGCGAAGGATAATCCGCCACCATCGGCACACCAGTAAGAACGTCAGCCAACGCTAACTCTTCGTTAGTCAGCCCGGAATCTTCGCGACCAAACACCAGAGCGGCATGGCTCATCCATGAAGATTTTTCCTCTAACAGCGGCACCAGTTCTACTGGCGTAGCGTAGTAATGATATTTCGCCCGACTGCGCGCAGTGGTGGCAACAGTGAAATCGACATCGTGTAACGATTCAGCTAGTGTCTTGAAAACTTTAATATTATCAATAATATCACCAGATCCATGTGCGACCCAACGGGCGACTGGCTCCAAGTGTGCCTGACTATCAACAATCCGCAGTTCGCTAAAACCCATCGTTTTCATTGCCCGCGCCGCTGCCCCAATATTTTCTGCTCTGGCGGGTGCAACCAGAATAATCGTTATACGCATATTGCCACTCTTCTTGACCAAATAACCGCGAACAGGGTGATCATTGTCAACTTATTACGCGTTGCGAATTTACAAATTCTTAACGTAAGTCGCAGGAAAAGCCCTTTGCTTAGCTTAAAAAAAGCTAAACTATTTCCTGACTGTACTAACGATTGAATTGTTAAAAAATGCTACATATCCTTCTGTTTACTTAGGATAATTTTATAAAAAATAAATCTCGATAATTGGATTCACCACGTTTATTAGTTGTATGAAGCAACTAGTTGGATTATTAAAATAATGTGACGAAAGCTAGCATTTAGATACGATCATTTCATCAAACTGTTAACGTGCTACAATTGAACTTGATATATGTCAACGAAGCGTAGTTTTATTGGGTGTCCTGCCCCTCTTAGCCTGTTATATTGCTGTTAAAATGGTTAGGATGACAGCCGTTTTTGACACTGTCGGGTCCTGAGGGAAAGTACCCACGACCAAGCTAATGATGTTGTTGACGTTGATGGAAAGTGCATCAAGAACGCAATTACGTACTTTAGTCATGTTACGCCGATCATGTTAATTTGCAGCATGCATCAGGCAGGTCAGGGACTTTTGTACTTCCTGTTTCGATTTAGTTGGCAATTTAGGTAGCAAACATGCAGACCCCGCACATTCTTATCGTTGAAGACGAGTTGGTAACACGCAACACGTTGAAAAGTATTTTCGAAGCGGAAGGCTATGATGTTTTCGAAGCGACAGATGGCGCGGAAATGCATCAGATCCTCTCTGAATATGACATCAACCTGGTGATCATGGATATCAATCTGCCGGGTAAGAACGGTCTTCTGTTAGCGCGTGAACTGCGCGAGCAGGCGAATGTTGCGTTGATGTTCCTGACTGGCCGTGACAACGAAGTCGATAAAATTCTCGGCCTCGAAATCGGTGCAGATGACTACATCACCAAACCGTTCAACCCGCGTGAACTGACTATTCGTGCACGCAACCTGCTGTCCCGTACCATGAATCTGGGTACTGTCAGCGAAGAACGTCGTAGCGTTGAAAGCTACAAGTTCAATGGTTGGGAACTGGACATCAACAGCCGTTCGTTGATCGGCCCTGATGGCGAGCAGTACAAGCTGCCGCGCAGCGAGTTCCGCGCCATGCTTCACTTCTGTGAAAACCCAGGCAAAATTCAGTCCCGTGCTGAACTGCTGAAGAAAATGACCGGCCGTGAGCTGAAACCGCACGACCGTACTGTAGATGTGACGATCCGCCGTATTCGTAAACATTTCGAATCTACGCCGGATACGCCGGAAATCATCGCCACCATTCACGGTGAAGGTTATCGCTTCTGCGGTGATCTGGAAGATTAATCGGCTTTACCACCGTCAATAAAAACGGCGCTTTTTAGCGCCGTTTTTATTTTTCTACCTTATTTCCAGATACGTAATTCATCGTCCATGGTAACTTCTTTACTGGCTTTCATTTTCGGCAGTGAAAACGCATACCAGTCGATATTACGGGTCACAAACATCATGCCGGCCAGCGCCACCACCAGCACACTGGTTCCCAACAACAGCGCGCTATCGGCAGAGTTGAGCAGTCCCCACATCACACCATCCAGCAACAACAGCGCGAGGGTAAACAACATGCTATTACGCCAGCCTTTCAATACCGCCTGCAAATAAATACCGTTCATTAACGCCCCAATCAGACTGGCGATTATCCATGCCACGGTAAAACCGGTATGTTCAGAAAGCGCCAGCAAGAGCAAATAAAACATCACCAATGAAAGCCCCACCAGCAAATATTGCATTGGGTGTAAACGTTGCGCGGTGAGCGTTTCAAAAACAAAGAATGCCATAAAAGTCAGCGCAATCAGCAGAATGGCGTACTTAGTCGCCCGGTCCGTTAATTGGTATTGATCGGCTGGCGTCGTCACTGCGACGCTAAACGCGGGGAAGTTTTCCCAGCCGGTATCATTGCCTGAAGCAAAACGCTCACCGAGATTATTAGCAAACCAGCTACTTTGCCATTGCGCCTGAAAACCTGACTCGCTAACTTCCCGTTTGGCTGGTAGAAAATCACCTAAAAAACTGGGATGCGGCCAGTTGCTGGTTAAGGTCATTTCGCTATAACGCCCGCCAGGCACCACAGAAAGATCGCCGGTACCGCTTAAATTCAGCGCCACATTCAGCTTCAGGTTCTGCTTGCGCCAGTCCCCTTCGGGTAAAGGGATATGCACGCCCTGCCCGCCTTGCTCTAACCCGGTGCCGGGTTCAATGGTCAGCGCCGTACCGTTAACTTCAGGCGCTTTCACCACACCAATACCACGCGCATCCCCGACGCTAATCACAATAAATGGCTTGCCTAAGGTGATATTTGGCGCGTCGAGTTCGCTAAGACGCGAAACATCGAAATCGGCTTTTAGCGTTAAATCACTGTGCCAGACCTGACCGGTATAGATGCCTATCTTGCGTTCTTCCACATTCTGATTGCCATCAACCATCAATGACTCAGGTAACCAAAAATGAATAAAACTTCGTTTCCGCTCCACGGTTTTATCGTCTTCCTGCACCGTATAAAGCTCGGTCACAGGAATAGCGATGAGCGGCCCAACGAGTTTTTGCGGCCCGCTGGTACTTTGGCGAATCACATCTTCCACATCGCTACGGTAATCGGCACGTTCGACAATCACCTGCCGAATCAGCATTATCGGAATCAACAACAGCAATACTGCACCAAACAAGGTGGTCATTTTCCAGAACAGGGGGGATTTCAACATAGTCTTCTCCTTTGCAATGACAGCAGGATACGAAGGCTATGTGGGAAGAATTTGAAGCTATGTGAAGTGACGGTGAAGTCGAAGCGAGGCCAGCACGCCACCTTCCTGCACGTTGCGCAGCGTGACTTCGCCGTTAAACAAACGGGCGACCTCACTGACAAACGCCAACCCCAGACCGCTGCTTTTTTGCCCATTTGCACGCGGCAAAGAGTAAAAGCGTTCAAAAATACGTGACAGCGCGTAGTCAGGAATCCCACTACCGGTATCCAGCACCTTAAGGGTGACGTATTCCTGATCCACTTCGGCGCTTAGCGTTATGCAACCGCTCTCGGGAGTAAAATCGATGGCGTTATCCAGTAAATTCCCCAGCGCCTGCTCCAGTAACGCCGGTTCAGAAGCAACGTTAACCTCAGTAGGCATAACATGCAAAGTGATGTTTTTTTCTGCCAACTGCACGGTGCGCGCTTCGCTGACGCGGCGAAATAATGCCGCCACATCAACAGCAGTCAGAACGACTTCCTGACGATTCTCCAGTCTTGCCTGGCGTAGTAACGTTTCCACCAGTGCCTGCATTCGCGCATTTTGCGTCAGAATGTTGTCGGTAAAACGAGCCACCACTTCCGGCGGCGGACCTTCGCGTAAAATTTCCGCCGCGCCACGAATCGCCGCCAGTGGGCTTTTTAGCTCATGAGTTAACGCATAAACATACTGCTCAATATAGTTTTTCCCTTCCAGCTTCACGCGCATACTTTCCAGCGCCTGCGCGAGTTTACGCAACTCGCTACTACCGAGATCGGGGAGAGGAACGGGCTTATTGTCAGTGACGGAATCAGCATAGCGAGTGAGCCTGGCAATAGAGCGGTTGATCCACCAAACCATGCCTGCGCCAATCACCAGTGCAATCCCCAACAAAATGGCGCTGGCCCATAAAATTCGCCGCTCGCTACGCTTAATGACCGGAGCCATCGCCGCGTTCGGTTTGCCTACGCTCAAAACGCCAATAAGCCGCGAGCCGTCCATAATCGGCGCGGCAACATACATCACAGAACTTTCGGGATCGGCAGGATTTTGCAACGTGCTGCGCGCACCATACTGACCACGCAACGTTAGCCAGACGTCATTCCAGCGCGAATAATCCTGTCCAACGGCTTTATTTGCCGAATCGAACAATACTTTGCCCTGCGCATCGGTCATATAGACATGATATTCGTTGCGCACTTTGTTAATGCCACCGATATTGGCGCGAAACGGGCGATGTTGTAGCTGATTAAACGCCTGCGCCAGTTGCCCATGCGTTGGGTCCCCAGAGAGCAAATCGGGACGCGCCAGCTCCGCCAGCAACGTTGCGGTGTCGATTAACGTCCCCTCGGTTGCTCTTCGCACGCCCGGTTTAACTTCTTTGACAAAAATAGCCAGTACGAACCAGGCCGCCACCGCCACCAGTAAAAAATAGCCCAGCAACAACCGCATGCCGATACGCATTACAGGCCCCTCAGGCTATATCCCATGCCGCGATGAGTATTAATCGGTGAAAGATCGGGGTTGATGGCGCGCAGCTTGGCACGCAGCGTTTTAATGTGGGTATCGACGGTGCGATCGTAGGTGTCCTGCGCATCTTCCCACACGCTATCCATCAGTTGCTGGCGGGACCAGACGCGGCCCGGCGACTTGAGTAACGTCTTCAGCAATAAAAACTCATACCGCGTCAGCGTTAATGGCGTGTCAAACCAGCTGATCTGCGCCGCAGGTTCATTCAATTCAAAATGACCA
Source organism: Escherichia coli DSM 30083 = JCM 1649 = ATCC 11775 (assembly GCF_003697165.2). GTDB lineage: Bacteria > Pseudomonadota > Gammaproteobacteria > Enterobacterales > Enterobacteriaceae > Escherichia > Escherichia coli. The sequence continues at coordinate 4,015,950 of NZ_CP033092.2, forward strand.
ATACGGATAACGGGAGACGGAGTCGAGAACTTCTTCACCCGACGCAGTAAGGTGCGCACTCTGGCGCACACTTCGCGAGGTGAAAACGGTTTAGCCACGTAGTCGTCAGCGCCAATTTCCAGCCCAAGCAGGCGATCGACCTCTTCACTTCGGGCCGTCAGGAACAGTACAGGTAACGCCGGATGGAGCGCCAGTAACTGGCGGCACAATTCAAAGCCGCTGATATCAGGCAAACCAACATCGAGAATCATGACATCGGGAACCTGCTGGCGAGCTTTATCCAGCACTGGCAAGCCTCGCTCAAAGACCTCGACGTCAAAACCTTCCTGTTGCAACATGTAGACCAGCGTATCGGCTATCCCTTGCTCGTCTTCGACTAACCAGACCGTTTCCCGTTGCATAAATCGCCTCTGTTATTGCCGCCACGGCATGACAGGAACCGCGCTAATCGCGTTTTTCGGCGAACCTTCTACAACTTTGTCGGAGTAAGCCAGATAAGCGAGCGCGTTGCGTTTAGCGTCATAAAAGCGCACGACCTGTAACGACTTAAAGACCAGGGACGTGCGTTTTTTGAATACTACCTCGCCCTGAGCTTTGCCGTTTTTAATACGATCCGACAATTCAATCGGCCCGACTTGTTGACAAGAAATGGCCGCATCGGAGGTATCTTCTGCCAGGCCCAATCCCCCTTTAATACCACCGGTTTTCGCCCGGCTCACATAACAGGTGACATTTTTCACATCGGGATCGTCAAAGGCTTCAACAACAATTTTGTGATCCGGGCCGATCATTTTAAATACGGTGTCGACCGAACCAATCTCTTCTGCATGAGCCAATGGCCCCAGCATTATCAGGCTTAAAGACAGGATTAAATGCTTGTATTTCATATCGTTACCATTTTTATCTATTACACGAGCAATTAGTTCGTCACGGTAAATAACATATTGATTAAGAACAAAATCTCAATACTTTTATTTCCGTCAAGACCTAAAACATACTCGACTAAGAAAAAAACACTGAATGCTAAAACAGCAAAAAATGCTATTATCCAATTACCTGATGTCAGGTGCTCGTTGTTGAAAGGATGAGGATATTTTATGGATCAGGCCGGCATTATTCGCGACCTTTTAATCTGGCTGGAAGGTCATCTGGATCATCCCCTGTCGCTCGACAATGTAGCGGCGAAAGCAGGTTATTCCAAGTGGCACTTACAGAGAATGTTTAAAGATGTCACTGGCCATGCTATTGGCGCGTATATTCGTGCTCGTCGTTTGTCGAAATCGGCGGTCGCACTACGCCTGACTGCGCGTCCGATTCTGGACATCGCGCTGCAATACCGCTTCGACTCTCAACAGACATTTACCCGCGCTTTCAAGAAGCAGTTTGCCCAGACTCCTGCACTTTACCGCCGTTCTCCTGAATGGAGCGCCTTTGGTATTCGCCCGCCGCTGCGTCTGGGTGAATTCACTATGCCAGAGCACAAATTTGTCACCCTGGAAGATACGCCGCTGATTGGTGTTACCCAGAGCTACTCCTGTTCGCTGGAGCAAATCTCTGATTTCCGCCATGAAATGCGCTACCAGTTCTGGCACGATTTTCTCGGCAACTCGCCAACCATTCCACCAGTGCTTTACGGTTTGAACGAAACACGTCCGAGCCAGGATAAAGACGACGAACAAGAGGTGTTCTACACCACCGCGTTAGCTCAGGATCAGGCAGATGGCTATGTACTGACTGGGCATCCGGTGATGTTGCAGGGCGGCGAATATGTGATGTTTACCTATGAAGGTCTGGGAACCGGCGTGCAGGAGTTTATCCTGACGGTATACGGAACGTGCATGCCAATGCTTAACTTGACGCGCCGTAAAGGTCAGGATATTGAGCGATACTACCCGGCAGAAGATGCCAAAGCGGGAGATCGCCCAATTAATCTGCGCTGTGAACTGCTGATTCCGATCCGTCGTTAACGCTGCAGCTCATCTAATGCAGGGGCGTCCAGATGCGAGATGTCCCCTGCGGTTTCAACCACCCAGCCAGACGCCAGCCACAAGCTTTCCTGATAATCCACGCGCGAAATAGAACAGTTACGCAGACGTAAGCGGCGCTCTGCCCATGCTGGTAATCCGAGAATCGTACTCACCAGGCATCCCAGTGCAATACCATGGCTCACCAGTAGCGGTCGGCTTCCCTGCGGTAAGTCCCGGCAAGATTCCAGTGCCGCATTAACGCGATCGCTGAGCTCCTGCATTGACTCGCCTTCAGGAATACGCCCGTCAACGGTGCCATTGACCAGCTGCCGACGCCAGTTCTCTTCTTCTTCGGTGAGTGAATCGATATTTCTTGTTTCCAGTACACCCATATTTAATTCACGCAGGCGAGAATCAAAGATGATGTCACAGCCGCAGGCCTGGGCGATGATTTCCGCCGTGCGCCGGGTCCGTCCTAAATCGCTACTGATGATATGCGTAATGCCAAGCTCTTTGGCACGGGTTGCCACCTGCATCGCCTGTTGCTCACCTTTGGCGGTCAGCGGGCTGTCAGACTGGCCCTGAATACGTCGCTCGGCGTTCCACTGCGTTTCACCGTGGCGGACTAGGTATACCTGTAACATGCTTTTTTTCCGTATACTGCTGTAACGTTAATTTTCTGAGTAATGCTGATTATGCACCAAGTTGTCTGTGCGACCACCAATCCCGCTAAAATTCAGGCCATTCTGCAGGCATTTCACGAGATCTTCGGCGAAGGATCCTGCCATATTGCATCCGTTGCCGTCGAGAGCGGTGTACCGGAACAGCCCTTTGGCAGTGAGGAAACGCGCGCTGGCGCACGAAATAGGGTAGCCAATGCCCGCCGTTTACTTCCTGAGGCTGATTTTTGGGTGGCGATTGAAGCTGGCATCGATGGTGACAGCACTTTCAGTTGGGTGGTGATTGAAAACACCAGCCAGCGCGGCGAGGCGCGTTCGGCTACTTTGCCGTTGCCTGCGGTGATTCTGGAAAAAGTGCGTGAAGGTGAGGCGCTTGGTCCCGTGATGTCGCGTTATACCGGTATTGATGAGATTGGTCGTAAGGAAGGGGCGATCGGCGTGTTTACCGCCGGGAAACTCACTCGCACCAGCGTCTATCACCAGGCGGTGATCCTGGCGCTGAGTCCGTTTCATAATGCCGTGTATCAGCCATTGCAGGCCTGATTAGGCGTTCACGCCGCATCCGGCATTCGGTGCACGATGCCTGATGCGCCATGTCCTATCAGGCCTACAAAATCAATCGCTTTTCAGCAACACGTCTTCCAGCCACTGGCGCAGCTCGACGGGCGCGGCTTTCAGACTATTAGATCCACGCGTAATCGTCGCGATGCCCGCGCCGAGTTCATTTTTTAACTCACGCTGGCTCATTTCGCCGCGCAACAGCTCTTCGACAATACGCACGCGAGTCCCCAACGCTTCGCGCTCATCTGGCGTCAGCATCAGGTTTAACAACGGTAAATGGAGATCGTTTTGGTAGGCATTCTTAAGCAGGTCGACAAAACGTAACCACTCCTGGTGACGCTGTTCTGCCATCGCTGCTGAATAGGGTGATTGTTGGGCCATAGTATGTCGCCATTGTTAGCGGGGGAAGCAAAATGCCTCCCCCGGTTGTACTCGCTAAAGAGTACGATAGCATATCATAAACGTGTGGATCAGTAACGACGTCCCCATTCCGTGGCGCTCATCAACGTCGGTTTATCCCCCATGAAATAGCGGTAGTAAGCGTCATAAGCCAGCACGTTTTTCACATAACCGCGCGTCTCGGAGAATGGAATACTCTCGACAAATGCCACTGCGTCGATACGCCCTGCGCTGTTGCCAAGCCAGGTTCGCACCCGCCCTGGCCCGGCGTTATAAGCTGCTGAGGAGAAAATACGGTTATTGCCAAACTGCTGATAAACATATTGCAGGTAACTGGTGCCAATGTTGATGTTTGTTTCCGGATCCAGCAATTGCCCAGGGCTGCTATAACCGGGAATAGAGAACATCTTCACCGTATGGGTCGCGGTACCAGGCATAATCTGCATCAGGCCGCTGGCCCCTACCGGTGATTTCACTTTCGGATTCCAGGCACTCTCCTGACGGGCAATCGCCATCGCATAGCTTTGCGGGATCTCCTTACCACTGGTGTAGCGTTTGAAAAGATCGTTGTAAGCCAGCGGGAATCGCTCTTCCAGATGATCCCACAGCTTCCCGGCGATCGTTGCCTGAACGCTAAGATCCCACCATTGGTTATTGAAAGCATACCGAGCCAGTTGAGCCTGCTCTGTTTTTGACTTGCTCTTCACCAGATTGGCCCACTCGCTACGCGCGGTGTTATCGAGATTCCAGTACATCAACTCGCGCACGCGCGCCATCTCCGGCCCCTGAGTCAGGGCGCTGTCAACATTCTGCGGCGCTTTATCAATCTTCAGCTCATACTCTTCGCCGATGCGTTGTGCAGCAACCATCGGGTAGAAACCACGCTGTTGCATGAGTTGATGCAAAATCTCTTTTGCTTCAGCTTCACGTCCGCGTTCCAGCAATAAATCCGCCTGCCAGTAACGCCATTCATCTTTCTCTTTCGCTTCCATAGGCAGACGCGCCAGCCAGGTATTCAGGCCGCGACGATCGCCGGTGCCAAGCGCCATTCGCACACGGCGTTCAATAAGCGAAGTAGATTGCGAACGCATAATCGCGTCATCGCGCCATTTCGCCTGCTCGTCGGTGACATCGTTGCCCATCAAACGCCATGCGACAATATCGCGCAGCTCCTGAATCTGATCTTCATTAAGCTGCTGTGCCTGAGCAAGCGACGGGATCATCAGCCGTGCATTTTCAGCATCCTGCCGCGCCACACTGGCAAACGCCACCGCCGCCATTTGACGGGTAAAATCGGTCGCGCCGGTTGTACGCGCGAAGGTCAGTACCGTATTAGGGTTGTTCGCCAGTGAAATGATTGCCGAAGCGATAGTCTGGTAATCGGCAGGCATCTGCCCTGCCAGCACTGTTACCAGGCCGGTGTTACCCGCTTTCATCGCCAGACGGATACGCTCTAAATACGCCAGCGGATCTTGTTTACCTGACGCACGCCAGACGCTAAATAACTTGTCACAGGCGTTAGGCTGGCTCTTGCCGGTTAGCCACAGCTCTTTCGCCCCTTGCCAGGCTTCTTCACTCTGCCCGGTGTTCCATTTCGCATAGTAGTAATTACATTGCGCTTCGGTAGTTCCGGGCTTTTCCGGGCTAAAGGCTAACAAGCCACGCCAGTCTTCACGCCGCGCCAGTTCATTGACGAAACGAGATTGCAGCGTGCGAGCGGGAGGAAGCGTGGGGTTAGCGCGAACAAAGTTAGTGACCGTCACCGCCGGTTGATTCATCAGGTCATCAGTGATCTGGCGGTATTCCAGGTAGGGATAAAGTGGGTAATCTTTCAGTCCAGGCATCATTTGTTCGACCACATCCATTTGTCGATTATCCCAGGCCTGCTTGATTTGCGCGTAACGACTACGCTGCTCATCCAGTGAGTCGGCTCGCGCCACGCTGCTGACCGTCAGCAGACAGACACCGACAGCCAACAGCCGCCAGGTAACGTGTTTGGCTTTTTCCACAAGCGCATCCTCTAAGTGTCAATACATCAATGCAGCGTCATGCCGCGTAATAGATTTATGCTAACCAGTCATTGCCGTTTACGCCACGTTACGGACACTTTTTTACTTTTACGGGGTGATCGACTGGCTGGGATTAGACAGGGAAACAGGCTACACTTCGCCTTTGAAAACTCATCATCACGATAAACATAGAGGCGAAGTCCAACGTGGCTCAATTCGTTTATACCATGCATCGTGTCGGCAAAGTTGTTCCGCCGAAACGTCATATTTTGAAAAACATCTCTCTGAGTTTCTTCCCTGGGGCAAAAATTGGTGTCCTGGGTCTGAACGGCGCGGGTAAGTCCACCCTGCTGCGCATTATGGCGGGCATTGATAAAGACATCGAAGGTGAAGCACGTCCGCAGCCAGACATCAAGATTGGTTATCTGCCGCAGGAACCGCAGCTGAACCCGGAACACACCGTTCGTGAGTCCATTGAAGAAGCGGTTTCTGAAGTGGTTAACGCCCTGAAACGCCTGGATGAAGTGTATGCGCTGTATGCCGATCCGGATGCCGATTTTGACAAGCTGGCCGCTGAACAAGGCCGTCTGGAAGAGATCATTCAGGCTCACGACGGTCACAACCTGAACGTTCAGCTGGAGCGTGCGGCGGATGCGCTGCGTCTGCCGGACTGGGACGCGAAAATCGCTAACCTTTCCGGTGGTGAGCGTCGTCGCGTGGCGTTGTGCCGCCTGCTGCTGGAAAAACCAGACATGCTGCTGCTCGACGAACCGACCAACCACCTGGATGCGGAATCCGTAGCGTGGCTGGAACGCTTCCTGCACGACTTCGAAGGCACCGTGGTGGCGATTACCCACGACCGTTACTTCCTCGATAACGTTGCGGGCTGGATCCTCGAACTTGACCGCGGTGAAGGTATTCCGTGGGAAGGTAACTACTCCTCCTGGCTGGAGCAGAAAGATCAGCGTCTGGCGCAGGAAGCTTCACAAGAAGCGGCGCGTCGTAAGTCGATCGAGAAAGAGCTGGAGTGGGTACGTCAGGGAACTAAAGGCCGTCAGTCAAAAGGTAAAGCACGTCTGGCGCGCTTTGAAGAACTCAACAGCACCGAATATCAGAAACGTAACGAAACCAACGAACTGTTTATTCCACCTGGACCGCGTCTGGGCGATAAAGTGCTGGAAGTCAGCAACCTGCGTAAATCCTATGGTGATCGTCTGCTGATTGACTCCCTGAGCTTCTCGATCCCGAAAGGAGCGATCGTCGGGATCATCGGTCCGAACGGTGCGGGTAAATCGACGCTGTTCCGTATGATCTCTGGTCAGGAACAGCCGGACAGCGGCACCATCACTTTGGGTGAAACGGTGAAACTGGCGTCGGTTGATCAGTTCCGTGACTCAATGGATAACAGCAAAACCGTTTGGGAAGAAGTTTCCGGCGGGCTGGATATCATGAAGATCGGCAACACCGAGATGCCAAGCCGCGCCTACGTTGGCCGCTTTAACTTTAAAGGGGTTGATCAGGGTAAACGCGTTGGCGAACTCTCCGGCGGTGAGCGCGGTCGTCTGCATCTGGCGAAGCTGCTGCAGGTTGGCGGCAACATGCTGCTGCTCGACGAACCAACCAACGACCTGGATATCGAAACCCTGCGCGCACTGGAAAACGCCCTGCTGGAGTTCCCGGGCTGCGCGATGGTTATCTCGCACGACCGTTGGTTCCTCGACCGTATCGCCACCCACATTCTGGATTACCAGGATGAAGGTAAAGTTGAGTTCTTCGAAGGTAACTTTACCGAGTACGAAGAGTACAAGAAACGCACGCTGGGCGCAGACGCGCTGGAGCCGAAGCGTATCAAGTACAAGCGTATTGCGAAGTAATGCGTAAAATGCCGGATGCGGCGCACCAGCATCGCATCCGGTATTAGTTAAATGATTAATGGGAAGCAAGTTCCCGGAAAAAGGCAGGATTTTCTTTAATTGTGGCAAGTACTTTTGCAGCCAATCCCGTAGGATTTCTTCGCTTCGATTCCCAGCTTTTAATGGTATCCACACTGGTTCCCAGAGCTTTTGCCATCTCACTTTGAGAAACGTTGAGTTGCTCACGAATAGCTTTAACATCCGCAATTTCGTAGCGGGTCACCCGTGCAGGTTCTTTTAAACCTTGTTTAATCTCGACAGCCTCTTCCAGAGAGGTTTTCAACTCATCAAAAAAACTCATTTTATATCTCGCCTTTGAGCAGTTTCGTCAACTTCTTTAGTTGAGCTTTTTCCGTATCTGTCAGACTATCTTTGGCATTTTTCGGATAGGCCATAATCAAATAAATAATCTCTTCCGTCGCCAGAAAGTAAATTATTCTGACACTGCCACTTTTTCCCTGTGAACCCGCAGCCATTCGGACTTTACGCAATCCACCAGTCTGCTGAATGAGATCACCTTTATCGGGAGTTCCGATGAGTTCTTTTTGTAATTCCTTTAATTCATCATCGGTTGCAATCTGCTTGATCTGACGCGTAAACATTGGCGTCTCTATAAATATTATCGCCTTACCCATTCCCCCTCCCTGGCAGGTACATTGTACACCGAAATGGAGTACTAAGTACACTTTTGAATCAGTAATCCCACTCAACATCTTATAAAGATGATTATCTTTGCTCCCCCATCATCTCCCGCACCAGCTCCACGCAGCGCAGGAAACGGCTGTCGTAATCGTCCTCTTCAACCCGCACGAATTCGATATTGTTCTCTTCCAGCATCTCCACCAGCAAGTTCTGGAACTCTTTGCGATCCACCGAACTGCCGAGGCTGCGTAAACCATCCGCCACCCACGGCGTGTTGTTCTCCAGCAGGATCACCAGATCGAAACGGTACTCATCAATCAACGCCTGCACGAACGGATGCTCACGCCCTTCGTACTTTTTGCAGAACGCCTGGGTAGTGACAAAATCGGTGTCGATAAACGCCACTTTATTGGCATATTTCACTGCAAAATCAATATATTGCGCATGTCCCAGCGCGATTTTATCGTAGTCGGAATACTGCAACGCGATCTCATCGCCACCGAGGTGCGAAAAGACATAATCACGACCATATTCCCACGCACTGGTAGTGTTGAAGATATTGGCAAGTTTGTTTACCAGGGTGGATTTACCGCTCGATTCACCACCGAGGATCGCCACGGTACGCACAAAGAATGGCTTCACTTCCGTAGGAATATATTCCCAGTAGCGGAACGGGTTTTCGCGGATCTGCGCACCGCTGATACTCATAAAGGTACGCTTCGGATCGACCAGCACCGTCTCGATCCCCAGATGTTCCATATACTGCGGCGCATCGGCTTCTTCCGAGGTGTAGATCAGGTCCGGCTGAATGCCTTTTTCGGCCATAAACTTTTTGATGCCGTTGCTCCACACATCCCAGCCGTGTGGATACGGTTCCATGCCCTCTTCGTTAAAAGCATGAATGCGGATATTTTTTTGATACTTAAAGGTCTGCAATAACCAGCGCAGACGATCCGGCACGGTTGGCTGCTGCGACATGGCGCTGTCTTCGAACAATGCGCGGTCGCGGGTATCGTCAAAACCCATAATGATATGCAGCTCGTCAACCTGGCTACAGGCGCGCTGGATAAGGTAGATATGTCCAGTATGCAGCGGGTAAAACTTACCGAATACGACACCGATCGTTTTCTTCTGCCGGGGAAATTCAAGTCCCAAATAACGGTGCAATGCCTCCAGCTTTTGTGCGCTGGGGCTTTTAATTTTGGCATTCAGTAACTGGCTTAAATACCCTTTGGTCATACCGCTGGCATCAGCTACCTGCTGTAGAGTGCAGCCCTGTTGCTTGATGGCAGTTTTCAGGTAATCAAATGACGACATATCTCCCTCCGTATCTCTCATTATAAGTCGTCGAACACGCTAAGCGCGTCGGAGAGTTTTTTAACGCCAAAAATCTGCATCCCTTCCGGCGCTTTTTTCGGCACGTTAGCTGCCGGAACAATTGCCCGGCGAAAACCGTGTTTCGCCGCTTCTGAGATTCGTTCCTGGCCGCTGGGCACCGGGCGGATCTCCCCTGCCAGCCCGACTTCACCAAACACCACCAGATCCTGCGGTAGCGGTCTGTCACGCAGGCTGGAAACCATCGCCAGCAGTAACGCTAAATCGGCACTGGTTTCCGTCACCTTCACGCCACCGACCACGTTAACAAACACATCCTGATCGGCCATTTGTAGACCACCGTGACGGTGAAGCACCGCCAGCAGGATTGCCAGACGGTTTTGCTCCAGCCCGACTGCCACGCGGCGTGGATTCGCCATCATCGAGTGATCGACGAGCGCCTGAATCTCCACCAGCAGCGGACGCGTTCCTTCCCACACTACCATCACTGAGCTACCGGAGGTCACTTCATCGCCGCGACTTAAGAAAATTGCCGAAGGGTTGCTGACTTCACGCAGCCCCTGCTCGGTCATTGCGAAGACACCCAGCTCATTCACCGCGCCGAAGCGGTTTTTATGGCTGCGTAAGGTGCGAAAACGTGAGTCGGCATCACCATCCAAAAGCACCGAACAGTCGATACAGTGTTCCAGCACTTTAGGGCCAGCCAGCGAGCCATCTTTGGTTACGTGCCCGACCATGACAATCGCCACACCGCGCGTTTTGGCGAAGCGCGTCAGATAAGCCGCCGTTTCACGCACCTGTGCCACGCTGCCAGGCGATGATTGTACATCCGCCATATGCATCACCTGGATGGAGTCAATTACCATCAGCTTCGGTTGCTCTTCTTCGGCAATCAGGCAGATCTGCTCGATGCTGGTTTCCGACAGCATATTAAGATTGTCAGTCGGCAGGCCAAGGCGATGAGCGCGCATTGCCACCTGTTGCAGCGACTCTTCGCCGGTGACATACAGCGTTTTCATCTGCTGCGCCAGTTTGCACAGCGTTTGCAACAGCAGCGTGGATTTCCCGGCACCTGGGTTACCGCCAATCAGAATGGCACTTCCCGGCACCACGCCGCCGCCTAGTACGCGGTCGAACTCTTTAAATCCGGTGGAAAAACGCGGCAGCTCTTCAAGGCTGATGTCGGAAAGTTTCTGGACTTTTGCCACTCCGGCGCTACCGGCATAGCCACTGAGACGCTCGTTACGCGCCACCGTTGGCGACGCAGCAAGACGCACCTCGGTGATGGTGTTCCAGGCATGACAGGCGCTGCACTGCCCCTGCCAGCGCGGATAATCGGCCCCGCATTCATTACAAACAAAGGCGCGTTTTGGAGCTTTTGCCACGGTGTACCTCGTTAATGCTGTGCCGCCCGCAGGATGACGGGCAGGCAATTACTTCTGATTCAGGCTGCCAGAGAGGATGCAGAATACACCCATCAGGTCAGCGTGACGGATGGTGACTTCCGTTTTTTCATTCACTTTTGGCTTGGCATGGTAGGCAATCCCCAGCCCTGCCGCTTTGATCATCGGCAGGTCATTGGCTCCATCGCCAATCGCCACGGTCTGCGCCAGCGGGATTTCATACTCCTGCGCGAGGCGAGTCAGAGTTTTCGCTTTGTACTGCGCGTCAACGATGTCGCCGATCACATTGCCGGTAAATTTACCGTCCATGATCTCCAGTTCATTGGCTACCACGGCTGTCAGGCGCAGCTTGTCGCGCAGGTATTCAGCAAAGAAAGTAAAGCCGCCGGAGGCAATCGCCACTTTCCAGCCCAGCGTTTCCAGCTTGAGTACCAGCTGCGTTAAGCCTGGCATCAGCGGCAGATTTTCACGCACCTGTTGCAGAATGTTCGCGTCAGCGCCTTTCAGCGTCGCCACGCGGCTGCGCAGGCTGGCGGTAAAATCGAGTTCGCCGCGCATCGCCCGTTCGGTTACCTCCGCCACCCTCTCGCCCGTTCCGGCCAGTTTGGCAATTTCATCAATACATTCAATCTGGATGGCGGTGGAATCCATGTCCATCACCAGCAAACCCGGCGTGCGCAGGTGCGGGATTTTCCCCAGCGGCGCGACATCCAGCTGCGCTTCGTGGGCCAGGCGCGTAGCCCGCGCGGTGAGTGAACCTGCCAGACGAATCACCTGATAATCTTCCACGCACCAGGCGGCAACAATCACCATCGCCGCGCCCAGTTTGCTCTGGTATTGGGTCAGACGTTGTTTATCCAGTCCACGACCATACAGCAGCCAGCCGCTACGACCTGCGTGGTAATCCAGTGGCATCACTTCATCACCACTTAATGAAAGAGGCAGACCCGGCCATAAAGAGACATCTTCAGGCAGGTCGCACCAGGTAATGTTAGGCATTAAGGCTCCTGTAAAATCGTTCGAAGCAGGGAAAATAACGCATGAGGCTACCTTGTATCCATTGCTTCTGGCAACATTAAGTCTCAAATTTTCAAAGGGTGGAAGATGGCTCGCACAAAACTGAAATTCCGGCTGCATCGGGCAGTGATTGTCCTGTTCTGTCTTGCCTTGTTAGTGGCGCTGATGCAGGGAGCGTCATGGTTTAGTCAAAACCACCAGCGACAGCGTAATCCACAGCTGGAAGAACTGGCCCGCACCCTGGCGCGGCAGGTGACGCTAAACGTTGCACCGCGGATGCGTACCGACTCACCGGATGAAAAACGCATTCAGGCGATCCTCGATCAGTTAACGGATGAAAGCCGCATTCTCGACGCAGGCGTATATGATGAGCAAGGCGATCTTATCGCCCGTTCTGGCGAAAGCGTCGACGTGCGCGACCGACTGGCGCTCGACGGCAAAAAAGCGGGCGGCTATTTTAACCAGCAGATTGTCGAACCCATTGCGGGTAAAAACGGACCGCTCGGCTATCTGCGCCTGACGCTCGACACCCATACGCTCGCCACCGAAGCCCAACAGGTGGATAACACCACTAACATTTTACGCCTGATGTTGCTGCTCTCGCTGGCAATCGGCGTAGTGCTGACCCGCACGCTGCTACAGGGTAAACGCACCCGCTGGCAGCAATCGCCCTTCCTGTTAACCGCCAGTAAACCGGTGCCGGAAGAGGAAGAAAGCGAGAAAAAAGAGTGACCCATTACTACAAGAAAGGAAATCGTTATGTCCACATTACGCCTGCTCATCTCTGACTCTTACGACCCGTGGTTTAACCTGGCGGTAGAGGAGTGTATTTTTCGCCAGATGCCGGCTACGCAGCGCGTTCTGTTTCTCTGGCGCAATGCCGACACGGTAGTGATTGGTCGCGCGCAGAACCCGTGGAAAGAGTGTAATACCCGGCGGATGGAAGAAGATAACGTCCGCCTGGCGCGGCGCAGTAGCGGTGGCGGCGCAGTGTTCCACGATCTCGGCAATACCTGTTTTACCTTTATGGCTGGCAAGCCGGAGTACGATAAAACTATCTCCACGTCGATTGTGCTCAATGCGCTGAACGCGCTCGGCGTCAGCGCCGAAGCTTCCGGGCGTAACGATCTGGTGGTGAAAACCGCCGAAGGCGATCGCAAAGTCTCAGGCTCGGCCTATCGCGAAACCAAAGATCGTGGCTTCCACCACGGCACTTTGCTGCTCAATTCCGACCTTAGCCGCCTGGCAAACTATCTCAATCCGGATAAAAAGAAACTGGCGGCGAAAGGCATTACGTCGGTACGTTCCCGCGTGACCAACCTCACCGAGCTGTTGCCGGGGATCACCCATGAGCAGGTTTGCGAGGCCATAACCGAGGCCTTTTTCGCCCATTATGGCGAGCGCGTGGAAGCGGAAATCATCTCCCCGAACAAAACGCCAGACTTGCCAAACTTCGCCGAAACCTTTGCCCGCCAGAGTAGCTGGGAATGGAACTTCGGTCAGGCTCCGGCATTCTCGCATCTGCTGGATGAACGCTTTACCTGGGGCGGCGTGGAACTGCATTTCGACGTTGAAAAAGGCCATATCACCCGCGCCCAGGTGTTTACCGACAGCCTCAACCCCGCGCCGCTGGAAGCCCTCGCCGGACGACTGCAAGGCTGCCTGTACCGCGCAGATATGCTGCAACAGGAGTGCGAAGCGCTGTTGGTTGACTTCCCGGAACAGGAAAAAGAGCTACGGGAGTTATCGGCATGGATGGCGGGGGCTGTAAGGTAGTTACCCGCCCATGCGGGCAACTTTCTCTTCGATTTGCCGGATTTTTTCCGGCATTTCTTGCGCAATGTGGCGAAACGCCTCGCTGATACGCGGATCTCTGGCGACCGTTTGCCAGAACTGCTGCGCCAGCGGGATCGCCGTTAACCAAGCGCTTTTACTGACGTTAAGATCAAACTTCACCTCAATGGCAGCATCACGCAGCATTCCAGCGCTGTTTGGTGCATAGACCATCGGCAGCATGTCGTAGACGGGCGTCAGCGCAAATGGCGGTTCAGATAAATAAAACGATAAATTACCTGCGTGCATATCGCTGTTGGCGATAAGTCGCCCAAACGCCCAGATCACTTCTGTTTGCGCCACGCTCTGGTGAGTGACAAGTTGTTGCTCACACAAACGGCGCATAGCCTCCGGCCACGATCCCGGAGAAGAGATAAACTCACTCTGCACCGCCTCCAGCGACACAATGGGCAAGCGACCATCGTTACCTTTGCAGTCAAATCGTTCCGCTTCAAGGAATACCTGCCTGTTACTTGTTACAAGCACCGTTGACTCGATGGCGTGGATCCCGCCGTCGCGCAGGATTTGCGCGGCAATAGATTCCGCAATAAGCAAGTCGCCCCAACGTTGGCTGACCGCGGTTTGCTGTGGCACGGTGAATTTAACCAGCACATGTTTATTGCCTGACGGCGTTTGTGCATAGCAGGTAAATTTTGGCTGCTCACCGCCCGCAGAAGAACCCACAATTTCTCCTGCCAGTGCATCGCTTGCCAGTTGTTCGTAATGGGTGAGTTTTTGATCCAGAGGAATTGCCGCAGGGCGTTGTGCAGTAATCCATCGCTGATAATTCCCCTCCCCGACCAGCCAGCCGCCGGTGTATTCACCGCTAAATACGGTCAGGGCGTAGAGCACATCTTCTTCCTGCCAGAGACGGATATCTTCAGTAAGATTCAGTTGCGCGGCTAACTTCCTGCCCCACGCGCGCCCCAAAAACCCCTGCGGTCGCAGATCGGTCAAATACCAGGGCAAACCATCAAACCACCGTTCGTCGCCATCTGCGCCTGTTACCAGACAACTTCCCTGCGGCCAGCACAACCGGATGTCGGCGAATTTATGCGCCTTTCCGGCATCATCCACTCGCCATACGGGAATACGCTCAATTCCGCGATAAGGACGCAGCAGTGCATATCGCGTTGCCCGTGCTTTACCAAAGCGAATCACCCGATCTTCTCTGGCAACAAGGCGTGAGAACGTCGCCTGACTGATTGCCAGACGCTGGCGCAATTCCGGGGCAGAACGCGGCCCTTGCAATAAAAGATCGGTCAATTCGCTCATTAATGAATAGATTCGTGAATAGATACTTGAATAGATTTATTAACACATTTCACTGAAAAGTATAGCGAAAATATTCAAGCTGGAGAGAGAAATGAATAGATAATAAAAAGCCGGAGCAGTCTCCCACTCCGGCTTCACACGACAATCGCCTTTCAGCAAAACACAATTACTCTTTATCGCCCAGCAGAACGGATTCCAGTGCGATTTTGATCATGTCGTTGAAGGTAGTCTGACGCTCAGCGGCAGTGGTCTGCTCGTGAGTGCGGATGTGGTCAGATACGGTGCAGATGGTCAGGGCTTTCGCGCCAAATTCTGCAGCGACGCCGTAGATACCAGCCGCTTCCATTTCCACGCCGAGAATGCCGTATTTTTCCATCACGTCGAACATTTCGCCGTCCGGAGAGTAGAACAGGTCAGCGGAGAACAGGTTACCCACGCGAGCATCAATACCCAGTGCTTTAGCTGCATCTACTGCGTTACGCACCATGTCGAAGTCAGCGATAGCGGCAAAGTCATGGTCTTTAAAACGGATGCGGTTAACTTTGGAATCGGTGCAGGCACCCATACCGATAACGACGTCGCGCAGTTTTACGTGCGGCAGAACTGCGCCACAGGAACCCACGCGGATAATTTTCTTCACGCCGAAATCGGTGATCAGTTCTTTGGTGTAGATGGAGCAGGACGGGATACCCATACCGTGACCCATTACGGAAATTTTGCGGCCTTTGTAAGTACCGGTGAAGCCCAGCATACCGCGAACGTTGTTCACTTCACGGGCATCTTCAAGGAAAGTTTCAGCAATATACTTCGCACGCAGCGGGTCGCCTGGCATCAAAACTACGTCAGCGAAATCGCCCATTTCTGCATTAATGTGTGGGGTAGCCATTGTTTTATCCTTTTTGTGACATAACAAAGGCGGAGTCAACGCTCCGCCCAAATCCATCAGAACATGGCTTTGCCATATTCCATATCAGAAGTACCAAAATATTTTGCCAGAGTCTGGCCGATATCCGCGAAGGTTTCACGATGACCCAGTGAGCCCGGTTTTACTTTCGGGCCATATACCAGTACCGGAATGTGTTCACGCGTGTGGTCAGTACCGGTCCAGGTCGGATCGCAACCGTGGTCAGCGGTGAGGATCAGGATGTCGTCATCGCGCAGCAGAGACATCAGCTCCGGCAGACGGCGGTCGAACAGTTCCAGACCCGCGGCATAACCGGCGACGTCGCGACGGTGGCCCCAGGAAGAGTCGAAGTCAACGAAGTTGGTGAAGACGATGGTGTTATCACCCGCTTCTTTCATCTCTTTGATGGTGGCGTCAAACAGCGCGTCCAGGCCAGTCGCTTTCACTTTTTTGGTGATACCGCAGTTGGCGTAGATGTCCGCAATTTTACCGACAGAAACCACCTGGCCGTGTTTTTCATCAACCAGTTTCTGCAGCACGGTCGGTGCTGGCGGCTCAACAGCCAGGTCGTGACGGTTACCGGTACGCTGGAAGTTACCGGCTTTGTCGCCGATAAACGGACGAGCGATAACACGACCGATATTGTAGCCGCCGTTGGTCAGCTCTTCACGGGCGATTTCGCACAGTTCGTAGAGTTTATCCAGACCGAAAGTTTCTTCATGGCAGGCAATCTGGAACACGGAGTCAGCGGAGGTATAGAAAATCGGCTTGCCGGTTTTCATGTGCTCTTCGCCCAGTTGATCCAGAATGACCGTACCGGAAGAGTGGCAGTTACCGAGGTAACCCGGCAGATTAGCGCGTTCGACCAGTTTATCCAGCAGCTCTTGCGGGAAGCTGTTTTCGTGATCGGAGAAATATCCCCACTCAAACAGAACCGGGACACCGGCAATTTCCCAGTGACCAGACGGGGTATCTTTACCGGATGACATTTCGTGCGCCCATGCGTACGCGCCGATAACTTCAGCGTTGCCGTCCATTCCCGCCGGAATGAAACCGGTAGAACCTTCGTGTGCTTTCGCCAGCCCCAGACGGGTCAGATTTGGCAGATTGAGCGGGCCTTTACGACCGTTATCAGCTTCGCCTTTGGCACAAGCTTCTGCGATATGACCCAGGGTGTCAGCCCCGACGTCACCAAAGCGTTCTGCATCTTCTGTAGCGCCGATGCCGAATGAGTCCAGCACCATAATAAATGCACGTTTCATATGTTCTCCGTACTCAGTGCTTCAAATTTAAATGATCAGATCAGTATACCGTTATTCGCTGATACGGCGATAGACAGTTGGTGTGCTTTCCGGTGCTTTATCGGCAAGTTTAATTGCCGCTTTCACCGCTTTCGCCGCTTCCTGCCAGTTGTTTTCGTCTTTCGCGTGGATAACCGCCAGCGGACGCTGACCGTCTACCTGGTCGCCCAGACGCGCCATATCAGTAAAGCCGACGCTGTAATCGATGGTGTCAGATGCCTGACGGCGTCCGCCGCCCATTGCAACCACTGCCATCCCCAGCGCGCGGGTATCCATTTCACTGACAAAACCTTCGGTATCAGCATAGACTGCTTTCGTCAGCATCGCTGTCGGCAGATACTTCGCGTAGTTCTCAACGAAGTCGGTCGGGCCTTTTTGTGCCGCTACCATACGACCAAAGACTTCTGCCGCTTTACCGTTGTCCAGCACCGCCTGCAATTTCGCGCGCGCTTCGGCGTCATCTTTCGCCAGTTTGCCGGAGATCAGCATCTCCACGCACAGCGCCATCGTGACATCAAACAGACGCGGGTTAGGATATTCACCCGTCAGGAACTGCACCGCTTCACGAACTTCAACCGCGTTACCTGCACTGGAGGCCAGTACCTGATTCATGTCGGTGAGCAGCGCGGTGGTGCGCACGCCAGCGCCGTTAGCCACGCCAACAATCGCTTCGGCAAGGGCTTCAGAGAGTTCGTAGGTCGGCATAAACGCGCCGCTACCCACTTTCACGTCCATCACCAGCGCGTCCAGACCTTCCGCAAGTTTCTTCGCCAGAATAGAGGCGGTGATCAGCGGGATGGAGTCCACGGTTGCGGTAATATCACGGGTCGCGTAGAAACGTTTATCAGCCGGAGCCAGTGAACTGGTCTGACCGATAATCGCCACGCCGACGTCTTTAATAATTTCGCGGAAACGGTTGTCATCCGGGAAAATGTCGAAGCCAGGGATGGATTCCAGTTTGTCGAGCGTACCGCCAGTATGACCGAGGCCGCGACCAGAGATCATCGGAATATAGCCGCCGCAGGCTGCGACCATCGGCCCCAACATCAGCGAAGTCACATCGCCGACGCCACCGGTGGAGTGTTTATCAACAATCGGGCCATTCAGATGCAGGCTTTTCCAGTCGAGAACGGTTCCTGAATCTCGCATCGCCATGGTCAGCGAGACACGCTCAGGCATTGTCATATCGTGGAAGAAAATGGTCATCGCGAGGGCGGCAATCTGCCCTTCGGAGATAGTGTTGTCGCGAATACCGTTGATAAAGAAACGAATTTCTTCATCGCTCAGCGCATGACCATCACGTTTTTTACGAATAATTTCTTGTGCGAGAAACAAGGTAACCTCCCGAGGAAAAGAGTATGAGGCGGCTTTTGCCGGATGCGTCTACGCCTTATCCGGCCTACGGGTAGATACGTCTCGTAGGCCTGATAAGCGCAGCGCATCAGGCGTAAAGCATCTTACTTAGTAGCTGCTGGCGCTCTTACCGTCGCCGTGACCCAGCGCTTTCAGCAGGCTTGCCAGCAGGCTGGAAGCGCCAAAGCGGTAGTGACGCGCATCTGCCCAGTCAGCACCGAACAGTTCATCTGCAATGGCGAGATATTTCTGCGCATCTTCCGCAGTACGCACGCCGCCCGCCGGTTTGAAACCAACGGTTTTTTCTACGCCCATATCACGGATCACTTCCATCATGATGCGCGCGCTTTCCGGCGTCGCGTTCACAGCCACTTTACCGGTAGAGGTTTTGATGAAGTCCGCACCCGCTTTGATGGAGATTTCAGACGCTTTACGGATCAGCGCTTCGTCTTTCAGTTCGCCGGTTTCGATGATCACTTTCAGCAGTACATTCGCTGCCGCGCAAGCCTCTTTACAGGCTTTCACCAGGTCAAAACCAACCTGCTCGTTACCCGCCATCAGCGCGCGGTACGGGAACACAACGTCAACTTCATCAGCACCGTAGGCGATTGCCGCACGGGTTTCTGCCAGCGCGATGTCGATGTCGTCGTTACCGTGTGGGAAGTTGGTTACCGTAGCGATACGGATTTCCGGGGTGCCCTGCTCTTTCAGAGTTTTGCGAGCAATCGGGATAAAGCGAGGATAGATACAGATAGCGGCGGTATTGCCGACCGGAGTTTTGGCCTGATGACACAGGGCGATCACTTTCTCGTCGGTGTCGTCGTCATTCAGGGTGGTCAGGTCCATCAATTTCAGTGCACGCAGGCTGCTTGCTTTCAGATCAGTCATTTCATTCTCCTGGCTTGTCGCCAATAAAATTCACCTTGCGAGTTTGTTAGTATTCTAACATCTACTCCGCAACACACTTCGATACACATCACAATTAAGGAAATCTACTTACAAGTTTGCATCACTGTAATGCGATCTGGTTCAAATAATTCACTTTCAAATGAATGCGTCAGTGGTGGCAAACGCATCAGGATCAAAGTGAACATCACGAAACTTCTTACAATGGCGCATCACCTTCGGCATAAAAGGAAAAGAAGATGCCCACTTCTCATGAAAATGCACTGCAACAACGTTGCCAGCAAATTGTCACCAGCCCAGTGCTTAGCCCGGAGCAGAAGCGCCATTTTCTGGCACTGGAAGCAGAAAACAATCTGCCTTACCCACAGCTTCCTGCCGAAGCCCGCCGCGCGCTGGATGAAGGTGTAATCTGCGATATGTTTGAAGGTCATGCGCCGTACAAACCGCGCTATGTCTTACCCGATTACGCCCGTTTTCTGGCGAACGGTTCCGAATGGCTGGAGCTGGAAGGCGCGAAAGATCTTGATGACGCACTCTCTCTGCTGACCATTCTTTACCACCACGTACCGTCGGTCACATCGATGCCGGTCTACCTGGGGCAACTGGATGCGTTGTTGCAACCGTATGTTAGAATTCTAACACAAGACGAGATCGATGTTCGAATAAAACGTTTCTGGCGTTACCTCGACAGAACCCTGCCAGACGCCTTTATGCACGCCAATATCGGCCCGTCTGATTCGCCCATTACCCGCGCGATCTTACGTGCAGATGCAGAGTTGAAGCAGGTTTCACCGAACCTGACCTTTATCTACGATCCTGAAATCACCCCTGATGACCTGCTGCTGGAAGTGGCGAAGAACATCTGTGAATGTAGCAAACCGCACATCGCCAACGGTCCGGTGCATGATAAAATTTTCACAAAAGGGGGCTACGGGATTGTGAGCTGTTACAACTCACTGCCGCTGGCGGGTGGTGGCAGCACGCTGGTACGCCTTAACCTGAAAGCCATTGCCGAGCGCAGCGAATCGCTGGATGACTTCTTTACGCGCACTCTACCGCACTACTGCCAGCAGCAGATCGCCATCATCGATGCGCGGTGTGAATTCCTCTATCAACAATCACACTTCTTTGAGAATAGCTTCCTGGTGAAAGAAGGGCTGATTAACCCTGAACGTTTTGTGCCAATGTTTGGCATGTATGGGCTGGCGGAAGCGGTTAACTTGCTGTGTGAAAAAGAAGGGATTGCCGCGCGCTACGGTAAAGAAGCCGCCGCAAATGAAGTAGGTTATCGCATCAGCGCGCAACTGGCGGAGTTTGTCGCCAATACCCCCGTGAAATATGGCTGGCAAAAACGCGCCATGTTACACGCACAGTCGGGGA
Source organism: Escherichia coli DSM 30083 = JCM 1649 = ATCC 11775 (assembly GCF_003697165.2). Classification (GTDB taxonomy): domain Bacteria; phylum Pseudomonadota; class Gammaproteobacteria; order Enterobacterales; family Enterobacteriaceae; genus Escherichia; species Escherichia coli. Next base: position 4,036,828 of record NZ_CP033092.2, read on the forward strand.
TCAGTTCCGATATCGGCACCACGCCGGGCGCGCGTTTGCCGTATGGCGATGAGCCAGATCCGATCACCCATCTGCAAACTGTCGCCCCGCATCATGCTTATTATTATTCCGGCATCAGCGACATTCTGACGCTCGACGAAACCATCAAACGTAACCCGCAGGCACTGGTACAGCTTTGCCTCGGTGCCTTTAAAGCCGGAATGCGTGAATTTACCGCCAATGTCAGCGGTAACGATCTGGTTCGCGTTACCGGTTATATGGTGCGTTTGTCGGATTTAGAAAAATATCGCGCCGAAGGTTCACGCACCAACACCACCTGGCTGGGCGAAGAAGCCGCACGCAACACTCGTATTCTGGAACGCCAGCCGCGCGTGATAAGCCATGAACAGCAGATGCGCTTTAGTCAGTAAGATTATCCCCTTCTCCTGCGTTGACGGGCCAGGCAGTCGTCTGGCTCTGTTTTTGCAGGGCTGCAATCTGCGCTGCAAAAACTGTCACAATCCGTGGACGATGGGACGTTGCAATGACTGTGGGGAGTGCGTGCCACAGTGTCCGCATCAGGCGTTGCAGATTGTTGACGGCAAAGTGGTGTGGAACGCTGTGGTTTGCGAGCAGTGTGATACCTGCCTGAAGAGGTGTCCGCAACATGCCACGCCCATGGCGCAATCCATGAGCGTGGACGAAGTGCTTAGCCATGTCCGCAAAGCAGTGCTGTTTATCGAAGGGATAACGGTGAGTGGCGGTGAAGCCACGACCCAGCTGCCGTTTGTGGTGGCGCTGTTTACTGCTATCAAAAACGATCCGCAACTGCGCCATCTCACCTGTCTGGTGGACAGTAACGGCATGTTGAGCGAAACCGGCTGGGAAAAATTGCTCCCGGTGTGCGACGGCGCAATGCTCGATCTCAAAGCGTGGGGGAGCGAATGTCATCAACAACTCACCGGACGCGATAATCAGCAGATTAAGCGCAGCATCTATTTGCTGGCAGAGCGCGGCAAGCTGGCGGAACTGCGTTTGCTGGTGATCCCTGGCCAGGTGGATTATTTGCAACACATCGAAGAACTGGCGGCGTTTATCAAGGGACTCGGCGATGTTCCGGTACGCCTGAACGCGTTTCATGCCCACGGCGTGTATGGCGAGGCGCAAAGCTGGGCGAGCGCCACGCCGGAAGACGTTGAGCCGTTGGCTGATGCGTTAAAGGTGCGCGGGGTGAGCCGGTTGATATTTCCGGCGCTCTATTTGTGACATGCCGGATACGGCCTACGGTTCGGCACAGACTTGTAGGCCTGATAAGACGCGTCAAGCGTCGCATCAGGCATTGTGCGCCAACTGCCGGATGCGGCGCGAACGCCTTATCCGGCCTACGGTTCGGCACAAACCTGTAGGCATGATAAGACGCGACAAGCGTCGCATCAGGCATTATGCGCCGACTGCCGGATGCGGCGTGAACGCCTTATCCGGCCTACGGTTCGGCACAGACTTGTAGGCATGATAAGACGCGACAAGCGTCGCATCAGGCATTGTGCGCCAACTGCCGGATGCGGCGTGAACGCCTTATCCGGCCTACGGTTCGGCACAAACCTGTAGGCATGATAAGACGCGTTAAGCGTCGCATCAGGCATTGTGCGCCAACTGCCGGATGCGGCGTGAACGCCTTATCCGGCCTACGGCACGTTAAACAACGTATACGTGTTATTAAGCAACGCTTGCGCAATCTCATCCGCCGGTTCCCGGCGCAACTCGCAAAGCACGGCAAACACACGGGCAGCCTGCTCCGGGCGGTTAGGCTGCCCCTGAAAACCGTTGAGCGGCATATCCGGCGCGTCGGTTTCCAGCAATAACGATGCCAGCGGTAATTTTGCGATGACATCGCGGGTTTTACTGGCGCGTGGATAGGTGATAGTACCGCCTACGCCAATTTTGTAGCCCAGCTGTACAAACCGTTCGGCCTGTTGCAGGCTGCCGGAAAAACCGTGAACCACGCCAGTGCGCGGTAAATCGTGGCGTTTAAGATGCATCGCCAGTTTGTCGTGCGTGCGCCGTGAATGCAGGATCACCGGCAGATCGTAGCGTTTCGCCAGTTTCAGTTGTTCGTCGAGTAACCACTGCTGCCTCTCAAATTGCGGATCGTCGCCAAAGAGATCCAGACCGATCTCCCCCACCGCCACCACCTTCGCCGGACGCCTTTCCAGCGCCTGCTGTAGCTGCTCAAGAGACACATCGCTATGTTTTTCCAACATACCAGGATGCAAGCCCAATGCGGCATACAGCGGTTGATAATTTTCCGCTAATGCCAACACACGGGCAAAATTTTCCGCCTCTGTTGCCGGAACAATGATCTTGCCTACGCCCGCTTGTGCCGCGCGTTGCAGGCTGGCCTCTTCATCGCCACTAAACGGCGGGAAATCAAAATGGCAGTGGGTGTCGATAAAACGGCAAATCAAGCCAGATCCTCATTGTTAAATGTCGGGTCGTTCGCCTGCGGAGCGTCGCTCACTTCGGCAACCAGCGTATCGTTGGCGACTGGCGCAGGCGGAATGACAATCGATTCCGGCGTCACCACTGGCACCAGATGGCGGGTAAGCGGCGCTTTTTCAGTTAATAGCTTGCCAACCGTGGCGAGGAAATAACGACCGCATAAACGCCCAAGTTTATAGTCTTCACGCAGCGCCGGAATCCGACTGCCAAGCGCGATACTATGTAATGGCTTCGGCGGATAAATTTCGAATATCCGCAGCTTGCCCGGTGGTTTCTCAATAAATTGCTGAATGTCACGATAGCTGGTTTCATGATGCTGCACCAGATTGACCAGCGGCTGCAGGCTACTGTCACCCAGCCAGCGTTCCATGCGTTTGAACCACTGCGGCGTGTAGTACATTTGTGACGGCACAGTGCGAATGACGACCAACGTTTTAGCGCCCTGCCTTGCCGCCTCTTTAACCGGAATCGCATCACTGATCCCGCCATCCAGGTAGTTAATGCCTTCCAGCGACACTCCGCTACGATAAAAGCCAGGTATCGCACTGGAGGCGCGAATCACATCCAGCCAGTTTTGTTTGGTTGGTAAAAAGTAATTCGGCGCGTAGTCATCCTGACGACAGGCGCACATATAAAACGATTTGCCGCTGTCAAACAACCGCGCGGCGGTATCCATTTGCAACGGCATCTGGCTTGCAGTGGCCTCCACCAGCCAGTCGAGATCGATAAGATTTCCTCCACGGACAAAGCGCAATGGATCGAAAAATTCGCGTTTTGTGGTATAGCGCATGATGACTTTGCGCGCGTAACCGGGCTGATTGCAGATAAACGCCGAGAGGTTCTGCGCCCCGGCAGATGTGCCGAGATAAAGATCGAAAGGATTAAACTGCGCGCGCATAAACTCATCCAGCACGCCAGCCGTGAAAATTCCACGCTGTCCGCCGCCTTCGCACACCAGAGCTATTCGTCCAGGCTGGAACGGCCTTAGCGACAACGGCGCAATATTACCAAGCGTTACAGGTATTCGCTGCCCCACCTCTGCCTTCCTGTTTTTGTTGTGAAAGAATGACAAAGTAACGCAATTTATTATTCGCTAAAACCGCAAAAGCCAGTCCGCTGGACTGGCTTTGGATAAAATTTTCTTAATGGTCTGAAATCTAGGGTCGTTTTCGGCCCATGAACAAACTCACCAGGAACAGAATAATCCCGACGACAAAGACAATTTTAGCTGCGCCTGCAGCGGTACCGGCCAGACCACCAAACCCAAGTGCGGCGGCGATTAACGCGATAACCAGAAATATGATGCCCCAACGAAACATAAGCGTCTCCTTTACCATAGTTAATGTCACCGCTTGATATGAGCGTGAAAATCACTCAATGCGATATTTTTAGTGTGGTGCACATCGCGCCTCCCGACAAAGTTCGGAAGGACGAATTACGACGAATTACTTAGTTTTCAGATCATTTTTAACGCTTTTCACACCATCTACCGCTTTGGCGATACTTTCAGCACGGTCACTTTGTGCCTGAGAATCGACGGTACCGGAGAGCTGAACCACGCCGTCGGTGGTTTCAACTTTCACATGACGGGAAGGGACGATATCGTCCGCCAGCAGTTTGGCTTTGATTTCACTGGTGGTGGCGGTGTCACCCGCGTAGCCCTTCACCGAGCCTTCTTTAGCGTCGCGAACGTGCAGTTTGTCGCTGACAGAGGTCACCCCTTCAACGCCTTTCGCCACTTTCACTGCCTCTTCGGCCTGGGCCTGGCTTTCAACGAAACCGCTCAGGGTCACGACTTTTTGATCGGTTTTTACAGAGATATCGGTGCTCTTGATGTTGTCATGATCCACCAGGGCCGCCTTCACTTTCGCGGTGATGGCGCTGTCATCCATGAAATTACCGACTTTATTCATAGAGCTATCGACTTTTTGCCCTGCGCTTTCATTGGTAGTCTGCGCGTTGTTTTCCGCGTAGGCAGAGCCGGTCGCGACGGCAGAGGTCAACATTACAGCCAGCAGAGTTTTCGAAATCTTCAGTCTTGTCATAGTCATCGATTTATTCCTGTATGTTTGCTCGTAATTTGAGCCTGGCAACACGAGGTTGCATTGCTGAATAGGGAGAGACTTCACCCTCTACAGAAGTCAATGGTCGCCATCACAAAAGCGATGAGTGATGAATAACGACCATTACAGCCTCTGAATCAGTTATTAATATCGGTAGAATGACAATCGACGGCTTTAGATACTGATATCTACGCATTGAACGGTATTTAACGCCGTCAGAAATGTCATCACTTTGTTAAATATAGATCACAATTTTGAAACCGCTCGGGATATCAGCGAAAACATAAGCAAAAGTGAATGTTTTAAGAACATTCCGTAAGCGGCTAATAAGGAAGGGAAATTGACAGGGCGCAGCGGCTACCGCGCCCTGGAGGCAAGAATTAATGCTCGCGGGTCTGGTGGAACTGAACGTCCGGATAACGTTCCTGTGCCAGGCGCAGGTTGACCATGCTGGTAGCGATGTAAGCGAGGTTATCGCCGCCATCAAGCGCCAGTTGGCTTTCGTTCTTACGCTTGAACTCTTCGAATTTCTTCGCGTCTGCACATTCTACCCAGCGGGCAGTGGCAACGTTGACTGACTCATACACTGCTTCAACGTTGTATTCGCTCTTCAGGCGCGCTACCACCACATCAAACTGCAGCACACCAACTGCACCAACGATCAGATCGTTGTTGGAGATTGGACGGAACACCTGCACCGCGCCCTCTTCGGAAAGCTGTACCAGCCCTTTGAGCAGCTGTTTTTGCTTCAGCGGATCTTTCAGGCGGATACGACGGAACAGTTCTGGTGCGAAGTTCGGAATACCGGTGAACTTCATCATCTCACCCTGGGTAAAGGTGTCGCCGATCTGAATGGTGCCGTGGTTGTGCAGGCCGAGGATATCGCCCGGATACGCTTCTTCAACGTGCGAACGGTCACCCGCCATAAAGGTCAGCGCGTCGGAGATCACCACATCTTTCGCAGTGCGCACCTGGCGCAGTTTCATGCCTTTTTCATATTTACCGGACACCACACGCATAAACGCCACGCGGTCGCGGTGTTTCGGGTCCATGTTGGCCTGAATTTTAAATACGAAGCCGGTAAATTTATCTTCGCTCGCTTCTACGGTACGGGTATCAGTCTGACGCGGCATCGGCGCAGGTGCCCACTCCACCAGGCCATCCAACATATGATCGACGCCGAAGTTACCCAGCGCAGTACCGAAGAATACCGGAGTGATTTCGCCCGCAAGGAACAGCTCTTTGTCGAACTCGTTAGACGCGCCTTTCACCAGTTCCAGTTCGTCACGCAGCTGCTGTGCCAGATCTTCACCAACCGCAGCATCGAGATCCGGGTTATTCAGCCCTTTAACAATGCGGACTTCCTGAATGGTGTGGCCTTTACCGCTCTGATAGAGATAGGTTTCGTCTTTATAAAGGTGGTAAACGCCTTTAAACAGCTTGCCGCAGCCAATCGGCCAGGTGATCGGCGCACAGCCGATTTTCAGCTCGTTCTCAACTTCATCGAGCAGCTCCATCGGGTCGCGGATATCACGGTCAAGTTTGTTCATAAAGGTGAGGATCGGCGTGTCGCGCAGACGGGTAACTTCCATCAGCTTACGGGTACGATCTTCAACACCTTTTGCGGCGTCGATAACCATCAGGCAGCAGTCCACCGCCGTCAGGGTACGATAGGTATCTTCCGAGAAGTCTTCGTGCCCCGGGGTGTCGAGCAGGTTAACCAGGCAATCGTGATACGGAAACTGCATCACAGACGTAGTAATGGAGATCCCACGCTGCTTTTCCATCTCCATCCAGTCCGACTTAGCGTGCTGGTTGGAACCACGGCCTTTTACTGTACCGGCGGTCTGAATGGCCTGTCCGAACAGCAGCACCTTCTCGGTGATGGTAGTCTTACCGGCGTCCGGGTGAGAAATAATGGCAAAAGTGCGGCGCTTCGCCACCTCTTGCAAATAAGGAGACAACGTCATAATTCTTTCTTCTTGAGTAAGCGGCATCGCGCCGCGCTTGTTGAAAACGAAAAATTGCGGCTATTTTACCCATCAACGGGGGGGAGGCAATCAGTGTTTACACAGGAGCTGCTCCAGTTCGTGCAACGAAGAAACGGTCCAGGTGGGCGCGATGCCTTCTGGTTGCTCGCGATGGTGTGCATTCAGCCAGCAGGTCGCAAGCCCGGCGTTGATGCCACCGAGAATATCGGACTCGGCAGTGTCGCCAACCATCAGCACGCGTGAACGGTCAGGATTGCCCGCCTGTTCCAGCGCATAATCGAAAATTTTCTTATTCGGTTTGGCAACGCCAACTTCTTCGGAAATCACCAGCAAATCGAAGTAATCACGCAGGCCCGTGCGTTCCAGACGCACCTGTTGCAAGGCACTAAAGCCGTTGGTGATGATGCCGATTTTGGCGTTGCCACGAATGGCGTTAAGCAGAGAAACCGCGCCCGGCAGCGGCGTGCAGATTTCCGCCATCGCATTAATAAAGGCTTCGTTGAGTTTACCTGGCTCGACGTTCAGCCGTTCGGCCCAGCTCTCAAACCGCCCGTGCTGAAGCTGTAATGAAGTGATCGCGCCGTTTTGATAATCCACCCACAGTGGCTTGTTAACGGCCTGATAGTCCTGAAAATCTTCAGCGGTAAAGGTGACGCTGTAATCAAGAAACATCCGCTGCAGGCCGGTGAATGAGTCAAAGGTAAACAGCGTTTCATCGGCATCAAAGAAAATCCAGTCCCACTTCATTATTCCACCTTGTATTACATACTGATTGGCAACGCCATGATGATGGCGTCTTCGCGACCGTCCGTGGTGGGGTAGTAATTGCGGCGAATCGTCGCCTCGTTAAAGCCTAAACTTTCGTACAGGGCAATGGCGGCAGCGTTTGAAGCACGGACTTCCAGCCATAGTGTCGCCACGCCGCGTTTTTCCAGTTCGTCGATCAGATGTTCCAGCAGCGCCCTTCCCAATCCCTGACGCTGATAGTCAGGATCGACCGCAATATTGAACAATGTAGCTTCATCCAGCACCACTTGCGTAATCGCAAACGCCGCCATTTTGCCGTTTTGCGTTAACTGAAAGTTGAGATAACGCTCGCCCTGGTTGCTGGCAAACGTTTTTTCACTCCACGGAAAGGCGTGGGCGCGTTGTTCAATGTGGTAAGCCGCCGGTAAATCAGTCGTTTCGAGGGAAGAAATCGTGTTCATATGTGCAAATTTGTTGCCATAACGCGGCGCGTGCCGTTGGGTTTGCCCGTAAATCGGTGAGCGCCGGTGATGCCACCTGAGCGCCTTCCAGTGATAGCGGTTCGTCAGTACCCAACCGCCAACTGTTGCAGTGACTGCCTTGCGGCAGCATCGCGATTTTTTCTGGCGTCAGTTGCAGCACCTGGTCGGGGCTGACGGTTAATGCGCGCAGAACATCGCTCACTAAAGGATCAGTCAGGGCGGGAAGATCGTTTGCCACCATCACCAGACGGACGTGTGCCGGGATCGCAATGGCAATCTCCCCCTGCAACGCGCCAGGGCGACGCAGCGACCACTGGGTAATGCCCAGTTGCTGTAACTGCCAGTCTCGTCGGGATGTCATAGCGAATCGCTCCTGTTGTCAGGGGCGCAAATATAGCAAATTCGTCGATACCGCGCCAACATATGGCTATAATCGCCGCCAGTATCAATTGAGGAGCATTCCATGTCTGCATTTACCCCGGCAAGTGAAGTCTTGCTGCGTCACAGTGATGATTTCGAACAAAGCCGTATTCTGTTTGCCGGAGACTTACAGGATGACCTGCCCGCGCGTTTAGATACCGCGGCCAGCCGTGCTCATACCCAGCAATTCCACCACTGGCAGGTATTAAGCCGCCAGATGGGGGATAACGCCCGTTTCAGTCTGGTCGCCACGGCGGATGACGTCGCAGATTGCGATACGCTGATTTACTACTGGCCGAAGAACAAACCGGAAGCCCAGTTCCAGTTGATGAATTTACTTTCTCTGCTGCCAGTGGGGACAGATATTTTTGTCGTTGGCGAGAACCGCAGCGGCGTGCGCAGCGCCGAGCAGATGCTGGCAGATTATGCGCCGTTGAATAAAGTCGACAGCGCTCGTCGCTGTGGCCTCTATTTTGGTCGTCTGGAAAAACAGCCGGTATTTGATGCGGAGAAATTCTGGGGCGAATACAGCGTCGATGGCCTGACGGTCAAAACGCTGCCTGGCGTGTTTAGCCGCGACGGTCTGGATGTCGGTAGCCAGTTGCTGCTCTCGACGTTAACTCCGCACACGAAAGGTAAAGTGCTGGATGTCGGCTGTGGCGCGGGCGTGCTTTCAGTTGCCTTTGCGCGCCATTCGCCGAAAATTCGTCTCACCTTGTGCGATGTCTCTGCCCCGGCGGTAGAAGCCAGCCGCGCAACACTTGCGGCCAACGGTGTTGAAGGTGAAGTCTTTGCCAGCAACGTCTTTTCCGAGGTGAAAGGTCGTTTTGATATGATCATCTCCAACCCGCCGTTCCACGATGGGATGCAAACCAGCCTGGATGCGGCGCAAACGCTGATTCGCGGTGCGGTGCGTCATCTTAATAGCGGCGGCGAGCTGCGAATTGTAGCGAACGCCTTCCTGCCTTATCCGGACGTGCTGGATGAGACATTTGGCTTCCACGAAGTGATCGCGCAAACAGGGCGCTTCAAGGTGTATCGCGCCATTATGACCCGCCAGGCGAAGAAAGGTTAATTATCTCGCCGAATACCGTGTCGGATGCGGCGTGAACGCCTTATCCGACCTACAAAACCTGCACGTTAGCCCTTCGTAGGCCAGATAAGACGCGCCAGCGTCGCATCTGGCATCTGCCCCCGCATGCATACCAAACCTGCACGCTAGTTTCCTGATGGACATTTTTCCAGCAATTACACCTCTGTCGATAATTAACTATTGACGAAAAGCTGAAAACCACTAGAATGCGCCTCCGTGGTAGCAATTCTTTTTAAGAATTGATGGTATGCGAAGGTGGCGGAATTGGTAGACGCGCTAGCTTCAGGTGTTAGTGTCCTTACGGACGTGGGGGTTCAAGTCCCCCCCCTCGCACCAAAAACCACGTTGATATTGCTCGCACTGGGCGAAGGTGGCGGAATTGGTAGACGCGCTAGCTTCAGGTGTTAGTGTTCTTACGGACGTGGGGGTTCAAGTCCCCCCCCTCGCACCAAACGAGGCGATATCAAAAAAAGTAAGATGACTGTGCGAAGGTGGCGGAATTGGTAGACGCGCTAGCTTCAGGTGTTAGTGTCCTTACGGACGTGGGGGTTCAAGCCCCCCCCCTCGCACCAATTATCTTTACTTCCTTTCTTGTTTCTTCCTTGATTTTTCATCCCTGATTCAAATTCATTATCATCAGCATGATGCCAGCAATAAGTGCCAGGCACGATGGTAGCAAAATGTAATGCCGCAACTGTTTGTGATACAGCATCATCGGCGTCAATACTAATCCCATCAGAATGACAATCCGCCACTGATCTGACGATAAATCCGCATACATCAGCCCTGCAATCAGCAATCCCGGCAGCAACACTCCCCAGCCACTGCCCAGCGTACGTTGCAACATGATTTCATCTCTTTCATTGATAATGATAACCAATATCATATGATAATTTTTATCATTTGCAAGCCAGATAAATCCCTTGCTATCGGGTAAACCTATCGCTAGGATTAGCAATCATTATCATTTAGATTACTATCCCGATTATGGCCTATCGTTCCGCACCGCTCTATGAAGATGTCATCTGGCGAACGCATCTCCAGCCGCAGGATCCCACGCTTGCGCAAGCCGTGCGGGCGACGATCGCAAAACATCGTGAACATTTGCTGGAGTTTATCCGCCTGGATGAACCTGCCCCACTTAACGCCATGACGCTGGCGCAATGGTCATCACCGAATGTGCTAAGTTCTCTGCTGGCGGTCTATTCCGATCATATCTATCGCAACCAACCGATGATGATCCGCGAGAACAAACCGCTGATCTCACTATGGGCACAATGGTATATCGGCCTGATGGTGCCACCATTAATGCTGGCGCTACTGACGCAGGAAAAGGCATTAGATGTGTCGCCGGAACATTTCCATGCTGAGTTTCACGAAACCGGACGCGTCGCCTGTTTCTGGGTCGATGTGTGTGAAGATAAAAACGCAACACCACATTCGCCGCAGCATCGAATGGAAACGTTAATCAGCCAGGCGCTGGTTCCGGTTGTGCAAGCACTAGAAGCGACCGGAGAGATCAACGGCAAACTTATCTGGAGTAATACCGGTTATTTGATCAACTGGTATCTCACTGAGATGAAGCAACTGCTCGGCGAGGCTACTGTTGAATCGCTGCGCCATGCCCTCTTTTTTGAGAAAACGCTCACGAACGGTGAAGATAATCCACTCTGGCGTACCGTGGTACTGCGCGACGGCCTGCTGGTGCGCCGCACTTGCTGCCAGCGTTATCGCTTACCGGATGTGCAGCAATGTGGCGATTGTACGCTGAAATGAAAGCACTGCCGGGGAAGTAAACCCGGCATCATGCGGATTAATAGGGATGCAACACATTACTTGTTTCGCAATGCCGCATACATAACAGAATATCTGCGGCCTCCAACAACCCTGCGTCAGAACTGACGCCCAGTTTCGACATCACATTAAATTTATGTGCACGGATCGTTTTGATATTGCGTTTAAGCTGCTCGGCAATTTGTGTCATTGAGTAGCCACGCGACATAAAGCGCAATATTTCTCTCTCCGTCGGGCTTAACGTCCGGCTTTGGTTAATGTACCACTGATTGTTCAGTCGGTCGGTCGCCTGACGTACACCATTTAATGACAAAAAGAGTTCCTGATGAAAAATCTCCAGCGTTGACGCTTTACTTAATACACCGTCCAGCGGTGATGGCGACAATGAACCAATCAGCCGAGCTTCAATATCATCATCCGCAATAACTAAACGCCGGGTACGCGGAAACTTAATCGCCAGTTCAGTCAGGCAAGATAATCCCTCTCTGCGCTCACTTCTCATGGCAGAAAAAGAAAAAATGACCGCCGCAAACGAGATCCGCGACATGGCATCCTGAAATGACTCCTGACTGGTATAGGTATGGAGCTTATAAGGGTTACCCGCAAACTTTCTGAATAAACTCTCAATACCGATACTACTCATGACGCATTTTTCTATGAGTGCGACATTTCTCTTCTTAATTCGGCTGTGTTCCATTCTGCGGCATCTCCATAAACAGAAGGCAAGTTAAGTTCTCTTGCACCCTGCGCGCTATTTATCCATGCATACATTTCAGCGTTGCTGTGAATTGCCAGTCGACGCATCGCACTGTTTTTTTGGGCGCTGATAGTTTTATTACTTTTCTTAAGCAATGAAGCTATCTGGTTGATGCCCCATCCTTTACCTAATAGCCGCAGTACCTTGCGCTCTGAAAGAGTGAGAATGACGGAGCGATAGCTAAAATCATGAGTTTCAGTCATTGCCGGGGAGGTCAGCATGGCGCTGATACGCTCTGCGTGCGTATTGCCGGAACGTACGGTCTTGACCAGATTCTCAATGGGTTCAACATCAGACAATAACGTCGCCGTAGGGCACATGAGCAGTTCTACTGCCTGGGAATACCAGGAGCGTGACACCATGAAAACCCAGTGAATTTCCCGATATTGTGAGATTAAAGAATAATAATGTTCACAAACAGAACGTGGATCTTCACTTTCACCGGCTAAATCAGCAATGACTAATCCGGAACGACGTAATTGTAATAAGGTAAGGTCCTCCGCAGAGGCGCTGGATATTATTTCATATTCAGGGAAGTGAGTCCTCATGACCTCTTTTAACCCTGCTTGCATAACAGGTATTTTACTGATAACAATTCCATTTTTGCAGCATCCTGGCAACATATTTCCTCCACATCCACTGTCTAAAAATTATGATGGTTTATTCAGGATATTCATTCCTTAAATGTTTCCAGCAAATTAATAGATTAAGCGAATAAATTATCCTTAGCATTCACTTTCATATCAGCATACTCCTGCTGCACAACAACTCCACTGCATGTGTCAGAAGGTTAGCATCAAATGATAACCTGGTGAAATAGCCTGGAGACATTTAAAATATCTACATTAAGTTGTTAGGAATACTTAATGAAAAACAGAAATCACATTCATTTAATTTATAATTAAATGATATCCCTTCCCGCAGAATGCAAAATCACACAACCAATATTTATTCAATGAAATCTGATGGTTTTAGCTTGTTAACATTAAAAAACGTGCCCGGTTATCTATTATCCTGATTCGTAAAGGCCAAACAATAAATTCATTATGATGATAATATTCATGTGATAGTTTGTTTGCGGCGAGAGATAATTCGCTTTTTATCACCGAGCTTCTCCCGATAACCAGGATTAATCAGCGCAATTTTGATCTTAACCTACCGCAAAACAACCGTGCTTCATGATACAAATGGATTCTCATTATCTGAACAATACGCAGCACGTCTATGACAAAGGGCGAGTTATGCAAACTGAGCAACAGCGAGCCGTAACACGGCTTTGTATCCAGTGTGGATTATTTCTTTTGCAACATGGTGCGGAAAGCGCGTTGGTTGATGAGCTTTCCTCACGACTGGGTCGGGCACTGGGAATGGACAGCGTCGAAAGTTCTATCTCTTCGAACGCCATAGTGCTGACAACTATTAAAGATGGGCAATGCCTGACATCGACACGTAAAAATCACGATCGCGGCATTAATATGCATGTGGTGACTGAAGTCCAGCACATTGTGATTCTTGCGGAGCATCATCTGCTGGATTACAAAGGCGTAGAGAAACGATTTAGCCAAATTCAGCCATTACGTTACCCAAGATGGCTGGTAGCCTTAATGGTTGGCCTTTCTTGCGCCTGTTTCTGTAAACTCAATAACGGTGGCTGGGATGGTGCCGTCATCACCTTCTTTGCCAGTACGACCGCGATGTATATCCGCCAGCTGCTGGCACAACGTCATCTTCATCCACAGATCAACTTTTGCCTTACCGCTTTCGCCGCCACCACCATTTCCGGATTGCTTTTGCAACTCCCCACTTTCAGCAATACCCCCACCATTGCGATGGCCGCCAGCGTTCTGCTGCTAGTGCCGGGCTTTCCGTTGATTAATGCCGTCGCCGATATGTTTAAAGGCCACATCAATACCGGACTGGCACGCTGGGCGATCGCCAGTCTGCTGACACTGGCTACCTGCGTCGGCGTAGTGATGGCACTGACGATTTGGGGGCTACGCGGATGGGTGTGATCGAATTTCTGTTAGCGTTGGCGCAGGATATGATCCTCGCCGCCATTCCTGCGGTCGGCTTTGCGATGGTGTTCAACGTTCCCGTGCGGGCGTTACGCTGGTGTGCGCTGCTTGGCTCGATAGGTCATGGTTCCCGAATGATCTTGATGACCAGCGGGTTGAATATTGAGTGGTCAACCTTTATGGCTTCTATGCTGGTCGGTACCATTGGTATTCAATGGTCGCGCTGGTATCTGGCGCATCCGAAAGTGTTTACCGTGGCGGCCGTTATCCCTATGTTCCCGGGCATATCGGCTTATACCGCAATGATTTCGGCGGTAAAAATCAGCCAGTTAGGTTACAGCGAACCGTTGATGATTACCCTGTTAACCAACTTTCTTACAGCTTCATCGATTGTTGGTGCGTTATCCATCGGTCTTTCCATTCCTGGATTATGGTTGTACCGCAAGCGCCCTCGCGTATAAAATTGCCTCGCTTAAGCACACGGATGAGAGACAGCCTCCTCTCCTCCGTGTGTTACTATAAAAGTTATCTCCCTTCTCGTTCATCGTTCCATATTTGAGAAACAGTATGTCTTCCAGAGTTTTGACCCCGGACGTCGTTGGTATTGACGCCCTGGTACACGATCACCAAACCGTTCTGGCAAAAGCTGAAGGCGGTGTGGTTGCCGTATTTGCTAACAATGCCCCGGCGTTTTATGCCGTCACGCCTGCACGCCTGGCTGAACTGCTGGCGCTGGAAGAAAAGCTGGCGCGTCCGGGAAGCGATGTCGCTCTGGACGATCAACTCTATCAGGAACCGCAAGCCGCTCCCGTTGCTGTACCCATGGGGAAATTCGCCATGTATCCGGACTGGCAACCCGATGCCGATTTTATCCGCCTGGCGGCGCTATGGGGCGTGGCGCTAAGAGAGCCGGTGACCACCGAAGAACTGGCCTCATTCATTGCCTACTGGCAGGCGGAAGGTAAAGTCTTTCACCATGTGCAGTGGCAACAAAAACTGGCGCGCAGCCTGCAAATCGGTCGTGCCAGCAACGGCGGACTGCCGAAACGAGATGTGAATACGGTCAGCGAACCTGACAGCCAAATTCCACCAGGATTCAGAGGGTAACGATGAAAAACGTTGGCGACCTGATGCAACGCCTGCAAAAAATGATGCCTGCCCATATCAAACCCGCATTCAAAACGGGTGAAGAACTACTGGCCTGGCAAAAAGAACAAGGAGCGATCCGCTCCGCCGCTCTCGAACGTGAAAATCGGGCGATGAAAATGCAGCGCACCTTTAACCGCTCCGGTATTCGTCCACTGCATCAGAACTGTTCCTTTGAGAACTATCGCGTTGAGTGTGAAGGGCAGATGAATGCGTTAAGCAAAGCGCGCCAGTATGTCGAAGAGTTTGACGGCAACATCGCCAGCTTCATCTTTTCTGGTAAGCCAGGAACCGGCAAAAACCATCTGGCGGCGGCAATCTGCAACGAGCTGCTGCTACGCGGTAAATCCGTATTGATCATCACCGTGGCCGATATTATGTCGGCGATGAAAGATACCTTCAGGAATAGCGGTACCAGCGAAGAACAACTGCTTAACGATCTGAGCAACGTTGATCTGCTGGTGATCGATGAGATCGGCGTGCAGACCGAATCGAAATACGAAAAAGTGATCATCAACCAGATCGTCGATCGCCGCTCTTCTTCCAAACGCCCAACCGGGATGCTGACCAACAGTAATATGGAAGAGATGACCAAGTTGCTGGGCGAACGCGTGATGGACCGTATGCGCCTGGGTAACAGTTTGTGGGTGATCTTCAACTGGGATAGCTACCGTAGCCGGGTAACAGGTAAAGAGTATTAATCCCCGTTTCTGGCGGTATACTGCGACACAATTCCACCTTGAGTAATGATGATGAAAACTGTTAAACATCTTCTGTGCTGTGCCATTGCCGCCAGCGCATTAATTTCCACCGGGGTGCATGCTGCGTCCTGGAAAGATGCGCTCTCCAGCGCCGCCAGCGAACTTGGCAACCAAAACAGCACGACACAGGAAGGCGGTTGGTCGCTCGCGTCATTAACTAACTTGCTTAGCAGCGGAAACCAGGCCTTAAGCGCAGATAACATGAACAATGCCGCAGGCATTCTGCAATACTGCGCGAAGCAAAAGCTGGCGTCGGTAACCGATGCCGAAAACATCAAGAACCAGGTGCTGGAAAAGCTGGGCCTGAACAGTGAAGAGCAAAAAGAAGACACCAACTATCTGGACGGCATTCAGGGTTTGCTGAAAACCAAAGATGGTCAGCAACTCAATCTGGATAACATCGGAACAACTCCGCTGGCAGAAAAGGTGAAAACCAAAGCCTGCGATCTGGTGTTAAAACAGGGGCTGAACTTCATTTCCTGAACCGCGAAACGCCGCGTTTTAGCTGTTACCCGGCTGACGCGGCTCTCTCCTGCCCTTTTCCCTGCTCCTGGACGGTTTTACCCCTGTTACACGGGAAGTGACCGTAATCAAAAAAGTCTGTTTATAAACTAATTCCTAACAACATCGCATTTTTTTGACACTAGAATTGCAGCAATATGGCGACGCCATTACATTGTGCTTCTCAAAAAGCTTAAACGTTGGCTAAACGGCCCGGTTTAGTGAGGATCGCCCGTTGTCAGAACTACTCTCTTTCGCCCTTTTTCTCGCCTCTGTGCTGATTTACGCATGGAAAGCGGGACGTAACACCTGGTGGTTTGCAGCCACGTTAACGGTGCTGGGGCTATTTGTCGTTTTAAATATCACCCTGTTTGCCAGCGACTATTTTACTGGCGATGGTATTAACGACGCGGTTCTCTATACCTTAACCAACAGCCTGACCGGTGCTGGCGTCAGCAAATACATTTTGCCGGGTATCGGCATTGTGCTGGGGCTGACAGCGGTGTTCGGTGCGCTGGGCTGGATCCTGCGCCGTCGTCGCCATCATCCGCACCATTTTGGTTACAGCCTGCTGGCGCTCTTACTGGCGCTGGGTTCGGTGGACGCCAGCCCGGCATTTCGTCAGATAACGGAACTGGTGAAATCCCAGTCACGCGACGGCGACCCGGACTTTGCGGCTTATTATAAAGAGCCGTCGAAAACTATCCCTGACCCGAAACTCAACCTGGTTTATATCTACGGCGAAAGTCTCGAGCGGACCTATTTTGATAACGAGGCTTTCCCGGATCTCACGCCTGAACTGGGCGCGTTGAAAAATGAAGGCCTGGATTTCAGCCACACGCAGCAGCTGCCGGGAACAGATTACACGATTGCGGGCATGGTGGCTTCTCAGTGCGGCATACCGCTGTTTGCCCCCTTTGAAGGCAACGCCTCCGCCTCTGTCTCCAGCTTCTTCCCGCAGAACATCTGTCTGGGAGATATCCTGAAAAACTCGGGTTATCAGAACTATTTCGTGCAGGGCGCGAATCTGCGTTTTGCCGGTAAAGATGTGTTCCTGAAGTCGCATGGCTTCGACCACTTATACGGCTCAGAAGAGCTGAAAAGCGTGGTAGCCGACCCGCACTATCGCAACGACTGGGGATTCTACGACGATACCGTTCTCGATGAAGCGTGGAAAAAGTTTGAAGAGCTTTCCCGCTCAGGTCAGCGATTCTCACTGTTTACCCTGACAGTCGATACCCATCACCCGGATGGTTTTATCTCTCGTACCTGTAACCGCAAAAAATATGATTTTGACGGTAAACCGAATCAGTCATTCAGCGCGGTAAGTTGCAGCCAGGAGAACATCGCGACGTTTATCAACAAAATCAAAGCGTCACCGTGGTTTAAAGATACCGTCATCGTCGTCTCTTCTGACCATTTAGCGATGAACAACACGGCGTGGAAATACCTCAATAAGCAGGATCGCAATAACCTGTTTTTTGTCATTCGTGGCGACAAGCCGCAGCAAGAGACGCTGGCAGTGAAGCGTAACACGATGGATAACGGCGCGACGGTGCTGGACATTCTCGGTGGCGATAACTATCTCGGACTTGGTCGTAGCAGTTTATCCGGGCAGTCGATGTCGGAAATCTTCCTCAATATCAAAGAGAAAACATTGGCGTGGAAGCCAGATATCATCCGCCTGTGGAAATTCCCTAAAGAGATGAAAGAGTTCACCATCGACCAGCAGAAAAACATGATTGCCTTCTCGGGTAGCCATTTCCGTTTGCCGCTGCTGTTGCGGGTTTCAGACAAACGCGTGGAACCGCTGCCGGAAAGCGAATACTCAGCACCGCTGCGTTTCCAGCTGGCCGATTTCGCTCCACGCGACAATTTCGTCTGGGTTGACCGTTGCTACAAGATGGCACAACTCTGGGCTCCGGAACTGGCACTTTCCACCGACTGGTGTGTCTCGCAAGGGCAGCTTGGCGGTCAGCAAATTGTTCAGCATGTTGACAAAACAACATGGCAGGGCAAAACGGCATTTAAAGATACGGTCATCGACATGGCGCGTTACAAAGGCAATGTCGATACGCTGAAGATTGTTGATAACGATATTCGCTACAAAGCCGACAGTTTCATCTTTAACGTCGCCGGTGCGCCAGAAGAGGTGAAACAGTTTAGCGGGATTTCCCGTCCGGAGTCGTGGGGCCGCTGGTCCAACGCGCAGCTGGGCGATGAAGTAAAAATCGAGTACAAGCATCCGCTGCCGAAGAAATTTGACCTGGTGATTACCGCCAAAGCATACGGCAATAACGCCAGCCGTCCTATTCCGGTACGCGTAGGCAATGAAGAACAAACTCTTGTGCTGGGCAATGAAGTGACCACCACCACACTGCATTTCGATAACCCAACCGATGCCGACACACTGGTAATTGTGCCGCCGGAACCTGTCTCAACCAACGAAGGGAATATCCTCGGACACTCGCCGCGTAAGCTCGGGATCGGCATGGTGGAAATTAAAGTGGTAGAACGTGAAGGGTAATTCCTGACTGATGTGTAGGTCGCATAGGGTGCGACCTACACGCCTTCTACGGCTTACAACACATTATTAAGAAACAAAAAAAACAGCGCCCAACACTTCCCCGGACGCTGCATGGCAACTTTAATAATCTCGCCTTATCAGAAAGTAATTACGCCTTTAATTAACTCACGATTGTTAATCACATCGCGCTCGTAGGTTTCTGCCAGCGTGGCGAACGGATAGCGATGGGTTAACATCATGTCAGCAGTGATTTTTCCTTCCGCCATCAGTCGACCGACTTTAGCAAAATCTTCCGGCGTGGCGTTGCGGCTGCCCATCATCGTCGTTTCTTTTTTATGGAATTCCGGATCGGAGAACTGCAACTCACCTTTAAACAGGCCGACAAATACCACCGTGCCGCCGTGACGAATCAAATTCACGGTGTTATTCATCGCATGTTGATTACCTGTCGCGTCGATCACTTTCTGCGCCAGCGAACCACCAAACTGCGCCCGTAGCTGCGCGTCAAAATCTTCGGCTGACGGGTCCAGTAAAGGTAATTCCAGACGCGTTGCCACATGTTCACGGCGCGCCGGACTGGTATCCGCCACCACCACCTGTGCGCCATCGGCTTTAGCGATTGCCGCCGCGCCCAGACCGATTGGCCCCGCCCCGACCACCAGCACCTGCTCGCCGGGAGCAATGGCTGCGCGACGCACCGCATGAGCGCTAATAGCGAAAGGTTCAATCAATGCTGCCGCCTGCGGGTCAATACCGTCTGCGGGCAAAATGTTCGCCACCGGCACGCTCAAATACTCACTAAAACCGCCATCCTGATGCACGCCAATGACTGAAATTTTTTCACAGCAATTGGTACGCCCGCTTTTACACGCCGGGCATTGCTGACAGGCAACATAAGGGATCACAGCAACTTGCTGACCATTTTTAAGATCAGCAATATTTTTACCCAGCCCAACAATCTCCCCACATATTTCATGGCCTAAAACACGTGGATAACTAAAAAATGGTTGATTTCCACCCCAGGCATGAATATCGGTACCGCAAATCCCGACAGACTTAATTTTTATTAATGCTTCATTGTCACCCGGAATAGGTATCTCGCGTTGTTTCCAGACTAATTCTTTCGGCTGCTGGCAAATTAAAACATTCATCGTAGACATGATTCGGCTCTCCACTTTTTGTTGCCTTAGATATCAATGAAAATGAAAAATGGCAGCGGAACGGAAAATCTTTTTTGTGAAAACACACGCATAAAAATGTTTTAAATCGGGTTTTAATGGACTCACAAGGAGGAAAATATGAGTCGTTCACAAAATTTACGCCACAATGTGATTAACCAGGTCATTGATGATATGGCGCGGGGTCATATCCCTTCCCCACTTCCATCGCAAAGTGCGCTGGCGGAAATGTACAACATCAGCCGCACCACAGTGCGTCATATTCTCAGCCACTTACGCGAATGCGGCGTCTTGACGCAGGTTGGAAACGACTATGTTATTGCGCGTAAACCTGACCATGATGACGGTTTCGCCTGTACTACCGCTTCAATGAGTGAACAAAACAAAGTGTTTGAGCAGGCTTTTTTCACGATGATAAACCAGCGCCAGTTACGCCCAGGGGAAACGTTTTCTGAACTGCAACTGGCTCGGGCCGCGGGTGTCAGCCCGGTTGTAGTAAGAGAATATCTTTTAAAATTCGGCCGTTATAATCTTATTCACAGCGAAAAGCGCGGCCAGTGGAGCATGAAGCAATTCGATCAATCCTACGCCGAGCAGCTGTTTGAGCTACGCGAAATGCTCGAAACACATTCACTTCAGCACTTTCTCAACCTGCCTGATCATGATCCCCGCTGGCTGCAGGCGAAAACCATGCTCGAACGTCATCGGCTACTGCGTGACAACATCGGCAATAGCTTTCGCATGTTCTCGCAACTTGACAGAGATTTTCACTCCTTACTGCTTTCAGCTGCCGACAATATCTTTTTTGATCAATCGCTTGAGATCATCTCAGTCATCTTTCATTTTCACTATCAATGGGACGAAAGCGATCTTAAACAGCGCAATATCATTGCCGTCGATGAGCATATGACCATTCTCAGCGCTCTGATTTGCCGCAGTGACCTTGATGCCACCCTTGCGCTCCGTAACCATTTGAATTCAGCTAAACAATCAATGATTCGATCCATTAATGAGAACACGCGTTATGCTCATTAAGTACGGATTAAAAACAGCAAACTATTAGCGGGTGCACGGTTTTATCAAAAGATAAATACCGGGAAATTCCCGCTTACCTATGCTCACAATCAGTCGACTAAAAATGTTTTTGTGAGCGGTAGTAAAGTCCTAAAACTTTAACCTGCCGTTAATGTCAACCTTGCGTAATGCACAATTACGTAAACAATTAAAATTATAAATACAGGAGTCCGGCGTGGAAAAAGAAAATATCACCATCGATCCGCGTTCTTCATTTACTCCATCTTCGTCGGCAGATATTCCCGTGCCACCAGATGGATTAGTTCAACGCAGTACCCGAATTAAACGCATTCAAACCACCGCCATGTTGTTATTATTTTTTGCGGCGGTAATCAATTATCTCGACCGCAGTTCGCTGTCGGTAGCAAATTTAACGATTCGTGAAGAATTGGGATTAAGTGCCACCGAAATCGGCGCTTTGCTCTCCGTGTTTTCACTCGCTTACGGGATTGCGCAACTTCCTTGCGGCCCACTATTGGATCGTAAAGGCCCACGCCTGATGCTGGGACTGGGGATGTTCTTCTGGTCACTGTTCCAGGCAATGTCTGGCATGGTGCACAACTTTACGCAGTTCGTGTTGGTGCGTATCGGTATGGGGATTGGTGAAGCGCCGATGAACCCATGCGGTGTAAAAGTCATTAACGACTGGTTCAACATCAAAGAGCGCGGACGCCCGATGGGCTTCTTCAACGCAGCTTCTACCATTGGCGTTGCCGTAAGCCCACCGATTCTGGCGGCGATGATGCTGGTGATGGGCTGGCGCGGGATGTTTATTACCATTGGTGTACTGGGGATTTTTCTCGCCATCGGCTGGTATATGCTCTATCGCAACCGCGAGCACGTAGAACTGACTGCCGTTGAGCAAGCTTATCTCAATGCAGGTAGCGTCAATGCCCGCCGAGATCCGCTCAGTTTTGCCGAATGGCGCAGCCTGTTCCGTAACCGTACAATGTGGGGAATGATGCTCGGATTCAGTGGCATCAACTACACTGCGTGGCTGTATCTGGCCTGGCTTCCTGGTTACCTGCAAACAGCCTATAACCTGGATTTAAAAAGCACAGGGTTGATGGCGGCTATCCCTTTCCTGTTTGGGGCTGCCGGGATGCTGGTCAACGGTTACGTTACCGACTGGCTGGTCAAAGGGGGAATGGCTCCGATTAAAAGCCGTAAGATCTGCATTATTGCCGGGATGTTCTGTTCTGCCGCCTTTACGCTGATAGTACCACAAGCGACAACATCCATGACGGCGGTTCTGCTGATTGGCATGGCACTGTTCTGTATTCACTTTGCCGGAACATCCTGCTGGGGCTTGATCCACGTCGCAGTTGCTTCTCGCATGACTGCGTCGGTGGGCAGTATCCAGAACTTTGCCAGCTTCATCTGCGCCTCTTTTGCGCCGATCATTACTGGTTTTATTGTTGATACCACCCACTCATTCCGTCTGGCACTAATCATCTGCGGTTGCGTCACCGCAGCGGGGGCACTGGCGTACATCTTCCTGGTTCGTCAGCCGATCAACGACCCACGTAAAGATTAATCTCCTTATGCCCGATAACATTTTGCTTATCGGGCATTTTCATGGCGATTAAAATGTTTCCCAGTTCTCCTCGCTATCTGCCACGGCCATTTTACGCGGCGCAGCTGGCGTCACGGTTTTTACCACAGCCGATGTTTCACGCTGCTGTTGCTGAATCCGGAACACTGCCACTGCTTCGGTCAGGCGACTGGCCTGCTCTTCCAGCGCGGCGGCGGCAGCGGCAGACTCTTCCACCAGCGCGGCGTTCTGTTGAGTTACCCGGTCCATCTCAGCAACCGCTAAGCCAACCTGATCGATACCACGGCTCTGCTCATCAGAAGCAGAAGCAATTTCGCCCATAATGTCCGTCACGCGGGTCACGGCGCTGACAATCTCCGCCATTGTTTCCCCGGCGCTTTCGACCAGCGTAGAGCCAACATCCACTTTCCCCACCGAGTCTTCAATCAGGCTTTTAATTTCACGAGCCGCCTGGGCGCTGCGCTGGGCCAGATTACGCACTTCTCCCGCGACCACCGCAAAACCGCGCCCTTGCTCACCCGCACGCGCAGCCTCAACCGCCGCGTTCAAAGCCAGAATATTGGTCTGGAAGGCAATGCCGTCAATTACGCTGATAATATCGGCGATTTTCTGCGAACTGGTGGAGATATCGCGCATAGTCTGCACCACGTTATCTACCACTTTACCGCCGCGTTGCGCCGTTTCAGAAGCACTTAACGCCAGATGGCTGGCCTGGCGCGCATTTTCGGCGTTCTGCTTCACCGTTGCGGTCAGTTGCTCCATGCTGGCTGCCGTCTCTTCCAGCGAAGCGGCCTGTTGCTCGGTGCGCGAAGAGAGATCGTTATTGCCGGTGGCGATTTCGCTGGCACCGCTATAGATGGCATTGGCCCCGTTGCGCACATCACCGACGGTACGCATCAGCTCTCCCTGCATATGGCGCAAACTCTCTGCCAGTTGCCCCATCTCATTAGAGCCATCCACCTCAATCGGTTTCACCAGATCGCCGCCTGCAATATGACGAATGCTGTCAATCAGGCGATTCATTGGCGCTACCAGCGAGGCTTTAATACCGAACCAGACGGCGAAGATGACCGCCAGTACGACGATCATCACGCCCACCAGAATCCACATCGCCTGGCTGTAGGAGGCATTGTTATCGCTGACGGCGATATCATGGAGCCGATCGTTTTGCTCCATGTAAGCCACATACTGCTTCTCGAAACCGTCCTGATATCCCTGGGTCGGCTGATCAAAGAACTCGTTGATTTTGCCTGCACCTAACAGTTGGATCAGCTCCGCCAGCGCATTGTGATAAATATCGTAATTACGTTTGATCTCTGCCGCTGCGGCGGTGCTCTGACGCGGGTCACGCGGCAACGCTTCGTAATCCGCCCAGTTTTTTTCCGCCTGTTTCAGCGAAATACTGGCACTCTCCATCAGCTCAGCAACGGTTGAACCGCTACCAATATTATTCTGATCCATCATGTAGCGGATACCCGCGCGGTTGAGGGTGTTACGCGTCTGCAACAACGCGACCCAGCTGCCATTCAGCGTGGATTGCTGCTGGCGAATGGTTTGTAAAACAGTGAAATTTTCTTTGTCATTCTTTAAGGCATTAAAGAACAGACCGCCTGATGTCAGTTGTAAAAGGCCAAAAACGGCCAAAACCAGCAGTAAGCTGGTCACAATTTTGATACGTTTTAACATGGTTTCTCTTTCCTGTGGACCGATGCAAGATTTTCGGCCTGGAAAGGAAAAACTTTATGAATATCCCGCGGAGATTACGCCGAGTGAATTTTATTCACACTCTGAATTTAAAAAGCCATTATTTACATAAATTATTCACAATATAAATATGTGATATGAATCACATATTTATCGTCACTTAAACGACGCCTTTGCCGCTCAACCGCAAAACTGACCGCTTACATCCCTAAAATAACCACTCAGTTATTTACCTTACTTTACGCGCGCGTAACTCTGGCAACATCACTACAGGATAGCGGTCAATTTACCTCCTCAAACGCAACGCAAACCTAGAACGGCTTCGGCCAACTATTAATCAATACATGCCAGGTTTTACTATGGATACTAAAAAGATATTCAAGCACATACCCTGGGTGATTCTCGGAATCATCGGTGCATTCTGCCTCGCGGTAGTTGCATTACGTCGGGGGGAGCACATCAGCGCCCTGTGGATCGTGGTCGCCTCTGTATCGGTGTATCTGGTGGCGTATCGCTACTACAGTCTGTACATCGCCCAGAAGGTGATGAAACTCGACCCCACGCGCGCGACGCCTGCGGTTATTAACAACGACGGTCTGAACTACGTTCCGACCAACCGTTACGTGTTGTTTGGTCACCACTTCGCCGCTATCGCCGGTGCTGGTCCGCTGGTGGGTCCGGTTCTCGCCGCGCAGATGGGCTACCTGCCTGGCACGCTGTGGCTGCTGGCGGGGGTCGTGCTGGCCGGTGCGGTTCAGGACTTTATGGTGCTGTTTATCTCCTCTCGCCGTAATGGCGCATCTCTTGGTGAGATGATCAAAGAAGAGATGGGACCAGTACCGGGGACTATCGCGCTGTTTGGCTGTTTCTTAATCATGATCATCATCCTCGCCGTCCTGGCGCTGATTGTGGTTAAAGCCCTGGCCGAAAGTCCGTGGGGTGTCTTCACCGTTTGCTCAACCGTACCGATTGCGCTGTTTATGGGTATCTACATGCGCTTTATTCGTCCGGGGCGTGTGGGTGAAGTCTCTGTCATTGGTATCGTGCTGCTGGTTGCCTCTATCTACTTCGGTGGCGTGATTGCTCACGATCCGTACTGGGGTCCGGCACTGACCTTTAAAGACACCACCATTACCTTCGCGCTGATTGGCTATGCGTTTGTTTCCGCACTGCTGCCAGTGTGGCTGATCCTCGCACCGCGCGACTATCTGGCAACCTTCCTGAAAATCGGCGTTATCGTCGGCCTGGCGCTGGGTATCGTGGTGCTGAACCCGGAACTGAAAATGCCTGCCATGACCCAGTACATTGACGGTACTGGCCCGCTGTGGAAAGGCGCTCTGTTCCCGTTCCTGTTCATCACCATCGCCTGTGGTGCGGTATCTGGCTTCCACGCGCTGATCTCTTCCGGTACGACGCCAAAACTGCTGGCTAATGAAACCGACGCGCGTTTCATCGGCTACGGCGCAATGCTGATGGAGTCCTTCGTGGCGATTATGGCGCTGGTTGCTGCGTCCATCATCGAACCGGGTCTTTACTTCGCGATGAACACCCCGCCTGCTGGCCTTGGCATCACCATGCCTAACCTGCATGAAATGGGTGGCGAGAACGCGCCGATCATCATGGCGCAGCTGAAAGACGTTACCGCACACGCGGCAGCGACCGTCAGCTCCTGGGGCTTCGTGATTTCGCCAGAGCAGATCCTGCAAACCGCGAAAGACATTGGTGAGCCTTCTGTCCTGAACCGTGCAGGTGGCGCGCCGACGCTGGCGGTAGGTATCGCGCACGTGTTCCACAAAGTGCTGCCGATGGCTGACATGGGCTTCTGGTATCACTTCGGTATTCTGTTCGAAGCCCTGTTCATCCTGACCGCGCTGGATGCGGGTACCCGTTCTGGCCGCTTTATGCTGCAAGACCTGCTGGGTAACTTTATCCCGTTCCTGAAAAAAACCGACTCTCTGGTTGCCGGTATCATTGGTACTGCGGGCTGTGTGGGTCTGTGGGGCTACCTGCTGTATCAGGGCGTGGTCGATCCGCTGGGCGGCGTTAAGAGCCTGTGGCCGCTGTTCGGTATCTCCAACCAGATGCTGGCAGCCGTAGCGCTGGTACTGGGCACC
This sequence comes from Escherichia coli DSM 30083 = JCM 1649 = ATCC 11775, assembly GCF_003697165.2. Taxonomy (GTDB): domain Bacteria; phylum Pseudomonadota; class Gammaproteobacteria; order Enterobacterales; family Enterobacteriaceae; genus Escherichia; species Escherichia coli. Next base: position 4,063,228 of record NZ_CP033092.2, read on the forward strand.
GTTGTGCTGATTAAGATGAAGCGCACCCAATACATCTGGGTAACTGTTGTTCCGGCTGTATGGCTGCTTATCTGCACCACCTGGGCGCTGGGCCTGAAACTGTTCAGCACCAACCCGCAGATGGAAGGCTTCTTCTACATGGCAAGCCAGTACAAAGAGAAGATTGCTAACGGTACTGACCTGACGGCGCAGCAGATTGCCAATATGAACCACATCGTTGTGAACAACTACACCAACGCAGGTCTGAGTATTCTGTTCCTGATTGTGGTGTACAGCATCATCTTCTACGGTTTCAAAACCTGGCTTGCGGTGCGTAACAGCGACAAACGTACTGACAAAGAAACACCGTACGTTCCAATCCCGGAAGGCGGCGTGAAGATCTCTTCGCACCACTAACCGTGTTTAGCCCCGCTTCGGCGGGGCTTTGTTCTTATCAGAGTGAACTATGTTTGGTAACTTAGGACAGGCAAAAAAATATCTCGGCCAGGCGGCGAAGATGTTGATTGGCATTCCAGACTACGACAACTACGTCGAGCATATGAAGACCAACCATCCCGACAAGCCGTACATGAGCTATGAAGAATTCTTCCGCGAACGCCAGAACGCGCGCTACGGCGGCGATGGTAAAGGCGGTATGCGCTGTTGTTAATGGAGAGAGCATGAACCCGATTGCAGTTACCCTACTCACCGGTTTTTTAGGCGCAGGAAAAACCACCCTGCTGCGCCATATTCTTAACGAACAGCACGGCTACAAGATTGCCGTGATTGAAAACGAATTCGGCGAAGTCTCTGTTGATGATCAACTGATTGGCGACCGCGCCACGCAGATCAAAACGCTGACCAACGGCTGCATCTGCTGTTCGCGCTCCAACGAGCTGGAGGACGCGCTACTCGACCTGCTGGACAATCTCGACAAGGGCAATATTCAGTTCGACCGTCTGGTCATTGAATGCACCGGTATGGCCGATCCCGGCCCGATTATTCAGACCTTTTTCTCCCATGAGATTTTATGCCAGCGCTACCTGCTGGATGGCGTGATTGCGCTGGTGGATGCGGTACATGCCGATGAGCAGATGAACCAGTTCACCATCGCCCAGTCCCAGGTGGGCTACGCTGACCGTATTCTGCTGACTAAAACCGACGTCGCAGGCGAAGTAGAGAAACTGCGTGAACGCCTGGCGCGCATCAACGCCCGCGCACCGGTCTACACCGTCACCCACGGTGACATCGACCTGGGCCTGTTGTTCAACACCAACGGTTTTATGCTGGAAGAAAACGTCGTCAGCACCAAACCGCGTTTCCACTTTATCGCGGATAAACAAAACGATATTTCGTCGATTGTGGTGGAACTGGATTACCCGGTAGATATCAGCGAAGTTTCCCGCGTGATGGAAAACCTGCTGCTGGAATCGGCAGATAAACTGCTGCGTTACAAAGGGATGCTGTGGATTGACGGCGAACCTAACCGCCTGCTGTTCCAGGGCGTCCAGCGCCTCTACAGCGCCGACTGGGACAGGCCATGGGGCGATGAAAAACCGCATAGCACCATGGTGTTTATCGGGATTCAGCTGCCGGAGGATAAGATTCGGGCGGCGTTTGCTGGGTTGAGGAAGTAATTTTGGATGATGGATGATGGCCGCCATGTGGCGGCCTGAATTATTTTTTGTTCTGATCGCGCAGCATCGCTTCACGTAAAATTGCGTTCAGGCGAGTTTGATAGCCTTTACCAGGTCGCTTCAGCCATTCCATCACATCAGCATCAATACGCACCGAAGCCTGGGTTTTCAATGGCCGATAAAACTTACCGCGTTCTGCGTTAGACCATTGCTCATCGCTGGAAGGTGGGATATCGCTGTAATCAATCTCTTCGTCGGATTTATTCGCCAGCGCCTTCAATTCGGCCTCATGCTGCACATCGAGTGTAGAGGAGGTCCCTCGTTTATGTTTAACCATGCTCATAGCGACTCCTCTCTTTACGATCTGCTTTTCGTGCACTGATGATTCGAATAATTTCATTTCCGCTTTCGAAACGGATGGTATGCGCAACCAGAATAACCACGATACCGTGAACCACGCCGATAGTCTGCCAGCGATACTCACCGTTTTCTATGCGATCTTGCTGTGACAAATGTTGTGGATCATCAAACACCAACACCGCATCTTCAAAGCGGATGCCATGTTTCACCCGATTACTTTTGGCCTTGTTTGCATCCCATTCAAACTCCATTGGCATAGTTGCCATCCCTAATTGTATATACAAAAATGTATCTACAATTATTCTGCAATTATAGCGTTGATGTTGGAAATAGCATCACGTTTTGGATAATCAACCATGAAATTGACAATGAGTAAGTTGGACTTGATTCATCCAATAGAATTTCTCGCCTGACATGGCACACTAAACACCTCGCTGTCGTTAAGGGATTACCGTGAAAAACTATAAAGTTATTACCCCGCTTTTTCCTACCTATGCACAGGTTAAAGCTATGATGAAAGCCGTCTCAGGCTATTCCCTGAAAGCGGTACGCAATATGATTACCGCCATTCACGAGCAAACCGGTACGCCGCAAAAACCCGTTGACTGGTCGGAACCCGACCTGTGGATCAGCGAGCGCTTAACGGGTGAAGATGCCGACATCGCCCGTCGTATTTGGGATACCGATAATCACATCTTGAACCCGCGCCACAGCTACGGCTGCTACTTATTCCTCAACTATCCCCAGTTTGATCTGATGGAAAGCACACCAGATGATACCTGGCAGCCCACCTCGCACGGGCAAAAATTCCTGCAAGATGACGAAAAAACGCTGCGTTCACTGGACGATCAGGAAGGCATTCTGCAACTTCTTGAACTATTAGCTGGCCGCGAAATGTCGCGCCGCGCCGATTTATTGCCGGAATGGCAGGCCTTTTTGCATCAGCATTCGAAATTCGCGTCTGCAAGTTCAGTGAAAAGCACGCTCTACTCCCGTCTCTATAACCTTATCGACCGTGACATGGTTAACCGTGAAGGCATGAGCTATCGCATCACCGATACCGGGCGCGCCTGACTTGGAAAAGCGTTGCCTGCACGAAAAAGCGATCCGCGTAAAGAGCTGTTGGAAGCGGTAAAACGCTATAACGAACAGCAAAAAGAGCTGCTGCGCGAACAAATCAGCACGATGAACCCGTACAAATTTGAACAACTGGTCGGTCAATTACTGGAAGCAATGGGCTACGAGCAGGTCGAAGTGACCAAAGCCTCTGGCGATAAAGGCGTGGACGTGATTGGTCAGGTGCAGGTCGGCATCACCACCATTACAGAAGTGGTGCAGGTCAAAAGAATGCAGAACACTATCACTCGCCCGTATATCGACCAGTTGCGCGGGGCGTTGCCTTACCACAAAGCCATTCGCGGTACGCTCATCACCACCGGGAAATTTGCGGCGAAATGTGCAGAAGCGGCGCTCTTTCCGGGTGCCGCGCCCATTACGCTTATCGACGGCGATCGTTTACTGGAACTGTTAATCGAAAATAACGTCGGCATTCGCCGCAGCAATGCAGTGGAATTGCTGGATGTAGATTTGCAGTTGTTTGATGAGCTGGAGATGGATTAAAGGGCGAAATCCGCCGCCTCAACCATTACAATAGCGACCCAATTTATCTGAACAGAGTTCATCATGGCCAAAGCACCAACTAAAAAAGCCAAAGCAAAGAAAGGCTTTGAAGAAACATTATGGGATACCGCAAACCAACTTCGCGGTAGCGTTGAGTCCTCCGAATACAAGCACGTGGTGTTGAGCCTCGTGTTCCTGAAATTCATCAGCGACAAATTTGAAGCACGCCGCAAAAAAATGATTGCCGATGGGCAAGCTGACTTCCTTGAGATGGAAGTGTTCTACCAGCAGGACAACATTTTCTACCTGCCGGAAGAGGCGCGCTGGTCTTTTATCAAACAAAATGCCAAACAGGACGATATTGCGGTCCGTATTGACACCGCCCTCTCGACCATTGAGAAACGTAACCCCACCCTGAAAGGCGCGCTGCCAGACAACTACTTCAGCCGTCAGAATCTGGAAACCAAAAAACTGGCGTCACTGATTGATACCATCGACAACATCGAAACGCTGGCACACGAAACTGACGTTGAAACGTTATCGAAAGAAGACCTGGTGGGACGCGTTTACGAATACTTCCTCGGCAAGTTTGCCGCAACCGAAGGCAAAGGCGGTGGTGAGTTCTACACGCCAAAATGTGTGGTTACACTGTTAACTGAAATGCTCGAACCCTTCCAGGGCAAAATTTATGACCCGTGCTGCGGCTCGGCAGGGATGTTCGTGCAGTCGGTGAAGTTTGTCGAGAGCCATCAGGGTAAAAGCCGTGATATCGCGCTGTATGGTCAGGAACTGACAGCCACGACGTATAAACTGGCAAAAATGAACCTCGCCATTCGGGGTCTTTCAGCTAACCTCGGCGAACGCCCGGCAGACACCTTCTTTAGCGACCAGCACCCGGACCTGAAAGCCGACTACATTCTGGCGAACCCGCCGTTCAACCTGAAAGACTGGCGTAATGAAGCCGAATTAACCAAAGATCCACGTTTTGCCGGTTATCGTATGCCGCCAACCGGTAACGCCAACTACGGCTGGATTTTGCATATGCTCTCCAAGCTGTCGGCTAACGGCACAGCAGGTTTTGTGCTGGCAAACGGTTCGATGAGTTCTAACACCAGCGGTGAAGGCGAGATCCGTGCGCAGATGATCGAAAATGATCTGATCGACTGCATGATCGCCCTACCTGGACAGTTGTTCTACACCACGCAGATCCCGGTGTGTTTATGGTTTATGACCAAATCGAAGGCTGCCGACCCGGCCAAAGGTTATCGTGATCGTCAGGGCGAGACGCTGTTTATTGATGCGCGTAACCTCGGCACCATGATTAGCCGCACAACTAAAGAGTTAACAGCGGAAGATATTGCCACCATCGCCGATACTTACCATGCCTGGCGCAGCACGCCGGAAGAACTGGCTGCACGGATTGCGCGTGGTGACAGCAAGCTGGAAAAATATGAAGACCAGGCAGGCTTCTGCAAAGTCGCGACCCTGCAAGATATTAAAGATAACGACTATGTGCTGACGCCGGGCCGCTATGTGGGTGCAGCCGAGCAGGAAGAGGACGGCGTGGCATTTGAGACGAAAATGCGCGAATTGTCGAAGACGTTGTTTGAGCAGATGAAGCAGGCGGAAGAACTGGATCGTGCGATTCGCCAGAATCTGGAGGGGTTAGGTTATGGGAAGTAATGGCTTCAAGTTACCTCTAGGATGGAATTGTAAAAAACTGGTTGATTGTACAAAGGAGGGAAATATCTCTTATGGTATTGTTCAACCAGGTCAGCATCAAGAAGATGGCATTGGTATTATTCGTGTAAATAATATACAAAATGGAAATATTTACATAGACGATGTTCTGAAGGTTTCTCATGAAATAGAAAGTAAATTTGCCAAAACTAGGTTAGAAGGAGGAGAAGTACTTTTAACACTAGTGGGTTCCACTGGAATTAGCGCCATTACAACTAAAGCACTACAGGGATGGAATGTTGCTCGTGCCGTAGCCGTAATTAAGCCATGCGATGAAATAAGTGCAGAGTGGATACATATTTGCCTCCAATCACCTTTTACAAAATATTTTTTGGATTCCAGAGCTAATACTACTGTTCAGAAAACTCTCAATCTCAAAGACGTGAAAGAAATTCCATTACCAATTCCTCCACATGAGGAAAGAGTAAGTCTTGAGAAAATTTACTTCAATTTTGAGAATAGAATAAACTTAAATATAAAAATTAATAAAATCCTAGAAGAAATGTCACAAAACCTGTTCAAATCCTGGTTTGTAGATTTTGATCCGGTGGTTGATAACGCTCTGGATGCAGGAAACCCAATTCCGGAAGCCCTGCAATCTCGCGCCGAATTGCGTCAAAAAGTACGTAATAGTGCAGATTTTAAACCGCTTCCGGCGGAAATCCGCTCGCTTTTCCCAAGTGAATTTGAAGAAACGGAGTTGGGTTGGATGCCAAAGGGATGGCAAATTAAATCATTAGATCATATTGCTAATTTCCAGAATGGTTTGGCTTTACAAAAATTTAGGCCGAAGAATATGGAGGATGATTATTTACCTGTATTAAAAATAGCAGATCTCCGAGCAGGACAAATAACTAATGACGAACGAGCAAGAACTGATATTTCTGATAGTTGTAAGGTGTATGACGGCGATATGATTTTCTCATGGTCGGGGACTTTGATGATCGATATTTGGACTGGTGGGAATGCTGCATTAAATCAGCATTTATATAAGGTCACATCAAAAAAATACCCACAATCTTTTTATTTTATGTGGACAATACAGCATCTTTCAAGATTTCAACATATTGCAGAGGCAAAAGCGGTAACAATGGGGCACATCAAAAAAGGAGATTTAAGTAACTCTTTCTGTCTAATTCCTACTTCATCGTTGATTACTAAATATGATAATATCGTTGGAGGATATTTAGCGAAGATTAAAAATCAAAGATTGTTAAATAACCAAATGACCGCCCTACGCGACACCCTGCTCCCGAAACTCATCTCCGGCGAGCTATCCCTGGACGATATTCCGGATCTCAACACCGATACAGAAGCTGCATAACGCATTTTGCCCCTGTAAAATCAGGGGCTTTCTGGTAAGGTTTTCTACTGATACGGGAATGCTTACCAGAAATTAGCCAGGGTTGGAGCGCGATATGAGTCTCTCTTTCAGTGAAGCAAAATTAGAACAAGCGATCATTGAACTGTTACAGGATCAGGGATATCAACACCTGATCGGCGATAATGTCCCACGTTCGACTCTCGATCAGGTCATTATCGAAGACGATCTCCGTCATTATTTAGCGGCACGCTACCAGCCTGATGGCATTACTGAAGAAGAGATTCAGCGACTGATCAAACAGTTCACCACGCTTCCGGCCTCCGATCTTTATGAAAGCAACAAAACATTTTGTCGCTGGCTGGCAAATGGTTTTCTGTTCAAACGCGACGATCGGCAAAAAAAAGATCTCTATATTGAATTGCTCGACACCCGGCATCTACCTGCCGCACTGCGCCAGATATTTGACGCTGAAGATGTCCCGTTGCAACAGGCGGCGGAACTCCCGCCCTCCTATATTAATCCGCCGCTTAACCGGATTAAGATTGTTAACCAGCTTAAAATCTCCGGTAAAGATAATCAGACTCGTATTCCTGACGGCATTCTCTATATCAACGGTCTGCCACTGGTCGTCTTTGAATTTAAAAGCGCGGTGCGCGAGCAGGAAGCCAATATAGGCGATGCCTGGAAGCAGCTCTGCAAACGCTATCGCCGGGATATTCCGCAACTGTTTATCTACAACGCGCTCTGCATTATTAGCGATGGTGTAAATAACCGGATGGGCAACCTGTTTGCGCCCTATGAATACTTTTACTCATGGCGCAAAGTCACCGGTAATGAAAACCGTGAACAGGACGGAATTCCATCATTGCACTCAATGATTCAGGGACTGTTTCATCCGGTACGTCTGTTGGATGTGATTAAAAACTTTATCTGCTTCCCGGATAAAGCCAAGCACGAAGTAAAAATTTGCTGCCGATATCCGCAGTACTATGCCGCCCGCAAACTCTATTACAGCATCAAGCAAGCGCGTAAACCTTTCGGTAGCGGTAAAGGCGGTACCTACTTTGGCGCAACGGGCTGCGGAAAAAGCTACACCATGCAATTTTTAACCCGCCTGTTAATGAAAAGCGTGGAGTTTGCCAGCCCGACCATTGTTTTGATCACCGACCGTACCGATCTGGACGATCAGCTTTCTGCGCAAATGTGCAACGCCAAAAATTACATTGGCGATGACACCATCGTTCCCGTTACCAGCCGTGAAGATTTGCGTAATCAACTGGCGGGACGCAATAGTGGCGGTGTATTCCTGACAACGATCCATAAATTCACCGAAGACACCGAACTCCTTTCTGAACGCAGCAATATCATTTGCATCTCGGACGAAGCACATCGCAGTCAGGTTAACCTCGACCAGAAAGTCATCGTCGATAAAGAAAGCGGAAAAGTGCGCAAAACTTATGGCTTTGCGAAATACCTGCACGATTCACTGCCAAACGCCACCTATGTTGGCTTTACCGGAACTCCGATTGACGCAACACTCGATGTCTTCGGTGAGGTGATCGACAGTTACACCATGACCGAATCCGTTCAGGATGAAATCACTGTACGCATCGTGTACGAAGGCCGTGCGGCTAAAGTGATCCTGGACTCCAGCAAACTGGAAGAAGTCGAAAAGTATTACGAAGAGTGCGCAAACGCAGGCACCAATGAGTGGCAAATCGACGAAAGCAAAAAAGCCACCGCAACCATGAATGCGGTACTGGGTGATGAAGATCGGTTAAAAGCCCTCGCGGAAGATTTTGCCAAACATTATGAAAAACGCGTAGCCGAAGGTTCCACCGTAAAAGGCAAAGCCATGTTTGTTTGTGCCAGCCGTGAAATTGCCTGGGATTTCTACCGCCAGCTTAAAGTTATTCGCCCTGCCTGGTTTGAAGTGAAGCAAGCCCCCGATGGCGTCGTCCTGACGGAACAGGAGCAGAAAGAGTTACCGCCTTCTGAAATGGTGAAGATGGTCATGACGCGCGGTAAAGATGACGACGAGGCGCTTTATGATTTACTGGGCACAAAAGAATATCGCAAAGAGCTGGATAAGCAGTTCAAAAACGCTAAATCGAATTTCAAAATTGCCATTGTTGTTGATATGTGGCTGACCGGTTTTGATGTTCCTGAACTGGATACCATCTATATTGATAAGCCCTTACAAAAACATAACCTTATCCAGACTATTTCTCGCGTTAACCGTAAACTGGAAGGCAAAAGCAAAGGGTTAGTAGTGGACTACATCGGCATTAAGAGTCAGATGAACCAGGCACTGGCAATGTATTCCCGCATTGATGCCACCAACTTTGAAGATATTCAGCAATCGGTAATAGAAGTTAAAAACCATCTCGATTTGTTGGGGCAAGTATTTTATGAATTCGACAGTCGGGATTATTTTAGTGGTGAGCCACAAGCGCAATTATCCTGCCTCAACCGCGCGGCGGAATTTGTTCTGCGCACTCAGAAAGTTGAACGTCGTTTTATGGGACTGGTTAAACGCATGAAAGCCGCCTACGACGTCTGCTGCGGCAGTGAAGCACTATCACAGACAGAACGTGATCATATTCACTATTATCTTGCTGTTCGTTCAATTGTTTTCAAACTGACGAAAGGTGACGCACCGGATGTCACCCAGATGAATGCACGCGTTCGTGAAATGATTGCAGAAGCGCTAAAAGCTGATGGCGTAGAAGAAATTTATTTTCTTGGCGATAAAAAAGCGGAATCCATCGATATTTTTGACGAAGATTATCTGGCGCGAATTAACAAGATCAAACTTCCGGCAACGAAGATCCAGTTATTACAAAAATTACTGGAAAAAGCGATCAGCGACTTCAAGAAAGTGAACCAGTTGCAAGGGATTAACTTCACCCGCCGCTTCCAGGCGATTATAGATCGTTATAATGAGCGGCGAGAAGATGATGTACTCAACGGTGAAGAATTCGATACATTCAGTCAGGAAATGACCGATATTATCTATGATATTAAAACCGAAATGGGCACATGGGCCGATTTAGGTATTGATATTGAAGAAAAAGCGTTTTTCGACATTCTTGCTCATATGCGCGATAAATATCAGTTCACCTATGACGATGAAAAAATGCTGTCACTGGCAAAAGAGATGAAAAGCGTGGTTGACAACACATCGAAATATCCTGACTGGAGTAAACGCGATGATATTAAAGCGAAACTGAAAGTTGAACTTATTCTGCTTCTACACAAGCATAAGTTCCCGCCAGTAGCAAATGATGATGTTTATATGGGTGTGCTGGCACAGGCAGAGAATTTTAAAGAACATCATATGAGTGCTTTAAATTAATTATGAAGGCCGGATACACTTTGTTATCCGGCCATTCTGAATTAACGTTAATTTCTCTTCCAGATCTTTCCAGTAACGCTTTTATTATTTTCTATTTTTAGCTGGACTTCCCCCATATTTACTGATGATATATCCAGGTATTTAGCGCGGTGCGGATGTGCGCCAACACACCCGCACCGCTCATCACAATCACTATTTATGGAGAATAGTAATCATGACTGACACGCATTCTATTGCACAACCGTTCGAACCAGAAGTCTCTCCTGCAAATAACCGTCAATTAACCGTGAGCTATGCGAGCCGCTACCCGGATTACAGCCGTATTCCCGCCATCACCCTGAAAGGTCAGTGGCTGGAAGCCGCCGGTTTTGCCACCGGCACTGTGGTAGATGTCAAAGTGATGGAAGGCTGTATTGTCCTCACCGCCCAACCACCCGCCGCCGAAGAGGGCGAACTGATGCAGTCGCTGCGCCAGGTGTGCAAACTGTCGGCGCGTAAACAAAGGCAGGTGCAGGATTTTATTGGGGTGATTAGTAGCAAAACGCCACGCTAAGTTTCTCTCCCCTTCCCCATACGGGAAGGGAAATTGCCCCCTCACTCCACATCCTCCCTGCGTAACCCGATATCCCTCAACCGCTCATCACTCATCTGCTGTAACACCCGCCGGGCCTGCATTTGCCGCCGCCAACGCCTCACCGCCTGCCAGAGTTGCACGAAGCCGATAAACGGCGCGTTGGCTTTGTTTTCGTGAAATTCCATCTGCTGCCTCCTCATCTTTCAGAGGCTTCATCATCCGCCTTCTGGCAGTTCACAATACAGATGCAAATATTAGTTTTATTTAACATACAGACAGGTTAAAACAGCATCTGCATCCGGTTTTTTAGCCTCATCTGTACCGGTTTTTCTCTCTGTATGGTCCAAATAAGGAATACAGCATGACGCGTTATCAACATCTGGCAACTCTGCTTGCCGAGCGGATTGAGCAAGGGCTGTATCGTCACGGGGAGAAATTGCCGTCGGTGCGCAGCTTAAGTCAGGAGCACGGCGTCAGCATCAGCACCGTGCAGCAGGCGTATCAGACGCTGGAGACGATGAAGCTCATCACTCCGCAGCCGCGTTCGGGGTATTTTGTCGCACAACGTAAAGCCCAGCCGCCAGTGCCGCCGATGACGCGTCCGGTGCAGCGCCCGGTGGAAATTACCCAGTGGGATCAGGTGCTGGATATGCTGGAGGCGCATAGCGACAGTTCCATTGTTCCGTTAAGCAAAAGCACGCCGGATGTCGAAACGCCCAGCCTGAAACCGCTCTGGCGGGAGCTAAGCCGGGTGGTGCAGCATAATCTGCAAACCGTTCTCGGTTATGACTTGTTAGCCGGTCAGCGAGTGTTGCGGGAGCAGATTGCCCGCCTGATGCTCGACAGTGGCTCGGTGGTCACCGCCGATGACATCATCATCACCAGCGGCTGCCATAACTCGATGTCGCTGGCGTTAATGGCGGTGTGTAAACCGGGCGATATTGTCGCGGTCGAATCCCCCTGTTATTACGGTTCGATGCAGATGCTGCGTGGCATGGGCGTGAAAGTGATTGAAATCCCAACCGATCCAGAAACAGGCATCAGCGTTGAAGCGCTGGAACTGGCGCTGGAACAGTGGCCGATTAAAGGCATCATTCTGGTGCCAAACTGTAATAATCCGCTGGGATTTATTATGCCGGACGCGCGCAAACGGGCCGTTCTCTCTCTCGCTCAGCGTCATGATATTGTGATTTTTGAAGATGATGTCTACGGCGAACTGGCAACGGAGTATCCGCGCCCGCGGACCATTCATTCCTGGGATATCGACGGGCGAGTGCTGTTGTGCAGCTCGTTCAGTAAAAGCATTGCACCTGGCCTGCGCGTGGGTTGGGTCGCACCGGGGCGTTATCACGATAAACTGATGCATATGAAATACGCCATCAGCAGCTTTAATGTGCCGTCCACGCAAATGGCGGCGGCAACGTTTGTGCTGGAAGGTCACTATCATCGCCATATCCGGCGGATGCGGCAGACTTATCAGCGCAATCTGGCACTTTATACCTGCTGGATACGGGAATATTTTCCCTGCGAAATCTGTATTACGCGCCCGAAAGGCGGATTTTTACTGTGGATAGAATTGCCTGAACAGGTCGATATGGTCTGCGTCGCGCGGCAGCTGTGCCGCATGAAAATCCAGGTGGCGGCAGGCTCGATTTTCTCGGCTTCCGGCAAATACCGTAATTGTCTGCGCATCAACTGCGCTTTGCCGCTCAGCGAAACCTATCGCGAAGCACTGAAGCAAATTGGCGAAGCCGTGTATCGGGCAATGGAATGAATTCGAAATAGTGGCGAGCCCCCTGATTTCCTCTCACGAATAGCGTGTGACTCGTTTTATCTTTGCAGGGTCATCTCCACGTTCCAGCATGGCTTAGGCAAAATGCGCTTTGTTCATGCCGGATGCCATGTGAACGCCTTACCAAGTCTACAAAATCTTTAAAGTTCAATATAGTGAATGGGTTATGTAGACCTGATAAGCGTAGCACATCAGGCTGCTTTGCGTTTGTCATCAGTCTCTGATTAGTACTCGATCCATGGATCGCGCTTGCTTTCAGGCAAGGGTTGCTCTAATGCCTGCATTTGCTCTGCCGAAAGTCCGGTAATCTTTTGTATCCATTCAGGATCTGCCCCATTCTGCAACAACAATCGGAGGAGGCGCTGTTCCCCTTCTTCTTTCCCTTTTTCCATCCCCAACAGCCATCCATCATTATAAATTCGCTCTGCAATCGTCATTATTCGCTCCCTGTGTTGTGGCATTCGACGGGTAAGTTCGCTGATAAACTTCTTAAAACGCGCTTCATCGCCAGTCAGTAAAATGTAATTTAACAGCGCGGTTATCTGGCTGTCATTAGCACACTCTGTAACCAGTAATAGTACCAGTTGATCGATAAGCCCCATCAGATCGCGCTGGCGAATATGCTTTTGGATCAACTCCAACAGGGCGACTCTGCGATGCTGCACAATCTCGTCGTCTGGCACGACAGTGACATCCACCAGCGGGAACGCTGCGGTATAAAGCTTCCGTGCGGTGGTCGGGTCAGCAAATTCGTCCAGCCAGCACAGGGACCAGGGATAAGGACTACGGCTACCGTGATAAAACAGCATCGGGATGACCAGCGGTAGCGGCCGGCGTTTATCATGCTCGATATGGCGCTGCATCACCGCCATGGAATATCGCATCAGGCGAAAGGCCATATGGATATCCTCGCGGCTCTGATGTTCAATCACCACATAAATATAGCCATCGCCTTCGCGGGTCTTTACCGACCACAGAATATCGGAATGTAGCGCCCGCAATTTTTCATCGACAAAGCTGGCGGATTCCAGTTTTAAGCTGTCGAGATCGCACAGTTCACGTAAATCTTTGGGTAAGTGGATCTCCATAAAATCCCGCGCGGTGTCAGGGTGCGTGAGAAAGGATTTAAATAATGCGTCATGCGGCGTGCTGGTTGTGAAGTTTGTCATGGCGATCCGTCACCTGTAGATAAGATGGCCCGACTGTAGCGACTAACAAAACCATTCTCACCCGGCAATTTCCCATTCCCCGAGGTGCTTTCCAGGCTATTTTTGTTCCTCTGCAAACGATACATTTTTCCGGAAACAGGCTCGCGTTTTACATTTCCTGTACCCGGCAGATATTCCCCTTTCCACCGCACTCTTTTGATTAACCGCAAATTTTAATTACACTTAAGGTGTATATTTTCTATGCAACCCATCAATTCAAGAGGTGTAATGTGCTGATGACTATTTGTAATCGTTATACATTCTGACCTGGAGTCAGAAGGTATTTCTCTGTCTGTGTGTTCACAGGCAGTGTGGTTGATTACATGAAATTCAGTACATTTGTCCTTCTCGCCTGCCTTTCGTCATTACCGACGGTATTGAATTTCGTTTTCCCCATTGGGGTTCTCCGGACAAGGAGTTGTTTGTTATGCCACGTTTTTTTGCCCGCCATGCCGCCACGCTGTTTTTCCCGATGGCGTTGATTTTGTATGACTTTGCTGCGTATCTGTCGACGGACCTGATCCAGCCAGGGATCATTAATGTGGTCCGTGATTTTAATGCCGATGTCAGTCTGGCCCCTGCTGCCGTCAGTCTCTATCTTGCTGGCGGTATGGCGTTACAGTGGCTGCTGGGGCCGCTTTCCGACAGAATTGGCCGCAGGCCGGTGCTGATTACCGGGGCGTTAATTTTTACCCTTGCCTGCGCCGCGACAATGTTCACCACGTCAATGACACAATTTCTTATCGCGCGTGCAATTCAGGGCACCAGTATCTGTTTTATTGCCACCGTTGGTTATGTCACGGTGCAGGAGGCGTTCGGACAGACAAAAGGGATCAAGTTGATGGCGATTATCACCTCCATCGTACTGATTGCGCCGATTATCGGCCCGCTTTCCGGCGCAGCTCTGATGCACTTTGTGCACTGGAAAGTCCTTTTTGCCATCATTGCGGTTATGGGTTTTATCTCATTTGTTGGCTTACTGCTGGCGATGCCAGAGACGGTGAAGCGCGGCGCGGTTCCATTTAGCGCCAAAAGCGTCTTGCGCGATTTTCGTAATGTCTTTTGCAATCGGCTGTTCCTCTTTGGCGCAGCAACCATCTCTTTAAGCTATATCCCCATGATGAGTTGGGTGGCTGTCTCGCCGGTGATCCTGATCGACGCGGGCGGCTTAACAACTTCGCAGTTCGCCTGGACACAGGTTCCGGTGTTCGGCGCGGTGATTGTCGCGAATGCCATCGTGGCGCGTTTCGTTAAAGATCCGACCGAACCGCGGTTTATGTGGCGTGCCGTACCCCTTCAACTGGTTGGCCTCGCGCTGTTGATTATCGGCAATCTGCTGTCACCGCACGTCTGGCTGTGGTCGGTGCTGGGCACCAGTCTGTATGCTTTCGGGATTGGTTTGATTTTCCCGACCTTATTCCGCTTTACGCTGTTTTCCAATAACTTACCGAAAGGGACCGTCTCCGCATCGCTGAATATGGTGATCCTGATGGTGATGTCTGTCTCGGTCGAAATCGGCCGCTGGCTGTGGTTTAACGGCGGTCGCTTGCCGTTTCATCTATTAGCCGTCGTGGCGGGCGTTATCGTCGTTTTCACCCTGGCGGGATTGCTCAATCGCGTGCGCCAACATCAGGCTGCCGAGCTGGCGGAGGAGCGGTGATTTTTGCGCGATCCTGCCGTCAGGCTCTATTCTTAACGTTATGAATAAACTCATTGAACTCAGACGCGCCAAAATGTTGGCGCTCTCTTTACTGCTTATCGCCGCTGCTACCTTTGTCGTTACGCTGTTTTTGCCGCCCAATTTTTGGGTGAGCGGCGTGAAGGCGATTGCTGAAGCGGCGATGGTCGGCGCGCTGGCGGACTGGTTTGCGGTGGTGGCGCTGTTTCGCCGCGTGCCAATTCCGATCATTTCTCGTCATACGGCGATTATCCCGCGTAATAAAGACCGGATTGGCGAAAATCTCGGTCAGTTCGTGCAGGAAAAATTTCTCGATACCCAGTCGCTGGTGGCATTGATTCGACGCCACGAACCGGCGTTGTTGATTGGCAACTGGTTTAGTCAGCCAGAAAACGCCCGCCGCGTTGGTCAGCATCTGTTGCAGATCATGAGTGGTTTTCTTGAACTGACCGATGATGCGCGTATTCAGCGCCTGCTTAAGCGCGCGGTCCATCGGGCGATTGATAAAGTCGATCTTTCCGGCACCAGTGCGTTGATGCTGGAGAGTATGACCAAAAACGATCGTCATCAGGTGCTGCTGGATACGCTGATCGCGCAGTTGATTGCTCTTCTCCAGCGCGATAAATCGCGCAAGTTTATTGCCCAGCAAATTGTTCGCTGGCTGGAGAGCGAGCATCCGCTGAAAGCCAAAATTTTGCCTACTGAATGGCTGGGCGAACATAGCGCGGAGTTGGTTTCTGACGCGGTGAATTCTTTGCTTGATGATATCAGCCGCGATCGTGCGCATCAGATCCGTCATGCGTTTGATCGCGCCACTTTTGCCCTGATCGACAAGTTGAAAAACGATCCGGAAATGGCAGCGCGAGCCGATGCCGTAAAAAGTTATCTGAAAGAAGATGAAGCTTTTAACCGCTATCTCAGTGAATTGTGGGGGGATTTACGGGAATGGCTGAAAGCGGATATCGACAGTGAAGATTCTCGTGTGAAAGAACGTATCGCGCGGGCGGGTCAATGGTTTGGCGAAACGTTAATTGCCGATGATGCCTTGCGGGCGTCGTTAAATGGTCATCTGGAACAAGCCGCGCACCGCGTCGCGCCTGAGTTTTCTGCATTCCTGACGCGCCATATCAGCGATACGGTAAAAAGCTGGGATGCGCGGGATATGTCGCGGCAAATCGAGTTAAATATCGGCAAAGATCTGCAGTTTATTCGTGTCAACGGTACGCTGGTTGGCGGTTGTATTGGGCTAATTTTGTATTTGCTTTCGCAGCTCCCGGCCTTGTTCCCCCTCGGCAATTTTTAGAAATCCATGAAAAACTAAGTGGCTAACCGCGAGAGAGATCAAATAAACCATACTAAAAGAATGGTAATAATGTGGCCTCTTTTCATTATCTCCCGTGGTACGGGGAAGGAAAATCATGTCACTTGTCACCGATCTACCCGCCATTTTCGATCAGTTCTCTGAAGCTCGCCAGAAAGGCTTTCTCACCGTCATGGATCTCAAGGAGCGCGGCATTCCGCTGGTTGGCACCTACTGCACCTTTATGCCGCAAGAGATCCCGATGGCAGCCGGTGCAGTTGTGGTTTCGCTCTGTTCCACCTCTGATGAAACCATTGAAGAAGCCGAGAAAGATCTGCCGCGCAACCTCTGCCCGCTGATTAAAAGCAGCTACGGCTTCGGCAAAACCGATAAATGCCCCTACTTCTACTTTTCTGATCTGGTGGTCGGTGAAACCACCTGCGACGGCAAAAAGAAAATGTATGAATACATGGCGGAGTTTAAGCCTGTTCATGTGATGCAGTTACCGAACAGCGTTAAGGACGATGCCTCGCGTGCATTGTGGAAAGCCGAGATGCTGCGCTTGCAAAAAACGGTAGAAGAACGTTTTGGGCACGAAATTAGCGAAGATGCTCTGCGCGATGCCATTGCGCTGAAAAACCGCGAACGTCGCGCACTGGCTAATTTTTATCATCTTGGGCAGTTAAATCCTCCGGCGCTTAGCGGCAGCGACATTCTGAAAGTGGTTTACGGCGCAACCTTCCGGTTCGATAAAGAGGCGTTGATCAATGAACTGGATGCAATGACCGCCCGCGTTCGTCAGCAGTGGGAAGAAGGCCAGCGACTGGACCCGCGTCCGCGCATTTTAATCACCGGCTGCCCGATTGGCGGCGCAGCAGAAAAAGTGGTGCGCGCGATTGAAGAGAATGGCGGCTGGGTTGTCGGTTATGAAAACTGCACCGGGGCGAAAGCGACCGAGCAATGCGTGGCAGAAACGGGCGATGTCTACGACGCGCTGGCGGATAAATATCTGGCGATTGGCTGCTCCTGTGTTTCGCCGAACGATCAGCGCCTGAAAATGCTCAGCCAGATGGTGGAAGAATATCAGGTCGATGGCGTAGTTGATGTGATTTTGCAGGCGTGCCATACCTACGCGGTGGAATCGCTGGCGATTAAACGTCATGTGCGCCAGCAGCACAACATTCCTTATATCGCTATTGAAACAGACTACTCCACCTCGGATGTCGGGCAGCTCAGCACCCGCGTCGCGGCCTTTATTGAGATGCTGTAAGGAGTGGCAGTGGCATATTCGATTGGCATTGATTCCGGCTCAACCGCCACCAAAGGGATCTTACTGGCAGACGGCGTGATTACGCGCCGTTTCCTCGTTCCAACCCCCTTTCGCCCGGCAACAGCAATTACTGAAGCCTGGGAAACTCTGTGCGAAGGGTTAGAAACAACGCCGTTTCTGACGCTCACCGGCTACGGACGGCAACTGGTGGATTTTGCCGATAAACAGGTGACGGAAATCTCCTGTCACGGGCTGGGCGCACGGTTTCTTGCGCCAGCAACGCGCGCAGTAATCGACATCGGTGGGCAGGACAGCAAAGTGATTCAGCTTGATGACGACGGTAACCTGTGCGATTTCCTGATGAATGACAAATGCGCGGCGGGCACCGGGCGTTTCCTGGAGGTGATCTCGCGCACGCTTGGCACCAGCATCGAGCAACTCGACAGCATTACCGAAAATGTCACGCCGCACGCGATCACGAGTATGTGTACGGTGTTTGCCGAATCAGAAGTGATCAGCCTGCGCTCAGCGGGCGTCGCGCCAGAAGCGATTCTCGCTGGAGTGATTAACGCGATGGCGCGGCGGAGTGCCAATTTCATTGCTCGTCTCTCCTGTGAAGCGCCGATTCTGTTTACTGGTGGCGTTAGTCATTGCCAGACGTTTGCCCGGATGTTGGAAACTCACCTGGGAATGCCGGTAAATACCCATCCTGATGCGCAATTTGCTGGCGCAATTGGCGCAGCGGTAATTGGTCAACGAGTGAGAAAACGCCGATGAAAGAGTTTTTATTTTTATTTCACTCCACGGTCGGCGTCATACAAACCCGTAAGGCGTTGCAGGCAGCGGGCATGACTTTTCGCGTCAGCGATATTCCCCGTGATTTACGCGGCGGCTGCGGGTTATGCATTTGGCTGACCTGTCCGCCCGGCGAGGAAATACAATGGGTGATCCCTGGGCAGACCGAAGCGATATATTGCCAGCAGGGCAGCGACTGGCAGTGCGTGGTGCATTACGATTCAGAAGCGTCAACCAGGCAATAAGACCTTTAAATATAACGCCCGGATATTTGGCTGCACATAATCCTCATGAAGTAAGTTGTATTAAATATCTCGCCTGCCGTGAAATATTTCCCATCCACAAAATGAGCGATTTTTGATAGCACCTTGCTATTGCGCGTCTAAAATACAATATACATTGTATTATACTTAAACCCATAATTATACATAGAGCAATAAAATGATTACCGGGTGTGGTAATGATAAAGATAAGTTTCAGTGTGAAGCTTATCTTTACCCACACCCCCTGATTATTTTAGATTTAGAAGAACATTTCACAATTCAAGGATAAAAATATGGGCTCCCTAAACATATACCAAGATATTCTCCCAACACTCAACATGTATTCAGGACTGAAACCTTGCTATAACAAAAACAACCAATCATCTGATGATATTAACTCGGAAATTGAAACCATACAAAAACAAATTAATTATGATATAAATCATTTGAATGATGGTTTGATTAAGCGTGTATTGAATCTTTTTATTCACCTTATTTCTAATCCCGACAATCTCGAATTAACCTTAAATCGTTATTCATCAACAACAGAACAAATCATCGCCAAAACCAAAAGAAATGGTTTACATGAGTTTGAAATTGACGATCTAAAAATAATATTTAATCGACAAGATGATAATGAAAGCGTATTAACTGTTAAAGATAAAGATCTAAGTCATCATTGCAATGTTAAAACCGAGCAACTGCAGCAGTTTATTAAAATAATGGAACAAAAAGCGCAACTACCAATCTATATTGACAAGAACAATTTGAAAGAGAATATTTTCTCTGTTTTGCACAATGACCCACAACACGTAGATAAAGATCAACACCTTCCCTGTGAAAAGTTTTTAAAACATGCCTGCAAAAGTTCAAATTCATTTGAAGTGAAATTAGATGCCACTCATCAATATCGACATCTGAATAACTTCATGATTGCTTTTGACCCATTAGAAAATCAATTAACCATACGGGATAACAATAACGAGACTGAAACTTTCTCGTTCACAAACCTACAATGGGAAAATGTGCTGCAATACTACAAAGAAAACCAGCAGCAGCCAAATATAGCAGGATCACGAAATCTCACGGATAATAGAGATAAAATTAAAAATACAATATCCACCTCTGAAATTATTGAGTGCGCCTCTCCTGAAATAAGAAGTAGCGTCCTGAACGATCTTTATAGCATTGCTAATTTCCTCCCGGACAATAATCTGAAACCAAATGAGAGCTGGAAAAGATTTTGTCATACATGCGAGCGCTTTTACGATGCTCAGAAGAGTATCACTGGAGATAAGAGTGAACGTCTTACGCGAAAAGTCTCTATCTCTGATGCAGGAATTACAATGACCTTCAAGATAGGTGATGTTGTCATCAATACTATTAGCACTGCTATTCCTAAAGATGAATCGGGTCAATGGTGTATAGAAGGGTTGAATTTAGCGGGAATGGATTTAACCGGCATAGACTTGTCTAAAATGGTTCTAAGGAATGTCAATTTTAATGGCAGCATTCTTAGAAATGCCAAGTTCTCCGGTACGATCTGTGAAGGCGTGGATTTTACCGATTGTGATCTGCGTAATGCAGAATTCGAAAATGCCTCATTAGAAAAAATCGATTTTCGTAAAGCTCGTCACTTGCTTAATATAAATTTTACAAATGCAAATCTACGGAACAGTAACTTCAGCGGAAAAGTTCTCACTGGCGTTAATTTTACTGGAAGTGACCTTAGTAACGCTTATCTTGCACACATAGATTTCACAAAAGTGATTTTCTTTCCGTCATTAATTATTGGAGCGGTATTTGATTATTCCAATCTATCAGAGAAAAATCTTTCAGACAAAGATCTTACTAATATTAGCTGCATGTATACCAATTTTACTAACGCTAATTTAACAAAATGCAAACTCTTAAATACAAACTTTTCGGCTGCAAAATTGGACAATACTAATTTTACTGGTACAGAAGGTTCTAATATTCTATTTAACCATGCATGGTTGTTCAATACGATATTTATAGATACGATTTTTAAAAATGCCTGTTTTTTCAATGCCAAAGTGAATAATGTTTCTCTTAAGAATGCATATCTTTACAATGATAATATCAATAAAAAAGCCAATGACAGTGCCGAGAAACAAGCTAGTGACAGTATCGAGAAACAAGCCAGTGACAGTATCGAGAAACAAGCCAGTGACAGTACCGATAAACAAGCCAGTGACAGTATCGAGAAACAAGCCAATGACAGTACCGATAAACAAGCCAAGAACAGTACCGAGCAACAGGACAGTACCAGTTTTAATGAAGCCCGTTTAAAGAAAGAAGTGAATAGCAGTTTTTCCATTCCGGGTTTAACGTCTTATCAGCCAACTTATATAGTTGAAGAATAGTTCAATAATCATCCAAACAGAGTGGGTATGGCAGAGGATATAAATTGCTAACCGCCTCATCTATCATTCATGGATGAGGCGCATTTATCAGTCGATGTAAGCTGAAAATGTTCTGCCATCCAGAGACAACCGCCGCCCCCCTGCGGCGTTTACTATTTCATCGCCCGCGTTAAGAATTCATTAAGCTTCATCCGTATACTCCTTATCTGTCGCACTGAATTTGACGAGAAAAAAAGCAATAATAAGGAACAACAAGTTGAAAAAGCGCATCACCTTTATCGTTTTTCTTTGCGCCATCGTGGCGGTGAGCCTGTTTTTTGTGCAATCCTGCGTCCGTAAAAGCCAGCATGTCGCAGGGTTTCAGAATTATCAGGCCACTATCGATGGTAAAGAGATTACAGGAGTAACTAAAAATATCTCCTCACTGACCTGGTCTGCGCAGAGCAATACCTTGTTTAGCACTATCAACAAACCTGCAACCATCGTTGAAATGACGACCGAGGGTGACCTGATCCGCACCATTCCGCTCGATTTTGTTAAGGATCTCGAGACGATTGAATACATTGGTGATAATAAATTTGTCATCAGTGATGAACGTGACTACGCCATTTATGTGATTTCACTTAACGCTGAGTCGGAAGTAAGCATCCTCAAAAAAATTAAAATCCCATTGCAGGAAACACCAACTAACTGTGGCTTTGAAGGGCTGGCTTACTCCTCTCAGGACCATACCTTCTGGTTTTTTAAAGAGAAAAATCCGATAGAGGTCTACAAAGTAACCGGGCTATTGCGTAGCGATGAGTTGCATATCAGCAAAGATAAAGCGTTGCAGCGTCAGTTTACTTTGGATGATGTTTCTGGCGCGGAATTTAACCCACAGAAAAATACGTTGCTGGTGTTGTCACATGAGTCACGCGCCCTGCAGGAAGTGACCGTGACAGGTGACGTGATCGGCGAAATGTCGTTAACCAAAGGCAAGTATGGCCTTTCACACAACATCAAGCAGGCGGAAGGGATAGCGATGGATGACAGCGGCAACATTTATATCGTTGGCGAACCGAATCTTTTTTATCGCTTTACGTCGACAAAATCATGATAACAGTCTGGCAGGTTCTCCTTTTTTGTTATTAACTTGTTAACTCAAAATAATACAAACCAGGCAGAACATGAATTCGACATCGCATCCCGTAGAACGTTTTTCTTTCAGCACCGCGTTATTCGGGATGCTGGTTCTGACCTTAGGTATGGGTTTAGGCCGCTTTCTCTATACGCCGATGCTGCCAGTCATGCTGGCGGAAGGCGAATTTTCCTTTAGCGAACTCTCATGGATCGCCACTGGTAACTATGCCGGGTATCTGGCGGGGAGCCTGCTGTTTTCATTCGGCGCGTTTCATTTACCCTCACGCCTGCGCCCGTTCCTGTTAGCTTCCGCCCTCGCAACCGGATTATTAATCCTCGCGATGGCGTGGCTACCGCCGTTTTTTCTGGTTTTCATCATTCGCTTTCTGGCGGGAGTCGCCAGCGCCGGGATGTTGATTTTCGGCTCAACGCTCATCATGCAACATACCCGCCATCCCTTTGTCCTTGCGGCGCTATTTTCTGGTGTTGGCGTCGGCATCGCTCTGGGCAATGAATATGTGCTGGCAGGCCTGCATTTTGCCCTCTCTTCACAAACGTTGTGGCAAGGTGCCGGAGCACTTTCTGCCATTATATTGCTTGCTCTGGCGCTGCTCATCCCGTCGAATAAACACATTATCGCGCCAGCGCCATTGGCAAAAATCGCGCAACAACCCATGAGCTGGTGGTTACTGGCGATTTTGTATGGTCTGGCGGGTTTTGGTTATATCATCGTCGCCACCTACCTGCCGCTCATGGCGAAAGACGCGGGCCAGCCTGTGCTGACGGCTCATCTTTGGACACTGGTTGGCTTGTCGATTGTCCCAGGTTGTTTTGGCTGGCTGTGGGCAGCCAAACGGTGGGGAGCATTACCTTGCCTGACCGCGAATTTGCTGGTGCAGGCGATCTGCGTGCTGTTAACCCTCGCCAGCAGCTCTCCTTTATTACTCATCATCAGCAGTATTGGTTTTGGCGGCACCTTTATGGGGACGACCTCGCTGGTGATGACCATCGCCCGCCAGCTTAGCGTGCCGGGAAATCTTAACCTTTTGGGCTTTGTGACACTCATTTATGGTATCGGGCAAATTCTTGGCCCGGCGCTGACCAGTATGCTCGGCAACGGAACGTCGGCCCTCGCCAGTGCCACGCTCTGCGGCGCAGCGGCGCTATTTATCGCAGCATTAATCTGCGGGATGCAAATATTCAAATTGCATACGAATTATTCTTAAGTAATTTAACGAATTTAACTTTTCAGTACATCACGTAAAATAATTAAAACATCCTTTTTCTTTGGAGGTACTCAGCCACCGCCGTTATTGTTCCTGGTTTAGCAATTCCACGGCCAATTCATTATTTCTGGTCACATTATAGTCAGGATCGTTTTATATCTCCGTGCTAGAAAAAACAAGTTTAATTCTGTTTTTTCACGGAAGGTCACTATGTCTTCAACAAATGCGCATCAAATAAAAAATAATGATCAAAACTCTTTATGTGGTCTGGGTGACAAAATACGCCGCCTGACCGCCGGAGTTTGTTTATTTACACAAATTTTTTTCCCCGTCATGGCGACGGCACAAAATGTGGTACATGCTAAACCTCAGACGACAGTTTCATCTGCCCCCCCTCTAATAGAAAATAATACTGTGCCTTACACGCTTGGTGCGCTGGAATCAGCGCAAAGCGTTGCTGATCGATTCGGTATTTCACTGGAGGAGCTTCGTCGTCTTAATCAGTTCCGTACTTTTGCTCGCGGCTTTGATAACGTGCGCCAGGGTGAAGAGCTGGATGTTCCGGCAACAACCTTGCAGAAAAGTCATGAGCAACAAAATGCCGTACCGCCTGCGAATGGCGAAAACACGCTGGAGAATCAAATAGCCAGCACTTCGCAGCGAGTTGGCACCCTGCTTTCACAAGATATGAATAGTGAGCAGGCCAGCGGCATGGCGCGTGGTTGGGCGTCTTCAGAAGCCTCAGGCGCGATGACTGATTGGTTAAATAACTTTGGCACTGCGAAAATCTCTCTGGGTGTGGATGAAGATTTCAGCCTGAAAAATTCGCAATTCGACTTCCTGCATCCGTGGTATGACACACCTGATTATCTGCTCTTCAGCCAGCATACCCTTCACCGAACAGACGATCGTACCCAGATCAACACCGGTTTGGGCTGGCGTCATTTCACCCCCAGCTGGATGTCAGGCATCAACCTGTTTTTTGACCACGACCTGAGCCGCTATCACTCCCGCGCGGGTCTTGGCGCAGAATACTGGCGTGATTATCTGAAGTTGAGCAGCAACGCTTATATCGGCCTGACTGGCTGGCGTAGCGCACCGGAATTGGATAATGACTACGAAGCCCGCCCGGCCAACGGCTGGGATTTACGCGCGGAAGGCTGGTTACCAGCCTGGCCACAACTGGGTGGAAAACTGGTCTATGAACAATACTATGGTGATGAAGTGGCGCTGTTTGACAAGAATGATCGCCAAAGTAATCCCCATGCTATTACCGCGGGCCTCAACTATACCCCCTTCCCGCTTCTGACTCTCAGTGCGGAACAGCGTCAGGGAAAACAAGGTGAAAATGACACACGTTTTGCCGTTGATCTAACCTGGCAACCCAGCAGTTCAATGCAGAAACAGCTTAACCCGGACGAAGTGGCCGGACGGCGCAGTCTGGCCGGTAGTCGTTATGACCTGATTGATCGCAACAACAACATCGTTCTGGAATATCGCAAGAAAGAGCTGATTCGCCTGAGTCTGCTGGATCCGGTGAAAGGAAAGTCTGGAGAAATAAAACCGCTGGTTTCCTCGCTACAGACCAAATATGCCCTGAAAGGCTATAACATCGAAGCCGCTGCGCTGGAAGCTGCCGGAGGTAAAGTCAGCACGTCTGGAAAAGATATCACGGTTACGCTGCCAGGTTATCGCTTCACTAACACTCCAGAAACCGATAATACATGGTCGATAGACGTTACCGCCGAGGATGTAAAAGGGAACCTGTCACGGCATGAACAAAGCATGGTCGTCATTCAGGCTCCGACATTAAGCCAGAAAGATTCTCTGTTATCCGTTAATCCGCTAACCGTAGCTGCAGATAAAAAATCGACGACCACATTGACCGTTACTGCGCACGATTCCGACGGAACTCCGGTGCCGGGGCTGGCGCTGCAAACCCGCAGTGAAGGCGTTCAGGATATCACCCTGTCTGACTGGACAGATAACGGTGATGGTAGTTACACACAGATGCTGACCGCCGGAACGACATCAGGTTCAGTAACACTGACGCCGCAAATTAACGGTGAGAGTGCGGTAAAAGAATCCATTGTCGTTAATATCGTCCCTGTTGTCTCATCCCGCGACCATTCATCAATAACAATAGATAACGTATCGTATTATGCCGGAGACGACATCAAGGTTAGGGTGGAACTGAAAGACGACAGCAATCAACCGGTTGCATATCAAAAAGAGGAATTGGTAAAAGCCGTTACTGTCGAAAACAGCAAACCTGGCGCCACGATTGTCTGGCACGAAGAGCAGCCTGGCGTTTATACCGCGAATTATCCGGCCCATAAGCAAGGGACAGCACTAAGGGCACAACTTAGCCTTCACAACTGGAATGCTCCACTGCAATCGCATATTTATAACATTGAGGCAAACCAGAATAAGGCTCGCGTCGCCACATTATCAGCGACGAATAATGACGTTTACGCCGATAAAAAGACATTTAATACCCTCACGATCAACATCACTGATGAGAGTGATAATCCCCTGACAAATCATCAGGTCACCTTTAAGAATGAAAAAGGAAGCGCGGAGTTTGTCGAACCGCCGCAGCAAAATACGGATGCATATGGTGTTGCCACAATCAACATGGTAAGTCAGGTTGCGGAAGAAAATACGATTAGCGCCACGCTGCCAAATGGTTTCTCACAACGGATAATTGCGAAATTCGTTAGCGATTCGAGTACGCCAAAATTCAAACAACTGGTTGCCGATCCAGATACCATTATTGCTGGCAACAGCCAGGGCAGTACTCTGACCGCCACCGTCACAGACTTTCATAACAACCCATTAAAAGATATGAAAGTGAATTTTGTGGCACCTGGTGGTTCGCAACTGGACAACACGACCGCCACAACAGACCAGTCCGGTATTGTGCGAGTGCACCTGACCAGTTCAAAAGCTGGTAGCTATTCCGTCGATGCCTCGCTTGAGGCGGATAAAAATATTCACCAGTCGGTCACGATCACCGTGGTCCCAAACAGGGAACAATCGGTAATGACCTTAAATGCCGGGTCAGGCAGTGCGATCGCTAACAATACAAATACCGTTATCCTGACAGCCAGTGTGAAAGATGTTTATGGACACCCGTTGCCGGATGAGGATGTGAAATTTACCTTGCCAGCCTCTATGACCGGGAACTTCACGCTAAGTAGTGAAAGCGCCCGCACCGATGCAAACGGCGATGCCGTGGTCACATTGCGTGGCACAAAAGCGGGTGAGTTTACAGTTACGGCGACGCTGACCAGAAATAATACCGTTGCTCATCAGCAAGTCACTTTTATTGGGGATACAAACAGCGCGCAGCTCCAGCCGCTGACTGCCTCATTAAATACCATTGTTGCGGGTAACAGTACGGGGAGTACCCTGACTGCAACGATCCTGGACGCTTACCAAAATCCGCTTAAAGACCAGCTGGTCACTTTCCAGAGTAACGATGTCACTCTAAGTGGAACAGAAGTCACCACCAATACACTGGGTCAGGCGACGGTAACAATGACCAGCAATATTGCCGGGCAACATAACGTCGTGGTGAACCGGAAAGCGCAAGCCTCCGATAATAAAACGTTTAGTTTATCAGTGCTGCCGGATGAAAGTTCGGCGAAGGTAATAAGTATAACCGGAGCCGAAAAAACGATAACGGTTGGCGAAAACATCACGCTACGGATACTCGTCCAGGACGCGTTTAACAATGTAATAGCGGGTCAACGCGTCAGATTAAGTGCGCAGCCAACAGCTAACATTACGATAGGCGATACGGCTTACACTGATAATAACGGTTACGCGTACGTTAACCTTCTCAGCACCCAGCCTGGGGTTTATCAGGTGACGGCAACGCTGGACAATAACAGTAGTAGTAAGGTTGACGTGAATGTGGCAAATGGCAAGCTCGAGTTAACATCATCGAAGCCAGAAACCACGGTCCATAACAGTGAAGGTATTACGCTGACCGCAACGGCGAGAAATGCTCGGGATGAATTAATGCCTGGACAAATTATCACCTTTAGCGTAACGCCTGAAGGTGCAACGCTAAGCAATACAGGGGAAGTCCTTACTGACCAGTATGGTCAGGCCAAAGTGACGCTGACCAGTGACAAAGTGAATGTCTATACCGTTACGGCCACAATGGGCAAAGATGTTCCCGTTCAGAGCCAGGTAACGGTTGCGGTTAAGGCAGATGCTAAAACGGCACATGTTGTGAGCGTCGTGGCCTCTCCTGACACCATCACCGCCGACGGCGTTGATAGCAGCACCATCACTTCACGAGTAGAAGATGATTACGGATTCCCGGTTGAAGGTGTCGATGTTCGTTACGCCTTAGACACCAAAGGTCGCCCGGTAGTTAATATTCCAACTACGCGTACCGATCAGTCCGGGCAAGTCACGGCGACAATAACCAGTACATTGGCAGAAACCTTAACGGTCAATGTGCAAGTTCCTGGTACAGCCAACCAATCCGCAACCATTACCTTGATTGCCGACACGGCGGATGAAAGTAAGTCAATTTTGAAATCCGACGTTGGCACTCTGATGGCTGACTACCAGCATAGCGCGAAACTTACGCTAACATTGCAAGACAAGTACGGTAACCCGATAGTGACGTCTGATCATCTGGAATTTGTCCAGTCAGGTCCCTTCGTGAACTTTCTCAAGTTGAGTGATATTGATTACAGCCAAAGAAATTATGGCGAGTACACCGTGACTGTCACTGGCGGAAAAGAGGGAACAGCGACTCTCATTCCCATGCTGAACGGGGTTCATCAGGCAAACTTAAGCGTATCGCTGAATCTCATCCGCTCGATAAAAGAAATGTCCGGTCATGTCACTGCAAACAACCATACCTTCTCCACGGCTAAATTCCCGAGCGAAGGTTTTGCAGGAGCGTATTACACACTCAACAATGATAACTTTGAAGCGGGTAAAACCGTTGATGATTATATGTTTTCAAGTTCACAGAGTTGGGTGTCGGTCGATGCTTCAGGTAAGGTTTCTTTCGCAAATATCGGCGATCAAACGTCAGTCACAATAAGCGCTGTTCCCCGACAAGGAGGTACAACCTACCAGACCTTAATTAAGCTGAAAGGCTGGTGGGTGAATAATGGAAATCAAACCAATATTTGGCTAGCTGCCAATGCGCTCTGTCATGCGAAAAATGATGGATATAATCTTCCTGGCATCACACATTTGACGTCTGGCGAAAACCAACGCACGCAGGGATCGCTCTATGGTGAATGGGGGAACGTTGGAGCGTTTTCCAGTAATTCGCAATTTACACAAGGTGCTTACTGGACAAATGAATCTGATGATTACAATAGGCATTACTATGTGCAGATGCTAACCGGTATGACCGGAAGCGACGCTGATTCCAGCCCCCAACTGACCGCCTGCCGTAAATCACTTTAATTTTAGTAGGTTATTAAGGATACCCTTGTGCGAGGGTATCCTTTCAGACTGATAACAAACGCTACATTACCTGATGCGCTGCGCTTATCAGGCCTATATAACCCCTGCAATATATTGAATTTATTGTTTTTGTACCCCAGCCGGCATGAACGGCCACTCAAGAAACTCAACAGCAACCGTTGATGTCAGCCAGACCCCGTTTTCCGCTTGCCAGAAAGGGATGCCTCGTTTCGCCATTTCCTGTGCTTTGACGGTTAAGATAACCGGCGATCCGTATCTTGCTCCCACTTTGCGTGCCGTTGCTTCATCAGCAGAGAGATGTACGTAGTGACGCTCACCTGCAATCAGCCCCTGTTTTTTTATCTCGTCAAGGAAACGGCTTGCCGTACCGTGGTAGAGAAACTGTGGCGGTGTTTTTTCGGCAAAGGAAATAGCGACCTGCGAAGTCGAATGCCCCTGAACCGCGCGGATGCACCTACCATCACTGGAATAACTAAAACGCTTTTTATCGCTGGTGGCAACCACAGTATCCAGCAATGCACGGGTTAACCGCTTGCCCGCTTTTTGGGCACAAAGTATGAGCTTATCGATATCCGCCCATCCTTCACGGTCCAGTACGATACCAATCGCCTCCGGTTTGTGTCGGAGGACAAAACTTAAAAACTTGCTCGTATCCGCCAGCTCTTTTTCGTTGTACTTTGCCATCGCGTTTTCGTCCCTGGATTTTCTGTTTTTATTTACTGATGTCATTGTCACTGGGTTTATGAATTTACTGCAACTCAATCCTGCGCAGAACCTTTTCCCCATAGCGTAATTTTTCCGCTATGCAAAAAACGCATAGCCAGAAACATACTTGCATTTTCCCCATACCCACATGGCTGATAAGGTTTTTCAGCTCCAGGAATTTTCCTGGCTCAAGCAACACACAAACACAAAAAAACAATGGGGATTGTTATGACACAACAAGGGGATGCTGTAGCCGGGGAGCTGGCGACAGAAAAAGTGGGCATTAAAGGGTATCTGGCTTTTTTTCTCACCATAATCTTTTTCTCCGGTGTTTTTTCCGGGACAGACAGTTGGTGGCGCGTTTTTGATTTTTCCGTTCTGAACGGATCGTTTGGGCAACTGCCTGGTGCGAACGGAGCCACCACCTCGTTTCGCGGCGCGGGTGGCGCGGGGGCTAAAGATGGCTTTCTCTTTGCGCTGGAGCTGGCACCGTCAGTCATTCTCTCTCTGGGGATTATTTCAATTACCGATGGTCTTGGCGGATTACGCGCCGCGCAGCAGTTAATGACGCCAGTGCTAAAACCGTTGTTGGGCATTCCAGGGATCTGCTCGCTGGCGCTGATCGCTAACCTGCAAAACACCGATGCCGCCGCCGGTATGACCAAAGAGCTGGCGCAGGAAGGTGAAATTACCGAACGCGATAAAGTGATTTTCGCCGCATATCAAACCAGCGGTAGCGCCATTATCACCAACTACTTCTCTTCCGGCGTCGCGGTGTTTGCCTTTCTGGGCACGTCCGTAATCGTACCTTTAGCAGTCATCCTGGTGTTTAAATTTGTCGGAGCCAACATTTTGCGCGTCTGGCTTAACTTCGAAGAACGTCGCAACCCAACGCAAGGAGCGCAAGCATGACAACTCAGGTCCGCAAAAACGTCATGGATATGTTTATCGATGGCGCGCGCCGTGGCTTTACTATCGCCACCACAAACCTGCTGCCAAACGTGGTGATGGCGTTTGTCATCATTCAGGCGCTGAAAATTACCGGCCTGCTCGACTGGGTGGGGCATATCTGTGAACCGGTAATGGCGCTGTGGGGATTGCCAGGTGAAGCGGCAACCGTCCTTTTAGCCGCATTAATGAGTATGGGCGGCGCAGTCGGTGTTGCCGCCAGTCTGGCAACCGCTGGCGCATTAACCGGTCACGATGTCACCGTTTTACTGCCCGCGATGTATTTAATGGGCAACCCGGTGCAAAATGTCGGTCGCTGCCTGGGGACAGCCGAAGTGAATGCCAAATATTACCCGCATATCATTACGGTCTGCGTGATTAACGCATTGCTGTCGATCTGGGTTATGCAGCTTATTGTTTAACAAGGAGTTACCATGATTGATTATACCGCAGCCGGTTTTACCCTGCTGCAGGGAGCGCATTTGTATGCGCCGGAAGATCGGGGAGTTTGCGATGTCCTCGTCGCTAACGGCAAAATTATCGCCGTTGCCAGTAATATCCCTTCTGACATTGTACCGGACTGCACGGTTGTCGATCTCAGCGGGCAGATCCTCTGCCCAGGTTTTATTGATCAACACGTTCATTTGATTGGCGGTGGCGGTGAAGCAGGTCCCACGACGCGCACGCCGGAAGTGGCGTTAAGTCGTCTGACGGAAGCGGGCGTCACGTCAGTGGTTGGTCTGCTGGGCACTGACTCTATCTCTCGCCACCCGGAATCCCTGCTCGCCAAGACCCGTGCGCTCAATGAAGAAGGTATCAGCGCCTGGATGCTGACCGGCGCTTATCATGTCCCTTCCCGCACTATTACGGGTTCCGTGGAAAAAGACGTGGCGATTATCGATCGCGTGATTGGTGTGAAATGCGCCATCTCTGATCACCGTTCTGCCGCACCGGACGTTTATCACCTGGCTAATATGGCGGCGGAATCCCGCGTTGGCGGTTTGCTCGGCGGCAAACCTGGCGTCACCGTGTTCCACATGGGCGACAGCAAAAAGGCGTTACAGCCTGTCTATGACCTGCTGGAAAACAGCGATGTGCCGATCAGCAAGCTGCTGCCGACCCACGTTAACCGCAACGTTCCGTTGTTTGAGCAGGCGCTTGAGTTTGCGCACAAAGGCGGCACTATCGACATCACCAGCAGCATTGACGAACCGGTCGCCCCTGCCGAAGGTATTGCCCGCGCCGTTCAGGCCGGTATTCCGCTGGCACGCGTCACCCTCAGCTCCGACGGCAACGGTAGCCAGCCGTTCTTCGATGACGAAGGGAATTTAACCCATATCGGTGTTGCAGGTTTTGAAACGTTGCTGGAAACCGTGCAGGTGCTGGTTAAAGACTATGATTTCAGTATCAGCGATGCCCTGCGCCCGCTCACCAGTAGCGTAGCCGGTTTCCTTAACCTGACCGGGAAAGGCGAAATTCTGCCTGGCAATGACGCAGACTTACTGGTCATGACGCCAGAATTGCGCATTGAGCAGGTATACGCTCGCGGCAAACTGATGGTCAAAGACGGCAAAGCCTGCGTGAAAGGAACGTTTGAAACGGCATAAACGGTTGTCAGCCGCCCGAATGGACGTAGAATGCCCGCAAGGGCGGCTGACAGAGTAAAACGTAATGGATGACTGTGGTGCGGTTTTGCATAATATTGAAACCAAATGGCTTTATGATTTTCTGACCCTGGAAAAATGCCGCAACTTTTCCCAGGCGGCAGTCAGTCGCAACGTCTCGCAACCGGCATTCAGCCGCCGCATCCGTGCACTGGAACAGGCGATTGGCGTTGAATTGTTTAACCGCCAGGTGACGCCGCTGCAACTCTCGGAACAAGGGAAAATCTTCCATTCGCAGATCCGCCATCTGTTGCAACAGTTAGAAAGCAACCTTGCAGAGCTGCGTGGCGGCAGCGATTACGCGCAACGTAAAATCAAGATAGCCGCTGCACACTCTCTTTCCCTCGGTCTGTTACCGTCCATTATCAGCCAGATGCCGCCGCTCTTTACCTGGGCGATTGAAGCCATTGATGTTGATGAAGCGGTCGATAAACTGCGTGAAGGGCAAAGTGACTGTATTTTTTCCTTTCACGACGAAGATTTGCTGGAAGCGCCGTTTGACCACATTCGCTTATTTGAATCTCAATTGTTCCCTGTCT
The DNA here is from genome assembly GCF_003697165.2 of Escherichia coli DSM 30083 = JCM 1649 = ATCC 11775. Classification (GTDB taxonomy): domain Bacteria; phylum Pseudomonadota; class Gammaproteobacteria; order Enterobacterales; family Enterobacteriaceae; genus Escherichia; species Escherichia coli. The sequence continues at coordinate 4,096,186 of NZ_CP033092.2, forward strand.
GCGCCAGTGACGAACACGGAGAAGCACTTTTTAACCTCGCGCAGCCACACTTTCCGTTACTGAATTACAGCCGCAACTCCTACATGGGGCGATTGATTAATCGCACCCTGACGCGCCACAGTGAGTTAAGTTTCAGCACCTTTTTTGTCTCTTCGATGAGCGAGCTTTTAAAGCAGGTTGCCCTCGACGGCTGTGGGATTGCCTGGCTGCCGGAGTACGCCATCCAACAAGAAATTCGCAGCGGGCAGCTCGTTGTACTGAATCGGGACGAACTGGTGATCCCGATTCAGGCCTATGCATACCGAATGAATACCCGCATGAATCCAGTTGCCGAACGCTTCTGGCGTGAACTGCGCGAGCTGGAGATTGTACTTAGCTGACATTCTCGAGCGTCGCACTACGCCAACCGCCATTATCCCAGACCAGATCAAACGTTAGCGGTTCATCGTCGTGGTACAGCATTATCTCAAGGCTGATCGCCAGCGTGTGGCTGTACGCTTCTTTCAGATTGACCTGCAACGCCGCAATCCGTGGCTCATGAAATAACAGTGCAGAACGCAGCTGACGGCAATACCAGCTCTGGAGATGTTTGTCGCTCTGGTTATGCACTTGCCACTCGGGCATGCCTGAAACAAGTAATGACGGTAATGCCGAATGAGGAGAATTAAAAAGAGTGAGGAGATCGCTACATATTGATTTACGCAGCGATGACGTTTTATTGCCTGAAATTTCAGGTAAAACAGCCTGACGTGATTGGCGCATCATTTTGCGCACTCCTGACGTTTAGCAACATATGCGGCTTGCCCTGAACACCGGGCACCACTGTATTGATGCTCATTTTCCATAGCCATTCCCTTTTGTTCATTACATCCATGTCAGTCTGAGACAGGCCTGAATCCTGTCAGCAAAGTATAAAACCTTACTTGCCTATGAATATCTACTGACTTTTCAGGAAAAAAGTCATGATTTGATAAAAATCATCAAACTCAAAAAAAAACCGCTAGTATATTCTGAATATTCCGAATAGTTACGTAGATGAAAATACTTGTCACCACCGCTACTTAATTCCGGTGTGAAATTATTTATTTCCGCATAATCAGCCATGTATTATTTGAAACAATTAGTTTGTAAATAATATAAATTGATAACATATCAAATACATCAAAAATACCATTCACAGGCATTATTAATATAGACATCAATATAGCAACATCAAATTCCAATTAGTAATAAGATATGCTTTTAAATTGCATGCAAATAATTTTAAATGATCGTTTTTTGATACTTTATAGTGTTTCCCACCCTTTAATATCACTGTGTAGAGTTGATATCACTACAACAGAAACATGCATGTCATTTGTTTACTTCTCTTTTTACTACAGAAAAATTTATCTATTTTTCTAAACATCAGTGAAATACTCATAAAGGTAACTATTATGTCTATGCCATTAAGCAATGCCCTTCAGAGTCAAATTATTACAGATGATCACTTCCTTCATCATCCAAAAGTCGACAATGAGTTAACACGTAAATATGAACGTGCACGCCTGGATACGGAAAATATCTATCTTCTGCCTCTTACTCGTGGCAATAATCATAATTACGATGGAAAAAGCGTTGTCGAAATTAGAAAACTTGATATTAGTAAAGAGTCCTGGCCATTTAATTATGTGACAGAAACATGCAGAGAATCCGATGGTATTACAACAACAGGACGTATGCTCTATCGAAACTTGCGAATCACCTCAGCTTTAGACGAAATATATGGTGGTATATGTAAAAAGGCGCATGCTGCCACAGAGTTAGCAGAAGGATTACGGCTAAATTTATTTATGAAGAGCCCTTCCTATCCTGTTGAGGACTATACAGTTCATGAAATAACATTAGGCCCTGGTTGCAATGTTCCAGGTTACGCCGGAACCACGATAGGATATATTTCAACACTTCCAGTTTCTCAGGCAAAAAGATGGACAAATGAGCAGCCAAGGATTGATATCTATATTGATCAGATAATAACTGTCTCAGGGGTGGCAAATTCTTCCGGATTCGCCCTTGCCGCATTACTTAATGCTAATATTGGAATGGGAAATGACCCAATAATTGGTATAGAAGCCTATCCAGGTACCGCGGAGATCCATGCAAAAATGGGATATAAAGTTATCCCCGGTGATGAAGATGCAAAACTCAAACGTATGACTTTGCAACCGTCATCTCTTCCAGAGCTGTTTGAATTAAAAAATGGTGAATGGAATTATATTGGTAAATAACCACTGAGAAGAATGAGTACTCACGTTCAGGTTATACAGATAGTTAAACAATACCCTGCAATTTAGAAAGTAATACTCATTGCGACTTCTTAATTTAAGAAAGCGCAAGGAATGTTTACCCTTGCGCTTATCATAATAAGTCAGGCGTCGACTTTATCCAGCGGCCATGAATCAAACAGATAGCCGTCAAAATAAATATCGTCAACGTTCGAGAATTCCAGCAGACGTTGCTTAACGTTTTCCAGATGCTGCCACATTGCCAGCTTCGCCGCTCGGGCATCTTTTTTGATTAACGCGGCGAGGATCTGTTTGTGATCGCCCAACCACTCTTTGCGATACAGGCTGTCATCCAGATGGCTGTGCAACTGGATCCACATTGGATTGTTTTCCCGCCACTGCCAGGACTGACGGAATAACTCCACCAGCATGCTGTTATGCGTTGCTTCGGCAATAGCGAGATGGAACTGCATATCACCGCTTTCGCTGCTGCCCGGCGCGCTGGAAGCCAGTTCACGCTCTTCCAGTTGCAATGCCTGACGCATTTTGACGATATCTTCGCGGGTAGCCTGCAAAGCGGCAAATTCCGCGATGTTACTTTCCAGTAACTGACGCGCCTGTAACAGCTCAAAAGGACCCGCATCATTACAGACGTTGGCATCCGAACTGTCTGTGTTGTGGCTGCCTGAGCTATCAAGAACATAGATACCGGCACCCCGGCGCACTTCCACCAGCCCTTTGATCTCCAGCATGATCAGCGCTTCACGTACCACCGTCCGCGTGACATCAAGCATTTCTGCAATTTCACGCTCCGGCGGCAGCCGTTCGCCAGGATTGTACGGCGTCTTTATGATCAGATCGCGGATCATCGCCCCGACTTCCTGGTAAGGTCTTTGCGCAGAGGTGGCAGATTTCATGGTGTTGTGTCCGTTAGGTGCGGTTAATCAAATTTTTGCCGGATGCGGCGTGAACGCCTTATCCGGCCTACAACGGGCAATTTTACGGCCCCTGTTAATCTCAAACTATACCATTAGCACTGGAAGTTGGCACGTACAGGTGGGCAAAAAAACGAAAACTGGTCAACCAAATATCAGTTTGATTGACCAGTAAGTCTGTAGGGTAATCAGTTAGTTACAGCGCAGCCACACACTCGCGCGCACCGCGTTCGCACAGCTGCTGATATGCCGCCGTCACCGCGCCAACAAAGTCGGCATTCTGCGGCAGATCATCGGCAAAAATACCGCTCAGGCCTAGCAGCGCTTTCACGCGGTCTGCGCCCTGATACTGCGCGTTAATCTTCTGGAACTCGGCCAGCATCGGGTCGACCACGTCAATGGCATTACCCTGCTCATCCACGCCCTGGGTGTAACGCATCCAGCCAGCCACGCCCAGCGCCAGGTGACGCCAGCTGCCGCCGTTTTGCAGGTGCAGACGCACCGGGTCCAGCAGACGCTGCGGTAACTTCTGGCTGCCGTCCATCGCAATCTGCCAGGTACGGTGACGCAGAGACGGGTTGCTGAAACGCTCGATCAGCAGCGTCGCATAGGCGTTCAGGTCCGTACCTTCCGGCATCGACAGCGTTGGCGCTTGTTCCTGCATCATCAGGGCAAAGGCCGCTTTGCGATAATCCGGGTTAGTCATGGTGTCGGCAATAGTTTCATAGCCGCCGAGGTAACCGAGGTACGCCAGGAAAGAGTGGCTACCGTTCAGCATACGCAGCTTCATCATTTCGAACGGCACAACGTCTGCAACGAACTGTGCGCCCACTTTATCCCAGTCCGGGCGACCATTAACGAAATTATCTTCAATCACCCACTGACGGAACGGTTCGCAGGCAATGGCGCACGGGTCGTAAACGCCCAGCTGGTCAGCAATTTCCTGTAAGGTTTCTGGCGTCGCCGCCGGAACGATGCGGTCAACCATGGTGCACGGGAAGGTGACGTTCTCTCCAATCCATGCCGCTAGCTGCGGGTCACGCGCCTGAGCCAGCCCCAGTACCGCGACCTTCGCCACATGACCGTTTTCACGCACGTTATCGCAGGACATCACCGTAAATGCTTTCAGCCCTTTTTCACGACGCAGACGCAAGGCTTCGACGATGTAACCAATCGCGGACTTCGGCGCAGTCGGGTTTTCCAGATCGTGCTTGATCAGCGGGTTATTGAGATCCAGTTGACCGCTTGCCGCATCAGCGCAGTAGCCTTTTTCCGTGACCGTCAGAGAGACAATCGCCGTTTGCGGACGCGCCATCGCGTTGAGAATACCTTCGCAGCCGTCGATTTCCGGGTGCAGCGCTTCTTTCATCGAACCGATAATTTTCAGCTCGGTGCTTTCCGCGCCTTTTTCCGCCACGGTGTACAGCAGTTGCTGTTTTTTCAGGTTTTCGATCAGCACGCGGTCGTTGCCTGGCATCAGGTTAACTTCGCAGATACCCCAGTCGCTGTCGGTGCTTTCCAGCAGATGATGGGTGTACAGCGCCTGGTGCGCACGGTGAAACGCCCCGCAACCGAGATGCACAATGCGTGATTCCAGACGAGAATGATCCCATGACGGGCGGGCAACCGGCAGATTGCTGTCAACAATAGTAGTCATCGTAAACTCCAGAATCCGTCTTCAGAGAGTGACGGCAAGGAAGAAGGAACCGGCACGGCGCGCAGCCATGCCGGTGGATATTAACGGCTAAAGAAAGCGCGCTGGATCGCCAGTTCGACACCGCGAACTTCGGCCAGGCCTTTCAGACGACCAATTGCGGAGTAACCTGGGTTGGTTTTCTTCTTCAGGTCGTCCAGCATCTGATGACCGTGGTCCGGACGCATCGGGATCAGGTCTTCTTTGCCTTCCGCTTTACGACGGTGTTCTTCTTCAACAATCGCTTTCACCACTTCGTACATATCAACGTCACCGTTCAGGTGCGCCGCTTCGTGGAAGGTTTTCGGGTTATCTTCACGCATGGTGGAGCGCAGATGGGTGAAGTAAATACGCGGACCGAACTGCTTGATCATATCAACCAGATCGTTGTCAGCACGCACGCCGTAGGAACCGGTGCACATGGTGAAACCGTTCGCCATGCTATTTACGGTATCAACCATCCACTGCATATCTTCAATGGTAGAAACAATGCGCGGCAGGCCGAGGATTGGGCGCGGCGGATCGTCCGGGTGAACAGCCATACGCACGCCAACTTCTTCGGCAACCGGAATAATCGCCTTCAGGAAGACGGCAAAGTTTTCGCGCAGTTTGGCTTTGTCGATATCTTTGTACAGCTCCAGGTGCTTACGGAACTGGTCGAGGGTGTACCCTTCTTCCGCGCCCGGCAGACCGGCAATGATGTTACGGGTCAGACGCGCTTTGTCTTCGTCGCTCATAGTGGCGAAGCGTTCAGCTGCCTGAGCAATTTCTTCTTCGGTGTAATCCGCTTCCGCACCTGGGCGTTTCAGGATATGCATTTCGAATGCAGCGAATTCGATCTGGTCGAAGCGCAGAGCTTTGGAGCCGTCTGGCAGCACGTATTCGAGGTCAGTACGGGTCCAGTCGAGCACCGGCATGAAGTTGTAGCACACGGTGCGAATACCGCACTGCGCCAGGTTGCGCAGAGTCTGCTGATAGTTAGCGATCCACTGCTCATAGTTGCCAGTGTGGGTTTTGATATCTTCGTGAATTGGCACGCTTTCTACGACAGACCACACCAGGCCTGCATCTTCAACGATAGCCTTGCGTTTGAGGATCTCTTCTACGGACCATACTTCACCGTTCGGGATATGGTGCAAAGCGGTAACCACGCCAGTCGCGCCCGCCTGACGGACATCAGCTAAAGAAACCGGATCGTTTGGGCCGTACCAGCGCCAGGTCTGTTCCATGATTTTTCCTCTTTCACATAGTGGGTTCCACAGCAAAGAGACGCGGAACCCTGGAGTTGTTTAGGTATCCGGATGAACAACCAGACCGCAGCCGTGGCGTTGCATCGGATGAGATGGCGTATAAGTTCTACCTTTTGGTAAGACATGTCAACCCGAATTCTGAAATTGGTTAACCACATCACAAGAATTTCACTCTCCTGGTTGTTGCTGCAAATTGCAGCAAAAGGTAATCGATGGTTATTGATCAGAGGATGTGACATTCATCGCAACAATGGTTGACCAATTTACATAACATGTCGCCCAAAATAACAACGGTTCAACCAGGTAAGGTAAAACGTTATGCATGTGCTTAACATTCTCTGGGTGGTATTCGGCATTGGTCTGATGCTGGTACTGAATTTGAAGTTCAAAATCAATTCAATGGTGGCCTTGTTGGTGGCGGCGCTGTCCGTCGGGATGCTGGCGGGCATGGATTTGATGTCGCTGCTGCACACCATGAAAGCGGGCTTCGGCAACACGCTGGGGGAACTGGCTATCATCGTGGTGTTCGGTGCGGTCATCGGTAAATTGATGGTCGACTCCGGCGCGGCTCACCAGATAGCGCATACGCTGCTGGCACGTCTCGGTCTGCGTTATGTACAGCTGTCGGTGATTATCATCGGCCTGATTTTCGGTCTGGCGATGTTCTATGAAGTGGCCTTTATCATGTTAGCACCGCTGGTTATTGTTATTGCCGCCGAAGCTAAAATTCCGTTCCTGAAACTGGCGATCCCGGCAGTAGCAGCTGCCACTACCGCACATTCACTGTTCCCACCGCAGCCGGGTCCGGTGGCGCTGGTGAATGCTTATGGCGCGGATATGGGGATGGTTTATATCTATGGCGTACTGGTGACGATCCCAAGTGTCATCTGCGCAGGTCTGATCCTGCCGAAGTTCCTCGGCAATCTTGAGCGCCCAACGCCATCATTCCTGAAAGCAGATCAACCGGTAGATATGAATAATCTGCCCTCTTTCGGCGTTTCGATTCTGGTGCCGTTGATCCCGGCGATCATTATGATCTCTACCACCATCGCCAATATCTGGCTGGTAAAAGATACCCCTGCGTGGGAAGTGGTTAACTTTATCGGTTCCTCGCCGATTGCAATGTTTATTGCGATGGTGGTTGCATTCGTACTCTTTGGCACCGCGCGCGGGCACGATATGCAGTGGGTAATGAACGCTTTTGAAAGCGCGGTGAAAAGCATTGCAATGGTGATTCTGATCATCGGTGCAGGTGGCGTGCTGAAGCAGACCATCATCGACACCGGCATCGGCGACACCATCGGCATGCTGATGTCCCACGGCAATATCTCGCCCTACATCATGGCATGGCTGATCACCGTACTGATTCGTCTGGCGACGGGTCAGGGTGTGGTTTCAGCGATGACCGCCGCCGGGATTATCAGTGCAGCAATCCTTGATCCAGCAACTGGTCAGCTGGTTGGCGTGAATCCGGCGCTGCTGGTACTGGCGACGGCTGCGGGTTCCAACACCCTCACCCACATTAACGATGCCTCATTCTGGTTGTTCAAAGGTTACTTTGACCTGTCAGTAAAAGACACGTTGAAAACCTGGGGTCTGCTGGAGCTGGTCAACTCCGTGGTTGGGCTGATTATTGTGCTGATTATTAGCATGGTAGCGTAAAAGAGCACCTGAGCCTGCCATTGGCAGGCTCTGTTCGGATTGTCGGTAAAGTGCGCTTTGTTTATGCCAGATGCGACGCTGACGCGTCTTATCTGGCCTACAAAGGGCTAACGTGCAGGTTTTAGCTTCAGGTAATATTGCGTACCTGCATTAGCAATGCCCTGTGATTTCTTTATTGATAAACAAAAGTCACGCCAATAATCGATTGCACATTCCCTGCAGTCACCTGCCCTCCGGTACGTGCGTAATTTGCCGTTAATCCCAGACTTACCGCCGAAGTCCCTACTGCTCCTAACGATACCGTGTTATTCGCTGGAATAATCGTACCGTTGCGCGTCAACTGTACGCCGACGCCCTGTGCAGGTGAAAACGACGCGGTATTGGTGAAAATCGAGTTGCCCGCATCTGCGGTTGTGCCGGAGAGGTAATACCCCAGGTTTTGGCTTTTCGCACAATAAACGGTAAGAGGAATCGGCACTGAACCAGGGTAGTCCGGCAGAGTAACGGTGACATCACGAGCAGAAACATCGCAGCCGCCAGTGGGCACCACCACATCATTATTGGCGTAAATATTCCACACAAACTGGAAATCATCGCTGTTATAGTTGTTGGTCTGTCGCAAAATAAGCACGGCAATTAATGAGCCAGCTTTAATCACCACCCCGCCCGCACTGCTCACAGGCGTCAAATAAAGCGCCACCGGCCACGGCTTATCCGTTCTCGAATTATAAACAACCCGCGGCGTTTCACTGGTGGTCGGAAATGGATAGCTACTGCCACTATATTTTACGGTCCCGGAAAAATTAGATAACACGCCGCCATAAGCCGAGCCTCGTTGCAGTGTGACATAATCTGTAATGGTTTCCGGGTAATCGTTATGGCAAAAGATTTGCGTCGAAAGATCCACGACCAGGTTTTGCCCCACATTCACGGCGGGCGCAAGGTTTACATAAACATTGGCGCTGCCACCGCCAATAGGGATAGCGGTGCCATTGGCGGTTTTACAGGCGAATGACCAGGCATTTACCGACCAGCCCATCAGCAGTATAGCAAACAGGTTAATAACTCGTTTCATTACAATCATCTCTTCGGCTTCAGCTGTAGGTATAGGTGATGCTAATCACTGCCTGAATGGTTCCCTGAGTGGCTCCGCCATTTACCGTCAATGCTCTGACCTGTAACGGGAAGTGCGCTGATTGTGAGGAATCATCCACCTGAACTGTTTTGGTTGCGCCACTATTCAATGTGTTGCCACTGTCATCCTGTAGCTCTAACTGGATGTTTTGCGCGGTCCCCTGGTTTTTATAATATCCGGTACTGTCGGCTGCCCCGCTGAAGCTGGCAGTGACCCTCGACGTTCCCACCGGACAATTAGTCAACTCAAGCGCAACATCATGCCAGGCCGATGCCGCCCCGGCAGACATCAGACTGAAAGAATAAAGATCGCCGAGATCTACCGTGGCATTGGTGGTGGAAACCGTGCACGGTTTGGCGACGACCTTACCGTTCACCGTGATGGTGACATCGGCTGCCTGTATCGTCGCACTTGCGAGCGCCAATATTGCCGCCAATACATACCCACGTTTGCACCATTTCATGAGCATCTCCAGTTACTGATATTCAAGAGTGAAGGTAGCCGTGGCATTGATATGCCCCGCAGTGACAGGCACCTGTGTCGCCATTAGCCGGGCGTAAAAATTCAGCGTATTTGGTTTACCCGGCGTCAGGGTCGTCCACGAAATCGCGGACGATGGGGCATTAAGGGGTATCTGATTTTGTTGCTCATTCAGAAGCTGTATTCCCAGTCCCGCAGCCGCTGACACCGTATTTTCAAGTGCAAGCAGGTTGGCATTGTGGCTATCTGCAACACCGGTAAACCCAACTTTTACGGCAGAAACGGCATTACCACAGGGTGACAGCAAAATACGAAATGGAACGACAGGAGTCGTCGCGCCAATGTTGTTAAATTGCTTCGCCGCGTTTTCCATCAGATCAACAGTAAAATTGGTTGATTCAGCGGCCACACTACAGCCGTTATCTCTGACATAGCCGCGGATAGTAATCGTGCTATCCGCAGCCAAAGCGTGACTTACCGCCAGCCACAAAAAAGCGCACAGAAGATAAAAAGGTTTGTTTCTCATCACGCCCCCTTAACGACATTCAGCTGATAGCTGGGTTAATAACTGCTGCTGACTCTCTGGTGGCAGTTGATAATTGGCGACACAGTGAGCATTTTCCTCTTCTCCCCATTTCACCTGAACTTTTCCCGCTAAAGGCATTCCGCTGAGGTAAACCTGACCATTATCCGCAACAATGCCGCTACTCTGGCTACTCTCTGATGTCACCATCGCCCCAAACGGCAGCGGCTTATTATTGTGGGTTAGCGTCATGAGCAGCTTTATCCCAACGCGCGCTTTAAACTCTGCTCGCACGATCGCCCCACGGGTGGGAACAACGTTAGCGACCGCGTTATCTAAATCGACGTTATCAGCCAGGGTATTGGTATCCAGCGCCACTCTGTTTTCCCGATATTCAGTGGCATAAGGCAGCACGGCATAACCACGCCAGTCGGTACGCACCCCCGTCTGGTTTTCGACTTTTGCATCTTTTGCGCCAGGCGCTTTAACAAGTACCACCGTTTCGTTTAACGGCTGCCCCAGCGTTACGCCATTGGCATGAGCCAGTATCCCACCGCTGACTCCGTAATAGAGCTGCTTAATATCATCGCTATGGCTGTAACCGATGTTGGCATTGCCGTAACCACCGCGATAATTCAGCGTGGCGTAGCCTGTACTTCCGCTATTACCATCACCTCCCCCGGCGTAACCGGTTTGCACGCTATAGCTGAGGTTGTTGTCTTCCAGCAACGTACCGTATACACCGACCAGATTGGTCATCCGACCGTTGAGATCGTGTGACATGCTGTAACTGGCACTGGCATGTCGCCACTGAGATTTACTGTCAGAACGCAGCCAGTGGCTGAAAGGAATATTGACGTTAAGCGCTAACATCTGATCCCGTCCTTTTTGCCAGGCGTTTTTCGTCAGGCTATAGCTGAGCGTCCAGTTGCTATCTTCGAATGCAGTATTTAAACCAGCCTGGAATTGCTCATCGACATTACTCGTTCCCCAATAAGTTTGATGGCTACCACTCAAATACAGTGTTGATGTGCGCCCGAGTTGCTGAGTAACGGTGAGTTGTAATTTCCCGCGTTTGTTATAAGCGAGATTGTAATAGTCGGTGAATTTCGGCTTAACCTGAATAACACCATCCTGTGTTTCGATGTTGTAGCCATTCATTCGACTGTATGTTGTATCAGCGAAATTAAAATATCCGCTGGTCGAATAACGGTAACCCACTAACTGAATATTCGTGCCTGATTCATTGAGCGATTTGTTATAGAGAAAACGCACCGATTGTCCGTCATGCTGACTGTCATCGGGAAGTGTGGAATTAGCCTGCGTCATATCCACAGACAGAGCGCCCAGTGCCCCCATGTTTTTCCCGATACCGAAATTAAACGCACGATAACGATCCGCCAGTTGCGTTCCACCATATATTGTCCAGCCAGCCGGAAGGCCGTGGAGTAATGTACTCTGGAAAAAGCGGGGTTTTTCCTGCTGCGCATTTCCACTACGGTATTCTCCTGCCGTAATGGAATAACGAGTATGCCCTTCACGTTGCAAAAGCGGGACTGACGAATAGGGTACGGTAAAGATCTGCGTGCTGCCGTCAGCCTCTTTAATCGTTACCTGCAAGTCACCACTATTACCTGCGGCATAGATATCGTTGATGGTAAAAGGCCCCGGCGGCACCGTACTATTATAAATGTCATACCCATTTTGTTTAATAGTGACCTGTGCAGTACCACGAGCAATACCGTGGATCACCGGGGCAAATCCTCTTTGGCTATCGGGTAACATATTGTCATCTGAGGCCAATTGTGCGCCGCGAAAGTTAATACCATCGAAAATATCGCCCTGGGTATAACCATCACCCAGCGTCAGCCGGGAACGTAACGGAATTATGTCTCGCTCAAGCCAGGTATTGATATGCTGCCATTTATTTTTGCTACCTGATGAACTGTCGCTACTGTTATAACTCCAGGTGGTATTGTCGCGTAAACGCCACGCACCAATATTTAACCCACTCTGTAGGTTTAAATATGCATAATGGCTGTTACCCCCAATCCGATTCTGTACACTATTTCCGCTGAAATTATAATTGAGCAATCCGGCATTAATACCAGGATCCCATAACTCAGGAGGAATATAACCACGCGCGCGATTACTCATAAATGCCTGAGGGATCGTCAGGTTGAGTCGCTGCTGACCAACATCCAGATGCGCAGTAGCGTCATGGATCATTGAGGTTAATGGCACGCAGGCATCATCCGCCAGCAGATTCATACCGGAGACAGAAGCCGTATTCAGCCCCATACTTGCAAGTTGCGCGCGTGTCAGGCAGGGAACAATCCCTTGTTCACTGTCGCCCGTATTAAATGTGACATCACGCGTTGCCATATAACCATTATTCAAATAGATATCGACACGATACGTCCCTGGCGGTAATTCTTGCCCATTTTCAAAACGCGATAAATCGGCCACAGCCTGGGGATCATCCGCTAAAAAGCGCGGATTAAAATAGAGTTCGGCAGATGACAAAGGTGCCTGTGCGGCAAAAGCACAGGCGACAAAGAGCCGGACAAAAAAACCAGCCAAACGATGCTTACGAATATGCAAGCATTGTGTGTTTCGCTGGTAAAGTCTTAAATTCAGATATGACATTATTCCTCCGGTTTAAAATCACCCGGCAGTCAATTCTTTTTATTCAGGCGAAAAATTCCCCCTGCGTTATTCCATTACGCCCGTCATTTTGGGGGTAAGTGCGCCATAATCATTTATTGTTCGGTAAGTAATATTGCTTCCTGCATCAGAAGGCAATTTAACCGTGCTTTCGCCCATTGGAGGCACCAATGCATTTTCAAGAATCCGGGTTCCGGCATTCAACTCTGTTACCGTCAGGTAATAGGGTGTCGGGTTAATCAGAGTCAGAGAATTCGCGCTACGACGAAATCTTAATTTTTCTGCGGCCTGATCGGGTGGCAACGCTAATTTAGCCGGGCGATAGTACAGTTTAATGCGGCTGATAATTACGAGCTGTAGCGTATTCTCAGTCAATTTTGATTTATCCATTGACGGAATCGCTTTAACGTTCATCCAGAATAAACTTTCCCGATCCTGTGGCAATTGGTTATTTGTTGCATCAAGAATACGTAAGGTATTCTCTTTTTTTCCCTTCATCGCAAACAGAGGTGGCGTCACGATAAAACGACCATCCTTTACACCATCGGCATTTTCCACCCATGATTGAATTAAATAGGTGCTATTTTCATCATTATTTGTCACGGCAAGTTGCACTTGTTTTTGCCCTGCCGGATAAATTACGCGAGTCGCACCTAAGGCCACTCCCGCTTCGGCGCGTCCGGCAACCATCATTGCCATGAACATCAGGATACCTGCCAGCAAGCAGAATGTTATTTCCTGCGATTTCCTTACATTGACGTTTTTATTACTCACTGTCCTGTTCCTGTTATCACATTATCTGCTGAACAATTACTGATAGGTTAAAGAGAACCAGGCCTGGGCATTGGCGATGCCGCCAGTAACCCGACGCCCGGTAGCACGATATTTGGCGATGAAATGTAGCGAAGTAGAGCCTGAGTAAAGCCGTTTCCAGTTTGCTGGAGGACGATTAATCGGTACGAGGTTTCCTTCATCATCAAACAACGCTACGCCAATATTGGTGGCTATCCCTGGCCCCTCACCCACGGAAAGCACATCCGGATTTTTACCATCCGCGACACCGTGAAACGCCACACCCACACGTTCACTCACCACCGTGCTACATTCCCGTAAATGAATAACAAAAGGCACCGGTGCGCTATCTTCCCCTACCGCATGAAACCGGTTACTGCTGATTTGCCCCATATTGACCGTCATTTGTTTATCACCGGCTTCAATCCGGCAAGTTTCCGCAATAATGACGCCCTGAAATTGCATATTTCCGCCGGGCAGCGTGGTGTTCCATTTATTTCCGGCCAGAGCAAACATTGGCAGCAACGACGCTAATAGAAATAATCTATTCCTTTTCATCGTTATTTTTATCGCACAAGGGTGGGCATCCCTGCCCGTAATGACGTCCCTGAACCTGGGTAGGTTATTGATACTGAACCTTGAAGGTCGCATCCGCATTAGCAGCACCCGGGGTTGCCTCGCCGATTGCATAATAACGCGCCTGGAACGGAATGGTGTTGGTACCGTTATTCAGGGTTGTTTGTGCACTAAATGTCGCACCGTCCAGCGTCAGCTCATTTCCTGTTCTGTCCAGTATCTGCACACCAACATTTGTTGCGCTACCCGCAGCTGAACTCTGCAGAGCCAGTACTTTAGGATGAGCACTGTCAATCGCAGTCCCCAAGAAGGCAACAGCTGCTTTTGTGGCAACACTGGTATCGCAATCATTCAGCTGAATGTTAAAACCGACAGCAGAGCTGGTTGCTCCAGTCTGCTTCAGACTAGCGGTACGAACCTGGCCCAACTGAACGGTTTGATCAACAGAGCCTGCATCAACTGCGCAAGCGGCGTTAACAACTTCCCCTTTAAAGTGAACGGTCCCACCATTTACCGTCGTGGGTGTAGTTTCAGCCAGAGCCGCTGTAGAACTCAGGGACAGAGCCGACAGAACAACAATTGCCAGAGTTTTAATTTTCATACTACTTTCCTTTCAAAAAACTATTTCTAAATCGACATGGGCAGTCGTTCTGTACACTTTGTTCTGTCAACGAGTTTGACTGCCAACACTGCACAGTTTCCCCCCAAAAGATGAAACATTTGGGGCCATTTTGACTCATAGAGGAAAGCATCGCGCACAAACTTTTTCAGTTTATTTGTTGGCTTGATATTCTATTGTTATCTTTATTTATAGATTTTTATATTGCATGAGGTGTTTTTTGGAGAGAAGAATGAGGAAGTTGCTTCGAGACACAGAAACGTTAGCTTTACATTTAGCGGAGGTGATGTGAAATTAATTTACAAGAGAAATGATTTACATATCAAACAGTTAGATGCTTTTTGTCGTTTTATAATATTTTTATGCTTGAGAAAAAATACGTAACTTATTTATGATATGGACAGTTTGGCCCCAATTGTCTTGTATTTATTTGTTTTTTACCTTTACTATCAATAAGTTAAATTAAACTTCTTCTCTTTTTAATTTTTCGTTTATGAGATTATTTCTTTCCCATAATCCGGCAAAACGAGCAGCATTACTGGCGGTATAACGCACAGTATGGCGAATATTTCGATGCCCGAGATAATCCTGAATTAAACGGGTATCTGCACCACGCTCCGCCAGTTCATAACCGCAAGCATGCCTTAACATATGAGGATGAGTCTGCGTTACGGTTCCAGCTTCAATACCGGCATCGCGAATAATGCGATAGGCCTGCTGGCGAGAAAGCCGACTCCCGCGGCGAGAAATAAATATAGCGTCGGTCCGGTCAGCGCCTTTCCAGTTAGCACGTTCCTGGGTCCAGCGTTCCACGGCTTCACGCTCATCAAAACGTAACGGGTGAACGGTAGAAAATCCGTTCTTCAGTCGGCGAATATTTATTCGACCTTCATTAAGGTCAAGGTCCTGATAATGCAGATCAAGCAGTTCACTAATACGCATCCCATGCCGATATGCCAACAGAATAAGACAATAATCTCTGGCTCCCGTTGCCCCGTAACAAACCGCCTGCATCATGGCCTGAACTTCTTTACCGGTAAGATAACGACGTTTACTCACAATAGTAGTACTCCTGACTGAGATATATTTGAATGAATACCTATAGGAAACCTCAATCGGTCAAAATTAGCCCAATAGATAAAAAGATAACCACACACGAAGTGATGTGGCTATCAGTCAATTACATTAAATATCATACAAAAATAAAATATCACTGATGTGATAACATCTATTTTCATTGATTTGATTCAATATAACAATAGATTGCAGTGGATTAACTTCCAGTTGCTTAAAAAATAAAGAAAAAATGTGAAAACAGATGAATTTAAGTGATGTGTAAATTTATGAATGATTTTGTTTATTTATTTTGAAGAACATAAACCATTGTATTTTGTATGGATATGGTTAACTTAATGTTTATTATGATAATTAAGAATCACACTTACAATAACATCAATTAATAAATGGTTAATCATTTTTGATATATCGTAAGAATAATGTAGTTTTTAACACCATCCCTGGTATCTCAACTATCTCTATAAAACAGCGTGACGCTGTCGTCCTCTGGCTCTATCCCAGATGCCGTAAAAACGCCCTGCATTGCTGGCGGTATACCAGACAGTATGACGAATATTGCGATGCCCAAGATAATCCTGGATAAGTCGCGTATCTATTCCCATATTCGCCAAAGCAAAACCACACGAATGGCGTAACATGTGCGGATGAATCTCCAGTGACAACCCGGCATTACCACCGGAAGTCGAGATAATATGGTAAAACTGTTGCCGAGAAAGCGGATTCCCCTTACGCGATAAAAATACCCACTCGCTCTCAGCATGCGGGTACGAAGTACGGATACTCAACCAGTTTTTTAAAGCCTGAACTTCTTTGTTCAATAGCGGGTGCGTTGTTGAAAAGCCTTTTTTTAATCGATGGATATATATACACTTTGCCTTAAGATCAATATCCGAAATCCTCAATCGACAAATTTCACTCGCCCGGAAACCATGAATAAAACAAAGCAAAGTCAGACAATAATTACGTGCTGCATGAGGCCCGGTATTTGCTGCTTTAAGGAGTGATTCGATTTCACTATGGGTCAGGAAGTTCCTTTTTTTGTTATCAGCCTTATTCTTCATCGTTTTCCCTTATAATTACAGACGCGCACTAGCTGTGCTGGGTTAGCAATAATCCAACATTTTTATCCTGATTATGTTTATAAAAGCGAACGTTTGCTTAATAACTAACGTAAGTGGACCAGTTCTTCTGAGTGAACTTAAATGGAGTAGCAACAGTTAATTATAATAACGTTGCCATACAAACGCTATGCTCTTGCATGCTATGTACCTTTATATATTTATCAATCGGGTACGAATCTAATAATAACCCTCATCATTAATGCAACTAATCTTATCTATATATCATGTGATATGTTCTGTAACAAGTAAAATCAACATAAAAAATTCAGCAAAATTTAATATTCGTTCAACTAGCCGTCTCACATATGACATTATTAGTCAACTGCATTTGCCACAAAATGGCTATTTCACGGAACGCAGTAATTTCTTAGTGGCTATTATCATGCTAATTCTTAGATCCCTAGCGATTATTCCTGCCTGGTTCGTCAGCTTAGGCCATGAGATTGTTACATTCCTGTTTATCCTGGAGATATGGGGGAACGCAGGCGACGCTTTTTCATCTACATCCGTTGGTAACTATGGCTTTGGTCACTACGACTTAAACCTTCCTCAATCACAGCTATTCGCCGGGCGATACGGCAAACAAACTAAGTGAAACATCATCCTGAAAACACCAACATCAACAAGCCTCTCCAGATCGACTTCAGAAGTGACCAGTTACAAGCCACAAACCAGGAAACATATTTCATGATGAGAATTATGCTCAGCCTGATGGCGGGTAAACACTGATTTTCACCAAGCTCACTGAGTTAGCTTGCAAAGCTTCCTTGTTTAGACTCTAAATAAATTATTTATATAACAAATAGTTAAACGAAGATCTTTAGTTTTTGAAGACCACCGCAAGTGTTCGTCTGGCTTCACATGGCATCTTCCTCTTAGAAAAAGATCGACATATTTTGTGACACGAATTGCAAATCTGGTTTTGTTGTATGGATTGCGTGATTTTTGATCTGGTATAACAGGTATAAAGGTGCACCAAGATAGTCAATGAGACTGGGCATCTCGTAATCTATGGCAAACATCACTTCAGTTCTTTCTCATCGGGTGATGAAAACGCACTTCAGTCTGAAAGGAATATGAAAATGAGATCAACAGACACTCTATTTTATGACTCCGGGTAAAATGGATTGAGTAAGTGATATAGCTTACGAACATTCAAATCAATTAAACATCAGAATAGATTTTATACTCAGGTATTTAATCTGGCTCTCTGTTTATTTAAATAATGTGGAAAGAGACTTTTCACAGGAGACATTATACAAAAAAAAATAAAATACAGCTACCGGTTGCCAAAGACACTATAAGCCTGGCAAAAAAATATTACACAACATAAATGCTAATTGTTTATGCGGGCTTTGTATTGCTTTCTGTATCCTACAAATGAGTGAAATTTATGAAAAAGGCTAAAATACTTTCTGGCGTATTATTACTGTGCTTTTCGTCACCATTAATTTCTCAGGCTGCGACACTGGACGTACGTGGTGGATATCGTAGTGGAAGCCACGCCTATGAGACTCGACTCAAAGTCAGTGAGGGATGGCAAAATGGATGGTGGGCAAGTATGGAAAGTAATACCTGGAATACCATTCATGATAATAAAAAGGAAAATGCCGCACTCAATGATGTTCAGGTTGAAGTTAATTACGCGATTAAACTTGATGATCAATGGACGGTGCGCCCGGGAATGTTAACGCATTTTAGCAGCAACGGCACACGCTACGGACCCTACGTAAAACTGTCCTGGGACGCGACAAAAGATCTTAATTTTGGCATTCGCTATCGTTACGACTGGAAAGCTTACCGACAACAAGACTTATCCGGTGATATGTCTCGTGATAACGTTCATCGTTGGGATGGATATGTCACTTACCATATTAATAGTGATTTCACCTTCGCATGGCAAACCACGCTATACAGCAAACAGAACGATTATCGCTATGCAAACCATAAGAAATGGGCGACGGAAAATGCATTTGTTCTACAATACCATATGACGCCCGATATTACGCCATACATAGAATATGACTACCTTGACCGTCAGGGTGTTTACAACGGCAGAGATAATTTATCGGAAAACAGTTATCGCATTGGTGTGTCATTTAAACTGTAGTAGACAGGAGACAGTCACAATGAATAAAACAATAACGGCGCTTGCTATCATGATGGCTTCATTTGCCGCAAACGCGTCTGTATTACCGGAAACTCCTGTGCCATTTAAAAGTGGTACCGGAGCAATTGATAACGACACTGTCTACATTGGTTTAGGTAGCGCAGGTACGGCATGGTACAAGCTGGATACACAGGCCAAAGATAAAAAATGGACAGCGTTAGCTGCATTCCCTGGCGGACCAAGAGATCAAGCAACCTCTGCATTTATTGATGGCAATCTGTATGTGTTTGGCGGCATTGGCAAAAACAGCGAGGGCTTGACTCAGGTATTTAATGATGTACACAAATACAACCCCAAAACCAATAGCTGGGTTAAATTGATGTCGCACGCGCCGATGGGCATGGCGGGCCATGTGACTTTTGTACACAACGGCAAGGCTTATGTTACTGGCGGTGTTAACCAGAATATCTTCAATGGCTATTTTGAAGATCTCAACGAGGCTGGAAAAGATTCAACCGCTATAGATAAAATCAACGCCCACTATTTTGACAAAAAAGCAGAAGATTATTTCTTCAATAAGTTTCTGTTGTCTTTTGATCCCTCAACACAGCAATGGAGTTACGCTGGCGAATCACCCTGGTACGGAACGGCTGGTGCGGCGGTTGTGAATAAAGGTGATAAAACCTGGCTTATTAATGGCGAAGCCAAACCAGGATTGCGAACGGATGCCGTATTTGAACTTGATTTCACCGGTAATAATTTAAAATGGAATAAGCTTGATCCCGTCTCATCACCAGATGGCGTCGCTGGCGGTTTTGCGGGGATAAGCAATGATTCTCTTATATTTGCCGGAGGGGCCGGATTCAAAGGTTCACGAGAAAATTACCAGAACGGTAAGAACTATGCGCATGAAGGCCTGAAAAAATCATATAGCACTGATATTCATCTTTGGCATAACGGGAAATGGGATAAATCGGGTGAATTATCGCAAGGTCGGGCCTACGGAGTATCATTGCCCTGGAATAATAGTTTATTAATTATTGGCGGTGAAACTGCAGGCGGCAAAGCGGTGACGGATTCAGTTTTAATTTCTGTGAAGGATAATAAAGTCACAGTACAAAACTAACGCTTCAGGGCCCCGGTAAAGGGGCCCTGCTATCAATTTGTCATTTGTATTACGCGAAAATTATATGAACGCAATAATATCGCCCGATTATTACTATGTTCTTACCGTTGCTGGTCAGTCTAATGCCATGGCGTATGGCGAAGGACTGCCATTACCGGACAGGGAAGATGCGCCTCATTCCAGAATTAAACAATTAGCGAGATTTGCGCATACGCATCCCGGAGGCCCGCCATGTCACTTTAACGACATTATTCCACTGACTCACTGCCCACACGATGTTCAGGATATGCAGGGTTATCACCATCCTCTGGCAACGAATCATCAAACACAGTACGGCACCGTTGGCCAGGCACTGCATATTGCACGGAAATTACTGCCCTTCATTCCTGATAATGCAGGGATTCTTATCGTTCCGTGTTGCCGTGGCGGATCGGCTTTTACCGCGGGCAGCGAAGGGACATATTCAGAACGGCACGGAGCCAGCCATGATGCTTGTCGTTGGGGAACGGATACTCCGCTGTACCAGGATTTAGTCAGCAGAACGCGAGCCGCACTGGCAAAAAATCCGCAGAACAAATTCCTCGGCGTATGCTGGATGCAAGGCGAATTTGACTTAATGACCAGTGACTACGCGTCACACCCTCAACACTTTAATCATATGGTTGAAGCCTTTCGTAGGGATCTAAAACAATACCATTCTCAGCTTAATAATATTACTGACGCGCCGTGGTTTTGCGGCGATACCACCTGGTACTGGAAAGAAAATTTCCCGCATTCGTATGAAGCTATTTATGGCAATTATCAAAATAATGTTTTAGCCAATATTATTTTCGTCGACTTCCAGCAACAAGGTGAAAGAGGACTGACGAACGCGCCTGATGAAGACCCGGACGATTTAAGCACGGGATATTACGGTTCAGCGTACCGGTCACCGGAGAACTGGACGACGGCACTGCGAAGCAGTCATTTCAGCACTGCAGCCCGTCGGGGGATTATTTCTGACAGATTTGTAGAAGCAATTTTGCAGTTTTGGCGCGAAAGGTGAGCGGGGAGTTTATTCATGGGGGATGTCCTTGTTCGTTCTCAGAGTAGACAACAAAAAACAAATGAGATCAAGGTAATATCTCTTCACTTGCGGGCTCGAACAGCAGGCAATTGCCAATATAATAATCTGGCACAAGGGTGAAAAACGCGCACCGCATAAACCGTTGTTATTGCTTACAGATTAGCCGGGTGCCTTAATAGACATCCGCGCCTTTTCGATTATGGCTCGGAAATCTACGAACATCTACACAGTTTACTGGAACGTTTTGGGCCACAGCGTTCGCAGCACCGTCCTGATATGCCGTTCTGGCGATTATAAGTCGACGGATTCTGGCAAATAGACGATGATGATATGCTTAATGATGTTCAAAGAAATTAGGCCATTATTATATTATTGCTTGCATTTTCTTTCATTCCTAAAAGCACCCGCCATTAATCCCAGGCGCATTATGCAAAGGAAAATGATTAGGTAAACAATAAGATTTATAATCAGGAAAGGCGACTCGCAATAAAACGGAAAGTCGCCTTAACATTGGTAAAATATGCCCTTTACTACTCCTGTATCATGAACGGCTCATCACATTTAAAGCTGACGTTGATCCAGACTACCATATATTGCCTTTATTTCATTTTTTACGCCTTCACCACGGTACACCAAAGACGTATCGTATCGTTGATACTTATCTTCCCGTGTAGCACTGAACCAGTTAAAAGATCCGACACACAGCAGTTCTTCATCCTCAATCACAATTTTGCTGTGAACACGATTAACCAATTTCGTAGCGATACCCATCTTATTGAGCTTTTCAACAGCATCATTCAGCAGATGTTGTTTCTCCTGACGCTTATCATCATCGACATGCGCTATACTGCAGTTTTTATCCGTCACCACGGTAATATCAATGCCCCGGGAACGGGCCAAAGCCATTGATGCCAGAAATCCCGTTTGCTCCACTTTTTGCCAGGATAACCAAGGGGAAATAATCGTTATTTTCTTTTGAGCTCCGGCAAGAGTCTTGTTCAAAAATTCATCATGCTGCTCCACACCATGCAGCGTTGAAATTTGTGTATGTGCGGAAATTAAATCCTGTCGTTTCTGAAACTCAAATTGCAACGCATTATTATCTGAAGAAAAGAGATATTTTGCCAATAACCCTCGCGGCGAAAATGCGGGCTGCATCTCGATAAGGTCCATATCGCCAAATACCAGAAAACTATCTTTAGCGCGTGAGACAGCAACATTGAGGATAGTGCTGTTGCTATCAAGAAACCTGCCATCTTCATGTTTTGAGTAGACAGGAGAAAAGAGAACAATCGCCCTTTCCGCCCCCTGCAAGGAGTGCACAGTCCCCACTGTCAGTAAACCCTGCTCGTCTTTGCCATTAATTTCCAGCTTACGCAATGACATTTTGATAGCATTAACCTGCGCCGAAAATGGCGTCACAACACCAACAACTTTGTACAGTGGTTCCCCGTAATGGCGCTCTATATCATCCTTATGTGCCACCAGCCATGCTGCTATTGTTTCAGCTTCAAGAGGGTTATGACGGCTCCCTCCATTTGGCTTCATGCCTCTACCATCAATATGTAAATATCCCATTGCGGGGAAAATCGTCCTTTTTCCATCCCTCTTTTAGGCTGCAACTTACCGTGATAGCAAAGTGAGTTACAGTAGTCGATGATGTTATTGAAACAGCGACGATGCTCATACAGATACATTCCGCGCTCGAACTTGGGATCATACTGGTAGTGAGAGTTGAACTGGGCTACCTGCATTACGCTGCCAGATGCTGCACTTTTTCCAGACCCATTTATTATCGAATACGGTGACCGCCTGAGCGGCCACCTTTAATCGTGGGCAGTTACACAGAATTATTTACAGGGTCTTGCTGGGAGTTCTTACACTTGCTCGCGATATTCAATTGGCCATTGTCAACAAATGACGCAGGTTTTGATTGGTGATATCTATTTACGTCAGCAATGCGATGTGTTTTGGCTCGGCTATACCATCAGTCCCGCTTATGCTCGCCAGGGATATGCAATTGAAGCAATTACCGCCACGATTGACTGAATAAAAGAGAACGGTTTTTCACTCATCAAAGCCGGTGTGAATCCGGAAAATACCCTTTCAAAAAAATTACTTATCAGGATTGGCTTCAATTTTTCAAGCATCGAAGATGGGTGAGCATATTTATGTTCTGGATTTAACAAAAGGAGAATAATCTCCCGAAGGGAAAAGCCGATGAGGCCATTTCAGGCGTACTTCAACATGCATTCGTCAGTGTCATCTGCCTTTTCCAGTAAATGGGTTGGCATTCAATTTCCAAAGTACATCACACTTTTTCTACTGAAACATATCCCTCCTATAACTACGTGTTAATATTCGCTCCGTAAATACCTTTCAACTCAACCCGAGGCTTTGATGCTGGAGAATGTAATCATCCGATAATCAGTTCCCCGACCTTTTCAGGCCGGACTGATTATCAATGCGCCGAAATCGAATGCGGACACCGCGGTGTGTTTGCACGTTTTGCACATGATGATTAAATAGGTTCTTCAGTATGAATTTATCCCGTCAGGAACAACATACCTTACACGTTCTCGCTAAAGGTAGACGTATTGCGCACGTCCGCGATTCTTCAGGCCGCGTCACTTCCGTTGAATGCTACAGCCGCGAAGGGCTGTTGCTGACCGACTGCACGCTCGCCGTCTTCAAAAAACTCAAAACCAAAAAACTTATCAAGTCCGTCAATGGCCAGCCCTATCGAATCAACACCACCGAGCTGAATAAAGTTCGCGCTCAGCTCGATAATCGCTAAGGAGAGTTTCTATGACAGTACACCACTTCACTTTTCATATCACAGATAAAAGTGATGCCAGTGATATCCGGGAAGTCGAAACCCGCGCATTTGGCTTTAGCAAAGAAGCCGATTTAGTGACCTCTTTACTTGAGGATGAAAGCGCGCGCCCCGCGTTATCGCTGCTAGCCCGGTATGAAGGCAAAGCCGTCGGGCATATTTTATTTACCCGGGCAACCTTCAAAGGAGAAATGGATTCACCGTTGATGCACATCCTCGCTCCCCTGGCGGTCATACCGGAATACCAAGGGATGGGCGTGGGAGGACGGTTGATACGCACTGGCATCGAGCACCTGAGGTTGATGGGCTGCCAGACGGTTTTTGTTCTCGGCCACGCCACCTATTACCCCCGACATGGGTTCGAACCCTGTGCCGGAGACAAAGGCTATCCGGCACCTTATCCCATCCCGGAGGAGCACAAAGCCTGCTGGATGATGCAATCACTCACCGCTCAGCCCATGACCCTGACCGGCCACATCCGGTGCGCAGACCCTGATGAAACCGGAGCACTGACGTGAATAACAATCTTGTTGTGTCCTTTTTAAGGCTTAACCCAATAACAGGAATTAAATAATGGATATCCCACGTATTTTTACCATCAGCGAAAGTGAACACCGCATCCATAACCCGTTCACCGAAGAGAAGTACGCCACGCTGGGTCGCGTGCTGCGCATGAAGCCGGGCACCCGCATTCTTGACCTCGGCAGCGGCTCGGGCGAGATGCTCTGCACCTGGGCCAGGGATCATGGCATTACGGGGACTGGCATCGACATGAGTTCGCTCTTCACCGCGCAGGCAAAGCGTCGCGCGGAAGAACTCGGCGTCAGCGAACGCGTACATTTTATTCATAACGATGCGGCCGGTTACGTCGCAAATGAAAAATGTGACGTGGCGGCCTGCGTCGGCGCGACATGGATTGCCGGTGGGTTTGCCGGGGCGGAGGAGCTGCTAGCGCAAAGCCTGAAACCGGGCGGGATCATGCTTATCGGCGAACCCTACTGGCGTCAGCTACCAGCAACAGAAGAAATAGCCCAGGCCTGCGGCGTCAGCTCGACAAGCGATTTCCTGACGCTGCCAGGACTTGTCGGAGCGTTCGACGATCTCGGCTATGACGTGGTGGAAATGGTACTGGCAGACCAGGAAGGCTGGGACCGGTATGAAGCCGCAAAATGGCTGACCATGCGCCGCTGGCTGGAAGCGAATCCTGACGATGACTTCGCCGCCGAAGTCAGGGCCGAACTAAACATCGCGCCGAAACGCTACGTGACCTACGCGCGGGAATGCTTTGGCTGGGGCGTGTTCGCACTCATCGCCCGGTAACAACAGGTTCCCGGTATTTCTGGCTGGAAATATCGAGGCTTTACCTTTGCTTTGATCTGATGTATCACCTGCACAATACATATTCAGTATGTTTATTAATCAAGATGTCACCATAAGGAGCATCATATGTCACAACATGAACAGTTCTGTCAGGCTTGCGGAATGCCGATGTCGGCACCAGATGCACACAGTGCCAGTGATCAATATTGTGCGTAATGCAGCGACAGCAACGGCAATCTCAAACCCTGGGAAGAAGCGGTATCAGGTTTAGCCAGCTTCCTTGATTCCTGGCAAAAAGTCGGCCCGGAGGAAGCACATAAGCGTGCAAAACGTTATCTGACGGCAATGCCAGCCTGGGCTCATAAAGCGGAGAGTGATTTGAGCTGATTATCTATACTCCCTCTGAATCTATTCAGGAGATCCGATGTTTTCTTACATTATGCTGGGAACCAACGACCTGCCACGCGCCATTACATTCTAAGATCCGCTGATGGAGATGCTGGGGTATCCACGTGCAGGACGTAATGAAGAGGGAGCGTCCTGCAACAAAGTGGTGCTATAACAGTTACCGCGTTTTATTCATCCTCATTATTTCAACCATAATCACTGGTCTCTCCAGCCCGTAACTTTCACAAACGTTGAGCGCTTTTATTCCACTCGGCTCACATAATTTTTTATTTGTTCAGCTTTGCGCGTTTTCACGTGAACGTTCTCACAATTATTCGACCAGTCTGCGCCTATAAAACGCTCAACGAGTGATTGTTTTACGGTCTACGGAGATAGCTATGTCATTTTCTGTGCAGGAAACCCTGTTCTCGCTTTTGCAGCACAATGCGATTTCAGGACACGAAAACGCTGTCGCTGACGTCATGCTGTGCGAATTCAGGCGTCAGGCAAAAGAGGTCTGGCGAGACAGGCTTGGGAATGTCGTCGCGCGCTACGGTAGTGATAAACCCGATGCGCTGCGACTGATGATTTTTGCGCATATGGATGAAGTCGGTTTTATGGTGCGCAAAATAGAGCCGTCTGGATTTTTACGCTTTGAACGCGTAGGCGGTCCTGCGCAGGTCACTATGGCTGGTTCCATCGTCACCCTCACCGGGGACAAAGGGCCAGTCATGGGGTGTATCGGCATTAAGTCCTACCACTTTGCCAAAGGCGACGAGCGCACGCAGTCACCTTCTGTCGACAAACTGTGGATTGATATTGGTGCCAAAGACAAAGACGACGCTATACGGATGGGCATTCAGGTCGGTACGCCTGTCACTCTGTATAACCCGCCGCAACTCCTGGCAAACGATCTGGTGTGCAGTAAAGCACTAGACGATCGTCTGGGCTGTACTGCCCTGCTCGGTGTAGCGGATGCTATCAGTACTATGGAGCTTGATATCGCCGTTTATCTGGTGGCTTCGGTACAGGAAGAATTTAATATCCGCGGCATTGTTCCCGTATTACGCCGTGTAAAACCTGACCTGGCGATTGGTATTGATATCACTCCATCGTGTGACACCCCTGATTTACACGATTATTCCGAGGTCAGGATTAATCAGGGCGTTGGGATCACCTGCCTGAACTACCATGGTCGGGGAACGCTGGCCGGATTAATCACGCCTCCTCGCCTGATACGGATGTTGGAACAGACGGCTCTTGAACACAACATTCCGGTGCAGCGAGAAGTGGCTCCCGGCGTGATAACAGAAACCGGTTATATCCAGGTTGAGCAGGATGGTATTCCCTGCGCCAGTCTCTCTATTCCTTGTCGCTATACCCATTCTCCGGCGGAGGTTGCCAGCCTGCGTGATTTGACTGATTGCATCCGCCTATTGACCGCTCTGGCAGGTATGTCAGCAGCACATTTCCCCGTTGAGCCTGATTCAGGCACTACACAAGAGGCACATCCATTATGAAAAAGATCCTTGTGGCATGCGGTACCGGCATGTCGACTTCAACCATGATTGCACACAAGCTGCAAGAGTTCCTGACTGAACAGGGCATTTCAGCCACTACCGCCCAATGCTGTCTGAATGAGATCCCTCTTAACTGTAACGGTATGGACCTTATTGTAACCTCCATGCGAACCAACAGTGATTACGGCATCCCTACGCTTAATGGCGCCGCCCTGCTCACAGGGATCAACGACGACGCGTTAAAACAACAAATCAAGGCTCTGTTAACTCAATAAAAGGAGGCATTATGTTTGATTACATCCTGTCTCTCGGCGGTACCGTTTTCGTCCCTATCATCATGATCGTGATTGGCCTTATCTTCCGCATCCCCTGGCTGCAGGCGATTAAGGCAGGGGTAACGGTTGGGATTGGTTTTGTCGGTATGGGACTGGTGATCGTCATGGCGATCGACAGCCTCAGTCCCCCTATCAAAGTGATGATTGAGCGTTTCGGCCTAGCCCTGCATGTCTTTGACGTTGGCGCAGGCCCTGCCTCCGGCGTTGGTTATGCGACAGCCATTGGCGCCATGATTATCCCAGTTATTTTTCTTCTCAATGTCGCCATGCTGGTCACCCGTCTGACCAAAACGATGAACGTCGATATTTACAATTACTGGCACTACGCCATTACGGGTACGGTGGTCCAGCTTATGACCGGTAGCCTGATTTATGGTGTGCTGGGGGCAATCTGCCATGCGGCGCTATCGTTAAAAATGGCCGACTGGACGGCAAAACGGGTACAGAACATCGTCGGGCTGGAAGGTATTTCGATACCGCAAGGCTACGGTTCCAGTTCAG
Organism: Escherichia coli DSM 30083 = JCM 1649 = ATCC 11775; assembly: GCF_003697165.2. Taxonomy (GTDB): domain Bacteria; phylum Pseudomonadota; class Gammaproteobacteria; order Enterobacterales; family Enterobacteriaceae; genus Escherichia; species Escherichia coli. Next base: position 4,124,181 of record NZ_CP033092.2, read on the forward strand.
TACCGCTTTTCGTTCTACTTGATGCTATCTATGAAAAAATCCCTTTCATGAAGGGACGCAATATCGATGCTCAGGAGATCCAGAAACGCTACGGCATGGTCGGCGATCCGGTGATTATCGGCGTAGTGCTCGGTCTGATTTTTGGCCTGGCGGCTGGTGAAGGCTTTAAAGGTTGCGCCAGTCTGATGATTACCGTTGCGGCAATCATGGTGTTGTTCCCGCGCATGATCCGCCTGATTGTTGAGGGCCTGCTGCCCATCTCCGACGGTGCAAGAAAGTTCTTCCAGAAATATTTCAAAGGACGTGAAGTGTATATCGGTCTGGATACTGCTGTGACGCTGGGGCATCCAACCACCATTGCTGTCGGTCTGCTACTGATACCCATTATGTTAATTCTGGCCAGCATTTTACCGGGCAACAAAGTGTTACCCCTCGCAGACCTGCCGGTAGCACCGTTCTTTATCTGTATGGCTACGGTTATCCACCGCGGAGACCTGGTCAGGACGTTGATAAGCGGGGTCATCGTGATGATTACCGTCCTGCTGATCGCCACCCAGTTCGCGCCTTACTTCACTGAAATGGCGCTCAAAGGCGGTTTCAGTTTTGCCGGTGAAAGTGCGCAAATCTCAGCGTTGTCCGTGGGCAATATGTTCGGTTGGTCGATTTCTGAATTGATGTCGCTTGGGATTATTGGCGTTGTCGTGGCGGTCGGTATTGTCGCCAGCGTCGTGCTGTTCTTACGTAAACGTGAATTATCGGAATAAGGAGTACTTTCAATGAGTTGGCTGAAAGAGGTTATTGGGACGGAAAAAGCGGTCATCGCCATGTGCCATCTACGTGCATTGCCCGGCGACCCGAGTTTTGATGCGCAGTTGGGGATGAACTGGGTTATCGACAAAGCCTGGGACGATCTGATGGCGCTCCAAAATGGTGGGGTGGATGCAGTCATGTTCTCCAACGAGTTTAGTCTTCCCTATCTCACGAAGGTGCGTCCGGAAACCACTGCGGCAATGGCACGAATCATCGGGCAATTAATGAGCGATATCCGCATCCCGTTTGGCGTGAATGTTCTGTGGGATCCGGTCGCCTCATTCGACCTGGCGATGGCTACCGGCGCTAAGTTTATCCGCGAGATATTTACCGGTGCCTATGCCAGCGACTTTGGCGTCTGGGACACTAACGTCGGTGAGACCATCCGTCATCAACACCGGATTGGTGCAGGCGAAGTGAAAACCTTGTTCAATATCGTCCCAGAGGCCGCCGTGTATCTGGGCAATCGCGATATCTGTTCTATTGCTAAATCGACAGTATTTAACAACCATCCTGATGCGCTCTGTGTTTCTGGCCTGACCGCCGGGACGCGTACCGACAGCGCGCTGTTAAAACGGGTCAAAGAAACGGTGCCTGACACCGTCGTGTTGGCCAACACGGGCGTCTGCCTGGAAAACGTGGAGGAACAACTCAGTATCGCCGATGGCTGTGTGACCGCAACCACCTTTAAAAAGGACGGCGTTTTTGCCAATTTCGTTGACCAGGCGCGAGTCAGTCAGTTTATGGAGAAAGTGCATCATATACGCCGATAAGATGGGGATAAGCAGAGCGCTTATCCCCGGCAAAGAGCAATAACCCTTCTGCGATCCCTGCCGCCTTCGTCAAAAGTATCGACGGGGATCGCTACCAGATTAACCCGAATCGGCATGGAGTCAACGACGGATGATTAACGATATTAAATGGGTACAGGCACAACGTAAAGCCACCGACTGGCGTCAGGCCGTGGAAATCGCCACCCGCCCGCTGGTAGCCTATGGTGCCGCGCAGCCATGCTACGTTAATGGGATCATCGAAAATACCCTTAACTGGGGGCCTTATTATCTGATAGCCCCAGGAATCGCCTTGCCTCACGCCCGACCAGAGCAAGGCGCAAACTATAATCAGGTCAGTATCACCACGCTACGCACCCCGGTCGCCTTTGGTAACGAGGAGTGCGACCCCGTCTGGCTGCTTCTCTGCGTCAGCGCCACGGATGCCAACGCACATATTTTGACCATTCAGCGCATCAGCCAGTTTATTGATTCGCCACAACGCTTAACGGCAGTGGGAAATGCCAGCACAGACGATGCACTGTTTGCGCTGGTATCAGGTTAACGGAGGCGCTTATGATCCTGCACCCTTCTCTCGCCAGCGCAAATCCTCTGCACTATGGTCGTGAGCTGACGGCATTGGACAATCTGGATTTTGGGAGCCTGCATCTGGATATTGAGGACAGCAGCTTCATTAACAACATTACGTTTGGGATGAAAACGGTGCAGGCCGTCGCCAGACAGACGCCTCATCCCTTGTCCTTTCATTTCATGCTTGCCCGGCCACAGCGCTGGTTTAACGCGCTGGCTGAAATCAGACCCGCGTGGATCTTCGTTCATGCAGAAACGCTGGACTATCCTTCGGAAACGTTAACTGAGATCCGCCATACCGGCGCACGAGCCGGACTGGTATTTAATCCGGCAACCCCGATCGACGCCTGGCGATATCTGGCGTCTGAGCTGGACGGAGTGATGGTGATGACCAGTGAGCCCGATGGGCAGGGACAGCGGTTTATTCCCTCCATGTGCGAGAAAATCCAAAAAGTACGCACGGCTTTTCCTCAGACCGAGTGCTGGGCCGACGGTGGAATTACGCTGGCAGCTGCACAGCAACTGGCAGCAGCTGGGGCGCAACATATGGTGATTGGGCGCGCCCTGTTCTCTTCATCTGACTATCGCGCGACCTTAGCTCAATTCGCCACCCTGTAAGAGGAGATTGTTTCTGATGAGCCAACAGAGACCTGACCGTATCAAACAGATGCTGCACTACCTGTGGCAACATCGTCACCTCTCCACACAGCAGGCCATGGAGCTTTTTGGCTATGCGGAAGCGACTGTCCGTCGTGATTTCCAGTATATTGTCAACCAGTATCCAGGCATGATCCGCGGTCACGGTTGCCTGGACTTCGACGACAGTACAGACGACAAAGAGTACGTCTTCGACGTGAAACGTACATTGCAATCTGTGGCGAAAAGAGAAATAGCTGCCCTTGCCCGAACAATGATCAAAGATGGCGACTGCTTTTTTCTCGACTCCGGCTCAACCTGCCTTGAACTGGCGAAATGCCTGGCCGATGCGCGGGTAAAGGTCATCTGCAACGACATTAAAATCGCCAATGAACTGGGCTGTTTTCCCCATGTGGAAAGTTACATTATCGGAGGACTGATTCGCCCAGGTTATTTTTCGGTAGGAGAGAGTCTGGCGCTGGAGATGATCAATGCCTTTTCCGTAGAACGTGCGTTTATCTCCTGCGATGCGCTGTCGCTGGAGACGGGGATCACCAATGCCACCATGTTTGAGGTCGGGGTGAAAACACGGATTATTCAACGCTCGCGTGAAGTTATTCTCATGGCCGATCACTCAAAATTTGATGCCGTTGAGCCGCATGCTGTAGCAACACTATCATGTATTAAAACGATCATCAGTGACAGCGGGTTACCTGAGACTATTGCACAGCGTTATCAGCGAGCCGGATGTCAGTTGTTTTTACCTCATTCAATAAAGTGATAAGTAAGTTCATTCGAGAGGGATTTCAAGCAAAAATAATCAATGGCACCCAATAGAAAATATTGGCGATGCGCTCGAACGAATAAAGAAGCTCTAGGCGCAATCCACACACTACGATGTTGCAACAACACGCCATCTACTTTTTATTCTCATTCACTAAATGTGGCTGTTCTGGATTCATTATTCAAAGTGTGTACAAGATCACATTTAATCACATCATTACGGTTCAGCATGCTGAACAAAGCATATTTTCCACTATGTAATGCCGATACCATTTATTCCATGAGCAAGGAGGAGCCATTATGGTTCGCAAAGGGTGTAATTCATTAGTCCGTGCTGAAAAAATATTAACCCACATTGCATGGGTTGGTATGGCAAGTTATATGGAGTTATTAAATAAATTCCAGTACCCCAAAAGCAGCCTGCTTAATTTATTGAATGTAATGGTGGATTGTGGTTTCTTAATTAAAAACAAAAACGGCTACTATTCACTGGGAATAAAAAACTACGAATTGGGTTGTCAGGCGTTACACCGTCAAAATATATTTGAGGTGACTAAGCGGCCAATGCAGGAGTTGTCGCTGAAAAGTGGACTGGTTTGTCATCTTGGGGCGATGGAGAGCATTTCGGCTATCTATCTCGACAAGATCGAAAGTCCGGACTCTGTACCGACGAGCAAAAGCTGGATTGGCAAAAAACTTGAGTTGCATATTACCGCGTTGGGTAAGGCATTATTAGCCTGGAAGACACGAGAAGAACTGGATTATTTTTTAGAAGCACTCACGTTAACTCCACATACGCGCAATACATTTACCGATAAAAAATTGTTTCTGGAAGAATTACAAAAAACACGCCTTCGGGGATGGGCCATAGACAACGAAGAATCAACCTATGGGGCGGTATGTTTAAGTATGCCGGTATTCAATATGTATAACAGAGTTAACTATGCAATCTCACTTTCTGGCGATCCGGTAGTTTATTCAGGAAATAAGATAGACAGCTATCTGGAATTGCTCCGGAAATGCGCTGAGCAAATATCATATGGGCTGGGATACAGAAACGAAAATGAGCACTTACGAAAAGGAAACTGAGGTAATGAAAAAATTCAGCGGCATTATTCCACCGGTATCCAGCACGTTTCATCGTGACGGAACCCTTGATAAAAAGGCAATGCGCGAAGTTGCCGACTTCCTGATTAATAAAGGGGTCGACGGGCTGTTTTATCTGGGTACCGGTGGTGAATTTAGCCAAATGAATACAGCCCAGCGCATGGCACTCGCCGAAGAAGCTGTAACCATTGTCGACGGGCGAGTGCCGGTATTGATTGGCGTCGGTTCCCCTTCCACTGACGAAGCGGTCAAACTGGCGCAGCATGCGCAAGCCTACGGCGCTGATGGTATCGTCGCCATCAACCCCTACTACTGGAAAGTCGCACCACGAAATCTTGACGACTATTACCAGCAGATCGCCCGTAGCGTCACCCTACCGGTGATCCTGTACAACTTTCCGGATCTGACGGGTCAGGACTTAACCCCGGAAACCGTGACGCGTCTGGCTCTGCAAAACGAGAATATCGTTGGCATCAAAGACACCATCGACAGCGTTGGTCACTTGCGTACGATGATCAACACAGTTAAGTCGGTACGCCCGTCGTTTTCGGTATTCTGCGGTTACGATGATCATTTGCTGAATACGATGCTGCTGGGCGGCGACGGTGCGATAACCGCCAGCGCTAACTTTGCTCCGGAACTCTCCGTCGGCATCTACCGCGCCTGGCGTGAAGGCGATCTGGCGACCGCTGCGACGCTGAATAAAAAACTACTACAACTGCCCGCTATTTACGCCCTCGAAACACCGTTTGTCTCACTGATCAAATACAGCATGCAGTGTGTCGGGCTGCCTGTAGAGACATATTGCTTACCACCGATTCTTGAAGCATCTGAAGAAGCAAAAGATAAAGTCCACGTGCTGCTTACCGCGCAGGGCATTTTACCAGTCTGAGGAGAAACTCATGTCTGTTCGCAATATTTTTGCTGACGAGAGCCACGATATTTACACCGTCAGAACGCACGCCGATGGCCCGGACGGCGAACTCCCATTAACCGCAGAGATGCTTATCAACCGCCCGAGCGGGGATCTGTTCGGTATGACCATGAATGCCGGAATGGGTTGGTCTCCGGACGAGCTGGATCGGGACGGTATTTTACTGCTCAGTACACTCGGTGGCTTACGCGGCGCAGACGGTAAACCCGTGGCGCTGGCGTTGCACCAGGGGCATTACGAACTGGACATCCAGATGAAAGCGGCGGCCGAGGTTATTAAAGCCAACCATGCCCTGCCCTATGCCGTGTACGTCTCCGATCCTTGTGACGGGCGTACTCAGGGTACAACGGGGATGTTTGATTCGCTACCATACCGAAATGACGCATCGATGGTAATGCGCCGCCTTATTCGCTCTCTGCCCGACGCGAAAGCAGTTATTGGTGTGGCGAGTTGCGATAAGGGGCTTCCGGCCACCATGATGGCACTCGCCGCGCAGCACAACATCGCAACCGTGCTGGTCCCCGGCGGCGCGACGCTGCCCGCAAAGGATGGAGAAGACAACGGCAAGGTGCAAACCATTGGCGCACGCTTCGCCAATGGCGAATTATCTCTACAGGACGCACGCCGTGCGGGCTGTAAAGCCTGTGCCTCTTCCGGCGGCGGCTGTCAATTTTTGGGCACTGCCGGGACATCTCAGGTGGTGGCCGAAGGATTGGGGCTGGCAATCCCACATTCAGCCCTGGCCCCTTCCGGTGAGCCTGTGTGGCGGGAGATCGCCAGAGCTTCCGCGCGAGCTGCGCTGAACCTGAGTCAAAAAGGCATCACCACCCGGGAAATTCTCACCGATAAAGCGATAGAGAATGCGATGACGGTCCATGCCGCGTTCGGTGGTTCAACAAACCTGCTGTTACACATCCCGGCAATTGCTCACCAGGCAGGTTGCCATATCCCGACCGTTGATGACTGGATCCGCATCAACAAGCGCGTGCCCCGACTGGTGAGCGTACTGCCTAATGGCCCGGTTTATCATCCAACGGTCAATGCCTTTATGGCAGGTGGTGTGCCGGAAGTCATGTTGCATCTGCGCAGCCTCGGATTGTTGCATGAAGACGTTATGACGGTTACCGGCAGCACGCTGAAAGAAAACCTCGACTGGTGGGAGCACTCCGAACGGCGTCAGCGGTTCAAGCAACTCCTGCTCGATCAGGAACAAATCAACGCTGACGAAGTGATCATGTCTCCGCAGCAAGCAAAAGCGCGCGGATTAACCTCAACTATCACCTTCCCGGTGGGCAATATTGCGCCAGAAGGTTCGGTGATCAAATCCACCGCCATTGACCCCTCGATGATTGATGAGCAAGGTATCTATTACCATAAAGGTGTGGCGAAGGTTTATCTGTCCGAGAAAAGTGCGATTTACGATATCAAACATGACAAGATCAAGGCGGGCGATATTCTGGTCATTATTGGCGTTGGACCTTCAGGTACAGGGATGGAAGAAACCTACCAGGTTACCAGTGCCCTGAAGCATCTGTCATACGGTAAGCATGTTTCGTTAATCACCGATGCACGTTTCTCGGGCGTTTCTACTGGCGCGTGCATCGGCCATGTGGGGCCAGAAGCGCTGGCCGGAGGCCCCATCGGTAAATTACGCACCGGGGATTTAATTGAAATTAAAATTGATTGTCGCGAGCTTCACGGCGAAGTCAATTTCCTCGGAACCCGTAGCGATGAACAATTACCTTCACAGGAGGAGGCAACTGCAATATTAAATGCCAGACCCAGCCATCAGGATTTACTTCCCGATCCTGAATTGCCAGATGATACCCGGCTATGGGCAATGCTTCAGGCCGTGAGTGGTGGGACATGGACCGGTTGTATTTATGATGTAAACAAAATTGGCGCGGCTTTGCGCGATTTTATGAATAAAAACTGAAAGCATAAATAAAAACATCCAGACACCTGAATTATCCGACTCTGCATCATTCGTTATTTGCTCAGTCGGATAATGATGGGTCGCTACCCTGTTATGAGAGGACGTTATGCCACTAATTATCGTTGTGGCAGGGATTGCTTTACTCCTGCTTTTAACCATAAAAATTAAGCTTAATACGTTTGTTTCGTTAATTATTGTCTCGATTGCTGTCGCCATCGCCAGTGGTATGGATTTGAGTAAAGTCGTCACCTCAGTCGAATCCGGACTTGGCGGTACGCTGGGCCATATTGGTTTGATATTTGGCTTCGGTGTTATGCTCGGTCGCTTGCTGGCCGATGCGGGTGGTGCGCAGCGAATAGCGCTGACCATGCTGAATTATTTCGGGAAAAATAAACTTGACTGGGCAGTGGTCTGTTCGGCGTTTATTGTCGGTATCGCACTTTTTTTCGAAGTCGGTTTAATTCTTCTGGTACCTATTTTATTCGCTATTGCCCGTGAAGCAAAAATATCACCGATGTTTATGTGTGTGCCGATGCTTTCTGGTTTGCTGGTCGCACACGGTTTTTTGCCGCCGCACCCCGGCCCGACTGTTATCGCCAGGGAATATGGCGCTGATGTAGGATTGGTACTGATATACGGTATCATTGTCGGCATTCCAACCTTTATTCTTTGCGGCCCGGTATTGAATAAATTCTGCCAGCGCATTATTCCGGACGCCTTTAAAAAAGAGGGGAATATAGCCTCTCTCGGCGCGACCCGCCGATTCAGCGAAAGCGAAATGCCAGGCTTTGGGATCAGTTTTCTCACGGCAATGCTGCCGGTGATCCTGATGGCGGTTGTCACCATCATCCAGATGACTCATGCCAAAAGTGCCGCGGATTCAGGCTTATTTTACAACGTGATACTGTTCTTAGGTAATTCAACGATCGCCATGCTGATTTCACTGCTATTCGCGATCTATACCATGGGCCTGGGGCGCGGGAAAACAATCCCTGACCTGATGGATTCTTGCGGAAAAGCTATCGCGGGTATTGCCGGTCTGCTGCTGATTATCGGTGGTGGTGGTGCATTCAAGCAAGTTCTCATCGACTCTGGCGTTGGTCAGTATATTTCCACCCTGGTTTCGGGTATGGATATTAACCCGATCCTGATGGCCTGGGGCGTGGCCGCATTCCTGCGTATTTGTCTGGGTTCAGCCACCGTCGCGGCGATCTCTACCGCCGGTCTGGTCATCCCATTGTTGGCAGTACATCCCAATACCAACCTGGCCTTGATTACGCTGGCTACCGGTGCCGGATCCTGTATTTGTTCTCACGTTAACGATGCCAGTTTCTGGATGATTAAAGACTTTTTTGGCCTGACCACCAAAGAAACGCTGTTATCCTGGACGCTGATGTCCACACTCTTATCCATCAGTGGGCTGATTTTTATTCTGCTCGCCAGCTTAGTTTTATAATCGGGTTCTTGCCAGTGAGCCAACCTGTTGTTCACTGTCCCCCATAATTTAGTGAGTGACGGCAACCGTCTGCACGGTGACGAATCGCTGGCGATCAAAAAGGGGCGATATTGAACCTTCGATTATGCTTGATGGGTGTATTCTCAGTAATACTGTAAAGCCGGAGCATGTCTCCGGCTTTACAGTATGGGGGAACAGCGGGCGATCGCTCAAATGGTATGCTGGTTTATTTCATGTAAAAGAATAAAATATCTGTATAAAATCATGCCACTGGCAATCTGCATCAACTCTCCGGGTAAACAGGGTTAAGATGAGCATTTCCCCGGTTTAATACAGGTATACAAAAGTGGATAGAGATCAAACAAACAGCAGCCTGTTCAATGATGATCCCGTACTTCATGCAACATGGCTGTACTATCAGGAAGGCAAAAGCCAGACTGAAGTTGCAGCTATCATGGGGGTGTCCCGCGTCACGGTTGTCAAATACCTGCAAACAGCCCGGGAAAATGGACTGGTTCATATCAACCTGGATGTGAATGTCTTTGGCTCTATCGACGCTGCTTTGCAAATTCGCGATAAATTCAATCTCCAGAGAGTGATCATCGTGCCGGATGGCGAACATGCCGGAAAACGTGATGATACAAAGCTGATGCGGACTCGCCTTTCACGTGCCGGTGGCATGTATCTGAATCAGGTGATTGAGAATGGTGATGTGCTGGGGGTTGCCTGGGGAAGAACAATCCATCAGATGAGCAAAACCATGACGCCGAAGTCATGTAAAAATGTCACCGTTATACAGATGCTCGGTTCCATGCCATCTCAGCCAGACCTGACGATCATTGAATCCTCATCGCAAATCGCCTACAAGCTTTCAGGCCGTGTCGCCTCGCTGCACGTGCCCGCCGTGGTATCAAGCGCCAGACTGGCCATGGAGTTACAGGCAGAGCCTATTATTCGATCGAATTTTGACGTTCTGACTCGCTGTACGAAAGCCTTTTTTGTCGTGGGTAACGCGCTTGATGAAAATCCCCTGATTCGGGTGGGCGTGCTGAATAAGAAGGAAATGCAGACGTATCGGGATTTAGGCGCAGTAGGTGTCATTTGTGGTCGCTTCTATGACAAGGAAGGGATGCCCGTCGTGGCTGATGTTGACCAGCGTATTCTGGGAATCAGTCTGGCTCAGCTAAGGCAGATTGAACGGAAGATCTTCCTTGCTGGTGGGGAAAGAGGCTATGACGCAACGTTGGGTGCCCTGCTGGGAGGATATGTCACGGACCTGATTGTTGATGAAGGAACGGCAGAGTTTTTGCTGGCGTGTGAATTACCACACTAAAAGAATGAACAACTGCCCCATGTAGATATGGGGCAGGATTTTATTGATTAGCGGCGATAATAAGAACAATACCCACAATGTATGAAATAAACATGGTCAGCAGCAGTTTATTGGTTCCGGCTGGCGCACTGGCAAATTCTCTCCAGATGAAGACTCCCCAGATCACGGCAATCATTGTGGCCCCCTGTCCCAGACCGTAGGAAATGGCATACCCCGCCTGACCAGACGCAATCAGACTGAATGCCAGACCGACACACCAAATCATACCGCCCAGCCAGCCGCAAACATGATCCCGTAAACTCCCGGAAAAATACATTTTCCCGTTGACCGGTTCTCCTGAAATAGGTTTTTTCATGACCAGCCTGTTAAGGACAAAGTTCGACAAAAACAGCCCCACGGCAAACAGAACAAGTGCTGAGTAAGGCGTCATCAGACCGCTGGCAGGCTGGCTGAAATTGTCAGACATGGAGTCCGCCAGGAAGCGGAAAAACCATCCCATGATGATACCCGCCAGAATGGCAGTAATGAGACCTTTATTACGGCGAGATTTATCCGCCTCCTGCGTGACACGACCATAGGCTATCGCGGTAAAAATAATGGCGATCACAACGCAGACGACACCGAGGAACAGAATGAGCGGATCGCCCTGCGGATTGCCGATATAGGTGGTGATCACACCCAGAGCCAGTGCCAGCCCCACACCCACAGGAAAAGCTACCGCCATACCGGCAAGATTAATAGAAGCGACCAGAAGAATATTGGAAATATTGAAGATAATCCCTGCCAGTATTGCCGACATCAGACTACTGCTGCTCGCCTGCTGAATATCAGGTATAAAACTGCGACCGGCTTCGCCCATAGAACCCAGCGTGAAGGCAAATAACAAAGAACACAGCAATAATCCAATTGAATAATCCCAATAGAATAGAGGGAACTCCCATTTTTTATTGCTGACAAGTTTAGTTGTATTCGCCCATGAACCCCAGCAAATCATGGTAATAAAACACATTATTATGGCGACAGCATACGATTCCACGATAAACATAAATAACTCCTTGTGGTAGTTATAATCAATCGTTGTGGACAGAGGGAATAGCAGCCATTCTGCGAATGGCTGTCATATGTTATTAATTAAAATAAAGCTGTAATTACGCTTTCAAACCATACGTTTTGAATTTTTCAAGGACGATGGTCATTTCGGCTTCAGACAGCACGGGAACATCGTGATGTAATCCGCCACATTTGATGTATAAATCAGCCAGCGTCTCGGTTTCACCCGCCAGCCACAACGTCTTTTCCAGCGTGACGTCCATGGCCAGCATACCGTGGTGCTGCATCAGCAAGGACTTACTTTCTCTGATTCCTTTAGATACACCGTCGGCCAGTTCAGGACTGCCAAAGGTATAATAGGGAATACAGGGAATATGATCCGTCCCCGATACCGCCACCATATAATGAATGGCCGGAATTGAATGATTATGTATTGCCACCGCCGTGGAATTCACCGCATGCGTATGTATGACAGCATTCAATTCTGGTCTGGCTTTATAACACGCCAGATGAATTAACCATTCACTTGATGGTATTTTACCCGCTTCAGGTTTTCCCTTATCGTCTACAAAGACAATCATGTCCGGCGTCATCTTTGAATAAGCGATCCCACTCGGCGTAATCAACATGCCACCGGTATACCTGGCACTCACATTACCTGATGTTCCTTGATTAAGACCTGACGCATTCATTTCCCGACAAGTGGAAATGATTTTTTCTGCTAACTTAATCCGTTCCATTCCTGATCCTTAATAGCAATGGCCGCTGTTTTAATGCTGTTCCCCCTGGAGTGCTTTACTCTTCAGGTCAGCAAACATATCCGCCAGCGCTGACTTACTGGCAGCACAGACTCCCCGCTCAGTAATGAAGCCGGTAATGTATCGGGCAGGCGTGACGTCGAAAGCGTAGTTCCCACAACGGGTTCCTTCAGGGGCGGTATTGACCCAGCTCAATTCTCCCTGAGGGTTTATCCCATAGACATGGGACTGCTCTTTTCCGTCACGTTGCTCAATCGGAATGCTTTTTCCGTCCTCGATAGTCCAGTCAATAGTGGGAGAAGGTAACGCGACGTAGAAGGGAACATGGTTATCATGGGCCGCCAGCGCCTTAAGATAGGTACCAATTTTATTACAGACATCCCCTCTGGCCGTGGTTCGATCGGTCCCAACAATGCAGAGATCAACGTCACCGTGTTGCATCAGGTGGCCACCCGCGTTGTCGGCGATCAGGGTGTGAGGAATACCGTGTGAGCCCAGTTCAAATGCCGTGAGTCCGCCCTGATTACGTGGCCGCGTTTCATCCACCCAGACGTGAACAGGGATTCCGTTTTCATGCGCTTTGTAGATGGGAGAAAGCGCGGTTCCCCAGTCTACAGTCGCCAGCCAGCCTGCGTTACAATGTGTCAGGATATTGACCACACTCCCGGCCGGTTTTTTCTGGGCTATTTCGCGGATGACTTCTGCACCATGTAATCCAATTTGTTCACACAACGCGACATCTTCCTCGGCAATTTCTGCCGCCAGCGCCCAGGCCACATCCTTGCGCTCTGATACACAGAGATCCTTCAGTGTGTCTATCATCCTGTCGAGGGCCCATTTGAGATTAATTGCCGTTGGTCGGGTTTTGATAAGAAGGTCATAGTAACGCTGCAGACCCATGTCACTGGCATCGTGATTCATTCCCAGCGCGATGCCATAGGCTGCAACGACACCAATAAGCGGAGCGCCACGAACCCACATATCCTGAATAGCCGTAGCGGCCATTTCCGCAGAGGTAAGCGCCACCACCTCGAACTTAAAAGGCAACTTAGTCTGATCGATGATTTCTACCGCTTTTCCATCCCCGGAAACCCAGACCGTACGATAGTGTTTACCTTTAATATTCATAATGACCTCTTACTTAACCTTCGCAGACTGGATGACGGAATCCATATTTTTAAACTGGCGGGCATTGACGATAAGATCGCGCGCCATGGTCAATGCACGTCGTTCACATCCTGCGCGAAGCTCTGTATTTTCAATCTGTTTCAGCTCGGCAACGCCAGCAAAACCAATGATCCGGCGATTCATTTCCATGCCGGCATTCACCAGGGAATCTTCAAGCAGCGTGGCAAAAAACTGATCCTGTGCGTCCTCAAGAGCGGCCCTGTTCTGTTGATACATTTCTGTCGACCACGCGTCGCCCTGTGTTTTGTTGTCCCAGAGCTGGCGGAACTCCCGGGTGAAAACGGACCAGGTTTGGACAATCTGCTGAAGCAGCCATTCCTGATAGTCAGCGCGACGTTGCTCATTCGCATCCCACCCAGGGCGTGAGAAGTACGCCAGCAGGAGGTTGCCAATATAGTTGCCGATATCAAACGCCATTGGCCCCATGAAACCGAACTCCGGATCAATCACTTTGGTATCCGTGTCGGTCACCATGATTGAGCCTGAATGAAGGTCGCCATGTAACAATGCCTGCGCTTCTGTCATAAATTTGTACTTATAACGCATGGCAACCTGGATCATCTCTACATCAGCCCAGGCCTTATGGACGGCATCGTCCAGCTCAGGAGAAGTCCAGTTATTCCGTTCAGCGTTGTAATAGGGCTCTGTGAAGATCAGATCTTCCGTAATTTTGCACAGCTCATGATTCAACGCGAACTCGGCAGTAAGCGCTTTTTTCTGTTCTGCTGACATGCCAATGTCAGACGTATTGAAGAGAGTCTGTGCTAAAAATCTGCCGATATCTTCAGCTAGTTTAGGGAATTTTTTACCGTTAATCAGTTCCTTACGCAGAATCACGTGAGGAGTCAGATACTCCATGGCAAACAGCGCCATTTCCGGGTCGTAAAAATAGACCTGCGGAATCAGTGTGTGACCCGCGTACTTGGCTTCCTGACATAAGACGTTGTACTCAAAGCCCGCACGGCTCAGAGATAAAGGCCATCCTTCGCCCCCGGCACGAAGCCAGGGCAGAGCTTGTTTTACAATGATGGTTTTATGTGTCCCCTCAACGATAAACACCATGTTCAGGTTTCCGTCCCCCACTTCTGAAACTTTCCACTCTTCAGGTAACCCTCCCGGTTCGCATGAAGGGGTCAGTCTGGACGAGAGATAACCCGGCAGCGTGTCACATGTCAGCGGCTTGTAACCTGATGGAATTGAATCCGTCATAACAGTTCTCCTTGTCTACACAGAATGATAATCAACTTGTCATGTGACAACTATACATTATCAAATGTAAAATTATTTGTGACACATGTAGATTTTTTGAACTGTATAAAATTAAAAATGATGTCGTATGGAGTCATGATCCTTACAGGAATCAGCAGAGGAAAACATCTATTATTACCATGTAATTCATGTTGTTATGTCGCAACAATAGTACTGCACGGGGAATTATTACGGGCAAACTTAGGCGAAAGGAAGTACTGAAGTGACAGAATAAATCACACTTTTTGTACATATGTACTTTTCTATTGTCTTTTGTTGTGGAAACAAATGGTGTTTGTCATGCCGATGCTAATAGACAGATAGATTCGAGGGCCAACAGCCCCATCATCATGATGGAGCAACAGAGGTGAGTCTAACGTTTCCGCACTTCTTATCGATCGGCACTAACGATCAATATCGATAAACTGATCTATCAAAACGATTATCTTTCTTGCAACCTGCCTAGTTATCCTTCTCTTACATTGCTCGCAGAAAAGCCCTTTTATTACGGTTAGTTATCTAGCTGAGGCTTGCTACGCCCATTTTCCATGTACCCCAAATCACGAGGTCACAAAGGCGCGGAAAGATGAAGGGATGTGCACGTTGCAACAAAAAAAAGAAGCGTCCTTGAACAGAGGCTCTCACTCGATAAAGAATTCTGCGACGAGTGCTTATTCGATATCGATGAGGAAATCAGGGAATGCTGGTCCAGTAACCGGGTGAGCAGTGTCTGCCAGATGGTGACGGGAGACGGGCAGCACGATACCTCCCGTACATGCGTGTCGGGTAATGTTTTCATACTGAAGATTTTCCTGATATGCAGAGATAAAAAATGGGACAGTGGCGTGGTGAAAACACCAGGCCGGAGCAGAAGGTTATTCTGGTGGTTTACTTTTTCGTTTCAGGTGTCGGATAAACAGCCAGATAAACGTAACCACAGGAGCCGAGGGTGTCGGCTTCACAGGTCAGCCCCTTCGCATACAGTGTCACGGTATGCTGATGGCGGGGATTCAGTTCACCACTGGTGAGCATTAATTTCAGTTGTTTCATCAGCAGCGGAAAGGCCTGGTCCAGAGGGTACGCATCCGCATCTCTGAACCGGCCTCTGATACCGGCACGGTCGGCAAGGTAATGCAACCGGTTACCCTCCTGCACCAGACGGGCGCCGAAACAGGGCGTCACTGTGCAGGGTAGTCCCCACCAGGGATGGTCGTCATTGTCATCGGGATGCGTTGTCCCGGAAAGTGTGTCTGACACGATAAAATCCTCACAGAAAATCGGTGAATGATAGTTTAACGATGACGGGTGCGTATTTTCATGAAAGGAGATCACTCAATAACTTCCATCGAGATCGGGTAATAACATTTGAACAGATCGCTGAATAACATCGATGGAGATCACTTTTGACTCATTTTGTTATTCAGTGATCTCCATCAATGTTATTGGAACTTCACAGGTGTGTTGATCTGTATCTTTTGCCATTCCGGTAAAGGATACCTATGCCAACAGTTCCAATTTCTATGAGAAAACTTAAAGAAATTCTTAGGCTTAAATACGGTGTTGGACTCAGCCATCGACAAATTGGTCGTAGTCTTGCAATCTCCCCTTCCGTTGTATCCAGATATGCTAATCGGGCGGCTCAACTTGGCATAAAGCAGTGGCCCTTACCTACAGGATGGGATGATACAAAACTAAAACATGCGTTCCTTCAGACCCAGGTTAAGATGAAGAAGCACTCTCTGCCTGACTGGGCTACAGTACACCGGGAACTGCGTAATAAATGCGTGACGCTGCAGCTACTCTGGGAAGAATACTGTGAGCGTAATCCAGGCGGTTTTTACAGCTATAACCATTACTGCCGGATGTACCGTGAATGGCTCAAAACCACTTCACCATCAATGCGTCAGGTACATAAAGCTGGCGAAAAACTTTTCGTTGATTACTGTGGACCTACCGTTGGCGTTACCGACCCTGAGACCGGAGAAATAAGAACTGCTCAGGTCATCGTAGCTGTTCTCGGGGCATCAAGTTACACATGGGCAGAGGCCACCTGGTCTCAGCAGCTTGAAGACTGGGTGATGAGTCATGTTCGCTGCTTCCAGTGGTTGGGTGGCGTTCCTGAACTTGTTGTTCCGGACAATCTGAAAAGCGCCACATCCAGGGCATGTAAGTATGATCCTGACGTTAACCCTACCTACCAGCAGATGCTTGAGCATTATAATGTCGCAGTTTTGCCTGCGCGGCCACGTAAACCGAAAGATAAAGCCAAAGCTGAAGTTGGCGTTCAGGTTGTTGAACGCTGGATCATGGCCCGAATCAGGCATGAGATCTTCTACAGCCTTGCATCGCTTAATCAGCGCATTCGGGAGTTGCTGGAAAGACTGAATAACAAAATAATGCAGAAGTTGGGTTATTCACGTGCAGAACTCTTCATCCAGCTTGATAAACCCGCACTGAAGCCTCTTCCTGAAGCCAGTTACAGTTACACCCTGGTGAAGAAAGTCAGAGTTCATGCCGATTACCACGTGGAAATCGACAAACATTACTACTCGGTTCCATGTTCGCTGTTAGGCCAGCAACTGGAAGCATGGATCTCCGGAGAACTGGTAAGACTCTTCAATCAGGGGCAGGAGGTTGCTGTGCACCCGCGCAAGCGTACTTATGGCTACAGTACCCGCAACGAGCACATGCCTGAAGCTCATCGACAGCATGCCACCTGGACGCCAGAGCGTCTTCTGGAATGGGCGGGGCACATAGGCAGTGAAACTCATAGTTATGTGCTTCATATACTGAACTCTCGTCCACATCCGGAACAAAGCTATCGCTTCTGCCTTGGACTCCTGAACCTTCATAAAAAATACAGTAAAGCCAGACTTAATGCAGCATGTGCAAGAGCTCTGAAAACAAAGGTATGGCGTCTGTCAGGTATTAAATCGATCCTGGAAAAAGGTCTGGATAAACAACCTGTTCAGGATCCAAAACCAGATCTGTTATCCACGATGGAACACGAAAACGTACGCGGCAGTGAGTATTACCACTGATACGGGATCCAATGATGAATCATCTTTACGAACAACTGACCGCACTTAAACTCACCGGCTTCCGTGATGCGCTTAAAAAGCAACTTGCTCAGCCGGGCACATACCAGGAGCTGGGCTTCGAAGAACGCCTGTCATTACTGACAGCAGAAGAACTAACCTGCCGTGAAAACAGGAAGGCAGAGCGTCTGATCAAACATGCACGGTTCAGACTTAATGCTGAGTTATCAAAGCTGGATTATCGTAACAATAGAGGGCTGGACAGGGCCCTCATCCGTTCACTCAGTCAGGGAAACTGGTTAACCCTGAAACAAAATATTTTACTGACCGGGGCCACCGGCAGCGGTAAAACGTTCCTGGCATGTGCACTTGGTCATAATGCCTGCCGACAGGGATACAAGGTCTACTATTATCGCCTTAAAGCGCTGATGGAACAGTGCTATCAGGGGCATGCTGATGGAAGATACAGCAAACTTTTGACCAGGCTGAATAATAGCGATCTGCTGCTTCTGGATGACTGGGGGCTGGAACCTCTCTCATCAGAACAGCGTAGCGACCTGCTGGAAATAGTGGATCTGATGTACCAACGAGGCTCAATCATCGTAGTGAGCCAGTTGCCGGTGGAAAACTGGTACAAAATGATCGGAGACTCCACACATGCGGATGCCATCCTAGATCGACTGGTTCATGGCAGTATCAAGATCGAACTTAAAGGAGAATCAATGCGGAAAATACAATCACCGTTGACCGAAGGAGATCAGTGAAGGTAATTTAAAAACGGTTCTGTGAAAGTGACACGAACCGATCTCCATCGATGTTACTCACCGATCTCCTTCACGGTAATACGCAACGGGTCAGCCGGCGCGCAGACCGGCTTCGGTAAAGGTGTATTCGTTGATGAGCAGGACCTCATCCACAGCGGCGTCTGAGCTCAGCCAGTCGTACTCGTTTTCCGGGTGACGGAACATCAGTTCAGGGTGACGCTCATCAGCCGGACATACGGACCAAAACTGTCCTTACGGCGTTCTGCAAACACGGCCAGCACACCGGGAATATCCTGCACTTCACGACCGGTATACGCTTCAGCACTGCCGTGCCAGCGGTATTTGCCGGTACAGAACGGAAAAAAACGGGATGCCGGATGCTGACGGTGAATACGCATGGCTTCGCCACGGGTGATGATTTTCATAGTGGGATACCTCTGAAGACAGAAGATAAAAGTGAAAACAGGTGTGATGTGGTTGTGACGGGTTAAAGCAGACCATATTCGGCAAAGGAGAAAACCTGGCTGCCACCGACTATCAGATGGTCCGGCACCCGGATATCCACCAGGCCCAGTGCCTGTACCAGACGTTCCGTGATAAGGCGGTCTGCCTTGCTGGGTGTGACTTCACCGGACGGGTGATTGTGTGCCAGCACCACAGCAGCGGCATTGTGATACAGGGCGCGTTTAATCACTTCCCGGGGATGGACTTCCGTGCGGTTGATGGTGCCGGTGAAGAGGGTTTCACCGGCAATCAGCTGATTCTGGTTGTTCAGATACAGCACCCGGAACTCTTCACGCTCCAGTCCCGCCATGTTCAGAATCAGCCATTCTCGTGCCGCACGGGTGGAGGTGAAGGCCACGCCGGGTTCATGAAGATGGCGGTCCAGGGTTTTCAGGGCCCGTTGAATGAGGCTGCGCTCGCCGGGCGTCATGTTTCCGGGCAGAAAGGAAAGCTGTTGCATTGTACTTCTCTCCATTCAGTCGATGATGCGCATAATGGCGCTGCATTCCGGATGCTGCAGGGCGTAATCCCGCAGCCGGTAATAATGGACCGTCATGGCATAACACTCCGTACGACAGGCATGATGACTGTACGTCATCAGACAGGCAGCAATGCCGGCAGCTTCCGGACTCATTTCAGCGCGGTTACCGTTCATGGCATTGAACAGTACCCATGTTTCGTCATCATCGTCATCCGGTTCGGGTGCCATAAATGCCCCGCCGTTGTTCAGGGTGTACAGATTCCAGATACCACCGCAGTAGTCTTCGCACAGACGGTCCATCCAGCCGAAGACACGGGGCTCCAGGGTCACCCACTGTGGAATGAGGCCAAAGTGCTGCGGCCAGAAGCTGATGCGCTGTTCATCAGGGACGAGGGTGGCAACCAGTTGTTGCAGGTCAGTCTCCGGTGCTGAGACCGAAGAGGTGGTGTTCTGAGACAATGTTTTCATGTGTGAAATCCTTGTAATGTGAATAAATGAGAGGGAGTAAAGGTCGGGAGCTGGCAACATCACGTTCATCACTGACCGTGATGACCCGGTAATATCAGGGATGAATGATATTCGGCTGAAATTCCGGACAGCCGTACGCGTAACCGTTCCGGTCACAGACGGATGGCCAGATGCCATTGCCTGTATACTCAGTCTGCACAGACTGATTTCTCCGGGACGGTAAATCAGACGGGTACACCAGGCGCACAGGTCATCATCAGAAATGGAACGACACCCCGGCAGCGCCTCCGGGGCGTCGGGTGATTCTGGTGCCTGAATCACGCTTTCAGGGACATGCTGCATCAGCGCAGGCTCTCCAGCAGCGTTTCTGCCATTACCCACAATGCGCGGTTGAGCTTAATATCGGTGTCGATGTTGTGAATGGCACGGGTGTGGATACGTTTTCCTTTTGCACTGCGGCCGGAAATTCCGCCTTTCAGCATATTCTCCTGGATGGTCTGATATGCGCTCCACAGGTCTTTACCGTAATCCTCCCTGCGTCGTGGTGTCAGAATGTCAGCGGTGGTGACCGGCTGATGTTCGTCACCATAACGGTAAGTCAGTGCCGCCTGTGCCAGCGCCTGGCGTGCCGGTGGCGGCAGGACCAGCGACTGCATGGCATCACGCTTTTCCTCAATCCGGTCAAAAACCCCCACCACTTCGTAAGCCCCTTCGATAACTTTCTCCACCACATTTCCCCGGTGTGGAACACGCACTTCCCCCAGAGACTGACCGCAGACGCAGCCATTCTGGCAGACGAATCTGAAGTAACCCGGCAGCATCTGGTAGCTGGAGGTACCGTCATGAGAGTTGAGCAGAATAATTTCAGGGACATGTTCTCCGTTTATCTCTCCGGCCCGCCGCAGACGCAGCATGTGTTTTGTGTATCCCCGGCGGCCCGGGTCGCGCACGCGGGTCTGGCAGGCGAAGAATGGCTGAAAACCTTCCTGCTGCAGGCTTTCCAGTACGGTGATGGTGGGAATGTACGCATATCGTTTACTGCGGGAAGTATGCCGGTCTTCACCGAAAATACTGGGAACATAGTGCATCAGTTCTTCGTGTGTCAGCGGACGGTCACGGCGTATCTGGTTCGCATAACCAAAACGACTGGCTAGTCGCATAATTTGCTCCTTATCGGTGGTTACGATTTACTGGTGTAATAAATGAAAAAGCCACGTCTCCCGGAGAAGACGCGGCCTGACAGATGAAATGAATGACGTTTATTGTCTGAGAAGCCCTTAACTGGCGAGCTGAGTATTAAGCTGTGTTCCGGCATCACCAGCGCAACTGACCTTCAGCATTACGGATAACCAGCCGGGAATATGTTCCCTGGTCATCTTCAGTAAACACATTGCGGTAAGCTGTTTTGACGGCAACAGCCTGTTCGCGTGAGAAAGGGCCTTCGGGCAATAAACGTGATGTACAACCCGGCATATCTGTTGCTCCCTGAAAGTAAAAAGCCCCGGTCATGATGACCGGGGCCTGAAGGAGAGTGACCTGATTATCAAAAAGTCACATTCAGCGTGGCCTGACCGTTATAACCTTCAGCGCTGCTGCCGCTGACGCTGTGGGCATAACCGGCCTGAACGCCCAGGGTGATATTTTCCCGGACACGGGCTTCCAGTCCGGCCTGCAGGTCCAGTGACGTGCCATTCCGGGACGGTGAGAACGTCATGTTACTGCCGGCGGCGGCTGTACCCATGCTCATGTCACCCCGGGAGCTGAAAGTGCGGATAACAGAAGGCTGTACCCACCAGTTCACCGGCAGTTCACTCACACGGTGTTTTGTACTGTCGCGCAGAGTGTCACGGGATGAGGTGCCTTCGCCAAAGGTCATATCGTTGTGGCTGCCCAGACGGAAACCGGCACGCACATGTTGTGCACTGCCATGCCCGAACTTCACATAACCGGCGTTATCCTGGCCGTCATCCAGGGAAAGTCCCTGCCAGGTATACTGCAGTTGTGGCTCCAGCATCAGGTTGTCAGTGATACTGAAGGGCAGACCGGTTTCCAGTGAGCCCAGCCAGCCCCAGCCCCGGGCGCGGAAGTCGTTATTGTCCGATGACGCTTTCATGCTGTGGCGGGTTCCCTGGGCCACAATGTCAGCCCACAGGCCGGAGGACGTGTGTGTCAGATTCAGGTATCCGCCCAGGCTGCCGGCATCATCCCGGACCGTGCCGGCGCGGGAACCGTCATCATCCTTAACATCAACGGAAGAATGGCCAGCAGCACCATATACCCCCGCGGTCACAGACATACCGGCAACCTCTGTTCTGAGCAGGTCACCCTCCAGACGGACGAAGCCATAGCTGCCGCTGCTTTCCGGCGTGGCTCCACGGGCAATACCGCCGTTGTTATCGTGACCGAGATGACCGCCCTGAATGCTGAGACGGACGCTGTTATTTTCACCGTTTACACCGGTCTGATGGCTGCGGGAGCCTGCCAGAATCCGGTCATAGTCCATTGCCTGTGTCAGCATGGAGGCATACAGGGGGACTTCAGCACGATAAGCATTTTCACTGCGCAGGTACCAGTCTTCATCGCTGTCACGGTTCAGGGTGTAGTTAAAGGCGCCGGCCTGAAGCGGGCGACTCAGGGCAAACGCACCTTCTTCTGTGGTGGCGCCATTCTGTGCATCCACAACCCGGATACCCTGTCCGGTGGTTGCCACCCCGAGGTTGCTGTTTCCGACATTTGTAAACGCAAGCCAGGTTTTGCCGGTTGCCTGACCACCATTAATCACCAGCTGGTCAGAGGCATTGCTGCCATCAAGGCGAACACGCATATTGATGGTGCCACCCTGACCGGTGAGGTTACTGGTTGTCAGTTTATGGAACGTTACCGGGGCGTTGCCTTTTGCAACAGCACGGCTCAGTACGGCATCCGGTGTTGTCTGATTGTCAAAGTAAATCTCCCCTGCGTTAACAATATCGCCGGTACTGACCACATCACCATTCAGTACCATGCTGGCGCCTTTACTGAGCTGTGTTCTGCCACTCAGACTTCCCCCGGCAGCCAGCATCAGTGTTCCACGATGTCCGACAGTGGTGTTGCTGGCCTGTCCCCCGGCATTAACCGTAAAGCTGCCGCCATTTTCCAGCAGCAGGCCGCTGGCCTGACCGGATATGCCATCAATACTGAACTTACCGCTGGCATTGGTCCCCTCAACAGTGGCACCACTGTCTGCAATCAGGGCACTACCGGATGTCATGGTGACATCTGTTGCCTTACCACCGGCAGACACTGCCAGGGTTCCGCCGTCATCCACCCGTGTTTTCTGCGCTGAATGGCCTTCCAGTACATCCAGGCGACCGCCGGACTCCAGAACAACACCGTCAGCATTACCGTTTTCCACCGTGAAATTGCCCAGACGGTTGCTGCCGGTGACGGTTGCCGCCGTACTGGTGACCAGTGCGCCGCCCTGCTTCAGGGTGACATTCGTGGCTGTACCACCGGCGTTCACCTGCAGTTTGCCTTTCTGGTTAACGGTGGTGAAATCCGCCAGACCACCTTCCTTGACAATCTGCCAGCCGTCACTGTTTACAACCGTGTCAGAGGCTGTGCCTCCGTTGTGCACATACTGGTACCCCCCATTCAACGTGGTATCCAGCGCATGCCCGTGTACCGTCTGGTCGCCGCCGGCATAAACCACAGTGGTATTTGCTGTTCCTTCAACAGCCACAATCTGACGACCATTTTTATTGATGGTGGTACGTACGGCATTTCCGCGAACAAACTGCCCGGTATCACCATTTTCTGCATCCGGTCCCCCTTCCGCGCCGGTATTCACAACCGTGTCGGTTGCCATTGCGCCGGATTTGACGGCCTGCCAGCCCTTCTCATTAATGACGGTACCTGTTGCAATCCCGCCTTCATGTACCCACTGCTCACCGCCGTTCAGAGTGGTATTCACTGCCTGCCCCTGAAGGCTCTGTCCGCCTCCGGCACTGATAACCGTGTCTGAAACGCTTCCTCCGGCATTCACTCTCTGAAGACCACCACCGGTGACAGTAGTGTTGTTGGCGATACCGCCATTTTGTATCCATTGCCCGCCGGTATTGGCCTCGTTATCCGGCCCATACTCCAGACCGCTACTGATGGTCATTCCGTTGGCCGTACCGAGAACAATCTGGTTGTCATGATTTGTCAGTGTTCCGCCGTTCACGGTTTCTCCCGCCTGTACAACCGTGTCAGCAGCCAGTGCCGGGACTGATGTGACAGCAGCAAGAGACAGCACAACCGCCACACCGGCGCGTTTTCCCCGTGAGCGGGCCAGTTCGGAAGCCACCACCAGGGTGCCCGTAATGTGATTCCATACCAGCCTGTAGCTGGTGTTCAGATGTCGTTTCATCAGCTTTTCCTTACAGAGGGTGAATAAAAAAGCCGGTACCCACAAAAGTGGATACCGGCAGGTACAAAACAGCATGGTCAGATAAAGTGGTTTTTCCCGGACATAAATGCTTCCCCTCTCTCATCCGCCAGAGAAGTATCAGTCCGTTGTGTGCAATTCCGTTCTGCATGATGAAGAGATTCAGCTGCCTTTTCGCAGACCATTAACCACTATAAACGATCGATAGCAACGATCGATACCTGTTTTATCGATCGTTTTATTCTATTAATGACAAGGCGGTCACGCAAGAGAAACAGGAGGAGTATGAGGGGTTTGTGTCATGTTTTCAGTTGATTAACGTAATGTTATCAGGCATTTCCCTGGCAGACTGTTCAGAAGAAAATCCAGTTCCATACAGCGCGGGCAACAGAGACCACCGTGTCACGGACGGCACGCAGAACCGTACGGGCAACAGAGGCAACACAGACGCTCTCCGCCGTGTCAAATATCCGGTCCACCGCACCGGTAAACTGTTCACGGGCCTGAGCGCGGACAGATTCCGTGCGCAGCTCGTCCTGCAGGCGGGTCATCAGGGGACTGGCGGCATGGTCGGGAAGCGCTGTCATGAGCGCACTGACCAGCGTATCCAGTTCCCAGCCGGTGCAGGCCGATACGGCCACAACCGGATGTACGGGCCGGAACAGCCGGAATACCGCATCTGTTTTCTCACGAATGTTCTGTGCCTGTGCGGGAGAAGGCTGAATGCCGGCCATATCCCATTCATGGCAGGGCTCCGTTTTGTCGGCCTGCGTCACCACAAACAGCACCTGCTGATGTCCCCGGTGCAGGATGTGTCGCCAGAAATACTCATCCACAGACAGGGCACGGTCATCGGCTTTAATCAGCCACAGTACCAGGTCAAGTTCAGGCAGAATGTCACGGTACAGGGCTTCATACTCTGCATCCCTGTCCCGGCTCTCGCCCACCCCGGGCAGGTCAGTGATAATCATGCTGTGACCGTGGCCACTCAGACGGAAGCGCCGCACTTCCCGGGTGCCGGCGTGAACATCACTGACCGGGGTGACCTCCCCCTGAAACAGTGCATTACAGAGTGAGGATTTACCGGCCCCGCTTTTACCCATAATGCCAATCACGGGTTCGTGACTGGTGAGTTTGCGCAGATGTTCCAGGATGTGACGGGAAAGTGAGTAAGGCAGGGAGGAGAGCGGTTTTTCAATTGCCTCAATGGCATCAGACGGATTCATATATGTATTCCCGGTGAAAAAAGACAAAACCCCCGCACACCGGAAAGGTGGTGGGGGACTCACGGAGATAATATATGTCTGAAATTATCTGGAATGTCGGTACCTTTTATACTCTTCAACAATCAGGTCATGCAGCATTTCGCCGGTACTGAGTCTTCTGACCCTCGATAATTCTTTGAGCTGCGCCCTGGTTTCTGCGTCAAGAAAAAACTGTACATTGACTTTATCTTCCTGCATTTTTTTGTACTTGCGCTGCGCCTTGGCCTTATTGAAACTGTTTCTGAAATTTTTTATATCGTCAGGTGAGGTGAGTGGACAGGTAACCCATATGTCAAATGAAAGGTGAATTGCGTGGTAAATATCAGCAGAACCAGGAAAACTGGCCAGTTTTTCCAGTGCAATATTTTTTCCCTTCAAATAATTCCATGTCCATATGCATTCATGTTCGTTCTCCGGGAGGAGGTAACTGAAAGGACTCTTTGATTTAAATGCCCGCATCCATCTGTCTTTGGTCTGGATTATCCACTCATCCCGCAAATTCTTATCAGAAAGAATATCGAGAACTCTGAGTATTTGTCTGAACTGTGTCGATGAGTCCGACGGGAAGGCATTCCCTTCCAGATACTCTTCTTTAAGATACAGTTTATTCTTTTGAAGCAAGTCTGCGCTTATTTTTGCCCTGTTATTCTGGATAAACTGCATCAACAGATACCAGGAAAATAAGCATGCGCGTTCACTGCCCGCGATCCAGGATATTTTTTCCAGGGGGACCAGGAAGGCCAGGGCCTTCAGACGCATACCAGAAATTATTTGTTCAAGTTCAAAATCTGAAAGTGTGATGTTCAGATTTTCTCTGTTTTTTTTTATGTAAGCGATAAAACGTTCCGGGGGATCATAAACATTAAGGGGTAGTACGGAGATATTACGCTCTCCAAGATAATAAGAGTAATACGCATTTGTTCTTTCATTCATAACCTTATCCGACAAAATTTTCTGAACCATCCTCTTTCTCCGGTTGCTTAAAAATTAAACATAATAAGGTGATAATAACATGATAAAAAGAAGTTTATAATGGTATATTAAGGTGGTCAATAAAAAGGCAATCTGCGCGCTGTACAGTCATTCTGACAGGAAATGCAGGAGGAAGGGAAGGTAACCGGCTTCGTTATGCTGACAGGAATACCTGTTATCATGGAAGTGCACTCATGTGGCCGACGTAGCTTAAGAGGATGGAAGAGTGGAGACTGCAGACAGGGGGTATTGAAAGGTAAACATGTTTCGCCCGCCAGCTGCACCGGGGGCCAGCATCACTTTTTTTACGTTGTAACCCGGTATGCATTCCGGCTTTGATGATTACAGTCAGAGGGCAGCAGACTGACGTTATTTAACCGGACAGAAAAATTATGGACACTGAAATATCGTCTGTTAATACCTCGTTTGTCGGTGTGGTATTCCCTGTATTACCGGCGTCACCGATAAAGAGAGTTATAAACGCCAGAAAGGTACCTCCTTTATGCCGGGGAACACTTACGGAAAATGAAGTCTGAAAAGGAGCACAATGAAAAGAGGCGTGTCCCGTAAATATAACGAATCATCGCAGGATATGCATTATCAGGTGATACCAGAGGGCATTAAACTGTCGCCACGGATAAGAATATACAACATTTCTGATAACAAAACATCATAACGTGTTTCAGATATGTTCCGGCATCAGTCTGACGGATATTATTTCCCGGGAAAACAAACCTGCTACTGTGACGGTTAACTGTATCTGCATAAATTATTTATGATGAAAGAACAGTATTACGGATTCAAATATCATCCTGTTTGCATTCAGGCGGACATTCCCGGATGCCGGAAAGAATATCCTGCAGGCTGAGTGAGTCTCTTCCACAGTGCCGGGATCGCTGTCGCCACGTACATATTGTCACCAGGATGGGTATGTACCGCAGCATGCCATTTCTGGTGAATAACCGCACCTGCACATTCAGTCTGCTGAGAACCTGACGTGCATCGGGCTGTAAAGAACATCCCTGTCCGTGGCTCCTCTGGTGGTGTTGCCTGCTCAGCAATGACAGGATGCCCTTAAGACGCCCGTCATGGCTCAGTATGATGACGACGAACACGCTCTGCAGGTGAGCATGCGGGGCCGGGAGCATCATCATTTCCGTATTTTGTCACACCTTCCGGAAGCAACCGGCATCAGTTGCGGTTATCGTCAACCGTTGTGCGGTATGCCAGGAGCACGTACTGATCCATCAGATCCGTCAGTGCTGTGCTCTGCCTCTGACGGTTGATGATCCATTCCTCCAGCTCTTTTTCTGATTTCCGTTTCAGGTTCTCTTTCCAGTCTTCAAGGCTGTTTCCGGTCATTAAATCAAGCCAGCAAAGCCAGACCAGTTTGAGGCGCAACTCCGTGCCACCAAACTGACGGAAGAGGCTAATCAGTTTATTTGCCAGAGAACGCTGCCTCAGACGTTCACATTCAGACAGGAGAATGCCTTCCAGCATCGGATGATGAACCAGCAGATGTTCACTGGTGCATAAATTCACGATCAGATCATCATCCAGGGGCGGCGTGGCCCGTTTGTCAGGGCCATAAATCAGCCGGTGCAGGCTCTGGGGTACGATGGCAATCTCCGGTTTTTCACCATTGAATGACACCCACCCGGGCGTCAGATTATGGAAGTAGTAGATATTCGGATGACACACGCCCCAGGATACGGCGTGCCGGGTGAAGCCGGTCAGCCATTTCTGGTAGCTTTCGTGGAGCCATTCGTAGCGGGTCTGATACTGTTGTTTCATTTTCATATTCCTCACGGGGATATAACAGGCAGCAGAATGCCGCCGGCAGGCCGGGGATTACGTCTGCTGCGGGTGAACGGATAACGGTCAGAAATTACGGGCGGGGCTGTGCAATACGCGCCTGTAGCCAGGCTTCCACTTCACTTTTCAGCCAGCGGGAGCTGCGGCCCAGCTTGATGGGAGCCGGAAAGGCCCCATCCCTGATGAGCCTGTAAAACCACTTATCTGTCAGGCCGGTCAGTTGAGTGATAAATGCCATGTCGACCATCTGGTCATCCATCAGTGAAACTGGGGTAGCCATGAGAATGTTCCTCCGGATGTTGTTAAACCAGCCGGTGTGGTCATGAAAACAGCGCGCCACCTTCACCGGCATAACAACCGGGGAGAAACGTAAAAAATAATCGGGAATGTGACCGCCAGGAGATAAACGGGGAGGTTGCGGTGGCTGAGCCGTACCGGTATACCGGGTGGTTGTTGCGAAAAGATGCTTCCGCACGCACGCGCGATAAAGAGGGGGTAGTTTTCGTGAGGACAGGGAGAGAAGCAGGCGTTCTGATAATTGCAGAGTTGTTTTCGGAGGTGGTTACAGTGAGTCAGCCCGTTCCTGGCGAGGAGGAGACTGATATCACCGATGGGATAAGGCTGTCTGATTGGTATTATAAATATAAGAAGTCATCAGAGAGTAACGTAAAGGATTTGCCAGAGTAAGCTAAGAGAGTAAATCTCTCCGGTAACAGAGCGCTGTGAATCGTTCATGTATCAGAGTGCAGATACATGAACGCTGATGCGTAAAATCAGCAGTGACACGCCAGCTCCCCCTGTGCCCATTCCTGTATAAGACATGAACTGAGCGTATTAATGCTCCTGCCCTGAGACTGAGCCGGTGAGTGAGGGGCTGAGAAATCCCTCTTGACACTGCTCTAAACCAGAAATACTTCCCCGGTTGTTGCGGTGCGTCCGGATCCCCGATAACGGAACACTAAGGCTGTATTGCGGGACACCAGGTAAGTGGCAGCCCGTAATACGTCAGGAGACGCGGGAAAAGTGAATTCCCACACGCGTTATAAACTTACCCTTGCGGAGCTGGAAGCCTTTAACTCTGCCGTTGACAACCGGCTGGCAGAACTGACAATTAACAAACTTTACGATCGCGCGCCGGCTTCCGTCTGGAAATATGTCACCTGAATATTGAAGCAGCGCTACGATGACTCCGGTGTTATCTGCACCGGAGGACCGGGAACATTAAGCGGTATAGCGACAACAAAGAATTCGAAATCAAAAGGGAATGGTGCCGGAGGCGTGGGCAGTAATGGGCTGATTTTCAGGTATTACCGGCTTACAACGTGTGGTTGATATTGAGGGGCTGTGAGTTTCGCGTATTTGTCAGAAACCCAGATGAGTTTTCCTGTATGGGACGAAATAAGGCAGCGGCAATACCTGGAAAATTTAATATGGTATGAAGGAGAACCTGTCGGTTACGCTTAATATACACGGTACACTGTCAGCTCAGGGGATACATGAACCGTTATCTCACCAGCTACACAGTATACACACACTGACGCTGACAGTAGTCAGCAGGACCACAATAATCAGCGCCAGCAGTATGGTAACGATACGGTCTGTATTCCGGTAGTAGCCGAAGGGGTCGACAGAACCACAATACGGGCAACACACTGTATTATGAGTAATCGCGTTTCCACAGTCCCTGCACTTCTTTTTGCGTATCACCATCACTCCCTCCTCACAGCCTTACCCGTAACCGGTTTTTTACATTAAAAAACGACGCTGAAAATTCAACCGTCAGTCCGGAGACGACCGTTCGGGTTATCACAGAGTGCCTGAGACAGTGTCCTGCCGGAGGTCACTTCAGGGACTCTGCGTATTTTTTACGACGTGGCTATTCCGTATGAACCATACGGAGATTTAACCATGACCTACAAATACAACCCCTTCTGGCAGCAACGTATTCGTGAGACGGTGCGGCACGCACTGAATGTTCATCCCCGCCTGACGGCATTGCGGGTTGACCTGCGTCTCCCGGATGTACCGGCAGCAACGGACGCAGCTGTGATATCCCGCTTCATCAATGCCCTGAAAGCCCGAATCGACGCTTACCAGAAACGTAAGCATCGGGAAGGTAAACGCGTGCATCCCACAACCCTGCATTACGTCTGGGCCCGGGAGTTTGGGGAGTGCAAAGGTAAAAAACACTATCACCTGATGCTGCTGGTCAACCGGGATACCTGGTGTCGTGCCGGTGATTACCGCGCTCCGGAGTCTCTGGCCGGGATGATTAAACAGGCGTGGTGCAGTGCCCTGGGAGTGGATGTCGGGTGCCATGCCACGCTGGTGCATTTTCCGGCCTGGCCGGCGGTGTGGCTGGCGCGTAATGATGACACCGGCTTTCAGCAAGTGCTGGAACGTGCTGACTATCTGGCGAAGGAGCATACCAAAGCTCACTGCACCGGTGAGCGCAATTTTGGCTGTAGCCGGAGTTGAGCACGACTGGCGCGCCAATATCCGGCAAACCAAAAGTATGGGTTGTTGTCTGGCGGCAACGATGTATCCACTCGCCCACTGACTGTTTTTTACGTCAGTGTTCCATTGTGTGACAACCACAGTGCTGTAACAGCAACCAGCCTGCTTTACCCAAACTCCAGTCCAGATTTTAACTGAACCGCCATTCACACCCTGACCACGCTGCCCGTACCGGGACGGCTGTTGCCTGCGTGTCGTCTGGCGGCTGAGGTATATGACTATGTACGCAAAATCCTTTATCGCTCTTGATGGCAACGGACGTCTGACGGGCGCCCGTACTGCACAGGCCGCACCTTATGCTAACTACACCTGCCACTTGTGTGGCAGTGCACTCAGATACCATCCGCAATACGACACTGAACTTCCCTGGTTTGAACACACTGACGACAGGCTGACAGAGCACGGTCAACAGTGCCCTTATGTCAGGCCGGAGCGCAGAGAAATACAGTTGATTAAACGTCTGCAGCAATTCGTACCGGATGCCTTACCCGTGGTGCGTAAAGCCAGCTGGCACTGCAGACAATGTCACCACGATTATTATGGGGAGCAGTACTGCACACACTGCCAGACCGGAGGATTCAGTATTCCCCGGACAACTCAGGAGGAAATATGCGAATTCTGAACTGTTATATGGCGAATGACAGCAAAGGCCATTTTGTTACGGCGAAAGAAGCTGCGAAGCACAACCGACAGGACGTTTTGTGCTGTGTGTCCTGTGGATGCCCGTTAACACTTCAGCGGGGCAATGACGGACAACCACCGTGGTTTGAACATGACCAGATGACTGTCGCTGAAAAAATCCTGCTGCGATGTACCTGGCTTGACCCGGCAGAGAAAGAGGCCCGTCGTTTGCATCTGCAGGGCATGACGGTTCCGGATTATACGGTGAAGGTGAGAAAGTGGTTTTGTGTGATGTGTGACGAAGATTATGAGGGGGAAAAGTGCTGCCCACGCTGCGGTACCGGGGTATACAGCAGGGCGTGGGGGCGGCAGGAGGTGCCGTCGGAAGATGCCAGGGCTGATAATCCGTTACAGAGGCTGTAATGGTTGCCTCCGGAGCAGTTTGCAGTGATGCCTTTCCCGGGAATGGATTGCCAGTGCGGGGACTGTGGAGCTTAATTCCGGTGTTGGTGGCCTTTCCGTTGATTTTATGCCAACAGCCCCCTGTGACTGACAGGCTGCCTCGTCATTCCATTCGTATCTCCAGTAACAGGGGGTTGTATTGTATTTTATTGTGCCGGTTCAGATGTGCGTTTCCCGGCGCGTCTGCACCGGCTTAACCAAATTCAACAGGGATAAAATAGTGGTAAGCGTACAGCCTGAACCGTCTGGTCAGAATCTGACGAATTAGACAAAGTGGTGTCCACCAAATAAGTAGTGGGAACCAAAGTGTCAGATATGCAGAAAAATGTGAATCCCGGCAGGCGAAAAGGCTGCCCTAATTATCCTCCCGAATTTAAACAGCAGCTCGTTGCTGCCTCCTGTGAACCCGGGATATCCATCTCAAAACTTGCTCTTGAAAATGGCATTAACGCCAATCTGTTGTTCAAATGGCGACAACAATGGCGCGAGGGAAAGCTGCTATTACCTTCTTCAGAGAGCCCCCAGCTACTTCCTGTGACTCTCGATGCAGCTGCCGAACAGCCAGAATCGCTCGCAGAGGATCCGGAAACCCTCAGTATCAGCTGTGAGGTAACGTTCCGGCACGGGACGCTCCGCTTCAATGGCAATGTCAGCGAAAAGCTCCTGACTCTGCTGATACAGGAACTGAAGCGATGATCCCGTTACCTTCCGGGACCAAAATTTGGCTGGTTGCCGGTATCACCGATATGAGAAATGGCTTCAACGGCCTGGCTGCGAAAGTACAGACGGCGCTGAAAGACGATCCCATGTCCGGCCATGTTTTCATTTTCCGGGGCCGCAGCGGCAGTCAGGTTAAACTGCTGTGGTCCACCGGTGACGGACTGTGCCTCCTGACCAAACGGCTGGAGCGTGGGCGCTTCGCCTGGCCGTCAGCCCGTGATGGCAAAGTGTTCCTTACACAGGCGCAGCTGGCGATGCTGCTGGAAGGTATCGACTGGCGACAGCCTAAGCGGCTGCTGACCTCCCTGACCATGCTGTAAATCTCTTTATCCTGGTTGTCACAGAATAAGCCCGGTAAAATAAGGGCTTATGAACGACATCTCTTCTGACGACATCTTCCTGCTGAAACAGCGCCTGGCCGAACAGGAAGCGCTGATCCACGCCCTGCAGGAAAAGCTGAGCAACCGGGAGCGCGAAATAGACCATCTGCAGGCGCAGCTGGATAAACTCCGCCGGATGAACTTCGGCAGTCGTTCCGAAAAAGTCTCCCGCCGTATCGCACAAATGGAAGCCGATCTGAACCGGCTTCAGAAAGAGAGCGATAGAGAGCGATACGCTGACTGGTAGGGTGTATGACCCGGCAGTACAGCGTCCGTTGCGTCAGACCCGCCCCCGTAAGCCGTTCCCTGAATCACTACCCCGTGACGAAAAGCGGCTGTTGCCTGCGGCGCCGTGCTGCCCGAACTGCGGCGGTTCACTGAGCTATCTGGGCGAGGATACCGCCGAACAGCTGGAGTTGATGCGTAGCGCCTTCCGGGTTATCCGGACGGTACGGGAAAAACATGCCTGTACTCAGTGCGATGCCATCGTGCAGGCACCTGCACCTTCGCGGCCCATCGAGCGGGGTATCGCCGGACCGGGGCTGCTGGCCCGCGTGCTGACCTCGAAGTATGCAGAGCACACCCCGCTGTATCGCCAGTCAGAAATATACGACCGGCAAGGTGTGGAGCTGAGCCGTTCACTGCTGTCGGGCTGGGTGGATGCATGCTGCCGGCTGCTGTCTCCGCTGGAAGAGGCGCTTCATGGCGATGTCATGACTGACGGCAAACTCCATGCCGATGATACCCCGGTCCAGGTACTGCTGCCGGGTAATAAGAAGACGAAGACCGGGCGGTTGTGGGCGTATGTTCGTGATGACCGCAATGCCGGGTCAGCGTTGGCACCTGCAGTGAGGTTCGCTTACAGCCCGGACAGAAAAGGCATCCATCCGCAGACTCATCTTGCTTGCTTCAGCGGTGTGCTGCAAGCGGATGCGTACGCCGGGTTCAACGAGCTGTATCGCAATGGTGGGATAACGGAAGCTGCCTGCTGGGCTCATGCCCGCCGAAAGATCCACGATATGCACGTCCGCATCCCGTCAGCACTGACGGAAGAAGCCCTGGAGCAGATCGGTCAGTTGTACGCCATAGAGGCGGATATAAGGGGAATGCCGGCATAGCAGCGGCTTGCTGAACGTCAGCGAAAAACGAAACCGCTGTTGAAATCCCTGGAAAGCTGGTTGCGTGAAAAGATGAAGACCCTGTTCTTCGGCTCTGGCCATGGTGGTGAGCGGGGAGCGCTACTGTACAGCCTGATCGGGACGTGCAAACTGAATGACGTGGATCCAGAAAGCTACCTTCGCCATGTGCTTGGCGTCATAGCAGACTGGCCGGTCAACCGGGTCAGCGAACTGCTTCCGTGGCGCATAGCACTGCCAGCTGAATAACACATCCCCGTCAATACGGCCCTCGCTGTACGCTTACTTTTGTTCGGACTGCTTATGGCCTTTTTCCACTGGTGTAGCAGGAAAGTTAACCGGCTGCCACCATGGGATGACGTGTAAACCGTGCAGGCATGTTTTCACGTGGTGACGCTTTCATTGGGGGTCTACGCCGGAACCCCAATATTGTTCACATACATGAATTTGAAAAACTAAGCGATACTGCTGTCCGTACCTTATAAACTTATTTCAACGCTTCCGGCAGCGTCACAATCCACAGTTCACTGTCAGACTCCGGTTTCTCCAGTGGCTTCACTCTGAGGGTCGTTTCAACCTGCTTGTCGTCAAGCGTCAGCTTTCCTTCCGCGTTCACCCGATAATCCTTGAATGTCTTGCCCTCGACCGGATGTTGCATCGCCACCTTCACGCCAAAGTCGTTATCGTTCGCCACCGCCAGCGTTTTGCTGTCGATCAGCGCCAACCCTTCAGCCTTCTCCTGCTGCCAGCCCAAGGAGCGCAGATCAACAACCTGCGTTTTCTGCGCAAGGGTAATGCCGCGCTGTGACAGGGTTTTCTCATCATCAAACTCCGGATACTCACCCGGCTTGTCGAAGCCTGACAGGTCGCTCGCCTTATTGAGATCGACCTCGTAAATCAGGTTACGCATTCTGTTGTTTTTATCTCTTCCCTGTTCGATCAGCAGGATGTGCTGGTTATCGAGCGCCACGATGTCTCCGATTTTAGCGTCGCTGTTTTTGCTGTAGGCCGCGCTGTCGATAGGATAACCGTACATCGCGGTTTTTCCGCTTGCCGGATCGAAGCTCACCAGACGCGTAAACAGCGCCTTTTTCTTGCTCTTAGCGTCGATATCCAGCGTACTTTGCACGGCGACAATAATACGCCCGTCCGGCATACGGGTGAGGCCTTCAAAGCCGCGGTTCGCCTGACGCCATTTGAGGATATTTGGCAAACCGCCCGCAATCGCTTTTTCCCCTTCCGCCGCCTGCGGACCGTGGATTGCCAGGATTTTCCCTTTACTGTCGATGTTAATCAGGAACGGGCCATACTCATCGCACAGCCAGTAACCTCCTTTACCATCCGGAGTGATCCCTTCCGTATCCAGCCCGCGATTATCCCCCTTCAGTCTATGTAACGTGTCGCTGAAGGCCACTTCATTGGTGGAGCCAATCACGTCGCTTGCCAGCGGCAGACCGTTGATCGCGCCTTTATCGTCATGCAGAGGACGGGGATCGATGGCCTCCGCTTTGCCGTTTTGTACACGAATCGTCATCAGCAGCGGCGCGAAATCTGGCGTAACGAAAATTTTAGTTTCGTTTTTCCCCTCTTTCGGTGAATCCGCGTTCGGACCGCGATCGGTAATGGTTGCGAATGTCAGGGCATCGCCCTGTTTACCGGTGAACAGCAGGCCAGAACCTATCCCAACCGGAAGGCCGTTCGGGAATGCACTGGCAAATGCGCCGGCGTAGTTCACGTGCGTGCCTTCTGGAAAACTGACGACATAGCGCTCAGCCGTAGGTTGTGCCGCCAGGGCAGAGAAAGAGAGCGTACAACCGATTAGCACGGGAATAATTTTTCTTTTCATATTGTTAGCATCCATAAAGTGAAGATCACACTACACCATAAAGAAGAAACGAGTCAGGAAAATGACATCGAATGGCAACATGCGCGGGCCTGAGGCCAAAGAAATGTAAAACACTGTTGTTATTTGTAACAACGGAAACATTTACGGAAATTATTTGTCTTTCTTCGTGATCAAAAATGCTGTGTCTTGTTGGATTGGAGTGATGAGGGCTGCGTTTAGGAAACGCCCTATATTGTACGGTTGCATTATCGCGGTAGGGGTAATGCACGTGTCAGTATGATGAGCTGACCACACTCACGTGGGTGGACTGGTATAACAATCGACGATTGCTGGAAAGGCAGGGCCATATCCCACCGGCAGAAGCAGAAAAAGCTTATTATGCTTCCATCGGAAACGATGATCTGGCAGCCTGAGTTCACAGATAAAACACTCTCCAGGAAACCCGGGGCGGTTCAATTGCTGGATAAGATCATAACGATACACCGGGTTAAACAGGTGGTCACTGCTTCACTGAAGCTGCGTGATTATGATGGTCAGGTAGCAGAAGCTATGCCCATGATACCAAAATGACGAAAGCCGAAATGTCTGAAAGCGTGTGTATTACCTGAAAATATGACCGGCTCCGGGGTACGTAACCGATTCAACAAAGCCAATCGATATTACAAAACGAGAGGGACTATATATTTCGTTTTCAGATAAGACTCCTTGAGAGATTATCCTTTATGTAAAATCTCAAATATCACCTGATGTAATGTCAATGATAATATTAAGTGCGCTCTGAACAACATCTTTCTTGGTGTGATTAACATCTGACAAAAAGAACATCAGCTTCTTTATTATGTTCTTGTTGTTTATTATTTCACGCTCACAGAATAAAGCGTTGACTGCCTCTTCTATGACATTTCTCTCGTAAAAAAATTGAGAGTTAGCTTCATATAAAATATTGGCCAATTTTTCACCAAAAACCATATTATAATAATCACTGTGCATCTTTCTCCCCCAGGGTTCAGTCAATAATTTTACCATGCCTAATTATGACAGGTGTAACAAGCATATTTTGCTATATAAATAAAATACATAATACTGATTATTGTAAGAACAGGAAGCAGACTAATGGTTTTTTTTGTGAGCACATTCCTTCTTATGTAGGAAGAGGCTGTATTATATTCAGTCAACTCTTTTTTACTAAAAACATTATCTATGCCATCAAAGTTGCCTGCTAGCTAATTTTTAGGATATCGCCTTGTCGTGGATTATGCACTCTAAACATGTAGAAGGTATTCATTACAAATACACAGACGGCCATCTTTTGTAAAATGGATGCCGTTTTAAGTGAGATTCTGATTTTCAAATTGTTCCGGACTGAGACCGCCACACCAACTGTACCATCGCCAGCGATTGTAATCGCACTCGATATAATTAAGTAAGTTTGCTGATTTTGCTGTTTACTGCGACAGATGTAAAGCTGTGGTGATTCATGCAGACTAAGTTCACGGACTCCGGCAGTAATACCGATGCATTCTGCAAGCTTCAGATCTTAACTACGAAATTCATGCGAATGGTGTTTACGTTTTTTTACTGGTTGAAACTGTTTTGTCTTGTGAGTCACCTCTGACTGAGAGTTTACTCACTTAGCCGCGTGTCCACTATTGCTGGGTAAGATCACAACACTTTAAAATGCCCTATATAGGGTTAACCAGTAATTATCTGTATGATAGCTTTGAGTTCGGGAGGAGGTAATGACTCCAACTTACTGATAGTGTTTTATGTTCAGATAATGCCCGATGACCTTGTCATGCAACTCCACCGATTTTGAGAACGACAGTAACTTCCGTCCCAGCCTTGCCAGATGTTGTCTCAGATTCAGATTATGTCGCTCAATGCGCTGAGTGTAACGCTTGCTGATAACGTGCAGCTTTCCCTTCAGGCGTGATTCATACAGCGGCCAGCCATCCGTCATCTATACCACGACCTCAAAGGCCGACAGCAGGCTCAGAAGACGCTCCAGTGTGGCCAGAGTGCGTTCACCGAAGACGTGCGCCACAACCGTCCTCCGTATCCTGTCATACGCGTAAAACAGCCAGCGCTGACGTGATTTAGCACCGACGTAGCCCCACTGTTCGTCCATTTCAGCGCAGACAATCACATCACTGCCCGGTTGTATGCGCGAGGTTACCGACTGCGGCCTGAGTTTTTTAAGTGACGTAAAACCGTGTTGAGGCCAACGCCCATAATGATGCGTGCACTGGCGCGACATCCGACGCCATTCATGGCCATATCAATGATTTTCTGGTGCTTACCGGGCTGAGAGGCGGTGTAAGTGAACTGTAGTTGCCATGTTTTACGGCAAGGAGAGCAGAGATAGCGCTGATGTCCGGCAGTGCTTTTGCCGTTACGCACCACGCCTTCAGTAGCGGAGCAGGAAGGACATCTGATGGAAATGGAAGCCACGCAAGCACCTTAAAATCACCATCATACACTAAATCAGTAAGTTGGCAGCATTACCGAAATCCCCATCCTTTAGGGCAGTGAGGATGTCAATAATAGCAGACCACATCATGAGTCATTCTGACCGACACATGCCAGAAGCAGAGGCTCCATCCCATTTTATACCTACCTTATAACACTTAGAAAAACAACATGTTAAAAATGTCTATTGGAAACAATTTTATTTCCAATTGTAATGATAACCATTCTCATATTAATATGACTACGTGATAATTAACTTTTGATGCACTCCGCATGTCTGACCGCGCCACTACCACAGCTTCCTTAACGTTCGAGTCGCTTTATGGCACACATCACGGCTGGTTGAAAAGCTGGCTGACGCGCAAACTCCAGTCTGCTTTTGATGCAGATGACATTGCCCAGGACACTTTTTTGCGGGTAATGGTCAGCGAAACGCTCTCGACGATCCGCGATCCTCGCTCCTTCCTCTGCACTATCGCCAAACGCGTGATGGTGGACCTGTTTCGCCGAAACGCGCTGGAAAAAGCGTATCTGGAGATGCTGGCGCTTATGCCGGAGGGGGGAGCTCCTTCACCTGAGGAACGCGAAAGCCAACTCGAGACCCTACAACTCCTCGACAGCATGCTGGACGGGCTAAACGGCAAAACACGTGAAGCGTTTCTGCTTTCGCAACTGGATGGTCTGACATACAGCGAG
Organism: Escherichia coli DSM 30083 = JCM 1649 = ATCC 11775; assembly: GCF_003697165.2. Lineage (GTDB taxonomy): Bacteria > Pseudomonadota > Gammaproteobacteria > Enterobacterales > Enterobacteriaceae > Escherichia > Escherichia coli. The sequence goes on from NZ_CP033092.2 coordinate 4,163,343, forward strand.
ATTGCGCACAAACTCGGTGTTTCCATCAGCTCCGTGAAAAAATACGTGGCGAAAGCCGTCGAGCACTGCCTGCTGTTCCGTCTGGAGTATGGGTTATGAATCCTTTGTTAACCGATTCCCGCCGTCAGGCGCTGCGTTCAGCTTCCCACTGGTATGCCGTGCTAAGCGGCGAGCGCGTCAGCCCACAACAGGAAGCGCGCTGGCAACAGTGGTATGAACAGGATCAGGATAACCAGTGGGCCTGGCAGCAGGTTGAAAACCTGCGCAACCAGCTTGGCGGTGTGCCTGGCGACGTTGCCAGCAGGGCGTTGCACGATACCCGCCTCACCCGCCGTCACGTGATGAAAGGATTACTGCTGTTGCTCGGCGCTGGCGGAGGCTGGCAGCTCTGGCAGTCGGAAACCGGCGAAGGTCTGCGGGCAGATTACCGCACCGCCAAAGGCACAGTCAGCCGTCAGCAACTGGAAGATGGCTCCCTGCTCACGCTGAATACCCAAAGCGCGGCGGATGTGCGTTTTGATGCGCATCAGCGCACCGTCCGGCTCTGGTACGGTGAAATCGCCATTACTACCGCGAAAGATGCCCTGCAACGCCCCTTCCGTGTCCTGACCCGTCAGGGCCAGCTCACTGCTTTAGGGACAGAATTTACCGTCCGCCAGCAGGATAATTTCACGCAGCTTGACGTGCAGCAGCACGCTGTGGAAGTGCTTCTCGCCAGTGCCCCCGCGCAAAAACGCATCGTGAACGCTGGTGAAAGCCTGCAGTTCAGCGCCTCTGAGTTTGGCGCAGTGAAACCGCTGGATGACGAGAGTACAAGCTGGACGAAGGACATCCTGAGCTTCAGCGATAAACCGCTGGGTGAGGTGATAGCCACGCTAACCCGTTACCGCAACGGCGTGCTGCGCTGCGATCCCGCCGTTGCCGGGCTGCGCCTGAGCGGGACGTTCCCGCTGAAAAATACCGATGCGATCCTGAACGTTATCGCGCAAACGCTTCCCGTTAAAATTCAGTCTATTACGCGGTACTGGATAAACATTTCACCACTGTAAGGAAAATAATTCTTATTTCGATTGTCCTTTTTACCCTTCTCGTTCGACTCATAGCTGAACACAACAAAAATGATGATGGGGAAGGTATGACGCCGTTACGCGTTTTTCGTAAAACAACACCTTTGGTTAACACCATTCGCCTGAGCCTGCTGCCGCTGGCCGGTCTCTCGTTTTCCGCTTTTGCTGCACAGGTTAATATCGCACCGGGATCGCTCGATAAAGCGCTCAATCAGTATGCCGCACACAGCGGATTTACCCTCTCGGTTGACGCCAGCCTGACGCGCGGCAAGCAGAGCAACGGCCTGCACGGCGATTACGACGTCGAGAGCGGCCTGCAACAACTGCTGGACGGCAGCGGACTGCAGGTAAAACCGCTGGGAAATAACAGCTGGACGCTGGAGCCCGCGCCCGCACCAAAAGAAGATGCCCTGACCGTGGTCGGCGACTGGCTGGGTGATGCGCGTGAAAACGACATATTTGAACATGCTGGCGCGCGTGACGTGATCCGCCGTGAGGATTTCGCCAAAACCGGCGCAACCACCATGCGTGAGGTACTTAACCGCATCCCTGGCGTCAGCGCGCCGGAAAACAACGGCACCGGCAGCCACGACCTGGCGATGAACTTTGGCATCCGGGGCCTGAGCCCGCGCCTCGCCAGCCGCTCGACCGTCCTGATGGACGGCATCCCCGTCCCCTTCGCCCCTTACGGTCAGCCGCAGCTTTCACTGGCTCCCGTTTCGCTCGGCAACATGGATGCCATTGACGTGGTACGCGGTGGTGGTGCGGTGCGTTACGGACCGCAGAGCGTGGGCGGCGTGGTGAACTTTGTTACCCGTGCCATTCCGCAGGACTTTGGTATCGAGGCGGGCGTGGAAGGTCAGCTCAGCCCAACCTCTTCACAAAACAACCCGAAAGAGACGCACAACCTGATGGTGGGCGGCACAGCGGACAACGGTTTTGGCACCGCGCTGCTCTACTCCGGCACGCGCGGCAGTGACTGGCGCGAGCACAGCGCCACCCGCATCGACGACCTGATGCTGAAAAGCAAATATGCGCCGGATGAGGTGCACACCTTCAACAGCCTGCTGCAATATTACGATGGTGAAGCCGACATGCCCGGTGGCCTGTCTCGCGCGGATTACGACGCCGATCGCTGGCAATCCACCCGCCCGTATGACCGCTTCTGGGGTCGTCGCAAGCTGGCGAGCCTGGGCTACCAGTTCCAGCCAGACAGCCAGCATAAATTCAACATTCAGGGGTTCTACACCCAAACCCTGCGCAGCGGCTACCTGGAGCAAGGCAAACGCATCACCCTCTCGCCGCGTAACTACTGGGTGCGCGGTATTGAGCCACGCTACAGCCAGATCTTTATGATCGGCCCTTCCGCGCACGAAGTGGGCGTGGGCTATCGCTATTTGAATGAATCAACGCATGAAATGCGTTACTACACCGCCACCAGCAGCGGGCAGTTGCCGTCCGGCTCAAGCCCTTACGACCGCGATACGCGTTCCGGCACCGAGGCGCACGCCTGGTATCTGGATGACAAAATCGACATCGGCAACTGGACCATCACGCCGGGTATGCGTTTCGAACATATCGAGTCATACCAGAACAACGCCATCACAGGCACGCACGAAGAAGTGAGCTATAACGCACCGCTTCCGGCGTTGAACGTGCTCTATCACCTGACTGACAGCTGGAATCTTTATGCAAACACTGAAGGCTCGTTCGGCACCGTACAGTACAGCCAGATTGGCAAGGCTGTGCAAAGCGGCAATGTGGAACCGGAAAAAGCGCGAACCTGGGAACTCGGTACCCGCTACGACGACGGCGCGCTGACGGCGGAAATGGGGCTGTTCCTGATTAACTTTAACAATCAGTACGACTCCAACCAGACCAACGACACCGTCACTGCACGTGGCAAAACGCGCCATACCGGGCTGGAAACGCAGGCACGTTACGATCTGGGTACGCTAACACCAACGCTTGATAACGTTTCCATCTACGCCAGCTATGCGTATGTGAACGCGGAAATCCGCGAGAAAGGCGACACCTACGGCAATCTGGTACCATTCTCCCCGAAACATAAAGGCACGCTGGGCGTGGACTACAAGCCAGGAAACTGGACGTTCAATCTGAACAGCGATTTCCAGTCCAGCCAGTTTGCGGATAACGCCAATACGGTGAAAGAGAGCGCCGACGGCAGTACCGGCCGCATTCCCGGCTTCATGCTCTGGGGCGCACGCGTGGCGTATGACTTTGGCCCGCAGATAGCAGATCTGAACCTGGCATTCGGTGTGAAAAACATCTTCGACCAGGACTACTTCATCCGCTCTTATGACGACAACAACAAAGGCATCTATGCAGGCCAGCCGCGCACGCTGTATATGCAGGGGTCGTTGAAGTTCTGATGTGTTAACGCCCGGCTTGCCGGGCTTTTAGCTGGAATGTGATTATGTTGGCATTTATCCGTTTTCTTTTTGCAGGCCTGCTGCTGGTGATCAGCCACGCCTTTGCCGCCATGGTTCAGGACGAACACGGCACGTTTACACTCGAAAAAACGCCACAACGGATTGTGGTGCTGGAACTCTCGTTCGCCGATGCGCTGGCCGCCGTGGACGTCAGCCCGATCGGTATTGCCGACGATAACGATGCAAAACGCATCCTGCCCGAAGTGCGTGCGCACCTGAAACCGTGGCAGTCCGTCGGAACGCGCGCGCAGCCGAGCCTGGAAGCCATTGCCGCTCTGAAACCAGACCTGATCATTGCCGACAGCAGTCGCCATGCGGGGGTTTACATCGCCTTGCAGCAAATCGCGCCGGTACTGCTGCTTAAGTCCCGCAACGAAACCTACGCTGAAAATTTGCAATCTGCGGCTATCATCGGCGAAATGGTGGGTAAAAAGCGAGAGATGCAGGCACGTCTGGAACAACATAAAGAGAGGATGGCGCAGTGGGCCAGCCAGCTTCCCAAAGGGACACGCGTGGCCTTTGGCACATCACGCGAACAGCAATTCAACCTGCATACTCAGGAGACCTGGACCGGCAGCGTGCTGGCCTCTCTGGGGCTGAACGTTCCCGCTGCGATGGCGGGTGCGTCCATGCCGTCCATCGGCCTGGAGCAACTGCTGGCGGTCAATCCTGCCTGGCTGCTGGTTGCCCACTATCGCGAAGAGAGCATTGTTAAACGCTGGCAACAAGATCCGCTCTGGCAGATGTTAACCGCCGCGCAGAAGCAGCAGGTTGCTTCGGTCGACAGTAACACCTGGGCGCGGATGCGCGGTATTTTTGCTGCAGAGCGTATTGCCGCTGACACGGTAAAAATCTTCCACCATCAGCCGCTTACCGTTGTGAAATGACCGCGATAAAACACCCGGTGCTGCTGTGGGGGCTTCCCGTTGCAGCACTTATTATTATTTTCTGGCTGAGTCTGTTTTGCTACTCGGCCATTCCTGTTTCCGGAGCAGATGCAACCCGCGCCCTGCTGCCTGGACACACGCCAACGCTACCAGAAGCGCTGGTGCAAAACCTTCGTTTGCCACGAAGCCTGGTCGCCGTTCTGATCGGCGCAAGCCTGGCGCTCGCGGGCACGCTGCTGCAAACCCTGACCCACAACCCAATGGCCTCTCCTTCACTGCTCGGCATTAACAGCGGCGCGGCACTGGCTATGGCGCTTACCAGCGCGCTGAGTCCGACGCCGATTGCAGGCTATTCTCTGTCGTTCATCGCGGCATGCGGGGGCGGCGTGAGCTGGCTGCTGGTCATGACCGCAGGAGGCGGATTTCGTCATACCCATGACAGAAACAAACTGATCCTCGCGGGTATCGCGCTGTCGGCCTTTTGTATGGGCCTTACCCGCATCACCCTGCTGCTGGCCGAAGATCATGCTTACGGCATCTTTTACTGGCTGGCAGGCGGAGTGTCCCACGCCCGCTGGCAGGATGTCTGGCAGCTCTTGCCGGTGGTGGTCACTGCAGTCCCTGTCGTGTTGCTGCTGGCGAATCAACTGAACCTGCTCAACCTCAGCGACAGCACCGCCCATACGCTGGGAGTGAACCTGACGAGGCTACGTTTGGTCATCAATATGTTAGTGCTGCTTCTGGTTGGTGCGTGCGTCAGCGTGGCAGGTCCGGTGGCGTTTATCGGTCTGCTGGTGCCACATCTGGCGCGCTTCTGGGCAGGCTTCGATCAGCGCAACGTACTGCCAGTGAGCATGCTGCTGGGGGCCACGCTGATGCTGCTGGCAGATGTACTCGCACGCGCGCTGGCCTTCCCCGGAGATCTGCCCGCAGGCGCAGTGCTGGCGCTGATTGGCAGCCCTTGCTTTGTCTGGCTTGTGAGGAGGCGAGGATGAAAATTGCGCTGGTTATTTTCATCACCCTTGCCCTGGCGGGCTGTGCGCTGTTATCACTCCATATGGGAGTGATCCCCGTGCCGTGGCGCGCGCTGCTGACCGACTGGCAGGCCGGACGCGAGCATTATTATGTATTGATGGAGTACCGACTGCCGCGCTTGCTGCTGGCACTGTTTGTCGGTGCAGCCCTCGCCGTGGCGGGCGTGCTGATACAGGGGATTGTGCGCAACCCTCTGGCATCACCGGATATTCTCGGCGTTAACCATGCCGCCAGCCTGGCCTCTGTGGGGGCTCTACTTCTTATGCCGTCACTGCCCGTGATGGTGCTGCCGCTGCTGGCCTTTGCGGGCGGCATGGCGGGGTTGATATTACTGAAGATGCTGGCAAAGACCCACCAGCCGATGAAGCTGGCGCTCACCGGCGTGGCGCTTTCTGCATGCTGGGCCAGCCTGACGGATTATCTGATGCTCTCGCGCCCACAGGATGTGAACAACGCCCTGCTGTGGCTGACCGGCAGCTTATGGGGCCGTGACTGGAGCTTTGTGAAGATTGCCATCCCGCTGATGATTTTATTTCTGCCGCTGAGCCTGAGTTTTTGCCGCGATCTCGACCTCCTTGCACTCGGCGATGCGCGCGCCACCACGCTCGGTGTGTCGGTGCCCCATACCCGATTCTGGGCTTTGTTACTAGCTGTCGCCATGACATCTACCGGCGTGGCCGCCTGCGGCCCGATTAGCTTTATTGGTCTCGTGGTGCCGCATATGATGCGTAGCATCACCGGTGGACGTCACCGCAGACTGCTGCCTGTTTCAGCCCTGACAGGTGCGTTGCTGTTGGTGGTTGCCGATCTGCTGGCGAGAATTATTCATCCCCCACTGGAGCTCCCGGTTGGCGTGCTGACCGCCATTATCGGTGCGCCGTGGTTTGTCTGGTTGCTTGTGAGAATGCGATAAATGACTTTACGAACTGAAAATCTGACGGTCAGTTACGGGACAGACAAGGTACTTAACGACGTTTCACTCTCACTGCCAACGGGGAAGATCACCGCCCTGATCGGTCCTAACGGTTGCGGGAAATCGACGCTGTTAAACTGTTTTTCGCGGCTTTTAATGCCGCAGTCTGGCACCGTATTTCTCGGCGATAATCCCATAAATATGCTCTCATCGCGCCAGTTGGCCCGCAGGCTTTCGCTGCTGCCTCAGCACCATTTAACGCCAGAGGGGATCACAGTCCAGGAGCTGGTTTCGTATGGTCGTAATCCCTGGCTGTCACTCTGGGGGCGTCTCTCCGCTGAAGACAATGCACGAGTTAATGTCGCCATGAACCAGACCCGGATCAATCATCTTGCCGTTCGTCGGTTAACCGAGCTTTCCGGCGGTCAGCGCCAGCGCGCATTTCTGGCGATGGTCCTGGCCCAGAATACGCCCGTTGTATTACTTGATGAGCCAACCACCTATCTTGATATCAATCACCAGGTGGACCTGATGCGGTTGATGGGCGAACTCCGGACTCAGGGGAAAACGGTGGTCGCTGTGCTGCACGACCTTAATCAGGCTAGCCGGTACTGCGATCAACTGGTGGTAATGGCAAACGGACATGTTATGGCGCAAGGCACACCAGAAGAGGTGATGACCCCAGGATTGCTGAGAACAGTATTCAGCGTGGAAGCGGAAATACACCCCGAGCCGGTATCTGGCAGGCCGATGTGCCTAATGAGGTAGATTGCACAGGCCGTAAGAACCAAACCACGACTGAATGAAACTGGACTGGCGCCAGCAAGCCTGTTCAGACTGGGGCTGAACTTTTCCGGACTCTGAAAGATTACCAATACTCATCGTCCATCCGCTTGCTTTAGGCTGACAGGTTCATAATCAACGCAAACCAGAGCTGTACAGGCTTGGGCGCGGCTTTCAAACCAGTCGTGATCACGGCAATCAATTTTGAACTCTGCTTAACGGACATTTCTGTATAACCCTTACGGCAACGAAAAACGCGAAGTTAAAATTTTAGAAACCCAAAAACGTGACATGACTAAGTTTAGATTTCAGGGGGGGAGATCAAAAAATTTCGCTCTGTGCCAGAGCGGACATTCACGGAGCTGGTTCATTACCAATGAGGTTGGGCTTTTGAGGATAAATCAATGATCAGACGCCAACGTAAATCAAAAGCAACCCTGGAACGGAATTGCTAATCCAGTTTCTGACCATCGATTTTTCTAAAAAGTGTGCGTTTGCTACTACTTAGGTAGGTGCAGCTTTCTTAATCACCGGCAGCCACGTTATACAGGCCAGTTGATGGATCGATTGTTATCAATGATATCTTTATGAGTCGGTGTCTCACCCAGCTTACCGAAGCTGGCATAAAGTGAAGGCAGACGGGCCCGTCCTTCTCCCTTTTTCGCCAGAGGGAAAGCGCGAAGCATGGTGGCAGCCTCCCAGTCACAACAATAGGATGGTGTGCACGGCTGCTGACGCCATGATTCAGCGATAGAGCCGGAAAATACGGGGTCAAAGCCGGTATCATTAACCAGAGTCATCGTGACCTGTACTGCGGCTGGATGATCTCCTGCTACTGCAACTGCTAGGCGACCGCGGCTCCCTTCAGGTAGTCTGTTGTGGTCAACTAAAACTGGCCTCCGCGTTAGAGTTTTTCCAGTATCGGTTTTCTGATTCGTTTGGTGGTAACCCACCATTATATTCGTGCGGTCTTAGTGCGCTGTAATATCCAACGATATAGTCCGTTATTGCGTGAGCTGCATCGCTGAAGCTTACATAGCCCGTCGCTGGCACCCATTCGTTCTTCAGACTCCTGAAGAAGCGCTCCATTGGGCTGTTATCCCAGCAGTTTCCACGCCGACTCATACTCTGCCTGATCCGGTATCGCCACAGTAACTGCCGGAACTGCCTGCTCGTATAATGACTGCCTTGATCGCCTGGAACATCACCCCGACGGGCTTACCACGGGTTTCCCATGCCATTTCCAGTGCTTTCATGGTAAGCCTGCTGTCCGGCGAGAACGACATGGCCCAGCCCACTGGTTTTCTTGCGAACAGGTCGAGAACAACGGCGAGGTACGCCCAGCGCTTACCCGTCCAGATATAGGTCACATCACCGCACCACACCTGATTTGGTTCCGTTACGGCGAACTGTCGCTCAAGATGATTCGGGATAGCAACGTGCTCATGACCGCCACGCTTATACCGGTGAGTCGGCTGCTGGCAACTGACCAGCCCCAGCTCTTTCATGAGTCTGCCAGCAAGCCAGTGCCCCATCTGGTAGCCTCTCCGGGTTGCCATTGTGGCGATGCTTCTTGCTCCGGCAGAGCCGTGGCTGATGCCATGCAGTTCAAGTACCTGGCTGCGTAATACAGCCCGTCTGCCGTCTGGTTTTTCAGGACGGTTTTTCCAGTATCTGTAGCTGCTGCGATGAACCCCGAACACATGGCAGAGTGTGACCACAGGATAATGCGCTCTGAGTTTCCTGATTATCGAGAACTGTTCAGGGAGTCTGACATCAAGAGCGCGGTTGTAGATTCAATTGGTCAACGCAACAGTTATGTGAAAACATGGGGTTGCGGAGGTTTTTTGAATGAGACGAACATTTACAGCAGAGGAAAAAGCCTCTGTTTTTGAACTATGGAAGAACGGAACAGGCTTCAGTGAAATAGCGAATATCCTGGGTTCAAAACCCGGAACGATCTTCACTATGTTAAGGGATACTGGCGGCATAAAACCCCATGAGCATAAGCGGGCTGTAGCTCACCTGACACTGTCTGAGCGCGAGGAGATACGAGCTGGTTTGTCAGCCAAAATGAGCATTCGTGCGATAGCTACTGCGCTGAATCGCAGTCCTTCGACGATCTCACGTGAAGTTCAGCGTAATCGGGGCAGACGCTATTACAAAGCTGTTGATGCTAATAACCGAGCCAACAGAATGGCGAAAAGGCCAAAACCGTGCTTACTGGATCAAAATTTACCATTGCGAAAGCTTGTTCTGGAAAAGCTGGAGATGAAATGGTCTCCAGAGCAAATATCAGGATGGTTAAGGCGAACAAAACCACGTCAAAAAACGCTGCGAATATCACCTGAGACAATTTATAAAACGCTGTACTTTCGTAGCCGTGAAGCGCTACACCACCTGAATATACAGCATCTGCGACGGTCGCATAGCCTTCGCCATGGCAGGCGTCATACCCGCAAAGGCGAAAGAGGTACGATTAACATAGTGAACGGAACACCAATTCACGAACGTTCCCGAAATATCGATAACAGACGCTCTCTGGGGCATTGGGAGGGCGATTTAGTCTCAGGTACAAAAAACTCTCATATAGCCACACTTGTAGACCGAAAATCACGTTATACGATCATCCTTAGACTCAGGGGCAAAGATTCTGTCTCAGTAAATCAGGCTCTTACCGACAAATTCCTGAGTTTACCGTCAGAACTCAGAAAATCACTGACATGGGACAGAGGAATGGAACTGGCCAGACATCTAGAATTTACTGTCAGCACCGGCGTTAAAGTTTACTTCTGCGATCCTCAGAGTCCTTGGCAGCGGGGAACAAATGAGAACACAAATGGGCTAATTCGGCAGTACTTTCCTAAAAAGACATGTCTTGCCCAATATACTCAACATGAACTAGATCTGGTTGCTGCTCAGCTAAACAACAGACCGAGAAAGACACTGAAGTTCAAAACACCGAAAGAGATAATTGAAAGGGGTGTTGCATTGACAGATTGAATCTACAGTAGCCTTTTTTAATATTTCATTCTCCATTTCAATGCGTTGTAGCTTTTTCCTCAGCTTACGTATTTCGATTTGTTCTGGTGTTATCGGAGAGGCTTTTGGTGTTTTGCCCTGACGCTCATCACGCAGTTGTTTGACCCATCTTGTCATTGTGGAAAGGCCAACATCCATAGCTTTGGCGGCATCTGCCACCGTGTATGTCTGGTCAACAACCAGTTGAGCGGATTCGCGTTTAAACTCTGCGCTAAAATTTCTTTTTTTCATTGGAGCACCTGTGTTGTTCTGAGGTGAGCATATCACCTCTGTTCAGGTGGCCAAATTCAGTAAACCACTTCACCACTTCAGAGCAGACGAGACAAAAAGAATGGTTGACGCATCAGCTCAACCCCATATAGTTGTAACACTTGAGCCAAACCCTTGGGCCGCTTTTTACTTTGATATTAACATTGCTAATACAGGGAACGCACCTGCCTATAATGTTGAGGTTGTGTTTGATCCTCCACTAGTAAATGCGGAGCATAGAGAAAAAAGTGAGATTCCGTTTAGTAAGGTAAGCGTGTTAAAAAATGGGCAATCACTTACCAGCAATCTCTGTAAGTATGAACAAATCAAAGATCAAATTTATAATATTAATATAAGCTGGGCAAGCAAACCTAAATCAAACGATAGAGAAACAAATGAATATGTGTATGACATGGCGACATTTGAAGGAATAAGTTATCTAGGAGCGAGAAGCCCATTGACGCAAATTGCAGAACAAATTAAAGGTATAAGAGAGGATTGGAAACCTATTGCACAAGGAGCTAAAAAAGTAAAAGCAGACGTATATACTTCAAGCGATAGAAACGAAGAACGCACGTATCTGCAAGAGCAACACGATTTGGCAATAAAAAGGAGAGATGAGAAAAGAGAAAAAAGATTAGAGTCTGGTGAATAATTTTAAAGGGAGTGGGTAACTAACCCACTCGTAACTATAAACCTGTAATTAATCACTTATTTTTGACAACAGATAATTACTGAACGCACTGCAAGTGACTAACATAAATTTAGCTTCAGCTAAGGTAGGATTTACATCTTCTTCTGTTAGCGCATGACGTATTCCACCCTGATCACTTGTATAACCATAGAGCTGACTAAAAGCGCCTTTCATTGCAGAGTGTATATATCCTTTTTCCTCTATAGCTTTAAGACAAGCCCCCAAGGTTCCTTTATCATTGCCCGTGATTTTCCTGCATAAAGATTCAATTGCAGAGATAGACTCTTTAATCGAGTTTCTGTAGTCTGGCTGCTCTCTATCCGTCATTAGTTGTAACGCCCTTTCGAAATGGCTACGCGATGAATCAGTGCCATTATCAACTGCGTTCTGAACACTTTCAATTTCGTTATCATTTGAAATAGGAGTAATACAACCATTTATTATGGTATAACCAACGCCATGCTTTTTAAAGATGGAATTGAGATGCTTCGATAGATTAATATATGAATTAGTTCTCTCAATGATGAACTCAATTAAATCATATACCAAATACCATGCTTCCCCATATATATAATCTCGGATAGCAGTCAGCAACGTCTTATCACTTTTGTATCCACTTTCATAACGAGGAATATTATCCGCAGGTTGATTTAGATAATATATCCACACAGACTGCGCACATTTTGTTGCTGTAGCAGTTTGACGATTGTTAGTCCAAAGGAAAAGATATAAGCAATTCCACAATGCCATGCGTGTATCAGAATTAAGATCATTCAGCTGGACATGCTCTCTAACGTCAACATGACCATACCTCACAGAAAATGGCTTTATCATTCTTCCCCTGCCTGATTGTTATGTTCGTTTAAATTATGCAGTCTAAGTTTGATACAATCATATATTAAGCAATAGAATCCATAAAGCCCCGTTGGTGGTAAGACAACAAGCGGAGCCTCTTGCGACTTCATCAGGGTTATGTCAGTTAGTGAGGCTTATCAGGATGACCATGTACCCAAGGGGAGCGAGGCCGAACCGCTGGCAGAGCTTGCATATGGTCTGCAAGTACCGTGACCACCATAAACCTGTTTATCCCCTGCGGCGTCTCGCGACGGCGACAGAATGGGGGCATCGGGCTAAAATGCGCTGCACTAAAAGTTTTGGGATTGTTTAGAGACGGTGGCTACGTCATAGCTTTCAAGTTGAGTCAGTACGTGTTTGACGCTTGGAACGACACGCCGCTATGAGTTAACATCCCAATTACCACTATCAACCACAGCGGCTTTTTCAAGGGACATAACAGAGCATTTCTTACAGGCAAAAGAGACAGATTTAATCGTCTAACTAACTGTATTGTAAGGAATTTAGTAACTTGGTGCCGAAGGCCGGACTCGAACCGGCACGTATTTCTACGGTTGATTTTGAATCAACTGCGTCTACCGATTTCGCCACTTCGGCACTGAAGAGGTATGCGGAAAACGTTGTGGATTATACCTGTCGCACGCCACCATGCAAGCGCCAGCTTGCACCCACCTCGCTAAGTGCTGAAATTTTCAGCATTACACTCAGCGATATGTAACCTTTGTCACACTCCAGGCACCCCGCCCTGCCATGCTCTACACTTCCCAAACAACACCAGAGAAGGACCCAAAAATGTCGATGATAAAAAGCTATGCCGCAAAAGAAGCGGGCGGCGAACTGGAAGTTTATGAGTACGATCCCGGTGAGCTGAAGCCACAAGATGTTGAAGTGCAGGTGGATTACTGCGGGATTTGTCATTCCGATCTGTCGATGATCGATAACGAATGGGGATTTTCACAATATCCGCTGGTTGCCGGGCATGAGGTGATTGGGCGCGTGGTGGCACTCGGGAGCGCCGCGCAGGATAAAGGTTTGCAGGTCGGTCAGCGTGTCGGGATTGGCTGGACGGCGCGTAGCTGTGGTCACTGCGACGCCTGTATTAGCGGTAATCAGATCAACTGCGAGCAAGGTGCGGTGCCGACGATTATGAATCGCGGTGGCTTTGCCGAGAAGTTGCGTGCGGACTGGCAATGGGTGATTCCACTGCCAGAAAATATTGATATCGAGTCCGCCGGGCCGCTGTTGTGCGGCGGTATCACGGTCTTTAAACCACTGTTGATGCACCATATCACTGCTACCAGCCGCGTTGGGGTAATTGGTATTGGCGGGCTGGGGCATATCGCTATAAAACTTCTGCACGCAATGGGATGCGAGGTGACGGCCTTTAGTTCTAATCCGGCGAAAGAGCAGGAAGTACTGGCGATGGGTGCCGATAAAGTGGTGAATAGCCGCGATCCGCAGGCACTGAAAGCCCTGTCGGGGCAGTTTGATCTCATTATCAATACTGTGAACGTCAGCCTCGACTGGCAGCCTTATTTTGAGGCGCTGACCTATGGCGGTAATTTCCATACGGTCGGTGCGGTTCTCACGCCGCTGTCTGTTCCGGCCTTTACGTTAATTGCGGGCGACCGCAGCATCTCTGGTTCTGCTACCGGCACGCCTTATGAGCTGCGTAAGCTGATGCGTTTTGCCGCCCGCAGCAAGGTTGCGCCGACCACCGAACTGTTCCCGATGTCGAAAATTAACGACGCCATCCAGCATGTACGCGATGGTAAAGCGCGCTACCGCGTGGTCCTGAAAGCCGACTTCTGATCCCTTTGCCGGGTGCCTGTCGCCCGGCACTTAAATCTCTTTGGAAGGCGTCTCGCAATCTGCTGAATTTAGCGGTGAAGAGTGCACAGCCGTTGCCTATACTCCAGGCAGGAAACTGGAGGAAATCTCATGAGCGAACCCCTGTTAATTGCCCGCACGCCGGACACAGAACTGTTTTTACTGCCGGGAATGGCTAACCGTCACGGGCTGATTACTGGCGCAACGGGGACGGGTAAAACCGTTACGCTGCAAAAACTGGCGGAGTCATTGTCGGAAATCGGCGTGCCGGTGTTTATGGCTGATGTGAAAGGCGATCTGACCGGTATCGCGCAGGCAGGAACGGCGTCGGAAAAACTGCTCGCAAGGCTTAAAAATATCGGCGTCAATGACTGGCAACCGCATGCCAATCCGGTGGTGGTGTGGGATATCTTTGGCGAGAAAGGCCATCCGGTGCGGGCGACGGTTTCAGACCTGGGGCCGCTGTTGCTGGCGCGGCTGTTGAATCTCAACGATGTGCAATCTGGCGTGCTGAATATCATCTTCCGCATTGCTGACGATCAGGGGCTGTTACTGCTCGACTTTAAAGATTTGCGGGCGATTACCCAGTACATCGGCAATAACGCCAAATCTTTCCAGAATCAGTACGGTAATATTAGTAGCGCATCGGTTGGTGCCATCCAGCGCGGGCTGTTATCGCTGGAACAGCAAGGCGCAGCACACTTCTTTGGCGAGCCGATGCTGGATATCAAAGACTGGATGCGCACCGATACCAACGGTAAAGGCGTTATCAATATCCTCAGCGCCGAGAAGCTTTATCAGATGCCGAAACTGTACGCCGCCAGCCTGCTGTGGATGCTTTCAGAGTTGTATGAACAATTGCCGGAAGCAGGCGATCTGGAGAAACCAAAACTGGTGTTTTTCTTCGACGAGGCACATCTGCTGTTTAACGATGCACCGCAGGTACTGCTGGATAAGATTGAGCAGGTGATACGGCTTATTCGCTCAAAAGGCGTAGGCGTCTGGTTCGTTTCGCAAAACCCGTCTGATATTCCGGATAATGTGCTCGGGCAGCTCGGTAATCGCGTTCAACACGCTTTGCGTGCTTTTACGCCCAAAGATCAGAAAGCGGTAAAAGCTGCGGCGCAAACCATGCGGGCCAATCCGGCATTTGATACCGAAAAGGCAATCCAGGAACTGGGGACCGGCGAGGCGTTAATCTCGTTTCTTGATGTGAAAGGAAGTCCTTCAGTGGTGGAACGGGCGATGGTGATTGCGCCTTGTTCGCGGATGGGACCGGTGACGGAAGATGAGCGTAATGGCTTGATTAATCACTCTCCGGTGTATGGCAAGTACGAGGATGAGGTGGACCGGGAATCCGCCTATGAGATGTTGCAAAAAGGCGTACAGGCAAGCGTCGAGCAGCAAAATAATCCCCCCGCGAAAGGGAAAGAGGTGGCGGTGGATGACGGCATTCTTGGTGGATTAAAGGATATTTTGTTTGGCACTACCGGACCACGCGGCGGGAAGAAAGATGGTGTGGTGCAAACAATGGCGAAAAGCGCCGCCCGCCAGGTGACGAATCAGATTGTACGCGGGATGTTGGGGAGTTTGCTGGGGGGAAGAAGAAGGTAAGTCAGGTGCGGTCTGTGCCCCTCACCCTAACCCTCTCCCCAAAGGGGCGAGGGGACCGATCGAACTCGTATTTGACTTTATCAACAATGTGAAAGGGAGCTTTCGCTCCCTTGCTTGGTTACGATTTTCTCATTAACAGCCACAGGCTGATTAAGAAGAAGCTGGCGCTTGGCAACAGTGCGCCGATGATCGGCGGGATGCCATAAACCAACGTCAGCGGGCCGAAGATCTGGTCCAGTACGTAGAAGACAAAACCGAAGCTGATACCGGTGACCACACGCACGCCCATCGGTACGCTACGCAGTGGGCCAAAGATGAACGACAGCGCCATCAGCATCATCACCGCCACGGATAGCGGCTGGAAGATTTTGCTCCACATATTGAGCTGATAACGTCCGGCATCCTGACCGCTCGACTTCAGATACTTCACGTAGTTGTGCAAACCGCTGATTGAGAGTGCATCCGGGTCCAGCGCCACCACGCCCAGTTTGTCTGGCGTGAGGTTGGTTTTCCAGGTGCCGCTCACCGTCTGCGAACCGGTAATCTGTTTCGGATTGGTCAAATCAGATTCATCAACCTGCGACAGACGCCAGACTTTATGTTCCGGGTCAAACTTCGCAGTAGCGGCATAGCGTACGGATTGTAGACGACGATTCTCGTTAAAGGCATAAATGCTGATGCCACCTAACTCTTCGTCACCTTTAACCCGCTCAATGTAGACGAAGTTGTTGCCATCTTTCGCCCATAAGCCTTGCTGGGTAGAGAGCAACGAGCCGCCGTACATCGCCTGCGCACGGTAGTTACGCGCCATCTGCTCGCCCTGCGGCGCGACCCATTCACCAATCGCCATCGTCAGCAAGACCAGCGGAATGGCGGTTTTCATCACCGACAGCGCCACCTGCATACGGGTAAAACCAGAAGCCTGCATCACCACCAGTTCGCTGCGCTGCGCCAGCATCCCAAGACCAAGCAACGCCCCAAGCAGAGCCGCCATCGGGAAGAAGATTTGCACATCTTTCGGCACGCTCAGCAAGGTATACATTCCTGCGCCTAACGCGTCGTAACTCCCCTGCCCGGCTTTTTTCAGCTGATCGACAAACTTGATAATGCCGGACAGCGACACCAGCATGAACAGCGTCATCATGATGGTGGTGAAAATAGTTTTACCGATATAGCGGTCAAGTACGCCAAAAGGTTGCATCACACCGCTCCTTTACGCGAAAAACTGGCGCGCAGGCGGCGGACCGGCACAGTGTCCCAAAGGTTGAGAACAATCGCCAAAGCCAGATAAATCAGGTTAACGGTCCACATCCACAGCGTCGGGTCCAGCTTACCTTTACCGCCGTTCGATTTCAGGGAGGTCTGGATCAGGAAGAAAAGTAGATACAGCAGCATGGCTGGCAGCATCGACAGTACGCGTCCCTGACGTGGGTTAACCACGCTCAACGGTACGACCATAAGTGCCATCATAAACACGGTGAATACCAACGTGATACGCCAGTTCAGTTCTGCGCGGGCACGATCGGTGTCAGTGTTCCACAATGTACGCATGTCCATCTGGTCGGTATCGTTCGGGTCGAGCGCCACCGCCTGGTGACCAATGATCGCCTGATAATCCTGGAAGTCCGTAATGCGGAAATCACGTAACAGTGCAGTGCCTTCGAAGCGCGTTCCCTGGTTGAGAGTGACGACCTGGGAGCCGTCGCGCAGCTGGGTTAAATGTCCGGAATCGGCCACCACCACAGAAGGACGTGCATTACCTTTTGGTCGAATTTGCGCGAGGAACACATCTTTGAAATCGCTGCCGTCAACGCTTTCGATGAACAGCACCGAACTGCCATTAGTCGCTTGCTGGAATTGCCCTTGCGCCAGCGCCGCCATGCCAGGGTTCGCTTTCGCTTCTGCTAACACTTCATCCTGATGACGCGATGACCACGGTCCCGCCCACATCACGTTAACCGCCGCGACGATTGCCGTGAATACCGCAAGGATCATTGCCGCTTTCACCAGAACCGCTTTGCTCAGGCCGCAGGCATGCATTACCGTAATTTCACTTTCGGTATACAGTTTGCCCAGCGTCATCAGCAGCCCGAGGAACAGGCTTAATGGCAGGATAAGCTGCGCCATTTCCGGCACGCCCAACCCGAGAAGGGAGAGCACCAGATTCGCCGGAATATCGCCGTCAACCGCTGCGCCGAGGATCCTCACTAACTTTTGACAGAAGAAGATCAAAAGCAAGATGAAGAGTATCGCCAGCTGGCTTTTGAGCGTCTCCCGCACCAGATATCTTATGATTATCACTTTAAATACGCCCGTAAAAACTCGTCTTTTGCAGGATTTTAGCTTGTTTCATGGCTTAAACGTCATTTATTCTCTTGAGTCGTCGAAATCGTCGCTAAGATAATTATACTCAACGGATTCACCTCTCAGATTTTGTTCTGACGTGCCAATGCCGTAATAACGTTAAGATTAACACGAAGTCATCGCAACAGCGGACATGAGTTACGAAAGCTTGCAATTCTATCTGTAGCCACCGCCGTTGTCTTTAAGATTCAGGAGCGTAGTGCATGGAGTTTAGTGTAAAAAGCGGTAGCCCGGAGAAACAGCGGAGTGCCTGCATCGTCGTGGGCGTCTTCGAACCACGTCGCCTTTCTCCGATTGCAGAACAGCTCGATAAAATCAGCGATGGGTACATCAGCGCCCTGCTACGTCGGGGCGAACTGGAAGGAAAACCGGGGCAGACATTGTTGCTGCACCATGTTCCGAATGTACTTTCCGAGCGAATTCTCCTTATTGGTTGCGGCAAAGAACGTGAGCTGGATGAGCGTCAGTACAAGCAGGTTATTCAGAAAACCATTAATACGCTGAATGATACTGGCTCAATGGAAGCGGTCTGCTTTCTGACTGAACTGCACGTTAAAGGCCGTAACAACTACTGGAAAGTGCGTCAGGCTGTCGAGACGGCAAAAGAGACGCTCTACAGTTTCGATCAGCTGAAAACGAACAAGAGCGAACCGCGTCGTCCGCTGCGTAAGATGGTGTTCAACGTGCCGACCCGCCGTGAACTGACCAGCGGTGAGCGCGCGATCCAGCACGGTCTGGCGATTGCCGCCGGGATTAAAGCAGCAAAAGATCTCGGCAATATGCCGCCGAATATCTGTAACGCCGCTTACCTCGCTTCACAAGCGCGCCAGCTGGCTGACAGCTACAGCAAGAATGTCATTACCCGCGTTATCGGCGAACAGCAGATGAAAGAGCTGGGGATGCACTCTTATCTGGCGGTCGGTCAGGGTTCGCAAAACGAATCGCTGATGTCGGTGATTGAGTACAAAGGCAACGCGTCGGAAGATGCACGCCCAATCGTGCTGGTGGGTAAAGGTTTAACCTTCGACTCCGGCGGTATCTCGATCAAGCCTTCAGAAGGCATGGATGAGATGAAGTACGATATGTGCGGCGCGGCGGCGGTTTACGGCGTGATGCGTATGGTCGCGGAGCTACAACTGCCGATTAATGTTATCGGCGTGCTGGCAGGTTGTGAAAACATGCCAGGCGGTCGCGCCTATCGTCCGGGCGATGTGTTAACCACCATGTCTGGTCAAACCGTTGAAGTGCTCAACACCGACGCTGAAGGCCGCCTGGTACTGTGCGACGTGTTAACTTACGTTGAGCGTTTTGAGCCGGAAGCGGTGATTGACGTGGCGACGCTGACCGGTGCCTGCGTGATCGCGCTGGGTCATCACATTACTGGTCTGATGGCGAACCACAATCCGCTGGCCCATGAACTGATTGCCGCGTCTGAACAATCCGGTGACCGCGCATGGCGCTTACCGCTGGGTGACGAGTATCAGGAACAACTGGAGTCCAATTTTGCCGATATGGCGAACATTGGCGGTCGTCCTGGTGGGGCGATTACCGCAGGTTGCTTCCTGTCGCGCTTTACCCGTAAGTACAACTGGGCGCACCTGGATATCGCCGGAACCGCCTGGCGTTCTGGTAAAGCAAAAGGCGCAACCGGTCGTCCGGTAGCGTTGCTGGCACAGTTCCTGTTGAACCGCGCTGGGTTTAACGGCGAAGAGTAATTGCGTCAGGCAAGGCTGTTATTGCCGGATGCGGCGTGAACGCCTTATCCGACCTACACAGCACTGAACTCGTAGGCCTGATAAGACGCGCAAGCGTCGCATCAGGCAATGCTGTTATTGTCGGATGCGGCATGAACGCCTTATCCGACCTACACAGCACCGAACTCGTAGGCCTGATAAGACGCGGCAGCGTCGCATCAGGCAATGCTGTTATTGTCGGATGCGGCGTGAGCGCCTTATCCGACCTACACACAGCACTGAACTCGTAGGCCTGATAAGACACAACAGCGTCGCATCAGGCGCTGCGGTGTATACCTGATGCGTATTTAAATCCACCACAAGAAGCCCCATATATGAAAAACGCGACGTTCTACCTTCTGGACAATGACACCACCGTCGATGGCTTAAGCGCCGTTGAGCAACTGGTGTGTGAAATTGCCGCAGAACGTTGGCGCAGCGGTAAGCGCGTGCTCATCGCCTGTGAAGATGAAAAGCAGGCTTACCGGCTGGATGAAGCCCTGTGGGCGCGTCCGGCAGAAAGCTTTGTTCCGCATAATTTAGCGGGAGAAGGACCGCGCGGCGGTGCGCCGGTGGAGATCGCCTGGCCGCAAAAACGCAGCAGCAGCCCGCGCGATATATTGATTAGTCTGCGAACAAGCTTTGCAGATTTTGCCACCGCTTTCACAGAAGTGGTAGACTTCGTTCCTTATGAAGATTCTCTGAAACAACTGGCGCGCGAACGCTATAAAGCCTACCGCGTGGCTGGTTTCAACCTGAATACGGCAACCTGGAAATAATGGAAAAGACATATAACCCACAAGATATCGAACAGCCGCTTTACGAGCACTGGGAAAAGCAGGGCTACTTTAAGCCTAATGGCGATGAAAGCCAGGAAAGTTTCTGCATCATGATCCCGCCGCCGAACGTCACCGGCAGTTTGCATATGGGTCACGCCTTCCAGCAAACCATCATGGATACCATGATCCGCTATCAGCGCATGCAGGGCAAAAACACCCTGTGGCAGGTCGGTACTGACCACGCCGGGATCGCTACCCAGATGGTCGTTGAGCGCAAGATTGCCGCAGAAGAAGGTAAAACCCGTCACGACTACGGCCGCGAAGCTTTCATCGACAAAATTTGGGAATGGAAAGCGGAATCCGGCGGCACCATTACCCGTCAGATGCGCCGTCTCGGCAACTCCGTGGACTGGGAGCGTGAACGCTTCACGATGGACGAAGGCCTGTCCAATGCGGTGAAAGAAGTTTTCGTTCGTCTGTATAAAGAAGACCTGATTTACCGTGGCAAACGCCTGGTAAACTGGGACCCGAAACTGCGCACCGCTATCTCTGACCTGGAAGTGGAAAACCGCGAATCGAAAGGTTCGATGTGGCACATCCGCTATCCGCTGGCTGACGGTGCGAAAACCGCAGACGGTAAAGATTACCTGGTGGTTGCGACTACCCGTCCGGAAACCCTGCTGGGCGATACCGGTGTAGCCGTTAACCCGGAAGATCCGCGTTACAAAGACCTGATTGGCAAATATGTCATTCTACCGCTGGTTAACCGTCGTATTCCGATCGTTGGCGACGAACACGCCGACATGGAAAAAGGCACCGGCTGCGTGAAGATCACCCCGGCGCACGACTTTAACGACTATGAAGTCGGTAAACGTCACGCCCTGCCGATGATCAACATCCTGACCTTTGACGGCGATATCCGTGAAAGCGCCCAGGTGTTCGATACCAAAGGTAACGAATCTGACGTTTATTCCAGCGAGATCCCGGCAGAATTCCAGAAACTGGAGCGTTTTGCCGCACGTAAAGCAGTCGTTGCTGCGGTTGACGCACTCGGCCTGCTGGAAGAAATTAAACCGCACGACCTGACCGTTCCTTACGGCGACCGTGGCGGCGTAGTTATCGAACCAATGCTGACCGACCAGTGGTACGTGCGTGCCGATGTACTGGCGAAACCGGCGGTTGAAGCGGTTGAGAACGGCGACATTCAGTTCGTACCGAAGCAGTACGAAAACATGTATTTCTCCTGGATGCGCGATATTCAGGACTGGTGTATCTCTCGTCAGCTGTGGTGGGGTCACCGTATCCCGGCATGGTATGACGAAGCGGGTAATGTTTATGTTGGCCGCAACGAAGAAGAAGTGCGCAAGGAAAATAACCTCGGTGCCGACGTTGCCCTGCGTCAGGACGAAGACGTTCTCGACACCTGGTTCTCTTCTGCGCTGTGGACCTTCTCTACCCTTGGCTGGCCGGAAAACACCGACGCCCTGCGTCAGTTCCACCCAACCAGCGTGATGGTATCCGGCTTCGACATCATCTTCTTCTGGATTGCCCGCATGATCATGATGACCATGCACTTCATCAAAGATGAAAATGGCAAACCGCAGGTGCCGTTCCACACTGTTTACATGACCGGTCTGATTCGTGACGACGAAGGCCAGAAAATGTCCAAATCCAAGGGTAACGTTATCGACCCGCTGGATATGGTTGACGGTATTTCGCTGCCAGAACTGCTGGAAAAACGTACCGGCAATATGATGCAGCCGCAGCTGGCGGACAAAATCCGTAAGCGCACCGAGAAACAGTTCCCGAACGGCATTGAGCCGCACGGCACCGATGCCCTGCGCTTCACCCTGGCGGCGCTGGCGTCTACCGGTCGTGACATCAACTGGGATATGAAGCGCCTGGAAGGTTACCGTAACTTCTGTAACAAGCTGTGGAACGCCAGCCGCTTTGTGCTGATGAACACAGAAGGTCAGGATTGCGGCTTTAACGGCGGCGAAATGACACTGTCGCTGGCGGACCGCTGGATTCTGGCAGAGTTCAACCAGACCATCAAAGCGTACCGCGAAGCGCTGGACAGCTTCCGCTTCGATATCGCTGCAGGCATTCTGTATGAGTTCACCTGGAACCAGTTCTGTGACTGGTATCTGGAGCTGACCAAGCCGGTAATGAACGGTGGCACCGAAGCCGAACTGCGCGGTACTCGCCATACGCTGGTGACTGTACTGGAAGGTCTGCTGCGCCTCGCGCATCCGATCATTCCGTTCATCACCGAAACCATCTGGCAGCGTGTGAAAGTACTTTGCGGTATCACTGCCGACACCATCATGCTGCAGCCGTTCCCGCAGTACGATGCATCTCAGGTTGATGAAGCCGCACTGGCCGACACCGAATGGCTGAAACAGGCGATCGTTGCGGTACGTAACATCCGTGCAGAAATGAACATCGCGCCGGGCAAACCGCTGGAGCTGCTGCTGCGTGGTTGCAGCGCGGATGCAGAACGTCGCATAAATGAAAACCGTGGCTTCCTGCAAACCCTGGCGCGTCTGGAAAGCATCACCGTGCTGCCTGCCGATGACAAAGGTCCGGTTTCCGTTACGAAGATCATCGACGGCGCAGAGCTGCTGATCCCGATGGCTGGCCTCATCAACAAAGAAGATGAGCTGGCGCGTCTGGCGAAAGAAGTGGCGAAGATCGAAGGCGAAATCAGCCGTATCGAGAACAAGCTGGCGAATGAAGGCTTTGTCGCCCGCGCACCGGAAGCGGTCATCGCGAAAGAGCGTGAGAAGCTGGAAGGCTATGCGGAAGCGAAAGCGAAGCTGATTGAACAGCAGGCTGTTATCGCCGCGCTGTAATCAACACCGTGATGAAAACGAAGGCCGGAGAATGCTCCGGCCTTTTTTATCTCTTACAGAAATGGTAAAGAAGGCATAATTCCCCGTGAAATACTGGCTAAGAAGCCTTTATCTGGTTGTTCTTCTTTATTGATTAAAGGAAGGTCATCCAAATCGCCCAGCAAATACGTATTTTTTGCCTGCCAGTCAATCATCCATATTTTCAGCAGTGGATAAGCCAGACCGCCCGTAATCCCGGATATCACTACCAACGCACACATGCGATAAAGCATACCGTGGTAAGTTAAAGTTGAGCGAAAACGAATACGCCCATCATTCAGTGACAGGTTGCTCATAAAATGATTTCGCAACGACACCGTTAAATAACTGGTGCTAACAGCAATCCCAAAATAATAGATTAACTGCGCGATTATCATTTTACGTTGCATTTCCATAAATTGCTGTAAATTCTCAATATCATCATTTGCATACACAAAACTATCATACGCATTTAATATTTGATCGAAGATAATATAACCAGCAACAGCGAGAAAAGGTAATAAAGCTAAAAATGCGAGAATGGCATATTTTATACAATACGTAGTATCTAATTTCACCTTGAAACGATGTATACCGAAACTGGTATTGCTCCAGAGAAAACTCATTACCAGACTATATAAAGTACCATTAAAAATACCAATGGAAACAATACCAACTATTGCCATCAGAACCACAGATATAATAACACTACTTGAACTATTGGCATGTAGCATCTTTGTCGAGATAAAGAAAACAGTCCCCATCCCAATGGCCATTAAAATCGGCAAGAAAAAGGTTACCCACCAGAACCCTTTCAAAGAGCAATTAAAACTAAATCTTACGCCGTTGAGACTGGTCATCAAGGCCTGATAACGCAGTCCTTTTGCTGCCATAAATATAAGCAAAACCAACAGTGACAAAGTCAAAACACAGCCAACAAGCGGCATATCTGCTGACACTGTCATTAAGATTGCGAAATAGAAAAAAACAAAAACAAGACAACTAACAAAAACATTCCCACCGGTAATTCCATAAGAAAATCGTTGTCCGTTAACTTCCATATTAGCATAGAGATAACG
This sequence comes from Escherichia coli DSM 30083 = JCM 1649 = ATCC 11775, assembly GCF_003697165.2. Taxonomy (GTDB): domain Bacteria; phylum Pseudomonadota; class Gammaproteobacteria; order Enterobacterales; family Enterobacteriaceae; genus Escherichia; species Escherichia coli. The sequence goes on from NZ_CP033092.2 coordinate 4,187,593, forward strand.
CTTACATTTCATTAATGCCCATGGTAAATAGATACCTAGCGTTATAATCGTTAACAACACATTCACCACACAAATAAGAAAATATCTCTCACCTGTGCCATGAAAAACAAACGAATGGGACGGAACATCCATTTCATTAATAACTTGAGCCATAAAAATTCCCTGAATTAAAAAATCCATTGATATAATTTATAGATACAGACAGTAAAATGTTCTGCCACGTTACAATACTCTTATCAGTAATAGGCTGGCAAAAACTTTATTACTTTATAAGTCGCTTGCGCACGTAAGAAGAGAGTGGTATTAAACAAATGTATAATTACTTTATTTTTATTGGGTTAAACTATGAATAACATTGCGCCGCAATCACCTGTAATGCGTCGCCTGACGCAGCAGGATAATCCCGCTATCGCCCGCGTCATTCGTCAGGTATCCGCCGAATACGGTCTTACCGCTGATAAAGGCTACACCGTCGCCGATCCGAACCTTGACGAGTTGTATCAAGTGTATAGTCAGCCTGGCCATGCATATTGGGTGGTTGAGTTCGATGGTGAAGTGGTCGGCGGCGGTGGGATTGCGCCATTAGCAGGTAGTGAATCGGACATTTGCGAACTGCAAAAGATGTATTTTCTTCCGGCTATTCGCGGTAAAGGGCTGGCGAAAAAACTGGCCTTAATGGCGATGGAGCAGGCACGAGAGATGGGCTTCAAACGCTGCTATCTGGAAACGACCGCTTTTTTAAAGGAAGCCATTGCGCTTTATGAGCATTTGGGCTTTGAGCATATCGACTATGCGCTTGGCTGCACGGGCCATGTCGATTGTGAAGTGCGGATGCTACGCGAACTCTAAAAAAATGCCCGCTAGTGTGTGCTATCGGGCATTTTAATCAATTAATTAGTGGCGAACCCCGTCATCGTCTTCATCGACAAAATCTTCATCGTCGCCGTCTTCGCCGTTAGGATCTTCAAAGTAAGTGCCCCAACCGTCGTACTCAACGTCAAATTTCTCCGCCAGCGTCATCAGTTGTTCAACCTGGGCATCGATCAGATCGGCATTCAACGCGCACTCGCTGAGGATGTCGCAGCAAATCACGATATCACCATCTTCAACTTCCAGCTCTTCTGGATCGGTCACTTCATAACCAAGTTTAAACGCTTCAACTGCTGCTTTTTCCAGGGTTTCCAGATCGTCTGCGGAAAGATGGTGTTCGATGGTGTACAGCGCGTCCGGATCGCTGCCATCTTCCAGTAATTCTTCAATAATCAAACGTGTTTCTTCACGCTGTTCTTCCAGTTGTTCCGGGTTTGCCATGGCTCATTCCTCTTAATGTCCTGCCGATACTCTTATTGTCACACACCACTGACATTGCCTCCACCTTTGTGACAAAGATTTATGCTTTAGACTTGCAAATGAATAACCATCCATATAAATTGAATTTTAATTCATTGAGGCGTTAGCCACAGGAGGGATCTATGTCTGGGTTTTATCATAAGCATTTCCTGAAATTACTCGATTTCACGCCAGCTGAACTCAACAGCCTGCTGCAGTTAGCCGCGAAGCTGAAAGCCGATAAGAAAAGTGGTAAAGAAGAAGCCAAACTCACTGGTAAAAACATCGCGCTCATCTTCGAAAAAGACTCGACTCGTACCCGATGCTCTTTCGAAGTTGCCGCATATGACCAGGGTGCTCGCGTTACTTATCTCGGCCCAAGCGGCAGCCAGATTGGTCATAAAGAGTCGATTAAAGACACTGCCCGCGTGCTTGGTCGCATGTATGACGGTATTCAGTATCGCGGCTATGGTCAGGAGATTGTCGAAACACTGGCGGAATACGCTGGCGTGCCAGTATGGAACGGCCTGACCAATGAGTTCCACCCCACCCAGCTGCTGGCGGATCTTCTCACCATGCAAGAGCATTTGCCCGGTAAAACATTCAACGAAATGACGCTGGTCTATGCAGGTGACGCACGTAACAACATGGGAAACTCGATGCTTGAAGCTGCGGCGCTTACCGGTCTGGATTTGCGTCTGGTCGCGCCAAAGGCATGCTGGCCGGAAGCTGCGCTGGTTACGGAATGCCGCGCCCTGGCACAGCAAAATGGCGGGGATATTACGCTGACGGAAGATGTAGCCAAAGGAGTTGAAGGTGCTGACTTTATCTATACCGATGTATGGGTGTCGATGGGTGAAGCAAAAGAGAAATGGGCGGAACGGATTGCATTGCTGCGTGATTATCAGGTGAACAGCAAGATGATGCAGTTGACTGGTAACCCGGAGGTCAAATTCCTCCACTGCCTGCCCGCGTTTCATGACGACCAAACGACGCTTGGTAAGAAAATGGCGGAAGAATTTGGCCTACATGGCGGAATGGAAGTGACTGATGAGGTCTTCGAATCTGCCGCCAGCATTGTTTTTGATCAGGCGGAAAACCGTATGCATACCATCAAAGCGGTGATGGTCGCGACGCTCAGTAAATAATTGATATCGCTATAAAGATGCCGGGAAATACAAAACTATCCCGGCATCACATTATTTTATGTAGTAATAGTTCTATTCTACCACCCAAATTTTTCTATTACTATACGTAAATCTTCCGGAGGATTTAATTTTCCCAACTGTTCATTATTAATATATTCATATATTCATATATATTGATTTTGCCATTCCGGAGGATTTTCATCATTCTTGTTCTAATTTTTAATTCATTACCCATCTTTTCTTCAAAAATCTTAATGACATAACCCGGATGTTTTTTTACAATTTCATTTGTTTTTTCTTCATTACCATAAACATATCCTAACTCATTAAGATACAGCTGTTCGCCCTCATACTTCTTAAGTAATTGATAGAAGTACCACTTCGCAAAATCAGGTTGCCTCATGAAAAAATCCTTCAAAAAAATATCATTTACTAAAATGCTGACAGGCACTTCATTAAATAGCAACTTAACATCATCAAATAACCTTAGTATTAAGCGTGATTTTTCTTGATTGCTTAAGTTAAAATCATTGACATACGCAACCAACTTATCCCAAATCAATTCCTGTAATTTACGGCTATTTTCATAGGGTTCTTTATCGAGATTAAAAAATAAGGTCTCAGCTATTTTAATTTTAGATTGATCGCAGCTAAAATCTTTAGATTGATCGCGACTAAAATCAATATGATTTATCACAGAGCATGCATACTTTATCTTTTCAGAATCACCAAAATATTGCATGCTTTTATTAAAACACCAATCCAGCATTCTTACATCATTAATATATGGGGATTTTAAAAAAGTCTCCAGAATCGAACCGATAACCGGTGTAAGGTTAACTTTCGCATCATCTAAGGAATCAATAAGAATATGAGACAGGTTAACTTTGATGTCATTAATTTCATTGTCAGTAGCTTTCTTATTATTAATAAGATAATTATTTAAGGCGTTAAGGGCATCTATTTCTTTCAGTGTCCATTTTTCACCAAGTAAGTATGAAATCGATTCATTACACATATAAGGCATTAATAGCAGATGTTCTTTCCTTATTGCTAATAATGCATTGTTCAATGGTTTTTCTAATAAATCCGTAATCGTAGAATCAACTGAGTTTTTACAACTCACCTGCGAGTAATTTAAGTCATGAGGATTATTTAACTCCTGCGGAATATTTAATAGACGAGCTATTTCCTTGTTAGCTTCGCGTTGGTAACACGCCAGAACCTTGTTAGTAATCAGGTGTAATGAACTATCATCTTTTCTTTCAAAAGACTTACCTTCATAACGAAAACTCAAAAAATCAGATTGTGGAAATATAATGGCTGTATGTCCTTGACGAGTCCCCATAGTAGTGGTAGTAGAAAGTGAAATTTCTATAATCACCTTAGATGAATCCGCACGCTCACCTTCAGGATTATTCATAACAAAATTCATTATTTCACTGCCATCATTATTTTTGATATAAGATGAGGACTCAATATGAGCCATCATATTTCTACCCGCTTCGTTGGAGCGTTTGCTAAAATCCACATAACCCAGGGTAAATATTTTTGCCAAAAACTCCAAAAATGCTCTGGGAGAAAGAATATTCCTTCTGCTATCCTGCCCCCCGGCAATACGGGCAAAATCATTCATTCCAACACGCCAGGTATTTAAAACTTCACTTTTTTGTTTAAAATTGTCGGCTAATGTAATGTGTTGAGAATAATTCAAATCTGATATTTTGCTCATGACGGACTCCTTGAGTTAATAAGAACGTCTAAGCATTACAAATTCTACTCACAAAAAAATATCAAAAAACGCTCTTTTCATAAGCTCGCCGTAAACCTGGAGTTATTTACGGCGAAAAGTCATCACGCCATCAGCATCTTCACTACTGCTTTGCGAACCTGGGCTGGTGCGCCCACTGCGCACAGCGGTTTATGCACTTCCCCCGGATAAAACACAACAAAATCACCTTCATTTAGGATAACTGTTTTCTCATCAACGCCTTCCGGCAAAAATGCGATGTCTTTATCTGCTAACCAGTCGGTCTCCGGCGTACCTGCAGGTTGCGTGCTGAAGGTCATGCCTTCCTGACCTTTTAACACAATCTGAATGTCGAGATAGCGGGCATGGTACTCCGCACGGCGAGCTTCGTACGGCTCGGTCATATCTTCCGAGATAAGATAAAACAGACGATTGCCTTCGATATCGTGCTTGCCCTTTGGCGTTTCTGCCGTAACGTGTGCTTTGATATGCTCAATCGCCTGGCGTAACTCCTGGGGTAGCCACGGCTGAAGATTATGAATATTTCCGATGATCATCTTTTCCACTCCTTAATTAAAACAATGTTTCATTTCTATCGTTATACGAAAAGATGATCAATTCCGCCAGCCTTAACGCGTGAATTATTGTCTTATCACAACTTATCGGCAGGCGCGTTCCCGCCTTTCGGGTCAAGGCCAGCATCACTCCTTGAGAATAGTTTTTATCGCTTCCCCCGCCAGTGCAGCTGTTGCACAGAGTTGTTCGATGGAGTGCCCCTCCCGTGCCTTCGCAGAAAGCCCTGACATCACGGTACTCATAAAATCAGTCACACATTGTGCGCTTTGTGGATGCCGCCTGGCGATATAGTCATAAATGGTCGTTTCTGCGGCGTGATAATATTGAACGGCAATATCACGCGCTTGTGGATCATGACTATGAATACCTTCAAGAACCATACAGCCAGCGCAGCCGCCGTTTTGGCTATATCTGCGCGCCGCTTCTTTTAATACCTCAACCAGGCACTCGCCTACCGGACGATCATCACGAAGAATATCGGCAAGCGGAATAGCTTCCGTACCGACATATTCATTGAGTACACGGCTAAATAACCCAGCCTTACTGCCAAAAGCCGCGTAGAGGCTCGGGGGGTTAATACCAAGATAATCAGTAACTTCAGCAACACTGACAGCATCGAAACCTTTTTGGTGAAAAAGCACTTTTGCCGCAGAGACTGCCTGCTCAGGAGCGAAACGTCTGGGACGACCTGGAACGCGAGATTGTTTTTTAGTGACCATTACAAAACTTGTTGACAGAAAGTTAAAACAGTTTTGTAATGCATGTTACATAATAAATCAAGGAGTCCTTATGGGCGCTTTTACAGGTAAGACAGTTCTCATCCTCGGTGGTAGCCGTGGAATCGGTGCCGCTATCGTACGTCGTTTCGTCACCGATGGGGCCAATGTACGATTCACCTATGCGGGGTCGAAAGATGCCGCTGAACGCCTGGCACAAGAGACTGGAGCAACAGCAGTATTCACAGATAGTGCTGACAGAGACGCTGTTATTGATGTCGTTCGTAAGAGCGGCGCATTGGATATCCTGGTGGTAAATGCAGGTATTGGCGTCTTTGGCGATGCCCTGGAATTAAATGCCGACGATATTGATCGCCTTTTCAAAATCAATATTCATGCTCCTTACCATGCCTCTGTTGAAGCCGCCCGGCAGATGCCCGAAGGCGGGCGCATCTTAATCATCGGCTCCGTGAATGGCGATCGTATGCCTGTTGCAGGCATGGCTGCTTATGCCGCCAGTAAATCTGCCCTACAAGGCATGTCGCGCGGGCTGGCCCGTGATTTTGGACCGCGTGGGATCACCATCAACGTCGTCCAGCCAGGGCCAATTGATACCGACGCTAATCCCGCCAACGGGCCAATGCGCGATATGTTGCATGGTTTTATGGCTATCAAAAGACATGGGCAACCGGAAGAGGTCGCTGGTATGGTCGCATGGTTAGCAGGGCCAGAAGCCAGTTTTGTTACCGGCGCGATGCATACCATTGATGGCGCGTTTGGCGCATAACCGACTACGCTCAATTAAGCCCAGCCATTATCCATGATGTCTGGGTTTTGTTTACTCACGTCGTCCGCTAAAAGCGGCTCCCGGTAAAGAGAAATCTTCTGTTCATGTCGTAAATCTTGAGGATAACCAAATGGTAGAAAGAACCGCTGTTTTCCCTGCTGGCCGACATTCACTGTATGCTGAGCATCGTTATTCTGCGGCTATTCGTTCCTGCGATTTGCTGTTTGTTTCCGGGCAAGTAGGAAGTCGAGAGGACGGAACACCAGAACCCGATTTTCAGCAACAAGTCAGACTGGCATTTGATAATTTGCATGCGACCCTGGCTGCTGCGGGATGCACTTTTGACGATATCATTGATGTTACGAGCTTCCATACCGATCCAGAAAACCAATTTGAAGACATCATGACGGTGAAAAATGAAATATTTAGCGCCCCACCTTATCCAAACTGGACGGCGGTGGGTGTTACATGGCTGGCAGGCTTTGATTTTGAAATTAAAGTGATAGCGCGCATCCCTGAGCAGTAAGCAATAGTGTTAGCCGTTCGCTTTCACACTCCGCCCTATAAGTCGGATGAATGGAATAAAATGCATATCTGATTGCGTGAAAGTGAAAAAGGAAAAAGCAGGGAATGTCTGCAATTATTGATACCGAAGGACAGTTCCCCTGCAGAATCACATCAAATAAAAATGCATATACTTTGACTTTTAATTCAAATAAACCGTTTGCGCTGACAAAATATTGCATCAAATGCTTGCGCCGCTTCTGACGATGAGTATAATGCCGGACAATTTGCCGGGAGGATGTATGGTTCAGTGTGTTCGACATTTTGTCTTACCGCGTCTGAAAAAAGACGCTGGCCTGCCGTTTTTCTTCCCGTTGATCACCCATTCCCAGCCCCTCAATCGAGGGGCTTTTTTTTGCCCAGGCGTCAGGAGATAAAAGATGGCTAATCCGCTATATCAGAAACATATCATTTCCATAAACGACCTTAGTCGCGATGACCTTAATCTGGTGCTGGCGACAGCGGCGAAACTGAAAGCAAACCCGCAACCAGAGCTGTTGAAGCACAAAGTCATTGCCAGCTGTTTCTTCGAAGCCTCTACCCGTACCCGCCTCTCTTTCGAAACTTCCATGCACCGCCTGGGTGCCAGCGTGGTGGGCTTCTCCGACAGCGCCAATACATCACTGGGTAAAAAGGGCGAAACGCTGGCCGATACCATTTCGGTTATCAGCACTTACGTCGATGCGATAGTGATGCGTCATCCGCAGGAAGGTGCGGCGCGCCTGGCCACCGAGTTTTCCGGCAATGTACCGGTACTGAATGCCGGTGATGGCTCCAACCAACATCCGACGCAAACCTTGCTGGACTTATTCACTATTCAGGAAACCCAGGGGCGTCTGGACAATCTCCACGTCGCAATGGTTGGTGACCTGAAATATGGCCGCACCGTTCACTCCCTGACTCAGGCGTTAGCGAAGTTCGACGGCAACCGTTTTTACTTCATCGCGCCGGACGCGCTGGCAATGCCGCAATACATTCTGGATATGCTCGATGAAAAAGGGATCGCATGGAGTCTGCACAGCTCTATTGAAGAAGTGATGGCGGAAGTAGACATCCTGTACATGACCCGCGTGCAAAAAGAGCGTCTGGACCCGTCCGAGTACGCCAACGTGAAAGCGCAGTTTGTTCTTCGCGCCAGCGATCTCCACAACGCCAAAGCCAATATGAAAGTGCTGCATCCGCTGCCGCGTGTTGATGAGATTGCCACCGATGTGGATAAAACGCCACACGCCTGGTACTTCCAGCAGGCAGGCAACGGGATTTTCGCTCGCCAGGCGTTACTGGCACTGGTTCTGAATCGCGATCTGGTACTGTAAGGGGAAATAGAGATGACACACGATAATAAATTGCAGGTTGAAGCTATTAAACGCGGCACGGTAATTGACCATATCCCCGCCCAGATCGGTTTTAAGCTGTTGAGTCTGTTCAAGCTGACCGAAACGGATCAGCGCATCACCATCGGTCTGAACTTGCCTTCTGGCGAGATGGGCCGCAAAGATCTGATCAAAATCGAAAATACCTTTTTGAGTGAAGATCAGGTAGATCAACTGGCATTGTATGCGCCGCAAGCCACGGTTAACCGTATCGACAACTATGAAGTGGTGGGTAAATCGCGCCCCAGTCTGCCAGAGCGCATCGACAATGTGCTGGTCTGCCCGAACAGCAACTGTATCAGCCATGCCGAACCGGTTTCTTCCAGCTTTGCCGTGCGAAAACGCGCCAATGACATCGCGCTCAAATGCAAATACTGTGAAAAAGAGTTTTCCCATAATGTGGTGCTGGCCAATTAATTGCGGTTGGTAATAAAAGTCTGGCTCCCTATAATGAGCCAGACTTTTTACCGCTGTAATAAAGGAGAAATCATGAGCAAAACTATCGCGACGGAAAATGCACCGGCAGCTATCGGTCCTTACGTACAGGGCGTTGATCTGGGCAATATGATCATCACCTCCGGTCAGATCCCGGTAAATCCGAAAACGGGTGAAGTACCGGCAGACGTCGCTGCACAGGCACGTCAGTCGCTGGATAACGTAAAAGCGATCGTCGAAGCCGCTGGCCTGAAAGTGGGCGACATCGTTAAAACCACCGTGTTTGTGAAAGATCTGAACGACTTCGCTACCGTTAATGCTACCTACGAAGCCTTCTTCACCGAACACAACGCCACCTTCCCGGCACGTTCTTGCGTTGAAGTCGCCCGTCTGCCGAAAGACGTGAAGATTGAGATCGAAGCGATCGCTGTTCGTCGCTAATCTTGATGGAAATCCGGGCTATCATGCCCGGATTAAGTCTGATGACAAACGCAAAATCGCCTGATGCGCTACGCTTATCAGGCCTACGTGATTCCTGCAATTTATTGAATTTGTTGGCCGGATAAGGCATTTACGCCGCATCCGGCATGAACAAAGCTTACTTTGTCTGCAATCTGAATCGGGGCTATCGTGCCCAGTTTATTCTTTATTGCCAGCCGTAACGACGGCTATAGAACCCTTTCACCAACTGGGTTAATGTCATATACCCTGCCAGAATCGCAACCAGCCACGGGAAATAGCTTAACGGCAGCGCCTGTAATTGCAGATAACTGGCCAGCGGTGAAAACGGCAATGCGATCCCGACAATCATCACGATCACGGTCATGATCATTAACGGCCACGATGCACAGCTCTGAATAAACGGCACACGGCGGGTGCGGATCATATGCACAATCAGCGTTTGCGACAGTAAGCCCACCACAAACCATCCCGACTGGAACAGCGTTTGCGTTTCCGGCGTGTTGGCATGGAATACCCACCACATCAGGCAAAACGTCAGAATATCGAAGATCGAGCTGATCGGTCCGAAGAAGATCATAAAGCGCCCCAGATCCGCCGGGTTCCAACGCTGCGGCTTTTGAATTTGCTCGTCGTCGACGTTATCAAACGGGATCGCCACCTGTGACACATCATACAGCAGGTTCTGAATAAGCAAGTGTAACGGCAACATCGGCAGGAAGGGCAAGAAAGCACTCGCCACCAGCACGCTGAACACATTACCGAAGTTGGAGCTCGCCGTCATTTTGATGTATTTCAGCATGTTGGCGAAAGTGCGACGTCCTTCAATAACCCCCTCTTCCAGCACCATCAGGCTTTTTTCCAGCAGGATGATATCAGCCGCTTCACGGGCAATATCTACCGCGCCGTCCACAGAAATGCCGATATCCGCAGCGCGTAAGGCGGGCGCATCATTAATACCATCGCCCATAAAGCCAACCACATGCCCTTCGCGCTTCAGTAAGGTCACAATGCGTTCTTTATGCATCGGCGTCAGACGAGCAAACAGCGTGGTGCGCTGTGCGAGATTTGCCAGTTCGTCGTCAGATAGCGTTTCAATATCACTACCAATGACCACCTCTCCCGCGTCCAGCCCCACTTCATGGCACACTTTCGCTGCAACTAACTCACTGTCGCCAGTAAGGATTTTTACGGTAATTCCACTCGCTTTTAATGCCTTCAGTGCCGGAGCAGTTGTCTCTTTTGGCGGATCAAGGAAAGCAATATATCCTTCGAGGATCAGGTCGGATTCATCCGCCCGCTGGTAATCTCCTTCACGCGCTGGCAGGTATTTCGTCGCCACCGCAACCACGCGCAGCCCCTGACGATTCAGCGTATCAGTAACCCGCTTAATCTTACGCAGCATGATGTCATCGAGCGGCACAATCTCGCCATTGTGACGCACCTGCGAACACACATTGAGGATTTCCTGCAATGCACCTTTGCAAACCAGCTGATGGTGCTCGGTATTTTCTGCCACTACCACCGACATCCGGCGACGCTCGAAATCAAACGGAATCTCATCGATTTTTTGCCAACGACTGGCCAGCGAGCGCGCTGACTCTTCATCCGTACCTTCGAGCACCGCTGTATCGAGCAGGTTTTTAAGTCCGGTCTGATAATGACTGTTCAACCACGCGCTATGCAGCACGCGTTCGCTGGTTTTACCGGAGATATCGGTATGATTCTCCAGCACAATTTTGTCCTGTGTCAGGGTGCCAGTTTTATCAGTGCACAGAATATCCATTGCGCCAAAGTTCTGAATAGCATCCAGATGTTTGACGATCACTTTCTGTTTCGACAGCTTTACTGCGCCGCGCGCCAGCGTCGAGGTAACAATCATCGGCAACATTTCCGGCGTTAAGCCTACCGCGACCGAAAGCGCAAACAGTGCCGCTTCCCACCAGTCGCCTTTGGTGTAACCATTGATTAACAGCACCACCGGAGCCATCACCAGCATAAAGCGAATCAGCAGCATACTGACGCGGCTGATCCCTTGCTGAAAGGCATTCGGCTCGCTTTCCTGCTCACTAACACGCCCCGCCAGTTGACCAAACCAGGTATTGGCACCTGTAGCAATCACCATTGCTTGTGCCGTGCCGCTCACCACGGTGGTGCCCATAAAACACAGGGTGTCGCACTCCAGCGGATTGCTGTGCTCCGGCTGGCGAGTGGTAGCTGCTTTTTCTACGGGCAGAGACTCACCGGTTAACGACGCCTGAGCGACGAACAGATCCCGCGCCTGCAAGATACGTAAATCTGCCGGGATCATATCCCCCGCCGCCAGTTTTATAATATCGCCGGGCACCAGCTGGTCGATCGGGATCTCCAGCCAGCCATTTTCGCCTTTGTCGTTAATTACGCGCAGCACCGTCGCAGTATTGCTGACCATCGCTTTCAGGGCATCTGCCGCTTTAGTGGAACGTGCTTCCTGAATAAAGTTCAGCAACGTAGAAATAGCGACCATTAGCGCGATAACGCCCGCGGCAAATAAATCTTCCGTGGCGTAAGAAATAGCGCCGAGAATGGTGAGTAAAATATTAAATGGGTTGCGATAGCAGACCCATAAATGTACCCACCACGGCGACGGTTGTTGTGCGGGTAATTTATTTTCACCATGTTGTTCGCGGGCAGATTCCACTTCCGCCTGATTTAACCCTTCCGGATGGGTGTCGAACGTTTTCCATAATTCTTCTTCGGGCATCACCGCCATTTTCAGGCAATGCGCACTTAAGGACGGCGGGACCGCCGTATTCACTGTCTGCTGCGCGCCAGGCAATGGATCGCGATGAACCAGACGGGAAGGTAAATGGCGAATGAGCCGGGTAAAAATTTCTTTAAACATAAGGAGTCCCTCCGCACTGTCTGAAACAGTACAGAAATGTCTTCAGGCGTGGCGAAGCCTTACCTGAAGGTAATAAAGCTGAGCAGGGACGTTAAAACGTCACGGCCTTACGCATCCGGTAACGCCGTGAAAAGACGGGCTTACCGGAAAAGTTTTAATCTCCGTCGAGGGAGAGGCGTGGGATCAGGTTCCATATAACCTCCGGTAAGTGAAAAAAGCGCCGCAAATAATAAGGAGAATCCAATAATATTCGTAGCATCTATGGCGATATAATACCTGCTGGCAACTAAACCAACGATAAACCAGACTTTACCCATTGCTGAATGCACGGGTAAAGTTAGGCTCAAATAATTAAACAACACGTTACAGGACAACAGGATGCAAAATCGGCTGACCATCAAAGACATCGCACGCTTAAGCGGCGTGGGGAAATCTACAGTTTCCCGGGTGCTGAATAACGAAAGCGGCGTGAGCCAGCGCACCCGCGAGCGTGTTGAAGCAGTGATGAATCAGCATGGATTTTCCCCTTCCCGCTCTGCGCGCGCTATGCGTGGGCAAAGCGATAAAGTGGTCGCCATCATTGTTACCCGTCTGGATTCGTTGTCAGAAAATCTCGCCGTTCAAACCATGCTGCCAGCGTTCTATGAACAAGGTTACGACCCAATCATGATGGAAAGTCAGTTTTCCCCACAATTAGTTGCCGAACATTTGGGGGTGCTGAAACGGCGTAATATCGACGGCGTAGTGCTGTTCGGTTTTACTGGCATAACAGAAGAAATGTTAGCCCACTGGCAGTCATCGCTGGTTCTGCTGGCGCGTGACGCAAAAGGCTTTGCTTCGGTCTGTTATGACGACGAAGGGGCAATCAAGATCCTGATGCAACGGCTGTATGACCAGGGGCATCGTAATATCAGTTATCTCGGCGTGCCGCATAGTGACGTGACAACCGGTAAGCGACGTCACGAAGCCTACCTGGCGTTCTGCAAAGCGCATAAACTGCATCCCGTTGCCGCTCTGCCAGGGCTTGCTATGAAGCAAGGCTATGAGAACGTGGCAAAAGTGATTACGCCTGAAACTACTGCGTTACTGTGCGCAACCGACACGCTGGCACTTGGCGCAAGTAAATACCTGCAAGAGCAACGCATCGACACCTTGCAACTGGCGAGCGTCGGTAATACACCGTTAATGAAATTCCTCCATCCGGAGATCGTCACCGTAGATCCCGGTTACGCCGAAGCTGGACGCCAGGCGGCCTGCCAATTGATCGCACAGGTAACCGGGCGCAGCGAACCGCAACAAATCATCATCCCCGCCACCCTGTCCTGATCGTTTCCTGAACGATAAATTGTGATCTTCGCTGCGTTTCGGGAACGTTCCCGTTTTTAAATTTTTCCGCGCAATATATTCTGCAGCCAACCAAAAATGTCATCTGCCATGGGGCTTTATGATGAGCAAAATAAACCAAACGGATATCGATCGGTTGATTGAACTGGTCGGCGGGCGCGGCAATATTGCGACGGTGAGCCACTGTATTACTCGCCTGCGCTTTGTCCTCAACCAACCGGCCAATGCCAGACCGAAAGAAATTGAGCAACTCCCCATGGTGAAAGGCTGTTTCACCAATGCCGGGCAATTTCAGGTGGTGATTGGCACCAATGTGGGTGATTACTATCAAGCACTAATAGCGTCAACCGGACAGGCGCAGGTTGATAAAGAGCAGGTAAAAAAAGCCGCCCGGCAGAATATGAAATGGCATGAGCAGTTGATCTCTCATTTCGCGGAGATCTTCTTCCCGTTGCTGCCCGCGTTGATCAGCGGCGGTTTGATCCTCGGTTTTCGCAATGTGATCGGCGATTTGCCCATGAGCAACGGTCAGACGCTGGCGCAAATGTACCCTTCCCTGCAAACGATCTACGATTTTCTGTGGTTGATCGGTGAAGCGATCTTCTTCTACCTGCCGGTCGGTATTTGCTGGTCAGCGGTGAAAAAAATGGGCGGCACGCCGATCCTTGGTATCGTGCTTGGCGTGACACTGGTTTCTCCACAGCTGATGAACGCTTATCTGCTCGGGCAGCAGCTGCCGGAAGTGTGGGACTTTGGCATGTTCAGCATCGCCAAAGTAGGCTATCAGGCGCAGGTGATCCCGGCACTGTTAGCCGGACTGGCGCTGGGCGTTATTGAAACTCGCCTTAAACGCATCGTGCCGGATTACCTCTATCTGGTGGTGGTACCCGTCTGTTCGCTGATCCTCGCGGTGTTCCTCGCCCATGCGCTGATTGGTCCGTTTGGTCGCATGATTGGCGATGGCGTTGCCTTTGCGGTACGTCACCTGATGACCGGCAGCTTTGCTCCAATTGGCGCGGCATTGTTTGGCTTCCTGTACGCCCCGCTGGTGATCACCGGGGTACACCAGACCACGCTTGCTATTGATTTGCAGATGATTCAAAGCATGGGTGGTACGCCAGTGTGGCCGCTGATTGCGCTGTCGAATATCGCTCAGGGCTCCGCCGTGATAGGCATTATCATTTCCAGCCGCAAGCACAATGAACGCGAGATCTCCGTGCCTGCGGCGATCTCCGCCTGGCTTGGGGTCACTGAGCCTGCAATGTACGGCATCAACCTGAAATATCGCTTCCCGATGCTGTGCGCGATGATTGGTTCTGGTCTGGCAGGATTGCTATGCGGCCTGAACGGCGTTATGGCGAATGGCATCGGCGTAGGCGGCCTACCGGGAATTCTCTCGATTCAACCGAGCTACTGGCAGGTGTTTGCGCTGGCAATGGCTATCGCCATCATCATCCCGATTGTACTCACCTCGTTTATCTATCAGCGGAAATACCGCCTGGGCACGCTGGATATTGTTTAATTTTCTTCGGGGCGCAATTGCGCCCCCTCGCATTTGCAGGAATAACGTAATGACTAATCTTCCCCACTGGTGGCAAAACGGCGTTATCTACCAGATTTATCCAAAGAGTTTTCAGGACACCACGGGTAGCGGCACCGGCGATTTACGTGGCGTTATACAACGCCTGGACTATCTGCATAAACTGGGCGTTGATGCCATCTGGCTAACCCCCTTTTATGTCTCTCCCCAGGTCGATAACGGTTACGACGTAGCGAACTATACGGCGATTGATCCCACCTACGGCACGCTGGACGATTTTGACGAACTGGTGACGCAGGCAAAATCGCGCGGGATTCGTATCATTCTCGATATGGTGTTTAACCATACCTCTACCCAACATGCCTGGTTTCGCGAGGCGCTGAACAAAGAAAGCCCTTACCGCCAGTTTTATATCTGGCGCGATGGCGAACCAGAAACACCACCGAACAACTGGCGTTCAAAATTTGGCGGTAGTGCGTGGCGCTGGCATGCGGAAAGCGAACAGTACTATTTGCATCTCTTTGCACCAGAACAGGCGGATCTCAACTGGGAGAATCCAGCGGTACGCGCAGAGCTGAAAAAAGTCTGTGAGTTCTGGGCCGATCGTGGGGTTGACGGGTTGCGCCTGGATGTGGTGAATCTGATCTCCAAAGACCCGCGTTTCCCTGAAGACCTGGATGGCGACGGGCGTCGCTTCTACACCGACGGACCACGAGCACACGAGTTTTTGCACGAGATGAACCGCGATGTGTTTACGCCACGCGGGTTAATGACCGTAGGTGAAATGTCCTCCACCAGCCTTGAGCATTGCCAGCGATACGCGGCACTGACAGGCAGTGAATTATCGATGACCTTTAATTTTCATCACCTGAAGGTCGATTATCCCGGTGGTGAAAAATGGACGCTGGCTAAACCTGACTTTGTGGCGTTGAAAACATTGTTCCGCCACTGGCAACAAGGAATGCACAACGTAGCATGGAATGCCTTGTTCTGGTGTAACCACGATCAGCCGCGCATTGTTTCTCGCTTTGGTGATGAAGGTGAATACCGCGTGCCTGCGGCAAAAATGCTGGCGATGGTGCTGCATGGCATGCAGGGAACGCCGTATATCTACCAGGGCGAAGAGATTGGCATGACCAACCCGCATTTCACGCGCATTACTGACTATCGCGACGTGGAGAGCCTCAATATGTTTGCCGAGCTACGCAACGATGGGCGTGATGCCGACGAGTTATTGGCAATCCTCGCCAGCAAATCCCGTGACAACAGTCGCACACCCATGCAATGGAGCAACGGCGATAATGCCGGGTTTACGGCTGGCGAACCGTGGATTGGCCTGGGCGATAACTATCAACAAATCAACGTAGAAGCCGCGCTGGCCGATGATTCCTCGGTGTTTTACACCTACCAAAAGTTAATCGCACTGCGTAAGCAGGAAGCCATCCTGACATGGGGCAATTACCAGGATCTGCTGCCAAACAGCCCTGTATTGTGGTGCTATCGCCGTGAATGGAAGGGGCAAACCTTGCTGGTCATTGCCAACCTTAGCCGTGAGATCCAACCCTGGCAGCCAGGGCAAATGCGCGGCAACTGGCAGCTTGTGATGCATAACTACGAAGAAGCCTCACCACAACCCTGTGCCATGACTTTACGGCCTTTTGAGGCTGTCTGGTGGTTACAGAAGTAAATCTCCCCTAAGCCCCGGTAATGCCGGTCATTCCGGGGTTTTGTCTGTCAGCATGTTGTTTTTGTTGATTTTTCAACCAGCAAATTCATTAAAAAATTTACATAACGCTGTAGCGCCCGTCATCCGTACGCTCTGCTTTTTACTTTGAGCTACATCAAAAAAAGTTAAAACATCCTTGATGCAAAGCACTATATATAGACTTTAAAATGCGTCCCAACCCAATATGTTGTATTAATCGACTATAATTGCTACTACAGCTCCCCACGAAAAAGGTGCGGCGTTGTGGATAAGCGGATGGCGATTGCGGAAAGCACCGGAAAACGAAACGAAAAAACCGGAAAATGCCTTTCCCAATTTCTGTGGATAACCTGTTCTTAAAAATATGGAGCGATCATGACACCGCATGTGATGAAACGAGACGGCTGCAAAGTGCCGTTTAAATCAGAGCGCATCAAAGAAGCGATTCTGCGTGCAGCTAAAGCAGCGGAAGTCGATGATGCCGATTATTGCGCCACTGTTGCCGCGGTTGTCAGCGAGCAGATGCAGGGCCGCAACCAGGTGGATATCAACGAGATCCAGACCGCAGTTGAAAACCAGCTGATGTCGGGTCCATACAAACAACTGGCTCGCGCTTACATCGAGTACCGTCACGATCGCGACATTGAACGTGAAAAACGCGGTCGCCTGAACCAGGAGATCCGTGGTCTGGTCGAGCAGACCAACGCCTCGTTACTCAACGAAAACGCCAACAAAGACAGCAAGGTGATTCCAACCCAGCGCGACCTGCTGGCCGGGATCGTGGCTAAACACTATGCACGTCAGCACCTGCTGCCGCGTGACGTGGTGCAGGCACATGAGCGTGGCGATATTCACTATCACGATCTCGATTACTCACCGTTTTTCCCGATGTTCAACTGCATGTTGATCGACCTGAAAGGCATGCTGACCCAGGGCTTTAAAATGGGGAACGCCGAGATTGAACCGCCGAAGTCGATCTCAACGGCAACCGCGGTAACTGCGCAGATTATTGCTCAGGTTGCCAGCCATATTTATGGCGGCACCACCATTAACCGTATCGATGAAGTGCTGGCACCGTTTGTCACCGCCAGCTACAACAAACATCGCAAGACCGCAGAAGAGTGGAGCATCCCGGACGCAGAAGGCTACGCTAACTCTCGTACCATTAAAGAGTGCTACGATGCCTTCCAGTCGCTGGAGTACGAAGTAAACACCCTGCATACCGCCAACGGTCAAACGCCGTTTGTAACTTTTGGTTTTGGTCTGGGCACCAGCTGGGAATCGCGCCTGATTCAGGAATCTATCCTGCGTAACCGTATCGCAGGTCTCGGTAAAAACCGTAAAACTGCGGTGTTCCCGAAACTGGTGTTTGCGATTCGCGATGGTCTGAACCATAAAAAAGGCGATCCGAACTACGACATCAAACAGCTGGCGCTGGAGTGCGCAAGCAAGCGCATGTATCCGGATATCCTGAACTACGATCAGGTAGTGAAAGTCACCGGTTCGTTTAAAACCCCGATGGGCTGCCGCAGCTTCCTCGGCGTGTGGGAAAATGAAAACGGCGAGCAGATCCACGATGGTCGTAACAACCTCGGCGTGATCAGCCTGAACCTGCCGCGTATTGCTCTGGAAGCAAAAGGCGATGAAGCCACCTTCTGGAAGCTGCTGGATGAACGTCTGGTGCTGGCACGTAAGGCGCTGATGACCCGTATCGCTCGTCTCGAAGGCGTGAAAGCGCGTGTGGCCCCGATCCTCTATATGGAAGGCGCTTGTGGCGTGCGTCTGAATGCTGACGATGATGTTTCTGAAATCTTCAAAAACGGTCGTGCATCTATTTCGCTGGGTTACATCGGCATCCACGAAACCATTAACGCGCTGTTCGGCGGCGAACATGTTTACGACAACGAGCAGCTCCGCGCGAAAGGTATCGCGATTGTTGAACGTCTGCGTCAGGCAGTGGATCAGTGGAAAGAAGAAACGGGTTATGGTTTCAGTCTCTACAGCACGCCGAGTGAAAACCTGTGCGACCGCTTCTGCCGTCTCGATACTGCTGAGTTTGGCGTGGTGCCGGGCGTAACGGACAAAGGTTACTACACCAACAGTTTCCACCTCGATGTGGAGAAGAAGGTGAACCCGTACGACAAGATCGACTTTGAAGCGCCTTACCCGCCGCTGGCGAACGGTGGTTTCATTTGCTACGGCGAGTATCCAAACATTCAGCACAACCTGAAGGCGCTGGAAGATGTCTGGGATTACAGCTATCAGCATGTACCGTATTACGGCACCAATACACCGATTGATGAGTGCTACGAGTGTGGCTTTACCGGTGAGTTCGAGTGCACCAGCAAAGGCTTCACTTGCCCGAAATGTGGTAACCATGACGCCTCCCGTGTGTCGGTAACTCGCCGCGTGTGCGGATATTTAGGTAGCCCGGATGCACGTCCATTTAACGCCGGTAAGCAGGAAGAAGTTAAGCGCCGCGTTAAACATTTGGGAAATGGGCAGATAGGTTAATCTTCACTCTACGTTAAGCAAATGCCGGATGCGGCGTAAACGCCTTATCCGGCCTACATTTGGCAACTGCTCCAGGCCTGATAAGACGCGACAGCGTCGCATCAGGCATTGATTACCGGATGCAGCCTACACGCGGACTGATAAGCCAGGCGAAATAATGAATTATCATCAGTACTATCCTGTCGACATCGTCAACGGCCCCGGCACTCGCTGCACCCTGTTTGTCTCCGGGTGTGTTCATGAATGCCCCGGTTGCTATAACAAAAGCACATGGCGGGTAAATTCTGGTCAGCCATTTACCAAAGCAATGGAAGACCAGATCATTAACGATCTGAATGACACTCGTATCAAACGCCAGGGGATTTCCCTCTCCGGCGGCGATCCGCTGCATCCGCAAAACGTGCCGGATATTCTGAAACTGGTAAAACGCATCCGCGCCGAGTGTCCGGATAAAGACATCTGGGTGTGGACAGGCTATAAACTCGACGATCTCAACGCTGCGCAAATGCAGGTTGTTGATTTGATTAACGTACTGGTCGACGGCAAATTTGTGCAGGATTTAAAAGACCCTTCCCTGATCTGGCGCGGCAGCAGCAATCAGGTGGTGCATCATTTGCGATGATAAGTTCCCTGTTACCTGAGTGCAGGCAACAGGGAAATGAGGAATTAACGATACTTCTGGTGATAGGCGTTGCGGGTCGTTTTCAGTTGCTCTGCGGCAGCCTGCGCTTCTTTTACTTTACCTTCATTTGCCAGCTTCAGCGCGTCGTCAATCTGACCAACCAGAATATCGAAACCGTGACGGAAGTCTTTCATTTCCGGGCTGTCCGGTGATTTATCTTCGAGCTTCGGCGGCGTTGCTTTTTGCGCATCCAGCGCTGCGGCGCGCATCTTCGTTAACGCGTCTTTGACTTGCGCCGCGTTATCGGCTTTTTCGACCACTTTTAAAGTGTCGTTGAGGGTTTCCATATTGTCTTCAAGATCAGCGGCAAACGACGCCGAACTGAATACCAACGAGGAGACTGCAAGAATAGCTAACAGGCTTTTACGCATTGCTCACTTCCTTTTTTATTTACACTTCATCCTTCACACTGCCTCATCGACGGCTACGCTCATTCGCCCGGGTCACGTACTGCGAGTACGCTCCCCGGCCCTCATTCACTTTCCGTCTCGATGCAGTGCAAATGATTTTGTGTAATTTTTTAGTTTATAGCGCGGCAGGTCGCGCCAGTTTTTTACTGCCCGGCGATTTTCATCTCCGGCAACAGCACAGAACCACACTGTATATTACTGCGTGTTTCAATATCGTTACCGACGGTGACAATATTGCGCCACATATCTTTTAAATTACCTGCGATGGTGATTTCGCTAACCGGATACTGAATTTCGCCATTCTCTACCCAGAAGCCCGCTGCACCACGGGAATAATCACCGGTAATGGCACTCACGCCCTGGCCCATCAGCTCCGTCACCACCAGCCCGGTACCCATCTCTTTGAGCATTTGTTCGAAGCTTAGCCCTTGTCCGGCAATCCGCCAGTTGTGAATACCGCCCGCATGTCCGGTGCTTTTCAGCCCCAGTTTCCGCGCCGAGTAGCTGGTCAGCAGCCACTGAGTCAGGATGCCATCTTTAATAATATCGCGACGCTCGGTGCGCACACCTTCGCTGTCAAATGGCGTCGATGCCAGCCCTTTCAGCAGATGCGGATGCTCTTCAATGGTCAGCCAGTCCGGCAGAATTTGTTTACCCAGCGAATCCAGCAGGAAGGTGGATTTACGGTAAACCGATCCACCCGCTATCGCCCCCACCAGATGGCCAAAAAGCCCGGTTGCCACTTCATTGGCAAAAATGACCGGCGCTTTCATGGTGGAGAGTTTACGCGGTGACAGGCGCGATAAAGTACGGCGAGCACAGTCGGCCCCAACCCACTCTGGCGTTTGCAGATCGCTCATCGCACGACCAATGGTGTAGGCGTAATCACGCTCCATATCGCCATTTTCTTCGGCAATTACACAGCTGGAGAGCGAATGACGCGTTGAGCAGTAACCCTGCAACATGCCGTGGCTGTTGCCAAAAACTTTGACACCGTAGTGGCTGTTAAAGCTACCGCCTTCGGTATTGGTGATGCGTTTGTCCGCCTGCAATGCTGCCTGTTCTGCGCGGGCCGCCAGTTCAATGGCTTCATCCGGGGAAACTTCCGCAGGGTGGAACAAATCGAGATCCGGTGCGTCAAAGGCCAGCAGCTCTTTGTCTGCCACGCCGGCACAGGGATCTGGCGAGGTATAACGGGCAATATCCAGCGCCGCCTGTACGGTGCGGGCAATGGCCTGCGGGCTTAAATCGGTGGATGATGCGCTACCTTTGCGGTTCTGGTGATAAACAGTGATCCCCAGCGCGCCATCGCTATTGAATTCAACATTCTCCACTTCACCATAACGCGTGCTTACGCTAATGCCGGTGGTCTTGCTGACGGCAACTTCCGCACCGTCCGATTTACCTGAGGCCAACTCCAGCGCAGTGGAAACTGCTTCTTCCAGAATCTTGCGCTGCGCTTCAACTTGAGAGATTACTTTCATTGCAAGTGCCATAATGTAGAGAGTTTCTCTGAAGTCTAACAGAGAACCGTTTTTCAGTGCGCATCTTAACTGGTAACATTAGCCTCTTTTTTTAAGGAGCCTGAGATGACTAAGCAGCCCGAAGACTGGCTCGACGACGTTCCCGGTGATGACATCGAAGACGAAGACGATGAAATTATCTGGGTCAGTAAAAGTGAAATTAAACGTGATGCCGAGGAGCTAAAACGCCTTGGCGCGGAAATTGTTGATCTGGGGAAAAACGCGCTGGATAAGATCCCGTTAGATGCGGATCTGCGCGCGGCTATTGAGCTCGCCCAGCGTATTAAGATGGAAGGTCGCCGCCGCCAGTTGCAGCTCATCGGTAAGATGCTGCGCCAGCGCGACGTAGAGCCTATTCGTCAGGCGCTGGATAAGCTGAAAAACCGTCACAACCAGCAGGTGGTGCTGTTCCATAAACTGGAAAACCTGCGCGATCGTCTGATCGATCAAGGTGATGACGCCATCGCTGAAGTATTGAATCTGTGGCCCGATGCCGATCGTCAGCAGCTGCGTACTCTGATCCGCAACGCGAAGAAAGAGAAAGAAGGGAATAAGCCGCCGAAATCCGCACGCCAGATTTTCCAGTATCTGCGCGAACTGGCGGAGAATGAAGGGTAATTTTCGTTGTTGATGTGAGTATGGTTTGCCGGATGCGGTGCACCTGTAGGCCTGATAAGACGCATCAAGCGTCGCATCAGGCACTATGCTCAAATGCCGGATGCGGCGTGAACGCCTTATCCGGCCTACGCACACTATATCAGGCTAAGGCCGAATTACTGCGCGGCTTCCGCCTTCTTCGCCAGACCATCCAGCAGTTTCTGATGGATCCCACCAAAACCGCCGTTGCTCATCACCAGAATATGGTCGCCAGGCTGAGCGGTTTTCACCACCATATCTGCCAGCGTATCCACATCGCCACTCCAGTGTGCAGGCTGAACGCAGGCTTCTGCCACTTCTGCCACCTGCCACGGAATATGCGCCGGTTGCAGCAGGAAGACTTCATCGGCACGACCTAATGAAGGTGCCAGATCGTCTTTGCAGATCCCCATTTTCATGGTATTCGAGCGCGGTTCCAGCACGGCAATAATGCGCGCCGTACCGCCAACTTTGCCACGCAGCGCCGCAAGCGTTGCCAGAATCGCCGTTGGGTGATGGGCAAAATCGTCATATACCGTGACGCCATTCGCTTCACCACGCAACTCCAGACGGCGACGAGCGTTAATAAACGAACCCAGCGCGTTAGCGGCATCTGCCGGCGCTACACCAACATGGCGAGCCGCCGCAATCGCCATCAGGCCATTGTGCATATTATGTTCGCCTACCAGCGACCATTTCACTTCGCCCACTTTTTCGCCATCCAGCAAAACTTCCCATTCGGAAGCATCGGTGGTCAGCTTTTTCGCCTGCCAGTGCCCCTGCTCACCCACCAGCTCCTGCTCGCTCCAGCAGCCCATCGCCATGGTCTGTTTCAGGTTGATGTCGTTTTCTGGCCAGATAATACGGCCCTGCCCCGGAACGATACGCACCAGATGGTGGAACTGTTTCTGGATCGCTTTCAGGTCGTCAAAGATATCGGCGTGATCGAACTCAAGGTTGTTGAGGATCAGCGTACGTGGGCAGTAATGGACAAATTTAGAGCGTTTGTCGAAGAAGGCGCAGTCATACTCATCCGCTTCGATAACAAAGAAGTCGCTTTCGCCCAGACGCGCCGAAACCTCAAAGTTCCCCGGCACACCGCCGATCACAAATCCCGGTTTGTAACCGCACTGTTCCAGAATCCAGGTTGCCATTCCCGCGGTGGTGGTTTTGCCATGTGTACCGGCAACGGCCAGCACCCAGCGGTCGCGCAGCACAAAATCGTGCAGCCACTGTGGACCTGACATATAAGGGATGTTTTTTTCCAGTACCGCTTCCACACACGGATTTCCACGGGTCATGGCGTTGCCAATAATCACCAGATCCGGCTGCGGATCGAGCTGGCTGGCATCGTAACCCTGAATCAGTTCAATGCCTTGCTTCTCAAGTAAGGTGCTCATCGGCGGATACACATTGGCGTCCGAACCCGTTACTTCATGGCCTAACTGGCGCGCCAGCATCGCCAGACCGCCCATAAACGTGCCACAAATTCCTAAAATATGAATGCGCATACGTCACTATCCTTTTTTAATCTGCCGCTCATTTTACGCATATGTCGGGCAAGTGAGAAACGCATTTCAGGATAATCCGCAATTTGCTGGCGCGATTCACCTGAGCGCAACATTGAGATTATTTGTTAAGATTGTTGCGGTCGCTTTACTCCATAAACATTGCAGGGAAAGTTTTATGAAAACGTTAGGTGAATTTATTGTCGAAAAGCAGCACGAGTTTTCTCATGCTACCGGTGAGCTCACTGCTTTGCTGTCGGCAATAAAACTGGGCGCCAAGATTATCCATCGCGATATCAACAAAGCAGGACTGGTTGATATCCTGGGTGCCAGCGGTGCTGAGAACGTGCAGGGCGAGGTTCAGCAGAAACTCGACTTGTTCGCTAATGAAAAACTGAAAGCCGCACTGAAAGCACGCGATATCGTTGCGGGCATTGCCTCTGAAGAAGAAGATGAGATTGTCGTCTTTGAAGGCTGTGAACACGCAAAATACGTGGTGCTGATGGACCCACTGGATGGCTCGTCCAACATCGATGTTAACGTCTCTGTCGGTACCATTTTCTCCATCTACCGCCGCGTTACGCCTGTTGGCACGCCGGTAACGGAAGAAGATTTCCTCCAGCCTGGTAACAAACAGGTTGCGGCAGGTTACGTGGTATACGGCTCCTCTACCATGCTGGTTTACACCACCGGATGCGGTGTTCACGCCTTTACTTACGATCCTTCGCTGGGCGTTTTCTGTCTGTGCCAGGAACGGATGCGCTTCCCGGAGAAAGGCAAAACCTACTCCATCAACGAAGGAAACTACATTAAGTTTCCGAACGGGGTGAAGAAGTACATTAAATTCTGCCAGGAAGAAGATAAGTCCACCAACCGCCCTTATACCTCACGTTATATCGGTTCACTGGTCGCGGATTTCCACCGTAACCTGCTGAAAGGCGGTATTTATCTCTACCCAAGCACCGCCAGCCACCCGGACGGCAAACTGCGTTTGCTGTATGAGTGCAACCCGATGGCATTCCTGGCGGAACAAGCGGGCGGTAAAGCGAGCGATGGCAAAGAGCGTATTCTGGATATCATCCCGGAAACTCTGCACCAGCGCCGTTCGTTCTTTGTCGGCAACGACCATATGGTTGAAGATGTCGAACGCTTTATCCGTGAGTTCCCGGACGCGTAATCTCCTGCGCCTCTCCACACGGAGAGGCGTTTTTATCGCTGCGCAATGTTGACTCTTGTCACAGGCGAACTCTGACGATTCTCCCACAGCACCGTTAATCCACGCTGTAATGCTATAAAAATAAATAACAAAATACCGATGGCGATTTTCGTCCACCATGAGCTCAGCGTGCCATCAAAGTTGATATAAGTCTGTATTAGCCCCTGAATCGCCACGCCAAAAAGCGTCCCTAATACCGTTCCAACGCCACCGCTCAGAAGCGTACCGCCAATTACCACTGAGGCGATAGCATCCAGTTCCACACCTACGCCCGCCAGCGCATATCCGGCCTGGGTATAAATCGAGAAGACAATCCCCGCCAGCGTTGCCAGTCCGGTGGAGAGCATATAAATGCGAATAGTGGTGCTGCGAGTGGAAATCCCCATCAGGTTCGCCGACGTTGCGTTGCCGCCAATGGCGTATACCTGATTACCAAAACGGGTACGATGCGCGAGGAAAATACCGATAACCACCACCGCCAACATCAGCAGTCCCATCGCACTTAAGCGACCGCCGCCAGGGATTTTCCACGCAAGGCTTGAGAGCGTGTCATAAATGGGATGGTTTATCGGAATCGACTCTTCCGAAACGAGATAGCTGACACCGCGCAAAAAGAACATCCCCGCCAGGGTAATGATAAATGCCGGGATCTTCAGGGCGTCGATCAAAAGCCCCATAAATGCGCCGAAGGCACAGCCCATCACCAGCACTAGCGGAAACGCCAGTAGCGGCGAGAGGCCGAAATCGCCAATCACTTTTGCCAGAAACACGCCAGTAAAGGCGATCACCGAACCGACGGAGAGATCGATCCCACCGGAGAGGATCACAAAGGTCATGCCAACGGCAATGATCCCAAGAAAGGCGTTATCGGTCAGGATATTGCAGATCACTCTTGTGGAAGCAAAACCGGGAAACTGGGTTAGGCAGTAAAGATAACCCAACACAAAGACGCCGATGGTGATCATCAGTGGCAAATTACGTTTTATCACGGCTACGTACTCCTTTAATCAGACTGATAAAGCGTTGCGACTGGACAATCAGCACGCAAAGAACCACCACCGCTTTTACAACCTGGTTCATCTCTGGCGGAAAGCCCGAAAGCAAAATTCCGGTGTTCATCCCCTGAATAATCAGCGCCCCCACCACCGAAAGCAGTAGGTTAAAACGTCCGCCCATCAGCGATCCGCCGCCAATAACCACCGCGAGAATGGCGTCCAGCTCCAGCCATAACCCGGCGTTATTGGCATCGGCACCGCGAATATCCGCCGCCACGATAATGCCCGCAATCGCCGCACACAGCCCGCTCAACACGTAGGTAAGCATGACGATGATCCGCGTGTTTACCCCGGCATTTTTTGCCGCCCGAATGTTGATACCAACGGCTTCGATAAACATCCCCAGCGCCGTTTTGCGGGTCAACAGCCAGAACAGGATAAGCGTCAGCACCGCGATAATGACCGGCGTTGGCAGGAACAACAGCGATCCACTGCCAAACCATGAGAGATCCGGCGAATTAAACGTGACGATCTGTCCGGAGGTGATCAGTTGCGCCACGCCGCGCCCGGCGACCATCAGGATCAGGGTGGCAACAAACGGCTGAATTTTGAGGATCGCTACCAGTATGCCGTTCCACAATCCCGCCAGGATGCCAGTGCCCAGGGCGCTTAACAAAACAATCGGCAGGCTGAATCCCGCGACCGTCATCGCAGCCGTTGTGGCTCCGGCGATAGCCATCACCGCCCCCACGGAGAGATCAATCCCACCTGTTGCGATCACCAGCGTCATTCCGATAGCCAACAGCGCAACGGGGGCCGCACGGTTAAGAATGTCTATGGGGCTACCGAATAAACGCCCATCCTGGAGCACCACCTGCCAGAAATGCGGGGCCACCAGGCTATCGACCAGCAGCACCAGCAACAGTGCCGCCAGCTGCGGCATTCCCGTTGGCCAGCGAAAGCGCCTTTTCGGCGGCGTAGTGTCCGGGAGAGATTGAGGCATCACACTGTTCTCCTTACGCCGCAATGGCGTTCATGATCGCCGGAACGGAAAGCTCTGCCAGCGGGATCTCCGCCACCTGTTTGCGATCGCGCATGATGATCACCCGGTCGGCATAGCCCACCAGTTCTTCCAGTTCGGAGGAGATCACCAGCAGCGCCAGACCATCGGCGCATAGCGTTTCAATCAGGCGGATGATCTCGGCGTGGGCACCAACATCAATGCCGCGAGTTGGCTCATCAAGGATCAGAAATTGCGGTCGGGTCAGTAGCCAACGTGAAAGCAACACTTTTTGCTGATTGCCGCCAGAGAGAAATTCAATCGGTTGTTCAGTTGAAGGTGTGCGAATGCCAAGCTGGCGGATAAAGCGTTCGGCAATCTCTTGCTGTTCTTTGCGGGAAATGGGACGTAGCCAGCCGCGCTGGGCCTGGAGAGCGAGGATGATATTTTCCCGCACCGAGGCGGCAGCGATGATGCCATCGGTTTTCCTGTCTTCCGGGCAGAAGCCAATGCCCAGTACCGAAGCCTGATGTGGCGATCGCAGGTTTTGCGGTTTGCCTTTGATCAACGCCGTGCCGCTG
Source organism: Escherichia coli DSM 30083 = JCM 1649 = ATCC 11775 (assembly GCF_003697165.2). GTDB lineage: Bacteria > Pseudomonadota > Gammaproteobacteria > Enterobacterales > Enterobacteriaceae > Escherichia > Escherichia coli. The sequence continues at coordinate 4,215,268 of NZ_CP033092.2, forward strand.
TCAGCAGGTTTGATACCGAAGATCACTTCGGCGGTTTCGGTACGTCCTGATCCCAGCAATCCAGCCAGACCGACGATCTCGCCGGGGCGTACTTCGAGATCAAACGGTGCGATCGTTCCTTTTTTGCCGTAATTTTTGAACGCGGCAACGGGTTTGTCGCTCAACAATGTTCGCCCGGCACGCTGTAGCGCGTGGGTATCCAGCTCGCGCCCCAGCATCATTTTTACCAGTTCGATCTGCGGTAGCTCGCACGTTTCCCGACAGCCTACGAAACTGCCGTTGCGTAAGACGGTGATCCGATCGCTGACCTGATAGACCTGATCGAGAAAGTGAGTGACAAAAATCAGGCTGACGCCGCGATCGCGCAACTGACGCATCAGGTCAAACAGTAACTCCACTTCCTGGGTGTCGAGACTGGCGGTGGGTTCATCGAGGATCAGCACTTTGGCAGAGAGATCGATAGCCCGGCAAATAGCGACGATTTGCTGCATCGCGACTGAAAAGCGGTTGAGCGGTTCGCGCACGTCGAGGGAGAAACCGTAAGATGCCATCAGTTCGGTGGCGCGCTTTTCCATCTCTTTGCGGCGTAGAAGGCCGAAGCGTTTGGGTTCGCGGCCTATAAATAGATTATCAGCGACCGACATATTGGGTAGCAGGTTTACTTCCTGATAGACGGTGCCGATACCGAGTTGTTGTGCATGGGCGGTATTTTTCGGTGAGATAGCCTGGCCTTCCAGCCAGATGGTCCCGCGATCGGCGTGGTATACACCAGTTAATGCTTTGATTAGCGTTGATTTTCCTGCCCCGTTTTCACCGAGCAGCGCCATGATTTCGCCGCGGCGCAGGCTGAAATCAACGTTGTCTAACGCTTTGACGCCGGGGAAAAATTTACTTAATCCTTCGGTGCGGAGGATCTCCTGGTGTTGGTTAGTCGTCATGGTTTCCCCCGGTGTAAAGCGTGCTCCCAGTAGGCATGATAAGACGCGGTAAGCGTCGCATCAGGCTTCAGCGCACCACCGCCGGATGCGGCGCGAGCGCCTTATCCGGCCTACGAATCGGCATCAGGCATAGCAACCCTCAATACCCCATATTTTTCTTCTTCTCTAACTCTTCTTTTGCGGTATCAGGCAGATAAAGGGTGGATTTGGTCAGCGTCAGCTTTTCAGGCATGGTGCCGTCTTTTTTGTATTTCTCCAGCGCGTCGAAGGCGGGACCTGCCATATTCGGCGTCAGTTCAACACTGGCGTTCGCTTCGCCATCAATCATCGCTTTGTAGATATCCGGTACGCCGTCGATAGAACCTGTCAGAATATCTTTGCCTGGTTTCAGGCCCGCTTCTTTAATTGCCTGAATTGCACCAATCACCATGTCGTCGTTATGGGCGTAAACCATGCAGATGTTTTTGCCGTTGTTTTCCGCTTTGATAAAGCTCTCCATGACTTCTTTGCCTTTACTGCGGGTGAAGTCACCTGACTGCGAGCGGATAATTTTGATATTTGGCGCATTCTTAATGGCTTCGGCAAAGCCTTTCTTACGGTCAATGGCGACGCTGGCCCCAACAGTGCCCTGCAGCTCCACCACGTTGCATGGTTTGCCATTCACTTCTTTTACCAGCCAGTCACCAATCAACTTGCCTTCGAGAATGTTGTCGGCAGTGACGGTGGTCATATAGAGAGATTTGTCTTTCACATCAATAGAACGATCGAGCAAGAAGACCGGGATTTCGGCATCTTTCGCCTCTTTTAATACCGGTTCCCAACCAGTCGCAACCACCGGAGCGATAAAGATCGCATCCACCCCTTGCGCGACGAAGGAACGTACCGCTTTAATCTGGTTTTCCTGCTTTTGCTGACCATCGGCAATTTTCAGCGTAATTCCGCGTTTTTCGGCCTCACTTTTCGCCACATTGGTTTCTGCGGCGCGCCAGCCAGATTCCGATCCGACCTGCGAAAATCCTACGGTTAATGGAGCGGCCAACGCCATAGACGACATGGCTGCCGAGACTGCAGAGACTACAAGTAAGCGTTTCCACATAGGGTTGTCCTCGTCGGGGTAATTATTATTGGTGAAAAGATGTTCGCGAAAAAACTATAGACAATTCGTTATGTAACGGATTGCGTTACATCACACTTCAAAGAAGTAAATAAAACGTTAATCACAAGTTTGTAATCGCTTTCATCTCACTATGAAAAATGCGGCTACGGTTATGGATTTTCCTGCTCTGTATACCGTCTTAAAATTGGCGAAAAAGGAAAATGAAGACGAAAACAAGCGAAGACATTCGGCGCGAGTTGGCTATAATACTCGGCACTTGTTTGCCACATATTTTTAAAGGAAACAGACATGAGCTTACTCAACGTCCCTGCGGGTAAAGATCTGCCGGAAGACATCTACGTTGTTATTGAGATCCCGGCTAACGCAGATCCGATCAAATACGAAATCGACAAAGAGAGCGGCGCACTGTTCGTTGACCGCTTCATGTCCACCGCGATGTTCTATCCGTGCAACTACGGTTACATCAACCACACCCTGTCTCTGGACGGTGACCCGGTTGACGTACTGGTCCCGACTCCGTACCCGCTGCAGCCGGGTTCTGTGATCCGTTGCCGTCCGGTTGGCGTTCTGAAAATGACCGACGAAGCCGGTGAAGATGCGAAACTGATTGCTGTTCCGCACACAAAGCTGAGCAAAGAATACGATCACATTAAAGACGTTAACGATCTGCCAGAGCTGCTGAAAGCGCAGATCGCTCACTTCTTCGAGCACTACAAAGACCTCGAAAAAGGCAAGTGGGTGAAAGTTGAAGGTTGGGAAAACGCAGAAGCCGCTAAAGCTGAAATCGTTGCTTCCTTCGAGCGCGCAAAGAATAAATAAGTTCTTCTAGCGCAATAACCCTGAACGCCGGGCTTCGGTTAGTAAGGGTTTTTTTATGCCCGCGATAAATAAACTCTCTATTCCACCATCATTATTCTCAGCGGTTGCAAGGCTTGAACGGTAAGAACAAGCAAACCCGACCACCATTTTGCTGTTCATAGCCACTTGCTGGAAGTTAGCCGACCTCACTCATACTCACCGTTCAAAGCGTGCCCCCGTTTTACCCCTGCACATTTGTGAACGCCAGCAGAGTTTTTTATGCGATTGCAGATATGGAAAGCGGCTCGGAGAGAAAAGCAAAAGATGGAAAAGTTACAAAAAAAAATCGCGAGATACATCGCATAAAACAACGCCACCCGAAGGTGGCGTGCTTTTATTATTACTTACCCCTGTCTAACCAGTCGCCGCTTTCAATTAGCTTTAATCCATCGACGGGTCGTTGATAAACGTACATCCATGCACTCCCGTACGGCGTCTGAATCAACTGGCGCGCGTATTCACCGCCCCTGGTGCGCAAGGCATCAAGTTCGGCCAGCGTGGCGTTGTCAATACGATAAACTTCACCGTGTACTGTTCCGTTCCCCGGAACTGCGCCTGGATAGTGGCCCAGGCTATACAACTGGTAGTTATCGATACTGAAATCGCCCAGTAACTGGGCATTGGTCATCCAGTGACTGTTGCCTTGTTTGTGGCGTAAACTGCCGTAGACAAATATTCGCATTGCTAAAACTCGAACTGATAGAGCAAATCCAGTGCCTGGTCTACACCAGACACGGCTTCCAGATATAGCTTAGGCATCAGGCGATAACGTAACGTGAGTGTTGCTATAGAGTCAAATATACCCACGCCGTATTTCACTTGCAGACCTGGCAATACATAGCCGCTGACCACCACCTGGGAGGAGTCGCCTACTCCCTGGGTGTCGAGCGCTAAATTGCTTACGCCAAACGTCTCGCCGATTTTACCCACAATCTGGCCACTTTGCGCAACCCCCAGACCAATCAGCATCGAGGTCATTGCCGCACTGTCGCTCTGATCGCTCTCCAGCCCTTGTCCACGTAGCAAATAAGACAATGCAGCTTGTTGCGACATCGCCGGGTCAGAGAAGATCTCCGCTTTCGGTTCGTCCGCCAGACCAGTGACGCGAACTCCGGCGATTACGTCGTCTTCTGTAGCATCCGGGTTACGAATAGCTTCAATATTAAGATACGGTTGATCCGGCGGACCAGAGAACAGTAACTCACCTTTACGCACAATCAGATCCTGACCATAGGCATGGAAGCGCCCTTCAGGGATGTTGATCTGCCCGTTCAGGCCCAGCCCTTGTTTGTCCTGAACGACGTTAAGATCGCCCGTCAGCCGCGCTTTCAGGCCAAAGGCGTCAATGCGCACATTGTTGCCAACGTGGACAATCAGGTTACTGTTAATCGGAATCGACGCCGTTTTCGGCTCTTCCGGTTGCAGGTTATCGTTAAGCATCACCACATCGCTGGAGACGCCTACTGCGCTTTCCGGCAGATCGTGCACCACGATGCGCGCCCACGGGACATCCACGCGACCATCGAGGGTAAACAGGTTTGGTGTAGCCTCGAAGACAACATCTGGCGATACATCCATTCGTACCATCGGCGGCACGGTGATCCGCACTTTACTGCCTTTCGCCGTTACCCGCGCCCGCCAGTTTTCAATTTGGCTCCAGTCGGCATCACCGTTCAGGTAGATTTCACCCTGCTGGGTCCGTACTGTACCGGCAAGCGTCGAGCGCATACCATTAAAGTTGACCGCAAGCTGGCTCGGTTGCATATCAAACGGCATAAAGTTGCCGTCGATATCCACACCCGTAACCTGAAGCTGACCAAACAACTGCGGGCTTTGCACATCACCACCCAGACGCAAGTTGGCACTCACCATCCCCGCTGCTTTTTCCCCACGGGTAAAGATGGGGTTTATCATCGCAAGGTTGAAGTTACGGATATTGACGTTGCCACCAAGATTACGGCGGCCTTGCGGATCGGTCACCTGCACCTGTCCATCAAACTGGCCGTTATTGGTCAGGCGGATGGTCCAGCCCAATTCGGCACGGTTGTTACGCAATTCCGCCGTCAGATTCAGTGTCTGAAACGCCACGGGCAGCGCCGCATCGTTGACGGTTTGCGTTACCTGCACGTTACGCCCCGAAAGGGTGATACTGCCCTGCGGCAGCCCCTCTTTGGTGGTGTCCCAGGCAACGTCCGCTTTACCCGTGAAGATACCGCTGGCCTGAGTGGTTTCTGGCATAAATGGTTTCAGCATGGCCAGGTCGAAGCGGTTGAGATTCACCACCGCACGCCCTTCGGCACCCGCATCGATAGTTTGCGGCACGCACAGTTCCGCATTCGGGTTAAGCCAGCAGTGTGGCCCGATGCTGATTTTTTGCTCCTTATTGCGGTAATCCAGCGCAATATCGCGGGTCAGCGACCACGGGCCGACCGGCGTCTGGAAGCGGGTATTGCTAAGAGTTCCCTTCCAGCGTTCTTCTTTGCGATCAAAACTTCCTGCCAGATTAAGCTGCCCGGAGACAGGCTCGCCCTGAATCCGCAACTGTAACTCGTGCTGTTTTTCGCTGCCTTTGGCATTCAGGGTGACGAGGTTGATATTTACATCCGGCTGCGAAATTTGCTCAACGCGTACGTCGAGTTTCCCGGCGATCTGATCGGTGGATTTAATGTCGCCTTCCACGCGAACCTGCGCCACGGAAAGTTCCTGCCAGCGCAGGCCGCGCGCGGTGATATCTGCCAGTAGTTGTGGCGCTTCCACCGTGCCGCGTACTTTCACCAGCCCTTTCGCTGTACCGCCAAGCCCCGGCAGCGCGTTATCCAGCCCCGGCGCGTTGATGGTGGCATCAAGATTGAGATCTTTTACCCCCAGCTCGCCTTTCACTTCGGCACTGTTTGGCCCCAGTTCCAGATGAAGCCCTGGGATCATCCACTGCATATAACTGTTGCCTTTCAGCGTGCCGTCAACGTTCACTTTGTTCTGTTTGACGTTACCGGTCAGCTTCAGTTCTGGCACCTCCATCTGCCAGGTGCCGCCGTACAGGCTACCGCGGGTTTTAATCAAGCCATTGAGTTTCGACGGCCACTCTGGGATCTCTTTGGCGGTGTTAATGCCGTTAAGCGTTAGCTCACCGCGCCAACTAATGGCCTGCTGCCAGTCGAGCAACGCCTTGAGTTCAGTTTTCCCTTCCAGCGCCGCGACGGTGAGTTTGTCGAGATTGACCTGCTGTTCATTACCTTTGGCATCAAGGGTAATGGTGGCTGGCGGGATCTCCAGTCCCTTCACTGCCGTACGCATAGAGAGCGTGTAATCGGTCATTTTGCCGGTAAGTTTCAGTTTCAGATCATCCGCCTGATACTGCTTCTCACCAGTGAACGGCCAGTAAATCTGTTTGCTGTTCACTTCCACGTTGAGCGGCAATCCGGCTTCCGCCAGTCGCGTCTGGGCGCGTAAATCCATATCCACCGGACCGGAAAGATTAACGCCAATCTCCAGCTGTTCGCGCAGCGCGCCGCCCACTTTCAGCTTCACCTTTTCACCTTTCAACGGCTCCACGTTCAGTGTACTATTGAGAGTGATGTCCACCGGCCAGTTGTCTGACAGCTGCGCCGTGCCGCTGGCGTTGACGATCCCTTGACTGGAATCGATATCCAGGGCGTCCAGTTTAGTATTGCCGTCAATGCTGCTCACTTTCAGCAGCATGGTGCGCACGGTGATGTCCGTGTCGCCCGTCACGCGTAACTGCTCGCCTTTAAACTCTTCAATGTTCAGGTTAAGCGGCAAATGCACGTCGGTCATTTCCGGCAATACCGGGCGAGAAAAGAGATCTTTCAGCGTTTCGCCGAGCGGCTTTTCCTCCGGCTGCGGATTTTCAATTTTCGGTTCGACCACTTCTTCCTGCGCCACTTCCGCCACTTTCGGCAGAGCAATCAGCAGGCCTTTCAGCGACGTCGGTTTCAGGGTCAGGGTTTTCTCCTGCCAGTTCAGGCCGGAGGTGAAGTCCATCACCGATACCGTGGTGTCATCAATCTTGATGTTGACGTTGTCCAGTGCCACCCGTGTTAGGGTGATGGGATACGGCGTGGAGAGATCCAGCGGACCGCTATCTTCCTCTTCTTCAACCTGTTCAGAAGGGGGCATTTTTTTGCTGTCGATATTGACCTGGATGTCTTTCAGCGCCAGATCATTAATACAAACACTGCTGTTCCACAGGCACTCAAGCCCGACCGCCAGATGCAGATTGCCTGCTTTTACCGCCACGCCTGGCTGCTCATAACGAACGTCAGACAAGGTGAGATCGCGCCAGCCGCCGGTGACCTTGCCAACATCCAGTCCTGGCACCCAGCGATCCGCCGCTTTAAATACCAGATGCAGGCCGCTGGTGGTGCCCACCAGAAACGCCACCGATCCCAGCAACAGTAAGATAACGATAACCACGCCGAGGCTGATTTTTTTCCATAAACTCATAATTCTGGCCCCAGACCGATGTAAAACTGTAACCCGTGTTCGTCTTTATCCGCGACCGGTACGGCAAAATCGAGTTTGATTGGCCCGACCGGCGATTCCCAGCGTACGCCGACCCCGGTACCGGTTTTAAAGTCGCTGCGGCGAATATCGCTTACCGCTTCGCCACTATCGACAAACACCGCGCCCCACCATTTTCCGGTCACGTTGTACTGGTACTCCAGCGATCCGGTTATCAACTTCGAGGCCCCTTTCAGGTCACCGTTGGCGTATTTCGGAGCGATAGATTTGTATTTGTAGCCACGAATACTGCGGTCGCCCCCGGCGAAAAAACGCAGATCCGGCGGTACTTTGTCGAAATCACCGGTTTCAATCCAGCCCAGCGTGCCGCGTGTCACAAAACGATGGCGATCGTACAGTGTGCGGATCCAGACGTTTTGTGCCTGGAAAACGGAGAAATCGACATCTGAGCCCCAGGCAGTGTTGGAGTAGTCGATAGAGTAGCGTTGCGAGTCGCCCCAGGTTGGCATCAGGCCACCACGAGAACGCGTGCGGCTAATCATCACCCCAGGATAAAACAGCATCGTGGTGTTGGTAATTTCACCCTGGGTAAAGTGGTCGAGACTCCAGCGCAGGTTAATGGCACGCTGCCAGCCGCTGGAGAGATCCCAGTAGCGAGAAGCCACCAGCGTAGTGGAGTCAGATTCGGTATCGTTCAGGTCAGTGCGCTTAAAACCGCCCTGCACCAAATAATATTGTTCCAGTGGATTCTTCAGCAGCGGCATTTTATAGCTGAAGTCGAGGATCTGTTCCGGCGCGGAAATACTGGTACTGGTGGTCAGACTGTGACCGTATGAGTTCATCCACGGTTTTTTCCACGTCGCTTTCACGCGCGGTCCCACGTCCGTAGAGTAACCGACCCCGGTTTCGATGGTGTTTTCTGTTCGCGGCGAAACCACGCCCGTCAATGGTAATACTTTCGTTTCGCGCGCTTTATCAAATTGTGGAGCCACCACCACCGAGTTAAACCAGCCGGTAGCAGAAAGTCGGCGGTTCAGTTCCGCCAGATCTTTCGATTCGTACTCATCGCCCTCTTTAAACGGCACCAGATTTTGCAGGTATTCATCGCGGATTTGTGATCCTTCAAAGGTCACATGCCCAAAGCGGTAACGTTCGCCACTGTTATAATCAATATCCCAGAAGGCTTTATGCAGGCCGAGCGCAATGCCCAGCTGCGCTTTGGTAAATTCGCTATCGAAATAACCTTTACGCAACGCAATGCTGGTTAAGGACTTTTTGAAATTTTCATAATCGCCCTGGTTCAGCACCGTGCCAATAGCCGGGCGAGTATCGAGCAATTTCAAATAGTCTTTATCGGTCCGCGCGCCGCCGCGCAATACCACATCGGTGCCGCCAATTAACACCGGCACGCCTGGCGTGACTTTGGCGATCAATACCTGCCGCCCTTTCTTTGGCGGTGGACGGAGATCAAATTCAATGGTCGGCTGGTAATAACCCAGCGCTTTCAGACCTTCGCGGATGGCATCATCGACGCGTGCGCGAAAGCGACGGTCTGGCGTCACTTCATCACTTTCAATCGTAGAAAGCTGCGCACGAACGTTCTTTTCCAGCTGTCCCGATAACCCCTCGACCTGTAGACGGACGTTCGCGGCGACGGCAGATCCGCTTAAGCAGAGTAAGCTTACACAGCATAACTGTCGGATATAGCGCACATTTTCTCCTGAATATCCTTTTTTCCTGCCCCTGGAACGCCGTTAAACGGCTTAACAAAAATCCAGTAATATGGATTAAAAAGCAGACTAAACCCCAAATATTTCTTATGTTTTACTTTAGACCTATTCACGGTGGTTATTGTGTGCAAATACGCCTCTTGTTACAACCTTAACCCCAATGACCGATTTTCGGGAGAGCGACACCATGAGTTTATTTGATAAAAAGCATCTGGTTTCCCCCGCCGATGCCCTGCCTGGACGTAACACCCCGATGCCCGTAGCCACGCTGCATGCGGTCAACGGTCACTCAATGACCAATGTACCTGACGGAATGGAGATTGCCATTTTTGCGATGGGTTGTTTCTGGGGTGTGGAGCGTCTGTTCTGGCAGTTACCCGGCGTTTACAGCACCGCCGCAGGCTATACCGGAGGCTATACGCCAAATCCGACTTATCGGGAAGTGTGCTCCGGTGATACGGGTCATGCCGAAGCGGTACGCATTGTTTACGATCCTTCCGTCATCAGCTATGAGCAGTTGCTACAGGTATTTTGGGAGAATCACGATCCCGCCCAGGGAATGCGTCAGGGCAATGACCACGGCACGCAGTATCGTTCAGCGATTTATCCGCTGACCCCAGAACAGGATGCCGCAGCTCGCGCCAGTCTGGAACGTTTTCAGGCGGCGATGCTTGCCGCCGATGATGATCGTCACATCACCACGGAAATCGCTAACGCCACACCGTTTTATTATGCCGAAGATGACCACCAGCAATATCTGCATAAAAACCCGTATGGTTACTGTGGAATTGGCGGAATTGGCGTCTGTCTGCCACCGGAAGCATAGCGTTACGGGTACAAATGTAGATTGTTGATAAAGTGCGCTTTATTTATGCCAGATGCGGCGTAAACGCCTTACCAGGCCTACAAAATCGTCCAAATTCAATATATTGCAAGGACTGCGTAGGCCTGATTGGCATAGCGCATCAGGCAGTATTGCATTTATCAGCAGTCTGAATTTTAACCCTCTGGCGACTTTACAGTACCTTACGCTATACTAGCCACTGAAAATGCCGGTTCACTTTCTTCGAATCGGCTTTCAATGTGTATTTCACACAAATTAATCAACTTCCCCTTCCGAGGATCTGGCCTGAAAGGTCGGATAAGATATGTTAAACAGTATTTTAGTCATACTCTGCTTGATCGCTGTAAGTGCGTTCTTCTCGATGTCCGAGATCTCACTTGCCGCCTCACGCAAAATCAAACTTAAACTGCTGGCTGATGAAGGCAATATAAATGCCCAACGCGTTCTGAATATGCAGGAAAATCCCGGCATGTTCTTTACCGTGGTCCAAATCGGTCTGAACGCAGTGGCGATTCTCGGCGGTATCGTCGGTGATGCGGCATTTTCTCCAGCTTTTCACAGCCTGTTCTCCCGCTATATGTCGGCAGAGCTCTCTGAGCAACTGAGCTTTATTCTCTCTTTCTCGTTAGTGACTGGCATGTTTATCCTGTTTGCGGATTTAACCCCGAAACGCATCGGTATGATTGCGCCAGAAGCTGTCGCTTTGCGTATCATCAACCCGATGCGCTTCTGCCTGTACGTTTGCACCCCGCTGGTGTGGTTCTTCAACGGACTGGCGAACATAATCTTCCGTATTTTCAAACTGCCAATGGTACGTAAAGATGACATCACTTCTGATGACATCTACGCGGTAGTGGAAGCCGGTGCGCTGGCGGGCGTGTTACGTAAACAGGAACACGAGCTGATTGAAAACGTCTTTGAGCTGGAATCCCGTACCGTTCCGTCGTCAATGACACCGCGTGAAAACGTGATTTGGTTTGATCTCCACGAAGATGAGCAAAGCCTGAAGAATAAGGTGGCGGAACATCCGCACTCTAAGTTCCTCGTCTGTAATGAAGATATTGACCACATCATCGGCTATGTCGATTCTAAAGACCTGCTGAACCGCGTGCTGGCTAACCAAAGCCTGGCACTGAACAGCGGCGTACAAATTCGCAACACGCTGATTGTGCCGGATACGTTAACCCTTTCAGAGGCGTTGGAAAGTTTTAAAACCGCAGGTGAAGACTTCGCGGTGATCATGAACGAGTACGCGCTGGTGGTGGGGATCATCACCCTCAATGACGTGATGACCACGCTGATGGGCGATCTAGTCGGTCAGGGGCTGGAAGAGCAGATTGTCGCCCGTGATGAGAACTCATGGCTGATTGACGGCGGCACCCCAATTGACGACGTCATGCGCGTGCTGGATATTGACGAGTTCCCGCAGTCGGGCAACTACGAAACCATCGGCGGCTTTATGATGTTTATGCTGCGTAAGATCCCGAAACGCACCGATTCGGTGAAATTCGCCGGCTACAAATTTGAAGTGGTGGATATCGATAACTACCGCATCGACCAGCTGCTGGTGACCCGGATCGACAGCAAGGCCACCGCCCTTTCGCCAAAACTGCCTGACGCTAAAGATAAAGAAGAAAGCGTCGCGTAACCCCCAGAAACATCAACGGCTCCTGAATCAGGAGCCGTCTTATTACTGCATAGCACTTTGGTTAAGCCATCTCTGTTTGCAGACGCATAACCTGACGGTTAACTTCGGACATCACTGACAAATGCAGCTTATCCTTCACTTTTGGGATAAGAATCTTACCCTTATCAAATTCAAAAGCGCCAACGTCCTTGATGTATAACCGTCCACGGAACAGGATCTTTACGTACTTCGCCACCTGAAGTGGGTTGTACCGTTGGAAAATTTTCATTGTTATCTCCTGCTGAGTATTACGCCTGTGCGGTGCCACAATCGGCCCAACTATTATGAGGCGCAAATTTTAATGCTTAGTGACTATAGACTATCCGGGCAATGTTTCCACCGCGTATAACTTTTTTTACCTAAAGGTTACAATTATTCAGAATTATCTTTTTACCGAAGCGCGGTCTTCAGTATAAGCATTCATTTTTCATATGATTTGTGCGCTTGACCGCAAACTGGCATCACACTTGCGGGAAATTCGATAAATAGCACATATGATTAAAACTCAGACCCAAGTGGTCGGATCACCTGCATATCATAAGAAGGAAACACCATGACCCTACGCAAGATTCTGGCACTCACCTGCCTGCTGTTGCCGATGATGGCTTCCGCACATCAGTTCGAAACCGGTCAGCGAGTGCCGCCGATTGGCATTACCGATCGAGGCGAGTTGGTGCTTGATAAAGATCAGTTTAGCTACAAAACCTGGAACAGCGCACAGTTAGTGGGAAAAGTGCGAGTACTGCAACATATTGCTGGTCGCACCTCTGCAAAAGAGAAAAACGCGACGCTGATTGAAGCGATTAAATCAGCGAAGTTACCGCACGATCGCTACCAGACCACCACCATTGTTAACACCGACGACGCGATTCCGGGTTCAGGGATGTTTGTGCGCAGCAGTCTGGAGAGTAATAAAAAGCTTTATCCCTGGTCGCAGTTTATTGTCGATAGCAATGGCGTCGCGCGCGGTGCCTGGCAGCTGGATGAAGAAAGTTCCGCTGTAGTGGTGCTGGATAAGGATGGTCGCGTGCAATGGGCCAAAGACGGGGCGCTCACACAGGAAGAGGTGCAGCAAGTGATGGACCTGCTGCATAAATTAATTAATAAATAGACACTCTGAATCCCGGATTCAGGAACGACTCGCGCGGAGTGTAATCCAGCGGTTTACCCTGCCAGTCATGAACGTGCGCTCCGGCAGCTGCAGCCACAGCATGACCAGCGGCGGTATCCCAAATATTCGTTGGTCCGAAGCGCGGGTACAGCTGCGCCTGCCCTTCCGCCACCAGGCAGAATTTCAGCGAAGAGCCGATGGACGTGGTCTGATGTTCGCCAAGCTGTTGCAGATACTCTTTCAGCTCCGCATCTGCATGGGAACGGCTGATAACCACCAGCGGCGGGCGCGCATCGCGGACCTGAATCTGCTTGCGCACACCGCACTCTTCTTTCCAGGCCTTGCCTTCTGCCGCGCTGTACATTATGTTCATTACCGGCGCATACACCACACCTAAAATCGGTTTGCCATGGTCAATGAGCGCAATGTTAACGGTGAATTCGCCATTACGTTTAATAAACTCTTTAGTACCATCCAGCGGGTCTACCAGCCAGTAACGCTGCCAGTGCTGACGGACTTCCCAACCGGGAGGATCTTCTTCAGAAAGGACCGGAATATCCGGTGTCAGCGTACGTAAACCGTCCATGATAACGGTGTGAGCGGCAATATCCGCTGCCGTTACCGGAGAATTGTCCGCTTTGCTGACGACGTCCATCGGTTTCGTCCCGTCGTAGACCTGCATAATGGCATCGCCTGCATTCCGTGCAAGCTGGCATACTTGATCTAACATTTCTCCACCTCGTCTCTGTGAGCGGTGTTAACTTATTGTTTTACTTATACCCTATCGTTAATGAATGCGCCAACTGTGATAGTGTCATCATTTTCAAAGCGTAAAATTGTGGCATTCTTCACTGTTCTATAAGTAAGGCGTTTATTCTCCCTTTTCTTTCGTATTCCCGATGATAAAAGGATGTCCCTGATGATTAAGTTTAGCGCAACGCTCCTGGCCACGCTGATTGCCGCCAGTGTGAATGCAGCGACGGTCGATCTACGTATCATGGAAACCACTGATCTGCATAGCAACATGATGGATTTCGATTATTACAAAGACACCGCCACGGAAAAATTCGGACTGGTACGTACGGCAAGCCTGATTAACGATGCCCGCAATGAAGTGAAAAACAGCGTACTGGTCGATAACGGCGATTTGATTCAGGGGAGTCCGCTGGCCGATTACATATCGGCGAAAGGATTAAAAGCAGGTGATGTTCATCCGGTTTATAAGGCGCTGAATACGCTGGATTATACGGTCGGTACACTCGGCAATCATGAATTTAACTACGGTCTGGATTACCTGAAAAATGCGTTGGCGGGAGCGAAATTCCCTTATGTAAATGCCAACGTCATTGACGCCAGAACCAAACAGCCAATGTTTACACCGTATTTAATTAAAGATACCGAAGTGGTCGATAAAGACGGAAAAAAACAGACGCTGAAGATTGGCTATATTGGCGTCGTGCCGCCGCAAATCATGGGCTGGGATAAAGCTAATTTATCCGGAAAAGTGACGGTGAATGATATTACCGAAACCGTGCGCAAATACGTGCCTGAAATGCGCGAGAAAGGTGCCGATGTCGTTGTCGTTCTGGCGCATTCCGGGCTATCTGCCGATCCGTATAAAGTGATGGCGGAAAACTCAGTTTATTACCTCAGTGAAATTCCTGGCGTTAACGCCATTATGTTTGGCCATGCTCACGCCGTTTTCCCAGGTAAAGATTTTGCTGATATCGAAGGGGCTAATATCGCGAAAGGCACGCTGAATGGTGTTCCGGCGGTAATGCCGGGCATGTGGGGCGATCATCTTGGGGTGGTCGACTTACAACTCAGTAATAACAGCGGTAAATGGCAGGTGACGCAGGCGAAAGCGGAAGCACGGCCGATTTACGACATCGCCAATAAAAAATCCCTCGCGGCGGAAGACAGCAAGCTGGTAGAAACACTCAAAGCCGATCACGATGCCACACGCCAGTTCGTCAGCAAGCCAATCGGTAAATCCGCCGACAATATGTATAGCTATCTGGCGCTGGTGCAGGACGATCCGACCGTGCAGGTGGTGAACAACGCGCAAAAAGCGTATGTCGAGCATTACATTCAGGGCGATCCGGATCTGGCAAAACTGCCGGTGCTTTCAGCTGCTGCACCGTTTAAAGTTGGTGGTCGCAAAAATGATCCGGCAAGCTATGTGGAGGTGGAAAAAGGCCAGTTGACCTTCCGTAATGCCGCCGATCTTTATCTCTACCCCAATACGCTGATTGTGGTGAAAGCCAGCGGTAAAGAGGTGAAAGAGTGGCTGGAGTGCTCCGCCGGACAGTTTAACCAGATTGATCCTGACAACACGAAACCACAGTCACTCATCAACTGGGATGGTTTCCGCACCTATAACTTTGATGTGATTGATGGTGTGAATTATCAGATTGATGTTACCCAGCCTGCCCGTTATGACGGCGAGTGCCAGATGGTTAATGCCAATGCGGAAAGGATTAAGAACCTGACCTTTAATGGCAAG
Organism: Escherichia coli DSM 30083 = JCM 1649 = ATCC 11775; assembly: GCF_003697165.2. Lineage (GTDB taxonomy): Bacteria > Pseudomonadota > Gammaproteobacteria > Enterobacterales > Enterobacteriaceae > Escherichia > Escherichia coli. The sequence goes on from NZ_CP033092.2 coordinate 4,230,541, forward strand.
CCGATTGATCCGAACGCCATGTTCCTGGTTGCCACCAATAACTATCGCGCTTACGGCGGCAAATTTGCCGGTACGGGCGACAGCCATATCGCTTTTGCTTCACCGGATGAGAACCGCTCGGTGCTGGCAGCGTGGATTGCTGATGAGTCGAAACGTGCGGGGGAAATTCACCCGGCGGCAGATAACAACTGGCGTTTAGCACCGATAGCTGGCGATAAGAAACTGGATATCCGTTTCGAAACCTCTCCATCAGATAAAGCCGCGGCGTTTATTAAAGAGAAAGGGCAATATCCGATGAATAAAGTCGCGACCGATGATATCGGGTTTGCGATTTATCAGGTGGATTTGAGTAAGTAATACACTTCTTTTTCGGCCTATAAATCATCAACCGCATCCGGCACTTTTGTCGGATGCGATGCTGGCGCATCTTATCCGCCCTACAAGTCATGAACCGTAGGCCGGATAAGCGCAGCCGGCAGTTATGCCGCACGTTCATCCCGCACCGCCAACACCTCGGGCAAATTCAACTCAATCCAGTCCGCCAGTGCAGCAACCTTTTCGCTCACCTGCTCGCCCAGCGGCGTGAGGCTATATTCCACATGCGGCGGCACCACCGGATACGCGATACGGTTAAGAAAACCATCCTGTTCTAACGCCTGTAACGACTGCGCAAGCATCTTTTCACTCACCCCACCGATTTTGCGCCGCAGGTCGCTAAAGCGATGAGTACCTTCGCGTAGCGCCACCAGAATCAACACCCCCCAACGGCTGGTGACGTGTTTCAACACCTCGCGCGACGGGCACTGTTCCGCAAAGAGATTACCCTCTTTCAGTTGTTGTGACAGGCTAACCTGACTCATTTCATACTTACCTTTTTGTACGTACTTACTAAAAGTAAGTTTAGGTGTTAGCGTATTTAAACACAAGACAAAACGATGGAGACTTCCCATGATCGCTATTACTGGTGCCACTGGCCAACTTGGTCACTATGTTATTAAATCCTTGATGAAAACGGTTCCTGCCAGCCAAATAGTGGCTATCGTTCGTAATCCGGCAAAAGCCCAGGCACTGACAGCACAAGGCATTACCGTGCGTCAGGCTGACTACGGCGATGAAGCCGCACTGACATCTGCACTTCAGGGAGTGGAAAAACTACTGCTGATCTCTTCCAGCGAAGTGGGTCAACGTGCCCCGCAGCATCGTAATGTTATTAATGCCGCAAAGACGGCTGGCGTGAAATTTATCGCTTATACCAGTCTGCTTCACGCGGATAAATCTCCGCTCGGCCTCGCCGATGAGCACATCGAGACGGAGAAAATGTTGGCTGATTCTGGCATCGTTTACACCCTGCTGCGCAACGGCTGGTACACCGAAAACTATCTCGCCAGCGCCCCGGCAGCACTGGAGCACGGCGTATTTATCGGTGCCGCGGGCGATGGCAAAATTGCCTCGGCAACGCGGGCAGATTATGCGGCAGCTGCGGCACGCGTGATTAGCGAAGCCGGTCACGAAGGCAAGGTTTACGAGCTGGCGGGCGATAGTGCCTGGACGTTGACACAGTTAGCGGCAGAGCTGACCAAACAGAGCGGCAAACAGGTTACCTATCAAAATCTGAGCGAAACCGATTTCGCTGCGGCGCTGAAAAGCGTTGGCCTGCCTGACGGACTGGCGGATATGCTGGCGGATTCTGACGTTGGCGCATCGAAAGGCGGTCTGTTTGATGACAGCAAAACGCTGAGCAAATTGATTGGCCGCCCAACGACAACGTTAGCCGAAAGCGTAAGCCATCTTTTTAATGTTAATAAATAGTTAATTAAAGTGGCATCCTCCCGCATCCTCTCTGATAATGACGGGATGCCGGGAGCAATCATGTCTGCTTCCTGAACGTTTCTTCTGACAGACCAATGGATGCCAGTAATGATTAGCGGCGTGCTGTACGCCCTGTTAGCAGGGTTGATGTGGGGGCTTATTTTTGTCGGGCCGTTGATCGTGCCGGAATACCCGGCGATGTTGCAGTCGATGGGGCGTTATCTGGCGTTAGGGTTAATTGCGCTACCCATTGCCTGGCTGGGACGCGTGCGTCTGCGTCAGTTGGCGCGTCGCGACTGGCTTACCGCCTTGATGCTCACTATGATGGGCAACCTCATCTATTACTTCTGCCTTGCCAGTGCCATTCAACGTACTGGCGCGCCTGTTTCTACGATGATTATTGGCACCCTGCCGGTGGTCATTCCTGTCTTTGCCAATCTGCTTTATAGCCAGCGCGACGGCAAACTCGCGTGGGGAAAACTCGCCCCGGCACTGATTTGTATTGGCATCGGCCTGGCGTGTGTGAATATTGCTGAGTTAAACCACGGACTCCCCGATTTTGACTGGGCACGTTATACCTCTGGCATCGTGCTAGCGTTAGTTTCCGTGGTCTGCTGGGCATGGTATGCCCTGCGCAACGCCCGCTGGCTGCGGGAAAATCCCGACAAACATCCGATGATGTGGGCGACGGCGCAGGCGCTGGTCACGCTGCCGGTTTCTCTCATCGGCTATCTCGTCGCCTGTTACTGGCTGAATATACAAACGCCGGACTTCTCCTTACCTTTTGGCCCCCGTCCGCTGGTGTTTATTAGTCTGATGGTTGCGATAGCCGTGCTTTGCTCATGGGTTGGCGCACTCTGCTGGAACGTCGCCAGCCAGCGATTACCGACAGTGATTCTCGGGCCGCTGATCGTTTTCGAAACACTGGCAGGTTTGCTGTACACCTTTTTGATACGCCAGCAAATGCCGCCGCTGATGACGCTGAGCGGTATCGCGCTGTTAGTGGTTGGCGTGGTCATTGCAGTCAGAGCAAAACCGGAAAAGCCTTTAACTGAATCTGTCTCAGAAAGTTGACATACTGGCAGTGAGTTAAATAAGCCTCTGCTACGTAAGGGTTATAGCATTTGCCTTAAAGATGCATTTAAAATACATCTTATCTTATTAAGAATGAGGTATCAGCTATGGCTTATCGCGACCAACCTTTAGGTGAACTGGCGCTCTCTATCCCTCGCGCTTCGGCTCTGTTTCGTAAATATGATATGGATTACTGCTGCGGCGGTAAGCAAACGCTGGCGCGTGCGGCGGCACGTAAAGAACTGGATGTTGAGGTCATTGAAGCTGAGCTGGCAAAGCTTGCTGAACAACCGATTGAGAAAGACTGGCGTAGCGCCCCGCTGGCAGAAATCATCGACCATATCATCGTGCGCTACCACGATCGTCACCGCGAGCAACTGCCGGAGCTGATCCTGCAAGCGACTAAAGTCGAGCGCGTTCACGCCGACAAACCGAGCGTGCCAAAAGGGCTGACAAAATACCTGACCATGCTGCATGAAGAGCTTTCCAGCCACATGATGAAAGAAGAGCAGATCCTCTTCCCGATGATCAAACAAGGCATGGGCAGCCAGGCAATGGGGCCAATCAGCGTAATGGAAAGCGAGCACGATGAAGCGGGCGAACTGCTGGAAGTGATCAAACACACTACCAATAACGTCACACCGCCGCCAGAAGCCTGCACCACCTGGAAAGCGATGTATAACGGCATTAATGAACTGATTGATGACCTGATGGATCACATCAGTCTGGAAAACAATGTACTGTTCCCACGCGCGCTGGCGGGTGAGTAATCTAAAAGCTGGATGGCATTGCGCCATCCAGCATGATAATGCGGTTATTTCCGCAGTTCAGCAGCCCGCTTCTTACCAATAAACAACCAGCCCAGCCCCAGTGCGATAAACCACAGCGGGGTGACCAACAGCGCCTGGCGAGTGTCATCTTCCAGTGTCAGCAACACGACCACGAACACAAAGAACGCCATACATACCCAGCACATCAGCTTGCCGAGCGGCATCTTGTAGATCGACTTCTCATGCAGATGAGGACGCTGTTTGCGGTAAACCAGGTACGAGCAAAGGATAATCGTCCAGACGAACATAAACAGAATCGCGGAAACGGTTGTAATCATCGTGAACGCGCCAATCACGCTAGGATTCACATACAGCATCACCACGCCACCGAGCAGGCAGATGCAGGAGAAGGTCAGCCCTTTCGCTGGTACTGCGCGCTTAGAAAGTTTAGCGAACGCTTTCGGTGCCACACCTTCCTGCGCCAGACCAAACAGCATACGGCTGGTAGAGAAGACGCCGCTGTTAGCGGAAGACGCCGCAGAGGTCAGCACCACAAAGTTGATCACGCTTGCGGCAGCAGGCAGCCCTACCAACACGAACAGTTCAACAAACGGGCTTTTCTCCGGGACTACCGAACTCCACGGCGTCACGGACATAATCACAATCAGCGCGAAGACGTAGAACATAATGATACGGATCGGAATGGAGTTAATCGCGCGTGGCAGTGATTTCTCCGGATCTTTGGTTTCCGCAGCTGTTGTACCTACCAGCTCAATCCCCACGAAAGCGAAAACCGCTATCTGGAATCCGGCAAAGAAGCCACTTAAACCTTTCGGGAACCAGCCGCCGTCATTCCACAAATGCGCGAATGACGCTTCCACACCGGTCGGTGACTGAAAGTGCATCGCCACCATGACCAGGCCGACGACAATCAGCGACACGATGGCGACGATTTTGATCATCGCAAACCAGAACTCCATCTCACCGAACATTTTCACGGTGGCAAGGTTGAGCGTCAACAGCAGCACTATCACCGCCAGCGAGGCGACCCAGTCGGAGAGATCGGGGAACCAGAACTGAGCATAAGCAGTGATCGCCACCACGTCTGCCATACCGGTTACAACCCAGCAGAACCAGTAAGTCCAGCCGGTGAAATATCCTGCCCACGGCCCGAGTAAATCGGAAGCGAAGTCACTAAAAGATTTGTATTCCAGATTCGAAAGCAGCAATTCCCCCATTGCCCGCATCACGAAAAAGAGCATAAAACCGATGATCATATAAACGAAAATGATCGACGGCCCGGCAAGGCTAATCGTTTTGCCAGACCCCATAAACAACCCCGTACCAATGGCACCGCCAATGGCAATAAGCTGAATATGTCGGTTTGTGAGATTGCGCCGTAGCGACTGTTCAGCCGGAGCCTGATCATCGGCAACGACTTTTACCTGATCTACCATGTTTTTTTCTTCCTGTACCTGTCTGTGTTGTTCAGGCTCTACGGCCTTTAGTCAGTCTATGATACGACGAATCTGTATCGGGACTCATCGATATTAGGTAACAATACGCGGGATGAATACTAAGATTTAGATCTAATGTTAATTTTATGTTTAAAGTGAGTGTCATATCACGGTGATAACGCGAAACAGCTCACAAAAATACACGCTTACGGGGTCTTTGCAACACAAAATAGCGCCGTTTGGCAAACTGAAGGGTTTATTGCTGAATGCCTGCTCCCCTCTGGTTCGAGGGGAACAGAATGCGCTGCTTAGAGGATTTCCAGCAGTTCGACTTCAAACACCAGGGTGCTGAACGGAGGGATGGATGCGCCTGCGCCGCGCTCGCCATATGCCAGTTCCTGCGGGATAGTCAGTTCCCATTTAGAACCTACCGGCATCAGAGTCAGTGCTTCAATCCAGCCAGGGATCACGCCATTAACCGGGAATTCAGCGGGTTCACCACGAGCAACGGAGCTGTCAAACACGGTGCCGTCGATCAGTTTACCGGTGTAATGAACACGAACGCGGTCAGTACGTGCCGGAATTGCGCCTTCACCCTGGTTGATCACGCGGAATTGCAGGCCAGATTCGGTGCTGTTCACACCTTCTTTTTTGGCATTTTCTTCAAGATATTTCACACCTTCGGCAGCCATCGCCTGGAAACGCTGACGACGAACGGCATCGGCGCGTTCGTGGATTTCACGCAGCGCGCGATGCACCACATCAACCGGAACAGCCGGATGTTTGCCTTCCAGCGCATCTGCAATACCAGCCACCAGCGCCTCCGGCAGCAGCCCTTGCAGGCCAGATTCACTCAGTTGTTGGCCTACCTGTAAACCAATGCCGTAGCTTGCTTGCGCTTCGATGGTGTCAAAAGTTGGGGTGGTCATCGTATTTCCTTTCTTAGGGTATAAAAGTAGCGGGCAGCATATCAGCCACACTTCTTTGGGTAAAACTTTGTCGCAGGAATGATGACAAATCCCGGGGAAAAAGAAACAATAGCAATATCCCGTATGAATATAATAAAGGCGGGTTTACCACGGACATCATAGCGTTAGCTTATTCATAGGCTATGATTGAGGAACAAGACGCGGAGCAGGAGGAAACCATGCCCGGGCGCTTTGAACTAAAACCAACCCTGGAGAAAGTCTGGCACGCGCCGGACAATTTTCGCTTCATGGACCCGCTGCCGCCGATGCATCGTCGGGGGATCATTATTGCCGCCATTATATTGGTGGTCGGATTTCTGCTTCCATCTGATGATACGCCCAACGCGCCGGTGGTGACGCGTGAAGCGCAGTTAGATATTCAGTCGCAATCACAACCGCCGACAGAAGAACAGCTGCGGGCGCAATTAGTCACACCACAAAATGATCCTGATCAGGTGGCTCCGGTCGCTCCAGAACCTATACAGGAAGGCCAGCCAGAAGAACAGCCGCAAACTACCCAAACACAACCATTCCAGCCAGATAGCGGAATTGATAATCAATGGCGCTCTTACCGTGTCGAACCCGGTAAAACGATGGCGCAGCTGTTCCGCGACCACGGACTGCCCGCTACCGATGTCTATGCAATGGCGCAGGTAGAAGGCGCGGGTAAGCCGCTGAGTAATTTGCAAAACGGGCAAATGGTGAAAATCCGCCAGAACGCCAGCGGCGTGGTGACGGGCTTAACCATTGATACGGGGAATAATCAACAGGTCCTGTTCACCCGCCAGCCGGATGGCAGTTTTATTCGTGCGCGGTAGATGAAGGGTCAACCAAAAGCCAGCTAAGGATTGTCTCTTTGATGACCTTACGTCTGGCTTCCAGTGCCTGGGGGGAAACCATACTGATATGATAAACCAGGCCAAGCGTATGCTGGTTGATCAAATAATATCCGCCAAGCGCAGCAATATTAATATTCACCTGCAATGGGTCGATATCTGGCTTAAAAATATTGTGTTTCTTCCCTTCATCCAATAAGGATTCCATTAACTGCAAGTGCGCATGGTTAATTTCTAAGAGACGCTGTGATTTTGCATAATGCACACCTTTACTTTGATTTTCACTATGCACAATTTTTAAAAACCAGGGATTAGTAATATAATAATCCCATGTAAAATCAATAATTTTCTCAATGGCTTTTTGTGGCGGAAGATCTGAGAAATCAAGGGCCTTTTCTTTTTGTCGAATATCGTTCCAGGTATATTCCAGTACTTCAATAAATAAATTTTCTTTATTACCAAAGTGATGATAAACCGTCTGTTTACTACACCCCGCAGCCTTAACAATATTATCGACCCTGGCCCCTTCATAACCATATTCGGCAAATTCATTAACCGCGCATAACAGCAGCTTTTCCTTCAGGCTCTGTACGTTGCTGGTATCAAGATACATAACGCTTCCCCACGACCTCTTCAAGATAACTATCTTAACCCGATTAATTAGAAGCTCCAGTAAAAAGGATAAAAACTTGTACTTTCATCAAGTTATCAAATGTCCTGTGATCACTATCGCATATCAACCAACCAGATGGTTGATCTTTCTTGCGGCACTTCGCAAGCTAATTGTCACTTAGAAAACAATATTCAAAAAAAGAGAGCTATTGTATGAAATCCACTCGTCCTGTTGCCGTGATTACCGGAGCCGCTCGTGGTATTGGAAAGGGCTGTGCGCTGGAGCTTGCTCGTGGCGGATTTAACCTGCTGATTAACGATCTTCCCGATGCCGACAGCGTAGAAAAACTGCATATCACACAACAAGAATGTATAGCTGAAGGCGTGGAAGTGATTTGCTTCCCTGCCGATGTCGGCGATCTCTCCTTGCATGAAGAGATGCTCGACGCGGCGCAAAACCTGTGGGGACGTCTGGACTGCCTGCTCAACAACGCAGGCATTTCAGTGAAAAAACGCGGTGACCTCCTCGACCTCGAACCAGACAGCTTCGATCAAAACATTGCCATTAACACCCGCGCGCCGTTCTTCCTTGCTCAGGCATTCAGTAAGCGCTTACTGGCACAGCCGAAACCGGAAGCGGAGCTGCCGCACCGCTCGATTATTTTCGTCAGTTCCATCAACGCCATCATGCTGGCGATGAATCGCGGCGAATACACCATTGCCAAAACCGCCGTTTCTGCCGCTGCTCGTCTGTTTGCTGCTCGCCTTTGTAATGAACAAATTGGCGTTTATGAAGTGCGCCCTGGTCTCATCAAAACCGATATGACTATTCCAGCAACGGCTTATTACGACGAACTGATTGCCAAAGGTCTGGTGCCGTGGGGACGTTGGGGTTATCCGGCTGATATTGCTTCCACCGTCCGCGCGATGGCGGAAGGTAAACTGATTTACACCTGTGGTCAAGCGGTCGCCATCGACGGCGGCTTAAGTATGCCGCGCTTCTGAGGCTGAATCATGAGAGATCTGTTACAACGCCCGGATTTATTCAGTATCAATACCGCGACACTGGGCTATAAAACGCCGCTACCCGCCATTATTGATGCCTGCGCCGCACGCGGTATTGGCGCAATTGCCCCCTGGCGCAGGGAGTTGCAGGGTGAAGATCTCCAGCAAATCGCCCGCCAGCTTGCCGCCAGTAACATGAGCGTTTCCGGTTTGTGCCGTAGCACTTACTACACCGCGCCGACACTGGCGGAACGCAAACTGGCGATTGATGATAACCGCCGGGCGCTGGACGACGCAGCGGTCCTTAACGCCGCCTGTTATATGCAGGTGGTTGGCGGGTTACCGCAGGGAACAAAAGATTTGTACGAAGCGCGGGAACAAGTAAAACAAGGGATTCGCCAGTTGCTGCCACATTCGAAAGATGTCGGCGTGCCAATTGCGCTGGAGCCGCTGCACCCGATGACTGCTGCCGACCGCTCTTGCCTGTGCACGTTACGTCAGGCGCTGGACTGGTGTGATGAACTCGATCCCGATGGTGAGTTTGGCCTCGGCGTGGCGGTGGATGTTTATCACGTCTGGTGGGATCCGGAGCTCGCCAGTCAGATCCTGCGTGCCGGAAAACGCATCCTCGCGTTTCATGTTTCCGACTGGTTAGTACCGACCACCGATCTGGTCAATGACCGGGGAATGCCGGGAGATGGCGTCATCAATATTCCGTCAATTCGTCGGCTGGTTGAAAACGCCGGATTTAATGGCGCTATTGAACTGGAAATATTCTCGCCTTACTGGTGGCAGAAAGATATTAACAGCACGCTGGATATTAGCGTCGATCGCATCGCGCATTATTGTTAAGGAATGATCATGAGTGACCAACCCGTTCTGTTCAGCAGAGCGGCGGCTTCTTGCCGCCTGACATTGAACCGTGAAGATAAATGTCATGCTATTAATGAAGAAATGATCGAATCTCTCGACCATTATTTAAATGAAATTGAAAACGACACCACATTACGATTAGTCGAATTAACGGCAACCGGCGATAAATTCTTTTGTGCGGGCGGCGATATTAAATCGTGGTCGGCCTATTCGCCATTAGATATGGGCAGAAAATGGATTAAACGCGGTAATGACGTTTTTAATCGCCTGCGCAACTTACCCCAATTAACCGTTGCGAATCTCAACGGTCATACCATCGGTGGCGGTATTGAACTTGCCTTGTGCTGCGATATTCGTATCGCTCGCCCCGGCGCGAAATTCTCTAACCCGGAAGTGATGCTCGGCATGGTGCCAGGCTGGATGGGCATTGAGCGAGTGCTTAATCAGGTTGGTCCTGTGGTCGGTCGCCAGATGCTGATGCTGGGTAAACGCCTGACGGCGCAGGAAGCCCAGGTGGCGAATTTAATTGATGAAGTGGTAGAAAAAGAACAGGTGGAAAGCTGGATGGCGAACCAGTTAGCGCAGCTGGAAAAATGTGGTCCGGTGGCACTGGCACATATTAAGCAACTGATTCTGGCGCTGGAAAATAAACACGCCGATTACTCCCACCAGTTACTGGCTGGATTAATGTCCGCCACTCAGGATTGCCAACAGGCGACGCACGCATTTGCCGAAAAAGCCGGCGTGAGCTTCCACAATCAATAAGGAAATTGTATGCGTAAGTTATCAACCGCCGAGACACTGGCGGCGCAAATTCAGGACGGCGCAACCATTGCCATTAGCGGTAACGGCGGCGGTATGGTGGAAGCTGACCATATTATGGCCGCCATTGAAGAGCGTTTCCTGCAAACCGGACACCCGCGCGATCTGACATTAATCCACTCGCTGGGTATTGGCGATCGCGACAGCAAAGGCACTAACCGTTTTGCTCACGCCGAAATGCTCAAACGCATTATTGCCGGACATTTTACCTGGTCGCCCAAGATGCAGGAACTGGTGAAAAGCAATGCTATTGAAGCCTACTGTTTCCCTGGTGGCGTAATTCAGGCACTGCTGCGGGAGATCGGTGCCGGACGTCCGGGACTTTTTACCCACGTTGGGCTGGGATCGTTTGTTGATCCACGCAATGGCGGCGGTAAGTCGAACGAATGCACTACCGAGGATTTGGTAGAACTGATTGAAATCGACGGTGAAACCAAACTCCGCTATCGCCCTTTCAAAGTGGACTACGCGATTTTGCGCGGCACCTATGCCGATCCGCGTGGCAACGTTAGCCTCGAAGAAGAAGCGATTGATATGGATAGCTATTCGATGGCGCTGGCAGCACACAACAGTGGCGGCAAAGTGTTTGTACAGGTGCGCGATGTACTGGAAGCTGGCACCATTGAACCTCGCAAGGTCAAGCTACCGGGGATTCTGGTCGATGGTATCGTTGAGCACCGCGAACAACCGCAAACCTATCTTGGTGGTTACGACCTGACCATTAGCGGTCAACATCGCCGTCTAAGTTCTAACGACGCTATTGAACTGGTTAGTCATCCGGTGCGTCGCCTGATTGCCCGTCGGGCAGCGCGGGAACTGGCGGCAGGCGCTTCAACCAACTTTGGCTTTGGTATTCCCGGTGGTATTCCTGGGGTTGCGCTGCGCGAAGGCGTGCCTTATCAAAGTTTGTGGCTGAGTGTAGAACAGGGTGTACATAACGGCATGATGCTGGATGATGCTCTGTTCGGCTGCGCCCGTAACGCCGATGCCATTATTCCATCACTCGATCAATTTGAATTCTACAGTGGCGGCGGCATCGATATCACCTTCCTCGGCATGGGAGAGATGGATCAATACGGTAACGTCAACGTCTCCCATCTTAATGGCAATCTCATTGGCCCCGGCGGCTTCCTCGAAATTGCACAAAACGCCCGTAAAGTGGTGTTTTGCGGTACGTTTGACGCCAAAGGCAGCAAGATTGATGTAACGCCAGATGGTTTGCATATCGCCCAGTCAGGTCAAATCCCTAAACTGGTTACCCAGGTGGAAAAAATCACTTTTAGCGCCGCCTACGCACAGCAAAGTGGTCAGGAAGTGTTGTATATCACTGAACGCGCAGTATTCCAGTTAACGGCAGAAGGCGTTGAATTAATTGAGATCGCCCCTGGCGTAGAGATTGAGCGCGACATTCTGCCATTCATGGCCTTCCGTCCAATTATCAAGCACCCACGCCTGATGGAAAGTAGCCTGTTTACGCCGATGGAGGATGCATGAGCCAGCTTGATGAGGCCATCCTTGATGCACTGACACACGTTACTTTCCCAAAGGGTTTTGCACAGGCAGAACCCGCATGGGTTGTCACGGTAGACGGTGTTGATTACCCACTCTGGAAAACAGATGCCCTGGTAGTCGGCAGTGGTGCAGCAGGGCTACGTGCAGCTGTAGAACTTAAACGCCGCCAGCAAAATGTGTTAATCGCCACCGCCGGGTTATATATGGGGACGTCGGCATGTTCTGGCTCTGATAAACAAACACTGTTTACCGCCGCTACCGCGGGCAACGGCGACAACTTCGCCAAACTGGCAGAGGCACTGGCGAGCGGTGGGGCGATGGATCACGACACCGCTTATGTTGAAGCGGTAGGTTCTCTGCACACTCTTGGCGGGTTGCAATATCTTGGTCTGGAATTACCGGAAGATCGCTATGGCGCGATTCTTCGTTATCAAACCGACCACGACGAAGCCGGGCGTGCAACCTCGTGTGGGCCGCGTACCTCAAGGTTAATGGTGAAAGTGCTGCTGGAAGAAGTACAGCGTCTTGCTATCCCAATGTTGACCAGTGCAACAGTGATTAAACTGCTGCATCAGCGTGACGAAAACGGTGAAGACCGTGTGGCGGGGGCAATCATCGCGACCGGTCATCGCGCCCATAACCCATGGGGGCTGGCAATTGTGACTGCGCCCAATGTGGTACTGGCAACAGGAGGGCCTGGCGAGCTTTATCGCGACAGTGTGTACCCACACAAATGTTTTGGCTCGCTGGGGCTGGCGCTGGAGGAAGGCCTGACGCTAACCAATCTGACCGAAAGCCAGTTTGGTATAGGCACGCCGCGCAGCACGTTTCCGTGGAATTTGTCCGGCACCTATGTACAGGTGATCCCATATATCTATTCCGTGGATGCCGGGGGCAACGAGTATAACTTCCTCGCGGATTACTATCGCACCACCCAGGAGCTGGCTTCAAACATTTTCCGTAAAGGCTATCAGTGGCCGTTCCACGCCACGCGGGTAATGGATTTTGGCTCCAGCTTGTTAGATATGGCAGTAGCGCAAGAGCAGCAATCAGGGCGTCTGGTATTTATGGATTTCAATCGTAATCCAGAACCTGTGCCGGGTGACCTGCCGTTCTCATTAGATCGACTGGACGACGACGTTCGCGCGTATCTGGAAAATAACGACGCTCTGGCACCATCGCCCATCGAACGCCTGCAACAAATGAATCCTCTGTCTATCTCGCTGTATAAGATGCACGGTTACGATCTCATCACGCAGCCATTGCAGTTTGCCATGAATAATCAGCACATGAATGGCGGCATTGAAGTCGATATCTGGGGACAAACATCTCTGCCCGGTTGTTTTGCGGTGGGGGAAGTTGCTGGCACACACGGCGTCACCCGACCTGGCGGCGCGGCATTGAATGCCGGGCAGGTTTTTGCTGTTCGTCTGGCGCGCTTTATTGGTTGCACGCAAAAGCGGAATATTGATGGAGATATTGCACAGCTGGCAGCTCCGGCACTGGCTTCTATAAGAGAGATCATTACTCAGGCGCACGATAACGGGTCCGGGATGCCGTTGTCGGTTGTGAGAGAAAAAATTCAGGCACGAATGTCTGACTATGCGGGATTTATTTGCCATGCCGATAAAGTCCGACGTGCCACTCGTGATGCCCTGCTATTGAACGAATTTGTCCAACGGCATGGATTGGCAATCAAACATGTGGGTGAAGTTGCCGAGCTGTTTATGTGGCGGCATATGGCACTGACTTCTGCCGCCGTATTAACGCAATTAACGCATTATATTGACGCAGGTGGCGGCAGTCGTGGGGCGCGGATGGTTATTGATCCACAAGGCAAATGCCTACCACAAACTCGTCGCGGCGTAAAAGAAGAATGGCGTTTTCGCTCTGAACTCGCTGAAGACAAAAATCACAAATTAACAATTCAATATTCGCAAGGTTCTTTTATTACCGAAGTAAAGTCTTTACGTATGCAACCGTGTATTAACGGTATTTACTTTGAAAAAAACTGGCCAGACTTTTTAAAGGGAGACATTTACACACAATAATTTTCAATATTTCCTCTGTACCTGATTTTTATTGCCTATTACATGGAAATACCAACAACCAGGGTTTATTAATATAATTAAAAGGTTTAAAAATGAATAAAATAAAGAATTATCGATGGCATATGATTGCCCTCGTATGCTTTATCACTGTAATCAATTATCTGGACAGAACGGCGTTAGGTATTGCGGCTCCAACGATTATGGAGACAACAGGAATAACCAAAGAACAATATTCATGGATTGTCAGTGCATTCCAGTTGGCCTATACATTGGGGCAACCGATAATGGGCTTCTTTATTGATACCGTGGGTCTGAAGTTAAGTTTTGCGATATGTGCCGCAATCTGGGGCCTGGCGACAATGGGGCATGCCTTGACAGGAACATGGTCAGGTCTGGCATTTATGCGCGCCCTGATGGGTTTCAGCGAAGCATCGGCAATTCCTGCGGGTGTAAAAACCGCATCAACATGGTTCCCGGCAAAAGAGCGTGGCGTGGCGACAGGTGTTTTCAATATGGGCACCTCACTCGGCGCGATGCTTGCTCCACCGTTGATTGCCTGGTGCATTATGTTTCATAGCTGGCAATTTGCGTTTATTGTCTCAGGTAGCCTTGCTTTACTCGCGGCTTTATTTTGGTTCTTTTGTTATAAAGATCCAAAAGATGCTAAACGCCTTTCTGATGAAGAGCGCCACTATATTGAATCTGGGCAAGAACAGCATCTTAAAACAGATAAGAAAGAAAAAACGTCAATCAAGCATATCCTCAGCCAACGTAATTTCTGGGGGATTGGCATCGCGCGTTTTCTCGCTGACCCGGCATGGGGAACCATTAACTTCTGGGTACCGATTTTCTTCGTCGAAACGCTGCATTTTAGCCTGAAAGAAATTGCCATGTTCGTCTGGCTGCCTTTCCTGCTGGGCGATCTCGGCTGTTTAGCCAGTGGTTTTGTCGCGAAGTTCTTCCACGATCGCGGCGTGAGTTTAATTAACTCACGAAGAATTACCTTCACTATTGCAGCCGTCATTATGATGACGATTGGTCTGGTGAGTATTGTCGAAAATCCCTACATCGCCGTATTACTGATTAGCATTGGCGCATTCTCGCATCAATGTCTTTCTACTGTTGCAGCAACTCTGGGCGGTGACCTATTCAAAAAAGACGAAGTAGCTACCGCTGTGGGTATGGCAGGAGCCTGTGCATGGAGCGGTCAGTTGATTTTCAACCTGTTTATCGGGGCATTCGTTCACATTATTGGCTTCGCGCCGTTCTTTATTGCCCTGGCTTTCTTTGACATTATTGGCGCCATTGCGCTGTGGATGCTTATCAAAGTTAAAGACGAAGAACCACAAGTACAGTTAGCGACAAGCTAATTATTTTACATAGAAACGCTATAATTTAGCTTTGTAGCGTTTCTATTTTTCTCATAAATTAAACGTCTCTTCCAAAACGTTCAGTATCTACTGGCATTGCTTCGCAAATTTATGATTTAGCGAATATATCAAAATAACTATTCTAAATTGCCCCCCTGAACGCCTCTGCCATTAACTCTTGCTCACGACCAGGTAATCGAAGACGCTCGGCAATGATTCGCCACTGACTGACAATCCCTCTAAAATTAGCAATAATGTCATCTGCTTCTGTCAAACCAAGTCGAAAATACTCCGCAACTTCTCGAGCTAATTCCAAATCAAGTGCATTATCATTTTCTGTAATATTGAGTTTTAGACCGTCAGACCTGGCAACAGGATTCAAATCATATGCCTCAGAAAGCCGCCAACCTTTTCCCGGTATCAAGATATATCCATGATTACGTAAATGGTCATCGGTATTAGAAACAAGAATATTAAAAACAATCCTGGACCAGAGTTCCTTAAGATCAGTATTAGTCTGCGCGCCATGCCTGATAAGAACATCTGCTAATTCCAGATAACTCACACCTGTAGAGGCATCTTCACCATCCTGATGCCTGGTTAGTGTCATAGCCGAAGCAAAATGCAGACGCCTTCCCGCATTAGTGCGGTCAAAACGACGAACCATAAAACAATGGTAATTGCTGGCAAATTTATGCGCCTGAGCAGGTGCAACATTCAGTCCACAGCCAACAGCAAGTGCATTAACGACCATTTCCCATCCACCAACATCATACTCATCTTTTACACTGGGAAATTTAGCGATGTAGAGATGCCCAGCTTCATCAACAACACTGGCTTTCGGACGTGCCCCCCCTAATGATCCCCCCGGAGCGATTAGCATTCTTAACCATTTTTGCCCCATTAGCTCTTTATTATCAGGATCTTCTTCAATTGCCCGGCTAGCCCTTTCCAGACTCGCTATTTCGGTAAATGGTGGGGCTGCAACATCAATGCGATTATCAAGAAACTCTCCAGCGTCTTCACGTTTGTATCGAAGAGCCCCAACCCGATAAAGATCATGAACACCTAGTAGATAATCAGACTCATAAAGGTGGGAGTCTTTATCACATAACCCGTCTCGAATATCCCTCTCAAAACGACGCTTCATTAGCATACGCCCCCAACGATCCGGGCAGGAATCACTAAATGCACCAAATTTATCCTTTGGAGGAATTGGGTACTGTGCTCCCTCATACAACATTATTTCAGGATCTAACTGAATGAAATTAAGTGAAGGATCTGCAAGCGCCTTTTTATCGTACTCAAACTCAAATATCTCACGCGTCCGAGTGCGGCGACTGTGTAAATAACCAATCCGCTCCGGACCATCCAGGCCTTCCCAATCCGCATACACTCCGATTAATGCCATAATTAATTTCCTTTTAACGGTTTTTTTATCGGTTTTAATAGTGCTGCAAGAGAGGTTGATGTTTCTCCTGTAATAGATGGCGTTGAGCCTTCTGCCAGTGCTGTTAAATCCGTGGTGAGTAAACCTTCTTTCTCATACCTCGTTTGAAAAGGGTCTGTCTGAATACCTTCTTCATTTTTACCTGATGAACGAGAAAGCCCTCTTTTTTTAATCAAACGGGAATCCTGGAGCTGACGCCCTAAGTCGTCTTCAGCTGCAAGCTTATTTAAATCCGTTTCCAGGCCCAAAACCTGCATCACAGACAAATATGCCCCTATCGTGACCCCTGCACTTCCTGACTCCAGAGAGCGCAATGTTATTGGCGACATCCCAGCACGTTCAGCAACTTGCTTTGCGGTAAGCCTGCGTCGTAAACGAGCAAGTTTCAGCCGCTCACCAAATTCACTAAGCATCTGATTCGTATAAGGGAGTAACGGTGCTGTTTTTTTACCCATAGTGATAATATTTTATCTTTTTATGGCTATGATAGCCATAATATTAGCATTTATTGGATTGAACGCACCTGCAAAGCGTTCAAGATTACGAAAGTGATGATATTTTATCCTTTTATATATAAAAACAATAAAATAACAGCGCATTCATATATAACATATTGTTTTTATTATCATACAAGGGAGACGATCGCTGTATTGATGCTTTTGTCGTGTTTTACGCGTAAAAAACATGACACGAACTACCAGCGGCGAGGCTGGGGGCCAGGTATGGGTACTGCGAACTTTTTATAAAAGGAATAGCAAGAGATTTATGGAGGGAACGTCTATTTCTGCGGTTTTTATCGCTTAAAAGCAAAACGCCGACCACTGGTCGGCGTTTTTACGTCTCGTTGAATAACGAATTATTCAGCTACTACGTTTACGATCACTTTCGCGAATACTTCGCTGTGAACCTGGAAGCTCACTTCGTGTTCGCCAGTGGTACGCAGAACGCCGTTCGGCAGACGAACTTCGCTCTTAGCCACTTCAACGCCAGCTGCAGTTACAGCGTCAGCGATGTCGCGAGTACCGATGGAACCGAACAGTTTACCTTCGTCGCCAGCTTTAGACGCGATGGTAACAGTTTCCAGTGCATTGATTTTCTCAGCGCGAGCATTAGCTGCTGCCAGAACTTCAGCCAGTTTAGCTTCCAGTTCAGCGCGACGTGCTTCGAAGAATTCAATGTTTTTCTTGGTAGCTGGAACAGCTTTACCCTGCGGTACCAGGAAGTTACGAGCATAGCCCGCTTTAACGTTTACCTGATCACCCAGGCTACCCAGGTTTGCTACTTTATCAAGCAGAATAACTTGCATTACCTTATCCTCTCAAAGTCGTATTAATGGACCGTGACCGATTACTGATGGCGATCAGTGTACGGCAGCAGGGACAGGTAGCGAGCGCGTTTGATAGCGCGAGCCAGCTGACGCTGGTATTTTGCACGGGTACCGGTGATACGGCTTGGGACAATCTTACCGCTTTCGGTGATGTAGTTTTTCAGCGTAGCGATATCTTTATAGTCGATCTCTTGAACGCCTTCCGCGGTGAAACGGCAGAACTTGCGACGACGGAAATAACGTGCCATATGGCTAGTCTCCAGAATCTATCAATTCAATCTGCTCGGCATGCAAAACCATTTTGCTCAGTCCGTTCTTTGCCTTATGGCATGAAATGAACCCCTGAACGGTTATGCGACTGCCGACCGTTATACTGTGAGTAATGGCCTGGTTTTCGTGTCCGCTAACAATAACGGGCATTTGGCACCACGCCTGCCGGTGAAAGCCGGCTTCCTCCTGCACAGAACGATGCTCAAGCACGAACTGGCAGTGAGGAATTCCTGATGGACTGACCTTTCGAAGGGGAGTCCTGCACACGGTGCCGGACAACACCAGACGGTTGGTCATCAGAAATTACTCTTCAGAATCCCCAGCTTCAGCATCATCAGCGGTTTCGTTTGCGAAATCATCGCGACGCTCACGGCGCTCGTCTTTCGCTTTAACCATCGGAGATGCTTCGGTAACAGCGTGCTTGGTACGCATAACCATGCTGCGGATAACGGCATCGTTGAAGCGGAAGGTAGTTTCCAGCTCATCGATCACTTCCTGCGGAGCTTCAACGTTCATCAGAACGTAGTGTGCTTTGTGCAGTTTGTTGATCGGGTAAGCCAGCTGACGGCGGCCCCAGTCTTCCAGACGGTGGATCTTGCCTTCTGCACCAGTGATGGCAGCAGTGTAGCGCTCGATCATGCCCGGAACCTGTTCGCTCTGGTCAGGATGGACCATAAAAACGATTTCGTAATGACGCATCGAATTGCTCCTTACGGATTATTCAGCCTCCTGTCTGGGTCAGCCGAATCCCGGGGAGGCAAGGAACGTGTTAAAGGTCGGCTGAAAAATGACGCGTTATAGTACTGACATACCCCGCTAAACTCAAGGGCAGAGCCGAAATAAATCTCCCCTTTCGCAAATAACCTCTAAACCGCTGATTTGGAGTTCATCACACTTCGTCATGGTGTTTTTTTGAACAACTGCATCAGAAATGGTCACCATCAACTTCTTTATCATTGATTAAAATTAAATCAGAAGATCACCACAAGAGGAGAGCACACAAAGTCAGCCGTCGAGGAGGTATCTATGTTCAGTCGCGTTTTAGCCCTTCTGGCTGTGCTTTTGCTAAGTGCAAATACATGGGCAGCCATTGAAATTAATAACCACCAGGCCAGAAATATGGACGATGTGCAAAGCTTAGGCGTGATTTATATCAATCATAACTTCGCCACTGAGAGTGAAGCACGTCAGGCATTAAATGAAGAGACAGATGCGCAAGGCGCAACGTACTACCATGTGATTCTGATGCGGGAACCGGGGAGTAACGGCAATATGCACGCCAGCGCGGATATTTATCGCTAGCACCAGGTATAACCAACGAAACATTGCCATAGTTTGCTTTGCCCCCTTCGCAGGGGGCTTTTTTTGAAAAACGGCTGCGGAATTAGACCAGTTATCTCCCGAAGAAGGAAATTTCCGCAGCGCGTGTTTTACTTCTGCCCGTAATAAGCGTTGGGACCGTGCTTACGCATGAAGTGTTTATTCATCAGGAAGCTGTCGATGTGATTCAGTTGTGGGTTAATACTACGCGCAATCCACGCCATTTTCGCCACTTCTTCCATCACCACCGCGTTATGCACCGCATCGTGGGCATCTTTCCCCCAGGCGAACGGTCCGTGCTGATACACCACAATTCCCGGCGTATGCAGCGGCTCGGCGTCACCCAGCGTTTCGATAATCACTTTGCCGGTATTCAGTTCGTACTCACCCTGCACCTCTTCTTTGCTTAATCCACGCGTACACGGGATATCGCCAAAGAAGTAATCGGCGTGCGTGGTGCCTAACGCTGGGATCGCCAGCCCCGCCTGCGCCCACGCGGTGGCATGAGTGGAGTGGGTATGGACAATGCCGCCAAGCGACGGATAACGACGGTAGAGTTCGAGATGCGTCGCAGTGTCGGAAGACGGACGATACTCCCCTTCCACCACGTTGCCGCTCATATCGACCACTACCATATCGTCCGCTTTCATGGTTTCGTAGGCGACACCGCTGGGCTTGATCACCACCAGCCCGCGTTCACGGTCAATAGCGCTGACGTTGCCCCAGGTAAAGGTCACCAACCCGTAACGCGGCAGCTCCATGTTGGCCTCAAACACCTGCTGTTTCAGCTTTTGCATTATGCCGCCTCCACCATGCCTGCTTTGGCCATGCGCGCTTTCACCCAATCACGCGCTTTCGCTACTTCTGCCGCCGGGTCTTCCGCCGTTTCGCTCCACATCTCAATCAGGTACGGCCCGCAATAGCCACTCTGTTTGAGCGTTTCGAAGCAACGTTCGAAATCCACTACGCCTTCGCCAAACGGCACGTTTTTGAAGACGCCAGGTTTGGTGTCTTTCACATGTACCGCGACGATATGCCCGATTCCGGCCTGCAACTCCATCTGCACGTCGTTGTCCCACGCCGACAGGTTGCCGATATCCGGGTAGAGCTGGAACCACGGATTGTTGAAATAGTGTGCGTAGCCCAGCGCCTTGCTGATGGAGTTCATCAATGGGTAATCCATGATCTCCATCGCCAGTGTGACCTGCGCGCGGCTCGCCATCTCAACGCTCTCTTTCAGGCCGTCACGAAAACGACGACGCGTTTCGTTATTGGCTTCCTGATAGTAAACGTCATAGCCCGCCAGTTGGATCACGCGAATACCGACGTCCTGGGCGAACTGGATAGCTTTACGCATAATCTCCAGCCCCTGGGCCCGCACCGCGTCATCTTCGCTTCCCAGCGGGAAACGACGATGAGCAGAAAGGCACATGGACGGTACGCGCACGCCGGTTTCAACAATCGCATTCACCAGTGCCAGACGCTGCTCGCGGCTCCAGTCGAGGCGCGAAAGGCGATCGTCCGTTTCATCTACTGACATCTCGACAAAATCGAAGCCTAACGTTTTTGCCAGTTGCAGTCGTTCCAGCCAGCACTCCCCAGCGGGGAGCGCTTTTTCGTAGATGCCAAGCGGGATTTGTTTGGACAACATATCCGCTCCTTAGCCCCACAGTTCAGCGATGGAACGTTTGAACTGACGTGCGGCCTCCACCGGAGAAGCGGCATCACGAATGCTGCGACCAGCGATAAACACATGAATCGGAATGCCTTTAAACAACGGCAGATCTTCCAGCGCCAGACCACCGGTGACGGTGACTTTGAAGCCCATATCGGAAAGACGTTTGATCGCGGTAATGTCCGCTTCGCCCCATGCCACGCCTGCGGCCTGCGCGTCACGGCTGCGGTGATAAACCACCTGCCCAATGCCTGCGTCGCGCCACTGCTGCGCCTGTTCCCAGGTCCAGTAGCCGGTCAATTCGATCTGCACGTCGCCATTAAACTCTTTTGCCACGTCCAGCGCGCCTTTGGCGGTGTTGATATCCGCACAGCAAATTACGGTCACCCAGTCAGCGTTGGCTTCGAAGCACATGCGAGAAAGGATTTTGCCTGCATCGGCAATTTTGGCGTCAGCCAGTACGATTTTGTGCGGGTACAGCGCTTTCAGGTCACGAACCGCACGCACGCCTTCGCCTACGCAAAGAATGGTGCCCACTTCGATAATGTCGACTTCTTCGGCAATCAGGCGAGTGGTTTCGTAGGCGCTATCCATAGTCTGGTTGTCCAGCGCGACTTGCAACATCGGTAATGACATGTTCAATTCCTTCTTAAGCTGCCGCGTTGGTGCGGTCAATGAGATCCAGTACTTCCTGCTCGGTACGGCAGGCACGTAAACGGTCGAAATTCTCTTCATCTTCAAACAGGTTGACGATCTGCATGATGCCCACTTCCTGGTGAGTGTTGGCATCAACCGCCGCCATGGTGATGAGGATATCCACCGGATCGTTATCTTCGTGGTTGAACTCCAGCGGCTTTTTCAGCGTCACCAGCGCAAAACCAGTTTTCTTAACCCCCTCTTCCGGGCGTCCGTGCGGCATTGCCAGGCCGGGTGCGAGCACAAAGTACGGGCCGTGCTGTTCAACCGCATCCAGAATCGCCTGGTAGTAACGCGGCTCTACCACATCTGCCGCTACCAGCAGATCAACGCCGATTTTCACTGCGTCCTGCCATGTCTCTGCTTCCGCTTGCAGGCGGATAGATTTATTTTCAGCCAGCGAATCACGTAATTTCATGGCGCGTCCTTACTTCACGTCCTGCGGGAAATGCTCTTTGATCACTTCCAGCAGTTTCGGGCCAAAATCAGCAGGAGAGAGCATGTTGCGCACGCCAACCACATATTTGTTGCCGGTCACGGTGATTTCGCCCGCAATATGGGTAGAAGCGATGATGATATCCGCACCGCTCAACTCGCTTTTGTATTCGCCAACCGCGCAGCTGTTTACCGTGTGGTCGATGTTCGACTGGGTTAAAAACTGGTCCACTTTCATTTTCATGATCATGGAACTGCCTTGTCCGTTACCACACACAGCCAGAATACGTACGGTCATAATCAAAACTCCTTATTAAGCAGATTGTTCTGCCAGTTGTTTTTCTGCATCTTCTTCTGCACGCAGTGCGCGGCCAGCGAAGAACATATAAGCCAGTGCAATGACAATGATGACGGCCATAAAGGCGATACCGATGGAGAAGAAGCCCTGCATCATCGGCGGTGCCAGAATCGACCAGTCCGCCATGCCCATCCAGGCGCTCATACCGGTGAGTTTCACCGCCCAGACGCAACCAAAGATTTCGATCATCCCCATCACCAGGCAAATCTTCAGCGCCGCGCGCCAGCCGCCGAAGTGGTTAGCGAACACGCCGATAGTGGCGTTGGAGAAGAACATCGGGATAAAGCCTGGAATAATCAGGATTGAAGAGCCACAGGCGACCAGGATGCCAACCGCAATCAGTTGCCCGATGGTGCCCCACATAAAACCCCAGACCACGGCGTTCGGCGCGAAGCTATAAATAGCCGCACAGTCAATCGCCAGAACCGCACCCGGGATCAGGCGCTGGGAGATACCGTTGAATGCTTCAGAGAGCTCCGCCACAAACATGCGCACGCCCTGAGTGATGATGAAAATCGCCACCGCAAAGGAGAAACCGGTTTGCAGGATGTACACCGTCCAGTTCACTTTGCCTGCCATCGCCTGCACGGTGTCGATACCAAAGGAGAGCAGAATGGCACCAAAGAAGATAGTCATGACAATCGCCGTGGAGACGATGTTGTCGTGGAAAATATTCAGCCAGCCAGGCAGTTTGAGGTCTTCAACGCTTTCCTCTTTTTTGCCGAGGAACGGTGCGACTTTATAAGCAATCCATGATGCGAACTGCTGCTGGTGACCAATGGAGAAACCACAGCCGTCGGTGACTTCCTGTGTCGGCTTGTACATCATGTTGGAGGTAATGCCCCAGTAGAGCGAAACCAGAATCGCGGTGCAGATAATGGTCGTCCACATGGAGTAGCCGAAGATAAACAGCGTAACGGCAATCAGCCCCGCCTGCTGGAACATGATGTGACCAGTCAGCATGATGGTGCGAATACCGGTAATTCGGCGCAGCAGCACGTAACAGATGTTCAGCGCCAGCGCTAACAACACCGCGTAACCCACCCAGCTATAGGCATCGCCCATGCGTTCAATGGTTGCCATCATCGACGCGTAAGTATCGGAAATTGCGCCGTTAATGCCGTAGACTTCGGACATTTTCGCCACCACCGGTTTGAAGGTGCTGGTCAGGATGCCGGACCCTGCCTGCAACAACATGAAACCAATTATGGTTTTAATCGTACCTTTAATAATAACGCTGACACTTTTGCGCAGTAGGATGTAACCCAGACAGGTCACAATACCCAGCAACAACGGGGCATTGGTCATGACCTGGTTAAAAAACACGGTAAAGATGTTGTAGAGGATCTCCATAACGATCTCCTGAAGAAGAGGTAACCGGGTATTTCGCACACCCGGAATGTTGTGCTCTCACTCTAATTTTCAAAAGTAATCACAACAAGATTATTTATGATTAAATGTGACGTCGCACGCAAATAATTCCATATAAACAGAATGGGATTCACATAATGAAATATTTATTCATTTAAATTCATTTAGTTAATTGCATTACACATTCAATTTAATCTTTCCACACTCAAAATCCACAATAACTCTCCTGCTAAAAAGTCAAAAAATGGTCATTGCCTTCCTGAAAAAATAGTGTCAGGATTAATCAAAACCAATCACATATTGATTCGAATTGAACTATCACGAAGGTAAATGGCGATGAGTAAAGTGAAAAGTATCACCCGTGAGTCCTGGATCCTGAGCACTTTCCCGGAGTGGGGTAGCTGGCTGAATGAAGAAATTGAGCAAGAGCAGGTCGCACCTGGCACTTTCGCAATGTGGTGGCTCGGCTGTACCGGGATCTGGTTGAAATCAGAAGGCGGTGCCAACGTTTGTGTTGATTTTTGGTGCGGTACTGGCAAACAAAGCCACGGTAACCCGTTAATGAAACAGGGTCACCAGATGCAGCGCATGGCTGGCGTGAAAAAACTGCAGCCAAACCTGCGCACCACCCCGTTTGTTCTTGATCCGTTTGCGATTCGCCAGATCGACGCGGTACTGGCGACTCACGATCACAACGATCATATCGACGTTAACGTCGCTGCTGCCGTGATGCAGAACTGTGCTGATGACGTACCGTTCATTGGACCGAAAACTTGCGTTGATTTGTGGATTGGCTGGGGCGTACCGAAAGAGCGTTGCATCGTCGTTAAACCGGGCGACGTAGTGAAGGTAAAAGACATTGAAATTCATGCACTTGATGCTTTCGACCGTACGGCACTGATCACCCTGCCTGCCGATCAAAAAGCGGCTGGCGTACTGCCGGACGGCATGGACGATCGCGCGGTGAACTATCTGTTCAAAACCCCAGGCGGTACCCTGTATCACAGCGGCGACTCCCACTACTCTAACTACTATGCAAAACATGGTAATGAGCATCAGATCGACGTGGCTTTAGGTTCATACGGCGAAAACCCACGCGGTATTACCGACAAAATGACCAGTGCTGATATCTTGCGTATGGGCGAAGCGCTGAATGCGAAAGTAGTGATCCCGTTCCACCACGATATCTGGTCAAACTTCCAGGCCGATCCGCAAGAGATCCGCGTGCTGTGGGAGATGAAAAAAGATCGCCTGAAGTATGGCTTCAAGCCGTTTATCTGGCAGGTCGGCGGCAAATTTACCTGGCCGCTGGATAAAGACAACTTCGAGTACCACTATCCGCGTGGTTTCGATGATTGCTTCACTATTGAACCAGATCTGCCGTTCAAGTCGTTCCTGTAATCTGTCGCTTGTACCGGATAGCGTGGAGATGCTCGCGCTATCCGGCATAGTATTTCCTGGCTATTTCAAATATCATCTAAAAAAATCAAATTTTATCGGAATAGCTCATGACTGAAGCACAAAGACATCAAATCCTCCTGGAAATGCTCGCACAATTGGGCTTTGTGACCGTTGAGAAAGTCGTTGAGCGTCTGGGAATTTCGCCTGCCACTGCACGACGCGATATCAATAAACTTGACGAAAGCGGCAAACTGAAAAAAGTGCGCAATGGCGCAGAAGCTATTACCCAACAGCGCCCGCGCTGGACGCCGATGAATCTGCATCAAGCGCAGAATCACGATGAAAAAGTACGTATTGCTAAAGCGGCCTCGCAGCTGGTTAATCCGGGCGAAAGCGTAGTCATCAACTGCGGCTCCACCGCGTTTCTGCTTGGGCGGGAAATGTGTGGCAAGCCAGTGCAAATCATCACTAATTATCTACCGCTGGCAAATTACCTGATCGATCAGGAGCATGACAGCGTGATCATTATGGGCGGACAGTACAACAAAAGTCAGTCCATCACTTTAAGCCCGCAAGGCAGCGAAAACAGTCTCTATGCCGGGCACTGGATGTTTACCAGCGGCAAAGGACTGACAGCAGAAGGGTTGTATAAAACCGATATGCTGACGGCAATGGCAGAGCAGAAGATGCTGAGCGTGGTAGGGAAACTGGTGGTACTGGTTGATAGCAGTAAGATTGGCGAACGCGCGGGAATGCTTTTTAGCCGTGCCGATCAAATCGATATGCTGATCACTGGCAAAAATGCTAACCCGGAAATCCTGCAACAACTGGAAGCGCAAGGGGTCAGCATTCTGCGTGTTTAAAGATGCTGGCGGAAAAATGTCACGGCAGCATCTAACGCCTCAGGCGTAATGCGGTGACGCACACCTGGCTGCCATGAACAGGTTAGCAGTTTATCCCGTCCCGTCTCGCTTAAGGCCTGCTGCAAACGTAGTGATTCGTCGGCAGGCACGACGTCATCGTCAAGGCCATGCCACAGCAGTAGAGGTCTGTCACCAAGCTGTTCCAGGTGGTTTGTCGCTTCCCACTCTGCCAGCGGCGCGACAATGTTATTGAATTCATTCTGCTGTGCTGCCGTTTCAGGTATCAGCGGTTGAAACAGTGAACGGGCGAGCGATGTAAAATAGCCCGATCCCATCATGCTGGCGATACATTTTATCGTGGGGTGGCGAGCGGTAATTCCCAGTGCCGTCATCGCGCCCATCGACGCGCCACCGACTGCCAGACGGTCATCAAGCAGCCAGTTTTCTTCGGCTATTGCCGCACGTAAGGTAGTGAATTCCTGCATACTTTGTAGCAAGATTTGCCAGAATTGATTTAACCGCCGCGCTGCGTCGCCACTAAAACGGCTACCGTGATCGGGCGCATCCGGCATGATCACCCGCAAACCAGCCTGCGCCAGCGCAACGGCAAAATAGCTATACACCAGACTGGACGAAGTAAAGCCGTGATAAAAAATCACACACGGTAACGGGGTATCTTTTTGCCCGACAGGATAAGCATGAAGAACGGGAATATCTGCCAGCTCGCGTGATTCTATTTCAATCATCTGTCTCTCCTTTTTGTCTGGTATGACATGAAGAAATCCTTAGCACAAGTTTCTGCTGGCGGTATTAGTTCATAATGTTGAGATGTGGGTTACGCTTTCGTCACGTTTTCATTCGAAAATCGCGTACCAGGTAACAATTCGGGAACATTCCCCCAAAGTTAAATTAATAAGGCACTACACTATGGTTAGCAGGAAACGTAATAGCGTTATTTACCGGTTTGCCAGTTTATTATTGGTGTTGATGTTAAGTGCCTGTAGCGCACTGCAAGGTACGCCACAGCCAGCACCGCCAGTAACGGACCATCCGCAAGAGATTCGCCGCGACCAGACGCAAGGGTTACAGCGAATAGGTAGCGTAAGCACGATGGTTCGGGGTTCTCCGGATGACGCATTAGCAGAAATCAGAGCGAAAGCTGTCGCTGCAAAAGCTGATTATTACGTTGTCGTCATGGTGGACGAAACCATCGTGACAGGACAGTGGTATTCACAAGCCATTTTGTACCGTAAATAAATCAGACAACTTACATAGTCAGCTTTACATTGCTTTGCGTCCCTATGCGTTTACCTGCGCACAATAAATTACCGGCTGGAAGCTCGGGCGTTTATTACCGCGATGGAATGCCCTGCAACATGTGGGGAAACGAAAAATGGAGCTGACGATGAAACAATTACTTGCCTCACCCTCGCTGCAATTAGTGACTTATCCTGCGAGCGCCACGGCACAGTCTGCAGAATTCGCCAGTGCTGACTGCGTGACGGGCCTGAATGAAATAGGTCAGATCTCAGTTAGCAATATTTCAGGGGATCCGCAGGACGTGGAACGTATCGTGGCGTTAAAGGCCGATGAACAAGGTGCGTCATGGTACCGCATTATTACCATGTACGAAGACCAGCAGCCTGATAACTGGCGCGTACAGGCGATACTGTATGCGTGAGTGTCATCTACAGCAAATGAACAATGCCGGATGCGGCGCGAGCGCCTTGTCCGGCCTACAATTTTAAAATATTTCATTGAGTTAATCGAAACCAGCGTCGCATCAGTCGTATACGCTTACAAACACACTCCTCCCGTCGCCCGCAGCAATAAATCATTCTGGATCTGCTCTGACAACCGTACGCCGCCGCGCGTATCTAACATCACCTTACACCACGCCTGCGCCATTGGCGGAAAGGCATATTTCAACATTTGCGCACCGCAGCCCAGCAGGAATAGCTGATGAGTAATCTCTCGCCCCAATTCTTCAGCTGGCTTACGCAGCTGCTGCTGTAAACGACGAACCGCGCGATCAAAATAGCGATCCTGCCCTTTCACTTCCACAAATGCTTCCGACAATAAGTCGTATACGCCCGCTTGCTTATTGAGAACGCGCAGCACATCCAGGCACATAATATTGCCGGAACCTTCCCAAATACTGTTTACCGGCATCTCCCGGTAAAGCCGCGGCAGCTCGCTCTCCTCGCAATAACCAATGCCGCCCAGCACCTCCATCGCTTCGGCCACAAACGGAATGCCACGTTTGCAGATCACAAATTTCGCCGCAGGCGTAAATAAACGCGCCCACAGAGCTTCTTTGGCATCGGCGCGCCGGTCCCACGCTCGCGCAAGACGAAACAGCAACGCCGTTTGCCCTTCAAGCTGAAGTGCCATGCGACTTAAGACATGACGCATAAGAGGCTGTTGGATCAATGGATTACCAAAAACATGGCGTTGATGTGCATGGTAAATCGCCAGCGAAAATGCACGGCGCATCATGGCATGGCTACCCAGGGCGCAATCAAAACGCGTCATCCCACCCATTTTCAGGATCAGACGAATTCCTTCCCCTTCCTGCCCCAACAACCAGCCAATGGCATCCTGAAACTCCACTTCGCAGCTGGCGTTAGAGCGATTACCCAGCTTATCTTTCAGCCGCTCGAGGCGAATCGCGTTGCGTTGCCCGTCAGGCAAAAAGCGCGGCACAAAAAAGCAGGACAAACCGCCCGCGGTCTGTGCCAGCACCAGATGCGCATCGCTTTGCGGCACCGAGAAAAACCATTTATGCCCCACCAGCCGATAAGAACCATCGTCCAGACGCTCTGCGCGGGTGGTGTTGCTCATGACATCGGAACCGCCCTGCTTTTCCGTCATTCCCATGCCGATCAACAAGCCACGTTTTTGCCCACCTGGCAATAAGTGAGAATCGTAGCGATCGCTCAGCAGCGGCGTGGTCCAGTCCTGAAACGGCGCGGGTAACATCTGTAACAACAATGGCGTGGCGGCAAAGGTCATCGTTATCGGACATAACGACCCAGCCTCAACCTGCGCATGTAACATAAAACGCGCCGCGCGCGCCACAAATGCGCCGGAGCGAGCGTCTTCTTCCCAGGCAAGATTGTGCACCCGATTGGTACATAGCGCCTGCATCAGCAGGTGCCAGGCGGGGTGAAAACGCACATCGTCCAGACGGCGTCCTTGCGCATCGTAGCGCAATAATTCAGGCGGATTCACATTCGCCAGCCGCCCCAGCTCAAGGGATTCAGCCGTTCCTAACTGCTGACCAATACTGGCGAGAAAATCGCTATCCCAGCCAGCACCTTCACGCGTTACCGCTTCGCAAAGCGCGCCATCAGACAGGTATAAGTTGCTGTTATTTAATGGTATAGGTTGATTAAAAACGGTGTGAGTTTGCCAGTGCACTGTGTCTCCCTCCATCAATGGCAGTCACCATTAGTATGGTCACTGCCATGGATTCATGACAGAAAGAGATTGCTAAAACATTCTTATCCAGCAATGTAATGCGGAACGAAACGTGAGGTGTCTTTGGTGATCAACGTGTTATCTTCACGGATCCCCATTCCGCACGCTTCATCATCGACAATCCAGCTACCGATGAGTGTGTAGCTATCGCCAAATCGCGGCAGAGGTTGAAACGCCTGGTAGATCATCGGTTCATCGGCGTAATCACCATCAGCGTGGTCAACAACGTTATTCTGACCGTCGAAAATGGTGACGTTTCCGCCTTCGCGCGAGTAAATCGGTTTACGCACATAGCTTTCGCCAGCGGCAATCTGCGGTTTTTCACCATCGAACCAGGATGCAAGAAGGTTAGGATGACCAGGGAAGAAGCACCAAAGCAGCGGCATTAGCCCTTTATTACTCAAGATACTTTTCCATAACGGCTCCACCCATTGCTCACGACGCTTGCGCAGCAGCGGGCCGTTATCGTCACGCATCATCCACTCCAGCGGATACAGCTTAAATGCACGCTGGATGACATTATCATCAAGATCGGTCAGTACGCCGCCGACGCCCAAACCGAGCTCTTCAATGTAGATAAACCGAGACTCCTGCCCTGCCTGCTCGGCGCAGTCCTGCAAGTACAGCACGGTACTCCTGTCTTCGTCGGTGTCCTGACAGCAGCAAAAATAAAACGGTTCCCGACTGTAAAGCTCGCTAAAACGTGAAATCAGGCGTTCCTGAATGGCATTGTACTGATCGGCATCACGCGGAATAACGCCGCTGCGCCGGGCATCTTCCAGCCACAACCACTGGAAATAAGCCGACTCGTACAATGAAGTTGGCGTATCGGCGTTGTACTCCAGCAACTTAACCGGTGCATTACCACACCAGGCAAAATCCATACGGCCATACAACGAAGGATCGCGTGCGCGCCAGCTTTCGGCGATCACATCCCAGTACAACGGCGGGATCGCCAGTTGCGTCAGGATCTCTTCATCTTTAACCGCGCGATCCACCACCTCCAGGCACATCTGATGCAGTTCCGCGGTCGGTTTTTCGATCTGCTCTTCAATCTGGCGCAAAGTAAAGCGATAAGCCCGACTCTCATCCCAATAGATTTCATTGTCGATGATATGAAAGTCAAATCCGTTATCGGCGGCAATCCGGTCCAGATCCCGCCGCACAGGAACGTTGTGTCTCAGCATGATTAGCCTCCCCAATGCCCACGGGCGCTGGAAGAACGACCATAGCCGCCGCGAGAAACGGTTGACGCTTTTTTGGTGGTAAAGCCGCCCGAAGAGTAAGACTCTTTTTTGCCAGAACCGGAGCGCCAGGAGTAATCACCGGAAGTGTTGCGCCAGACGGGGCGGGAAGCAAATGAGGATCCGCCGCTGTTATAGACGAACGGCTCATCGCGATCTTTACGAATAACCCGGCTTAACAAAAATCCAGAAACGACCGGGATCCAACTCTGTTCAACATTGTCGTAGTAGCAATTTTCGTACTTAGACTGACAATTATGCTGAGTCATATTCTTCGGAACATCGGCATAAAATGCCGCTTTGGCGTTGTTCCAGCCATGAGCACAGATATCTGAATTATTACCATCATCAATACAATCCTGCGCAGTCGCGTAAAACGTTCCGTCGCCGTCGTTATCGACATCGCCACTATCGCCACAACCTTTCAATACGAAAAAAGCGGCACCGCCCATTAGTGCCAACGTTAAGTATTTTTGTGCGTAGCGATTGCGGCGCGGCTCAAAAGGATTATGCGGTCTACCAATGCGACTGATTGCCCCATGTCCGATATTTTTGTTATTTCTGGATTTGCGTTTTCTGGCCATGATCGTCCATTACCATGTCATACAAGCTGCGTTAAAAATACCGCCAGCCAGCGCGGCGGTTCCCATAAACATTCCTGCTGCGGTATTGTGATTAATAATTTTTTCGCTTAATGCAGGCATATAAAGCCTGACGCCAGCAAAAACGAGTAATTGAATCACCAGAGCAATCCCGCCCCATGCGAAATAGTCTGGAATA
Organism: Escherichia coli DSM 30083 = JCM 1649 = ATCC 11775; assembly: GCF_003697165.2. Classification (GTDB taxonomy): domain Bacteria; phylum Pseudomonadota; class Gammaproteobacteria; order Enterobacterales; family Enterobacteriaceae; genus Escherichia; species Escherichia coli. Next base: position 4,262,373 of record NZ_CP033092.2, read on the forward strand.
CTCACCGCATTGATTGCCGCACTGGATAAGGGGATCACGTACCCCAACAATGTTCCGCTGAACGCCAGTGCCGCCGCGGTGTTATTGTTTTTGATTAACTGCCATTCGTTGTGCGGTGTAATTTTGGAGTAGATAAACAGGAAAATAATCACCATCGCCACGCCAATAAAAAAATAGGCACTAAAGGCAAGAAGTGAATCCAGTATATGCATTGTAAACGTCCTTGTAATTAACCAATAATATGAAGTGATGTTATCGGGATATCGACACCCAGCGCGCGCGAAAATAACCACTCCGGCTCGCCGAGATCGTTAAAAGATTCCTCACCATTTAACAGCAAATATTCGTAAGTATCTTCGGTCACCTGCCGTTGGTAGCCCATGCTAAAATTATGCACTTCCCATTTAGCATGGTTTTGATTTTCTACTTTTTCCAGCATGTAGACGGGTTCGATATTTCCCGGTTCTTCGCTGTTAAAAAATCGCTGCCAGCGTTTTTCCTGCCAGTTTAAGGTCATTGCCCCCATCGCTTTGGCGTTGATCGCCTCGCGCCAGTGACTCTCTTTACTGATACCGTAGCTCTCTTCATAGACAAAGAGCTTGATATCATCAATGTCATCAATATCTTCGCCGCCAGTGGTATTGATTTGCAGGAACTCATCGCCCGAAGTGTAGTAACGGAAAATCTGGCTACCCCCGCCCAGATCGATGCAACTGACGGCGGCCACGGTATATTCTTCACCCGGTAGCTCGATCAGCAATGCATCTTCCAGCAAACGAAACGCTAACGTATCGAGCGTAAAACCACTATTGAGATGCAGACCCAACGGACCGCGAGCGATAGCAGGCTTATTATCCTTGCCAAACAGACGCTGGAAAAAACCAGACATATTTTATCCTTAAAATAGTTGCCAGCCTTGCAGTGAGGCTGGCAAAAAATTACTCGCCCTGTTGGCGTTGCAGTCTTGCTAATACATCCTGGGCGCTACTTTTATTGCTACCGCCAATTCCGGCTTCCGCCAGCTTTTCATCGAGATCGCGACCGTCTGCGACTTTTTCCAACTGTGCGGCAGCATCCAGGCGAGCCTGACGTTCGGCCTGACGCGTTTGCAGGCGTTTTAAGGATTCTGCCGCTGTCGAAACGCTGGAAGATGCGCCAACAGTAGAGGTCGTTACAGCCTGTTGTGCACGCTGCATGGCTTCAGTGGCTTTAACGACTTCCATTTGCTGCTCAAACTGAGCGATACGCTGCGCTGTCGCTGTAACTGCTTTTTCCACGCCATCACGAGAGACTTCCAGATTCGACAACACTTGCTCTTCAGCGGTAATGAGATTCTCAAGGCGCGCGATTTCTTCAGCAACTTCGTTAATCAACGACGGATTCACGTTCTTGCTTAACGCTTCCAGCGCACGAGCTTCCAGACTGGCTTTGCGCTCACGTAAATCTTTCAGCTTATCGTGACTTAATTTCACTCGCGCCAGCAGATCAACGCGAGATTTTCCGGCTTTATCGAGTTCAGCTTTAGCGTCACGAATATGCTGTTCCAGCATGCGCACGCCCTGGGTTTCTTCAATGGACTCTTCCGCCTGGGAGATAAACGATTTCCCCAGCGTAAATAAACTTTTTAAAATTCCCATAAATACCCGTCCTTGTAATTAGTGTGAATATTCTTCTGTAATTTCAGCCAGATCCAATGCGTTATCTACCAGCGAGGTTATCTCAAGCAGGATATCTTCAAGAGAAGATTTAAGCGATAACGCACCGAAAACAATGTAATACTCTTCCTGTTGCACGCTGGAGATCCCTACCGATGACAATGGCATCAGCTTCTGATTTCTTAATAAGAAGGTATTAAATTCATCTGGATTGCTGATACTACTTACCGGACAAATAAAGGTTTCGATGATCATTTGGCGGGAAGTAAAAAGAATATTGATTTGCAAATCGCCATAATCATTCATTTTAATAATTAATGCGCTTTCGCTATTTGTTACATCAATATTTTGTTCAGGTACAGTTTGCAGCGCCGTCGCCAGCGCCAACGGATTCCATGTCATATATTATTCCATATAGATTAAGTTTAAATATTAATAAAATTAATATTTGCAGTACGTAATTATCTTACCAGCTATAGACAAAAAAAAACCATCCAAATCTGGATGGCTTTTCATAATTCAGAGGAACTAGCTGCGCTGACGAACCGCTTCAAATAAGCAAATTCCGGTTGCAACCGAAACGTTCAGGGAAGAAACACTTCCTGCCATTGGGATGCTGATCAACTCATCGCAATGTTCACGGGTCAGGCGACGCATACCTTCACCTTCCGCGCCCATCACCAGCGCCAGGCGTCCGGTCATTTTGCTCTGATAGAGTGTATGATCCGCCTCGCCTGCCGTACCGACGATCCAGATATTCTCTTCCTGCAACATACGCATGGTGCGCGCCAGATTAGTCACCCGAATCAGCGGAACGCTTTCTGCCGCACCACAGGCCACTTTTTTCGCCGTGGCGTTGAGCTGTGCGGAGCGATCTTTCGGCACAATCACCGCATGAACACCAGCGGCGTCCGCGCTACGCAGACACGCGCCGAGGTTGTGCGGATCGGTTACGCCGTCGAGGATCAGCAGGAACGGTTGATCGAGCGAAGCGATCAGATCCGGCAGATCGTTTTCCTGATACTGCCGTCCTGGCTTCACACGAGCGATAATGCCCTGATGCACGGCACCGTCGCTTTTCTCATCGAGATATTGGCGGTTTGCCAACTGGATAACCACGCCCTGAGACTCAAGGGCGTGAATCAGCGGTAACAGACGTTTATCTTCACGGCCTTTTAAAATAAAGACTTCCTGAAAACGTTCAGGGGCGCGCTCCAGCAGGGCCTGCACTGCATGGATGCCGTAAATCATTTCGCTCATTAATGTACTCGTTGTTTACGTTTTGCCGGGAGCGCCACGCTTGCCCGGCCTACGGATAATTCACCCTCTTCTGTTTGAAGAGGGTGAATTATCACTCTGCCACTTTTTTCTTCGCCGCACGCTTCGCTTTGGTCGCTGCGGCTATTTTCTGCGTTTTCACCGATGGCTTTTTCGCTTTTCTCGCGTCTTTCTTCGCTGCTTTCGGCTTCGGTTTTTTCTCGCCGCGAAAGGCGCTGTCTGGCTCAAAGTTGACCTTTTTGCCGACCTGACGCCGCTTGCCGCCTTTTTTGCCTGCATCGCCTTTTTTCGCTTTCTCGCGCGCCGTTTTACCGACGTTGCGCGGTGCGCGTTCGCTGGAGATCAGGCTAAAGTCGATTTTGCGCTCGTCCATATTAACCGCTTCAACGCGAACTTCCACGCGATCGCCCAGGCGATAAGTCTGGCCGCTGGATTCACCCATCAGGCGTTGCCCTACCTGATCAAAGCGATAGTAGTCATTGTCCAGCGAAGAGACATGGACCAGACCATCAATGAACAAGTCGTCCAGACGGACGAAGAAGCCAAAGCCAGTGACGCTGGAAATTACGCCTTTAAAGACGTTACCTACCTGGTCGAGCATGAAGTCACACTTCAGCCAGTCAGACACATCGCGCGTTGCTTCATCGGCACGACGTTCCGCCATCGAACAGTGCTGACCCAGTTGCAGCATCTCTTCCATCGAATAATGGTAGCCGCCGGTTTCAGTGGTGTTGCCCTGATGCCCCTGCTCTTTCGCCAGCAGATATTTAATGGCGCGGTGCAACGTCAGGTCAGGATAACGACGAATCGGCGAAGTAAAGTGCGCATAGGACTGCAATGCCAGACCGAAGTGACCACGGTTTTCCGGATCGTAAATCGCCTGTTTCATCGAGCGCAAAAGCATGGTTTGCAGCATTTCTGCATCAGGACGATCGGCAACCGATTCCAGTAACTCTGCATAGTCGCGCGGTTCCGGCTTGTTACCGCCCGGCAGTTCCAGCCCCAGCTCCGCCAGCACTGAACGGAAAGAGGTAATCGCTTCGGTGCTCGGCTTGTCGTGAATACGGAACAGTGCCGGTTCTTTGGCTTTCTCAACGAAACGCGCCGCCGAGATATTCGCCAGAATCATGCACTCTTCAATTAACTTGTGGGCGTCGTTACGCTGAGTCTGTTCGATACGTTCAATACGGCGTTCAGCGTTGAAAATGAACTTCGCTTCTTCGCTCTCAAATGAGATCCCACCGCGTTCTTCACGGGCTTTATCCAGCACTTTATAGAGGTTATGTAACTCTTCGAGATGCTTAACCAGCGGCGCATACTGCTCGCGCAGATCCTGATCGCCTTGCAGTATATGCCAGACTTTGGTGTAGGTCAGACGCGCGTGAGAACTCATCACCGCTTCGTAGAATTTGTAGCCAGTCAGGCGGCCTTTCGACGAAACCGTCATCTCGCACACCATACACAGGCGGTCTACCTGCGGGTTGAGCGAGCACAGGCCGTTAGAGAGCACTTCCGGCAGCATCGGGATAACCTGCGAAGGGAAGTACACCGACGTACCACGATTACGCGCTTCTCTGTCCAGCGGCGTTGGCGGACGCACATAGTAGCTGACGTCGGCAATCGCGACCCATAAACGCCAGCCGCCGCCGCGTTTTTTCTCACAGTAAACTGCATCGTCAAAGTCACGGGCGTCTTCGCCATCAATGGTGACCAGCGGTAAATCGCGCAGATCGACACGGCCCACTTTTGCTTCTTCCGGCACTTCTTCTTTCAGCCCGGCAACCTGTTGCTCAACAGCCTGCGGCCAGATGTACGGAATTTCATGGGTACGCAGAGCGATATCAACCGCCATGCCGGTGCCCATATTGTCGCCCAGCACTTCGACGATTTTACCCACCGCTTTGGTACGGCGAGTCGGGCGTTGAGTCAGTTCAACCACCACCACAAAGCCCATCCGCGCGCCCATGATCTGATCGGGCGGGATTAAGATATCGAAGCTCAGACGGCTATCGTCAGGAACCACAAAGCCGACGCCCGCTTCGGTGAAGTAGCGACCAACAATCTGGCTGGTTTTTGGCACCAGTACGCGGACAATACGCGCTTCACGACGACCTTTACGGTCAGCGCCCAGCGGCTGAGCCAGCACCTGATCGCCATGAATGCAGGTTTTCATCTGCTCGCTGGAGAGATACAAATCATCTTTACGCCCTTCAACTCGCAGAAAGCCGTAGCCATCACGGTGGCCAATAACGGTACCTTTCACCAGGTCGAGGCGTTCCGGCAGCGCATAGCACTGACGGCGAGTGAAGACCAGTTGACCATCGCGCTCCATCGCGCGCAGGCGGCGACGCAGGCCTTCAAGCTGCTCTTCGCCTTCAATGTGCAGTTCTACCGCCAGCTCATCACGGCTGGCCGGTTTTTCACGTTTGGTTAAATGTTCGAGGATAAATTCCCGACTAGGGATGGGATTCGCGTATTTTTCAGCTTCGCGTTCCTGGAAAGGATCTTGTGACATCTCGGTTCCTCCGTTGTCATCTCTGATGAAGATTTTCGTCACTCCACCAGCAATAATTTATAAAGCGGTTGATTCTCTTCAACCAAATCGGCAAGCGTGTAGTTATCCAGTTCCGTAAGAAAACTTTGCACGGCCTTAGAAAGCGCCTGTTTCAACCGACAGGCAGGTGTAATGTGGCAAAACTCACTGCTGCAATTCACCAGCGATAAGGGCTCCAGCTCGCGCACCACATCACCAATACGTATTGCACTCGCCGGTTTACCCAAGCGAATGCCGCCATTTTTTCCACGAACAGCAGTCACGTAGCCGGCACGACTAAGTTGATTGATTATTTTGACCATATGATTACGGGAGACGCCGTAGACGTCAGTCACTTCAGAAATACTGGTCATCCGCCCTTCTGGCAATGACGCCATGTAGATCAGCGCACGTAATCCGTAATCAGTGAAACTCGTTAACTGCACATCAACCTCAAAAGGGAAATCGGGGAAAAATACATTTATATTGATGATAAACCAGCCACAAGCTGTGTCGCTAATTTATTTCAGTTCGGGGAAGGAAAAAAGCGAGGATTTAACACTGTGTCGGATAGCGTAATGGCTTAACCGACACAGCAATGTATCACACTGTTAGCCCGGCAGGCAAAATATCTGCCAGGCGTACCAGAATTACGCGTCGAACGGGTCGCGCAGAATCATGGTTTCAGTACGATCCGGACCGGTAGAGATGATATCGATCGGCACACCGGTCAGCTCTTCAATGCGCTTGATGTAGTTCAGTGCCGCCTGCGGCAGGCCGCTACGATCTTTCACGCCGAAGGTGGATTCAGACCAGCCCGGCATGGTTTCGTAAATCGGCTCTACACCTTTCCAGTCGTCAGCTGCCAGCGGAGTGGTAGTCACTTCACGACCATCCGGCATACGGTAAGCCACGCAGAGTTTAACCTCTTTCAGGCCATCCAGAACGTCCAGTTTAGTCAGGCAGAAGCCAGACAGAGAGTTCAGCTGTACCGCACGACGAACGGCAACGGTGTCCAGCCAGCCGGTACGACGACGACGACCCGTAGTTGCGCCGAATTCGTTACCCTGCTTGCAGAGGAACTCGCCAGTTTCATCAAACAGTTCGGTCGGGAACGGACCTGCACCCACACGAGTGGAGTAAGCTTTGAGGATACCCAGAACGTAATCAACATAACGCGGGCCCAGGCCGGAACCGGTCGCCACGCCACCAGCAGTGGTGTTGGAAGAAGTTACGTACGGATAAGTGCCGTGGTCGATATCCAGCAGCGTACCCTGCGCACCTTCAAACATGACGAAATCGCCACGCTGACGCGCCTGGTCGAGCAGATCAGAAACGTCAACAACCATAGAAGTCAGGATGTCGGCAACAGCCATCGTATCATCCAGAACTTTCTGGTAATCAACCGCTTCAGCTTTGTAGTAGTTAACCAACTGGAAGTTGTGATATTCCATCACTTCTTTCAGTTTTTCAGCGAAGGTTTCTTTGTCGAAAAGGTCGCCAACACGCAGACCGCGACGTGCCACTTTATCTTCATAAGCAGGCCCGATACCACGACCGGTGGTGCCGATCGCTTTCGCGCCACGCGCTTTCTCACGCGCGTTATCCAGCGCAACGTGATAATCAAGGATCAGCGGACATGCTTCGGACAGCAGCAGACGCTCACGAACGGGGATGCCACGGTCTTCCAGTTCTTTCATCTCTTTCATCAGCGCAGCCGGAGACAGCACAACACCGTTACCGATGATGCTGGTTACATTCTCGCGGAGAATACCTGATGGAATAAGATGGAGAACGGTTTTTTCACCGTTGATTACGAGAGTATGGCCTGCGTTGTGACCGCCCTGGTAGCGTACAACATATTTAGCCCGTTCAGTCAGAAGATCGACGATCTTACCTTTACCTTCGTCACCCCATTGGGTGCCCAGTACGACGACGTTGTTACCCATTTTTCAAAATCACCGTTTGCTTAAAAATGGATTCTACCATCGCTTTTTCAGAGTTACAGCACTTTTTGCACTCAAAAATGACCTCGATCAGTCTGTTTTTTGTTCAGCCAATCGTTTTCCTCAACATGTAGTAGACCACAACGCCCGCAACCACAAGTCCACCGCCAAAACGACGTAAAATATTATCGGGCAAATTGGTCATTGCAGAGATCATCTTCTTCCATGCCTTCGGGTAAAGCATCGGCCCTAAACCTTCCAGTACCAAAACCAGGGCAAGCGCCAGCCAGATTGTCGAATTCATTCATTATCCTTATAGAAAAAGAAAACCACCGACATCCCTGAGGATGTGGTGGCTTTATTGACCTGTACCGCAGTCGTTATATTAACGCGTTGCGGAAGTCGGCGTCTTCATGTAGCGGAAGAAATCGCTGTCCGGGCTCATGACCATCACGTCCTGATTGCCAGAGAAGCTGTTCTCATAAGCACGCAGGCTACGGATGAATGCGTAGAAGTCCGGATCTTTACTGAATGCATCAGCAAACAGTTTGGCTGCTTCTGCATCGCCTTCACCACGCATGATGCGGCCCTGACGCTCAGCTTCTGCCAGCGTTCTGGTCACTTCATAGTCGGCAGTTGCACGCAGTTTTTCCGCTTCTTCCTGACCTTGTGAACGGTGACGACGCGCTACCGCTTCACGCTCGGCGCGCATACGGTTGTAGATCGCTTCAGACACTTCGGTCGGCAGGTTGATCTGCTTAATTCGCACATCGACAACTTCAATACCCAGCGCCGCCATACTGTTCGGATTGATGACCGGAACTTTGCCCTTCGTCTCAGCCGTTACGCGCTCTGCCGCTTCGGCAATGGCGTTATCTGCTGCAGGGGTAGTAACTTCATCTTCTGTACCCGCAGAACCGGAGTTCAGCGCGTCACGTACTTCGAGGGTCAGACGACCACGAGAATCGGTGACGATGTCTTTCACGTCCAGGCGACCAATTTCAGAACGCAGACGGTCAGAGAACTTACGTTTCAACAGCACTTCCGCTTGCGAAATGTCGCCACCACCCGTTGCCAGATAGTAACGGCTGAAATCGCTGATGCGCCATTTGATGTAAGAGTCGACGATCAGGTCTTTCTTCTCTTTGGTCACAAAGCGGTCGGCCTGGTTGTCCATGGTCTGAATACGTGCGTCGAGCATTTTCACCGTTTCAATGAACGGTATCTTGAAATGCAGACCCGGCTCATAAACCAGAGGTTTGTTGTCATCGTCACGCAGTACCTTACCAAAACGCAGCGTAATACCGCGCTCACCTTCTTTGACGACAAAGACAGACATGTAAAGCACTACCAGCACGATGATGATAATCGCGATAACTGACTTACGCATCGTTATTCCCCCTGACGCTGGTAGTCGTTACGCTGCGCGTTGGCGCGGCGTTGGTCCATAATATCGCCCTGACTGGTGGACGACGTGTTGCTTGCTCCACTGGTTGTGGAGGAAGAGGCTGGCGGCAGACGCAGCAGATTGCTGGCACCGTTATCGCTCTTCGCCGCAGGGGCGTTACCACTTTTCAGCATCTGGTCTAACGGCAGAACCATCAGGTTTCCACCTTTATCGTTAACCAGCACTTTGCGGGTGTTGCCCAACACTTTTTCCATCGTCTCGATATACAGACGCTCGCGAGTAATTTCCGGCGCGGCTTTATATTCCGGCAGAAGTTTAGCAAAGCGCGCCACTTCACCCTGAGCTTCCAGGATGGTCTGGGCCTTGTACGCACGCGCCTCTTCGAGGATACGTTGCGCCTGACCGTTCGCACGCGGCTGAACTTCGTTGGTATACGCTTCTGCTTCACGAATGTATTGCTGTTCGTTTTCACGCGCGGCAATCGCATCGTCAAACGCCGCTTTTACTTCTTCCGGCGGACGAGCAGCCTGGAAGTTGACGTCCAGCAGAGTGATGCCCATGTCATACGGACGAATCGTCTCTTCCAGTTCGCGCTGAGTATCGCTACGAATCACGGTACGACCTTCCGTCAGAATGCGGTCCATGGTGTATTTACCGATAACCCCGCGCAGGGCGCTGTCGGTAGCCTGACGCAGACTGTCATCCGGGCTGGTCACGCTATACAGATATTTTTCCGGATCGGTGACGCGGTACTGCACGTTCATCTCAACGCGCACTACGTTCTCGTCCGACGTCAGCATCACACCAGAAGCTGCCAGTTCACGCACGGCTTCCACGTTCACCGGTTTGACTTCGTCGATAAACGTCGGTTTCCAGTTCAGACCCGGCTCAACCAGATGGCTGAATTTACCAAAGCGTGTTACCACGCCGCGTTCGGCTTCTTTAATGGTATAGAAACCACTGGCCGCCCAGATAATGACAATCGCTGCCGCTGCGATGGTAACGACGCGACCGCCAAGCTGCGGGCGCGGGCCTTGCGATGAACTGCCACCGCCAGATCCGGTGCCTTTACCGCCGCCCAGACCACCGAGCTTTTTGCTCAGTTTGCGGAAGATATCATCTAAATCAGGTGGCCCTTGATCGCGACCGCCTTTGTTTCCATTTCCCTCAGAGTTGCCGCCAGGTTTGCTGCTTCCCCACGGGTCGCGGTCTTGTCCGTTATTACCGGGCTGATTCCACGCCATGTTTGTGCTCCATATTTGTTATGCGGTGATCCCTGTTGTCTTTCGACGCCAGAGGATATGACTCCACGCTTCAGACGCTACGCCGTTAGATCAGGTAATCGATCAACGCCGGTTCTTGTTTGCAGAGGCGACGCCAGTCAACGATCGGCATACGAACTTGCAGACTTACGCTGCCGTCCTCCTCCATCCACTCTTTTTCTATTGCCTGAAGCTGATAAAAACGACTTCTCAGGCGCCCTTCCTGCGGCGGCAGACGCAATGTATGCTGCGCCACCTCGCCGGAAAGACGCTCCGTCAAAGCCTGAAAAAGCTGTGGTATCCCCGCTCCGGTCTGCGCAGAAAGCCAGACACGGATCGGTTTGTTCTCTTCATCTCTGTCAATACGCGGTTCGAAATCGTCCAGCATATCGATCTTGTTCATCACCAGCAGGGTTGGGATCTCGTGAGCATCAATCTCTTCAAGAACCGTATTCACCGCTTCGATGTTTTCTTGTACACGCACATCCGCCGCGTCAATGACGTGCAGCAGCAATGTGGCTTGCCGCGTCTCTTGTAACGTGGCTTTAAATGCCGCCACCAGATCGTGCGGCAGGTGGCGAATAAACCCTACGGTATCTGCCAACACGGTTTCACCGACATCCGCAACGTCAATACGCCGCAACGTCGGGTCGAGGGTGGCAAACAACTGGTCTGCCGCGTAGACCCGCGCTTCGGTGATGCGATTGAAAAGAGTAGATTTACCGGCGTTGGTATATCCCACCAGCGAAACAGTAGGAACGTCGGCTTTGATACGCGATTGCCGCCCCTGCTCACGCTGCTTTTCAACTCTTTCCAGGCGCGACTGTATCTGCACGATGCGATTACGCAACAAACGACGGTCGGTTTCGAGCTGGGTTTCACCCGGACCACGCAAACCAATCCCGCCTTTCTGTCTTTCAAGGTGGGTCCAGCCACGCACCAGGCGCGTAGCCAGATGGCGCAACTGCGCCAACTCAACCTGCAACTTACCCTCATGGGTACGCGCACGTTGGGCGAAAATATCTAAAATAAGGCCGGTGCGGTCGATGACACGACACTCGCACAAACGCTCCAGGTTACGCTCCTGCGCCGGGCTCAGGGCATGGTCAAAAAGAACGACCGAAGCTCCTGTCGCTTTTACGGCTTCCGCAATTTCAACTGCTTTACCTTCACCTACAAAATACTTTGGGTGCGGCGCTTTACGGCTACCGGTAATCACCTGCAATGCTTCGACACCGGCGGAAGAGACCAGAGATTCAAACTCCTGGAGGTCTTCCATATCTTTGTCTTGCGTAAAATAGATGTGTACCAGTACCGCCTGCTCACCAGCATCATAACGGTCAAACAAGCGTATAACCCTCTAAATAGATCAGCGGGGAACGCAGGATCGCTGGCTCCCCGTGTAAAAAAATAGCCCGAAACCTTATTCGGTTTCTTCGCTGTCCTGTTGCGCGGAAGTATTCTGCGCGCTGCTACCATGATGATAGTTACTGCTGGTACCGCCACCGGCGTTGTTACTGTGATGAGAAACCGGGCGAGACGGGACAACAGTAGAAATCGCGTGCTTGTAAACCATCTGGCTGACCGTGTTTTTCAACAGGATCACGAACTGATCAAAAGACTCGATTTGTCCTTGCAGCTTAATACCATTCACCAAATAAATAGAAACTGGAACACGTTCCCGACGCAGTGCGTTCAGGAACGGATCTTGTAAAGATTGCCCCTTAGCCATTCTCTCTTTTCCTTATATGCTTATTTGTACTTTGAACCTTTCGATTCTGAAAAAATTGCGCACGATACGTCTCAATTGTACACATTCAGCCTGCGATAGCACCAACAACCTGTAATACTTCGTCACGCGCCTGTTCTGGTTTTTCACTGTCAAGCCAGTGAACCCCTTCCCAACCACGCAGCCAGGTTATCTGCCGCTTCGCCAACTGTCTCGTGGCGCAAACACCTCGATAAACCATTTCATCGTATGAGATTTCGCCTTCAAGGTAAGACCACATCTGGCGATAACCCACGCAACGAATGGAAGGCAAATCCGTATGCAAATCTCCTCGGGCAAAAAGCGCCCGGACTTCTGCTTCAAAACCTGAAGCCAACATCTGATGAAAACGCTGCTCAATTCGTTGATGGAGCAGTTCACGGCTCGCCGGGGCGATGGCGAACTGATGCACCTGATACGGTAGAGCGTCTCCTGACGTTTGCGTCAGTTCCGTTAAAGTTTTACCCGAAATGAAAAAAACTTCCAGTGCCCGGGAAAGCCTTTGTGGATCATTTGGATGAATCCTTGCTGCCGCAACCGGATCTACCTCCTGAAGTTGACGATGCAATGACTCCCAACCTTGCTCTGCCGCCTGTTGCTCAATTCTGGCCCGTACTTCCGGGTCTGCCGACGGTAGCGGCGACAACCCTTCCAGCAATGCCTTGAAATACAACATCGTACCGCCCACTAATAGTGGGATCCGCCCCGCCGCGGTGATATCGGCCATTTCCGCCAGCGCATCGCGGCGAAAATCAGCAGCCGAGTAAGCCTGCGACGGATCGCGAATATTCAGCAATCGGTGCGGCGCGGCGAGTAACTCTTCAGCGTTCGGCTTCGCCGTCCCGATATCCATCCCTTTGTAAATAAGGGCAGAATCAACGCTTATCAACTCTACTGGTAAAATTTTACGCAGCTCAATGGCTAACGCTGTTTTACCGGAGGCCGTCGGCCCCATCAAAAAAATCGCCTTAGGCAGGCTCGCCTTACTGATATCACTCATCTTTCAGGGCTTTTATCGCCGGATGTAAATCAACAGATTGTAACAGACCACCCGGCGGCGTTTTCACAAGTTGCGGACATAACCGTTCCACGTCCGCCAGCAGGGTTATGGCCTGTGCCATTGACCACTGCGCATGTTCGCTCATCAGATTTCGTGCAATCCACTGCGCAATATTGCCAGGTTCGAATACGGACTGCTTCGCCAGGTAGCCTATCAGTTCAGGAATCAAGATTTGTAAATTTTGTTGGCGTAAGGGTAAAGGCACGGCCCTGATGGTCACATGCTGCGCATCGGACTGGAAATCAATACCCAGTTCCGCCAAGGCAGACTGCGCTTTTTCTAATGCCGATTTTTCTTCGCCAGAAACTTTTAGCCGCAACGGAATAAGCAGCGGTTGGGCGCAAACTGGCACTTCACCCGGCGTCAATTGTGCCTGACGCAGCCAACGTTCTGCCACTGGCAAGGATAAAAGTGAAATGTTGCCATCGCGCTCAAGCAACGCACAGTCGGAATGGACGATAGTCAGTACCCGACCAAAACTCTGACTGTTCGCCGCAAGTGCAGGTTCCTGCGGTTCTGGCGCTTTTGGTTTTTGCATCGGAGCGGGCGTTTGCAAAAGCTGGCGATACACTTCACCTTGCTGTTTCTGGTAACCAGGCTGCGCATTCGGCCAGGAGGCAGCCGGACGACTGCCTGAGGCGGGCGCAGGAGAGTAGCGCGGAGCTACCGGCTCACGAACTGCCGGTTCAGCAAAGTGATTGCGCCCAGCCGCCACGCGATTTTCCGGAATGGCACGCGGTGCAGGTTGTGGTTCATCGTCCAGCGGTAGCGGCGTTTCCAGTTGCTGTTGTAGCACGCTCAGCACGCCCTGATAGATAAAGTCATGCACCAGACGCGACTGATGGAAACGCACTTCGTGTTTGGCAGGGTGCACGTTGACGTCCACCTGATGCGGGTCGATCTCCAGATACAACACAAATGCCGGTTGCTGATCGGCCCCCAGTTTGTCTTCGCAGGCCTGGCGGATCGCGTGATTGATCAGGCGATCGCGCATCATGCGACCGTTCACGTAGCAATACTGAATTTCTGCCAGTGCGGGCGTAGTGTGATTTGGATCGGCCACCCAGCCGCGCAGCGTGAGATCGCCGTGTTGCCATTCAATCGCCAGCGCTTGTTCGAGAAAAGCGGTGCCGCAAATCGCGCCTAAACGCCGTTCTTTTTGCCCGCCTTCCGGCACTGCACGATACTGGCGTACGATTTTGCCGTTATGCGACAGACTGATAGTGACGTCGAAACGCGCCAGCGCAATGCGGCGGATGATTTCATCGATATGGTTAAATTCGGTTTTCTCGGTGCGCAGGAATTTGCGCCGCGCCGGGGTGTTGTAGAACAGGTCCAGCACCTCCAGCGTCGTTCCCACCGGATGCGCCGCCGGTTTAACCGTCACGTCCATATCGCGCCCTTCGGCATAGGCCTGCCAGGCTTCCTGCTGTTCTGCGGTGCGTGAAGTGAGCGTCAGGCGGGAAACCGAACTGATACTCGCCAGCGCCTCACCGCGAAAGCCCAGACTGATAATGGCTTCGAGATCGTCCAGAGAGGCGATTTTACTGGTGGCATGACGCGCCAGCGCCAGCGCCAGCTCGTCTTTTTTGATACCGCAGCCGTTATCACGAATGCGAATAAGTTTCGCCCCACCGCGTTCGATATCAATATCGATACGCGTCGCACCTGCATCGAGGCTGTTTTCCACCAGTTCTTTGACTACCGACGCAGGTCGCTCGACCACCTCACCTGCGGCAATCTGGTTCGCCAGTTGTGGCGGTAAGACCTGAATTGGCATCAATCGTCCTTAGTTTGGCAGCGTGCGATCTGGCGTCGTCACCGTACTGGCCGTTTGTGCCGTTGCACCCTGCGGCGCAGATTGCATCGGATGCGCAAGGAAGTAATTGCGCAGGCCTTTGTAAATGGCTTCTGCCAGCTGTTGTTGGTAATCGTCGCTCGCCAGCAAACGTTCTTCGCTGTTGTTACTGATAAAACCGGTTTCGACCAGTACTGACGGAATATCCGGCGAACGCAGAACGCCGAGACTCGCGTGTTCTGGTCGGCGTTTATGTATTTCGCCAATGCGTTGCAACTGACTGATCATACTGGTCGCTACATCATACCCTACCCGCTGGGAATGACCGAACTGTAAATCCAGCACCGCCTGGCTTAAATAGGGGTCAGACTGACTGTTCGCCAGCACATCACCCGCCCCGCCCAGCAGCTCCGACTGCTTCTCATGCTGTTCCAGCCAGCTTGCCATTTCGCTGTTGGCGCGACGGTTTGAGAGCACCCATACAGAGGCACCGGTGGCACTACGGTTTGGTGCGGCATCGGCATGAATCGATACAAGGAAATTGGCGTTTTGCTTACGTGCCACATCACTGCGCCCCATCACCGAGATAAAGTAATCCCCGTCACGGGTTAAAACGCCTTTAAACATCGGATCGTTATTGAGCAAAGTACGCAATTTACGCGCGATGGCGATGGTGACATTTTTCTCCCGCGTACCACCGGGGCCGATAGCGCCAGGATCCTGACCGCCGTGTCCGGCATCAATAGCGATGATAATTTTATCGCCTGTGTTAGCCGTCGCGCGCGCTGCCGGACGCGTTACCGTATTACTGCTGATAACACCCGTAGTGCGGTTACTTTCCGTTTTAAACGGATTGCGCGCCGGTTCGCTGACGCGCGGTGCGACAACCGCAGGCGTTTCAACGCGTTTCGCAACCACAGGCGGCGGAGGAGGCGGTGGCGGCACATCGGCGTTAATCGTAAAGACGACAGTGTAATTGCTGCCATTCTGCCGCTTCACCGCTTCGGTTTTACCATTTTCGGTAAGATCGACCACCAGCCGTAGCGTTTGTGCATCTTTAGGCGTTCCAGAGCGAATCGCCTTCACCAGATTATTGCCGCTGAACAACAACGGCAGTCCCTGAATCACGCCCGTTTGTTTGATATCGAGCGCCACGGTGCGTTTGCTTTGATGGCTAAACGCATAATCAGGATCGCCAATAAAACTCAACGTTATCCGCGCCTGTTGGTTGCCGTTAGAAACCTGAATATCAGAGAGCGTCGCGGCACCCACCTGCGCGCACAGCAGCAGCAACGTCGCTACCAACCAATTTCTGATGCGATACATCATCCCGCCACCTTTCAAAGGTTAACCGGCTAAACGCGCCAGCAACAATTCACCCGCAGAGGAAACCGCACTCACGCGCGCCTCACGGCCTTGTGCCTGATAATCAATGTGTATTTCGACATCCGGGTCAGGAAGAACACCTGTACCTTGTTGTGGCCACTCCACCAGGCAGATGGCATCGTTGGCAAAATAATCGCGGATCCCCATAAACTCCAGCTCCTCGGGATCGGCAAGGCGGTACAAATCAAAGTGATAAACCATTAAATTGTCGAGCATATAGGGTTCGACCAGCGTATAAGTGGGGCTTTTGACATTACCCTGATGACCCAGAGCCTGTAAAAAGCCCCGGCTAAAGGTGGTTTTACCTGCACCTAAATCGCCATACAGATAGATTACGGTTGCGCCATCGCAGGCTTTCGCTACCCGCTCGCCCAGGTCTAATGTTGCCTGCTCATCAGGGAGCGGAATTACTCGATTCATCATGGTTTTTATCAGTCACTTCCGGGTTAACAATACGCTGTAGCGTGGAAAAGAGATCGGTTGCCAGCATCCCGCGCGTTCCAAAACGCGCCGCCAGTACGTCAGCTGCCGCACCGTGCGCGACACAGCCCGCACAGGCTGCATCATAAGGGCTCATTTTTTGCCCAAGCAATGCGCCAATAATACCAGAGAGCACATCGCCCATGCCGCCGCTCGCCATGCCTGCATTTCCGGCATCAATAATGCCTAAAGCGTCAGGATGGGCGGCGACCACGGTTCCGGCACCTTTCAGCACCGCTACGCCGCCATAACGTTGTACCAGACGTTGGGTGCAATGTAAGCGGTCACTTTCAATTTCAGCGACGGAACAGCCTAACAACCGTGCGGCCTCGCCAGGATGCGGCGTGATCACGCGATTGTGACGCTTATCGGGATTGATTGCCAGCAGGTTCAATGCATCGGCATCCCACAACATCGGTTTGCGAAAATTCTCAACTTTTTGCAGGGCTTTTTTCCCCCACTCTTGCTGGCCCAGACCGGGACCAATCACCACCACATCGGCCCATTCCAGGCTTTCGGTAAGAGAGTCCATAGTCAGTTCATGCACCATCAATTCCGGTCGTGCAGTCAGCAGCGGCGCAATGTTCTCACTGCGGGTCAGTACTCGGACTAAACCAGCACCAGCACGCAGCGCCGCTTCCCCCGTCATACGAATAGCCCCCGCCGTGCCGTGATCGCCACCAATAATCACCAGCCGCCCGTGATCGCCTTTATGCGAAGTCGGGCGACGCGGTATCAGCCACTGAGAAAGTTGTTCTGCCGAAAACCGCTGAATTTTCGTCTCCTGACCTGCCAGCCAGCTATCCAGCCCCAGTGAGTCAAAATGCAGTTGTCCGGTAACATCCCGCGCTTTTCCAGTGAGCAAGCCTGGTTTCAGCGCAATAAAAGTGATGGTGTGATCGGCGTTGATTACCGCGCCTGGCGTAGCGCCGGTTTCAGCCAGAAGGCCGGAAGGGATATCAACCGCCACAATCGGCGCAGGGTGAGTATTAGCGTGGTCGATTAACTGGCTAATGGATTCGCGGGGCGCTTGCTGCAAGCCGGTGCCGAGCAGCGCATCAACAATCAGATCTACCGATTCGGGCCAGACAATATTCGAAGCATGGATCTCGCCTCCCGCGTTTAACCATGCTTCGCGTGCCAGCGCGGCCTCTTCCGGCAACGGTTTGTCACTTTCCTGGGCCAGCAGCGTGACATCAATACCGATCGCTTTGGCCAGCCGCGCGACCACGTAGCCATCGCCGCCGTTATTACCATGACCGCACAGCACCAGCCAGTGGCGGGCGTCAGGATAAGCCGAACGACACACCTGGAATGCGGCTTCGCCAGCGCGAAGCATCAGCTCATAGAGTGTGAGCCCCAGCGCATCTGCCGCCTCGCGTTCTCCGCGGCGGATATCGTCGGCGTACCAGACGGTGTGTGGTATACTTACGGGGTTTTTCTTCATTGTATGGTCCGTCATGTCAGAGCCCCTCGATCTCAATCAATTAGCGCAAAATATTAAACAGTGGGGGCTGGAACTGGGCTTTCAGCAGGTAGGTATTACCGATACCGATCTCAGCGCGTCCGAGCCCAAACTGCAAGCATGGCTGGACAAACAATACCACGGCGAAATGGACTGGATGGCGCGTCACGGTATGCTGCGTGCTCGTCCTCACGAATTATTGCCCGGTACGCTGCGCGTGATCAGCGTTCGGATGAATTACCTTCCTGCTAACGCCGCATTTGCCAGCACGCTGAAAAATCCCAAACTCGGCTATGTTAGCCGTTATGCGCTGGGCCGTGACTATCACAAGCTTCTGCGCAACCGACTCAAAAAGCTGGGCGAGATGATTCAGCAACATTGTGTTTCGCTGAATTTTAGACCGTTTGTCGATTCTGCGCCTATTCTCGAGCGCCCGTTAGCTGAAAAAGCAGGTCTTGGCTGGACAGGTAAGCACTCACTTATCCTCAATCGCGAGGCCGGTTCGTTCTTCTTTTTAGGCGAATTGCTGGTCGATATTCCGCTGCCCGTGGATCAACCAGTCGAGGAAGGATGCGGTAAATGCGTGGCCTGTATGACGATTTGCCCGACCGGTGCCATCGTCGAGCCATATACCGTCGATGCTCGCCGCTGTATCTCTTATCTCACCATCGAACTGGAGGGGGCGATCCCGGAAGAGTTGCGACCGTTAATGGGAAATCGTATTTATGGTTGCGATGACTGCCAGCTTATCTGCCCGTGGAATCGCTATTCGCAACTCACTACAGAAGACGATTTCAGCCCGCGTAAGCCGCTACACGCTCCGGAACTCATTGAGTTATTCGCCTGGAGCGAAGAGCAGTTTTTAAAAGTCACGGAAGGTTCGGCGATTCGCCGTATAGGTCACCTGCGTTGGCTGCGTAATATCGCCGTAGCATTAGGCAATGCCCCCTGGGATGAAACGATTTTGACAGCGCTGGAAAGTCGTAAAGGTGAGCACCCACTTCTCGATGAGCACATAGCGTGGGCGATTGCGCAGCAAATCGAGAGGCGAAATGCGTGCATAGTCGAAGTGCAATTACCGAAAAAACAGCGTCTGGTTCGGGTGATTGAAAAAGGGTTACCGCGTGACGCCTGATTCATCCACAGCCTGTGAATAAAAATAAAAACGCATTGCAATTCAAGATGAATAAAATCGTCAAGTGATCGACTCGACAAAACGGAATCTTAATTTTTAACTTATCTATCAATAGGTTAAAAAAATACTATTCACCGTGCGAAGTTTCTTTGAAATTAAGATTACAGCCTGAGACTGTGGATAACTCTGTTTACAAGAGTTTGTCAGAGACAACAAAAACCAGCAATAACGCATCGCGTCGCTGTGGATATTTTATTGAGAGAAGAATTTGGAGCGGGAAACGAGACTCGAACTCGCGACCCCGACCTTGGCAAGGTCGTGCTCTACCAACTGAGCTATTCCCGCTTGGGTGGTCTGTGCTTTACAGCACTTTCAAATTTTGGAGCGGGAAACGAGACTCGAACTCGCGACCCCGACCTTGGCAAGGTCGTGCTCTACCAACTGAGCTATTCCCGCTTGGGTGGTCTGTGCTTTACAGCACTTTTCAAATTTTGGAGCGGGAAACGAGACTCGAACTCGCGACCCCGACCTTGGCAAGGTCGTGCTCTACCAACTGAGCTATTCCCGCGTACTACTTAATTTTGCTTTCGTAATTTTCGCATTTCTGCGTCGTTACGGGAGGCGCATTATACGAGAAATCTTTCCCTCTGCAACCCCCCTAAAAAATTTTTTTTGAGTTTTTATCTCAAGTGCTGAAATTATCAGCAAGACGTTCAATTTAGCGTCAAAATCACGCCGCCGCAAGTGGATTCCGGCGCTTACGTGACCAGGAAAAATTTTACAGCTTGATAAAATGCTCGCGGTAGTAAGCCAACTCCGCCACCGATTCACGGATATCATCCATCGCCTGATGCGTCCCCTGCTTGGTAAAGCCGTCAAGAATTTCCGGCTTCCAGCGGCGCGCCAGCTCTTTCAGGGTGCTAACATCGAGATAGCGGTAGTGGAAGTAGGCTTCCAGCTCCGGCATGTATTTAAACAGGAAGCGACGGTCCTGACCGATGCTGTTACCACAAATCGGCGATTTTCCCGCAGGCACCCACTGTTTTAAGAATTCGAGCGTTGCCAGTTCAGCTTCACGATCGCCCATCGTGCTCGCTTTCACACGCTCTACCAGCCCGCTGGCGGTATGGGTGCGCACGTTCCAGTCATCCATCAGCGCCAGCTGTTCATCGGACTGATGTACTGCAATGGTCGGCCCTTCTGCCAGAATATTCAGGTTGGCATCGGTCACCAGCGTGGCAATCTCAATAATGCGATCGCGCTCGGGATCCAGACCGGTCATCTCAAGATCGATCCAAATCAGGTTGTTTTCATTGGCACTCATGCTATTTTCCACCCATTCACAGTGACTATATTGATCCACAATTGCGTGTATCATAGATGTTTTGCCCATCAGGGGCGACCAGGAGTCTGTACGATTGAGTAAAAATAAACTCTCCAAAGGCCAGCAGCGCCGCGTGAACGCCAATCACCAGCGTCGTCTTAAAACGTCTAAGGAGAAGCCCGACTACGACGACAATCTGTTTGGCGAGCCTGATGAAGGTATCGTCATCAGCCGCTTTGGTATGCACGCTGATGTGGAATCCGCCGATGGCGACGTTCACCGCTGCAATATTCGCCGTACCATCCGTTCGTTGGTGACCGGCGACCGCGTAGTCTGGCGTCCGGGTAAACCAGCGGCGGAAGGCGTAAATGTCAAAGGGATCGTGGAAGCGGTGCATGAGCGCACCTCAGTGTTGACGCGCCCGGATTTTTACGACGGTGTGAAACCTATTGCTGCCAACATCGACCAGATTGTCATTGTCTCCGCCATTTTGCCGGAGCTGTCGCTCAATATTATCGACCGTTACCTGGTGGCCTGCGAAACCTTGCAGATTGAGCCGATTATTGTGCTCAACAAGATAGACCTGCTGGACGACGAAGGCATGGAGTTCGTCAACGAGCAGATGGATATCTACCGCAATATCGGTTATCGCGTATTGATGGTTTCCAGTCATACTCAGGATGGGCTGAAACCGCTGGAAGAGGCGTTGACCGGGCGCATCAGCATTTTTGCCGGGCAGTCTGGCGTTGGCAAATCCAGCCTGCTGAACGCGTTGCTGGGGCTGCAAAAAGAGATCCTGACCAACGATGTCTCTGACAACTCGGGGCTTGGTCAGCACACCACGACCGCCGCACGACTGTATCACTTCCCGCACGGCGGTGATGTGATTGATTCCCCAGGTGTGCGTGAGTTTGGTCTCTGGCACCTGGAGCCGGAACAAATCACTCAGGGCTTTGTCGAATTCCATGACTATTTAGGTCTGTGTAAATATCGCGATTGCAAACACGATACCGATCCGGGCTGCGCTATCCGGGAAGCGGTTGAGGAAGGAAAAATCGCGGAAACCCGTTTCGAAAACTATCACCGTATTCTGGAAAGCATGGCGCAGGTAAAAACGCGTAAAAACTTTTCTGATACGGATGACTGACAATTAAGCTAACCGTCGTTAGAATCGTCCCCTTTTTTTCAGGATCCGGCATGTAGGCCGGATCAGGAACGACAAAACAATGGCCTGGAGGCTACCTTGTTAAATTCATTTAAACTTTCGCTACAGTACATTCTGCCGAAACTATGGCTTACTCGCCTGGCGGGTTGGGGCGCAAGCAAGCGGGCAGGATGGCTGACAAAACTGGTTATCGATCTGTTCGTTAAATACTACAAGGTCGACATGAAAGAGGCGCAAAAGCCGGACACCGCCAGCTACCGCACCTTTAACGAATTCTTTGTCCGTCCGCTGCGTGACGAAGTACGCCCAATCGATACCGATCCGAATGTACTGGTTATGCCTGCCGATGGCGTTATCAGCCAGTTGGGTAAAATCGAAGAAGATAAAATCCTGCAAGCCAAAGGCCACAACTACAGCCTCGAAGCCCTGCTGGCAGGCAACTATCTGATGGCGGATCTCTTCCGTAACGGTACGTTTGTGACCACTTACCTCTCCCCACGTGACTACCACCGCGTACACATGCCGTGCAACGGTATTCTGCGTGAAATGATCTACGTGCCGGGCGATCTCTTCTCCGTTAACCATCTCACTGCTCAGAACGTGCCGAATCTGTTTGCCCGTAACGAACGCGTGATCTGCCTGTTCGATACCGAATTTGGCCCGATGGCGCAGATTCTGGTCGGTGCGACGATTGTAGGCAGCATTGAGACGGTCTGGGCGGGCACCATTACGCCGCCGCGCGAAGGCATCATCAAGCGCTGGACCTGGCCTGCCGGGGAAAACGACGATTCTGTGGCATTGCTGAAAGGCCAGGAAATGGGTCGCTTTAAACTTGGCTCTACCGTTATCAACCTGTTTGCACCAGGTAAAGTGAACCTGGTTGAGCAACTGGAAAGCCTGTCTGTCACGAAAATTGGCCAGCCGCTGGCAGTATCTACCGAAACCTTTGTTACGCCAGACGCTGAACCAGCCCCGCTTCCTGCTGAAGAGATCGAAGCAGAACACGACGCCAGCCCATTGGTTGACGACAAAAAAGACCAGGTCTAATCCATCAAAGGAAACGCTGACGTGCGCCTGATTATCACTTTTCTGATGGCCTGGTGCCTCAGTTGGGGGGCGTACGCCGCGACGGCCCCCGATAGCAAACAAATCACCCAGGAACTGGAGCAGGCAAAAGCGGCGAAACCTGCGCAGCCGGAAGTCGTAGAGGCGCTCCAGTCTGCCTTAAATGCGCTTGAGGAACGAAAAGGTTCCCTTGAGCGCATCAAGCAATATCAAGAAGTCATTGATAATTATCCGAAACTTTCCGCCACTCTGCGCGCGCAGTTAAACAACATGCGTGACGAGCCACGCAGCGTGTCGCCGGGAATGTCTAACGATGCGCTGAATCAGGAAATTCTCCAGATCAGCAGTCAGTTGCTGGATAAAAGCCGTCAGGCCCAGCAAGAGCAGGAGCGCGCCCGCGAGATTGCCGATTCGCTGAATCAACTGCCGCAACAGCAAACCGATGCCCGCCGTCAGTTGAATGAAATCGAGCGCCGCCTGGGGACGCTTACCGGCAATACCCCGCTCAATCAGGCACAAAATTTCGCGTTGCAGTCTGACTCCGCACGTCTGAAAGCGCTCGTTGATGAACTGGAGCTGGCGCAGCTATCTGCCAATAACCGCCAGGAATTAGCGCGCTTGCGCTCTGAGCTGGCGGAAAAAGAGAGCCAGCAGCTGGATGCATATTTGCAAGCACTACGCAACCAGTTGAATAGTCAACGCCAACAGGAAGCGGAACGGGCTCTGGAAAGTACCGAGCAACTGGCGGAAAGTAGCGCCGATTTGCCAAAAGATATCGTCGCCCAGTTTAAAATTAACCGCGAACTATCGGCGGCACTGAATCAACAGGCGCAGCGGATGGATCTCGTTGCCTCGCAACAGCGTCAGGCTGCCAGCCAGACGTTACAGGTCCGGCAGGCGTTGAATACGCTGCGTGAACAGTCGCAATGGCTGGGATCATCTAACCTGCTCGGCGAAGCGTTGCGGGCGCAGGTGGCACGGCTACCGGAAATGCCAAAACCACAACAGCTTGATACCGAAATGGCGCAGTTACGTGTGCAACGGTTACGTTATGAGGATCTGCTTAATAAACAGCCGCTGCTACGGCAAATCCATCAGGCCGACGGTCAGCCGCTGACCGCCGAGCAAAACCGTATTCTGGAAGCACAGCTACGCACTCAGCGTGAGTTGCTAAACTCATTGTTGCAGGGTGGCGACACGCTACTGCTGGAGCTGACCAAGCTGAAAGTCTCCAACGGGCAACTGGAGGATGCGCTGAAAGAGGTGAACGAAGCAACGCACCGCTATCTGTTCTGGACCTCTGACGTGCGCCCGATGACCATCGCCTGGCCGCTGGAAATCGCCCAGGATCTGCGTCGTCTCATTTCGCTGGACACCTTCAGTCAGTTGGGCAAAGCCAGTGTGATGATGCTGACCAGTAAGGAGACGATTTTGCCGCTGTTTGGCGCGTTGATTCTGGTCGGTTGCAGTATTTACTCGCGCCGCTATTTCACCCGTTTTCTTGAACGTTCGGCGGCGAAAGTCGGCAAAGTGACTCAGGATCACTTCTGGCTGACGTTACGCACTCTTTTCTGGTCGATTCTCGTCGCGTCACCGCTGCCTGTGCTGTGGATGACGCTGGGTTACGGCTTGCGCGAGGCGTGGCCTTATCCGCTGGCGGTCGCGATTGGTGATGGCGTAACAGCCACCGTGCCGCTGCTGTGGGTAGTGATGATTTGCGCCACCTTTGCTCGCCCGAACGGCTTGTTTATCGCTCATTTTGGCTGGCCGCGCGAACGTGTTTCCCGTGGGATGCGTTACTACCTGATGAGCATCGGGCTTATTGTGCCGCTGATTATGGCGCTGATGATGTTCGATAACCTCGACGACCGCGAATTTTCCGGTTCGCTGGGACGGCTTTGCTTTATCCTCATTTGCGGTGCGCTGGCGGTGGTCACCCTCAGCCTGAAAAAGGCCGGGATCCCGCTGTATCTCAACAAAGAGGGCAGCGGCGACAACATTACCAACCATATGCTGTGGAACATGATGATTGGCGCACCTCTGGTTGCCATTCTGGCGTCGGCGGTGGGTTATCTGGCAACGGCGCAGGCACTGTTAGCGAGGCTTGAAACCTCGGTTGCCATCTGGTTCCTGCTACTGGTGGTTTATCACGTTATCCGCCGCTGGATGCTGATCCAGCGCCGCAGGCTGGCGTTTGACCGGGCGAAGCATCGCCGGGCAGAGATGTTAGCGCAGCGTGCGCGTGGCGAAGAGGAAGCGCATCATCACAGTAGCCCGGAAGGAGCAATTGAAGTCGATGAAAGCGAAGTCGATCTCGATGCCATCAGTGCGCAATCCTTGCGGCTGGTGCGCTCAATTTTGATGTTGATCGCCCTGCTTTCGGTCATTGTGCTGTGGTCAGAAATCCATTCCGCTTTCGGCTTCCTCGAAAATATTTCGCTGTGGGATGTCACTTCCACGGTACAGGGCGTAGAAAGCCTGGAGCCGATTACCCTCGGTGCGGTACTGATTGCCATTCTGGTGTTTATCATCACCACGCAGCTGGTGCGCAACCTGCCCGCGCTGCTGGAACTGGCGATTCTGCAGCACCTGGATTTAACGCCGGGTACGGGCTACGCCATCACCACCATCACCAAATATCTGCTGATGCTGATTGGCGGGCTGGTCGGCTTCTCAATGATTGGTATTGAGTGGTCGAAATTGCAGTGGCTGGTTGCCGCGCTCGGTGTTGGTCTCGGTTTTGGTTTGCAGGAAATTTTCGCCAACTTTATCTCTGGCCTGATCATCCTGTTCGAAAAACCGATTCGCATTGGCGATACGGTAACGATCCGCGATCTTACCGGTAGTGTGACGAAAATTAACACCCGCGCCACCACCATCAGCGACTGGGACCGCAAAGAAATTATCGTGCCGAACAAGGCGTTTATTACCGAGCAGTTTATCAACTGGTCGCTCTCTGACTCGGTCACGCGTGTGGTGTTGACAATTCCGGCCCCTGCCGATGCCAACAGTGAAGAAGTGACGGAAATCCTGCTCACCGCAGCGCGTCGCTGCTCACTGGTGATCGACAACCCAGCACCGGAAGTCTTCCTGGTGGATCTGCAGCAGGGGATTCAGATTTTCGAGCTGCGTATTTACGCCGCTGAGATGGGTCACCGTATGCCGCTACGCCATGAGATCCACCAACTAATTCTGGCGGGCTTCCACGCCCACGGTATCGATATGCCATTCCCGCCCTTCCAGATGCGTCTGGAAAGCCTCAACGGTAAACAAACGGGGAGAACATTAACTTCTGCGGGCAAAGGTCGTCAGGCGGGAAGTTTGTAAGGTCTTTGTGGCCGGATGAACCCATCCGGCTTATAAGCAAAACTGATAGCGCAGAAAAAACTGCCACAGCCAATAGCCGAAAATAGCCAGCGCGGTGGCGTACATAAACCAGCCGCGTTTTTTTCGCCACAAAGCGAACCAGAGAAAAGGGAAAAAGAGCGGTAACGTCATTATCACACCGACATCACGGGTATCGTCATCTTCGAGATACATCAGCACATCGCAGACGTTATTAATCCCGCGTCCATCAATCATCCACTCTTTGTCCAGCGCGGAAGTGATGGTTATCCAGAGGAACGCCACAATAAACCAGATGCAGCACAAGATAAACATGCGCGCACTCATGAGATAATCGGTCGCTTAATTTCGCTATAGCGCATACGAAACAAATCGCCGTATCCCACTAATTCTCCGCGAAAAACCAGACATCTAATAAGATAAGCGCAATAGATATCCGGCAGGTTTCCCCACCGCGGACCATCGCGCTCTTTGAGGGTATTAATAGTGTTACCCACCACCATCGCTACTTTGCGGGTGTGGCGGGTATCGACAAAAGAGAGGACCGTTTGCTCTATTTCCGCCACATCCCCGGCAGAAAATTGCAGCTCCCTGATTTCATCTTCGGTTATCACTGGATCCCGACTAGCGTCGTCCATAACGTCTTCCTTTCCAGACAACTCATCGCCGGAGAGACGATGAGTTGCAGGATTTCATATGATCAGTCGAGAGCTAACTCAGGTTTGTTCGCCATGCGACTGCAATAGTTCTGGTAAATCGCCATCGCTAACAGCGAGAAGAAGACAGGGCCGCCAATCATCCACAATGTGCTGTCCCAGTCTCCAGCTTCAACCACAGGTTGAATGATGGTGAAGACGTTCGCAAATGTCACCACCAGTACGACAACCACTGTTGCAATCATTGCCGACATATGCGTTTTGAAAATCACAAACGGTCTGTCGAGATCCTGACGTGCTTTAAAAAATGGGAAAGCCAGCGCGAGGAACAGGTAAGGAAGCGTCATAGACACGTTCGCCATCAGCGTCAGCTTGTTAAAGAACGCCGATGCGGTACCGCCACCAAACGAAACCAGCAGGATGAAGACAGTAACCAACCCACACTGCATCCACATGGCGATAGACGGCATCCCCATCGCATTCAGGCGCGTCATCGGTTCCGGCCACAATGCTTTCGGCGTCCCCTGGATGATGGCTTTCAGCGGTGAATAGCAAAGTGTAAAGAACGCACCGGTATAAGCGAGGAACATCGACAGTCCGGTAATACGCGCAAACCATACGCCCAGCGACAATGACGCTTCAGGTGACAAATGCAGTGCGTTACCCAGCGTCACCCCGAGGCTCTTCATCAGCACATAGGTAATATTGCCGAGGTTAACGGAACCATTACTTAATACCTGCTGCCAGTTTGTGCTGACGCCCCATAAAAATATTGCCAGCGAATAACCGATTGAAATAACAATAGCGGCAAAAACAATACCTTTGGCAAAGTTCTTTTCTGGATTTTCCGTTTTATCAACTAGACCACCAACCGCTTCAATTCCGCCATAGGCAAAAATGGCAAATACCACAAACGATAGCATTGCCAGACCGGACTGATAACCTGGGTTCGGTGATGCAAGGAAATTAATATCCTGCGCGAAATGCCCACCATTTAATAACAAAATAGTAATGCTTACTAACAGCAATACTAAATTCAGACACATTACTGCAATACCGCCCACCGCAGTAATGCGGGCAATTTTATTAATCCCTTTTGAAGCAACGACGGTGACCAGAATCATCCATGCCACTGCCAGCAGACCAACCACCTGCGTAGGCTCCAGTCCGGCAATATGCCAGTGCTGGGTCATGTCGCTACCGTAGAGGAATGTTGAGAACGGTACCCAAACTTTCGCGGAGGTACTCACCATCCAGATGATATAAGAGGAAAACCACATAAACGTACCAATGAAGGCAAAACGTGGTCCGACACTATTATTCATCCAGGAATAGATACCGCCTTCTTCTTTGCGATAAGCAGCTCCCATTTCAGCCATCATTAAGGCGAATGGAATAAAGAATAACAATGCAGAAAATATATAAAAGGGAATCGCACTATAACCCATTAAGTAATAAGCCGATGGGCTATTGGCAAATCCAAATACAGAAGTAAAGATCATCAATATGAGTCCTATCAGACTCATCTTTTTTATCGAGTGAGGCATGAAACCATCCTTCATTTCAGCGCGTGTATAAAACGCGCCCACTGAACTGCACTGCCCAACATTGAGCGGGCAGCGTAAAAACCAATACAGAATTGATACCTGGATGATATCAAATATCCAGTCTTAAATTGTGGCCTTTAGCGGAAAAATGAAAACATATGCTACAGAATGGCGCTTATCACGCCATTCTTCGCTGTTAATTCAGTAATTTTTCAGAATTATGCCCGGTCAACGCTAAAGGCGATGACTTCAGCCAGTGTCTCCGCGCCCAGCGCCAACATCACCAGACGATCAACACCTAATGCCACGCCGGAGCAGTCAGGCATACCGACTTTCAAGGCTTCAATCAGATTCTGGTCAATGGGGTGCTGCGGCAAACCGCGCGCCGCGCGCTTACGGTTATCTTGTTCAAAGCGTTGTTGCTGCTCACGGGCATCCGTCAATTCATGGAAACCATTCGCCAGCTCAATACCTTTATAATAAACCTCAAAGCGTTCAGCGACCCGATGATCTTCGGTACTGATTTGCGCCAGTGATGCCTGGCTGGCTGGAAAGTGGTACACAAAGGTCGGTTTTTCTTTGCCAATATTTGGCTCTACGCCAAAGGTAAACAGCAATTGTAGAAGCGTGTCGCGGTCTTCTTCAGTATCGGCAACGTTGCTCAAATCCAGTTTCGCTGCCACTTCCCGCAGTTGCGTTTTGTCGGCAGATAGTGGGTCAATTTCCAGATAACGCAAGAAAGCTTGTTGATAAGAAAGGCTTTCTGCTGCCGGACAGTCCAGCACCTGTTGCAAGAGATCGTCCACCTCGTTCATCAACCGGTACATATCATAGTGCGGTCGATACCACTCAAGCATAGTGAACTCAGGGTTGTGATAACGCCCCATCTCTTCATTACGGAAGCTGCGGCACAGCTGGAATACCGGCCCACAACCGGCAACCAGCAGGCGCTTCATATGGTATTCCGGGCTGGTCATTAACCAGAGATTCATCCCCTGCGAATGCCCGGGGCCAACGAAACGTGTCTCAAACGGGACCAAATGAATATCGGTTACCGTCGCCTGGCTCATACAAGGCGTCTCCACCTCCAGCACTCCACGATCGGCAAAGAAACGACGGATCTCCGCCATAATCGCCGCGCGTTTTAATAAGTTAGGAATGGATGCGCTCGGCTGCCAGGATGCCGTTTCGCTCATAGTTAAATCTCCAGTTTTTGACAAGGGCACGAAGTCTACTCGCAACGCGACGGCGAGACAAATTTTACGCAGGAATAAAACAACGGTGGGCAGTGACTAAAAAAAGCACGATCTGATGGTTTAGTAATTAAATTAATCATCTTCAGTGATAATTTAGCCCTCTTGCGCACTAAAAAAATCGATCTCGTCAAATTTCAGACCTATCCATCAGACTATACTGTTTTACCTATAAAGGAGCAGTGGAATAGCGTTCGCAGACCGTAACTTTCAGGCACTTACCCTGAAGTACGGGGCTGTGGGATAAAAACAATCTGGAGGAATGTCGTGCAAACCTTTCAAGCCGATCTTGCCATTGTAGGCGCCGGTGGCGCGGGATTACGTGCTGCAATTGCTGCCGCGCAGGCAAATCCAAATGCAAAAATCGCACTAATCTCAAAAGTATACCCGATGCGTAGCCATACCGTTGCTGCAGAAGGGGGCTCCGCCGCTGTCGCGCAGGATCATGACAGCTTCGAATATCACTTTCACGATACAGTAGCGGGTGGCGACTGGTTGTGTGAGCAGGATGTCGTGGATTATTTCGTCCACCACTGCCCAACCGAAATGACCCAACTGGAACTGTGGGGGTGCCCATGGAGCCGTCGTCCGGATGGTAGCGTCAACGTACGTCGCTTCGGCGGCATGAAAATCGAGCGTACCTGGTTCGCCGCCGATAAGACCGGCTTCCATATGCTGCACACGCTGTTCCAGACCTCTCTGCAATTCCCGCAGATCCAGCGTTTTGACGAACATTTCGTGCTGGATATTCTGGTTGATGATGGTCATGTTCGCGGCCTGGTAGCAATGAACATGATGGAAGGCACGCTGGTGCAGATCCGTGCTAACGCGGTCGTTATGGCTACCGGCGGTGCGGGTCGCGTTTATCGTTACAACACCAACGGCGGCATCGTTACCGGTGACGGTATGGGTATGGCGCTAAGCCACGGCGTTCCGCTGCGTGACATGGAATTCGTTCAGTATCACCCAACCGGTCTACCAGGTTCCGGTATCCTGATGACCGAAGGCTGCCGCGGTGAAGGTGGTATTCTGGTCAACAAAAATGGCTACCGTTATCTGCAAGATTACGGCATGGGCCCGGAAACTCCGCTGGGCGAGCCGAAAAACAAATATATGGAACTGGGTCCACGCGACAAAGTTTCTCAGGCCTTCTGGCACGAATGGCGTAAAGGCAACACCATCTCCACGCCACGTGGCGATGTGGTTTACCTCGACCTGCGTCACCTCGGCGAGAAAAAACTGCATGAACGTCTGCCGTTCATCTGCGAACTGGCGAAAGCGTACGTTGGCGTCGATCCGGTTAAAGAACCGATTCCGGTACGTCCGACCGCACACTACACCATGGGCGGTATCGAAACCGATCAGAACTGTGAAACCCGCATTAAAGGTCTGTTCGCCGTGGGTGAATGTTCCTCTGTTGGTCTGCACGGTGCGAACCGTCTGGGCTCCAACTCGCTGGCGGAACTGGTGGTCTTCGGTCGTCTGGCCGGTGAACAAGCGACAGAGCGTGCAGCAACTGCCGGTAATGGCAACGAAGCGGCAATTGAAGCGCAGGCAGCTGGCGTTGAACAACGTCTGAAAGATCTGGTTAACCAGGATGGCGGCGAAAACTGGGCTAAGATCCGCGACGAAATGGGCATGGCCATGGAAGAAGGCTGCGGTATCTACCGTACGCCGGAACTGATGCAGAAAACCATCGACAAGCTGGCAGAGCTGCAGGAACGCTTCAAGCGCGTGCGCATCACCGACACTTCCAGCGTGTTCAACACCGACCTGCTCTACACCATTGAGCTGGGCCACGGTCTGAACGTTGCTGAATGTATGGCGCACTCCGCAATGGCACGTAAAGAGTCCCGCGGCGCGCACCAGCGTCTGGACGAAGGTTGCACCGAGCGTGACGACGTCAACTTCCTCAAACACACCCTCGCCTTCCGCGATGCTGATGGCACGACTCGCCTGGAGTACAGCGACGTGAAGATTACTACGCTGCCGCCAGCTAAACGTGTTTACGGTGGCGAAGCGGATGCAGCCGATAAGGCGGAAGCAGCCAATAAGAAGGAGAAGGCGAATGGCTGAGATGAAAAACCTGAAAATTGAGGTGGTGCGCTATAACCCGGAAGTCGATACCGCACCGCATAGCGCATTCTATGAAGTGCCTTATGACGCAACTACCTCATTACTGGATGCGCTGGGCTACATCAAAGACAACCTGGCACCGGACCTGAGCTACCGCTGGTCCTGCCGTATGGCGATTTGTGGCTCCTGCGGCATGATGGTTAACAACGTGCCAAAACTGGCATGTAAAACCTTCCTGCGTGATTACACCGACGGTATGAAGGTTGAAGCGTTAGCTAACTTCCCGATTGAACGCGATCTGGTGGTCGATATGACCCACTTCATCGAAAGTCTGGAAGCGATCAAACCGTACATCATCGGCAACGCCCGCACCGCGGATCAGGGTACTAACATCCAGACCCCGGCGCAGATGGCGAAGTATCACCAGTTCTCCGGTTGCATCAACTGTGGTCTGTGCTACGCCGCGTGCCCGCAGTTTGGCCTGAACCCAGAGTTCATCGGTCCGGCTGCCATTACGCTGGCGCATCGTTATAACGAAGATAGCCGCGACCACGGTAAGAAGGAGCGTATGGCGCAGTTGAACAGCCAGAACGGCGTATGGAGCTGTACTTTCGTGGGCTACTGCTCCGAAGTCTGCCCGAAACACGTCGATCCGGCTGCGGCCATTCAGCAGGGCAAAGTAGAAAGTTCGAAAGACTTTCTTATCGCGACCCTGAAACCACGCTAAGGAGTGCAACATGACGACTAAACGTAAACCGTATGTACGGCCAATGACGTCCACCTGGTGGAAAAAATTGCCGTTTTATCGCTTTTACATGCTGCGCGAAGGCACGGCGGTTCCGGCTGTGTGGTTCAGCATTGAACTGATTTTCGGGCTGTTTGCCCTGAAAAATGGCCCGGAAGCCTGGGCGGGATTCGTCGACTTTTTACAAAACCCGGTTATCGTGATCATTAACCTGATCACTCTGGCGGCAGCCCTGCTGCACACCAAAACCTGGTTTGAGCTGGCACCAAAAGCAGCCAATATCATTGTAAAAGACGAAAAAATGGGACCAGAGCCAATTATCAAAAGTCTCTGGGCGGTAACTGTGGTTGCCACCATCGTAATCCTGTTTGTTGCCCTGTACTGGTAAGGAGCCTGAGATGATTAATCCAAATCCAAAGCGTTCTGACGAACCGGTATTCTGGGGCCTCTTCGGGGCCGGTGGTATGTGGAGCGCCATCATTGCGCCGGTGATGATCCTGCTGGTTGGTATTCTGCTGCCGCTAGGGCTGTTTCCGGGTGATGCACTGAGCTACGAGCGCGTTCTGGCGTTCGCGCAGAGCTTCATTGGTCGCGTATTCCTGTTCCTGATGATCGTTCTGCCGCTGTGGTGTGGTTTACACCGTATGCACCACGCGATGCACGATCTGAAAATCCACGTACCTGCGGGTAAATGGGTTTTCTACGGTCTGGCTGCTATCCTGACAGTTGTCACACTGATTGGTGTCGTTACAATCTAACGCATCGCCAATGTAAATCTGGCCCGCCTATGGCGGGCCGTTTTGTATGGAAACCAGACCCTATGTTCAAAACGACGCTCTGCACCTTATTAATTACCGCCTCTTGCTCCACATTTGCCGCACCTCAACAAATCAACGATATTGTGCATCGCACAATTACCCCGCTTATAGAGCAACAAAAGATCCCCGGTATGGCGGTAGCGGTAATTTATCAGGGTAAACCTTATTACTTTACCTGGGGCTATGCGGACATCGCCAAAAAGCAGCCCGTCACACAGCAAACGTTGTTTGAGTTAGGTTCGGTCAGCAAAACATTTACGGGCGTGCTTGGTGGCGACGCTATTGCTCGAGGGGAAATCAAGTTAAGCGATCCCACAACAAAATACTGGCCTGAACTTACCGCTAAACAGTGGAATGGGATCACACTATTACATCTCGCAACCTACACCGCTGGCGGCCTGCCATTGCAGGTGCCGGATGAGGTGAAATCCTCAAGCGACTTGCTGCGCTTCTATCAAAACTGGCAGCCTGCATGGGCTCCAGGAACACAACGTCTGTATGCCAACTCCAGTATCGGTTTGTTCGGCGCACTGGCTGTGAAGCCGTCTGGTTTGAGTTTTGAGCAGGCGATGAAAACTCGTGTCTTCCAGCCACTCAAACTCAATCATACGTGGATTAATGTACCGTCCGCAGAAGAAAAGAACTACGCCTGGGGATATCGCGAAGGTAAGGCAGTACATGTTTCGCCAGGGGCGTTAGATGCTGAAGCTTATGGTGTGAAGTCGACCATTGAAGATATGGCCCGCTGGGTGCAAAGCAATTTAAAACCCTTTGATATCAATGAGAAAATACTTCAACAAGGGATACAGCTGGCACAATCTCGCTACTGGCAAACCGGCGATATGTATCAGGGTCTGGGCTGGGAAATGCTGGACTGGCCGGTAAATCCTGACATCATCATTAACGGCAGTGACAATAAAATTGCACTGGCAGCACGCCCCGTAAAACCGATTACGCCCCCAACTCCTGCAGTACGCGCATCATGGGTACATAAAACGGGGGCGACCGGCGGATTTGGTAGCTATGTCGCGTTTATTCCAGAAAAAGAGCTGGGTATCGTGATGCTGGCTAACAAAAACTATCCCAATCCAGCGAGAGTTACCGCCGCCTGGCAGATTCTCAACACTCTACAGTAAAATTTCATCGGGTCCGAATTTTCGGACCTTTTCTCCGCTTTTCCTTGCTGTCATCTACACTTAGAAAAAAACCAGTAAGGAAACATTTATGCGCCTGCTCCCTCTCGTTGCCGCAGCGACAGCTGCATTTCTGGTCGTTGCCTGCAGTTCCCCTACGCCGCCGCGTGGCGTGACCGTAGTGAATAATTTCGACGCTAAACGTTATCTCGGTACCTGGTATGAGATTGCCCGTTTTGATCACCGCTTTGAACGTGGACTGGAAAAAGTCACCGCAACATACAGCCTGCGTGATGACGGCGGCCTGAATGTCATTAATAAAGGCTATAACCCTGACAGAGAAATGTGGCAGCAGAGTGAAGGGAAAGCGTACTTTACCGGAGCACCAACTCGCGCTGCGCTGAAAGTGTCATTCTTTGGTCCTTTCTATGGCGGTTATAACGTTATTGCACTCGATCGGGAATACCGCCATGCGCTGGTTTGCGGCCCGGACCGCGACTACCTGTGGATACTCTCCCGCACGCCAACCATTTCTGACGAAGTGAAACAGGAGATGCTGGCAGTCGCGACCCGGGAAGGGTTTGATGTCAGTAAGTTTATTTGGGTACAGCAGCCCGGTAGTTAATGAGTGCTGAGTTTCAGACCAATAATCCCCAATACGATTAACGCCAGACTCGCCAGGCGCATCGGGTTAGCGGACTCACCGAGCAGCACAATGCCGGTGATGGCCGCGCCGACTGCGCCAATACCCGTCCACACGGCATAAGCCGTCCCTACTGGTAACGATTTCATCGCCCAGGCAAGTAGCGCCAGACTGACAATCATCGCCGTCACGGTAATAACACTTGGCGTCAAACGACTAAAGCCGTGAGTATATTTCAGGCCAACGGCCCATACCACTTCCAGCAGACCAGCAATAACTAAGATAATCCAGGACATATCAGGCTCCGGAAAATTGGGGCCGTCCCCGGTGAAAAGACGCGTTTGCAGGTCGTCCTGCAAAGCTGATGGTTGAACGGATATTTTGCCAGGTGGCAGGGGAATTTCAACTATTACCTATGTAACTATCGCAGAAAAAACAAACGGCACGACACAGCTGTCGTACCGTTATTGCTTATTGCTGCGCTTTCGTTGCTGCGCCAGAAATCGCGTTACCGCCATCAGAAATGTCTTCACCAACGCCACGCGTGGTGTTGCAGGCAGTTAATACTGTTGAAAGCACCAGAACAGAAAAGATCGCTGCAATTGTCTTCTTCACCATAACGTCTTCCTTTTAGGTAATGTTATTTATGTTTGCCTATAGCAAATTAATAATAGACAACATCGCCAAAAATGATGGAAATCTGATGATTTTTCGGAAGAGAAGAAAAATTAGCTGGCAGCGCGGGAGATGGAGTTGCCGAGGTGTTTGATATCTTCGCCGAAACCGCGAGCGGTGTTACAGCCCGTAAGCAGCGTGCTGGCAAGCAAAACAAGAACGATAAGGCGTTTCATCATCTCTGACCTGAATAAGTGATGGTGCAGCCTGCAGGCCGCACCACAACCGCATTACTTCACGCGAGAGACGTATTCACCAGAGCGGGTATCCACTTTGATGACTTCGCCGATTTGTACAAACAGCGGAACTTTAACCACAGCGCCAGTAGACAGGGTAGCCGGTTTGCCGCCAGTACCTGCGGTATCACCTTTCAGGCCCGGATCGGTATCAACGATTTCCAGTTCAACGAAGTTCGGCGGAGTAACGGAGATCGGCTGACCATTCCACAGAGTTACGATACACTCTGCCTGATCCAGCAACCATTTAGCGTTGTCGCCAATTGCTTTTGCGTCAGCAGACAGCTGCTCGAAAGTTTCGTTGTTCATGAAGTGCCAGAACTCACCGTCGTTGTACAGGTAAGTCAGGTTCATATCGACAACATCAGCGCCTTCAGCGGAATCAGTAGATTTGAAGGTTTTTTCTACGCGAGTACCGGTCAGCAGACGACGCAGTTTAACGCGAGCAAATGCCTGGCCTTTACCCGGTTTTACGAATTCACTCGCTTCAACCGCGTAAGGTTCGCCGTCTAACATGATTTTAAGACCAGCACGAAAATCGTTGCTATAGTACGTTGCCATAAGGCCCTCTGAAATTTGTTAATTGGTAGCTAAGCCACAAAATGGCGCATATTGTAACCCTAAATACCCCATCCAGAGAAGATTGGTTAACGCAACTTGCCGATGTTGTGACCGATCCTGATGAACTTCTGCGTCTTTTGAATATAGACGCGGACGAAAAACTGTTGGCCGGACGCAGCGCCAAAAAGCTGTTTGCCCTGCGTGTGCCCCGCTCATTTATCGATCGCATGGAGAAAGGCAATCCGAACGATCCGCTTTTGCGTCAGGTACTTACCTCGCAAGATGAGTTTGTCGTCGCGCCCGGATTCTCCACCGACCCGCTGGAAGAACAGCATAGCGTAGTGCCTGGTTTGTTGCATAAATACCACAACCGGGCGCTTTTGCTGGTCAAAGGCGGCTGCGCGGTAAATTGCCGCTATTGCTTCCGTCGCCACTTCCCCTATGCCGAAAATCAGGGCAATAAGCGTAACTGGCAGACTGCACTTGAGTATGTTGCTGCGCATCCGGAACTGGACGAGATGATTTTCTCCGGCGGCGATCCGCTGATGGCGAAAGATCACGAGCTGGACTGGTTGCTCACACAACTGGAAGCCATCCCGCATATCAAACGTCTGCGGATTCACAGCCGTCTGCCGATTGTGATCCCGGCACGCATCACAGATGCGCTGGTTGAACGCTTTTCTCATTCTACGCTGCAAATCTTGCTGGTGAATCACATCAACCATGCCAATGAGGTAGATGAAACATTCCGTCAGGCGATGGCTAAGTTGCGCCGGGTGGGCGTTACTTTGCTGAACCAGAGCGTTCTGTTACGTGGTGTGAACGATAACGCGCAAACGCTGGCAAACCTGAGTAATGCGTTGTTCGATGCGGGCGTGATGCCGTATTACCTGCATGTGCTCGATAAAGTACAGGGCGCGGCGCATTTTATGGTGAGTGATGACGAAGCACGGCAGATTATGCGTGAGTTGCTGACACTGGTGTCGGGATATCTGGTGCCTAAACTGGCGCGAGAAATTGGCGGCGAACCCAGCAAAACGCCGCTGGATCTCCAGCTACGCCAGCAGTAACTGATTAAACAGGGAAGTTTAATCTTTGCCCGTTGCATAACCTTTAATTATTCATATACATTGCTGTTGTTACTCTTTATATAACCAACACCAATAATTAACCTTTCTTTTCTGTTTATATAGAGTGAGCACGGCTATTTATGTTATTTTAACAACTATTACTACCAAGCCCATTTATCTGGCTTATAAACTAAAATTAATTATTTAATTGAGAAATGGTTAGGGAGAACCTACATGGCCATAAGCATCAAGGGTGTTAATACCGGTGTTATTCGCAAGAGTAATAATTTCATTGCACTGGCGCTGAAAATTAAAGAACCTCGCAATAAAGAATCGTTGTTCTTTATGTCTGCCATGGAATTGCGCGACCTTCTGATTGCGCTGGAAAGTCGTCTGCATCAAAAGCATAAACTGGATGCTGCTGCACGCCTTCAGTATGAACAAGCTCGCGATAAAGTCATTAAGAAAATGGCAGAAAATATCCCAGAAATTCTGGTTGATGAGCTTAAAAATGCCGATATTAATCGTCGGGTTAACACGCTGGAACTTACCGATGATCAGGGCGAAAATCTTACCTTCGTATTAACGCTACATGACGGTAGCAAATGTGAGTTAGTCGTCAATGAGTTGCAGATTGAAATGCTGGCGCGAGCAATCATTCATGCAATTAATAATGCGGAAATGCGTGAACTGGCATTACGTATTACCTCACTGTTAGATTTCCTGCCGTTATACGACGTTGACTGCCAGGAAAATGGCAATCTGGAATATGACACCTATTCCCAACCGGAATGGAAACATAACTTGTTCAACCATTATCTGGCGGTGCTTTACCGCTTTAAAGATGAAAGTGGCAATGAACAATTTAGCGGCGCAGTGGTGAAAACGCGTGAAGCAACGCCGGGTAAAGAAGTGGAGGCGATCACTCGCCGAATGCTTGATTTCAGCCCCCGACTGAAAAAACTCGCGGGTGTGCCATGTCAGGTCTATGTTCGCACCGTAGCGGCAAATAACGCCCAACCGCTAACCCAGGATCAATGCTTACGCGCGCTGCATCACTTACGTGTTCAATCCACCAGCAAAACTGCACCACAGGCGAAATAATCTCATCTGTTTTACTACGAGGCTGGAAGTATCCAGCCTCTGGATCACATCAGTTCGGGCACTTATAAACCTGACCGATAATCTGGCTATCCGTCGGGACAAAACTGGACAACATTCCCTGCGACGGGCTGCTGATGCCATAAATCACGTTACCGCCCATTGCAGCCGCCTGGTTGCGCAGATCGTTTGCTGCGCCGCGCATAGAACCGCCTTCTTCTCCGTGTTGCCCGGAAAGCCAGTTGCTTTGCTTACCTGTCGCAGTACCAATCAGCTGGCACTCTGCACCTGGTTGCTCGTCCACAATG
This sequence comes from Escherichia coli DSM 30083 = JCM 1649 = ATCC 11775, assembly GCF_003697165.2. Classification (GTDB taxonomy): domain Bacteria; phylum Pseudomonadota; class Gammaproteobacteria; order Enterobacterales; family Enterobacteriaceae; genus Escherichia; species Escherichia coli. The sequence continues at coordinate 4,301,268 of NZ_CP033092.2, forward strand.
CGTACACTCTGACCGGCAGCACTCAATTCGTTGCTGGAGCTACAACCCGCCATCAGTAGCGCGGCACCGACAATCCCTGCTAAGTATTTTACGTGCATGTTATTCCCCATAATCAATGAGCTGGACGCCACTCGCGTCGTCCGTGTCTGAATCTTATACTAGAAAGATGACCAAAAGAAAAACCCCCAGACATTTCTGCCCGGGGGTTTGTTTATTTCTGCGAGGTGCAGGGCAATTACATCATGCCGCCCATGCCACCCATGCCGCCCATACCGCCAGCAGCGCCTAAGTCAGCTGCATCGTTTTTCGGCAGGTCGGTAACCATGCACTCGGTGGTGATCATCAGGCCAGCCACAGAAGCCGCGTACTGCAGAGCAGAACGGGTTACTTTGGTTGGATCCAGGATACCCATATCGATCATGTTGCCGTATTCTTCAGTTGCTGCGTTGTAACCGTAGTTGCCGTCGCCGCCTTTAACGGTGTTAGCAACAACAGACGGTTCTTCGCCGCAGTTCAGGACGATCTGACGCAGCGGAGCTTCCATTGCACGCAGTGCAACTTTGATACCCACGTTCTGGTCTTCGTTCTGACCACGCAGGTCAGCCAGTTTAGACGCTACGCGGATCAGCGCAACACCACCACCAGCAACCACGCCTTCTTCTACCGCAGCACGGGTCGCGTGCAGGGCGTCTTCAACGCGTGCTTTTTTCTCTTTCATTTCAACTTCGGTAGCAGCACCAACTTTGATAACTGCAACGCCGCCTGCCAGTTTCGCTACGCGCTCCTGCAGTTTTTCACGGTCGTAGTCAGAAGTTGCTTCTTCAATCTGCTGACGGATCTGAGCAACACGGCCCTGGATTGCAGCTTCTTCACCCACGCCATCGATGATGGTGGTGGTGTCTTTGTTGATCACAACACGTTTAGCCTGACCCAGGTCTTCCAGGGTTGCTTTTTCCAGCTCCATACCGATCTCTTCAGAGATTACGGTACCGCCAGTCAGGGTTGCGATATCCTGCAGCATAGCTTTACGACGATCGCCGAAGCCCGGAGCTTTAACCGCAGCAACTTTCACGATGCCACGCATGGTGTTAACAACCAGAGTTGCCAGTGCTTCGCCTTCAACATCTTCAGCGATGATCAGCAGCGGTTTACCTGCTTTGGCAACAGCTTCCAGAACCGGCAGCATTTCGCGGATGTTGGAGATTTTCTTGTCAGCCAACAGGATGAACGGGCTTTCCAGTTCTACTGCGCCAGTTTCCGGCTTGTTGATGAAGTAAGGAGACAGGTAGCCACGGTCGAACTGCATACCTTCAACCACGTCCAGTTCGTCCTGCAGACCGGTACCGTCTTCAACGGTGATAACGCCTTCTTTACCGACTTTGTCCATCGCTTCAGCGATCAGTTTACCTACGGTTTCGTCGGAGTTAGCAGAGATGGTACCAACCTGAGCAATCGCTTTAGAGTCAGAGCACGGTACGGACAGCGCTTTCAGTTCTTCAACTGCAGCGGTAACTGCTTTGTCGATACCACGTTTCAGGTCCATCGGGTTCATGCCCGCAGCAACAGCTTTCAGACCCTCAGTGATGATAGCCTGAGCCAGTACGGTTGCAGTGGTGGTACCGTCGCCTGCAGCGTCGTTCGCTTTAGAGGCAACTTCTTTCACCATCTGCGCACCCATGTTTTCGAACTTGTCTTCCAGTTCGATTTCACGAGCAACGGAAACACCATCTTTGGTGATGGTCGGTGCACCGAAAGATTTATCCAGAACTACGTTACGGCCTTTCGGACCGAGGGTAACTTTCACTGCATCTGCCAGTACGTTTACGCCGCGCAGCATTTTCACACGAGCGTCGTTACCGAATTTTACGTCTTTAGCTGCCATTATCTTTATTCCTTAAATTCGTATGTTCAGTGTCGTGCGCGGATTACGCTTCAACAATTGCCAGAATGTCGCTTTCGGACATGATCAACACTTCTTCATTGTCGATCTTCTCAGATTTCACACCGTAGCCATCGTTGAAAATAACGATGTCGCCAACTTTCACATCCAGCGGCTTCACTTCGCCATTTTCAAGGATACGGCCATTGCCGACAGCCAGCACTTCGCCGCGGGTGGATTTAGCCGCTGCAGAGCCGGTCAGAACGATGCCGCCAGCAGATTTAGTTTCAACTTCTTTACGCTTGACGATCACGCGATCATGCAATGGACGAATATTCATTGATAACTCTCCTTTGAGAAAGTCCGTATCTGTTATGGGTGACGCCGGAGCTTACGTGGTTTCCCGGCTGGTGACCAGAGAAATGGGGATGAGGCTTCGCCCCTTCAAGGGGGAAAAAGAAAAAAAATTCTGATCAGCACAAAATCGGGTGAAAACCCTGATTCACCTCACATTTCATCGCTATTTCTTCATCACCGTCATAAGCGAATCTGATTGTGCTACCATCGAAAATCTACGCAGTTGCCCAAAATTTGGGCGCAATCGGACATCAACCCATGAGTGGACTCAAACAAGAACTGGGGCTGGCCCAGGGCATCGGCCTGCTATCGACGTCATTATTAGGCACTGGCGTGTTTGCCGTTCCTGCGTTAGCTGCGCTAGTAGCAGGCAATAACAGCCTGTGGGCGTGGCCCGTTTTGATTATCTTAGTGTTCCCGATTGCGATTGTGTTTGCGATTCTGGGTCGCCACTATCCCAGCGCAGGCGGCGTCGCACACTTCGTCGGTATGGCGTTTGGTTCGCGGCTTGAGCGAGTCACCGGCTGGTTGTTTTTATCGGTCATTCCCGTGGGTTTGCCTGCCGCGCTACAAATTGCTGCCGGATTCGGCCAGGCAATGTTTGGCTGGCATAGCGAGCAACTGTTGTTGGCAGAACTCGGTACGCTGGCGCTGGTGTGGTATATCGGTACTCGCGGTGCCAGTTCCAGTGCTAATCTACAAACAGTTATTGCCGGACTTATCGTCGCACTGATTGTCGCTATCTGGTGGGCGGGCGATATCAAACCTGCGAATATCCCCTTCCCTGCGCCAGGAAATATCGAACTTACCGGGTTATTCGCTGCGTTATCAGTGATGTTCTGGTGTTTTGTCGGTCTGGAAGCATTTGCCCATCTTGCCTCGGAATTTAAAAATCCAGAGCGTGATTTTCCTCGTGCTTTGATGATTGGCCTGCTGCTGGCAGGATTAGTCTATTGGGGCTGTACGGTAGTCGTCTTACACTTCGACGCCTATGGTGAACAAATGGCGGCGGCAGCATCGCTTCCCAAAATTGTAGTGCAGTTGTTCGGTGTAGGAGCGTTATGGATTGCCTGCGTAATTGGCTATCTGGCCTGCTTTGCCAGTCTCAACATTTATATACAGAGCTTCGCCCGCCTGGTCTGGTCGCAGGCGCAACATAATCCTGACCACTACCTGGCACGCCTCTCTTCTCGCCATATTCCGAATAATGCCCTCAATGCGGTGCTCGGCTGCTGCGTGGTGAGCACGTTGGTGATTCATGCTTTAGAGATCAATCTGGACGCTCTTATTATTTATGCCAATGGCATCTTTATTATGATTTATCTGTTATGCATGCTGGCAGGCTGTAAATTATTGCAAGGACGTTATCGACTACTGGCAGTGGTTGGCGGGCTATTATGCGTTCTGTTACTGGCAATGGTCGGCTGGAAAAGTCTCTACGCGCTGATCATGCTGGCGGGGTTATGGCTGTTTCTGCCAAAACGAAAAACGCCGGGAAATGGCATAACCACATAATCCGGCGTTTCGACATTAATCCTGGCGATCGTCTTTATGATCAAGGCGGTCGCGGTCATCATCCTTTCGCTGGTACTCACCATCAAAAGTATTACCGCTACCGGTCCCGGCGCTAAAACCGCCGCCTGGCATACGGGAAAAACGCAGATGAGGCATCAACTTCACTGTCAGATGCTTTTGCACCGGCGGCAATAAAAGCAGAAGACCGAGGAAGTCGGTGAAAAAGCCCGGTAATAAAAGCAGCAAACCGGCAATGATCAGCGAAACACTTTTAATCATCTCCGCCGCTGGGTTTTCACCCGCCGCCATTTTTTGCTGCATCAGCACGAAATTCTTAAAGCCCTGGTTGCGTACCAGTGACATACCGATAACTGACGTGAATATAACCAGCACGAGGGTCAGCAATACCCCCAATACATGAGCAACCTGAATAAAGATTGAAATCTCAATATAGACATAAAGGAAAATGGCAATAAAAGGTAACCAGCGCAAAGGTTTCTCCTGTAATAGCAGCCGGTTAAACCCGGCTACCTGAATGGGTTGCGAATCGCGTTTAGCTTATATTGTGGTCATTAGCAAAATTTCAAGATGTTTGCGCAACTATTTTTGGTAGTAATCCCAAAGCGGTGATCCATTTCACAAATTAATAATTAAGGGGTAAAAACCGACACTTAAAGTGATCCAGGTTACGGTAGAAATCCTCAAGCAGCATATGATCTCGGGTATTCGGTCGATGCAGGGGATAATCGTCGGCCGAAAAACATTCGAAACCACATATATTCTGTGTGTTTAAAGCAAATCATTGGCAGCTTGAAAAAGAAGGTTCACATGTCAAACAACATTCGTATCGAAGAAGATCTGTTGGGTACCAGGGAAGTTCCAGCTGATGCCTACTATGGTGTTCACACTCTGAGAGCGATTGAAAACTTCTATATCAGCAACAACAAAATCAGTGATATTCCTGAATTTGTTCGCGGTATGGTAATGGTTAAAAAAGCCGCAGCTATGGCAAACAAAGAGCTGCAAACCATTCCTAAAAGTGTAGCGAATGCCATCATTGCCGCATGTGATGAAGTCCTGAACAACGGAAAATGCATGGATCAGTTCCCGGTAGACGTCTACCAGGGCGGCGCAGGTACTTCCGTAAACATGAACACCAACGAAGTGCTGGCCAATATCGGTCTGGAACTGATGGGTCACCAGAAAGGTGAATATCAGTACCTGAACCCGAACGACCATGTTAACAAATGTCAGTCCACTAACGACGCCTACCCGACCGGTTTCCGTATCGCAGTTTACTCTTCCCTGATTAAACTGGTAGATGCGATTAACCAACTGCGTGAAGGCTTTGAACGTAAAGCTGTCGAATTCCAGGACATCCTGAAAATGGGTCGTACCCAGCTGCAGGACGCAGTACCGATGACCCTCGGTCAGGAATTCCGCGCCTTCAGCATCTTGCTGAAAGAAGAAGTGAAAAATATCCAACGTACCGCTGAACTGCTGCTGGAAGTTAACCTTGGCGCAACAGCAATCGGTACTGGTCTGAACACGCCGAAAGAGTACTCTCCGCTGGCAGTGAAAAAACTGGCTGAAGTCACTGGCTTCCCATGCGTACCGGCTGAAGACCTGATCGAAGCGACCTCCGACTGCGGCGCTTATGTTATGGTTCACGGCGCGCTGAAACGCCTGGCTGTGAAGATGTCCAAAATCTGTAACGACCTGCGCTTGCTCTCTTCTGGTCCACGTGCCGGCCTGAACGAGATCAACCTGCCGGAACTGCAGGCAGGCTCTTCCATCATGCCAGCTAAAGTAAACCCGGTTGTTCCGGAAGTGGTTAACCAGGTATGCTTCAAAGTCATCGGTAACGACACCACTGTTACCATGGCAGCAGAAGCAGGTCAGCTGCAGTTGAACGTTATGGAGCCAGTCATTGGCCAGGCCATGTTCGAATCCGTTCACATTCTGACCAACGCTTGCTACAACCTGCTGGAAAAATGCATTAACGGCATCACTGCTAACAAAGAAGTGTGCGAAGGTTACGTTTACAACTCTATCGGTATCGTTACTTACCTGAACCCGTTCATCGGTCACCACAACGGTGACATCGTGGGTAAAATCTGTGCCGAAACCGGTAAGAGTGTACGTGAAGTCGTTCTGGAACGCGGTCTGTTGACTGAAGCGGAACTTGACGATATTTTCTCCGTACAGAATCTGATGCACCCGGCTTACAAAGCAAAACGCTATACTGATGAAAGCGAACAGTAATCGTACAGGGTAGTACAAATAAAGAAGGCACGTCAGATGGCGTGCCTTTTTTCTTGTGAGTAGTAACTTAAAAATAACGATTTAATATCAACTTGTTAAAAAACAAGGAAGGCTAATATGCTAGTTGTAGAACTCATCATAGTTTTGCTGGCGATCTTCTTGGGCGCCAGATTGGGGGGAATAGGTATTGGTTTTGCAGGCGGATTGGGGGTGCTGGTTCTTGCCGCTATTGGCGTTAAACCCGGTAACATCCCGTTCGATGTCATTTCCATTATCATGGCGGTTATCGCCGCTATTTCTGCCATGCAGGTTGCTGGCGGTCTGGACTATCTGGTTCATCAGACAGAAAAGCTGCTGCGCCGTAACCCGAAATACATCACGATCCTCGCACCGATCGTGACCTATTTCCTGACAATCTTTGCTGGTACTGGCAACATCTCTCTGGCGACACTGCCAGTTATCGCTGAAGTTGCGAAGGAACAAGGCGTTAAACCTTGCCGTCCGCTGTCTACTGCAGTGGTATCCGCGCAGATTGCGATCACCGCATCGCCAATCTCAGCGGCAGTGGTTTACATGTCTTCCGTAATGGAAGGTCATGGCATCAGCTACCTCCATCTGCTCTCCGTGGTCATCCCGTCCACCCTGCTGGCGGTTCTGGTGATGTCCTTCCTGGTCACTATGCTGTTCAACTCCAAACTCTCTGACGATCCGATTTATCGCAAGCGTCTGGAAGAGGGCCTGGTTGAACTGCGCGGTGAAAAGCAGATTGAAATCAAATCCGGTGCAAAAACGTCCGTCTGGCTGTTCCTGCTGGGCGTAGTTGGCGTGGTTATCTATGCAATCATCAACAGCCCAAGCATGGGTCTGGTTGAAAAACCGCTGATGAACACCACCAACGCAATCCTGATCATCATGCTCAGCGTTGCAACTCTGACCACCGTTATCTGTAAAGTCGATACCGACAACATTCTCAACTCCAGCACCTTCAAAGCAGGTATGAGCGCCTGTATTTGTATCCTGGGTGTTGCGTGGCTGGGCGATACTTTCGTTTCCAACAACATCGACTGGATCAAAGATACCGCTGGTGAAGTGATTCAGGGTCATCCGTGGCTGCTGGCCGTCATCTTCTTCTTTGCTTCTGCTCTGCTGTACTCTCAGGCTGCAACCGCAAAAGCACTGATGCCGATGGCTCTGGCACTGAACGTTTCTCCGCTGACCGCTGTTGCTTCTTTCGCTGCGGTGTCTGGTCTGTTCATTCTGCCGACCTACCCGACACTGGTTGCTGCGGTACAGATGGATGACACGGGTACTACCCGTATCGGTAAATTCGTCTTCAACCATCCGTTCTTCATCCCGGGTACTCTGGGCGTTGCCCTGGCCGTTTGCTTCGGCTTCGTGCTGGGTAGCTTCATGCTGTAATGACCCATCGCGGGGCGTTCACGCCCCGCTTTCTTTCCCGCCGACTAACATCCTTTCCCCGTCCGTTGTATAGTGACCTCTCTCTTGCGGTTCCATCTGTTCTTGCGAGGTGTTTATGCTTGATGAAAAAAGTTCGAATACCACGTCTGTCGTGGTGCTATGTACGGCACCGGATGAAGCGACAGCCCAGGATTTAGCCGCCAAAGTGCTGGCGGAAAAACTGGCGGCCTGCGCGACCTTGATCCCCGGCGCTACCTCTCTCTATTACTGGGAAGGTAAGCTGGAGCAAGAATACGAAGTGCAGATGATTTTAAAAACTACCGTATCTCACCAGCAGGCGCTGCTGGAATGCCTGAAGTCTCATCATCCATATCAAACCCCGGAACTTCTGGTTTTACCTGTTACACACGGAGACACAGATTACCTCTCATGGCTCAACGCATCTTTACGCTGATCCTGCTACTTTGCAGCACTTCCGTTTTTGCCGGATTATTCGACGCGCCGGGACGTTCACAATTTGTCCCCGCGGATCAAGCCTTTGCTTTTGATTTTCAGCAAAATCAACATGATCTGAATCTGACCTGGCAGATCAAAGACGGTTACTACCTCTACCGTAAACAGATCCGCATTACGCCGGAACACGCGAAAATTGCTGACGTGCAGCTGCCGCAAGGCGTCTGGCATGAAGATGAGTTTTACGGCAAAAGCGAGATTTACCGCGATCGGCTGACGCTTCCCGTAACCATCAACCAGGCGAGTGCGGGAGCAACGTTAACTGTCACCTACCAGGGCTGTGCTGATGCCGGTTTCTGTTATCCGCCAGAAACCAAAACCGTTCCGTTAAGCGAAGTGGTCGCTAACAACGAAGCGTCACAGCCTGTGTCTGTTCCGCAGCAAGAGCAGCCCACCGCGCAATTGCCCTTTTCCGCGCTCTGGGCGTTGTTGATCGGTATTGGTATCGCCTTTACGCCATGCGTGCTGCCAATGTACCCACTGATTTCTGGCATCGTGCTGGGCGGTAAACAGCGGCTTTCCACTGCCAGAGCATTGTTGCTGACCTTTATTTATGTGCAGGGGATGGCGCTGACTTACACGGCGCTGGGTCTGGTGGTTGCCGCCGCAGGGTTACAGTTCCAGGCGGCGCTACAGCACCCATACGTGCTCATTGGCCTCGCCATCGTCTTTACCTTGCTGGCGATGTCAATGTTTGGCTTGTTTACTCTGCAACTCCCCTCTTCGCTGCAAACACGTCTCACGCTGATGAGCAATCGCCAACAGGGCGGCTCACCTGGCGGTGTGTTTATTATGGGGGCGATTGCCGGACTGATCTGTTCACCATGCACCACTGCACCGCTTAGCGCGATTCTGCTGTATATCGCCCAAAGCGGGAACATGTGGCTGGGCGGCGGCACGCTTTATCTTTATGCGCTGGGCATGGGCCTGCCGCTGATGCTAATTACCGTCTTTGGTAACCGCTTGCTGCCGAAAAGCGGCCCGTGGATGGAACAAGTCAAAACCGCGTTTGGTTTTGTGATCCTCGCACTGCCGGTCTTCCTGCTGGAGCGAGTGATTGGTGATATATGGGGATTACGCTTGTGGTCGGCGCTTGGTGTCGCATTCTTTGGCTGGGCCTTTATCACCAGCCTACAGGCCAAACGCGGCTGGATGCGCGTGGTGCAAATAATCCTGCTGGCAGCGGCATTGGTTAGCGTGCGCCCACTTCAGGATTGGGCATTTGGTGAAACACATACCGCGCAAACTCAGACGCATCTCAACTTTACACAAATCAAAACAGTAGATGAGTTAAATCAGGCGCTCGTTGAAGCCAAAGGCAAACCAGTGATGTTAGATCTCTATGCCGACTGGTGCGTCGCCTGTAAAGAGTTTGAGAAATACACCTTCAGCGACCCGCAGGTGCAAAAAGCGTTAGCAGATACGGTCTTACTTCAGGCCAACGTCACTGCCAACGACGCACAAGATGTGGCGCTGTTAAAGCATCTTAATGTCCTTGGCCTACCGACAATTCTCTTTTTTGACGGACAAGGCCAGGAGCATCCACAAGCACGCGTCACGGGCTTTATGGATGCTGAAACCTTCAGCGCACATTTGCGCGATCGCCAACCGTGAACGACACTTGCAGTGGGAAAGACGGAGGAAAATAGCGTGCAACGTGAAGATGTACTGGGAGAAGCCCTGAAATTATTAGAATTACAAGGGATTGCCAACACCACGCTGGAGATGGTTGCTGAACGTGTGGATTATCCACTGGACGAGCTACGCCGCTTCTGGCCAGACAAAGAGGCAATCCTCTACGATGCGCTGCGTTATCTTAGCCAACAGATAGATGTCTGGCGTCGTCAGCTGATGCTGGACGAAACGCAAACCGCCGAACAAAAGTTGCTGGCACGTTATCAGGCGTTATCGGAGTGCGTTAAAAACAACCGCTATCCGGGCTGTCTGTTTATCGCTGCCTGTACGTTTTACCCCGATCCTGGCCACCCTATTCATCAACTGGCCGATCAGCAAAAAAGCGCGGCCTACGATTTCACCCACGAACTGTTAACCACGCTGGAAGTTGACGATCCGGCGATGGTAGCAAAGCAGATGGAACTGGTGCTGGAAGGCTGTTTAAGCCGAATGCTGGTGAATCGTAGCCAGGCGGATGTCGACACCGCACATCGGCTGGCGGAAGATATCCTGCGCTTCGCCCGCTGCCGTCAGGGTGGTGCACTGACCTGACAGAAACACAGAAAAGAAGCGATTTGCCGCAATCTTAAGCAGTTGAATCGCTTTTACTGAAATTAGGTTGACGAGATGTGCAGATTACGGTTTAATGCGCCCCGTTGCCCGGATAGCTCAGTCGGTAGAGCAGGGGATTGAAAATCCCCGTGTCCTTGGTTCGATTCCGAGTCCGGGCACCAAGTTCATATCAACGGACCTCCACGGAGGTCCGTTTTTCGTTTCAGAACGCCACAATTTAAGCGTTCTGCCTCCAAATCAATTCTACCGAACTCAACCAGATTCCCCCCACATCAACCCCATTGTGTGGGTATAATTGCGGGTATACCCCAGTTCGACAGAATTTGTACCCTCTTTAACGCATTCAGAAGGCTGAACTATGGCACTGACTGACGCAAAAATCCGGGCTGCAAAGCCCACTGACAAGGCTTATAAACTCACTGACGGGGCTGGCATGTTCCTGCTGGTACATCCTAATGGTTCCCGTTACTGGCGTCTCCGTTATCGTATTCTGGGTAAGGAGAAAACCCTGGCACTTGGTGTGTATCCGGAAGTTTCTCTCTCCGAAGCTCGTACAAAACGGGATGAGGCCCGAAAACTGATTTCGGAGGGGGTTGACCCTTGCGAACAGAAAAGAGCTAAAAAAGTAGTCCCTGATTTACAGCTCTCTTTTGAACATATTGCACGACGCTGGCATGCCAGTAATAAACAATGGGCACAATCACACAGCGATAAAGTACTCAAAAGCCTCGAGACTCACGTTTTCCCCTTTATCGGCAACCGGGATATCACAACACTCAGTACCCCGGATCTGCTTATCCCTGTTCGTGCTGCAGAAGTTAAACAAATTTATGAAATCGCCAGTCGTCTGCAGCAAAGAATATCTGCTGTAATGCGTTATGCCGTACAGTCTGGCATCATCAGATATAACCCGGCTCTGGATATGGCTGGTGCATTGACCACGGTAAAACGCCAGCATCGCCCTGCTCTGGATCTTTCACGCCTGCCTGAACTTCTGTCGCGTATTGACGGTTATAAAGGCCAGCCTGTCACCCGACTGGCAGTTATGCTGAATTTACTGGTTTTTATTCGTTCCAGTGAACTCAGATATGCCCGCTGGTCTGAAATTGATATTGACAATGCCATGTGGACTATTCCAGCCGAACGCGAACCTCTGCCAGGCGTAAAATTTTCATACCGGGGCTCCAAGATGCGAACACCACATCTTGTGCCACTCAGCCAACAGGCTGTAGCCATACTGGCAGAACTTCAGACATGGGCAGGTGAAAATGGTCTGATCTTTACGGGAGCACACGACCCACGTAAACCAATCAGTGAAAATACCGTAAATAAGGCCCTCAGAGTGATGGGGTATGACACAACCAAGGAAGTCTGTGGCCATGGATTCCGGGCGATGGCGTGCAGTGCATTGATTGAATCCGGCTTATGGTCAAGAGATGCGGTTGAACGTCAGATGAGTCATCAGGAGCGCAACGGAGTACGTGCCGCGTATATTCATAAAGCAGAACATCTGGAAGAACGTCGGCTTATGCTGCAATGGTGGGCAGATTTTCTGGATGCAAACAGGGAGGAGTGTATCAGTCCGTTTGAATATGCAAAAGTTAACAATCCACTGAAAAGGTGACTGAACGCCATTTACACACATGCTCTTCCTCTTAAGGGGAAGAGCACCCGCCTCAATCAATTTCTTTTTTATGCCGGCGGAACCATCAGCCAGGCTGAGGTTCTCATTCAATAACTCAACGTCTTACCACAGAACAGAATTCACTGTATTATCATGGGCAACGTTAATCCCGGACAATAAAAGGACACCGATGCCAGGCATCACAATTTTTATAGCCTGCAGGTTATGGTCCATCCTTTTTTACAGGTTCAGAATATGACTGGCAAATTACGCTTTGAAGTGAACGATAACCAGGGCTGTTTCATATTTCCGGAAACCTGGTTTGGCTCGTTGCTGGATGAGTTTGAAGAACTGATTGATGCATACGATGCGGATGAAATCAGCGAAACAAGTTACATCAACAAACTCAGGCGCCTTGCCCGACAGGAGAATGACTTTATTGATGTACACGCTCACTTGGCATACGTATTTCTGGAGCAGAATGCCCCGCGTAAGGCGCTGAATGCTGCCCTTAAAGGGCTGGCAGTTGGCAATCGTCTTATCCCTGAAGGTTTCAGTGGCAGAATCATCTGGATACATCCTGACAACCGACCTTTTCTTCGTGCCCTCTATGCGGCAATCCTGGCAAATGCACATTTACGGCGTCATCAGGATGCCATCATGCTCATTGAAAAAATACTGGATTACAATCCCGAAGATAATCATGGTGCACGCTGGCTACTGGGACCGGAACTGTTACGCACTGGCGCTCATGAACAGGCACGCCATATACTGCAGGAACATGCAGATGAATTTTCACCTTACTGGTATGAACTCGGCCTTCTGCATTTTCTTAATGGGGAACTGGTAAAAGCTGCAACTGCATTTCGTCGCGGCTTTGCGGCAAATACTTACATCGCAGAAATACTGTGCGGAAATCTGCATCCATTTCCACTTGCTGTATGGCATAACTTTTCAGGCGGTCCGGATACTGCCGAAGATTATTATGCCACATACCACCCGTTATGGGGGCAATATCCGGAAGCATTGCTGTTTGTAAACTGGCTCTATAATCATTCCTCTGTGCTGCATGAACGGGCAGAAATCATTAAATGCGCCGAAATGCTGATGCAGGAAGATGATTTCGAAATATGCGAAAGTATTTTAAGACAGCAGGAGAAGTTGCGTGAAAGAATTGATGAGACGCTTTCTGAGAAAATTGTACAGAAATGCAGAAATATGAATGGTGAATATGTCTGGCCCTGGATATTGCCGTTTTCAGCGGCAGGCATGAAACATACTGGCATACAGTATCAGTAGATATTGCATTAGTGTATCCTGCACACAAGTAATAATTTATTCACCAATAATAACACTGTTAATGCTCCCTTCCCCTGGTTGTCAGCCAGGGGTTATCTTCTGAATATTTCTTTTGAAAAGGATAACACAGTAAATTATTTTTATGAATTATCCCATGGACTCATTAACACCCTTTCATGATGCTTTATTGTCAAACACGTTATGGCTGACATCAAAAAAAACCGGATTTCCTCTGCCAGCGGGTAATCACCTTCCCGGTGTTTTCGGTTGGTCTGGTTACTCCTGTCTGGTTATTAGCAAGATAATTGCTATAAACAGTGGAAAACTCATCGTACATAATCTGGTGATGAACATTACGCTTATTTTCCCTTGACCGGAAGAATCAGAGGCTGTGGTTTCAGACTGTCTGCCAGTACATTCCTCTCTCCGTTAAAAACCATAACGGGTTCATTATCTTCGTCTGTCAGCAGATTGGGTGATGCTGCCAACTTACTGATTTAGTGTATGATGGTGATTTTAAGGTGCTTGCGTGGCTTCCATTTCCATCAGATGTCCTTCCTGCTCCGCTACTGAAGGCGTGGTGCGTAACGGCAAAAGCACTGCCGGACATCAGCGCTATCTCTGCTCTCATTGCCGTAAAACATGGCAACTGCAGTTCACTTACACCGCTTCTCAACCCGGTACGCACCAGAAAATCATTGATATGGCCATGAATGGCGTTGGATGCCGGGCAACTGCCCGCATTATGGGCGTTGGCCTCAACACGATTTTACGTCACTTAAAAAACTCAGGCCGCAGTCGGTAACCTCGCGCATACAGCCGGGCAGTGATGTGATTGTCTGCGCTGAAATGGACGAACAGTGGGGCTATGTCGGGGCTAAATCGCGCCAGCGCTGGCTGTTTTACGCGTATGACAGTCTCCGGAAGACGGTTGTTGCGCACGTATTCGGTGAACGCACTATGGCGACGCTGGGGCGTCTTATGAGCCTGCTGTCACCCTTTGACGTGGTGATATGGATGACGGATGGCTGGCCGCTGTATGAATCCCGCCTGAAGGGAAAGCTGCACGTAATCAGCAAGCGATATACGCAGCGAATTGAGCGGCATAACCTGAATCTGAGGCAGCACCTGGCACGGCTGGGACGGAAGTCGCTGTCGTTCTCAAAATCGGTGGAGCTGCATGACAAAGTCATCGGGCATTATCTGAACATAAAACACTATCAATAAGTTGGAGTCATTACCTAACCGTAGCGTTTATTACGCGCAGGTGACGCGTCCTGTTAATGTGCAAAGAATTGACTTACGAAGTCGGGTGAGGGCTTTCCATGCTCTCAGTCGTGGCGCAGCCGGTAGCCGTGCAATCAGTCAGATGTTGCGCCAGAGTAGCGTTGATGCAGGCCGGTGGCTGGCACGACGACTGATGCGGGAATGCGGGCTGACAAGTCGACAGATGGTTAAACATCACTACCGGGTCAACGAAGACAAAAGTCCGCCATTGCCAAATTTACTGAACCGGCAATTTCACCCCGCCGCACCAGACCGCGTCTGGTGCGGCGACATCAGTTTTATTCGCCTGCATGACAAATGGTGTTAGCTCGCGCTCGTTGTTGATTTATATTCACGGCGGATTACCGGTTCAGCCCTCTCATTAACCGCTGATGCTGAGTTGGTGTGTAGGGCTTTGCGTAATGCACTGGAAACACGATCACGTGATGGCCGTCTGCTGTTTCATTCAGATCAAGGTGTTCAGTATAAAAGCAATAAATACAGAAAGTTACTCTGGCGTTATGGGGTAATGCAAAGTATGAGTTGCAGAGGGAATGGCCTGGATAATTCGCCGATGGAAAGAGTCTTTCGCAGCCTTAAAAATGAATGGCTTCCGAAAGGTGGTTATGGTGATTTTATCCATGCGGTACGTGATATAAACCAGTGGATTAATGGTTATTACAACGTTTATCGACCTCACACGAACAACGATGGTTTACCGCCTTGCTTACATGAAGAAAAGTGGAAACAGGTTATTCCGGTGTCCTGATTTTGTGAACCACTACAATAATCCTTTTTCACAGACTTGTCAGCAGCCAGCATTTATGTTCTTTTACCTGCGGGAATTTATCCGTCTGCCTGTCGGGACTACTCTGTCATACAGAAATCAGGTAGGAATAAATTGTAGTGGAAAGTCGATGTTTACCGGATGACTGATGCGCGCTTGTACACAGACAGTGTGTTTCAGTAATATGGAGAATAATGAAATGAATAACACAGACACATTAGAAAAAATAATCAGACACCAAAAAAACAAAGACCCCGCATATCCCTTTCGGGAACATTTGTTGATGCAGCTCTGTATTCGCACAAATAAAAGAATGCAGGATAATATATCTGAATTTCTGGGGGCGTATGGAATAAATCACTCAGCATATATGGTTCTCACCACATTATTCGCAGCGGAGAACCATTGTCTGTCACCTTCAGAGATAAGCCAGAAACTTCAGTTTACCAGAACTAATATTACCCGCATTACAGATTTTTTAGAAAAAGCCGGATATGTAAAAAGGACGGATAGCAGGGAGGATCGCCGTGCTAAAAAAATCAGTCTGACATCTGAAGGTATGTTTTTTATTCAGAGGCTCACTCTTGCACAAAGCATGTATCTGAAAGAAATCTGGGATTATCTGACTCATGATGAACAGGAACTGTTTGAAGTCATTAATAAAAAATTACTGGCACATTTTTCTGATGCCAGCTCATAAAGTGCGAAATATCTGAGGATGCTGGATAGCTTCAGGCAAGAGAATAATGATTCTTGCAGATGTGTTTTTCCGGATACAAAAACAAAAGTAAAAAATTGCAGCGCCAGGCCACCTTTCAAAGCAGGGAGGCTTGTACCGCGTCGAAAATTTCAGCCAGTTAATGTAATTGTCTGAACCAGGCACTTCGCCCGGGCAGGAGAAGGAGCGTGGTTGCGGTCATCCTGTATACTGAAGTCGTTATGAAGGAATAATACAAATAATTGCCCGTTTTCTCTGTACGATAGAGGCAGGTGTGTATGATTGCATCACTATGTTTTTGTGATATAAAAAACTAAATGGTGAGATATGCATTTTAAAATATAACAAAAATCACCATGAAATAAGAATAATTATCCACGGAGAACATAAACTGCAGACTGTTACAATGCATGCTGTTCATCTTGACAATGTCGGTAATGACTCCAACTTATTGATAGTGTTTTATGTTCAGATAATGCCCGATGACTTTGTCATGCAGCTCCACCGATTTTGAGAACGACAGCGACTTCCGTCCCAGCCGTGCCAGGTGCTGCCTCAGATTCAGGTTATGCCGCTCAATTCGCTGCGTATATCGCTTGCTGATTACGTGCAGCTTTCCCTTCAGGCGGGATTCATACAGCGGCCAGCCATCCGTCATCCATATCACCACGTCAAAGGGTGACAGCAGGCTCATAAGACGCCCCAGCGTCGCCATAGTGCGTTCACCGAATACGTGCGCAACAACCGTCTTCCGGAGACTGTCATACGCGTAAAACAGCCAGCGCTGGCGCGATTTAGCCCCGACATAGCCCCACTGTTCGTCCATTTCAGCGCAGACAATCACATCACTGCCCGGCTGTATGCGCGAGGTTACCGACTGCGGCCTGAGTTTTTTAAGTGACGTAAAATCGTGTTGAGGCCAACGCCCATAATGCGGGCAGTTGCCCGGCATCCAACGCCATTCATGGCCATATCAATGATTTTCTGGTGCGTACCGGGTTGAGAAGCGGTGTAAGTGAACTGCAGTTGCCATGTTTTACGGCAATGAGAGCAGAGATAGCGCTGATGTCCGGCAGTGCTTTTGCCGTTACGCACCACGCCTTCAGTAGCGGAGCAGGAAGGACATCTGATGGAAATGGAAGCCACGCAAGCACCTTAAAATCACCATCATACACTAAATCAGTAAGTTGGCAGCATTACCGATTTGCAGCATACTAATTTCAGTAAGATTGCCGCCCTTCTTGTTTAAAAGGCGGCATTACTAGCCCAGTAAAGATTTAACTCGGACTTATACCTTTAAATATCCACCAATAAACAGGGCAACGACGATAATATCGCACAGCAACAGCATAATCAGATAAATCAGCTCTTTTTTGGTAAATATCGGCTGACCATCATTTTTTTCTTTTCTTGACCAGATAAAGACCGGCAGACCACAGGTCAACAGGATAGGAATTAATGCAACATACTCAATCTGGCTGGCGTAAAGAATAAACAGACAGAATAGCGAGCCTAAAACACCGCTGGACAAAGCCAGCCTGCGGCCTTTTTTTGCATACTGATCATATTTTCCGTTTCTGCAAATACTGGTCAGATACAGCGTGGTGGTAATATAGGCCGGAACAACCATCAGCGCACTGATATTATACATGGTGGTCCAAGCATTATTTGAAAAATAAACAAGTAACATGGCCGCCTGCATCACAAAGCTACTAACCCACAGTGACACATTGGCCGCCTGTTTACTGTTCGTTCGGGCAAACGCGCGCGGGAAAGCGCCTTTCTGTCCTGCGACCATCGGTATTTCAGCGCATAGCATGGTCCAGGCAAGCCAGCCGGCCAGAACAGAAATAATCAGCCCCGCGCTCATCAGCCAGTCGCCCCACTGACCGACAACGTGGGCGAGCACGCCTGCGGTAGAGGGGTTACTGACCTGCGCTAGTTCTGCCTGAGGCATTACACCGAACGGCAGAATGGACATTAACATATAAATAATTAGCGCCAGCAGAAAGCCGATCAGTGTGGCTTTCCCTACGTCCTGTTTATTTTTGGCACGTCCGGATAGAACAACCGCTCCCTCGACGCCAATAAAGGCCCAGAGCGTTACGGTCATCGGTGCCAGAATCTGAGACAGCAGCGATACTGGTGCGGCGTCATTTCCGTTGCCACTGAGGATCGCGGGTGATTCTCCCCAAAAGTTTTTAAACAGGTCCGAATAATCGATCAGCACACCCAGCAGTAATACGAATAGGATCAGAGGGACGAGCTTGGCGATGGTTCCCAAGGTGTTAACAAATCCGGCCACTTTCGTCCCGGACAGAACAAGAAAATTATAGCCCCAGATCAGCACTGAGCCGCAGATAATGGAGTTCAGATTATTACCATCCGTAAAAACCCCCGGCATAAACTGATTAAAAGCATCCATTAAAATTACCGCAAAGGCAACGTTGCCAAATGCGGTCATCAGCCAGTAGCCCCAGGCGACGTTAAAGCCAATAAAGGAACCAAAACCTTCCTGGGCATACATATACACTCCAGCCTGAAGGTCCGGGCGCAGATCTGATAGTACGCGAAAGGAGTTTGCGATAAAATAAATACCGATCCCGGCAATAATCCATGCAATGATTACTGGCCCTAGTGCAGAAGAGGCCGCCGTGTTTTGCGGCAGACTGAAAACGCCGCCTCCCAGCATGGAGCTAACGACAATAGCGATGAGGGATATAAGCCCCAGCTTATGTCCTCCGGCGCTATTGTCACTATTTTTTACATCTGAAGATTGCTCTGCCATAACGTTTCCCTCAGCTATTCTATAATATTGCCGTCGGATTGCAGGCGATCCGACGGTATTGTTCTTTCCCCCGCCTACTGGCGGCCCTTTTTAATACCAGAGACCTGGCGTTTAAAGGTTATGTGGCCGGGTAGCGACTGCCCATCGCGTTCTTCTTCCACAATCGCTCTGACCCAGAAGTCCCCGTTTTCATCGACGTTAACGCCCTGGATCTCATGTTCAAAACCTGGGAATTGCTTATCGAATTCCTGCAGGGCGCGCAGATAGCCAATAATGCCCTTGTTACCTTGCGGCATCCGTTCGCCCGGCATCAGTACAGGAATGCCTGGGGGATATGGGACGAGCATGCTGGCGGCAATTCTGCCGCTAAAATCATCCAGCCGGATATGCTCGGTTTTGTAGCGTACGACTTTCTGATAGGCTTCTGCCGGGGTCATAACTGGTTCCGGATCGGTGTTTACCGCGTCGTTGATATGCGACATCAGCTCCAGCTCATCCATTTTTTCATGCATTATCTGACATAGCTCCTTGAGGGTTAGCGTGTCGTAGTGTGGAGAATGCGCTTTCAGCGACGGGATAGCATCTGTGGCCAGATCGTCATTGTCGTAATGCTTTTTAAAGGCCAGCAGGCTTTCAATCAGAGTTCCCCATTTGCCTTTGGTGATGCCGACGGAGAACAGGATCAGCACGGTGTAGTCACCAGTACGGGCAATTTCAATGCGACGGTCATCGAGAAAACGGGTCAGCAAATATCCCGGAATACCGTTTTTCTGGTATTCTCCCTTCGGGCCGATCCCTGGACAAGTCAGGGTCACTTTTACTGGATCGAGCATACTGTTGGTTTCGACCAGATCATCATCGGCAAAACCGTGCCAGCGCTCACCGGAGCGCAGCGACCAGCAGTCGGCGCTGTGGCTCAGCAGCGATACGGGTGCCTCTTCAAAACTGTATCGCTGCCCAGAATCGCTGTCCTGCACTTCGGTTGGCTGAAGCACATCGAAGAACCAGGCGTCACCACCTTCCTGCTCCTGGAGCTGGCGCTTGACGCTGACCACGGCTTTACGGAAGGCAATCGCTTCTTCAATTGACTCCTGCACAAGCGAATAACCGGATTCACCCTCCATCATGCTTACTGCCACATCAATTGATGCAATGATCGGGTAGTAGGGTGAGGTCGTGCCGTGCATCATAAAGGCATCGTTAAAGTCATCGAAATTAAGCGGCGCGCGATCGCTTTTCTTCACATGAATCATTGAGGCCATGGAGAGTGAGGGCAGCATTTTATGGGTGGACTGTACGGCGAATAGGGTTGGACGATTTGGCGTTTCCTCCGCGTCCATTGCATAGCGACTCTGGTATAGCGGATGGAAACGCGCATAGGCATACCATGCTTCATCAAAATGGATGCGCGGTGCGCTTTCACCCAGGTGTCTGACTACATCGTTCACGTTATAACAGAAGCCATCATAGGTGCAGTTGGTTACCACGGCGTAGGACGGGGACTGGCTGACCGCACCAGATGCCAGTCGGCTGTTTGCCACCAGCGCATCAATACTGGCCTTCTTCAGGCGCCCGGTCGGGATAGGCCCAATCAGCCCCCACGCGTTGCGGGTAGGTTTCAGGTAAACCGGCCTTGCCTGAGACAAGGTCAGGCCATGATTAAGTGACTTGTGGCAATTTCGGTCAATAATGGCAATTTCATCTGCGCCAACCGCAGCCTGGGCCACAATACGGTTCGACCCCGATGAGCCGGAAACACCGTAGAAGGTCCAATCAGAGCCAAACAGTCGGGCCGCAATTTCTTCCGATTTTTTAGGCGGTCCGGCGTGGATCAGATAATCCCCCATCTCCGCGGTAGCCACGCCAATATCAGCGCGCATCATGTTTTCGCCAAAGAAGTTAATGAACTCAATGCCAACAGGATGTTTCAGATAGGCCATTCCCCCCATATGCCCCGGGCAGTCCCAGTAATAGTCACCGTCCTCGGTAAAGTCCTTAAGGGTTTTAAAGTAGGGAGGAAGAAGCTTATCCGCATAGCGGTGGACTAAGGAGTACAGTCGATTGGCAGTGAAGGCTGCGGATTCAGAGAACAGATAAACATATTCGCTGACCTCTTTTAAGACGTCGAGTGGGATACGATCGGTAATATTCTGTTCTGAGAAAATTATCAGCGGCGTCGTGGCATTTCTTTTGCGGAATATGCTGATAAAGTGCTGTAGCTCTTCTGCAAAGGTCGGATTGTCTGGCTCCCAGTAAAAACCAATCCCGCTGTATTGGGGGCTTTTTTCGATGATTTTTAATCCATCAGAGATCTGGTGCGTGATATGAATTTTAAAACCGCGTTCCGCGAGTTCGGTTTGAAGCTCTTCCAGTACCTGCTGCGAAGGGTTGTCGCCATCAAGATATTGTGAGGAAATAAATAAAAGATTGTGGTTAAATTTCATTAGGTGTCTCCACGGTTACTGTTCAGATAGTATTTAACTGTGAGGATGTCATGCCCAAGAAACAGACATTATCGTCACCTTAACTTGCTGTGAATTAATCTGGACTAAAAATGTATCGTTTTATAATGCAGTAGAATAAAAACAATGATGTCGAGGACCAGCAGTAAAATAAAAAATGCCAGTTCGCGTAGCGTAAATATTTTATCTGCGCGATCGTCTTTTTTTCTTGCCCAGATAAACAGGGGCACGCCCAGCGTAAGCAGCACCGGAACCATCGCCAGATATTTGATTTCACTGGCGTAGAACATAAACAGGCAGAATACAAAGCCGATAATACTGCTGACCAGCGCGGCGCTGCGGCTGTGATTCGTGGTATAGCTGGCATACTCGCCGCTAATACATAGTTTAAACAGGTATGCCGTGGTCATTAAATACGCAGGTAAAACGGTCAGGGTAGAGATAGCCAGCATTGCAAGCCAGGCATCGTTAGAAAAGTAGACCAGAAGTACGACGATTTGCATAAACGCACTGCTTATATAAAGCGAAACCGAGGCCGAACCCTTCACATTTTTTTTGCTGAACGGTTTCGGGAATGTGCCGTTCTGCGCGGCCACCATAGGCAGTTCGGCGCAGATGATGGTCCACGCCAGCCAGCTGGTAAGCACCGAAATCAGCACCCCCAAGATAATCATAATCTTCCCCCATTCACCGACAACAATCTTCAGAATACCGGCGGTGGATGGGGTTGGAATTGCGCTGAGCTCATGTTGAGTCAGCACGCCAAACGGCAGGATGGAGACCAGCAGACAGATAATCAGTGATACAACGAAGCCAATGAATGTGGCTTTACCCACGTCGCGTTTATTTTTGGCCCGACCGGAAAGAGCGACAGCCCCCTCAACGCCGATGAAGCTCCAGAGTGCCACGCTAAGCGGTGAAGTTACCTGTGAGAAAATAGAGCCTAGGTCCTGACTGGCCTTACTCGCGCTGTGCCCCCAGACGTTATCTGCGAACGTGGTGTACTTCATAAACAGCATGAGAATAATAATAAAGGCCACCAGCGGGATCAGTTTGGCCAGCGTGCCGACGATGTTAATCGACCCGGCAATGCGGGTACCGGAGAGGACTAAAAAGTTGAATCCCCATATCAGCAAAGAGGCACCGATAACGGAAGGAATATTGTTCCCTCCCTTGAAATCACCTGGTAAGAAATAATTCAGCGTATCCATCACCATAATGGCAAAGGCGACGTTGCTGAATATAGTCATCAGCCAGTAGCCCCAGGCGACGTTAAATGCCGTAAATCGGCCGAACCCTTCCCGGGCATACATATAAACTCCTGACTGGAGATCAGGTCTAATGTTTGACAGCACGATAAAAGTTCTGGAGATGAAAAACATGCCGATACCACAGACTATCCATGCTATCGCCACCGGGCCCACGGCAGAATTCTCCGCCATATTCTGGGGGAGTCCGTCAACGCCGCTGCCGATCATCGAGCTCACGACAATGGATGTTAGCGCAAGCAAGCCCAACTTTTGTTTATTATTTTTTTCAGTCGAATCGATATGCATAAGCTGGCTCTTATTTTTTTTAAATCATAGAATCTCTTTGTAAGGCTTCATGTTGTGGACACTAATTTCTCTGACAATATAAATTAATTATAAATAAGGTCGTCACGATAAAATTCATTATATTCCTAATTTATTCTATGTATATAAGAATTAACCCTTGCTATATGTAATCAAAGTCCTACGAATGTAGGAAAGGGTGATGCCTCTAATTGGTTGAATCTGATGTATAATACGGGCTTTTGAGGTTATCTCATGGCCAGCGTTAATATTCATTGTCCCCGTTGTCAGTCAGCTCAGGTTTACCGCCATGGTCAGAACCCTAAAGGCCGTGACAGATTTCGCTGCCGTGACTGCCACCGTGTGTTTCAGCTCACTTATACTTATCAAGCACGTAAGCCGGGTATGAAAGAGATGATCACTGAAATGGCCTTTAATGGTGCCGGGGTTCGCGATACCGCCAGGACACTGAAAATTGGTATTAACACCATCATCCGGACTTTAAAAAACTCGCACCAACGCAAATAACTTCTTCGCCTGTTGCCCATGCTGATGTGGCGCTTATCTGCGAGCTTGATGAGCAATGGAGCTACGTTGGCAGTAAAGCCCGGCTACACTGGCTCTGGTACGCGTACAACACCAAAACAGGCGGTGTACTGGCCTACACTTTTGGTCCCCGAACCGATCAAACGTGCCGGGAGCTACTGGCACTGCTTACACCCTTCAACATCGGCATGCTCACCAGCGATGACTGGGACAGCTATGGCCGGGTGGTGCCGAAGAATAAGCATCTGACCGGCAAAATATTCACCCAACGCATTGAGCGTAATAATCTGACGCTACGCACCCACATTAAGCGGTTGGCTCGTAAACAATCTGCTTCTCACGCTCAGTTGAGATCCACGAAAAAGTGATCGGAGCATTTATCGAAAAACACATATTCTACTAATTGGATGCACTACCGAGATTTGAATCAAAGCGTTGGTATGCAAGGGATGTGTCGAACTCTCTAGTGGGAAAACTGCGGAAGAATTGCGGGGAAGTAGCGGGGAAAAACTTCACTGTTGATGCTGAACAGTCTTTCTGGTTGGCTCTTGTTCGCACTATGTACAGTGTTAGTTTGATTAAACTCGGTGAGTGTGACAAAGACGGTAATTTTTGCAGTTTTAGGTGAAGTCTAATGGGTTAAGTGATTTCGGCTATGCTCCCGACAGATTAACACGCTACATCGGTAACTATGTCAGCGCTTGGCTAACGAAGCTGAAGGTCCGCTGTGAGCGATGAGCAGACCAACTAATCTCAGCCTACTTGTTTTATTTCATCAGTACGCCCTGAAGCATCGACTGCGTATCTTGTAGGACCGCTAACATTGATGCCTATATAATTGAAGACCGAATCTGGTTTGATATAAATCAAAAAAGATAGATTTAACCTGATGAAAAGAAAAGCAATTCTTGTTTTCTGACAAACACTGGGATATCAGCGTTGATTATTAGACGATCGGTCAATATTGTTTATTGACTACTTTATAGCTCAATGACATCAAACCAGAAAGACGAGAAAAAAATGTTTAAATCCTTATTAATCAGTAAGATGTATGGTCGCCACAGTGCCCAAATTGCTGAAATCGCTGAAAGCGAGCTGCCACAGGGGGATGTGGAGGTCAATGTCGACTGTTCATCTATCAACTACAAAGACGCACTGGCTATTACGGGCCGCGGGCCTATCGTCCGGCACTTTCCAATGGTGCCAGGCATTGATTTTGCCGGTACAGTGTCCGCCAGCTCACATCCTGAATATCAGACCGGGGATAAGGTCCTGCTGACCGGCTGGGGTGTAGGAGAAAAACATTGGGGTGGGCTTTCCGAAAAAGCGCGGGTAAAGGGAGACTGGCTGACGCCGCTCCCGGCTTGAAGTGGCACACTGAATTTGGCCACCTGAACAGAGGTGATATGCTCACCTCAGAACAACACAGGTGCTCCAATGAAAAAAAGAAATTTTAGCGCAGAGTTTAAACGCGAATCCGCTCAACTGGTTGTTGACCAGAAATACACGGTGGCAGATGCCGCCAAAGCTATGGATGTTGGCCTTTCCACAATGACAAGATGGGTCAAACAACTGCGTGATGAGCGTCAGGGCAAAACACCAAAAGCCTCTCCGATAACACCAGAACAAATCGAAATACGTAAGCTGAGGAAAAAGCTACAACGCATTGAAATGGAGAATGAAATATTAAAAAAGGCGGCGTACTTCGCAAAGCTGTCCGACTGAGGTACGCCTTTATCCGTGACAACACCTGTTGCTGGCCTGTTCGCCTGCTCTGTCGGGTGCTGGATGTTCATCCCAGTGGTTTTTACGCCTGGCTTCAGCAGCCGCATTCACAACGCCATCAGGCAGACCTGAGACTGACAGGACAGATTAAACAGTTCTGGCTGGAATCGGGATGCGTCTATGGTTATCGCAAAATCCATCTGGATCTGCGTGACAGCGGGCAACAGTGCGGAGTAAACAGAGTCTGGAGACTGATGAAACGTGTCGGAATAAAGGCTCAGGTCGGATACCGAAGCCCGCGGGCACGTAAAGGCGAGGCCAGTATCATGTCACCCAACAGGCTCCAGCGACAGTTCAATCCGGATGCTCCTGATGAGCGTTGGGTAACGGACATAACCTACATCAGGACCCACGAAGGCTGGCTGTATCTTGCCGTTGTTGTTGATCTGTTCTCACGCAAAATTATCGGCTGGTCCATGCAATCCCGGATGACAAAGGACATTGTCCTGAACGCACTGCTGATGGCTGTATGGCGGCGTAATCCCGAAAAACAGGTGCTGGTTCATTCGGATCAGGGCAGTCAGTACACAAGCCATGAGTGGCAGTCGTTCCTGAAATCACACGGCCTGGAGGGTAGCATGAGCCGTCGCGGTAACTGCCATGATAATGCGGTTGCAGAAAGTTTTTTCCAGTTGTTGAAACGTGAACGGATAAAGAAAAAGATCTACGGAATGCGGGAAGAAGCCCGCAGTGATATTTTTGATTACATCGAAATGTTTTATAACAGTAAGCGTCGGCATGGTTCTAGCGAACAGATGTCACCGACAGAATATGAAAACCAGTATTATCAACGGCTCGGAAGTGTCTAGATTATCCGTGGCGATTCATTATGTTCTTCGGCAGCGATCACGGCGGCGAGCGAGGAGCACTGTTGTACGGGCTGATCGGCACCTGCCGACTGAACGATATCGATCCGGAAGCGTATCTGAGCCATATCCTGAGCGTACTGCCGGAATGGCCTTCCAACCGAGTTGACGAACTCCTGCCATGGAACGTAGTACTCACCAATAAATAAGCGTCAATACGGCACTCCGTTAACGCTTACGTTTAAGTCATAAAGCCATGCAGAACGCTCACCTCCCAAGATCTTGGTTTTTATAAGGTGTAATGATAATGTAAGCTAATGTTTCACATGCCAAAGGAAACACCATGAGCCACAGGGAATTGTTCAGCGAATTTCTTGAAAATTTGAATCTTGACCTCAAACAGGCAAAAAAGATCAGCTATCACTATCGAAAAATAACCAAGTCATTAAATCTTGCGTTCAGAGGAACGAGTTCCCGGGTAGCAAACCGCTTGAAAGTGGGGTCAGTAGGCAGACATACCGCAATAAAAGGCATATCCGATCTGGATATGCTTTATATTATGCCCCCCAATCAGTATGAATATTATAACCGTAAGGATAATGGTCAGTCTGCATTGCTTACAGATGTCAGAAACATTCTGGCGGAAGAATATCCTGACCAGACTGTGAAAAAGGACAGACTGGTTGTTCAGATCATCTTTAAAAACTTTTATGTCGAGGTTCAACCTGTATTCAGACAGGATGATGACAGCTTTAAATTCCCTGAAAGCTATAATGGAGGAGCATGGCGCATTACAAAACCTCTTCACGAAAAGGCGGCCATGACCGCATTTTCGCGAGATAAATCCAATAATCTGCGCAAGCTGTGTAAAATGATCAGAGCCTGGAAGAACCTGCATGGCGTCAATATGGGTGGCTTACTGATAGACACACTAGCGTATCGCTTTCTTTCATCAACATCAGATTATGACAATACCGGAAATGGCAGCCTGGGAGCCCTCGCCAGAGACTTTTTTGAATATCTGTCAAATGAGGAGAGAAAGGAAAGGTATCTCGCGTTAGGCAGTAATCAGCATGTACGTGTTAAATCTCCCTGGTTTGGCCGGGCAGCGAAACACGCGTATGAATTATGTTGTGATGCCTTAGACGCTGAGGGGGCTGCCAGTGAAAATGACCGCTGGCGCAAAGTGTTCGGACGAGCCTTCCCCAGACGTAAAGTGGGTATTATGGAAGCCCGTCTTGGTCTGGAATCGCATGCGGCAGATGCTGTTCCCTGGACCGATACCGAAGAGTTTATAGAGGATAAATATCCGGTGGATATCAGGTACTCACTCAACCTTGACTGTACCGTAACCCAGGATGGTTTCCCTCCCAGAAGCCTGAGGGAGATGCTTATCAGAAGATTCCGCCTCTCCGCTCGAAAATCTCTCCTTTTCCGGGCAGACTTGACAGAAATGGAGGCAGAGGAACCCTACACCGTTATGTGGAAGGTACTGAACGTGGGTGACGAAGCACGCAGAAGAAATATGATCCGGGGACAAATCGTTTCGGACGGCGGCTACTGTACGAAGAAAGAAACTACCGACTTCCGCGGAGATCACATGGTAGAATGCTATGTGATAAAAAATGAGGTTGTGGTTGCCCGGGCCCAGATTGAAGTTCCCATAAGCTGAGGTTTTTATGACGCAATCAGAGATGCTGAAATTAATCGCCCGACATGGTTATAACGTTGGATTTGGCGCTAAGAAAAACTTTGCCACCTATGATCTGATTTGTAAGGCATCCGGTTGGATTAGCTTTATTTCTCTTGCTGTCGGTGTGTTCGCCCTTTTTATTCCTGAGCTGGCCACAAACGTCATTTCCGCGATATTAATTATATTTGGTGTTGCTACAATGTACATTCAGTTTTATGACTCGGAAAAGCAGAGTTATGAAAGTGCGGGGATTGAGCAGACCAAAATTTTTAATGAACTTGAAGTCATCTACCGCAACGTAAAAAGCGATGCAAACTTTGACTATCAGCGTACACAACAATCCATCGACGCTATCATGTCCCGGTTTTACGGCACGGTCATCAGCAAACAGATCTTCGGAAGTAACTGGTACGCACATTATAAATTTTACTGTGAATTTGAAAAAGCATGGGTTGAAGAAGAGCTGAACCTGACACTGAAGGACAAAATCCCGCTTTCGCTCTGCTTTCTCGCCAGTCTGGCGATCATTTTTACTATAGCTGTCATCTGGAAAACGCCCTGATGCTGCAGCCAATGAAAAATTCAGCAAGCTGACTGTCAAATATGCGATGTATAGCCGGTATCACCATCCAGTGTACGTTCTATAAGGGGGGGCGCTTGGAAAACGGGTAGAGTCAAGATGTGGCGCGGTAATTTTACAGGTCAGGCATATCTGTTGCCGCCTCTTTCGATTGGCGGTGCCTTACTGTCCTGACCATAAATCCTGTTTCCACACCCCGCTCATCGAAGCGGACATGCGCTTCTAACACATCCGGCTCTCGGACAGAATCATGCCTTCGCCCACGGAAACCTCTGCGGGAGCTTCGGTGCATATTTTCATGGAAGGGGATCACCCAATAACTTCCATCGAGATCGGGTCATAACGGCCAATCCGTGATCGAATAGAGCGGAATACGCACTCTGACGAACTGCTTACATTTAAACTAATTACAAACTATATAAATCCGCCTTACTCATTCACAGGGTAGATATATTCTTACTTTTAATTTTATGTGTAATTAACTGATGACGAAAAATGAATTGAACTGTAAATGCATATCTAAGTTTTTCATTCTTATGATGTACATAATACCTTAAAATTATCAACTAGCTGAGCATTAACCTCCATCTGACTAATCCCCCATAATGCGGCTAACTGTTTCTCTGCAATCCCACTATCCCATGGCATTAGTGGGTCATTACGAAACTTAGCAAATGGCCCATCTGTTTCTGTAAGAATGCGTGATTTGGGTATTTTCAAAACTAAGGCCTTACCCTTTATTGTATCGAGCATAGCAGGCCCCACTGAGAACCAGCATCCTAAATCAATTGCCCTTTCAAGCTGCTTAGGTGTTCCAGTGAACCAATGCAATATTGCCACCCCATCGATATTTTCAATCTCATCAAGCACCGCTGATGCACTTCCCCGACTATGGATAGTCATAATCTTGCCACCAGCCCGATTTACACTGTTGAGAATGTGTCGGAACACTTTCAATTGAATATCCCAATGTTCTTTAAATCCCTGTCCACCATCAAGCCCTATTTCCCCTACATACTTAGTTTCCGAAAGCAATGAATCAAACAGGTCTAACTCATGCGATCTTTGATGCGCGATTTGAGGATGTAGCCCAAGAGCAGTTCGGATTCGTTGACTTTCTTTAGCCAATAAAGAAGTACCATGCCATGCTTTAGGTGTTGTTGTCACCGACAGAATATAAGTCCCTCGACGCTTACTTTCTTCAGCCACGAGGTCTGGCCGAGGATATAAGTCTAGATGACAGTGCATATCGATGCTCATACTATGTTCTCACTCAGTAAATAGCTTTCAACCTCATCTAGGCCATCCTTAAATACTTGCTTGAAATTATCAAATTCTGCCGTAGGCAAAGGGCCACTTTTGGCAATCCATGTACCTATTTTCAAAGTCGATTTCTGCGTGATCGCAATCCTAAGGGCGATCAGGTCGTCCCTGCGATCTATTTCATTCATTACTTTAGCTAAGGACTGGAAAATATATTCAACATCTCTACTAATTCCCCCTGCATGAAGTGATGCTCGTCGAATGATACACGGTATACATACCCCACATTGCTGCCCCATTCGTTTCCAATGACTGCAGGATACTGTACTTTCCACAATTTTAGATAAGAGCTGCTTATTTGAACATTCGGAGATCATTTTTCCTTTTGTCTTAAACTGATATGGATTGATTATTTGACAAGAAATACCGAGCGCATCAAAGATCTTTTGTATGCTCGTAATAAAATGTGGATGTGTTGTTCGTGTGCTCAGCGAACCTATCCGCCGTGGAGTAAGTGGTGCATTTAATGAGATAAATCCATTTTCAGGTACGAACAAATCAATCTTTTCTTGTTGAGATATCTCTTGTACGGCACAAGCACCTACGGCCGCAAAGGCAAGAAAATTGAGGCTACGAGTTCGCATCGTAATATCAGTCACGCCTTGATAAATGTGTGGGTCAGCATTAATCTCAAAGCGCGAAAATTGGCCACTTAATTTTTCAGCGATCTGATCTTGACGAGACTTGTCCCCCTTATAAGCATGACTAACCAAAAGTGGAGCGCGCCCTGCAGCCAGAAGATCTATTGCACCAATAGCTGAATCCAGACCTCCTGAAAATAAGCTGACACAGTCAAGCCCTTTTAGCTTAATCAGACGATGCCTTGAATGCTGGCTATAAGGCTCTGGCGGTGCATAACCATCGTCACAAAATTCGAAATCCCAGATGTCTCCACTAAGAAAATGCAAAGCACTCTCAAGTTCTTTCTTTAGACTAATCCATCTGGATGGTTCATGAAGGGGGAGTCGTAACGACAATTGGCGGGTCCAACCATCCTCGGAACTTTCACGCTGAACGAAAGTATCTGCTGCAGTTACTGCTAATGCAACACTCAGAAAATCCATGACCTTAGCTGGAAGCTGTACTCCCAAACGTCTGATCCGATCAATCGCAGGATTCCCGATAACAGATATATCTCCGCGCCTCTGACCACTTAATCCATATAGCTGAACAGGTAACACTTTCTCACTTGCTGGCGGCAAATGGTGATGTTTATGATGGAAAACTAATTGTGTCACTGGTATGCCTCCCATTCTTGCCAGGCCTCAATAATGGCCTGACGTTCAATTTTTACCATTTGGTTTCGTGTGAACGATCTTATGTTACCGGCAAGTTTTGGTGCCATATGTTTATCAACAACAACTTTAATCAATTCCCGGAGTTCAATTTCTGCATGAATTGCCTTTGAAGGTGTATCTGCTTTGTTCCATGCCCTATTAGAATCCATTACCATCTGAAGGAAAATACTTTCCGCTAGATAACCAATCATTGTGTCAACAATCACACCATCAGTTATTTTTTGAGGATCGAAAATTTCTACGCCATCAAGAGCCTCCACTAAAGCATGGTTCATGGCCGCACAGATCTTTTCTGAGTCACCATCCTGTGATGTTAAAGCTTGAGCAATAGTTGATATTGCTATTTCGCATGGAAGGCCTGCCAAACTGCCCAAATCGATGCTTGGTTCTCCGGGAGCCGAAGGCATTCCCACTAAAGCCCCAAATAATTCGGCCCCAGCTTGCGTGACACTCCCTAATCGCCGAGCAGCGTTACTGCTCCCTCCGGAGGCTTTTCGCGCGTAGTGCCCTATGGCTTTTCTGAAATCTGCTCGATTTCCATTTGATACCGCATTTCCCAACGATTCTCGAAATGGCGCAAACCTCCTTTCTTGCGGCGAGGGTAACGGTTGCTGTGGCTGATCATCAGCCCATGGTGGAACCAGCGGAGAGCCACCTCCTGGACCTTTACTTGATTGTGATGTTCCCATTAAGCGTCCTTATTCCATTGTTCATCTTTTAATGCTGCAGTCATCCACGCTGGTCGTTTCATCCCCAACTGTAATTCCTGTAGATAACGAATTAATATGCTGGCTGCATCTGTTGAGTAGCGGGCCAACAGACATGCACCGGAAAAGCCTCTGGGCTTACGATCCCAATCTGATACCTGCCGTAACTGGTTAATTAAACCTTCCATTACAGGTATTTGCTCCTCACGAGGAAGTGCTTTCAAAAGGTTTTCTGCTGTAGGAGAACTAGTGTTTTTCAATTCAATTAGTGCATTTAGTACTTCCCGTCCAGATGGCGATAAACCAACCACATATGCACCTATTGGCATAGTTTCTCGGGACAGATATATGGCGGCCCTTAAGTCAATCCCACCAAGACGAGGTTCAAGTTGGGCCCATTGACTGATGAAAGATTTAGTCGTTGGACTATCAGTCCATGTCTTTGGTGCATCAGTAGGTATTTGACCGCCATTATCGTCAAGCTGTTTAAGTATCTGGGGAACACCTTGTTCAATATCCACGAGATGATATAAATCAGCGGTGCCATCCACTCCAACACAGCGTTCAAAAATTACTAGCTTAGTAATAATTGCTTCATCCAAAGGCATTGCTCGTCGCTTCGCAATTTGAGATCGCATTTTCACAACATTCAACAAGCGTTTAACGATCCTGGGATTACCATGAATAATTGGAGAGTTGGCTAAAATGGGAGCAATACGGTCAGCACGCGCAAACGCCAGCGCGAGGTTGCTATCATCCGCTTCACCAGTCATTTTTAAGGCCTCCTGACGTGAGATTGGTTCATCTTTCCAGGATTGCTGTAACGCCTTCTCTAAGCCCTCACGGAGCATAGTTATTTTTTCGCCTTCTAAGCCATGTTCAATGGCATAAAGCATGAACAGATACGAACGGATCTCACGGACCCCAGCCTTAGGCACCCGAATAGGAACCTGGATTAGCTTATCCAGATAATCTATTTGATGGCGCTGTGATGCCCCTTTGAAGTAATCAGCCACAGAAGAGCGAATCATGTCCTCATCTGCTGCAATAATAAAGGCTGTATTAGTCAAGAAAAGGAATAGCCTGATAGCTTCAAGTGTATGGATAGCATTGGCAGGGAGACAGCGGTCTAGGTTATCTATTACCACAATGAGTGGCTTTCCAAGTTCTTCTAGAATTTCCCCATATTCCTTACGAAAGGCATCAATCTGCTGAGGGGGGCTTTTTTTTGTTTGTGGTTTAATCAAACCACAAGCAGTTTCTTTACCTTCTTTAGCTATATTGCCTAAAGCCTCATACTCTTCCTGGCTCTGGATGCCATCGGTGATATTTCTTAATGCACCAATCCCCCTAGAAAGCAAACCGCCAGTAGGTAATCCTGCCATTAAAGCTGTACCCTCAGCTAGTAATCCCATAGCTCTAAAACCATCAACTCGACTAAGGAGTCTCTTAGTTTTTGATATAAGGGCTGAATTACCTTCAGCAGCTTTTGTCAATTCTGTAGCGATGACTTCAAGAAGTGCGGCACGGGTGTCGTCGTACCCCTGATAGAGCCAAGAGTCAAAATTGATAACAATCCAATCTTTGTCGTCTTGCTCAAGTTTTTGCTCTATCAGTTTTAACAGAGAGGATTTACCTGCCCCCCAGTTTCCAAAAATTCCGATAGATACTGGTAACATATCTTTCGTGGTAAGTACATCCACGGCTAACTGAGATACTTCACCAAAATTTAGGTAGTCTTCTGATGACTCTTTGTCTGACCACATTTTTATATCCTTTACATCACCAATTTTTACGTCATTGAGTAAACTACAAGTTTGATAAAACCAACTCTGTTCAGGTGGGCAAATTCAGTGTACCACTTCACCAATAATCCAATATGATGACTGCTATAGATCTATTTTTTAAAGAATGAAATAAGCTTTCTTATCCCAGTCCATATTTTCCTATCAGAATCCGAAGGGTTAAATTCGCTCTTGTCAAAATCAGCAACCTCAGCAACCTCAGCAACCTCAGCAACCTCAGCAACCTCAGCAACCTCAGCAACCTCAGCAACCTCAGCAACCTCAGCAACCTCAGCAACCTCAGCAACCTCAGCAAGGTTTATTCTATTTTGATGATCTGTCAAATGTTCTTTGTTAATTTCATCTCTAATTAGCTGTTCTTTTTCTATGCTGTAGTTTTTGTCATTATAAGTCACATCAAAATCATCTAAGAAAACGATATAAATCAATTTAAAACAACTAGTCTTAAATAAAAAACTATCGCACTCATCAGGAAAACCAAAAAAGAAAATATTAAGATATTTGGTTGCTTTGCGCTTGTCTTTTAGTCCATTATAATACTTATTTGCTTCTGCTCTTTGTTTTTCATACTCACTACAGAAAAAACTCTTTTTACTTTCATCCCATTCTGAAGCATCAATTTCAAGTTTATATGCTTGTTTGGTACCTTTCTTTCTGGCTAAAAAAGTAAGGTAATATCTATTCGAATTTATCTCCAGCCGTATATTAGATTGAATTTTACCAAAATAAATTGCTGGCTTATTATATCTAATTCCTTCTTTATAGATGATTAGTTGAAAAGTATCTTTATAAGTTCTAACTCCATAAGGGGGAATTGATAATGGTTCATAGAGATTATCTCCATTAATGTAGTAGTCTACTACCGGTTTGATGCTTGAAGATGACACAGGGTGTACTTTACCTCCCAAATCTTTTTCATCATTTCGCGTCTGTTTGATAATTCTTCTGCCAGAAGAGTCGTAATTTCTTTCAGACACATCAAGTTTCAGAAGAGATATAGCTAATGCCGGTGGTGAATTATGCTTTTTATTATTCTTTGAGTTACACTTATTTTTACTCTTAGGATCATGAATATTACATCCCGGCCTATGAGTCTCTTTATATCGAAAGTATGATTGATTTAAATTTATTTCTTTGAAGCTACATGGAGTAGCGGGTATCCTACATTTGTCATACGGGCATTCAAAAGTGGTTGTTCGTATATAAAGATCATCCATTTCCCGAAGATCATGACCATGAACAATTTCACCACTAACAGAATCTCTTGCTATTGTCACACAATCTCCTTTGATAAAAATTAATAGATTCTAATTTCATACCAAGGCTAATTTAAATAAAGGCTATTTAAGAGAAAAACAAGTCAGCCTGACAGACATATCCCCTCCCATGGCAATATGCCGCTATTTCGCGTTTTTTTTCACGCCATAATGCGTTTCAAGGTAGCGAATATCTTCGATTGCCCATGGTGTGCGCATTCTTTTGGGTTTATTTTCCATTACCATGTTTTATCAGCCATCATGGCTGCCTCTCCGGTTTGCCAGCGTGTTCCACCTGATAACGATTAATCAGCTGATTCAGTGCCATTTCAGCCTGTTTTTGCTGCTGTTCACTGCCATTCTGGTTACGGGCTTCATCATAGCGACGTAACTGCTCTTCCGCCGGGATATGCCGGTTAAAGGCCTGCATGATGCCAAACACCTCCGTTCTCAGTTCACTGACCGTCATGTATTTTCCCCGCTGTTCATCCAGACGGTTCAGGCGTTCAGCCAGCTGCTGTAAGCGGGTCATGCCTTCATTCCAGCCCGTCATCGCCTCTTCCGGGAGCGCACGACTCCTTACGCTCTTCTGCCAGTTATCCACCATTTCCTGAACATGGGGATTGTCGGGGAAAAGTACCATCAGTTGCTGCAGCAACTGCGCACTGCGCTGCAGGTTATATGCCGGGGGTAATTCTGTCAGTCGCGTTATCTGCTGACCGGAAAGGGTTAACCATGATCGACCAGACGGTTCTGCAATGTACTCATCAGCAGATTAATTCCTTTCGCCCCCAGACAGTGCCCGACCGCCCCGTTGGCGATTTTTTGTAAAGGCAGCCAGTGTGGTAACGCATCAGCCCCCTCCAGTTCCGTCTGTTTAATCTGAAAACAGGGCGTTTCAACAGGAAAATTAATCTTACGTGCAAAAGAGCCAGGTGCAGAAAGGCGAACATCAGGGGCTGAAGGCATCAGTTGTTGCTCAAGGGCTTCCTGACGCTGCTGCTGAATGATAAATGCTTCATCTCCGCTACGCCGGACATCCGCTGCCTGAAGAGATAAAGGCGATAATAAAGCAGACATCAGTGTCAGTGACAGCAAGGACGGACAGCGCCGGAATACGCTTTGTTCCTCAGCCCTCACGTTCCTGCAACATAATTTTCCAGTCAAACGAAAAACCTTTTATTCATGCCATACCAACAATTACCAGCCTCCTGACGATACCTCCCACCATTTTTTGCAATGGCACGCTACCGCCTTTCCGGTATTTACCCACATCAACCGGTACCAGAATGCTGAGTAATAAATCTGCCAATTTTTAGCTGACTTAATTTTGATCATTATAGAATAATGATCTGAACTACAGCAATATGGCAGATTTATCGATCAATATAATACAAATGAACAGTTCTTTATTCTGACTAATATCGCAAAAACAGCACATTACAAAATTTATAACCATAATTAATGGAAAAGTGCAGAAAATTATTCCACTGAATGCTTTTAATACAGTTGGTTAGCTTAAAAAATAGCAATTTTTGATTTCAGTCATTGAAAATTGCAATGCGTGACGATTCAACAGCATTTAAGTGAGTTTCAGGATATGGGAAGGACATGAAAAGAGGAGCGCAATAAAATACACAGGAAGAAGGGGAAAATGTTTCGTAAAAACAGAAAATTAACAGCGCACATCAGGAAACGCAGTCTCCTGATTCAGTGCTACCACATGAAAATTTAGTTAACTGTTACCGTACTAAAATTTATGTCAGAAGATGTTCCATTACCGAAAGTCAATCAGCGATACAAAGACGATCATGGAGCACTGGCCACCGTAACCAGCGTCGAAGAAACCCGAGTGGTTTTTATGCGGGAGGGTTATCCGCATCCCTGTATGCGACCGATGTACAACTTTCTGGGAAAATTCAAACCCGACCCCCGGGAAGAAACAGAATAAAACGAAATCCCTGCCGGCAATCACACTGCCTGATGGCAGCATAATCCACTTATTAATTCTCATCCCCGGAGACAAACCCTGAAAACCACTCCGGGTGTTCATTGTATGCCGTGTTCAGCGCATCCCAGGAAACGTTGATATAAAAGCTGTCCTGCAATTTGCGGGTAACCACCTCTACCACCCGGTTCCGGTTATACGCCAGTCCGGCATAACCTCTCTCTGCCAGCCACTCATTCAGTTCATGTTCCAGAGACAGATTGATAATATCGTAATCGGACCTTGCCATTCCCGTTTCCTTAGCACATGTTTTCAGGCACGGGGATAAAGTATAAAGAATGTCGTACTGCTGCTGCCAGAGCAATATTCCCCCTGATGGTTGTATCAGAGATGGTATGCCGGTATTTTGCGGGTTGTTCCCGTCAGGTTATCGTGCACCTCCACGGTCGTTGTCACCACCGGCATTCCGCTCTGTCTTAGTCTCAGGACATCAGCCGCAATACGCTGACTGCCAGACCAGAACAGGCCGTCCAGTGCGGTCACCAGTAACCCCGCCTCCAGCGCATACTTCAGCCGTTCACGGGGCGCTTTCACTTCCCGGGCAACCTGCTGATATGGCAATGATGTGTTTTCATTCCCAACCACGCGACGAATACGGTGAGACAGATGATACCGGTATGTATCCGGCACACTGGAAAGACTGGCCTTCAGGCTGTACACGCAGCCAAAGCGTTTATCGTTGAACACCACATTTTTCTGGCTGATGTCCCATTCTTCACGCAGCACAGCAATCAGTTGTGGTGTCCGGGTAAGCAGAAAGGCAATTCAAAACAGGTGACGTAATCCACATTCAGCAGGGCAATACGCGGCCATTTTTCTGATCCATTTACAATCGGATGTGGGCGAACATTATTATCATTATCTGAAAATCTCCCCCTATGGCATGTTTGCCATGGCGGAGAGTCATTGAAGCCTTTATGAGGGGTGAATACATTCCTGAAGCAGTGCAGTGGCAAAAAAACACCCCGCTTTTATTCATTCTCTGACAATAAATATTGAGTTTGACTGTATCAGATTTTAGGTATTTCCTAGAAAAGGACTTTTTTGCTCAAGGCAAAACAATACCGCAAAATAATCCTTCACCTGCACAAACATCCTCAGTCCATTAAAAAAATCGCCATGTTAGGTTAACGACATCAAATTTGGTCGTTTACCATGATTAAGGTAGTTACACATGGCCCGCTATTATTTTTCGTGCCCCAAAATTTATTTTGGTGAAGAGGCAATAACCTCTCTATGCCAATTTAATAATAAACGAGTCGGTATTGTCACCGATGATTTTATGATGTCATCAGGTAAAACTCGTTATTTAATAAGCCATATGCCTGAGGCATCGGTATGCATTTTCGGTGAGGTTACTCCGGATCCAGATATTGATATTCTGACTTCCGGCGCGGCGCGTTTTAAAGCCTTTAAGCCCGACGTTATTATCGCCCTCGGCGGCGGCTCGTCGCTGGACGCTGCGAAAGGAATTAAAGTCACATTGGAAGAGTATTTTGGAGATCATCAAATCGATCTCATTGCTATTCCCACAACCAGCGGATCCGGCTCTGAAGTGACGTCCTACGCGATCATCTCTGATCCGCAAAATGGCCGCAAATATCCGTTGATCTCCGGGCAACTGGTGCCGGAAATCGCCATTCTCGATCCTAACCTAGTGTTAACCGCGCCGCGTCATGTCGCGGTAGATACCGGCATGGACGTGCTGACCCATGCCATTGAAGCCTTTGTCTCTACTGGCTCAAATGACTTTAGCGATGCGCTGGCGGAAAAAGCCATCGCGTTGACCTGGCGCTATCTGCCGCAGGTGTTTAACGACGAAAAAGACATTGCGGCGCGCACCCACATGCACAATGCCTCCTGTATGGCAGGCATGGCATTTAACTCCGCCGGGCTGGGGTTGGTACACGGCATGGCACACGCCATCGGCGGGATGCTGCATATTCCTCATGGCAAAATTAACGCCATGCTGCTGCCGATTGTCATCGACTTCAACAGCAAACGGGCCAGCACTGAAACCCGCGATCGCTATCACCGTTGCGCGCAAATCATAGGCATTGACCATGCGGTACCGGAGCAGGCCATCGCGCTGATGACTCAGGAGATCCGCCAGATCAATCGCCATTTCTGCATCCCCGTCACTCTCAGCGAACTGGGCATCGACCGTGCAAAAATCATCGAGTTGCGCAGCGCACTGGTGAATTCGACGCTGGCCGACGGTTGTACCGCGTCGAACCCGCGGCAGGTGACGACGCATGATGTCGAAGGGTTGATCGACCTGATTACCGGCTAGCTGGATAACTTTGTTCAGCCTCCGTGAAGCAGTCAAAAAAGTCCTGCTGATAAACAAAAACCGGGCGTCGTTACTCCCTATCCTGATCGTTAGACGCCCATTACCCATAAGATAACCCAATAATCAGGTCGTACCCATTATGAATTACACCGAACAACAAGCCGAGTGGATTACCCAACAAATTTTGCAGGAACTTGCCACCAGTAAAAAAACGGCAGCGCCTGCTGCCGCGCCTGTCGCGCTGAATATTCCGGTGGGCGTGTCCAACCGCCATGTTCATCTGTGCCGTGAAGATATGGACATTCTGTTTGGCTACGGCTCTACGCTAACCCGTTCTAAAGCGTTGAAACAGCCCGGTCAGTATGCCGCCGAAGAGATGGTGACGCTGCGCGGGCCAAAAGGCGAGCTCAACAAAGTGCGCGTGTTAGGGCCACTGCGTAATGCCACGCAGGTGGAAATCTCTGTGGCCGACGGCTTTGCGCTGGGCACTAAAGCTCCGGTGCGCATGTCGGGGGATCTGCTGGATTCGCCGGGCATTGAAATCATCGGTCCGAAAGGGCGGGTGGTGAAACACAACGGCATGATTGTCGCCTGGCGCCATATCCATATCTCGCCCGAAGAAGCCGAACTGCACGGCCTGCATGACGGAATGGAAATCGATGTGCAAACAAACGGTCCGCGCGGTGGTGTGCTCAGCCATGTAGTGGTACGCGTCACGGCGGATGCAGTGCTGGAACTGCATATTGATATGGAAGAAGCTAACGGCGTCGGTCTGCGTAATGGCGATACCGTTCGCGGCATAAAACAGGCTGCGCGCCATGGCTAACAGCCCCGAAAACTGCCGATTTCACGAATTGGCCGCGCTGATTGACAGCGGCGAATGTCGGCCCTACTCCGGCGCGTTGAAGGTGGGGGGGATCTCGGTACCGCCAATATCGCAATCGTGGTGCTGGATGAAGATAACCAGCCGGTGGCAGGGGTAATGTATCCCTCCAATGTGGTGAAAGACGGCGTGGTGGTGGATTACCTGACCGCCAGCCGGGTAGTAGCACGTCTCAAACAAATTCTTGAACAGAAACAGGGCTGCACGCTGGAGCGCGCGGCGATCGCAGTCCCACCGGGGATCTCTGAAGGCAACACAAAAGTGATCGTCAACGTAGTGGAGTTGGCGGGTTTTATCGTGACCCAAGTACTAGATGAACCGGTAGCCGCTGCCAGCGCGCTGAATATTAAAAACGGGGCGGTGGTGGATGTCGGAGGAGGCACCACCGGCATGAGCATTTTGAAAAGCGGTAAAGTGACGTTCAGTGCCGATGAGCCCACCGGTGGAAGCCATATGAAGTTGGTGATCGCTGGCGCGCTGGGCTTGCCTTATGCCGAGGCGGAAGAAATGAAAAAAAACGGGCAGGAAGCGCAGGTCTTTACCCTGGTGCTACCGGTGGCCCAGAAAATGGCCAGCTTGGTGTCGGGATGGTTCGCTACCCAGCAGGTAAAAAATATTTATTTGGTAGGTGGCGCGAGCAGCTTCAGCCAGTTTGCCAACGTGTTCAGTAAACAAACCGGTAAAAATGTGATTCCTTCGGCAGAGCCACTATTGGTCACACCATTAGGCAT
Organism: Escherichia coli DSM 30083 = JCM 1649 = ATCC 11775; assembly: GCF_003697165.2. Taxonomy (GTDB): domain Bacteria; phylum Pseudomonadota; class Gammaproteobacteria; order Enterobacterales; family Enterobacteriaceae; genus Escherichia; species Escherichia coli. The sequence goes on from NZ_CP033092.2 coordinate 4,341,674, forward strand.
CGCCATGAATGCGGACCAGGGGTAAATCAATGGACAATCAAACCTTATCGCAACTGCTGGACCGGGTCATCGCTGAAGTGTTGGCACAATCCGTCGCGCAGAAAAATGTCTGCGTAGTGGTGACTGGTGAGGATATCTCCTCGCTGCCGGAAACGCTGAACTGCCTTGAGGCGCTTGAGCTGGCGGGTTATCAGTTGTGGGTAAATTTTTCTCACAGCGCCAGCCAGTCGGCGCTGAAATCTGTCTGCATGGATGCGCTAATTCAGCGTGGTTCTCGTGCTGGATTTGACAGATCGCCGCCTCACTATGAGGTGCTCTATCTGCCTGCGCTCTCTGTCAACAGCATGAGCAAAATTGCGCTGGGCATTCGCGATAATCTGGCCTGTGAAACTGTATTTCAGACGTTACAGCACCGTAAACAGATTATCGCCACGCTGCATCAACAATGCGTCGATAGCGAATTACCGATGCCACTGCTGTCTTGTCTGGAAGGTTACGCTCAGGTCCTAGAGAGCTATGGCATTACGCTTTTCGGTAAACGTGCAGCCCATGTCAAGTCGGTGCAAGGAAGCCAATCCACCCTGACAGTAGCCGGTAAAAAACGTTTAATCACCCAGAGCGATATCCGCCTACTGACCATTGGCACAGTGCTGCGCATTGAGAGCGACACGCTGATTACCCCTGCTGCCAGAGATGAAATCCAGCGGCGTAATCTCACTGTTATCCATGGTTAACCGGAGGAAATATGTACCTCGCTAAAGTTACTGGCGCATTGGTTTCCACCACCAAACACGCCTCGCTGAATGGCTCAAAACTGCTGATAGTGGCGCGGCTCGATGAAAACTATCAGCCGACTGTTCATGCCCAGGTGGCAGTTGATACTGTCGGCGCGGGCAATGGAGAGATTGTGATCATCACCACCGGCAGTTCGGCGCGTATGAGCAACAACAAAGATCACTCGGTGATTGACGCTGCCGTGGTGGGTATCGTCGACTCGCTCGAACTTAACGGTTAATAGCGGCGCGTACGCTGAGGAATACTTATGTCTGCGAATGAGGCTTCACTCGACAACTGGATTAACGAGGCTATTGCCACGCAGTTACCGGAACTCCGGATGTCGCTGAGCCTGGAGGACAGTGAACTGCTGGCAAAGTTGGTCCGGGAAATAGCACAGTCCAGCAATGTATCGATCGTTTTTAGCCTAGTGGATGCCTGCGGTCAGCAGCGTTTTTTCTTCAGCATGGATAACGCCCTGCTGGTCAGCCATACCTTGGCACCACAAAAGGCCTGGACCGCGGTAGCTCTCAAAATGCCAACTCACGAACTGGCAACGCTGGTACAGCCGGGTGGTGATTTGTACGGCCTTGAGAAAGAAAAAGATATCTGCTGCTTCGGCGGTGGTTTTCCCTGCTGGTCGGGCAGGCGCTTACTAGGCGGCATCGGCATCAGCGGCGGCAGTGTTGAGGAAGATATGCTCATCGCCCGCCAGGCGATGGCGCAGTTTAGCGTTCTGCGTTATCCCCTCACAACAACCCGTTAATTTTTTGCAGTCCATTTCAGGGGGCATCATGTCTTTAGCTTGTGTATTAGTGATTAATTGTGGTTCCTCATCAATGAAATTCTCCGTCATTCCTCAGGATGCAGATCAGCCGTTGCTGTCGGGCCTAGCGGAACGACTGGGTATTGATCATGCTGTCATAACGTTTAAAGACCGAGACGGCCATAAATCCACTGTCGCGCTGGATGACGCCAGCCATCAGCATGCGCTCAAAGTGCTCTTCGCGAAGCTCGACGAACAGCAACTGTTGGAAGCCATCAACGCCGTTGGGCACCGCGTGGCTCATGGCGGCAGCGACTTCAAAAGATCAGTACTGGTTACCGATGATGTGATCGAAAAAGTCCGCGCGCTGTCGGTGCTGGCCCCTTTGCATAACCCTGCCAACCTGATTGGTATTGAAGCGGCTCGGGCTCTGTTGCCCGCGTTGCCGCATATTGCGGTGTTCGATACTGCGTTCCACCAGACCTTGTCTCCGGCTGCTTACACCTATGCGATCCCGCTGGAGTTCCAGCAAGATTATATGGTGCGACGTTACGGCTTTCACGGAACATCTCACCGCTATATTGCCGCCGAGGCGCTTGCATCACTAGATCTCGACCCGGCGGATCATGGCATCGTGATTGCCCACTTGGGCAACGGTTCATCGCTATGTGCGGTGCAAAACGGCACGAGCATTGACACCTCAATGGGTATGACCCCGCTGGAAGGGCTGGTAATGGGCACGCGCTGCGGGGATCTTGATTTTGGTGTCGTCGCATATCTGGCGAAACGCACAGGTCAAACGTTCGACACGCTGTACAAAATGCTCAATAACCAGTCCGGCCTAATGGGGATTTCCGGCTTATCCAGCGATTGCCGCACCCTTCAGCAGGCGCGTGATGAGGGCCACGAACGGGCAGCGTTAGCCATCGACGTGTTAGTACATCGTCTCGCACGACATATCGGCGGCCACGTGACCTCGCTTAAACGCTTCGATGCGCTGATTTTCACCGGTGGAATTGGCGAAAACTCGGCGTTAATTCGAGAACTTACCGTGCAACGCCTTCAGGCGCTGGGATTGGAACTGGATAAAGAACGTAACCAGCAGCTGTTCGGCGGACGTAGCGGACTGATTTCTAAAACCGACACCACGAAGATTGCGGTCATCCCAACCAATGAAGAAAAAATGATTGCTATAGATGCAGCGGAGATTGCCCGCACGGCATAACTAATTGGCAAAAATACGACAGTTTTAACAGTAATTATGATTGCTATTCAGAGCGGGGCTATTTTGCAAGGAAATTTAAACGCAGATCTTTTATTACAAACCTCGGGTGGATTTTATTGTCAATTGCGGGAATGCAAAAGCAAGATAGTCCCACTGACGCGCAAAACATTTTGTCTGAATAACCTTAGCATTATGATAATTAAATAATTAATGCACATGGGTGAATCCGTAGATTGCTATTCCTCTGTGCACGTTTTCTTTCTATCGGAAATATTGAGGTCGTTATGCAACAAGAAGCATTAGGAATGGTTGAAACGAAAGGTCTGGTTTCTGCAATTGAAGCTGCAGATACCATGGTGAAATCTGCCAACGTGACCCTAGTGGGTTATGAAAAAATCGGCTCCGGCTTGGTGACTGTGATGGTTCGCGGCGACGTTGGCGCAGTGAAAGCCGCGACAGATGCGGGCTCCGCTGCTGCGAGTAAAGTGGGAGAACTGGTCTCCGTACATGTTATTCCACGCCCACACATTGAGGTGGAAAAAATTCTACCGAAGGCTATCGGTTAATAACAATAAAGGATACTGATCATGAGAGATAATCTTGTTGAGCAGATTATATCTGACGTAATGAATAAACAAACCGATATCTCACCGGAAGCTAAAACAGCAGCAAATTTCGCTGGTTGCGGTATTACGGAATTTGTCGGCACTGCGTTGGGCCACACTATCGGCCTAGTGATTGCCAATGTTGATAATCAATTGCATGAAGTCATGAATATCGACAAGAAATATCGCTCTATCGGTATTCTTGGCGCACGTACTGGCGCAGGCCCGCAAATTTTTGCGGCTGACGAAGCGATTAAAGCAACCAACAGCGAAATTATTTCTATTGAGCTGGCCCGCGATACCGAAGGAGGTGGCGGACACGGTTGCTTAATTATTTTTGGTGCGTCTGATGTTTCCGACGTCAGGCGTGCGGTTGAAGTGGCGCTGTCTGAAATTGAACGCACCATGGGTGACGTTTATGGCTCGTCAGCCGGACATCTTGAATTCCAGTACACCGCTCGTGCCAGCTACGCGCTGAATAAAGCGCTGGGTGCGCCGATTGGTAAATCCTTCGGGATGACCTGTGCCTCGCCTGCGGCGATTGGCCTAGTGATTGCCGACGCTGCGGCGAAATCCGCCGTGATTGACCCGGTGGGTTATGCCAGCCCGTCGCAAGGCACCAGCTTTAGTAACGAAGTGATCTTCACCTTCTCCGGTGATTCCGGTGCAGTACGTCAGGCGGTGATTGCCGCGCGTGAAGTCGGTCTACAACTGCTCTCCACGTTAGATCCGGTGGAAATTAAATCCACCACGACGCCATATATCTAAGCATCTGATGACGATGCACGCGGCGCGGTCGGTAGATGAAGAGTAGTAAGGAATTTAAAGATGAATGATATTGAAATCGCTCAGGCTGTCTCGACCATCCTGAGCAAATTCACCAAAGCAACACCGGATGAAGCTCCCGCCACGTCAGAAGCAGCGCGGGTCGACGGGTTGGATGAAATTGTCGCTAAGGCGTTGGCGCAGCACTCTTCCGTGCGCGACGCCAGTGCGATCTCTCAGGTAGCGAAGGTAGCGAATGCTAGCACTGGAGCATTCGATACCATGGATGAGGCGATTTCCGCCGCCGTCTTGGCACAGGTACAGTATCGCCACTGTTCTATGCAAGACCGCGCCTCGTTTATCAATGGCATTCGCGATGTCTTCCTGCAGGAAGATGTGCTGTGTGCCCTTTCCCGTATGGCGGTGGAAGAGACCGGCATGGGGAATTACGAGGACAAACTGATCAAAAACCGCGTCGCAGCGCTGAAAACGCCAGGTATCGAAGATCTGACCACCAGCGCGGTTTCCGGAGACGGGGGTTTAACGTTGATCGAATACTCTGCGTTCGGAGTGATTGGTTCGATTACACCAACGACTAACCCGACCGAAACCATTATCAACAACAGCATAGGCATGCTGGCGGCAGGCAACACTGTGGTGTTCAGTCCACATCCGCGCTCGCGCAAAGTGTCGCTGTACGCGGTTGAGCTGATCAACAACAAGCTTGCCCAGTTGGGCGCACCGGCGAACATGGTGGTAACGGTGACCAAACCGTCCATCGACAATACCAACGTCCTGATCAACGACCCACGTATCAACATGCTGGTAGCGACTGGCGGTCCAGCCATCGTGAAAACCGTGATGTCATCAGGTAAAAAAGCGATTGGTGCAGGCGCAGGTAACCCGCCAGCTGTGGTAGATGAAACGGCGGATATCGAAAAAGCAGCCCGCGACATCATTAAGGGCTGTAGCTTCGACAACAACCTGCCGTGCGTGGCGGAAAAAGAGGTGATTGTTGTGAACCAGGTAGCGGACTATCTGATTCACTGCATGAAGAAAAGCGGTGCCTATCTGTTGTGCGATAAGAAGTTAAGTCAACAACTGCAATCGTTGGTGCTTAATGAAAAAGGCACTGGGCCGAATACCGCCTTTGTCGGCAAAGATGCGCGCTATATCCTGCAACAACTGGGAATCCAGGTTGGCGACGATATCAAAGTCATCTTAATTGAGGCTGAGAAAACACATCCGTTTGTGGTGCATGAGCTGATGATGCCGGTCCTGCCGGTGGTGCGCGTAGACAATGTTGATGAAGCCATTGAGCTGGCGGTGAAAGTGGAGCACGGCAATCGTCATACCGCGGTTATGCACTCCACCAACGTCGAAAAGCTGACCAAAATGGCGCGCCTGATCCAGACCACCATCTTTGTTAAAAATGGTCCCTCTTATGCAGGGCTGGGGGTGGGCGGTGAAGGGCATGCCACCTTTACGATTGCCGGACCGACCGGCGAGGGACTTACGTCAGCGCGTTCGTTTGCACGCCGTCGTCGCTGTGTAATGGTTGAAGCGCTGAATATTCGCTAACTATCGCGAAGGGTGACTTAAAGATGAAAAAACGAATCATAAACGCACCGACCCCGGATATTTTGGCTATGTTGAAACGGCGTATGCCCGGGGAGTTTCGTTCGCGTTTGGATTTGATTCGCATCGACGCCATTGGTTTGTTAATACTGCCGGTTCCGGATCTCTATTTTTATGCCGACGTAGCCAGTAAAAGCGCCAATGTGGTGGTATCAGAAATCTTTGGCAGTTGCCCTCAGCATATCACCACATTGGCCATTTTTGGCGAAGTCGCGGCGGTGCATGAAGCCATGCGAATCATTGAGGAAGACGATAACCAGTTTTGAGAGTCCGCTTATGAAGAAGATATTACTTATCACAGGCGATTTCTCTGAAGACTATGAAGTCATGGTGCCATGGCAGGCATTAAACATGTTAGGTTTCAGAGTGGATGTAGTGTGTCCGGGAAAACGTACCGGCGAGTTTATTAAAACCGCGATTCATGATTTTGAAGGTGATCAGACCTACACCGAAAAACCCGGACATCTTTTTAGATTAACTGCATCATTTGATGACATAAGGTTACAGGAATATAGTGGTGTTTATATTTCTGGTGGGCGTTCATCGGAATACTTGCGATTAAATAAGTCAGTATTGGATATCGTGCATTACGCGATGAATTTAACATTACCTGTTGCTGCAATTTGTCATGGCCCACAAATTCTGGCCGCTGCTGGGGTATTAAAAGGCCGGAAACTGACGGGATATTTTACGGTAAAACCGGAAGTGGAAATGGCGGGTGGCCAGTGGGTCACTGCCGCAGATGATGAAGCCATTGTGGATGGTAATTTAATAACCGCGACTACCTGGATGGGGCATCCAGCAATATTACGTCACTTTATTACTCAAATGGGCACTAGCATTATTCATTAATACCCTGGCATCTCCGCAAGGTTAACAAAATATATTCGGGAGTTTTATATGTTAGAGAAAGGCTTTTCTAATCCGACAGACCGTGTTGTAAGACTGAGAAATATGATCCTGACGGCGAAGCCGTATGTGGAATCAGAACGCGCGGTGTTAGCAACCGAAGCATATAAAGAAACAGAACAACTGCCCGCGATTATGCGTCGTGCTAAAGTGGTGGAAAAAATCTTTAACCAATTACCGGTAACAATTCGCCCAGACGAATTAATCGTTGGAGCGGTAACTATTAATCCTCGCTCAACTGAAATCTGCCCTGAGTTCTCCTACGACTGGGTGGAAAAAGAGTTTGAGACTATGGAACACCGTATTGCCGACCCGTTTGTTATCCCGAAAAAGACTGCTCAGGAGCTTCATGAAGCATTTAAATACTGGCCGGGTAAAACTACCAGTGCTCTGGCGGCATCTTACATGTCAGAAGGCACTAAAGAGAGTATGGCGAGCGGTGTATTCACTGTTGGTAACTACTTCTTCGGGGGCGTCGGTCATGTCAGTGTTGACTACGGTAAAGTGCTGAAAATTGGTTTCCGTGGTATCATTAATGAAGTTAGCCGTGCCTTGGAATCATTAGATCGCACTGAACCAGGATATATAAAGAAAGAACAGTTCTATAATGCGGTGCTGATCAGTTATAACGCAGCGATCCGTTTCGCCCATCGTTACGCTGAAGAAGCATCCCGTCTGGCGCAGCAGGAGAGCAATCCGACCCGTAAACGCGAACTGGAGCAGATTGCTCAAAACTGTACTCGCGTGCCGGAATACGGTGCTACCACATTCTGGGAAGCATGCCAGACATTCTGGTTTATTCAGAGCATGTTACAGATTGAATCCAGCGGTCATTCTATCTCCCCGGGGCGTTTCGACCAGTATATGTACCCGTATCTGGAGTCGGACAAATCTATCTCGCGTGAATTCGCGCAGGAACTGGTGGATTGCTGCTGGATCAAGCTTAACGACATTAACAAAACGCGTGACGAAGTCTCTGCCCAGGCGTTTGCCGGTTACGCAGTGTTCCAGAACCTGTGCTGTGGCGGCCAGACAGAAGACGGTCGCGACGCAACTAACGATCTGAGCTACATGTGTATGGAAGCGACTGCCCATGTGCGTCTGCCGCAGCCATCCTTCTCAATCCGCGTATGGCAGGGTACTCCGGATGAGTTTCTGTATCGCGCTTGCGAGCTGGTGCGTATGGGCCTGGGCGTTCCGGCAATGTACAACGATGAAGTAATCATCCCGGCGCTGCAGAACCGTGGCATTTCGCTGCGTGATGCGCGTGATTACTGTATCATCGGCTGCGTAGAGCCGCAGGCACCGCATCGCACCGAGGGCTGGCATGACGCCGCGTTCTTTAACGTTGCAAAAGTGCTGGAAATCACCCTGAACAACGGTCGCGTTGGCAATAAACAGCTAGGCCCAGTGACTGGCGAACTGACTCAGTTCACCAGCATGGAGGACTTCTACACCGCGTTCCAGAAACAGATGGCGCACTTCGTTCATCAACTGGTTGAAGCCTGTAACAGCGTGGATATTGCCCACGGCGAACGCTGCCCGCTGCCGTTCCTATCAGCACTGGTCGACGACTGTATCGGCCGTGGTAAATCTCTCCAGGAAGGCGGGGCGATTTACAACTTTACTGGGCCGCAAGCATTCGGCGTAGCCGATACCGGCGACTCCGTCTATGCCATCCAGAAACAGGTATTCGAAGATCGTAAACTGTCTTTGAGCGAACTGAAAAGCGCACTGGACGCCAACTTCGGTTATCCGGTGGGTGCGAACCCGCACACTCCAGCGGCGAAATCCTCGCTCAACGAGCAGGATATCTACGATGTGGTGAAACGCATCATTGAACAGCATGGCGCGCTGGATCCGGCAGCGATTAAAAACGAAGTTTATCGCCAGCTGACTTCCGGCAGTGCAGCACCGGTGCAATCCGGCACTATGTCCCGTCACGAGGAGATCCGTCGTATTCTGGAAAACACACCGTGCTTCGGTAACGACATCGATGACGTGGATTTAGTAGCGCGTAAATGTGCGCTGATCTACTGCCAGGAAGTTGAGAAATATACCAACCCGCGCGGTGGCCAGTTCCAGGCTGGTATCTATCCGGTGTCTGCGAACGTGCTGTTTGGTAAAGACGTTGCCGCACTGCCGGATGGCCGTCTGGCGAAAGAGCCGTTGGCGGATGGCGTATCTCCACGTCAGGGTAAAGACACCCTTGGCCCAACCGCCGCAGCCAACTCAGTTGCCAAACTGGATCACTTTATCGCCTCCAACGGTACGCTCTATAATCAGAAATTCCTGCCGTCTTCTTTGGCTGGCGAGAACGGTCTGCGCAACTTCAGCGGCCTGATACGTCACTACTTCGATAAGAAAGGGATGCACGTTCAATTTAACGTTATCGACCGCAACACTTTGATCGAAGCCCAGAAAAATCCTGAGCAACATCAGGATCTGGTGGTACGCGTTGCGGGCTATAGCGCCCAGTGGGTAGTTTTAGCGAAAGAAGTTCAGGACGACATAATCAGCCGTACTGAGCAACAACTGTCGTAAATACCAGACGGGCTATGTATCAATATATAGCCCGTTACTTTCTCCACGACTTCTGGTTGTTACTTTTATCTGAAAAGGTAATTCATCTGGTAAATATAGAGTGATGTTATGAATAAAGTTGAGTACGAAACCGAAGGCGTCATATTTAATATTCAACGCTATTCTTTGCATGATGGTCCAGGCATTCGAACCATTCCTTTTTTTAAAGGCTGCCCGCTGTCCTGCAAATGGTGTAGTAATCCTGAATCACAACGTCACAGCCCAGAGTTATTATTTAAAAAGAATGATTGCATCCGCTGTGGAAAATGTATTGATGCTTGCCCACAACAGGCTCTTTCCACTACTAATGCCTGGTTTATCAATCGCGACCGCTGTATTCAGTGTGGGAAATGTACTGAGATTTGCCCTACCCGTGCGCTGGAAATGAAGGGCAAGCGTATGTCGGTAACGGCAGTGATGCGCGAACTGGAAAAAGAAGAGAATTTATACCGGCGTTCAGGCGGCGGGATTACCCTGTCCGGTGGTGAACCGCTGGCGCAGCCGGAATTTGCCCGCGAGCTGCTTAAAGCCTGTAAAGCCAAAGGCTGGCACACCGCTATTGAAACAAGCGGCTTCACCACCAAAGCGGTGATTGATGAGGTATTTCCCTATGTCGATCTTGCTCTGACCGATATTAAAGCCATCGATCCGGAAATCCATGAGCGCAACACCGGCGTGAATAACAGAGTGATTCTGGAGAATCTGCTGCGCATCTCCTTTTTAACCAAAGTGGTTGTGCGTATTCCTGTGATCCCAGGAGTGAATGACAATTCGCAGGAAATCCATAATATTGCGGAGTTCGCCCGCCTGATGCAGAACGTCGATACCATTCACTTATTGCCTTATCACAGCTTCGGTGAAAATAAATATAATCTGCTTGGTCGCCAGTATCCGATGGGCGATACAAAAAGTATCGAAGAAGCCCAAATGGCAGAGTTAAAAGCAATGGTTGAATCCTTAGGTTTTAACTGCCATATCGGCGGTTAATAAAAGATGTAATAAGAGTGCGAAAAAATGCTGCGCTTGTTTATTTGTTACGCATGAATACTATTTCAATTTTAAAAATATAGAGCAATCTGCATTACTTATATTGTCATTTGATTTAATTACAGAGGTAAGCTAGATGAATAGCTTAGATATTGTAGTTGCCTTCGGCGGCGGCATATTTGGTGCGGCTGTTGGCGCGCTGGCGGCGTTTGAATTCGTTGGGCTTCTGGTTATCGCCATGACGGTAGTGCAAATTATTACCGGAGCATCATCGGACTTTATTACTTTTCCGTTTGGACTGTTTGGCCCGCACACCGGCGGCTTTGCCGCTGGGGTTGCGGCGACGGCGTATGCAGCGAAGAAAGGCAAGCTGGGTTCCGGGCGTGATATCACTGCCGGGTTGAGCGGTCTGGCGGCTTACGATGTGCTGCTGGTAGGCGGGGTTTTTGGGGCGGTTGGTTACATCATCGCCTGGGGGTTGAACCAGATTCCGGCCTTCCCGTCCGGCAATGCTTGGACCGATACCGTGGCACTAACCGTGGTGATTTCTGGCGTGGTCTCGCGTCTGGTTTTCGGTAAAACTGGCCTGTTTGGAAAACCGGAGCAGGGAATTCGTCACTGCTATCCGCCGCAGGATAAGTGCTGGATACCTTACCATAGCCGCATTCCGCAGCTTTCCGTGCTGGGCTTGGGTATTGGCTTGATGGCAGGCTTTTTAGGCCTGAAGTTTGGCGGCAACGGCGCGCTGCTGGCGTTTGGTATTTCCGCGTTCTCACTGATTTTCCTGCATTTCAATACTCAGGTACCGGTGTCACATCATATTTCGCTGCCTGCCGCGTTGGTAGCGGTGCCATCAGGTAGCCTGATTTGGGCTGCTATCGTTGGCATAATTTGCGCGATATTGGGTGAACTGATGTCGCGTATCTTCCTGATCCACGGCGATACACATATTGACCCGCCGGCGATGGTCATCACCATTATGACCACGATGATTAATCTGTTGGCGACCATTGGATTATTTACCTTGGTTCCCCTGTTTTAATCCCGCCATAACAAAAAGCCAGCAGTGTCTGCCTGCTGGCTTTTTGTTATGTGCGCCGTGACTGGCGCTGTTCTTCAACTGTGGTGGCAGAAGAACGACTAAGAGGTGAAAGTCCTCCACACACCCGGTGAGGGGAAGTGTTAGCGGAAGGCAAGGGTGTTCATCGCGAGGTGAAATCTGAAGGAAGCTGGATGCAAAATGCTGGCCTGACGAACAGGAAGCGGTTAAGGCGGCGCAGCAGGGTAAGGTGGCACTAATCACCAAAGCCCGATACTCACACGGAACGCTGTGACGTAAAGCCGACAGGCATAAGCAGGAAAGTCGCGTGAATTACCCCGGGAGATCTGTCGCCCTGCCAGTGTGCTACCGGCGCCGTGAGGCGCCGGGATGGGGCGGCAGAAGTCAGCCGACGCCGTAGTAGTGCTGCAAAACCGGCAGCATGAAGGGCCGAACATGATTAACTGTGATTAGGACATCCGAACCCGATGATGATTAATGAAGCACAAGCGCAGGCCACTGCGACCAGCGGCAGAGGAGACGGACAGTATCCGTCAGGGCTGCATGATGGCGCTGAAATCAGCACGGCGGCGGGTGGGCAAACGAAAGCGGAAGTGCCGCTGACGATGGAAGCGGTGATAACGAGAGAAAACCTGATGCTGGCTTATCAGCGCGTGGTGGAAAACAAAGGCACGGCGGGGGTGGATAACCTCAGCGTGGCGGAGTTGAAACCGTGGCTGAAGAAGAACTGGCGCAGCGTCAGGCAGGCATTGATTGACGGAAACTACCAGCCGCGGACAATACGCCGGATGGATATCCCGAAGCCGGATGGCGGCGTGAGAACCTCAGGCATCCCGACGGTGGTGGACAGGCTTATCCAGCAGGCGGTGCAACAGGCACAGCGTTACATACGGGGTGGCAAACGGTGGGTGGTGGATATGGATCTGGAGAAGTTCTTCGACCGGGTGGATCACAGACTCCTGATGACGCGTCTGGCCAGAACGATAAAGGACAGGCGGGTGCTGTGACTGATACGCCGCTACCTGAAAGCGGAAATGGTTAAAGACGGGCAAAGGGAGAAACGGCAGGCGGGCATGCTGCAGGGCGGCCCACTGTCGCCGTTACTGTCGAACATCCTGCTGGATGAACTGGATAAAGAACTGGAGCGTCGTGGACACAGCTTCTGCCGCTACGCAGACGACTGCAACATCTACGTAAGCAGCCGGAAAGCGGGCGACCATCTGCTGAAGAACATCAGGGCGTTCGTGGAGAACAAACTGAAGGTGAATGAGAAGAAGAGCGCGGTGGCGCGCCCGTGGGATCGGAAGTTCCTCGGGTACAGTGTGACATGGCACAAACAGGCGAAGCTGAAGATAGCCCTGACGAGCGTGAACAGGCTGAAGGAGAAAGTCCACAGTCTGACGACGGGAAACCGGAGCAAATCAGTGAAAGCGACAATCAATGCTCTGACACCAGTGCTGTGTGGATGGATAAGCTACTTCAGGCTGACGGAAGTCAGAGGAGTGCTGGAGGAGCTGGATGGCTGGATCAAACGGAAACTGCGTTGCTTGTTGTAGCGGCAGTGGAAGAGACCGCTAACCCGGGCAAAGAACCTGCAAAGAGCAGGACTGAGTAAGGACAGGGCGATGATCTCAGCGTACAACAACCACGGGCCATGGTGGAACTCAGAGTCAAGCCATATGAATCAGGCGATAAAGAATGCGTGGTTCAGCAGGCAGGGTCTGATATCACTGCTGGAACAGCAGAGGCAGTTCCAGTGTTAACATGAACCGCCGTATGCGGAGCCGCATGTACGGTGGTGTGAGAGGACGGCGGGAGTGATCCCGCCTCCTACTCGATCAATTTTAAAACACCTCCTATGTAGGTGGTGATCGTTCATGTGGGGCTTTCTGACAGACTGCCTCGTCATTCCATTCGTATCGCCAGTAACTGGCGTTTGTATTGTGGCAGTTCTGGTATACGTTTCCCTGTGTATCTGCACTGGTTCAGCAAGGTTTGAAAAGGAGTATCCCTTGCAAATAACCGAAGCATTACTTTCAGAGCCGGAGCTGTTTTTGTTGCTGTGATCCATTTCAATTTTTTCGCGACAAATTATTTATAAATATATGATTATGTTTTTAAAAATGCAGGCTGAAAGTATGAAGAATAAATACAAATTAAATGAGTTTTTGGATGTAAAACGCCTTCAGACCCTGCAGGACAACTTTTCAAAATCAATGATGATCGCGCTCGTGGTTGTGGATGAGAATGGTATCCCGGTCACTAAGCCCAGCGGTTTTTCAGACTTCTGCATGCGTTCGCGTCTCAACCCGACACTGGCGCACCACTGTTATGAAAGCGACAACGCTGGTGGCCGTGCCGCGATGCACGCTCGCAAACCGGTGGTTTATCGCTGCCACTGCGGTTTTGTCGAATTCGCTGTCCCAATCATGATTAACGATCATTATCTCGGTGCTTTTATTTCCGGTCAGGTAAAAGTCGAAGAAGAGAAAGAACAGAGCATTTCCTATATTCTGAATAATAATGACGTCTGGAAAGATAATCCTTGGTTAATTAATTTGCACCAGAATACACGTCGCATGCCGTATGAGCGTTTTGAGTCTACTGCCTCGACGTTACTACACGTATCGTCTTATCTGGTCGAACAAGCGCACACCAATAATATCCAACGCGAACTTCGTAAAAAGGATCTTGCACTGGCTAATGAGTTAAGAAAACGTGTAGAGATAGAACGCTCACTACATGAAGCTGAATTTAAAGCGCTCTCTTATCAGATAAATCCACACTTTTTATTTAACGTATTAAATACCATTGGCCGGTTAGCTTTTCTTGAAGATGCGCAGCGTACCGAAACAATGGTGCACGATTTCTCTGACATGATGCGCTATTTGTTACGTAAAAATAGTCACGGCCTGATTACTCTGCGTAATGAAATAAATTACGTCAACAACTATATGTCGATCCAAAAAGTGCGTATGAGAGACCGTTTCGATTACCTGTGCGATATCCCGGAAAAATATCTGGATGTAGTCTGCCCGTTTTTGATCCTGCAACCGCTGGTGGAAAACTTCTTTAACTACGTAGTGGAGCCAAGGGATAGCAATAGTCATCTGCTGATCCGTGCCACGGACGATGGCCTGAACGTGATTATTGAAGTCACTGACAATGGCGACGGCATCGCACCAGATACCATTAATCGCATTTTATCAGGCGACCAAAAATTGCAAAAAGGCAGTATTGGCATTAACAACATAAAAAATAGATTGAAGTTGTTATTTGGCGAGAGCTATGGCTTGGAAATAATGAGCCCTAACAAACCCAGGATGGGTACAACCATTAAACTTCGGTTCCCAATGCAGGAAGCCTGATACAGGAAAAGGACATATGTTTACCATTGTTATCGTTGAAGATGAGCCCATCGAATTAGAATCCCTGCGGCAGATTATCTCCCAGTGTGTGGAAAACGCTGCGATCCATGAAGCCTCAACCGGTAAAAAAGCGATTCACTTAATTGACCAACTGAGTCAAATCGATATGATCTTAGTGGACATTAATATTCCGTTGCCGAACGGTAAACAGGTGATTGAATATCTGAAGAAAAAAAACAGCGATACTAAAATCATCGTAATCACGGCCAATGATGACTTTGATATAGTACGCAGCATGTACAACCTTAAAGTGGATGATTATCTGCTCAAACCAGTGAAAAAATGTATCTTGACCGACACCATCAAAAAAACCCTAGCATTCGACGAAGGAGAAAATGAAAAATCCCGCGCCCTAAAACAGAAAGTGTTCGCCATGATAGACGATTGCGATTACACCCAGTGGCACAACTTTATTTTTGACACGCTCAACGGTGCCTGTCCGGTGGATATGATAGAAGAGGATAAGCGCAAAGACGTGATCGATTTTCTGGAAATAGTTAGCCAGTATATGACCGCCAAAGGGGAAAAGTTAATGCCGACTAACCGTAAAGTCGCCGCGCTGATCAAAGACATCAACCAGTATGGCATGATGGAAAGCCGCTATTTCCGCATCATGATCAGCCTGCTGACCATTAGCGAAGAGCTGTTTGATTACGCATTAAAAGGCTATACAGGCAATATCGATTTTATCGAACGAGCGAAATTCCATATTGAGAAAAATATTCTCAGAAACTTGACGCTCGATGACGTGGCAGCAAAATCGTTTGTCAGTGCCTGCTATTTGAGCCGTACCTTTAAGAAAATTACCGGGTTCGGGTTTTCGAACTATATTGCCACGCGTAAAATTACTATCGCCAAATCGTTATTGCGGTTCAGTGACTTACAAGTAAATACCATTGCGCTGGAACTGGCATACCAGGATTCAAACTATTTTTGCCGCATCTTCAAAAAAGATACTGGCATGACCCCCTCTGATTATCGAAAAGTCGTGTCCCCGGGAATTACACGGTGATGGCGTGATTTTGCATTGGCCCGATAATGAAAGCAAAATAGTCCAACACGCCCGCAAGATAGTTTACGCCCACTTGTCAGGTTCCTATCCTAAGATAGGAATAAACTTCCCAAACAAGTGGGCTCGCTTTGAACGATTACCTGTTTACCTCCGAATCCGTTGCCGAAGGGCATCCCGATAAAATGGCGGACCAAATTTCTGATGCCATTTTGGATGCGATACTCCTACAGGACCCGTGGGGTAAGGTTGCCTGTGAATGCTTGGTGAAAACTGGTGCCACTATTGTTGCCGGAGAAATATCTACCCATGCCGCCGTGGATATTGAGAAGATTGTCCGCAACACCATAAAAGAGATTGGTTACGACCATTCGCGATTGGGGTTTGATGGCAATACCTGCTGTGTATTAAATATCCTTGGCAAACAGTCCGCCAATATTGCTGAAGGCATTCGCGGCCACTCGATGGAAGAACTGGGGGCGGGCGATCAGGGCATCACCTTCGGTTACGCCTGTGATGAAACGTCGGAACTGATGCCCGCCACGCTGGTATACGCCCATCGTCTGATGGAGCGCCAGGCGCAGTTGCGTAAATCCCAACGGTTACCATTTTTACTCCCTGATGCCAAAAGCCAGGTTACCCTGCGCTATCAGGATAATCGTGTTCATTCAGTAGATACCGTTGTGGTGTCTACCCAACACAGCCCTGACGTTTCTCTGGACGCGCTACGGGAAGCGGTCATCGAAGAAATTGTTAAACCTGTGATGCCTTCGCACTGGCTCACACCACAAACCCGCTTTCTGGTGAACCCTGCAGGCAGTTTTGTGATTGGCGGGCCGGTGGGTGACTGCGGGCTAACGGGGCGTAAAATTATTGTTGATACCTATGGCGGCGCGGCTTGCCATGGCGGCGGCGCGTTTTCAGGCAAAGATCCGTCGAAAGTCGATCGTTCCGCCGCCTACGCTGCTCGCTATGTGGCGAAAAACATCGTCGCCGCTGGGCTTGCCTCACGCTGTGAAGTCCAGTTGGGATGGGCCATCGGCCTGCCCCGCCCTGTTTCCGTCAGGATTAACACCTTCGGTACACAAACAGTGTCATCTGAAGCGTTGCTGAGAGGCGTTAACAGCCATTTCGATCTTAGCGTGTTCGGCATCATTACTACGCTTGATCTGCTGGTCCCCCGCTATCGTAAAACAGCCTGCTATGGTCACTTTGGTCGCGACAGCTTTCCGTGGGAAGTTACGGACAAAGCGGCGCTATTATACGAAGACGTTGGACGTTAAGCCGACGACGCGCAGCACAGTTGAATTTATTACAGGAGAAATTTATGTCTGGGAAAAGTTTAGGCTTAATCGAAACCGTCGGGATGTCTGCGGCGGTAGAAGCCGCCGATGCCGCAATGAAATCCGCTAACGTTAGTCTGGTAGGCTATGAATTGACGAAAGGCGGCGGGATGGTGACCGTGAAGCTGGAAGGGGAAGTGGGCGCAATTAACGCGGCGGTAGCGGCAGCCATCAGCGCGGCAAGCCGGGTTGGCGAGGTGTATGCCCATAAGGTGATCGCCCGCACCGCGCAGCATATCGAGCAGATTATTCACTCTAAAGTGACCGCCGGCGTCGCAGAACCTCAACCTGAAGTGCCTGCTGCACAACCGACACTGCAGGCTGAAAACGCGCCTTCACAGACATTCCCGGTGGTTAACCTTGATACGTCAATCAGCGCATCCTGTATGGATGTCACTGATGAAACGCTGAAGTCCGTGGAGCAGCATCAACCAGTTAAACCCTCAATAGAAAACACTAAACCTACAAAATCTGATGTACCGCAGGAGGCAGCAAAGAAAGGTCCTCGTTCCAGCGGCAAGAAAAAATAAGTAAATTGCTATGACGCTGCCGCGGTAACAATTTCTTTATCGCGGCATTTTTTTGCTTAACAGATAAAGTAAAAAACCATCTGCATAGCGGGCGGCTTTGACACGGCCCCCTGAAAGGGGGCTTAAACACTACCCTTTCAGGCCCAGTTGTATTTGTCTTTCTTCTTCCTCTTTTGCTACCTTGTTCGAAAAGGGACGCTCGTCCTCGCCCACTGTTCTGTATGCATACCTGCTCCCACTGCAAAGTATATTGCTGGGCTATGTTAACAAGCCTATATGCTATTAAAAACTCATGAGCAACATATTGATAATATCATTCTTATATATCCACGCTTAAGTAAATAACGCTTACATAACTAACTATTCCATCTCACTTCTTCCTTAGCGAGTTTTCGGTATGCAATAGGAGCTATACCAAAGCGGCGAGTAAATGCCCTTGTAAATGTCTGCTGAAAATCAAACTGATATTTAAAAGTGATAGTCGTGACCGATTCAGTAGTAGAACGTAGTTCTTCTGCTGCATTTATTAATATACCTACCAATAGAAATACCAATGATATGTTTAAACAATCTCTGTAAATACCATTTTGAATATCCAGCTTTTTTTGCCTCAATATTTATTGAGAGTTCTACCTCAAGATTTTCATCAATCCATTTAGCAAACTCATTGATATCAGAGCTGTTTTTTATAGTAGCGTTCATTTTTATCGATGCCTGTGAAGGTTGATTGGGTCAACTCCAGTACTATGCAACCCTCTCTGAAAAGGGATTTATTATCAGGTTGCAGAATGCAACTTCGCCCCCCCCCGTAAACAAAGAAAAAAGCAGGAACGCCAGAGTCTCACTACGAATTTCCAAACATATTTCTCTATATAACTTACCTTTTTCGAAAATATAACATAGTAATTTCACAAAATTATTGACATCCACCATTTTTTGTAAGAAATTTATTCTTATATCATCCGGACATTCTTCACAAAAAAAACACAATATAAATTACATTCCGTAAGTGTACATTATATTGTAATTTAATCAGGCTACGTGATAAGCAACGATACATCGCTTTAACCGGTTCAAAAACTCTCCCATTTTTGATGGCTGTAAGCTCATCAAATAATGATAGTGGTACCCGCTCGATGACTTGTCGCAGAAGATCTTTTTTTTCGTTGAAATACCAGTATATGGCCCCCCGAGTACAACCTGCGCGCGCCGCAATCATCTCCAGTGTCGTCTTCGAAAAGCCCGTCTCACAAAAGCAGAACTCTGCCACATCCAGGATTTGTTTGCGGGTTTCTTCCGCTGCAAATTTTGTGTGCCGCACCACTGTTGAAATCTCCATTGACATCTTATTTCAGGAAATATCTCTGGGGCATTTAGTACCAACCCAACAGCCATTTACTCAGGCGCAGTATGTTGTTTACTGCACCTGAATATTTACTCATGCTTATGATTGCTCAGCTTCAGTCTTATCCGATGATTTCTTATTTCTGCGGCTGAAGAACCCGGCAATTAACATATAGAAGAGAGGAATATAAAAGATTGCCAGTATCGTAGCAGTGATCATCCCTCCAACCACACCAGTACCGATGGCATGTTTACTTCCGGAACTTGCTCCAGTCGAGACAGCCAGTGGGATAACCCCCATTACAAATGCCAGCGAAGTCATAATTATCGGTCTTAACCTCACTCTCGCCGCTTCAACAGCAGCCTCTTTAATGCTTAGTCCTTCTTTCTCATGCAATTCACGAGCAAACTCCACGATAAGTATGGCATTTTTCGCAGACAGCCCTATTGTTGTTAATAAACCGACCTGGAAAAAGACATCGTTACCAAGGCCGCGCAACAAAGTAGCACAGACAGCCCCCAGGACACCAAGCGGAACAACCAGCATGACCGAGAAAGGAATGCTCCAGCTTTCATACAGTGCAGCCAGACACAGAAAGACGATCAACAGTGAAAGTGCATATAGTGCAGGAGCCTGAGAACCTGAAAGTCGTTCCTCAAAAGACAAACCTGTCCAGGAAATATGGAAACCTTCGGGAAGTCTTGCCGCAATATCCTCAATTGCTTTCATTGCATCCCCGGAACTGTATCCTGGTGCCGGTTCCCCCAGGATTTCGACAGCAGAGATACCATTATATTGCTCCAGTTTTGGTGAGCCATAAATCCATTTGCCTGTTGCAAAAGAGGCAAAGGAAACCATGTCGCCATCACTGTTACGGACATACCATTTATCAAAATCCTGCGGTGATATACGTGAGCCGGGTTCGCCCTGAATATAGACTTTTTTCACCCGTCCACGATCGTTAAAATCATTTACATACATCGAACCCCAGGCTGCTGACATTATGTTGTCGACGTCGCTCATGCTCAGTTTAAACGCCTGAACTTTCTCGTCATCAATCAGAATCTGGAACTGAGGCTCATCGTTCATGCCGTTAGGACGAACCATGTTTAACGCTGGACTTTTCGCCGCTTCAGCAAGAAGCTGATTTCGGGCCTGGATCATTTTTTCATGGCTAGCTCCGCTACGATCCTCGAGGAACAGGTCAAACCCTGTAGCATTCCCCAGTTCTGATACGGCAGGGGGCGCTTTAAAACTAGACTAGCCCCCAGAATCTCCAGACAACCAATATCACTTATTTAAGTGATAGTCTTAATACTAGTTTTTAGACCAGTCATTGGAGAACAGATGATTGATGTCTTAGGACCGGAGAAACGCAGACGGCGTACTACACAGGAAAAGATCGCTATTGTTCAGCAGAGCTTTGAACCGGGAATGACGGTCTCCCTTGTTGCCCGGCAACACGGTGTGGCAGCCAGCCAGTTATTTCTCTGGCGCAAGCAATACCAGGAGGGAAGTCTTACTGCTGTGGCCGCAGGAGAACAGGTCGTTCCTGCCTCTGAACTTGCTGCTGCCATGAAGCAGATTAAAGAACTCCAGCGCCTGCTGAACAAAACGCCGGATGTCTCCCGGCTCTGAAATTAAGGCTTCGGTTATTTGCACGAAATGTTCCTTTTCAAACCCTGTTGAATTTTGTTAAGCCGGTGCAGACACACGGAAAACGCACATCAACACCGGACGGTACGATACAAACACCAGTGACTGGCGGGACGAAGGGAATGACGAATCAGTCAGGAAATGATGACAAACAGTTGGCAGACCAGAGGAGTCAGCAGAAAGATGAGCGGGAGTGTCGCCAGCATCGGGGACAGGGCTGATTTCCGCAATGCCGGCGCTGGTATTGCAACACGTTTCATGCTGCTGCTCCTCGTGATTCCTCAATTCGCTGCTGCATCCACTGCTCCACTTCACTTTTGTACCAGCGGCTGCTGCGCCCCAGTTTGATGGGTTTAGGGAAATGACCTTCACTGATCAGCTTGTAAAACCATTTATCGGTCATACCGGTGAAACTGGTGATGTAGTTCATGTCGATCAGGGGATCGTCGGCACGCAGTAACACGCTGTCGTGGCTTGTTGTGGTCAACATGGTCAGAATGTCCTTTGTGAGATTTATGAAGTTTGTGCGAATGCAGGGAAAGATGCTGAACCGAGCTTTCAGAACGGTCCTGCAGATCCGGGATAGCCGGGATTACCGGCGAGGCAACGGGCTTCCGGATCGCACACACCACGACGATCGCGGGCGAAATCACTGAACGCCCATATCAACTCTTTGAGGATGTTTTCACAGTCCGGTGAACGACTGTCCAGCACCACATCCCGGGTGATCTGCTTCTGATACTGCTTTGCTTCACCCGGTGACGCGAAGCCCAGTACGTTACTCCAGGCATCCAGTATCAACCGGTCCAATTCAGGGCCATCGAAATACTCCTGTCTGACGCACAGCACCACGTGGTATTCCGGTTTTTCAGGATGACGGGTCAGGAGCCAGCAGAGATCACGTCCGGGGGTTGCATTCATCAGCGCACTGACGGTTTCGATAAAATCCATACCAAACCAGGTCGTTCTGCTGTTGAAGGTATTGTCATATTCACACGGCAGACGAAGCAGGATCCGCCGTATCCGTGAGCCGGACTGCTCACGCAGCGCACGCTCAAGGACGCCGACGACTTTGTTCTGATAAGATGGCCAGAAGGGGGCCAGGCTATAGTCGAAATAAGGGATAGCATTCATAAGATATGCTCCGTTATGCGCAGCCCACAATGCGTCCTGCCCGTGAATAAGCTGACGTGTTATGGTTTGCGGATGGAGTTGATGGAATAAGTGAAGAACCGAAGCAGAACGGGAAGATAAGGGAAAGAACACTGGATGCAGGTTCAGGGGGAATGATCTCCGTTGACTTCGGTTCACATCATTAATCATCCCGGTAAGTTTTTACCGACGGAGTGTTTCCAGGAGCGGAAGCAGATAAAAATACCGTTTCATGACTTCAGGGCTATTAGCAGAAAACGATCTAAGGGCGTTGGCTGACGCCCTTACCGTGACATACACTCTGGTACCGGATGCCGTTTTACAGGGCTCACCTGCCATCCAGTAGACGCCCTACCCCACGACTGCAACCATAATTACGTTGCCCGGAACCGTCATGCTGCTTCGTCTCATATTTCACGAGATAACTGGCTCTGTTCCGGGCTTTCTGCATCGCTTCCACATCACCACGCTTGACCCAGAGCACAGCGGATCCACCAGACTTTTTGTCTGAAGCCTTCCTGGTTTCAGAACATCCACCCGACAAAGGCGTATCATCGGAAGAAGGGCGAGCATCAGATGATGTCGGTTTACGGAAAGGCGTCCGCCTGGAAAAATGAACCAGTCCATTACCCTGCCAGGGCTCGAGATGCAGAGCACTGCACCATGCCAGTTGGATCAGCGTCGCCAGCGAAGAAGGAACGGTGAAATCCCCTGGCGAGCACCAGGTATCTTTGTTGAGCAGTAATATCACGTGATAATGTTTCCTGCCTTTTTCCTTGCCAAACTCCCGACACCAGAAATAACGCAGAGTGGTTGCACGCACACGCTTGTTGGCACGTCGTTTATGTCGCTGGTAAGCCTGAATTTTTGCTTTCAGGGATGCAAAAAAACGAGAAATCACCGCTGAATCTAAATCGGTATCCATGATGGTGGCAGGCATATACTCAGGGAAACGTAAATCCACCCGGATTAACGAGACGGCACGGTGTTGCGCCAGGGCACTGTTGAGAATACTTTCAAAACGGGATAACCAGTAAGCATTGTGTATTGGTTGATTCATGATGAGAGATCTCCGTTGATTTGGATTGACTTCACATCATTAATCACTGCGGTAAAACTTTACGGCATCCCGCCATTGAGCAACGCCAATGGCTCCTGATTAAAACAGAATGAATCCCCCACGAAGAAAAAATAAACCTACACGCAGAGTAAAACACACAACAACGGCATAAATGTTTTTTAAAAACTACAAAGCCTGAAGGGAAACGGATCAACAGAACGCGCAAACAAAACGTCAGAAACGCAATCAGAACGCTTTCTGGCGCTGTAAATCAACAGCAACACCACACCTACAGCTTAACCACACAACTCAATCACAGAGCCGAACAGCGCGATTAAAACCTGTTTACAGACACCCCCGCCCCAAGAACAAAAACCACCAACATCAGAATCGATTTTCTTATACTGAAAACGTTACTTTTAACTACGCTCCATAAAAACGGTTAACCATCGATAACGTAAACCTCATCTGAATCAAAACACCAGAACCAATCATCACGCTTTTCCTGAAAAGAGTCTTGCGCTGAGAAAAAACACCAGGGCCAGTTAATCATCTCATCAATCTCATCGTTACAAAATCATCCATAAAACCATTTAACAAAATCATCGTAAGCACACAGTAAATCACGCCAGGTTATCTCAGCCGGATTTGCGTTTTTACATAAAGACACTTGTCTCAGGTTAACGACTAAAAACACAAAAACTAAGAAAAGGTTAAACGTAACTTCAGAAAAATAGAATATCATCCTGATTACTTAAACAAGAAAAATTGTTTTGTAGCAGCTTTAAACTGATTTTAGCTAACGTAAAGATTTACTAAACTGGATGTGTATCAGATCAAACAATGTGTACAGCAATGCTTAATGAAAACACTTGTAGAATTGTTTATGAAAATGCGTGTATAACACTTAGTGAAGATATGTCTGTATAATACGTATATAGTACCATTCCCGACATTCTCAATATCTTCAGACATCCATGCAGACTGAGTGTTGATTTCAGTTTTTCACGGCCAGCATGGATCTTTACTGGTCAAAAAACAGACATGTTTACTCTGGAATTATTTTTCTGATTCCGTCTTCAGAACAACAAAAACTCGTGATAACTCTACAACAAACTATCGTAATTGGCTTCTGTAACCCCGTCACTTTTCCTAAGAAACGTACCCCCATATGATGCGGGAGAGATAAGTCATCGTATACAGGAAACACTGCCAATCATAATATGGCGTCATTCAGTAATTTTTATCCATAATCAGATTAGCATATCATGATTATTGAATATTATGATATATAGCTCATATGAATGTGTTATTATCTGTAAGCGTTAAGCATCACATTGCATAACCATACTAAGCTGGATAATCATCAACGTTTTTATATGTAACTCATTGAAATTAATTATATGTTTTTTGTGGATAATTAATATGTAATGTGAAATTAATATTTTCACATCATGAGCGCCATTTAAAATTACCATCCTGAATATCATATGACAATATATTTTCACTAAAGCATGAATTGTATATATCTATTAACTCTGGAAAATTATCAGGATTCACCTTCAAATTCACTTGAATGTTACGTTTAATTTCACCCAGCAGTTCTTCATGTGTGGATTTTATTATCCCTTTCTCATAATCGATAAATACACACATGTTCTTTATGAATTCAAAACCTTTTCCTGTATACAGTTTAATGAATGCCACCAGAGCAAACATTTCAAGATATAGCCATAATGCCACGTTAGTTTTTTGCAAAGTATAAAAAATTGAATTCGCCACTCTTTTACTTATTGCTCTTTTATACTGTGATCGGGCAAGATTCAGTAGCGGAAGCTCTCGTTCAATAAATGAATGTGAAAAGACTGGATAAATTGATGTAGGAAACCTTTCAGGTCTTATGATATTTTCTATTTCCACCATAAATCTATCCATAGAAAGAAAGTCACTTTCTTTTTTTATTCTGGTATAGAGACCGCCTTTATTCCTTTCTGAGGTTTGTTTTCGTGCTATCCCCCCCAACACTTTCTCTAATTGTTTATTTATCTTCGTATAATTAAATACAACCATTCTTCTTATCATCCTCGGAAGGATAATAATATCAGTGCTTGAATCACTTGAGCGGCAATTATTATTTATCCATGCAACTTCAAGTTGCAGTATCGGAACATTAACTTTTCTGGGGTGAATATCTCTCTGATATCGTTTTTTGTATGCGTTTTCATTAAGATATTCTCTGCTGTAGAGAAACTTATAGCAATATAATCTGATAATATCTTTTATGTAAAATTTAAATAGTTCACCTGTAACAGATATATGTTTTCTGCTCAGTAACTCCTGTGTATTAAGCCATTCCCGTGACCGAAGCACACCCTTGTGAAAACTTTTTCTTACTTGCTTTGAAGCACGCCATTGGTGTAATATTTTTGCGTCCTCAATAATTCTCTTTCCCGTTTTATTTTTTGCAGCATCTCTTACTCTATAAAATATCTCCCAGTCCAGACTTTTGTCATATCTACTAATTATACGACAAATATTCCTGACCCGACGATTCTCTTTATTTCGCTTCCATAGCTTATAATGATCATCGCATAACCTTAAGGCATTTGCCTCATCAAATTCTGAAACAGGATTACTGCATTTTTTATTCCGACAGATACCTTTGTTTTTAGCCATACTCTTCTTCCCGTCAATGGAAAAATTTTCACACCCATATTACCTGAATGATAAACCGGATTAGTGTGATCCGGTTCAGTGAAATCAACAGGATACCGGTATGCCATTCAGCAATTCTTCCCTCTCCGCGCAAGTGAAATCATATCTGACGTTTCTTCCTGAAGAAATTCGCCAGAAAATCCTTGAACATCTCCACGGTGTTATTCATTACGAGCCCGTGATTGGCATTATGGGTAAATCCGGCACCGGCAAAAGCAGTCTGTGTAATGCCATTTTTCAGTCCCGTATCTGCGCCACGCATCCCCTGAACGGCTGCACCCGCCAGGCTCATCGCCTCACCCTGCAGATTGGTGAACGCAGAATGACGCTGGTCGATCTGCCCGGCATTGGTGAGACACCGCAGCATGATCAGGAATACCGGGAGATTTACCGTCAGTTACTGCCGGAACTGGATCTGATTATCTGGATCCTGCGGGCTGATGAACGTGCGTATGCTGCCGATATTGCCATGCATCAGTTTTTACTGAATGAAGGTGCAGATCCCTCGCGTTTTCTGTTTGTTCTCAGCCATGCCGATCGCGTGTTTCCTGCTGAAGAATGGAATGCCACAGAAAAATGCCCATCCCGTCACCAGGAACTCTCACTGGCAACTGTTACAGCCAGGGTGGCAACCCTGTTCCCGTCATCATTTCCGGTACTCCCCGTTGCTGCGCCTGTCGGCTGGAATCTTCCGGCGTTTGTGTCGCTGATGATCCACGCCCTGCCACCGCAGGCAACCAGTGCGGTTTATTCACATATCCGGGGGGAAAACCGCTCTGAACAGGCCCAGAAACACGCACAACAGACTTTTGGTGACGCCATCGGGAAAAGTTTTGACGACGCCGTTGCCCGGTTCACTTTTCCGGTCTGGATGTTACAGCTTCTGCGTAAAGCCCGGGACCGCATTATCCGCCTGCTGGAAACACTGTGGGATCGTCTGTTCTGACACACTCACGCCGACAGGATGTGTCGCTGGATTAACGAGTATTCTTCTTTTTATGAAATCATCATTAAAAATCAGATAATTAAAGGAATATTTTTTCTGCTGCATTTTATTCCTGATTATTCAGATACGACACATCCTTTCAACACCATGAGGCATAATAACATCATGAAATAAAAGATGTTTTCTTACGGAGTACACATCTATGTCTGATGATCGTTCCCGGCATGATCGTCTGGCGGTTCGCTTATCACTCATTATCAGCCGACTGATGGCCGGAGAATCTCTGTCACTAAAGACACTGTCAGATGAATTTGGCGTTACAGAACGTACTTTACAGCGCGATTTTCATCAGCGTCTGGTTCACCTGGATTTAGAGTACAGAAATGGCAGGTACAGCCTCAGACGACAGAGCAGCCCGTGTGCGATCCCTGAAATGCTTTCTTTTATACAGAATACCGGGATCGCACGGATACTTCCGCTCCGGAACGGACGACTGATAACCTGTCTTACCGACAACCAGGAGCCCTCTCCCTGCCTTATCTGGCTACCGGCGCCGGATATCACTGCAACGTTCCCCGAGTGTTTCTCGCAACTCATCCTGGCAATAAAACAGTGTATCCACATCTCGCTGATGACTGAGCGATGGTATACGTCACTGGAGCCCTGCCGGCTCATTTATTACAGCGGAAGCTGGTATCTGATCGCGTTACAGAAGGGAAAACTGCAGGTCTTTCCCCTGGCAGATATCAAATCAGTCAGCCTGACATCAGAACGGTTTGAACGGAGAGGCCACATCCACAATCTGGTCGCTGAAGAGCGTTTTATCTCCGCCCTGCCACATTTCTCTTTCATCCATAAACTTATCAACACCTTTAACCTGTGATCGCCGGCCTGCCAAAGCCGTCCCGACAGGTATGGAGACAATATGTTGAACAGAAAACTAAATATATGGCTATTACGTCATTTCCTGAACAGTCACTGCATACCTTCCATCATTATCAATAACACCGTACGTTCATTTCAGAGGTCAGTCATGAATACCAGAACTCTTTTTCCCCTGCTTTTCACTGTTGCATCCTTCTCCGCCTCCGCCGGTAACTGGGCTGTCAAAAACGGCTGGTGCCAGACCATGACGGAAGATGGTCAGGCGCTGGTAATGCTGAAAAATGGCACGATTGGTATTACCGGCCTGATGCAGGGATGCCCGAATGGCGTACAGACGCTCCTGGGCAGCCGTATCAGTATTAACGGTAACCTGATCCCCACATCACAAATGTGTAATCAGCAGACGGGATTCAGGGCTGTTGAGGTGGAAGCCGAACAGGCGTCGGAAATGGTCAAAAAAGCCGTTCACTCCATAGCAGAGCGTGATGTGTCCGTTTTACAGGCATTTGGTGTACGAATGGAATTCACCCGCGGTGATATGCTGAAGGTCTGTCCGAAATTTGTCACATCACTTGCCGTTTTTTCCCCGAAACAGACGACCACTATTAATAAAGACTCCGTACTGCAGGCTGCCCGACAGGCATACGCCCGGAAATACGACGAGGAAACAACAGAAACCGCTGATTTTGGCTCTTACGAAGTAAAAGGCAATAAGGTTGAGTTTGAAGTATTCAATCCTGAAGACCGTGCGTACGACAAAGTGACCGTCACGGTTGGTGCTGACGGTAATGCCACCGGCGCCAGCGTTGAATTTATCGGAAAATAGCCGGTATGTTGGACTGTCGCCCTGTTTTATTGCCCGAAGGCCCTTTCTCACGCGAACAGGCGGTTGTCATCACAACAGCTTACCGCAATGTGCTTATTGAAGATGACCAGGGAACGCATTTCCGGCTGGTTATCCGCAATGCCGAAGGGCAGCTACGCTGGCGGTGCTGGAATTTTGAACCTGATGCCGGAAAACAGCTAAATTCGTATCTCGCCAGTGAGGGAATTCTCAGGCAATAAACGTCTTCATTTCATCCATCAGGCCGCGTCTTCTCCGGGAGACGCGGCCTTTTCGTTTATACCGCTAATTCATTCATAAGGAGCAAAGTATGCAATTAGCCAGTCGTTTTGGTCATGTAAATCAGATCCGTCGGGAGCGCCCACTGACACGCGAAGAACTGATGTACCACGTCCCGAGTATTTTTGGAGAAGACCGGCACACCTCCCGCAGTGAACGGTATGCGTACATTCCCACCATCACCGTCCTGGAAAATCTGCAGCGGGAAGGCTTTCAGCCGTTCTTCGCCTGCCAGACCCGTGTGCGCGACCAGAGCCGCCGGGAATATACCAAACATATGCTGCGTCTGCGGCGGGCCGGACAGATAACCGGTCAGCATGTGCCTGAAATTATTCTGCTCAACTCCCATGACGGTTCATCCAGCTACCAGATGTTACCCGGATATTTTCGTGCCATTTGTACCAATGGACTGGTCTGCGGTCAGTCTCTGGGAGAATTGCGTGTTCCACACCGGGGAAATGTGGTGGAGAAAGTTATTGAAGGGGCTTACGAGGTGGTGGGCGTGTTTGACCGGATAGAGGAGAAGCGTGATGCCATGCAGTCGCTGGTCCTGCCGCCACCGACACGCCAGGCGCTGGCACAGGCGGCACTGACTTACCGTTATGGTGACGAACATCAGCCCGTCACCACCGCCGACATTCTGACGCCACGACGCCGGGAGGATTACGGTAAGGACCTGTGGAGTACTTATCAGACCATCCAGGAGAATATGCTAAAAGGCGGAATTTCCGGTCGCAGTGCCAGAGGAAAACGTATCCACACCCGTGCCATTCACAGCATCGACACCGGCATTAAGCTCAATCGCGCATTGTGGGTGATGGCAGAAACGCTACTGGAGAGCCTGCGCTGATGCAATCTGTCCCTGAAGGCGTGATTCAGGCACCAGAATCACCCGACGCCCCGGAGAACTCAGTCTGTGCAGACTGAGTACAGGCAATGGCATCTTCTGGCCATCCGTCTGTGACCGGAACGGTTACGCGTACGGCTGTCCGGAATTTCAGCCGAATATCATTCATCCCTGATATTGCCGGGTCTCACGGTCAGTGATGAACGTGATGTTGTCAGCCCCCGGCCTTTATTTCCTCTCATTTATACACATTGTAAGGATTTCACTCATGAAAATCGTTTCTCAGAACACAACTGCTCTTTCTTCAGCCACAGCACCAGGGAATAACCAGCCCCAACTGGTTGCTACTCCCGTCCCTGATGAACAACGTATCAGCTTCTGGCCGCAGCATTTTGGCCTCATTCCACAGTGGGTGACCCTGGAGCCCCGTGTCTTCGGCTGGATGGACCGTCTGTGCGAAGACTACTGCGGGGGCATCTGGAATCTGTACACCCTGAACAACGGTGGCGCATTTATGGCACCTGAACCGGATGACGATGATGACGAAACATGGGTACTGTTCAATGCCATGAACGGTAACCGCGCTGAAATGAGTCCGGAAGCTGCCGGTATTGCCGCCTGTCTGATGACGTACAGCCATCATGCCTGTCGTACGGAATGTTATGCCATGACGGTCCATTATTACCGGCTGCGGGATTACGCCCTGCAGCATCCGGAATGCAGCGCCATTATGCGCATCATTGACTGAAAGGGGCCGGAACAATGCAACAGATTTCCTTTCTGCCCGGAGAAATGACGCCCGGTGAGCGCAGCCTCATTCAACGGGCCCTGAAAACCCTGGACCGCCATCTTCATGAACCCGGCGTGGCCTTCACCTCCACCCGTGCGGCACGAGAATGGCTGATTCTGAACATGGCGGGACTGGAGCGGGAAGAGTTCCGGGTGCTGTATCTGAACAACCAGAATCAGCTGATTGCCGGTGAAACCCTCTTCACCGGCACCATCAACCGCACGGAAGTCCATCCCCGGGAAGTGATTAAACGCGCCCTGTATCACAATGCCGCTGCTGTGGTGCTGGCACACAATCACCCGTCCGGTGAAGTCACACCCAGCAAGGCAGACCGCCTTATCACGGAACGTCTGGTACAGGCACTGGGCCTGGTGGATATCCGGGTGCCGGACCATCTGATAGTCGGTGGCAGCCAGGTTTTCTCCTTTGCGGAACACGGTCTGCTTTAACCCGTCACCGTCACAATCACCTTCATATCACTTCAGTTTCTCTTTCTCAGCTGTTTCTTACTTTCACATTCAGGAGGACTATTCTCATGAAAATCATCACCCGTGGTGAAGCCATGCGTATTCACCGTCAGCATCCTGCATCCCGTCTTTTTCCGTTCTGTACCGGTAAATACCGCTGGCACGGTAGCACGGATACATATACCGGCCGTGAAGTACAGGATATTCCCTGTGTGCTGGCCGTGTTTGCAGAACGCCGGAAGGACAGTTTTGGTCCGTATGTCCGGCTGATGAGCGTCACCCTGAACTGAGTCTGGAAGGGCATTCAGAAGAGCAGAATTATCGCCACCACCGGACCATTCTTAACCAATTTTCTGTGAGGATTTTATCGTGTCAGACACACTCCCCGGGACAACGCTTCCCGACGACAATAACGACCGTACCTGGTGGGGACTGCCCTGCACCGTGACGCCCTGTTTTGGTGCCCGTCTGGTACAGGAAGGCAACCGGTTGCATTACCTTGCCGACCGCGCCGGTATCAGAGGGCGGTTCAGCGACGCGGATTCGTACCACCTGGACCAGGCCTTTCCGCTGCTGATGAAACAACTGGAACTCATGCTCACCAGCGGTGAACTGAATCCCCGCCATCAGCATACCGTCACGCTGTATGCAAAAGGGCTGACCTGCGAAGCCGACACCCTCGGCAGTTGTGGCTACGTTTATATGGCTGTTTATCCGACGCCCGAAACGAAAAAGTAACTCTCCAGAATAACCTTCTGCTCGGCCTGGTGCTTTCACCACGCCACTTTTCCATTTTTCATCTCTGCATATCAGGAAAATCTTCAGTATGAAAACAT
Source organism: Escherichia coli DSM 30083 = JCM 1649 = ATCC 11775 (assembly GCF_003697165.2). Classification (GTDB taxonomy): domain Bacteria; phylum Pseudomonadota; class Gammaproteobacteria; order Enterobacterales; family Enterobacteriaceae; genus Escherichia; species Escherichia coli. Next base: position 4,373,118 of record NZ_CP033092.2, read on the forward strand.
TACCTGTATTACCCGGGCAGGCGGCCAGTTCACGCCCGTCTCCGGTTGAAATCTGGCAGACACTGCTCACCCGACTGCTGGATCAGCACTACGGCCTTACGCTGAATGACACACCGTTCGCTGATGAACGTGTGATTGAGCAGCATATTGAGGCAGGCATTTCACTGTGCGATGCGGTGAACTTTCTCGTTGAAAAATACGCACTGGTACGTACCGACCAGCCGGGATTCAGCGCCTGTACCCGTTCTCAGTTAATAAACAGTATTGATATCCTCCGGGCTCGCAGGGCGACCGGCCTGATGACCCGCGACAATTACAGAACGGTAAATAATATTATCCTGGGTAAGCACCCGGAGGTGAAACAATGAAACTTTCCCTGACGCCGGAAGCCGACAGCGTTAACGTACAGGCACTGAATATGGGGCGAATTGTCGTTGACATTGATGGTGTTAATCTCGCTGAACTGATTAATAAGGCCGCTGAAAACGGTGATTCACTCCGCGTGGTGGATGACCGTGACTCTACCGAAACACCGGCAACTTATGCCAGCCCTCATCAGTTGCCGGAAGACAATACAGTGATACAGAGCGTGATGCCATTAACCACTGAAACAGCGCTGGATATCCTCATTGCGTGGCTGCAGGACAATATCGACTGCGGGTCCGGAATTATTTTCGACAACGATGAGGATAAAACGGATTCGGCAGCACTGCTGCCCTGTATTGAACAGGCCAGGGAGGATATCCGTACCCTGCACCAACTGCAACTTATGCACCAGAACCGGTGAATCTCACTCACCAGACTCCATTCTCCTGACGCCAGCCTGAACAGGGCTGGCGTTTTCGTTTATAAACAGAAAGGAAACCTCATAATGTCAGATATCACAATCCCCCACCCGAACGCGGTCAACGGGCATACAGCCGTTATCTGTTCCACAAGTATCAGACACATCCTGGCTGTACGAAAGAGTACACTACTGCAAATCGACACGCTTATCCGGCAACTGACAGAAATCTCAGCACTGACGGAAAATATTGGCGGTAAAGCCGCCCCGGACTGGGCGATGAAACAGAATTTTCGCTGTGGTTGCTGGATGATGGAGAAACCAGAAACAGCAATGAAAGCCATTACCCGGAATCTTGAGCGCGAAATCTGGCGTAACCTGATGCAGCGTTCCGGGATGTTTTCCTTAATGGATGCACAGGCACGTGATACAGGGTTCAGGTCACTGGAATATGATAATTTTCCGGAAATCAGCGAAGCGAACATTCTGAGCACATTTAAACAACTGCACCAGAATAAGGATGAGCTGTTTGAGCGGGGGGAGATCAATGCCTTCAGAGGACTGAGCCGGGATTACAAAACCAGGCCGCCCTGCAAATTTAGTAATAAAATTATCATCAACAACCTGGTGAGATGGGACCGGTGGGGATAATGAGATGGTCCTCCCACCTTAACAGTAGTACGCTGTTAAGGTGAATCCCTTTATGCGTCCCCCTTTTCACCTCATCTTCCAACTCCCGGGTTTGATTCCTTTTTCACAGCAAAAGGGACTGAGGGTACAAAAGAGGGTACATTTTTCACCAAACCAAATAAATCACATCAATATCAATATGATAAATAAAATATTCGATTCCGAGTCCGGCACCAAATTCATATAAACGGACCTCCACGGAGGTCCGTTTTTCGTTTCAGGACGCCACGATTTAAGCGTCCTGCCGCCAAATCAATTCTACCGAACTCAACCAGATTCTCCCCACATCACCAGCAATTTGCGGGCATATCCCAATTCGGGAAAATTTGTTTCTGAGCTATAGCGCTGACTGACGTGAAATGTCGTGCGGCCCCGTGATGCTGTTGAACGTCAAATGACGTCATCAGGAGCGTAACGCACCCATAAAGCACAACATCGGGCAGAACGCCAACTGATGAGATTTTCTGAATGAGAACAAAGAGAAATGTATCAGTCCGTTTGCTCATGCAAAGACTAACAATCCATTAAAATAGTAAGCGCTCCGGACAATTTTTCATGGATTATTTTCTGAACATTTTTCTTTGGCAAAGATGATGAATTTTGATGGTAAGGAAAATTACTTCTGGTTCTCAGTAAAATCCTTTCGTAATACTATGTAATCAAGAAGTTTATGGCGGGTAAAAATAACGTCCTACATTCACCAATAATATGTAAATAAACCCATCTATAGATGGAAAAAATAGGTTATGGCAATTATCATTGCATCATTCCCTTTTCGAATGAGTTTCTATTATGCAACAACCTGTAGTTCGCGTTGGCGAATGGCTTGTTACTCCGTCCATAAACCAAATTAGCCGCAATGGGCGTCAACTTACCCTTGAGCCGAGATTAATCGATCTTCTGGTTTTCTTTGCTCAACACAGTGGCGAAGTACTTAGCAGGGATGAACTTATCGATAATGTCTGGAAGAGAAGTATTGTCACCAATCACGTTGTGACGCAGAGTATCTCAGAACTACGTAAGTCATTAAAAGATAATGATGAAGATAGTCCTGTCTATATCGCTACTGTACCAAAGCGCGGCTATAAATTAATGGTGCCGGTTATCTGGTACAGCGAAGAAGAGGGAGAGGAAATAATGCTATCTTCGCCTCCCCCTATACCAGAGGCGGTTCCTGCCACAGATTCTCCCTCCCACAGTCTTAACATTCAAAACACCACAACGCCACCTGAACAATCCCCAGTTAAAAGCAAACGATTCACTACCTTTTGGGTATGGTTTTTTTTCCTGTTGTCGTTAGGTATCTGTGTCGCACTGGTAGCGTTTTCAAGTCTTGAAACACGTCTTCCTATGAGTAAATCGCGCATTTTGCTCAATCCACGCGATATTGACATTAATATGGTTAATAAGAGTTGTAACAGCTGGAGTTCTCCGTATCAGCTCTCTTACGCGATAGGCGTGGGTGATTTGGTGGCGACATCACTTAACACCTTCTCCACCTTTATGGTGCATGACAAAATCAACTACAACATTGATGAACCGAGCAGTTCCGGTAAAACATTATCTATTGCGTTTGTTAATCAGCGCCAATACCGTGCTCAACAATGCTTTATGTCGGTAAAATTGGTAGACAATGCAGATGGTTCAACCATGCTGGATAAACGTTATGTCATCACTAACGGTAATCAGCTGGCGATTCAAAATGATTTGCTCCAGAGTTTATCAAAAGCGTTAAACCAACCGTGGCCACAACGAATGCAGGAGATGCTCCAGCAAATTTTGCCGCATCGTGGTGCGTTATTAACTAATTTTTATCAGGCACATGATTATTTACTGCATGGTGATGATAAATCATTGGATCGTGCCAGTGAATTATTAGGTGAGATTGTTCAATCATCCCCAGAATTTACCTACGCGAGAGCAGAAAAAGCATTAGTTGATATCGTGCGCCATTCTCAACATCCTTTAGACGAAAAACAATTAGCAGCACTGAACACAGAAATAGATAACATTGTTACACTGCCGGAATTGAACAACCTGTCCATTATATATCAAATAAAAGCGGTCAGTGCCCTGGTAAAAGGTAAAACAGATGAGTCTTATCAGGCGATAAATACCGGCATTGATCTTGAAATGTCCTGGCTAAATTATGTGTTGCTTGGCAAGGTTTATGAAATGAAGGGGATGAACCGGGAAGCAGCTGATGCATATCTCACCGCCTTTAATTTACGCCCAGGGGCAAACACCCTTTACTGGATTGAAAATGGTATATTCCAGACTTCTGTTCCTTATGTTGTACCTTATCTCGACAAATTTCTCGCTTCAGAATAAGTAACTCCCGGGTTGATTCATGCTCGGGAATATTTGTTGTTGAGTTTTTGTATGTTCCCGTTGGTATAATATGTTGCGGCAATTTATTTGCCGCATAATTTTTATTACATAAATTTAACCAGAGAATGTCACGCAATGCATTGTAAACATTGAATGTTTATCTTTTCATGATATCAACTTGCGATCCTGATGTGTTAATAAAAAACCTCAAGTTCTCACTTACAGAAACTTTTGTGTTATTTCACCTAATCTTTAGGATTAATCCTTTTTTCGTGAGTAATCTTAGCGCCAGTTTGGTCTGGTCAGGAAATAGTTATACATCATGACCCGGACTCCAAATTCAAAAATGAAATTAGGAGAAGAGCATGAGTTCTGCCAAGAAGATCGGGCTATTTGCCTGTACCGGTGTTGTTGCCGGTAATATGATGGGGAGCGGTATTGCATTATTACCTGCGAACCTAGCAAGTATCGGTGGTATTGCTATCTGGGGTTGGATTATCTCTATTATTGGTGCAATGTCGCTGGCATATGTATATGCCCGACTGGCAACAAAAAACCCGCAACAAGGTGGCCCAATTGCGTATGCCGGAGAAATTTCCCCTGCATTTGGTTTTCAGACAGGTGTTCTTTATTACCATGCTAACTGGATTGGTAACCTGGCAATTGGTATTACCGCTGTATCTTATCTTTCCACCTTCTTCCCAGTATTAAATGATCCTGTTCCGGCGGGTATCGCCTGTATTGCTATCGTCTGGGTATTTACCTTTGTGAATATGCTCGGCGGTACCTGGGTAAGCCGTTTAACCACGATTGGTCTGGTGCTGGTTCTTATTCCTGTGGTGATGACTGCTATTGTTGGCTGGCATTGGTTTGATGCAGCAACTTATGCAGCTAACTGGAATACTGCGGATACCACTGATGGTCATGCGATCATTAAAAGTATTCTGCTCTGCCTGTGGGCCTTCGTGGGTGTTGAATCCGCAGCAGTAAGTACTGGTATGGTTAAAAACCCGAAACGTACCGTTCCGCTGGCAACCATGCTGGGTACTGGTTTAGCAGGTATTGTTTACATCGCTGCGACTCAGGTGCTTTCCGGTATGTATCCGTCTTCTGTAATGGCGGCTTCCGGTGCTCCGTTTGCAATCAGTGCTTCAACTATCCTCGGTAACTGGGCTGCGCCACTGGTTTCTGCATTCACCGCCTTTGCGTGCCTGACTTCTCTGGGCTCCTGGATGATGTTGGTAGGCCAGGCAGGTGTACGTGCCGCTAACGACGGTAACTTCCCGAAAGTTTATGGTGAAGTCGACAGCAACGGTATTCCGAAAAAAGGTCTGCTGCTGGCTGCAGTGAAAATGACTGCCCTGATGATCCTCATCACTCTGATGAACTCTGCCGGTGGTAAAGCCTCTGACCTGTTCGGTGAACTGACCGGTATCGCAGTACTGCTGACTATGCTGCCGTACTTCTACTCTTGCGTTGACCTGATTCGTTTTGAAGGCGTTAACATCCGCAACTTTGTCAGCCTGATCTGCTCTGTACTGGGTTGCGTGTTCTGCTTCATCGCGCTGATGGGCGCAAGCTCCTTCGAGCTGGCAGGTACCTTCATCGTCAGCCTGATTATCCTGATGTTCTACGCTCGCAAAATGCACGAGCGCCAGAGCCACTCAATGGATAACCACACAGCGTCTAACGCACATTAATTAAAAGTATTTTCCGAGGCTCCTCCTTTCATTTTGTCCCATGTGTTGGGAGGGGCCTTTTTTACCTGGAGATATGACTATGAACGTTATTGCAATATTGAATCACATGGGGGTTTATTTTAAAGAAGAACCCATCCGTGAACTTCATCGCGCGCTTGAACGTCTGAACTTCCAGATTGTTTACCCGAACGACCGTGACGACTTATTAAAACTGATCGAAAACAATGCGCGTCTGTGCGGCGTTATTTTTGACTGGGATAAATATAATCTCGAGCTGTGCGAAGAAATTAGCAAAATGAACGAGAACCTGCCGTTGTACGCGTTCGCTAATACGTATTCCACTCTCGATGTAAGCCTGAATGACCTGCGTTTACAGATTAGCTTCTTTGAATATGCGCTGGGTGCTGCTGATGATATTGCTAACAAGATCAAGCAGACCACTGACGAATATATCAACACTATTCTGCCTCCGCTGACCAAAGCACTGTTTAAATATGTTCGTGAAGGTAAATATACTTTCTGTACTCCTGGTCACATGGGTGGTACTGCATTCCAGAAAAGCCCGGTAGGTAGCCTGTTCTATGATTTCTTTGGTCCGAACACCATGAAATCTGATATTTCCATTTCAGTATCTGAATTGGGTTCTCTGCTGGATCACAGTGGTCCACACAAAGAAGCAGAACAGTATATCGCTCGCGTCTTTAACGCAGACCGCAGCTACATGGTGACCAACGGTACTTCCACTGCGAACAAAATTGTTGGTATGTACTCTGCTCCGGCAGGCAGCACCATTCTGATTGACCGTAACTGCCACAAATCGCTGACCCACCTGATGATGATGAGCGATGTTACGCCAATCTATTTCCGCCCGACCCGTAACGCTTACGGTATTCTTGGTGGTATCCCACAGAGTGAATTCCAGCACGCTACCATTGCTAAGCGCGTGAAAGAAACACCAAACGCAACCTGGCCGGTACATGCTGTAATTACCAACTCTACCTATGATGGTCTGCTGTACAACACCGACTTCATCAAGAAAACACTGGATGTGAAATCCATCCACTTTGACTCCGCGTGGGTGCCTTACACCAACTTCTCACCGATTTACGAAGGTAAATGCGGTATGAGCGGTGGCCGTGTAGAAGGGAAAGTGATTTACGAAACCCAGTCTACTCACAAACTGCTGGCGGCGTTCTCTCAGGCTTCCATGATCCACGTTAAAGGTGACGTAAACGAAGAAACCTTTAACGAAGCCTACATGATGCACACCACCACCTCTCCGCACTACGGTATCGTGGCGTCCACTGAAACCGCTGCGGCGATGATGAAAGGCAATGCAGGTAAACGTCTGATCAATGGTTCCATTGAACGTGCGATCAAATTCCGTAAAGAGATCAAACGTCTGAGAACGGAATCTGATGGCTGGTTCTTTGATGTATGGCAGCCGGATCATATCGATACGACTGAATGCTGGCCGCTGCGTTCTGACAGCACCTGGCACGGCTTCAAAAACATCGATAACGAGCACATGTATCTTGACCCGATCAAAGTCACCCTGCTGACTCCGGGGATGGAAAAAGACGGCACCATGAGCGACTTTGGTATTCCGGCCAGCATCGTGGCGAAATACCTCGACGAACATGGCATCGTTGTTGAGAAAACCGGTCCGTATAACCTGCTGTTCCTGTTCAGCATCGGTATCGATAAGACCAAAGCACTGAGCCTGCTGCGTGCTCTGACTGACTTCAAACGTGCGTTCGATCTGAACCTGCGTGTGAAAAACATGCTGCCGTCTCTGTATCGTGAAGATCCTGAATTCTATGAAAACATGCGTATTCAGGAACTGGCTCAGAATATCCACAAACTGATTGTTCACCACAATCTGCCGGATCTGATGTATCGCGCATTTGAAGTTCTGCCGACTATGGTAATGACTCCGTATGCTGCGTTCCAGAAAGAGCTGCACGGTATGACCGAAGAAGTTTACCTCGACGAAATGGTAGGTCGTATTAACGCCAATATGATCCTTCCGTATCCGCCGGGAGTTCCTCTGGTAATGCCGGGTGAAATGATCACCGAAGAAAGCCGTCCGGTTCTGGAGTTCCTGCAGATGCTGTGTGAAATCGGCGCTCACTATCCGGGCTTTGAAACCGATATTCACGGTGCATACCGTCAGGCTGATGGCCGCTATACCGTTAAGGTATTGAAAGAAGAAAGCAAAAAATAATTAGCTCGTACAAGGGAAGTGGCTTGCCACTTCCCTTTTTTGCTCATAAGGAGAACACATGAAAACACCCTCACAGCCGCGCGCGATATACTATATCGTGGCGATCCAAATCTGGGAGTACTTCAGTTTTTACGGCATGCGTGCCTTACTCATTCTCTATCTCACCCATCAGCTTGGTTTTGATGATAACCATGCCATCAGCCTGTTCAGCGCATATGCTTCTCTGGTTTACGTTACCCCTATTCTCGGCGGCTGGCTTGCCGACCGCCTGCTCGGCAACCGCACTGCAGTGATTGCCGGCGCGCTGTTAATGACCCTTGGCCATGTGGTGCTGGGCATTGATACAAATTCAACCTTTAGCCTGTATCTGGCGCTGGCAATCATTATTTGTGGCTACGGTTTATTCAAATCAAACATCAGCTGTTTGCTTGGCGAGCTCTACGACGAGAACGATCATCGACGTGATGGCGGTTTTTCGCTGCTGTATGCTGCGGGCAATATCGGTTCTATCGCCGCGCCCATCGCCTGCGGCCTGGCTGCTCAGTGGTATGGATGGCATGTTGGCTTTGCCCTTGCGGGAGGCGGCATGTTTATCGGTTTGTTGATTTTCTTAAGTGGTCATCGTCATTTCCAGTCCACGCGTAGTATGGATAAAAAAGCGCTCACAAGCGTCAAATTTGCCTTACCAGTATGGAGCTGGTTAGTGGTGATGCTCTGTTTAGCCCCAGTATTTTTTACCCTGCTGCTGGAGAACGACTGGTCCGGATATTTGCTGGCGATCGTTTGCCTCATTGCCGCACAAATCATTGCCCGCATGATGATCAAATTCCCCGAACACCGCCGTGCTCTTTGGCAAATTGTATTGTTGATGTTTGTCGGGACGTTGTTCTGGGTACTGGCACAACAGGGCGGCAGTACCATCAGCTTGTTTATCGATCGCTTTGTGAATCGTCAGGCATTCAATATTGAAGTACCTACAGCACTATTCCAGTCGGTGAATGCCATTGCGGTGATGCTCGCTGGGGTTGTTCTGGCCTGGCTGGCGTCGCCAGAAAGCCGCGGCAATTCAGCATTGCGCGTCTGGCTGAAGTTTGCCTTTGGCTTACTGCTGATGGCTTGTGGCTTTATGTTGCTGGCATTTGATGCCCGACATGCAGCGGCTGGCGGTCAAGCGTCAATGGGCGTGATGATATCCGGGCTGGCGCTAATGGGCTTTGCTGAACTCTTTATTGACCCGGTGGCGATTGCGCAAATCACGCGTCTGAAAATGTCTGGCGTATTAACCGGTATTTATATGCTGGCAACAGGCGCAGTCGCCAACTGGCTGGCAGGCGTCGTGGCACAGCAGACGACAGAGTCGCAAATTAGCGGTATGGCAATTGCCGCTTACCAGCGATTCTTTTCTCAGATGGGAGAGTGGACGTTGGCTTGTGTCGCGATCATCGTGGTATTGGCCTTTGCTACCCGTTTTCTGTTTAGCACGCCGACGAATATGATACAGGAGAGCAACGATTAACTGTCGTAAAAACAATTGGTTATGAATAAAATAACTTTCAGTTTATCACACTAGCAAATCGAGATTAATAAGTCATTTAAACCATTTTTATGGTTATTTATTAGTGATATCAACTTGAGGTAAGCGTTAGTTTCGATAAGATAAACTGAGTTATTAATAGTCGAGGCAGATAATACAGTGTACCGATCTGTCTCTTTATCTACGCTAAATTGAAAGCTGGATTTAGAGGAACCAAAATGTCTGAACGAGAAACACGGGGAGCCAATGAGGCTATTGATTTTAACGATGAACTGAGAAATCGCCGCGAAAAACTGGCGGCACTACGTCAGCAAGGTGTGGCGTTTCCCAATGATTTTCGCCGCGACCATACCTCTGACCAGTTGCACGAAGAGTTTGATGCGAAGGATAACCAGGAACTGGAATCCTTAAACATTGAAGTCTCGGTTGCTGGCCGAATGATGACCCGTCGTATTATGGGGAAAGCCTCCTTTGTAACGTTGCAGGATGTCGGTGGCCGTATTCAACTGTACGTTGCAAGAGATAGCCTGCCAGAAGGTGTTTATAACGATCAGTTTAAAAAATGGGATCTGGGTGACATTATCGGTGCCCGCGGTACGCTGTTTAAGACGCAAACGGGTGAGCTTTCCATTCACTGTACTGAGCTGCGCCTGCTGACTAAAGCACTACGTCCTTTACCAGATAAATTCCATGGTCTGCAGGATCAGGAAGTCCGTTATCGTCAACGTTATCTGGACCTCATCGCTAACGATAAATCCCGTCAAACGTTTGTTGTCCGTTCAAAAATTCTGGCCGCTATCCGTCAGTTCATGGTCGCGCGCGGCTTTATGGAAGTAGAAACCCCGATGATGCAGGTAATTCCAGGTGGGGCATCTGCTCGCCCGTTTATTACCCATCATAACGCTCTGGATTTAGATATGTACCTGCGTATCGCGCCGGAGCTGTATCTGAAACGTCTGGTTGTAGGCGGTTTTGAACGGGTATTCGAAATCAACCGTAACTTCCGTAATGAAGGTATTTCTGTTCGCCATAATCCTGAGTTCACAATGATGGAACTCTACATGGCATATGCGGATTACCACGATTTGATTGAACTGACGGAGTCACTGTTCCGCACCCTGGCACAAGAGGTACTGGGTACCACTAAAGTCACTTATGGCGAGCATGTGTTTGATTTCGGCAAACCGTTTGAAAAACTCACCATGCGCGAAGCAATCAAAAAATATCGTCCAGAAACCGATATGGCGGATCTGGATAATTTTGATGCTGCTAAAGCATTAGCTGAATCTATCGGTATTACGGTAGAGAAAAGCTGGGGACTGGGACGTATTGTTACGGAGATCTTTGATGAAGTGGCAGAAGCACATCTGATTCAGCCAACCTTTATTACGGAATATCCGGCAGAAGTGTCCCCGCTGGCGCGCCGTAATGATGTTAACCCGGAAATCACCGACCGTTTTGAATTCTTCATCGGTGGTCGTGAAATCGGTAATGGTTTTAGCGAATTAAACGACGCAGAAGATCAGGCTGAACGTTTCCAGGAACAGGTTAACGCTAAAGCTGCAGGTGACGACGAAGCCATGTTCTATGACGAAGATTACGTGACTGCGCTGGAATATGGTCTGCCGCCAACCGCTGGTCTGGGTATTGGTATCGACCGAATGATTATGCTGTTTACAAACAGTCATACTATTCGCGACGTTATTCTCTTCCCGGCGATGCGCCCACAGAAATAAATTTCACTTTAATGAACGAAGCAGTCAGGCGACTGCTTCGTTCGTCATTCCGCAAATCCAGTTTTGAGGAGAGACGCTTCGTTTCAAGATAACCAGCGGGTCCACTCAACTACAGCTCCTAAAAGAGAGAAAAAAGTAATGCCACAGGAAGACTCATTGGCCAGGTTATTCCGACCAGAAATGCACTAAGTAAACGAATATGTGTTTTCTCATGTGAGATAAACCAGATAATGACAAAGGATATGTTCACACCAATCACATAAAAAATTAATATTTTAGAGAATAGTGCCATTTTTTATGTTCTTCTTATCCTTCCTGGCTACTTGTAAAACTGACGGAAATAGTCATCAACTGTCATAATGCTGAGGTCAAAATCAATATCCGGTAAGTCTAAGCATTTGAGCCTGATTAAATCTTCGATTTCACTTGCGGCTAACGATGTCGTTATTGCGAAGGAGTTTTCATTCAATTGTCGTGGTATCCCATATTCATCAGCCACGATAGAGGAGAAATTCATATCATACATCAATGATCTTAACCTTAAGAACACTGAGGAATAAGATGATGGATAATCAAAAGAAACAACATAAGTATTGAACTTGTTTTTACCTTCCATAATATGACTCCTATCAATATTGAACGCTCTGGGGACGCAAAACTTATTAACCCCGAATGATGATTCTCATATAGGAGATATTCTTTTTTTTTGCTCAGTAAAGGGGATGACTTGGGACAAAAAAACGCTCTCTCTGACCATTCTTTGTGCATCCCCCTACCCTTCAGATGCTCTCCTGCATCACACCGCGGAGAGCATGAAAAATATCGTGACTCTGTACTCTCCCATCAACTGCGAATATCATCATACTCCCGTGTTTTATCAAATTCGTGTTTCGCAAATGGGCATAGTGGGATAATTTTTCGTTTTTCCCGACGCATTTTTTCCACGACTTTCGCAACCAGCTGTTTACCAATCCCTTGCCCTTTCAGGCTTTCATCGACATCGGTATGTTCGATAATCGCTAAATTCTCTCCGGTCGGCACAAAGACAATTTCAGCGATTTGCTTGCCTTGTTCGTCATTAATGTAAAATTTATTGTGGCCTTCGCGTATTTCCATTTTACCCTCGCTTATTTATGACGGTATTTCAGCGCGCCACTCGGGCACGTATCAATCACTTTAACCACAGTGGCAACGTCGACTTCATCCGGCATGATCCACGGCTTTCGTTTGAGATTAAATAACTTGCCGTTGCCACGTACGCAATTGCCAGAATGCTGACATATCGCAGTGTTAAAATAGACATCGATATTTTCGCCGGTATAACAGCGATAACCCCCGTCCAGTAGCGCCCGATCCATGACCTTCCCTCTCTCATCAGTATGATTATCGCTATAAGCATAGCCCCGGAATCTTCATACAGCACTGGCAGTTTCCGTTGCCAGAGTCTCTTCCCCTATATAGCCAATCATTCTTACTCCCTTTGAATTACCCGCCTCATCAGAGATAATGCTTAAGAAATTTGTCACACAAGGAAGCTGATGAGACATTCATTGCCCTACCGTATGTTACGCAAACGTCCGATGAAATTGAGTACCACTGTGATCTTAATGGTCAGCGCGGTACTGTTCTCGGTGCTATTGGTGGTGCATCTGATTTACTTCTCGCAAATCAGTGATATGACGCGAGACGGGCTAGCTAACAAGGCACTGGCAGTAGCGCGTACCCTCGCCGACTCGCCGGAAATCCGTCAGGGCTTGCAGAAAAAACCGCAGGAGAGTGGAATCCAGGCCATCGCGGAAGCCGTGCGCAAACGCAACGATCTGCTGTTTATTGTCGTTACCGATATGCAAAGCCTTCGCTACTCGCATCCTGAAGCCCAGCGTATTGGTCAGCCATTTAAAGGTGATGACATCCTTAAAGCGCTGAATGGCGAAGAAAATGTCGCTATCAATCGCGGTTTTCTGGCGCAGGCTTTACGCGTATTTACCCCCATCTACGATGAAAATCATAAACAAATTGGCGTGGTGGCGATCGGCCTTGAGTTAAGCCGCGTGACCCAACAGATCAATGACAGTCGCTGGAGCATTATCTGGTCGGTACTATTTGGCATGCTGGTCGGACTGATCGGCACATGCATTCTGGTTAACGTACTGAAAAAAATCCTTTTCGGCCTGGAACCCTACGAAATCTCCACACTGTTTGAGCAACGCCAGGCCATGTTGCAGTCCATCAAAGAAGGCGTCGTTGCCGTGGACGATCGCGGCGAGGTCACGCTGATCAACGATGCCGCACAAGAATTGCTGAATTACCGTAAGTCGCAGGACGATGAGAAACTGTCGACGCTAAGCCACTCGTGGTCACAGGTGGTAGATGTCTCGGAAGTGTTACGCGACGGAACCCCACGCCGCGACGAAGAGATTACGATTAAGGACCGACTATTACTGATCAACACCGTTCCGGTGCGCAGTAATGGCGTTATCATCGGTGCCATTTCAACCTTCAGGGACAAAACTGAAGTACGTAAACTGATGCAGCGACTCGACGGTCTGGTCAACTATGCTGACGCACTTCGTGAACGATCCCACGAATTTATGAATAAATTGCATGTGATTCTCGGATTATTGCATCTGAAGAGTTATAAGCAGTTGGAAGATTACATTCTCAAAACAGCCAATAACTATCAGGAAGAGATTGGCTCTCTGCTGGGTAAGATCAAATCTCCGGTTATCGCTGGTTTTTTAATCAGCAAGATTAACCGCGCGACCGATTTAGGCCATACGCTGATTTTAAACAGTGAAAGCCAGCTGCCAGACAGCGGTAGTGAGGATCAGGTCGCGACGCTGATTACCACGTTGGGAAATCTGATAGAAAACGCGCTGGAGGCATTAGGACCGGAACCCGGTGGCGAAATTAGCGTAACATTGCACTACCGTCACGGCTGGCTGCACTGCGAAGTTAACGATGATGGACCGGGGATCGCACCCGACAAAATCGATCACATTTTTGACAAAGGTGTCTCGACAAAAGGAAGCGAGCGAGGCGTCGGTTTAGCACTTGTCAAACAACAGGTAGAAAATCTCGGCGGCAGCATCGCCGTGGAATCGGAACCCGGGATTTTCACACAATTTTTTGTCCAGATACCCTGGGACGGGGAGAGGTCGAACAGATGATCAATGTATTAATTATCGATGACGACGCAATGGTCGCGGAGCTGAATCGCCGATACGTGGCACAAATCCCGGGCTTTCAATGCTGTGGAACGGCTTCGACGCTGGAGAAAGCCAAAGAGATTATCTTCAATAGCGATACGCCTATCGACCTGATATTGCTAGATATCTATATGCAAAAAGAGAACGGGCTCGATTTACTGCCTGTCCTGCATAACGCGCGTTGCAAAAGTGATGTGATTGTCATCTCCTCCGCTGCCGATGCAGTAACCATTAAAGATTCGCTGCATTACGGTGTTGTGGATTACCTGATCAAACCCTTCCAGGCTTCCCGCTTTGAAGAGGCGCTCACCGGCTGGCGGCAAAAGAAAATGGCGCTGGAAAAACATCAGTATTATGACCAGGCCGAGCTTGATCAGCTAATCCACGGCAGCAGCTCCAACGAGCAGGATCCTCGTCGCTTGCCAAAAGGCTTAACGCCGCAGACGTTACGCACGCTGTGCCAGTGGATTGACGCGCATCAGGACTATGAGTTTTCAACCGACGAGCTGGCTAACGAGGTTAACATCTCGCGTGTTTCCTGCCGTAAATACCTTATCTGGCTGGTCAACTGCCACATATTGTTCACCAGTATCCATTATGGCGTCACGGGGCGTCCGGTTTACCGTTACCGTATTCAGGCAGAACACTACTCACTACTGAAACAATATTGCCAATAACGGATCGCTGGTTATCTGTAAGTAATAATTATTACCGTAATGCAAAATCCCCCTGGCACAAGTTACATCGTTCATCAGTAAAACTTGTGCCAGATCAAATATAATTATCCCTCCATCATCGCTAAAAATTAATATCTCTTCAGATGAACGGTGTTTTTAATTTCAAAACGCTAACAAAAGTTAATTAACTATTATGTCACCCACATTATGTGTATTTTTACCCACAAATGGGTAGATCAGATTAATCTATAAACCTAATGATACCTGCCCTGAGAACAAAAAACAGACCGATAAATATCAATAAGATAACAGCAAACAAAACATTAACATCTGCGCTGTACAAACTATAAACCCATCGCCAGAGAGTCTTTCTCTCTGAAAAAGCCGCTTATCACAGTGCATAAATTTGCCGCTGCTTTAATCAGCCAATATTCACTGTGAGGTATTTGCTCAAGCCGGTAACGACCAAACGGATATTTAGTCAGGCTCTGAAAACAGTTCATACAAAACAGAACGTGACTGTGATCTATTCAGCAAAAATTTAAATAGGATTATCGCGAGGGTTCACACATGTTATTTACTATCCAACTTATCATAATACTGATATGTCTGTTTTATGGTGCCAGAAAGGGGGGTATCGCGCTGGGTTTATTAGGCGGTATCGGTCTGGTCATTCTGGTCTTCGTCTTCCACCTTCAGCCAGGTAAACCACCGGTTGATGTCATGCTGGTTATCATTGCGGTGGTGGCGGCATCGGCGACCTTGCAAGCTTCGGGCGGTCTTGATGTCATGCTGCAAATTGCCGAGAAGCTGCTGCGTCGCAACCCGAAATATGTCTCAATTGTCGCGCCGTTTGTGACCTGTACGCTGACCATTCTTTGCGGTACGGGTCATGTGGTTTACACCATTCTGCCGATCATCTACGACGTTGCTATTAAGAACAACATCCGTCCGGAACGTCCGATGGCGGCAAGTTCTATCGGTGCACAGATGGGGATTATCGCCAGTCCGGTGTCGGTTGCGGTCGTATCTTTGGTTGCGATGCTGGGTAATGTCACCTTTGATGGTCGCCATCTTGAGTTCCTCGACCTGCTGGCAATCACCATTCCATCGACGTTAATCGGTATCCTGGCGATCGGTATCTTCAGCTGGTTCCGCGGTAAAGATCTGGATAAAGACGAAGAGTTCCAAAAATTCATCTCCGTACCGGAAAACCGTGAGTATGTTTACGGTGATACCGCGACGCTGCTGGATAAAAAACTGCCGAAAAGCAACTGGCTGGCAATGTGGATCTTCCTCGGGGCAATCGCTGTAGTCGCCCTTCTTGGTGCTGATTCGGACCTGCGTCCATCCTTCGGCGGCAAACCGCTGTCGATGGTACTGGTTATTCAGATGTTTATGCTGCTGACCGGGGCGCTGATTATTATCCTGACCAAAACCAATCCCGCGTCTATCTCAAAAAACGAAGTCTTCCGTTCCGGTATGATCGCCATCGTGGCGGTGTACGGTATCGCATGGATGGCTGAAACCATGTTCGGTGCGCATATGTCTGAAATTCAGGGCGTACTGGGTGAAATGGTGAAAGAGTATCCGTGGGCCTATGCCATTGTTCTGCTGCTGGTTTCCAAGTTTGTAAACTCTCAGGCTGCGGCGCTGGCGGCGATTGTTCCGGTCGCGCTGGCGATCGGCGTTGATCCGGCATACATCGTGGCTTCAGCACCGGCTTGCTACGGTTATTACATCCTGCCGACTTATCCGAGCGATCTGGCAGCGATTCAGTTTGACCGTTCCGGCACCACCCACATCGGTCGCTTCGTCATCAACCACAGCTTTATTCTGCCGGGGTTGATTGGTGTGAGCGTATCGTGCGTCTTCGGCTGGATCTTCGCCGCGATGTACGGGTTCTTATAAATGCACTTTGCGTGCCGCCCGTGACTACGCGGCACGCCATTTTCGAATAACAAATACAGAGTTACAGGCTGGAAGCTATGTCAAACAAACCCTTTATCTACCAGGCACCTTTCCCGATGGGGAAAGACAATACCGAATACTATCTACTCACTTCTGATTACGTTAGCGTTGCCGACTTCGACGGCGAAACCATCCTGAAAGTGGAACCAGAAGCCCTGACCCTGCTGGCGCAGCAAGCCTTTCACGACGCTTCTTTCATGCTCCGCCCGGCACACCAGAAACAGGTTGCGGCTATTCTTCACGATCCAGAAGCCAGCGAAAACGACAAGTACGTGGCGCTGCAATTCTTAAGAAACTCCGAAATCGCCGCTAAAGGCGTGCTGCCGACCTGCCAGGATACCGGCACCGCGATCATCGTCGGTAAAAAAGGTCAGCGCGTGTGGACCGGTGGCGGTGATGAAGAAGCGCTGTCGAAAGGCGTCTATAACACCTATATCGAAGATAACCTGCGCTATTCACAGAACGCGCCGCTGGACATGTATAAAGAGGTCAACACCGGCACGAACCTGCCTGCGCAAATCGACCTGTACGCGGTAGATGGCGATGAGTACAAATTCCTCTGTGTCGCTAAAGGCGGCGGCTCTGCCAACAAAACGTATCTCTACCAGGAAACCAAAGCCCTGCTGACGCCCGGCAAACTGAAAAACTTCCTCGTCGAGAAAATGCGTACCCTCGGTACTGCAGCCTGCCCGCCGTACCATATCGCGTTTGTGATTGGCGGTACGTCTGCGGAAACCAACCTGAAAACCGTCAAGTTAGCAAGCGCTCACTATTACGATGAACTGCCGACGGAAGGGAACGAACATGGTCAGGCGTTCCGCGATATCCAGCTGGAACAGGAACTGCTGGAAGAGGCCCAGAAACTCGGTCTTGGCGCGCAGTTTGGCGGTAAATACTTCGCGCACGACATCCGCGTTATCCGTCTGCCACGTCACGGCGCATCCTGCCCGGTAGGCATGGGAGTCTCCTGCTCCGCTGACCGTAACATTAAAGCGAAAATCAACCGCGAAGGTATCTGGATCGAAAAACTGGAACACAATCCAGGCCAGTACATTCCAGAAGAACTGCGTCAGGCAGGTGAAGGCGAAGCAGTGAAAGTCGACCTTAACCGCCCGATGAAAGAGATCCTTGCCCAGCTTTCGCAATACCCGGTATCCACCCGCTTGTCGCTCACCGGCACCATTATCGTGGGTCGCGATATTGCACACGCCAAGCTGAAAGAGCTGATTGACGCCGGTAAAGAACTGCCGCAGTACATCAAAGATCACCCGATCTACTACGCGGGTCCGGCGAAAACGCCTGCCGGTTATCCATCAGGTTCACTTGGCCCAACCACCGCAGGTCGTATGGACTCCTACGTGGATCTGCTGCAATCCCACGGCGGCAGCATGATCATGCTGGCGAAAGGTAACCGCAGCCAGCAGGTTACCGACGCGTGCCATAAACACGGCGGCTTCTACCTCGGTAGCATCGGCGGTCCGGCGGCGGTACTGGCGCAGCAGAGCATCAAGCATCTGGAATGCGTCGCTTATCCGGAGCTGGGTATGGAAGCTATCTGGAAAATCGAAGTAGAAGATTTCCCGGCGTTTATCCTGGTCGATGACAAAGGTAACGACTTCTTCCAGCAGATCGTCAACAAACAGTGCGCGAACTGCACTAAGTAACCTCTTCGGCCCAGCGCCTGGCAGCATGCTGCCAGGTGATCCCCCTGGGCCACCTCTTTTGCGATTGTAATTTCACGCTTACTGGTCAATAGTCAGTATTTTCCCTGACTTGCGAACTCACCATGACCCGCACACTCAAGCCGTTAATTCTTAACACCGGCGCACTGGCGCTAACGTTAATCCTGATTTATACCGGCATTTCGGCCCATGACAAACTCACCTGGCTGATGGAAGTGACACCGGTGATTATTGTCGTGCCGCTACTGCTTGCCACCGCTAAACGTTACCCGTTAACGCCGCTGCTCTATACGCTCATTTTCTTTCACGCCATCATCCTGATGGTCGGCGGGCAATACACCTACGCGAAAGTCCCCGTTGGTTTTGAGGTGCAGGAATGGCTGGGGTTGAGCCGTAATCCGTATGATAAACTGGGGCATTTTTTCCAGGGGCTGGTGCCTGCACTGGTGGCACGAGAGATCCTCGTGCGCGGGATGTACGTTCGCGGGCGTAAAATGGTGGCGTTTCTGGTCTGTTGTGTCGCGCTGGCGATAAGCGCGATGTATGAGTTAATCGAGTGGTGGGCAGCGCTGGCAATGGGCCAGGGCGCAGATGATTTTCTCGGTACTCAAGGCGACCCGTGGGATACGCAATCCGATATGTTCTGCGCACTACTGGGCGCATTAACGACGGTGATATTCCTCGCCCGCTTTCATTGCCGCCAGCTACGGCGCTTTGGCTTAATCACCAGAGCGCCGGAAGCGATTACCCCTTAACGGTGCAACCAGCCTGGCAGCCAGTCGCCGTGGGCGGCAATCAGGTCGTCAACAAGAGCATATATTTCGTCAATGCCCAGCACGGCGGCAGTATGCGGGTCCATCATCGCGGCGTGGTAAACACGGTCGCGATTTTCCGTAAGAATAGCTTCTGTCAGCAGCGTCTGTACGTTGATGTTGGTTTGCATCAGGGCGGCCAGATGCGAAGGTAGCGTACCGGCTTTGGTCGGCTGAATGCCATTAGCATCAACCAGACAGGCCACTTCCACGCAACATCCTTGTGGCAGGTTATCAATCAAGCCATCGTTACGGACATTGCCATAAATCACACTCGGCTCGCCAGTCCAGATAGCGTTCATGATTGTGCTGGCATATTCCCGTGACGGTTTAATATCAATCCGGGAGGCGTTTTTATACTCCTCCAGCTCTTTATGCCAGTTCGCCAGCTGCTCGACGCAGCGTTTCGGGTACTCATCCAGCGGTACTTTATAACGCTCAATCAAATCCTCACGACCTGGCTTAATAAACCACGGTGTGTACTCAGCAAAATGTTCTGACGATTCTGTGACGAAGTAGCCCAGCTTTTTGAACATTTCGTAACGCACAATATTCTGGCAGCGAGTATTACCATGAATATTTGGCTTCGGTGCCTGCCCTGCTTCATAAGCCGCCAGCAGTTCCGGGTAGAGATTCACGTAACTGCCGTCGGCGGTTTTGCGCTCCAGTTCCAGGTAAAACGCCATATGGTTGATACCTGCGCAACGGTAACGCAGCGTAGCCGGGTCGATATTGAGGTCACGCGCCAGCTCTTCCGCCGTTCCCTGCACCGAATGGCACAGCCCTACCTGCTTGATATGCGGATAGCGGGCATACATCGCCCAGGTATTCATCGCCATTGGATTAACGTAGTTGAGCATGGTGGCATCGGGGCAGACTTCCGTCATGTCCTCGCAAATCTGCCACAGGTGCGGAATGGTACGTAGCGCACGCATAATGCCGCCCGGCCCCAGCGTATCGGCAATGGTTTGTTCCAGACCATGCCGCTTACAGACCTCGAAATCAGTCACCGTGCAAGGTTCATAACCGCCAATCTGAAATGCCACCACCACAAAATCAGCATCCTGTAAGGCTTCTTTCTGTTGGGTGTGGCAGGTGATTTTGCCGCTGGCCCCTGCTGAATCCATCAGCTTACGCACCACAATGTGCGACTCTTCCAGGCGGGTGGGATCGATATCCATCAGGGCAATATGCGCCGTTTTCAGCGCCTCTCGATGGAACACATCACCAAGAATATTTTTAACGAAAATCGTCGAACCAGCGCCGATAAATGTAATTTTGGGTGCAGACATCATGCAGATCTCCTGGCTTGCTTGAATAACTTCATCATGGCAGGCGATATCGCAGAAAACCTCCGGTTTCCCGGTTGAGCATTCCCGAAAACTCAGATCCTAAGTGGCACATCAATAGATCTGAGTTTATGGGAATAAATTACCTGAAAAGCTGAATAATCGACCCAAATCTTCTCATCCGCTCTCCTCGCACCTCCAGGGAGAGGAATAAAACCGTGCGCCTGTTCGCAGTCATCCTCCCTCACTCCTGCCATAATTCTGATATTCCAGGAAAGAGAGTCATCCATGAATACAGATACGTTTATGTGCAGCAGCGACGAAAAGCAGACCCGTAGCCCACTGTCGCTGTATTCAGAATACCAGCGGATGGAAATTGAGTTTCGCGCACCGCATATCATGCCCACCAGCCACTGGCATGGTCAGGTCGAAGTGAATGTGCCTTTCGATGGCGATGTGGAATACCTGATCAACAATGAAAAAGTGAATATCAATCAGGGTCATATCACGCTGTTCTGGGCCTGTACACCGCACCAACTAACAGATACCGGAACCTGTCAGAGCATGGCGATTTTTAATCTGCCGATGCATCTGTTTCTCTCCTGGCCGCTGGATAAAGACCTGATTAACCACGTCACTCACGGCATGGTGATCAAATCACTGGCGACACAGCAACTTAGCCCGTTTGAAGTGCGCCGCTGGCAGCAGGAATTAAACAGTCAGAACGAGCAAATTCGCCAGCTCGCCATTGATGAAATTGGCCTGATGCTCAAGCGATTTAGCCTCTCTGGCTGGGAACCGATTCTGGTCAATAAAACCTCGCGCACACACAAAAACAGCGTCTCGCGCCATGCGCAATTTTATGTCAGCCAGATGCTGGGCTTTATTGCCGAAAACTATGATCAGGCGCTGACCATCAACGATGTGGCTGAGCACGTCAAACTTAACGCCAACTATGCAATGGGGATATTCCAGCGGGTCATGCAATTGACGATGAAACAGTACATTACCGCGATGCGCATCAACCACGTTCGCGCGTTACTGAGCGATACCGATAAAAGTATTCTCGATATTGCCCTGACGGCAGGCTTTCGTTCGAGTAGCCGTTTTTACAGCACGTTCGGCAAATATGTCGGCATGTCGCCGCAACAATACCGCAAACTTAGCCAACAGCGCCGCCAGACGTTTCCCGGCTAAAGACGATATCAGTATCAGCCAAAAAAATAGTTTAGCCGTCGATAATAAGCAGTGAAAATAATTTAAAATAATCACATAACGTGTTGTTTATAAAAATAAATATTTCAAAAATGTTTGTTTTTCACGCGCTTTACAGCCCGAAAAGGCCGGAAGATACTTGCCCGCAACGAAGATTCCTTCATAACCGGGTAAGCAATGATGAAAGTATTAATTGTTGAAAGCGAGTTTCTCCATCAAGACACCTGGGTCGGTAACGCCGTTGAGCGTCTGGCAGATGCTTTAAGCCAGCAAAATGTTACCGTGATTAAATCCACCTCCTTTGATGATGGTTTTGCCATTCTCTCTTCAAACGAAGCCATTGACTGCCTGATGTTCAGCTATCAAATGGAACATCCGGACGAACATCAAAACGTCAGACAATTGATCGGTAAGCTTCATGAGCGCCAACAAAACGTGCCGGTCTTCCTGTTGGGCGATCGGGAAAAAGCCCTCGCCGCAATGGATCGCGACCTGCTGGAGCTTGTCGATGAATTCGCCTGGATTCTGGAAGATACTGCCGACTTTATCGCCGGACGCGCCGTTGCCGCGATGACCCGCTACCGCCAGCAGCTATTGCCGCCACTGTTCAGCGCGCTGATGAAATATAGCGACATCCATGAATATTCCTGGGCAGCGCCAGGCCACCAGGGCGGCGTTGGTTTTACCAAAACACCCGCCGGACGTTTCTACCATGACTACTATGGTGAAAATCTGTTCCGCACCGACATGGGCATCGAACGCACTTCCCTCGGTTCTTTGCTTGACCATACTGGCGCATTTGGCGAAAGCGAAAGATATGCCGCACGCGTATTTGGTGCCGATCGCTCCTGGTCGGTAGTCGTCGGTACTTCCGGCTCTAACCGCACCATCATGCAGGCTTGCATGACCGATAACGATGTCGTGGTCGTTGACCGTAACTGCCATAAATCCATCGAACAAGGCTTGATGCTGACAGGCGCGAAACCGGTCTACATGGTGCCAAGCCGCAACCGCTACGGCATTATCGGGCCAATCTATCCGCAGGAAATGCAACCTGAAACCTTGCAGAAGAAAATCAGTGAAAGCCCGCTGACCAAAGACAAAGTCGGGCAAAAACCGTCTTACTGCGTGGTGACCAACTGTACCTATGACGGCGTGTGTTATAACGCTAAAGAAGCGCAGGATCTGCTGGAAAAAACCTCCGATCGTCTGCACTTTGACGAAGCCTGGTACGGCTATGCACGTTTCAACCCGATCTATGCCGATCACTATGCCATGCGCGGCGAACCTGGCGATCACAACGGTCCTACCGTTTTCGCCACCCACTCCACCCACAAACTGCTGAATGCGCTGTCCCAGGCCTCTTATATTCATGTACGTGAAGGTCGTGGGGCGATTAACTTCTCCCGCTTCAACCAGGCCTACATGATGCATGCCACCACCTCCCCGCTGTATGCCATCTGCGCATCCAACGACGTGGCAGTGTCGATGATGGACGGCAACAGCGGCCTGTCACTGACCCAGGAAGTGATCGACGAAGCGGTTGATTTCCGTCAGGCGATGGCGCGGCTGTATAAAGAGTTCACCGCTGACGGTAGCTGGTTCTTCAAACCGTGGAACAAAGAAGTCGTCACCGACCCACAAACCGGCAAAACCTATGACTTTGCTGACGCACCAACCAAACTGCTGACCACCGTTCAGGACTGCTGGGTCATGCATCCGGGCGAAAGCTGGCACGGCTTCAAAGATATTCCGGATAACTGGAGTATGCTCGACCCGATTAAAGTCAGCATCCTTGCTCCGGGAATGGGTGAAGATGGTGAACTGGAAGAAACCGGTGTTCCGGCGGCGCTGGTCACAGCCTGGCTTGGTCGCCACGGCATTGTGCCTACCCGTACCACTGACTTCCAGATTATGTTCCTGTTCTCTATGGGCGTGACCCGTGGGAAATGGGGGACTCTGGTTAACACCCTTTGCTCCTTCAAACGCCACTATGATGCCAACACACCGCTGGCGCAGGTGATGCCGGAACTTGTTGAACAATATCCTGACACTTACGCGAACATAGGGATTCACGATCTGGGTGACACCATGTTTGCCTGGCTGAAAGAAAACAACCCTGGCGCACGGTTGAATGAAGCCTATTCCGGCCTACCGGTGGCGGAAATCACCCCGCGTGAAGCGTACAACGCGATTGTCGACAACAATGTCGAACTGGTATCCATTGAAAATCTGCCAGGACGTATCGCGGCAAACTCAGTTATCCCGTATCCGCCAGGAATCCCGATGCTGCTGTCTGGTGAAAACTTCGGCGATAAAAACAGTCCGCAAGTAAGTTATTTACGCTCGCTGCAATCCTGGGACCATCATTTCCCTGGATTTGAACACGAAACAGAAGGGACAGAAATTATTGACGGTATTTACCACGTTATGTGTGTGAAAGCGTAACCACTATTCCGCTGAAGGCGTAATTGTTAAATAACATTACGCCGCCTGGCTTGAGGCCTTTTAAGTATGGCAACGTTTTCATAAAAATTGCTGCAAACAAAAAATGTCATGCTTTTTGCGCGGTCCCACCCCGCGCTTTTTTTTGCCTGTTATTTATCCTTTTTTTAGCCTGTAAAAAAATATGTACATGAGAAATTACTATAAAAATTTGTAATATTAGTAAAACTCGTTATTTTTATGCATGTTTATATTCATCATACAATTATATAACCATTTCCCGGTATCGCTTCGCTTTAGCGAGAACTGGTCTTTTATTCGCACTCAGGAGTACATGTATGAGGATTTGCAGCGACCAACCTTGTATTGTTTTATTGACTGAAAAAGATGTCTGGATAAGGGTGAATGGGAAAGAACCTATTAGCCTTAAAGCTAACCACATGGCGTTATTAAATTGTGAAAATAATATTATCGACGTCTCCTCTCTTAATAACACTTTGGTTGCTCATATTAGTCACGACATCATCAAAGATTACCTCCGGTTTCTGAATAAAGATCTCTCGCAAATACCAGTATGGCAACGTAGCGCTACGCCCATCCTCACCCTGCCATGCCTGACGCCAGACGTCTTTCGCGTTGCCGCGCAGCATAGCATGATGCCCGCTGAAACTGAGTCAGAAAAGGAACGAACACGTGCATTATTATTCACTGTGCTATCCCGTTTTCTCGACAGTAAAAAATTCCTTTCACTAATGATGTATATGTTACGTAATTGTGTAAGTGACAGCGTTTATCAAATTATTGAAAGCGATATCCACAAAGACTGGAATCTTAGTATGGTAGCCAGTTGTTTATGTCTTAGCCCAAGTCTGTTAAAGAAAAAGCTGAAAAGCGAAAACACCAGTTATAGCCAAATAATCACCACCTGCCGCATGCGTTATGCCGTAAATGAATTAATGATGGACGGTAAAAATATCTCTCAGGTATCACAGTCCTGCGGCTACAACAGTACGTCGTACTTTATTTCTGTCTTTAAAGACTTCTACGGTATGACGCCGCTGCATTATGTTAGTCAGCACAGAGAACGCACTGTCGCCTGATTTTTAACCTTAACGAAGAGCTATATTAATAACGGCATCAGCGATAACCCGGCCGATAATAATTCAACTATCGAATGCAGGCGTATGATATGACGTAATTTATTGTCACGAAGCTCGCCTTCGCAGGAGTTTAATTATGTCTTCGGATGCTGATGCTCACAAAGTGGGCTTAATCCCCGTCACCCTGATGGTGTCGGGGAATATTATGGGGTCAGGTGTTTTTCTGTTACCTGCAAACCTGGCCTCCACTGGCGGGATTGCCATTTATGGATGGTTGGTGACGATTATCGGTGCGCTGGGGCTCTCGATGGTATACGCCAAAATGTCGTTCCTCGACCCAAGTCCTGGTGGTTCTTACGCTTACGCCCGCCGCTGCTTTGGCCCGTTTCTCGGTTATCAAACCAACGTCCTCTACTGGCTGGCCTGCTGGATCGGCAATATCGCTATGGTGGTCATTGGCGTAGGATATTTAAGTTACTTCTTCCCGATTCTGAAAGATCCATTGGTATTAACCATCACCTGCGTCGTGGTGCTGTGGATCTTCGTCCTGCTGAACATTGTCGGTCCGAAAATGATCACCCGCGTACAGGCCGTTGCTACCGTGCTGGCGCTGATCCCCATCGTCGGGATTGCCGTATTTGGCTGGTTCTGGTTCCGTGGTGAAACCTATATGGCGGCATGGAACGTCAGCGGCCTGGGCACCTTCGGTGCGATTCAAAGTACCCTTAACGTTACGCTGTGGTCGTTCATCGGTGTGGAAAGTGCCTCCGTTGCCGCAGGTGTGGTGAAAAACCCGAAACGCAACGTCCCTATCGCCACCATTGGCGGGGTATTGATTGCTGCCGTTTGCTATGTACTTTCTACCACCGCGATTATGGGGATGATCCCTAATGCCGCACTGCGCGTTTCTGCTTCGCCATTCGGTGATGCCGCACGGATGGCGTTGGGTGACACCGCCGGGGCCATTGTTTCCTTCTGCGCAGCTGCGGGTTGCTTAGGTTCACTGGGCGGCTGGACGTTGCTGGCGGGTCAAACGGCGAAAGCCGCTGCCGATGACGGACTGTTCCCACCGATTTTTGCCCGTGTAAATAAAGCGGGCACGCCAGTGGCGGGGCTGATTATCGTCGGTATTTTGATGACCATCTTCCAGCTCAGTAGCATTTCGCCAAACGCGACCAAAGAATTCGGTCTGGTTTCTTCCGTGTCGGTCATCTTTACACTGGTGCCATATCTTTACACCTGTGCGGCGTTACTACTGCTCGGCCACGGTCACTTTGGTAAAGCACGCCCGGCATATCTGGCAGTGACTACCATTGCCTTCCTCTACTGCATCTGGGCCGTAGTAGGGTCCGGCGCGAAAGAGGTTATGTGGTCATTTGTCACTCTGATGGTAATCACCGCCATGTATGCGCTGAATTACAACCGGCTGCATAAAAACCCGTATCCCTTAGATGCACCAATAAGCAAAGATTAATTCCCCTTAATCAAGCAAACATAAAAGCCAACCTTAAGAACTTAAGGTTGGCTTAATTTTGCTTTGCGAGCATATGCGCACTTTGTTCGATGGAAACACCGTGATGTTGAAGCGCCTACTAAAAAGACCCTCTTTGAATTTACTCGCCTGGCTATTGTTAGCCGCTTTTTATATCTCTATCTGCCTGAATATTGCCTTTTTTAAACAGGTGTTGCAGGCGCTGCCGCTGGACTCGCTGCATAACGTACTGGTTTTCTTGTCGATGCCGGTCGTCGCCTTCAGCGTGATTAATATTGTCCTGACACTAAGCTCTTTCTTGTGGCTTAATCGACCGCTGGCCTGCCTGTTTATTCTGGTTGGCGCGGCTGCACAATATTTCATAATGACTTACGGCATCGTCATCGACCGCTCGATGATTGCCAATATTATTGATACCACTCCGGCAGAAAGTTATGCGTTGATGACGCCGCAAATGTTATTAACGCTGGGATTCAGCGGCGTGCTTGCTGCGCTGATTGCCTGCTGGATCAAAATCAAACCCACCACCTCACGCCTGCGCAGCGTTCTTTTCCGCGGGGCCAACATCCTGATTTCTGTACTGCTGATTCTGCTGGTTGCCGCACTGTTCTACAAAGACTATGCATCGCTGTTTCGCAACAACAAAGAACTGGTGAAATCCTTAAGCCCGTCCAACAGCATTGTTGCTAGCTGGTCGTGGTACTCTCACCAGCGGTCAGCCAACCTGCCACTGATACGCATTGGTGAAGATGCTCACCGCAACCCATTAATGCAAAATGGGAAACGCAAAAACCTGACCATTTTGATCGTCGGAGAAACGTCGCGCGCAGAGAATTTCTCGCTGAATGGTTATCCACGCGAAACCAATCCTCGCCTGGCAAAAGATAACGTGGTCTATTTCCCTAATACCGCCTCTTGTGGCACAGCAACAGCCGTCTCAGTGCCGTGCATGTTCTCGGATATGCCGCGTGAGCACTACAAAGAAGAGCTGGCACAGCACCAGGAAGGCGTGCTGGATATCATTCAGCGAGCGGGCATCAACGTGCTGTGGAATGACAACGATGGCGGCTGTAAAGGCGTTTGCGATCGCGTACCTCACCAGAACGTCACCGCGCTGAACCTGCCTGGTCAGTGCATCAACGGCGAATGCTATGACGAAGTGCTGTTCCACGGGCTGGAAGAGTACATCAATAATCTGCAAAGCGATGGCCTCATTGTATTACACACTATCGGCAGCCACGGCCCGACCTATTACAACCGCTATCCGCCGCAGTTCAGGAAATTTACCCCAACCTGCGACACTAACGAGATCCAGACCTGTACCCAAGAGCAACTGGTGAACACTTACGACAACACGCTGGTTTACGTCGACTATATTGTTGATAAAGCGATTAATCTGCTGAAAGAACATCAGGATAAATTTACCACCAGCCTGGTTTATCTTTCTGACCACGGTGAATCGTTAGGTGAAAATGGCATCTATCTGCACGGTCTGCCTTATGCCATCGCCCCGGATAGCCAAAAACAGGTGCCGATGCTGCTGTGGCTATCGGAGGATTATCAAAAACGGTATCAGGTTGACCAGAACTGCCTGCAAAAACAGGCGCAAACGCAACACTATTCACAAGACAATTTATTCTCAACCTTATTGGGCCTGACTGGCGTTGAGACGAAGTATTACCAGGCTGCGGATGATATTCTGCAAACTTGCAGGAGAGTGAGTGAATGAAAATTCTGATTGTTGAAGACGATACGCTGTTATTGCAGGGATTGATTCTGGCGGCGCAAACCGAAGGCTACGCGTGCGATGGCGTGAGCACCGCGCGGATGGCGGAACAAAGCCTTGAAGCCGGTCATTACAGCCTGGTGGTACTGGATTTAGGCTTACCCGATGAAGATGGGCTGCATTTTCTTGCCCGTATCCGGCAGAAAAAATACACTCTGCCGGTGTTAATTCTCACCGCCCGCGATACCCTTACCGACAAAATCGCCGGGCTGGATGTCGGGGCCGACGATTATCTGGTGAAGCCTTTTGCGCTGGAAGAGTTGCACGCCCGTATCCGCGCCCTGCTACGACGCCATAATAATCAGGGCGAAAGTGAGCTGAACGTTGGCAACCTGACGCTGAATATGGGTCGCCGCCAGGTATGGATGAGCGGAGAAGAACTGATTCTGACGCCCAAAGAATATGCTCTGCTGTCGCGCCTGATGCTTAAAGCAGGCAGCCCGGTGCATCGGGAAATTCTCTACAACGATATCTACAACTGGGACAACGAGCCCTCGACCAACACCCTGGAAGTGCATATCCATAACCTGCGCGACAAAGTGGGCAAAGCCCGTATCCGCACCGTGCGCGGATTTGGCTATATGCTGGTCGCAAATGAGGAAAACTAATTGAATCTGATGCGTTTTCTGCGCCGACCAATATCGCTGCGCCAACGGCTGATATTGACCATCGGGGCCATTTTGTTGGTGTTTGAGCTGATCAGCGTCTTCTGGCTGTGGCATGAAAGTACCGAGCAGATTCAGCTGTTTGAGCAGGCGCTACGCGACAATCGCAACAACGATCGCCACATCATGCGTGAGATCCGCGAGGCGGTCGCCAGCCTGATTGTCCCCGGCGTCTTTATGGTTAGCCTGACGCTATTTATCTGCTATCAGGCGGTACGCCGCATCACCCGACCGCTGGCGGAGCTGCAAAAAGAGCTGGAAGCGCGCACCGCCGATAACTTAACGCCCATTGCCATTCATAGCGCCACCCTCGAAATCGATGCGGTGGTTTCGGCGTTAAACGATCTGGTCAGTCGCCTGACCAGCACGCTGGATAACGAAAGGTTGTTTACCGCTGACGTCGCGCACGAACTGCGAACACCACTGGCGGGGGTGCGTTTGCATCTGGAACTGCTGGCGAAAACGCATCACATTGATGTAGCACCGTTAGTGGCACGACTTGATCAGATGATGGAGAGCGTCTCCCAGCTGCTGCAACTGGCGCGTGCCGGACAGTCATTTTCTTCCGGTAATTATCAACATGTAAAACTGCTGGAAGATGTCATTCTCCCCTCGTATGACGAACTTAGTACCATGCTCGACCAGCGCCAGCAAACCCTGCTATTGCCAGAGAGCGCCGCCGACATCACCGTTCAGGGTGATGCAACCCTGCTGCGGATGTTATTGCGAAACCTGGTAGAAAACGCCCATCGTTATAGCCCACAAGGCAGCAACATTATGATTAAGCTGCAAGAAGATGGCGGAGCGGTCATGGCCGTTGAAGATGAAGGGCCGGGTATTGATGAGAGTAAATGCGGGGAGTTGAGTAAAGCGTTTGTACGAATGGACAGCCGTTATGGCGGGATTGGTCTGGGGTTAAGTATTGTCAGCCGCATTACACAGTTGCATCACGGGCAGTTTTTCCTGCAAAACCGGCAAGAGACTTCCGGCACGCGGGCCTGGATACGGCTGAAAAAAGATCAGTACGTGGCAAACCAGATATAAAGAAAGCTGCTGACCACCAGCACGCTGAACACGGTAGTTAAACTTTCATAAACACGGTTTTTCATTGCACTCTCCTCCGTTAACCTGGAGGAGAGTATGCGCGTCAGAGATTAAGTGAACCTTAAGAGTTCAATTGACCTGATTAGACAGCGTCACATCAGGCCATCCGTTTCAGCTTATTCATCAATTCGCGGATGTTGCTGCACCAGGCGGGTACGTTTCGCCTGCAAATCGGCAATCTCGTGGTCAATATCATCGATTTTCTGCTCGATATTATCGTAATGCTCGACGAGAATTTCCTTCGCTTCCTGTATATCTGACGCCGCTGGTGTCGCACCTTTCAACGGTCGATTCGCCGTCTCTTTCATGGTTACGCCGGTGATTAAACCAACCACCGCCACTACCATCAGGTAATAGGCAGGCATCATCAGATTCTGCGAGCTTTCGACCAGCCAGGCCGCCAGCGTTGGCGTCAGACCGGCAACCAGCACCGAAATATTAAATGCCGCCGCCAGCGCGCTGTAACGGATATGCGTCGGGAACATCGCAGGCAAGGTAGAAGCCATAACGCCCGTAAAGCAGTTAAGGATCACCGCCAGCATCAATAAGCCGGCAAAAATCAGGCCGATGACGTTACTGTTAATCAGAATAAACGCCGGGATCGCCAACACAAACAGTGCAACACTACCAAGAAGCACAAACGGACGACGGCCAAAACGGTCACTCAGCAAGCCCATCACCGGTTGAACAAACAGCATACCGATCATAATGGCGATAATAATCAGCACCCCGTGGTCTTCGGAGTAATGCAGGTTATGCGACAAATAACTCGGCATATAGGTCAGCAACATGTAGTAAGTCACGTTGGTGGCAATTACCAGACCAATACATGTCAACAGGCTGCGCCAGTGTTTGGTGGCAATCTCTTTAAACGAGACTTTCGGGCCATCCTGCAAACCTTCGCGGTCGCCCTGTTCCAGTTTATCGACATGCTGCTGGAACGCCGGAGTCTCTTCCAGCGCATGGCGCAGGTAAAGCCCGATAATCCCTAACGGCAGAGCGATAAAGAACGGAATACGCCAGCCCCAATCGAGGAAGTTCTCTTCGCCGACAATGGTCGAAATTAACACCACTACGCCAGCTCCCAGCACAAACCCGGCAATAGAACCAAAGTCCAGCCAGCTGCCCATAAAGCCACGTTTACGGTCAGGGGAGTATTCCGCAACAAATATTGACGCCCCGGTATATTCACCGCCGACCGAGAAACCTTGTGCCATCTTACAGATCAACAGCAGAATCGGTGCCCAAATACCAATCGTGTCGTAGGACGGTATTAAGCCAATACAGAACGTACTGATCGACATAATCACAATAGTGATAGCGAGGATCTTCTGGCGACCATATTTATCGCCCAACATACCAAAGAAGAGCCCGCCAAGCGGTCGAATCAGAAAGGGAACGGAGAAAGTGGCGAGTGCAGCAACCATCTGCACGCTGGGGTCAGCCCCCGGGAAAAAAACTTTACCTAATGCGTAAGCAACAAAACCATAAACACCAAAATCGAACCATTCCATTGCATTACCCAGTGATGCTGCGGTAATGGCTTTACGCAGTTTACCGTCATCAATAATGGTGACATCACGAAGGGTAATCGGTTTTACTTTTTTCCTTTTCAGCATAGCTTTCCTCGCAGAGTTGGCCCATTTCCGCAAACGCCAGAAAAATCAGCGCGACGGCCGCAAAAGGGGAGCGGGAATTGCAGGATGCAATCTCTGTAACAAGCGTAGCGGGTTTGCTTACACCCTCCGGTTAAGGAATGTACAATCAAACCAGTTGACGCCTGAATTGAGCAGTTAATGACCTTTTTACCCTACCAGTGTTTAAATTTGTGATCAACTTCACACATGTATTTCGTTTAGGACTCATTGGTGTAACTGATTATTTACACCAAATTTACAGAGAAGATTTCCTCGACCATTGCTCCCGCCAGACGCTGCGCTGAACAGAGTCGTGGCATCCCCAGTGCGACAGTTCGCCAGCGTTGGGTCACTGACCAGCAAACGGGTTGTTTATCTGCCGTGGACCACTTTCCCAGCCAACTTAAAAAATCAGCATGCTCCCCGCCCGTCGAAACGGTCGAAGAGGCAAACCACTGATGGTAATAGTGACGCGTGGTCGGGGCCGCATTGATACTCTCTGCCAAATGTTGTGTCGCTTTCACGCGCAAATCACCCAGCAACAACGCCACCGCTTGCGGTCTTCCCAGACGGCAGGCATCGCCAAATGCACCCCAGCGCAACTCCTCCAGAACGATAAAGCAGCGCCCAGGCAACGACCAGGCGTTATACGCCCCAGCACGCCAGCGGGTAAAAATTTGCTCGCTCTGTTCACCCGCCTGCACCAATAGGCCTCGTTGCGTTAACGCCTTTTCCTTCCAGCGACAACGGGCTGAAAACCACTCATACAAGTCGACAATTTGCTGGGGGAGCTCCGGGAAAGCAGAGTGCTGGCGGTGATCCATTTTTTGCAGCAGCGCCAGATGCTGCGCGATCTGCGTCAGCGCCAGATGACCGGGATCCAGCATCGACGCCAGTTTTTCCACCAATGTCAGACGCAGGCTAAGCGGCGCATTTAACATGCCGCCGTTCGTCCATGTCTGAAGCTGCACGCGCGCAAGAAGTTCCTGCATCAGTCGTTCACGAAACTGCTGCTGATGGGCTTGTGGAAGGCGGGCATCATCGCCCTGCGCCAGATCCACTAAAAAGCGCGGATGAACCGACTCCAGCACGCGACCGGGGCCGTCCAGTAACGTCTTGGTCAATATCGTTCTGCCGTGAAAAGTGTTTGAATATCATCGCGTAACAGCTGAGCGTCGGTGTAAATCCAGCCGTGAGTCATCACAGTCTGCTGCAATTGCTGTTGCATCAGCCTGACCACGGATTCATTTTGTTGACGCAGAGCCAGACTTTCGCGTAAACGCGTCTGTAATTCCGTCAAACATGAAGCGAACTCAGCGAAAAAAGTATTCATGCCTGCCGTAACAGATTCATCGACCTGCTCTGCCATAACTTTAGCCATTTGTTGGCAATAAAGATCGACTTCTGCGCTTAATGCTCGTTGCAACACACTGTAATCAACCGTCTCTGTCGGGAATTTCTCATTTCCCCGTCCCCAGTCGGGCTGATTCAACCAGCGCGAAAAAATCTCACGCACAACGCCAAAACGGGTGATCTGCTCATCCGTTGCTTCCTGACGGGATATTGCATCGCTGAACAGCTGGCGGGTGTTGAAGTGGGGAACTACGCCGTGAAAAACAGGAAAATGAAACCCAGGACGAAACCCAGACTCACTCAATTCCATTTTGACTTGTTGCTCAATGGGGCGAATAACATCGGTTAACACCCGGCAAAGGGTGGACTCAAGCTCGGCAAAGCGCAGCGTAAAGTCGCGACTGATGGTGTTCTGCGCCGTCTGTAACAGTGTCTCACAGCGGGTACGCATCTCACTTAACGACTCCGAATCATCCTGAAACAACGCGGCTAACTGCGCATTCACCGCATCTTGCTGTTGACGCAGAAAGTGGTTGGTGGAGGTCAGGGCCAACTCGATTTCATGTTTAATCTCGCCGCTCACCTGCGCCTGATTGAGTTGCAATAGCTGCAAACTTTCTTCGACCTGATGGATATTTTGCTGCAATTGTTCACAAGCGACGTTTAACCCGTGCGCACGAAAATCCAGGTATTCCCGCGCCTGCTGCGCGTAATTCAACAGTTTATGCGCGGCAGATCGCAGAGCATACAACGAGGCGTTAGCGTAAGCGGCATGAAGCAACGCCTGAATTGGCTGGGCGAACAGCGAATCTTCCCACAACTGATCGGCAGCATGGCGAATATGTTCGAGGTCCGCCAGATCGGCATGACGCCAGCGCCTGCCGAGCGCGGCATGGGCAAAATCTTCCACCCAGCGTTGTTGCTCTGGCGGTGGTAACTTACCGTTGTTGGCTAACTCATGGCGCGCCCGATTCGCCAGGTAGCCCCACATCGACGACACCGGAAATATCTGCTGTGGCGTAATACAGCCTTTCATCAGCGTTCCGGAAATCAGTGCCCGCACCTGGTCGGCGTCGTCACTGTTACGATCCTGTTGATCGAACTTATTGACCAGCACATACAACGGCACCGATTGCCCCACCGCCAAAATTGCCTCACGGACCTCTTCATCGGAGATCGATTTCAGTTGCGTATAATCCAGCACCGCCAGTACCGCCGAGGCGCGTGCCAGCTGCTGGTTAAGCATTTTTTGCAGATGCGGTTGCCCGGCTTCATTTGGCCCGGGGGTATCCAGTAACGTCAACTGACCGGGATAACTCTCCAGCCCCGCCAGATGGACAAACTCCACTTCAATCACGGGAATATGCTCAATGGCGGCGTAAGCAGAAAAAGGAAAATCGACGTCCAGCGCCTTCGCCAGTCGCACCAAATCATTCAAACTTTTCAGACAATGAAAAATAGGTTGAGCACCCAGATAATATTTTTCGAAAGCGATGCCATTTTCAATCCGCTGCATAAGCGCACGCATATCTTTATCTATTTCCAGCACATCGGTCAGATGCTTAATATCGCAATCACGCAGGCGCTGTTGTAATTGTTGAATTAAATGGTCGATTGGCGCGACATGTGAAAAATGCAGTACCGGTTCTTTTTGCCCGGGCGTATGGCGAATAAGCGTTGGCAGCGCAGTCATTGGGCGATTGCGATTAGGCAGAACCTCCGTACCAACAATGGCATTAATGGTGGTTGATTTCCCTGCTTTCATAGTACCGGCAATCGCCAGCACCATTTCCAGTCGGGAAATTTTACGCAACTCATTATTCAGCATCGCGTGACGTTCGGCGATATTAGGCTGACTCCAGGGTAAAGCCAGTTGTGGCGCATCGTCTCCGGGTACAGAGAGAGGCATTTTTTCCAGTAACTGCAACTGTTGGCGAGAAAGCTGTAACAGGCGTTCAGCCTCCTGACTTAACTCATACAGGGTCTGTGTGTACATAGAAAATTTTTCCTTAAAGCAAATTTTATTACTTTTATTTAGCCAGATTGTTTTTGAGTTCTGTTTTCGGCTTTTATAATTACTGCAAGAAATAATTTTATATTTAGAGTGTTGTTTTTTATTAGAATAAATAACGTCTTCCGATACGTTTAAAACGTCAGAAAGATAAAAAATATCATTTGAATTAAAAAAAGAACATGTAGAGCATTAACCTTATCTTAAATAATAAATGGAGGCAAAAAGATTATTTTCTTTTTGCGTTTCCTTTCAAATGAAAACGATCGTCGTCTAAAATCAGCAGTACCCCCGACAAACTCAGGGATTTTGTGTATAATTGCGGCCTTTTTCGGCAATCTGCCGTTTTTTGGCGCTTTTGCCCTGCTGACTTTTGAGGAAATCCACATGTCATTACCACACTGCCCAAAATGCAACTCCGAATACACCTACGAAGATAACGGCATGTACATCTGCCCGGAATGTGCCTACGAATGGAACGACGCAGAACCTGCACAGGAAAGCGACGAGCTGATCGTTAAAGATGCTAACGGCAATCTGCTGGCTGACGGCGACAGCGTGACCATCATTAAAGATCTGAAGGTGAAAGGTAGCTCTTCGATGCTGAAAATTGGCACCAAAGTGAAAAACATCCGCCTGGTTGAAGGCGACCATAACATCGATTGCAAAATCGACGGTTTTGGTCCGATGAAACTGAAATCTGAGTTTGTGAAAAAGAACTGATTGTATTGTGATCGGTAGGCCGGATAAGGCGTTTACGCCGCATCCGGCAACGGTGGCGACTGCCTGATGCGACGCTGACCGCGTCTTATCAGGCTTCCCTCTCATCTGTATAAATTTCGAACTACACTTAACGGGCTTCTCTTAACTGAGGTCACCATCATGCCGTTAAGTCCCTACCTCTCTTTTGCCGGTAACTGTTCCGACGCGATTGCCTATTATCAACGTACGTTGGGCGCGGAACTGCTCTATAAAATCAGCTTCGGCGAAATGCCGAAATCAGCGCAGGACAGCGCCGAAAACTGCCCTTCCGGAATGCAATTTCCCGATACCGCCATCGCTCATGCCAACGTGCGCATTGCAGGAAGCGACATCAT
Source organism: Escherichia coli DSM 30083 = JCM 1649 = ATCC 11775 (assembly GCF_003697165.2). Classification (GTDB taxonomy): domain Bacteria; phylum Pseudomonadota; class Gammaproteobacteria; order Enterobacterales; family Enterobacteriaceae; genus Escherichia; species Escherichia coli. The sequence goes on from NZ_CP033092.2 coordinate 4,409,665, forward strand.
GATGAGCGATGCTATACCGTCAGGAAAAGCCAGCTACTCCGGCTTTACGCTGGTGCTCGATTCGCAACAGGTCGAAGAAGGAAAACGCTGGTTTGACAACCTTGCCGCTAACGGAAAAATCGAAATGGCCTGGCAGGAAACTTTCTGGGCGCATGGCTTCGGCAAAGTCACCGATAAATTTGGCGTACCGTGGATGATTAATGTCGTCAAACAACAGCCAACGCAATAACCCGCCGGGAGGCCCACCCTCCCGCACTGTCATCGAATTCCCGTTAACTCTTCATCTGTTAGTCACTTTTAATTAACCAAATCGTCACAATAATCCGCCACGATGGAGCCACTTTTTTAGGGAGGCTGCATCATGCAAACGATTATCCGTGTCGAGAAGCTCGCCAAAACCTTCAATCAGCATCAGGCGCTGCACGCGGTTGATCTGAACATTCATCATGGTGAAATGGTGGCTCTGCTTGGGCCGTCGGGTTCCGGAAAATCCACCCTTTTACGTCACTTAAGCGGTTTGATTACCGGCGATAAATCTGTCGGTAGCCATATCGAGCTGCTGGGCCGCACTGTCCAGCGCGAAGGCCGTCTGGCCCGCGATATCCGTAAAAGCCGCGCCCATACCGGCTACATCTTTCAACAATTCAACCTGGTGAATCGCCTGAGCGTACTGGAGAACGTGCTGATTGGCGCGCTCGGCAGCACGCCATTCTGGCGAACCTGTTTTAGCTACTTCACCCGCGAGCAGAAACAGCGCGCGTTACAGGCGCTGACCCGCGTTGGCATGGTGCACTTTGCCCATCAACGCGTTTCCACACTCTCCGGCGGCCAGCAACAGCGTGTGGCGATTGCCCGCGCGCTGATGCAGCAGGCGAAGGTCATTCTCGCTGACGAACCCATCGCCTCGCTGGACCCGGAATCGGCACGCATCGTGATGGACACCCTGCGCGACATCAACCAGAACGACGGCATTACCGTGGTCGTCACGCTGCATCAGGTGGATTACGCCCTGCGCTACTGCGAACGCATCGTCGCCCTGCGCCAGGGGCACGTCTTCTACGACGGCTGCAGCCAACAGTTTGATAACGAACGTTTTGACCATCTCTACCGCAGCATTAACCGCGTCGAAGAGAACGCGAAAGCTGCCTGACATCCCCATCATTGAGGAAAACGAATGAACGCTAAGATAATTGCCTCGCTGGCCTTCACCAGCATGTTCAGCCTCAGCACCCTGTTAAATCCGGCATACGCCGAAGAGCAGGAAAAGGCGCTGAATTTCGGCATTATTTCAACGGAATCACAGCAAAACCTGAAACCGCAATGGACGCCGTTCTTACAGGATATGGAGAAGAAGCTGGGCGTAAAGGTCAACGCCTTCTTTGCCCCGGACTACGCGGGCATTATCCAGGGGATGCGCTTCAATAAAGTGGATATCGCCTGGTACGGCAACCTGTCGGCGATGGAAGCGGTGGATCGCGCCAACGGCCAGGTCTTCGCCCAGACGGTCGCGGCGGATGGATCGCCGGGTTACTGGAGCGTGTTGATCGTCAACAAAGATAGCCCGATCAACAACCTGAACGATCTGCTGGCGAAGCGGAAAGATCTCACCTTCGGCAATGGCGATCCTAACTCTACCTCCGGCTTCCTCGTCCCCGGTTACTACGTCTTCGCTAAAAACAATATCTCCGCCAGCGACTTCAAGCGCACCGTCAACGCCGGGCATGAAACCAATGCGCTGGCCGTCGCCAACAAGCAAGTGGATGTGGCGACCAATAACACCGAAAACCTCGACAAGCTGAAAACCTCCGCGCCGGAGAAGCTCAAAGAACTGAAGGTGATCTGGAAATCGCCGCTGATCCCAGGCGATCCGATCGTCTGGCGCAAAAATCTGTCCGAAACCACCAAAGACAAGATCTACGACTTCTTTATGAACTACGGCAAAACGCCGGAAGAGAAAGCGGTGCTGGAACGCCTGGGCTGGGCGCCGTTCCGCGCCTCCAGCGACCTGCAACTGGTGCCGATTCGCCAGCTCGCGCTGTTTAAAGAGATGCAAAGCGTGAAGGACAACAAAGGGCTGAACGAACAGGACAAGCTGGCAAAAACCACCGCCATTCAGGCGCAACTGGATGATTTGGACCGCCTGAACAACGCGTTAAGCGCAATGAGTTCGGTGAGTAAAGCGGTGCAGTAAATCGTAGGTCGGATAAGACGCCCCGGCGTCGCATCCGACAATGTGCAGACGTTGATGCCGGATGCGGTGCAAGCACCTTATCCGGCCTACAGACCGGAGCCAAACATGCAAACCATCACCATCGCCCCACCCAAGCGCAGCTGGTTCTCGCTTCTGAGCTGGGCCGTTGTTATCGCCGTGCTGGTCGTCTCGTGGCAGGGCGCGGAAATGGCACCGCTTACGCTGATTAAAGATGGCGGCAACATGGCGACGTTCGCCGCCGACTTCTTCCCGCCCGATTTCAGCCAGTGGCAGGATTACCTCACCGAAATGGCCGTCACGCTGCAAATCGCCGTCTGGGGCACCGCGCTGGCGGTGGTTCTCTCCATCCCCTTCGGCCTGATGAGCGCTGAAAACCTGGTACCGTGGTGGGTCTACCAACCTGTACGCCGCCTGATGGACGCCTGCCGCGCCATTAACGAAATAGTCTTCGCCATGCTGTTCGTGGTCGCCGTCGGCCTCGGCCCGTTCGCTGGCGTGCTGGCGCTGTTTATCCACACCACCGGCGTACTTTCCAAACTGCTTTCCGAAGCGGTAGAAGCGATTGAACCCGGCCCGGTGGAGGGCATTCGCGCTACCGGTGCCAACAAGCTGGAAGAGATCCTCTACGGCGTACTACCGCAGGTCATGCCGCTGCTGATTTCCTACTCTCTCTATCGCTTCGAATCCAACGTCCGCTCGGCGACCGTCGTCGGTATGGTTGGCGCGGGCGGGATCGGCGTCACGCTGTGGGAAGCGATTCGCGGTTTCCAGTTCCAGCAAACCTGCGCCCTGATGGTGCTCATCATCGTCACGGTCAGCCTGCTGGATTTCCTCTCTCAACGGTTGCGTAAGCACTTTATCTGATAAGCGAGGCATTGATGGCTATGCACTTGTCTACACATCCGACCAGCTACCCAACACGCTATCAGGAGATAGCCGCAAAACTTGAGCAGGAGCTTCGTCAACACTACCGCTGCGGCGACTATCTTCCCGCCGAGCAGCAACTGGCGGCGCGCTTTGAGGTGAACCGCCACACCCTGCGCCGCGCCATCGACCAACTGGTGGAAAAAGGCTGGGTACAGCGCCGTCAGGGCGTCGGCGTACTGGTGCTGATGCGCCCGTTCGATTACCCGCTCAACGCCCAGGCGCGTTTTAGCCAGAACCTGCTGGACCAGGGCAGCCATCCCACCAGCGAAAAATTGCTATCGGTGCTGCGCCCCGCCTCCGGTCACGTCGCTGACGCGCTGGGGATAACCGAGGGGGAGAACGTCATCCACCTGCGCACCCTGCGTCGGGTCAACGGCGTCGCGCTCTGTTTAATCGACCACTACTTTGCGGACCTCACCCTCTGGCCGACGCTGCAACGTTTCGACAGCGGTTCGCTGCACGATTTTCTGCGCGAGCAAACGGGGATTACGCTACGACGCAGCCAGACGCGGATCAGCGCCCGCCGCGCCCAGGCCAAAGAGTGCCAGCGTCTTGAAATCCCGAATATGTCGCCGCTGCTGTGCGTGCGCACCCTTAACCACCGTGACGGTGAAAGCAGCCCGGCGGAGTACTCCGTCAGCCTGACGCGCGCCGACATGATTGAATTCACTATGGAGCACTGAATGCACGCAGATACCGCGACCCGCCAGCACTGGATGTCCGTGCTGGCGCACAGCCAACCGGCTGAACTGGCAGCCCGCCTGAACGCGCTGAACATCAACGCCGATTATGAGGTGATCCGCGCCGCTGAAACTGGCCTGGTGCAGATTCAGGCGCGAATGGGCGGCACCGGCGAACGCTTTTTTGCTGGCGACGCCACGCTCACCCGCGCCGCCGTGCGTCTGACTGACGGCACGCTCGGCTATAGCTGGGTGCTGGGGCGCGACAAACAGCACGCCGAACGTTGTGCGCTGATTGATGCGCTGATGCAGCAAAACCGCCACTTTCAAAACTTATCAGAAACCCTTATCACCCCGCTGGACGCTGACCGTATGGCACGCATTGCCGCGCGCCAGGCCGAAGTGAACGCCAGCCGGGTCGACTTCTTTACGATGGTTCGCGGAGACAACGCATGACCCTGGAAACCGCTTTTATGCTTCCCGTGCAGGATGCCCAACACAGTTTTCGTCGCCTGTTAAAGGCCATGAGCGAGCCGGGCGTGATTGTCGCCCTGCATCAGCTCAAGCGCGGCTGGCAGCCGCTGAATATCGCCACCACCAGCGTGCTGCTGACGCTGGCCGATAACGACACGCCGGTGTGGCTTGCCGCGCCATTGAGCAACGATATCGTCAATCAGAGCCTGCGTTTTCATACCAACGCGCCGCTGGTTAATCAGCCGAAACAGGCGACCTTCGCGGTAACAGATGAGGCGATCTCCAGCGAGCAGCTCAACGCCCTTTCCACCGGCACTGCCGTTGCACCAGAAGCGGGCGCAACGCTGATTTTACAGGTCACCAGCCTGAGCGGTGGGCGTATGTTGCGCCTCACCGGCGCAGGTATTGCCGAAGAACGGATGATCGCCCCGCAACTGCCAAAGTGCATTCTTCATGAACTTACCGAGCGCCCGCACCCGTTCCCGCTCGGCATCGACCTGATCCTGACCTGCGGCGAGCGCCTGCTGGCTATTCCGCGAACCACTCATGTGGAGGTGTGCTGATGTACGTTGCCGTGAAAGGGGGCGAAAAGGCGATCGACGCCGCCCACGCCCTGCAAGAGAGCCGACGCCGGGGCGATACTGATTTGCCTGAACTGAGCGTCGCCCAGATTGAACAGCAGCTTAACCTCGCGGTAGATCGCGTGATGACCGAAGGCGGTATTGCCGACCGCGAGCTGGCCGCGCTGGCGCTGAAACAGGCCAGCGGCGATAACGTCGAAGCGATTTTCCTGTTGCGCGCCTACCGCACCACGCTGGCGAAGCTGGCGGTCAGTGAGCCGCTCGACACCACCGGGATGCGTCTCGAACGGCGTATTTCAGCAATTTATAAAGACATTCCCGGCGGCCAACTGCTTGGCCCCACCTACGACTACACCCATCGCCTGCTCGATTTCACCCTGCTGGCAAACGGCGAAACGCCAACGCTGACCACCGCTGACAGCGAACAGCAACCGTCGCCACACGTCTTCAGCCTGCTGGCGCGTCAGGGGCTGGCGAAGTTTGAAGAAGATAGCGGCGCACAACCGGACGACATCACCCGCACGCCGCCGGTTTATCCCTGTTCGCGTTCTTCCCGTCTACAACAATTAATGCGCGGTGACGAAGGCTATTTGTTGGCGCTGGCCTACTCCACCCAACGCGGTTACGGGCGCAATCACCCGTTCGCAGGCGAAATTCGCAGTGGCTATATCGATATATTTATTGTGCCGGAAGAGCTGGGATTTGCGGTGAACGTCGGCGAATTGTTGATGACCGAGTGTGAAATGGTCAACGGTTTTATCGACCCGCCGGATGAACCACCGCATTTTACACGCGGCTATGGGCTGGTGTTCGGCATGAGCGAGCGCAAAGCAATGGCGATGGCGCTGGTTGACCGTGCGTTGCAGGCACCGGAATACGGCGAGCACGCAACAGGTCCGGCACAGGATGAAGAGTTCGTGCTGGCCCATGCCGACAACGTCGAAGCCGCAGGCTTTGTTTCGCATCTCAAACTCCCGCACTACGTCGATTTCCAGGCCGAACTGGAGCTACTCAAACGTCTGCAACAGGAGCAGAACCATGGCTAATCTGAGCGGCTACAACTTTGCTTACCTCGACGAGCAGACCAAACGCATGATCCGCCGCGCTATCTTAAAAGCGGTGGCAATCCCCGGTTATCAGGTGCCGTTTGGCGGACGCGAGATGCCGATGCCCTACGGCTGGGGAACCGGCGGCATTCAGCTCACCGCCAGCGTGATTGGCGAAAGCGACGTGTTGAAGGTGATTGACCAGGGCGCAGACGATACCACCAACGCCGTGTCGATTCGTAACTTCTTTAAGCGCGTGACCGGGGTGAACACCACCGAGCGCACGGACGATGCGACACTTATCCAGACGCGTCACCGCATACCCGAAACGCCGCTGACCGAAGATCAGATCATTATCTTCCAGGTGCCGATCCCCGAACCGCTGCGCTTTATTGAGCCGCGTGAGACGGAAACGCGCACCATGCACGCGCTGGAGGAGTACGGCGTGATGCAGGTGAAACTGTATGAAGATATCGCCCGCTTCGGTCATATCGCCACCACCTACGCCTATCCGGTGAAGGTGAACGGGCGCTACGTAATGGACCCGTCGCCGATCCCGAAATTCGATAACCCGAAAATGGACATGATGCCCGCCCTGCAACTGTTTGGCGCGGGGCGCGAGAAGCGCATCTATGCCGTGCCACCGTTTACCCGCGTGGAAAGCCTCGATTTCGATGATCATCCGTTCACCGTCCAGCAGTGGGATGAACCATGCGCCATCTGCGGATCGACCCACAGTTACCTCGACGAAGTGGTGCTGGATGACGCCGGAAACCGCATGTTTGTCTGCTCCGATACCGATTATTGCCGCCAACAGAACGAGGCCAAAAGCCAATGAATCAACCGTTACTTTCGGTCAATAACCTGACCCACCTTTATGCCCCGGGCAAAGGCTTCAGCGATGTCTCTTTTGATTTATGGCCGGGAGAAGTTCTGGGCATTGTTGGGGAGTCCGGCTCCGGGAAGACCACGCTGCTGAAGTCGATCTCCGCCCGCCTGACACCACAGCAAGGGGAAATTCGCTACGAGAACCGTTCGCTGTACGCGATGAGCGAGGCCGACCGCCGTCGCCTGCTGCGCACCGAATGGGGTGTGGTGCATCAGCATCCGCTTGACGGCCTGCGCCGCCAGGTGTCGGCAGGCGGCAATATCGGCGAACGGTTGATGGCAACCGGAGCGCGTCATTACGGCGATATTCGCGCCACCGCGCAGAAATGGCTGGAAGAGGTGGAGATTCCCGCCAACCGGATCGACGACCTGCCGACCACCTTTTCCGGCGGCATGCAGCAACGTTTGCAGATTGCCCGCAACCTGGTGACGCATCCGAAGCTGGTGTTTATGGATGAACCCACTGGCGGGCTGGATGTGTCGGTACAGGCGCGCCTGCTGGACCTGCTCCGCGGTCTGGTGATGGAGCTTAACCTGGCGGTGGTGATTGTCACCCACGATTTAGGCGTCGCCCGTCTGCTGGCGGACCGTTTGCTGGTAATGAAGCAAGGGAAAGTGGTGGAGAGTGGGTTAACCGACCGCGTGCTCGACGACCCGCACCATCCGTATACCCAGTTGCTGGTGTCATCGGTTTTGCAGAATTGAGCTGGTGCCGGATGCGGCGTAAACGCCTTATCCGGCCTACAAATGCGCTCCCCGTAGGTCGGATAAGACGCATCAGCGTCGCATCCGACACCCGAACCACGAGGCGAAAAATGATTAACGTACAAAACGTCAGTAAAACCTTCATCCTGCACCAGCAAAACGGCGTGCGCCTGCCTGTATTACAAGGCGCCTCACTCACCGTCAACGCCGGCGAATGCGTGGTACTCCACGGCCATTCCGGCAGTGGAAAATCAACTCTGCTACGCTCGCTGTATGCCAACTATCTACCCGACGAAGGGCAAATCCAGATCAAACACGGTGATGAATGGGTCGACCTGGTCACCGCGCCAGCGCGCAAAGTGGTGGAGATCCGCAAAACCACTGTCGGCTGGGTAAGCCAGTTTCTGCGCGTCATCCCACGTATTTCGGCACTGGAAGTGGTGATGCAGCCGCTGCTCGATACCGGCGTACCGCGTGAAGCCTGCGCCGCTAAAGCCGCGCGTCTCCTCACCCACCTGAACGTGCCTGAACGCCTGTGGCACCTGGCACCATCGACCTTCTCCGGCGGCGAACAGCAGCGTGTCAACATCGCCCGTGGCTTTATCGTCGACTACCCCATTCTGCTGCTCGACGAACCTACCGCCTCGCTGGACGCTAAAAACAGCGCCGCCGTAGTGGAACTGATCCGCGAAGCCAAAGCCCGCGGCGCGGCCATCGTCGGTATCTTCCATGACGAAACCGTGCGCGAGCAAGTCGCCGACCGCCTGCACCCAATGGGAGTCTCTTCATGATTATCAATAACGTCAAACTGGTGCTGGAAAACGAGGTGGTACACGGTTCTCTGGAGATGCAGGACGGCGAAATCCGCGCCTTTGCCGAAAGCCAGAGTCACCTGTCAGAAGCAATGGACGGCGAAGGCGGCTGGCTGCTACCGGGGCTGATTGAGCTGCATACCGATAATCTGGATAAATTCTTCACCCCGCGCCCGAAAGTTGACTGGCCAGCCCACTCGGCGATGAGCAGCCACGACGCGCTGATGGTGGCGAGCGGCATCACCACCGTGCTGGACGCCGTGGCGATTGGTGATGTACGCGACGGCGGCGATCGGCTGGAGAATCTGGAGAAGATGATCAACGCCATCGAAGAGACGCAGAAACGCGGCGTCAACCGTGCCGAGCACCGTCTGCACCTACGCTGCGAACTGCCGCATCACACCACGCTGCCGCTGTTTGAAAAACTGGTACAGCGCGAACTGGTAACGCTGGTGTCGCTGATGGATCACTCACCGGGCCAGCGCCAGTTCGCCAACCGCGAAAAATATCGTGAATATTATCAGGGCAAATACTCGCTCACCGATGCGCAGATGCAACAGTACGAAGAGGAGCAACTGGCGCTTGCCGCACGCTGGTCACAGCCTAATCGCGAAACTATCGCCGCAATGTGCCGCGCGCGACACATTGCCCTCGCCAGCCACGATGACGCCACGCACGCCCACGTTGCCGAATCCCACCAGCTTGGCAGCGTGATCGCCGAATTTCCCACCACGTTCGAAGCGGCAGAAGCCTCGCGCAAGCATGGCATGAACGTACTGATGGGCGCGCCGAATATCGTGCGCGGCGGTTCGCACTCCGGCAACGTGGCGGCCAGTGAACTGGCACAGCTTGGCCTGCTGGATATCCTCTCTTCCGACTACTACCCCGCCAGCCTGCTCGATGCGGCATTTCGCGTCGCCGATGACGAGAGCAACCGCTTTACGCTGCCGCAGGCGGTGAAGCTGGTGACTAAAAATCCGGCGCAGGCGCTTAATCTTCAGGATCGCGGGGTGATTGGCGAGGGCAAACGCGCCGACCTGGTGCTGGCGCATCGCAAGGGCAACCACATTCATATCGACCACGTCTGGCGTCAGGGTAAAAGGGTGTTCTGATGACGGGAAAACTGATTTGGTTAATGGGGGCCTCTGGCTCCGGAAAAGACAGTCTGTTGACGGAACTCCGCCAGCGGGAACAAACCCAGCTACTGGTAGCGCATCGCTACATCACGCGTGATGCCAGCGCCGGAAGTGAAAACCATATCGCCTTAAGCGAGCAGGAGTTTTTTACCCGCGCGGGGCAGAACCTTCTGGCCTTGAGCTGGCATGCTAATGGTTTGTATTACGGTGTCGGCATTGAGATCGACCTCTGGCTGCACGCCGGATTCGACGTCGTGGTTAACGGCTCACGCGCCCACCTGCCGCAGGCGCGGGCGCGTTATCAATCGGCGCTGCTGCCCATCTGTTTACAGGTTTCGCCGGAGATCCTGCGCCAGCGCCTGGAAAACCGTGGCCGCGAAAACGCCAGTGAAATTAATGCCCGGCTGGCGCGCGCCGCCCGCTATACTCCTCAGGATTGCCATACGCTCAATAATGACGGCAGCCTGCGCCAGTCGGTCGACACGCTGCTGACGCTGATTCATCAGAAGGAGAAACACCATGCCTGCTTGTGAACTTCGCCCGGCAACGCAGTACGACACCGACGCGGTTTACGCGCTGATTTGTGAGCTAAAACAAGCGGAGTTTGACCACCAGGCGTTTCGCGTGGGCTTTAACGCCAACCTGCGTGACCCGAATATGCGCTACCATCTGGCGCTGTTGGATGGCGAGGTTGTCGGCATGATCGGCCTGCATTTGCAGTTTCATTTGCATCATGTCAACTGGATCGGCGAAATTCAGGAACTGGTGGTGATGCCGCAGGCGCGCGGTCTGAACGTCGGCAGTAAATTACTGGCATGGGCAGAAGAAGAAGCCCGCCAGGCCGGGGCCGAAATGACCGAGCTTTCCACCAACGTGAAGCGCCACGACGCGCACCGATTTTACCTGCGCGAAGGCTACGAGCAGAGCCACTTCCGCTTCACCAAGGCGCTGTAACATGAGCCTGACCCTCACGCTCACCGGCACCGGCGGCGCACAGGGCGTTCCGGCATGGGGCTGCGAGTGCGCGGCCTGCGCCAGAGCGCGACGCTCGCCGCAGTATCGCCGCCAGCCATGCAGCGGCGTCGTGAAGTTTAACGACGCGATCACCCTGATCGACGCCGGGCTGCACGATCTCGCCGATCGCTGGTCGCCCGGATCGTTCCAGCAGTTTTTGCTGACGCACTACCATATGGATCACGTCCAGGGGCTGTTCCCGCTGCGCTGGGGCGTGGGCGACACAATCCCGGTCTACGGTCCACCGGATGAGCAGGGCTGCGACGATCTGTTTAAACATCCGGGCCTGCTTGATTTCAGCCACACGGTGGAGCCGTTTGTGGTGTTTGATTTGCAGGGGTTGCAGGTCACGCCGCTGCCGCTTAACCATTCGAAACTCACTTTCGGCTATCTACTGGAAACGGCACATAGCCGGGTGGCGTGGCTGTCTGACACTGCAGGCCTGCCGGAAAAAACGCTGAAATTTTTACGCAATAATCAGCCACAGGTAATGGTGATTGATTGCAGCCACCCGCCGCGCGAGGATGCACCGCGTAATCACTGTGATTTAAATACCGTGCTTGCGCTGAATCAGGTTATCCGCTCGCCGCGGGTGATTCTGACCCATATCAGCCATCAGTTTGATGCGTGGCTGATGGAAAACGCGCTACCATCGGGGTTTGAGGCGGGGTTTGATGGGATGGATATTGAGGTGGCGTGAGGGAAAATACCCGCGCCGGCCCCTATATCAACGCCCATACTCATCTTCCATTCTCCGCTCTTCATCTTCCAGTTGCCGACGCTCCTGATCAAGCTGGCGCTGGCGATCGTCCAGCTGCCTGCGGCGATCTTCAAACTGGCGGCGGCGATCGTTATATTGCTTGCGACGATCGTCGCTCACCTGGCGTTGCCAACCGTCGTCGCGCGAATCTTCATAGTCTCGCCCACGGTCAGGGTTATAAGCGTCGTTAATCGCCTGCTGAATATTGCCAATGGTGTCGTCGATAATATCGGCCTGGGCCGGAACGGTGGACAGCGTGAGCAGGGTGAATAAAAGAAATAGCGGAAAGCGTTTCATTAGCCAACCTCAAAAAGAAACTCTATCCACATTAGTCATTACTCATCCATGCAAGTAGTGGATGAATCTCAATTCCTTTGCTGCTCTATTGCCGTAATCGCCTCCACGCGTTGTTGATGACGACCGCCTTCGTACTGTGCGCCCAGCCACGCATCGACAATCATTTTTGCCAGTTCGAGGCCAACCACTCGTGAACCAAAAGCCAGCACGTTGGTGTCGTTATGCTGCCGCGAAAGTTGCGCGGAATAAGGTTCGCTACAAACGACCGCGCGAATTCCGGCAAACTTGTTCGCCGCTATCGAAATACCGACGCCAGTGCCACAAATCAAAATCCCGCCATCAGCCTCTCCGCCAGCAACGGCCAGTGCGACTTGACTGGCGTAATGCGGATAATCAGTACGCTCTAACGACCAGGTTCCTTTATCAATCACTTCAACGTCACGCTCAACTAAATGTGCCACTATTTCATGTTTTAAAATGAAACCGACATGATCACAGCCAAATGCAATCTTTTTCATTCATCTTCCCCGCCCGCGCAAAACTTCACAATCAAAAAACATTTGTGATGTAAATGAATTAAAAACACCCAAAATCGATGAAATCCGCCTTCCCGATCTGTTTTACAGAGTTACATCTGGCAGCGCAATAGCGTTAAAGACACTCACTATCCAGCAACATCTATCATCTAATAAACCAGGAAAACAAATAACATCATGTTTTTAAAGTGATTAAATGAAATGAAATTTTAAGCCACTCTCCATTATTCACAACAAAACAAACTTTATAAATTTTATTTTTTTGTGAAGTTGCCAGCATCTTTTCTGTTCTTGCTGTGGTGATATAGTGGCGTCTTCAATTCAAGGACAAGAGAACGTGATGAGCCAGTCAGAGTTTGATTCAGCGCTTCCGAACGGTATCGGGTTAGCGCCTTACCTGCGAATGAAGCAGGAAGGAATGACAGAAAACGAAAGCCGCATCGTGGAGTGGTTACTCAAACCCGGTAACCTGAGTTGTGCACCCGCAATTAAAGATGTCGCAGAAGCTCTGGCGGTATCTGAAGCGATGATCGTTAAGGTATCAAAGCTGCTGGGGTTTAGCGGCTTTCGTAACTTACGCAGTGCGCTGGAAGATTATTTTTCTCAGTCAGAACAAGTATTGCCTTCCGAGTTGGCTTTTGATGAAGCGCCGCAGGATGTGGTGAATAAGGTATTTAACATCACTTTACGCACCATTATGGAAGGTCAGTCGATCGTCAACGTTGATGAGATCCACCGTGCCGCCCGCTTTTTCTATCAGGCCAGACAGCGGGATTTGTACGGTGCCGGAGGATCAAATGCTATCTGTGCTGATGTACAGCACAAGTTTTTGCGCATTGGCGTACGCTGCCAGGCCTATCCGGACGCTCACATCATGATGATGTCTGCTTCGTTGTTACAGGAAGGAGATGTGGTGCTGGTGGTGACCCATTCCGGGCGAACCAGTGATGTAAAAGCGGCTGTAGAACTGGCAAAAAAGAACGGGGCAAAGATTATTTGTATAACGCATAGCTATCATTCACCAATAGCGAAGCTGGCCGATTATATTATTTGCTCACCGGCCCCGGAAACACCGTTATTAGGTCGTAATGCCTCGGCAAGAATATTACAACTGACTTTGCTGGACGCGTTTTTTGTCTCTGTCGCCCAGCTCAATATTGAACAAGCTAATATTAATATGCAAAAAACCGGCGCAATTGTTGATTTCTTCTCACCAGGCGCGCTGAAATAAGAAAAAGGTAATTCCGCCATCGCGGAGTTACCTCTCCCCTTACCGTGAGAACATGATTATGAATAAATATCTGAAATATTTCAGCGGCACACTCGTGGGCTTAATGTTGTCAACCAGCGCTTTTGCTGCCGCCGAATATGCCGTCGTATTGAAAACACTCTCCAATCCATTTTGGGTAGATATGAAAAAAGGCATTGAAGATGAAGCAAAAACGCTGGGCGTCAGCGTTGATATTTTTGCCTCTCCTTCAGAAGGCGATTTTCAATCTCAATTGCAGTTATTTGAAGATCTCAGTAATAAAAATTACAAAGGTATCGCCTTCGCACCATTATCCTCAGTGAACCTGGTCATGCCTGTCGCCCGCGCATGGAAAAAAGGCATTTATCTGGTCAATCTCGATGAAAAAATCGACATGGATAATCTGAAAAAAGCAGGCGGTAATGTGGAAGGTTTTGTCACCACCGATAATGTTGCCGTCGGGGCGAAAGGCGCGTCATTCATTATTGACAAGCTGGGTGCCGAAGGGGGTGAAGTCGCAATCATTGAGGGTAAAGCCGGTAACGCCTCCGGTGAAGCGCGTCGTAATGGTGCCACCGAAGCCTTCAAAAAAGCAAGCCAGATCAAGCTTGTCGCCAGCCAGCCTGCCGACTGGGACCGTATTAAAGCACTGGATGTCGCCACTAACGTGTTGCAACGTAATCCGAATATTAAAGCGATCTATTGCGCGAATGACACGATGGCAATGGGTGTTGCTCAGGCAGTCGCAAACGCTGGAAAAACGGGCAAAGTGTTGGTCGTCGGTACAGATGGCATTCCGGAAGCCCGCAAAATGGTGGAAGCCGGACAAATGACCGCGACGGTTGCCCAGAACCCGGCGGATATCGGTGCAACGGGTCTGAAGCTGATGGTTGACGCTGAGAAATCCGGCAAGGTTATCCCGCTGGATAAAGCACCGGAATTTAAACTGGTCGATTCAATCCTGGTCACTCAATAAAACTGAATGATGCCGGATGATGATGCTAATGAAGTGTCTTATCCGGCCAACAAAATAACCTGAACGTAGACCTGATAAACGTAGCCATCAGGCAATAATACGATATTTCGTGCAGAGAGGTTATTTATGGCCACGCCATATATATCGATGGCGGGGATCGGCAAGTCCTTTGGTCCGGTTCACGCATTAAAGTCGGTTAATTTAACGGTTTATCCTGGTGAAATACATGCATTACTAGGAGAAAATGGTGCGGGTAAATCTACGCTAATGAAAGTGTTATCCGGGATACATGAGCCGACCAAAGGCACCATTACCATTAATAACATTAACTATAACAAACTGGATCATAAATTAGCGGCACAACTCGGTATCGGGATTATTTATCAGGAACTCAGCGTTATTGATGAATTAACCGTACTGGAAAATTTATATATTGGTCGTCATCTGACGAAAAAAATCTGTGGCGTCAATATTATCGACTGGCGAGAAATGCGTGTCCGCGCCGCCATGATGTTATTACGCGTGGGCTTGAAAGTTGATTTAGATGAGAAAGTGGCGAATTTATCTATCAGCCACAAGCAGATGCTGGAAATTGCCAAAACGCTGATGCTCGATGCCAAAGTCATCATCATGGATGAACCCACCTCCTCACTCACCAATAAAGAGGTGGACTATCTGTTTCTGATCATGAATCAGTTGCGTAAGGAGGGTACGGCCATCGTCTATATCTCGCATAAATTGGCGGAAATTCGCCGTATTTGCGACCGCTATACGGTGATGAAAGACGGCAGCAGCGTTTGCAGCGGCATGGTGAGCGATGTGTCAAATGACGATATCGTCCGTCTGATGGTAGGCCGCGAATTGCAAAACCGTTTTAACGCGATGAAGGAGAATGTCAGCAACCTTGCGCACGATACGGTTTTTGAGGTGCGCAACGTCACCAGCCGTGACAGAAAAAAGGTCCGGGATATCTCATTTAGCGTCTGCCGGGGAGAAATATTAGGCTTTGCCGGACTGGTCGGTTCCGGACGTACTGAACTGATGAACTGCCTGTTTGGCGTTGATAAACGCGCTGGCGGAGAAATCCGTCTTAATGGCAAAGATATCTCTCCACGTTCTCCCCTGGATGCCGTGAAAAAAGGGATGGCTTACATCACTGAAAGCCGCCGGGATAACGGCTTTTTCCCCAACTTTTCTATCGCTCAGAACATGGCTATCAGCTGCAGTCTGAAAGACGGCGGCTATAAAGGCGCGATGGGGTTGTTTCATGAAGTTGACGAGCAACGTACCGCTGAAAATCAACGCGAACTGCTGGCGCTGAAATGTCATTCGGTAAACCAGAACATCACTGAACTCTCCGGCGGTAACCAGCAGAAAGTCCTGATCTCCAAATGGCTGTGCTGTCGCCCGGAAGTGATCATTTTCGATGAACCTACCCGTGGCATCGATGTTGGCGCGAAAGCCGAAATTTACAAAGTGATGCGCCAACTGGCGGACGACGGAAAAGTCATCCTGATGGTGTCATCTGAACTACCTGAAATTATCACCGTCTGCGACCGCATCGCCGTGTTCTGCGAAGGACGACTGACGCAAATCCTGACCAATCGCGATGACATGAGCGAAGAGGAGATTATGGCATGGGCTTTACCACACGAGTAAAAAGCGAAGCGAGCGAGAAGAAACCGTTCAACTTTGCGCTGTTCTGGGATAAATACGGCACCTTTTTTATCCTGGCGATCATCGTCGCCATTTTTGGTTCGCTGTCGTCAGAATATTTTCTGACCACCAATAATATTACCCAGATTTTTGTGCAAAGCTCCGTGACGGTACTGATCGGCATGGGGGAATTCTTCGCTATCCTGGTCGCCGGTATCGACCTTTAGGTTGGCGCGATTCTGGCGCTTTCCGGTATGGTGACCGCTAAACTGATGTTGGCAGGTATTGATCCGTTTCTCGCGGCGCTAATTGGCGGTGTACTGGTTGGCGGCGCACTGGGGGCGATCAACGGCTGCCTGGTCAACTGGACGGGACTACACCCGTTCATTATCACCCTTGGCACCAACGCTATTTTCCGTGGGATCACGCTGGTGATCTCCGATGCCAACTCGGTATACGGCTTCTCATTTGACTTCGTGAACTTCTTTGCCGCCAGCGTAATTGGGATACCTGTCCCCGTTATCTTCTCGCTAATTGTCGCGCTCATCCTTTGGTTTCTGACAACGCGTATGCGGCTCGGGCGCAACATCTACGCACTGGGCGGCAACAAAAACTCGGCGTTCTATTCCGGGATTGACGTGAAATTCCACATCCTGGTGGTGTTTATCATCTCCGGTGTTTGTGCAGGTCTGGCAGGCGTCGTCTCAACTGCACGACTCGGTGCCGCAGAACCGCTTGCCGGTATGGGTTTTGAAACCTATGCCATTGCCAGCGCCATCATTGGCGGCACCAGTTTCTTCGGCGGCAAGGGGCGCATTTTCTCTGTGGTGATTGGCGGGTTGATCATCGGCACCATCAACAACGGTCTGAATATTTTGCAGGTACAAACCTATTACCAACTGGTGGTGATGGGCGGATTAATTATCGCGGCTGTCGCCCTTGACCGTCTTATCAGTAAGTAAGGAATTGAACATGAAAATCTCCCCCTCGTTAATGTGTATGGATCTGCTGAAATTTAAAGAACAGATCGAATTTATCGACAGCCATGCCGATTACTTTCACATCGATATCATGGACGGCCACTTTGTGCCGAATCTGACGCTCTCACCGTTCTTCGTAAGCCAGGTAAAAAAACTGGCGAGTAAACCGCTCGACTGCCATCTGATGGTAACGCGTCCGCAGGATTACATTGCTCAACTGGCACGTGCGGGAGCTGATTTCATCACTTTGCATCCGGAAACTATCAACGGTCAGGCATTCCGCCTGATTGATGAAATCCGCCGTCATGGCATGAAAGTGGGGCTGATTCTTAATCCGGAAACGCCGGTTGAGGCCATGAAATACTATATCCATAAGGCTGATAAAATTACGGTCATGACTGTCGATCCCGGTTTTGCCGGACAACCCTTCATTCCTGAAATGCTGGATAAAGTTGCCGAACTGAAGGCATGGCGTGAACGAGAAGGTCTGGAGTACGAAATTGAGGTGGACGGTTCCTGCAACCAGGCAACTTACGAAAAACTAATGGCGGCAGGGGCGGATGTCTTTATCGTCGG
Source organism: Escherichia coli DSM 30083 = JCM 1649 = ATCC 11775 (assembly GCF_003697165.2). GTDB lineage: Bacteria > Pseudomonadota > Gammaproteobacteria > Enterobacterales > Enterobacteriaceae > Escherichia > Escherichia coli. The sequence continues at coordinate 4,427,170 of NZ_CP033092.2, forward strand.
CACTTCCGGCCTGTTTAATCATGCGGAAAATATCGACGAAGCATGGAGAATTATGACTGCGCAGATTCTGGCTGCAAAAAGCGAGGTACAGCCTCATGCAAAAACAGCATAACGTCGTAGCGGGCGTGGATATGGGGGCAACGCATATCCGCTTTTGTCTGCGGACAGCAGAAGGTGAAACGCTACACTGCGAAAAAAAGCGGACCGCAGAAGTTATTGCTCCCGACCTGGTGTCGGGTATCGGCGAAATGATTGACGAGCAACTCAGGCGCTTTAACGCTCGCTGTCATGGTCTGGTGATGGGATTTCCGGCGCTGGTCAGTAAAGATAAACGCACCATTATTTCTACGCCTAACCTGCCGTTAACAGCGGCAGATTTATATGATCTCGCCGATAAGCTCGAAAATACGCTGAATTGTCCGGTTGAGTTTTCCCGCGACGTTAACCTGCAACTCTCCTGGGACGTAGTAGAAAATCGCCTTACGCAACAACTGGTTCTGGCAGCCTATCTCGGTACGGGGATGGGGTTCGCAGTGTGGATGAACGGTGCGCCGTGGACGGGTGCACACGGTGTGGCAGGCGAACTGGGCCATATCCCCCTGGGAGATATGACCCAACACTGCGCGTGTGGTAATCCTGGGTGCCTGGAAACCAATTGCTCTGGAATGGCGCTAAGACGCTGGTACGAACAACAGCCCCGAAATTACCCATTGAGCGATCTTTTCGTCCATGCGGAAAACGCCCCTTTCGTCCAGAGTCTGCTTGAAAACGCGGCACGAGCCATTGCCACCAGCATTAATCTGTTCGATCCCGATGCGGTGATTCTGGGTGGTGGCGTGATGGATATGCCCGCCTTCCCACCCGAGACTCTCATTGCCATGACCCAAAAGTACCTGCGCCGTCCACTGCCGTATCAGGTTGTGCGCTTTATTGCCGCCTCATCTTCTGACTTTAATGGCGCTCAGGGTGCAGCAATATTGGCGCATCAACGTTTTTTGCCACAGTCCTGTGCTAAAGTCCCATGAGTAAAGCGTTGGCACAGTAGCGCAATGTCCCGCTGTGCCAACGACAGGTACAATATATATATAATAATTACATAAAACAGCCCATATTATTCCCAGCAATGATAGTTCTACTGTAATTTTCCCTCTTCAGCACAAATGCCTAATAAAATGGCTCGTTCCGCTCACACTTCCACTTATTAAAGTCGCAATTTCAGAATTATGATAACGCCAGCTTTAAATGACGTATTTTGCATGGATTACATATTTACGACATAAATGATAAATGGAGATTTATATGAATAACTCTCGGTTATTCCGTTTGAGCAGGATTGTTATTGCGTTCACTGCCGCCAGCGGCATGATGATAAATACCGCTTACGCAACAGATGAGGCGAAAGCCGCCACTCAATATACCCAACAGGTTAATCAGAATTACGCCAAATCATTACCGTTTGGCGATCGCCAGGATTTTGACGATGCTCAGCGTGGATTTATCGCTCCGCTGCTGGATGAAGGTATTCTGCGTGATGCGAACGGTAAAATTTACTACCGCGCGAATGATTACAAATTTGATATTAATGCCGCTGCGCCGGAAACCGTAAACCCCAGCCTGTGGCGTCAGTCGCAGATCAACGGCATTTCTGGCCTGTTCAAAGTCACCGATAAAATGTATCAGGTGCGCGGCCAGGATATCTCTAACATTACGTTCGTTGAGGGCGAGAAAGGCATTATTGTTATTGACCCACTGGTGACGCCACCTGCCGCAAAAGCCGCACTTGACCTTTACTTCCAGCATCGTCCGCAAAAACCGATTGTTGCCGTTATCTACACTCACAGCCACGCCGACCACTACGGCGGCGTGAAAGGTATTATCTCTGAAGCCGATGTTAAATCCGGCAAAGTTCAGGTGATTGCTCCAGCTGGCTTTATGGACGAAGCCATCAGCGAAAACGTGCTGGCGGGTAACATCATGAGCCGCCGTGCGCTCTACTCTTACGGTCTGTTACTGCCGCACAACGCGCAAGGCAACGTGGGCAACGGCCTCGGCGTGACGCTGGCAACCGGCGACCCAAGCATTATTGCACCGACTAAAACTATCGTGAGAACTGGCGAGAAGATGATTATCGACGGCCTGGAGTTTGACTTCCTGATGACCCCAGGTAGCGAAGCGCCAGCGGAAATGCACTTCTATATTCCGGCCCTGAAAGCCCTGTGTACCGCCGAGAATGCCACGCATACCCTGCACAACTTCTACACCCTGCGCGGCGCGAAAACCCGCGACACCAGCAAGTGGACCGAGTATCTGAACGAAACGTTGGATATGTGGGGTAACGACGCGGAAGTGCTGTTTATGCCGCACACCTGGCCGGTCTGGGGCAATAAGCATATCAATGATTATATTGGTAAATATCGCGATACTATCAAGTACATTCACGACCAGACCCTGCACCTGGCGAACCAGGGCTACACCATGAATGAAATCGGCGACATGATTAAGCTGCCGCCTGCGCTTGCCAATAACTGGGCCAGCCGCGGCTATTACGGTTCTGTCAGCCACAACGCCCGCGCGGTGTATAACTTCTATCTTGGCTATTACGACGGTAACCCGGCTAACCTGCATCCGTATGGTCAGGTGGAGATGGGTAAACGTTACGTGCAGGCGCTGGGCGGTTCTGCCCGCGTCATCAACCTGGCGCAAGAAGCGAACAAGCAAGGTGATTATCGCTGGTCGGCAGAACTGCTGAAACAGGTGATTGCCGCCAACCCGGGTGACCAGGTCGCGAAGAATCTGCAAGCGAATAATTTTGAACAGCTGGGCTATCAGGCCGAGTCCGCCACCTGGCGCGGTTTCTACCTGACCGGCGCGAAAGAGCTGCGCGAAGGGGTGCATAAGTTCAGCCACGGCACCACCGGTTCCCCGGACACCATTCGCGGGATGTCGGTCGAAATGCTGTTCGACTTTATGTCCGTTCGCCTCGATAGCGTGAAAGCCGCGGGTAAAAATATCAGCCTGAACTTCAATATGAGCAACGGCGATAACCTCAACCTGACGCTGAACGATAGCGTGCTTAACTACCGTAAAACACTGCAACCGCAAGCTGACGCCTCTTTCTACATCAGCCGTGAAGATCTGCACGCCGTGCTGACCGGACAGGCAAAAATGGCCGATCAGGTGAAAGCGAAGAAAGCCAAAATTATTGGCAATGGCGCGAAACTGGAAGAAATTATCGCCTGTCTGGATAATTTCGATTTGTGGGTGAATATCGTAACCCCAAATTAATGTCACTCGCTTTTGGGGGCGCTGAAGCCCCCAAAGCATTTGCTTTAAAAATATATACAGCCAATTAATAAATAAAATATATAAGTTATGAATGCGGTGGCTGAATAAAGCTATTTTTATTCATCGAGAAAATAGCCATACTGACGCCTTCAATGGATATTGATATTCACTACAGATATTGTTCGCAGCAGACAGGATGTATTTAATATGCCAACAGTTCTCTCTCGCATGGCGATGCAACTCAAAAAAACAGCCTGGATAATTCCCGTCTTCATGGTTTCGGGATGCTCATTATCTCCGGCAATCCCGGTGATCGGCGCTTATTATCCCGGCTGGTTTTTCTGCGCTATTGCCAGCCTTATTTTGACGCTCATCACGAGGCGAATTATTCAGCGGACAAATATCAATCTGGCATTTGTCGGAATTATTTATACCGCCCTTTTTGCTCTCTACGCCATGCTGTTCTGGCTGGCATTTTTCTAATCTATTTGAGACGCGCTCATGGAAAGTACGCCGAAAAAAGCTCCTCGCAGTAAATTCCCTGCTCTGTTAGTGGTTGCGTTGGCGCTGGTTGCCCTTGTTTTCGTTATCTGGCGCGTAGACAGTGCGCCATCAACTAATGACGCTTACGCGTCAGCAGATACCATTGATGTGGTGCCGGAAGTCAGCGGTCGCATTGTAGAACTGGCGGTCACCGACAACCAGGCGGTGAAACAGGGCGATTTGCTGTTCCGCATTGACCCGCGCCCGTACGAAGCCAATCTGGCGAAAGCTGAAGCCTCCCTCGCGGCGCTGGATAAGCAAATTATGCTCACCCAGCGTAGCGTTGACGCACAACAGTTTGGTGCCGACTCGGTTAATGCCACGGTAGAAAAAGCCCGTGCCGCCGCGAAACAAGCCAGCGATACGTTACGCCGTACCGAACCGCTACTGCGAGAAGGTTTTGTTTCTGCGGAAGAGGTTGACCGTGCAAGAACCGCACAGCGTGCGGCAGAAGCGGACCTTAATGCCGTATTGTTGCAGGCGCAGTCAGCCGCCAGCTCCGTCAGCGGCGTGGATGCGCTGGTGGCGCAACGTGCGGCAGTCGAAGCGGATATTGCGTTGACGAAACTGCATCTGGAAATGGCGACCGTTCGCGCGCCGTTTGATGGCCGGGTCATTTCCCTCAAAACCTCCGTCGGGCAGTTTGCATCTGCGATGCGCCCTATTTTCACTCTAATCGACACTCGTCACTGGTACGTGATTGCCAACTTCCGCGAAACTGATCTGAAAAATATTCGCTCGGGTACACTCGCAACCATTCGCCTGATGAGCGACAGCGGCAAAACCTTCGAGGGTAAAGTGGATTCGATTGGCTACGGCGTGCTACCGGATGACGGCGGCCTGGTGCTGGGCGGCCTGCCGAAAGTGTCACGGTCTATTAACTGGGTCCGCGTTGCCCAGCGTTTTCCGGTCAAAATCATGGTTGATAAACCTGACCCGGAAATGTTCCGCATCGGCGCTTCGGCAGTCGCTAATCTTGAGCCACAATAATGAGCGCGCTCAACTCCCTGCCATTACCGGTGGTCAGGCTGCTGGCGTTCTTTCATGAAGAGTTAAGCGAGCGGCGACCAGGGCGCGTGCCACAGACTATGCAACTCTGGGTAGGCTGCCTGCTGGTGATTCTGATCTCGATGACTTTTGAGATCCCTTTTGTGGCGTTATCACTGGCAGTGCTGTTTTACGGTATTCAGTCGAACGCGTTTTACACCAAATTTGTCGCGATCTTGTTTGTGGTTGCCACGGTGCTGGAGATCGGCAGCCTGTTTTTGATCTACAAATGGTCATATGGCGAACCGTTGATCCGATTGATCATCGCCGGGCCGATCCTGATGGGCTGCATGTTTTTGATGCGCACCCATCGGCTGGGACTGGTCTTTTTCGCCGTCGCCATTGTCGCTATTTACGGGCAAACCTTCCCCGCCATGCTCGACTATCCGGAAGTGGTCGTGCGCTTAACGCTGTGGTGTATCGTTGTTGGCCTCTATCCAACCTTGCTGATGACGTTAATCGGCGTGCTGTGGTTTCCCAGTCGTGCCATTACGCAGATGCATCAGGCGCTTAATGATCGGCTTGATGATGCCATTAGCCACCTGACGGACAGCCTCGCACCGCTACCCGAAACGCGGATTGAAAGAGAGGCGCTGGCGCTGCAAAAACTCAATGTCTTTTGCCTCGCGGATGATGCCAACTGGCGAACCCAGAGCGCATGGTGGCAAAGCTGCGTGGCAACGGTAACCTACATTTACTCGACGCTGAATCGCTACGATCCCACCTCTTTTGCTGATTCTCAGGCAATTATTGAATTTCGGCAAAAATTAGTCTCAGAAATCAACAAGCTGCAACATACCATTGCCGAAGGTCAGTGCTGGCAAAGCGACTGGCGGATCAGTGAAAGTGAAGCGATGGCGGCACGGGAATGTAACCTGGAGAATATCTGCCAGACGCTGTTACAGCTTGGTCAGATGGACCCGAATACGCCGCCAACGCCCGCAGCCAAACCGCCATCAATGGTCGCCGATGCTTTTACCAATCCAGACTATATGCGCTACGCGGTAAAAACGCTGCTCGCCTGTTTGATCTGTTACACCTTCTACAGCGGCGTGGACTGGGAAGGCATTCACACCTGTATGCTGACCTGCGTGATCGTCGCTAATCCAAATGTCGGTTCGTCGTACCAGAAGATGGTGCTGCGTTTTGGTGGGGCCTTTTGCGGCGCGATTCTGGCACTGTTATTCACGCTACTGGTCATGCCCTGGCTGGACAATATTGTCGAATTGCTGTTTGTGCTGGCACCGATTTTCCTGTTGGGCGCATGGATTGCCACCAGCTCTGAACGCTCTTCTTATATCGGCACACAGATGGTGGTCACCTTCGCGCTCGCCACGCTCGAAAACGTTTTTGGCCCGGTGTACGACCTGGTGGAAATTCGCGATCGCGCTCTGGGTATCATCATTGGTACCGTGGTGTCCGCGGTGATTTACACCTTTGTCTGGCCTGAAAGCGAAGCGCGCACGCTGCCGCAAAAACTGGCTGGCGCGCTGGGTATGTTGAGTAAAGTAATGCGGATCCCACGCCAGCAGGAAGTCACGGCTCTGCGCACTTATCTGCAAATTCGCATAGGTCTGCATGCGGCGTTTAATGCCTGTGAAGAGATGTGCCAACGCGTGGTGCTGGAGCGTCAACTGGACAGCGAAGAACGCGCATTACTGATTGAACGTTCGCAAACGGTTATTCGTCAGGGCCGCGATATTCTTCACGCCTGGGATGCCACCTGGAACTCGGCGCAGGCGCTGGATAACGCACTACAGCCGGACAGAGCAGGTCAGTTTGCCGACGCCCTGGAGAAATACGCTGCCGGTCTGGCAACCGCACTCAGCCGTTCTCCTCAAATAACGCTTGAAGAAACACCCGCCTCGCAGGCCATCCTGCCCACCTTATTAAAACAGGAGCAACACGTCTGCCAGCTTTTCGCCCGCTTGCCAGACTGGACAGCTCCGGCATTAACGCCCGCCACGGAACAGGCACAAGGAGCCACGCAATGATCAATCGTCAACTTTCACGTCTGCTGTTGTGCAGCATTCTCGGCAGCACGACGCTGATTTCCGGCTGTGCCCTGGTACGTAAGGATTCTGCGCCTCATCAACAGCTCAAACCGGAACAAATCAAACTGGCCGATGATATTCATCTTGCCAGCTCCGGCTGGCCGCAGGCGCAGTGGTGGAAACAACTCAATGACCCGCAGCTGGATGCGCTGATCCAACGGACGCTAAGTGGTTCACACACCCTCGCCGAAGCGAAACTGCGGGAAGAAAAAGCGCAGTCCCAGGCCGATTTGTTAGATGCCGGTTCACAATTACAGGTCGCAGCGTTAGGGATGCTCAACCGCCAACGCGTCTCGGCGAACGGCTTTTTAAGCCCTTATGCGATGGATGCGCCAGCACTGGGTATGGACGGGCCGTACTATACGGAAGCCACAGTCGGTTTGTTTGCCGGACTGGATCTCGATTTGTGGGGTGTGCATCGCTCAGCGGTTGCTGCCGCCATTGGCGCGCATAATGCCGCGCTGGCAGAAACCGCAGCAGTAGAGCTATCGCTGACCACGGGCGTAGCGCAGCTTTATTACAGTATGCAGGCCAGCTATCAGATGCTCGATCTGTTAGAACAAACTCGCGATGTGATTGATTACGCGGTGAAAGCGCACCAGAGTAAAGTGGCGCACGGTCTGGAAGCGCAAGTGCCTTTCCACGGCGCGCGGGCACAGATTCTGGCGGTCGATAAACAAATTGCTGCCGTCAAAGGGCAAATCACTGAAACGCGAGAATCTCTGCGTGCATTGATTGGCGCGGGAGCCAGCGATATGCCGGAGATCAAACCGGTGGCATTACCACGAGTACAGACCGGCATTCCGGCAACGCTCTCTTATGAGTTGCTCGCCAGACGCCCGGATCTGCAAGCCATGCGCTGGTATGTTCAGGCGTCATTAGATCAGGTGGATTCCGCGCGGGCGCTGTTCTACCCGAGCTTTGATATCAAAGCGTTTTTCGGTCTGGACTCCATCCACCTGGATACCTTATTCAAAAAAACCAGTCGCCAGTTCAACTTCATCCCGGGTCTGAAATTGCCGCTGTTTGACGGTGGACGGTTGAATGCCAATCTCGAAGGCACTCGCGCCGCCAGCAACATGATGATTGAACGTTACAACCAGTCAGTACTGAACGCGGTGCGTGACGTTGCCGTCAACGGCACACGTCTGCAAACGCTCAACGACGAGCGAGAGATGCAGGCTGAACGCGTAGAAGCAACGCGCTTCACCCAGCGCGCAGCCGAGGCCGCCTATCAGCGCGGCTTAACCAGCCGCTTACAGGCCACCGAAGCCCGGTTGCCAGTGCTTGCCGAAGAGATGTCATTACTGATGCTGGACAGCCGCCGGGTGATCCAAAGCATTCAGTTGATGAAATCGCTGGGCGGCGGGTATCAGGCGGCTCCCATCGTCGAGAAAAAATAAAATGTCTACCGCGTGATGGCTGTCACGCGGTATTTCGTTTCGTCACGTCAAAACTGACGACAGCCTGTTTTTCGTCAGAGTTTTGAATAAATAGTGCCCGTAATATCAGGGAATGACCCCAAATAAAATGTGGCATAAAAGATGCATACTGTAGTCGAGAGCGCGTATGCGTGATTTGATTAACTGGAGCGAGACCGATGAAAAAAGTCGTCACGGTTTGCCCCTATTGCGCATCAGGTTGCAAAATCAACCTGGTCGTCGATAACGGCAAAATCGTCCGGGCGGAGGCAGCGCAGGGGAAAACCAACCAGGGTACCCTGTGTCTGAAGGGTTATTATGGCTGGGACTTCATTAACGATACCCAGATCCTGACCCCGCGCCTGAAAACCCCCATGATCCGTCGCCAGCGTGGCGGCAAACTCGAACCTGTTTCCTGGGATGAGGCACTGAATTACGTTGCCGAGCGCCTGAGCGCCATCAAAGAGAAGTACGGTCCGGATGCCATCCAGACGACCGGCTCCTCGCGCGGTACGGGTAACGAAACCAACTATGTAATGCAAAAATTTGCGCGCGCCGTTATTGGTACCAATAACGTTGACTGCTGCGCTCGTGTCTGACACGGCCCATCGGTTGCAGGTCTGCACCAATCGGTCGGTAATGGCGCAATGAGCAATGCTATTAACGAAATTGATAATACCGATTTAGTGTTCGTTTTCGGGTATAACCCGGCGGATTCCCACCCAATCGTGGCGAATCACGTAATTAACGCTAAACGTAACGGGGCGAAAATTATCGTCTGCGATCCGCGTAAAATTGAAACCGCGCGCATTGCTGACATGCACATTGCATTGAAAAACGGCTCGAACATCGCGCTGTTGAATGCGATGGGCCATGTCATTATTGAAGAAAATCTGTACGACAAAGCGTTCGTCGCTTCCCGTACAGAAGGCTTTGAAGAGTATCGTAAAATCGTTGAAGGCTACACGCCGGAGTCGGTTGAAGATATCACCGGCGTCAGCGCCAGTGAGATTCGTCAGGCGGCGCGGATGTATGCCCAGGCGGAAAGCGCCGCCATCCTGTGGGGCATGGGGGTAACCCAGTTCTATCAGGGCGTGGAAACCGTGCGTTCTCTGACCAGCCTCGCGATGCTGACCGGTAACCTCGGTAAGCCACATGCGGGTGTAAACCCGGTTCGTGGTCAGAACAACGTGCAGGGTGCCTGCGATATGGGCGCGCTGCCGGATACGTATCCGGGCTATCAGTACGTGAAAGATCCGGCTAACCGCGAGAAATTTGCCAAAGCCTGGGGCGTGGAAAGCCTGCCTGCTCATACCGGTTATCGTATCAGCGAGCTGCCGCACCGCGTGGCGCATGGTGAAGTGAGAGCGGCGTACATTATGGGCGAAGATCCGCTGCAAACTGACGCGGAACTGTCGGCAGTACGTAAAGCCTTTGAAGATCTGGAACTGGTTATCGTTCAGGACATCTTTATGACCAAAACCGCGTCGGCGGCGGATGTCATTTTACCGTCAACGTCGTGGGGCGAGCATGAAGGCGTGTTTACTGCGGCTGACCGTGGCTTCCAGCGTTTCTTCAAGGCGGTTGAGCCGAAGTGGGATCTGAAAACGGACTGGCAAATCATCAGTGAAATTGCCACTCGTATGGGTTATCCGATGCACTACAACAACACCCAGGAGATCTGGGACGAGTTGCGTCATCTGTGCCCGGATTTCTACGGTGCGACTTACGAGAAAATGGGCGAACTGGGCTTCATTCAGTGGCCTTGCCGCGATACTTCAGATGCCGATCAGGGGACTTCTTATCTGTTTAAAGAGAAGTTTGATACCCCGAACGGTCTGGCGCAGTTCTTCACCTGCGACTGGGTAGCGCCAATCGACAAACTCACCGACGAGTACCCGATGGTACTGTCAACGGTGCGTGAAGTTGGTCACTACTCTTGCCGTTCGATGACCGGTAACTGTGCGGCACTGGCGGCGCTGGCTGATGAACCTGGCTACGCACAAATCAATACCGAAGACGCCAAACGTCTGGGTATTGAAGATGAGGCATTGGTTTGGGTGCACTCGCGTAAAGGCAAAATTATCACCCGTGCGCAGGTCAGCGATCGTCCGAACAAAGGGGCGATTTACATGACCTACCAGTGGTGGATTGGTGCCTGTAACGAGCTGGTGACCGAAAACTTAAGCCCGATTACGAAAACGCCGGAATACAAATACTGCGCCGTGCGCGTCGAGCCGATCGCCGATCAGCGCGCCGCCGAGCAGTACGTGATTGACGAGTACAACAAGTTGAAAACTCGCCTGCGCGAAGCGGCACTGGCGTAATACCGCGTAAACTCACGTTAAAAGCGGCGATATTACCCAACGCCTTTGTATCAATCCGGAAACGACTCTCTGTTTCCGGATTTTTTTATACATACCTGCGCAGTCAAACCAGCCCATCCTGGTTATTAGCGACGTCTTCTCGGTTGTTCTTCTATTCCAGTCACGATTGCAAATGAGAATTATCTTTACTCAATTCTCATCGCGGCCTAACGTAATAATACTTTACATTTGATAAACAAAATTTCGGTAAGGTGAGAAATCATCGACCGTTTAACTCGTTCTATTAACGGGATATTCTGGCGCGATTAATGCAGCGAAACCCCGTCTGATAGCATATTAATAACCTCAAAGTAATTTCAGGGATTGGGAAGCATATGATTAAAAAACTATTACCTTTACTGGTTTTAAGCACAATTTCCGCCACAACCGTTGCCGCTACACCGCCTAATACGTTGGTTGTAGCCCAGGGACTGGATGATATTGTGAGTCTGGACCCGGCAGAAGCTAATGAACTCTCAAGTATTCAGACTGTACCAAGTCTGTATCAACGCGTAGTACAACCGGACCGTAATGATCCGACGAAAATCACTCCGATTCTGGCGGAAAGTTGGCAGGCTGACCCCGCAGCCAAAACGCTAACCATAAAACTGAAAAGCGATGCGAAATTTGCCTCTGGTAATCCGGTACGCCCGGAAGATGTGATTTACTCTTATGTCCGGGCTGTCACACTGAATAAATCCGGTGCGTTTATTCTCAATGTGCTGGGATGGCAGCCGGAAAATATCGCCAGCCAGTTGAAGAAAATCGATGACCATACCGTCCAGGTGCAATGGAGTGCCGACGTCAGCCCGGCGCTGGCACTGAATATTCTCTCCACACCAATCGCCTCAATTGTTGACGAGAAGCTGGTTGCGCCAAACGCCAAAAATAACGACTTTGGTAATGAATGGCTGAAGATGCATTCCGCTGGCAGCGGCGCGTTTAAAATGCGTACTTACCAACCGCATCAGGCCATCGTGATGGAAGCCAACGCCAGCTCACCAACCGGCGCCCCGAAACTGAAAAACGTCATCATCAAAAATGTTCCCGATCCGGCAACGCGTCGCCTGCTGATCCAACAAGGTGATGCTGATATGGCTCGTGATCTGGGAGCCGATCAAATCGATGCATTACAGGGTAAACCTGGCGTAAAAGTGATGAGCATTGCCTCCGCCGAACAGAACTACCTGGCCTTCAATACCGGTAACAAGGATAACCCGCTGATGAGTAATCCTGCGTTCTGGGAGGCCGCTCGCTGGTTGGTCGATTACGACGGCATCACCAAAAATCTCTTAAAAGGACAATATTTTACCCATCAAAGTTTCCTGCCCGTGGGCTTTCCTGGAGCACTGGAAGAAACACCGTTTACCTTTAATCCAGCCAAAGCAAAAGAGATCCTCGCTAAAGCCGGAATCAAAGACCCGCACTTCACGCTTGATGTCGAAAATAAACCGCCATTTATTACCATCGCGCAGTCAATTCAGGCCAGCTTTGCTCAGGGCGGTGTAAAAGTTGATTTGCTGCCAGCCGCAGGGAGTCAGGTCTACTCTCGCGTTCGCGCCCACCAGCATCAGGGGGCCATTCGTATGTGGTTGCCTGATTATTTTGACGCACATTCCAACGCCAGCTCTTTCGCCTATAACGATGGCAAATCCAGCACCGTTGCCGGGTTAAACGGCTGGAAAATCCCGGAACTGAACAAAGAAACGCTGGCGGCCATCGCTGAACCTGATAGCACTAAACGTCTTGATTTGTATAAGAAAATGCAACAAGAACTACAACGTAGTTCCCCGTATGTCTTTATTGATCAAGGCAAAACGCAAATTGTCATGCGTGATAATGTGCAGGGGTATCAACAAGGGTTGAATGCCGATATGGTCTGGTTTGATCAGGTAACCAAATAACCCTGTATGCAACTCGCGTCCAGCCCTGTTACCGGGCGCGGTACCAGGGCTGGCCTGTATTGCAGGCCAGCCGCTGATTTATCACTGTATGGAAAGATCATGTCTGTCGTTTTTTCCACTCGCGCGAGATGGCGAGGCAAGCGCCCTCTGCTCGCGCTGTTGCAAGGGCTGTTTACCGTTGCTCTGACGCTACTCGGCCTGCTGCTGATTACCTTTGCGCTTTCGGCTCTCTCACCGGTCGATCGCGTACTACAAATCGTTGGCGATCACGCCAGCCAGTCCACCTATGATCAGGTACGCCACCAGTTAGGATTGGATCAGCCGTTAGCCGTCCAGTTCTGGCATTACCTGATGAATCTGGCACACGGCGATCTGGGCATCGCCAGCTCCACCGGGCAACCGGTACTCCAGGACTTGCTATCAGTATTCCCGGCGACCATTGAACTGGCAACGTTGGCGCTTATTGTCGGTGCTGTTGTCGGCGTCATTGCGGGTGTACTTTGCGCCCGTTATGTCGGTTCTCCGCTGGATTTCACCGTGCGAACATTAACTCTACTGGGAAATTCCGTCCCTGTTTTTTGGCTTGGTCTGCTGATGCTGGCGCTGTTCTACGCCAGACTGCAATGGAGTGCCGGGCCGGGCAGGCTGGATGATATTTATCAATTCACCATAGAACCCCGCAGCGGATTTGCGCTGATTGATACGTGGCTTTCTGGCGATCGCGAGGCATTTACCAATGCAATCAACCATTTGATACTTCCGGTTTTATTACTGGCGTACTTCTCGCTCGCCAGTATTACGCGCCTGACTCGTTCCGCCTGTCTTGGCGAAATGAATAAAGAATATATTCTGCTGGCGCGCGCCAAAGGGGCCAGCGAGATGACAATTTTGCTACGTCATGTTTTACCCAACATTCGCGGCACCTTGCTCACCGTTATCGCCCTCGCCTATACATCAATGCTGGAAGGCGCGGTACTGACAGAAACCGTCTTTTCATGGCCAGGTATTGGGCGCTACCTCACTACAGCGCTCTTCGCGGGTGATACCACAGCAATCATGGGAGGAACGCTGCTGATTGGCGTCTGCTTTGTGTTGATAAATAACTTAACCGACCTGCTGGTCCGGCTGACCGATCCGAGGTTACGCTGATGCCGATGTTTCTCTTTTTACGCCGTTTACGCCATTCACCCGCCGCGTTTTGCGGGTTGATAATTATCCTGTTATTAATGCTAATTGCGCTCTTCGCGCCGTGGCTGGCACCTCACGATCCTAACTGGCAGGATGCGGCGGCGCGGTTACAAGCACCGAGTCGTCAGCACTGGCTCGGCACTGACAGTTACGGACGAGACCTACTTTCACGTTTAATCTACGGCAGCCGCCCGGCACTGGGGCTGGTGGCATTGGTGACAATCATTACACTCCCGGTCGGTCTGCTGATTGGCATTTTAGCCGGGTACTACGGCGGCTGGCTGGAACGCGTGCTGATGCGTTTTACTGACGTAGTAATGTCAATGCCGCGTTTAATTCTGGCTTTTGCTTTTGTTGCCATGCTGGGGCCGGGGCTGGTTAACGGCGCACTGGCCCTGGCATTAACCACCTGGCCTGCTTATGCGCGTCAGGCACGGAGTGAGATCCAACGTCTGCGACACAGTGATTATCTTGCCGCCGCAGAAATGATGGGCATCCGCGGCAGGCGTCTGCTGGCTGGTCATATTTTACCATTGTGCCTGCCATCTGCCATTGTCCGTCTGGCACTGGATTTAGCGGGTATCATTCTGGCGGCTGCTGGCCTGGGTTTTCTTGGGCTTGGTGCTCGCCCGCCAATGGCGGAATGGGGAGCCATGATCGCCGACGGTATGCAGGTCATTTTTGATCAATGGTGGATTGCCGCCGCTCCCGGCGCAATTATCTTAATTGCCAGTCTGGCCTTTAATCTGCTGGGTGATGGCTTGCGCGATGTTCTGGAGCCTCAACATGACTGACTCACGTCTTAGTATCAACAATCTCTGCGTCGATTATCCGGAGTCCCGGGTCGTCAACAATGTCAGTTTTACATTAGGCAATGAACGTCTGGCGCTGGTCGGTGAGTCGGGTTCAGGTAAGTCCATGACCGCCCGCGCCCTGATGGGGCTGGTGCGTAAACCGGGTGTAGTAACCGCGGACACACTTAACATTCTGGGGCGTGATGCACTCACCCTTAACGCGCGTGGATGGCAACAGTTGCGCGGTAACGATATCGCGATGGTATTGCAAGATCCGCGTTACGCGCTTAATCCAGTAAAGACAGTAAAAGCGCAACTGGAAGAGGCGCTTACGCTCCATCAACGTCTGAACCGCCGCGAGAAAGAAGAGAAAATAAACACCGCAATTCAGGCTGTCGGCCTCAATACGCGAGTACTGCAAAGCTATCCTCGTGAACTTTCTGGCGGCATGGGGCAGCGAGTGATGATTGCAATTGCGCTCATCAACGATCCCCGGGTATTGATTGCCGATGAGCCAACATCAGCACTGGATGTGCGCCTGCGTAATCAGATTCTGGAACTGCTGGTTACCCAGTGTGAACAACGTCAGATGGCAATGTTGCTGATCAGTCACGACCTGCCATTAGTTGCCCAATTTTGCCATCGGGTGCTGGTGATGTATCAGGGAAATAAGGTGGATGAAATGCACGCTGCTGCGCTACCTACAGCAACGCATCCTTACACGCGCACACTGTGGACTTGCCGCCCAAATGCACAAACTTACGGGCAGATGCTGCCGACGCTGGACAGGACGGCAATGACGCCGGAGAAATACCATGACGATTGTTGAAATTAATCACTTACAGGTGACTTTTGCTGAGAAAACCGCAGTTTCTGCCGCCAGTTTTTCGGTTAATGCCGGAGAGACATTTAGTTTAATTGGCGAATCAAGCTGCGGAAAATCCACGATTTTGCGCGTAATTGCTGGATTACAGCGCGACTGGCACGGTCAGGTGTCACTGTTTGGGCACACCATCAAACCAGGAATGCGTTTTCAAGGCGATCTCCGCCGCAATGTGCAAATGGTGTTTCAGGATCCCTATGCCTCGTTGCATCCCAATCATACTCTGTGGCGAACGCTGGCTGAACCACTCAAAATTCGTGGCGAAAGAGAAATAGAAAAACGCGTCCAGACTGCACTGGAACAGGTTGGCTTGCCTTTCGACGCCGCTCGTCGCTACCCACACCAGCTTTCCGGTGGTCAACGGCAACGTGTGGTTATTGCTCGCGCCCTGTTGTTACGACCACAACTTCTTCTGCTGGATGAACCCACCTCGGCGTTGGATATGTCGGTACAAGCGGAAATCCTTAATTTGTTGAATCAACTTAAGCTGGAACACCAAATGACATATCTGCTGGTCAGTCACGATGCCGATGTCATCGCGCATATGTCTGATCGAGCGGCATTGATGTCCGAGGGAAAAATTCAGCGATTTTTTGATCGCGACGCCATGGAAAAGGGGGAACATCGGATGGATTAAAAAACCTGACATTGCATTAATTCATTCTGCTTTCAGGTCTTTTTACAGTTGTTTTTTTGTCCACCCGAACACTTTATACTGTCTCTCCCCTACCAAACTTCATTATCAAAATGAAAAAAATTATCACTTTGATGTTGTTTTTGACATTCTTTGCCCACGCGAACGACTCCGAGCCTGGCAGCCAGTATTTAAAGGCAGCAGAGGCCGGAGACCGACGCGCACAATATTTTCTTGCCGACAGCTGGTTTAGCTCCGGCGATTTGAGCAAAGCCGAATATTGGGCACAGAAAGCCGCCGACAGCGGTGATGCCGATGCCTGTGCGCTGTTGGCGCAGATCAAAATCACCAATCCGGTCAGTCTGGACTATCCACAAGCAAAAGTGCTTGCCGAGAAAGCAGCGCAAGCGGGCAGTAAAGAAGGTGAAGTAACGCTGGCGCATATTCTGGTAAATACGCAAGCGGGTAAACCGGATTATCCAAAGGCGATTTCGCTGTTAGAAAACGCCTCGGAAGATCTGGAGAACGACTCTGCCGTCGATGCCCAAATGCTGCTTGGTTTGATTTACGCCAACGGCGTGGGCATTAAGGCCGACGATGACAAAGCAACCTGGTATTTCAAGCGTAGCTCCGCGATTTCCCGAACCGGTTATTCCGAATACTGGGCGGGAATGATGTTCTTAAACGGTGAAGAGGGTTTTATCGAGAAGAATAAACAAAAGGCGCTGCACTGGTTGAATCTGAGCTGTATGGAAGGATTTGATACCGGTTGTGAAGAGTTTGAAAAATTAACTAACGGTTAAGGTAGGCGCAGCAAACGTCGCATCAGGCATTGATGTCGGATGCGGCGTAAACGCCTTATCCGACCTACAAAAATCACGCTACATCAGGCTATTACTCAGTCAGGCATCCACACATTGCCGGGTGGATATCCCCCCGGCAATCTTCAATTACTGATCCGCAGTTTTATCAAATTTGCCCAGTACTTCACGCTCATAAGCCAGCGCTTTCTTACGGTCAAATTTGTGTTCCCATTTGGCAATCACCAGCACCGCCAGCGCATTACCCACCACGTTCAGCGCAGTACGCGCCATGTCGAGGATACGGTCAACACCGGCAATAAACGCCAGACCTTCCAGCGGGATCCCTACGCTGCCCAGCGTTGCCAGCAACACCACAAACGACACGCCCGGCACGCCAGCAATCCCTTTCGAGGTCACCATCAGCGTCAGCACCAGAATGATTTCCTGCCAGATGGACAGGTCAATGCCATACAGCTGAGCGATGAAAATAGCGGCAATACTTTGATACAGCGTCGAACCATCAAGGTTAAAAGAGTAACCGGTCGGCACCACGAAACTGGTGATCGACGCCGGTGCTCCGTAGGCTTCCATCTTCTCAATAATTCGCGGCAGCACGCTTTCAGAGCTGGCAGTGGAGTACGCCAGAATCAGCTCATCTTTCAGAATACGAATCAGGATCCAGACGCTTAACCCGCACAGGCGCGCCACAATTCCCAGCACTACCAGCGCGAAGAACAGAATGGCGAAATGCACCAGCAGCACCAGTTTCGCCAGTGGCCACAGAGACGAGAAACCAAAGTTAGCCACCGTCACCGCAATCAGCGCAAACACACCCACCGGCGCATAACGCATCACCATGTGAGTCACTTTAAACATGGTTTCAGAGATGGAGCGGAAAACTGTCACCAGCGGTTCACGATGCGTCGCGGGCAGGGATGAAAGCCCCAGACCAAACAGCACCGAGAAGAAGATGATCGGCAGCATTTCGCCTTTCGCCATCGACGCCACGATGTTCGTCGGCACCAGCGACAAAATCGTGCCCATAATGCCGTGGGAACTGCTTTGTACCGCTTCCGTAGTGCTCTGATATTTCGAGATATCGACGGTCGCCAGCTGCGACATATCCACCCCGGCACCGGGCTGGAAGACGTTCGCCAGAGTGATCCCCAAAATGATGGCGACGGTGGTGATCACCTCGAAGTAGATAATGGTTTTCGCACCAATACGCCCGAGCTGTTTGGCATCACCAACACCCGCGATACCCACCACCAGTGTGGAGATCACAATCGGCACAACAATCATTTTGATCAGATGGATGAAGATATCACCCGCCGGAGAGAGCAAATTGACGACCAGCCAGTCGCGGCTGTCGCTATGGTGGTGCAGGTAGCTTCCCAGGAGAATGCCCAGCACCATAGCAAACAGAATCTGCCAGGCCAGGCTGAATTTTATATTTTTCATCAGAATAACTTCCTCAATGGAGCGCCGTTCCCCGTTCAGAAACGCGAGAACGTGACATACTGCCAGGGCATGAATTGTGTTGCGTTGGTTTGTAGATTTTTTTAACGCTTATGATCAGTATCATTTGCGCGGTATGTTGCGCAACCCTTTAACAACAGAGCTTTTCGCTGCATTAATGCATAATAACGCGAGTTTATGGCAGGATTAATGAATAACCATTTGTTATAGAAGGATTTTTATTTGTTTAATCTGCAATAATACTGATTGGTGATTATTTTTGATTATATGTTCATTCGATTATTTTTTATGCAGCTCAATAACATAATCTTCATCACCAGATGATTAATCTGATCTCCGCTGCAACAATTTCGCCATATTAATCGACTCGACCAGCTGTGTCCGGTTGATCCGGGGTGAGTTGAGATCCATCACTTTTTGCCATAGTTCGATGGCTTGCGCGTAGTTCGCCTGCATAAACGCATCGGAAGCCAGCAGCATCAGAGCGGTGATTTCGTTAGAGTCCAGCGCGAGGGCTCTGTCGATCATTGCGCGAGTCTGGACGGTCATATGTTGGCTGGCCTGGTAATACAGCACCGTCGCCAGCGCCGCATACAGTTCAGCGTTCTCACCACGTAGTTGCAACGCCTGACGGTACGCCAGCAGCGAATTGCTGTAATCGTTTTGCCACAGATAATACTCGCCCAGTAACGCCCACTGTTCGCTGTTTTGTGGATTAGCACGGATTTTATCCTGCAATGCCTGAAGCTGCGCTTCCGGGGTTTGCTGGCTGGCAAACTGATGCAGCGGATCGCGCTGACGCTGATACTCCGTACGTACAGCCTGCCATTTTGGACTTAACAGATAACTGCCGACACAGAGAAATACCATCAAAATCGTGAGTGTTGTCAGCATTTTCACCGGTATTTGGGGCTGTTTCATCGCTTCGCCCTCACTCGCCAGAGGATCAGTGCCATCAGCAGTAACAACACTACTGGCAGCGCCCACAACACCAGCGTCTGACCCGTTAACGGTGGGTTATAGCGAACAAAATCTCCGTAGCGTTCGGTCATCCAGTCAATGATTTCGACTTCACTTTTCCCCTCTTCCACCATGGTGTAAACCTGATGGCGCATACTGACTGCCACCGGCGCATTGGATTCCAGTAAGTTCTGATTCTGGCACTGCGGACAACGTAACTGGCTGGCAATATTTAACGCCTGTTGCTGTTGTTGCGGATTGGCGAATTGCCAGGTGTCTACAACCTGAGCGCGCGCAAAACAGGTAAATAACAGCAGTAGCGTGAGAAGCCCTTTATTCATCGCGCTTCCTTCCCCGCCATCCGCTTAACAATGCGCCCGCAATCATCAACAATCCTCCCCCCCAGATCCAGCGCACACCGCTTTGTACATACAAACGAAAAGCGTAACGATCCGCTCCGGTTTTCTCGCCCATGACCGCATACCAGTCATGGATGCCATTCCAGCGAATTGACGGTTCCATCATTTGCTGACGACGTGCTTCGTAAAAACGCCGCTCCGGCGTTAATTCACCAATGCGTTGCTGATGGTCAAACAGTGCCACTATCGCTTTTTCACTGGTGTAATTGCCTTTGGCTTGCAGATCGAGGCGCTCAAAACGGAAGGTGTATCCTGCCAGCGTCACCTGCTGACCCGGCTGTAAATTCAGGCTGATCTCCTGACGGCTGACGCTGGAAACCACGATCCCCGCGGCAAATAACAGCACGCCCGCATGCGCCAGCAGCGCCGGAAGCTGAGCACGTTTGCCAGAGACAAACGTCGCCAGCACAATCACCACCAGCATCAACAGAGCAAACGGTAACGTCGCGCGGTTAAAATACGGCGCGCCAACGGAGAGGCGTCCCCAGCCCAGCAGGCCGTAAATCATCGGATAAAGCGTTCCCACCAGCACGATCAGTAGCACTGCGCAAAACAGCAACAGCGTAGCGAGGATTAACATTTCCCGCGATAACCCCGAAAAACGCACCGCCGGGCCACCGTCCCGCGCTCGCCAGCCATACAGAGCCAGAGACGCAAGGCTAATCAGTGCAAACAGGCTGAACAACGGCACGGCGCGGACGTTATCCAGCGCGAACGCATGAACCGAAACCAGAATGCCAGAACGGACAATTAAGGTGCCCAGCAGCGACAGCATCAGAGTTACTATCGCCAGCAACAGCGACCAGTGGCGGAAAATCCCCCGCTGGCGTGTCAGGGATAAACTGTGCAGCAGCGCTGTGGCAGAAAGCCAGGGTAATAACGACGCGTTTTCCACCGGATCCCAGAACCACCAGCCGCCCCAGCCCAGTTCGCAATAGGCCCACCAGGAACCGAGGATGATCCCCGCTGTTAATGCGCTCCAGCCAGGTAGTGCCCAACGCCAGCAAATTCGGGCGCAGGTACCACCAAACTCGCCGCGCAGTAAACTCGCCAGCGCCACGCTCGCCGCCACCATCAAACCGCCGTAGCCGAGATAAAGCAGCGGTGGATGAAAGATAAGACCGGGATGTTGCAGCATCGGATTGAGATCGCGCCCTTCTATTGCGGGCGGAAATATCCTCACAAAAGGATCGGACCATCCGACAACAAACAGCAGCAGTGCGGCAAGTATCAGCGATAAAACCGTTAACGTGAGCGGAAATAGCGGATCGGTTTGCTGTCGATAATGCCAGGCAAACAGCACGCTCCAGGCGGAAAGCAGCAGCACCCAAAGCAGCAGCGAACCTTCATGACCGCCCCACACCGCCGCCAGTTTGAGTTCCCACGACAGCAGGCTATAGCTATGTTGGGCGACATAAATGACCGAGAAATCGCTGATGAGAAAACAATACGTCAGTACGCCAAAGGCGAGCAGCAGGAGCGCGAACTGCGCCAGAATGCCGATGCAAGTGAGTCGCATCATGGCAGGCCAGCGCAACCGCACTCCCGCGAAGGCCGTCAACGGGGTCAACACGTTGACCCCGAGACTTAACAACAACGCCAGAAAACCGACTTCAGGAAGGAATACGTCCAGAAACCACCTCTGTTCTGGCTTACGCCACCGTCAACTGCCCGGCGTAGAGAATGAAAAAGCGCAGCATCAACACGCCGACCAGGCTGGCCCCACACGCAGCCAGCACGGCAGGAATGCCGGAACTGCGATTGACCCACGGTTTGAGCAACATTGGCACAATCAGCCCCAGCCCGGCGACACCAAGCCAGAACCACCATGTCCAGAAACCGCCGCCCAATGCCGCCACCAGCGCACGCACTTTACCGTCATCGCCCAGCGCCAGACCGACAAAAAACGCCACCAGCAGGAAGATTTCACCCCATACCACGGGGATTTCCATACGGTGTACAAAGTGCGCTTCCGTGGAATGCGGGTTACTGCGTTGGCGTATCGCCATGGCGATCAGCGCCACCGCCGCACCGGACGAGATGCCGGAGAAGAGGAACAGCACCGGCAGGATCGGGTTATTGAGGAACGGATACGATTTCAGCGCCGACAGCAGAAAGCCGGTATAAGCCCCCAACAACACCGCCAGCACCAGCATCAATGTTTCCAGTCCGCGATGAACGGGCGTCAGCAGGCTCAAGACCTTTTGCACGATCCCCAGCTTCGGCAACCAGCGTTGTTGCAGGGCAAGCAAATCATGTTCAAAGATTTTCGCCAGCCACAGCACCAGCACCACCATGTAAAGCTGAAACAGCATCACCCCCATCGACATCACCGAGGTAAAACTGTAGTGGAACATCAGCTTCCAGAAGGTCCACGGTCTTGTCAGGTGGAAGACGAGGATCAACAGACCGAGGATCACCGCGCCAGGCCCGACAATCAGCGTGGTGCGCAGCAACGTACTGTCTGCACCGCCCGCCTGCGGGTAGACACGACGTAACAGTACGGCCAGCGTCACCAGACCGGCAGAAATACCAATCAAAAACAGGTAGATGGCAATCGGCCAGTCCCACACCAGCGATTCAAAATGAAATGCGGAAGTCTGCGTCATTGGCTCACCTCCCCGTATTTAAACGGTACGCGGTACAGCTTCGGTTTGGTTCCCAGCGCCAGCTTGTAGCGGTAAGTGGGCTTCTGGCGCAGCAGTTGCGAAATCTCACTGCTGGGATCGTCCAGATTGCCAAACGTCAGCGCCTTCGTCGGGCAAGCCTCAACGCACGCGGGCAGCTTACCGGCCTGCAAATGGGTCTTACGGCAGAAATCGCATTTGTCCGCCGTCTTCGTGACCGGATGGATAAAGCGCACGCGGTACGGACAGGCGGCGATGCAGTACTGACAACCGACGCAGAGATCCGGATTAACATCGACAATCCCACTGGCAGCGTCGCGAAAAGACGCACCGGTCGGGCAGACATCAACGCACGGCGCATGATCGCAGTGCTGGCAAGACTTACGGAAGAAGCGATATTTCACATCAGGAAATTCGCCCTGCGGCTCGCTACGAATAATCGTCAGGCGCGAGACGCCTTCCGGCACCTTGTTCACTTCCCGACAAGCATCCATACAGGCGGTACAGCCGATGCATAACGACTCGTCATGCACCATGCCGTAACGCACACCATTGATATTCAACGTTTTCGCCACCACGCGTCCTGCGGTGCCGCTGACGGCGGCCAGCACACCGACGCCGGTGAGAAACTGGCGACGTGACCAGGTCATGGCTGCTCCTTAAGCAACGGAACAGACGCCGGGTTAAAGTTCGGATTGGTGCGTTGATCGCTGTGGCAATCGACGCAAATCTTAATCCGTCCTTTGTCACTTAACGTCTGCATCGTATCTTGCTGTGGATGCAGGGAATGGCAGCTGGCGCACGCCACTTTGGTTACGTGGACATCGTGCGGCCAGAACGCTTTTTGCAACTGTTCCGGCAGATGGCAGGACATACAGACGCTGTTCTGCTCTCCAACCTTGTACATCGGCTCGTTAAAGCGCATCACATCTTTCACCCCTTCGCGGTGTTGCGGTGATGGCTGACCGTGGCAGTTGGTGCAGGTGACCGGCAGTTTGTTATTCGGGTTGATAACGGAAGCATGTTTGCCATGCATACCTTCGGTATCTGGCTTATGACAGTCCAGACAGGCGGCATCCGGGTTACGCTGCTGGGTAACTTCGTAGCGATCACCAGATGCCTGCGCCGCAGGGGTAGCGGTAATTCCGTTCAGGCTCCACAACAGGCCCGACGCCAGCACCCCGGCAGTTAATAACGAACGTAATACGCTCATATTCACTCCATTGTGTTTTCCGCCCCTTGCGAGGCGGAACGGGGTTATTGGCTTAACAGACCGTTTTTACGTGCCTGCTCTTCCCACTGCGGGATCACCGTTTTGATGAAGTCCTGCTTCTCGGCCTTGATTTGCTCCATGTTCAGGCCAATGGCCTGCTGGGCTTTCTCTTTGGTCGAGATATCCGGGATCTGGATTTCATGGGTTATGCCTTTGGTCGCCAGCAGGCGCGCCAGTTTGGTGCGTGCATCCGCCGCTTTATCCATCGCCGTACCGAGCATCCTCAGACCTTCTTCCGGTGCGTGCATATGAATGCCGTGGGAAGCGATCGCCAAATCCCAACGCCACTGGGCATGACGGATATCGTCCTGAATCGGCTTCATTTCGGCTTCCGTTGCGCCTGCATCCAGTGCCGCTTTCGCTTCGAAGTGAGCGTGAACCAGTTGATCTTCAACCTTGATTTTCAGGTCGTTAATCGACTGCTTACGTTCCGCGACCACTTTTTGCAAGGCAGCTTTGTCCTGGGTATGGCAGTTCGCACAAGTCTGGGCGAAGTTATCAAACGGATTACCAATTTTATGGTCGGTGTAGAGTTTGCCTTCGGCGTTCTGCACTTTTGGCATATGGCAATCGATACAGGTCACGTTGTTTTTGCCGTGAATGCCCGCTGTCCAGGTTTCATATTCCGGGTGCTGCGCTTTCAGCATTGGCGTTTTCGACAGGGAGTTAGTCCAGTCAGAGAAGGCAATTTTGTCGTAATACTGCTCCATATTTTCGACTTTCATGCCGTCATCCCACGGGAATTTAACCGCTTTGTTTTTGCCGTCGAAGTAATACTCCACATGGCACTGACCGCAAACCATCGATTGCTGGTCGAAACGTCCGGCTTTCTCGAAAGGTTTACCAATGGCTTCCATCGCGCGAGCCGCATACGGACGGGAAAGGGTTAACTCCGGTTTGCCTTTGGCGAACTCTGGTGAGGCGGTGTTATGGCAATCGGCACAACCTAAGTTGTTGACGATTTCCGGGCCGCCGCGCGCCCATTTTCCGTGGAAGTAGCCATCTTCGCCGTCTTTCTGGATCAGACGCGCCACATCCGGGCTTTTACAACTCCAGCACGCCATCGGTAGCGGACCATCTTCAGCGTTTTTCGGCGCACCGGTACGCAGGGTTTCACGCACATCGGTCACAGCAAAGGCATGTCCACGCGGCTTGTTGTAATCGCGCGAGAAGGGATACCCTGCCCACAGGATCACCAGCCGTGGATCTTCCGCCAGGGCGTCAACACGCTCTGACTGTTCCGAGGTAGCTTTCCAGGAGAGATATTGATCGGGATGCTGCGGGGCAAAGGTTTCATTCTTCGCTTCCACAGTTACAGGTGTTGCGGGAGCAGCCGTTTGTTCAGCGTGAACAGAAGTGAAAAAGAAAAAAGGAATCAATAAGCTGAAGATACGGCGTGCGTTTATTTTTATCCTTGTCATAGGGCTTCATCCGAATTGCGCCATTGTTGCAATGGCGGTTTTTATTGTTTTTCACGACAGTAACCGCACCTACACTGTCATGACATTGCTCGTCCCTATGTGTAACAAATAACCACACTATGAATGTTGTCTTTAATCAATTGTAAGTGCATGTAAAATACCACTTTAGAGTTAGTCAGTATCTTCCTCTTTTTCAACAGCATGCATAACTGCATGTTCCTCAAAGAATTAATCAACTTTTGTTGCTGACCTTCAAAAATTACCCTGCCGTTTATTTGCACAATTCTACTTTTGCGTGATCTGTCGCCCAAATACTAAACAAAACTGCCAATACCCCTACATTTAACGCTTATGCCACATATTATTAACATCTTACAAGGAGAACAAAAGCATGAGTCAAATTCACAAACACACCATTCCTGCCAACATCGCAGACCGTTGCCTGATAAACCCTCAGCAGTACGAGGCGATGTATCAACAATCTATTAACGCACCAGATACCTTCTGGGGCGAACAGGGAAAAATTCTCGACTGGATCACACCGTACCAGAAGGTGAAAAACACCTCCTTTGCCCCCGGTAATGTGTCCATTAAATGGTACGAGGACGGCACGCTGAATCTGGCGGCAAACTGCCTTGACCGCCATCTGCAAGAAAACGGCGATCGTACCGCCATCATCTGGGAAGGCGACGACGCCAGCCAGAGCAAACATATTAGCTATAAAGAGCTGCACCGCGACGTCTGCCGCTTCGCCAATACCCTGCTCGAACTGGGCATTAAAAAAGGTGACGTAGTTGCGATTTATATGCCGATGGTACCGGAAGCCGCGGTCGCGATGCTGGCCTGCGCCCGCATTGGCGCGGTACATTCGGTGATTTTCGGCGGCTTCTCGCCGGAAGCCGTTGCCGGACGCATTATCGACTCCAGTTCACGACTGGTGATCACTTCCGACGAAGGTGTGCGTGCCGGGCGTAGTATTCCGCTGAAGAAAAACGTTGATGACGCGCTGAAAAACCCGAACGTCACCAGCGTAGAGCATGTGGTGGTACTGAAGCGTACTGGCGGAAAAATTGACTGGCAGGAAGGGCGCGACCTGTGGTGGCACGACCTGGTTGAGCAAGCCAGCGATCAGCACCAGGCGGAAGAGATGAACGCCGAAGATCCGCTGTTTATTCTCTATACCTCCGGTTCTACCGGTAAGCCAAAAGGCGTGCTGCACACTACCGGCGGTTATCTGGTGTACGCGGCGCTGACCTTTAAATATGTCTTTGATTATCATCCGGGCGACATCTACTGGTGCACCGCCGATGTGGGCTGGGTTACCGGACACAGTTATTTGCTGTATGGCCCGCTGGCCTGCGGCGCGACCACGCTGATGTTTGAAGGCGTACCGAACTGGCCGACGCCTGCCCGTATGGCGCAGGTGGTGGACAAGCATCAGGTCAATATTCTCTATACCGCGCCCACGGCGATTCGCGCGCTGATGGCGGAAGGCGATAAAGCGATCGAAGGCACCGACCGTTCGTCGCTGCGCATTCTCGGTTCCGTGGGCGAGCCAATTAACCCGGAAGCGTGGGAGTGGTACTGGAAGAAGATCGGCAATGAGAAATGCCCGGTGGTCGACACCTGGTGGCAGACCGAAACTGGCGGTTTCATGATCACGCCACTGCCTGGCGCTACCGAGCTGAAAGCCGGTTCGGCAACACGTCCGTTCTTCGGCGTGCAACCAGCGCTGGTCGATAACGAAGGTAACCCGCTGGAGGGGGCCACCGAAGGCAGTCTGGTGATCACCGACTCCTGGCCGGGTCAGGCGCGTACTCTGTTTGGCGATCACGAACGTTTTGAGCAGACCTACTTCTCCACCTTCAAAAATATGTATTTCAGCGGCGACGGCGCGCGTCGCGATGAAGATGGCTATTACTGGATCACCGGGCGCGTGGACGACGTGCTGAACGTCTCCGGTCACCGCCTGGGGACGGCAGAGATTGAGTCGGCGCTGGTGGCGCATCCGAAAATTGCCGAAGCCGCTGTGGTCGGTATTCCGCACAATATTAAAGGTCAGGCGATCTACGCCTACGTCACGCTTAATCACGGGGAGGAACCGTCACCAGAACTGTACGCAGAAGTCCGCAACTGGGTGCGTAAAGAGATTGGCCCGCTGGCGACGCCAGACGTGCTGCACTGGACCGACTCCCTGCCTAAAACCCGCTCCGGCAAAATTATGCGCCGTATTCTGCGCAAAATTGCGGCGGGCGATACCAGCAACCTGGGCGATACCTCGACGCTTGCCGATCCTGGCGTAGTCGAGAAGCTGCTTGAAGAGAAGCAGGCCATCGCGATGCCATCGTAACCCACAATTGCCGGATGCGAGTCGGTAACGGTTTGTAGGCCTGATAAGACGCGACAGCGGCGCATCAGGCGCTGGTTGCCGGATGCGGCGTGAACGCCTTATCCGGCCTACATTCGGCAACGGCTGTAGGCCTGATAAGACGCGACAGCGTCGCATCAGGCATTGATTGCCGGATGCGGCGTATAACGCCTTATCCGGCCTACATTCGGCAAGGGTTACCCAAGCGTTAACCTTCTCCCATAAGGGAGCGGGAATTAAAACAATCCCTACATTACCTCTGGAGAATCTGTGATGAATGGTACGATTTATCAGCGGATAGAAGACAATGCGCATTTCAGGGAGTTAGTCGAAAAACGGCAACGGTTTGCCACCATCCTGTCGATTATTATGCTGGCAGTTTATATCGGCTTTATTTTACTGATCGCCTTCGCGCCCGGCTGGCTGGGCACCCCGCTGAATCCGAACACCAGCGTCACACGCGGTATTCCAGTCGGTGTCGGGGTAATTGTGATCTCCTTTGTTCTCACTGGTATCTACATCTGGCGGGCGAACGGCGAATTCGACCGTCTTAATAACGAAGTCCTGCATGAGGTACAAGCATCATGAAAAGAGTTCTGACGGCGCTTGCCGCCACACTCCCTTTCGCAGCTAACGCCGCGGATGCTATTAGCGGGGCCGTAGAGCGTCAGCCAACGAACTGGCAGGCGATTATTATGTTCCTGATTTTCGTCGTGTTTACGCTCGGCATTACCTACTGGGCGTCAAAACGCGTACGTTCGCGTAATGACTACTACACCGCAGGCGGCAATATCACCGGTTTTCAGAACGGGCTGGCGATTGCCGGGGACTATATGTCCGCCGCCTCATTCTTGGGGATCTCCGCGCTGGTGTTTACCTCCGGCTATGACGGCTTAATTTACTCGCTAGGCTTCCTGGTAGGCTGGCCGATCATTTTGTTCCTGATCGCCGAACGTCTGCGTAACCTCGGTCGCTACACCTTTGCCGATGTGGCCTCTTACCGTCTGAAACAAGGGCCGATTCGTATTCTTTCAGCCTGTGGTTCTCTGGTGGTGGTGGCGCTTTACCTTATCGCCCAGATGGTGGGCGCAGGTAAACTGATCGAGCTGCTGTTTGGCCTTAACTATCACATTGCGGTAGTGCTGGTCGGCGTGCTGATGATGATGTACGTCCTGTTCGGCGGCATGCTGGCGACCACCTGGGTACAAATTATTAAAGCCGTGCTGTTGCTGTTCGGTGCCAGCTTTATGGCCTTTATGGTGATGAAACACGTCGGCTTTAGCTTCAACAATCTGTTCAGCGAAGCGATGGCGGTACACCCGAAAGGTGTCGACATCATGAAGCCGGGCGGGCTGGTGAAAGATCCTATCTCCGCGCTCTCTTTGGGGCTAGGACTGATGTTTGGTACGGCGGGCTTGCCGCATATTCTGATGCGCTTCTTTACGGTCAGCGATGCCCGCGAAGCACGTAAGAGCGTGTTCTACGCCACCGGATTTATGGGCTACTTCTACATCCTGACCTTTATTATCGGCTTTGGCGCGATCATGCTGGTCGGTGCGAATCCGGAATATAAAGACGCGGCGGGCCATCTGATTGGTGGTAACAACATGGCAGCAGTTCACCTGGCCAATGCGGTGGGCGGCAACCTGTTCCTCGGCTTTATTTCAGCGGTTGCTTTCGCCACCATTCTTGCGGTGGTTGCGGGTCTGACGCTGGCGGGCGCATCGGCGGTGTCTCACGACCTGTACGCTAACGTCTTCAAAAAAGGTGCGACCGAACGTGAAGAGCTGCGGGTATCGAAAATCACCGTACTGATCCTCGGTGTGATTGCCATTATCCTCGGCGTGCTGTTTGAGAATCAGAACATCGCCTTTATGGTGGGGCTGGCGTTTGCCATCGCGGCGAGCTGTAACTTCCCGATCATTCTGCTTTCCATGTACTGGTCGAAACTGACTACCCGTGGCGCAATGCTGGGCGGCTGGTTAGGACTGATTACTGCGGTGGTGCTGATGATCCTCGGCCCGACTATTTGGGTACAGATCCTCGGTCACGAAAAAGCCATCTTCCCGTATGAATACCCGGCGCTGTTCTCTATCAGCGTGGCATTCCTCGGTATCTGGTTATTCTCGGCAACGGATAATTCAGCGGAAGGTGCGCGCGAGCGTGAACTGTTCCGTGCGCAGTTTAT
The DNA here is from genome assembly GCF_003697165.2 of Escherichia coli DSM 30083 = JCM 1649 = ATCC 11775. GTDB lineage: Bacteria > Pseudomonadota > Gammaproteobacteria > Enterobacterales > Enterobacteriaceae > Escherichia > Escherichia coli. The sequence goes on from NZ_CP033092.2 coordinate 4,456,827, forward strand.
CCGTTCCCAGACTGGCTTTGGCGTTGAGCAGGGCCGCGCGCATTAATCTCTCCCCTTCCCCGGTCGCTTGATCGGGGAATTTCTTCAGAACATCATCCTGGCCACCAGCGGCGAAACCAATACCATCAATACACCTGAAAGCATCATGACCAGGCTTGCAACTACGCCTTCTTGTTGACCCAGTTCATATGACCGCGCAGTCCCGGCACCATGAGATGCCGCGCCGAATCCAGCACCTTTCGCCATCCCTTCGCGAATAGAGAGACGTAAAAACAACACGTCGCCAATCGCCATGCCAAACACACCGGTGACCACCACAAACAGCGCCACCAGATCAGGCTGTCCGCCGAGCGACTGGCTCGCTGCCAAAGCAAATGGCGTAGTGACCGAACGCACCGCCAGGCTACGCTGGATCTCATCTGGCAGGGTAAACAATCGCGCCAGCCACACTGAGCTGGTCACTGCCACCACCGTTGCCGTCAGTACGCCTGCCGTCAACGACATCCAGTGACGCTTAATGATCGCCCGATTGTCATACACTGGTACCGCAAAGGCGATGGTGGCCGGACCTAATAGCCATAGTAACCCGTGCGCTTCGCCAATATAGTTTTGCCAGGAAATATTGCCAAAAACCAGCAGCATAACCAGTAGCGTAGGCGTCAGCACCAGAGGCATCAATGGCAATTTACGAAAGCGGCGATAAAGGCGTTTGTTAAGAAAATAGATAACTAGCGTAATTGCCAGACAGAGCATACTTAGCTGAAAATTAGCCACGGTTTAACCTGCGCATTTCATAGCGATAGACTTTTTCCACTACCCAGGCAGTCGTGCCCAGCACCATCACCGTACTCAGCGCGATCACAGCAAAAATACGCCAGCCATCCACCAGTAATAGTTGTGCATAGTTCACCACAGCCACCACGGCAGGGACAAAAAACAGCAACATTTCGGCCAATAGCCAACGCGCCCCGGCTCGAACCCATTGCAGAGGAAGAATGCGACAAACAATCAGCGCCAGCATCAGGATCATCCCCACCAGGTTGGCAGGCAGCGGCAAATGCAGCCAGGAGACGAGATACTGCGCAAAAATAAATAAACCTGCATACAGCACAACCTGAAAAAATACCTGGATAGATTGCACTACGGCAGGGGTAATGCGGCGAAGCGCCACGGGCATGAGAGGATATCCTGAAAATAAAACAGAATGGTAAGTATAGAGAGCGCTCGCCCCTGACTGAAATGAATTAAAATCATTGCAGGTATAGTCAAAGGGAATAGTTATGGATATCAGAACGCTGCGTTATTTTGTCGAAGTCGTGCGCCAGCAAAGCTTCACCCGCGCAGCGGAGAAGTTGTTTGTCACCCAACCAACTATCAGCAAGATGCTGAAGAATCTCGAAGATGAGCTGAACTGTATATTGTTGATCCGCGATGGTCGTCGGCTGCTTCTCACTGATACTGGTCGCGTCGTATTTGAGCGCGGGCTGGCTTTACTGGCTGAGTTTCGGCAACTGGAAGCTGAGCTTAGCGATATCAATCAGCTTAAAACCGGCGTTTTGCGGCTGGGAATCCCGCCGATGGTTGGGATGTTGATGGCCGGGCCGATTGGCCTTTTTCGCCAGCGTTACCCCGGCGTAGAATTGAAAATTTCGGAGTTTGGTGGTCTGACGGTACAACAAGCGGTGATGAACGGTGAACTGGATATGGCACTGACAGCCCTGCCAGTAGAAGAAAGCGGCCTGACAACGTTATCGCTGTTTAGTCATCCACTATGTGTACTGACGCCACATTCAGGTAAATGGCTTGAATGTGATGCCGTCTCACCGGAGACATTGGCGGAACATCCTCTACTTATCTATAACGAAGATTTTGCCTTAAGTAAGCAATTGATGAAGTTATTCGATGAACATGGCGTTAAGCCGAGAATTGCAGTTCGCAGCGGGCAATGGGATTTTCTCGCCGCGATGGTTCAGGCCGGTGTCGGAATAGCCATATTGCCGGAACCCATTTGCCAGCGATTAGATAAAAACACCTTAAAATGGCTACCGCTGGAAAGCGAACTAAGCTGGAAATTAGGAATGATTTGGCGTGAGGGCGTTTACCTTTCCCACTCTGCCCACGCGTGGCTGAGCTGTTGTGAAGGATACTGGTTAACGCCAGAGTAAGTCGGGTTGGCGGGCTCGCCCGCCAACCATGCAGATTACTGATTTTCCTCAATCAGCAACGCTTCAAGCAAATCGAGATCGTGCAGTAATTTTTGCAGCGTTTCGTTACTGATCTCCCGCGTGGCGCGCAGGTGGTACAGTTCAGCACGTTCAGAACGCAATGCCGCCAGACGGAAGCGACGCTCCAGGTTCTCTTCCAGGATTGAACTTTCTACATCATTACGTCCATCGGCGCGACGACGCAGGTTACCAATGACGCGAGAACTAACCTCTGTGAGCAGCTGGTTATCGATATTCTCTTCGGTATCCGCCGCCAGACGCTCCTCCATTTTCTGGATCGCCACAATCGCCACTTCTGCCGTTGCCGCTCGTGCAATACGTTCCTCTTTCAATTGTTGCGAATGGTCCGCGACTTCTATGTGTTGTAGCAGAATAGGCAACATCACCACGCCGACAAACAATGAGAAGAGAATGACGCCAGCCGCCAGGAACACCAACTCATAGCGCGCAGGGAAGACGTTACCATCCGGCAAGAGAAGCGGGATAGAGAGCACACCGGCCAGAGTGATCGCCCCACGCACCCCGGCGAAAGACGCGATCAGGATTTCTCGTGTAGTCCACGAACCAAACTCCATCGGCTTCTTCTTCAGGAAGCGGTTGCTGAACTTTTTCATCGTCCACAGCCAGCCGAAACGGACCAGCATCAGCGCCGCATATATCAGAATAATATCGGTAAACAGCATCCAGATTTCGACGTTAGGGTCGATTTCTGCCGCCATCAGCGACGTCTCCAGAATCCCCGGCAACTGCAGACCTAACAGCAGGAACACCATGCCGTTAAAGACAAATTCCAGCATCGCCCAGGTGCTGTTTGCGCGCAGGCGCATTGCCAGCGGCGCACGGCGCATCACACCGGAGCGGGTGATGGTCATCCCGGCGGCAACCGCAGCGAGGATGCCGGAAACGCCAATATGTTCCGCAATCAGATAAGAAGCGAATGGCAGCAAGAACAGCAGAACGATCTGCGTCGCGGGTTCATCACCGCCCCAGCGGCTGAGGAATCGCAGCGAGCGACCATACAGCCAGCTCACCACAAAACCGGCGAGAATACCGCCTATTGCCACTTTCATAAATTCGACCGTCGCACCGCCGACGGTGAAGATCATTGTCCCCATCGCCACTGCCACGGCAAACTTCAACGACACCAGGCCGGAGGCGTCATTCATCAACGCTTCGCCCTGCAAAATGCCCATGATTTTTTTCGGGATGCGCCCCTCGCCAACAATCCCGGAGAGCGCTACAGCATCGGTCGGAGAAAGCACCGCAGCCAGCGCAAAGGCGGGGATCAGCGGAATGCCCGGCACCACCCAGTAAATAAGGAAGCCAATGCCGACCACGGTGACCACCACCAGCGCCAGCGCGAGGCCGAAAATCTCTCGCCCATGTTCGAGAAATTCACGGGTCGGCGTTTTCCAGCCATCAGCGAACAGCAACGGCGGGATAAACAAGACTAAAAAGAGTTCAGGATCAAACTCCACATGCAAACCAAACGTCGGCCACGCCAGTAGCGCACCGATGGCGATTTGCATAAGCGGAAGCGGGATCTGAAAGGGCATGACACGAGTGACCACCCCGGACAGCGAGACCACGAGGGTCATTATCAGTATGGTGAAGAAGATTTCCATGCGTTCCCTGTTTGCGATGTTTTTTATGATCTGAGAAAGGCGTTATGCCTGAATTCTCATTTTTTCAGAATATCGCAAAAGCTCACACAATGTGCGGAGAAAATAAAAACGGGCAGCCATTGCCACCCGTTTTCAGAATCCTATGTAAGATTAGATAGCCCAGCCACCCGCATAGAAGGTCACCAGCGCCACGGCAATAACGACCGTACCGATGTTCAACTTGCGCCATTCGCCGGAAACCAGACGACCAATCACCAGAGTCGCGAAGCCAATCATGATGCCTGTTACGATGTTACAGGTCAGCACGATGAATACCGCCGTAACCAGACCCGCCATCGCATCAACAAAATCAGCAAAGTCGATTTTCGCCACGTTGCTCAGCATCAGCAGGCCAACGTACATCAGCGCCGGAGCCGTTGCGTACCCCGGAACGAGGTAAGAGAGCGGAGAGAGGAACAGAATCAGCAGGAACAGCACGCCAACGGTGATAGCCGTCAAACCGGTTTTACCGCCCGCCGCCGTACCCGCCGCAGACTCGATGTATACCGCTGCCGGAGCTGCACCCACGAGGCCAGAAAAAACGCTGCTCATGGAGTCGGTGGTCAGTGCTTTCCCGCCGTCGATGATCTGCCCATCTTTATCCAGCAGGTTCGCCTGACCGGCGACGGCACGGATAGTTCCGGTGGCATCAAATACTGCCGTCATCACCAGTGCCAGAACACTTGGCAGGACTACAGGATTCAGCGCACCCATAATGTCCAGGCTGCCAATCAGTGAATTGCCGTTTTCATCGCTCAATGAAGGCATGGCGAAAACGCCGGAGAAATGGACGTTAGGATCGAAGATCAAACCGACAATTGAGATACCGATAATGGTCAGCAGAATGCCACCAGGGACTTTCAGTTTTTCCAGGCCGATAATCACTGCCAGCCCCACCAACGACATCATCACCGGAAAGGTCGTGAAATCCCCCAGCGCGACGGGCAGACCATCAAGTGGGTTTTTAATCACCAGACCGACACCATTAGCAGCAATCAGCAGCAGGAACAGACCGATACCAATCCCCGTGCCGTGCGCCACACCGTGCGGCAAGTTGCGCAAAATCCAGCTACGGATACCCGTGGCAGAAATTACCGTAAACAGCACCCCCATCAGGAACACGGCACCCAGCGCGACAGGTACGCTAATATGTTGCCCCAGCACCAGACTGAATGCGGTAAACGCCGTCAGAGAGATGGCGCAACCAATCGCCAACGGCAGATTAGCCCACAGACCCATCACGATAGAACCGAGTCCGGCAACCAGACAGGTTGCAACGAAAACTGCCGCAGGCGGGAAGCCCGCTTTACCCAGCATGCCTGGAACGACGATAACCGAGTAGACCATCGCCAGAAACGTTGTTAACCCGGCAACCACTTCCTGACGGACAGTGCTTCCACGTTGTGAAATTTTAAACCAGGCGTCGAGTGAACCGCCGGTACGCGCTGATGGCGTAGACATAAGAAAACATCCCCTGAGAGTTTAATTTTCGTCAAGATGCGTGGCGGACAATCCCCTGCCAGCGAAACGTTATCTTCCTGCTCCAGGTTTGCGACAATTTGCTGCGTCGCAAAAAAAGCAAACGTTTAGCTCCGCGCATACAAAACGGGTGGTAAAAAAAGCAAACGATTATCCGGCGATCATAGCGGCTTTTTCAACCGAAGTTTGCTGCTTTTTTCTCTTTTATTGTCTTGACGATGAAAAACCAGGCAATTGATGCGCAAACGTTATCGTCGATGCGCAAGATTGCAGCGTTATCGAGCCGTATACCGTTCAGGATTGCGATAAAAAATCGTCTGAGATGACAAAAATATTGCGGCTAAAAAGTGTACTTTTACACTGGCGAAGAAACGCCGGTAACATACAATTAAAGCATCAACACCAACCGGAACCTCCACCACGTGCTCGAATGAGGTGTGTTGACGTCGGGGGAAACCCTCCTGTGTACCAGCGGGATAGAGAGAAAGACAAAGACCGGAAAACAAACTAAAGCGCCCTTGTGGCGCTTTAGTTTTGTTCATCTTCCAGTAAGCGTGCGCCGGTACCTTCTTCTCCTAATCGGTCGCCCGGGTTACGCAACGGGCAATCACTGCGCGAAAGGCAGCCACAACCAATACATCCATCCAGTTCGTCACGCAGCGCCACTAAGGTATGAATGCGCCGATCCAACTCTTCTCGCCATTGGGACGAAAGCTGTTTCCACTCTTTCGCACTTAACGTATGCCCTTCTGGCAACACGCCAAACGCTTCACGAATGGTTGCGAGCGGAATGCCAATACGCTGAGCAATTTTGATAATTGCGACATATCGCAACACATCACGTTTATATCGCCGCTGATTGCCGCTATTACGGATACTGGTAATCAACCCTTTGCTTTCATAGAAATGCAGCGCCGATACCGCCACACCGCTGCGTTTCGCCACTTCGCCGGGGGTTAGCAGCGCTTTAATGCGGGGTAATTTCTTTTCCATAAATCGCTTTACCTCAAGTTAACTTGAGGAATTATACTCCCCAACAGATGAATTAACGAACTGAACACTGAAAAGAGGCAGATTTATGTCCCATCAGAAAATTATTCAGGATCTTATCGCATGGATTGACGAGCATATTGACCAGCCGCTTAACATTGATGTCGTCGCAAAAAAATCTGGCTATTCAAAGTGGTACTTGCAACGGATGTTCCGCACGGTGACGCATCAGACGCTTGGCGATTACATTCGCCAGCGCCGTCTGTTACTGGCCGCCGTTGAGTTGCGCACCACCGAGCGTCCGATTTTTGATATCGCAATGGACCTGGGTTATGTCTCTCAGCAGACCTTCTCCCGCGTTTTCCGTCGGCAGTTTGATCGCACTCCCAGCGATTATCGCCACCGCCTGTAGTTTTATTGCCCGCGCGTTAACTCCCGCGCGGGTAATTGCTCCATCCATTGCATAAACACCTGCGGCGGCATCGCCTTCGCGAAGAACCATCCCTGGCAATAGCGCACGCCGCGTTTGCGCAGCCAGTTAACCTGCGCCTCAGTTTCGACACCTTCAGCGATCGTTTTTAACCCCAGGCTGTGCGCCAGCTCGATGATGTGTTCCGCAATCAAATGACTGGTTTTGTGGGTGGTCAGCGTCTCAACAAACGATTTATCGATTTTCAAAATATCGACATTCAATGATTTAAGGTTATGCAAGTTAGAGTAGCCAATACCAAAATCATCAATTGCCACTTCGTAACCGGCCTTGCGGAAAGCCAGAATAATCGGCGTCATTTTGTCGACATCAAGAAATGCATGTTCAGTCACTTCAAATTTAATTTGCTGCGGACGCACCGCATGTTGCTCTGTTTTCTGATTGGTTCGCGCTATCAACCGTGAGGTATGAAAATCGGAGGCTGACAGGTTAATAGAAACATAGCGATCGGTATGTGTTGCCAGATACGCGCCCAAATCACGGAAGACATTATCAATAACATAATCAGTTACCTGTTCGATCATCCCCTCCTTTTCTGCCAGCGGAATAAACTCTGCCGGATTCATTACTTGCCCCTGCTCACCAGGCCAACGTAACAACGCTTCAGCGCCGATACATTTTTCTGTTTTGATATCGATTATTGGCTGGTAATAAAGGCAAAGTTGATGTTTTTCGAGGGCGCGTTGCAATTTGCGTTTGGGAGACAAATAGTTTTGTCGAATACGTAGCCAGAGTAATAGCAGAACAAGACTCCCCAAAATACCGGCGGGCAACGCAAAAATAAGATGATTATAAAAATGAGTTATAAGACGTTGATATGAAGTCGCAACAATGGCTGCAATTGGGCGTTTTGTCGAATAAACTGTCGCATATAAATAGCCATTTCGTTGTACGGTTAAATCATTCAAATGAATCAGCGGAGAAAACGTTGCTGCCGAGGCCTCGTTGCTTAACGAGAAAAAGGTTTTCGTCACCGTATCATACACTCCCCATTGCAATGTCGGATCATCAGACATCACTTCACTCCAGAAGAGAGGGTTGATAACCGCCACATAATTTCCCCGCTGCATGTAGGTCATTTTATAGCCAGAGAAAAAAGGCGTATCACGGTAATAATAGATAGAAACGTTAGGTTCGCGCTTATAATCGGCCGGTGCAATCGTATAGCCATTTACAGACGCTATCAGCGATGAGCATAAAAAATGGTTATCACGAGCATAAATCAATTCATTAATATAAAGATAGCCACGAATAATATTCAACATTCGCTTTTGATGGGCTGGAGTGCAAACTTGCCCCTGATAGCGTTCAGCTGCATCGCTCACTAAATCTGCCTGACGAATGACCAGCTCAGATTTATCCAACGCCAGCTGAGCAAAGGTTCGGAGCTGATTATTCACTTCTGATTTTGCCCAAAAGAAGGCAATCCATAGCGACAGAATGATGGGAAAGAGAACTAAAAAGATAATGCCCGGAAACGCCAGTAATTGGTGTCGTGCACGATGACTCATTGCTATCAATTCCCTGCCTGTTTATACCCGGTTATTGCAAGGTGAAACCCTGGCTACCGACGTCTTTAGATAAATCTTACGGTATAAATAGCACTTTTGCCTGATATAAAATTGAGACCTTTTTAATCGTCACCAGGATGACGATAATTCATTGATCTTAAAAATTAATCACCTTCAGGAATGCAGAGGCGGCGGGAAGATATACCCTTAATGCCGCTGAAAAAACACATAATCTGTACGGCAATAAAAGTCACGGCCTAATCTGGCTAACAAACAACCAATTGTGATATAGTTCACAAAATTCATGAAACAAACAGAGTGTTTCATTTTTGTGTTCTGCAAGCCCCGCGATAGCCAGAGTGTATCACGCCTCCCGTGAACAACGCCGCGCTGTCCAGGGCATCAGCTCTTTTCCGAGGAATTGTTTGATGGCTACCCTCACCACTGGCGTGGTTCTTCTTCGCTGGCAACTTCTTAGTGCCGTAATGATGTTTCTGGCTAGCACGCTCAACATCCGTTTTCGTCGGGCTGATTATGTCGGGCTTGCAGTGATCAGCAGCGGTCTGGGCGTAGTTTCCGCCTGCTGGTTCGCAATGGGGTTGCTTGGCATCACAATGGCGGATATCACCGCCATCTGGCACAACATCGAGTCGGTGATGATAGAAGAGATGAATCAGACACCGCCACAATGGCCAATGATTTTGACTTGATATGTAGAAGCCTCCATAACGGAGGCTTCTTTTTTATGGCTGGCAGATGCTTTAATCATCCACCTTAAAACAATATACCCTATTGTTTTAAAGACAAATCAGAACGGAATATCGTCATCAAAGTCCATCGGCGGCTCGTTAGACGGCGCTGCCGGAGCGGACTGCTGCGGGCGAGACTGCGCGCCGCCGCTGAACTGATTGCCACCCTGCGGCTGCTGAGGCTGACCCCAACCGCCCTGCGGCTGACCACCACCGATATTGCCACCTGCAGGAGCGCCACCACCCTGACGACCACCCAGCATCTGCATGGTGCCGCCAACGTTCACCACGACTTCTGTGGTATAGCGATCCTGACCGGATTGATCGGTCCATTTGCGGGTACGCAGCTGGCCTTCGATATAAACCTGAGAACCTTTACGCAGATATTCGCTGGCCACTTCTGCCAGTTTGCCGAACAGCACAACGCGGTGCCATTCAGTCTGCTCTTTCATCTCGCCGGTCGCTTTATCACGCCAGGATTCGGAAGTAGCCAGCGTAATGTTGGCAACAGCGCCACCATTTGGCATGTAGCGTACTTCCGGGTCCTGACCCAGATTACCAACGAGAATAACCTTGTTTACGCCTCTGCTGGCCATGTTCGTGTCTCCTGAAAAAAATCGTTCTGAATAAGTGTAAACGCGCGATTGTACCATTACCAATAGCGCTTTTACTATGTTGTGACCTCGGTTCCGGGAAACAAACCTGGCCAGACATTGTTACACAACACTCCGGGTAATGCATTCCAATACTGTATATTCATTCAGGTTAATTTGTGTCATAATTAACCGTTTGTGATCGCCGGTAGCACCATGCCACCGGGCAAAAAAGCGTTTAATCCGGGAAAGGTGAATGGATAAGATCGAAGTTCGGGGCGCCCGCACCCATAATCTCAAAAACATCAACCTCGTTATCCCCCGCGACAAGCTTATTGTCGTGACCGGGCTTTCGGGTTCTGGCAAATCCTCGCTCGCTTTCGACACCTTATATGCCGAAGGGCAGCGCCGTTACGTTGAATCCCTTTCCGCCTACGCGCGGCAGTTTCTGTCACTGATGGAGAAGCCGGACGTCGACCATATTGAAGGGCTTTCTCCTGCCATCTCAATTGAGCAGAAATCGACGTCTCATAACCCGCGCTCTACGGTGGGGACAATCACCGAAATCCACGACTATTTGCGTCTGCTGTACGCTCGCGTTGGTGAGCCGCGCTGCCCGGACCACGATGTACCGCTGGCGGCGCAAACCGTCAGTCAGATGGTGGATAACGTGTTGTCCCAGCCGGAAGGCAAGCGTCTGATGCTGCTCGCGCCAATCATTAAAGAGCGCAAAGGCGAACACACCAAAACGCTGGAGAACCTGGCAAGCCAGGGTTACATCCGTGCTCGTATTGATGGCGAAGTCTGCGATCTTTCCGATCCGCCGAAACTGGAACTGCAAAAGAAACATACCATTGAAGTGGTGGTTGATCGCTTCAAAGTGCGTGACGATCTTACCCAACGTCTTGCCGAGTCGTTTGAAACCGCGCTGGAGCTTTCCGGTGGTACCGCGGTAGTGGCGGATATGGACGACCCGAAAGCGGAAGAGCTGCTGTTCTCCGCCAACTTTGCCTGCCCGATTTGCGGTTACAGTATGCGCGAGCTGGAACCTCGCCTGTTTTCATTTAACAACCCGGCGGGAGCCTGCCCGACCTGTGACGGTCTTGGCGTACAGCAATATTTCGATCCTGACCGCGTGATCCAGAATCCGGAATTGTCGCTGGCTGGCGGTGCGATCCGTGGCTGGGATCGCCGCAACTTCTATTATTTCCAGATGCTGAAATCGCTGGCAGATCACTATAAGTTCGACGTCGAAGCGCCGTGGGGCAGCCTGAGCGCGAACGTGCATAAAGTGGTGTTGTACGGTTCTGGCAAAGAAAACATTGAATTCAAATACATGAACGATCGTGGCGATACCTCCATTCGTCGTCATCCGTTCGAAGGCGTGCTGCACAATATGGAGCGCCGTTATAAAGAGACGGAATCCAGCGCGGTACGTGAAGAATTAGCCAAGTTTATCAGCAATCGTCCGTGCGCCAGCTGCGAAGGAACCCGTCTGCGTCGGGAAGCACGCCACGTGTATGTCGAGAATACGCCGCTGCCCGCCATCTCCGACATGAGCATCGGTCATGCGATGGAATTCTTCAACAATCTCAAACTCGCAGGTCAGCGGGCGAAGATTGCAGAAAAAATCCTTAAAGAGATCGGCGATCGTCTGAAATTCCTCGTTAACGTCGGCCTGAATTACCTGACACTTTCCCGCTCAGCAGAGACACTTTCCGGCGGTGAAGCCCAGCGTATTCGTCTGGCGAGCCAGATTGGTGCAGGCCTGGTTGGCGTGATGTACGTGCTGGATGAGCCGTCTATCGGCCTGCACCAGCGCGATAACGAGCGCCTGTTGGGTACGCTTATCCATCTGCGCGATCTCGGTAATACCGTGATTGTGGTGGAGCACGACGAAGACGCGATTCGCGCCGCTGATCATGTGATCGATATCGGTCCGGGTGCGGGTGTTCACGGCGGTGAAGTGGTCGCGGAAGGTCCACTGGAAGCGATTATGGCGGTGCCTGAGTCGTTGACCGGGCAGTACATGAGCGGTAAACGCAAGATTGAGGTGCCGAAGAAACGCGTACCCGCCAATCCAGAAAAAGTGCTGAAACTGACGGGCGCACGCGGCAACAACCTGAAAGACGTGACGCTGACGCTGCCGGTAGGTCTGTTTACCTGCATCACAGGGGTTTCAGGTTCCGGTAAATCGACGCTGATTAACGACACACTGTTCCCGATTGCCCAACGCCAGTTGAATGGTGCGACCATCGCCGAACCGGCACCGTATCGCGATATTCAGGGACTGGAGCATTTCGATAAAGTGATCGATATCGACCAAAGCCCAATTGGTCGTACTCCGCGTTCTAACCCGGCGACCTATACCGGCGTGTTTACACCTGTGCGCGAACTGTTTGCGGGCGTACCGGAATCCCGTGCGCGCGGCTATACGCCAGGACGTTTCAGCTTTAACGTCCGTGGCGGACGCTGCGAGGCCTGTCAGGGCGACGGCGTGATCAAAGTGGAGATGCACTTCCTGCCGGACATTTACGTACCGTGCGACCAGTGCAAAGGCAAACGCTATAACCGTGAAACGCTGGAGATTAAGTACAAAGGCAAAACCATCCACGAAGTGCTGGATATGACCATCGAAGAGGCGCGTGAGTTCTTTGATGCGGTGCCAGCTCTGGCGCGTAAGCTGCAAACGTTGATGGACGTTGGCCTGACGTACATTCGCCTCGGGCAGTCCGCAACCACACTTTCTGGTGGTGAAGCCCAGCGCGTGAAGCTGGCGCGTGAGCTGTCAAAACGCGGCACCGGGCAGACGCTGTATATTCTCGACGAGCCGACCACCGGTCTGCACTTCGCCGATATTCAGCAACTGCTCGACGTACTGCATAAACTGCGCGATCAGGGCAATACCATTGTGGTAATTGAGCACAATCTCGACGTGATCAAAACCGCTGACTGGATTGTCGACCTGGGACCGGAAGGCGGCAGTGGGGGCGGCGAAATCCTCGTCTCCGGTACGCCAGAAACCGTCGCAGAGTGCGAAGCTTCGCATACGGCGCGCTTCCTCAAGCCGATGCTGTAATCGTTAAGGCCGCTTTCAGAGCGGCCTTCTTCTTTCAGAGTTGCACCAGCAATTTACGTTTTTCTTCCGGCAGCAAATTCACCGCCTGCTGATAAGACGCATCCACCAGATAATAGATTTGCGAATCCGGCAGCGAACCGTCGAGATACACGGTGCTCCAGTGCGCTTTATTCAGATGGCGGCTTGGACGCACATCGCTGTGCTGCTGACGTAGCAGCTCCGCCAGCTCCGGGCTGGTTTTCAGCGAAACAGCTGGGCGATTTTCTACTTCTTTCACCATCGCAAACAGCACATCTTCCACTTTGATCTGCGTCGCTTTCCAGTCGTTATGCACGCTCTGTTCTGCGCCTGGTTTTGCCATGCAATATTGTAGCAACTCCGAAATGGTCATTTTTCACTCCCCTTGTAGTGTCGCGATGATGCGACGCGATCCGCCGTGGATGCGATGTTCCCCCAGCCAGATGCCTTGCCAGGTGCCGGTCTGAATACGCCCTTTATGCACCGGCAATACAAGCGATGTTCCCAGCATTGAGGATTTGATATGAGAAGGCATATCGTCTGCTCCCTCATAGTCATGCTCATAATTTCCGTTATCGGGAACGGCGCGGAGGAAAAAACGCTCCATGTCGTGGCGTACGGTGGGATCGCAGTTCTCATTAAGTGTCAGAGAGGCGGAGGTATGTTGCAGCAACAGATGCAGTAAACCGATGTTAACGCGCGGCATATCAGCCAGCTGATTCAGAATTTCATCCGTTACCAGATGAAACCCACGAGATTTGGCGCTAAGCGTGAGCGTCTTTTGATACCACATGTGCTGCTCCTTGATAAAACTCTCTTAATCAGTTTGCAGCAAGACAGCGAAAGGATAAAGGTGTGATTAAAAAAACAGCATTCGGGAGAGTATTACGCTCTCCCGCTCTGTCAGTATTCTGAATTGACGATCACCTCTTCACCAAACGCACCCGCTTGTGGCAAGGGTTTGTAGGTAGAGTTGGAGGCGCGCAGAATGCGGATACCACGAGCGCCAACATCGCGTGCGGCGGTAATATCGTTATCGGAATCACCATAAAAAATTCGGATATTTTTATCCTGCAGCCATTGCGATTTTGTATTTTGACCTGGCTTATCGCCCGCAAAGATCACCGGATTCATGTTGGTGGCAGGAATATGAAAATTATCCGCCAGCGTTTTTGAAACCGTTTCTGTTTTGGTCGGGCTACGACCAGTCACAAAGAAGATCGCGTCACCGCGGCGTACATGCATATCAATCAGCTGGCGAGCGACCTCTTTTGGAATGCTGAATTCATCCCAGCCATTGTTCATTTTTTCCCAGAACACAGGATTTTTCAGATAATCTTCGCTTTCTGGCGAGAAGGTTTTTTTGCCGCGCCAGAAACCCGGACTGGAAAAAAGTACCGTATCATCGATATCAAACCCCACCGCCATTGGCGGACGTCCTGCGAGGCTATTTTCAATTTGTGCAACCGAAACCCAATGAATTGGCGCCTGTTCAGCGAGTTTGGCTACGTTAGTACCCGGATTAAGCGGTGAAGGAGATGAGGCCAGGGCAACAGCGGAACTGTTTAGAGCGAACAATAAGCAAACGGCACTCAATGCCTGTGTGATCTTGCGCATATTTTTCCCTAAATAGTCAGTAAGTTGAAACTTATTATTGTGCGTTTGTTGAAAAAACCATCTGACCATAACGCCAACCGCGGGGGAAAGGAAGGATTATCTGCGGATTTGTCACATAAAAAGAGCATGATCACATTTGGAATACCTGTGCGATAAACCACACATTGCCACGGTTATTCTGCTTACACATTCACACAATGGCACTCTTTTGGTTCTCGCAAACATTGTTCAGGGAATATACTGATGATAAATATAAATGCATTCAATGGATGATGAATGAAAATATCGTGGAATTATATATTTAAGAACAAATGGCGATTTCACATTACAAGCATTTCACTTTTTCTTATCATGCTCGCGGTTTCAATCGCTTTTTTGCACTTGCGTTTTAATACCTTGTCCGGTACCGATAAAATGCGGCTTGAAATGTATAAGTCCACATTATATTCCACCATCGAGCAATTTTATGTTTTACCCTATATGCTCTCAACAGACCATATCATCCGTCAGGCGGTAATTACGCCTGACGATATGACGTCCAGCGAACTCAATCAACGAATTGCACATTTCAATACTCAACTCAAAACCGCAGCAATATTTATTCTGGATACCCAAGGTAAGGCCATCGCTTCTAGCAACTGGCAGGACCCCGGCAGCTATGTAGGGCAAAATTATAGCTATCGCCCCTATTATAAACACGCCATGTCTGGCTTAAATGGACGCTTTTACGGTATTGGTAGCACTACAAATACACCGGGATTCTTCCTCTCTACAAGTATAAAAGATAAAGGAAAAATTGTCGGTGTTGTAGTAGTAAAAATAAGTCTTAATGAAATTGAAAAAGCATGGGCCGAAGGTCCTGAAAATATTATCGTGAATGATGAACATGGGATTATATTTTTAAGTTCAAAATCGCCATGGCGAATGCGAACACTGCAACCGTTACCTGTTCAGGCAAAACAAAAACTACAATCTACCCGTCAATATAGTCTCGACAATCTTTTACCGGCGGATTATTATCCCTGTTATACCGTGAGCAATTTTACTTTCCTGAAAGATAAAAAAGAACAACTCTGTTTATTCCCGCAATATTATACGCAACAAATAGCCATTCCAGAATTTAACTGGAAAATGACAATTATGGTCCCCTTAGATAACCTGTACTGGTCATGGGCTATTTCGTTAGTCATTACACTAATTATTTACCTGCTGTTTTTGTTATTTATTAAATACTGGAGAATGCGATCTCATGCACAACAATTATTAACACTGGCGAATGAAACATTAGAAAAACAGGTTAAAGAGCGTACATCTGCCCTGGAATTGATCAATCAAAAATTAATACAGGAGATAAAAGAGCGCAGTCAGGCTGAACAAGTATTACAAATTACGCGTAGTGAACTGGCAGAGTCCAGCAAACTGGCGGCGCTTGGACAGATGGCAACCGAAATTGCCCATGAACAAAATCAACCGTTAGCCGCCATTCACGCACTTACTGATAACGCGCGTACTATGCTAAAAAAAGAGATGTATCCGCAGGTTGAACAGAATCTGAAACACATTATTTCAGTGATTGAGCGGATGACGCAGCTCATTTCCGAACTTAAAGCATTTGCCTCGCGCCATCGCGTACCTAAAGGTTCTGCCGATGTCATCAAAGTGATGTATAGCGCCGTGGCGTTACTTAATCACAGCATGGAGAAAAATAACATTGAGCGACGAATAAAAGCCCCATCCATGCCGTTATTTGTCAATTGCGATGAGCTCGGTCTTGAACAGATATTCAGTAATTTAATTAGCAACGCCTTAGATTCTATGGAAGGTAGCTCTTACAAACGACTGGATATCGCCATTCGCCAGGCAAATAACAAAGTTATTATTACCATTAAAGACAGCGGTGGCGGTTTTGCACCTGAAGTTGTCGATCGCATATTTGAACCATTTTTTACCACTAAACGTAGAGGAATGGGGTTGGGACTGGCAATAGTCAGCGAAATTGTCCGAAATTCGAACGGCGCACTCCACGCCAGTAATCATCCTGAAGGCGGCGCAGTAATGACATTAACCTGGCCTGAATGGGGAGAAGAACATGAATAATAAATCCAGTGAAATTACTATAGTTTATATTGAGGATAGTGACGATGTACGTTTTGCCTGTGAACAAACGCTCACGCTGGCTGGTTATCGTGTTATTTCCTGTTGCGATGCAGAACACAGTATTCCCCTTATTCAAAGTCAAGCCAACATTATTATACTGACCGATGTCAGGTTACCTGGAATATCAGGACTAGAGCTCCTCAGTTACATCAACGAAATGGATAGCAAAATTCCGGTTATTTTAATTACCGGACACGGTGACGTGGAAATGGCGGTGGATGCCATGCGTAATGGTGCATTCGATTTCATTGAGAAACCAAGTAGCTCAGATAAATTATTGAGTATTATTGCCAGAGCGGTAGAAAAACGGCGATTGGTTTTAGAAAATCAGCAATTACTGGCGAATCTGCAACAGGAAAATGGCCCGGTGCTGATTGGTCGTAGTCCGCAGATGCAACAACTGCGTAAAATGATCCTTAATGTCGCAGATACCGGTGCCGATGTCCTTATTTATGGTGAAACAGGTTGTGGTAAAGAAGTCGTCGCCAGAATGCTGCATCACTGGAGTACCCGCCGTCAGGGGCAGTTTGTTGCCTTAAACTGTGCAGGCTTACCAGAAACGTTGTTTGAAAGCGAAATATTTGGTCATGAGGCGGGCGCATTTACCGGTGCGGTTAAAAAGCGTATTGGAAAAATTGAACATGCAAATGGTGGTACGTTATTTCTCGATGAAATAGAGGGAATGCCATCAGGAATGCAGGTAAAACTGCTACGTGTATTGCAGGAAAGAACCATTGAACGATTAGGTGCCAATCAATTAATTCCGGTGAATTGCCGTGTTATTGCAGCGACCAAGGAAGATTTACTGCGTCGCAGCGAAGAACATCTGTTTCGTCTCGATCTCTATTATCGTCTGAATGTGGTTAGCTTGAATATTCCACCTCTACGCCAGCGACGAGAAGATATCCCTGAACTGTTTTACTGGTTCGCCAGTCAGGCGGCACAAAAATATAATCGTCCTCTGCCTGATATTTCTCCCATGTTACTGGCCTGGTTGCAATCACAAAGTTGGCCTGGCAATGTACGTGAACTTAAACACAATGCAGAGCGTTTTGTTCTCGGTTTACTGACCCACCACCAGCCAGTGCCAATGACTCAGCAAGAAGAGAGTGGCCTTACCGCCTGCATTGATGCTTTCGAGAAAAAGTTAATCGAAGATATGCTGCGACAAACGGAAGGCCAAGTCAGTTTGACAGCGCGGCTATTACAGCTGCCGCGCAAGACTTTATATGACAAACTCAACAAACATCAGATTCAACCGCAAGTTTATCGACCAGAATCATCCAGCTAATGCTGATTCCTGAGGATGTAACCCCAAATCGATACCTTTGCGGGCGTAATGTTCAACTATCCAGGACCAGAATGATACCGGGATCGTAATCATCTTCGCATTGCGTTCCCGGTTGGCAGCTTCTGGCATACCGGGGTAAATCACCGGATTGCCGCCAGGTTGAGGCTGCGTAGCTAACAGATAATCCGCAAAGAACTGCCCTTTCTCCCCTGCCAGATCGGTGAATTGATCAGGATCGATAATCAACGCAAAAAGATGATTATGCGCAGATCCATCCGTCTGATGATCTTCGGCGATCGTGTCACCACCAGATAAGATCCCCGCCATCATTTCAATCATCAGTGCCAGGCCAAATCCTTTATGCTCACCAAATGGCAGTAACGCCCCTGGAGGATTGCTGAATAACACCCCAGGATCATTGCTTGGATTCCCCTGTGCATCGATCAATTGTCCCGGCGCGGCCTGCTTCCCGGTGGACGACATTACCCGTGCTTTATTTAGCGCCATGCTACTGGTGGCAAAATCAACCAGAATCGGCGGACGCCCATCACTGAACGGCCAGGCAAAGCAGAAAGGGTTAGTGGTCATACGCGGTTCCGCACCGCCCCACGGGGCGACCAGTGCCGGACGCCCGGTGACGTTACTCATGGCCAGCATCGCCAGGCCTTGATCAGCAACCATTTGCCCGTAATGCCCCATACGCCCTAAATGATGCGCATGGCACAACGTTAACAGGCAAAAACCGCGGTGTTTTGCTTGTTCGATGGCAGCATTTACCGCCACTTTTCCGGCGTGTTGACCAAAGCCATTGTGGGCATGAAAACGTTGTAAATTACCTTCACTTGTTAAGCATTCCGGGCGGGCATTCGCGGTTACATCGCCACGAGCGATATTTTCCAGATATTTCGGTAGCAGCGTGACGCCGTGGCTGGCAAAGCCATAACGTTCCGCTTCAATCATATGTTCCGCCACATCCTGAGCGATATCGGCATCACAGCCATTAAGTTCCAGCAGCCCGGCAGCTAACCAACGCACTTTTTCAACAGCAATTTGTAATGACATCGTTGGTTTCCTCACATTAGACCTAAAATTTTCCACCAGGTGGCGGCAAACAGTAGCAACAACAGGTAGCCGATTACCGTCAGGTACAGTCCCACACGGGTAAACTGGCGTGGCGTGAAGGTATCCGTACCCATACACACCATATTTTGTGGCGCGTTAATCGGCAGGATGAAGCCAAAACTGACACTGAAGGCGAGCAGAATGGTCATGCCGACCGGGTTAACGCCGAGTTCTGGCGGCAGACTGCTTAACAGGCTAATCAGGATGGGCAGCAATGCGGCAGTTAGCGCAGTGGCACTGGCAAACCCCAGGTGAATAATTATCAAGAAAGCGGCGAGAATCGCGAAGATGGCTAATGATGGCAAGCCATCAAGACCAAAACCTTTCACCACATAGTTCGCCATCCATGAAGCTGCCTGCGTATCAAGCAGCGTGGACCCCAGGCTGATACCAATACCAAACATCAGCAACGTGCCCCACTGCACACGTTTTTCGACCTCTTTCCAGCTCATTACACCGATGCCTGGCAGCAACATAATCGCCAGTCCGGCAAGGGTGACAGAGGTGGTATCAATACTGTGTAATTTTCCGCCAGTAGACCAAAAGAGCAGTAACAATAGCGAAATACCGATCAAGCGTTTTTCTTTACCGGTGGTTGGCCCTAACTCTGCGAGTGCTTTTTTAATGGCCTCGCTCCCCCCTTCAACAGCTTCCGTTTCTGGCGGCAACAATTTACGTGCGAGGAAATAGAGGATCACCGACATGGTGAGGCTCCAGGGCGCGCCCGCTAACAGCCAGTCAAGCCAGCTGACAGAATGCCCGGCGCCGAAAGTTTTATTGATAAAACCGATAGAAAGCAGGTTTTGCGCCGCCGAAGTTTGAATACCAACGTTCCAGATACTGGTCGCCTGGGCGATAACAATCATCATTGACGCCGCTAAACGTGAATGTTTATCCACCTTAAATGCCGCAATGACCCCCATCATAATCGGCACCACGCAAGCCGTACGGGCAGTGGCACTGGGTACAACCAGGCTCAGGACGATGGTCACCACAATGGCACCGATAATAATGCTGCGGCTGCTGGCACCTATTTTCGACATAGTAAACAGCGCAATGCGTTTATCCAGCCCGGTAATGGTCATTGCCGCCGCGATAAACATTGCTGCTGCCACCAGCGCCAGAGCAGAATTAGAAAAACCCGACAGAGTCATTTTCAGCGCTTTCGCGGTGCCAAGGATCGTGTCCGGGTGATTCATATCCGGGGCAAAACCAACCATAAAGATAATCAGTGCGGAAATAACAATTGCACTGGCGGTGTAATCCATCGCTTCGCTGATCCAGACAATAATGGCAAACACCAGAATGGCGATCATATTTTGTCCGGCGACGGGCAAGGTATCGCCCAGTGGCAGAAGGGTAATAATAATTCCGGCAATGATCGCCAACCACAGGCCGGGATTAGGGATAATTCGACGCTTTTGTGGTGCGCCATGGGATATTGATGACATATTCACCTCATTGTGAAAAATAAAAAACCTGCCTGGCTATTGCAGGAGCTATGCCATCTTTAATTTTTTAATAACGCTTTGTTATTTAATGAGTTAGCTATTTATCCTTTTTATTTTATGCGCGGTTTTCCGCACAGTTATTAAAAGATGATTCCCTTACCACACAGATAAAAAAAGGGAGCGATATGCTCCCTTGATATTCATTTATGGATTACTTAATAACATTCCATAACGTTTCGCCAAGCAACGCCGGGTTTCTTGTCCATGCCATGCCTGCTTTATCGAACGCACGGAATTTATCCTCTGCACTGCCGCTACCGCCAGAAATAATGGCTCCGGCGTGCCCCATGCGTTTTCCTTTTGGTGCAGTAACACCGGCAATATAACCTACGACCGGTTTATTCATTTCATGACGAATAAATTCCGCAGCCCGTTCTTCCGCATTACCACCAATTTCACCGATCATAATTACCGCGTCTGTTTGCGGATCATTTTCGAATAAACGCAGCGCATCAATAAAGTTAGTCCCCGGAACCGGATCGCCGCCAATACCAATACAGGTGGATTGCCCAAGTCCCAGCGCCGTGGTTTGCGCTACAGCTTCGTAGGTTAATGTACCGGAGCGGGAAACAATCCCAATACGCCCTGGGCGGTGGATTTCACCAGGCATAATCCCGATTTTGCACTCGCCCGGCGTGATAACTCCTGGGCAGTTTGGCCCAATCAGCCGCACATCCGGGTGGCAGTCAAGCAGCCGACGAACTTTCACCATATCCAGTGTCGGTACACCTTCAGTGATCACCACAACCAATTTGACGCCAGCTTCAATAGCCTCAACAACAGAATCCAGCACAAACGGTGCAGGCACATAAATCACGCTGGCATCAGCCTCAGTTTGTCGCATCGCTTCTTTCATTGAATCAAAAACCGGGCGATCCAGATGCCGTTGCCCGCCCTTACCTGGCGTCACTCCACCCACAATCTGCGTGCCATACGCAATAGCCTGCTCTGTATGAAATGTGCCGTTTTTGCCGGTAATGCCCTGCACCAGTACCCGCGTGTGTTTGTTGATCAAAACGCTCATCTTAACCTCCTGTTAATTCAGTAACGCAATGATGCGTTTAGCGGCATCATCCAGAGAATTGACGGCTTCCACCGTCAGGCCACTTTCTGCCAGTAACCGCTGCCCTTCGGCAGCGTTATTACCGGAGAGACGCACCACGACAGGCAGGGTGATACGGGCCTCATTCAGAGCATGAATAATGGCTCTGGCGATCATGTCGCAACGGACAATCCCACCAAAAATATTAACCAGAATGGCTTTCACTTTGCTGTCGGAAACAATCAGCCGAAAGGCTTCACTGACGCGCTCCTGGGTTGCGCCACCGCCAACATCCAGGAAGTTTGCGGGTTGTTCACCGTATAGCTTGATGATGTCCATGGTTGCCATAGCCAGCCCTGCACCATTGACCATGCAGCCGATATTTCCGTCCAGCGAGACATAATTAAGATCAAGCTTCGCTGCCTGGCTTTCGCGTGGATCTTCCTGGGTTTCATCACGTAGCACCTGGAGTTCCGGGTGACGATACAGCGCGTTATCATCCAGCGATACTTTCGCGTCTGCACACATAAATTCGCCCGTTTCCCGCAACACCAGAGGGTTAATTTCCAGCAGGGCGAAATCCAGTTCGTTAAAGGCTTTCCACGCCTGATTAACCAGGCGACTAAAGGTAGCAAATAGCCCGTGTTCCAGTTGCAGAACAGCAAACATTTCGCGGATATGGCAAGGCTGCACGCCTGTCAGTGGATCAATGCTGACACTGCTGATTTTCTCCGGTGTCTCATGGGCGACTTTTTCAATTTCCACACCACCTTCCGGGCTGACAATAAACGTGACCCGCTGGCTTTCACGATCCACCACCATGCCAAAATAGAGTTCCTGGCGTACCGGATAGATGTTTTCGCACAGCAAAATACTGCTGACATACTGCCCTTCTGGCCCGGTCTGATAAGTCACCAGTTGCGATCCCAACATTTGCTGTACAAAAGCCTGTGCTTCCGGCAGCTGCTTAAGCACTTTTACGCCGCCAGCTTTACCGCGCCCACCAGCATGTACCTGCGCTTTAAGTACCGCGCCTTTACTCGGGCAAGCAATATGTTGCCAGGCATCTGCCAGTTGCGAAATCTGTTGGATGGCTATCTCTTTTGGACACGGCATCCCCATGCCAGCCAGTAACGATTTGGCCTGATACTCATGTAAATTCATATATTCCCTCAGTGGTATGTGTTATCCGTGTAATGCTTTATTATTCAAGGCCATTGCTGCTTCGTGGATGACTTCGCTTAAGGTCGGATGCGCATGGATCGCACAGGCAATATCCTCGCCAGAGGCGCTAAAAGTCATCGCCAGCGCAATTTCATTGATCAGCTCCGATGCCTGCGGGCCAACAATCGCTCCGCCAAGTACGCGGTCAGTGTGTTTATCGCTGTATAACGTGCAACGCCCACCTTCCTGGCCTAATGCTAAGGCGCGACCGTTACCGGCAAACAGAGAATTTCCTTTGTTAAAGACTCTGCCAGCGGCTTTCAGTGAGGCCTCGTTTTCCCCTACCCACGCAACTTCCGGTTGGGTGTAAATCACCGAAGGGATCAGCGCAAAATTAATCGGCTCTACCGCCAGTCCGGCAATTTGATCCGCAACCACCACACCTTCAGCCATCGCTTTATGCGCCAGCATCGGCCCTCGCACGACATCACCAATTGCCCACAGCCCGGCTTTCCCGGTACGGCATAAGTTATCGACGGCAATACCGCCACGGTTATCGGCTTCAAGACCGAGTTGCACGAGATCGACACCAGAAAGTCGCGGTACACGTCCAATGGCAAGAATTAATTTATCGAAGCGGCTTTCTTCTCGCTTCTCACCCTGCCGCCAGCGCACATGCACACCGTCATCCCGTTGTTCAATAGCCTCAATCTCTACTGCCAGTTGCATTTTCATCCCACTGGCAATCATTGCTTTACGGACTTCGTTCGACAGGCGAGCTTCCAGTGCAGGCAAGAACGTTGGCGCCATCTCCAGCAGCGTGACATCTGAACCGACCCGATTCCACACAGACCCCAGTTCAAGGCCAATCACGCCAGCGCCGATCACACCGAGACGCGGCGGCACTTCGCTCAATGCCAGGGCGCCACGATTGTCGAGGATCTGTTGATTATCAATGGTAACGCCAGGCAGCTGACGCGGCTGAGAACCTGTTGCAATCACTACATTACGGGCGTGAATGTGTTGATCGTTTACGCGTAATTGCCAAATCTCATCCTGAGCACGTTCTAACGTTGCGAGGCCGCACAAGTGCTTCACTTTATTTTTCTTAAACAGCAAGCTGATGCCCATTGTCAGGCGGCTTACTATGGCATCTTTACGTTGAATCATCGCGGCAGCATTGAAAGATACGCCTTCAACGTTAACGCCATGAATGCTTGCCTCATGCTGTACTTGCGCGTACAGCTCGGAAGATTGCAGCAACGATTTTGACGGAATACAGCCGACATTGAGACACGTACCGCCCGGCGAAGGTTCGCCCTGTGCATTAACACCATCATCAATACATACTACGGAAAGCCCATTCTGCGCAGCCCGCAGTGCCGCTACGTAACCACCTGGCCCACCCCCCATAACTGCCACATCAAAAATTGTACTCATCGGCGCCCTCCTTAAAGATCCAGCAACAGTTGTTCCGGTGATTCCAGTAGCTCACGTATTGCCACCAATGTCTGCACGGCTTCCTGACCATCGATAATGCGATGGTCATAGCTGAGAGCAAGGTACATCATGGGACGAATAACAACCTGGCCGTTTTCTGCGACCGGGCGCGGCGTGATGGCATGCATCCCAAGAATGGCCGACTGCGGCGGGTTAATGATTGGCGTTGACATCATCGAACCAAAAGTACCGCCGTTGGTGATAGAGAACGTGCCGCCCTGTAACGCCTCCAGCGGCAATTTGCCATTGCGTGCCTGTGTGGCGTATTCGGCAATTTGCCGTTCAATTTCCACCAAAGAGAGTGATTGCGCATTGCGTAACACAGGCACTACCAGGCCGCGGTTGCTGCTCACTGCAATGCCGATATCGCAATAATCACGCCAGATAATCTCGTTGCCATCAACGCTGGCATTCACTACAGGGAAGCGCTCCAGCGCCCGGGTAACGGCCTTAACAAAGAAGGACATAAAGCCCAGCTTCACGCCGTGCTTCTCGGCAAAACGATCTTTCCAGCGGGTGCGTAAATCCATCACGCTCTGCATGTTTACTTCGTTGAATGTGGTAAGAATGGCGTTATTTTGTTGGGAAGCCAGCAGACGCTCAGCAATTCGCTGACGTAAGCGCGACATCGGCTCACGACGTTCCTGACGAGCACCCGGTGTCAAGGGTTTAGCTGGCGCGATCTCCGCCACCCGTTCAGGCTGAATGACTGGTGCAGGAGTAACGCGCTGTACATCCTCTTTCAGGATACGTCCATTTCTCCCGCTCCCCGCAACGTCAGCAAGTTCAACACCACTACGCTGTGCCTCCAGCCGTGCGGAAGGCATCGCCAGGGTTTCGGTGACTGGTGTGACGGTTTCTTCTATGACAGCTTGCGGCTTAAGATGCGCCAACAGTTGCGCGGACGTGACCGTGCTACCTTCGCTGACGATAATATTGCTTAACACGCCATCGTGCGGGGCCGGTATTTCCAGAATGACTTTATCGGTTTCCAGCTCGGCAATCACATCATCGCGTTTTACGTGCTCGCCTTCTTGTTTACACCAGGTTGTCAGCGTGCCTTCCGTGACAGATTCCGGTAATACAGGGACAGTAATTTCGATCATAAAATGTTCTCCTTATTATTTTTGTGCGCCTTTCATGGCTGAATATCTGCAAACGCAGCAGCAAGAAATTCGTCGATTTGTTGTTTATGTACACGCCCATACCCTGTCGCCGGAGCTGCCACTGCCGGGCGGCCTGCATACTGCCAGTAAGGAGTGTTAATTTTCAGTGCCGCCAGCTCATGACGAATCTGCCGCCACGCGCCCTGGTTTTCTGGCTCTTCCTGCAACCAAATCCATTCGCAGCAGTTCGGCCAACTCGCCAGAACATCATTCAGTTCTGCGACCGGGAACGGGTAGAGTTGCTCCAGGCGAACAATCGCTACCTCATCTTCACACTCACGCTGCTTACGGGCTTCCAGTACGTCGTAATAGACCTGGCCGCTACACAAAATAACGCGCTTAACTTTCTGGGACTGATGCAATTGCGGATCGGTGACTACCGGTTTATAAGCGCCATCAGTGAATTCAGAAAGCTCGCTCATAGCGCCTTTAAACCGAAGTAAACGCTTACTCATCATTATCACTAACGGTTTGCGCATTGGGCGTAATGCCTGACCGCGCAGCAAATGGAACATTTGTGCTGACTCACTGGGCATCACCACCTGCATGTTGTTTTCTGCGCACAGTTGCAGCCAGCGCTCAGGACGCGCAGAAGAGTGCTCCGGCCCTTGTCCGTCATAGCCATGCGGCAGAAGAATGGTTAAACCGCTATAGCGATCCCACTTGGTTTCGCCAGACGAGATAAACTGGTCAATAGCAACCTGAGCGCCGTTGGCAAAGTCACCAAACTGCGCTTCCCAAATAACCAGTTGCTGAGGCGCAGACGTTGAATAGCCATATTCAAAGGCTAAGAGCGCTTCTTCATTAAGCACCGAATCATAAACATCGAAAGATGCCTGACCAGCGCGGATATGCTGTAACGGCAGATAACGACGGGCTTCAGTTTGATGATGTACCACTGCATGGCGATGACTGAACGTGCCACGCCCTGAGTCTTCACCAGAAAGACGCACACCAACACCCGCATCCACAAGCGATGCATAGGCCAGCATTTCAGCCATTCCCCAGTCTATTGGCTGAGTACCTGCGGCCATATCCTGGCGTAACGCCAGTTGCCGTTTAATGGTAGGATGTGCGACCACATCGGGTGGCAGTGTAGAAATGATTTCACCATACGCTGCCAGCTTTTGCCGAGGCAATGCCGTAGATACCGGGGCGCTCCAGTGAGGGTTGGTCAACCCATACCAGTTAGCGCTAAAAGAGTGAATTGCAGGTTTGAGAGGCTGCGGTTCACGTTTCTGGCAGCTATCCAGCCAGTCGCGATAGCGTGCCGTCATCTCATCTTGTTGCGCCTGAGTTAACAGGCCGCGGCGGGCAAGAGATTCACCATAACGGGCGAGCGTACCAGGGTGAGCATCCACTGCCTGATACATTTGTGGCTGGGTAAGACGTGGCTCATCGCTTTCGTTGTGTCCGTGCTTACGGAAGCAGCAAATATCGATGATGATGTCGCGCCGGAAGGTGTCTCGCCATTCGCACGCCAGTTCCATTACCTGGCAAACAGCGTCAACGTCATCGCCATTAACGTGGATAATTGGGGCCGCTACCATTTTGGCAATATCGGTGCAGTACCGTGAAGAACGCATATCCTGCAAGCGGGAAGTGGTGAAGCCAATCTGATTGTTAATCACCAGATGTAGCGTACCGCCAGTGCCGTAGCCCTGAGTCTGCGATAAGTTAAACGTGGTTTGGTTGACGCCGAGGCCGCCCAACGCGGAATCCCCATGAATAAGTACGCCCACCACTTTTGCCTGACCATCCTCACCACGGCGTTCCTGCCTGGCTCGCACCTGGCCCAGCACCACCGGATTCACGATCTCCAGATGTGAGGGGTTATACGCCAGCGCCACATGCAGCGAACCGGCAGGTGTTTCCAGATTGCTGGAATACCCCATGTGGTATTTCACATCGCCTGAACCACTGCCGATCGTCTGCTTGCCTTCAAACTCAGCAAAAAGCTGTGCCGGGTCTTTATTCAACAGATTAACCAGAACATTAAGTCTTCCCCGGTGCGCCATGCCAATGACCATTTCCTCCACACCTTGCGCACGCAGGCGTTTTGTCAGCGTATCGAGCGCCGGGATTGCACTTTCGCCCCCTTCCAGAGAAAACCGTTTCTGCCCAACATAACGGGTATGCAGATAACGCTCTAACGTCTCTGCCGCCATCAGTTTTTCAAAACGGGCAATGCAGGTTTGGGCATCAGCTTGTGGCGCATTGCTGCTCTCAATCCGTGATAACAACCAGTTGATTTCTTCACGATTTTCCAGATGAGCAAGTTCATAAGCCTGGCTACCGGCCCAGGCTTGCTCCAGCAGGTTAAGCAGTTGCTTAAGTGGCATTTGCGTGGTGTGTGCGCCAAAGGTGACGCTAAACTCCTGCAACAAGTCTTCTTCGCTTAATCCCCAAAAACCAGGCTGGAGGGAGGGAACGTCAGCTGGGGGATTCAAACCAAGTGGATCAAGCTTTGCGCGCAGATGCCCCTGCGTGCGCCAGGCATTGATCAGTTGTATTACCGCAGCCTGTTTTTTTAACGTCGCACCGCTGACGTTGTTATCACCGGATACGCTTTGGACAGTCAGTTCAGGTGAAAGAAAAAAACGCCGCCAGTCTTCCGGGAGTTGTTCCGGCGTACGCAACCAGGTCTGGTAGTACTCTTCAAGCCAGGTCGCGTTATCTCCACTAAGCAGCGTGCCGGGCGAGGTCATGTTCTCCATGTTTTTCTCCTGATGGTCATAGACAGCCGCATTACTGCACAATCCGTACCAACAGTTAAAAACACTAATTTTCAAAAACTTATAGAAAAGAGATGATGTAAAAGTGGGCGAAAAAAGGGACAGAATAGTAGGGGATGGCTGGAGTCAGGAACAGGCGGAGAGATCCGCCTGTTGATTAAAATCACATCACCGCAGCAAACGCCTTTGCCACGCGATGCACATTTTGCGCGTTAAGCCCGGCGACACACATGCGACCGCTGGCGATGAGATAGACACCAAATTCTTCACGTAGTCGGTCAACCTGAGCGGTTCTTAAACCGGTATAACTGAACATGCCGCGCTGATTAAGCAGATAATCGAAATTGCGCTCTGGCATCTCTGTGCTCAATACCTTCACCAGTTCCTGACGCATTGCCAGAATGCGAGTACGCATCTCTTCTACTTCCGCCAGCCAGCTGGCTTTCAATGCCTCGTCATTCAGCACCGCAGCCACCACCTGCGCACCAAAATTCGGCGGGCTGGAGTAGTTGCGGCGAACGGTTGCTTTCAATTGCCCCAGTACGCGGCCTGCGGCTTCGGCATCTTCACACAGAACAGAAAGTCCGCCGACGCGCTCGCCGTAAAGGGAGAAAATTTTCGAGAACGAATTGCTCACCAGAGCGGGTAATCCAGCGCTGGCAATGGCGCGAATGGCGTAGGCATCCTCTTCCATACCGGCACCAAATCCTTGATAGGCAATATCGAGGAATGGAATAAGCTCGCGGGCTTTGAGAATTTCAATCACGGAATCCCACTGGTCATTAGTGAGATCGGCACCCGTTGGGTTGTGGCAACATGGATGCAGCAACACAATACTGCGGGCAGGTAATGTTTTCAGCGTCGCCAACAGGTCATTAAAGCGCACGCCGTTAGTCGCTTCGTCATACCAGGGGTAAGTACTTACTTCGAATCCAGCCCCGGCGAATATTGCTACGTGGTTTTCCCAGGTAGGATCGCTGACCCAGACGCCTGATTCCGGGAAGTAGCGTTTCAGGAAATCTGCACCCACTTTCAATGCCCCTGAGCCGCCAAGGGTTTGAATGGTTGCTACGCGCTGTTGTTGCAGTACCGGATGGTCCGCACCAAACAGCAGCGGCGCAATGGCATGGCGATAGCTGTTAAGCCCTTCCATCGGTAAATAAAGCGAAGCACCATGAGGCTGCGCATTCAGGCGCGCTTCCGCATCCGCTACGGCTTTCAGTTGTGGAATAATTCCGTCTTCGTTGTAGTACAGACCGATACTTAAATTCACTTTGTCGCTGCGAGGGTCTTCTTTAAAACGCTCCATAAGCGTAAGAATCGGGTCGCCAGCGTAGGCGTCAACTTTTTGAAACACGCGATGGTTCTCCAGGTTTACGGGCAGGTGGTTAAAACACAATAAACCGGAAGTAGACGAAGATCGAGTGGATGTTCAAAGTCAGTCGGGAAGGCGATGTAGAATTTGCCCCAGTCGCTCTTGCAGCGAACCCGAAACAGAAAGATAAGGAATATTCCTGCGCGATAATTCCTGTTCATACCACACCTGTTGCCGTGCGCGAAATACCTCTCCTTGCCGGGTGCCATCCTGCACGAAGGGAAATTCTGCGCCGCAAAGCACCACCAGAGAGTATTCCCGCTCCGCCAGTTGATGAAGTTCTTGCGGAGCATGACCATATTGATCAAGGGCATAGAACAAGGTCGTGAGTGGCGACGTGTCACATATAAGATAGTGATTAGCTTCTGCTTGTTGTTCCCGGCGTACCTGTTCGCAGGCGATATGCAACAAATCATCCGCGGTTAAGATTCCGTTTTTTTCTTCCCAATAGTCGCGGCCAAATTCAGCGACATACACCGTATCAAGCCCATCCGCCAGCGCTTTTGAAAGCGTGCTTTTACCGGTAGATTCGCCACCAAGCAGACAGATACGGCGAACGAAACTGTAATAAACATCATTCGCCAACATGTAGCGATAGCGGTGAACATCGGAACGAATAAGCGTTCCCGAAGGCGCTTCATCGCCAACTGGGCGCGCCATTCGAACGTGTTCAACGGGTTGGGCAAAACGCCGCGCCAGCACGTTAGCAAAGCCATCGCCATAGTCTTCTGCAGTAAATACAGCATGTGGACGACAGCGTAATATCTGCAGGCACAGCGTCGCCACATAATGACGGTGGATGTCGGCATCGTTATGCGGTATGGCAGGTAAGTTATAACGCGCAACAAGCTCTGGCGTCAGTACCAAAATCGTCGCTTGCGGGAAGCGCACTTGCAGCCACGTCAGGCGCTTTTCAGGTTCACAGTCAGGCATTTCCGGCACGGAATAACTGATGATGAACAGTTCTTCACATTGCGCCAGTGCGGTATTGATCAACTTTTCATGACCACAATGCAAAGGCGCGAATTTACCAACCACCAGGCCCGTTGCAAAAGGCTTCATGATGTTTGCAACTCTTTGCGCCATTGATACAAACCATGCCAGGCGTTAATCCAGAACAGGAAATATAAGCCAGCGGTCAGGTTTAAACCGCGCGTCATATACAGTGGCACTGCCAGGGTATTCACCGCTAACCAGACGAACCAGTTTTCGATACGTCTTCCCATCAACATGAATTGTGCCAGAACGCTAAAGGTCAAAATCAACGAATCCAGCCAGGGTGCCCAGGCATTGGTAAAGGTGTGGAGTAAAAAGCCGTAACCGCCTGCCACGACGACAGCACAGAGCAACAAAAGGAAAAAGTGACTGGCTTGCGTTCGGCGCACCGGCAAGATGTCGCCACCCTGACCTTTCAGCCAGTGGATCCAGCCAGTGATGCTGGTCGCGATGAAGAATAACTGGAGCGTAACGTCGGCATAGAGTTGCACAGACCAAAAAACCCAGCCGTACAATATGCTGCCAATTATGCCGATCCACCATGTATGCACATTGTTTCTGGCAGCCAGCCAGACGGAAACCGCGTATGCCAGACACGCGGCGATTTCTGAATAAGACATTGTCCCTCCCTGGAGACGAATATTAATCCACGTATTTCATCGCGACTCTTGAGGTCAGGCGCGTGATAAGTTCGTAAGCACTTACTTTCGTCATTTCAGCGATACGTTCTACGGGCAAACCTTCGCCCCATAAAATGACCGGGTCCCCGGCTTTATCCTGCGCCTGTGGACCTAAGTCTACGCAGATCATATCCATCGCCACGCGCCCGACAATCGGCACTTCGCGACCGTTCACCAGCACTGGCGTACCGGACGGCGCGGCGCGCGGATAACCATCGCCATAGCCCATCGCGACTACGCCAAGACGAGTATCACGTTCGCTTACCCAGGTTCCACCATAACCGACAGGCTCTCCGGCTTTATGCTCACGCACGGCAATCAGGCTGGAGGTTAGCGACATCACTGGCTGACAGCCAAAATCGGCACCGGTGGAGCGATCTTCCAGCGGAGATACGCCGTAAAGAATGATGCCCGGGCGCACCCAGTCAAAATGCGACTGTGGCCAGAGTAAAATGCCACCCGACGCGGCAATGGAACGTTGACCAGGTTTGCCTTCGCAAAAGGTATTAAAGATAGCGAGTTGCTTCTCGGTTGCGCCGCATTTTGGTTCATCCGCGCGCGCAAAATGGCTGACGATATTCACCGGCTGACGAACGTTTTTGCACTGGGTCAGACGATGATAAAACGCCTCAGCCTGTTCCGGCCTTACGCCCAGACGGTGCATACCGGTATCGAGTTTCATCCAGACGGTAACCGGCTCGTCCAGGCTAGCCTCTTCCAGCGCAGCCAGCTGTTCTTCGTTATGCACGGCGGTATGAAAATGTTGCGCAGAAATCGTCGGTAGATCTCTGGCATCAAAAAAGCCTTCGAGTAAAAGTACAGGTTTGGTGATTCCCCCCGCACGCAGTCGCAGAGCTTCTTCGAGACGGGCTACGCCAAAGGCGTCAGCATCGGGGAGCGTTCGCGCGGTCTCAAGAAGACCGTGACCATAAGCGTTCGCTTTCACCACCGCAACCATTTTACTGGCAGGCGCCAGTTCACGAAGACGTTGCAGGTTGTGTCGCAGAGCGCGGCGGTTAATCACAACAGTTGCCGCTTGCATTAGTGTTCCTTGATAAGTGTTTGCTTTAATTACCTAATTCATAAAATAATTATTATTCGTCGTCGTACTGCGGCCCCGCATAGTTGTCGAAGCGCGACCATTGACCGTTAAAGGTCAGGCGTACCGTCCCGATTGGGCCGTTACGTTGTTTACCGATAATAATTTCCGCGATGCCTTTTAAATCACTGTTTTCGTGATACACCTCATCACGATAGATAAACATGATCAAGTCCGCATCCTGCTCGATAGAGCCAGATTCACGCAGGTCGGAGTTGACCGGGCGTTTGTCGGCACGTTGTTCCAGAGAACGGTTCAACTGGGACAGCGCCACCACCGGCACGTTCAGTTCTTTCGCCAGTGCTTTCAGCGAGCGGGAGATTTCTGCAATTTCCAGCGTACGGTTATCGGAAAGCGCCGGTACGCGCATCAGTTGCAGGTAGTCGATCATGATAAGCCCGATGCCGCCGTGTTCACGGGCAATACGGCGTGCGCGGGAACGCACTTCCGTTGGCGTCAAGCCGGAGGAATCATCGATATAGATATTGCGTTTTTCGAGCAAAATACCCATGGTGCCGGAAATGCGTGCCCAGTCTTCATCATCGAGCTGCCCGGTACGGATTTTAGTCTGGTCAACGCGCGACAGCGACGCCAGAGAACGCATCATAATCTGTTCTGATGGCATCTCCAGCGAAAAGATAAGCACCGGTTTATCCTGCAACATCGCCGCGTTTTCGACGAGGTTCATCGCAAATGTCGTTTTACCCATCGACGGACGCGCGGCAACGATGATCAAATCCGACGGCTGCAAGCCAGCGGTTTTTTTGTTGAGATCGTCATAACCGGTATTTACCCCGGTAACGCCATCGTGTGGCTGCTGAAACAACTGCTCAATACGCGCCACGGTTGCGTCGAGCACATCGGCGATGTTCTTCGGCCCTTCGTCTTTGTTTGCACGACTTTCGGCAATTTTAAAGACGCGGGATTCAGCAAGGTCGAGCAGATCTTCACTGGTACGCCCTTGTGGATCAAAACCAGCTTCGGCAATCTCGTTAGCAACGGAGATCATCTCACGAACAACGGCACGTTCGCGCACGATATCCGCATATGCACTGATGTTCGCCGCACTTGGCGTATTTTTTGACAGCTCTGCCAGATAAGCAAAACCACCGACGCTATCGAGTTGCCCCTGGCGTTCCAGCGATTCCGCAAGGGTAATCAGATCGATAGGACTACCGCTTTCCTGCAAACGCGCCATTTCAGTAAAGATATGACGGTGTGGGCGGGTGTAAAAATCATCTGCCACCACACGCTCAGCTACATCATCCCAGCGTTCGTTATCCAGCATTAAACCGCCCAACACCGACTGCTCCGCTTCGATCGAGTGCGGAGGCACTTTCAGCCCGGCAACTTGTGGATCGCGTTCGCGGTTATCAGTCTGTTGTTTGTTGAAAGGTCTATTGCCTGCCATAACGAATGGTGTTACCTGCTGTTGAATGGGGGACAAGAGAGTATAGCGAGAAACAGTTTCTCGCTACAGCATTTAACGCCCCCGCTTTCCGGTGGAAGCGCGAATTTGCAGGGTCGGGCGATAGATGTAATGGCTGAGCGGTGCGTCTGGTTGCGCAATACGCCGTAAAATTTGCTGCGCCGCCTGTTTCCCCAGAGCCAATGGTTCTACCGCAATTGTGGTTAACGGCGGGTTACTGTAAGCACAAGCCGCCACGCCATCATTACCAATCAACGAAATATCTTCCCCGGCAAATAATCCTCTTTCGCCTAGTGCCGACTCCGCGCCAAAAGCCATTAAATCGTTATAACAAATCACCGCTGTGGGTGGCGAAGGCATATCCAACAGCTGTTGCATCAACTGGTAGCCGTTGGCCTGAGTCGGTTCAGCACGCAGCGAAAAAGCATCAGTACTCCACGGCTGTAAACCATGGTGATTCATCGCCTCAAGGTATCCCTGATAACGCATATGGTGCGTAAGACCACCAATAAACACGATATCTCTGTGCCCTTGTTGAATGAGATATTCCGTCGCTTCCCGTACACCTGCGTGGCTGTCCACGCCAACGTAATCGACGGGCAATTGTTGCCAATCCAGAGGGCGCATCGTGATTAATAAGGGTGTGGAACTGTTGGCATAACGCTGTAAATCGGCTTCTGAGGTACTGTTCACTGGACAGAGGACAATGCCCGCGACGTGGTGTTCCAGCAAGGTATCAAGCACCTGTTTTTGCCGGTCACTACGCTGGGAGGTATTGGACATCACGGTGATAAAACCGTGCTCCGCCAGCGTCATCTCAAGACCCATAGTAAATTCAGCGAAGAAAGGATTTATCAAATCGTCAATGACTACGCCGATAGTTAGCGATTTTTGCGAACGCAGATTGGCAGCAAAACGGTTATAGACATAGCCTAATTGTTCAATGGCTTGCTGGACTTTTTGTTGAGTCTCTTTTTTGATAAGTGAACTGTCGTTGAGAACCAGCGATACGGTCGATTTCGAAACGCCAGCCGCACGCGCAACATCGGTTAATGTTACCCGCTTTCTTCCTGTATCCGACTTCGCCATGCCTGCTCCAAACCCCCATAAGATCAAGGCAATTACTTTATCATAATCTCCTTTTACTCATGCGATCCGTTAACGCAAGGGATCGCAGGAGATCGTCGTTTCGATCACAGATTCGCACTTCCCTTGTTGTGTTTTTTACACCCTAATCGTACAAATTACGCATAAATTAGATCGTTCCAATTAATTTATGAAAATTATCATATTGTTTTAAATGCATATTTTTAATTATTTTTATATCGAAACAAGGAAATTATTATGTGCTCTGTACGCACGATCACTGCACCGGAAGCTGCAGATTTGATTGTTGATGGCGCAGTTGTCACCGTCTCCTCCTCCAGTGGAATGGGGTGTCCGGATGCGGTGCTGGCAGCAATAGGTGAACGCTTTCAACGTGCCGGACATCCGCAAAACATCACCTCCATCCACCCTATCGCCGCTGGTGATATGTATGGCGTAAAAGGCATCGATCATCTGGCGCAACCGGGCTTACTGGCAAAAGTGATCGCTGGCTCCTACCCCTCCGGTCCATCATCAATGGCGCCTCCGTTAATCTGGCAAATGATCAATGACAACGCGATCCCCGCCTGGAATCTGCCTTCCGGGATCTTATTTGATATGCACCGGGAAGCGGCGGCTCATCGTCCTGGCGTGCTGACACAAACAGGCATGGATACCTATGTGGATCCCCTGTTGCAGGGCGGTGCAATGAATGAAAAAGCGGCGCAACAATCTCTGGTTGAACGTGTTCGATTTGCTAACGACGACTGGCTGTTTTTCCCCAGTATCGTGCCGCAGGTGGCGATCATTCGCGCTACCACTGCCGATGAACGCGGCAACCTGACTTATGAACATGAAGGGGCTTATCTGGGGCCACTGGAACAGGCTACTGCCGTTCGCAATAATGGTGGCATCATAATTGCGCAAGTAAAACGACAGGTTGCCGCCGGAAGTCTGAAACCAAAAGAGGTGCGTATTCCGGGTGTACTGGTGGATTACATCGTGATTGCGCCGGAACAAACACAAACGACACAAACGCAATATGAACCTGCCATTTCCGGCGAAATCAGTCGTCCGCTATCAGCCTTTCGTTATATGGAACATGGCCCGGCGCGAGTTATTGCCCAGCGAGTCGCGCAAGAACTACAAAGTGGAGATGCGGTAAATATTGGCTTTGGTATTTCTGCCAACGTACCACGCATTTTACTGGAACAAGGTCGCCACGGTGACGTCACCTGGCTGCTGGAACAGGGCGCGATTGGCGGAGTTCCACTGCTGGAATTTCAGTTCGGTTGTGCCTCTAATGCAGAAGCATTTTTGCCCTCTCCCCAGCAGTTCACCTATTTCCAGGGCGGTGGCTTTGATCTCACTCTGATGTCGTTTTTACAAATCGGCGCAGATGGCTCAGTGAACGTCTCACATCTCCCCGCTCGTCCACATGTCACTGCCGGATGCGGTGGATTTATTGATATCACCTCACATGCGAAGCGCATTATTTTCTCTGGCTTTTTCAATGCCGGTGCCCAACTGCAACTGGAAGAGGGTCAGCTGCGTATCATTAAAGAAGGCAAAGCCAAAAAACTGGTACAGGACGTCGCCCACGTGACGTTCTCCGGCAAACGCGCAATAAGACTCGGGCAACAAGTGCAGTACATCACTGAACGCTGCGTGCTGGAATTAACCCCAGACGGACTACTGGTC
Source organism: Escherichia coli DSM 30083 = JCM 1649 = ATCC 11775 (assembly GCF_003697165.2). Taxonomy (GTDB): domain Bacteria; phylum Pseudomonadota; class Gammaproteobacteria; order Enterobacterales; family Enterobacteriaceae; genus Escherichia; species Escherichia coli. The sequence continues at coordinate 4,493,296 of NZ_CP033092.2, forward strand.
ACGGAAATTGCCCCAGGTATTGATCCTGAACGCGACATTCTCGCCCAAAGCAATGCCCCACTCCGTCTGGCAGACGATCTCAAACTAATGAATCCCCACTATTTTCAACAAGGACGTCACCATGAATAACGGCACCATTGACCTCCAGCGCAACGGTTTCATTGCCACTTTGGTGATTAATCGCCCGGCAAAACTCAACGCATTAACCCCAGAGATGCTCGAACAACTGCTGGCGCATTGCCACACGTTGGAAACTGATTCGGAGATCCGCGTAGTACTGCTGACCAGTGCCAGTGAAAAAGCGTTTTGTGTCGGCGCGGATATTCATCGCTGGACCTCTCTTTCTGCACTCGATATGTGGCGCAACTGGATCCGCCGCGGTCATCAGGCATTTGATGCTCTGGCACAACTGCCACAGCCCGTAATCGCCCTGTTGCACGGCCTGGCTTATGGCGGTGGTCTGGAACTGGCTGCTACCACCGATATCCGTATTTGTAGCGCCGAAGCACAAATGGCACTACCAGAAACCGGGCTGGCGACAGTGCCTGGCTGGTCAGGAACGCAGCGGCTGACGGCACTGCTTGGGCGCTCACTGGTGAAAGAACTGGTATTTACCGGTGAACCACTGGATGCACAGCGGGCACTGTCCTGCGGGCTGGTGAATCGCGTTGTCGCCAGGGAGGCGTTACACGACGCCGGACTGCAACTGGCACAACGTATCGCCCAGCGTGCTCCCGTTGCAGTGCAGATCGCCAAGCAGGTTATTGATGCCGGAGAAGGTATTGCTGTGGCCTCGACGCTTGAAGCACTGGCTGGCGCTTTTTCCGCCACGACTGAAGATGCTCATGAAGGCAGTCAGGCATTTACTGAGAAGCGTCAACCGCACTTTAGTGCTCGATAACTTAGCATTTCATTTTGGATTTTAATAATAACGCAAGAATCCCATTGATTTTAGGCGGATTTCTTTTATCCGTCTGAAAGGAGACACATCATGCAACCTTCACAACCAGCAGAGAAAGCGAATGTTTCATCGGCAGATCTGCGTCGCGCGGCGTGGACCTGCTCTCTCGGCAGCGCACTGGAATACTACGATTTCGCACTTTACAGCCTGGCATCCGCCATTATTTTTGGTCCACTCTTTTTTCCTAATCAGGAACCGGGAATGGCGCTGATCGCCAGTTTTGGCACCTACTTTCTCGGATTTGCCGTCAGACCTGTAGGCGGAATTATCTTCGGCTCATTAGGTGATCGTTTGGGCCGTAAGTTCGTCCTGTTAGCAACGGTGTTGTTAATGGGAATCGCCAGCACGTTGATCGGGGTATTACCCACTTACGAAACAGCGGGAATCTGGGCGCCAATTATGCTTATTGCATTACGCCTGCTGCAAGGGCTTGGTGCTGGGGCTGAACAGGCGGGAGCCGCCGTACTGATGACCGAATATGCTCCTGACGGCAAACGGGGTTATTACGCCGCGCTGCCGTTCCTCGGAATCCAGATTGGTACGTTTATGGCATCTGCCGTTTACTTCATCCTGCTGCATAATGTGACAAATCTTGCCGAAACCTGGTGGTGGCGCTTGCCCTTCCTCTCCAGCGTGGTGATTATCGCGGTGGCTATTTATATTCGACTGCATCTTAAAGAATCGCCATCATTCGCAAAACTCGAAGCTCGTCAACAAGTTACAGAATCACCCTTACGAAATTTGCTGAAAACATCACGCCGTAATGTCTTCGTCGGGATTGGCTTACGTCTGGCAGAAAACGGCGGCTCGTCGATTTATCAGGCTTTAGCGATCAGTTATATCGTTGGTGTGGTTGGGCTGGACAAATCAGTTGGTACGCTATGCCTGATGTCTGCGGTAGTAGTCGGTGCAATTATGGTGCCTATTGCCGGTTGGCTGACCGATCGCTTCGGCAGGGTTCTTGTCTATCGTAGTCTGGCGATTTTTCAGTTGTTGATTACCTTTCCGGTGTGGTGGTCTTTCAGCCACGGTAATGTTCCTGTCACTATTGTCTCTCTTTCTCTGGCCTTAGGGATTGGAGCCTGGGGTATGTTTGGTGCACAAGGTGCTTTTCTGCCTGAACTCTTTGGTGCTCGCCATCGTTATATTGGCGTCGCACTGGCAAGGGAAGTTTCTGCCGTTATTGCCGGAGGGATCGCGCCACTGGTTGGTTCTGCAATCATTTCCTGGGTGATCCACACTAACGATCCCAGTGGTATTGCTGCCTGGATGCCAATCGCTATTTACCTTAGTCTGCTGACCGTTGGTACGATTATTGCGACTTTCTTTGCTCCAGAAACACGCGATCGTGATCTTGATGATCTTGCCGACGCTGAAACGATCAGCGTTTCCCAACATAACCAGACTACGGGCACCTCCCATGACGCATAATGTCTCTGAATCTATTATCGATTCCCTGACTGACGTGAAAATGCCCCATTACGCACCGCTGGCTCAAGTCAGCGGTAGTATCGACCTTAACGGTACCATTTTACCTGAGTACCGCTGCAACACGCTGGTTCTGGGCAGTGGCGCGGCAGGATGGCGAGCTGCCGTCGAGCTGAAACGGCAAAATGTCGATGTAATGGTCGCCTCCAGCAAAGCCTTCTGGGGAACTTCCGCCTGTTCTGGTTCTGATAAACAAACGCTTCACACCGCGAATACCCGTGCAAATGGTGACCATTTTCTGACATTAAGTAACACCCTGGCGGCAGGTGGTGCGATGGATCATGACACCGCATATGTTGAGGCGGTCGGATCGGTGAACACCTGTGAAGTACTGAAATATCTGGGTCTGGATCTGCCTGAAGATCTCTTTGGCGCAACGTTGCGTTACCAAACCGATCACGATGAATTTGGCCGTGCCACTAGCTGCGGTCCTCGAACATCGCGCCTGATGGTGAAGGTGCTGGCCCAGGAGGCAATGCGCCTTAATATTCCTCTTTGCGATCACACAACGGCGATTCGTATCCTGACCAGTGGTGAAGGAGAAAATCGACGAGTCGAGGGGGTGATCGCCATCGATAAAGCCTGTCGGGATAATCCCTGGAGAATGGTAGTGATTCGCTGTCAGCATCTGGTTTTAGCCACGGGCGGGCCTGGTGAACTTTATCGTGACAGTGTTTATCCGGTGAACTGTTTTAGTGCGTTGGGCATGGCGCTGGAAGCAGGGATAACTCTGGTTAATCTTACGGAAAGTCAGTTTGGTATCGGTACACCGCGCAACCAGTTTCCGTGGAATCTTTCCGGTACTTACATGCAGGCGATACCGCGCATCTATTCGCAGGACCACTCCGGGCGTCAGTATAATTTTCTGGCAACTTATTACCCCACGACTCGTATGCTGGCCTCCGCGATATTTCGCAAAGGTTACCAGTGGCCGTTTCACGCGGAACGAATGCTGGAATATGGCTCCAGCTTGCTGGATGTCGCAGTTTATGAAGAGACTCAAAAAGGGCGCGATGTTTTTCTCGATTTTCTACGGGAACCAGAACCCGCAGCGGACGGAACACTATTTAACCTGCGGGAGCTGGATGATGATGTCATCGACTATCTGCAACAAAATCACGCCCTGCTGGCACAACCGCTGGCGAGATTAACACAGATGAATCCTCTGGCTATTCGTTTGTATCAGATGCACGGTCATGATCTCACAGCCTCACCGCTCAAGTTTACGCTAAATAATCAACATCTTAATGGCGGAATTGAAGTTGATATTTGGGCACGTACATCGCTAACTGGTTGTTATGCTGCCGGAGAAAATGCCGGAACACATGGTGTCACGCGCCCAGGTGGAGCAGCGCTCAATGCCGGGCAAGTTTTCGCCCGCCGCTGTGCATTACATATTGCTCATCAGAAAAGCCAGGACCGGCCTCTCGAGAGGCAACAAATTCTCAGTACGATTAATGAGGCGCAACAGCACCTGAATCAGGGGCTGCTACGTGACGACGTGCGAGAAACGATACAAAATACCATGAGCCACCATGCCGCAATTTTGTGTCATACACAGGGGATCAACACTGCCGCGCAAACCCTGGCAACACTTTGTGAAGATATTCGCCGGGAAGGTATTCAATGCGATGAAAACAGCCTGGCACAATCTTTCCAGTGGCGACAAAGTGCGCAACTGGCGCTGGCTGTACTGCGTTCTTTACAATGTTATGTCGAAAACGGTGGTGGGAGTCGTGGTGCCAGGGCTATCTATGATGGCGAAGCCGGTATTGCACCGCAAACACCAGGTGGGCCACTCCTGGCCTGGCGTTTTCGGCCAGAAAATCAGGATGCCAGGCAATATATGATTTGTGTTTGTCGGGAAGCTAATGATTACCAAACCTGGACTCGCCCGTGCCGTGAACGGGGCGTATTAACGCTAACCAACTTTGAGCGCCAGTGGCAAAACTGGATTGCGGCGACGCCGTTTCAATACTGATCAGAGATATTCCGGGTTGTGACCGCAGCCCGGAAAAAATCCCCGCGCGGCCTGGCGACTACTGTTAGGCTTAAAACAGATATGTCGCTCAGTAAAGGAGTTTAAATGGCAATACGAATTGAATTTCACAAGCACGGTGGCCCGGAAGTACTTCAAGCCGTAGAGTTCACTCCTGCCGATCCGGCGGAGAATGAAATCCAGGTCGAAAATAAAGCCATCGGCATCAATTTTATCGACACGTATATCCGCAGCGGCCTTTACCCGCCGCCATCGCTACCCAGCGGATTAGGTACCGAAGCGGCAGGCATCGTGAGTAAAGTCGGCAGTGGTGTAAAGCATATTAAGGCAGGCGATCGCGTAGTCTATGCACAATCGGCATTAGGCGCTTACAGCTCTGTGCATAACATTAATGCAGATAAAGCGGCGATTCTGCCTGCGGCAATTTCTTTTGAGCAAGCTGCGGCATCCTTCCTGAAAGGCTTAACGGTTTATTATCTGCTGCGCAAAACCTATGAAATTAAACCCGATGAACAGTTCCTGTTCCACGCAGCGGCTGGCGGCGTTGGCTTGATTGCCTGCCAGTGGGCAAAAGCCCTGGGCGCGAAACTTATCGGCACTGTAGGAACCGCGCAAAAAGCGCAGAGTGCGCTAAAAGCGGGCGCGTGGCAGGTTATTAACTATCGTGAAGAGAATCTGGTCGAGCGATTGAAAGAGATCACCGGTGGTAAGAAAGTGCGCGTGGTGTACGATTCAGTGGGCAGAGACACCTGGGAACGGTCGCTGGATTGCCTGCAACGCCGCGGCTTAATGGTGAGTTTTGGCAACTCATCAGGTGCGGTTACCGGTGTGAACTTAGGCATTCTCAATCAGAAAGGCTCGTTGTATGTGACACGCCCTTCCCTGCAAGGCTATATCACCACGCGGGAGGAATTAACCGAGGCCAGTAATGAACTGTTCTCTTTGATTGCCAGCGGTGTGATTAAGGTCGATGTCGCCGAGCAGCAGAAATATCCGCTGAAGGATGCGCGGCGTGCGCATGAGATTCTGGAAAGCCGGGCGACGCAGGGTTCCAGCCTATTGATTCCATAAAAGAAATTGGGCTTCCACCTGGGAAGCCCTTTCTTTTATAGTTCGGCTGTATGTAGGGTACAGCTCGATGAATTTGTTTGACGCGCAATAGTGACAGATTTGATTATCAATTCCTATTTTGTTCTAAGGATAAAACCTTAGGTTGTGATCATCCGCACAATCCCTTAGTAACGCCAGCGGTCATAACGCTGATATTTCGGCACTTTTGGTGCTTTTATCGCCCTGATCACCCACACCACCGCAACCGCCAACAGCAGCCACGGCAGCAACTTAATCATCAATGCCAGCATACCGCCGAGGAACATAAAGGCCGTCGCCACAATCAGCGCGGCGATAATACCCAGCAACGAAACACCGGTGACCATCAGCATGACAAAAAAGCCAATTACAAAAAGTAGTTCCAGCATGATGCTCTCCCAAATATGAAATCTCTTGCTGGCATTACAAGAATCATGCCAAAAATAATCTATTGATTTAACAGCAAAACGCCCCGCGACGGGGCGCAGGGCGTGGTGAATTTGACTACTTTTTGGTGAAAAGTTAACGCTTATCCGCCACCAGTTTGAGCGCGTGTTCCAGCACATTAATGTCTGCACCCGCTTTATGGGCATTTTCACTTAAATAACGCCGCCACTGCCGCGCGCCAGGAATACCCTGGAACAAGCCCAGCATATGCCGGGTAATATGGCCGAGATACGTACCCTGGCTGAGTTCACGCTCAATGTACGGATACATGGCGCGCACTACCGCCACCGGATCGGCATCGGTATCCGAGGAACCAAAAATCTCTCGGTCTACCGCCGCCAGAATCCCCGGATTCTGATACGCCTCGCGCCCGACCATCACGCCATCCATATGTTGCAAATGCGCTTTAGCTTCTTCCAGCGACTTGATACCACCGTTAATCGACATCGTCAGATGCGGAAAGTCACGCTTCAGTTGATACACACGCGGATAATCGAGAGGCGGGATCTCACGGTTTTCTTTCGGACTTAACCCAGAAAGCCAGGCTTTACGTGCGTGGATGATGAACATCTCACACTCACCTTTGCCGGAAACGGTGTTGATGAAATCGCAGAGAAATTCATAGCTGTCCTGATCATCGATGCCAATACGCGTTTTCACCGTCACCGGAATCGACACCACATCGCGCATCGCTTTCACGCAGTCGGCAACCAGCTGCGCATTACCCATCAGACACGCACCAAACATGCCGTTCTGCACCCGGTCAGACGGGCAGCCGACATTCAGGTTGATCTCATCGTATCCACGCGCTTCTGCCAGCTTCGCACACTGTGCCAGCGCCGCCGGATCGCTACCCCCGAGTTGCAACGCTACCGGATGTTCTTCTTCACTGTACGCCAGGTAATCACCTTTACCGTGAATAATCGCCCCTGTGGTCACCATTTCGGTATACAGCAACGTATTGCGGGAAAGCAGACGCAAGAAATAACGGCAATGTCTGTCCGTCCAGTCAAGCATCGGGGCAATCGAGAAACGGTAAGCGGGATAAACAGTGTGTGATTCTGCTGGCATGGCGACTTTTTAAGCATCTGGTAAATTGGGGGCGCTACTATAGCATAACGAATATGCGATCAGGCAATATGACAGCCATGACACCCTGTTCTCGGCGTTTAAGCGAGAACTATGGTAAAGTAAGGGCATTCTTAACCCCACTGTCGAGGTGCCCAATGGAAAAGACCACAACGCAGGAGTTATTAGCGCAGGCTGAAAAAATCTGCGCACAGCGTAATGTGCGCCTGACCCCACAGCGTCTCGAAGTGTTGCGCCTGATGAGTCTGCAGGATGGCGCTATCAGCGCTTATGATCTGCTTGATTTGCTGCGCGAAGCTGAACCGCAAGCCAAGCCGCCAACGGTTTATCGCGCGCTGGAGTTTCTGCTTGAACAAGGTTTTGTGCATAAGGTGGAATCCACCAACAGTTATGTGCTCTGTCATCTGTTCGATCAGCCCACCCATACTTCAGCCATGTTTATTTGCGATCGCTGCGGCGCGGTGAAAGAAGAATGTGCTGAAGGCGTGGAAGACATCATGCATACGCTGGCGGCAAAAATGGGTTTTGCCCTGCGGCATAATGTTATTGAAGCACATGGATTATGTTCAGCATGTGTAGAAGTAGAAGCGTGTCGTCATCCCGAACAGTGCCATCATGACCACTCTATTCAGGTGAAAAAGAAACCTCGCTAAAAGGGTGTACATCCTTGTACATGTCGGGCAGGAGGGATTAATTACCAGCGGTAATCATGGCGTTTTTCCCAACTATCAACCTCTTTTTCTGCCTGATCTTTCTGATAACCGTAGCGTTCCTGGATTTTACCCACTAACTGATCACGTTTTCCTTCAATGATCGTCATATCATCATCGGTCAGTTTGCCCCATTGCTCTTTCACTTTACCTTTAAACTGTTTCCAGTTACCGCCGGCTTCATCTTTATTCATAATCAAGACCTCATCGTTAGGTTGTGAATGAGAGTACGTTCACTTTTCTTCTGAACGTGAGATTAAGTGTAGTCAGCAATTTGGCTTAGGATTATTTATTCAGAATTTTTAACCGTCACGTTGCGACAAACCAGGTATCGTTACGCCAGTGACGCCGCCAGATAGCCGCCAGAGAAAGCCCGCGTAACGCCAGAAAGACGGTTAACGCCAGCCACAAACCATGATTCCCCAGCCACGGCAGCGTAAGGAGCGTCAGTGCAAAACCTGCGGCGGCCACCGCCATACTGTTACGCATTTCGGCGGCACGCGTTGCGCCTATAAACATGCCGTCCAGCAGATAACACCAGACGCCGACCAACGGCAAAATCACCTGCCAGATAAGATAGCGGTCAGCCAGCTGCTGAATCTGGGTTAACGACGTCAGCAACGCAATGATGTGTTCCCCTGCCAGCAAATAAACCACCGAAAACAGTAACGCTACGATCCCCGACTGGCGGCACGCTGCCCGCCAGACATCCAGCAATTGACTACCGTCGCGCGCACCGTATGCCTGACCGGAATGTGCTTCAACCGCGTAGGCAAAACCATCCAGCGCATAGGCGGTAAAGGTGAGTAGCGTCATCAGAACTGCGTTAACAGCGATAATGTCACTCCCCAGTCGCGCGCCAAGTACAGTGATCGCGCCGAAACAGAGTTGCAGCAACAGCGAGCGCAGCATGATATCGCGGTTAAGCGCCAGCAAGTGACGGAAGTTTCCTCGCCAGGCTGTTTTCAGCATTTCGCCGGAGATTCCGCGTAGTTTGAGAATTTTACGCACCATTAGCAGACCAATCAGCAATGTTGCATATTCCGCAATAACCGTCGCCAGAGCCGCGCCCTGCACGTTCATATGCAGCCCCATCACCAGCCAGACATCCAGCACAATGTTGAGGATATTGCCGACCACTAACAAAATTACTGGCGCACGGGCATATTGCACGCCGAGTAACCAGCCAAGTAATACCAGATTCGCCAGCGACGCCGGTGCGCTTAACCAGCGGATTTCAAGAAAGCGTCGCGCCTGTTCCAGGACTGCTTCACTACCACCAACAATATGCAGCGCCAGATCGATAATCGGCGTACGCAGCAGCGCAATTAACGCCCCGGCCCCCAACGCCAACAGCAACGGTTGCACCAGCGCACGGGCTAATGCCTGAGGATTTTTGGCACCATAAGCCTGTGCAGTCAGCCCGGTGGTGCTCATGCGTAAAAACAGCAACAACATAAAGAGAAAGCTGGTCGCCGTTGCACCAACCGCCACGCCGCCTAAATAAACCGGACTATCAAGATGACCAATTACCGCCGTATCGACCAGTCCCAGCAACGGAACGGTGATATTGGAGAAAATCATGGGTAAGGCGAGATGCCAGAGTGCTTTATCAGATGAAGTGAGGAATGCCATGCAGACAAGCCTGATGAAGAGAGATGAAAAACAAACCGCGACGCCAGGCGGCATCGCGGTCTCAGAGATATGTTACAGCCAGTCGCCGTTGCGAATAACCCCAACCGCCAGCCCCTCAATGGTGAAGCTCTGCTGACGAAGGTCAACGACAATTGGTTTAAACTCGCTGTTTTCTGGCAACAGTTCGACTTTATTGCCCTGTTTTTTCAGGCGTTTAACGGTAACTTCGTCATCAATACGTGCGACAACGACCTGACCGTTACGTACATCCTGAGTTTTATGCACTGCCAGCAAATCGCCATCCATAATGCCGATATCTTTCATCGACATCCCGCTGACACGCAGCAGGAAATCAGCATTCGGCTTGAACAAGGAAGGATCGACCTGATAATGACCTTCAATATGCTGTTGCGCCAGAAGCGGTTCACCGGCAGCCACACGACCTACCAGCGGCAACCCTTCTTCCTCTTCCTGCAATAAACGAATCCCGCGTGATGCGCCGGAAACAATTTCAATAACGCCTTTGCGTGCCAGCGCCTTCAGATGTTCTTCAGCCGCGTTTGGGGAACGGAACCCCAAACGCTGCGCGATTTCCGCACGCGTCGGCGGCATACCTGTCTGGCTGATGTGATCACGGATGAGATCAAACACCTCTTGTTGCCTGGCCGTTAACGCTTTCATTCCGCCCCCTGGGTGTATATACAGTTATGCTGTGAGTATATACAGCAAAAGGCGATTTTGGAACCATAAACTGCACAATAAACCAGAGATTTATCGAAATCTGGAAGGGTTATCCAAAATGCGACCATAACAGGATGCACCAGGTAATCACGGCGACGATAATGGCAATCAGCACTGCGGCGGATCCCATATCTTTAGCGCGTCCGGAAAGCTCATGGTATTCAGAGCCAATTCGGTCAACCACAGCTTCGATGGCGCTATTGAGAATTTCCACAATCATCACCAGCATCACGGAGCTGATAAGCAGCACGCGGGTAATCGCGTCCACATCCAGCCAGCAGGCGATAACCACCGCTAACAATACCGCTACGCCTTCCTGACGGAATGCCGCTTCGTTGATCCATGCAGCGCGTAAACCTTTCCAGGAATAGCCAGCAGCTTTAATAATTCGGATGAATCCAGTGGTATTATTGGCCATTGAAAGAACCTTTTTACATTATGAGCGTCAATATCAGTGTACCGTTAAATCCGATGATTCGGGTTTGCGTAACGCCGCGCGAAACATGAGCGGATACCACAGAATTTCCCATGACTTTCTGCTATCCTTGCCGCGCATTTGCATTATTAACCAGAGGCTTTACATCGTTTATGTCCGGCTGGCCACGAATTTACTACAAATTACTGAATTTACCATTAAGCATCCTGGTAAAAAGCAAGTCTATTCCGGCGGATCCTGCCCCGGAACTGGGGCTGGATACCTCTCGTCCAATTATGTACGTTTTACCGTACAACTCGAAAGCTGACTTGCTGACGTTGCGCGCCCAGTGTCTGGCACATGACCTGCCTGACCCGTTAGAGCCGCTGGAAATCGACGGCACGCTACTGCCGCGCTATGTGTTCATTCACGGCGGGCCGCGTGTGTTCACCTATTACACGCCGAAAGAAGAGTCTATTAAGCTGTTCCACGACTATCTCGATTTGCACCGCAGCAACCCAAATCTGGATGTGCAGATGGTGCCAGTATCGGTGATGTTTGGTCGCGCGCCGGGGCGTGAAAAAGGCGAAGTGAACCCGCCGCTGCGTATGCTTAACGGTGTACAGAAATTTTTCGCTGTACTGTGGCTCGGTCGCGACAGTTTTGTGCGTTTCTCGCCGTCAGTTTCGCTGCGCCGTATGGCGGATGAACACGGCACGGATAAAACTATCGCTCAGAAACTGGCGCGCGTGGCGCGTATGCACTTTGCCCGTCAACGCCTGGCTGCCGTGGGTCCACGTCTGCCTGCTCGTCAGGATCTGTTTAATAAGCTGCTCGCCTCCCGCGCCATTGCGAAAGCGGTAGAAGATGAAGCGCGCAGCAAAAAAATCTCCCATGAAAAAGCGCAGCAGAACGCGATTGCGCTGATGGAAGAGATTGCGGCGAATTTCTCTTACGAGATGATCCGCCTGACTGACCGCATTCTGGGCTTCACCTGGAACCGACTTTACCAGGGTATCAACGTCCATAACGCCGAGCGCGTTCGCCAGCTGGCCCACGACGGCCATGAGCTAGTGTATGTGCCTTGCCACCGCAGTCACATGGACTACCTGCTGCTTTCTTACGTGCTGTATCACCAGGGGCTGGTGCCGCCGCATATCGCCGCCGGGATCAACCTGAACTTCTGGCCGGCCGGGCCGATTTTCCGCCGTCTGGGGGCGTTCTTTATTCGCCGTACGTTTAAAGGCAATAAACTTTATTCCACCGTTTTCCGTGAGTATCTCGGCGAACTGTTCAGCCGTGGTTATTCCGTCGAGTATTTCGTGGAAGGCGGTCGTTCCCGTACGGGGCGTTTGCTGGATCCGAAAACCGGTACGCTATCGATGACCATTCAGGCGATGCTGCGTGGCGGCACTCGTCCGATTACGCTGATTCCGATCTATATCGGTTATGAGCACGTCATGGAAGTGGGTACTTACGCCAAAGAACTGCGCGGTGCGACGAAAGAGAAAGAGAGCCTGCCGCAGATGCTGCGTGGTTTAAGCAAGCTGCGTAATCTCGGTCAGGGTTACGTCAACTTCGGTGAACCAATGCCGTTGATGACCTACCTTAACCAGCACGTACCAGACTGGCGTGAATCTATCGATCCCATCGAAGCGGTGCGTCCGGCCTGGTTAACGCCGACGGTCAATAATATTGCTGCCGATCTGATGGTACGCATTAACAACGCAGGCGCGGCAAACGCCATGAACCTGTGCTGTACTGCGCTTCTGGCGTCACGTCAGCGCTCACTCACCCGCGAGCAGTTAACCGAGCAACTCAACTGCTACCTGGATCTGATGCGCAACGTGCCTTACTCCACGGACTCTACCGTTCCTTCAGCCAGCGCCAGCGAGCTTATCGATCACGCGCTGCAAATGAACAAGTTTGAAGTTGAGAAAGACACTATCGGCGACATCATCATTCTGCCGCGCGAGCAAGCGGTGCTGATGACCTACTATCGCAACAACATTGCACATATGTTGGTGCTGCCTTCGCTGATGGCGGCAATTGTCACCCAGCATCGCCACATCTCCCGCGACGTATTGATGGAGCACGTCAATGTGCTTTACCCAATGCTGAAAGCGGAGCTGTTCCTGCGCTGGGATCGCGACGAGTTACCGGACGTTATTGATGCGCTGGCAAATGAGATGCAACGTCAGGGGCTGATTACCCTGCAAGATGATGAGTTGCATATCAACCCGGCGCATTCTCGCACGCTACAGCTGCTGGCCGCAGGCGCGCGCGAAACGCTGCAACGTTATGCCATCACCTTCTGGCTGTTGAGTGCCAACCCGTCGATCAACCGCGGTACGCTGGAAAAAGAGAGCCGCACCGTCGCGCAACGTCTCTCCGTGCTGCACGGTATCAACGCGCCGGAGTTCTTCGACAAGGCGGTGTTCAGTTCTCTGGTGCTGACACTGCGTGATGAAGGGTATATCAGCGATAGCGGCGACGCCGAACCGGCAGAAACGATGAAGGTGTATCAGTTGCTGGCGGAGTTGATTACATCAGACGTGCGTTTGACGATTGAGAGTGCGACGCAGGGCGAAGGGTAATCAGTGAGAATTGCCGGATGCGACGCAAACGCCTTATTCGGCCTACCATGATCTGCAAATTCAATAAATTGCGATATGTTGTAGGCCTGAGAAGCGCAGCGCATCAGGCAACCCAGAAGAAAGCCGGATGATCATCCGGCTTTTTTACATCATCAGAAATGCCAGTAACTCATTGCCAGCCCTAAAAACAGTACCAGACCAACATAGTTATTATTCATAAATGCTTTAAAGCAGGCTTCACGCTCGCGGTTGGCAATCAGTTTTTGTTGATAAACAAACAGCGCGCCAGCTACCAGAATTGACCAGTAATATCCCCAGCCTAAGCCATTTAACTCACCGATGATCGCCATCAGCGCTAGTACGCCAATCTGAAAAATACCAATAATCAATTTATCGTATTGGCCGAACAGGATTGCGGTGGATTTAATGCCAATCTTCACATCATCATCGCGGTCAACCATCGCATACTGCGTGTCGTAAGCCACCGCCCAGAGAATATTGGCGAGGAACATTAACCAGCAACTCAATGGCACCGACTCACTCACAGCGGCAAAAGCCATTGGAATCGACCAGCCAAACGCCGCGCCCAGCACCACTTGCGGTAGATGGGTATACCGCTTCATAAACGGGTATACCCACGCCAGCGCCAGCGCGGCAATCGACAACAGAATAGTCATCGTATTCAGCGTCAGCACCAGTAAAAATGAAATCAGTACCAGCACTACAAACAGCGCGCGCGCCTCTTTCTCCGTTACCGCGCCGCTGGGAAGTGGTCGGTTCGCCGTGCGCTTAACATGACCATCAAACTTGCGGTCAGCATAATCATTCACCACACAACCAGCAGCGCGCATCAGCCAGACGCCCGCGACAAACACCGCCAGGATCCAGAGCTGGGGAACGCCCGGTGTCGCCACCCACAACGCCCATAATGTTGGCCAGAGCAGCAGTAACGCGCCAATTGGCTTATCCGTACGCATTAAGCGATGAAACGCCAGCAGCTTATTCTGCGTCAGACTCCACTCCATATTTTTTTCCTCTTAGTACAACGGTGACGCCGGTAAAAACAGTTCTGTTAGCAACAGCGGTTTACCGCTTAATCGCAGGCGGGAACGTCGCCCCCACAGTCCGGCATCACGGCCTATCTCAATAAAGTCCCGGGTTAATGTCGATGATGTGAACAGATAGCGTCCTAACGGCGTTTTACCTAATTTTTGTAACGCCAGCTCCGGCCCGCTTAACGTTGACACAGGAACGACGGTACGACCGGCAAGCCACGGTTCACCATCGGCACATAACAAAATTTCACGTAACCAGTAACGAGACTCTTTCGGCAGCAGTGGCAGTTCTTCGGGGATTTCATTCTGCTCGACAAACCCTTCGCGGATCATCGTCACGCTCACCGTTTTTCCCTGCTGTTCAAAACGTTTTGTCATGGAATCTTCCAGCAACAGCCAGTCGAGCAGTTGCGGCTCTAGGGCAGGGATCTCTGTAAAATAGCGCAGCGCACGCAGTTGCGTTAACGCGGGGTGTGACATGCCGAACTCTCCGTTACATAACGTAAAGGCATTGTATCGCAGAAAAATATTTACGGGAGATGTAAAGCAAATTAAGTGAACTAATGCGCAACAAAAACGCAACAATAGTACAGGAGGAGAAAAAAAGGTGCGCCAGGAGACGCACCAGTTGTTGCAAAATCAGCACTGTGGGGCGTAATTACCCCTTGCCTTTTACACTGCTGATAAAGGTGGAACGGGCAGATGTCGACCCCAGGCGTTCAGCTTCATCAAGCAGTTTTAACGCCTTATCAACATCACCTTTCGCGACAGCGTTTTTGATCGCGGTATTAAAATAACTTTCCGTGTCGTTGAGCATCGGCTCGCTTTTCTTCACCGGTGCCGGAGCGGGTGCAGCCACAGCTGGTGCCGCCGTGTTGCCTACCGTAACCGGAGCTGGAGCGGAAGAACCAAATAGTGGTCCTACCAACACGCTGGAGCTGGAGTTCGTTTTCACTTTCAGTTTCAGTAAGCCATCGGTGGTATGACGAGCAACCGGATCGGGAATATCCGGGATCGAGTTACCGACGCCTTTGGCATAGGCTTTAGCCGGGTCGAGCAGTTGAGTCGTCTGCTGGAGATCTTTTTCCGTGGTAAAGACCAGAACATAAAGTTTTTGCTGCCCCAACGCCGGTGTCAGGCGCATAACGCCTTCCAGCCGATCTGCACTCATCACGCCGGGTTCCTGGTAGGTGAAATAACTGCTGGGGAAGAAGGCTGATGGAGTCATGTTCTGATCAAGAATCAGCACATTCGGCGCAAATACGCTGGTTTGTTTGTTCACTTCGCTGGTCAGCGTCAGTGTCAGTTCACCAATGTTTGCCGGGACGCTGTACGCAGCAACCGGACCACTGATGCCAGGGACATTCAGTTGTTGGCCGCCGGTCGACAGTTGAGTAGTCTGGGTTTTAGATTGATCGACCGGTGTCCAGGTGAGTTGTTGCAGCGCGGCAGATGGAATGGCTGGCGCGTCGCTGGTGTTTTGCGGTACGTAGTTAACATCGGCAAGACTGATTCCAGGTGCGCTTGCCAGCAACCCTGCTGATAAACAGAGAGCGATGAGACTTTTATTCATTTTCATTGTTTTCACCTCAAAATCTGGAGCTCAGCGGTAGCCAGGCAATAGCGCGCTAAACCCGATAATCAGAGGGGCTTTCGCCCCTTAAAGCTGTTTTTATGCCGGATGCGGCGTAAACGCCTTATCCGGCCTACTTTCGGCAGCAGTTGTAGGCCTGATAAGACGCAACAGCGTCGCATCAGGCATTGGTTGCCGGATGCGGCGCAAGCACCTTATCCGGCCTACTTTCGGCAGCGGTTGTAGGCCTGATAAGACGCAACAGCGTCGCATCAGGCATTGGTTGCCGGATGCGGCGCAAGCACCTTATCCGGCCCAGGTTTTGCTATTACCACCAGATTTCCATCTGGGCACCGAAGGTCCACTCGTCGCTGTCGCCACGACCGAAGCTACCGCCGTTGAAATCAGCCGACACAGCCTTGCCGTAGTATGGGTTGGTTGAAGAGCTACCGGTGTAGTCATAACCCCATTTCTCATCCCACTTGGCGTAGGTTGCGAAGACACGAATAGCCGGGCGTGACCAGATGCTGTCGCCAGCCTGCCATTGTTGTGCAAGGGTAATTTTGTACTGATTGTTCTTGTCGCCGGTGCGCTGGGATTCGACGTTGTCGTAGCCGATTTCCATCACGGTGCTCATGATTGGCGTCCACTTGTACATCGGGCGAATACCGACGGTCCACCACTTGGTGCCGTTGTCGTTATCCCAGTTGATATCCTGGTACATACCCACGTACATCATGTCCCAGTTGTCGCCCATGGAGATCGCACCGTGGTCGAGGATACGCAGCATGTGACCGTTGTTATTGATATTGTAGGCAAATTTTTCGTTATCAAACGCGACGCCAGAACCCTGCGACAGACCTTTACCCTGCGAGGTCATCGAGTCAGTAGCGTACTGAACAACAAACTTGTTAAAGCCCTTCAGGACACTCTGAGTATGTTCAGCAGTGAATAACCAGCCGTCTTTCGATGCGCCATCAACCAGACGATAGTTATCACGCAGGTTGGCACGACCGTAGTCGACACCCAGTTCTAATGTGCCGCCCGGGTTGATTTCCATCTGCGCTAAACGCACATCGAAAACGTCGTTCGCGGTTTCGTTGGTATAGTCATAAATATTGTTGCTGGCGAAAGAGGAAGAACCACCCGCTTCAGAGGAGCGGGTTGCTGCCAGAGAGAGTTTACCGAAGCCAACATCGATGTTTTCCAGACCGGCACCAGGACCAGAAATATCCCAGTAGTAGAAGTCGATCATATGAACGTCATGACGTTGGTAGAAGCGCTTACCTGCCCAGATGGTGGAGCCTGGCAGCCATTCGATCAGGTTTTTACCCTGCACGTTTGCTTCACGGAAGGCCGGATCGGTAGCTTCCCAGTCATTCTGTTGCGCGACGGAATAGGCCACGTTAGTGTCGAAATAGAAGCTCTTATCGCCCTCTTTCCACACTTCCTGACCCAATTTTAATTCAGCATAAGTTTCACATTCGTTGCCAAGACGGTATTTACTTTGAGCACCGGTAGTCTGGAAACACTGTTGTTCGCCGCCGCTACCTGTCCAGCCAATACCGGAACGTGCATAGCCGTGGAAATCAACAGCCATTGCCTGAGCAGACATTACGCCCGCTGCGACGGCAACCGCCAGAGGAAGTTTGCGCAGAGTAATCATCATTCTATCTCCTGAGTCATTGCTTTTCTTTTTTCACATCACCTGTGACAGGCTTTGTGTGTTTTGTGGGGTGCTTAAACGCCCGGCTCCTTATGCAGTCGACGACATGCAGTGCCATCCTCACGGAACAGATGGCAACGCTCTGGCGGCAGGCCGATAGCGAATGTGGCACCTTCTTCTACCAACACCACGTCGTTCTGGCGGTACACCAGGTTTTGACGAATGGAAGGGATCTGGATATGGATTTGCGTTTCGTTGCCGAGTTGCTCAACGACCTGAACTTCACCCTCAAGGATGACGTCAGCGATATCACTCGGCAGTAGATGCTCCGGGCGAATACCCAGTGACATATTGGCTCCAACCTGGACATCACGGCTTTCGACCGGTAGCCAGACTTGCTGACGATTCGGCATCGGCAGCTCCACCTGCACTTGATCGATTGCGGTGGCGGTCACTTTTACTGGCAGGAAGTTCATCTTTGGCGAACCGATAAATCCGGCGACAAAACGGTCTGCCGGATAGTGATACAGCTCCAGCGGTTTCCCAACCTGCGCCACGCGACCAGCGTCCAGCACCACGATTTTGTCGGCCAGCGTCATCGCTTCGACCTGATCGTGGGTGACGTAAATCATTGTGCGGCCCAGGCGTTTATGCAGACGGGAGATTTCGATACGCATTTGCACACGCAGTGCAGCATCGAGGTTGGAGAGCGGTTCATCGAGCAAAAATACGCTTGGCTCGGCCACCAGCGTACGGCCAATCGCCACACGCTGACGCTGACCACCGGAGAGCGCTTTCGGTTTGCGATCCAGCAAATGCGCCAGTTGCAGCACTTCCGCAACCTGGTTAACTCGCTGGTTAATCACTTCTTTTTTCGCGCCCGCCAGTTTCAGGCCAAATGACATGTTTTCTGCTACTGACAGGTGGGGATAGAGCGCGTAAGACTGAAACACCATACCAACGCCGCGTTCTGCAGGCGGAGTGTCATTCATCCGCTTCTCACCGATGAACAGGTCGCCGCTGGTGATCGTCTCAAGCCCGGCAATCATGCGCAGTAAAGTCGATTTACCGCAGCCAGACGGTCCGACAAACACCACGAATTCACCTTCATGGATATCGAGATTGATATCTTTCGATACCACGACCTCGCCCCAGGCTTTCGTTACATTTTGCAGCTGTACGCTCGCCATGCCCTTCTCCCTTTGTAACAACCTGTCATCGACAGCAACATTCATGATGGGCTGACTATGCGTCATCAGGAGATGGCTTAAATCCTCCACCCCCTGGCTTTTTTATGGGGGAGGAGGCGGGAGGATGAGAACGCGGCTTCTGTGAACTAAACCGAGGTCATGTAAGGAATTTCGTGATGTTGCTTGCAAAAATCATGGCGATTTTATGTGCGCATCTCCACATTACCGCCAATTCTGTAACAGAGATCACACAAAGCAACGATGGGGCGTAGGGGCAAGGAGGATGGAAAGAGGTTGCCGTATAAAGAAACTAGAGTCCGTTTAGGTGTTTTCACGAGCACTTCACCAACAAGGACCATAGATTATGAAAATAAAAACAGGTGCACGCATCCTCGCATTATCCGCATTAACGACGATGATGTTTTCCGCCTCGGCTCTCGCCAAAATCGAAGAAGGTAAACTGGTAATCTGGATTAACGGCGATAAAGGCTATAACGGTCTCGCTGAAGTCGGTAAGAAATTCGAGAAAGATACCGGAATTAAAGTCACCGTTGAGCATCCGGATAAACTGGAAGAGAAATTCCCTCAGGTTGCGGCAACTGGCGATGGCCCTGACATTATCTTCTGGGCGCACGACCGCTTTGGCGGCTACGCTCAATCTGGCCTGTTGGCAGAAATCACCCCGGACAAAGCGTTCCAGGACAAGCTGTATCCGTTTACCTGGGATGCCGTACGTTACAACGGCAAGCTGATTGCTTACCCGATCGCTGTCGAAGCGTTATCACTGATTTATAACAAAGATCTGCTACCGAACCCGCCAAAAACCTGGGAAGAGATCCCGGCGCTGGATAAAGAACTGAAAGCGAAAGGTAAGAGCGCGCTGATGTTCAACCTGCAAGAACCATACTTCACCTGGCCGCTAATTGCGGCTGACGGGGGTTATGCGTTCAAGTATGAAAACGGCAAGTACGACATTAAAGACGTAGGCGTGGATAACGCTGGCGCGAAAGCGGGTCTGACCTTCCTGGTTGATCTGATTAAAAACAAACACATGAATGCAGACACCGATTACTCCATCGCAGAAGCTGCCTTTAATAAAGGCGAAACAGCGATGACTATCAACGGCCCGTGGGCATGGTCCAACATCGACACCAGTAAAGTGAATTATGGTGTAACGGTACTGCCGACCTTCAAAGGTCAACCATCTAAACCGTTCGTTGGCGTGCTGAGCGCAGGTATTAACGCCGCCAGTCCGAACAAAGAGCTGGCGAAAGAGTTCCTCGAAAACTATCTGCTGACTGACGAAGGTCTGGAAGCGGTCAATAAAGACAAACCGCTGGGTGCAGTAGCGCTGAAGTCCTATCAGGATGAACTTGCGAAAGATCCACGTATTGCCGCCACCATGGATAACGCTCAGAAAGGTGAAATTATGCCGAACATCCCGCAGATGTCCGCTTTCTGGTATGCCGTGCGTACTGCGGTGATCAACGCCGCCAGCGGTCGTCAGACTGTGGATGCTGCGCTGAAAGATGCACAGACTCGTATCACCAAGTAATGCTGTGAAATGCCGGATGCGGCGTAAACGCCTTATCCGGCCTACGAAATTGAAACGTATGTAGGCCTGATAAGACGCGTCAGCGTCGCATCAGGCAGTTGTTGTCGGATAAGGTATGAAAGCCTTATCCGTCCTGGAATGAGGAAGAACCCCATGGATGTCATTAAAAAGAAACATTGGTGGCAAAGCGACGCGCTGAAATGGTCAGTGTTAGGTCTGCTCGGCCTGCTGGTGGGTTACCTTGTTGTTTTAATGTACGCACAAGGGGAATACCTGTTCGCCATTACCACGCTGATATTGAGCTCAGCGGGGCTGTATATTTTCGCCAATCGTAAAGCCTACGCCTGGCGCTATGTTTACCCGGGAATGGCTGGAATGGGATTATTCGTCCTCTTCCCTCTGGTCTGCACCATCGCCATTGCCTTCACCAACTACAGCAGCACTAACCAGCTGACTTTTGAACGTGCGCAGGAAGTGTTGCTAGATCGCTCCTGGCAAGCAGGCAAAATCTATAATTTTGGTCTTTATCCGGCGGGCGATGAGTGGCAACTGGCGCTCAGCGACGGCGAAACCGGCAAAAATTACCTCTCCGACGCTTTTAAATTTGGCGGCGAGCAAAAACTGCAACTGAAAGAAACGACCGCCCAGCCCGAAGGCGAACGCGCGAATCTGCGCGTAATTACCCAGAATCGTCAGGCACTGAGTGACATTACCGCCATTCTGCCGGATGGCAACAAAGTGATGATGAGCTCCCTGCGCCAGTTTTCTGGCACGCAGCCGCTCTACACACTCGACGGTGACGGCACGTTGACGAATAACCAGAGCGGCGTGAAATATCGGCCGAATAACCAAATTGGTTTTTACCAATCCATTACCGCCGACGGTCACTGGGGGGATGAAAAGCTAAGCCCCGGTTACACCGTGACCACCGGCTGGAAAAACTTTACCCGCGTCTTTACCGACGAAGGCATTCAGAAACCGTTCCTCGCCATTTTCGTCTGGACCGTGGTGTTCTCGCTGATCACTGTCTTTTTAACGGTGGCGGTCGGCATGGTTCTGGCGTGTCTGGTGCAGTGGGAAGCGTTGCGCGGCAAAGCGGTCTATCGCGTCCTGCTTATTCTGCCCTACGCGGTGCCATCGTTCATTTCAATCTTGATTTTCAAAGGGTTGTTTAACCAGAGTTTTGGTGAAATCAACATGATGTTGAGCGCGCTGTTTGGCGTGAAGCCCGCCTGGTTCAGCGATCCGACCACCGCCCGCACGATGCTGATTATCGTCAACACCTGGCTGGGTTATCCGTACATGATGATCCTCTGCATGGGCTTGCTGAAGGCGATTCCGGACGATTTGTATGAAGCCTCAGCAATGGATGGCGCAGGTCCATTCCAGAACTTCTTTAAGATTACGCTGCCGCTGCTGATTAAACCGCTGACGCCGCTGATGATCGCCAGCTTCGCCTTTAACTTTAACAACTTCGTGCTGATTCAACTGTTAACCAACGGCGGCCCGGATCGTCTTGGCACGACCACGCCAGCCGGTTATACCGACCTGCTTGTTAACTACACCTACCGTATCGCTTTTGAAGGCGGCGGGGGTCAGGACTTCGGTCTGGCAGCAGCAATTGCCACGCTGATCTTCCTGCTGGTGGGCGCGCTGGCGATAGTGAACCTGAAAGCCACGCGAATGAAGTTTGATTAAGGGAGATAACAAAAATGGCAATGGTCCAACCGAAATCGCAAAAAGCACGTTTGTTTATTACTCACCTGCTACTGCTACTTTTTATCGCGGCAATTATGTTCCCGCTGCTGATGGTCGTCGCCATCTCGCTGCGTCAGGGGAACTTCGCGACCGGTAGTCTGATCCCGGAGCAAATCTCCTGGGATCACTGGAAACTGGCGTTAGGTTTTAGCGTGGAACAGGCTGATGGTCGCATTACGCCACCGCCATTCCCGGTACTGCTGTGGCTGTGGAACTCGGTAAAGGTCGCCGGGATTTCCGCGATTGGCATTGTGGCGCTCTCCACCACCTGCGCCTACGCTTTCGCCCGTATGCGCTTTCCAGGCAAAGCGACGCTGCTGAAAGGAATGCTGATTTTCCAGATGTTCCCGGCAGTACTTTCACTGGTCGCGTTGTATGCGTTGTTTGATCGTCTGGGTGAGTACATTCCATTCATTGGCCTGAATACTCACGGCGGCGTAATTTTCGCGTATCTGGGCGGGATTGCGCTGCATGTCTGGACCATCAAAGGTTATTTCGAAACCATCGACAGTTCGCTGGAAGAAGCGGCGGCGCTGGATGGTGCGACACCGTGGCAGGCCTTCCGCCTTGTCCTGTTGCCGCTGTCAGTACCGATTCTGGCGGTTGTGTTCATCCTGTCGTTTATCGCTGCCATTACTGAAGTTCCGGTCGCGTCGCTATTACTGCGTGACGTAAACAGCTACACCCTGGCCGTGGGGATGCAGCAATACCTCAACCCGCAAAACTACCTGTGGGGTGACTTTGCCGCCGCTGCCGTGATGTCTGCATTACCGATCACCATCGTCTTCTTGCTGGCTCAACGCTGGCTGGTCAACGGCCTGACGGCAGGTGGTGTGAAAGGTTAAAGATGTTGTTCTGCCAATGTTATGCCGCTGCACCCTCAACTTACGTTATCCCAACTTGTGACTGTTATTCGGCGCTCCACGGAGCGCCTTTTTTTACTCCCGCTTCAGCCGTTTCGAATTACACAGCCACAGGGTGATCACCAGTAACAGGATCGCTGCCGAGTAGATCAACACATCCAGTGGCGATTTATGATCGACGATGATCAAGCGCACAATGGCGGTGATCCCAATATAGACAAAGTAACGTAGCGGGAAGTGAAAACCGGACTGAAAGTACTTCACAATCAGCGCGATAAATTCGAAATAGAGAAAGTAAACCACCAGCCCTTCTACCAGCTCATATTTACTGGCTTGTTCTGGCGCAAACAGCACATCAGCCAGATGCACCGTTTCTTTGCCGAGGAAGACAACCAAAATCAGGCCGAGGCACAACAGGCCAAGATTGAGTACGGTCTGCAAAATGGTGGAGATAAACTCCACGCGCGGACGAGAGAGTGACGTCATAGCAGTACCTCCTTCACAGTGGCGAGCTTCCTGTATAACGCAAAAATGTGACGGAGATCTATATTTTTTGTGTATGTTTTGTTCAGCTCAATTAAGTGGGCATCTCCCATCAACGTCGCATCTGGCAAAACACACAGCCCAAAAAAATCACCCATTCAGGTGATTCCCAGCCACCAGCAATGCGCGAAAAATCGACAATGTTCCTCTGGAACAAATGAAACGTAACCTGATAAAGGTGGTAAAAATGAAGTCTTATTTTGCTGCTTTGATGTTATCAGTCTCTGTTCTTCCTGCTTATGCTGGTCCGCTCGGTACTGCTGATAAAGCCGACCTACCGCAAAGCAATGTCTCCAGTCCAATGATGGCCCAGTCGCTCAGGCAACCAGACCTGCAACCGATATCGACGGACAGGAAGACAGAATGTTTTCGCCTTTACACACCAGATCGCAAACCGGGGGTGAACTACGTTCCTGATGGCTCGACAGGCCATTAAGAATGAAGGTGCCAGTGAGTGCGAAAACTGGCACCTTTCCCATGACTTAGCGGAAATTGACGCTACGGTCGCTGGTCATATCATACAACTGGAACTTACGCCCAAGTTGCTGACCACCGTCACGCGTCAGCGGCGTCCAGCCAATCGCCGCACGGCTGCGTGTCGGGCCAGACGAGAAGAGATCCAGCGGTACAGAGACATACACGCCTTTGGTGAAGTCCCCTTCGCCGTACTCCTCTTTCGAAACATTCGTGATCGTGGCATAGCCCCCCACTACCACGCCGCTATCAAAGCGTTTGGCGATCTCCAGCGTGCCGCCTTTATCCCCAGCCAGATACTGCCCGACGCTCGCTTTCACTAACACGTCCTGGGCGAAAGATGGCGTCCAGTACGCGGTCAGATGTCCGGTTTTCACGCTGTAATCGGTGAATTTCATCATATCTTTTGCGCTACGCCAGTCGCGCTGTTTAACGTAGTTGGCATCCAGACCAAACGCCCAGTTGCTGTCCAGCGGGCGATACAACACTTCTGCCCCCGCACCGCCAAACATGGTTTCGAGATAACCTCCGTAGACCTGACCGTAGAAGCCGTTGCCCAGATGCTGGAAGTAGTTGGCTTGCAGGTTATTCACATAGACATCGTTCTGCACATACTCGCGCACATGGGTACGAACGCGCGGTAAGTGCGAGTCCTGCGGCGGATTGGTGTAGTTAAACTTGTCGTAGTTGTTGGCAAGGTTAGCAAACAGGCTGCCGGTGGTCAGCAGATGGTCCGTCAGCCACAAATCCGCCGTTCCCATCACGCCCAGCTGATACATGTAAAAGTTTTCCGGGCCACCGACCGACTGGTTCAGCACCGGATCGATATGGAAATCAAAGCGTGATTTGTCGATATACCAGCCCTGCTCGGTGGACTTCGGAACCACTGGCTCGACGCGTTTTTGCGCCAGCGTCGTTTCGTGGCCCAACGGCTCTCCGCCGAGATGATTTTTCAGGCTGGCGACATCGGTTTCCGTCGTCACCTGCGGCATGTTAAGGCGATTTTCCGTAATGCGGATCGTTTTGATCCCATCCGGCAGATCGTTCATCACGATCCGATTAGCACGGATGATCCCTTCGCGCGAATCACGATATTTCACCTGCTCGCCGGTAACATACAGCGTATCGCCTTTCGCCTGGATCTGCGGATCGGCCAGTCCGGCGTTGTATTTCAACAGCGTTAACTGATTCGCCACCACCGAGTGCTGCAAAATGGCATCCTGCGGCTGCGGTTGATATTGCGGGCGGGCGTTATCGTTGTAGGACGGGCGCAGATCGTTAAAGTTGGTGCGCAGCGTAACGCCAAACATAAAGGTGTTGCCACGTTCATAGCTAAGGTTAACGTCGGCCCAATCGGTAACGCGATAAATCGCCCCGACGTTAAACTTACTTTTTTGCTCCAGCTTCCCGGCAAAATCCTGCTGATAATTATTGCCTTCATACTCCAGTTTCAGGCGCAGCGGTTGCCAGGGCGTCTGGTATTCCACGCCGCCAAACAGTGAGGCCGGGCCGTGGAACATCTGGCTACCGTCGATAGATCCCGCCTGTTTGTAGCTGTTATCGCGATAGCAATATTTATCACTGGCTGAACAGAGCGGATTTTTCACATTACCGCTGGTGCCCAGATATCCCCAGCCCAGACCGAGCGTAAAATCGAACGGCCCCCAGGCTTTGCTGGCAACAAGATATTCCGCATCAAACAGCCCCGTACCGCCAATATCCCGCGCACCAACCGCCACTTGCGGCAGCCAGTAACTCTCTTCCCACAAACGCAGTTTGAGATCGAAGGCTTTATCTTTATACGTTTGATCGCCAGAGAATGCTTCGACGCTGCTGTACTGCCGGGTGCGCACGTCGGTGTAGCGCAGCGTTGTTTCCAGCCACGGGAAGAGTTGCACTGAAGCTGAGTAATAACGGTACTGATCGTTATCGCGATAGTTCAGGCTCAGCTCCCCTTCCCGCGCCATGCGCGCGGTGGGCGTTTGTAATAATCCTACGCCACCGAAATCCGATTGCGACGGACCAATGGGCGCAGGATATATTTCGCCGTAGCAAGCTGTGCTAATGCCCAGCGCCAGTAAGCTAAGCAGATGTCTTTTTTTCATTATTGGGGTATCCGCTGCGTCAGAGTCTGAAGAATGTCGGCGTTAAGGGCATCAGGTGTCTCACTCCAGACGGAGTCCGCGAGGCCAACATAAATAATGCTGCCGGGCATCGGCTCTACGTGACGCTTGTTCCAATAAGCCACCGGCGCTTTTTGCGTGCGTCCGGACGGGTAAACCACCCACGCGTAGCTGCGATCCGCACCGCTGAGCAGGCTCTGGTCAGAGAGATAGCTCGCCACGTCGCGACCTGGAGTGAATGACTGCTTGCCAGGACGACTGATAAGCC
The DNA here is from genome assembly GCF_003697165.2 of Escherichia coli DSM 30083 = JCM 1649 = ATCC 11775. Classification (GTDB taxonomy): domain Bacteria; phylum Pseudomonadota; class Gammaproteobacteria; order Enterobacterales; family Enterobacteriaceae; genus Escherichia; species Escherichia coli. The sequence goes on from NZ_CP033092.2 coordinate 4,519,535, forward strand.
CGAACAACGTGACCGTGGACGGCGGCGTTCCGACCCACAGCGTGTAGTTGCCCTGCAACGGCGGGTTACCGCGTTCGGCAACGCGGACGATATCAGGATCAAGATTGATTTTTTGCCTGCCCGTCACCTTCAACGCCTGAATTTGCTGGCGTAAGGCGTTAATCGCGGCGGCATCGTCGGCGCTGGAATCTGCAGCCAGTTCTGCCAGCCGTGTCAGCAACGCCTGCTGCTGACGCAATGCTGCCGCCGTGGCCAGCTCTTCGCTAATCACCGCTCCGGGCCACCAACTGTTTGCCAGCCGTGGTTGGCCTACCAGATCGATTAAATGCTCTGCACCCGTCAGCGTTTTGGCCTCACTGCTGCCATTGCTGAATACCTTGACGGTTCCCGCCGCGAAGACCGATGACGCCCCCACACTCAAAATCAATGCGACAATAGTTTGTTTAATCATTGTTTTGCCGCCTTGATGAGAGTGGTTTTCACCGGGAAATAATCCGCGCCGAGATACTGTTCCGACTGGCGAATTTGCCCTTCGCTGTCGATCCAATAGCGGTTATGCCAGCGCGCCTGGTCGGTGGAGACTTCTTCGTCCAGCACGCGAACCGGGGTTTCATCGCTGCCGACTTTGACGGTATCGGTGCCATCCCATTTGAAGACTGAGCGTGCGGTGGCGTAGCGTACCTGCTGGTACTCGGTCCAGCCCATCGTGCGCGTCCATGTTGCACCATCAACAATTTGTGCGGGTTTAATCAGCGGGTCAGTGGCAAGGTTATTCACTTCAATCAGGTTGTCGCCACCAAGCAAAGTCTTCACCAGACGACCATGTTGTGTGACGAGAGTGGCCTGATCCTGAGTGACCCATTTTTGTTGTCCGTCTTCAGCGAAGGCCAGCACCACAAATAACTGCGGCCCGCCATTAAGCTGCATGTACTGGCTGGCGTAGGGCATATTTTGAATATCATCGTCCGTCAGCTGTACGCCTGGCGTGCCGAACAGACTGTCCCACAGTGAATTGCCCAGCTCTTTAGTCGTGGCTGAACAGGCCTGTAATAGCAGGCAGATAAGAATGAGTGCAGGTCGCTTCACGACTCTTCTCCAGAGGGGCAGAATAACCACACCGGAGTGTGGTTATGGTTAATCCCCTTCATACTTCAAGCTTCAGATGCGATGACTCGAATTATTTTGGGGATACATACTTTATTACTGGGTACTGGTGGTCGTGGTTGTGGTGGTCCCGGTATTAGAACCATCACCGCCACCGGTTGCCGCGAGCGCGACACCCACCGCCGAGCTTACGGTGCTGACGCTGGTCGCGGAGGAACTCCCCGCCGAAACCGACGTTGCTGCCGATCCTGCCGCTTCGCCCACCTGTACAGGTGCAGCCCACGCAGAAGTCGCCGCAAGCGCAGATATGGCAAAAATGCCATACAGAACTTTTTTCATAACAATTTCCCTTCATTGAATGAATGGAGATTTACCCAAAACATTTCGGGCGGGATCGAGTATACACAACTAAAGCATGCGAATTACGGCGCGGGGAATTAGTGATGGAGTTTTAGGACAATTGGAATGAATATCAAATATAAGCTTTGACTTATATATAAATAAGATTAAAAATCATGAAGTTAAAATAAAATAAAAAGTAATTACTCTGCGTATTTTCCGAAATAAACCACGATTAAAAATTTATTTTAGGATTAACCTCACGGTATGATTTTCGTTAAATGACAGACAAGAGGATTTATCTGATAAAACAATGCCGACTTATAGTCGGCATTGTTTTTAAGGCTATTTAATCAATCGTACTATGTATTAATTGCCGAATACGATGTACATATCGGCATCGACCTGTAGGCCTGATAAGACGCGACCGCGTCGCATCAGGCATCGGTTGCCGGATGCGGCGTGAACGCCTTATCCGGCCTACATATCGACAATGATTAACCGCGCCACGCTTTATAGCGGTTAATCAGACCATTGGTCGAGCTATCGTGGCTGCTGATTTCTTTATCATCTTTCAGCTCTGGCAGAATACGGTTCGCCAGTTGTTTACCCAGCTCCACGCCCCACTGGTCGAAGGTGAAGATGTTCAGGATCACGCCCTGAGTAAAGATTTTGTGCTCATACAGCGCAATCAACGCACCCAGGCTGAACGGAGTGATTTCACGCAGCAGGATGGAGTTGGTCGGGCGGTTACCTTCGAACACTTTGAACGGCACCACGTAGTCAAGCGTTGCCGGATCTTTACCCTGATCGCGATATTCCTGCTCAACCACTTCGCGGGATTTACCAAACGCCAGCGCTTCGGTCTGAGCAAAGAAGTTAGACAGCAGTTTCTGGTGATGATCAGAGAGCGGGTTATGGGTGATAGCCGGAGCGATGAAATCGCACGGTACCATTTTGGTTCCCTGGTGGATCAGCTGATAGAACGCGTGCTGACCGTTCGTGCCAGGTTCACCCCAGATAATCGGGCCAGTCTGGTAATCCACAACCTTACCGTTACGGTCAACATACTTACCGTTGGATTCCATATTGCCCTGCTGGAAGTACGCCGCGAAACGGTGCATATACTGGTCATACGGCAGAATCGCTTCAGTTTCCGCGCCAAAGAAATTGTTGTACCAGATGCCAATCAGCGCCAGCAGTACAGGCAGGTTTTTCTCGGCAGGCGTGGTGGAGAAATGCTTGTCCATCGCGTGTGCGCCAGAAAGCAGTTCAACGAAGTTATCAAAGCCGATGGAGAGAACAATCGACAGGCCAATCGCTGACCACAAAGAGTAACGACCGCCGACCCAGTCCCAGAATTCGAACATGTTGGCAGTATCAATACCAAACTCGCCAACGGCTTTGGCGTTGGTTGAGAGCGCAGCGAAGTGTTTCGCAACGTGTTTCTCATCACCTGCCGCTTTCAGGAACCAGTCACGCGCGCTATGGGCGTTGGTCATGGTTTCCTGAGTGGTGAAGGTTTTAGATGCTACCAGGAACAGCGTGGTTTCCGGGTTTACTTTTTTCAGCACTTCCGCGATGTGAGTCCCATCGACGTTAGAAACAAAGTGCATGTTCAGGTGGTTTTTGTATGGACGCAGTGCTTCAGTCACCATGTACGGGCCGAGGTCAGAACCGCCGATCCCGATGTTCACTACGTCAGTGATTGCCTTGCCGGTATAGCCTTTCCACTCACCGGAAATAATCGCTTCCGAGAAGGTTTTCATCTTCTCCAGCACTGCGTTGACTTCCGGCATAACATCTTTGCCATCAACCAGAATCGGGGTATTGCTACGGTTACGCAGCGCTACGTGCAGTACGGCGCGGTTTTCAGTGCGGTTGATCTTCTCGCCAGAGAACATCGACTTAATCGCGCCCGCCAGATCGCACTCTTTCGCCAGATCTTGTAATTTCGCCAGCGTCTCTTCAGTGATGCGGTTTTTGGAGTAATCCACCAGCATCTGATCGTCGAAGGTTGCGGAGAACTTAGAAAAACGATCGCCGTCTTTAGCAAAAAGATCGGCGATCGTAACGTCTTTCATTTCATCGAAGTGTTTCTGTAGTGCCTGCCAGGCAGCGGTCTGCGTTGGATTGATGTTTTTCATTAGCAATACTCTTCTGATTTTGAGAATTGTGACTTTGGAAGATTGTAGCGCCAGTCACAGAAAAATGTGATGGTTTTAGTGCCGTTAGCGTAATGTTGAGTGTAAACCCTTAGCGCAGCGAAGCATTTATTAGCTGAACTACTGACCGCCAGGAGTGGATGAAAAATCCGCATGACCCCATCGTTGACAACCGCCCCGCTCACCCTTTATTTATAAATGTACTACCTGCGCTAGCGCAGGCCAGAAGAGGCGCGTTGCCCAAGTAACGGTGTTGGAGGAGCCAGTCCTGTGATAACACCTGAGGGGGTGCATCGCCGAGGTGATTGAACGGCTGGCTACGTTCATCATCGGCTACAGGGGCTGAATCCCCTGGGTTGTCACCAGAAGCGTTCGCAGTCGGGCGTTTCGCAAGTGGTGGAGCACTTCTGGGTGAAAATAGTAGCGAAGTATCGCTCTGCGCCCACCCGTCTTCCGCTCTTCCCTTGTGCCAAGGCTGAAAATGGATCCCCTGACACGAGGTAGTTATGTCTGAAATTGTTGTCTCCAAATTTGGCGGTACCAGCGTAGCTGATTTTGACGCCATGAACCGCAGCGCTGATATTGTGCTTTCTGATGCCAACGTACGTTTAGTTGTCCTCTCGGCTTCTGCTGGTATCACTAATCTACTGGTCGCTTTAGCTGAAGGACTGGAACCTGGCGAGCGATTCGAAAAACTCGACGCAATCCGCAATATCCAGTTTGCCATTCTGGAACGTCTGCGTTACCCGAACGTTATCCGTGAAGAGATTGAACGTCTGCTGGAGAATATTACTGTTCTGGCAGAAGCGGCGGCGCTGGCAACGTCTCCGGCCCTGACAGATGAACTGGTCAGCCACGGCGAGCTGATGTCGACCCTGCTGTTTGTCGAGATCCTGCGCGAACGCGATGTTCAGGCACAGTGGTTTGATGTACGTAAAGTGATGCGTACCAACGATCGATTTGGTCGTGCAGAGCCAGATGTAGCCGCGCTGGCGGAACTGGCCGCGCTGCAGCTGCTCCCACGCCTCAATGAAGGCTTAGTGATCACCCAGGGATTTATCGGCAGCGAAAATAAAGGTCGTACAACGACGCTTGGCCGTGGAGGCAGCGATTATACGGCAGCCTTGCTGGCGGAGGCTTTACACGCATCTCGTGTTGATATCTGGACCGACGTCCCGGGCATCTACACCACCGATCCACGCGTGGTTTCCGCAGCAAAACGCATTGATGAAATCGCGTTTGCCGAAGCGGCAGAGATGGCAACTTTTGGTGCAAAAGTACTGCATCCGGCAACGTTGCTACCCGCAGTACGCAGCGATATCCCAGTCTTTGTCGGCTCCAGCAAAGACCCACGCGCAGGTGGTACGCTGGTGTGCAATAAAACTGAAAATCCGCCGCTGTTCCGCGCGCTGGCGCTTCGTCGCAATCAGACTCTGCTCACTTTGCACAGCCTGAATATGCTGCATTCTCGCGGTTTCCTCGCGGAAGTTTTCGGCATCCTCGCGCGGCATAATATTTCGGTAGACTTAATCACCACGTCAGAAGTGAGTGTGGCATTAACCCTTGATACCACCGGTTCAACCTCCACTGGCGATACGTTGCTGACGCAATCTCTGCTGATGGAGCTGTCTGCACTGTGCCGGGTGGAAGTGGAAGAGGGTCTGGCGCTGGTCGCGTTGATTGGCAATGACCTGTCAAAAGCCTGCGGCGTTGGCAAAGAGGTATTCGGCGTACTGGAACCGTTCAACATTCGCATGATTTGTTACGGCGCATCCAGCCATAACCTGTGCTTCCTGGTGCCCGGCGAAGATGCCGAGCAGGTAGTGCAGAAGCTGCATTTTAATTTGTTTGAGTAAACACAGTATGGCCCGGAAGACATTATTTCGGGCCGTATTGTTTTTCTTGTCATTATGCCCATAAATAAACGAGTCTATTCCCTGTTAACCAGCGTCTTTATCGGAGAATAATTGCCTTTAATTTTTTATCCGCATCTCTAACTAATTATCGAAAGAGATAAATAGTTAAGAGAAGGCAAAATGAATATTATCAGTTCTGCTCGCAAACGAATTCCCGTACACTGAACTCTCTGGCTCACTGAGGGCACCATTATGGCACTCCCCCGTATTACCCAAAAAGAGATGACTGAACGCGAGCAGCGTGAACTTAAAACACTGCTGGATCGGGCGCGGATTGCGCATGGTCGCGTACTGACCAACTCCGAAACTAACAGCATTAAGAAAGAGTACATCGATAAATTAATGGTCGAGCGTGAGGCTGAAGCGAAAAAAGCCCGCCAATTGAAGAAAAAGCAGGCTTATAAACCGGATCCTGAGGCGTCATTTAGCTGGTCAGCAAATACGTCGACGCGCGGCAGACGCTGATTAACGCCCCTTCTTTTTGCGCCCCGGCGAGGTAAAACGCTTACCGTTGGACGCCGGGCGACCGCCTTTTTCCGCCGTTTTTTCCATCTTAACGACTGGACGTTTGATGCCTACCGTTTTCGGTTTGGCCTTCGCTTTAGGTTTTGCCTCGGAAGAGGAATTTTCAATGAGCTTAAAGAGATCGATTAACTCATCGTCGGTTAAATCGCGCCACTCACCCAGCGGAATGCCGCTTAAGCTGACGTTCATAATGCGCGTACGTTCCAGCTTTTTCACTTCGTAACCAAAGTGCTCGCACATGCGACGAATCTGACGGTTCAGCCCCTGCACCAGGGTAATGCGGAAGACAAACGGTGCTTCTTTTTTGACTTTGCACTTTTTAGTTACCGTCCCGAGGATCGGTACTCCCGCCCCCATACCACGAATAAATTCATCGGTAATCGGTTTATCAACCGTCACCAGATACTCTTTCTCATGATCGTTACCCGCACGGAGGATCTTATTCACCAGATCGCCGTGATTGGTGAGGAAAATCAGCCCCTGGGAATCTTTATCCAGGCGGCCAATCGGGAACACGCGTTTGCTGTGGTTAACGAAATCGACAATGTTATCGCGCTCGCCATCTTCGGTGGTGCTGACAATACCGACGGGCTTGTTCAGGGCGATAAGTACCAAATCTTCGGATTCCCGAGGCTCAATCAACTGACCATTTACTTTCACAACGTCGCCGGGTTTCACCTGATCGCCAATGGTGGCTCGCTTGCCATTAAGGAACACATTGCCTTGCTCGATATAGCGATCCGCTTCGCGGCGTGAGCAAATTCCGCTTTCGCTGATGTATTTATTTAAACGGACTGATGAGTCGGGCAGCATAAATTCTCCTGTAAAACGCGGAATATACCGTACCTCTTAGCGGGGAAAAACAGGGTTATGCGGCAACGTCGAAATTAAATGTGATCTGCCACGCCTTTTATCACAAAAGTGTCTCCGGAAGTACGATGCAAATTTGCCTGGCAAAATAAGAATAATCAACAAATTACGCATCGCTGCACACCTGTGCTGATGACTACTACGCAGAGAAACAAATGTGCAAGAGAAAGCGCTATTTCCCCCCATGCAAAGAGTGAAAAATCGCTTTGAAAGGCCATCATGATGGGGTTATATCAGATCAAGCGGTGAGAAAGCGTATTTGCACAAATGTGCAGAACCAGGAGGCGGCAATGGAAAACAGTGACGATATCCGTTTGATTGTGAAGATTGCCCAACTCTATTACGAACAGGATATGACGCAGGCGCAAATTGCGCGCGAACTGGGTATTTATCGCACTACCATCAGCCGCTTGCTTAAACGAGGCCGCGATCAGGGAATTGTCACCATCGCCATCAACTATGACTACAACGAAAATCTCTGGCTGGAGCAGCAAGTGAAGCAAAAGTTTGGCCTGAAAGACGTTGTGGTGGTGTCAGGAAATGATGAGGATGAAGATATTCAACTGGCGATGATGGGGTTACACGGCGCGCAACTGCTGGATCGCTTGCTGGAACCTGGCGATATTGTCGGTTTTTCCTGGGGCCGCGCGGTGAGCGCACTGGTTGAAAACTTGCCGCAGGCGGGGCAATCGCGGCAGTTAATTTGCGTGCCGATTATTGGCGGCCCGTCCGGTAAACTCGAAAGCCGCTATCACGTAAACACATTAACCTACAGCGCGGCAGCGAAGCTGAAAGGGGAATCGCATCTCGCGGATTTTCCGGCGCTGCTGGATAACCCATTAATTCGTAATGGGATCATGCAGTCTCAGCACTTTAAAACCATCTCTGCCTACTGGGATAATCTGGATGTCGCCCTGGTGGGAATTGGCTCACCGGCCATTCGCGACGGCGCTAACTGGCATGCGTTTTATGGTGGTGAAGAGAGTGACGACCTGAATGCCCGCCAGGTTGCTGGCGATATTTGCTCGCGCTTTTTTGATATTCACGGCGCAATGGTTGAAACGAATATGAGCGAAAAAACACTCTCTATCGAAATGAATAAATTAAAGCAGGCACGGTATTCCATTGGCATTGCCATGAGCGAAGAAAAATACAGCGGAATTGTTGGTGCACTGCGTGGAAAATATATTAATTGTCTGGTAACGAATAGCAGCACAGCTGAACTATTACTGAAATAAAAATCTTCCCGATGTTTACCGTAATAAAAATTACGGCGGGTCCCTACTATCTAAAATCAGGAGTCTGTTATGCAAACGTGGTTAAATTTGCAGGATAAAATCATTATTGTCACCGGTGGCGCATCCGGTATTGGTCTGGCGATTGTAGAGGAATTATTAGCACAAGGCGCGAATGTACAGATGGTCGATATTCACGGTGGCGATGGTCAATATGAAAGCCATAAAGGTTATCAGTTCTGGCCGACCGATATTTCCAGCGCCAAAGAGATAAATCATACGGTAGCAGAAATTATCCAGCGTTTTGGTCGCATCGACGGTCTGGTTAACAACGCCGGGGTCAATTTCCCGCGTCTGCTGGTCGATGAGAAAGCGCCTGCCGGGCAGTATGAACTCAACGAAGCTGCATTCGAAAAAATGGTCAATATCAATCAGAAAGGCGTTTTTCTGATGTCGCAGGCGGTGGCGCGACAGATGGTCAAACAACATGATGGCGTGATTGTGAATGTTTCCTCAGAAAGTGGGCTGGAAGGCTCAGAAGGCCAAAGCTGTTACGCCGCGACCAAAGCCGCGCTCAATAGCTTCACGCGCTCCTGGTCGAAAGAGCTGGGCAAGCACGGTATCCGTGTGGTCGGTATCGCGCCGGGGATTCTGGAAAAAACAGGACTGCGCACGCCGGAATATGAAGAAGCGCTGGCGTGGACGCGCAATATCACCGTCGAGCAGCTGCGTGAAGGCTATACCAAAAACGCCATTCCTATTGGGCGCGCCGGAAGATTAGCAGAAGTGGCTGATTTTGTTTGTTATCTGCTGTCTGAACGCGCCAGCTATATCACCGGAGTAACCACTAACATTGCAGGCGGCAAAACGCGCGGCTAAGGAGGCTTTATGGTCAATGCCATTTTTTGCGCCCACGGCAAATTAGCCTGCGCCATGCTGGAATCGGTTCAGATGGTGTACGGCGATGCCAGGGTCGAGGCAGTTGAATTTGTGCCCGGCGAGAACGCCGGAGACATTGTGGCAAAGCTGGAGAAGTTAGTGAGCATTCACAATCATGACGAGTGGCTAATCGCCGTGGATTTACAGTGCGGCAGCCCGTGGAATGCGGCAGCGATGCTTGCGATGCGCAATCCTCGTCTGCGGGTAATCAGCGGCCTTTCTCTGCCGCTGGCGCTCGAACTGGTTGATAACCAGGACAGCATGAATGTTGATGAACTGTGTGAACACCTGACGCAAATCGCAAAGCAAACCTGCGTCGTCTGGAGACAGGTAGCAACAGCAGAGGAGGATTTCTGATGAACATTACGCTCGCCCGCATTGATGACCGCCTGATCCACGGCCAGGTCACTACCGTCTGGTCTAAAGTGGCTAACGCCCAACGCATTATTATCTGCAATGACGAAGTTTATAACGATGAAGTTCGCCGGACATTATTGCGTCAGGCTGCGCCACCGGGAATGAAGGTTAACGTGGTCAATATTGAAAAAGCCGTCGCGGTTTATCACAACCCGCAATATCAGGACGAAACCGTTTTTTATCTTTTCACTCGCCCACAGGATGCCTTAGCAATGGTTCGCCAGGGGGTAAAAATAGGTACCCTGAATATTGGCGGTATGGCCTGGCGTCCTGGTAAGAAACAGTTAACCAAAGCAGTTTCATTAGATGACGATGATATTAACGCATTTCATGAGTTAAATAATCTTGGCGTCATACTGGATTTACGCGTCGTAGCGTCAGATCCCTCAATCAATATTATCGACAAAATAAACGAACAGTTAATCGCAAATTAAATAATAGCGCCTGTGTACATATGCTTTAACAGGCAGGGATGACGACACTTAAAAGGTGACAAATCATGGAAATAAGTACCCTACAAATCATTGCTATATTTCTTTTTTCCTGTATTGCCGGAATGGGCAGCGTGCTGGATGAATTTCAGACTCATCGTCCGTTAATTGCCTGTACGGTGATTGGTTTAATTCTCGGTGATTTAAAAACCGGAATTATGCTCGGTGGTACGCTGGAATTGATAGCTCTCGGCTGGATGAACGTCGGCGCGGCGCAATCTCCGGATTCTGCACTCGCCAGCATAATCTCCGCCATTCTGGTTATCGTTGGTCAGCAAAGCATCGCCACCGGAATCGCCATCGCGTTGCCTGTGGCTGCGGCAGGCCAGGTGCTGACGGTGTTTGCCCGTACCATCACCGTAGTGTTCCAGCACGCGGCGGATAAAGCAGCGGAAGAAGCACGGTTTCGCACTCTCGATATTCTGCATGTCTCCGCGCTTGGCGTGCAGGCACTGCGCGTTGCTATTCCGGCACTGATTGTCTCGCTGTTCGTCAGCGCTGATATGGTGAGCAATATGCTGAGCGCCATTCCCGAATTTGTGACCCGTGGACTGCAGATTGCTGGCGGTTTTATCGTGGTGGTCGGTTACGCCATGGTGCTTCGCATGATGGGCGTGAAATATTTGATGCCTTTCTTTTTCCTCGGTTTCCTCGCAGGTGGCTACCTCGATCTCAGTCTGCTGGCGTTCGGTGGCGTCGGCGTGATCATGGCCCTGCTCTACATCCAGTTAAATCCACAGTGGCGTAAAGCTGAACCACATCCCCAGACCACCACTATCACCGCCCTTGACCAACTTGATGATTAACGGAGCCATCATGGAACAGAGAAAAATTACACGCAGCGATCTGGTGAGCATGTTTCTGCGCTCCAACCTGCAACAGGCATCCTTTAACTTTGAACGTATTCACGGGCTGGGTTTTTGCTACGACATGATCCCCGCCATCAAACGACTTTACCCATTAAAAGAGGATCAGGTTGCGGCGCTCAGGCGACACCTGGTGTTCTTCAATACCACGCCAGCCGTATGTGGCCCGGTCATCGGCGTCACTGCCGCCATGGAAGAGGCGCGAGCCAACGGCGCGGAAATTGATGACGGTACCATTAACGGCATCAAAGTCGGTCTGATGGGACCATTGGCAGGAGTTGGAGATCCACTGGTCTGGGGAACGCTGCGCCCGATTACCGCCGCGCTCGGCGCATCTCTGGCACTTTCGGGCAACATTCTCGGCCCCCTACTGTTCTTCTTTATTTTCAACGCGGTGCGTCTGGCGATGAAGTGGTATGGCCTACAGCTCGGCTTTCGCAAAGGGGTGAATATCGTCAGCGATATGGGCGGTAATTTGCTGCAAAAACTCACCGAAGGCGCGTCGATTCTCGGGCTGTTTGTGATGGGCGTGCTGGTGACCAAATGGACGTCAATCAACGTACCGTTGGTGGTTTCACAAACGCCTGCCGCCGATGGTGCCACCGTCACCATAACCGTGCAGAACATCCTCGACCAACTTTGCCCTGGTTTGCTGGCGCTCGGTCTGACGCTGCTGATGGTTCGTCTGCTCAACAAAAAAATTAACCCGGTATGGCTGATTTTCGCCCTGTTTGGTTTAGGGATTATCGGTAATGCGCTGGGCTTCCTGTCCTGATTCTTCGCCCCGGCACGACTGCCGGGGTCATCGCTCAACATGAGGTGGTTTATGAAAACAACAGCTCTGCGTCTTTATGGCAAACGTGACCTGCGTCTGGAAACCTTTGACCTTCCTGAAATGCAGGAGGATGAAATCCTCGCGACGGTGGTCACTGACAGCCTGTGCCTCTCTTCCTGGAAAGAGGCCAATCTGGGTGAAAACCATAAAAAAGTACCCGACGATGTGGCGACCAATCCCATCATCATCGGCCACGAATTTTGCGGCGATATTCTGGCCGTGGGTAAAAAGTGGCAGCACAAATTCCAGCCGGGTCAGCGTTATGTGATTCAGGCCAACCTGCAACTCCCCGACCGCCCGGATTGCCCCGGCTACTCCTTCCCGTGGGTAGGCGGCGAAGCGACGCATGTGGTTATTCCCAACGAGGTCATGGAACAAGATTGCCTGCTGGCATACGACGGCGAAACCTATTTTGAAGGCTCGCTGGTTGAACCGCTTTCCTGCGTGATTGGCGCGTTCAACGCCAACTATCATCTTCAGGAAGGTAGTTATAACCACACGATGGGGATTCGCCCGCAAGGGCGCACGCTGATCCTCGGCGGCACCGGACCAATGGGACTGTTGGCGATTGATTATGCGCTACATGGACCCGTTAACCCTTCGCTGCTCGTCATTACCGATACCGACAACGACAAATTGAGTTATGCACGCAAGCACTATCCATCAGAACCGCAAACACTGATTCATTATCTCAATGCCGCCGATGCAGCATTTGATACGTTAATGGCACTGAGTGGCGGTCACGGCTTCGATGATATTTTCGTCTTTGTGCCTAATGAAGGACTGGTGACTCTCGCCTCTTCCTTGCTGGCGACAGATGGTTGTCTGAATTTCTTCGCCGGACCGCAGGATAAGCACTTCAGCGCGCCAATTAATTTCTACGATGTGCATTATGCATTTACCCACTACGTGGGCACATCAGGCGGCAATACCGACGACATGCGCGCAGCGGTCAAATTGATTGAAGAGAAAAAAGTGCAGGCCGCAAAAGTGGTAACACATATTCTTGGGCTGAATGCCGCGGGCGAAACCACGCTTGAATTGCCTGCCGTCGGCGGCGGCAAAAAGCTGGTGTATACCGGGAAATACCTGCCGCTGACGTCACTCACGCAGATTCAGGATCAAGCACTGGCGGCAATTCTGGCGCGTCATCAGGGGATCTGGTCCGGTGAGGCGGAGCAATACCTGCTCGCCCATGCAGAGGCAATTTCCCATGATTAATCGCGCTACTTAACTCTGCATGTCGCTGGCTGGTCGCCGCGGCAACTTCGCGACCTGATGTGCGGCTGATTGCAGAAGTGGCACAATGTGCACGAGAAGGATAAAAAAACATCAGCGCCTTAAGGGGCGCTCAAATTGGTGGCAAAGTGCACATTGTTTATGCCGGATGCGGAATGAAGCCTTATTCGGCCTACATAATCTCGAAAATTCAATATATTGCAGTTATCTGGTAGGCCAGGTAAGCGTAGCGCATCAGGCAATCCTGTGTTTGTCATCAGTCTCAGCGCCTGTGCAATATGTGACATCGTGAGCCATGTCAGTAAGTGGTTAAATTCGCAGTGGTAGCATTCCTTCCGTGTTTTCTTACTAACCGGAGAAGTAATGGAACTGCTTTTATTGAGTAACTCGACGCTGCCGGGTAAAGCCTGGCTGGAACACGCGCTGCCGCTGATTGCTGAACAGTTGCAGGGGCGCCGTTCTGCGGTATTTATTCCTTTCGCTGGCGTAACGCAGACCTGGGATGATTACACAGCGAAAACGGCTGCGGTTCTCGCTCCGCTGGGTGTTTCTGTCACCGGTATTCATAGCGTTGTCGATCCCGTTGCCGCGATTGAAAATGCGGAAATTGTGATTGTCGGCGGCGGTAATACTTTCCAGTTGCTGAAACAGTGCCGCGAGCGCGGGCTGCTGGCACCCATTACTGACGTGGTGAAACGTGGCGCGCTGTATATTGGCTGGAGCGCAGGCGCTAACCTTGCTTGCCCAACCATTCGTACCACCAACGATATGCCGATTGTCGATCCGCAAGGTTTCGATGCGCTAAATCTGTTCCCGCTACAAATCAACCCGCACTTCACCAACGCGCTGCCGGAAGGCCATAAAGGTGAAACCCGTGAGCAGCGTATTCGCGAACTGCTGGTCGTCGCGCCAGAACTGACGATTATTGGTCTGCCGGAAGGTAACTGGATCACAGTAAGTAAAGGTCACGCTACGCTGGGTGGCCCGAACACCACTTATGTGTTTAAGGCTGGTGAAGAAGCGGTGCCGCTGGAAGCGGGTCACCGTTTTTAAGTGAATTGCCGGATGCATGATCCGGCATCTTGTTCATAGTGCCTGATGCGACGCTTTACGCGTCTTATCAGGCCTTCAGGGTCACGGTATTAATACTCGTCCCGTCCTTCATCTTCATCCGGCTGTTCCAGCACACTGTAAGCCACCGAACAAAACAGCGAGTTCAGACGCTGCATATCTCCCAGTAAGCCTAAATGTAGCGAACTGGTTTCAATACTCTGCACGTTTTGCTGATGCAGGCGATCGACGTGGGCGTGGGAATAGCGGCGATTAAGAATGCGAAAACGATGTTTGCTGCGGCGCAAACGACGGGCGCTGGTAACATCGCCAGAGAAGAAAACCGACATTGCCAGTTTTAAATTACTGAGCAATTGCTCATAGAGCGCATCCAGTTCCTTCAAGCCATCAAGCGAAAATGCTCGCCTTGCAGCCAGCGATTTGTCGGCAATTTCACTCCCCATGCGCTCGACGATATCGGAGGCCTGTTCAAGGTTGAGCGACATTTCGATGATCTCCGCCCAGCGGCGCGACTCTTCTTCTGCCAGTTCCTCTTTTGGCATCCGCGCCAGATACAGCTTAATGGCGGTATAGAGAACGTTGATGTCATCAGCCAGCTTACGCAGCTCTTTCTCCTGCCGTGGCTCGCCGTGCATCACTTTATTCAGCCCTTCCATCATCTGTTCCATGGCGTCGCCAATGCGCAGGGTTTCGCGGGCAGCGTTCGCCAGAGCAAGCGTGGGCGTATCCAGCGCGCTGACATCCAGATGTTTAGGCCGTAGCTGGGTATCCAGTTCCGGTTCATCGCGAATAATCGTTTTGCAAAACCGTGCCATCGGGTCAACGAATGGCAACATGACCAGGCAGCGTACAAGGTTGTAGAAGACGTGGAAATAGATCACCAATTCCGCTTTTGGCAATGGCAACTTCCCCATTGTCTCTGCCAGCAAATGAACAAACGGCAGGATAATCAGGCTACCCACCAGCTTAAACAGCAGGCTACCCAGCGCGACACGGCGGGCTGCGGCATTGGCGGCACTGTTGTTGAGCATCGCCAGCAGGCCGGAACCGAGGTTTGCACCAATCACCAGACAAAGCGCCACTGGGAAAGAGATAATGCCTGCGGCGGTCAGAGTCGCGGTCAGCAGTACCGCGGCAAGGCTGGAGTAGCTGATAATGGCGAACATCGCACCAATCAGCGCATCCAGCAAAATGTCGCCAGTCAGCGAGGCAAAGATCACCTGAACGCCGTTTGCCTGAGTGATCGGCGTTACGGCCTGCACAATCAACTCCAGCGCCAGTAAAATCAGCCCAAGACCAATACCGACGCGGCCCAGTTGCCCGGCGCGTGACTGTTTGCGTCCGAGGAAAAAAATCACGCCGATAAAAATAAGTAACGGTGACAGCCAGGATAAATCGAAGGTGAGAATACGCGCCATCAGCGCCGTCCCGACATCTGCACCCAGCACAATCACCAGCGCAGGCGCGAGAGCAACCAGATCCTGAGCGACGAACGAGGTCACCAGCATGGTGGTGGCATTACTGCTCTGCACCAGTGCGGTAACGCCGATCCCCGCGCAAAAGGCGAGCGGCTTTTTTTCGACGCTCCGGCTAAGGACAGTACGCAGACGCGCGCCGAAGACGCGCATTACGCCTGTTCGAACAATATGAGTCCCCCAGACCAGCAGGGCGACGGCAGAAAGCAGGTGAAGCAAAGTTAGCACGGAATCAGGTTCTCCTTTTTGTTATGCATTTTCCTGTTAAGATTTTTCTAATCACGTTGTTTTTATCCAGGCATTTCTCTTGTATGTACTTTCAGTATAAGAGATTTATACAAGAAAGCATTTAAAAAGGCATTTATATAAAAATCCACCTGTATCTGTTGCTATTTCTGTCACACTTTCCCCTGTCGTTTACACCAGATAATCGTTGTCACTTTTGTGACCTCTGAGAAGATAAACAACGAAATATTTAAGACCAGATCCTGTGAATAAAAATAATTAAGTAACAACGGTATTACGGAGATTGAACAGCTTACGGTAGCAAAACGCATAAACTCCTGAATCGCCAAAAAAGAGAAACTAAATAATTTTTGTCTTAAAAAACATTGCGCAGAAAAGAATAAAGAGAGCAATAATACTATTTGTAGCGTAACAGTGGCGACTGCATAAGCGTAAAAACCGCCTTCAACACCGATATCCTTAAGTAAAGAAAGTGAATGAACGATATCGGAATAAAAAGGGATACGACCATTACCAAGCGAGTAGAACAGATATGTGGCTATCGCGATAACATCCATGACACCCCAAAAAAGAAGAATGTATTTTTTATATTGACGTTGCATAAAGTAAATCCTTTTTACGAAAACAAATATTACCAGGAATTATTATAATTGCGGGCGTTTTTGGATTAACACTCCACCCGTATTTTTTAAACCTCTGTCAGCTATACCTTCACTAAATAAGACATCGATACGCCCTTTACTTTTATCGTGATACAGAATACTGCATGAGATACACCTTATACCCTCTTTGGATTTACGAAAATCTAACCAATAACGACCATCATAAAATACCCACTCCACACCTGTTTTTATATTAATCATCCAATCATTATAACCTGTTGGTTTTTTTCCTAATAGTTCAGTAACTTCGGACTCTGAACATCCTTCGAAAGCGAAAAAATCTATTTCATCAATTTTTATCATGTTCAATAATCCATTATTTATGACATTAAAAACCGGGGCAAATACCCCGGTGTTATCACTTACTCGGCATCATACCCCAGATTCGGTGCCAACCAACGCTCGACTTCGGTAACGCTCATTCCTTTACGGCGGGCATAGTCTTCAACCTGATCGCGCTGAATTTGCGCCACCGCGTAATACTTGCTGTCTGGATGACTGAAGTACCAACCCGAAACCGATGCACCCGGCCACATGGCGAAGGATTCCGTGAGTTTCATACCGGTATGTTTTTCCACTTCCAGCAGCTCCCAGATTGTGGCTTTTTCCGTATGTTCCGGGCAGGCAGGGTAGCCCGGTGCCGGACGGATGCCCTGGTAGTTTTCGCGGATCAGCTCTTCGTTGCTGAGGTTCTCGTTCGGCGCATAGCCCCAGTAGACTTTACGCACACGCTCATGGAGATACTCAGCAAAGGCTTCCGCCAGACGGTCGGCAAGCGCTTTCACCATGATTTTGTTGTAATCATCATGCTGTGCTTCAAAGGCATCAGCCAGTGCGTCCTCTTCCAGCCCGCCAGTCACGGCAAATGCGCCGATGTAATCTGCTTTACCAGAAAGCTTCGGCGCAACGAAGTCAGCGAGACAGTAGTTAGCGAAGCCGGTTTTTTCGGTCTGTTGGCGTAGATGGTGGCTGACATTAATCACATGGGTACGCGTTTCGTCACGGTAGATTTCAATGTCATCACCCACACGGTTTGCCGGGAACAGGCCCACCACGCCACGCGGGTTCAGCATTTTTTCGGCGCTTAATTTATCCAGCATGTCGTTGGCGTCTTTAAACAGCCGCTGCGCCTCAACACCTACCACTTCATCTTCCAGAATGCGCGGATACTTCCCGGCCAGCGACCAGGTCATAAAGAACGGCGTCCAGTCGATGTAATTACGCAGCGTTTCGATGCTGGCTTCGACTTCCTGCACACCGAGACGGTGCGCCACCGGCGGCGTGTAAGCCTGCCAGTCAAAAGCGAAGTCGTTATCACGCGCCGCTTCCAGCGTGACCGGTGGTGTGCGTGGTTTCTTTCGTCCGTGCTGAATACGCACGGTTTCGTACTCCTTGCGGGTACGAGCAACGAAATCATCGCGCTGAGTGTCGGAAAGCAACGCCGCCACCACACCAACGGTGCGCGATGCGTTCTGCACATACACCGTCGGGCCGCTGTAGTTCTGCTCGATTTTCACCGCCGTGTGCGCTTTTGAGGTGGTCGCGCCGCCAATCAATAGCGGAATGGTGAAGCCCTGACGCTCCATCTCTTTCGCCACGTTAACCATCTCGTCCAGCGACGGCGTGATCAGCCCTGAAAGGCCAATCAAATCAGCATTCACTTCTTTAGCGGTACGGAGAATTTTTTCCGCAGGCACCATCACGCCGAGATCGACAATTTCGTAGTTGTTACATTGCAGCACCACGCCAACGATATTTTTACCGATGTCGTGGACATCGCCTTTCACGGTGGCGATCACCATCTTGCCGTTGGTTTTACCCTGCTCTTTGCTGGCTTCAATAAACGGTTCGAGATACGCCACCGCCTGTTTCATGACGCGCGCCGATTTCACCACCTGCGGCAGGAACATTTTGCCCTCGCCAAACAGGTCGCCGACCACGTTCATGCCGTCCATCAACGGGCCTTCAATCACTTCAATCGGACGCGTAGCCTGCTGGCGGGCTTCTTCGGTATCCTGCTCGATAAACTCGGTAATGCCTTTGACCAGCGAGTATTCCAGACGTTTATTCACTTCCCACGAGCGCCACTCCGCCTGCTGGGTGTTAGCGGTGTCGTCGGTTTTGCTGCCGCGATATTTCTCGGCAAGCTCCAGTAAACGCTCGGTGCCATCGTCGCGACGGTTGAGGATCACATCCTCCACCGCGTCGCGTAGTTCGGTAGGCAGGTCGTCGTAAATCGCCAGTTGCCCGGCGTTGACGATCCCCATATCCATGCCATTGCGAATAGCGTAGTAGAGGAACACCGCGTGAATGGCTTCGCGCACCGGATCGTTGCCACGAAACGAGAACGACACGTTAGAAACGCCGCCGGAAATCAGTGCGTGCGGCAGTTCACGTTTGATGTCTTCACACGCGCCGATAAAGTCCTGTGCGTAATTGTTGTGCTCTTCAATGCCAGTTGCGACCGCGAAGATGTTCGGGTCGAAGATGATATCTTCAGCCGGGAAGCCAACCTCTTCGGTGAGGATTTTGTACGCCCGACGGCAAATCTCGATTTTCCGTGCGCGGGTATCGGCCTGGCCCTGTTCGTCAAAAGCCATTACCACTACTGCCGCACCGTAGCGACGCAACAGTTTCGCGTGATGGATAAAGGCGTCGACACCCTCTTTCATCGAGATAGAGTTAACAATGCCTTTGCCCTGGATACACTTCAGACCTTTTTCAATAACGTCCCATTTTGAGGAGTCGATCATAATCGGCACGCGAGCGATATCCGGTTCACCGGCAATCAGATTGAGAAAACGCACCATCGCCGCTTCGGCGTCGAGCATCCCTTCATCCATGTTGATATCGATAATCTGCGCACCGTTTTCCACCTGCTGACGCGCCACATCCAGCGCCTCGCTGTATTTCTCTTCTTTGATCAGGCGCTTGAACTTAGCGGAACCGGTGACGTTGGTGCGTTCACCCACGTTCACAAACAGGCTATCTTCGCCAATGTTCAGCGGCTCCAGGCCGGACAAACGGCAGGCTACGGGAATTTCCGGTAGTTTGCGCGGCGCTAATCCTTCTACTGCACGACTCATCGCTGCAATATGTTGTGGCGTGGTGCCGCAGCAGCCGCCGACGATATTGAGAAAGCCCGCTTCTGCCCATTCACGTATCTGTTTTGCCATCGTGTCGGCGTCGAGATCGTATTCACCAAAGGCGTTGGGCAGCCCGGCGTTCGGGTGGGCGGTGACATAGCATTCCGCAATACGCGACAGTTCCTGTACGTACTGGCGCAGTTCGTCTGGCCCCAGCGCACAGTTCAGGCCAAAGGTCAGCGCTTCGGCGTGGCGCAGGGAGTTGTAAAACGCTTCAGAGGTCTGCCCGGAGAGCGTGCGCCCGGAGGCGTCGGTGATGGTGCCGGAGATCATAATCGGCAGCTCAACGCCCAGCGCTTCAAACTCCGTTTTCACCGCAAAGACCGCCGCTTTGGCGTTAAGGGTGTCGAAAACGGTTTCAATCAGGATCAGGTCCGCGCCACCTTCCACCAGCGCTTTGGTGGATTCTCGATAAGCCGCCACCAGCTGGTCAAAAGTGATGTTGCGGAATGCCGGATCGTTGACGTCCGGAGAAATAGACGCCGTGCGGTTGGTCGGGCCGAGAACACCGGCAACGTAGCGCGGTTTCTCCGGCGTGCGGGCAGTCCACTCGTCGGCACAGGCGCGCGCCAGTTTCGCCGCTGCAAAGTTGATTTCCGCCGACAGGGATTCCATTTGGTAATCCGCCATCGCAATAGTCGTGGAGTTGAAGGTGTTGGTTTCGATGATATCCGCGCCCGCTTCAAAGTAGGCGTTGTGGATAGCGGCGATCACTTCCGGTTTGCTGAGCACCAGCAGGTCGTTGTTGCCTTTGAGATCGCATGGCCAGTCGGCAAAGCGTTCACCACGAAAATCGGCTTCGTTCAGTCGATAGCTCTGGATCATGGTGCCCATACCGCCGTCCAGCACCAGAATACGTTCATTTAACTGCGCACGCAGTTGTTCCACTTTGCTGCTCACACTTGCTCCCGACACGCTTAACCCAGATTTAATAAAAATTCAACAAACCATACTGGCATAAACGCATCTGTGGTAAAAGCGACCACCACGCAACATGAGATTTGTTCAACATTAACTCATCGGATCTGTTCAGCAACTATTGCATTCGCTGATAATAAAAATGAAAATGATTTCCACGATACAGAAAAAGGAGACTGTCATGGTCGCACCCATTCCCGCAAAACGCGGCAGAAAACCCGCCGTTGCCACCGCACCAGCGACTGGACAGGTTCAGTCTTTAACGCGTGGCCTGAAATTACTGGAGTGGATTGCCGAATCCAATGGCAGTGTGGCACTCACGGAACTGGCACAGCAAGCCGGGTTACCCAATTCCACGACCCACCGCCTGCTAACCACGATGCAGCAACAGGGCTTTGTCCGTCAGGTCGGCGAACTGGGTCACTGGGCAATCGGCGCACACGCCTTTATGGTCGGTAGCAGCTTTCTCCAGAGCCGTAATTTGTTAGCGATTGTTCACCCTATCCTGCGCAATCTAATGGAAGAGTCTGGCGAAACGGTCAATATGGCGGTGCTTGATCAAAGCAATCACGAAGCGATTATTATCGACCAGGTACAGTGTACTCACCTGATGCGTATGTCCGCGCCTATCGGCGGTAAATTGCCGATGCACGCTTCCGGTGCGGGTAAAGCCTTTCTGGCCCAACTGAGCGAAGAACAGGTGACGAAGCTGCTGCACCGCAAAGGGTTACATGCCTATACCCACGCGACGCTGGTGTCTCCTGTGCATTTAAAAGAAGATCTCGCCCAAACGCGCAAACGGGGTTATTCATTTGACGATGAGGAACATGCGCTGGGGCTGCGTTGCCTTGCAGCGTGTATTTTCGATGAGCACCGCGAACCGTTTGCCGCAATTTCAATTTCCGGGCCGATTTCACGTATTACCGATGACCGCGTGACCGAGTTTGGCGCGATGGTGATTAAAGCGGCGAAGGAAGTGACGCTGTCGTACGGTGGAATACGCTGACTTTTTCGCCTCTGATTTATACGAATCGAACGCTAAACCGCTGCCTGCGCCGATACGCATAAACATCTTCCACATGCCCTTCACGTATGCGGTTTTGTAGTGCGCGCCAGTAATCAGCGCGGAACAAGTCGGCGTGCATCTCTTCAAATAGCGGACCAATACGCGGGTCGGCACATAACCAGTGACGGAACTCTTCCGGGAAAACATCACCCGGCGAGACGCTGTACCACGGTTCGCTGGCAAGTTCGTCTTCCGGGTAGCGCGGCAGCGGGATGTCGCGGAAATTCACTTCCGTCATGTAGCAAATTTCATCGTAATCATAAAACACCACGCGCCCGTGACGGGTGACGCCAAAGTTTTTAAATAACATATCCCCAGGGAAGATGTTGGCAGCGGCAAGCTGGCGAATGGCATTGCCGTACTCTTCAATGGCGTCGCGCAGCTGCTGACCTTCCACTTGTTCCAGCCAGATATTGAGCGGCACCATCCGTCGTTCGATATAGAGATGGCGAATCACAATTTGTTCGCCGAGATCGGTGATTTTTTCCGCTGCTTCCTGGAGCAGTAATTCCATTAATGCCGGGGAAATATGCCGCTTCTCCAGCACAAAGTTTTCAAACTCCTGGGTGTCCGCCATTCGGCCCACGCGATCGTGCTCTTTCACCAGTTGATAGCAGGCACGAACGTGAGCGGCAGACATCTCTTTCTGCGGCGCGAACCTGTCTTTGATGACTTTAAATACCCGATCAAAACCCGGCAACGTAAACACCAACATCACCATTCCACGAATACCCGGCGCTTCAATGAACTGCTCATTACAGCCCTGTAGATAAACGAGATATTCGCGGTAGCTTTCGGTTTTAGCGTGCTTCTGGCAGCCGATAGCCATATACAATTCAGCGGTGGTTTTACCTGGCAGAATTTCCCGTAGCCACTCGACCAGCGCTGCGGGCAGCGGTGCATAAACCATAAAATAAGAACGCGCAAAGCCAAAAACAATGCTCGCTTCGGCGGTCGTCGTCAGGCAGGTATCAATAAATAACTCGCCGTCGTCCGTCTGGTGGATCGGCAATAAAAATGGCAACGTGCCGGAAGGCGTTATTAGTTTGCCCACCAGCCAGGCTGCCTTATTGCGGTAAAACAGTTCGTTCGCCACCTGTAAATGACTTTCCGCGAGGTTGTCTGTCCCCAGCGTTTCCGTCAGATGGCGAACGATGTAATGAATGTCACGGCTTTTATTCTGCCAACGCAGACGCAGCGGCAGATCGCTGATAACGCGCATCAGCAGAGATTCCCAGCCGTGATCGGGGTGAAAGTCTTTCGCCAGTGGGCGTGGAATGGTACGAAAGCGGCGCTCTGGCTGGGAGCTAAAGATAAAAAGCCGCTCGGGAGTAAGCGAGCGGTGGTCAAATAACCGACAGTACACGGAGTTGAAAAAGCTCTCCGCAATCTCGAAGCGCGGGTAATCTGGCAACAGCCGGGTGTAATGCTCTTTAACGCGCAGTAAAAATGCCGCGTCCGTGCTTTGGCCGTTAGTAATGCAGCGCAGTTGCTCCACGACCAGACCCACGTGATGATCGTAAAGATGAATACGGTTTTTCATCGCCTGCTGGACAGCATGCCAGTCGGCTTGCTCGAAACGCTGCTGCGCCCCGGAAGTCACTTCGAGGAATCGACCATACTGAGCGTCGAAACCTTGCAAAATGGTTTGTGCAATCAGTAATTCCAGGCCACGCGGCATCGCCTCTCCTTAATTCGCCCCTCGCCTTACGGAAAGGGGCGTTGGTTGTTAGAACTGCGATTCTTCAGTGGAGCCAGTCAGTGCGGTAACCGACGACGTGCCGCCCTGAATAATGGTCGTCACTTTATCGAAGTAACCTGTACCCACTTCCTGCTGGTGAGATACGAAGGTATAGCCATCTTTCGCGGCGGCAAATTCCGGCTGCTGCACTTTCTCAACATAGTGCTTCATACCCTCGCCCTGGGCATAGGCGTTTGCCAGGTCAAACATGTTGAACCACATGCTGTGGATACCTGCCAGGGTGATGAACTGGAACTTGTAGCCCATATCCGACAGCTGCTGCTGGAAGCTGGCAATAGTTTTGTCGTCGAGGTTTTTCTGCCAGTTGAACGACGGCGAGCAGTTATAAGCCAGCAGTTTGCCCGGATATTTCGCGTGGATGGCTTGTGCAAAGCGACGCGCCAGTTCCAGGTCCGGCGTGGAGGTTTCACACCATACCAGGTCAGCATATGGCGCATACGCCAGGCCACGGCTGATCGCTTGCTCAATACCCGCATGAGTACGGAAGAAGCCTTCACTGGTACGCTCGCCAGTAATAAATTCGCTGTCATGTGGGTCGCAATCGGAGGTAATCAGATCCGCCGCATCGGCATCGGTACGAGCAACCAGCAGGGTTGGAACGCCCGTCACATCAGCTGCCAGACGCGCCGCGACCAGTTTCTGAATAGCTTCCTGAGTTGGCACCAAAACTTTGCCGCCCATGTGACCACATTTCTTCACTGATGCCAGCTGATCTTCGAAGTGAACTGCCGCTGCACCGGCTTCAATCATCGCTTTCATCAGTTCAAAGGCATTCAGTACACCGCCAAAACCGGCCTCCGCATCGGCGACGATCGGCAGGAAGTAATCGACATAGCGCGGATCGCCCGGCTCAATGCCCGCGGACCATTGGATCTGATCCGCACGGCGGAAAGTATTGTTGATCCGCTCCACCACCGCTGGCACCGAGTTTGCCGGATAGAGCGACTGATCCGGATACATGCTGGCCGCCAGGTTAGCGTCCGCCGCTACCTGCCATCCCGACAGATAGACTGCTTCAATACCCGCTTTCGCCTGTTGCAGCGCCTGACCACCAGTCAGTGCACCGAGGCTGTTGATGTAGCCTTTTTTCGACTCGCCGTGCAGCAGACGCCACATTTTCGCCGCGCCCAGTTGCGCCAGGGTGCATTCCGGATTGACTGAACCGCGTAATTTCACCACATCTTCCGCGCTGTACGGGCGAGTAATGCCTTCCCAACGCGGTTGAGTCCACTCTTTCTGTAATTCTTCAATTTGTTGTGTACGGGTTTTCATGTGCAGATGCTCCATAGTTATGTGGTGGTTTACGCTAACAGGCGGTAGCCTGGCAGGGTCAGGAAATCAATTAACTCATCGGAAGTGGTGATCTGTTCCATCAAGCGTGCGGCATCGTCAAAACGCCCATGGGAGAAACGTTCTTCGCCCAGTTCGCTGGCAATGACTTTCATCTCTTCGCCCAGCATCTGGCGGAACAAGGCTTTAGTCACCGGTTTGCCATTGCTCAACGTTTTTTGATGATGGATCCACTGCCAGATTGAGGTACGGGAAATTTCAGCCGTCGCCGCATCTTCCATCAGGCCATAAATCGGCACACAGCCATTGCCAGAGATCCACGCTTCGATGTACTGCACAGCCACGCGAATGTTGGCGCGCATACCTTCTTCGGTGCGTTCACCATCACAAGGTGCCAGCAGCTGATCGGCAGTAATCGGCGCGTCTTGTTCGCGCATCACCTCAAGCTGGTTTTTGCGGGAGCCGAGAATATCGTTGAATACCGCCATTGCCGTATCAGCAAGGCCCGGGTGAGCGATCCATGTGCCATCGTGACCGTTATTGGCTTCCAGCGATTTATCCGCTTTTACTTTGTCGAGCACCTGGTTATTGCGCTCTTCATCTTTGCTTGGAATAAACGCCGCCATGCCGCCCATCGCAAAAGCACCGCGTTTATGGCAGGTTTTAATCAACAGGCGTGAGTAAGCATTCAGGAAGGGTTTATCCATCGTCACTGCCTGTCTGTCTGGCAGGACGCGATCGGGATAGTTTTTCAATGTTTTGATATAACTGAAGATGTAATCCCAACGACCGCAGTTCAGACCAACAATATGGTCACGCAGCGCGTGAAGGATTTCATCCATCTGGAACACGGCGGGCAGCGTTTCAATCAGCAACGTCGCCTTGATGGTGCCGCGCGGCAGATTAAAGCGATCTTCTGCATAGCTGAAGACTTCGCTCCACCAGGCCGCTTCCTGCCAGGACTGGGTTTTCGGCAGATAGAAATAGGGACCGCTGCCCTTTGCCAACAGTGCCTGATAGTTGTGGAAGAAATAGAGCGCAAAATCAAACAGGCTACCGGGGATTGTCTCACCACGCCAGGTGACATGTTTTTCCGGCAAGTGCAGACCGCGTACCCGACAAATCAAAACCGCTGGATTGGGCTTGAGCTGATAAATTTTGCCTGCTTCATTGCTATAGCTGATGGTGCCGTTAACCGCATCGCGCAGGTTAATTTGCCCATCGATCACTTTGTTCCAGTCTGGTGCCAGTGAATCTTCGAAATCGGCCATAAAGACTTTCACATTGGCGTTGAGCGCGTTGATCACCATCTTGCGCTCTACAGGTCCGGTAATCTCTACGCGACGATCTTCTAAGTCCGAAGGAATCCCGCGAATTTTCCAGTCAGCATCACGAATGGAAGCTGTTTCCGAAATAAAATCAGGCAACATTCCGTTATCGATATCCTGCTGCTGCTGAATACGCGCTGCCAGAAGTTTATTGCGTTGTGGCGTAAAATGCGTCACCAGCTCAGTCAGAAATTCTACCGCTTCGGCAGTAAGAATTTGCTTCTCCTGCTCGCCATACGGCCTTGTAAAAGCCAGTTCATCGATTGTTGTTGCCTGTTCAGTCATCGTGCAGCTCCTCGTCATGGATCCGAAAACTTCCCCACTGTGAACGAAGGATCGTTGTGCGCTTTTCGTTCAGCACAACTAAGACTACTCATTTAAAATGCAAAATCAAAAACAATTTCCATTTTAATTAAAAATACATGTTAACTTACTGATAACAATATAAATAAAATTTATTCACTTGCTGAGGTGTGTTTCGGAAATAAAAAAGGCACCCGAAGGTGCCTGAGGTAAGGTGCTGAATCGCTTAACGATCGACTATCACAGAAGATTAATCCAGCGTTGGATTCATGTGCCGTAGATCATATGGCGTGATCTGGTAGACGTAATAGTTGAGCCAGTTGGTAAACAGCAAATTACCGTGACTACGCCAGCTCGCTCGCGGTGTATTTTGCGGATCATTGTGCGGGAAATAGTTATACGGTACATCCGGGTCTAGCCCGGCTTCCACATCGCGGAAATATTCCTGCGCCAGCGTTTGCGCATCATATTCGGGATGGCCCGTCACAAAGGCAATGCGCTTATCTTTGCTGGCAAACAGATATGCATCCCCTTCTTCCGTCTCTGCCAGAATTTCCAGATCGGTATAATCACGAATCAACGCTGCCGGAAAGTCAGCATAGCGCGAATGCGGTGCCAGGAATGAATCATCAAAGCCACGCGTCAGAAGCGCATGAGGATGGAGAATATGATGCTCGTAAACGCCAGAGAGTTTGTCGGTGCGGGTTTGCTTAGGAATACCATAGAGGATATTGAGCGCGGCCTGTACAGCCCAGCAGACAAACAGCGTCGAGGTGACGTGATCTTTCGACCACTCCAGCACCTGTTTGATCTGCGGCCAGTAAGCGACATCATTAAACTCCACCAGGCCCAGCGGCGCGCCGGTAACTATCAGACCGTCAAAGTTTTGTTCCTGAATATCTTCAAAGTTACAGTAGAAGTTATTCAGATGCTCTGCGGGCGTGTTGCGCGATTCACGGGAATCGATGCGCAAAAGCTGAATATCGACCTGCAAAGGTGAGTTTGAAAGCAGGCGCAGAAACTGATTTTCAGTTTCGATCTTCTTCGGCATCAGGTTAAGGATAAGCACCTTTAGCGGACGAATTTCCTGACCAGACGCGCGAGAAGTTGTCATCACAAAGACGTTTTCTTCACGCAAGAAATTGACGGCGGGTAGCTCGTCCGGCACACGAATCGGCATAACCTGATTACCTCACTACATACGCTTATACGTTTAGACATCCAGATAGCTGAAGATAACCAGAAAATTTACCAATGTCGAGCCTGCATGTTGAAGGTGAGAAAGTTTCAAGGAAAAGGCTACGTTAGAATATAAGAATGACGAAAAGGAGAGAAAATGGTTATTAGTATTCGACGCTCACGGCATGAGGAGGGGGAGGAACTCGTTGCGATTTGGTGTCGTTCTGTCGATGCCACTCACGATTTTTTATCAGCAGAGTATCGGGCCGAGCTGGAAGAGCTGGTGCATTCCTTTCTGCCGGAAGCACCGTTGTGGGTCGCGGTTAATGAGCGGGATCGGCCGGTTGGGTTTATGTTGTTAAGTGGGCAGCATATGGATGCGCTGTTTATCGATCCTGATGTGCGCGGCTGCGGCGTGGGTCGGATGCTGGTGAAGCATGCGCTCTCAATGGCCCCGGAACTGACAACCAATGTTAATGAGCAAAATGAGCAGGCGGTTGGGTTCTATAAGAAGGTGGGTTTTAAGGTTACGGGACGCTCTGAGGTGGACGATTTGGGGAAACCGTATCCATTGCTGAATCTGGCATATGTGGGGGTGTAGGCGGTTTTTTTCTCATCCCGGTGGGCTGAACTTTAGGTTTCGTACCCACCAATGGTGACATGATTATTTCTGCTTAAACATTGCCAGGACCGCACTATCACTGAGTACCACTGATTGCGCATGGATGTGGAACTGGCGATATTTCATTAACGTTGCCCCTGCGACCACTTCATGAAGAATGCGTTCCTCAACCTGTGACAAACCGCCCTCATTCATTTCCAGCGCGCTCACAACAATATCCATACGTTTTGCTGGCAAAAAAGAATGCCAGGTTGAACGTGGGTGGAGTTGCAGAACAAGATCTTGCAGAACTTTTTCTGCAACAAAGAAATTGGCGATTAACAGGCGCTGGTTACTGAAGGCAGCATCTCCTGACACTTCACGTTTGCTTTCAAGATCGCGAACAGTAATTTGATTACGACGAATTTGGATATACAGAACTGACATGAGATTCCCTTCATCATGCAAATAATTGATATGCAAAAAACCCCGGCCTTATTGACCGGGGTTTTTCTAATTTGATGCCTGGCAGTTCCCTACTCTCGCATGGGGAGACCCCACACTACCATCGGCGCTACGGCGTTTCACTTCTGAGTTCGGCATGGGGTCAGGTGGGACCACCGCGCTAAGGCCGCCAGGCAAATTCTGTTTCATTAACCCGCTTGTCGCCGGTTAATCTAATCTGTATCAGGCTGAAAATCTTCTCTCATCCGCCAAAACATCTTCGGCGTTGTAAGGTTAAGCCTCACGGTTCATTAGTACCGGTTAGCTCAACGCATCGCTGCGCTTACACACCCGGCCTATCAACGTCGTCGTCTTCAACGTTCCTTCAGGAGACTCTAAGTCTCAGGGAGAACTCATCTCGGGGCAAGTTTCGTGCTTAGATGCTTTCAGCACTTATCTCTTCCGCATTTAGCTACCGGGCAGTGCCATTGGCATGACAACCCGAACACCAGTGATGCGTCCACTCCGGTCCTCTCGTACTAGGAGCAGCCCCCCTCAGTTCTCCAGCGCCCACGGCAGATAGGGACCGAACTGTCTCACGACGTTCTAAACCCAGCTCGCGTACCACTTTAAATGGCGAACAGCCATACCCTTGGGACCTACTTCAGCCCCAGGATGTGATGAGCCGACATCGAGGTGCCAAACACCGCCGTCGATATGAACTCTTGGGCGGTATCAGCCTGTTATCCCCGGAGTACCTTTTATCCGTTGAGCGATGGCCCTTCCATTCAGAACCACCGGATCACTATGACCTGCTTTCGCACCTGCTCGCGCCGTCACGCTCGCAGTCAAGCTGGCTTATGCCATTGCACTAACCTCCTGATGTCCGACCAGGATTAGCCAACCTTCGTGCTCCTCCGTTACTCTTTAGGAGGAGACCGCCCCAGTCAAACTACCCACCAGACACTGTCCGCAACCCGGATTACGGGCCAACGTTAGAACATCAAACATTAAAGGGTGGTATTTCAAGGTCGGCTCCATGCAGACTGGCGTCCACACTTCAAAGCCTCCCACCTATCCTACACATCAAGGCTCAATGTTCAGTGTCAAGCTATAGTAAAGGTTCACGGGGTCTTTCCGTCTTGCCGCGGGTACACTGCATCTTCACAGCGAGTTCAATTTCACTGAGTCTCGGGTGGAGACAGCCTGGCCATCATTACGCCATTCGTGCAGGTCGGAACTTACCCGACAAGGAATTTCGCTACCTTAGGACCGTTATAGTTACGGCCGCCGTTTACCGGGGCTTCGATCAAGAGCTTCGCGTTACCGCTAACCCCATCAATTAACCTTCCGGCACCGGGCAGGCGTCACACCGTATACGTCCACTTTCGTGTTTGCACAGTGCTGTGTTTTTAATAAACAGTTGCAGCCAGCTGGTATCTTCGACTGATTTCAGCTCCACGAGCAAGTCGCTTCACCTACATATCAGCGTGCCTTCTCCCGAAGTTACGGCACCATTTTGCCTAGTTCCTTCACCCGAGTTCTCTCAAGCGCCTTGGTATTCTCTACCTGACCACCTGTGTCGGTTTGGGGTACGATTTGATGTTACCTGATGCTTAGAGGCTTTTCCTGGAAGCAGGGCATTTGTCGCTTCAGCACCGTAGTGCCTCGTCATCACGCCTCAGCCTTGGTTTTCCGGATTTGCCTGGAAAACCAGCCTACACGCTTAAACCGGGACAACCGTCGCCCGGCCAACATAGCCTTCTCCGTCCCCCCTTCGCAGTAACACCAAGTACAGGAATATTAACCTGTTTCCCATCGACTACGCCTTTCGGCCTCGCCTTAGGGGTCGACTCACCCTGCCCCGATTAACGTTGGACAGGAACCCTTGGTCTTCCGGCGAGCGGGCTTTTCACCCGCTTTATCGTTACTTATGTCAGCATTCGCACTTCTGATACCTCCAGCAACCCTCACAGGCCACCTTCACAGGCTTACAGAACGCTCCCCTACCCAACAACACATAGTGTCGCTGCCGCAGCTTCGGTGCATGGTTTAGCCCCGTTACATCTTCCGCGCAGGCCGACTCGACCAGTGAGCTATTACGCTTTCTTTAAATGATGGCTGCTTCTAAGCCAACATCCTGGCTGTCTGGGCCTTCCCACATCGTTTCCCACTTAACCATGACTTTGGGACCTTAGCTGGCGGTCTGGGTTGTTTCCCTCTTCACGACGGACGTTAGCACCCGCCGTGTGTCTCCCGTGATAACATTCTCCGGTATTCGCAGTTTGCATCGGGTTGGTAAGTCGGGATGACCCCCTTGCCGAAACAGTGCTCTACCCCCGGAGATGAATTCACGAGGCGCTACCTAAATAGCTTTCGGGGAGAACCAGCTATCTCCCGGTTTGATTGGCCTTTCACCCCCAGCCACAAGTCATCCGCTAATTTTTCAACATTAGTCGGTTCGGTCCTCCAGTTAGTGTTACCCAACCTTCAACCTGCCCATGGCTAGATCACCGGGTTTCGGGTCTATACCCTGCAACTTAACGCCCAGTTAAGACTCGGTTTCCCTTCGGCTCCCCTATTCGGTTAACCTTGCTACAGAATATAAGTCGCTGACCCATTATACAAAAGGTACGCAGTCACCCCATAAAGAGGCTCCCACTGCTTGTACGTACACGGTTTCAGGTTCTTTTTCACTCCCCTCGCCGGGGTTCTTTTCGCCTTTCCCTCACGGTACTGGTTCACTATCGGTCAGTCAGGAGTATTTAGCCTTGGAGGATGGTCCCCCCATATTCAGACAGGATACCACGTGTCCCGCCCTACTCATCGAGCTCACAATATGTGCATTTTTGTGTACGGGGCTGTCACCCTGTATCGCGCGCCTTTCCAGACGCTTCCACTAACACACACACTGATTCAGGCTCTGGGCTCCTCCCCGTTCGCTCGCCGCTACTGGGGGAATCTCGGTTGATTTCTTTTCCTCGGGGTACTTAGATGTTTCAGTTCCCCCGGTTCGCCTCATTAACCTATGGATTCAGTTAATGATAGTGTGTCGAAACACACTGGGTTTCCCCATTCGGAAATCGCCGGTTATAACGGTTCATATCACCTCACCGACGCTTATCGCAGATTAGCACGTCCTTCATCGCCTCTGACTGCCAGGGCATCCACCGTGTACGCTTAGTCGCTTAACCTCACAACCCGAAGATGTTTCTTGCGATCCATCATCGTGTTGCGAAAATTTGAGAGACTCACGAACAACTTTCGTTGTTCAGTGTTTCAATTTTCAGCTTGATCCAGATTTTTAAAGAGCAAATATCTCAAACATCACCCGAAGATGAGTTTTGAGATATTAAGGCAGGTGACTTTCACTCACAAACCAGCAAGTGGCGTCCCCTAGGGGATTCGAACCCCTGTTACCGCCGTGAAAGGGCGGTGTCCTGGGCCTCTAGACGAAGGGGACGTATCAGTCTGCTTCGCAAGACGCCTTGCTTTTCACTTTCTATCAGACAATCTGTGTGAGCACTGCAAAGTACGCTTCTTTAAGGTAAGGAGGTGATCCAACCGCAGGTTCCCCTACGGTTACCTTGTTACGACTTCACCCCAGTCATGAATCACAAAGTGGTAAGCGCCCTCCCGAAGGTTAAGCTACCTACTTCTTTTGCAACCCACTCCCATGGTGTGACGGGCGGTGTGTACAAGGCCCGGGAACGTATTCACCGTGGCATTCTGATCCACGATTACTAGCGATTCCGACTTCATGGAGTCGAGTTGCAGACTCCAATCCGGACTACGACGCACTTTATGAGGTCCGCTTGCTCTCGCGAGGTCGCTTCTCTTTGTATGCGCCATTGTAGCACGTGTGTAGCCCTGGTCGTAAGGGCCATGATGACTTGACGTCATCCCCACCTTCCTCCAGTTTATCACTGGCAGTCTCCTTTGAGTTCCCGGCCGGACCGCTGGCAACAAAGGATAAGGGTTGCGCTCGTTGCGGGACTTAACCCAACATTTCACAACACGAGCTGACGACAGCCATGCAGCACCTGTCTCACGGTTCCCGAAGGCACATTCTCATCTCTGAAAACTTCCGTGGATGTCAAGACCAGGTAAGGTTCTTCGCGTTGCATCGAATTAAACCACATGCTCCACCGCTTGTGCGGGCCCCCGTCAATTCATTTGAGTTTTAACCTTGCGGCCGTACTCCCCAGGCGGTCGACTTAACGCGTTAGCTCCGGAAGCCACGCCTCAAGGGCACAACCTCCAAGTCGACATCGTTTACGGCGTGGACTACCAGGGTATCTAATCCTGTTTGCTCCCCACGCTTTCGCACCTGAGCGTCAGTCTTCGTCCAGGGGGCCGCCTTCGCCACCGGTATTCCTCCAGATCTCTACGCATTTCACCGCTACACCTGGAATTCTACCCCCCTCTACGAGACTCAAGCTTGCCAGTATCAGATGCAGTTCCCAGGTTGAGCCCGGGGATTTCACATCTGACTTAACAAACCGCCTGCGTGCGCTTTACGCCCAGTAATTCCGATTAACGCTTGCACCCTCCGTATTACCGCGGCTGCTGGCACGGAGTTAGCCGGTGCTTCTTCTGCGGGTAACGTCAATGAGCAAAGGTATTAACTTTACTCCCTTCCTCCCCGCTGAAAGTACTTTACAACCCGAAGGCCTTCTTCATACACGCGGCATGGCTGCATCAGGCTTGCGCCCATTGTGCAATATTCCCCACTGCTGCCTCCCGTAGGAGTCTGGACCGTGTCTCAGTTCCAGTGTGGCTGGTCATCCTCTCAGACCAGCTAGGGATCGTCGCCTAGGTGAGCCGTTACCCCACCTACTAGCTAATCCCATCTGGGCACATCCGATGGCAAGAGGCCCTAAGGTCCCCCTCTTTGGTCTTGCGACGTTATGCGGTATTAGCTACCGTTTCCAGTAGTTATCCCCCTCCATCAGGCAGTTTCCCAGACATTACTCACCCGTCCGCCACTCGTCAGCAAAGCAGCAAGCTGCTTCCTGTTACCGTTCGACTTGCATGTGTTAGGCCTGCCGCCAGCGTTCAATCTGAGCCATGATCAAACTCTTCAATTTAAAAGTTTGATGCTCAAAGAATTAAACTTCGTAATGAATTACGTGTTCACTCCTGAGACTTGGTATTCATTTTTCGTCTTGCGACGTTAAGAATCCGTATCTTCGAGTGCCCACACAGATTGTCTGATAAATTGTTAAAGAGCAGTTGCGACGCGGCTTTCAGCTCACTGTCGCGAGGTGGCGTATATTACGCTTTCCTCTTTCAGAGTCAACCCTGAATTTCAGGATTTTTCTCTTCAACCGAACCGGCTGTTTGTGTGAAGTGATTCACATCCGCCGTGTCGATGGAGGCGCATTATAGGGAGTTCTCCGCAGGCCGCAATAGAAAAATTGCAGAAAAATGACTGACTGCTGCATTCCCCAGCAAAACCCCGCTTTATACCTTTTTACGCACAGAGTTATCCACAATCATCAATGTAATTTCTGTATTTTTCCCACGGTAAACACTGTCAAAATTGTGATCACCATTGAAAGAGAAAAATTCGCGAGCGTTGCGCAAACGTTTTCGTTACAATGCGGGCGAAAAATAAGGATGCCCCGTTAGGGGCGTTAGCTGAGTTTTTCGCGAAAAATTCAGCTAACGCTCTCTGTAATAGTCAAATCCAGGGGATTTACCATGCAACAACGTCGTCCAGTCCGCCGCGCTCTGCTCAGTGTTTCTGACAAAGCCGGTATCGTCGAATTCGCCCAGGCACTTTCCGCACGCGGTGTGGAGCTGCTGTCTACAGGGGGCACAGCCCGTCTGTTAGCAGAAAAAGGTCTGCCGGTAACCGAAGTTTCCGATTACACCGGTTTCCCGGAGATGATGGATGGACGCGTGAAGACCCTGCATCCGAAAGTACATGGTGGAATTCTGGGCCGTCGCGGCCAGGACGATACCATTATGGAAGAACATCAGATCCAGCCTATCGATATGGTGGTTGTTAACCTGTATCCGTTCGCCCAGACCGTTGCTCGTGAAGGCTGCTCGCTGGAAGATGCGGTTGAGAACATCGATATCGGCGGCCCGACGATGGTGCGCTCTGCCGCCAAGAACCATAAAGATGTCGCAATCGTGGTGAAGAGCAGCGACTACGACGCCATTATTAAAGAGATAGATGCCAATGAAGGCTCCCTGACTCTGGAAACTCGCTTTGACCTTGCCATCAAAGCCTTCGAACACACCGCCGCCTACGACAGCATGATTGCCAACTACTTCGGCAGCATGGTTCCGGCTTACCACGGTGAAAGCAAAGAAGCCGCCGGTCGCTTCCCACGCACGCTGAACCTGAACTTCATTAAGAAGCAGGATATGCGTTACGGCGAGAACAGCCACCAGCAGGCTGCCTTCTATATAGAAGAGAATGTGAAAGAAGCCTCCGTTGCTACTGCAACCCAGGTTCAAGGTAAAGCCCTCTCTTATAACAACATCGCCGACACCGATGCGGCGCTGGAGTGCGTGAAAGAGTTCGCCGAGCCGGCATGTGTGATTGTGAAACACGCCAACCCTTGCGGCGTGGCTATCGGCAATTCCATTCTTGATGCTTACGATCGCGCGTACAAAACCGACCCAACCTCCGCATTCGGCGGCATCATTGCCTTTAACCGCGAACTGGATGCTGAAACCGCGCAGGCCATCATTTCTCGTCAGTTCGTCGAAGTGATTATTGCGCCGTCCGCCAGCGAAGAAGCCCTGAAAATCACCGCCGCCAAGCAAAACGTACGCGTTCTGACCTGCGGTCAGTGGGGCGAGCGTGTTCCGGGTCTTGATTTCAAACGCGTGAACGGCGGTCTGCTGGTTCAGGATCGCGATCTGGGGATGGTCGGTGCAGAAGAACTGCGCGTCGTCACCAAACGCCAGCCGACCGAACAGGAATTGCGTGATGCGCTGTTCTGCTGGAAAGTGGCGAAGTTCGTGAAATCCAACGCTATCGTCTATGCCAAAAACAATATGACCATCGGTATTGGCGCGGGCCAGATGAGCCGCGTGTACTCCGCGAAAATCGCCGGTATTAAAGCCGCCGATGAAGGTCTGGAAGTGAAAGGTTCCTCGATGGCTTCTGACGCGTTCTTCCCGTTCCGCGACGGTATTGATGCCGCCGCCG
Source organism: Escherichia coli DSM 30083 = JCM 1649 = ATCC 11775 (assembly GCF_003697165.2). Lineage (GTDB taxonomy): Bacteria > Pseudomonadota > Gammaproteobacteria > Enterobacterales > Enterobacteriaceae > Escherichia > Escherichia coli. Next base: position 4,555,141 of record NZ_CP033092.2, read on the forward strand.
CTGCGGGCGTGACCTGTGTAATCCAGCCTGGCGGTTCCATCCGTGATGACGAAGTGATTGCCGCCGCCGACGAGCACGGTATTGCGATGCTCTTCACCGACATGCGCCACTTCCGCCATTAATGGAGCAATAGATGAAAGTATTAGTGATTGGTAACGGCGGGCGCGAGCACGCGCTGGCCTGGAAAGCGGCTCAGTCGCCGCTGGTTGAAACTGTTTTTGTTGCTCCGGGTAATGCAGGCACTGCGCTGGAACCCGCGCTACAGAACGTCGCTATCGGCGTAACCGATATCCCGGCGCTGCTGGATTTCGCACAAAACGAAAAGGTAGATCTAACCATCGTCGGCCCGGAAGCGCCGCTGGTGAAAGGCGTAGTCGATACCTTCCGCGCCGCCGGGCTGAAAATCTTCGGCCCAACCGCAGGTGCTGCACAACTGGAAGGTTCTAAAGCATTCACCAAAGACTTTCTGGCCCGCCATAACATTCCCACAGCGGAATACCAGAACTTCACCGAGGTAGAACCTGCGCTGGCGTATCTGCGTGAGAAAGGCGCGCCAATCGTCATTAAAGCGGACGGTCTGGCCGCCGGGAAAGGCGTTATCGTGGCGATGACGCTGGAAGAAGCTGAAGCCGCCGTGCGCGACATGCTGGCGGGCAACGCGTTTGGCGACGCGGGTCATCGCATTGTTATCGAAGAGTTCCTCGACGGCGAAGAAGCGAGCTTTATCGTGATGGTGGACGGCGAGCATGTGCTGCCGATGGCCACCAGCCAGGATCACAAACGCGTAGGCGATAAAGATACCGGGCCGAACACCGGCGGGATGGGCGCTTACTCCCCTGCGCCAGTAGTGACCGATGAGGTTCATCAGCGCACGATGGAGCGTATCATCTGGCCAACCGTGAAAGGCATGGCGGCGGAAGGCAACACCTACACTGGTTTTCTCTACGCGGGCCTGATGATCGACAAACAGGGCAATCCGAAGGTTATTGAATTTAACTGCCGCTTTGGCGATCCGGAAACCCAGCCGATTATGCTGCGCATGAAGTCCGATCTGGTTGAGCTCTGCCTGGCGGCCTGTGAAGGCAAGCTGGACGAGAAAACGTCCGAGTGGGATGAACGCGCTTCTCTCGGCGTGGTGATGGCTGCGGGTGGATATCCGGGCGATTACCGCACCGGCGATGTGATCCACGGCCTGCCGCTGGAAGAAGTGGCAGACGGCAAAGTGTTCCACGCGGGCACGAAACTAGCGGATGACGAGCAGGTAGTGACCAGCGGCGGGCGCGTACTGTGCGTTACCGCGCTGGGTCATACCGTGGCAGAAGCGCAGAAACGCGCTTATGCCTTAATGACCGATATCCATTGGGACGACTGCTTCTGCCGGAAAGATATCGGCTGGCGCGCTATCGAACGCGAGCAGAACTAACGCGACAGTTTTGCCAATAGCGTTTTGCGCGTGATCCCTAACTGGCGGGCGGCTTCGGTTTTGTTGCCGCCCGTTTTCTCCAGCGCCGCCAGAATCACCTCTTTTTCGACTTCCACCAGCGGCTGAATATCCTGACTTTGTACCAGCGGGATCGGCGTACTGGCAATCGCCAGCGGCAGCTCGCGTTCGGAAATATATTCCCCGGTCAGCAGCACCACCGCCCGTTCCACCGCGTTTTCCAGTTCACGAATATTTCCCGGCCAGTCGTAATGAATCAGCAGATCCATCGCCTGGGGCGTAAAGCCTTTTACCGCCTTGCGATTACGTTCGGCAAAGCGCTGAAGAAAATGGCCAGCCAGCAGAGGAATATCTTCCCGCCGTTGCCGCAGCGATGGTACTTCAATCGCCACCACGTTCAGCCGATAGTAGAGATCCTGGCGAAAACGCCCGGCATTCACCTCTGCGGCAAGATCGCGATGGGTTGCCGCAATCAGCCGGACATCAACCGAAATAGTCTGGTTGCTACCGACACGCTGAACTTCGCGCTCCTGAATCGCACGTAGCAGACGCACCTGCATCATCGGCGAGATATCGCCAATTTCATCGAGAAACAACGTGCCGCCGTCCGCCTCAACAAAGCGCCCTTCCCGGCGTTTGTCGGCCCCGGTAAACGCCCCTTTTTCGTGACCGAACAATTCAGACTCCAGCAAGGATTCGTTGAGCGCCGCGCAGTTGAGCGTTACCAGCGGTTTTTCGCTACGTGCGCTACTGGCGTGAATCGCCCTGGCGACCAGCTCTTTACCGGTGCCGGAATCGCCGTGGATCAGCACCGTGGCTTCCGATGGCGCGACGAGGGCGATTTCACTGAGCAGGTGTTGCATCGCCGGGCTTTTACCGACCATACCGAACTGGCTGGCAGACACCGCAGGCGTTTCAGCGTCAACACTGTGTGTATGCGCGAGCGCCTTTTCCAGCGTCGACTGTAGGTTATCGAAATCCAGCGGCTTGATGAGATAATCCAGCGCCCCGGTTTTCAACGCCTCTACCGCCGTCTCGATGCTGGAGTACGCGGTCATAATCAGCACCGGAATCGCGGGGTTTAATGTTTTGATCTCTTTTAGCGTGGCGATACCATCCATCTCTGCCATTCGCACATCGCAAAGCACAAGATCAAAAACCTGTTCCCGCACCTGCTCCAGCGCCTGTCGCCCGCTGTTCGCCAGCGCGACGTTATAGCCCCAGCCGCGCAGCAAAGCCTGCAAAATAGTGCAGTGGCTAATGTCATCATCCACCACCAGAATATCGATATTATCGTGCGTCATCCTTGTGGGTCCTTACGCGTAATATTGACCGGAAGCCAAAGGGTGAACGTTGCGCCTTTTCCCTCCTGGCTTGCGACCTGAATTGTACCACCGTGTTGTTCAACAATATTATGCACAACCGCCAGCCCCAGTCCGGTGCCTTCGGCTTTGGTGGTGAAGTACGGAGTGAAGATGGCTTCAAGCTGATCCGCCGCAATTCCCTTACCGCTGTCGGTAACGCTGATTTTCACGCCCGCGCCGCTTTCGCTGGCCGTCACGCTAATCACGCCATGCTGACCAATCGCCTGAATAGCGTTGAGATAGAGATTCAACAGGACCTGAGTCAGCCTGTCCGGATCGGCCTGAATTTCCGGTAATGTGTCGTTGGCGGTAAAGCGTAACTGGATCTCCCGGCTGTTTGCATCCTGGCTTACCAGCTGTAATGAGTGGTTAATCAGCGTGTTGAGCTCCACCGCCTGCAAAGCCAGATGCGTTGGCTTAACCAGTTCCAGCAGCTCGCTTACCACGCGGTTTAAACGGTCGGCTTCTTTCGCCATCACCTGCGCCAGTTGATGCGCTTCTCCCCCTGCTGGCGCGCGTTCGGCAAAGTATTTCGCCAGCCCTTTAATCGAGGAAAGTGGGTTACGGATTTCGTGGGCAACACCTGCCGCAAGATGCCCCAGCGCCACCAGCTTCTCTTTGCGCTTCATTTCATCCTGCAATAGCTGCCGCGAGCGCAGATATCGGCGATACCAGAAGAATGACAACACGCTTGCCAGCAAGACCGTCGCCAGGGCGAAGAGGATAATCAGGGTGTTTCTCTGCTCACGATCTTCGGCACTCACAATGTTACTGGCGTCGAAAGCGATAAAAATTGCTTGTGGTGTCGCGGCATACTGCTGCATATGGCGCATCCGGTGCATTCCAGTAGCAAACATCGGTTGAAACTGGCGATAAATTTCCAGAACAGGCTCGCCGTCTGCGCTATCGATCCGCCGCCACGCTTCTTCATTTCCCGGATGTAACTGCTGCATTTCCTGCGGGGAATAAAGCTGTTTTCCCACCATGCCGGAGTTGCTATGCATCACGATTGTTCCTTGTTCATCCGTGACCGCAAACCAACGTACTCCAGGCTGCCCGGCCATTTCTTCAAGTAAGGCCTGCTGCTGCGCATGATGCATGCGCATCCCCATGCCGACGCGCGAGCCGGATTCAAGAGCACGAATAAGTACACTGCCTTTTTCCAGCAGCGTTTGTCTGGCGGCGGCAGTCTCGCGCCCATAATCGCGAATCACTGTCACCGCAAACAGCCCCACCAGCCCAACAATGACCACGGGGAGGATCGCGCTTAACCATTTAGCTAAGGAGTCTTTAGAACGTTGCATAAAACGCATCTTCTTCTTTGCCTGCTCATCCCTTTCTGACAGCAGAAATCATGCCATCTTTTATCAGCGCTTACCCTGAGCTGTAACACAAAGGCTTAAGTTTCAATGAGTAAAAATGACTCGCTACCCGCAGCAGGCGAGTCATTTTTACTCGTTTATCATGCCAGATTACCCGTCATATCAGCGTTTCGCCGTTGGCACGGAAGATGCAATACCCGAAGTAAGACAACCACTGGAGGATTAACCATGAAACGGAACACGAAAATTGCCCTGGTAATGATGGCGCTTTCAGCAATGGCGATGGGATCGACATCTGCATTTGCTCACGGCGGACATGGTATGTGGCAGCAAAATGCCGCGCCTTTGACCAGCGAACAACAGACAGCGTGGCAGAAAATCCATAATGACTTTTACGCTCAAAGCAGCGCACTGCAACAGCAACTGGTGACAAAGCGTTATGAATACAATGCCCTGTTAGCCGCGAACCCACCGGATAGCAGCAAAATTAACGCGCTCGCCAAAGAGATGGAGAATTTGCGTCAGTCGTTAGATGAGTTACGGGTGAAACGAGATATTGCGATGGCTGAAGCGGGTATTCCGCGCGGTACCGGAATGGGTTACGGCGGCTGCGGTGGTGGCGGTCATATGGGTATGGGCCACTGGTAAATCAGAACGTTTTCTCGTTGGGTTGCCAGCGACAGAAATCAGAGTTTGCCACCAACAGTAATTGCGAACCTTCGGGCGCTTCCAGCCATGCCACGCTGACATCAACAGAAGAGCGGCTCTGGCGGCGCTCGATATGCGCTATCGCCTGCGAATCTAAATCAGGTTTAATGGTTTGCCCTTCGCAGGTGGTCACAGTCTGCTCCATCGCATGCCAGCGCCCCTGGCGCAGCACGACTCTCCCCTGACGTAAGGCATCGCTAATCTGGCGGATCTGATCAGCACGATAACGGTATAAATCGATTTGGTCGTTAGAAAGCTGCTGCTTTTCCCCATCGGATTCGCGTTGCATAAAGCTCAGATCGCCGCGATCGTCAAAACGCGCGCGAATATTCACCGGGGGTTTGCTGTAAACATTGATATTGATGAGCGTGAGGTTATCGCCCTGCCAGCGATACTCTCGCGTCGTGGTATCGCCACTGCGCCACGGGCTAAACACGGCAAGCAGATGCACATTATCGCCGCTGTCTTTTCGCCAGATGCGTACCGCGCCCTGGTCTTCAGCAAATCCACTGGCGGTAAAGGGAGGAAGTGAAGAGTTGTGACTACAAGCAGTGAGAAACAGAGCGCCAGCCAGCATCAATGATCGACGCCAGAAAGACAAAAGGGGTGAAACCACCCCTTCGTTAAAACTGTTCACTGCCACGCAATCTTACTTAACTGCGTCTTTCAGTGCCTTGCCAGAAACAAATGCCGGTACGTTAGCTGCGGCAATTTTGATTTCTTTACCGGTCTGCGGGTTGCGGCCAGTACGCTCAGCGCGGTGGTTCACTTTGAAGGTACCGAAACCAACCAGTTGTACAGCATCGCCTTCTTTCAGAGACTCAGTAATTGCAGCCAGAGTGGACTCCAGAGCAGCTTTAGCCTGGGTTTTGGACAGTTCTGCTTTCTCTGCAATTACATCAATCAGTTGAGTCTTGTTCATAAGTTATCCTTACAATGTGTTTATCGCTTGCTAAGCATCGAGTGCGACGGAAATGCCAGAATAGCACTCTCCTGCATACACGCACCGATAGCCACTTTTTTTCGCCCCCCAAATGTAGACCAGACGGGGGGCGAAAGGGAAGACTCCAGGTACGACAAATCAGGCGTTAAATCACGTTTTCTGGTCTTATTGCTGAAAAATTATACCAATATTGCTCTCACCCGCCTCACGCAGGTCTGCCCTAAGGCCTTTTATCAGCTCGATATCGCGTTCTTCGCACTCAGCTAAAAGTCGGAATATTTCCCACTGAATGTCCCATTCTTGCTCTACAGCTGGGTTTTCTTTGAGCTCTTCATCGCTCATTTCGCGACCAGCCTGAGTCATTTCCAGCATCGCCACGGTCGTGATGGAAGTCTTACTCACTTCCACCGCGTGTTCGAGCGTTTCGCCACTTAAACGCGAATGGACCAGTTCACTTAACGCCACGCAAGCATCGATTGCCGGATAAACGCCGTACAGATCGAAATCGTCGGCTGAAGGAATCGCTTCTTCAAATTTCTCCAGTTGGCTGTCGAAATTTACTTTTGCGTCTTTGACGGTCAGCGTTTCCCAAATGAGATCGAGAATGCGGCGGTAAATCTGCCCATCGCCGAAGCCGGTTTGCTGACAGAATACGGCGTAATTGGGGTACATACGTTCGCATAAGCAGGCCATAAAAGTGACGTGCTGCCAGCTTTCCAGGCGCTCCAGACGCAGATGAATTGGGTTTTGTAACATGTTGAGTTCTCAAATACGGAAATTATCCGCAGTTTACCTGAATTAGGGCTGATTTGCTGTATAGCGCACGAACGCCGGACGTTCCGAGGCCACTGCGTCCGCCCAGCGCGTTGGCTCCGGCAGACGATAGCCTTTCATGCAGCGTTGTACCCACGCCAGCGCGCTGTCCACGCTGACCCGATGGCCGGTAGCGATAAACAACGGGTTACAGCGCGCTTTGCTGCGCCAGACCCAGGCCAGCTGCTCGCCTTTATCCATCAGCGGGGCCAGCGCGCCCGGTTCGCTGGAGAGCGGTTCGAATTTACCGCAGAGCCGTTTTTTCGCTACGCCAATGGTCGGCACATCCACCAGCAAACCAAAATGGCTGGCGACGCCAAGACGGCGAGGATGCGAGATCCCATGACCATCGACAAACACTAAATCCGGCTTTTGTGACAGCATCTCCCACGCTGCCAGCAGCGCAGGATATTCACGAAAGGAGAGAAAACCAGGAATGTAAGGCATGGTGGTGGCGATGCGGGCCACTTTATACTCCACCAGCTCAAGCGAGGGGTATTTCAGCAGCACCATCGCCGCTCGCGTCACTTCGCCGCCCTGCTCAAATCCGACATCGGCTCCGGCGATCAGATCCGGCGGATCTTTATCGAGTCGATCCTCGCGGATCACAGAAGAAGCCAGTTCAATTTGTTGAGCGCGTAATGACGCGAGATCCATAATCGCTCCTTAGCGGTGATACTGTTCAGACAAGCGATGCACTGCCTCCACAAACACGCCTGCATGTTCTGGCGGCACATCCTGATGAATGCCGTGACCAAGGTTAAAGACATGGCCTTCGCCGTGACCGAAACCGGCAAGTATAGACGCCACTTCTTCTTCAATGCGGGCAGGCGGCGCGTACAGCATCGACGGGTCCATATTACCCTGCAGCGCGACTTTATTGCCCACGCGACGGCGCGCATCGGCGATGTCCGTTGTCCAGTCGAGGCCCAGCGCATCGCAACCGGTTTCTGCCATCGCTTCCAGCCACTGTCCGCCACCTTTGGTAAACAGCGTGACTGGCACGCGGCGACCGTCGTTTTCACGCAGTAAACCATCAACAATTTTATGCATGTAATAAAGCGAGAACTGTTGATAATCGCGCCCGGTAAGCACGCCGCCCCAGGTGTCGAAAATCATGACTGCCTGAGCACCGGCTTTAATCTGCGCATTCAGATACAACGTGACGCTTTTCGCCAGTTTATCGAGCAGCGCGTGCAGCGCCTGCGGATCGGCATACATCATCTTTTTGATCACGGTGAAGGCTTTGCTGCTACCGCCTTCAACCATGTAAGTCGCCAGCGTCCACGGGCTGCCGGAAAAACCAATCAGCGGCACTTCGCCTTTCAGTTCGCGACGAATGGTACGCACCGCGTTCATCACGTAACCCAGCTCATCTTCCGGGTCCGGAATTGGCAGTTTATCGACATCGGCTTTGCAGGTGACTGGCGAGGTAAAACGCGGACCTTCTCCGGCTTCAAAATAGAGCCCTAAACCCATCGCGTCTGGCACGGTGAGGATATCGGAAAAGAGGATCGCCGCATCCAGCGGATAGCGACGCAGCGGTTGCAAAGTCACTTCGCACGCCAGCTCGGCATTTTTGCACAGCGACATAAAATCGCCCGCCTGGGCGCGCGTGGCTTTATATTCCGGTAGATAGCGACCCGCCTGGCGCATCATCCATACTGGAGTGACATCAACGGGCTGGCGCAGCAGCGCCCGCAGATAACGATCGTTTTTAAGTTCGGTCATTTTAGCTGTTCCTTAGTGCGTCAGGCGGTCAGTGTATCATCACTCATACTCTGCCCGACACATCGCCACTGTATCTTCTATCAGACGGCGCGCTACGGTGCCGGGCGGCGGGAGTAACGGCAAATCGTCATAGCGATACCAGTGCGCCTCAAGCAATTCTTTCGGGTCGATCACGATCTCGCCGCTGTCATATTCCGCCATAAACGCGGTCATTAACGACTGAGGAAACGGCCACGGTTGGGAGGTCACGTAACGCAAGTTTTTAACTTTAATTCCGCTCTCTTCCATCACTTCCCGCGCGACTGCCTGCTCGAGGGTTTCACCCACTTCGACGAATCCGGCAAGTACTGTATGGACACCGTTACGATGGCGGGTATGCTGGGCGAGGAGGATCGAATCATCGCGACGGATGGCAACAATAATGCAGGGGGCGATTTGCGGGTAGTAACGCTCACGGCAATGGCTGCACAGCATCGCCCATTCGGTTTTGCTTGGATACATTTCATGCCCGCAGTAACCACAGTATTTATGCGATCGGTAAAACTCCGCCAGTTGCACGCCACGTCCGGCCAGTTGAAACAGCCCAACATCGAGATCAATGACCTGACGTACCGACCCCATATCGTGACGCCGCTGCAGTTGTACTAACCAAACAGGTTCCCCCTGCCATTCGCCGATTTGTAGTGCGCGCTGACCCACAAGATCGAAATTTGCCGCTTCGCCATATGGCAATTCTCCCTTCGGCAACCATAATTTTTGTTCATGGCTGACGACCCACCAGCCGTGATCTAATTTTTCAATTATACGATCCATAGCTCTTGCACTACCTTTGCATCACTGGCATGTTTAACATGGTTTTTACATTTCTCACAGAGCAGTTTTTGAATACAAACTTGCGGAGTCAATCATGCTTAACCAGCTCGATAACCTGACGGAGCGCGTCAGAGGAAGTAACAAACTGGTTGATCGCTGGCTACATGTACGTAAGCATCTGCTCGTGGCTTACTACAATCTGGTTGGCATTAAGCCTGGCAAAGAATCGTACATGAGGCTAAACGAAAAAGCCCTTGATGATTTTTGTCAGAGCCTGGTCGATTACTTGTCTGCCGGACATTTCAGTATTTATGAGCGCATTCTTCATAAGCTGGAAGGCAATGGGCAACTCGCACGCGCCGCGAAGATTTGGCCACAACTCGAAGCCAATACTCAACAGATTATGGATGACTACGATTCCAGTCTGGAAACCGCCATCGATCATGATAATTACCTTGAGTTTCAACAGGTTTTATCTGACATCGGCGAGGCACTGGAAGCGCGCTTTGTGCTGGAAGATAAGCTGATTCTACTGGTGCTTGACGCCGCCCGCGTCAAATATCCTGCTTGAGTTCTGCGCTGTTAACGCGTAATTTACATTCAACGCCCCGTTTGTGGGGCTAATTTCTTGTCGGAGTGCCTTAACTGGCTGAGACCGTTTATTCGGGATCCGCGGAACCTGATCAGGCTAATACCTGCGAAGGGAACAAGAGTTAATCTGCTATCGCATCGCCTTTGCGGCGATCGTCTCTTGCTTCATCCGTCGTCTGACAAGCCACGTCCTTAACTTTTTGGAACGAGCTATGTCTGCAACAAAACTGACCCGCCGCGAACAACGCGCCCAGGCCCAACATTTTATCGACACCCTGGAAGGCTCCGCCTTTCCCAACTCAAAACGCATTTACATCACTGGCACACACCCCGGCGTACGCGTGCCGATGCGTGAGATTCAGCTTAGCCCGACGCTAATTGGCGGCAGCAAAGAACAGCCGCAGTACGAAGAAAACGAAGCGATTCCGGTCTACGACACCTCCGGCCCGTATGGCGATCCGCAGATTGCCATTAACGTGCAGCAAGGGCTGGCAAAACTACGCCAGCCGTGGATCGATGCGCGCGGCGATACCGAAGAACTTACCGTGCGCAGTTCCGATTACACAAAAGCGCGGCTGGCAGATGATGGCCTCGACGAGCTGCGTTTTAGCGGCGTATTAACCCCAAAACGCGCCAAAGCAGGCCACCGCGTCACACAACTGCACTACGCCCGCAAGGGTATCATCACGCCAGAAATGGAATTCATCGCCATTCGCGAGAATATGGGTCGCGAGCGCATACGTAGCGAAGTTTTACGCCACCAGCATCCGGGAATGAGCTTTGGCGCACGTCTGCCGGAAAATATCACTGCGGAATTTGTCCGTGATGAAGTTGCTGCCGGACGTGCGATTATCCCGGCCAACATTAATCATCCGGAATCGGAGCCGATGATTATTGGCCGTAACTTCCTAGTAAAAGTTAACGCCAATATCGGCAACTCAGCGGTCACTTCTTCCATCGAAGAAGAAGTGGAAAAACTGGTATGGTCCACACGCTGGGGAGCGGATACCGTGATGGATCTTTCCACTGGTCGCTATATTCACGAAACCCGCGAGTGGATTTTGCGTAACAGCCCGGTGCCGATCGGTACAGTGCCGATCTACCAGGCACTGGAGAAGGTGAACGGGATCGCTGAAGATCTTACCTGGGAAGTCTTCCGCGACACCCTGCTGGAACAAGCCGAGCAAGGTGTGGATTACTTCACGATCCATGCGGGGGTGCTGCTGCGCTACGTGCCGATGACCGCGAAACGCCTGACCGGTATCGTCTCTCGCGGCGGTTCGATTATGGCGAAATGGTGCCTCTCCCATCATCAGGAAAATTTCCTCTATCAACGCTTCCGCGAAATTTGTGAAATCTGTGCTGCTTATGACGTTTCGCTATCGCTGGGCGACGGCCTGCGCCCCGGTTCTATTCAGGACGCCAACGATGAAGCACAGTTTGCCGAGCTGCATACGCTGGGTGAACTGACTAAAATCGCCTGGGAATATGACGTACAGGTGATGATTGAAGGCCCAGGCCACGTGCCGATGCAGATGATTCGCCGCAATATGACCGAGGAGTTAGAGCACTGCCACGAAGCGCCGTTTTACACTCTGGGGCCGCTAACTACCGATATCGCGCCGGGCTATGACCACTTCACGTCAGGGATTGGCGCGGCGATGATTGGCTGGTTTGGTTGTGCAATGCTCTGCTACGTAACGCCGAAAGAGCATCTGGGCCTGCCAAATAAAGAAGATGTTAAACAGGGGCTTATCACCTATAAGATTGCCGCTCACGCCGCCGACCTGGCGAAAGGGCATCCGGGCGCGCAAATTCGCGATAACGCCATGTCGAAAGCCCGCTTCGAATTTCGCTGGGAAGACCAGTTTAATCTGGCCCTCGACCCGTTTACTGCCCGCGCTTATCACGATGAAACCCTGCCGCAAGAGTCCGGTAAAGTCGCCCATTTTTGCTCCATGTGTGGACCGAAATTCTGCTCGATGAAAATCAGCCAGGAAGTGCGTGATTACGCCGCCGCGCAAACCATTGAAGTGGGAATGGCGGATATGTCGGAGAACTTCCGCGCCAGAGGCGGAGAAATCTACCTGCGTAAGGAGGAAGCGTGATGTATCAGCCTGAGTTTCCTCCTGTACCCTTTCGTTTAGGACTGTACCCGGTGGTTGACAGCGTACAGTGGATCGAACGTCTGTTGGATGCAGGCGTACGTACTCTCCAGCTACGCATCAAAGATCGGCGCGATGAAGAGGTAGAAGCCGATGTGGTGGCGGCAATTGCGCTGGGCCGCCGCTATAACGCGCGATTGTTTATCAACGATTACTGGCGGCTGGCGATTAAGCATCAGGCGTATGGCGTCCATCTGGGGCAGGAAGATTTGCAAGCCACCGATCTCAGCGCCATCCGCGCGGCAGGCCTGCGGCTGGGCGTTTCGACCCATGACGATATGGAGATCGACGTCGCGCTGGCGGCACGTCCTTCTTATATCGCGCTGGGACATGTGTTTCCGACACAAACCAAACAGATGCCTTCTGCACCGCAGGGACTGGAACAGCTGGCACGGCATGTTGAGCGCCTGGCGGATTATCCCACCGTGGCGATTGGCGGTATCAGTCTGGCGCGCGCGCCTGCGGTGATAGCAACGGGTGTCGGCAGTATCGCCGTCGTCAGCGCCATTACTCAAGCCGCAGACTGGCGTTTGGCAACGGCACAGCTGCTGGAAATTGCAGGAGTTGGCGATGAATGACCGTGACTTTATGCGTTATAGCCGCCAAATCCTGCTCGACGATATCGCTCTGGACGGGCAGCAAAAACTGCTCGACAGCCAGGTGCTGATTATTGGTCTTGGCGGGCTGGGTACACCTGCTGCGCTATACCTGGCGGGGGCTGGCGTCGGGACGCTGGTACTGGCAGATGACGACGATGTGCATTTAAGCAATCTGCAACGACAAATCCTCTTTACCACTGAAGATATCGATCGCCCGAAATCACAGGTCAGCCAACAGCGACTGACACAGTTGAATCCCGACATTCAACTGATGGCATTACAACAACGATTAACGGGTGAGACGTTAAAAGATGCGGTTGCACAAGCCGATGTGGTGCTCGACTGTACTGACAATATGGCGACTCGCCAGGAGATTAATGCCACCTGCGTGGCACTCAACACGCCGCTTATCACCGCCAGCGCGGTCGGATTTGGCGGTCAGTTGATGGTACTGACGCCGCCCTGGGAGCAGGGATGTTACCGCTGCCTGTGGCCAGATAACCAGGAGCCAGAACGCAACTGCCGCACGGCGGGCGTGGTTGGCCCGGTGGTCGGGGTTATGGGCACTTTACAGGCACTGGAAGCGATTAAGTTATTAAGTGGTATAGAGACGCCTGCGGGAGAACTCCGACTGTTCGACGGTAAGTCGAGCCAGTGGCGCAGCCTGGCTTTGCGCCGCGCCAGTGGTTGCCCGGTATGCGGAGGAAGCAATGCAGATCCTGTTTAACGATCAACCGATGCAGTGCGCCGCCGGGCAAACGGTTCACGAACTACTGGAGCAACTCGACCAACAACAAGCGGGCGCGGCACTGGCGATTAATCAGCAAATCGTCCCGCGTGAGCAGTGGGCGCAACATATCGTGCAGGATGGCGACCAGATCCTGCTTTTTCAGGTTATTGCAGGGGGTTGAGATGTTACGTATTGCGGACAAAACGTTTGATTCACATCTGTTTACCGGCACAGGGAAATTCGCCTCTTCACAACTGATGATGGAGGCGATCCGCGCTTGCGGCAGCCAACTGGTGACACTGGCGATGAAACGCGTCAACTTGCGCCAGCACAACGACGCTATCCTCGAACCGCTTATCGCGGCGGGTGTGACCCTGCTGCCAAATACATCCGGGGCGAAAACAGCGGAAGAAGCCATTTTCGCCGCCCATCTGGCTCGTGAAGCGTTAGGCACAAACTGGTTAAAATTAGAGATTCACCCTGACGCCCGCTGGCTGTTGCCCGATCCCATCGAAACCCTGAAAGCCGCCGAAAAGCTGGTACAACAGGGATTTGTCGTGCTGCCTTACTGCGGGGCCGATCCGGTATTGTGTAAACGTCTGGAAGAAGTCGGCTGTGCAGCGGTGATGCCGCTCGGCGCGCCGATTGGCTCGAATCAGGGACTGGAAACCCGCGCCATGCTGGAGATTATTATCCAGCAGGCCACCGTTCCGGTGGTTGTCGATGCTGGCATCGGCGTTCCCAGCCATGCCGCGCAGGCGCTGGAAATGGGGGCCGACGCGGTGTTAGTGAATACGGCGATTGCCGTCGCGGACGATCCCGTCAACATGGCGAAGGCATTTCGTCTGGCGGTAGAAGCAGGCCTGCTGGCACGTCAGTCCGGACCGGGCAGCCGCAGTCATTTTGCTCATGCCACCAGCCCGCTGACTGGATTTCTGGAGGCATCGGAATGAAAACCTTCAGCGATCGCTGGCGACAACTGGACTGGGATGACATCCGCCTGCGTATCAACGGCAAAACGGCTGCTGACGTAGAGCGGGCGCTAAATGCCTCGCAACTCACCCGCGACGACATGATGGCATTGCTATCACCCGCCGCCAGTGGCTATCTGGAACCACTGGCCCAGCGAGCGCAACGTCTGACTCGTCAGCGATTTGGCAACGTCGTCAGCTTCTACGTCCCGCTTTATCTTTCCAATCTTTGCGCTAACGACTGTACTTATTGCGGATTTTCTATGAGCAACCGCATCAAGCGCAAAACGCTGGATGAAGCGGATATTGCCAGAGAAAGCGCCGCTATACGGGAGATGGGCTTTGAACATCTGCTATTAGTCACTGGTGAACATCAGGCGAAAGTGGGGATGGATTACTTTCGTCGTCATCTCCCTGCCCTGCGTGAACAGTTCTCTTCACTACAGATGGAAGTGCAACCGCTGGCGGAGGCGGAATATGCCGAGTTAAAACAGCTTGGCCTCGATGGAGTAATGGTTTATCAGGAGACATATCATGAGGCGACTTATGCCCATCATCATCTGAAAGGTAAAAAACAGGACTTCTTCTGGCGGCTGGAAACGCCGGATCGGCTAGGGCGTGCGGGGATTGATAAGATAGGCCTCGGCGCGCTAATCGGCCTTTCCGACAGCTGGCGAGTTGACTGCTATATGGTTGTCGAACATTTGCTATGGCTGCAACAGCATTACTGGCAAAGCCGCTACTCTGTCTCCTTCCCACGCCTGCGTCCATGTACTGGCGGCATTGAGCCTGCGTCGATTATGGATGAACGCCAGTTAGTGCAAGCCATCTGCGCTTTCCGGCTGCTTGCACCGGAGATTGAACTGTCACTCTCCACGCGGGAATCACCGTGGTTTCGCGATCGCGTGATTCCGCTGGCAATTAATAACGTCAGCGCTTTTTCGAAAACGCAGCCAGGTGGCTATGCCGACAACCACCCCGAGCTGGAACAGTTCTCACCGCACGACGATCGCAGACCGGAAGCGGTTGCTGCCGCGTTAACCGCTCAGGGTTTGCAGCCGGTATGGAAAGACTGGGACAGCTATCTGGGACGCCCATCGCAAAGGCCATGAGACAGAATGTAAGAACGTAAATTTATTCCGAGCCGCTACGGAAGATGAAAAACGCAAGGTTGTTGAAAGCGTTGTGTTTTTTTATGGTAGTCCCGTCAGCAGGAATGTTGTCCAGGGCGAAAAGCTTCTTCCTCGTTTCGCCCTGCCTTTCTTAAAAATTCCGTGAAGAATTGCCCTCTGAATAACACCCATAAAAAAACCCGCCGAAGCGGGTTTTTACGTTATTTGCGGATTAACGATTACTCGTTATCAGAACCGCCCAGACCTGCGTTCAGCAGTTCTGCCAGGCTGGCAGATGCGTCTTCTGCAGTCACCTGCGGTGCAGCCGGAGCTTCACCCGCAGCACGGCGACGCATACGATCCTGGTGGTACGCGTAACCGGTACCTGCCGGGATCAGACGACCCACGATAACGTTCTCTTTCAGGCCGCGCAGTTCATCGCGTTTGCCCGCAACGGCTGCTTCGGTCAGCACGCGAGTGGTCTCCTGGAACGATGCCGCGGAGATGAAGGACTCGGTTGCCAGAGACGCTTTGGTGATACCCAGCAGGTCGCGGGAGTAAGTTGCACCCACTTTGCCGTTCGCTTCCAGTTCGCGGTTTGCGATCTTGACGCGAGAGTATTCAACCTGTTCACCTTCCAGGAAGTCGGAGCTGCCCGCGTTAACGATGGTAGCTTTACGCAGCATCTGACGAACGATAACTTCGATGTGTTTATCGTTAATCTTAACGCCCTGCAGACGGTATACGTCCTGTACTTCGTTAACGATGTAACGAGTCACAGCATGAACACCACGCAGACGCAGAATGTCGTGCGGCGCTTCCGGACCGTCGGAAATTACGTCACCACGTTCTACACGTTCACCTTCGAACACGTTGAGCTGACGCCATTTCGGAATCATCTCTTCGTACGGATCGCTACCGTCTACCGGGGTGATAACCAGACGACGTTTACCTTTGGTTTCTTTACCGAAGGAAACGATACCGCTGATTTCAGCCAGGATTGCCGGCTCTTTCGGACGACGTGCTTCGAACAGGTCCGCAACGCGTGGCAGACCACCGGTGATGTCCTTGGTACCGCCGGATTCCTGCGGAATACGCGCCAGGGTGTCACCAGAGCTGATCTGTACGCCATCTTCCAGCTGAACAATCGCTTTACCCGGCAGGAAGTACTGCGCAGGCATATCGGTACCCGGGATCAGTACATCGTTACCCTGAGCATCAACGATTTTCAGTGCCGGACGCAGATCTTTACCACCTGCTGTACGTTCTGCGGAATCCAGAACCACCAGCGAAGACAGACCGGTCAATTCGTCGGTCTGACGCGTAATGGTCTGACCGTCGATCATGTCAGTAAAGCGTACAAAACCGCTTACTTCGGTGATAACCGGCATGGTGTGCGGGTCCCAGTTTGCAACGGTTTCGCCGCCAGCAACCTGTTCGCCATCGCCTTTCGCCAGTACCGCACCGTAAGGTACTTTGTAGCTTTCTTTGGTACGACCGAATTCGTCGATCAGTTTCAGTTCGGTGTTACGGGAAGTGATAACCAGTTTACCGCTGGAGTTCACAACCGACTTCACGTTGCTGAGCTTGATGCTACCTTTGTTTTTCACCTGGATGCTGGATTCAGCAGCCGCACGAGATGCCGCACCACCGATGTGGAACGTACGCATGGTCAGCTGTGTACCCGGTTCACCGATGGACTGTGCCGCGATAACACCGATTGCTTCACCTTTGTTGATGATGTGGCCACGCGCCAGGTCACGACCGTAGCAGTGCGCACATACACCAAAGTCGGTGTCACAAGATACAACAGAACGTACTTTAACCGCGTCGACAGAGTTCTCTTCCAGCAGGTCACACCACTGTTCGTGCAGCAGCGTGTTGCGCGGAACGAGGATATCAGCAGTACCCGGCTTCAGAACGTCTTCAGCAGTTACACGACCCAGTACGCGATCGCGCAGCGGCTCTTTAACGTCACCACCTTCGATAACCGGAGTCATCATGATACCTTCATGAGTACCACAATCGTCTTCGGTAACCACCAGGTCCTGCGCCACGTCAACCAGACGACGAGTCAGGTAACCGGAGTTCGCAGTTTTCAGTGCGGTATCCGCCAGACCTTTACGAGCACCGTGGGTGGAGATGAAGTACTGGAGTACGTTCAGACCTTCACGGAAGTTCGCGGTGATTGGCGTTTCGATGATGGAGCCATCCGGCTTCGCCATCAGACCACGCATACCAGCAAGCTGACGAATCTGTGCCGCAGAACCACGCGCACCGGAGTCGGCCATCATGTAGATGCTGTTGAAGGAAACCTGCTTCTCTTCCTGACCGTCACGGTTAATAACGGTTTCAGTTTGCAGGTTATCCATCATCGCTTTGGATACACGATCGTTCGCCGCAGCCCAGATATCGATAACTTTGTTGTAGCGTTCGCCCGCAGTTACCAGACCAGACTGGAACTGCTCCTGAATTTCAGCAACTTCTGCTTCTGCCTCGGAGATGATTTCGTGTTTCTTCTCCGGGATGACCATGTCATCGATACCAACAGATGCACCAGAACGCGCTGCATATGCAAAGCCGGTGTACATGATCTGGTCCGCAAAAATAACGGTCGGTTTCAGACCGAGAATGCGGTAGCAGGTGTTCAGCATTTTGGAGATTGCTTTTTTACCCAGCGCCTGGTTGACGATGGTGTAAGGCAGACCTTTCGGTACAATCATCCACAGAATGGCACGGCCAACAGTCGTGTCTTTCAGGCTGGTTTTCGCTACTAATTCACCGTTAGCATCTTTTTCATACTCGGTGATACGCACTTTAACGCGCGCATGCAGAGAAGCCAGACCAGAGCGATACAGACGTTCTGCTTCTTTCGGGCCAGTCAGCACCATGCCTTCGCCTTTGGCGTTAACACAGTCGCGGGTCATGTAGTACAGACCCAGTACAACGTCCTGAGACGGAACGATGATTGGTTCGCCGTTCGCCGGGGACAGGATGTTGTTGGTAGACATCATCAGCGCACGCGCTTCCAGCTGGGCTTCCAGCGTCAGCGGTACGTGAACAGCCATCTGGTCACCATCGAAGTCGGCGTTATATGCCGCACAAACCAGCGGGTGCAGCTGGATAGCTTTACCTTCGATCAGTACCGGTTCAAATGCCTGGATACCCAGACGGTGCAGAGTCGGTGCACGGTTCAGCAGTACCGGGTGTTCGCGGATAACTTCGTCCAGGATATCCCAAACGACAGCTTCTTCGCGCTCAACCATTTTCTTCGCAGCTTTAATGGTGGTAGCAAGACCACGCAGTTCCAGCTTGCCGTAGATGAACGGTTTGAACAGTTCCAGTGCCATTTTCTTCGGCAGACCGCACTGATGCAGACGCAGGTATGGACCTACGGTGATTACAGAACGACCGGAGTAGTCAACACGCTTACCGAGCAGGTTCTGACGGAAACGACCCTGTTTACCTTTGATCATGTCGGCCAAAGATTTCAGAGGACGCTTGTTAGAACCAGTGATCGCACGACCGCGACGACCGTTATCCAACAGGGCGTCAACCGCTTCCTGCAGCATACGTTTTTCGTTACGTACGATGATGTCCGGCGCAGCCAGATCCAGCAGACGTTTCAGACGGTTGTTACGGTTAATGACGCGACGATACAGATCGTTCAGGTCAGAAGTCGCGAAACGACCACCATCCAGCGGAACCAGCGGACGCAGATCTGGCGGCAGTACCGGCAGAACGGTCAGGATCATCCACTCTGGTTTGTTACCAGACTGAACGAACGCTTCCAGCAGTTTGATACGCTTGGTCAGCTTCTTACGCTTGGTTTCGGAGTTGGTTTCGTTCAGCTCTTCACGCAGCTGTTCACACTCTTGCTCCAGATCCATGCTCTTCAGCAGGGCCTGGATTGCTTCCGCACCCATCTTCGCGTCGAATTCGTCACCGAACTCTTCCAGCGCGTCCAGATACTGTTCTTCAGTCAGGATCTGCTGACGCTCCAGATTGGTCATACCGCCTTCGATAACCACATAGGATTCAAAGTACAGCACGCGTTCGATATCGCGCAGCGGCATATCGAGCAGCAGGCCGATACGGGACGGCAGCGATTTCAGGAACCAGATGTGCGCAGTCGGGGAAGCCAGTTCGATGTGGCCCATACGCTCACGGCGTACTTTAGTCTGGGTCACTTCAACACCGCACTTCTCACAGATGACGCCACGGTGTTTCAGGCGCTTGTACTTACCGCACAGGCACTCGTAATCTTTTACCGGCCCAAAGATACGGGCGCAGAAAAGGCCGTCACGTTCTGGTTTGAACGTACGGTAGTTGATGGTTTCCGGCTTTTTAACTTCACCGAAAGACCATGAACGGATCATGTCTGGCGAAGCCAGAGCAATTTTGATCGCATCAAACTCTTCGGTTTTAGTCTGCGCTTTCAGAAACTTTAATAAATCTTTCACGGATTTGCTCCCGTCGGAGTTAGCACAATCCGCTGCCGGGTTTTACCCCGACAGCAGTGACCTGTTTGAGCGAGAATTACTCGTCTTCCAGTTCGATGTTGATACCCAGCGAACGAATCTCTTTCAACAATACGTTGAAGGATTCTGGCATGCCCGGCTCCATCTGATGGTTGCCGTCCACGATGTTTTTATACATCTTAGTACGGCCGTTCACGTCATCAGACTTAACGGTGAGCATTTCCTGCAGGGTGTATGCTGCGCCATATGCTTCCAGCGCCCACACTTCCATCTCCCCGAAACGCTGACCACCGAACTGTGCCTTACCACCCAGCGGCTGCTGAGTAACCAGGCTGTAAGAACCGGTGGAACGCGCGTGCATCTTGTCGTCGACCAGGTGGTTCAGTTTCAGCATGTACATGTAACCAACGGTTACCGGACGCTCGAACTGTTCACCAGTGCGACCGTCGTACAGGCGGATCTGACCAGAAGTCGGCAGGTCGCCAAGTTTCAGCAGCTCTTTAATTTCTGCTTCTTTCGCACCGTCGAAGACCGGCGTTGCGATTGGCATACCTTTGCGCAGGTTTTCAGCCAGACGCATAACTTCTTCATCGCTGAAGGTACTCAGGTCAACTTTCTGACGAACATCAGCGCCCAGATCGTACGCACGCTGGATGAATTCGCGCAGTTTCGCGACTTCTTGCTGCTGTTTCAGCATGGCGTTGATCTTGTCGCCGATACCTTTCGCAGCCATACCCAGGTGGGTTTCGAGGATCTGACCAATGTTCATACGAGACGGTACGCCCAGCGGGTTCAGTACGATGTCTACCGGAGTACCGTTTTCATCGTAAGGCATATCTTCGATCGGGTTGATCTTAGAAATTACACCCTTGTTACCATGACGGCCTGCCATCTTGTCACCAGGCTGGATACGGCGTTTAACCGCCAGATATACCTTAACAATCTTCAGCACGCCCGGTGCCAGATCGTCGCCCTGGGTGATTTTGCGGCGTTTCGCTTCGAGTTTCTTCTCGAACTCGTGTTTCAGTTCGTCATACTGCTCAGCCAGCTGTTCCAGCTGATTTTGTTTCTCTTCGTCGGTCAGGCCCAGCTCCAGCCAGCGATCGCGCGGCAGTTTGTCGAGTTTCTCAGCTTCAACGCCACCGGCTACCAGCACAGCACGGATACGGCTGAACAGACCCGCTTCGAGGATCTGCAGTTCTTCAGACAGGTCTTTCTTCGCCTGTTTGAGCTGCATTTCTTCGATTTCCAGCGCACGTTTGTCTTTTTCTACGCCATCGCGAGTAAAGACCTGAACATCGATAACCGTACCGGATACACCGTTTGGTACGCGCAGAGAAGAGTCTTTAACGTCAGACGCTTTCTCACCGAAGATCGCACGCAGCAGTTTTTCTTCTGGGGTCAGCTGAGTTTCACCTTTCGGCGTTACCTTACCAACCAGAATGTCGCCACCGGTCACTTCCGCACCAATGTAAACGATACCGGATTCATCCAGTTTGGAGAGAGCAGCTTCACCCACGTTCGGGATGTCAGCGGTGATCTCTTCCGGCCCCAGCTTGGTATCACGGGACACACACGCCAGTTCCTGAATATGGATGGTGGTGAAACGGTCTTCCTGAACAACACGCTCGGATACGAGGATGGAGTCTTCGAAGTTGTAACCATTCCACGGCATGAACGCTACGCGCATGTTCTGACCAAGCGCCAGTTCACCGAGATCGGTGGACGGACCGTCTGCCAGCACGTCGCCGCGTTCTACCGGTTCACCCAGAGACACACACGGCATCTGGTTGATACAGGTGTTCTGGTTAGAACGGGTGTACTTGGTCAGGTTGTAGATGTCGATACCTGCTTCACCCGGATACATCTCGTCTTCGTTAACTTTGATAACGATACGGGAAGCATCCACGTACTGAACGACACCACCACGTTTAGCAACCGCAGTTACACCGGAGTCAACGGCAACAGCACGTTCCATACCCGTACCAACCAGCGGCTTATCAGCACGCAGAGTCGGAACGGCCTGACGTTGCATGTTCGCACCCATCAATGCACGGTTGGCGTCATCGTGTTCCAGGAACGGGATCAGGGACGCACCGACGGATACCACCTGCTGGGTGGATACGTCCATGTAGTCAACCTGGTCGCGGCTGAACAAGCTGGATTCGCCTTTGCTACGGCAAGTTACCAGGTCTTCTACGAAGTGGCCTTCTTCATCCAGGTTGGAGTTCGCCTGGGCGATAACGTAGTTGCCTTCTTCGATAGCAGACAGATAGTGAATTTCGTCAGTTACAACACCGTCGGTCACTTTACGATACGGAGTCTCAAGGAAGCCGTATTCGTTAGTCTGTGCGTACACGGACAGGGAGTTGATCAGACCGATGTTCGGACCTTCAGGGGTTTCGATTGGACATACGCGACCGTAGTGAGTCGGGTGTACGTCTCGAACTTCGAAGCCTGCACGTTCACGGGTCAGACCGCCTGGGCCGAGTGCCGAGATACGACGTTTGTGCGTAATCTCAGACAGCGGGTTGTTCTGGTCCATAAACTGAGACAGCTGGCTGGAACCGAAGAACTCTTTCACTGCTGCGGAAATCGGCTTGGCGTTGATCATATCCTGAGGCATCAGGGTATCCAGATCGCCCAGAGACAGACGCTCTTTCACCGCACGCTCTACACGTACCAGGCCAACGCGGAACTGGTTTTCCGCCATTTCGCCAACAGAACGGATACGACGGTTGCCGAGGTGGTCGATATCATCAACTTCGCCTTTACCGTTACGGATATCGATGAGCTTTTTCATAACATCAATGATGTCGTCTTTGCTCAGGATACCGGAACCTTCGATTTCTTCGCGCAGCAGAGAACGGTTGAACTTCATACGACCAACCGCAGACAAGTCATAGCGGTCTTCGGAGAAGAACAGGTTCTCGAACAGGCTTTCAGCAGCTTCACGAGTCGGCGGCTCGCCAGGGCGCATCATACGGTAGATTTCTACCAGTGCGCTCAGACGGTCGTTAGTTGGGTCGACACGTAAGGTTTCAGAGATATATGGGCCGTGATCCAGATCGTTGGTGAACAGCGTTTCGATACGCTTATGACCAGACTGGCTCAGCTTAGCCAGCAGATCCAGGCTCAGCTCCATGTTCGCTGCGCAGATCAGCTCGCCGGTAGACTCATCAATGTAGTCTTTAGCAACCACTTTACCTGCGATGTACTCAACCGGAACTTCGATCAGCTTGACGTCGTCTTTTTCCAGCTGGCGAATATGGCGCGCAGTAATGCGGCGGCCTTTTTCTACGTACACTTTACCGTTAGCTTCGATGTCAAAAGATGCGGTTTCACCACGCAGGCGTTCCGGCACCAGTTCCATCTGCAACTTGTTATCACGGATTTCAAAGATAACTTTTTCAAAGAACAGGTCGAGGATCTGCTCTGTGGTGTAGTTCAGGGCACGCAGAATGATTGTCGCAGGTAGTTTACGGCGACGGTCGATACGTACGAACAGGTTGTCCTTCGGATCGAATTCGAAGTCCAGCCAGGAACCACGGTAAGGGATGATGCGCGCGTTATACAGCACCTTACCCGAAGAGTGGGTTTTACCTTTGTCGGAGTCAAAAAAGACCCCCGGACTACGGTGCAGCTGGGAAACGATAACACGCTCAGTACCGTTGATAACAAAGGTACCGTTGTCCGTCATGAGCGGAATTTCGCCCATGTAGACTTCTTGTTCTTTAATGTCTTTTACGGTGCCTTCCGGCGCTTCGCGCTCATAGATCACCAGACGCAGTTTAACGCGCAGCGGTGCGGAATAGGTCACGCCACGGATTTGACATTCCTGGACGTCAAACACCGGTTCGCCAAGGCGGTAGCTGACGTATTGCAGCTCGGAATTACCGCTGTAGCTCTGAATCGGGAATACGGAACGGAAAGCAGCTTCCAGACCATACTGCCCTTCAGGATCTTGCTCGATAAATTTCTGAAACGAGTCAAGCTGGATAGAAAGGAGATAAGGTACATCCAGAACTTGTGGACGTTTACCAAAATCCTTACGAATACGTTTTTTCTCGGTATAGGAGTAAACCATAGGGTTCCTCAGCTCGCTGACAAGTCGACCCATCTGTCCATTGAGCGGACAGTTTGTGCAACACTATTTTGTTGACCGGAAAATGGAACACTTTCCGCAATGCCTGTTGCTATCACGCTTAAACCATTTCATTGCGATTTACACAGAACGGGCGTCCTGTCGCAGTATATTAAGTCGTCGATAGAAACAAGCATTGAAAGGCACAGCAGTAGTCAAACAGTGTGAAACGCTACTGGCGCCTTACAGCGCAAAAAGGCTGGTGACTAAAAAGTCACCAGCCATCAGCCTGATTTCTCAGGCTGCAACCGGAAGGGTTGGCTTATTTAACTTCAACTTCAGCGCCAGCTTCTTCCAGAGCTTTTTTCAGTGCTTCTGCGTCGTCTTTGCTCACGCCTTCTTTCAGAGCAGCCGGTGCAGATTCAACCAGGTCTTTAGCTTCTTTCAGACCCAGGCCAGTTGCGCCACGTACTGCTTTGATAACAGCAACTTTGTTAGCGCCAGCAGCTTTCAGAATTACGTCGAATTCAGTTTTTTCTTCAGCAGCTTCAACCGGGCCAGCAGCTACAGCTACAGCAGCAGCAGCGGAAACACCGAATTTTTCTTCCATTGCAGAGATCAGTTCTACAACGTCCATTACAGACATAGCTGCAACTGCTTCAATGATTTGATCTTTAGTGATAGACATTTAAATTGTTCCTGAATATCAGAATAAGTTTATACGTAAGCGAATGCGTTAAAAAGATAACTGCGATTAAGCAGCTTCTTTCGCATCGCGTACAGCAGCCAGAGTACGAACCAGTTTGCCAGCCGAAGCTTCTTTCATGGTTGCCATCAGGCGTGCAATTGCTTCTTCGTAGGTCGGCAGAGTTGCCAGGCGGTCGATCTGAGACGCCGGGATCAGCTCACCTTCAAAGGCAGCGGCTTTGACCTCAAATTTTGCATTCGCTTTCGCGAACTCTTTGAACAGACGAGCAGCAGCGCCCGGGTGTTCCATAGAGTATGCAATCAGGGTCGGACCAACAAACGCATCTTTCAGGCACTCGAACGGAGTACCTTCAACAGCACGGCGCAGCAGGGTGTTACGAACAACACGCATGTATACGCCAGCTTCGCGACCTGCTTTACGCAGTTCAGTCATTTTATCTACAGTTACGCCACGGGAATCCGCAACTACTGCAGACAGCGCGCCTTTGGCTACTTCGCTGACTTCAGCAACAATCGCTTGTTTGTCTTGAAGATTTAAAGCCATTAGCTTTGCTCCTGGATGTTTGCCAGAGAAAATCTCTGGAACTCACTTCACTCCTCCAAACGGAGAGAGCGTCTTAATTACGGTGAGCAGAAACAAGCCAGAATATAAAAGAATAATCTTAGCGTTCTGTCACCGTCTACGCAGGGGATTAAGTTTCTTGCGAAACTCCTGCGGTCTTCGACGGAGGCCTGGATAGGCCAGGCTCCAACGAACAAATCTTTTTAGCTGCTAACTTTCGTTAGCATACGTGGGGGTAAGATTGTAGACAAAATCACCGCCCACGTAAAGGCATTAGTTTACAGAAGCGCTCAGGCCAGCCTGGTCAACTGCAACACCTGCACCCATGGTGGTAGAGATGCTAACTTTCTTGATGTACACGCCTTTCGCCTGAGTCGGTTTTGCTTTTTTCAGCGCAACCAGCAGAGCTTCCAGGTTTTCTTTCAGTTTGTCAGCGTCAAAGTCCACTTTACCGATGGTGGTGTGGATGATGCCGTTTTTGTCGTTACGGTAACGAACCTGGCCAGCTTTAGCGTTTTTAACCGCTTCAGCAACGTTCGGCGTTACAGTACCCACTTTCGGGTTTGGCATCAGGCCGCGCGGACCCAGAACCTGGCCCAGCTGGCCAACAACGCGCATTGCATCCGGAGAAGCAATAACAACGTCAAAGTTCATTTCGCCTTTCTTGATCTGGTCAGCCAGATCTTCCATACCTACCAGTTCAGCACCTGCAGCTTTAGCAGCTTCAGCGTTTGCACCCTGGGTAAATACGGCTACGCGAACGGAACGGCCAGTACCGTGCGGCAGTACAGTTGCACCACGTACGTTCTGGTCAGATTTACGAGCGTCGATGCCGAGGTTAACAGCTACGTCCACGCTTTCTACGAATTTAGCAGTCGCCAGTTCTTTCAGCAGAGCGATAGCTTCGTTGATGTCGTACTGTTTGGTTGCATCAACTTTCTCGCGGATAACACGCATGCGCTTGGTCAGTTTAGCCATTTCTTAGTCCTCCACTACCAGGCCCATGGAACGTGCAGTACCTTCGATGGAGCGAGTCATCGCTTCAATGTCGGCACCAGTCATGTCGGCAGCTTTGGTCTGCGCGATTTCCTGCAGCTGAGCGCGGGAAATTTTACCCACTTTGTCTTTGTTCGGCTTACCGGAACCAGACTTGATACCAGCCGCTTTTTTCAGCAGAACTGCTGCCGGCGGAGTCTTGGTAACGAAAGTGAAAGAACGGTCAGCGTAAACAGTGATTACTACCGGAATCGGCAGACCTTTTTCGATGGAATCAGTTTTTGCGTTGAACGCTTTGCAGAATTCCATGATGTTTACGCCCTGCTGACCCAGAGCCGGACCTACTGGCGGACTCGGGTTAGCCATACCAGCTGCAACCTGCAGCTTGACATAGGCTTGTACTTTCTTAGCCATTATAAATTCCTCAAGTTGGGTAATAACGCCTCTGAGAGGCTCCCCGTGATATAAAAAATCGTTTTACGGGCAAGGCCCATAAAAACAAAAGGCGCGAAATTGTATTCCAATCTCGCGCCTTGTGCAACGATTAAATCGCCGCTTTTTTGATCGCTGGGTTAAGCTTTTTCAACCTGGCTGAAGTCCAGCTCTACAGGGGTCGCACGACCGAAGATAGAAACAGACACTTTCAGACGAGATTTCTCGTAATCAACTTCTTCAACAACGCCGTTGAAGTCAGCGAACGGACCATCATTAACACGGACCATTTCACCCGGTTCAAACAACGTTTTCGGACGCGGCTTATCACCAACCTGCTGCAGGCGGTTCATAATCGCATCGACTTCTTTATCGCTGATTGGCGCAGGACGATCGGAAGTACCGCCGATGAAGCCCATCACACGCGGTACGCTGCGCACCAGGTGCCAGCTCGCGTCGTTCATCACCATCTGAACGAGGACGTAGCCAGGGAAGAATTTACGTTCGCTTTTGCGACGCTGACCGCCACGGATTTCAACCACTTCTTCGGTTGGTACCATGACTTCACCAAACAACTCTTCCATGTTGTGTAATTTGATATGCTCACGCAGCGACGTTGCTACGCGGCCTTCAAAACCGGAAAACGCCTGAACGACGTACCAGCGCTTTTTAGGAGCTTCAGACATCTCAGAACCTCAGGCCAGTGATAAAGGATACCAGGCGAACCAGAATACCATCCAGTCCCCACAGGATCAGTGACATTACTGCGGTAACCGCAGCCACAATCAGCGTGGTGTGCAATGTTTCCTGGCGAGTCGGCCAAATGACCTTACGGACTTCGGTACGCGCTTCACGGGCAAAAGCAACGGTTGCTTTACCTTTTGTCGTTAACAGCGCGACACCACCCGCTGCAGCAATCAGAATTACTACGGCCAGCGCACGCAGCGGCAGCATAATGTCGCGATAAAGGTAGTTGCCGACAATCGCTACCAGGAGCAATGCCACCACAACGACCCACTTCATCGCTTCCAGGCCGCGCCCGCTTCCTTGAGCTTCGGTATTCGCACTCATAAACCAACCTGTCAGAAGTATTCTACAAACATTTTCACCCCGCGATCGCGAGGCAAACCAAATCGAAACGCGTATTAGCTTTTCGGATTATACGCCCTCAACAGAGCCTGTCTCAGCAATGATTATGACAAAGAAAATCACTGATGAGCCAGGTTCTGGTACGAAAGCGTGCAAAAAGGGCATCAAATGATGCCCTTTTAGTGCGCATTGCGTCAAATGTTATCGGCAATTAGCTCAGAACTTTTGCTACAACGCCCGCGCCAACGGTACGGCCGCCTTCACGGATTGCGAAACGCAGACCGTCGTCCATCGCGATCGGGTGGATCAGGGTAACAACCATTTTGATGTTGTCGCCCGGCATTACCATCTCTACACCTTCCGGCAGTTCGATGGTACCAGTCACGTCAGTAGTACGGAAGTAGAACTGCGGACGGTAGCCTTTGAAGAACGGAGTATGACGACCGCCTTCATCTTTGGACAGAATGTACACTTCAGATTCGAACTTGGTGTGCGGCTTGATGGTGCCCGGCTTAGCCAGTACCTGACCACGTTCGATTTCTTCACGTTTGATACCACGCAGCAGAACACCTACGTTCTCACCAGCACGGCCTTCGTCCAGCAGTTTGCGGAACATTTCAACGCCAGTACAGGTAGACTTCTGAGTCTCTTTGATACCAACGATTTCAACTTCTTCACCAACTTTGATGATACCGCGTTCTACACGACCGGTAACAACGGTACCACGACCGGAGATGGAGAATACGTCTTCGATCGGCAGCAGGAACGGCTTGTCAATCGCACGCTCTGGTTCCGGAATGTAGGAATCCAGGAAGCCAGCCAGTTCCAGGATTTTCGCTTCCCACTCTGCGTCGCCTTCCAGCGCTTTCAGAGCAGAACCACGAACGATCGGAGTGTCGTCGCCCGGGAAGTCGTACTGAGACAGAAGTTCACGAACTTCCATTTCAACCAGTTCCAGCAGCTCTTCGTCATCAACCATGTCGCATTTGTTCAGGAACACGATGATGTACGGAACGCCTACCTGACGACCCAGCAGGATGTGCTCACGAGTCTGCGGCATCGGGCCGTCAGTCGCAGCAACTACCAGGATCGCGCCGTCCATCTGAGCAGCACCGGTGATCATGTTTTTAACATAGTCGGCGTGCCCCGGGCAGTCTACGTGCGCGTAGTGACGGGTCGGGGTGTCGTATTCAACGTGAGAAGTGTTGATGGTGATACCACGAGCTTTTTCTTCCGGCGCGTTATCGATCTGGTCGAATGCGCGAGCAGCACCGCCGTAGGTTTTAGCCAGTACGGTAGTGATTGCAGCGGTCAGCGTTGTTTTACCATGGTCAACGTGGCCGATAGTACCGACGTTAACGTGCGGTTTTGTACGTTCAAACTTTTCTTTAGACATCGATTGTCCCTCTAAGACACGGATAAATCGGTGATATCACCACATCAACCAGGCAACATGCCCGACTTGTTGAATGCAATAAACAGAAGGAAAAAACAGGGAGGAGAAAAGAAGTGGTGCTGATAGGCAGATTCGAACTGCCGACCTCACCCTTACCAAGGGTGCGCTCTACCAACTGAGCTATATCAGCACATCTTGGAGCGGGCAGCGGGAATCGAACCCGCATCATCAGCTTGGAAGGCTGAGGTAATAGCCATTATACGATGCCCGCATCCTGGAACTCGGCTACCTGATTTTCATTCTGCACTGAATATCGAGAGAAGCTCTCTTTATTCGAGCCGGTAAGCGAACTTATCGTCTCGGGCTACGCCATCGCGTGGCCGAAATTGGTGGTGGGGGAAGGATTCGAACCTTCGAAGTCTGTGACGGCAGATTTACAGTCTGCTCCCTTTGGCCGCTCGGGAACCCCACCGGACTTGATGGTGCCGACTACCGGAATCGAACTGGTGACCTACTGATTACAAGTCAGTTGCTCTACCTACTGAGCTAAGTCGGCATCAAGTAGCGCGCATTCTATGGAGACATGCGAGTTCATGCAACTAAAAAATTGCATAATTTGTTTTATTGGTCACATTTTATGCGACACGATGAAGAAACAGCCGAACGGAGGGCAGATTAGCACACTTTTTCAACATCATTGTGCTCAACAATGTGCTCCTGCTAAACCATAATTCTTTTTATCAGATGGAATATCTGTCACATTGCTTTTCAACGATAGCTTCCTGGGAGAGATTTTTTCTTATTATTCCTCCCCATCTGGTGTTACCCTCCTGCCCATTAACCCATTCAACAGAACTGTGACGCGCCATGGCAAATATCGCTTTGCCGATAGAGCTATGACCGCCAGAAACATGCTTATGAGTATAAAAGAGCAAACGTTAATGACGCCTTACCTACAGTTTGACCGCAACCAGTGGGCAGCTCTGCGTGATTCCGTACCTATGACGTTATCGGAAGATGAGATCGCCCGTCTCAAAGGTATTAATGAAGATCTCTCGTTAGAAGAAGTTGCCGAGATCTATTTACCTCTGTCACGTTTGCTGAACTTCTATATAAGCTCGAATCTGCGCCGTCAGGCAGTTCTGGAACAGTTTCTTGGTACCAACGGGCAACGCATTCCTTACATTATCAGTATTGCTGGTAGTGTCGCGGTGGGGAAAAGTACAACCGCCCGTGTATTGCAGGCGCTATTAAGCCGTTGGCCGGAACATCGTCGTGTTGAACTGATCACTACAGATGGCTTCCTTCACCCTAATCAGGTTCTGAAAGAACGTGGTCTGATGAAGAAGAAAGGCTTCCCGGAATCGTATGATATGCATCGCCTGGTGAAGTTTGTTTCCGATCTCAAATCCGGCGTGCCAAACGTTACAGCCCCTGTTTACTCGCATCTTATTTATGATGTGATCCCGGATGGAGATAAAACTGTTGTTCAGCCTGATATTTTAATTCTTGAAGGGTTAAATGTCTTACAGAGCGGGATGGATTATCCACACGATCCACATCATGTATTTGTTTCTGATTTTGTCGATTTTTCGATATATGTTGATGCACCGGAAGACTTACTTCAGACGTGGTATATCAACCGTTTTCTGAAATTCCGCGAAGGGGCTTTTACAGACCCGGATTCCTATTTTCATAACTACGCGAAATTAACTAAAGAAGAAGCTATTAAGACTGCCATGACATTGTGGAAAGAGATCAACTGGCTGAACTTAAAGCAAAATATTCTACCTACTCGCGAGCGTGCCAGTTTAATCCTGACGAAAAGTGCTAATCATGCAGTAGAAGAGGTCAGACTACGCAAATAATTTAAAGGGGAGTTAATGCTCCCCTTTCTTATTTTTCTGCACTACGCAGGGATATTTCACCGCCCATCCAGGGTTTTATTATTCCATCCTGCTCAAGTAATAAAGCACCCTGTTTGTCTATTCCGCGTGAAATGCCAAATATTTCTTTATCACCAATGATAAGTTTCACTGGGCGATTAATAAAATTATCCAACTTTTCCCAGCGCGAAAGATAAGGTGTCAATCCTTCTTGCTCGAAGAGTTCCAGCGCCGCGCGTAATTCACGTATCAGCATGGCCGCAAGAGTATTACGATCGAGATTGATCCCGGCTTCCTGCAGCGTGATCCACCCTTGATTAACGACACTCTCTTCAACACGACGCATTGCCATGTTGATCCCTGCACCAATGACTATTTGCGCCGCATCGCCGGTTTTGCCAGTCAGCTCCACAAGAATGCCTGCCAGCTTGCGATCCTGCAGATAGAGGTCATTAGGCCATTTAACACGAACTTTATCTGCACCCAGCTTGCGTAATACTTCCGCCATCACGATACCGATAACCAGACTTAAACCAATCGCCGCCGCCGGGCCCTGTTCCAGACGCCAGAACATCGACAAATATAAGTTCGCGCCAAAAGGCGAAAACCATTTCCGACCACGACGACCACGGCCAGCATGCTGGTATTCTGCAACACAGGCATCGCCAGATTTAAGCTCTCCGATGCGGTCCAGGAGATACTGATTCGTGGAGTCAATAACTGGCAGCACGGCTACACTGCCGTCATCCAGCTGACTCAATATCTTTTCGGCATTAAGTAACTGGATTGGCTCGGGCAAGCTGTATCCTTTACCCGGAACAGTAAATACATCAACGCCCCAGTCACGCAGTGTCTGAATGTGTTTATTAATAGCCGCCCGGCTCATTCCCAGCGTTTCACCCAACTGCTCGCCAGAGTGAAATTCGCCATTCGCTAACAGGGCGATCAATTTCAGTGGCACGGTGTTATCCTTCATGAAATTGTCTCCACTGCGCTCACTTCACCTGATGCACCAATAAAGCGGACTTCAGGCTCAAGCCAGACATTAAATTTTTCACCCACTTTTTGTCTTACATGATGCGCCAGCTGTACAACATCTTCGCTTTTTGCATCGTGCTCATTTATGAGAACCAGCGCCTGTTGACGGTGTACCGCAGCCCCACCAATTTGCGTCCCTTTAAGCTGGCACTGATCAATAAGCCAACCCGCGGCCAGTTTTACTGAACCATCCACCTGGGGGTAATGTGGGGCTGTTGGAAATTGTGCCAACAACGCGTTAGCAGTTTCGGCAGAAACAACAGGATTTTTGAAGAAACTACCCGCATTACCGTTCACTTTTGGATCAGGGAGTTTGGTGGTGCGCATATGACACACCGCATCAAATACTTGCTGTGGCGTTACCGTTGAAGGATCCAGGCGAGTTAAGTCACCATACGTCAGTACAGGTTGCCACTCTTTTGGCAGACGCAGACCTACGGCTACAATGGCGAAGCGATCCTGGTATTCATGTTTAAAAATACTGTCTCGATAGCCAAAACGGCACTCTTTGGCAGTTAAGCGTACTTGCTTGCCTGTCGCCAGTTCAACACAATCAACATAAGCGCAAACTCGCTGTAATTCTACGCCATAAGCACCAATATTCTGGATAGGTGATGAGCCGATACAACCAGGAATTAATGCCAGATTTTCCAGACCAGGCATACCTTCCTGCAAAGTGTATTTTACCAGGCGATGCCAGTTTTCTCCGGCTCCTACATGTAAATACCACGCATCAGGTTCATCATGAATTTCGATACCTTTGATCCGGTTGATGATCACCGTGCCGCGATAGTCCTCCAGAAAAAGTACATTACTTCCTTCACCCAGAATAAGAACGGGTTGTCCTTCTGCGGTTGCATGCTGCCAGGCATTGAGTAATTGTTGTTCGTCTTCGGCACATACAATGTGCTGAGCATTATGATCAATGCCAAATGTGTTCCAGGGTTTTAAGGAGTGGTTCATAGCTGCTTTCCTGATGCAAAAACGAGGCTAGTTTACCGTATCTGTGGGGGGATGGCTTGTAGATATGACGACAGGAAGAGTTTATAGAAACGCAAAAAGGCCCAGTCTTCCGACTGGGCCTTTCGCTAAATTTGATGCCTGGCAGTTCCCTACTCTCGCATGGGGAGACCCCACACTACCATCGGCGCTACGGCGTTTCACTTCTGAGTTCGGCATGGGGTCAGGTGGGACCGCCGCGCTAAGGCCGCCAGGCAAATTCTGTTTCATTAACCCGCTTGTCGCCGGTTAATCTAATCTGTATCAGGCTGAAAATCTTCTCTCATCCGCCAAAACATCTTCGGCGTTGTAAGGTTAAGCCTCACGGTTCATTAGTACCGGTTAGCTCAACGCATCGCTGCGCTTACACACCCGGCCTATCAACGTCGTCGTCTTCAACGTTCCTTCAGGAGACTCTAAGTCTCAGGGAGAACTCATCTCGGGGCAAGTTTCGTGCTTAGATGCTTTCAGCACTTATCTCTTCCGCATTTAGCTACCGGGCAGTGCCATTGGCATGACAACCCGAACACCAGTGATGCGTCCACTCCGGTCCTCTCGTACTAGGAGCAGCCCCCCTCAGTTCTCCAGCGCCCACGGCAGATAGGGACCGAACTGTCTCACGACGTTCTAAACCCAGCTCGCGTACCACTTTAAATGGCGAACAGCCATACCCTTGGGACCTACTTCAGCCCCAGGATGTGATGAGCCGACATCGAGGTGCCAAACACCGCCGTCGATATGAACTCTTGGGCGGTATCAGCCTGTTATCCCCGGAGTACCTTTTATCCGTTGAGCGATGGCCCTTCCATTCAGAACCACCGGATCACTATGACCTGCTTTCGCACCTGCTCGCGCCGTCACGCTCGCAGTCAAGCTGGCTTATGCCATTGCACTAACCTCCTGATGTCCGACCAGGATTAGCCAACCTTCGTGCTCCTCCGTTACTCTTTAGGAGGAGACCGCCCCAGTCAAACTACCCACCAGACACTGTCCGCAACCCGGATTACGGGCCAACGTTAGAACATCAAACATTAAAGGGTGGTATTTCAAGGTCGGCTCCATGCAGACTGGCGTCCACACTTCAAAGCCTCCCACCTATCCTACACATCAAGGCTCAATGTTCAGTGTCAAGCTATAGTAAAGGTTCACGGGGTCTTTCCGTCTTGCCGCGGGTACACTGCATCTTCACAGCGAGTTCAATTTCACTGAGTCTCGGGTGGAGACAGCCTGGCCATCATTACGCCATTCGTGCAGGTCGGAACTTACCCGACAAGGAATTTCGCTACCTTAGGACCGTTATAGTTACGGCCGCCGTTTACCGGGGCTTCGATCAAGAGCTTCGCGTTACCGCTAACCCCATCAATTAACCTTCCGGCACCGGGCAGGCGTCACACCGTATACGTCCACTTTCGTGTTTGCACAGTGCTGTGTTTTTAATAAACAGTTGCAGCCAGCTGGTATCTTCGACTGATTTCAGCTCCACGAGCAAGTCGCTTCACCTACATATCAGCGTGCCTTCTCCCGAAGTTACGGCACCATTTTGCCTAGTTCCTTCACCCGAGTTCTCTCAAGCGCCTTGGTATTCTCTACCTGACCACCTGTGTCGGTTTGGGGTACGATTTGATGTTACCTGATGCTTAGAGGCTTTTCCTGGAAGCAGGGCATTTGTCGCTTCAGCACCGTAGTGCCTCGTCATCACGCCTCAGCCTTGGTTTTCCGGATTTGCCTGGAAAACCAGCCTACACGCTTAAACCGGGACAACCGTCGCCCGGCCAACATAGCCTTCTCCGTCCCCCCTTCGCAGTAACACCAAGTACAGGAATATTAACCTGTTTCCCATCGACTACGCCTTTCGGCCTCGCCTTAGGGGTCGACTCACCCTGCCCCGATTAACGTTGGACAGGAACCCTTGGTCTTCCGGCGAGCGGGCTTTTCACCCGCTTTATCGTTACTTATGTCAGCATTCGCACTTCTGATACCTCCAGCAACCCTCACAGGCCACCTTCACAGGCTTACAGAACGCTCCCCTACCCAACAACACATAGTGTCGCTGCCGCAGCTTCGGTGCATGGTTTAGCCCCGTTACATCTTCCGCGCAGGCCGACTCGACCAGTGAGCTATTACGCTTTCTTTAAATGATGGCTGCTTCTAAGCCAACATCCTGGCTGTCTGGGCCTTCCCACATCGTTTCCCACTTAACCATGACTTTGGGACCTTAGCTGGCGGTCTGGGTTGTTTCCCTCTTCACGACGGACGTTAGCACCCGCCGTGTGTCTCCCGTGATAACATTCTCCGGTATTCGCAGTTTGCATCGGGTTGGTAAGTCGGGATGACCCCCTTGCCGAAACAGTGCTCTACCCCCGGAGATGAATTCACGAGGCGCTACCTAAATAGCTTTCGGGGAGAACCAGCTATCTCCCGGTTTGATTGGCCTTTCACCCCCAGCCACAAGTCATCCGCTAATTTTTCAACATTAGTCGGTTCGGTCCTCCAGTTAGTGTTACCCAACCTTCAACCTGCCCATGGCTAGATCACCGGGTTTCGGGTCTATACCCTGCAACTTAACGCCCAGTTAAGACTCGGTTTCCCTTCGGCTCCCCTATTCGGTTAACCTTGCTACAGAATATAAGTCGCTGACCCATTATACAAAAGGTACGCAGTCACCCCATAAAGAGGCTCCCACTGCTTGTACGTACACGGTTTCAGGTTCTTTTTCACTCCCCTCGCCGGGGTTCTTTTCGCCTTTCCCTCACGGTACTGGTTCACTATCGGTCAGTCAGGAGTATTTAGCCTTGGAGGATGGTCCCCCCATATTCAGACAGGATACCACGTGTCCCGCCCTACTCATCGAGCTCACAATATGTGCATTTTTGTGTACGGGGCTGTCACCCTGTATCGCGCGCCTTTCCAGACGCTTCCACTAACACACACACTGATTCAGGCTCTGGGCTCCTCCCCGTTCGCTCGCCGCTACTGGGGGAATCTCGGTTGATTTCTTTTCCT
The DNA here is from genome assembly GCF_003697165.2 of Escherichia coli DSM 30083 = JCM 1649 = ATCC 11775. Taxonomy (GTDB): domain Bacteria; phylum Pseudomonadota; class Gammaproteobacteria; order Enterobacterales; family Enterobacteriaceae; genus Escherichia; species Escherichia coli. Next base: position 4,591,118 of record NZ_CP033092.2, read on the forward strand.
CGGGGTACTTAGATGTTTCAGTTCCCCCGGTTCGCCTCATTAACCTATGGATTCAGTTAATGATAGTGTGTCGAAACACACTGGGTTTCCCCATTCGGAAATCGCCGGTTATAACGGTTCATATCACCTCACCGACGCTTATCGCAGATTAGCACGTCCTTCATCGCCTCTGACTGCCAGGGCATCCACCGTGTACGCTTAGTCGCTTAACCTCACAACCCGAAGATGTTTCTTGCGATCCATCATCGTGTTGCGAAAATTTGAGAGACTCACGAACAACTTTCGTTGTTCAGTGTTTCAATTTTCAGCTTGATCCAGATTTTTAAAGAGCAAATATCTCAAACATCACCCGAAGATGAGTTTTGAGATATTAAGGCAGGTGACTTTCACTCACAAACCAGCAAGTGGCGTCCCCTAGGGGATTCGAACCCCTGTTACCGCCGTGAAAGGGCGGTGTCCTGGGCCTCTAGACGAAGGGGACGTATCAGTCTGCTTCGCAAGACGCCTTGCTTTTCACTTTCTATCAGACAATCTGTGTGAGCACTGCAAAGTACGCTTCTTTAAGGTAAGGAGGTGATCCAACCGCAGGTTCCCCTACGGTTACCTTGTTACGACTTCACCCCAGTCATGAATCACAAAGTGGTAAGCGCCCTCCCGAAGGTTAAGCTACCTACTTCTTTTGCAACCCACTCCCATGGTGTGACGGGCGGTGTGTACAAGGCCCGGGAACGTATTCACCGTGGCATTCTGATCCACGATTACTAGCGATTCCGACTTCATGGAGTCGAGTTGCAGACTCCAATCCGGACTACGACGCACTTTATGAGGTCCGCTTGCTCTCGCGAGGTCGCTTCTCTTTGTATGCGCCATTGTAGCACGTGTGTAGCCCTGGTCGTAAGGGCCATGATGACTTGACGTCATCCCCACCTTCCTCCAGTTTATCACTGGCAGTCTCCTTTGAGTTCCCGGCCGGACCGCTGGCAACAAAGGATAAGGGTTGCGCTCGTTGCGGGACTTAACCCAACATTTCACAACACGAGCTGACGACAGCCATGCAGCACCTGTCTCACGGTTCCCGAAGGCACATTCTCATCTCTGAAAACTTCCGTGGATGTCAAGACCAGGTAAGGTTCTTCGCGTTGCATCGAATTAAACCACATGCTCCACCGCTTGTGCGGGCCCCCGTCAATTCATTTGAGTTTTAACCTTGCGGCCGTACTCCCCAGGCGGTCGACTTAACGCGTTAGCTCCGGAAGCCACGCCTCAAGGGCACAACCTCCAAGTCGACATCGTTTACGGCGTGGACTACCAGGGTATCTAATCCTGTTTGCTCCCCACGCTTTCGCACCTGAGCGTCAGTCTTCGTCCAGGGGGCCGCCTTCGCCACCGGTATTCCTCCAGATCTCTACGCATTTCACCGCTACACCTGGAATTCTACCCCCCTCTACGAGACTCAAGCTTGCCAGTATCAGATGCAGTTCCCAGGTTGAGCCCGGGGATTTCACATCTGACTTAACAAACCGCCTGCGTGCGCTTTACGCCCAGTAATTCCGATTAACGCTTGCACCCTCCGTATTACCGCGGCTGCTGGCACGGAGTTAGCCGGTGCTTCTTCTGCGGGTAACGTCAATGAGCAAAGGTATTAACTTTACTCCCTTCCTCCCCGCTGAAAGTACTTTACAACCCGAAGGCCTTCTTCATACACGCGGCATGGCTGCATCAGGCTTGCGCCCATTGTGCAATATTCCCCACTGCTGCCTCCCGTAGGAGTCTGGACCGTGTCTCAGTTCCAGTGTGGCTGGTCATCCTCTCAGACCAGCTAGGGATCGTCGCCTAGGTGAGCCGTTACCCCACCTACTAGCTAATCCCATCTGGGCACATCCGATGGCAAGAGGCCCTAAGGTCCCCCTCTTTGGTCTTGCGACGTTATGCGGTATTAGCTACCGTTTCCAGTAGTTATCCCCCTCCATCAGGCAGTTTCCCAGACATTACTCACCCGTCCGCCACTCGTCAGCAAAGCAGCAAGCTGCTTCCTGTTACCGTTCGACTTGCATGTGTTAGGCCTGCCGCCAGCGTTCAATCTGAGCCATGATCAAACTCTTCAATTTAAAAGTTTGATGCTCAAAGAATTAAACTTCGTAATGAATTACGTGTTCACTCCTGAGACTTGGTATTCATTTTTCGTCTTGCGACGTTAAGAATCCGTATCTTCGAGTGCCCACACAGATTGTCTGATAAATTGTTAAAGAGCAGTGCCGCTTCGCTTTTTCTCAGCGGCGCGGGGTGTGCATGATACGCTTTCCCGCTACAGAGTCAAGCATTTATTTTTGCTTTCTCTGCCGAAGTTCTCAGGAGAACCCCGCTGACCCGGCGGCGTGTTTGCCGTTGTTCCGTGTCAGTGGTGGCGCATTATAGGGAGTTATTCCGGCCTGACAAGAGGAAATTTAAAATAATTTTCTGACCGCGCAACATTCAACCAAATCAGCCTAAAACTGCCAGTTTTTCGAGCGTTTCGAAGCCGTAACGCTGTAAAACGGGCAATAATTGTTCAGCTTCTGGCGTCATTGCCATACAAAAGGCAATATTCGCATCGGCAGATTTTGCATCCGGGGCTTCATGTTCTAACAGCCAGGCCGTTCGGCGAGCAATCGCTGCGCCAGAATCCACCAGCCGGGTTCCCTCTGGCAGCACCTGTAACAGTTCTTCTTGTAGTAGAGGGAAATGGGTACACCCCAGTACAACGGTATCTGGCGGCTCTTTCATTCTTAACCACGGGCGTAGGATACGTTTTAGCGCATCCAGAGAAACATCTTCGCCATGCAGCTTCGCTTCAGCCAACTCAACCATCTCTGCCGAGCCCAGCATTTCTATCTGGCATTCATTAGCGAAACGCGCGATCAGCTCATGAGTATAAGAACGTTTAACAGTTCCGCGGGTTGCCAGTAATCCGACAATGCCATTTGCCGTCAGACGTGCAGCAGGTTTAATCGCCGGCACGACACCAACAACCGGGAAGTCGAACTTTTCGCGTAATGCAGGAAGTGAAACGGTACTGGCGGTGTTGCAAGCGACCACAGCCAGCGCAAGGGGATAACGTTCTTGCACTGCGGTGACAATTTCCACCACTCGCTCAACAATAAACACTTCGCTTTTTTCGCCATACGGGAAAGCGACGTTATCGAAAGCATAAATGTAATGGAGATCCGGTAAGAGATGCCGGATCTCGTCATAGACCGACAACCCACCGACGCCGGAGTCAAACACCAGCACGGTGGGACGTGGTTCAGAAGGTGTAGCTGCCAGACAAGGTGTATTCCCGTCCTGCAGTTTGGTAGCCATAGACTGTCTCATAATCTTTGTCGAACAGGTTGGCTATTTTACCACGAACTGTCAGGTGAGAGGTGACCGGATACGCAACCGCAAGATCCCACAAGCTCACACCGCCCATTTTAACGGTTTGATAAGGATAAGATGAGTAATCCTTATCATAGCGAGTGCCTAAATACTGATAAGTAATCCCCCAGTCGAAGTCATACAACTGCCAGTCGAGCTGGTATTTCACCTGCTGTTTAGCACGGCGTAACAACGGCGTGTCAGTAATTGCATTGCGCGCATCAACATAATCATAACTCACAGTATGCGTCAGTGGTCCGGTATCAAAATTAGCGGTCGCCTCGACACCCTTAATCCGCGCTTTCCCTTCGTTGTAATATTTCAGGGTGTGATCATCATAATCGATCAAGTCACTGACATCGTTACGATATCCGGAAATACGCCAGTTAACCCCAGCAGTTAAGCCTTCAAACGCGCCTTCCCATTGTTTGCTTTTCTCAGGATTCAGATTCGGATTACCGTAGGTGCCATACAGTTGCCCAAGATTTGGTGCCTTATAAGATGTTCCGTAGGAAGCAATAAAGCGATAACCTTCGATGAACTCCCAACCGGCGCTGGTTTGCCAGGTACCATGACGACCAAACTGAGAATTATCGTCGCTGCGTCCTGCGCCTTCAAAAGTAAAATCGCCGACTTGTTGCAGCCCAGTCAGATAGATGCCGGTATTACGTTGATCATATCCATCCTCAACATAAGCTGTGCCCGGTGCCGTGCTCTGCTTCTGCCAGTCAACACCCGCACCAATATTACCGTGGCCAATGATGATGTTGTTTGCCCACTGGACGGTGTACTGTTTCATCTCATCGAGCGTCGCGGACGAATCATAACGACCATAATGCGGATCGTAGTTGTAATCTTTGCTATGGCTGTAGCTGGTAATCAGTTGTGATTTAATCAGTTCGCCGTTATAGCGCAGTCCGGCATCCCAACTTTGGCTATAGAGTTTACGGGTATCGACCAGTGGCAAGCCGGGAGAATAATATGCGTCATAATTGGTACGATTATCATAGCCATAGCCGCGCACAAAGCCGCTCCAGACATCAGTAAAATTATGCTCCAGCGCGCCATAAAGCGTTTTACTTAAAAAACCATCGTTATCTGGCTGCGCTTGCGTTCCGGTATTACCATAGGCGACAACATCATAACCATGAGTATGGGCATAATCGCCCAACAGCGTTACCCGTGTCTTATCCCCCAGTTGTTGCTGTGTAGAAACATCATAGTTCTGATAACTATTGCTTCCCCACCCTGCTGAAATTTCCGTTCCGGGGTGATCGCGCGTCGTGATGATATTCACGACCCCGCCTATTGCATCTGAACCATAAACAGCGGAGCGCGGCCCACGGATATATTCAACACGCTGGACAAGCGCAATAGGGAACTGACTAAGATCAGCAGAACCACTCACCCCCGCCAAATTCAGGCGGACGCCATCAATTAACACCAACACATGACTGGCATTTGTACCGCGAATAAAAATAGATGAGAGCTGACCTGAACCGCCGTTTTGGGTGATATCCACGCCCGGAAGACGGCGCAGCACATCATTGACCGAGGTCGACTGCCAGCGGTCGATATCCTGACGCGTCACAACAGTAGTTGGCGCAAGCACAGTGCTGCGCGGTTGTTCAAAACGGTTAGCAGTAACGACGAGAGTATCCGGGCTGGTATCCTGTGCCCAAGCGGAAAATGCCGTGACAGAACACGCCGTCAGCAGCGAAGCTTTTTTAATCATTGTAAAGCATCCACAATAGAAGAAGGATGCCGCAGGTTTCATCAATATTACGCGATGATGAGAACCAGATGCGACGTTGGCCGGCAGGTCTTCGGGCTTGGAGGGGTATCTAAGATACTAAGAGATGATGACTTCCCACCGGATGGCAGTGTCCGCATAACGCAATCATCGCACCTTTCCTTACCGCTGCGCGTCAGCTCCAGATTCGCACTGGATTCCCTATTAACTCACAGGACCGGCAAGTGGATGCTACAGGTTGTAACAAGTTACTGTCCAGACGTAGCTCACAAATAGGAATTCATCAAGATCTGGACATCTGATGAGCAATCCCTACAATCGCCGCGTACTTTAATTTTTCAGGATACATCATGACCCCCGAACACCTTCCAACAGAACAGTATGAAGCGCAGTTAGCCGAAAAAGTGGTACGTTTGCAAAGTATGATGGCACCGTTTTCTGACCTGGTTCCGGAAGTGTTTCGCTCGCCGGTCAGTCATTATCGGATGCGTGCGGAGTTCCGCATCTGGCACGATGGCGATGACCTGTACCACATCATTTTCGATCAACAAACCAAAAGTCGTATCCGTGTGGATAGCTTCCCCGCCGCCAGTGAACTTATCAACCAGTTGATGACGGCGATGATTGCGGGTGTGCGTAATAATCCCATTCTGCGCCACAAGTTGTTCCAGATTGATTACCTCACTACGCTAAGCAATCAAGCGGTTGTTTCCTTGCTGTACCATAAAAAGCTGGATGATGAGTGGCGTCAGCAGGCGGAAGCCCTGCGCGATGCACTGCGCGCGCAGAATCTGAATGTGCATCTGATTGGTCGGGCAACGAAAACCAAAATCGCGCTGGATCAGGATTACATCGACGAACGTCTGCCGATCGCGGGGAAAGAGATGATCTACCGTCAGGTAGAAAACAGCTTTACCCAACCGAACACGGCGATGAATATTCAGATGCTGGAATGGGCGCTGGACGTAACCAAAGGCTCAAAAGGCGATTTACTGGAGCTATACTGCGGCAACGGTAACTTTTCATTAGCGCTGGCACGCAATTTTGATCGGGTATTAGCCACCGAAATCGCCAAGCCGTCAGTCGCCGCCGCGCAATACAACATTGCCGCTAACCATATTGATAACGTACAAATTATTCGTATGGCGGCAGAAGAATTTACTCAGGCGATGAATGGTGTGCGCGAGTTTAACCGCCTGCAAGGAATCGACTTAAAGAGTTATCAGTGCGAAACCATTTTTGTCGACCCACCGCGCAGCGGTCTGGACAGTGAAACCGAGAAAATGGTGCAGGCGTATCCACGTATTCTGTATATCTCCTGCAATCCGGAAACGTTATGCAAGAATCTGGAAACATTAAGCCAGACGCACAAGGTCGAACGTCTGGCTCTATTTGATCAGTTCCCCTACACGCACCATATGGAGTGCGGCGTATTACTGACCGCGAAGTAAAACCCATGCCGGATGCGCTTGCATCCGGCATGATACCGATTACTCAGCAACTTCCTGCTTACGGTTACGCATCTTCGCGCCAATCCAGAACACCATAATGACGGACAGTACTGCCGGGAAGAAGTTAGAGCCGATATCCGGATATTCCGCACGAACTACCGTGCTGTACAGCAGTACGCCGAGAATAAAACAAGCAGCTGCCAGACCCGGCAAGCCTACCGGCATAGTGCGATTAAGATAACGTTGATGCAGGCAGTAAACTGTCAACACCAGGGAAATAATCGGGAATACAGAAAATGGTACAATGGAGCTAAACAGCGCTGCAAAAGTACCATTGATCGATAAGCCAGCAACCAACGCTAGCAGCAGCGTACCTCTATCTTGATTTGCTTGTTTCATTACTCGTCCTTCACATTTCCCGGAATAATTGTGGTTTTCTCTTGTTCACGGCGATACCAGTAATAAGCCCCTTTCGAAATCATTCGCAGCTGCAGTACCAGTCGCTCTTCTAATTGCCGGCGTTGCTCGACGCCGACATCCAACGCCTCGGCCCCCGCACTGAAGACAATCGTCACCATTGCTTCGGCTTGCGCTTCAGTAAACGCACGCGGCATATGGTTTTCGAGTTCCAGATAGTCCGCAAGTTCCGCAATGAAGTGCTGAATTTCACGCGCAACGGCGGCACGAAACGCAGCGGAGGTGCCGGAGCGTTCCCGCAATAATAACCGGAAGGCGTTAGGATTATTACCGATGAACTCCATAAATGTGGAGACCGAGGTGCGGATCACACTCCCGCCTTTGGCGATACGCTGACGCGCCTGACGCATGAGTTGGCGTAGCATTAAACCGCTCTCATCAACCATGGTCAGACCCAGTTCGTCTACGTCGCGGAAATGCCGATAAAAAGAGGTGGGAGCAATGCCTGCTTCTCGTGCCACTTCACGCAAACTCAGGCTGGCGAAGCTGCGTTCAGCACTTAATTGGCTAAATGCGGCTTCCACCAGCGAACGGCGGGTTTTTTCTTTTTGTTGCGCTCTTACGCCCATCACGATGTCTGAATCCTTGCCAAAAGTACTGCTGGCACTATACCAGAGAATGAACATACTGGATTGCTCCAGTGTTGTGAATGAACGGTAACGCAATAAAACATATTTACTGCAATTCTTTGGCCGGTTCTTTTACGTACAACAACGCCAGCATCGACAGCAACGTGCCTCCCCCCAGATACCACGCCGGAGCCGTCAGACTATCCAGCAACACGATGGATTGCGTGGCGAAATATTGCGCAAAACCGCCAAAGATTGCTACGCCAATGCTATAAACCAGCGCGAAACCTAATGCCCGAATCCGTTTCGGCAACAGTTCAGAGATCAACAACATCACTGGCACACCGCCAAGCGTGGTAAAGCTGACCATCACGAAAACCACCGTCAGCAACATGCCAGGGCTTGGGTAATTCACCAACAGCCAGAATGACGGCCAGCTACAGAGAAGCACCATCACACGGGAGATTAAAATCAGCTTTTTACGCCCAACCGAATCACATAGCATCCCCACCAACAGCGCACCCACAAACGTAATTACCCCCGCCAGTAACATCGCTGCATGAGAATAATGTTGAGGCATCGCCAGATACTTCGCCGCCCAGGTGCCGTAATAAAAGAGGGAGATATAGGTTGCGACCGTGCTACCAATAGCGAGTAAAACGCCATTAACGATAGTCGCCTTATGTTGCAGGAGCAGAGAAAACGCGCTTTCGCTGGTAGCAGCTTTTTTATTGCGCACTGGCTCAGGTACGTCATTTTCCAGGCTCAGACGCAACCAGCAACCGATAGGTGCTAATAACACGCCAATAAAAAACGGCACACGCCAGCCCCATTCTGCCATTACGGTTTCTGAACCTGTGGCGAACGGTAGCCATGCGCTCAGACCTAAAGCAACAACCCCACCGAAGGTCGTTGCCAGCCCTTGGGTCGCCAGTGACCAACTGCTGTAAAAGCCGCGACGATTTGCCGGAGCTGACTCCACCAGTAGCGACATTGAAGCCCCGACTTCACCACCTGCCGCAACGCCCTGAATTAGACGCGCCAGCACCAGCGTTGCAGTTCCCCAATAGCCCGCCGTTTCATACGTCGGTGCGATGCCGATCATCAGCGTACCGAGGCTCATCAGAGCAATAGTGAACACCATCGCCGGTTTACGCCCGAAGCGATCGGCCCAGGCACCAACGATAATCCCACCGAGCGGACGCATAAAAAAGCTCACACCAAACGTTGCAAATGCCAGTAACAGCGCGACGTTATGATCGGCACTGGGTGGGAAGAAAAGCGTACTGATATAGACCACAAAAAAGTTGTAAACGCCAAAATCAAAAAATTCGAGCGCATTGCCAAACGCCGAGGCAAAGATCACCCGCCTGCCGCTGGGCTTTTTCTTCACACTCACGGTTTCATTTACGATCGCCGTCATTCCATGTTCCTTGCCAAAAAGTGTTGTTGTGTGTTGTTTTATTTATTGCAGCCAGGCTTCAACCAGTGCGCCCCAGTAGCTGCTTGCCGGGACCAGGCTTGCATCGTTAAAGTCGTAACCGGGGTTATGCACCATGCAGGAACCTTCCCCGACATCGCCATTACCGAATAACAGGAAACCGCCTTTGGGTTGGGCTTCCAGCATGAAAGAGAAATCTTCACTGCCCATCAGGGGTTTGATGCCAAACTCAGCCCGATCTTCACCAAATGTTTTGCACGCCACCTGCCAGGCGAAGCGCGCCATCTCCTCGTCATTTACTAATACCGGTGTACCGTTAACATGCGTAACCTCAGCCGTAGCGCCAAAGCTGGCAGCCTGGGCTTGTGCAAGAGCAGGAATACGGGTCAGAAGAAGTTGTCGGGTATCGCGGCTAAGAGAGCGGACACTGATTTTCATCTCAGCACTGTCAGGAATGACGTTAGCCGCCTCACCCGCAACAATGCTGCCGACGGTAATTACCGCCGCTTCCAGCGGATCGACATTGCGCGACACAATGCTTTGTAATGCGGTGGTGATATGTGCGGCAACCAGCACTGGATCGATGGCTTTGTGCGGGATCGCACCGTGTCCGCCACAACCACGAACCGTAATATGGAACTGATCCATTGACGCCATCAGCGCCCCAGGCTGGAAGAAAAACTTGCCGACCGGCAAACCCGGCATGTTGTGCATCCCGAAAATGACATCGCAGGGGAAACGATCAAAAAGCCCCTCTTTAACCATGATCTCACCGCCGTTAATCATCTCTTCCGCAGGCTGGAAGATAAGGCGTAACGTGCCGTTAAAACGGCGGGTTTCGGCAAAATAACGCGCAGCCCCCAGCAGTATGGTGGTATGCCCGTCATGCCCGCAGGCGTGCATTAAACCAGGATGTTTACTGGCCCAGGGCTTGCCACTATTTTCATAAATCGGCAACGCATCCATATCCGCCCGCAGGCCAATACTTTTCTCTCCGTCGCCCACTTTTAACGTGGCTACCACGCCGGTTGTCGCCAGCCCTTGCTCAACCTCATAGCCCCACTGGCGCAGCTTTTCCGCAACCAAAGCACTGGTTTTAAATTCTTGTAATCCCAGCTCCGGGTTTTCGTGGATCTGATGGCGGATCTCGCGAAGTTCTTCCTCAAACCCACGAATATAGTGTTCGATCATCGGCTATTCCTTTATTCACTTATAAACAGGCTAATTAACGGATTTTATTGATGGTATAAATACAAATAACTCATCAATATAAAATATTTATATATTTGTTTTATAAGAAGATTTCATAAAGACAATAACAAAAAAGCACGCTTCGGCAAGATAAAACTATCAGCCATAAGAAAAAGCGATTAATAGTGAATAAATAAAATAAGAAGGAGGAAGACAAAGCAAAGGCCGCTCACGATATAGCCAGATAAATGACGGGGATCAATTGGCTTACCCGCGATAAAATGTTACCATTCTGTTGCTTTTATGTATAAGAACAGGTAAGCCCTACCATGCCACATTCCTACGATTACGATGCCATAGTAATAGGTTCCGGCCCCGGCGGCGAAGGCGCTGCGATGGGCCTGGTTAAGCAAGGTGCGCGCGTCGCAGTTATCGAGCGTTATCAAAATGTTGGCGGCGGTTGCACCCACTGGGGCACCATCCCGTCGAAAGCTCTCCGTCACGCCGTCAGCCGCATTATAGAATTCAATCAAAACCCACTATACAGCGACCATTCCCGACTGCTCCGCTCTTCTTTTGCCGATATCCTTAACCATGCCGATAACGTGATTAATCAACAAACGCGCATGCGTCAGGGATTTTACGAACGTAATCACTGTGAAATATTGCAGGGGAACGCTCGCTTTGTTGATGAGCATACGTTGGCGCTGGATTGCCCGGACGGCAGCGTCGAAACACTAACTGCTGAAAAATTTGTTATTGCCTGCGGCTCTCGTCCATATCATCCAACAGATGTTGATTTCACCCATCCACGCATTTATGACAGCGACTCAATTCTTAGCATGCACCACGAACCGCGCCATGTACTTATTTACGGTGCTGGAGTGATCGGCTGTGAATATGCGTCGATCTTCCGCGGTATGGATGTAAAAGTGGATCTGATCAACACCCGCGATCGCCTGCTGGCATTTCTCGATCAAGAGATGTCAGATTCTCTCTCCTATCACTTCTGGAACAGTGGCGTAGTGATTCGTCACAACGAAGAGTACGAGAAGATCGAAGGCTGTGACGACGGTGTGATCATGCATCTGAAGTCGGGTAAAAAACTGAAAGCTGACTGTCTGCTCTATGCCAACGGTCGCACCGGTAATACCGATTCGCTGGCGTTACAGAACATTGGGCTGGAAACTGACAGTCGCGGACAGCTGAAGGTCAACAGCATGTATCAGACCGCACAGCCGCACGTTTACGCGGTGGGCGACGTGATTGGTTATCCGAGCCTGGCGTCGGCAGCCTATGACCAGGGGCGCATTGCCGCGCAGGCGCTGGTGAAAGGTGAAGCCACCGCACATCTGATTGAAGATATCCCTACCGGCATTTACACCATCCCGGAAATCAGCTCTGTAGGCAAAACCGAACAGCAGCTGACCGCGATGAAAGTGCCATATGAAGTGGGCCGCGCCCAGTTTAAACATCTGGCACGTGCACAAATCGTCGGCATGAACGTGGGCACGCTGAAAATTTTGTTCCATCGGGAAACAAAAGAGATTCTGGGTATTCACTGCTTTGGCGAGCGCGCTGCCGAAATTATTCATATCGGTCAGGCGATTATGGAACAGAAAGGTGGCGGCAACACTATTGAGTACTTCGTCAACACCACCTTTAACTACCCGACGATGGCGGAAGCCTATCGGGTAGCTGCGCTAAATGGCTTAAACCGCCTGTTTTAACACTTTATCGAAATGGCCATCCATTCTTGCGCGGATGGCCTCTGCCAGCTGCTCATAGCGGCTGCGCAGCGGTGAGCCAGGACGATAAACCAGGCCAATAGTGCGGCGTGGTTCCGGCTTAATGCACGGCAGATAAACAACCCCATCGCGTTTGCGTTCCGGCGGCACAGCCAGCGCAGGCAGTAAAGTGATCCCGCTACCTGCCGCCACCATGTTGCGCAGAGTTTCCAGGCTGGTCGCGCGGAAGTGTGTATCTTCATCCGCCCCGGCTTCAAAACAGAAACCCATTGCCTGATCGCGCAAACAGTGACCATCTTCCAGCATCAGCAGTTTTTCCCCTGCCAGATCGGCCATCGGTACGCATTCGCGGTTCGCCCACGGGTGGTCTTCATAGATAGCCAGCAACATTGGCTCATCAAACAACGGCACTTCAATGAATGCTTCGCTCTCTTTCACCAGCGCGAGGATCACGCAATCGAGTTTGCCGCTGTCCAGTTGCGCCAGTAACTGGTGGGTCTGTGCTTCATGCAGATACATTTCCAGCTTTGGAAAGGTCTGGTGCAGCATCGGGATAATATGCGGTAGCAGGTACGGTCCAACCGTGGGAATCAAACCAATATGCAGCGGCCCGGACATCGTCTCGCCCTGCTGGCTTGCCATCTCTTTAAGGACTTTCACCTCACGCAGTACGGTACGCGCCTGATCCACCAGCAGCATTCCCGCCTGGGTGAACAACACTTTACGGCTGGTCCGCTCCAGCAACATCACGCCCAACTCATCTTCCAGCTTACGAATTTGCCCGCTAAGCGTCGGCTGGCTAACGTGGCAGGAATCTGCCGCACGCCGAAAATGGCGGTGTTCGGCCAATGCCACCAGGTACTCAAGATCACGAATATTCATTATCCATCCTCCATTGCCACGATAGTTCGCGGCGATAGGTAGCATAGCAACGAACGATTATCCCTATCAAGCATTCTGACTGATAATTGCTCACAGAAACGGAGCGGCACCTCTTTTAACCCTTGAAGTCACTGCCCGTTTCGAGAGTTTCTCAACTCGAATAACTAAAGCCAACGTGAACTTTTGCGGATCTCCAGGATCCGCTTTTTTTTATTCTACAGGCCCACAGCAAGAGAGCCTGATAGTAACGGTTACTCAATCCGATCTTTGACAATAAAGAAGTAACACAGCGCCCCGGTGAACGTCACACAGGCCGCGATAACCAGCGCCAGATTAAACGAGTGTGTGGTATCCACGACCCAACCGGTTACGATCGGAGCAAAGGAAGCAAAAACAAAACTGCCAAAGTTTTGAATCCCGGCGATGGAAGCCACTTTTGTTTCTGACACCATCACCTGCACCAGCCCCCATGCAGATGTTCCCGCGAAATGCACGCAGAACAGCGCCATTGAGATAAACGCTACCGCCTGGGCTGGCGAGGAAGATTGCACGACCAGCAACGTGCCTAATGCCGACATCATCAAACCGCAGACAATCGCCGTTTTACGCGTCTTCGCCAGGTCATAGCCTTTTTTCGCCAGCCGATCGACAACAATACCGTTAACCCACATCCCGACCGCCGCCGCGAGGAAAGGAATTGCCGCCACCCAACCGGTTTTCGCCAGACTGAAACCTTGTTCGGCCTACAAATAACCGGGTAACCACGCGATGTAGAGCCAACCGGTATAATTGACGCCAGAGAAACCTAAAATCATCCCCCAGGTTGTCCGATGCTTAAACAGCGCCAGCCACTCGCTAAATTGTAACTGTGGACGCGGTTTAACCGGCGCGGAGAGATATGTCCGTTCTTCCTCGGTCAGGACAAACTGCGCCCGGTTGCGATACCACGCGTACCAACAGATCCCAACCAGAATCCCTGCTACGCCGATGATGACAAACATCGTCCGCCAGCCCCATGCCAGTTGCATCAATACAAGAGCAGGAGGCGCGATAGCCTGACCGATAACGGTAGATGAGTTAAAAATCCCCAGCGCCGTGCCGCGTTCTTTTTGCGCATACCAGTCGGTGATCGACTTTACTCCCGCAGGCATAAATGGCGCTTCGCCAATACCCAGACCGATACGCATTAAAATAAAGTGGCTAAAAGAATTAACCATTCCTGTTAATGCCTGCATTAATGACCAGAATATTAAGCCTGCGCCTAACACTATTCGTGGGCCAAAGCGGTCTAGCAAAATACCGGAAGGAAGTTGTGAAAAACCATAAGACAGAGAAAATGCAGAAAGCAAAACACCAAACTCGGTAGCGGATAATCCTAACTCGCCACGAATTGCTTCACCTGCCACGCTCAATGACGAACGGTCGAGAAAATTAACGATCCCCGCCATAAATAATAAAACCAGGGTCACTGTCTGAATACGACGAATCCGTTGCGGTTTATTACCCGCAACACTGGTTGACACATCAACGTCCATTTTTAGCTCCTTGAGCGGAATTAATCGATTTGATGAATATTCAGAAAATAATTAAGCGAACCGCTATTACCAGTTCCACAATGTGCCATCTTCCAGTCGTGCGACGGGGAGATACGCCGGGTCATACGGATATTTCGCCGCCAGTTTCTCATCGAAAGAAATACCCAGCCCCGGTTCATCGCCTGGGTGCATATAACCTTCATCGAAGCGCCAGCTGTGCGGGAAGACTTCAAACATTTGTTCGGAATAGCCCATGTACTCCTGAACGCCAAAGTTTGGCACCCAGAGGTCAAAATGCAGCGCCGCCGCATGACAAACAGGCGATAAATCTGAAGGGCCATGCGAACCGGTACGTACCTGATAAAGCGATGCAAAATCGACAATCCGTCGCATCCCGGTAATGCCGCCTGCATGGGTAATCGTCGTGCGAATATAGTCAATCAGCTGCTCTTCGATTAACTGTTTGCAGTCCCAGATACTGTTAAACACTTCACCGACCGCAATCGGCGTCACGGTATGCTGGCGAATCAGACGAAAACATTCCTGGTTCTCGGCAGGCGTCGGATCTTCCATCCAGAACAGGCGGTAATCCTCAATGCTCCTCCCAAAGCGCGCCGCTTCGATGGGGGTCAGGCGATGGTGCATGTCATGCAACAGATGTTCGTTAAAACCGAACTTATTACGCACCGCTTCAAATAACTTCGGCGTAAAATCGAGATACTTTTCTGAAGACCACAACTGCTCTTCTGGCCACAGGCCTTTGGTTGCTGGTTCATACGCCAGTCCTTTGCCCTTCGCCAGACCATAGGTGGTTTGCATACCCGGTACACCACACTGCACACGAATCGCCTTAAAGCCCATCTGCTGGTGCTTTGCATAGTCTTCAAGGACTTCATCAATCGTCCGCCCGGTGGTGTGGCAATAAACCATCACGCCTTCACGAGAAGCGCCACCAAGCAGTTGATACAATGGCATATTTGCCGCTTTAGCTTTGATATCCCACAACGCCATATCAATGGCAGAAATGGCCGACATCGTGACGGGACCACGTCGCCAGTAAGCTCCTTTATAAAAGAATTGCCAGATATCTTCGATACGGCTGGCATCGCGGCCAATTAATTGAGGACAAAGATGATCTTTCAGATAAGAAGCGACCGACAATTCGCGACCATTTAACGTGGCATCTCCTAATCCACAAAGTCCGCTTTCAGTGGTTATTTTAAGCGTAACGAAATTACGCCCGGGACAAGTAACAAAAACATCCACAGCAATAATTTTCATTATTGCAATCTCCTGTATTGTAAATAGACACTTCAAACTTAATTTTACGCCTACTACCATACAA
Organism: Escherichia coli DSM 30083 = JCM 1649 = ATCC 11775; assembly: GCF_003697165.2. Lineage (GTDB taxonomy): Bacteria > Pseudomonadota > Gammaproteobacteria > Enterobacterales > Enterobacteriaceae > Escherichia > Escherichia coli. The sequence continues at coordinate 4,606,903 of NZ_CP033092.2, forward strand.
GAGAGAAAAGGTGATTATTCAACCGTGATCACATTAAAAATAAAAATTTCTACCGAGGAGAAAAAACACCCTCAAAAACCACCTGAATAATTAGCCATTATCGTTAAAACAACACGTTAAATAATCACATAACAAACTCCATTAATCATTAAAAATGAACACAGCAATAGAAATGAATTATATTCAATTAATTAAAGTATGTATTGGCTGATGTATTGAAAATATAATTTTTATGGGGAGAGTGAAGGTAAAGAAGACGCAAGAATAAAAAGGAATGTGACAAATAATGGTTCTGGTTGGGCGTTAAATTTAAGGTCACCAGAATGCTGACAAATTTCTGCCTGATGCGGCGTAAACGCCTTATCCGCCTACGAAGTGTCACACTTTGTAGGCGTGGTAAGCTCCCCATTTTCAGGGGAGCAATATAAACAAATTACCCCAACCGCGCCTGCGCAAAAGCAATCGCCTGCGCCACCTGTTGCGGTGAGACACCGCCTTTTGCTGCACGCTTGTCGAGGCACGATTGCAGCGACAGAATCGGATAGACATCTTCGCCAATCACCTGGCTGAATTTCTGCAACTCACTGAGCGGCAGATCTTCCAACGCTTTGCCCTGACGAATGGCTTCCACCACAGCTTCACCCACAATATGGTGCGCCTCGCGGAACGGTACGCCTTTCGCCACCAGATAATCCGCCAGTTCAGTAGCGTTGGCGTAACCCTGCTGCGCCGCTTCCTGGCAACGCGGACGTTTCACCTGAATGCCGTCCAGCACCAGCGCCGCCATATGCAGGCAGTCCAGCCAGGTATCGAGCGCGTCGAACAGACCTTCTTTGTCTTCCTGCATATCTTTGTTGTAAGCCAGCGGCAAACCTTTCAGCGTCATCATCATGCCGGTTAACGCCCCCTGCACCCGACCGCATTTACCGCGAATCAGCTCCAGCGCATCCGGGTTTTTCTTCTGCGGCATTAATGATGAACCGGAAGTCACGCGGTCCGAAAGCTCCACAAACCCCGCTTCGCCGGTGTTAAAGAAAATCAGATCTTCAGCAAAACGCGACAGATGCACCATGCCGATAGCGGCAGCAGAAAGCAGTTCCAGCACATGATCACGGTCAGAAACGCTGTCGAGACTGTTACGGGTCGCTGAAGCAAAGCCCAGCCAGCCTGCTAACTGTTCACGATCGATTTCATAGGCCGTTCCTGCCAGTGCGCCACAGCCTAGCGGGCTGACATCCAGACGCTTAAGCGCGTCCTGCAAACGGCTTTCATCACGCGCCAGCATCTCAACGTAGGCCAGGCACCAGTGAGCGAACGTCACCGGCTGGGCGCGTTGCAGGTGAGTGTAACCCGGCATCACCGCGTCCTGATTGTTCTGCGCGGTCTCGACCAGAGCGGATTGTAACTGCCGGTTAGCCGTCAGCAACTCGCTAACGGTATCTTTGCACCACAGTTTCAGGTCAGTTGCTACCTGATCATTACGGCTACGCCCGGTATGCAGTTTTTTGCCTAACTGACCCACTTTGTCGATCAGTTTGCCTTCCACCCAGCTATGGATATCTTCGGCGTCGCTTTCAAGGATTTGTTGTGGCCTGGCGCGAACATCCTCCAGCAGCACGTTCAGCGCCTCTTCCAGTTGCGCCTGCTCTTCTGCGGTTAACACGCCGACCGTTACCAGGGCTTTGGACCAGGCCACAGAGCCAACAATATCCTGCTCCGCCAGACGGTAATCAAAGCGCAGTGAGTCGTTGAATTGTTTGAACCGTTGATCTGCTGCCTGGGTAAAACGCCCGCCCCAAAGTGCCATAACTCTGTTTCCTTATTTTGAAATTCAATGCCGGAAAGCTGCGCCTCCGGCCAACAAAACTTAAGCTAAAATCCGCGTACCCATCGGCATACCGTTAAACAGTGCCGGAAGCTGTTCCGCATGACGCCAGGAGGCGATATCTACCGGACGGCCCAACGTGCGCGCAGCATCCAGCGCCGCGTTCACTTTCACAATCATGCCGTCAGTAATAATGCCCTGCTCAATCAGTTGTTCTGCTTTCGCGGCGGTCATTTCGGCAATACGTTGCCCTTTGCCGTCGAGAATGCCGCTGACGTCAGAGAGCAAAATCAGATCCGCGCCCAGCGTTGCCGCCAGCGCCGTCGCCGCCTGGTCGGCATTGACGTTCATCAGTTGCCCTTCGTCTGTTACGCCAATGGAGCTGACCACCGGCAGATAACCGTTCTCCAGCAAGCTGTTGATAAGCTTAGGCGAACCTGGCTGCGCCAGTCCAACATGGCCTAACTCTTCATCAAGCTGGGTCACTTTGACGCTGTCGCCGTCACCGAGAAACAAACCTACGGCCGCAATCTGATGCTTCTTCGCCCATGCCAGCAGGGTTTTATTTGCCGTTCCCGCCAGTGCTCCGGTGATAATGTCTATCTGATCCGCAGGCGTCACCCGCAGGCCATTTTTCTTTTTCACCGGCAGATTCAGCCCTTTCATCAGCTCATCCACCACGCAACCGCCGCCGTGCACAATCACCAGCGGACGCTGATGTGACTCGCGATAATTCACCAGTGCGCTAAACAGACGTTCCAGCGCCTCTTCACTATCCAGCAGTACGCCACCCAGTTTGATAATTAATGGATTCATCATTGCACCCTTAAATAAGAGACTGCGTTTCCGCATAGCCGAAACGAATATTGGCGCACTGCACCGCTTGTGCCGCCGCGCCTTTCAGTAAGTTGTCTTCGGTCGCCACAATAATCAGATGCTCGCCCTGAACGGCAAAACCGATATCGCAGAATGGCAGTCCAACGACATTTTTCAGCGCCGGAACGCCTTTGTCATACAGCCGCATCAGTGGTTTATGGGCATACGCCTGCTGTAACGCTTGCGCCACTTGCACCTGGCTCACACCCGGTTTCAGGCGGCAGGTAATGGTTTCGAGAATGCCGCGCGGGAAATTGCCCAGATGCGGGGTGAAGATAACGTCAGCACCGAGGTGTGTGGCGATCTCTGGTTGATGGCGATGGGTAAAGACGCCATACGGTTGCAGGCTAACTTCACAAAAACTATTTGAAATCGCTGCCTTACGTCCTGCACCGCTCACGCCGCTGGTGGCGTTGATCACCGGCCACTGATTGAGGTCAAGAAGATCGGCATCAATCAACGGTTTCAGCGCCAGCTGTGCTGCCGTCGGATAACAGCCTGGCACGGCAATCAAGTTCGCTTCTTTTAATTTATTACCGCACCACTCCGCCAGACCGTAGGCTGCCTGTTCCAGCAGTTCCGGGTATTGATGGGTAAAGCCGTAATATTTTTCATAGAAGGCGACATCGTTAACACGAAACGCGCCGGAAAGGTCGAACACCACACAGCCTGCTTCAAGAAATTGCGGCGCTAAATCGTGGCTGACTTCATGGGCGGTGGCGAGAAACACCACGTCCACCCCTGGGCTAAACTCGCTGATATCCGACATCGGCTGCAACGGCAGATCAACGATGCCTTTTAGCTGCGGATGCAAATCGGAGATTAACTTTCCCGCATCATTGCTTTGCGCTGAAACAGTCAAAGCGGTTATGTTCATATGCGGATGGCGATTTACATAGGTCACTAGCTCTGCGCCAGCGTAGCCGCTGGCACCCACAATCAGCGTATTCAACATCGGGGCTATTCACCTTCTTATGTCTGGTTGCCAGGTTAAACGTAAAACATTCACCTTACGGCTGGTGGGTTTTATTACGCTCAACGTTAGTGTATTTTTATTCATAAATACTGCATGAATATTGATACTATCATGACCAGAGGTGTGTCAACAATGAAAAACAAATTACCGCCATTTATCGAGATTTACCGTGCTCTGATTGCCACACCTTCAATAAGCGCCACGGAAGAGGCACTCGATCAAAGCAATGCAGATTTAATCACTCTGCTGGCGGACTGGTTTAAGGATTTAGGCTTCAATGTGGAAGTACAGCCTGTGCCAGGAACTCGCAACAAATTTAATATGCTGGCCAGTTGCGGACAGGGGGCTGGCGGTTTGTTGCTGGCGGGGCATACCGATACGGTGCCATTTGATGACGGACGCTGGACGCGCGATCCATTTACGTTGACGGAGCATGACGGCAAGCTTTACGGCTTAGGCACCGCCGACATGAAAGGCTTTTTTGCGTTTATCCTTGATGCGCTACGCGATGTCGACGTCACGAAGCTTGCAAAACCGCTCTACATTCTGGCGACTGCCGATGAAGAAACCAGTATGGCCGGAGCGCGTTATTTTGCCGAAACTACCGCCCTGCGCCCGGATTGCGCCATCATTGGCGAGCCAACGTCGCTGCAACCGGTACGCGCGCATAAAGGTCATATCTCTAACGCCATCCGTATTCAGGGCCAGTCGGGCCACTCCAGCGATCCAGCACGCGGAGTTAACGCTATCGAACTGATGCACGACGCCATCGGGCATATTTTGCAATTGCGCGATAACCTGAAAGAACGTTATCACTACGACGCGTTTACCGTGCCATACCCTACGCTCAACCTCGGGCATATCCACGGCGGCGATGCATCTAACCGTATTTGCGCTTGTTGTGAGTTGCATATGGATATTCGTCCGCTGCCAGGCATGACACTCAATGAACTTAACGGTTTGCTCAACGATGCATTGGCTCCAGTGAGCGAACGCTGGCCGGGTCGTCTGACGGTCGACGAGCTGCATCCGCCGATCCCTGGCTATGAATGCCCACCGAATCATCAACTGGTTGAAGTGGTTGAGAAATTGCTCGGAGCAAAGACCGAAGTGGTGAATTACTGTACCGAAGCGCCGTTTATTCAAACGTTATGCCCGACGCTGGTTCTGGGGCCTGGCTCAATTAATCAGGCTCATCAGCCTGATGAATATCTGGAGACGAGGTTTATCAAGCCCACCCGCGAACTGATCACCCAGGTGATTCACCATTTTTGCTGGCATTAAAACGTAGGCCAAACAATGTCGGATGCGATGCTTGCGCATCTTATCCGACCTACACCTTTGGTGTTATTCGAGGCGATTTTTTAACATTCCCATAAGTTACGCTTATTTAAAGCGTCGTGAATTTAATGGCGTAAATTCCTGCTATTTATTCGTTTGCTGAAGCGATTTCGCAGCATTTGACGTCACCGCTTTTACGTGGCTTTATAAAAGACGACGAAAAGCAAAGCCCGAGCATATTCGCGCCAATGCGACGTGAAGGATACAGGGCTATCAAACGATAAGATGGGGTGTCTGGGGTAATATGAACGAACAATATTCCGCATTGCGTAGTAATGTCAGTATGCTCGGCAAAGTGCTGGGAGAAACCATCAAGGATGCGTTGGGAGAACACATTCTTGAACGCGTAGAAACTATCCGTAAGTTGTCCAAATCTTCACGCGCTGGCAATGATGCTAACCGCCAGGAGTTGCTCACCACCTTACAAAATTTGTCGAACGACGAGCTGCTGCCCGTTGCGCGTGCGTTTAGTCAGTTTCTGAACCTGGCCAACACCGCCGAGCAATACCACAGCATTTCGCCGAAAGGCGAAGCTGCCAGCAACCCGGAAGTGATCGCCCGCACCCTGCGCAAACTGAAAAACCAGCCGGAACTGAGCGAAGACACCATAAAAAAAGCAGTGGAATCGCTGTCGCTGGAACTGGTCCTCACGGCTCACCCAACCGAAATTACCCGTCGTACACTGATCCACAAAATGGTGGAAGTGAACGCCTGCTTAAAACAGCTCGATAACAAAGATATCGCCGACTACGAACATAACCAGCTGATGCGCCGCCTGCGCCAGTTGATCGCCCAGTCATGGCATACAGATGAAATCCGTAAGCTGCGTCCAAGCCCGGTAGATGAAGCCAAATGGGGCTTTGCCGTAGTAGAAAACAGCCTGTGGCAAGGCGTACCGAATTACCTGCGCGAACTGAACGAACAACTGGAAGAGAATCTCGGCTACAAACTGCCCGTCGAATTTGTTCCGGTCCGTTTTACCTCGTGGATGGGCGGTGACCGCGACGGCAACCCGAACGTCACTGCCGATATCACCCGCCACGTCCTGCTGCTCAGTCGCTGGAAAGCCACCGATCTGTTCCTGAAAGATATTCAGGTGCTGGTTTCTGAACTGTCGATGGTTGAAGCGACCCCTGAACTGCTGGCGCTGGTTGGCGAAGAAGGTGCCGCAGAACCGTATCGCTATCTGATGAAAAACCTGCGTTCTCGCCTGATGGCGACACAGGCATGGCTGGAAGCGCGCCTGAAAGGCGAAGAACTGCCAAAACCAGAAGGCCTGCTGACACAAAACGAAGAACTGTGGGAACCGCTCTACGCTTGCTACCAGTCACTTCAGGCGTGTGGCATGGGTATTATCGCCAACGGCGATCTGCTCGACACCCTGCGCCGCGTGAAATGTTTCGGCGTACCGCTGGTGCGTATTGATATCCGTCAGGAGAGCACCCGCCATACCGAAGCGCTGGGCGAGCTGACCCGCTACCTCGGTATCGGCGACTACGAGAGCTGGTCAGAAGCCGACAAACAGGCGTTCCTGATCCGCGAACTGAACTCCAAACGTCCGCTTCTACCGCGCAACTGGCAACCAAGCGCCGAAACGCGCGAAGTGCTCGATACCTGCCAGGTGATTGCCGAAGCGCCGCAAGGCTCCATTGCCGCCTACGTGATCTCGATGGCGAAAACGCCGTCCGACGTGCTGGCTGTCCACCTGCTGCTGAAAGAAGCGGGTATCGGGTTTGCGATGCCGGTTGCTCCGCTGTTTGAAACCCTCGATGACCTGAACAACGCCAACGATGTCATGACCCAGCTGCTGAATATCGACTGGTATCGCGGCCTGATTCAGGGCAAACAGATGGTGATGATTGGCTATTCCGACTCAGCAAAAGATGCGGGCGTGATGGCAGCTTCCTGGGCGCAATATCAGGCACAGGATGCATTAATCAAAACCTGCGAAAAAGCGGGTATTGAGCTGACGTTGTTCCACGGTCGCGGCGGTTCCATTGGTCGCGGCGGCGCACCTGCCCATGCGGCGCTGCTGTCACAACCGCCAGGAAGCCTGAAAGGTGGCCTGCGCGTGACCGAACAGGGCGAGATGATCCGCTTTAAATATGGTCTGCCAGAAATCACCGTCAGCAGCCTGTCGCTGTACACCGGGGCGATTCTGGAAGCCAACCTGCTGCCACCGCCTGAGCCGAAAGAGAGCTGGCGTCGTATTATGGATGAACTGTCTGTTATCTCCTGCGATGTCTACCGCGGCTACGTACGTGAAAACAAAGATTTTGTGCCTTACTTCCGCTCCGCTACGCCGGAACAAGAATTGGGTAAACTGCCGTTGGGTTCACGTCCGGCGAAACGTCGCCCAACCGGCGGCGTCGAGTCACTGCGCGCTATTCCGTGGATTTTCGCCTGGACGCAAAACCGCCTGATGCTCCCCGCCTGGCTGGGTGCAGGTACGGCGCTGCAAAAAGTGGTCGAAGATGGCAAACAGAACGAGCTGGAAGCCATGTGCCGCGATTGGCCATTCTTCTCGACGCGTCTCGGCATGCTGGAGATGGTCTTCGCCAAAGCAGACCTGTGGCTGGCGGAATACTATGACCAACGCCTGGTAGACAAAGCACTGTGGCCGTTAGGTAAAGAGTTACGCAATCTGCAAGAAGAAGACATCAAAGTGGTGCTGGCGATTGCCAACGATTCTCACCTGATGGCCGATCTGCCGTGGATTGCAGAGTCTATTCAGCTACGGAATATTTACACCGACCCGCTGAACGTATTGCAGGCCGAGTTGCTGCACCGCTCCCGCCAGGCAGAAAAAGAAGGCCAGGAACCGGATCCTCGCGTCGAGCAGGCGTTAATGGTCACTATTGCCGGGATTGCGGCAGGTATGCGTAATACCGGCTAATCTTCCTCTCCTGCAAACCCTCGTGCTTTTGCGCGAGGGTTTTCTGAAATACTTCTGTTCTAACACCCTCGTTTTCAATATATTTCTGTCTGCATTTTATTCAAAATCTGGATATCCCTTCAGATATCCTTAAGGAATTGTCGTTACATTCGGCGATATTTTTTTCAAGACAGGTTCTTACTATGCATTCCACAGAAGTCCAGGCTAAACCCCTTTTTAGCTGGAAAGCCCTGGGTTGGGCACTGCTCTACTTTTGGTTTTTCTCTACTCTGCTACAGGCCATTATTTACATCAGTGGTTATAGTGGCACTAACGGCATTCGCGACTCGCTGTTATTCAGTTCGCTGTGGTTGATCCCGGTATTCCTCTTTCCGAAGCGGATTAAAATTATTGCCGCAGTGATCGGCGTGGTGCTATGGGCGGCCTCTCTGGCGGCGCTGTGCTATTACGTCATCTACGGTCAGGAGTTCTCGCAGAGCGTTCTGTTTGTGATGTTCGAAACCAACACCAACGAAGCCAGCGAGTATTTAAGCCAGTATTTCAGCCTGAAAATTGTGCTTATCGCGCTGGCCTATACGGCGGTGGCAGTTCTGCTGTGGACACGCCTGCGCCCGGTCTATATTCCAAAGCCGTGGCGTTATGTTGTCTCTTTTGCCCTGCTTTATGGCTTGATTCTGCATCCGATCGCCATGAATACGTTTATCAAGAACAAGCCGTTTGAGAAAACGTTGGATAACCTGGCATCGCGTATGGAGCCTGCCGCACCGTGGCAATTCCTGACCGGCTATTATCAGTATCGTCAGCAACTAAACTCGCTAACAAAGCTACTGAATGAAAATAATGCCTTGCCGCCGCTGGCTAATTTCAAAGATGAATCGGGTAACGAACCGCGCACCTTAGTGCTGGTAATTGGCGAATCGACCCAGCGTGGACGCATGAGTCTGTACGGTTATCCGCGTGAAACCACGCCGGAGCTGGATGCGCTGCATAAAACCGATCCGAATCTGACCGTGTTTAATAACGTGGTTACGTCTCGTCCGTACACCATTGAAATCCTGCAACAGGCGCTGACCTTTGCTAATGAAAAGAACCCGGATCTGTATCTGACGCAGCCGTCGCTGATGAACATGATGAAACAGGCGGGTTATAAAACCTTCTGGATCACCAACCAGCAGACGATGACCGCCCGCAATACCATGCTGACGGTATTTTCGCGCCAGACCGACAAGCAGTACTACATGAACCAGCAACGTACGCAGAGTGCGCGTGAATACGACACCAACGTGCTGAAGCCGTTCCAGGAAGTGCTGAAGGACCCTGCGCCGAAGAAACTGATCATCGTTCATCTGCTGGGTACGCATATCAAGTACAAGTACCGTTATCCGGAAGATCAGGGCAAATTTGACGGTAATACAGAGCATGTTCCACCGGGATTAAACGCAGAAGAGCTGGAGTCATATAATGATTATGACAATGCTAACCTGTACAACGATCACGTGGTTGCCAGCCTGATTAAAGACTTTAAAGCGACCGATCCGAACGGTTTCCTGGTTTATTTCTCTGACCACGGTGAAGAGGTTTACGACACGCCGCCGCACAAAACTCAGGGGCGTAATGAAGACAACCCGACGCGTCATATGTACACCATTCCGTTCCTGCTGTGGACGTCAGAAAAATGGCAAGCGACTCATCCGCGTGATTTCTCACAGGATGTTGATCGTAAATACAGCCTGGCGGAACTGATCCACACCTGGTCAGATTTGGCGGGCTTATCTTACGACGGTTACGATCCAACCCGTTCAGTGGTGAATCCGCAGTTCAAAGAAACTACCCGCTGGATTGGTAACCCGTATAAGAAAAACGCACTGATCGATTACGACACTCTGCCGTATGGCGATCAGGTGGGTAATCAGTAATTATCAGCCAGATGTTATTTGCCGGATGCGACGCTTGACGCGTCTTATCCGGCCTACAGATCGCGGCGGTAGGCCGGGTAAGGCATTTACGCCGCATCCGGCAATACAAGGCGACTGAAACTGTCGCAATGTTTACATCGAACTCCCATCAGGCCACACTTTTCAGGTGGCCTTTTTTCATAATGCCAGTTACTGTTTTCCCGTCTACATACCTAAGGGAATAACATGTATCACGACGTCAGCTATCTGCTCTCCCGCCTGATAAACGGCCCGCTGTCCCTGCGCCAGATTTACTTTGCCAGCAGCAACGGCCCGGTGCCCGATCTTGCGTATCAGGTCGATTTTCCACGGCTGGAAATTGTGCTGGAAGGTGAGTTTATTGATACCGGCGCTGGAGCAGCGTTAGTTCCCGGCGATGTGCTGTACGTCCCTGCTGGTGGCTGGAATTTTCCACAATGGCAAGCCCCCGCCACCACCTTTAGCGTGCTGTTTGGCAAACAGCAACTCGGCTTCAGCGTTGTGCAATGGGATGGCAAACAATATCAAAATCTGGCGAAGCAACACGTCGCCCGACGCGGCCCGCGCATTGGTTCTTTTCTGCTACAAACGCTCAATGAAATGCAAATGCAGTCGCAGGAGCAGCAAACGGCCAGACTTATCGTCGCCAGCCTGCTTAGCCACTGCCGCGATTTGCTCGGCAGCCAAATACAGACCGCCTCACGCAGCCAGGCTCTATTCGAAGCTATTCGTGATTATATCGACGAACGCTATGCCTCCGCACTTACCCGCGAATCTGTCGCACAGGCGTTCTATATTTCGCCAAATTACCTCTCGCACCTGTTTCAAAAAACGGGGGCCATTGGTTTTAACGAATACCTGAATCACACGCGACTGGAGCACGCTAAGACATTATTGAAAGGCTATGACCTGAAGGTAAAAGAAGTGGCGCACGCCTGCGGCTTTGTCGACAGCAACTACTTCTGCCGTCTGTTTCGTAAAAATACCGAACGCTCGCCGTCGGAATATCGTCGGCAGTACCACAGCCAACTGACAGAAAAACCGACTACTCCAGAATAAGATGGGTTTGCTGCGGCGCAGAAAGCACTTTGCGCACTGCGCTCATCACCCTCTGCGGCTCACGCAGGAAAGCGTAGATGCTGCATTGCACGTAGCGACAATGTTCAAATCGCTCAGCACCGGCAAGCTCGATATCCGTAATTAACAGCGCAACATCCGCCCGGCGGATATCCTCGTCCGCTAAACGATTCTCCGTTCCCAACGCGCCCTGAGTTTCAATGCTAACGCCCCACTTCTCTAACTGGCACAACTTTTCCAGCCGTTCCGCCGCCATATAAGTATGCGCCACGCCGCTTACGCAGGCGGTTACTGCCACCAGATATGCCATTTTAACCTCCCACGGTAACCTGAAATCCGGCCCGTTCTGCCATTTCACGCATCGTTGCCACATCGGCTGACGACGGCGCAGAAACCTCTTTCATCGACCATGTTTTCCCCAGCAGGCGGTATTTCGGCTCGCCGTACTGATGAAACGGTAACAGATGGATCTGCTTGATATTCAGCGGGATCAGCACGTCCAGCGCCTGCTGCATATTCTCCCGGCTGAGCGTGAAACCAGGGATCAGCGGTAAACGCGGGATCACGTTGACACCCTCACTCACCAGCAAACGCAGATTCTCCAGCACGCGTTGCAGGTTCATCTTCACCACATCCCGCGCCTGAGCCGCATCCATAATTTTTAAATCGAACAACACTTCATCGCACAATTTCGCCAGCGGTAACAGCTTGCTGGCTGGCGCGTCTCCGGCAGTTTCGATGGCGCATGACACACCCCATAGCCGCAGTCGCTGTAAAAAACGGGTCGCAAACTCCGCCTGCATTAACACTTCGCCGCCAGAAAGCGTGACGCCACCGCCGGACGTGCGAAAGAAAATGTCATCTTTCATCACTTCCCGTTCCAGAGCGTCAAGGCTGATATCGCGACCAATCCGTTCAAATGCCCCGGAGGGGCATTCATCCGCATCACGCAAACATTTCGCGCAGTGCAGACATTTCGCCTCTCTGCGCACCGTCTGGATTTTGCCGGAGATCGACTCCGGATTAGCACACCATGGGCAAAGATGCGGACAGCCTTTAAAAAAGACCACCGTACGAATGCCCTCGCCGTCATTCAGTGAATAACGCTGAATGTTGAAAATGCGCGCCACATCATTGCGGCGCGTTTCCACAACGTTACAGCTGATGCGCTGTCCGGCGGATGATGTCATCCTGGATCTCCTTCGACAGTTCGACAAAGAAGGCGCTGTATCCGGCAACGCGCACCACCAGCCCGGCATAATCTTGTGGGCGCTGTTGCGCTTCCCGTAACGTGTCGGCGTTCACCACGTTAAACTGAATATGCTGCAACTTAAGCTGGGTAAACGCCCGTAAGAAGTCGGCCAGTTTGCGTAATCCCGCTTCACCTTCCAGGGTCGCCGGAGTGAATTTCACGTTCAGCAACGTACCGTTAGACAGCAGCGTATTATCGAGCTTACTGACTGATTTCAGCACCGCCGTTGGCCCTTGTGCATCCTGACCCAGCATGGGTGACAAGCCACCGTCTGCCAGTTGTTCCCCGGCAAAACGACCGTCTGGCGTCGCGCCAACCACCGATCCCAACGGGACGTGAGCAGAAACGGTATACGATCCTGGCGTGAAGTAGCCGCCGCGCGGGTTCTGGTATTTTTCCACTTCTTTGCAGTAGTGGCGTAACAGTTCGGCGCTGATGTTATCCACCTCGTCGATATCGTTACCGTATTTCTCGAAGCGGTTAATTAAGCGAGCGCGGACTTTTTCGCCTTCTGGCGTGGCGAAGTTGGCTTTTAATACCGACAGCAATTCGTCAAAACTTAAACGCTGTTGATCAAAAATCATCCCTTTCAACGCATGGAGAGAATCGCTCAGGTTGGCGATACCGATCCCCTGTACGCCGGAGAAGTTATAACGCGCGCCGCCGTCAGTAATATCGCGGCCTTTTTCCAGACAATCGCTGATAAAAGACGAGAGTAGCGGTACAGGTGCCCAGTCGCGATGGCCGATATCACAAATATTGCTGCCCTCAACCATCAGGGTGATGTAGTGGCTGATCTTGGCGCGGATCTGTTCCAGTAAACCTTCATAAGTCAGCGCAGCGTTGCCTTCATTTTCATGCAGGCAGATTTCCATCACTTTCAGCAGGTTAAACATCGCGATGTCATGCAAGCCGTAGGTTCTGCCGGGAATAGATAATTCCACACAGCCCACTACGGAATAGTCGCGCGCATCTTCCAGCGAAACGCCACGGTTGAGGAACGCTGGCACCACCACTTCATCGTTAAAGATTTGCGGAATACCGGTGCCGAGGCGAATGGTTTCTGCGGTTTTCATCAGGAACGGCGTGTCGATCAAGGCGTTAGTGCGCACGCCGAGGTTCGGTTGCGGTAATTGCACGCTTTGATAAGCGTCAAGGCAAAGGAACGAAAGCACGTTCACCGCGCTACGTCCGTTCTCGGTTAACCCGCCGAGCAGTGCGGTATAGCCGGTAGGGAAACCTGCGAAATAACGCGCGCTACTGGTGGAGCGCAACAGCACGATGTCGTTGCATTTCACCCATAAAGATTCGAGCAGTTCTTTCAGGAATGCCGGATCTTCGCCCTGGGTTAATGATGTCTGATAGAACGGCAACATATACTGGTCGAAGCGCCCCAACGATAGCGAACTGGCGTTGGATTCGTATTGCAGAATGATGTTCATGTACCAGAATAACTGGCACGCCTGCCAGAACGTCTGCGGCTTATGTTCGGCGTTATGGCGGGAGATCTCCGCAATGGTCAGCAGTTCTTCGCGACGCTGGCCATCAGTGCAGCTTGCCGCCATCGTTTCCGCCAGTTCGGCGTAACGCAAAATATGTTTCTGCGAGGCTTCCAGCAGTAACAGCGCTGCCTGATAAAAGTGATTCTCCGGCTGTTGCTGACAATGTTGCTGCATCTGTGCCACCAGCTCCCCCAGCCCGTGATTCAGCAGGCGCGGGTAATCAATAATAATGTGCCCCTGGCCTTTATCCGTCTGGTTGATGCTGAAAATCTGCGTGCTGGTCGCGGCTTTTACTTCATCCGTCATCTGCCCGTTGATGAAATCTTTCATCGAACGTTTTTCCCAGTACGGGAACAACTCTTCGCGGTAGATACGTTTATCTTCTTCGCTGATAGCAAAGCGGTCCTGCGGACGCGTCGGGAATTGATCCAGCTCTTTCAGCAGCCAGTAAGGGTCCATTTCCGGCGACATAATCCCGGCGCGTGGTTTTACGGTGCGGTTACCGGCAATCAGTTCTTCATCACGAATCGAAATTTCAACGTGTTCAAGGATATACGCTGTTGCTTTCGCCCGACGCATTATCACCGGCTCCCCTTCGGTTTGCCGATGGCTGGCGGTATAAAGCAACGCCCGCTCCAGCGAGATTTCACGGGTATTGGCAAACAGTGCAGTTTTGAGGCGAGAGATACGATTCGTCATGAGGAACTCCTGTGGGAAAGCGAACCCGCCCTTGCGGGCGGGATAAGAACTTAAGCGGTTTGTGCCAGGTGAGCTTCAATTTTGCTCATAATGGCGTCAGCACGCTTTACCGCGTCGCTGATGTTGACACGCACGATAGTCTTGCCAGCAAAACGCTCTTCAAATTTGATGCCGATATCTTTGGTCAAAATCACCATATCGGCGCTTGCCACGTCTTCCGCAGTCAGTTCATTTTCCAGACCAATCGACCCCTGGGTTTCTACTTTCACTTCCCAGCCTTTCGCTTTCGCGGCGCTTTCCAGCGCCTCTGCCGCCATATAAGTATGGGCAACACCTGAAGGACATGCGGTTACTGCGATAATTTTCGTCATGGCTCGTTCCTCAATTAATTAATTTCAAAATCCAGATCCAGGTCGTCTTCCTTCTCTTCAGTTGAAGACCCATTTTTACGCGCCAGACTTTTCAGCACGTTCACGCAGACTGCCGTCACAACCGCCCCGACAGCCACTGCCGCGATGTAACCCAACTTACCTTCAACCACCGGCAGCACAATCAGACCACCCCAGCCTGCATAGCACTGCGCACCGACCAGCGCCGCAGTTACCGCACCACAAACTGAACCGACCATGATGGAAGGAATGACACGCAGCGGATCGGCAGCGGCGAAAGGAATCGCCCCTTCAGTAACGCCAACACAGCCCATCACCAGTGCCGCCTTGCCGGTTTCGCGCTCTTCTGCGGAGAAATTTTTACGACCAATCAGCGTCGCCAGCCCCATCCCCAGCGGTGGAACACAAATCCCAACAGCGGCAATAGCCACCACGGTATAAACACCCTGAGCAACGCAAATCAGCATGAAGGCATAGGCCACTTTGTTAACCGGGCCGCCCATATCGAACGCCAGCATCAGACCCATGATCACCGCCAGCATAACAATGCTGCCCTGCTGCATCCCCTGAAGCCACTGGGTCAGGCTGTTGGTCAACGCCCCCACCGGCTCGCCCAGCCCCCACATCATGACGCCAGCGGTAATCAGTGTGCCGACGATTGGAATGATGAAGATTGGCATCACCGAGCGCAGAACTTTATGCACCGGAATTTTCTTCAGGTAATGCACCACGATGCCGCCGATAATCCCGGCGATCAGCGCACCAAAGAAGCCCGCGCCAAAGCTGTTACCAACCCAGGCACCGATAGCGCATGGAGCCAGCGCAGAACGTTCTGCAATGGAATAACCGATGTAAGCGGCGAGGAAAGGCACCATCAGCGTCAAACCTGCAACGCCGATATCAAACAGTTTTTTCAGATTCGGATCGGCTACGGCATCCGGCACTGCGCCTTTGCCATACAACATGACGGAAACCGCCAGCAAAATACCGCCCGATACCACGAAGGGAATCATGTGTGAAACGCCCGTCATTAAATGCTGACGGGTATTTTTCAGGATCTGCACCAACTCATTCATAAGCTGCTCCCGGGCTTGCGAAAGCCCATGTCCATATTTTTGATGGAAGAAACAATAGGCAATCGCAGGCGGAGCAAACAGTGGATAAAAAGGCCATTTACTGGACTTTTGTAATATCAGTACAAAAATGCGATCCGCCTCATAACTTGCGATAATCCGGAAGCATGCCGCAAAACGGCGTCTTGTGAGACGCGTCGCAAATTGACGGTTACATTACATTTGTCCAGCTTTTGGCAGATTTGTCACATGGCAGGCCGTTACCGTGCGCTCTTATCCTGTAAACAGAAAACCGTACCGGGAGAAAGGCAATGGCCCTGATTGTGGAATTTATTTGTGAGCTACCTAACGGCGTCCATGCGCGTCCGGCAAGCCACGTTGAAACGCTGTGTAATACTTTTTCATCACAAATTGAGTGGCATAACCTGCGCACTGACCGCAAGGGCAACGCCAAAAGCGCCCTTGCGCTGATTGGCACCGATACGCTGGTGGGCGATAACTGCCAGTTACTGATTTCCGGGGCCGACGAACAGGAAGCGTACCAGCGTTTAAGCCAATGGCTGCGCGATGAATTCCCCCACTGCGACGCACCGCTGGCGGAAGTAAAATCTGACGAACTGGAACCACTGCCGGTTTCACTGACCAATCTGAATCCGCAAATTATCCGTGCTCGCACCGTGTGCAGTGGTAGCGCAGGCGGCATTCTGACGCCGATCTCTTCTTTAGATCTCAATGCGCTGGGTAATCTTCCCGCAGCCAAAGGCGTTGACGCCGAACAATCCGCACTGGAAAACGGTCTGACGCTGGTACTGAAAAACATAGAGTTTCGTCTGCTGGATAGCGACGGTGCTACCAGCGCGATTCTGGAAGCGCACCGATCCCTGGCTGGCGATACTTCCCTGCGCGAACATTTACTGGCAGGTGTCAGCGCCGGATTAAGCTGCGCCGAAGCGATTGTTGCCAGTGCGAATCACTTTTGCGAAGAGTTCGCCCGTTCCAGCAGCAGCTACCTGCAAGAACGTGCCCTGGACGTACGCGACGTCTGCTTCCAGTTACTCCAGCAAATCTACGGTGAGCAACGCTTCCCGGCACCGGGCAAACTGACGCAGCCCGCCATTTGTATGGCTGATGAACTGACCCCCAGCCAGTTCCTCGAACTGGATAAAAATCATCTCAAAGGTCTGTTACTGAAAAGTGGCGGCACCACCTCACATACTGTGATCCTTGCCCGTTCGTTCAACATTCCGACGCTGGTAGGTGTGGATATTGCTGCCCTTACTCCGTGGCAGCATCAGACGATTTATATCGACGGCAACGCAGGGGCGATTGTGGTTGAGCCAGGGGAATCCGTGGCCCGTTATTATCAGCAAGAAGCCCGCGTACAGGACGCTCTGCGTGAGCAACAGCGTGTCTGGCTGACCCAGCAAGCGCGTACCGCTGACGGTATCCGCATTGAAATTGCCGCTAACATCGCTCACTCCGTGGAAGCGCAGGCCGCATTCGGCAATGGTGCGGAAGGCGTTGGTTTGTTCCGCACTGAAATGCTCTATATGGATCGCACCAGTGCACCGGGCGAAAGCGAGCTGTACAACATTTTTTGTCAGGCGCTGGAGTCTGCCAACGGACGCAGCATTATTGTGCGCACTATGGACATTGGCGGTGATAAACCCGTTGATTATCTGAACATTCCGGCAGAAGCTAACCCGTTCCTCGGTTATCGCGCGGTGCGTATTTATGAAGAATACGCGTCGTTGTTTACCACACAACTACGGTCGATCCTGCGCGCCTCTGCTCACGGCAGCCTGAAAATCATGATCCCGATGATCTCCTCAATGGAAGAGATCTTATGGGTGAAAGAAAAACTGGCGGAAGCCAAACAGCAACTGCGTAACGAACACATTCCGTTTGATGAGAAGATCCAGCTCGGCATCATGCTGGAAGTGCCGTCGGTGATGTTCATCATCGATCAATGCTGCGAAGAGATTGATTTCTTTAGTATTGGTAGTAATGACCTGACGCAATATCTACTGGCAGTGGATCGCGATAACGCTAAGGTGACTCGTCACTACAACAGCCTGAATCCGGCCTTCTTGCGGGCGCTCGATTACGCCGTGCAGGCGGTGCATCGCCAGGGCAAATGGATTGGTCTGTGCGGTGAACTGGGAGCGAAAGGTTCCGTGCTGCCGTTGCTGGTCGGTTTAGGGCTGGATGAACTCAGCATGAGCGCACCATCAATTCCGGCGGCGAAAGCGCGGATGGCGCAACTTGATAGCCGTGAGTGCCGCCAGTTGCTCAACCAGGCAATGGCCTGCCGTACTTCGCTGGAAGTGGAACACCTGCTGGCGCAATTCCGCATGACCCAACAGGACGCACCGCTGGTCACCGCCGAGTGCATCACACTGGAAAGCGACTGGCGCAGCAAAGAAGAAGTGCTCAAAGGCATGACCGATAACCTGCTGCTGGCGGGCCGCTGCCGCTATCCGCGTAAACTGGAAGCCGACTTGTGGGCGCGCGAGGCCGTTTTCTCTACCGGTCTGGGCTTTAGTTTCGCCATTCCCCACAGTAAATCGGAACACATTGAGCAATCCACCATCAGCGTAGCGCGTCTGCAAGCGCCAGTGCGCTGGGGCGATGATGAAGCGCAATTCATCATTATGTTAACCCTGAACAAACACGCCGCGGGCGATCAACATATGCGCATTTTCTCGCGCCTCGCTCGTCGCATCATGCACGAAGAATTCCGTAATGCGCTGGTTAACGCCGCCTCTGCCGACGCTATCGCCAGCCTGCTGCAACATGAACTGGAACTGTAAAAGGAAACATCATGGAACTGTATCTGGACACCGCTAACGTCGCAGAAGTCGAACGTCTGGCACGCATATTCCCGATTGCCGGGGTGACAACTAACCCGAGCATTATCGCTGCCAGCAAGGAGTCCATCTGGGAAGTGCTGCCGCGCCTTCAAAAAGCGATCGGTGATGAGGGCATTCTGTTTGCTCAGACCATGAGCCGCGACGCGCAGGGTATGGTGAAAGAAGCGAAACACCTGCGCGACGCTATTCCGGGCATTGTGGTGAAAATTCCGGTAACCTCTGAAGGTCTGGCAGCAATTAAAATGCTGAAGAAAGAAGGCATTACTACGCTGGGAACCGCAGTGTACAGCGCCGCGCAAGGATTACTGGCGGCGCTGGCTGGAGCCAAATACGTTGCTCCATACGTTAACCGCGTAGATGCCCAGGGCGGTGACGGCATTCGTACTGTACAGGAGTTGCAAGCGTTACTGGAAATGCATGCGCCAGAAAGCATGGTGCTGGCTGCCAGCTTTAAAACACCACGTCAGGCGCTGGATTGTTTGCTGGCTGGATGTGAATCCATCACACTGCCCTTAGATGTAGCGCAACAAATGCTTAACACCCCTGCGGTAGAGTCAGCTATAGAGAAGTTCGAGCACGACTGGAATGCCGCATTTGACACTACTCATCTCTAAAGGAGTAATTATGGACCGCATTATTCAATCACCAGGTAAATACATCCAGGGCGCAGATGTAATTAATCGTCTGGGCGAGTACCTGAAGCCACTGGCGGAACGCTGGTTAGTGGTGGGTGACAAATTTGTTTTAGGTTTTGCTCAATCCACTGTCGAGAAAAGCTTTAAAGATGCTGGACTGGTAGTAGAAATTGCGCCGTTTGGCGGTGAATGTTCGCAAAATGAGATCGACCGTCTGCGTGGCATCGCGGAGACTGCGCAGTGTGGCGCAATTCTCGGTATCGGTGGCGGAAAAACCCTCGATACTGCCAAAGCACTGGCACATTTCATGGGTGTTCCGGTAGCGATCGCACCGACTATCGCTTCTACCGACGCACCGTGCAGCGCATTGTCTGTTATCTACACCGATGAGGGTGAGTTTGACCGCTATCTGCTGTTGCCAAATAACCCGAATATGGTCATTGTCGACACCAAAATCGTCGCTGGCGCGCCCGCGCGTCTGTTAGCGGCGGGTATTGGCGATGCGCTGGCAACCTGGTTTGAAGCGCGTGCCTGTTCCCGTAGCGGCGCGACCACCATGGCGGGTGGCAAGTGCACTCAGGCAGCGCTGGCACTGGCTGAACTGTGCTACAACACCCTGCTGGAAGAAGGCGAAAAAGCGATGCTTGCCGCCGAACAGCATGTAGTGACTCCGGCGCTGGAGCGCGTGATTGAAGCGAACACCTATTTGAGTGGCGTTGGTTTTGAAAGCGGCGGGCTGGCGGCGGCACACGCGGTACATAACGGCCTGACCGCTATCCCGGACGCGCATCACTATTATCATGGTGAAAAAGTAGCATTCGGTACGCTGACGCAGCTGGTGCTGGAAAACGCGTCGGTGGAGGAAATCGAAACCGTAGCTGCGCTTAGCCATGCGGTAGGTTTGCCAATAACTCTCGCTCAACTGGATATTAGAGAAGATGTCCCGGCGAAAATGCGAATTGTGGCAGAAGCGGCATGTGCAGAAGGTGAAACCATCCACAACATGCCTGGCGGCGCGACGCCAGATCAGGTTTACGCCGCACTGCTGGTAGCCGACCAGTATGGTCAGCGTTTCCTGCAAGAGTGGGAATAACCTACTCCAAACTCCCGGCTTGTCCGGGAGTTTGAACGCAAAATTGCCTGATGCGCTACGCTTATCAGGCCTACGCAATCTCTGCAATATAGTAAATTTACGTACTTTTGTAGGCCGGATAAGGCGTTCACGCCGCATCCGGCACGCTGTGCCAGTAATCTGAAACTTCCACCTTGTTCGGGTGTTTTTTTATCCGCTTCTGGACATTTTCTCCACAGAACAATCGTTAGCCCGGAAGGTCGAATCTGTGACTCTTATTTTCACGGACGAAACAGATGAAAGCTTCACTGGCGTTATTCAGTCTTCTGACGTTATTTACCAGTTACTCCTTAAAATCTCCCGCCGTTCCACCAACCGTGGTACAAATCCAGGCTAACACCAATCTTGCCATCGCAGACGGCGCCAGACTGCAAATCGGCAGCACGCTATTTTACGATCCGGCGTATGTGCAGCTTACCTATCCTGGCGGTGATGTCCCGCAAGAACGCGGCGTATGTTCCGATGTGGTGATCCGTGCATTGCGCAGCCAGAAGGTCGATTTGCAGAAACTGGTGCACGAAGATATGGCGAAGAATTTTGCTGCGTACCCGCAAAAATGGCAGTTAAAGCGCCCGGACAGCAACATCGATCACCGTCGGGTGCCTAATCTGGAAACCTGGTTTACCCGCCACGATAAAACACGCCCCACCAGCAAGAACCCCAGTGACTATCAAGCGGGCGATATTGTCTCCTGGCGATTAGATAACGGGCTGGCACATATTGGGGTGGTGTCAGATGGCTTCGCCCGCGACGGTACGCCGCTGGTGATACATAACATTGGCGCAGGCGCGCAGGAAGAAGATGTACTGTTTAGCTGGCAGATGGTGGGGCACTATCGGTATTTTGCTAAATAAGAGATCTCCCCACATGAAGAAAAAATTCAGATCCTTTTTACACTGACGGCTTCTTTTTTCTTACGGCTCACCAGCGCCAGTGCCAGTACAATCAGCACAATACCGCTACCTTCAACTGCCCCCGGATTCTCACCGAGCAGCCACCAGGAAAAGAGTACGCCGCAAACGGGAACGGCCAGTGTGCTTAAGCTGGCAATACTGGCAGGCAAGTTTTTCAATACAAACAACCATAAGCTCCAGGCCAGCGCTGTCGCCAGAATCGCACTGTAGGCCAGCGCCCAGAACACGGTGGGTTGCCAGTCAATTTCACGTTGCGGCACCAGTAAAGCGACCACGCTCATCACCAGCGCCGCATACAGCATCTGCCAGGATGTTAGCGACAATAAATCCACGCGCGGATGGCGGGCATACAGACGTTTAGCAACAATCGCGCTCGCCCCCCAACTCACACCGGAGAGGATTGCCAGCATGGCACTTTTCATCGAAGAGAAATCGAGTTGCCACGGCTGCAACACCAAAAATAAGCCGAAAGCGGCAATCAGTATCGCGAAATATTGCCCACGTCGCAGGCGTTCACCGAGAAACAACGCGGCGAAAATTACCACCCAGAACGGCATGGTATAGCTCAGGATTGCCACCTTCCCCGCTCCGCCGCTGACCAGCGCCCACTGTGCCAGGCCAACCATCCCGCAGGTTTGTAACAGGGCAATGGCTAAGGTGTATTTAAACGGCGTCGGGCGCATTCCGCGACCACGTAATAAAAGGACGATGAATAAAACGAGAGCGCCGAAAATGCAGCGTAAGGCGGTGAAGTCGAAGGCACCGATGTAGCTGGTGACTTGCTTCATGAAAATCCAGCTATAACTCCAGATAAGTGTGAGCACAACCAGGCCACTGATTGCCAGTGGGTTGCTCTTTCCTGCGGCAGACATGAGAGATCCAGTGTGTAGTTTTCCTGTGGACACTATACGCCGGTAAAGAAACTTCAGCGACTGCATGAAAGGCAGTCGCTGAAGAAGGTCAGATTACAGCAGGTCGAAACGGTCGAGGTTCATCACTTTCACCCACGCTGCCACGAAGTCTTTAACAAACTTCTCGTGGGCATCGCTGCTGGCGTAGACTTCCGCCACCGCACGCAGGACAGAGTTAGAACCAAAGACCAGATCCGCACGGCTGGCTGTGTATTTCACTTCGCCAGTTTCGCGGTCACGGCCTTCGAACAGTTCTTTCGATTCGTCGGTCGCTTTCCACTCGTAACGCATATCCAGCAAGTTCACGAAGAAGTCATTGCTCAATACACCAACGCGGTCAGTGAAGACGCCGTTTTTGCTGCCATCGAAGTTGGCACCCAGTACGCGCATCCCGCCCACCAGCGCAGTCATTTCCGGCGCGGTCAGCGTCAGTTGCTGTGCTTTATCAATCAACAGTGACTCGGTGGTGGAAACGTCCAGACGAGCGCGATAGTTACGGAAACCGTCAGCAATTGGTTCCAGCAGTTCGAACATCTCAATGTCAGTCTGATCCTGACGCGCATCAACGCGACCCGGCGCAAACGGTACATGAATGCTCAAACCTGCGGCGCTTGCGGCTTTCTCAACGCCAACCACACCTGCCAGCACGATGATATCCGCCAGCGAAGCTTTGCCAGACTCTTTCTGAATTTTCTCCAGAACTGGCAGAGCACGAACGGCTGCGGCGTTCACATCCCAGTCACGCTGCGGCATTAATGCCAGACGCGCACCGTTGGCACCACCACGTTTGTCGCCACCACGGAAGGTAGAAGCAGACGCCCAGGCCACCGATACCAGCTCACTAACAGACAGACCAGAATCCGCAATCGCGAATTTCAGATCGATAATGTCCTGCTCGGTCGGGTTGTAGATCGGCTGCGGCAGCGGATCTTGCCAGATCAGATCTTCTTTCGGTACTTCCGGTCCGATGTAACGAGATTTCGGCCCCATATCCCTGTGCGTCAGTTTGAACCAGGCACGAGCAAAGGCTTCGTTGAACGCCTGCGGATCGTTGAGGAAACGACGAGAGATCTTCTCGAACTCAGGATCAAAACGCAGCGTCAGGTCGGTCACCAGCATCGTCGGTTTACGTTTCTTCGACGGATCAAACGGATCCGGGATAATTTCCGGTGCGTCTACCGCTTCAAACTGGATTGCACCAGCCGGGCTGCGGGTCTGTACCCACTCATACTTGAACAAGTTCTCGAAGAAATAGTTGCTCCACTGGGTCGGCGTCTGGGTCCAGACCACTTCCAGACCAGAGGTAATGGCATCTGCGCCAACGCCGCTGCCGTAAGTGCTCGCCCAGCCTAAACCTTGTTCTTCAATCGGTGCAGCTTCTGGATCAGGACCTACGTTTGATGTCGGACCAGCACCGTGGGTTTTACCCAGCGTATGACCACCCGCAATCAGCGCCACGGTTTCTTCGTCATTCATGCCCATGTTGCCGAAGGTCGCGCGGATAGCTGCTGCCGCCGAAAGTGGTTCGCCGCTGTGATCCGGGCCTTCCGGGTTAACGTAAATCAGGCCCATCTCGGTTGCACCCAGCGGTGCTTTCGCCAGCGCTTCCGGATGACGGTGAGTCAGCCAGGCTTTTTCATCACCCCAGTTAACATCCAGATCCGGTTCCCAGACGTCTTCACGACCGGCACCAAAACCGAAGGTACGGAAGCCGGAGTTTTCCAGCGCCACGTTACCCGCGAGGATAAACAGGTCGGCCCAGGAGATTTTCTGACCATATTTCTGTTTGATTGGCCACAACAGGCGACGCGCTTTATCGAGGCTTACGTTATCCGGCCAGGAGTTCAGCGGTGCAAAACGTTGCTGACCACGACCCGCGCCGCCGCGACCGTCGATTGAACGGTAAGTACCCGCGCCGTGCCAGGCCATACGAATAAACAGACCGGCGTAGCTGCCCCAGTCGGCTGGCCACCACGGTTGAGATTCTGTCAGCAGGGCTTTCAGATCTTTTTTCAGGCCGTAGTAATCTAATTTGCTGAATTCTTTGCGGTAGTCAAAGTCCTCACCCAGCGGGTTAGAACGATTAGAATGTTGGTTTAACAGGTCAACACGGAGTTGATTTGGCCACCAGTCGCGCGTGGTTGTGCCCCCACCTGCGCTCTGGTCGTGACCGCCTTGATGGAACGGGCATTTGCCGGTGGCTGTCGTGTTATGGATATCGTCTGACGTGCTCATCAATGTGCTCCCCTCTACAGTGTTACCGTTACGATACACAGCGTTAGAGAGAAGTTATAATTGAATTAATCCACGGATGCGATAGTTGAGATCTTACATATTGTTGGTTAAAGAGATGTAGATCAAATTGATCGTAATTAAGACTTTTTGATTATGTCCGATTTAGGATAAATGCTTTATAAAAAAGGGTTTTAGATTTGTATCCTTCAAGTAATGAGGGAGAAAACAAGGCTGATAACCTTATTTTCCCGCCCTCATTTCGAGGCAGCATTTTGTGCTCTGTTTAAAATTTGTGATCACTGTGTGATTTTCACAAAAGGCACACTATTTATAAACCAGGTCGAACACCCAGTGTATGGCAAATCGCGTAACTCATTTCAGCGCGGTTAAGCGTATAGAAGTGGAAATCTTTCACTCCTTCACGGCTTAAAATCTTCACCATATCCATGGCAATATTCGCGCCCACCAGCTTGCGGGTTTCAGCATCGTCATCCAGGCCGTCGAACATTTGTGCCATCCACGCCGGAATACGCACGTTGGTCATGTCGGCAAATTTCTTCGCCTGTTTAAAGTTCGAAACCGGCAAAATTCCCGGAATGATTTCCACATCAATGCCTGCCGAGACGCAGCGATCGCGAAAACGCAGGTAGCTTTCGACATCGAAGAAGAACTGAGTAATGGCGCGGTTGGCTCCGGCATCCACTTTTCGTCTCAGGTTGAGTAAATCGGCCTGGGCACTTTTCGCTTCTGGATGTACTTCCGGATACGCCGCCACGGAGATATCGAAATCTGCCACTTCTTTTAACAGCGTCACCAGGTCAGAAGCATACATTTCTGGCTTACCACTTCCCGGCGGCAGGTCGCCACGCAGCGCCACGATATGGCGAATACCGTTATTCCAGTAGTCGCGTGCAATGATCCGCAGCTCGGCAGGCGTCGCATCAATGCAGGTAAGATGCGGTGCCGCTTCCAGGCCGGTGCGATCTTTAATGCCTTTAATAATGCTGTGCGTACGGTCGCGCTCGCCGGAGTTTGCGCCATAGGTCACCGATACAAACTTCGGTTTCAGGCTGCTAAGGCGATCGATGGAGTTCCACAGGGTCTGCTCCATTTCACTGGTACGCGGCGGGAAAAATTCGAACGAAACGTTAATCTGCCCCTGGACTTCTGCCAGACTCTGATTCAGGGCATCCCGCTGGCTGGCGTGAAAAAAGCTCATACCTTACCTCATCAATCGCTTATCGTTATATGTTGTGTTGTGCACATCTATCCGTTTAGACGTCCAGATGTAAAGATGAAGGAAAAGCCGAAGGGCGTCAACCGAAAAATAACCAATGATGGTGAGGAAAAATCAGGGAAGATGAAAAAAACTCATCTTAATTAGAGGCGATAAAAGATTTCTCTATAGCGCAATCCACCTCGCACGTTTTGACTCATATTCTGACAACACAGCGACACCTGGGCTAATTCGAAAAACAACGTCCTGCCACCGGATGGTGATGTTAAGGCATCTGATTTGGCCTGCGCCCTCGCGTAGGCCGAATACAGGATCTGCGCAATCAACGGGTAACAAACAGTTGAGTCAATTCAGTGCGCACTTTTATTTGATATCCTTCACGCGCATACCGTTGAGCTGTTCATCCGTAATGGTGTTGCCCGCTTTGAAGTAATCAACCACCGCGTGATAAACGTAATAACCGCCCGTTATGTTACGCGCTTTCCCTTCGGTAAAGGCGGTAAAACCATCTCCACCATCAGCAAGGAAACTCTGAGTAGCAATGTGATAAACCGTCGCATCTTCAATGGGTTTGCCATTCAGAGTCAGTGTGATTACCCGCTGACCAACCGGCTTGCTGCTGTCGTACTTCATTTCCAGGCCTTTCGATACCTGTAAAACGCCATTGCTTAAACTTGCGCCGTGTTCCATCAGACTGCGTAATTGTTTACCCGTGAGTTCCATCGTCACCAGTTCGTTGGGGAACGGGAACGTACTGATGACGCCGCCCATCGTAATCGCCCCTGCGGGGATCTCATTGCGGATACCACCAGAGTTTGTTAACGCCAGTTGGGTATTTTTACCCGCTGCTGCCAGTAAAGCGTCAGCCGCCAGGTTCCCGAGGTAAGCCGATTCACCATAGGCACGTTTTAATTCAACCGGCGATTGCGCCACCGTTTGTTGCACCACTTCATCAAGCTTTTTATTCCAGCCGTCGATCACCTGTTTCGTTTGCGGATCGGGCTTCCACTCGTCAGCGTAAATGGTTTTAAGCTCGAAGTTTTTCACCGTAAAATTATGCGGCTTCTCTTTGTAGTCGAGAACCAGTTTGCCCACATCAATCCCGCCGCTGTCAGTGGAGAGGATGAGCGTATTGCCGACTTTAATCGGTTCCGGCGTACCCACATGTGCATGTCCGGTGATCAAAATATCCAGCCCTTTCACCTGACTTGCCGTCTGAATATCTTTATCCAACGCGCGACGCACATCTGTGCCTCCCATACTGGACTGGCGGGCTGGAACACCTTCGTGGATCAGGGCGACGGTCAAATCAACCTTGCCTTTGAGTTCATCGATATAACGTTGTAGCCATTTAATTTCATCGCGCGCTTCAATACCCACGCGCGTGGCAGCAGATACCGTATCATTGAAGGCAAATACTCCGTGCAAACCTATAACGCCAATTTTCACGCCGTCTTTTTCGATGATGGTATAGGGCTTATCCCAGAATGATTTACTGCTGTTCTGATAAAAAATATTGCCCTGCACAATAGGGAATTTTGCCTGGCTCAACTGTAATAATGTGTTGTCCCAGCCGTGGTCAAATTCATGGTTGCCTATTGTGACGGCATCAAACGGCATAGTATTCATAATATCGATAATAGCCTTACCTTTGGTCAGGCTGCTGATATATGGCCCGGTAAAATAGTCGCCCGCATCAAAAAACCATGTCGCTTTATTTTTTGCTTTTTCTTGCTTAACCAGCGTAGTGATATTTGCCCAGCCGCCAATATCCCGTTTACCGTCAGCGATCCACGGCACTTTATAAGGTTCTACATGCGCATGGAGGTCGTTGGTATAAATAATAGTGACATCTTTAGCGCAAGCCCAGAACGGCAGTGTTAATGCGATACCCGCAGCAAGTATTTTAATTTTCATAAACAATCCCTTTCAGTGAGATAAAGGATTGCTACATTACGTTCTGAAAGACTTATTTATGTGAGAGTAATCACATCCGCAGGGGATAGTTGCCGGACAAAATCAACGACCTTGTGAAATCGTTGGTGATATATGTCGACTCTGTTTACGATTAATGCCTGTAAAACGTTCGGTTGCCG
This sequence comes from Escherichia coli DSM 30083 = JCM 1649 = ATCC 11775, assembly GCF_003697165.2. GTDB lineage: Bacteria > Pseudomonadota > Gammaproteobacteria > Enterobacterales > Enterobacteriaceae > Escherichia > Escherichia coli. The sequence goes on from NZ_CP033092.2 coordinate 4,634,776, forward strand.
AAATTTGGGATTGGCCTCATCGGAAGATTACAGTTGGCCAGACTATAAACTGGGTTATCCGGCACTGCACTGTCGGGCATGTGGCAGTTACCCGCCGTTGTTTGACGAGCAACAATTTCGTGACTGGTTGTCAGTTCACTTGTCTACTTATGCAATTGAGAAAGGCCATTTCTGCCCGGTATGTTATGGCACAGACATGATTTGTTATGGTCACAATCCACAGGGTTCGCAACGCATTCAATGCCGTAACTGCAAAAAAGTCTGGACGCCTAAAAAATATCAGAAAGAAATTACGCATCCCCAGGCCATTGAAACCGTTCAACTGTTCATACCCTTTCAAGGGGCCAGCGCAGTACAAAAACTGTATGTTTTAGTCAGTCTTGACGCCACTCGTGGCAACATTCTTCATCTCTCCACGAATTATACGCAACATCAGACAGGAGACAGTCTGCGGTACAGTTACAAGGGCAACACAGAACCAACTATGCACCATCGCGATATCGTGCAGAAGGTAGATATGCGTGAAGCGCAATTCTTGCGCCGGAGCCAGTTCGATGAAATTCAGTATGGCAGTGCTGTACTCAAGCGCAACGGTAAGGGAGCCATACTACGCCCGGTTATCACGGCACACGGGCATTTCAGAATACTGAAAATCCGCTATCCAGATGTCAAAACGCATATTATTTCACACGAATGTTTTCTAAGAGGCGCAATTATTACAGCCTGGGCAGATCAGTTCCGCCAACAACAAGGTGAACTTTGGTTCGTAGAAGAAGAAATCAGTGACAGTAACGCTGATACGCCCTGGCATTTTAAGGGAACGACATACCATGGTTGGTGGCAAAATCAGTGGCAGCGCTGGGAGCAGGGGAATAATTGCAAGATGGTCTGCCTACTCACGGGAGCCAGCTTAGAAAGGGGCGCAAATGTTTCTCTGGCAACCAGTCGTTGTTTTATCACATGGCTGACAGACCAACACGACTTTACCCAAAGCGCGTTATTATCCGCAGGTCGCGTAACGCAAATGCTGACCTCACTGGCGTTAAAATACAATGAATCGCTCACTCCATCTTGTTAGTCAATACACTCGACAAACGACCATAAATTAAGAGAGATCACTACCTTTCATTTAATTAAATATATAAATGTATGACCGTGAAATATAATCATGGTCAATGTTTAATTAATAACATTATTTGTTACTAAGATCACACAATACTTTTCTGAACTATGCTTACATAAAATAAGACACGATGTGCCTTTTATTTAAATAATTCAACAAATGTAACACACCCTATCCAGGAGGGATGATGAAAACTGTATTTACAACATTATCAGTCATATTCGGCGTGATATTTTCTCACAGTGTTCTAGCTCAGGACGTTACTATTTATTATACGAATGACATTCACGCACATGTCAATCCGGCAAAAATCCTCGCTGTTGATAAGAACAGACTTATAGGTGGTATGGCTAATATTGCAGGCATCGTTAATGAAGCGAAGAAAAAAAGCAAAGATGTGTTTTTCTTTGATGCAGGCGACTATTTTACCGGGCCGTATATCAGCACCCTGACCAAAGGTGAAGCTATTATTGATATCATGAACACTATGCCCTTTGATGCGGTGTCTGTTGGTAATCACGAGTTCGATCACGGTGTGCCCAATATGGTGTCTCAGTTATCAAAAGCAAAATTCCCCATTCTGCTGGGAAATATCTACTACACCGATACGAATAAACCAGTTTGGGATCATCCGTGGACCATTATCGAAAAAGATGGTTTAAAGATTGGTGTGATTGGATTGCATGGCGCATTCGCTTTCTATGATACAGTCGCGGCAAAAGCACGTGAAGGCGTAGAAGCCAGAGACGAAATTAAATATTTAAATAAAGCACTTGCAGAATTAAAAGGTAAAGTCGACATAACCGTTTTGCTAATTCACGAAGGTGTCCCGGCGCGTCAATCAAGCTTTGGTAGTAAAGATGTGGAGCGGCTACTACAGGCAGATATTGAGACAGCTAAAAAAGTGAATGGTGTTGATGTCTTAATTACCGGTCACGCACATGTCGGAACACCGCAACCAATAAAAGTTAATAACACATTAATTGTATCTACCGATGCATACGGCACCAACATCGGAAAACTTGTGCTTGATTACAATCCGAAAACGAAGAAAATTGATAGTTATAATGGTGAGTTAATCACCATCTTTGCAGATCAATTTAAACCTGACACCATCGTTCAAAATACTATTGATAAATGGAGTGCAAAGCTTAACAAAATAACACAGGAAGTTGTCGGCCATTCTCCCGTAGTTTTAACACGTGAGTATGGTAGTTCCTCTTCTACCGGCAACCTTATTCTTGATGCAATGATGGAAAAAACACCTGATGCCGTTGCCGGATTTCAAAATAGCGGTGGGATGCGAGCTGATTTTCCTAAAGGCGATATCACACTGGGAGATGTTATTAGCACATTCCCCTTTAATAATGACCTCATCGAGATGGATTTGACGGGCCGCGATCTCAAATCATTGATGACGCATGCAACCAATCTAACTAACGGTGTGTTACAGGTTTCAAAAAGCGTTGCGGTTGTCTATGACAGCAAAAAACCACTCAACCAACGGTTAATCTCTTTCACCATTAACGGCAAACCCGTGGAAGATAATCAAACATATCGTATTGCCACGCACTCCTTTTGTGCCAGTGGTGGTGACGGTTTTGAAGCATTTTTGAATGGAAAAAATGTGAAGACGATACCGGGAACAACCTCGGCGGAATCTATCATCGATTATTTCAAAAATCATAAACCTGTCACCCCAGACTTAACTAAACGAGTCATGGACGTCGCCAAATAAAATCTCATTTATCAGTCAATTTATTTAACAAGGAATGCGAATGAAAACAGCGCAGCGTACTTTATTTGCCGCAACATTGCTGACTATTTTTTCGACCTCAGTTATGGCGCAGGATGTCACGATTATTTATACCAATGATCTTCACGCCCATGTGGATTCCTATAAAGTACCGTATGTCGCAGACGGAAAACGCGACATTGGTGGCTTTGCCAATATATCCACGTTAGTAAAACAAGAGAAAGCCAAAAATAAAGCCACCTTTTATTTTGATGCTGGAGACTATTTCACCGGGCCATATATCAGTAGCCTGACAAAGGGCGAAGCAATAATTGATATTATGAATACCATGCCTTTTGACGCAGTATCAATCGGTAATCATGAGTTTGACCATGGCTGGGATAATGCCCTCCGACAATTAAGCAAAGCGAATTTCCCTGTTTTATTAGGCAATGTTTATCATAAAGAGAGTGAGAAACCCTTCTGGAACAAGCCCTACACCATCCTGGAAAAAGATGGCATCAAGATTGGTATTGTTGGGCTACACGGCGTATTTGCATTTAATGACACTGTCTCGGAGCTCTCTCTCCAGGGACTCGATAATGACAATAATAACCGATTTGATAAATCTTCCGCGACCCTCAAGAATCAGGGGATTGAAGCACGTGATGAAGTGAAGTATTTGCAGCATTATATCGACGAGTTACGTGATAAGGTTGACCTCACCGTGGCGCTGGTTCATGAAGGCGTACCGGCGCGTCAGTCCAGCATTGGCAATACAGATGTTAGACGTGCGCTGGATAAAGATATTCAAACCGCAAGCAAGGTGAAAGGATTGGATATTCTGATTACCGGGCATGCCCACGTCGGAACGCCAGAACCAATCAAAGTCGGCAACACCTTAATCCTTTCGACTGACAGTGGCGGTATCGATATTGGTAAATTAATCCTTGATGTCAACCCTACAGCTCGTACTCATAAAGTGAAGAGCTTTGAGCTGAAAACGGTTTATGCCGATGAATGGATACCCGATCCAACCACACAAAAAGTTATCAATAGCTGGAATAAAAAACTGGCGGATCTTGTACGCCAACCAGTCGGTGAATCATCGATTGCATTAACTCGTGCCTACGGTGAGTCATCGCAACTTGGCAACCTGTTTACCGATGCAATGCTTGTCGCTGCACCGACTGCACAAATTGCGTTGATAAACTCCGGCAGTTTACGTGCTGATATAAATGCAGGCACGATTACCTTTGGTGACATTACCAGTACATTCCCCTTCAAGAATGAACTTACTGAAATGGATCTCAGCGGTAAGGATCTGCGTAACCTACTGGAGCACGGGGCATCGCTTACCAATGGCATCCTGCAAATGTCAAAAGGCGCAGAAATGCGCTATACCCTGCAGAAACCAGTAGGTCAGCGCATTGTATCTTTTAAAATTAATGGTGAAGAGATCGTTGATACGAATATTTACCATGTTGCGACTACGACTTTCCTTGCACTTGGGGGCGATGGTTTTCTGGCATTCAAAGAAGGGAAAAATGTCCAGGTCCGCGCCGGAAATAACATGTCCAATGTCGTAATCGATTATTTTAAGAAAGGCCACAAGATTACTCCTGCACAGGTAAATGAAATGCGGGTAGAAGTAAGCAAATAACAAAAACTTATAATACCATTCATTCACTGGATGACATTATTTCTCTCTAAATCAACAATATATAAGAGATATATTTATGTATATAAAAAAGCACTGGATAGCTTTATCCATTCTATTAATACCTTGCATTGGAAACGCTCAGGAAATTAAAATTGATGAAAGCTGGTTACATCAAAGCTTGAATGTCATTGGTCGCACAGACTCTCGCTTTGGCCCAAGACTGACTAACGACCTCTACCCTGAATATACTGTAGCAGGAAGAAAAGACTGGTTTGATTTTTATGGTTATGTTGATCTACCGAAATTCTTTGGCGTCGGCAGTCACTATGATGTTGGGATCTGGGATGAGGGCTCACCACTATTTACGGAAATAGAACCTCGGTTTTCCATTGACAAATTGACCGGATTAAATCTTGCGTTCGGCCCATTTAAAGAATGGTTTATTGCAAACAACTATGTCTATGATATGGGTGACAACCAGTCATCCCGGCAAAGTACATGGTATATGGGGCTTGGTACAGATATCGACACGGGTCTACCAATTAAGCTTTCTGCCAATATATACGCCAAGTATCAGTGGCAAAACTATGGTGCCGCTAATGAAAATGAATGGGACGGATATCGATTCAAAATAAAATATAGCATCCCTCTTACAAATTTATTCGGAGGACGATTGGTATACAATAGTTTTACTAACTTTGATTTTGGCTCCGATCTTGCGGACAAGTCACACAATAATAAACGAACCAGTAATGCTATTGCTTCAAGCCATATCCTTTCCCTTCTATATGAACACTGGAAATTTGCATTTACACTACGTTATTTTCACAACGGTGGACAATGGAATGCGGGAGAGAAGGTTAACTTCGGAGATGGTCCATTTGAATTAAAAAATACAGGATGGGGAACCTATACTACTATTGGTTATCAATTTTAAATTAGGTGACATTTTAGATATTGTTACTTAATGTCATTTTGTAATTGTCATTAATAACTTCACCATTCACTCTGTTACTTCATCGCTCAACACAAAAGCCCCCTTATTACCGGGGGCACTGACCAAAGGCAAAATGACAATCAATCACCACTTCCCCAGGAAGAGGTTTAGGGGTGACAACAAAAGCTGGCAACTGCCAGCTTTTGTTCAATAATCACTACAACAACTGCGCCAGTCGGTTAATATCCGACTGAATCGCCCCGGCTGTGACGTCGCGCCCTGCACCTGGCCCGCGGATCACCAGCGGGTTGTCGCGATACCAGCGGCTTTCGATGGCAAAGACGTTATCGCATGGCAGTAGTGATGCCAGCGGATGGTCTTCACGCACCGCTTCCACGCCCACACGCGCTTTGCCGTTGGCATCGAAACGCGCCACGTAGCGCAGCACCAGCCCCATTTCGCGGGCCGCTTCCAGTCGTTGCACCATCTGCTCGTTAAGTTCATCGCCATTTTCAAAGAAATGGTCGATGCTGCCGCCTTCGCAATGGGCAGGTACCAGTGATTCAACACGTACCTGGTCCGATTCAATGTTGTAACCCGCTTCACGCGCCAGAATCACCAGCTTGCGCATCACGTCTTTGCCGGAAAGGTCATCACGCGGGTCAGGCTCGGTTAAGCCCTGCTGCCACGCCTGATCCACCAGTTCGGTAAACGGCACGCTACCGTCGAATTGCAGGAACAGCCAGGAGAGCGTGCCAGAGAAGATCCCACTGATCGACAAAATGGTATCGCCGCTGTCGATCAGATCGCGCACGGTATGGTTGATCGGCAAGCCCGCACCGACGGTGGCGTTGTACAGCCAGTGACGCCCGGTTTTTTCGAAGGCGTCGTGGATCTGGCGATATTTATTGCTGTCGCTTGCTCCTGCCAGTTTGTTGGCACTGATGACGTGGAAACCGTGGCTGGCGAAATCAAGATACTGGTCAGCGAGCTGCTGGCTGGCGGTAACGTCCAGCACCACTAAATCATCATACGGATGGGCGCGCATCCACAGGAACAGCGACTCTTCATCCTGCTCGACCGCTTCATCGTTGAAGAAGGCTAGCGCGCGGCTGGCATCCAGCCCGTCATAACTCAACAGGCTGCGGCGGCTGTCCACCACGCCTGCCAGCACAAATTCAAAGCCGGTGCGTGCCGAAAGCGTGCTCTGCTCACGGGCGAACAGTTCCAGCCAGCGGGAACCGATATTGCCCTTGCCGAACAATACCAGGCCGATGCGTTTTTCCGCACGGAAGACGGACTGATGCAGCCCCTGAATCAGGCTTTCGGTCGGGCCGGTGCGCAGTACTGCCACCAGGCTGATGCCATCATCAGACTGCCAGGTAAACTCGACCGGCTGGCCTTTCAGTTGCTGCCAGAAGCGGTGGCAATGCAGCGGGTTACGGGTGACGCCCGCCCCAACCATCGCCACCAGCGCTAGCCCCTGACGCAGGCGCAGTTCGCCAGGTAATCCCGCTTCGTCGAGGATTTTCAGCGCACTGTCGGCCACTTCTGAGGTGTAGCAAAATTGCAGCAACTGGCGATCGTTATGCACGCCAACCGCCAGTGGGCGCACCTGAGCACGTTTCAGGATCTGGTCGATCTCTTTATGCGCCAGTTTGAAATCCTGGCTGGCGGGCACCTGAAACTCAATCAAGCAGACATCATCATGGCTGGTGACAATACGCGCACCAGTACCGGAGGCCAGCACGCGTTCAATGCGCGTGGAACCTTGATCCGGCGTGTAGCTACAGCGCAGTTGCAGGTCGATTTCGCTGCCAGAAACGGGCTGTAAAGTACGGGCATGAAGAACGGGAGCCGCCAGACGCGCCAGTTCGCTGGCTTCATCCAGACGCAGCAACGGCAGCAGGCAGGCATCTTTCACTTTACGCGGGTCGGCGCTATATACCCCGGCGACGTCGCTCCAAATGGTTACGCGAGAAACACCCGCCAGCGCACCGATTTGTGTCGCGGAATAGTCGGAACCGTTACGCCCAAGCAGCACCGTTTCACCGGCGTTGTTACGGCTGATAAACCCGGTCACCACCAGACGTTTGCCCGGATGTTGTACCAGTAGCTGTTGCAGCAACGGGTACGAAAGCCCTTCATCAACCTGCGGTTGCGCAGCGCGTTCAGCGCGTAAAAACTCGCGGGCATCAAGCCAGGCCGCTGGCAGCCCTTGTTGATTAAGCACCGCAGACATCAGGCGCGCCGACCACACTTCACCGTGGCCCACCACTTCCGCATACACCGCATCGTTAATACCGCTGTCGAGCAACGCAGCCAGGTGCTCAAGATCGCTGACAAAAGCGCTAATGAGGTTATCGGCTTCTTCGGCGGGTAGCAGGCCGCTAATCAGATCGCACTGATAACGACGTAATGTTTGTTGAACCTGATGCGCAGAGAGACGATCGGTCTGGCTTAGTTTCAACCAGTTAATCAACTGGTTAGTGGTGCTACCGGCGGCGGAAACCACCATCATATCGTCAGGCTGAGAGTACTCCGCCATAATGCCCGCGACACGCAAATAACACTTCACATCAGCCAGACTACTGCCACCAAATTTATGCAGTTGACGACCTTTCGCCCCTGCCTGCGCAATCACACTCATTTTTACCCCTTGTTTGCAGCCCGGAAGCCATTTTCCAGGTCGGCAATTAAATCTTCGCCATCTTCAATACCGGTGGAGATACGCAGCAGCGTCTCGGAGATCCCGGCGGCAGCACGCGCTTCTGGCGCCATGCCTGCATGTGTCATGGTTGCGGCGTGAGAGATTAAACTTTCCACTCCCCCTAATGATTCCGCCAGCGTAAACAACGACAGCTCGCCCAGGAAACGACGCAGCGTGTGCTCATCGCCATCCAGTTCAAAACTCAACATTGCGCCAAAGCCTTTTTGCTGGCGCGCGGCAATTTCATGCCCCTGATTTTCCGGCAGCGACGGGTGATACAGTTTTTTCACCAACGGCTGGGTTTGCAGATATTTCACAATCGCCTGCGCGTTGCGCTGGGCCAGCTCCATTCGCGGCACCAGCGTTCGCAACCCGCGCAGCAGCAGATAGCTGTCAAACGCGCCGCCCGTCACGCCAATATTGTTTGCCCACCAGGCAAGTTCAGTGACAACGTCCGGGTCTTTAGCAATCACTACGCCTGCCACCACGTCAGAGTGACCGTTCAGATATTTCGTGCATGAATGCAACACCAGATCGGCACCTAATGCCAGTGGATTTTGTAATGCCGGGCTTAAGAAGGTGTTATCCACCACGCTCACCGCCCCGACTTCCCTTGCCAGATGGCAGATTTTCGCAATATCCACGACGCGTAACAATGGATTACTTGGGCTTTCTACCAGTACCAGTTTGGGGTTTTCTGCCAGCGCTGCCCGTAATGCCTGTTCATCGCCTTGATCAACAAACAACACGCGATAGCAACCGCGTTTCGCCAGGCTGTCGAACAGGCGATAGCTACCGCCGTAGCAGTCGTGCGGCGCAACCAGCAGATCGCCAGGTTTCAAAAAGACGGTCGTTACCAGGTGAATCGCGGACATGCCGGTATTAGTAAGTACGGCACCAGCACCGCCTTCCAGTTCTGCCAGCGCACGCTGAACCACATCGCGCGTTGGGTTGCCGCGCCGCGAGTAATCATGCGCACGCGGTTCATTAAATCCGGTAAAGTTATAGGTACTGGAAAGATGGATGGGAGGGACAACGCAACCATACTGTTCGTCGTCATTTAACCCGCTACGCACTGCGATGGTGGCCTGTTTACGCGTCATGTGATGAAGTTCCCTGGGCTTGGTCGGTGAAATGTCAGGCACCAGAGTAAACATTGTGTTAATGGACGTCAATACATCTGGACATCTAAACTTCTTTGCGTATAGATTGAGCAAATCTCAAATAGCCGTTAAAATTATATGCATTATCACGCCGACAGGTGCATTACACGATGTCACGGTAACGCCTGTACGGTAAACTATGCGGGTTTACGGTCAGTACCCACATTCACTGTGTGGTCTGGTCTCAATTTATTGACGAAGAGGATTAAGTATCTCATGGCTGAATGGAGCGGCGAATATATCAGCCCATACGCTGAGCACGGCAAGAAGAGTGAACAAGTCAAAAAAATTACGGTTTCCATTCCTCTTAAGGTGTTAAAAATCCTCACCGATGAACGCACGCGTCGTCAGGTGAACAACCTGCGTCACGCGACCAACAGCGAGCTGCTGTGCGAAGCGTTTCTGCATGCCTTTACCGGGCAACCTCTGCCGGATGATGCCGATCTGCGTAAAGAGCGCAGCGACGAAATCCCGGAAGCGGCAAAAGAGATCATGCGTGAGATGGGGATTAACCCGGAGACGTGGGAATACTAAAGCGGAAAAGAGCGGCGCGGAGTTAACCAGCCGCTTTTTTCATACATGGACGTTTAACGATGAAAATCAGGCTACTGATCCCCGGCCTGCTGGTTTCTGTGCCTGCATTTGCCTGGCAACCACAAACCGGCGACATCATCTTTCAGGTCTCTCGCTCATCGCAAAGTAAAGCGATCCAACTGGCGACCCATTCCGATTACAGCCACACCGGTATGCTGGTGATACGCAACAAAAAGCCCTACGTTTTTGAAGCGGTCGGCCCGGTGAAATACACCCCGCTCAAGCAGTGGATTGCCCATGGTGAAAAGGGCAAATACGTTGTTCGCCGCGTTGAAGGCGGACTGAGTGTTGAACAACAGCAAAAACTGGCGCAAACGGCAAAACGTTATCTCGGCAAACCGTACGATTTCAGCTTCTCGTGGAGCGACGATCGCCAGTACTGTTCGGAAGTGGTGTGGAAGGTTTATCAGAATGCGCTGGGAATGCGCGTAGGCGAACAGCAGAAGTTGAAAGAGTTCGATCTCAGCAACCCGCTGGTCCAGGCGAAGCTCAAAGAACGCTACGGCAAAAATATTCCGCTTGAGGAAACGGTAGTTTCACCCCAAGCCGTTTTCGACGCGCCACAACTCACCACGGTCGCCAAAGAATGGCCGCTGTTTTCCTGGTAATACGACCAAAATTCAGGCACAAAAAAAGCGCCGTACGGCGCTTTTTTCGGAAATCCGGTCTTATTTGCTGCCCGGGATGTTGAAACGCTTGTTGAAGCGGTCAACACGGCCACCGGTAGCAACATCACGCTGTTTGCCAGTGAAGAACGGGTGGCACTTGCTGCACACGTCGAGGTTCAGGTCATGACCAACGGTGGAGCGGATTTTCATTACGTTACCGCAAGAGCAGCTAGCAGTAATTTCTTCGTATTTCGGGTGAATATCTTTTTTCATGGGAAAACCTCGGTTTAAGGCCGCGTCGCTCTTCCAGCCCTAACGCCAGACACCACGCGATGTTAAAAGTATAGCTTCAATACGATCATTTCGTACGAAGGCGCGAAATCATACAGAAATTAACCAGCATATGCAAACTGATCCGCACTCTTCTACGGCAATGTGTATACTAACCCACCGAATTTCAAGTCAGGATGATGCTATGCCCGTTGCCCACGTTGCCTTGCCCGTTCCGCTTCCTCGTACCTTTGACTATCTGCTGCCAGAAGGCATGACGGTTAAAGCCGGGAGTCGCGTGCGCGTGCCGTTTGGCAAACAACAGGAGCGTATCGGGGTTGTGGTGTCAGTGAGCGATGTCAGTGAGCTGCCGCTTAACGAGCTGAAAGCGGTAGTTGAAGTGCTGGACGTTGAGCCGGTATTTACTCACTCTGTCTGGCGATTACTGCTCTGGGCGGCAGATTACTATCATCATCCGATTGGCGATGTGCTGTTTCATGCCTTGCCGATTTTACTGCGCCAGGGGCGGCCTGCGGCGAACGCGCCGATGTGGTACTGGTTTGCCACTGAACAAGGTCAGGCGGTGGATCTGAACAGCCTGAAACGTTCGCCAAAGCAACAACAGGCGCTGGCAGCGTTACGGCAACGCAAAATCTGGCGTGATCAGGTCGCGGAACTTGAATTTAATGATGCCGCGTTGCAGGCACTGCGCAAAAAAGGTCTGTGTGATTTAGCAAGTGAAACACCAGAGTTTAGCGACTGGCGAACGAACTATGCCGTTTCTGGTGAGCGGTTGCGGTTGAATACCGAACAGGCCACCGCCGTTGGCGCAATTCATAGCGCGGCAGATACTTTTTCTGCCTGGCTGCTGGCGGGCGTTACCGGTTCCGGTAAAACGGAGGTTTATCTCAGTGTACTGGAAAACGTGCTCGCTCAGGGCAAACAGGCGCTGGTGATGGTGCCGGAAATCGGCCTGACACCGCAAACTATCGCCCGTTTTCGTGAACGTTTTAATGCCCCGGTGGAAGTTCTGCATTCCGGCCTGAACGACAGCGAGCGTCTTTCGGCGTGGTTGAAAGCGAAAAATGGCGAGGCGGCGATTGTCATCGGCACCCGCTCCGCGCTGTTTACGCCGTTTAAAAATCTCGGCGTGATTGTTATTGATGAAGAGCACGACAGCTCCTACAAGCAGCAGGAAGGCTGGCGCTATCATGCCCGCGACCTGGCGGTGTATCGCGCGCATAGCGAGCAAATCCCAATTATTCTTGGCTCCGCAACGCCCGCACTGGAAACGTTATGCAACGTGCAGCAGAAAAAATACCGCCTGCTGCGCCTGACCCGTCGGGCGGGCAATGCGCGCCCGGCAATTCAACATGTGCTGGATTTAAAAGGTCAGAAGGTGCAGGCAGGTCTGGCTCCGGCGTTAATCACCCGTATGCGCCAGCATTTACAGGCCGACAACCAGGTTATCCTCTTTCTTAACCGCCGGGGTTTTGCGCCTGCGCTACTGTGCCACGACTGTGGTTGGATAGCCGAATGCCCACGTTGCGATCACTACTACACGCTGCATCAGGCGCAACAGCATTTGCGCTGCCACCATTGCGACAGTCAGCGTCCGGTGCCGCGCCAGTGCCCTTCTTGCGGTTCCACGCACCTGGTCCCCGTGGGGCTGGGCACCGAACAGCTTGAACAGACGCTCGCGCCGTTGTTCCCTGGTGTCCCCATTTCTCGTATCGACCGCGATACCACCAGCCGCAAAGGGGCGCTGGAACAACAACTGGCGGAAGTACATCGCGGTGGCGCGAGGATTTTGATTGGCACGCAAATGCTGGCGAAAGGTCACCACTTTCCGGATGTGACGCTGGTGGCATTACTGGACGTGGACGGCGCGCTGTTTTCTGCCGATTTCCGCTCGGCGGAGCGTTTTGCCCAGCTTTACACCCAAGTGGCAGGCCGTGCCGGACGTGCCGGTAAACAGGGCGAAGTAGTTCTGCAAACGCACCATCCTGAACATCCGCTGTTGCAAACGTTGCTCTATAAAGGCTACGACGCCTTTGCCGAACAGGCACTGGCTGAACGACGCATGATGCAGCTGCCGCCGTGGACCAGCCATGTGATTGTGCGTGCGGAAGATCATAACAATCAGCACGCGCCATTGTTCCTGCAACAACTGCGTAATCTCATTCTCGCCAGCCCACTGGCAGACGAGAAACTGTGGGTTCTCGGTCCGGTTCCGGCGCTGGCCCCTAAACGTGGCGGTCGCTGGCGCTGGCAGATATTGTTGCAGCACCCTTCCCGCGTGCGCTTACAGCACATCATCAATGGTACGCTGGCGCTTATTAATACAATACCGGATTCCCGCAAGGTGAAATGGGTGCTGGATGTCGATCCGATTGAGGGTTAAACCGCTCACGATGCGAGGCGGATCGAAAAATTCAATATTCATCACACTTTTCATGAAAATTCTGTAACCGTTTTCACGCGCTATCTGCTAAAAATGTTGCCGATGTGAAGTAAACATGGATGTAGTACGCCTGACGTGCCAGGCGAGGAGTGAGTGTGAAAGCGAAGAAGCAGGAAACTGCCGCGACCATGAAAGACGTTGCCCTCAAGGCAAAAGTCTCTACAGCGACCGTCTCCCGAGCATTAATGAATCCCGATAAAGTCTCCCAGGCCACTCGTAATCGGGTTGAAAAAGCGGCCCGGGAAGTGGGTTATTTACCACAGCCTATGGGGCGCAACGTCAAGCGTAATGAATCCCGCACTATTCTGGTGATTGTCCCGGATATCTGCGACCCTTTCTTTAGCGAAATTATTCGCGGTATCGAAGTTACGGCGGCAAATCACGGATATCTGGTGCTGATTGGCGACTGTGCGCATCAAAATCAGCAGGAAAAAACCTTTATCGATTTGATCATCACCAAGCAAATTGATGGCATGTTGCTGCTGGGTTCAAGGCTGCCGTTTGATGCCAGCATTGAGGAACAGCGTAATCTGCCGCCGATGGTGATGGCGAACGAATTTGCACCGGAACTGGAGCTACCTACAGTTCATATAGACAATCTGACCGCCGCATTTGATGCAGTAAATTATCTATATGAGCAAGGGCATAAACGGATTGGCTGTATAGCCGGTCCTGAAGAGATGCCGCTGTGTCACTACCGCCTGCAAGGCTACGTTCAGGCGCTGCGTCGCTGCGGCATTATGGTTGATCCGCAATACATCGCCCGTGGCGACTTCACCTTCGAAGCCGGAAGCAAAGCGATGCAGCAGTTGCTTGATCTTCCACAACCGCCTACTGCTGTCTTCTGCCATAGCGATGTGATGGCGCTCGGCGCACTTTCTCAGGCAAAACGCCAGGGGCTGAAAGTCCCGGAAGACCTTTCCATAATCGGTTTTGATAACATCGACCTGACGCAATTTTGTGATCCGCCGCTGACAACCATCGCGCAGCCGCGTTACGAAATCGGTCGGGAAGCTATGCTGTTATTGCTTGATCAAATGCAGGGGCAACACGTTGGCAGTGGCTCTCGTTTAATGGACTGCGAACTTATCATCCGGGGATCAACACGCGCGTTACCTTAAAGTAAACCTTTAAGACTGCCGTGACTGGTCAAAGGCCCGCCGCTTAAGTAACATGGCGGGCTGACGAACGAATAAATACAGCGAAACGATAGTGGCACAACGAGATTATGTACGCCGCAGCCAACCGGCACCTTCGCGGCGAAAAAAGAGCACCTCACGGAAAAAGCAACGAAATCTGCCTGCGGTTTCTCCCGCTATGGTCGCTATTGCTGCCGCCGTTCTTGTGACCTTTATCGGTGGTCTGTACTTCATTACGCATCACAAGAAAGAAGAGTCCGAGACGCTGCAAAGCCAGAAAGTGACCGGAAACGGACTACCACCAAAACCAGAAGAACGCTGGCGCTACATCAAAGAGCTGGAAAGTCGCCAGCCGGGTGTGCGTGCGCCCACAGAACCTTCTGCTGGTGGTGAAGTGAAAACGCCGGAGCAACTGACACCAGAACAACGTCAGCTTCTTGAACAAATGCAGGCTGATATGCGCCAGCAGCCAACGCAGCTGGTTGAAGTTCCGTGGAATGAGCAGACGCCGGAACAGCGTCAGCAAACGCTACAGCGCCAGCGTCAGGCGCAGCAATTAGCGGAGCAGCAACGCCTGGCTCAGCAGTCGCGTACGACTGAACAAAGCTGGCAGCAGCAGACGCGTACGTCGCAAGCCGCACCGGTACAGGCGCAACCGCGCCAGTCTAAACCGGCTTCTACTCAGCAGCCTTACCAGGATCTGCTGCAAACCCCTGCGCACACGACCGCGCAGTCGAAGCCGCAGCAAGCTGCGCCGGTTGCTCGTGCCGCTGACGCGCCAAAACCAACGGCGGAGAAAAAAGACGAACGCCGCTGGATGGTGCAGTGCGGTTCGTTCAGAGGCGCGGAACAGGCAGAGACGGTACGTGCTCAGCTGGCGTTCGAAGGCTTTGACTCAAAAATTACCACCAACAATGGCTGGAATCGTGTGGTGATTGGCCCGGTGAAAGGCAAAGAGAACGCAGACAGCACCCTCAATCGCTTGAAGATGGCGGGTCATACAAACTGCATTCGGCTCGCCGCCGGGGGTTGAAACCCTCAAAATCCCCCCCATCTATAATTACATTATGCCCCGTACTTTTGTACGGGGTTTGTACTCTGTATTCGAAACCAAGGGGTCAGCTCGTGACAACTATAGTAAGCGTACGCCGTAACGGCCATGTGGTCATCGCTGGTGATGGTCAGGCCACGTTGGGCAATACCGTAATGAAAGGCAACGTGAAAAAGGTCCGCCGTCTGTACAACGACAAAGTCATCGCGGGCTTTGCGGGCGGTACTGCGGATGCTTTTACGCTGTTCGAACTGTTTGAACGTAAACTGGAAATGCATCAGGGCCATCTGATCAAAGCCGCCGTTGAGCTGGCGAAAGACTGGCGTACCGATCGCATGCTGCGCAAACTTGAAGCATTGCTGGCAGTCGCGGATGAAACTGCATCGCTTATCATCACCGGTAACGGTGACGTGGTGCAGCCAGAAAACGATCTTATTGCTATCGGCTCCGGCGGCCCTTACGCCCAGGCTGCGGCGCGCGCGCTGTTAGAAAACACTGAACTTAGCGCCCGTGAAATTGCTGAAAAGGCGTTGGATATTGCAGGCGACATTTGCATCTATACCAACCATTTCCACACCATCGAAGAATTAAGCTACAAAGCGTAAGGATCTCCCATGTCTGAAATGACCCCACGCGAAATCGTCAGCGAACTGGATAAGCACATCATCGGCCAGGACAACGCCAAGCGTTCCGTGGCGATTGCTCTGCGTAACCGCTGGCGTCGCATGCAGCTCAACGAAGAGCTGCGCCATGAAGTGACCCCGAAAAATATCCTGATGATCGGCCCGACCGGTGTCGGTAAAACTGAAATCGCCCGTCGTCTGGCTAAGCTGGCGAATGCGCCGTTCATCAAAGTTGAAGCGACCAAATTCACCGAAGTGGGCTATGTCGGTAAGGAAGTGGATTCTATTATTCGCGATCTGACCGATGCCGCCGTGAAAATGGTACGCGTCCAGGCTATCGAGAAAAACCGTTATCGCGCTGAAGAACTGGCAGAAGAACGTATTCTCGACGTACTGATCCCACCGGCTAAAAACAACTGGGGACAGACCGAACAGCAGCAGGAACCGTCCGCTGCTCGTCAGGCATTCCGCAAAAAACTGCGTGAAGGCCAGCTTGATGACAAAGAAATCGAGATCGATCTTGCCGCAGCACCGATGGGCGTTGAAATTATGGCTCCTCCGGGCATGGAAGAGATGACCAGCCAGCTGCAGTCCATGTTCCAGAACCTGGGCGGTCAGAAACAAAAAGCGCGTAAGCTGAAAATCAAAGACGCCATGAAGCTGCTGATTGAAGAAGAAGCGGCGAAACTGGTGAACCCGGAAGAGCTGAAGCAAGATGCTATCGACGCTGTTGAGCAGCACGGGATCGTGTTTATCGACGAAATCGACAAAATCTGTAAGCGCGGCGAGTCTTCCGGTCCGGATGTTTCTCGTGAAGGCGTTCAGCGTGACCTGCTGCCGCTGGTAGAAGGTTGCACTGTTTCCACCAAACATGGGATGGTCAAAACTGACCACATTCTGTTTATCGCTTCTGGCGCGTTCCAGATTGCGAAACCGTCTGACCTGATCCCGGAACTGCAAGGTCGTCTGCCAATCCGCGTTGAGCTGCAGGCACTGACCACCAGCGACTTCGAGCGTATTCTGACCGAGCCGAATGCCTCTATCACTGTGCAGTACAAAGCACTGATGGCAACTGAAGGCGTAAATATCGAGTTTACCGACTCCGGTATTAAGCGCATCGCGGAAGCGGCATGGCAGGTGAACGAATCTACCGAAAACATCGGTGCTCGTCGTTTACATACCGTTCTGGAGCGTTTAATGGAAGAGATTTCCTACGACGCCAGCGATTTAAGCGGTCAAACTATCACTATTGACGCAGATTATGTGAGCAAACATCTGGATGCGTTGGTGGCAGATGAAGATCTGAGCCGTTTTATCCTATAATCGCGTTCAATCATTTTCATCATTGTTTGATGGGGCTGAAAGGCCCCATTTTTATTGGCGCGTATTATGACTGAACAACAAATTAGCCGAACTCAGGCGTGGCTGGAAAGTTTACGACCTAAAACCCTCCCCCTCGCCTTTGCTGCAATTATCGTCGGGACGGCGCTGGCATGGTGGCAAGGTCACTTCGATCCACTGGTCGCCCTGCTGGCATTGATTACCGCCGGGCTATTACAGATCCTTTCTAACCTCGCCAATGATTACGGCGATGCGGTAAAAGGCAGCGATAAACCTGACCGCATTGGGCCGCTACGCGGCATGCAAAAAGGGGTCATTACCCAGCAAGAGATGAAACGGGCGCTCATTATTACCGTTGTGCTCATCTGTCTTTCCGGGCTGGCACTGGTTGCAGTGGCGTGCCATACGCTGGCCGATTTTGTCGGTTTCCTGATTCTTGGCGGGTTGTCGATCATTGCCGCTATCACCTACACCGTGGGCAATCGTCCTTATGGTTATATCGGTTTGGGTGATATTTCCGTACTGGTTTTCTTTGGCTGGTTGAGCGTCATGGGGAGCTGGTATTTACAGGCTCATACATTGATTCCGGCACTGATCCTTCCGGCAACCGCATGCGGCCTGCTGGCAACGGCAGTACTGAACATTAATAACCTGCGTGATATCAATAGCGACCGCGAAAACGGCAAAAACACGCTGGTGGTGCGCTTAGGCGCAGTAAACGCGCGTCGTTATCATGCCTGCCTGCTGATGGGCTCACTGGTGTGTCTGGCGCTGTTTAATCTCTTTTCGCTGCATAGCCTGTGGGGCTGGCTGTTCCTGCTGGCGGCACCGTTGCTGGTGAAGCAAGCTCGTTATGTGATGCGCGAAATGGACCCGGTGGCGATGCGACCAATGCTGGAACGCACTGTCAAAGGAGCGTTACTGACTAACCTGCTGTTTGTTTTAGGGATATTCCTAAGCCAGTGGGCAGCATAACTGACAAATATCAATTAACAATTGATGATTTTGCCAACAGCCCACATAGCGCGATATACTGAAAATTCTCGCAGCAACTGAATGTTAAGCCTATGAAATACGATACTTCCGAGCTTTGTGACATCTATCAAGAAGATGTTAACGTCGTGGAACCGCTGTTCTCCAACTTTGGCGGACGGGCGTCGTTTGGCGGACAAATAATCACGGTAAAATGTTTCGAGGACAACGGGTTGCTGTACGATCTGCTCGAACAGAATGGCCGTGGTCGTGTTCTTGTCGTCGATGGCGGAGGTTCTGTTCGTCGCGCACTGGTCGATGCTGAACTGGCGCGTCTGGCAGTACAAAATGAATGGGAAGGTCTGGTCATTTACGGCGCGGTGCGTCAGGTAGATGACCTGGAAGAGTTGGATATCGGCATCCAGGCGATGGCGGCAATTCCGGTTGGTGCCGCTGGCGAAGGCATTGGCGAAAGCGATGTCCGCGTCAATTTTGGCGGTGTCACCTTCTTCTCCGGCGACCATCTTTATGCCGACAATACCGGGATTATTCTTTCAGAAGATCCGCTGGATATTGAATGATAAAAAAGGCACCGCAAGGTGCCTTTTTTCTGCGTTACCTGTTGGCCTACACAGTAAAGAAATTACGCGAAAGATGAAGTGTAATCAGACCTCTTCCATGCGACCCAGCAGGGCCTGTAGACGTTCCTGCCAGCCGTTCTGCTGTTCTTTCAGATGGTTGTTCTCACGCTCCAGCTCTTCGCGCTGATGCTGGGCATTTTGAACTTCCTGCGACAGTGAGTTGTTTTTTTCTTTCAGCTCTTCGATTTCCATCTGCAACAGAGTGATGGTATCAATCGCCTGCTGTACTTTTGCTTCCAGTTTCTCAAACACTTCTAATGACATTGTCATACCTCTCCTGAATTGCAAGGCGTTGATGGATAAAAATCCTCGTCCCGATTACCGGTGACGCCTTAATAAATACGAGCGCACTTTAGTTAGCTCCGATTGTATGAAGCCGCGCCATCGCTGTCCAGCGGCACGCCTTGCAGATTACGGTTTGCCACACTTTTCATCCTTCTCCTGGTGACATAATCCACACCAATCGAAAATGTTAATAAATTTGTTGCGCGAATGATCTAACAAACATGCATCATGTACAATCAGATGGAATAAATGGCGCGATAACGCTCATTTTATGACGAAGCACACACATTTTAAGTTCGATATTTCTCGTTTTTGCTCGTTAACGATAAGTTTACAGCATGCCTACAAGCATCGTGGAGGTCCGTGACTTTCACGCATACAACAAACATTAACTCTTCAGGATCCGATTATGAGTCAAACATCAACCTTGAAAGGCCAGTGCATTGCTGAATTCCTCGGTACCGGGTTGTTGATTTTTTTCGGTGTGGGTTGCGTTGCAGCACTAAAAGTCGCAGGTGCGTCTTTTGGTCAGTGGGAAATCAGTGTCATTTGGGGACTGGGGGTGGCAATGGCCATCTACCTGACCGCAGGGGTTTCCGGCGCGCATCTTAATCCCGCTGTTACCATTGCATTGTGGCTGTTTGCCTGTTTCGACAAGCGCAAAGTTATTCCTTTTATCGTTTCACAAGTTGCCGGCGCTTTCTGTGCTGCGGCTTTAGTATACGGGCTTTACTACAATTTATTTTTCGACTTCGAGCAGACTCATCACATTGTTCGCGGCAGCGTTGAAAGTGTTGATCTGGCTGGCACTTTCTCTACTTACCCTAATCCTCATATCAATTTTGTGCAGGCTTTCGCAGTTGAGATGGTGATTACCGCTATTCTGATGGGGCTGATCCTGGCGTTAACGGACGATGGCAACGGTGTACCACGCGGCCCTTTGGCTCCCTTGCTGATTGGTCTACTGATTGCGGTCATTGGCGCATCTATGGGCCCATTGACGGGCTTTGCCATGAACCCAGCGCGTGACTTCGGTCCGAAAGTCTTTGCCTGGCTGGCGGGCTGGGGCAATGTCGCCTTTACCGGCGGCAGAGACATTCCTTACTTCCTGGTGCCGCTTTTTGGCCCTATCGTTGGCGCGATTGTAGGTGCATTTGCCTACCGCAAACTGATTGGTCGCCATTTGCCTTGCGATATCTGTGTTGTGGAAGAAAAGGAGACCACAACTCCTTCAGAACAAAAAGCTTCGCTGTAATATGACTACGGGACAATTAAACATGACTGAAAAAAAATATATCGTTGCGCTCGACCAGGGCACCACCAGCTCCCGCGCGGTCGTAATGGATCACGATGCCAATATCATTAGCGTGTCGCAGCGCGAATTTGAGCAAATCTACCCAAAACCAGGCTGGGTAGAACACGACCCAATGGAAATCTGGGCCACCCAAAGCTCCACGCTGGTAGAAGTGCTGGCGAAAGCCGATATCAGTTCCGATCAGATTGCAGCTATCGGTATTACGAACCAGCGTGAAACCACTATTGTCTGGGAAAAAGAAACCGGCAAGCCTATCTATAACGCCATTGTCTGGCAGTGCCGTCGTACCGCAGAAATCTGCGAGCATTTAAAACGTGACGGTTTAGAAGATTATATCCGCAGCAATACCGGTCTGGTGATTGACCCGTATTTCTCTGGCACCAAAGTGAAGTGGATCCTCGACCATGTGGAAGGCTCTCGCGAGCGTGCGCGTCGTGGTGAATTGCTGTTTGGTACGGTTGATACGTGGCTTATCTGGAAAATGACTCAGGGCCGTGTCCATGTGACCGATTACACCAACGCCTCTCGTACCATGTTGTTCAACATCCATACCCTGGACTGGGACGACAAAATGCTGGAGGTGCTGGATATTCCGCGTGAGATGCTGCCAGAAGTGCGTCGTTCTTCCGAAGTATACGGTCAGACTAACATTGGCGGCAAAGGCGGCACGCGTATTCCAATCTCCGGGATCGCCGGTGACCAGCAGGCCGCGCTGTTTGGTCAGTTGTGCGTGAAAGAAGGGATGGCGAAGAATACCTACGGCACTGGCTGCTTTATGCTGATGAACACCGGCGAGAAAGCGGTGAAATCAGAAAACGGCCTGCTGACCACCATCGCCTGCGGCCCGACTGGCGAAGTGAACTATGCGCTGGAAGGTGCAGTGTTTATGGCGGGCGCGTCCATTCAGTGGCTGCGCGATGAGATGAAGTTGATTAACGACGCCTACGATTCCGAATATTTCGCCACCAAAGTGCAAAACACCAATGGTGTGTATGTGGTTCCGGCCTTTACCGGGCTGGGTGCGCCATACTGGGATCCGTATGCACGCGGGGCGATTTTCGGTCTGACTCGTGGGGTGAACGCTAACCACATTATACGCGCGACGCTGGAGTCTATTGCTTATCAGACGCGTGACGTGCTGGAAGCAATGCAGGCCGACTCCGGTATTCGTCTGCACGCGCTGCGCGTGGACGGCGGTGCGGTGGCGAACAATTTCCTGATGCAGTTCCAGTCCGATATTCTCGGTACGCGCGTTGAGCGCCCGGAAGTGCGCGAAGTCACCGCTTTGGGTGCGGCCTATCTTGCTGGTCTGGCGGTTGGCTTCTGGCAGAATCTTGACGAGCTGCAAGAGAAAGCGGTGATTGAACGCGAGTTCCGTCCAGGCATCGAAACCACTGAGCGTAATTACCGTTACGCAGGCTGGAAAAAAGCGGTCAAACGCGCGATGGCATGGGAAGAACACGACGAGTAATAATGATTGCCTGATGCGACGCTTGCGCGTCTTATCAGGCCTACGAGTCGGATACACATCCGGCATCACGCAGACTCTGAAACCGTGCGGGGGCAACCCCGCACACATCAATAATCCCGCCCTTCCCCTGTGCTACACTTCGCGCCATTCCTTACTGCTTAGAGTTTGCTATGAGACGAGAACTTGCCATCGAATTTTCCCGCGTCACCGAATCAGCAGCGCTGGCTGGCTACAAATGGTTAGGACGCGGCGATAAAAACACCGCGGACGGCGCGGCGGTAAACGCCATGCGTATTATGCTCAACCAGGTCAACATTGACGGCACCATCGTTATTGGTGAAGGTGAAATCGACGAAGCACCGATGCTCTACATTGGTGAAAAAGTCGGTACTGGTCGCGGCGACGCGGTAGATATTGCTGTTGATCCGATTGAAGGCACGCGCATGACAGCGATGGGCCAGGCTAACGCGCTGGCGGTGCTGGCAGTAGGCGATAAAGGCTGCTTCCTCAACGCGCCAGATATGTATATGGAGAAGCTGATCGTCGGACCGGGAGCCAAAGGCACCATTGATCTGAACCTGCCGCTGGCGGATAACCTGCGCAATGTTGCGGCGGCGCTCGGCAAACCGTTGAGCGAACTGACGGTAACGATTCTGGCAAAACCGCGCCACGATGCCGTTATCGCAGAAATGCAGCAACTCGGCGTGCGCGTATTTGCTATTCCGGACGGCGACGTTGCAGCCTCAATTCTCACCTGTATGCCAGACAGCGAAGTTGACGTGCTGTACGGTATTGGTGGCGCGCCGGAAGGCGTGGTTTCTGCGGCGGTGATCCGCGCATTAGATGGTGACATGAACGGTCGTCTGCTGGCGCGTCATGACGTCAAAGGCGACAACGAAGAGAATCGTCGCATTGGCGAGCAGGAGCTGGCACGCTGCAAAGCGATGGGCATCGAAGCCGGTAAAGTATTGCGTTTGGGCGATATGGCGCGCAGCGACAACGTCATCTTTTCTGCCACCGGCATCACCAAAGGTGATCTGCTGGAAGGTATTAGCCGCAAAGGCAATATCGCCACCACCGAAACGCTGCTGATCCGTGGTAAATCACGCACCATTCGTCGCATTCAGTCCATCCACTATCTGGATCGTAAAGACCCGGAAATGCAGGTGCACATCCTCTGATTGATTTGATCGATTGAGCCTTCCAGTCCTTCGGGACTGGAATTTTTTTGTTCGGAGAACGAAGATAAGGCAAGTCAATCAAAACAGGAGAAAAACATGGCTGATTGGGTAACAGGCAAAGTCACTAAAGTGCAGAACTGGACCGACGCCCTGTTTAGTCTCACCGTTCACGCTCCCGTGCTTCCGTTTACCGCCGGGCAATTCACCAAACTTGGCCTTGAAATTGAAGGCGAACGCGTTCAGCGCGCCTACTCCTATGTTAACTCGCCCGATAATCCGGATCTGGAGTTTTACCTGGTCACCGTCCCCGATGGCAAATTAAGTCCACGACTGGCGGCACTGAAACCGGGCGATGAAGTGCAGGTGGTTAGCGAAGCCGCTGGCTTCTTTGTGCTGGATGAAGTACCAGATTGCGAAACGCTATGGATGCTGGCAACCGGTACAGCGATTGGCCCTTATTTATCGATTCTGCAATTGGGCAAAGATTTAGAACGCTTCAAAAACATGGTGCTGGTTCACGCCGCACGATATGCCGCCGACTTAAGCTATCTACCTCTGATGCAGGAACTGGAAAAACGCTACGAGGGGAAACTGCGCATTCAGACGGTGGTCAGTCGGGAAACGGCTGCGGGTTCGCTCACTGGGCGATTACCGGCGTTAATTGAAAGTGGTGAACTGGAAAGCGCGGTTGGCCTGCCGATAAATAAAGAAACCAGCCATGTGATGCTGTGCGGCAATCCACAGATGGTGCGCGATACACAACAGTTGCTGAAGGAGACCCGGCAGATGACGAAACATTTACGTCGCCGACCGGGCCATATGACAGCGGAGCATTACTGGTAAGCGGTTACTTGTCGATAAACGGCACGATCAAGAGATCCGCACTCAACTTATTGATCATCCCGCGATATGCCGGCATCAAACGGTTGATAAATGAGTGGTGATGACCACAGACAAGGAGGTCGCACTGCTCTTTTTGCATAATTTCCAGCAGTGTTTCCGGCATTTCTCCGCGTTCAATACGCAGTTTTGTCTTCGGCCATTGAATATTTTTCGTCAGTTTATACAGCTTGTTATCCGACTTATTCTTCAACAATTGAAGAATATCTTCTGTTGCAGGGAAGTAGATACCCGGATACAACTCGCTTAAGCCATCATCAATATGAATTAACGTCAGGTGAGCGTCATTATGTCTGGCGAGCTCCAGGGCTTTATTCACCAGTAAGGCATCTTCTTCATTCCCGGAAATTGCCACGCCAATGTGTTTATAAGCCATGTTTAACTCCTTCTAAAGCAACTCCATCAAGCTAACGAACGCAGTGATAACTCAAAAATAATCATCTCGGCCTGGCATGAGAAGGTGAAGGCCGCATCAAGCTCAACTTGCCCTTCCAGATCCTTAATCTTATAGGCCACGCTGGCCCCTTCATCTGCAGAGGATGCAGCGGCGGCAAGCTCTTTCAGTTTGGTCATAAAGGACTCTGCTTCTTCGCGGGTGGCAAAAAAGCGCGAAAACTTACTGGTACAGTTGTCGTTATCAATCACCGTACCGATATCAATCGCACATCCTTTAGTACTGCATTTATCTACGACATCTTTCATAGGGCACCTCTGTATATTCGCCTCTCTGTCGATTACGACTTAAGAATAATGCGCCGTTAAAGGAAGAACAAACAAGTAATGATCTTATGGATTACCATTTTTTTTGATATTGCTTAAGGTGAAGAGTTCAGAAGGATTTTCCGGGCATTGTCACTTGCATCGTGGAAATAACAATCCCGGAAAAAAATAGCGATAAGAGATATATTAAAGGTTAATTACTTGATTTATTGTCGGCTTTATACTTCACATCCTGGGTATCTTTACCATATTTATTTTCGCCTTGTGTGCCAACAAACGCACCAAGATCGATAAGCATCATCACCAGAATCAATGTCGGGACAAAACGCCCCACCGCCCATTGCCAGACACCCGGTAAAATTGCCCAGTTACCCGCCAGCAGCATCCACGCCACAATCATCAGAAATGCCCATGCGCCGGAACGCCCGCGATCATGCAAGCGCTTAACGGTTACTGCCGCTGTTGGCCAAAGCAAGCACACAAGGCAAAACGCCGCGGTCTGAATATCGAGTAAATTTTTACCCGCCAGTGAGAAAAGCACCAGCATGCCTGCGAACCACAGGCCTATCCAAATCCAGAAATCACGGCGTCCAATACGCCCTTTAAATGAGAATAACCATTGCTGTATGGTCATGTAAGTTCCTTGATGGTTGTCTTTTCCAGGATTCTACCCTTTTGACAAGGGCGACAGATATCGTTTTAATCGGAGCCAGTCATAACAAAAGGTACTGTCAATGAAGCCAGGGTGTACGCTGTTTTTTCTCTTATGTTCTGCATTAACCGTTACAACAACGGCGCATGCACAAACACCAGATACGGCAACGACCGCGCCTTATCTGCTGGCTGGAGCCCCTACTTTCGATCTCTCCATCAGCCAGTTTCGAGAAGACTTTAACAGCCAGAATCCCAGCCTGCCACTGAACGAATTTCGTGCCATCGACAGCAGTCCCGACAAAGCCAATCTCACTCGTGCAGCAAGTAAAATTAACGAGAACTTGTATGCTTCTACTGCGCTGGAGCGCGGTACCTTAAAAATCAAAAGCATTCAAATAACCTGGCTACCCATCCAGGGGCCAGAGCAAAAAGCCGCGAAAGCGAAAGCTCAGGCATACATGGCAGCGGTGATCCGCACACTCACCCCATTAATGACCAAAACTCAAAGCCAGAAAAAACTGCAGTCGCTACTAACGGCGGGGAAAAACAAACGTTATTACACCGAGACAGAAGGTGCACTGCGTTATGTTGTCGCGGACAACGGCGAAAAGGGGCTGACCTTCGCTGTTGAACCGATTAAGCTGGCGCTATCTGAATCGCTTGAAGGTTTGAATAAATGACAAAAAGCAAAGCCTTTGTGCCGATGAATCTCTATACTGTTTCACAGACCTGCTGCCCTGCGGGGCGGCCATCTTCCTTTATTCGCTTATAAGCGTGGAGAATTAAAATGCGACATCCTTTAGTGATGGGTAACTGGAAACTGAACGGCAGCCGCCACATGGTTCACGAGCTGGTATCTAACCTGCGTAAAGAGCTGGCAGGTGTTGCTGGCTGTGCGGTTGCAATCGCACCACCGGAAATGTACATCGATATGGCGAAGCGTGAAGCTGAAGGCAGCCACATCATGCTGGGTGCGCAAAACGTGGACCTGAACCTGTCCGGCGCATTCACCGGTGAAACCTCTGCTGCTATGCTGAAAGACATCGGCGCACAGTACATCATCATCGGCCACTCTGAACGTCGTACTTACCACAAAGAATCTGACGAACTGATCGCGAAAAAATTCGCGGTGCTGAAAGAGCAGGGTCTGACTCCGGTTCTGTGCATCGGTGAAACCGAAGCGGAAAACGAAGCGGGCAAAACTGAAGAAGTTTGTGCACGTCAGATCGACGCGGTACTGAAAACTCAGGGTGCTGCGGCATTCGAAGGTGCGGTTATCGCTTACGAACCTGTATGGGCAATCGGTACTGGCAAATCTGCAACTCCGGCTCAGGCACAGGCTGTTCACAAATTCATCCGTGACCACATTGCTAAAGTTGACGCTAACATCGCTGAACAAGTGATCATTCAGTACGGCGGCTCTGTAAACGCGTCTAACGCTGCGGAACTGTTTGCTCAGCCAGACATCGACGGCGCGCTGGTTGGCGGTGCTTCTCTGAAAGCTGACGCTTTCGCCGTGATCGTTAAAGCTGCAGAAGCGGCTAAACAGGCTTAAGTCTGACAGGTGCCGGATTTCATATCCGGCACTTACTTTCCTAAACTCCTCGCCTTAACGCAAAATCTCACACTGATGATCCTGGATTTCCTCGGCTGAAGCACGGTTCAGCGTCAGTAGATTTCGTTGTGTCGCCAGCAATACAAATGAGTTATCACTCTGCCGTACCATCGCCAGCCCGTAGCTTCCCATATGTTCCCGCGCCTCAGGCACTTCTTCCGCCAGCATCATAAATGGGCTGCGTTGTACCAGTTCGCTTTCCGTTACCCGACGCGCCAGGTACTCATGCCCACGCAAACCACCTGGCAGTGGCAACCAGCGGCTACTGATGTTCGCCAGATTGTTATCCAGCTGTTCGCGCACATCAGGACGAATACAAGAAATATGAATATGAAAATGGTTTTGCGTACGCCCGGTGCGGGAGTTGATCGCCAGAGATACCGCGCGATCGGGAACAGGCTGGCCGTATTTTTGGCTCATAAAATCACGCGCCTGCCAGGCTAACCAGAAAAAATTAGGCGTTGACGGATCGGTCAACAATGGGCTTTCAGTACCGTTAATACGGTACGTTGGCATCAACAGATATTGCAGTGGGCCATGACGATCTTTTAAAACCACGTATCCGGCGTTGGGTTTGACTTCCGCACATGGCGACGGGTTTTGGTTTTCCTGCTGGTTGGGCAAACATTGCTCAAGAACAATCTTACGTAACGTGTCTGACTCTTCACCGGTTAATTTCCAGTAACCAATACCGGTAGCCACAACGGCGATAACTATCATCACCAAAAAAAGAAGACCCGCTTTTTTCATCTTTTTTTCCCTGTACCTCAAAGAGATGCAAGGGTAACGCAAAATCGTGACAAATAAAAAACCCAGTGGCGAGAAACCACCGGGCTTGATAATTATCCTGGGGAAATCAGCGTTTGCTGATCTGATCGAACGTACCGCCGTTAGCAAAATGCTCTTTTTGCGCTTTCGTCCAGCCGCCGAACTCTTCATCAATGGTGAATAACTTCAATTTTGGAAACGCATTTTCGTACTTTTTCGCTACCTCAGCGTCGCGCGGACGGTAGTAGTTTTTCGCTGCAATTTCCTGACCTTCTGGCGAGTAGAGATATTTCAGGTAGGCTTCCGCCACCTCTTTGGTGCCTTTTTTCTCGACCACTTTATCGACCACCGACACGGTTGGCTCTGCGAGGATAGACTCACTCGGCGTGACGATTTCGAATTTATCTTTCCCCAGTTCATTCGCTGCCAGCAGAGCTTCGTTTTCCCAGGCGATCAGTACATCGCCAATCCCGCGCTCGACAAAGGTATTAGTGGAGCCGCGCGCGCCAGAATCCAGAACTTCGACGTTTTTATACAGTGCCCGAACAAAATCCTGTGCTTTTACCTGATCGTTGTTGTTGTGATGCAGCGCGTAGCCCCAGGCTGCCAGGTAGTTCCAGCGCGCGCCACCAGAGCTTTTCGGATTAGGCGTGATCACCGAAACACCCGGTTTAATCAGATCGTTCCAGTCATGGATCTGCTTCGAATTACCCTTACGTACCAGGAAAACAATGGTGGAAGTGTACGGTGCGGAGTTATCCGGCAGACGTTTGATCCACTCTTTATCAATCCGCCCGCGTTCCGCAATTGCGTCCACGTCATAGGCCAGAGCCAGAGTGACAACATCAGCTTCAATACCATTGATTACCGACGTCGCTTGTTTGCCTGAACCACCGTGGGACTGACGGATCACCACGTTATCGCCAGTTTGCTGTTTCCAGTGGGCGCTGAATGCCTTGTTGTACTGTTCGTACAATTCGCGCGTTGGATCATATGAAACGTTAAGAAGCTGAATATCCTTTGCCATAACGCTGGTTGCCGCCAGCAAAAATGTTAACCCTACGCCCCACTTTTTCATCGCCCGACTCTCTTATGTTGTGTTGTGATGAGCAAAGCGTGCCAGAAGGTTGACCAAACATTAAAGAATAAAAAAAGATTGGCTATAACTTGCGAGTATATGTTGGGGGATTAAAAAGGCGGAAGAAATCCGCCTCATATTGCTGACAAAGTGCGCTTTGTCCATGCCGGATGCGGCACAAACGCCTTATCCGGCCTACAAAAGTTTGCAAATTCAATAGATTACAGAATTCATGTAGGCCTGATAAGCGAAGCGCATCAGGCCTTTTTGCTTCTGTCATCGGTTTCAGGCTAAAGGAATCTGCCTTTTTCCGAAATCATTAATACAGTTTTTTCGCGCAGTCCAGCCAGTCGCCTTTGAACGGACGCTTCATGTTTTCGATAGCGTCGATGATGTCGTGGTGAACCAGCTGTTCGTTCTGGATACCTACGCAACGACCACCGTAACCTGCCAGCAGCAGATCGATAGCGTAAGCGCCCATACGGGAAGCCAGAATACGGTCGTAAGGCACCGGAGAACCACCGCGCTGGATGTGGCCCAGCACAGTTGCGCGGGTTTCACGACCGGTTTCTTTCTCGATGAAATGCGCCAGTTCGTCAACATCACACATATGTTCAGTAATCGCCACGATCGCGTGTTTTTTACCTTTCGCGATACCCGCTTTGATTTCGTTTACCAGGTCTTCACGGCTGAATTCAACTTCCGGAACCACAACGAATTCACAGCCACCGGCAATGGCCGCAGCCAACGTCAGATCGCCACAATAACGGCCCATCACTTCCACCACGGAAATACGCTGGTGAGAAGAAGAGGTGTCACGCAGACGGTCGATCGCTTCTACAACGGTGCTCAGCGCAGTGAAGAAACCGATAGTGTAGTCAGTGCCTTTGATGTCGTTGTCGATAGTGCCCGGCAGGCCGATGCACGGGAAGCCCATTTCGGTCAGACGCATTGCACCCATGTAGGAACCGTCACCGCCGATAACCACCAGCGCGTCGATCCCACGTTTTTTCAGGTTTTCGATAGCCACGGCGCGGATGTTCTCGTCGCGGAATTCCGGGAAACGCGCAGAACCGAGGAACGTACCACCACGGTTGATCATGTCAGAAACGCTGTAACGGTCTAGCTGTACCATACGGTCTTCATACAGACCCAGATAGCCGTCATAAATGCCCATTACTTCCAGACCTTCTGTCAGCGCAGAACGAACAACCCCGCGAATTGCGGCGTTCATGCCTGGCGCATCACCGCCGCTTGTCAACACACCGATTTTCTTAATCATGACTACCTCTGAACTTTGGAATGCAAAATGAAATCTGTTGCCGGAAGTCTTCTTGCACATCGAAATGATCCAACGAATGTGCAAATAGTATAACAATCACTTCCTGCTGAATTGATTCAGGTCAGGCCAAATGGCGGTATTTTATACACAAAATGCGGGTCTGGCTCTCTTTTATACTGATTATGAAAGCATAGACCGTTTACCCTCCCTGGGTACGACGGAACAGGGGTCCTGATGGATAATCACATCCGATCCCGGAAAACGCCGTAAAATAGCCTGCTCTACCTGATCCGCCACCATATGTGCCTGAACCAAAGGCAGAGAGTCTTCCATTTCCAAATGAATCTGAATAAAGCGGGTCGGCCCTGACTGCCGCGTGCGAAGATCGTGAGCGCCGCTAACACCCGGCCAGGAAGTCACGATATCAATAATTTCTTGCCGTTCCTCATCAGGCAATGCGCGATCCAGTAATGACTGTACCGCCTCATATCCCATGCGTAACGCGCTATATAAAATATAGATGCCGATCCCCAATGCAAACAGAGCATCGGCGCGATGCCAGCCGTACCAGGACAACCCCAGCGCCAGCAGAATTGCGCCGTTCATCATAACATCAGACTGGTAATGTAGCATATCAGCCCGCACCGCCTGGCTTTGCGTCCGGCGCACCACCCAACGCTGAAACGAGACAAGGATAATCGTACAAATTAGCGCCACAATTGTCACGATAACCCCGACGCCTGGATCTGTCATCGGTGTTGGAGATACCAGATGTTGAATACCCGTCAAAAACAGGAATAGTGCCGAACCGGAGATAAACATACTTTGCGCCAGCGCCGCGAGGGACTCAGCTTTACCGTGACCAAACGAGTGATTATCGTCGGCAGGTTGCAGGGAATATCGCACCACCAGTAAATTCGTCAACGACGCGCCGATATCCACCAGCGAATCCACCAGCGCGGCGAGAATACTCACCGACCCGGTATACCACCATGCAAAAATTTTAATCAGCAATAGCAGCGAAGCCATCGCCGTCGCAGCAATCGCCGCCCGACTGACCAGCCGTCCATAAGATTGATTCATAAATACTCCCGCTATCAACTGACGGTAGTATAACGGAAGCAAATCATCTGCAATGCATTAAGCAGCAGGCAAATTGAGGATAAAAAAAACCCCCACATCATGTGGGGGAAGACAGGGATGGTGTCTATGGCAAGGAAAACAGGGTTTACTACTGGGAACGTGAGTTGCTACTACTCAATAGCTTCAACGATGAACTTTTTTGCCATTGCGTCACGTCGCGCAACTGCTCCATTCGTTGTTGATGTTTCTCGTTTAAAACCGCTTGCTGCTCCGGCGTTAACAGGCGATACATTTGGTTGCGGACTTTTGCCATCTCAACCTGACGAGCTATTTGCTCATTCGCCATTTTTTCTGCCTGTGCGCGCACAGCGTTTTCATCAAAATTTTCTGCGGTGACAAGGCGATGCATTGTCTCCAGTTCGCTAACATTAACAGGAGGCTGTTCGTGCCGGGCCTGTTGCATAAGATCTCGCATCTGCTGACGCTGATGTTCGGTTAAACTTATGCCGTCGAACATATGGCTCTGCGTACTGCGCTGCGTAAGTTCTTCACCCGGATGACAGTTATCGCCTGAACCGACTTCAGCAGCGTGGCTTAATGAACTGACTGCCAGCGTTGAGGCCATGACGGCAGCGGTAACTATGCGCATCATTTGCTCCCAAAATCTTTCTGTCGCGATTCAACGATAGAGAGTTTACGATTCAGGCTGCAAACATGCGTCAGGGGGTGTAAAACAACGTAAAGTCATGGATTAGCGACGTCTGATGACGTAATTTCTGCCTCGGAGGTATTTAAACAATGAATAAAATCCTGTTAGTTGATGATGACCGAGAGCTGACTTCCCTATTAAAGGAGCTGCTCGAGATGGAAGGCTTCAACGTGATTGTTGCCCACGATGGGGAACAGGCGCTTGATCTTCTGGACGACAGCATTGATTTACTTTTGCTTGATGTAATGATGCCGAAGAAAAATGGTATCGACACATTAAAAGCACTTCGCCAGACACACCAGACGCCTGTCATTATGTTGACGGCGCGCGGCAGTGAACTTGATCGCGTTCTCGGCCTTGAGCTGGGCGCAGATGACTATCTCCCAAAACCGTTTAATGATCGTGAGCTGGTGGCACGTATTCGCGCGATCCTGCGCCGTTCGCACTGGAGCGAACAACAGCAAAACAACGACAACGGTTCACCGACACTGGAAGTTGATGCCTTAAGTCTCAATCCTGGTCGCCAGGAAGCCACCTTCGACGGGCAAACACTGGAGTTAACCGGTACTGAGTTTACCCTGCTCTATTTGCTGGCACAGCATCTGGGTCAGGTGGTTTCCCGTGAGCATTTAAGCCAGGAAGTGCTGGGCAAGCGCCTGACGCCTTTCGACCGCGCTATCGATATGCATATTTCCAACCTGCGTCGTAAACTGCCGGATCGTAAAGATGGTCACCCGTGGTTTAAAACCTTGCGTGGTCGCGGCTATCTGATGGTTTCTGCTTCATGATAGGCAGCTTAACCGCGCGCATCTTCGCCATCTTCTGGCTGACGCTGGCGCTGGTGTTGATGTTGGTTTTGATGTTACCCAAGCTCGATTCACGCCAGATGACCGAGCTTCTGGATAGCGAACAGCGTCAGGGTCTGATGATTGAGCAGCATGTCGAAGCGGAGCTGGCGAACGATCCGCCCAACGATTTAATGTGGTGGCGGCGTCTGTTCCGGGCGATTGATAAGTGGGCACCACCAGGACAGCGTTTGTTACTGGTGACCACCGAAGGCCGCGTGATCGGCGCTGAACGCAGCGAAATGCAGATCATTCGTAACTTTATTGGTCAGGCCGATAACGCCGATCATCCGCAGAAGAAAAAGTATGGCCGCGTGGAACTGGTCGGTCCGTTCTCCGTGCGTGATGGCGAAGATAATTACCAACTTTATCTGATTCGTCCGGCCAGCAGTTCTCAATCCGATTTCATAAACTTACTGTTTGACCGCCCGTTATTACTGCTGATTGTCACCATGCTGGTCAGTACGCCGCTGCTGTTGTGGTTGGCCTGGAGTCTGGCAAAACCGGCGCGTAAGCTGAAAAACGCTGCCGATGAAGTTGCCCAGGGAAACTTACGCCAGCACCCGGAACTGGAAGCGGGGCCACAGGAATTCCTTGCCGCCGGTGCCAGTTTTAACCAGATGGTCACCGCGCTGGAGCGCATGATGACCTCTCAGCAGCGTCTACTTTCTGATATCTCTCACGAACTGCGCACCCCGCTGACGCGTCTGCAACTGGGTACGGCGTTACTGCGCCGTCGTAGCGGTGAAAGCAAGGAACTGGAGCGTATTGAAACTGAAGCGCAACGTCTGGACAGCATGATCAACGATCTGTTGGTGATGTCACGTAATCAGCAGAAAAATGCGCTGGTTAGCGAGACCATCAAAGCCAACCAGTTGTGGAGTGAAGTGCTGGATAACGCGGCGTTCGAAGCCGAGCAAATGGGCAAGTCGTTGACGGTTAACTTCCCACCTGGGCCGTGGCCGCTGTACGGCAACCCGAACGCCCTGGAAAGTGCGCTGGAAAACATTGTTCGTAATGCTCTGCGTTATTCCCATACGAAGATTGAAGTGGGCTTTGCGGTAGATAAAGACGGTATCACCATTACGGTGGACGACGATGGTCCTGGCGTTAGCCCGGAAGATCGCGAACAGATTTTCCGTCCGTTCTATCGGACCGACGAAGCACGCGATCGTGAATCTGGGGGTACAGGTTTGGGGCTGGCGATTGTTGAAACCGCCATTCAGCAGCATCGTGGCTGGGTGAAGGCAGAAGACAGCCCGCTGGGCGGTTTACGGCTGGTGATTTGGTTGCCGCTGTATAAGCGGAGTTAAACTCCGCATTTGTAGGCAGGATAAGGCGTTTACGCCGCATCCGGCATTTGAGCAGGATGCCTGATGCGACGCTGATAGCGTCTTATCAGGCCTACACTCCGGGGGTTATTTTCCCCACAATCGGCGGGAAAAATCTTCGATCTTGCCGCTCAGTCGGCGCTTTTGCATCGTTCGCGTCCAGCTTTTCGATAACCCTGCGGCGGAGAGTAAACGGTGATACTGATCGTCATCAAACGGCATATGCCATGCGATGGCGGCAGCCTCCTGCACGGTCACATCGCTGACACGGGAAACCAACTCCAGTGGCGCATCAGCAGATACCAACCCTGGTGCAATTACGCTATACAACCACCCCACTTTACCCGTGTTTTGCATCAACTGCGCTATATCGCTGATATCAAAATGGTAATTGAGTTTATAGCAAGGTGAGCGTGGCTGGCTGACCTGAATTAATGCCTCTCCCCAGCGGAAAATATCACCAATATAAACATTACTTTCCGTCAGACCGTCGGTTGAGAGATTTTCGCCAAACGCAGGCGCAACAAACAGCTCCGCCTGTTCCGGAAATTCCCGCGCCCAGTAGAGATAATGCTCACGAGGATAATGACACAGCGCTCTGTCTGGCCCGCCGTGGATCTTTTTCTCCGCCTGTTCGTCACCTTCCAGCCCCAGGTCCGTCAGCATCAACTCACCATCAACCTGGATTTTGGCAATTGCGCTGGGTTTGCCTTCGGGATAAGCCTGAATCTTGCCTGTGTATACATCAACCGGATATCGCATCTGTTCCCTCTCCACGAGAAATTTCCCTATTAGACCATATTTATTTTATGTCAGGCGTGCTGTTTTCGCGGTAAGTATCCAGGCAGAAACGCAATTGAAAACCGGACGAACGTTAGTTCATCCGGCTGTGGGGATTAAGGAAGCTGGTTTATTTCACCGTACCTAAAATTTCGATTTTCGCCGCTCTGGCTTTGACTTTACGTGACCAGATAGAGGTAAGAATTGGCACCAGAATCGAAGTCACAATGACCGCCGTCGCGACCAGCGAAGTTGCTGCCGGAGCCATAGGTTTAAACGCAGGCACCATTTCAGCAATCAGCACAGGTGTCGCTACCGCGGCCCCTGCGGAACTGGAAGCGGCAATTCCGGCAGTGCCATCGCCACCGCCAATCAATTTATCGGCGATAATCAACGGAATACCGGTCACGATAATTACTGCCACACCCAACAGGATCCCCAGCAAACCTGTCTGGGCAATTACAGTCAAATCAATGGTATTGCCCAGTGCGAAGGCAAAGAATGGAATAAGCGTCTGCACCGCTTTGCTGAAAAATTCTCGTAACTCAGGGTCAAGGTTCCCCAGGGCAAAGCCCACCAGGAACGGCAATACTGCGCCGACGAAAACATGCGGTTCAAACGAGGCAATCCCGGCAGTGCCCAGAATAATCATCGTCATGAGCGGCCCGGACTCCAACGACATCAACACAAATGCCCCAGCTTCTTCTTTTGTGCCGTACTGCTGCATGATGGAAGCGTAAAGTCCGCCGTTGGTCATATCCATCGCCGCCACCAGCGCCAACGTTGAAAGTCCGGCAAAAAATCCAACTTCAACACCATGTTCCGGAATAATGCGCGAGGCAATTGCCGCAACCACCCACGCGACGGCAATTTTAGTTACCACCAGCGTACCGGATTTACGCAGTACCGTTCCCGTCGCGCTTAATTTTATTGACGCCCCCATGCAAAAAAACCACACCGCCAGAATGGGCACCGTACCGGTAATCATCCCGTTGGTGAATGATCCAAAATATTTCCCCGCCCCCGGCGAGAAGGTGTGGCACAGTGCGCCAAGGAATAGCGGGACGAGCATCATCCCCCCCGGGATTTTCTCAATCGAGCGTTTTATCTGCATTTCCATCACCTGTCGGCATATTTTTAAGGGCTGATGCGTCATTCCTCAACGGAGCATCAGTGTTGATGGAAACGAAGATAGACATTCATTTGATCAATAAAAGTGATCAAAACCACATCAATTGAAACGCTGTTTTATTTTTATCGGATCATTGTTTTTATTTTGAAATTGATCACAAAAAAACCACCGCCGTTGGCGATGGTTCATTTTTTAAGCTGCAATGCGGCGTAAACGCCTCATTGCAGCAGGCATCAAATGATTATTTTTTCGCTGCGAAACGTGCCGCTGCTTCGTCCCAGTTCACCACGTTCCAGAACTCTTTAATGTAGTCCGGACGGCGGTTCTGGAATTTCAGGTAGTAAGCATGTTCCCACACATCCAGGCCCAGAATCGGGAAGCCGGAAGCGCCAGAAATGGCTTCGCCCATCAGCGGAGAGTCCTGGTTAGCAGTAGAAACCACCGCCAGTTTATCGCCTTTTTGCACCAGCCATGCCCAGCCGGAACCAAAGCGGGAAGCTGCCGCTTTCTCAAATTCTGCTTTGAAGTTATCAACGGAGCCGAAGTCACGTTCGATAGCCGCTTTCAGGTCACCCTGCAGGGTGGTGCCTTTTTTCAGACCTTTCCAGAACAGGCTGTGGTTAGCGTGACCACCAGCGTTATTGCGCAGTACGGTTTTCTTGTCTGCTGGCAGTTGGTCCAGTTTGGTGATCAGCTCTTCAACCGGCAGGTTAGCGAATTCTGGCAGGCTTTCCAGCGCCGCGTTGGCGTTGTTAACGTAGGCCTGATGGTGTTTGGTGTGGTGGATTTCCATGGTCTGCTTATCGAAGTGCGGTTCCAGGGCATCGTAAGCATACGGCAGGGATGGCAGGGTATAACTCATATTCATCTCCAGTGTTGTCGGGCGGCCGATTGTTAATGCCGCGTAAGCAGTTGGTTCATTATAGTTAATTAAATGATATTGAAAATGATTATCAATGCCGCACTTTTCATAAGGGTATGGTTTTGCAGGAAAATGCCCAAGATGTGAAACAAATCACCCACTTAATGCCGTGATTGCCAGTAAATCGGCAGCGGCGGCAACAGGCGAAAGGTTAATCGACAGCACGATTTTTACACTCATCTCGTCGGAGATGTGACGCGACGAAAAATGATGAGGATAAGAAGATGAGTAACGCGATTACGATGGGGATATTTTGGCATTTGATCGGCGCGGCCAGTGCAGCCTGTTTTTACGCTCCGTTCAAAAAAGTAAAAAAATGGTCATGGGAAACCATGTGGTCAGTCGGTGGGATTGTTTCGTGGATTATCCTGCCGTGGGCCATCAGCGCCCTGTTACTACCGAATTTCTGGGCGTATTACAGCTCGTTTAGTCTCTCTACGCTGCTGCCTGTTTTTCTGTTCGGCGCTATGTGGGGGATCGGTAATATCAACTACGGCCTGACCATGCGTTATCTCGGCATGTCGATGGGAATTGGCATCGCCATTGGCATTACGTTGATTGTCGGTACGCTGATGACGCCAATTATCAACGGCAATTTCGATGTGCTGATTAATACCGAAGGCGGACGCATGACGTTGCTCGGCGTTCTGGTGGCGCTGATTGGCGTAGGGATTGTAACTCGCGCCGGGCAGTTGAAAGAGCGCAAGATGGGCATTAAAGCAGAAGAGTTCAATCTGAAAAAAGGGCTGGTGCTGGCGGTGATGTGCGGCATTTTCTCTGCCGGGATGTCCTTTGCGATGAACGCCGCAAAACCGATGCATGAAGCCGCTGCCGCGCTGGGCGTCGATCCCCTGTATGTCGCTCTGCCAAGCTATGTTGTCATCATGGGCGGCGGCGCAATCATCAACCTCGGCTTCTGCTTCATTCGTCTGGCAAAAGTGAAAGATTTGTCGCTAAAAGCCGACTTCTCGCTGGCAAAACCGCTGATCATTCACAATGTGCTACTCTCAGCTCTGGGTGGGTTGATGTGGTATCTGCAATTCTTTTTCTATGCCTGGGGCCACGCCCGCATTCCGGCGCAGTATGACTACATCAGTTGGATGCTGCATATGAGCTTCTATGTATTGTGCGGCGGTATCGTTGGGCTGGTGCTGAAAGAGTGGAACAATGCAGGACGCCGTCCGGTAACGGTGTTGAGCCTCGGTTGTGTGGTGATTATTGTTGCCGCTAACATCGTCGGCATCGGCATGGCGAATTAATCTTTCTGCGAATTGAGATGACGCCACTGGCTGGGCGTCATCCCGGTTTCCCGGGTAAACACCACCGAAAAATAGTTACTATCTTCAAAGCCACATTCGGTCGAAATATCACTGATTAACAGGCGGCTATGCTGGAGGAGATATTGCGCATGACACACTCTGACCTGTCGCAGATATTGATTGATGGTCATTCCAGTCTGCTGACGAAATTGCTGACGCAAAACGCGCTCACTGCACGATGCCTCATCACAAAATTTATCCAGCGCAAAGGGACTTTTCAGGCTGGCCGCCAGCCGGGTAATCAGCTTATCCAGCAACGTTTCGCTGGATGTTGGCGGCAACGAATCACTGGTGTAACGATGGCGATTCAGCAACATCACCAACTGCCCGAACAGCAACTCAGCCATTTCGTTAGCAAACGGCACATGCTGACTACTTTCATGCTCAAGCTGACCGATAACCTGCCGCGCCTGCGCCATCCCCACGCTACCTAAACGCCAGTGTGGTTGCCCTGCGCTGGCGTTAAATCCCGGAATCGCCCCCTGCCAGTCAAGATTCAGCTTCAGCCGCTCCGGGCAATAAATAATATTCTGCAAAACCAGATCGTTAACGGAAGCGTAGGAGTGTTTATCGTCAGCATGAATGTAAAAGAGATCGCCACGGGTAATGCGATAAGGGCGATCGTTGAGTACATGCAGACCATTACCGCGCCAGACAATTACCAGCTCACAAAAATCATGTGTATGTTCAGCAAAGACATCTTGCGGATAACGGTCAGCCACAGCGACTGCCTGCTGGTCGCTGGCAAAAAAATCATCTTTGAGAAGTTTTAACTGATGCGCCACCGTGGCTACCTCGGCCAGAGAGCGAAGTTGATTATTCGCAATATGGCGTACAAATACGTTGAGAAGATTCGCGTTATTGCAGAAAGCCATCCCGTCCCTGGCGAATATCACGCGGTGACCAGTTAAACTCTCGGCGAAAAAGCGTCGAAAAGTGGTTACTGTCGCTAAATCCGCAGCGATAGGCGATGTCAGTAACGCTGGCCTCGCTGTGGCGTAGCAGATGTCGGGCTTTCATCAGTCGCAGGCGGTTCAGGTAACGCTGAGGCGTCAGTCCCGTTTTCTGCTTAAGCTGCCGATGTAGCGTACGCAGCGAAAGAGAAAATTGATCCGCCACAGCGTCCCAATTCACCTCATCGGCAAAATGGTCCTCCAGCCAGGCCAGAAGCAAGTTGAGACGTGACGCGCTGTTTTCCAGGTTCTCCTGCAAACTGCTTTTACGCAGCAAGAGCAGTAATTGCATAAATAAGATCTCGCGACTGGCGGTCGAGGGTAAATCATTTTCCTCTTCCTGCTGTTCCATCTGTGCAACCAGCTGTCGCACCTGCTGCAACACGCTGTGGTTAACGCGCCAGTGAGACGGATACTGCCCATCCTGCTCTTGTGGCAGCAACTGATTCAGCCCGGCGAGAAACTGAAATCGATCCGGCGAGCGATACAGCACATTGGTCAGACACAGATTATCGGTATGTTCATACAGATGCCGATCATGATCGCGTACGAAACAGACCGTCCCACCGGTGATGGTATAGGGCTGCCCATTAAATACATGAATACCCGTGCCATGTTCGACAATCACAATTTCATGAAAATCATGATGATGTTCAGGAAAATCCGCCTGCGGGAGCCGGGGTTCTATCGCCACGGACGCGTTACCAGACGGAAAAAAATCCACACTATGTAATACGGTCATACTGGCCTCCTGATGTCGTCAACACGGCGAAATAGTAATCACGAGGTCAGGTTCTTACCTTAAATTTTCGACGGAAAACCACGTAAAAAACGTCGATTTTTCAAGATACAGCGTGAATTTTCAGGAAATGCGGTGAGCATCACATCACCACAATGAAGCAAATTGTGAACATCATCACGTTCATCTTTCCCTGGTTGCCAATGGCCCATTTTCCTGTCAGTAACGAGAAGGTCACGAATTCAGGCGCTTTTTAGACTGGTCGTAATGAAATTCAGCAGGATCACATTATGACCTTTCGCAATTGTGTCGCCGTCGATCTCGGCGCATCCAGTGGGCGCGTGATGCTGGCGCGTTACGAGCGTGAATGCCGCAGCCTGACGCTGCGCGAAATCCATCGTTTTAACAATGGCCTGCATAGCCAGAACGGTTATGTCACCTGGAATGTGGATAGCCTGGAAAGTGCCATTCGCCTTGGATTAAACAAGGTGTGCGAGGAAGGGATTCGTATCGATAGCATTGGGATTGATACCTGGGGCGTGGACTTTGTGCTGCTCGACCAACAGGGTCAGCGTGTGGGCCTGCCCGTTGCTTATCGCGATAGCCGCACCAATGGCCTAATGGCGCAGGCACAACAACAACTCGGCAAACGCGATATTTATCAACGTAGCGGCATCCAGTTTCTGCCCTTCAATACGATCTATCAGCTACGTGCACTGACAGAGCAGCAACCAGAACTTATTCCACACATTGCTCACGCTTTGCTGATACCGGATTACTTTAGTTATCGCCTGACCGGCAAGATGAACTGGGAATATACCAACGCCACGACCACGCAACTGGTCAATATCAATAGCGACGACTGGGACGAGTCGCTACTGGCGTGGAGCGGTGCCAACAAAGCCTGGTTTGGTCGCCCGACGCATCCGGGTAATGTCATAGGTCACTGGATTTGCCCGCAGGGTAATGAGATTCCGGTGGTCGCCGTTGCCAGCCATGATACCGCCAGCGCGGTTATCGCCTCGCCGTTAAACGGTTCACGCGCCGCTTATCTCTCTTCTGGCACCTGGTCATTGATGGGCTTCGAAAGCCAGACGCCATTTACCAATGACACGGCGCTGGCAGCCAATATCACCAACGAAGGCGGGGCGGAAGGTCGCTATCGGGTGCTGAAAAATATTATGGGCTTATGGCTGCTTCAGCGAGTGCTTCAGGAGCGGCAAATCAACGATCTTCCGGCGCTTATCGCCGCAACACAGGCACTTCCGGCCTGCCGCTTCATCATCAATCCCAATGACGATCGCTTTATTAATCCTGACGAGATGTGCAGCGAAATTCAGGCTGCGTGTCGGGAAACGGCGCAACCGATCCCGGAAAGTGATGCTGAACTGGCGCGCTGTATTTTCGACAGTCTGGCGCTGCTGTATGCCGATGTGTTGCATGAGCTGGCGCAGCTGCGTGGTGAAGATTTCTCGCAACTGCATATTGTCGGCGGCGGCTGCCAGAACACGCTGCTCAACCAGCTGTGTGCCGATGCCTGCGGTATTCGGGTGATCGCAGGGCCTGTTGAAGCCTCGACGCTCGGCAATATCGGCATCCAGTTAATGACGCTGGATGAACTCAACAATGTGGATGATTTCCGTCAGGTCGTCAGCACTACCGCGAATCTGACCACCTTTACCCCTAATCCTGACAGTGAAATTGCCCACTATGTGGCGCAGATTCACTCTACACGACAGACAAAGGAGCTTTGCGCATGACCACTCAACTGGAACAGGCCTGGGAGCTTGCGAAACAGCGTTTCGCGGCAGTAGGGATTGATGTCGAGGAGGCACTGCGCCAACTTGATCGTTTACCCGTTTCAATGCACTGCTGGCAGGGCGATGATGTTTCCGGTTTTGAAAACCCGGAAGGTTCGCTGACCGGTGGTATTCAGGCTACTGGTAATTATCCGGGCAAAGCGCGTAATGCCAGTGAGCTACGTGCCGATCTGGAACAGGCTATGCGGCTGATTCCAGGGCCGAAACGGCTTAATTTACATGCCATCTATCTGGAATCAGACACGCCAGTCTCGCGCGACCAGATCAAACCAGAGCACTTCAAAAACTGGGTTGAATGGGCGAAAGCCAATCAGCTCGGTCTGGATTTTAACCCCTCCTGTTTTTCGCATCCGCTAAGCGCCGATGGCTTTACGCTTTCCCATGCCGACGACCGCATTCGCCAGTTCTGGATTGACCACTGTAAAGCCAGCCGCCGTGTTTCAGCCTATTTTGGCGAGCAACTCGGCACACCATCGGTGATGAACATCTGGATCCCGGATGGTATGAAAGATATCACCGTTGACCGTCTCGCCCCACGCCAGCGTTTGCTGGCAGCACTGGATGAGGTGATCAGCGAGAAGCTAAACCCTGCGCACCATATCGACGCCGTTGAGAGCAAATTGTTTGGCATTGGCGCGGAGAGCTACACGGTTGGCTCCAATGAGTTTTACCTGGGGTATGCCACCAGCCGCCAGACAGCGCTGTGCCTGGACGCCGGGCATTTCCACCCGACTGAAGTGATTTCCGACAAGATTTCCGCCGCCATGCTGTATGTGCCGCAGTTGCTGCTGCACGTCAGCCGTCCGGTTCGCTGGGACAGCGATCACGTAGTGCTGCTGGATGATGAAACCCAGGCGATTGCCAGTGAGATTGTTCGTCACGATCTGTTCGACCGGGTGCATATCGGCCTCGACTTCTTCGATGCCTCTATCAACCGCATTGCCGCGTGGGTCATTGGTACACGCAATATGAAAAAAGCCCTGCTACGTGCGTTGCTGGAACCTACCGCTGAACTACGCAAGCTGGAAGCGGCGGGCGATTACACTGCGCGTCTGGCGCTACTGGAAGAGCAGAAATCGTTGCCATGGCAGGCGGTATGGGAAATGTATTGTCAGCGTCACGATACGCCAGCGGGTAGCGAATGGCTGGAGAACGTGCGGACTTATGAGAAAGAAATTTTGAGTCGCCGCGGGTAAACACTGCCGGATGCGGCACAAGTGCCTTATCCGGCCTACAGGTCGGCAATAGTTGTAGGCCTGATAAGACGCGACAGCGTCGCATCAGGCATTGATTGCCGGATGCGGCACGAGTGCCTTATCCGGCCTACGGGTCAGCAACAGTTGTAGGCCTGATAAGACGCGACAGCGTCGCATCAGGCATTGATTGCCGGATGCGGCACAAGTGCCTTATCCGGCCTACGGGTCGTACATCCGGCAACAGGCACGGACGTCCAATTAACAGGAACACAGAACATGCAAAACATAACCCAGTCCTGGTTTGTCCAGGGAATGATCAAAGCCACCACCGATGCCTGGCTGAAAGGCTGGGACGAGCGCAACGGCGGCAACCTGACGCTGCGCCTGGATGACGCCGATATCGCACCATATCACGACAATTTTCACCAACAACCGCGCTATATCCCGCTCAGCCAGCCCATGCCTTTACTGGCAAATACACCGTTTATTGTCACCGGCTCCGGCAAATTCTTCCGTAACGTCCAGCTTGATCCTGCGGCTAACTTAGGCATCGTAAAAGTCGACAGCGACGGCGCGGGCTACCACATTCTTTGGGGGTTAACCAACGAAGCCGTCCCCACTTCCGAACTTCCAGCTCACTTCCTTTCCCACTGCGAGCGCATTAAAGCCACCAACGGCAAAGATCGGGTGATCATGCACTGCCACGCCACTAACCTGATCGCTCTCACCTACGTGCTGGAAAACGACACCGCGGTCTTCACTCGCCAACTGTGGGAAGGCAGCACCGAGTGTCTGGTGGTATTCCCG
The DNA here is from genome assembly GCF_003697165.2 of Escherichia coli DSM 30083 = JCM 1649 = ATCC 11775. GTDB lineage: Bacteria > Pseudomonadota > Gammaproteobacteria > Enterobacterales > Enterobacteriaceae > Escherichia > Escherichia coli. The sequence goes on from NZ_CP033092.2 coordinate 4,678,715, forward strand.
GATGGCGTTGGCATTCTGCCGTGGATGGTACCCGGCACGGACGAAATCGGCCAGGCAACTGCACAAGAGATGCAAAAACATTCGCTGGTGTTGTGGCCCTTCCACGGTGTGTTCGGTTCCGGACCGACACTGGATGAAACCTTCGGTTTAATCGACACCGCAGAAAAATCAGCACAAATATTAGTGAAGGTTTATTCGATGGGCGGCATGAAACAGACCATCAGCCGTGAAGAGTTGATAGCGCTCGGCCAGCGTTTCGGCGTTACACCACTCGCCAGTGCGCTGGCGCTGTAAGGAGCAAACATGATCCGCAAAGCCTTTGTCATGCAGGTAAACCCCGACGCCCACGAAGAGTATCAGCGTCGGCATAATCCCATCTGGCCGGAACTGGAAGCAGTGCTGAAATCTCACGGTGCGCATAACTACGCCATCTATCTCGACAAAGCGCATAATCTGCTATTTGCCACGGTAGAGATTGAATCTGAAGAACGGTGGAATGCGGTTGCCAGTACAGATGTTTGCCAACGTTGGTGGAAATATATGACCGACGTTATGCCCGCTAATGCGGATAACAGCCCAGTCAGTAGCGAACTGCAAGAAGTGTTTTACCTGCCTTAATGAGTTGCGGTGCCGGAAAATATCCAGCACCGCCCTTTCATCAGAAGAAGTATTTAAAGCGAACGCGTGCGCCGTAACGGTCATCACTATCGTCGCCGTGTATCTTATCGCCGTCGCTATCCAGAATGGAGTAATACGTGCCGAGGTAAATATTAAAGTTCTCCATATCCATCACATTAGCGAACTGATAAGACGCATGAATGGTGTGAATGTTGTATGTTCCTTCATCATCAATCCAGCAATCGTTATCACAAACCACGCCACTAAATTCATCAATCTTATTATGTGCATAGATATAACCCAGCTCGAAACGTTTCCACAGCGCGTTAATCCCTGCCGTGAAATCTTTTTCATTATTAGCATCTAAATAGGCGGTATTAAGATTAACCACGATGCCATTTTCCGGATCGGTTTTCAGGCCATTCCAGGTCATACTCATGCCATAACCGGTACGATCGGACTGATCGACAAAATTACCCTTGCTATCGGTATAACCATAAGCATTATTTACCACATTCGCTTCCATCGCTGCGGAAACGGTGAATTCTTCCGTCGGCGACCAGGCAATTACCGGACGCAGATAAGCAACATTTTTCTGCTGTTCCATATCGCGTCCATGATAATTACCGTCGTTATATAAAGATGTTCCGTCTTCCAGTAACGTGTTTAATTCAAAATACCAGTTATCGAGTTGTTTGCTGACGAGGAAATTACCGCCAGCGTTAGAACGTCCGCGGCCCTCTTTCATCATATAGATATAACCGCTGCCATCGTCATAAAGATCGTTCGCAGTATTACCGGAATGTTCAACAAAGGTATCCTGATTCAGCGGGAACATATCGTAGGCTTCAAAACGGCCTACTTTGACCTTCCAGTCGTTTTCTTTGCCAAAGAAGAAAACCGCATCATCGATATTTACTGAACCGTGCATATCCCCCAGCGGTTGTGCGGAGAACCCAGCGAAATAGCCATTATCCAGTTTTCGCATACCATCAAAACCTAACAGAATACGACCATTGAGATTCCACTGTTCATTAGTGGGATCGCTATTCACATCAGCGTTGGTCATTGCCAGCAGGCCATGATTACTTTCCGCATCCATATTAAATTCGACGTCACCGTAGATTTTTAAATCGCCATACCCTGAAAGCAGGAGATTAGGCGGGGTGGCGTTTTTCTTCTCTGACTCCGTCGTTGATTGACCGTTTACCGGCGTGTTGCCCTGTGCGGTTTTAATTTCGCGGATCTCGGCGGCTTGTTGTGTCTGAAGCTGTTTAACCTGCCCCTCTGCTTTTGCTGCCCGCATTTCTGCCGCTTCCAGGCGTTCTTCCAGCAATGCCATGCGTTGTTCCAGCGTTAAATGCTGTGTTTTTGCCATACCGGTACTACATGCCAATAATAAACCGATGGCTAAAGATAATGTCGATTTTTTCATTATTTACGTTCCCTGAAATAAAGGAGACCCTACGCTTTCCAAAAGGAATACGTATATAGAGAAATATAAGGTGTGCACTTTCGAATTTTTAATCCAACTTCAGCAGGCCGATGGATAGTATCCCGCCGCATAATATGAGTAAATCCGCTGATTTCCTGGAACGTGAGGAATATAACAATAGTGCCGTTTTTAACTAAATATCGTAAAAAATATTAGATATGATTCACGCTGACTCATAAGCCACAAATATAAATAACGCTTAAACAAATTATCTGAGACATTTTAACATTCACAAAATCATTAAATAATGATACTTTATTCACAAAATTTATCCTTCACTCTGCTTTATATTGTTACGACTTCGTGACATATCCGTGCTCATCACAAACCCGCCCCGCGATTACAATTAACTGAAATATTTCATCGACCATTTCGTTGTAATCGCATAACGCTCGTGGAAATGAGTCTTCGGCCATCCAGCTTGAGTTTGCGTCCTGAAGTTGCTCTTTATCCCAGTCAGAGTACGGGACTTTATCTCTGATGCGGCGAACGTATTTTTTAGCCTCGAGTTGATACTGGCCTGCCGAATTAATAAACGAGAAATTCATGCCGCTTTTATCCGCTTCTTTGGCCTGCGCCACCAGCGTTTCCAGTTCAGACACTTTCTTCATTGCCGCTTCTGCATCAAACTTATCTTGCGATATCAGGTTATTAATTTGTTTCGCTGAAATCATGACTGCCAGAGAGTAGTAGTGGAATGTTTTCCCTTCTCTTTCTTCAATATTTTTCAATTCCGTAAGCTGGCGCTTGTCATTAATTTCCTGAATCGCCGCATGATAAGATTCTGCTACAGGTTCAAAGGCTTCCAGATTTTTAAGAATGTCTGGTGCAGCGTTTTCCCTTTCGCAAACGCATCGTCTTTATAATTTTCCTGGGTGTAATATTTATCCATTTCGTTAATGGTATTACCCAACGCTACGGCAGCATCAATATAACTCACCGCCACGCCATCAATAGGTTGCAGCGCAGGCGTTAACGCCACTACACGCGTTTTGTTTATGAAAAAATAACAAAATTCACGAAATGAATAAGTCCTGTAATTTAATATATATCGCAGGACTTATTTTAATTAATTGCTCAAACGCTGCGGATGGGTATAAACCGTTGCCCGACCCGGTTTACAAAAGCCCACCAGCGTCAGATTACAGCGCTCAGCCACTTCTACAGCAAGTGTGGTCGCGGCAGACACCGCAAACAAAATCTCTACGCCGCACATCGCCGACTTTTGCACCATTTCATAACTGGCACGGCTGGAAACCAGCACCGCACCTTGCTGCCAGCTTTCCCCTTCTTGTGACCGGCGGCCTAACAGTTTGTCCAGCGCCACATGGCGACCCACGTCTTCATGCCCGCCGACCAGTTCGCCAGATGGCAACATCCATGCAGCGGCGTGAGTACAACCAGTCAGTTGCCCCACTGGCTGGAAATCATTGAGATGACGTAATGCATCATCCAGTTTGTTGAGATCAAACGTCTGGGTGAACGGCAGCGGCTGCACCGGTTTACCGATATCGTTAAGCTGTTCTACACCGCATACGCCACAGCCCGTACGTCCCGCCAGCGCCCGGCGGCGTTCCTTCAACCCCATAAAGCGGCGGCTGGAAAGCTCAATTTGTACTTCCAGGCCATTACAGGAAGGAACGACATCCATGCCGAAGATATCGCGCGGGCTTTCGATAATTCCTTCGGAAAGCGAAAAACCGAGCGCAAAGTACTCAAGGTCTTTGGGCGACGCCATCATCACCACGTGCGAAATGCCGTTGTAGACCAGCGCAACGGGAACTTCTTCCGCCACCTCATCTAACCGTGGGTGTTGTAAATCATCACGCCGCCATAACTCAATTTGACGAACACCTGTGATATTTGTCACATTCTCGATTTCTTTTTGCTGTGTTTTTTTCACTTTCTATTAACCAGATAAGAACACACACACCAACATTATGGTATTCTGTTACAAATCCTTCCTGGATGGAGGGAAATTGAGCCAATTCTGGACCTTTGCGGCCCCTTCCGCAAAGAAAAATAACTCCCACTCCCTGCACACGCAGCAAGCGAATGTAAATGGGACGTGACAATGTCGAAACAAGGAGCAATCCATGCAGGTCAGCAGAAGGCAGTTCTTTAAGATCTGCGCTGGCGGTATGGCAGGCACCACGGCAGCGGCACTGGGTTTTGCACCCAGCGTAGCACTCGCGGAAACCCGGCAGTATAAACTGCTGCGCACCCGCGAAACCCGTAATACCTGCACCTATTGTTCCGTAGGCTGTGGGCTGTTGATGTACAGCCTCGGTGACGGAGCAAAAAACGCCAAAGCATCTATCTTCCATATCGAAGGTGACCCGGATCACCCGGTCAACCGCGGAGCACTTTGTCCGAAAGGCGCTGGCCTGGTGGATTTCATCCACTCCGAAAGCCGTCTGAAGTTTCCGGAATACCGTGCGCCAGGTTCTGATAAATGGCAACAAATCAGTTGGGAAGAGGCGTTTGATCGCATCGCCAAACTGATGAAAGAAGACCGCGATGCTAACTACATTGCGCAAAACGCCGAAGGCGTGACTGTTAACCGCTGGCTCTCCACCGGGATGCTGTGTGCTTCCGCGTCGAGTAACGAAACCGGCTATTTAACGCAAAAATTCTCCCGCGCGCTGGGTATGCTCGCGGTCGACAACCAGGCGCGTGTCTGACACGGACCAACGGTAGCAAGTCTTGCTCCAACATTTGGTCGCGGTGCGATGACCAACCACTGGGTCGACATCAAGAATGCCAACCTCGTCGTGGTGATGGGCGGTAACGCCGCTGAAGCTCACCCGGTCGGGTTCCGCTGGGCGATGGAAGCCAAAATTCACAACGGCGCAAAGCTGATTGTTATCGATCCTCGCTTTACACGTACAGCGGCGGTGGCTGACTACTATGCCCCTATCCGTTCCGGTACTGACATTGCTTTCCTGTCAGGCGTATTGCTGTACCTGCTGAACAATGAAAAATTCAACCGCGAATACACCGAAGCCTATACCAACGCCAGCCTGATCGTGCGTGAGGATTACGGCTTTGAAGATGGCCTGTTCACCGGCTACGACGCGGAAAAACGCAAGTACGATAAGTCCACCTGGACTTACGAACTGGACGAAAACGGCTTCGCCAAACGTGATACAACCCTGCAACATCCACGTTGCGTGTGGAACTTGCTGAAACAGCACGTTTCCCGTTATACGCCAGATGTGGTTGAAAACATCTGCGGTACGCCAAAAGACGCGTTCCTGAAAGTCTGCGAATACATCGCCGAAACCAGTGCTCACGATAAAACAGCGTCGTTCCTCTACGCCCTCGGCTGGACGCAACACTCCATTGGTGCGCAAAACATTCGTACGATGGCGATGATCCAGCTGCTGCTCGGCAACATGGGGATGGCAGGCGGCGGCGTTAACGCCCTGCGCGGTCACTCCAATATTCAGGGGCTGACGGACCTGGGGCTACTGTCGCAGAGTCTGCCAGGTTACATGACGCTGCCAAGCGAGAAGCAGACCGATCTGCAAACTTACCTTACCGCCAACACGCCGAAACCACTGCTGGAAGGCCAGGTTAACTACTGGGGCAACTACCCGAAATTCTTCGTCTCTATGATGAAGGCATTCTTTGGTGATAAAGCGACGGCGGAAAATAGCTGGGGCTTTGACTGGTTGCCGAAGTGGGATAAAGGCTACGACGTCCTGCAATACTTCGAGATGATGAAAGAAGGCAAGGTCAATGGCTATATCTGCCAGGGCTTTAACCCTGTTGCCTCATTCCCGAACAAAAACAAAGTGATCGGCTGTCTGTCGAAGCTGAAATTCCTCGTGACTATCGACCCGCTGAACACTGAAACCTCTAACTTCTGGCAGAACCACGGTGAGCTGAACGAAGTTGACTCGTCGAAGATCCAGACCGAAGTGTTCCGTCTACCATCGACCTGCTTCGCGGAAGAGAACGGTTCTATCGTTAACTCAGGTCGCTGGTTACAGTGGCACTGGAAAGGTGCGGACGCCCCGGGGATTGCGCTGACTGATGGCGAGATCCTCTCCGGTATCTTCCTGCGCTTGCGCAAGATGTATGCCGAACAGGGTGGCGCGAACCCGGACCAGGTGCTGAACATGACCTGGAACTACGCCATTCCGCATGAGCCATCTTCAGAAGAAGTGGCAATGGAGAGCAACGGCAAAGCGCTGGCCGATATTACCGACCCGGCAACCGGTGCGGTTATCGTCAAGAAAGGCCAACAACTTAGCTCGTTCGCCCAACTGCGCGATGACGGCACAACTTCCTGTGGCTGCTGGATTTTCGCCGGTAGCTGGACGCCGGAAGGCAACCAGATGGCGCGTCGTGATAACGCCGATCCGTCTGGCCTCGGTAACACGCTGGGCTGGGCATGGGCATGGCCGCTTAACCGCCGCATTCTGTATAACCGCGCCTCCGCAGATCCGCAGGGTAACCCGTGGGATCCGAAGCGTCAGTTGCTGAAATGGGACGGCACTAAGTGGACCGGCTGGGATATTCCGGATTACAGCGCAGCGCCTCCGGGCAGCGGCGTAGGGCCGTTTATCATGCAGCAGGAAGGCATGGGACGTCTGTTTGCCCTCGATAAGATGGCGGAAGGTCCGTTCCCGGAACACTACGAGCCGTTTGAAACGCCGCTGGGAACTAACCCGCTGCATCCAAACGTTATCTCGAATCCGGCGGCGCGTATCTTTAAAGACGATGCCGAAGCATTAGGTAAAGCCGATAAGTTCCCGTATGTCGGAACCACCTATCGTCTGACCGAGCACTTCCACTACTGGACCAAACACGCGCTGTTGAACGCGATTTTGCAACCAGAGCAGTTTGTGGAAATCGGGGAGTCGCTGGCGAATAAACTTGGCATTGCCCAGGGCGATACTGTGAAAGTCTCCTCCAACCGTGGCTATATCAAAGCCAAAGCGGTAGTGACCAAACGTATTCGCACGCTGAAAGCAAACGGCAAAGATATCGATACCATCGGTATTCCTATTCACTGGGGCTATGAAGGTGTTGCGAAAAAAGGCTTTATTGCCAATACGTTGACGCCATTCGTCGGTGATGCGAACACGCAGACGCCGGAGTTTAAGTCCTTCCTTGTGAATGTGGAAAAGGTGTAACGGAGACGACATATGGCTTATCAATCGCAAGATATCATTCGTCGTTCCGCGACTAACGGTCTGACCCCCGCGCCTCAGGCGCGGGACTTCCAGGAAGAAGTGGCGAAACTCATCGACGTTACCACCTGTATCGGCTGTAAAGCCTGTCAGGTGGCGTGTTCAGAGTGGAACGACATTCGCGATACCGTCGGCAATAACATTGGGGTGTACGACAACCCCAATGATTTAAGTGCCAAATCGTGGACGGTGATGCGATTCTCGGAAGTGGAGCAGAACGACAAACTGGAATGGCTGATCCGCAAAGACGGCTGTATGCACTGTTCCGATCCAGGCTGCCTGAAAGCGTGCCCGGCGGAAGGGGCAATTATTCAGTATGCCAACGGTATCGTCGACTTCCAGTCCGAGCAGTGCATCGGCTGCGGTTATTGCATTGCGGGCTGTCCGTTCGACATTCCGCGCCTCAACCCGGAAGACAACCGCGTCTACAAATGTACGCTGTGCGTTGACCGCGTGGTGGTTGGGCAAGAACCGGCCTGCGTGAAGACCTGCCCAACGGGCGCGATTCACTTCGGTACGAAAGAGTCGATGAAAACGCTGGCGAGCGAGCGCGTGGCGGAGCTGAAAACCCGTGGTTACGACAATGCGGGTTTGTACGACCCGGCAGGCGTCGGTGGTACACATGTTATGTACGTGCTGCACCATGCTGACAAGCCAAATCTGTATCATGGCTTGCCGGAGAACCCGGAAATCAGCGAAACCGTGAAATTCTGGAAAGGCATCTGGAAACCGCTCGCAGCTGTTGGCTTTGCGGCTACCTTCGCAGCCAGTATCTTCCACTACGTGGGTGTCGGTCCGAACCGTGCGGATGAGGAAGAGAATAATCTGCACGAAGAGAAAGACGAGGAGCGCAAATGAAACGACGTGACACCATCGTGCGCTACACCGCGCCGGAACGTATCAACCACTGGATCACCGCCTTCTGCTTCATCCTGGCGGCGGTGAGCGGGCTGGGCTTTTTGTTCCCGTCCTTCAACTGGTTGATGCAAATCATGGGCACACCGCAGCTGGCGCGCATTCTGCACCCGTTTGTCAGCGTGGTTATGTTTGCCTCGTTCATCATCATGTTTTTCCGTTACTGGCATCACAACCTAATCAATCGGGATGATATCTTTTGGGCGAAGAATATTCGTAAGATCGTCGTCAACGAGGAAGTAGGTGACACCGGGCGTTATAACTTCGGTCAGAAATGCGTTTTCTGGGCGGCGATTATTTTCCTGGTCCTGTTGCTGGTGAGCGGCGTGATTATCTGGCGTCCTTATTTTGCGCCTGCTTTCTCAATCCCGGTGATCCGATTCGCGTTAATGCTGCATTCATTTGCCGCAGTGGCGTTAATTGTGGTTATCATGGTGCATATCTACGCCGCCCTTTGGGTGAAAGGCACGATTACCGCCATGGTGGAAGGATGGGTGACCAGCGCATGGGCAAAGAAACATCACCCGCGCTGGTACCGTGAGGTCCGCAAGACAACGGAAAAGAAAGCTGAATGAGTATTCGCATAATCCCGCAAGATGAGCTGGGTTCGAGCGAGAAACGTACGGCGGATATGATTCCGCCGTTATTGTTCCCTCGGCTCAAGAATTTATACAACCGCCGCGCCGAGCGTCTGCGCGAGCTGGCAGAAAATAATCCGCTGGGTGATTACCTGCGCTTTGCTGCGCTTATCGCCCACGCCCAGGAAGTGGTGCTGTACGACCATCCGCTGGAGATGGATCTGACCACGCGCATTAAAGAAGCCAGCGCACAAGGCAAGCCCCCGCTGGATATTCACGTTCTGCCGCGTGATAAGCACTGGCAAAAGCTGCTGATGGCGCTGATTGCTGAGCTGAAACCTGAAATGAGCGGCCCGGCGCTGGCAGTGATTGAGAATCTGGAGAAGGCATCGACTCAGGAGCTGGAAGATATGGCCAGCGCACTGTTTGCCTCTGATTTCTCGTCCGTCAGCAGCGATAAAGCGCCGTTTATCTGGGCTGCGCTGTCGCTCTACTGGGCGCAGATGGCTAATCTGATCCCCGGCAAAGCCCGCGCTGAATACGGCGAACAACGTCAATATTGCCCGGTATGTGGCTCTATGCCGGTGTCCAGCATGGTGCAAATTGGCACCACTCAGGGTCTGCGTTACCTGCACTGCAACCTGTGTGAAACTGAATGGCACGTAGTGCGCGTAAAATGCAGCAACTGTGAACAAAGCGGCAAACTGCATTACTGGTCGCTGGATGACGAACAGGCCGCGATTAAAGCCGAAAGCTGCGATGACTGCGGCACTTACCTGAAGATTCTTTATCAGGAAAAAGAACCGAAAGTTGAAGCCGTGGCAGATGACCTCGCCTCTCTGGTACTGGACGCGCGAATGGAGCAAGAAGGCTATGCCCGTAGTTCCATTAACCCGTTCCTGTTTCCGGGTGAAGGGGAGTAATCTCTGACGTTTTCCGGGTGGCGCTGGTCGCCCGGATTACAGCTCATAGGGTGTGACGACACCTGCTATTCCCGCAAAATCTCTCGTATTTCGCGAGGCGTTTTCCAGATATGATGTAACAGTTGCAGTTATTATAAGTTCAAGTAAAACAGCCTTGTATTAATACCAGAATAAGGGCATCTGGTTTTTTATATTCATGAATAAAAAAACTTTTGTCATTCCTTATGCTGCTTACATAGTTCTTCAACACCAACTGCCTCGTCCCTTTGCCTGCCGCCTTTTGCCTTACGCACCGGAAATTGCTGCCGCTCCAGATATTGCTCTACCGCTTCGCGTAAAATTGCAGAGCGCGAAACCTTACGCCATCCCCGAAGCTTGTTCAGCCGTTTAATTGCCTCTTCTGATAAATGAAGAAAAACCGTATTCATCGCCATTACCACCACCTTACATATATTACTCATTAATGTATGTGCGAAAATTACGCCGGAAAGTTAATTAACGAAAGCGGATTTTTTCATATTGTTTTATTTTTGCGAGACGGCATCCAAAGATAATGTAACAGTTTCAGTTATTTCAATTGTTACTCAAAAATGGTTTATTACTTTTAATTAAGCGGGGGCACATCTACAGAAAAGAAACAACAAATAATAAGGATGAATTATGGATGCTATAAATATTTTATATTCAAGAATATTTTTTGATTGGGTCTTCATTTGCTTCATCAGGATGGTGTACCCGAAAAAGTCAGCAGCTTTACCGCACCAGGGTTTAAGGTGAAATCTACCATTCATAACGACCGGTCAGTGCCGCACCAACCGGTCTTTAATTGTTAGTAGTAGTAAATTTGTGGATAACAGTCCGGGAACCAGACGATTCCTTCCGGATCATCCCCCTGCATTACCCGATGACATTGGCGTCGATCATCTGCGCGACGGCGAAGCGTAGTATAGAGCCGCTTCCATTCATGATCGCCCGGTGTACTGTAGTTTACCCAACAATCCATTGAAGGGTGACGCCATTTACCTGTAAGTGTTGGGATCCCTGAATGCTTATGCGGCTTCGCTTTACCATTACGATCCCTATCTTTACGCGTATTAAACGTGGACATTTTTAGTCTCCTGTTAAGAGTTCTAAAAATGTGCTTCCTTAAAATAGTTCATCATTTTCCCTTAATTCGCATAGCGTGCTTTTGCACGAATTTCCGATACGCGGGGACCATTATGATAGCGTCGATGCCCACACATCCAACAAGAACAAATACAGGGAGTACGAAAGCAAATACCTGATGCTTTTTTGCTTCCATCGCCTGCAGTGCGATAACGACAGCGGATTTTTTTTAATCGCACCATATGATGGCGACGTTCAGCACGATTACGGGTCATAGCAAAACTCCTGAGCAGGCGGCACTATGCCGCTTTCATAGGAGTTCTGAATGCTGGTGCTTTCTGTATGGCATAACCATGCCTCTAACGGTTAAGTGCTTGCAGCACATGTTGCGGATCATTGGCAATCGCTCGCAGCAAAGCCTTTGCAGGCCCGGTCGGTGAACGTCGCCCCTGCTCCCAGTTACGCAACGTGTCTACGCTTACGGAAATAAGATCGGCAAATTTAGATTGTGACAACCCTGAAGCGCGGCGTATTTCTTTGATTTTCATAGCATCAACTTCAAAAGTCCGTGAAGGCTGTCGCGTTCCTTCAATAATTTCATTCATCTGGGCCATGCTGTGAGTCAACCGCTCAAAAAGTGCCTTATCCATTTACCACCTCGTATTTAACAACCGGAGCATTGCTTTTTCCTGGGGAGACAGATCATCTTTAATACCCTTACGATAAATAAGCAGTAATCTGATCTCATAATGTTTAACCTGATGAAAGTAAATAACCCTGACACCAGCACGTTTCCCCTTTCCTCCTGAGACCCATCGAACCTTTCTTAACCCACCAGTTTCAGGTATTACCTCACCATAGTCAGGATTCAAGGCCAGGAAAAACTGAAAACGACTGAATTCATCGTCGTTCAGCAGTTTTTGAACATCTTCAGTAAAAATTTCCGTTTCGATGAAGAGCATAATTATACGCCATTGGCTTAGAGTAACAATCCTTTTTGTACGTCATTGACGTACCATTGAAACCACTAGCTTACTGATAGTGCTCCAGCAAAACCACGTCTCTGCCGGGTTTGTCTTTACATTTGCGAGGCGCTTTCCAGATTTTTCACGCCCGTGAATTTCCCTGTATCCATCCAGCAAAAACGGGTGTATAAAACTGTACATTCATACAGCAAAATGAGTTCTACTATGGCACTGGAAAAAGGAATTGCAGAGTTAGTCGAAGAGTTTATCGCTGCGGGTCGCCCCTCATCGCGCCAACAAAGTATTACGCAGCGCAGAGAGGGCTATATCGCCAGCGCTGTTCTTGCGGGTGAGACAGAAACGCGGGTAGATATTCAGACTATCGAACTTGAAGGGATGACCTTACGAATAGTGTCACCGCTGAATGCCCCGACATTACTCCCGACGATAATTTATTACTACGGTGGCTGTTTTGTTAGCGGCGGGTTCGCAACTCACGACAACCAGCTGCGCCAGTTAGCCTATTACGGGCAATGTCGGATTATTGCCGTCCAGTATCGGCTGGCACCGGAACATACTTTCCCCGCCGCCCATGATGATGCACAACGAGGTGCAGAATTAGTCCGGCAACACGCCGAACGACTCGGCGTTGATAAACAACGAATAACTCTTGCCGGTGACAGTGCGGGAGGGCATCTGGCGCTGGTAACTGCTTTGCGATTGAAGCGTGCTGGCGAGTGGCAACCAGCACAACTCATCTTAATTTATCCTATGCTTGATGCGACTGCGCATTTCGAAAGCTACATACGCAATGGTCACGATTACATCATCACACGCGACACTTTACTGAGCGGCTTTGAGATGTACCTGCCAGGCATTGAACGCAGGCATCCTGAAGCCAGCCCTATTTGGCGCAATGATTTCAATGGCTTGCCACCTGTACATATCATTACCGCTGAATACGACCCACTTTGCGATGAAGGTGAAGCGTTGTATCACCGCATGACAGGGCAAGGAGTGCAATGCACCTGCCAACGCTACCTTGGCGTTATCCACGGATTTTTTCAGTTAGGTGGTATCAGTGAGGCTGCGCGATCGGCGCTACGGGATGTTGCCTGGAGAGCGGGAAGGTAACTCCGGACCAGGGCCCAGAAAAGGTTTTCAGATTGAAAACCTTTTCAGTCAAGTAAAACGCCCCTACTCTTCTTCGTTTCCGCCCTCTTCATACGGACCAAATGGCTTCGCGGGCAGAACGATATACGTGCCTTCAAACACTGCACCCGGCGTCTCGTCGCCAAAGATTTCTACTTGCATCTGCACCCGTGCTTTTCGTCCGCGCGCCAGACGGTCGAGATCGCCACTTAAGGCACCAAGGTCGGCTACCGCATGGGGTTTTCCGCTAATCGGTTTGCTATAGCGGATATGCGCATCCGCCAGAATAATCGTTCCGCCGAGGTGGCGTTCGCGCAGCATCAGCCAGATAAGCCCCCAACCAGTGAGCGTTGCCAGCGAGAATAAACTCCCGGCAAACAGCGTGTGATGCGGATTCTGATTGCCTGTTTCCGGCATGGTGGTGATAAATTTTTGCCCGGTATATTGCTGAATGCGCACACCCATTTTTTCACTCAGCGGGATGTGTTCATACCACGCTTGCTGGAGCTGGGCGCACCAGTCGCCGCGATGAAGAATATCATCCAGAGTGGCAACAGGTTTTATCATCAAAAAATGGCGAATCGGCGTGGTGGTTGGCGTGGTGATTTCACCCTGATTAACAAACCCCAGCTTGGCGAAAAACTCCACCGCGTCTTCACGGGCGCTACAGGTCACGCGCTTAACGCCTTCCTGACGTGCCACCGACTCCAGGGTCATCGCCATCAGCGTGCCTAACCCTTTGTCCTGCACGTCGGGATGAACGGCCATAAAGCGAATGGACGCTTCATTGTCGGCATTAATATACAGTCGGCCTACCGCTACCAGATTACCCTGCTCGTCGACGACCATCTGGTGATGCGCCATCGCATCCCACGCGTCGCGTTCCGAACCTTTTGGTTGATGCAGGGGCTTACGCAACATTTCCCAGCGAAACTGATAGTAACGCTCTAATTCTTCTTCTGTTTGTGGAACCCGAAGGTGATACATAGCGATACTCTCTCTTGTTTCCCGTGACAACCCTGGAAGCTGGCTCATACCTGCAACCAGAATGTCACGGGGCCATCATTGACCAGCGATACCTGCATATCCGCAGCGAAGCGTCCTGTTTGCGTGTTCATCTCTTGCTGACGGCAGCGTTCGACGAAATAGTCATATAACGCCTCCGCGCGATCCGGTGATGCGCCTTTGGAGAAACTTGGGCGCATCCCCCGTTCGGTATCTGCGGCAAGGGTAAACTGGGAAACCACCAGTACACTGCCGCCCGCCTGTTGCACGTTGAGATTCATCTTGCCTTCGGCATCGCTAAAGATGCGGTAGCCGAGCACACGCTCGCACAGACGGTTTGCTTTCTGTTCGTCGTCATCCTTTTCGACACCCAATAACACCAAAAGTCCCGCGCCAATTTCACCCGTCACTTCTCCCTCCACGGTGACGCTGGCACGGGTTACGCGTTGAATTAATGCAATCATGGTTCGTCGTCTTCTTCTTGTTCAGCAGCCTGTTTTAATTTGCGGTATTCCCCGAGAGTGACAGTAATTTCCGCGCCAAGCAAGACGATACACCATGTCCAGTAGACCCAAACAAAGAGAATGGGGATCACCGCCAGCACACCGTAAATGAGCTGATATGATGGGAACATGGTGATATAAAGCGCGAAACCTTTCTTTCCTGCTTCGAACAGGAGCGCGGCGACAAACGCGCCGACAATCGCGTCGCGGTTAGGTACACGGATGGTAGGAACGATGCTGTACAGCAGCCAGAAAGAGATCCACGACAACAGCAGCGGAAAAATACGCAACACATTATCGATGACAGTATTGAGATCGCTCGCCCAGCGCAGAGAGAGCAGATAGGCGCTGATCGCCAGACTGGCCCCTGCCAACAGCGGCCCCAGCGTTAAAATCATCCAGTACACGGCAAACGAGTAAATTTTGGGTCGCGCTCGTTTACTGCGCCAGATGGTATTCAACGCGCTATCGATGGAGTACATCAACAATAACGCCGTGACGATCAGCCCGCACGCCCCGACGGCGGTCATTTTGTTGGAATTGGCGACAAACTGTTCGATATATCGCTGGATAATATCGCCAGTAGCAGGCAGAAAGTTGGCAAAAATAAAGTGACGCAACTGAATGCTGACGTCGGAAAACATGGGAAAAGCGGCGAAAAGCGCAAAAACAACGGCAACCAGCGGCACTAATGAGAGCAACGACACATAGGCAAGGTTACCTGCCAGGGTTGTCATGTTGTCCTCATCAATGCGTTGCCAGAGTAGTTTTAGCCAGGCCCATAGTGGACGGGTACGATGCCTGGCTTTGTCCTGAATGGTTTTTAGCATAACACCTTCGCGAAATAGTCCGGGATGGTGGTTTTATCTTTCACCAGAATACTAGTAATGCCTAGCTGATTAGCTCCTTCTATATTATCGGCGTTATCGTCGAAAAAGACCGTATCGTCTGGTGAAAAACCTTCTGCCTGCAAAACATGCTGATAAATTCGTGCTTCAGGTTTGCGCATACCCAAGTCTTGCGACAGATAGATATGGTCAGCAGCATCACGGATTTCCGGGTATTCCTCCGGCCAGAAGGTAGTATGCAGGCGGTTAGTATTGGAAAGCACCACCACGCGATGCCCCTGCTCACGCAGTTTATGCATGATGGCGATCACTTCCGGTCGTAGCGCAACAAATACCGCCTGCCAACCGTGGGAGAACTGCTCATAGCTTAGCGGCAGGGCCATCTCATGACACAGTGCCTCTGCGAACGCTTCGTCGCTAATTTCCCCACGCTCATGCTGATGAAACGCCTCGCCCATGTGGAAACTCTTCTTAAGCGTAGCCAGTGGAACACGCGTTAAATCGCTCCAGGCCCCCAGCACACGGTTAAAGTCGATATCGACAATCACATTACCTAAATCAAAGATATAGAGCATTTTTGCCTCCTTTCGCGCCACAAGAAATTAACTGTAGCGGGAAAGGGTGGGTTTGGCTATGTGGCAATAAGGGTAATCTTGTGATGCTGATTGCGAAAAAGCAGAGTAATTTCACTGGCTTTTTCGCAATAGATGAATGGTTAAGATTCAGGTGTAAATTGCCAACGAGTTTCGATGACCAGCGGCTTATCTGGTGTCACAAATTCCGGCGTTAGATTTATTGCGTTAGGTGCCTGAGTCAGCGGGTTAATACAGGTGGCATCGGGCTGTTTATCAAATACCACCAGACTGTTTGCAGAAGAGGTCATGGTCATCGCGAGTTTACCAGGCCACAGTAACTTAACCTTCACCCCGTCATAAAAACCAAAACAGTCATCCCAGGGACCAACTTGAGGAGAGATACGATTTCCAGTTGGCAGTTCATCACTACCCGCTTCTTCTTGCCAGTCCGCATCAAAAAGCACCTGCAACGATTCTGTATTTTGCGGAGTCAGCTTTTTCGCAAACCACGGATGCCAGCCTGCGGAGGCCGGGAATGTATCGGCATATGAATGGACTTCCAGTTGCAAAACCAGCGCATCGTTCTCCAGCAAAAAAGTCTGAATCACTTCCCCTTGCCAGGGCCACGGTGAAGCCAGGGGCATACGTAAAGTCAGGGAATCTGCTGTTTTGTCGATGATTTCCCACGTTGAGTAACAAGCCATACCATGCAACGCATGTGGTGGTTTATTGGCGGGTAAAGAATAACATTGCCCACCAGCATTCAGCGTCGCATTCCCCAGTCGCCCTGCCCACGGCACCATTGGGAAACAGCCATACTGAAAAGCTCTGCGCTGCGGCTGCCATTGGCGTAATACTTCAGAACCAAATGCCTTTAACGAGGTTATCCTGGCACCATCATGCGGATAAATCTGCAGGTGAATATTGCCTTTTTCCAGCGTCACTAACTCTCCTACAGGCCCAGGCCATGGCGCGTCAAACGCCTGTTGTAGCGCCAGGTAATGCTCGTTTTTTCGTTCAGTTTTCATGAGATTGTTCCCTGATGTAGCGGTAAGAAGCGGTTTCTTGTTCATCGGTTGGCTCAATCAGCCAGACGCAAACAAAGGAAAGAACTGAGACAGCAAATAAAAACAGAGCGACATACCACGGTTTTCCTCCCCCTAGCGCCAGCAAACTTGAGGCGATAAGGGGGCTTAGTCCGCCAAGAATCGCGGAAAATTGATAAGCAAAAGAAAGGCCGGTATATCGTACTTTGGTACCGAACATGCGGGTGAAAAGTGTTGGCTGCACGGCAAACATCATCGTCGGACCTAAGTTGTAGCCAAGGATCATACTGCACCAGATGATGAGCGTACTTTTGCTATCCAGTAATAAGAAGAAAGGAAACGCGAACAGGACACAAAATCCTGCTCCCGACAAATACAGACTTTTTTGACCTATACGATCTGATAACCATCCAACCAATGGACAACTGAAAATACCGATCGCCGAGGCAATCAACATACCCGTCAGGGGAATATCTCGCGACAATGCTAATTGGCTGGAAATATAGACAATACCAAAGGCGTTAATAATATTAGAGGAGACACTTTCCGCCAGCCTCGCACCCAGTGCCAATAAAATATTTCGTGGATGTTTTTTGAATAATTCAATCAACGGAGGAACGGACTTTTCTTTATTATTCGTCGTTTTTTGCTTTTGAAAATCCAGCGTTTCTTCGGTATGCAGGCGGATAAACAGCCCAACGATCAACATCACCGCAGAAAGCCAAAACGGAATGCGCCATCCCCAGGAGAGAAACTGCTCCGAAGTAAGAAAATGGTTACAGAGAGCAAAAATACCGGTTGCCAGCATAATACCCACAGACGCAGCCGTTTGCGGGAGTGAACCTAAAAATCCGCGTCGGGATTCGGGCGCTGATTCTATGGTCATCAATGCCGCTCCGCCGTACTCGCCACCAAGACCAAAGCCCTGAATCAAACGCAGCACCATTAATACAAGCGGTGCCCAAATGCCAATTTCCTGATACGTCGGAATAAAACCAATCAAAAATGTGGAGCAACCGACAATAGCCAGCGTCCAGATAAGTGTTATTTTTCGCCCGATTTTATCGCCAAAATGACCAAAGACGATGCCACCTAAAGGACGAGTCAGAAAACCAACACCAAAGGTCGCAAAGGAAGCTATAAGACCTATAAAAGGATCGCTGTCTGGATAAAACAGCGGTGCAAATACCAGTCCTGCTGCCGTGCCAAAAATAAAGAAGTCATACCATTCCATTAACGCGCCTGCGAAACTGCCCATAACGACACGTCTCATGGCTTTACCGGAAAGCCCTTCACGCGGTGCGGGTAACTTTTCAGACATAATTTTCCTCTCCTGGTAGGCGAGAAATCTGGGATACGAACCACTAAACGTGGGCAGTTTGAATTAATGCGCATCGGCTTAAACCGATGCGCATTAAATTATTTCTTCAATTCAGCCAGAACCTCTGCGTCCTCAGCATCAACATTTGCACCCAGTGGTTCCCAATTAATCAATACACAGGTCAGGAATCCCAGGAATGGCACGATTGCCAACCAGTAAAACGCTTCAGTTTTCAACGCACCCCACAGCATCGGCCAGAAAATGAGTCCTGCAATTGCCCCTGTGCGCATAATAGCGCGGGCAAATCCGACCCCAGTAGGGCGAATAGCGGGAGGATAAGAGAGTGTGGCAATGGTCATGCCCAGCCCACCAGGACCCGCTGAATGGAAGAAAATAATTGATCCCAATAACCCTAAAGACAGCCAGGGATTAGTCGTTGCCAGTGCGCCTAACGACAGCAATGCTAAGGTCACAACAGCAAATCCATACATCGACTGTCGGCGAGTACCCAGTCGTTGGAGAATAAACGAGCCGATCATCCCGCCTGTCACCCCACAAAGGGCATTCACGACGGCAGAACCGGTTAACGCGCCAGTAAGCCCGCCACTTATTATTCCCGCCAACGTAAGAGGAAGATAAACACCTACGGCGTTATATTGCCACGCCTGCATGGTTGCCACGACACAGCCAAGAATGGTGCGTTTGCGGTAACGATCATTAAATAAGATGCCATATCCACCACTGTATTTATTCTCTGCTTTTTCCGAGAATTTCGCTTCTGTTGTACCCGATGCCGCAACGTGAGCCTGAACACCATAACGTTTTCCCAGAATGTCGCACGCTTCCTGGTAACGCCCGACGCGTGCGGCCCACATTGCGGATTCACCAATAAAGAAGTAACGCAAAATCATGAAGATGACTGCAAAAATAGCTCCGATGAATATTCCGTAACGCCACAATTGTTCTTCAGCGATACCAGACAGAAGCAGCGGCAAAAGCACCAAATAAACAACGGTTGTCGAAACATACCAGGCCATTTGCCAGAGGTTGACCGACGTGCCGGTTTTCTTCGACGTTGAACCACGAAGCTCTGCCACGGCATTGGTTGCCAAAGGGAAGTCGATGCCTAAACCAAAGCCCATGATGACGCGGCACACCAGCACCCACCAGATACTGGGAGCAATAGCTACCGCTGCAGCACCGATGGTGCACAGCCCCATGCCAATAATAAATGCCCGCTTTTGCCCAAAGCGGTTTATTACTCGGTTCGCTAATAAACCGCCAATTAACGCGGCGATTAATACTGATGCATTGACGGTTGCAGCAAGACCCGGCGAAATGCCGAATTGAGCGGCAATGTATTTATTACCAAACCCCACCATCGCCGCCTGGTAGGCATCAATCAATATGCCGCCCAAAGCAATAAAAATAACGCCGATACTGGTGTTGATTGCAGAGTTCTTATTAACAATATCAATTACGTCCTGTGGCCGACTAATTGAATAAGTTGCAGGACTGGTGATTTGACTCATCGCAGTGTCCTTTTTAATTGTTGTAGGGTGGCGCTGGCGTGACGCAGCGCCAGACAGAGATTTAGAAAATCATTCCGGCGCAAATTGCAGCATGACCTTTATGGAGTCATTTTGCTGCGCGCGTTCGAATGCCGCCGCTGCATCCTCAATGGCAAATAAATCGGTAACCAGTTCACTGGTATCAAACCGCCCATCCGCCAGCCATTCGATAACAGCATCGAAATCTTCAGGGATGTACATGCCAGAGTTGAGCAAGTCACGCTCGAAACGTTGCATCATCGGTAATGGTATTTCACGCGGCCCACTTGGTACGCCCATGCACACGACGGTGCCTCCGGCATATACACGGGTACATGCATCGTTAAGCGTGGCCTGCGCTGCAACGACATCAATCGCCCCCGTAAATCGCACATCTGCGGCCAGCTCACCTGGTGCCCAAACTTCTGCTGCGCCCAGTTTTAACGCCAGCGCGCGTTTGGCAGCGTCAGGTTCAATCACGGTAATCTTACCTGCCCCCATAATGCGCAGTGCCTGCACGATGGATAAGCCTATCGTTCCGGCACCAATCACCAGTACGCTTTCCAGAGAAGCTTTCGGCATTCGGTTAACGCAGTGACGAGCACAAGCCGCCGGTTCGGCAAAGGCCAACACTTTTAGCGGTAAAGAGGCTGGTGCGACATGGCAATTACGCGCAGGAACAATGTGTTGTGAGCGAGCAAAGCCCGGTGCGCGAAAACCAGCAACCTGCGGTGGTTCACAAAGATTAAAACGTCCTGCTTTGCAGGCTCGGCATTCCATGCAAGCCATGATGGGATCGACCACAACATGATCACCCGGCTGTACATTTTTAACGTCGCTGCCCACTTCCGTAACGCGCGCTGCAATTTCATGACCGGGGACGACAGGCGGTTTGGCAAACGGATGACCGCCTTTCAGAACATGCAGATCCGAACCGCATATCCCGTAGAACACGGGCGCAATCCGTACTTCGTGCGGTTTAAGTTGCTGGTGTGGTACTTCAACATATTGAGTGGTGACTTTCCCAATATCTGAAAATAAAACCTGGGTAATTTTATCCATTGTTATTCTCCAGAATCGATATCCATAGGGGATTAGCGTTGCGCGATACCTTCATCGACAATTTCAGCCAGCCGTTGCAAGCGTGGAACGGAGACATCGCGCAGCATGGTTTGTGGATCTTGTGCACCAACAACCGACGCCCAAACCGCTCGTCCAGCCAGGAAGCCCGACGCACCACCTTTCATGGCAATACTTACTGCACGGCCAAAAATATCGGCATCAACGCCAGAAGAAAGAATTACCCACGGCATCTTCATCTGATCGTTAAGTTGCTGACAGGCAGCAAGTAAGGTTTTTTCATCGCCTTTGCCCCCTAATGGCATCTCGGCTTTGTAAAGATCAGCCTCTGTTCCACCAAGCTCTGCGGCGGCGGCAACAATGGCGCTTTCACGATCAAAGTCCCAACCGCGACGAGGTGGACGCACCACAGGTTCAATAATGCTAACCAGCCCGGCACTACGGCAGCGACGAACAAATTTATCAACCATTGCCAGACGTTCCTCTGCGGGTTCATCTTCACGCCAGAGTACAAGTAATTTCATTGCCTTAGCCCCCATTTCACGGGCTTTATGCGGGTCGACGGACATATCTATTTCAACGCTATCAACCGGGATGCCATTACCTGGGATAAAAAGATCGGCAGCGACAATCAGGCCGCAAGAATTAGCCACAGCGCCCTGCTCGACTATTTGTTCAAGACAAAATTGTTTATCCGCCAGAACGGCAGAAGCATAAGGAGAAAGGATTCGGGTCGCGGCAACTTTAAAATCGGTGAGTACACTGTCGGCGATGGGTTTTGGCTGCCCTGCTGCCGCAAACATCAGGCGCATGGCCTCACGCTGATCGACAGCTAACATGGCGAATCCACCACCTGGGCGGGAGATATCTTTCAGCGTAAATGGGGTGAAGTGGGATGACATAGAAACTCCTGTTAATAGATAAAATTAAAGACCAGCCTGCTGGCGAACCTGATTTAGCAGGGCGCTCCAGTCCTGCCGCCCTTTGCCGTCTTGACTTGCTGCGGCGTAATAACTTTCTGCTGCAATCCCCATATTGAGCGGCGCCCCCGTTTTCCGAGCGACGTCAACTGCAATACGCAGATCTTTCAATGCCAGGTCCACCATGAAGGCGGGAGAAAGATCGCCTTTCAGCACTTTGCCAGGCCAGGTGGTCGTAAAATGTCCTTTCCCTGCTGCCGTACCACTCATCACCTTAATTGCGACATCAAGATTTAATCCCAGTGACTCACATAACACAGCGGCTTCGGAGGACAGCGCATTAAGCGCAATGCTCATATAGTTGTTAATTAGCTTCACGCGGATCCCCATTCCTGGGCCACCAGCCTCGACCAGCTCATTACCCATGCACATGAGAATCGGGCGTGCACGCGCAATCTGCTCATCAGTGCCGCCCGCTAAAATCAGCAATGTGCCATCAATCGCATTCACTGACGTTCTGCCCACGGGGGCGTCCATCATATTGATGCCTTTTTCTTGTAATTCCCGTATTAATGCATCGGTCTGTAAGGGATGAATAGTCGACATATCAATCACTAACGCGTCAGATGAAACAGTTTCACAGACGCCTTTTTCCCCCAACAGCACCTGTCGAACAATGTCCCCATTGGGAAGCATAGTGATGATAAATTCAGCGCTTGCTGCCGCTTCCGCTGGGGTTTGTGCCGCAGTGGCCCCCTGCGTAACTAGCGCATCGACGGCCTGTGTATTGACATCAAATACCTGTAATGAATGCCCTTTTTGCAATAGATTGTTAGCCATTGGGCTACCCATCTGCCCCAGCCCGAGAAATGCAATGGTTGCCATGAATACTCTCCTGTCTGACATTGACAAATAATGACAATTTAAAATTCGTTTTCGTCTGTTTTTGAGCATATTTGTAATTTATGTTCAAAAACACGACACACATCACTAATTTGATCATTTGTGTCATTTAAATTGACCAAAGACGACAAAATTAAACAGGACAAGACAAATATGACCAGAATTGCATGCGTGGGTATCACAGTTCAGGACAGAATTTATTCTTTGCCCACTCTGCCGGAGGGTGGCGGGAAATATCAGGCAAATCATTATCTTGAGATTGGTGGCGGCCCGGCAGCAACAGCCGCTGTTGCAATCGCAAAGCTTGGCGTGGAGGTTGATTTCATCGGTCGCGTCGGCGATGACAGTTGTGGAAATACCTTACTTGCAGAACTTGAGGGTTGGGGCGTCAATACCGCATTTTGCCGCCGATATCCTCACGCCCGTTCGTCGCAATCAGCGATCCTCGTTGATCAGCATGGCGAACGGATTATCGTTAATTATCCAAGTCCTGATCTCGGTACTGATGCCGAATGGTTAGAAGCGATCGATTTCTCTCGTTATGATCTGATTCTGGCCGATGTTCGCTGGCATAGCGGTACTGAAAAAGCATTCTCGCTAGCGCGCCTTGCGGGTGTGACAACGCTTTTAGACGCCGATATGACACCGCAGGATATTTCTCCACTTGTCGCGCTTGCCGATCACGCCGTGTTCTCAACACCAGGGCTGAAACGCATGACTGGCCTGCAGTCACCTGAAGAAGGTTTGTTCCAGGCAACGACACAAACAGCAGGTAAAGTGTATGTTACGCTGGGTTCTGAAGGATCGTTGTGGATTGAAGATGGTCATTTGTGTCAACAGGAGGCATTTTCTGTCAATGTGGTTGATACCACTGGAGCAGGCGATGTTTTTCACGGCGCACTCGCGGTAGCGTTGGCAGAAAAAATGCCAACAAAAGAGGCTATTCGTTTTGCCAGTGCGGTTGCCGCGATGAAATGTACCCAGCCTGGCGGTCGGGCCGGCATTCCTAATCGTGAGCAAACCGAATCATTTTTGTCACTTTATGCGTAAAATGGTAAACATCTACCGAGGAGGGGCAAGGGAGTATTCATGAGTATCATCGAAGTGACAGGTAATCCACGCCATGACCAACTCGTTCATCTAATCGCAGAACGCGGTTATATGAATATTGAAGAACTGGCACAACTGCTGGATGTTTCAACGCAAACCGTGCGCCGGGATATCCGAAAACTCAGTGAGCAGGGCTTGATCACCCGTCATCATGGAGGGGCCGGGCGCGTCTCCAGCGTCATGAATACCGCTTTTGAGCAACGGGAACTTTCGCTCACCGCCGAGAAACGGGCGATCGCTGAGGCAGTCGCCGATTACCTTCCCGAACGCTGTACCGTCTTTATCACCATCGGTACAACCGTAGAAGCCGTTGCCAGGGCATTACTCAACCGGCGTGATTTACGCATTATCACTAATAGCCTGCGTGTGGCACAGATTCTTTATAAGAATCAGGATATTGAAGTGATGGTGCCGGGAGGCACTTTACGCGCTCATAACGGTGGGATTATCGGCCCAGGAGCCGTGGATTTTATTGAAGGCTTCCGCGCAGATTATTTAATCACCAGTATAGGTGCCATTGAGCATGACGGCACCCTGCTGGAATTTGATGTCAATGAAGCGTTAGTCGCGAGAACGATGATTAAACATGCGCGGAATACATTGTTAGTGGCCGATCATACGAAGTTTGCCGCGTCTGCTGCCGTTTCAATTGGCAATGCACGGAATGTCAGGGCTTTTTTTACTGATGCCCCGCCTCCCAATTCTTTCTGCCAGTTGTTAAGTGAAGAGAATGTTGAACTGGTGGTTGCCGAGCAAGAAGTATCCTGAAATTGAAACTTCGGAAAATCCGCTGGGAATTTCAGCGGATTTTGTTTTCCATAAGCCAAAAAAAACCTGCCAGCGATGGCAGGTTTTTTATAACTAAAAAACGAAATTAATCGTCTTTCGGTGCGCGGTTAGCGCGACGACGATCGTTTTCCGTCAGGTGACGTTTACGAATACGGATAGAGGTTGGAGTCACTTCTACCAGTTCGTCATCATCGATGAACTCCAGAGCTTGTTCCAGAGTCATGCGGATAGGCGGAACCAGAACAACGGCTTCGTCAGTACCGGAAGCACGCATGTTGGTCAGTTTCTTACCGGTCAGGCAGTTTACAGTCAGGTCGTTAGAGCGGCTATGAATACCGATAATCTGACCTTCGTAAACTTCTGCACCGTGACCGAGGAACAGCTTACCACGGTCCTGCAGACCGAACAGCGCGAACGCAACCGCTTTACCCTGACCGTTAGAGATCAGTACACCGTTCTGACGCTGACCCACTTCACCCGGACGTACGTCGTCGTAGTGGCTGAAGGTGGAGTACAGCAGACCCGTACCGGAAGTCATGGTCATGAACTCAGAACGGAAGCCAATCAGACCACGGCTTGGGATCACGTAGTCGAGACGTACGCGGCCTTTACCGTCTGGATTCATGTTTTTCAGGTCGCCTTTACGTTCGCCCAGCGCCTGCATTACAGAACCCTGATGCTGTTCTTCAACGTCCAGAGTCACGTTTTCATACGGCTCTTGTTTACGACCGTCGATTTCACGGAAGATAACTTTCGGACGGGATACCGCCAGTTCGAAACCTTCACGACGCATGTTTTCGATCAGAACAGACAGGTGCAGTTCGCCACGACCAGAAACGCGGAACGCATCGGCGTCTTCGGTTTCTTCTACGCGCAGCGCAACGTTGTGTACCAGTTCTTTGTTCAGACGATCCAGGATCTGACGAGACGTTACGAACTTACCTTCTTTACCGCAGAACGGCGAGGTGTTAACGCAGAAGAACATAGAAACGGTCGGCTCATCAACGGAGAGTGCCGGCAGCGCTTCAACGTTTTGCGTGTCGCAAACGGTGTCAGAAATGTTCAGTTCGCCCAGGCCCGTGATCGCCACGATATCGCCAGCTTCCGCCAGATCGGTTTCGATACGTTCCAGACCGAGGTGGCCCAGCACTTTACCGACTTTCGCGTTGCGGGTTTTGCCTTCGCTATCGATGATAGTAACCTGCTGGTTCGGCTTCACTTTACCGCGCTTGATGCGGCCAATGCCGATAACGCCAACATAGCTGTTGTAATCGAGCTGAGAAATCTGCATCTGGAACGGACCGTCAAGGTCAACGTCCGGCGCAGGAACGTGGTCAACAATCGCCTGGTACAGCGGGGTCATGTCTTCCGCCATATCTTCGTGGTCCAGACCCGCGATACCGTTCAGCGCAGAAGCGTAAACGATCGGGAAGTCCAGCTGCTCGTCGGTCGCGTCGAGGTTAACGAACAGATCGAATACCTGATCCACAACCCAATCAGGACGCGCGCCAGGGCGGTCAACTTTGTTGATAACAACAATCGGCTTCAGGCCGTAAGCAAACGCTTTTTTGGTTACGAAGCGCGTTTGCGGCATCGGGCCGTCAAATGCGTCAACCACCAGCAGCACTGAGTCTACCATGGACATTACACGTTCAACTTCACCACCGAAGTCGGCGTGCCCCGGGGTATCAACGATGTTGATACGGTAATCATTCCATTTGATAGCGGTGTTTTTCGCGAGGATGGTAATCCCACGCTCTTTCTCCAAATCGTTGGAGTCCATCACGCGCTCTTGGGTTTCGGCACGAGAGTCGAACGTACCGGATTGTTGGAGCAGCTTGTCTACCAGGGTGGTTTTACCATGGTCTACGTGCGCGATGATGGCGATATTACGCAATTTTTCGATCACAACTTTGCCTCAGGCATTAGAAATAGCGCGTTATTGTACACGGATTAATCGCACTACAAAACAGGATCACAAACATCCTCCGCAAACAAGTATTGCAGAGTCCCTTTGTGATCGCTTTCACGGAGCATAAAAAGGGTTATCCAAAGGTCATTGCACCAATATGGTGCTTAATGTTCCCATTGAAGCACTATATTGGTGCAACATTCACATCATGGTGCAGCCCTTTTGCACGATGTTAAGCATGATAACGCCTTTTAGGGGCAATTTAAAAGTTGGCACAGATTTCGCTTTATCTTTTTTACGGCGACACGGCCCATTTAATTGCAGATTTCGTTACCACGACGACAATGACCAATCCAGGAGAGTTAAAGTATGTCCGCTGAACACGTACTGACGATGCTGAACGAGCACGAAGTGAAGTTTGTTGATTTGCGCTTCACCGATACCAAAGGTAAAGAACAGCACGTCACTATCCCTGCTCATCAGGTGAATGCCGAATTCTTCGAAGAAGGCAAAATGTTTGACGGCTCCTCGATTGGCGGCTGGAAAGGCATTAACGAATCCGATATGGTGCTGATGCCAGACGCATCCACCGCAGTGATTGATCCGTTCTTCGCCGATTCTACCCTGATTATCCGTTGCGACATCCTTGAACCTGGCACCCTGCAAGGCTATGACCGTGACCCGCGCTCTATTGCGAAGCGCGCTGAAGATTACCTGCGTTCCACTGGCATTGCCGACACCGTACTGTTCGGGCCAGAACCTGAATTCTTCCTGTTCGATGACATCCGTTTCGGATCGTCTATCTCCGGTTCCCACGTTGCTATCGACGATATCGAAGGTGCATGGAACTCCTCCACCCAATATGAAGGTGGTAACAAAGGTCACCGTCCGGCAGTGAAAGGCGGTTACTTCCCGGTTCCGCCGGTAGACTCAGCTCAGGATATTCGTTCTGAAATGTGTCTGGTGATGGAACAGATGGGTCTGGTAGTTGAAGCTCATCACCACGAAGTCGCTACCGCAGGTCAGAACGAAGTGGCTACCCGCTTCAATACCATGACCAAAAAAGCTGACGAAATTCAGATCTACAAATATGTCGTGCACAACGTGGCGCACCGTTTCGGTAAGACCGCGACCTTTATGCCAAAACCGATGTTCGGTGATAACGGTTCCGGTATGCACTGCCACATGTCGCTGTCTAAAAACGGCGTTAACCTGTTTGCTGGCGACAAATACGCAGGTCTGTCTGAACAGGCGCTGTACTACATTGGCGGCGTAATCAAACACGCGAAAGCGATTAACGCCCTGGCAAACCCGACCACCAACTCTTACAAGCGTCTGGTCCCGGGCTACGAAGCACCGGTGATGCTGGCTTACTCTGCGCGTAACCGTTCTGCGTCTATCCGTATTCCGGTGGTTTCTTCTCCGAAAGCACGTCGTATCGAAGTACGTTTCCCGGACCCGGCGGCTAACCCGTACCTGTGCTTTGCTGCCCTGCTGATGGCCGGTCTTGATGGCATCAAGAACAAGATCCATCCGGGCGAAGCCATGGACAAAAACCTGTATGACCTGCCGCCAGAAGAAGCGAAAGAGATCCCACAGGTTGCAGGCTCTCTGGAAGAAGCACTGAACGAACTGGATCTGGACCGCGAGTTCCTGAAAGCTGGTGGCGTGTTCACGGATGAAGCGATCGATGCGTACATCGCTCTGCGTCGCGAAGAAGATGACCGCGTGCGTATGACTCCGCATCCGGTAGAGTTTGAGCTGTACTACAGCGTCTAATAGTTGAAGTTGTACTACCCGGCGCAACAACGCCGGGATTTAGTTGCCGTGGAAACTTTCAGCCCATCTCTGCATGGGCTTTTTTCTCCGTCAATTCTCTGATGCTTCGCGCTTTTTATCCGTAAAAAGCTATAATGCACTAAAATGGTGCAACCTGTTCAGGAGACTGCTTTATGGCAACAGGCACGCAGCCCGATGCTGGGCAGATCCTCAACTCGCTGATTAACAGTATTTTGTTAATCGATGACAATCTGGCGATCCATTACGCCAACCCCGCCGCGCAACAACTGCTCGCCCAAAGCTCCCGCAAATTGTTTGGTACGCCGTTACCGGAACTGTTGAGCTACTTCTCATTAAATATCGAGCTGATGCAAGAAAGTCTGGAGGCGGGGCAAGGTTTTACCGATAACGAAGTGACGCTGGTCATCGACGGGCGCTCGCATATCCTTTCTGTGACGGCTCAGCGTATGCCGGACGGCATGATCCTGCTGGAGATGGCACCGATGGATAACCAGCGCCGCTTAAGTCAGGAACAGCTACAGCACGCCCAGCAGGTTGCTGCCCGTGATTTAGTGCGCGGCCTGGCGCATGAGATTAAAAATCCGCTTGGCGGTTTACGTGGCGCGGCGCAGCTACTCAGCAAGGCATTACCTGACCCGTCACTACTCGAATATACCAAAGTGATTATCGAACAGGCGGACCGGCTGCGAAATCTGGTCGACCGTCTGTTGGGGCCGCAGCTGCCCGGTACGCGTATTACCGAAAGTATTCACAAAGTGGCTGAACGCGTGGTGACGCTGGTGTCGATGGAACTGCCGAACAACGTGCGGTTGATTCGGGATTACGACCCCAGCCTGCCGGAACTGGCGCACGACCCGGATCAAATTGAACAGGTCTTGCTGAATATTGTGCGCAATGCGCTACAGGCGCTGGGGCCGGAGGGTGGTGAAATCATTCTGCGTACCCGCACAGCGTTTCAACTGACCTTACACGGCGAGCGCTATCGGCTGGCGGCGCGGATTGATGTGGAAGATAACGGGCCGGGCATTCCGCCTCATTTGCAGGATACGCTGTTTTACCCGATGGTCAGCGGCCGCGAAGGTGGCACCGGGCTTGGCTTATCCATCGCCCGTAATTTGATTGATCAGCATTCAGGCAAAATTGAATTTACCAGTTGGCCAGGTCATACCGAGTTCTCGGTTTACCTGCCTATCAGGAAATAAAGGTGACGTTTATGCAACGAGGGATAGTCTGGGTAGTCGATGACGATAGTTCCATCCGTTGGGTGCTTGAACGTGCGCTCGCTGGAGCGGGTTTAACCTGTACGACATTTGAGAACGGCGCGGAAGTACTGGAGGCGCTGGCGAGCAAAACGCCGGATGTGCTGCTTTCAGATATCCGTATGCCGGGAATGGACGGGCTGGCGCTGCTCAAGCAGATTAAACAGCGCCATCCGATGCTTCCGGTCATCATTATGACCGCACATTCCGATCTGGATGCTGCCGTCAGCGCCTATCAACAAGGGGCATTTGATTATCTGCCCAAACCGTTTGATATCGACGAAGCCGTGGCGCTGGTTGAGCGCGCCATCAGTCATTACCAGGAACAGCAGCAGCCGCGTAATGTTCAGCTTAACGGCCCAACGACCGATATCATCGGTGAAGCGCCAGCCATGCAGGACGTGTTCCGGATTATCGGTCGGCTTTCGCGTTCTTCTATTAGCGTGCTGATTAACGGCGAGTCCGGCACCGGTAAAGAACTGGTCGCTCATGCCCTTCATCGCCACAGTCCGCGAGCCAAAGCGCCATTTATCGCGCTGAATATGGCGGCTATCCCGAAGGATTTGATCGAATCCGAACTGTTTGGTCACGAGAAAGGCGCATTTACCGGCGCGAATACCATTCGTCAGGGGCGTTTTGAACAAGCTGATGGCGGTACATTATTTCTCGATGAAATTGGCGATATGCCGCTGGATGTGCAGACGCGTTTGCTGCGCGTGCTGGCAGATGGTCAGTTTTATCGCGTTGGCGGCTATGCGCCGGTGAAAGTGGATGTGCGGATTATCGCTGCCACTCACCAGAATCTTGAACAGCGGGTGCAGGAAGGCAAGTTCCGTGAGGATCTGTTCCACCGCCTGAACGTCATCCGCGTTCATCTGCCGCCACTGCGCGAACGTCGGGAAGATATTCCCCGTCTGGCACGCCATTTTTTACAGGTTGCCGCGCGAGAGCTGGGCGTAGAAGCGAAGTTGCTGCATCCGGAAACCGAAGCCGCGCTGACGCGTCTGGCGTGGCCAGGCAACGTGCGCCAGCTGGAAAACACCTGTCGCTGGCTAACGGTGATGGCTGCCGGACAGGAAGTGTTGATTCAGGATTTGCCTGGCGAACTGTTTGAATCAAACGTACCGGAAAGCACTTCACACATGCAGCCGGACAGTTGGGCAACGCTGTTAGCACAGTGGGCAGACAGAGCGCTGCGTTCCGGTCATCAAAACCTGCTTTCCGAAGCACAGCCAGAGCTGGAACGGACGTTACTGACCACCGCGCTGCGACATACGCAGGGGCATAAACAGGAAGCGGCGCGGCTACTTGGCTGGGGCCGCAACACCCTGACGCGTAAGTTAAAAGAGCTGGGGATGGAGTGATTCACGGCTTGTGTGTAAAGATTGATTATTGAGCGCAAATTGCTGGTATTTTGCGCTTTACTGTTCCGATAAGTTCAGTATGATCTTGCCCGGAAAACGGGGAGAGTCATTATGCTGGAATCAATAATTAATCTGGTATCGAGTGGCGCAGTTGACAGCCACACACCGCAAACTGCTGTTGCTGCCGTGCTGTGTGCCGCGATGATAGGGCTGTTTAGCTGAAGCTCGTTGTTTACGCCGGATGCGGAGAAAGTCGTAGGCCTGATAAGACGCAACCAGCGTCGCATCAGGCAATCTTGTTCTCAGCACATTGATGGCGCTTTCGTTTTCTACTTTGTAAACGAAGCGCCATTCACAATTTAAATCACCCGAGAGAACTGCTGCATCCGCGCTTTCTGGCGCAGATAGGTATCAAAGCACATGCAAATGTTGCGGATCAGCAAGCGACCTTTCGCCGTCACCTGTATTCCCTTCTCATCCACATCCACCAGCCCATCTTTTGCTAACGGGGCGAGCAGCTTGAGATCTTCCGCAAAGTAATCAGCGAAGAGCAAATCCCACTGTTGCTCAATAGGGGCGTAATCCAGACGGAAGTTGCAGATGAGCGACTTAATCACATCGCGGCGAATACAGTCATCACGCGTTAGCGCAATACCACGCCACAGCGCATTGCCTTGTTCATCCACTTGCTGATAGTACTGCTTCAACTCTTTCTGGTTCTGCGCGTAGCAGTCGCCAATCATGCTGATGGCGGAAACGCCCATCCCCAGCAGATCGGTATCGCCCTGAGTGGTGTAGCCCTGGAAGTTACGATGCAGCACGCCTTCACGCTGGGCCACCGCCAGCTCGTCATCCGGGCGAGCAAAGTGATCCATACCGATAAACTGATAGCCCGATTGTGTCAGGAAGGCGATGGTTTCCTGCAGAATATCGAGTTTTTGTTGCGGACTCGGCAAGTCAGCATCTTTGATTTTGCGCTGGGCGGCAAAAATAGTTGGCAGATGCGCGTAGTTAAAGACGCTCAGACGGTCAGGGTTCAGTTCCGCCACACGCTTCAGGGTAAAGGCGAAACTCTCCGGCGTCTGTTTCGGCAGGCCGTAAATCAGGTCGATGTTGGTGGAGGTAAAGCCAATCTCACGCGCATGGTTAAGCAGTGCAAAGATGAACTCTTCATCCTGCTCGCGGTTAACCAGACGTTGCACTTCTTTGTTGAAGTCCTGCACGCCCATGCTCAGCCGATTAAAGCCTTCGGCGCGTAAATGATCGAGTACATCCAGTTCGATTTCCCGCGGATCGACTTCGATCGAGATCTCCGCATCGGCATTGAACTGGAAGTTTTCGCGCAGCAGCTTCATCAGACGGCTGATTTGCGCTTTATTCAGATACGTCGGCGTTCCGCCGCCCCAGTGCAATTGGCTGACGTGACGCCCGGCGAACAGCGGTGCACGATGGACGATTTCTTGCTCCAGCGCGTCCAGATACTGATCGGCCTTGTGCTGCTGGCGAGTAACAATCTTATTGCAACCGCAGAAGTAACAAAGCTTATGGCAGAACGGAATATGTACGTAGAGAGATAATGGACGCTCAGGATAGCGCGCCACGGCTTGTAAAAACGCCTGTTCGCCGAAGTCTTCTGAAAACTCCAGCGCGGTCGGGTACGAGGTGTATCGTGGCCCGGAATAGTTATATTTCTGGATCAGGGCCAGATCCCAGTCGATTTGCTGTACAGACATGCTCACTCCTTCCGATGGCGTCTCTGGCGGCTACGGCGTACCGGCGGATGCCCGTTTCGAGTCATCAGCCGGTTGCGCAGCCACTTTTGTCGCCGCGACAACCGCTGTAGTTTAACGAATAACCACACCAGATAACATATAACCGGAAGGGTTATCAGCAGAACGGGAAGACCCACGGCGGCAATCCGTTAGTTGCCCCGCAGCAGACGCATCATGTCTTCTTGCTTCTCGTCTTCTTCCTCTTCTTCGTCATCGTCATAAGAGAGGCCGAGTTTCTGCATCAACTCATCAATACGATCCAGTTTGACATCCACCCAGGATTGCTCTTCGGCGCTCAGGGTTTCGCCTGCTTCCAGACGTTCCAGCAGCGCATCCAGACGCTCATCCGTTTCCAGTAACTCCAACTCCGCCTGCGGTGAAAGCATAGGTTTCTCACTCTTCGGTTTGTGCTGTTTGGTGACTTTTTCAGCCACGCCCAATGGAATAGGGGTTTTACTGCCAATACGTGGATCTTTTGGTGCGTTCTGGCCTTTGCTGCCTGACGTGGTGTTACCGCCCGCTGCGCGGCTGCCCGGCGCATGACCACGACGTTTTTTCTGACGCTTACGGTCACGAGCTTCCTGATCCAGCTCCTCGCGTGTTTTTCGACGCGCTTTTGCATGACCTTTGCTGCGTGAGTTTGAAGATGATGGTTTCATAATGGTTCGTCTTTTAGCCGTTTTATTCAGTATAGATTTGCGGCGGAATCTAACAGAAAGCAAGCAAAGAAAAAAGGCGACAGATTACTCTGTCGCCTTTTTTCCTGACTCATAACCCTTAACGGGTCTTACAATCCTTGCAGGCCGCCAACACACCCTGTTTTTCCATTAGCCGGAACAATCCGTGTTGATTCCATTTCCATTTAATTACGTCTCCGGACGTTTATCTTCCTGACAATCCTCTGTCTTCGCCTCCTGGCGCTCCTGACCCTCATCCTGAGTCATTGTTCCTGTTAGCGTCCTCGCTCTATGGGTGCTACTTTACGCCTTTGCTTTAAATAAACAATCAACCGCCATCAGTATTTGCACATTTTCAGAGTTTTATATAAAAGCAATTCACTGATTTATATAGCTTATTTGACATGCGTCGCAGAATTTTCTCTGCTATTTCGCATAAAGACTATCGGCAATGTCTCACAAAGCATATGGCTTTTACTTACAACGCTCACGCCGAAAAATCCGCCTTTTATTATGGTTCAGGTATAATCGCCGCAAAGCTTTGACTGATGGAGACGACCGCTTTGACTAATTTGAATTATCAACAGACGCATTTTGTGATGAGTGCGCCTGATATTCGCCACCTACCTTCCGATACCGGAATTGAAGTGGCTTTTGCAGGCCGTTCCAACGCAGGTAAATCCAGCGCGCTGAACACGCTGACTAACCAGAAAAGCCTGGCTCGTACCTCAAAAACCCCGGGGCGCACCCAGCTTATCAACCTGTTTGAAGTGGCTGACGGCAAGCGTCTGGTTGACTTGCCTGGGTACGGTTATGCGGAAGTCCCGGAAGAGATGAAGCGCAAATGGCAGCGCGCGCTCGGCGAGTACCTCGAAAAACGTCAGAGCCTGCAAGGTCTGGTGGTGCTAATGGATATTCGCCATCCGCTGAAAGATTTGGATCAGCAGATGATTGAGTGGGCGGTAGACAGCAATATCGCCGTGCTGGTACTGCTGACCAAAGCGGACAAACTGGCAAGCGGCGCACGTAAAGCGCAATTGAATATGGTGCGTGAAGCGGTGCTGGCGTTTAACGGTGATGTGCAGGTTGAAACGTTTTCTTCGCTGAAGAAACAAGGCGTGGACAAGCTGCGGCAGAAACTGGATACCTGGTTTAGCGAGATGCAGCCTGTAGAAGAAACGCAGGACGGCGAATAATTTTCTTGCCTTAATGCTTGTGCCGGATGTGGCGTATCCGGCCCGTAAATTCAATAGATTACAATTCTACCGTTGGCCTGATAAACATGGCGTATCAGGCATTACGGATCTTTTCTTTCGCCCAATAAAAAACGCCCCAGTCATTACTGACTGGGGCGGCTAAAATATTCAGCCAAATCCGATTACGTGAAGTAAAAGGTCTGAAAGATAGAACATCTTACCTCTGTACCCTACGCGACTAACTTTACTCTTTTTTGTTCAGTTCAGAAAGCATTTTTTGTAATTTTTTTTCAGTTGTTGCATAGGAATTTCTAATAGCCATCACAAAACGTGACAGCTTATGTTGCTTACTTACGAAAAAAGGGCATGTTCAGGCGAATCTTAGTGCGCCTGATCCCAGTTTTCGCCACGCCCCACTTCCACCAGCAACGGCACATCCAGACGGGTACAGTTTTCCATCAGTTGATGAATCTGCTTCGCGACGGCATCGACATCATCTTTATGGACTTCAAATACCAGTTCATCGTGTACCTGCATGATCATACGCACACGCGGTTGCTCAGCCTGTAGCCACGCATCAACGGCAATCATCGCCCGTTTGATAATGTCGGCGGCGGTTCCCTGCATTGGCGCGTTAATGGCTGCACGTTCAGCCGCTGCACGACGAGCACCATTGCTGGATTTGATATCCGGCAGATACAGACGGCGTCCGTCCAGCGTTTCAACGTAGCCCTGCTCTTTCGCCTGAGCACGGGTGCGTTCCATATACTCCAGCACGCCAGGGTAGCGTTCGAAGTAAAGGTCCATGTACTTCTGCGCTTCTTTACGCGGAATGTTCAATTGCCGCGCCAGACCGAAAGCACTCATGCCATAAATCAGACCAAAGTTGATCGCTTTCGCGCTACGACGTTGCTCGCTGGTGACGGTTTCCAGTGGCAAACCAAACACTTCTGCCGCCGTTGCACGGTGGATATCTTTTCCTTCGGCGAATGCGGTCAGCAAGCCTTTGTCACGCGAGAGATGCGCCATAATGCGCAGTTCAATCTGCGAGTAGTCCGCTGAGACAATCACATAATCCTCTGGCGCAATAAACGCCTGGCGGATACGGCGACCTTCTTCGTTACGCACCGGAATGTTTTGCAGGTTAGGATCGGTTGACGATAAACGTCCCGTTGCGGTTACTGCCTGGTGATAAGAGGTATGTACACGCCCGGTTTTCGGGTTGATCATCAACGGCAGCTTGTCGGTGTAGGTCGATTTCAGCTTCGCCAGACCACGATACTCCAGAATCACTTTTGGCAACGGATAGTCCAGCGCCAGTTCTTCCAGTACCTCTTCCGACGTTGACGGCGCGCCACCCGGCGTTTTCTTCAGCGGTTTAATGCCCTGTTTTTCAAAGAGAATGGTTTGTAACTGCTTGGTGGAAGAAAGGTTAAATTCCTCACCTGCAATTTCATGCGCTTTCTTTTCCAGCTCAGCCAGACGAAGGGTGAGCTCTTCAGAATGATTGTGCAGCACTTTCGGATCGATCTTCACACCGTTACGTTCAATGCGTGAAAGCACCGGCACCAGCGGCATTTCGATATTCTCGAAGACGTTCAACGGCCCTTTGTGTTTTTGCAGATCCGGCCACATTTTCAGATGCAACTGCAAGGTGACATCTGCATCTTCGGCGGCGTAACGTCCGGCCTCTTCGAGGGCAATCTGGTTAAAGGTCAGTTGATTTTTGCCTTTACCCGCAATCTCTTCAAAAGTGATGGTTTTGTGCTTCAACCAACGTTCCGCGAGGCTGTCCATATCGTGACGTCCGGCAACGCTATTGAGAATGTAGGACTCCAGCATGGTATCAAACGCAATCCCACGTAGTTCAATGCCGTAGTTCGCCAGAATACCGCGATCGTATTTCAGGTTTTGCCCGACCTTCAGCGCCTTTTCATCTTCCAGCAGCGGTTTTAGCAACTCGAGTGCACGCTCGCGAGAGATTTGATCGGGCGCATCAAGATAATCATGAGCAACCGGAATATATGCCGCTACGCCTGGCTCGATAGCAAAAGAAAGCCCGACCAGGTTAGCAGAGATGTTATCAAGGCTGTCTGTTTCGGTATCAAATGCAAATACCGGCGCTTTTTCCAGCTTCGCAATCCACTCTTTCAGTGTTTCTTCATCAAGGATAGTGACGTAGTTGTCATAAGAAATCACCGTTGCCGTCACTTCTGGCGCTTCGTCTGCAACACTGGTTTCCTGCGGCCTGGCTGCGGGTTTCGCCCCTTTAGCCTGTAGCCATTTGCCCGCTTCGACATCAGCAGTCCAGCGTTTGAACTCATACTTTTTGAACAGCCCTAACAACTCTTCCGCCGCCGGTGGCTGCACTTCCAGTTGTTCACAGGTCAGCTCCAGTTCAACGTCGGTTTTAATCGTCGCCAGCTGGTATGAGAGATAAGCAACTTCTTTGTTTTGCTCGAGCTTCGCTGCCATTGTTTTCGCGCCACGGAAGCTCAACCCAGCAATTTTTTCTGGCTCGGCATACAGCGTATCCAGCCCGCCAAGACCTTGCAGCAATGCCTGCGCGGTTTTTTCACCGACGCCCGGTACGCCAGGAATGTTATCAGAGGAGTCACCCATCAGCGCCAAGAAATCGATGATCAGTTCTGGCGGCACGCCGTACTTATTCACCACCTCTTCCGGTCCGAGGATGGTATTCGTCATGGTGTTGATAAGCGTGATATTTGGTGTCACCAGCTGCGCCATATCTTTATCGCCAGTGCTGATCAGCACCGGACGCCCGGTTTTTTCGGCTTCGCGCGCCAGAGTACCAATAACGTCGTCCGCTTCTACGCCAGAAACCGCCAGCAGCGGCAGTCCCATCGCTTTAACCATCGCGTGCAGAGGTTCGATTTGTGCTCGCAGATCGTCCGGCATTGGCGGGCGATGTGATTTGTAATGTTCAAACAGTTCATCACGAAAGGTTTTTCCCTTGGCGTCAAAGACCACCGCTGCATGCGTCGGTTTATATTGCATGATCAGACTGCGCAGCATGTTGAGGACACCATACATCGCACCGGTCGGCTCGCCTGCGCTGTTAGTCAGCGGGGGAAACGCGTGATATGCGCGATAAAGATAAGATGAACCATCTACAAGGATAAGTGGATTTTGGGGGATCTGAACCATAATGTCCGTGCCTGTTTATCAGATTATGGGTAAAGGATGCCACAGACAGGATGAAAACATGAGTTTTTCACCGCTTTTCGTGAAAATCTTTTGTAGATCTTCTGGATCGCTCGCAAATCGTCATGTGGATAACTTTGTGCATAAATTATTTACATCGCTTTTAATTTATTATCATGCTTTTTACAGCATGGTGTTTGTCTTTGTTTTTCATGCAGTTAAAAATAAAGCCATCCCTAATAATTGAGATAATGGGATTTTTTCTAATGTGGATAGATATGAATTATTTTTCTCCTTAAGGATCATCCGTTATTTGGGTCGTTTTCTGCTAAAATCTGCGCCTTGCGCTTCTTTAGCGCACTGTCTATGGCTAACCTTTTGAATAAATTCATTATGACGAGAATACTCGCTGCGATAACCCTTTTGCTGAGTATCGTATTGACCATTTTGGTCACTATTTTTTGTTCCGTCCCGATCATCATTGCCGGGATTGTAAAACTATTGCTACCTGTGCCAGTCATTTGGCGAAAGGTTTCGCGTTTTTGTGATTTTATGATGTATTGCTGGTGTGAAGGTCTGGCGGTATTACTGCATCTGAACCCACACCTGCAATGGGAAGTTCACGGGCTGGAAGGGTTAAGTAAGAAGAACTGGTATCTGCTTATTTGTAACCACCGTAGTTGGGCAGATATTGTCGTACTGTGCGTGCTGTTTCGTAAGCACATTCCGATGAATAAATATTTCCTCAAGCAGCAGCTGGCCTGGGTGCCTTTTCTTGGCCTGGCGTGCTGGGCGCTGGATATGCCGTTTATGAAGCGTTATTCCCGCGCTTATTTATTACGTCATCCGGAGCGACGTGGTAAAGATGTTGAAACCACTCGGCGTTCTTGTGAAAAGTTTCGCCTGCACCCCACCACTATTGTCAATTTCGTTGAAGGCTCCC
Source organism: Escherichia coli DSM 30083 = JCM 1649 = ATCC 11775 (assembly GCF_003697165.2). Lineage (GTDB taxonomy): Bacteria > Pseudomonadota > Gammaproteobacteria > Enterobacterales > Enterobacteriaceae > Escherichia > Escherichia coli. The sequence continues at coordinate 4,717,410 of NZ_CP033092.2, forward strand.
GTTTCACGCAAGAAAAACATCAGCAAACCCACTCCTCTTTTCAAAACTTGTTGCCACCAAAGGCGGCAGGCATTGCGATGGCGCTAAATGTACTGGGTAAACAATTCGATAAACTGCTTAATGTTACGCTGTGTTATCCGGACAATAACCGTCAGCCGTTCTTCGATATGTTAAGCGGTAAACTGACGCGAATTGTCGTACATGTGGATTTACAGCCTATTGCCGATGAGTTACATGGCGACTACATCAATGACAAAAGCTTTAAGCGCCATTTTCAGCAATGGCTGAACTCATTGTGGCAGGAAAAAGACCGGCTTCTGACATCGTTGATGTCATCACAGCGGCAGGAAAAGTAAGTTTTACTCGCCTCTGAATGAGCAGAGGCGAGTGAGTATTTTAATGAACAAAACGTCCGGCACGAGACATAAATTCTTCTTCGCTCATCTCCTGTCCGTTAAAAACAACTTTACCCGGTGTATAACGCAGTTGCAGCGAGGCGGTATTGTTGTCAATCGTGATTAACTGTAACATCAGACCTAATGTCATCATCCCACTGATTTGCTTATCAGCCCGCTTTTGCGCTTTTTCCGCATCCATCCCTTCAGATAAATTAAGCTGTTTTGCGGTTTCTGTAGCGACATTAAGCGGTAACTTCATATCAAAATTGAGCGATTTAATATCTTTGTTTGTGGATGATGAAGATTTGGCTGGGTCGGCAATACTGATATCCAGATTGGCATTTAGTTCGCCGAGTGCGTTCTTCCATCTTACTGGTTGTTTAATCGTCGGCTCACTTTTTTGTAATAACGGTAAATACTCTTTGAACAATGCAGCATTCACTTCTTGCAGAGCAACTTCATCGTTTGCTAACTCAGGGTGTGCAGCAAGCTGCTTCTGCATCGCAATGTTATACTGGATGATAAATTGGCGCACCGCTGAGGGATCAATAGATTCAGCAATCAATGACCACTCACCACTACCGAGTTGCTGATTCCCTTTTGTTAACTTATCAAGTTCGTAGGTCAGATTGACATTGATATAATCTTTGTCTTTAACGCGATCCAGCCTGGTTTTTGCAACGAAAGCATCGATTTGGGCAACGACTTCCCCCTGGTTGATAATATTAACCTGATTAAATTTCGACTCGCTTTCACCAACCGGAAATTTCTTTTCTTCTAATCGTGTCAGAGAATCAATGGTAAAACTTTTCGCCGTTACTTTGTTCATTGGTGAAAATTGCAGAACAATATCTTCGACTTTGCCTTCAATATCCAGGTTAGACAATGAACTATCATCACCATTAAAAGTAAACTGGCCTTCACCAAAAGAAAACTTTCCATACTCTGCAGGGGCAACATCTAATGTCGTGGAGAATGGGCCACCAAACGCGAATCGCAATGTCGCTTCCACGGGCGATTTATTTTTCGCGGCGATAAATAGCGGTTGTGTCAGCTCATTATTCACTAAGTTCACTTTTGCCGCTGCCAGTGCTGGGATGACATTACCATGCATTAACATTGTGATGGGCAACGGACCGTGCTCAACATCCACATCAAATACAATTTTCTGGCCTGGCTTGATATTGAGATCGGGTGCACCGTTATCAAATGTCATTTGCATTTGAAAACGGGAATTAAAAAAGCCTTTGTCAAAATTTTTATAACTTAACGTCATATCGTAGGCATGTTCACCTTTCTTTTTAGCATCGTTAAAACCTTTAATAAACTTTTCGACACCAGGCTGAATTTGCGTACCTGTGTACCATGTGCCACCACCCCAGATTACGGCTAACGCAACAATGGCACCTGTAGCTGACTTACGTATCATATAAATATTCCCTGATAAAACAGCAAAACTTTGAATATCCACTTATGCTGAAATAATGTCCAGCAGCAGGAAGCATTATCAGAATGTATTTATATTTATTAAATAATAAAAAAAGCCCGTGAATATTCACGGGCTTTATGTAATTTACATTGAATTATTTTTTCTCGGACAGATATTTCACAGTATCAGCATACTGCTGAACAAAAACATCCATATTGCTGGTATCCATACCCTGCGGATTCAGCTGATATTTACCGTTAACAAACATCGCCGGAACACCACGCAATTGCACGTCAGCTGCAGCTTTTTCCTGCTGAGCGACCAGAGATTTCACCACGAAGCTGTTCCACGCCGCGTCGTACTCTTCACCTTTAATACCTGCGTTGATAAATACATCGCGGATATCAGATGCTGAACGAATGGTCTGGGTTTTTTGTACGCCTTCAAACAGCGGAACTGTGACTTTGTCTTCCACGCCCAGCGCCATCGCCACAGCCCATGCCTGAGTCAGCTCTTTGCCCAGGTCACCCCCCATGAAGTTGACGTGGTATTTAGTCATCTTCACGCCTTCCGGCAGTTTTTTCTTCACGTTATCAGAAATATGCAGAACTTCTTCAAACTGATAGCAGTGCGGGCAGAAGAAAGAGAAAAACTCCAGCACTTGCGGCGCGCCAGCAACTGGTTTTTCCAGGGTAGTGTACTGTTTACCATCTTCATACTGCGCCGCCGATGCGCTAAACGCTAAAACTAAACCAGCCAGCGCCAGCCAAATCTTTTTCATGATCTACTCTCTCCGATTAATACATAGGTGTTAATTGCAAAGGGGGTTCTTGTAGAACTTTTGCCTGTTCTATAAAAGTCACCGTCTGTCGTAGCCAGTAATCTTCCCCGGTTAACCACGGGAAATTTTTCGGGAACGCGGGATCAGCCCAACGCCGCATTAGCCAGGCAAGATAATAAACCAAACGCATGGCGCGTAAAGGTTCAATCAGTCCGATTTCAGCGGTGTCGAACTCGCTAAATTCTTCATAAGCCTCAATAATAGTTTCCAGTTGCATCCGCTGCTCGGCTTTATCACCATTGAGCAACATCCACAAATCCTGAACGGCTGGACCATTACGTGCATCATCCAGATCAACAAACATTGGACCATCGCGCCAGAGAATATTCCCGGCGTGGCAGTCTCCATGTAGCCGCAGAACGGTGAAATCTTCCCGCCAGTGTGCTGTAACGGCGGCAATCAGCTCATCTGTCGCTTTCAGGAATGCCGCTTTCAACCCGGAAGGTATCAGTGTAGCGTCCTCAAACAGCTTGCGTGGCTCAATGAGATATTCATTCAAACCGATGGTCGGGCGATGGATAAAAAGCTGTTTGCGCCCCGTCTGGTGCATACGCCCTAAATAACGCCCAACCGCTTCCATCTGATCGATATTATCAGCTTCGAACTGGCGACCACCGACGCTTGGAAAAACAGCGAAATAAAATCCCTGATGGTTCAATAAAGTCTGACCATTAAAGGCCACAGGTGCTGCGACCGGAACTTCATCGTTAACCAGCTGCAACGCAAATTGATGTTCTTCGAGGATTTGATCGGCTGTCCAACGTTCAGGGCGATAAAATTTGACGACAAAACGTCGACGATCTTCGTCCTGAAATTGATAGACACGGTTTTCATAGCTGTTAAGCGGGGTAAGACCGGAATCCACCCGAATCCCATGCTCAAACAGAGCGTCCATGATGGTATCCGGGTGTAGTGTCTGGAAAGTAAAAGCGCTGTTGTTCATCCCATCATCCGGAAAACATTACGAATGATGAAGGATATCATTTCACGATGATTTTGGTTGCGCCGCTTACAAGCTTTTACTCTTTAATTACGCCACGTGCGCGTAATAGCGCCGTTTTGAAATCTTCTTCATAATCTTTCTGCAAACCCGGGATCACCGCATCTTTCGCGGAATCACGCATTTTCAGGTGATAGATCAGAATGTCATCCGTCAAATCCGCCAGTTCGCCGTCAAAACCTGACTCTTTCGCCAGTTTCTGCAAAAATTGCAGCAGGTTAAGGTCTGGCTCTTTTTGCCAGGCTGGCTGGAGGAGTTCAATAACTTCATTCAGACGTTTACATTTCATAGTAATGCTCCTTACTCTTGAGACAGACACGTTAGCAGGGTCAATCCCACAATAAAAGAGGCGATATCGGTGAATCTGATGACGATGATAACAGGCGTTGTGCTGGCGGGCGGTAAAGCCAGACGAATGGGCGGCGTAGATAAAGGATTGCTTGAATTAAACGGCAAACCATTATGGCAGTATGTCGCTGACGCGCTTATGACGCAGCTTTCTCACGTCGTGATTAATGCTAATCGTCATCAGGAAATCTATCAGGTAAGCGGTCTGAAAGTGATTGAAGATTCACTGGCGGATTACCCTGGTCCTCTGGCAGGAATGCTTTCAGTAATGCAGCAGGAAGCGGGTGAGTGGTTTTTGTTTTGCCCGTGCGATACGCCTTACATTCCCCATGATTTAGCCGCCCGGCTTACTCATCAGCGCAAAGATGCGCCTGTCGTGTGGGTCCACGACGGTGAACGCGATCACCCGACTATTGCTCTGGTAAACCGCGCAATTGAGCCTTTATTACTGGAATATCTGCAAGCAGGAGAACGCCGGGTTATGGCATTTATGCGTCTGGCTGGCGGTCATGCGGTTGATTTCAGCGATCGTAAAGAGGCATTTATAAACGTGAATACGCCAGAGGAGCTTGCCCGATGGCAGGAAAAACGATGATACCGTTACTCGCCTTTGCTGCATGGAGTGGCACCGGAAAAACAACGCTGCTGAAAAAATTGATCCCGGCATTATGCGCCAGAGGGATCCGTCCGGGGCTGATTAAGCATACGCACCATGATATGGATGTTGATAAACCGGGCAAAGATAGCTATGAGCTGCGCAAGGCTGGCGCGGCGCAAACCATCGTTGCCAGCCAACAGCGATGGGCCTTGATGACGGAAACACCAGACGAAGAAGAGCTGGATCTACATTTTCTCGCAAGTCGAATGGATACCTCAAAGCTGGATTTGATTCTGGTCGAAGGGTTTAAGCATGAAGAGATCGCAAAGATTGTGCTGTTTCGCGATGGAGCCGGACATCGACCGGAAGAATTAGTGATAGACAGGCATGTTATTGCTGTAGCCAGTGATGTGCCGCTTAATCTTGATGTCGCGTTACTGGATATTAATGATGTTGAGGGGCTGGCTGATTTTGTGGTGGAGTGGATGCAAAAGCAGGACGGATAGGCAAGAGTAGGCTGGAGCAAACGCGCCAGCGTCGCATCCGGCATTTATTCTGCTCCAATGCAAAAAGGCCATCCTGACGGATGGCCTTTCGCTTAATTTGATGCCTGGCAGTTCCCTACTCTCGCATGGGGAGACCCCACACTACCATCGGCGCTACGGCGTTTCACTTCTGAGTTCGGCATGGGGTCAGGTGGGACCACCGCGCTAAGGCCGCCAGGCAAATTCTGTTTCATTAACCCGCTTGTCGCCGGTTAATCTAATCTGTATCAGGCTGAAAATCTTCTCTCATCCGCCAAAACATCTTCGGCGTTGTAAGGTTAAGCCTCACGGTTCATTAGTACCGGTTAGCTCAACGCATCGCTGCGCTTACACACCCGGCCTATCAACGTCGTCGTCTTCAACGTTCCTTCAGGAGACTCTAAGTCTCAGGGAGAACTCATCTCGGGGCAAGTTTCGTGCTTAGATGCTTTCAGCACTTATCTCTTCCGCATTTAGCTACCGGGCAGTGCCATTGGCATGACAACCCGAACACCAGTGATGCGTCCACTCCGGTCCTCTCGTACTAGGAGCAGCCCCCCTCAGTTCTCCAGCGCCCACGGCAGATAGGGACCGAACTGTCTCACGACGTTCTAAACCCAGCTCGCGTACCACTTTAAATGGCGAACAGCCATACCCTTGGGACCTACTTCAGCCCCAGGATGTGATGAGCCGACATCGAGGTGCCAAACACCGCCGTCGATATGAACTCTTGGGCGGTATCAGCCTGTTATCCCCGGAGTACCTTTTATCCGTTGAGCGATGGCCCTTCCATTCAGAACCACCGGATCACTATGACCTGCTTTCGCACCTGCTCGCGCCGTCACGCTCGCAGTCAAGCTGGCTTATGCCATTGCACTAACCTCCTGATGTCCGACCAGGATTAGCCAACCTTCGTGCTCCTCCGTTACTCTTTAGGAGGAGACCGCCCCAGTCAAACTACCCACCAGACACTGTCCGCAACCCGGATTACGGGCCAACGTTAGAACATCAAACATTAAAGGGTGGTATTTCAAGGTCGGCTCCATGCAGACTGGCGTCCACACTTCAAAGCCTCCCACCTATCCTACACATCAAGGCTCAATGTTCAGTGTCAAGCTATAGTAAAGGTTCACGGGGTCTTTCCGTCTTGCCGCGGGTACACTGCATCTTCACAGCGAGTTCAATTTCACTGAGTCTCGGGTGGAGACAGCCTGGCCATCATTACGCCATTCGTGCAGGTCGGAACTTACCCGACAAGGAATTTCGCTACCTTAGGACCGTTATAGTTACGGCCGCCGTTTACCGGGGCTTCGATCAAGAGCTTCGCGTTACCGCTAACCCCATCAATTAACCTTCCGGCACCGGGCAGGCGTCACACCGTATACGTCCACTTTCGTGTTTGCACAGTGCTGTGTTTTTAATAAACAGTTGCAGCCAGCTGGTATCTTCGACTGATTTCAGCTCCACGAGCAAGTCGCTTCACCTACATATCAGCGTGCCTTCTCCCGAAGTTACGGCACCATTTTGCCTAGTTCCTTCACCCGAGTTCTCTCAAGCGCCTTGGTATTCTCTACCTGACCACCTGTGTCGGTTTGGGGTACGATTTGATGTTACCTGATGCTTAGAGGCTTTTCCTGGAAGCAGGGCATTTGTCGCTTCAGCACCGTAGTGCCTCGTCATCACGCCTCAGCCTTGGTTTTCCGGATTTGCCTGGAAAACCAGCCTACACGCTTAAACCGGGACAACCGTCGCCCGGCCAACATAGCCTTCTCCGTCCCCCCTTCGCAGTAACACCAAGTACAGGAATATTAACCTGTTTCCCATCGACTACGCCTTTCGGCCTCGCCTTAGGGGTCGACTCACCCTGCCCCGATTAACGTTGGACAGGAACCCTTGGTCTTCCGGCGAGCGGGCTTTTCACCCGCTTTATCGTTACTTATGTCAGCATTCGCACTTCTGATACCTCCAGCAACCCTCACAGGCCACCTTCACAGGCTTACAGAACGCTCCCCTACCCAACAACACATAGTGTCGCTGCCGCAGCTTCGGTGCATGGTTTAGCCCCGTTACATCTTCCGCGCAGGCCGACTCGACCAGTGAGCTATTACGCTTTCTTTAAATGATGGCTGCTTCTAAGCCAACATCCTGGCTGTCTGGGCCTTCCCACATCGTTTCCCACTTAACCATGACTTTGGGACCTTAGCTGGCGGTCTGGGTTGTTTCCCTCTTCACGACGGACGTTAGCACCCGCCGTGTGTCTCCCGTGATAACATTCTCCGGTATTCGCAGTTTGCATCGGGTTGGTAAGTCGGGATGACCCCCTTGCCGAAACAGTGCTCTACCCCCGGAGATGAATTCACGAGGCGCTACCTAAATAGCTTTCGGGGAGAACCAGCTATCTCCCGGTTTGATTGGCCTTTCACCCCCAGCCACAAGTCATCCGCTAATTTTTCAACATTAGTCGGTTCGGTCCTCCAGTTAGTGTTACCCAACCTTCAACCTGCCCATGGCTAGATCACCGGGTTTCGGGTCTATACCCTGCAACTTAACGCCCAGTTAAGACTCGGTTTCCCTTCGGCTCCCCTATTCGGTTAACCTTGCTACAGAATATAAGTCGCTGACCCATTATACAAAAGGTACGCAGTCACCCCATAAAGAGGCTCCCACTGCTTGTACGTACACGGTTTCAGGTTCTTTTTCACTCCCCTCGCCGGGGTTCTTTTCGCCTTTCCCTCACGGTACTGGTTCACTATCGGTCAGTCAGGAGTATTTAGCCTTGGAGGATGGTCCCCCCATATTCAGACAGGATACCACGTGTCCCGCCCTACTCATCGAGCTCACAATATGTGCATTTTTGTGTACGGGGCTGTCACCCTGTATCGCGCGCCTTTCCAGACGCTTCCACTAACACACACACTGATTCAGGCTCTGGGCTCCTCCCCGTTCGCTCGCCGCTACTGGGGGAATCTCGGTTGATTTCTTTTCCTCGGGGTACTTAGATGTTTCAGTTCCCCCGGTTCGCCTCATTAACCTATGGATTCAGTTAATGATAGTGTGTCGAAACACACTGGGTTTCCCCATTCGGAAATCGCCGGTTATAACGGTTCATATCACCTCACCGACGCTTATCGCAGATTAGCACGTCCTTCATCGCCTCTGACTGCCAGGGCATCCACCGTGTACGCTTAGTCGCTTAACCTCACAACCCGAAGATGTTTCTTGCGATCCATCATCGTGTTGCGAAAATTTGAGAGACTCACGAACAACTTTCGTTGTTCAGTGTTTCAATTTTCAGCTTGATCCAGATTTTTAAAGAGCAAAACTTCGCAGTGAACCTTTGCAGGTACACTCTGAAGTATTTTTTATTTAATCACTACAGAGATGGTGGAGCTATGCGGGATCGAACCGCAGACCTCCTGCGTGCAAAGCAGGCGCTCTCCCAGCTGAGCTATAGCCCCATAACATGTAGTTAAAACCTCTTCAAATTTGCGATGCAAATTTGGTAGGCCTGAGTGGACTTGAACCACCGACCTCACCCTTATCAGGGGTGCGCTCTAACCACCTGAGCTACAAGCCTGTAGAGGTTTTACTGCTCATTTTCATCAGACAATCTGTGTGAGCACTTCAAAGTACGCTTCTTTAAGGTAAGGAGGTGATCCAACCGCAGGTTCCCCTACGGTTACCTTGTTACGACTTCACCCCAGTCATGAATCACAAAGTGGTAAGCGCCCTCCCGAAGGTTAAGCTACCTACTTCTTTTGCAACCCACTCCCATGGTGTGACGGGCGGTGTGTACAAGGCCCGGGAACGTATTCACCGTGGCATTCTGATCCACGATTACTAGCGATTCCGACTTCATGGAGTCGAGTTGCAGACTCCAATCCGGACTACGACGCACTTTATGAGGTCCGCTTGCTCTCGCGAGGTCGCTTCTCTTTGTATGCGCCATTGTAGCACGTGTGTAGCCCTGGTCGTAAGGGCCATGATGACTTGACGTCATCCCCACCTTCCTCCAGTTTATCACTGGCAGTCTCCTTTGAGTTCCCGGCCGGACCGCTGGCAACAAAGGATAAGGGTTGCGCTCGTTGCGGGACTTAACCCAACATTTCACAACACGAGCTGACGACAGCCATGCAGCACCTGTCTCACGGTTCCCGAAGGCACATTCTCATCTCTGAAAACTTCCGTGGATGTCAAGACCAGGTAAGGTTCTTCGCGTTGCATCGAATTAAACCACATGCTCCACCGCTTGTGCGGGCCCCCGTCAATTCATTTGAGTTTTAACCTTGCGGCCGTACTCCCCAGGCGGTCGACTTAACGCGTTAGCTCCGGAAGCCACGCCTCAAGGGCACAACCTCCAAGTCGACATCGTTTACGGCGTGGACTACCAGGGTATCTAATCCTGTTTGCTCCCCACGCTTTCGCACCTGAGCGTCAGTCTTCGTCCAGGGGGCCGCCTTCGCCACCGGTATTCCTCCAGATCTCTACGCATTTCACCGCTACACCTGGAATTCTACCCCCCTCTACGAGACTCAAGCTTGCCAGTATCAGATGCAGTTCCCAGGTTGAGCCCGGGGATTTCACATCTGACTTAACAAACCGCCTGCGTGCGCTTTACGCCCAGTAATTCCGATTAACGCTTGCACCCTCCGTATTACCGCGGCTGCTGGCACGGAGTTAGCCGGTGCTTCTTCTGCGGGTAACGTCAATGAGCAAAGGTATTAACTTTACTCCCTTCCTCCCCGCTGAAAGTACTTTACAACCCGAAGGCCTTCTTCATACACGCGGCATGGCTGCATCAGGCTTGCGCCCATTGTGCAATATTCCCCACTGCTGCCTCCCGTAGGAGTCTGGACCGTGTCTCAGTTCCAGTGTGGCTGGTCATCCTCTCAGACCAGCTAGGGATCGTCGCCTAGGTGAGCCGTTACCCCACCTACTAGCTAATCCCATCTGGGCACATCCGATGGCAAGAGGCCCGAAGGTCCCCCTCTTTGGTCTTGCGACGTTATGCGGTATTAGCTACCGTTTCCAGTAGTTATCCCCCTCCATCAGGCAGTTTCCCAGACATTACTCACCCGTCCGCCACTCGTCAGCAAAGCAGCAAGCTGCTTTCTGTTACCGTTCGACTTGCATGTGTTAGGCCTGCCGCCAGCGTTCAATCTGAGCCATGATCAAACTCTTCAATTTAAAAGTTTGATGCTCGTGAATTAAACTTCGTAATGAATTACGTGTTCACTCAGAGACTTGGTATTCATTTTTCGTCTTGCGACATCAAGAATCCGTATCTTCGAGTGCCCACACAGATTGTCTGATAAATTGTTAAAGAGCAGTGCCGCTTCGCTTTTTCTCAGCGGCGCGGGGTGTGCATAATACGCTTTCCCGCTACAGAGTCAAGCATTTATTTTTGCTTTCTCTGCCGGAATTCTCAGGAGAATCCCGCTGACCCGGCGGCGTGTTTGCCGTTGTTCCGTGTCAGTGGTGGCGCATTATAGGGAGTTATTCCGGCCTGACAAGAGGAAATTTAAAATAATTTTCTGACCGCGCATTTTTTATTCTTTATGCTTATTTCAGCGTCGGTTTGTCGGTTAAATGGGCGATTTCTCGGGCGAAATTCGCCACCTGCTCCCAATCGGTATAGACAACTTCTTTGCGCGTATCCGTTTCACCGCCTGACATCTTCATAATCAGCTTGATCATAAAACGGTCGTACCAGCGATAACGTGGGTAACGCAGCGCCCCGGCAATGACGGCACAGCGATCGGGACGCCATTGCGAGTTCATCAGAAACTTCCGCGCGTAGCTGTTGGTCTGTGGAGTACGCTTCTCCGGTTTACGCGCCACCAGATTTACGGAGTAAAAGGCACTCGGCATCGAATTCAACCGCGTCGCATGCTTTTTGACAAATTCCTGGAACGCAGAATGGTAGTGACCATAGCGAATAGAAGCGCCAATAACCACACGGTCATAGTTTTCCCATTGTGGTTCTTCAATGCGGTGCACATTGGCGACATCCGCCTGGATCCCCAGTTCTTTCAGTTCCGAAGCCAGGTAGGAGGCAATCTCGCGCGTTTGTCCGTCCCTTGTTGAGAAAAGAATTAATGTTTTCACGTATTACTCCATCATTCACGCCAGAAAGTCGGGGTAAAGAGCACCAGCAATGTAAAGACCTCGAGACGACCAAACAGCATGTTGGCAATCAGGATCCATTTAGCCACCGGGTTCATACTGGTAAAGTTATCAGCAACCACGCCAAGCCCTGGCCCCAGGTTATTCAATGTTGCAACAACCGAGGCAAAGGCAGAAAAGTCATCCACGCCCGTGGCGATAATCGCCAGCATACTGACAATAAACACCAATGCATAGGCGGAGAAAAATCCCCAAACGGCTTCGAGGATACGTTCCGGCAGTGCGCGATTCCCCAGCTTAATGCTATAGACGGCGTTCGGATGCACCAGTCGTTTCAGCTCACGGTTCCCCTGCTTAAACAGCAGCAGGATGCGGATCACTTTCAGGCCACCGCCCGTTGACCCGGCGCAACCGCCGATAAAAGCTGAACATAAAAGCAGTACCGGCAAAAAGAGCGGCCAGCGGGCAATGCTGTCAGTTGTAAACCCGGCGGTTGTCGCCATCGACACCACCTGGAAAAACGCCTGGTTAATTGTCATCAGCGCCGAACTGTAGACATTATGAAACCACAGTACGAGTGTACAAATAACCACCAGTGAAAACTGTACGCCGATAAACATGCGAAATTCCGGATCGCGCCAATAAACCTTCAGACTACGCCCACTTAACAGTGAAAAGTGCAGACCGTAGTTACAGCCAGAGATCAGCAGGAAGATAGCAATGATAGTGTTAATAGTCGGGCTGTCGAAATAACCGATACTGGCATCATGTGTCGAGAAGCCGCCAATAGCGATGGTCGCAAAGCTATGGCCGATGGCATCAAAGGCATCCATTCCAGCAAACCACAACGCCAGCGCACAGGCGACGGTCAGCAAGACATAAATCAACCACAGGGTTTTCGCCGTTTCCGCAATTCGCGGGCGCATTTTGTTATCTTTCAGCGGGCCGGGCATTTCTGCGCGATAGAGCTGCATCCCACCCACGCCGAGGATAGGCAGTATCGCAACCGCCAGCACGATGATCCCCATACCGCCAAACCATTGCAGCATCTGGCGATAAAAGAGGATGGCATGAGGGAGCGAATCCAGCCCCACCAGCGTAGTGGCCCCCGTGGTGGTCAGGCCAGAGAAAGATTCAAAAAACGCATCGGTAATCGTGAGGTTCGGGCTTTCCGAGAAGATAAAAGGGAGCGCACCGACGCTACCCAGCACGGTCCAGAACAGCACCACTATCAGAAACCCCTCACGGGATTTCAGTTCGCCCTTCTCTTTGCGGTTCGGCCACCAAAGCATAGAGCCAATGGCGAGGGCGACAAAAAAGGTCTGGGTAAAAGCGCGGCCCGCTCCATCCCGGTAGATGAGTGCTACCAGCCCAGGGATAATCATGGTCCCTGAAAATAAGATGACCAGTAGTCCAACGATTCGGGTAATGGCGCGAAAATGCATCTCTGCCGCTTCCTTAGTTCTGCAAAACGAAGTGGGGATTATTCTTCAATCGCTAACAATTGCAATGAACCACGGCTAAAATCCGCCAGCTTTGCGGAAAATTCAGCCACTTTCGCCGCCGGAAGCGCCACCCGCAGCAGAACGAATGCCTGATAATCACTGTTAATAATTTTGCCGTCACACTGCCCCAGCAACGCTTCAATGCCGGTTAACTGACTATATTCACATTGCAAAGTATATTCGGTTAATGGTGTCTTGCGTTGGGTCGTTAGCTGGCGCAGCGCCTGATTCACGCCGCCGCCATACGCTTTCACTAACCCACCGGTGCCAAGCAATATGCCGCCGTAGTAGCGCACCACCACAGCGGTAATTTCCCCGACGCCGCTGCCCATTAGTTGGGCGAGCATCGGTTTACCTGCCGTTCCCGCCGGCTCCCCGTCGTCAGAGAAACCCAGCTGTTGAGAATCATCCGGCGCACCCGCCACCCACGCCACGCAATGGTGCCGGGCATCGGGGTGTTCTGCCCGCACCGATTCAACAAACGCTTTTGCCGCCTCAACGCCATCGGTATGCGCCAACAGCGTAATGAAGCGGCTCTTTTTGATCTCTTCAACGACCGTGACCGGTGCCGCAGGAATTAACCAGCTTTCCATCACGCCAGTTTCAGATCCCGGGTCATGTTTTCCACGTTGTTTTCGTGAATCACCACGTTGTCTTCGATACGAATGCCGCCGAACGGTTTCAGTGCTTCAATTTTCTGCCAGTTGAAGTGTTTGCTGAACTGCCCTTCACGCCACGGTGCCAGAAGCGATTCGATGAAGTAGATACCCGGTTCGATGGTTAACACCATGCCCGGCTGGAGAATACGAGTGCAGCGCAGGTACGGATATTTTGCCGGTGCCGCGAGGTGCGTACCGCTATCATCCTGCATAAAACCGGCTACGTCATGCACCTGCAGGCCCAGCGGATGGCCGATACCGTGCGGCATAAACGGTCCGGTGAGATCGTTTTCGACCATCGCTTCTTCACTCATATCGGTGATGATTTGATGTTTACGCAGCAGTTTGGCGATGCGCTGATGGAACTGGATATGGTAATCCACATAGCTGACGCCTGCTTTCATGGTGGCGATCAGCGCCAGTTGCTCATCATTTACGTCTTTCACCAGCTGTGCGTAGTCGTTGTCGCTTTTTGCCGACCAGGTACGGGTTAGATCAGCCGCATAGCCGTTATATTCGGCCCCGGCATCCAGCAGGAAGCTGCGCATCTCTTCCGGTGCCTGGTGGTCCAGTTTGGTGTAATGCAACACCGCAGCGTGTTCGTTAAGCGCCACAATGTTGCTATAAGGTACGTCGGTATCACGATGACCGGTCGCGGTCAGATAGGCAATGTTGATATCGAACTCGCTCATGCCAGAACGGAACGCTTCTTCTGCCGCGCGATGACCGTTGACCGCCATTTTCTGCGCTTCACGCATACAGGCCAGTTCGTACTCGGTTTTGAAGGAGCGATAGTAATGCAGGTAGTCGATCACCCCTTTCGGGTTGATATTGCTGGCCTCAATACCCAGTTGCAGCGCACGTTCTGGCACCGGACCGATATAACCGATATTGCCGCGCGCAGCAGGCAACAGACTACCAATGCCATCGGCTTTTGGCAGCGCGATCACTTCTACATCTTCAGTCCAGAAGGAGTTCGGCAGCGGTTCGACGTTGTGCCAGTAATCAACCGGCAGATAAAACCACAGTTTCGGCTTATTCACGCCATCCACCAGCAGCCAGCAGTTTGGCACCTGAGTTACCGGCACCCACGCTTTGAATTGCGGGTTCACTTTAAACGGATAGGGATGATCGTCGAGAAAAACGTTGAACAGTTCGCCGGAGTGAATAAGTAACGCATCCAGCTTGAAGCGCGCCAGCGCATCGCGAGTCCGTTCCTGTAAGGTAGCTATATGATTTTTATAGAGCGAGGCCAGTGATTCCATTTTTTACCCTTCTGTTTTTTTGACCTTAAGTCTCCGCATCTTAGCACATCGTTCATCCAGAGCGTGATTTCTGCCGAGCGTGATCAGATCGGCATTTCCTTAATATTTTATTTGCATATTTTTAACACAAAATACACACTTCGATGCATCTGGTACGACCAGATCACCTTGCGGATTCAGGAGACTGACATGCTTTACAAAGGCGACACCCTTTACCTTGACTGGCTGGAAGATGGCATTGCCGAACTGGTATTTGATACCCCAGGTTCAGTTAATAAACTCGACACTGCGACCGTCGCCAGCCTCGGCGAGGCCATCGGCGTGCTGGAACAGCAATCAGATCTAAAAGGACTGCTGCTACGTTCGAACAAAGCAGCCTTTATCGTCGGTGCTGATATCACCGAATTTTTGTCCCTGTTCCTCGTTCCTGAAGAACAGTTAAGTCAGTGGCTGCACTTTGCCAATAGCGTGTTTAATCGCCTGGAAGATCTGCCGGTGCCGACCATTGCTGCCGTCAACGGCTATGCGCTGGGCGGTGGCTGCGAATGCGTGCTGGCGACCGATTATCGTCTGGCGACGCCGGATCTGCGCATCGGTCTGCCGGAAACCAAATTGGGCATCATGCCGGGCTTTGGCGGTTCTGTACGTATGCCACGTATGCTGGGCGCTGACAGTGCGCTGGAAATCATTGCCGCCGGTAAAGATGTCGGCGCGGATCAGGCGCTGAAAATCGGTCTGGTGGATGGCGTAGTCAAAGCAGAAAAACTGGTTGAAGGGGCGATAGCGATTTTACGCCAGGCCATTAACGGCGACCTCGACTGGAAAGCAAAACGTCAGCCGAAGCTGGAACCGCTAAAACTGAGCAAGATTGAAGCCGCCATGAGCTTCACCATCGCTAAAGGGATGGTCGCGCAAACGGCGGGGAAACATTATCCGGCCCCCATCACCGCAGTAAAAACCATTGAAGCTGCGGCCCGTTTTGGTCGTGAAGAAGCCTTAAACCTGGAAAACAAAAGTTTTGTCCCGCTGGCGCATACCAACGAAGCCCGCGCACTGGTCGGCATTTTCCTTAACGATCAATATGTAAAAGGTAAAGCGAAGAAACTCACCAAAGATGTTGAAACCCCGAAACAGGCCGCTGTGCTGGGCGCAGGCATTATGGGCGGCGGCATCGCCTACCAGTCTGCGTGGAAAGGCGTGCCGGTTGTCATGAAAGATATCAACGACAAGTCGTTAACCCTCGGCATGACCGAAGCCGCGAAACTGCTGAACAAGCAGCTTGAGCGCGGCAAGATCGATGGTCTGAAACTGGCTGGCGTGATCTCCACAATTCACCCAACGCTCGACTACGCCGGGTTTGACCGCGTGGATGTTGTGGTAGAAGCGGTTGTTGAAAACCCGAAAGTGAAAAAAGCCGTGCTGGCAGAAACCGAGCAGAAAGTACGCCCGGATACCGTGCTGGCGTCTAACACTTCAACCATTCCTATCAGCGAACTGGCCAACGCGCTGGAACGTCCGGAAAACTTCTGCGGGATGCACTTCTTTAACCCGGTGCACCGGATGCCGTTGGTGGAAATTATTCGCGGCGAGAAAAGCTCCGACGAAACCATCGCGAAAGTCGTCGCCTGGGCGAGCAAGATGGGCAAGACGCCGATTGTGGTCAACGACTGCCCCGGCTTCTTCGTCAACCGTGTGCTGTTCCCCTATTTCGCCGGTTTCAGCCAGTTGCTGCGCGACGGCGCGGGTTTCCGCAAGATCGACAAAGTGATGGAAAAACAGTTTGGCTGGCCGATGGGTCCGGCATATCTGCTGGATGTTGTGGGCATTGACACCGCGCATCACGCTCAGGCTGTCATGGCAGCAGGCTTCCCGCAGCGGATGCAGAAAGATTATCGCGATGCCATCGACGCGCTGTTTGATGCCAACCGCTTTGGTCAGAAGAACGGCCTCGGTTTCTGGCGTTATAAAGAAGACAGCAAAGGTAAGCCGAAGAAAGAAGAAGATGTCGTCGTTGACGACCTGCTGGCAAAAGTGAGCCAGCCGAAGCGCGATTTCAGCGAGGAAGAGATTATCGCCCGCATGATGATCCCGATGGTCAACGAAGTGGTCCGCTGTCTGGAAGAGGGCATTATCGCCACTCCGGCAGAAGCGGATATGGCGCTGGTCTACGGCCTGGGCTTCCCTCCGTTCCACGGCGGCGCGTTCCGCTGGCTGGACACCCTCGGCAGCGCAAAATACCTCGATATGGCACAGCAATATCAGCACCTCGGCCCGCTGTATGAAGTACCGGAAGGTCTGCGTAATAAAGCACGTCATAACGAACCGTACTATCCCCCGGTTGAGCCAGCCCGTCCGGTTGGCGACCTGAAAACGGCTTAAGGAGTCACAATGGAACAGGTTGTCATTGTCGATGCAATTCGCACCCCGATGGGCCGTTCGAAGGGCGGTGCTTTTCGTAACGTGCGTGCGGAAGATCTCTCCGCTCATTTAATGCGTAGCCTGCTGGCGCGTAACCCGGCGCTGGAAGCAGCGGCCCTCGACGATATTTACTGGGGTTGTGTGCAGCAAACACTGGAGCAGGGTTTTAACATCGCCCGTAACGCGGCACTGTTGGCTGAAGTGCCGCACTCTGTCCCGGCGGTTACCGTTAATCGCTTGTGTGGTTCATCCATGCAGGCACTGCATGACGCAGCACGAATGATCATGACCGGCGATGCGCAGGCATGTCTGGTTGGCGGCGTGGAGCATATGGGCCATGTGCCAATGAGTCACGGCGTCGATTTTCACCCCGGCCTTAGCCGTAATGTCGCCAAAGCGGCGGGCATGATGGGCTTAACGGCAGAAATGCTGGCGCGTATGCATGGTATCAGCCGTGAAATGCAGGATGCCTTTGCCGCGCGGTCACACGCCCGCGCGTGGGCCGCCACGCAGTCAGGCGCATTTAAAAATGAAATCATCCCGACCGGTGGTCACGATGCCGACGGCGTATTGAAGCAGTTTAATTACGACGAAGTGATTCGCCCGGAAACCACCGTGGAAGCCCTCGCCACACTGCGTCCGGCGTTTGATCCCGTCAGCGGTACGGTAACGGCGGGTACATCTTCTGCGCTTTCCGATGGCGCAGCTGCCATGCTGGTGATGAGTGAAAGCCGCGCCCGTGAATTAGGTCTTAAGCCGCGCGCCCGCGTGCGTTCGATGGCGGTTGTGGGTTGTGACCCATCTATTATGGGTTATGGTCCGGTTCCGGCCTCGAAGCTGGCGCTGAAAAAAGCGGGGCTTTCTGCCAGCGATATCGGCGTATTCGAGATGAACGAAGCCTTTGCCGCGCAGATCCTGCCGTGTATTAAAGATCTCGGGCTAATGGAGCAGATTGACGAGAAGATCAACCTCAACGGTGGCGCGATCGCGCTGGGTCATCCGCTGGGTTGTTCCGGTGCGCGTATCAGCACCACGCTGCTGAATCTGATGGAACACAAAGACGTCCAGTTTGGTCTGGCGACGATGTGTATCGGTCTGGGTCAGGGCATTGCAACGGTGTTTGAGCGGGTTTAACCACTTGCCGGATGCGGCGTGAACGCCTTATCCGGCCTACGGTTCAGAACTTTTGTAGGCCCGATAAGACGCGGCAGCGTCGCATCGGGCACTGTATGCCGGATACGGCGTGAACGCCTTATCCGGTCTACCGATCCGGCACCAATGTAGGCCTGATAAGACGCGCCAGCGTCGCATCAGGCATCGTGCACCAATTGCCGGATGCGACATAGATCTAAATGCCACTGAATAAAGTTTTAGTTGCCGTTCTTCCCGCCTGTCAGGGGCGGGTTTTTTTATATCTCAGATAAATGCAAACGCATCGCCAAACAGGCGATCTTCCCGCGCATTACGCTCACTGCAAAACAGGTCACGGGCAATTTTCGCCATCTCAAAACGTCCGGCAATATAGATATCATGCTCTGCCAGCGTACCATGATCCTGCAATACCGCCGTTAACACGGTGCCAGTACGCCCACGCCAGCCCGCTTCCGGTTGTTCAACCACCGGCACCACTTGTAGACCAGGATGCTTCAACGAAAGCGCCTCAAGCTCGCAGAGATCATACAGATGCTGCTCTTCACGCCCGCCCCAGTAAATGGTGATATCACGGTTTGGGTTACGCGCCAACGCTGTCAGCAAAATCGAGCGGGCATAAGAGAACCCGGTGCCGCCCGCAATCAAAATCATCGGACGCTCTTCATCATCGCGCAGCCACGCTTCTCCGTGGGGAATATCGACCACGATTTGATGATCTTTGAGGATGCGGTCCATGACTGCTTTCGCGTAAAGGTTGATTTCAGAAGCGCCAATATGCAGCTCGATAAACCCTTTTTCATCTGGCGTCGAAGCCATTGAGAACGGACGTTTGTCGCGCTCATCCATCACTACCATCAAATACTGACCAGCACGAAAAGAAAAGGCCGCGTCTGGCACGATGCGGACACGATATACGGTATCCGTGATAGCTTCTACCGAGGTCACTTTACAGCTTAAGGTTGTCATGCGCTTTCTCTGTCGGATCGATAAATAGGGCAAAACAAACGCGCATCAGGCGCTTTTACCGTTGTTAAAAATAGCCAGTTCATCCCAAATGGCGTCAATATGCGCGACAACATCTGGATCTTTTTTGATGGGACGTCCCCATTCACGCTGGGTTTCACCCGGCCATTTATTCGTGGCATCCAGCCCCATTTTTGAACCCAGCCCGGAGACAGGCGAGGCAAAATCCAGATAATCAATAGGCGTATTTTCTACCAGAACAGTATCCCGCGCCGGGTCCATACGGGTGGTAATCGCCCAAATCACATCGTTCCAGTCGCGGGCGTTGACGTCATCATCGCAAACGATCACAAATTTAGTGTACATAAACTGGCGTAAGAACGACCAGACGCCCATCATGACGCGCTTCGCGTGTCCGGCGTACTGTTTTTTGATCGTCACTACCGCCAGACGATAAGAACAGCCTTCCGGCGGCAGATAAAAATCGACAATTTCCGGGAACTGTTTTTGCAGAATCGGCACGAACACTTCGTTCAGTGCTACACCCAGTACCGCAGGTTCATCTGGCGGACGCCCGGTATAGGTGGAATGATAAATCGCATCTTCACGCTGGGTAATATGCGTCACGGTAAATACCGGAAAACTATCGACTTCGTTATAGTAACCGGTGTGGTCGCCATACGGCCCTTCCGGCGCAGTTTCGCCTTGTTCGATATACCCTTCCAGCACAATCTCCGCACTGGCGGGCACTTCAAGGTCATTGGAGATACACTTCACCACTTCGGTCTTGGTACCGCGCAGCAATCCGGCAAACGCATACTCTGAAAGCGTATCCGGAACGGGGGTGACTGCACCGAGAATCGTGGCAGGATCGGCACCCAGCGCCACAGAAACCGGGAAACGTTCGCCCGGATGCGCCGCACACCACTCCTGATAATCCAACGCGCCGCCGCGATGCGACAGCCAGCGCATAATCAGTTTGTTTTTACCAATTAGCTGCTGGCGATAAATGCCCAGATTCTGCCGCTCTTTATGCGGGCCGCGCGTTACGGTGAGCCCCCAGGTAATCAGCGGCGCGGCATCTTCCGGCCAGCAGGTCATAATGGGAATGCGATTGAGATCGACGTCATCGCCAGAGACGATTTTTTGTTGGCAGGGTGCACCACGCAGTCGCTTTGTCGGCATGTTCAATACTTGCTTAAACTGCGGCAGTTTATCAAACAGGTCGCGGAAACCTTTTGGCGGCTCCGGCTCTTTCAGAAACGCCAATAATTTACCAACTTCACGCAGCGCCGAAACATCTTCCTGCCCCATGCCCATCGCCACGCGCTTTGGCGTACCGAACAGGTTGCACAGCACCGGCATTGAGTAGCCTTTAGGGTTTTCGAACAACAGCGCAGGCCCACCGGCACGCAAAGTGCGGTCAGCAATTTCAGTGATTTCCAGGTGCGGATCCACCGGGAGCGTGATACGTTTTAGCTCACCCTGCTGTTCAAGCAGCGTCAAGAAGTCGCGTAAATCGTTATATTTCATGGCGTCCATTGTAGCCTCTTAATCTGCGCCCATTATACGGCGTTCATCTTTGCGATGCTGTAAATTTGTTAAATTAGCGTGAACTCTGACGGTATAACGCAAACCGGGGAATATAATTAACTTAGCGTAAAGCTTTTGCTATCCTTGCGCCCCGATTAAACGGATAAGAGTCATTATGCAATCCTGGTATTTACTGTACTGCAAGCGCGGGCAACTTCAACGTGCCCAGGAACACCTCGAAAGACAGGCTGTGAATTGCCTGGCACCGATGATCACCCTGGAAAAAATCGTGCGTGGCAAACGTACTGCAGTCAGTGAGCCATTGTTCCCCAACTACTTGTTTGTGGAGTTCGATCCGGAAGTGATTCATACCACGACTATCAACGCGACTCGTGGTGTCAGCCACTTCGTGCGCTTTGGCGCGTCGCCAGCGATAGTCCCATCGGCGGTGATTCATCAGTTATCAGTGTATAAACCGAAAGATATTGTCGATCCATCGACGCCGTATCCTGGTGATAAAGTGATTATTACTGAAGGCGCATTCGAAGGTTTTCAGGCCATTTTCACCGAGCCCGATGGCGAGGCTCGCTCCATGCTATTGCTGAATCTTATTAATAAAGAGATTAAGCACAGTGTGAAGAACACCGAGTTCCGCAAACTCTAAAACGCAATCCCAAACAGTGTTTTGACATTGGCATCCGTGGTGGCAGCCAGCCATGCGGCATCTTCTCCACGCCAGTGCGCAATACGTTGCAAAATATGGGGCAGATGGGCTGGCTCGTTGCGCCGGGATGATGGCTTTGGCGTGAGATCGCGAGGGAGCAGATACGGCGCATCAGTTTCGATCAGCAATTTCTCCGCCGGAATCAACGGCAACAATTCCCGCAGCTCCAGCCCGCGTCGTTCATCGCAAACCCAACCGGTAATGCCGATATAAATTCCACACGCCACGCACGCCTGCATCTCTTCGCGTGTGCCGGTAAAGCAATGAAGAACCGCACCAGGCAGTTTATCCAGCCACGGCTCCAGCAATGTCATAAACCGCTCGTGGGCATCGCGACAGTGCATAAATACCGGCATGTTTAATTCTGCGGCAATGCGTAGCTGGGCAACAAAAGCGCGTTCCTGCTCTTCCGGCGTCGAAAAGTTGCGGTTAAAGTCGAGACCACATTCACCAATCGCCACCACTTCTGGCTGCGCGGCCAGCTCAATAATCGCTTCTTCAGTCACAGCTTGCCACTGGCTGCTGTCGTGAGGATGTACGCCCGCCGTTGACCAACAGGACGAATACTGACGCGCCAGCTTTTGCGCCTGCTGGCTTTCACGCAGATTGGTACCGGTGATGAGTAGCCCATTAACTCCCGCGTCAAAAGCGCGCGCTACAACATCATCACGGTCTTTCGCAAATTGCGAACTGGTCAAATTAACGCCGATATCAAACATCCTGTACTCCATATGACAACCGCCCTGACGGGCGGTTGAATTTATTCTTCAGTTTTTTCGCTTTCTGCTTCAGCGTCGTTTTCCTCTTCCCGGTTTCGCCCTTTACCAACGTAAAAGCGTGAGAAGAAGACACCGATTTCAAACAGGCAGTACATAGGGATCGCCAACAGCGTTTGCGAGAAGACATCCGGCGGCGTCAGCAACATCCCGACAACGAATGCACCAACCAGCACATACGGGCGTTTTTTGCGTAAGTCTTCTGGCGAGGTAATCCCCATCCAGCACAGCAGCACAATTGCCACCGGCACTTCAAAGGAGACACCAAACGCCATAAACAGCGCCATAACGAAGCTTAAATAGCTCGCGATGTCGGTGGATACCTGTACCCCTTCCGGCGCGGTATTGGCAAGGAAGCCAAATGCCAGCGGAAAGACCACAAAGTAGGCGAACGCCATGCCGATATAAAACAGCAGAGAGCTGGAAACCAGCAGCGGCACCACCAGGCGACGTTCATGCTTATACAGCGCTGGGGCGATAAACGCCCACACCTGATAGAGAATCACCGGCGCTGACAGAATCAGCGACACCATAAAGGTCAGCTTGATCGGCGTAAAGAACGGCGAGGCCACGTCGGTGGCGATCATCGTTGAACCTTGCGGCAACTGCTTGATCAGTGGCGCGGATACCAGGTGATAGATGTCATTGGCGAAATAGACCAGACACAGGAATATCACGATCACCGAGATAATGCAGTTCAGCAGACGCTTACGCAGCTCAATCAGATGCGTGATAAGCGGTTGAGTATCTTCTACAGACATGTTTACGGTTTATCACTCGACGAAGGGGAAGGTGCAGCGGTTTTCGGTTCAGCGTCCGCAGCAGGTTTTACCACCGGCTCTGGCGTGGTTTCTGGCTTCTGTTCCGGCGAACTGGCCTGCGTTTGTGCAGCAGCAGGCGTTACGCCTTCATGCGCAGTTTCATTGTCTTTCACCACCGGGTTATGGATGGTGTGCGCTTCATCGCTCGCCTTTTCAGGATCGTTTGCAACGTAGGAACGCTTCATCGACTCCGCAGCCTGGCGTAATTCATCCATCGACGCTTTCAGTTCGGGCGTCAGGTTAGTGAGGCTCGCCTTTTCAACCTTTTTCAGACTGTCCTGAAACTCCTGGAGTTTTAACTCCTGGGTCAGTTCGTTCTGCACCGTTGTCGCCAGTGAACGCAACGCGCGAATCCAGCCCGCTACCGTTTTTACCGCCACAGGCAGTCGTTGCGGCCCCAGAACGACGAGGCCGATGATGAACACCAATAGCAGTTCGCTAAAACCGATATCAAACACAGATTACACCTGCTCTTTATCGTGGCGCTTCGCGTCTTCTGTTTTAGCCTGTTCCTGATTCGTATCCGCCTGCTTATCGGCGATAGTTTTCGCAGTAAAATCAGCATCCTGGCTGGTTTTATCCTGCTTTGGTTCATCATCGCTCATTGCTTTTTTAAAGCCTTTGATCGACGCACCAAGATCGGAACCGATGGAGCCGAGCTTTTTGGTGCCAAAAAGCAGTACAACGATGACGGCAATAATCAATAACTGCCAAATACTGATACCACCCATACATGTTCCTCTGTGGTAGATGATGATTAAACAAAGCCGCATTATACGTTACACGGCCCGCCTTGAGCGATGAAAAAATCAGCGTGTTTTGCGCCAACCGACAAACCAGGCGATCAGACCACCTGCCATTAACCAGCCGGGCATCAGCCCCCATTCAGGTCGGCTGACCAACAAGAATGTGCCACTTAATACTAACGTAGCGCCAATTCCGAGAAAATAACGCGATTGTCCCTGACGTACATGATTTGACTGAAGCTCGCGGGCAATCTTATCAACACTATGCTGTAAATACTTGCCCTGGCGCAAACTGTCGTAAACCAGTTCAGGCAGTTCTGGCATTTTTTCGACCCAGAACGGCGCTTTTTCTTTAAATGCTCTCACCAGCGCAGGAATACCGACCTGATCTTTAATCCACGACTCCAGGAAAGGCTTCGCCGTTTTCCATAAATCGAGTTGCGGATAAAGCTGGCGTCCTACCCCTTCGACGTAGAGCAGGGTTTTCTGGAGTAACACCAGTTGCGGCTGCACTTCCATATTGAAGCGACGCGCCGTATTAAACAGATTTAACAGTACATGTCCAAACGAAATTTCGGCCAGCGGTTTCTCAAAGATAGGTTCACAGACCGTACGAATGGCAAATTCGAACTCTTCAACGTTGGTATCTGGTGGCACCCAACCAGAATCGACGTGTAGCTCTGCCACTTTGCGATAGTCGCGATTAAAGAAGGCGATAAAGTTTTCCGCCAGATAGCGTTTATCTTCTTTGTTTAGCGAGCCAACAATCCCGCAATCAATGCCGATATATTTCGGGTTTTCCGGGTGTTCATAGCTTACGAAGATGTTGCCAGGGTGCATATCAGCATGGAAAAAGCTGTCGCGAAAGACCTGAGTGAAGAACACCTGCACGCCGCGTTCCGCCAGCAATTTCATGTTGGTGCCGTTTTTCTCCAGCGTCGCAACATCAGACACCGGAATGCCGTAAATACGCTCCATCACCATCATCCCTTCACTACAATAGTCAGGGTAAACTTCCGGGATGTAGAGCATCGGGCTGTCTTCAAAATTGCGTCGAAGCTGAATGGCGTTGGCAGATTCCCGCAGCAAATTCAGTTCATCAATCAAGGTCTTTTCGTACTCGCGCACCACTTCGGTTGGGCGCAGACGGCGACCATCCGGCAGCAAACGCGGCACCCAGCGAGCCAGACGGTAAATAAGTTTCAGATCCGCTTTAATGACCGGCAAAATATCCGGGCGGATAACTTTAATCACCACCTCTTTACCATTCGATTTCAATCGCGCGGTATGAACCTGGGCGATAGAAGCAGAAGCCAGCGGCTTGATTTCAAAATCGTCAAACCACGCTTCTACCGGCAAGCCGCCCATTGCAGCTTCAATCTGCTGCTTCGCCAGCTTGCCATCAAACGGAGCGACTTTGTCCTGCAATAACGCCAGCTGATCGGCAATATGCGGCGGAAAAAGATCGCGGCGGGTTGATAACATCTGCCCGAACTTGATCCATACCGGTCCCAGTTCTTGCAGGGCCAGTCGTAGTCGCTCACCTAAAGGTTTGTCTTTATGCCGATTTGGCATCCAGAATAATGAGTATCGCCATAGCCGTAGCGGCAGGGTGATACGCATTTTGGGGATCAGTTCATCAAGTCCGTAGCTTAAAAAAGTGCGAATGATGAAATATAGGCGCCGTACTTCACCTGGCGTCATTTAGCCTCCAGTTTTTCCAGCCGTTTGGTCAGGGCATCAACAGCACGCTCGACGGCAGCCGTCTCTTCCGCAAACCAGGCCACTTCAAGCGGACCGGGTGCCATACGCCACTCTTCAGTAATGGCTTCCGCCACATAACATTGCTGGCGCTTAATGCCGTGATGCAGGAACTTTGCGCCTCCGCGCAGGGCTTTGCTGATACCTTCAGCGGCGATATCACCGGTATAAGGGGCCAGCAGTTCCGCAGGGTCGAACTCTGCCAGATCTGCCAGCGCAACGAAGTTTTGCACCACCTGAATATCACCCTGCACTTCCAGCTCACCACTGCGAATCAGTGCGGCAAGCTGCTGGCGATCGCGAAGTTTCGGCAACACGCTGGCGTAAGCGATAACGGTGCAGTCAGCATCGCCTGCCCATTCGCCCAGTACATCGACCTGGCGTTCGCTGAACACCAGAATCAATGACGTCGAAAAGCCTTTTACCTCCACGCGCAGCACTTTGCCCAACAGACGCGAGCGGGCCGTTTTCAGCGCGGGTGAGCGATACAGGAAGGTGTTGAGCAGACTTTCAATTCCTGCCGTCACTAAAGGTTTAAAAGGCATTTCCGGTCTCCTGTCAGAACTTATAACCACGATGCAGCGCCACAACCCCTGCCGTCAGATTGTAGTAGTCGACACTTTCGAATCCGGCATCCTGCATCATGGTTTTCAGGGTATCCTGATCGGGATGCATACGGATGGATTCTGCCAGATAACGGTAGCTGTCGGCGTCGTTCGCGACCAGTGAGCCAATACGCGGCAGCACATGGAAGGAGTATGCATCATAGGCTTTGCTCAGCGGCTCGATAATTGGCTTCGAGAACTCAAGTACCAGCAGGCGGCCGCCGGGTTTCAGCACGCGATACATTGAACGCAGTGCTTTATCTTTGTCGGTGACGTTACGCAGACCAAACGAAATGGTGATGCAATCAAAGGTGTTATCCGGGAACGGCAGCGCCTCAGCGTTCGCCTGAACATACTCAACGTTGCCAATCACACCGATATTACGCAGCTTCTCGCGGCCCATTTTGAGCATGGATTCATTGATATCAGCAAGGACCACTTTGCCAGTTTCTCCGACCAGGCGAGAGAATTTCGCTGTCAGGTCGCCGGTGCCACCAGCCAGATCCAGCACGGTCTGCCCACGGCGTACGCCGCTGCAATCAATCGTGAATCGCTTCCACAAACGATGAATACCGAATGACATCAAATCATTCATGACATCGTATTTTGATGCCACGGAATGGAAAACGTGGGCGACCATATCCGCTTTTTGTTCCTTCGCGACGGTCTGAAAACCAAAGTGCGTCGTTTCTTGTGACTTATCCACCATCTCAATGCCTGCTCATCAAAAAATTGTTCCAGAAGTGTAACAGATTGGGCGTCGATGCCCTAGATTTCTACCCGGCTTAACTACCCCCAATGGGCTAGCGCGACTGCTGATTATATTCATCATCGCGTTGATAAGCTTCATCATTCGGCTGCTCCGGAACCGACCGAAGTCGATACTCTTCATCCTGGCTCACCGCCTGTTCAGCCAAATCCGGATTAATCTCGCGTTTAATTTCTACCCCTAAACCGCGAAACGCTTCTGCCTGCGCCAGCACATTTCCGCGACCTGAAGAGAGTTTTTTCATTGCCTGGCGATAGTTATCCTGCGCTTTGTCGAGACTTTGACCGATCGCGGACATGTCATCGACAAACAAGCGCATTTTGTCGTACAGCTTGCTGGCGCGATCGGCGATTTTCTGGGCGTTACGACTTTGATGCTCATAACGCCACAGGTTGGCGATAGTGCGCAGCGCCACCAGCAGCGTAGTCGGGCTAACCAGCATGATATTGTTTTTCAACGCTTCGGTGATCAGCTCCGGCTGACGGTCAAGCGCCAGTAAAAAAGCGGGTTCAACGGGAATAAACATCAGCACGTAATCCAGAGTTCGCAGCCCCGGCAGCTGTTGATAATCTTTGCGTCCCAGCAAACGGATATGGTTACGTACCGACGCGATATGTTCCTGTAGCGCGCTTTCGCGGGTGTAGTCATCTTCGGCGTTGAAATAGCGTTCATAGGCGACCAGCGTCATTTTGGCGTCGATCACCACATCTTTTCCCTGCGGCAACCGCACGATGACATCCGGCTGCATCCGCGAGCGGGCGTCATTTTCGATGCTGACCTGGGTTTCATATTCATACCCTTCACGCAGACCGGAAGCCTCCAGCACCCGCGTCAATACTACCTCGCCCCAGTTGCCCTGGGTTTTATTGTCGCCTTTCAGCGCACGCGTCAGGTTGATCGCTTCCTGGGCCATCTGGGCGTTGAGTTGCTGGAGGTTGCGGATTTCGTGAGTCAGGGTATGACGTTCTTGGGCTTCTTTACCAAAGCTGTCCTGGACCTGACGGCGGAAACCATCCAGTTGTTCACGCAACGGCGACAAAAGACTGTTCAGACTCTGGCGATTTTGCTCATCAACCCGACGATTACTGTGTTCAAAAATACGGTTGGCAAGGTTTTCAAATTGCTCACTGAGGCGCTGTTCGCTGTTGATCATCTGGCGAATTTTATCGTCAGCGTGTTGCTGTGCGGCTTCCATCCGCGTGGTCACTTCACGCAGATCGGCCTCCAGCGAGGTGTTAATACTTTGCAGGCTGCGCACTTCGTTATTGAGCAATTCACACTCTGCGCGCCAGTGCTCGCTTTGGGTAATTTGTTGTTTTGCCGCGCTTAACTCCGCGACCATCTCTTCACGTTCAGCTAATTGCTCGGCTTTTTGCTGCGCATGTTGATAACTGGCAAACAGCCAGCCAATTGCCACACCCACCAATGCAATAACTGCGTAAACCATGATTGAGAAATCCACAACGCCTCCTGACGCAACAACTTACCCGCACAAAATAGAATTGTGCTGTACAAACGTCCAGTTTGAAAGAAGTTTCCTGCGAGGCGCTACGCAAAACGATCGTTAATTTTCATTATTTTATCCCACAATATGAGATGGAGTTTATATTGTGGGATATATCACCTTTTCCCCACGTCATTATGTGGAACACTTCAGCAATATCATCAGGAGAAACGTATGGCAGAAACCTCTTCAACCACCGCAGGCGCACAAACGTTATTACGTGGACTGGCGGTTCTTAATGCTGTTTATAACGGCTGCCATGACCTAAAAAGTATCGGCGAGTTCACCGGCACGACCCGGAGCACAACCCATCGTTTAGTCACCGTTCTGGTGGAACAACGCTACCTGCGCCATGTCCCAACGCAGGGCTACCAACTGGGTGCCAAACTGATCGAATTCGGTGCCAGAGCACTGGAAAGCACCTCGCTGTACGAAATTGCCCAGCCCGTTTTGCAACGCCTTGCCCGTTACACCCTGGACACCGTGCATCTGGGGATCGTTGAAGGCGACGAAGTGCTGTATCTGGAGAAGATCAACAGTCAGCGCGGGCTGGAAATGCGCTCACGCCCAGGCCATCGCATGCCACTGGCAATCACCGGCATCGGCAAGGCATTGATCCTCAACCGAACAGAAGAAGAGTGGCGCACGCTGTTTAAGACCTGTGGTGATGAAACAAAACTGGGCGCATTTATTCAGAACATGCGTCGTTATGCCGCCAGTGGTTTTGCTTTTGATCTGGAAGAGAACGAGCCGACTATCCGTTGCGTTGCAGCGCCGGTTTACAACGCCCGGGATGAAATTGTGGCGGCTATTTCTGTCGCCAGTACCACCACGTATATGTCGCTGGCGCGTCTGGAAGAACTGGCACCTTACGTCAAATCCTGTGCAGAAGAGATATCCGCTGAACTGGGCTGGGGTAAGCACGTCCGCAAAGATAAATAAACCATGATTAAAGGAAACGACTAATGCCGGGAGCACCCTCATTTATTGCCCTGGACTGGGGAACGTCATCGCTTCGGGCATGGCGTTTTGGCGAATCACCAAATCCACAAGAAAAACGTGAATTCCCCTGGGGGATCATGAAATTACCCTCCCAGGCAGCAACACGTGAGGACACTTTCCACGATACGTTTTTACGTGTCTGCAGCGACTGGCTGGCACAAACCCCATGCCCGGTACTGGCTTGCGGCATGCTCGGCAGTGCGCAAGGGTGGCAACCAGCAGCTTATTTACCTTGCCCGGTCACTCTCGAGGGTCTGGCGAAGCAGTTGACGCCTGTTATCCACCAGCAGCAGACAATGCTGCACATCATTCCTGGCGTGATTAAAGAAGGTGAAATGCCCGAAGTGATGCGTGGCGAAGAGACACAAATCTTCGGTGCTATCTCGATGGAACCGGCCCTGCAAAACGCAATCCATCAGGGTATGCCAGTGCTGATAGGCTTACCCGGCACACATGCGAAATGGGCAGTAGTTGAAAACAACACCATTACCGATTTCCGAACCTTTATGACGGGCGAGTTATTTGATGTTTTATCCCGCCATTCGATTCTCGGTGCCACCATGCATCCTGGAGATGAACCGCACTGGGATGCCTTCACCCACGGGCTGACAGCAGCACAAGAGCATCATCAGACCGGATTATTATCGACGCTGTTTTCGACCCGTTCGCGCCTGCTGACCAGTAATCTTACGTCGTCCTCGCAGGGGGATTACCTTTCCGGATTACTGATAGGCCATGAATTATGTGGTCTGGCATCCAGTTTGCTACGTGATTTACCCGCCACAACACCGATCGCCTTAATCGGTAGCGCAAATCTGAACAGCCGCTATTCACAAGCATTCAGCCACGTTTTTCCCGACAGACAGATACACGCCATTCCCAATGCCACTGAACAGGGATTATGGCGAATCGCCCACGCTGCCGGGTTACTGTCCACCAACGCCAGGGAATGTACCCATGCCATTTAATACGCTTTTGCAAAAAACCGGGTTAGTCGCCATTTTACGCGGTGTGAAACCGGATGAGATTGTCGCCATCGGTGAAAAACTGTACGCCGCCGGATTCCGCCTGATTGAGATTCCTATGAACTCGCCGGAGGCGTTGCAAAGTATCAGTTTACTGCGCGACGCCCTGCCTAAGGACTGCCTGGTCGGAGCCGGAACTGTGCTTTCGGTAGAGCAGGTGGTTGCGGTTAAAGAGGCTGGGGGCCAGATTATCGTGATGCCGCATTGCGATACTGCGGTGATCCGTCGCGCCCGTGCGCTGGGTATGTATTGTGCGCCTGGCGTCGCCACGCCCACCGAAGCCTTTGCTGCCATTGAACATGGTGCTAATGCCATCAAGCTGTTCCCGGCTGAACAAATTACGCCAGAAGTTACCAAAGCCTGGCGTGCGGTTATTCCACAATCCGTTCCGATGTTACCGGTTGGCGGTATCACACCGGAAACCATGGCGCGTTATCTGAGCCACGGCGCAAACGGCTTTGGCCTCGGTTCTGCGCTATATCGCCCCGGCATGACGCCAGAGCAAGTCTATGAAAATGCAGTACTGTTTATGAACGCATGGAACAATTTAAATAGCAACTAACTGATAAATAAGGATATAAAAGCAATGATAAAACATCTTACCTTACCGAAAAAAATGGCTGCAATGGTACTTCTTGCAGGCGCTGCCCTCAGCATTGCGCCTGTACAGGCAGCCTCCTACCCAACCAAACAGATCGAGTTAGTCGTTCCCTACGCTGCCGGAGGCGGTACGGATCTGGTTGCCCGTGCCTTTGCTGATGCCGCCAAAAACCATTTACCCGTCAGCATCGGGGTTATCAATAAACCTGGCGGAGGCGGTGCTATCGGCCTGAGTGAAATCGCCGCTGCCCGCCCTAACGGTTACAAAATTGGTTTAGGCACGGTTGAACTAACCACCCTTCCCAGCCTCGGAATGGTGCGTTTTAAAACCAGCGACTTTAAACCCATTGCCCGTCTGAATGCGGATCCGGCTGCTATCACAGTCCGTGCCGATGCGCCGTGGAATAGCTATGAAGAATTTATGACTTACGCCAAAGCGAATCCCGGAAAAGTACGCATTGGTAACTCAGGCACCGGAGCTATCTGGCATCTGGCGGCAGCTGCACTGGAAGACAAAACGGGCGCAAAGTTTTCTCATGTCCCGTATGACGGCGCAGCCCCTGCCATTACAGGCCTGTTAGGTGGGCACATTGAAGCGGTTTCCGTAAGCCCAGGAGAAGTTATCAACCATGTGAATGGCGGCAAGCTGAAGACACTGGTAGTGATGGCGGATGAGCGAATGAAAACCATGCCTGACGTCCCGACGTTAAAAGAGAAAGGCGTTGATCTCTCCATCGGCACCTGGCGCGGCCTGATTGTGTCGCAAAAAACGCAGCAGGATGTGGTGGATGTTCTGGCAAAGGCAGCAAAAGAGACGGCTGAAGAGCCTGCATTCCAGGATGCACTGCAAAAGTTGAATCTCAACTATGCATGGCTTGACGCTGCCAGCTTCCAGACCCAAATCAGCGAACAGGAAAAGTACTTTGACGAGTTGCTGACTCGCCTGGGCCTGAAAAAATAAACCTGAGGTACGGTTGATGAACACAAAACAGTCTGTTGCTCAACTCGCCGTACCGCACCGCAAGCGCCTTTCATCAACGATGGTGGTGGCGCTGTTACTTTGTGTGGTTGCTGGCGCGGTGATGATTAATGCCGCTGATTTTCCAGCAACTGCCATTGAAACGGATCCCGGTGCAAGTGCCTTCCCTACCTTCTATGCCTGTGCCCTGATTGTGCTCGCTGTCTTGCTGGTGATACGCGATCTTTTGCAGGCAAAACCAGCCTCTTGCGCCAACGCACAGGAAAAACCGGCATTCAGGAAAACAGCAACAGGAATTGCGGCAACCGCGTTTTATATTGTGGCGATGAGCTACTGCGGTTATCTCATTACTACTCCTGTTTTCCTCATCGTCATTATGACGTTGATGGGCTACAGGCGATGGGTACTCACACCGGGTATTGCGCTGCTGTTAACGGCAATCCTCTGGTTGCTGTTTGTCGAAGCGTTACAGGTGCCATTGCCTGTCGGCACATTTTTCGAATAACAGGGGCCAGCAATGTTTGAAAGTGAACTTTTAACTCAGGGTTTTTCGACATTACTCAATAATCCTCAGGCGCTGCTGTTTGCCACTTTTGGGGTGATGCTGGGTATTGTGATTGGCGCTTTGCCTGGTCTGACAGCGACCATGGGTGTGGCGATTTTGCTGCCTTTCACCTACGGCATGGAGCCTGTTTCTGGATTGTTGATGATTTGCGGCGTCTTTTTTGGTGGCGTCTACGGTGGTTCTATCACCGCAATTTTGCTCAAAATTCCCGGAACACCTGCCGCCGCAGCCACCGCTATTGATGGTTATGAGCTGACGAAACAGGGAAAAGCAGGGCTGGCATTGAGTGCCGCCACGTTCTCTTCCTTTAGTGGCGGAACGCTCAGCATTATCGTGCTGATGTTTCTCTCTCCGGTACTTGCCAGTTGGGCGCTGAAATTTAGTGCCTCGGAGTCCTTCGCCCTGGCAACCTTCGGACTGAGCATTATTGCCAGTATTTCCGGTGAGTCGCTGATTAAGGGGCTGATTGCCGGGGTTGGCGGATTGCTGATCGCAACGATAGGCCTTGATCCAATGGGCGGTTTTCCACGGTTTACAGGTGGATTTGTGGAGCTGATGAATGTGCCATTTATCCCGGTGATGATTGGTTTATTTGCTGCTTCAGAAGCATTCCGCTCTATGGAGCAAAACCAGCAAATTCGTCGGGGCGCGAAGGTGGCTATCGGCAGTCTGTTACTGCCCTGGCAAACACTACGCCGCATCGCATTAACCATTTTGCGCTCATCAGGATTAGGGGTTTTTATCGGCATGATCCCCGGTGCGGGGGCGGATATTGCAGCTTTTGTTGCCTATAACGAAACTCGTCGTTTCAGTAAGACACCAGAAAACTTTGGTAAGGGTGAAATTAAAGCTGTGGCCTCCTGTGAGGCAGGCGCGAATGGCTGCACCGGTGGCGCATTGTTACCTATGCTGACGCTGGGGATCCCTGGCGATGCGGTAACCGCCATCATGCTGGGCGCGTTAACGTTACAGGGAATGCAACCAGGCCCGCTGATGTTTACCGACCACGGTGATATGGTTTATACGCTGTTTGTCGGCATGATCTTCTGTTACTTCATGCTACTAGTTCTTGGACTGCTCTCTTTGAAAGTCATCGGTAATGTGGTGAAAATTCCCGGCAATATTCTCACACCGATGATCCTCGCACTTTGTGTGGTCGGGACTTATGCACTGAACAACAGCCTGTTTGATGTCGGCATTATGTTGATTGCGGGCGTAGTGGGCTATTTCATGCAGAAAGGGGGATATCCGGCGTCGCCAGTGGTCCTGGCATTGATTATGGGGCCAATGGCGGAAAGTAATTTTCGCCGTGCGCTGTCGCTTTCAGGGGGTTCACTCGACTTTCTGTATACCCGACCGATCACTCTGGCATTGCTGACTCTGGCCGCCTTTACGCTACTGACGCCAATAATCCGCAAAATAATGCGTTTACGGCGTCAATAACTGGTATCGCTCCCCGAAGTTGGGGAGCGTTTTTTTATTTCAGCAGACGACGCGCCGCTTCCACCACGATTTTCACCGCATGGCTTTCGGTTTGTTTCATCGTCTCAGCATTCGGGATCTCTTGCTGGGTGCGGTTAACGATAACCCCCGCTACCATACCGGCACGCAGGCCCTGACTTGCACACATGGTCAGCAGGGTTGCAGATTCCATTTCATAGTTCATTACGCCCATCGCCTGCCACTCTTCCATAGAACCTTTAAAGTGACGAACTACGCGACCAGAGTAAGTATCGTAACGTTCCTGACCTGGGTAGAAGGTATCAGAAGAAGCTGTCACGCCAACGTGAGTCGTCGCGCCAATGGATTTCGCAGCTTCAACCAGCGCAGTCGTACATTCGAAATCAGCGACAGCCGGGAATTCCAGCGGTGCGAAGTGCAGGCTCGCGCCATCCAGACGAACAGACGCCGTGGTAACCAGGACATCACCCACATTAATATGCGGCTGAATAGCGCCCGTTGTACCGATACGCAGGAAGGTGCGAATGCCCAGCTGTGCCAGCTCTTCAACAGCAATAGAGGTAGACGGGCCGCCGATACCGGTAGAGCAGACGATAACAGGTTTACCATCCAGCTCTGCACGCCAGGTGGTGAATTCGCGGTGAGATGCCAGCTTAACCGGCTTATCCATCAGCGCGGCGATCTTTTCCACACGATCCGGGTCGCCAGGGACGATGGCAAGCGTAGCCCCTTGTAAATCGTTTTTAGTGAGGCCGAGATGAAAAACATCAGACTTGGACATATACAACTCCTCTGTGAATCGGTTTAGTCAGAAGAAGCAAAAAGACACTTTACCGAAGGGTTTAACATTTTTTCGTGATACTCATCACCATGACGAAAATGTGTTGCATAAATTTACCCATCAAAAGTGATGCAAATCACATAAATCACTCTTCATTCTGCAGGACTGCATAAAAGATGAGCCGATTCAGGCAATGTGATTTGTTGCATGCTGACTATAGTTAACATTGCGCAACATTTTTATAAGGGTACGGAGAATACCATGGCAACAACACAACAATCTGGATTTGCACCTGCTGCATCGCCTCTCGCTTCGACCATCGTTCAGACTCCGGACGACGCGATTGTGGCGGGCTTCACCTCTATCCCTTCACAAGGGGATAACATGCCTGCTTACCATGCCAGACCAAAGCAAAGCGATGGCCCACTGCCAGTGGTCATTGTAGTGCAGGAAATTTTTGGCGTGCATGAACATATCCGCGACATTTGTCGCCGTCTGGCGCTGGAGGGGTATCTGGCTATCGCACCTGAACTTTACTTCCGCGAAGGCGATCCGAATGATTTTGCCGATATCCCCACGTTGCTTAGCGGTCTGGTAGCAAAAGTGCCTGACTCGCAGGTGCTGGCCGATCTCGATCATGTCGCCAGTTGGGCTTCCCGCAACGGCGGCGATGTTCATCGTTTAATGATCACCGGATTCTGCTGGGGTGGACGTATCACCTGGCTGTATGCCGCGCATAATCCACAGCTAAAAGCCGCAGTGGCGTGGTACGGCAAACTGACGGGCGATAAGTCGCTGAATTCACCGAAACAACCTGTTGATATCGCAACCGATCTTAACGCTCCGGTTCTCGGCTTATATGGCGGCCAGGATAACAGCATTCCGCAAGAGAGCGTGGAAACGATGCGCCAGGCGCTGCGGGCAGCAAACGCGAAAGCAGAGATTATCGTGTACCCGGATGCAGGGCATGCGTTCAACGCCGATTATCGTCCGAGCTATCATGCCGAATCTGCGAAAGACGGCTGGCAGCGAATGTTGGAATGGTTTACACAGTATGGTGTTAAAAAGTAACGCCATAGTCGCTAAATCTGATGATTAAGCTCACACAATTTCAACGATTTTTTTAATCTCAAAACCATACAGCATCAAAAAATTTGTTGCTGTATGCCACTCTTTGACTCCCTTCACATTCGTCATCACACCACCTGCTGAATGCAAAAATTTCGTTGCTGTGCGGCAAACTTTTTTCCTGTTTTGTGTCGCTTTTCTCCTGAATACTCGTTCTCAGAACAACTGGATCGTTTAAACATCAGACAGGAGATTTACCATGACGCAATCCATTTTTCAGGCTCAACCCTTTGAATTACCTTTTGATCCGCGCACAACTGCACTGGTCATGATCGACATGCAGCGTGACTTTGTCGAAGCAGGGGGCTTCGGTGAGGCTCTGGGCAATGATGTTTCACTGGTACGCACGGCTATCGCACCATGTACAGAGGTGCTGGCAGCCGCACGTCAAAAAGGAATTATGGTTATTCATACTCGTGAAGGCCATCGTGCAGACTTAAGCGACTGCCCGCCAGCCAAACTGACGCGCGGCGGAAAAACCTTTATTGGTGAACCAGGACCGATGGGACGCATTCTGGTCAGAGGTGAAGCAGGTCATGACATCATTCCTGAACTGTACCCGGTGGCAGGCGAACCGGTGATTGATAAGCCTGGCAAAGGCGCGTTTTATCAAACCGACTTACATCTGATTTTGCAAAACCACGGTATCAAGACGCTGATAGTTTGTGGTGTAACAACCGAAGTTTGCGTAACCACCACCGTGCGCGAAGCAAATGATCGTGGCTATGAATGCATTATCCCGGAAGATTGTGTCGGCTCCTATTTCCCGGAATTCCAGAAATACGCCCTCGAGATGATCAAAGCACAAGGTGCCATTTTCGGTTGGGTTACTGATTCCAAAGCCATTATTGCAGGTCTGGAAGGCTAACGCCGATGGTACAGGTTACGCTTTGCGCATCGTCGTTGGGATATCTTTTCCCGCAGAATGAAACGCAAGATTTACGTCTACATAGCGCTTTTAAACATGCGGTAAATCTGTATTCAGACGCGGGAACATTCATCACTCTGTTGTGTGCGCAAACGTATCTGAATCTCCCTGATGCTGCCAGAGTCTGGCTACCTGAATGTTGGGACTGGCGAAGAGAGATTGCCCATTCAGATCCCATTCAGTTAACCCAAGGCTTACTGCGGACACCTCGATTTTGTGTGGCGCTCGAAAACGCAACGCTCTGGCAGTCGCCATTTGTGGGGAGAATGCTGACACTTGAGGCATTCCCTTTGGTTTTCCAGCACTACCCAACGATGGCATCGCAACGGCTTTTATTTTGTCTGGAACATAACGTTCAAAGCACATTGCACCTGCCGGATAGTCTCACGCACCAGGGATTAGCAATTATGGAGCATCCAGATGCGCTGGAACGCCAGGTGCCACAACTGATCGGCTTTGGTAAAGGCTTAACGCCCGATGGAGATGACTATTTGTTGGGCTATCTGGCAGCGCTCTGGTTATGGCAACTCCCTGCACCACTTGCCGATCATCAATACCGGTTGCAGCAGGCAATTGATCAACATGCGCACAACACCACGGATATCAGTCGTCATTATCTGGAGCGTGCGCTTCAGGGACATTTTTCAGAACCGATTTGCCAGTTACTCGCACAACTGGTTGGGAGCGCATCGGCAATGACAATCGCATCCTGTGCAGAACAGGTCATGCAATTTGGCGCAACGTCAGGAGTAGATTGCCTTGCAGGAATGCTGCATGGCTTTCGAACCCTGAACACCATGAATTGATTTCAACCTTTTCTCCCGTAGCCCGTTTATGGGGCTACACGGGGATGCTTTGCCCGAATTTTGCTATCGGGCGGAATGAAACAGGCGTAACAGCATGAAAGTTAAATATAAAGTTTTCAGTAATCTTTATCAGGACTCAGTTTCTCTGATGCAGATTTCCGCGCAAATCAGCAAGTTGCCCGGTATTCAACAGGCCTCGGTCGTCATGGGAACGCCCAATAATCTCGAACAATTGCGCGATGCGGGTCTGGGTAACGAAATCAACGCCAGTCCCAATGATTTAGTGATTGCAGTCATGGGTGAAGAAGATATTTGCAATGAAGCACTGGTACTGGCCCAGCAACGTCTGACCAGCAAACCCGATGATGAAACGGATAGTGGCATTAAAACACCGGAAAAGGTCAGCCTGGAAATGGCACTGGAAGCCGAACCCGAAGCCAACCTGGCACTCATTTCTGTACCGGGAGACTACGCCGCCGCCGAAGCAATTAAAGCGTTAAACCTCGGAATGAACGTGATGATGTTCAGCGATAACGTCAGTATCGGGCAGGAAAAATCTATCAAAACGCTTGCCCGAGAACGTCAGCGCATCGTAATGGGACCTGACTGTGGAACCGCCATTGTTAACGGCATTCCGTTAGGCTTCGCTAATGTGGTGAAACGCGGAGCAATTGGTGTTATTGGCGCGTCAGGCACCGGGCTACAGGAAGTGACTTGCCGAATCGACCAGCTCGGAGCGGGTATTTCTCAGGCGTTGGGAACCGGTGGGCATGATCTCAGTGAAGAGATTGGTGGAATATCGATGCTCTTCGCTTTAGATGCGCTGGCGCAAGACGATGAAACTCGCGTGATTGTGCTGATTTCAAAACCGCCTTCACCGATCGTTGCCCAGACTATTCTGGAGCGCGCCGAGGCTTGTGGAAAACCCGTGGTGGTGAATTTCCTCGGTGCGAATCCGCATGATCTGGCACGTCCCAATATCACCGCGGCCACCACACTTGCCAGCGCCGCAAATATCGCCGTAGCGTTACTGAATGCTCAGCCACTTCCGGCTGTCGAGACCGAGATTTCCTGCGCCGATCTCACAATGTTACAAAACGCCTGTCAGCGCCTGCCAGCCCATCGCCAGGCGATACGCGGTGTTTTCGCCGGAGGAACCTTCTGCTACGAAGCGCAACTTATCTGCCAACAAAAGGGATTCAGCGCAGCTTCCAATACGCCAGTTGCGGGTAATCGTGCTCTGGCAAATATCTGGCAAAGCGAAGATCACACGTTGATCGATATGGGCGACGATGATTTCACCCGTGGCAAACCGCATCCAATGATCGACCCGACTCTGCGCAATCAACGTCTGCTCAACGAACTCAACGACTCACACACTGCCGTCGTGTTATTCGACCTGGTACTTGGTTATGGCGCTTCCACGGCGCCTGCCAGCGAATTACTGGACCAACTTTCACACATCGACATGAATAACGCACCGTTGCTGATTGCGCACGTTTGCGGAACGGAAGCTGATCCGCAAATACGCAGTCAGCAGATAAGAGCACTACAAAATGCAGGGGTCATCATCGCCAGCAGCAATGCACAGGCGGCGCTATGGGCCAGCACCGTTGCACAGACTCAGTTGCAGAAAAAGGGGCTAAACGCATGAATACCTTATTTAATCAGCCTTTGAAGGTTGTGAACGCGGGACTACACAGTTTTGCTGACAATATTCAACATGCCGGGGGAAGCGCAATTGCACTCAACTGGCAGCCACCAGCACAAGGCGATATTGACGCTGGATTGGATCTGGCATCGTTGCTACGTCATCCCCTGGTAGAAAATGCCAACCAAATCGCCATGACACGTTATCTCGAAGCACAGCCCATGCTGGTGGATGTCATGCTCGCTAAAGAGGCCATTCCAGCAATGGCTGAACAAAAACGTATTTTGCACTCTGGCCCGCCGATTGCCTGGGAAGAGATGTGTGGTCCGGTAAAAGGGGCGATTATTGGTGCCATGCTGTACGAAGGTTGGGCCACCAGCCAGCAAGACGCTGAAAACCAAATAAACGCAGGCGAAATCGACCTTGCCCCTTGTCATCATTATCACGCGGTTGGCCCAATGGCAGGCATCATCAGCCCGTCGATGCCGTTATGGGTGGTAGAAAACAAAACCAACGGCCATCGTACTTTTAGCAATTTCAATGAAGGTCTGGGTAAGGTTCTCCGTTTTGGCGCCAATAACGATGAAGTTCTCAATCGTCTGGCCTGGATGCGCGATGAACTGGCGCCGGCAATGAAAGCAGCAATCGCACAACACGGCGAGCTGGAACTCAAGCCATTAATGGCGCAGGCGCTGCATATGGGGGATGAAGTTCATAACCGCAATGCTGCCGCTACCGGTTTGCTGATTAAGCGCCTGCTCCCGGCATTGCTGGCCTGCTCTCTTCCACAGGAACATATCCAGCGCGTCGTGGCATTTATCACCGGTAACGATCACTTCTTCCTCAATCTGTCGATGGCCGCCTGTAAAGCAATGATGGATGCCGCCGCCAATGTACCGTTCAGTTCAATGGTTACGGTGATGGCGCGTAACGGGGTGAGTTTTGGTATTCGGCTTTCCGGTACTAGCGATCGCTGGTTCCAGGCTCCTGCCAATGCCGTTGAAGGTCTGTTCTTCCCCGGATTTGGCGTTGACGACGCTGCTGCTGACCTGGGTGATAGCGCAATTACTGAAACCGCAGGTATGGGTGGCTTCGCGATGGCGTCGTCTCCGGCGATCGTCAAATTTGTGGGAGGCACCCCTGCCGATGCCACCAATAACAGCCGTCGGATGCAAGCCATCACCCTCGGCGGTAACCCCGCATTTACACTTCCAGCCCTCAATTTTGCCCCCACCGCAGCAGGAATTGATGCGCGTAAAGTGACCGATCGCGGCATTTTACCGGTCATCAATACGGGTATCGCCCACAAACAAGCGGGGGTCGGGCAAATTGGTGCCGGGATCACCACTGCGCCGATGGCCTGTTTTGTCGCCGCTGTACGTGCACTGGCGGAGATCGTCGCAAAGGAGAACCATCATGGTTAAGCCACTGGCTGTCGTCGCGGTTGGCGGCAATGCGCTCATTCAGGACGAGCAACGCAATAGTATTCCCGATCAATATGTTGCAGTGATGGAAAGCGTGCAACATATCGTTGATATGGTTGAAGCCGGATGGGACCTGGTACTAACCCACGGTAATGGCCCGCAGGTGGGCTTTATTCTGCGCCGCTCTGAACTCGCCAGTAACGAAGTTTCTCCGGTTCCACTTGATTACGCCGTGGGTGATACACAAGGTGCAATTGGCTACATGTTCCAGAAAGCGCTGCATAACGAATTGGCTCGCCGTGGCATAAACAAACCGGTAATTGCCCTGGTGACACAAACGCGAGTCAGCCCACATGACGATGCTTTCGCCAGCCCCAGTAAACCAATTGGCGCGTTTCTCGATGAAGCAACGGCCCAACAACGCCAACAACAACTCGGCTGGACGCTGATGGAGGACGCCGGGCGTGGTTGGCGGCGTACAGTTCCCTCTCCTGCACCACTGGAAATTATTGAGCACGACACCATCGCTCACCTGGTGCGCCAGGGATATCTGGTTATTGCCTGCGGCGGCGGCGGTATTCCGGTGGTGCGAGACGGGCAACAACTGAAAGGTGTAGAAGCCGTGATCGATAAAGATCTGGCCTCCGCGCTGCTCGCCAGTCAGTTAGGCGCAGATCTGCTGGTGATCCCCACCGGTGTAGAAAAAGTAGCGATTAACTTTGGTACACCACAACAACAGTGGCTCGACGCTATCAGCGTTGCCGAAGCGCAAACGCTGTTGCGGGAAGGTCAGTTTGGTGTCGGCAGTATGCAACCCAAAGTGGAAGCCATTGTTGATTTCATCAATGCCAGCCAGCAACAAGGCAAACAGGCCAGCGGCCTGATTACTTCACCGCAAACCATAAAAGCAGCCCTGGCGCATCAGAGCGGTACATGGATAACCCTTTAATTCTCTGGAGAACACAATGACTACAACGCTTTTAGCCGTTAACGGAACGCTGATGCGCGGCCTGGAACTCAACCCAAATATGCAAAAAGCGGGCGGTATTTTTGTCCGTGAAGACCGAACTGACGCCCATTACCGGTTGTGGAGTATTAATGATCGCCATCCGGGAATGATTCGCGTGAATGAAGGAGGAACACACGTCGACGTAGAAATTTGGCAATTACCGCTGGCCAGTTTTGCCGCTCTGTTAATGAGCGAACCCGCTGGGCTGGCAATTGGCAAAATCAAACTTGCCGATGGTAGCGAAGTGCTGGGCGTACTGGCAGAAAACTGGCTGACCGAAGGCCAACGGGAAATTACAGAACTGGGTAGCTGGCGCAAATACACCGGGCATTTTCATACTGTGTAACGCGCATTTATAAAGGGAACATACTATGCGTAAAAAAGAAGAGAATCTGAATACGGCATCAGGATTGCGTATTGCCATGATTTTGCTGGGTATTGCCGTCACACCTGTGCTGTTGTCATCCTCAAGCCTCGGCAATCAACTTTCCAGCGGCAGTTTAATTAGCGTCGTATTGTTAGGCGGCGTCATTCTGACCTTACTTTCAGCCATCACCATTAGCGTGGGAGAAAAAGCCCGCCTGCCAACGTATGGCATTGTGAAATATTCGTTTGGCGAAAAAGGGGCCATCGCCATTAACATTTTGATGGCGATAAGTCTGTTCGGCTGGATTGCCGTTACCGCCAATATGTTTGGTCATTCGGTACATGACTTACTGGCTCAACATGGACTGGAAGTTCCACTGGCACTGTTAGTGGCGGCTGGCTGTGTCATTTTTGTCGCCTCTACGGCATTTGGCTTTGCCGTTCTGGGAAAAATTGCCCAGGTTGCCGTGCCGGTTATCGCGCTGGTGCTGTGTTACATCCTCTATGTGGCAACCCATACCGAAGTGGCAGTACCAGCGGCGATTGTGGAGATGAATACAGGTGTCGCCGTTTCCACCGTTGTTGGCACCATTATTGTGCTGGTTGCCACACTGCCTGATTTCGGTAGTTTTGTGCATAACCGCAAACATGCGCTGATTGCCGCAGGCGTGACGTTTCTGGTTGCCTACCCTCTGCTCTACTGGGCGGGTGCAACGCCGAGCGCCATTAGTGGTCAGGGATCTTTACTGGGTGCGATGGCGGTATTCGGTGCGGTTCTGCCTGCGGCGCTGTTGTTGATTTTCGCCTGCGTCACCGGTAACGCGGGCAATATGTTCCAGGGCACGCTGGTGGTTTCCACACTGCTTACCCGCTTTCCCAAATGGCAGATTACCGTGGCGCTGGGTATCCTTTCCGCCATCGTAGGCAGTATGGATATTATGGCGTGGTTTATTCCGTTTCTGCTGTTCCTGGGTATCGCCACGCCACCCGTTGCCGGAATTTATATCGCTGACTTTTTCCTTTATCGCCGTAATGGCTATCAAGAGTCAGTGTTAGCC
The DNA here is from genome assembly GCF_003697165.2 of Escherichia coli DSM 30083 = JCM 1649 = ATCC 11775. GTDB lineage: Bacteria > Pseudomonadota > Gammaproteobacteria > Enterobacterales > Enterobacteriaceae > Escherichia > Escherichia coli. The sequence continues at coordinate 4,760,658 of NZ_CP033092.2, forward strand.
CAGGAGTCACAGATTAAAGTGCTGACATTCGCAGCATGGATCATAGGCGCAGCGGTTGGCTTTATGACCGTAAAAGGCTTATTCACCCTGACGACGATCCCTTCGGTAGACTCGATTCTGGTGGCATGTATCGCGTATGCGATTCTCAGTCGGGCAAGTCAACACCGCTAATTCCTGGGTATACTCAGGCAATGATTACGGCTGAATCTGGAGAGATTCAGCCACTTTACCACTGACCAGGGAGCCTTATGTTCATCTCAGACGAAACGCTTCGTGTTATTCATCTGGTCGCCAGACACCAGAGCATTACCACCGCAGCCGAGCAGTTAAATAAAGTCCCTTCCGCCATCAGTTACACCATCAAGAAAGCGGAAGAGAGCCTGGGCGTTGAACTGTTCATTCGTAAGGGACGCTATATTGAATTATCGCCAGCGGGAAGTTACTTCATCGAACATAGCAAAACTATTCTTGGCGACCTGGAAGCATTAAAGCGCAACACAGTGCTGATTCACGATGGTATTGAGCGTGAACTGACAATTGCGGTGAACAATATTATTCCTGGTGATTTGCTGGTGGCATTTATTCGAGATTTTGAACGGCAATTCACATCAACAACACTGACGGTAGATCTTGAGGTATACAACGGCTGCTGGGATGCGCTGTACAGTAAGCGTGCTGATCTGGTCTACGGTGCTCCTCATGCAGTACCAAGCAGTGAAGGCATCATTAGCGAACCGGTCGGACAAATGGAATGGGATTTTGTCGTCAGCCCACTCCACCCACTGGCAGCGAAGCGGCATCCATTAGAAAACAGTGAATTGCGTCACTATCCAGCGATTTGTATCCGCGATACCTCCGTTAACTTCCCCCCGATGCAAGCCTGGTTGTTGGAAGGACAAAAACCCATTTTTGTTCCTGACTTCGCTACGGCAATCGCCTTAATAGAACAAAACGTCGGTATTGGTTATATTCCACATCATCTGGCATTGCCGTTATTGAACAGCGGTAAATTGCTTAAAAAGCCAATGCGCGAACATAAACACGCCACCAAGTTATTTCTTGCCGCTCGTTCCGATGGTATGGGCAAAGCCTGTCAGTGGTGCATAGAATATTTAAGAAACCCACAATTAATGACACAATTTGTATTTAATTGACAATACAATGATAAAAATATAAGTTTTGCTTTAATTAGAGCACCCGTTTAAATTATTTTTGTGCAGTTGACGTAATTCATGAAAATTAACCGGTCTGTTAATCATTACGTTCACTGCACACCTTCATTTTTTTCACACCTATCCACGCCTGAAAACTATGTTATAATCAGCACTTTCTGTCAGAATGAAATTTACTAATTATGAATAACATAACCGTAAAAAGTCTGATTCAAAGCAATTACCCTACACTGCATCAGGCGGAAAAAAAGGTCGCTGACTATATTCTTAGCCACGCACATGAAGTCGTGAACTATAGTGTCACTGAACTATCAGAAAAAAGCCATGCCAGTGAAGCGACTATCGTACGCACCTGTAAGAAATTAGGTTATCAGGGTTATTACCATTTAAAAATTGCATTAGCAAAAGAAGTCATTAATCCTGACAATAGCTATCCTGATAATACCGATTTTACCGATATAACGTCGCTGGCCACATTTTTATTAAAAAAACAGGCCGAAGATTTAATACAATCAACGCAATTTTTTAATGCCGAAGTGCTTGAGTCCATTCTCAAACTACTTGCTAATTGCGACACTATTTTCTTTTTTGCTGCCGGAAATTCAAACCCTCTGGCCGTTTATGGTGCTTATAAATTCAGCCAACTCGGATTAAAAACCGTTGTTCACGTCAGCCCGGAAATGCAAATTAATGCGGCATATTCTATGGGGAAACGTGACCTGGCGATTGGTATTTCTAACTCTGGCAGCACCAACTTAATGGTCGATATCTTTAAAGTGGTGAAAGAGCGCGGTGCCAAATCCGTTTGTATCACTAACTATATTAAATCTCCGTTATCAAAACTCTCCACCCATCAACTCAATACCGCGGTCAGCGATAAAATCTTCTTTGAAGCCTTCGACTCCACTCGCGTTCCGGCAATGGGCGTTATTGATATGCTGGTGCTGTTGTTTATGTATAAAAACAAGGCGCATTACGAGAAATACCGCACCCGTGAAGAGTTTCTTGGCTCCCGTTTCAAGGGGTAAAAGGTCATCCTTTCACCCCTTGTGCAGGTTTAGCTGTTCAGTAGCTCACGCGCCTGCGCCAGGACATTTTCCGGCGTAAAACCAAAGTGTTTGAACAACACATTCGCCGGAGCAGACTCACCAAAGCTCGTCATGCCGATCACTTTACCGTCCAGGCCGACGTAGCGTTCCCAGAATCCGGCGATGCTGGCTTCTACCGCCAGACGTTTGCGTACAGCTTTTGGCAATACCGACTCTTTGTACGCCGCATCCTGATTATCGAAACGCTCGGTACACGGCATGGAAACCACGCGAACTTTACGCCCTTCTTCCGTTAACGCTTTTGCGGCGCTGACCACTAACTCAATCTCTGAACCCGCAGAAATGAGGATCATCTCAGGCTGACCGTCACAATCACTCAGTACATAACCACCACGCGCAATCTCTGCCAACTGTGCAGCGGTGCGCGGCTGTTGCGCCAGAGGTTGGCGCGTTAATACCAACGACGTTGGGCCATCTTTGCGCTCAATCGCCTGTTGCCAGGCTACCGCCACTTCCACCTGATCGCAACCGCGCCAGGTTTCCATATTCGGCGTCAGACGCAGCGACGCCAGTTGCTCAACGGGCTGATGTGTCGGGCCGTCTTCGCCCAGGCCGATGGTATCGTGGGTATAAACAAACACCGAGCGGATCTTCATCAGCGCCGCCATGCGCAGTGCATTACGCGCATATTCCATAAACATCAGGAAAGTACCGCCGTAAGGGATAAACCCACCATGCAGCGCAAGACCGTTCATGATGGCCGACATACCAAATTCACGCACGCCATAGGAGATGTAATTCCCCGCCGGATTTTCCCCGGTGAAATCAACCGATTTCTGATGGCGAGTCAGGTTAGAGGGCGACAAGTCCGCCGAGCCGCCCATCAGTTCCGGCAGCATATCCGCGAAGTGATTGAGGCATTTCTGGCTGACCTGACGGGTTGCCAGCGCCGCCGGATGGGATTGCAGATCGTGCACATATTTCTGCATATTCTCGGCCCAGCCAGCAGGCAAATCACCCTTCATGCGACGAGTAAACTCCGCCGCCAGTTCCGGCCACTGCTTCGCGTAGTCAGCAAACAGTGCATCCCATTCCTGTTGAACCTGCGCGCCTTTCTCGGTCGCATCCCATGCGGCATAAATTTCACCAGGAATTTCGAAAGGGGCATACGGCCATTGCAGACGTTCACGCACCAGCGCCACTTCATCTGCACCCAGCGCCGAGCCGTGGCAATCGTGGCTGTTGGCTTTATTTGGCGAACCAAAACCGATAATCGTTTTGCAGCACAGCAGACTGGGCTTATCCGTGACGCTTTTCGCTTCACGCACCGCAGCATCTACCTCTTCTGGATCGTGACCATCAACGCCTTCAATGACATGCCAGCCGTAGGCACGAAAACGGGCAGCCGTATCTTCAGCAAACCAGCCTTCTACGTGACCATCGATCGAAATACCGTTATCGTCCCAGATAGCAATCAGATTGCCGAGCTTCAGCGTTCCTGCAAGACCACAGGCCTCGTGGGAGATCCCTTCCATCAGGCAGCCATCACCCAAAAATAGCCATGTGTGATGATCAACAATATTAAAGCCCGGTTTGTTAAATTCTGCCGCCAGCGCCTTCTCCGCAATCGCCATCCCCACCGCATTAGCTACGCCCTGCCCCAACGGGCCGGTGGTGGTTTCAACACCCGGCGTATAACCATATTCTGGATGACCTGGCGTGCGGGAGTGGAGCTGACGAAAGTCGCGAATATCATCCATCGACAGGTCGTAGCCTGTAAGATGCAGCAAAGCGTAAATCAACATGGAACCGTGCCCGTTCGACTGAATATAGCGGTCGCGGTTAAACCACTGCGGATTTTTTGGGTTATGACGCAGGTGACGACGCCAGACCACTTCGGCAATATCCGCCATCCCCATCGGCGCGCCCGGATGACCGGAGTTCGCTTTCTGGATCGCATCAACACTTAACATTCGGATGGCGTTAGCCAGTAATTGTGAATTCATACTTCAGCTCTCTCTGTCTGGCGGGCTGAAACCAGCCCGCTAATCTCGAATTAGTTAGCACAGGCCACTGTCATTTCTGTCGGGCGCGGTCTGCTCATTACGGTTTTGATTTCGTCGCGCAGGATTTGCGATTTGCCGCCAAATATCACCTGTACACCGCCATCACCCAGTTTCACTAAACCCGCAGCCCCCAACTCCTTCAGCCGTTTTTCATTCACTTTCTTATCGTCTACCAGCGCCAGCCTCAGGCGTGTTGCGCAGGCATCCACATCTTCGATATTGTCGAAACCACCTACTGCCTCGATGATTTGGTATGGACGTTCTTCGCGCGTTAATGTGGTTGCAACGGCAATCTCTTCATCCTCACGTCCCGGTGTTTTCAGATTCAACTTGCGGATCAGTACCCGAAATACGGTGTAGTAAATCGCTGCATAGCCCGCGCCTGCCAGGAACACCAGATACCACGGCGTGCGGTTTGGCATAACGCCATTCAGTACGAAATCAATAAGACCGCCAGCAAAAGGATGACCAATGTGCACATTCAGGATGTTCATCAGCACAAATGAAGTGGCATATAAGAAGATGTGAATGATGTAGAGAACCGGAGCTGCAAACAAAAATGCATATTCCAGCGGCTCCGTAATCCCGGTAACAAATGTGGTCAGCGCACCGGAGAGTAAAAGGCCTTTAATCAGCGCCTTACGTTCCGGTTTTGCTTCCTGATACATCGCCAACGCGGCGGCAGGTAACGCAAACATCATGATTGGGAAACGACCTGTCATAAACAACCCCGCCGTCAACGGAACACCGTCGCGCAATTGGGCAAAGAACACCGGAATATCGCCCGTCACCAGTTGCCCGGATTTGGTCATGTAGTCGCCAAAGTTGTAATAAAACGGCACGTTCCAGATATGATGCAGGCCAAAAGGAATCAGCGAACGTTCGCCAACGGCGTAAATAAAGGCCGCGAAGTTCGCGTTATGCCCACTGGTCACCAGCGTTGAAAGCGACGCCAGACCTTTTTGTACCGGTATCCACAGCCACGGCAATAAATAGCCGACAATAATTGCCGCCACCGCCGTAATAATCGGTACAAAGCGTTTTCCACCGAAGAAACCAAGAAACTGAGGCAATTCAATATTGTGGAAGCGGGTATAGAGCAGATAAACAAAGATGGCGACAATCAAACCGCCAAACACTCCCGTTTGTAACGTCGGTACCCCGAGGATCATCGCATAGTCACCGTTACTGGCTGCAACGGACTCCGCGGTAATGCCAAGTTGCGTTCCCATCGTGGCATTCATGATCATGTAGCTGATAATCGCTGAAAGTGATGAAGAACCATCACCTGTCAGGCCAATCACAATACCGACACAAAACAGCAAAGGAAGGTTGGCGAAAATCAGGCCGCCGCAATTCGCCAGCAGCTCAATGTTAAATGAAATCCCGATGGCTAAAATCAAACCCGCCGCCGGAAGAATGGCGATTGGTAACATCAGAGCAGAAGAAAATTTCTGCAACTTCTTGAAGTTAAACAAGGATGTTATTTTTTTGCTCATTTTTATTCTCCTGTAGGGTATCGAGCAAATAACGGCGACGACTATTCCAGATTGGCGTGGCGCTTAAACAGTTCACTTTCCGGCGCACCGCTTTCAGCAGCCATCTTCATCACTAATGCATCGGCAATCACCAGCAAAGCTTGCTCATACAACGACGCCATCGGCTGTGCCGAGCGGAAAACAGAATCTTTTTGATTTTTGGAAGGGGCATTGATTTGCACGATGACGTCGACAAACTCGGTGATAGTGGCGTGTCGATTCGTGGTTAACACCGCCACAGCGCCGCCAAACTGACGTGCTTTTTTCGCCAGTGCCACCAGTTGTGCTGTCTCACCGGAAGCGGAAGAAACGATAAACAGATCGCCAGGCCCAAAGTTCGGCGTAATGGTTTCCGTCAGGAAGTAAACCTCTTTGCCCATATGCATCAGGCGCATGGTGAAGGCTTTCATGGAAAAGCCGGCACGCCCCAGGCCATAGCAGAAAACGCGCTGGCTTTGCTGAATAGCGTCGATCAATTTGGTGCAGTCATCCTCACGGATAGAGTCCTTAACGAAGGTTAATTCATTGATGATCTCAGTGATGTACAGCTTTGCGTCCATTTCACACCTAATGAAATAATTTTTCTCAAACACAAAATCTCATGAAATTTTATTTCATTCCAATGCATCAGTATGAAATGTGAAGCTAGTCACAAGAAAGAGAGTAGATTGTATATAACTATTTGAATTTAAGAATTATTTCTCTTTTTAAGAAAGATAAGCTTGAGGGGAAGGTGAAATCAGCCATAAAATTTTGCGGCTGTAACTGCCCTGTAAAAATCACAAACTGAACTCGTCTCTGGCTATACACCGAACAACTGATAACTCTTCATTGTTATAGATTATATTCATAACAAATATTAATCACTGCAAAATATTCATGTTTATTATTAATGATTACAGATTTTCCTCATGAAAACTGGTCTAAAGTGAAACATTTTATTTCCCATATTTAAATCCATTAACTTGAGGAGTAAATAATTATAAACAAATAGCAATATTGTTTATTTTTAAAACATCAAGCAATAAAGAGAGTTCATCAAAGATGAGTGATGAAATTTACCTGACCATAACCGGAGAACAACAAGGATGTATTTCCTCTCGTTGCGGAACGAGCGCATCAATAGGTAATCGCTGGCAGATTGGCCATGAAGATGAAATCTTCGCGTTCTCGCTATCTAATAGTATTACGAATACAGGCAAAGGGTCACAATTACATGGCCTTAGTTTCTGTAAGTTGATTGACAAAAGCTCCCCGTTACTTATTAACGCTATTAACAATAACGAGCAGTTGTTCATGGAGTTTGACTTCTATCGGATCAATAGATTTGGTCGATAGGAGAAATATTACAACATTCAACTCCGCGGCGCGCTCTTATCAGCAATCAATCACCTGTTTACTGAGAACAATCTGGATACAGAAACCATCACTGTCAGTTATGAATATATACTCTCCAGGCATCTGATTGCTAATACTGAATTTAGTCATTTGGCATTTCCCGATAACTACAACCGTCTGTTTATACCACGGCAAAAAACTAAAGATAATAATGGCCTCAAAACACTCAATAGTAAAGCGGTTGGCAGACTGCTTGCTGCTGGCGGCATATACAATGGGAATATCGAAGGATTCAGGGAAACAGCAAACAAGTTGGGAGGAGATGCACCTGCTGGTTACGATCAAGTTATGGATAACAAAGGGTTACTCATCGCTGGTGCTTCAATAGTTGCTGGAGTTGTTCTGGGAAGAATGAGATTCCCTGATTTGGAATCATTTGAGCATTTCGGAGCCAGAGGAGCAGTATCAGGAAGACCATTTAATCCCGACCTTGCCGGTGGTCCAATAGAAAACCTGACGATAGATGGCGTAACAATCAATAGGGAAGGTATCGCTATTGTTGAAAAGCATATCTCCAGATTTGATCATGATCCAGCTAATGATGTAATGATTTCAAGGCTAAAAAAAATAGCAAATAAAGAATTGCTTCCTGAAAAATACGATCTGAACTACTATACTCATGAATGCCGCGAGTATCAGCGTTATTGTAATTTAGGATGGGAAACAGGTGAACCGAATGGTTTAGATGGATATGAATTATGGAATAATGCACATACTGCAACTCTAGAAGACTTTAAAATTAAAGATACTGACTTATTTCATCCGGATGCAAAAAAATGACGATTACGATAGTTGAATTTAACGTGCTGAAAGTTATGGCTGAGAAAGATATTGACTGGAGCTGGATGGTGCTGGATCGTACTTTAGCTATACGAAATATTCCAGGATTTGGCAACGTAGCGAATATCGTAACAAAGCTGGTTAATCATGGGTTGGTTGATATCGTAAATGGTGAGGGCAACTCTAAACCACGCTACAGAGTTTCTCAATATGGATTGAATCTTATCAAAGAACAACAAGACAACCTCTTCTGATCCAGCCATTACAGGAGCATGATTTACATTGTGATCTTTCAATAAGATACTCATCAATTTTGGTACAGAATATCGTGATCACTAAAAATGAACTTAACGTGCTGAACGTTATGACTGAGAAAGATATAAACTGGAACTGGATGAATCTCGATCGCACACTATCCATAAGGCAAATACCAGGATTCGGTAATGTTGTTAATATTGTTAACAAATTAGCTAACGAAGGTTTGGTTATTATTGAGGATAGCGGGCATAAGTCTATGCCTCACTACCACGTTAGTGAAAAGGGATACAATCTCGTGCAACGTGAGAATAAATAACGTAGCGTTGATTACTGAACGGAATCACTCAAAACTGTGTTTTGCGAAAAAAACGATTCGGTTATTTCTACTCCTGAAGATCTGCTTCAATCTGGCACTCATGCAAAATGGCTTCCAGTACTGGAAGCCATTATCGTACTGCAATTTACAATGACTCGTTAATACTCATCATCCCCGACGCAAATTCTGCGCCGCCTGCACCATGTTCGCCAGTGCCGCGCGGGTTTCTGGCCAGCCGCGCGTTTTCAGGCCACAGTCCGGGTTGACCCACAGACGCTCTGCCGGAATGCGTTTTGCCGCTTTCTTCAGCAAGGCTTCAATCCATTCCACGCTCGGTACGTTTGGCGAGTGAATGTCATAGACGCCAGGACCGATTTCATTTGGATAATCAAACTCTTCAAACGACTCCAGCAACTCCATGTCGGAACGCGAGGTTTCGATGGTGATGACGTCTGCGTCCAGCGCCGCAATCGAATCCATGATGTCGTTGAACTCGCAGTAACACATGTGAGTGTGGATTTGTGTGTCATCTTTCGCCACGGCGGCGTTGATACGGAAAGCCTCCACGCCCCACTGGAGATAGGCATCCCAGTCGCTGCGACGCAGTGGTAAACCTTCGCGCAATGCCGGTTCGTCAATCTGAATGATGCCAATTCCAGCGGCTTCCAGGTCCGCGACTTCATCACGCAGCGCCAGCGCAATTTGTTTGGCGATGGTTTCACGGCTGACATCTTCACGCGGGAACGACCAGCAGAGAATAGTCACCGGGCCGGTCAACATCCCTTTCACCGGTTTATCAGTCAGGGATTGCGCATATTTTGCCCACTCCACGGTAATCGGCGCCGGACGACTAACGTCACCAATAACAATCGGTGGCTTCACGCAGCGGGAACCGTAGCTCTGTACCCAACCGTTTTGCGTAAAGACAAACCCGTCGAGGTGCTCGCCAAAGTATTCCACCATGTCATTACGCTCGGCCTCGCCATGTACCAGCACATCCAGTCCCAAACGTTCCTGCTCAACAATGGCCTGCTTGATATGTTCCGCAATGCCCGTGCGGTAGTTATTGGCGTCGAGATTACCCTTTTTAAAATCCAGACGCAGGGTACGAATCTCCGTGGTTTGCGGGAAGGAACCAATCGTGGTGGTCGGCCATGCGGGCAGTTTAAAACGCGCACGCTGGGCTTCAGCACGCACTTCATAGACATTCGCACGCTGACTGTCCTGGGCGGTGATCGCCGCCAGACGCTTTTCTACTGCCGGATTATGTACACGAGTAGAGTGACGACGCGCCTGAATCGGAGCGCTCCACTCTGCCAGAGCTGCCGTATCACCACTGTTTAGCGCATCGCGCAGCAATGCCAGTTCATGACATTTTTGCAGGGCGAAGGCAAACCAGCTTTTCACTTCTGCATCAAGACGCGTTTCCACGCTCAGGTCGATGGGGCTGTGCAGCAACGAGCAGGAAGATGCCACCCACAAATCGCGTTTGCCGACAATGTCCTTAATTTGCGCATATTTCTCGGTAAGATCGGCGCGCCAGACGTTACGACCATTGATAAGACCCGCAGACAGCAGCCAGTCAGAAGGCAGACGCTTGTGCAGTTCAGCAACGTCATCTTTACCATGTACAAGATCGACATGCAGACCCTGAACAGGCAGCGCAGTAATCGTGTCGAGATTTGGCGTTACGCCTTCAAAATAGGTGGTCAGCAGCAGTTTCACCTGTCCCTGGAGCGCGTCGTAAGCGGGTTTGTATGCGTTCAGCCACGCCTGCGGCAGTTCCAGTACCAACGCGGGTTCATCAATCTGTACCCACTCGATGCCGCGTTTCGCCAGTTCTGCCAGCACTTGCTGATAAACCGGCAGAATGTCGTTCAGCAGGCTCAGGCGATCAAACTGTTCACCTTTCACTTTACCCAGCCACAGGTAGGTAATCGGCCCCAGCAGCACAGGTTTCACCTTGTGGCCCAGCGCCAGCGCCTCGTCCACTTCCTCCAGCAGCTGCGTCCAGGTCAGTTTGAACTGTTGGCCTTTAACGAACTCCGGCACCATGTAGTGATAGTTGGTGTTAAACCATTTGGTCATTTCCGCTGCCGCCGCAGGTTCGCCAGTCGGTGCACGTCCACGACCAATACGGAACAGGGTGTCGATATCTACCGAACCATCGTTGTTCTGATGACGTTGCGGAACATTACCCAGCAGCAGACTGGTGGTCAGTACATGATCGTACCAGGCAAAATCGCCCACCGGCAGCAGGTCGATACCCGCTTGCTTTTGTTGATCCCAGTGACGAGCACGCAATTCACGCCCTACCGCCAGCAGTTCTTCACGCGTGGAGTTCCCCGCCCAATAACTCTCTTGCGCTTTTTTCAGCTCGCGACGCAGGCCAACGCGAGGGAAACCGAGGGTGTGATTAAGAATTGTCATTATATGCCCCTTATGGAATTTTTAGTATTTAGCCGTCCAGATGTTTACACATCCATAATTGGCGGTTACTGTATATTCCTCAAGCGCAAATTATTCATGCCGAAGTGAAGGACTTTCATGATCGAAGTAAAACACCTGAAAACGCTACAAGCGTTGCGGAACTGCGGCTCACTCGCAGCCGCTGCGGCGACGTTGCATCAAACGCAATCCGCCCTGTCTCACCAGTTTAGCGATCTGGAACAACGCCTTGGCTTCCGGCTATTTGTGCGTAAAAGCCAGCCGCTTCGGTTTACACCGCAGGGAGAAATCCTGTTGCAACTGGCGAATCAGGTGCTGCCGCAAATCAGCCAGGCACTGCAAGCCTGCAATGAACCGCAGCAGACGCGCCTGCGCATTGCCATTGAGTGCCATAGCTGTATTCAGTGGCTGACGCCCGCGTTAGAAAATTTCCATAAGAACTGGCCGCAGGTGGAGATGGATTTTAAATCGGGCGTGACGTTTGACCCGCAGCCCGCGTTGCAGCAGGGTGAGCTGGATCTGGTGATGACCTCCGATATTCTGCCGCGCAGTGGCCTGCATTATTCGCCGATGTTCGACTATGAAGTGCGTCTGGTGTTAGCACCTGACCATCCACTGGCGGCGAAAACGCGAATCACGCCGGAAGACCTCGCCAGCGAAACGCTGTTGATTTATCCGGTGCAGCGTAGCCGACTGGATGTCTGGCGGCATTTTCTTCAGCCAGCAGGCGTCAGCCCGTCACTGAAAAGCGTCGATAACACCTTATTGTTGATTCAGATGGTTGCCGCACGGATGGGTATTGCCGCACTACCGCATTGGGTGGTGGAGAGTTTTGAACGCCAGGGTCTGGTGGTCACCAAAACCCTGGGCGAAGGCTTGTGGAGCCGACTGTACGCCGCCGTGCGCGATGGCGAGCAGCGTCAGCCGATTACGGAAGCGTTTATTCGTTCAGCGCGCAATCACGCCTGCGATCATCTGCCGTTTGTGAAGAGCGCGGAGCGACCCACTTACGATGCACCCACAGTGAGGCCAGGATCACCAGCGCGCCTGTAATAAACGTTGGCCAGTGCGGCTGTTGGTGCCAGATAGCCAGGTTTACCAGCAGCCCTGCCGGAACGTGCATATTATTCATAATGCCCAGCGTTCCGGCGTCCACCTGCGTCGCGCCGTAGTTCCACATAAAGTAGCCAATCCCGGAAGCCACCACACCAAGAAACACCAGAATGCCCCATTGCAACGTGGTTTGCGGCATTTTCTGCGCATTTCCCAGCAAGAACCATGCAATCACTGCCACCAGGAACGCGCCAAGATAGAACCACGCAAAGGCGTTATGCTGCGGCATCGGGCGAGTTTCCATCAGACGTTTGTAACCCACCATGCCGATGGCAAAAGTGATATTGGAGAGTTGCACCAGCAATAAGCCAGTCCAGAAATGGTCGGTGACCTGATCATAGCGAATAATCCCGGCACCAATCACCGCCAGCAAGGCGCTAAAGGCATAGCCCCAGCGCAGACGGCGCTTACTCATGATGTCATAAATCAGCGTGATGTAGAGCGGCGTCAGTACGGTGAACAGCAACAGTTCGGAGACCGTCAGGTAGAGATAGGCGCGGAAACTCAGCATATACATCACACCGAGCTGCATCGCGCCCACCAGCATATACAGGCCGACCGTTTTCAGGCTATTGCCACGGGTACGCAGAAACGGCAGAAAAACGAGTGCCGCCAGGCCAACGCGCACCAGCACCGCAAAATAGCTATCGACGTGCCCCGCAAGGTACTCGCCATAAAAGCTAAAGGAGAAGGCCCACAGAATCGTGGTGATGATAAGTAGCGCCACAATGGAAAACTCTTTGATTAACGAGTAGCCATTGTAGCGAAGTATCAGGTTGACAACTGACCAAATAAAGAACGATTACGATAAATAGAGCTTACGCAGATAATGCGGCACTGCGTCTTCGGCGTTAGTACCAATCACTTCCAGCTCTGGATGCAGATCTTTCAGACGCTGGTGCGCACTGCCCATAATGCAGCCTTTCCCCGCCATCGACAGCATTTCGGCGTCGTTCATCCCATCACCAAACGCAATACAATCCTTCAGACTGTAGCCCAGTTTCTTAGCCACCGCTTCCAGCGCATGGCCTTTTGAAACGCCGCCAGCCATGACTTCCAGGCAGGTTAAGGTAGAGAAACTGACATTGACGCGATCGCCCCAGCGAGCGTTAATCGCTTGCTCCAGTGGCAGAAGTTTTTCATGGGAATCGCAGGTGAAGAACACTTTGCTGACGCCTTCCGGCTCCAGCAATCCCGGCTCATACAGCGCATATTTGAACACCGCTTCTTTAAAAAAGCGCATCTCTTCCGGGCGATGGCGATTCATAAACCATTCGTCGTCGCGATAAACGTTAGTAATGATGTCCGGATTGTCGTTGACTACGCCAAACAGGTCACTGGCAATGTCGCGATCCAGGTTATGAGCAAAAATCAGGTTGCCATCGAGGTCGTGAACGCGCGCGCCATTGGAGGTAATCATGTAAGACTTAATCTCCAGATTATCGCGAATTTGCCCCACATCAACGTGGTGACGACCGGTCGCAAACACAAAGTTGATGCCGCGCGCGGTGAGCAGCTTCAGAGTTTCTTTGGCGTAAGGGGATAACGTATGGTCGGGAGAAAGTAACGTGCCATCTAAATCAGACGCAACAACCTGGTACATAAGAAATTTAAACCTCTGTAGAGCGGTTTCCGCTGGGTGAGTTATGCCTGTTGAAAAAATCAACGATAGCGTGGAGCGCGACTGAGCGCATTGCGTCCTTTTCAAAAAGGATCTCATGGTACGCACCTTTAATTACCAACGGCCGTCCTCCTTCGACAGGATGGCCCGCAGCGGTGCGTAGTTCACAAAAACGGTCGTGCATGCGGTTATCCACCACGCGTTCCTCTTCAGCTTGTAAGAGAAGCGTTGGCGTGGCGTCATCACCCGCACCGGCTAACACCTGTTCGCCAGCCAGAATACTTTCGCGTACCCAATGGTAGGTCGGCCCACCGACGCGAATCGTTGGGTCATCAGCATAGAAACGTAAGTTACGTCGATATCGCTGTCTGCTGTGGGTCAGTACGTTGATAGCAAACGGCAACGCGCGCCAGCGCCCGGTGCCTATCGCATAGCCATCACGGAAACGTGGATGCGCTTCGGCCCAATTGAGGATCTGCCGTGCCATAAATGACGGCATACGAATCACAATCCCAAACATTGGCGCAGTTAGCGCAATGGCGTCACATACACCTGGATGGCGTTGCAGAAATAATGTGGAGATCGCACCGCCCATCGAATGTGCCAGTATATAGCGTTTACGCCACGGACCGGGCTGAACCTCCTGTTGCCAGAATGCCGCCAGATCATCAACATAATCATTAAAGCGATTAACATGCCCGAGATGTGGATCGCCTAACAGGCGACCGGAACGTCCCTGCCCGCGATGGTCGATGATTAAAACATCAAACCCCAAATGGAACAGGTCGTAGGCCAGTTCCGCATATTTTACGTAGCTCTCAATACGCCCCGGACAGATGACTACCACCCGGTCATGGTGCTGTGCGCGAAAACGGACAAAGCGAACCGGAATGTCATCCACACCAGTAAACTCTGCTTCATCACGCTGACGCCAGAAATCAGTCAGCGGTCCCATGGTAAAAGCAGCAAACGCGTTTTCTCTTGTTTCCCAGTCTTTTTGCTGCTGAAACATCGGGTAATCTGCCTCTTAAACCACGTAAAATCGTTTTTTTAAGCGTGCCTGACACAACGCTGCGACAGTAGCGTATTGTGGCACAAAAATAGACACACCGGGAGTTCATCATGACCTTAGAATGGTGGTTTGCCTACCTGCTGACATCGATCATTTTAAGCCTGTCGCCAGGCTCTGGCGCAATCAACACCATGACCACCTCGCTCAACCACGGTTATCGCGGCGCGGTGGCGTCTATTGCTGGGCTTCAGACCGGACTGGCGATTCATATTGTGCTGGTTGGCGTGGGGTTGGGGACGCTATTTTCCCGCTCAGTGATTGCGTTTGAAGTGTTGAAGTGGGCAGGCGCAGCTTACTTGATTTGGCTGGGAATACAGCAATGGCGCGCCGCTGGCGCAATTGATCTTAAATCGCTGGCCTCCACTCAATCGCGTCGACATTTGTTCCAGCGCGCAGTTTTTGTGAATCTCACCAATCCCAAAAGTATTGTGTTTCTGGCGGCGCTATTTCCGCAATTCATCATGCCGCAGCAGCCACAACTGATGCAGTATATCGTGCTCGGCGTCACCACTATTGTGGTCGATATTATTGTGATGATCGGTTACGCCACCCTTGCTCAACGGATTGCTCTATGGATTAAAGGACCAAAGCAGATGAAGGCGCTGAATAAGATTTTCGGCTCGTTATTTATGCTGGTGGGAGCGCTGTTAGCATCGGCGAGGCATGCGTGAAAATAATGTCGGATGCGGCGTAAACGCCTTATCCGACTTACTCTGATGACGCATCTGGCATTAACGCGAAATAATCAAATGAATGCCAAATCCGGCAAATAACGCCCCGGCAAAACCATCAATCCACTTCGCCAGACGTTGATAACCACGGCGCATTTGCGGCAGAGCAAACAGGCTGGCAACGACGGTAAACCACGCCAGTGTTTCGACAATAATCAACGCGAAAATGCCCCAGCGTTCGGTGGTGCCGACATTATCACCGACAAACAGCGAGAACACCGAACCAAAGTAGATAATCGCTTTAGGGTTCGCGAGATTGGTCAGTAAGCCCTTAAGAAAACTGCGCCCGCTTTTCGCCAGTTCGACTTGTGGCGCAGGGGCAGAAACAACCTCTTTTTTCAGTGCACCACGTAGCATCTGGTAACCCATCCAGCAGAGATACAGGCCACCGCCCACCATAATCAGCGTATGCAGCCAGGCCATTTTTTCGATAATCAAATGTAGGCCAAGCAACGCAATCCCAGCCCAAACCATTACGCCGCAGGTAATGCCCAGCACGCCCATCATCGCTTCTTTACGGGAACGACTAACAGCGGTCTGAGAGACAAAAAAGAAATCGGGACCGGGGCTCATAAGCGCCACAATGTGCACCATGGCGACGGTGAGGAATAACATCAACATACATTAGACTCGCGGGGGAAACGTTTACGGAGTCTTCATCCTGGCACTTTTTTATGCTGCTGACTACTCTTCGTCGTCACCATCGACATGCGCACGAATCAGCGCCATAAACGGTTTGCCAAAGCGTTCCAGCTTGCGCATACCAACGCCGTTAACGCTGAGCATTTCGCTGGCGGTGATCGGCATCTGCTCCGCCATCTCAATCAAGGTTGCGTCGTTAAACACCACGTACGGCGGGACATTGCTTTCATCGGCAATCGATTTACGCAGTTTGCGTAATTTGGCGAACAGTTTGCGATCATAGTTGCCGCCGAACGATTTCTGCATCGCTTTCGGTTTGAGCGCCACGATACGCGGCACGGCAAGTTGCAAAGAGGATTCGCCGCGCAGCACCGGACGCGCAGCCTCTGTCAGTTGTAGGGCAGAATGCTGGGCAATATTTTGCGTCACCAGGCCGAGGTGAATCAGCTGGCGGATCACGCTCACCCAATGTTCATGGCTTTTATCACGGCCCATGCCATAGACTTTCAGTTTGTCATGACCATAGTCGCGGATACGCTGGTTATTAGCACCGCGAATCACTTCCACCACATAACCCATCCCAAACCGCTGATTCACACGACCAATGGTGGAAAGGGCAATCTGAGCATCGGTTGAACCGTCGTACTGTTTCGGCGGATCGAGGCAGATATCGCAGTTCCCGCACGGCTCCTGACGCCCTTCGCCAAAATAGTTCAGCAATACCAAACGACGACAAGTTTGCGCTTCGGCAAACGCGCCCATCGCATTGAGTTTATGACGTTCGATATCCTGCAACTGCCCCTGCGGCTTCTCTTCCAGACAACGGCGCAGCCACGCCATATCAGCCGGATCGTAAAACAGCATCGCTTCCGCGGGCAGGCCATCACGCCCGGCGCGTCCAGTTTCCTGATAATAGGATTCGATATTGCGCGGAATATCAAAATGCACCACGAAGCGAACGTTAGGCTTGTTGATGCCCATGCCGAACGCCACCGTCGCCACCACAATTTGCAGGTCATCGCGCTGGAATTTTTCCTGCACATCAGCGCGAACATTATTTTCCAGCCCGGCATGATAGGCCGCCGCGCTAATTCCCTTGCTTTGCAGGCGCGCAGCGGTGTCTTCTACTTTCGCACGACTATTACAGTAAATAATCCCCGACTTACCGCGTTGTTCCTGTACATAACGCATCAACTGATCGAGCGGTTTGAATTTCTCCATCAGCATGTAGCGAATATTCGGACGGTCAAAACTGCTGATTTGAATTAGCGGATCGTTCAGCCCCAGCAGGCGCACGATATCCTGGCGCGTGGTGTCGTCGGCGGTGGCAGTCAGCGCCATAAACGGCAGCGTCGGAAAACGCTGACGCAGCTGACCGAGGGCAGCGTATTCCGGGCGGAAATCGTGGCCCCATTGGGAGATACAGTGCGCTTCATCAACGGCTAATAACACCGGATTCCAGTGCGCCAGATGCTCAAGAAAGTTATCCAGCATCAGGCGTTCCGGCGCGATATAAAGCAGGCGGATTTGCCCGGTGCGACAGCCTGTCATAACTTCAAGTTGCTGCTCGCGGGTTTGCGTCGAGTTAAGGCACGCCGCCGCCACGCCGTTGGCTTGCAGTTGATCCACCTGATCTTTCATCAAGGAAATCAGCGGTGAAACAACCACGGTAAGGCCGTTTAGCAATAAGGCAGGGATTTGATAGCAAAGGGATTTTCCGCCACCAGTGGGCATGACGACCAGGCAATCGCGACCGGAAAGTACGGTGTCGATAATCTCTTCCTGGCCGGGGCGAAACTGTTGATAGCCAAAGGTTTCTTGTAAAACCTGTTTAGCTCCGGACTCCAGATTCAACACTTCCGCCTGCGCCACATTCACCCCGATTGCCTGAAATAAAAACAGGCGCTATTTTCAGCGCCTGCGCGAGAAACTGCAATGCTTTTAGTCTCTGAGAGGGTAATCCTGGATGCTGGATTCCAGATTTGCCAACCATTCATCAAAACAGGTCGTTTAGCATAACTCCCACACCAACGCGGGTCTGGTTGAAGTTATAGTCGATGAGCGATTCGCCGTAACCGCTGTAAACCTGAGTATAAAGGCGCACATGTTTGGTGATCGGGTAGCTTAAGCCTAACTCCGCGCCGCCGTAACCGGTGTTCCAGTTGTACTGCCCTTTCGCGCTCAGTACCGCATCACCGAGGTGATAGCCGATTTTAAGCTGGTAGTAACCCATATATTTGGTGATGTCCGGGTTATCGTCCGTATTCCCCACCACATACCACGGCTTCACCTCTACCAGCCAGTTACCGTTTTCTGCCATCAGGCGGGTATAAAGGCGGTTCCAGCTGCGGGAAGTCGGGTCTGAACGCCCGTTTGAGTCGTGGTTGTAGCCCATTTCCACATCGCGCAGCGTCCAGCCAGCAAAGTTGTAATCCGTGGCAAAACCGAGGAACAATTGCGGTTCGTAGTTAGTTTCACGAAACGGTGATGACTCATCGCTATTAGAAAGCTGCCACCAGGATTTCTGTGTGTAGGAGGCGCCCAGTACAGAGTTTGGCCCCAAAATCCCACGCCACAGCGGAAACGCCAGGCTCAACTGGAACTTTACTTCATCCTTACGCGCGTTTTCCGCCCAGTCGTAACTGGCAATCGCTTCTTTATTCAGATCGCTGGTTTGGGTGTAGATGATGTAGTTGGTGTCATAAGGATAAAGGGTGAACGGATTGTCATGCTCCTGCAGCATATTGGCGATAATACTGCCACGCACCGCTGGCGCGTCATGCACCTCTTTCACCGTTGCCTCTTGTGCATATACTGCCATAGGCAACATAAACACCGGCAACAACCAGCCCTGCAGAGTCCGCATCGCTCGTGTTCTCCGTAACGAATTATTGATAAGGTGAATATTTTTCTGCGGGCTATTTTACATACTTAACTCCATAGCCGTTAGTTATCCCTTCCTAAAGTAGAAACCAACAACAAAGAAGCATAAAATCAACATTTCATTAACCAATGAAGTGTAAGGATGTTATGTCTGCCGTACTGACCGCTGAACAAGCCCTCAAATTAGTGGGTGAGATGTTTGTTTATCACATACCATTTAACCGCGCATTGGGGATGGAACTGGAGCGTTACGAAAAAGAGTTCGCACAGCTGGCCTTTAAAAATCAGCCGATGATGGTGGGCAACTGGGCGCAAAGCATTTTACACGGCGGGGTCATTGCGTCGGCGCTGGATGTCGCCGCAGGTCTGGTGTGCGTGGGAAGTACCTTAACCCGCCACGAAACCATCAGTGAAGATGAACTACGCCAGCGGCTATCGCGGATGGGGACCATTGATCTTCGCGTCGATTATCTGCGCCCAGGCAGAGGCGAGCGTTTTACTGCTACCAGTAGCCTGTTACGTGCAGGCAATAAAGTCGCCGTCGCCCGCGTTGAATTACACAATGAAGAACAGCTTTATATTGCCAGTGCCACCGCCACCTATATGGTAGGTTGAAGACATAAAAGCAGGTAAACTGCTGTTACCAATTAAAAATGAGTATTCCCGATGGATGCAAAACAAACGCGGCAGGGCGTATTACTCGCTCTTGCCGCTTATTTTATTTGGGGTATTGCGCCAGCGTACTTCAAACTGATTTACTACGTGCCCGCCGATGAGATCCTGACGCATCGCGTGATCTGGTCGTTTTTCTTTATGGTGGTGCTGATGAGCATTTGCCGCCAGTGGTCCTATTTAAAAACGCTGATTCAGACGCCACAGAAAATTTTTATGCTGGCAGTCTCTGCCGTGCTGATTGGCGGCAACTGGCTACTGTTTATCTGGGCGGTGAACAATCACCATATGCTGGAAGCGAGCCTTGGTTACTTTATTAACCCGCTGGTGAACATTGTGCTGGGGATGATTTTCCTCGGCGAGCGATTCCGCCGGATGCAATGGCTGGCGGTGATTCTGGCGATATGTGGAGTGCTGGTTCAGTTGTGGACTTTTGGTTCACTGCCGATCATCGCGCTGGGGCTGGCGTTTAGTTTTGCTTTCTACGGCCTGGTGCGCAAGAAGATTGCTGTTGAAGCGCAAACCGGCATGTTAATCGAAACTATGTGGTTGCTGCCCGTGGCGGCGATTTACCTGTTTGCTATTGCCGACAGCTCAACCAGTCATATGGGGCAAAACCCGATGTCGCTGAATTTACTGCTGATCGCCGCCGGTATTGTCACCACCGTGCCACTGTTGTGTTTTACTGCAGCGGCGACACGCCTGCGTCTCTCAACGTTAGGCTTTTTCCAGTACATTGGTCCGACGCTGATGTTCCTGCTGGCTGTGACGTTTTATGGTGAAAAACCGGGTGCCGATAAGATGGTAACTTTCACCTTTATTTGGGTGGCGCTGGCAATTTTTGTGATGGATGCGATTTATACGCAGCGTAGAACGTCCAAATAAAAAATAAATATATTCTGAAAAAATATGCCGACTCTTGCATGAGAGTGGGCATATTGCCATGCTGACAGGAGACTCACATAAGGAAAGGCAGAATTTCCAGACGTCGTTGTATATTTTCATTTGCTTTAATAAATTTCATTTTTGGTAAATTCAGCATTATGTTATTAGCGATGAGCAAGACCAATCATTAACCAAGTTATCTTCAGAATGTAATAAAAAATGTGAAGTGCATTTCTTTTTTAAAATTTTTTTACCCTATTATTTCTTATCAAATTAACATTGCCCTTAATTATAAGAAAGGAGAATATAAATGAACAACATATTAGGCTCATCAATTAATATGCCCTGTACACTTTTCGAAACTATTACTTTATTCGATGATTTTTCTGCTGATGATATGCAGTATGGGGATATGGAAGAACAAGATTTTCTCTCTCTCGGCTTAAGCGACATCTCTGCAAAAGTTGATCCTTACCGCCTCATTAAATACCATTTTCCTGGGCCGAATTCTACTTATGGTGCTTTTAGTGTTCCAACTTCTGGAACAAAAATATCACAAAGTGAATGTATTGATATTTTATTTGCAGAAATGAAAGATCTGGCAAAAATGTTTTCCTTTTTTGGACAATACAAAACACTCATCCAGGATCTGATTGATCATTTTAGATATGAAAATGGCAACAGTTTCCATAGCCAGGAATTGAACTTATCTTTTCATGAACGAATAAACAAATATGATTATAATAGCCCAATACGTGTAATCAAAGAATGTATCGAAAATGATATTTCTTCAACACCTACGATAGGATACCGGCCTCTTCTCCTACAAAAGATTAAGACCGAATTACTTTCATCAAGACTAAATAAATTCAATGATTTTAAAGATAATTTTAATGGCCTGGGAATCAGCATTCATGATATCTCAGCTCAAAAAATATCTCTTTTAAATTTTCAAAAATATCCTATGGGCTGGAGCGCTACCATTCATTTCATAGCACAAGACCACTTTGGTTTGGATGTGACTGATATAAAAAACAAGATTTACAACAAGTATAGATTTTTTCGCATATGGTTCTTTTTACAACGGCATAAAGACTTTGCTTTCAAACCTTTTTTCACCAATTTTAACACTATCGAAAGAATCGAAAATTATCTATGAAAAGAAAACTCCAGAAAATTATATTATATTTATTTCTTCTATGCTGCATCTATAATTTATGGATATTGCGTCCTGTACAGATTTTGTATACATACTCTGATGCTGGCAATTCAGTCTTTCTGGTCGTTGATCATCTGCCATGGACTGATAGCGATAAAATAAATTGGTATCTGAAGCATCAGGATGAAATTAAAAGTCAAAATCCCCTACCAGAAGATAGTTGGCATACCTGGTATGTTATTGATATCGGTAATGGCTTCACTGACTATAAAAAATATATCGAAGGGCCGTATGAAGATCTCTACTGTTTCCCGACGATTAAGAGCAATGATAATTGCATCGTAAAAAACTATTTAATGGTTATTAATGAATATCCTTACCGTAATACTCATTTTTTTATTGCTGATAACAATGAGTATCAACTAACCCAGGAAAATAAGATAGAGCGAGTGTTCAACCCGCATGACTTTGAAAAAGACAATTTTCAGCAATAAGCCGGATAAAGAACAATCTTTACCCGGCATTTATATTACAACCAGTTCTTCCGCTTAAAGTACAGATACGGTGCCAGGCCCGCGAGGATCATAAAGATAATCGCGCCTGGGTAGCCGAAGCTCCACTTCAGTTCCGGCATAAACTCAAAGTTCATCCCGTAGCTGGAAGCGACCAGCGTCGGTGGCAGGAACACCACGGATACCACCGAGAAGATTTTGATGATGCGGTTCTGCTCGATATTGATAAAGCCCATCGCCGCCTGCATCAGGAAGTTCACCTTCTGGAACAGGGATTCGTTATGCGGCAGCAGGGATTCGATATCTCGCAGGATTTCACGCGCCTGCTCCAGTTGCCCACCCGGTAAGCGTGCTTTACGTACCAGGAAGTTGAGCGCGCGCTGGGTATCCATCAGACACAGGCGAACTTTCCAGCCGATATCTTCCAGTTCCGCCAGCGTGGAGAGCGCCTCGTCGTACTCATCGCCCTGATGCCCTTCCATAATTACCCGGCTCAACTGCTCCAGGTCGCTGTAGATATTTTCAATTTCATCTGCCAACTGTTCGATTTTGGTTTCGAACAGATCCAGCAGCAGCTCGTAGGCGTTACCGTCCACCATTGACTGGCTACGGGCACGCATACGATACAGACGAAAAGCGGGCAGTTCACGCTCACGCAGAGTAAACAGACGACCATCACGGATGGTAAATGCCACAGTGGAGTTACCGGCGTGATCTTCCGCATCTTCAAAGAAGAAGAAGGAGTGAATATGCAGGCCGTCATCGTCTTCAAAGAAACGTGCCGATGCTTCGATGTCTTCCAGTTCCGGGCGGGTTGCCAGGCTCTGGCCAAGTTCAGATTGTACGCGCAGTCGCTCGTCGTCGTCCGGTTCGACAAGATCAATCCATACTGCATTTACAAGGGGTTGTGACTCTTCGACTTCCAGCCGGGTCAGTCGGTTATTTTCCAGTTGAAATGCGCTCAGCATGACCGGGACTCCCAATGCTTAAAATATCGGACAGTTCGGTGGGCACACAGAAACAAATTGGGTTTCAGACCATTAAACAGCCTGACTCAGCGCGACGGGAAAAATTGAGGTCGCTGACAACCGCTAAGGCTATCAGCAAAAAGGGATAGCCTTAGGAGTTGATCCTGGATGACAGGATAATGAGCCAGTATCTACTGGGTGTGTCCAAGGCGAATGTCCTCTTAGAGTGATCGTGCGCGCATGTTACGCCAGCAAAATTTTGCCGTCAACACGCAACAGAACACCACAGAACAATAGTTGAACTTCGCGCTTTTTGGTACTCGTCAAGGTCGCTAACAGGATAAAAAAATCCCACATTCAGGGCCTATAATGGCGCATCGGCTATTCATTGGTAAAGGAATGATCACCTTGAATCTCAAACGGATTTTTCTCACCCTCACCTTACTTCCCTTGTTTGCTGTTGCCGCTGATGATTGCGCACCCTCAGATCCGACGCTGACCGTACAGGCGTATACCGTTAATCCTCAAACAGAGCGGGTGAAAATGTACTGGCAAAAAGCCAATGGCGAAGCGTGGGGAACGTTACATGCTCTGCTGGCGGATATTAATAGTCAGGGTCAGGTGCAGATGGCGATGAACGGCGGCATCTATGATGAAAGCTATGCGCCGCTCGGTTTGTACATCGAAAACGGTCAGCAGAAGGTGGCGTTAAATCTCGCTTCAGGTGAAGGGAATTTCTTTATTCGTCCTGGCGGAGTGTTTTATGTCGCGGGAGATAAAGTCGGCATCGTTCGTCTGGATGCCTTTAAAACCAGTAAAGAGATTCAGTTTGCGGTGCAGTCAGGGCCATTGTTGATGGAAAACGGTGTAATTAATCCGCGTATTCATCCCAACGTCGCCTCACGTAAAATTCGTAACGGTGTTGGGATTAATAAACATGGGAACGCCGTGTTTTTGTTGAGCCAGCAGGCGACAAATTTTTATGATTTTGCCTGTTATGCCAAAGCGAAACTGAACGTTGAGCAGCTGCTTTATCTTGATGGCACAATTTCACATATGTATATGAAAGGCGAGGCAATCCCGTGGCAACGCTATCCTTTTGTCACCATGATTTCCGTCGAGCAGAAAGGTTAAACATTGTACACTCGAGGAGGCCAGACAAACTGGGGCTGGCTACACAGCTGGAAAATCATCAGATAAATGAAGGGAAACAAAAATGAAAAAAACGCTCGCAACATTATTTTTATTAACCTGTCTGGGGTCATCATCCGCTTATGCGGATAACGCTTTGATTTTACAAACGGATTTTAGCCTGAAAGATGGCGCCGTCTCGGCGATGAAAGGGGTCGCTTTCGGCGTTGACCATAATCTTAAAATATTTGATTTAACACACGAAATTCCACCGTATAACATCTGGGAAGGCGCTTACCGCCTGTATCAGACTGCCAGTTACTGGCCGCAAGGTTCGGTGTTTGTTAGCGTGGTCGATCCAGGTGTTGGTACAGACCGTAAATCGGTAGTGCTGAAAACCAAAAATGGTCAGTACTTCGTTTCACCAGATAACGGTACGCTCACGTTGGTGGCGGAATCGCTGGGTATTGAGAGCGTCCGGCAAATCGATGAAAAAACCAACCGTCTGAAAGGTTCCGAAAAGTCATATACCTTCCACGGTCGTGACGTGTATGCCTACACCGGTGCACGTCTGGCTTCCGGGGCGATCACGTTCGAGCAGGTGGGGCCAGAGCTTCCTGCAAAAGT
Organism: Escherichia coli DSM 30083 = JCM 1649 = ATCC 11775; assembly: GCF_003697165.2. Classification (GTDB taxonomy): domain Bacteria; phylum Pseudomonadota; class Gammaproteobacteria; order Enterobacterales; family Enterobacteriaceae; genus Escherichia; species Escherichia coli. The sequence goes on from NZ_CP033092.2 coordinate 4,785,699, forward strand.
TGTCGAACTTTCTTATCAGAAAGCCAAAGCAACAAAAGGTGAAGTGAAGGGCAATATCCCGATTCTCGATATTCAGTACGGCAACGTCTGGAGCAATATCAGCGACGAGTTGCTGAATCAGGCAGGAATCAAACTCAACGACACGTTGTGTGTGACCATTTCCGAAGGTTCCCAGCAAAAATACGCAGGGAAAATGCCGTATGTCGCAAGCTTCGGCGATGTGCCGGAAGGCCAGCCGATGGTGTATCTGAACAGCTTATTGAATGTTTCCGTGGCGCTGAATATGGATAATTTCGCGCAGAAACATCAGGTTGCGTCTGGTGCTGACTGGAATATTGATGTGAAGAAGTGCGCTAAGTAAGGTGCTGATGCGGAATGCGGTATGGCGCACCGCATTCCGCAACGTCACACCGTCTCCAACCGGGCGTAAGCCGCCACCAGCCATTTAATACCCTGGCCCTGGAACGCCACCTGCAAACGGCTATGCTCACCGCTGCCTTCCATATTGACGATGGTGCCTTCACCAAACTTAGCGTGGCGTACGCGCTGGCCGAGCTTGTAGCCGCTGTCGTTCTCGACCATCGGCGTCCCCATCCGTTGATGGCTGACCGGGCGGCTTACCGTGGCGCGCAGGCGCACCTCTTCCACACACTCTTCCGGCAACTCACCGATAAAGCGCGACGGGCGATGGTAAACCTCTTTGCCATATAGACGGCGGGTTTCCGCGTAGGTCAGCGTCAGTTTCTGCATCGCGCGGGTTACGCCAACGTAGGCCAGACGGCGTTCTTCTTCCAGACGCCCGCCTTCATCCAGCGACATCTGGCTTGGGAACATGCCCTCTTCCATACCAACGATAAACACCTGCGGGAATTCCAGACCTTTCGCCGAGTGTAGCGTCATCAACTGCACCGCGTCCTGCCAGGTATCCGCCTGCCCCTCGCCCGCTTCCAGCGCCGCATGGGAGAGGAATGCCTGCAGCGGCATTAAATCTTCGTCTTCTTCGTTGTAGCTGAACTGGCGCGTTGCCGTCACCAGTTCCTCTAAGTTTTCGATACGCGTCTGACCTTTTTCGCCCTTCTCCTGCTCGTACATGGTGCGCAGGCCGGAGTCTTTAATTACCCGGTCAGTCTGTACATGCAGCGGCATATCGGCAGTTTCCTGCGCTAAGGCGTCGATCAGCTCCATAAACCGCTGTAAGGCGCTGGCAGCACGTCCGGCGAGGGCTTTTTCCTGCAACAGTTCACGACATGCCTGCCAGAGTGTTAACTGGCGATCGCGCGATGTCTGACGTACCACGTCCAGCGTCCGGTCACCAATACCCCGCGTTGGCGTATTAACCACACGCTCAAAGGCCGCGTCGTCGTTGCGGTTGGCAATCAGGCGCAGATACGAGAGCGCATCTTTGATTTCCTGGCGTTCGAAGAAGCGCATCCCGCCGTAAATACGATACGGCATACTCGCCTGCAATAACGCCTCTTCCAGCACACGCGACTGGGCGTTGCTGCGGTAGAGAATGGCGCACTCGGCAAGCGCCCCGCCGTTGTCCTGCCAGGTTTTGATGCGGTTAACCACAAAACGCGCTTCGTCGAGTTCGTTAAAAGCGCAATAGAGGGAAATAGGCTCACCGTCCGCGCCATCGGTCCACAGTTTTTTACCCAGACGCCCGTTATTGTTTTCAATCAGGGCGTTAGCGGCGCTCAGAATATTGCTGGTAGAGCGGTAGTTCTGCTCCAGACGGATAGTTTCAGCACCGGGGAAATCATTGAGGAAACGCTGAATATTCTCCACCTGCGCTCCGCGCCAGCCGTAGATTGACTGGTCGTCATCGCCAACGATCATCACTTTGCCAGTATCGCCTGCCAGCAGTCGGATCCACGCATACTGAATGTTGTTGGTATCCTGGAATTCGTCCACCAGGATATTGGTAAACCGTTCGCGATAGTGCTGAAGGATATGCGGCTTGTTAAGCCACAACTCGTGAGCACGTAGCAGCAGCTCGGCGAAGTCCACCAGGCCCGCGCGGTCACACGCTTCCTGATACGCCTGATACACCTTCTGCCAGGTCTGCTCCACCGGATTACCGTAGCTCTGAATATGATGCGGACGCAGCCCCTCATCTTTCTGGCTGTTGATGTACCACATTGCCTGGCGCGGCGGCCACTGCTTCTCGTCGAGGTTCATCGCCTTGATTAGGCGTTTGAGCAGGCGTAGCTGGTCCTCGCTGTCGAGGATCTGAAAATCCTGCGGCAGATTGGCGTCCATATGGTGCGCACGCAGCAGACGGTGCGCCAGCCCGTGGAAGGTGCCGACCCACATGCCGCCCTGGCTGGTGCCCATCAGCTGCCCGATACGATGACGCATCTCCGCCGCCGCTTTGTTGGTAAACGTTACCGTCATAATCGAGTATGGCGAGCAGTTTTCCACGCTCATCAGCCAGGCGATACGATGCACCAGTACGCGCGTCTTACCACTGCCCGCGCCCGCCAGCACCAGAAGGTTGCTGCGTGGCGCGGCCACCGCTTCGCGCTGTTTGTCATTAAGGCTGTCGAGCAGGTAAGAAACGTCCATTGGCACCGCCGCGTAAAAATAGGTTGGGCGGAGAAGCGCAACGCCCTCCGCCAAAAAGCTGGGTATATATACAGATTTGCTGATTATATCAGCGAGGTCAGAGATGCCAACCGGGAAATTTCCAGATGCGGCAGTAAACGGCTGTCCCAGGTTTGCATCAGATCGCCATTTTCCGGTCTGATCCAACAGGCCTGCATTCCGCTGCGAATTGCCCCACCCACGTCAGTGGTGAGATCGTCCCCGACATGTAAGATCTCGCCGATCGGCACGTTGAGTTTTTCCGCCGCCAGGAAGTACATATCGCTGAACGGTTTTGAGCGCCCGTGCGGGCCAGCGCGCAGCACAAACTCAAAATAATGCCCCAAACCAAACAGTTCCGGCTGGGCGTTACCGTTGGTGATCGCCACCAGCGGCCATTTCTTCGCCAGCTGTTTTAAAGTGTCGTGGGTTTGCTGCGGGACGTCGATCCGGCTGCGCCATTTGGCAAAGTTGATCATTGCTGCATGTGCGCCTGCACTGGCTTCTTCGGCACTCAGCCCGGCGTCGAGCATCGCTTGTTCAATCGAACGAAAACGCCAGCGCGTCACGTCGTGATAAATCTCGGGTTCCGCTTCCCGTACCGCCTGGCGCAGGCGTTGCAGATCTTCATTCTGGAAGCTGCGCAGCGCCGGATGATAATTTTGCACAAAGGTAAGCGCCTCTCGCTCGGTGCGCAAAATCACCGGACGGTTATCGTAAAGGGTATCATCCAGGTCAAAGGTGAGCGCCGAGATGCGCCCCAAAGGCCGGTAAAAACGCATTATTTCCCCCGTTTGGCGCGTGGATGCGCCGCATCGTACACCGAGGCAAGGTGTTGAAAATCAAGATGAGTATAGATTTGCGTGGTGGAGAGGTTGGCATGACCCAGCAGCTCCTGCACACCACGAAGATCGCCGCTCGACTCCAGCATATGGGTAGCGAACGAGTGACGTAATTTATGCGGGTGAACGTGATTATTCAGCCCTTGTTTTATGCCCCATTCGGCAAAGCGTTTCTGCACATTACGCGCGGAGATGCGTTTGCCCAGTTTCGACAGAAAAAGCGCGTCGTCTTCACTACCAAACAGGTCGCGCAAATCAAGCCAGTGCTCAATCCACGCCACGGCGTTGCGACCAATCGGCAGGCGGCGCTCTTTGCTGCCTTTTCCCATCACCCACACTTCGCCAGACTCCAGGTCGAGGTGTTTGATATCGAGCCCCACCAGCTCGGAAAGACGCAGACCCGCGCCGTACATCACTTCCAGCATTGCCCGATCGCGCACGGCGAGGGGATCGTTGATATCAATATCCAGCAGCCGATTCATATCATCGACGTCGATGTTTTTCGGCAGATGACGCGGCGCTTTCGGTGCCGAAACACCTTTCGCCGGGTTAGCTTTGAGTTCATTCTGGCTGACCAGCCAGTCAAAAAAGCTACGTAGCGCAGAAAGCCGTAACGCCAGACTTGCAGCTCCCAGCCCTTTACGGCGACTGCGTACAGCAAAATTACGCACCATCGTCACATCACATTGCTGCCAGCTTTGCAGGCCATTTTCGCTGGCAAAATGGATGATCGCCTCAAGCTGTCGCTGGTAGTTAAGCAGGGTTATCGGGCTAAGCTGGCGCTCCACGCTCAGATAACGTAGGTAGCGTTCTACATCGGTGTGTAAATCGGTCATACGCGTTCAATCCAACGCGCCAGAAGCTCCGGCAACATCAGTGCAATTTCATGAAGTAACTGCGTTCCCTGCCCTTGTTGATAGTGACTGGCATCGCGACTGGTAAACAGCACAACACCCAAATCAGCATCGCTTCCCAGCATCGACATCGCCACCGATCCCACCGCTTTCGCTTCCGGTAGCACCACCAGAAGCTCCGGTCCGTTAAGCGGCCCCAGATAGTGCTGTTCCTGCCCCAGACGCTGAATACGCAGCGGTTCGAAAGACTGACGGCTTAATGCCAGATGAGTGTGGTTCGACGGCGCACCTAAGCGCCAGCGATCCGGAAACAGGCGCAGACTCGCACCTGCCAGGCCGAGATCGCGCGCCCAGCGGTGAAAGCGCATCAGCATATCATCGAGACTGCTGGCGGCGGTGAGACTGCGCTGCAGGTAGAGTAGACGATAAAACAGGCCTTCGTTGGCGATTGCCTGTTCCATCAACAGCGCCATGTTCTCTTCCAGAACATGAATATGATTACGTGCGCGGGCCATGTGCCACTCGACCAACGAAACGGTGCCGCGTACCGGATGCGGCACACGTATCGCTTCTACTGCGCGCGCATTGCGGATAAAAAACTCAGGATTTTTAATCAGATAATCGACAACCGCCCGGTCATCAAGCTCCGTGAGTGTTTCCTGCAGTTCTTCCCCTGGTTGCTTCATAGATGAATAAATCCGTCGTAGACATGTACCGCCGGGCCAGTCATATATAACGGGTGACCCGGACCTTTCCAGGCGATATCAAGACGACCGCCGGGGAGCTCCACGCGTACTTCTTCGGCCAGCAAACCTTGCTGGATCCCTACTGCAACCGCCGCACACGCGCCGCTGCCGCAGGCCTGGGTTTCTCCTGCCCCACGCTCATAAACGCGTAAACGAATATGCTCGCGCTTAACCACTTGCATAAAACCGATATTGGCGCGCTCCGGGAAACGTTCGTGGCTTTCCAGAACAGGACCAAGCGTTTCTACCGCAGCGGTATCGACATCATCGACCTGAATCACGCAATGTGGATTTCCCATCGACACCACGCCGCATAAGATTGTCTGCTCGGCGGCGCGCATAATATAGGTCTTTTCCGCTTTGTTAGCGCGAAACGGCACGGCGGAAGGTTCGAAGTTGGGTTCGCCCATATTTACGCGGACCAGATCATCATCGGTGACGGTCAGAACCATCCGCCCGTTGGCGGTGCTGACGCGGATATCGCGCTTATTGGTCAGCCCTTTCAGGCGCACAAAACGGGCAAAGCAGCGCGCGCCGTTGCCGCACTGCGCCACTTCACTGCCATCAGCATTGAAAATGCGATAGTGAAAATCCAGTTCAGGATCATACGGCGGCTCAACCACCAGCAATTGGTCAAACCCTACCCCCAGGTGCCGATCCGCCAGGCGACGAATCAGCTCCGGTGAAAAAAAGACATTCTGCGTTACCGCGTCGACGACCATAAAATCGTTGCCAAGGCCATGCATTTTCGAGAACTGCATCATTTACTCCAATCACGCGGGTACAGAAACTGACTTTTAGTAATTCACCTGGGATGGACCATCGCCAGTGGCGCGGTCGTTTTTGTCCGGCACCGTGGATTGCGTTTGCGTCTCTACCGGTTTGGTCGGCGGCGGTGCGTTTTTATCTGCAGGCGGGAAATAGAGCGGACCTTTCAGACCGCAGCCCGTCAGGCTGAAGAGAGTAAGTAATACAGTGAGTGCCTTAAACACGTTTTTCATTATGGATTGCCTGTAAAGTTCATCGCTTTCTGCTTTCTATCATCGCAGGAGAAGGCGTAAAAGCAAGCGTTTAGCGACTCTTTATGAAGTCTGAAAAGTGAGGAAATGCTGCGAGTATAACGCTTACACGTGGGGATTTATGTTTTGCTGGTAGTTTCGTGATCGGCACCTCGCGCCAGGATGGCTTTATGCACTATCGCAATGTGGTTTGTTTATTGTCTTGTTCGTTGTTTTTATCGTCGGCATGGGGATGTCGGCTTGATGAGCCGGAACATAATATTTACCAGAAACAGGGAAAAGGCGTGGTGTATTTGCGCCCTTATGAAAAGACCAATCTTTCGCTACCGCAGATTAACTACAAGCGTCTGCGTCTGTTACCGAATTTGCTAATTGACCCAACCAAACTGGAGGATTGGGAAACGGTGCCCCCGGCTACCAATCTCATGACAGACGTTGTCTACAGCGGCGCAAACGCAACTCTTCCCCATTACTCTTACTATAGCGATGGTCGCGCTATTCTCTACGCTGGCGAGATTGTGCAAAACCCTCCAGGCACACCGCCAGTCGATATCTCGTCATTTCAGGCATGGGGTGATTTTGCCGCAGATAAGTACAGCCTCTATTACGAAGGCAAACGCACCGATAGCAACCAGCAACTAAACCGCCGAACGTTGCGTCAGGTAGAATTTAACCCGCAATGGAAACCAGACTGGCTAGGTTTGATTCTCCGTGACAAGCACTATCTTTACGCAAATGGTCAGCGCCTTGATGATCCCGACACCTTTACGGTACTGGCTCAAAAGTCATGGGATCAGCGCGGTAAATTCTCTACAGCATTTAATCCCTGCCTTCCTGCCCCATTTGGCCCCTGGGATACGCTAGCCCGCACACAGACGAAAATCATGATCAACGGAGAACAACTGGATGCCGACCCGGACACCTTTTCCGTCGTGCGCTGGATGCCCGGCTCACTCTTCACCTGGCGTGATAAAAACGGGCTGTAGCGTAAAGTCCTCGACAAGGAAAATCTGGCGTGGGATGAAGATTTAACAAAGCACTGTCTGGATTTTTCTCTGCAGGAAAAGAAAGTGTTCTGGCGTAAAGGGCCTGCTTGTAAACAGGAAGAATTATCCGGACTCGATCCTGAACAGTTCCACCCCATCAGTGATGCTGTCGCCCAGTATCAGGATTCGCTTTATACCATCATCGAAACAGAGTCTGGTGACCGCAAGTTGGAGATCGTAAAACTCGATGACCCCAATCTTATTATCAACAAACGTTTCAACGCCGGGAAACGCCACGGCTATTTACTTACGCGTGCCGAAGGGTGGGTAAACCATTCCAGTTTACACGTGTTTGAATCTGACGGACCGCTGATCTTACTGGATAACCGCTCTCCGGATGAACGCGAAGCCCATCTTAATGACCATCCCTTTTTGCGCAGATGGTATGCCCGCGATAACCGCTACGTTTACAGCTTTGATGGCGCGCAGCTCTGGCGATACCGCACCGCTGATCCGAAACAAGTTCGCTTAATCTGGAAGGAACAACATTCGGGATATGGCTATGGCGTAAATTACAAAACGGGATATCTGGACGGAAAAATTACCGATGACGGCGAATTTATTCCTGCCCCACGCAATGAGGCAACAAAATGAATGGTCAAATAATCACAGTTGCACTCATCCTGTTGGGGAACACATTTCTGACACCTCCTGTACAGGCCATAGGGTTCGACTATTACAATGATCACAGTGTCATGTCTTACGGTAAAGGTTATTGGGGGGATAAGAAAATCATTGCCCAATTTCCGGAGATGAACAGGGCCGATTTGCGCCTTGTGAAAAATATCTCTGGGAAGACGGGTTATATACCTTCCGATGAAATAAGCATAGAAAATGAGGAATATCACTGGGTGACAGACGGCCACGTTATTCTCTGGCGTGGCAAAATCGTTAGCAATCCACCGGGAACACCCACTGTCGATATTGCCAGCTTTCAGGCTATGGGCCGCTTCGCGGTCGATAAATATAGCCTCTATTTTGACGGACAGCGTACCGAAAGTAATAGCGGCGCGTCACGTGTTGATCTGGCGACACTAAAAGCTATCGAAGGTAACTCTACCACGCTGGTGGATAGTAAAAATCTCTACTTGTCCGGTCGACGTCAGGGGAGCAGCAGTAATGTTACTGTATTAGAAAAAAGATGGTGGGGTATTAATCCACGTCTTATGAGTGTAAACAGAAATTTGTATTCCAATGATCTGCTTATCCGCAGTGGGCAGAATATTTATTTAAATGGCGCTCACCTTACGGCGAATGCAGACTCATTTGAGATAATTCGCTGGATACCTCATTCACTGCTGGTTTTTCGCGACAATAAGGGTCTGCATCGTTATCCCTTTGGTCAATTATCTGGCAAAGCGATACCCGTAGATGATGACGTCTCTTTTGAAGTAGGGGAAAGTCGCGTTCGCTGGCGTAAACAGCTCACGCCCGACCGTCAGTGGAGCAAGTGGATAGACCTACCGGGTATTGAACCTGAACAATTTCATCTGATTACTGACAATATTGCGCAGTATAAAGATCGACTGTATGTAACAAAATTATCGACTTTTGGTGAAGACCAGCTTGAGATAATCCCGCTGGATACGCCAGACCTGGTCATTGATGACTCATTTAATAGCGGCAAACAACATGCTTACTTTATCCGCCAATTACGGTCACGCAAGAGCGTGCAAATTATTCCAGTTAACGGTCCGCTAACTAAAAACGATCGCTTCGCTTATGACGATCGCAATGTTTATACCTGGACTGATACAGAGGTAAGGATTACGCCCTCCCACTGCCCGGCGAAAACACGCGTCAGAGAAGAGAATGTCCGTGAAATTCATAACAGCGACATTATTATTCCGGTGACGGATGAATCATGCCGGAACGCAGCAGCAGACGGGCAAACTTTGAAGCCCTGACCCCATGCCGCTATACTGCCGCCATCACTTAAAAACAGGATACAACAATGAACGACAGTGAATTTCATCGCCTGGCTGATCAACTGTGGCTGACCATTGAAGAACATCTGGACGACTGGGATGGCGACAGCGATATCGACTGTGAAATCAACGGCGGTGTACTAACCATTACCTTTGAGAACGGCAGCAAAATCATTATCAACCGCCAGGAACCACTGCACCAGGTGTGGCTGGCAACCAAACAGGGTGGCTACCATTTTGATCTGAAAGGCGACGAGTGGATTTGCGATCGTAGCGGTGAAACCTTCTGGGATTTGCTGGAACAGGCGGCGACGCAGCAGGCGGGTGAAACAGTTAGTTTCCGCTAAGATTGCATGCCGGATAAGCCTCGCTTTCCGGCACTTTCATCACGAAAAATACTGCTGCAACAGCGGCGCGTCATGCTCCTGATTGGCAGGTGGCATGTTACCGATAGATTTGGTGCGAAACGGAATCACCTGTTCACGACCATCAACCTTCACAATCTGATAGAACTGCGGCAGGTTGAAGTTGATGAAGCTTGAGCCGTAGGTGAAACGGTCGTGCGAAGACGAGTAGAAGCGACTGACGTCACGCACCAGTTCCTCTTTGCTGCCTTCGCAGTGGTGATACACCTCAACCCGGTTGCTTTCGTCGAGAATGTAGATATTAAAGCCATTCTCGTCTTGCGTTTCTTCGAAGAAAAACTGGATGATCCCTTCGCTGGCAAAGCCGTCCACCACCGCCGGTAATTTGACGTGATTGGTTTCAACCTGCACTGACAGGCCGTGCAGTTTGTTATGCGAAATAGCGCCATAAAACTCGATGGCGTTTTCCAGTTTCTGTACCGAGACATTCAGCCGTTCGAAGAACAAGCCCCAGGTTTGACCGGAGACGCGCAGCGCCTTGAAGCGCCCGGTTTCCTGGCGGGTGCTGGAAAGACGCAGTTCAATACACTCAGAAACCAGTTGCTGCACGCGAGTACGGATTAAGCCGCGCAGATGCTGGCTATAACAGAAGACTTCCACGCTATCTGGCGGCGCGGCGTCCTGATGCATTTTGCCGAGAATAGTTTTCAGGGCTTCGATCATCGATTGCTCGCCGTTGAAGTGCAGCGTACGCACTTCGTTCCACGAGTTGCGATACAGCAGGTCAACGCTACCTACCAGGCAATTTTGATTCTCGCCAAAGCTGAAGACATCCAGCTTACGGAAATCAAAATGCACCACCTGATTGCGGAACGCAGCTGTCGGGTCATATTCCAGGTTAACGATAATCGCCAGATGGCGGATCTCACACGGGCTGTAGAGCGCCTTCGGTGTCGGTGCAGGTAAGCGCAGCGGGAAATGGTGCGACACGTCGGCGACCATCTCCTGCAACTTAGGCAAATCGACAATGCCGTTACCTTTAATATACAAGCGGGTGCGCGAGGTCAGCAGGCCGTTAAACCATGCCCACGCCACCAGTTTATTCAGGTAACGGTTATATTCCAGCGGCTGATGGCTGATGATCGACTCAATATTTGGCGCGCGGTTATACAGATACCAACCTGAACGGTTAGCCCGGCCCGGCGGCACATAAATAAAGGTCAGATTCGGTTCCGAGAGATCGGGTGAAATCTGCGGGTTTACCAGCGTCACTTTACCCGGTAACGCTTCAAACGCGGCGTACAGTTTACGTGTCAGAACACCGATATCCTGCGGGCTGGCGGAAACGCTAAGGTTATTGCGACGCGCAAAGCGGATCAGATTGCGGTAGCTCTGCATCATCGCGTCGAGCAACTCGTTGTGCGCCTCACGCACCTGATCAATCTTCCAGTTAGCGCGATTATCAAGCATCGCCAGACGAGCATCGTCCCATTCCCACTCTTTCACCAACTGGCTTAACACTTCACGACGCCAGCCTACGCAGGCGCGTTCACGGCTGAGTTTTTCGCAAACTTTTAAATAGAAGCATCGGCGAACTAAATCCAGACGAGTAAAATCTTCGATCGCCGTCAGATATTCAGTGACGCGCTCCAGCATCATGCAATACGGGTCGAGACCAAACGACACTATTTCGCCGTCGTGCAAACGCTGTTTGATATCTTTCGCCAGCAGACGTGGGTTCGGGTATTCCCAGGAATAGGCTTCCAGCAGCAGTGTTTTCAGCACCGCTTTGTATGGGGAATCGATACTCTTGTAGAGCTGCCAAAGGCTGGCACCAAAGTACTCTTCAGCAGAAAGCGAGCTTAAGCCACCAAGATCCAGCCATTCATTTGGCGTCAACACGCCCTGCGCGTAAAGCGTCATCACATAGTCGTCGTAATGCTCTTCTTCGTCGCACGGCACCATATTCCACAGAATACGCTTACCGGCGAGACGCACGGCGGTACGATAAAATTCGTCAAGCAGCAGTATATGCTGGGTGGAGCCACAATCTTCGCCCCCCAGGCTGCCGCTTTCATTATGACGGAAGCGGTTTTCATCAATCAGGAAGAAGCTGACTTCCACACCCAGCGAGGCGGCCCAGCTTTCCAGCAGACTACATTTACGTTGTAGCAACTGGCGCTCTTCGCTATCGAGCCAGGATTGATGACAGACCCAGATATCCAGGTCAGAGGAACAACTTTGCCCTACGGACGAGGTGCTGCCCATGGTGTATACACCAGTAATTGGAAGCTCACCTTTCGGTGGGTCCTGTACTGACATTCCACGATACAGTTCAAGCTCGTTCAGGTAGTGGCGTTGAGTTTCATCAGGCGTGTAAAGGCAAATGCCTTTGGGAACGTTACCATCAAGGTAACCCGGCATTAGCGGATGGTGATAGTGCAACAATGTCGGCAGTAGACTGTAGACCTGTTGGAATGCAGGCCCCATAGCAGCAAGCGCGCGATCCACACGCAATTGATTTATGGCATCCAGTCTCTGTTTCAGAGTCTCAATATAGAGGTACAAGACGTATCGCCTGATTTGCTACCCGTCATGACTGTGATTCCGCCAACATCAACGGTAACACGCGGCATTCGGGATATTTCGTATGTCAAAGGTAACCGTTACCACTTTTCGCGCCTGGTTTTTTTAGTTTCACGACGAAAAAATGGTCTAAAACGTGATCAATTTAACACCTTGCTGATTGACCGTAAAGAAAGATGCGCTACATACAAGTGTAGCACCGTTTATTCTCTGTAAATTCCTTATTACGAAGGCTCAAAGCGCCTGTCAGGATCCACTGCCAGACCTCATTTTACGGTTTGCGCAGGCGTCTACGTTTCACCACAACACTGACATCGCTCTGGCAAGGATGTTAGGATGGACCACGGATGATAATGACGGTAACAAGCATGTTAGACAATGTTTTAAGAATTGCCACACGCCAAAGCCCACTTGCACTCTGGCAGGCACACTATGTCAAAGACAAGTTGATGGCGAGCCATCCGGGCCTGGTCGTTGAACTGGTACCGATGGTGACGCGCGGCGATGTGATTCTTGATACGCCGCTGGCGAAAGTAGGCGGAAAAGGCTTATTTGTGAAAGAGCTGGAAGTCGCGCTCCTCGAAAATCGCGCCGATATCGCCGTACATTCAATGAAAGATGTGCCGGTTGAATTCCCGCAAGGTCTGGGGCTGGTCACCATTTGCAAGCGCGAAGATCCCCGCGATGCCTTTGTATCCAACACCTATGACAGTCTGGATGCGTTACCGGCAGGCAGTATCGTCGGGACGTCCAGTTTACGTCGCCAGTGCCAACTGGCTGAACGCCGCCCGGATCTGATTATCCGCTCCCTGCGCGGCAACGTCGGCACTCGTCTGAGCAAACTGGATAACGGCGAATATGATGCCATCATTCTTGCCGTAGCCGGACTAAAACGTTTAGGTCTGGAGTCCCGCATTCGCGCCGCGTTGCCACCCGAGATTTCTCTTCCGGCGGTAGGGCAAGGTGCGGTGGGCATTGAATGCCGCCTTGATGATGCACGCACTCGCGAGCTGCTCGCCGCGCTGAATCACCACGAAACTGCACTGCGCGTTACCGCCGAACGCGCCATGAATACCCGTCTCGAAGGCGGATGTCAGGTGCCAATTGGTAGCTACGCCGAGCTTATTGATGGCGAAATCTGGCTGCGTGCGTTGGTCGGCGCGCCGGACGGTTCGCAGATTATTCGCGGTGAACGCCGCGGTGCGCCGCAAGATGCCGAACAAATGGGGATTTCGCTGGCAGAAGAGCTACTGAATAACGGCGCGCGCGAGATCCTCGCTGAAGTCTATAACGGAGACGCCCCGGCATGAGTATCCTGGTCACCCGCCCGTCTCCCGCAGGAGAAGAGTTAGTGAGCCGTCTGCGCACACTGGGGCAGGTGGCCTGGCATTTTCCGCTGATTGAGTTTTCTCCGGGTCGACAATTACCGCAACTTGCTGATCAACTGGCAGCGCTGGGAGAGAGCGATCTGTTGTTTGCCCTCTCGCAACACGCGGTTGCTTTTGCCCAATCACAGCTGCATCAGCAAGATCGTAAATGGCCCCGACTACCTGATTATTTCGCCATTGGACGCACCACCGCGCTGGCACTACATACCGTAAGCGGACAGAAGATTCTCTACCCGCAGGATCGGGAAATCAGCGAAGTCTTGCTACAATTACCTGAATTACAAAATATTGCGGGCAAACGTGCGCTGATATTACGTGGCAATGGCGGTCGTGAGCTAATTGGGGATTCCCTGACGGCGCGCGGTGCTGAGGTCACTTTTTGTGAATGTTATCAACGATGCGCAATCCATTACGATGGTGCAGAAGAAGCGATGCGCTGGCAATCCCGCGAGGTGACGACGGTCGTTGTTACCAGCGGTGAAATGTTGCAGCAACTCTGGTCGCTGATCCCACAATGGTATCGTGAGCACTGGTTACTACGCTGTCGACTATTGGTCGTCAGTGAGCGTTTGGCGAAACTCGCCCGGGAACTGGGCTGGCAAGACATTAAGGTCGCCGATAACGCTGACAACGATGCGCTTTTACGGGCATTACAATAACTCTCATAACAGGAAGCCATAATGACGGAACAAGAAAAAACCTCCGCCGTGGTTGAAGAGACCAGGGAGGCCGTGGACACCACGTCACAACCTGTCGCAACAGAAAAAAAGAGTAAGAACAATACCGCATTGATTCTCAGCGCGGTGGCTATCGCTATTGCTCTGGCGGCGGGCGTCGGTTTGTATGGCTGGGGTAAACAACAGGCCGTCAATCAGACTGCCACCAGCGATGCCCTGGCTAACCAACTTACGGCACTGCAAAAAGCCCAGGAGAGCCAAAAAGCCGAGCTGGAAGGCATTATCAAGCAACAAGCTGTACAGCTTGAGCAGGCGAATCGTCAGCAAGAAACGCTGGCAAAACAGCTGGATGAAGTCCAACAAAAGGTCGCCACCATTTCCGGCAGCGATGCTAAAACCTGGCTGCTGGCCCAGGCCGATTTTCTGGTGAAACTCGCCGGACGGAAGCTGTGGAGCGATCAGGACGTCACGACCGCTGCAGCGTTGCTGAAAAGTGCAGACGCCAGCCTGGCGGATATGAATGACCCGAGTCTGATTACCGTTCGCCGGGCAATTACCGATGATATCGCCAGCCTTTCTGCGGTATCGCAGGTGGATTATGACGGTATCATCCTTAAGCTTAATCAGCTTTCAAATCAGGTAGATAATCTGCGTCTGGCCGATAATGACAGCGATGGTTCGCCGATGGATTCCGACGGTGAAGAGCTTTCCAGTTCCATCAGCGAATGGCGTATCAATCTGCAAAAAAGCTGGCAGAACTTTATGGACAACTTCATTACGATTCGCCGTCGTGATGACACCGCCGTACCGCTGTTAGCGCCAAATCAGGATATCTATCTGCGCGAAAATATTCGCTCTCGCCTGCTGGTCGCAGCACAAGCTGTACCGCGTCACCAGGAAGAGACTTATCGCCAGGCGCTGGAGAACGTCTCCACCTGGGTACGTGCTTACTACGATACTGATGATGCCACCACCAAAGCGTTCCTCGACGAGGTGGACCAGTTAAGCCAGCAAAATATCTCGATGGATCTTCCGGAAACCCTGCAAAGCCAGGCGATGCTGGAAAAATTGATGCAGACCCGCGTGCGTAACCTGCTGGCACAACCGGCAGCAGGGACAACGGAAGCTAAACCTGCACCTGCACCTGCACCGCAAGCTGATGCTCCGGCAGCCGCGCCGCAAGGAGAATAACCATGCTAAAAGTGTTATTGCTCTTTGTGTTGCTGATTGCGGGGATCGTGGTTGGCCCGATGATTGCCGGCCATCAGGGTTACGTGCTGATCCAGACCGACAACTACAATATTGAAACCAGCGTCACGGGCCTCGCGATTATTTTGATTCTGGCGATGGTAGTGCTGTTTGCCATTGAGTGGCTACTGCGGCGAATCTTCCGCACAGGCGCGCACACCCGTGGGTGGTTTGTCGGACGTAAGCGTCGCCGTGCACGTAAGCAGACCGAACAGGCGCTGCTGAAACTGGCGGAAGGCGATTATCAGCAAGTTGAAAAGCTGATGGCGAAAAATGCCGATCACGCTGAACAACCGGTGGTGAACTATCTACTGGCAGCCGAAGCCGCGCAACAACGTGGTGATGAAGCACGCGCCAACCAACATCTGGAACGCGCAGCGGAGCTGGCCGGCAATGACACCATTCCGGTAGAAATCACCCGTGTACGTCTGCAACTGGCCCGTAATGAAAACCATGCAGCACGTCACGGCGTGGATAAGCTGCTGGAAGTTACGCCACGCCATCCGGAAGTATTACGTCTGGCGGAACAGGCGTATATCCGCACTGGTGCATGGAGTTCGCTGCTGGATATCATCCCATCAATGGCGAAAGCCCATGTTGGTGATGAAGAACATCGTGCAATGCTGGAACAACAGGCATGGATTGGCCTGATGGATCAGGCGCGTGCCGATAACGGTAGTGAAGGTTTGCGTAACTGGTGGAAAAACCAAAGCCGGAAAACGCGTCATCAGGTGGCCTTGCAGGTGGCAATGGCGGAACATCTTATTGAGTGTGACGATCATGATACTGCCCAGCAAATTATCATCGATGGCCTGAAACGCCAGTATGACGATCGCCTGCTGCTGCCGATCCCGCGTCTGAAAACCAATAACCCGGAACAGCTGGAAAAAGTGCTGCGCCAACAGATCAAAAACGTGGGCGATCGCCCGCTGTTGTGGAGCACACTGGGTCAGTCGCTGATGAAACACGGAGAATGGCAGGAAGCATCGCTCGCCTTCCGCGCAGCGCTGAAACAACGTCCGGACGCCTACGATTACGCATGGCTTGCCGACGCGCTGGACAGACTGCACAAGCCGGAAGAAGCCGCAGCGATGCGTCGCGACGGTTTGATGTTAACGTTGCAGAACAACCCGCCACAGTAGCTCTTTCTCACCCGGAGGCAAGCACCTCCGGGGCCTTTCTGATATATAAAAAAACGCCTGCTCTTATTACGGAGCAGGCGTTAAAACAGGTCTGTATGACAACAAGTGGGTGCTTCACTCAACGTTGTGTCCATGGTGTCTGATGAGGCATAAGCGACATCTGTCAGTGGACGATAAGCACCGTAAACGGCTCTGCGTCATTCCGGAGTTTATGAGGCACTAAGGCGAACATAAGAGATGGAATGAGCATCTACTCGTTTATTATGCCACAGAGAACCGGGAAATAACATCCCTTAACACTTGTTATGAGATAATTCTGTAATCCTCTTTGCTTCCTGAGTAATAACTTCCTGAGTGAATATTTCTCCTGCGCACAATTCTACACATATATATAATGAATAATAAAAGTCATTCAATTAATAACATATATATTAATTGCCGTTAAAACTAAAAACAGCATCAATAATCAACGCGATATAACATCACCGCCTTACATATCACCTGCGCCAGAGGTAGGATTGAAAATGCTCTCCTGATTTTTCAATTCATTTTCTGGATAAATAAATAATTTATTTTTATCACTATTATTTATGCAATCATCCTGTCAGGGAGAGGGATCTCAATTATCAATGCTTAATTACGTCATCATTTTGACGACATGAAACCGGAGCATTTTGCATGGAATTTTCGTTTTCACCCAAACTTCTTGTTGTTGCTGTCGCCGCAGCTCTTCCTCTCATAGCCAGCGCAGCAGATACCCCGTCAACCGCCACCGCACGCAAAGGCTTTGCCGGATACGATCACCCAAACCAGTATCTGGTTAAACCGGCGACCACTATTGCCGACAACATGATGCCGGTGATGCAGCATCCTGCACAAGACAAAGAAACCCAGCAGAAACTGGCGGAACTTGAGAAAAAAACCGGTAAGAAACCGAACGTGGTTGTTTTCTTGCTGGATGATGTGGGCTGGATGGACGTTGGCTTTAACGGCGGCGGCGTGGCGGTGGGTAACCCTACACCAGATATCGACGCCGTTGCCAGCCAGGGGCTGATTTTAACTTCGGCGTATTCTCAACCGAGTTCTTCCCCAACCCGCGCCACGATTCTCACCGGACAATACTCCATCCACCACGGCATTCTGATGCCGCCAATGTACGGGCAACCGGGCGGTCTGCAAGGGTTAACCACGCTGCCGCAGTTGCTGCACGATCAGGGCTACGTCACCCAGGCTATCGGGAAATGGCATATGGGGGAAAACAAAGAGTCGCAGCCGCAGAACGTTGGCTTTGATGATTTCCGCGGCTTTAACTCGGTGTCCGATATGTATACCGAATGGCGTGATGTTCATGTCAACCCGGAAGTCGCCCTGAGCCCGGCTCGTTCTGAATACATCCAAAAACTGCCGTTCAGCAAAGATGACGTTCATGCCGTGCGCGGCGGTGAACAGGAAGCCATTGCCGACATTACGCCGAAATATATGGAAGACCTGGATCAACGCTGGATGGAATATGGCGTTAAGTTCCTCGACAAGATGGCGAAGAGTGATAAGCCTTTCTTCCTCTATTACGGCACTCGCGGCTGTCACTTCGATAACTACCCGAACGCCAAATATGCGGGTAGCTCTCCGGCGCGCACCTCTTACGGCGACTGCATGGTGGAGATGAACGATATCTTCGCCAATCTGTATAAAGCACTGGAGAAAAACGGTCAGCTTGATAACACGCTGATTGTGTTCACCTCTGATAACGGTCCGGAAGCCGAAGTTCCGCCGCACGGTCGCACGCCGTTCCGCGGTGCGAAAGGTTCTACATGGGAAGGCGGCGTTCGTGTGCCAACCTTCGTTTACTGGAAAGGCATGATCCAACCGCGTAAATCTGACGGCATTGTCGATCTGGCGGATCTCTTCCCTACGGCGCTGGATCTGGCGGGGCATCCTGGGGCGAAAGTAGCGAATTTAGTACCGAAAACCACCTTTATCGATGGTGTGGACCAGACATCTTTCTTCCTGGGAACAAATGGTCAGTCTAACCGTAAGGCCGAGCACTACTTCCTCAACGGTAAACTTTCTGCTGTGCGTATGGATGAGTTCAAGTATCACGTCCTGATTCAGCAACCTTACGCTTATACCCAGAGCGGATATCAGGGTGGATTCACCGGCACAGTAATGCAAACGGCGGGATCGTCGGTGTTTAACCTGTACACCGATCCGCAGGAAAGCGACTCTATCGGCGTGCGCCATATTCCGATGGGTGTACCGCTACAGACCGAAATGCACGCGTATATGGAGATCCTGAAAAAATATCCACCACGCGCGCAGATTAAATCTGACTAAGCCGGCGCTATCGCTGAGATCTGCCTTTGCCGGATGCGATGCTGACGCATCTTATCCAGCCTACAGAACGCTGCAATTTATTGAATTTGCAATGATTGTAGGCCGGATAAGGCGTTCACGCCGCATCCGGCAATCAACCGCAGGCGGCCGCCGATTTCTACTTATTCACCACCATCAAATGCGCCTGCATAATGTCGCTGGCCGGACGACCGTGCGCCAGCAAATCAGCCATTGCTTTAAGATATGGCGGTAGATGGCGGAAATAACGCTGATACCCGGCACACAAATAATTCAGCCCGGGTTTGCCGCTGGCATCGAGCATAAAGCGGTGTTTCGGGCAGCCTCCCCAGCACGCTTTTAACACGTTGCAACTGCGACACTGTGCCGGTAACTGCTTGAATTTATCTTCACCAAATGCCTGCTGTTGCGGGGAATCAATCATTTCTGCAATCGTCTGCTGAAGCATATTCCCTAGTCGATACTGCGGATAAACATAGTGATCGCAGGCGTAAACATCGCCGTTGTGTTCAACAATCACCGAGCGCCCACAGGTTGGCTGATGATGGCAAACCGCGCCCGGTGCGCCGACAAAATTGGCGAACGCCCATTCGATATTCATTACGAAAACCTTGCCGACGTCGCGCTTAATCCAGTGGTCGAAAATCGCCACCAGAAACTCACCGAACTCTTGCGGGCACACCGACCATTCCGTCAGTTCGCCCTGAATATCGCCGGGAGCATGTAGCTTAAGTCCAGCATGAGCAGCCGTTTCATCAGCCAGGCGCTCGACCACCGGAATAAACTGGATGAACTCAACACCTGCATCACACAGAAAATCATAGACTTGCAAAGGTTGTAACGCACTGGTGCGATTGACGCAGACCAGCACGTTATAGTCGACATGATGTTTTTGCAGGAGCGTCAGAGCACGCATCACCAGCTTATGCGTTGGTCTGCCACCTTTGGTCACGCGATATTGATTGTGGATCTCAGCCGGACCATCCAGCGATAACCCTACAAGAAAATGATTTTCTGCCAGAAATGCACACCATTCGTCATCGAGCAGCACGCCGTTAGTCTGGAAGCTATTACTTATCTTCCTGCCAGCACCATATTTCGCCTGTAGCGCCACGGCACGGCGGTAAAAATCCAGCCCGAGTAACGTTGGTTCGCCGCCCTGCCAGGTAAAAGCCACTTCGTTTTGGGTTTCGCTGGCAGCGATATAGTGACGGACATACGCTTCCAGCGTGTCATCGTCCATATGCGTGACTGGCTTTTCGTGGTAAAGGGATTGTTTTTCGAGATAAAAACAGTAGTCACAGTTCAGATTACAATCAGAACCGCTCGGTTTCGCCATCACATGAAAAGCACGCGTTGGAACCTGTTGCTGCATGGTCGCTCCTTGCCTGAAGTCATCCTTCAATAAGTTAAGGGCGAAATCATACCGTGGCGCAATACGTTATTACGGGCGTTTATTGCGAAGGGAAAGTGACGAAATGCACAGAAAACAAAAAACCCCGCCGAAGCGGGGTTCAAAATTGGTCGGCGAGAGAGGATTCGAACCTCCGACCCACTGGTCCCAAACCAGTTGCGCTACCAAGCTGCGCTACTCGCCGAAATACTGCTTTTTGAATTTTTAGTTCAATTCTTTAAAGTCGTGGTGCGAGGGGGGGGACTTGAACCCCCACGTCCGTAAGGACACTAACACCTGAAGCTAGCGCGTCTACCAATTCCGCCACCTTCGCATTGTCACAACTTCTAATAATGGGGTGGCTAATGGGATTCGAACCCACGACAACTGGAATCACAATCCAGGGCTCTACCAACTGAGCTATAGCCACCACTACAAATCTTGTTACGCGGTATTACTACCACCGCAGCTCAAGCGCCGGGACTAAATGGCGCGCCCGACAGGATTCGAACCTGAGACCTCTGCCTCCGGAGGGCAGCGCTCTATCCAGCTGAGCTACGGGCGCTTAGCGCCGTTGCGGGGGTGGATAATACGGACTTCCCACCCCTCTGTCTAGTCCCTTTTTAAATAAATTGCGCGTTTGGTTACGGTTTGTGCGTTTTGCTGCTTATTCCTCCAGTTTATGCGCTTTACCGTGGCGATTAAGCCCAAAAACTTTATAAATCGCCGTCACCACCAGCATAAAGATGATGCCGACAAACAGCGACATACGCGTATCTTCATTAAAGTACATGCCGATCAAAACGCAAATCAGGAATGCCATTGTTACGTAGTTGGCCCAAGGGAACAGGATTGAGCGGAACGGATGGCTGGCAATTGCTGCTTTATGCGCACGACGAAAACGCAGCTGGCTTATCAATATCACAAACCATGGCACCATCCCCGGAAGCACGCTGGCACTGTAGACGTAAACAAACACACGCTGCGGATTGGGAATGATGTAGTTCAGGCATGAGCCAATTAGCAGAATAGCAATAGATACTGCCACACCCGCAACCGGTACGCCGTGACGGGAAACTTTCGCCATTGCCGCCGGTAACTGACGGTTTTTCGCCAGTGCGTAGAGCATACGTCCGCAACTGTACATGCCGCTGTTACAGCCAGAGAGCGCAGCCGTCAGAACCACAAAGTTGATAATGCCCGCCGCTGCGGTAATGCCGATTTTGGCGAAAGTCAGTACGAACGGGCTACCGTTGCTGCCTATTTCATTCCACGGGAAGATAGTAACGATAACGAAAATCGCGCCAACGTAGAAAATCAGGATTCGCCACAGCACCTTGCCTACGGCACTGCGCAGCGTCACCTGCGGATTCTTCGCTTCACCGGCAGTAATGCCAATCAGCTCCACGCCCTGGTAGGACGCCACCACAATACACAATGCGGTCAGGAACCCTTTCCAGCCACCAGCAAAGAAACCGCCATGCTCTGTGAGATTGCTAAAACCAATCGACTGCCCGCCATTGCCAAAGCCAAAGAAAATCACGCCCAGGCCAATGACAATCATCACGATAATCGTGGTGACTTTGATCATCGCGAACCAGAACTCGATTTCGCCGTACAACCTCACCGCAGCCAGATTCGCCAACGCCACCAGCGCCACCGCGATCAATGCGGGTATCCACTGCGCCATCTCCGGGAACCAGAACTGGACATAAACGCCAATGGCGGTGATTTCTGAGATCCCCACCGCCATCCACATAAACCAGTAAGACCAGGCGGTGAGATAACCAAAGAACGGGCTCATATAACGATGCGCGTAAACGGCGAACGAACCGGTAACCGGTTCGAGGAACAACATTTCGCCCATTGAACGCATGATGAAAAAGACGAACAGCCCGGCGATGATATAGGCCAACAATACGGATGGCCCGGCCCATTTCAGGGTACTGGCGGCCCCCATAAACAGGCCGACGCCAATGGTGCCCCCCAGGGCGATGAGTTCGATATGTCGAGCTTCCAGCCCACGCTGTAGCTCTGGTTTGTTATCTGCCATAAATCCTCGTGTTGTGTTTGCATGCTTTCCGGTGTTACCGTTTATCGTTATGGGTACATCGAGTGTTGCGAATGTTTTCGTAATTCAGGAGAAATGGCAAATAAAGCATTAAAAATTTGAATGCTTTGTGTAATAAAAAAGCAGACAGGCGACGAAGTGACCACTCCGTCGCTTTACAAAGAGAGGAAAATCAGAGGTTGCCGGTGTAATGCCAGCGTAAATAACGCAGCAAACGAAGCTGACGCTTAATGCGGCTCGGCTGCGAAAGCAGGCGGTAGAGCCACTCCAGCCCCAGCGTTTGCCAGATTTTCGGTGCGCGTTTTACGTGACCGGTGAAAACATCGTAGGTCCCGCCAACGCCCATATACAGCGCATCTGGATGCACCAGACGGCAGTCGCGCATGAAGATCTCCTGCTTTGGCGCTCCCATCGCAACGGTGACGATTTGCGCTCCGCTGGCATGAATGCGTTCAAACAGCGCCTGACGCTGCTCGGGTTTAAAATAACCATCCTGACTGCCAACGATATTCACATTCCACTGGTTGCGCAGTTTAGCTTCAGTTTGCGCCAGCACTTCAGGTTTACCGCCCACAAGAAATACCTGTGTCCCTTCTTTGCCTGCGCGCGCCATCAGCTCTTCCCAGAGATCGGCCCCAGCAACGCGGGAAACCTGCGCCTGCGGGTACTTTTTACGTACTGAACGTACAACGCTTATGCCATCCGCATATTTAAATTCGGCAGCGTTAATTAACTCCCTGACCTCAGCGTTATCTTCAATGGTCAGCATTTTTTCGGCATTAATGGCAACCAGCGTTCCCTGCTTAAGCTGCCCGTCAGCGAACAGATAATCGAGGGCGTGCTGCATATCACGCCAACCAATCAACTGTAAGCCACGCAGCGTATAGGTCGGTGCCGTGGTGTTGTTATTCATTGTTATCCTTCAACCTGCGTCCGGAGCGATGATTTTGTTCGTTTATGAATGAGTCCGGCGCTTTCAAAAAGCCAGTACAACAGTTTTGCGATCATCAGACATGCGCCGAAGACCACGATAAAAAAGACCACGCGTGAGACAAACGAATCCAGCCCTTCACGCGCCAGCACGATCATATTGAAGATCGCCCCGAAGCAGAAACTGTGCAATATCGCAGCCTTATAGCGATTAGTCTCGCGGTTGCCCAGCTCATACAGCCAGTCGAACCATTTGATAATCAGTCCAACCACAATCGCCCCGAGCGGGATGAACAACGCGCCGCCCATAACAACCAGTGAGCCTATAAGCGTAGGCGAGATCGCCAGTCCGGAGTGGTTATTCAGCACTTCCCAGGTAAAGTAGTTGGCGGAGTTCAGCACCATACTCGGGCGACCCGGCCACAGCCAGGAAGGGATAAAGACATAGAAATCGCGGACAATTGGAGCCAGGCCCTGGAAGTCGATGTTGTCGTAGTTCTGCAACAGCAACGCCAGATTCTCCCACGGCGAGAAGGTGTCGCGAGTGAGATAGAGAAACGTATAGAACGCTTCATCGCCGCTCACATTCATTCCATAGCGTTTTAGCGCCAGCCAGAACATGCCCACAATCCCCAGCACGCCCGCCGCCGCCAGCATCCACAACGAAATCCAGCCGCGAATAATGCCAATAAACAGGAAGATAGCGAATGCGATGATGATATTGGCGCGAGTGCCGCCGACAATCATGTAAGTCAACAAGCCAAAGGCAACCGTGCTGACGAGGAAAAACAGCCACGCTTTGCTATCCTGGCGCAGAAAATAAACCACCAGCATCGCCGGGATGAAAAAGTAAAAGAAGCGTTTTAATGCCACGCCGGAGACTTCGCTGGAAAAGATCTGACTGTAAGAATTAAGCCGGAACAGCAAAAAGCCGTTGTGCATGAAGAAGATGCCGACGCTCACCAGAGCGATGCCCATCAGGATCACCCACGTGAGATTGGTCTCCACGCGGTTCATGGTAAACAGCGGACGGCGCGGTGCATCAGCAACGCGTTTGCGTAGACGGGTTTTGTAGGTGACATAGTAAACCGCGTAGAAGCAGCCTGCAGAAAGCAACGCCTGCAACAAGATTTCTGGCGGCGCGACACCAACATCAAAGCGAAATACCAGCACGCTGGTCAGCGGAAAGCCGAAGAAAAAGGTGAGCAAAAACAGCAATGAAAAGAAGACATTGAAGTTAAAGCGCACACGGCGAAACTCAAACCAGGTCAGCGTGGCAATAAACAGCGTGCAGAGCAGCCAGACAACAAACAGGCCACTGAATTGCAGCAGACTCATGCGACCTCCCCGGCGGCAATCGCCAACGCCCGCTGCCAGCCTTGTAGATAGTTAGGGCTAAAGAAGGCAATGGTGTTTTTATCCACCGACGCCAACTGGCGCTGCGCTTCACGCACAATATCCTCGTTGAGATCATCGGTAGTAAACAGTACTGGCAAATGCTGTTCCGTCATATCCTGCCAGAACGGATTTTCCCGGTTAAGCACGCAAGGAATGCCCGCCTGAATCAGTAAGCAAAGCGTACCAATGCCCTGCTGGCGGGCAAAAATAAAGTAACCGAGATCGCACTGGCGAAGTAGCGTCAGATAGGCGTCAAATTCCAGTTTTTCGCTCAGAACTTGTAGGTTTTCTTCGCTGAATAACTCCAGTCCCGCCTGACGAACTTCCTCGATGTACGCTTCGTTATTAGGCGGATATCCCATCGGCACCACCACTTTTACCGTATCGCCAAATTGCTGATGAACGGCGCGCAAGGCAGCAATATGCTCATTGCTGCGGTCACCGGAGTTCCCCACCAGAATGGTCATTTTTCCTTCACGTTGCCGATCGTTCGCCATCGTATTAAGAGAAGGGTCCATCCGCGTCGGGAAGTACAGCAGTTCTCCCCGCACCTTTGGATGCGTTTTGGCAAAAAAGCTCAAATCACCGCGGGTGGCAAATACACAGCCGACTCTCTTTTGCGCCAGGCGACGTAGCGGGTAAAAAAGCTTATATCTCAAGCCACTGGAAAGCTCATACAGGTCTGCTCCCCAGATATGCCAGAAAAACTGGCTGGGCTTAATGCCACCACTCAGCAGAGCCAGCCACAGTTTGGGATTGAACTGACCGTGGAAAAAAAATCGCTGCTGACGGTTAGCTTTTGCTTTCGCGATGACCGCTTCCGCCAGCGATTTTTTCCCAGGGAAAAATTGCACAGAAAGCGCCGGACAGCTATCACTTAAGCCGTCGTCCTTGCCAGCAACCATAAACTCGCGCGCGTGCCCGCTCGTCGCGGCCAGCGCGTCGTTGAAAAACCGCAGAACGGTTCGGTTATGGTGAGGGATATCCGATCCCAGTACGTGAATCAGTACAGTCATGCCCACCTACGCCAGAGTAAAAACACGCCACAACAAAGAGAAAAATAGACGATATAGGTTGCCATATAGGCCTGTGCTGCGCCCAGTGCGCCATGCGCAGGGATTAGCCAGTGGGCAAATACCATCAATAAAGTGAACTGGCTGATTTCCGCCAGAATATAAAACCGCAGTGACGCTTTGGCGATCACCAGATAACCAAAGACATAAGCGCCCACTTTTAACACATCACCCACCAACTGCCAGGCAAAGAGATCGCGCATAGCGGTAAATTTATTCGACAACAGCAGCCAGATAGCAAAATCACGCAGCAACCAGACGGTAAAACTCGCCGCCGCCACTGCCGGTAAGACGAATTTCAGCGATTTAACCACTTCCCGGGTGATATCGCGCTTTTCCGTTAACCGCGACAACGTGGGCAGCAAATATACGCTGAACGATGCCGTAATAAATTGCAGGTAGGCATCGGAAATACTGCTCACCCCTTGCCAGATCCCCACTTCATCCCAGCTATACTGCGCCGCCAGCAGTTTACGCATCATGATGTAAGCAACAGGCAAGGTCACCGACGTAATCAACGCCATGAGCGTAAATTTGCTCAACTGCCCTGCCAGACCGTTATCCCAGCTGGGTTTCAGATAGCTTAACGGGATGACACCACGTTTGATCAACATGATAACAGCAGGAATTACCACCAGCGCGGGAATCAGCGCCAGACCCAGCAACGCCCCTTCATAACCGCCCAAACGATAACTGACGTAGTACGCGAGAACGCCAATCAAGCTACCGACAATCAGAGATAACGCATTACCTGCGGCATCGCGAAAGCCTTTCATCAACGCCAGTAACAGGTTGCCCCAGGCAATCCCCATTTGCACCAGCGCCACTAAACGCACCAGCCCCTGATAGTCGGTATTACCAAACAACCCCTGGCTGATTAGCGCAGCTGCCAGCACAAAAACCAGCGCCATTAGCGTAGAGAAGCCAAGTACCATCGCTGATGAAGTGCCGACCACGCGGCGCAGCTGTTGGGGATTATCATGATACTGGGCAACGTATTTGGTTACGCCGTTAAAGATGCCTGCCCCGGCAAGCACGCCGAGCACGGTAATCAACTGGCGGAAATTTGCCGCCAGCCCAAGCCCCGCCGGACCAAATGACACTGCCAGCAACTTACCGACCAGTAACCCGGCACCAATCTTGACCAGTGTACTGGCCGCCGTCCACAAGGACGCTTTTGCCAACGACATATCAGGAGAAGTAGTTCAACAAGGTCGCAATTACCGTACGCTGATTGACGGGCGACAGGTTGTAGAACAACGGCAGGCGCAGCAGGCGCTCGCTCTCTTTGGTGGTGTAGCGATCTTCACCGTGGAACTCACCAAAGCGTTCCCCCGCAGGGCAACCGTGCAGCGGAATGTAATGGAACACCGCCATGATTTCCGCTTCTTTCAGAAAGTTAATCAATGCGCTCCGGTCATCAATATCCCGCAGTTTAATGTAGAACATATGCGCGTTCTGCACGCAGCCATCGGGAATCGACGGCAGCTCGATACGCCCATTTTTTGCCAGAGGCGCCAGCGCATCGTAGTAGTTTTGCCACAGCGCCAGACGTTGCTGGTTGATACGATCCGCAGCTTCCAGTTGCGCCCACAGGTACGCAGCTTGCAGATCGGACATCAAATAGCTGGAGCCAATATCGCGCCAGGTATATTTATCGACCTGACCACGGAAGAACTGGCTGCGGTTTGTGCCTTTTTCACGGATGATCTCGGCTCGTTCGATCAACGCTTTATCGTTAATCAGCGTCGCGCCGCCTTCACCACCCGCCGTGTAGTTTTTGGTTTCATGGAAGCTAAAGCAGCCAATATGACCAATGGTTCCCAGCGCACGCCCTTTGTAAGTGGACATCACGCCCTGAGCGGCATCTTCCACCACAAACAGATTATGCTTCTTCGCCAACGCCATAATGGTGTCCATTTCGCAGGCCACACCCGCGTAATGGACCGGCACGATAACGCGCGTTTTGTCGGTGATCGCCGCTTCAATCAGCGTTTCGTCGATGTTCATGGTGTCCGGGCGAACATCCACAAAGACGATTTTCGCGCCACGCAGCACAAAGGCATTGGCGGTGGAGACAAAGGTATAGCTCGGCATGATCACTTCATCGCCAGGCTGGATATCGAGCAGCAGCGCCGCCATCTCCAGCGAAGCGGTACAGGATGGCGTCAGTAACACTTTGGCGCTGCCAAAACGTTGCTCCAGCCACTGCTGGCAGCGACGGGTAAAACCACCATCGCCGCACAGTTTGCCGCTACCCATTGCCGACTGCATATAGTCGAGTTCGGTTCCCACCACCGGCGGTGCGTTAAATGGAATCATGTGATCACCTGTATAACCAGTACGCGGTGCTTTCTACATTCGCACCACTTTGTATGTATCGTTTAAGCGCGGCGGTGTTGCCCATCTGGGTCGCCACCCGCAAAGTTGTTTTACCGCGAGCATACGCCCAGTTTAGCGCCGTTTGCATTAGCTCAGCACCTGCACCGCGTCCAGCCAGCAGGCCAATTCGCGCATCTGTCGCATTGAGTTCCCGTAAAGAGACATAACCGCGAATATCGCCGGACGCCGCACGTAAAATCAGACATTGATGATCAAAGGTGCCGCGCACGGCATTTTCAATCCACTGTGCATAAAAGCGACCGCTGGCGTCAGGCGCATACCACGGCGCACGAAAACGGCTTTGCGCAAATGCGGCGCTGGCTAACTGACGTAATGCGGGAATATCGGTCTCTTGTGCCACTACTGCACCGCTATCACTGACATTGTTCACGGGTAGTGCCAAATCAACTTCACCTTCTACCAGGGAGAATCCCAGCTGTTGCAGAGCATCCAGTTCACCCGTATTTGATGCCGCAATTTTGGCCTGCACCCGTGACCACGGCGCTAACGCGTCTGGCGTCAGGAGCGGTGCTTCAGACGTAATGCGCACGATGGCGCTGTTAACACCAAAGAAGGCGTTTTCCCAGGTTAGTGGCTCAATACTGGCGCGGACGGGCACGAAGTAACTCCAGCAGATATTGGCCGTAGCCAGTTTTCGCTAATGAACTGGCAGCACGCTTCACACCCTCGTCATCGAGCCAGCCGTTACGCCAGGCAATCTCTTCCAGGCAGGCAATCTTAAAGCCCTGGCGTTTTTCTACTGTCTGCACAAAAGTGCTGGCCTCAATCAGGCTGTCGTGAGTGCCGGTATCCAGCCAGGCAAATCCGCGCCCGAGCAGTTCAACGGTCAGGTTGCCCGCCTCGAGGTACATCTGGTTGATGGAGGTAATCTCCAGTTCACCACGCTCCGACGGCTTCACCTGCTTTGCGTACTCCACGACTTTACTGTCGTAGAAATAAAGCCCGGTCACCGCCCAGTTTGATTTCGGCTGTTTTGGTTTTTCTTCCAGCGAGATAGCGCGGAAATTGTCGTCAAACTCCACCACGCCAAAGCGTTCCGGGTCCATCACCTGATAGCCAAATACCGTCGCCCCTTCCGTGCGCGCCGCAACATGACGCAGCTTCGGACTGAAGCCCTGTCCGAAGAAGATGTTATCGCCCAGCACCAGACAAGAAGGTTCACCGTTGAGGAAGGTTTCACCGATGATAAAGGCCTGCGCCAGACCGTCCGGACTGGGCTGTTCGGCGTATTCCAGCTGGATACCGAACTCACTGCCGTCACCCAGCAGGCGCTGGAAATAACCTTTATCTTCCGGCGTAGTAATGATGAGAATTTCGCGGATACCGGCTAGCATCAGCACCGACAGCGGATAGTAAATCATTGGCTTATCGTAAATCGGCAACAGTTGCTTCGATACGCCGCGCGTAATCGGATGCAATCGGGTGCCGGAACCGCCCGCCAAGATAATACCTTTCATGTTTGCCTCCGCTGAAAATTAGCCTTTCAGACCTAAACGCTCGCCCTGATAGCTGCCGTCCTGCACCTGCTTCCACCAGCTTTCATTAGCCAGATACCACTGCACCGTTTTACGCATTCCACTTTCAAAGGTTTCCTGCGGCAGCCAGCCAAGTTCACGGGCAATTTTCGAAGCATCAATGGCATAACGCAGATCATGCCCCGGACGGTCAGCGACAAAGGTGATCAGGTCACGATAGTGCGCCACGCCGTGCGGCTTATTCGGAGCCAGTTCTTCCAGCAGCTCGCAAATGGTTTCCACAACATCGAGATTCTTACGCTCGTTGTGACCACCAATATTATAGGTTTCACCGACTTTCCCGGTGGTCGCCGCGCAATACAGCGCGCGGGCGTGATCTTCAACATACAGCCAGTCACGGATTTGCTGCCCGTTGCCATATACCGGCAGCGGTTTACCCGCCAGCGCGTTGAGGATCATCAGCGGGATCAGTTTTTCCGGAAAGTGGTAAGGACCGTAGTTATTCGAGCAGTTGGTGATAAGCGTCGGCAGACCATAGGTCCGCAGCCAGGCGCGCACCAGATGGTCGCTGCTGGCTTTTGACGCGGAATAAGGGCTACTCGGCGCATACGGCGTGGTTTCGGTGAAGAAATCATCCGTCGAGTGCAGGTCACCATATACTTCGTCGGTGGAGATATGATGAAAACGGAACGCTGATTTTTTATCTTCCGTCAGCGCAGTCCAGTAAGCCCGCGCCGCTTCAAGCAGTGTATAAGTCCCGACAATGTTGGTTTCAATAAACGCTGCCGGGCCGTCAATAGAACGGTCAACATGGCTTTCGGCTGCCAGATGCATGACACAGTCTGGCTGATACTCAGTGAATACGCGCGCCAGTTCTGCCCGATCGCAGATATCAACTTTCTCAAAGGCAAAGCGCTCGCTTTGCGCGACCGGTGCCAGCGACATCAGGTTTCCGGCGTAGGTCAGCTTATCGACCACCACCACCGCGTCGCTCGTTTCGTTGATGATATAACGCACCAGCGCCGAGCCAATAAACCCGGCACCACCTGTTATCAGAATCTTTCTCATCAGCGCCAGACTCCTTTGGCATCGACGACATACTGCTGATGGACGTTGTCGCCATTGATAACTTTGAACTGACTATGATCGACCAGCATCACCAGCACATCTGCCGTTGCCAGCGCCTCGTCAAGCTGCGCCAGAGTACAAAGCCCGGTCAGTTTCTTCGGCAACTCGTGGATGTTAGGCTCAACAACCAGCGTTTCGCCGCTGTGCCACTGGGCGATCAGTTCAGCGATTTCCATTGCCGGACTTTCGCGCAGGTCATCAATATTCGGTTTAAACGCCAGACCAAAGCAGGCGATTTTCAGTTCACTGACGCGTTTATCGGTAGCAGCCAGACAATCAGCCACCGCCGCTTTCACCTGATCGATAACCCAGAACGGTTTGTGATCGTTCACTTCGCGCGCGGTACGGATAAGCCGCGCCTGCTGGGGGTTCTGTGCCACGATAAACCACGGATCAACAGCGATGCAGTGACCGCCCACGCCAGGGCCTGGCTGAAGAATATTGACGCGAGGGTGACGATTCGCCAGGCGAATCAGTTCCCAGACGTTAATCCCCTGATCGGCACAAATCAGCGACAATTCATTAGCAAAAGCGATATTCACATCGCGGAAGCTGTTTTCGGTGAGCTTACACATTTCTGCCGTCCGCGAGTTAGTGACGACACACTCACCTTCGAGGAAAATTTTGTACAGTTCGCTGGCGCGGGCCGAACAAACCGGCGTCATACCACCAATCACGCGATCGTTTTTAATCAGCTCGACCATAACCTGGCCCGGTAATACGCGTTCCGGGCAGTAAGCAATGTTGACGTCCGCCAACTCGCCCACCTGCTGTGGGAAAGTGAGATCTGGACGCATCTCTGCTAACCATTCTGCCATCTTCTCGGTTGACCCCACCGGCGAGGTGGATTCAAGGATCACCAACGCGCCTTTTTTCAGCACTGGCGCGATGGAGCGAGCAGCCGATTCAACGTAGGTCATATCTGGCTCATGATCGCCTTTAAACGGCGTGGGTACAGCAATCAACCAGGCATCCGCTTCAACTGGCGTCGTGCTCGCTCGTAAAAAACCGCCTTCTACGGCAGTTTTTACTACGCTCGCCAAATCAGGCTCGACGATATGGATTTCGCCACGATTGATGGTATCAACCGCGTGTTGGTTGATATCGACACCAATCACCTGTTTTTGCCTTGAGGCAAACGCAGCTGCTGTAGGCAGCCCGATGTAACCCAGTCCGATAACAGAAATGGTCGCAAAACTCATAGTGATATCCGATTATTTTTTAACGCTTCCAGAATGCGAGAGCATGCCTGACCATCACCATACGGGTTATGGGCGCGGCTCATAGCTTGATATTCGTTTTCGTCTTTTAAAAGACGCGTCACTTCCTCGACAATTCGCTGCTTATCCGTGCCGACCAGACGCACCGTCCCCGCTGTCACCGCTTCCGGACGCTCAGTGGTATCGCGCATCACCAGCACCGGTTTCCCCAGCGAAGGCGCTTCTTCCTGAATGCCGCCTGAGTCGGTCAAAATCAGCCAAGCGTGGTTCATCAGCCAGACAAACGGTAAATACTCCTGGGGATCGATCAGAATGACATTTTTCACATGCCCCAGAATGCGATTGACCGGCTCTCTGACGTTCGGGTTGAGATGCACCGGATAGACAATCTGGATGTCCTGGTGCGTGGTGGCGATGTCTGCCAGCGCCTGGCAGATTTCTTCAAAGCCACGACCGAAGCTCTCACGCCTGTGACCGGTCACCAGAATCATCTTTTTATCGGGGTCGATAAACGGGTAATTTGCCGCCAGTTCTGAACGCAGCGTATCGCTGCTCATCACCTGGTCACGCACCCATAACAGTGCATCGATGACAGTATTACCGGTAATGAAGATTCGGCTGTCAGCAACGTTTTCACGCAGCAAGTTTTGCCGGGAAGTTTCGGTTGGAGAGAAGTGATACATCGCCAGATGCCCGGTCAATGTACGGTTAGCCTCTTCCGGCCACGGCGAATAGAGATCGCCCGTGCGCAGACCTGCCTCAACGTGACCAACTGGAATACGCTGATAAAACGCCGCCAGGCTGGTTGCCAGCGTTGTAGTAGTATCGCCGTGAACCAGCACGACGTCTGGTTTGAACTCGGCAAGAATAGGTTTTAGCCCTTCCAGAATCCGACAGGTTATCTCTGTAAGGCCCTGTCCTGGCTGCATTATGTTGAGATCGTAGTCAGGTACAATGGAAAAGAGTTTCAGCACCTGATCGAGCATCTCCCGATGCTGCGCAGTGACGCAAACTTTAGCCTCAAAAAAAGGATCTTTTGCCAACGCATGCACCAACGGTGCCATCTTGATGGCTTCCGGGCGCGTACCAAATACAGTCAGTACTTTCACATCGATTCTCTTCGAATAAGCGGCGAGCGCCTTTGCGCTCACCGCAGCAGTGTTGCTATTTCGAGCAACGGCGGGTTAATGCGACACCAGCCCCGATCAGCCCCCCGACAATGCCCCACATAATCATCAGGAAGGCACGACGTGGGCTATCGCGTTTTACCGGTTCTTCCGGCGTACGCAAATAGCGATAGGTCTGAAAACGCGGATCCAGGGTTGGACCAACATTCAGGGTGTTTAACATGGCCCGATTTTGATCATAGTCGAGATCAAAGGCCGGACCGACGGCCTGTAAATTTTCCAGTCGAGCCTGGAGCATTGGACGCCCAAGCAGGAACATTTCTGAATCAGGTAATTCCTCGGCAGGCACATCTGTCGCACTGCGCGAAATATTATGCTGCTCAGCAATTTTCAGCGCCTGTTCAATACTGTTCATCCGGCGATCGTAGATGGCTTTCGCCACCTCTTCCTGACGCTTCACCTGAGCTTTCATCTGGATGGTGCGTGCCGCCCATGCGCCTTTCAGCTCATCATTCAGATGGCTGGCTGCACGCTGGCTGGCAAAAGCAACATACTGACGTAACAGGTTATTAGCGTCAGGCGCGGTTTCGGCAATAAGCTTCACGCTGTCATTGACCGCGCGGGTAAAGTCACCGGGAATAAACACGATGTTGTTAATCATTTCATCCAGCAACGCCGCATCGGCTTTGCTATTGCCCACCATCCGCTGTTTGTAATAGTCGGTTTGCAGCCAGAACTCTCTGCGGGTATCCCACGAGGCCAGTTGCATAACAAACTCTTTATAGGCTTCGTCCATGACCGATGGTTGGTCGGCAGAAGCCATGTTTGAACGGACATCCAGGTTACGCAAAAATTGCTGCTGTGAGTAATATCCCCCCAGCATATTCACCGTTGGACGATCGGTAATCGCTGTCGAGCTCCACTCCTGGCGAGCAAAAAAAGTATACGCCAGCGCGATTAACGCAAACGCCAGCCCCATGCCAATAATCCACAGCTTCCCAGCCCACAAGGTACGAAACAACCCACGAATATCCAGTTCATTTTCAGCGTCTTCGGCCGGTTTCCCAGGCATTGGTTGTGTCATCACATCCTCATTTATTTGGTTAAATTGGGGCTGCCACCACGATTTCTACGCAGTCTGCGTTTTACGCGCTTAATAAAGCGAGCAACTTTCCAGGCACGCTTAATGCAATATCCATAGAGGAAGAATGCTAGCAAAAAGAGCACCAGCATGACCCACTCCGGGACAAAATGAGAATATTCTGCCAGCACGCCAATGGAAGCGAGCAGTGCTGCGGCAAGGGTAATCAGCACAAACGCCTGGCGGGAAGTAAACCCGGCACGCATGATCAAATGGTGAATATGCTGACGGTCTGGAGAGAATGGGCTCATGCCTTTACGCAGGCGACGGTACATAATCGCCACCATATCCATTAGCGGAATGGCGATTATCCACAAAGCGGTAACCGGGCTGATGGGATGAGTTTTGCCCTGGGTCGTTTCGAGCAGGATCCAGATAACGGTAAAACCAATCAGCGTACTGCCCGCATCCCCCATAAAGACTTTGTAGCGGCGACCCAGGATACCAAGGTTAAGCATGATGTATGGCAGGATGGCGGCGATCATCGCAAAGCACCAGATTGCGAGACTGGTTTGCCCGTCGAACCACAAAATCATACCGATTGCTGCAAACGAGACGCAGGACAACCCGCCCAGCAAGCCATCAATGCCATCAACCATGTTGAACGCATTAATGGCCGCCCAGACGGCAAATAGCGTCAGGAAGTAACCAAACGGTCCGAGCACCATCTCCCAGGAGCCAAAGATATAACCCAGGCTACTGAGATAAAGTTTGCCGAACACCATCATAACAATGCCAACAGCGGCCTGTATGGTGGCACGGATTTTTACGCTGATATCAAAACGGTCATCCAGCGCGCCAATGAAAACAAGCACACCAGCACAAGCGAGATAGAGAGATGCATGCGGAATATAGTAATCGACAATTCCGAACGTGAAGCAAATCCCTGCGTAAACCGAAATCCCCCCAACGAGAGGTATCAATCCCTGGTGACGTTTGCGGAAGTTTGGTTTATCCACTAAACCGACTTTTTTTGCCACCTTACGGGCAAAAAACAGAAACAGTGTCGTGAATAAAAAAATACTGATGAGATCAGTACTCACTGTCAGTAAATTCACAATGCATGCTCTCAGAGAAAATTATTAGCAGAAGTATAACCACGAAGACCTTTATTCAGAAAGGAAAGTCCGTTCCGAACCTACCAGCACTATGCGAAAATTAACTACTTGATATGCAAATTGCATAACACACCAGCAAAATCCAGGAATTTTCCTAACATCGCCAGCGCGGCATTAAGATTACAGATATAAAAGCAAAACGCCACGTAAACACGTGGCGTTTTTGGCATAAGACAAATTTATGAGCGTTTCATCATTTCGAAGAAATCGTCATTGGTCTTGGTCATTGCCAGTTTATTAATGAGGAATTCCATTGCATCGATTTCGCCCATCGGGTGAATGATTTTGCGCAGGATCCACATTTTCTGCAGTTCTTCCTGAGTCGTGAGCAGCTCTTCTTTACGGGTACCGGAACGGTTGTAGTCGATAGCCGGGAAGACGCGTTTTTCAGCGATCTTACGAGAGAGGTGCAGTTCCATGTTGCCTGTACCTTTAAACTCTTCGTAGATAACTTCGTCCATTTTAGAACCGGTATCGATAAGCGCCGTCGCGATAATGGTCAGGCTGCCGCCCTCTTCCACGTTACGCGCCGCACCGAAGAAGCGTTTCGGACGATGCAGGGCGTTGGCGTCCACACCACCGGTCAACACTTTACCTGACGCCGGAACAACGGTGTTGTAAGCGCGCGCCAGACGAGTGATGGAGTCGAGCAGAATGATAACGTCTTTCTTGTGCTCAACCAGGCGTTTCGCCTTCTCGATCACCATTTCCGCAACCTGAACGTGGCGAGATGCGGGTTCGTCAAAGGTAGAAGCAACAACTTCACCTTTTACCAGACGCTGCATCTCGGTTACTTCTTCCGGACGTTCGTCGATCAGCAGAACCATCAGCACACAATCCGGGTGGTTGTAAGCAATGCTCTGAGCAATGTTCTGCAGCAGCATGGTTTTACCGGCTTTCGGCGGTGCCACAATCAGACCACGCTGACCACGACCGATAGGTGATGCCAGATCCAGTACGCGAGCGGTTAAATCTTCCGTAGAACCGTTACCACGTTCCATACGCAGACGAGAGTTTGCGTGCAGCGGGGTTAAGTTCTCAAAGAGGATTTTGTTGCGGGCGTTTTCAGGTTTGTCGAAGTTAACTTCGTTAACTTTCAGCAGCGCAAAATAGCGTTCACCTTCTTTCGGCGGGCGAATCTTACCAGAGATGGTATCACCAGTGCGGAGGTTGAAACGGCGGATTTGGCTAGGGGAAACGTAGATGTCATCAGGACCGGCGAGGTAGGAGCTGTCTGCGGAACGGAGGAAACCAAATCCATCCTGCAATATCTCCAGTACGCCATCACCAAAGATATCTTCGCCACTCTTTGCGTGCTGCTTCAGGATGGCAAAAATAATGTCCTGCTTACGCATACGAGCCAGGTTTTCCAGCCCCATATTTTCGCCGAGAGTGATCAGCTCAGAAACCGGCGTATTCTTTAATTCGGTAAGATTCATAGTGGTGTGAGTTCTTAAACTTGGGGTAAATCTCGAACTTAATGTTGTGAATGGTATGGCAGGATCATCCATGCCTGTTTACGGTCATCGACTCATGTCTTTTCGCTGCCTGGTCACAGGAGAGTACGCAGAACTGAAACGACAAGACGGATTGAGTGACGAGCCAGAAATCTGTTCACTTCGCATTTAAGATAAAACGGGAAGCGTTGGAAATTACAAGATTCAAACTTAATAAGGTATGTTTAATACGAAGTCAACACTAAGTTAGCATGACTCACGCCGGGCGTCCAGTTTTTAGCGACGGGGCACCCGAACATGAAATTCCCTTACGCCAGGTTAGCGTCGAGGAACTCTTTCAACTGACCTTTAGACAGTGCGCCCACTTTGGTTGCCGCCACTTCACCGTTTTTGAACAGCAGCAGAGTCGGGATACCACGGATGCCATATTTCGGCGCAGTGCCAGGGTTTTGATCGATGTTCAGTTTTGCAACGGTCAGTTTGCCCTGATATTCGTCAGCGATTTCATCCAGAATCGGGGCGATCATTTTGCACGGACCGCACCACTCTGCCCAGAAATCGACGAGGATCGCCCCGTCCGCTTTGAGTACATCCGTGTCAAAACTGTCGTCAGTCAGGTGAATAATTTTATCGCTCATATATAACTCCACAGGAATAAGCCTGGCGTGTTGGTTTCGTTGTTGGTGTAACATTAACCAACTAAAGGTTGACTTTATTTCACCGGATACGCTTTCGTAAAGCAATAGTAAGCTGATATTCTACCACACTATGAGCAAAACACATTTAACAGAACAGAAGTTTTCCGACTTCGCCCTGCATCCGAAGGTTGTAGAAGCCCTTGAAAAAAAAGGGTTTCATAACTGTACGCCCATTCAGGCACTGGCCCTTCCGCTGACGCTGGCGGGTCGTGACGTAGCCGGGCAGGCGCAAACCGGTACCGGGAAAACGATGGCGTTTCTTACGTCAACGTTTCATTATCTTCTCTCTCATCCCGCGATTGCCGATCGCAAGGTGAATCAACCGCGTGCCTTAATTATGGCACCGACGCGTGAACTTGCCGTGCAGATCCATGCCGACGCGGAACCACTGGCGGAAGCTACTGGCCTGAAGCTGGGTCTGGCTTACGGTGGTGATGGCTACGACAAACAGCTGAAAGTGCTGGAAAGCGGCGTTGACATTCTGATTGGCACCACGGGTCGTTTAATTGACTACGCCAAGCAGAACCACATTAACCTCGGTGCCATTCAGGTGGTGGTACTGGACGAAGCCGATCGCATGTACGATCTGGGCTTTATTAAAGATATCCGCTGGCTGTTCCGCCGTATGCCGCCTGCAAACCAGCGCCTCAACATGCTGTTCTCCGCCACGCTTTCGTACCGGGTACGTGAACTGGCGTTCGAGCAGATGAACAATGCCGAATATATTGAAGTGGAACCGGAACAGAAAACGGGCCATCGTATTAAAGAAGAGCTTTTCTACCCTTCTAACGAAGAAAAAATGCGTTTGCTGCAAACGCTGATCGAAGAAGAGTGGCCAGACAGAGCGATTATTTTCGCCAACACCAAACACCGTTGTGAAGAGATCTGGGGCCACCTGGCGGCAGATGGTCATCGTGTCGGTTTATTGACAGGCGATGTCGCGCAGAAAAAACGTCTGCGTATTCTTGATGAATTTACCCGTGGGGATCTGGATATTCTGGTTGCCACCGACGTTGCCGCGCGTGGTTTGCATATTCCTGCTGTGACACACGTCTTTAACTACGATTTACCCGATGACTGTGAAGATTACGTTCACCGTATTGGTCGAACAGGTCGCGCAGGCGCAAGCGGTCACTCTATTAGCCTGGCGTGTGAAGAGTATGCATTGAATTTGCCTGCTATTGAGACCTATATTGGTCACTCAATTCCGGTAAGTAAATACAATCCGGACGCATTGATGACCGATCTGCCAAAACCGCTGCGCCTCACGCGCCCGCGCACAGGCAATGGTCCGCGTCGTACTGGCGCTCCGCGTAATCGTCGTCGTTCAGGTTAAAGAAAAAATGTCATACTCCAAATCACTCAAGCTGTATCAAGATGGCAAGAGAATGAATCCCGATGCGCTTACTGTCGTAAGTGATTCAGGTGAAGGAATGCAGCCAACGCAGAGACAGATTGAAGGATGAAGAGTATGGGTTCCACCTCGTCGCTGTATGCAGCCATTGATCTCGGTTCGAATAGTTTTCATATGCTGGTTGTGCGCGAGGTGGCTGGAAGCATCCAGACGCTGACGCGAATAAAACGCAAAGTGCGTCTGGCTGCCGGCCTGAATAGCGAAAATGCCCTGTCTAATGAAGCAATGGAGCGCGGTTGGCAATGTCTGCGCCTGTTTGCTGAACGTCTGCAAGATATCCCTCCCTCGCAAATTCGCGTTGTCGCTACGGCGACATTACGACTTGCCGTCAATGCGGGTGATTTTATTGCCAAAGCGCAGGAAATCCTCGGTTGTCCGGTACAGGTGATCAGCGGTGAAGAGGAAGCGCGTCTGATTTATCAGGGCGTTGCTCACACCACTGGCGGTGCCGATCAGCGCCTGGTGGTGGATATCGGCGGAGCCAGTACTGAACTGGTAACCGGCACGGGTGCACAAACCACCTCTTTGTTCAGCCTGTCGATGGGCTGCGTTACCTGGCTGGAACGCTATTTTGCCGATCGTAATCTGGGGCAGGAAAATTTTGATGCTGCAGAAAAAGCGGCACGCGAAGTGTTACGTCCGGTTGCCGATGAATTACGGTATCACGGCTGGAAAGTGTGCGTTGGCGCTTCCGGCACCGTGCAGGCGTTACAGGAAATCATGATGGCACAGGGGATGGATGAACGCATTACCCTGGAAAAGTTGCAGCAACTGAAACAACGCGCCATTCATTGCGGTCGGCTGGAAGAGCTAGAGATTGACGGGCTGACGCTGGAACGTGCGTTAGTGTTCCCGAGTGGTCTGGCGATCCTGATAGCCATTTTTACCGAACTGAATATTCAGTGTATGACCCTGGCGGGCGGTGCGCTGCGTGAAGGCCTGGTCTACGGTATGTTGCATCTTACCGTCGAGCAGGATATTCGCAGCCGTACGCTGCGTAATATTCAGCGCCGCTTTATGATCGATATTGATCAGGCACAGCGCGTAGCCAAGGTTGCGGCTAACTTCTTCGATCAGGTGGAAAATGAATGGCATCTTGAAGCAATAAGCCGCGATTTGCTCATCAGCGCCTGTCAGCTTCATGAAATCGGCCTGAGCGTTGACTTCAAACAAGCGCCGCAACACGCTGCTTATCTGGTGCGTAACCTAGATCTTCCCGGTTTTACCCCCGCACAGAAAAAACTGCTGGCGACGCTACTGCTCAACCAGACTAATCCGGTCGATCTCTCATCGCTGCATCAGCAAAATGCCGTACCACCGCGCGTCGCAGAACAACTCTGCCGTTTACTCCGCCTGGCTATCATTTTTGCCAGCCGTCGCCGTGACGATCTCGTGCCAGAGATGACATTACAGGCTAACCATGAACTGTTGACCTTGACGCTTCCGCAAGGTTGGCTAACCCAACATCCGCTGGGTAAAGAGATTATTGATCAGGAAAGCCAGTGGCAGAGCTATGTCCACTGGCCGCTGGAAGTGCATTAATGAGTAAGTGCCGGATGCGATGCTGACACATCTTTTCCGGCCTTGATTATTTCCCTCGTTTTGCCGCCATCATCGCTTTCAGATTCGCCAGATGGCTTTGCCCTTTCTGCATCCGTTCTTCGGCGCTGACCACTTTGCGCTCCTGTTCCCAAATCAAATCATCCTGCGGCAGCTCCAGCAGGAAGCGGCTCGGCTCCGGGCGCACCAGTTCGCCGTACTGACGGCGTTCTTTACACAGCGTAAAGGTCAATTCCTTCTGGGCGCGGGTAATGCCGACATAGGCCAGCCGCCGCTCCTCATCAATATTGTCTTCATCGATGCTGCTCTGGTGGGGCAAAAACCCTTCTTCCATACCAACCATGTAGACATAGGGAAACTCCAGCCCTTTCGACGCGTGCAGAGTCATCAGTTGCACCTGATCCAGCTCTTCCTCGCTCTCGCCGCGCTCCATCATGTCGCGCAAAGTAAAGCGCGTCACCACCTGGGTGAGCGTCATCGGCTCATCCAGTTCGCTGCCTTCGAGCATCTCCGTCATCCAGCTAAACAGTTGGTTGACGTTCTTCATGCGCATTTCGGCGGCTTTCGGGCTGGGCGATGTTTCGTACAGCCAGGATTCATAATCCATGCCGTGGATCAGATCACGCACCGCGGCAATCGGCTCCCGCTCCGCCAGACGCTGGATTTCCGCCAACCAGTGAGTGAAGCGGGTCAATGCTTCATAACCACGTCCGCTCAGGGTCTGACTCAGGCCCATATCAAAGCTGGCGGTAAACATGCTTTTATTGCGCGTCATCGCCCATTCACCTAGCTTTTTCAGCGTCGCCGGGCCAATCTCTCGCTTCGGCGTGTTAACGATACGCAGAAATGCGCTGTCATCGTCCGGGTTAGTCAGCACGCGCAGATAAGCCAGCAAGTCCTTGATTTCAGGACGAGAGAAAAACGACGTACCGCCAGATATTTTGTACGGGATGCGGTTTTGCATCAGGAATTTTTCAAATACCCGCGACTGATGGTTGCCGCGATAAAGAATGGCGTAATCTTTGTACTGCGTTTTATTGACGAAGTGATGGGCGATCAGCTCGCCGGTGACGCGCTCGGCTTCATGTTCCTCGTTATTCGCGCTTAAAACTTTTAGCTCTGTGCCGTAACCCAGTTCGGAGAACAGACGCTTTTCAAAGACGTGCGGGTTATTGGCGATCAGGATGTTCGCCGCTTTCAAAATACGTCCGGAAGAGCGGTAGTTCTGCTCAAGCTTAATCACCTTCAGCGCCGGAAAATCCTGGCTCAGCAGCACCAGATTCTGCGGACGTGCGCCGCGCCAGGAGTAGATCGACTGGTCATCGTCACCCACCACGGTAAAGCGCGCGCGGCTGCCCACCAGCAGTTTCACCAGTTCATACTGGCTGGTGTTGGTGTCCTGATACTCATCCACCAGCAGGTAGCGAATTTTGTTCTGCCAGCGCTCGCGGACTTCTTCATTGCGTTGCAGCAGCAACGTTGGCAATAAAATCAGATCATCGAAGTCGAGAACGTTACAGGCTTTCAGGTGTGCATCATACAGCCCATAACAATGGGCAAAAATACGGTCCCGCTCGCCCTTTGCCTCTGCCGCCGCCTGCGCCGGTGTTTTGAGATCGTTCTTCCAGTTGGAGATGGTCGAAATTAGCTGTTGCAGGAGAACTTTGTCATCTTCAATCAGCCCCTCGGTCAACTCTTTAAGCAAAGCAAGCTGATCGGTATCGTCAAACAGCGAAAAGTTAGACTTCATCCCCAACGCCGCATATTCGCGCTTGATAATATCCAGCCCAAGCGTGTGGAAGGTGGAGATCATCAACCCTCGCGCCTCTTTGCGCCCCAGCGTCTGCGCCACACGCTCTTTCATCTCGCGCGCCGCTTTGTTGGTAAAGGTGACTGCCGCAATATGCCGCGCCTGATAACCGCAACCGCGAATCAGGTGAGCGATTTTATTGGTGATCACTCGCGTCTTACCGGAACCCGCACCCGCCAGCACCAGGCAGGGGCCGGTAACGAATTCGACAGCTTGTTGTTGGCCGGGGTTTAGACGCATAGGAAAATCGCTCAATGAAAGTCGGGAGGGGAAAATAACAGCGTGGTAGTATAGCCAGCCTCATCCTTACCACTCAAGGCACGATCATGGCAAAAACAGCAGCAGCACTGCATATCCTTGTAAAAGAAGAGAAACTGGCTCTGGATCTTCTCGAGCAGATCAAGAATGGTGCCGATTTCGGCAAGCTGGCGAAGAAACACTCCATTTGCCCGTCAGGCAAACGCGGCGGTGATTTGGGTGAATTCCGCCAGGGTCAAATGGTTCCGGCGTTCGATAAAGTGGTTTTCTCTTGTCCGGTACTGGAGCCAACCGGCCCGCTGCATACCCAGTTCGGTTACCACATCATTAAGGTGCTGTACCGTAACTAACAGCAAGGCCTTCTCCGGGAGAAGGCCTTGAACTCTGAATCGCTATTAACCCGCAACAGCAATACGTTTCATATCCGTCATATAGCCGCGCAGTTTCTTACCTACCTGCTCAATCGCATGGCTGCGAATCGCTTCATTTACATCACGCAGTTGCGCGTTATCTACCGCACCTTCCGGAATAGCTTTACCCAGGTCGCCCGGTTGCAGCTCTGCCATAAACGGTTTCAGCAGCGGCACACAAGCGTAAGAGAACAGATAGTTACCGTACTCGGCAGTATCGGAGATAACCACGTTCATTTCGTACAGACGCTTACGGGCGATGGTGTTGGCAATCAGCGGCAGTTCGTGCAGTGATTCATAGTAAGCAGATTCTTCGATGATGCCGGAATCAACCATGGTTTCAAACGCCAACTCAACGCCTGCTTTTACCATCGCGATCATCAGTACGCCTTTATCGAAGTACTCCTGTTCGCCGATTTTGCCTTCATACTGCGGCGCGGTTTCGAATGCGGTTTTGCCAGTCTCTTCACGCCAGGTCAGCAGTTTCTTATCGTCGTTGGCCCAGTCAGCCATCATGCCGGAGGAGAATTCGCCGGAGATGATGTC
Organism: Escherichia coli DSM 30083 = JCM 1649 = ATCC 11775; assembly: GCF_003697165.2. GTDB lineage: Bacteria > Pseudomonadota > Gammaproteobacteria > Enterobacterales > Enterobacteriaceae > Escherichia > Escherichia coli. The sequence continues at coordinate 4,829,108 of NZ_CP033092.2, forward strand.
GTCCATATGTTTCTGGAACAGCGGCGCCATGATCTCTTTCAATTGCTCAGAGAGCGCGTAAGCACGCAGTTTCGCCGGGTTAGAAAGACGGTCCATCATCAGGGTGATGCCGCCCTGTTTCAGCGCTTCGGTGATGGTTTCCCAACCGAACTGAATCAGTTTTTCTGCGTATGCCGGATCGGTGCCTTCTTCCACCAGCTTGTCGAAGCACAGCAGAGAACCAGCTTGCAACATACCGCACAGGATGGTTTGCTCGCCCATCAGGTCAGATTTCACTTCCGCAACGAAAGAGGATTCCAGAACGCCCGCACGGTGACCGCCGGTTGCAGCCGCCCATGCTTTAGCGATCGCCATGCCTTCGCCTTTCGGATCGTTTTCCGGGTGAACGGCAATCAGCGTCGGTACGCCGAATCCACGTTTGTACTCTTCACGTACTTCGGTGCCAGGGCATTTCGGCGCAACCATTACGACGGTGATGTCTTTACGGATCTGCTCACCCACTTCTACGATATTGAAACCATGAGAGTAGCCCAGCGCCGCGCCGTCTTTCATCAGCGGCTGAACGGAACGCACTACGTCAGAGTGCTGCTTGTCTGGCGTCAGGTTAACCACCAGATCCGCCTGCGGGATCAGTTCTTCGTAAGTGCCAACTTTGAAGCCGTTTTCGGTCGCTTTACGCCAGGATGCGCGCTTCTCGGCAATCGCTTCTTTACGCAGAGCGTAGGAGATATCGAGACCAGAATCACGCATGTTCAGGCCCTGGTTCAGACCCTGTGCACCACAGCCGACGATGACTACTTTTTTACCCTGAAGGTAGCTCGCGCCATCGGCGAATTCATCGCGCCCCATAAAGCGACATTTGCCCAGCTGTGCCAACTGCTGGCGCAGATTCAGTGTATTGAAGTAGTTAGCCATGGTGATTCCTCGTGATGTTGTGCTTCTTATTGTTCGGTTCGCGTTTGCGAGATTGAATTCACTATATGACAGGAAATTTATTGCGGAAATTGATATATTCACAACGTCACATTGCAATTTCTGCAACGTCAACATTAAGGGCTGCGCCATTGGATTTACGCGATCTGAAAACCTTCCTGCATCTGGCGGAAAGCCGCCATTTTGGCCGCAGCGCGCGGGCAATGCACGTTAGCCCGTCCACGCTCTCTCGGCAGATTCAGCGCCTGGAAGACGATCTCGGTCAGCCGCTGTTTGTGCGCGATAACCGCACGGTAACGCTAACCGAAGCAGGCGAAGAACTGCGCGTTTTCGCCCAGCAAACGCTGTTGCAGTATCAACAGCTGCGCCACACCATCGATCAGCAAGGACCGTCGCTCTCTGGCGAATTACATATCTTCTGCTCGGTGACCGCTGCCTACAGCCATCTGCCGCCGATTCTCGATCGCTTCCGCGCGGAACACCCGTCGGTGGAGATTAAACTCACGACTGGTGATGCGGCAGATGCGATGGAAAAGGTAGTCACTGGCGAAGCGGATCTGGCGATTGCCGGGAAACCGGAGACTCTGCCCGGCGCAGTGGCGTTTTCGATGCTGGAGAATCTGGCAGTAGTGCTGATTGCCCCCGCGCTACCCTGCCCGGTGCGTAACCAAGTTTCGGCAGAGAAGCCGGACTGGTCTACAGTGCCGTTTATCATGGCCGATCAGGGACCGGTGCGCCGGCGCATTGAACTGTGGTTTCGACGCAACAAAATCAGCAACCCGATGATTTACGCCACGGTCGGCGGGCATGAAGCGATGGTGTCGATGGTAGCGCTCGGCTGTGGCGTGGCCTTGTTGCCGGAAGTGGTGCTGGAAAACAGCCCGGAACCAGTGCGTAACCGCGTGATGATTTTAGAGCGCAGTGATGAGAAAACACCTTTTGAACTGGGCGTCTGTGCGCAGAAAAAGCGGCTGCATGAGCCGCTGATTGAGGCGTTCTGGAAGATTTTGCCGAACCATTAACCCGCCAAAAAGAACCTGAACGCCGGGTTATTGGTTTCGTCGTGGCAATCGTAACCCAACTCATTCAACCGGGTTTCGAAATCCGGTTCATGGTCGCCAAGTTCGAACGCCGCCAGTACGCGCCCGTAGTCGGTGCCATGGCTGCGATAGTGGAACAAAGAAATGTTCCAGTGCGTACCCAGCGTGTTGAGGAAGCGCAACAGCGCGCCCGGCGATTCCGGGAATTCGAAGCTGTAGAGGCGTTCCTGCAACGGATGCGACGGACGCCCGCCGACCATATAGCGCACATGCAGCTTCGCCATTTCGTCGTCGGAGAGATCCACTACGCTGTAGCCGCCATCGTTGAGCATCTGCAAAATTTCTTTGCGCTCTTCGAGACCACGGCTCAGGCGCACACCAACAAAAATGCAGGCGTTTTTGGCATCGGCAAAACGGTAGTTGAACTCGGTGACCGAGCGCCCGCCAAGCAGCTGGCAGAACTTCAGGAAGCTGCCCTTCTCTTCCGGGATGGTTACCGCCAGCAACGCTTCACGCTGTTCGCCCAGTTCGCAACGTTCCGAGACGTAGCGCAGGCCGTGAAAGTTCACGTTAGCACCAGAAAGAATATGCGCCAGCCGCTCACCGCGAATGTTGTGCTGGGCGATATATTTTTTCATTCCCGCCAGTGCCAGCGCGCCAGAGGGTTCCGCTACCGCGCGCACATCTTCGAACAGGTCTTTCATCGCCGCACATATGGCATCGCTATCGACGGTGATGATGTCGTCGAGATACTCCTGGCATAAACGGAAGGTTTCGTCGCCGATGCGTTTCACCGCAACACCTTCGGCAAACAGCCCCACGCGTGGCAGATCAACCGGATGACCTGCATCCAGCGCCGCTTTCAGGCAGGCGGAGTCTTCCGCTTCCACGGCAATCACTTTGATTTGCGGCATCAGTTGTTTGATCAGTACCGCCACGCCCGCCGCCAGACCGCCGCCGCCGACTGGCACAAATACGCGGTCGAGATGGGCGTCCTGCTGGAGCAGTTCCAGCGCCAGCGTGCCTTGCCCGGCGATCACCATCGGATGGTCGAACGGCGGCACCCAGGTGAAGCCCTGCTGCTGTGACAGTTCGATCGCTTTCGCTTTTGCTTCATCAAAGTTCGCGCCGTGAAGAAGCACTTCGCCGCCGAAGCCGCGCACCGCGTCGACTTTGATATCGGCGGTGGCGGTTGGCATGACGATCAGTGCCTTCACGCCTAACCGTGCGGAAGAAAACGCGACGCCCTGCGCGTGGTTACCCGCAGAAGCGGTGATCACGCCGTGCGCTTTCTGTTCTTCCGTCAGGCCCGCCATCATGGCGTATGCGCCGCGCAGCTTAAAGCTATGAACTGGCTGACGGTCTTCGCGTTTCACCAGAATCACGTTATCGAGACGCGACGAGAGTTTTTCCATTTTTTGTAGCGGCGTGACCTGCGCCGCTTCGTAGACCGGCGCGCGCAGCACCGCTCTTAAATATTCGGCACCTTCAGGGGCACCGGACAGGGGTTGTGAGTCTGCCATCATTAACCCCCCAGTTTCGATTTATCGCGCACCGCGCCTTTGTCGGCGCTGGTTGCCAGGCTGGCGTAGGCACGCAGCGCAAAGGAAACCTGACGTTCACGGTTTTTCGGCGTCCAGGCTTTGTCACCCCGAGCTTCCTGCGCTTCACGACGCGCCGCCAGTTCGGCATCGCTTACCTGTAACTGAATGCCACGGTTCGGAATGTCGATAGCGATCAGGTCACCATCTTCAATCAGGCCAATGCTGCCGCCACTTGCCGCTTCCGGTGAGACGTGGCCGATGGAAAGACCAGAGGTGCCGCCAGAGAAACGACCGTCGGTGATCAGCGCACAGGCTTTACCGAGACCCATTGATTTCAGGAAACTGGTTGGGTAGAGCATTTCCTGCATCCCCGGACCGCCTTTCGGGCCTTCATAGCGAATTACTACCACATCTCCGGCGACAACTTTACCGCCGAGAATCGCTTCTACCGCGTCGTCCTGGCTTTCGTAGACTTTCGCCGGGCCAGTGAATTTGAGGATGCTGTCATCGACGCCTGCGGTTTTAACGATGCAGCCGTTTTCTGCGAAATTACCGTAGAGCACCGCCAGGCCGCCGTCTTTGCTGTAGGCGTGTTCCAGCGAGCGGATACAGCCATTGGAGCGATCGTCGTCCAGCGTATCCCAGCGGCAATCCTGCGAGAATGCCTGTGTAGTACGAATGCCCGCCGGGCCAGCGCGGAACATATTTTTTACCGCATCATCCTGGGTCACGATGATGTCGTATTGTTCCAGCGTTTGCGGCAACGTCAGGCCAAGTACATTTTTCACATCACGGTTCAGTAACCCCGCACGATCCAGCTCGCCGAGAATACCGATAACACCACCAGCACGGTGAACATCTTCCATATGGTATTTTTGGGTGCTCGGCGCAACTTTACACAGCTGCGGTACTTTGCGGGAGAGCTTATCGATATCACTCATGGTGAAGTCGATTTCCGCTTCCTGCGCCGCCGCCAGCAGGTGGAGAACGGTGTTGGTAGAGCCGCCCATCGCGATATCCAGCGTCATGGCGTTTTCAAACGCCGCCTTACTGGCGATGTTACGCGGCAGTGCGCTTTCATCATCCTGTTCGTAGTAACGTTTGGTCAATTCAACAATGCGTTTACCAGCATTGAGGAACAGTTGCTTGCGATCAGCGTGGGTTGCCAGCAGCGAGCCGTTGCCCGGCTGCGACAGGCCCAGCGCTTCGGTCAGGCAGTTCATTGAGTTAGCAGTAAACATCCCGGAGCAGGAACCGCAGGTTGGGCAGGCGGATCGTTCAACCTGATCGCTCTGGGAGTCAGAAACTTTCGGGTCTGCGCCCTGGATCATCGCATCAACCAGATCGAGCTTAATGATCTGATCGGACAGTTTGGTTTTCCCGGCCTCCATCGGGCCGCCGGAAACAAAGATCACCGGAATATTCAGGCGCAGGGAAGCCATCAGCATCCCCGGGGTGATTTTGTCGCAGTTAGAGATGCAGACCATGGCGTCGGCGCAGTGGGCGTTGACCATATATTCAACGGAATCAGCGATCAGTTCGCGAGATGGCAGTGAATAAAGCATGCCCCCGTGGCCCATAGCGATCCCATCATCCACCGCAATGGTGTTGAACTCTTTGGCAACGCCGCCAGCCGCTTCAATTTGTTCGGCAACCAGTTTACCGAGATCGCGTAGATGGACGTGACCCGGTACAAATTGGGTGAACGAGTTCACAACCGCGATAATCGGCTTACCGAAATCGGCGTCGGTCATTCCGGTGGCGCGCCACAGCGCACGAGCACCCGCCATATTACGACCATGAGTGGTGGTGGCGGAACGGTACTTAGGCATACTTTATTTACTCCCAGTGTCTGTCTCGTAAATGGGACGGTGCGTGCCGTCCCATTTTTTGTATTTATTGATTAACTTGATCTAACCAGCCCCATTTATCTTCGGTCTCGCCAGTGAAGAGGCCGAAGAAGGCTTGCTGAATGCGTTTGGTAACCGGGCCGCAACGGCCTTCACCAACCTGAATACCATCTACACTGCGCACTGGCGTGATTTCTGCCGCCGTACCGGACATAAAGACTTCATCCGCCAGGTACAGGGATTCGCGCGACAGCACCTGTTCATGCACTTCAATTCCCAGCTCTTTCGCCAGTTTGATGATGGCATCACGGGTAATACCCGGCAGCGCGGAGGAGGTGAACGGTGGAGTGAACAGCACACCGTCTTTCACTTCAAACAGGTTTTCTCCTGCGCCTTCAGAGATATAACCATTCACATCCAATGCGATACCTTCCTGATAACCGTGGCGGCGCGCTTCGCTACCCACCAACAGGGAAGAGAGGTAGTTACCTCCAGCTTTCGCTGCGGTTGGGATGGTGTTTGGTGCAGCACGGTTCCAGGAGGAAACCATCGCATCGATCCCCTGCTCCAGCGCTTCTGCGCCCAGATACGCCCCCCACGGGAAAGCGGCGATAATCACATCGGTTGAGTATCCCGCTGGCGGGTTTACGCCCATGCCAACATCACCGACGAAAATCAGCGGACGGATATAGGCGCTGGTGAGATTGTTTTTGCGGATCACGTCGCGACAAGCTTCCATCAGCTCATCAATGCTCTGCGAAACCGGGAAACGATAGATTTTGGCGGAGTCATGCAGACGCTGCATATGCTCACGATGGCGGAATACAACCGGTCCTTTGTGCGAGTCGTAGCAACGGATGCCTTCAAAAACCGAGGTGCCATAGTGCAGCGCGTGCGACATCACATGCACCTTCGCGTCTTCCCAGCGAACCATCTCCCCATTGAACCAAATGTAATCAGCTTTCTTCGTGGTCATTTTTATATTCCTTTTGCGCTCAGGCGCGGATTTGTTGTGATGTGGTTGTGCTCTGGCAGATAGCAACGTGTGCGACGTCCACCAGTTTATTTAACTGACTAAACAGTAAGTCGACCGACCGTGGGCTGGCAACGGTCAATTCGATATTTATATTTTGTGCATCGCTGGCGGCGGCCATATTCATTGAGCAGACGTGGAAACCACGATGACGCACCACGCGTAAAACACGTTCTAAGGTTTCCGGATTGAAGCGAGCCGATACATTGACCTGATGTTGCATCATGATAATTTCTCCAACATTTCAGAATTACTGGCACCAGGCGGCACCAGCGGCCAGACGTTCTCAAGTTCGTCGATTGAGACATGAAGCAGGTATGGCCCATCACTGTTCAGCATGGTGTCGAGTGCCGCTTCAACCTGGTCTTTATGGGTGATGTGTTGGCCAGGGATGCCGAAGGCGCTGGCTAACATGAGGAAATCGGGGTTATCGGTAAGGGTAGTTTCGCTGTATCGTTCCTGGAAAAACAGTTGCTGCCATTGTCGAACCATCCCTAACCGTTGGTTATCGAGTAAGACGATTTTCAACGGTAACTGCTTGCGTTTTACGGTGCCCAGTTCTTGCACATTCATCATGAAAGAGCCGTCACCGGAGATACAGACGACAGTATCGTTCGGTCGCGCGACTTGTGCGCCAACCGCCGCCGGTAAACCGAAACCCATGGTGCCTAAGCCGCTGGAGGTGATGAAGTTTTCCGGGCGAGTGTGGACGATGTGCTGGGCAGCCCACATCTGGTGCTGCCCCACATCTGTGGTCACGATGCAATCCGCAGATTTACGATCCGACAGTTGTTTTAACAACAACGGCGCGTAGATAGCGTCACCAGGATGGTCGTAACGCCAGGCATGTTCATCACGCAGTTGCGCGCAGTGTTGCTGCCAGTCATCGATATTTAACGGCTGCTGTAATGCTGGTAACAGAGCATTTAAATCACCCTGTAATGCCACATGTGCCTGACGCAGCTTGTTCATTTCTGCCGGATCGATATCCATATGGATAACGCTGGCGTGTGGTGCGAAGGTGTTCAGTTTGCCGGTCACCCGGTCATCAAAACGTGCGCCCACGGCGATCAGTAGATCGCACTCCTGCACTGCGAAGTTCGCCGCTTTGGTGCCGTGCATCCCCAGCATGCCCAGATAGTACGGATAATCTGCTTCTACTGCGCCCAGCCCTTTCAACGTACAGGTGGCAGGCATTTTTGTGGCAGCGAGAAATTCACGCAAAGCCGAAACTGCCTGCGCCATGCCCACGCCACCGCCAACGTACAGCATCGGTTTTTGCGCTTTTGCCAGCATCTGACGCGCTTGCTCGACTTCGGCATGTGAGAAAGTCACTTCGTTTTCAACAGTGGTGAACCACGGTTCCAGATCGCCGCTGGCTAACTGGATATCTTTTGGAATATCGACCAAAACCGGACCAGGACGACCAGAGCTGGCGACGTCAAACGCTTCGGCCATGATACGCGGTAACTCTTCCAGTGATTGCACCAGGAAACTGTGCTTGGTGCAGGCTAACGACAACCCCAGAATATCCACCTCCTGAAATGCGTCAGTGCCGATAAACGGTGCGGATACCTGACCGGTGATAGCAACAACGGGGATGGAATCTAACAGCGCGTCCGCAAGCCCGGTTATCAGGTTGGTTGCACCTGGACCAGACGTGGCGATGCAAACGCCAGTTTTGCCGGTAGCACGGGCATAACCGATAGCCGCCATTGCTGCACCTTGCTCGTGTCGGCACAGCAAGTGTTCCACGCCACCGTCATACAATGCATCGTAAACCGGCATAATTGCGCCACCCGGATAACCGAAAACGGTGTTCACACCCTGTGCCCGCAACGCATGTACCACCCACTGTGCGCCATTCATAGTTAGTTCCCCGTCCTGAATCTTGAGAAACAGAATTTTGTGCTGTTATTCATTGTCTGCTCCTCAGTTATGTTTTTAAGGTCAAAAAAAACCCCCGGACCTTTCGGTGCGGGGGTCTTAGTTCGTTAAGGCTTGATCTCTAAGCCTTTCCTCGTCCAAGTGCAGCCCCGCACGGTGGGATAATAATCACCACCACGCTAATCACGACCAGGCTAATCACTCGTAGAAGGGCTGTCATTTTGTCTTTTCTTGCATCTTGTTCGAAGGAATGCCTAAAGAGTTACCATAGATTTTGCGAATAGCACAAGATATTTTTTGGCCGATTTTTATGATGTCTTTAATAATTTCAAGAGAAATTGTTGTTTTTTAAAAAGAAAATAGTGAGTGAAAAAAATTCAATTTCAGTATGAATGTTGTTCCCTTCCTCGTAGTTCATCCTTTGCACGCTGCATTTTTGCGAGCATCATTCCACCGCCAGAACAACTCAACTTCACTTGCACAAATAAACAGGAATCAGCCACTAAAATTCACGAATTAGCGGGCTACAGCAGCGATATCTTATGCACATAATGGTGACTCAAGGAGGGCTTATGTCACTGTCAATTGTTCATACCCGCGCAGCCCTGGGAGTAAATGCGCCCCCAATCACTGTTGAGGTACATATCAGTAAAGGTCTACCAGGCTTAACGATGGTGGGCTTACCAGAAACAACGGTAAAAGAAGCTCGCGATCGCGTGCGCAGCGCCATTATCAATAGCGGATATGAATATCCGGCGAAAAAAATCACCATCAACCTTGCTCCAGCCGATCTGCCAAAAGAAGGGGGACGATATGATTTGCCTATCGCTATTGCGTTACTGGCGGCCTCAGAACAGCTTACAGCCAATAAGTTAGATGAATATGAATTAGTCGGAGAACTGGCGCTTACAGGCGCTCTGCGTGGCGTTCCCGGCGCAATCTCCAGTGCAACTGAAGCTATTAAGTCGGGCAGAAAAATTATCGTCGCGAAAGATAACGAAGATGAAGTGGGGCTAATTAACGGTGAAGGATGCCTGATAGCCGATCATCTGCAGGCTGTCTGCGCGTTTCTGGAAGGTAAGCACGCTCTCGAACACCCGAAACCAACTAATGCAGTATCCCGGGCGCTACAACATGATCTCAGTGATGTTGTCGGTCAGGAGCAAGGAAAGCGAGGACTGGAAATTACCGCCGCTGGCGGGCACAACCTTTTACTGATTGGACCGCCGGGAACAGGTAAAACAATGCTCGCCAGCCGTATTAATGGCCTTTTGCCAGATTTAAGCAATGAAGAGGCACTGGAGAGCGCTGCGATATTAAGTCTGGTAAATGCTGAATCAGTACAAAAACAATGGCGGCAGCGCCCGTTCCGCTCACCTCATCACAGTGCGTCGTTAACTGCGATGGTGGGCGGTGGTGCAATTCCAGGGCCAGGTGAAATTTCGCTGGCGCATAACGGCGTGCTTTTTCTTGATGAGCTACCTGAATTTGAACGGCGTACACTGGATGCCTTGCGAGAGCCGATTGAATCCGGGCAGATCCATCTTTCACGCACACGAGCAAAAATAACCTATCCAGCCCGTTTCCAGCTTGTCGCGGCAATGAATCCCAGCCCTACCGGACATTATCAGGGAAACCATAACCGCTGCACACCAGAACAGACATTACGTTATCTCAACCGGCTCTCGGGGCCCTTTCTCGACCGCTTCGATCTCTCACTGGAGATCCCATTACCGCCCCCCGGCATTTTGAGTAAAACGGTAGTGCCGGGAGAAAACAGCACCACCGTTAAACAACGTGTAATGGCCGCCAGAGAGCGCCAATTTAAGCGGCAGAATAAACTGAACGCCTGGCTGGATAATCCGGAAATACGCCAATTCTGCAAGCTTGAAAGCGAAGATGCGCAGTGGCTGGAAGAAACGCTGATCCATCTGGGGTTATCGATTCGTGCCTGGCAGCGGTTATTGAAAGTTGCACGAACCATTGCTGATATTGATCAGTCTGACATTATCACACGTCAGCATTTGCAGGAGGCAGTTAGCTATCGTGCGATTGACCGTTTGCTCATCCATCTGCAAAAACTACTGACATAAAAAAAGGGCATTTCGCCCTTTTTATTAATCGTCAGAATCGGTGTAGTCTTCAGCACCTTCAACCTGCGGTTTACCGCCGGAAAGGGTGTGAAAACGTTTTGGACGCTTGATACGCGTCATATACTTGGACCACACGCGTTCTGCTTCTGTCACTGGTTCACGTTCGCCACGGCATACTGCTACGAAGAGTTTCTCTTCCTCGGTAACCGGCTCGCGTTTGCCAAGATCCAACTCATTGAAGGCATAACCATGACGCTCAAGCAGTTGTGCCTCTTTGATGGTGAAGTCACCATGACGAGAGAATCCACGTGGATAATGTTTATTGTCGAAATATCGATTAGTCGTCGTAAAGCTTTCCGCCATCCTGCACGCTCCTAATTCTTTGACCGAGCTAGTTATGGCGCGGAGTATTAGTTACGCTTGACAGAGTGTAAAACAAAACATTTAAATCATAACGACAAATAATTTTGCGGAGAGCACTGTGGATACGGAATTGTTAAAAACTTTCCTGGAAGTTAGCCGAACGCGTCACTTTGGTCGAGCGGCTGAATCGCTCTATCTGACCCAATCAGCCGTGAGCTTTCGAATCAGACAACTGGAAAATCAACTGGGTGTGAATCTTTTCACCCGCCACAGAAACAATATCCGTTTAACCGCTGCCGGAGAAAAGCTTCTGCCTTATGCAGAAACGCTCATGAGCACCTGGCAGGCCGCCCGCAAGGAGGTGGCGCATACCTCACGACATAATGAGTTTTCTATCGGTGCCAGCGCCTCGCTGTGGGAGTGTATGCTTAATCAGTGGCTGGGACGCTTGTATCAAAATCAGGATGTCCATACAGGCTTACAGTTCGAAGCGCGAATTGCCCAACGGCAGTCTCTGGTAAAACAGTTGCATGAACGCCAGCTTGATCTTCTTATTACAACTGAAGCCCCCAAAATGGACGAATTTTGTAGTCAGTTGCTGGGGTATTTCACTTTAGCGCTTTATACCAGTGCCCCTTCTAAACTAAAGGGAGATCTTAACTATCTGCGACTAGAGTGGGGGCCAGATTTTCAACAGCATGAGGCAGGTTTGATCGGTGCTGACGAAGTTCCCATTCTGACAACCAGTTCTGCTGAACTGGCACAGCAACAGATTGCGATGCTTAATGGTTGCACCTGGCTACCCGTCAGTTGGGCACGTAAAAAAGGCGGCCTGCATACCGTTGTCGATAGCACAACACTTTCACGGCCGCTTTATGCCATATGGCTACAAAATAGCGATAAAAATGCGTTGATTCGCGATCTATTGAAAATTAACGTGCTGGATGAAGTGTATTAATCTGAATGGCTGGCAAGGATGCCGGTAGAAGGAGTTACTTCGGAGAGGGTTATTTCAGATAAAAAAAATCCTTAGCTTTCGCTAAGGATGATTTCTGGCAGGGGCGGAGAGACTCGAACTCCCAACACCCGGTTTTGGAGACCGGTGCTCTACCAATTGAACTACGCCCCTAATTAGGGTGGCGGAACGGACGGGACTCGAACCCGCGACCCCCTGCGTGACAGGCAGGTATTCTAACCGACTGAACTACCGCTCCACCGAATTCTTTTACAACCACCGGTTTATAACCGGCTTACTGCTAAATTTGATGCCTGGCAGTTCCCTACTCTCGCATGGGGAGACCCCACACTACCATCGGCGCTACGGCGTTTCACTTCTGAGTTCGGCATGGGGTCAGGTGGGACCACCGCGCTAAGGCCGCCAGGCAAATTCTGTTTCATTAACCCGCTTGTCGCCGGTTAATCTAATCTGTATCAGGCTGAAAATCTTCTCTCATCCGCCAAAACATCTTCGGCGTTGTAAGGTTAAGCCTCACGGTTCATTAGTACCGGTTAGCTCAACGCATCGCTGCGCTTACACACCCGGCCTATCAACGTCGTCGTCTTCAACGTTCCTTCAGGAGACTCTAAGTCTCAGGGAGAACTCATCTCGGGGCAAGTTTCGTGCTTAGATGCTTTCAGCACTTATCTCTTCCGCATTTAGCTACCGGGCAGTGCCATTGGCATGACAACCCGAACACCAGTGATGCGTCCACTCCGGTCCTCTCGTACTAGGAGCAGCCCCCCTCAGTTCTCCAGCGCCCACGGCAGATAGGGACCGAACTGTCTCACGACGTTCTAAACCCAGCTCGCGTACCACTTTAAATGGCGAACAGCCATACCCTTGGGACCTACTTCAGCCCCAGGATGTGATGAGCCGACATCGAGGTGCCAAACACCGCCGTCGATATGAACTCTTGGGCGGTATCAGCCTGTTATCCCCGGAGTACCTTTTATCCGTTGAGCGATGGCCCTTCCATTCAGAACCACCGGATCACTATGACCTGCTTTCGCACCTGCTCGCGCCGTCACGCTCGCAGTCAAGCTGGCTTATGCCATTGCACTAACCTCCTGATGTCCGACCAGGATTAGCCAACCTTCGTGCTCCTCCGTTACTCTTTAGGAGGAGACCGCCCCAGTCAAACTACCCACCAGACACTGTCCGCAACCCGGATTACGGGCCAACGTTAGAACATCAAACATTAAAGGGTGGTATTTCAAGGTCGGCTCCATGCAGACTGGCGTCCACACTTCAAAGCCTCCCACCTATCCTACACATCAAGGCTCAATGTTCAGTGTCAAGCTATAGTAAAGGTTCACGGGGTCTTTCCGTCTTGCCGCGGGTACACTGCATCTTCACAGCGAGTTCAATTTCACTGAGTCTCGGGTGGAGACAGCCTGGCCATCATTACGCCATTCGTGCAGGTCGGAACTTACCCGACAAGGAATTTCGCTACCTTAGGACCGTTATAGTTACGGCCGCCGTTTACCGGGGCTTCGATCAAGAGCTTCGCGTTACCGCTAACCCCATCAATTAACCTTCCGGCACCGGGCAGGCGTCACACCGTATACGTCCACTTTCGTGTTTGCACAGTGCTGTGTTTTTAATAAACAGTTGCAGCCAGCTGGTATCTTCGACTGATTTCAGCTCCACGAGCAAGTCGCTTCACCTACATATCAGCGTGCCTTCTCCCGAAGTTACGGCACCATTTTGCCTAGTTCCTTCACCCGAGTTCTCTCAAGCGCCTTGGTATTCTCTACCTGACCACCTGTGTCGGTTTGGGGTACGATTTGATGTTACCTGATGCTTAGAGGCTTTTCCTGGAAGCAGGGCATTTGTCGCTTCAGCACCGTAGTGCCTCGTCATCACGCCTCAGCCTTGGTTTTCCGGATTTGCCTGGAAAACCAGCCTACACGCTTAAACCGGGACAACCGTCGCCCGGCCAACATAGCCTTCTCCGTCCCCCCTTCGCAGTAACACCAAGTACAGGAATATTAACCTGTTTCCCATCGACTACGCCTTTCGGCCTCGCCTTAGGGGTCGACTCACCCTGCCCCGATTAACGTTGGACAGGAACCCTTGGTCTTCCGGCGAGCGGGCTTTTCACCCGCTTTATCGTTACTTATGTCAGCATTCGCACTTCTGATACCTCCAGCAACCCTCACAGGCCACCTTCACAGGCTTACAGAACGCTCCCCTACCCAACAACACATAGTGTCGCTGCCGCAGCTTCGGTGCATGGTTTAGCCCCGTTACATCTTCCGCGCAGGCCGACTCGACCAGTGAGCTATTACGCTTTCTTTAAATGATGGCTGCTTCTAAGCCAACATCCTGGCTGTCTGGGCCTTCCCACATCGTTTCCCACTTAACCATGACTTTGGGACCTTAGCTGGCGGTCTGGGTTGTTTCCCTCTTCACGACGGACGTTAGCACCCGCCGTGTGTCTCCCGTGATAACATTCTCCGGTATTCGCAGTTTGCATCGGGTTGGTAAGTCGGGATGACCCCCTTGCCGAAACAGTGCTCTACCCCCGGAGATGAATTCACGAGGCGCTACCTAAATAGCTTTCGGGGAGAACCAGCTATCTCCCGGTTTGATTGGCCTTTCACCCCCAGCCACAAGTCATCCGCTAATTTTTCAACATTAGTCGGTTCGGTCCTCCAGTTAGTGTTACCCAACCTTCAACCTGCCCATGGCTAGATCACCGGGTTTCGGGTCTATACCCTGCAACTTAACGCCCAGTTAAGACTCGGTTTCCCTTCGGCTCCCCTATTCGGTTAACCTTGCTACAGAATATAAGTCGCTGACCCATTATACAAAAGGTACGCAGTCACCCCATAAAGAGGCTCCCACTGCTTGTACGTACACGGTTTCAGGTTCTTTTTCACTCCCCTCGCCGGGGTTCTTTTCGCCTTTCCCTCACGGTACTGGTTCACTATCGGTCAGTCAGGAGTATTTAGCCTTGGAGGATGGTCCCCCCATATTCAGACAGGATACCACGTGTCCCGCCCTACTCATCGAGCTCACAATATGTGCATTTTTGTGTACGGGGCTGTCACCCTGTATCGCGCGCCTTTCCAGACGCTTCCACTAACACACACACTGATTCAGGCTCTGGGCTCCTCCCCGTTCGCTCGCCGCTACTGGGGGAATCTCGGTTGATTTCTTTTCCTCGGGGTACTTAGATGTTTCAGTTCCCCCGGTTCGCCTCATTAACCTATGGATTCAGTTAATGATAGTGTGTCGAAACACACTGGGTTTCCCCATTCGGAAATCGCCGGTTATAACGGTTCATATCACCTCACCGACGCTTATCGCAGATTAGCACGTCCTTCATCGCCTCTGACTGCCAGGGCATCCACCGTGTACGCTTAGTCGCTTAACCTCACAACCCGAAGATGTTTCTTGCGATCCATCATCGTGTTGCGAAAATTTGAGAGACTCACGAACAACTTTCGTTGTTCAGTGTTTCAATTTTCAGCTTGATCCAGATTTTTAAAGAGCAAATATCTCAAACATCACCCGAAGATGAGTTTTGAGATATTAAGGCAGGTGACTTTCACTCACAAACCAGCAAGTGGCGTCCCCTAGGGGATTCGAACCCCTGTTACCGCCGTGAAAGGGCGGTGTCCTGGGCCTCTAGACGAAGGGGACGTATCAGTCTGCTTCGCAAGACGCCTTGCTTTTCACTTTCTATCAGACAATCTGTGTGAGCACTGCAAAGTACGCTTCTTTAAGGTAAGGAGGTGATCCAACCGCAGGTTCCCCTACGGTTACCTTGTTACGACTTCACCCCAGTCATGAATCACAAAGTGGTAAGCGCCCTCCCGAAGGTTAAGCTACCTACTTCTTTTGCAACCCACTCCCATGGTGTGACGGGCGGTGTGTACAAGGCCCGGGAACGTATTCACCGTGGCATTCTGATCCACGATTACTAGCGATTCCGACTTCATGGAGTCGAGTTGCAGACTCCAATCCGGACTACGACGCACTTTATGAGGTCCGCTTGCTCTCGCGAGGTCGCTTCTCTTTGTATGCGCCATTGTAGCACGTGTGTAGCCCTGGTCGTAAGGGCCATGATGACTTGACGTCATCCCCACCTTCCTCCAGTTTATCACTGGCAGTCTCCTTTGAGTTCCCGGCCGGACCGCTGGCAACAAAGGATAAGGGTTGCGCTCGTTGCGGGACTTAACCCAACATTTCACAACACGAGCTGACGACAGCCATGCAGCACCTGTCTCACGGTTCCCGAAGGCACATTCTCATCTCTGAAAACTTCCGTGGATGTCAAGACCAGGTAAGGTTCTTCGCGTTGCATCGAATTAAACCACATGCTCCACCGCTTGTGCGGGCCCCCGTCAATTCATTTGAGTTTTAACCTTGCGGCCGTACTCCCCAGGCGGTCGACTTAACGCGTTAGCTCCGGAAGCCACGCCTCAAGGGCACAACCTCCAAGTCGACATCGTTTACGGCGTGGACTACCAGGGTATCTAATCCTGTTTGCTCCCCACGCTTTCGCACCTGAGCGTCAGTCTTCGTCCAGGGGGCCGCCTTCGCCACCGGTATTCCTCCAGATCTCTACGCATTTCACCGCTACACCTGGAATTCTACCCCCCTCTACGAGACTCAAGCTTGCCAGTATCAGATGCAGTTCCCAGGTTGAGCCCGGGGATTTCACATCTGACTTAACAAACCGCCTGCGTGCGCTTTACGCCCAGTAATTCCGATTAACGCTTGCACCCTCCGTATTACCGCGGCTGCTGGCACGGAGTTAGCCGGTGCTTCTTCTGCGGGTAACGTCAATGAGCAAAGGTATTAACTTTACTCCCTTCCTCCCCGCTGAAAGTACTTTACAACCCGAAGGCCTTCTTCATACACGCGGCATGGCTGCATCAGGCTTGCGCCCATTGTGCAATATTCCCCACTGCTGCCTCCCGTAGGAGTCTGGACCGTGTCTCAGTTCCAGTGTGGCTGGTCATCCTCTCAGACCAGCTAGGGATCGTCGCCTAGGTGAGCCGTTACCCCACCTACTAGCTAATCCCATCTGGGCACATCCGATGGCAAGAGGCCCTAAGGTCCCCCTCTTTGGTCTTGCGACGTTATGCGGTATTAGCTACCGTTTCCAGTAGTTATCCCCCTCCATCAGGCAGTTTCCCAGACATTACTCACCCGTCCGCCACTCGTCAGCAAAGCAGCAAGCTGCTTCCTGTTACCGTTCGACTTGCATGTGTTAGGCCTGCCGCCAGCGTTCAATCTGAGCCATGATCAAACTCTTCAATTTAAAAGTTTGATGCTCAAAGAATTAAACTTCGTAATGAATTACGTGTTCACTCCTGAGACTTGGTATTCATTTTTCGTCTTGCGACGTCAAGAATCCGTATCTTCGAGTGCCCACACAGATTGTCTGATAAATTGTTAAAGAGCAGTGCCGCTTCGCTTTTTCTCAGCGGCGCGGGGTGTGCATAATACACTTTCCCGCTACAGAGTCAAGCATTTATTTTTGCTTTCTCTGCCGGAATTCTCAGGAGAATCCCGCTGACCCGGCGGCGTGTTTGCCGTTGTTCCGTGTCAGTGGTGGCGCATTATAGGGAGTTATTCCGGCCTGACAAGAGGAAATTTAAAATAATTTTCTGATCGCGCATTTTTTCAGCAAAAGCCCCGTTAATGTGCCATAAAACAAGCAATTTGCCGTTTTTGCAACCGTAATCACACTTCCTGGTGGCATACTAAGAAGGAATAAAAAGAAAAAGGAAGATTAGTAATGCCTTTAAGCGCACAACAGTTAGCTGCACAGAAAAACCTTTCGTATGTTCTGGCTGAGAAGCTGGCGCAGCGGATCTTAAAAGGTGAATATGAACCCGGCACCATTTTGCCTGGTGAGATTGAGCTGGGCGAGCAATTTGGAGTGAGTCGTACAGCGGTACGCGAAGCGGTCAAAACGTTAACGGCAAAAGGGATGGTTTTACCGCGACCGCGAATTGGTACCCGAGTCATGCCACAATCGAACTGGAATTTTCTTGATCAGGAATTGCTTACCTGGTGGATGACAGAAGAGAACTTTCATCAGGTCATCGATCACTTTCTGGTTATGCGTATCTGTCTGGAGCCGCAAGCTTGCCTACTGGCAGCAAAGGTTGGCACCGCGGAACAGAAGGCGCATCTCAATACGTTAATGGCCGAAATGGCGGCATTAAAAGAGAACTTTCGCCGTGAACGCTGGATCGAAGTCGATATGGCCTGGCATGAGCATATCTATGAAATGAGCGCCAATCCGTTTTTGACCTCATTCGCCTCGCTATTCCATTCGGTTTATCACACTTACTTCACGTCAATTACCAGCGACACAGTGATAAAGCTGGATCTGCACCAGGCGATTGTCGATGCGATTATCCAAAGCGATGGCGACGCGGCATTTAAAGCTTGTCAGGCGCTGCTACGCTCACCAGATAAGTGATAACCCGATAACAGGACATTGAATGAGCGATAAAAAGAAGCGCAGTATGGCGGGTTTGCCGTGGATCGCGGCGATGGCCTTCTTCATGCAGGCACTTGATGCCACTATTCTGAATACCGCCTTACCCGCAATCGCTCATAGCCTTAATCGTTCTCCTCTCGCGATGCAATCAGCCATCATCAGTTATACGCTGACGGTGGCGATGCTTATTCCGGTAAGCGGATGGCTAGCCGATCGCTTCGGTACACGTCGCATTTTTACCCTTGCCGTGAGTCTGTTCACGTTGGGTTCTCTGGCCTGCGCACTTTCCAACTCGCTACCACAGCTGGTTGTCTTCCGGGTTATTCAGGGGATAGGCGGCGCAATGATGATGCCTGTTGCTCGGCTGGCCTTACTGCGCGCTTATCCTCGTAATGAACTTCTTCCTGTATTGAATTTTGTCGCCATGCCGGGTCTGGTGGGGCCAATTTTAGGCCCCGTTCTTGGCGGCGTGCTGGTCACCTGGGCAACCTGGCACTGGATATTTTTAATCAATATCCCCATAGGTATTGCGGGCCTTCTTTACGCGCACAAACATATGCCCAATTTCATCACCGCACGACGCAGATTCGATACCACTGGCTTTTTGCTGTTTGGCCTCAGCCTTGTTCTCTTCTCAAGCGGAATAGAGCTATTCGGGGAAAAGATTGTCGCCAGCTGGATTGCCTTGACGGTAATTGTCACCAGCATCGGGTTACTGCTTCTCTATATTCTCCATGCGCGACGCACGCCAAACCCATTAATTTCATTAGATTTATTTAAAACCCGCACTTTCTCGATCGGTATCGTAGGCAATATTGCAACCCGTCTGGGAACCGGCTGTGTACCGTTCCTTATGCCATTGATGTTACAGGTAGGATTTGGGTATCAGGCGTTTATTGCTGGCTGTATGATGGCACCGACAGCGTTAGGTTCCATTATTGCAAAATCGATGGTTACCCAAGTCTTACGTCGTCTGGGCTATCGCCATACGTTAGTGGGGATCACGGTGATTATAGGGCTAATGATCGCTCAGTTCTCTTTGCAATCACCAGCAATGGCGATATGGATGCTGATCTTGCCGTTGTTTATATTAGGGATGGCTATGTCGACACAATTTACCGCGATGAATACCATCACACTTGCCGATCTGACCGATGACAACGCCAGCAGCGGTAACAGTGTTCTGGCGGTCACGCAGCAACTGTCTATCAGTTTAGGCGTTGCTGTAAGTGCGGCCGTCCTTCGCGTTTACGAAGGGATGGAAGGCACAACGACAGTCGAACAATTCCACTATACGTTTATCACGATGGGCATTATTACTGTTGCTTCAGCAGCAATGTTCATGCTACTGAAAACAACCGATGGTAATAATTTGATCAAAAGACAGCGTAAATCTAAGCCGAACCACGTTCCATCAGAATCGGAGTAAGTTGTAATCGTTGTTGCTGTAGGGCCGGCTGGGTTATCCGATGGATGAGTACATCAATCGCCAGCTCCCCCAGTTCATCTTTCGGTTGGTGGATAGTTGTTAATGGTGGCGTCATAAAGCTTGCCAGTTCGATATCGTCATAGCCAATCACCGCGATATCCTGCGGAACCTGTAACTCTGCCTGATATAACGCCTGGTAAACGCCAACAGCCATAGCGTCATTTCCGGTAAAGACAGCCTGAGGACGCAGCGGATGTGATAACAGTTGGCGCATGGCGTCAAACCCGCCGTTAAATTCAAAATCACCAGTGACTTCATAGCCATCAGGAATGTTGAGACCCGCACGTTTCATCGCCGCCCGATAACCTTCCAACCGCAGGCGCGCCGGAGTTTTATCCAGCGGACCGGTAATACAGGCAATACGGGTATGACCTTTATCGATCAGATATTGCGTTGCTAAGTCTCCGCCCAGCAACGAGTTATCCTGAATAAGATCGCTGTCGCCATCGAACGGAGCCCAGTCCATCATCACGGTAGGCACTGTCGGATAACGTTGCATGATTTCACGCGAAGGCTGATGCGTTTCGGTGCACAGTAACAGCAAGCCATCAACGCGTTTTTGCATCAGCGTTTCCAGATTACGATTCATCCGCTGTTCATCGCCTTCGGTATTGCAAAGGACAAGACTATAACCGCGTTCGAAGCAGCTGCGTTCAACGCCACGCACCAGTTCTGAATAGAAAGGATTGGTACTGGCAGTGATCAACATGCCAATGGTATGTGTTTGATTGAGTTTGAGGCTACGCGCCAGAGCTGATGGCGCGTAATTGAGTTCTTTAATCGCCGCTTCAACTTTGGCTGTAATCGCTTCACTGACGAAGCGATCTTTATTGATAACGTGAGAAACTGTTGAGGTAGAAACGCCCGCCAGGCGGGCAACATCTTTCATTGTAGCCAAGCGTCACCTCTGCCTGTCTAAAAATGCGTCGATCTCTTCACGCCACGGTACGGAAGGTTGTGCGCCTTTACGTGTTACGGCAATCGCAGCGGCTGCATGGGCAAAACGAATCGCCTCTGGCAATGGTTTTTCTTCCAGCAACGCCGTGATTAACGCGCCGTTAAAGGTATCTCCGGCAGCAATGGTATCGACAGCCTGCACCCGGAATCCAGGAACGCGCTGACCTTCACCATTCACGCTAGCCCATACACCACGACTTCCTAAAGTAATCAGTACAGTACGGATACCTTTTTCATGCAGTACCTGCGCCGCCTTCGCTGCATCTTCATCATTTTCAACACGAATACCGGTGAGCTTTTCTGCTTCCGTTTCGTTTGGCGTAATAATGTCCACCAGCGCCAGAAGTTCGTCAGGAAGTTCGCGAGCCGGAGCCGGGTTAAGCGCAACGATAGTCTTATTTTGATGGGCGATTTTCGCCGCTGCCATCACACTTTCGAGTGGTGATTCCAGCTGCATTAATAATGCCGACGCGTTGGCAATACGCTCACGTTGCGCTTCCACCAGCGCCGGGGAAAGGGCAGCATTAGCGCCGGCATGAATACCGATGACATTCTCACCTTCACCATTAACAAAAATCAGCGCCACACCTGTTGATTCGCCTTTGATCACGCTGACCGGAGAAATATCGATGTTATCAGTGGCGAGCTGCTGACGTACGCTCTCGCCAATGCTGTCATCACCCGTACAGGCAATAAACGCGATATTCGCACCGCTACGCCCAGCAGCCACAGCTTGATTCGCGCCTTTGCCGCCAAATGCAACCTGATAGTGGTTACCGGTTACGGTTTCGCCTGGAGTAGGAAAAGATTGAAGATTAAGAATGTGGTCAGCATTAATGCTGCCAAGAACAACGAGGCTGCCTGCGTTTTGCATATTCGGGATGTCCATAAAATGCGCCACCGTGTTAGGGTGGCGCGTGCCCTGCTTTTCTTTATATTACACGTTCATCTGTCGATGACGTATTTATGTCACCATCAGGTCATACAACCTGATTAAAACTACTGCTTAACAACCAGTTTCAGATCAACCGGATACTTAGCCTGAACTTTCTCGCCTTTCAGCACTTTATCTGCGGTTTCGACGCCTTTCGCGCCAATCTGATCGGGTAGCTGAGCGATAGTCGCTGCTAGTTTGCCATCATTCACCGCTTTTTCGCCATCCGGTGTACCGTCAAATCCGACGACCATCACATCCGATTTACCGGCAGTTTGCAGTGCGCGCAGCGCGCCAAGCGCCATTTCATCATTCTGCGCGAATACAGCCTGAACATCCGGATGAGCGGTCAACAGGTTCTGCATTACGTTCAAACCTTTGGTGCGATCAAAATCTGCAGGCTGGCTGGCAAGAACATTAAACTTGTGAGCAGCAACGGCCTGCTGGAAACCTTCGCCACGTTCACGGGCTGCGGATGTACCGGCAATGCCTTGCAGCTCGATAACTTTGGCACCTTCACCCGCTTTCTTCGCGATGTAATCACCGGCGATTTTGCCGCCCAGTACGTTATCAGATGCAATGTGGCTCACCACTTCACCTTTCGTTGCCTGGCGGTCAAGAGTGATAACCGGGATGTTCGCCTGGTTAGCCATCTTCACAGCATTACCTACTGCGTCGGAGTCGGTCGGGTTAATCAGCAGAATTTTGGTGCCGCGGACGGTTAAGTCCTGCACGTTCGCCAGCTCTTTCGCCGGGTTGTTCTGGGAGTCCAGCACCACCAGGTTATAGCCAAGTTTATCCGCCTCTTTCTGCGCGCCATCTTTCAGCGATACAAAGAACGGGTTGTTAAGCGTGGAGACCACCAGCGCGATGGTGTCTTTTGCCATCGCATTCGCACTGACGGTGGCGCTTAGCGCAACAGCGGAAACCAGGGTAGCCAGTTTTTTCATGTTCATATTCAAGATGTCCTGTAGTCGTTATTACTGCTTTTTGTTGTCTACCAGCACCGCCAGCAAAATCACCACCGCTTTGACGATCATCTGGTAATAGGAGGAAACACCTAACAAATTCAATCCATTATTAAGGAAGCCAAGAATTAATGCGCCGATCAACGTCCCAACAATGCGACCTTTTCCGCCCGCCAGACTCGTACCGCCCAGAACCACCGCAGCAATAGCATCCAGCTCATAGCCAGTCCCCGCCGTGGGTTGTGCGGAGGAGAGACGCGCCACTTCAATGATCCCGGCCAGCGATGCCAGCAGACCACAAAGAGAATAGACGATGATTTTGATTTTATTGACGTTGATACCAGAAAGACGCGTTGCCGCTTCATTGCCGCCCAGCGCGTAGATGTAACGCCCCAGACGCGTGTGATGCAGCATGTACCAGGCCGCGAGGAAGACAATCCCCATGATCCAGACTGGCGTCGGTACGCCCAGCGGACGACCAATACCAAACCAGCCAAACAGATCGGCGTTCTCAGTAAAGCCGGTATTCACTGGGCTACCATTGGTATAAACCATGGTCACGCCGCGCAGTAAAAGCATCATAACCAGCGTAGCGATAAACGCCTGGACGCGACCTTTCGCTACAATCACCCCAGTTACCGCACCAATTGCGGCACCTAACGCGAGAGCGGCAGCGACAGCCACCAGCGCATTGACTTCAATGCCGACGATAGATGCAGCAACTGCGCCGGTCAGCGCCAACAGAGAACCTACCGACAAGTCGATACCCGACGTCAGGATCACCAGCGTCATCCCGACCGCCATAATGGCGTTCACCGAGGTTTGCTGAAGAATATTGAATAAGTTATTGATGGTGAAAAAGTTCGGGCTTAACGTCGAGACAATCGCGATCAGCACCAGCAGAGCGATAAGCGATTTCTGCTCCATCAGCCACGCTTTCGTGAAATAACGGCGACCAGAGACAGTCTGGGTTGTCATTTTTTTACTCCTGATTCACGCGATTAAGCTTGCCCACAGCGGCAGCCATTAACACTTCCTGGGTGGCCTGCTCACGAGTAAATTCCCCGCTGAGATGCCCTTCATGCATGACGATGATGCGATCGCTCATGCCTAATACTTCTGGCATCTCCGATGACACCAGAATGATGCTCAAGCCATCGGCTTTGAACTGGTTAATCAGTTGATAGATCTCTTTTTTCGCGCCGACATCTACGCCACGGGTAGGCTCATCGAGGATCAACACTTTAGGGCGTGTCATCAGACCACGGGCAATCGCTACTTTTTGCTGATTGCCACCGGAAAGCAGACCAATTGCCTGTTCCATCGATGGCGTTTTCACATTAAACAGACGAATGAAATCACTCACAGCCTGCTGTTCATCGGCATGCTTCAAACTGCCGCCAGCGCGGCTGAAGTAGCGCAGCGCGGTCAGCGACATGTTCTCTTTTACTGACATGCCCAGCACTAAACCGTCACGTTTACGGTCTTCGGAGATATAAACAATGCCGTTTGCCAGGCCATCCTGCGGCGAACGGGTAACGACTTCATGCCCATCCAGGGTGACGTAACCGCTTGTGCGCGGCAGTGCACCGTAGAGCACTTTCATCAGTTCGGTACGCCCAGCGCCCATCAAACCAGAGACGCCAAGAATTTCGCCTTTGCGTAAAGTAAAAGAGACATCGTTAACGCCAGGTCCGCAGAGATTATCGACTTTCAGGCGGATATCTCCCGGCGCTTTGTTCAGGTGCGGATATTGATCTTCCAGCTTGCGGCCCACCATCATCTCAATCAGAGAATCTTCGGTCAGTGATGCCACTTCGCGCTCAGCAATAAATTGTCCGTCACGAAAAACGGTAACGTCATCGCAAATCTCGAAGATTTCTTTCATGCGGTGGGAGATATAGACAATACCGCGGCCTTGCGATTTCAGCTCGCGGATGACGCGGAACAAGGATTCGGTTTCGGTATCGGTCAGCGCATCGGTCGGTTCATCCATAATGATGACTTTCGACTCAAAGCTCAGCACTTTGGCGATTTCAACCATTTGCTGGTCACCGATGGAAAGATCGCCCACCAGTTTGTCGCTTTTAAAGCGCAGGTTAAGTTTAGCCAGCAATTTATCCGCTTCGGCATACATGGTTTTCCAGTCAATTTTGCCAAAGCGATTAACAAACTCACGACCGAGGAAAATGTTTTCGGCAATGGTTAACTGCGGGATCAGGTTCAGTTCCTGGTGGATAATCCCAATCCCGGCTTCCTGGGAAGATTTCGGCCCGGTAAATGTCGTTTCTTTCCCCAACCATAAAAGCGTACCGGCATCGCGAGTATAGATACCAGTAAGCACTTTCATCATGGTGGATTTACCCGCGCCGTTTTCGCCCACCAGCGCCATCACGCGGCCCGGATAGACATTTAACGCTGCGCCCGAGAGGGCTTTTACGCCCGGGAAGGCTTTATCGATACCTTTAAGCTGAAGTAATGCTTCCATGACGGCCTCAGAACGTCACGCCAGCACAGAGAATGATATTCGCATACGGAGAACATTCTCCGCTGCGAATTACCGCCTGACTTCCTGCGGTTTGTTGTTTGAATTGTTCATGCGTGGTGTAACGAATTTCAATGGTGTTTCCCTGGTGTTTTTGCAGCTGCTCAAGGTGAGTGAGCAACGTTTCGTGGAGTTGCGGATTATGTTGTTTGATCTCTTCCGCGATAATGACAGCCTCGACCTGCATTTCATTTGTGACTACACCCAGCACCTGCATAAAAGAAGGTACACCCTGGGTTAATGCCATATCGATACGCGTTGTACTTTTGGGGATGGGTAAACCAGCATCACACACCACCAGCGTATCGGTATGTCCCAGTCGGGAGATCACCGATGAAATATCAGAATTAAGAACGGTGCCTTTTTTCATTTTTTTCTCCATCAGCGAAACGTTTCGCTGACCCGCAGTTTAATCCTGACTGAGTTGGGAAAACCATCGTGACGTTACGGAAATGTGATCAACCTCGAAACGTTTTACATGGTGATTAACCATGAAAACAAAAACGCCCCCTTATGGAGAAAGGAGGCGTCTGGCGTTAGATTTCGACCTGAGTACCCAGTTCGATAACTCTGTTTGGCGGGATTTCAAATTGATCCGGTGCCCGCAGCGCATTACGTTGCAGCAGCAAGTACAGCTTGCCGCGCAGACGCAAATACCACGGGCGTTTGCCGAGGATCAACGACTCATGCGACATAAAGAAGGAGGTTTCCATCATCCGGCAACTTAATCCTTCCAGACCGCAGCGGTGGAAAACTTCTTCCACGTTTGGCGTTTCTCGCCAACCATAACTTGCCACCACGCGCCAGAAAGTGGGCGACAGTTGTTCAATCTGTACCCGACGGACGTTATGGACATATGGCGCGTCTTCGGTGCGCAGAGTTAACAGAATCACCCGCTCATGCAATACCTTGTTATGTTTCAGGTTATGCATCAGCGCAAAGGGAATGACGTTGATTGCACGCGACATATACACCGCGGTCCCAGGCACGCGAACGGGCGGTGATTTCTCCAGCGAAGCAATCATCGCTTCCAGAGAGTTACCATGTTCATGCATCCGCCGCAGCAAGCGGAAACGCTCGCTCTTCCAGGTGGTCATCACGATAAACATCACCGTACCGAGGCTCAATGGCAACCAGCCGCCGGAGAGCAGTTTATCGAGGTTAGCGGTGAACAAGGGAATATCGACACAAAGGAAAGCAATCAGGATCAGCGCAACAAAATACTTATTCCAGTGCCAGTTCTGACGTGCCACGGTAGTCGAGAGAATAGACGTCAGCACCATGGTTCCGGTCACCGCAATCCCGTACGCCGCCGCCAGGTTGCTGGAGTGCTCAAAGCTGACAATCACAATCACGACCGCGACATAGAGCATCCAGTTCACAAAGGGAATATAGATTTGCCCTGACTCCATTTCGGAAGTGTGAATAATGCGCATCGGCGACAAATATCCCAGACGTACCGCCTGACGCGTCAATGAGAAGACGCCAGAGATAACCGCCTGCGAGGCAATTACCGTCGCCAGTGCGGCGATGATCAGCAGCGGGATCAGCGCCCAGTCCGGTGCCAACAGGAAGAACGGGTTCTTAATCGCTTCCGGATTCTTTAACAACAGCGCTCCCTGGCCGAAGTAATTAAGGGTTAAGGAAGGCAATACGACGGTGAACCACGCCAGACGAATAGGGAACTTACCAAAGTGCCCCATATCAGCATACAGCGCCTCGACCCCCGTAATCGACAGCACCACTGCCCCTAATGCAATAAAAGAAACCGTTTTGTATTCAAGGAAGAAATGCACCGCCCACATCGGATTCAGTGCATGCAGCACTTCCGGGTTAGCAATAATGCTACGTAACCCCAGCCCTGCCAGAATCAAAAACCAGGTCAGCATGATCGGCGCAAACAGCTTACCGACCATAGCCGTGCCATGTTTTTGAATCATGAATAATAATGTGAGAACGATAATTGAGAGGGGAACTATCCAGGTATCCAGCTGCGGGGCGACGATTTCCAGACCTTCAATGGCGGACATCACCGAAATAGCGGGAGTAATGACGACTTCACCATAGAAAAAGCTGCCGCCGATTAGCCCCATAATCACCAGCATTGATGTGGTTCGCGCCGACGTATTACGCCCGGCAAGCGACATCAACGTCAGGATCCCCCCTTCACCGGCGTTATCTGCCCGCATCACGAAGGTGAGATATTTAATGGAAACCACAAAGATTAGCAGCCAGAAGATCAGCGATAAAAAGCCAAACACGGCATCGCGTTCAACGCCAAAACCAAACTGGCCGGACAAACATTCACGAAGTGTATATAACGGGCTGGTACCAATATCGCCGTAGACAACTCCAATCGCCGCGAGGGTAATCGCGGGCAATGATTGCTTATTATCAGTGCTCATAGACTAGTCTTTCGTTGAAATATGAAATGTGTGCTTAGTCCCTTGGCCCACAAAAAAGCGCACAGTATGCACGATTAACGGCAAAATCGTACTCCTAAATGCGGCCACATTAACCTGGCTCAAAGAAAAATACCCCTCCTTTGAGACTATTTTAGCCACCAGCAAGAAACGTCTATACTCGCAATTTACGCAGAACTTTTGACGAAAGGACGCCACTTCATTATGGCTCACCCTCATTTATTAGCGGAAAGAATTTCCCGCCTGAGCAGTTCGTTGGAAAAGGGGCTTTATGAACGTAGCCACGCCATCCGCTTGTGTTTATTAGCGGCATTAAGTGGTGAAAGTGTGTTCCTCCTTGGCCCACCAGGTATTGCCAAAAGTTTGATCGCCCGGCGCTTAAAATTCGCCTTTCAGAATGCCCGCGCGTTTGAATATCTGATGACCCGCTTCTCCACGCCGGAAGAAGTTTTTGGTCCCCTTTCTATTCAGGCGCTAAAAGATGAAGGGCGCTATGAACGTTTAACCAGCGGTTACCTGCCGGAAGCTGAAATCGTCTTTCTGGATGAGATCTGGAAAGCGGGTCCGGCAATTCTTAATACCCTGCTCACCGCCATTAACGAGCGCCAGTTCCGCAACGGCGCACTCGTAGAAAAAATCCCGATGCGTCTGCTGGTGGCGGCCTCCAACGAGCTGCCGGAAGCAGACAGCAGTCTGGAAGCGTTATATGACCGCATGCTGATTCGTCTGTGGTTAGATAAAGTGCAGGATAAAGCGAATTTCCGCTCCATGCTGACCAGTCAACAGGATGAAAATGACAATCCGGTTCCTGCCTCCTTGCAGATCACAGATGAAGAATATGAACGCTGGCAGAAAGAGATTGGTGAAATTACGCTGCCCGATCATGTATTTGAGCTGATTTTTATGCTGCGCCAGCAACTGGATAAATTACCGGATGCGCCTTATGTCTCGGATCGTCGCTGGAAAAAAGCGATCCGCTTATTGCAGGCCAGCGCCTTTTTTAGCGGTCGCAGTGCTGTCGCCCCGGTTGATCTCATTTTGCTGAAAGATTGCCTGTGGTATGACGCGCAAAGCCTGAATTTGATACAACAACAAATTGATGTATTGATGACCGGTCACGCCTGGCAACAGCAAGGGATGTTGACCCGCCTGGGCGCGATTGTGCAACGTCACCTGCAACTTCAGCAGCAACAAAGCGATAAAACAGCCTTAACGGTAATTCGTCTGGGCGGCATTTTTAGCCGTCGTCAGCAGTATCAACTCCCTGTTAACGTTACTGCTTCCACTCTGACTCTGCTGCTGCAAAAACCGTTAAAACTGCATGATATGGAAGTGGTTCATATCTCCTTTGAGCGTAGCGCGCTGGAACAGTGGCTGAGTAAAGGTGGTGAGATTCGCGGCAAACTGAACGGTATCGGCTTTGCCCAGAAACTGAATCTGGAAGTCGATAGCGCCCAACATCTTGTTGTACGCGATGTAAGTTTACAAGGCAGTACGCTAGCACTTCCAGGTTCATCGGCTGAAGGTCTGCCAGGTGAAATAAAACAACAACTGGAAGAGCTTGAAAGCGACTGGCGCAAGCAACACGCTTTATTCAGCGAACAGCAAAAATGTCTGTTTATCCCTGGCGACTGGTTAGGTCGCATTGAAGCCAGCCTACAGGATGTCGGCGCACAGATTCGCCAGGCACAACAATGCTAACGCTGGATACGCTTAATGTGATGCTGGCCGTCAGCGAAGAGGGATTGATCGAAGAGATGATCATCGCGCTGCTGGCCTCACCGCAGCTGGCAGTCTTCTTTGAAAAATTCCCACGACTGAAGGCGGCAATCACTGATGATGTTCCCCGCTGGCGTGAGGCGCTGCGCAGTCGGCTGAAAGATGCCCGAGTCCCGCCGGAACTCACCGAAGAGGTGATGTGCTATCAGCAAAGCCAGCTCCTCTCCACGCCGCAGTTTATTGTGCAGCTACCACAAATCCTGGACTTACTGCATCGTCTGAATTCCCCATGGGCAGAACAAGCCCGCCAGTTGGTTGATGCTAACAGCACGATCACTTCAGCGTTACACACGCTTTTTCTCCAGCGCTGGCGTTTAAGCCTGATCGTGCAAGCAACGACGTTAAATCAGCAGCTATTAGAAGAAGAACGCGAACAACTGTTGAGTGAAGTTCAGGAACGCATGACGCTGAGCGGGCAACTTGAACCGATTCTCGCAGATAACAATACCGCAGCTGGTCGTCTGTGGGATATGAGCGCCGGTCAGCTTAAACGTGGCGACTATCAGTTGATTGTGAAATACGGTGAATTTCTTAACGAACAGCCGGAACTGAAACGTCTGGCAGAACAGCTGGGGCGTTCCCGGGAAGCCAAATCAATACCGCGCAACGATGCGCAGATGGAAACCTTCCGCACCATGGTGCGCGAACCGGCGACAGTTCCTGAGCAGGTTGATGGTCTGCAGCAAAGCGATGATATTTTACGTCTCTTGCCGCCAGAACTGGCGACACTAGGGATAACGGAACTGGAGTATGAGTTTTACCGTCGGCTGGTGGAAAAACAGTTGCTCACCTATCGCCTGCATGGTGAGTCGTGGCGTGAAAAAATGATCGAACGCCCGGTGGTGCATAAAGATTACGACGAACAGCCGCGCGGACCGTTTATTGTCTGCGTGGATACTTCCGGCTCAATGGGCGGCTTTAATGAACAGTGTGCGAAAGCGTTCTGCCTGGCCTTGATGCGCATAGCCCTCGCTGAAAACCGGCGCTGCTATATTATGCTATTTTCCACCGAGATCGTCCGTTATGAGCTTTCAGGCCCACAAGGCATCGAACAAGCAATCCGTTTTTTAAGCCAGCAGTTTCGTGGCGGCACCGATCTGGCCAGTTGTTTTCGCGCCATTATGGAACGCTTGCAAAGCCGGGAATGGTTTGATGCCGATGCGGTGGTGATTTCTGATTTTATCGCCCAGCGGTTACCTGACGACGTGACGAGCAAAGTGAAAGAGTTGCAGCGGGTACATCAGCATCGCTTTCATGCCGTGGCGATGTCGGCACATGGCAAACCCGGCATCATGCGCATTTTCGATCATATCTGGCGCTTTGATACCGGGATGCGAAGCCGCCTGCTCAGACGCTGGCGGCGATAAATTATTACAGCAGAGAAGGGACGCTCTCACGAACAGCTGCCGGCCATACACCACACTGAACCTGGCCGATATGTGGCAGTTGCAGCAGCAGCATGGTCAAACGAGACTGGCCGATACCGCCGCCGATGGTCTGCGGCATTTCACCGCGCAGCAGCGCCTGATGCCACTCCAGCTCCAGGCGATCTTCGTCACCGGTCAGCGCCAGCTGATGCTTCAGCGTGTCGGCATCCACGCGGATCCCCATGGAAGAAAGCTCAAACGCATCTTCCAGTACCGGGTTCCATACCAGAATATCGCCGTTCAGACCCGCATGGCCCAGCTCTGACGGGGTGCTCCAGTCATCATAATCCGGTGCGCGCACGTCGTGACGATGACCATCGCTCAGCTTGCCGCCAATCCCGACCAGGAATACCGCGCCAAGATCTTTCGCAATCGCCCGCTCACGCCCTTTGGCATCGAGCTCCGGATAACGAGACAGTAACTCCTGGCTGTGTACGAAGTGGATCTGATCCGGCAGGAACGGTGCCAGGCCAAACTCTTCGCTAACCGCAGCTTCGGTTGCTTTAATTCCCTCCCAGATCGCCTCTACCGTGCTTTTCAGAGTCGAGAATTGACGCTCGCCGTCGCCCATTACGCGTTCCCAGTCCCACTGGTCTACATAGACCGAGTGCAACGGGGAAAGACGGTCTTCATCGGGGCGAAGGGCTTTCATGTGCGTGTACAGCCCTTCGCCCGCGCTGAAGTCGTGTTGCCCTAAGGTCTGACGTTTCCACTTCGCCAGTGAATGAACCACTTCGAACTGGGCATCAGGCAGAGCTTTCACTTTTACCTGCACCGCTTTTTCACAGCCCGACAAGTTATCCTGCGTGCCATCCCCCACACGGCTAAGAATCGGTGCCTGGACTTCGATCAGCCCCAGACGTTCTTCCAGTTGACGAGAAAAGTGAGATTTCACGAAGCTAATTTGACGTTGTTTGGCAATGTAAGCGGTTTTCATTTTTTATACTCCTGCGTCCTGTTGCTTATGATTAAGCAACAAAAACCGACACACATGCAATAATCATTCAATAAAAAGCCTCACGTACTTTTGATTCATTAAAAAAGAAGGCTAAAATAGAATGAATCATCAATCCGCATAAGAAAATCCTATGGAAAATTATCTGATCGACAATCTGGACCGAGGCATCCTGGAAGCATTAATGGGCAATGCGCGCACCGCTTACGCCGAACTGGCGAAACAATTTGGCGTCAGCCCGGGGACGATTCACGTTCGAGTAGAGAAAATGAAGCAGGCGGGGATCATTACCGGGGCGCGTATTGATGTCAGCCCGAAGCAGCTTGGTTATGACGTAGGCTGCTTTATCGGCATTATATTAAAGAGCGCCAAAGACTATCCTTCCGCGCTGGCAAAGCTGGAAAGCCTCGATGAAGTCACTGAAGCCTATTACACAACCGGCCACTACAGCATCTTTATAAAAGTGATGTGCCGTTCGATCGATGCTCTCCAGCATGTACTTATCAACAAGATCCAAACAATTGATGAAATTCAGTCCACCGAGACACTGATCGTCCTGCAGAATCCGATCATGCGTACCATTAAGCCCTGATCGGCTTTTTTAATCCCATACTTTTCCACAGGTAGATCCCAACGCGTTCACAGCGTACAATACGCCACTCTTAATAAAGGTGGCGGTTTATGGCAGATATCACTCTTATCAGCGGCAGCACCCTCGGCGGTGCCGAATATGTAGCAGAACACCTGGCTGAAAAGCTGGAAGAGACGGGTTTAACCACCGAAACGCTGCACGGTCCGCTGTTGGAAGATTTATCTGCCTCGGGGATCTGGCTGGTTATCAGCTCAACCCACGGTGCCGGAGATATTCCGGACAACCTTTCTCCTTTCTATGAAGCATTGCAGGAACAGAAGCCCGATCTTTCTGCGGTCCGCTTTGGCGCAATCGGTATTGGTAGTCGTGAATATGACACCTTTTGTGGGGCTATCGATAAAATCGAGGCAGAACTCAAAAATTCCGGAGCAAAACAGACAGGCGAAACACTGAAGATCAACATTCTTGATCACGACATTCCGGAGGATCCGGCAGAAGAATGGCTGGGATCGTGGATTAATTTACTCAAATAAGTATACAGATCGTGCGATCTACTGTGGATAACTCTGTCAGGAAGCTTGGATCAAACGGTAGTTATCCAAAGAACAACGGTTGTTCAGTTTTTGAGTTGTGTATAACCCCTCATTCTGATCCCAGCTTATACGGCCCAGGATCACCGATCATTCACAGTTAATGATCCTTTCCAGGTTGTTGATCTTAAAAGCCGGATCCTTGTTATCCACAGGGCAGTGCGATCCTAATAAGAGATCACAATAGAACAGATCTCTAAATAAATAGATCTTCTTTTTAATACCCAGGATCCCAGGTCTTTCTCAAGCCGACAAAGTTGAGTAGAATCCACGGCCCGGGCTTCAATCCATTTTCATACCGCTTTATGCGAGGCAATCACCATGTTTTATCCGGATCCTTTTGACGTCATCATCATTGGCGGGGGTCATGCAGGCACCGAGGCCGCGATGGCCGCGGCGCGTATGGGTCAACAGACTCTGCTTTTGACACACAATATCGACACTCTGGGGCAGATGAGCTGCAACCCGGCGATCGGCGGTATTGGGAAGGGACATCTGGTAAAAGAAGTGGATGCACTCGGCGGTCTGATGGCGAAAGCGATCGATCAGGCGGGTATCCAGTTTAGGATACTAAACGCAAGCAAGGGACCGGCGGTTCGCGCTACCCGAGCTCAGGCAGATCGTGTGCTCTACCGTCAGGCGGTACGTACGGCGCTGGAGAACCAACCGAACCTGATGATCTTCCAGCAGGCGGTTGAAGATCTTATTGTCGAAAACGATCGCGTGGTCGGTGCCGTTACCCAAATGGGACTGAAGTTCCGTGCCAAAGCTGTCGTGCTCACCGTTGGGACGTTCCTCGACGGTAAAATTCATATCGGTCTGGATAATTACAGCGGTGGCCGTGCTGGTGATCCGCCGTCCATTCCGCTCTCTCGCCGTTTGCGTGAACTGCCGCTGCGCGTTGGTCGTCTGAAAACCGGGACACCGCCGCGTATTGATGCACGTACTATCGACTTCAGCGTGCTGGCGCAACAGCATGGCGATAACCCAATGCCGGTATTCTCGTTTATGGGTAATGCGTCCCAGCATCCACAGCAGGTGCCGTGTTATATCACCCATACCAACGAGAAAACCCATGATGTGATCCGCAGTAACCTCGATCGTAGCCCAATGTATGCAGGGGTGATCGAAGGTGTCGGCCCACGCTACTGCCCGTCGATCGAAGACAAAGTCATGCGCTTCGCCGAAAGAAATCAGCATCAGATCTTCCTTGAACCGGAAGGGCTGACCTCAAACGAAATTTATCCGAACGGTATCTCCACCAGCCTGCCGTTCGATGTGCAGATGCAAATCGTCCGCTCCATGCAGGGGATGGAAAACGCGAAGATCGTGCGTCCGGGTTATGCCATTGAGTATGACTTCTTCGATCCACGCGACCTGAAACCGACGCTGGAGAGCAAGTTTATCCAGGGGCTGTTCTTTGCTGGTCAGATTAACGGCACTACCGGTTACGAAGAAGCCGCTGCGCAAGGTTTGCTGGCTGGTCTTAACGCTGCCCGTCTGTCTGCTGACAAAGAAGGTTGGGCTCCGGCGCGTTCTCAGGCATATCTCGGCGTACTGGTTGATGACCTGTGCACTTTAGGAACCAAAGAACCGTATCGTATGTTTACCTCGCGCGCAGAATATCGTCTGATGCTGCGCGAAGATAATGCTGATCTGCGTTTGACTGAAATCGGTCGCGAACTGGGCCTGGTGGATGACGAACGTTGGGCGCGCTTTAACGAGAAACTTGAGAATATCGAGCGTGAGCGTCAGCGTCTGAAATCGACCTGGGTAACCCCGTCGGCGGAAGCTGCAGCCGAAGTGAATGCTCACCTGACTGCGCCGCTTTCCCGTGAAGCCAGTGGTGAAGATCTGCTACGTCGTCCTGAAATGACTTATGAAAAATTAACCACGCTGACACCGTTTGCCCCTGCGTTGACAGATGAACAGGCTGCGGAACAGGTTGAGATTCAGGTTAAATACGAAGGTTATATCGCGCGCCAGCAAGATGAGATCGAAAAGCAGCTGCGTAACGAGAATACCCTGCTACCAGCGACGCTGGATTACCGCCAGGTATCCGGTCTTTCTAACGAAGTGATCGCCAAACTTAACGATCACAAACCGGCCTCTATTGGCCAGGCTTCGCGTATTTCTGGCGTCACGCCTGCGGCTATCTCCATTCTGCTGGTGTGGCTGAAAAAACAGGGTATGCTGCGTCGTAGCGCATAACGCATTAAAAATGCCTGGTAAGCACCCGCTTACCAGGCAACGCATCAAGAACAGGTAATCACCGTGCTCAACAAACTCTCCTTACTGCTGAAAGACGCAGGTATTTCGCTTACCGATCACCAGAAAAACCAGCTTATTGCCTACGTGAATATGCTGCATAAATGGAATAAAGCGTACAACCTGACTTCGGTCCGCGATCCTAATGAGATGCTGGTACGCCATATTCTCGATAGCATTGTGGTGGCACCGTATCTGCAAGGTGAACGGTTTATCGATGTCGGCACCGGACCGGGACTGCCTGGCATTCCACTCTCTATCGTGCGTCCTGAAGCTCATTTCACGTTGTTGGATAGCCTTGGTAAACGCGTGCGTTTCCTTCGTCAGGTGCAACATGAGCTTAAACTGGAGAATATTGAGCCAGTACAGAGCAGGGTAGAAGAGTTTCCGTCAGAGCCGCCATTTGATGGCGTAATTAGCCGCGCTTTTGCCTCTCTGAACGATATGGTGAGCTGGTGCCACCATCTTCCTGG
This sequence comes from Escherichia coli DSM 30083 = JCM 1649 = ATCC 11775, assembly GCF_003697165.2. GTDB lineage: Bacteria > Pseudomonadota > Gammaproteobacteria > Enterobacterales > Enterobacteriaceae > Escherichia > Escherichia coli. The sequence continues at coordinate 4,864,723 of NZ_CP033092.2, forward strand.
TGAGCAAGGCCGTTTCTACGCGCTGAAAGGGCAAATGCCGGAAGATGAAATCGCTTTGTTGCCCGAGGAATATCAGGTCGAATCAGTGGTTAAACTTCAGGTTCCAGCCCTGGATGGCGAACGTCATCTGGTGGTGATTAAAGCAAATAAAATTTAATTTTTATCAAAAAAATCATAAAAAATTGACCGGTTAGACTGTTAACAACAACCAGGTTTTCTACTGATATAACTGGTTACATTTAACGCCACGTTCACTCTTTTGTATCAACAAGATAACGTGGCTTTTTTTGGTAAGCAGAAAATAAGTCATAAGTGAAAATATCAGTCTGCTAAAAATCGGCGCTAAGAATCATCATTGACTGTTAAAACATTATTAAAAATGTCAATGGGTGGTTTTTGTTATGTAAATGTCATTTATTAAAACAGTATCTGTTTTTAGACTGAAATATCATAAACTTGCAAAGGCATCATTTGCCAAGTAAATAAATATGCTGTGCGCGAACATGCGCAATATGTGATCTGAAGCACGCTTTATCACCAGTGTTTACGCGTTATTTACAGTTTTTCATGATCGAACAGGGTTTGCAGAAAAGTCGCAATTGTATGCACTGGAAAAATATTTAAACATTTATTCACCTTTTGGCTACTTATTGTTTGAAATCACGGGGGCGCACCGTATAATTTGACCGCTTTTTGATGCTTGACTCTAAGCCTTAAAGAAAGTTTTATACGACACGCGGCATACCTCGAAGGGAGCAGGAGTGAAAAACGTGATGTCTGTGTCGCTCGTGAGTCGAAACGTTGCTCGGAAGCTTCTGCTCGTTCAGTTACTGGTGGTGATAGCAAGTGGATTGCTGTTCAGCCTCAAAGACCCCTTCTGGGGCGTCTCTGCAATAAGCGGGGGACTGGCAGTCTTTCTGCCTAACGTTTTGTTTATGATATTTGCCTGGCGTCACCAGGCGCATACACCAGCGAAAGGCCGGGTGGCCTGGACATTCGCATTTGGCGAAGCTTTCAAAGTTCTGGCGATGTTGGTGTTACTGGTGGTGGCGTTGGCGGTTTTAAAGGCGGTATTCTTGCCGCTGATCGTTACGTGGGTTTTGGTGCTGGTGGTTCAGATACTGGCACCGGCTGTAATTAACAACAAAGGGTAAAAGGCATCATGGCTTCAGAAAATATGACGCCGCAGGATTACATAGGACACCACCTGAATAACCTTCAGCTGGACCTGCGTACATTCTCGCTGGTGGATCCACATAACCCCCCAGCCACCTTCTGGACAATCAATATTGACTCCATGTTCTTCTCGGTGGTGCTGGGTCTGTTGTTCCTGGTTTTATTCCGTAGTGTAGCCAAAAAGGCAACCAGCGGCGTGCCAGGTAAGTTTCAGACCGCGATTGAGCTGGTGATCGGCTTTGTTAATGGTAGCGTGAAAGACATGTACCATGGCAAAAGCAAGCTGATTGCTCCGCTGGCCCTGACGATCTTCGTCTGGGTATTCCTGATGAACCTGATGGATTTACTGCCTATCGACCTGCTGCCGTACATTGCTGAACATGTACTGGGTCTGCCTGCACTGCGTGTGGTTCCGTCTGCTGACGTGAACGTAACGCTGTCTATGGCACTGGGCGTATTTATCCTGATTCTGTTCTACAGCATCAAAATGAAAGGCATCGGCGGCTTCACGAAAGAGTTGACGCTGCAGCCGTTCAATCACTGGGCGTTCATTCCTGTCAACTTAATCCTTGAAGGGGTAAGCCTGCTGTCCAAACCAGTTTCACTCGGTTTGCGACTGTTCGGTAACATGTATGCCGGTGAGCTGATTTTCATTCTGATTGCTGGTCTGTTGCCGTGGTGGTCACAGTGGATCCTGAATGTGCCGTGGGCCATTTTCCACATCCTGATCATTACGCTGCAAGCCTTCATCTTCATGGTTCTGACGATCGTCTATCTGTCGATGGCGTCTGAAGAACATTAATTTACCAACACTACTACGTTTTAACTGAAACAAACTGGAGACTGTCATGGAAAACCTGAATATGGATCTGCTGTACATGGCTGCCGCTGTGATGATGGGTCTGGCGGCAATCGGTGCTGCGATCGGTATCGGCATCCTCGGGGGTAAATTCCTGGAAGGCGCAGCGCGTCAACCTGATCTGATTCCTCTGCTGCGTACTCAGTTCTTTATCGTTATGGGTCTGGTGGATGCTATCCCGATGATCGCTGTAGGTCTGGGTCTGTACGTGATGTTCGCTGTCGCGTAGTAAGCGTTGCTTTTATTTAAAGAGCAATATCAGAACGTTAACTAAATAGAGGCATTGTGCTGTGAATCTTAACGCAACAATCCTCGGCCAGGCCATCGCGTTTGTCCTGTTCGTTCTGTTCTGCATGAAGTACGTATGGCCGCCATTAATGGCAGCCATCGAAAAACGTCAAAAAGAAATTGCTGACGGCCTTGCTTCCGCAGAACGAGCACATAAGGACCTTGACCTTGCAAAGGCCAGCGCGACCGACCAGCTGAAAAAAGCGAAAGCGGAAGCCCAGGTAATCATCGAGCAGGCTAACAAACGCCGCTCGCAGATTCTGGACGAAGCGAAAGCTGAGGCAGAACAGGAACGTACTAAAATCGTGGCCCAGGCGCAGGCGGAAATTGAAGCCGAGCGTAAACGTGCCCGTGAAGAGCTGCGTAAGCAAGTTGCTATCCTGGCTGTTGCTGGCGCCGAGAAGATCATCGAACGTTCCGTGGATGAAGCTGCTAACAGCGACATCGTGGATAAACTTGTCGCTGAACTGTAAGGAGGGAGGGGCTGATGTCTGAATTTATTACGGTAGCTCGCCCCTACGCCAAAGCAGCTTTTGACTTTGCCGTCGAACACCAAAGTGTAGAACGCTGGCAGGACATGCTGGCGTTTGCCGCCGAGGTAACCAAAAACGAACAAATGGCAGAGCTTCTCTCTGGCGCGCTTGCGCCAGAAACGCTCGCCGAGTCGTTTATCGCAGTTTGTGGTGAGCAACTGGACGAAAACGGTCAGAACCTGATTCGGGTAATGGCTGAAAATGGTCGTCTTAACGCGCTCCCGGATGTTCTGGAGCAGTTTATTCACCTGCGTGCCGTGAGTGAGGCTACCGCTGAGGTAGACGTCATTTCCGCTGCCGCACTGAGTGAACAACAGCTCGCGAAAATTTCTGCTGCGATGGAAAAACGTCTGTCACGCAAAGTTAAGCTGAATTGCAAAATCGATAAGTCTGTAATGGCAGGCGTTATCATCCGAGCGGGTGATATGGTCATTGATGGCAGCGTACGCGGTCGTCTTGAGCGCCTTGCAGACGTCTTGCAGTCTTAAGGGGACTGGAGCATGCAACTGAATTCCACCGAAATCAGCGAACTGATCAAGCAGCGCATTGCTCAGTTCAATGTTGTGAGTGAAGCTCACAACGAAGGTACTATTGTTTCTGTAAGTGACGGTGTTATCCGCATTCACGGCCTGGCCGATTGTATGCAGGGTGAAATGATCTCCCTGCCGGGTAACCGTTACGCTATCGCACTGAACCTCGAGCGCGACTCTGTAGGTGCGGTTGTTATGGGGCCGTACGCTGACCTTGCCGAAGGCATGAAAGTTAAGTGTACTGGCCGTATCCTGGAAGTTCCGGTTGGCCGTGGCCTGCTGGGCCGTGTGGTTAACACTCTGGGTGCACCAATCGACGGTAAAGGTCCGCTGGATCACGACGGCTTCTCTGCTGTAGAAGCAATCGCTCCGGGCGTTATCGAACGTCAGTCCGTAGATCAGCCGGTACAGACCGGTTATAAAGCCGTTGACTCCATGATCCCAATCGGTCGTGGTCAGCGTGAATTGATCATCGGTGACCGTCAGACCGGTAAAACCGCACTGGCTATCGATGCCATCATCAACCAGCGCGATTCCGGTATCAAATGTATCTATGTCGCTATCGGCCAGAAAGCGTCCACCATTTCTAACGTGGTACGTAAACTGGAAGAGCACGGCGCACTGGCTAACACCATCGTTGTGGTAGCAACCGCGTCTGAATCCGCAGCACTGCAATACCTGGCACCGTACGCTGGTTGCGCAATGGGTGAATACTTCCGTGACCGCGGTGAAGATGCGCTGATCATTTACGATGACCTGTCTAAACAGGCTGTTGCTTACCGTCAGATCTCCCTGCTGCTCCGTCGTCCGCCAGGACGTGAAGCATTCCCAGGCGACGTATTCTACCTCCACTCTCGTCTGCTGGAGCGTGCTGCGCGTGTTAACGCCGAATACGTTGAAGCTTTCACCAAAGGTGAAGTGAAAGGGAAAACCGGTTCTCTGACTGCGCTGCCGATTATCGAAACTCAGGCGGGTGACGTTTCTGCGTTCGTTCCGACCAACGTAATCTCCATTACCGATGGTCAGATCTTCCTGGAAACCAACCTGTTCAACGCCGGTATTCGTCCTGCGGTTAACCCGGGTATTTCCGTATCCCGTGTTGGTGGTGCAGCACAGACCAAGATCATGAAAAAACTGTCCGGTGGTATCCGTACCGCTCTGGCACAGTATCGTGAACTGGCAGCGTTCTCTCAGTTTGCATCCGACCTTGACGATGCAACACGTAAGCAGCTTGACCACGGTCAGAAAGTGACCGAACTGCTGAAGCAGAAACAGTATGCGCCGATGTCTGTTGCGCAACAGTCTCTGGTTCTGTTCGCAGCAGAACGTGGTTACCTGGCGGATGTTGAACTGTCGAAAATCGGCAGCTTCGAAGCCGCTCTGCTGGCTTACGTCGACCGTGATCACGCTCCGTTGATGCAAGAGATCAACCAGACCGGTGGCTACAACGACGAAATCGAAGGCAAGCTGAAAGGCATCCTCGATTCCTTCAAAGCAACCCAATCCTGGTAACGTCTGGCGGCTTGCCTTAGGGCAGGCCGCAAGGCATTGAGGAGAAGCTCATGGCCGGCGCAAAAGAGATACGTAGTAAGATCGCAAGCGTCCAGAACACGCAAAAGATCACTAAAGCGATGGAGATGGTCGCCGCTTCCAAAATGCGTAAATCGCAGGATCGCATGGCGGCCAGCCGTCCTTATGCAGAAACCATGCGCAAAGTGATTGGTCACCTTGCACACGGTAATCTGGAATATAAGCACCCTTACCTGGAAGACCGCGACGTTAAACGCGTGGGCTACCTGGTGGTGTCGACCGACCGTGGTTTGTGCGGTGGTTTGAACATTAACCTGTTCAAAAAACTGCTGGCGGAAATGAAGACCTGGACCGACAAAGGCGTTCAATGCGACCTCGCAATGATCGGCTCGAAAGGCGTGTCGTTCTTCAACTCCGTGGGCGGCAATGTTGTTGCCCAGGTCACCGGCATGGGGGATAACCCTTCCCTGTCCGAACTGATCGGTCCGGTAAAAGTGATGTTGCAGGCCTACGACGAAGGCCGTCTGGACAAGCTTTACATTGTCAGCAACAAATTTATTAACACCATGTCTCAGGTTCCGACCATCAGCCAGCTGCTGCCGTTACCGGCATCAGATGATGATGATCTGAAACATAAATCCTGGGATTACCTGTACGAACCCGATCCGAAGGCGTTGCTGGATACCCTGCTGCGTCGTTATGTCGAATCTCAGGTTTATCAGGGCGTGGTTGAAAACCTGGCCAGCGAGCAGGCCGCCCGTATGGTGGCGATGAAAGCCGCGACCGACAATGGCGGCAGCCTGATTAAAGAGCTGCAGTTGGTATACAACAAAGCTCGTCAGGCCAGCATTACTCAGGAACTCACCGAGATCGTCTCGGGGGCCGCCGCGGTTTAAACAGGTTATTTCGTAGAGGATTTAAGATGGCTACTGGAAAGATTGTCCAGGTAATCGGCGCCGTAGTTGACGTCGAATTCCCTCAGGATGCCGTACCGCGCGTGTACGATGCTCTTGAGGTGCAAAATGGTAATGAGCGTCTGGTGCTGGAAGTTCAGCAGCAGCTCGGCGGCGGTATCGTGCGTACCATCGCAATGGGTTCCTCCGACGGTCTGCGTCGCGGTCTGGATGTAAAAGACCTCGAACACCCGATCGAAGTCCCGGTAGGTAAAGCGACTCTGGGCCGTATCATGAACGTACTGGGTGAACCGGTCGACATGAAAGGCGAGATCGGTGAAGAAGAGCGTTGGGCGATTCACCGCGCAGCACCTTCCTACGAAGAGCTGTCAAACTCTCAGGAACTGCTGGAAACCGGTATCAAAGTTATCGACCTGATGTGTCCGTTCGCTAAGGGCGGTAAAGTTGGTCTGTTCGGTGGTGCGGGTGTAGGTAAAACCGTAAACATGATGGAGCTTATTCGTAACATCGCGATCGAGCACTCCGGTTACTCTGTGTTTGCGGGCGTAGGTGAACGTACTCGTGAGGGTAACGACTTCTACCACGAAATGACCGACTCCAACGTTATCGACAAAGTATCCCTGGTGTATGGCCAGATGAACGAGCCGCCGGGAAACCGTCTGCGCGTTGCTCTGACCGGTCTGACCATGGCTGAGAAATTCCGTGACGAAGGTCGTGACGTTCTGCTGTTCGTTGACAACATCTATCGTTACACCCTGGCCGGTACGGAAGTATCCGCACTGCTGGGCCGTATGCCTTCAGCGGTAGGTTATCAGCCGACCCTGGCGGAAGAGATGGGCGTTCTGCAGGAACGTATCACCTCCACCAAAACCGGTTCTATCACCTCCGTACAGGCAGTATACGTACCTGCGGATGACTTGACTGACCCGTCTCCGGCAACCACCTTTGCGCACCTTGACGCAACCGTGGTACTGAGCCGTCAGATCGCGTCTCTGGGTATCTACCCGGCCGTTGACCCGCTGGACTCCACCAGCCGTCAGCTGGACCCGCTGGTGGTTGGTCAGGAACACTACGACACTGCGCGTGGCGTTCAGTCCATCCTGCAACGTTATCAGGAACTGAAAGACATTATCGCCATCCTGGGTATGGATGAACTGTCTGAAGAAGACAAACTGGTGGTAGCGCGTGCTCGTAAGATCCAGCGCTTCCTGTCCCAGCCGTTCTTCGTGGCAGAAGTATTCACCGGTTCTCCGGGTAAATACGTCTCCCTGAAAGACACCATCCGTGGCTTTAAAGGCATCATGGAAGGCGAATACGATCACCTGCCGGAGCAGGCGTTCTACATGGTCGGTTCCATCGAAGAAGCTGTGGAAAAAGCCAAAAAACTTTAACGCCTTAATCGGAGGGTGATATGGCAATGACTTACCACCTGGACGTCGTCAGCGCAGAGCAACAAATGTTCTCTGGTCTGGTCGAGAAAATCCAGGTAACGGGTAGCGAAGGTGAACTGGGGATCTACCCTGGCCACGCACCGCTGCTCACCGCCATTAAGCCTGGTATGATTCGCATCGTGAAACAGCACGGTCACGAAGAGTTTATCTATCTGTCTGGCGGCATTCTTGAAGTGCAGCCTGGCAACGTGACCGTTCTGGCCGACACCGCAATTCGCGGCCAGGATCTCGACGAAGCGCGAGCCATGGAAGCGAAACGTAAGGCTGAAGAGCACATTAGCAGCTCTCACGGCGACGTAGATTACGCTCAGGCGTCTGCGGAACTGGCCAAAGCGATCGCGCAGCTGCGCGTTATCGAGTTGACCAAAAAAGCGATGTAACACCGGCTTGAAAAGCACAAAAGCCAGTCTGGCAACAGGCTGGCTTTTTTTTACGCGTATTGACCCGTCCTGAAAAGCGTTCACATAGATCCTGATGATATAAAACACCCCTGTTTTCCCGTTTATTCATTGATCGAAATAAGAGCAAAAACATCCACCTGACGCTTAAATGAAGGTACTGCCTTAATTTTCTGCAGACAAAAGGCGTGACGATGGTCGAAAATGGCGCTTTCGTCAGCGGGGATAATCCGTTATTGAACAATTTATCCTCTGTCCATTTCACGATGAAAAAAATGTAGTTTTTTCAAGGTGAAGCGGTTTAAATTCGTTCTCAAATTACAGTCAGGACGCGTATGTTGAATAATGCTATGAGCGTAGTGATCCTTGCCGCAGGCAAAGGCACGCGCATGTATTCCGATCTTCCGAAAGTGCTGCATACCCTTGCCGGGAAAGCGATGGTTCAGCATGTCATTGATGCTGCGAATGAATTAGGCGCAGCGCACGTTCACCTTGTGTATGGTCACGGCGGCGATCTGCTTAAGCAGGCGCTGAAAGACGACAACCTGAACTGGGTGCTTCAGACAGAACAGCTGGGTACGGGTCATGCGATGCAGCAGGCCGCACCTTTCTTTGCCGATGATGAAGACATTTTAATGCTCTACGGCGACGTGCCGCTGATCTCTGTCGAAACACTCCAGCGTCTGCGTGATGCTAAACCGCAGGGTGGCATTGGTCTGCTGACGGTAAAACTGGATGATCCGACCGGTTATGGACGTATCACCCGTGAAAACGGCAAAGTTACCGGCATTGTTGAGCACAAAGATGCCACCGACGAGCAGCGTCAGATTCAGGAGATCAACACCGGCATTCTGATTGCCAACGGCGCAGATATGAAACGCTGGCTGGCGAAGCTGACCAACAATAATGCTCAGGGCGAATACTACATCACCGACATTATTGCGCTGGCGTATCAGGAAGGACGTGAAATCGTCGCCGTTCATCCGCAACGTTTAAGCGAAGTAGAAGGCGTGAATAACCGCCTGCAACTCTCCCGACTGGAGCGCGTTTACCAGTCCGAACAGGCTGAAAAACTGCTGTTAGCAGGTGTTATGCTGCGCGATCCGGCGCGTTTTGATCTGCGCGGTACGCTTACTCACGGGCGCGATGTTGAAATTGATACTAACGTTATCATCGAGGGCAACGTGACTCTCGGTCATCGCGTGAAAATCGGCACCGGTTGCGTGATTAAAAACAGCGTGATTGGCGATGATTGCGAAATCAGTCCATATACCGTCGTGGAAGACGCGAATCTGGCTGCGGCCTGTACTATTGGCCCGTTTGCCCGTCTGCGTCCTGGTGCTGAGTTGCTGGAAGGTGCACACGTCGGTAACTTCGTTGAGATGAAAAAAGCGCGTCTGGGTAAAGGCTCGAAAGCTGGTCATCTGACTTACCTGGGCGATGCGGAAATTGGCGATAACGTTAACATCGGCGCGGGAACCATTACCTGCAACTACGATGGTGCGAATAAATTTAAGACCATTATCGGCGACGATGTGTTTGTCGGTTCCGACACTCAACTGGTGGCCCCGGTAACAGTAGGCAAAGGCGCGACCATTGCTGCGGGTACAACTGTGACGCGTAATGTCGGCGAAAATGCCCTGGCGATCAGCCGTGTGCCGCAGACTCAAAAAGAAGGCTGGCGTCGTCCGGTAAAGAAAAAGTAATTCTGGCCGGGTAATCCGGTCATATGGGATGAGGAGATAACATAATCTCCCGCCCACAAGCAGTAACTATAAAAATAACCCCACTCTCTACAAGGCTCGGGGCGCCCGAAATACGGGCATACAGGTTGACCGACAACGATATAAATCGGAATCAAAAACTATGTGTGGAATTGTTGGCGCGATCGCGCAACGTGATGTAGCAGAAATCCTTCTTGAAGGTTTACGTCGTCTGGAATACCGCGGATATGATTCTGCCGGTCTGGCCGTTGTTGATGCAGAAGGTCATATGACCCGCCTGCGTCGCCTCGGTAAAGTACAGATGCTGGCTCAGGCAGCGGAAGAACATCCTCTGCATGGCGGCACCGGTATTGCTCACACTCGCTGGGCGACCCACGGTGAACCTTCAGAAGCTAACGCGCATCCGCATGTTTCTGAACACATTGTGGTGGTGCATAACGGCATCATCGAAAACCATGAACCGCTGCGTGAAGAGTTAAAAGCGCGTGGCTATACCTTCGTTTCTGAAACCGACACCGAAGTGATTGCACATTTGGTGAACTGGGAGCTGAAACAAGGCGGTACTCTGCGTGAGGCAGTTCTGCGTGCTATCCCGCAACTGCGTGGTGCGTACGGTACAGTGATCATGGACTCCCGTCATCCGGATACCCTGCTGGCGGCACGTTCTGGTAGTCCGCTGGTGATTGGCCTGGGTATGGGCGAAAACTTTATCGCTTCTGACCAGCTGGCGCTGTTGCCAGTGACTCGTCGCTTTATCTTCCTTGAAGAGGGCGATATTGCGGAAATCACTCGCCGTTCGGTAAACATCTTCGATAAAACTGGCGCGGAAGTAAAACGTCAGGATATCGAATCCAATCTGCAATATGACGCGGGCGATAAAGGTATTTACCGCCACTACATGCAGAAAGAGATCTACGAACAGCCGAACGCGATCAAAAACACCCTTACCGGGCGCATCAGCCACGGTCAGGTTGATTTAAGCGAGCTGGGACCGAACGCCGATGAACTGCTGTCGAAGGTTGAGCATATTCAGATCCTCGCCTGTGGTACTTCTTATAACTCCGGTATAGTTTCCCGCTACTGGTTTGAATCGCTGGCAGGTATTCCGTGCGACGTCGAAATCGCCTCTGAATTCCGCTATCGCAAATCTGCCGTGCGTCGTAACAGCCTGATGATCACCTTGTCACAGTCTGGCGAAACCGCGGATACCCTGGCGGGCCTGCGTCTGTCGAAAGAGCTGGGTTACCTTGGTTCGCTGGCAATCTGTAACGTTCCGGGTTCTTCTCTGGTGCGCGAATCCGATCTGGCGCTGATGACCAACGCCGGTACGGAAATTGGCGTGGCCTCCACCAAAGCATTCACCACCCAGTTAACTGTGCTGTTGATGCTGGTGGCGAAACTGTCTCGCCTGAAAGGTCTGGATGCCTCCATTGAACATGACATCGTGCATGGTCTGCAGGCGCTGCCGAGCCGTATTGAGCAGATGCTGTCTCAGGACAAACGCATTGAAGCGCTGGCAGAAGATTTCTCTGACAAACATCACGCGCTGTTCCTGGGCCGTGGCGATCAGTACCCAATCGCGCTGGAAGGTGCATTGAAGCTGAAAGAGATCTCTTACATTCACGCTGAAGCCTACGCTGCAGGCGAACTGAAACACGGTCCGCTGGCGCTGATTGATGCCGATATGCCGGTTATCGTCGTTGCACCGAACAACGAATTGCTGGAAAAACTGAAATCCAACATTGAAGAAGTTCGCGCGCGTGGCGGTCAGTTGTATGTCTTCGCCGATCAGGATGCGGGTTTTGTGAGCAGTGACAATATGCACATTATTGAGATGCCGCATGTGGAAGAGGTGATTGCACCGATCTTCTACACCGTTCCGCTGCAACTACTGGCTTACCACGTTGCGCTGATCAAAGGCACCGACGTTGACCAGCCGCGTAACCTGGCAAAATCGGTAACGGTTGAGTAATAAATGGATGCCCTGCGTAAGCGGGGCATTTTTCTTCCTGTTATGTTTTTAATCAAACATCCTGCCAACTCCATGTGACAAACCGTCATCTTCGGCTACTTTTTCTCTGTCACAGAATGAAAATTTTTCTGTCATCTCTTCGTTATTAATATTTGTAATTAACTGAATATAAACTCTTATTTAAATCGGACTGAAGACATTCTCTCTCTGTCATAAAACTGTCATAAACCTTACATATAACTGTCACCTGTTTGTCCTATTTTGCTTCTCGTAGCCAACAAACAATGCTTTATGAATCCTCCCAGGAGACATTATGAAAGTTATGCGTACCACCGTCGCAACTGTTGTCGCCGCGACCTTATCGATGAGCGCTTTCTCTGTGTTTGCAGAAGCAAGCCTGACAGGTGCAGGTGCAACCTTCCCTGCGCCGGTGTATGCCAAATGGGCTGACACTTACCAGAAAGAAACCGGTAATAAAGTTAACTACCAGGGTATCGGTTCTTCCGGTGGCGTAAAACAGATTATCGCTAACACCGTTGATTTCGGTGCCTCTGACGCGCCGCTGTCTGATGAAAAACTGGCTCAGGAAGGCCTGTTCCAGTTCCCGACCGTGATTGGCGGCGTGGTGCTGGCGGTTAATATTCCAGGTCTGAAGTCTGGCGAACTGGTGCTGGATGGTAAAACCCTCGGCGACATCTACCTGGGCAAAATCAAGAAGTGGGATGATGAAGCCATCGCCAAACTGAATCCGGGTCTGAAACTGCCTTCACAGAACATTGCTGTAGTACGCCGCGCAGATGGCTCCGGGACTTCCTTCGTCTTCACCAGCTACCTGGCGAAAGTGAACGAAGAGTGGAAAAACAACGTTGGTACTGGCTCTACCGTAAAATGGCCGATCGGTCTGGGCGGTAAAGGTAACGACGGTATCGCCGCGTTCGTTCAGCGTCTGCCGGGTGCAATTGGTTACGTTGAATATGCTTACGCGAAGCAGAACAACCTGGCGTACACCAAACTGATCTCCGCTGATGGCAAACCGGTGAGTCCGACCGAAGAAAACTTCGCTAATGCAGCAAAAGGCGCAGACTGGAGCAAAACATTCGCTCAGGATCTGACCAACCAGAAAGGCGAAGATGCATGGCCTATTACCTCTACCACGTTCATTCTGATCCATAAAGATCAGAAGAAACCAGAACAAGGCACCGAAGTGTTGAAGTTCTTCGACTGGGCATACAAAACCGGGGCTAAACAGGCGAACGACCTGGATTACGCCAGCCTGCCGGATAGCGTAGTTGAACAGGTTCGCGCTGCGTGGAAGACCAATATTAAAGACAGTAGCGGCAAGCCGCTGTACTAATAAAACTCCAGGCCGGGTACGGTGTTTTACGCCGCATCCGGCATTACAAAATGACTTTGTAAACGCGTTTAACTGAAGAGTAACTTATGGCTGCAACCAAGCCTGCTTTTAACCCACCGGGTAAAAAGGGCGACATAATTTTCAGCGTGCTGGTAAAACTGGCGGCGCTGATTGTGCTATTGATGTTGGGTGGCATTATTGTCTCTCTGATCATCTCATCCTGGCCGAGCATTCAGAAATTTGGTCTGGCTTTCCTGTGGACCAAAGAGTGGGATGCGCCGAACGATATCTACGGGGCGCTGGTGCCGATCTACGGTACGCTGGTGACCTCGTTTATCGCGCTGCTGATCGCCGTCCCGGTGAGTTTTGGTATCGCCCTGTTCCTGACCGAGCTTGCGCCTGGCTGGCTGAAACGCCCGCTGGGTATCGCCATTGAGCTGCTGGCTGCCATTCCAAGTATCGTTTACGGCATGTGGGGCCTGTTTATCTTTGCGCCGCTGTTCGCCGTTTACTTCCAGGAGCCGGTCGGCAATATCATGTCGAATATCCCGATTGTCGGCGCGCTGTTCTCCGGCCCGGCCTTTGGTATCGGTATCCTCGCGGCAGGCGTGATCCTCGCCATCATGATTATTCCGTACATTGCAGCGGTAATGCGCGATGTATTCGAACAAACCCCGGTGATGATGAAAGAGTCGGCCTACGGTATTGGCTGCACCACCTGGGAAGTTATCTGGCGTATCGTTCTTCCGTTCACCAAAAATGGTGTTATCGGCGGCATTATGTTGGGGCTGGGGCGCGCGCTCGGTGAAACCATGGCGGTGACCTTTATCATCGGTAACACCTACCAACTCGACAGCGCCTCGCTGTATATGCCGGGCAACAGTATCACCTCTGCGCTGGCCAACGAATTTGCGGAAGCGGAATCCGGTCTGCACGTCGCTGCACTGATGGAACTGGGCCTGATCCTGTTTGTGATTACCTTCATCGTCCTCGCCGCATCGAAGTTTATGATTATGCGCCTGGCTAAGAATGAGGGGGCACGCTAATGGCTATGGTTGAAATGCAAACCACTGCGGCACTGGCTGAATCCCGCCGCAAAATGCAGGCGCGTCGCCGCCTCAAAAACCGTATTGCGCTGACGCTCTCAATGGCGACGATGGCCTTCGGTCTGTTCTGGCTGATCTGGATTTTAATGTCCACCATCACTCGCGGTATCGACGGTATGTCGCTGGCGCTGTTCACCGAAATGACGCCACCACCCAATACGGAAGGCGGTGGTCTGGCGAACGCCCTGGCGGGTAGCGGCCTGTTAATTTTGTGGGCTACCGTATTCGGTACGCCGCTGGGCATTATGGCGGGGATTTACCTGGCTGAATATGGTCGTAAATCTTGGCTGGCAGAAGTGATTCGCTTCATTAACGACATTCTGCTCTCTGCGCCGTCGATTGTGGTTGGTCTGTTTGTTTACACCATTGTGGTGGCGCAGATGGAGCACTTCTCCGGCTGGGCGGGCGTGATTGCGCTGGCGCTGTTGCAGGTGCCGATTGTTATCCGCACCACCGAGAACATGCTGAAACTGGTGCCGGACAGCCTGCGTGAAGCGGCTTATGCGCTGGGTACGCCGAAGTGGAAGATGATCGCCGCGATCACGCTGAAAGCGTCGGTGTCCGGGATCATGACCGGTATCCTGCTGGCGATTGCCCGTATTGCTGGTGAAACCGCGCCGCTGCTGTTTACTGCGCTCTCCAACCAGTTCTGGAGCACGGACATGATGCAGCCGATCGCCAACCTGCCGGTGACGATCTTTAAGTTTGCGATGAGCCCGTTTGCGGAATGGCAGCAACTGGCCTGGGCCGGGGTGTTGATCATTACCCTGTGCGTACTGCTGCTGAACATTCTGGCGCGCGTTGTTTTTGCGAAGAATAAACACGGTTAACACTTTGCTGGATGCGGCGTAAACGCCTTATCCGGCCTACGGTAAGCCTGATTCGCGAAGTGCATCAGGCACGATGAGGAAAAGATTGCAATGAGTATGGTTGAAACTGCCCCGAGTAAAATTCAGGTTCGTAATTTGAACTTCTACTACGGCAAATTCCATGCCCTGAAAAACATCAACCTGGATATCGCCAAAAACCAGGTTACGGCGTTTATCGGGCCGTCCGGCTGCGGTAAATCAACGCTGCTGCGTACCTTCAACAAAATGTTTGAACTGTACCCGGAACAGCGTGCGGAAGGTGAAATTCTGCTCGATGGCGACAACATCCTGACCAACTCTCAGGATATCGCCCTGCTGCGTGCGAAAGTGGGTATGGTGTTCCAGAAACCGACGCCGTTCCCGATGTCCATCTACGACAACATCGCTTTTGGCGTGCGTCTGTTTGAGAAGCTCTCCCGTGCTGACATGGACGAGCGCGTGCAGTGGGCATTGACCAAAGCCGCATTGTGGAACGAAACCAAAGATAAATTGCACCAGAGCGGTTACTCTCTCTCTGGTGGTCAGCAACAGCGTCTGTGCATTGCGCGTGGTATCGCCATTCGCCCGGAAGTACTGCTGCTCGACGAACCGTGTTCGGCGCTCGACCCCATCTCCACCGGGCGTATTGAAGAGCTGATCACCGAACTGAAGCAGGATTACACCGTGGTGATCGTCACCCACAACATGCAGCAGGCTGCGCGTTGTTCCGACCACACGGCGTTTATGTACCTGGGCGAATTGATTGAGTTCAGCAACACGGACGATCTGTTCACCAAGCCAGCGAAGAAACAAACAGAAGACTACATCACCGGTCGTTACGGTTGATTCAGGAGTGCGTTATGGACAGTCTCAATCTTAATAAACATATTTCCGGCCAGTTCAACGCCGAACTGGAAAGCATCCGCACGCAGGTGATGACCATGGGCGGCATGGTGGAGCAGCAGCTTTCTGATGCAATCACCGCGATGCATAACCAGGACAGCGATCTGGCGAAGCGCGTCATCGAAGGCGACAAGAACGTCAACATGATGGAAGTGGCGATCGATGAAGCCTGCGTGCGCATTATCGCCAAACGTCAGCCGACGGCGAGCGACCTGCGTCTGGTTATGGTGATCAGTAAAACCATTGCCGAGCTGGAGCGTATTGGCGACGTGGCGGACAAAATCTGCCGTACTGCACTGGAGAAATTCTCCCAGCAGCATCAGCCATTGCTGGTAAGTCTGGAGTCGCTGGGCCGTCATACCATCCAGATGCTGCACGACGTGCTGGACGCGTTCGCGCGGATGGACATTGACGAAGCGGTACGTATTTATCGTGAAGATAAAAAAGTCGATCAGGAGTACGAAGGTATTGTTCGTCAACTGATGACCTACATGATGGAAGATTCGCGTACCATTCCGAGCGTACTTACCGCGTTATTCTGTGCGCGTTCTATCGAACGTATTGGCGACCGCTGCCAGAATATTTGTGAGTTTATCTTCTACTACGTGAAGGGGCAGGATTTCCGTCACGTCGGTGGTGACGAGCTCGATAAACTGCTGGCAGAAAAAGATAGCGATAAATAATTCACCAAGTAAATCCCAATAATTTAATTATTGGGATTTGTTATATATAACTTTATAAAATCCTAAAATTACACAAAATTAATAACTGCGAGCATGGTCATACTTTTATAAATAGAGCATTGCTATTTTTTCTGCACGCAACTAAATTAATTTTCGAACCTGGATGTTCGTTATAAAAACCATTAATTAATGACTGGATTGTTACTGCATTCGCAGGCAAAACCTGACATAACCAGAGAATACTGGTGAAGTCGGGTTTTTTTGTTTATAAAAAAGGTCCTTGCTATGAACATGCAAATCACCAAAATTCTCAACAATAATGTTGTGGTGGTTATTGATGATCAACAGCGGGAAAAAGTCGTCATGGGGCGCGGAATTGGCTTTCAAAAACGCCCAGGCGAAAGAATTAACTCAAGTGGAATAGAAAAAGAGTATGCCTTGAGCAGTCATGAACTGAACGGGCGATTAAGCGAACTCTTAAGTCATATGCCTCTTGAGGTGATGGCAACCTGTGATCGTATTATCTCTCTGGCGCAGGAGCGTCTGGGAAAGTTGCAGGACAGTATTTATATCTCGCTAACTGACCATTGCCAGTTTGCGATTAAACGCTTTCAGCAAAACGTGCTACTGCCCAACCCGCTGCTGTGGGATATCCAGCGACTTTACCCGAAAGAGTTCCAGCTAGGGGAAGAAGCGTTAACCATTATTGATAAACGGTTGGGCGTGCAGTTACCGAAAGATGAAGTGGGCTTTATTGCCATGCATCTGGTCAGTGCCCAAATGAGCGGAAATATGGAGGATGTTGCAGGTGTCACGCAATTAATGCGAGAAATGCTGCAATTAATAAAATTTCAGTTCAGCCTTAATTACCAGGAAGAAAGCTTGAGTTATCAGCGACTGGTTACGCATCTGAAATTTTTATCCTGGCGTATTCTTGAACATGCATCGATTAACGATAGTGATGAATCATTACAACAAGCAGTAAAGCAAAATTACCCGCAAGCATGGCAATGTGCGGAGCGGATCGCCATTTTTATTGGTTTGCAGTATCAACGTAAAATCTCACCTGCAGAGATTATGTTTTTAGCCATAAATATAGAGCGCGTGCGCAAAGAACACTGAAATATTATTACTGAATAAAGGATTGTTACCGCACTAAGCGGGCAAAACCTGAAAAAAATTGCTTGATTCACGTCAGGCCGTTTTTTTCAGGTTTTTTTTTGGAGTTTTGCCGCAAAGCGGTAGAGGGCAAGTTATGACGGAGTTAGCCAGAACAATAGTCGCAGGAGTCGGGGGCGCAGATAACATTGTGAGTCTGATGCATTGTGCAACGCGATTACGTTTTAAGTTAAAGGATGAAAGCAAAGCGCAAGCTGAGGTACTGAAAAAGACCCCCGGTATTATTATGGTGGTGGAAAGCGGTGGCCAGTTTCAGGTTGTCATAGGTAACCATGTGGCCGATGTCTTCCTGGCGGTTAACAGCGTGGCAGGCCTTGGCGAAAAAGCGCAACAGGCACCGGAAAATGATGATAAAGATAATCTGTTAAACCGCTTTTTTTATGTTATTTCAGGTATTTTTACGCCTCTGATCGGTTTGATGGCGGCAACCGGGATCCTGAAAGGTATGTTGGCTCTGGCACTCACTTTTCAGTGGGCGACCGAACAAAGTGGTACTTATTTAATTTTATTTAGCGCCAGTGATGCCTTGTTTTGGTTCTTCCCGATAATCCTGGGCTACACCGCAGGGAAACGCTTCAGCGGCAATCCATTTACTGCCATGGTGATTGGCGGAGCGTTAGTGCATCCATTAATTCTGACTGCCTTCGAGAACGGGCAAAAAGTGGATGCGCTGGGCCTGGATTTCCTGGGTATTCCGGTCACATTGTTGAATTACTCGTCATCGGTTATTCCCATTATTTTTTCTGCCTGGTTGTGCAGCATTCTGGAACGCCGACTTAATACATGGTTACCTTCGGCAATCAAAAATTTCTTCACACCCTTGCTATGTCTGATGGTCATCACGCCCATCACATTTCTGCTGGTGGGGCCGCTATCAACCTGGATAAGTGAACTGATTGCTGCCGGTTATCTCTGGCTTTATCAGGCGGTTCCTGCATTTGCAGGCGCGGTAATGGGCGGTTTCTGGCAAATCTTTGTGATGTTCGGTCTGCATTGGGGTTTGATACCTTTAATTATCAATAACTTCACCGTGCTGGGCTACGACACCATGATCCCGCTGTTAATGCCCGCCATTATGGCGCAAGTCGGGGCGGCGCTCGGCGTCTTCCTCTGCGAACGCGATGCGCAGAAAAAAGTGGTGGCGGGATCAGCGGCGTTGACAGGTTTGTTTGGTATCACCGAACCAGCGGTATATGGCGTCAATCTGCCGCGTAAGTACCCCTTCGTTATCGCCTGCATAAGTGGGGCATTGGGGGCCACCATCATTGGCTACGCGCAAACGAAAGTTTACTCCTTTGGTTTGCCAGGTATTTTCACCTTCATGCAAACCATCCCGTCAACGGGGATTGATTTCACCGTATGGGCCAGCGTTATTGGCGGTGTCATTGCCATCGGTTGCGCATTTGTCGGTACGGTGATGTTTCATTTCATCACCGCTAAACGTCAGCCAGCGCAAGTTGCCCAGCAAGAGAAAACACCAGAGGTTATTACACCTGAGCAGGGCGGTATCTGTTCACCGATGACGGGAGAGATTGTGCCGCTCATTCACGTCGCTGATACCACGTTTGCCAGCGGCCTGTTGGGTAAAGGTATTGCCATTCTGCCCTCTGTTGGTGAAGTGCGTTCTCCGGTGGCGGGGCAAATTGCTTCGTTGTTCGCCACATTACACGCCATTGGCATTGAGTCAGATGATGGCGTGGAGATCCTGATTCATGTCGGTATCGACACCGTAAAACTGGACGGCAAATTCTTTTCCGCTCACGTCAACGTGGGTGACAAGGTCAATACAGGCGATCGGCTGATTTCTTTTGATATCCCTGCTATTCGCGAGGCCGGATTTGATCTGACGACGCCGGTATTAATCAGTAATAGCGATGATTTTACGGACGTATTACCCCACGGCACGGCGCAGATAAACGCTGGTGAGCCGCTGTTATCCATCATTCGCTAACGATAAAAGGAGTTAATTATGAAAGCATTTCCAGAAACATTTCTTTGGGGTGGTGCAACAGCTGCCAATCAGGTGGAAGGCGCCTGGCAGGAAGATGGCAAAGGGATCACGACCTCAGATTTACAGCCTCATGGCGTAATGGGAAAAATGGAACCGCGCATCCTGGGGAAAGAGAATATCAAAGATGTCGCCATCGATTTTTATCACCGTTACCCGGAAGATATCGCGTTATTTGCCGAGATGGGCTTCACCTGTCTGCGTATTTCCATTGCCTGGGCGCGAATTTTTCCTCAGGGCGATGAAGCCGAACCGAATGAAGCGGGGTTAGCGTTTTACGAGCGGCTGTTTGATGAAATGGCGCAGGCGGGGATCAAGCCGCTGGTAACGTTATCCCATTACGAAATGCCATATGGGCTGGTGAAAAACTACGGCGGTTGGGCTAATCGGGCGGTCATCGATCACTTCGAGCATTACGCACGCACGGTCTTTACCCGCTACCAACATAAAGTTGCGTTATGGCTGACATTTAATGAAATCAACATGTCATTACACGCGCCATTCACGGGCGTGGGGCTGGCAGAAGAGAGTGGCGAGGCGGAAGTTTATCAGGCGATCCATCATCAACTGGTTGCCAGTGCGCGGGCAGTTAAAGCCTGTCATAGCCTGATCCCCGAAGCGAAAATTGGCAATATGCTTCTCGGTGGGCTGGTTTACCCCCTCACCTGCCAGCCACAGGATATGTTGCAGGCCATGGAAGAGAACCGGCGCTGGATGTTCTTTGGTGATGTTCAGGCGCGTGGTCAGTATCCCGGCTATATGCAGCGTTTCTTCCGCGACCACAATATCACCATTGAGATGACTGAAAGTGACGCAGAAGATTTAAAACATACCGTAGATTTCATCTCTTTTAGTTATTACATGACCGGTTGTGTTTCCCACGACGAAAGCATTAATAAAAATGCGCAGGGCAACATACTGAATATGATCCCAAATCCGCATCTGAAAAGTTCAGAGTGGGGGTGGCAAATTGATCCGGTTGGATTACGGATTCTGTTAAATACGCTTTGGGATCGTTATCAAAAACCGTTATTTATTGTCGAGAACGGATTAGGCGCAAAAGACAGCGTTGAAGTGGATGGTTCGATACAGGACGATTATCGAATTGCCTATTTAAACGATCACCTGGTACAGGTAAATGAAGCGATTGCCGATGGTGTGGATATTATGGGGTACACCAGTTGGGGGCCAATTGATTTAGTCAGTGCATCTCATTCACAAATGTCTAAGCGCTACGGCTTTATTTATGTGGATCGTGATGATAATGGTGAAGGAAGCCTCACAAGAACGCGCAAGAAAAGCTTCGGATGGTATGCAGAAGTGATCAAAACTCGGGGGCTATCATTAAAAAAATAACCAATAAAGCACCTTAATTATCGTCGCATTCAGAACAGTCTGGATGCGATGCATTAATTCTTTCTTTGCACCATAAAGGGATATTATGTTTAGACGAAATATTATTACCTCTGCCATCTTATTAATGGCACCGTTAGCCTTTTCCGCACAATCATTGGCTGAATCATTAACAGTGGAACAACGCCTTGAGCTATTAGAAAAGGCGTTAAGAGAAACGCAAAGCGAACTGAAAAAATATAAAGATGAAGAGAAGAAAAAGTATACGCCAGCGACGGTGAATCGTAGCGTAAGTACGAATGATCAAGGGTATGCCGCCAATCCATTCCCGACCAGTCGTGCCGCAAAGCCTGATGCTGTACTGGTTAAAAATGAAGAGAAAAATGCCAGTGAGACAGGCTCGATTTATTCTTCCATGACTCTGAAAGATTTCAGTAAATTTGTGAAAGATGAAATCGGCTTTAGTTACAACGGCTACTACCGTTCTGGTTGGGGAACAGCCTCTCATGGTTCACCTAAATCATGGGCAATTGGTTCTCTGGGCCGCTTTGGTAACGAATACTCCGGCTGGTTTGATTTGCAGTTAAAACAACGTGTCTACAACGAAAACGGCAAACGGGTTGATGCCATCGTGATGATGGATGGTAACGTGGGTCAGCAGTACTCTACTGGCTGGTTTGGCGATAACGCCGGTGGTGAGAACTTTATGCAGTTCTCTGATATGTACGTTACCACCAAAGGTTTCCTGCCCTTTGCGCCAGAGGCTGATTTCTGGGTGGGTAAACACGGTGCGCCGAAAATTGAAATCCAGATGCTTGACTGGAAAACGCAGCGTACCGATGCTGCCGCAGGTGTAGGTCTGGAAAACTGGAAAGTCGGTCCGGGTAAAATTGATATCGCGCTGGTTCGCGAAGATGTCGATGATTACGATCGCAGCCTGCAAAACAAACAGCAGATTAATACCAATACCATTGATTTACGCTATAAAGATATCCCGTTATGGGATAAAGTCACCTTAATGGTGAGTGGTCGTTATGTCACGGCAAACGAAAGCGCATCGGAAAAAGATAATCAGGATAATAACGGGTATTATGACTGGAAAGATACCTGGATGTTTGGCACATCTTTAACGCAGAAATTTGATAAAGGTGGCTTCAACGAATTCTCCTTCCTGGTCGCGAATAACTCTATCGCCAGTAACTTTGGCCGTTATGCTGGCGCAAGTCCATTTACCACCTTTAATGGTCGTTATTATGGTTATCACACCGGCGGAACAGCAGTTCGTCTGACTTCGCAGGGCGAAGCCTATATCGGCGATCATTTTATTGTGGCTAACGCGATTGTTTACTCCTTCGGTAACGATATTTATAGCTACGAAACAGGCGCACACTCTGATTTCGAATCTATTCGTGCGGTTGTTCGCCCGGCCTATATTTGGGACCAATATAACCAGACAGGTGTTGAGTTGGGCTATTTCACCCAGCAAAACAAAGATGCGAATAGTAATAAATTTAATGAGTCTGGTTATAAAACCACGCTCTTCCATACCTTTAAAGTCAATACCAGTATGTTGACCTCGCGCCCGGAAATTCGTTTCTACGCCACGTATATCAAAGCCCTGGAAAACGAACTGGATGGCTTCACCTTTGAAGACAATAAAGACGACCAGTTTGCTGTCGGTGCCCAGGCTGAAATCTGGTGGTAATGGAACTTAATGAAAGGAATATTACGATGAATATAAAAATTGCTGCTTTAACGCTGGCTATTGCCAGCGGTATTTCTGCTCAGTGGGCCATAGCAGCGGATATGCCAGCCAGCCCGGCACCCACTATTCCGGTTAAACAGTATGTGACTCAGGTCAATGCCGATAACAGCGTGACCTTTCGCTACTTTGCCCCTGGGGCAAAAAATGTCTCCGTAGTGGTGGGTGTTCCGGTTCCGGATAATATTCACCCGATGACCAAAGACGAAGCGGGAGTCTGGTCGTGGCGCACACCTGTCCTGAAAGGCAACCTGTACGAATATTTTTTCAATGTTGATGGTGTACGCAGCATTGATACAGGTACAGCAATGACTAAACCTCAGCGCCAGGTTAACTCCAGTATGATTCTGGTGCCAGGCAGTTATCTGGATACGCGTTCTGTTGCGCATGGTGATTTGATCACCATAACTTACCACTCCAGCGCATTGCAATCCGAACGTCAGATGTATGTCTGGACCCCGCCAGGATACTCCGGCATGGGCGAGCCTTTGCCAGTGCTCTATTTCTATCACGGTTTTGGTGATACCGGACGTTCCGCTATCGATCAGGGGCGTATCCCGCAAATCATGGATAACCTGCTGGCTGAAGGGAAAATTAAACCGATGCTGGTGGTGATCCCTGATACCGAAACCGATGCGAAGGGCATTATTCCCGAAGATTTCGTGCCTCAGGAAAGACGTAAAGTCTTTTATCCACTGAATGCTAAAGCGGCAGATCGCGAACTGATGAACGATATTATCCCGCTGATTAGCAAGCGTTTTAATGTCCGTAAAGATGCCGATGGCCGCGCGCTGGCGGGGCTTTCACAAGGCGGGTACCAGGCGCTGGTTTCCGGAATGAATCATCTGGAAAGCTTTGGCTGGCTGGCCACATTCAGTGGTGTTACCACGACAACCGTACCGGATGAAGGTGTCGCTGCCCGGCTGAACGAGCCGGCAGCTATTAACCAGCAACTACGTAATTTTACTGTGGTTGTTGGGGATAAAGATGTTGTAACCGGCAAGGATATCGTCGGGCTGAAAACTGAGCTTGAGCAGAAAAAAATTAAGTTTGATTACCAGGAATATCCCGGTCTGAACCATGAAATGGATGTCTGGCGGCCTGCCTATGCAGCCTTCGTACAGAAATTATTCAAATAATATAAGGCATTAAGATGAAATTAATCATTACCGAAGATTACCAGGAAATGAGCCGTGTCGCGGCACACCATCTGCTTGGTTATATGTCGAAGACGCGTCGTGTTAACCTGGCAATTACCGCCGGGAGCACGCCCAAAGGCATGTACGAATATCTCATCACTCTGGTTAAAGGTAAGCCCTGGTACGATAACTGCTATTTCTATAATTTCGATGAAATTCCATTTCGCGGCAAAGAGGGAGAAGGCGTAACGATTACCAATCTGCGTAATCTGTTTTTCACCCCTGCGGGGATCAAAGAAGAGAATATCCAGAAGCTCACTATTGATAACTACCGCGAGCATGATCAGAAACTGGCGCGTGAAGGCGGCCTGGATTTGGTGGTGTTGGGATTAGGTGTAGATGGTCATTTTTGTGGCAATCTGCCAAATACGACCCATTTCCATGAGCAAACCGTGGAGTTCCCGATCCAGGGAGAGATGGTTGATATTGTGGCGCATGGCGAGTTGGGCGGCGACTTTTCATTAGTGCCTGACAGCTACGTGACGATGGGGCCGAAAAGCATCATGGCGGCGAAAAACTTGCTGATAATTGTCAGTGGCGCAGGTAAAGCGCAGGCACTGAAAAATGTTCTGCAAGGTCCGGTTACCGAAGATGTTCCAGCTTCCGTGTTGCAGCTGCATCCTTCGCTGATGGTAATCGCTGATAAAGCCGCTGCCGCAGAATTAGCGCTCGGTTAAGCTTAAAAATAAGGCCGGATGTGTGAATTACGCTCCGGCCTGTTCTCCAACATTTAATGACAAATAGATAAAGCATTCCGCTTAGCTTAAAGAGTCTGTTTCAGGACATGAAATATCCAATCCGGGTAGATGTGTAATGATTCTGCTCATCACTACGCCTGCCAGCAATGCTGGGATGATGCGGACAACGAGATTTTCACCAGAAAGAATGTTTTCAAACAACGCTGAGGAAGCCATGTCCTTAATATGTACGATAACAGCGCAATAGATCTCGGTGATAACGACTCCACCTATGCCGCCAACCAGACAACGATAACGTTTCTGTGACCCGATCTTTTCCGGCAGACAGGCGACCATTACGCCAGTTAACATTGCAGGAATAGCTCCCGTAGTTATCGACATTAAGAGAAACAATGGAAGTACCTGTATTATTACCAAAAGAATCAGCGGTTCTTTTGCGAAGAATATGTAGAGGACAAGAAACAGAACACCAATTAACGGCCCTAAAACCGCAAAATACAGTCCGTGATGAATTACCCGACGTGAAACAGACATATCAAACTCCCTTTACTTACCTTTGCGTGCCAATTTAAGTGGAGTAAGTGAAGGGAGTGTGAATAACTATGCCGTAATATCCCAACCACGCGCCTTCCACAGTTCCGGTAATTGCGAAAGATGGGTAAAGGTGGTGACTTTCGGGTGAACGATCGGTTTATTGTGCGGGTCAGCGCAGAAGTAAAACACTTCCATTCCGGCATCTATCCCTGATTGCGCACCTGCGCTGGAGTCATCGACCAGAATGCAGTTTTCAACGTTCACATTCATCGCTTTTGCCGCATGGAACATTAATGCCGGATCGGGCTTCCAACGCTGGATATCATAGCCGCTGAACAGTTTTTCCGGGAAGTAGTGCAGCATGTTGAGCTTACCAAGCGAATGCTGCATTTTGCTGACCGGACCGTTAGAGACGACGCACATCGGCACGTTAATGCTTGCCAGCAATTCGTTCGCTCCTGCGATGTCCTCAAGTTCGGTATCAAACAGACGTGCTACTTCTGCGCGGTAAACGTGCTCGGCATCGGCCTGGACCATCGTCACGCCCTGTTCTTTACTGATGATGTCGATGATTTCGTAGAGTTTTACGCCTTTAAAACGGGTAAAAATCTCTTCCAGGTCAACGTGAATGCCAAATTCCCTGAACATCGTGACATAGGCGCGAGAGCAAATGACCTCGCTATCGACCAGCGTACCGTCGCAGTCGAAAAATACCGCTTCTATCTGGGACATGTCTTTCCTTTATCGTTAGTTTAACGTTTTCGTCATGCCAATTCGCATGACGCAATCGTTGCCGTATAAGCAAATACAATGAAAAAAAGTTATATTCAGCCGTCCATATTGTCTCATTTTGGTATACGATAGCGACGGATTTTCCCTCCTTGTTCGGAAATAGATAATGAGTCAACAACACACAACCCAGGCTTCTGGCCAGGGGATGCTGGAACGCGTGTTTAAACTGCGCGAACATGGCACGACGGCACGGACCGAAGTGATCGCCGGTTTTACCACCTTCCTGACGATGGTTTACATCGTTTTTGTTAACCCGCAAATTCTTGGCGTTGCTGGCATGGATACCAGCGCCGTCTTCGTCACGACCTGTCTGATTGCTGCATTCGGCAGTATTATGATGGGGCTGTTTGCTAACCTGCCAGTTGCACTGGCACCGGCAATGGGCCTGAATGCGTTCTTCGCTTTTGTGGTTGTGCAGGCGATGGGCTTGCCGTGGCAGGTCGGGATGGGCGCAATCTTCTGGGGCGCGATTGGTCTGCTGTTACTGACGATTTTCCGCGTTCGCTACTGGATGATAGCCAACATTCCGGTGAGTCTGCGTGTGGGCATTACCAGCGGTATCGGCCTGTTTATTGGCATGATGGGACTGAAGAATGCAGGTGTGATTGTCGCTAACCCGGAAACGCTGGTGAGCATCGGTAATCTGACTTCTCACAGCGTACTGCTGGGGATCCTCGGCTTCTTCATCATTGCTATTCTGGCCTCACGCAACATTCACGCGGCGGTGCTGGTTTCCATCGTGGTGACGACGCTGCTGGGCTGGATGCTGGGTGATGTCCACTACAATGGCATCGTTTCTGCGCCGCCGAGCGTAATGACTGTCGTGGGTCATGTAGATTTAGCCGGGTCGTTTAACCTCGGGCTGGCAGGGGTGATTTTCTCTTTCATGCTGGTCAACCTGTTTGACTCCTCCGGTACACTGATTGGCGTGACCGATAAAGCAGGACTGGCGGATGAAAAAGGTAAATTCCCGCGCATGAAGCAGGCACTGTATGTCGACAGCATCTCTTCCGTGACCGGTTCGTTTATCGGGACTTCTTCTGTTACGGCGTATATCGAGTCTTCTTCCGGCGTTTCCGTTGGCGGTCGTACCGGTCTGACGGCAGTGGTTGTTGGTCTGCTGTTCCTGCTGGTTATCTTCCTGTCGCCGCTGGCGGGGATGGTGCCAGGCTACGCTGCAGCTGGTGCGCTGATTTACGTTGGAGTGTTGATGACCTCAAGTCTTGCTCGCGTGAACTGGCAGGATCTTACTGAATCTGTTCCGGCGTTTATTACCGCTGTGATGATGCCGTTCAGCTTCTCGATTACTGAAGGTATCGCGCTGGGCTTTATCTCCTACTGCGTGATGAAGATTGGTACCGGACGTCTGCGTGACCTTAGCCCGTGCGTAATCATCGTTGCGCTGCTGTTTATCCTGAAGATTGTCTTTATCGACGCTCACTAAAATCGATAGCGCGTTAAAAACCCGCCATGCATGATTGCTGGCGGGTTTTTATTTAGATCTTAACTCGCTGAATAAACTCACCAAATGCGGTCAATTGCCCGGTCAGGTGGTCCAGCGTACCCTGATCAATCACTTCCCCGGTTTGCGGATCAACTTTGTTCTGAATCACGCCGCCCATAAATTCTGGCTTGTTCATCACCATTGTATCGAGGAAAACCAGAATCTGGCGCAGGTGATACTGACAGCGCGCGCCGCCAATCACGCCCATTGAGCTGGTCTGAATCAATACCGGTTTACCTGCCAGCGGTTGATCCGGCAGGCGGGAAAGCCAGTCGATGGCATTTTTCAGCCCACCCGGTACCGAGTAGTTATATTCCGGCGTGACGATTACCACACCGTCAGCCTGACGGATCTGTTCCGCCAGAGCTTCAACTGTTGCTGGAAAACCGTCTTCCTGCTGTACGTCAGCGTCATACAGGGGAATGTCGGCAATGGAAGGTAACGCATTGATTTCCATGCTCGCCGGAGCAATTTTCGGCAGGGTACGTGCAACCATGCCATTAAATGAGCCTTTGCGCAGGCTCCCCAGTAACGTAACCACCTGCAATTTTTCAGACATGATGACTCCTGTGGTTGTCTATCAATTTGGCGAAAAAGCCTTCACGGTAGAGAGCTGGGCAAAACGCATCATCCGGCTGGTAGGATTGTTGGCGCGGCTGTGAATATCGGGCAGGCTTTTCCAGCCATGTTTGCCATCTAACTCCCAGACACTGAGCTTTTCAATCGTGGGCGTGACCGCCACGGACCACACCAGCACGTCCTCCGCGTCGCATAACGCTTCTACATGATTTACATGAGCACATTTCAGGCGTCCGGCAATGGGCAGTAGTTGCAGATCGCGCGGATCGTCATTCAAAACATCACCGGTTAGTTTTAGCACGCTTCGGCGCAGCGTGATGAGCTGCGCCCGCGCTTCGTTAGGATCGTTTTGTTTACTGATCCATAGCGATTCATTGCTGGAAAAGGTGTGGTTATCGGGCGCGTGTGGGCTATGAAACCCGCGTGTCGCACGCTGTAGTTCCATATCGAGGCCACATTCACCTTCGGTTGTTAACGCCACGCCGACCATATTCCCGGCATAGGAAACAGAAAACGAAGGCAAATTTTTATCGCTGAAAACCGGTTTTCCTTTCGGCAGGGTGACGATTTCCGGCAATTCGCCAATGCCATACAGCATGAACATCAGTTCTGCGAGTAAACCTCTGGACGCCAGAAAACGGCTTTGACGATGAGGGGGAATGTTTCGGGCTTCTTGATGACACAGGGAGGGGAGACGAACAGAAATCAGATGTCCTTCCGTTAAAATCCCTCGGGCAAAGTGAGTCGCCATTTTTCGCTCCATGCTTAATGGTCCATTATGAATACAAGAGTAATCATTTACTGGAATGATGGACAGACTAAAGCGGCTAAAAGTTCGATTCAGATAAGTTTATTACAACTTTTTTACATTTCATTGTGAAATTGGGTCGCGTTTCATACGATTCGGTTATGCCATCGACGCGTAAAGATTTTTAATGGTTTCCCGTAACCAGACGATCTTCGGATTACGGCTGTTCCGTTTATGCCACAGAAGGGTAAAAGGGACTTCCAGCTTTTTTTGCTGGCTTTCATCAAACGGGAGAGGAAGAGCAACCAACGGCAGTTGGTGGAGTTGATTGTAGTACTGGCAGTAGCGCGGCGCGGTCGCCAGTAGCAGATTGTCGGGCTGTGCTGCCATAAACAGTGACTGCTCGAATTCCGGCAGGCTCATAGCAATCGTGCGTTCGCGCCCCAGCTCCTGTAACACATTGTCCAGCGCCCAGGTATCGCTCTGTTCCCAGCAAATGCTGATATGCGGATAACGTAAAAAGGTGTCCAGATTCCATGCTTCATGCAGTGCCGGATGATCTTTGCGTAACCAGACGCAGGGCACATCACTAAACAGCACTTCATAATCAATGGCTAACGGTAGCGAGCTTAACAGCTCCCGCGAACGGGGATGACTTTCGCGACCGGAAAAACCAATATCCACTTCACCACGAGTAATGGCATCTAAGGAATCGTAATCCCAGTTACGTAATTTGATGGTCGCCTGCGGGTATCGTTGGTAGATCCGTTTCGACAGCGCATTAAGCATGATCATCATCAGCGGCGATTCCGCCGCCAGTTCGAACTTAAGACCGCGCGGCGTTTCGTGGAGTGGTTTGTCCAGCAACTGATTGCTCATTTGCATCCATTCCGCCAGATTTTGCTCCATGCTGACCATTAGCGGTGTGGGAGACAGGCCCAGCGGTGAGTTCACAAAGAGCGGGTCGTCAAACCACGCTCTTAACTTTGCCAGCGACTTACTCACCGCCGAAGGGGTCACGTTCATCCGCTTCGCCGCTTTGGTCACGCTGCGCTCCTGCATCAGCAGTTGCAGACAGAGCAGCAGATTGAGATCAAGCGTGGTGATGGATTTCTTCATGAGCGGCAACGGGGCGTCCAGGCGCGACGAACATAATCAGCAACAGGCTCACTATGCTACAGGCAATCAGAATCCCGATCAGCATATTCCATGCGCCGATACCAACCACCGCCGCCAGCCAAATCCACAGTGACGAACCGCAAACTTGCGCAATACCTAAGGTCGAGCTGGCTACGCCCGCGCGTAATGAAAACGGCCCTAACGCCTGACTCATCGCCACACCAAAACCTACCGAGAAACCGGCGCAAATCAGCGTGATACCAAACAGCGAAACCGCATGGGAAGGTGAAACGGCAAGGGTGATCCCCGCCGCCAGGAATAACACCTGTGAGGTGATCATCAACGTACGTGGCTTAAAAATTCCCAGCGCAAACGGCGTGGAGAATGAAACGGTCATGCTGACGCCAGCGGTCAACGCCATAATGGTGGCGTATTCTCCGCGCTCAAAACCCATGATTTCCATCAGCAATACTGGCGACGTGTTGACGAAGGTGAGGATCACCGAAACGCTGAGGGTGGTGATAACAACACGGCTGAGGAAAAACCGATTAAGCAGTGACTCGCTATTTTCTCGTGGTTTGTCCGAAGTTGTGGGGGCCGCAGGGCGCGTTTCTTTTAAAATAAACAAAGACAACATCAGTAACGCGATGCCCATCGTTGCCATCGTCCAGAACAGACTCTGCCAAGGGAATTTAAGCATAATCAGGTGTCCGAGCACCGGCGCTAACACCGGAATGATGCAGGTAATGCCGTTGAGTAACGACAGCACTTTAGCCCGACGTCGATCATCCAGCGTGTCGCGCAAAATGGCGAACGCCACTACGTAACAACAGCCCGCGCCCAGTCCCTGTAGAAATCGCCCTGCAAGAAATAACGCGCTGGTTTCAGCCAGTGAACAGAACACCGAGGCGATAATAAATAGCGCCGCGCCGGGTATGGCGACAGGCTTTCTCCCTGAACGATCGGCCACTTTACCGGCAAATAACATCGCAGCCGCCATCCCCGCCAGATAAACGGAGAACGCAATATGCAACTGCGCTTCGCTGGCATTGAGATCGGCGGCGATGCGCGGTAAACCAACGAGGTACATATCAATCCCTGCGGGATAAAGTAAAACCAGGGCAAAACTACAAATCAAAAAGCGGGACATGGGCTAAAGCGTCCTGATAGTAAGGTGACGCAAAGCATACGTGGTGAAGGAGAATCAGGCGAGTTGCCATTTGGACATAAGTGATTTCCTGACAGGCAAGAAGCCAGCGAATGGCTGGCTTCCTGAAGGATTTAGCCAAATTTAGGTAACACGTTAAAGACGTTACCGAACCAGCATAAAATTACGGTTATGCCAAAGAGAATGACAATCGCCGGAATAAGATTGCCGCCCCAGACCGTGAACATCTGATTGGGAAACTTCTTGCGGGCTTTGATTGCCAGTACAGCAGGAATTATTACCGCCCAGATGGTGGCACACAGTCCGGCACCGCCGATCCCGTAAATGAAGCCGTTCGGGAAGATCAGATACAACAAAGCAGGTGGCAGGAAGGTTAACAGCACGGTTTTGAAACGCCCGGCGTGGGAGTTATCAATCTTAAACAGATCCGCCAGATAATCGAACAATCCCAGCGTGACACCAAAAAACGAGCTGGCAACAGCTAAGTTGGAGAACACCAGCAGGCAAAACTCGATAATCCCGTGCTGTTTGGTGCCGAGGAACGATTTCACCAGCGAATCAACGTTGCCGCCTGAGGAGATTATCGCCTTAAAGCTTTCTCGCGGGATATTCCCCATCGTGCAATAGAGCCAGAAGAGATAAATCACCAGCGCCAGCAGCGAACCGAAAACCACGCTTTTGATTAGTTTGTCTTTGCGTTTTCCATAGCAAATAATCAGGCTGGGAATATTGCCGTGGAAACCAAATGACGCCAGACACACCGGCAAAGCCATAAAGATATACGGGAAGTAAGACGTCCCCGCAGTGGTGCTGGTGGAATCGCGCAGAATGGAGTAATCGACCTGGAAGAAGAAAGAACCAAAAACAATTACAAAGGAGATAATCTTCAGCCCAAGGAACAATGAGGTAATACGACTGGCGGCTAACGAACTTATCCACAATACGCTGGCAACGAAAATGGCAGTGCAGATCCCGACAATACGTGGATTAGCGTGATAGCCCAAATTCATTGATATCGTTTCACTAATGATCGCACCATTAGCAGAGATATAGGCATAAGTGAGGATATAGAGAACGAAGGCAACGGTAATACCGCTGATAATGTTCCAGGTGTTACCGATTAAATCTTTGGTGATGGTGTTAAAACTGGATCCGACGGGATAATTTAAGTTTGCTTCTAATAATAATAGCCCTGAATGTAACATTGAAAACCAGGCGATAATAAGAATAAAAGCGCCCCAAAAAAACCAGGCTCCGGCAAGGTCAACAGGTAAAGCAAACATCCCACCGCCAATTACTGTACCGGCTATAACCATAACACCCCAAAATGCAGAGTGTTTTTTTTCTGATTGATCAGTCATGATGCCACCTTTAGAGGAAGGCTATTTTTGTTATTGAGGATGTAGGGTAATAGAGTGGCTAACATCCTTATAGCCACTCTGAGTGTTTTAATTAAACTTCTTTCAGTTTTGCGGTGAAGTGACGCAATACTTTCGGTTCGTAGGTAAAGGTTAACCCTTTAATATTCGCCGCGTTCTCTTTCACATGTTTAAAGGCTTCAATAATGAAGTCCATATGTGTTTGAGTATATGTTGCGCGCGGAATGGTTAAACGCAGCAGTTCAGCCGGGCATGGCAGTTGTTTACCGGTTTTCGGATCGCGGCCTAACAGGAAAGAGCCAATTTCTACCGCACGGATACCGGCGACTTTATACAGCTCGCAGGCCAGCGCCTGTGCCGGGAACTGATCTGCCGGGATATGCGGCAACAGTTTACCTGCATCAACGAATGCCGCGTGACCGCCCGCCTGCTGACAGACAACGCCAATCTCTTCCAGACCATCGACCAGATACTGCACCTGCGCGATACGATAAGCCAGCCAGTCCAGATTCATGCCGTCATACAGACCTACCGCCAGACGCTCCATAGCGCCGCCTTCCAGGCCGCCATATGTCGGGAAGCCTTCCTGCACCACGCAAAGGGTTCTGCATTCGGTATACACATCAAAGAAGCTGTCGTCTTTCATGCACAGCAGGCCGCCCATCGGCACCATCGCATCTTTCTTGGCGGACATCGCCAGCATATCGGCATATTTGTAGGTTTCGCGGGTGATCTGCTCGATGGTCCAGTCTTTGTATTCTGCTTCACGCTGCTTGATGAAATAGGCGTTTTCGGCAAAGCGTGCGGAGTCCATGACCACCGGAATATCGTATTTCTTCGCGATGCTGTACATCGCTTTTAAGTTTGCCAGTGAAACCGGCTGACCACCTGCGGAGTTACTGGTGATGGTTGCAACGATATACGGCACGTTATTCGGGCCAACTTCTTCAATACCGCGTTCTAATCCCTCAAGGTCAAAGTTGCCTTTAAAGTCGTAACGCACGCCAGTATCGAAGGCTTCTTTGATATAGACGTTACGCACGGTACAGCCGTTAATCTGGCTATGGCCCTGCGTGGTATCAAAGAAATAGTTAGAGAACGCCACCATTTTGCTGCGATCCAGGCCTTTTTCCTGCTCGCGTTTTTTAATCAGTACCGGAATATAGATTTGCTCTGCACCACGGCCCTGGTGAGTCGGAATAGTGTATTGATAACCAAAGATATTTTTCACTGACTCGGCTAACGCGTAGTAGCTGCGGCTGCCGCTGTAGGCTTCGTCGCCACGCATCATCGCGGCCTGCATACTCTGCGTCACCGCCCCGGTGCCGCTGTCGGTCAGTAAATCGATAAACACATCTTCGCTATCCAGCAAGAACGGGTTCATACCGGATTTAATAATTGCCTCTTCACGATAAGCGCGAGTGGTACGTTTTACTGGCTCAATAACACGAATGCGGAACGGTTCAGGGAGATGTTTAAAGTTTTCCATTACATAATCCTTCATTTATTTTAATTACAGTGATCCCTGTGAATATTACATTTGCAATATTCATTAATTCGCCAGATATATATGCAAGTACCATCATTTACTAAAACAAGCAAATAAACGAGAGATGGCCTTTGTAAAAGGCAAAATTAAGATATAGCAAACAAATAGATCACATTGAATCTAATCGGTTTGGCTCTGGTGATGGCTACAGAAGGGCAAATCAAGGGCGGTGATCGACAATCTTGTTGTCAATATTAAACCATTTTGAGGTCACACATATATGTAAGATATTCATAATGCACTTATCCTCGAAAGACACGAGGCTACAGTATAATACTCAAGGAATTTGTCTATTCTGAAATTGTTTAAATGTGAATCGAATCACAATCGTTCGGGACGCAATATTAAATATCTTTTTTAAAGATTATAAATTACGTAAGAATTTTAATGTTTAAAAAAGGGTTGAGGAATAACAGGAGTGCTAACAATGAAGCGAAGCCGCATCTGACAGTCAGAATGCGGCTTCGCAAGCGCGGTTACTTACCGATACAGAAGCTGGAGAAAATCCGCCCCAGTAGGTCGTCTGAAGTAAATTCCCCGGTGATCTCGCTTAAGTTCTGCTGCGCCAGGCGCAACTCTTCCGCCAGCAGTTCACCCGCCCAGGCACCTAACAGTTGCGCTTTACCTTGCTGCAAATGCTCTGCCGCCTGTTCCAGCGCCTGTAGGTGACGACGACGCGCCAGGAAGCCGCCTTCCATATTGGTGTCAAAGCCCATGCTCTGTTTGAGATGGTTACGCAGTACATCCACGCCTTCGCCAGTCCGCGCCGAAAGACGAATTAACGCATGACCGTTCACTTCGCTCATCCCCAACGTTTCGCCGGTGATATCGGCTTTATTGCGCACCACGGTGATCGGCAGTTTCGCTGGCAGACGGGCGATGAATTCCGGCCAGATCTCTGCCGGATCAACGGCGTCTGTCGTGGTGCCATCGACCATAAACAGCACGCGGTCTGCCTGTTCAATTTCCTGCCATGCGCGCTCGATACCAATACGTTCAACTTCGTCACTGGCTTCACGTAGCCCGGCGGTATCGATGATATGCAACGGCATTCCGTCAATGTGGATATGCTCACGCAGCACGTCACGCGTGGTTCCGGCGATATCGGTTACGATTGCTGCTTCACGGCCCGCCAGCGCGTTCAGCAGGCTCGATTTACCGGCGTTAGGACGTCCGGCAATCACCACTTTCATCCCTTCGCGCAACAAACTACCCTGACGAGCTTCGGCGCGTACCGCGTCGAGATCGGCAATTACGTTATTGAGCTGGGCTTCAATTTTGCCGTCGGAGAGGAAATCGATCTCTTCATCCGGGAAATCAATTGCCGCTTCGACGTAAATGCGCAAGTGGGTGAGGGCTTCCACCAGATGGTTGACCCGTGCGGAGAACGCGCCTTGCAGCGAGTTTAGCGCCGAACGGGCCGCCTGTTCCGAGCTGGCGTCGATAAGATCCGCAATCGCCTCGGCCTGGGCTAAGTCGAGTTTATCGTTCAGAAATGCGCGTTCGGAAAACTCACCAGGGCGGGCAATCCGCAGGCCGGGAATGGTCAGAATGCGTTTTAACAGCAGGTCGAGGATCACCGGACCGCCATGACCTTGCAGTTCCAGCACATCTTCGCCGGTGAACGAGTTCGGGCCAGGGAACCATAGCGCAATCCCCTGATCGAGCACGCTGCCATCGGCGTCTTTAAACGGAAGATAATCGGCGTAGCGTGGCTTAGGCAGTTTACCCAGCACGGTTTCGGCAACTTCACGGGCTTTGAGGCCGGAGATGCGCAGGATGCCAACGCCGCCACGTCCCGGAGGCGTGGCCTGGGCTACGATAGTGTCATTATCGCTCATGATGTTCCTGTTGCTTTGTGTGGCGGATGTGCGGTGCTTATCCGCCCTACGAAAAGAAAAAAGGCGGTCAACTGACCGCCCTTATTTTAGCGAAAACTCACCGAATCAGGATTTTTTCTTCTCGCGGCTATGCAGGCCACGTTTTTCCAGACCACGGTAAATCAGCTGCTGCTGAATAATGGTTACCAGGTTGCTGACGATATAGTACAGCACCAGACCTGACGGGAACCACAGGAAGAACACAGTGAAGATGACCGGCATAAAGGTCATGATCTTCTGCTGCATCGGGTCGGTCACAGTGGTCGGCGACATCTTCTGAATGAAGAACATCGTTACGCCCATCAGGATCGGCAGGATGTAGTACGGGTCCTGTGCAGACAGGTCGTGGATCCACAGTGCAAACGGTGCCTGACGTAGTTCAACGGAACCCATCAGCATGTAGTACAACGCCAGGAAGATTGGCATCTGGATCAGCAGCGGGAAGCAGCCGCCCAGCGGGTTAACCTTCTCAGCTTTGTACAGCGCCATCATTTCCTGGCTTATGCGCTGTTTGTCATCGCCCAGACGCTCACGCATTGCCTGAATCTTCGGCTGCAGCATACGCATCTTCGCCATGGAGGTGTACTGCGCTTTGGTCAGCGGGTACATGATGCCACGAACGATAAAGGTGATGATGATAATGGAGAAGCCCCAGTTACCCACAAAGCTATGGATCCATTTCAGCAGTTTGAACAGCGGCTGAGAAATGAACCACAACCAACCGTAATCAACGGTCAGATCCAGGTGCGGAGCAACAGCTGCCATTTTGTCCTGAATTTCCGGGCCAACCCACAGGGTGCTGTTCATCGCGCCAGTCTGACCAGGCTGAACCAGTACCGGCTGAGATTTATAGCCGATAGCGGCGATGCCGTTACCCAGATTAGCGGTATAGAAGTTGTTGGTACCGTCGTTATGCGGGATCCACGCCGTCGCGAAATACTGTTGCAGCATTGCCACCCAACCACCTTTCGAAGAGATGTTCAGGTTTTCGTTATCGGCAATGGTATCGAACTTGTATTTCTCGTACTTCTCGTCAGGCGTGGAGTACGCCGCACCACGGAAGGTGTGCAGTGCGAAGTTGCTGCTTCCGGTATCGAGATGCGGTGGCAGAGTGATGGATTGCTTCAACTGACCAAAGGTGGAGATTTCCAGCGGTTTCTCGCCAGCGTTCTGCACGTTGTAGTTGACGTTGACAGCGTAATCACCACGTTTCAGGACAAACGTTTTGGTAAACGTGTTGCCTGCCGCGTCGGTATACGTCATCGGCACCTGCAGTTCGTTTTGACCTTCAGCCAGCACATAAGCGTCTTTTTCAACGTTATACAGCGGACGCGGGCCGTTAGCCGGGTTATCCGGGCCATCACGACCGGTCAGACCGCTCTGTGCCTGATAAATAAACTGCGGTGAAGTTTCCAGCAGCTGGAACGGCTGGGTAGAGTTCAGCTCTTTCGGGTAAGCAGGCAGCAGGGCTTGCTCAACATCACCACCGCGGGTGTTGATGGTCAGATCAAGCACGTCGGTCTTAACCGAGATCAGTTTCCCCTGGCCACTGGCCGGTACGCCCTGGTCGGCGGCGCTACCCGCTGCGGTGGTCGTTGTCTGCGTGGTCTGTTGGGCCTGAGGTTGCGGGTTTTTATCCTGCTCCCAGGCTTGCCAGATCATGAAAGACACGAACAGCAAAGCGATGACTAAAAGATTGCGTTGCGAATCCATCGTTAGTGTTCTCTGGTATCAAATGGTCCGGGCGGGACGGGATCGTCACCACCAGGGTGTAAAGGGTGGCATTTTAATACGCGTTTCACCGTCAACCAACTGCCTTTTATCACTCCAAACCTGCGCAATGCCTCAATTCCGTAGCTTGAACAGGTTGGAGTGAAACGACAATGCGGCCCGAGTAGCGGACTAATCAGGCGTTGATAGACCCGAATGAGGGCTATCAGGACCCGCGAGCCAGGCGACAGTGGCGGCGCCATAATTTTTCCAACGCTTCCGAGAGAGCACGGTTATCGAGGTCGGCAACCCCTTTTTTCGCCACCACCACGAAATCCATAGCCGGGAGTTCATGTTGGCGCAGACGGAAGCTTTCACGCGTCAGACGTTTAATCCGATTGCGTTCATGGGCGCGTCGAACGTTTTTCTTGGCGACTGTAAGACCGATACGGGGATGCCCCAGCGAATTCAGGCGGCCGAGAATGGTAATTTGCGGCGTGCCAGCCCGTTGTGGCTGCTGGAAGACGAATGTGAATTGACTGGGAGTTAACAAGCGTAACTCCCTGGGAAATGCGAGCTTAACCACTCAGGGGTTAGCTTTATTACTTAGAAACGGTCAGACGAGCGCGGCCTTTAGCACGACGACGTGCCAGAACCTGACGACCATTTTTAGTAGCCATACGAGCACGGAAGCCGTGAGAACGGTTGCGCTTCAGTACAGACGGTTGAAAAGTGCGTTTCATGGCGATTTCTACCTAAACTTGAATAAATTCAATGGCTTTATTGGATATCCGCCGAAAAATGAAACGATGGACACCGAAGCCATGGGTGATTAAAGAGGCCGGATTGTAATAATTGTACACTCCGGAGTCAATTCTCTTTCCTTATTTACCGCGCTTTTCCGCACCTTTTCGCGGGGAAAACGTACGGCCTCACACCAGTGTAAACCAGCATGGCGCGCCGGGTGGAGGATTATACGGGCTGACGGGTAAAGCGCAAGGATCGTTCTGGATCTTTATTAGATCGATTAAGCCAATTTTTGTCTATGGTCATTAAATTTTCCAATATGCGGCGTAAATCGTGCCCGGCCCGCGGCAGGATCGTTTACACTTAGCGAGTTCTGGATCATCCTGTGGATAAATCGGGAAAATCTGTGAGAAACAGAAGATCTCTTGCGCAGTTTAGGCTATGATCCGCGGTCCCGATCGTTTTGCAGGATCTTGATCGGGCATATAACCGCAGACAGCGGTTCGTGCGTCACCCTCATGCAGGGTCTTTTCGACGTACGTCAACAATCATGAATGTTTCAGCCTTAGTCATTATCGACTTTTGTTCGAGTGGAGTCCGCC